>CAVSZL010000019.1:0-18186 GCA_963732435.1 uncultured Bacteroidales bacterium | reverse complement strand
GCAAGAAAACAAAAAGCCCTGAGCCTATGGCGAGGGGCTTTAGTATTTTAAGATGGCGGCGAAGACAGCTTGCTGGCAGGAGCCGGTATCTTGAAATACGTGAAATGATGCGGCAGCATCATTTTTGTTTTCTTGCCCGGGTAACCCGTGGAGGAGAGGGTCCGACCCGACTGAGCACAGCGAGGGTCGGGTCAATCCCGTCCGCACCGCCCTTCAGACCTCATAACCCCTTGATTTTCAAGGGGTTTTTTAGTGCCTGCCACAGAATCTGCCACAAAATCCGCAAAATCCGCCACAAAATATTCCCCTCTTTTGCCTCCAAAGTCTCATTACCTCAATTTATAAAGAAAATCAAGATATCTGCTGGTTTTCAAGCGCTTAACTGAAATATTTTATAATTTTTTATAAAATATTTTTGAAAAACAGTTTTGGCCAAATTATTTTCATTTTCAGAATTTTTTTTCTTCATGATTCAGGTGTCAGATCAGGTTCAGTCAGGTATTTATACTAAAATAAATTTTATGTAAATCTCTGTTGAATTTCTTTCTGTAGCACCCTCAGGCTAATACCAGGGGGGTACCCAGGGGGCTGGGATACCGGGGGATACCCTTAAAGTGATTATTATGATGAATATTAACTACAAAGTACGACTCTTTATCCTTTCTTTGAAGGAAAAGATTAAAGGCTGCATGCTTAGGTTTGGATGTCATTTCTTTTCGTCCTGGTATTTCATCGATAACAATTGCATCTGTACACCAGGCAAAGTATTAAAGTTAGATAGAATCTATACCTATAAGGATGGAGATAATGTTGAAATTGTAAGACTTACCAATGTACACACAGAAAGAAGATATCTGTACTGTAGTCTGTTTTTCTTCTCTATGAATAAAATAATCACTGTCCGTCAGACAATGCTGAAAGATGCTCCTGTTTCATGGTGTCTCTCTGAAAACAGGGAGTTTGATGAGATAATGTCCATTAAAGTTTGGAATGAAGTTAGCAAAGAGGAAGAACTTCTGGAATTTGATTTCTGATACCTGTCTGTAAAAGACAATATTCTTGACCAAATTAAGTCAGTCAGCTTCACATCAATATATTTATCTTTAGATTATTCGATTAACTCCGGTTTTAAGTGGTTAATCTTTCCCGGAGAGTGGATATCAGTGTCTCCGGCTGCTGTACTTATATACCCGCTATCCATTTGATAATGATTTCTGAGCCTTTTACAACTGTTGATTTCCCATGTGAGCCTCCTTTGATTATTAGATAACTCTTATTCTTCCCTTTCCATGCTGCATAGATCTCATCACAACCCGATTTATCAACAATATTGTCATTTTCACCATATAATAGAAGTAATGGGAGGTTTACCAGCCTGGCATTTTCAGACATTGCATCCATTATTTTTCTTGATGCAGACAGACAGCGCATGCTGAAGTATTTAACCAGAAGAGAATCGTTATTCCTTTGTTCCGATTCAAGTCTGTCAGTCTCATCCGTTATTAAGGCAGGGTCTCCGGCCATGTTTACAATGGGGGCATGTGGAGCAAATACATAATATCCAATATACTTCAGGTAATCGGAGAAACCCGGACTCATCCCCTTTGCAGCCTTAAGTTTGTATGGAGGGTTTACAAGTATGATGCCATCCAACCCGGGTAGTTTAGCAGCCACCTCAAGGGCAAAAGCACACGACATGCTGTGACCAAACAGAATAACCTTTTTATTACCTGACATATAAGCGCTGTCTCCTTTAACAACCTCACAGTAATCTTTGATAATTTCATCCGGGTCAGTATCCCCCCTTTCGCCCTCAGAATAACCTGTGCCTCGTGGGTGAACGACAATTACACGGTTTGAATCAGAGCCTAAAATATCAATTATTTCCCCTTCACTATTGTGATTAATACCGGTTATCCCCGATATAATGTAAACGGTAGTGGAAGGATTTATGACAGGAGTATACTCGCGGATATATATTTCCGATCCATCCCTGGCAGTAAAAAAGTATCCTCCCTCTTCATTGACCGGTGACGGGCGAACAAAGTTCTCCACCCTGTTGCAGGATGTAAAAAGAAGTACAAAAACTAAGAGTACAATTGCATATGTTGCTTTTTTCATGATCATAATCGTCCTCCCGGACTTCATATTCTAATTATTCCTGATAGTAAGCTTGACTATGCCAAATCCTTTTGCATTCTCCTTGTCTGCTGCAATCACTATTACGGTATATTCAGCAGTTTCAGCAGGTATACCCGAAAATCTCCCTGATATTTTATCAAAATTTAACCATGAAGGAATTGGCTGACCGGTGTTTAGTGTAGCTGAGTATGTGAATGCGGTTTCACCATCTTCATCAAGGAAAGCATCTTCAGGAATTGTAAAATCAATTTTGCGATTCACAAATCCAACCTGGTTTTCCAGTCTTTTTTGCAGGTAGGGGACATTATTGGTATTCTTCAGGCTGTCAATCAGATTATCAATTCTGACCCAGAATATTCCCACGTCCGAATAATCGGGTTTGGTACCTGTTGTATAAAACAGATACTTTTTATCAGCGGTAACATATGGCCCCCAGCTTGAGATCCCGAAGTTTATTTTTTCACCGAGGTTCCTTGGGCTCGTCCAGCCTCCGTTTGTTTTCGGATAACTTATCGCCAGACCTGTTATGGTTGCAGTAATTATAAATGATTCGTCTCTCGCAATATAAAAGTCCAGGTTATCCCATTCTGTATTTAAAGGTCTGCCCAACCCAAAAGCTGTTGAGTCGGTATTGCTTTCAATCAGTTTACACCAGTCGTTCCCGCCGCTGGTGTTATCGGATTTTGAGGATATATAATAATTCCCCTTGCCGGTAACCTGCAGGTAATGGGCCGAGTTAAGATTCTTTAAGATTCTTTGGGGCCTGCTCCATTCCTTCCCCTTTTTAACAGACATGAAAGTGTCATATTCCGATCCGGCAGTTTGAAAAAACATTGTATCACCCGTTACTGAAAGTGCAGGAGAAAGATAGCCGGGAAAAAGATTATACGGTCCTTCCCATTTGTGGCCTGAGAGCCTGTAATATTTTATGGTATCACCGCTTGCAGGATAATAGCTTTTAACCTCTGTATAGAATATTACTTTCCCATCATTTGAAATCGTTATTCTTTCGGCTGTAAAAGAACCTGGGGTAACAGATAATTCGAAACTCTTCGGAGCAACTCCCGGAGGAATTTGTCTCAAATACAAAAGACTACCATGCTTTTTCTGAGAGAAAACAGAATGACATAGAAACAGTAAAAGAAAAACAGTTAATGCTGATTTTTCCATGGATTGATTACAAGTTCATTATTTAAAATATAGTTTCATCATTTGGCTACCTTGGTTTTTGCTTTAGTGGTGGCTTGAGCGCTAAATATAAGCTGATATACGAGACCTGCTGTCGCATTTTATTCGGGGGTAGTAATGGAGTTATCTGTAGTGAAGTCTCTCTGAAATTTTACTGGTTGTTTCATCAATACATAAATCAAGACTGATCTGCCAGAGTTTATCCAATGCTTCCTGACTAAAGGCCATTTCTCCCTTTTCCATTTCAATGAATTCATTTCTTTTACGTGTGACAAACTTTCCAGACTTCTTCAGACTATCTTCCTTACATTCAGTGAATAAAGGAGCCATAATCAAGCCGCATTCCTCTATTGATATGAATGTCCCGAAAAACTTCATTATGGTTGCCATTGCTTTCATTGAAGCCGGGATGATATTAATCTGATTGCTCCATACAGTTTTGGATATTTCAAAACCAATAAATGATAATTTTGGCCCCTCAAATCCTTTGTACAGATCGTGTAGTTTAGCAAGGAACATTCTTTTGGCAACCATAGCCTGATGGATACCGTTCTCAAAACTCCAGTTTTTATTCATTTGGATGTCGTCCCAGAATATTTTGCCACCACGGGTCACATTGAAAATTACTCTTCCGCCGTTCTCAGAGTTTTCCAGCAGGTTCAATAAATTTAAAGTCAGCATAAACTGAGATGAGTAATTTACCTGGAAATGTGAATCCATTCCATCTTCAGTTTCAACACGTTTTGCGGCATAACCTAAACCGGCATTAATAAAAATGCAATCCAGAAACTTATGTTTACTCTGAATTTCGTCGATTGCGAGCCTGACATCTGTAAGTTTAGTATGGTCGCACAAAATAATTGATATTTTTTTATTCATGGTGACGTTTTCAAGTTCTCTTATTGTTGCCACACCCAGTTCTTTTAATCTGCACAGTATAATAACTTCATGAATCTGATTATCTATTCCTGCCAATACCTTAGCCACACCCTTTCCCATTCCGTTGGTGCCACCGGTAACTAATATTTTCATTTTAATTTTCTCCCATTATTTAGTGGAATTATTTGTGTTCCTGCTTATAAACTCCTTTACCAGTTTGTTAAACACTGTCGGGTCATCCATATTCGCACAATGTCCTGCATCTTTCATCATAAGATATTCACTATTGGCCAGATTTTCATGCCACTCTTTTGCCTGTTTCTTAGCTAATTCTATATCAAATTCGGCTGTTAATATAAAAGTTGGATATTTTGGTTTGATGTTTTTTCTGTCTTTAATCACATCTTGAAGTCCTTGCATAACCAAAAATGATTTTCTCTCATAAGAACCGGAAGATTCGTAAAATAATGCTTGTCCCTTTTTTGTTACGCATGTAATTTCAGAAACTTTCTTTCTAAATGATTTCATTGAGAAAACCGCTCTGAATATCAAACCCAGATTTGAAGCCCTCTGTGCTTTTTCAACTTCCTTGTTTTCTTTGTTTATGTCATACCCTCCTAATGCTGTTAATGATTTTACTTTATCGGGGTATTGGAGTGCAAAGTATTGTGCAATAAGTGAACCCATTGAAACACCCACAAGATCTACTCTATCATGTCCTTCTGATTCAAGAATCTTATTAATGTGTACAGAAGAAGCATCAATTTTATTATTTGATTTATTTGCTTTTGAGAATCCATGTCCGATTAAATCAACTGTAATAGCTTTATAATCTTTTGAGAAGTACTCAATTTGCTGATCAAAGGCTCTATGGTCAGAAAATGCAGGATGTAAGAAGACAATAGGATCATTATTCTCAATTCCGGATACAAAATAATGAATTTCATAACCATCCGCCTTTAAAGTTTTGTGCTCAATTGACGTCTCAATCTGAACAGCTATATCATTGTTGTCAGACATATGTTTAATTATTTTATTGTTATCACGACATTTCCTTTTTTATGACCTTGTTCGACATACTGAAAAGCTTCAGCTGCTTTTTCCATTGGATAGACTTTGTCGATAACCGGTTTTAACTTTGCTGATTCAATGAGCTCAACAAAGAAATTCAGATTATCGGCTCGTTCTGTAGATACTCCTCCCTTAATTTTCTTGCCGCCTGTTATTGAGGTCCACAGCACTTTCAGAAAATCCTTAACTTCCATCATGTTTTCAAGATAGATTCCTTTTGGTTTTAATATCCCCTTACATTGAGAAAAGGTGGTCTTGCCTACTACACCGAAAACAAAATCATATCTCTCATCACTTTTTGAAAAATCCTCTATAGTATAATCTATTAACTTATCTGCCCCCAAGGATTTCACCAAAGCTGCATTCGCACCACTACAGACACCTGTAACAACTGCTCCGTAATACTTTGCAAGCTGAACTGAATAAGTACCTATCGCTCCGGAAGCACCATGGATAAGTATTGTCTGTCCTGGCTTGACCTTTGCCAAATCTCTGATAAAGAACAATGCAGTATTTCCCGCTAATGAAATGGCGGCGGCTTTCTCCCAGCTCAAATCAGCTGGTTTTATAGCCAGTGCCCCGTTTTCAGGAACACAGACATACTCTGCATGACCACCAAATTTGGTCCCTGGTGATCCAAAGACCTGATCACCCGCCTTAAATAATTTTACATCTTTTCCGATGGTTTCAATTTCTCCTGCCAAATCAATCCCAAGTATTTTTATTCTGGGCTTTTTGAAACCAAACATTAATCGTGCGAAAAACATAAACGATTGTGGAACAAATGTGAAGTTGCGTGCGTTGCAATCTGTAGTTGTTACTGTTGTTGCATGAATTTTTATCAATACTTCATTGTTCCCTGGAGCTGGTTTTTCTACCTCCAGAAGCTGAAGTTCGTCCGGTGGTCCATATTTTGTGTGTACAATTGCTTTCATTATTTCAAATTATAGGGATTTATACTATTTATTGTCAGCATATCACTTATTGGATTTTGGTATTTCGTCGTTATTTTGGATCATCTTTTGTCTTCCAATCTTTATAAATCATTTCAAAACCCGCACATATGCTTTTAAATCCTAATGAGTTATGAGTTTCGTTTTTATAATGTATATAATCCCATTTTAATCCTTCCGGAGCATATTTTTCTAGTACTTCAATGAAAGGGAAAACGCCCATTTCCTTTTCATTTGACAATGAAATGAAGATTGATTTTTTAATATCCCTATTATTTTTAAGAAAGGTGGGCAATTTCCTGACACAGGATTTATCATCGTACCATAAACTAGGGTCAATGCATATAAATGAGTTGAATAAGTCAGGTTGATTTTCCAAAGCATAAATAGCAAAGAATCCTCCTGCAGAATGTCCAATAATACAACGTTCTGAATTTGCCGGGTAAGTTGAGTCAATTAATGCTACCAATTCTGAATTTATAAAACGAAGGAATTTATAAGCCCCTCCGCCAGTTGGTTGTTCCTTCGAAGGTGTGGGCAGATAGTCTTTCTCTCTATCGTTGGAGACAATACCCACTATTATCATACTGGGCATAATTTTCAACATATCTGAATAATAATTCACAATTCCGAATGTTGCAAAAAGATTATTCCCCGGATCTAAGACGTAAACTACAGGAAATTTTTCATCCGGTCTGTCTCTGTAATTATAAGGTGGAATTACAACTATTGTTTTTCGTTCATTAAGAACTTTTGATTCAAAACTAATTTTATCTCCAATGACAAAATCACTCTTTTTTTGTTGAGCAAAACAGATGCTAAATTGTGTCAGGATTAATAGAATTGAAACCTTCATCTTTGTGTTAATCTTCACTTCCTCCAGGATTTCTGTTATCTTTTTGAATGTGTTCATTGTTTTTATATGTTAAGTTTTATATAGGATGGTTTGTCTGTTAGATGCATAAAAACCGGACTGAAAATAGATAATGACTTTGTCAATGTTATCAATCCTGTTTTGAGTCAGTATGTTTTATCCACATTTACTATTTCAAAAGAAAACAAATAATCTACATTATTCATTCAAAGGGAAATATGATTAGTGGTCAGATATTTTGATAAGTGGTGTTGCCTTCCTTTCACGAATGATGGTAATTATAATCCCGATTATGAATGTCAGGATTACCCAGATCCAAAAACGTGGCTGATATACATTCTTTTGCATAATTAATGTTGGTACTAAGGGAATAAAGGCATTTGCAAGTCCATGGGCATAAAGTCCTGAAAATGGTCTGTTGCCAGAGATTTTTCGAATCCATGAAAGGATATATGAATAACCAACAATTAGGAGAATAAAACCTCCGAAATTCATATAAGTCTGACTTGTACCTGTTATGAACCATAAGGGGAGATGCCAGAAAGCATGTATAATCCCTAAAATCATGTTTGCGAACCATATTCCGTATTTACTTTCGAGAATAGGAAGAGCATAACCCCTCCAGCCAAATTCTTCCTGACCTCCGCCCAGAAGGATCATGATTAACAGATAAGGAATAAAAGTCCATAAGGAAGGTAATAGCATTGGTAAACGCTCTTCCCCAAATAATTCAGGGGAAAACCAAGCAATAAATGAACTTCCTCCGAAAATTAATATGGGAAAAACATAGGCTTTCCATCCTAAACGGAAATCAAGAAAACTCCGCAGATATTTTTTTGAAGAGCCTTTGCCATGCTCCTTATTCAGAGCAAAAAGCGCACCCATCAGCGGGCCAAAAACGCCTATAATAATTCCGGGTATTGTCAGGATTGATAATATTTTACCTGAAACAGGAATGATACTGAATCTGGCGAGGATAAGTGGACTCCAAATTATCCATGACCAAATGAAAGTAATTATGAAAAACTGGAAAGGGAAACGAACTTTATTCTTCATAATCAGGGTATTATGTTGCTGTGGCATCTCGCTTATTTATTATAAATATCTATTGTTGTCCGTAAATAAGTACTTTCTGATCTCTTTAGATATTTGCTTTTTTCAGATAAAATAAGGCCGGAGTTCCGCTATAAGGAATCGCAGCAGCCTCTTCAAATGAGTTATTGGTTGGCATCAGAGTTTTTTCGCTGGTTTCAGGGAGACATTTATATTCAGCATAAGTACCTAATCGCAAATATGTATGAGCAAATATCCGGTCTCCATTTTTAAGTTGTCTTGCATTATTATCAACACCTTCAATTACACCTGATAATACAAGCCCGTGTATAGCCTTCCGGGGTTTTGTTATGCCTGATGTCAGCCGTCCCGGGTTCCACATGGACAGCGGTAATTTAAACCCCCGGATGCTACAATCACTTGCCGTAACTGATGTAGCAAATATATTTATGAGTACTTCATTATCCAGCGGCGGTGTTTTCTCAACTTCTTTTAATTGAAGAACTTCCACTGATCCATAATTAGTGAAAATTATTGCTTTCATTTTTCCCATATCATGTGAAATTTAAGTATGCCTGTCTTTCCTGATTTTCGTGCAAATATGTTTAGAATTAAAAATGCACCATGTTTATTTATCTGAATTCCAAGAGAAGGATTTAAAAGTTCAAACCCCAACTTAAGCCTTTAAATGCAGGATTGATGTAGTTACTAAATTTACTGCCAAACTGGTAACTGATACCCACTCCGAAGAAATAGCTGTGCTGACTATTTAGTTGCCTTTGCTGCAACAACACCTCGTCTCGTGTAGCACCCTGCTTCGAAAGCTGTATTAAGTTGTGTGTAATACTATAACTGCCACCAACAGCAAATTTAAACCCCTGAAAAATGTTCCAGTTGACAGAGCCGGAGAATGAAAGGGAATATTTAGAGAGGTCATACAGGTAGCTGTTATAATAAGTTCCCACATTTATGTTTCCCCACGGTTTGTTGATGGAACTGATTACAGCCGCATTCTGAACGAGCAGTGTTTCTTCCGTTTTGTAAAAAATGGTGGTGTCCTTGTAATTATTATATTGTACTCCCAAACCATAGTTAATTACTACACGTTGGTTATTAAAGTCCTTGTACTTAAAAACATCATATTCAACTTTAGGGATTACAGATAAGTTGATGTCATAGTTGGAAAACTCACTTTTTACATAAGTACCAAATATCCCATAGCCCCAGTGCTCGTTTAATTTATTAATAAAATTTACATAACAGTTGAATTTGGGGTTTTCCGTTGTCACTGTTTCTTCGTCAGAAATAACAAACTTATTTTTCCGATAATTGTAGGATATGCCGATGTTAGTTTTTGTTTTTTCGGTTTCCCTGGCGGCATTAACATAGCTGTAAATACTTTGCGATTTATAATTAGCATCACCGTCGAAAAAACCGTTTGCGCCCAAACTCATAATCCAATAATTCCAGGGATCTTTTTGTTGGCCTTTTTTTACAGTATCTTCTTTGGCAGGTTGGGTGTAGGTAATTACAATGTTATTGGCTGCTTCGGTATGTGAAATGTACTTGATCAATCCCAGAGTTACGCTTTGCACCATTTTTTTTCTTTTGTCATCATCACTCAACGTGGATGCATTAAAATAGGTAAGCGTATCGTCCTGATTCAAAAAGGTATTTTGCCCTTTGAATACAATGGTGTTTTGCTCGCTACCCGAACTGTTAAATTGTGTATTTACCTGCACATGTACATCAGCAATAAAGCGGTCGCGAACAAAGTCAACCATGCCTAACTCGGTACGCAGGTAATCAAAATCGCAAAACCACGAATTTGTACATTCAATAAATATTTTTGTTTTTGCATTGGATTGAGCTAAAGTAAGTTGTGCTATTAGAAGCAGGGACAGAATTTGTAATATTTTTTTCATTTTCGCTTTTATATGAATCTTTTTTTTGGTAGTTTCTTTCTTTTAGTTAAGCCAGTAGTATTCAATTGACGTATTACAAAGGTTAGCGACTTGGGTAGTGCGGGATTGCGTGACTGCCTCTGTATCCAACAGCACAGAACTTGCCTGCAGGAAATTCCCTTTTAAAATCTCTAAAACCCGCATCAGCTATAATGTTTGTTATGCGCTGGGCTTTTACAAAGTTTTATTGGATTATAAGTAAAATTCTATATTAATTCATGCCACCAGGGCACATAAAAAAGTGGCATATAATCATGCCAACCAAAGAAAAAAGAAAAGAAAATGTGGATGACAGGAGACATAACTATTGCCAAAGGCACATAGAGCAGTAATTCACGTATCGACATGCGCAATACCAGTGGTGGAAGCACAAATGTTGTCAATGCAGGAAGTCCATAAAATATCCACCAGGGAACTCCCATTCCATACGTTATTCTTGCAAATGACATTCCGCAAACAACAACAATTAATGCTAATATCAATATCCTGAAAACCGGCCTCTGTGAACGGCCTCGTAAAGCAAAAACAAGTAACCCGACAAACACCACCAATGCAACAAACATATTTATCAGGAAAATATCCATGTCATTTGTATTCATAACCATATTATTAAGATTTAAGTAATTAGAGGTAATTTATAGATGTATTAAATTTTTATATCAAATTTAATGACCACTATTAAAATTAGAAGAGAGAGCAGTCCAAGTGTCCCCCATGAAATAAAATTTTTAGCGGTTAATGGACGTCTTTTTTTGATAATTATCTTTTTGAAAAACAGTAATTCCAAAAATGGCATAATTATCAAAAATCCATATCCATAAAATGTGGCAGGTTGATACAGATCGACCATTGCTCCACGAATCAATCCAAAAAACAGATAGTCAGAAACAACTGCACTAACCAGCATAATTATCGAATTAATAATCACTCCGGTTAGAACTTTTTCACCTTTATACCTGATTAAACAATGGTATATTCCAATTCCCCAAAACAATGGCATAATTGTAAACATTAATCCGATCCCAAGGTTTGCATTAATACTCCAGGGAAACCACAAGAATAAATTTCCTGCCCAGTATAAGGTGAATGCAACTGTCAGACTAAATAAGAACCATTTTGTACTTTCTTTCATATTGATAATTATGATAAATCTATATAGTGCACTTTTTTTTGCTCTGGGCATAACTTTCCAACAGGCTGGTATTTATTAAATATTTTTTAGAACATAATTTTTCCATTCTGTTGCTATTACAAAAAGTTCCACATCATATACAGCTTTAAGACCTTCTTCTATATCAGTAAATTGATAAAACAGTTTTAACTTATCTATACCATATTTATCAATTAAGAATTTTACAAAAAGGCCTGATATTGGATATGATAAACATTGTCCATTTTTATAAGGCCCATTCCAGAATGCTGTTTTTCCAGATACTAAATCTTCTATCTCTAAATTGTCCAGAATTAGTTTACAATCATTCTTAATCCGTCCGGGATTTTGAAACAATGTAAAAGACATTGGAATACCTTCATTAAAGAAAGCATTTGGACTCTTTAAGCTGGAATTAAAAATATAATGAACCCCTTCATGTGTCAACAGCTCATTATCCAACCCTACTGAATGGATCAGACTGTCGATTACCAATCCGCCAGTCGATCCGGGCTTAGGGTCGCCGCTGACTATATTTATCTCTAATTGATCTCTGTGTATAAAGAATTTGAGTTTTTGGGCCGGTTTCTTTACTTTATACAACCTGCAAAAATCATCAAATGAATCGATTAAAGTATCTATTGAGCTTTGAAACTGACTAATTTTGCTGTATTTGCACGAAAAACGAGCTTCTATATATTTATTGTCAATTTTTTGAGTGTAGTTTTCCTTTCTTACAAGTGCTAAATCCACCAGACTATCGGATAAAAATTCATTTTCATTTAGATTACCCAGATAGCTCATTTTACTGTGTATGAGAATATAATAATCATATAATCCCAGGAAACGTCCAAACGATATGTTTCTTAATGCTGTATATGAATTACCAATTACGGCTGTACATTGTGCATTCTCGTTGATTATTGCTATTGCGTCATCATAATCTGTTAACACAATTGGTCCGAGAGAACATTCGTTATTGTCAACCTTTAGGGGCAGATCAAAAATTGAAAGATCTTTTAATTTACCGGCTAACCCGATGATCAGGTAATGACAACTATCTTCCAACTTTTTTACATCCTTAACATTTACTATATCGATCCTGGAGTTCTGATTTAAAAACCACTGTGACAGCTGATCGATAATGTCCCTGTTGGATATAGTATCAAAACCCTCGGGTAAGACTATTTTAAATAATCCACTCTGCCCAAACTTGTTTAACTGAAGCACATTGACATCCGGTTGCGCCAATGAATGCAAATCAATTTTACATTCCTGAGCAGCAACCATTCCAGAAAAAAAAATCATTATTAAAATAATCACATGCTTCATGACTTCAGCTTGTTTTACGGAGTTCTTCCCATTTCTTCTCATTGGGTAGGTCTTTTATTTTTTGGTATTATGACTTATAGTTATTACTACTCCCCCCTTTTTGTGTCCTTTGCCCACATAGGAATGTGCTTCGACAATGCTTTCTAATGGATATATTCTGTCGATGACTGGCTTAATATGTCCGGCTTCAACCAACTCTTTGATAAAAGCAAGCCGGTTAGAATCTAACATCAGGCTTCCATCATCAATGGATACATATATCCCTCCCGCAGTGAGTGCATTTTTGCATACCTCTTTTAATTTTGAAGATTTGCTTTTACCAACCGCATCAAGAATAAAATCGTATTCTATTCCCGGGCTTAGCGTATCCTCTCTGGTGTAATCAATTACTTTATCAGCCCCAAGCGATTTCACCCATTCTAAATTTGCAGTACTGCAAACAGCAGTTACTTTCGCTCCCAGGTACCTGGCTAATTGGATTGCTGTTGTTCCTGTTGTTCCGGAAGCTCCGTAAATAAGCACTTCCTGTCCGGGCCGGATATTTCCCTTTTCCACATATTGAAATGCCAGAAGACCGCCATAGGCTGCAACAGTCGCTTCTTCATAGGATATGTTATCAGGCTTTATTGCCAAACAGCCATACGTTGAATCTGTCTCTTTCATGCATTTGTATTCAGCATAAGCACCAAGTCCGAATCCGGTAAGTCCATAAACCTTATCCCCTGGTTTAAATCTTTTTATGTCTTTACCTGTTGACTCAATTTCTCCGGCCAGCACTAATCCGATTATTGACTTTCTTGGTTTTGTCAATCCTATCGCCAATCTCATCAGGATCCAAAACTTAATGGGTATTTGTGAACCCCGGATGAAGATGTCGCTTGCTGTTACAGCTGTTGCAAATATTTTAATAAGTACCTCATCGTCTTTGGGAGCAGGTTTCGCTACTTCTTTGAGCACAAGAACTTCAGGTGGCCCATATTTTGTGCATACAATGGCTTTCATTCTGTTTGAGTTCATTTTTTGAGTTTAACATTTGAAAAAAATCACGATTCAATATGAAATCTTTCCTCCGGATTTAGTGAAATAGTGTCAGGTTATAATCCCTTATGATATTTAAAACTTTATGCATATGTGCTTCATCCTTAAGCCTTCCTGTAAAAATTGTATTGTTTCCCTCATAGCTGATCTCCATACCCTCAAAGCACTCCTTCCATTTGCCATTCAAATGCCCCTGAATTTATATTATGTTCTTACCCTGCAATTTTAATTTTCGTTTCATTATTGCCCAAATGGTGACTATCCCAATAACTATCCACATGGCTTCAAACATTTAAAATCATTTTCCTTTTTAGTGTCATATATCGGACAGGCTGTTGAGGAGCATTTCATCCTGCCCTGAAGTATTCTCACCCCCCATGGAATGTATCCTGCGCACATCAGCAAGGCACCTATGGTGCTAATGAATTCTATATCGGGATTGTTCAGGAGTAAAAGTCCAACAACAATGCAAATCCCCTGCCATTTGCTGATAAATTTCTCTTTCATGAGGCCAAATGCCTGTATTGAAGCACCAACAGGCAATAAAGGCAACAGCCAGACCACCCAGAGCATGCCAGCTTTGTTTACAATAACACTGAGAAAAGGAACGAACTCTTGAAATTTATCTTCCGGCAAAGTGTCGAATGCCGACAGCACCAGACATAAGGCCCCCTTATCGACAGCCAGGATAAATGCACCGAATAAACCAATAATGCCACCCCAGAAACCCAGGCTTTTCCCTTTTCCCTGCAATACATTCATAAAACTAATGAGTGCTATCATGATAACCGGGACAGCAAACATTACAATTAAATGCCCGATGTGATACAGAGGCTGATTGTGAAACCGGCCAACCAGCTGTTCAACTGTTTGAAGCGCCTCCATCTTCAGGAGATCGTGGTGCATTAAAAAACCTGTGAGCAGCATTACCGGGAATGCAATAATTGATAATGCAAAACCTTTCTTTTTAATTGTTTCTATTTTCATGGCTTATAGTATTAAATAACTCTATTCCATTAATCTTTACTTTCATCAGGATTTACTGAAATAAGCTTGAGGTTTAAGTCTCTTATTTGGTTAAGTATCCCGTGCAGATGAGCTTCATCTTTAATATTTCCCGAAAACCTGGTGTTTGTGCCTTCGTAACTAATTGACATACCATCAAACCAGTCCATCCATTTCTTATCAAGAAGTCCCTCAACAATAATTTCGGTTTTACCTTTCATGTTTGATTGAATAAATACGTAGCAAAGGTCGACTGCACCCATCAAAAAAAAATCACCCTTGAGGGTGATTCGAAAGGGTGATTTTTAATTAAATGCTTAAATACTTGCCTGAAATTCTTGATATTTCCGACCTGCAAATAATTTTTTTTAATTAGACGGTGAAATAATTATTGTATCTCTGCTTAAAGTATATGCTCCAAAATAGCCCAGTGCTCCATTACTTATATTTGTGTTAGGATTAGCCGGGGTTGTAAATGACAACATCTCTGAAGCACCTGAAATCTGGAATAATGTTTTATAGTAATCAAATGTTTGCACATCAAGAGTATACAGCTCAACCACAACGGTGTCAGATTGTTGATATACCTCATAGCTCCATGTCCATTCAACATGATTGCCATTACATAATTCGTCATTATATATATCTTTACTATTCTTTGCTTTAGTTCTGTCGTTGATATTGTAAGTTTTTACCCGGTAATAATTACGAAACTCTCCCGGATCGGTAAAGTGACAACTTACCACATAGCCAACATCATAAATGATGCTTTTCGGATAATACTTGCAGGTTAATGAATCAATACTAACTTTTTGAGGAATAGTCGCATATGCATCATATTTCTCTCCTTCCGAAAGGATGCTAAGAGTATAAGTCAGATCCGATTTAACCTGTACACTTTCCCCCACATAATTACCAGCTTCAGCTTCATTGAATTTTATTATTGTTCCCACATTATCTGTTAATGTAATAACAGCACCTGAAACCGTTGGATTTATGTTCCGATAAAAATAATCTGTGGTTTTTGACAACTTAATAAAGCACTTGTCATCAGAATCATTAACTACACCTTCAATTACAAGTTTTGGTTTCATGTAGTCTAAATCAATTTCAATAATACTTTCACATGACGTTGAGAGTATGATCAGGCTTAGAAAAGTCAGTAATGGTTTCATTGGTTTAGAAATTAAAATTATAAGTAATTGAAGGGACTAACTGAAACAGAGATTGTTGAACTGCTTCTGTTTTCGAAGGATCATTTTCATTTTCTCTGAAACTAATTGAATAAGCGTTTTTACGGGCATAAGCATTGTAAACTGAAAAGTTCCAGCTCGATCCAAATTTTCCCCGCTTTTTGTTTGTGAGAGTTACTCCTAAGTCAAGGCGATGGTAATCTGGCATACGGTATCCATTTCTGTTAGTATATGCCGGAACTGTAACTCCATCAATTACATATTTCCCTTCCGGGAAAGTAACTGCATTTCCGGTGTTATAGACCCAATTTGCTGACACATTCAATCTATCGTTAATATCATACATCAAAACAATTGACACATCATGTGTTCTGTCATGTTTTACAGGATACCATGCTCCATCATCGATTTCGTTAATCGATCGTTCAGTTCTTGATAGGGTATATCCAATCCAGCCAGTTAGATCCCCTGTCCGCTTTTTAATAAAAAGTTCTGCTCCATAAGCTCTTCCCTTTCCGAAAACCAGCTGAGATTCAACATGTTTGTTAAGTATTATATTTGCTCCGTTTTGATAATCGATTTGGTTTTGGAAGTTTTTATAATATACCTCTATTGAAGTTTCAAACATGTTGTTTTTAAAATTTTCAAAAAATCCAACCGCAATCTGGTCGGCAATCTGTGGTTTCACAATTTTACTGCTTGAGATCCATACGTCGGTGGGAAAAGAGACTGTTGAATTTGACAGAAGATGCATATACTGAGCATTCCTTGCAAAAGACATTTTAACAGACATTTTTTCATTAACAATATAGTTTAATGTCATTCTGGGTTCAAGAGTGCCATAATTCTTAATGATTTCCCCTTTGTTGTAGAATTTTGAACTGGTTATGTTGTCATTCTCGTTATAGGAATAAATTGTATCCGGACCGATAACAGCACAATTTGAGTATCGCAAGCCATAATTTAATATTAATCTGTCTGATATATCAAACTTATGGGATACATAAACAGCACTTTCAACAGTGTGTTTTTTGTCAATAACCTTTGAATTAGTAATATATTCGTTTTCCGATTTTAACTCACCCGGATGAAATGTATGGTCTATTGTATTAAATCCGAATTTAAGTGTGTTTCTTGAATTGATAAAGTATTGAAAGTCTTCCTTTAAATTAAAATCTCTGATCCCTGAAGTAACTTCTAATAATTCCCCGACATTATAACCGATACCATAATTATAATCGCTGTAAATAAGGGAACTGTTTAAAAAGAGTTTATTTCCGAATATATGATTCCACCTTAAAGTTGCAGTCTTATTACCCCAGTTAAAACCCACTATATCTGATATTTTAAAGACATCCCTGCCAAAATAACCTGAAAGAAATATCCTGTTTTTATCATTTATTTTATAATTCGCTTTTGCATTAAAATCATAGAAATATAGCTTTGTGCTTTTAGCTGCAGGATCTTTCCATAAGGGCAGAAATAAATCTGCATAAGTTCTTCTGCCTGAAATAATGAAAGAGCCTTTATCTTTAACAATCGGCGCTTCTATTGTTAGCCGGGAGGCTATCAAACCTATACCTCCTGAAACAGCGACATTTTTTGAATTGCCTTCCTTCATTTGAATATCCAGAACCGATGACAGGCGGCCGCCATAATTTGCGGGAGCATTGCCTTTATAAAACTCCATGTCTTTTACAGCATCAGAATTAAATACTGAGAAAAAGCCGAGCAAATGTGCTGAACTATATACAGGGGCTTCATCCAGAATTATCAGATTTTGATCGGCACTTCCACCCCTTACATAAAAGCCGCTATTCCCCTCGCCTGCTGATTTTACTCCAGGCATAAGTGAAATGGTTTTTAAAATATCCTGCTCACCAAATATCACCGGAACAGATGCCACATCTTTTGGAGATATTTTTACAGCACTCATTTCCGGAGCTTTAATGTTCTTATTGGAGGCTTCGCTTACGATTACAACTTCAGCTATTTCTACAGATACCTGCTGTAACTCAACATTTTTACTGAGATTACTGATTAGTTCAATATTTTCAGTTTTACTGATATTTCCCAGATATGAATATTGTATTGTGTGTTTTCCTCCGGGTAAGGTAATTGAGTAAAAACCATAAGCGTTTGCCATGGTCCCTTTAAACAACTCTTTAATCTGTACTGTAGCTCCAGTAAGCGCTTCTCCTGTTTCAGAGCTTCTGATGTAACCGCTGATAGTATAATTCTGTTGTGCCATTCCTTTTAAGGTTATTAAAAGCAGTATCAACAGGAATAAATGACCACTCTTTTTCATAATTTTTTTCTTTAAATTCTTAACAAAGGTCGGGTA
>CAVSZL010000018.1:0-101155 GCA_963732435.1 uncultured Bacteroidales bacterium | reverse complement strand
GGCAACAGAAATGGGAATGATGCAGGAGAGGATTACATCAACAAAACACGGATCTATAACTTCAGTGCAGGCTGTATACGTACCTGCCGATGACCTTACAGACCCTGCACCAGCTACAACATTTGCCCATCTTGATGCAACAACAGTGTTAACAGGAAAATTTCTGAACTTGGTATTTACCCAGCAGTTGACCCTCTTGATTCAACTTCAAGAATATTAACAGCAGAAATCGTTGGCGAAGCTCACTTACAACCGTGCCTCAAGGTCAAGGACTTCTCCACAGATGAATTACAGGATGATTGCATTCTCGGAATGGATGAATTGTCGGAAGAAGACAAGCTCGTTGTTCACCGTGCCAGAAGGGTTCAGAGATTCCTTTCTCAGCCTTTCACTGTAGCAGAATCATTTACCGGAATTAAGGGTGCCCTTGTGTCAATTGAGGATACAATCAAGGGATTCAATATGATAATGGATGGAAAAGTTGACCAATCTAATCAGCATTTATGCTTGTTGGTACTATTGAGGATGCTATTCAAAAGGGTGAAAAGATCCTTGCCCAGTCCAAATAAATTATTTCCTGATGAAAATAGAAATTATCACACCTGATAAAAAAATATTTGAAGGAGATATTAAATCTGTAAGGGTTCCCGGCAAAAAGGGATCCTTCCAGGTTTTAAGGACTCACGCTCCGATTATTTCAACGCTCGAGAACGGTAAGGTAATTATTGTAGACCAGAATAATGCCGAGAAGATTTTTGAGATTCAGGGTGGAGTGATCGAAGTCAAGGCGAACAAAATAATTCTTCTGGCCCATTCTGTGAGTTAAGATACCCTGAATGAAACCTGCTGAATTCCGCAAACATGCCCATGATCTTGTCGACTGGATGGCAAGATATAGGAGAATGTGGAAAACTATCCGGTTAAGTCAACAGTCAAACCGGGTGAAATAATATCAAAGCTTCCCGAAAAACCACCACAGGAACCAGAGCCATTTGATGCATTAATGAAAGATTTCGGAGAGATTATACTCCCCGGAATAACACACTGGCAAAGTCCCAATTTCTTTGCATACTTCCCCTCAAACAATAGCGGCCCCCTCAGTGCTGGCTGAAATGCTCACCTCGGCTATCGGAGCTCAGTGCATGATTTGGGAAACCTCCCCCGCGGCTGCCGAACTGGAACAAAGGGTAATGGAGTGGCTCAGACAGATGATCGGTCTGCCCGAATATTTTGAGGGGGTGATACAGGATTCTGCTTCAACAGCCACCCTTGCCGCAATTATTTCAGCAAGGGAGAGGGCTGCGGGCTTTATAACTAACAATGAAGGGGTTGCAGCGGCAAAAAAGCTACGGGTTTACTGCTCGGAACAAACACACTCTTCGATTGAAAAAGCGGTACGTATTGCCGGCCTGGGTAAGGCGAACCTTGTAAAAGTTGGGGTGAGGGATGACTATTCAATGAAACATCAGCTGCTTGTCAATGCTATTAAAACCGATACAGGTAATGGCTTTTTGCCTTGTTGTGTAATTGCAACAATTGGTACCACAGGGACCACGGCAATAGACCCTTTAGATGCCATAGGTGAAATTTGTTCTGCAAACAGAGTATGGCTCCATGTTGATGCCGCTATGGCCGGAACGGCTCTTATTCTGCCTGAATTTAAATACCTGCTCAAAGGGAAGGAGCACATCGATTCGTTTCTCTTCAATCCGCATAAGTGGATGTTCACAAATTTCGACTGTACTGCATACTTTGTAAAAGACGCAGCTACACTGATTAAGACCTTTGAAGTGCTCCCCGAATACCTGAAAACCCGCACCAGGGGTCAGGTGAATGATTACCGCGACTGGGGTATCCCCCTGGGACGTCGATTCAGAGCCCTCAAACTGTGGAGCGTTATAAGATGCTATGGCACCAACGGTTTAAAAGAAAAAATCAGGGAACACATTGGATTCGCAGCCCGGCTTAAGGAGCTAATTGAAAAAGAGGAGGGTTACGAAATTCTGGCCCCCGTACCATTTAATGTTGTTTGTTTCAGATATGCTCCTGCCGGATTAAATGAAGATGAAATAAACAAGCTGAACGAAAAGCTGATGCATACCCTTAACGACTCAGGGAAGATTTATCTCAGCCACACCGTTCTGAAAGGGAAATACACTCTGAGAATGGTAACCGGGCAGACAAACGTTGAATGGAATCATGTTGAGAAGGCTTGGGACCTTATCTGCAAGACAGCTATTAATAGTTAGTGAGTCTGTTTCCCCTTTTTGCCCCTATTGTCATCCCTTCAATATTCCATTCGAAGGACAAATTCTATATCAGGCTTACTTTTTGTCCTTCGCGTATAGCAACCTGAACTCCTGTTGTAATCATATATGGGATTCTGAAAAGGTGCAGGTCGGCCAATAAATTCGGTTCCGTACGATCTGAAAATTCGAATTGTTCCGGGGTAACGGGATCCGATAACGTTTGATCCGTTATGGGATGTAAGAAAAAAGTTATTTGTCCCCTTATTGACCGTCGAAGAATAGTGAGGCCCTGAGCCGTTTTAAATAGAGCAAAGAGCTAATATTGAGGTCGGGGTAAGCTAATGGCAAAGCATAATCGCCGGTAATAGTTTTGAGCTTATTCGGATATTATATTAGTATACCTCTGGGAAACCTTATTTTATTCGAAGTAAGAAACCTAGGAGAAGTTCTGTTCCTCGACCTCCAGCCGTAGCCGCAAACTGTTATTCTTTAATAACCCAGGTAAATATAATTGCCCCGCGGAAAGAGAGAGATGAACCATACAAATCCTCGTCGAATGGCGAGTTGGTATACGATCATATCAATAAGCTGGGCAAATTTTGGATAGATATCTCTGTATGCGGCATTTTTGGCAATTGTGTAGTACAACCTGTATGTAAATGTAGCCTGACCGGCATCGTAAAAAATGTTTTGGTCGGGAATTTGAATTGAGTTACTGATATAATCAGAAGTAACTGCTGCATAAAGCGACTGATTATAAGCTCCGTAACTGAAGTTTAGAGGGAGGCTGATTGAATTCCTCATTGTGTAATTACTCTGGAATGCCGGCAACCCAGACGAGTCGGAGATTTGAAAACCTGGTGGTATTTGTAGTCAATCTGGGATTCAAGCACGGGGTACCAGCCCTTTCCATGTGACTTTTGAATGCAAAAGGTGACTCTTGTCGGCCGAGTATTCATATCCGACCGACGTGATCAGTGAACTGAGCACATTTTGTGAAAAGAGTGTTACTCCGGGCCGTATTGAAGCCGGGTCGGCAGCGACAGCTTCAATGTCGGCATAAAATGGCATCCAACTGTGAAATTTTAACAGATGCAACGACTTCCGGTATGGGACCGGATTCAGCTCAGGTTCGTTTTCTTCAGGAATATTTCCCCGACAGGGTTTTCAATTTTATCAATAATACGAACCGCAGGCTCGCGGATTGTTAAATTATTAACAATAAGGTCGTTAACCGAAACAGTGCATATTGAATTGCCCCCCCGAAGTATAGTCGCTGAATATCAGATTGTTTCCATTGAAACAAAATTCACCTGTCCCAAACCTGGAGTTTGTTATTATTTCTTCTTTTCCCCCGCCCTGCAAGGCGCCAGATGTTTTCAGTGCCCCGACGCTGAAGATTCGTACCAGAGGGTGTCGTTTTTCAAGAAAGATGAACCGATATCCTCGTTTATGGTTTCCAGCAGGGTATTATACCTTCCTGATTCCGGATCGAATGCAATTATTATTTTCATTTTCTCCCGCAAGTGCAGTCAGTGTAATCTTGTCTCCCGATGCCGACCACACAGGTTGCTGAAGATAGAGAATTGCCGGGCGAAGGATTACTGCTAATCAACTTCCCGTTTTCCCCGTCAAGGATTACCAGGTTGTTTCTGTTATCAATTGTATTTTCAATTGCAGCTATCGACTTGCCGTCTGGTGATATTGCTGCGGCCAGATATCTGGTCAGGTATGTTAGCTGTTTTACCATGCCTGTCCGGAGTGGTTTGCTCATAATTACCGAATAACTGCGGTTTTCCCACCTTGGGTCTTGCCTCTCCTCAACCCAAACGACTGATTTGTTTCCGGCAGTAATCTTCCGGGGCCAAATGTTACCGGGAGAGTGAAAATATTTTTCTTTCCGGTTGCAGTGTTTATCAAAACAATTTGCGCCGGATTTGAGAGAGAGGTTTTTATTGCGAGAAGAGAGTCCGTGCCAACAACTACCGGGCTGTGATAACTGATGAATTTCCATTTTGGGGCTGTTTAATTCAGGATAAGCTTCAGAACCCTTTAATTCAATATCCTTTTTTCCAAGCTACCGATAAGGTGTCGTATGTCTCCTTAAAAAGGCGCTTCTTTGTAAGCCGCCAGCTATTGTCATAGTTTTATATTAACCGGATTCACTGTAAAAGGCTGGTTTGCAGTAAACCTGATTATCTGATTCCATATTTGTGGGTCATATTTGTACAAAGACCAGGCAACCATCGGGTAGCCCCAGCTGATAGTGATCGGGGATGAAATCTCTGTATGAACTGTTAATCATTTTATCGAAGCTATAAAGAGATCCCCTTTTCCAAAGTAATTGCCTTAAGACCCCTTCTCGAATGGTGCCCTTGCGCGTCCGCTGCCGGAAAGAACCGATTCGGCATATACTGCGTGCCCTTCCATATACCACATGGAGCAACATTGCAGCAGCTGCCCCTGTAACCTGTTCGCCTGCCACAAAGGATAATAACCCGTACAAGCCCTGCATTAAGCGATTGCATCTGGTAAACATGGGTTAGTTCGTGCAGAGCCAG
Source organism: uncultured Bacteroidales bacterium (assembly GCA_963732435.1). Classification (GTDB taxonomy): domain Bacteria; phylum Bacteroidota; class Bacteroidia; order Bacteroidales; family VadinHA17; genus LD21. The sequence continues at coordinate 96,345 of CAVSZL010000018.1, read as the reverse complement.
CACGTCGGAGTTACCCGGAATGCCGTCCTGTTCTGTGAGTGGGTATATCTCCATGCGTCTTGGAGCCCAGGCCACATATCCGTTGGAGACAGTTGACAATGAATGTGAATTATAACAGGAATGGAAAATTTCTTTTCCGGGGAATAGAGTACTGACCTCGCGTTCGCACTGATGAGTTGTTTTGCAAAGCTTACACCTGCATCGCCGAAGCTGGCCGGATAAATAACCCTGAAATTACCGCTTTTAATCTGCAGCCACTTTACTGAGGCTGGCTCATTACCTGTATCGTAATATTGCGACAGGGCGTTTGTGCACAGCAGGAGATGAGAATTCCAGTAATGGTTTCTTCATTTTTACAGAAAACCCAAAAATAGCAATATTAGTTGAGTGGAAGTAGGGTTCAAAAAAATAAGTATTTTCGTTGTCTGATTTTTGAAATATTTCTGAGAAAATTACTTAAAATGAAAAGATACAACCTGATTAACAATATAACGGGATGGGCTGTATTTATTATTGCAGCATTTACCTATCTCCTTACTATTGAGCCAACAGCCAGTTTGTGGGATTGCGGCGAATTTATAGCTTCGGCTTTCAAGCTTGAGGTCGGTCACCCTCCGGGAAACCCGGTCTTCATGATAATGGCCAGGGTCTTTACCCTTTTTGCAGGGGGCGATGTATCGAAGGTCTGCTGCAATGGTAAATGCAATGTCAGCTCTCGTAAGTGCATTTACAATTCTGTTCCTGTTCTGGACAATCACACATCTGGCAAGGAAAATTATTATGAAAGAGTGAAAGTCATTACAGCACTGGAAGATATCGCAGTTATGGCCGCAGGTGTTGTTGGTGCAATGGCCTATACCTTTTCAGATTCATTCTGGTTTTCCGCAGTTGAGGGAGAAGTTTATGCCACGTCGTCGTTTTTTACTGCTGCTGTTTTCTGGGCAATTCTTAAATGGGAAGATGTGGCGACGAAAAATATGCCGACAGATGGATAATTCTTATAGCATTCCTGATGGGCTTATCAATAGGGGTTCACCTTCTTAATCTGCTTGCACCATACCTGCAATAGTGCTGGTTTATTATTTCAGAAAATTTGAATTTTCCTGGAAGGGATTTGTTATTTCACTGGTTGTTTCCGTAGTCATGCTGGCCCTTCTTATGTATGGGATTATGCCGGGAGTTGTTAACGATTTCATCAAAATTCGACCTGTTCTTTGTCAACACACTTGGTCTTCCTGCCAAACAGCGGAGTGGTCGTTTCATGATTGTTGTTGTACTCTTTTTTCTTCTGGCAAGTTGATCATACTCTTCAATCGATTCACCGAGAAAGAGTGCATTTTTTCCGATATCAGCTCTATTTTTTGCAGGAATCTGGATAGTTTCAGATTCATCTTTTCTTAATATAATTGTATGCTTTCTGTCTCCGGGATATCTGGTATCTGGCTGAAAAACAGAACGATTCTTAATACATGCCACTGACTGCTATTATGGTCATACTGATAGGTTATTCATCAAATGCCATTATTGTGATCAGGTCATCAGCAAATACTCCGCTAAATGAAAATAATCCGTCAAATCCTTTTAATCTCCTCTATTTTCTGAACAGAGAACAATATGGTCAGAGACCCCTTTTCAGGGGGCCTTACTATAATGCTCCGGTGATTGATTACAAGGATGGAAAACCGAAATATGCTCTTGAAGATGGAAAATATATTGTTACCGGAAATAACCTCGAAAGGGTCTATGATCAGCGGTTTATTACACTTTTCCCGAGGATGTGGAGCGATCAGAGTGACCACGGTGAGGTTTATGAGGAGTGGGGGCAGATAAAGGGAACTCCTGTTCAGGTAACCGATCAGTCGGGTGAAAAAAAGTATAAGAAAACCGACCTTTGTGAGAACCTGCGGTTTATGTTCTCCTATCAGTTCGGTTATATGTATTTCAGGTATTTCATGTGGAACTTTTCAGGTAAGCAGAATGATACTCAGGGTACTGGTGGTGCCGTCAATGGTAACTGGATTACCGGCATAAAGTTTCTTGATGAACCGAGGCTGGGAAGAGCTGATCTTCCGGCTGATGAAAAACGAGACCTCCAGAAACAGATATTTTCTGTTACCATTTATCCTGGGACTTGCCGGAATGTTTTTACCAGCTCAACCGTGATAACAGGAACTGGGGGATTGTATTGCTCCTTTTTATCATGACAGGAATTGCAATAGTGTTTATCTGAATCAGTATCCAAATCAGCCAAGAGAGAGAGATTATGCATATGTAGGTTCATTTTACTTCTTTTCTGTCTGGATAGGACTCGGAGTACTGGCGCTTTTTGATCTTGTCTCAAAAGCTGACATGATGAGAAAATTGCTGCTCCCTGGCTGGCATTGTCGTTTTGTTGCAGTACCTGTACTTATGGGTCAGAAAACTGGGATGATCACGACAGGTCAGGTCAGATATCTGGCAAGAGATGTGGCGTTAAATTACCTTAATTCATGTGCCCCGGATGCAATACTGTTTCACCAATGGAGATAATGATACTTTCCCTTTATGGTATGCCCAGGAGGTGGAGGGAACAAGAACAGACGTGAGAGTGTGCTAATCTGATGCTGCTGAATACCGACTGGTATATCAACCAGATGAAAAACAAGAGCTTATGAATCTGATCCTCTTCCTGTTACGCTTGCCTGTAAAAGAAGTATTACGACGGAATAAATAACCAGGTCTTTATTGTTGAGAAGACTAAAGATCCGGTAGATATCTCAACTGTTATCGATTGGGTCAACAGTGATAACAGGGGAACAAAAGTACAGGTTTCTGCAAACTGAACTCCTTGATGTTATTCCGACAAAAACAATACGGATACCTGTTGATGCAGCAAAAGTTATTGCCTCAGGAACTGTTAAACCAGAAGATGCTGATAAAATTGTTCCGTATATTGACATAAAACTTAAAGGGAAATTCAATTCTGAAGAGCCAGCTTATTGTACTTGATATTCTGGCACATAATAACTGGGAGCGGCCAATTTATTTTGTTACAGGTTATCATAACGATGCATTCGGACTTGAGGAATATTTCCAGCTTGAAGGACTTGCTTACAGACTGGTCCCTGTAAAATCTAAGAATAGCAGCTGGCTTGAATATGGAGGAATTGATTCTGATATTCTGTATGAGAATATGATGAAGAAATTTGTATGGGGTGGAGCAAATGATCCCAAGGTAAATATTGATTATAATCATAAAAGAACAGTTATGGTCATCAAGGCAAGACTAAACTATGCAAGGCTGGCAAAAGCACTGGCAGCTGAAGGGAAAAATGAAAAGGCAACTGAGGTTCTCGATTATTGTATGAATATATTTCCTGTTGAAAAGTTCTCCTATGACCCGTATATGGGTGATGTTATTGAAGCCTATTTTGCGGCAGGAGATACTGAAAAGGCGGTTGAGATGACAAATGATTATGTAAGTATTACTATGCTCAGCTGGACTATTATCTTAAGCAGCAGCCTTATATAGTCAGTTCAGCCGAGTTCGAAATTCAGACGGCTATTCAGTATACCTCGAGGGTGGCAAATGCCTGCAGCGCAAATGGAAAACCTGAATTAGGGGATGAGATAACAAATAAACTGGAAAGCTATTATGCTGATTATGTAAAAATTATTCAGCCATAAGGATATTAATACAAACTGGAGACCGGAATATTTGTTTTGAGATATTTTTCAATCAGGAAAAATATTTTTTCAGGATAGATCGGCTTGAGAACATATTCGCTGCAACCTGCTACATATGCCTCTGTTTTAGTCTGTTCAGAGGAGTAAGCTGTAATCATTAATACCGGAGTACCTTTTCTCTCTTTCCGGAAGATCCTGATGCATTCTATCCCATTTATCAGGGGAATCAGAAAATCCATAAAGACAAGATCAATTGTTGGCTTGCCATGACTGATGTAATCCACAAATTCTTTTCCGGTTCGCAGAATCTCTACATGGGCCCCTGAATTTTTCAGCAGAGTTTCGTAGTATTTTATTGATGGAAGGTCATCCTCTACAATTACAATATTTTTGCCTTCTAAGTTTAAGTTGCTGATATTCAGAGCCATTTTAGTGTTTGGTTTGACTTGTATAAAATTACGATAAGTAAAATACTATTAATCCTCACATCCTGGTAGTTATTAACATTTTGTCAACACTTCTGCAGTGTTAATAAGATCTGATATTTGGTTTCTAAAATAAAATTGTGCAATTTCGTATTAATAATACCTGAAACCCATGTTAAAACAGATTCCCCTTATCAGAGCATTAATCCTATCTCTGGGATTGTTATTATTGATTAATAACGGGTATAGCCAGAATGGACTGGATGACGGGACCAGATCGGTCTTTATTTTTGATATAGCAAAATATATTGATTATGGTCCTGGCTTTGCGGATTCTGCAGTTTTCAGAATTGGAGTTCTGGATAACACCTCTGAATTATTCTGGGAAATGGGGAACCTGGCAAAGACCAGGAATACCATTCAGGGCAAAGCCGGTTGAACTTGTTGCTTTCAGAAATGAGGATAGGATTCTTCACACCCAGGTATTGTACATCAATAAGGCTAAAGGATTTAACCTTAACAAGGTGAAAGCAATGCTGGAGGGTCATCAGACTTTGCTTATTACAGAAGGATATGAATTCCGGGAATCGATGATTAATTTCATGGGAGTTCAGGGACAAATGCCCAATTATGGAGTAAATGAAGATATGATTAAAAAGGCAGGAATGAATGTTAATCCCAATATGCTCACACAGGCCATTAAAACCAAGGAAGACTGGGAAAATCTTTTTGGTAAAGCAAGTGAACAGATTATAATTCAAAGGGATACTATCAAGCAGCAGCTCGAGATGATCAATAACCAGAAGGCTGAGATCCTTCGTCAGAAGGCACACCTCGACAGCCTGAATGATGAAATTGCAGAAAAAGAAAAAGACTCTCAATGAAAAACAAAAAGTCCTCGACAGGCAGTTTGTCCAGATAAGCAAACAGCAGGGAGAGATAACTGTGCAGAAACAAACTATTGTTCTTACAGCAGAAAGAGGTTCAGGTACAGAAGGATACTCTTACAAATCAGAAAGAAAAGATAACAATTCAGCTGGCAAGAATTGATGATCAGCTGAAACGCATTGAGGAACAGGATAACAAAATAAAAGTACAGCTTGAAGCTATTGAAAAGCAAAAACTAATTCTCTATTTTGTTCTGTTTGCATTGCTTCTTGTCAGTTTTCTCGGTTACTATATTTACAGGGGATATAAGATAAAGAAAGAGGCAAATATCAGACTCGAGGAGAAGAACCGAACTATTTCAGCCCAGAAAGATGAGATTGAGAAGCAGAGAGATCTTGCTGAAGCCCAGCGCGACCAGATTGCATACCAGAAGAACATATTACCGACAGTATTATGTATGCAAAAAGGATTCAGACTGCCCTTATACCTTCTCTTGAACTCTTCAGCGACAAGCTTGAGCATTTTGTTCTTTATAAACCACTTGCAATAGTAAGTGGTGACTTTTACTGGGTAACCTCACAGGGAAACAAGCAGGTAATAATTGCCGCCGACTGCACAGGTCATGGTGTTCCGGGAGCATTTATGAGCATGCTGGGTGTCACGATGCTGAATGAAATTGTAAATGGCAAACATGTTATAATGCCCGATCAGATTATCGAAAATCTCCGAGCAGGGTGTAATAAAAGCCCTGAAGCAGGTTGCAGAAGAGGATAGTATTAAGGATGGAATGGATATTGCCGTCTGTGTAGTTGATTTTGAGAAAAACAAACTCTGGTATGCCGGAGCAAATAACCCGCTATATCTTGTAAGGGGGGAGAACTAATTCATTACAGGGCAGATAAGATGCCTGTTGCAATCCATTATAAGATGGTACCGTTCACTCTGCATGAGATAGATATTCAGAAAGGCGATGCATTTTATATATTCTCAGATGGTTATTGTGATCAGTTCGGCGGACCGAAAGAGAAGAAATTCATGTCGGCCCAGCTAAAAGAGACTCTCGTTGCAATGGAAGGAAAACCAATGCTTAAGCAGGGGGAAAGATTGAATGAAATATTTGAAGAGTGGAGTGGCGACAACTCCCAGGTTGATGATGTAACTATGATAGGTATTGAGGTACTAATTACCTGCAAACCCATTTTGTTGTTACTCCAAGTACTGTAACATCAGGAGTAGCCTGAATTCTTAAAAGGTCTGCATCGCAATACTCTGTTTCTGTTCCAGCAGTAATAAGATGCTCCGCTTGATGAATTATAGGTATTCTGCGAACATACTTTGCAGGTTAATCCTTCGCAGGCTTGTAAAAGACCAGGCAATATAAAATAAAACCTGCTGCATAAAGTAATTTTCTTTTCATAGATAAATTTTAAAGCCAAAGATACAAAACTCTTTTCTCTGCATGACAGATCTGGCTCGAAAGGTTGCAAATAGGAGTTTTTGATTGATCTGATGCAGCATTATTCCAAATTTGATAGTCATTGTATCAGGAATGAAAATATTTATAAATTGCATAAAAAATTAATGTCATGGAAGATTCAAAAATGAAAAAGCATGTAACAGTAGTTGGAGCAATTCATATAGGCTTTGGTATCCTCGGTCTTATTGGTGCTGTAGCTACTTCTTTGCTCTGAAATTTGCAAGCGGGTTTGTTGAGGATGATGAGACTGCAATTATATACTCAGGTTTTTATCTGTTAGCCTTCCTCTGCTTATTGGCTTTTTGTCAACACTTGGACTGGTTGGCGGATTGGGTCTTCTTTCATACAGTCTGGGCAAGATATCTTATAATGGTTGTTGCCGCATTGGATGTCTTAATATACCGATTGGAACACTTGAAAGGAGTATATTCAATCTGGGTTCTTATGCAGGATGAAACGGTTAAACTGTTTGAAAAGAAATAATATATTTAAAAAATATTTTGAAGTAGAGACGCCCAATTCGGACGTCTCTTCTTATTTTTGTAGGTGATAAAACAAATTATTATGGCTGACGACAATAAGATCATTTTTTCAATGTACAGGGTCGGAAAAACATTTCCCCCTCACAGACAGGTTCTGAAAGATATTTCACTTTCATTTTTTCTGGGTGCCAAAATCGGAATAATTGGTTTGAACGGATCAGGTAAATCAACCCTGTTAAAAATCATTGCCGGTCTCGAAAAGGAGTATCAGGGTGATGTTACTTTTCTTCCGGGCTATACTGTAGGACATCTGTCCCAGGATCCTCTTCTTGACGAAAACCGTACTGTAAGGGAAATTGTTGAGGAGGGGTAAAGGAGATCATGGAGATTATAAAGGAATATGAAAAGATAAATAACAGTTTTGGTGAACCTGAAGTGTATGAAAATCCTGATAAAATGCAGCAACTGATGGATCGTCAGGCTGTTCTTCAGGAAAAAATTGAATACCACGATGGCTGGAATATTGAGCATAAGCTTGAAAGGGCAATGGATGCACTTCGCTGTCCGGAGGCAGATGCAAGAGTAAATGTCCTTTCAGGAGGAGAACGAAGAAGGGTAGCCCTTTGCAGGCTACTTCTGCAGCAACCTGATATTCTGCTTCTTGATGAACCCACAAACCACCTCGATGCAGAATCTGTTCAGTGGCTCGAAACTACTCTAAAGCAATATCATGGAACTGTAATTTGTATCACACACGACAGGTATTTTCTTGATAATGTTGCCGGATGGATACTTGAACTTGACAGGGGTGAAGGAATTCCGTGGAAAGGAAACTACTCATCATGGCTTGAACAGAAAGCAAAAAGGCTTGAAGTTGAAGAAAAAGGAAATGTAAAAAGAAGAAAAATACTTGAACGTGAACTCGAATGGGTAAGAATGTCACCAAAAGCACGTCATGCAAAATCAAAGGCAAGACTGGGTGCATATGAAAACCTTCTTAACCAGGATGTTAAACAGAAAGAAGAAAAGCTTGAAATATTTATTCCCAATGGACCCCGTCTTGGCGACAAAGTTATTGAAGCAATGACGTGTAGCAAATCGTTTGGTGATAAACTGCTTTTTGAAGATCTTGAATTCAGCCTTCCTCCTAACGGAATTGTTGGTGTAATAGGACCTAACGGTGCAGGAAAAACAACTCTTTTCAGAATGATAATGGGACAGGAAAAAGCGACAAAGGGAGCTTTTGAAATAGGCGAAACAGTTACCCTGGGTTATGTTGATCAGGCGCATTCTGAAATTGATCCTGCAAAAACAGTATATGAGGTTATTTCAGGCGGTCAGAACGATATAATGGTTGGCAACAGGCTTGTAAATGCAAGGGCCTATGTTGCAAGGTTTAACTTTCACAGGAGCCGATCAGGAGAAGAAATGCGGTGTACTATCGGGTGGTGAAAGAAACAGGCTTCATCTTGCTTTAACACTTAAATCGGGTGCAAATGTTCTGCTTCTCGACGAACCAACAAACGATATAGATGTAAATACTCTGAGAGCACTTGAGGAAGGTCTCGAGAACTTTGCAGGATGTGCAGTGATAATATCACACGACAGGTGGTTCCTCGACAGGGTTGCAACACACATGCTTGCGTTTGAAGGCAACTCAAAGGTAGTGTGGTTCGAAGGGAACTATTCCGATTACGAAGAAAACTATAAAAAGCGCGTTGCAGATACAACTCCGGTAAGAATAAAATATAAGAAGCTGGTGTAGGTCAAAGAATCGCTTCGTCGTAACTCTTCGCAACACCCTAAGGTTTGTAATAAGGAAAAATTAGTATACTTTTGCGCTTCAAACTGGCCCCATAGTTCAATGGATAGAATGGAGGTTTCCTAAACCTTAGATTCAGGTTCGATTCCTGGTGGGGCTACATAAATAAAACAAGAGAAAGCCTTGATATATGATTATATCGAGGCTTTGTATTTTTAAGTGGCTGGCATTTCAATGGAGTTTAAGTAGTATTCTTAATTCTATCTTATTTCGGAATAGATATTGTTTCAATTACCTCTCTCCTTTACATACCTCAAACTGCTGATTTTCATGGAAGAAATAATCTTGCTATCATAATATTTCTTAATTTCACGCATGCTATTAACAAAACTACATATTCCTCCTGCAGGAAATAACACAGTTCACAGGTCAGAGTTGTTTGAAAAACTGAACACCGGACTAAGTCGAAAGCTGATTCTTCTCTCTGCTCCTGCCGGATTTGGTAAAACCACTGTGGTGAGTGACTGGATTGAACAAAATAAAATTCCAACCGCCTGGTTTTCTATTGATAAAGCCGATAATGACCCGGTAGAATTTCTTAACTATATTATTGCCGGGATACAAAGTATTCATTCAGCATTTGGACAAAGCGCAATCACACTTTTAAATTCTCCCAACAAACCCCCGAACCAATCAATTGTTAGTTTATTGATAAACGATTTACTCCAGATTAAACTAAATTTTTTATTAGTTCTCGACGATTTTCAACTAATCACAAACAGTGATATATTGGAATTAGTAACTTTTTTATTAGAACGTATTCCTGTTAATATCCATATTGTAATCCTTTCCCGCTCCGACCCTGCACTTTCTATTTCAAAGCTAAGAAGTCAACATCAATTAATAGAAATACGTTCATCAGACCTTGGTTTTTCAGTAAATGATATTTCAATACTTTTTAATAAAAAACTAAAATTAAAATTATCGATTGAGGATGCTAATTTGCTCGAAAGCAAAACCGAAGGCTGGATTGCAGGCCTTCAGTTAACGGCCTTATCAATGCAAGGTCGTGAAGATACTTCTAAATTTATTCAGGACTTAAAGGGAGATAACAGCTATATCATGGATTATTTGATGGAAGAGGTACTGAAAATTCAACCCGACGACATCAAAGAATTCTTATTACAGACATCAATACTCGAGCAAATGTCGGCTCCTTTATGCAACACTGTTTTGAATAGAAATGACAGTCAGCAGACTCTTGAGGTACTGAAAAAAAATAACATGTTTGTTATTCCTTTAGATGATGAAAGAAATTGGTATAGATATCATCATCTGTTTGCCGATTTACTAAAACAAAGACTTCAATTGAGATATAAAGAAGTCATTATTGAACTTCACAATAAAGCTTGTAACTGGTTTGTCAATAACAAAATGTTTGTTTTTGCCATTAGACATGCAATTGCTATTCAAAATCATGAAAAAAGCATACAACTGATTGGTAGTGTGGTTGAAGAAATGTGGGAGAAAGGGCATCATGTAGCGATTTTGAACTATGGAAGCATATTGCCGGAAGAGTTAATAAAGAAAAATGTAAACTTTTGTTTATACTATGCATGGGTCTTGATCATTTCAGGGCAGGTTCAGAAAGGAGCAATCTTTTTAAATGATGCTGAAACATTTTTTGACAGCAATTACGATAATAATATTCTGAACAACAGCAGCTCTGATAAAAAGAATTTATGGGGTAAAATTACAGTTGCTTCTGCATATTTACATTCCCAGTTAAATAATCCTGCTAAGACAATTGAATATTTTAAAATTGCACTTGACAACCTGAGAACTGAAGAATCATCATGGCTGGGATGGGGATGGTTTGCATTTGGCATGGCTCAATTTAGTCTGGGTGATCTGTCAGAAAGTATAAATTCCTTCAATGAAGCTTTCAAATTTGGCAAACAATCGCATAACATACATCTTATCTCCACTGTTGCACAACGGATGTCAGATAGCGAACAACAGCTTGGGCATTATCGCTCAGCTTATGAGAAATGCGCAGAATTTATTACATATATGAATGATAATGGCTATTCTGACATTGTCAATTCGGATTGGTCATATGCCGGGTTACATGTCACCATTGGCAATACTCATTATATGTGGGGCAACACTGATGAAGCATATGAATCTGCGCAGATAGCTTACAGGATGTACAAAGAAAGTAAAGATATTATGCTTGGAATATCAGTACTCCTGCTCAATTCTATGGTATTGAGTACACGGGGTGAAGAAAAGGAATCAGAACTGATGATTCTTGAAGCGGAGAAACTTTGCGAGAACAATCAACTTTTGCCCTATCTGTATAATATGTTACAATCTTTAAAATTGATGTTTTATCTTAACAGGAAGCAAGAAGAAAAGGCAAAATTAATTGTCAATAAATTAAAACTCTGCCCAACAGATAAAATTGATCACCTAAATGAGGCAGTATACCTGGCATATGCTTATTATCTTCTTGTACAGGGACAAAATAAAGAAGCGGGTAGCATCCTTTTTCAATTACATGAAATTACATATACCAGCAAAAGAGTAGAAAGATTAATTGCCGTAAAAGTTATCTATGCAATTTATTATAAAGTGACAAACGACTTCGATAAAGCATACGAGAAGCTGATCGATGCATTAGAACACGCTGCGGCAGAGAAGCTGGTTATGTTTTTTATACATAATATCGGTGAAATTGAAGATTTACTCACAGTAATCTTTAAGAAACCTGCTTATATCGAAAAAATACCGCCTCAATTTATCGAAAATATTAAGGTTGCTATTGAAAGGCATAGGAAAGTTTTGAAAATGACTAATATAGATGTGCTGAGCAGCAGGGAAATAGAGATAATTAAGTATATAGCAAGTAATTTGTCAAATCAGGAAATTGCGGATAAGCTTTTTATCTCGTTAAATACCATTAAAACACATTTAAAGAATATCTTTCTGAAACTGGAAGTTGACAGCCGGGTAAAAGCTGTTTCTAAAGCAAAAAATATAGGCCTGATTTAGTTTAATTATAACTTATCGTTTCAAAATCACTCCATCAAATCACCCGCGAGGGTGATTTTTTTTTGTCGGGTGATACCGAATTTTACCAGTGAATTTAATCAATCAGAACATGAGAGGTAAGACTAACATAATAATTCAGGGACACCTTGATAAAAAATGGAAGAACAGATTTGAAGGTATGGAGATTAGCTATGAAGGAGACAATACAATTCTTTCTGGAAATCTAAAAGACGAAGCTCATATGCACGGAGTTTTAAATATCATAAGGGATTTAAACCTGAAACTGATATCGATTAATTCGGTATAAGAATAACATAATAATAAGTTTTTCAATAATTAAATATATCTGACAGACATGAAAAGGATTATTTCAACGACATTAATAATTGCTATGTTAACAACATTGGCTTTTAGTCAAAACCTCAAACAAACAGTGCGGGGAACCATAATTGACAATGATAACAAATGGCCGCTCATAGGTGCGACAGTGATAATAATTGGAACCGATCCATTAATTGGTACTGCAACAGACATGAATGGGATCTTTAGATTTGACAACATCCCTATAGGCAGAATAGCGATAAAAATATCTTACCTGGGTTATGAAACAAGGTCAATATCAGATATTTTGGTAAATTCCGGCAAGGAAGTAGTGCTGGATTTAACAATGCAGGAATCTGTTTTAAAAATGGATGAAATCGTTATTAAAGCTTACAAGAAAAAAGGCGAAGCAATAAACGACATGTCGCAGCTAAGTACACATTCCATCACACTTGAAGAAACCAAGCGTTTTACCGGCGGGATGGACGATCCTGCACGTGTAGTATCATCTTTTGCAGGTGTGGCAAGTACGCCATCTGGAAGCAGTGACATAATTGCAAGGGGAAACTCACCCAAATATATGCAATGGCGTTTGGAAGGAGCAGAAATTTCAAGTCCGTACCATATGGATGATCAAAACTCCTCTTTTGGAGCGCTTACAGCTCTTAATAATAATTTATTAGCCACTTCTGATTTTTATACCGGAGCCTTTTCATCAGAATTTGGTGATGTAATATCCTGTGTTTACGATGTAAAACTCAGGCCGGGAAATAACGAAAAGTTTGAAGCAACCGGAGGGATTGGCTTAATGGGGACAGAACTTACCCTGGAAGGTCCTTTTAAAAATGGCTATGCGGGGTCATACCTTTTTAATTACAGGTATTCTACAATTTCGCTGATTAATAAAATGGGCCTGGTGGATGTTCCCGGAGTTGTGAATTACCAGGATGCTACCTTTAAAATACTTCTGCCTACTAAAAAAACAGGTACTTTTTCCTTCTACGGATTGGGAGGTTTAAGTGGTTTTTCAATGGATAATATGGGGCCAGAGGGTCTTTCCACACCAGGCAGACCAACATCCAATGCTCTTACCAGTAAAGATTTTTACAAGGCAAATTCTTTGGCTAATCTTGGAATGAACCATGTCTTGTCACTTAACGAAAAAAGCTTTGTTAAAACGTCAATTAACTATTCAGGAACTAACGCCAACGATGATATATATGAGACGGATACAATAAGGACATACACCAACGAAGGAGAGTCAGTATACGATTCCCTTTCTCCAAGAATGCATATGATTCAAAGCAGGATTGTGAATTCAGCAATCAGAGGGGCAATTACTTACAGTAATAAAATCAATGCAAAAAACAAAATTCAAATTGGCACAAAATACACACTTTATAACTTCAATTACAATCAAAACATCTATAGTAATGAAGAAGCTTCTTTAATAAATGTTAATGACTTTAAAAATAATTTAAGTACAATAAATAATTATATAAGCTGGAAACACAGCTTTAATGAGAAAATTATTATTGTGGCCGGTTTACATAACCTGAATATTTTAAGCAATAATATAAACACACTTGAACCCCGATTAAGCATAAACTGGAATATTAATAAAACCAATTCATTGCATGCAGGATACGGTATGCACAGCACAACAGAAAGTGTACATAACTATTTTACCAAAATCCCGCAAAACGATGGCAGTTACATTGAACCTAATAAAAATCTCGGATTGTTAAAGGCCCATCATTATGTATTAGGTTATGAAAAACGCATTACGGAAAATTTAGTGGGGAAAATTGAAGTATACTACCAGTCTCTTTACAATTTACCAGTTGAAAACAACGACACCAGTTTTTATTCCACTATTAACGAAGGCATAGATTATAAATATGTTGAACTGGTTAATAAAGGCATTGGTAAGAACTACGGGCTGGAAATTTCCCTCGAACGGTTTTTTGATAAGAATTTCTACTTTTTAGTGAATAGTTCTCTATTCGATTCGAAATACAAATCGTTGGAAGGGGTATGGCGAAATACCCGGTATAATAACAAATATATTGTGAATTTTTTATTTGGGAAAGAGTTTAAAAGTCTTGGTAAAAAACAAAACCAGACCCTGGCATTGAATACAAAAATTTTCTTTGAAGGCGGCCAGCGGTATATTCCTTTAATAAGAGATTCTCAGGGAAATGTAGCTGTTGAACCCGAAAACGACAGATATTTTGACTATAGCAAAGCATATAACAATAAACTTGACAATATTTTTCGCCTGAATTTATCGGTTAGCTATAAGTTCAACAAACCAATGGCTACACACGAAATTTTCCTGGACCTGATGAACCTTACAAACAATCAGGCCAGATTGGCTGAATATTACGATGAGAGTAAGCCGGGTAAAGTCGGCTATAATACTGCGTTTGGATTTTTTCCAAACTTAATGTACCGGGTATATTTTTAACAAAAAATTGAAATTATAAAATCATGAAAATTGAAGAAATTAAAAAGAAGAGTTTTGCATTATCAATTATTGCATTCCCTGTAATGTTGCTGGTTGGCTTTTTAATGCACCCTAATCTCCTGAAACTTGAGGCACTTCATACTGTAGAACAGCTGGTTGGAAGGTTTCATAATCAGCCCATATTACCATATCGGACATTTAATAGTAATGTTTGCTGTCCCGGTAATTATGATAGCGCTCATTAGTTTTATGAATGTATTGCAGGGAAAAGGTAAAAGCCTGGGTTTTTGGGGTGGCATTATTGGTTTATTCGGAGCATTCATTCTGGCTGTCGATAAGGGTGCCTTATGCCTGGTACTGTCAGCATTCGACACTTTGCCTGAGGATCAGTTTCAGGCGTTTGTTCCTTTTCTGAGTGTAATTGTAAACAAGGAAGGATTACTCTGGATAGTCTGGTTACTGCCATTATTAACGGTAGGTGCAGCAATACAGGCACTTGGACTATTAAAAGAAAGGTATATAAGCAAATGGCAGGCAGTATGCATCATAACAGGCCTTCTGTTACTTAACAATCCTGATATAGAATTAATAAGTGCAACCGGTGCTTTGTTAATGTGTGCCGGATATATTCCCTGGGGGGTAAGAATCCTTCAGGGCAGGATGAAATGCTCCTCAACAGCCTGTCCGATATATGACACTAAAAAGGATCAGGATTTTAAATGTCTGAGACCATGTGGATAGTTATTGGAATAGTTTCAACCCTGGCAATAATGAAACGAAAATTAAAATTACGGGGCATGACTATAATAAAAATTCAGGGGCATCTGAATGGCAAATGGCAGGAATGCTTTGAGGGTATGGAGATAAGCTATGAAGGAAACAATACAATTTTTACAGGAACACTTAAGGATGAATCACATATGCATAAAGTTTTAAATATCATAAGGGATTATAACCTGATACTTATTTCGATAAATCCGGAGGAAAGATCTAATACTGTATCGAGAATTTTTTCAAATCTAAAGCTTAAAAAATGAACTCTGACAGAATGAAAGCCATTGTATGCACAAGATATGGTCCGCCTGAGGTTCTTAAACTAAAGGAAGTAGCGAAACCTTCTCCCAAAGATGATGAGGTACTTATAAAAATATTTGCAACAGCTGTTACAGCCAGCGACATCTTCATCCGGGGTTCACAAATACCCATTAAATATTGGATCCTGATGCGACTGGCGATAGGATTGACAAAACCAAGAAAGTCAATAATCGGATTAGTGCTGGCTGGAGAAATTGAGTCAACAGGTAAAAATATAAAGAGATTTAAACCAGGGGATAAGGTTTATGGGCTTACCGGATTTGGACTTGGCGCTTATGCTGAGTACAAATGCATGAAAGAGACAGATTCTACGAATGGGTGTTTGGCTATTAAGCCAGATAACATATCCTTTGAAGAAGCAACTGTGGCAGCCTATGGAGGCCTTCTGGCATTTCAATATATGGAAAAGGGAAATATCAGGCCCGGACAGGAAGTGCTTATTTATGGAGCTTCCGGAACAACAGGAACAACAGCAATCCAATATGCCAGGTACCTGGGGGCGAAAGTAACTGCTGTCTGCAGTACAGCAAATTTAGAATTGGTGAAATCACTGGGGGCTGATAAAGTAATTGATTACACCAAAGAGGATACGCTTAGCCAGGGAGTGAAATACGATTTTATTCTTGATGCGGTTGGTAAAAGTAAATCTTCAAAATTAAAAGATGCCTGCAAAAAAGCACTTGCTGCGGGAGGGAAATATGTATCAATCGATGATGGAAACCTTATGTTAGACTCAAATCGACTTTCATCACTCAAAGAGTTGGTTGAAACAGGACATATTAAGCCAGTCATCGACAGAATATTTCCACTGGAACAAATTGTGGAAGCACATTCCTATGTGGGCAGAGGCCACAAAAAAGGTGGTGTGGCAATAACTGTAAGTCATAGTACTAAATAGTATGACATCACATCATAATACAAAATTATACCCTGATTATGAAAAGTAATGTTCGCTTCCCTTTCCGGTTCTTTATAATGACCTTTGTTTGGTCGTGGATAATCTGGACTCCGATTATCCTTGCAAGCTACAGGATCATTCCTGTTTCAGATAAATTATTATCAATCCTGACAATACCCGGAATTATGATAGGTGTCTTTGGTCCGCTTGCAGGTGCACTCTTTGCTCTAAATAAGGAAAATGGCAAGGGTTCTGCAAGAAAGTATCTGCGGAGTTTTCTTGATTTTCGTTTAGGATGGAAAGCTTACCTTCTTCCGATATTTATATTCGGAGGTAGTACATTTATTGCATGGTTTCTTCCTGAATTATTCGGGGAAGAACGATTGCCAATGTTACTGCCTTCGGTGTGGTTATTTATTCCTTATTTATTCATTATGATTCTTCTTGGCGGAGGACAGGAAGAATTTGGCTGGAGGGGCTATGCTCTTCCTATTCTTGAAAGTAAGTTCGGAATTTGGTATGCAAACATTATTTTAGGGATCATACATGCTTTCTGGCATCTGCCTTTATGGTTTATTACAGGTTCAAGTCAGACCTATATGAATTTCGGAGGTTTTGTTCTCCTTATAGTCGGTTATTCCTTCATTCTTTCATGGATCAGGAAAATCTCAGGCAACAGACCATTCTCAGGACTTTATGCCCATGGACTTGCAAATGCTTTTATTCCCCTATTACCAACATTAGTTCTGCAAGAGAATGTATCTCAGCCACGTTTTTGGATCTGGTCAATATTGACATTCTTAACAGGAATCTTAATCAACCTGCTTCGTGTAAGAAAGTCATAACCACTTATCATTTTATGCGACAGCTTAATATATACTTCATTGATTGAATAAACTGCATCGTTTTCTTTTTGAGTAAATTTTGCAAAACAACTACTCAGGGAAATGGAGTCCGGCCTGCCGGCAAATCTCATGAATTTATCTCCAAGCTGCTGATTTTCATAAGAAAAAAATATTTCCACAATCAAAATATTTCTTAATTTCACGCATGCTTTTAACGAAACTTCATATTCCTGCGACCGGAAAGAATACTGTTTCCCGGCCTGATCTGTGTGAAAAATTAAACACAGGTCTGAGCCGGAAATTAATTCTTGTTTCAGCACCTGCCGGGTACGGTAAAACAACGTTAATAAGCGATTGGATAAGGCTAAACAAAATTCCTGCTGCATGGCTTTCACTTGACAATGGCGATAACGACCCGGCGGTCTTTTTAAGCTATATAATTGCAGGAATTCAGACTATTCACCGCGAATACGGGCAGAATGCCCTTCATCTGATAAATTCACCCAATTCACCGTCTGTCGAATCTATTGCGGGCTTACTGATCAACGAATTAATAAGTCTCAACCAACACTTCTTTTTGGTTCTCGACGATTTTCATTTAATCGGGAATAGCGAAATCCTTAAACTGGTTACATATTTAATAGATCGTATTCCTGACAATATCCATATAATAATAATTACACGATCAGATCCGGCTCTGTCAATTTCACGATTAAGAAGTCAACACCAGGTGGTCGAGTTACGCTCTTCAGATCTTAGTTTTTCGGCAAATGATATTTCAATATTGTTTAATAAAAGGTTAAAAATAGGCTTATCAATTGATGATGTTTATTCTCTTGAAACTAAAACAGAAGGGTGGATTGCAGGATTGCAAATAACAGCTCTTTCTATGCAGGGCCGTGAAGATATTTCCAAATTCATTCAGGATTTAAAGGGAGATAACCGCTATATAATGGATTATCTTGTGGAGGAAGTATTAAAGATTCAAACCGATGACGTAAAAGAATTTCTGCTTCAAACATCTTTACTGGAACAAATGTCAGCTCCTTTATGTGATGCTGTTTTTAACAGAAATGACAGTCAGCAGATTATTGAATCACTTGAAAAAAATAACATGTTTGTTATTCCTTTGGATAATGAAAGGACCTGGTACCGATATCATCATCTGTTTGCACAGGTATTAAAACAAAAACTTCAATATCGGGGACGGGATGCAACAAATAACCTTCATAATAAAGCCAGCGACTGGTTCGAGATAAACAATATGAATGAATTTGCAATTGAGCATGCACTGGCAATTCAGAATTATGATAAATGCATTCAGCTACTGGGTAAGGTAGCCGGCGATATGTGGCAAAAAGGAATGCATTCTGCCATTTTGAAATATGGTGATATGCTGCCCGATGAGCTGATTAAAACGAATCCGGAATTCTGTTTATACTATGCATGGATATTGATTTCAAATGGTCAGATTCAGAAAGCAGAACCTTTTTTGATAAGTGCTGAACTCAGGATAAAAAATATTATTCAGAATAAAAGTTTTTCTAAGGAAGATATCCACTACCACAAAAAACTACTCGGGAAAATTTGCGTTGCCTTTGCTTATATGCATTCCAGTGAAGGAAAATCTGAGCAGACATTAAAATATTGCGAAACAGCCATGGAAAACATATCAGAGGATGATCCATTCTGGAATAGCTGGGCATGGTTTTCATACGGTGTGTCATATTTTTCTGCTGGCGAATTACAGATGGGTAGCAAAGCATTCAGTAATGCACTTGATTATGCCAAAAAATCAGGTAATATTTATCTTATCTCAACTATTATTATTCGAATGGCTGAAAACGAACAACAGTTGGGGCATTATAAGCTGGCGTATAAAAAATGTACCGAACTCCAGGCCTATATTAAAAACAGGGGATATGGTAAGCTAGCTGAAACCGAATGGACGTTTGCTGCACTTTACCTTATTCTGGGGATAACAGAATCGATGTGGGTACAAATGGATAAGGCTTTTAATAATATTCAGATTGCTTATAATCTAACCAAATGTGGTAATGATGTCTATATAAAGACAATGGCATTAATGATTTACGCATCTCTGCTCGACCAGCGCGGAGATATTGAGGCAGAAAAGAGAAGGTTTGAATTGGATGAATTAATAAGACAAAACAAAGTTCCTCCATTTTTAGTTTCATTGTATATATCAGTGAAAACACAATACTTTTTAGATCATAACAAAATTGAGGAGGCAAGCCAACTTTTTTCGGATCATGGAATAGGGTTAGAAAATAAGAAAACGCATATTTATGAAACGTACTTTGTTTCATATGCTAAACTATTACTTGCACAGGGAAAACTGGATGAGGCTGAAGCTTTAATTATGGAGCTTTATACCTCGGTAAGTGAAGGAAAAAGGATTGAAAGAATGATTGAGCTAAAATTACTGTCTGCTGATTACTTTATCAGGAGAAGCGATCGTAAAAATGCAATTCAAAATTTAATTGAAGCCATGGAAATTGCTTCTGCTGAGAATTTACTAGGTTTCTTTGTATTCAGCTATGTCAATATCAACGATTTATTAGAAGATGTATTTAAAATACATGCTACAACTAAAACCAATATCTCCGGGAAGTTCATAGAAAACCTGAAACAGGCTCTGGAAAGCAAAAACTGCCTGAGAAAGACAAATTTTGAAACAATAATAAGTTCCCGTGAGCTTGATACTTTAAAACTTATTGCCCTTGATCTGTCGAATCTGGAAATTGCCGAAAAATTATTTATTTCCCAGAATACCGTTAAAACTCACCTGAAGAGTATTTATCTGAAGCTTGGTGTTGAGAACCGCATTATGGCTGTGAAGAAAGCTAAAGAGCTCAGTTTGATCTGAAACCAGCAAAGCAATCATAAAAATCACCCTGTAAATCACCCGCATGGGTGATTTTTCTTTTTTGGTTGTACCTGATCTTTGCTGAAAGAAAACCAAAAGAAAACAGAAAGGATTAATAAACTGACTAATAAAGCACCAAAAATGAAAAATTTTATCTCAACAACATTAATGATTGTGCTATTTTCAACAATAGCATTATGTCAAACTGCAAATAAAGAAGCTGATTTCAACCGACATTCAGTCGGAAGTTCACTTTTCCTGCTTGGTAATATCGGAGATTCGGTCAACTTCTTTCAATTAAACTACGGTTACCGGTTAACCCCAAAGGATAATCTTATTGCCGAAGCTATAACCTGGACATACTATGAACCAGTAGGCACATATGGATCCTCTGAAGAATTTTATCCGGGTAAAGTAACTGCCTACGGAATTGGATTGGGCTATCAGAGGTTCCTTTGGAAGAACGCATATGCAACCTTCGAGCCAACCTTTTTTCTTCAGCAATTCTATGATCCCAATGGCACAAAAATACAGAATGGATTCCAGTTGTATCTTCAATTTATAGCAGGTTACCGCTTTGAATTTTTTAATAAAAGGATTTTTGTCGAACCTGCTATTGCTCTTAAATACTGGCCTGTAAATACAAACTTTCCTGAAGCCTTTGCAGAAATTGAAAGCGGAGCACCTGAATATAAATTTGAACCGGCACTGAATTTTGGATTCAGATTCTGATCCCGCTTTGATTCATTATCTGCAATTGCAACTTAAAAAGGGGTATGCCGAAATACAATTCAAAAAATCTCTGTAATAAAAATCACCCTCAATATCACCCCTGGGGGTGATTTTTACCGGTCGAGAGTACCCGACCTTTGCTGAGAACAAAACAAATAATTATATGAAAGGAAGAATTAAAATATCAATTCAGGGGCAGCTTGATAAAAACTGGAAAAACAGTTTTGAGGGTATGAATATCAGTTACGAAGGAAATAATACCATACTGACGGGGCAGATTAAGGATGAGGCTCAGTTACACGGGATATTAAATATAATCAGGGATTTAAACCTTAAGCTGATCTCCATAAATCCTGCTGATAACGATGAAAATAAAAAGTGCATTAAATAACTAAAAACAAAAAAAATGAAAAGGATGATTTCAACCGCATTAATCTTTGGCACTATTGCTTCAATGGCATTCTGCCAGAACGATTCGAAAACCAGGAATGGGCTTGCCCGGAAGGCTACTCCTTATTACAAATTTTCAGCAGGCACCACTTATCTGATGTTTATGAATTTTGGTCCAGAGGAAACAAATACACACCATTACGAGTTCCATTTTGGATATAAACTTACACCCAAAGACAAATTCGGACTCAAAGTGGCTACATGGAAACTATTCGCTCCAATGGGTATGCCAATGCAGGAGCAGCTAAAGTTCGATGAGAATAATTTCTATCCCGGCAGAATCAAAGAAAGTGGAATTGGAGTTACTTATCAACGCCTGCTATGGAAAGGCTTGTTTGTCGCCGTTGAGCTATTGCCATTAAAGAAGACATACCTTGATGAGAACGATGAAGAAATAGATAATGGTTTCAAATTATATACCTCCTATCATCTTGGTTATCATATTCCCCTGTTTAAAAACAGATTATATATTGAACCGCAATTTCATTGCAATTACTGGCCCGTTGACAGTGAAGGCCCCCAGGGTTTTGAAGAGATGGAAAGCAACTGGAATAACTACCTTCTCTTTGAACCAAACTTGTATATAGGGATCAATTTTTAACAGGTAATGCGGGAGGAAAAGCTATGAAAATACTAATAACTGGTGGCACTAACGGAATGGGAAAAGGAGTCGCCAAAGTTTTGGCTGGAATTGACAACCAGATTCATGAAGTTATTTTGCTGTGCAGATCTAAAGAACTTGGTGAGGCAACAATCAGGGAATTTGAAAGTGCCACAACAAATAAAAAGATATCAGTAATCTTATGCGACCTGGCTAAACTTTCTGATGTAAGGGCTGCAATCAGCGAAATTCAAAATAAACATAAGTTTCTGGATTGTATATTTATAAATGCAGGCTTGGGTTATGCTGCAAAACGAGTAGAAACTGAAGATGGAATGGATCCACATTTTCAGGTAAATTATTTGTCTCAATTTATGCTGACTTTAAATTTATTGAACCTTCTTGAAAACTCGGAGACTGCAGGAAGAGTAATATTCAATGTCACCCGGGGGGGCAAAATATTCTGGGACGACATCCAGATGAAAAGAAACTGGAGTTTCGAAAAGGGGATCCATCAGGCAATGCTTGCCAAGAGAATGTTCCTTGTTAAGTTAAATGATCTGTACAGAGGATCGCAGGGATCTAAAGTATCCTTTATCGGATTCGAAATATCCAAAACCGTGTGGAGCAATCAGGTTAATATTATTCCGGTTTCAATGAAAACGATGGCATCCATAATGAAGTTTTTTGGCACATTTATTTCAATAGAGGAATGCGGGAAGATAATGGCTCCTTTATTCACTGAAAACCAGGAGGAAAGTATGAAGAGGTCAGGGAAGTTTATCACATGGAAAAGGAATGGTTTTATTGAACTAGTCGAAGACAAAATCGTTTTTGACCATGATATGCAGGAGAGGCTATGGAAAACCAGCCTTGAGCTATGCAGGAACGAAAAAACTATCCGGATCGCTGAGAAACTTCAGCATTCTATAAGGATATAAAATCCCCCTTTTCAATAGCAACAAAACCACTTATCAATGGATCTGACCACTTATCATATTTTACTTTTGCTGAACATGTTGCATTACTTACTTTGTTATTTTTAATCATTTTTATTTATTATGAAAACAATTATTATCACCTCTTTGCTTTTTATGGGAATCATAACAGGCACTTTTGCCCGGAAAATAGATTTTTCAGGCTATTTAGCTTCCAGTGGTGGAGCCCACACCTCTACTCCATCTGTAGTGGACAAAAATGGAAATATATTTGTTGCCGGTGGTGCAAGAGAAGGATTAAAGACTACTGCAGATGCTTTCCAAAAAAGCTATAAAGGATATACTCCTGATGATGTTACCGGAGGTGATGCATTTTTAATGAAACTTTCACCAGGCGGAGAATTAATTTACTCAACATATATTGGCGGATCAGGGTCAGAATACTACTGTTTACAGATGGCCCTTGATGATTTTGGTAATGTGTATGTTGGCTTTACAACCGATTCAAAGGATTTGCCGGTCTCTGATAATGCTTACCAAAAAACAATTAAGGGTGAAAATGATCATTATATTATCAAGTTCTCCAATGATTGCAAATACATCTCATCTACCTACCTGGGAGGTTCAGGAGGTGATCACTGGACAAGATTATCTGTCAATAAAAAGAGCCTTTATTTAATTGGTAAAACCAAATCTCAGGATTATCCCACTACTAAAGACGTCATTCAAAAGGAATATGATAATTCTGCTCCACCTGATTATAATAACCGTTACATAACAGGAGACATAACAATTACATCTTTATCTTTAAATCTTGATAAGGTTTTATACTCTACTTATCTGGGAGGAAATTCCATGGACTTCATTAGGTCATTTTCATTCGGCTCAAAAGGAGAACTTATTCTCGCAGGTCAGACTATTTCTGAAAATTTCCCGACAACAAAAAATGCTTATCAAAATTCCAGGTCGGGGAAAGAGGATGGTTTTCTTACAATCCTCAATCAAAAACTCTCTGAGATTAAATACTCCACATATTTCGGAGGGGATTCAACTGATGTGGTCAATTATATCTTTTTTGAAGATGCAGATAATATTATTCTCGCCGGTGAAACAAAATCACCCGATTTCCCGGTCACTTCAGACGCAATAAGTAAAAAGTATATCGGGGGTAATACTGATGGTTTTATTACAAGATTTAATCTGAAATCGAATAAGCCGGTATATTCGACTTTCATTGGAGGTGCAAAAACCGATCAGTTAAGATACGTAGCAAAAACCGAAAAGCAACAATATGTATTGGTTGGAACATCAGCATCCAAAGATTTTCCTTTGACAAAAGATGCTCCGGACCAGTCAATTGATTCCGGATTGGATTTGGTGGTACTAATACTTGACAATAGTTTGAAGACAATTGAATATTCAACTTTCGGAGGGGGCTCAAAGCAACGGATTATGGATCCAACTGTCAGTTTTTTAAAAGAAGGTAAGTTGATTATAACATCCATGTGTGTTGCTCCGGATTTCCCTGCAACATTCAGATACCACGAACCGGACAAATCGTGGGCCAATTGTATCTGGAAATTTGATTTGAATGGAAAATAACCTGATTAACGGGATTTTGGTGTAGCCGAATCTGTTTGCAATGAAATTATAAATAAACTTATCAGAGGTTGAAAATTATTTTTAAAACTTGCATCAATATCCTGATTATGGTTAAAAAATCTGATGATCAGGTAATTTGGATACAACAACCTGTAATCCGGATATAATCAGTTCATAAATGTTGACTTACTTTGTATTATGAAACATCAGAACAGTTATGAAAGATATAGCTTACAGAGTTCAGACAATCGCGCAACTACACGCAATTGCAGGGTTCGAAAAACCTAAACATCCATTGATTACAGTTATTGACTTTTCAAAAGTAGATGTAAATAAGGGTCCCGAATCGGGTAGTTTTATATGCAGTTTTTATTCAGTTAATTTTAAAAAGAATTGCGATTTTATTTATGGCCGGCAGGCTTTTGACCATCAGGAAGGAACCTTGCTGTGTACTGCTCCTGAACAGGTTCTTACTTTCAACAGGAAAAAAGAAACAAAGAGCACCGAAGGATGGGGTTTATTTTTTCATCCCGAACTAATACGAAAATCTCCTTTGGGAAAGAAAATTAATGAGTATTCCTTTTTCTCATATGCCGAAAATGAAGCCCTTCATCTTTCTGAACAGGAAGAACAAATTCTACTCTCCCTTTTAAAACAAATGGAGAATGAATATAATACCAATATAGATCATTATTCTCACGACCTCATAATATCAAATATTGAACTTCTGTTAAATTATTGCAGACGTTTCTACGGCCGTCAGTTTATTACCCGGACCAATCATAATAAAGACATCATAATGAGGTTTGAAGAATTTATGATGGATTATGTTAACTCTGACAAACTGAAAGAAAAGGGTATTCCAACAGTTAAGTATTGTGCAGAAGCAATGAACCTCTCTTCAAATTATTTCAGTGATTTGCTTAAAAGCGAAACAGGGAAAAGTACCCAGGAACATATTCATTATTATTTATTGGAGAAAGCAAAAAACATCCTGATTGGTTCCGACAAAAGCATAAGTGAAGTAGCATATGAACTTGGGTTTGAATACCCTCAAAGCTTTAGTAAATTCTTCAGAAAAAAAGCTGGTGTATCACCAACAGAATTCAGAGTAGCGTAAAAAGTCTGATTAAAATGCAGGTTTATTATTCATTCAACTGATCGGTAGTTTACCTGTCAGCATTTTTCAGATAATATTCGGGATTTGGTTGTCATTTAAGGGAATTATTATAAACCCAATTGATAAAAAATAGGATGAAAGCAATTGTATACAAAAAGTATGGCCCTCCAAATGTGCTTGAACCTGCTGAGGGGGTAAAACCTGCACCTGAACCTAATGAAGTTCTGATCAGAGTTCTTGCGACTTCAGTTACATCTGCCGATTGCATGATGCGAAGAGGGGACACCTTTCTGAGCAGAATATTATTGGGGCTCTTTAAACCAAAAGTAAAGTTTCAAATCTTGGGAACTGAATTCTCTGGTATAATTGAAGCAGTGGGGGGAAAGGTAGAAAAGTTCAAACCCGGAGATGAAGTTTTTGCATTCAGAGGCTTTGGTACGGGTTGTTATGCACAGTATAAATGTATGAATGAAAATGGGTCGCTGGCTGTAAAACCGGACTAATATGACTTTTGAGGAAGCTGCCTCAGTTGTTGATGGTGCAACAACTGCCCTGTTCTTTCTTAAAGAGAAAGCCAATATTCAAAAAGGGCAGAAAGTTCTTATTAATGGGGCATCAGGTAGTATCGGAACGTTTGCTGTGCAACTTGCTAAATATTTCGGAGCAGAGGTTACAGGAGTATGCAGCACAAATAATATTGAGTTGGTTAAGTCACTGGGAGCCGATAAGGTTGTGGATTATACAAAAGAAGATCTTACAAAAACCGGCGATATTTACGATATAATATTTGATACAGTGGGAAAAAGCTCTTTTTCCCACTGTAAGAAAGCTCTTTCAAGCAATGGCAAATATGTTGCCACGGTAATGACTCTTAAGCTGATTTTCCAATCACTTCTGACAAAACCGGGAAATAAGAAGAGGGTGATTTTTGCAATGTCTCTTAATAAAACTGAATCGCTTAATTTTATCAGAAAGCTGATTGAAGAAGGAAAATTAAAAACTGTAATTGACAAACATTTTCAATTAGAGGAATTACGGGAAGCTCATGCCTATGTTGAAAAAGGTCATAAAAAAGGAAATGTTGTTTTAACAGTAGTGCATTAATTATATATATATTACAATACACATAATTCTATAAAATAATAACAAAAATGAAAAAAATAGTAAAGTTCGGAGAGGATGTGGAAGGATATAATATCCCGGTTTTAAACGAACGGGAAATCAGAGCAGCTGCAGGATTACTGTTTCTGGCCACCTTCACATCATTAATGTTTATCCTTTTTAAAGAAAACTTTGTTCCAATAAAGTATGTGATTACTTTTTTTCTGGCAGATTTCCTCATCCGGGTTTTTATTAATCCAATATTTTCACCAACTCTGATTCTTGCACGCTTGATTGTCCGGAATCAAAATCCTGAATATGTTGGAGCTGCCCAAAAAAAGTTTGCCTGGATTATTGGCGTAGTATTATCGGCCATAATGTTTTACTTTTTTATTATAGTAAATGCCTATAGCCCTATAACAGGAATTATTTGTCTGATCTGCCTGGTATTTCTGTTCTTTGAATCGGCTTTTGGGATTTGTCTGGGCTGTTTGTTCTATCCCCTCTTTTTTAAAGATAAAGTACAATATTGCCCGGGCGAAGTATGTGATGTAAAGCAAAGGCAGGATATTCAGAAAACGTCGAAATACCAAATACTTATTTTGATGGTATTTATAGCCTTCGGTTTTCTTGTTTTCAATTTAATGAATGATCGTTTTATTGAAAAACCTCATGCATTGTTTGAAAATAAAAGTACTGAGATAATAAGATAGGAATACAGAAGTACAAACCCTGATCCTGACAAAGTTAATGAGACTTAACATTGCAATTCTTATGCTGTTTTTTAACCCGGGACTGACACAGGCTCAGGTTATTGATACTATTCAATCAGATAAAGTTCATATTTTTTCTTTGTATACCGGGTTTACCAATTATATTGAAAGGGATAATGCAATGTCCCCTTTTTTTATGCTACTGGTAACTGAAGGTTTTTCGCAAACAATGCCGGGAGCAGATTACTTCTCTGGGCAAATCCCTCCGGTTAATACTCCTAAAGCACTTCCTTTGGTAAATTATAGATAAATACAGTTATGAAAATATTAATATTTGGTACGGGGGTAATTGGCAGCATAACAGGCTGGCAATTACAAAACCGAAATGACATTACACATTTCGTCAGAAGAGATAAAATAGGCGACTTTAAACTAAAAGGAATAGAGATCACCTGTTGTGATTTAAGGAAAAGAAAAAACGGGACATCAACAGTCAGGTATATGCCCGGCTTTATCGATTCATTGAACAACATTGATAATTATGACGCACTTCTGCTTTCCGTAAAATCGAATCAGCTAATCAGTTTACTGAAGGAGTATAATGAGTATTTTAAAAGGATCCCGGTGTTTATAATGCAAAATATCGGCCTTTATGATTATGATGAAATAGAAAGTCTGCTCGGGAAGAATGTATCTTTTTTATATCCATTCATAATGGGAGGAGGCAGAAGTGGCAATAAGATTGAATGTTCAATTTTCAATAGTTTTATAAACAGTATGGTTATCGGTAATATTGGTAATGCTGAAAAACAAGTAGAGAAGGACATTTTCCGTGAACTGAAATTTAGTAAACTTAAACCCTCATATTCGAAAAATATAGTTGCCTACCTCAAGCTCCACTATGTATGGGCTGCATGTGCACTGGCATCGTATTTAACAGGAAAGAGCTATGAAGACTTCTGTAAAATCAGTGTTATTCAGGACTCATACAGGGCAATGAGAGAATGTTTTTCTCATTTCAGGAAAGAGGGAATAAACAGCAGAACTGTCTATCCTTACTACATATACCACCTTCCCTCGTTATCATTAGCCATATACTCGAAAATACTTTATAAACAAGAGGCTATGAGGATAATGTTTGAGGGTCATATAAAATCTTCGCCCGACGAAATGGAAGTTATGTATAGTACTCTTTATGATTATTGTAAAAACTCTATTGAAAAAATGAAGGTGTTTAAAGAATATAAACACTCGGTTGACAGATATTTCAATAAATAAAAGTCTTCTTCGAACACCAATTGTAATTATAAATGAATTGATATTTCTATCATGAAAATAGCAATAATCGGAACCGGCGGTGTCGGAGGTTATTTCGGCGGAAAGCTGGCTAAGGCCGGATATGATGTTACTTTTCTTGCAAGAGGAGCACATCTGAAAGCAATTAAGGAAAATGGGCTGACAGTCAAGAGTATTCAAGGTGATTTTACTCTTGATAATGTTAAAATTACCGACCGAATGGATACAATTGGTTTAACTGATCTTGTAATCCTTTGTGTTAAGGCATGGCAGGTTGGAGACATTTCCAAAGAGTTAATTCCTCTTTTGAAAAATGATTCAACAATTATACCATTACAAAACGGTGTAATGGCTGCTGAGGAACTTATAAAGAATATCAGAAATGAGAATATTATCGGAGGATTATGCCGGATAATAAGCAAAATTGAAGCCCCGGGAGTAATAAATCATTTTGGGATGGAACCATCAATCCTTTTCGGTGAGATGGACAATACTATAACAGAAAGGGTCAGTAATATAAAAGCAATGTTTGATAAGGCGGGGATCAGTTCAAAAATCTCAAAGGATATAACCAGCGATCTTTGGAAAAAATTCATCGGAATTTGTGTCAGCGGATTACTGGCTATTACGAAAACAACATATGGTGAATTAAGGGAATTAGAGGAGACCAGGCAACTTATGATTGAATTACTGAATGAAATATATCTGTTATCACAAAAAGTCGGAATAAAAATAGAACCCGGCTTCGTAGAAAAAACTGTTTCGGTAATCGATTCCTACCCATACGGATCGACATCATCATTAACAAGGGATGTGTGGGAAGGGAAACCATCAGAAATTGAATATCAAAATGGCACTGTAGTGAGGCTTGGGGAGAAATTTGGAGTTGATACCCCTGTCAACAGATTTGTATATCATAGTATTCTGCCAATGGAAATGAAGGCAAGGAAAAGAAAAACATAATACTATGACGAAGACTTATCTGAGAATATCTCTGATATTAATAACAACAATGTTTTCAGTATTTATGTTGCTAAACTTCTGTACCGGAAAGAAGAACCCTGATCGTCCGATGCAAGTGGAGAACCAGGCTGACACCTTTATCACTGTGAGAGATGGAATAAAAATCTTTGTTTATGAGTATGTTCCTGTTGGTGATTTTAAGAATACAATATTTATTATATCCGGAATAACCGGAATAAATCATATAAGTGAGAAGGATATTATTGAATTATTAAGCAATAATGAAAACCGTGTTGTTGTCGTTCACCCGCGGGGAACAGGTTACTCTGAAGGTGAAAGGGGAGACACTGACCCGGGGGATATTATTGAAGATTATTGTGAAATTATCAAAAGAGACAGCTCTTACTCAGATGAGAATAAGAAGATTTTCCTGTTTGGTCACAGCATGTCGTGTGCATTTGCCATTGAAGTAGCGGTGAAACTACCCGGATCAGATGGCCTGATACTTGTAAATCCTCCATACAAACTTAAGCCTGCAAAGGGGATGAGTCCTGGCTTCTCCGATTACCTGAAGTATATTGGATATTATATTTTTGCTCCTCATGCCCCTGTTGTAAACATGGCCGGAGATCCAGCATTAATAGCAGATGAAACTGACAGCCTTGAATCGGAACAAAGGAATAGAGATTCTCTTCTGGTTAAATACTTCAGCATGCGCAGTATGTCTGCATCAAAAAAAATAATGGATGCAATGACTGAAAATGCCCGGATGGTAAACGTTCCGTTACTTCTGCTGTATGGCGAAAATGACAATATTGTTGATAAATCCGGATGTGATGAGATCTATTCTGCGTGGAAAGGGATAAATAAGAGTTATTTAACAGTCAGGGGAGGCTCACATGGGAAATCGACTGTGATTAATGGAGCAGGGACTATCGTAGAATGGATGGGGGGACTGAAGAAGTAATTGGAAAATCTGGTGTCATTTGCGCTGCGCGCGTCATTTACTGCATGTCATTCTGTTGTCATTGGGCTGCGCCGTCATTTACTACGTGTCATTCTCTAAGTACTGCGGGCTTCTTTTCCTTTTTTTTTGACTTATGTTTCTCTGTTTAATAACTTTGTACATATAAAAAAGCTAATAGCCAGCAAACAGATGGAGGGATCACAAAAAAAACTGAACTCATTGCATTTCAGGATAATCCTTTCCCTGTTCATGATAATCTTGTTTCCGGTATCATGTTCAAAAGATGATAGTGAAAGTTATGAGGACAGCTATATCATTGAGATTGATAATTCAAATAACATTCTAAGTGTCGCTCATACTGATGATCACAATTTGACTGATAAATTCTCTTACGAGTATTCGGATATAACCGTTAAGAAATATTCTGATGACGGATCACTGATAATTACCTATTTCCTTAATGAAGCAGGACTTGTTGATAGTGCCAGCAATGGACTGAAATTCAAATATGATGCAAATGGATATTTTATATCTGATGATTCAGATAATCCCATGAAGGAAGTCCATACCTACTCAAATGGCAACAGAACGATGACAAAGATCGGTTCGAATAAAATCTATTATGAGTATAATTCGATTAATAACATTATCGATATCCGTTACTTTAAAGGACCTTATTTTGGTCGCCTGAACAAAAATCTTATAATGGAAGAGGTCTTTCAGTTTCCTATGGCATCAAGCAGGGTGGAAACTCATTTTCAATATGTTTTAAACCAGGAAGGACTGGTGACTCAAAGGACAAGCACCTCAACATATTTTAACGGGAATCCGGGAAAGAAGCTAGTAACAACTTTCATGTATAAGTATACTAATAAGAGTGATTAGAGAGATTTGAGTTCTAAAGGGATTTTCCTGTAGTTCTTCTATTCAATGAATATTTCGCCGGTTAAATACAATTTTCCCTGACCACTAATTTCCACTCTGTCATTCAGATAAGTACACTTCAAATATCCCATCCGTTCTGAAAGTTGTATTGCTTTTAACTCTGTTTTGCCAAGTTGTTTTGCCCAATACGGAGTTAATGTTGTATGAGCCGAACCTGTTACCGGATCTTCATTAACACCTGATTGAGGACCAAAAAATCTGGAAACGAAATCAACATCTTTGCCTTTGGCTGTGATAATAATTCCACGCACTTTTAATTCAGAAATCAATTCAAACTTCGGAATTGTATTCCTGATATCTTCCTCATTGTCAAAAACAAGCATGATGTCTGTCTTTCCCTTAAATGCTGATTTTGGTTTAATATTAAAACATTTGGTTATTTCCTCTGTCAATTCTGTTTCTTTATATATATCAGCAGGGAAATTTAGTGTAAGTAAATCATGTTTTTTGGTTACACTTAATGCTCCGCTTCGATGAGAATAAAAATTGATTATATTTTCATTATGGTTTTCGTAATTGAATAAAACATAAGCTGACGCCAAAGTGGCGTGTCCGCAGAGGTCAACTTCAACTGAAGGAGTAAACCACCTTATTAGATATTGATTATCCTGCTTAACATAAAATGCTGTTTCAGAAAGGTTGTTTTCATTAGCTATCTTTTGCATAATATCATCACTCAACCATTGGTCAAGTGGACAAACTGCTGCCGGATTACCCGAAAAAACCTTGTCAGTAAATGCATCTACCTGATAAATTTTCTGCTTCATCTTCTTATTTTATTTTTCCATTTAATTCTTAAATATACTGACTATTCTCTAAAATTACTGATAATGTGAGTCTCCCGATAAATCGGAACAACTTCCCGTTTCACGGGACAAGTAGACCCGTAAGATGGGAAGTTTTTCATTGCCCCGTTCATGTCAGGATTAGGTGTATTTTATTATTTCTTAATAGTCAGTAATATTCCTGGTGTAAAGAGTGAATTCAACTAATTGTCTGCTTCGGAATTAGTCACTGTTGGAGGAATTCCAGACTCATGAAAATAGATTATTTTCCAACTGCCATCAACTTTTTTGAATATGCTAGTGACTCCAAAAGAACTAAAGGTCATTTTTTCTCCAGATTTTAGTATCGCCTCATTTGTTCCTTGCCATGATGAAAGAATATGATTGACATCAAGAAATTTGAAACTCTCTTTTACAGTAACAAATTTCTGAGAAGAAATCGATCCAAAATATTCTTCGTTAGCCTTTTTAAATTGCGGGTAATCAACTATTGATCCGTCAGATCCAATCCCCAGGAATTCCGGCGAGTTCCAATAAAGTTTGAGGGCATTGTTAAGATCTGCAGTATTGCATGCCTCCACCATAGCATAAAAGTCCTGTTTAACTTCTTTGATAATGGATTCTTTTTCTGCTTCAGTCAAATCGTTTGCCTGATTGGTACAACCAACGATTGCAATTGTAAATAGAATAACCAGAAATTTTTTCATAATTGACAAATTTAGTTTTGTATACAACAGTTAAATCAGGAAATTTATTTAATGATGTCAGGTTACAGTCCGGTGTCAAAAAATTGATGAAATAAAAGTTTGTATTCAGTCACAATATATTTACTAATTGCATATACAATCGTAAGGATATACTCTTATAATAATTCCAATTACCTATGAAAGACTTAAATTTTGGTGAGCAATGGATAAAAGAGCTTGTATTGATACATTATGCGGACATGCCTGCTCACAGAATCCCTCGCAATCTGAGCATTTGTCAGCTTTTTCTCCAGATAATTTTAAATATTTTTTGATAGAATATTTCTCGCGGGATTGTGCCATAAAATAATGGTTATATCTCATAATTGTGTTTATTGGCACAGCATGGGGGCAAAGATTTTCACATTGTCCACACGCATGGCGGCAATATAAACTCCCGAATGTATTTTTTAAAGAATCAATCATGGATAGATTTTGCTCCGTCAGTCTGGACCCCGACAAATTAATATAATCATTTACATCATTGAAATTCCTGAATGTTATAAGGACAGAATTCACAGATTGATTATTTAATCCAAAACCAATAGCTGCCTCTCTAAAGGTATCATTGTTTGAATAGCCGTATTTTTGCAAAAAAGGTTTTGCTTCTGCCTGTTTTTTTAAAATCTTATCATATACTTTCTGCTGATTCTCAGGTATAGTTTTATTATCCCTTTTAGAATTGTTAACAAGTTCTACAATATTCAAGAAATATCCTCCAAAGGGATCTGTCTT
This sequence comes from uncultured Bacteroidales bacterium, assembly GCA_963732435.1. Taxonomy (GTDB): domain Bacteria; phylum Bacteroidota; class Bacteroidia; order Bacteroidales; family VadinHA17; genus LD21. The sequence continues at coordinate 62,375 of CAVSZL010000018.1, read as the reverse complement.
CATGAGTGTAGTACCAATATTCTTTTTTGCGCACGCCTTCAGAATATTTTCACCCATCTTCTGTTGAACATAATTATATACAAACATCACTAAATCAAATCGACCACTCTCAGCTGCTGTGCCGATTATCTTGTCCATGGTTTCTTTTGGCTCATCGACATAATTTGATCCGTGGCATGAAACACCGCAAAATTTAACCCGGCCCTCACTTTTCAATTGTTTAACAGCCTGATGAAAAGCTTTATTCTTAGTCTCATTTACCGACTTAACATTCCAGAGCATCAGTCCATCCAGATAGTCAGTATCTAGTCTTTCCAGACACTTTCTTGCCCGTAATACAATACTATCTTTGGTGTCACTTTCCGAGACAGATATTTTTGTGTTAATAAATAAAGAACTCCTATTGAAGTCTTTAATGGCTCTTCCAACCATTATTTCATTATTCCCATTACTATAAGCATCAGCTGTATCAATAAAATTTACTCCTGCTGTCAGAATTGATTTTAAAACATTTTCATTGGAAATGCTTATTGTACCACACCCAATATCCGAAACTTTAAAACCTGTTCGCCCCAGTGCTCTATATTCTTTTATTCTGGTTTGTTCCTGGATGTTTTTAAGATAAGAATTCTGATTAATTGGTTCATTACTAATAAGTCCTGCCCCAACACCGACTAAACCGATCGATGATTTAGTCACGAAATCACGCCTGTTTAACTTTCTTGTTTCCATAATACTATTAATATTATCGAAGCTGTAAATTGAATTTGTACTATAAAGATAAGAAATGTAAGAAAATATCTGTCAGGCAGATAACAGCATAAATTATTTCTAACGGGAGTCTCCCGATAGATTGGAACAACTTCCCGTTTCACGGGACAAGTAGTCCCATAAGACGATGAGTTTTTCATAGCACCATCCGTGTCAGGCATTCGTGTTATTTATATCTTTTCCGGTTTCCAGGTAGTTTGTCAGGTCATCCAGTAATCTAACCATTTGTGCACCATCTATTACATCATGGTCAACCAGAATGGTCATGTTTAAAATCTCTCTGATCTTTATTTCATTGTCAATGACTACAGGCTTTTTAAGGATGGATCCAATGCCAAAGGAAACAGGATGAACTGATTTGTGAATAAACCAACCATTAATTTTGCCAATCATCCCGATTGAAGTTATTGCTACATTCCCCATTGTTTTGTAAGCTGCTTTCGGATTTTTCAGCAGTAAGATCCAGAAAAGTCTTCTGAGGAATCCCGGCAGGTGGTAATAAAATCTTTGATATGTGTTTGATTGTTTTTTTAATACAATGTCATCAGGATTTAATTGCTGACTTTTAGCACTTTCTATTTCCTTAGTTATTTCTTCAGCAGATTTTTCATTTGTTCTTTCAATGACGAGCGGGATCGGAACTTTTGAATCTCCTATTTTCTTTTCTACTATCATTGAAACGTTGATGTCATTGAAGATTATGAGCCTTTTTTTGTTGTAGAAATATGCTGCTGCTTCCGGATGTTTTTGCAGGACACTTCCGATAACCTTGATAAGCCATGCATTAAATGAAACAACTGTCCCTTTTTTTCTAAGGTCTCGCAGTTTTGCCCTGCTTTCTGTGACATCGAATTCAAGCATTGCATTTATATGATGTTTGCGCAAACCAACATCAAAGATGTCAAAGGTTGCTATTCTCGATCGGACGATATTTTGAAACCGGTAGTTTTTATTCATATAGAGTTGTACTAATTTGTTCGGGAGCACGATAGATGGCGACTAACGGGAGTCTTCCGATAAATCGGGACTACTTGTCCCGTAAGACGGGAAGTCTTTCATAGCACCATCAGTGTTATGTTGAGTTTTGTTATTTGTATTATTGTGAAACGAAATGGTTAAATAAGGCGTTATAAAGTTGTCCTCCAAGGTCTTTGTCTAATTGTTCAAGACTCTTAAGTCCAAAAATGAATGATATTGAAATTGGATCAGTTCGGTATCCGGTGTGACCTTCATAGAATCCATATCTCATTATGTAATAGGGAAGCATTACCGTTTATACATTACAGGCAGACATTTTTTATTATCAAGGTAATTCGTCATCTCTTATTTCTGGCTTTAGTGTCAGTTTTAGCCATATAAATCCAACTGTACCAGCAATAAGAGAAGCAAGAAGGATAGCAATTTTTGAATAATTTACAATTGTTGGATCGTCAAATGCAAGTAGTGTAATAAAGATTGACATTGTGAATCCGATTCCTCCTAATATTCCAGTCCCGATTATGTTTTTCCATTTTAAATCAGGAGGTAATACAGATATTCCCAAACCGACTGCAATAAATGAGAAGAGCCAAATTCCCAGGGGTTTTCCAAGAACCAGACCAATAATAATTCCCAAACTATATGTTTGAGTCATAATACTATGTAAATTATTGTCAATGGGTATGCATGTATTAGCGAGGGCAAACAGTGGCAGGATAAAGAATGCAACAGGTTTGTGTAATAGATGTTGAAGAATAAATGAGGGCGATTTTTCGCTCCCATCACTAAATGGAACTGCGAAAGCCAGCAATACTCCGGTTGTAGTAGCGTGAATACCTGAATGTTGCATAAAATACCACATTACTACACCACCAATTAAATAAGGAATCAAATTGTGAACTTTAAGTCTGTTCAGAATAAGCAGGATTCCAAAAATACCAAGGGCAATGAATAGGTTTAGAAATGACAATGTAGATGAATAAAAAATTGCGATAACTAGTATTGCCCCCAAATCATCAATAATTGACAAGGCAATTAAAAATATTTTTAATGAAGAAGGGACACGATTACCGAGGAGAGATAAGATGCCAATGGCAAATGCAATGTCTGTTGCCATCGGGATACCTGCTCCCGCTTGAGTATCCGTACCATAGTTAAATAATAAAAATATTCCGGCGGGTACTAGCATACCACCAAATGCACAAAATATTGGTAGTGATGCATTTTTAATGTTTGATAACTCACCAATATAAATTTCACGTTCTAACTCCAAACAAATAAGAAGAAAGAATATTGCCATGAGTCCATCGTTGATCCAGTGAACAATACTTTGTCCTCCAAGATCGAAATGCCAAAACTTAATAAAATCAGTCTGCAGGGGTGAGTTTGCAAGTCCTAGCGATAATATAGTCGCGAAAATTAGGATAAATCCTCCGGCTTTCTCGCTGGTAAAAAATTCGTTAAATAAACGTGTAAGTTTCATCTTGTAAATCTAGTCAAAGGATTGTTCCCGCTGGCTTCGACATGAGCTCGCCGAAGGCAACCGAGGACGAAGGACGAGCTCAGCGAAGCTAAACCCTTATTGGCTATACCGCTTGCCAGCCGCTGGCATTTTTATTTAGAATGTAACAAGTCATTCAAATTAATTATTTTACTGCCATTTTTTTCGTAATAATTCAGCATTTCGTCAATTTTCCTTTTATCATAACTCGTAATACAATCTGATAAGACTGTAACTTTGTAGTTTTCCTTGCACATATTAAATACGGTTGATTTCACGCAGGCAATGGCGTCTGCTCCTGTAATATAAAATTCGCTTATTTCATTTTTCCTGATAAAGTCAGCAAAATCTTCGCTGGTCAATGCGTTGCCTTTGGATTTTTCAAAAATGTTTTTGGAAACCAATTTCATGTCCGAAACTAATTCAGACCCACGAGTATCAGGTTTGAAAGTCCTTGTGCCGTCAGATAAGTTATAATGCCTTATGTAAACGACATGAATTTCATTTTCCACTGCCCAATCTATTGACCGATTAACATTGTCAATGATTTCTTTGTAGTTTTTGGTAATGTCATTCTGAATGTCAATTACCACTAAAGACTTTTTCTGCATGGAATTTCCTTCTTTTATTTTTATGTTTTAATTCAATTTTCTATTTCATTGAGTGTCCAATAACTGATTACCTTGTAGTTGATTGATGGGAGTATATAACTTTCCAACTATTATCAATTTTTTCATATATAAAGGACCAATGAAAATCAACCGACAATTCTCTTCCATCATTTATAATAGCTTTTGAGGTTCCTGAAGCTGTCAAAAGAACTATTTTATCGGATAAAACGGTAATTCTTTTTTCTTTTATAGAAATATTTTGCTTGTTTATTCCCTGTGCAAATGATTTCACATCATCAATCAAAGCAGAATAAGAAGCATAATATTTGCCATTTGAAATGAATCCTGCTGCATGTATATCATTAACACCTGAGCTTAATTTATCAAATTCAAGATTTTCGGCAAGGAGTAACATTTTTTGAAATATTGAGTCTACCTGACTTTGTATTAATCCTGATTGACTTGCAGAAAGAGTTTGACCTTCTGATTGGTTAATAAATCCAAATGAAAGAAGGAAAATAATCGAAATAAAGATTGGCTTAGTCATTGCTTTATGTTTTAAATAATTTATCAAATTTATTTTATCAAAGTGTCAACCCTGTGTCAACAGGGAAATATATCTGCGAAGTGGGTTTTTTAGCATGCCACATTTCGAAATCCCACGCTTTTTTCTGAGGCAGCTATTTTACCTGAATAATTTAATTCCGGATTATTGGATATGTTTCTGATAAATGATAAAAATTCTTCTTTTGGGTTTTCCAGATTGCTAAGCAGAATGTCTGAAATAACCATTGCTCCGGCATTTATAAAGGGATTCCGGGGTATGCCTTTATCTGCTTCAAGCTGAACCAGAGAATTAAATGATGTTCCGGACGGTTCTACTCCAACTCTTGTCCAGATATTCTCGCCAAGCAAACTATATGCCAGGCTTAGTGAAAGTACTTTTGCAATACTCTGAACCGAAAATCTTTCCCTGTAATTACCAATACCAAAATTTGTGTGGTCAATTGTTGATATATGTACTCCAAAACTTTCTGAATCAACGTTAACCAACTCAGGAATATAAGATGCCAAAAGCCCTTTGTCATCTATGTTTTTAACCTTTTCCCAGGTTGCCTGAATTACTTCTTCCAAATTCACCACTTCTCAATTTAATTGTACACAACGGTCTGGCTATGGTGCGTTTTAATGCACTAAATCTATTGCTGTCTGTAGTTATTTATCTTTTTAAAATGTTTCAATATCCGTAAAGCTCTCAAGGTATTCCATCTGCCTGGTTTACCTGCCATTTCCATTACAAAGTGCAACTCGCCGGGATGTGCTGCCTGCATATTCCAGGTTCCGTTTTTATTTCTTTTTTTAAGAATTACGGCAATCGCCTCATTCATTCTATCATCCCATTTACTATTAACAAATTGAAAATAATCAAGTGCTCTAAGGATATCATATTTCCACCGACCCGGAAACGTTAGATTTAAAAACTCCTTACGAATGATTGCACCTGTTCTGTCGGAGAGGAAAAATCGGTGAATCAGAATAAACTCTTCTGCACTTTCTATGGCTCCTGAAATATCATTTAACCGATATTTGTATCCCGACTTTTTGAACTCGTGAAGTCCTTCAAGTACCGAGAGTGTGGTATGCAGTGAACTATGTTTTGCTCCGCTTCTTATCGTTCTGCAATTGAATCCGCCATCAGGCATTATTTCATTAAGGAGACTATCAACAATCGAGTGCAATTCCTTTTCAGGTGTCCTGAAATAAGATGCATAGTTTAGAAACATTCCATTTACACAAACATCACTATGGTTAGTTGTTGATGGTCCCAGTTGAATTCCCCCATCTTCAGCTTTTGAAGTAATCAAAACCTGATCAATTGTTTCTTTTACAAGTTTGTTGTTTGGGCTCAGATTTAAATTGCGAAGGTCGAGAAGCGTATAATGGGTTGAAATCCACTTGGGCTGATAAAACTTATCTCCCCAATGTCCATTTGATTTTCTTCTGGATAAGAATTGTTTTCCCCAACCTTCATTGGAAATTGTGTTTTGTAAATCTTTTCTGTCAGTTCCAAGCAAATCACGGTAACCCTGGTACTGTATTGAAACATCACCTTTAAGTAACCATTCTATGATTTGTTTTTCGTTCATTTCTTCATTACAGTCAGCGGTTAATAAAAGAATTGTAGCCTACTGCGTGCACTTTCCTGTCAATTTACACGAAAGTTGAAGCGGTCTATATATCTTAACTCCTGATTGCTGTCGGGACGGTTCCTTGTTGCTATCTGGCAGGATCTTCAATCACGACCAAAAGACTGATTTATTTTTTTGAGTTCCATATTCAGGTCATTTAATTCATTTTCAGTCAATCTCCTTATCAAATTCGTAATCCCGTTCAACTTTTGCAATTCTGGTTTTAAAATTCTTATACCATTCCTTCCGACCTCTTTCCCTGGCAATAGAATGTTCAGTATTTTCCCTCCATTGCCTTATTGAATTCAGATCTTTCCAGTATGAAACTGTAATTCCGATTTCATTTCTCGCACTTTCAACTCCAAGAAATCCCTCCTGTTGTTTTGCTAATTCTACCATTTTATCAGCCATTTCAGAATAGCCATTGTCACCTGTGGTTCTTGTTGAACTAAAAATCACAGCATAATATGGAGGTTTTGGAGTTTCTGCTATCATGTCGTTTCTTTTTTTATACCACAAAACGTTGTTTTTGAGCAGTGGCGGGCTTTTGAAAACGTATTTGTCCCATGTGACCAATCGTTGAAGGAAAATAACACTATGAACCTACACGTCACCACACCATTGCGCAAACATTTTGTCAGCGGTTTGTTGTTTTCCTGTTTTTCGTTGCTATGTATTTTGTCAGGAGGGCCAATAATGCGAATAGTAGAATAATAAAATATATTGTCGTCAATAAGCTTTTGGAAATTGAAAACACATTTGTGACTTGCGAAAGTGTTGCAGAATTGTCGGGATAACTTTTCAGAATTGTAATTATTCCGATGTTTTCCAAATAGTCAAAGATGCCCGCAAAAACAGGTATAAAACAGAGATAGAATAAAAAGCTGTCTTCTTTGCCAAGTTTCTTTATGATAAATGCAAAAATCAAACAATAAGTCACTCCGAACAAACCAGGATAAATTAAGTCTAACGGGATTTGTTGAAACAAATATGCATTTCTGCCGTCTGAACCCAGGGCATTTAAAAGGGAATTTACGTAATCAGCAGTGTAGCCAGTTGGTAACATATCTAACAATTTCATTCCGCCTGCAAAGTTCATAACCTTAGGAATTGTTATTGTCAGCATAACTGCATACACGATGCTTGTCAGGATAAACAGAATCAGGATTTTCTTTCCGCTTAAATTTCGCTTAATTAAATTTTTCATTTCTTATATGAAATGTTGTTGATTGGGTTGTCTGTTTACAATGACCACCAACCGCATGTGGAGGTGTGGAAAAAGTCAAAATCGACTTTTTCCACAATCCCCATTTTTGCAGCCAGTTACAGCTTATAAATTAATTCATAAGCTTTTCAAGCATCAATTGCCTGCAGGTTTTGTTTCTATGGTCACAGAATGAATTTTACCCGTGAAATCTTCTTTTTTTGCATAGGCCGGGTTTACAGGAGTGTTTTCATCCGTTCCTATATCGGCAGACTCATCAATACCAAATGTGTTCGCGTTGGTATTTGCAATTTTTCCTTCACCGATTTTATTTCCATCCAGCGAAAGCATTCCGGTACCTCCGGCTCCGCGTCCACCTTCGTATGCAAAATCAAAGGTGATGGTGTGTTTTCCGGGAGAAACTTTCTGAGTGGAAGATATTGTATAACTTTCAAGGCCCACCCAATTGTACGTATAAGCAGGTTTTCCGTCTGTCATATACAATGTCCACCCGCCAAAGTCACCACCCTGACATACAATAACTCCGCTGGCATTTACCGGGACCTCCACATCTGCCGTAATGGTGAGGGAAGTATTTTTTACATTGATAAAGGCATTTTCAGGAATACCCGTTGCTCCTTCATACAACGTAAGTTTGGTCCTTCCGTTCATAAGGTCAGGGCGGCCTGCAATAGCCGGATCAAAGCGTTCAATGCTGCGATCGTCTATCGGCAGTACATTATATTTCACAGCCTCTTCCATGAATTTCTTTTTCATCGCTTCCAGCTTCTCCGGATTTTTATCGGCAAGATTACTGGCAAGGCTGAAATCTTCGTTGATGTTGTAGAGCTCCCAAATATCATCTGATAATGCACGTCTCGGTTGTGTTTCCCAGGGCGCACGATGAATGGTAGCCGCAAACCAGCCATCGTCATAAATTGCTCTGTTGCCTGTCATTTCAAAGTATTGTGTTTTGCGCATGTCGGGTGCTGCTGCATTGTCGAAAGAATAAACCATGCTTACCCCTTCAATAGGTCGCTGCTCAATACCATTCACCATTCTCGGTGCGGGTACTCCCACAGCCTCATAAATGGTAGGCGCAACATCAATTACATGATGAAATTGTGAGCGTACCTCTCCTTTTGACTTGAGACCTGCGGGCCAATGGGTCACCATACCATTGCGCGTTCCTCCAAAATTGGAAGCAATCTGCTTTGCCCAGGTGAAAGGAGTATTGCCTGCAATGGCCCATCCTGCCGCAAAATGATTATAGGTATGTTCAGTTCCCAACTCATTAAGCTTAGCCAGCTGCATCTCCAGGGTTTCAGGTACACCGTTAAAAAATGTATTCTCATTATAGAGTCCCTGCATGCCACCTTCTGCACTGGAGCCATTATCGCCAACAATGTAGAAAATCAGAGTATTGTCTAATTCACCACGCGCTTCCAGGGCATCAATCAATCGTCCTACCTGATCATCTGTGTGTTCGGCAAAACCTGCGAATATTTCCATCTGTCTTTCAAACACTTTTTTCTCATCGGAAGTGAGTTTGTCCCAGTCTTTGATGTCGGCAGGTTTGGGAGCCAGAACCGTATTTGGAGGGACTACACCCAGTGCTTTTTGTCTTTCCAGTGTCTCTTCACGTACTTTATCCCAGCCCTGAGAAAATTTCCCCCTGTACTTATCAGTATATTCCTTTGGAGCATGATGCGGAGCATGGGTTGCACCCGTAGCAAAATAAATATAGAAAGGCTTATCGGGTGTGAGCGACTGCTGGGTATTCATCCATGCCAGTGCCTGATCGGTCATGTCATTAGTAAAGTGATAGTTTGGATCGTCAACATCAGGATATACACGGGTGGTTCCATCGTATATCATAGGGTGCCATTGATTGGTTTCTCCACCAATGAATCCATAAAATTTATCGAAGCCTGAACCTGTTGGCCAGCGGTCATACGGACCGGATACTGAAGCCTCCCAGGGTGGAGTTTCATGATATTTTCCAAAAGCAGCAGTGCTGTATCCGTTTAATCTCAACACCTCAGCAACGGGAGTTATGGATTGCGGACGAATTCCGGTGTTACCCGGAAAGGCCGTTCCTATTTCCATGATTGCCCCGGCATTATTGGAATGATGATTATAACCCGTGAGCAACGCTGTACGGGTTGGCGAGCTCAATGCAGTGGTGTGAAACCGGTTATATTTCAATCCATTGGCAGCAAGCTTCTCCAGGGTGGGCATGTTGATAGGACCGCCAAATGCACTGGAATGACCAAAGCCAATGTCGTCAATTAGCACAACCACAACATTTGGCGCTTTTTCGGGCGCTTTCACCTCAAATCGGGAGGGAGCTGTTGCGTTGCGGGCATCCAACTCCGTGATTGCCGGATAAATTGGCTCTTTGATGGGAAGCACAGTGCGATCCAATCCGTCTGAGCCCAATGACTTTGTTTCCAAAGTCTGGTTCGATTCATTACAGCCTACTATGGTTAATAGGGCAAACGCGTTAAAATAAATGCCTGTTCTTTTCATAGTTTTCATGTTTAATAATACTCAATATTACATATATTTTGCCGAAAAACCTGACAAGGGTCCATCGTTGATGCGTACAATTGTACCGTCAGATTCACTTAAAGGGTATTCTCCTTTACCAAATGCTTTTCTCGGTTGTCCTTCCTCTTCTCTAAAATCCCAAAGAGCTACCAGGCTTCTGGCAGATTTGATGCGATTTAGTTTTTCTAATTCCTGTCCGAAAGAAATTAATGATTGGGAAGAAAAAGCTATACCAATTAAAATTACAATACAATATTTCATTTTCAATCATTTATAATGTTCCTAAAAATAGCAACCAACGTTTGATGGTATTGTGTTGTGCGGGATTTCGAAGTGATTTCTTATCAGTTTACTCCAGCTTATTTGGGTGTTACTAACGCCCGCAAACCCTTAAACCCGATTAGACTATTCCAAGTGTTGAGTGGTGTTTTGCTATTGCTTCATACGGTTTCATTTAATATATATCTAAGTCTTTCGCAACAATAACTTTTCCCTTATATTTTGTCGAAATTTCGTTAATCATATCTTCATCAGTGGCTCCCCAGAATAATATGTGATATAATACGACCAATTTAGGTTGTGCTTTGTCAGCAATGTCAGCCAGTTCAATTGTTGATGTATGATGACGTGCGTGGTAGTTCTTCCATAATTCAGTTTTCGTATCAAAGGCTTTTTTGTAATAGACTTCATGAATCAGAATATCTGCTCCTGAAGCGTATTCAGTAATTTTTTCTGAAGGTGAAGCATCACCTGATATTACAATAATTTTATCCGGTAAAATATAAATCAAAATCATCGTCACCAAATGGACTGTTGTAAAACGGAATCCCAATGCATTATTTCCTATTTTTTCAAATGAATTGTCCCATATTCCACTTTTTATTGGAGTTTTTTGGCTGGTGAAAAATTAGTGATCCCGGTTTTGAAATTCCAAAACTTACTTTAACAGTATTTATCAATACGTTGGCAGCTTTTTCTGGGTATTTCCTCATAATATATGTGGCACAGGAGGTATCTCCTAATTTTATTTTTGTCGCCAGGTTCCGTGCCGAAGTTCTTATTACCAAGGCTTTCTTCGTTTTTGATCTGACTTTAGATATTTTCATCTTTGTAATTGTTAACTCCGCCTTTCTTTCCCTGTAATTTCATGATGTTTACCCGCCATCCCTGATTACTTAGTTGGTTCAGATTCCAATAAACGGTATCGAATATCTTCTTCGTAGGCTTTCAGTTATGGTTTGTCATATCATTTATACAGGACCATATACTTCAAGAGGTTTGTCTCTTCCCATTACCCAGGGAGTAAAAATAAGGTCCGGATAGTTTATACCGGTTGTTATGGTCAGCCAAAATGTAAATGGGTAAGAAAAGCATGTTTAATATGTTTTAACATCTAAGACATTCCTCTATCTAAATCTCTCATCTGATATCAGATCAATAAGAAATCGTATTGTGTCATTTCTGGATGTTCTTCTCGCACAAGATCACGAAATCATTCATTTCAAATAATTTAAAGATGTAGTCTTTTGCATCTTGCTGTTTTTCAAGAAATGACACATAAGAGGATACTGTTTTTTTGGAATGCTTTGGGATAAAAGGATCATTGAAACTGCCACTTGATGCATAATAAGCTACTCTTATAGATAAGGCTACTAGGCTATGCAGACTAATAAGGAAATACTCTTTTTAGAGTATGCAATATCATTATTTTTTGTTCATTCCCTCCATATTGCGGACTCATAGCTGCAGCCTGACGAATTAATCCCGGGCCAAAATCAACAATATAGGGAGTATCATTTACAACGATAGCAACTGAACAACCCGATTGAGATGGAGATGGATTTGGATTGCCCGTTCCCAGCAAAATTACCTTTGTTGTATCGGAATCAGAGTAATCCCTCTGTGCAATACCATCAGTAATTGTTAATGAGAAAAAAATAATAAGCAATATTTTCAATTTCATAGGTTGTTCCTTTTTCTTAAGTTTCGCATAATTCCATTTTTTCATTAAATACCACACAACTTGTTATATGTGGGCAAAAAGTACGCAAAATTTACCTATTTGGATACTATTGTGGACTTTTTGTATGCTTAATACTTTCCTCCCTTTTCGTTCAAAAATCATGAAACGGTCCCTGGCTGGCAGAAGAATAAAGAATTGAGAATTGAGAATGGAGAATGGAAAGGGACACCCCCCTTTAATTTACTACTATCACGCCTTATTGTATATACCTTGTTGCTCAGTTGTGCATTTTTATCTATTTGTCAGTTAATTCCTGAATTTCTCCGAGATGTAAATGAAAATGTCTTAAAAAATCGGTAATCATGTCCTGAAGCGAAATACTGCCATATTTCGATTCTGAAATCCACTCATTATCTAATTTATTCTGATTTACATTTTTTACAATATGAATCCAATGTAAATGGCTATACTTCCAATGCTGAATTAAATCATTCCAGTTCTCATTCTGGTAATTTTGGATTGCAATCCACCTGTCATTATTTCCATTTGCAGCATAATTCGGAAATTTAAGCGGACTATCCTGATACTGTAAGTGAACAATCCGATGAGTATTATTTGAAGCAGAATCAACCATGTGTCCAAGTATCTGTTTGATCGTTCTGCCCTGAGTGTTACGTTTATTCATAATCAGATCTTCGGGTAATTCAGAAAGCTTTGGCATCCATTTTTCTAATCCCAGTAAAATTCCGCTTGTTATATGTGTAAAGTCCATATTTATCAATTTAGTTTATGTTTTTGCAGAATGTGTTTTCGCATACGGTAACGGTTGGCTGCATTAAATCTATGTGGATTACTTGCTACATTCTCTTTCGGTTACACCGAACCTGATATGTAACAGAATGCTTAAATAACAACTTAACCTCCAATGTTTTATGTCAGTGTTTTAGCAACCGTATAATTCTTTCAGGTTTAATAATGTGGTAAAATCCTGTTTTTAGAATTGATGTTTGGTTTTCTTAGTATTTCCTGTACTCCAAAATATGTTGATTTCGGCTGGTAATTATCATCAAACAGCAAAGGAGTTTCTGCATCTTTTAAATTTCTGCGCCAGCTGTACTTATCAACAACATTCCAGGTGCTCCAACTTATACATTTTGGTTGATCAAGGCATACCTGCATCATATTTTTGTAAATTTCAACCTGATTTAGTTTTTCAGACACATCCAGCTCTGTGATGGCAATATAAAGCCCCAAATCTGCAAATTTCCTGAAGTATTCTGCCAGTTTTGTAAAATCCGGAACGGGTTGTCCATGGAAGCCAATATGACACTGAAAGCCCACCGCATCTATAGGTACGCCTTTTGTCTTTAATCGTTTTATGGTCTCATAAAGCTTATCCGCCTTTGGATAATCAAACTCTATATTATCCTCAGTCCAGATCAATACACAATTCGGATCAACGGCGCGTGCGGTACGAAAAGCTAATTCCCAATAGTTATAATCACCGTCACTGTTTTTTCCTAACCTCTTAAAAACACTTTCATATATTTTGGCGTCGGAAATCACTTCATTAAGGACATCCCAGTATTTTATCTCACCATATTCACTTCCCTGCCTGTATCGCCCCATAACATTTTTAATATGATCCACTAAAATATCGTGAAGCTCTTTATCGGTTAAGCCGGGGTCAAGCATCCATTTCGGCAAGTAGAAGTCCCGTGCGATTAATTTATGTCCTTTTGCAACAATATTATTTTTCTTACAAAAACCGACAAAGTAATCGGACTGCCTGAAATCAAATACATTCCGGGATGGTTGTGTCTTATTCGGTTTAAGACAGTTTTCATTGGATAATATACTGAATTCATTAATAATTAATTGCTCTTCATTGCTGTCATTATGATTCAAATCAGTTGCACCACCAATTAACAGATTGTGTTTGATGGCAAGATTTTTCAGATGCGGACTATCCGGATTTTGGGCATTAATAAAACCGACCGGTACAGCAGTACTAAAAAGTACCACATAAAATAGCATGTATTTTCTTAAATGCGACATTAATCTTTTTCCTGAATTATTCATACTATATTTTTTTAATCATTTCAAACTGGTTACCTTTTATCTCAATATTTTTCGAATTCAGAAAATCGACAATTGAACTATAGGAAAGATCGTCCCTTAACCTTCGTAACGGTGAAAAAACTGCCTTCATTTTTATACAGAGGTTTCCTGAAAGCCAGTGGCATCATAACTGAGGATAATCCAACTGTCTGTACAAAAGATCTTCTTTTCATACTATTGTCATTATTTTTATTTGTTGCAGGCCGTTTATCCGGATATGCCCCTGGAAACAAATCGCTTGTATCATTCAGAATTGTAATTTTACTTTAATTGGTAGAAATGACTATCTCCGGTGGTGCTTTAAGGTAGCCCAGTGAAACCAGAAATTCATCCATTTTGTGTAAAGTATCAAAGAATACTGCATTTGAGTTTTTGCCGTAATTAAAGAAACCATGTGGCTCTCCCCCGTAAGCAACCAATGTACATTTATTGCCGGACTCATGCATCCTTTTTGTAAACAATTGTACGGTTACAAATGGCACGGTTTCATCGCCTGTTCCGTGAAAAATAATTGTTGGCGGCAATGTGCCAACTATATTATGATAAGGTGATATGTTCTCTGGTTTTGTTCCCAGTCTTTCTTCCAAACCGGCCATTTTTTCATTTATTTCCATTTTTTGATTATCAACAGGGGCAAGCACCAGAGCAGGATTAAAAAGCACCAGAGCATTGGGTTTTGAACTGATTGATTTGTCTTCATTTTCATCGTCGAATTTTGGCAAAGTGGCACATGATGCTGCTAAATGCCCTCCTGCAGAACCACCTCCTGCAGCAATTCTATTCCCATCTATACCCAATTGAGACGCATTCCCGCGAACCCAACGGATTGCTGATTTAGCATCAGAGACACACATACTGGCAGGGACACCATGCCTGCTCTTAACCCGGTAGTCTGCAACTATAGCAACCATTCCCCTCGCTGACAGGTATTCGCAATGTTTTACAAATTGAGCAGGACTTCCTGTATTCCAACCACCTCCGAAGAAAAATATAATGGCAGGGGCATTATTCGTTGATTTATGATTTTCCGGAGTAAAGATCCATAAATTCAATTTGATTTTGTCAACCGTTTTATATGTTATTTCCTCTGCTCCAACAATAAGCGGAGGATATTCACTCTGTCCTTTTGCTTCATAAATCAAACTGAAACAGAATACTAATGTTGCAATTGATATTATTTTCATTTCTTAACTAATTTTCAATAATTTGGTTTTTTAATTATGTATAACGGCCCAGTTGTTGAGCGAGTAAAAGTAAATTTCCCCAACCGTCCGATTGTCAGGATGAGTTCAGTTTGTCAGTTCAATATGACTGTTTTATACGGCAAGTTTATAGTCCCGGATTAAAAGTCCAGGTGAAAGGTTTAGTCTTTTTGTAAGCTTACGAATCATCTCAACGGTTAATTTACGTTTACGATTAAGAACCTCAGAAACCCTGTTTTTTCCACCAAGAACATCCGCAAGATCTACCTGTTTAAGCTGCATTTCCTCCATTCTGATCTTTATCGCCTCAATAGGATCCGGAGCTTCTATCTGGAAGTGTTTCTTTTCATATTCATCAATAAATAATCCGAGTATGTCAGCCTCATCACATTCAATTGTACCGATCCTGGCGTCAAAGATTTCCTCAAGTCTCTTGAGAGCTGTCTGGTAATCTGCTTCTGTTTTGATCAGTTTTATATTCATTGTTTTTCTTTTTAAATCGTATTTGCATCAATTTTATCATAGTCAGCATGAGACCCAAGGAATCTTATGAAGGTCCATTGTTTTTCAAAGTTGAATTTTGCTACTAGTCTGTAGGAATTGCCTTTGAGGTTAAAAACAATCCTGCTGTCTTTTAAAATACTTGCATTTGCATAAGACTTCATAACATCATTGGGAGTTTCCCAGTCTGAGTTCATGGCCGTGTCATACCATGTTTTCAAGTACTGTTCAGTATCAGAGTGTTTCTCCCAAAACAGTTTTAGAGTACTTTTCGCAAAAATCCGCTCCATCAATTAGTTATCTGTAACAAAGATATTACTTAATTCCCAAAACGGGAACTAATTGTCATATTATTTTCAGAAATCTTGAAAAAGCCGTTATGGCTAGACCATTTTCCAGATGAATTTGTCATGGTGGCTGGCGCCCGATGGCATTAACTTAACGGGAGTCTCCCTATAAATCGGGACTGATTGTCCTGTGAAACGGGAAGTTTTTCATAGCACCGTCCGTGTCAGGTTTAGGGTTTTTATTTAATCTTGCTGACGCATCTGTTCATACATTGCATCAAAATTTTGCATGATAGTACTGGCATTCAGGCTGTCGGGGCCATTCTCAAGGAAAAGTCTATAATAAGTCCTTGCCTTTTCCTTATCTCCGACAAGAAGATATACTTCTCCGATTGTACCATATAATTTTGAGGATTTTGGAAATAATTCAGCACCCATATTCAATACTGCTAGTGCTTCAGGATAATTTTTTGCGCCAAGGAATTCATTTCCAAGGATTGTGAACACTTTCTCAGAAAGATCATATTGTGCTGTATCATTTTTTATTGTATTAAACAGCTTTTTAGAGGTTTCTATTCCGTCCTGCAGCAAAGTCTTTTGAATAAGCTCAATGGCTGATTTCTTATTAACATTCGATTGTGGTTCAAGAACAAAAATGTAGTCATGAGGTAGGATAGTGTCAACTTGAATTAGTTCATAACCTGCAGCTTTTGCGCTTTTTTGAACACGTTCTTTTATAGTTGGAATTTTTAAGCCGGATTTAGATCTGTCTATTCCAAATTCCCTGTCAATCTCTTCGTCACGCGGATCAAGAATCACAAGTTTAGCTCCCGGTTTTAAACTCCCTTTAAGATTTTTCAACAGATTATCCGGATTTTCAATCATATGGTAAACTAAAACCATAATTGCCATATCAAGGGAATTATGTGGGAATAAAGGATTGTCCATTTCACCAACAATAGTTTCTACATTGTTCAGGTTCAATCTCCTGCATCGCCCTCTAAGGTATGCGAGTGAAGGTTCATCTATATCATTAGCTATGACTTTTCCTGTAGGTCCTGTTTCATTTGCGAGAAGTACAGTATATCTGCCGCGACCAGCACCTATTTCACCAATTGTCATACCAGTTTTTAAACCAATTGTCTTAAAGACAATGTCTGATGGCTGTCGCTCATTAAGCCATTTTTCCCATGGTTCTGATATGCTATTTTGAGCAAATATTCCCATAGTCGTTAAGAGTTGAATCCCAACAATTGAAATAATTGTTTGATACAAAGTTTTCATAGTGTTATTTAAATTATCTTCTTAGTAGATTAGATATCAGACAGTTGTATTAAGCCTTAAACCTTACTCCTTTGTCAACCTGATATTTTAAGGGGTATAAATCATTGTCAAGCGTATACCCCTGTAAAACAACGACCTTATTTCTCTTCTGTCTTGTCCTCACACCTCACACCATCTACGCACTGCGTACTGAGCATTCTCCCTTACCAATACACCGCCCCGTCAGTCACACAAGCATAATAAACCAACACCTTGATTTATACAGGACTTATACTTATGCCCAACTTTTAACAATCACATTTGAATTAAAGTTAAATAAAATTATGGTCAGGTAAATCAGAGTTGAACTAAATTTTGAAGTCATGGCACAATTAAATGGAGCTTGTGAAATAAATGGGATAGGAATAGATCTTTTTAATATTCTTTCCAGTGCTTCCAGTTCGAATCTGGGGCAGTAACCAATTAGATAGTATGTGCTGATAAAATTCAGATCAGTCAATCGGGATATTGTAAGCACCCCTGCAAAGGATTTTTCTTAATTCTGGTTTACCTAAAACTTCAATAAATCCATCCATTGTTCTGCCTGTTTCAACCGGTATTTTATTCATATAGTATGTTTCATCCCTGAGTTCTTCCAATGCCAGGAAATAGCTGTTACCTCCTGATTTCAATACGGCCTCTTCAGTAATTGCATTTACTGTATCACTTGAAGTAATTATCCTGGCTTCCACATATGCATTGTTTACAAAATTTGCCTCTCCCAGATCATCAATTTCAGCTGTGCACATGATTGTTCGGGTCTCATTATCAACATTCTTTCCTATTGTACTGAGCGTAGCCATATATTCGGATGGATCTCCCAGTAATCTGATCCTTACTTTTTGTTTTTCTTTCAGCGGCGGAATATCTTTTTCAAAAACAGCAATTCTTATACAGAATTGTGAAACGTCAATTACTTCAGTTATTGTGGTTTGCTGATCAGCATATTGTCCCAGAGATACATTTATCTGAGATACATAGCCACTGATTGGTGATTTTATTATATAGGATTCATAAAAGCTGCCAAGCTCTACTTTTTCAGAATTAAGTCCCAGTAATTGCATTTTAATTTTCAGGGCTGAATAATTGGCCTGGGTTGCTTTGTATTCGCTTTCAGCAAAAATCAGCTCTTTTTCGGTTCCCACATTTTCTGAAAACAGGGATTTGAGTCTTTCATATTCACTTTTGACTCGTACAAGCAAACTGGATGTTTCTGCAAAATCTTTCTGAAATTCAATGAGTTCATTCCCTGTAATTTCAAATATTGCCTGCCCCTTTTCTATCTTTTGCCCTGGCGTGCAGTAAATCTTGTGTACCAGCCCTGTCACAAAAGTGCTGATCTTGGCTGATCCTCCCGGTTTTGACATTATGTTTCCATGACAATGGATTGTCTGATCAAAAACTAATTTTTGCATTTCACCAAGTTGCATTTTCCCTGTTTCAAACTGCTTCTTTGAGATGCGTATCAACTGATCATCTGCTTCGCTGTTCTGTTCAGGGACATTGCTCCTGCACGAAAATATCAGAACGGATAAAATTGTAAGCGAAAATAAATATACTGGTTTCATATAGCGGATTTTAATTGGTAAGATAGAGTTGTTCGATCATTATTATATTGTATTGCAGCACGTTGTCAAGATAGTCAAGTTTAATCTGAACAGCATTTTCATAGCTGGTTGTAAACTTGAAAATATCGATTTCGCCCAGCTGAAAACTTCTTACAGATGCCCTTAGAATTTCATCATGTAATTGCTTGCCTGATGAATCATAAAAACCGATTGCCTCCCGATATTTCTGTTCTTCCCTTTTATAGCCGGCAATTTTGTTTTCGAGAAGAATAATTTCATTCTCTGATATTAACTGCTGTGCATTCAGAGATATTTTTGATGATTCTATTTTTGATCTCTGACTTCCAAAAAACAAGGGAACAGCAAGGCCAACCTGAAAACCATGGTAATATTTTGCATTTTCATATGAGTTTGTGCCTGTGAAATAGTTCAGTGATAAATCCGGAAGAATCTTGTTTTTCTCAATTCTGATAACAGCTTCATTGTATGTATTCTGAAGTTTCAACATCTGAACTGAAGGGAGTGAATCTACACTGCTTTCAGAGGAATTCAATATCTCAATATCCCTGGAAATGTTAAATTCAGAATTGTAATTCATAAGGGTTTTCATTTTCTGCCTTGCATTCTCAATGCTGTATTTTATGCTTTTCAGACTCAGTTGTGACTGCTTTTGCTTTGCAATGATGTTCAACAGTTCAAGATTACTAAAATCACCCTTTTCATTACGGGTTTGTGCACTTTTTAAAAGAGATGTATAAAGGCTGTCTATACTTAAATAAATCTGCTCCTTATTCAGCAGGTTCTGGATCTCAAAATAACAAAGTGAAATTTCTTTTTTCAGTTTATGTTTTTGTACCTCCAGGGCAGTTTCGGCCTTTGAAATGTCTATTTTACGGGCATTCATCTCGGCACCATACAGGGTCGGAAAATTAAAATTCTGTTCAATGCTCCACACATTGATAGGGAATCCGTTTTCCGCAATATTATTCTGATCTGTTCCATAGGAAATAACAGTCTTGTCTATATTATAAGCGGTTGATTTCAGGACCCTGCTTTCCTCAATCTTCATTTTATAAGCACTTATTTCCCTGTTATTTGCAATTGCAATATCCATCAACTCATTCAGATTCATCGTCTTTGTCTGCGAAAAAAGTGCCACGGGTAAAATCAACAGCAATAAAATTGTCAGCACCTCTTTGGACCGGATAACTCTGAACGGGAAAAACCTGATTCCTTTAACATTATAAAATATTTCAAAAAGCAGGGGAAGGGCTATCATGGTAAGCATTGTGGAAGTGACAAGTCCTCCAATGACTACAGTAGCCAACGGACGCTGCACTTCAGCTCCGGCCCCATGCGAAATTGCCATGGGTAAAAATCCCATTGCAGCAGCTCCGGCAGTTAACATCACCGGACGAAGTCTGTTTTTTGTTCCTGTTAAAATTAATTCCCTCATATTTTTAATACCTGAATGCTGCAACTCCTTAAGATGTTCAATAAGCACAATGCCATTAAGTACTGCAATCCCGAACAGGGCAATAAAACCAACACCTGCAGAAACGCTGAAAGGCATGCCACGGATCCATAACAAAAATACACCACCAACAGTGGCAAGAGGGATCGCCGTGAATATCAAAGCAGCATCCCTGAAAGACTCAAAAGCAAAATGGAGGAATACGAAGATCAGCAAAAGAGCAATCGGAACTGCAATAAGCAACCGCCGGGTGGCATTCTGCAGGTTCTCAAACTGTCCTCCGTATGAGATATAGTTGCCCGGTTCAAGAGTTATATTCTTATCGACAGTTGATTGTATATCTTTTACAACTGATTGCAAATCACGATTCCTTACATTAACACTCACAACAATTCTTCTTTGGGTATTTTCCCTTGATATTTTAGCCGGACCTTCGGAGTATTTGATACTGGCAAGTTCTTCGAGAGGAATCTGAAGTCCGTTTTTTAACGGAACATAAAGCTGTTTAATGTCACTAATATCTGTCCTGCTTTCCTTCTGAAACCTTACCACCATATCAAATCTCTTTTCTCCCTCAAAAACAGCACTTGCTACTTCTCCTCCAAAAGCCGTTGAAAGATACCTGTTAAGAACTTCTATATCAAGTCCGTAGTAAGCAATCTTCTCACGGTTATAATCAATTCTGACCTGGGGCAGACCAGCTGTTTTTTCAAGAATCACATCACCTGCTCCGGGAATTTCTGATACCAGGTTTTTGACTTCAATTGCTTTCTTGTTTATGTAATCGAGATCCTCACCGAAAATTTTAATGGCAATATCTGATCTTACACCGGTAATAAGCTCGTTGAATCTCATTTCTATAGGCTGTGTGAACTCATAATCAATTCCGGGCAAGACCTGAAGGGCTTCTTTGAATTTTTCCGCAAGCTCCTCTTTACTGGAAGCATTTACCCATTCTTCCCTGGGTTTAAGCTTTATAATCATATCTATTTCTTCCATCGACATAGGGTCAGTAGGAACTTCTGCAGCTCCAATACGGCTTACAACCTGATCAACTTCCCGGAATTGTGACAAAAGGATATTCTCCATACTGGTTGTCATTTCTATAGTTTTTGTAAGAGACGTTCCTGTCTTCAGAACCGGTTGAATCACAAAATCACCTTCATCAAGGGTAGGGACAAATTCTCCCCCTATTCTTGAAAAAATAAAAATTGTTGCCAGAAGTGAAATAAAGGCAATTCCAAGTACTGCCCTTTTATGCCGGCAGGCCCATTCTATTACCGGGCTGTATGACCGATAGGCGTATCCCATAATCCATTCGGAAACAACAAATTTTTTCTTTCTGTCCGGTCTTAAAAAGAGGGATGAGGCAACAGGGAGCCAGGTTAATCCAAAAATCATAGCCCCGATAATGGCAAAGGAAAATGAAATGGCCATAGGCCGGAACATTTTTCCCTCAACTCCGCTTAATGAAAGAATGGGAATAAACACTATAAGAATAATAACTTGTCCGAAAATGGCTGAATTCATCATTTTAGATGACCCTTCCAGCGAAATGCGGTCCATAAGAGCCTGTTTCTCATCACCCGAAACTGCACCAATATTATCCTTCTGTATTAAAATTTTCAAAGCAATATACTCGACAATTATAACTGCACCATCTATTATAATTCCAAAGTCAAGAGCACCAAGACTCATCAGGTTTGCGTCTATTCCGAAAATATACATCATTGCAATTGTGAACAACAGAGCCAGGGGAATCATTGATGCTATAACAAGAGCAGATCTTATATTTCCAAGTAACAGGACGACTGTTATCAGGACAATAATTGCTCCCAGTAACAGGTTTTCAGCTACTGTAAATGAAGTCTTTGCAATCAATTCTCCTCTTTCAAGGACAGGATTAATAAATACACCTTCGGGAAGATTACTCTGGATCTCCTCCACTCTGTTCTTTACCTCCTGAATAACCTCTTTTGAATTTGCATTTTTAAGCATCATTATCTGCCCGAGTACAGTTTCTCCCTTGCCATTTGCTGTTATTGCCCCGAACCGGTTTGCATATCCAAACTGAACTTTTGAAATATCCCTGATCAATACCGGGAATCCGTTATTATAGGAAACAACAATATTTTCGATATCATCAAGCGATTTAACCTGACCGTCCCCTCTTATAAAGAAACTCTGATTGGTCTTTTCAATATAGGCTCCGCCGGAAATGCTGTTGTTTGCAGATATGGCATCAAAAACATCAAGCAATGTGATATTAATCCCTTTCAGACGTGAGGGATCGATTGCTATTTCATATTGTTTCAGATATCCACCCCAGCTGTTGATTTCCACGACACCGTTAATGCCGGATAATCTTCGTCTTATCACCCAGTCCTGTATTGTTCTCAGGTCCATGGCAGTATATTTATTTTCATATCCGGGTTTAAGATCCAGTGTGTACTGGTAGATCTCTCCCAGGCCAGTTGTAATAGGCCCCATCTCAGGTATCCCGAACCCCTCAGGAATTTTTGCTGAGGCGCTTTTCAGTTTTTCGGCAATTAACTGACGTGGCAGGTAAGTACCAATTCTGTCGTTAAAAACAACCGTAACCACCGAAATACCGAATTTTGAGATAGATCGTATTTCAGATACACCCGGAAGATTCGCCATTTCCATCTCAACTGGAGCAGTTATGAATTGCTCTATCTCCTGAGTTGACAGATTACCAGATGTTGTTATAACCTGTACCTGGTTGTTTGTGATATCCGGAACGGCACCTACAGGTATCCGGAAAACAGCATATAATCCAAATGATGCGACAGTAATTGTAAAAAGAATAACAATCAGTTTATTCTTCAGACTGAAATCCAATATCGTGTTTAACATATAGAAAATATTTCTTTGCTAATTTAAGCTTTTATCAGAACTTCTTTGCTGAATTTGACTATTATCCCCTGAAGTTCTTTTCAGGATGATGCGGCCTGAAAACAAGAATGAAATAGTGTTTACTTAAAAAGGGAAATTGCAAGAAAACTATTACTGTGATTCGGGGAGGGAACTAAAGACTCTTGCCACTATTCCCAAAATGAACCTCATTCAATGACTTGATAGCCCTGTCGGAGAAGAAATCCGGGGCAGGGAATATTCTGAAAAGGCCACCGTCTTCTCCGCTTTCCGATTTAACCAGAAGGAACTCCTGCTGATCATTCCTGTTAAATAATTCGGAGTAGGAAACAGTCATTCTGTATCCGTCTTTTGCTGCGAAACAAAACAAACCGGTCTTCAGGTTTTCTCTTGTTGAAGGATAATATTTCTCAAGGAGGGACTTCAGAAAAACCCCACTGAAAGGAGAGGTGCTGTGTATACCTTTTCCCCGTCCATAAAAAACAGTGTTATATGTATTCTCATTCAAACCAGAAGGGATTGCTGCTATTTTAACAGAAGCTTTAGTATCAGTAAAAAGTGAAAATACTTCAGAGTACATTGGCGACATACCTTTAATTGTTTCGAAGGATTTCGGGTATGACCTGACAGTTATTTTTACAGGATCGGAAATATTCCTTTCCGTTACAAGATCATTTCCGGCAACGATCCTGCCAGATACAGGAAGTGTCCATAGTTCTTTTGTCTTTGACGGGACGATCCTGGCAACATCTGTGGCAATAATTATCCTGTGAAGGTTTGCAGGATAATAAATCTCTCCCCAGCTGAAAACAACTTTCTCGCCGGCACTGTTCTCAATCTCAACAAACAGGTCAATAACCTGCTGAAACTCTTTTTCATTAGTTTTGTTAATGATCCTATCGTTCAGTATATCGAACAACGAATATCCGTCATACCTGAAGGCTCCGGTGAATCTGTTACCTCCTGTATCGTCAAGGAGAGCTTCCTTTACAATTACAGAACGTTTTTCGAGCCTGCTGAAATCAACAGTTCCCGGATTTAAAATTTCTCCGGCAATTGTCAGTTCCTGAACAGGCAATGATATTGTTTCAGCATTATCATAGAAATTATTTGTCAGATCTGAGGAATCAACTGATTGAGTTGTCATTTGAGCAGATACTGATTTGTCAGGAGTTGTTTTGTTTTTGCATGTTACCAATAACAGAGTAACTATTAACAAAGGTATGATTTTTTTCATTTTGCGACATGTATTTGTTTGCATATTGATACAAATATACAAAATGAATACATCCGGAGTATCGCTATAAAATCAATTTGTTTACCCCAGCCTGCAGCTGGTGGAAAGTAAATTGATTTTGACTGCGCCGGCCTTGTCCCAAAAGAAATGATCGTCAGTTCTTCTCTCCCTTATATTTTATGCTCTCTGATCCCACTGTAAACATCCGGTATTGACATGAGGGGTTTCAATAGTGTTCATATAAAAAGAATAAAAAGCGAACAAAATGTAAAAATATTTAAAATAATTTAAATAATTGAATAACAGGTGATTAAGATAATAAAATGTAAATATGTAATAAAAAAACAAGAATAAATGACTCAATAAAAGAACAAATAAATGAACAAAATAATTTCTGTGATGTTTAATGTTCAAATATTAAATATTAATTTAAAAAACAGAGATCATGAAAACACAAAAATTGACTTTAGGACTAATCGCACTTATGGGGATGTTTATCCTTTCAGGGTGTGAAAAAGATGAAGAAGAAATGCAACCAACACAGAACATTGTGCAGCTTGCCCAGGCTCAGCCAAACCTTACTTCACTTGTAACAGCTCTTACTAAATTTCCCGATTTAGTGACTACTCTCAGCGGAACAGGAAAATTTACTGTTTTTGCTCCTACGAATGATGCCTTTACCGCCCTTCTGGGTGCGATAGGACAAACCAGTATTAATGATGTACCAGAACCGGTTCTTAAATCACTTCTTCAGTATCATGTTATAACTTCGGGTACAGTTCTTTCAACTCAGTTAACAGCAGGTAATGTTGCTACTGCCAATATGGAAAATATTGCCGTTACAACAACAGGAGGTATTACTTTAAACGGATCAACAAAAGTACTTACAGCTGATGTGAAATCCACAAACGGTGTTGTACATATTATAGATAAAGTATTGGTACCTGCGTCTATAGGTCGTTTTGTAAATACAATAGTAGAGCCTGCTTACTTCAATAAGAATTTTACAACACTTATTGCAGCAGTAACAGCAGCAAGTCCTTCGATTCTTGAAACTTTGCTCAGTTCTTCCAAGAAAACACTGTTTGCACCGACCAATGATGCCTTTATAGCAGCCGGTATAACTACATTACCTGCAAGGGCAACTCTTGATGCTGTTCTCGCATATCATGTTCTCGCCAGTGAAGTGAAGGCAAGTCAGCTTCCGGCCAATGCTGCTCCTGCTAATACTGCAATAACTACTTTAGGCGGAATGTTTTATCTGAGTAACCGTGGTTCAGCTGGTGTTTATATTAATGGAAAAACAAAAGTTACAGCCACAGATATAATGGCAGATAATGGTGTAGTTCATGTTATTGACCGCACTTTATTGCCTCCTTCACAAACTATTGCTCAGATTGCAACAGCACTATCCACAACCAATCCGGGAGCAGAATTTACACAACTTGTAGCCGCCCTGGGTAGAGTGCCTGCATTGCTCACTGCAGCTTCAGCAGCTGGTTCAAACCTTACTGTTTTTGCTCCGACAGATGCAGCTTTCAGTGCGTTGTACACTGCGTTAGGTGTTGCTGGCATTAATGATATAAATCTTAACACATTAACAGCCGTTCTGCAACATCATATAATATCTTCACCGACTACAGCAACGGGACGCGTATTTTCACGTGACCTCATTACCGGAAGCGTACCTACACTGAATGGTAATATAAGCATCAGTGCAACAGCAGGCACCGTTACCTCCGGGAACGGAACAATGGCTAACATAAGCACAAATGCAGCCCTGGTAAATGTTTTGGGAACAAACGGGATTATTCATACAATAAACAAGGTTCTTTTGCCTGCAGGAAAGTAATAATTTAAACAACTAAAATAAGACTGTACCAGAAGTCTGAAACTGCAGTCTGAATTTCTCTGTGTCGCTCTGTGTCGTCTCCGTGGATCTCTGTGTAACAATAAGTTAAGAACTTATACAGAGGACACAGAGGTAACACAGAGTTTCACATAGAACGTTTTCAACACCCCAAATTCACAAAACTTCACAGAGTACTTGCAATACATACCAGATTTTTGTTTACCAACTATTATTACTCTGATTTTAATTATATTTATCAACGCAATTTCTCCTGGAATGGGACATTATACATTATATGAGCTTGAAAAGCTGACCGGAATTCTTGCAGCCACAATCAGGGTATGGGAAAGGCGCTATAACATAATCAAACCACAGCGCACTGAAACAAACAGAAGATGGTATGACGACGATGACCTGAGGCGGTTAATAAATATCTCGATCCTTTATCACAGTGGGATTAAGATCTCGAAAATTGCAAGGTATTCTGAAACAGAACTGGAGGAGAAGGCAGAATTTCTTGCAAGGGATTCTACAGGCTCTGATACCCAGATTAACTCTTTAATTGTTGCTATGCTCACATTTAACGGGAATGCTGTTAATGAGATACTCCTGAGGTCAATAATAAACATAGGATTTGAGGAAAGCTTTTCGAATGTCGTTTTCCCGTTTCTCAGAAGGGTCGGGATAATGTGGCATACAGGTTCAGTAAATATAGGTGCAGAGCATTTTATAACAAACATTTTCCGGGGAAGACTGATTTCAGCCATTGACTCTCTTCCACCATCCAATGATCCGAAGAGCAAGAGAGTTATCATGTTCCTTCCTGAAAATGAATTACATGAAATGGGACTTCTATTTTATTCCTATCTGATACGCAGGTTGGGACATGAGGTGCTTTACCTGGGACAGGCTACTCCGTTTTATGCCCTTGAGGAAGCAAATGAAAAATGGCATTCCGATATACTTTTTACAGGTACATTATCATATCTTTCAATTTCAAAACCGGAAGAGTACCTTAAGAATCTGAGTATAACATTCAAGTCACAAAAGATTCTTGTTTCAGGTTCTCTTGCTAATGAACCTGTCACAGAAAAGTATAAGAATATCTATGCAATCAGGTCGGTAATTGATCTGAAGGAACACTTCTGACAGACCGAATTAATGGTCTTACCGAATCTCAGACATATTTTCAATCAATTAACAATTCTGAAAAATGCGATTATATAAAACTTTTACCACATTTTTTTTGTTACTGATTATTATTCAATCTCATACTTATATTGCTGTGGCTAAAACAGAAGAACAGAAATACCGGGTTATTAAGTCTGAAAAAGAATTTGAGATCAGATTCTATCCTTCAACAACTCTGGCTACGGTTTACTCCGATGCGGACTCTTATAAAGAGTTGTCAGGGAGTGGATTCAGAAAACTTGCAGGTTATATTTTCGGAGGAAATGAATCTGATACAAAAATTTCAATGACCTCTCCTGTTCACATGGATATAAACAGCACAAAATCTTCAATGAGCTTTGTGATGCCTTCTTCGTATAACAAGGAAAACCTGCCGAAACCTGAAGACAGCAATGTTATTATTGAGACAACCAGGGATGAATACATGGCAGCTATCCGTTTCGGCGGCTACGCCTCCGATGACGATATAAGAATTTATACAGAAAAGCTAAGAAAACTTCTTAATGAGAACAAGATCAGCTATTACGGTAACTTCCGTTACCTGGGATATGATTCTCCTTTCAGGATCACTGGAAGAAGAAATGAAATAATTGTATCAGTTAAATGGGATAATTAGTAAATCCCGGTAAATTCAAAATTAGAAATGTTTGATCCCAGCCGCAATAATCTCGATAAATCATCTTCCCCTTATCTGCTCCAGCACACCAATAACCCGGTTTGGTGGCAGGAGTGGAGTTCTGATATTCTGGGTCTGGCTGTCAAAACCAATAAACCTCTTTTGGTTTCGGTCGGCTATTCAACCTGTCATTGGTGTCATGTAATGGCCGGAGAAGCTTTTTCGGATGGTGAAACCGCTGATTACCTTAACAGCAATTTCATTTGTATTAAAATTGACAGGGAGCAAAGACCGGATATCGATCAGTATATGATGCATTTCATCAATTCTCAGAGTGGAAGCGGAGGATGGCCTTTGAATGTGTTTCTGACGCCGGACTTAAAGCCCTTTTTCGCACTCACTTACGCTCCGCTGAGGAGTGATGGCAGACGGTTATCATTTCTTGATATTGCCAGGAAAGTATATGATTACTATAGTATTCATGGTGAAGATATTACTCCATTTATCTCTGGGGAAGAGGAGCCACCGGTTTCTGTTGAAGGATCACTTGTTAGCGAGCTGACAGCTTATTTCGATTACGAATCCGGAGGATTTGGCTCTGGTCAGAAATTCCCTCCACATTCAACGCTACTATATCTTTTATATCATTTATCTATAGAAGAAGATCCTGAAATAAGGGAAATCTGCACAAAAACCCTTGAGGCTATCAGGATGCGGGGACTTAATGATCATTTGCAGGGCGGAATTTATCGTTATTGTGTCGACCGTGAATGGACAATTCCTCATTTTGAAAAAATGCTTTACGATCAGGCTATGGCATTATGGTACTACTCAATTGCATATAAGGTTTTGGATAATAATGAGTATAAGGTTATGGCAGAGAAGATCCTTGTCTGTCTTGAAGAGTGCTTTGAACATGAAGGATTATATATCTCAGCATTTGATGCTGATACAGATCATGAGGAGGGGGCAACCTATCTCTGGAGCCAGGAACAACTCAGTAATATTCTTACAGAGGATGAGTACAGGATTTTTTCTGATGCATATTATATCAGGAAGGAAGGCAATTTTGAGGGATTGAATCACCTTATAAAGAGGCATGACAGATCGCTGAATGACATCGAAAGGAAACTGCTGGCTGTCAGGAATAACAGGCAACAACCTTCAAAAGATGATAAGGTTATCAGCGGAATAAATTCACTTATTGTAATAGCTTTGCTGCAGGCAGGCCGATGGCTTAATAAGTCTGAACTGGTTGATAAAGCGGCTTCTGTCATGCATAATAATATTGATAAATTCTGGGATGGCTCATCTCTCGGTCATTCATATTACAAGGGAGTATTTCAAAAACAGGGCTTTTTATTTGATGCAGGAGCAACACTTACCGCAATAAGTATGTTAAATGAGACAGATGCATCCTGGAATGATCTGATGCTTAAAATGACAGGTTATGTTAAATCATTTAGGAAGGATGAAAAATGGATAGAATCTAATGCTGACGATTTTCAGACTGTTTATGCTTCCTGGTTTGATCATCCTGTCCCTTCAAGTGTAAGCCTTGCAGAAATGGGTCTGACACGAGTAGCAATATTAAATTCAGAAGATCCCAAAAAAGTAGATTACCGGCGGCCGTTTCAGTCAGATTTTTACAACATTAATGCATTGTTAAACAATGGATTATTTCATGTTTTTACCTCTGAAACACCAATCTCCTGGGACAGCATACCCGTAAATTCTGTTCAGTTAAGGGGGAGTGTAAACCAAGACTGTTACATGGGTACATGCAGGTTATTTTAATAAGTGTTTTTATCAGAGCTGCCGGGGAAAGTGTTAAAAAAGATCAGGTTTTTACGCTATTCATGTTTTTTCAGAAGAAGACAGATCTTAAGAGCTTCATCAGCGTGCCGCTGGGTTTCAAGCTGTGAATCGAAAATAAAAACTACTTTTCCTGTACTGTCGGCCACATATGTTACCCTTCCGGGAATAAAACCGAAAGCTCTGCTCGGTACGCCAAATAATTTTCTTACCACATTCTTGTTATCACTAAGCAAGGTATAGGTAAGGTTGTTTGTTTCTGCAAATTTCTTATGACTTTCCACAGATTGTTCGCTGATTCCAATCAGTACGGCATCAGCTTCGTTGAATATATCTGTCAGATCGCGGAAGTAACAGGCCTCTTTTGTGCAATTAAGACTTCCATCCTCAGGGTAGAAGAAAATTACCAGTTTTTTCTTTCCAAGATAAGTCCCTATGTGGAAATGATTTCCATCCTGATCTTTTAAGGAAAAATCAGGGATCATATCTCCGATTTGTATAGACTTCATTTCTGAAAGGTTTTAATTTAAACAGCTGGTAAGCTTTCGTACTATTTATTAAAGTAACAATAATAATGGCTCCCCCTGTATTTCATTGTAACTAGCTTAATATTAATCTTTGTTAGCATTATAACAACAATTGTTTGTAAAAGTTTCTGGGGATACCAAGTTTATTTTTTACATATAATCAGGTCACAATTTATGTTTTTTGAAATTTAAGCATTAAGGCTTAAATTCTGAAATTCAATTCTTTGTTATCTGGTTTTTTTTGTCTTTCGTTCTGCATTTTTAATATTTTCATTCACCCTGAAGGTTACAATTCTGGTAATCAGATCCAATGGAAGAGGCTTGTCAAGAGGAAACTGAACTGACCCCCTGGCATTCTTATATACGGATAATTCTTTCTTAAATAATTCAACAGCAGAGGGAGCAGGATAGAATCCGATATGATTTGGATATGCGGCAAAATGAACCAGATTTCCTTTCAGAAAAAAAGTCGGCATCTGATAACTGATTTTTTCTACCGCATCAGGAGCAGCTCTCTTAATCGTGGCTCTCAGTTCTGTCAGCATTTCCCGGATGTGTGGAGAAAAGCTTTCAATATAATCATCGATGTTACCCGGAGTTTTAAGTGTTTTCATTGGAATTAGTTAATAAAAGCAGCAGGTTGAATTATTGTTTTCCATAACTTTTCAGGAATATTTTATTTGTAAAATAATAAATTACAGTACCTGTTACCATTCCAATCAGATACCCGTTAGTGAGTCCGATTGCGCATATTGCAACAACGATTGCTATAAAGAACATATTTCTGTCAACAATAATATCTTTTACCAGGAGTATAAGTGTTATTCCTTCAAAAAGAAGGATTACGCCTAACATAGGTTTGGGAAATATCATCAGGGTTTCGACAGAATTTCCGCTGAATAAAATCCCAAGGATCAGGTAAAATAATCCATAAATCAATGTAGATCCTCCTGTTCTGCCTCCAAAGGTGTAATGTCCTGCTATTCCTCCGGAACCATGACAAACAGGAATACCTCCGAGAAAGGGGCTTATTATATTCATAACAGAATAGGTAAGGCCGATTTTCCTTACTGTCACTTTCTTCTCAGGGAAAAGGTCCTGTGCAATCTGATTAGTAGCAAATATTGAATTTCCGAGAGAGAGTGGAATTTGTGGAATTCCCAGAAGGATCAAACCCGAAAGAATATTCTGATATGAGAGTTGCGGAATAGTAAATGTCGGAGCAGAAAACCTGATATCAGACAGAATATTAAAATGGAAAATAAACATGTAGATCAGACCTAAACCCATAATGAAAATTGCCGGGGGATATTTGCGGTTTCCTATGAGGATCAGTCCTATAATGAAAGCAATGAGTGCAAAAATATAGCCACTGGTTTCATCAGCAGGGATATAGTCTTTGAGAGATAAAAGACATAACTGCAGGCCAAGTCCAAGCTGAATACCCCTGATAACGGTTTTTGGGATTACCTTGTTGAGCCATACAATTAATCCGGTTAAAGTGAGGATCAGCATAATAATTCCGATGGCAAATCCGCCCCCCCAGATAACCGCACCCGGAATATTCTGCGTAATGACTATCAGGGCAACTGCTTTCAGCGGTTGTACAGGCATTGGGATACCATATATCAAAGAAGTCATTATTTGCAAAACACCGAATACTATCAGGGTGTTTGAAATTTCAAGATCAGTGGCCAGCAACATCCCAATAATCAGTGGCAAATCAGTACCAATGTCGCCGAAAGCACCGGACAGTTCATTCCTGTTAATTTTAATTCTGTCCGTAATCATGTAAATTTATAATTAACTAATACAAATTCTATGTATTTACTTTGCACACACTGGGTATACTTTGAAAGTATAATAAGAAATATTGTTAGTAATCAAGAGTTATTATTCTTCCTTTAGTGAAGTTAAAGAACTTGTCTTTCTGAGCGACCTGAACACCCTCCATCAGATCTTCAGGAGCATACCCCGCGATCTTAAGACAGGTAGGGCAGGCATAAACTCCAACATTATTGGCAACCAGTTGTTTAATATATGTATGTGCTGATTCAAAATCTGCGAATGTGATGTCCTTTGCTCCTTTTACCAGAAGCAGAACGGCATGAATATCCATGTAAACAATCACATCTTTGTCCTTTGCCATCATAGTTGCCATTTTTAACGGCATCAGAACCCTGTGCGGATCATCATAGCACTCAGTTATATGGATAAACATTCCATCCCTTACTGAATCTGCAGGGGCAGCTGATTCAGTATGCATTTGCATATGAGAAGTGGTAGTTTGTTCAGGTGCCTGGTTACATGAGAAAGCCAGCATACCCAAGATTAAAAGAGAGTAAAAAGTTTTCATAATGATAAGTATTTAATTGATTATTAATTCATTCTAATTACAGAAGCAAATGTCCTTTTGATTCCTTTTCTGTATTTAACAGCCGGGTATCCGAAAATAACGAATAATCCTTCACGGCTTTTATACCTGATATTATATTTTTCTCTGAATTTTCTTGCTTTTTTACCATTCTGAATAAAAGGATGAACAGCACCCAGCATACATGTTCCCAAACCCAAAGACTCTGCTGCATACATTGCGGCCGTTGCTGCTACAATCGGGTCGGCAGGATCAGTATATGGTGATCCATAAAAGTATATTGCCAGAGGAGCATCATAATTAACAACATTGATCCCTTTCTTCATCTCACCCGGATAGATCCTGAAGAGAGGTTTAATAAATCCCCTGAAAAGCTCATCATTTTCTTTTCCCCAGAAGGGACGCATAATTGTAAGAAACCAGTCTGAAGCGAACCATCTCATACCTTCGAGATATTCACAGAAATCACCAGCGAATGCTCTTACTTTCTTTTTGCTATCCAGGACTAATAAGTTAACATCAGAAGGAGGTAAACCCATCGGGGCTGTTTTGGCAGCATCTAATATTTTTTCAATTTTCTCCGGTTCAACGTCTTTATCAATAAACTCTCTTACACTTCTTCTTCTCTGGTATAATGACAAAAGCTGATCATAGTTTGAAATTTTCTCGACAGGTGGTAACTCAAACAGATCATCAGGTGATAAAGTCCTTCCATGAATTTCGATAGTATCTGTCGGACAAATTGCCATGCAATGACCGCAGGCAATACATCCGAAAACAGAGTTACTGCTGATTTTGACCTTTCCGTCTTTTAATTCAAGACTGTAATCTTTACAAACAGAAACACAATCGCCGCAACCGATACACTTTTCCTCATTTATCCGTATTTCCCCTTTTTCTTTTGTTCTTGATGTTGGTATTGCCATTAGTCGGGTAATTTTTTTCTGGTTTTAAGTTAAGACTATAAAGATATTAAATCTGAAAAATGAATGCAAGCCGGTAACAGGAAAGATCAGGTAATTTTTAAATTAATATATATATCAACTGTATAAGGAGTTCTATTTCCCCTCAATATACTGGTTATACCAGAAGAGTGATACTTCAGCATATGAGTAATTTTCAGAATTTAATAGTTTAGTGTGGAAGAACTTCTTATCAATCATACTGTTGATTTGAAGGATACTTTTATCGATACCATAATTATAGGCAGTGGCAAGGAATTTCAGCTTATCAGTTTCATTTTTGCCATTAGTGTCAAATTTCTTTTCACATATTTTAATAAAGGCTACCAGGTAATTGAATTGAATTTCAGGATCTTCCAAATCCATAACTATTGATTTCCTGTATTCTTTTATATCTTCAAATTCAGTAAGTTTTTTAAATTTAATTCCCGACCGCTGTTTTAAAACCGATGAAGATTCAACGCGGATAATCTCTGCAAAAGAGGGTTTCATCTGGAACTGACCTATGGAAAAATTGGCATAGTTTTCGCCAAGGTTAATATACAATGCCTTCAGGACTGATATCTCCATTTTATCACGCAGTGCGGAATACCTAACCAGCTCAGGAAAAATAACAGCAATTGCCAGCGGATATGAGATGTGATTTTTTTTAAGAACCGGTTCCATCCATACCCTGTTTTCTTTTACAAAATTCTGGGCTGTGATCCAGTCATCGCCAAATAACTTCTGGTAGTTTAATGGCTGGGAGCAGGATGGTTTCTCCAATCCTGTTAAAAGGAGAATGATCAGGAATAGTTTCCCAAAAAGGTTATATAACACGTTTCAAATACTAACCGGACTAGAATGGAATTTTACATTGCATAATTGCATTTCTCTTAGGAGAAAAATACATATATGCCAGATAGGTTTTCCCATCAGCTTTTACCATGCGGAGATTAAA
The DNA here is from genome assembly GCA_963732435.1 of uncultured Bacteroidales bacterium. GTDB lineage: Bacteria > Bacteroidota > Bacteroidia > Bacteroidales > VadinHA17 > LD21. Next base: position 27,720 of record CAVSZL010000018.1, on the reverse strand, counting down.
AAGCTCCGAAAGAGTCTTATTGTCACTAAAGGTAAGAGTGCCATACTGATATGTTGCATACCTGGTATTTGAAGAATTGATAAATAAATTTTCAGCATATGTAAGCTCAGGCTTTATGGTAATCAGGGTTTTGCCCTGAAGGTCAGTTACTTTACCATTATCAATTATTACTATATCATCATATTTTACGTTACCGTTAAGTGTGGCCAGTCCTGATTTCATTGGATCGAAAGTTGCATTGGAAATATTGCTCACAAATTTTGGCGAAGTGCTGGTCGGATCGCCTCCTTTCATCATGTTTTCCTGCATCTGTTGTGCCATCTGCATGGCCAGTTCCATCCGCTCCTGGTCATTCTTGGCGTTTTCCATTGCCTTCTCCATCTCATTGCCCTGTGATTCATTCATAAGTACATTCTCAATAATAATTGCAGCGAACTTTTCTTTGGATTTTGTTACGGCAAAACTCATGATCTGGGCATATGGGCCGTATTTTTTACCGGCGAAGGTTATAAGGAGTTTTTCTCCTGACCGGGAAATATAAGGTTTGTTAGCCCGGATAAAACGTTCGATATCAGTATCATCCTGATCACTATTACCCTGACCTGAAGTTTCGAATTGTGCAATTTTTGGATCGTCTGGTTCAAATGGGCCTTCTGTTTTTCCATTCTTAACAATATAGCTTTTCCCCGATGCACGATCCTTTATATATAAACTTCCGTCATCTGATGAGGTGATATTCATTTCAGTATAATCAAGTATGATTTTATCAGACATCTCAAATATAAGTTCCGCATTATCACATGCACTGGATGGTTCAGGCTGTACTTCCTGAGTGCTCGCTTTTGGTTTACCTAAAACTTCATCTGTTACTGACTTTGTGACATTCTTTAAAAATCCCTGCCCATTTGCACCGAAATTGACTATTAAGAAAATTCCAACTAAAATAAGAATAAACTTTTTCATACTTTTTATTTAATGTTTCTCAAATATATAAATATTTCAAGTAAGATGATTTCATTGAGCTCTAAATTGCGAATGGTTTTAGAACTTTATGTGTAGGTATTTTCTTTGGAACCTACCTCTGACACCAGAGCCGATATCTCAAGGATTTGGTATAGTCTGGCCTCTCCCCCTCAGTCCCCCTCTCCCGGTGTGAGAGGGGGAAGTTATTCAGGATGTTATAGTTAACATTTTTCTATTTAAGCCCCTCCCACTTCGGGGGAGAGCCTGCCCCGACCGTAAGCGTCGGGGGGTTTGGGGAGAGGCCGGCTGAGAAAAAGTTCTGTTTGAGATGTCAGTGTGGTACAATCAATTTATAATAGCAACTACATCAAAACTTGAAAGTGCCAGAAGTCAGGAAGAATATATTTATCATGAAATGTTGTAAAAAAAATCCGGTACCCAATTAAGGATACCGGATGCCGTAGAAGAAAAAGGAATGAAAATGAAAACTTATTTTTTTCTGACTGGCTGACTGATTAGTGATTCGAGACCATCATCGGTAAGAATCCATAGCTTTTGGCTGGCATTCATCTTACCTGAAGACAAATAATTTTCTTCATCATCATAATCCGGATTTAATCCGAAAGTATCATCAGCAGTTCCCTCAAATTTCACAATTGTACCTTTTGGAACGTATATATTGACACCCACATTGTCGGCAGACCATTTGCGCCCGGCCGGAATTGTGAAATATTCATCAATTTGAAGTGTATCACCGGTCAGACTGCAACTATAAATCAACTCTTCAGCTTTCTTTGCAGCATCTGGTTTTGTGCGGCCTGCTGAACGCTTTCTAACTTCAACTCTTGGAACTCCTTCCCCGGAGTTATATATGTTTGCACAAGGTTTGAAGTACAGTTCTTTCTTCGAATCATTTATCAGAACAGCATAATCGTCTCCATCCAATTTGAATTCAACATCATATTGCAGGTCTGATAATTCCTTCAGACTCTTAATGTAAAGAGTATCAGGAACAGGTGAGATGACGTTTTGAGTTATACTTTTACCTGAATCAGCAAATTCTAACCCTTCATTTATAAGCACATATGTTAAAGATGCAATAGATAAAGCCCAGATTACAAAGAAAATCAGACTTACAACACCATCTTTTGCCTTAAACCAGAAGATCATTTTTACACCCCAGTAAATAAGCGCAACCATTGGCAAAATAAAGGAAACTGAGGCGAGGGCAATTATCCATGGTTTAACTGAGGGATTGACAATATAATTTAAAAAATCGGGAAGGTATGCCAGATTCATATCAAATGCCTCACTTGAAAATGATCCGGGATATTTAAATATGAATATCATGACAAAGCTTAAAATTGCCAGGGTCCCGGTAAGGACAAATACTATTCCAAAAATAATAAGGAAGATACGCAGTACGATATAGCAAGCTCTGCTGATTGCCCTGAAGACCTCATTAAATGCATTACCTGCCTTTGATGTTTTGTTGTATCCTGTACCATATAAATGAGCCTCAGATGAACTGGTACCTTCAGGTTGTCTTTGATTTGATTTCACTGAAAGGTATTCGCTTCCATACATTTCCTTTTTCTGTGTCTCGGTATGGGCATATGGAAGGGCAATCCAAAGTATAATATACAGAAGAAAACCGGTTCCAAAAAATAGTGCGGAGAGAACAAACAGGATCCTGAACAGGACAGGATCGGTATTAAGATAAGCACCTATGCCGCCACAAACGCCACTGATTATTGAATCGTCAGGATTACGGTACATCCTTCTTCTCCGGGAGGTGTATAGCCCGGGTTCAGGCTCAGCTTCATTATTCATGTCAAAATCTTCAGGTTTGCCGATTATTGAGATCATTTCTACAACATTCCTGAGGGAAATAATTCCACCAACTCCTTTCTGAGATTGAAATATTTCAGCTATACGAGATTCTATATCCTCAACAGTTTCATAACCCCCCTGTACATTTTTGAACCGGTTGTTTACAGCCTGAAGGTAGTCGCGAAGAATCCGGTAGGCATCGTCATCAATCTGGAAGAGTGTGCCGCCTAGATTTATATTAATTGTCTTTTCCATCGTTTTCAGTTTAAATGGTTAATAATCGGATTACCTTGTTCTGATAAGATTAACTGATTCAACCAGCTCCTGCCACGATTTATCAAGATCGGCCAGATAAGTCCGCCCTTCATCAGTAAGTTCATAGTATTTGCGGGGAGGTCCCTGCTGGGATTCCTCCCAGCGGTAACTGAGTAATCCTGCATTCTTTTGCCGGGTAAGTAATGGGTAGAGAGTACCCTCGACCACAATTACCTGTGCTTCTTTCAATTCTTTTATTATGTCGCTTGCATAACAGGAACTTCTTGATAGTACCGAAAGGATGCAGTACTCAAGTATCCCTTTTCGCATCTGGGCTTTTGTATTTTCTAAATCCATGATATGTAAAATTTATATGTTACAATTCAATTTTTTGATAATCAATACTTCTCATAATTTCATGTTCTTCCTTACTTCATTGAATTCCTTTTTAACCGATTCTGTTATATTGTGGATATTTACCGGCTCGCCTTTCATCTCAATCTTCTGAGCTGTGGTTCTTGCCACAGGAAGGACAATGTATAAGATGAGATATACTATAGCTCCGATTCCTCCTGCAAGGGTAAGTGCCACAAAGATTATCCTTACAATCAGCGGATCTATATTCCAGTATGCACCTATACCTGAGCATACGCCTCCTATTAATCTGTGATCGGGATCTCTGTACATACGGTGATACCCGGGTGATGAGAACTTATCGCGTGCAGATGTTCCGTCATTGTCGGATATGTCTTCAGGTGTTCCGAGAACGGAGATAACCTGGTTAACATCTGCAATTGTGATTACCTGTTTATAGGTAGTCAGTTTTGTACGGAACAATTCCGCCATACGTGTTTCAATATCTGAAAGTATCTCTGAAGAACTCTCTTCTCCTGCAAAATGGAGTTCGAGATTTTTGAGGTACCTTTTTAATTCGGAATAGGCATCTTCGTCAATGTTGAAAGAATACCCTCCGATATTAATGCTTACTGTTATTTTCATAGTTCTGTTAAATTTATACTACTGTTTAATACATGTAACATGACAATACAAAGATATATATAAATAATTATACTATGCAATACATAGTACTAAAAAATACAATTATTTTTTAATTATTTCGTAAATCATTGTGAATGAGACTTTACAATGAATCTGCGAATTTATGACTTGAATCCCAGCGAGTGCTAAAGCTGCTTGCCGGAAGAACCTTTAAAGATTTTATCAGATCATAATTGTATAGATCTCTGAAATAAATCTCTATATTTATCAAAATTAAAAGGGAAAATATGAAGTATAAATGGGGAATTCTGGCTCCGGGAAAAATGTCTGCAAAGTTCACAAGAGGACTTCAATTACTGGAAAATGCAGAATTGTATGCTGTTGGATCCCGTGACTTGGGTAGGGCGAAACAATTTGCTGAGGAATTTGGATATAAGAAGTATTATGGAAGTTATGAAGAACTGGCTTCTGACAGGGAGGTTGATATTATATATATTGCTTCGCCTCATTCACATCACCATGAACATGCTTTGATGTGCCTCAGGAACCGGAAAGCAGTTATCTGTGAAAAGGCATTTGCATTGAACAGTAATGAAGTGGAGGATATGATTGCTGAAGCAAAGAAACAGAATGTATTTCTTATGGAAGCTCTATGGCCACCTTTTCAACCAATTTATAAAAAGACCAAAGAGATAATTGATGGCGGAGAACCAGGGAAAATAATCCATCTTGACGCAAAGTTTGCATTTCAGGCTCCATTTGACCCGATTGACAGAAAGTTTAACCTCAATCTTGGAGGCGGGTCTCTTCTCGATATCGGCATATACCCGGTGATCGATGCTCTATGGTTTATGGGTGTACCTGATGAGATAACAGCTAAAGCCTCTTTCACAGAAACTGGTTCAGAGGATTCAATAAGCATAATATTTAGGTATGCCGATGGTCGTATGGCAACTCTTTACAGCTCATTCCGTACCCAGACAACAATAGGATGTGATCTCTTATGCGAAAATGGGAATCTGTCCTTTTCAAGAGGCCGGGATATGTCGCAACGACTAAAAGTTGAAATCAATGATAAGGAGATAATTGACTATTCGATGATTCCTGAAGGGATGGGTTATCAGTTTGAGGCTATTGAAGTAATGAAATGCCTTGATGAGAACCGACTTGAAAGCAAGGTTGTTCCTCTTTCATTCAGCAGGGCTCTTATTAATACTCTCGACAGGATAAGGGTTAAAGCTGGAATCCTCTATCCAGGCAGGGATTAAAAAGAATGAGTTGTAAAAGCCATAGTCGGATGAATCCGAGACCATAAAGACACTTCCTGTTTTTACACTTACCTTTTTTTAATGAAATCCATAAAAGGGCATTATGAAAGGTGCATTTTCTATTACCTGGATTTACAAAATCAATAATACTATATCTGAAAATATCCGGATTAATTAATGCAGTGTCGTGATTCTGCATTGGACTATGAACAAATACTAAACTCCATTGTTTAAATTTAATCTAAATTAAGATAAAGTCAAAGTAGTGCATGAACTTTATTGATTGATTTTCCTGAATACAATATTTACTAGATATTAATTTGTAAATCAATGATAAAATCTAGAAAATTATTACTGACGATATTTCTTGTTTATTACAGCATTCCACTATTCAGCCAGAATTCTGATGCCAATGTTTTTGGAGATGTGAAATTCAAAGGTGAGCACATTCACTTTGTAAGCGTTTACCTGGAAGGAACCACCAGGGGTACAACCACTGATGCTACGGGTCACTATATGCTTGTTAACCTTCCAGAGGGAACCCATGTGCTGGTAGCAAAATACCTCGGTTATGCAACCTCTAAGAAAACTATTACAGTAACTAAGGGAGTATCACAGGAGGTCAATTTTGAACTCGAGGAGGAAGTAATGACATTAAAAGGTGTTGTCGTAACTGGTACAAAAACAGCAAAACGACAGACAGACTCTCCTGTAATCGTTAACATTATTAATTCAAAATCACTTGACGTAACTCAGGCATGTAATATATCAGAAGGCTTACGTTTTCAGCCGGGGTTGAGGGTAGAGACAGATTGTCAGACATGTAATTACACACAATTGAGGATGAATGGTCTTGGTGGATCATACTCCCAGATCTTAATTAATGGCCGACCTATATTCAGTCCTCTGACCGGTTTATACGGGATGGAACAGATCCCTGCAAATATGGTTGAACGAATTGAGGTTGTAAGAGGTGCCGGTTCTGCCCTTTACGGATCGAGCGCGGTAGGAGGAACAGTAAATATTATTACAAAGATACCTACAGAGGGGTCTTATGATTTTGGAACCACAGCTCAGATTATTAATGGTGAGGCTACTGACCTGATGTTGAATGGAAATATCAGCATGATCACCCAGAAGCGAAATGCAGGTGCTTCGGTATTCCTGAACAGACGAAACAGGGAGTACTATGATCATAATGACGACAATTTTTCAGAATTACCCCAACTGAGGAATAACTCATTTGGTGCAAATCTTTTTTTCAAACCGACCCAGAACCAGAAGCTGGAATTGAATATAAGCAGTATTTATGAATTCCGTTATGGAGGTGAAATGGTAGACAAGCCTGCTTACCTGGCACAACAATCCGAGGAGCGCACCCATAATGTCCTGATGGGAGGCCTCGATTACCAATGGAACTTCAATGAAGATAACAGTTCCTTCATTTTTTATTTTGCAGGACAAAACACAGACAGAGATCATTATACAGGGATTTTACCTGACGATATCGAAGATTTTGAAGATCATGTTCTTCTTCCTCCTTACGGATATACTTCAAATCTTACATTACAGGCAGGTACCCAGGTCAATCACAGGGTTAACGAATTTCTCGGAGGAAAGAATGTCTTTACCTTTGGATTGGAGTATGTTTATGATAATGTTGCAGATACTATAAAATCTTACAATTATGGCATTGGTCAGATAACAAAAAATGTTGGTGGATTTGTTCAAAGCGATTGGGAGATTACTCCATCTTTTACATTCCTTGCCGGCTTACGTGCAGATAAGCACAATTTTGTAGACAAGTTAATTGTAAATCCAAGGTTCTCACTATTATATAAGCTTATGGATTATACTCAGTTCAGAGTTACATGGGGTACCGGTTTCAGAGCACCTCAGGCTTTTGATACTGATCTGCATATTGCATTTGCCGGAGGCGGAGTATCAAGGATCTCTCTTGCACCGGGATTGGAGGAGGAACGGTCAAACAGTTTAAGTGGTTCTGTTAATTATGATAAAGCGACTGAAACATTTATTGCCGGAGTTACACTTGAAGGATTTTATACAAATCTCAGCAATGTTTTTTATTTACAACCTATTGGTAGTGATGAGTATGGAGACCTTTTCGAGAAACGTAATGGTACTGGAGCATCAGTTAAAGGATTTACACTGGAACTAAGAGGTAATTACAATAAAAAGTTGCAGCTTGAAGCCGGATTAACGCTTCAAAAAAGTACATATGAAGAACCTGTTGAAAATATTCCGGGTCTTGCCCCAAAAAGTAATTTTTTGCGTTCACCTGACGAATATGGTTATCTGACTCTATCGTTTACTCCTGATAATAAATTCAATGCATCTATCAGCGGAGTGTATACAGGCCCGATGGAGCTCGCTCATTTTGCCGGTGCACCTGAGCAGACCGTTGATGAGTATGTGACTACAACTTCTTTTACTGAGTTAAGTGTGAAAGTAGGTTATACTTTTCCTCTGGCTATTGTCGAATCAGGTCTTGAGGTGTTTGCAGGTATTAAGAACCTGACAAATTCTTATCAGAATGATTTTGACTCAGGTAAGTACAGAGACAGCAATTATATTTATGGGCCGGCAGCTCCCAGAACCATTTCATTCGGGATTAAAATAAAGTCACTTTAGGATCGCAGCTTTGGATTTTAAGTAAATTTGTGGATATTGGCGATTTGCTTTTAATTCTATTTTCGTCTATCCATGGAAGAATTATATCCGGAAATTTCAGATGAAGGTGCCTTTTACAGAAAAAAGTTGCTTCTGAGCCTTATAATTCCATTTTTAATAATTTCTCTGATATGGCTTGTTAAGATAACTGAGGTAGTGTTTGAGTTTGATCTTTCAGGTCTGGGAATCTATCCTCTGTCAGTGAAAGGATTACCCGGGATTATTCTCTCACCACTTATACATGATGATTTTAAGCATTTGTTCAATAATACAATACCTCTGTTTTTCCTTTCTGTTGTATTGTTCTATTTTTATTCTGAAGTAGCTCTTAAGATATTTGCCTGGACTATATTAATTACCGGAGGATTGGTCTGGATCGCAGGAAGGGATGCATGGCATATCGGAGCCAGTGGCCTGGTATACGGGTTGGCATCCTTTCACTTTTTCAGTGGTATAATCCGGAAACACCTCAGGCTTATTGCATTATCACTATTGATTGTATTTCTTTATGGATCAATGGTATGGGGTATTTTCCCGGATGTATATAAAAATGTATCATGGGAATCTCATATGCTGGGTTTTTTCTCTGGTGCCGTACTCTCAGTCTGGTACAGAAAAGAGGGTCCGCAGCGTCCTGTTCATGAATGGATGGAAGAAGATCCGGAGGAGACAACGGATAAGCCAACTAATGAGAATTGTGAAAGTCAAAATAAAAATAAATAACTTTACCCCTTATAACCTAATCCCGATATGCCAAAAATATCTGCTGTAATAATAACTTTTAATGAAGAGGTTTATATTGAGCAATGCATTAAATCGGTTGCTGATGTAGCAGATGAGGTTGTCGTTGTCGATTCTTTTTCAACTGACAGAACAAAGGAGATTTGTGTTTCATTGGGGGTCCGGTTTATTGAACATCCATTCAATGGATACAGGGACCAGAAGAATTTTGCAGTGGAGCAGGCGACTTATGATCATATTCTGTCACTTGATGCTGATGAAGCTATATCTCCCAGATTAGAAAAATCCATACTTGCTGTAAAGCAGGATTTCAGGTTTGATGGTTATAAATTTGACAGGTTAAATAGTTATTGCGGCAAATGGATCCATTTTACCAATTTATCTCCGGAGCGCAGAATACGTCTGTTTAACAGAAAAAAAGGTAAATGGGGTGGATTAAATATACACGAAAAAGTGATTCTGGATAATCCCAGGAATGTATGTTATCTTGAAGGTAAGTTATTACATTGGTTGTGTGACAGCTACGAGGAGAGTCTTGAAAAGATGAACCGGTACTCATCCATGCTGGCCAAAGAATATTTTAATACTAATGTCAGACCATCAGCAAAAAAACTTCTGATCAATCCTCTGTGGAGGTTTATTCATTCCTATTTTTTAAAAGGTGGTTTTCTTGATGGTTATGAAGGATTTATAGTGAGCAAGATTTTATCAATAACCTGTTTTCTTAAATACTCAAAGTTAAGAAAACTCTATGTCAGGGAAAGGGAATTAAAACGAAGAGAAGGAATACAGATCGTTAATTTAGATCAAACCAGTTTTAAGGAAGAGAAGCAAAAACCAATTTCGATAGGATTTGATGCCAAGAGGGCGTTCTTTAACTACAGCGGATTAGGCAACTATAGTCGCACATTGCTATTTGCCCTTTCAGAGGAGTATTCAGATAATTCCTATTATCTTTTTACTCCAACCACTAAGAACAGAGTAATTGTAGATAATGAGAAGCAATTCAATATTGTGGAGCCTAAAAGGGCTGTGAACAGAATGTTTCCTCAGATCTGGAGATTTAAGTATATGAACAGAGATATCAGGCAGCAAAATCTTCAGATCTTTCACGGCTTGAGCCAGGAGTTACCAATTGGCATTGAAAAAACCGGGGTTCGATCTGTTGTAACTGTACACGACCTTATCTTTCTGAGATATCCGGAGTTTTACAACATGATTGATGCAAAGATTTATTACTGGAAGTTATTACATGCCTGCCGGGTTAGTGATCATATAGTGGCAATCAGCAATCAAACAAAAAGAGATCTGATCAGATTTCTAGATATAGCTCCCGAAAAGATCTCTGTAATACAACAGGGATGTAATCAAAATTTCTGGCAGTCATACAGCAAAGAATACCTCGGGGAAGTCCGTGTGAAGTATAATTTACCTGAAAAATATCTGTTATATGTCGGGACAATAGAGGAGAGGAAGAACCTTCTTGGCATTATCAGAGGAATGGAGATTAAAAAAATCGACATACCTCTTGTTGTTATTGGACGAAAGGCTGGTCCTTACTATAAAAGTGTATTGAACTATATTTCAACCCATGAAATAAAAAATATACTATTCCCCGAAAATATCCAGAATTATGAACTTCCGGCAATTTATCAAAATGCCGAATGTTTCATATATCCATCTTTTTTCGAAGGATTTGGTATACCAATTATTGAGGCATTAGTATCAAAAACTCCTGTAATTACCAGTAACAGGAACTGTTTTGCAGAGGCTGCTGGACCCGGAAGTATATTTATTGATCCATACGACCCTGAAAAAATAGGAGAGGCTATATTGAAGGTTATAAGTGATAAGGATCTCAGGAATAAGATGATCTCTATGGGAACAGATTATACTAATAATTTTACTGATGAAGTTGTTGCCAGATCATATATGAGCCTTTACTATTCTTTGCTTCAATAATGAATAATTAATTTAGTATTATGAGGGTTTGTGGTTTCACTATTGTAAGAAATGCCATTAAATATGGTTATCCTGTTTTAGAATCTATAAAATCTATCCTTCCCGTTTGTGACCAGTTAATTGTTGCCGTTGGTAATTCAGATGATGAAACCCTGAAACTGATTAAAAGTATTGATAACGAAAAGATCCTGATTATTGAAACCCTCTGGGATGATACCCTGAAAATCGGAGGCAAGGTATTGGCGGTAGAGACAAATAAAGCTATGGATGCAATTTCTCCTGATTTTGACTGGTGCTTTTATATCCAGGCAGATGAAGTGGTGCATGAGAAATATCATTCGGTAATTATTAATGAAATGGAACGGTATAAGGATCATCCAGAGATTCAGGGACTTCTTTTTAATTATTTGCACTTCTGGGGAACTTACGACTATGTCGGAGTCAGCAGGAACTGGTACCGACGTGAGATCAGGATAATAAGAAATAATAAAAAGATCAGATCTTACAGAGATGCCCAGGGATTCAGAATAGATAATAATAAGTTGAAAGTGAAACATATTGATGCGTATATTTATCATTATGGATGGGTACGTCCCCCTGAAATCATAAAAGAAAAAATGAAGAGTTTTTCTGCTTTGTATTTTGAAGGTGAGAAACTTGAAGAGGAATTGAGTAGAGTGGTTGATTTCGATTACTCTGAAACAGATGCTGTCAAAAAGTTTGAAGGCACTCATCCCGAAGTAATGCAGGTGATGGTTAACAAATTAAGCTGGCATGTTCAACTTGATGAAAACAGGATAAGATATAATTTTAAAGATGCTCTGCTTTACTGGATTGAAAAAAATACAGGATACAGATTATTTGAATATAAAAACTACCGGATAATTCAATAAAATTTGTTGTTATGTATGAGGACAAAAAGAAGAGTTATTTTAACAATCCAAGGTTTGACTTGATTGGGTTGATTCCCCGGAACAGCAGCAACATAATTTTGGAGATTGGGGTAGGTAGTGGTGATACTTTGGTAGAAATAAAGAAACAGAAACTGGCCCGGGAAGTTGTTGGAGTTGAATTAATGAATCTGAAGGATTCGCAACAGGAAAACCCTGAAATAGACAGGTTAATAATAGGTAATATCGAAGAAATCGAGTTAGATCTGCCTGAGAATTACTTTGATATAATCATTTGCGGTGATGTCATTGAGCATTTAATTGATCCATGGAATGTTTTAAGAAAACTGCATAAGCATTTGAAGGAAAATGGAGTAATAATCGTCAGCATTCCAAATATCAGGGAGTATCATATTCTTTACAGAATATTGATATTGGCTGATTTCAAATATGGTGACAGAGGAATACTTGACAGGACACATTTACGTTTCTTCTGTAAGAAAAACATTATTTCTCTTTTAACTTCAACATTGTATACTCCGGTTTCAATCTACTCTATTTTTAAACTGGAGAAGAAAATCAGTAAAAAGAAAATAATTGATATTCTAACTTTTGGTTTGATCAGAGATTTCTTAACTGCACAGTATATTGTCGTTGCGAAAAAGGGAGTTGTAACGATAAATAATTGATATGATTTCATTAATTATTTCATATTATAAGCGTCTTGATTTCTTAGAACTGATTCTTCTGTCTCTTGATAAACAGTCATATAAGAATTTTGAAATAGTTATTGCTGAGGATGATAATGATCCTGTTACATTGGAATTTCTTTCAAAAGTCAGGCATATGCATGAGTATAATATTCAACATGTATCTCATGAGGATAAGGGCTTTAGAAAAACAAGGATACTAAACATGGCTGTAAAGTCAGCAAACGGGGAGAAGATTGTATTCATTGATGGCGATTGCATTCCTCATCGACATTTCTTAATGGAGTACGACAAGGCTATAACAGACCTTGTTTTTTGTTATGGGAGAAGAGTTTTTTTAAGTCGTAAGCTTACAGATATCGTATTGAATACAGTGTCCGTAAATAAAATAAATACTATCATGGCATTTTTATATGGAGGAAAAAGTATCGGAGCCGGAATTTACCTGCCATTTAAAAAGAACATTGACAAACAACACAGGAGAATTCTGGGATGCAATTGGGGTATTCTTAAGAAGAATATTCTGGCGGTTAATGGCTTTGATGAAGATTACAGCCGGGCAGGGGTGGGAGAGGACTTTGACATTGACTGGAGGCTGAAAAAAATCGGATTGAGGGTTAAGTCTATGAAAGGGAAAGCAATAGTTTTTCATCTGTTTCACGAGGCTAACTATAATCCTTCCGATACTGAGTTTGTTGAAAAGCTTTTGGCTGAAAAGAAGCTGGAAGGTAATGCATTTTGCATAAATGGAATTGGATAACCAAGTAATATAGAAAAAGAAGATGATTAACTGGAACCCAGGCAATAATTATAATGCTGATAGCAGGTTTTCTATTATTATACCAAGTTGGAATAACCTGCCATTTCTTAGACTGTGTATTGCAAGTATTGAAAAGAACTCTGCTTTCAGACATCAGATAATTATTCATGTAAATGATGGGTCTGATGGTACTCTTGAATGGGTTACAGACCAGAGATTCGACCATACACACAGTATTGAAAATATTGGAGTTTGCTGGGCAATGAATGCATGCCGGCCACTTGTCAAAACTGACTATATTGTTTTTCTTAATGATGATATGTACATGCTGCCAGACTGGGACCTTGAGCTTTGGAAGGAGATTGAGCAATTACCAGACTATTTTTTTTACCTGTCGTCAACTACTATTGAGCCAAGAATTTCACCTCATCCTGGTATAATTGCCCCGTACGATTATGGAAAGACGCCTGAATCTTTCAGAGAAGAAGATCTGCTTAAAGATTTCAGATCAATAAGTGGAAATGACTGGAGTGGAGCTACATGGCCACCGAGTATTGTCCATAAAAATTTATGGGATCTTATCGGAGGATATAGTATTGAATATTTTCCGGGCCTGTATTCTGATCCTGATTTTTCAATGAAGCTCTATGAGGCAGGTGTAAGATATTTCAAAGGAGTTAATGTAAGCCGGGCATATCATTTCGGATCAAAATCGACACATAGAATTACTCTCAATAATGGGAGCAAACAATTCCTGAACAAATGGGGATTAACTTCAGCCACTTTTACAAAGTATTTTTTGAGACGAGGACAGAAATTTGACGGGCCGGTTATTTTAACTACTCATGGCAAAGCGTTAAGACGGGCTTTGTTAAAAGGAAATCTTAAGAGGATTTTATGGTCATTTAGTGGTAACGGAAAAACAAAAGGTAAGAACTCCTTCAATAATTTTCTGACTAAAAAATCATAACTTTTCGGAATCGCTATTAACCAGAGCCGGTATTTTAAGTGTTAAAAAACATTAATTACCCGGATTTTTTAAGGAGCATGGAAGAATCTGCAAGTTTATATTAGCATATTTGCATCGGGCTGTCTATAAAGTACGATTACTTTAATCCTGTAGGCTTAGAATACCCATATTGTTTTACGGTTCTTTTTAGACTGCCTAAGAAAACAATTAATAATCTTTCGAAATAATGAGTTTGCATAGAAAGACATTACTGATAAGAGAAATTACTTTAATATTATTGATCTTAGTGGCAGATCTTTTTTCATCAGTTTCCGGGTTTTCCCAGGGAGATATTCAATCAACTGATAGTTTGCGACAGGGAGCATTGAGGATTTTTATTGATTGCTGGTCATGTGATATGAACTATACAAGACAGGAGATCCCTTATGTAAACTATGTGAGAGATACTTACGAGGCAGATGTTTTTCTCCTTGTTTCGAATCAGAATGCCGGTAGCGGGGGGCAACAGTTCACTTTCACTTTTGAGGGTCTGGGGAAGTTTAAAGGCATGCATGATACTCTGGTATACACTAGTAATCCTGATGAAACCAGTTCTGTCGTTCGGGAAAAGAAAACCAATTTAATTAAAATGGGATTAATGAGGTATGTTGCAAAAACCCCGTTATTTACCGAAATTGAGATTAAAAGTAATAGTGAAAAGAAGCAGGAAGAAGTTACTGATAATTGGAATAACTGGGTATTTGAGTTACAGACAAGTCCTCGTTACAATGCTGAAGCAACATATAACAGGGTAATTCTTAATAATTCAATTAATATTTCAAAGGTTACCCCTGACATTAAATTACAAATAGAGCTAGAACAGAGTAATAATAAACAGAGGTACATTGAAGATGAGGTCGTAACAGAATATATCAGAAGCCGGCAATATGCTAATATACTGTTTGTTAAGAGCCTGAATAGTAACTGGTCTGCCGGATTGAGATGGAATTTAGGTGCATCGACAAGCGCTAATTATAAATTTAACACAGAATTTCTGCCATCGATTGAGTATGATGTCTATCCTTATGATGAAGCAACCCACAGGCAATTCAGGTTTTTGTATAGTATCGGATACCAGTTTAGCAATTATATTGACACTACAGTATTTGATAAAACCATGGAAAACCTGTATAAACATGAGCTGGGTATGGCTTATCAGGTTCAGAAGAAATGGGGTTCAGTAAATATTTCCCTTTCAGGTTCAAATTATTTTCATGATTTTTCAAAGAACAGGGTTGACCTCTATGGATATATGCGTCTCAGAATAATAAAAGGCCTTGGCCTGTCAGTTAATGGTGGAATTGCATATATAAATGATCAGATTAACCTTCCTAAAGGAGAATTGTCTGAAGCCGAAGTTCTGCTCAGGCTTAAACAGCAGGCTACTAATTTTAATTTTTGGGGAGGAGTAAGTCTTAGTTATACTTTCGGGTCTATTTATAATAATGTTGTCAATCCTCGTTTTGGAAATGGAGGAGGAGGAGGAGGAGACGGATTTTATTAATAATCAGTGGAATTTGGGAATGTGGATTAATAGACAGGAAGTTGGACGATAGCTTTTCCCATCTGTAACGTAATTCTATACATATTATCAGTAAATATTGTTCAGGTTCTGCTTTGAGGATAGCCTCAATATCAGGTTATTAACAAATCAAGCGTAATATATTTACTTTGATTATTGGCAAAGTCGGACTAATTACTAACTTTAAAGCCAAATTTACTGTAACCCTGATAGTCTCTTCGTATGAATAACAAACCTGTTGCTGTTATTACAGGTGCCAGCAGAGGAATCGGACGTTCCGCAGCTATTGCTCTTGCCGGGGAAGGATACGATATTGCTGCAATCGCTCGCTCTATTGATAGCGAAGGGATGGAAATACTTGCACCTGAAGTTGAAAAGAGAGGTTCGCAGTTTTTCCCCATAGGTCTTGATATTTCCTGTACAGGCTGCCAGAAGGAGGTAGTTTCTAATATTCTTGAAAGGTACGGGCGTATAGATGTTCTTGTTAATAATGCAGGAGTTGCTCCTCTCCAGCGGGCCGATCTTCTTGATATGACTGAGGAGAGCTATGACCGGGTAATGAATATTAATCTCAAAGGTCCGGTTTTCTTTGCACAGAAAATTGCAAAGGAAATGATCTGGCTAAAACCACAGATAGCCAGCTACAGACCGATAATTATTTTTGTTACTTCTGTTTCAGCAGTATTATCTTCAACAAACAGGTCGGAATATTGTATTTCAAAAGCCGGACTTAGTATGGCTTCCACTGTTTTTGCTGACAGGCTCTCCAGGGAGGATATCCTTGTTTTTGAAGTACGGCCAGGGGTAATAAAAACCGATATGACTGCAAAAATTAAAGATAAATATGAAAAACTGATCAGTGAAGGTCTGGTTCCTCAAAAAAGATGGGGATTGCCTGAAGAAATAGGTAAGTCCATTGGTTCTTTGGCTCGTGGTGATTGGAACTTCTCAACCGGAATGGTTTTTGAGATCAGTGGCGGATTAAATCTGCATAAGCTCTAAAGTATTATTATATTGAGCGTTACAACGGTTATTCCAAGAATGTTATTAATGAAAATTGAACAAAAGGTATGGTCCTGATGTTTATAGTGAAAATTTAAATTTTATAAGATGAAACGATCACTATTATTTTTAGCAACAGCATTAATACTATTCGGAAATGGATATTCGCAAACTAAATTATCTGCAGATACCGAGAAATCAAAATTAACATGGTTAGGAGAGAAAGTAACAGGTCAGCATACCGGAACAATCAGACTTCAATCAGGGTGGATTACATGGCAGGACAACAATATTGTTGGAGGTGAATTCAACATTGACATGAGATCACTAAAGGATGATGATGCAAGTGAAAAACTTGAGGGTCATCTTAAGTCAGATGATTTTTTCGGAGTTGAGAAGTTTCCTTTATCTAAGCTGATTATAACCGGAAGCACCTCATTCGACAAGGGAAATGGAGTAGTGAGAGGAATCCTTACAATTAAGGGTATTTCCAATCCGATTGAGTTTAAAGCCACTTCACAGAAAAAAGAGGATGGTGTCTGGTTTTTTGCAAACATCATTGTTGACCGGACAAAATATAATGTCAGGTACGGATCAGGTTCGTTTTTTGATAACCTTGGCGACAAAACAATTTACGATGAATTTAAACTGAAAGTAAGTCTTATGGTAAAATAGTAAGAATTTATTTCTTAACTTTATTATTCCCACAGGAAGAGTAGATTATAATTTTTAGAAAAGTTGTAATCTATATATTTTGTGGGATTTTTTATTGATAATATTTTAATAGAAGAACTTAAGTTTATCTTCTTTTTCTTTGAGGAAACAGCTTCAAAGCTTTGGTAAAGTCCAAAATCATTACAATCTTGTAATCCTGACTTCTGACGTTTTCAAATTTTAGTGCTGTCTTGATCTTCAAGTGATTGAAATTGAATAATATACAGATTTAATTTTTACCACACTAATCCCAATTTCAGACCTATGTATATTGTAAGAACGAGCCTGTACCCAGCCCTTTCTATTTATATCTTAACCCTTCCCCTGCCCCTGTCTTTATACCTTAACCCTTCCCCTGCCCCTTCCCTTTATACCTTAACCCATCCCCTGCCCCTTCCCTTTAGCAAAAAGGGAAGGGGGCATCCAGTATATTATCAACTCTTTGTCACTTTCGTGCATTTATAATAATAAAAGTATCAGATATCGAATAACATTCATTACTATTTGGAGCGAAAAGTATATATTGTAGTTTTAATCTATTTATAATCAGCTGATTTACCCCTTCCCTTTTTCTTTAAAGGGAAGGGGCAGGGGATGGGTTTCGTAAATTCATATACATAGTGGAGGTATCCTCTACCGCACTAATCGTCAGAAGTCAGGAAAAATTAATGCTTTAATTCTTATTCTTTGAGAAAAGAGCTGCCAGGCCTTGGTAATGTCCAAAATCATTACAATCTTGTGTTTTCAAAAAAAGTGTAATGATGGTAAACTTAGCTGATAATGGAAACGGGAAAAAACTCGTAACATATGGATTTATAATCCCGTTTATTCTTGTAACAAGTCTGTTCTTTTTATGGGGATTTGCTCATAGTCTTCTTGATGTATTAAATAAGCACTTCCAGGAAATATTAGGCATCACCAAGGCTAAGTCAGGATGGGTTCAGGCAGCCCTTTACGGAGGTTATGCCGTTATGGCAATACCTGCGGGATTGATCATGAGCCATTTTGGTTATAAAAAAGGTATAATATTTGGTTTATTACTTTATGCAACAGGAGCTTTCCTGTTTTTACCTGCTGCACATATTCAGACATTTGTTTTTACCCTATTGTGTTTATTTGTAATAGCCTGTGGTCTTACCTGTCTCGAGACTGCAGCGAATCCATACTCTGCAGTTCTGGGACCAAAAGCAACATCTGAGCAACGGCTTAATCTGTCGCAATCATTTAATGGATTAGGATGGATAATAGGACCTGCTGTTGGAGGAATATTCATTTTAGGAGGTGATGGAACAGAGACAAATAAATTTGCTTCAATGACACTTCCATATATGATTATCGGGTCGCTTGTACTCTTTGTGGCAATCCTGTTTATGTTCACCAAACTGCCTGAAATACACGAAGGTGAGTTTGATGAGCACGGTGATAAGGGAAAGTACAAAGATCTGTTCAAAATTCCACATTTCAGATTTGCAGTGATTTCCCAATTTCTTTATGTCGCGGCCCAGACAGGGATAAACAGTTTTTTCATTAATTATGTTACGGAAACCTTACCTCAATTCAGCAACGAAAAGGCAGCATACCTTCTTTCCCTCGGGTTTGTATTTTTCATGGCAGGAAGATTTTCAGGCAGTGTTATGATGAGTTGGTTTAAACCCAACCAGATGCTTGCACTTTATGCTGTAATAAATATTCTGGCAATGGTCTTCGTAGTCTTTGGGCTTGGCTGGCTTTCACTTATTGCAATTTATTTAACCTATTTTTGTATGTCTATCATGTTCCCGACAATATTTGCACTTGGAATCAAAGATCTTGGAGGGTTGACAAAGAAAGGTTCTTCGTTGCTTGTAATGATGGTAGCCGGAGGTGCCGTATGCCCTATATTTATGGGTTGGATAGCCGATAACTCAAGTATGGCACTGGGTTTTATTGTGCCGCTGATATGTTTTTGTTATGTTGCTTTCTTCGGCCTGAAGGGTTATAAGGTTCAAGCCCGGAGTTAGCACTCCGAAAGAAAAAACATATTTAGCTTATTAAAGGTCAGATATTGAGAAGTATTATAAAGTCATGATCTGATTCCTCATGTACGAAAGAGCTTCAGGCGCCTGTTCTTCAAGGTTATTCCATGAACATTCAATTGCCATTCTGCCATCATACCCGACATCTTTGAGAGCCCGGAAGTACGGTGTGAAATCTTCTTTATTTACACCAGGAGAGGTTCGTCCCGTTTCTTCTGCTATGTGAGTATGGTATAGTAAATCCCCGTATTTTGTGATATTAGAGGGACTTTCATTTTCCTTTAACATATGGTAAATATCTGCTAAAAGTCTGAAGTTTTCATGATTTACTGCTTTAACAATCTCTCCACCTTCTGCAACAGAATTAATAAAGTTACACTCTTGTTTATTAAGAGGCTCAAGAGAAATGACAATGTTATAATTTTTAGCCAGAGGAGCCAGCTGCCGGCAAATAGAAATAAATTGTAACCTGGCCTCTTCCCTTGAGAATCCTTCTGGTATTGACCTGGCGCCTCCGCTTCCGAATACAATTGTTTTAACGCCTGCCATCTGAGCCCTGCGAAATGCCGATTCACCAAATTTCAGGATCTCTTCATGCAGCGGTGCTGGCCCGGAACACTTCAGGTTAGCAGGAAGAAAAGAGTTGCAGGCTTCAACAGGTAGTATTGAATTTTTAAGTTGAGCCAGTTTTTGTTCGAATACTGATTCCGGCTCGTCGGGGACTAAGAAACCTCTCACATTCTCTTCAACAAATGAATAACCGGCCTTTGAGAGTATTCCATTGTTTGAGATGCTGGTTGATATTCCGATCCTTTCAAGAAATCCGGCTGCTTCTGAAGCAATACTGAATGCATTAAATGGTATCAGAACAATACCTGTTCCAGCAATTGCAGAATGTTTTAAAAAATCACGCCGTGAAGTTTTCATAATTGATATCTGTAAGTTTGATCACTAAGTTAAAAGACCTTCTTGTAAACAGGATTATAATTTAGATATCTCAAAAATAAGATATATCAGATGATTCTGCAAGATTATTTAAAAACCTACTGCCTTAGTTACAGTTTTGCAGATAATGGACTTTTCAGCCACATTAATAGGCAAAACAATAACCTAATACTAATTTGCTTTTTAACCGGAGCCTTTGTAACTTACCATTTCAATAAAAAAGTCATTTAAAATGAATCTAAAAACTATTTTTATTATTCTGGGATTCATATATTTTATTTCATCAGCTTCGGCGCAGGAAAAAGACAGTATTAACATTTCTAAAAAAAGCAGCAAAACTGAAAAGAAGGTCGAGAAAAAGAGGAAGAAAGAGAATTACTCAGAAAAGCCCGCTCCTGATGAAAACAGATTTGCCAAATACACTACAATGTATGAGCTTATACGGGCTGAATTACCTGAAATCCAGATTACAGGTAATTCCATCATTATCCGTGGTTATACTTCGGTTACAGGCAGCTCACAGCCGATAATTGTTGTAGATGGGGCTATTATGTCGCAGATTGAAGATATTATGCCTAACAGGGTAAGGTCAATCAGGGTATTAAAAGGAGCATCTGCAGCCATTTACGGGATAAATGGTGCAAATGGGGTTATCGAGATAAATACAATCAGCAGGGCTGATGCAAAATAAGATAATACAGGTTATTAGGAGCTCAGGTTGCTCTCATTGTGTTTTCTCACTCCCACTCTCACTCCCGCTCTTTTTTCTGCTCCCCTGACAGCTGAAAATTGCAACCGTATGAAAGACTTTTTAATGAGTCAGCTTTTCCTCAGAATTCATCAAGAATGGTAAAATTTCTCTCCTTTTTATCAACTTTTAAAGTAGTACTCCGTTAACCAGATTTTATAGAGAGGATCAAGGAAAGATATATCTGATCCCTGTAAATCAATTATCTCTTTATTTATAAGGCTTCTCTTTATCTTAACCACATTACCTGAGGTTCCAAGCTGATAATCAAGAATAGTTTTTTGGGAGCTAAGTTGATCAATGTTATCTGTTAGTGCCCTAAGAAAACCAAGCTGAGTTTTGTTCAACCCATCCGTTAAATTCTGAAAAAGCATGCTTAACTGCAAAACCAGATCATGAAAGGCTTCTTCAATTATTGTCCTGGTACAAATAGTTTTAGTACGTAACCATGCCTGTTGAGCTAATTGCTGGACATAATATGGATGGCACTCTGTCATCTCTGCTATCACTGAGGCTTCGCTGATCCCTATCTTTTTACCGGAATCCGCAAATCGTTTCTGTAAAAATGGGATCCAATCCTCCAATAAAATTTTATTAAGGAAAATTATATCTCCGAACTTATAAAAAGGCATAGATGGCGAAGTAAATACATCCATTAACATATGCCTCTTACTACCATAAAGACAATAAGATACATTTTTGTGTTTTTGCCAGTGCGACCTCAATTTCTTTTGTATGTCAAGAGGACTTTCAAACTCAGAAATATTTTGAAATTCATCTATGCAAATAACAAATTTCATACTGTTTTCAATACTGATTTTCTCAGCCATATTGAGTATGTCATCCGGCTCCTTCTTTACCTCTTTCCAGTTTAATCCTAGTTTAAGTTCAGTTCCAGGATCAGGACTAAAAGTAATATTAGGAATGAATTTTCCAAGAAATTTACGGGCATTGGCTAACAATATCCCGGTTTTTGTTGCTGATGCATTTAAGACTTTTGTTGCAAGTTGCTGATAAAAATGTTCCTCGGTTCGCACATTATTGAGATCAATAAAACAAAATCTGATTGTTTTGTTTGCTTTTTCTGAGATTTCCACTGCTTTAGCAACAAGTGAAGATTTACCCCATCTTCTTGGAGATATGAGGATTGTGTTTACCGATGACTGAAAGTTAGAAACCAGTCTAACTGTTTCATTATTACGATCTGTAAAGTTTTTATCTGAAGCGATTTTGCCAAAGACGAAAGGCGTTTCCATAATATTTTTTTCAAATATAAGAACTTAATATAAACTTACCAAAGTATAAGTTACCAAAATGTATGTTACCTTATGGTAAGTTCTAATATAAGTGTCTTTGAAAAAATGTAGCATCAATCCAGACTTTCCGATGGAGAGTGTTCGCTCTCTTTTCGACAAGAAAGTGTGAGTGTGAGAGCGAGTTTTGAGGAAAAAAGAATGAGAGTGTTCGTTTGTGCTCCGCACTCACTCTCACTCTCACTCTTTTTTCAGATCCCCTGACTGCTGAAAGTTGCAACTGGCTGAAAGTTGCAACCAGACAAGAGGTCTTCTTATTGACCATAGAGATAAATCAATTTAGGATTTATGTAACAAAAATATACTCATAGACAAGTATTGTTTATTGTATATAGAGGGTGTAATATTAATTTCTTTTTTGATCGGATTCCAACCTTGAATTAAAAAGTAAAAATCTAAATATTAATAATCTTAAATTCAAGTAATTATTGCAAACGAACATGCTTAAAAACAGGGGAGGGATATTATCACTGCTGGTTCTGGTATTGTTATTCTTTTTAATTCTCATTGCAGCATTGACAATAGTACTAAAGGGTGTAAACAAAAGATTGTACAATATTTCTTTATCAGTTGAAGAAATGGCAGAGCAGAATATTACTGCCGATGTTGAATTGAACCAAAGTATTGCGATTAATTCCTATTTCCGGATTTCAGATGCTGTAAGCGTGGGTATTGATATGGTGGTTGAGACAGTTATTCCTGTTGATGTAGAAATACCGATCGACCAAAATTTGTTGGTCCCGTTTAAAATAGGCGTGAAGGATTATATAAAGCTGGATACGACGATTATGATTACTGATGATATATACGCCATTGTGGAAGATACTCTCAAACTGGATCAAAATGTCACTATGCCGACATCTAAAAAAAGAGGGATAACTTTGCCTGTTAAAGCCAGTATTCCTTTGAACGAGAGAGTGAAAGTCATATTTAACCAGGCCATACCAGTGCACGCTGTAGTACCCGTTGATCTTTTAATTATCGATACGCTTCCGGTAGGATTGAACCTCAAAGTTCCTGTTACTTTAATGCTGCCTGTTCGGATACCGGTAAAAACCAATGCAAAAGTCTCTTTTCCGGAATCCATACCAGTTACCGGAGAGATACCCGTTTCATTAAGCATTCCGGTCGATATTCCACTCTCGGAAACTTCGCTTGAACCATATTTTACAAGAATAGCAAAAGGCTTAAAGGAGTTGACAAAACTCATTGTAAAAAAGCCTGATGAAAATAACCCGGAACTAAAAACAAAATGAATTCAAAAGCATATTTGCAAAAACCGATAACCTTGACAACATTCAGCCGATCATTATAACATTTAAGTATTTGTATATTTATCAAAGTATTAACATCAGCGTTAGATGGTCAAACTAATTCGGCGTAAAGTGGTCAGTGGCACCGGGTTTCCTAATAAGGTGCTGTTTCACTTAAAGTTTCAAGACTTACCAAATAGCAAATAATTATGACAATGGTTTTAGAAAGATTTGCAGAGGAAAGATATTGTAGATCAAGAAACTCGTTTTACTTTGGTCTGCTCCGCAGGGTTTTAAAGGTTATTAGACTTACTCCATTTATCTGAAACAAGTGAAGACGGAAATATGAATAATTTAAATTCAATTATTATAGGTGGTGGACTGGGTGGATTAATTGCAGGCGCCACCTTATCAAAAAGGGGTCAAAAGGTATTGCTTTTAGAACAACATTATATACCAGGCGGATGTGCGACATCATTTAAAAGAAAGGATTTTTTAATGGAAGTCGGTTTACATGAATTGGACGGGCTTCATGAATTAGATACCAAGGTGCAGATATTTGATTATCTGAATGTATTTGAACATATAGAATTTCTAAAAGTACCTGAGCTTTTTCACTTATACAGACCAGAATTCAATTTCACTTTTCCTCATGGTATCGAAGCAGCAATAAAGAAACTTACAAAAACTTTTCCTGATGAAGAAAAGGGTATAAACCGGTTTTTTGAGTTAATAAATAGTGTACTTAAAGAAATTCCACGAGTCCCTCAATCCAAATTTGTTTCTATTATTCTCTACCCTTTTATGCCAATACTTTTTCCCAATATTGTGGAATCTTCAGGTATTTCGGTTGGAGACTGGCTTGATAAACACATAGCAAATGAAAAGCTCAAAATAATCCTCACAACCAACTTACTTTACTACAGTGATGACCCTTACAATACATCTATGATGTACTTCTCGATAGCTCAAGGAGGCTACATTGGAGGCGGAGGACATTTTATTAAAGGAGGCTCTCAAAAACTATCAGATTATTTGGCTCAGACCATAGAGCAAGCGGGAGGTCAGGTTTTACTTGGTAAAATTGTTGAAGATATAATTGTAGATAATGGAGTTGCTGTTGGAGTGAAATATCGAGATGCTTTCAACAGGAAAACAGTAAACGCCAGCATTTATGCAGACAAAATTATTGTCAATGCAGCCATCCCAAATGTTTTAAAGATGCTTCCAATAAAATACCAGCAGAAGGTTGAAGAAAAAATCAGAAATCTGGAAGAATCTTGCTCTCTCATATCAATATACATGGGTTTCAATGTTGATTTAAAAAAATTCGGGATAAAGCATTATTCTTCATTTTTTCAGGGAGAAGATATTCAAAATCTGAGAGACCTTAAAAATAATTATCAAGGCGACTGGAGACACAAATCATTCGTATTTGTGGATTACAGTCAGGTAGACTCAAATCTTTGTCCCGAAGGGAAAAGTGTAGGGGTAATTTGTGCAGCTGATTATTTATCGGATTGGGAAGGCTTGGATGACATTTCCTACAAAGAGAAAAAGGAAGAGGTGGCGCATCTTTTCTTCGATCGGTTAGAACAAGTCTATCCCGGAATAATGAATCATTTAGAGTATTACGAAGTTGGTACTGCAAAAACCATAAAAAGATACACCCTAAACCCCAAGGGAACACCTTATGGATATGCTCAGAAGTTGTCACAATCTGCTCAAAAAAGAAATTTTTCAATCCCACAGATTAAGAACTTACATTTTGCATCTGCCTGGACATTTCCAGGTGGTGGCTATACCGGCGCTATAATCAGCGGCTTTTTGACAGCCAATAAAATAACAAAAAGAACTCGTTGGCTTAATAATGATAATTCGAGAATTGAAGATGAAAGGCAGGTAAAACTTATTGACAAAAAATATGTGGCTGAAAACACTATTGAATTGACTTTTAAAAAACCAAAGCATTTTGAACATGAAGCCGGACAATATGTGGTTCTGAAAATTGACAGACCCCGATATACAGAGTTAGATCTGCCTTTCCGTTCACTATCTGTTGTTTCTCATCCAAATGATGAAGTACTAAAATTTACTGTGCGCTTAAGTAACAGTAGTTTTAAAAGGAGCATAGCTATTATGGCAGAAGATGATAGCGCAACTATTTTAGGACCTTCAGGTAATTTCCTGCTTGATGACGATGACTATGAAATTGTTTTCTTAATATCAGGTATCGGCATCACACCCATTATTCCAATGTTAAAAGATTTAGAGTCAAGACAGCACCAAGGCAGTGTAATTCTTTTCTACACAAATAAATCAATTCAAACTTCAGCTTATCATAATGAATTACAATCCATTCAATTAGCTAATTACACCTACCACCCGATTTATACATCAACAGGTAGAAGGATAAATGAAACCTTCCTTAAAGAAAAATTAGGCGACTTGAATGGTTTCAAATACTATATTGTTGGAACGAAATCATTTGTGAAATCTATGCGAGATATACTCAATAACAACAGTGTTAATTTCGATAAAATTAAAGTTGATGACTTTGGGTAATAGAATGACAACCCAAGCGCCAATTTTACAAAATTAACTGATCTTTTCAGAAAAACTCGTTTTTGAAAAAGGAAGAGTTGCAACCACCCCCTTGACGGATCCCATACGAGTTTTGTTCAAGATTGCCAAGGTGTTACAAGGGTCTAAAAATAAAAAAGAGGTCGAAAATGACCTCTTGTCTACTTTGGCTCCTCTGACTGCCGAAAGTTGCAACTTTTTTTTCGGTGTTTTGTGAAAAGTAAATGATGATTTAGTGTACTAAAAGAGGAATTAGAGTTACAATTTATCTAGAGTGAATTGTAAATCTAAATTTTGGGTTTATAATAAATACAATAGATAAAAAGAGATTCTGGTATCCACGAATTTTCAAGTAAATCAGTTATTGGTTTTGCAGCTAAAATTTCTTCAAAAGACCTACCTTCAGATTTTAGGGAAAGTACTCGTTTAGCGGCAGTCGAAATCAATTCCTTATAAGAAATTAATCCATTTTTGTCAGAAACCTTGCCATGACCTGGGATTATAATTGTTTTTTCATCACAAGTCTCTATTACATGTTCAAGCATATTAATATAAATTTCAATGTCTGTAACGGGAGGGAATGCCTCAGTAAGGAATAAATCACCCATGTGAATTACATTAGACTTTGTAAAAAATACTATTGCATCACCATCAGAATGTCCACCAGGTACATGGATAAACTTAATTACTTCATTATTAAAATTTATTTCAATTGAATCATTAAAACAAATTTCAGGTAAAAATTCCGGGGGATATGGAGGTATAACAGGAAAGTTAACTCCCGGGATTTCAGGCACCTTCCATTCTTGCAACATACCTTCCCGTGTTTTTACTGATGAAATAATTATTGCTCCATCTTTTGCAAATACATTATTGCCTTGAACATGGTCAAAATGAGAATGAGTATTTAAGATATATTTTATTGATTTTTTAAATCCATTTTTGATTAACGAATCTGATTTTGCTGCTCTGTTTGTTACACCTGTATCAACAATAAGCAATCCATCATCACCTGAAGAGATAGTTAAGTTGGCATTCCCTGATTTATGTACATATATTCCATCTTTTACTTTAGATGCTATTGGTGGTTTAATCTCATAATCCTGAGCATAAATAAATTCAGGTAAACTAAAAGAAAGAATTAAAGCAAGATTCAGAATGTAAAACATTAAAGCTTTTTTTGACTTTTTCATGATAAGCTGGCATTTGGTTATCATCAATTTATGAAAATTATTTAACGATTGCAACTTTATCCAATCCGGAGAAGGGTGGTCAGGAGTATCGGTTTTTCCACCTTTTTGAGGTAGGAAATAAAAATGTCATACTCGTATCCTTGGATCAGACTGGCCATTCAGATTGAGATTTTATATAAATTTAGGAAAGAAGTGTATGCGAGTCAAATTTATTTTCATACGCTTCCTGACCAGAAGACCAGAAGACCAGAAGACAGAGAAAGTGTCAGTGTGAGAGTGAGTATAGAGGAAAAAAGAATGAGAGTGCTCGCTCTCGCTCTCACTCTCACTCTTTTTTCAGCTCCCCAGGTA
>CAVSZL010000017.1:0-61036 GCA_963732435.1 uncultured Bacteroidales bacterium | reverse complement strand
CTGAAAGCTGGGAATACAGTCATGATGACATGCTGGAAATAACAAAACGATTTGACAATAAAAATGTTACAGAGGTCCACATAGTCGGGGGAGTTCATCCTTCATACGATTTGCATTATTGGGGTTCTCTGATTAAAAAGATTAAAGAACATCGTCCTGCTCTTCATGTAAAGGCATTTTCGGCTATTGAACTTGACTACATGATCAGTAAAGCAGGATGTTCAATTGAGGAGGGATTGAAAATCCTTAAAGGTTATGGTCTTGATTCAATCCCGGGTGGCGGTGCTGAAATATTCGATGAAGAACTGAGAAAGCTGATATGCGATGAAAAATCATCTTCCAATCTCTGGTTGGAAATACATGAAAAGGCCCATAACCTTGATATTAAATCAAATGCAACAATGCTCTATGGGCATATAGAATCGTATATACATCGTATTGATCACCTGGACAGGCTTCGTAAACTTCAGGATAAAACCGGTGGATTCAATGCTTTCATCCCATTAAAATATAAAAAATCGAACAACAGCATGTCTCATCTCGGAGAGGTAAATATCATTGAGGATCTCCGGAACTATGCAGTTTCAAGGATCTACCTCGAAAATTTTCCTCATATTAAAGCTTACTGGCCCATGATAGGCAAAGAGAGTGCGCAGCTCTCCCTCTCATTCGGTGCAGATGATATGGATGGAACTATTGACGATACAACACGAATCTATTCCATGGCAGGGTCAAAAGAGGAGAAACCGGCAATGACAACTGAAGAGATATGTAACCTTATACGACAAGCCGGATTTATTCCGGTGGAGAGGGATTCCCTTTACAGGTCAGTCAGAGAATGGTAATATGATTATAATTTTATACGTACATTTACGTTAGTAATAATGTTCAATAACCTTGTATGAGTTTAAAGGAATTTCTCTTAAGCAAACTGTTTTTTAAGAATCTGGGATTATCTGTTATTATAGTTGTAGGGGCAATCATGATATTGCTTATATGGCTTAATTTCTATACCCGTCATGGACAAGCCAGACCTGTCCCTGATTTTTTTGGACTTACAATGGAACAGACGAAAAAACTGGCTAAAAAAAGCAAATTAAATTATCAGGTAATTGATTCAGTATATACCAACCTCGTTCCAAGTGGTTGTGTTGCTGAACAGAATCCTAAACCTGGCTTCAAAGTAAAAAAATGGAGAAATATTGTTCTCACAATAAATGCTTTTAACCCTGAAATGGTTGCAATGCCCGACCTTATTGATCTGCCTAAAAGACAGGCTCTTGCGCTTATTGAAAGTTCAGGGCTTGAGATGGGACTTTTAAAATACAAACCTGATCTCTCAATTGATGTGGTAATTGATCAGCAGCATAACGGTAAAAGTATTGCAGTGGGTGATTCAATACAAAAGGGATCAATTGTAGATCTTATTCTGGGAAAAGGATTAAGCAATCAGAGAAATCCGGTACCGGATCTTATCGGACTGGGTTTAGAGCCCGCAAAAAACAGGATTCTGAATGCATCATTCAACCTTGGAGCATTCGTTTATGATAACACTATTCTGATGAGCGACGATACCCTTAACGCATTTGTTTACAAACAGAACCCGGAATTCGCTGAAGATGCCACTCTTCAGCTTGGTTCGGCTATTTATCTTTGGCTCACAGTTGATTCAGCAAAAATTGCTTCCGATTCAACTATGATAATAATCTCAGACACAATTCCCAGCACTGAATTGGCAAACAGGACATTTAATTAAACCTGATGATCAGACAAAAAGTCATATTTATTCTCCTCTTTAATTTTTGCCTGGTCATCTCTCCTGCTCAGGAGGTAATCGTAGGACTTCAATCAAATCCTGATATTATTAAGATTACTGATATCCAAAAGAAAAAGAGTTCATTTTTAACCTCCGGGATGATTGAAATCCCCTTCTTTGATGACTTTTCGGGAAATAATATTTTCCCTGATAACAGTAAATGGCTGGATTACAATGCATTCATAAACAACACCTACTCTGATAAGCAGATAACAAAGGGAATTGCTACACTCGATGCACTTGACAATTCCGGCAGATTATATGAGACTGCTGTTTCTTCCGGGTTTAAAGCAGACATACTGACGTCTCAACCAATAAATCTTAACTACTCAGCATCAGAGAATATCTGGCTAAGTTTCTTTTATCAGGGAGGTGGGTTCGGCGATATCCCTGAGGCAAAAGACAGTCTTACACTTCAGTTCCTGGCACCTGATGAAAACAAATGGTACTCAGTCTGGAGTGCAGAAGGAAAAGCAGATCTAAAGTTCAACCAGGTAATGCTCAACATCAATAATGCGCGATATTTAAAAAATGGATTTAAATTCCGTTTTGTTAACTATGCATCGATAAGCTCAAACCTCAGTGATCCATCAATGATCGGAAATTGCGATATATGGAATATTGATTATGTTCTGCTTGATAAAAACCGGAATGCAGCAGACACGGTATATCCGGATGTGGCATTCAGATTGCCTCTTCGCTCAATTCTGAAGACCTATGAGGCAATGCCCTGGAAACAATTTCTTAGGGTTCAGCTTCAGGAGATGGGTTCATCAATTACTGTTGATTACAGAAATAATGATATAATTACAAGGAATGCAACCCGCGATTTTGAGATATGGGATGAGTATGAAAATTCATTATCTGAACTCTTTTCTGCAGGAGCAACAAATATCCCTCCTCTTACCAATGTTACTTACAATGCTAACCTGATATACACATTCAACTCAAGCTATAAAGACTCTGCATTGTTCAGGATTACCTCTTCCCTTAAGACAGATGCCTTCGACCGGAAGGATAACGATACATTGATATACTATCAGTTTTTTAATAACTATTTTGCATTCGACGATGGTACTGCAGAAGCCGGATACGGGATAAATGGGCTGGGCTCGAGGAATGCCATGATGGCATACAGATTTACCTCATTCATCGAAGATACATTAAGAGCAGTTAATATATGCTTCAATGACAGTTACATGAATGCAAATTTAAGATCATTTGACCTGATGGTCTGGGATGACAATAAGGGTCAACCAGGGAATGTTTTATACCAGGCTGAAGATGTTATTGTTGAGAAAGCGGCTACAATAAATGGATTTTACACCTATGTTTTGCCTGAATATGTTACTGTCAACAGTACATTTTACGTAGGATGGAAACAAAGATCCGAAACATTTCTCAATGCTGGTTTTGATGTCAATACACCAAATAAGGGAAGACAATTCTATTGGCTTAACGGAGAATGGAAAGTGTCCCAGCTCGAGGGAAGTGTTATGATCAGGCCAGTAGTAGGAGGAAGATTAGGATTAACATCTGTTGGAGATAACTATTATACAGAATTGAACAGAATAAGCATCTGGCCCAACCCTGCTCAAGACTATGTGATGATAGATCCGGGGGATTCAGTATTCTCCGGTTTGTTGTATGTAACAATTACTGACCTTAGCGGACGGATTGTTTTAAAAGAACCATATAGTGAAAGAATCGACATCTCTTCACTTCATGAAGGAATGTATATAATTATAACAAGTCTCAATGGGAAAGCCCTGGGATATAACCGGTTAATGAAAACCAGGTAATATATAAAATGGAAGAAGAAGTTTCGACTGAACTACAGGAGCTTTATGAACATTACAGATATAAGGCGGATCCCGGACAGACTCTTGTCAGGATTGACAAATATCTTGCTGACAGGATAATGAACATATCAAGAACCAGGATCCAGAATGCAGCAAATGCAGGTAACATTCTGGTTAACAGCGTTCCGGTAAAACCAAATTACAAGGTCAAACCAGGCGATCTGATTCAGATTGTACTCCCTAATCCTCCGAAGGAGATCGAGCTTATCCCTGAAAACATTCCCCTCAATATTGTCTATGAAGATGATGATGTACTGGTTGTTAATAAAGAAGCTGGCATGGTTGTACACCCGGCCTACGGTAACCATTCAGGCACACTTGTTAATGCTTTGATGTGGCACTTCAAGGATCTTCCTATGTTTAATACAGGGGAGAACAGACCCGGACTGGTTCACAGGCTGGATAAAAACACTTCCGGAATTCTTGTAGTAGCAAAGAACGAATATGCTTTAAACAGACTCTCAAAACAATTTTTTGAAAGGACCACCGACAGAAGATACAATGCCCTTGTATGGGGAATTCTTAATCCGCCGGAAGGAACGATCACCGGGAATGTAGGAAGAAGCATAAGGGACAGGAAAATAATGCAGGTTTTTAAGGATGGAGAGGAGGGAAAAACAGCAATAACCCATTATAAAACTCTTGAGGAATTTGGATATATTTCACTGGTTGAATGTAAACTGGAGACCGGACGCACTCATCAGATAAGAGTCCACTTCAGCCATATAAAACATCCTATTTTCAATGATGAAGAGTACGGTGGCAATCAGATAATAAAAGGAACTACTTTTACTAAGTATCACCAGTTTATAAGTAATTGCTTCAAAATACTTCCAAGGCAGGCACTCCATGCAAAATCGCTTGCATTCGATCATCCTGTTTCAGGAAAAAGACTCTCTTTTGACTCTGAACTACCTGACGATATGGGTCAGGTTATTGAGAAATGGAGAAAATATATCTCCGGGAGAGAATATAAGTAGAAAAGCTCAGGGCTCAGGGCGCAGAGTTAATAACTAAGTAGCCCTGCGCTCTAAGCACTGAGCTCTGAGCTATAAGTTACCAGCTACCGCCAGCCCCGCCTCCTCCAAAACTTCCACCACCAAAGCCTCCAAAGCCGCCACCTCCGCCACTGCCGCCTGAGAAACCGCCCCAGCTTCCGCTATGTGAACCTCTTCCTGAGTTCATCATAGATAGAAGTACCCATAAAGGTAAACCTTTGTTACTTATGTTCTTGTTGTTTGATCCTCCTTTTCTTCCGGAGATCATTGCGATAATTATAAATATTATAAAAAATATGAGTCCGACAGGAATGCCTTTTCCTTCACTTTTCGTTGCCTTTTGTCCATATTCCGCAGCTGAGAATTCTCCCCTGGCAAGTGCCATCAGGGTGTTTGTTGCATTACTCAATCCTCCGAAGTAATCGCCTGCAATAAAAGCTGGAAGGATCTCATAATCAACAATCTCACCACAAGTAATATCAGGAATAGCGCCTTCAAGACCATATCCCTGGGCTATCTGTACTTCCCCTCTTGAATCAGCAGTTTTTGGCTTAACAAGTATAAGTACCCCGTTATCAAGCCCCTTCTGTCCAATACCCCAGAGCTCTGCAAGCCTCTGAGCATAGTCTGCTTTGGCATAACCATTAAGTGTCGGCACAGTAACAATTGCAATCTGGGTTGAGGTTGAATCATTGAAAGCAACCAGTTTCCTTTCAAGAATATCTGCTTCCTGCGTACTCAACATTCCGGCCAGATCGTTCACCAGCCGTGGAGGAACAGGTCTCTCAGGAAAATCCTGGGAAAAAGCATCAAAAGTTATTAAGGTGGTAAAAAGAACCACCAGGGTCAGATACCAGTACTTATTTCTTATTCCCATTATTCCCCTTTTAATTTATCAAAAGAAATCTCATCTGACAGTTCATTTATATCATCACTTTTATATGGGAAGTGCGCCTTAAGCTGTCTGCCGGCCAGAACTATTGCTTCCGCCAGGCCTTCGGTGAATTTTTCCTCACGGAATTTTTTCTGAAGGAGCTCTTTTATGCATGACCAGAATCCTTCCGGAACCTTTGCATTTATCCCTGCATCACCTATTATAGCAAATTTCCTGTCGGTGACAGCAAGATAAAACAAAACGCCATTGCGTTCAGATGTTTTATGCATCTCCAGTTTTTTAAAAATCCAGGCAGCTCTGTCGAGTACATCCTCAGGACAATAGGTTTCAAGATGAACTCTTATCTCGCCGGAAGTATCCTTTTCAGCCTCCTTTACAGAAGCAAGAATAGAAGCCTGTTGCTCTTTGGAAAAGAACGATGAAGCTTTCATATTATACCGGAATGAAATTAAAATGTAACTGTAGGTGCTTTTTCCGTACCCTGATCTGATTCAAAATAAGGCTTATTCTGAAACCCGAACATTCCGGCAAGAAAATTCTGCGGAAATCTTCTAATATAGGTATTATATGATCTTGCGACATCATTATACTTTCTTCTTTCAACAGAAATCCGGTTCTCAGTGGCTTCCAGTTCCACCTGAAGATCCCTGAAATTCTGAGTTGCTTTTAATTCAGGATACTTTTCAACAACAACCATAAGACGGCTGAGTGCTGAGGATACCTCTCCCTGTGCCTGCTGGAATTGTTGCATATTTTCCGCTGTCATATTTGTCGGATCGATAGTAACCGCGGTTGCTTTCGATCTTGCCTCAATTACCTGTGTAAGAGTGCTCTGTTCAAAATTGGCTGCACCTTTAACAGTATTTACGAAATTGGGGATCAGGTCAGCTCTTCTCTGATATGATGTCTCAACGTTTGCCCACTGACTGGTTACACCTTCATTCATTGTAACCATTCCGTTATAAACCCTGGTTCCCCACATAACTATGCCAAGAATAACAATAGCCAGAAAGCCAACTATAATAATTGTGATCAGACAACCTTTTTTCATTTCTAATTTTTTATAAGTTTCTGCAAAGGTAATATATCTATACATTATTATTTAAATGCCAGTCAGAAATATTTTTATAGAGCGGATGTAAGATGATTCGCATATATAAATATGCAATCAGGCTTTTTATATATCGAATGTAAAAGTGTCTTAATCCGCAATATTTCCTAAATTTGAGCATAATAATTTCATCCTAAAATGAAAACAATTGCAATTGTGGCAGGTGGCGATTCCTCAGAATTTGAGGTCTCGGTGAAGAGTGCTATTGAAGTAAGTAAGGCCTTGTCATCCAGATATATAGTATATATTATAATGATCAGGGGAACAGATTGGTACTGGGAAGATCAGAATGGGGGTTATTTCAATATCGACAAAAACGATTTTACTCTGCCGACTGACGAACTGAGAGTCAGGTTCAATGCTGTTTTTATCGCAATACATGGCACCCCGGGCGAAAATGGCTACCTGCAGGGATATTTCGAAATCATGGGTATTCCCTATTCAAGTTGTGATGCATTCTGTTCTGCACTTACATTTAACAAGCAAGCCTGTAAGCTTTTCCTGAAAGAGTATAAAATTCCAATGGCAGAAGCCATACTTATCAGAAAGAATGATAAACCGGATCTTGTTAATATTGTTAAGCAAATCGGACTTCCATGCTTTGTAAAGCCAAATGCCAGTGGTTCAAGCTTTGGTGTTACAAAAGTAAAGAATAAAGAAGATCTGCTTCCAGCGATTTCAGAGGCTTTCAAGGAGGGAAATGAAGTCATGATAGAAGCTTTTATGGATGGCAGAGAGGTTGCCTGCGGCGTAGTTAAAACGAAAGACAAATCAACTATCCTGCCTGTAACTGAGATAGTAAGCAAAAATGAATTTTTTGATTATGAGGCGAAATATACCCCCGGAAGATCTGATGAGATTACACCGGCCAATTTCCCATCAGAGGTTATTGGTGAAATTCAAAGACTTAGTTCTCTGATTTACGATCTTCTGGGATGTAACGGAATTGTAAGAGTTGACTTTATAATTATCGGAGGGAACCCCTTCTTTCTGGAAATAAATACTATCCCGGGGATGACAAAAGAAAGCCTGATACCCAAACAGGCAGAGGTAGCAGGAATACCGCTCAGGGATCTATATTCAATGGTATTGGAGGATCTGTTTTAACAGTAACTTTTCACTGCTTTTTCTTCCTCGCAAGATCAAGAGCACTTGTTGTGGTATAGTACTTTGTGATCATGTTTGGCACTTCCCATTCCGGTAATTTACCATCTCTCAGATATTCAAGATATTTTGCTGTTACCTGACCGAAATGGTCTTCATGTGTAATCCTGTATTTTCCTGGAACAGAAATTTTCAGGGAATTCTTTGAGACTTCTTCTACTGTCAGACTATCATATGGCAATGTAGCCAGTGCTGCCTTTAGTTTTATACTGAAATCACCGGATGATATACCCTTTATATTCTCAATATAAAGTGTCGGAATGAACTTCTCCTCAGCTCCCTGCCTGATAATAAGATCACAAATTGTTCCTCTCATAACTGAATAGTGGGTATCGCCACCTCCCGCAGGTGCCTGGTATTTCCATTCAACTGAGACCTTTGCAAATATATCCCTGATCTTATAATTCATCTCACCATTGGAATAAACCATCAGCTTTCCGCCATCTACATTTTTCTTTAAGTAATCAGGATACTCTTCCAAACCCGTAACTCCCTTAAACTCCTCAATTGATAACTGAGTTGGCCATCTGCTCGCCGATACCATTTCAATATCCGAAGTATCAAGTACCTGTTCAGGAAAGCACTCCCACTGTACCAGGTCGACAAGATGTGTTGTTACATCCACAATTCCCTCGCCCTGTTGATTAACATCAAAAAACCATGCCGGCCGTATAAGTGATGAACCGGAAACAACCTTCGAAAAGTGATGAACACTCACCTTGGTTACAGCAGGATCTTTCTCAGAACCATTCTGAAGATTACCGAATATTTCCTTTATTCCGGAAAGCTCTTTCTGAAGGATAGTTGTTACTTCATAACGTTCAGTCATTATATCATAAAGCAGAACCCCTTTATCGGAAGCAATCCGGAATGACTCCACCAGATTTGCAAAATCATCCGGAGAGATTATCATTGGTTTATCTGCAAGAACATTCAAACCTGCGCTTACACATTCAGAAATATACTCTGACTTCTTTTTGTTATTTCCTGACAGAACAACCACATTACCTGGTTTTTCCGCCAGCATTTTCTCGAAGAAATCATCTCCTGTATAAACTATTTCATTCCAGTTTGCCGGATCGGCAGTCCTTGTATTGTAGGAATTGATTCTCCCAATATGTTGCTTAACATCAGGTCCCTCAGGTGCATAAACATGAACATCAGGTGAGATCTGATCATACATTTTTTTCTGTACCAGGGCAGCATGGAAATGTCCCGGATCAACTGTCATTAATTTTATCATCTTATTTAGTGTATCTGACTCTGCCTTACTGCTGTCCGGGTTACCTGTTCCACATGATGAAAAGAGCATTGCAACCGGGATGAGAATTAATACTAACTTATTCATAATAAATGAGTTTCTATAAATAGTGACAACAATATTTAAAGTACTGTAAATCTATTTCTTAATTAATGTTACAACAGGCGGAAAAGCAAAATCATTCCACAGCCTGTCTGCTGTTTCTTTGTCAATTTTCCCGTCATAAACAACCATCCTGTACTTCAGTCTGTATAAATGCCCCGGGTAAAGAGTCCAGTCTTTGTATCTTATCGGACAAAACTCAAAATAAACGTCTCCCCTGCCAATATTTGCATCTATTGGCCAAACCCTCATTGGTTCAGGGTGTTCCCTGTTTAAAGGATGCGAAAAAAATACTATCCCCGATTCTCCTTTATCATTAAAAATTCCGTTCAGATCGGCCCATCTGGCTCGAGTCCCATCAGCATCTAACCTTGTTTTACCTTCGGAGGTTAATACTCGGCTGTTGTCTTTAGTCCATTCCTCATTTGCCCTGATACCGATACCACCTCCATATCTGTAAGCCTCAAAAACAAGAGGTGATTTCCCGGCAACAGAAAGGAAGGTTGTAAGATCAACCATATATGCTTTTAACCCTGTAAGAGGCTCCGAGTTCCATGCCCGTACCTCCCATACTTCATTTATTGCAAGCTCCTCAGGCTTTTTACCCTGAAAATCAACATGATCCTGTTTAACGGAAAAACCTCCATAAACTGGTCCGTTTATAACTG
This sequence comes from uncultured Bacteroidales bacterium, assembly GCA_963732435.1. Classification (GTDB taxonomy): domain Bacteria; phylum Bacteroidota; class Bacteroidia; order Bacteroidales; family VadinHA17; genus LD21. The sequence goes on along the minus strand of CAVSZL010000017.1, from coordinate 51,159 downwards.
AATTTATCCCGGCAAATCTCACTGTTCCCTGTTTTTCATAAAGATTCCAGAAATCAGTAACATGATCTCCAATTTTAACTTTAGTCCATGGATTCCAGATTCCTACATGATGGTAATGATCAGGAGGACTGACCCTGGTAAGAACATTGCCGGAGGGTGTAAAAAAAGGATGTATAAATCCACTTCTTTTATATGAAGAATCTACTCCTGATGGCGGATATAAAATTCCTTTTCTGTAATGAAGTATCTCAGAGTCTCCTTTTTTCAGAATTATTGATTCAGATCCGGTTTCGGTAGTAATTGCATTCCGGGGGGTAATTAAATCATTTATGTAAAGGAAATATTCCCTTTTTGTATCTCTGTTAGTAGTTCCATCAAGGATCATCCATAGCAAAGGAGTGTAACCTGATTCAATTTGAAATGATTTCTCCACCATTTGTTCATTAACCTTTTCATAGAGCCGAAAAGAGAGAGTATCGCTTTTCGAAATAGTCTCAAGATTTATGCTTACTGGTGTATTGATCCTCTGAAAAGGACCGGATTCTACAATGAAATGGAGAACTTCTTTCTTTTGAGCCTTAACTGAAAAAATACAAGTTATAAACAGAACAAAAAGAAATACCGTTTTTTTCATTACCTGCTTATTTAGTATATTCCTTAACAGCATTTAAAAAAGCAAGTATATTAACATCTTGCACATCAGGTGGCATACCACCTCCTACTGACCAAACTATGCGATTATGATTATCAATTTCATTCACTGCTTTTTTCACAGCGCTGTCAACCTGTTGAGGTGAACCTGCAGCCATTACATCTCTCGGAGGGATATTTCCGACAAGAATAACTCCGGGTCCTGCAAGATCCCTGATCTCACCCATTGTATGGTTAAATGAAAAGTTGAACATATTCACTCCCATTTCACCAAGATTCTTTGCAGTAATCAATCCTTCAGCATCATTGTGAAGAAACCTGGCCTTTACACCAGTGCATGCGAAAATTTTTTGAAAATATGGAAGTACAAATTCATCAAATTCTGATTCGCCAACAAACCCGATAATATCATCAAGTATCAAAACCCCGTCAATTGATGGAAAGCACTCTTTCTGCCATGAGATCCAATCGCAAACGAAATCTGTTACTTTTTTCAGGAGTCTGTGCGAACCATCAGGGTCCATAGCAAGAGCCATCATAAATTCAGTTGTTCCCATCAGGAAGCTGGCAATATTGAGCGGGCCACGCGCAACAGCAAATCTGATCTGATGATCTTCCCTGATGATCGCCTCCTGGTTATTCTTCAAACGGCTGATCATAAAAGGCAATAACCCGTCTGTTTTAACATTAGGCTGAGGCAGTGAATCAGCTGCCTCAATTCCTGAAATTATCTTTTCAGCATGAGGAAGGTTCTTCTCCAGAAATATCATCCTTGAACCAAATGCAGATGGCTCGGTGCACATACCATATTCGGACCAAAATGAGGGGAAAAACCAGGTATCTTTAAAAGTATTGACCACTTTAAGATTTGCCTTTAGCCAGAGGTCATCAGATGAATAAAAGTCAATATTTGAAATGCCATACCATCCGGGTATCCAGGGGCTGTCAACAATAAATCCAACTGGCTGATAGCTAAGTTTTTTACCATCAATCAGTGCAACCAGGTCATTCCAGGCAGAATTGCGCATAATTATAATGAATTGAGTATTATTTCAGTGTCTCCATACGGTAAGAGTCAATGGGTGCACAAGTACATACCAGATTACGGTCACCATATCCATCATCAACCCGTCCAACTGATGGCCAGAATTTATTCTCAACTACCCACCTCAGAGGGAAAGCAGCTTTCTGCCGGTCGTAAGAATGATGCCAGTCATTTGCAGTAACCACTTTTACTGTATGAGGAGCATTTCGCAATACGTTATCATCTTTATCAGATTTCCCTTCTTTTATCTCCTGTATCTCCTCCCAGACAGACTTCATGGCACTTACAAACTTATCAAGTTCCTGTAGAGATTCTGATTCTGTAGGTTCCACCATCAGAGTTCCATGAACCGGAAAAGAGAGTGTCGGGGCATGGAATCCATAGTCCATCAACCTTTTTGCAATATCGGCTTCAGTTATACCGGCTTCTGACTTGAAATTACGGCAATCGAGAATCATCTCATGAGCCACAAATCCTTCCGTACCGGTATAAAGAATTTTAAAGTTATCCTTCAGAGATGCTGCCAGATAATTAGCGTTTAGTATAGCATATTTTGTAACCATTGTTAATCCCTCTGATCCCAGCATCATTACATAAGCATGGGAGATAGTCAGCACTTGCCCGCTGCCGAAAGGTGCCCCTGCCACTGCTGTTGTGCCATGACTGCCTCCTGTCTTAACCAGGGGGTGAGAAGGAAGAAACTCAGCAAGCTTGTCATTTACAAGGATCGGACCCATCCCGGGGCCACCTCCGCCATGAGGTATTGCAAATGTCTTATGCAGGTTCAGATGACATACATCAGCTCCAATATGGCCCGGACTTGTAAGTCCCACCTGTGCATTCATGTTAGCCCCGTCCATGTAAACCAGTCCTCCGTTAGCATGAATAATATTTGTCATCTCGATAACTGATGCTTCAAATACACCATGTGTTGAAGGGTAAGTTATCATAAGACATGCAAGATTGGCTTTATGTTCCTCAACTTTTTTCTTTAAATCACCAACACTTACATTGCCCTTCTCATCACAATCAACAACCACAATCTGCATACCTGCCATGGCTGCACTGGCAGGGTTTGTTCCGTGTGCCGAAGAGGGGATAATGGCTATATTCCTGTGTCCGTCTCCCCTTGTTAAATGATACTCGCGTATTACCATTAATCCGGCATACTCACCTGCAGCTCCGGAGTTTGGCTGAAAGGAAACAGCTGAGAATCCGGTTATCTCCTTTAGTGCTTCTCCCAACTCCTCTATAATCTGATAATATCCAATTGCCTGATCTTTGGGAACAAATGGATGAATATTGCCAAATTCAGGCCAGCTCATTGCAAAAAGTGAAGTTGCCGGATTAAGTTTCATAGTGCATGAACCAAGAGATATCATACTGTGAGTAAGAGAAAAGTCCTTTCTTTCAAGCATTTTGATATATCTCATCATTTCAGTCTCACTCTGGTATCTGTTAAAAGTCCCTTCCTGCAGAAAGGATGATTTCCTGAGAAACTTCTCATCAATACATTTGCATTCACAATATGAGTTAATCTGAGGAATTTCCTTGCCTGCTGCTTTAGCAAAGATCTCAACTATCAGACTGATCTCTTTTAAGGTGGTAATCTCGTCAGTACTTATTAAAATAGTTTTATCATCAGGATAGAAGAAATTTATTTCTGCTTCCAGTGCAAGATTTCTAATTTTATCAATCTGGGTGGAACCTGTCACTTCAATCCTGACAGTATCAAAGAACTTATTATTCAATTGTTTATATCCCAAAGCTTCTAGAGAACAACTCAGGGTACATGCCGATTTATGAATTTTAGATGAAATACGTTTAAGACCCTCAGGACCATGATATTGTGCATACATACCAGACATTGTTGCAAGCAATGCCTGAGCCGTACATATATTTGATGTTGCTCTCTCTCTTTTAATATGCTGCTCCCTGGTCTGTAAAGCCATTCTTAAAGCGCTGTTACCCTGTGCATCAACCGATACACCGATTATGCGACCCGGCATACTTCGCTTAAGTTCATCTTTTGTTGCAAAATAACCGGCGTGGGGACCACCAAAACTCATAGGCAGACCCATGCGCTGATTTGAACCTACAACTATATCCGCCCCCCATTCGCCCGGAGGAGTCAGAATTGCAAGGCTCATCAGATCAGCAGCCACACCGACAAGAATTCCCGACGAATGAGCTTTATCTGTAAACTCCTTATAATCATTTATGTGGCCTGAAGCGGCAGGATACTGAATAAGAGAACCAAAAAAGGACTCATCAAAAGTTATATCATTATACCTGCCTGTAATAAGTTCAATTCCCAGTGGAGCTGAACGTGTTTTCAGAACATCAAGTGTCTGCTTAAAAATATCTTCATCAGCAAAGAATTTATTAGCCCCCGATTTCACTGAGGCTCTTGACCTGGCATTAAACATCAGAATCATTGCCTCCGAAGCAGCTGTAGATTCATCAAGCAATGAAGCATTGGCTATTTCCATACCGGTCATTTCAATTATCATGGTCTGAAAATTAAGAAGAGCCTCAAGACGGCCCTGAGAAATTTCAGCCTGATATGGAGTATAGGATGTGTACCATGAAGGATTCTCCAGTACATTCCGGACTACAACTGATAATGGAGCAACTCCATAGTAACCCTGGCCAATAAATGACCGGAACATTTTGTTCTTCTTTCCGAGCGATCTGATATGATTAAGATACTCAAACTCACTCATCGCGTCCGGAAGGCTGAGTGGTTTCTTGAGAAATATTGATTCAGGTACAGTTTTTTCGATTAACTGATCAAGGGAGTTAACCCCAATAGCCTTTAGCATTTGTGGTAATTCCTCGTCGCGCGGCCCGTTATGACGTGTTACAAATTTATCTGAAATCATAGATCTGATATTTATTGAAAAGGTAATATTTAGACTTGGTTTTGAATTACAATAATAATTAAATGAGAGTAAATGAGTAGAACTAAGTTAAGAAAAAAACGGATTTGTGCTCATCTCTTTTCCGATGGTTGTGTGATCACCATGTCCGGGATAAACAACCGTTGATGAAGGAAGAACAAATAATTTATTCTTAATACTGCTTATCAAGGTTTCATAGCTTCCACCCGGAAGATCTGTCCTTCCAATACTTCCGGAAAAGAGGGCATCACCAGTGAATACAACACCGTTTTCCCTGCTGTAAAAAGCTATGCTGCCGGCAGTATGTCCCGGGACATGTAATGCCACAAGAGGATTTGAGCCAAAGTTTATTATCTGATTATCTGAAATATAACCGGCAGGTTCTGGTGGTTCATCCATTGTCATCCCATAAAGTGAAGAATGTTTAACAGCATTTTTTCTGTTAAACTCTTCTAATTCGCTGGAAAATGTCCGCAGGTTATATTGTTCAAGCATATACTTATTTCCAAAAATATGATCGAGATGGCAGTGTGTATTTAACAAAAGTACAGGTCTGAGGTTTTTATCATTCAGGAATGTCTTAAGCGCATTGAACTCGATTTTATCATAACAACCACAGTCAATAATGGCACAATCACCTGATTGGTCAGCAAGAATGTATGTATTAACTTCAATAGGACAAAATATGAGTCTGAATATTTCCATAATAAAATAATTAACATCATCTCCCATTCACTGTACCCTTAAGCATCGGAACAAAAACAAAGCTCCCGTGTTCTGAATATTCGAATGAATCGGCACCGGTTCTTTCAACAACAGTCATTATCTGCGTGTCGTTACTCCCAAGAGGAACAACAAGTCTCCCTCCTGTTTTAAGTTGTTGCAAAAGAGCCTGTGGGATCTCAGGGGCTGCAGCTGTAATAATAATCCCATCATAAGGTCCGTACTGAGGCTTACCCTCATATCCGTCACCATAGAAAAAATCTGCATTATAACGAAGAGAGGTAAGGGTTCTTTGTGCTTTCAGATAGAGTTCCCTGTATCGTTCTATTGTATATACTTTTGCGCCCATCTCAGCAAGTATGGCTGCCTGATAGCCCGATCCGGTACCTATTTCCAGGATTTTATCTCTCTTTTTCACTTTCAGAAGAGAAGATTGAACAGCTACAGTATATGGTTGGGAAATTGTTTGTCCTGAGGTAAGAGGAAAAGCTTTATCAATATATGCATGATTCAGAAAAGCAGGATCCATAAAAATATGCCTTGGTACATTATCAATCGCACGTAAGACTTCTTCATCGGTAATCCCTTTTTGCCTGAGTTCTGATACAAGCTTTTTTCGTTTGCCTTTTGCTTCAAATGTGTCAATCATTTGATGTCAACAAATAAAAATTTGATTTCAGCAAATGTAAATATTTTGTTTGACAGACTTAATAAAAATGTAAACTCATTTCTTTTTGTATATTTATACTATGAATTCGGGAAGTACAAATCTGCAGTCAATAGTAAAAACTACTATTGACAATTTTTTATCAATAATTTCTATAATTCTCTTATTACCTGTTATTATTATACTCGTAATATTAATAAAATTGTCAGGAGAAGGTCCGGTCATTTATACCCAGAGGAGAGTAGGAATGCATGGAAAACCCTTTACAATTTATAAATTCAGATCAATGCATAACGGAAATGATGAGGGAATTCAATTACTTTCCGGCAGGAATGATAAGAGAATTACATCTGTTGGCCGGTTAATGAGAAAACACAAATTAGATGAGATTCCGAATTTTATAAATGTACTCAAAGGTGAAATGTCTCTTGTAGGACCAAGACCGGAACAACAGTATTATGCTGAGCGGATTTTAGCTAAAGCCCCTGATTATAAACTACTTCAATCAATTAAACCGGGTATTACATCATGGGGTCAGGTTAAATATGGATATGCCTCTAATGTGGAAGAAATGATTGAACGGTTAGAATATGACCTTTACTACTTTAAAAATAGGTCTCTCTTGTTCGATCTTCATATAGTATGTCTTACTCTTGGAATAATCATTAAAGGAAAAGGTGTTTGACAGGAATTCTCTGTTACCTCAGACTGAATATATCAATAGGCTTATATACAGGACCTTCCGGCAGCAATATGCTTTCATAAAGTATAACATCATGCACAATCAGATTTTGTAACTCTGTTGTCTTGTATTTATCCACTATAGTTTTAAAATTCTGCTTTTCCACAACGGACTTTATCCTTCCAAGAGTCAGATGTGGTTTAAAATAATTCTCACCCTTATAAATATCAAGGTTTCTTAATTTGTTTACAATATTTTTATTTAAAATATTCAATTTTTCTGAAGGTTCAATCCCTGCCCATATTACACGTGGTTCATTCATATTTTTAAAAACACCAACTCCCCTGATAATAATCTCAAACTCACCAAATCCATTGCACACTTCTCTTAAAACAGATGAAATGATATCGACTTTTTCCTCTTCTGTCTTGCCCAGAAACAGAAGTGTAATGTGTAAATTCTCAGGATTTGTCCATTTAATGGATTCATTGCTCAGCCCTGACTTCATGGATGTTATAACCCTTAAAACAGACTCAGATAATTCAGTTTTGACAGCAATAAAAACTCTTTTCATTAAAGCGGTTCCAGCCAATTATTACGTTTAAAGCCTTCCTGCATCAATCTCCCTGATCATAAACTCAATCAGGACATCCTCTCCATAAGGATCATATTCATCTTTAAGGTTGGTACCAAACAACCGTGCTACTCCCTGCCAGAAAAATGCTGGTACTTTTCCTCGATATTCCCGTATCAGTTCATAAGATGTATTCTGGGTCTCCCTGTCAATAAGTTTGATAAGTAATCTGCCCTGTGTAATGGTCATATTCCTGATATCATCATCATACTCAGCAAACACCTCTTTTTCAACATTTTTCAGGTATTCTTTTCTTTGCCTTTCTCCCGAAATATTCTGAATATCCTGATTTACCTTCATAAGTTTCTCCCTTACCATTAATGCATAGGGATATACTTTCTTCAGATTAAAGATGAGTCTTTCGTATTTTCGGTAATCACTCCTTCTGGCTGGTCTGGTGCCTGCCATTATGGTAACTTCTTTAATTTCAACCTCAGGCATGGTTATTCCATCCCTCTCAACCTTCTGGAGAAGGTAAAATCTTCCCGGAAGTGTATCAGTATTATTCCCTGAAGTATCAGACTGCCCTGATAAATCAGCAACAAAACATACAAATACCAATATAGTACCTATCAGCTTCAAACCCGCGATTTTCATACAAAGGTATCAAATAATAGGCCACACATATTTGAAATGTCTAAGTACAAAATTTCATAAAACCAAAGATATATTGATATCCCTGTTTTCTGTTGTATCATTTAAATGTAAATTTGGTAAACTAATTTTCATGGCATTAGAGGTTGAAGATCTAAATGATCAGTTAAAATACAGGCAGATACTTGTACTTTCTTATCCTGACTTCTGACGATTAGTGCGGTAGAAGACTCCATTTTTTAATTGAATTGTTCAAATGGCTTTTCATGGTAGATAGTAAATCAACAATATTAATAACCTGCGAATAGCCCGTAGGGCTTTAGGTATTGTAGAAACATTTACACAACCTGCAATATACCTCGTAGAGGTTATAGGCAATCATTCCAGAAATCAAATAGAAATTGTTGGTCAAATTCTATCTCATTTTTAGTAAGAATGTCGATATATTCTTCACGGAAAGTTCTCTTTTTATGGTGGGATTCCTGATTTTCAATGTAATAATAAACATCTGATATTTGTGAACGGCTATATGTAAAACCTCCATAACCATCCTGCCATGAGAATCTGCAATGGCAGAGTTTTTCATCATTGATAAAAAGGGAAGAACTTCTCTTTATATCGTGAACAGTATCTGAAACTGAAACTGATGGATTCAATCCGAATAGGATATGAACATGGTTAGTTGTTCCATTGATGATCATGGATTTATGTTTCATGTTGGTGAGTATTCCGCTCATGTATTCGAATACACGTTCACGGAAATCTTCTTTCAATACAGCATCTCTGTTTTTCACAGCAAAAACAAGCTGTACATACATTTGCGTAAAGGTCCCGGGTTTCATGTTAATTCAGATTAATTAATAATGCAGCAAAACAAAATTAAAAAAATTCAATAGATTTTTTTCCTGTAAAACCTCTACGAGGTAAATATACTATGGTAGACTCATTTTCTACAACACCATATCGCCTACGGCGAATGGAGAATTAATAAAAACAAATACTAAATATCAGATTGTTAAAACTCAATGTCATCTTTGGAACTACAAATATGTTTAGTGAACTTACAATGATGCCATATATACTCAACTATCTGAATTGAAGTTGACCACGATTTAATCCTTACCTTTCTAAACCTATACATTGGGTAAGAATATGCGTTAGTGCGGTAAAATCAAAAAATACAGCTTTAAATTATTCATTTTCAAACAATTGAAAATGCAACCGTAATAAATTTTGAAAGCGTCAGAAGTCAGAATTTAAATGTAAATTTGGTAAACTAATTTTCATGGCATTAGAGGTTGAAGATCTAAATGATCAGTTAAAATACAGGCAGATACTTGTACTTTCTTATGATAATCTTGTTCCTTTCGTCATTGGTTATTTAAAGAAAAAGTCTGCATTGACAATAGCTTATTATTTTATGTGCATTGTTTTTCTGGGAATTTCCATCATGCTAATAATAAATACCGGAGGATTCTTCCCGGTCAAAGAAATAATTCTCCATTCATTAACTGGTTTACTCTTTTTACCTGTATTATGTATTCCGGTTCATGAATTGCTACACATCATACCATATTATTTTGGAGGTGCTAAGAGAATAAGAATAGGTATGGATCTCAGACAATTTCTGTTTTATGTAACTGCTCACAGATATGTTGCATCACCTTTTCTTTTCCATATTGTTGCTGTTGTCCCTTTTCTGATATTCAGCATTGCCTTGTTGATACTGATCATTTTGCTTCCCGGATTATGGAAGTGGAGCCTGTCACTTTTCCTTTTTGTTCACGCCACGATGTGCGCCGGCGATTTTGCACTCCTTAATTTCTACTTCATTAACAGGAGCAGAAAGATATATACCTGGGATGATGCAAATCAAAAAATTGCCTATTTTTATGAAGAGATAGTTAAGTAATGGGCGGGAGAAAGGGAGAAAGGGAGAAAGGGAGAAAGGGAGATGTGAAGTATAAAAAATATTTCGATAGAAGAAACTAAATTAAACACTGAGCAACCATAAAATTTAATAAAACCATTATCTCATGAAAAAACTTATTATTATATCACTATTACTGATCCCTCTTACACTGACCAGTTTCGGGCAGAGGAAAATTGTTAATCTTCCTGACTTGCCGGGTTACGTTACACTGAAGTGTGATTTTCATATGCATACAGTATTCTCAGATGGAAATGTATGGCCTTTGGTAAGAATCGATGAGGCATTACGCGATGGTCTTGATGCGATTGCCATTACAGATCACCTTGAATACACCCCTAAAAAAGATTTTATACCTGTTGACCATAATGCTGCCTGGAAAATCGGGGAAACTTATGCCAGGGAACGAAACCTCATACTTGTCCATGCTACAGAGATAACCCGTAAGATGCCTCCCGGACATTTCAACGCTCTGTTTATTAATGATGCAGCACTTATTGCCCGAGACTCTGTATGGGATGCTTTTGAAGCAGCCATTAAGCAGGGGGCATTCCTGCACTGGAACCATCCCGGATGGAGAGCCCAGGAACCAGACGGTATTCCAAAATTATATGATATTCATAAAAGACTCATAAAGAACAAATGGCTTCATGGGATAGAGTTTTTCAATGATTCAGAATACTATCCTCTTGTTTTTGAAATATGCCAACAGAATAATCTTGCATTGTTAGCTAACAGCGATAGTCATGGTACTATTAGTGAGGACTACACTGAGCCGGAATATTCAAACCGGCCCATGACTCTGGTTTTTGCAAAAGCAAGAAGTCACGATGCGCTTAAGGAGGCGATGTTTTCAGGGCGTACAATTGCATATTTTAAAAACATGCTTGCAGGAAAAGAGGAATATGTGAAACCTTTCTTTTACCAGTGCATATCAGTTGGCAAACCATATTTTCAGAATGATAAATCACTTTTCTTTGAAGTGACTAACAAATCGGATATTCCTTTCTACCTGGTAAACGGAATTCCTGATGCCCCATCTTCAATTACCCTTTCAGCCAACTCAGTAACGAGAGTTGTCATTAGCAAGAAGGTAACGGCACCACTGGTTTATGATGTAAAAAATGTGATGACCGGCGAAAAAGATGTTTTAAAGGTGGAATTGAAATACTAAAACTTCTCCTTTGCCAGTTTAAGTATATCATCGTCTTTTACAACAGGTTTCATCCTGAAAGAGTACTCATATTTCGTATTAAGTAATCTGTACCGGGGATGTATTTTAGCACCCCAGGAATCGTCTCCTCCCACACCCATCTGTCCCATATCAACGTTCAGATTGACAAAGTCGCGGGGTTTCACATCAGTAGTATGAGTATTTGCAGTTAATGCATCCTTCCTGTAAGTCGATAATTTTCCTGGTGATTCAAAATCATCATGGACATTGTTTAAAGCGGAAAATGATATGACAGGATCCCCGGTAACAAGTAATCCGTTACTGTTATCATCTGATAAAAGCAGCCAGCGTGTATCAGTTTTATAGCCATTTTCCTGAGGACGGATATAGGGCGTATACTGCTCAGCAACTGTGCTCTCATATAACCCGATATCTGCAGAAGTTTTTCTGTCGGTGTAATTTTCATGTGGACCGCGTCCCATCCAGGTCAGATTAACAAATTTTTCAGGCAATTGCATCTGCATACCCATTCTTGGTATTTCCGGTATTGAGGATGACAATTTGGAGAACTGATTTTTTACAACAACATCCCCGGAACCATAAATTGTATATGAACTTGAATAACCTGCAATTTTTTTCCCAATGGTATCCGGAATATCATAATTAAAAGTGACTATCACTTTGCCAAGTTCAGGCTGGCTAATATTGGCTTTGGTCACAACAGTGCGTTCACCTGCCTTTTTCCATATGCCAAGGAGTTTGTCCATATTATATCCATAGTCATTATCTGTAGGAGGCCTCCAGAAATCAGGTTCAGGAGCCTTTTTAATCATTTCCAGACCTTTGTAATTAAGTGATTCAAGCCGTCCTGACTCAAGATCAAAAATTACACTCATTTCAACGCCCTTTACTTCAAATTTCTTTCCGGTTGTATTTGTCTGAAGAACAGCCAGAGGGTCATATACTGCTTTCAAAGGTTTTACCTCAACCGGCAACTTAAACTGAGCAGATGCATAAACATGATCTTCAGGAACATAATTCCATTCGTCTGTTCTGAAAGCCCTTATGTTAAGAAAGTATTCAGCCCCGGGAGAAAGAAAAATATCTGAGATAGGAACGGATACTGTAAGTCCGTCTTTAGGTTTCAGATCGGTAACAGGAATTTTGCCGGATTGAATGACATTTCCTTCTGATACAACTTCCCATTCAAAATTAAACTCAGAAAGATTTGTAAAATCATATTTATTTACAATTCTGAGAATTCCTTTCTTCAGATCTAAAGACTCAAATCCGACATACTGGTAAACTTTTTTTACTTCATACAAACCGGGATGAGCAGTCCGGTCGGGCCAGACAAGTCCGTTAAGGCAAAAATTCCCGTCACTTGGAATACCTGCTTCTCCGAAATCACCACCGTAAGCCCAGTATTTCTCACCATTTTCATCTGTTTTTAATAGTCCCTGGTCAACCCAGTCCCAGATAAACCCACCCTGAAGTTTTGGATATTTTTCAATTACATCCCAGTAATCCTGAAGGTTACCTGTCGAATTTCCCATTGCATGAGCATACTCACATAATATGAGCGGCCTGTCATTCTTTGGATTTTTAGCATACGATTCAATGTATTCAATTTTTGCATACATAGGGCACCAGATATCAGTATGACGTTCCGGTGCATTTGTTTCTTTTTCTGCCCGTTCATACTGAACCGGACGGGTGGCATCTCTTCCTTTAATCCATTTATAGCCTTTAAGGAAATTCTTACCGTCACCTGCTTCATTCCCCATCGACCAGATGATCACTGATGGGTGATTCTTGTCCCTTTCAACCATGCGCTCCATTCTGTCGAGATGTGCTGCGGTCCATTCAGGCTTGTCTGCAATTGTTATATCTTTATCATAACCGATACCATGTGATTCAATATTAGCCTCATCAATTAAATAAAGACCATATTTATCACACATCTCATACCATAATTCCTGCTGAGGATAATGTGAAGTCCTGACAGCATTAATATTATTGCTTTTCATCATCCTGATATCTTTCATAATAGTTGCTTCATCAACAACGTGTCCGTTCACATCATGATGCTCATGCATATTTGTCCCTTTCAGGTAAATAGCAACCCCGTTCACAAGAAGCTGTGAATTAATAATTTCCACTTTTCTGAATCCGATCCTTGAGCTGATGCTTTCAAGAATATCACCGTTCCTGTCTTTAAGGCTCAGTACCAGTGAATAGAGATATGGCTTTTCTGCCGACCAGCTCTGTATTTCAGGGAAGCTTTTACTGAAATTTACTGAAGTCAGACTATCTGTGAACGAAATATCTTTAGGTTCAGAGTATATTTTCTGCTCTTTATCAAATAATGATGCTTCAATTACCAGATCACCTGCTGATCCATCAGTTTTTTTAAGTAATACATCAAGCCTGAGTTCACCATCCTTGTAATTATTCTTAAGGTCTCCTATTGCGAAAAAGTCAGCGATAAATGTTTTTGGCCTGGCATGAAGGAATACAGTCCGCTGAATTCCACTAAGTCTCCAGAAGTCCTGATCTTCAAGGTAACTACCATCACACCACCGGTATACTTCAACGGAAAGGTTGTTTTTTCCCGCCTTAAGGTATTTTGTAATATTAAACTCAGCAGGCACCTTGCTATCCTCACTATACCCAACCATCTGTTCATTTACCCAGACATAGAATGCAGAGCTGACAGCTCCAAAATGAAGATAAACCTCTTTATTCTTCCAGTCTGCCGGGACACTAAAACTTCTTTTATATGAACCTACCGGATTCCAGTCATGCTTTATGAATGGAGGATTTTTCTCATGAGGATAAGGTATGTTGACATAGATCGGCACATCATACCCTTTCATCTGCCAGTTTGATGGGACTTCTGTATCATCCCAGTCGCGGGTATCATAATCATCTTTAAAGAACCAGAACGGGCGGTCATCGGGTGACTTAACCCAGTTGAATTTCCATACTCCGTCAAGAGAAATATAGTTGGGAGAATTTGCTTTTATTGCATCAAGCGCACTCTTTTCATCAGCATAACTTATCATGGTAGCGTGTGGAGCTTCCCTGTTCATGTTAAACATTTCGGGATTTTCCCAATCACGCGGCTCTTTTTCCGAAAATGGAACACCTTCATACTTGCTGTTCTTCTTACAGGAAGAAAATATTAGTGTGATAATCAGAAAACAAAATGATACTCTCTTCATAATATTATATTTTATATGAGTTTCAGAAATTATAAATAATCAATCCAAAATCGCTTGCAAATCAATTTATTTACCCCATCCCCATGGGGAGTAAATTGATTTTCTTCGCTCCCCTTGGGGTCGGGGTAAACGAAGAAAATCAATAAATACTTATTCATGATTTATGATAGCCATTTTATTTTTATTCAGATCATAAAGTTAATAAAATTTGATTAGTAGTGATGCGTTAACTTTTAGAAAATTTACATAAAACACTGATAATAAAATTAATATAAGCGTTCTTTTTTTTTGATTTGATTTGATCTGTTAACCCTGAAAGGGGTATAATTTGAATAACCGTGGGTGCAACCCACGGTAAAGGCAACCTCCCCTCTGTCAACCCCGGAGAGCCTGCCCCGCTCTGCGGGGGGTTGAACAATGAGCTCATATTAATAGTTTGATATTCAGCCCCTTCAGGGCTGAGGTATTTAGTTTACAGTTGTCCGTGGGTTTACACCCACGGTTATTCATATTGTGCCACTTCGCGGCACTAAAATAATGTGAAATCAAACGCATCAGTAATATAATTTGATCTTTAATGAAGATTGTTATAGCAATCTATCAGTACTCATAACCGGGAATTTCCAAGGATCTTTTCAATGATATCCAGTTCAGATGGAGTATTAATATTTGTGAATACATTCTTTGTATCAATTGATTCATCCAATTGCATAAAACCGATATTAATAAGCTTAAAAAAATCTCTCACAGCATAACTATTCCCCTCCTTAAGGAATTCATCAAGGGTTTTACTTATTGAACAGTCATATATTGCATGAAGAGGTTCAATTCTATTTTTTATCCGGGGAACTACTACATCATAGTTATGAGTATTAAAATAATTTATTTGCCTGATAATGATATCTTTTTTAAGGAGAGGCATATCTCCTGCAAATACGAACAATGCTTTAGTTTCAGAAGCTTTTAAAGCAGCATGAATACCTCCGATTGGTCCTGCTTTAAGAATAGTATCTCCAACAATTCTTAAGTGAGAGTATTCCGTGAATTCTCCGGGGGTGTTGGTAACAATAATTATTTCTTCAAAAATATCTCTTAAAGTATCAATACTCCTTGAAATAATTGTCCGTCCATCTATAACAATGTTAGCTTTTGTAATGCCTTTAAAACGTTTGTTCGCACCACCGGCAAGGATAACTCCTGAAATATTGCTAAACATTAAATTATTTTGTATCTTGAAGTTTTATATCTTATCAGCTTATAACAAATATAAAAATATAATCCAGATAATAGAAATTAACACTATTCAACAACTAAAACCTATCAGTATGAATAAAGAAATCAAAACCATTTATGATGATTACAGGAAGGGTCTTACAAACCGCCGCCATTTTATCAGAAAACTTGCCATGATAGCGGGGAGTACTACAGCAGCACTTGCATTGCTTCCCGTTTTGGAGGAAAATAGCCTGAAAGCATCAGTAATTCAGGATGATACTGATCTGGTAACGGAAATGATCAAATATCCCGGTGCAACAGGTGATATGAATGCATTTCTTGCCAGGCCAAAGAAAGGGAAGAAATTCCCAACAGTAATTGTAATACATGAGAACAGGGGACTTGTTCCTCACATTAAAGATGTAACCAGAAGGATGGCAAAAGAGGGATTCCTTGCTATTGCCCCCGATGCACTATCTCCTGTTGGGGGTACACCCGAAGATGTAAGCAATGTAGGTGAATTATTTAAGCAGCTTAAACCCGAGGAGACAACAAAAAACTTCGTTGCAGCAGTCAAATACCTCAAAACCAATCCACTCTCAACCGGGAAAGTAGGATGCACCGGATTTTGCTGGGGAGGTGCCATGACGAACCAGGTAGCAGTTAATGCTCCTGATCTCGACGCAGCTGTTCCATATTACGGCAGGCAGCCGGATGTGGCAGATGTTCCAAAGATAAAAGCCCCTGTTATGGCTCATTATGCCGGAAATGACGAAAGGATTAATGCAGGTATTGCAGCTTTTGAAGAAGAGTTGAAAAAGAATAAAAAAGAGTACCAGATATTTATATATGAAGGGGCAGCGCATGCCTTTAACAACGATTCCAATCCTGAACGGTACAACGAGCAGGCAGCTAAACTTGCCTGGGGAAGGACGATAGGGTTCTTTAAGGAGAAACTGAAATAAAGATTTGCCTGAAGAGGTTGTGTTAAAAACAGTTTTTTACCCCAACCCCCAAAAGAGTATAACCGTCAACCTAAGAGTAGAACTTTTAATAAATTTGGTCTTCTTAATTTCCCCTCCTTTTGAAGGAGGGGTGGCCGGGACAATTGATTACCTGATTATTACAAAGTTCATTCCCCGGCCGGGGTGGTTGATTTATTTGATTCTTTTTACTTTAATATCTATGAAAAGCAAAAACCTCTTCAACAGAAAAGGTCTTAAATCTTTCAGATCGTCTCTCAGGAACAGGTCCACTTCCGCTGAGGCAGAATTATGGAACATTTTAAAATCAAAAAATCTTGATGGAAGGAAATTCAGAAGACAACATAGTATTGGCAATTACATAGTTGACTTCTGTTGTCCTTCAGAGAAACTAATAATTGAACTTGACGGAGATCCACATGGTGAATATTATAAAATACAGGAGGATGAAAACAGGGATAAATATATTGAGAGCCTCAGATTCACTGTATTAAGGTTTGAAAACAGATATGTATTTCAGGAACCTGAATATTTAAAAAATGAGATAAGGAAAGTTATCAATAAGAAAGAAGGAACAATCTGATAATCCAATTAACCACCCCGGCCGCTATTAATCTTTGCAATACCCTGATTATCACTGTACTGCGGCCACCCCTCCTTCAAAAGGAGAGCCTGCCCCGCACTAGCGGGGGGAAAGTAATATGAACTTATTGAATCTCAACACTAAAATCCATTTGCCATAATTAATCCTCCTCATAAAACTTTAGACAGAATTCCTAACTACATACTATTTTTCCAAGCTTCTGCTATCGCATCTACAAAAGGACGGCAATGGTTGAAGAAATATTTATAACCAGGGCAGAGGTAGTTTAACCAAGGCTCACCACCGGGAGCAGTTATGAAACGGTTTTTGGGACACTCCCCATTGCACATTGACTTTACCTCACATATTTTACAGAAATGAGGTAGTGTCAGAGATTTAGCCATCCCGAAAGCTTTCTGCTTTTTACTATCCAGAAAGTAAGTCAGCGATTGATCATTTATATTTCCAAGAAGATTATCGGGATTTACATAATGATCGCATGAATAAAAATCTCCGTTTTTCTCCACAACAGGAACTCCTCCGCAATTCTCCTTAAATATGCATAGTGTATGATCCTGATTAAAGGCGATCCTTGCTGCTTCCTCAAAAATCTGAATCTTTATTTCTCCGATATCATTTTCCACCCATTCATCAAAAATAATACTTAAAAAACGGCCAAATTCAATCGCAGGGACAGATCGTTTGCTTACCGTTGAAGATGTTTTAATCTGTTCAACCAGCGGCAGGAAAGAAATGTACTTTGCTCCAAGTCCTTTAAAAAACCGATAGACTTCAAGGGGATATTTAACATTTTCCGCATTGACAACACATAGAATCTCTGGAATGATACCATGTTTCACCAATAACTCATGTCCCTTTATAACCATTTGTAAAACAGACTTATCTGCTTTTGTTCTCCTGTATCTATTGTGAACTTCATCAGGACCGTCAATACTGATGCCTATATTAAATTTTTCTTTTGCAAAAAAATCACACCATGCGTCATCAATCAGGGTTCCATTTGTCTGTAATCCATTAATGATTTCAGAGCCTGAAGGTTTGTATTTTCGCTGAAGCTCAACAACTCTCCTGTAAAATTCAATACCTGCAAGCAGAGGTTCTCCCCCATGCCATGAAAAGCTGATCAGGCTATCAGTAGATGCCTGAATATGTTGTTTAATATACTTTCCCAGAGTGTCATCAGACATTTGATGGCTTTTCATCCCTCTGTAAATGTCTTTCTTTCCAAGGTAATAGCAATAGTGGCAACCCAGGTTACACTCTGCTCCTACCGGTTTGACAAAAATCTGAAACTCACGGGAGATCCGTTTCATTGCTATCCCATTTAATTATATTCTTAAAACCTTCTTCAGGGAGAGTCATTCTGATGCGCCACTCAACAGGGTAATAATTATTAAACCTTGTCCCAATATTATTTACAAACCCCAGGTTTACTCCCTTCCATGTTAAAATATTCCAGCCTGTTGAAACATCTTTAAGTGTAAAACTATCACGATGCAGATACGCTACTGCTTCAGAATAACTGGTTTCCCGGGAAGGGAAAGCATCTTTCCGGACCATCCTTGAAAGTGCCAGTTCATGTGTAGGAATATTGTTGTTTTTCTTGGATACAAATATTTTTGTCCCGGGTTTGACCACATTAAGATTCTGAAAAAGATAAACATAATCATCCAATGCACACGGGACAGCATATAGTTCATTACCCCATTTCAATAATCTCTCTTTTGGGAAAGAGGCCCATTTCTCAGCAACGGCTATATCTTTTTTGTCAGGTTTGAGTTCAGCTTTACCATGGTTTTTAATGGTTTTCTTTGACTGTTTACCTGTTTTCCTGACTGCTGAGATAAAAAATCCCTCTCCCTTCACCTTATCAGGATGAAGTCCATACCCATATATACCTTCAAAGTCAATTTCAGTGATCCCCCTGAGTCCTGACAAATCAATTCTGATACATTCGGCTTCTCTTGTACCGATTAGCCATTTTATATTCTCCTCATTTTCACCGGGATTGAATGTACAGGTACTATAGATCAGAATTCCATTCTCTTTCAAAGACGGCCAGACATCCAACAAGATCCGTTTTTGTCTTTCTGAGCAGTGAGCTGCATTATCAACCGACCATTCCTGAATTGCAATGGTATCTCTGAACATCCCTTCTCCTGAACATGGTGCATCAATCAATATTATATCAAAGAATCCTTCTAATCTTGCAAAACCCGCTGGATCATTCTGTGTCACAATCGTATTTCCGGAACCCCATTTTGTTACCGTTTCAGCTAACACAACCGCTCTTGCCCTTATGACTTCATTTGCAACAAGCAGGCTATCAGCTCCTAGCATATCCGAAAGGTGAATACTTTTGCCACCAGGTGCCCCGCACAGATCGAGGACTTTTAAATTTTCTCTTTGGCCTGCAGACCGGATAAAAACCTGTTCGAGAAACATACTTGAGGCCTCCTGTGGGTAGTAGCAACCGGAATGAAAAAGCGGATCGAGAGTAAAAGATGGTCTGGAATGCAGATAATACCCTGTGTTGCACCAGGGAACAGGCTCAGCATTAAGTGGCTTCTTATCACACTTCGCTGAATTTATCCTTACACTTACAGGTGAGGGTTCTTGTAAAGCCTTCAGAAGAGCTTCCTCATCAATATATTCCTGACTTTTAAGCCGTTGCAAAAAACCTTGCGGGAACATTTGTCATTATTATATATTAACCACGGTGTTACACTACCGGCCTCTCCCCCTCTCCCGATAGCTATCGGGACCCCCTCTCCCGAGTGAGAGGGGGAAGATCATTCAGGATGTTGATCCTGAAATAAAGCCCCTCCCACTTGGGGGAGAGCCTGCCCCGCCTTCAAGCGGGGGGTTTGGGGAGAGGCTGTATGACACAAAGTAATGCCAATAGGGTTGAAATAGCAGATTTAATTGATTGTCAGTATTCTTTAAAATGATAAACTCTTAAATTGACGGCTATGCACTTCATACCCAAATAATCCATATCGACCTATTCCTTTTTCAATGGGAATCTGAATATTGTAATACTTGCAGGCCCGACTGTAAGTTTATTACTGAAACTGGCAGCCTCAGGACCCACGATATTTACAACCGGTTCTCGTCCCGGTTCATTGGTCGACATCTCATCTACGGTCGTGACTCTCCATATTTCAATATTCCCGGATGCATCATTCCCTGTAATTGAAAGAGGAAACTCCACATCTTCCCATGTTGGATTTACCACCGAAACAGTTAAAGTATCTCCTCCGGTTGTGAGTGTGGCTCCGATATCAAGGGGCCTGGTTTCACCACTGATTTCTACAGGGATAAATCCGAATTTATGACGGTAAAGTTTAAGTACCTGGCCTGTTGCATCGAATACCGAATGTGTAGTGTTTGTTTTGATACATCCTATAACATTAACTGTCTGTGCATAGTTTGCCATATAGATAATATCTGAGCTCTTTGAGTATTCGTTTATCCCGGCAGCTATACCCATTGCATCCCTGAAAAAATACCTTGTCCCAAGCTCTCCGTAAATATGGGGACCATACCAGTAGTTCCATTCATCGAGGCAAATCCTGATGTCTTTTCCTTTAAGGGCAGGAATAGTCTTACGATACTCCCTGTGACCAACAGCTTTTTCCCTGATCGCATCAGGAATCTGGTTAACATGAGTCATAAGTCCTCCGCCGTGATTGTCAGCTTTATAAAAGTGCTCACTTATATAATCCATTTTATCAGCACAATTTGCAAGCACCATTTCATCCCATTCACCAAGGTCTCCGACTGTTATTAATTTGATTGAAGGATCAACCGATCGCATCTTGTCAGCAAAATCATTGTTCTTTGCGACAAACTGTTCAGTTGTCATAAATCCGAGCTGCCAGTTTCCATACATTTCATTTCCGATTGACCAGAATTTGACATTCCAGGGTTTATCCTGACCATTTTTCAATCTTAGTTTTCCCATCGGTGTACTGACATCCCCGTTTGCATACTCCACTTCAGCCATAGCCTCATCTGCGCTGCCAAGTCCTGCATTTACTGCGATGTATGCCTCAGTATTTATCAATTCACAGAATTTCATGAACTCATGAATACCAACATCATTAGCTTCAACCCCTGTCCATGCCGGGTTTTTTCTCGGAGGACGTTTATCACGATCTCCGATACCGTCACGCCAGTCATATCCGCTGACAAAATTACCCCCTGGCCAACGGTAAACGGGAGAATTAAGTTCACGCAGGAGAGTCAGAACATCTGATCTGAATCCTTCAACGTTGTCGGATGGCATCAGTGAAACAGTTCCTACCCACAACTTTCCTTTTCCAACAGGTTCAATAGATAAGACAGCATCATGAACAAGAACAGTGGATTTAAATTTAAGAGGGAAAGTTGCATATTTATCTGATATATCAGCAATTTCAATAACCTCCGTTTTATCATCCCATTTAAGTGTTACCACTGCTTTCTGAATGCCGTCAGATGCCTTAAGTATAATTCTTCCATTATAATCCAGGTTCTCTTTCAGTCCAAGGTTTTCCTGAAGCAGAATTGCTTTTTTATCACCATCAGAAGAAATAACAGGAGTTTGTGCTCCTGTAAATGGATCCCTGGTTTCCAATGAAAATAACTCCTTCACACCTGAGATCCTCCATGGTGATTCCCTGTTACCGGGAGCATACCAGAACTTACGGTCTTCAACCATTTCTGCCCAGATGCCTCCATAGATGCACCGGCCCAGATGCTCAATGAACTGGCCGTAAATATAAACCGGCATAGGCTCGGCTTTTGTTCCGGTATTGATTTTGATATCAGTTGCTATTTTTTCAGATGAGATATATTCCATTTTCATATTATCAAACCATGCTCTTCCTTTTGCAGTCTTCTCAACATCAAGAACACAGGCTATCAATGCACAGTCATTATTACCTGTTTCGAACTCATAACTAACCTGGGTCCAGTCATTTGTGCCGGTCAATCCCTGAGCATCAACTTTAAGACCATCCATACGAAAGCCTGCCCCTTTACCATCTTGGGACACAAGATTCTCAGTCTTAATCCATCCTGAAAACCTATATTTCGACCAAGGTTTAAGAAGAACTTTCGAGGTCCACCTTCCAGTTGCAAACCTGTCAGCTTTTATGAACAGGCTTTTAGTACCTTCCTGGGCAACATTATCATAGAAATGGGTGGCATTTCTGGACCTGGGATCAAATGTCCATCCCTTTATAACTGACCCGTCGGTGATTTCAGCAGATGGATTCTGGATTATTCCGTAACCGGCCTCCGGAGTGGAAGCCTGCCTTGATGTACAACCATAAAAAAGTATGATTGCAACAGAAATAATGAATGATAGTTTTTTCATGGATTTAATGATTATCTGGTTTAGGGTAAAGAATTTCCAACCTTATTATTAGGTGTTTAATTTACACTTAATTAATATGCTAATATAATATTTATCAGTGTATGATCAAACAACATTTTAGATACTATTCTAATAACCTTTTTAAAAAAATCCTTTAACCACGGGGTAACACTGAGTATTCACGGAGTAATACACGGAGTAAACTAACTTTTCCAGATCCAATTATTAAAATAAAGAAACCGTGAAACTCCGTGCAAACATTGTGCGACTCCGTGGTTAAAACTTCCGACTTCCGACTGATTAGTCACATTCTTCATTCTCCCTGGGATTCCTGTTAAATTTTCTCCAGAGGTAGAAAACCGGTATACCCAGAAGAACAATTCCCAGTCCGGGGAATGTATAATTCGGCTTATACATTAAAAGTATCACCATTATAGCTGTCGTAGTCAGGATATAAATTGCAGGAATAACAGGGTATCCAAATGCTTTGTACGGTCTGGGTATATCAGGCCTTTTAACCCTCAGTACGAAAATAGCGAGGATAGTCAGAGTGAAAAATATTAAAACGGCAAAAATCACATAATCAAGTAGATTTCCATATGTTCCTGACAAACAAAGCAATACAGCCCAAACACCCTGCACGGCAGTTGCAAAACCCGGGACTCCGTTCTTATTTATTTTTCCAACTTTTTTGAAGAACAGTCCGTCTTTTGCCATTGCATAATAGACCCTTGGACCAGCCATTATCAGGCCATGATTGCAACCGAAAGTGCTTATCATAATAAAGATTGCCATAATTATCGCGGCATAATCGCCAAAGACAACGCTCATTGCAGAAGTGGCCACCCTGTCGTCGGTAGCAAACTGAATACCGCGGCTCAGAACATCCGCACCATCAGGAGAGCCTGATAACGGCAGAACTTTTATATATACATAGTTGGTCAGAAGGTATATTATTGAAACCAGCAAAGTCCCAAAGAAGAGGCTTAATGGCACATTCCGTTTTGGATTTATAACCTCACCTGAAATATAAGTTACGTTATACCATGCATCAGCAGCGAACAGAGATCCTACAAGTGCTGTACCAATTGCAGTAATCAATGTAAAACCTATAAGTGGTACTACCTGACCATCAGTACCAATCCTGCTGGCCTGCCAGAACACTTCTTTATTAATTTCGAAGGAACTGATATTTTTTGTTGCCAGGAAACCAATTGCAATAAACCCGAAAAGGGCAATGACTTTAGTTGAGGAAAAGAAATTCTGAACAGTTTTTCCTGTAACTATCCCCTTAGTATTCAGCCATGTCAGAAATGAGATCATTGCAATTGCCACAACCATTGTACTGTTAACTTTTAAGGGTCCGAGATTTAACAACACATTTTTTTCCGAAATCCATGGAATGAGAACTCCTGAGAATTTGGCAAATGCCACCGCAACTGCCGCTATTGATCCGCATTGAATAACCAGGAAAGTGGTCCATCCAAATAAAAATCCGATCAGAGGATGGTAAGCTTCCTTCAGATAAACATACTGTCCTCCCACATGAGGCATCATTGAAGCAAGTTCGCCATAACTGATCGCACCAATTATTGTTATAATTCCGGTAATCAGCCATACCATCATCAGCCATCCGGGAGATCCGACAGATCTTGCAATATCGGCGCTTACTATAAATATTCCGGAACCAATCATCGCTCCGGCGACAATTGCTATTCCGTCGAAAAGGTTTATACGTTTCTGTAGAAGATGGTTTTCTTGCTGCATTATATCAGGATATATAAGGCAAAAATAATTATTCAAACGAGAATGGCACTATGCAGATGATAAATGGTTGGTTTATTGATGAAAACTTTTAGCCGGAAGACCGAAGTCGGAAGTCGGAAGTTTGGATTGAGGTGTGAGGTGTGAGGCGGAGGTGAGGCGTGAGGCGTGAGGCAGAGGCATGAGGCGTGAGGTTTGAGGCATGAGGCGTTAGAAGCATTTTAATTTTTACTGCTCACTACTCTACGCTCTACATTCTACGCTCATGCTCAGGGCGCAGGGCGCAGGCCTTGGGCAGGAGGAGTGGCATCGCATTGGTGTATAAATATTATACTCTAAGTTTTTAAAATATTAGTAAACAGATAACTTTTATAAAAGCAAAAAAATATCCTTCCTCCACTGGTTTAATAAGGTTAAATAGTGTAAATTGGGCTGAAGAAGAACAATCAGATAATTATGGAAAATAATCGCAGAGAATTTATTAAAAAAAGTGCTTCATTAGCAGCAGGAGTAACAGTTACCGGACTTAGTGCATGCACGGGATCGGATAAAAAAGAGATTGAGAATGGTACGCAGAAAGGTGCTGTTTGGCCCCTCCCAGAAAATCAGGACACGCCAAAGCTGATACTTACCTGCCCGAGAGAAGCCACTCCTGAATATATGCGTATGCTGAAACAAATTGGAATTGATCATGTCCTGATGGGTGGTCCGGCTTTGCCCTGGACAGAAAATGGACCTCCGTACAATAATGGATCGCTTTAAGACCGAAGGATTAACTGTCTTCAATATGATGCTTCCGGGGATATCAAAAATTATTTATAACCGGGAAGGACGTGATGAAGAGATCAAACAGGTGCAGGATTCACTAATAGCAGCAGGTAACGCAGGTCTACCAATTGTGGAATATAACTTCTATGCTCACCGGCTTACAGAGGGTTATTATCCTGTACCCGGTCGCGGTGGCGTTGGCAATCTTGGTTTTGACTATTATCGTCAAGACTCTATCTGGCAATATCCCGATGCCCGTGCAGCACACGAATCCAATACTGCACCGAAAGATCTGGCCCCATTACCAAATATTGGTGCATACTCATATGAACAACTCTGGGACAATATCACTTATTTCCTGAAAGCAGTGATTCCGGTTGCCGAAAAAGCTGGTGTGCGCATGGCACTTCACCCCAACGACCCTCCTGTACCGGTAAGTCGTGGCTCACAGCAAATAATGGGTACCTTTAATGACTGGAAACGACTGGTTAATATTGTTGACAGCCCATCGAACGGGATGACCTATGACTGTGGAGTTTCAAATGAAATAGGTGAGGATCCGCTGGAAGTACTCGACTACCTGATCTCACGTGACAGGATCAACCATGTACATTACCGGAATTGCGTTGTGGATATACCAAGAGAAAAATATGTTGAGGTTTCCACGGATAATGGTACGGTGAACATGTTAGCGGTGATGCAGCAACTGGTCAAAAGAAAATATAAGTTTGGCCTCTACCCTGAGCATCCGCGGGTTCTCGACTATGATAAGGAGCATCCACGGGGAGGTAATTATGCAGGATTTGTTTACACTACAGCCTATGCCCGTGCAATGATGCAGGCTGCTATGTCAGTGTAACTGAAAATGCTCGAACGGATCCACCATTTAAAGGATACTTTCACCTGCTAAAATTAGAGTTGTCGAAGCCAATGCTCTCACCGGGATTCATGATCGGTCACCCGGATATCTGATATTCCAGGGGACTCTTTTGTGCACCGCACTATTATGGTTCATTGTTTAAAAAATTTAACTGAGAAATATTTTAAACAAGCCTTGATATATAATAATTATTTGTCAATATCTTAGCTTATATTATTCATAAACTTAGTGTATCCTTTGTGAATCCCGATAGCTATCGGGACTTTGAGTTCCTTTGTGGTTAAGGATTTTTTACCACAAAGTGCACAAAGGGTAGCTCTAAGTAACACTAAGGGAAACAATAAATTAAGAATATTTATGAATAGGAAAGGTTAGACGTATTTTAATTGTAATTACAAAATTAATAATGGAAGGAAACAATCAGGAAACCCAAGTATTAGATAAAACAAAGTAAATTAACCTTTAATTATTATAAAATGAATAATACAAAAAGCAAGTATTTTTCCAGGCGTTCGTTCCTGACAACCGGAGCAATCGTCTGCTCATCGGGTTTGGCATTAAGAGCGTTAGGCCTGGATAGACTGAATTCCTCTTCAGGGTTGAAAGATAGTTACACTGGAAGAGACGGATCAACTGGCATCGTAGCGTTTGAAAACCTCAACAACGAATATGTTGCGGACAAACGGTCCCATCCTGCTGAGGGTTTGAATCGTGAAAATATTGTAATAACTGATATTAAAGTTACTCCTCTATCCTACGTTGCTCCTGAAGGCAAATATCTTTGGAGGGTTGGTGGACTTGTTGTCTGGAAAACTGATTCGGCTCTTGTACAGGTATTTACAAATAAGGGAATCATAGGTATAGGCGAGGGTAGCCCTTATTGCGAACCTGACAAGATTAAGAAATATACCGAAACATACATTGCCCCTCTCCTAAAAGGAGCAAATGTATTTGATGTAGATTTCATTACTAATAATCAAGGACATAACAGAACAGCTATGGGAGCATGGGCTGGAGTCAACAATGCAATCTGGGACGTTATTGGAAAGGCTCTTGGTAAACCTGTGTATAAAATTATATCGGGTGACAGAGTTCCATCCAATAAAGTCCACATGTATGCAAGTGGGGGTGTTGAACATGCCTGGTATGACAATGGAGAAGAAGCGCTCATTGCTGAAGCGCTTCGCTATAAAGAGCTTGGGTTTGATACTTTCAAATTTCGTCAGGGTACTAGTTGGAAATTCAGTGGGATGACAATGGACAAATACATTCCAATATTGGAAAATCTCCGCAAAGCTGTTGGACCCAACTTCAACCTCTGTATTGAAAAATTTCCTTGGGACATAGATACAATCATAAATAAGCTTTGCCCTGTTCTGGAGGATCTTAAATTCTATTGGTACGAGGAACCTTTTGAATTTAATGTGCCGGATGTAGTAGGCAAATTGCTAGCTATCAAAGCCGCAATGCCATCAGTAATGGTATCAGGCGGAGAAAATTGTTGGAACCGGTACCAGTTAGAGCCGTTTATGAACTCCGGGGCAATGGATATTGTGCAATCTGACACCAATTACACTGGAATTTCCGAAGGCTGGTATATCGGCCAGAATTTAGCTAAATATGGGAGAAAGTACGATCCTCATAATTGGGTAGGAGGTCTTTCTACTATTTCAAACATTCATCTGGTGGCCGGAGTTCCAAGTGGTCACATGTGTGAGACAAATATGACATATAATCCACTTAAGTGGGAAATTTTTAAGGACCCTTATGAAATCAAAAATGGATGGCTTACGATCCCCGATAAACCAGGATACGGAGTCGAGTTAATCGATAATATAGAGAAAAAATTTCCTTTCGCGCCAGGCTTCTATGGCAAGACCAACCCGAAAATGGAAGGAGCAGGACTTCCACTTTGGTGGAGTTGACATGTTGATAACTACAACATCCTGAATGACTTCCCCCTCTCACTCGGGGGAGACCAGTCCCGCTTTTGGGGATGGATCGAGGGGGAGAGGCCGAGACAAACAGATAATAAATCCTTAGCTTGACGAATATGGCTTAAGCGGGGCAGGCTATCATACCTTTAAAATCAAAATTATATTATGATGAATATAAAATTTCATTCCCATTTAAAGACTTTCTTAAAATCATTGCTTGTTGTTCCGGTTATTGCTTCCTGCAACAATAAACAGCAAAAGGCTCCAAATATTCTTATAGTTTTTCCGGATCAATTCAGGGGCCATGCCCCGGGTTTTATGGGAATAGAGCCTGCTATCACACCAAATATTGATGCTTTTGCAAATAAATCTTTGGTACTTACAAGTGCAGTAAGCAATTACCCTTTAAGTAGTCCTTTCCGGGCTATGCTCATGACAGGTAAGTACCCTGTTTCAAACGGGGTAACAGATAATTGTATGTATAATACCTCCCCGGATATTTATTTGCGAAAATCCGATACTACATGGTCGGATGTGTTAAAAGACAAAGGATATAGTCTGGGATATATAGGTAAATGGCACCTTGAAACTCCTCAAAAACCATATATTACCGCTGCTAACTACAACAATGAATGGACTCCTCCCGACAGAAGACATGGTTTCAGTTTCTGGTATGGCTATAATACATTAGATAATCATAATAATCCGATATACTGGAATAGTGAAGCAACACGGGAAGAATTCACTCAGCTGCATCAATGGTCACCTGAAATTGAAACAGATCTTGCTATCAGATTCTTAAACAATGAAGATGGTAAATACCGCGATCCCGATAAACCATGGGCACTTGCTGTGTCAATGAATCCTCCTCATCCGCCTTATGATCATGTTCCTCAGAAATACCTGGATATGTACGACAGTATCCCTGACGAAAAGATCTTTGCCTTCCCGAATATTCCTCCCCCGGATAGTTCATGGGGTGCATATTACAGGAAACATGCACGTAACTATTATGCACAAATAACAGGAGTGGATGACAAATTCGGTAAGATCCTCAAGGCATTGCATGATTCGGGTATGGATAAAAATACTATTGTCATTTTTACATCAGATCACGGAGATTGTATCGGAATACATAATGAACGTGCAAAAAACACTTTCTATGAAGAATCAATGGTTATTCCGTTTATTATCCGCTGGCCTGATCATATCACACCTGCAAGGGACAGCCTCCTGATTTCTGTACCTGATTTCTATCCAACTTTGTTAGGTCTTTTAGGAATAAGCAATAAAATTCCCAAAGGTGTGATGGGAAATGATTATTCTGAGATCTTTTTAACGGGAAAAGGAGAACGCCCGACATCACAATTGTTTATGTGCAGACCATTTAATAATCTTGGGATAAGGGGAGTCAGGACAAACACACATACAATGGTTATAAATAAGCTACCCGATGGATCAGAAAACACAATACTGTTCGATAACAATAACGACCCTTTTCAACTGAATAATATAGCCGGTAAAGAACCTGAAACACTTAGTTATCTTATTTCGGAATTAAAAAAATGGCTTATAGCCACAAATGACCCATGGAAAATAAATTCAAAATAACTTCGCCCTTATATCATTTATTTTCTGTCATTTGCTTTTTATTTTTTAAAACCTCAGGGAAGTTTGCCGCCGCTGCTGCTATTACAGGAACAGAAATTCCATGTGATGCAATGCAGAAAGAAACAACTTTGAAAACTCTTTTAATGAACGATCCTATGCAGCCTTTATTGGTCTAACAGGCAACATCAAAATCACCTGGTTTCTTCCTGCATGGCTTACTACTTACTGCTTACTTTTTACTTCTGCCTTCCGCCTTCCGCCATTTCCAAATCATTGTCTTTCATCTAATTAATACATCCAATTAAAATTATCAATGCTCCCAATAGGGTAAACCACCTTTCTGACGTCTTTAAATTGTAATTACAAAAAGAATAATGGAAGAAAACAACAGGATCGTTATACTGATAACGAGATATCTTTCAGAAGAAGCTAATCATGAGGAGCTTAAGGAGCTGAAAGAATGGACCGAAAGATCTGAAGAAAACAGGAATATTTTTCAGAATTATAAAAATATATGGGCTGGTTCAGGGGATAGTGAGAAGGAAAAGATTCTTAATGCAGAGAAATCATATAGCCACATAAAGAAAAGAATTTCATTCAAATCACCCGAAAAAAACCTTTGGCACTATTGGAAAAATGTTGCTGCTGTATTGCTGATCCCACTTGTTGCAGGAAATATTTTATATTATGTATTGAAAGCAGATAACTCCGGATCGTTGCAAGAACCAGTTTACAATGAGATATTTGCAGCATTCGGAACGAGGTCTGCAATTAAGCTTTCGGATGGATCTTCATTATGGCTCAATTCAGGAAGCAGCATAAAATATCCTGACAGGTTTACAGGAAATGACCGGACTGTATATCTTAACGGAGAAGCTTATTTCGAGGTTGAGAGCAATCCAAAAAGACCATTTATTGTTGAAACATCTTCAGTTAAAGTAAGGGCGACCGGTACAAAATTCAATGTTACAGGATATAATTATGAAAAGGAATCTGAAGTTACCCTGGTGTCAGGCAAAGTTGAAGTATGTATGACAGATGATAAAAACAATCTTAATAAATCTGAGCTTAATGTAAATCAGCATCTTTCATTCAACCGAGCAGATGGAACCTCTATTATTAAAACAGTAGATACATATAAATATATTTCCTGGAAAGACGGTAAACTCATATTCCGTGATGAACCATTAAGCAGTGTAGTTAAAAAAATAGGACAGATTTTTAATGTCGATATTGAGCTAAGGGGCAGGGAAATTCAGAACTATTCCTACAGAGCCACATTTCAGGAGGAGTCTCTTGATGAGATCCTGAAATTATTAAAGATCTCTTCGCCAATTGACTATATGGAAGTAAAACGTGCCCCTCTGCCTGATAATTCATTCCCGAGGAAAAAAGTAATAATATACGAATCAGGGAAAAAACCTGTCTGAAATATATAAGAAGTTAACATAACCAATTTTAATAAGCTTATACTAAATGCCTATGAAAACAACCTGAAATAGAACATATTATGACCTTAAAAAAAGAGGGAAAAGTGCTGTAACACCTTTCCCCGCAGTCAGAGGTCAAATAAACGATTCCTGATTTAACAAACAAAAATCTTATTAATAACCCTAACACTTCAAAAGTATGAAAAAATATTTGGATTACGATGGTTTGCAGAAACCATATTGTAATTGGAACAAATTACTACTAACCATGAAAATTACCTTCTTTCTTCTGTTTTGTAGTCTTGTGAATCTTGTAGCTTCAACATCCTATTCACAGAATACAAAGATTTCCCTCTCACTTAAAAATGCAACTATTGAGCAAGTCCTTAATAAGATTGAAGATGAAAGTGAGTTTTACTTTCTCTTCAATCAGAAACTGGTAAATGTCCAGCAAAAAGTTGATATTGAAGCTGATAATGAACCAATAAAGGATATTTTGGACGAAATCTTAACCGAGGATATCAAATACGTTGTTTTAGACCGCCAGATAATACTTACACCTGAAACAAAAAAAGAATATGTTGCTCCAAAATTCCAACAATATACAGTTACTGGAAAGATTTCAGATATAAATGGGAGCAAACTGGCTGGAGTAAACGTATTACTCAAAGGAACTTTAATTGGAGCAATAACTGATGCAGAAGGAAGATATACAATAAATGTACCAGACCTTAATGGGATAATTGTTTTCAGCTTCATTGGATATACTCCCCAGGAGATACCTATAAGTGGAAGAAGCTCAATTGATGCACAATTGGCAGAGTCATTAACTTCTTTAAACGAAGTAGTCGTAACATCTCTGGGTATCAGAAGAGAAGTAAGAACTCTTGGTTATGCTACCAGCTCAGTATCCAGAGCTGAAATAGCAGAAAATCGTTCAAACCAAACTTTTGCCGCTCTTCAAGGAAAACTTAGTGGTGTAAATATTACTGTTCCTTCAGACTGGCCCAGGTGGCTCTACAAAAATTCGTATTAGAGGTCAATCCTCTTTTTCTGGTGCAAATACTCCACTTGTTGTTATTGATGGTATGCCTATGGATAACTCAAGATTTGAATCACGGAGAACAAATGCATCGGATGGAGGAGATGGACTTTCAAGTCTTAGTCCTGACTACATCGAAAGTATGACTGTATTGAAAGGTGCTGCGGCATCAGCTCTGTATGGATCCAGAGCAAAAGACGGAGTAATTATGATAACAACCAAGAAAAAGGGGGATAGTATGGGACTTGGTGTAGAGTATAATGTAAATTACACAACGGACACACCCTTGGATTTTACAGATTTCCAGTATGAGTATGGACAAGGAGAGAGAGGAGTTCGACCTACTACAGCATGGCCTACATCAGGAACCTGGAGTTTTGGAGAAAAATTTCAGCCAGGTATGACCCAAATACTATTTGACAATGTTGAAGTTCCTTATGAACCTGTCTACGATCGTATAAAGAAATTTTATGATGTTGGAAAAAATCTAACAAACTCATTTACGCTATCTAATCGAGGGGAAAATGGTGGATTTGCTGCCACTTACTCAAATACAAACGTCTCTGGAATTGTCCCAAACTCAACATATAAAAAGAATTCAATTAACATTGGTTTTTCTCAGATTATATCAAAAAAACTCACACTAGATGGGTCTATTAATTACTCAATTGAAGACAATGTAAACCCGCCTCAGGCTCTTAATGTATATAGTCTCCAAGTTCCATTAAGTGTTACGACTATGGCTAATTCCATGCCTTTAGATTTGCTTGAGAAGTATGCGTTTGATGAAATCGGAAATGAACTTGTTTGGGGAAGATTTTTACCCCGAACTAATCCATATTTTTCTATTGCAAAGAAATTTGAGAATATAAAAAGAGACAGGCTGTTTGGGAATATGTTGGTTAAATATCAATTTACTAACTGGCTTTTTTTACAAGGAAGGGTAGCGCAAGATTTTTATGTCAGGGATCAGGACTATAATATACCGACCGGTTATCTTGGTCAAGGCAGTAAGCCTCCGGCAGGATTTGTTGACGGATCTTACACTCAGGAAAATTATAAATTTCGGGAAAGAAATATTGATTTTCTACTTGGAATCACACATAAAGTTGGTGATTTTGGGCTGAATGTTAATTTGGGGGGCAATCAAATGTATCGGAGAGCGGATTACAACAGCACAGGTGTTCAGGATTTTATTCAACGAGATCTATATACAATAGGTAATGGACGAGTAAAAGATCCAGTTTATAGTTTATCCGAAAGAGCTGTTAACTCATTGTATGGTACCGCCGAAGTCTCATATCGAAATTATCTATATTTAAACTTAACAGGACGTAATGACTGGTTTTCTACATTATCCCCTGATAACAGGAGTATTTTTTACCCTTCTATAACAACAAGTTACGTATTCTCAGACGCTTTGAAGAGTATCATGCCTGATTGGTTATCTTTCGGTAAATTAAGGTTTGGTTATGCACAAGTGGGTGATGATAATGTTGCACCTTATTCAAATCAATTGTACTATGAAGTAAATGCAAATCTTTTTCCAAATCCGGCAAATGCACTTATACCTGTTGGGACCATAAGGGGTTCAACAATACCTAATTCCAATCTTCGTCCGATTAAGGGTTTCAGAAGTTGAAGCTGGAATGGATATCAGGTTGTTTGAGAATGCTCTCAGTTTTGATTTTTCTGTATACAATAAAATATCTGATAATCAAATAGTTTCAGCACAAGTCTCAAACACTTCATCTTATACTTCTCAGTTAATAAATGTAGGCAGGAGTTTGAATAAAGGCTTTGAATTACAGGTAACTGTTAATCCTATTCAAACAAATTCTTTTTCCTGGGATATCACCGCCAATACTAGTTATAATACTTCAGAAGTACTAAAACTAGGGGAAAATCCAGCTGATACAATGATAACAGTAGGAAGTGTCAGAGAAATTGTAGGGAGGCCATTGGGGCAGATTTATAAATATCTGCAAAAACGGGACGAACAAGGCAATAAAGTATTTGATAAGAATAGCGGTTTCCCTATACAAGGCCTTCTGACAAATGTAGGTAGTAATCAACCAAACTGGTTTGGAGGAATAAGTAATACTTTTGACTATAAAGGAATAATCTTATCTGCTTTAATTACCTACAAACTAGGGAAAAACTATGTCACAGGCGGTGGAAATAATAGTAATTATTGGCGACACGGTTTACATAAAGGGACTCTGCCAGGTAGAGATGTCGGATATGTGATTGGAGAAGGCGTCAATCAGGATGGTTCAGTAAATACTACAAAAGCTGACATACAA
This sequence comes from uncultured Bacteroidales bacterium, assembly GCA_963732435.1. Taxonomy (GTDB): domain Bacteria; phylum Bacteroidota; class Bacteroidia; order Bacteroidales; family VadinHA17; genus LD21. The sequence goes on along the minus strand of CAVSZL010000017.1, from coordinate 17,024 downwards.
CCATATTATGAAGCCGTTAATAATGTTATAAATGACCAGTACATATCAAATGCAGGCTACTGGAAGCTTAGTCAGATAAATCTAAGCTATGATTTTACTAAACTTTTGCCAACTAATTTTATTCTTAAAGGGCTTCGCTTCAGTATAGTTGCCAATAATGTGGCCACATTGAAGAAATGGACTGTAAATATGGATCCTGACGAGATTCCCAATAGTGTAGGTGATAATTCTGATGGATCGGGCTTCGCGACGTTACCATTAACCCGAAGTTTGGGATTCAATCTTAATGTTAAATTTTAAGCAGGAATTCCTAAAGTATTAATTCTATCTAAAATTCTAAAGTATGAAAAGTATTAAAATTTTCACAATGATAATTGGGCTGCTTGTAATATTTAGTTTTATTTCAAGTTGTGATAAAGGGTTTACAGAAATGAATATTAATAAAGTTGACCCTACATCTCTTAACCCGGAACTTGTTATGAATCATGCAATGATCTACTCTCCTGCAAGAGGCAGGAATTTTCCACTTGTTTATCTTGCAGCAATAGTTCAACAAGTTGTCTCTCCATTTGGTACTTCACTTGTTGGTGGTAATTATAACCAGCTTTATAAATCGGCTTCTCAACAAGCATGGAATGATTTATATCCTGTTGTTGTAAAGGATTTATTGGATGTTCTTGATAAAGCTGGTAAGGATAACAATACAAAGAATCTGTATAACATAGCCAGGATTTGGAAGGCATATACATTCCAGATTTTAACTGATACTTATGGTAATATACCATACTTTGAAGCAGGGAAGGGATTTATAGAGAATAAAACTGGTCCAAAATATGATTCACAACAAGCTATTTATACAGATCTCCTTAAAGAATTAGATGAAGCATCTGCGGCTTTAAGCACCTCTCTACCTTTATCCTCAAATGATATAATGTATGGTGGAGATGTTAATAAATGGAAACGGCTTGGCTATTCATTATTATTAAGAACAGCAATGAGACTTTCAAAGGTTGATCCAGCATTGGCTCAAACATATGTTACAAAAGCAATTGCCGGAGGATTAATGCAATCAAATTTGGATAACGCAGTTTTGAAACATAACTCCACTTACCAAAATCCCATAGGACAATCCCTTAACGGAACTGAAAAGGCTAATTATTATCTTACAAAACCATTTGTTGACTTTTTAAAATCAAAAAATGATCCCAGACTGCCACTCTTTGCAGTACGATATGTTGGTGCTATAAATGGAACGCAACAAACATCTAGTCGCGCAACCTCAGATCCCTCAAAACAGATTGGTATGCCAATGGGCTATGATGATATTACAATTGTCAATACTTATGCAGCAAATGGTGTAGCTAGTCTTTGGGATTACAGTGCAACTAATATAGCTATTGTAACGACTGTTACTGCTCCTCATTTTTTTGTCAGTTACTCCCAAACACAGTTTCTTTTAGCTGAAGCAGTAATACGTGGATGGACTACTGGTGATGCATCGGCGATTTACAGAAATGCAATACAAGCTCATATGGCACAAATGGCAGGATATGGAAGTACAATAAGTGCTGATAAAATATCAGCTTATACCCAAGCCAATCCCTTAAATCTGGGCAATGCATTGGAAGAGATTAATACACAATATTGGGTAGCCTCCTTCCTCGATTGGCCGGAAGCTTTCTCCAATTTTCGCCGTTGCGGATATCCGGCACTAGCACCAAATCCATACCCTGGATCAGAAGTACCCGGGGCATTTATTCGCCGATTGGTTTACCCCGATAGTGAATATGTAATCAACTCGGCAAACCTACAAGAAGCTGTTAACCAACAAGGTGTTGATAATTTAGCTACAAGAGTATGGTGGGATAAATAGTCCTTATATTTTTTATTGTGTTTACTATTACCAAATTAAATAGAGTATTCTAATCTTTTTCATTCACCCCTCTTATATGAAAAAACAGAGGGGTGAACGAAATAGAATTATTCCAGTATAATTATGCGAATTTGAGAGATTTTAGAATACTTACTGTTTTATTTCAATATATAACTTTTAATATCAAATAATTATGATAAACAATCGAAGAGCTTTCATTAAAAATGGTACTGCACTTGCAGCAGTAACACTTGCAGGTATGAGTTCCTGTACGACAAATCCTCCGGTTTCAGAGAACAAAACCGAAGGATTCATAAAAGACCCTTCAGCTTATCCGCCAAAAGAACCTTATATTAAAATTGCGTTGCAGGCTTCACCAGAGCCCAGTGAAGATGACCTTAAGTGGATTCAGCAGATGGGTATTGATCAGGTAGTGCTCTGGACAAATGCTGAAAAATCGAACTACGAATACTATAACAGTCGCCGCATTATGTTTGAGGCATCAGGAATTAAGGTTTTTGGATTTGGGAACAGGGATGTTCACAACCAGGATGCAATTACTTTGAACCTCGAAGGAAGAGACGCAAAAATTGAGGAATACAAAAACCATATCAGAAACCTTGGTAAAGCCGGGATCCATTATACTACTTATGCACATATGGCTAATGGTATATGGAGTACTGACCGTGAAGTATCAAGAGGTGGAGCTTCTGCCCGTGGATTCAATATTGACAGTGCTGTTGCGGGCAACTGGAACGGAAGAACATATACAGGTCCCCTGACTCATGGACGTAAATACACTTCTGATGAATTGTGGGCCAATTATGAATATTTTATAAAACAGGCTGCTGCTGTTGCTGAAGAACAAAATGTAAGAATTGGGATACATCCCGACGATCCACCTGTTCAGGAACTTGGAGGAATACCAAGGTGCATATTCGGCAATTTTGATGGTTACAAACGTGCTCTTGAAATAGCCAATAGTCCAAATGTGGGCATGTGTTTATGTGTTGGTTGCTGGCTTGAAGGAGGAACGCTTATGGGCAAGGATGTTATTGAAACCATAAAATATTTCGGAGCTCAGAAAAAGATATTCAAGGTACACTTCAGGAATGTTAATCAGCCTCTCCCACACTTCACTGAGACATTCCTCGACGATGGTTATGCTGATATGTACATGATTCTGAGAGCATTAAAAGATGTGGATTTTGATGGTGTAATAATTGCCGACCATATTCCTACTATGATCCATCCACAGACAGGAACTGCTTTTTCAATAGGTTACATGAAAGGACTTGTTGAGAGAGTAATTGCTGAGGGCTAGTATTTAAGATCCTTTGCTTTAATAAATAATTGTGGAGTAAGACCGAAATATATAGTTGTCAATTGAGTTTTAAATTAGCTAAATCATATTGAATTAAACCATGTTATGATAAACAACCGTAGAGATTTCATCAAAAAAAATTCGATCCTGGCAGCTGTTACACTTACAGGAATAAGTTCCTGTAAGAATGAGTTGTCTGTTACGGAAGATAAAAAAGATGATTATATTAAAAACCGGTCAAATCTTCCATTAAAAGAACCATACATAAAAATTGCAGTACAGGCTTCATCAGAGCCAAATGAAACTGAAATTAAGTTCATACAACAAATGGGTATAGACCATGTCGTACTTTGGTCTGTAGCAGAAAAGGCAAGTTATGAATACTATAACAGCCGTCGTCAAATTTACGAGGCTGCAGGAATTAAGGTCTTTGCCATGGGTAACAGGGGTGTTCACAACAGGGACTCAATTGTTTTAAACCTGCCTGGGAGAGATGCCAAAATTGAGGAATACAAAACACATATACGAAATCTTGGTAAAGCTGGTATCCCTTATACCACCTACGCTCATATGGCTAATGGTGTCTGGAGCTCAGAGCGTGAAACTACAAGAGGCGGAGCCTCAGCAAGAGCCTTCGACTTATCAAAGCCAATTACAGGATCTGTCAGTACAGGGGAAAAATTTACAGGTCCCCTGACTCACGGACGAAAGTATAGTCAGGAAGAGATCTGGGAGAACTATGAATATTTTATTAAACAAGCTGCAACAGTGGCAGAACAGGAAAATGTACTAATAGGTATTCATAACGATGACCCACCTGTTCCGGAACTTGGCGGTATCCCTCGTTGTATTTTTGGAAATTTTGAGGGATACAAACAGGCACTCGAAATTGCTGATAGTCCCAATATAGGACTTTGTTTATGCGTAGGTTGTTGGCTTGAAGGTGGCTCTCTTATGGGTAAAAACGTTATTGAGACCATAAAATATTTTGGTGAAAGAAAAAAAATATTTAAAGTACACTTTCGTAATGTTAGTCAACCATTGCCACATTTCGTGGAAACCTTTCTCGATGACGGATATGCCGACATGTACAAAATTTTAAATGCACTTAAAGATGTAGAGTTCAATGGTACCATAATCGCCGATCATATTCCAGTTATGTCGTATGGTCCAGAAACAAGTACCGCTTTCTCAATAGGATACATGAAAGGTTTACTGGAACGGGTAATGTCTGAAGTATAATACTTTAGGATGCATTCTGTTTAATAAATACCTTCATAGTCCAGGCGAAAGATTTTGTTGTCAAATGAGTTTATAAATAAGGCAATTCAATTTCAATTAAAAACAAATATCATGAAAAACAATCGTAGAGATTTCATTAAAAAAAGTGCTTCACTGGCTGCAGGAGTAACAGTTACCGGACTTAGTGCTTGCACTGGCTCAGATAAAAAAGAGATTGAAAATGTAACACGGAAGGGTGTTGAATGGCCCCTTCCTGAAGGACCCGATACACCAAAACTTATTTTGATTTGTCCTGGTAATGCTTCTCCTGATTATATGCGAATGCTTAAACAAATTGGAATTGACCATGTCCTGATGGGTGGTCCTGCTTTGCCCTGGACAGAAAGCGGACTTCGTACAATAATGGATCGCTTTAAGGCCGAAGGATTAACTGTCTTCAATATGATGCTTCCGGTGATATCAAAAATTATTTATAACCGGGAAGGACGTGAAGAAGAGATCAAACAGGTTCAGGATTCACTTATTGCAGCAGGTGCCGCAGGTCTTCCAATTGTGGAATATAACTTTTATGCACATCGGCTCACGGAGGGTTATTATCCTGAATCGGGTCGTGGTGGCGTTGGTAATCTTGGTTTCGATTATTATCGTAAAGACACAATCTGGCAATATCCCACTGCTCGTGCACCACACGAATCTAATACGGCACCGAAAGATCTTGCCCCATTACCAGAAATAGGTTCCTACACTTATGATCAACTCTGGGAAAATATAACCTATTTCCTGAAAGCTGTTATCCCCGTGGCGGAAAAAGCAGGGGTAAGAATGGCACTACACCCCAACGACCCACCAGTACCGGTAAGTCGTGGCTCACAGCAAATCATGGGTACCTTTAATGACTGGAAACGACTGGTTGATATTGTTGACAGCCCATCGAACGGAATGACCTACGACTGTGGAGTTTCGAATGAAATAGGTGAGGATCCGCTGGAAGTACTCGACTACCTGATCTCACGTGACAGGATCAACCATGTACATTTTCGGAATTGCATTGTAGAAATACCAAGAGAAAAATATGTTGAGGTTTCCGCTGATACCGGTACGGTGAACATGTTAGCGGTGATGCAGCAATTGGTCAAAAGAAAATATAAGTTTGGCCTTTACCCTGAACATCCGAGGAGTCTTGACTACGATAAGGAACATCCCAGGGGCGGTCAGTATGCCGGATTTGTTTACACCACAGCATATGCCCGTGCAATGATGCAGGCTGTTATGACACTTGAAAAAAGATAGTTACAGGCAAAAAGGATTAAAATAATAATATTATAAAATCATGAAAAATAACCGTAGGGATTTTATTAAAAAAAGCGCCTCTCTGACAGCTGCCATATCAGTTTCAGGTATTAAGTGGCTGCACAGGGTCAGGAAAGAAGGGTGATGAATCAGAAAATTCGCAAATCAATTCTCCGAAGAAAGTTCAATGGCCAATTACTGACGGACCGGATACACCAAAGCTGATACTGACCTGCCCGAGAGAAGCTCCTCCTGAATATATGCGTATGCTGAAACAAATTGGTATTGACTATGTGTTAATTCAATGGCAGGATGGACTTCCTTTGCCCTGGACTGAAACCGGGATCCGTACCATTATGGATCGCTTTAAGGCCGAAGGATTAACAGTCTTCAATATGATGCTCCCCGTGATATCAAAGGTTATTTATAACAGGGAAGGACGTGATGAAGAGATCAAAAAGGTTCAGGATTCCCTTCGTGCAGCAGGTGCCGCGGGTCTTCCTGTTTTAGAATATAACTTTTATGCTCATCGCCTTGTTGAAGGCTATTATCCTGTACCAGGCCGTGGTGGCGTGGGTAATCTTGGATTTGATTATTATCGTACAGACACTATCTGGCAAAATCCCAAAGCCCGTGCACCACACGAATCAAATACGGCACCTAAAGATCTGGCCCCATTACCAAATATTGGTGCTTACTCTTATGACCAACTCTGGGACAATATCACCTATTTTCTGAAAGCAGTCATTCCGGTTGCGGAAAAAGCAGGTGTGCGCATGTCGCTTCACCCCAACGACCCTCCCGTACCGGTTAGCCGTGGCTCACAGCAAATAATGGGTACCTTTAATGACTGGAAAAGACTAATTGATGTTGTGGACAGCCCATCGAACGGGATGACCTACGACTGTGGAGTTTCTAATGAGATAGGCGAGGATCCGCTGGAAGTACTCGATTATCTGATTTCACGTGACAGGATCAATCATGTCCATTACCGGAACTGCACTGTGGACATCCCAAGAGAAAAATATGTTGAGGTTTCAACTGATGTTGGTACGGTTGACATGTTCGCGGTGATGGAACAACTTGTTAAAAGAAAATATAAGTTTGGCCTCTACCCTGAGCATCCTCGTAGTCTTGACTACGATAGGGAACATCCCAGAAGAGGAAACTATGCAGGATTTGTTTACACGACAGCCTATGCACGTGCAATGATGCAGGCCGCTTTGACTCTTGAAAAAAGATAGTTAAAGGCAAAGAGGATTAATATATAATAAATTACCCCAGACCCCGGCTGGCCGGGAGTAAATTGATTTTCAAGCTAATTTGAATTGATTATTCATTACTACCTGTACTCATAAAATAATTTATATATTTACTTGAATAATCATGACAAATGCTCCGAAAAAACCTCTTATATGAAAGGTTTTTAGTTTCCCGACTTAACCAGGGTGACCCTGATGCCTTTTCGGAGATTTATCATGCTTATTTTAAGGACCTGGTAATGTTTGCTTTCAGTATCATAAAAGAGATGGCTGATTCTGAGGAGATTGTTCAGGATACATTTGTCAAGCTCTGGGAGGATCGTACAAAACTCGATGTAAAAAATTCCCTTAAATCAATACTTCTCAAATCGGTTCAAAACAGGTGCATCGACTGGTACAGGCATAAGAAGATAATCAGCAAACACACTGAGTATATACTTAATTATACCTCACTTCTGGAATACGATACTGAAAATTATATACTCTGGTCTGAGTTGAATGGCCTGATTGAAACAGCTATGGCAGACATGCCTGAAAAGTTCAGGGAAGCTTACGAAATGAACAGAAATAAAGGACTTAAATACCAGGAGATTGCCGAAGTACTTTCTGTTTCGGTAAAAACAGTGGAGGCCAGAATAAGCAAGGCGCTGGAGTTCCTGAGAAAGGAACTTAAAGATTTTCTTTAATGTATAACCTCTTGATAAAAGTACGAAAAACAGGAAGGCCGTAGGCTTTTAATAGGTTAAGGCAGGGCAACGCCCTGCTTCTGAAAACCCCAAAACCTGTTTAGCCCCGTAGTGGGCGAAATATTTTTTATCAATCCTTCTACATATTGGTGGAAGAGTATAAGATACTTTTGGATAGTTATGGCTTTAAGTATTAGGACTGGTATTTCTGAAGATTTTTTTATTACGCCCGATTACTATGGGGCTTAAGAAGTATATATGCCTTTTGTCGGGCTCCACCCGACATTAAGATATGTAATGCCTACGGCCTTCCTCAAATCCCATGTACTAACATAATTAACAATCGAAGGAAACCCAGATCTAATATACAATCGTTGATATTCTACTAGTTACTAGAATGTTCAGAAAAAGTGTGGAAAACAGGTGATTCTGCCATTATTTTGAATCTATAAAGGAATTTTAGTGGAAAATGTGAATAATTTGTAATCAATATTGTCAATATAATGACTGTTTTTCTATTAAAAATGTCAATATAAATTGCAAAATGCAAGATTATTTTGAACGCATTTAAGAATAACATAAACCAAAAACCTGAGTACAAAAGGAATCAGATATTACAAAAATATATCAGATTCGATTTGGGGTAACTCTCCGCTCAAACGTCTTATATAAGAGATTGATTAAACATAATTCTTTAACAGAAAAATTGAGTTTAGGTTAGGTTAGGAGGTTGGTTAGTATGATCCCCCGGATATCTGATATTTCGGGGGATTTTCTTTAATCTCTACAAATGAGAAAATCCTGAATTCAGCTTACCCAAATCCATTAGATTAATCTCCATCATCATCACTGGTTTCTAGCTAAAACATTTTAGAAGGTATTAGAAAGACTTAAGCAGAAAATATATTATCTTATCTGACAATGTTTTACAATTACATCCAATTATTCTATCATGATAATAACAACCAGTTACTGTTAACATAATTATAATGCAGTATCTGAGTGTTAGATAGATTTCATATCTTTGAAAAATGAACATTATTGAAAAAAACAGGAATGAATTGATTGATCTATGTAAACAACATAAAGTCAGAGATCTATATATTTTTGGATCTGTCCTGACTGATAATTTCAATGACAAAAGCGATATAGATTTATTAGTCCGGTTTGATAAAATTGATATTCTGGAGTATTTTGACAACTATATGGATTTAAAAGAAAAACTGGAAAAACTTCTCAGCAGATCTGTTGATCTTCTTGAAAACCAGGCGATACGTAACCCTATTTTTAGAAAGGTTGTCGACAGAAACAAAAAATTAGTTTATGAACGAGAAGGTGCTTAAATATTTATATGACATCAAAATAGCAATAGATGAAATAGATTCATTTTTTGGAAATGAACCTCGGAATTTCGATAATTATAAACAAAATCCATTACTTAAAAGAGCTATAGAAAGAAACCTTGAGATTATTGGCGAAGCCATGAACAGAATTCTTAAGGAAGATATTAACTTCCCTATCGAAAATTCAAAAAGGATTATTGGCCTCAGGAATCAAATAATTCATGGCTATGATTCGGTTTCCGATGAAAATATTTGGGGTATTATTACTATTCATCTCCCAAAACTTAAAAAAGAGATTAACTCTTATATAAACCACACCCAATAACCTTCAGGTTTTTTGAAATTTCTAACTAAACCTGAGCCAATAATCAAAACCGAATATTGTACTTCAATTTTAATCTCATGGCGCTTTCATTTAACTGGTATCGCTCAAGAGGTTTTGTATAACCTGAATTCCAGACAAGTAATATCTCATTTCCTGGTTTTAAAATCCATTGAAAACGACTCTGAAGACCAACTACTTCTGACTCACTGTCATATTGCAGATAATTATATAATGTCAGATCGGGACTGAAAAGAATATTGGCATTAAACTGAAAAATATCTGCAGTGAAATCGCCTTCAGGAAGCTTAACCATATTGGTTGTGTAGGTACCACCAATAAACAGATGGACAAATACTTTCCAGTTAGCAGTTAATTCAAGAAAATTCTGGCGACCTGTATAAAAGTTACCTGATCCGTATAAGATTTTACCATACACTTTACGACTTGCTTCGGATGTAAATGTGTACTGATTCTCCCACCAGCTGTATTCGGCAGCCGGTATAACGTAATCCGAATAAATATTGAAATCTTTATCCAGAAAATCATACTTATTAATAATATTGTAGCTTAACATTTCACCAGATTCGAAACGGATACCGATTGGACTGACAGACATCTCCCTGGTTTGCAGCTTATTGGAAAAATCAATTATATAATCAAATTCTCCGCCGAATAAGACTTGCCTGATTCCCCACTTATTAAGCCTTGGTCCTATTGTCAATGAACCAAAAGTCTCTTTGATATTTGTACGTGGCACATATCCTAAACCTGCAACAAAGTTTTCACCGATCTGAACATGCCCAAGACGAAAATTAATTAAGTCATTGGGATAGGAGAATGTCCCACCCCACGAAAAATCCTTACCATGAATTTTATCCGATACCGATTTTAAGCCAAAAAGAACTAAAGAAATATTTTTATTCCCTCTGAATTTCGAAGAGGCAAGTTTTATATCCAACCCGCCAACCATATTACTTGTTGAATCGTATGAATTCCCGAATGTGCTTATCATGCCAATGGATGATTGCTGTCCTATATTACGATTCACCCTGGCAACAGTAAAATGTGTATTTCCATAATCACGGTCGTCGCTTACATGAAGCATACCAATATTCCAGTTATTAATATGCCCGGTTAGTTTAGCACCATAATTTACAGGTATCGGTAATCCCTCAGAGTTCAGTCCAATTGTTCTGGAAAAAAACGGACTCATTTTTCCTGAGGGGGGTTCTATTCCTTTCCCCTCAATTCCAAAATAGAAGTAATTGGATCCGTCAAGAAAAAAGTTGCGTTTCTCATGTAAACGAAGGCTAAACCTTGTAAGATTTATCTGACGTGAATCTGCTTCTGTTTCAGCAAAGTCAGTGTTAATAGATAATGAAGCCTTCAGGCTAGGAGTTACCTGGTAGTAGGCATCAACTCCTCCATTTATTTTATATTTGGTGCTAATGTCTTTTTTTGAATCGAAACCTGAGATTAAATATGGAGCAATATCTAATCCTATCCCCTGTGTAATTCCTTTTAAACCTTCGATAATCCCGGCATCTGTAAGTTGAAATTTATTGGAATTGAGGTTTCCGTTTGGCCAGGAACCAAATTCCCGTTTCTTTGAAATATACCTGTTAATTCTTAATCCCCATTGGTCACTATTCTTATTGAATCCTATCGATTTAAATGGAATTGCAACTTCTGCCTCCCAACCCTCACCGGTGATTTTAGCCTTACCTGTCCACAGGCCATTCCAGTTATTGTTAATAACATTCCCGTTCTGACTATGAAGGGCATCCTGTATCCCTCCAAGAGCATTAACCCTGAAATAAAATGCATTGCGATGGTCAAGGTAGGTATCTAAAACTATATGTACCCTGTCATCTGAACCTGTGTCTCCATCACGTATCATTTCCTTGGCAGAAATAGTTTCTGGATCCTGGTAACATTTTATACCAAAGTAAATGTTATTAGCATCAAAAGTTATAAAAACCTCCGTTTTTTCCGTCATAGGTTCTCCCTCAGCAGGTTCACGCTGGAAGAATTCGCTTATAGAAGATGCTGATTTCCAGCAGTCATCATCTACTCTTCCGTTGATAACCGGTGGAATCTCTGTTTTCTGAACTCCGATGGTTTTTTGTGAAAAAAGTAGCCCGCCTGATACAAGGAATATTATTATTATGAAAAGAGAAACTCTTAGACTTGATAAGGTATTTGCTAAACTGAATACTGAACAAAAGGAGTAAATATTTCCCATTTAACTGCTGGCATAACAGGCTGATCATGTTTAAAGTCACCTTTACAATAATAAAGCATTTTTTATAATTTTTAAAAGTTCAGTTACTTAAATAATGTTAAAGAGGGAAGAAACCTTTATTAAAAGTCTGCCTTCCTACTGCATACTGCCTACTGATCAACGCTCATGATGCAAGGCGGAAGACGGAAGGCGGAAGGCGGAAGGGACGGAGAGACGGGATTTCATTTACAAAGTGGCAAAATATTTGTAGAAGAAGGATTCTATTCAGATCTGGTGCCGGAACTGAAACCGGATAAATGGGGCGATTAATATACCGGGGCAATGAAGAATTGAACAATCGAATATTTGGACAAACGAAACAAGAATTAAGAAGACGGTAGTATACGGATAAATGATGTCAGCTTTTGCCAGAAGGTTGTTATTTTTAGGTCAGGGTCTCAATGGTTTTCAGAAATTCTTCAACTCTTGGAATTAATGGCATCACATGTTGCTCCTCAAAGTCAAAAAAGTCACCGTAATCCCCTTTTTGTCTTAGGTCAAATAAATCTCCATATAGCATCCCAAACTCTTTATCAACTAATCCGGTCTTTACAAAATGCAGAGACAACTGAGTTTTGACTCCTGAATGAGTATGGCTATTAATATTATGTTTTGAGAATAATGCCAGTACAGCATAGAAGCAGGAATAATATAATCTATTCATTGATGAGTTCCAGCTTTTAAGGTTTGCAAGGGTTTTAGCATCTTCAAATGTTTTCCATGCTCTTTCAAACCGGTACTTTATATAATCATCATGAGTGGCTTTCATCTTCAGATTCTTAGGCCTTCTTTGCTGATGTTTTGATAAAGTGGAGTCATCCAGTGCTTTAATCTCCATTCATTTTTATTATGAACCGTAGTTGACAAAGAAACATCTAATTCGAGTTCAATTTCATATAGCCTGTGTCGAAAAATGCTTTCTAATTCCAGATCTGTTTTTGAATTAACCAGAATCATTATATCCCAATCCGAATCCGGATGTTCATCCCCCCTGGCCCTGGATCCATAAAGTATTACATCTGCTGTAGGATCAATTTCTCTGACAACCGTTTTGATCCTTTGAAGCACTATTGATTTATCAGTTTTCATGTGTATAAACATTAATTATAAATGGTCACATAGTTTGTTCTGCATAGCGGTAAAACTCGCAATGAACTTATACTTGCTTATTTATGAACTGAGCCTGCGAGCTCACCGAAGCTAATTCAAACATGTAAAATTTATGCTCGTTTATACAACAAAGATAATAAAACTTGAAGTATGATTATTACTACGAGTGGAAATCTGGCCAATTACTGAGTACCATATGGTTCACAACTCTATGCTTTAGGCTCAGGACTCAAGGCTGGGGACGCAGGGCCCGGAGCACAGTATTCCGTATTCTTCCCTGATTTCTCCTTCTAAAGTTTATCGAAGATTTGTAATAAATGCTACTTTTACCTCTCTTAATAAAAGCTATGGATTATTTGAAAGAAAATCCCATGTACCGATATCTTATGATACTGGTAATATGTGCAAGTGCAGGATTACAGGGATGGATGGCTCTATTTACTAATTATGCCACAGAAGTAGTAGGGGTTAACGGTTTTCAGATCGGGCTGTCACAGGCTGTTCGTGAAATACCCGGATTCCTCTCTTTTACAGCTATATACCTTCTGCTTATTTTCAAAGAGCACCGGCTTTCGGCATGGTCAGTTGTGTTACTTGGTATTGGAGTTGGGATCACCGGGTTTTTCAGCTCCCTGGGCGGATTATTAACAACTACATTAATTATGTCAGTTGGCTTTCATTTTTTTGAAACCACAAACAAGTCACTTACAGTGCAGTACTTTAACACTTCCGAATCACCGGTTGTATTCGCAAGGTTAAGGGGGTATGGAGCTCTTGCAAACATAGGGGTTGGTTGCTTAATATGGGGACTATCTTTTATTTTGCCATATATTTATACTTTTCTGATCCTTGGGGTATTTATCTGTATATCTGGTATATATATGCTATTCATTAATCCTGTCAAGAAAGAGATTCCCCATCAGCATAAAAAATTGGTTCTCAGAAAAAAATATTGGCTTTATTATGTTCTGAACTTTCTGAGTGGTGCAAGACGCCAGATTTTTACAGTTTTTGCCATCTTTTTACTTGTTGATCATTACCATCTTAAGCTAAACATAGTTGCAGGAATCTATGTACTCAACTATACTCTTACCTATCTGCTGAATCCGCAGATTTCAAAGGCGATAAACAGGTACGGGGAAAGGGTAGTATTGTCTCTGGAAAGTGCAAGTCTTATTATACTTTTCCTCGGATATGCATTTATTGACAATCTGTGGATAGTTATAGGCTTATACGTGATGGACAGCATATTCTTTAACTTCTCAATAGGGCTGAATACATATCTTCAGAAGACCGCAGATCCTGGTGATTTAGGATCTTCAACAGCTGTCGGATTTACAATAAATCATATATCAGCAGTGGTGATCCCGTTGTTTGGTGGTGTGCTATGGATGTTAAACTGGAGGTTGCCATTTATAATAGGAACAGGACTGACAGTATTATCACTATACTTTACGCAGATGATAACAACTGTTTATCATGAAAAAATGAAACTTTCGTTTTATAGTAAAAAAGCCCAATATTAATTATCTTTCCACTTGAAAGAGACAAATGTTAAAAACGTGTGTTCAGATCATATCTTATTTATTTTCCAGATATGTATTCTGATAATTAACTTAAGTTGCTAATTTTTTATTGATGTTATGCTAAATTCAATTCATTGCCCTGTTTTTAATACCGCCTCTCCCCAAACCCCCCGCTTGAAGGCGTGGCAGGCTCTCCCCCGAAGTGGGAGGGGCTTTAACACAGTATAATTGTATATACTTAGGATTGAAGTATGGGAATAAAAAAGTAGGTAATGGAAAAGAACATGTTCATCGGAGTAAAAAATAAGTTATTTCCTCCGGCTCAGTATAAATTCTCTGGTTTACAAATAGAATAACTTTACATGATAAAAATCTTGAAGTTGAAAGGATAAATACTACAATAAAGGAATTAACAACAACATTCTGAATGACTTCCCCCTCTCACCTCGGGAGAGGGGGTCCCGATAGCTATCGGGAGAGGGGGAGAGGCCGGACTAAACCAAATTCTTAAGTTGACTGTAATACCTTAGGGGGATGAGGTGAATAATAAGAGAAAGGAACAAGAATCTACCTGTCGGTGATCAGGGATGAGTTCTGAAATTGAATGAAAAATATAAATTGAAAAATAAAATTAAATGTTGTAGTAATTGGTTTATAGTTTGATTTACAGCTACTTAAATACTTTTATTACAAACTATAACTAGCAACTTGAGTTAATTAAACAGATACCTCTATGAAAAATAATCCAAAAATACTGTTGTTACAGTTAATACTCCTAATCGCATTTTCGTTAAACACATTTTCACAGCCGGTTAACAAGCCTGGTTAAAGTGATTGTTTCACCAGATCATAAAGACTGGACATACAAAGTTAATGAGGAGGCAAAATTCACCGTACAGGTGCTCAAATACGGGAACCTGATGGAAAATGTCACAATTGATTATGAAGCCGGACCAGATATGATACCTGATGTAAAAAAAGCAGGTATTGTACTTAAGAATGGCAAGATAGAATTATCAGGAACAATGAAGGTTCCGGGATTCTATCGTGTTATGGTCTGGGCTGTTGTTGACGGCAAAAGATATGAAGGTCTGGCAACAGCTGGTTTTGAACCTGAAAAGATTCAGCCAACAGTTAAAGATCCTGCCGATTTTGACACTTTCTGGGAGAATGCCATTGCAGAGGCCAGAAAGATTAATCTGGATCCGAGGATCACCCTGATGCCGGAAAGGTGTAACGGGGATGTTAATGTCTACCATATCAGTTTCCAGAATGAGGTTATCGGATCAAGGATCTATGGAATTCTTGCTATCCCAAAAAAGCAGGGAAAATACCCGGCAATTCTTAAAGTACCCGGCGCTGGTATAAGGCCTTATGCAGGTGATGTGAGGACCGCAGCTCAGGGAATTATTACACTGGAAATAGGGATACATGGAATCCCTGTAAACCTCGATCCACAGGTATATTCTGATCTTGCAGCCGGGGCATTGACCTCATACAACAAAGTAAAGATGAATGACAGGAATACACATTATTATAAAAGAGTCTACCTCGGTTGTGTAAGGGCAGTAGACTTTATCTTCTCGCTTCCTGAGTTCAATGGTACTGATATTGCAGTTACAGGAGGCAGCCAGGGTGGCGCATTAACGATTGTCACCGCAGGACTTGACAGCAGAATAAGGTATATGGCCGCAATATATCCTGCACTCTGTGACCATACGGGATATCTGAACAAAAGGGCCGGTGGCTGGCCACACTATTTCAGAAATACAGAACCTAAACCGGATGAGGTGGAAACACTTGGTTACTATGATGTTGTTAATTTTGCCGAAGGGTCAAAATACCCGGATTTTATACCTGGGGATACAATGATATTGTCTGTCCTCCTACATCTATGTATTCTGCTTATAATGTTACAAATGCACCTAAGGAATTACAGATATTCCAGGAAACGGGTCACTGGACATTCCCCGAGCAGAATGAAATCATTAACGGATGGCTGGTAAAACAGTTAACAGGGAAGTAATTAAAATTATTTCAACCTCTGAGTTGTCCGGTGTTTCAAAGAGTATAGCCGTTAAGTTATAATTAGAATTGTAAGCAAAGTGGTTCGATATACTTTCCCCCCGCTAGTGCGCATAGACGTCAAGTTAAGAGTATAACTTTAAGTAAGGTGATTCGATTTACTTTCCCCTCCTTTTGAAGGAGGGGTGGCCGGGACAATTGATTTATTGATAGTTACAAATTTCATTTCCCGGCCGGGGTGGTTGATTTATTCGTTTCTTTTGATCTTTAGATCTATGAAAAACAGAAACCTATTCAACAGAAAAGACCTTAAATCTTACAGATTGTCTCTAAGGAACAGATCCACTTCAGCTGAGGCAGAATTATGGGATATTTTAAAATCAAAAAATCTTGATGGAAGGAAATTCAGAAGACAACATAGTATTGATAATTACATCGTTGACTTCTGTTGTCCATCAGAGAAACTAATAATTGAACTTGATGGAGAACCCCATGGTGAATATATTAAAAT
The DNA here is from genome assembly GCA_963732435.1 of uncultured Bacteroidales bacterium. GTDB lineage: Bacteria > Bacteroidota > Bacteroidia > Bacteroidales > VadinHA17 > LD21. Next base: position 223 of record CAVSZL010000017.1, on the reverse strand, counting down.
ACAGGAAGATGCGAACAGGGATAAGTATCTGGAGAGCCTTGGATTCATTGTACTAAGGTTTGAAAACAGATTTGGATTCCAGGACCCTGAATATTTAAAGAATGAGATAAGGAAAGTTATCAATAAAAAAGAAGATCAATCTGATAAGCCAGTCAACCACCCCGGCCGCTATAGAGTCATCTCAACACCTTGATAATCATTGTACTGCGGCCACCCCTCCTTC
>CAVSZL010000016.1:0-7050 GCA_963732435.1 uncultured Bacteroidales bacterium | reverse complement strand
ACATCGATGTTCAATTGGCAGAGATTGACCAGATTACAGTCAATAAGGTCTTTTCGGGTACATTTTTTAAAATCAATATTGGTTTTATCGAACCCGGTTCAGGAGTCAATACTTGTGGAAGCGATAACTACATCACTGTCAATGGTACCGAAGTTAAGATGATCGAACCAATCCACATGGATCTCGAATGCCCGGTACTCATGTCGTTGGTCAGAAATGACTTCTTTCTTAAAGACGAAAACGCGGCAAAACTGTTTGAATCGGCTCTTAATGTCCTGTATCCGATTGAAGAGGCCGAGATCCAAAATGTGAAGCACTTTCGCAGGGATTCGCAATGGATCTTTCTCAGAGGGAAATTTTTTGACGATTTCACAGCTTTTATTGTCACAACCGACTCAAACGGAGAAGTGAAAAAGATTGAACTGGAACTGGCATTTGCTGTAAATTAAGAACCTGTGATTTCATAAAAAAAGACAGCACTCCTGATTTGAAATTCTATCTGATGGGGCACTTTCTCTTGCCTCTGCTTTTTGGGACTGCATGTTCTGATATGCGGAAAATCCTTCCGGATAACCAGCAGTTAAACTAGCTCTATCGTGTAACATAAAATATTTGCTGATTATGAATGCATATTTATTGGTAATCAATAAATAGTTATTATCTTTGCGATGTAATTTTAACCATAAGCATTATGTCAAAAAGGAACAAATTCGTATTCACAGTCCTGCAAATTGTTGCCTGGATCATCTTCGTTGGCCTGTGCATTGAGGCCGGAGCCCTGTTGGTCAATTTTGTCTACAGTCTTTTCAAACCTGAGGTTCTCCAACACCTGTATCAAAAGCTGGACTTAAGTGAAATGTATGAGTACAGTCAATGGGCTTATTTCGGGATATACAGCTTCATCCTGGCCATCTCAATAATGAAGGCATTCCTGTTCTATCTGGTTATCAGCCTTTTACTCAAATTTGACTTATTAAAACCATTCAACAGCTATGTTGCCACCCAGGTTACAAAAATCAGTTATTACACTCTTTCGATAGGTCTGATAAGTTATATGGCCAAGGAAGTATCCCGTGGTTTGCAGCATCACGGAATTGATATTGACAAACTGAGCGAGTTTTGGGCAGACAGTCAGGCATGGATATTAATGGCGGCCGTCGTCTATGTGATTTCGGCTATTATAACAAGGGGAGTCGAAATCCAGAACGAAAACGATTTAACAGTTTGAATTATGGCAATCATTGTAAACCTGGATGTAATGATGGCAAAGCGAAAGATGTCACTTAATGAGCTGTCAGAAAGAGTTGATTTAACACTTTCAAACCTTTCCATCCTGAAGACCGGAAAAGCAAGAGCAATCAGGTTCAGCACCCTGGAATCAATCTGCAAAGCCCTGGAATGCCAGCCGGGTGATCTTCTGGAATATGCTGATGGCGAGAAAAGCACAACCATTTAACGAAAACGATAGGGCATCATAAGCAAAAACCTTCCCTAGAGTCAACAGACTACATCATTTCAGCCTGCTTATTGTAATAGTTGGTGCTTTCAAATATCTTGTCGGCGTTGGCGGCAATAAACCCGGAATACTGCTTTCCGTCGGGCTGGTTATATCTAAGGGTGAACTCATAGAAGCACGAGGGGATCTCATATACCCCGTCTGTGAATTCAACGGGCTGAATCTCAGCCATCGTGGCAGACTGCTCCAGCAACTCCTCCGGTGTTCCGTAGATCTCTCCGCCGACGGTAGTAAGGAGATACCCGTTTTCTTTAACAAAGTCATTGACCTTCTGTAAAGTCGGGAAATTTTTTAGCTCATTGACCTTAACTGCGAAATGGTTGGCACGGTAACCGTAAACAAGCAGCCATGCCGCATATTCCGATTCTTCGCGCAGTTTGTTGTAGGTTGCAAATGATATCTTTCCCCATATGCTGCCGCCGTAGACCAGGTCTGTATCAGCATAAACGGTGTCTGCCAGGCTGTTCAGGTAACCGCGGACGGTTGTCTTCAGATAATCACTGAACTGATCAGTCAGTAATTCACTGATAAAGACCTTGGGTGCCTGCGGGTCACTTTTATGCTCGAAATGCTGCCCTCTCAGTTTTTTGACCTTAAATTCGTAGTTCCCCCTCGCCTCATAACCGTTATCTGTAAATACCCGTGAAATCACCTCTATGTTCATTCTGGGGTCGTCGAATGTTCTCAGGGCTATATGGTCATGAACAACCTTCTCGCCCCGGGCTGTAAAAAGATCATAGATCCGTTTTGCATTGGGATTCTCAGTAGAGTAGCGATTCCAGAACCGCTCAAAGATCATTGCTGTTTCCATAACTCAAAGCTCTTTTTTGCAACCTATATCGCAAATCTAAATCAAATCCGGGCAAACGGTTATCAATCATGATCAATATTTTATCGATTTAGGGAATCTGGCAGAACTGTTTCGCTTTTATGGCTTCAGCCATTTTTTCAATTATTCATGCCTTATCATCTCTGCCGGATTTACTCCCGACAGCTTTACAACATGATAAGAGATTGCGATTAGTGAAATCATCAAAGTAATAACCAGGGATACTAAGAAAACTCCAACTCCTGTCTCAATGTGAAATGCAAAATTCTGTAACCATTTGTTCATCAATAAATATGCCGCCGGCCATGCAAATAATACAGATACAAATATCCATTTTGCCATTTCAATTGTAAACAAAGTCAGTATTTCAGAAGGCTTTGAGCCCATTACTTTCCTGATCACCATTTCTTTAGTCCGGCTTTTTGCGGTATATGACGAAATGCTGTATTGTCCCAGGCAGGTAAGTATTACCGCCAGTATTGTTGCAAAGACAAAAATTGTTGAAAGTTTTCTGTCGGAACTGTACATTGCCTCAATATCATCACTCAGAACAGAAACCTCATTCAGATAGGCTGGTGACAATTCTTTCAGCTTCTTTTCAATAGATGATCTTGCCCCGGATATTTTTCCGGGACTTACCCTGACGGAGATATATGGTGTTACGGGAAATTCCTCGCTTCCAAGAAGAGATAACGCAAGTGGTTCAATAGCAAGCCGAAGGGATTGAAAATTGAAGTCTTTAACCACTCCTATAATTATTCCGGGGTCAGATCCTTTAAACCCAAACTTCTTACCTATAGGATTATCCTCCCCCATCTTTTTGGCAGTCGTCTGATTTATAATATAACTCTCCGTCGAATCTGAAGAAAAATCTTTTGAGAATCCCCTTCCGGATACAATTTCAAGATCATAGAAATCAATGAAATCAATTCCCAATCCGTTTCTGTAGACTGTCACAGTTGTCTCTGACGGCAGCCCTTCCCAGGTCCCGAAACCGGCTGAAGTTATTGCATTAGGAAGGTAGGCTGAAGTAGAAATATCAATTATTTCAGGATCTTTCCTCAGTTCATTGATAAGAACTTCGGGTCTCTTCCTGAGGGCAGGGTCACTTAGAGATATTGTCAGAATATTATCCTTTCTGAAACCAATGTCAGAGTTCCTGATGAAGTTTAACTGATGCAGTACTGTGAAAGTGCAGATAAGTGCCACAATTGAAATTGTATACTGCAGGATAACAAAAAGGTTCCTTAGTTTTCCGGGGCCTTTATTGCCACCTTGGTTTTTGAAATCTTCCCTTATAAGATGCAATGGGCTTTTCGATGAGAGATGGATTGCCGGATAAAGACCCGCAAATATTCCTGTAATTAAGGTCAAAGCAAATATCCTGATCAATGTATCAAATTCAAATAGCATCCTGAAGTACAGTGGTCTCTCAGTAAAAACACTGAATGCCGGCAGGAGAATAAAAATGATGCCAAGCGCAAGAATTAATCCGCCAAGAGAAAGAAGTACCGATTCTGCGATGAATTGCAATATCAGATCCATTTTGCTGCTACCGGCCACCTTCAGAATGCCTATCTCACGTCCCCTGCTGTACGCCCGTGCCGTTGCCATATTCATATAGTTGAAACAAGCGATGAGAAGAATGAAAATGCCAATTGAAATTATAAGATACAAGTATCTGATATCGCTGTTTTTCCCTGGCTCAAAGTTATTATTACCTCCAAGGTGGATGTTCACCATCGGTTCCGCGATCCATTGCATATCTTCGAAAAGAGGCTCTTTCGGAAGGGAATTGACCGCCAGTTCCCGGAGCTTATCCTTAATATCTTCAGGGGCAAAATTATCGTGAAGTTTAACGTATGTCGAATAGCTGAAATTTCCCCATGTCTCAATCCTGGCTTTACCTCCCCGTATCTGGTATAACGTTTCAAATCCTGTAAGAAAATCAAAATCGATGTGCGAGTTTTGGGGTATGTTCTCCAGAATTCCCATTACCGTAAACAGATACTTATTATCAGCCTTCAGAACTTGTCCTAACGGATCTTCATTACCAAAGTATTTTGCGGCCATCTCTTTAGTTATGAATAGTGTAAAGGGTTCCTTCAGAACTTCATCAGGATTGCCTGAGATGACCGGAAAGGTGAATATCTTCAAAAAGTCCGGGTCTGCATATAAGAAGCCCTCTTCAGTAAAAAGGGACGATTTATACTCAAGGGTATGAGAATATAATCTGCATTTGGTTGAATTCTCAACCTCAGGAATGTTTTTAACAAGAGCATCTTTAAGGGAAGCTGGTGTTACCGCAAAAACATCCTTCCCCATATAACTGAATTCGGCCGCATTTTTTGTTACTATTCTGCAGATGTTTTCAGCATTCTTATGGAATTTATCATAGCTTATTTCGTACTGCACATATAACAGTATGAGTATACTGCAGCTCAATGCCACTGAAAGGCCAAGTGCGCTTATTGCTGACTGATGCCCCTGGCTTATAATACTCTTAAATGCCAGCCTAAAATAGTTCTTAATCATTCTGAATTGATTTTCGGAATAACTATTTCCGAAATGACGGTTATTAATTCAGACTGTTGCATAAAATCTTAATGAATGTCATGAACGATTTCATCAAAAGAACCAACGATAGGAATTGTCCATGAAATGGTTCTGCAGATTGCACAATCCAAAAAAATATTATTTATCTCCAGGTAACATAACATGAGGTTAGCGTACATTAGCAGGCCCCCGGTATATAATTTGAAAATAATACCTAACTTAATGACGAAAGCTAACCCAACCATATGATCGCCCGGTTTTGCCAGATATTGTCAGTGTGTTTTTTGCTTGCGATTAATATCCATTGCACGAGGACACATAACAGGACTGTTAAAGATATTGACGGGAACATTTATAATACTGCTTTGATTGGTGATTTCTGGTGGATGACCGAGAATTTAAAATCTGCCAGGTTCAATGACGGTTCTGGTATTCCATGTATCAAAGACCAGAATATCTGGTTAGGGTTAGACTCGTTCGCCTATTGTTATTATCAGAATAATAAAAGTTACGCAGACACATTAGGATTTTTGTATAATTGGTATGCTGTCAACTCAGGAAAACTTTGTCCGGATGGATGGAGGGTGCCGACAGATAATGAGTGGAAACAGATTGAAGGCTTTGCTGATACCAGGTACGGAATCGGCGATTCAATCTGGAATAAAATGGGGCTAAGAGGATTTGATGCCGGTCTAAGACTTAAAGCTGTCAGCGGCTGGAGAAAAGGCATGACCGGTACTGACAATGCAGGCTTTTCAGGCCTTCCGGGAGGTGAGCGACTGAGCAGGTTCTACGGTGGTGGCAGCAGTGGTTTCTGGTGGACCAGCACTGAGGCAAGCCAGGAGAGCGCATATTACAGGAACCTGGTATATTCTTTTGAACTGGTCGCACGAGACACCCATCCAAAAAGAATGGGGTTTTCAGTCAGATGCATAAAAGATAAATAGCGAAACTCTGAGACTGCCAGCAACCAAGTCCTATGGTAGTAACCATGATACCTGTGTGACCCACTGACCGTAAAATTTTTATTATTTCCATTTTACCGCATCCTGACTACTCCAGAAGCTAAAATATTACCCTCTGTTATGTAAAACAAGTACCTCTATTAAGACCCGGTCTGTTATATCAGGAAATACGGAAGCCAGTCACAATCTTTTCCGGGTTTTGCTCCCCGGTGACAATGGTTTTTAAACAAAAAAAGCCTTCTGCTCCCGCAAATACTACGGTGGCTTACGGCAGAATAATTAACTGCATTGCCCAAGTACAAGCCAGATAATTATAAAAACCACAATGGTGCCCACACAGCCGCCGCCTAATTTCCATGCTCCGAAACCTGCAATTAATCCTCTGAAGAGATTGTTCATTGTGTGTTGAGTTATGTATCTGTTTTAATCACTGATATATTAATTGACTATGCTGCTGGCTCTGATAGTTTTCATCAGCCTATTTTCTTTGTTGAAGATAGCATTAAGTAGTGGAAATCGTGTTTTTATTGGTTGAAATAAAAAAATTTAAGATGTTGCCTGGTTAATATCTGCTGCGGCATCGTGTTTAAAATTTGACGCTGCATTTTTTACATCATCGAATCTTGCTTTTCCTTTCTCTGCAAATCCTTCAAGATCTCTTTTAGTACTTTCATATATCGCGTTATACAGTTACCTTGAATAGTCAACGAGATTGCCTATTTAACAGAATTATCTGACTGTTTGTTTCCCGATTCTTTTTTGATGGAGACGTAGAATTTAGAAAACCAGCCTTTTACCTTTGGGAACCTTCTTTTGATAAACTTAATGCCATTATCGGTTTCATTATAATCATGGTTGCCAATTAGTAGCGCGATTGGTTTAAGCTCATCAAATTCCGCACAGAAGACTTTCAGCATTGCAGCAAACGGTAAAAACAGTATCATTCCGGCCACGCCCCATACCAATGCGCCAATGATCAGGCTCAGGATGGAAGCCAGTGCATTGATACGTAAGCTTCCACCCACGATTCTGGGACTGAGAAAATTATCAGTAATCAGTTGGACGACCCAGAACAGGAGTGCAACTGCAAATACCGGCCACAGAGAATCATAAGACACAAAAGCGTACAGGATAGGAATAACAGCGCCCAGGGCTGTGCCTACATATGGAACGATGGCCAGAAA
>CAVSZL010000015.1:0-121057 GCA_963732435.1 uncultured Bacteroidales bacterium | reverse complement strand
GGAGCTGCGGGGAGTTTCAGGTTATCTTTTATGATTCTCCATGATCCCTAAATACTACATATTTAACTGGTTACATGTTTTTGCTTTTCTCCGTTTTTCCTGAATTTTATTTTTTTCTTGATGAAGTTGATGATTTTTTCAATTTCGAATCATCTTTTTCGTGAAAGTAGGATAAATAAGAAGTGGAACTTATAAATGACAAGAATTGAGGAAAAGTAGAGGAAAGTAGTAAATCAAAGACCCCAATTAACTGAAAATCAAATTAATTGGGGTCAAGAATTGTGGAGCTGGCGGGAGTCGAACCCGCGTCCAAACACGGAAGTCATACGCTTTCTACATGCTTATTCCTGCTTGATTTTTGTGACATGTCAGCTGCAGAACAACCTAACCTGCCCTTAGTTCCTGTTTGTTTCGCCATCGGGTCGGAACAACCTTCAGACTAGCCCCGGATTGCGTGCGTCTCCGTGTCGGGTTGGATCAGGGCTTGACCGCCCGGGAAACGTCTCGTCCCAGCACATGTGCTGAGAGTTTATGCCTTTCGGCGTAAAGTGCTTAAGCTACTGTTATTCGCTTAGGCTGCGAGAGCGTAATTGTTTTCGCCTTTTATTGTTTTGTAACTCTGTTTAAGGGACGCGTCACCACACCCTGCATGCTTACATAACACCCCTCATGCTGTCAAAACCAGGTCAGCCCCGGATGTTATATTTTGCAAAGATACGAAAAAATCAGTATAGTCGAAAGTCCATAAAGTCGATAATTCATTTAAATAAAAAGACTTTACAGACTAATTTTCATATCTTCACATATTGATCTGTAATATGTAACCAGATATGGTAAAGACTTTAAAGGTCGGAATCCTTCGTGAGACCAGAAATCCTCCCGACAGAAGAGTACCACTCACTCCTCCTCAGATAGTTGCAATCGAGGAACTCTACCCATTTGTTGAATTCTTTGTCCAACCCAGTGATTTCAGATGTTATTCTGATGAAGAGTATGAATATCTTAAAATCCCGCTGAAAGAAGACCTTCGCGATTGTGATATCCTGATGGGTGTCAAGGAAATTGATCCCCGCACATTCATCCCTGATAAAACATACCTTTTCTTTGCCCATGTCGCAAAGAAACAATCTCATAATCATGAGATGTTCAGAATGATGGTTGAAAAAAGGATCACTCTTATTGATTATGAGTACCTGACTGGCGAAAACAGACAGAGATTGGTTGCATTTGGAAGACATGCAGGTATCGTTGGTGCATATAACGGATTAAGAGCACGTGGGATAGAAACAAATAGATTTAAGCTTAAACCTGCTTACCAGTGCCACGATCTGGATGAAATGTGGGCGGGCCTCAGATTGATAGATCTGAAAGCCGGACTTAAAATCCTTATCACGGGCGATGGGAGAGTTGCTCACGGGGCAATGGAAACTCTTGACATTGCAAATATTTCAAAGGTGAGTCCTGAAGACTTCCTTGGCAGGGAATTTAATGTCCCTGTATTTTCAATGATCGGACCTGAATATTATACACGGCACAGGAAAGGGAATAAATTCAGCTTTAGTCATTTTGTCAGCAATCCCGGTGAATATGAATCAAATTTTATTCAATTTGCCAGAGTAACAGATATTTTAATAACAGGACATTTCTGGGACCCACGCTCACCTGTATTCTTTACAAGAGAAGAAATGAAAAGTTCTGACTTCAGGATTTCAATTATTGCTGATGTCAGCTGCGATATTAATGGTGCCATACCTTCAACACTCAGATCTACAACCATTTCAGACCCATTCTATGGTTATAATCCACACCGTGAAATTGAGGAACCGGCATTCTCAAATCCTTCCTGTATTACTGTAATGTCAGTTGATAATCTTCCGGGTGAACTTCCTCGTGATGCTTCTCAGGAATTTGGAAACCAGTTGATAGATAGTGTTTTGAACGATCTTTTAGCAAACTTGGACAGTTCTATACTTCAACGTGCAACAATCCTGAAAAATGGAATGATTACTCCTGCATTTTCTTATCTTAATGATTATCTTTAACGGCTGAGGATGGCTCACAACACTCAGCTCCCGACCAGGGACTCATTACTTAAAATCCGGTTCATCTTTTTGTCGGGAGCCATTTGCTGAGCGTTTCCGATATTATTAATAGAATCTTTATAAACTAAACTATGCGAAAATTTCTGGTACTTATTCTTCTCGTTGTATCTATTCAGACCAGGGCTCAGCAGGATAATGCTCCTGTTGTTGGAGTGAGTGATAAACGAGTTGAGATTTACGGATTGAAGAATGCCCGTGTGGTGGTGGATTTTCAGACCACCCTGGAGAATACTGATATTCTTATTTCTGACGGGAGAATAGAGGCTGTTGGCCCGAAACTGAAATTTCCAAAAGGAGCAATTATTTTTGATCTCTCAGGAAAAACAGTATATCCCTCATTTGTTGACGTATATGCAGGTAATTTTGGTGTTAAAACAACGACAACCACACCTGACACCAATCCTTATGCGGCTTTTTTCCAGCCTCCTCAGTCAGGCAGATCAGGTTCTCAGGTGACAACACCACCCGCAAGAATAGCCGATTACTGGAATGACGGGATTAATGCTTCATTCGATATACTGGAGGAATTTATACCCGACGCAAAGATGGCTGCTGAATACAGACAGGCCGGATTTGGTTCAGTTGTCACATTTAAGACAGATGGAATTGTAAGGGGTACATCAGCCCTGGTCAGTACCGGCGATGGCAAGGCAAATAGTGTTGTTATTAAGAATAAAACATCTGCCAACTATACAATAGAAAGAGGCCGTTCAGCTGATCTCTACCCTGCATCTCAGTATGGTATTATTGCACTTCTTAGGCAGGTTAATTACGATGCGGAGTGGTACAGACAGTTGCCACCAGGATATTTCCATGATGATGGACTTGAGGCTTACACAGCAAATCTGAAACTACCCCAGGTATTTGAAGTAACAGATAAGCAGGAGATAATGCGTGCGGATAAGATCGGAAAAGAGTTTGGCATCAGGTATATAATAAAAGGAGAAGGGGATGAGTATCAGGCCCTGAATGATATAAAAAAGGCTGGTAATAAGCTTATTATTCCGCTTAATTATCCTGAAGCTCCCGATGTTAAGGATCCGTATGATGCGGAATCTGTATCCTTTACGGATCTGAAACACTATGAGATGGCTCCTTATAACCCTTCAATGTTATCAGAAGCAGGACTTGTATTTGCAATAACCTCTTCAGATCTTAAGACAAGGTCAAATTTTCTTCCGTATCTCAGGAAAGCTGTAAAGAACGGTTTGTCTGAAAAAGAGGCACTTAAAGCACTCACTTTTACTCCGGCCAGCATGATAGGGGCGGCAGAGATGGTAGGTGCTGTTAAGAGTAAAATGATTGCAAACATGTTAGTTACATCGGGCAATATTTTTAAGGATGATTGTATTATCTATGAGAACTGGGTACAGGGAATTCCTTACAGATTAACCGATCTGAGAAGCAAAGATATCAGGGGATTATATACATTTAATGTTGATACTTTAAAACTTAAACTAACTCTATCCGGTACTTATGATAAACCATCAGCAAAGATTACTCTGGATTCGACGGAGATTAAAGGCTCCTCTGTGAATGTGGAGAAGGATATTGTAAATATTAATTTTGAAAGATCAGGTGTAAGGTACCGTTTGTCAGGTTATTCAAAAGGTAAAGACCTTGAAGGCAAAGGTCAGCTTGATAACGGGAAATGGGTATCATGGAAAGCTTTGTTTATCGGAGCCGCACCGGAAGTTGAAGCAAGTCAGAAGAAACAACCACCGACTGGTGAACATGGCAAAGTAATATTCCCTTTTACAGCTTATGGATTTTCTGAACTTCCGAAGCAGGAGGATGTATTATTCAGAAATGCAACTGTCTGGACCAACGAAAAAGAAGGGAAGCTTCTGAATTGTGATGTGCTTGTCCAGAAAGGGAAAATTTTAAAAATCGGAAAAAATCTTACTTCTGCCGAAGGTATCCGGGTGATTGATGCAACCGGGAAGCATCTTACTCCGGGAATAATTGATGAACATTCACATATTGCACTTGAATCAACAAATGAGATGGGGCAGGCAATTACATCAGAGGTAAGATCGGGCGATATAATAGATCCTGAAGATCAGACTATTTATCGTCAGCTTGCAGGTGGAGTCACTGCTGCTCATATTCTGCATGGTTCTGCCAATCCTATCGGTGGACAGTCGGTTATTATTAAAACACCGCTGGGGGCTTTCAGCTGAGGAGCTCAAAGTTGATAACCAGGTTGGATTTCTCAAGCATGCTCTTGGTGAAAATGTTAAACGTAGCACGGGCCGCTATCCAAATACCCGGATGGGAACTGAACAGATTATCAGGGATGCATACCAGAGGGCAGTTGAATATAACAACCAGTGGAAAGCATGGAAAACTATGAATTCTGCCGACAAAGACCGGCAAGATTTCGCCAAGGCGAGACCTTGAGATGGATGCCATCGTTGATGTTCTTGAAAAAAGAAGTTTTATTGCCTGTCATACCTATGTTCAGTCAGAAGGGACTATGATTATGAATCTTGCAACTGAATTTGGTGTCAAAGTAAATACTCTGATCCATTTCAATGAAGGTTATAAGATTGCAGACCAGATTGCTGAACATGGGGCCGCTGCCTCAGTATTTTCAGACTGGTGGGACTATAAATATGAAGTCTATGAAGGCAGTACTTATAATGCTGCGATCTTATTAAGTAAAGGAGTTCTGACATGTATCCACTCCGATGATGATGAAATGGGTCGGCGTCTGAACCAGGAAGCGGGTAAGATAATGAAGTATGGAGGGATAAGTGATACAGAAGCTTTAAAACTGGTAACTCTTAATCCTGCAAGGATACTTCATCTCGACGACAGAATGGGGAGTATCAAAACAGGAAAGGATGCAGACCTGGTCCTTTGGACAGACAATCCTCTTTCGGTTTATTCCCGTGCCAGTATGACGATGGTAGATGGTACATTCTATTTCGATGAGGAAAAAGATGCAAAATTGAAAGAACAGATAAACAATGAGCGTAACAGGATAATTTCAAAAATTCTCCGTGAAACGCCTGTAACAAGTTCAACAACTCCAAATATGACAAGACGATGAGAAAAACAATATATATTGCCGTTATGCTGATTTTGGCATGTTTATTTCAGGCAACAGCTCAGGTCCCTGTAGTAGCTCCAACACAGGCTAAACCTGTAATGCTTTCTGGTGGTACTATTCATACAGGCACAGGTGTTGTAATAGAAAATGGATCTCTTGTGTTTACCGGTGGTAAAATCACCATGATTGGCAGATCTGCCGATATTAAGGTCGAGAGCTCAGGATATGAAGTAATTGATGTAACGGGAAAACATATCTATCCCGGTCTGATATTCCCTAATACCAGTATCGGGCTTATTGAAATTGGAAGTGGAGTTGACGTGGCAAATGACAGAAGGGAGATAGGTGAACTTAATCCTAATGTCAGAGCAATTGTAGCATATAATACTGATTCACATGTAATTCCTGTTTTAAGATCAAATGGTATTCTCATTGCCCAGATTGTTCCGACAGGGACCTTACTTCCCGGAACATCCAGTGTTGTTCAGCTCGATGGCTGGAACTGGAAAGATGCAGCCTATAAAACTGATAATGGAATCCAGTTAGGATGGCCGGTAAAGTCGTCAGCCGGAAACAGAAGGGGAGATGATTATATGCAATTATCATCTGCCGGTTCAGGGAATTATGAAAAGCAGATTGAATCGCTTGAAAAGATCTTTTCGGATGCAACCGCTTATGCAGCAATTGATAATCCGGAAGTTGTAAATCTCAGGCTCGAAGCTCTGAAGGGCTTGTTTGACGGCTCAAAGACATTGTTCATAAGTGCTACCTATTCAAAAGGAATAATTGCTGCCATTTCATTTGCAAAGAGACATGGTGTAAAGAAAATGGTTCTGACAGGGGCAGATGAATCTGCCTGGGCTGTCAGGGATTTTTTGAAAGAGAATAATATTCCTGTTCTTCTTGCTGATCCTCTGAGTGTTCCGAAATATGATTACAGTGATATCAGACTTCCTTTTAAACTCGCTGCAATGTTTAAAGATGCAGGTATTCTTGTCGGACTTACATATTCCAAGCAGGCTTATGGTAACCTTCCATTTGCTGCAGGCCAGACAGTTTCATACGGACTTACAAAAGAGGAGGCCCTGCAGACAATCACACTTAACAATGCAAAAATTCTGGGGATAGATGATATAACAGGATCTCTTGAGACCGGTAAAGATGCAAATATTGTTGTATCAACAGGCGATATACTTGATATGGCCACAAACAATATTGAGTATGCATTTATTAAAGGACGAAACATTTCACTCGATAATAAACATAAACAACTTTACAGACGTTTTCAGGCAAAATATGCTAACATTGCCAGTGAAAGGTAGTACATACTTATAAGAGAGATGAATATCATAATTCTGGGGCCGGCCTATCCTTACAGGGGAGGACCTGCCACATTTAATAACCGGCTTGCTTTGCAGTTTGCTTCAGAAGGTCATGATGTTAAGATAGTTACATTCACTCTTCAGTATCCCGGAATCTTATTTCCCGGAAAGACACAATATTCTGAGGCCCCTGCTCCTGAAGGAATAGAAATTTCCCGGAAACTTAATACTATCAATCCGTTCAACTGGATCACCACCGGCTATAAAATCAAAAGGGAAAGGCCCGACATTCTCATTGTAAGGTATTGGATCCCATTCATGGGTCCGTCATTAGGGACTGTGGCCCGTATCGTAAGGTCAAACAAATTTACAAAGGTGATTTGTATATTTGATAATGTTATCCCGCATGAGATACGAACCGGTGATAAACTTCTTACTAAATATTTTGTAAACAGCATTGATGGTGCGATTGTGATGTCAGGAACTGTACAGGATGAACTAAGTTCGTTTCGTAGCAATCTTGCAGTAAAGCTTACGCCTCATCCTTTGTTCGATAACTACGGTTTGCCTTCTCAGAATAGTGAGGCACTATCCTTGCTTAAACTTGATCCTGCCTATTCTTACCTTTTATTTTTTGGATTTATAAGAGCTTATAAAGGTCTTGATCTGCTCATTGAGGCATTTTCTGATGCCAGATTGAGAAACAGAAAGCTCAGGCTAATTGTTGCCGGTGAATTTTATGAAGACAGAATTCCTTACCTGGACCTGGTAAATAAATATAACCTTAAAGATGATATTATCTTTTTTGACCACTTTATTAAGGATAGTGATGTATCGCTTTTCTTCAGTGTGGCAAACCTCATTGTTCAGCCTTACCGATCAGCTACCCAGAGTGGAGTAACACAAATTGCCTTTCACTTTGAAAAACCCATACTTGTAACTGATGTTGGAGGTTTGAGTGAGATTGTGACTGACAGAAAAAGCGGATATGTGGTTAAACCTGAACCTGAACCAATAGCAGATGCCATACTTGACTATTTTAAGAACGACAGGAAATCTCAGTTTATTGAGGAAATTAAGAAAGAAAAGAGAAGATTTTCCTGGGATAAGATGACGGCGACAATTCAGGAGATCTATAGGAGTCTTAAGCTGTAGAATGTAATAATAATGTAAAACCCTGAGGGGTTTTTCTTCACAGATTAACCTTGTCTTTAATGAGGTAAGTGTTTCTTTCGGAGGAGTTTCTGTTGATCAGTTCCCCAAGGAAACCTGTAAGAAACAGGAATGAACCGATTATCATAACTGTGAGAGCAATAAAAAAGAAAGGACTATCTGTAACGAGTGGTGCCCTGAGGTGATGATTGATAAATATAAGTTTTCTTACACCTAAATAACCGGCCATAATAAACCCGATAAAAAACATAACCGTTCCGAGAGAGCCGAAAAGGTGCATCGGGCTCTTGCCAAAACGTGTTATAAAACCAATTGTCAGAAGATCAAGGTAACCTTTTATAAATCTGTCGAGCCCATATTTTGTTGCACCATATTTTCTTGATCTGTGTTCAACAATTTTCTCTCCGATATTTCTGAAACCGGCTTCTTTTGCAAGCATAGGTATATATCTGTGCATCTCACCGAATATTTCTATGCTCTTTACAACTTCATTCCTGTATGCTTTAAGACCGCAGTTAAAATCATGAAGTTTAATTCCTGATGACCATCTTGCTGTTCCATTATAAAATTTGCTTGTAACACGTTTAAGCAGAGGATCGTATCTCTTTTTTTTCCATCCTGAAACTAGATCATATTCTTCGTCTGTTATCATGCTGAAAAGTGCAGGTATCTCATCGGGGCTGTCCTGCAAATCCGAATCCATGGTTATTACAACATCTCCGGCCGCCTCAATGAACCCGGTATGAAGGGCAGCAGCCTTACCATAGTTTCGCCTGAAACGCAGACCTTTTACAAAATTTTTCTTTTCTGCCAGTCCTGATATTTTTTCCCATGATCGGTCTGAACTTCCGTCATCAATATAAATAATCTCAAAAGAGTGATTGGCACCGGCGCAAACCTTCTCAATCCATTCAGTCAGCTCGTGAATAGATTCTTCTTCATTGTAAACGGGAATAACAACTGAAATATCCATCAGTATCGGCTTCCGGTTATTTTTCAGTAGGTTCAATCAGCGGATTACCTTCCTTACGGACAAATACACCGATTATAAGAGAAATAACAGTTCCAAAAAACATGTTATTGATAATGCTGAATGGAGCCATTATTTCCGGTTTTAAGATTTTCTTTTGAAAAGCCATTATCGTATCAAGACTGGCTTCAGGGATACCTCTCTTTATCATTGTCTCTTCAACAAAAGCGATCATTTTGGCTGGTAGACCCGGATCTATCACTTTAAAAAGAAGATATGTAAAGATTGCTGACAGAATTGAATAATACAGGAATATTATAACTCCTGCTCCAACAGCCTGTCCGTAAGTTATTATACCGTGCAGATAATTATCGCGGTATGATTTTATCAAAAAATAAAGCAGAAAGACAGCAACGAGTAAAAATATATAAGACATTGATCTGTTGAAAGTCATGTCAAGGAAGTATATAACCAGGGTATAGACAATTCCCGCCATTCCTAATATCAGGCCACTTGTTAAATTGGCTTTCCAAACACTTACTTTTTGTTCCATTTGAGTTGATTTTATTTTCGGTTATGCGACGTTTCAACAAATATAATGTAAATATCGAAAAGAGTAATGTGTAAAATACCGGGTTTTTAGAAATTTTAATTATTTAGTGTATATTTCGTTAATAAATAAAGCAAACTGATTTAAGTGTTAAATATGAATCAAGTATGAAAAGAAGCAATGTAAACGTAATTATAAATGAACTTAAACTCTTTTTCAAAGAGCACAGGTTTTATTTGCCTGAATGGGCTGAATGGTCACCTGAAGATTGGAAAGGCAAATACCAATCATGTTCCGAGATTATTGATAACAAACTTGGCTGGGATATTACCGACTTCGGGACCGGGGATTTTTTAAAGCAGGGTTTGTCGCTATTTACTATCCGTAATGGTAACTGGGATAAACAGGATAAGTTGTATTGTGAGAAGATCATGGTATCATACGAGGAACAGGAAACACCATTACATTTTCATTGGTTAAAAACAGAGGATATAATAAACAGGGGAGGTGGTAATCTGGTGATGGAACTTTATCTGGCATCAGATGATGAAAAACTACTGGATAGCCCTGTAACTGTCAGTATTGATGGTGTTCTGACAACTGTTAATGCAGGAGAGCCTCTTGCACTAAAACCAGGGCAGAGTATTACTCTTCCGCCGCGATTATACCACAGGTTTTATGGTGAGAAGGGAAGGGGAAGTGTCCTTATCGGTGAAGTGAGTTCTGTAAACAATGATACAAACGACAATCGTTTTTATGCCGGACTTGGCAGATATTCGGATATAATTGAGGATGAAAAACCTTTGCACCTTCTTGTTAACGATTATAATAAATACCTCTGATAAATATCAGAATTATGCCGGGAAAAATTGTAGTAACAGGAATCGGATGTTGTCTTGTCGACCAGTTGTATAGCGATATTGACTTTGGGAGTGATGCCATTCTTCCATATCTTTCAAAAAAACGGGGCGATGGAGGATTAACTCCCGGAAAACTGGTTTTTAAAGAGGAGTTTGAAAAATTCTGCGGAGTTAACTTTAAAAATGCATTGTACTCAATTACAGACGGAAAAACTTATGATAGTGTAAATATTGGAGGTCCTTCAATTGTTGCATTGATGACAGCAGCTCAACTGGCCGGAAAAGAGTGCTGTGATGTCAGGTTTTATGGCCGTGGCGGGAATGATGAAATGGGTAAATACATTCTTTCCTCACTCAAAAAAACACCGGTATTCCTTAGTGACTATAAACTGATTAATAATGAAACTCCTTTTACGATGGTACTATCAGATCCGTCATATGATAATGGTCATGGAGAAAGGATGTTCATAAACTCCATAGGTGCTGCCGGAGACTATCTCCCCGGTGATGTTGATGATGACTTTTTTGATTCAGATATAGTCATCTTCGGAGGAACAGCCCTTGTTCCTCAGATACATGACGGATTAACCAAATTATTGAAAAAGGCAAAATCGAATAATTGCAGAACAATTGTTAATACTGTATTTGATTTCAGAAATGAAAAGGCAAATCCGGATAATAAATGGCCGTTGGGTGAAAGTGACGATACCTATAAATATATTGATATTCTCATTGCTGACAGGGAGGAAGCTCTGCGCCTTAGCGGACAGCAGGATCTGAAAGAAACAATCGGGTTCTTCAGAAAAAGCGGGCTCTCCTCATTAATAATAACTAATGGTTCAAAAAATATTTCAGTTTATTCTGATGGCAGGTTTTTTGCCCCATGTGAATTGACAGAAATGCCTGTTTCAAAAAAAGTAACCGATGAAATAAAATCCGGGCATATTGGTGACACAACAGGATGTGGTGATAATTTTGTAGGTGGTTTCTTATCGTCTGCTATAGTGCAGCTATACAAAGGAGCTAAACACCCTGATATAAGAGAGGCAAGCTGCTGGGGAGTTGTGACAGGTGGTTATACCTGCTTCTATAAAGGAGGAGCCTTTTTTGAAAAGAATATTGGAGAACAAATGGCAAAGATTAAACCTTATTATGAGTCGTATAAAACCCAGATTTCAGATTGAACATAAAAAAATAGTTATTATCGGTGCCGGTAAAATAGGCAGGTCGTTTATCGGACAGCTATTCGGGACTTCTGGTTATGAGATAACATTTATTGATATCGACCCTTTTATTGTACAACAGCTAAATGTCCGTCGGAGTTACAAAGTTATTATCAGGGCAGAAAATGAGAAGGAGATACTTATCAGAAATGTAAAAGCAATTCTTGCCAGTAACCGGAAGGAAGTTATTAATTCAATAGCAACGGCAGGCATTATGGCTGTTTCGGTTGGTAAACCTGCTCTGGAGAAAATAATTCCTGTTATTGCAGCCGGACTGGAATTTAGATACAACCATAATCCTGAAAATCCTCTCGACATTATCATTGCTGAAAACATGATTGGTGCAGGAATATTTATGAAACGATTATTAAAGGAGAAATTACCTGCGAACTATCCGTTTGATATGCTTGTGGGACTTATTGAAACAAGTATCGGGAAGATGGTGCCAATTATGACTGCAGCTGAACAGAAGAAAGATCCGTTGATGGTATATGCTGAACCATATAATACTCTTATCCTTGATGGTAAGGGTTTTAAAACCAGAATCCCTGACATTGAAGGTCTTGCTCCCAAGGAAAACATTAAAGCCTGGGTTGACAGGAAAGCCTTTATTCATAATCTTGGACATGCAACGGCTGCATATTATGGTTATCATCTTCATCCTGAGGCCGTTTATCTTTATGAAGTGCTCGATGATAAAAAAGTTAACTTTTTTGTAGGAGAGGTAATGTTACAATCTGCCAATATCCTGATCAGCCTATATCCCAACGATTTCTCCATCGGTGAACTTGAAGAACATATTGATGATCTGATAAGCCGGTTCAGCAACCGTTATCTCAGGGACACAATCTACAGGGTGGGATATGATTTAAGGCGTAAGTTATCATCTGATGATCGCTTTATGGGTGCAATTCATCTGGCACTTCAATCAGGTAAACCATATGACAGGATATTAAAAGCAATGTCGTTTGGGTTCTGTTTTGATGCACCTGGTGAGGATGGTATTGTTTTTCCTTCTGACAAAACATTTCTTGAGGAGCTTTCAAAAGATTTTAAATCTGCTTTGATACTTGGTTTAAAATTTGATCCGGTGTCTGATAAAAGAATAATTGACGAACTTAAAAGTCTCTATAAAGTACTTAAGCATTGAATATCAGGGGTACGTGCATCGCTTCCTGATGACAGGATTTATGATGACAGGATTTTCACTAATCATTATTTTTTCTTTTTAAGATCTCATTTATTTTTTCCGTTAATCCGGAGGGATATTTTGCAGACTTGCATAAATGTTGTATTTTTGCAGAGGGTAAGTCTTATACGATCAGCTCCTGCTGAACTCCCCCAGGATCGGAAGGTAGCAAGGGTAGGCAGTTGTAGCGGTGCGATATAAGTAGCTTACCCTTTTTTATTTATATTTGCCGGAATTATTATTTTATATGATTATTCGTATTTATAAAGATAACCCCAACCACAAGCATATCAGGCGTGTTGTTGATCTGCTCGAAGCAGGTGGAATTATTATTTATCCTACGGATACAGTTTACGCAATGGGTTGTGATATCAGAGCAACGAAATCCATAGAAAAAATAGCTCATTTTAAGGGACTGAATCCTAAGAATCCTGACTTATCTCTTATTTTTCATGATATGAGTCAGCTTTCGGAATACACTGTTATACGCGATAATACACTTTTTAAACTATTGAAGAGAAATCTCCCTGGTCCGTTCACATTTATAGTTCAGGCGAATAATCAGATACCGAAATTATTCAAGAACAAGAAAAAAACTGTTGGTATCAGGATCCCGGATAATATTATTGTACTGGAACTGGTTAAGGAACTCGGACGTCCGATTATCACAACATCAATTCATGATCAGGATGAAGTAATTGAATATACAACAGATCCTGAGTTGATTTATGAGAAATACAGCGAATTTGTTGATGCTGTTATCGACGGTGGCTATGGCAATAATGAGGCATCAACAATTGTGGATTGCACAGGTGAAGAAATTACAATAGTAAGACAGGGCCTTGGAATTCTTGAGTTGTAAAAATCAATGCTTATAGAAACTTTTGGTAAACAGGATTAGTACGGCAAAAAATTCAAGCCTCCCAAGAAGCATTAATCCCGTTAAAAAGAATTTGCCTCCGTCTGGCAGTTCAGAGTAGTTGGAAAAAGGACCGAAGTTTCCTATTCCCGGTCCAATATTAGCAAGCATTGAGGCAGATGTACTGAATGAGGTTATAATATCATAATCCATGAATGAAATTATTATAGCTCCGAAGCATAAAAGGATAAAATATATTGTAATGAATACCAGGAGATTGAAGATTGTACTCTGGGGAACAGTATGTCTATCATGCCGTACAGGGAGATAGCCACTTGGATGAATTAACCTTTTTAATTCCTGTCGGCTATTTTTTGTGATAAGAATAAGCCTGATGATTTTTATACCTCCGCTTGTAGATCCGGAAGTGCCCCCGGTAAACATAAGGATAAAGAGGATTATTATCATTAAATTGCTCCAACTGTTGTAATCGGTTGTATAATAACCTGTTGTTGTGATTATTGAAACAATATTAAAACTTCCTTCCATAAATGCCTTACCTGAAGGAAATCCGTTTCCAAGATAGAGTACAAAATAGCTGATCAGGATAAATACAATGCATAGAATAAAATAAAAAACAAATTCATTGTTTCCGATTACCTTTTTAAAGTTACCCTTAAGACCAAAGTATATTGTCGCCATATTTATTCCGGCAATAAACATGAATATTGTAATAATAATCTTCGCGTATGGAGAACCATAACCTGCTATTCCTTCATTATTTGTTGAAAATCCGCCAGTTGAAAGGGTTGAGAATGAATGACAAACAGCGTCAAAAGGTGTCAGTCCTGCTATTACCAGTAATATGACTTCAATAGCAGTAAGTGTAATATAGATTGTGATAAGACGTTTTGCAGCTTCCATAATCCTGGGATGTATTTTATCGGAACTCTGTCCTGAAAACTCAGAATTGGCAAGCTGAATATTCAATGATTTTAAAACAGGCAAAGCCGACAGTGATATAAAAATTATGGAAATTCCTCCCAGCCATTGGGTCAGACTTCTCCAGAAAAGTATGCCATGCGGCATTGATTCAACATTGGAAAGAATAGTAGCTCCTGTTGTGGTGAAACCTGACATTGATTCGAAAAATGCATCTTCAAAACTGGTTATTGATCCGCTGAAAAGGAATGGTAACGTGCCAAAAAGGCTGAAAATAAGCCATATCCCGGTAACAATTATATATCCCTCCTTATTGCTGAATATTTTCTCTTCATTCCTCAGAGGTGTAAAGACTATTACACCGGTTACTATTGAAATAATTGCAGAATAGATAAAAGAAACCATTGCCGGTTCCTTATATAAATAGGATACTCCTGCAGATAAAAGCATGAACAAACCTTCAAAAATGAGTAGCAGGCTGAATATCCTGGCAATTATCCTGAAGTTGATCATAACCAGTTAGGTGAAGAATTTTGAAAGTTTATCGTATGCTGAGGGTAATGTAAATACAACAACTTTGTCTTTCGCATTTATAATTGTATCGCCGGTAGCAATATATGGTACACCATCTCTGGTTCCTCCTCCGACTATGGCATCTTTCGGAAAATCAAGACTTCTGAGGGTCCCCTTTGTTATTTTTGCATTTTCAGGTACATTGAATTCGAGAATTTCAGCTTCAGTTCCGGCCATATATTTAACCTGGCTTACATTCGGGTTGGTTGTATGTCGGAATATCCTGCTTGCCGCTGAAATCTTTTTATTGATAATTGTATCGATACCGGTATTCTCAGCAAGATGAATATATTCAATGTTTTCAACTTCAGCTATTGTCTTTTTTACTCCCATCTTTTTGGCGAGAAGGCAGGAAAGAATATTTGTTTCAGAAGTTCCGGTAACTGCCACAAATGCATCAATTTCAGTTATCCCCTCCTGCTCAAGAAGTTCCACATTGCGGCCATCGCCGTTGATAATAAGAGTATTATCGAGGATCTCCGAAAGATCTTCACACTTCTTAATATCATTATCGACCAACTTCACTTCGGATGTCTTCTGCATGTAATAAGCAATATGTTTTCCTATTCTGCTGCCACCGAGTATCATTATGTTTTTGGCTTCAAAATTCTCAATGCCTGATGTTTTCATCATCTCATCGATCCCTTCGTGGGTTGATATGACATATACTGAATCTCCCTCGAGAAATAGTTCATTACCCCTCGGGATAATTGTTTTTCCCTCCCTTTTGATTGCAACAGCCCTGTATTTATCTGTTTTATTGGTAACCGATATCTCTCTTAGTGTTTTATTGATAATGGGAGAGTTTTCATTGAGTTTCTGTACATACATTGCAAGTTTCCCGGCACAAAACTCCATGAAATCAGTTGCACCTGTCTCATGCAACAGACCCAGAACTTCCCTGGCAGCAATAAGTTCAGGATAAATAAGGGAGTCGATCCCCAGAGACTTGAAAAAATCCATAGTAGATTGTTCCAGATAATCAATGTTATCAATTCTGGCAATTGTTTTGATAGCCCCAAACCTCTTGGCAAGAATTGAAGCGGTAATATTCGTATCCTCTGAATGTGTTACAGCAATGAAGAGATCTGTTTTTTTTATCAGCAGGTCCCTTATTAATCTGACAGATGTGGCAGAACCCTCATATGTCAGAACATCCAGTGAAACATCAATAGGTTTGAGGTTGGCTTCTTCCGGATCAATAAGAATTATTTCATGATTTTCATTCGATAACATCTTGGCCAGATGGGTTCCAACTTCACCAGCTCCTGCAATTATTATTCTCATTGGAAATTATTTGGAAAAACATGACAAAATAAGATATAAATTACTTAATACTCAAGTTTTATATCGTATTTATTTAAAGGCTGTTCATAGCGGTCCTGTGTATGCCCCTGATGTATTTACAAAATAGATATCATTCCTGCTTTCAGAAAAACTGTTTAATGGCGTTTCATAACGTGAAGGTGATTTTGTTGAAATAATGACTCTTTCAGTGTTTTCTCCGGCTAAGAATAAATTTCCGGTGCCAGGTCTTAATTCTGTAATAATTACTATATCGGGAAGAAATTTATCGATGAGGATATTATCAGCAGTATTACAAATCAGGATCTTTTTTGTACCCGCTATCAGGCAATAGTTTTTATTTACCAGTTTATTTGATTTGATCTCAAGACCCAATGCTGAAGAATGTTTTATCACTTCCTGAACCGGATAGATTGAATCTGAATAGAGATTCAGAATTTTTCCGGTTCTGATTCCGATTGTTGATATCCCGGGTGTGTTGTATACAATTAATTCGTTCGAGTTTCTGTTTGAAATGTCTCTGAGTGTCAAGGAAGTTATTAAAATCAGAAATACCGATATAGGATAAATTACTGAAAATGAGTTCTTTTTTAAAATATAACTTGTTAACAAAAACATTCCGGCTGTAAGTATAGCACAATCAATTGTTGTCATTCCGATGTTTTCAATTGTCGATGATGGGAGGGAGGAGGCCCTGAAGGTAAGATATTCAGTTATTCCGGTCAGAAAATTAAGTAATAATGCCAGAAACGATGAAATCAGATGAATTGGGAATAGAATAGGTATAAGGCAACCAATAATAATGAGAAGGGAAGAAAGCGGAACTATTAAAATATTTGTTAGCAGGAAATAGGTTGGAAATCTGTTGAACAGCATTATTGTCAGAGGAAGGGTTCCAGCCTGTGCAATAATTGTTACCACTGCAGATTGCCATATCTTATCTGAAATACGGTTTTTAAACAGGATTGTGTTATAGAAATCGCTATAGAAGGCAATAATATATATCACAGCAGAGTAGGACAGGAGAAAACCTGCATCAAAAATTACCGATGGTCGTATAAGAATCAGAACAAATGCAGAAGCAAGAACAGAGTTTATTCCGTTAACTTTTCTCTTCATCAGGTTACCGGCATGCAGAAATGAAAACATAAGTGTTGCCCTGAGAACAGAAGGAGTGAGTCCTGTAACAAAAGCAAATGCCCAAAGAAATAAGATTGTTATTATTATCCTTAGTGCATTGAAACGTCTCTTTAAAAAAAACAGAATGTTGAAAACAAACAAACTCAGGATAACCGTATGTAGTCCCGAAACTGCCATAATGTGCATTACCCCTGCATTAATGAAGCTCTGTTTCTGATCAGGATCAAGCATATTCTTTTGCCCCAGTGTCATAGCTGCTACGAGTGCCAGTTTATTGCCGGTGATTCCCCTTTCTTCATACATCCCTATAATCTTTTTTCTTATTATCAAAGCTCTGTAGGATGCTCTTCTGCTTAATGGGCTTTCATGAAATACAATATCATCCGGATTGATGAATGAATAATATCTGGTATGATTGTTTTGCATATAGAACCTGTAATTAAACTCATCAGGATTTCCTCTGTTTAGAATTTCTAAAGGTTTGCTCTTAATTATTAAATTGTCTCCGGGAATGAATTTATCACAAATAGTATCTTTTTTACAATATATTCTCATCGATCCATTTATAGATTTATAACCGTCGCTTGTAAGAATCCTTTTTAACTTTACGGTTAACATCTTACTATTATCTCTCTCCTCCGGGTAGTCGGATAGAGTGCAATAAAACACTGATTTTTCCTGATTTAGTTTTGAAATGCTGTTTATCTCATTTGAATAGAGCAGGTTTCCACATATGAACAGCATAATCGTCAGGGATATTCCATAGATTAGGTTAGTCTCAGGTCTTTTGAAAAAAAGAGTAATAATAAAGCCTGAAATAGTGATAATACCAACCACAACCAGATGTAAAATGTCCGGTTCAATGTAAAGGCCCGAAATTATTCCGGCACATACTGGCAGGCCGATACGAAGAAATGGAATTTCTTTATGTAGCACAGTCTGCAGAAAAAATTATATCGGAAAATAGGAAATGCCGCTATGTAAATTTCAGAAGAATATTTCAGATATGCAATTATCAGTATATTTTATGTAACTCTTCAACCCGTATTTTAGCCAGACACTAATGATTATTAATTCAAAATCCTTGCGATTTGATTTCCATTAGCTGGTGATCAGATAATAGTTCAATTCATCTAATCTCCTTAGAGCTGGCATCTATCCATTCGTTTTATCCTTTGATCAAAAATAGTTTTTGTTAAGAAATGAATATTTTACCTTTAGATTAATAATGTAATTCACAGTAACTTATTTCTAAGGTCCATGAAAAAACTTTTAATTCTGACACTTCTGAATATTTGTGTTCTTTCTGTTCCGGGTACACAAGCTTCAACCCCGTTTCCTGCCGGTGATTCAGCAGCAATCTCAAAGAACTTAATTAAGTTCAATATTACTTCTGCCTTGATCAGGAATTATTCACTTCAGTATGAGAGGATTCTTTCAAGGACCGTCTCTGCGGCTGTATCAGTCAGAGTGATGCCGGTATCGGGAATCCCTTATGCTGATAATCTTATAAGATGGTTTGATGTAACAGACCCTGACGCCCAGGAAATTATTGAAACTGTCAATATAGGTAACTATGCAATTACACCTGAACTACGATTCTATACAGGCAAAAAAAGATATGGCAGGGGATTTTACTTTTCAATTTATTACAGGTATGGCCAGTATACATTTGAAAATGCATTTTTACCCTACGAGACAGAAGCCGGTAGTGATATAAAGTTTAACACTTCCGGTAATGCTACATCACACACAGGAGGATTTATGGTTGGTGCTCAGTGGGCTCTGGGAAAGCATATGTGTCTTGATTGGTGGATACTGGGTCCTCATTTCGGAGTAAGCTCAGGTGATTTTTTAGGTTTGCCATCGGCTCCGTTGTCCAGAGAAGATCAGCAGAATATAAAAGATGATCTGAATGATATAGATATACCAATGTTTGAACAAACAGTAAATGTTACCTCTGACAAAGTTTCAATGATATTTGATGGACCCTGGGGTGGTATAAGAGCCGGGTTGTCACTTGGCGTCAGATTCTGATCAGCCGGCTGATTATATACATTTTAACATTGAAAAGGGCAGCTGATAAAAGGTAGCCCTTTTTACACTTACTTTATCCTCTGTCCCTGAAGAATTGTTTTATAATCTGCTTCGAATTTCCCTTTACTTATTCCGTTAAGTTTGCCTTTTATTAGTCTCTTTCTGAGCGGATTTACTCTGTCTGTAAATAGAATGCCATCGAGATGATCATATTCATGCTGAATGATCCTGGCCTTATACCCGTCATAAACCTCGTCATGATATACCCATTTTTCATCATAATAGGTGATTCGGATATGAGATTCGCGGTTAACCTCTTCCCTCATATTTGGGATACTCAGACAACCCTCTGTCATTGGTACTAATTCTCCGCATTTTTCTGTAATATGAGCATTGATAAATACCTTTTTAAAGTCAGCAAGTTCAGGTTCATCTTCAGCTGCAGGAGTACCGTCTATTACAAAAATCCTTATAGACTTGCCCACCTGCGGTGCTGCAAGTCCCACTCCTTCAGAGTGATACATTGTATCAAAAAGGTCTTCTATGAACTTGTTCAGTTCAGGATAATCCTTATCAATATCTTCTGATATCTTTTTAAGAACAGGATGCCCGTATACAACAATCGGATATGTCATTTTTGTTTGTCCTTTTCAGTTTTATTTGATCTGCTGTCAATAAATGACTGAAGTATTATTGATGCGCTTATCTTATCAATCATTGATTTATTCTGCCTATCTTTTTTTTTTACTCCACCTGCAATCATAGTCTGCATTGCTATTTTTGAAGTGAATCTTTCATCCACCAGATGAATAATTATTCCGGGAAATGTCCTCCTGAGATTCTTTATAAATGGATTTATATCTTTAACAGATTCACTTGCCTGGTTGTTCATTTGAACCGGGTATCCAATTACAAAAGCATCAATCACTTCTTTCTTTAGATACTCATTAATGAAGATCTGGAATTCTGCCGGGCTCACAGTATTCAGAGGGGAGGCAAACATCTGCAATGGATCAGTCACAGCCAATCCTATCCGTTTTTTACCATAATCAATCCCAACTATTCTGCCCATTGTATTTTATAAAGCTGCAAAAGTACTAAAAAGTATGCAAGTCTGAAACTCAGTAAATCTCCAATTATGTTAATATGCAAAACCAAACAAAAAAAAAGCCACCCAAACGGATGGCTTCTTAATATTGCATTGATTTCTATTCAGTTTTTGCAAATTCCATGGCAGCAAGACGTTGATAAGATCTGTATCTCCATTTTGCATTTTCTTCAGCAGCTTTGAAAAGGATTTCTGCTTCACCAGGGAATGATTTAATCAGTGATGTATAACGCACCTCTGATTCAAGGAAACTCTGAAATTTAGACCAGTCAGGCTCTTTCGAATCAAGAATGAAAGGATTCTTTCCTTCTGCCTCGAGAAGCGGATTAAACCTGTACATATGCCAGTAACCGGCTTCAACAGCTTTTTTCGTCTGTGCCTGGGTTTTGCCCATTCCTTCACTTAATCCATGACTGATACATGGTGAGTAAGCGATAATCAGAGATGGTCCTGGATATGCTTCTGCCTCTTTGAGTGCCTTAAAGTATTGAGCATTATTTGCACCCATAGCTACCTGGGCAACATATACATAACCATAGCTCATTGCCATTTGACCAAGGTCTTTCTTACGGATCTTCTTACCGGAAGCAGCAAATTTTGCAACTGCACCTGCAGGGGTTGATTTGGATGCCTGTCCACCGGTGTTGGAATATACTTCTGTATCGAGAACAAGTACATTTACATCTTCGCCGGAAGCAAGAACATGGTCAAGGCCCCCGAAACCGATATCATACGCCCAACCATCGCCGCCAAATATCCAGTGTGATTTTTTAATAAGATATTGTTTGAGGCTGAGAATCTCTTTTGTAACTTCTGACTTCTCTTTGCCACAGGCTTCAATAACACTTGCTGATGCAGCTTTGGAAGCTTCGGCATTATCCTTTTCTTTTAACCATAATTCAAAAGCAGCCTTTGTATCGGCATTAACTTTACCATTTGCAATTGCATCGCTCATACGGAGAGCGATCCGTTCTCTCAATTTATTGGCGCCTAAAGCCAATCCGTAACCATATTCTGCATTGTCTTCGAACAATGAGTTAGCCCATGCAGGTCCATGACCATTTTTATTATGGGTATAAGGTGTTGAAGGAGCTGATCCTCCATAAATTGAGGAACAACCGGTTGCATTGGAAATAATCATCCTGTCACCAAAGAGTTGTGTAATGGATTTAATATAAGATGTTTCACCACAACCAGCACATGCACCTGAGAACTCGAAAAGAGGCTGAGCAAACTGACTGTTTTTAACATTTACAAATTTATCAACAACAGTATCTTTGTAACCTACTTTCTCATGCATATATGTCCAGCGGGGGGCTTGGTCCAACTGAGTTTCAAGCGGTTTCATAATAAGAGCTTTGTTCTTTGATGGACATACATCAGCGCAGTTTCCGCAACCTGTGCAGTCATAAACACTTAACTGTATTCTGAATTTGTAAGCCTTTAGTGCACCAGGTATACCCTGTATCGTAGTTGTTCCTTCAGGAGCATTGGCTAATTCCTCCTCAGTAAGAAGGAATGGACGAATACATGCATGAGGACAAACATATGAACACTGGTTACACTGAATACATTCATTGGGCTGCCATTCGGGAACATTAACTGCTATACCGCGTTTTTCATAAGCTGATGTCCCGGAAGGAAATGTTCCGTCTTCTCTTCCTACGAAAGCACTGACGGGCAGGCTATCACCTTTCAAAGCATTTATTGGTTCCATAACTTCCCTTATAAATGCAGGAATATCGCGGGTATCCTTTTCTGCAACAACCTTAATATTTGCCCACTCCTTTGGAATCTCAATTTTGTGAACTTCAGTTCCTTTATCAACTGCTGCATAGTTCATGTTAACAACATCCTCACCTTTCTTACCGTAGGACTTGTAAATAGCCTTTTTCATTTCTGATTCGGCCTTTTCATAAGGTATTACGTTGGCAACTTTAAAGAAAGCAGCCTGCATAATAGTATTGGTCCGGGTTCCCAGTCCAAGTTCCTCAGCTATCACAGTTGCATTAATAACATAGAAATTGATATTATTCTCTGCAAGGTATTTCTTCATATGGTCAGGTAACCGTTTCTTTGTTTCTTCATTGTCCCATATGGAATTAAGAAGGAATGTTCCATTCTTCTTTAACCCCTTGAGCATATCATATTTGTCGAGATATGAAGGAACATGGCAAGCAACAAAATCAGGGGTGTTGACAAGGTAGGGCGAGCGTATGGGTTTATCACCAAAACGAAGATGCGATGTTGTAATACCACCTGATTTCTTTGAATCATAGGCAAAATATGCCTGGCAAAATTTATCTGTGGTATCTCCGATGATTTTTATTGAGTTTTTATTGGCTCCGACTGTTCCGTCAGCACCAAGTCCATAGAATTTGGCTGAATATGTTCCGGGAAGAGCAACGTTTATCTCAGGAAGAATTGGTAAAGACCTGAAGGTTACATCATCAACAATACCAACTGTGAAAAGGTTTTTTGGTTCTTTTAGTTTCATGTTTTCAAAAACAGAAAGCACCTGGCTTGGTGTGGTATCTTTTGAACTTAATCCATAACGACCTCCAACAATAATTGGTCTTTCTGCCCTGTCATAAAACATGTCCTTGATATCCAGATACAATGGTTCTCCTGGTGCACCGGCTTCTTTGGTCCTGTCAAGAACAGTTATCTTTTTAACAGATTTTGGGAATACATTGAAGAAATACTTTGAGGAGAACGGACGATAGAGATGAACACTGATTAATCCAACTTTTTCTCCTTTAGCCATCAGGTAATCAATAACTTCCTTTGTAGTATCGGTTATTGAACCCATAGCAATAATAATGTGTTCTGCATCAGGAGCACCATAATATGTGAATGGTTTATACTCTCTTCCTGTAATCTTTGAGATCTCTGCCATATATGAGTTAACCATATCAGGAATAGGCTCATAGAATTTGTTAATTGCCTCTTTTGCCTGGAAGAAGATATCCGGATTCTGAGCTGTTCCTCTTGTAACAGGATGTTCCGGATTAAGTGCATTTTTGCGGAAACTTGCAAGTGCATCCCAGTCAATCAGTTTTTTGAGATCTTCCATTTCCATACTTTCGATTTTCTGAACTTCAGCAGATGAACGGAAGCCATCGAAAAAATGGAGGAATGGAATTCTTGATTTAATAGCTGTAAGATGCGCAACACCTGCAAGATCCATTATTTCCTGAACACTTCCGCTTGCTAACATTGCAAATCCGGTCTGGCGTGTGGCATAAATATCACTGTGATCGCCAAATATTGAAAGAGCATGAGCAGCAACTGTACGTGCACTTACGTGAAATACAGCAGGAAGTAATTCTGCCGCTATTTTGTACATATTTGGTATCATCAGAAGAAGCCCCTGTGAAGCTGTAAAAGTTGTGCCCAATGCACCTGTCTGCAATGCTCCGTGTAGAGCCCCTGCTGCACCAGCTTCTGATTGCAGTTCAACAACTTTTACTGTCTCTCCGAAAATGTTCTTTAATCCGTTGGCAGACCACTCGTCAACAACCTCAGCCATTGTGGAAGATGGTGTTATTGGATAAATACATGCTACTTCACTAAACATATACGCAACATGTGATGCAGCTTCATTGCCATCACATGTTTTGAATTTTTTTGTTCCCATTTTTTTATATTTGATTTATATAGTAAGGTTAAAAAATAAAGTGCAAAATTATAAAAATCTTTTAAATTATCCTCCATTCATTGAAATTAGAAATTCTTCGTTCGATTTTGCCTGAAGCAGCCTGTCACGAAGGAACTCCATTGCCTCAACTGAGTTCATATCAGTAAGAAAATTACGTAATACCCAGATTTTCTGAAGGACATTTTTGTTAAGAAGCAGATCTTCTCTCCTTGTACTTGAGGCAGGAATATCTATTGACGGGAATATTCTTCTGTTGGAAAGCTTACGGTCAAGCTGTAATTCCATATTACCTGTCCCTTTAAACTCTTCAAATATTACATCATCCATTTTTGATCCTGTATCTGTAAGAGCTGTTGCAAGAATTGTGAGAGATCCTCCGTTCTCAATATTTCGTGCTGCTCCGAAAAACCTCTTTGGCTTATGAAGTGCATTTGAATCAACGCCACCCGATAGGACTTTTCCTGAAGCCGGAGCAGTTGTATTAAACGCTCTTGCAAGCCTTGTAATAGAATCGAGAAGTATAACAACATCATGACCGCATTCAACCAGTCGTTTTGCCTTTTCCAGGACAATATTTGCAACACGGCAATGGCGTTCGGCAGGTTCATCGAATGTAGAAGCAATAACTTCAGCTTTCACATTCCTCGCCATATCTGTTACCTCTTCAGGACGTTCATCTATAAGTAATATCATTAAATAAACTTCCGGATGATATCTGGCTATTGCATTTGCAATCTCCTGAAGCAGTATTGTCTTTCCTGTTTTTGGCTGGGCAACGATTAATCCGCGTTGTCCTTTACCTATAGGTGTGAACATGTCAATTACCCTTACTGACAGAGATCCTTCACCTGCCTGGCACAGGGTAAATTTTTCATCAGGGAACAGAGGGGTCAGAAAATCGAATGGAACACGATCCCTTATAAAGTCGGGGCTTCTTCCATTGATCTCATCAACCTTAATAAGCGGGAAATATTTTTCACCCTCCTTAGGCGGACGAATTGAACCTTTAATTGTATCGCCGGTTTTGAGACCAAAAAGCTTTATTTGTGATTGCGAGACATAAATATCGTCGGGGGAATTAAGATAATTATAATCGGGGGATCTCAGAAAACCATACCCGTCAGGCATAATTTCAAGAACACCTGTATTGTAAATTATCCCTTCAAAATCATATGGCTTTTCCTTTTTATCTTCTTTTACTACTACGCTTTCCTGGATTATATCTTCTGCAGGTGGTACAATGATGATGTCGCCAAAACTAATATCGTCAACTGGCTTTATTTCAGCAAGTGCCGGTTCTGCTATATCAACCGGAGGAGTACTGTCAATATATGTATCCGGAGCAGACTCAGCTTTGTTTTTGTCAAATCTTTTATCAGGTCTTTTTTCACTTCTGCCTCTGTCATCTGCCTTTTCCAACTTGTCATTGAACCGTGGCTTTGGTTTCCATTTGGGGACTATTTTCTCTTCCGGCATTGGCTCCTTAGATTTAAACAGATCCCTCTTTTCTTCCGGTTTTTCAGCCTTTCTATCCTGATTTTGCCAATCCCCATGTTTTGTCTCAGGTCTTGTAAGGTCATCTGGAGACACTGACATTACCGATTCCACAGGTCTTTTAATCACCGGAGTCTGTGTTCTCGGACGTTTCTGTTTTCTCATCGATAAATCATTATCCGGCTCACGGATATCCTGCGTTGTCCCTGCTTCTTCAATTTCCGGTTTTAAAACAGGTTTAAGTGAAGTGGCTTCGATTGCCTGCTGGTCAAGGATTTTGTAAATCAAATCCTGTTTCTTCAGGGTTTCTGCTTTTAAAATTTTAAGATCTTTTGCTATTTCCTTTAATTCAGGAAGTAGTTTCTTACTTAACTCAAGAATGTCGTACATATTTCAATGATAAATGGGATAAAACCGATCTAAAAGTATTTTTGGAAATAGAGGCCAAGATATGAAGATGAACCTCCAGGATTATCTAGCACATTGCTTATTCATCCGAAAAACGCTGCAATATTAAAAAAATTGCTTATATATTTAATATAAAAAACTGATAAAAATGCAACGGGATTTTATCAAATCGATTAATAATTTGATATTCAATATCATAAAATAGCAGTGCAAGTTAGTAAAAAAAAATAACTATACAAAAAAATATTTATAATGTGTTGATTTAGTAGTAAATATTTACTAAAATTGTAATTATTGAGTGCCTATTCTTTGAGTTCCTAATTAATAGTTCGCTTATGCGTCAGTTAAAGATCACAAAGCAGGTTACTAACCGGGACACTCCCTCCCTTGATAAATACCTTCAGGAGATAGGCAGGGTTGAACTTATTTCCCCCGAAGAAGAGGTCATTCTTGCAAGGAAAATAAGAACGGGAGAAACTGACGCACTCAAAAAACTTGTTAAAGCAAATCTTCGTTTTGTTGTTTCAGTTGCCAAACAATATCAAAACCAGGGGATGAGTCTTCCGGATCTGATTAACGAAGGAAATCTCGGACTTATGAAAGCAGCCCAGCGTTTTGATGAAACGCGAGGGTTTAAATTTATTTCATATGCAGTCTGGTGGATTCGGCAGGCTATTCTCCAGGCACTCGCTGAGCAGGCCCGAATAGTAAGACTTCCTGTAAATAAAATTGGTTCCATAAACAGGATTAACAGGGCATTTGCCAGGCTTGAACAGGAATTTGAAAGAGAGCCTACACATCAGGAAATTGCTGATATTCTTGAAATGGTTGCTGATGATGTAAAAGATGCTCTGAAGACAAATGGACGGACAATCAGCATGGATGCACCAATTAGCGCTGAAGAGGATAATAATATGTATGACCTTATTCAGAGTGCTGATACTCCGAGCCCTGATAAAAACCTGATAAATGAGTCGCTTGCCTACGAGATTGAACGTGCTCTAAGCACTCTCTCTCCCCGGGAATCAAAAGTTTTAAGACTTTATTTTGGTTTGGGAATGAAACATCCTTACACACTGGAAGAGATAGGCGAAGAGTTGAGTCTGACGCGTGAAAGAGTCAGACAAATAAAGGAAAAAGCTATTAAAAGGATTCAGTTTACAACCCGTTGCAGAATATTGAAGACATATCTGGGATAACAAATTGTTGCTATATTTGTCCAAAATGATCTTCAGATGAACCACCTTGTTTCCCCATCTTTTCTGTCTGCCAATTTTGGAAATCTTGATAAAGATGTAACTGTTATTAACAATAGTCAGGCCGAC
This sequence comes from uncultured Bacteroidales bacterium, assembly GCA_963732435.1. Taxonomy (GTDB): domain Bacteria; phylum Bacteroidota; class Bacteroidia; order Bacteroidales; family VadinHA17; genus LD21. The sequence goes on along the minus strand of CAVSZL010000015.1, from coordinate 93,758 downwards.
TGGATCCACCTCGACGTAATGGACGGCGTTTTTGTTCCGAATATTTCTTTCGGATTTCCCGTTATTCAATGTGTAAAGAAAACATCCCTGAAACCTCTTGATGTTCACCTGATGATAATTGACCCCGACAGGTATCTTAAACAATTTTGCGATGCAGGATCTGATATTCTGACAGTTCAGTACGAAGCCTGTACCCATTTGCATCGGACAGTTAACGAAATCAGGAAGCTTGGCATGAAAGCCGGAGTGGCATTAAATCCTCATACTCCTGTATCTCTCCTTAAAAACATACTGCCGTATATCGATATGGTTCTTATTATGACTGTCAACCCCGGATTCGGAGGGCAGTCATTCATTATGGAGAGTTATAACAAAATTTCAGAACTCCGTAGTATGATTGATGCCGGTGGTTATAGTGTTTTAATTGAGGTCGATGGTGGTGTTGATACTGAAAATGCAGCTAAACTTATCGGAGCAGGTGTAAATGTATTGGTTGCCGGTAGCTCTGTATTCAGTTCGCCCGATCCGGCAGAAATAATCAGGCTGTTGAAATATCCGGTCTGAATTCCCTATTTAGATTGATTATATTGAAGAGAAACAATCTTTAATGAACCTGAATATTTCAGTTTTATTTTCAGGATTAAACCAGGTGATTTCTTTGTCTTTGCTCCACCATGTCATCTGTCTTTTGGCATATCTGCGGCTGTTGCGTTTTATAAGTTCAATAGCTTTCTCCCTTGAAACGGTTCCGTCAAAAAACTCAAACAGTTCTTTGTACCCTACGCTGTTAAGAGCATTCAGATGCCTGTATCCGATAAGCTGCCGGGCCTCATTCTCAAGGCCTGAACTTATCATATTATCAACCCTTGTGTTGATCCTTTGATATAGTTCATCCCTGGTCCGGAGAAGGCCGATTTTAATTATCCTGAAATCCCGTTCTCTTTTTTTCTTAGTAAGAAATGATGAGTATGGTCTTCCTGCTGTTTCGCAAATCTCAAGAGCCCTGATTATACGTTTGTAGTTCTTGAGATCTACATTTGAATAGTGAACAGGGTCCAGCAACCTGAGAGCAATTCTCAATCCATTGATTCCTTCATTATTATAAAGAGTAATATATTTGTCCCTGACCAACGGATCAACATCAGGTATATCGTCAGTTCCATTGCATACTGCATCTATATACATACCTGATCCTCCGGACATAAGTACAACATTGTTCTTTGCAAAGAGGGATGGGAGAAGATTGAGGACATCCCTTTCAAAAAGACTCGAACTGTAATAATCCTCAATTGAAAGGAATCTTACAAAGTGATGTTTTATTTTGTTGAGCTGCAGGGAAGTAGGGACTGCAGTGCCTATTTCCATCTCGCGGTAGAACTGCCGCGAATCAGCTGAGATTATTTCACAGTTAAATTGTGTAGCTAAATCAATTGAAATATCAGTTTTACCGACTCCGGTCGGACCAAGTAAAACTATCAGAAAATTTTTCATTGGAATTATCTCCTCATGAAAACTATTCTTCTTCTTCGTCTTCTCCGATAACAGGATCTAAATTATCAAAATCAGATAAGGTTTCTTCATCTTCTCCTTCAAGGAAAAGCTCATCAACCTCAGGTGGATCAATATCACCAACATCGTCATCGTCATCGTCGACAGATACAACAATATTATTATAGAGTTTTCGTGAAGTTCCTCCAAAGACAACCTGTTTTGGCGGCAATCCTTTTGAATTTGTGCATGAGGGATATTCCCGTCCATCTATCTCTTTAACTTCTCCGGTATACTCAACAAAGAGAGATCTCTCATTGAAGAAGTCAAAAATGTAAAGTAATTTCTGGTTCTTACGGAAAATAATATCTTCCAGAACTCCATCGTCCATGGTAGAAGAACCTGTACCCATATCGAAAAGTGTAAACTCTTCCTCCTTCTCCCAATTGTCTGTTGCCATAAAAAATGAGGCCATCTGGGATTTATCAAATTCCAATTCATCCTGGATGAGGTTGTGGAAATCTAATAATGTATGAGAATCAAGGAATTCGAATTCCCTTACAAATGACTCATCTTCATCTGATAAGACTACAAATTTATAGACCATAGCACGTATTGATTCAGTGGGTGCAATATAATATTTTTTTAGTTTACAATATTCCTGCTTAAAATTTTTTTAAAAGAAAATCTATTGTATCAATTCCATCAGCATAATCCCATAAATAAGGATATTGAGCTTTGCCAAAAGGTATATAATCTGATCCTACAACACATTGAATAGTTTCCTTAATGTTTTTTATCTGCTGTTCAACATCATAAATTGATCTGTAATACTCATAGTAAAGTACTGAAACCGGAGATGATAGTGCAGTATTGTCCCTGAGTAACAGGTATCCTGTGTCGTGAAATTTTTCCCTGTTTACCAGGTAGACAGCTTTGTTAAAATCATAATTGTTTGCATATTTTTCGTGATTTATGATTTTTGTATATGCACCCCAGTTCTTTGTCAGCATTGATAAATCATATCCTTCCGGAAGATAAATTTTAGATATATTCCTGCACCCGAGTCCAAAATATGAAAAGATATCATCCCCGAGAGAGATGAGTTCATCCTCAGTTTCGGAGCCGGTAATAATGGCAATGCTGTTCCTGTTTTTCCTTATTATGTTGCGATATTTTCCGAAATATGATTCAAAATAGCGGGAGGAGTTATTACTGCCTGTGGCAATTATGAGATCAAAATTTAAAAGGGGCCCATTTGTAAATTCAATTTTATCTTTGAATGCAGGATTTATATCGCAGAGTATACTGCTTATTTTAACAATCAGTTCATTATCCTTCGAACTGGTTTTTGCTATAATATTATTACCGCTTATAAGAACAGAAAGAAAGTCGTGAAAACCTGCAAGAGGTATGTTTCCTGCCATTATTACACCTGCCTTTACGGGCGTTATGGTATTCTTAAGCAGTGGGTAATTAGCGGTCCACTTAACAAGATTGTCTGAAGTGAGTTCACTTGCAATAGCATTTAATGACAATCTTACATTTTCAATAGTGAACCATGGATTCAGGAGATATTGTCTGGTAATAATATCATTAATCAGTTCACTATATATAGAATCATTGCCTTTTAATGCATTACGAAGAATTTCCCCAAGGTTTGAAAACGATTTTATCCTCTCCTCAATATCCATAATTCTAGTTATAACAACTGGTAAAATTACAGATTTTGAATTACAATAAAATAAAATTGACAGGGGCTATGTAAAAAATAAAGTTGCTTTCTCGGTTTCTTTGTGTTACTCTCTGACCTCCGCAGAGAACTTTTATATCACAAATGCTGAATAATAATGATAATGAATGAATTTGCAGATGATATTATTTCAGAGCAAAAGTGATTGGTAAATAAAACCATGAAGAAACCGGCTCTCCATCCACCCTTGCTGGCTCAAAGCGCTGAAGTGTCTTGACCACTCTGAGCGCTTCTGCATCGAGTTCAGGACTGACACTTTTAACAATTTCGTAACCGATTATCTTTCCCTTTTTTGTAATGCAGAATTTTACCACTACCTGGCCCTGGATTTTGTTCTCCCTTGCATATTCAGGATAATTTGTGTTTCCGGAAATGTATTTTACCAGTAATTCTTCCCCTCCTGGGAACAATGGATAATCATCTACCCACTTCCAAATTGTATCTGCCCCTTCCATTGAAGGGGCCATTTCAAGCGATGGAGGCAATGGTGGAGGAGATATTTTTGAAAGGGTTGCAGACCAATCTTTCTCCCTCTGGCAGAACGAAAACGATATAACGGTGGTAATAACCAGTAACAGATTAAATAAATTCTGAAATATAAATGTTCCTGAGGTACTTTTCGTTTTCATGTCCTGTGTTTCTTACTCATTAATAATAAATGGCTTAACATTATAACAAATTTACAACGAATTAATTTAATGCATATCCTGAAATGCAATTTTCTAGGCCATTTTTTAAACAGGACCTTAATTATATTTTAGATACACGATGCGTATTGCACCTTTAAAATTCATTTGGGCTCCCGGTATTTTTTTTCAAAGGGCTTTTCTTCCGGAAAGCATTTTGTAGATATTCTTACTTTAAGGCGAATGTTATAGGAAGCATATACCACACCCTAACTTTTTCACCTGCTTTTATTCCGGGTTTTTCAAACTTAGGCAAAGAACTTACAACCCTTACAGCTTCCGCGTCGAGAATTGGATCAACACTCTTATCTATTGCAACTCCTGATACGGATCCATCCGTTTCAACTATAAATTTCACCAGTACTCTGCCAGTTATACTATTTAGCTTTGCTTCTTCAGGGTAAACAGTATTCTCAGCTATGAAATTAAGTATTGCCTGATCGCCACCGGGGAATACCGGCAATTCATCAACCTCTTTATAAACCTGGCCGTTTGATGCAGCACTGGCTGTTTTATTTTTGCCACAGGAAGTAGTTGTGATAACTGCAACTGTCATAACCAGCAGGACAATCATTATACTCTGGTTCGCAGATCTGATTGAGTAAATTTCTTTTTTCATGATACATTTTTTTTAGTGGTTTAATAATAATATTGTTTATGTACTATTACTACAAATATATAACGAATAAATTAGTTATACAACTAAAAAGTTAATTATTATGAATATTTATTTGATATAGTCAGTCAGGTTGGACTAAGAAGATGGAAATGTTACTTATCCTGGGCTTACAGGAATTATTTTAGAGCAAATGTTATTGGTAGCATATACCATACCGGGACGGATTTTCCGGCGTTGCGTCCGGGTTTAAATTCAGGTAATGTTTCAATTACCCTCACAGCTTCCTGATCTAGTTCTGGTGAAACACTCTTCAGGACGCTAATCCTGTCGATAGTTCCGTTTTCATTGACGCAGAATCGAACGATAACTCTACCCTGAATATTATTCGTTTTTGCAACTTCAGGATATATTGTGTTTTTCGCAATAAATGTTATCAGTTCGCTCTCTCCGCCCGGGAATACAGGCATCTCATCAACCAGTGAGAAGGGCTCTGTTTCAGGCATTGTCTCAATTTGATTTAAACCGTTGTCAACCAGGTTTGTCTGGTACGTGTCAGTTGAAACATTATTTTGGGATGGATCCGGAATTTCAGTGTATGCAGATACCGCAAGGAAAATTATTCCTGTTACAGGGATTGTCATAAGTAATTTAAGATTTGCCAGCGATGGAGTCCGTTTCTTTGTCATCATCAGCATTCTTTTCCTGACCATTGATGGATTCGAAAAACTGTTCGTAAGATTGAAGATTTTTGAGCGGAATACCTGGTTAATAATAAGGGACTGGTAGCTGGCAATAGTTACTCCTGCTTTGAGACACCCCTGGTCAGCCTGGTATTCATGCACTGCGCGCAATGATCTGTCAAACATGTATAAAGCAGGATTGAACCATTGTATTACTCTTATTACTTCAATCAGAATAATATCTATAAAATGCTTTCGTATCAGATGGTTTTCTTCGTGTCTGATTATCTCCTTTGATTCATCATCGTTCAATCTGGAATTCAGAAAAATATATCCCATAGCTGAGAAACCAGAAGTATTGAAAGTGTTAAACCTGATTATCCTGTTACCGGTTTCCTTTTGTCCTGAGATCAGTACCATGAGATTAATAAGATCTGCAAGTAATTTGACAAAAAGTAATATTGCTCCTGTTAAATAAACGAAAGTAATTGTTTTAATAAAATTAGCCCCGGTAAGCCAGTTACCTGATGCAGCAATTTCTTCTGAAGTAGCTGTTATAAAAACCTCATCCAGTATTTTACCAAAGTTCTGGATCCCAATTTGCCTGTGTGTTTCTAATGTTATCAGAGGCAGAATCATTGATAGAAGTACAGACAGAATAATAAAAATCCTGTTACGACCGTATGATGTGTCCATGCTGAGCAGGACTGAATATACGAGATAAAATGCTGCCATGAAAAGCGCAGCTTTGATCATATATATAATAGTAAGGCTCATTTCGACTCTTTTTGTTTTTTCACTTCACTTTCCATTATTTTCATAATTTCCTCCATCTCTTTAACCGATATCCCTTTTTCTTTTGCAAAGAAGCTTACCATCTTTTCGAAAGAGTTTGAAAAGTAGTCGTTTACAAAGGCTCTGAGATGTGTTTTCGAATAATCCTTTTTGGAGATAACAGGGTAATACTCATGTGTCCTCCCGTAAGCTTTATGGGTAACAAAACCCTTATCCTGCAAAATACGGACAATAGTACTTACTGTATTATATGCAGGTTTCGGCTCCCTGAAATGTTCGAGGATTTCTTTAACAAATCCTTTTTTGATTTTCCATAAAACCTGCATAACCTCTTCTTCAGCTCTTGTCAATTCCCTCATAGTAAATGTTTTATTTCCGGATTATTTAATTATTCATAAACTGAGCAATGGTACAACATATCAATTAAGCAATAACTAATCCAAAGTTATAACGAATTATTTAGTTGTGCAACTAATATATTATTTAATTTATCCTGATAGTGTCCACTTGCCGCACGCCACAAACCACAGACCGCATACCTCACGCTGCACGCCTCACGCCGCACGCCGCAAACCGAATTAAAGACAAAAGTGAAGAAACGAAATTTATGAATAAATCAGGTTAGATGAAATGGAAAAAAAGTGTACTTTTATTTTTTAGTTTTTAAATGAAAAACAGAGAGATAACAGGTGATGAAAAGCAGTATTAAGAGGATCGCCATTTTTAAGGAAAATTTAAAAATCTCATTCAGAGCAATAAGATCCAACAAAGTGAGGGCAATACTCACTATCTGTATTATTGCATTTGGTATAATGGCACTGGTAGGCATACTTACTGCAATAGATGCTATAAAATCGTCTCTTACCAATCAGTTTACAATGATGGGGGCCAACTCGTTCACTATCACTTCAAGAGGGATGAATATTCAGATCGGTAACGATAAATACAGGGCAAAGAACTATTCCAGAATTTCATTCAGGGAAGCTCAGGAATTCAAAGACAGGTTCACCGAGCCGGCATGGGTATCAATTTCTTACAATGCCTCGTCGCTTGCAACTGTCAAATATGACCTGGAAGAGACTGATCCCAATGTTCGATTATCGGGAGTTGATGAGAATCACCTTACGGTAGCCGGATATGAAATAGAAACAGGTAGAAATTTCAGTGCAGATGAGATACAATTAAACAGGCATAATGTTTTAATAGGTTCAGATATTGTAAAAGATATTTTTCCTACAGGAGTTGATCCTTTGGGAAAAGAGATAACTGTTGCCGGCATGAAACTGAAAGTTACAGGTGTTCTGAAAGCTAAAGGGTCTGGTTTAAATAATCCCGACAGGATTTGTTTTATGCCTGTAACAACTGCAAGGCAGTACTTCTCGCGTCCTAATCAGACGTTCAGTTTAACTATTATGCCGATAAACCCGGTTAATCTAGATATGATGACGGGCGAAGCAGAAGCAATATTCAGAACTATCCGAAACCTTGATCCCCGGGATGAATCTGATTTTAATATATCAAAAAGTGACAATATAGTTAACATGCTGTTAAAGAACATCAGATATGTAACTCTTGCTGCTACACTTATAGGAATTGTAACTCTTTTTGGTGCGGCTGTGGGACTTATGAATATAATGCTTGTTTCGGTTACTGAAAGGACACGTGAGATAGGCGTAAGGAAAGCTATCGGTGCAAAAACTCAGACGATCAAATATCAGTTTCTTTTCGAATCAATAATGATAGGACAGCTTGGCGGGATATTCGGAATAATCCTTGGTATACTTATCGGAAATGTCGTTTCATCGATGTTGAAATCAAGCTTTGTAGTGCCCTGGATTTGGGTGATAACAGGTATAGTTGTCTGTTTTATTGTTGGAGTGGTATCGGGGTATGCACCTGCTGTAAAGGCAGCAAATATAGATCCTATTGAAGCTTTAAGATACGAGTAAACTAACAGAATATGGAAAAACACATTATTCAGGAAGAATTGAAAAATAGCCCGGGAATTGTATATTATCCTCAAACAAATACACTTGAACTTTCCGGACGGTCAATACCTGAAAATCCTGAACTTATATTTGGTCGACTCGACGAGTGGATTAGTGTACATTTTGCAAAAAAAAGCGGAATTAATTTCTATGTCAGGCTGGAATATATAAATAGTGGTTCTTCAAAGTATCTTTATGAAATCTTAAAGAGGCTTACAGATTTTGGACACTCAGGGAAAGAGGTAAAAATTGTATGGCTATATGAAGAAGAGGATGAAGCAATGATGGAACTTGGTGAACATTACCGGGATAACGCCAAGATACCTATGACTGTAACAATGATTGTATAAAAATATAAAAGAGGGTGTCTCAAACCGGCACCCTCTTTTAATTATTGTATAATTATTACTTAACTGTGTTCATGTGAGCTATCAGGTCGAGAAGTTTACATGAATAACCCCACTCATTATCATACCATGCTACTACCTTGACAAAGTTATCATTGAGAGAAATACCTGCTTCGGCATCAAAGATAGAAGTACGTGAGTCACCGTTAAAGTCGCTGGAAACAACAGCATCTTCAGTATATCCGAGAATTCCTTTAAGAGGACCGTCAGCAGCAGTTTTCATAGCTTTCTTGATAGCATCGTAACTGGCAGGTTTATCAAGGCGGCATGTAAGGTCAACAACGGAAACGTTGAGTGTAGGAACCCTGAAAGCCATTCCTGTAAGTTTGCCTTTCAATTCAGGTATAACTTTGGTAACGGCTTTGGCTGCACCTGTTGATGAAGGAATAATGTTACCTGCAGCAGCACGTCCGCCTCTCCAGTCCTTTTTCGAGGGACCATCGACTGTTTTCTGGGTTGCTGTGGTTGCATGAACTGTTGTCATAAGACCTTCAACTATGCCGAAACTATCATTTAATACTTTTACTACAGGAGCAAGACAATTGGTTGTACATGATGCATTAGATACAAACTGCATATCTGCTTTGTAATTCTTATGGTTAACACCCATAACAAACATAGGGGTATCATCCTTTGAGGGAGCTGACATCACAACATACTTTGCACCAGCTGTGATATGACCGATTGCACTCTCTTTTGTAAGAAACAACCCAGTTGATTCAATTATATATTCAGCACCAACTTCATTCCATTTCAGGGTTGATGGATCTTTCTCTGCAGTAATACGGATACTCTGTCCGTTTACAACAAGCTTACCATCCTTAACTTCAACTTTTCCATCGAATCCGCCATGAACAGTATCGTAGCGAAGCATATAAGCAATATAATCCACTTCGAGGAGGTCGTTGATACCTACTATTTCTATATCGTTTCTCTTCAAGGCAGCCCTGAAGGCCAGTCGGCCAATCCTGCCAAATCCGTTGATACCTACTTTAATCTTTGACATTTCTTGTTTAATATATTAGTTAATAAATGAGACGCACAAAAATAGTATTTTCTTAATAAAAGGCAAAAAGTAACTCATTTCATTGAGTCTTTTTTCTTTTGAAAAGACTGGAAAAGCTGTTATCATCCGGGTTGAGGGGATCAATAATCATCCCGAACCTGTAGGTAGCAAACAATGAAAAAAATATAGCTTTATTATCCGGACTTGCCATTATTGGTATCTCCTTGATATAAGCACTTAACTGGGCTCCGATCTCTATTGCATGAATTACCTTATCCTGTTTACTGTACTCAAAATTAAATCCACCTTTTGCATATAAACCCGGTGTAACTTTTATTTCATCCATCCCTTTTGAGAATGAGGCTTTGCTGTAAATATCCTGGGGAATGGCAATTGATGAATTATACTTTTCTATTTTAATAGTATATTCATTAAATCCGGTAGGATATAACACTTTATAATAAATGGGTTTGTAAATTGCTAAAGTTGGCCCTCCTGCAAAAAAATATCTGATGGCGACACCACCAAGATCTGCCTTGGTAAAAAGTTCGTGCTGATGTCCTAATCCTGCTCTGAGATAAAAAGGGAGGTTGAGTTTTCCGAATACAAATGATCCTCCCTGTGCATATGCATTGTTTATTCTATACTCTTTTGGATGTTTTATGATTCCGGACTCGATCTCCAGCAGACGTTTATTGAGATAATCAAGCCTTTTTGCACCACGGTAACCAAACCCGTAACCGTCAGTGCTTATAGTGAATGCAAACGACCTTTCGTTCCGGAAAAAAACTTTCTGCTGTTCGTTTAGCTCTCCCTGGGCATAGATTGAAACTGCGCCAAATGAAATTATAACCGCAACTATAAGCAGCTTCTTCATTCTCTCAGGCTAAGTTGTAAATGTGAAATAACAAACAGAGTAAAAGGGAGATCAGACATTCTGCCCTGAAACCTCAGTGTCAGTTTTTGAATAAGCCGGACAATTCTTTTGATTACATGAACTTAAGCCCAGAGCAACTATGAAGCTAACAATGAGAATAAAAGCAAACTTTTTCATATCAGATACTTAATAATTTATTTACAAAAATATACTTTTCATTCTAAAAACAATATTTGTGCCAAAAATTAATTTAAATAATTCGCAATTACACTTAAAATAAACCAATTGTCTTAAATATATTAACAAACAGGGGTATGAAATGTTTCAAAATTGAGCTTAAAAATCAAAAAGTTTAACCACTGAGTAACACCGTATTTAAATTATTGCAAACAGATCAGCCAATCTCTTATTAAAGGATTTGTCATATTTAATTGTTTATACCTGATTCCTTCACTGGCTAATATACAGGCCCGTTTGGGCAACTTTTTCTGCAATTGTTTGTTTATTATGTATTAACATTATTAATTGTATTATGCAAAATTATTATTATATTTTTATTTTAACTCTATTATTAAATCCAGTTATGAGCGAAGAATCGTTTTCCCAGGAAAATTTGCAATATTTTGATCTTTCTAAATCCGAATCAAATGTTATAAATAATAAAGGAACAGAATATCCATTCACAGGTAAGTTTACAAACCATAAGGAAAAAGGAACTTATGTGTGCAAAAAGTGTGGTGCAGCTTTATATTATTCCTCCGACAAATTTGCATCCGACTGCGGCTGGCCAAGTTTTGACGATGAAATTAAAGGTGCTGTAACCAGGTTTCCTGATCCTGACGGAATGAGGGTTGAAATTGTATGTACCAATTGCAATGGTCATCTGGGACATGTTTTTAATGGAGAAGGCCTTACTCCAAAAAATGTGAGGCATTGCGTCAATTCAGTTTCTCTTGATTTTATTCCGGCTCAGGTAGATCCGGGGAGATACGGTATGGCAATTTTTGCGGGGGGATGTTTCTGGGGTGTGGAGTATTTTCTGCAGAAAGCCCCAGGTGTGATTTCAGTAACTTCAGGATATACTGGCGGCGAAGTAAAGAATCCTACATATAAGGAGGTATGTACAGGAAATACCGGGCATGCTGAAGCAGTGAAAATTGTTTATGACCCATCCAAAACTTCTTACGAAAAGCTTCTGAAGCTTTTTCTGGAGATCCACGATCCAACACAGATCGACAGACAAGGTCCGGATATTGGTGATCAATACAGGTCTGAAATATTCTATTTAAATGATGATCAGAAAACCGTTGCAGAGAAAAACCTGAATATTTTGAAAAGTAAGGGATTAAAGGTTGCAACTGCGGTTACAAGGGCTTCTGAATTTTATACAGCTGAAAAATATCACCAGGATTATTACTTTAATAACGGAAAGGTTCCTTATTGCCATGCCTATACTAAAAGGTTCTGATAATGCCATCTTTCAAGCACTCTTATTATTGTGTAGGTTATCACCCGATTCTTATTAACTGAAAAAAGTAACTGTTTTATATCCGGAAAGTCATACAATCAATTAACTTTATTGCGTTTTAATTGTATATAATCCGGAGCAATGAGGTTGAGAAATAATAAAAGCCGGACTTCTACAGTCGGCAGGAGAAAAATATGGTATATTATTGCTGGTATCATTATCTGTATAATCTTCCTTAAAGCTGGCAAAGCAGTCGTAAATTACACATCATCAGATAAGTACTGTACCTCGTGCCATATTCATCCAATGGCTGATCAGAGCTGGAAGTTGTCAACTCATTATAATAATCCTTCAGGTGTTATTGTGCATTGCACTGAATGTCATCTTCCTCCGGAAGGACATGGATACCTTTTTGCAAAGGCTAAACATGGCATAAAAGATATTTACGGATTTTACTTCAAAGACAGTACGGAGATAAACTGGCAGGCAAAGAAGTTGCTCGAAAATGCAAAAGGATTTGTTTATGAAGAATCGTGTCTTAAGTGCCATACAAATCTTTTTCCTGCTAAATTGTCAGTAAACGGAGGCAATGCACACCTGTTTTACACAATAAGCAAGGAACCTCTGAATTGCATAAACTGCCACCTGAATGTTGGACATTACGATAAAAATGCAATTCATGCACATGATACAAGTTTTGGTGTTTCCATAACAGCGGACCAGGAAATCTTTACTGAACCGGCAAAAATTGAGAAATTTGAAAGCTTCCGTGAAAAGATTCCCGGTACAACTGTCTCTTTCGAAATGGTTGCGATTGAAGGTGGAAAATTCAATATGGGAAGTCCTGATAATGAGCAGTTTCGGGAGTCAGATGAAGGGCCATTAAGAGAGGTTAAGTTATCCAGGTTCTGGATGGCAAAAACAGAGGTTACCTGGGATGAGTATTTAGCATTTTTCAGAGCTACAGGTTCGCAGGGAAGAACTGAAGGACAGATAGTCAGTAAAATAAATGCCGATGCAATAAGCGGGGCAACTCCTCCCTGGGGTGCGCCTGATCAGGGCTGGGGTAAAGGTTCACGTCCTGCTATCACAATGTCATGGCATGCAGCAAATGTCTATTGTCAGTGGCTGTCAAAGATCACAGGTAAAAAATACAGGCTTCCTACCGAGGCTGAATGGGAATATGCCTGCAGGGCAGGTACTGAAACACCATATTTCTTCCCCGGGGAACCTAAAAAGTATTCATCAGATGGTTTCCTTAAAAAGATTTTTAAAGCTGATACTTCAACTATTGCTTCATGGGTGGTTTATGAAAAAAACAGTTCTTCAAGGACACAGGAACCAGAATTTGTCAAGGAAAATCCATTCGGATTATTAAATATGTCAGGCAATGTTGCAGAATTTTGCCGTGATTTCTATTCCCCGGATACCTATAAGGCCGATTCAACAGAAGTTATTGATCCGACCGGACCATTAAGAGGTCAGGAGCATGTTATAAGGGGTGGTTCATTTAAAAGTGATGCAAAAGATGTAAGAAGTGCTACCCGCGATTTTACAAAAACAAAGGCCTGGCTTGTAACTGATCCGCAGATGCCAAAAAGTATCTGGTGGTATTCAGATGTAATTGATGTTGGATTCAGGGTTGTGTGTGAAGTGGATAGTATTATAGAATAAGACAAAAGTAATAGACTAAGATTAAAATAAATGAGATTGCTTCGTCGCTACGCTCCTCGCAATGACGGATCACATATTAATGATATCTTCCAGGGAGAAACAGCCCGCATCAGTTGATGGAATGGGACAGTACTTCAAAGTTCCCCTGAGGGGTGGGTTAATTTAAGACAAAAGACGTAAGATAAAAGTATAAAAGAAAAAATGCAATAGAAGACAAAAAAGAAACATAACACATGGATATTAACAGACGAAAATTCATTGGAAAGACAGCTCTTGCAGGAATTGGAATAGCAGGGGCAGGAGCCTTGATGACATCATGCAGCAGAAAACCTGATGTATCGACACTTGTCCTTCCGCCAATTTTAAATGGGGCTCCAAAAGGTAAAAAACTGAGGGCTGGTCTGGTTGGTACCGGAGCCAGAGGTACCGGTGCTGCAATTAACTTTATAAGCTCAGGTCCTGATCTTGAGGTAGTTGCACTGGCTGATGTATTTCAGGATAAGATTGATGCATGTCGTGAAAGATTTGCCTCCTTCGATCTTCCGATACCAGCAGAAAACTGCTTCGCAGGATTTGACGGATATAAAAAACTGATGGCTATACCGGATATTGATGTTGTAATTCTTGCAACTCCACCTCAGTTTCGTCCGGAACATTTTCTTGATGCAGTTTTGAATAATAAGCATGCTTTTCTTGAGAAACCGGTTGCCGTCGATCCTGTCGGGATCCGTTCCGTTATTACAACCGGAAAAAAGGCTGAGGCACTCGGATTATGTGTTGTTACCGGAACTCAGCGAAGGCATCAGCAGGATTATATTGAAACATATAAACAGGTTATGGGCGGCGCAATAGGGACAATTACATCAGCAAAAGCCTACTGGAACCAGGATCATGTCTGGTTCCGTGAGCGCGAAAAGGGCTGGAACGATATGGAATATATGATTCGTAACTGGAATAATTTCTGCTGGTTATGTGGAGATCATATTCTTGATACACATGTTCATAATATTGATGTTATAAACTGGTTTATGGGCAAGCACCCTGAAAAAGCCATTGGTTATGGAGGTCGTCACCGCAGGGTTACAGGCGACCAGTATGATTTTTTCAGCATTGACTTTGATTATGGCAATGGAGTAAGCTCTCATAGCATGTGCCGGCAGATAGACAGCTGTGCTAACGGTACAGGCGAGATCGTAATGGGCACCGAAGGCTATACAAATTGTGTAAACACTATCTGGGATCTGAAGGGAAATATAAAATGGAAGTTTGAATACCCGAATGATGAAAACGGAAATCCAATGAATGCTGTTAAGATTCCACCCTATGTGCAGGAACATATGCACCTGGTTTATGCAATCCGCACAGGTGACTATGTAAATGAAGCTGAACAGACTGCCATTTCCACCCTGACAGCCATTATGGGACGGACAGCTGCTTATACCGGACGTGCAATAACCTGGGATGAGATATTCAGGTCAGATATGGACCTGGGTCCTTCAAAAATTGAATTCGGACCGGTAGATATGGTATTTGAAACACCTGTTCCCGGCACACCCGTAAACATAATATAATTTACCTTAGATAATAATCTAACCAAACTAATTAAAAATGTCAGACAGATCATCAAGACGGGAGTTTGTTAAACGATCCGCAACCGTTGTTGCCGGAGCAATTGTTCTCCCGCAGATAATTCCTTCATCATCGCTTGGTATGGGAGGAAAGCTGCCACCAGGCGATAGACTGGTCATGGGTATAATCGGCACCGGGTCGCAAGGGATGAGTGATTACCATGATTTTATGAAACTTAACAACGAAGTTCAGTTCGTAGCTCTGTGCGATGTCGATGCAAACCGCCTGTCTAAAGCCAAAGAGACAATTGACACGGCAAATAAGAATAAGGATTGCAGGACTTACAGTGACTATCGTGAACTGCTGGAGAAAGAGAAGCTTGATGCTATGCTGATAGCAATTCCTGACCATTGGCATGGTATAATTTACTCTGAAGTGGCAAACAAAAAAATTAATGTATATGGTGAGAAACCTGTTTGCCGGACTATTAAAGATGGCCAGACAATTGTAAGTGCCGTAAAAAAGAACAATATTATATGGCAGACAGGAAGCTGGCAGCGGTCGCAGCCTAATTTCCACAGAGCGGCTGAACTGGCTGTTAATGGCAGGGTCGGAAAAATTAAGTATATTGAAGTCGGACTACCTGACGGAACAAAGGGAATCGGTACTCCTCCTGTCATGGAAATCCCCCCTGAACTGAACTGGGAAATGTGGCTCGGACCTGCTTTAAAGGTGCCATACCGAGGTGTTTCACACTGGGACTGGCGATGGATTCTCGATTATTCAGGTGGCCAGCTTACAGACTGGGCAGGCCATCACATAGATATTGCTAACTGGGGGGCAGGTTTGGAACATACAGGTCCTGTTGAGATCTCAGGTTCAGGCGTTTACCCTGCAGAAGGAATTTTCAATGCTCCTGTTGAGTATGATTTTCTCTGTAAATATGCTAATGGCATAGAGATGAGGGTGGCAAATTCTTCGCGACTTCCACATGGTATGGGGACAACCTGGTATGGTGACCTTGGCTGGATCCATGTAGACAGAGATTACAGAACTAATTTCAAAAAAATCACAGTTTCCGATCCTAAAATACTGGATGAGGTTATTGGAGATAATGAAATACATCTTTATAAGAGCGACAACCACTATCAGAATTTTGTCGATTGTGTGCGTTCCGGTAAGGCAACAATTGCCCCTGTTGATGTCGCTTACAGGGCAATATCAGTTGGCTTGCTGGGCGAAATAGCCATGACAACGGGTCAGACAATCAAATGGGATCCGGAAAAAGAAGAGATAATAGGGAACACCAGGGCCGCCAGATTATTAAGTCGTCCTTACCGCAAACCATGGGCAGTGCCAACAGTTTAATAAAGAGATTTATGAAGAAGCAATATTTACTTTTTTTATTGATAGCAGGTTTACTGATCTCCTTTTCTGCATGTAAAAAGGAGGCTGGATTTAAAACACTGATCATAACAGGTCAGAATAACCATAAATGGGAGGAGAGTACACCTGTTCTAAAAAAAATACTTGATGGAACTGGTCTGTTTACATCGGAAATATTAACAACCCCGGAAAAAGGAGGTGATATGACCACTTTTGATCCTGATTTTTCGAAGTTTAAGCTGGTTGTACTAAACTATAATGGTGACTCCTGGTCAGAAAAAACAAATGCATCATTTCTGGAATATGTAAGAAACGGAGGTGGTGTTGTCGTTTATCATTCTGCTGATAACTCTTTTCCGGAATGGAAAGAATATAACGAAATGATTGGTCTGGGCGGTTGGGGTGATCGTAATGAGAAAGACGGCCCTTATGTTTATTATAAAAATAATCAGCTTGTTACAGATACAACAGCGGGAATTGGGGGTGCTCATGGAAAAAGGAGGGAGTTCATTGTCAGGACAAGAATTACTGATCATCCCATTACCAAAGGATTACCTGCCAGATGGCTGCATGGTAACGATGAACTGTACAGTAAGCTTCGGGGGCCGGCAAAGAATATGGAGATACTTGCAACTGCATTTGCAGATTCTTCAAAAGGGGGAGGTACAATGAGAGATGAGCCAATGCTTATGGTTCTCAGTTACGGAAAAGGCAGAATATTCCATACGGTAATGGGACATCCGGATGAGGGTGGGGGACCTGCAATGCAATGTGTGGGATTTATTGTAACGTTGCAAAGAGGTGCAGAATGGGCAGTAACAGGGAATGTAACTCAGGCTGTACCATTTGATTTTCCTACAGTAACCGGAGTTGTGCTTCGTAGTGATTATAAGGAGATTACGATGGAAGATGCTATTTCCAATATCGGAAGCTATGATATCGCAAAAAGCACAAAATATCTCAGTTATCTGCAAAGCTATATCAGAAACCTTGCAGGCGACGAAAAAGGGCTTTTGGATTTGGAGAAGCAGATGGTAAAAGTTCTTATTAGTGACGAAGCTACAATTGAGGCTAAAAAACTTCTTCTCAGAGAACTGAGCTGGATAGGTACAGATTATTCGATCCCGGCGATTAAGGATCTTTCCTCTGTGGCGGAGTTAAAGGATGAAGCTGAATTTGCACTGGCCAGGTTTCAAACTGCTAAATAAAAAATTTCTTTTAGCTATTCCTTGATAAATTGAACAGAGAAGTCGATTTAAATATAATACGTGTATCGGGAAAAATTAATAATGATCCATTGATTTTCTTCGTTTACCCCGACCCCAAGGGGCTGGGGTAAATAAATTGATTTTCGAGTGATTTAGAATCCATAATTAATGATTCCTGATATTCATTAAATTTAAATTAATGTTATCACTGGTAATTCCCATATTTAACGAAGAGAAGCTGATCGATGAGCTTGTTAAAAGAACTGTTGCTGCTCTTGATTCGTTTACTTCCGAATATGAAGTGATCTTTGTCGATGACGGAAGTACAGATCATAGTCTTTCCAAAATTCTTCAATGGCAGCAGACCTGTTCAAAGATCAAAATACTTTCATTATCTAAAAATTTTGGTCATCAGGCTGCCTATACTGCCGGTCTTGAGTATGCTAAAGGTGAGTATGTTGCTATGATGGATGGAGACCTGCAGGATCCTCCCGAACTTCTTTCTGAATTTTACAGAAAGATCAGGGATGAAGGTTTTGATATTGTGAGTGGACGAAAGAGTGCCAGAAAGGGTAAAAATTCGCGCATCCTCTATTCGGTTTTATTCCACCTCTTCTTTAAGCATATCGGTGAAATAAGAAACATGGAAAATGCAGGGAATTATTCAATGATGACCAGGGAAGCTCTTAATGCGCTTCTGAGCATGAAGGAGAAAGTGCGCTATCTGCCCGGGTTACGTACGTTTATAGGATTCAGACAGGGATATATTGAGTTTGTGAGGGATACCCGCTTTAAAGGTGAACCTAAAATGAGCATAAATAAACTTTTCATCCTGGCAGCTGACGCTATTTTTTCTTTCTCGAGATTTCCGATACGGATATGTCTGCTGCTTGGAACGATCGGTGCAATTGTGTTTATGGGGGCAGGAATATACGTTCTTATTGCAAAGATCTTTGGATTTGCAATAATTGGTTGGTCATCAACACTCCTGAGTATTTACTTTTTAGGATCAATTCAGCTGGTATTCCTTGGTGTTCTTGGTGAATATGTATACCGTAGCTACAAAGAGACCCAGAACCGCCCCATCTATTTCGTTAAGAAATTTTATGACGGAGGTCAGAAATAAGAATGACTGAGAAGAAACTAAAATATCTCTTTTATTTTTTGTCTTTTGTTCTCCTTGCCATATTGTTACTTTCAGGCAGGGGAGCCGGGATCTCATGCGACGAGGTTATTCATTATGATCATTCTGTTGATGTAATAAATTATTTTGCTACCAAAGGACAGGATCAGTCGGCCCTTAATACTTCAGTATCCAATCTGAAGAATTACGGGCAGTCATATGATAATATTGTTACCATATTAATAAGGTGGTTTAAAATTGAAGATGTATACAATTTCAGGCACATAATGAGTGCCCTTGCCGGCTGGCTGACAATGCTGGTAACCGCCCTGTTTGCAGTCTGGATTACCGGCTATGGAGCCGGCATAATTACTTTTATACTGTTTGCCATTTCACCCACATTTTTCGGGCACTCACTGAATAACCTGAAAGATATTCCATTTGCACTGGGATATATCACAAGCATTTTCTATACAATGAAGTTTGTTATTTCCGGCAGGAATTTTTCCAGAAAAGACTTAATACTATTAGTTTCGGGGATTGCATTTTCAATCAGCATAAGACCCGGAGGTCTGTTACTGATCTGTTATCTCTTCTTTTTTTTCTTTTTCTTTTATTTTTTAAAATATCTTGAGAAAAAGCAATTTGACTTTGTTCAATTCAGAAACAAGTTTATTTGGATATTAGGTATTTCATTGATATCATGGTTATTATCCATATTGTTATGGCCTTATGCTCTTCAGAGTCCGTTTAAAAATGTTCTGGAATCGTACAGGATTATGGCTCATTATCCGGGTACATTCAGACAGATATTTGAGGGCCGGGTTGAATGGTCGGATTTTATGCCCTGGTATTATCTGTCCAAATCAATGTTGATAACAATACCGTTAATTGTATTAACCGGATTAACTCTTTTCCTGATTTTTAGTAAATACGTTTTTCGGGACAATAAAAAACTTTTTTATGGTTTTATAGTTTTTACGGTTCTGTTTCCTCTCATATATGTTATTCTGGAAAAATCAAATCTCTACAGCTCATGGAGGCAGTTTCTGTTCGTTTATCCCGGAATAATTCTGCTGGCATCGGTCGGGTTTAATATCTTATTTGAAAAGATAAATAGTACATATATAAAATGGGCAGTTGTTGCTTGTTTTGTGCTATTGGCTGTGCATCCTGTGAAATTCATGTTATTA
The DNA here is from genome assembly GCA_963732435.1 of uncultured Bacteroidales bacterium. Lineage (GTDB taxonomy): Bacteria > Bacteroidota > Bacteroidia > Bacteroidales > VadinHA17 > LD21. The sequence continues at coordinate 73,838 of CAVSZL010000015.1, read as the reverse complement.
AACCACCCTTATCAATATCTGTATTATAATCAGATTGTTGGTGGTCTGCGGGGAGCATATTCAAATTATGAAACTGATTATTATTATGTAAGCCAGACAGAAGCCTCAGAGTGGCTGTTGAATTATCTGAGGAGTAATAATGTAACCAGGAAAATCAAAGTCAGGGCAACCTATTCTGTTCATTGGCAGTTCCGGAACCATCCTGAAATCGAAACTTCTTTTTTCAGATATGAGGAAAGAAGTATGTCAGACTGGGATTATGCGATAGTAACAAATCGCTATATACCACCGGTTCAGCTCAGAAATAATACCTGGCCCCCCAAAAATGCAATACATATTATTTATGCTGATCAGGTTCCGATTTGTGCAGTTTTAAAAAGAGAAACGAACGAGGATTTATTTGGTTTCAGGGCCCTACAGGACGGCAGATATAAAGATGCAATCAGAAATTTTGAACTAGTATTGGACATAGATGATACTGATGAAATGATTTTTTATAATTTTGCAGCGGCACTTTATAATGAGGGGCAATATCAAAAAGCTGATTCGGTTTTAAAGGAGGGTCTGAAAATTAATCCTGATTTCGAGCTTATCCTTATGTATCTTGGCAATATTGCCAGGGCACAAAACAAAACAGATGAGGCAATAAGATATTATGAACGAGTTATAGAAGTTAACAGAAAGTACTTTGAGGCATATACCGGACTAGCCGGATTATTGATTGAAAGTGATTTAATGAGGGCACGGAGTTTGCTCAGAACATGTCTGACAATGAATCCGGGGTACAAACCGGCAATTTTAGTTCTGGCTGATACTTACAGGCAATCAGATCCGGAAATAGCCAGGAAGTACGATGAATTAGCGAATAGTATCAAATAGTATGAAATTATTCTTATATTTTACTCTTACCCAAGGTATTGTTGAAAAGATACTTTGTGAACCTTGGTGAAAACCTTAGTGTTCCTTTGTGGTAAAACCTAAATCAATAAACCACAAAGGATCACGAAGTTTGGCACAAAGTCACACTAAGGGGGAAACAGGAAAGGGGATATATTTTAAATATAACTATTAGAATGTACTTTTTAAATAATTAATAAACAAGTTAAAGATGAAGAGATCAATTTTAGTATTATCGGTTACAGCATTGTTTTTTCTAGGTGGATTGAAAGTTGCAATTGCACAGGAACAGCCTGCACCCAGAAAGGACACTGTCAACATGGATACAGATGCCAAACCACAGGTCTATTATGCTGTTGAGGATGAAAAAACTGAATCAAAAGGTAGTTTTCCAATAGTACCTGTTATAGCCGTGGTTGTTGTAGTAGCGGCTGGTGCAGCATTTTTCTTTCTTAAAAAGAAAAAGTAATAAGAAGCAGCAGCAATCTGAATTTAAATTTGAATGGCACTTTGGCGTCGCAGGGCTCTCTGCTGGTAGGCGGACAAGATTTCCTTCAGCTTAACGTGATTATCTTCAATTCTAGTGATCCTAATTGGGATTAAATATTACGGTACTCTGCACCTATGGTGATATTTATTATGTTCTTGATATTTAATATACTAACATGCCCTTTTTAATACAAAACAAACGATAAAAATTAGTGGTTAAAACTTGTGTTATACCGTTGATAGCATAAATTATTAAAGGTTTCAAAAAAATATCAAATAAGATTTTAATATACGATTAATATATCGTATATATATATCGCATTAATAAATCATATTGAATGAAAGTGACAGCAATTATTCCTGATGAGATTATAAGTGATGTTCAGGATTACACAGGAGGCAAAAACGTTACAGATAGTATTATAAAAGCCCTTTCAGACTGGCTTTATATTAAAAGGATCCAAAAGTTGAACAGGGAGGTACGAGAGAAACCTTTGCAGTTTTTGGATGGTTTTAGTATTGAAAAACTTCGTGAATTAAGATAAACATGGTACTGGTTGATTCAACAATCTGGATTGAGTTCCTTAAGTCAAATCCCACTTTTCTTAATAAAATGGAATCTTTACTTGAAAGCAAGGAGGTAATTACCATTGAACCTGTTTTTGCTGAGCTTCTTTATGGTTCGCGCAGTGCCAGGGAAAGGAATACAATTATATCATATTGGAAAGTATTACCAAAAATAACCTTTTCTGAGGGTTCCATAATAGAATCAGCCGAATTTACCAATAAAAGCAATTTCCACAATTCAGGAATAGGATTAGTAGATTCCATAATTATAAATACAACAATTAAAAATAAATGTCTTTTGTGGACTTTAGATAAGAAGATTCTTAACAACCTGGACAAATTATTTCTTTATATTCCATAGGCATTCTAAACACCTCATGAGGTACGAACCCCACGGTATTTTCATCCACCGGGAAACTGAAATCACTAACCTAATTCCTATCTCTTTGTACTTTAGCATTTTGAGACTAAGTTATCATTCCTCCATCTTTAAAAAACGCAACCAAACATCTTGGTTCATATTCATGAAGGGAAAGCCTGGCCCAGGTTATTTGCCTATATGCATAAAAATACAATCAGTATAATTACATATTGTGTAACTATATTTTATAAATCAAATAATATTTTATATTTTTGCAACACGATATTTGTAATTTATGCACATTATTTCATTTCGAAAATTAAGGGAGTTTTTTGAAAAGGATACTAATTCTAAGGTAGCATTGCAGGACTGGTATAAAAGAGCCGGAAAAGCCGATTGGAACAACTTTTCTGATATAAAGAAGACTTTTAACTCAGCTGATTCTGTTGGTAATTCAAGGTTTGTTTTTAATGTTAAAGGGAATCATTACCGGATTGTTGCCAGGATAGTTTTTAGTTTTAAAACAATATATCTCAGATGGGTTGGAAATCATAAAGATTACAGTAAACTTAAAAATATTGACAAATTATGACAAACATAAATGAAAAACAATACCGTGAAGCCGAAGCAGATATAGAAAAGCTTTTGCCTCTGGTTGATGACAATACACCAATTGATGACCCTAATCTGATTGAGCTTAAAAGGGTTTCAGCAATTGTCGAGGATTATGAATCAGAACATTATCCAATAGGAACTCCCACACTGAGAGAGGTGATTGAATTACGCATGTTTGAAATGAAACTTAAGCAAAAAGATTTAGCTGAAATACTTGAAACAAGTACATCACGAATCAGCGAATACCTTAATGGTAAAAGGGATATAACAATCGGAATTGCACGTGCATTGCACAAAAAGCTCAATATCGACAGTGATATTATTTTACAGGGTTAACTCTCTCTTTAAGTATAAATGTCAGCTTAGATTATTATGCCAGAATGTCCCTGCAGTATTCAACACATTTTTTTACCTCTGCAACAGCATCAGAACCTTCGGGAACAGGATATTCAAGCTCTATATCAACATTTATAGGCCATTTATTCTTTTTAATCAGAAGCAGGATATCAGCAATTGGTGTTTCACCTTTACCCCATTCCATATTGGTATTTGCCGGATTCCCATTCTTTCCTGTTTTATCCTTCAGATGGACACTTACTATCCTGTCATGCAACCTTTCGATTATGCCGTTGGGATGGAGACCTGTTGCACCGAAATAATGTCCGGCATCAAAATTAAGCATGTTGGCAGGCGAATATTCCAAAAATTTATCAAAGGTCCAGCCGGGTTCTCCAGGCTGCAGGTGTTGATGAAAAATAGCATACATTCCATTCTTTTGGGCGATTGGCCCCATCCGTTTGCATGCATTGTCATTTATTTCATTGCACACTCCTTTGGCTCCCAGAGCTTTAGCAGCCTTAAATGAGTAGTCAATCTCCTCATCAGTCCAGTTCTCAGGCGAAAATTTAACAATGTGAATAGTAACCCCAGCTTCATTATACATCTTTCGCAATTCTGTGTACTTAGTCATTGGTGCAGCTATTCGCCATTTTCGCTGTGCTTCTGTTGCATCTTTAATAGCTTTGTCGAGGGCTGCTTTTTCCGTGTCTGAAAGAACTGTTCCTCTTGGCGGCCTCACCGGACCCTTCGGAAGACCTGCGAAGTTTTCGGCAGCATCACCCATCAACTCAATTGAACTGATCCCTGTCTGAAGACAGTATTTTAAGATATCCTCAGCGGTTGAAGGCATGCTTCGCCAGCTGTATGTTATGGCGCCAACCTGCACTCCGCCGAATCTGGAATCTGGTTTTTTGGATTGCCTGGATTTTGATTCACTACCAGGATTAAAATTTGATGGGATTATTGTGAATGCAGCAGCAGCAGTAGTAATTCCCAGAAACTTACGACGCGAAAGCTGATTTTTAAGATTGAAAGCATTTTCCATAATTCAATATTTTAAGAAGTAATTGCCCATTCATTTATTCCATATCTATTATGCTAATCATTTGGTTATTTTTTATTTACCTCTCCCCCTCGGTCCCCCTCTCCCGGGTGAGAGGGGGAAGTCATTCAAGATAATTTTGTGTTTTGACTTAAAGGTTGAAAATATGTAAGAAGGCAATTGAAAAGAACATATTTCCCGGTGCAAAAGATGAGTTATTTACACTGTTTTGCATCCCCCTCTCACTACGGGAGAGGGGGACTGAGGGGGAGAGGTTACACCTTCACCCACTTATTCCCCGACTTGTCAGACTCAACAACAGAATGAATAAACTTCATTCCCCTTACACCATCATGAACAGTAGGGAATTCCCCGGGACTAAACTTTTCGCCCCTGATTGATTTAGCGGCTCCCTTATAAATGTTTGCCAGCGCTTCATATATACCTTCAGGATGACCGGCAGGCATAGTATGACTGGCCTCAGCGATCTGATCATTATAGCTATGAGCAGGTTTATATATTTTAGTCGGTTCTGCGTCGCTCAACATGTAGAGATAATTAGGATCTTCCTGAGCCCATTTAAAACTGGCCTTTGAGCCATATACCGCAATAGTAAGACCATTTTCCTCTCCTCCACAGACCTGGCTTGCCCGAATAACTCCCTTGAGTTTTTTACTGAAACGTATCAGAACAGTTCCGTCAAGATCGAGTTTCAGTCCCTCTTTTACCGGATTCAGGTCGGAGAGTACTTCTTTGATCTCAAGTCCTGTCGTGTATTCAATAAGGTTAAATGCATGAACTCCTATATCTCCCATGCAACTGCTCACGCCGGCATGTTTCGGATCGAGCCTCCAGATACCAGTAATTCTGCTTCCGGTCCCATGGATTATTGAGTTAACCCATCCCTGATAATACTGTGCATCAATGCGTTGTATTGTACCTAATACTCCTTTGGCGATCATATCCCTCATCTGCCTGATCATCGGGTAACCGGTATAAGTATGTGTCAGGGCAAATGTAAGTTTCTTCTTCGCAACAAGTTTTTCCAGTTCCAAAGCTTCTGCAACTGTCATTGTCATTGGTTTCTCACAAACCAGATGGAATCCCGCATTGAGAAGACTTTTTGCAAAAGGATAATGAAGAGCATTGGGTGTAACAATAGCCACCACCTCTATTCTTTTATCGGCAGGCATGGCATTTTCAGCCTTGATAAGTGCTTCAACACTTTCATAGCACCGGTCTGCAACTATTCCCTCTTTCTTAGCGAACTCTTTACTCTTCTTATAATCAGCATCGAAAACGCCTCCGACAAGCTCATAGTCATTACATATTCTTGAAGCACGGCGGTGAGCATCTCCAATGAATGCACCTGTTCCTCCGCCAATCATTCCCATTCTTATTTTTTTCATAATTTTAAATTTTATACTTTTTGTTTTTAGTTCGATTTCAGGCTTGCGGCTTGCGGAATGCGGACCTAAACATGTTTCCTCTTCCATATATGCAGGAAAGTAAACAGCAAAACAAGTACGGCAGGTACAAATGCAACATATCTTAATGTGTGTTCTCCGCCTGTGAGCTGAGCTGTTGCCCACATGGCTGCTTCCTGTGTTCCGGCAGCAGCTGCCTTTAATACATCAATTGTTTGACCTGCAGGTATTGCCGCAAGAGTCTGGGCATCAAAAATAGCCCCGAGAACAGGTTGTGCAATTGCACCTCCGAGAAAACCGATTCCACCCATAATGGCAAGTCCAAGAGCACCGCTCTGAGGAATATTTTCTGATACGAAACCAAGCATTGAAGGCCAGAAGAATGCCACTCCTAAAGCAAATATACCGGCTGAAGCAAATACCAGTGCTCCGCTTGTATAACCCATCATTATACATCCGATAAATGCAAGGACAGAAGAGGTAAGCAATACAACAGTTGATTTCATATTATGAATCAGCGTTCCGCCAAACTGACGGGCAAGAGCCATAATACCTGAAATCCATACAAGCAGCAGTATAGGATTGTTGGATACGTTTGCCAGAAGAGCTGCTATCCATTGATTGGTGCCAAGTTCTGTCCCTGCAGTTAGGATCATTGAAAATGCCATGAACAGGAATAATGGACTTACACAAGCTTTCAGCATATCTTTATAAGTATATCCCGAGACAACCCTCTCTGTTTGCGGAAACTGCTTTTTAAGGAACATATAACCATAGGCAAATGTCGGCAGAAGCATAATCCCCATTGCATAACGCCAGTCATTCAGACCGATTTTATTGAAAAGATATACTGCCAGACCTCCTATTACAATTCCTGTCGGAAACCATGCATGAAACCTGTTAAGCCGTCGTGTTTTTTCTTCCGTATACATACTTGTTATCAGAGGATTACATGCAGCTTCCACACTCCCGTTTGCTATACCTATAAATAATGTGGAAATGAAGAGTGACCAGAAGCCTGTAGCAATGATTGTCAGAACTATACCCACAACATGACAGAAGAAGGCGATAGAAATAATTCTTCCTATTCCAATGACATCAACTAAGGGTCCTCCAAAAACCATTGCCAGGGTGAAGCCCCAGAAAGCAGTGCCCGTAATCCATCCGACTTCGGTATTTGTCAGATTAAACTCTATTCCCCATAGTTTAATAAATTCACCTCTGGTAGCAAAAGCCAACGCTGTTACTACTAATGCAACACAACTTGCATTGAACAATTGGGTTTTCTTTACAGTTTCCATTTTGAGGTTGATTGGTTAGTCTTATTTCCGAGATCTGTAATTATACTAAAGGGTAACTATTTCTTTTCGAATGCGGCATCAAATGCGATGTTTGATGATGGAAAATCAGCTTTACGAACAAACTCACAAGCCTCTTTTGCACCGAATTCCCTGTCCATACCGCCATCTTCCCATTCAACAGATAAAGGTCCTTTATAACCTATCCTGTTAAGCGCCCTTATGATCTCTTCAAAATCAATGTTGCCATGTCCGAGACTTCTGAAATCCCAGAATCGTCCGGGTGTTCCAAAATCTGTATGTCCTCCGAAGACACCGGCTTCAACCGGAACTTTTGACCAGAATACATCTTTCATGTGGACATGGAAAATCTTTTCGGCAAAAGTCTGGATAAACTTAATATAATCAACCCCCTGATAACCAAGGTGTGATGGGTCAAAGTTGAATCCAAAATTCGGATGGTTATTTACTGCCTTAAGAGTTCTTTTTGTTGATGCAATATCAAATGCTATCTCAGTCGGATGCACTTCAAGTGCAAAATTAATCCCGAGTTCGTGGTATTTATCAAGGATCGGGATCCAGCGGGCTGCAAAATCAGCATAACCCTCATCGATCATTTCTTTAGTGACAGGAGGAAAAGAGTAGATGAGATGCCAGATTGGACTGCCAGTGAATCCTGTAACAGTATTGACGCCAAGCCTTTTAGCTGCTTCAGCTGTATTTATCATCTCCTTAGCGGCTCTCTGGCGCACCCCCTCAGGATCGCCATTACCCCAGATATAATCGGGAATAATACTCTTATGACGGAGATCAATTTTATCTGATACAGCCTGACCTACAAGATGGTTTCCTATTGCAAATACTTTAAGCCCGTATTTTGCCAATGTCTCTTTCTTTTTGAGGCAATAGGCATCATCAGCCTTATTGACTTCAAAATGGTCTCCCCAACAGGCGATTTCCAAACCATCATATCCAAAAGACTTTGCTTTCTGACATATTGTTTCAAATGGTAAATCTGCCCATTGTCCTGTGAAAAGTGTAACTGGTCTGCTCATAGTTTTATGTTTAATGTTATGTTTTATGTTGTGTAATTATTTTTATAAGTCCGAAGTCCGAAGTCCGAAGTGATTAGATTTTTTACTTCGGTCTTCTGACTTCCGTCTTCCGTCTGTTTCCTGTAACAAGTTTAAAAAACATTCTGCAGAAAAGCAATTTTAATTATTCCATGGTATCACTACAAAACAGGAATTCTTCCTGGTGTCCATGGTGCTTTTATTGCATCTAATTGTTTGTCAAGTTGCTGCAGGTCAAGGTTAATTTTCTTTATTCTTTCAAGTATCGGAGGAAATTCAATTTTAAGTATATCAAGTTGTTCTTTGGCAATAACTGAGATATCTCCGCTTGTGCCATAGCTGGCAGAAGCCATTTCACTCAGCCTTTGTGCCAGAGGCATTTCCATCGGAGGAACCTCTTCCTGACTTGCTTTTGCCCGTGGGCCTTCTAACAGGAATATGATATTGTCAAGCTCAGTATTTATCCTTTCACCCTCTTTTATTATATCGGAAGTTGCCCCCGGTGTCTGATGAATAGCCTGCCTGACAGCATTGGCTTTTTTCTGGAGGTCACCGGCAAAACTAAATGCACCATACATATTCCTTGAGAATTCTGACATCTCTCTGATCCAGGCATATTTTGAATTCAGATCAGTGGCCGGGAATGATGCAATGCCCAGTGGTTTACATACAAACGGAACCGCAGCTGCAAGTTCACGGGTTTCCCCTTTTGCAACAAGTGAGAGAGTCGCCTTATATGTGCCCGGCATTGCCTGGATTCCTCCACCTCCTCTTCTTCCTTCCCCTGTGCTTACAGGTTCAAATTTTGTTGTTGTAACCGGAGAGATACTCTCATAAGTGAAATTCCATGTGATCCTGTTGATACCTTTGGAAGCTGATTTATACAGGCGCTTTACGATATTGTTATTCTCATCAGTAATTGTAAATACCAGATAAGGCTTAGTCTCTTTTTCCTCTGCATTAAGTTCATTTATAGTTGGTTGCGGTATCGGTTCTCCTTTTTCAAAAAGTGCTTTTTCTTTTTCCTGCCTGATCTCCTTTGCTGTTTTAGGAACATCTTTAATATAATAAGTTATTGTTGCCCCGAATTCAGGGTTAGGTGCTTTGAAATATGTTGAGCCCTGGTTATCAAAACCACTTGACTGAACATACATTTTTGCATCTTTTACCGGGAACAAATAGCCATCTTTATCAAGTATGTTTTTATTAAAGTTTCTCATTGGAGTATAATCATCAAGAACATAAAAGCCTCTTCCGAAAGTACCTAAAACCAGATCACTCTCGCGTTCCTGCAGTGCAATATCTTTAACACTTATTGTCGGAAGGCCTGATTTGAATTCGATCCATTCATTACCTCCGTCGATTGAAAAGTGAAATCCGAATTCGGAACCGGCAAAGAGAAGATTGGGATTAACAAAATCCTGTTCAATTGAGTGTATCGTCCCGTTGGCCGGTAGTTTATTGGTTATTGAAGTCCAGGTTTTTCCTTTGTCTGTACTTTTCAATATATATGGTTTAAAATCATCATTCAGCATATTGTTAAAGGATGCATAAACTATATTTTCATTAAATTTATCAGGAAGAATGTCGCTTACATAAGTGTACTCAGGAATTCCCGGAAAAGTTGTGATACGTGTCCAGTTTTTGCCACCGTCTTCAGTTACAGCTATAACACCATCGTCAGTTCCGGCATATATAAGGTCTTGCTTTATTTTCGATTCTGCAAGAGATACAATCAGTCCCCACAGTGAGGTTGAAACATCTTTGACAACAGCATCTGCACTCCAGTATTTTCCCATAACTTTAAATTTATTACGGTCTTCATTACGGGTAATGTCTTCAGATATCACCTCCCAGCTTCTTCCACGGTTATCGCTTCTGAATACTTTATTGGAAGCCATGTAGATCCTTTCTCTCTTATGAGGGCTAATAATAAGCGGGGCATCCCAGTACCAGCGGTAGGTTTGTTCTCCTTTTCGCGGAATAGGTTTTATACTGACTGCCTCTTCACTTTTTTTGTCCCACAGGAAAGCATTTCCGTACTGGTATTCAGTAAATACAATATTTTCATCATCAGGATCAATGGCCAGCCAGAATCCGTCCCCACCCATTGTTACAATCCAGTCATCATTTACGACTCCATCTCTGTTTATGTTGCGGGAAGGGCCAACCATCGAGTTATTATCCTGGGTTCCTCCATAAATATTGTAAAATGGGAAAGCGTTATCAACATTAACCCTGTAAAATTGTGTTACAGGTAGGTTTGACTTAAAAATGTATGTTTTTCCTTCATCATAAGTCTCATATATACCACCATCTCCACCGATATACATATGTTTTGTATCTTCGGGATCGATCCACAAAGCATGGTCGTCAACATGCCGTTCATTGTTACCTACGTTATTCCATGTTTTTCCCGCATCGACAGTAACTTTCGATACAGTTTCAACACTGTACACTTTATCCACATTTTTTGGATCGCAGAAAATCTCATTATAATACTGTCCGCTTGATGTGTAAGACCCCATCTTCTCCCATGAGGCACCCCTGTTGACTGATCTGTAGAATCCACCCGCTTCTCCGGCTGCCTCCATAATAATGTAAAGAATATCGGGATTAACAGGAGAGATAGCCAATCCCATGCCTCCAATATGCACAGAGGGAAGTCCATTCATAATTTTATCCCATGTTTTTCCGGCATCTTTTGATTTATAGACAGCGGACTCAGGTCCACCACCGATTTTTGTAAATACATGTCTTCTTCTTTGTTCGGATGTGGCATACAAAATATCAGGGTTACGCGGATCGAGAACGATATTGTTTATTCCGGTATTTTCACTGATATCCAGTGATTTGATCCATGTTTTGCCCCCGTCTGTTGTTTTATAAAGTCCTCTTTCTCCACCCGGGCCCCATATTGATCCTTCTGCTGCTACATAAACTACATCTGTATTACGAGGATCTATTTCGATCATTCCTATATGCCTCGATTCCTTCAGTCCCATATTTTTCCAGCTGGCTCCGCCGTCCTCTGATTTATAAACACCATCGCCATAACCAAGCTGCCTCTGATGGTTGTTTTCACCTGTTCCTGCCCATATTACATGAGGATTTTCAGGATCCATTTTAATACAACCTATTGCATAAGCTCCATACTTTTCAAAGACAGGTGTCCATGTAGTACCGTTATTTGTTGTTTTCCAGATATTCCCGGCTGAAACAGCTGCATAAATTTCAGAGTGATTTTTGGGATTTACAGCGAAGTCGGAAATCCGTCCTGAAGCCCATGCCGGACCAATACTTCTGAACTTTAAACCACTGAAAACGGAAGAGAGGGTAACTTCCTCTTTTTTCTCCGGTTCCTTCGAAGTATCTTTTTTCTTCTGAGCTATACCGGGAGTCAGGCATACAACAAATACAAGAAACATTGCAATAAACAAGATCTTCTTCATATTAAAATAGTATTATTGATAAGATAAATTGAGAAATGCTAAGATAATAAATTCCTTATCATACCTGAATGAGTTATGTATGAATTTGTTTTCTTTGCACTAATCATTTCAGAACATAAAAATGACAAAAATTTCAGAAATATTATTGGGTAGGACCACAGTAAGAAAATATACCTCAGAACCTGTTGAGGATAAGCTTCTTGATAACCTTATTAAAATGGCTTGCAGGACTTCTACAACAGGGAACATGCAGGTGTACAGTATAATTATCACAAGAGACAGCAATATGAAAAAGGAACTTGCACCTCTCCATTTTAATCAGAAGATGATTACTGAAGCACCGGTTGTTCTGACTTTCTGTGCAGATTTCAACAGGTTTAATATGTGGTGCAAACTCAGGAATGCTGAGCCAGGATATAATAATTTTCTCTCATTTTTAACAGCTGCCATCGATGCAATTCTGGTTGCACAAACCCTATGCATAGCAGCAGAATCAGAAGGTCTGGGGATCTGTTACCTCGGTACAACAACCTATATGGCCCATAAGATAATTGAACTCTTAAAGCTTCCGTCGGGAGTTGTTCCGGTTACCACTGTAACTCTCGGTTGGCCTGCGGAGAAGCCTGATCAGGTTGACAGACTTCCTCCTGAAGCTGTTGTTCACAATGAGTTGTATTGTGATTATACCGATGAATCAATTGAACGGTATTATAAAGAAAAAGAGAACAGGAAGGATTCAAGACAGTTTGTGCAAGATAATAAGAAAGAGACACTTGCTCAGGTGTTTACTGATGTAAGATATAAGAAAGCCGATAATATTTATTTTTCAAATATGCTACTGGAAGTGCTGAAAAGCCAGGGATTTATGGGGCAGGAAAGTTAGAAGTCCGAAGTCAGAAGACGGAAGACTGAAGTCAAGACGGACTTTGCTTTAGATTTTGGCTACAACTGGACTTTTTACTTCGGACTCCGGACTTCGGACTTCGGACTTCGGACTCCATAAGTCTTAACTGAATTCAATTCCAATATCCCGCGAGATTTCAATCAAATCGTTCTTAATTGCCGGAACCAGAGTGATCCCATTTTCCCGATTATACATTTCAGCTTCTCTTTCGGGATCTCCGGGGATTAGCACTTTTTCATGACCTTCTCCTGGTTTAGCTGAACGGAATGTTTCGATCCATTCATCCATCTTTTGTTTAAACTCTGTTTCAGGTTGAAATGCATCGATTCTCATTGCACCGAAAAAATGACCGGTTCCTTCACCTACTTTTTTGTCGAGAACAGGCAGAAAAGCAACACTCGGTGGTACAAAAGGGCCAAAATTAGCTCCGCTGAAAACGGCTGAAAAAATATCCACAATTGAAGAGAGACAAAACCCTTTATGGCTGCCATGCACCCTGTCTCCTCCCAGAGGAAGCATAGATCCTCCGGATTTCAATATACCCGGGTCATCAGAAGGGTGCCCCTCTTTATCCTGTACGAATCCGAACGGGACTTTCTCTTCTTTCTTTTCTGCCACAGCCAGTTTACCCCTGGCAACAGGTGTTGTCGCAAAATCAGCAACAAACGGGGGTTGCCTGAAGGCAGGTATTGCAACAGCTATCGGATTGGTTCCCATCATTTTGCTAATTGAAAAAGTAGGGGCAACCAGCGGGTTGGCGTTTGTAAGACAGATGCCAATCATATCGTGGTCAAGTGCCATCATTGCATAGTAGCCTGCAATTCCGAAATGATTTGAGTGTCGTGTTGCAACCCAACCGGTACCGGCATTCTTTGCTTTCTCAATGGCGATCGACATGGATCTGTGAGCCGATACCATACCCACCGCATTATCCCCGTCCACAACTGCTGTACTGGGCGATTCGTGCACAATCCTTATATGAGGATCAGTATTTATCCGTTTTGCCTTCCATAGTTCAAAGTAATCCTTAATTCTTATCATCCCATGTGAAGGATGGCCTCTTAACTCGGCTGACAAAAATACTTCAGCAATAATTGCAGAGTCTGCTTCACTGCAACCCATCTTCATAAACACTCCTCTTGTAAAATTGTACAGGTAATCGTATGTGTACATTATTTATATTATTATGTGATTTATTTTCATCTTCTCAAAACCATTCAACCTATATCTGTCAACCTAAAAATTTGGTTTACTTTGATTTACAGTGCCTCTCCCCCTCAGTCCCATAGCAGTCAACCTAAGCATAGTTTTATTGAAGGAAATAATGATATAAGTTTCCCCTCCTTTTGAAGGAGGGGTGGGCGCAATGCAAATATAATCAATGTATTGCAAAGATATACTGCGGCCGGGGTGGTTGATTAGTCTATCAAATAGATACATTTCTTTAATTTAAGACTATTACTATTTGACACTTCAGATAATCAAGATTCCTCAACACAAATTTGTTTTCAAACCATAATATGATGAATCCAAATCTCACATTTAATTATTTTAATCCTATTACTAATAGTTTATTTCAGTCGATAAAAAGTGCTATATCAAGTAAATAAATCAACCACCCCGGCCGGGAAAAGCATTATAAACATCAGATAATCAGTCGTCCCGGCCACCCCTCCTTCAAAAGGAGGGGAAACTTTTTTTCCACATCCCTTTTGCAAACAACAATCTTAAGTTCGTCTCACGCAAAGTTCTTCGAAAGTGGTATGAAATAACATATTTAATTGATTTTCATTACTCTTAAAATTGATTTACTATTAGGGTGACGCTTAATCCTTTTCAACCCCTTCTGTAACTATGATTTACCCCTGCCTGCATCGTTGGTGTAATTACCAGATCATTGATACAGACATGCGCAGGGAGCGTTGCACAATAGTATATGACATCAGCGATATCTTCAGCTGTAAGCGGGTCAATTCCTTTATAAGGGACTTTGGCTTTTTCAGAATCTCCTTTAAAACGGACCAGTGAAAATTCTGTCTCAGCCAGGCCAGGGGCTATATTTGTTACTTTAATGTTATTCTTTAAAAGATCAATGCGCATTGTTTTAGAGAGTAAATTAACTGCAGATTTTGTTGCACAATAGACATTCCCGTTTTCATAAGCTTCAATTCCTGCAATAGACCCTATATTAATTATATGTCCGGTACTGCGTTCAACCATTAATGGCGCTATTGCCCTTGTAACATATAATAATCCTTTAATATTGGTGTCAATCATTCTGTCCCAATCATCAATATTTCCCGAATCGATATGATCAAGACCGACGGCAAGGCCTGCATTATTTACCAGAATGTCGATAGATCTCCATTCATGCGGAAGATTTCCAAGAACTGAAGCAACCTCATCTCTGTTTCTTACATCGAAATTCAGCTTCAGGACTTTGTTTTTCCCGAACGCAAGAAGCTCTTTTTCAAGTGTATCCAGCAACTCTTTTCTCCTGCCTGTAATTATAAGATTATATCCGTTTTTTGCAAATAGCACAGCTGTTGCTCTTCCCAAGCCTGCTGTTGCTCCTGTCACCATAATTATTTTGCCCATAAATTTAAATTGATATTTATTTTATGTAAAAGTAGAATTTTTTTTATGATAGTTTTTGAACTCTGTGTTAAGATATTTTTACCAGATAAATTTTAAAAGAATGTTTAAAAGATCAAACTCATGAATAATTGTTAATATATTTGTTATTCTAACCTCAAAAAAAATAAATATGAAAACATTCAACAATCATAAAATGAGAAATAGTATTATTCTGTTAACAGTAGCATTTGTTTTGTTTATTTCCTTTGCTTATACGAGTAAGGATTATGAGGGAACTGCTATTGTCAAATATCATGGCTATGATAAATGTATTGAATTGAAAAACAGCGATGTGAGGATTGTGCTTGGACCAGACCTGGGGGGACGTATTCTCGGTTATGAGTTAAATGGGAATAATGTATTGTACCATAATCCAAAGCTGGATGGGGTTATTTATAAGCCCGGAGTAACTGGCATAAATCCGGATGCAGGGAGGTGTGATATAGGTCCTGAGATGATAACCCCCGCCAGACCTGCCTTGTTTCTGGGAAAGTGGGAAGGGGAGATTACAGGTAATCTTGAAGCCAGATTGATAAGTCAGAAAGATACTTCTACGGGTGTTCAACTTATAAGGAACTTTAAGCTCGATGAAAAAGGGAGCAGGCTTACTTATACTCAGACTATAAGGAATATAAGCAATGAAACTAAGTATTACTGTCACTGGAGCCGGACTTTTGTAAAAGGAGGTGGTATATCTCTTAGTCCTTTGAATTCAAGAAGCAGATTTCCTAAAGGGTATCTGCTCTATGGTCCGGGAAGGGTAATGGATTTCAGACCTGCTGATGAACCAAATGTCAGGGTGAGAAATGGTATTCTTGAAATAATAGGTGCTCCCGGACGACCAAAATTCGTTTTCGATCTTGAAGTTGGATGGTTGGCTTACATAACAAAGGATAATCAATTATTTGTAAAGAAATTCCCTGTGTATCCTGACAGAGTCTATGGAGAGATGTCAGCTGCCAATGCCTGTGTATGGTATAACCCGGAGGCGCTGATGTGTGAAATTGAACCTATCGGACCTATGGAAACAATCAAACCAGGTGGGGAAGTTTCATTTACAGAAACATGGTATCTATTTGATTATAAATATCCTGAGGATAAAGTTCCTGATCAGGAGAAAATAACCTCAATAATTAACAAACTCTGACATACTCTGAAATTTTGAATACTGAACCTAATCTTTCTGGTGTTGTTTATGATCATGATTATTATCTGTCAAAGATTAAATAATCCATTCAGCGTTGGGTTATTAAGTATTTATTTGCATTTTATTTCGGAATGGAAAACACTCCTCAGAACCTGAAAACAGATAAAAGGGCCACTGTTGAATCAATGTTCGATTCAATTGCCTGGAGGTATGATTTCCTAAATCATTTTTTATCATTCAATATTGATCGTCTGTGGAGAAGAAGAGCTATACAGATTATCTCAAAATCATTCATTCACCCTTACATACTTGACGTTGCAACCGGCACAGGAGATCTTGCAATAGCCGCTATGAAGCTTAACCCTCAGGGAGTTGCAGGTATTGATATTTCCCGGAAGATGCTGGAGATAGGGAGGGAGAAGATCAGAAAAAAAGGATTTTCAGACAAGATAAAGCTTATTGCTGCTGATTCAGAAATGATTCCATTCAGCGACAATGAATTTGATGTTGTTATGGTAGCTTTCGGAGTAAGGAATTTTTCAGAACCGGTAAAAGGACTTTCTGAAATGAAGAGGGTTGTCAGGCAAGGAGGTATGGTACTTGTTCTTGAATTTTCAAAACCAACATCTTTTCTGTTCAGGCCTTTGTATAATTTTTATTTCAGGAACATCCTTCCATTCTTCGGAAAACTGTTTTCAAAAGACAAATCAGCTTATAACTACCTGCCTGAATCTGTTATGCGTTTTCCCGACAATGAAGAATTCTTAAAACTGCTTGAATCTGCTGGTTTATCAAATACCTCCCAGGTAAAACTTACAGGAGGAATAGCAAGTATTTATACAGGAATAAAACTAACTACGCAATAATCGGAAGTCAAAGCAGTTTATTATCTTGGCAACCTAAAAATCAGAAGTCAGATATAATTGAAAATCACGGTCAAATATTTACTATTTCTTTTGGTTTTTCTTCTGTCCCATCAGATCTTAAATGGACAGAAACAGAAACCAAAGAATGAATCATGGTATGATGAGAAGCTCCTTCATTTTGGATTCAGTCTTGGTTTTAATACAATGGATCTGAAGATCACACCTTCAAAGACATTTATGGATTCCACTTCTTTATATCCCGAACTGAGCATCTTAAATCCCGGGATCAATATTCAGATAGTTACCGATCTCAGACCTGCTAAATATTTAGACCTTAGATTTCTTCCGGGTGTCTCCTTTGGTCAGAGAACCATAATGTATTATAAGAACCAGACTCCTGACCCTATACCTCAGGTAATAGAATCATCATTTCTGGAGTTTCCTCTCCTTCTTAAATTTAAAGGAGACAGACTGAATAATGTTCGCCCGTATGTAATCGGAGGCTTGAATTATCGCTATGATCTTGCCGCAAAAAAAGAATATGATCCGGACAAAAGGGTCTATATCCGTCTTAAAAAGCCGGATTTTTATTACGAAGTTGGTGGCGGACTTGATTTTTATCTGACATATTTTAAGCTTTCAATAGAGTTGAAGATGTCGAACGGAATTGGCAATGTCCTTGTTAAGGATCCGGCCCCGGGATATCCTCAGTATGTTAATGCCATCGATAAAATAAAATCGCAGATTTGGGTAATTGCATTTCATTTTGAATAGTAATAATGGTTAAGCAGATTCAGATAAATCTGACTCCTTCAGCCGCTGCTGATGAGGCATCCATAAAAAAAATTGCTGCATCACTGGCAGGAATAGATCAGAAAGAGATTACTACTCTCAGAATTACCAAGCGTTCGGTTGATGCCAGAAAGAAGAACATTCGTGTGAACCTCACCGTTGAGCTTTTTTCAGGAAATGATTCTGCCATTCCGTCAATTGCTCCTTATTCATATAAGGATGTGACAATGAAAAAGGAAGTAATTGTTGTGGGGGCAGGTCCTGCAGGATTATTTGCCTCACTTCGCCTTATTGAACTGGGTCTCAGGCCGGTAATATTTGAAAGAGGCAGAGATGTATCTTCACGTAAAATTGATATAGCAAAGATCAGCCGCGAGCAGCTTGTTAATCCGGACAGCAATTATTGTTTTGGAGAGGGAGGAGCAGGAACATATTCTGACGGAAAACTATATACCCGTTCAAGAAAAAGAGGTGATAATACTAGGGTACAGGAACTGCTATGTCTTCATGGGGCCAATGAGAATATTATGTATGAGGCTCATCCTCATTTAGGTACAGATAAGCTTCCCGGGATCATTTCAAATATCAGAAAATCAATTCTGGATGCAGGGGGATTGTTCTTTATGGGTAGGAAAATTACTGATTTCATAATTGAAGGCAATTCGGTAAAAGGTGTAATAACCTCTGATAATGAAACGTTTAAATCTGATCATGTAATTCTAGCAACAGGCCATTCTGCAAGAGATATTTTCGAGATATGCAGCAGAAGGGGTGTAGAACTGGAGATGAAACCTTTTGCGATGGGAGTAAGGGTTGAGCACCCTCAGGAGCTAATCGATAAAATTCAGTATCATGGTAACAACAGAGGTGAATTTCTGCCCGCATCATCATATAATCTTGCAAAACAGGTAGACGGGAGGGGTGTTTATTCATTCTGTATGTGTCCGGGCGGATTTATTGTTCCCTCTGCCACCTCGCAGGAAGAGGTTGTGGTTAACGGGATGTCTCCCTCCGGACGAAATTCACCTTATGCCAATTCAGGAATTGTTGTTGAGATTAAGACAGAAGACCTTGTAAAATATAGTGCTTCAGGGGTTCTTGCGGGAATTGAATTTCAAAAGGAGCTTGAGCGCGAAGCATGGAAAAACGGAGGGCATACACAGCATGCCCCTGCCCAGCGTCTTGCTGATTTTGTCGCTGGTTCGTCATCAGGTACTTTGCCCAAAGTCTCCTATTTTCCCGGAGTTACATCATCTCCTCTTCACAGCTGGCTTCCGAAGTTAATTGGCCGGAGGCTGAGGGATGGATTCCGGTTGTTCGGACATCTCATGAACGGTTATCTCACTAATGAAGCGGTTATTCTTGGGGTTGAATCAAGAACCTCTTCTCCGGTAAGGATTCCCAGAGATCCTGAAAAAATGAATCATATAAGGATATCAGGATTATATCCCTGCGGAGAGGGATCAGGTTATGCCGGCGGAATAGTTTCTTCTGCAGTTGATGGAATGAGGGCGGCGGAGGCTATATTTCAGGTTGTTTCTACAAAATAGAACCAATAGTAAGATTTGGGAATATTTTCCGTTTTTCAGATTTATCATTGTTTCTCAGCTATGAGAGATAACCGCTCTTCTCATAAATTCCGAGAATACTACCGATGCTGCCATACCCACATTAAGTGAATCGATCCCCTGGTCTGATTCTCCGAATTTCGGAATCATTATTTTATGGTTAATAAAGGGTAACAGGTCATCAGGGATCCCTTTTGATTCATTCCCGAAAAGTATAACTCCTTTTTTATCAAGAGGATGGCTGTATATAGATTTCCCCCCTAGAATAGTCCCGAAGACAGGAATATTAATTTTGGTTGCTGATAACAAAAACTTTTTAAGATCGTAATAGAAAACATTTACATGAACCAGAGCACCCATGCTTGCCTGTATCACTTTTGGATTATACAAATCCACACAGTCAGGGGAACAAATAATATTTCTTATCCCGAACCATCCTGCAGCCCTGATTATAGTTCCAAAATTGCCGGGATCCTGAATAAAACTGAGAGCTACACACAACTCTTTCAGAATCTTTGAATCATTGAACTCCTGATCCGGCATTTCTACAACTGCCATTATATTATGAGGGGTTGTAAATTTGCTCATTTCTTTAAGCTCTTTATCAGAAACCTCTTCTGTTTCTCCATGAAAATCAGTCAGTAATGGACTGAGGGTCATTAAAATATCAGGCTTTCCTATAATTGTTTTTATAGGGATTTTTGAAGAGAGAAATTCCCTTACAAGTTTATCACCTTCGATAATAAACAGTTTTTCTTCCTCCCTGACCTTTTTTCTCTGAAGTGAAATGATATACTTGATTTTATTTTTACTAATCATATAAACCTCATTTATCTTTTTTTATCACTTACCAAATACGATCAAAGTTACGCTAATTATTATTGATATATTTGTGTACGATACTTGGGTACAAATTTTGGAAAAAATCAGGTTATATAAAATAAATTCTTATTTGAGATATTTTTCCCTTGCCGGAATATTTATTGTATTATTATCGTCTTGTAATCCAACAAAGTATGTTCCGGATGGAGAATCTCTTTTGAATGAGAATGAAATTATTGTCAATAAGGAGGCTGTAAAGAAGGCAGACTTGCTGCCATATATAAAGCAAAACCCAAATAAGCGCATATTCGGTTCCCGCTTCTATCTTGGTTTATATAATCTTTCCAATATAAATAAGGAAAAATGGCCCCATACATGGTTGCGTAACATTGGGGAGGAACCGGTAATTTTCGATCCGTATGCTGCTGCTAAAACAAAAGATCAGATTAAATCTTATGTAGAATCGAAAGGTTATTTTGACGTAGAGGTGAGGGAGACGATTGAAACAGTAAATAAAAGATCTAATGTAACTTATAATATTGAATTACTGCCTCCGTATACTATCCGGAAGCTTCATTTTGAAATTGCAGATACGAGTATTGAAAATCTTTTTTACCTGGATTCTGTAAATTGTATTATTGAAAGAGGTAAGCCATACGATGTGGATATTCTGCAGGCTGAGCGATCCAGATTTGAACGATTCATCAAGGATCAGGGTTTCTATGGCTTTTCAGGTGATCATATCTCTTTTACTGTTGATAGTACTATCGGAAACAGACAGGTAGATATCTATTATAATATCAGGCAGTTCTTAAATATTGATCCCGGGAAAGGGATAACATCAGCTGCTCATAGTATTTACAGGGTAAAAAATATTTATATATATCCGGATTTTGTACCAAGGGAGGCACTAGAGGGAGGGGAGGCCTACCTTGCCAGTCTTGATACCACGTATTACAGAGGTTTTTATTTTGTTTCAACCAGTAAAAGTCCTGAAATTAAATATGACCTGATAATTCAGTCTCTTTATCTGAAGGCAGGTTCAGCTTTCAATGTTACCAATACTGAGTTGTCTCAGTCACATCTTTTATCATTGAAGGTATACAGACTAGTTAATATTTATTATAATGAAAGGGAAGAAAAGGTTCTTCTTCCTTATTCTGAGAAGAGTCTTGATTGCAATATTCATCTTACACCTCTCAGTAAGCAGTCATATAAGGTTGAACTTGAAGGGACCAATTCATCTGGTTATATTGGCGGAGCGGTTAACCTTATTTACCAGAATAAAAATCTGTTCAAAGGTGCAGAACTTTTCAGCGTTAAGTTGAAGGCGGCTTACGAGGCTCTTTCACAGCAGAATAGTAAATTAACAAGTATACAGGAATATGGTCTTGAAACGAGTTTAAAACTTCCCCAGTTTTTATTGCCTTTTATTGAAAAAGAAAGTTTTATTAAAAAATATAATCCTACCACTAATCTGCTGGCATCATATAACTATCAGGCTTTACCGTATTATACCAGGACAATTGCAAATATGACCTTTGGCTACTTATGGAAAGCCGGTAATTATCAGGAACATATCCTTAATCCCCTCCAGTTTAATATTGTAAAGCTTCCGGTAATAGACTCTGCATTTGCTGCTTCAATAGAAACTTCATCATATCTTGTCAATAGTTTTAAGGATGTCCTGATTCTAGGGGGTACCTATTCTTTTATTTTCAATAATCAGAAAATACTGAGATCGAGAGATTATTGGTTTCTTAGGGTGAACTTTGATATTGCAGGTAATATGCTTGCTCTTGCAAAGAACATTACAAATGCGGAAAAAGAGGAAGATGGAAGCCATTATCTTTTTGGCCTCCCTTTTGCACAATTTGTAAGGACTGATCTTGACCTGAGATATAATTATAATCTTAATGATGTAAGTTCGGTTGTGTATCGTGGATTTATTGGCGTTGGAATACCGTATGGTAATTCGAAAGCAGTACCATTTGAGAAGCAATATTTTGGGGGGGGGGCCTATAGTCTGAGAGGCTGGCAGGTTCGTTCACTAGGCCCGGGTTCATTTAAACCTGATACATCAGCCATTCTTCTGAATCAGACAGCCGATATAAAAATTGAGTTAAATGCTGAATACCGGTTTAAATTATTCTGGGTTATGGAAGGAGCAGTTTTCCTGGATGCAGGTAATATCTGGTCGTATAAGTACGATGAATTCAGGGAAGGATCGCAATTTAAATTTAATAAGTTTTACAAAGATTTTGCGATAGGAACAGGAGCCGGACTCAGATTCGATTTCAGTTTTTTTATTGGTAGGGTTGACCTTGGAATGAAACTAAGAGATCCATCTATAACTAATGGTTCAAAATGGATAGCAAGAAATGACCGGCCATATAATTTCAGAGATGACTTTGCAATTTCTATTGGAATCGGTTATCCGTTCTGATACTTATAATTGTAAAAAATCACAGATAAGCTATAGATATTTTATCAGAATTTCTTAAATTGCTTCTTGTCTCATTGCATATTTGTTAAGATGGCATTAAACAGGGAACCAATTAAAAACTGGTTTGGCTATTCCCGCAGGGAGAGAAGATCATCATTTATCTTACTCCTTATTATGGTTGCGGTCATTAGCCTGAGATATTTTTTTCCGGAGAAAAATTCAGATATTGATGATGTAACAATGTCATATATTGATTCGGAAATACTTAATAACTCCGATATTTCAATAAAGACTGATACAAGCCGGCTGTTTGATTTCGATCCTAATCTGGTATCATATGATACCCTGCTGATGCTTGGTCTTACAGAAAAGACCGCAAGAACATTGATCAGCTACAGAAACAGCGGCGGTAAATTCAATATCCCTTCTGATATAGCAAAGGTTTATGGAATTGATAAGAGACATTCAGAAAAGTTAAAAAGTTATGTGAAATTCAAAAATGATTCAGTATCATCTGTCAGATTTGATTCTCCCTCTCAGAAGGTTTTAATTGATATTAACCAGTGTGATTCTGCAACATTGATCAGACTTCCGGGGATAGGACCTGTTCTTTCAGTCCGTATAATTAAATACAGGACATTGCTTGGAGGATTTGCAAGGGTAGAGCAGTTAAAAGAGGTTTACGGCTTAAAGGAGGAAACGTATAATATAGTTAAAGATAGATTTTATACAGATTCTCAGTCGATAAAAAAGATAAATGTAAATGATGCTGATTATAAGAATCTTGCAACAATGATTTATTTGGATAATTATGAGATTAACGCAATTCTTAAATACAGGGAGTTAAACGGAACAATAAGAAATATATCGGAGTTGGTTGATAATAAATTACTTACCATCGAGAAAGCAGAAAAAGCAGGACCCTATCTGAAGTTTGAATAATTGGAATTTACCATGTGATACAAAAGCCCGGGTAATTAGTAATATGTATCATTTGTTTAATTTTAATTGGATCCTGTTAATCTTTCGTTATTATTTGGTATTAATATCTAAAAATGTTAACTTTAGAGTGAATCTAACATCAAAAGCAGTATATATTTTAATCAATTAAATTTTAAAACAGTAAAATATGGATAATTTATTCCCTTAAAAGTTTTGAAAAGACTTTTTCTATTTCTAACTTTGCGCCTCGTTTAAAAACTGAATATTTAATTATGATCATTGTACCATTAAAAGAAGGCGAAAATATTGAAAGGGCTTTAAAGAAGTTCAAAAGGAAATTCGAAAAGACAGGAGTTGTCCGCGAATTGCGTTCACGTCAGGCTTTTGTTAAGCCTTCAGTACGCCGGAGGGAAGAAATCAAGAAGGCTATGTACGTACAGAAGATGCAGGAAGACGAAGAATAGATCGTTTTTCTGAATCTGATTTTCACAATACTAAATTAGGATTCCTTCATGAATCATAAGGAATCATTCTTGCAATATTTAAGAATTGAGAAGCGGTATTCACCGCATACTATCAGATCATATACCAATGATCTGGATGGTTTTTATTCTTTTTTATCCTCATTAGGCCAATCTGATGAACCCGGTTCAGTTACCTCACACGACATAAGAGCATGGATTGTAATGATGCTTGATAATGGGTATACTTCGGTAAGTGTCCACAGAAAAATATCCTGTCTGAGGGTGTTCTTTCGTTATTTAAGGAAAGAAGGAATTATCAAAAGCGATCCGCTGGAAAAAGTTGTTTTGCCTAAGAGAAAAAAGACACTACCAGGTTTTGTTGAAGAATCATCATTGTCTAAACTTCTTGATAATAACCATTTTGGTGATGATTTTTCCGGAATCAGGAATCGTGCAATTATTGAAATGTTCTACCTGACAGGAATGAGGCGGGCTGAACTTATCGGACTCCGGAACTATGATATTGATCTGGAAGAAGGCTCAGTAAAGGTTACAGGAAAGAGAAACAAGCAACGGATAATTCCTGTTATCAAATCTTTAAGTCAAAGTCTTGCAGAGTATATCAGGGTAAAGGACATAAAATTTGGAAAAGAGCAGGGTGATTGGTTTTTTATTACAGATAAAGGGAACAAGTTATATGATAAATATGTTTATAATACAGTAAATAGATATCTGTCGATGGTAACCACAATTGAAAAAAAGAGCCCGCATATTTTAAGACATACGTTTGCCACACATATGCTTAATCATGGTGCGGATCTTAATTCAATAAAGGAGTTGCTGGGCCATTCAAATCTTTCGGCGACGCAGATTTATACACATAATACATTTGAAAAGTTAAAACAGATATACAAACAGGCCCATCCCAGGGCTTAAATATTAATCAAATAAAGAGGAGGTACTACTATGAACATTCAGATTCATTCAGTTCGGTTTGATGCTGACAAAAAGCTGATAGACTTTGTTAATCAGAAGCTGGATAAGCTTAACCAGTACGGTGAGGATATTGTTAATGCTGAGGTTTATCTCAGGCTTGACAAAGATCAGGAGAGGGAGAATAAGATTAGCGAAATTAAGCTGGAGTTACCAGGAGGACCTTTATTTGCAAAAAAGCAGAGTAAGACATTTGAGGAATCAACTGATGAAGCTATAGATGCACTTAAAAAGCAGATTACCAAGCATAAAGAGAAGAAAAGAGGGGTATGAAAATTCTATTTTTAAATTTATATAGAATTATTTTGATAAATAAAATTTAAATCCATACATTTGCAAACCGTTTTTTAAGGGTTAATTATGCTCTTACGGTGCGTTCTTTAAATTGCCGATGTAGCTCAGTTGGTCAGAGCAGCTGATTTGTAATCTGCAGGTCGGGGGTTCGAATCCCTTCATCGGCTCTTGAAAGATTTGTAAATGTGTGTCTTAGGAGTAAGACTCTGTTTATAAGGGGGAGATACCAAAGCGGCCAACTGGGGCAGACTGTAAATCTGCTGGCAAATGCCTTCGTAGGTTCGAATCCTGCTCTCCCCACTTAAAACAGATATTACCGTAGCCGGAAAATAATGTTTGTAAGGTTGCGGTTCTCTATGGACGATATAAGCGGGAGTAGCTCAGTTGGTAGAGCATTAGCCTTCCAAGCTAAGGGTCGCGGTTTCGAGTACCGTCTCCCGCTCACTTTTATGAGGCCAGAGTAGCTCAGGGGTAGAGCACTTCCTTGGTAAGGAAGGGGTCGGGGGTTCAATTCCCCCCTCCGGCTCAACAGGAAATTTTTGAAATAATAGATTATAGATAAACTAAATTTAATACGCTTGGAGTTATGGCAAAAGAAAAATTTGACAGGTCGAAACCGCACGTAAATATTGGTACAATTGGTCACGTTGACCATGGTAAGACCACTTTGACGGCAGCGATCACTATGGTCCTTGCCAAAAAGGGTCTCTCTGCAGTCAGGGATTTTGACTCAATTGATAATGCACCTGAAGAAAAAGAAAGGGGTATTACTATCAACACCGCTCACGTTGAATATCAGACAGCTAGTCGTCACTATGCTCATGTTGACTGTCCTGGTCACGCTGACTATATCAAGAATATGGTTACCGGTGCCGCCCAGATGGACGGAGCTATTCTTGTGGTTGCAGCTGATGATGGTCCTATGCCTCAGACACGTGAACATATTCTGCTTGCACATCAGGTAAACGTACCTACTGTTCTTGTGTTTATGAACAAAGTCGACATGGTTGAGGATGAAGAACTTCTCGAGCTTGTTGAGATGGAGGTTCGCGATCTTCTGAACTTTTACAAGTTTGATGGTGACAATGCACCTGTTATTCGTGGATCTGCTCTTGGTGCAATGCACGGAGAAGCTAAATGGGAAGAGAAAGTAATGCAACTTATGGATGCAGTTGATTCATTTATTCCTATTCCTCCACGTGAAAATGAAAAACCTTTCCTGATGCCTGTTGAAGACGTATTTTCAATCACAGGTCGTGGTACTGTTGCTACAGGACGTATTGAAACAGGTGTTGTTAACACAGGTGATGAGCTTGAACTGATAGGTCTTGGTGCAGCTAAACGTAAATCAGTTTGTACAGGGGTTGAGATGTTTCGTAAGATCCTTGACAGAGGAGAGGCTGGTGACAATGTTGGTCTTCTGCTTCGTGGTGTTGATAAAAAAGAGATCAAAAGGGGTATGGTTCTTGCTAAACCAGGCTCTATAACTCCTCATACAAAAATCAAAGCTGAGGTTTATGTTCTTAAGAAAGAAGAAGGTGGACGTCACACTCCATTCCATAACAAATATCGTCCACAGTTTTATGTAAGGACACTTGATATTACCGGAGAGATAACTCTTCCTGACGGTGTTGAAATGGTTATGCCTGGTGATAATGTTACAATAACAGTGGATCTTATTTATCCTGTTGCTATCAATGTAGGTCTACGTTTTGCTATCCGTGAGGGTGGAAGGACAGTAGGAGCAGGCCAGGTAACTCAGATTCTGGAATAAGAGTTTTGGATATAGAGTAGTACCGCAATTTTTGCGGTACTACCCCATACACGGGTGTAGCTCAGTTGGTAGAGCACTGGTCTCCAAAACCAGGTGTCGGGAGTTCGAGTCTCTCCTCCCGTGCAAATTTATTAGGTAATTGTTATGAGTATAAAAGGATATTTTCAGGAGTCATACACAGAACTTGTGCACAAGGTAACCTGGCCGTCATGGAACGAACTTCAGAACAGTGCTGTTTTGGTTATGGTAGCCACTTTGATTTTTGCACTTATTGTTGCAGGAATGGACTTTGTTTTTAGCAAGGCAATGGAGTTCATTTATAGTTTGTTATACTAAACAGAGAAAAGTTCCGATGAGTGAGAACATTAAAAAGTGGTATGTCCTACGGGCTATCGGTGGAAAGGAAAAAAAGGTAAAAGAATACATCGATAATGAGGTAGTACGTCTGAAACTTGAGGATTATGTCTCACAGGTTCTTATTCCTACTGAAAAAGTATATCAGATCAGAGCCGGAAAAAAAATAAGTAAAGAGAGGACATTCTTTCCGGGATATATTCTTATTGAAGCAATCCTTATCGGAGAGATACCTCATCTTTTAAGAAATGTACCCAACGTAATTGGTTTTCTGGGTTCCAAGGATGGAGAACCTGTTCCCCTCAGAAAGTCTGAGATAAACAGGATACTTGGAAAAGTTGATGAACTGAATGCCACAGATGAGGAATTAAATGTACCATTCTTTGTCGGAGAGTCGGTTAAGGTAATTGATGGCCCTTTCAATAGTTTCACAGGAATTATTGAAGAGGTTAATGATGAAAAGAAAAAGCTTAAGGTAATGGTTAAGATTTTTGGCAGAAAAACCCCGCTTGAGCTTAGTTTTATGCAGGTAGAAAAAGAGAATTAACAGAAGATATTGATAGTTGTAATATTCATAATGCTTCCTGAATAACTATCAAGCTCTCGCAATAAATACGCAAATTTAGAATTATGGCAAAAGAAGTTGCTGGACTTATCAAGTTACAGATTCGTGGCGGAGGAGCTAATCCATCACCACCTGTAGGACCTGCTTTGGGTTCGAAAGGCGTTAATATAATGGATTTTTGTAAGCAATTTAATGCGAGGACTCAGGACAAGGCAGGAAAAGTAATACCTGTGGTTATAACTGTTTTTGGTGACAAATCATTTGAATTTGTAACAAAAACCCCACCGGTTGCTGTTCAGCTTTTGGAGGTTACTAAAGTGAAGAAAGGTTCTCAGGAACCTAACCGAGACAAAGTGGCATCTATATCCTGGGACCAGATCAAAACAATTGCTGAGGATAAAATGGAAGACTTAAACTGTTTTACATTAGAGTCTGCAATGCGAATGGTAGCTGGTACAGCCAGAAGTATGGGAATAACCGTTAAAGGAGAGTTCCCGGTAAAATAATTAATTAGGAGAAAAAATGACTAAACTTACCAAAAACCAGAAGTTTGCTCTTGAAAAACTAGACAAGGACAAACTTTATACATTGAAGGAAGCCTCTTCTTTGGTTAAAGATATGACTAAAACCAAATTTGATGCTTCAGTCGATTTAGATGTAAGGTTAGGTATAGATCCAAGGAAATCCAATCAGATGGTTCGAGGTGTTGTTTCCCTTCCTCACGGAACAGGTAAAGAGACACGTGTACTCGTGCTATGTACCCCCGATAAAGAAGCAGAAGCAAAAGAAGCCGGTGCTGATTTCGTTGGTCTTGACGACTTTGTCGAAAAGATCAAAGGTGGTTGGACAGATATGGATGTTATAATAACCATGCCATCTGTTATGGGAAAGGTCGGTCAGTTAGGTCGAATACTCGGTCCTCGCGGACTGATGCCGAACCCAAAGAGTGGTACTGTTACTATGGAAATTGGTAAGGCTGTTAAAGAAGTGAAGCAGGGTAAGATTGATTTTAAAGTTGATAAAACTGGAATCATTCATGCCTCTATTGGAAAAGTCTCATTCGAACCGCAAAAGATCGTCGAGAATGCAAGGGAGTTTATCTCTATTGTAAACAAGCTTAAACCGGCTGCTGCAAAAGGAACCTACATCCGTAGCGTATTCCTCTCAAGCACAATGAGCCCAGGTGTTAAGATAGATCCGAAAGGACTTGATGATTAATTAGTAAAGTTAAAACTTGAAAGAAAATGAGACGGGAAGAAAAAAATGCTATCATAGACAGCCTTGCTGAGAGATTAAAAGAGTACAGCCACTTTTATCTGACTGATACTGCTCAGCTTAATGCCGCTGATACAAGTGACCTGAGAAGAAAGTGTTTTGATAACGACATTAAACTTGTTGTTGTAAAAAACACTCTCCTCAAAAGAGCACTTGAGCAGTCTAAAGGAAACTTTGAAGAACTCTATCCGGTTCTTCAGGGTACTACGTCCATCATGTTTGCTCAATCCGGAAATGTTCCTGCAAAACTTATTAAGGAATTCCGTAAAAAACATGATAAACCTGTACTTAAAGGTGCTTACGTTCAGGAATCAGTTTATGTGGGAGATAATATGCTTGATGCACTTATCTCAATTAAAACCAAAGATGAACTGATAGGCGATGTGATTATGTTATTGCAATCACCGGCCAAAAACGTTATTGGAGCCTTACAGTCTGGTGGAAATAAAATTCATGGTGTTCTTGAAACACTATCAAAAAGAGAAAAATAGTTAAAATAATTAAATCTAAAATCAATAAAAATGGCAGATCTTAAGAAATTTGCAGAAGAACTGGTTAACTTATCTGTAAAGGAAGTAAATGAACTAGCTAAAATACTAAAAGAAGAGTATGGTATTGAACCTGCTGCTGCTGCAGTAGCTGTTGCCGGACCGGCAGCAACCGAGGCAGCTGTTGTTGAAGAAAAATCAACATTTGATGTAATTCTCAAATCAGCTGGTGGTCAGAAATTACAGATTGTTAAACTTGTTAAGGATATTACAGGCCTTGGACTTAAAGAAGCTAAAGCAGTAGTTGATGCAGCTCCGGGTCCTATTAAAGAAGGTGTTTCAAAAGATGAAGCTGAATCTATTAAGAATCAATTAGTAGACGCAGGAGCTGAAGTTGAACTTAAATAAGCTATACCCGTTAGCCGGGTTACAGGTTTAGTCCCTATTTTATGGGACTAAGCCTTTTCGTTCTTTAAATTATAAGTTCACTTAATCTTTTAATAAATGTCCTCAAAAAATACCGAAAGAATAAGTTTCGCATCCAGAAAAAACCAACTAGAATACCCTGATTTTCTGGAAATTCAGTTGAAATCATTCGGTGAGTTTTTCCAACTCGGATCTACTCCCGAAAGCAGGAAAAGAGAGGGGCTTTTTAAGGTTTTTACCGAAAATTTCCCTATTACTGATACTAGGAACAATTTCGTTCTTGAATTTCTGGATTATTATATTGACCCTCCTCGTTATACTATTGAAGAGTGTATTGAACGCGGACTTACTTTCAGCATTCCGCTCAAAGCTAAATTAAAATTGTATTG
Source organism: uncultured Bacteroidales bacterium (assembly GCA_963732435.1). GTDB lineage: Bacteria > Bacteroidota > Bacteroidia > Bacteroidales > VadinHA17 > LD21. The sequence continues at coordinate 43,132 of CAVSZL010000015.1, read as the reverse complement.
TACAGATCCTGAACATGAGGATTTTGATACAGTTATCCAGGATGTATATCTTGGAACCGTACCGTATATGACTGATCGTGCAACATTTGTTATTAATGGTGCTGAAAGAGTTGTTGTCTCTCAGCTGCACAGATCACCCGGAGTATTTTTTGGTCAGAGCATACATGCCAACGGTACCAAATTATACTCTGCAAGGATCATTCCTTTCAAAGGATCATGGATCGAATTTGCAACAGACATCAATAATGTGATGTATGCATATATTGACAGGAAGAAAAAACTTCCGGTCACAACACTTCTAAGAGCCATTGGATTCGAAAGTGATAAGGAGATCCTCGAAATTTTTAACCTTGCCGAAGAACATAAAGTATCTAAAACAAATATTAAAAAGCTTGTCGGACGCAAACTTGCAGCCAGGGTGCTTAAAACATGGGTGGAAGACTTTGTCGATGAAGATACAGGTGAGGTTGTTTCAATTGAAAGAAATGAAGTAGTCCTCGACAGGGAGACAATTATAGAATCAGAACATGTTGATCTGATTGTTGATTCCGGTGCAAAAGCAATTCTTTTGCATAAAGATGATACAACTCTCTCAGACTATGCAATAATATACAACACACTTCAGAAAGATCCTTGTAATTCTGAAAAAGAGGCAGTTATCTATATTTACCGCCAGCTGCGCAATGCTGAACCACCCGACGAAGCAACAGCACGCGATGTTATTGACAAACTGTTCTTCTCAGATAAAAGATATGACCTCGGTGAGGTAGGTCGATACAGGATCAATAAAAAACTTGGTCTTAATACTGACATGAGTGTTAAGATACTTACCAGGGAAGATATTATTAAAATTATCGGATATCTTATTGAGCTGATCAACTCAAAAACAGACATCGACGATATTGACCACCTTAGTAACCGAAGGGTACGTACAGTAGGTGAACAATTATATTCACAATTTGGTGTGGGACTTGCCCGTATGGCACGAACCATCCGTGAAAGAATGAATGTCAGGGATAATGAGGTGTTTACTCCGGTTGATCTGATTAATTCAAAGACATTATCATCGGTAATTAATTCATATTTCGGAACAAACCAGCTTTCACAGTTTATGGACCAGACAAACCCTCTGGCTGAAATGACACACAAACGTCGTATGTCAGCACTGGGACCTGGTGGTCTTTCACGTGAAAGAGCAGGATTTGAGGTAAGGGACGTTCACTATACCCACTACGGGCGTCTATGCCCGATTGAAACACCTGAAGGACCAAATATCGGTCTTATCTCTTCACTTTGTGTTTATGCTAAAATTAATGAACTGGGATTCATCGAAACTCCTTATCTTAAAGTGAAAGACTCACAGGTAGATTTTGGAGAAGATGGTATTGTATGGCTCAGCGCGGAAGAGGAAGAAGAAAAAATGATTGCTCAGGCAAATGCTCCGTTACTTAAAGACGGACATTTTGAAAATGCCAGGGCAAAGTGCAGGTATGAAGCCGATTATCCGTTTGAAGAGGTTTCCAAAGTCGACCTTATGGATGTTGCTCCAAACCAGATTGCATCTATTGCCGCATCACTTATCCCATTCCTTGAACATGATGATGCCAACAGGGCATTGATGGGCTCAAACATGATGCGCCAGGCAGTACCGCTTATAAATCCTGAAGCACCGATTGTTGGTACAGGTCTCGAAGCTCAGGTTATCAGAGACAGCCGGATACTGTACGTTGCTGAAGGTGACGGAGTAGTGGAATTTGTTGATTCAAATGAAATTGTTATCAGATATACCCGCACTGATGAGGAGAAATTTGTGAGTTTTGATGACGATATCAGACGTTACACTCTTCCAAAATATAAGAAAACGAACCAGAATACCTGTATCAATCTTATACCTATTGTCAAAAAAGGTGAAAAAGTTGTTAAAGGACAGGTTCTTACCGAAGGTTACGGAACAAAACATGGCGAACTGGCTCTTGGAAGAAACCTTAAAGTGGCTTTCATGCCTTGGAAAGGTTACAACTTCGAGGATGCAATAGTGATATCAGAAAAAGTTGTTCAGGAAGATTATTTTACTTCAGTTCACATTGATGAATATCAGCTTGAAGTCCGCGATACAAAACGTGGACTTGAAGAGCTTACATCCGATATTCCAAACGTAAGTGAGGAAGCTACCAAAAACCTTGACGAGAATGGACTTATAAGGATTGGAGCACATATCAGACCAGGAGACATACTGATAGGTAAGATAACTCCTAAGGGAGAATCAGATCCTTCACCTGAAGAAAAACTGTTACGTGCTATTTTTGGTGATAAAGCAGGTGATGTTAAAGATGCATCACTAAAAGCCGGCCCTTCCCTTGAAGGAGTCGTTATCGATAAGAAGCTGTTTACCAGAGCTGTAAAAGACAGAAAAGCCAAAGCCGTTGAAAAACCTTTGCTCGACAAAATAGAAGCAGAATTCAACAGAAGTATCGATGATCTTAAAGCAAGACTTGTCGATAAACTCTTCATTCTGGTTAACGGTAAAACATCACAGGGTGTAAAGGATTACCTGAATGTTGATGTCATTTCCAAAGGGAGTAAATTTACTCTCAAACAACTACAGGAGATTGATTTTCTGAATGTTAATCCTAATAAATGGACTACCGACAAGAAGAAAAATGACAGTATCAAACAACTTCTTCATAACTATATACTTAAATATAAAGAGGTTGATGGTATTTATAAAAGAAAGAAATACAATATTACAATCGGAGATGAACTGCCAGCAGGAATTGTGCGTCTTGCAAAGGTTTATATTGCCAAGAAACGTAAGGTGAAGGTTGGTGATAAGATGGCTGGCCGGCATGGTAATAAAGGTATTGTTGCAAGGATAGTGCGTGCTGAAGATATGCCTTTCCTTGAAGATGGTACCCCGGTAGATATTGTCCTGAATCCTCTTGGTGTTCCATCGAGGATGAACCTTGGCCAGATTTATGAAACCGTTCTTGGCTGGGCAGGTCTGAAGCTCGGTGTTAAATTTTCAACACCCATTTTTGATGGTGCTACTTTAAGCCAGATAAATGATTACACCGAAGAAGCAGGTATTCCGAAATATGGTAAGACCTACTTATATGATGGTGGTACAGGCGATAGATTTGACCAGCCTGCAACTGTTGGTGTTATATACATGCTTAAGCTCGGCCATATGGTCGATGACAAAATGCATGCACGATCAATAGGTCCTTATTCGCTTATTACTCAACAGCCTTTGGGTGGAAAAGCTCAATTCGGAGGTCAGCGTTTTGGTGAAATGGAAGTATGGGCTCTTGAAGCATTCGGTGCCGCCCATATTCTGCAGGAGATACTTACAATAAAGTCTGATGATGTTGTTGGTCGTGCCAAAGCATATGAGTCAATTGTTAAAGGTGAGCCTATGCCGCTTCCCGGTATCCCGGAATCACTTAATGTTCTTCTTCATGAACTGAGAGGCCTCGGACTAAGTGTAATACTTGATTAAAGTGTTTCACAGTAGTTTTATTTTCAAGTTTTAGAATAAAAAAATATTCAGTATATGTCATTCAGAAGAGATAACAAAACGAAAAGCAGTTATTCAAAAATCTCAATAGGACTGGCTTCACCTGAAGAAATACTTGATCGTTCAAGTGGTGAGGTTTTGAAACCGGAGACAATTAATTACCGTACATATAAACCTGAACGGGATGGATTATTCTGTGAAAGGATTTTTGGTCCGGTGAAGGATTACGAATGCCATTGCGGAAAGTATAAAAGGATCCGTTATAAAGGAATTGTTTGCGACCGTTGTGGTGTTGAGGTTACTGAAAAGAAGGTGCGTCGTGAAAGAATGGGACATATCTCACTTGTTGTTCCGGTTGCGCATATATGGTATTTCCGTTCTCTGCCAAATAAAATAGGGTATCTGCTTGGCCTGCCAACCAAAAAACTCGATTCGATTATCTATTACGAAAGATATGTTGTAATCAATCCGGGAATAAAAGCGGTTGATGGTGTTAAGTATCTTGATTTTCTGACAGAGGAAGAGTATCTTGAAATTACAGAATCGCTTCCAAAAGAGAATCAGTATCTTGAAGATAATCACCCTGATAAATTTGTAGCAGATATGGGTGCTGAAGCTCTTTATAATCTTCTCAGCCGTATAGATCTTGACGAAATGTCATATTCTCTGCGACACAGGGCAAATACAGAAACTTCTCAACAGCGTAAAAATGAGGCGCTTAAGCGTCTTCAGGTTGTTGAAGCCTTCAGAGATTCTAAGCAGGTTAACAAACCTGAATGGATGATAATTAAGGTTGTTCCTGTTATTCCACCAGAACTAAGGCCTCTTGTTCCACTTGACGGCGGACGTTTCGCCACCAGCGACCTGAATGACCTTTACAGAAGGGTTATCATCAGAAATAACCGTCTGAAAAGACTTATTGAAATCAAAGCACCGGAAGTTATTTTGCGAAATGAGAAACGAATGCTTCAGGAAGCTGTCGATTCTTTATTCGATAATTCACGTAAAGCAAACGCAGTAAAAACAGATGCTAACAGACCTCTTAAATCCTTAAGCGACAGCCTTAAAGGAAAGCAGGGCCGGTTTCGTCAGAACCTTCTTGGTAAACGTGTTGATTACTCGGCCAGATCTGTAATTGTTGTCGGTCCGGAATTAGCATTACATGAGTGCGGATTGCCAAAAGACATGGCGGCTGAACTATACAAACCGTTCATTATACGTAAACTTATTGAACGAGGTATTGTAAAGACGGTTAAATCAGCCAAGAAGATAGTTGACAGGAAGGATCCTGTTGTATGGGATATTCTGGAAAATGTACTTAAAGGACATCCTGTATTATTAAACCGTGCACCTACTCTTCACAGACTTGGTATTCAGGCATTCCAGCCAAAACTTATTGAAGGCAAAGCGATACAACTTCACCCGCTTGTTTGTACAGCATTCAATGCTGACTTCGACGGCGACCAGATGGCAGTCCATCTTCCATTGGGAAATGGAGCTGTACTTGAGGCTCAGATGCTTATGCTTGCATCTCACAATATCCTTAACCCTGCCAACGGAGCACCTGTCACCGTACCTTCCCAGGATATGGTTCTCGGGCTTTACTATATTACCAAAGGCAGAAGAAGTACTGAAACTGAGAAAGTAAAAGGGGAAGGACTTACATTTTATTCCCCTGAAGAAGTTAATATAGCCTATAATGTCGGTCAGGTTGATCTTCATGCTTATATTAAGGTTAAAGTAAACGATCTTAAAGATGGTGAATATGTCAATCATCTTGTTGAGACAACAGTAGGTAGAGTGATTTTTAATCAGTATGTCCCTGCTGAAGTTGGTTTTATTAATGAGATTTTAACGAAAAAATCATTAAGGGACATTATTGGAAGGGTTCTTAAACTGGCTGGCACTGCTAAAACAGCTGATTTTCTTGATGCAATAAAAAACCTCGGTTTCTACTCTGCATTTAAAGGAGGTCTTTCATTTAACCTTGATGATGTTATCATACCTGATGAGAAGACTAAGTTCGTTGCTGAAGGTTATGAACAGGTTGAGGAGGTGCTGACTAACTACAGTATGGGTTTCATTACCAATAATGAACGATATAATCAGATTATTGATATATGGACACATGTTAATGCGAAGCTGACACAAACACTGATGAAACAGCTTACAAATGATAAGCAGGGTTTCAATTCAGTTTATATGATGCTCGACTCAGGAGCAAGAGGTTCAAAAGAGCAGATACGTCAGCTTTCAGGGATGAGGGGACTTATGGCTAAACCACAGAAATCCGGATCAACCGGTTCTGAGATTATTGAAAACCCTATCCTTTCTAACTTTAAAGAGGGATTATCAGTTCTTGAGTACTTCATTTCAACCCACGGTGCACGTAAAGGACTCGCAGATACAGCACTTAAAACTGCTGATGCCGGTTACCTTACACGTCGTCTGGTTGACGTTTCACAGGATGTTATCATAAATGAAGAAGACTGTGGTACTCTGAGAGGTTTAATAGCAGTTGCAATCAAAAAGAATGAGGAAGTAGTTGAATCTCTGTATGAGAGAATTCTGGGTCGTACCACCGTTCACAATATATTTCACCCGCTAACAGGAGAACTTATAACTGAAGCAGGAGAGGAGCTTACCGAGGATGTTGCAAGGAAAATAGAGGATTCTCCGATTGAGCAGGTTGAGATACGTTCGGTTCTTACATGCGAATCGAAGAAGGGAGTCTGTGCAAAATGCTATGGACGTAATCTTGCTAATGGAAGAATGGTTCAGAAAGGTGAAGCAGTAGGTGTTATTGCAGCACAGAGTATTGGCGAACCAGGTACCCAGCTTACACTTCGTACTTTCCACGTTGGAGGTACTGCATCAAATATTACCACCGAATCAAGACTTATTGCACGTTATGGAGGAATTGCTGAGATTGAGGAGGTTAGAACAGTACCTAAGAAAGATATTGAAAAAGGAGACATAGATATAGTTATCGGTCGTCTGGCTGAGTTAAGAATTGTTGACAAAAAAACCGGCATTGCTCTTACTACTCATACAATACCTTATGGTTCAAAACTTTATATTAAACCCGGACAGGAAGTTGAAAAAGGTAAACTGATATGTGAATGGGATCCTTTTAATGCCGTTATTATTTCTGAAATGGCAGGAAAAATTGGATACGATTTTCTTATTGAGGGTATTACATTCAGGGAGGAGTCTGATGAACAGACCGGATTCAAGGAAAAAGTAATTATTGAAAGCAGGGATAAAACAAAGAACCCGGCTATAAAAATTCTGGGCAGCAAGGGAGAGGAACTGAGAGTATACAATCTTCCCGTTGGCTCACACCTTGTTGTTGAAACAAACAAAATGGTTGAGGCAGGTGAAGTCCTTGCCAAAATACCACGTGCTGTCGGAAAATCCGGCGATATCACCGGAGGTCTTCCTCGTGTTACGGAACTTTTCGAAGCCAGGAATCCTTCTAATCCTGCTATTGTTTCTGAAATAGATGGTGAAGTAACTTTTGGAAAAATTAAAAGAGGTAACAGGGAAATCTCAATCAAATCAAAGACTGATGAGACGAAGAAGTATCTTGTTCCTCTGTCCAAACAGATCCTTGTACAGGAAAACGACTATGTAAAAGCTGGAATTCCTCTGTCTGATGGAGCTATAACACCTTCAGATATCCTTGCTATTAAAGGACCAACAAAAGTTCAGGAATATATTGTGAATGAGATCCAGGAGGTCTATCGTCTCCAGGGTGTTAAAATTAATGATAAACATTTTGAAATCATTGTGCGTCAGATGATGCGTAAGGTCGAAATCGTTGATCCTGGAGATACTAAATTTCTTGAACGTCAGGTAGTTGATAAGCTTGAGTTCATGGATGAAAATGACTGGATATTTGGAAAGAAAGTTATAATTGAGGGCGGTGATTCACAAACCCTTCGTCCGGGTATGATAATATCAGCTCGTAAATTAAGGGACGATAACTCAGTTCTAAAACGCCGTGACCTTAAATTGGTTGAAGCGAGGGATGCAATTCCCGCAACATCAAGCCAGGTATTACAGGGTATAACAAGAGCTTCTCTTCAGACAAAGAGCTTCTTCTCAGCTGCTTCCTTCCAGGAGACTACAAAAGTACTGAATGAGGCTGCTATCTTAGGAAAAGTAGACAGACTTGAAGGACTTAAGGAGAATGTTATTGTAGGTCACCTTATTCCGGCTGGTACCGGTCAAAGGATGTACAACAGTATTATTGTCGGGTCACTCGAGGATTACGAAAATATGGTTGGAGCACAGCAACCAACTGAGGTGGAACAGGAAAAATGAATAATTTAATATGGCAATGACAGATCCCAAGAACCAGGCACAGATCAATATTGAACTGAATGAAGAAGTTGCACAGGGAACATATTCAAACCTTGCCGTAATTACTCACTCCTCATCGGAATTTGTTGTAGACTTTATCCGGATAATGCCAGGTATACCCAAGGCTCAGGTTAAATCAAGAATAATTCTTACACCTGAACATGCCAAGAGGCTTGTTGCAGCGCTACAGGATAATATTGCAAAGTATGAGTCAGTTCATGGTCTCATAAAGGAAATTACCGGATCCGGACCAATAATGCCATTGAATTTTGGTGGCCCTACCGCCCAGGCATAAAAAGAAACACATATATGCTTTGTGCCGTCAGAAGTTTCTTTTGACGGCATAATTTTTGTTATAAGGGAAATAATGGTTTACTTTGTACGTTATAAAATTATTATATACATAAGAAAAATATATAATGAGAGGTAAAATAGTAAGGAAATTTCTGATTCTGTTTATTATACTTGCACCGCTTGTGTCGTATTCTGGTTGTAAAAAACAACCTAAATGTGGTTGTGGCAAGGATGTTCTTTTTACACTTACTGACGCTCAGGCAGCAGTATACTTTAATGAGACCGGGACTAATATCACTTTTACAACTGTTGATAATCCTTATTCTCAATATAATTTCTGTAATCCAGGTGAGATGTTTCCGAAAATGAAAGACTTTTCATCAGGTGATGTTTTACTTGTATCAGGACATGTATACTGGGAATGTAATTATCTGTATCAATCAAGCAATTCCTCCTACAACTCATATTATAAAGTCTATATGATTCAGGTTACTGATGTTTATATAGATCTTTACGGAAAGAAAAAGTAAATGATTAGTTTATAGCTTATTACCACAGCTCATCCGTGGTAAAATATAGCAATAAATTCTTAATCCCTTCTGTTTTTACTGAGATAATTTATATCTTTCAGAAAAACCTGACATGATACATAAGCACATATCTTTTGCCGGGGCAGGAAGAGTTGCCGGTGCATTGTGCAGTGAATTGTATAAAAATGGCGCTGTTATAGACATTATTGTTTCAGAATCAGAAAAAAATGGACGATTGCTTGCCAACTCATGTGATTCCCTGTGGTCTGCAGAGCTTAATTATCCTGATTCGTCAGAGATTATAATTGTTGCAGTACCCGACCATCGTCTTAAAAAAGTACTTGATCAGATCAGATGTAATAAGGAAACAATAGTCGTACACACTGCAGGAAGCATGGGACTGGATGTTTTTCCCGGATCTCTGTCACGCAGTGGTGTTTTTTATCCTTTGCAAACTTTCTCTGCCGGCCGGAAAGTTGATTTTACCGGTTTGCCCGTATTAATAGAAGCAACAGATACCAAGACTTCAGAACTTCTTAAATTCATAGCTGAATCGATGAATTGCAAAGCATTCTTTTCTGATACTGAGCATAGAAGAATGCTTCATTTATCTGCTGTTTTTGTCTGTAATTTTACAAATCATATGCTTACAGAAGGGAAGGAAATTGCACAAAAAGCAGGATTCCCGTTTGAAATACTGACACCGTTAATTAATGAAACAATTTCCAAAGCAATAGATATCGGCCCTGAAACTTCACAGACAGGGCCCGCAGTCAGAAATGATAAAAACACTTTAGAAAAACATTTGGAATTACTATCTTTCTCTCCTGAACTGCAGAGAATTTATAGTGAGATTACACGTTCAATAATGCGCTACCATAATAAGTTGTGACAAATGGGTAATTTTAAGGAGGACCTTGTTAAAGTAAAAGCTTTTGTTTTTGATATTGATGGAGTTTTATCACAACAGACAATAGGGTTGAATGTATTTGGTATCCCGAACCGCACTGTAAACCTTCGTGACGGTTATGCACTTCAGCTGGCAGTAAAAAAAGGTTACCACATAGGTGTAATCTCAGGATGCAAATCAAAAGAATATCAGAAACGTCTTAATTTGTTAGGAATTAATGATATCTACCTTAATAGCAAATCCAAGACAAACCATTTTTTTTATTTTCTGAAAAAGTATAAACTTGATAAATCTGAAGTGATATTTATGGGTGATGATATCCCTGATTATCAAGCCATGAAAGAGGCTGGAATTGCTGTCTGCCCTTCAGATGCCGATAGTGAGATTAAGCAGGTTGCTGCATATATTTCAGATAAAAAGGGCGGAGAGGGATGTGTAAGGGATATTATCGAACAGGTATTACGGCTACACAATAACTGGATGGACTCAGATGCATTTTCGTGGTAAGTATGAAAGCATTTCTTAACCTGATAAGATGGCAGAACCTGCTAATAGTCATCCTCACGATGATTCTCATGCGCTATGCTGTTATTGCTCCGCTTATAAGCAAAATTGGCATCGTTCTTATCAACGGGAACGGAGATCAATCTCCAATGCTGTTACAACTTCCCTTTTACAATTTTATACTGCTTGTAATTGCAACAGTATGCATTACATCAGGAGGATACGTGATAAATGATTATTTTGATATTAAAACTGATCTGATAAATAAGGGGAAAGTTATCGTCGGTACAAAAATCCCACGACATAAGGCCATGATGTGGCACAACATCTTTAATGCTGCAGGAGTATCAGCAGGCTTCTATATCTCATGGAAAGCTGGTTATATCTGGTTTGGCGCTATGTTCCTTATTGTATCAGGATTACTCTATTTTTATTCTGCAAGCTATAAACGGCAGTTTCTTATCGGAAACCTTATAGTTGCTCTCCTGACTGCAATGGTGCCTCTTCTTGTTGTATTTTTTGAATGGCCTGCACTGTATAAGTATTACGTGGTTAATGCTGTTACTATGCCTGAATTTAATTTTATCTTCTATTGGATCGGAGGATTTGCTCTTTTTGCCTTTCTTACAACATTAACGCGTGAAATAATTAAAGACATCGAAGATTTTGAAGGTGATGTAGCTTATGGAAGAAATACAATCCCGATAGTAATTGGTGTCTATTCTGCCAGATTGGTTTCAGTAAGCCTTATTATTATAACGGTGATCCTGTTATACCTTACCTGGTATTTCTTTATAAATGATATAATAACCCTGATCTACCTTTCAGCAGCTATAGTTATTCCGTTGATATATGCTATACTGACAGTTTTGAAAAGTAGCAGCAGGAAAGAACTTCACAGGGCAAGCAGCGTTATGAAAATAGTTATGCTCACCGGTATTCTTTACGCTGTGGTCGTTAAAGTAATTCTTACCTGGAATCTCCTGTGAAGATGATGATAGATAATATTAATAACTATCGCATAATTCTTGCTTCACAATCGCCACGAAGGGGACAGCTTTTAATGGAACTAGGCCTTAAATTTGACGTTGTTGTAAAAGAGTATTCTGAGACATATCCTCAAAACCTTAAGGGAGAGGAGATTGCAAGATATGTTTCACACTCCAAGGCAATGACATTCTCGGATGATATTTCAGAAAATGAGATCATTATAACAGCTGATACTATTGTATGGTGCAATAATAAAGTATTGGGAAAGCCTGTTGATTTCAACGATGCTGTAAGCTTCCTCAGGGAAATCTCAGGGAATACGCATGAGGTGATTACAGGAGTTACTCTTTTATCCTCAGATAAAGAAGTTACATTTTCAGATTCTACAATGGTAACTTTTGAAAATCTTTCTGATGAAGAGATCAGGTATTATGTTGAAAATTTCAAGCCGTATGATAAAGCAGGAGCTTACGGTATCCAGGAATGGATCGGAATAATTGCCTGCAGCAGAATTGAAGGATCATATTTCAATGTTGTTGGACTACCAGTGCAGCGGCTTTATAATGAACTCCAAAATTTTATTAAAAACAAAAATTAAATTTAAAGTATTATTGCTTAATAAATGAACACTGATAAATGAAGAATAAATTTCTGATTACCTGGTTGCTTCTTACTTTGCTTCAATATTCAGCTCTTAGAGCCGATGAGGGAATGTGGATCCCACTCCTAATCGAAAAATACAATATTAAGCTAATGCAGGAGAAAGGCTTTAAGCTTTCTGCTGAAGATATCTACAGTGTGAATAAAGCCAGTATGAAAGATGCGATTCTCAGTTTTGGTGGTGGGTGCACAGGGGAGCTAATCTCTTCAGAGGGCCTTCTGATTACCAATCATCATTGTGGTTACGGATACATACAGAACCACTCGAGTCTGAAAAAAGATTATCTTACAGATGGATTCTGGGCAATGTCCCGTAAGGAAGAGCTTTCAAATCCGGGTCTCTCCGTTACTTTTCTGAAATATATGGAAGATGTAACATCTAAGGTGCTGGCTGGTGTAACAGAAGATATGGATGCTGATGATCGCGATAAGCTCATCAGTTCAAATATTGAGTCGATAAGGAAAAAGGCTGAAGAAGGCAATGATTATACTGCTGTAATCAGGCCATTTTATATGGGGAATCAATATTTCCTGTTCCTTAATGAGACTTTCCGTGATGTTCGTCTTGTCGGTGCCCCTCCATCGGCAATAGGTAAGTTCGGAGGAGAGACTGATAACTGGATATGGCCAAGACATACAGGTGATTTTGCTCTTTTCAGGATTTATGCAAATGAGAAAAATAAGCCTGCACAATACTCTGATAAAAATGTGCCTTATAAATCATCTTATTTTCTTCCGATATCAATAAAAGGAATTAAAGAAGGAGATTTTACAATGGTTTTCGGATACCCGGGATCGACCTCACAATATGTTTCATCTCACCATATTGATATGTTGAAAAACTATATCAATCCGAAAATGATAGCTATAAGAACGGAAAAGATTGAGATCATGGAGGCTGCCATGGCCACTGACCCGCTAATCAGAATCCAGTATTCAGCAAAAAAATCAGGTATTGCCAATGCCTGGAAAAAGTGGATAGGTGAGATCCAGGGACTTAATAACATGAATACAATAGGAACTAAGCAGGAATATGAGGAAAAATTCATGAGATGGGTAAAGGAGGATAGTTTGCGTAATGCTAAATACGGGAATATTATTCCTGAGCTTAAGGCCCTTTATTCAGAGCTTAAAGATTATAGCCTTGCTAATAGTTATACAAATGAAGTTATCAGCGGAGCAGAAGCAATAAGTATTGCCCGCAGCCTTATTGGGCTGGTTGACCTTTATGAAAAAAACTCTTCCGACGATGCTGTCTTTTTTGCAAAAACGAATCTGCTTGTTTCATCAGGTGAGTTTTTTAAGGAATACAATAAGGAGACAGATAAGAAACTTTTTGTTGCTGTAATGACTATGTATGGAGAGAATTTAAGGGCTGAATGGCAGGCACCTGAGTATATAAAATTCAGGAAAAGTTGCGATGGAGACTTTGAGTCTGTTGCTGATGAACTATATGAAAAAACAATATTTACTGATGAGTCAAAATATCTGGCTTTTGTGAAGGATTTCAATAAGTCATCTGTTGCCAGGTTGAAAAAAGATCAGTTTTATATACTGGCAAAGGATGCTGATGAATTCATTGTAAATAATGTTAGAGGTGAATTTTCAAGAATAAGTTCAGAAATTCAGAAGCTAAATAAAATATATATGGTTGCCCAGATGGAGTTTGACTCTGGTAAAATTTTCTATCCGGATGCAAATTCGACACTTAGAATTGCATACGGGCAGGTAAAGGGATATAAGTCTAAAGATGCTGTCTGTTTTGATTATTATACAACACTTAAGGGGATAATTGAGAAAAACAACCCTGAGATTTATGATTATGATGTGCCTGACAAGTTGATTGATTTGTATAATAAAAAGGATTATGGCCGATACGGGCAAAACGGAGAACTGGCTGTCTGTTTTATAGCAAATAACCACACAACAGGAGGTAATTCCGGAAGTCCGGTGATAAATGCTGATGGTCATTTGATCGGAATAAATTTTGACAGGGCGTGGGAGGGAGTAGCCAGTGATATGGCATTTAATCCCCAGCAAAGCCGTAATATCAGCCTGGATATCAGGTATGCTTTGTTTCTTATTGATAAGTTCGCTGGTGCTGGCTACCTCCTGAATGAAATGAATATTGTGGAATAGTACCGAACCCCTACATCGGACTTAAAATAAGGCAGGTATGATTATCACGCTGGTGCGGATTTGTAATCAGTGTCCTTCGGAAAATTATCAGAACCTTATAGTATATTTTACTTTGGCCCTTGCCTCGTAAATCTCCGCCTGGTATCGTTCCATTGGATCAATTAAAGGTGAATTAAATGTAAGGAATATCTCTTTTCCCGGTTTGATTATCCACTGAAATCTTGATTGCCATCCTATAGTTTCATTCTGGTTTTCATATTGGGCAAAATTGTACCAGGTCAGGTTCGGGCTGAACATGAAATTCAGATTGACACGGTAAATCTGAGCTATGAAACTACCATCGGGAAGATCCACCCATTTCCTGTCAGACTCCATTCCAATAAACAGGGGTACGGCTACCTTGTATCCGAATTGCACAAGCCAGTCGGTTCGTTTTCCTGAATAAAAACCACCCAAACCTATTTTTGTTGCAGCCCAGAAGATTCTGCGCCTTGCAGACGTAAGCTGAAGTGTATATCTCCAAAAATTGTATGTATCTGCAGGAATAACATAATTACCAAAAATTTTAAAATCATTCTGAAGCGCTTCATACATGTATTGTGAAGCCATTGATATTTTATCACCGCTTAATAAAATGATCTCTGACAGATTCAAATCAATCTGGGATGTTTGCAGACCTCCATTGTAGAGATCGGTTATAAAAATATATTTCAGTCCTGTTTTAACCTGCATTACAGGGGAATTCTTAGGTCTTGGACCAAAGCCGAATCCACCGTAAAAATCTCGGATATTCTTGCGCGGAACAAATCCTAATCCCGGAGTGTAATTTTCACCTATCTGGAGATATCCTATCCTGAAATTAAAGAAATCATTAGGATAATTGATTTCAGTTCCGAATGATACATCTCTGCCACTTAAGCTGTCAGTGAATGATTTCAGAGCATAAACATTGTAAGTCAGATTTTTATTTCCGGAGACCTGGGAACTGGCAAGCCTCAGGTCAATTCCTGCCAGGGAGTTATCAGATGCTGAATATGTGTTCCCGTTTGTTCCTATTATCCCGATTGATGATTGTTTCCCAAGGTTACGTGAAATCCTTGCAACACTATAACCAGGATTATCCCACTTATTGTCATCTTTTATATGGAGGAGACCCATGTTCCATTGGTCCACCTTTCCGGTAAATTTCCCTCCATATTTAATAGGTATCGGGTTTCCGTCAGTATCAAGACCAATTCTTCTTGAAAAGAAAGGAATCATTGTGGTGTTCTGAGGATTTTCACCGTCCCCGTTAATACCGAATGTGAAGTAATTGGCACCATCCAGAAAAAAATCTCTCTTTTCCGGAAAAAACAGGCTGAAACGGGTTAGGTTGATTTGTTTTTCGTCAACCTCAGTCTGGGCAAAATCAGTGTTTATTGTAATTGCGGCTTTAAGTGAAGGTGTAATGTTATAAAAAGCATCTACTCCAGCCGCATAGACAGGTTCTTTTTCAGTATCCATTTTTTTACTGATCCCGCCTGTAACATAAGGGACAATATCCAATCCGACACCCTGTGTAATATTCGTTATTCCTGTGATAAGTCCCGCATCAGATATCTGGAATCTGGCGGCATTAAGAGATGTTAATGGCCAGGTTGAAATTTCGGATTTTCTCTTGATATACCTTATAAGCTTTAAACCCCAGGTACTATTGCCTTTTTTAAAACCCATTGTCTTAAAAGGGATAATAAGTTCCCCTTCCCAACCGTACTCTGTTATTTTAGCCCTCCCATCCCATAAACCATCCCATGATTTGTTATACTCTTTACCATTTTCATTTATAAGAGCGTCTCCGATGCTGCCTCTCGGACCAATCTGGAACCAGTAACCACTCCGTCCATCCATGTAAGTGTCAAAAATGATCTGCACCCTGTCATCTTCACCCAGGTCTCCATCTCGACTTAGTTCTTTTGAGGTTATTTTTGCAGGATCATCATAGCATCTTATGCCAACATATATGTTATTCTGGTCGTAAAGGAATGAAAATTCAGTTTTCTCAGTAACCGGTTCACCTGTGTTTGGTTCTCTCTGGAAGAGTTCAGTGATAGGGGATGCATTTTTCCAGACCTCATCATTAATATACCCGTCAATAGCCGGTGGTGTTCCGGTGAAGACTGCTTTTATCTCTGGTTGTGCTGCAAGTTGGTTAATAAAGGTTATTCCCGGAAAAAGGGCAATTAAGATGAAGCGGAGCATAATCAGATTTTGAGCTGGCAAAATAAGAAAATTCCGCATCAAAATGTTTTATTATTAAGAAAGTCCTTTGTGATTTTAATAATCTTTAACATTCTGCTGACTTTCGGTATCAGGCAATTTTCATTAATAACTGTGTTACCCTTACAGTAAAAACGGAATGTGAGTTGGTCGGCTTTAGTATGTTTTAATTTTTTCGAGTTTATCGGTAAATTTTTGTACAACCATCTCCTGCTGTGCAATCCTCTTCCTTACATCCTCTTGCTTTAATTCGTTCTTTGGTATTTCTCCGTTTGCTTCATCAATATCAGTATTAGCGCTATTGATTTTGTTTTCAGATGATTCTATGGAACTCAGTGCTTTCTTTTTTCTCTTTTCCAGCTCCTTGATATATTTACTTCTTTCCTCTTTGGCAGGTCCGTCATCCATTGAACTGAGCTGACTGTTATTATCAACAATTGATGCTGTAACAGTCTTCAGTTCATTGTTTTGTACTGTAATATTATCATTTTCATTTATTATCTTAGTGTTATTTGATTGAATTGATTTTTGAAGGCGGGTCTTTTCCTTCGCCAGTGATTCGAGTTCTTTTTCAAAATCCTTAAGAATTTTTTCCTCAGCCTTTAATTGATCACTGGCAACTTCAATATACCTGTCCTTGGAGAACTGCTTAAGGTAATCCTGAACCTTTGCATAAGCCTCCCCCCCGTTTGCTTTTTCAACATAACTATCCTTGCTGAGTTCAACTGATGCAGAAAGCTTAAGAATAGTGTCATGACTTATTAACTTGCTGTAAATATTAACCGGATTAGGAGAAATGTTTTTGAGCATAGCTCCAAAAATTGACATTTCATCTCTTTCAGTAACCACCTTGGATTTTGTACCTGATTCAAGTGCTTTTATCCAAGCTTTTAATGTTTTCTCATAATTTGCCTCAGGAATGGTAACTGTCAGTCCCGGAATAGTTTGCTTCCCTATTACTACACTATCCTGTGATAGTAAAATTGGCTTCTGTGATTTAAGTCCCAGGAATGGGATTAATAACAGAATAACAAAAATATAAACCGTTTTCATAGCAATACATTTTTTGTTCCTAACCTGTTGATTTTTGTATAAAGATACATATAATTTACTGAACAGATCTATACATATATAACAACAGATTTTAAAATATGTTTTTACGTGTATCATGATAGTACAGGAACTTGTCGACTTAAATTTATTCAGTTAATTATTGAGTTTCCTGTATCCGTTTAATTAAATGAATCCATATTTTTCCCTTTCTCTTTTCCAATCATTTCCATATTAATTTTGCATCATATTTTAAAAAATCTGCAAAAAATAACAATTTGGTTTATAAAACTTAGAATTTATATCTATATTGCTACGTTTTTTACACAAAAAGTGCATCTTTTGTAATGAAATTGATTTTTTAGTCAAAACTAACCAATTGAAAAAAAAGGCACTGATTTTATTTTTAATAGAATAAACCGGGAGATAAAAATGTAGAGGATTTTCCCGGGATTTTTATGT
This sequence comes from uncultured Bacteroidales bacterium, assembly GCA_963732435.1. Classification (GTDB taxonomy): domain Bacteria; phylum Bacteroidota; class Bacteroidia; order Bacteroidales; family VadinHA17; genus LD21. Next base: position 25,452 of record CAVSZL010000015.1, on the reverse strand, counting down.
TTTGACGATAATATTTGTAAATAATAATAAGATTATGACATATCAGACAGATTCAGTGGGGATTTCGCTTGCAGTCAGCATGCTTCAGACAGAAGAAATGACTGATTTTATTAAATCGGGTTTTGAAAAAATATTAGCCAGACAACTCAATATAGTTAAGGTATCATCACCGGTAATTGTGTTGGATGGAACAGGGATAAATGATGATCTTAACGGAGTTGAATACCCGGTTAGTTTTCCTGTAAAAGCTCTTAATAATCAGAGCGTTTCTATAATTCAGTCGCTCGCAAAATGGAAACGTATAAGACTCAAATATTATCAGATAGAACCTGGGAAAGGGATACTTACTGATATGAGGGCTCTCAGACCCTGCGAAGTTCTGACTCCGATTCATTCAATATACGTAGATCAGTGGGATTGGGAAAAACATATTTTGCCTGAGCAGAGGTCATTGACGTTCCTTAAGCAGACAATAGAATCAATTTATGATGCTATCAGGGAAATGGAAGTGGGGTTGTATCAAAAATACCCCTGGCTTATCCCACAATTACCTAAGAAGATCAGTTTTTTCCATTCTGAGGAATTATTACGAAAATATCCTGAAATGACTGCTAAACAGCGTGAAAACGAGATAGCCAGGACACATGGTGCAGTTTTTATTATCGGTATAGGCAACAATCTGAGTAATGGAGAACCACACGATGGCCGTGCTCCTGATTATGATGACTGGAGTTCTCTTAACGAAGAAGGATATTATGGACTCAATGGTGATATCATTTTCTGGAATCCGGCAATGAATTCATCCATTGAAATTTCATCTATGGGGATCAGGGTAAACAAAGAATCAATGGAGAAGCAACTGGAAATCAGGAATTGCCAGGATAGAAAAAAGCTTTTCTTTCACAGGTTGCTCCTCGATCAGCAATTACCATTAAGTATCGGTGGGGGGATAGGACAATCAAGATTATGCATGTTTCTTCTAAGAAAATCACATATTGGGGAAGTTCAGTCAAGTGTATGGTCTGAAGATATTGTAAGTCAGTATCATAGAGAAGGAATAAAGCTTCTCTGAGCCAACATTATCACAATATCTTCCCATTTCATTCAAAATTATTAACTTTCCGGAAATACGATTTTGAATGAAAATAGTTGCTGATGATAAGATTCCATTCTTAAAAGGGGCACTTGAAAAGTTTGCCGAAGTAATATACCTTCCCGGGCAAAAGATAGGCAATGAAGATCTGAAAGATGCTGATGCTCTGCTGACAAGGACCAGAACAAATTGTAATGAGAGCCTTCTGAAAGGAACCGGAATCAGGTTTATTGGAACTGCAACAATCGGATTTGATCATATCGATACTGCATATTGTGATAAAAATAATATATACTGGACAAATGCTCCAGGATGTAATTCATCATCAGTGAGACAATATTTGGCTTCTGCTCTTTTTAAAGTTGCTGATGAATTCAATTTTGAACTCAGAGATAAAACAATTGGGATTGTTGGTGTTGGAAATGTAGGTTCAAAAGTAGAGAAGTTTGCGAGAAGTATCGGAATGTATGTTCTTTTGAATGATCCTCCAAGGGAAAAAAGAGAGGGGAGAAGTAATTTTGTCCCTCTTGATGAAATTCTCAATGAGTCTGATTTTATTACCATCCATGTGCCTCTCAATCTCTCAGGTGAAGATAAAACATACCATTTCTTTAATTCTGAGGTTTTTGGAAAGATGAAGAAAGGGATCTGGCTTTTCAATTCATCCAGAGGAGAAATGATTGATACAAATGATCTGAAGCAGGCTATTACTTCCGGGAAATTGGGTGGTGCTGTTCTGGATGTCTGGGAAAATGAACCTGATATCGATCTGGATCTTATGTCAGATGCATTTATTGTTACACCTCATATTGCAGGCTACTCAGCTGATGGCAAGGCTAACGGTACATCGATGGTTGTGAACTCATTATGCAGATTCTTTGAGATTCCTCAATATGACTGGTACCCGGGAAATGTTCCACTTCCTCCTTCTCCTGATATTCTGATTGAATGCAACGGGAAATCTCAAGAGGATATCATCAGGGAGGCAGTTTTTCATACTTATGACATATCGGTGGATGATATCAACTTTCGTTCCAATCCAACGGATTTTGAAAGACTAAGAGGAGATTACCCGTTAAGAAGGGAGTTTCCTTCCTATCGGGTAAATCTTAAGGGATCCTCTGAAAATGTTCAGATGATTCTAAAGGAAATTGGATTTAGCGTATAATTCAGTACTTATACCCACTCTTCCTGCATTACTGCACCGGCTATTCCTACAACCATCATTTTTACAGGAACCTTCCTTGATGCCTGGGAAGTTGCAGATTTGACCATCTGAAGCAATCCTCCGCAACACGGCACTTCCATAATCATTACAGTTATTGTGTTAACTTTTGCACTATCGATAAGGGCAACCAGTTTCTGAACGTAAACCTCCATACCATGATCAAGTTTTGGACATGCAATGGCAAGAGACTTTCCTTTAAGATGGTTACTGTGGAACCCTCCCATGGAAAATGCAACGCAGTCAGCTGCAACTAAGAGATCTGCTCCCTGGAAATATGAAGCATTAGGGTTTATGAGATGCATTTGCACCGGCCACTGGCGCAGCTCAGAAGGCTGATCTGCTGCAGGGGCATCATTATTTACTGTTCCGGGCTTATCAATTACCATTGCTCTCGATCCGGGGCATCCGCCACCATGGCTGCCGTGACCATGACTATGTCCCTGGTTTTGAATAGCCTGCGGGGCAGGAGCTGCTTTACCATGATTATGTACTGTACTTAATACCTCGTCGAGATTAAAGTTAAGTTCAGTTCTATTCTCCTTAAGATATGTAACTCCTTCCTGAAGAAAGCCTGTTTCACCATGATCTTTCAGATGCTTAAGATGTGCTATAATAGTATTCTTTCCCTTATCCTTCATCTGTTCCATTACCTTCGTCTCGTTGTATGGTTCTGCTTCCCTGGTTTCTATGGTAATGGCTCCTTCAGGACAATGACCGATGCATGCACCAAGCCCGTCACACATCAGTTCACTTACCAGTCTTACTTTACCGTCAATAACCTGTAATGCACCCTCATGACAGTTAGGAACACATAATCCGCATCCGTTGCAAAGCTCTTCATCTATCTTTAAGATATCTCTTTTCATATTTCTGTTATTTACTATTATGTCACAAAGATGGACTATCCGGATTTATTATTTTGTAACATATGTTACATTTTGTTATTTTTACAAATAAAAACTATGGACTATGCTTTATTAACAGGTTCTCCTTTATTTAAAGGCTTGTCTGCCAGCGATATAAAAGATATATTTTCAGAATTTCCAAATCAATTAAAAACATTTAAGACAGGTAATATTATTTCTCAGAGTGGGGAACCGGTTAATTCATTGGTAGTTATTGTTGAGGGAGTTGTTAAGGGAGAGATGGTTGATTACGCAGGGCGGGTAATTAAGATAGAGGACATTCCAGCCCCGGGTGCTCTTGCACCGGCTTTTATGTTTGGAAGCAGAAATCGTTTTCCGGTAAATGTTGTTGCTGTTTCAGACGGGGCAATGTTGCTGATAGGGAAAGCAGATTTTTTGAAACTCCTTATGAGAAATGATATTGTTCTTGTTAACTTCCTTGATATGATTTCAAATCGTTCCCAGTTTCTATCTGAAAAGATCAAGTTTCTTAATTTCAAGACAATAAAGGGAAAGCTGGCTCACTATATTCTTCAACGGGCCGGAAAGGAGAGAGTGACAGTTTTACTTGATAAAACTCAGAGCGATCTTGCTGATTTTTTTGGAGTGGCACGACCCTCAGTAGCCAGGGCCCTTGGCGAACTTGAAGATGAAGGTCTTATAACAGCAAGAGGTAAGATGATCACAATTACTGACAAGAAAGGTTTAGCGGATCTTACAATGGATTGAACATTTCAGACGGGGAACGTAATAAAAAAGCAGGTACCTTCACCCTCCCTGCTTTCAACAGCGATTGTTCCGTTATTGATTTTTACAAGTTCCTGACAGAGCTTGAGCCCCAGCCCGGTACCTTTTTCATTTTCTGTTCCGGGTGTACTGACAATTTCCTGCTCTGAAAATATCTCTTTCTGTTTTGATTCAGGTATGCCAATGCCATTGTCACAAATTTTCAGCATTATGCCTTCTCCGTTCATTGATTTATCCTTCAGAAGGATACTAATTCTGCCTCCGCGTGGAGTGTATTTAACTGCATTTGACAGGAGGTTTCTGATGATAATATCAATCAGGTCTTTATCGATCAGGGCTTCCGCACTTCCAACCTGTGTGAAATTTACAGAAATCTCTTTTTTATCAGCTGTCTCCTTAAAAATACTGAGGTTTGTAAGAATTATATCTGCAAGGTTACGTTTTTCAGGTGAGAACTTAATTTTTTCCTCCTGGCCACGCCCCCATACCAGCATATTTTCCAAAAGACTTATTACCAGCTGGGCATATTGTATGCTTGAATTTGCAAAAGTGTCATATTTATCCTTGTACTCTTTCTCTTTCAAAAGATTAAGCATATAAAGAATATTTACTACAGGACTTCTTAAATCGTGGGCAATAACTGAAAAAATCCTGTTTTTGAGATGGATAGTGTCCGATAGCTGTTTATTCTGCAGAGCTATCATACTGTTTTGTTTTTCTATCTCCTCATTCCTGGTAATTAACTCCTGTGTTCTTTGATTTACAAGCAGTTCGAGGTTTCTATTCATAAATTCCAGTTCAGCACGGAGCTTGTCTTTTTCAATAATAGCCCTCACCCATTTATAGAGCATAAGGATTGCCTGGATAAAAACAAACAATACTACAAAATGAGTAAGCAGATAATTAGTATTTGAGGAAGCTTTTCCCAGAGAGACTCTGATATCGTTAACTCCCCCGTAAATAAGAAGCAGAAAGGCAAAAAAATATGCGATGTCGAGTGCTTTCATTTTTATTACTCCCCAAAAACTCCTTATAATGGCATAGAGCATTAGCACCAGCATAGAGGGATATATTAGCAGTGTGAAGTAACTGAATATCTTTACAGGAAGGAATAGTGTCAGGATAAATGCCATACCGAAGATGATTGTTACGATCCATGCGAATACTCTGGCAAGCCTGGAAGGGTAGATACACTGAACAACCCAGACCCAACCTCCTATGATCAGGAAAAGATCGAGATACTCGAATCTTATAACCCATAGCCAGTCAATATTTATAAAGTTGAGTATTAGAAAATGTGATGTAAACAGAGGCCTGATTGCCAGTCCAATAGTTGCCAGGCTGAAAAAACCCATTATTCTCTCCTGCCGGGAGATAATAAAAAAGAATAGAAAAAAAACCGAGAATCCAAGAAGCAGGCTGATTACCATCCATTCTCCCGCCCATTCATTTGCGAGCCTTTTCTGAACTTCAGAGAAGGTGCCAATCTTCATTGGAAGCCAGAATCCTCCTCTGCGGTGGTGATAATTAGCTACATTAATTATTATTGATAATGTGTCTGACCCGGGATCGAATCTGTAAAAATTCCTTTTGTATTCAGGTACTGTTTCATCTTTTGATCTTCCGGGTATTCCATTCCCTCCGAGATATTTTCCATTGATGTAAATATCATATGAGGAATCAAATACAGGCAAATTAACACCCAGGGGCTTTTTGAAACCTTCCGGCAGTAAAACCATAAGACGGTAAGTCGCATAACCATCTTTCTCAGTACTAAAACCTTTACTGATATAATCGGTCCAGTATGAAGGGACTTTTGCAAAGTAATCTGGTTTCGTTGATAAAGAATCAAAATCATACGGACGTTTCATTTTCATCCAGTAAAATTCCCATTCTCCATTAAGATTTATTATGAAATTTTCAGGAGTACTAATTCCACGAAGATCAATAATCCCTTTAACAGCAACTTGATCAGGTCCTTTTGCAAATAAATTCAGGGTGATAAATAATAAAAGATATATAAGCCTGATTTTCATTATCGGGAAGTTGATCCATACCATACAAATATAAATCTTTTCAAACAATAACCACCTTTAGCTAAAGTGAGCTTTAAGGATTGATCAATGTAAAAATCAGAATTCCATAAATGAATAAATGCTATTTCAATCCCCTGTTAATAAGAAGGGCATCTATACCAGGCTCTTTGCCTCTGAAAGCCAGGTACATATCGAGTGGATCCCTGGTTCCTCCCCTTGCAAGAATCTCATTTTCAAATTTTGAAGCTACTTCCTTATTGAAAATATCACCAGTTTCCTTGAAGGCCTGGAATGCATCTGCATCAAGTATCTCGCACCATATATAGCCATAATATCCGGCTGAATATCCTCCTGCCCATATATGATTGAAATATGTCGACCTGTATCTGGGCTTTATCTCAGGAATTAATCCGTATTTATCCATAGCTTTTTTCTCAAAATCCCTTATATCGAGATCAACAGGTTCCTTAAGTGAATGATATTCCATATCAAGCAGTGAAGCAGCAAGGTATTCAACTGTCTGGAAACCTGTATTGAACTTGCCTGACTTTTCAAGTTTTTCAACAATCTCAAGAGGAATAATTTCCCCTGTCTGATAATGTTTTGCATATACTTTTAACACTTCAGGTTCCAAGACCCAATGTTCCATGATCTGTGATGGCAGTTCAACGAAATCTCGGGGTAAGGATCCCCCAGGATAGGTTTTATTTGAAAGGAGCCCTGCAAGAGCATGACCGAACTCGTGAAAAACAGTACTCGCTTCCTCTGCAGTCAGCAGCGCTGGTTTATCTGCAGTCGGAGGGGTTGAATTCGTTACCATCGTTACAATTGGATATATCATTTTACCTTTAATGTCACGACTTTGACTTCTGAAAGCACCACACCATGCTCCGCCTCTTTTTGATGGACGAGGGTAGTTGTCAATCATCAGTAGTCCAATATGTTTGCCACCACGGGTTACTTCGAAGGTATTCACATCAGGATGATATTTAGGTATGTCTGTCCTCTTTGTAAATTCAAGGTCATAAAGCCGGCCGGCAACATAGAACATCCCTTCCATAACATTATCAATCTTAAAGTAAGGTCTGGTAATTTCGTCATCGAGATCAAATTTTGCCTTCTTGATCTTTTCAGAGTAATACCACCAGTCCCATGGCTGAAGTTTGAATTTTCCTCCTTCATTATCGATAATTTCCTGTTGCGCTGCGGCCTCGGCTTTTGCCACAGGAGTTGCTGCATCCCACACCTGGGAAAGAAATGAAAATACTTTTTCAGGAGTTTTTGCCATGGTTCTTTCAAGAACAAAATCAGCAAAGCTATCATAACCAAGAAGATGAGCTCTTTCAACCCTTAGTTTTGCAATTTTGGCAATTATAGCTTTATTATCTTTTTCATTATCATTATCGCCCTTCATAAAGTAACCTGTGAATAGCTTCTCCCTCAGGTCGCGACGATCTGAATACTGAAGAAAAGGAGTCATGCTGGGAACCTGGAGGGTGAATACCCATTTGCCATCCATATTAAGTGATTTTGCCATTGAAGCTGCCTGAGTTCTTACACCTTCAGGTATACCTGTCAGATCTTCCTGATTATCAATAATTAGTTTGAATCCGTTTGTTTCAGCAAGTAAATTCTGACCAAACTGAACTGACAGAATTGAAAGCTTCTCATTAATCTTGCGGAGTTTATCTTTATCCTCCGGTGACAACCCTGCTCCGCTCCTTACAAAACCCTTATAGGTATCATCGAGTACTTTTTTCTCTTCATCTGTAAGTTTAAATTTATCTTTATTATCATATACAGATTTTACCTTCTGAAAAAGAGAGTCATTCAGATTGATGTCGTCATTATGTTTGGAAGCAATAGGTGATAGCTCCCTGCTTATCGCCTGAAGAGTATCATTTGTATTTGCAGAATTGAGTGCACCGAATACCCTGTTGACATTAGTGAGAAGCTGGCCACTGTATTCCAAAGCTTTTATGGTATTTTCAAAAGTAGGCTCCTTTGGGTTATTAATAATTGACTTTATTTCAGCTCTCTGCTCCTCAAAGCCTTTAAGGAATGCCGGCATATAATGTGAAGCCTTAATCTGTTCAAATGGAGGAACTTCAAAAGGTGTATCGTACTTATTGAGAAATGGATTATCACTTTTTTCCTGCTTCATACACCCTGCGAATGCCATTGATGCAATGACAACTAAAATCATGCTCTTTTTCATATCAGATTTATTTGATTTAGACTTGGTTTATGTTCTGCAAAATACAAAAAAATGTATTAACAGGGCCATGATAAAAATCAATTGAATAAAAAAAGGAAAGACACCTGGGAGATGTCTTTCCTATAATTTACCTAAACCTGATCGTATAATCTGCCGAATGGCGATTGCGAAGAATACTTAAAACTTAAAACCTAAACTTTTAAACTTCTTATATAATAGACGCACAGTAAGTCGAAAATTGTTGCAGGAAATAGTGTTAATGTTATGTTAATTATTTTCAGTGATGTTTTTAACCAATAAAATTCTCTTGTTTATTGATATATGACAATAAGGAATTAAAGTGTTGTCCAACATGTTGATATTTTTTCTAACTTGCGCATAATTAAATATTATGATTGCAAAACTGAGATATTGTTTCATGATGCAACGCCTTGGAAGAAGGCTTTATAGCTGCCTGATGTTCTATTCTGCATAAGACATATTCTGGTTTCAGGTTCAATGTTCAATGTTCAATGTTCCTGGTTCAATATTCCCCATAATTACAATTTCTTCGAATTTCCTTTTCTTTTATCTGTCAATATGAAAGGACTTATTTTCAGTGTAAAACGATATTCAGTGCACGATGGCCCGGGGATAAGGGTTTCCTTTTTTATGAAGGGATGTCCTCTTAAATGTTTATGGTGTCACAACCCTGAAGGTATATCGCCTTACCCTGAATATGTCAATAAGTCCAACAAAGTAGGCACCAGGATATTTACAAAAAGGGAAGAAGTGGGGAGATACTATTCAGTTGATGACATTATGGAGATTCTTGATAAAGATGAGGTTTTTATCAGGCAGTCCGGCGGTGGAGTTACATTTACAGGAGGAGAGCCAATGCTTCAGTTTGAATTTTTAATCCGGGTATTAAAAAAATGTAAGGCAAATGGATATCATACAGCAATAGACACTTCGGGTTATTCGGACTATAAGAATTTTATGTCAGTTATCCCTGTTACTGATCTTTTTCTCTTTGATTTAAAACATCTTGAAAATTTGAGACATATTGAAATGACCGGATGTGAAAATACCGAAATACTTAAAAATTATCATCTTCTTCTAGAAAGCGGAAAAGATATAATGATCAGGATTCCGGTTATACCTGGGTATAATGATGACTATAATCATCTTGACAACATGAGAAGGTTTATTATCGCAACAAAAACCGATTCTGTCCGTAAGATCAATCTATTGCCATACCATAGAATCGGATCATCTAAATACAAAAGATTTAATATCCCATTCAATATGAAAAATGTTCAGCAACCATCCTCTGAAAGGATGAAGGAATTAAAGGAATTCTTCTCTGTGACAGGTATTAAAGTAAAGATCGGTGGTTAATGAAATATCCTGAAGTTATTTAATCTTATAATATTACCGACATCTGGAAAAGAGTAGTTATAACAATAGAAAAGAGAATAATAATAGAAGTTTATGGAACTATCAGTACGGGTTAAAAAACTAAGGGAACAGAGTATGAATGCGGTTGAGACACTGAGTGTTGAAAGGGCTCTGCTGATTACTCAATTTTATAAGAGTGATGAAGCAACTGACTTATCTGTACCTGTTAAGAGGGCAAGGGCTTTTGAGTACCTTCTGGCCAATAAAAAAATATGCATAAACGAAGGTGAACTTATCGTGGGCGAAAGAGGGCCTGCACCCAAAGAAACCCCGACGTATCCTGAAATAAGTCTTCATTCTCTGGCTGATCTGGAGATTCTTAATTCTAGGGAGAAGGTGTTTTTTAAGGTTGATGATGAGGCTAAAAGGATTTACGAAAAGGAGATTATACCCTACTGGAAAGGAAGGAGTAACCGTGACCGGATAATGTCGCGAATGACTTCTGAATGGTTAAATGCTTATGAAGCAGGATTGTTTACCGAGTTTCAGGAACAAAGGGCACCTGGTCATACAGTGCTCGGATACAAAATGTTCAAAACAGGTTTCACTGATATAAAACAAGAGATAAAGGATTCTGCAGTTAAGCTTGATTTTGCAAATGATGTCACTGCTTATGAGAAACTGGAAGAGCTGAAGGCAATGGAAATTGCCTGCAATGCAATTATAATGTATGCTCAGCGTCATTCGGTTGAACTGGAAAGACTTGCAGCAGAAGAGACTAATTCGGAAAGGAAAATTGAACTTTTGAATATGGCAGCCATTTGCCGTAAGGTTCCGGCAAATGCTCCGGAAACAATACATGAGATGCTTCAGCACTACTGGTTTATTCACCTGGGAGTAATAACTGAACTTAATCCGTGGGATTCCTTTAACCCTGGCAGACTTGATCAGCATCTCTACACTTGTTATCTAAGGGAAATTGAATCCGGTTCATTATCATCTGAAAAATTGTATGATCTGCTTGGTTGTTTCTGGGTAAAGTTCAATAACCATCCTTCTCCTCCAAAAATGGGAGTAACTGCAAGTGAAAGCAGTACTTACACTGATTTTTGCCTGATTAATCTTGGTGGTGTTAAAGGTGACGGTTCAGATGCTGTTAATGAAATGTCATATATCCTTCTTGATGTAATAAAGGAGATGAGAATTCTTCAGCCCAGCTCCATGGTTCAGATTAGTAAAAATAGTCCGGATAAATTCATTCATAAAGCACTGGATATTATCAGAACCGGATTCGGACAACCTTCCTGCTTTAATGCCGATGCAATAATTTCAGAATTGGTCAGGCAGGGAAAAAGTATTTTGGATGCCCGGAATGGCGGGGCATCAGGTTGTGTTGAAGCCGGGGCATTTGGTACTGAGGCATACTGGCTGACAGGTTATTTTAATCTTCCAAAGATTCTTGAACTTACCCTTTATGATGGATTTGATAACCGCACAAACATACAGGTCGGGCTCCACACAGGTTCAGTTTATGATTTTGAAAGATTTGAAGATCTTATGGAGGCATTCAAACAACAGGTGAATTATTTTGCCGGCATTAAGATCGCGGGAAATAATATAATAGAGAAGTCTTTTTCTGACTGGCTTCCGGTACCATTTTTATCGTTGCTTATTGAAGATTGCATTAAGAATGGAAAAGACTATAATTGTGGCGGGGCACGTTATAACACTTCATATATTCAGGGTGTCGGACTTGGAAGCATTACAGATATGCTGACATCGGTCAGGTACAATATCTTTGATAATAAGAAGTTTGGATGGAACGAACTCATGGACGCATTTAAATCTGATTTTAAAGGATATGAAGAATTGCAGCATGAGTTGATATATAATACACCCAAGTACGGGAATGATGATGATTTTGCTGATCAGCATGCTGCTGAGGTCTTTGAAGTTTATTATGATGCTGTAAACGGCCGGCCAAATACAAGAGGAGGGTTACACCATATCAATATGCTTCCTACGACTTCACATGTCTATTTTGGCAGTGTAATTGGTGCAACACCTGATGGCAGGAATGCTCACATGCCACTTTCCGAGGGAATTTCTCCTTTTCAGGGTGCTGACCATAATGGACCAACTTCAGTTATTAAATCTGCATCTAAGATCGATCACCTGAGGACAGGAGGTACTCTTCTGAACCAGAAGTTTTCTCCTTCATTTTTTGATGATGAAGATAGTTATAGCAATCTCACGGCACTGATCCGAAGTTATTTCAGTATGGATGGTCATCATATTCAGTTTAATGTGGTTAATGCCGATACGCTCCGGGATGCCAGGAAGCATCCGGAACGTCACAGGGATCTTATTGTAAGGGTTGCAGGCTACAGCGATTATTTCAATGATCTGGGAGACGATCTCCAGAATGAAATAATTAACAGGACCGAACACGATGTATCATAGAAGAATGCAATAAAGGCATTAAATGCAATAAAGGCAATATTGCCATTTTGATATAGCCTTTATTGCCTTTACAACCTCTACAGGCTCTACTGCCTTTTTGACTTATTTGCCTTTCTTATCCTTGGTCTCATTGAACACCGAAGTTGCTGTTGCTACTATTCCGGCTATATCTGAAAGGTTGGAAGGAAGAATCATTGTATTATTTGTTTTTGCCAGATTTGCAAAAGCTGTCAGGTATTGTTCAGCTATCCTCAGGTTAACAGCATTAAGTCCGTTTTCATCAGAGATAGCATTTGCGATTGCCCTTAATCCGTTAGCTGTTGCCACGGCAACCTGTTCAATTTCGGAGGCCCGGCCTGCGGCTTCATTAATACGCCTCATCTTTTCACCCTCTGATTTCAGAATATACTCCTGTTTGTCACCATCAGCATTGTTAATTTTGGCTTGTCTTGTCCCTTCTGACTCAGCGATAACAGCTCTTTTTTCCCTTTCTGCCCTCATCTGCTTTTCCATAGCATCTTTAATGCTCTGCGGGGGAGAAATGTTTTTTACCTCGTAGCGGGATACTTTTATTCCCCAGGGTTCACTGGCTTTATCTACTGCCTCAACTATTGATACATTAATAGTCTCACGTTCTTCAAATGTTCTGTCAAGCTCCAGTTTGCCAATAACGCTTCTCATTGTAGTCTGGGCAATTTGTATCGAAGCAAACCTGTAATTATCAATACCATAAGAAGCTTTTTGGGGATCCAGTACCTGAAGGTAAAGGATTCCATCTACTTCAACTGCAATATTATCACGGGTGATACAAATCTGCGGGGCAACATCAATTGCCTGCTCTTTCAGGGTGTGTCTGTATCTTACTTTATCGATAAAAGGTATAAGTATCTGGAAACCTGCTGTGAAGGTTGCCCTGTATTTACCTAGTCGTTCAACAATAATTGCTGTTCTCTGAGGAACGATTTTAATCATAGATGCAATCAGGATAAATCCTAAAAAGATTACCCCTACAAGAATAAAAGTTGTGCTTGATCCTTCCATTTTTTATTATTTTTTAGGTTTGACTATTAGTTTAAAACTATCTTTCTCAATGATGATAACTGATTGTCCTGCTTTAATTTCTGATTTGGATTCAGCTTTCCATGTTGTTCCCTTAAACTCAACTTTTCCAGAAACGTCCGGCTTAATATCAGAAATTACCAGAGCTTCTTTTCCTGTAAACTCATCTTCAATCTCTTCTGATTCATTTCCTTTGCTGTAGAAGAATCTCTTCTGAATTATTCTTCTAAGAGTTATAAGTGAAAGTACTGAAATAATGGCGAAGATTATTATTTGAAGATTAATACCCGGTTCTCCTATAAGGCAAACCAGCGCTGTAACCCAGGCTCCGAGACCAAAGAAAAAAATAAAAAAACCGGGAAGGACCAATTCAGCAAGGAAAAGGAGCAATCCAAGTATGAACCAGAATAGTTCGGGTTTCGATAAAATATTTGCAAGCATAGTACCTGATTTAAAATGTTAGCGAGAAAAAATGATATATTAACAGTAAAGATATAAAATATTTGGTATAAAGTTAAATATTTACGTTTAACCTTATCAGATGTTGTTTTCCAAAGAAGAAATTAAAGGAAATGTACCTACTTTACAAGTAAATTATTACTGATATCCTTCATCCATAAAACAACCCTTTTTGAAAAGAAATTCAGGTTTTCACATGTAAAATCACCCTCCATCTTTATTAGATATCCTTTGTAATTATCTGTGTTTTCCAAATACTGAAAACAAGTATATTTTGATGTTCCGGCATCGGCAGCAACATTCTTAATAGCAGTTACTTTACTGGATGTGATGTTTTTAATGTAACTGATATATTTCTGAAGCTCCTCTTCAGAAATTTTTATATCAGATAGCACGCAGGAGGCAAGATTCTCAGCGATTAGTTTTTCACTCAATATGAAGTCATCTCCGGGAAAATTCCAGTCTTCAGGATTATTGTATTCCAGAACATTGCCTTTATTGTCAATAAAGAACCCTTTATGCTGATATCCCCATGCATAATTGATATAATCATACTGGAAGAGCACAACATTTTTTTCACTTGCTGTAAAACTCTTTTTGCATCCTGTTAATAACAAGATAGTTAAGGAAAATAGGCAAAATTTGAGCAGATGTGCTTTCATAATTAACAGTTATCTTTTACTATCAAAAATCGGACCATAGTACTAATTTTCAGGTCAGAGAACACCGGAAGTTTTATTATTAAGCAGAATGTTTTTCCTTCACAAAATAAATTTTAAGAATTCATTTTTTTTACGTAAATTATATCACAAATAATAAAGAGTAAAACTGCCTTCGATTTATCGTTTTCATCCATCCGGGGATTATGATAAGTTATTCATTCATAAGTCATAAAAGATTTTGTTGTATAACGGTAGTAATAAAACATCAGGAAGGGGGAAAATCAAATGGACAAATTTTTAAACTATTTCGATGGCCGGCACAGGGATTCATTGCTTAATAAGCCAATTTCTGAAGCCGGTCCTGTAATAACTTTATCCCGTCTTACAGGATGCGATGCACGGCAGATAGCAGCAGTTCTGGTTGATGAACTTAACCGTAAATATGGAACAACCAAATGGAAATGGGTCGATAAGGATATAATATATGACATTGCAAAAGAATTGAATACAGACCCTCAACGCGTTGAAAATTTTTATAAAGGAATTGAGCTAAGCAATATATCAGAAATGATTATGGCTTTTTCAGGAGGTTTTGTGAGCGATCTGAGAATTAAAAAAGCGATCAAGGACGTTGTACTGGCTATGTGTAAGGAAGGACATATTGTACTTGTTGGCAGGGGGGGTGTTTCAATTGCACAAGAAATCCATGATGCTCTTCACATAAGACTTATTGCCCCATTTTACTGGAGGGTGGCAAATGTGATGAAAAAGATGAATATGGAGATAGATGTTGCCGAGGAGTATGTGGTAGATAGAGACCAGAGCAGGTTTAATCTGATACTCGCATTTATGGATAAGAAGCCTTTAAATATAGATTATCTTTTTGATGCAACAATAAACAGAAAGTCTTACTCAGTACAGGAAGCAGCTGACCTTATTTTATCAATGTATGAGAAGAAAGTATACAAACAGATTGCTGAAAGGAAAAAAATAGCTGGTATCTGTTGATTAAGAATTCATTTTAACCATATTATCAGGTTAATTTCCGGCAGGAACATGAAATCAAACTGCTAATCCAAATTACATTTGCTCACCCTTTTTATATGTTCACTGAGTCTTATATCGAGACTTTTCTTATAAGCATCCCAGTCATTTATAGGATATTTCGCTACCCCGCTTTCCATTGCAGCCTTTGCCACAGCAGGTGCAATACATGATATAAGTCTGGGATCCAATGGCTTAGGTATTATGTAATCTTTTCCGAACACTAATTTATCAGTATTATAGGCCTTCAATACACAAACCGGGACTGTTTTTTTCGCCAGCCTGGCAAGAGCTTTTGATGCAGCAAGCTTCATCTCCTCATTAATTGTTGAAGCTCTGACATCAAGTGCTCCCCTGAAAATAAACGGGAACCCAAGCACATTATTGATTTGGTTTGGATAATCAGATCTGCCGGTTGCAAATATGAGGTCTTTCCTTGTAGCCATAGCGTCTTCATATGAGATTTCAGGGTTTGGATTGGCCATGGCAAACACAATAGGATTTTCAGCCATTGAAGCGAGCATATCTTTTGTCATCAGATTCGCTCCTGATAGTCCAAGGAAAAGATCCGTACCTGCCACTGCCTGAGCCAGTGTGTCAATATCTCTGTCAGTTACAAACTCAAGCTTGTATTTATTAAGATCTGTTCTTTTCCGGTTAAGCACCCCTTTGGTATCTACCATTACAATATTTTCCCTTTTGATGCCCAGTTTAAGATAGAGTCTTGAACATGATATTGCAGCAGCTCCTGCACCGCAAACCACCATTTTGATATCCTCAATCTTTTTCCCGGTTATATCCAGAGCATTTAGAAGTCCTGCTGCTGAAATAATTGCTGTACCATGCTGATCATCGTGGAATACCGGGATGTCAAGAAGCTCTTTTAGCCGTGTTTCGACTTCAAAACATTCAGGAGCTTTAATATCTTCGAGATTTATTCCTCCAAAAGTAGGTGCAATAGCGGCACATACCTGAATGAGTTTTTCAGGATCTTTCTCATTAACTTCGATATCGAATACATCAATATCTGCGAATATCTTAAAGAGAAGTCCTTTCCCCTCCATTACCGGTTTGCCAGCCATTGGTCCTATGTCACCAAGACCAAGCACTGCTGTTCCGTTTGAAATAACTGCTACCAGGTTACCCTTTGCAGTATATTTGTAGACATCCTCGGGACTCTTCTCTATTTCAAGACATGGAAATGCTACCCCGGGAGTATACGCCATGCTTAGATCATGCTGATTATCATAGGGTTTTGTAGGTATAACCTCTATTTTTCCATGTCGTCCTCTGCTATGGTATAACAGGGCATCTTCCTTAGTTACTTTTTGCATGATTTTGTCTGTTTAGATTTACTCTCCAAATTACAACTAAAGTCTTACAAAAAATATGGGTAAAAGTCATACTATTTCATTTTCTTTCAGGGAGTAAATGCCTTTAAATTTGATTATTTGTGATTTTTAAAAAAATATATTTTGGATTGGTAATTAATTTGAATATTTTCAACACTTATAATTATTATTCCTATCCTTAAATCAGATCAAATCTTTATATGAATAAAAACATTGCTTTAGGTGTTGATATAGGTGGCAGCCATATCAGTTGCGCAGCAGTAAATCTGTTGTCGGGAGAGCTGTTGAAGGATACATTAACTGAAAGGGCTGTTGATAACAGGGCAAAGGCTGATGTCATACTTACTGTCTGGACTGAAGTATTATCTGCTGTTCTCTCGAAGATGCCGGAGAATAGTGTAAAGGGAATTGGATTTGCGATGCCGGGTCCGTTCGATTATGTAAAAGGCATTTGTTACATTAAAGGAGTAGCTAAATATGAGGAACTATACGGCATTAATATTGCTGAATCAATTTCTGAAAGACTAAATACACCTGAAGATTTCCCCGTAAGATTTATGAATGATGCTTCATCTTTTGCTGTTGGTGAAGCATGGATTGGCAGCTCCGGAAAAGCAGTAAATTCAATGGCTATAACACTTGGTACCGGTTTCGGATCTGCATTCATCAGTAACCGTATTCCTATCGTGGATGGTCCGGTGGTGCCAAAATTAGGGTGTGTTTATCACCTCCCTTACAAAGATGGCATTGCTGATGATTATTTCTCAACCCGCGGATTGATGCGAAGGTATAAGAACCTGACCGGAAGTGAGTTAAGAGGAGTTAAGGAGCTTTCGGAATTGGCAATATCTGACATCAGGATAGTAGAGTTGTTTAATGATTTTGGAGATGAAATGGGTTTGTTTCTTGCTCCATGGCTAAAGAGTTTTCAATCGGAGATTGTTGTAATCGGAGGTAATATTTCCCTGGCTTATAACTACTTTGGGAATGCATTTGAAAAGAGATTGAAAGCAGAAAACTGTAATTGTGACGTGGCTCTTTCCAGACTTAAAGAGGACGCAGCTCTTGCAGGAAGTGCATATCTGCTTGATGATGAATTCTGGAGATCCGTTCAGCAGGCCCTCCCATTAATGTAATTTTACCTGTTGGAAGATTCACCTTTATATTTTTACACAAACTTTATATTCTAAACATTTTTTAATATGAATACTCAAAAAATCAGCATTTCTAAAGTCGCTCCCGTACTTATGGCATTTTTTGTCATGAGTTTTGTTGACCTGGTGGGCATAGGAGTAGACAGGGTGAGCAAGGATATGAATCTGAGTGCTACACTTGCACAGCTGATACCATCGGCTGCTCTCCTATGGTTTCTGCTTCTCTCTGTTCCTGTGGGAGTTATGCAGTCACGTCTTGGTAAGCGGAAAATGGTCAACATTGGAATGGGAATTACAGCAATTGGAATGTTGGTTCCTTATTTTTTCTATACTTATATTATGGTGCTGACAGGATTTGCCCTTCTTGGAATTGGTAACACGATAGTTCAGGTTTCAGCAAATCCTCTTCTTGTAGATGTAGTACCCCGGAACAGAACATCAAGCTTTCTGAGTTTTTCACAATTCATCAAAGCAATAGGATCAATGATCGGTGCTCCTCTTGCAGCCCTTATGGCTGCCAGGTTTGGTGATTGGAAATTGCTTTTTATGGTGTTCGGAATTGTTTCGATCCTCTCTGCAATCTGGCTGGGTACAGTTAAAATTGATGAGGCTAAGCAAGATGAAGTAAAAGCAACTTTTGCATCTTCATTTAAATTACTCGGAATTGGATTTGTATTGCTGATGGTAATCTCAATTTTCCTTGTAGTGGGAATTGATGTTGGTTTCAATTCTAACTCAGGGCAATTCCTTATCAAACAATTCGGTATCGAATCAACTGCATCAGAATCAGGAAGAAGTGTTTATTTCTTTGGCCGTATGCTCGGGACCTTTGCCGGGGCATTACTTCTGACAAGGATATCCCCGCGGAAGTTTTTTATGTGGACATCAATCCTGGGAATAGTTTGTTTATTCATATTACTTTTATCATCTGCTGAGGTAATGGCTTGGATCCTGGTCTTCCTTTTTGGATTGGCTGTGGCAAATATTTTTCCGCTTGTTTTTGCAATTACGGTTGAAAAATATCCGACCCGCAGTAATGAGATCTCCGGACTTATGATGATGGCAATCTCAGGAGGAGCGGTAATCCCTTTGATAATCGGGTGGGTTAGTGACATCAGCAATGTTACATTCGGAATGTCGATTCTTCTGATATGTCTGTTCTACCTGTTATTTGTATCTGTTTACAGCCTGAATAGGTAATCTTCAAAATAATGTTCTCATTCTATCTTGTATATTGCCAATAAAACCCGGAAAATGAATATTTTTTAATTTCTCAGGTATTATGAAAAGAATTCTAATCCTCTTGTTTGTATCACTTTTTCTGGCAGGTTGTGTTCAGGTAAAGCCTCCTGAACCATATGGACCTGTTCCTTCAGAACGGCAACTTGCCTGGCATGAAATGGAGTATTATATGTTTGTCCATTTTACTGTTAATACTTTCACAGATAAGGAATGGGGTTATGGTGATGAAAGCCCATCGGTTTTTAATCCAACAGAACTCGACTGCAGGCAATGGGCACGAGTTGCTAAAGAGGCTGGTATGAAGGGAATTGTAATTACTGCAAAGCACCATGATGGTTTTTGTCTTTGGCCATCTGAGTATACTGATCATTCAGTGAAGAATTCGAAATGGAAAGAAGGTAAGGGAGATGTGCTGAAAGAGCTCAGGAACGCCTGTGATGAATTTGGTCTGAAGTTCGGTGTTTATCTTTCACCATGGGACCGTAACTGCGGTGTTTATGGTACTGATGAATATCTCAGTTATTACAGGAATCAACTCCGGGAGCTACTGGGAAATTATGGCAGCGTTTTCGAAGTATGGTTCGACGGTGCAAATGGAGGTGATGGTTATTATGGTGGCACCAGGGAGACCAGAAAAATTGATAATAAAACATATTATGACTGGCCAAATACTCATAAAATAGTGAGAGAGCTTCAGCCTATGGCAGTAATGTTCAGCGATGCAGGACCGGATATACGGTGGGTAGGGAATGAAAGCGGGATGGGAAGTCTTACCAACTGGTCACTTCTGAACAAAGATGATATGTATCCTGGCGGAGATTTTGCGAAAATACTTGGAGAGGGTCATGAAGATGGTAACTATTGGGTGCCTGCCGAAGTAGATGTTTCAATAAGACCGGGTTGGTTTTACCATCAGTCACAGGATTCACTTGTGCGTTCACCCGAAAACCTTCTTGATCTTTACTACTCATCAGTCGGCAGGAACAGCAATCTCCTCCTTAATGTACCACCTGACAGGAGAGGTTTACTTCATGAGAATGATGTCAGATCGCTACTTGATTTCAGGGAGATGCTTAACATGGAATTTGAGAAAGAAGTAGCTTTTGGTAAAAAAGCATCTTCAACATCCGACAGGGGAAAAGGTTATGAAGCTTCAAATGTAAATGACAGAGATCCTCTAACATATTGGACAACAGCTGATTCACACACAGGTGGAAGTGTCATTATTGATCTTGGAGAAGAAACTGAGATTAACAGAATTATCATACAGGAATACATTAAACTGG
This sequence comes from uncultured Bacteroidales bacterium, assembly GCA_963732435.1. GTDB lineage: Bacteria > Bacteroidota > Bacteroidia > Bacteroidales > VadinHA17 > LD21. The sequence continues at coordinate 5,124 of CAVSZL010000015.1, read as the reverse complement.
GTCAGAGGGTACAGGAATTTAGTGTTTCAGGGAATATTAACGGAGAATGGAAGGAACTTATTAATGGTACAACAATCGGGAATAAAGTGATAAGAAAATTTCCGTTGTTAACAACATCTAAAATTAAAGTAACTGTAAGTAAAGCAAAAGCATGCCCGGTCATCTCAAATATAGAATTATACAGAGCACCGGGGGAGTAGGATGGGGAGAATGGGAGATTGGGAGAATGGGAGAAGAGAGGTGACAAACAGGTTTTGGTGAATTAGTCAGCGAATTATTTAGTAAAATTGTAATATTATTTTTAAAATTCGAGTTAAAACAATAAACATAAAAATATGAAAGCAGCAGTAATAAGAGAATATGGTAAAATAGCCACGGAGGAGGTTCAAAAACCCGTATTGACCAATGATAAGGTACTGGTAAAAATCAGTTATGCAAGTATTTGTGGTTCAGACCAGCACATCTTCAAAGGAGAGTTTCATCCTCGTACTAAACTTCCTCTTATTCCGGGACATGAATTTGCCGGTTCAATTGTTGAAGTTGGTAAAGATGTGAAAGGCATGTTTCCGGGGGATAAGGTGGCGGTTGATCCTATTATCTGGTGTGGCACATGTGCTGCATGTAAAGTAGGTCACTATCCTGCCTGTACCTCTCTAAAACTCCTTGGTATTGATTTGGACGGAGGTTTTGCTGAGTATATCACTGTCCCTCCTCACATGATCTACAAAGTGCCGAAATATATTTCCGATGAACATGCTGCTCTCGTGGAAATCCTTTCAATTGGATTTCACGCATCTGCAAGGGCCGGATTAGAAAAAAATGATGATATTCTTATTGTTGGTTCCGGTAAAGTTGGTCAATCGATTCTCCATGCAGCCAAGACAATAACAACCGGTAAGATTATAATTGCAGATATCCTGAACGAAAGACTTGCAATTGCTTCTTCAGCATTTGCCGACATCCATACAGTTAATATCAGGAATACCGATCCTATAGCTTTCGTAAAAGAAGTCACAGGTGGCCGAGGAGTCGATATAGCTTTTGAAGCAGTCGGGCATGAAGAGGCTGTTGAAGGAAGATTTAATCCAGTTAGAACCTGCATAAATGCAATAAAGGGAGGAGGAAAAGTATGTGTTCTTGGTCTTTCTGACCATCCTGCCGAAATTGTTATGAAGGAACTTATATGGAAGGAGGCAAGAATATTAACCTCACGGGTCAGTCATGGTGAATTTGCCAAAGTAATAGAGGCTCTTGATAATGGAACCCTTAATCCTGATAAAATGATCACAGGTATTATGAAATTGGAGGATGCACAAAAAGGATTTGAAATTCTTGATAATCAAAAGGAGAAACATCTCAAGATATTATTAAAATTGTAATTATCTTCATTGACTTATTAACCTTTTCCCGTTTTTCTTTTATATTATTAAATCTTTATCTTCGTCATTCAGACTTGAAGTATGGTATTGAACTATATCTGGATAGCATTCTTCCTTATCGGATTTATTGTAGCTCTCGGGCAATTAATATTTGCCGGAAATACACAGATTTTCAATGATATGATAAATGCTGTCTTTTCTAATGCAAAAACCGGATTTGAGATTTCACTTGGACTTACCGGAGCACTTACTTTATGGATGGGATTGCTTAAAGTGGGAGAGAAGGGTGGTGTTGTCGCAATCCTTGGCAGACTGATAGGCCCGCTTTTTGAAAAACTTTTTCCGGGATTACCAAAAGGACATCCTGCATATGGTTCGATAATGCTTAACATTTCAGCTAATATGCTGGGGCTTGATAATGCTGCCACTCCTGTTGGACTGAAAGCCATGAAAGAGATGCATGAAGTTAATCCTGATAAGGAGACGGCCTCTAACGCACAGATTATGTTCCTGGTACTTAATGCCGCAGGTCTTACTATAATTCCGGTTAGCATAATTGTTTATCGTACTCAGCTTGGCGCAGTTAACCCGGCAGATATTTTCATTCCCATCCTGATTTCCACTTTTGCCGCTTCCCTTACAGGAATGATGAGTGTTGCCATTATCCAGAAAATAAATATTTTCGACAAGGTAATTCTAGCATATCTGGGAGGACTTACTGCTATTATTGCCGGAATAATATTTTATTTCAGCGGACTTCCAAAGGAGGAGATATCCACGATCTCAACTTTTACTGCCAATTTCATTTTAATGTCAATAATTACAATCTTTATTGTTCTGGCTCTTGTTAAAAAAGTGAATGTTTATGATGCTTTTATTGAGGGAGCCAAGGAGGGATTTAATATTGCAATAAAGATTATTCCATTTCTGGTGGCAATTCTTGTTGCAATCGGAATTTTCAGGGCATCAGGGGCAATGGATTTTATAATAGCCGGCATTGCAAAGTTCTTTTCATGGCTGGGAGTGGACACACAATTTACAGGAGCTCTGCCTGTTGCATTTATGAAACCCCTGTCAGGCAGTGGTGCAAGGGGATTAATGATAGATGCCATGACAACCCATGGAGCTGATTCATTTATCGGGAGATTAGCGTGCACGATGCAGGGAACCACAGATACTACTTTCTATATTGTGGCAGTATATTTTGGTGCTGTTGGAATTAAAAATACCAGGTACGCAATAGGATGTGGATTGCTGGCAGACCTTGCAGGATTTACAACTGCTATACTGGTAGCTTATCTCTTTTTTAGTTAAATATTAATTATGAGTGTTTTAACTACTTCAATCCTTGTTGGTGTCAGTATTATTGCAATAATTGTTCTAACATCCAGGTTAAAAATAAAAGCTTTCATAGCCCTGTTTACTGTCTCTCTTTTCCTGGCCTTTACCACTCTTCCCCCCGATAAGATAATTGGAACAATAAAAGAAGGATTTGGAAATACAATGGCCTCAATAGGCTTTCTGATTATTCTTGGAGCAATTATTGGAATTACACTCGATAAAACAGGAGGAACACTAAGCATAGCAAGATATATTTTATCAAAAACAGGTGAGAAAAGAAGTGCCCAGGCTTTAGGTATAACAGGTTTTATTACCGGTATACCGATTTTTTGTGATTCTGCATTTATTATCCTTAGCGGATTGGCCAAGTCATTCAGTGCAAAGGCAAAACTGGCTATGCCCTTTATGGCTACTGTTCTTGCAACCTCGCTTATAGTTGTTCATTGTCTAATTCCTCCTCATCCAGGGGCACTTGCTTCCGCAGGTATGTTAAATGTAAATGTCGGTTTTCTGATTATCCTTGGATTATTATTTTCAATTCCGGCTGCAGTGGCGGCATATTTCTGGAGCAAATGGATAACAAAGGGAAGGAACTATCCGCCTGCAAAAGATATCGAGTTAGATTCGGAGATAGCTTTGGATTCACTTCCTCCGGTGTTCTTATCCCTTCTTCCGATAGTAGTGCCATTATTGCTTATTACAATAAAATCACTTCTTAATCTTTTTGACAAAGAAGGAGACCATCTTATTTCCAGAGTATTTTATATTCCCGGAGAGCCAATCATAGCTCTCTCAGCAGGGGCTATACTTGCTTTACTTTTAATTAAGTATAAGACAATTTCCGCTATGAATTCCCTCTTTACCGAAGCTCTCGAAAAGGCAGGTCCGATACTGATTGTTACTGCGTCGGGCGGAATGTTTGGGATGGTAATAAAATCTACAGGTATTGGGGAATCATTGGGTGGTTTGCTTGCAGGAACCAGCCTAGGCCTGGTGGTGCCTTTTCTTATATCATCTGCCATGAAGACTGCTCAGGGATCAGCAACTGTTGCCATAATTACTGCCACATCATTTATTGAACCTATGTTGCCCGTGCTTGGCCTGGACTCAGAATGGGGGCGTTTACTTTCAATTCTTGCTATGGGAGCAGGATCGATGCCTGTTTCCCATGCAAATGATTCCTATTTCTGGGTAGTTTCTAATTTTTCAGACATGGATCCTGATACAGCCCTGAAAGTCTATTCACCTGCAACCGTTATAACAGGAGTGGTTGTTTTTGCCTGTGTCTGGATTACTTCACTTTTCGTTTTATAATAGTTCTTTTTGGAGATTTTTGATGTATATTTAATGATATAATTATAGTAGTGATGCGTTGAATATTTCCAAAAATTGCATAAAACACTGATAATAAAACTTATATAAGCGTTCTTTAATTTTTTGATTTAAATTGATGTGTTTACCCCGAAGGGGTTTAATTTGAATAACCGTGGGTGCAACCCACGGTAACACAAAAAAAAATCTCTGGTAACCCCAAAGGGGTTGAATAATAGACTCAATTTACCAGTTTAATATTCAGCCCCTTCAGGGCTGTGACATTCAGATTGTTGTTGACCGTGGGTTTCACCCACGGTTATTCAGATTGTGCCACTTCGTGGCATAATTTACAATAGAAATCAAACGCATCAGTAGTAATATAATTAATTAAAAATTGAATACAGACTGCAAAATAATCATGTAAAAATTTAGTTCAGAATTAGTATTATTTAACAAATTCCTAAGCACAAAAATTAATAATCAAAAAAATGAAAATCATGAAACTAAAACTATTTTTTCTAACCCTGATCCTGGTAACTATGGCTATAAGTTGTGGTAAAAAGAAGTCTGCTGAAACTGTTTCAGAATCTGAAACAGTGATGAGCACTGCTCCTGTGGCAGAACCTAAAATGATGATAATTGCCAACCTGGTAATAAAACCTGAAAAGGTTAAGGATTTTACTGATGCGGCAAAGGAGATAATTGAATTATCGAATAAAGAAGCCGGGTGCCGTTTTTACCAGCTTTATCAGAATCCGTATGATAACACCAAGTTCGTTTTTGTTGAGGAGTACATCAATCAGGCTGCCGTCGACGCCCATTTTGCTACAGATCATTTTAAAGCATTCGGACCCAAAATTGGTGATATGGTTGTCGGAGCGGCTGAGATCAAGATCATTACAGTAGGGAAAGAGGTTATACAGTAGTACTTTCAACCTTTACCTTTGTCTTTTAATCAGGGTAGGTTTATAACCGGTAAGATTCAGTTCATATATTCTGTTTTTGGCTTAGAAAAAAGTCAGAGATAGAATGCTGATATTCCTATAGCCAGTCTTTAGCCTGGGGTGAAAAGATGTTTTTCATCTATCAT
>CAVSZL010000014.1:0-129163 GCA_963732435.1 uncultured Bacteroidales bacterium | reverse complement strand
GTTGCGCCCGGACACCCACCTCCGCTCCGCTTCGGTGGGCAAAGCGCGCATCTGCACGCAATCTTAATCCTGAACCGTGACAGTTTTCTGGCTCCGAGACAGTTTGTATCGCGACACTGCGCCAGTGCCCTTCTATCGAATTTCTGCACCGGGAGCATTTCCCGGCCACTTAGAAACATTGTACCGCGATCACGCCTTAACGCAATAAAATTTGTACCATGACTGCAAAAACACTTGCCATACCCTCCTTGCACCGTGACAATTTCCCGGCTAAAGAACCGGGACCCTGCCCGGATGTTGCGTCGGGTAACACAACCTCCCCATATTGCCGGGCCGTTAGGCATCATTAATCACACGCAATATGACATTAGAAACAACCGCACTTTGGGCATTTGAAGAGGACGTATTGACCAGAAGTTGGGGAGACTGGATGGAAGCTCATACATCCTTTTTAAAGCCCTTGCATAGATATGAAGGACAGATGAATGTTCTTCCTGACAAACTGATTTTTTCAGGTAAAGACAAAAGAACAGGTGATGAAATTCTTTTTACCATCCAAAAATACCAAATCGAGGAATTATATCTTGGTTTTGATGAATCGTACAATGCATTGGAGACTCGAGGACTTGGATTAATGTGGATGCCCTTAAGAGTGACATTTTTACAGAACGGGAAAGAAGAAAAATTGTACATTATAACAAATTACAGATTTTTTGGATGGGCAGACAACAAAGACTATTTTGAATACCTTAAGGACTGGCTAAGTTGATAAAGGTTGAACCAGATAAAATCTCAAATAAAAAAACGTTGCCTAACACGGCCAATAAAGGTAAGTTGTTTGTCATGCTTTTTGCTGATTTTGAGCCACTTACCGGGATAGCGCTAAGATCTGCACCCGGATACGCGCACTGTACCACTTACAACATTCCATACCCGGATAAATTTTTTAACCATTTATAAACCTTGTACCGCGCCACTGCGCACGATGCCATTTATAAACTTTGTATACCCGGATAAATTTCCGGCCACTTATAAACCTTGTTCCGCGATCGCTCACTAAGGCAATAAACATTGTACCTGGATAGGCAAAAAGCACGCCATACCTGTCTTGCCACCGGGATAACTTCCCGGCTAAAGTACCAGGTCCAGTGGCCGGATGGCTGCGCCAGGTACCACAACCTCCCTTTATTGCCGGGCCGTTATGGGCAAGCCATTGACAATATGACAATTAAGTACATAATTATAAAAATAATCTAGTACCCATGACAGTTTAGCCATGACAAGATTACTTGTACTCTCTATCGGGACTTACCCACGCACAAAAATTTTTAGAATTAAGTATCTGTAATGGCAGCACATTTGCAAGCCCCACAAAAACCTATCCCACCTTCAAAGCTTGCAAAAGAGCTGCCTCTAAACGACTAAATAGCTTACTTTTGCTAAATGATCTTTATTGACCATATTGAATCATACAAGTCCTTGTTTCGTGGAAGGGAGGATATCTACGCCATTCGCTGGGAGAAAGATGGCAAATCTGGTTATATGCCAGCCTACAAAGTTGATTGGAGTGATTACAATATACACAAATCTAAAGGAGGAAGTTTTAAGGATTACTCAAAGAAGGAGTATCAACCACTTACTGATGAAGTATTAAAACATCATTTTCAGGGAACAGAAACTATTGGAATCTACCCTCTCCTTGAAGACAATACTTCTTTTTTTATTGCCGCTGACTTTGATGACAATAATTGGAGAGATTCTATTCAAAATTTGCATCTGGTATGCGCAAAGCATGAAATACCTGCCTATATTGAACGTTCCCGTTCAGGAAACGGTGGACATCTATGGATATTCTTTGAGGAGAACTTTCAGGCAGAGCAGACAAGAAATCTATTATATGAGCTTCTTAGAGAAGCATCCATCATTTCCCACTTTGATAAAGAGCCGAGTTTTGACAGACTCTTCCCTAACCAGGATTTTCATACCGGGAAAGGATTGGGTAATTTGATAGCACTTCCACTCAATGGTAATGCGCTGATGAATGGCAATTCAGCATTCCTGAACCCTGAAAATTACTTACCATACGACAACCAGTTTGAAATCATAAAGACCTTTCGTAAACTGTCCATGGATCATTTTAAATCCATTTATAAAGACATTTTTAACGAAAAAGTTGATGATTTCTTTAAATCAAGTTTTGACCGGGATTCCAGACCAATAATTGAGATACAGATTAGTGGCCAAATATATCTGAAACGTCTTCACCTTAATAGAAAACTTATTGAGTTCATAAGGGAAAATCTGAACTTCATGAATTCTGATTACCTGGTTAAGAAAAACATGGGGAAATCCACTTTTAATCTTGAAAAGTATTTCAGGTTGGTGGAAGAGACCCAGGAGGAAGTGATCTTGCCTCGGGGTTTTGTTGCAAATTTAATTACGTTTTGCAGAAATGAAGAGCTGACCTTTTAGACTTATTGATAATAGAAGAAAATTAGATCCGATTGACTTTGATTCAGATATCGAATTGAGACCTGATCAGGAGGCTGCACTAGAAAAAACTTTGGATAAGGATTTTGGAGTTATTGTATCACCACCAGGTTCAGGCAAAACAGTAATCGGACTTGAATTAATTGTACAAAAAAGACAACCCGCATTAATTATTGTTCATAGGAAACAATTATTTGACCAGTGGATAGACAGAATCCAAAGTTTCCTTAAAATACCAAAGAAAGAAATTGGGCAGATTGGGAATCAGAAGTTTAAAATTGGAAAAGAAATTACTGTTGCAATGATACAATCTCTTTCAAGAAGCAAAGAGACTGAACAGATTTCCAACAACTTTGGGACAATTATTGTGGATGAGTGTCATCATATCCCGGCAAAATCATTCAGAGAAGCAATTGTTAATTTTAATTCATATTATTTGTATGGCCTTACAGCCACTCCTAAACGTAAAAATAATGATGAAAAACTGATTTATATTTACATAGGAAATATTTTGTACAATGCCGGACAGATTGATCAGATAAGGCAGAAACAAACAAAGGTTGAGGTAAATATCAAAGAGACAAATTTATATGCACCTTTTGATTATAAGATTGATAAATACGAAACTATTTCGAGAATTCTGATTCATGACACTAACCGGAATTCTCTTATACTAGAAGATATTGAGAAAAATTCTGACCGGTTTAAAACATTCCTTATTTTGACAGAACGTAAGGCACATGTTGAAATTCTTAATCTCTATCTCAAGGACAGATATGAAACGATTTCAATTCATGGAGATGATTCCGAAAGCAGTAGAAAGAGTAAAATTGAACAATTAAAACAGGGGCATTTCAAAATAGTTATTTCAACCGGACAGTATTTTGGCGAAGGAATCGATTTAAATAACCTGGAATGTCTTATCATTGCGTATCCCTTTGCTTTTGAAGGGAAGTTAATACAATATATTGGACGTATACAGCATTCAGGAAATCCTCCGGTCATTTTTGATTATCGTGATTCAAAAATCGATTACTTTGAAAAAATGTTCAAGCAAAGGAACCGATACTATAAAAAACTTACTAAAGAAGTAAATGTCTGAAGATCAAAATATAGAATTTAAAGAATCCTGGAGGGATGAATACCTGAAATGGATTTGTGGCTTTGCTAATGCTCAGGGTGGTAAGATTTTTATTGGCAAGGATGATCATGGAAAAGTCATCGGTCTGAAAGATGGAAAAAAGCTTATGGAGGATATCCCAAATAAAGTGAAGGACGTATTAGGAATTTTGGTTGATGTAGATCTACATAAGTCAAAGAAGGGTGAATTTATTGAAATTACGATCGAGCCGTATCCTTATCCGGTTAATTATAAGGGTCAATATCATTATCGGAGCGGATCAACCAAGCAGGAATTGAAAGGTGCTGCCCTGGACAAGTTTCTTTTACAGAAAATTGGGAAACGCTGGGACGGAGTTCCGGTTCCCAAAGTCTCAATTAAAGAATTAAAACAAGAAACATTTGACTTTTTCCGTAAGAAGGCTTTGAAAAGCCAAAGGATTAATGAAGAAAGCCTGACTGACACGAATGAACAGCTGCTTGAAAATCTACAATTGAAAGAAGGCGAATATCTGAAACGCGCTGCAATTCTGCTCTTTCATCCTTCTCCTGAAAATTTTGTAACAGGTTCATATATTAAAATTGGTTATTTCCAGACTGATGATGAATTGATATTTCAAGACGCGATTCATGGAAATTTGTTTGAACAAATTGAGAAAACTATTGATTTGCTTTTCACCAAATACATTAAGGCAGAAATCAGCTATGAAGGCATTAACAGGGTGGAGAAATATGAATACCCTAAAGAAGCAATAAGAGAAGCTTTACTGAATGCCATTGCACACAAGGACTACTCAGGTGGAGTTCCTATACAGATTAGTGTTTATAGAGATAAAATCATTTTTTGGAATGAAGGACAACTCCCTGAAAATTGGACAATTAAGAACTTATTGGTAAAACACGCATCAAGACCTTACAACCCTGACATTGCTATTGCTTTATTTCGTAGTGGCTACATTGAATCCTGGGGGAGAGGAACAATTAAAATCATAAAAGAATGTAAACTAGCAGGAATCCCTGAACCTGTTTTTAGTTATGATTCGAGTGATATTAGCGTGGAGTTCAGAAAAGACATTTATTTTGCTGAATATCTTGAATCACTTGGACTTAATGAGAGACAAGTTAAAGCTGTACTTTATGTCAAAGAAAAGGGGAAAATTACAAATCGTGACTACCAATCTTTATACAGTGTGTCAAAAGCGACAGCTACGAGGGATTTGTCAGAATTAGAAGACAAACAATTACTGATGAATAAAGGAACGAAAGGATCTAGTGCTGTTTATGTTTTATATAGAACTTTATACGGAGATGCAATTGGCGGCGATTGGATTTAAAAATTTACGTTGGCTCAAAGTTGGCTCAATTGGCTCATAATGGGCTCAAAGTTGGTTCATATAGACGGTATTTGCAAGCATCCCGAAAGCATTCGACCAAAGCCGCACTAGCCGATTCTAAGCCAAAGCTTTGGCAAAGAGCTTGCAAATTCTAAGGGACGAATTTTAAAATTTTTCTCCATCGCGCCGTCGCAAGAAAATTTCTACAACATGACAAATTCGAAAAAATTCATATACCAAGACAGTTTTCTGGTACCGAGACAAATAAATAAGGCCTGGCCCATAACACGGACAATATGGGTAAGTTGTTTGTCACACTTTTTGCTTTTGCTCCTGCCCTCAAGACAGATTCGTAATGTTTATACCGCGACCGCGCCTGTGCCCGCAATCAACTTTGTAACCGGGGATAAATTCTCGACTCCGAGCAAACATGTACCGCGACACTCGTAATTCTTAATAAAATTTGTACCTGGATTGCAAAAAGTGCGCCATACCCTCCTTGCACCGTGACAGCTTTCTGGCTAAAGTACCAGGACTCTGCCCGGTGCTTACGTCGGGTTACGCCTACTAAAACATACCGCCGAGCCGTTATAGTGCATTCAAAATCAGTTACATGCCACAAATTGGCCTGAATAAACGCACTATAACTCTAGTTCATTTTATCAATTTAAATTTGTATCCCACGACAATTCCTGATTCAAATACTTGCAACCAAGACAATTCTGAAATGGTTTTTGCATCCCCACTTAGACAGTTTTATCGTGACGGGACAACTCTTGCCCATCTATTGGGACTCAGCCATCTGGACAACTTTATCGTGACACAAAACTTTCACCAATCTATCTGGACTTTGCAAAAACCTCGAAATCGGATAACCTAGACAGCAATTGACAATTCGTTATCTTTACAAGAAAAGAATCATGGACAAATCAAGTATAAAGATATTTCAAGCTGAGAACGGGAAGACTGAGATTCAAGTTGTTGTCCAATCTGAGACTGTTTGGTTATCTCAAAAGCAAATGGCTGACCTATTCGAAAAAGACTCTGATACTATTGGACTCCATTTAAGAAATATTTATAAATCAGGAGAGCTTATTGAAAAAGCAACTACCGAGAAATACTCGGTAGTTCAAAAAGAGGGCAACAGAAAAGTAACCAGGTCTTTAAAGCTTTATAATCTTGATGCAATAATCTCAACAGGATACCGAGTAAATTCAAAAAGAGGTATTCAATTCAGGATTTGGGCAAATCAGGTTATAAAGGACTATTTGATAAAAGGATTTGCCCTAAATGAAAGACGACTAAACTCAGAAAATGAACAGTTAAAAAGTCTTAAAGAATCAGTTCTGATCTTAACTAAAATCGTAAATCAAAAAAAGCTTTCTTCAGATGAAAGCGAAGGATTGTTGAAGATCATTACAAATTACGCCTATGCTTTAGATATCCTAGATCAATATGATTATCAAAATCTTAAGATATCAGACACTTCAGACAAAGAACTCTATAGAATTACTTATAAGGAAGCTGTAAATCACATAGACAGACTTAGAGAAATCTATGGCAATGGACTTCTTTTTGGTAAAGAAAAGGATAACTCATTCAAAAGCTCCATCTCAACTATCTACCAAACATTTGATGGCAAAGATTTATATTCAAGTATTGAAGAAAAGGCAGCTAACTTACTTTACTTAGTCACCAAAAATCATTCCTTCGTTGATGGAAATAAACGAATCGCTGCATTCTTGTTTCTTCTATTTCTTGAGAAAAACAATCTGCTATTTACCGAGACTGGAGACAAACGCATACCAGACAACGCACTTGTGGCCTTGACTTTAATGATAGCTGTTAGCAACCACAATGAAAAAGACACCATGACCAAGGTAATTGTCAACTTGATTAATAAAAAAAACGCACTATAACACGGATGGCTTAATTGCCTTCGGCAGCCCGGACTAATCCGTAATCACCCCAAGGTCTATGAGAGTAATTTTCACCCACTTATCAAGCTTTTTGCACCGTGACTAATCCTGCTGCCATGACAAAGTCAATAGGGCTGCCGGCCGACGCGCCGTTGGCAGCGTTTTTTGCTCTCCGATTATAAAATGCACCTTGACAAGTAAACTTCATTGTTACTACCGGGACTAATACGTAATCAGTTTTACCATGACGGGACAACTTGCGTCCACCTACCGGGACTGGCCCGCCCGAACGACCGAAACGAATAATCAACCCGTACTTAACAATCGTTCGGTCGGGCGGGCAAAAAACTCGCCAACCCTGACACCCCTCCTGTGTCGGGGCAGGCTCCCGGCAACTAATCCTACCAGCGGGCCGTTATATGTAAGGTTTTAGATACCTGACACTTAGACTAGCATGACAGTAACCCTCCATATAACTTCAAAAGGAAGAATTTTCATACACATGCCAGGACTCCCGACGAACAAGGTTGACACATTTGCCCTTTGACTATAACAGTAAAGTATTGGATTTTTTTTATATTTACTACATGAATAAAAACATCGATAATGACGCCACACAAAAGTCAGAATTAAAAGCCTCTATGACGTTTACACAATCGTTCTGCGAAATGCTTGAGAGATAAATAGATTAAAAGAGATTTATTATGAACACAAAACACACACTTCAAGATGATAAGGTTAATGTAAAGATAATACTATCAGCATTATGGGTTGCTGTAATGTTTATCTATGTTTATGCTGACATTAAAACTCTGTTTCAACCTGAAATTCCCGAACAGATTATTTCAGGCATAATAGGTGGAATGACAATTAATCAAAGTTTTTTGTTTGCAGCTGCCATATTAATGTCTATTCCACCAATTATGATTTTACTCTCACTGATTTTAAAGCCAAGCATAAACCGATGGGTAAACATTATTGTTAGTTTTCTACACATTTTACTAATAATCGCTACACGTTTTGTACCCGCCAAAATATGGTACTATTATATCTATTATCAATCAATAGAAGCGATTTTTCATTCCCTTATTATTTGGTACGCATGGAGATGGCCAGTACAAGAAAAACAATAGAATAAATCTCTCAAACATATCACACAACAGCGAGATTAAAGACTTGACGATAAAAATTTCTCACATCTGGACAGTTTTAAAATTAACCCTACATATAACACGGATGGTATAGTTAAGTGCCTTCTGCAGCCCGGACACATTCGTAATGCATGAGAAAGTCTATAAGATCAATTTTAAGCCACTTATTTATCTTTGCGCACCTTGACTCATCCGTTTACCGAGACAAAGTCAGTAGGGCTGCGGGCCGACGCTCAGTTGGCAGCGTTTTTTGCTCACCGTTTATAAAATGCACCGTGACCAGTAAACTTCGTTGTTACTACCGGGACTCATAAGTAAGAGAGTTTTACCGTGACGGGACAACTTGCGTCTGTTTACCGGGACTGGCAAAAAACTCGCCAACCCTGACACCCCTCCTGTGTCGGGGCAGGCTCCCGGCACCTAACTATACCACCGGGCCGTTATGCTTAAGCTATTCGTTTTCTATATAATTAATCAATCTAAATGAAATGCCTAAGCATACCTTTCAAGAGTAAATTGCTGATTGGTTGGACGAGAAAACTCCTGCACGTCTACTGGGACTGACAAAAACCGCATTTACTGCTGACACAATCGGCAACTAACCATACCCCTAACGGTTAGCCACCATAAAAAATATTGCATACCTAATTTTGAATTGATAAATGTATCTTTCAATAACCTAAAACTCAAAACACTATGAAGAAAAAGGTAATTATTCTTTTTTTATCGGTCTTGATTTTCTCCACATTGGTTCAAAGTCAAACCGGCAATCAGCTTACAAATGAGCAGAAGGCATGGCTAGTAAAAGCAAATCGCAATGAAAAAAATGGATGGATATATCTTCATATTGAAGGGACACCGGAAGAACGAGGTTTCCAGCATGGATACTTACTCGCAAAGGAAATAAAAGAATCCATTAGAGTACTGAATGAGGTTTGGCAATACCACACCGCTTTAGAGTGGGAATGGCTTATTCAGAAGTCTGGAAATTTGTTCACTCCCAAAGTTGATAATGAAAATATTACAGAAATAGATGGGATTGTTGAAGGAATGAAAGCAGCTGGAGTTATAACGAGCCGGGATGAAATTGTAGCTTACAATGGTTACATGGAACTCATGTGGTATTGGTGGCCTTCAGTAAAAGATACAATCTCACCTAATTCACCAGATCCCATAAAACAAACATGTAGTTCGTTTATTGTAACGGGAAGTATGACAGCCGATGGAGGCATCGTACTTGGTCACAACACGATGAATGACTATTATTATCCCCTCTGTAATATTATTTTGGATATACTTCCCGAAAAAGGCCATCGGATGTTCATGCAATCGTTTGCCGGTTTCATTCACAGTTCAACAGATTTCTTTGTAACAAGTGCCGGACTTGTTGGCTCGGAAACAACGATTTCGGGTTTTTTCCCCTACGATGACAAAGGCATTCCGGAATTTGCCCGGATGCGGCGTGCCACACAATATGCGTCTACGATTGATGAATGGTGCGATATTATGAAAAATGGGAACAATGGCGGATATGCAAATGCATGGTTGATAGGGGATATCAATACAAACGAGATCGCACGGCTTGAGCTAGGATTAAAGTATATCGGATTTGAGAAAAAGAAAGACGGCTATTTTGTTGGTTCCAATGTTGCTGAAGATTTAAGAATCTTGCGTTTCGAAACTATCACAAAGGAAACAAACATCAAGAATTCTGTCGTTGCCCGCCGGGTTCGTTGGAAACAATTAATGAAAGAAAATGTGGGAAAAGTAAACCTGGAACTTGCGAAAGAGTTCGAAGCCGATCATTTTGATACGTATTTAAATACGACAAAACCGGACGGAAGAACATTGTGTGCACACGGTGAGCTCCATTTTGAAGCAGATGCTGGTATTGTTGAACCTTTTTATCCTATTGGAACGATTGATGGTAAAGTTATTGATTCAAAGATGGCAAAACAAATGTCATTTATTGCACGATGGGGCTCTGCCTGCGGAACCCCATTTGATGCCAGTACTTTTTTAGAAGCACATCCACAGTACGATTGGATGAAAGGATTACTTAAAGATCGTCCGACTCAACCCTGGACCACTTTTAAGGCTGGTGAAACTAAATAAAAACTATATATTTTATACACTGAAATACTAATATTTCTTAATATGGATCGGGATTTCGTTGCCTTCTGCAGTCCGGACAATTTCGCTATCATGGAGACAATCTCATTATGACAAAAAATGCCTAAGCATAACACGGACAATAAAGTAAATAAGCTCGTCACAATTTTTGCTCTTTACCTTGACAGTTTTTTCTTAAAATCAAACTCTTCAATTTTCTGTAAAATTCTGGATGCCGGCTCTGGACAAATCCTTTTACCGTGACAACTTTATCTTTCGCCGGGATTTGCAAAAATTGCGCCATGGTGGCTTGCCCGCCGGGACTATTTTTCGGCCCGTCAGCTGGCGGGTACCGGGACTCGTTTCGGCGGCCATCGCCACCAACGTTTACTCCCTCAACCGCCGGGCCGTTATATTTAAGCCATTCTGAATAATCGAGACTTCGACTTCAATGATCTAAAAATGACCCAAAAAGCAAGTATAAATAATCTATCTTTGTTGACATAAGTAAATTCAGGCACTGATACAATTAACAACATATTATGAGAATCAATCTACTGAAAATTAATGTAATTCTTTTGTTAGGATTCGGAGTATGAACATTGCAAACAGCCAGCTGCCAGCAAGTTGGAGAGATACACAATGCTATTTATTTAGGTGACCTGAATAAAGTTCGTTCGCTACTTGCAGCCGATTCAACATTGTTGGAATCTAAAGACGTCAATGGAAAAACACCACTTAATTTTGCATGTTTCATGAGACGAGACGGATTCTCCAGAGAATCAGGAATTGCGAAGTTTCTCATTGACATGGGTGCTAATGTTAATGCTAAAAGCAATGACGGATTTACGCCATTGTATGGTTCATGTACAGGTCCGGGTCCGGACTTCGATCTTATCAAAAATCTTGTAGCCAAAGGTGCTGACGTTAACACAAAAGAAAATTTTGGAGGTACTCCCCTACGCGAAGTAGTTGTCTCTGGAGACCTTGAAGTAGCAGGGTTCCTGATTGAACATGGAGCTGATGTTAATGACGACGGTGGATCTTGGGACAGCAATTTATTGAATCTGGCTATATCTTTTAATACAGATACCAGGATGACTAAACTACTCATCGAAAGCGGTGCGAAACTTACACGGAAAGATCCTAGTGGCAATTCTTTACTACACATTGCTGCAATGAGGGGGTTCTCGGACTTGATCAAGTTCTTGATAGAAAAAGGTATAGATGTCAATGCTGTCAACAACAATAACCATACGGCGCTTTACTATGCAGCAAAGCACGGTTATCGTCGTGCAGCTGATGCATTGGTTGCTGCTGGAGCTGATAAAAGTACAATCATTGAATCCAACTTCGGCATGGCTTCACAGCTTAATGCAAAGCTAAAAAAGGGCGAGGCATATTTATGGTACTTTCAAGAAGGATATTCTATAAAAACGAAGAACCATCTTCTTCTATTCGGTTATAATCCCAAATTAATCAATCCAACATTGGAGTCGGGTCTAGCAAATGGGCAATATAACGTAGACGAGCTAGCAGGTCAAAAAATTACCATATTTATTAATGGCCTCCCTGGCAGTAAACGTGGTTGGTCTAATATTTACAAATTGGCAAACTTATTGCCACAAATTGAATGGATCTTTTTACTTCAACCATCCGATAGCATCACGGAAAAAGTGGAGCTTTCATCATATCATCTGATTGATCCAAAACAAAATTTATCTAAAGGTGACATCAAGGTTTATACAATTGCAGCAATGAATGAGGGTAACATGGCATATCTCGTGGAGGTCGATGGAATAAAGGTCTTCGATGGCGCAGATCACGTTTGCTCCAACGAGTCATCAGAGGTGGAGAAATACCATAAAGAGATTGACTTACTTAAGCCATATGGACCAATAGACATATCGATACTTCGGGTACGTGGTCATTTTTCAAATTCCTATGAGCCTTACCTCTACTTACTCGACCAACTTATACCAAAAACTGTTTACCTTTTGGGCGGGGCAGGTACGCCCGATGAATACCGAAAATGTGATGAATTCTTTCGAGGGCGTAATATTCCAGTAAAATATCCTGAAGGGAGAATAGGCGGAGACCGATTCCATTATCTCCCTACCTCATTAGAGAAATAATAAACTTTATTTAAATTTTGTTCCATATTTTCAATTGAAATTTTAAACTTGGCCTAAATATAACACGGACGGTTGGGGTAATAAGCTCGTCATGGTTTTTGCCGATACTGAACCAATGACAAATTCGTAATGGTTTATGTACCCGGACACCCGCCACTGGTTCCAACTTTAGTTGTGGTAAATCTGGACAATTTTCTGGCTTCGATTCAACATTGTGCCGCGACACTGCGCAAGTGGCTGTTAACAAAATAACAGTACCGTGATATGTTTTCTGCCCTTTACCATCTTTGTACCGCGACCGCGCCTGGCTCCGAAAAACATTGTACCATGATGGCAAAAACCACGCCCACGCATCCGCTTCGCTCCTGCGGGGCAGGCTCCCCCTCCTTTGGACACCGAAGCCTTGGCGAAGGTGTACCTTGCACCGGGGAAAGATTCGCGGCCAGCCTGCTGGCTGGTACCAGGACATCGGCTGGATGCTGCGTCGGGTAACGCTTACTACCTCAACCGCCGGGCCGTTATGCGTCATGTCATTCAAAAAAATGCCACCCGCGCCTTCACTTTAAAAGATTTTTTCTTGATAATTTAAATACTATCCATTTACCGGGACTGGCCCTCGCTAGACACTATTCGAAAAACAGTAAAAAGAAAAGGTTGAACAAAAAAGCTACATGACTAAAAAATTACCTGTACTAATGCTATAAAATGTATTACATTGATATGATTTTAATAAAAATCCAAGTAAATCTCGCTGAAAATAAGTAAATTTGCCTTTGAGTATGAAACCACAATACATTGATATAGAAATTGATAATTTAACAAACTCTCTTGAGAATGTTATCACTGGAGATAGTTTTCCAACTGATATTATTGTCATGGATCAAAACGATTTAAAATCTATTACAAAAAAGGATGGATGGCTTTTTAACTGGAAAGAAGAATTTAAAAAACCTGATAGGGATGTTTATAAACTTACCATTGTTAACAACCAAAAAGTAGTTCAAGGATTAGTAAGTCTTTCAGTAAAGCCTGATCATGTCTATATGCATTTAATTGAGTCTGCCCCATTTAATAAAGGTAAAAACAAAGTTTATGCAGGTGTTCCTGGGAACCTGGTTGCTTTTGCTTGTAAGCTCTCGTTTCAGAGAGGATTTGAGGGATATCTTTCTTTCCTTTCTAAAACTAATTTAATTGATCATTATGAAAAAACTCTCGGGGCTATTCATGCTGGGGGACAATTAATGGTTATAAATACTGGGGCTGCTTTAAGACTGACAAACAAATATTTCGATAAATAAAATGGGACTAATTAAGGAACCTAAGAATATTGATTTCTTCGTAGATTCTAGACCTCTAACTAAAGAGGAAGAAAAGATGATTAGTGATTTTATCAAGGCTGACAAGAAAAAACACAAACGGAGAAAGCTGACTAAAATAAACACGAACGCATAACACGGACGGTTTAATTAATTGGCTTCGGCAGCCCGGACTACCTCGTAATCAGCCCCCAAAGTCAATGCGAGTAAGATCATTTCAACTTATAAAATCTTGTTGCACCCTGACAGATCCTGCTGCCGAGACAAAGTCAATAGGGCTGCCGGCTGACGCTCTGGTGCCTTGTTTTTTGCTCGCCATCTATACTATTTTATCGTGACCCAAAACTTACAGTCTTTACCCGGACTAGGTACCGTCAAGACAAATTATCGTGACCAAAAACTTATCGTCCACCTACCGGGACTGGCAAAAAACATGGCACCTCGACACGGACGCCAACTAATTAAACCGCCGGGCCGTTAGCGTTCATTTATAGGACGTTACGAACCTGACGCATAAACCAGGACTCACTATTCTGGACAGTTTATCTTGATACGGAATTCATCTACGTTACCGGGACTAAACGAACGCTAACTCACAAGAATCGGAATATTGCTTACATTTGGAATAGTCAGCGTAAATCTTGATAAATGGTGCATATGGAGGATAAAAAAGAAGCAGCAAGAAAAAAGTCTCTCGGTGAACTAGGAGAGCTATTCGCAATAAAAGCTTTGGTTGATAAAAAGTTCGACAAGATTAGAAATCTCAATGACAATCACATGAACGAAAAATTTGCTGACATCGAATGTGAAAAAGATGGACTGAGATATGTAATAAGTGTAAAAGCAAGAAACAAATATCAAAAAAACGGTAAATTAAACACCAGATACAATATCGGATCCTCCGCATATGAAAAAGCAACTGCTGCAGAGAATAAATACAATGCTTCAGCTTATTGGATTGCAATACAATTCGACCATAAATCATTCTCAATATATTTTGGGTCCCTTAAAGAATTAAATGGCAGTAAAGCAATTCCGGTTGACAAATGCGAAAAAGGATTAGTTGGTGAAATCTGGGAACATAACAAACGACACTATTTTGATTTTGAATATTATACAAATAAAAAATAATTACCCACGACCTCAATAGATACAATCATGACTCAGAAAGATCTTCCAAAATTTCATGAGACTTTTAATCCAATACTTGAGATTTTAAGCAACGGACAAATAATCCATCATAGAGAATTACTCAAGAAAGTTGTAGAAAAGTATTATTCTGAGCTTCCCAAAGAGCTGCTAGATCAAAAAACTCAGAGTGGAGAGCTTCTCATTCTGAATAGGATTGCTTGGGGAAAGTCCTACCTTAAAAAGGGTGGCTATATAATCTACCCTGAGAGAGGGATGGTTCAGATTACAGAGAAAGGCAAAAAATCAAGCGAAGAGAAGCTTCAATTAAAAGATATTGATGGAGAGTCAAACTTCATGGACTTCTATGTTGATGAAAAAACAAAGGGCAGTCCAAATAACACTGAAATTAAAAACTCCTCCCCTCAAGACCTTATTGATAGAGGCTTTTCGGAAATAGAAGCACAGGTAAAACTAGAGTTATTAGACAAATTAAAAGGCATTGATCCTTACTACTTTGAGAAGGTTATCCTAATCCTCTTGAGAAAAATGGGTTACGGAGATTTCATTGAGACTTCCAAATCTGGAGACGGTGGCATTGATGGCATAATTAATGAAGATAATCTTGGTTTGGACAAAATATATATTCAAGCCAAAAGGTATGACGATAACAAAGTTCGAGAAAAAGACATAAGGAATTTCATTGGCGCAATGAGTGGTGATACAACAAAAGGAGTATTTGTTACAACTTCTGATTTTGATAAAGGAGCAATTCAAAAAGCTCATGACGCACATCACACAATAATCCTAATCGACGGACGCAAACTTGTTGACCTAATGCATCAGTTTAATGTAGGGGTTCAAATCAAGGCTACTTATGAGGTTAAAATGTTGGATGATGATTTCTTTGAAGCCTAAAAGTATAATTTTTGTGCACCTATGAGACTCATATCCTGGAATTGTCAAGGGGCATTTAGAAAAAAGGCTGATCTCATACTAGCACATCATCCAGATATTTTGGTTGTTCAAGAATGCGAACATCCTGACAAATACGTTTACACTCCGACAAACAGAAAACCGGACTCACAATACTGGTATGGAGACAGCAAACATAAAGGCATTTGTATACATTCCTTCAATGACTACAAGATTGAATTATTGCAAAATTTCAACCCTAAATTCAGATATATTCTCCCATTCAGCGTGACTGGACACGGACAGACATTTACCCTATTTGCTATTTGGGCTATGAGTAGTAAAGAAAACTACGATGCCAGATATATTGGACAGGTTTGGCTCGCAATAGACTATTATTCAGATTTGTTAAAGGGTTCCGCAATTTTAGTCGGTGACTTCAACAGCAACAAAATCTGGGATTATAAAAAGAGAGTTGGAGACCATTCAGACGTTGTAGATAAACTTGCTGACAATAATATTCAAAGCATATATCACAGACACTTTGAGATCGAACAAGGGACAGAAAAACATCCGACTTTCTTTCTTCAACGAAAACTTAACAAACCTTATCACATAGACTACTGCTTTGCATCAGGGGACTTTCTGGACAAAGTTCAAAATGTTGCAATCGGGACTTATGAAGACTGGAGTGCATACAGCGACCATGCTCCCATGACTATTGACTTTGACATTTGAAAAAGAATAAGACGAAACGCTAACAACATGATAGAAACGGAAAGACTCATTATTAAACCTTTGACATACGAACAACTCAAAAAATATGTGAGACTTGATAACTCCTTGGAGACAGAATTAAACCTAAATACTACATCAAGGACAATTTCAGCTGACCTCAAAGAAGCTCTTGAACAAACTATATTACCAAACGTTGCAGACTCAAATAAAAACTATTTATTCTCCACCATCTGGACTTTAATTTCGAAAGCAGATAACAAAATGGTAGGGGATTTATGTTTTGTAGGAGAACCAAATGCAGATGGAGAAATTGAAATTGGTTATGGGACCTATGAGGAATTCAGGAAAAGAGGATTTATGACAGAGGCCGTGAGTGCAATGATTAAATGGGCTAAAAAACAACCAAATATTAGAACAATCATTGCATCAACCGACAAAACCAATGTTGATTCGTTCTCAATTCTTCAAAAGAATAATTTTACAAAATCTGGAGAAACCGAGACACTTTTTAATTGGCGACTCGAAATCACTTAACCTCTAAAGGACAATATCAATTAATAAATTCCAAACGAAACGCTAACACGGACAATATGGGTAAGTTGTTTGTCACGGTTTTTGCTTTGCTCCTGCTACCGAGACAAATTTGTAATGGTTGTTGCACCCGGACATGCTCAGCTGCCCTCAATAAAAATTCTGCACCTTGACAAATTACTGGCTCCAAGACAACTTATACCGCGACACTGCGCCAGTGCCCATTTACTGGTTTTCTGCACCGAGACAATCTCTCAGCCACTTAGAAAGCTTCTACCGCGATCGCGCCAATATGCAATAAAATTTGTACCATGACGGCAAAAACAAGTGCCATACCCTCCCCATATTGCCGGGCCGTTAGCTGCCATAAACTTCAAAACACATACAACCATGAGAAACAAAACTAAATTCAACGTTCAGAAAGTAATTTTGATTGGGATTATCATTCAATTAACTTTCTTGCTAGACTCCTTCGGCCAAACTAAAGCAGAAAAGATTGACGAGTTGATGAGGCTATATAACGAATATGGTCAATTTAACGGGTCTGTCCTTGTTGCAGAAAATGGAAAAGTAATTTTTAAGAAAGGATTTGGAATGGCAAATATGGAATGGGAAGTTCCTAACCAGCCTGACACAAAGCACAGGTTAGGATCAGTAACGAAACAATTCACAGCTATGTTAATACTACAACTTGTAGAGGAAGGTAAGCTGAATCTAAACGTACCAATAACAACATATCTTCCTGATTACCCCAAGGAAACAGGGGATATTATTACTATTCATCATTTACTTACCCATACATCAGGTATTCCTAATTTTACATCTTTTCCAAATTATGAAAAAGAGTTAAGTAAAAATTCATATAATCCGAAAGAGTTAATCAAAATCTTTTCTGATTCTTCACTTCAATTTAAACCCGGAGAAAAATTTTCGTATAGCAATTCAGGATATCTTCTATTAGGTGCTATTATAGAAAAAGTATCCGGCAAACCTTATGAACAAATTTTGCATGAAAAGATTTTAGATCCACTTAAAATGAATAATACCGGATATGATCATCACGAAACGATTTTAAAAAAAAGAGCATCTGGTTATGAAAATAAGTTAAGAAATGCTGACTATATAGACATGTCAGTACCCTTTTCAGCAGGGGCACTTTATTCAACTGTTGAGGATTTATACCAATGGGATCAGGCATTATATAATGAGACTCTCCTCCAGTCAAAAACAAGGGATCTGTTATTTAAGCCATATATTAAAGCAGTGGGCAGAAGTTACGGATATGGATGGGCCGTTGCTAAAGATCGTTTTGGGGATACTGGTGATAGCCTTATAGTTATAGGTCATACCGGTGGTATAAATGGTTTTAGTACGTCCATTCAAAGAATTCCTTCCGATACAAATTTAATTGTGTTATTAAATAATACAGGAGGTGCACCTTTGATGGAGATAAACAGAGCCATAATGAGTATATTATATAATACTCCCTATGAAATGCCTAAAAAATCTGTTGCATTCTCTTTGTTGGATGTTATTACTAAAAATGGATTGATTTCGGGACTTGAGCATTTTAAAAAGATCAAAAATTCTGAAAATTATTCTCTTAAAGAAAATGAAATGAATAGCATGGGATATAGCTTGTTAAATTCAAATAAAGTAGCTGAAGCGATTGAGGTTTTCAAACTAAATGTAGAAGCATTTCCGAAATCGGGGAATGCTTACGATAGTTTAGGTGAAGCATATTTGGTGGATGGTAACGAAAAACTTGCGATAGAGAACTATAAGAAATCACTGGAATTAGATCCAACCAATACCAATGCTAAAAACGTCTTAAAGAAGCTTGGAGTAAATTAAATTATACAAATAAATTACAGCAGCTAACACGGACAATGTCATTTAACAGATTTGCAGAACTAACATATAACAACAATATGACAAGATATTTGTTAGTATATAAAATCAATTGGAAAAATGGAAACAGAAATCTCAAATGAACAGCTGTTCAAATTACTAATTGAAGAAGGATTCAGCAAAGGAGATGTGACTGTATTTGATAAATATACTTCACAAGATTTTGTAGAAAACCAATATGGATTTTTCCCTCCTAATGTTGAGGGAGTAAAAATTGCTATCCATAGTTTGCATAAGGCTTTCTCAGATTTTTCTATGGTTATAGAAGATCTGGTAGCCTATGAGGATAAAGTATGGGGTCGAATGACTGCCCGAGGGATACAAAAGGGACAATTCGGACCAATGCCACCTACTGGAAAAAGAATTGAGATCACTGTCATAGATATCATGCGTTTCAAAGATGGTAAACTAATTGAGCATTGGGGAGTCCCTGACCGCTTAGCTGCTATGGAACAACTTGGAATGAAGCCACCCCCAAAACTCATTATGAAGTTGATGACCCTATTTAGATAGCTTAATTACCATTCAGCAAGAAAAATAAAAAACTACACTCAACAACAACTTTGACAAATTTGAGATATTTTAACGAACCCCCTATAACACGGTCAATAAAGTAAATAAACTTGTCACGGTTTTTGCAGGATGCTGCAACCATGACAAATCCTTAATGGTTCTTTCAGCCGGACGCGCACCACTGTTCCAATAAAAATTCAGTAAACCTTGACAGATTATAGGCTCCGATTCAAATTGTACCGCGATCGCGCCAGTACTCATTAAAATTTGTACCCGGACGGCAAAAACTGCGCCCACGCATCCGCTTCGCTCCTGTGGGGCAGGCTCCCCCTCCTTTGGACACCGAAGCCTTGGCGAAGGTGTACCTTGCACCGTGACAGTTATATGGCTCGCCTGTCGGCGAGTACCAGGACAGTTGCCGGATGCTGCGTCGGGTAACGCTTACGAAATTATATTGCCGGGCCGTTAGCAAATATATTTAAAGCAGTGAGACTTAGCCCCTAGCGCCATGCTAATAAAGTTTATCTTGACAATATAAATTCTGCACTTTTACCGGGACCTGCCATCGCTCGACCGACAACAGGCCCTCCCGCCTTCACCAGATAATTCTGATATTTAATTAACAATACTGCTTTATACGGGGACTCTCCCATCGCGCGAAGAAAAATACATGTGCTAACAGCAAAGAGGGAAAGCCAGATATATCCAATTTAAAAATGTAGTAGCTTTGAGTCATGAAAGCATACAACAAGATTATCAAAATCAGCTCCGATAAGAGATTTGGAAGACCTTGCATCAGAAATACCAGGATTACTGTATTTGATATTCTCAGTTGGTTAGGTTCCGGAATGAGTTTTGAAGAAGTACTCAATGACTATCCTGAACTTTCAAGAGAGGATATAAAAGCCAGTTTAATGTTTGCAGCTGACAGAGAACGTAAACTTCAGACGATCTGATGAAATTACTTCTTGACCAAAATATTTCATTTAGGATCACCACTAAAATCCAGGACTTATTTCCTGGTTCAAAACAAGTTCGGGACTTAGGTCTTGAAAATTCCAAAGATTCCTTTTCGTGGAATTATGCAAAAGAAAACAATTATTGCATTGTAACCTTTGACGGGGACTTTTACGATCTTGGACTTATCAAAGGATCCTCACCTAAATTAATCTGGCTGAGACTTGGGAATACCAGTACACAAAACATTGAGATCGTCTTGAGAAAGAATTATGAACTCATTAAGACTTTCTTGACTGATCCGAATTATAATGAGATTGGCTGTCTGGAGATTAACAACTAATTCAATCTTTACATTAATACTTCTGCACCAGGACTGATTTCAACTACCTTGACAGTTTTAAAATTAATACATGTGCTAACAACGCTGGTATAGGCAATAAGCTTACTGCCCATACCCGCTGCCGTTATATTTAAGCCATACTGCGACCTGACAGCTTGACCATGGACTTCACTGGCCTAAATATAACTCCTTAAGATTAGAATAATTATCTATCTTGGTTGTGACAATAAAAAGACATTACTACCACATAGAAATTCTTAATGGAAAAGGTTAACACTATTTTAGAGAAAAAAATACTCGAGACACCATTCATTGATACTCATGAGCATTTAATTGATGAGTCTGAACGATTAAGTTGCATAGAGCCAATTATTCCATGTGATGATTGGACACTACTTCTAAATCTATATTTCAAGTTTGATTTGATTTCATCTGGAATGTCGAAAGACCTGATTGGAAGTTTGTTTTCAAAACAAATTAATCCAATTGATAAATGGGGAATTGTTAAGGACTATTGGCCATATTTAAAAAATACCGCTTCAGGCTTAGTGTTTCGAAATACTATTAAGGTCCTTTATGACATTGATGATATGTCAGATAGCATCATTAAAGATCTTCAAAACAGTTATGAACAAACAAGACAAAGGGGCTTTTATAAACACATAATCCAGGATTTAGCGAATATCAAGCATTGTCATGTTCATTCTCCGATTCGTGCATTTAGAAAGAGTCAATTTCCAGATTTATTATTTCAGGATATTGCTTTGGATGGACTAATCCGTGTTTTAAACAATCCTTTTTATGTACCAGATCACCTTAAACCAAAAACTTTATCAGATTGGTATTCAGTTATTGATTGGTGGTTTAATGAATATGGCCTAATAGCAAAGGCGGTTAAAATTGGTATCGCATATTTTAGAAGGCTGGATTTTGAGAAAGTACAAACAAAAAATGTAGAGTCAATTTTCCATAAAAGAATCAATTCTCAAGAAATTAGTTTAAACGAAGAGAAATTACTTCAGGACCATTTGTTTTGGTACTGTATTGACAAAGCTACAGAATATGGATTGCCTGTAAAAATGCATACAGGCCAATGGGCAATGAATAATTTAATGAACATGCATTGGGTAAAGGACAACCCCTCAGATTGTGCTACACTATGCAAGCAAGCTCCAAATACAAAATTTGTATTTTTTCATTTATCATATCCTCATTATGAAGCATTGCTTTCTTTAGCAAAAAGTTATTCGAACGCATATATTGATATGTGCTGGTCTTGGTCAATTAATCCTTTGGCAGCAAAAGATTTTTTGAAAAAGTTTATTCTGACAGCACCAAACAATAAAATACTTACATTTGGTGGAGACGATATAATTGTTGAGAATTTAATAGGACATGCAGCAATTGCCCGAAAGGGAATTACACAAGCATTGAGTGAGTTAGTGTCAGATGATTGGATAGTCTTGGATGATGCATTAGATTTGGTAGATGATTTAATGTATAAAAATGCTGAGAGGCTATTCAAATAACATGGTAGTGGTGCAACACGGACAATCAAATGAGTTCAACACTATTTTTTCATGACTTGTGCCATTTGCCGGGACTCATAACCGGGACAAATATAGATCACCCCATAACTGTTAAAAAATAACATTACCATGACAGATTTTCAACGTAAGACAACTTTAACCCTGGCCTAAATATAACACGGCTTCGTTTGGTCTTTTTCGGGCCCAACATGAAGACTCGTTGCACAACAACACCCCATCAAGGCATCTTTAATTAAAATAGAATCCTATAATGAACATATTTTTGATAAAAAGCAGCGAAACATTTAATGGTTGTCATAATACAACTGAAAGTAGTGTTATAACAACTATTAGTAGTTGGTTAAATTTGGAAAAAGCATATGGAGCAAAATAACTTTGTAGCATCAATTAAAAAAATAAAATGATGCTAAATTCAAATTCAATCGGCAATAAAATTGTCATAGCAAGAAAGAATGTAAATCTTTCACAAGCAGAACTTGCACAGCAAGTATCTATCAGTCCACAAGCAGTCGGAAAATGGGAACGAGGCGAATCAATGCCAGACATAAATACTTTAAACCGAATTGCTGAAATACTTGGCGTTGACCTCAACTATTTTTCAGAGAGTTTTCAAACAGTACTTGTTGAAACTGAAAAAAAATCGGATACTTTACCAACAACGACCATTGACAAAAAAGTCAATTGGGATATGTCAAAGTTAAACTTGGCAGACAGTGATTTTTCAGGGTTGAAAAACCTTCACGAAAAATTTGGTTCTGCTAATATGCTGAGATGTTTGTTCATAGGGTCAGATTTATCCGGACTGATTTTGAAAAAAAACAATGTTGATGGTTGTGATTTTTCAAATTCAGATTTAAGTAAAAGTCAAATTCAAAACTCAAGGCTAAATAAAAATTCATATAAAAACTGTATTTTAAAAGAAACAGAATTTTTTAAAACTTTTTTAAACGATTGTGATTTATCTGGTGCAGATTTAACAAAAGCGACTTTCAAAGAAAGCTTTATTACCAAAAACAAAATGGAGAATATAATACTAAAAGAAACATCATTTATTGAAACAGGATTTCAAGAAATCAATATAGAAGGAGCAATAAATGACTGTACTTTTGAAAATTGTGTTTTTCATAAAGTTAAATTTCAAAATGCGACACTAACAAATACTTTATTTAAGAATAATAGAAAGTTTAACCGGGTAAAATTCATTAACTGTAATGTTGATAAACTGACATACGCATTTTTGAAAAGTAATCTAGCCGATTTATCAGGATTAACATTATTACCTGAACAAATTAAAAAACAAGAAAATGAATAGAATTATCTTTGACAGCGGGATATCACTTGATGGCTTTTTCGCAGGCGATAACAGAAGCCCAAGCAACCCAATGGGTGGAGTTTCAGGAAAAATTCATATGTGGATGCTTAATCAAAAAGCATTCTGGGAACATTTAGGAATGGACGGCGGTAATGAAGATGGACCTGATGGAAAATTTATTAGAGAAACAATAGCAAGAACAGGTGCATACATTATGGGGAAACGAATGTTTGAAGAAGGCGAAGTCAGTTGGCCAGAAGATTTATACGAAGCGGACGTTTATGTGGTGACACACGAAAAACGGGAACCATGGGTTCAAAAAGGGACTACAACTTTTTATTTCATCAATGACGGCATACAAAGTGCTTTAGAAAAAGCAAGACAATCAGCCAAAGGAAAGGACATAAGAATACAAGGTGGAGCGAATACTATTCAACAATATCTCAATGCAGGGCTTATTGACGAATTTTTCATTCACATTGCACCTGTATTTTTAGGAAGTGGTATCCGACTGTTTGACAATATTGATAAAGACATTTATGACATTCAAATAGTTGAGGTAATACCTTCCGACTTAACAACACATTTGAGATATAAAGTGTCGAAGAAATAAAAACAACTACCACTAACACTGACAATGCTATAATTAATAAGCTCGTCACAATTTTTGCACCCACACCCGGACAGTTTACATGACCACCAAAACTACTGATAATCAACTAAATCTTATGGCTGCTGGCGGACAAGATATTGAAAAATCGGGACTAATAACTTGTACCTGGATTGACAAAAATTGCGCCGTACCCGTCTCGCACCCTGACACATTTCCGGCTAAAGAACTGAGACTCTGCAACGGTGCTTCTCCGGGTAACGCTTACTAAATTATACCGCCGGGCCGTTAGTTAATGGGCAGGTTATATGCACGTTAGATAGCTTCTAAACCAGTAACTATAACAGAAAAAGCATGGTCAATTTACCGAGACAATATCTGCTCTTGTTCCGGGACTTAACACCTTGACAAATACGTCTTGACGAGATAATTTTCACGCATCTACCGGGATTTTATACATATAATTGTAAATAAACTTTGGAAATGTTGTCTAATTAGATAACTTTGCAATCGATAACCAAAATGACTATTTGTGGCTGGACAATTTTTACGAGACACATTCGTATATAAAAACTACTTCTGGGACTTTTATAACTCTCAGAAATTAAGTGTTCAAAGCAAAGTTGATTTTGTCATTGGTTTAGTTAGGACACTACGAATCGTCCCGGAGAAATTTCTTAAACACCTCGAAGGGACTGATGGATTGTATGAGATGAGAATCAAAGTTGGCAGTAATATTTATAGAGTATTCTGCTTCTTTGATGAAGGTAACTTGGTAATTCTACTTGGTGGATTTCAGAAAAAGAGTGCAAAAACATCACCAAGAGAGATTACAAATGCAGAAAAATTAAAAAAGGAGTATTATTATGAAAAATCAAAAAAATAAAAATCTCACATCATGGGACGACCATCTTGATGAGAAATACGGAAAAACCGGAACACCTACCCGTGACAAATACGAGCAAGGATTTGAAGCATTCAAACTTGGTGTTTTGATTCAGGAGGCACGTAAAAAAAGGCACCTGACTCAAGAAGAGCTCGCACTTAAAGTCGGGACAACTAAAAGCTATATATCAAGGATAGAAAATGACGCAAGTGATATCAGACTATCAACTTTGATGCGGATAATCAGTGATGGACTGGGAGGGCACTTGAAATTGACTCTTGATTTAAAGTAAATGTCCTCGGTGACAGTTTTATAGATATTAGGAGACAAATTCGTTGCCGGCTGACAGTTTTAAAATTACTACTAACTATAACACGGACGGTTGGGGTAATAAACTTGTCACATGCTCATACCCGCTGGCCGTTAGATGCCAGCTTTTCACGAAAAAATACTAGTTTTACAAACTAAACAATATGACAAAGGAAATCATGTACAATGTAAACAGCCTCATAGTTGTTTCTGCTTTATTGGCAACAATATTGATCACCTACGAAATTTGCTTTAGAATTGGAAGGTATTACCAAAGGAAAACTGACCAAGAAATTAAAACACAGACCAGCACAATTCAAGCAGGTATATTAGGACTTTTGGCACTATTACTCGGATTTACGTTTAACATGGCTTTGCAAAGATTCGATAATAGGAGTCATGCTGTAATAAGTGAATCAAATGCTATAGGAACGGCAATTTTAAGGACGCAACTCCTCCCCAAACCATATGATTCAATAACATACGCATTGCTTCAGGATTATGTAGATTTGCGGGTTAAGGTTAGTACTGTTGACTTAACTAGAATTGAAGAACGCAAATCTTTGAATTTAGAAACAGACAAACTTCAAAACAAGATTTGGGAAATCTCCATTAAAGCAGCTGAAATCGATCCAAGACCTGTGACGACAGGTTATTTCATAACGTCTCTTAATGATGTTATAGATTCTCGTGGGGAACGTAATGCTATCCTACAAAGACACGTTCCTGAAGTAATCTTATTTCTGCTATTTTTAGTTTTCATTATTAATGGAGGTTTAATGGGATATTCAAGTGGTCTTGGCCTTAAAAGAGCATATGTACCCACAATTATGTTGACAATATTAATTGTATTGGTTGTCTTTATTATTATTGACCTAGATAGACCTAAAAGAGGATTAATAAAAGTAAAACAGGATAGTCTAATAGAGCTAAAAAAATAATAAATCCTATTACCCTGACATTGTAAATAATAGCCAGCACCTAACACGGACGGTATGTTTAATAGGCTTGTCACGGTTTTTGCTTAGCTCCTGCACTCAAGACAAATTCGTAATGGTAACTGCACCCGGATCCTTCGCTCCGCTCAGGACAGGCACGCGCATCTGCTCAAAATTTAAATCCATTATACCTTGACAATTTTCTGGCTTCGATCAGCTTTGTACCGCGACACTGCGCCAGTGCACCCTATCAGTTTTGTAACCGGTGATAAGTTCGGGGCTCCGATCCAGTTTGTAACGCGACCGCGCCATAACTCAATAAAATCTGTACCATGACAGCAAAAACACGCGCCAAACCCTCCTTGCACCATGACAATTTTGTGGCCCCGCTGGCGCGGGGTACCAGGATTCTGCCCCGTGCTGTCGTCGGGTTACGCCTACTAAAACATACCGCCGGGCCGTTAGCGTTCATTTAAAACTGACTGCCAGCACTTTAGAATGACATTTCAAAAAATAAAAACGAACGCTAACTCACCAATATGATCTCTCGTTTTTACTTTATAATGATAGTTTTGCTTATCCTAGCAATTACCTCGCAATGCAAGCGATCAGAAAACAATACTATTAAAGATATCGATGGCAATATCTACAGTACTGTCTTGATTGGGGACTACTGGTGGATGACTGAGAATTTAAAATCGACCAGGTTCAATGATGGCTCAAATATTCCATGCGTAAAAAATCAATCAATTTGGTTAAGATTAGACTCACCTGCATACTGTTATTATCAGAATAATCTAAACTATGCTGATACTCTTGGATTTCTTTATAATTGGTATGCGGTTAACTCAGGAAAACTTTGTCCTACAGGTTGGAGGGTCCCTGCAGATAGTGATTGGGTACAAATTGAAGGCACGGCAGACACAAAATATAACATGACTGATTCTATTTGGAATAAACTGGGACTTAGAGGATTTGATGCCGGACAAAGACTTAAATCTGTCTATGGCTGGAGAAAGGGAGTTACTGGCACTGACGAATTAGGCTTTTCAGGGCTACCTGGAGGAGAGAGATTGAGCCGCTTCTATGCAGGGGGTAGTAGTGGTTTCTGGTGGACAAGTACTGAAGCGAGTGCATCGAGTGCATATTATCGAAACTTGATCTATTCTTTTGAATTAGTAGCCCGAGACACCCATCCAAAAAGAATGGGATTCTCAGTTCGATGCATTAAAAACAAATAACGAAACGCTAAAAACAAGTTATGCGTAATTAATAGTGCACTTCAAAGGTGATCAGGCTGGCGTCTAAAAAATAATTTGATGAGATAAATATTTGTTCGACCTTTGAATATAACCTTATAAAATCATTCCCATGGAAACAAGAGGTTTAATTTTCTTACTAGTATTTTCTTTAGCTGGTATTGCAAAAGGGCAAGATAAAATTATTGACATTCATATGCATGCCAATAAATTAAGTTCACAAAGTGTATATTGTCCATATACCACTGACCCTGTTTCAGGAGCCAGAATGTTTTCAAAAAATACTTCATTGCCCTGTGATAATCTGCTGACATCTCCGGCAACAGATGATGATCTTATAAAAGAAGCAATCCTTTACATTAAGAAAAACAATATTTCCAAAGCAGTTATTTCTGGTTTGAATATGGAACAAGTAAGAAAATGGAAAGCTGCACTACCTGATGTATTTATGATGGGGATATGCGATCCTGTTTCATATGGAGTGGATAGTGTCAGGAATATGATTAAAAGGGGAGAAATTGAAATAATGGGAGAATTAGGAACACAATATTTTGGAACTACTTTAGATAGTCGGGAATATGACCCGTTTATGACATTGGCGGAAGAATGTGATATTCCTGTTATTAACCACTGCGGGCTAGGGTTACCTGGTGGAAACTCAGGTAAATACAGAGTTGCTCTTGGAAACCCTTTGATTTATGAAGATGTACTTGTAAAACATCCTAAATTAAGAATTTGTCTTGCTCATGCAGGATGGCCTATGGCCGATGAAATGATAGCTCTGTTGTTCAATTACAAGAACGTTTATGTTGATATCTCCTACATTTCTTATTGTGTCCCTAAAGAGGATTTTCGAAATTATTTAAAAAGACTTATTGATGCCGGATTTTCCAAAAGAATTCTGTTTGGCTCAGATCTTTTATTATGGCCTGAAGTAATTGACCTTGCCATAAATAGTATAAAAACTGCGGATTTTCTTTCAGACCAACAAAAACGAGATATATTTTATTATAATGCTGTCAGGTTCCTTAAGATTAAAGAGTAAAACCTCACAAAAGATTACATAATCCAGGTTAAAAATAACATGACAGAATAAAAACTACGCATAACACGGACAAAGGTAAGTTGTTTGTCTCCCCCTCCTTTGGACACCGAAGCCTTGGCGAAGGTGTACCTTGCACCGTGACAGTTATATGGCTCACCTGTCGGCGAGTACCAGGACGGTTGCCGGATGCTGCGTCGGGTAACACAACCTCCCCATATTGCCAGGCCGTTGGCATACATTATAAATGAATAAAACACTATTTAGACAGAGTATATTATCTTATCTTTGAGTTAATTTGAAAAAGTACAAATTTAAAGTTCAGAACAATGAAAAAATCATCGACTTTCGATGCAAATAGCTTAAAGCAAATTGTAATTTGGTTAGCAATAACCACGACATTATTTTCAACCGGATGTACTTTACAACCTGAAATTCAATTTCCTTTAAAAGTTGGGGTAAGACCAGAAAGTATTACAAAAGGATTTAATAAAAACTATTATGTTACCGTTATGAATGGCTCAGAAGAAGGTGATGGTGAGGTGGTTGAAATTTCTGCAAAAGGGATGAAAACATTTGCAAAAGGTTTTGATGAACCTAAAGGGATTGTCTATTTCGGGGGTCATTTATACTTTTCGGATTTAACTCGTATTTGGAAAGTCGATAGTAAGGGTAATGCAAGTGTATTTGTAAAAAAAGAGGATTTCCCGAAAGAAGTTTTATATTTAAATGATGTTGCTTTGGATGCTGAAGGTAAATGTATTTATGTAACCGATATGGGAGCAACGAAATATATGCGGGATGAAAACAACAATCTGTGGCCACTTGACAGTGAACAGGCAAAGTTAGTTCCCGCCTTAGGTCGTATTTATAAAATTGACTTGAAAGGTCATGTATCCATAACACAGGATACTTCTTCGCTGATGTTAAACCCAAATGGTGTTGGTGTCGACAATAATAACAATATTATGGTAGGTGCTTTTTTCCTTGGCAATTTTTTGGTGAAAAGAGATGGCAAATTAACACCGCTGAAGGGACAATTTCGGGGTGCAGACGGAGTAGAGCAGGATAGTAAAGGCAACTATTACGTTAGTAGTGTGGTCTCAGGTACGGTTTGGAAAATTGATGGCAAAACTGAAGAATCAACAGTATTAATCGATGGATTAAAATCTGCTGCAGACTTTTATTTGGAGGAAGAAAAAGGGCGCCTGCTCCTTCCCGATTTGAGAGATGGTATAATATATGCGGTTGAAATTAAGGAGTGAAAACTAATTATTCATTTTTTTAAAGAATTTGTGGATAATATTATTCCCCGGTATGAAAATAAAGCGTTTGCTAACACGCAATATACCTAAGCCGGGGGATGTGGGTAATTTTGACTTTTGTACATTTACTCAAACTCTCTGCGGTTTGCCAGGTTTCTGCTTCGAAATCCCGACCTATGCATATTGCCATCCGTTAGGCGTCAGAGTGGACCAACCCAACAGACAGTCTTTGTCAGAGAATTTATCATGCCAATTTTATTTTGTGCATTCCTGAGTACCTTGATTCGTCACTTATCAAATTTCATCTTTACATGACAGTCTACTGTCATTTAACGAGACCTTTCCCTCTAGACAACTTTATCATGACAGGACAAATCCTGCCTAAAGTACCAGAACACGTAACGGCGGAAGGCGCCACCAACTTTTACAACCGCAACCGCCGGGCAAAATCTAGGATTTTAAAAGTAAGCAGGATTGTTGGCGCTGATTTAATAATTATTTTCATTTTATCTTGATTTGTTGAAATTTATACCTTTGATGTAAGAAAGTTAAAAAGGTTTAATCTTTAAACAGTTTTTGAAATAATAAACCAGAAAATTTTTAAAATTCAATCAAATACCAATAACTAATAAGGTTTTGATCCTTCTTTCAAATGCTTCGATAAGCCATCACTCTGCTAAAACAAACTTAATCAACTATTAAAAACCAGTTTAAATGATTAGAAAACACATTTTGTCCATATTTCTGATTTCACAATTTGCTTACTCAGTTGTTTACTCTCAGGAACAAGTATTATTTAAACAGATTGATACTACTAAATTATTCATGGAAATATACTATCCTGAAACAATCAATAAATCAAAAAAATATCCTGCAATTGTTTTTTATTTTGGAGGTGGATGGAATAGTGGCACTATCAGGCAATTTGAGCCACATGCCAAGTATTTTTCGCGAAGAGATATGATATGTATCCTTGTGGATTACAGAGTAAAAGAAAGACAGCAAACTACACCATTTGAATCATTAAAAGATGCAAAATCAGCTATGCGGTATATAAGAGAAAATGCAGATAAATTTAATATTGATTTTTC
Organism: uncultured Bacteroidales bacterium; assembly: GCA_963732435.1. Lineage (GTDB taxonomy): Bacteria > Bacteroidota > Bacteroidia > Bacteroidales > VadinHA17 > LD21. The sequence continues at coordinate 98,289 of CAVSZL010000014.1, read as the reverse complement.
AAAGATTGTTGCAGCTGGAGGTTCTGCGGGAGGTCATCTTGCGGCAGCTACGGCATTAACAGATGATTATAATGAGAATACTGATAACATTGCGGTAAGTTGTGTTCCGAATGCCCTCATACTTTTTAATCCGGTTATTGATAACAGTCCGGGTGGATACGGATATGAAAGAATTGGTGATGCCTACAAGAGTTTTTCGCCACTCCACAACATCAAAAATGGAGCTCCTCCAACAATTATTTTTTTGGGAACTAATGATAATCTGATACCAGTAGAAACTGCTAAATACTATCAAAAAGAAATGCAGAAAGTTAAAAGTAGATGTGAGCTTCGTTTATATGAAGGACAGGGTCATGGATTCTTCAACTATAAAAACTTTGAATATTATAAAAAAACAGTTTTCGAAGCTGATGAGTTTCTACAATCACTGGGGTACTTAAACAAGGAACCAATTATAGAAATTGAATGACAAATGTTGGATTCAGATAGACAGAAAATAAACTCACTCCTTTAGATAAAAATATCCACTGCCGCTGCTATGTCCGGTATAATTAGTAAGCTAAAAGCAAAAGATAATGAATTTAGGATTAGGTTTGGACAGAATCAAATGAGAAAAGTAAAATACTTATGTAAGATATTATGAAACAGATTTTTGTTGCAATATTAATCTTTCTGCATTTAAGTTTATATTGCCAGAACGAAGCATTTATTTCAGATGTGGAGAAAGTTACACCGTTTCAAAGCAAGTCGGTAACTCTTACTCCTTCGTGGGTGAAACAACGGGAAGATTTAAATTCAGAATATTTAAAATCACTTGACCCTGACAGGTTATTGCATAATTTCCGGGTTAATGCCGGGCTGCCATCTAGTGCCACACCTCTGGAGGGTTGGGAGTCTCCCAAGATTGGTTTAAGAGGGCATTTTGTGGGTCATTATTTATCAGCCGTTTCATGTGTTGTGGAAAAATACCAGGATAACACGCTTAAGGAAAGGTTGAATTATATGGCAGATGAGTTGTATAAATGTTATAAGGCTATTGGAAGCGGTTACCTCAGCGCATTTCCTGAAAAGGATTTTGATGTATTGGAAACCAGATTCGGAGGCGTTTGGGCCCCATATTATACATATCACAAAATAATGCAAGGGTTATTGGATACATATATCCATACAGGAAACAGAAAGGCTTATGAAATGGTTGTTGGTATGGCTGATTATGTAGAAAAACGAATGTCAAATCTCAGCGCCGAAACCATTGAAAAAGTATTATATAGCGCCGGAGCCAATCCTTCAAATGAAGCAGGAGCTATGAATGAGTTGTTATATAAACTTTATAAGATTACAAAGGACCCTGAACATTTGGCTCTGGCTAAAATATTTGACCGTGATTGGTTTGCTGTTCCATTATCGGAAAACGAAGATATTTTATCAGGTCTGCATTCCAATACACATCTGGCGCTCGTTAATGGATTTGCTCAAAGATACTCCATCACAAAAGAAAAAAAGTACCATGATGCAGTGGTAAATTTCTGGGATATGCTCATGAAATCTCATGCATACGCTAATGGATCCAGCAGCGGTCCGCGTCCCAATGTTGTAACCCCTACTTCTCTTACTGCAGAACACTGGGGAGTGCCTGGTATTCTTAGTAATACTATGACAAAAGAAATTGCAGAATCCTGTGTATCACATAACACACAAAAACTTACTTCAACCCTTTTTACGTGGACAGCCAGCCCGACCTATGCCAATGCGTATATGAATACTTTTTATAATTCAATATTAGCATTGCAAAGCGGACATTCAGGATTGTGCGTGTACCATTTACCATTGGGCTCTCCCCGGGAAAAAGAATTCTTAAAGGAAAATGATTTCCGCTGTTGTAATGGGACATCTGTTGAAGCTTTCGCGGCACTTAATTCAGGCATTTATTATCGAAATGATTCCGCTTTATGGGTGAATCTATATGTCCCTTCAAAGCTGGAATGGTTTGAAAAAAATATTGTACTGGAACAAACTGGAAATTTTCCGGCTGATACCTGTGTTGAATTTACTTTGTCGGCTAAAATGGGATCATCCTTTACCATAAAACTGCTGGCTCCTTCCTGGACAAAAAATGCAGAAATTTATATCAATAGCGAAAAACAAAATATTGAGATTAAACCTGATTCGTACATCCTTCTGAACCGTAAATGGGAGAATAACGATAAAATTAAACTGGTTTTCCACTATGACTTTAATATAAAAACAATGCCGGATGACAGAAATGTATTCGCAATATTCTATGGACCAACTCTTCTGGCTTTCTTAGATGGATCAGAACTCATTCTGAAAGGAAGCCATGATACGATATTGAAAAACCTTTCTAAAGATAAAAACAGCAACAACTTTCAATTGAACAATAATGGTAAAACCTATCAACTTAAACCATTATTTGATATTGAAGAACAGTCCTACGGAGTATATGCTACAATAAGAAACCATTGAAAAAAGATCAAACTTGTTTCATATCTTTCTCCGTGCTCTGATATTTCTCTTCTATCCATACAAAATGATATGATAATTTTTACTACCTTCAAGTATCAATTAATAAATAAATTCAAGATGAAAAACACTCTTCTTTCCGCAGTTCTATTCTTGCTCTCTGCCTCCCTTTCCGCACAAGCCACAGACGGAAATACAAAAAGAATAATCGAGACATTTGTTAAAAGTAACATCGATACTCAGGTGGAACCGGTTGATCCTTTAAATGTCAGTAAAGTCTTTACCGGTAATTTCTATAAAATTAAAGTAGGATTTATCGAATCCGGTACCGGGGCTAATTCATGTGGTTCCGACAACTATGTAAGCGTTAATGAAACGACAGTAAAAATGATCGAACCAATCCATATGGACATCGAGTGTCCGATTTTAATGTCATTGGTAAAAAAAGATTTTCTGCTCAAAGATGAAAATGCAGCAGCTCTTTTTGAAGCTGCATTAAATGTACTCTATCCTGTCGAAAAAGCTGAAATGCAAAACGTAAAACATCTTAAAAAGGGAGGACAATGGGTATTCCTTCGTGGAAAATTCTTCGATAATTATACAGCTTTTATCGCTACTTCAGGTCCTGATGGAAAAGTAAATAAGATTGAATTAGTGCTTTCATATTCCGTAAATTAATAAACTATAACATGATAGTTCCTCAAATTACAGCATTTAATTGAACTGCAGTAAGGGGGATGGAGCTATGAAAAACTTAACGAATGATCTAAGAGTTCGTTTCCATCGTTTTAGGACAACTCAATCACATTAAGTACAATTTCTTAATACCAGATAAAAATTATCCACTGCTGACTCTGTAAATCAACATCATGAGCAAATACAGAATCTATCGGGTAGATCATTATGATCCGGATTTGGTTGGCAAACGCAGAAGAAGACTAACCATAATCTTCCTTACTCTGGCAATTTTATCAGTTCCCCTCATGATAATTATAAAAAATCTCCTAAAGATTGGTATTGGCGAATCAAATTTAATAATTATGGTCTCTTTATGGGGATTCTACTTAATAATTTACCATAAACTTAAATCTGAGAATAAAAGCATCAAGACTATTGGAGATATTGAATTCACAAAAACTGGTATTATTAAGCAAATCGGAGATTCTCTTTCTGAAATAAAATACGATTCAATCAAATCAATCGGATTACAAAAACACATACCTGCCCTTTCATATAAAGAAGGTAAATCAGGATTCTATACCTTAAAACTGTCAATTAACTTTAAAGATTTTAGAAGCGAAACGTTAATAGTATCAGACAGACCTAAAGGCAAATGGCAGGACTTAAGTATCACTAAGACAATAAAAACACTCAACAAATTATATTTCTGCCAAAACTAAAACAATTAAACACGAATATTGATGCTATAATTTAAAAGGATGTGGCAGAGTAATTCTTCACATATGGTACAATCGGGGACTGATTGAGAATTATATACCTAAGCATAAAGAATACTCTGAGGATAAAGAGTCTAATTGACAATTTGTAAAAATTTTACTTACTAAATATTTATATTTACCATAAAGTGTGCATATCTTCCATTTTCAGATGCTGTGGAAGCACTTATATAGATCTGATCTTATGGTATATAACAAAGTCAAAAAAGTAATTAATATGGAAGAAGTCCGGAATCAATTTGGTTCTAATATGATCACTATGTACCGGGTAGTCGAACGCCCTTCAACCCTTCTGCAGAAATGGGTCCGTAACAAAGCCTTGCTTGTGTTCATCTGCGCTTGTATGTTGCTCAATTTGCAGAAATGTACTTCCCACAGACAGGATGTCGTGGAAGGTCAGGAATTAGCCGGGGAAGACTGGCCGCAATGGCGCGGGCTTTCGGGTAACGGTGTCTCCTCCGAATCCGATCTGCCTGCCAGGTGGAGTGTGGATAGCAACATTGTCTGGAAAGTTGCGCTGGCAGGATTGGGTGGTTCTTCTCCAATTGTTATGAGCGGTCAGGTCTTTGTTACATCGCAGATTGGTGCTGCTACCGTTCGGGGAGGATCGCATCCTCAGCTTGCCCGTGATGATCCCTCTCTGGTGGCAAAAGAAAATCCTATGGGAGGTCGTCGTAGTGCTCCTCAGACAGACAACAGCGAAGTATTTCTCGTAGTCGAAGCATTCGATCGATCAAATGGCAAAAAGCTTTGGGAATATCGCTTTATGGCGACTGGCCCTTTTCCAGAACTACACGAAAAACACAACCTGGCCACACCAACACCTGTCACCGATGGTGAACATCTTTATGCCTGGTTTGGAAATGGGCAAATCGTCTGCCTGGATATGAAAGGCAACCTGGTGTGGTCCCGCCATTTAGCTCAGGAGTATTCTCCGTTTCAGGTTCAGTGGGGCCATGCCAGCTCACCCGTACTTTACAACGATCTGATTATCCTCCTTTGTGATCATCGACTGGCTTCATATCTTCTCGCCCTCGATAAGAGGACCGGTAACGAGCTATGGAATCAGGACCGTGGTAAAGACCGGGTTTCATTCAGCACTCCACTGATTGTGCCCGGTCCGGCAGGCGACGAACTTATTGTCAACTCCAGCGAACGCATTGACGCCTACAACCCTGTGAATGGCGAGTTGTTATGGTATCTTGGAAGCCCGCGTCAATCGCCAATTCCTTCACCCGTGTTCCACGATAGTGTGATTTACATGAGCCGCGGATATCGCAATAGCGATTTTATGGCCATCCGTCCAGGAGGGCGCGGTGAAGTTACTGAAAGTCATACAGTGTGGCGGACGCCAACCGGTGCATCGTACGTACCATCAATCCTTTATTACGACGGGCTGCTTTACATGACCAGTGATGCCGGAATATTGACTTGTGCTGATGCCATTACAGGTAATCAGGTGTGGCGCCAACGGCTACGCGGTGTCTTTTTTGCCTCTCCGACAGGAGCAGACGGGAAAGTCTATTTAGTAAGTGAAACTGGTGAAACAATAGTGGTCCGCGCGGGACGTGAGCCTCACATTCTGGCACGTAACAATCTCGGAGAACGGCTGATCGCATCCCCTGCAATATCAAGAGGACAAATCTTTCTGCGTAGCGATGTGAGTCTGTTCTGTATCGGCAAAACATCTGCCTCAACACGACAAGCAAAGGACAGATAAAATGCGTTGGGTCTGATGATCCTGTTGAGATCGGAAAGTTATATTAATAAGGTATTTTTAGGGCGCATTACCTGGGGACTTATGGAACCAGAAATTCGGAAACAAATGAAATCTATCCCAAATATGGAAGAATATGATAATCTTAAACGTATTGAATGTATGGCTTTTGGCCAGGAAATTCTGAAGAACATGAAATATTAAAATCCATCAGGCTTCGTAAAGTGATGTTAGTTTGTCCTGAATCTATAACAATCAGAATGATCCGTAATAAATCAATTCTTGATACTGGTTCTTCTCTTCTAACCACGGAGCTGTTAACATTAAACAACACCCGGGTAATGATGCGTCTTACATGGTTATTTGACAAATACCTTAAAATAGATTGCCCATGAAAAATTACAATACTAAAAGGATAAGAGATGAAATTTGATAACAAAACAGAAAATATGCAAAAAGAACAAACATCTAATATTGATATTCAAAGTAAAATTGAACACAAGGAATTAAAACTCAGTGGTTATTCAATACATTATTTCTGTTCCGGAGATATAACCAAAGATCTGTTACTATTTCTTCATCCGGCATTCGCTGACCATAGATGCTTTAGTAAACAGATTGATTTTTTTTCAAAGGATTTTCGGGTAATTACGATAGATATGCTTGGACATGGATTATCTAAAGCAGGTAAAACCACGGATAAAATTGATGCAACCATTACTCATATTGATACAATATTGCAAGTGGAAGGCTTTGATAAAGCTCATATTGTCGGAGTATCAATGGGTTCATTGATTGCTCAATACTTTGGATTAAAAAAACCTGACAAAGTTCTTTCAATGAGCATTTTAGGCGGGTATAATATAAATGCGGACAATAGAGAGATCCTGAAGGCTCAGCGTTCAGAGCAAATAAAGTGGATTTTTAAAGCACTATTCTCTATGAATTCATTCAGAAGATATGTAGCCGGAGTTTCTGTAGCCAATGCTGAGGAGCAGATAAGATTTTACGAAATGGCTTCGATGTTCACCAGAAAATCTTTTATGGCAATGTCGGGTTTAGACAAAGTACTTCAAAAAAGAGATGGTCTGACTTTATCCTATCCGATTTTAATAATGTGTGGAGTAAAAGATATCGAACTTGCAAAAGAATCAAGCATCAAATGGCATGAGTCTGAACCCAAAAGTAAATATAAACTGATTGAGAATGCTGGTCATTGTGCAAACATGGATAATTCAGATAAATTTAATGAATTGTTAATGGACTTTATTAAAAAGCGATAAAAATTATGCGCCCAATATGCTAATAAAAAATTGCCGGTAAAGAAGGTCATAAAATAGTTGTGGCCAGTTTCAATCCGTCAGCTGATGGGATCTCCTCAGCTTTCGGTCAGGTATCAGTAACAAATTCACAATCCGGAATTACTACTGATGCGTTTGATTTCAATATTAAACTTGCCACGAAGTGGCATAATATGAATAACCGTGGGTATAAACCCACGGAAAACTGCAAACTGAATATCTCAGCCCTGAAGGGGCTGAATATCAGACTTATGCGTAGAGTCCCTTATTCAACCCCCCGCAGAGCGGGGCAGGCTCTCCGGGGTTGCCAGAGGGTAAGCATGCCTTTACCGTGGGTTGCACCCACGGTTATTCAAATTAAACCCCTCCGGGGTTAAATATCAATTCAAATCATAAAATCAATGAACACTTATATTTTGGTTATTATCAACAATTTAAAACTTTATTTCTGAGATTAACGCATCATTGGTAATCCAGGATAATACATTACTACCGATAACTGAATAAATACAGATTAAATATTCCAAGCGAATTCTCAATAAATTCTGTATCTTAGTGTTGACTTAAAGAGTGACCTGCAGCATTGATGCTGACATTGATGAGCTGATAAAATCGTTAAAATCTAAATTATACTTAAATGAAAAGACTTGCATTTTTATCCCTTGTAGTGATGCTATCAGCGGCATGCAATAATGATCCGGGCCAGGAGTTGATACTCAATGATCTTGGGTATTTCGAGACTCAAGGTGTCAATGTCCTTGTATACAGTAACCTTTTTACCGGAGGTTTTAATGATGAGAAGACCGCCGGTATAGAATTGATTCACCATGGCGTCAGAACAGCACAAGGCGGCGCTGTCAGACTTTCCAACACTCCTGAGCAATGGGATCTTGTCCCTGCAATACCAACACGGACGGTAGATAGTGTGGATAAAACAATAGAGTCTGTGTTAAGGTATGAAGATTACAATTTTGAGTCGCGGGTGATTGTTGCAGCTAAGGGAAAAGGGGTTGAGATATCTGTATACCTGGATGAACCTCTTCCCGCGACACTTGAAGGTAGCGCCGGATTTAATCTTGAATTTCTGCCCTCGCAATACTGGGGAAAGACCTATCTGATGGATGGGCGCCCCAATCGATTTCCTCGATATGTGGTAGGTAACACCATTACGAGGCCTGACAGTGAAAAACCAAAGCAATTCAAGGGGTACGTAACTTCTGACAACAGGGGGACAGGCAGATTTATCGATCCTCTTCCTCTCGAAACAGGCCGTACCATTCTTCTAGCACCCGAGGAACCTGAACGTTTGGTAAAGATCACATCGAATGATGCCGATCTAATGCTTTTCGACGGCCGTGTGCTTGCACAAAACGGATGGTTTGTGGTTCGCAGTTTGCTTCCGGCAGGAAAAACAGGCAAGGTTTTGTCATGGACAGTCGAACCAAATGCTATCAAAGGTTGGGTAAGAGAACCAAATATCGGTTTCTCTCAGGTGGGCTACCTCCCCTCCCAGCAGAAAGTCTCTGTAATTGAACTCGACAAGAAAGACAAACCCCTTACAAAAGCATCAATATATAAATTAAACGAAGAGGGCAAAGCTACCGAAGAATTCAGTGGCAAAATAGTTCCATGGGGAAACTATTTTAAATATCATTATGTAAAATTCGATTTTTCTTCTGTAAACACACCCGGTATTTACTTTATTCAGTATGGCAACTTAAAAACAAATAACTTTTTAATAGAAAACAACGTTTACGATAAGATCACCGACGCCACCAGCGACATTTGGATCCCAATACATATGGATCATATGTTCGTAAACGAGGCTTACAGGGTGTGGCACGGCGAACCGTTTAAGGATGGATATCTCCAGGCTCCTCCAAATACCGATCACTTCGACCTCCATGGACAGGGACCAACCACCGATACCAGATATAAAGCACTGGAAACGATCCCCGGATTAAATACAGGCGGATTTTTCGACGCCGGAGATTTTGATATCGAGACAGGATCGAACATTGGCGTGGTGCAGAACTTCGTCCAGACATGGGAATACTTCAAACCCTTGCGCGACCAGACTTTTGTTGATCAGAAGCAACGATATGTTGATCTTCACCGGCCTGATGGGACACCGGATGTATTACAGTTTATCGAGCATGGAACAATGCAACTGGTAGCCCAGGCAGAGATTATCGGCCACATGGCACAAACTCTCACTAACTCTGTTCTTGATAATTATCATCACCTTGGTGACGCAGCTTCAATAACAGACGGGCTTCCCTATAATCCAAACCTTGGCCCTTACGAAGTAGCCCGTGACGGCCGTTCAAGCGGTGTCAAGGATGATATGTGGGCATTTACCAGCCGCAATCCCGGTCTCGATCTCAGGGCAGCAACGATGTTTGCCGCAACAAGCCGGGCATTGAAGGGATATAACGACGATCTCTCGGCAAGGGCGTTACAACAGTCAAAAAGACTTTTGAAAGAGGCAACGGAATTACTTGCTAATCAACCGCAGGATCGCTCAGGAAGGGGTGGCGGACCAGCAAATATGGCCACCAATCTTCAACTGTACATCTCAACCGGAGAGCAACAATATGCTGACAAATTTCTGGAACTTTTGTGGCCTGCACTTGAGAATAACGTTAGTGGCAACATATTGACAGCATTGCATGCCATACCTCACATGGACGCAACCTTTAAAGAAAAACTACGGCCATATGTTGTGAAGTACAAAGAATATATCGATGAGCTTGACAAGGACAATCCGTATGGAGTGCCCATCGGCCTAGGTAACTGGGCCGGAAGCGGAGGTGTAGTGAGCTTTGGTACCACCATTTGCTTTGCTAACACCCATTTCCCTGAAATTATCGATGCAGCTCATGCTTTCAAGACAACCAACTGGCTATTTGGCTGCCATCCGTATCACAATTATTCATTGGTTGCAACGGTAGGTGCAGCTCGGCCCAAAGCACTATTTTATGGTAATAACAGGGCAGATTTCTCATTTATTCCGGGAAATGTTGCCCCTGGCATATTATTCAGACAACCCGACCACTTTGAAAACTACGATGACTGGCCATTTCTTTGGGGTCAGAATGAGGGAACTATAGGAGGAAATACAGCTTATTTAATTTTTGGATCGGCTTTTAAGAATTTAATGAAATAAACAGGTTGTTTTGAACAGGTTGAGTCAGTAACAACTCAACCTGTTGAATATTAGCGCAAACTACAAGTCAATTGTTCTGACTTCTGTCGTTTTCAAATTTTAGTACTGTCTTGATCTTCAAAAAATTGAAATTGAATAATATCTAGATTTAATTTTTACCGCACTAACCCCAATTTTAGGTCTATTTAAATGGTAAGAAAGAGCCCGTACCAAGCCCCTTCTATTTATATCTTAACCCTTCCCCTGCCCCTTCCCTTTAGCAAAAAAAGGGAAGAGCCTGCCCCGCAAAGGGGGGCAGGGGATGGGTTTCGTAAATACAAATACTTAGTGGAGGTATCCTCTACCGCACTAATCGTCAGAAGTCAGGAAATATTAGCGCAAACTACAAGTCTATTCGGGATATGCTTGTTGTTTGCGCTATTTTTTTCTCTATTGATAACAGATAGTCAAAATGAAATAATTATTTCTTCGGGTTAATGTATTTGTTAAGATTGCTTACATAAGTATCAAATGCCTTTATTCCTATGTCTGTTATTGATAGCATAGTTTTTGGGTAATTATTCCTGAAAGTTTTTTCAACATTAATATACCCTGCTTCTTCCAGTTTCTTTATCTGGAGACTTATATTTCCTGCAGCGGCTTTGGTCTCGTTTTGAATATGTGTAAACTCCACTTTATCGGAAGCCACTAGCATCGAGATAATAGCCAACCTCAATTGTGAGTGTAACAGAGGATCTAAATCAGTATACATACTCTTATTCTTTTGCCGCTTTCAAAAAATACCCGGGTATCAGGTAACCACAGATTATAGCTGCACTGACAAGTAATGCCAAATATTCATTTGTTACAAATGTTGCAGCTATACTGAATATAAAAAATGACATACCCCCAATTATAAGCGGCTTAAACTTAATAACCAGCCCGGTGGTTGTAGTTGCTATACCTGCGATCAGCAACATAAACAGTGGCGGTTCTATTCTCATTCTGAAACATATTATTGTTGCAATAACAAATGAAGCAGCAGCTACCCACCACAGGTAATCGACAAATTTATCTATATGGCTAAATACTTTTTTATCCTTATTCATTTTCCTGACCATAAAATAAAGGATGATGAATCCGGTTAAACAAAACACAATCCAATTACCAAGTACAATTAGCCCTGTATATTCCCATTCTCCAGCTGTTAGTTCATGTGCTTCCCATCTGCTTAAAATCTTTAAGATGATGAAATTAGAAATACCTGCAAGAGTCAGAATCCAACCCCAAAGGAGAAAAACCCTGGAATTTTCCTTATAGTTCATTTTAAAGTTTGAGATAGCTTTATTAATTATGTTAAAGCTTTCTTCCGGTGTTAAATCATTTTTTTCCATATACTTAGTAGTTAAATAAATTAAATTAGTACAAATATAAAGTAGTTAATTTATTTAACCTAATAAAATCGATTTTTTTTGAACTGAGTTTTGTTAGAAAAAAGATGATTAACAACAACGAGAATCAAGATAGAATTTAAGTCTCAATACTTAGCCCTCATGTGTTGTCTGCAAAGTCAGATATTGTTCTTGTATTTCCTAATCTTGATTATATAGGGTTTTAATGAACTCCCCGGCTGTCAGGACAGGAATTTTGCTTTCTTTAAAATCAGGTTGATTTCTGGTTATGATAACATCCTGATCGTTTTCTATAGCTGTAAAATACTGTATTGCATATTCAAAATCTTTAAAATCTGAATTAAGAGCTAAGTCAGTAATTTTATCATCAAGGGAGAGAACTTTTACCAGTACCTTAAAATTCCTCAGGATTTTTCTTACCTCCATTTCCGGATTTTGCCCGGATAAGATATAATGTATATCAGCAAGGCAAAGAGATGATATGGAAAGTTTTAGTTTCTTTTTGTCTGCCATAGAGAATAGTTTTGCAGCTTCGGTGTAGAAGGGCATTCTATTTGCCAGAAGATCAAGGACAATATTAGTGTCCATAAATAGATTTTTCATGAATATTTCTTAATCAGGTACTCTGTACGATTCTTTTTATAATCATAGTCTTCAGATAATGAAATCACCCCGCTAAGACTTTTTACCAAAGGAGTAATTTCAATATCATCTGAGTCTGACTTTGTTACCGAATCAAGATAAGATTCAATCATTTTTGAAAGACTGGTCTTGCGATGTTTAGCATATCTCTTTGCCCGGGATATAACATCAGTATCAAGCTTAATAGTCAGTTTTGTATCCATTGCCATGTTACTTATGCGTACAAATGTATAAATTATGTACGTATTAAGCAAGTTGTGTGATAATAAAGTTTACAGTTACTGGTTCCACCAATATTGGGAATCATGTATATTTAAAGTACTTATTCTCTGCGAGCTTCGCGTCTATTTTATCCTCCGGAGCTTGGGCGTAGGTGGGTTTTGCATGCTTTGCGGTTAAAATCGATATTTTTGCGAAGCATCATTTATACACATATTCAATAATCCCATTTACTTTAACAGGGTATCCCCTATCATTATATTCATAAATGTTTTCCGTTATCTGTACTTTCTCAATCGAGGGATCCACTTCAAAATTAATTGTATATGTCTCTTTTATAATATTGTTTGGGTTAGTATAAACACCCGGTGTCGTCAATCGCTTAAAAGATTGATACGGATTATGCATATTATCATATTCATACTCTGTGGTGGTTCTTAACTCAGCAACTCCTGATGATGATCTGATGTACTTTGTCTCCCTGGTTAAATTTCCATTATTGTCATATTCATAATCTGTGTAACCCGACAATGGATTATTATTGTTACCTGTTGCCCTGACTATTCTGTCATTTTCATACAGAAATTCCACTATATCCCTTCTCTCTCCCGAGGGAAGGTTATATAATTTTCGGATTAATTGTCCTTTACTGTTATATTCCAATGAATGGGAAATACTTTTCGGTGTGTTTTCAGGACTGACCCATTCCTTCCGGTTCATACCAGCCTCAAGAACAGCGTAATTACTGCTTACCATGGAAACATCCCAATAGATATCAGATTTTACCAGCTGATTAATGCCATTGTAAAAATGCTCAGAGTAATGAAATTTACTTTTTTCTTCAACTACTAAATTTGCACTATTATATGAATATTCCATATAAACCTCACCACCAATCAATACCTCACTTATCAAGGGTATATCAGTGTTTTCGATAATCAGATGTTTATCTTTCTCACAGGAAAAGAAAATAAGGGAAAGGATTAACAGAAGTGAGAGCTTTTTCAAGGGATCAGTAATATTGTTAACATTTTCACAACAAAAATTATACCAATTATCATTCAATTTGGTTTTTACAGGTCCTTTTTAACTGGTAGAAATAGTGAAGCTATGAATCATCAGGCATTAATCATAACTACAAGGAAATTACAGTTTTTTTGATTCACTTTCATATCATAGTATATTGAGAGAATTAAATTCCCCGATGCTTCGATAGCTGTCAGTATTATAGTTAGTTGCAATTTAAACTTGAATGATTAAAATCTCAAATACTTGTGATTACATAATGCTATGTTTAAGCGGATTGCGAATACCGGGACAAGTTCGACTTAAGATCAAGGCTTTACCCATCTTGACAAATTCAGCCTAAACATAACCAAAGAGGATTTATATTTTAAAATAAAGTTTCGTTACAATGAAACATTTCGTATATTTGTACCATGATTGAAGACAAATTCGAAATTGAGTTACTTGACGAAGCCCGAGAATTTCTCTGGAACATTGATGAAAAAGCTCGTATCAAACTTTTTTTCATTATTGACAAATCCAAGAAATTCAATGACCCGGCAACATTTAAAAAACTGGACAACGAGATTTGGGAATTTAGAACTAAATATAAAAACCTACAGCACAGACTTTTAGCCTTTTGGGATAAAAGAAACAATAGAAATACACTTGTGGTTTGCACACACGGATTTATTAAAAAAACAGATAAGGTTCCAAAACAGGAGATTGAGAAAGCCAGACAATTGATGAGACAATATTTTGAAACTTACTAATTAGAAGATTATGGAAAAGAAAATGAAAAAATATTCCTTCGACGAAATAAAAGATGAATTTCTTGGTAAAAAAGGTACCAGCCGAGAGAGACCAATATGAATATGATTTGCAGATGGATGTTCTTGGAGAGCTTATCAAACAAACCAGGATTGAGCGTAAACTAACCCAGGAGCAATTAGGAGATCTCATTGGTGTTCAAAAGGCTCAGATTTCAAGACTTGAGAATCATACTGGTAACGTGACACTTTCTACAATACTAAAAGTCTTTTCAGCTCTTAAAGCAAAGATTAAAATGCAGGTTGAACTCGAGGGTAATAGTATTGTTATTGCCTAATTCGATAATTCGTCTTACCGGGACAGTTTTAATCCTCGCCTAAAACATAACACGGATGGTGCTGATTAATATTTGATTATACTATAATTGACTAACTCTTTTCTAATCAGGATCTAATTATTATAATCTCAAAAACTCCACTTAATTCTAAAGTTAAGGTTTCTTAAAACGAAATTCTCTAACAGGTAAATTTCCATTCTCTACAGATGACAGTACCATCTCATTATCAGTAAGGGAAATCAAGATAACATTTGCCGTAGAAAAGATATGTGATCCTGCAATAGAACTATAGTTAGGGAAATCAGGTGTGAAATTCATTTCTAGTATATAATTGGTTTGCATCAATATCTTAATGGAACCATTTTCAATATTATTAACTGAGTCCTGAAATATTTTATAAGTTAGATCATCATTTATCTTAATGGACAGTCTGTTGTAAGGTGTTGAAATTACTGTGACACCAGAACTATCGTAACTAACTGTTTGAGTTTTCCAGAACCCGTAAACTGTCTGATATTTTGCAATTAATGATTCATCCTCTTTATTACAAGAGAGTAAAAAAACAGACAAAACAAGGAGTAAATATGTCTTTTTCATGGTCTTAGGTATTAGGCATATAATTAGTTTACATAATTTGTACCATTTAGCAGTTTGGTTTCTGTTAATCCCGAAATAGGGATAGTTGTAGTCTCGTTTATGGAAGTGTCATGCTCTGTTATAGTTTGGCAGCCCTTTTGATTTTGTCTCGATTTTTCTAATCTTACCATATGAGTATTCTGATTTCTGTAGTATCATTTACTCCTGAACCCGCTCCAATAGAACCTCGATTAAGTACTAAAGTAACAGAATCTTTGCCTGCAAAATGGTCTTGAAATATTTAATGCCATTTGTACTTTGTATTCTCCAAAGGGTCAATCGTCAATGTTACATCCTGCCAAATATTAGTATACCACCAGTCATGATATGCTTTTGCAGCTTCTGCTTGGGATGATTTGTCTGTAACTAACTTAAGTTCGGTGGAATTTCTTAACGCAAGAATAGGGTTCTGTGAGGGAAATCGACCAATTAATTTGGGAGTTTTTATTTCTACAACTCGAATTGATTCTACTGTCCAAAGAACATACATTCCTAAAGTGCATTCAGGAGCCCAGAGTGATGAAATCCCATTATGCGGAAAATTAGTAATTATAGTTGTGTCAGTAGCGTATTCAAGTAAGACAGGAATCAGATAGGACTCAAAGGCTGGCAGTTCAAAAGATTCATAGGAGCCTGATTTTAGTTGGCTGATATACGTGTCCACATCCATTTTGTCCTTCTGTTTCTCACATCCAATGGAGACAAGGTACAAAGATAAAACCAATAAGATATATTTTGCTTTCATTTTGAATGGTTATTAGTCAGGTGTTAAATTGCTACAATGTTCATGCCATAATAGTTTAATTTCAATGAGCAATTAACTATACCATTGTTAGGTGATCTCGCAATTTTTATATCTCCACACTACTTTCTTAAATCAATTCATTTATAGCATCTCTAATTTCTTTATCTGTAGTTCCTTTTCCATAACCTCTGATAGTCTTTCTAACCACTCGTTCCTTGTCCAGTATATAGAATACAGGAACTGATTCAGCATTATAAATTTTCTTTACATTATTTGAAGAGACTAATGTTATGTAATTCAATTTGTTATTGTCTTTGTACCTTTTTAAAGCATCATTTTTCTGGCTCCAGGTTTCAATACTAACCAGTTCGAAATCATTGATGTTATATTCAGCTGCCAACTGCTTTAAAAATGGGATGGCTGAATGACAAGGAGCACAACCTATCCCCATAAATTCAATCATTAAGACTTTACTTTTAAAATCATTTAAAGCAAATGAATTGTTTTCTGAGTCAGTTAATTTCCATTCTGGTGCTTTTTTACCTGTTAAATCATTTGTTTTTGTCTGATTCTTCCCTCTTTCCTTTATAGTAAAATCAGGAGGAAAATACCTTGAAGGATTAAGATTTTCAAGTTTACTCTTGTTTAACTCAACATTTCTACATTCTTCCATACTGGATCCATAAGAGTATTTACTTCTCATTTTGTAGGGAAGATCATCCGACTTGTTTATCCACATCTCAAATATAGAATACCTCTCGTCTTTTGACAAATATGGATTGTCCGAGATAATTGGTTTGCCAAAGAAATTGATGACTTTATCAATGACAAACAGGGTGAACTTTAACGAATCCCCAAAGTCATGCAGGTCAGTTGTGATGCTGTCTTGTGTATTCAATGCATATTTAATCAGGCTACTTGATCTGTGAAAGAATGGCTCGCCTACTAAACGGAACGGCAAATTACTGGTTTTGAAACTATCGATACTTATTGTTTTTGAGTCATTGTAGAAATTAATGTTGGCTTTTCCGTCATAACATAGATACATTTTTGAAGTATCATCAACATTGAACCAAGCAAATGCTGCACCTATAAATGTATCCGTAGGATTCATAAACTCCTTTTTATAATGATAATAAGTGTGTAGCGTACTAGTATCACCGGGTGGGGTCGCTATCGCCTTAGAAAGATAAGTTGCAGCTTTTATCTTATCGAGATTATTTAGAACCTTTAAAAGATAATCTTCTTTTTTGTATTCAACTTTACATCCATTAATTAGAATTATTGATATTAATAAAACTAAAATGGAGTTTACTACCAAAGATGTCTTTTTCATTGTAAGTTTTTTATGTTATGCTCAAACCAGTTTGTTTATTGCACCGTTGATTTCTTCTGTAATTCCCTCAGTGTAACATTGTCGCTTTGCTGTTGATAGTTTCGATCTATGTATTAGATTGATAGAAACTTTTTCTTATTTTAAGAGATCTATAACCATCTGATCAATATTCTGACTGTCTTTTGATGTGAAAGCAACAGATCCTTTACTTAAATCAAGGATATATGTGAAACTGTTTTGTGTTGATACCTTTTCTATTGTCTTAATTATTTTATCATAAATTGGTTGAAGCAACTCTCCATTCCTCCTTTGTAAAGTCGCTGTTGCATTTTGTTCAAATTCCTGCAGTCGTTTTTGTTTATCGAGTATTTCATCCTCCTTAGCTTTTTTTACAAGCTCTGAAAATGTTGATTGACCTTTTGTGTAATCATCAACCAGTTTATTGTAAATAACTTGCATTTCTTCAAATTCAGTTTGAATTTCTTTGGCCTCTTTATCCAGTACTAATTGAGCGCTATCTCGTTCCGGTAATGAAGATAATATTTTCATTATATCAACATGTCCAATTTTTAAGTGACTCTGAGAATTTGTAGTACCTGTTAATAAGAGAAATAGCAACATAAATAAAGTAATAGTAATGGTTTTCATATTATGAGTTTTATTACAACTTAAATTCCACCTTTTTCCCATTCTGAGCATACTTGAACTACGATGAGAGCCTCTTCCGGATATTTGATGCTTTTTACACTCTGGATCGGTTCTACCCTGAAATACAGGCATATCGTCCGCAACTATTACTACACAACAGGATCAGACTATTTACCACCTGAAGATTTAACAGTAGTTATTGAGATTACCCCATCCTTTGCTTTTTCTCCATATAAATCAGTTGCCTGCTTACCCTTTGTTACCCTGATAGATTCTATTGTTCTGGAGGATACCTGGCTGGCATCCATGTCAGTAACCACTCCATCAAGTACAATAAGTGGTTTATCGCCAACTTCAGATCTAATTTTATATGATTGAAGTGGTTCCACGGTAGCTTTTGGCAGTGCAAAAGTTATAGGAACCATATAGTAAACACTTACAGGGTTCCCTCCCTGCATTCCCGGTTCAAACCCGGAAAGCATTGAAGTTACCCTTACTGCTTCTTCATCAAGCAATGGATCCACCCCTTTCAGAACTGTAACATCTTCCACATCTCCGACTGCATTAACAACGAAACGGACAATAACTCTCCCTTCAATCTTTGCGTCTTTTGCAACATCCGGATACTTAGTGTTCTTACTTATAAATTTCAAAAGCTCTACGTCTCCTCCGGGATACATCGGCATTTTTTCGACAACAACAAAAACATTGTCCTTCATTTATTTTATCCGGTAAAACGAATCTCAGGCTCAGCATTTGGTCAAAAGGCACCCGTGCCTCCGGATTTATAGCAGGTTCCCATTTAGGCGATTGCTGTATAGCTTTTACAACTTCATCCGAAATTAGAGGATCTACTTTACCAACTACGCTGACTTTACCTACCGATCCGTCAGCTTCAATCGTATAACTGACAGTTATGCGACCCTGTATTCCTTTGGCTGCAGCATCGGCAGGATAATCTATCTGGTTTATTACCCAGTTCTCAAATGTGGTAAAACTTTCCCCCTGGAATCTGGGATAGTCATCTTCAGAGTATCTCCTGAACGGAAAACTTAATCCCCAACTCTGCTGCCTTCTTTTTGGAATAAACCTCTACGACTCCATTTTTACCAGCCTCACCGTATTTATCGGTTGCTTCTTTACCTTTAAGTGAAATTATTGTTGCAAAGTCAGGCCCAAGCTTTTCAATCAGATCCAGAGGAGCCTGGTCAGAACTAACACCATCCAGTAACACAAGAGGTTTTGCCTGAGAAGCTGCGTCAGCTGCCTGTTTATCGACTACCGGTACATTTGCTTCAGGATTTTTAATCATTTTGATTGTCATCTCTGATTTGATATCAGCTTTAATTGTCTGACTTTTATACCCGCTGCAGTAAAGAATAAGATATGTATCAACAGATATGTTACTTATAACAAATCGTCCGTCAGGTCCTGAAATAACTGACATGCTTTGCCCCGGAGTTCCTGAAGTTGTTATGGATACATTTGCCAGGGGTTTCCCGTCATCCTTCAAAATAATTCCTTTTACTGCATTCTGGATTATTTCATGGGCCTGTTTAATAGCCAGAGGTTCATTCGCCTGATTATCATTATAATATTCAGGTTTTGCAAATGAGTAAATTGCAATTAGTATTACCGGAAGAATCAAAATATTCTTCACCATAGCATACTTAGAGGTATGGCTTTTGTTTATCATGATTATCCTGTTTTTAATTAAACTGTTGAAAGTGTGAGCCAATGAAATATTTTTCAGACCTGCCTTAAAATCCAGTAGCCTGTACTGGTATTCTTTAATACTTTTATCAGTTATTGAAATACGATCGGCCAGATATTCGTGGTTTAAAATTACTGACCTTTTAATGAACCAAACAAATGGATTAAACCATTGGAACGCAATAAAAAATTCACTCAGTAAAAGATCGAAAGTATGGCCCTGCCTGATATGAGCAAACTCATGATCAAGGATATCATCACAATTTCCTTTTTTATATTCTTCTTCAGGCAGCACTGCATACGGGAAAAAAGAAAAGGGAGGAATCTGATAATCTGTAATAATCACTTTGGGGAACTGGTAGGTCTTTACTGTTCCCTTGTTAATTATCCTGTAAGTACTTATCAGGCTTATAATAATTCTAAGTACCAATAATCCGGATATTGTAAAATAAATCCAGATAAACAGAGTGTTATAATCAAATGAAGTACTTACAGGTGTGGTTGCAGTTACATAAGAACTCTCCGGAAAAATCATATTCTCCACATCTATTACAGGTGATGAGGGAATAATATTATCTGATGCCACAGGAATCTTTAAAACCGGGAAAAGAGTTGGCAGGATTAAAATCAGGATGAGAAAAATCCTGTTTCGCCGATAGAATGTATCCTTTCTGAACAGCAGCAGATAACTGAGGTATAGCAGCGTAGTACCGGCTGATACCTTGAGCAGGTATAAAAATAAGTCATTCATCTTTTTTCCCTTTCTCAATGATTTGGATTAGTTTTTTCAGGTCATCGGCACTTAACTTTTTCTCATCGACAAAGAATGAAACAACATTTTTGTAAGATGATCCAAAGTAATCTGTAACGACATCTTTCATAAAAATTTTCCTGTACTCCTCTTTCTTTATAAGAGGATAATACTCATGGTTCTTGCCATAAGCTTTATGACCAACATAACCCTTATCTTCAAGTCCGCGGATTACTGATGAGAAGGTTGTATAAAGAGGTTTTGGTTCCTTTTGGAGGTCAATCAGCTCCTTTATGAATCCCTTGCGGGCTTTCCATAGGATTTTCATTGCCTCCTCTTCTTTTCTGGTAAGTCGTTTCATTGCTGTAACTGTTTATTCAAAGATATAACGTATTTTTCAGTTATACAACTATTTTTTTACTTATTTTACTAAAAATTACGTCGATGATAAGTTTTTAAAAAAAATCTACTTTTTTATTCCATTGTAATTATTGTAACAATACTTTCCGATAATATTCATTACTCCACTTTATGATAGCATTTTATAATATGCAAATTGTGTGGTACTTCTGAATTAGGGATCTGAATTTTTTAGAGCGAGAAGTGACAAAGTTTTAGATATGACTTTTTTTAAGCCACGAGTGACAAAGCTTTGGATGTGACTTTTTTTTAAGCCACAAAGTGACAAAGTTTTGGATCTGACTTTTTAAAAGCCACAAAGTGACAAAGTTTTGGATCTGACTTTTTATAAGCCACTAATTGACAAAGTTTTGGATCTGACTTTTTATAAGCCACTAATTGACAAAGTTTTGGATCTGACTTTTTATAAGCCACTAATTGACAAAGTTTTGGATCTGACTTTTTATAAGCCACTAATTGACAAAGTTTTGGATCTGACTTTTTATAAGCCACAAAGTGGCGCAATATGAATAACCCCCGGTGTCAAACCGGGGGTCCGACTAACCAACTGATAGATAGCCCTGAAAGGGCGTTATATCTTTTGAAAAGAAAAGTTTTTTTTATAACTTGGTCCTTTCTCGCTGTATAACCTGCTAAAATTATTTAAACAATGTCAAGTTACCGTCAACTTTTGTATCACCTTGTTTTCAGAACAAAGGATAGTCTTCCAACTATTAAACAAAATCATACCGGAGAGCTTTATGCTTATATCACTGGTATAATTAAGAACAAGAACAGCCATCTTTACCGGATTAACGGAGTTGAAAATCACCTGCATATTCTGACCGATCTCCATCCATCTATAGCACTGGCTGACTTTATGAGAGAGATAAAAGCATCATCCTCATTATGGATGAAAAATACAGGATATTTTCCTGCTTTTAATGGCTGGTCCGAGGGGTATGGCTCCTTTACCTGCTCATATATGGATATGGGGAGGATGATTGAGTATGTAAAACATCAACAGGAACATCACAGAAAAAAAACTTTTGAAGAAGAATACAGAAGTTTGCTACTGGAATCAGGATTAGAGATTGATGAGAGGTATTTTCCATGATCATTGTCACGCTCCTTCAGAGCTTAAATAAGTTTATTGCCTTTTACCACCGGTTTCACCGGCGGTTATTCATATTGGGCTCTTTCAGAGCCACTTGTCTTTCCTCGTGTTCAAGGTCAGAATCATTTTGGAGACCCTCACCAGGGTAAATATTTATAAAATTTTTTTACTCCTTCTTATCACCATATTCATATTCAAACATGGTCTGGGAGCCTTGTGGATACAAGTCCTCCCTAACGCCTTTTACAGGCAGTCCAGTTTCATCATACTCATAAGTGAACTCATATTCCGGAGGCATTGAACTCATATAAGCGTTGTAATAATATGTATAGACAGGATTATTTCCCTGGATAATATCAGGGTGAGAAATTACCATGAATGGAGCTACTGATGTGGGATCAGGATTAATCATTTCGTCATAAGTATACTTGAATTGTGAAATGACCATACTTTTTTTTGACGAACTGAAATACTCCGTACGCTCTATAGTATTTCCTTTTGAGTCGTATTTATAATAGATACTACCTGTTTCAAAGCCTTCGCGGGAATATTTAATCCCTTTTGAAATTCTGCCCCTGCTGTATTGAAACTCAGTAAGCTCTTCCCACTCATAACCGTCTACTGCCGACCTGAAGTGTAAAATCATTTTCACCAGGCTTCCATTTCCATTATATTCATACGTTTCAGTGTGGTCTCCATTGGATAGTCTGATAAGCCTGTTTTCCGAATCGTATTCGAAGTACTGACTTCTGAAACCCGGTTCGTATGACAGGTACCTGTCTGCCTGAATCAATCGGTTTAAACTGTCATATCGGAATTCAGTCACCAGCTCTCCGTTTTCCTTTATTGATATTAAAAGTCTGGATGGAGTTTCAAACGAATATTGAAAATCATCCTTACTGCATGAATACAAAACTAATATACCTGCAATTAATAATAGAACAGTCTTTCTCATCTTAAACAACACAAATCATGTTAAATAACTCATTTTCAAGTTGGGGTGTTGAAAGAGTCCTAAGTGGAACCTCTGTGCCACCTCTGTGCCCTCTGTGTAAGTTCATAACTTATTGTCACACAGAGATCCACAGAGAAGACACAGAGTCACACAGAGAACGATAAGGAAAAAGCTTTGACTTTTTCAACAGCCCCATTTAGGGAGAGGCCGGTTGAGACAAAGTTACGCTTTGCTTTACAAACTCACCTTAGGTAAACTCATTTTTATTTCACACAGTATACATTAAGTATTTATTAATTGCTCCATGGTCATATTTTTAAAATTCTTACTTTTGCACTCTTAATAATATCATCGGATTAAAAAATGAAGATTTCATATAATTGGATTAAAGATTATCTCAGAATTGATCTTGAACCGGCAAAAGTTGCCGAAATACTCACCTCCATCGGACTTGAGATTGAAGGAATGGATGAATGGGTATCCGTTAAAGGTGGTCTTGAAGGCGTAGTAATAGGCGAGGTTCTTACCTGTAAAAAACATCCCGATGCCGATAAACTATCAGTAACCACAGTTGATGTTGGCAGACCGGAACCTCTCCATATAGTTTGCGGAGCACCCAATGTGGCAGCCGGCCAGAAAGTTCCGGTAGCTACAATCGGAACAGTAGTCTTTAAAGGAGATGACAGCCTTGAGATAAAAAAATCGAAGATCCGTGGTGAACTATCCGAAGGAATGATCTGTGCTGAAGATGAGCTTGGACTTGGAACTTCACACGATGGAATCATGGTCCTTGACAAGGATGCAAAACCAGGTACACCTGCATCCGCCTACTTTAAGATTGAGAAGGATTTTGTTTATGAGATTGGCCTTACTCCCAACAGGATAGACAGTGGCTCTCACTTCGGTGTAGCCAGGGATCTGGCTGCATATCTTAACATTAATGCAGGGATAAATGAGAAAGCCCACCTCCCAGCAGTAGAAAACTTCAGGCCGGATAACCAGGATAATAAATATGAAGTTATTATTGATAACGTTGCTGATTGTCCCCGATATTCCGGGATCACAATAAGTGGTATTACTGTTGGAGATTCCCCCGAATGGTTAAAGAATAAACTCAGGGCAATAGGTCTTAATCCTATCAATAACGTGGTTGATATCACCAACTTCGTGCAACATGAAGTGGGTCAGCCTCTTCATGCTTTCGATGCTGATAAAATTGACGGGAAAAAGGTCATTATAAAAAACCTTCCTGACAAAAGTAAATTCATTACACTAGACGGAACTGAAAGAAGTCTCTCAGCAAAGGACCTTATGATATGTAATCCTGTTGAAGGAATGTGTATTGCAGGGGTTTTCGGAGGCATAAAATCAGGAGTTACATCTTCAACAAAGAATATCTTCCTCGAAAGTGCATACTTTAATCCTGTTGCAATCCGTAAGACATCAAAAAGACACGGATTAAAAACCGATGCATCATTCCGTTTTGAGAGAGGTGCAGATCCCAACATAACTACATGGGCTCTCAAAAGGGCAATAATGCTGATCAAAGAGATTGCCGGAGGCAAAATATCATCAGATATTGTTGATGTCTATCCCTCCCCTGTAAAAAACTCAGAGATAGAAGTCAGCTATAAGAACATAAACAGGCTCATCGGCAAGAGTATTGATCAGGATACCATAAAAAAAATCCTTGCTTCTCTGGAAATCGAGATAAAAGAAGAGTATGGAGATTTTCTGACACTTTTTGTTCCAACGTACCGTGTGGATGTCAAAAAAGAAGCTGATGTAATCGAAGAAATACTGAGAATTTACGGGTATAACAACATTGAAGTAACAAACCATGTAAATTCAACACTCTCATATCCCGAAAAACCAGACAAAGATAAAGTCATAAACGTAATATCCGACCTTCTTTCAGCCAATGGTTTTGCTGAGATCATGTGCAATTCACTCAATCCCGCAGCATGGTATGAGCATAATCCGGATTTCGACAAAAAACAACTTGTTATGCTTGCCAATCCACTGAGCACTGATCTCAATGCCATGAGACAATCTCTGCTTTACGGTGGTTTGAATTCAGTTATCTGGAATATAAACAGGCAGAACCATGATCTGAAATTATACGAATTCGGACATTGCTACTTTTATAGGGAAACGGCAAACTCATACCCTAAGGCGGAAAATTACCTGGAAAAAACATCACTTGATCTTTTTCTTACCGGAAATACAAGTCGTCAGAACTGGAACATAAAGACCACCCCTACCGACTTTTTCAATGTAAAATCTTATATTGAAATGATACTTTCCAGAGTCGGAATAAGGATTGAAACCCTGAAAACAGGTGAGAGCGAAATGAAGTATTATGCAGAGTCTTTAACATACCTTCTCAATAACAAAATAATTGCGGAAGCCGGACGAATATCCAAAAAATACCTGACACAGTTCGATATTGGTCAGGATGTTTATTACGGACATATAGAGTGGGATTACCTTATGAAGATAGTCAGCTCGCATGCTATCTCGTTCCACGAACTGCCGAAATATCCTTCTGCCCGAAGAGATCTGGCATTGTTACTTGACAGGGGAATTAAATTCAGCCAGGTGAGAGATCTTGCCTTTAAGACTGAAAAAAACATTCTGCACGATGTTACCCTTTTCGATGTTTATGAGAGTGACAGCCTTGGTAAAAATAAGAAATCATATGCCATAGGTTTTATCCTTCGTGATGATATTAAAACAATGACTGACAAGACTATAGACAAGGTTATGAATAACCTGATAAGGGCATACGAAACTGAACTCAATGCTCAGATAAGATAATGAAGTATGGCCGGATTGAGCTGATCAAAGGAGATATTACATCTCTTGAGGCAGATGCAATTGTTAATGCTGCCAACAATACCCTTCGCGGGGGTGGCGGAGTCGATGGTGCTATACATAAAGCAGCCGGTCCCGGGCTGCTTGAAGAGTGTATACTGTTGAAAGGCTGCGAAACAGGACAGGCGAAATTAACAGGCGGACATGAATTAAAAGCCAGATATATTATTCACACAGTTGGTCCAGTATGGCATGGAGGGGATCATGATGAATGTTCACTACTTGCATCCTGCTATCAGACTACCCTGCTGATCGCAAGTGATAATAAATTCAAATCAGTAGCTTTTCCTGCTATCTCAACGGGCGTTTACAGTTTCCCGGTTGAACTTGCAGCTTTGATAGCTGTTAATGAAACAAAAAGATTTCTAAATAAACACGATTACCCGGGCAAGGTGATATTTGTTACTTTCAGCGATGAAAATTATGAATCTTACTTGAAGGCTCTTTGTCAATGAAAACACTTCTCAGATCGGTTAAAAACTTTTTCTCGCTGGTAAAATTTTCACATACTATTTTTGCCATGCCTTTTGCACTTATAGGATTTTCACTGGGAGTATCAGAAGCTGATCATGACTTTAGTATAAGAGTGCTTCTTTTGATTTTAATGTGCATGGTTTTTGCACGCAATGCCGCAATGGGGTTCAACAGACTGGCCGACAGAAAATTTGATTCACTTAATCCCAGGACAAGCAGGAGGGAAATTCCTGCAGGTTTAATCAATAAAAATGCCGCATCCATGTTTGTTGCGGCAAATTCAATTCTTTTTATTTTAACCACCCTGTTTATTAACCGGCTTGCTTTTTTTCTGTCTCCGGTTGCACTGCTAGTCATACTGGGCTATAGTTTTACAAAAAGATTCACATCGCTATGCCATATTATCCTGGGCATTGGTTTAAGTCTTGCACCCATAGGTGCTTATATTTCAGTTACAGGAAAATTCGATATTCTACCATTATTATTTTCTTTTATTGTCTTAACATGGGTCAGTGGTTTTGACATAATATATGCTCTTCAGGATGATGAGTTTGACAGATCAAACGAATTACATTCACTGCCGGCATCAGTCGGCAGAAAGAAAGCTCTGGCTATATCAGTCATCTTACATGTTATAACAACTATTCTGGTTTATTTAGCGGGATACTTTGGAAATGCAGGAATTCTCTTCTGGACAGGTGCCGGAATTTTTACATCATTACTGATCTACCAGCACCTGATGGTAAAGCATGATGACCTAAGCAGAGTAAACATGGCTTTTGGGGCAGTTAATGGTGTTGCAAGCATACTTTTTGCCATTTTTACTATATCTGATCTGATTCTGAGAAGTAGCTGAACTAATATTTTATTAGCCGGAATTATTCATTTAAACTTTTTTTTTGTTTCTTGTCAATATAAAAAATGATAATTGCATGGGAGAATTAGTCATTAAAGAAGTTGTTACGAAAAAAGACCTCCGTGAATTTATATATCTTCCGGAAAAAGTACATAAACATGAACCTGACTGGCTTCCGCCAATATACATGGATGAATGGGAATTGTACGATAAGAAGAAAAACAAGTCGTTTAAGTATGCCGATGCCCTGCTTCTTCTTGCTTACAGGGATAAAAAACCTGTAGGAAGGATAATGGGAATTATCAATAACAGGTATAATACAATACATAATGAAAAGAATGGCCGGTTCTGTTTCATGGAGTGCTATAATGATAAAGAGGTATTTCATGCACTTATTTCCAGAATTGAGGAGTGGGTTAAGCAAAATGGTATGATCACCCTTATCGGGCCTCTGGGCTTTTCAGATAAAGATCCCCAGGGATTTCAGGTTGAAGGGTTTGAGTATCCGCAATTTATGACCAGTCCGAATAATTCAGCATATATGCCTGAGCTTCTTGTAGCGGAAGGATTTGAAAAAAAGATAGATCTTGTTAATTACCTTGGGAAGATACCTGAAGTATTTCCTGTCATATATGAAAAAGTCCTCTCACGTTTTGAAAATAATAACGGGTATAAGATTATTGAATTTAACACCAAAAAGGAACTAAAACCATATATTTTGAGGGTACTGGAACTTATGAATGAAACTTTTGCTGAGATCTATGGTTTTGTACCTCTTAATGATAAAGAAAAGGCCGATTTTGCTGCACGGTACCTCCCAATACTCGATCCAAAATTCATAAAACTCATTGAAACCGGAGACAAACTTGTAGGATTTGCCATCGGGATGCCGGATTTCAGTAAAGGGATAAGAGATGCGAAAGGAAAATTATTCCCGTTCGGGATTTTTAAAATCCTGAAGGATTCCAAACGGTCCAAAAAGCTGCTGATGATGCTTGGAGGAGTCAGTAAAGATTACAGGGGTAAGGGTCTTGATGTGCTGATGGGAGTCAAGATACTCCAGTCAGGAATAAAGCATAAAATGGACACCCTGGACAGTCACCTTGTACTTGAAGACAATACCAAAATGAGGGGTGAATACGAACGTGTGGGTTGCAAGGTGGTGAAGAGGTTCAGGATCTACCAGAAGACACTATAGGAGGACCTCTCCCCCTCAGTCCCAAAGGCCGTCAACTTAAGAGTTACTTAATTTAAAATACTCTGAAAATTAGTTTATCATTGTTATTCAATTCACTCATGCGTTACTATGTCTCAGCAAGCCTCTCCCCAAACCCCTCCCCCGAGTGGGAGGGGCTTTAATTCAGGATCAACATCCTGAATGACTTCCCCCTCTCACCCCGGGCTACTCTTTGTACACAATTTTGAAATACAAATGTTATTTACCTCATAATATGGGAGTTGGAGATTTCTTACTTCGTTCGGAATGACACCTGGTTTTTGGGATGAGAGAGGGAGAAGTGGCGATTCGCAGAATAGCCAATAAAAAAGTTAAATTACTTGCGAATCGCCACTTCTCCCTCTCTACCAATAAGATAGTCTGTCATTCCGAACGAAGTGAGGAATCCCATGGAGCATATACATTTTCACTAAATATTATCTACACAATTGAACATCAGCAAAAAAAAAAGATGTGTACAAAGAGTAGCACCCCGGGAGAGGGGGTCCCGATAGCTATCGGGAGAGGGGGAGAGGTCTACACCAAGTCTTAAAATCTGAAAATCAATGAGAATCCCAGCATCTCTTTAAACTGAACCCTTGCTGTTTTCTTTGGTTTTCCATCCGCCCCCAGCACTGGTTTATCATTTTCATATTCAATGGTTTTTATATCATCATCATAAATGAGATAAGTATTGAACCTGACCTCTGTAAACCAGTTGAGACTGGCTGTTACCAGCATTTCCCAGTCAATATCAATATTTTGCGGATTATTTGCATAATTTGAGAATAGCTGTACCCTGTTTTTAACGGTAACAGTTTTCATTGGTTTGAACTCGTGGCTCATCATAAAACTTATCCCAGGCTCATGCAGAGATTTCCTGTTGATATCAACACCATACTTAGTCTGATCAATCATTCCTGTGTCTGCGACAAAAGTCCCTTTATAGGAAAGTGGTGAAAAGTTCAATGATGTGACCTTATTAGGTTTGTAATCAAGTCCGATTCCGAGTGTAAGTGTTGCCGGACTCAGGAACTTGGATACAGGAATCGAATCATTAGGATAATTATAACCCTTGGCAAACTGGGTTCTGAAAACTAAAATACCACTAAAGTCAAATTTTCCGAATGCTTTGTGATTTAATTTTGAGTTTAACTCAAGAAGGTCTATTGTTTTCCGTATTCCATCCTTCCCCGATGATAAAAATCCCAATCTTATTCTTCCTATGCTATTTGAAGATACATTAAGAGTTTTGTTATTATAGTCAGCATATCCGGTAATATCCAGCCCTGTGGCAATATTATTCTCTCCGCCTTTAACCCAGTTAGCCATGCTTGCCTGGTTCAGCTGAAACGATGCCTCCGACCTGAGTTTCCAGTATTGAGGTTTTAAAGCAATCTTCTGTGCTTCAAGAAGTTTTGAGTTATCCATTGATTGAATATCAATTTTAGCCTCAGCATAATTATTCTGCCTGACAGGCCTTCTGAAGTTCACTCCATTCTCCAGAAAAAGACCAATTGTATTTCTTGAAGGACTTCCTATCCATACTGTTACTGAATCGGAGAAATCATTTTTGAGCCAGTAGCGAACAACTTTATCAGATTTAGAATTAATCCATACAGGGGTAATGCTACTACCTATGCCTGTGAAATTAATTACAGAAGAATCACGTGCTTCAAGATAATCCAATAATGAATTCACTGCAACCTGCAAAGAATCTGACTGGTACGGATAATTAAGATAACGGAACGGAAACTCTGAATTGTCAGAGGTTACCCTGTCAATTGTATCAATAACTACTAAAATAGTTGTATCTTTCAAACCTGTAACAGGTTTAAAACTAGTAATATAGTAGGGTATCCTTAAAGTATCCTGACTGAGAGAATCCGGAATTGCAGTATAGTTTTCCTTAACGATACCTGATGAATCAACTGGTGTTCTGATCTCCTGAAGATTAACCACGGGTATCTTCAGCTTCAGAGGTTCCCAGATAAAAAATTTATCCCACGGAATATTAAGGGAATCATACGGGAAGCTCTCAAGAATATGTTTAGTGGAATCAAACCGGGGATTAGAAGCTTCATATATCAGGTGACCAATAGCTTGCCGGAATGGATCTTTAATATCCTTCCAGTTCTGATACTGATACCGTTGCTGAAGGAATCTGACAGATTCGTTAGTCGTAAGTTTTATCTCAGGTTTTTTCTTATTCTCATTAAAAATAATTCCGTTCTGTTTCAGAGAATCAAGTACTCTTCCAATGGAATCCGATCTTGTTTCAAATTGTTGTGATAAGCCTGAAATAAAGATATTTACACAAATGAACACCAGAAATAATTTTAAACTATATCTTCTCATAATTAATAATTTTTCAGATCAGTATTACCGGTTGAATATATTATAAATAACTTTAAATTTTGCAAAATCATTCCTGTATGTTTATTCGAAGTTAATTATTAACGTAAAAAACGGAAGTCTGTTATATCCATTAATATCAAAACAGATATATTTTTAACCTTATGACTTTTTAGAACAACCATATAAATGAGCTGAATTACCATAACATTATTTGCACCACCAGGTATTTAAGGTTTGAATGCTCCTTTGAAAATACCCTTTATTTGAGTTTCTTTGCACCACTAAAACACAAGGATGCAGGATCTCACAACAGGCAATGAGGGAAAACTAATACTTCACTTTGCAGCACCTATGCTTCTTGGCAATGTATTCCAGCAACTTTTCAGTGTAGTCGACAGTTTTGTGGTTGGTAATTTTGTTGGGAAAGAAGCACTCGCTGCAATAGGTGCATCCTTCCCTGTAATTTTCGTAATGGTTTCAATGATCATTGGCCTGGTTATGGGTACAACAGTAGTTATCTCCCAGTACTTCGGGGCCAAAAATTTTGTTAAAGTCAAAAGAGCTATTGATACAATGTACATCTACAGTACTATTATTGGCCTGATAACCACTGTTGCAGGTGTAATTATTGCTGAACCACTTCTTCGCCTCCTGGGATTACCCGAAGATATAATGCCACAGGCTGTTCTTTATCTGCGGATCTATTTGTCAGGAATAATAATCTTTTTCGGTTTTAATGGTACGAGTGCTGTTCTGAGAGGGCTGGGTGATTCTAAAACTCCTTTATACTTTCTTATTATTGCAACTATTGCGAATATTATCCTTGATCTTTTATTTGTTGCAGTTTTCAGGTGGGGCATTGCAGGAGCTGCCTACGCAACACTGATTGCAAATGGCCTAGCTTTCGGACTGGCAATTTACTGGCTCAACAAAACACATAAGCTTATCAGGATAGCAATAAAAGGGCTGCATTTCGACAGGGAAGTATTTCAGCAAAGCATTAAGATCGGATTGCCGACCGGATTACAACAGACACTCGTTGCAATGGGAGCATTGGCATTAATGGGGATTGTCAATAAATTCGGCACCAATGTTATAGCCGGATATTCTGTTGCAAGCAGGCTTGATTCCCTTGCCCTGATCCCGGCAATGTCGTTCTCGCAGGCGCTTTCCACATTTGTTGGTCAGAATATTGGTGCTAATAAGCTGGACAGGATCAGGGCAGGATTACTTGCCACTTTGAAAATGTCGGGAATTGTAACAATTGTTACAACTATAGCAATTGTCCTGACCAGTCATTTCCTTATGGGTCTCTTCACAAAGGATGTTGAGGTTATCCGTTTAGGAGACCAGTACCTGACAATTGTAAGCTCCTTTTATATAATGTTCACCCTTATGTTTATTTACAACGGAGTCACCAGGGGAGCAGGAGATACAATGATCCCGATGTTCATTACTCTTCTCTCTCTGTGGATCATAAGGATCCCTATGGCATGGTTTTTATCCGGAAAGATTGGTGCCGCAGGAATATGGTGGGCAATACCTGCCGGCTGGTTTATAGGGCTTACACTATCCTATTTATACTATAAAACAGGACGTTGGAAGAGCAAGGCAATTGTAAAATACAACGATAATTTGTAACTTTCAGCCAAATCTTAATTAAAACAATATCAATAAAAAGAGTGATGATAAAATCCATGACAGGCTATGGTAAAGCCATTGCAGAAACACCACAGAAAAAAATTTCTATCGAAATAAAATCACTCAACTCCAAGCAGCTTGACCTTAATACTAAGCTGCCATGGTTATATAAAGAGAAAGAGCCTGAGATCAGGAATCTTATAAGCCAGAAACTCGACAGGGGAAAGATTGATTTTTCTATTTACTGTGATATGCTCGATGATGAAGTTGCGACTGTAATAAACAAAAGGGGTGTAAAAAATTATTATAACCAGTTCAAAGAGATTGCATCAGATCTTAAAATAAAACTCGATGATCAGATATTCTCTGCAATAATGAAGCTTCCCGACACTTTGAAAACAGAAAAGACGGAGTTGCCTGAGGAGGAGTGGAAAATTGTAAAAAATCAAATCATTGAGTCTGTCGACATGCTTGATCTTTACAGAACAGAAGAAGGAAACTCGATTATGTCAGATTTAAATAAATGTATAGGAAAGATATTGTCATTACTTGAATCTGTCGGAGGGTATGAAGAGGGAAGAATTGCAAGGATAAGGGAAAAACTGCTTACCCTGCTCGAAGAAAATGTCGGATCGGAAAACATAGATAAGAACAGGTTTGAACAGGAACTGATCTTTTATATGGAAAAGTTTGATATTAATGAAGAGAAAGTAAGACTGAAAACCCATTGCGATTATTTCATTGAGACAATTAATACTCCTTCTCCAAATGGAAAGATCTTAAATTTCATAGCCCAGGAGATAGGTCGTGAGATCAACACAATCGGATCGAAAGCCAATGATTCATCAATTCAGAAACTTGTTGTGATGATGAAAGATGAGCTCGAGAAGATCAAGGAACAAACACTCAACATATTATAATGAAAGGTAAACTAGTTATAATATCAGCTCCATCAGGAGCAGGAAAAACAACAATAGTAAAACATCTTCTGGAGAGCGGATTAAATCTTTCGTTTTCAGTTTCTGCAACTACAAGGCCTTTAAGAGGTAACGAGGAAAATGGTGTTGATTATTATTTCCTGTCAGTACCCGAATTTCTAAAAAAAATTGAAAACAATGATTTCGTTGAATGGGAGGAGGTATATAAAGATATGTTTTACGGAACTCTTAAAAGCGAATTGGAAAGGATCTGGTCGAAAGGAATGATTGTTTTGTTCGATGTTGATGCCACCGGGGGAATAAATCTGAAGAAAAAATTTGGTACAGATTCGATCGCAATATTTATAATGCCACCCTCAGTTAAAGAACTGGAGAACCGTTTAATAAAAAGAGCAACTGATAGTCCTGAAAAAATAAAAATAAGAATTGAAAAAGCAAAGGAAGAGATGAAGCTGGCTGATCAGTTCGATACTGTTGTTGTAAATCACCAGTTGGACCAGGCTAAAAAAACAACACTCCAAATTGTTACATCCTTTCTTCAAGGATCAAATTGAACTCTGATGGCGAAAATCGGATTATATTTTGGATCATTTAACCCGATACATATCGGACATATTGCTATTGCCGGTTATATTATTGAGTTTACCAATCTCGACCATGTGTGGTTTGTTGTAAGCCCGCATAATCCGCTAAAGAGAAAAGGAACCCTTCTTGCTGATTATCACAGGCTTTACATGGCTGAGCTGGCTATTGGAAATAATGAACAGATGAGAGCTTCAGATATTGAATTCAAACTTAAGGTACCATCATATACTATTGATACTCTTACATATCTGAATGAAAAATATCCAAAAAATGAGTTTTCACTTATAATGGGAGAGGATAATCTTTATACTCTTCATAAATGGAAGAATGTACAGGAAGTGGTAAAAAGATACCCAATATTTGTATATCCCCGTCCTGAATCGGTAAAGCCTGCTTCCCCGATTCTTGATCAGGTGCTTGCGCTTGCAGAGATACATTCTGTAAACGCGCCTCTCATGGACATCTCAGGAACTTTTATTCGGGATGGAATAAGAAGAGGCAAGGACATGTCATATTATCTGGCACCATCGGTCTGGAAGTATATTAAAGATATGCATTTCTACGAGAAATAAGGCTATTCAGCTTACCCCAAAACACCCAAGGAGCATAGCCGTAACTTAAGGATTTGGCTAAGTCTAGCCTCTCCCCCTCAGTCCCCCTCTCCCGAGTGAGAGGGGGAAGTCATTCAGGATTATTATGTACATTTTAGATTAAAGCAAGGGAATAATTAACAAGGTAATAGAATAGTAAATGTATTTTGGTAGAAAAGCTGAGTAGTTTACTTTTGATTTGCTTCCCCCCTCTCACTCGGGTTACTCTTTGTACACATTTTGAAATACAAATGTTATTTACCTCATAATATGGGAGTTGGACTTAATTCCTCACTTCGTCTCGGAATGACACCTGGTTTTTGGGATGAGAGAGGGAGAAGTGGCGAGTCGTAGAATAGCCAATAAAAAATTTAAATTACTTGCGAATCGCAAATTTCCCTCACTACCAATAAGATAGTCTGTCATTCCGAACGAAGTGAAATCCCATGGAGCTATACATTTTCACTAAATATTATCTACTCAATTGAAAATCAGCAAAAAAAAAGATGTGTACAAAGAGTAGCTTCAAAAGGAGGGGAAAGTTAAATAAACTTAATGATTTCACACTAAAATCTTTTTGCCTATAGTGAATAGTGATGAAATACACATGCTACTGATGAGTAATCGACCATTAAGAATTACTTTATCATGGCAAAAAATAAAAACAATTTATATGCACGATTCATGGTACTCAATTAAAATAAAAATTGATTATCAGACACTTTATAAGAGGCTCTGACGTTTATTATTATTAATCTTAAGGACAATATACATTTTAAAAGCCCTGCATATAAATTTAACTGATTATGCAAATATTACTAATTTTTCTATTGTAATCTGTTCAAACAAATAAGAGATGATTAAACCAATGAAATATCAAACTCTTAAGACAATTTGTTTTCTTTTAACTGCATTTCTTGCATTTAATTGTGAACGATTTAACACTACAACTATAGACTATACAGGAGAAACAGGAGAAGTAACAGATTCAGAAGGTAATACTTATAAAACTATTGGAATAGGGACCCAGATCTGGATGGCCGAAAATCTTAAATCAACCAGACTAAACGACGGGATCAAAATTCCTGTTGTGACAAAAGATACAAACTGGATCTACCATGAAGGACCCGCACTCTGCTGGTATAACAACGATTCTGCAGGATTTAATAACATATATGGTCCGCTTTATAATTTCCATACTGTAAGCACAGGACAGATCTGCCCTGTAGGATGGCGTGTTCCAACCGATTCAGACTGGAAGGTATTAGAAAAATTTCTTGGAGGTCATGAGATTGCCGGCGGCAAGCTTAAAAATCCTGAAAGTACATATTGGAACAGTCCAAATCCATGTTTCGTAAATCAATACAACTTCAATGCCCTTCCTGGTGGATCCAGAAGACATATTAAAGGAGTTTTCCTCGATATTAAAAACAAAGGTTATTGGTGGACATCAAGTCCGATAGATGATTTTCATGCATTAGCCAGAACAATGTCATCTGAGGACAAATATTCAGGGAGGTTTCAATCTGATACGAAAAATGCATACACCATTCGCTGCATTAAAGATTAGTGTTCAATGTTATCATGTGCCCGTAATGCGACTTGGTTGGGATTAATTATTATGGTGCGCTGCACATTTCGTGTTATATCACAAATACCTTACTATAAATATCAGGCGGCTCTACCGCATTCAAATACCCGGGTTTTCTCTACTAATATTTGACGGTTACAATGACAAAAGGATTATTTTATATGCGATTGAAAATTTAAAATGAGAATCAAACAAAGAAAGGTGCAGAGCACCAATAATATTTGTAGTTAATGATCTGTACGAGACACTGAAGGTGCGGAGCACCGAAATAGAGAACTAAAAATATATTAACTACCAGAAACTTCTTTAATAATCTCTTCTCCTCTGATAAGGGCTTTTTCATTCATAGGGATGAGATTATGATATCGTTCAGGCAGTGACTTTTTCAACCCTTTAATAACATTCTCAAGTTTTATTACAGGCCTGACTTTTATAAAGCCCCCGAGAACAATCATATTGAAAGTCTTGGAACTGTTCATTCTTGCTGCCTCTTCGGTGGCATCAACCCTGTAGATTGTTATGTCCTTTCTTTCAGGATGTCTGGTAATTCCGTTGCCATCATATATAAGTATACCACCAGGCTTTACATAACTCTCAAACTTATCGAGCGACTGTTGATTCAGGATAATAGCAGTATCAAAATGCTTAATAATGGGAGAACTGATCCGTTCACTGCTCAAAATAACTGTAACGTTTGCAGTTCCTCCCCTCATTTCAGGTCCGTAAGATGGCATCCAGCTCACCTCCATATCCTGCATTACACCTGAATATGCCATAATTTTTCCCATCGAAAGGACACCCTGCCCGCCAAATCCGGCTATAATTATTTCTTCGGTCATTTTCTTATGAATTTCACATTTAATTATATATGGACTATTCCTGAGGAACCTTCAGATCGCCAAGAGGGTAATAGGGAAACATTGTCTCCTCCATCCATTTATTCGATTGAACAGGAGTCATCTTCCATCCTGAAGGACAATTGGAAACCACTTCAATAAAGCAGGTACCCTTGTCAAGTTTCTGGTATTCAACGGCTTTCCGAATTGCTTTCTTAGTCTTTCTGACATTGGCAGGAGTATGCACACTTTGTCTGGTTACATAATAAGTGCCCTTAAGGGTTGCAACAATACTGGTCATATCAAGCTGATTGCCCATTGTTTTCACATTTCTGCCCAACGGTGAAGTGGATGACTTCATTCCAGGAATGGTTGTGGGTGCCATCTGACCACCTGTCATCCCGTATATACCATTATTAATAAAGATTATCAGTATATTTTCACCCCTGTTGCAGGCATGAATAGTTTCAGCAGTACCTATTGCTGCAAGGTCACCATCACCCTGGTAGGTAAAAACAAATTTATCAGGTAAAAGACGCTTGATAGCAGTTGCAACTGCAGGCGCCCGTCCATGTGCTGCCTGCTGAATATCCACATCAATATAATTATACATCAGGACCGAACACCCTACCGGAGATACACCAATTGTCTTGGACTGTAGATCCATTTCCTCAATTATTTCCGCCAGAATCCTGTGTACTGTTCCATGTCCGCAGCCCGGACAGTATGAAAGGGTATTATCAGTAAGAAGGTCTGTTCTTTTGTAAACCAGATTCTCAGGTTTAATGATATATTTTAATCCTGTTGTTTCAATCATATCCTAGCCTCCAATAATTTTTGTTTTCAGATTTTCAACCACCTCATCTGGTGTTGTTACTATCCCTCCCATTCTTCCGAAGTGTTTAACAGGCACTTTTCCGTTAACTGCAAGCAGAACATCTTCTACCATCTGGCCGGCGCTCATTTCGACAGAAAGAATTCCTTTTACCTTTTCTGCAAGCTCCTTTATCCTCTTTTCAGGAAATGGAAATAATGTGATTGGCCTTAATAAACCGACTTTAATACCCTGTCCGCGTGCAATCTGGACAGCCTTCTGGCAGACTCTGGCGCTTGTACCGTAAGCAATCAGCAGATAATCAGCATCATCAGTTGAAAACTCTTCGAAACGTACTTCATTTTCCCGGATCAAATTATACTTGTCCTGTAATTTCTGGTTGAATTCCTCCTGTCCGATGGAATCAAGATCCAGGGAAGTAATAATATTTCGTGGCCTTGTGGCAGATTTTCCTGTGGTGGCCCACTCCGGAAATACCTTCATCCTCTCCTTTTGAGGATTCAGGTAAACTTTTTCCATCATCTGACCAATAGCTCCGTCTGAGAGTATCATAACAGGATTACGGTATTTGAAAGCGAGTTCAAATCCAAGATCGACAAAATCAGCCATTTCCTGAACAGATGCCGGAGCAAAAACAATCAGGTGATAATCTCCGTGTCCTCCCCCCTTAACCGACTGAAAATAATCAGACTGTGCAGGTTGAATAGTTCCGAGTCCGGGTCCTCCCCTTACCACATTCACAATCAGGCAAGGCAGCTCAGCGCCTGCTATATAGGATATTCCCTCCTGTTTAAGACTTATTCCGGGAGAAGAGGATGAGGTCATAACTTTCTTACCGCAACCTGCACCACCATAAACCATATTGATTGCTGCAACCTCACTCTCGGCCTGTAATACAACCATACCTGTGGTTTCTTCCGGATTTGCTTCCATAAGATATTCAAGGATCTCACTCTGAGGAGTTATAGGATATCCGAAATAACCATCAGCACCGGCACGTATGGCAGCTTCAGCCACTGCTTCATTACCTTTCATCAGCCTTAATTCTCTTTCCATTATATGGCTAAATTTTTGTTTTATAAACTGTTATTGCTCCATCAGGGCAAACCATCGCACAACTGGCACAACCTATACAGAGATCAGGGTTTGCAGGGTAGGCATAATAATAACCTTTCGAATTTACCTCCTTTGCCATTGCGATGGTACCAGTAGGACAAGACACCATACATACTTCGCACCCTTTACATTTATCAACATTGACAACAATACTGCCTTTAATCTTTGCCATAAACCGGATTATTTGTTCAAATTTATCGGATGATCCTCAGAAAATCTCTTTAAACGGATCTCAAGGTCAGGAAACTGGCTTCTTGAAACTTTTGAAACACAAGCCCTTAGTCCTTCATTTCTTTCGCTTCCCGTAATTTCAAGTGATATAGCACTGATACCATAGTAAAAAAGTTCTTCAAGTAACTGAGAACCTGTCATTCCGGGATATCCGATAGTAAAATAAAATCCGTCTGCAAGAGGATCATCAAGATCTTTGTCATATACAATAATAAAATTATTTGAAGTAAACATTCTCTTCATTTCACGGGCCTTTTCACCATATTCAATAATATCATGACGGAAGTTGTAATCTCCATCATTCAATGCTTTAAGTATCGCACCAAAACCATATTGTACCGAGTGAGCCACACCTGCAGAAATACCATATATTGCCCCATAAATAGCCGAATGTCCGAATTTATCAGTCGGGTAATATCGTAAAAGATCAGGATAAGATCTGTCAAATAGTTTATCTGAAATTGCCATCAATCCCACTCTCTGACCGGCATAACTAAAAATTTTTGAACTTGAAATAAGCATTATATACTCATCAGTATAACGGGCAACAGTTGGTTGAAAAGGTGACATGCCTGGAACAGAATAATCTTTGCGGAAATCCATTCCGAAATATGCCAGGTCTTCAATTACTATAACATCATACTTAACCGAAAGTTCGCCAATTATTGCAAGTTCCTCCTCATTAAGACAGATCCATGTCGGATTATTCGGATTTGAAAAAAGCAATGATGAGATCCTTCCGGTCTTTAAATAAGACTCAAGTTTTGCTTTTAGTTTCTTACCCCGGTAGTTATACACATCAAAAGAATAATAGTCATGTCCCAGCATTTTAACCTGTTGTTTCTGAACAGGAAAACCCGGATCAATAAACAGAGTTCCTTCTTTCGTTCTGTCGTTTCTGTTAGCCACCAGGAAACTTACTAAACCACCCATCATTGAGCCAACAGTTGGAATGCAACCTTCAGGGTTTATATCTATATCAAGGAAAAGTTTAATAAACCGGGAAGCTTCCTCCTTAAGAAACTTTTCTCCTTCAATACTTCGGATATACTGAAGCCACACCTCTTCGCAAAGCATCAATTTCGGCTTCGGTACCAATGGATGGAGCAGAAAGCCCAGGAACTCCCATCTCCATTCTTATATACTCCACGCCTGTTGCCTTTTCAATCTGATTTACAATCTTCACAATTTCACGGATACTGGCAGTACCCAGATACTTCACTCCGCTTTCCGATATCACAGATTTAACAATATTATAATCAACAGGAGTATTTCTCATTTTCCAATTCAGAATGACTAACTGTTTTTAAGACTTCCAAAAATAATCAAATAAATATCTTAATAATATGTTTTTTGTCAGGCATTAAAAATGACCAGATATAAAATAATTCAGAATTTTCGCTTATCAATAACCCGTTTGGCTTTACCTTCGCTTCTTTCAATTACTTTAGTCTCAACAAGGGTTACTTTAATGCCAAGTCCCAGAGCATTTTCCAGATTATTGTGCAATTTCTGGCGCAGCTCTTCAAGCTGACTTATTTTATCCAGAAAAAATGCCTCATCAACTTCAACTTTCAGCTCAAGGGTATCGAGATTATTAACCCTGTCGACAATTAACAGGTAGTGAGGTTTAATTTCACTCATATTAAGAAGTACAGTTTCAACCTGTGAAGGAAAAAGGTTTACTCCCCTGATTATAAGCATATCGTCGCTTCGTCCCAGGCATTTTTCCATTCGTACCATTGTCCTTCCGCATTTGCACTTTTCATATGTCAGACGTGTCAGATCGCGTGTCCTGTAGCGGATAAGAGGTAAACCCTCCTTGGTTAGTGTGGTAAAAACCAGTTCTCCGGTACTGCCCTCGGGCAATACTTCAAGAGTTCCGGGGTCAATAATTTCAGGGAAAAAATGATCTTCATTTATATGAAGTCCCTCCTGTATAAGGCATTCACTGGCCACACCAGGACCAATAACCTCACTTAATCCATAAATATCAATTGCTTTAATCCTCAGTTTTTCTTCTATCTCACGTCGCATGTTCTCTGTCCAGGGCTCAGCCCCAAAAACCCCTACCCTCAATTTAAGCTCATCCCGGTTTATTCCACTCTCCTGGATTGCTTCTGAAAGATATAACGCATACGATGGTGTGCAAGCCAGAACGGTGCTGCCGAAATCGTGCATAAGTTGAATCTGACGTACTGTATTACCACCCGAAATAGGAATAACAGATGCACCGATCTTTTCACCCCCGTAATGCAGACCAAGCCCACCGGTAAAGAGGCCGTATCCATATGCTATCTGTATGAAATCATTGCGGTTTGCACCAGCACAGGTAAGTGTCCGGGCCATTACTTCCGACCATGTGGAAATGTCATTTCTTGTATAACCTACAACAGTCGGCTTTCCTGTTGTTCCCGATGAAGCATGCACCCGCACTATTTCGCTCATAGGGACAGCAAATAATCCAAAAGGATAATTATCCCGCAGATCGGTCTTTGTTGTAAAGGGCAATTTTGAAAGGTCATCTATTGTATGAATGCTCTCCGGCCCCAGTCCTGCCTCCTGCATCCTGTTCCTGTAATAAGGCACATTAAAATATACCCGTTCTACTGTCTCCCTGAGTCTTTCGCTCTGAACATGTCTGATACCATCCCGATCCATACACTCGAAATGGCGGTTCCATATTTCCATATTAAGAATTTAAATTCACAGAACTTAATTTTATTTACCGGCCTCTCCCCCTCGTTCCCCCTCTCCCGAGTGAGAGGGGGAAGACATTCAGGATGTTAATCCTGAATTAAAGCCCCTCCCACTTCGGGGGAGAGCCTGCCCCGCCTTTCGAGCGGGGGGTTTGGGGAGAGGCGTCTGACCGCCAGAATAGATTGAATAAACATATTCCATGCTTCTGGCATAATTGTCCTAAATTTTGTATAAATCACTGGCTTTCAGCAATTCCATTTCATGACTTTTCAGAGCATTTATGGCCTCACTGCTATCACTGCAACGAAGAATGATTATCGATTTTTCACCTGTTGAAAATGCATAGGTATACTCAACACTTATATTCAGGTCAGACAAGATCTTTAATACTCTTGCATAGTGTTTTGCCTCATTGGGTGCAACAACAGAAATAACTTCAGTAAGATTAACAGTAAAGTCATGATCCTTCAAAAGATCCCTTGCTTTTTCCGGATCTGAAACCAGAAGACGCAAAATACCGAATTCAGCTGTATCTGCAACTGTCAGAGCAGTAATTCTGATATTCTCTTCCCCGAGAACTGCCAGAACTTCTTTAACACGTCCTGATTTGTTTTCAAGGAAAACCGAAAGTTGATGAATAATCATTTCACTAATTT
Organism: uncultured Bacteroidales bacterium; assembly: GCA_963732435.1. Taxonomy (GTDB): domain Bacteria; phylum Bacteroidota; class Bacteroidia; order Bacteroidales; family VadinHA17; genus LD21. Next base: position 55,999 of record CAVSZL010000014.1, on the reverse strand, counting down.
TTTTCAAATGAAACCAACAGGTTTTTAAAATACAAACACTTTAAAATATAATTATATCAAACATGTGTGGTTCCATCATACCATTAAAATCAAAATTAATTATGATGAAAAATAAGTTTCGAATATAAACATAAAATTTATTTGGGTGAAAAAAATAATATGATTATCGGAAATGATCCCTTATGATTATCTCTCTATTCTTATCCTTGCATCCACAACAGTAATCTGATCAGTGCTTCCGATTAACGGATTCAGGTCCAGCTCTTTTATCTCCGTTGCATAACGTAATAAACTTGAAAGTCTGACAATTATCTCAGCAAACAGTGACTCATTAATACCCGGTTTACCGCGAGTACCATGGATAATCTTATAGCTTCTCAGACTCTTTATCATTGATTCTGCCTCACTTATAGTAAGAGGTGCCAGACCTGATGATACATCACCAAGAACCTCCACAAATATCCCTCCTAAACCGCAAAGGATTATATGTCCGAAACGAGGTTCATATTTTGCCCCGATAAACAGCTCCGTACCTGCCAGCATCTTTTGAACAAGAACTGCTTTTACATTTTTAATGCGCATCATCCTGCTGAATTCTGCTTCAAGATGTTTATCTGATTTTATGTTCAGAGTAACCCCTCCGACGTCTGATTTATGAACTGGTCCGACAACTTTTAAAGCCAAAGGATAACCGGTATCCTTTGCAACCGAAAGAAGCTTTCTTTTTGTTGATATAACATTCTCCTTAACAAAAGGTATATTGGCGGCATTGAGGAGTTGCTGCACGGTTAATGGTTCAAGATAACCGTCGGAGGCATTATCAATGATTTTTCTTACCATCTGAACATCAACATTTTCAAGAGAGATCTTCTCCTCGGCCGGATATGGAGTATTAGAAATCTTTGTAAGTGCCCGTCCGAGAACGACCTCGTCAGGGAAATTTATATGCCCTTTATTAAGGAAATAACCAAGTTCTTTAGACGAGCTTGTAACAGATGGTAATATTGGATAAAGTGGCTTATCACATTCCTGAATTTTCCTGTGAAGAAGATCATAGACCTCTGTCATATCATTAAGACCATTGCTTCCGAATATAACGCTCATCCCATCGATCATAGTAAGATTCTTATCAACATAATCTATAACCTTCTCCAACTGATCAGTGGTAGCTGTTGCGATCATATCAATAGGATTAATAGCAGAGGCACCCGGATTCATCATTGCAAGAAGATTGTCGTGATGGATGCCGGTAATCTTTGGAATATTCATACCTCCGGCTGACAAGGCATCGGTCAACATTACTGCAGGTCCTCCTGCATGAGTAATAATTGCTATATTCCTGCCTTTCAGATGCTTATGAAAGAATACCGAAGCTACTGTTGCAAGCTCCTCCCTTCCTGAACATCTGACTATTCCGGCTTTCCTGAATAATGCCTCAACCGCTGAATCGGATGACGCCATAGCACCGGTATGAGAAGAAGCCGCCCTGCTTCCTGCTTCAGTTGTACCTGCTTTTATAGCAGCAATTCTGCAACCTTTTCTGATAAGTGATGATGAATGATGAAGCAGCTTGTCGGGATTCTGAATACTTTCTACATAAATAAGTTTTATAGGAGAACTTATACCGGTCTCATAGGTATTATCCCAGTATTCAAGAACCTCTTCAACGCCAGTCTGAGCACTGTTTCCAACAGAAAAAACACTTGAAAAGTTCAGACCTTTTGGCATAGCCGACTCAAAAATAAAGACTGCCGTTGCGCCGGAACCTGAAACAAAATCGCAGCCTTTCTTATTTAGTTTTGGAACCGGTGATGTAAAAACACCCTGATAGGATTGTGTAATTACTCCGATACAATTTGGTCCGATAAGACAGCCTCCGGAAGCGTTTATGAGATCAACGATTTTTTTCTCAAGTACTCTGCCCTCCTCACCTGTTTCGCTGAACCCGGCTGATATAATAATAAATGCCTTTGTCCCTTTTTTTCTGATCAGAACCTCAACTGCATCCAGACACATTCTCGCTGATATTACGAGAATAGCCAGATCAGTCTCCGGAATTTCATTAATATCCTTATATGATTTAATGCCCTGGACTAAATCCTGTTTAGGATTAACCACGTAAAGATTCCCTGAAAATTTTCCTTCAATAATATTCTTAAGGACTTTACCTCCCGGTTTGAAAAGATCATCTGATCCTCCAACAACAACTATACTTTCCGGATTTATAAGCTTTTCATTTATCATTATACAGTTAATCGTAAAGATTTTAATTATGAATTCAGTTAAGCAAGGTATGAAATAAAAACACGCCAGTGCATGATATAAAATACAATAATCATACTATGGTTTTATTATCTTTGCATGCTTATTTATTTTACAATGGATGACAAAATAACAGATATTCTTAACAGGGAAAATTTCTCTAAAGCTGATATTATAAGGCTGCTTGAAACAAAAGGAGAAGAAAGGACTCTGCTTTTTAAGAAATCTGCTGAGATAAAAGAAAATTATATTGGCAAAAAGGTATGGTTTCGCGGATTAATCGAATTTTCCAATATCTGTGGAAAGGATTGTCTTTATTGCGGAATAAGAAAAGGAAATAAAAACCTCGAACGGTATAGCCTCTCTGATGAAGAGGTATTATCTGCTGCAAAATTTGCCTATGATAACCGTTACGGATCAATTGCCCTTCAATCAGGAGAACTTGAAAGTCAATTTGTTACAAACAGGATAGAAAATCTACTGGTAAAGATAAAAGAACTGTCAAATGGAGAGCTTGGCGTAACACTCTCTGTCGGGGAACATGATCCTGAAGTATATCAGAAATGGTATAATGCCGGAGCACACAGATATCTTCTCCGTATCGAATCAACGAACAAAGAACTTTATAGCAAGATCCATCCTGATGATTCAAAACATGACTTCCATAGGAGGCTTGAGTGTCTGAAGAATCTTCAGGACATCGGATACCAGACAGGTACAGGAGTCATGATAGGTTTGCCATTTCAAACTCTGGACGATCTCGCAGGGGATCTGCTGTTTATGAAAGAGTTCAATATCGACATGTGTGGAATGGGGCCATACATTGAGCACGCCGACACACCTCTAAATCTTACCAATGAACCTCTTCTTCCGCTCAAAGAGAGGTTCGACCTGACACTTAAGATGATTGCCCTCATACGGATAATGATGAAGGATATCAATATAGTTGCGGCAACTGCACTCCAGGCGATAGATCCCATAGGAAGGGAGAAAGCAGTGAAGATCGGTGCTAATATCCTGATGCCGAACATTACTCCGGGCAGATACCGCGACAGTTATAAACTTTATGATAATAAACCATGTACAGACGAATCCGCAGAAGACTGCCAGAGTTGCCTTGAAGCACGGGTAACGCTTGCTGACGCCGAAGTAGTATATGGTGAATGGGGCGATTCCAGGCACTACAAAACAAGGAGAACCAGCCAATAAATTCATACAAAAATAAAATATCTGATTTTTTGTCTCTTTTTTTTGCATTTGAATAAAAATAGATTAGGTTTGAAGTCAGATATTAAGCAATGCATATAAAAAGATTAAATATTGGTATTTATTACCATTATTATTGCAGGTAAAAAAAAGTAAGTCCTGCAAAAAACATTGTTTACAAAACAGTTTTCAAACATTAAAGGCTTACCAGACAATTGGTAAGTTTTTTTTTAACCTTAAAATACGAACGGAAATTATGGAAAAGACTCAGAAAAGAACAGTAAAATTTTTTAACGGCAAAGAGATCCCGCTTGAAATGCATAAGGTTCGGATTGTACAATCTTTAAAGCTCGTTCCGGTGGATCAACGCCTTACGGCAATAAAACAGGCAGGATTCAACTCATTTCTGTTAGGTACAAAGGATATCTTTCTTGATATGCTGACCGATAGTGGCACAAATGCAATGAGCGATGAACAACTCTCAAAAATGTTCATCGCTGATGATGCTTATGCCGGATCTCAAAGTTATGTCAGGTTTGAAAAAAGCGTTAATGATGTTTTTGGCAAGAAACTTATTCTGCCGGTTCACCAGGGCAGAGCTGCAGAAAATATTATATCACAGATATTTGTTAAAAAGGGATCTGTTGTACCGATGAATTACCATTTCACCACAACACTTGCACATATACAGTTAAACGGGGGGTCCGTTGTTGAGCTCTATACTCCGGAAGCAATGGTAATAAAAAGCACAAATCCTTTCAAAGGAAATATGGACATAGTGCGCCTGGAACAGCTCATTAAAGATAAAGGGGCAGAGAATGTTCCTTTTATAAGGATGGAGGCTTCAACTAATCTTATCGGAGGCCAACCATTCTCAATGGAGAACTTTAAGGATGTCAGGAAAATAGCTGATAAATATGGCATTATGATTGTAATGGATGCAAGTCTAATAGGAGAAAATGCATATTTTATTAAGAAAAGAGAAACAGGTTATGAAGATAAAACCATTGCTTCAATCCTGATCGAGATGTGTGGTTTATCTGACATCGTTTATTTCTCAGGCCGCAAAGTAAGTTCATCGAGGGGTGGTGCAATCTGCACAAATAGTAAAGATCTGTACAATAAGATGAAAGATCTCGTACCTCTTTATGAAGGTTTTCTTACATATGGTGGAATTTCAATACGCGAGATTGAGGCAATGTCCGTTGGATTATATGAAACAACTGAAGAAGATGTTGTTGGACAGTCCCCGGCTTTCATCAGTTATGCTGCCAAGGAGCTTGATAAACTTGGAATTCCTGTTATATTGCCCGGTGGAGCCCTCGGATGCCATATTGAAGCTCAAAAATTCCTGCCACAGATACCTCAGAGTGAGTATCCTGCCGGGGCTCTGGTAGCAGCATTTTATATTATTTCCGGTTGCCGTGGAATGGAGCGGGGCACAATAAGCAGCATAAGGGATGAGAATGGAAATGATATCCTGGCTGATCTTGAGCTTATGAGACTTGCTTTCCCAAGAAGGGTATTCACCTTGTCACAGGTTGAATATTTAATTGACAGGTTGAACTGGTTATTTAATAACAAGGAGCTCGTCGGCGGATTAAAGTTTGTCGAAGAACCTCCGGTACTCAGATTCTTTACAGGAAGACTTGAACCTGTAAGCAACTGGCCTGAAAAACTAATTGCAAAATTCAAAGCAGATTTTGGAGACAGTCTTTAACAATTACTGAATAATGACAAAACTATTATCCGGATTACTGGTCTTTTTTATAACAACTCTTCTGTCTGTAGCTCAGACTTTAACCTCACCAAAAGAACATTTTGGTTTTTCGATTGGTGATAATTACAAACTTGCTACTTATACACAAACGGAGGAGTATTTTAAGAAGATCGCTTCTGCCTCAAACAGGGTTCAGCTAGTAAATATGGGAACGACCGAAGAGGGTCGTTCCCAATATATGATGGTTATTTCCTCACCTGAAAACATAAAAAACCTGACCCGTTACAAGGAAATATCTCAGAATCTTGCACATGCAGAAGGGATTACAGAAGAACAGGCCCGGAAAATGGTTTTGGAAGGAAAAGCTGTAGTTTGGATCGACGGAGGTCTTCACGCCACAGAAACCGTGGGAAGCCATCAGCTGATTGAAACTTTATGGCAGCTTGTAAGCAGGAACGATACTGAAACATTGCGAATCCTTGATGAAGTGATCGTTCTGCTGGCACATGCAAATCCGGATGGACAGGAACTTGTTGCAAACTGGTATATGAGAAATACTGATACCTTAAAAAGATCTTATTCCCAACTTCCTCGATTGTATCAGAAATATGCCGGCCACGATAACAACAGGGATTTCTACATGATGAACATGAAGGAAACCCGGAACTTAAGCAATCAACTCTATATTGAATGGATACCACAGATTGTTTACAACCATCACCAGGCTGGTCCTGCAGGATCAGTTGTTGCAGGACCACCCTACCGCGATCCGTTTAATTATCTGTTTAATCCACTCGTAATAACAGGAATAGATGCTGTTGGTGCGGCTATGATCAACAGGCTGAACGTGGAGGGAAAGCCAGGTTATACGGAACGTGGAGGATCAGTATTTTCTACATGGTATAATGGTGGTCTCAGGACTACTACTTATTTTCATAACATGATAGGATTACTTACAGAAATAATAGGAAATCCTACTCCTTCCTCCGTTCCATTAGTCCCCGATCGTCTTCTTCCAAGCGGAAATACTCCATATCCCGTTATGCCCCAAAAATGGTATTTCAGAAAATCAATAGAGTATTCTTTATCATTAAACTATGCAGTCCTTGATTATGCAGCCAGAAACCGGGAACACCTTCTATATAACATCTATAGTATGGGAAAAAATTCCATCGATAAAGGAAACCGGGATAACTGGACAGTATCTCCAAGGAAAATAGCTGCAGTAAAAGATGCCTTTAGTACTGATCAAAAGAATAAGAAGAATACCGATACTAATAATAACCCGCCAAGGGAAACTCAGGGCAGTTTACCCTTGAAGTATTACGATCAGGTATTTACCGATCTGGCCCAACGTGATCCCCGTGGATATATTATAACTTCAGATCAGCCTGATTTTCCAACTGCTTTAAAGCTTATCAATGCAATGATCAGGGCCGGAATCAGATTTTCTAAGGCCACTACCGGTTTTAGTGTTGAAGGTAAAAACTACCCTGCTGGCTCTTATATTTTAAAAACCAATCAGGCATTTCGTCCCCATGTGCTGGATATGTTTGAACCACAGGACCATCCGAATGACTTTTTATATCCCGGTGGTCCTCCTGTTGCACCATATGACATGGCCGGGTGGACTCCGACATATACAATGGGAATTAAATTCGAAAGAATCATGGATTCATTCGATGGACCATTTCAGTCAATACCATACGGGGAGATTCAATCGCCGTCCGGTGCACTTAATATTACTAACACTTCTGCAGGTTATATACTCGATTCGAGATGCAGTAATTCATTTATTGCAGTGAATGATCTCATTAATTCAGGTGTTGATGTTTACAGGATAAAGTATCAGCCGGAAATTAAAGAAGAAGTAGGACAAGGATCTTTTTTCATCCCGGCAAGCCAGAAGGCAAAAAGCATTCTTCAGAAAGCTTCATCTGACATTGGCATTAATGTCAAACCGGCAGGCAAGCGACCTGGCAACCTCTCTGATAAACTCGCTCCGTTGCGCGTTGCGCTTTGGGATATGTATGGCGGATCAATGCCGTCAGGATGGTTAAGATGGATTATGGAACAGCATCATTTCAGTTTTAAAACCATTTATGCAAAAGAAATTGATGCCGGAAATCTCAAAAACAGTTATGATGTGATTATTTTTGTGGGCGGAGCCATTCCTTCCTTAACATCTTCTGAACGATCAGATTCCAGGGATACAACAAGCTTAAAGAGCATTCCTGCAGAATACAGATCGCAATGGGGAAAAATAAGTGCCGATACTTCGATTGATGAGTTAAAAAAATTTATGGAAAGCGGTGGTTCGGTTATAACTATAGGGAGAAGCACAAGCCTGGCGTACCATTTAAAATTACCAGTAACCGATGCTTTGGTTGAGATTAAAAATGGCAAAACTGTTCAATTATCATCAGATAAATTTTATATTCCCGGAAGTGTTTTAGCCATGAAAGTTGATATATCTCTTCCATCTGCATGGGGAATGGATTCCAAAACTGATGTAATATTCAATTCAAGTCCGGTTTTCAGAATAACACCCGATGCTGTCAGCAATATGAAAATAAAGCCCATTGCATGGTTCGATTCCTCCAGACCACTACGCAGTGGCTGGGCATGGGGACAGGAATACTTACAGGATGGTGTTGCAGCGTTCGAAGCATCTGTTGGCAAAGGAAAATTATATGCTTTTGGGCCGGAGATAACATTCAGAGGACAGACATACAGCACGTTCAGATTAATATTTAACCAGCTGTATTCAGGATATTAATATTATAATATGCCTGTATCAGCTTATAATATTACATGATCAGATATCTAAAATACCATTGTTCTGACATGTACCTGTTTTAAACTTTTAAGGTCTGCTTCGAGATGGAGCCGCTGCTTTTTATCTCCTTTCAATTCTAAAATTATAAGTCCTGCCGGTTCTCCGAAAAACACTTCATTTAAACCCAGACGGGTACGAATATTACAACCATAGGCAGTGAGATGTTTTTGAACTGAGGCGATCACATCATGATTCCTCTCAACCAGTATGCCCAGAATTTCAACTGCATCATCCTCTTTTTCAACATTCAGGGCCTCTTTTTCTGAAGTAAAAAGCATTTCACGGAGCTCGATACCTCCAATATTTTCCAGGTCAGACCTGAGCTTTTCCGTATCAGCAGGATCACCATTAAGGTGCAGGATAATATAGGCTTCACGGCTGCAAACGGCATCAGTTACCTCATGAAAACCCAATCGTGTTGTAATTAATGTTGCGTGACGGGATAATACTTCCTGTGTAAGTCCGGCTTCCTTTATCCGGTCTATTATCTTAATGCCGAGAACTTTAATCATATAATCCTGGTTTATGTTTTATTCCTGAATATTGAATGTAAAAGGCTATATTTTCTTTAGCAATTCCTGACAAGTTACTATGTCGTTATAATCTCTCCCTTTCTCCCACTCTCCCCCTCATCTAAAAATACAGATCCCTCTCCCCTTTCTTAATCAACTCTATTTTTGTCCTGGTACCGGATGCAACTGATGGTTCCAGCTTTTCGAGATTTTTCTCAATAACCTTCCACCCTTTATCAACTGTTTCACCCTGGGCATAGTCGCATATATACTCAGCAAGAGTAAGTATTGCATTAGGGGTGCAGAATCGCTTTATGAAACCCGGAACTGAGAACTCCATGAAATGCTCCCCGGTTCGTCCCATTCTGTAACACGATGTGCAGAAAGAAGGAAGATAATCATTTACCAATAATTCATCAATTACATCCGCAAGCGACCTGTTATCGCTTATTTTAAACTGTTCGCGGTTCAGGTTTTGCTCTTCATTCTTCGAATCTGAATATGATCCAAGTTCAAGTTTTGTTCCTCCGTCAATCTGTGAAACGCCATATTGTAACACTTCCCTTCGGACTTCAGCTGTTTCCCGGGCTGTTAAAATAAGTCCTGTATATGGTACGGCAAGTCTAAGTATTGCAACCAGTTTCTTAAAATCATCATCGCTGGTCTCATACTTTTTGTCGAGCTTTAAACTCAAAGCATCTTTTATTCTTGGAAATGATATAGTATGTGGTCCGACATTATAACATGCCTCCAGATGATTGGTATGCCGAACAAGTCCGAGTACTTCAAATCTCCAGTCGTACAGACCAAAAAGTGCACCTATCCCTACATCATCGATACCTGCTTCCTGTGCCCTGTCGAGTGACGTAAGACGGTATTCATAATCTCTCTTTTTCCCTCCCAGATGATACCACTTGTAGGCTTCCGGATGATAAGTCTCCTGAAAGACCTGGTACGTCCCAATTCCTGACTCTCCAACAGTTCTGAAGCCATCAATATCAAGTGGGGCTGCATTTATATTTACCCTTCTGATCTCACCATGGCCTTTTTTTACTCCATATACTAGTTTAACTGTATGAGCAATATACTCGGGAGAGTAATCAGGATGCTCACCATATACAAGAATCAACCTCTTCTGTCCATTGTCTTCAAGGGCCTCAACCTCCTTAATTAACTCATTATCATTAAGTGTTTTACGGATTGCTTCTGCATTTGATGCCCTGAATCCGCAGTATTTGCAATTGTTGGTACACCTGTTGCCTACATAAAGCGGTGCAAACAGGACAATTCTGTTTCCGTAAACTTTTTCTTTCAATTCGCGTGCTCCCTGTTTGATCTCTTCAGCCAGGTCAGTCCCGACAGCGTTTACGAGAACAGCAGTCTCTTCAAGAGTAAGTCTGTGTTTATCAAGCGATTTTGCAATCACCTCCCTTACTTTTTGTTTATCAGGTTTTGTATTATTTATCAGATCCCATATCTCTTCCGCGTCAATGAATGGCTTCATCCGCTGATCAGGAATTCGTAATTTCTCAGGAGTAAACCTCATGAATTTATTGATTTTTATTGTGACACAAAGATAATTAAAAAACGCCCGGTGGTATAAAATCCTATCAGTAAATAAGGTCAGTAATCTCCTCACGCGCAGCACTGATCTTTAGTAAGGATTTTGTGTCAGACATATTAACAGCTCCCAGAATTTTTTTATGAAAATAGAGATTTATTTTGTCTTTATCCTGAAAACTTACCGCATCTAGAAGATCAACAAGCACATCAGGATTTTGTTCCTGGTTTTTGTAAATAATTACCATTGCTTTTGATGATTCTGATCCAAACTCGGCTGACACAGCATATATACCCGGCGATGGAAGAAGCTTTGATTCGTCTGTTATCTCTACTTTAAAAATTGCGGGCAGGTCAAATGCTTCATAATCAGATGTTTTTACAACCTTACCAATAATAAAATAATAATGATCAAGATATGCGTTAGCCCGCTGAATATATCCCTCATTTATTGCCTGCCTTATTTTTGTTGAGCTCACAGTTTCATTCTGTACTTCCTGTTCAGGTATCTCTTCAGCTTCAAAATTGTATTTTCCCTGCCACTCCCATAACTGTTTATAATCACCTTCCTTATTGAAACCAAAATGATGATTGAATCCTACAACAACAACCCTGGCATGAAGCAAACCATGCAACAAGTCTCTCACAAACTGTTCGCTGGTAATCTTTGAGAACTCCCGGGTAAATTCAATAACAATAATATTATTAAGTCCAGACTTTTCCAGAAGAAAAAGTTTTTCCTCCTGGGAATTTATAAGTTTAAGGTCTTTGCCGGCAGTATCAGGGTATAATACTTTTCTGGGATGCGGATCAAATGTAACAAGTACAGACTCACCTTCATGCTTCTCTGCGAGCATCTTAAGCCGGTTCAGAATGATTTTGTGTCCTACGTGAACCCCATCGAAAGATCCGGTTGTAACAACAGGATTCTTTATGTGTTTAGCCTCTTCGAAACTTCTGAATATCTTCATGGAACAGCTGAAACCCTATGTTTTCATCTCTTTAACAAAATAAGCAACCTTTTCCATTGAAGTTATCATATCATACTCTTCGAGGTAGACTCCTGACGGGACATTTAGAGAGATAGTCGTAAAATTGAGAATACCTTTAATTCCAAACCTGACAGCCTCTTCGGAGATCTCCCTTGCGTAATCAGGAGGAACAGTAAGAATTGCGATCTTTATGTCAAGTTCATTGATAATTCTCTCAATATCATTATATGAATAGCATTTTACTCCGGATATGACCTTATTGATTTTCTGCGGATCATTATCAAAAGATGCTACAAGGTTCAGTTTCGAACGTTTACCCTTAAAGTAACCTGCAATAGCTCTGCCAAGGTTCCCTATTCCAATTACCGCAACATTTACACTATTGTCAGAATCTATTATTTTTCCAATTGTGTCAACAAGTTCCCTTACATCATACCCTTTTCTTTGTACACTTGAATAACCAATTAGCATCAGGTCGCGTCTTACCTGAACAGCTGTAATATGAAGGCGGGCAGCCAGTTCATGTGAGTATATGAAATTTCTGTTTTCATTCAGGCATTCCAGAAGAGTTCTTCTGTACTCACTAAGCCTTTCTACAGTTTTTCCAGGTAGTCTCATCTTTAAAAATTCATTTTAGAGGAATGATAAAACATAATCTTTGTACGCATAGGTCAGGTTTGTCAATATCTCAGTTAATAGTCAAACGTTTTTTAGGTAATCTGATTGTAAATACAGTTCCTACATCAGGAGTGCTGTCAACTTTAATATTTCCATGATAAAGTTCGACAACTTTTTTAACAATTGAAAGTCCGAGTCCGCTGCCTGATATATTTCTTGTTTTTTCATTCTTTATTCTGACAAATTCTGCAAAAAGGTTTTCAGTATCATTTTTAGTAATGCCGATACCGGTATCAGAAATGATAAGAATAGCATCGTTGTCGGAAGAATCAATAGTAATATCTGCTTTACCTCCTACCTTATTATATTTTACTGCATTTGAAATGAGATTGTTAAATATTATACCAATATCGTCAGGGTCAGCGTCAATAACTACATCTGACCTGATATCCAGTTTAATAGAGACATCCATCTGTATGGCATATGGCTGAACAGTAATAATTGCCTCTGAAGCCACTTCTGCAAGATTAACCTCCTGAATTTTCTCTTCCCTTCTTTCCAGTCTAATTTTTGTAAAGTCGAGCAGATCCATAATGAGACTTCTCATTCCCTGAATCCTTTGAAGTGACCTTTCAATAGGAGTCGCATAATCATCAATACTGTCACCTGCCTGCTTTTCCTGCATCATCCTCAGATAACCCTCAAGAGCATTCAGAGGTGCTTTCAGTTCGTGTGAAAGCACAGAGAGAAACTGATACCTTATCTTTTTTCCCTCCTGCTGCATTTTATGCGTAATGCGTTTCAGATAAAGCTGTTTGCTTATATTCTCAATGCTCGATTTGAGCTCCTGGGGAGTAAAAGGCTTTGGAATGAAATCAATAGCACCATCACGTGTTGCTCTGATAGCGACATCCAGGGATGCATAAGAAGTAATCATTGCAACAACAATATCATATTTTTTTTCCCTTACATATTCCAGAACTTCAACACCCTGCATTCCCGGTAACTTATTGTCAAGTAGAAGAATATCAGGCATATCTTTTTCCAGAATCAAAATACCATCTTCACCTGTACCAGCTTCAGTAACATCAAATGTATAATCTTCATCCATAAAAGGATAGGTGACATGAAAATTCTTCAGGATCCTGGAAACTCCGGATCTGATACCAGGTTCATCATCAATAACCAGTATTTTTAAGACTGCCATTTTATAGCTTTAATAATTTCATCACTTCCTGGTCAAGTTGTTCCGGCCTGATGCCTTTTTCAAGATACCTGTCGGCCCTGATCCATGATTTCTCCTGTTCCGAATCGATACTGAATGACAAACCGGTTTCATGAGAAACTGCTGTAGCAAGAATTACAGGCACATCAGGATATTTTTTTTTCATTTTATAACACAGAATAAAACCACTGTCATCACTCTCCATCATAAGGTCAAAAATTGCCAGATCAGGTTTATATCTGGCGATTACAGATTCAGCTTCAGCCTGACTTTCAACTGCCATTGTTTTATATCCTGCCCTTTCAAGGCTGAATACTGTCTGAAAAAGATAATCAGGATCATCATCAGCAACCAGTATTGTAACATCACTCTTTTTCATCTTTCTTTCAATTTCTTGAAATCCTATCAATCAAACAGAAAATTGAACAAATTTACATTAATGTTAATTAATTAACAATTGATAGAACTTTCTGCTAAACAACTCAAATCTAATCCAAATATATACTTTATACTCATTCCTTTCCTCTCGGCAAAACTATCCTGAAACTTGTACCTGTGGGCCCTTTCAATTGATCATTATTGGATTCGGCAGTGATCTGACCCTTATGCATTTTCACAATCCCATATGCTGTTGCCAGTCCCAGACCCGTACCATGCCCGATACCTTTTGTCGTAAAAAAAGGTTCAAAAATCTTGGCCCTGTCTTCCTCCTTAATACCGGTTCCATTATCACTAATTGTCATTATAACATCACTGAGGGTATCCTCAAGCTTAATTTCAATTTTTCCACCATTGGGCAATGCATCCATGGCATTCTTTATCAGATTGGTAAGAACCTGCATCATTTGTTCAGAATCAAGCATTGCATCCTGATTGGTAACCTGGTCATTAATAACGATCTTAATTTTTTCAGGAATTATCAGGCTTTCAAGGCTATGATTGATAAGTTCCCTTATGCTTACGTGCTGATGGTTAACCTGATTTTTTCGTGCAAAATTAAGCAAGCCGCCGACTATCTTTTTACATCTGCCGGCTTGCTCCACAATCAGTTTAAGATCTTCGCTCATCTGGTCCCCGGGGGCAGATTCTTCCAGAAGTATATTACTGTACATAATAACCACGCCAAGCGGATTATTAAGTTCATGTGCTATCCCTGCAGATAATTGTCCCATGTGCGCCAGCTTTTCAGATTGCTTCAGAGCCTGCTTCATTGATGATAACTTCTCATTCGACAGAGCAAGATCTTTAACAGATTTATGTAATTTTTCGATTGTATATGGAAGACACATTTCTACTTCAGCCAGTCCTTTTTTTATTGCAATTGCATGTTCAACACATGTTTCATAACCACAGGCTCCGCAATCAAGCTGATCTTTTTTTAGTTTCTTTCCAATCTGGTTCAGTACGTCAAGTACATCTTTTTCCTCAAGGATATCAATCTTTGGATCTTCATGACTGTGATGAAATGAGAGATCCATCTCTGCAAATTCATCGAATGACTTCTGCCATTCATCTGAATCAATGTTCTGCATTTTGCTGTTCGCGTAGGAACTTACCAGGGAGCGACGGTTATACTGCTTGCCATTTTTCGACAAACCCGGCCCCATAATACATCCCTCACAACAGAGTAGTTCAAGATGCTGATTCTTTATGAGGCCTCCCTCAAATTCCTTTAGTGCAGCCTGAAAATCGATCCTTCCTTCAGCTGCAATCATATTTCCGGTAATGGCATTATCGCTTATCTTTGCTGTTTGCAGAAGTCCGCGGGCAACCGGAAAAATGGCTCCTCTTCCTCCAACAGGCTGATCAAAGTCAACTGGAGTTGTTTTTTCAGGAGTTATTCCGCACAGCTCAAACATTTCCCTTAGTTCGGTAAATGTTATAGCTTCGTCAATTTCAGTACTTTCAGCCTTTTTGGCAACACATGGACCTATAAATACAATCGGAAAGTCTTTACCATATTTTTTTCGTATCACTCTGCTCATAGCTACCATAGGGGATACAATAGGCGCCAGATTATCCACAAGTGCAGGGTGATAAAACTTTACATAATTTACAATTGAAGGACAATCAGATGAAATATAGTATTCTTTGCTATCTGTTACAAGTTGTTTATAGCGATTAGCAACAAGGTCAGCCCCAAATGACACTTCAGATACATATTTGAAACCCAGTTCCTTAATCATGCCTACAAGAACCCGGTGATCAGGTATATCGGAAAATTCTGCAGGAAAGCTGGGAGCAATAATAGCTGCTACCTCCGGTTTATTTTCCAGAAGTACCCGCACCCTGTCGGTTGTATTAAGAAATACTTTTGCGCCCTGACTGCATACCTTTGTGCAATTTCCGCAGGTAATACACCTGTCATCAATAACTTCAGCCTGACCTCCTACAATCCGGATAGCCTTTGCAGGGCACTCCCTCACACAGGTATAGCATGTACGGCAAAGTTCTTTAATTGTGTAAACCAACATAAATTATAAGTTTATAATCTATAACAACACATTTCTTTTTTCAAAATGCGTATAAAATATCTTTTTATCTTCAAGGTCGGGATTCTCTTTTAAGTGCTTTTCATAAATATTGATACATGCCGGTGATTTACAGGGAAGGTTAACAGCCTCTGTTTCATCAGCCATATAAACAAGTTTTGACCGGCTTTTTATCTCATCCTTTGAAGCGTTAAACGGGAGGCCTGCACCATGGACACATCCTCCGGGACATGTCATCACCTCTACAAGATCAAATTTCTTACCTGAACCAAGAAATGCTTTCAGCTTCTCCAGACCTGTCAATCCATCGACAACTGCTACTTTAACCTCAGTATCACCAATCTGAATTGCAGTTTCTCTGAAGGTGCCGGTTGCCCTGATCTTTTTAAAAACCTGCTTATCAGCATCTTTCCTGAGTTTCAAAAAGTGAAGTGATCTCACAACACCTTCTGCCAATCCTCCGGCAACTTCAGCAAGTACTGCTGATGAACTTCTGCCTGCCATGGGTTCATCTGCAGGTTCATGTTCAATATTAGTAATATCAATGCCGTATATCCTGATAAGCCTTGCAAGTTCTCTTACCGTCAGAACAGAATCAACATCACTTATTCCTTTCCTTGTCATCCCGTCGCGTCGTGCTTCAAATTTCATTGCCATACAAGGCGTTGCTGAAACTGAATATATCTGTTCCGGCTTTACACCTATCTGGTCAGCCACAAGTGTTTTTATAATTGCACCGGTAATCTGCTGGGGTGATTTTACTGTTGAAAGTTGAGGAATCATCGCGGGAAGAAACTGCTCAGTATATTTTACCCAGGCAGGACAGGCGGATATAAACAACGGGGTTTCAACTTTATTATTAATCCTTTCTGAAAGCTGGTCTGCTATTTCAGAAATACATACATCTGTACCTGTTCCGGTAGTAAACACCTTATCAAATCCGATTTTATGAAGCACTGCATTAAGGATCCTGTCAAATTCCCTGGAATGCTTCATCCCAAGCTCTTCTGCTATTCCTACACTTACAAGCGGGGAATATTGAATTACTTTTATTATCTCGGGTTTATTAAGGTATTCCTGAACTTCAGTTATATTATGCTTTTCGTGAAGTGCTCCTGTGGGGCAAACAAGTACGCACTGACCACAATGAATGCAACTCGAAAAATTGAAATCACGATCCATAGCTGCACCTACATGTGTATCTTTTCCCTTATTAATGAAATCGAGTGAAGTAGAAGTGATTACCTCCTCGCAAACCCTGACACACCTACCGCACAGGATACATTTTGAGAGCTCTCTTATAATTGCAGGACTTGACTGGTCGAGCCTTGGTTTTATTTTCTTTCCTCTTATGCGACGTTCCCTTATGTTAAGTTCTTCAGAGAGCCGCTGTAGTTCACAGTAAAGATTTCTGTCACAATAAAGACAATCGTCAGGATGATTAGACAAGAGAAGCTCCACAATAGTTTTCCTTGCCTGTATAACTCTTGGTGAATGGGTTTTTATTTTCATCCACTCCTCAACCGGCTGAGAACATGCTGTTACCAGACGATCGCGACCTTCCACCTCAACAACACACATTCTGCAGGCACCTGTCGGGGTAAAATCCTTCATTCTGCACAGGGTAGGAATGATAATACCGTTGCGATTAAGAGCCAGCAGGATAGTCTCACCCTTTTCGGCTTTTATCTTTCTGTTATTTACCTGAATTGTAAAAAGCATATAAGCTATTTAACATTGATTGCACTGAACTTACAAATATCAAAACAGATACCGCATCCAATGCACTTATCTTCTACAATAAAAAATGGCTGGAGACGGGTACCATATATTGCATTCACAGGACATTTGGAGGCACAGGCAGTACATCCGGTACATTTTTCAACATCAATGGAGAAAGATCTTAACCCCCTGCAGATATTGGCCCGGCATTTTCTGTCGAAAATATGCTCTTCAAACTCATCCCTGAAATCTTTGAGGGCACTCATAAATGGATTTGGAGCTGTCTGCCCAAGTCCGCAAAGCGAAGCGTCCTTCATTACAGAAGCAATGGTTTCCAGCTGCATTACACCTTTAAATCGCTCAAGAGTTGTACCTGATTCCTCATTCATAGGTTTCCTTATAACACTCTCAAGTATCTCAAGCATTCTTCCTGTTCCCTCCCTGCAGGGAATACATTTGCCACAACTTTCATTTCGTATAAATTCCATATAATACCTTACCAGGTCGACCATACAGGTATTTTCATCAATTATTACAAATCCTCCTGCACCCATCCCGATACCATTTTCTTTAAGAATATCATAATCAATGGGAATGTTGAGTTTATCATGTGTTATAAATGAACCTGAAGCACCACCTAACTGTATGGCTTTAAACTCCTTACCTTCTTTAATGCCATCAGCGATATCTTCAAGTATAGTTCGGATGGAAGTACCCATTTCAATCTCAACAACTCCTGACATCCGTCCTTTTCCTGCAAGTGCAAATACTTTTGTGCCCGGACTGTTTTCAGTACCAAGAGTACGGAACCATTCAGGACCATTTTGCATAATAAGCGGAATATTCATTAACGTTTCCACGTTATTTATTACAGTAGGTTTACCAAAAAGTCCGGCTGAAGTAGGGTAAGGTGGCTTAAGATGAGGCATGCCTCTCTTCCCTTCAAGTGTATTGATGAGAGCTGTCTCCTCTCCGCATACAAATGCTCCAGGTTCTTTCCGGATAACAATATCGAGGTTATAACCGCTTGAGAAAATATTATGCCCGAAAATGCCATATTCTCTTGCCTGGTCTATTGCACTCTGAAGGGTATTCCTTGCATAATCGGAACCTGACCGGATAAATACAATAGCACTTGAGGCCCCAATAGCATAAGATGCAATAGCGATCCCCTCGATAAGACGGTGAGGATCGCTTTCAAGGATGGTTCTGTCGGTAAAAGCACCAGGATCACTCTCTTTGGCATTACAGATCAGGTATCTAGTACCTGATGATGTGTTGAGGGCATGCTTCCATTTAAGCCCGGTCAGGTATCCGCCACCACTTCTTCCCCTTAGACCACTTTTTTCAATAATATCACAAACCTCTTCATAGGTATAATGTCTTATTGTCTTAACATAAGTCCGGTATCCGCCGCGGGCAATATATTCTTCAATATTATCAGGTGCATAACATCCGCAGTTTCCCAGAACAACCCTTTTCTGCCTTGCAAAAAAAGGTATTTCATCGATAAAAGGTATACCCGGCCACAATTCAAAACCCCGGCTGCCTGACTGTCCGGCCAGATCTTCTACAATAATATCATTATGAAAAACGCCATTGAGAAGAGGCTCAACCTTCTCTTCTGTTATATTTCTGAAGAATAATTTGTTTTTGCCTGGCAGATGGATACATACCAGTGGCTCAAAATTTGACGGACCAGCACAACCTACATGAATAACCTGAGCAGATATCTCATTCTCAGAAATATATGATTCAATTGATGAATAAGTCTTCTCCGATCCTGATATAATACTGCTGGTGCCTGAAGAAACATAGATTACGGGATTTACAGGTTTGTCGCGTCTGACCCGCTGCAATACCTTTTCTGTTTCAGGTTGTAACGTATCTGATTCAAATAAGAGTACCTTTTCAATAAGGAATGTCCTCAAATCTTCCATAAGGAACTGTTATCAGTATTAGTCTTTTTCAATAACATATTTAAGTTTTTTTATAAGATCAGGCAGTTGTTCAGCTTTAATATGAACGTGGTATTCACCATTCACTCTGATCAGAGGACCTTTATTGCAACCACCCATACATGAAACAACTTCATAACTGAAGATCCCATCCCTGGATGTTTGTCCTGGTCTTAATGACGTCTCTTCCCTGATTTTATTAATTATTGCCTGTGAACCATTAAGGAAACATGATGTACCATGGCAGATACTTATCTTTATTTTTCCTGAAGGAGTGAATCTGAAACGATCGTAAAACGTAGCAAGTCCGTAAATTTTTGTCGTACTTAAACCTAAAAACCCTCCGACTTTTACAATAGCTTCTTCTGAAAGATAACCAATATCTTCCTGTATTTCCTGAAGAATTGGAATCAGATCTTCTCTTTTTCCCTGTTTGTACTTTTTCAGAATTATATCAAGATCAACAGACATCCCTTAATTTTATAAAAAACTACATCACAAATATAATTGTTTTTATTGTTAATTAAATAACAATGTTTATTTATTAACAATAATAATAAATTAATATTAAATTTTAGTATCGTGAATATAGCATTGATTATCTGAATTATACATATACTTTCAGAAAATTTTACTATTGCCTGATAGCGTCATAATTAAAAAAAAATGCCAAACGGCATGTTTTTGAAGTTATTATTAGATGAATTATGAATACCGGATACGATGAAATATTTTGTATTTTTGAGGCTCTTGCTTTTTTCAAAACAGTAAAAGAATGACGCGCAGAATTGAAATGCAAATTTGTTTGGGAAGCTCCTGTTTTTCAAGAGGAAATAAAGATGTTGTGATGTTTATTCGGGAGTATATAAAGAAGAACCATCTCGAAGACAAAGTCATTTTTAAAGGATCACGTTGCATGGGGAGTTGCAGTAATGGCCCGAATCTGAGTATCAATGGTGAAATAATAGAGAAAGTTACAGTTTCTAAAATTGAGGCAATTCTTGAGAAGGAGTTTGCCGGATTAGTATAAACCTGATAGGTAACAGAATGACAAACAAAAGAGCTGTTCTTTACATAAATGACGAAAAATGCAGAAACTCATATTCATGCGTTCGGGTCTGTCCGGTAAATGCCATTGAGGTAAAGCCTAATAAAGAGCATCCGTTCATTGTTCCCGGCAGATGTATCGGATGTGGTTTGTGTTATGTATCATGTACACCGCGTGCTATTGATTTCAGGGACTCGATGGAAGAGGTAAAACTTTTATTATCCTCCGGCCGCAAGACAGCAGCGCTGATCGATCCCAGTATTGCATCAGAGTTTGACGACATAACTGATTACCGGAAATTTGTCGCAATGATCAGGAAACTTGGTATTGATTATGTTCATGAAATTTCATTCGGTGTAGATCTGATTGCTGCCTCATATGCAAAACTTTTTTCAAAGGCAGAAGGTAAATATTATATAACTGCAAATTGCCCCTCTGTTGTCAAGCTCATCGAGAAGTTTCACCCAGAAATGGTGCCAAGTCTTGCTCCCCTGGTATCGCCAATGATTGCTACAGCCATGGTAGTTAAGGAGTTATACGGACCTGAAATAGCTACTATCCTAATTGGCCCGTGTATTGATGCAAAAGACGAGGCTCTCCAGTATAATTCCGGAAAAATGGTTGATTGTGTGTTGACTTTTATTGAACTCAGAAAACTGTTCGATGAAAACAAAATACAGGAGAGACTCGTGAAAATGTCGGACTTTGACCCTCCTCACGGTAATTGGGGAGCTCTATACCCTCTTCCCGCAGGTATTATACAGGCTGGTGGAATTAAACGGGATATGGTATCAAGCAGTGTAATAACGGCTTCAGGGAAAGAGGAAATACTTGAAGCAATAAATGATTTTGACAAATACATAGATAATATACAACATCATTTTAATCTCTTCTTCTGCCATGGTTGCCTGCTCGGACCTGCAATGATGCATCATAATGAAAGATTCAAAAGAAGATCTCTTGTAAGACATTATGCAGAAAAAAGAGTCGGCGTTCTTGATAAAGCCCTATGGAAAGAGAATATGGACAAATGGTCAAAACTTGATTTCTCCAGAACCTTTCTGCCAGACGACCAGAGAATCCCTGAACCTCCTGAAGAAGCAATAGATGAAGTGCTGAAAATTGTCGGAAAAGATAATCCCGATGAGGAAATAAACTGTGGTGCATGCGGATATCTCTCATGCCGTGATTTTGCTTCAACCGTGGCAAAGGGTCTTGCTGTTCCTGAGATGTGCCATACATTTAACCTTCGTAATAAACAGGAGTATATTGAAACTCTAAGACAGACTAACAGAAAATTTGCCGAGACAAAGAAGGCTCTTAAAGATTCTGAAGAACTTGCAAGAAGGGAAAAGGAGATTGCACAAAGCACATCCGACATGATGAATAACATGCTGGAAAAACTTCCTACCGGGGTGGTAATTGTTGACAATAACCTTAAAATACTTCACTCAAATCAAAGTTTTATAAATATAATAGGCGAAGATGCCAAGTCAATATCAGAGATTATCCCGGGACTGGCAGGTGCTGATATTAAGACACTTATCCCATTCAATGTATATAATATGTTCTCTTTTGTTATTAAAGAGGATGAGCCTGTTGTAAGTAAAGATGTCCATTTTGAAGATAAAATGCTTAATATTTCAATCTTCCCGATTAAGAAAAACAAGATGTGCGGGGCAATCCTGCGTGACCTTTACTCACCTGAAGTGCAGGGAGAAGAGGTGACAAACCGTGTCAGTGAGGTTATAGAGAAGAATCTTGAAATGGTTCAGAAAATAGGCTTTCTTCTTGGTGAAGGAGCTTCTGAAACTGAACAGATGCTGAATACAATAATTGAGTCATACAAAAAAAGAGGAACTCTCAAAGGCAATATAAAATAAAAGCTATTGAACAGAAACTTTTATATAGAAGTTAACAGTCAGCAGAGAAATCACGACGGGGAGAGGATTTGCGGAGATGTCTTTCTTAACAGATATATAAAGGAGGAGGACAGGGTAATTGCTGTTTTATCAGATGGAATGGGGAGTGGTGTCAAAGCAAATATCCTGGCAACTCTTACTGCAACAATGGCTCTGAACTTTACAAGGGAACATAAAGAAGTAGACCGTATTGCCGAGATTATAATGAATACTTTGCCTGTATGCAGCGAAAGGCAGATAAGCTATTCAACTTTCACAATAGTTGATATTGAGAGTAGTGGCAAGGTTACAATTCTTGAATATGACAATCCTTCAACAGTTGTTTTAAGGGGAAACCAGATATTTGATCCATCATGGAAGAAGGTTGTTCTTGAAAAAGGCAAGAATTCCGGGAAGGTGCTGAAGACATGCACTTTTATACCTGAAAAGGAAGACAGGATAATTTTCTGCTCAGATGGTGTATCACAGAGTGGTATGGGAAGTGATGCCTACCCGTTTGGCTGGGAGAGGGATAACATTGCGCTGTACGCATCTTCGCTGGTTTCAAGTGAAGCATCGATCTCCGCATCAATGCTTGCCGGAAAGATTGTTACAATGGCTCATAAAAATGATAGTTATAAAGCCAAAGATGATATTAGTTGTGCAACAATCTATTTTCGGGAACCGAGGAAATTACTGATCTGCACCGGGCCTCCATACGAAAAGGATAAGGACAAGATACTGAATTCAAAAGTTAACAATTATAATGGTAAAGTTATTCTTTGTGGAGGTACCACAGCTGATATAGTTGCCAGAGAATCAGGTAAAACAATTGTTGATGAACTCATATTTGAAGATCCTGATCTCCCGCCTGAGAGTTTTCTCGAGGGAGTAGATCTGGTAACTGAAGGGATCCTTACATTACAGAAGGTTAACGAAATACTTAAAACATTCAACAATAGTGTCAAGCTCGGAAAAGGTCCTGCCGATAAAATTGTAAGGCTTATTATGGAAAGTGATGAGATTCACTTTATTATAGGTACCAGGATCAATATTGCACACCAGGATCCCAATCTTCCGGTCGACCTTGAGATAAGAAGGACCGTAGTAAAAAGGATAGCCAGGATTCTTGAAGAGAAATGGCTTAAAAATGTCACCTTCGAGTATATCTAGGTTTTAATAATCCTGAAAGAATCAAGCCTGATTCATATATTCAATTGTCTTTCTGAAGAGATAAGGCTGAATATCGGGGTGAGTATTTTTTTCGGGAAGAGTGACATCAAATATTACTTCCCCTATTTCTGAAATATCAGGCAGCTTTCCGATAGTATCGACATATGCAAGATATAATCGCCCCCACCCAGTAACACCATCTTTTTTAACCGAATAGGTGGCAACACATTCAATCCTGAACTCAATAGCTCCTGTCTCCTCCATAAGTTCTCTGCATGCAGCTTCATGAGAACTTTCCCCTTCTTCAATATGTCCGCCTGCAATCTCAAATGTTGTCCGCTTATTATGCCGTACGAAAATCCATTTATTCTCAAATCTTGCTGAGATTACCGAATATGTCAGCTTCATACCGGGGTTATAGGACGGATCGTAAAATGTAACTACTGCCATTATTATAATCATTTTGCCGGTGTGAATTTAAGAATTATCATGATATTTATTTATTCAGTACTTTTGGATTCAAATTTTTATTAATGATTCTTTTAATTATTCTGTTAATCACCGAGGTTCTGACTCCTCAGGTTATTAATCAGCATTTTTACAAATCCTCCAGGGCCCTCCTGACTTCTGACGATTAGTGCGGTATAGGATACCTCCATTATGTATATGAATTTACGAAACCCATCCCCTTCCCCTTCCCTTTAAAGAAAAAGGGAAGGGGTAAATCAACTGATTATAAATAGATTAAAACTAAAATATAAACTTTTCGCTCCAAATAGTATTGAATGTTATTTGATATCTGATACTTTTATTATTATAAATGCATGAAAGTGACAAAGAGCTGATAATATGCAGGATGCCCCCTTCCCTTTTTTGCTAAAGGGAAGGGGCAGGGGAAGGGTTAAGATTGAATAGAAGGGGCTGGGTAAGGGCTGTTTCTTAACATATACATAGGCCTAAAATTGGAATTAGTGCGGTAAAAATTAAAAATTAAATCTATATATTATTCAATCTCAATTACTTGAAGATCAAGACAGCACTAATATTTGAAAACGTCAGAAGTCAGGAAGAATTATAATGATAGATATTTATTCAGTACTTTTGGATTCAAATTTTTATTAATGATTCTTTTAATTATTCTGTTAATCACCGAGGTTCTGACTCCTCAGGTTATTAATCAGCATTTTTACAAATCCTCCAGGGCCCTGTATTATACACTGATTGTGATTCACATAATACTAAGCCTGTGGCTCTGGATTCTTTTCCTTGAGATTAGAAAATTTAATACTTTTTATGACACGCCACAGCATGTATGGATGAATATGAATATGGCGGGGATGCTTTCGGGAGTTATTTTTCCACGGGCAATATTAATAGTATTTCACTTTGCAGGGTGGTTAAAAAGATATAGATCCGGAGGTCACATAAGGTGGCTTACCAATACAGGATTTTTAGTTTCTTTTATTATTCTTTTAACAATAGCAACAGGTACCCTTTCAGGAAGATTTAATTTCAAAGAGGAGCAGATAACAATTAAAATCAAAGGTTTACACAATGATCTTGACGGATTAAAGATCGTACAGCTCTCTGACATGCACCTGGCTGGTTTCTACCATCACAGTAATCTGCTTCAGGAGGTCATTGAAAAAGTTAATACCATTAATCCCGACCTGATATTTAATACCGGTGATTTTGTAACTTTTGGATGGAGGGAATTTGGCAGGAACGATACAATAATTTCAAAAGCAAAGAGCAGATATGGTAACTATGCAATTCTTGGAAACCACGATTTTGGAACCTACCACCCACATTTCACTGAAGCAGACATTGACAATAACGTGCTGATTATTAATAATATGATTCAGGCATCAGGCTACAAAACCCTGAATGATGAACACACAATAATAAATATCGGTGAGAGTAAGATTGCCCTGATAGGAGTAACAACAAAAGGTCGTCATCCTGATATAATTCATGGTGATCTGGCAAAAGCAGTTGCCGGGATTGACAGTGCTGACCTTAAGATTCTTCTCAGCCATGATCCGAATCATTGGGAAAAATCAGTTGTCGTAAAGACTGATATTGATATTACACTTTCTGGTCACACCCATGGCATGCAGATGGGAATACTCACAAAAAAATTCAGATGGAGCCCCTCAAAATATTTCTATCCTAACTGGGCCGGTATTTTTATAAAAGGGAAACAGGTTCTGTATGTGAACAGGGGGCTTGGTGTTCTTGCTATTCCATTCAGAATCTGGATGCCTCCGGAAATCACAATAATCACCCTGATATCTGAATAATTAATAACCTGATTATTTCTATGTTAAAAGACCCGAATATTTACAATTTTCAAGACATTGTTTTCAGGGTAATATATTCAGGAAGAAGGTCGTTGGGTATCAGTGTGCTCCCCGATTCAACAGTGATAGTAAGGGTTCCCTATCGTACCTCCCTTAAAACAATAAACCGGATTGTCCAGGAGAAAGCCGCCTGGATAATTAAGCACAGAGATAGTTACATAAGTATGGATAATAGTAAACTAAACCGTTTATACTATAACGGAGAGAAGCACCTTTTCAGAGGAAATGAATCGATACTTAAAATAGAGAAATCATCAAGAAACT
This sequence comes from uncultured Bacteroidales bacterium, assembly GCA_963732435.1. Classification (GTDB taxonomy): domain Bacteria; phylum Bacteroidota; class Bacteroidia; order Bacteroidales; family VadinHA17; genus LD21. Next base: position 30,144 of record CAVSZL010000014.1, on the reverse strand, counting down.
ATATCCGGTTTATTAATGGTTCTATAGAAATTAGTCTTGATAAGACAGATAGCTCTGAGGCAATAAAAAGATTACTTTACATAGGTTATAAGAATGAGGCAATGATACTGTTTCCATTAATCCTTTCTTCTTTGATTAAAAAACATGAAGACCAGATGTTTAAACCGGGAGGACTGATTATACGGTCAATGAAGCGCCGATGGGGAAGTTGTTCGAACAGAGGAGTGATAACACTCAGTACAGAACTTATAAAGTTGTCTGATAAGTTAATCGAATATGTAATATTGCATGAATTATGCCATTTGAAACATCATAATCACGGAACAGGATATTATAACCTGCTGTCAAGTCTTTATCCTGATTGGAAAGAGGCAAGAAAAGAGCTAAGAAAATTCATCAGGTAGCACTATATCAGGCAATATTTGTATAAACTGCCTGAACATCGTCATCATCTTCAATCCTGTCAATAAGCTTTTCAATATCAACAAGTTGTTCTTCACTGAATTCTACCTGGTTTACTGCAAACCTTTCCAGGGAGGCTTTTTTTACATCAATGCCCATATCCTCCAGAGCCTGGGATAATGATCCGAAATTTGTATAGTCACCGTATACGTAAATCGTGCCATCAATGTTCTCTATCTCCTCAAGGCCTGATTCTATCAATTCAAGTTCAATATCTTCAATACTGGTATTTTCCGGCTTTTCGAATTCAAATACTGCTTTCCTGCTGAACATAAATTCAAGTGATCCTGTCGGAACTATGCCACCACCGGACTTACTAAAATAGGATTTTACGTTAGCTACTGTTCTGGTATTATTATCTGTTGCACACTCTACAAAAACCAGTACTCCATGTGGGCCCTTACCTTCATAGCAGATCTCAGTGAAGTTTTCAGAGTCCTTTCCGGAAGCTCTTTTTATTGCTGCCTCAATATTATCTTTGGGCATGTTCTGAGATTTTGCGTTAAGGATAGCCGTCCTCAACTTGGCATTAAGGGCCGGGTCTGAACCTCCCTCTTTGGCAGCAATAGTAATGTTTTTGGCCAGCTTTGGAAAAATCTTGGACATCTTGTCCCATCTCTTTTCCTTGGATGCACGTCTGTATTCAAATGCTCTTCCCATGGTATTTACCTGAATTCAGTTAGAAAATGAGGTTTAACCATACAAAAATAGTAACTTGAAATGATTGTAAAAGGTCTTTCGGCACTATTATTAAAAAGTATATTGTTTTTCTGCTCAACATATTTCAGGAAAATAAATTCCGGGGGATAAGGAGTTACTGAAAATTAAGGATAACCATCTTATTAATACCATAAGTATTTTATACCATCTTTTTTTAGTCATTTATTCTGAAAAAAAAAGCACTTAAATAGTTGCATTTAAGTGCCTTTCAGAAAAAATTATTTCAATTTATTCAGACTCGGTAAAATCAATAATTACTGAATCTTAAACCCTTCAGGGTTTTGTACAAGAGTACTGGTAGTTATTGCTGTATAGGGTATTGGTGCAATATACTGTTTCCAGGTAATTGCAGAGGGACTCTTTCCCAATGTGACCTGTTCCGTCGGATCTCTCCTGGCTGCTGCCGCTGCCACTGTTTCAGTCCTTACAAGGTCATACCAGCGCTTATTTTCACCACATAGCTCCCACCCCTTTTCGGCCAGAATCTGTTCAGCAGTGGCTGTTGAAACATCAACTCCGGCATTAGGTGTGTTGAATGGTAAACCGGCTGCTCTTCTCCTTACCTTATTATATGCTTCAACTGCAGGACCCGTTGCTGATCCGCCTGTCGATCTGGCCGATGCTTCAGCGTACATCAGTAAAACTTCAGCAAACCTGTAAAGTTCTATTGGACGGTAACTGTAACAACGATCAAATATTTCAAATTCTTCAGAAAGGTTATATTTTAAATAGGCCGGATGAAAGCGCTCTGATTTTGCCCATGGTATGGTTGGCGGATTTTTATTTACCACTTTACCACCTACATAATCCCTGTTTGGTATCTCTGTCCTGAATGTATAGGTTTTCCTCGGACCTTCAGGGAAATCATAGAAAAATTGCCTTTCAGGATATGCATCAGACCATCCTCTGGACATATGGAAATTAAAGCTTGCAGGATAAGTATTACGGATATCCTCGCTTCTTGAAGGTTGCAAAGCGATTATTGTTTCCCGGCTGTTTCCATTTACTGTAAGCCACAATTTATCTATTGGCAGTAATTCAAAATAATTCATATCAATGACTTCCTTCGCCTTAACTGCGGCTAATGCATATTTACCTGCATCTTTAACCGGCCATCCGGCCCAGGTTGTGTATAAATCGGCCAGTAACGTTTTTGCAGCAGCGGCTGAAAGTCTGCCAACACTTTTTACGGCCCCGGGGAGTGGCAGATTGGCTTCTGAAATTAACAAATCAGATTCCATTTGCTTGTAGTTTTCCAATACAGTAGCTCTTTGCTCCTGCCCTGTCGGTTCATATCCATCGAGAATTATTGGCATATTCCCATGGATTTTAACAAGATTCAAATATGCATAAGCGCGCCACCACCTGGCTTCTGCATCAGCATTCTTGATAACAGATTCAGGAGCTGTTGAAGTTTTTAAACCATCAATTAATGAATTTGAATAATATATAATCTGCCAGAAATGTTTCCATGCCATATCCAACCATAGCAGCGCCGAGTTTTCACCATCACCATAGTCAAACTTGTCGAATACCCTTAACGGAGCTTTGTTTCCGGCCCACCAGGTAGTCAGGTCATCTGATCCATAACCGGCCATCATCCATTCATGAGGCGGTGTTACCATTTCCAGCATTTTCCTGTACATAGGTGCCAGTGCTGCTGTAATATCTCCTTCTCCGGTAAGTTTCTCAAGCAAAAGAACAGCGCTTGTATCCTCCTCCAGTTCGACGCAGGCCTGCCCGAAGTACAGGAAAGAGGTCAGCAACAAGATTTTTGATAATTTGAAAGTTATATTTTTCATCTTATTTTATTTTAAGATTATTTAAAAAGTAATTTTTATTCCGGCGGTGAATGTCCTGGCTAAAGGATATGCCCCATGGTCGATACCTACATCAACATCAAGGTCACCGGTGGAGGTAGCTTCCGGATCAAATCCGGTGTAGTTTGTTAAAATAAAAGCGTTTGTTACGTTACCGTATACTCTCAACTCATTCAACCCAATTCTGTCAAATGCATCAATATTATCCAAAGTATATGTTAAAGTAAGGTTTTTAAGAGTAATGTAAGATCCGTCATCAAGAAACTGAGTCGATTCAATTTCAACCTTATCACGGGCTGAAGGAATATTACTTGGATTTTCAGGTGTCCATCGATCAAGATAATCTGCATGAGAAGCATGGAATGTACCTGACCCAAGGCCCATCATACGGGCTCTTTGAAAATTGTAGATATCATTTCCAACTGAGCCTGTAAATAAGTAATTAAGGTCAAGCTTTTTCCAGCTAACCTGGCCGTTCCATCCAAATGTAAAATCAGGGTAACCTTTTCCAATCCTGGTTACATCGTCTGTTGTGATTTTGTTATCACCGTTAAGATCAGCGTATTTCGCATTACCAGGCACACGTCCGTATATTGCCGCTTCTGCTTCTTCTCCCAGCTGGTATACACCTTGAAAGATATACCCTCTGAACATACTCATGGATTCTCCCACTTCAAGCCGTGTTGGTCTGAATGCAAGAGTTTGTCCAATATATTCCTGACCTTTTTCAATAGGTTTATCATCAACCAGTTCCAACACAGTATTCACATTTCTGCTAAAAATAAAGCTGCTTGTAATATTCCAGTCAGAAGTGCTAAGGATATTAGCTCCAAGACTAAATTCAAATCCTTTGTTTTCAACCTTGCCAACATTTTCTGCAACAACTGTTGGACCAACAAATTCCGGAAGGATTCTGTCAAGCAAAAGGTCTGATGTAATTTTCTTATAGACATCAAATTCAAACGTAACCCTCGATTTCCATAAATTGATATTGAAACCGGCATTTATCTGTTCGGTTTTTTCCCAGGTCAGGTCGGGATTGGCAAGACGTGTTGATGCAGCAACTCCGGTATAAGTGTCAGCACCGGAAAAAGGATAAGCCTCAGTTGGTGTTATTACCGGTTGAGACAATGTTGCCAACGGGCCGATCGCCTGGCTGCCGGTTACTCCATAGCTTGCCCTGATTTTTAATTCATCAATTTGTTCTATTCCCTTCATAAAACCTTCTTCAGAAATCCTCCAGGCAACCGAGCCAGATGGGAAATAACCCCATTGGTTACCTTCCTGGAATTTGCTTGACCCGTCAGCCCTAATCGATGCAGTAAATAGGTATTTGTTATTCAAAGAATAGTTCACCCTGCCCAGAAACGATTGAAGATTTTCATTTGAGTTGAAGTTATCTATTAATTGAATGGCTGCAAGCGACATCTTTTTGTAGGTTGTAACGTCTGAGAAAAAACCGGTTCCAGTCACATTCATGGTTTTAAGCTGAGTCGTCTGTTGTTCATGTATTGCATCAATCTGCAACCTGTGATTAGTACCTTTCTGCAATGTATAGGTAAGACGGTTGGTATTCTGTAATCTGGCAACATCAGTCTCATTAACAGCTGCTTCACCTGCTGATGTAAGAGTTGTTACATAAGAGTTGTTGGTGCTGTTCCTCCATTCCACCCCTCCTGAAATATTCAATACAAGATTCTTCACCAATTGTATATCCAGATATGTTGAGGAGATTATCTGGTTTACATAATTGTCGGTAATATTTTCAAAGGCATTAACCAGGGGATTTATTGCTCCGCCTCCTACACCGGGGTGAAGCACAGGATTGAAATTATAATCGCCCGCAGCGTTATAAGGAGGTGTTGTTCTGTCCCATGTATAAATTCCGCTGATACCTACACTGCGTCCGGTGGTTGCAGATCTGGACCCCGACGTATTTAAACCAATTTTAACCCTGTCACTGATACTTGCATTCAGGTTTCCTCTGAAATTATAACGGTCGTAACTCTGGTTATAAACAGTCCCGTCGGCACTGTAATAGTTACCTGAAAGATAATAATCCACCTTATCACTGCCTCCGCTGAAAGCCAGCTGATAATTATGTGAAGGAGCCGAACGGAAAGATGCATCCTCCATACTTTGAGGGTCATTCGCATATAATTCGTCTATCTCCGCCTGACTAAAAAGCTGATAACCTTCCAGAAAATTAACACCCTCTGCATATTGCCCTGCATTCATGATAGGCAGAGTTTGTGTTACTGAAGATATACCATGAAAAGTTTCAAAGCTGACTGTTCCTTTGCCTTTCACTCCCCTTTTGGTGGTAACAAGAATTACTCCGTTGGAAGCCCTTGAACCATATATAGCAGTTGCAGAAGCGTCTTTCAAGACTTCTATTGATTTGATATCATTTGCACTTATTGAATTGATATCCCCAATAATCAATCCATCAACAACATACAATGGTGTATTATCACCGCTTATGGAGTTGGTACCTCTGATACGGATTTTATACCCCACGCCAGGCTGACCACTCGTCTGGGTTAACTGAACCCCGGCAGCTTTTCCCTGCAAAGCCTGATCCATTCTGATAATTGGCTGGTGCTCAAATTTCTCGGCACCTACCGACATTACGGATCCGGTTAAGTCAGATTTTCTTGCAGTTCCATAACCAATCACAACTACCTCTTCCAGACCTGTTAATTCAGGTTCAAGTCCGGTACTGATAGTTGAATTGCCTGCTACAGGAACCTCCATTGTTCCATATCCGATAAAAGAAAAGACCAGGATGGCATTAGCCGGGTCAGACACAGAAAGAGTGTAAGCCCCATTTCCATCAGTCAGTGTTCCAACTGTTGTGCCCTTTATAAGCACGTTGACTCCCGGCATAGGCTCGCCGGTTGAAGTATCAGTAACTTTACCAGTCAAAGGCTTTTGTTGAAGAGTGCTTACAGTTTCCATTTCTTTTGGTGTATCGCCAGGGGTAACATTAATACCACTTTCGAAAATTTTGTCGTTCGCATCTGCTGCATGCGTCTTATGAATTCCAATGACCATAAGGATCAAGGAGAGACTCATGATCAGAAAGGTTTTTGGCAGGGAGCGAAAAAACAACTCCCTAAGAGGTCGGTTTTTTTTCATAGGAATTGTAAAATTTGAGGTTTAAAAACATTAGATAATTTCGTATTTAATAAGAGTCAGAAACAAAAAAAATGAATTTCAAGGGTAAGATAATATTTTTTTATTATAAAACTTCATTATATTTAAAATTGGTGAATAAAAATATATATCCTACATTTAATCAACTAATAACTATTTTTGACACATTAGATTTTGAATAGAAAATATAGTTTTTCTGAGAAAATCATTTTTAATAAAATTATTATAAGTACCCAAATGTAACATTTGATTTCTGGAATATAGAAAACCATAATACTAAATTAATACACTTATTTTTCATGAAACGATTATTAATTCCGGCAACAGTTGCGCTAATTGCAAACGGATGCAGTTCTCCGAAGAATGTACAGCCAAACATACTTTTTGTAATGATGGATGATCTGGGTTACGGGCATTTTGCACCAAATAACGACACTCTGAAGGTCAGTAACCTCGATCCGTATTTTGTGAGAGTGGTCAGTGAAGATAAATATGATATGTCAAGGGTAAATCATCATCCACTTAATAAAATTGAAAAGTATTCCCCCGAAGATGCTATTGCCTTCTCCAAAAAGGCAACACCTACAATGTCGGTGCTTGCAAAAAAAGGTGTATTATTCTCTTCCTGCTATACATGTAGCAGTTTATCCGCCGCATCACGGATAGGTTTGGCAACAGGATATCACCCCAGCCATTTCGGGGTTTATGAAAATAGCGATCAGGAAATGAGAGGTTTTGAACCTGGCACTCTGCTGGCAGAAAAATTACATGACCTCGGATATGCCACTGCTCATATTGGCAAATGGCATATTGGAAAGAAAAATGATCAGATAATTGCTGATGCCTTAAAAAGGCATGGAATAGAAGATTCTCTCAACTTTAACCAGTTGGCAAAATTGCATCCTGAAATTTACAGGGAGATATCTGACAGTGGTTATTTCGGATCAGTTATAGATGAACATAATCCACTTCAGAATGGATTTGATTATTATTTCGGATATAATTACTGGGCAAGTAATTTCTATAATTCTACAAGGGTATGGGAAAATTACAAACATGCAGGTAAACAGAAAGATTATAATACTGATGTTTTTACTGATACTGCTTTATCATTTATTAGAAAACAGATTAATATTAAAAAACCATTTTATGTTCAGATTCATTACCACGCTGTGCATGATTCACTCAAACCAAAAGCCCCTGAGAAGTATTTCAGCCGTTTCAAATCAGATTCTTATGACTTGAATAATTTCTTTGCTCACGTTTTTGCAGTTGATGAAAACATGAAAAGGATAACAGACTATCTTGAATCTCAGAATGCATTAAATAATACAATTATTGTTTTTACATCTGACAATGGTGCCCAGAGCGGTGGTCCTTCAGTGCTGCCCGGTAATGCACCTTTTGCCGGGTATAAGGCAACCTATTACCAGGGTGGAATCAGAGTCCCTATGTTTTTTTACTGGCCGGATAAGATTAAGACCGGCTCCAATTCGGATCAGCTGGTTTCCAATATGGATATTCTGCCAACTCTGATTGACGCTGCAGGTGGCATGGTTCCTGATTCAATTGATGGAAAAAGTCTGCTCCCGGTATTAACCCGGCAATCAGACAAACCGGTTCATGAATATTTGTTCTGGGCAGGTATGCATTCAAGGCACTGGGGTTTTAAAATTGAGAAATCCTTAAGGAACGATGTGCAGTTAGCTCCCTATGCATGGGCTGTGAGAAAAGATGATTATTTTCTAAGATACACCGGAACAATTATCCCTGATCTTTATTCAGATATTATTGAAGGCCGTCAACCTGTTTTTGAACTCTATAATATCAGAACCGACCCGGCTGAAACAAAGAATTTAGCTGAAGAAATGCCGGATAAAGTAAAAGAACTTTCCTCTTTTTATTACAGCAGGGCAAAATCTTTTCCTCCGCCTTTTTACAGAGGAAGGGATAAGTGGGAAGAAATATTGCCTTTGGTGAATTAAAGAATCATTTAACTTATAATATTCTTATACTTTGTGGATCCTTTGTGCAATCCTTTGGTTTCCTTGGTGGTTAAGGATTTTTTACCACGAAGGATCTCAAAGTTCTACTCTAAGTATCACAAAGGTAACCAATGAATTAAAAATATTTATGAATAAGACAATTTAAGTGTTTTGTAACAGAGTATTGATTTCTGTAATTTAAATGACTTGAAAAATATATTATATTCAGTACGTTGTTATAAATAATAAACCATTATATATAGCATCATGGATAGAAAATCATTTTTACAAAAGTCCATCTTTGGTGGTATGGCAGTTGGATATTCAGGAATGGTAATGAGCAGCTCATTTAACAGCCCTAAAGATGCTAATTCCCGGCCATCCGATTTGAAAATTACTGATATCCGTGGTGCCAGGCTGGCAGCAATATACGACTTCCCAATTATAAAGATATACACTAATCAGGGTATCATTGGACTTGGCGAGGTTAGAGATGCTGGCTGGCTGGCACAGGCATTAATGTTAAAACCCTACCTTATTGGTAAGGATCCCCTTGATATAGAAACGATACTGCTCAGCATCAGGCATCTTACCGGACCAGGCAGGTATGGCGGGGGATATTCTGCTATTGATATTGCCCTGATGGATATCGCTGGTAAGGCTCTGGGCGTTCCCTGCTGGAAGTTGTTAGGAGATAAGGTACGTGATAAGGTAGAGGTATATGCCGATACCGATGCTTCAGGAACAGAAACCATGAGAGCCAAGATGAAAAGAAGAATGGACCTGGGTTTCAAACATTACAAAATTTCTCTGTATGTTCCGGATGAGGTAAACGGAAACACTGACAGTAAAAATGCAACCAGTCATTCCGGGAACTGGCTTGAAGTTTTAGGAGAAAAGGTAAAGAGAATGCGTGATATAATAGGATATGATGTAACTCTTGGAGCTGACACTTACGACCGCGCTGTCCGGCCAAAACATCCTACGGTAAAACAAGGTATAGACCTGGGCAATTTTATGGCCGATAGCAAGTATAATCTTTCATATATTGAGGATGTTATTCATTGCACAAGATTTAATTCTGTTAACCTTAACAAACAGATTACTGAAGGATCTGAAACTCCAACACTAAATGGTGAAGATATATTTGGTCTTGACAATTTTCAACCATGGATCGAGCAAAATGCAATAGACATTATACATCCCGATCTCCTTACGGCAGGGGGAATGATAGAAACCAGAAAGATAGCAGATCATGCATACCTGTTTGGAATAAAAACCATGCTTCATAACGCATCATCACCTGTTGGAGTTATGGCAAATGTTCATACAGCTGCAACTATTAAGGAATTCATAAGTCTTGAATGTCATACTATGGAAATGCCATGGGTTGATGATCTGGTTACAGGTATTCCAAAGCCTGTTATTCAGAATGGAGCTATCTCTGTACCTGATAGTCCGGGTTTGGGAATTGAGTTTATTGATGAAGTTGCGGAAAAATATCTACGCGAAAATAAATACCTTGTTTATAAATCAGGATTATTTAATCCGACACCGGAATTTGATAAAAAGATTACTATGATGGAAGCCAAAGATAAAGGATTAATCGGCGACCGCCAGGATCATAGTGGCCCCTGGTGGCATATCGGTGATGACGGAAAAATGGAATATACATCAGGCTCAAAGTAAGATCGGACTTTATTACACTAAACTCCATAAATCATACTGCACCTTCACCAGATCCTGAATTTTAAATTTAAAGTTTTTCAGATTTCAAATTCCTGGCCTTTTAAAGGAATTTCAACATCAGTAAATCCTTCATTAACAAGTCGGGAGGCATATTTCTTCTGTGTTTCAAAATCGCCGTGTACCAGGAAGGTCTTTGCCAGTGCATTCTTATCCTGGCAGTTCAGGAAGCTGATCATCTCGTTATAGTCACCATGACCACTGAATGATTCAATCCTCCTGACATTTGCTTTTACCTCATAAATATTACCATGTATCGAAACCTCCCTGTCTCCTCTTACAATCCTCGCTCCCAGGGTAGTTGGAGCACAATATCCCACAACCAGAATTGTATTCTTCGGATTTGAAATATTATTTGCCAGATGATGCTTTACCCGGCCTGCTTCCATCATACCTGAAGCAGAAATGATAACACAGGGCTTTTTATGATCATTAAGCTTTTTTGAGTCTTCAACCCTTGTTATATAAAAAAGATTATCGAATCCGAAAGGATCCGGATCATTCTCAAGAACATGAAGGAACTCCTTATTAAAACATTCGGGATGCATCCTGAAAACTGTGGTTGCATTGACTGCCAATGGACTATCAACAAAAATATCAATTTTAGGAAGTCTGCCCTGGTTAAAAAAAGTGTTCAGGGTATATACAATCTCCTGGGTCCGGCCTACACTGAAAGCAGGTATTATCAGTTTCCCGCCATCTTTTATACAGGTATTTATTACAATATCAAGAAGCTCATCTTCAGCTGCTTTTGTATCAATATGCAATCTGTCGCCATATGTTGATTCCGTTATAAGAATATCTGCCTGTGGAAATGGCTGAGGCGGAGCAAGGATCTGATCGTATGGCCTTCCTATGTCTCCTGTATATGCAATCCTTTTGATCTGTCCGTTCTCAATTATCTGAATATTGGCAACGCCGCTGCCAAGCATATGGCCGGTATTGGTAAATTTCACCTTAATGTTATCATCAATTCTGAATTTCATTTCATTAGGCACACCTATGAACAGATTCATACAGGCTGTAGCATCGGCCTGTGTATATAGTGGTGTTACAAGAGGTAATCCTTTTTTTGCCCTGCGTTTATTAAAGGTAATAGTATCATGTTCCTGAATAAATGCTGAATCGGTTAGCATTATTGCACATAAATCGCGGGTTGCATTTGTTGATACGACGGATCCGCGGAATCCCAGTTTATACATGTATGGTATTAACCCTGAATGGTCAATATGTGCATGAGTAAGAATTAAATAGTCTATTAATTCCGGGTCAAAACCAAGTTCCCTGTTGAGACCATCTGTTTCGAGTCCTTTACCCTGAAACATACCGCAATCAAGAAGAATTCTTTTTCCCGAATCTGTAGTAAGCAGATGCTTACTTCCTGTTACTTCTCTTGCTGCTCCTAAAAATTTTAACTTCATAAAAATTATTTTATTTTTTTTAAAGATAACGAATTCTTTTAATCAAGATGACTGGCAGCAGGCAAAAGGCAGAAGGCAGAAGGCAAGACGAGACATGTTTTAATTCTATATCCTTACTCCTATTATTGTTATGTCATCAACCTGTTCTGCCCTGCCTTTCCATTTCTCATACTCACACTCAATGATTCTTTTTTGTTCCTCCATGGGTCTGTAATAGATCTCTGACAATAGTCTTCGCAGATTGGCTTTCTTATACTTACTGCTCTCAGGGCCGCCAAACTGATCAGTGAAACCATCCGATAAAATATAAATTGCATCGCCTTTTTTTACATTTATCTCATAATTAGTAAATGAAGCCTCTGTTCCGTAATGAATGCCTATTGGCATCCTGTCAGCTTTGTATTCTTTAAATTCACCTCCGTTGAAAATAAACAGAGGATTGTATGCACCTGAGAATTGGATGCTTTTCCTGTTTTTTCTGATAACACATAATGAAATATCCATCCCGTCTGCTGCTTCTCCCTCTTTTCCGGTCTGGTGAAGTGCAGTTTTTATTTTTTCTCTTAACAGGTTTAATACAGTATTTGCCTGCAGGTCACGATTATGGGTAATTATCTCATTTAAAACAGATATCCCAAGAGTGCTCATAAATGCTCCGGGAACTCCATGTCCAGTGCAATCAGCAACAGTCAGGAAAATATGCTTTTCATCCTCTCCTATCCAATAGAAATCACCGCTTACTATATTCCTTGGTTTAAAAATTATGAAATATTCCGAAAATGATTCATTAAAAAGATCTGTCATTGGAAGCATTGCCAGCTGAATCCTGCTGGCATACTCTATACTTGATGTAATCTCTTCTTTCTGGGCTTCTATCTCAGCTGTTCTCTCTTTAACTTTCTCTTCGAGAATCCTGTTCTTCTCCTGTAACTGTTTTTCCCTGAATCGGACAATAATGATTATTATAAGCAAAGAGGTAAAAATTACAATAAGGTAGAAAGGAGTTGTTTTAACAAATGGTGCTTTTATAGTAAATTTAATGGAAACAGGTTCACCAACAGCACCCCATAGATCTTTAGCCCTGACCTGAAGTGTGTATTCACCTGATTTGGGAATAACTCTGCTATAACTTGTATGAGTTGACCATGGTGACCAATCATCCATGTTTTTGCTTATAAAATACTGATACTGCGTTAGGTTCTGTTTAAGATAACCCGGTGCAACAATTTTAAAATTTATAACATTATCTCCTCTGTTAAAAACTATTTTAGTGAGATCAAAACTTACCCCGTTTTCATTTTGTATATTCTTGATAAACAAGTCTGTCTCCTTAATATATATGGATGACATCTTGCGATTGATTCCATAAAGCTGGTTTTCTCCGTCAACAATCCATAGCATATCTTCCCCTGCTATAACAGAAACAATCTCGTCAAATAATTTAAGCAGAGATTTCTCCTTTTCCTCTACCTGATTCCCTCTTGCCAGAAAAATCCACTCCCCGCGATATGAAGTAAGAGGGATATTTGATAAAGGATAGATAAATTCACCCTCAAAAGTGGTGGCATTTATTTTTTCCCTATATGAAATAAAACTATCTGCCTTTTTTTCATAATAATTTATACCCGATTCGCCAAAAAGAAAAATAGTATCATTAAACAGTTTAATAAAGTACCTCTGTGGAAAGTTATTATTTATAGAGTAAGTTTTCGAACTGACTTTACCAGTTAATTTATTCAGATCAACCCTGAAGGCAGTATTATCTCCTCCCAGCCAAAGTGTGTTCTCTCCTGTATGAGCTATTGAATAAAGAGGATAAGTAAAATTGATATCAGGTATTTCAACATACCACCTGCCATTTTTAATGCCCGTAAGAAAATAACCCACATCAGTTGCAACTGAATATACTTCACCGGCTGGCAACCAGCTTATAAAATTAACATAACGATTATCGGCTATAACACTTGCTTTATGATTATTTATAACGAAGAGGCCTCTGTTTGTTGCTGCCAGAATTCCATTTTTTGTTGATACCAGCTGCCTGCATTTCTCATCGAGACCTTCAATCTTCTTGAAAACATAACTTATTGATTTTAATTTACTTACCTTTTTCCAATTGTACTGAATAATTGGTTGAGGTGTAGTAATTACAAATTCAGGTGGTTTTGTTTTAACCTCAGGTTCCTTAACAACCTGGGTGGTTTTTTTTCCAAAAATCCTTGTAAAGACATTTTTCCTGCTGTTTTGTTGCTCAGGTACAATTATTGTTTGTCCCGGAGATATTAAAGAAGGTGTAACCGAAGTTGCAGGTATGGGATCACTCCTTTTAATGTTTTCACTTTTTACCAGGACATCAGTTTGAGAATAGCTTTTTACTTTGGCAAGATAAAAAACACCTTCACTTGTGGCTACATAAAGTTCATTGTTATGTGTAATAGAAGTGGTCAGATTACCTTTAAGACCAGGATAGAAAGTAAAATTTGAAACAGGCAGATTCAGTACAGCTCTTGTAAGACCAAACTGATGTGATAGCCAAAGACCTCCGCTTTTATCATTCCCGATTGCAAATACCTCATCATCAGGCAATCCGTTTTGATTGTTTATTATAAACCTTACTTTCCTGCTCTCCTTATCCAGAACCACTGCTCCTCCGTTCAGCGTTGAAAAGGCATAAAGACTATCCCCGATGGTTATCCCTTCCGATAATATGTTATCTCTTATATAACCCTCATCCTGAACAGTATAATCAAAGAATTTTTCTCCGTCAAAAAGAGAGAGGCTTCCGTCGTGCTTTCCAACAAGCACCATTTCCTTATTATATGGCAGGGAAAACAGAATATTGCTCTTTCCAGTCACATTACCGTTAATAACAGGGATAAGCGAATCAGCTTCAATTCTGGATAATCCCTGGTTACCTACATTTATGAATGTTCCTGCCGCTGTATTTATGATTCCTGTGAATGGGAATCCTTCTTTTGAGGAGAGTCTTAGACGCTGCTTCTTAGTCTCAATATTATAAGTGCTAATAGTTTTATCACCATAAAACCATACAATTGAATCATTTATAACAATTTTGGTTATTAATCCAAGAAATGACTTATCACCTGAAAGAGAGACATAAGAGTAGGTCCCCATTGGTTGCTTTTCAATAAATCCAAAATTATTCTCTCCTCCGATATATATTTTATTCTCGTTAGGATTCACCTGCATTGAAAATGGAATTATCGGGATTTTCAGAGGAGACCATTCTTCACCGTCAAATGATAAAATGCCTTTCCTGTTTGCAAAGAACATGACTCTGTTTTCATTCTGACATATTGCCCAGTTCTGATTTTCTATCTCCCTGCTTTCCGAAAAATGTGTCAACAAAGGAACCCCATCCTGGGATCTGATTGTTATTAAAGTAAATAAGCAGCAAATAAGTGAAATCAGTTGTTTCATCAGTATATAACATTTTTTTTATTGTTCTGATGGAACCCACATGTTTGAAGATTATATTCAATGGTGTTTGTGTATGTGATGCATGTGGGTTTCATAAAAACAGACTTAAAGTCATAACTCCTATTAATCCGCAGACTCCAATTGAAGTTTCCATTACACACCATGATCTCAGAGTATCTTTTATACTAAGATTGAAGTACTCCTTAAAGAGCCAGAAACCACCGTCATTTACATGTCCGAACATCAGACTTCCTGAACCGATTGCCAGAACCATTAATTCAGGATTGACATTTCCACCCGAGACCAGAGGAAGAACGATACCTGCAGTTGTAATACCAGCAACAGTGGCTGATCCCACACAAAATCGAAGAATAGTCGAGATCAACCAACCCAGGAACAGAGGTGAAAGAGTTGAATTACTTAGCATTTCACCAATATATGTGCTCACTCCTCCGTCAACAAGAACCTGCTTCAACGCACCGGCTCCTGCAATCAATAGCATAATCATTGTGATAGAGGTAACCGAATGTGAAAGTGAATTCATTATGTCGGTTATTTTTCTGCCCCGGGCCAGTCCTAATGTGTAAATAGCAAACAACACAGATATTAGCATTGCGATAACCGGATTCCCCAGGTATCCAAGGATTTTTCTGACTTCACTATCCTCTGCCATAAGAAAACCGGCCAGAGTAGAAATGCTGATAATTATTACAGGCAATAAAGCAGAAAAAAAACTTGTCCAGAACCCTGGCATTTCCTCATCGGTAAGCACTTTCTGACTAACAAATTCATTTAAGGGTTTTGCCTCTATCTTGCTGAGAAACTTTGACAAAAAAGGACCGGATACAACTATCGCCGGTATCGCGACAATTATTCCGTAGATCAATGTTTTTCCAAGATCGGCCCCTAACAATGCTGTTATTGCAGTTGGTGCGGGATGAGGAGGAAGATAACCATGGGTAACAGAAAGTGAAGCAAGCATAGGTAACCCGACATATAACAAAGGCAGCCCCGTGGATGCAGCAACAGTAAATACGAGAGGAATCATAATAAAAAATCCTACATCATAAAACAGAGAAACGCCAACTATGAATCCGGTCAGCATAAGAGCCCACTGTATGTGTTTAACACCAAAAGCCTGAACAAGTCTGGTGGTTATTCTTTGTGCAGCACCACTTTCCGAAACAAGCTTACCAAGCATAGACCCCAGTCCGAGAACAAGCACAATAAAACCAAGCGTGGTTCCGATTCCTTTTTCTATTGAAATTACTGCCTGGTCAATTGGCAATCCTTCGGCTAAAGCAACAGCCAGAGAGACTATTACAAATGATAAAAAGCCATTAAACTTCAGTACTATTATCAGAAATAGTAAAAGACAGATTCCGAGGATTACAATTAATAGTGGCATATTATTCTTTTATTACATTTTTAATATTTAATAGTATGTCTTACTTTAGGCTCAGGGCTCAGGGCTCAGGGCTCAGGGCTCAGGGCTCAGGGCTCAGGGCTCAGGGGCTCTCCAATAATCACTCATCACTCAACACTCTACGCTCAATTAATATCTTCCATCAAAACCTGGTTCTGGTTTAAGCGGGAACTTTACAGGCATATTATCGCGGGATGATCGATAAATTCCGGTAAATAATTCCACTGTTCTGCGACCGGCATCACCTGTAACAGATGGTTCTCCATTGTTTTTAATTGCATTTAAAAAGTCTTCAATCTGATATTTCATATAGACAATTGTAGGATCGCAATTATTAAATATTTCAGTATCCTCCCTGATCCACTCCTTCAAAAGATTTTCTTCACCCGGAATAGTCCACAGATCATTTACAGGTGGTTCGGCTACTCCGGTCCTTCCGGCAATAAACATAGCCCCGCCATCAGTCTGTACTCCTGCTGAAGCTCCATTTTCTCCATGAACATGTACTTTTCCAAATATCCCGGGCTTTTGTGAGTTACTTACAAGGATGTTACCAATTGCACCGCTTTTAAACTTAACAATTGCTACAGCAGTATCTTCAACCTCAATGTAAGGATGATTCAGATTCCTCCATATTCCATACACTTCATCCACCTCTCCCATAAACCATAAAAGAATATCCAGCTGATGAGGTGCCTGGTTTACAAGAACTCCACCGCCCTCACTTTTCCAGGATCCGCGCCAGGGATCAGAATCATAGTAAGCTTTATCACGCCACCCAAGCATTGTTACAGTTGCAAGAACAGGCTTACCTAACTTACCTGAATCAATTGCATCTTTTACCCGTCTGACAGGTTCGTACCACCTGCGTTGACTAATGACTCCTAACCTTACGTTATTCTGCTTACATACAGCAATGATATCATCACAATCCTGAAGTTCCGAGGCAAGAGGTTTTTCAACGAGAACATTTGCACCTGACTGTGCCGCCTCAATTGCAGGTTCCTTATGATAAGGATGAGCAGAACAAACAATTACCAGATCAATGCCCTCTTCTGCCACCATTGATTTAATATCAGAATATGTTTTTGTATTAAAAGTCTTTGCAAATTCTTCAGCTTTCACGCTTGTACGGCTCCATACTCCTGCAAGTCTGGCGTTTGGAATTTCCAGAATTGCTTTAGCATGAAGGTGGGCTACCCTGCTGCATCCTGCAATTCCTATATTGTATATCATAGTTTGTTTCATATCAATCATCATGGTGTAAGAATAACTTTATTCAGATCCATCTCCTTATTATATAGCCTGTTAAACCATATTGCGCCGTCAGAAAGAGGAACAACTGCAGATATCTGGTCATCAACAGTTATTTTACCGGTTTCAAGCAAATCAAGAACCACTTCATATTCACCACGAATTGCACAACTGCCAAGAATTTTTAATTCACGGGTAACAACTTTCTGAAGAGGAAAGTCAATTCCTGGGGAAGTATTCCCGACTAAAACAGATGTTCCTCCTTTACGCAATACATCAACAGACATATTAACAGACTCACTCCTTCCCACTGCATCAAATGAGATATCCGCTCCCCTGTTTGAGGTCAGCTCCATTATACGTGAGAGCAGTTCCTTGTCTGTAGAAATAAATATATGTTCAGCACCTGACTTTTTTGCCTGATCAAGGCGTTTTGGATTTATATCAACTGCAATTACTTTTGAAGCGCCTGCGATCTTTAGAAGCTTCAGGATAAAAATACCTATCATACCTGTGCCAACAACTACACATTTATCACCTGGTCTGATACCGGAAAGATTAATTGAATGGAGAGCAACTGCAACAGCCTCAACCATAGCAGCCTGTTCAAAAGTTACTTTGTCGGGTATTTTATACAGAATATGCTGCGGAACAGCTAAGTACTCGGCAAATGCCCCGTTTCTCTTATATGTTCCGGGAGAAACGCCGAGAACTTCCCTGTTATCGCTTAAGTTATACCTGCCTTCGAGAGTAAACCAGTCATCCAAAGGGTAGACAGTTGAATCAAAAGTGACCCTGTCGCCCGTTTTCCAATGCAATACGTCAGAACCACAATTAACTATGATTCCGGAAGCTTCATGCCCCATAATTAATGGAGGAATTCTCCTTCCTGTGCTTCCGTCAAGACCATGAATATCAGAACCACATATCCCACAGGCTTTTATCTTTACCAAAACTTCGTTACTTTTTATGACAGGATCCGGTACTTCTTCATAAACCAGATTATTGTATTCTTTAAGAACAAGAGCTTTCATTTTATCAGATTTGATTGAAACTTTCATCAATAAGTAGCGAATATAAAGAAAGTAAATTTGTCAATATCATCATAAGCCTGGATTAAGCTTTTTCCCTGATTTTAATGAATATTGACGAAAAGCAAAATAATACAAATCAATTTATGTATTATGCCAGAAAGTTTTGATCGATATAGTCCTGAAACCTGCTCTTATACTGATTACCAACAGGAATAACTACTTTTTCATCCAAAATAATCCGATTCCTTTCAATCACCGAAATTTTTGAAAGATTTACAATATAAGACCTGTGAACCCGTAAGAACTTCTCTTTTGGAAGAACATCCTCAATATATTTCATACTCAGAAGTGTCATCACAGGATTTGAATCTACTCTGTGAATTTTAATATATTCACTCATTCCTTCAATATATTTAATCTCTTCGAAGCTGATCCTTAGTATCTTATAATCAGATTTAACAAACAGGAATTCACGGTTGGTTTTTAAATCTTCTGATCCCGGATACGAATAAGAATCAAACCATGATTTTACCTTATTTGCCGACTTTAAAAAATCAACATAGCCTATTGGTTTTAAAAGGTAATCAATCGCATTTACACGGAATCCTTCCATTGCATATTCACTATGTGCAGTGACAAATACAACTATAGGGGGTTTATCAAGAGTTCTAACCAGATCTAATCCATTTAGTTCCGGCATATTTATGTCAATAAACATCAGGTCAATTTTGTTATTTTGTAAAAACCCGATTGTTTCTATTGCACTTTCACATTGGCCGGTCAGTTCAAGAAATGGGGTCCTTTTTATGTAACTTACAATCTGTCTCAGAGCCAGAGGTTCATCATCAATTGCAAGGCATCTGATTACCATACTTACCTGGTTTTAATATCCTGATATACTCAAAGCAAGATAAAATATTTAAGGAATATAAATAATAAATCCGGACAGATAATTGACAAACATAAAAAAAATCTTCCGTACTCATCAATTATGGTACGGAAGAAATTAATACAAATACTAACCTTTACCTAACCTAAAACTTAACCTCTATTAAAATTAATTTCTTTGATAGTATATATCATAAGCTATCCAGTCAACCACATAGGCTGCAAAATAGACCTGATGGAGTGAATCAAACAATGTTTTAATATTATCTACTGATTTGCCGATTAACTCAGAAACTGTTGTCACTGATCCATCTTCAAATGTTATCTTCACATCCCGTTTTTTACAAACTGATGGCTCTGAATCAGTAGTCCTATCTACTATCTCAATTACTGCTTCAGGTTGTATTACACCGTTTACTGAAACAGTAACTTCCTTTGTCCATAATTTTCTTTTTATCTGTACATTGCCAATAGTAAGTATATACTGGTGCTCACGACCAAACCTGCCGGTATCACTCTTTATGGTGAGTCGTTTTTCTTCATATAACACTTTACCACTCCCGCTTATTGCAAAACTCGAAACTGCAGTATCACCTGAAAGATACTTATAGTCAGCAGTATAACTACCGGTGAATGCATATTGTGAGGCGTAATCGATACCAAGTGCCGGACTAACTACATATTTAATATTCAGATTACCCGCTGCAACATTATCAACACTTATTTCTGAAGCAAGGATATAATCAAAATCATGAAAACCGTTATAATTATTATGATAATCAGTTAAAGTAATTGAAAAATTATTGACCAGTGCTGAATCAGCAGGTACATAATGTCTTAAAGTCCAGGGATTAGTAACCTTTTTTAATGGCATGCGAACAATCATATTATTATTATCAGAAGTCTTATTAAAGAACCGGATTAAAGACCTTCCCCACAAATCGGTTTTATTAACAGGTTTATACTCATATACTCCTTTTACAACATCAAGAGTGATATTTACCCTGTAGTCTGACTCTTCTCCGGTGACTGACTTTTGAGTTCCACCATTAACAGTAAAAATAGTATATGCCTTTGATGCTGCAATTGCATTCATGGCATTATTTAAATTAACCGCGCTGGTATTAATCGATTGCTTAAGTGACATGGAATTTTCATTTTCTTCATTTTTTGAACAACCCCACAATACCACACTTAATAAAGCTGCAACTGAAAATATACGAAACTGCTTTTTCATATTCCATTTATTTTTGTTAGTAATTCTTAAGATCTGTTGTACAAACTTAAATTAAACGAGCGGAGAAGAAAAATATTTTCAATGAACTGCTTTATTTACTCACCGAAATGCCTGATTTGTAGTACAAGGAGTATTTAAAAAGAAAAGGTTGAAAACCTGAAACAATCATCCTAAGGAATGGGAATTCAGATATGCCTGGAAAGTTGCCTTATACTGCTCACCTACAGGAATATAAACCTTTCCCTCAAAAACAATCCTGAAATGATCAATTGTTACTATTTTCTCCAGGTTTACTATATAGGAGCGGTGTACTCTCATAAATTTATCTGAAGGAAGCTGCTTTTCAAGCAGATGCATACTCATCAGGGGCATCAGAGATTTGCTGTTCTCAATATGAATCCGAACATATTCACGCATTCCTTCGATATAGATTATGTCTTCCATTCTGATCCTGACAAGTTTAGAATCAGCTTTTACATACAAATACTCCCTTTTCTCTTCAGTTTTCTCATTGCCGTGTAATTTTGTCTCAAAGAAATTCCTGGCTTTATTGGCTGACTTAAGGAAATCAGTATAGCCAACAGGTTTAAGGAGATAATCAATTGCATTAACCCTGAAGCCCTCTATTGCGTATTCACTGTAAGCCGTAATGAAAACAATCAGAGGAGGATTTTTAAGAGTTTTTACAAAATCAATACCACTCAGGTCTGGCATATTAATATCAACAAACATCAGGTCGACAGGATTATTCTGCAAAAATTCGATCGCCGGTAGAGCATTTTCAAAATCCCCTTTTAACTCCAGAAAGGGGGTTTTTCTGATATAACCTATAATCTGCTTTAATGCCAGCGGTTCGTCATCAATTGCAATACACCTTATCATAATGGAATAGATAAGTTTACAGTAAATAAATCTTTCTTGTCAGTTATGTCCAGTTGAAAATTGGATCCATAGATAAGAGCTAAACGCTTTCGTGTGTTTTCAAGTCCGATACCCGAGAATTCTTTCTCAGGATATTTTTCTGATTTGCTGTTTCCAATACATAATAAAAGTCGCCCGCCGTAAGTACTCAGATCAATATTGATAAACGATTTTTCCTTATAACTTATACCATGTTTAAATGCGTTCTCAATCAATGAAGTAAATATAAAGGGAGGAATAGTTTTTTCCGGAATAATATCAGGGAGCTTCAATGAGATTACGACACTTTCATTAAACCTTAACTTCATCAGGTCAATGTAGCTCTCAAGAAATTCAACCTCTCTCTTTAAGGTAGTTTTCTCTGTCTCGGTTTCATATAATAAATACCTCATCATTTTCGACAATTTTATTATTGCCTCCTTTGCTTCTTCTGAACTGATATCAATTAATGAGTGAATATTGTTTAAAGTATTCATTAAGAAATGGGGACTGACCTGATTTCGCAGAAGTATAAGCTGGGTGGCTACTCCTTCCTTTTCAAGTCTTACCTTTTCATTCTCAACATTAATAAAACGAATAGCAGAACGTAACCCTGTATCAAATCCTACTATCAATATTGCAAGAATTAAAAAGTTTGCAAAGGGAGGAACAGGCCTGGGCTGACGGGTTTGGGCCGGTCTCAAATTTCCAAATTGATCAAATCCCCCCGGGAATGCGTATGGAGGTGACTGAATCTGATTTCCTGTCTGAGGTGTTTCAGGTGGTGGAGTAGTTTTAATTTTTGTATCATAAAGGTATGAACCTGTTGTAAACAGGATTATAAGAACGAGTACTGAAAAAATGAAAAAAAAGTACCTCCCATTGAAAAGCAGGTATGGTACAAGAATGAATCGGTTAATAATAAACAGTAATAAAAGAGGGATAATAATTTGCATCTGAATTATTATAGTTCTTCTTAATGGACTGTATATGTCTTCCCTGAAAAGAATCGGAGCAACAAATAGCACAATCCAAACGAAAATTATAAGAAGTACCTCTGCATATTTTATTTTTTTTATTGGCATTGGTTATTTATTATCAGGATTCCATAAAAAACATATAATCAATTACTTCACCAGCGCAAGCCCTTCTTTCGCGCTGGCATCCCCCGGACTGTATAATAATGCCTTATTAAAAAGAACCTTTGCCTCTCGTGTTTTTCCGAGTTTGTAATTGGTCCAACCAAGCATTAAAAGACTCTGATAATCAAATGGATATAGATTTACTACCTTTTCAAAATAGATATAAGCCTGCTTATAATCCTTCCTGTCATATGAGATAAGTCCCATCCGGTACAATGTAATCGTATTATTCGGATCAATAGAAAGTATCTTGTTATAATGTGAAATTACCTCATCCCAATTACCGAGTGAGGAAGCTGGCAGTACAACTCCAAACCGTGGTTCAATAGCATAAGGCATTAATTCAATTGCCCTTTTGTAGTAAGCAAGTGATTCAGAAAACTGACCTGCCAGATATGTCAACCAACCCAGCCTGAGATTAATCTCATAAGAACCCGGGTCGTAACTTGCCTTTAATATGACCGCTGCATCGCCATAATTCCCTGATTTTTCCTTTACATAACTCTCACTGAACGAAGATATCAGCTTATCATAATCCTGAGCCATTGTTGTGATGGCCGGAATAAAGAGCATTAATACTAATGTTATAACTTTCATAATTACCTGTTTTTATATGTTAATTTTAATGTTCCGCCAAATGAAGAATGATCAAGTCTGGCCAACCGTGTATAAGCATCTAAATCCCATGAATAATTGGTATTCTCTGTGTAAAAGGGAGATATGGTTATTGAGAATTTTTTCCATGGAAGAATTATTATGTTTCCATAAATTATCGTTGCAGGGGATTGGAATGAATTGTCAATAACAGAACCCTGATTCCTGGCATACAAGAATGAGTTACCCTTGACCAAACCGGTCTCCAACCATAAAGATTTCAATAATCTGAAACCTATCTCCTGATTTATCTGATAAGTATTACCCCAGTTATCATCTGCCTGGTACATTCCTCCGGTTGTAAAATAAAGATTGAGATTCCCTGAAGGAAGGTAAGTAATATATCCCTCACCTCTTAACTGTTCTGATGCACTGAAATTACTGAACGAGAAATTTGCTCCTGTCCGTAATTTCCAGCCATTATTGGAAATCCCTATCCCCATTAGTACTTCAGTATTTAACTGTCCGGGAGCATAAACAGGATTATAGAACACAGCATGACCAAATCCTGATAACTCCCAATTTTTTAAAACCAAACCTGTAAGTTTTAAATATACCTGGTTTTGACTTAAGCTGAACTCTTCTCCCGCCGGATCAGTACTATTATAGATTGTGCCGGATTTTCTGAAGTTTGTAAAAGCTACATTTAATCTGATCCTGTCTGACAAATTACCCTGAAAACCTCCTGAAATATTCAAACTGTTCTTAACAGATTCGTAATAGAGGTTATTATATGAGTAAAGAGTAACATCATAAAGTGCTGCAGACGAAACAAAATAGAATTCTGCCAAACCCGGATTTCCTGTTGTTTTAATTATTCTATTTCTTGTATTTATTGGCATAGAACTCAGAAAAATATTTGCTTCAGTCTTCCTGCCCGAGAAAAGGTAGCTGTAATAGATATATTCCCTTGAGAGTGTATCCAGTGAATTGAATTCAATTGCTTTGCTAAAATGTCTGAATGCCGTTGAATAAAGCTGCTTATTATAAGAGAGGATCCCCATTCTCATTCGCAGATAATAATAATCCGTTCCCGAGGATAGTAACTTTTCACCTGTAACTTTAAGATTTTTATAATCACCATTAAGATAATATTCATAACTCTTCCTGTCGAGTGACAGAAAATCATCCTGACCAATAAGGTCAGTTGAAAAAAATATAAATATGATAATAATTACTAATAAGTTTCGCATATAGCCTTGATATTTAAGCCTTTACAATCCAATATCATAACGTTTGATCTTGTTACTGTAAGAATAAACTTCTTATTCCAGACTACCCGGTTAAATGAATAGCCAGTTAGTTCAGAATAAAAGTCATAACTATCAGGATCAAGACCCGGACCATTTTCTATAATTTTTACTTCAGTATTTGCTTTCAGATACATAAAGAATGGAGCTGTTATATCGTGGAGAAAAAGCCTCCAGTTTTTAAATACCTGGTTTGCAGGTAAATGATCAATTGAAATATAACCATTAATATTTACCAGTGGCAGCTTAAACGCTGCCATGTAAAAATGAAACAGCAATGAGTTGTGATCTCCCTCAAAATGTGTAAAGCAGAAGTATACTCCATCGTATCTGAAAAAAGCCCTAGATTTTGTAACCTGACAATAGATATATGATTTATTATATGTATTAGTGAAGATTTCCCATGAAGCGTTTTCTGTACCATTTGAAGTTTTAATATCCCAGTTTAGTTTCATCCCCGGCATAAGATTGAAAGCCTTTTTCAGAAGAGGATTCTCCTCAACATGACTGATTTTATTTCCTCTGGCAGGATAGCTGAATGTTCTTATCTCTTTTCTGTTTTCAAGATAGGAATAAAGAGGGTATCTAAAGGTTTTAGATCCGATATATGGAGTTGCCTGCAGTTGAAAATGGAGATGCGGGAAGGGAGAGCGTCCTGAATTTCCAGCCTTACCTATTGGTTGGCTATAATGGACATTATCTCCCACCTTAACCAGAACTGATCCATTTTTAAGATGACTTAGCTTTGAATATAATCCCTCAGCATGTTTAATTATAACAGTATTTCCCCAGTTTTTAACTGTATTAACCTCTCCAATTAAGTTATCCTTAATACCATCCTCAGCCGCAACTACTGTTCCATCAGCAGGTGCAATAATATTTTGCCCATAACAATAGTAATCGTTCAAATTATTACCATCTGAACTATACTGTTTTGAATCTGAATCAATAATCACAAAATCCCATGCATCTGACCATTCTCCCTTGTGAGTCAGGTCTCCATTATGCCCCTGACTTATGTACCACTCGCCATAAAATGGTAGGTTAATCTGCAACCATCCATAATTCGGGAAGCGACTGGTGAAACTCCGGTAAGAGTATAAGTTACGTTCCGGTGTTCCTTCCTGAATCAGAACCTCATTAAACTTTCCGGTGAAAGATCTGAATCTGAAGGAGTACATGAATGTCAATAAAATTATGTTAAATGGTAACGAAAGCATTGCCAGGTTGAATGGTTTTAACAAACCTGATAGACCGGCAGCAGTAAGAGCAATAACGGGTGTGATGGCGAATGCCCAGAAGAAGGATTGTTTTGTTGGAATATAGAAGTAACCCCCGATTGCAATTGCGCATAATATGAAATTAAAACCAATATAACTATATCCAAGAAGGGTCATATCCATGCCAAGGAAAAAATAAGCCAGATAAGCAACACTATAACCAAGGAGGGAAAGGAGGAAGGCTATCCTCGAATAGAAAAGTAATGAAACTGCAACTACAATGCCTGCAAAAACATTAAACTGGAAAAAAATTGCTCCAAGAGAAAGAAAATAACTATTCATGAAACTGGATGTTATATTTTCCACCCACCACTGATGAAGATTTACCAGAGGATTGCCTCCTACAAGAAAAAGTTCATTCAGCACATATACTCCACTTTGATTGTATTCTGCCCCGATTAACATTCCGCCCGCACTTAAGAGAATCCAGATGCTAAAAACAAAAGGCATTGAAAGATATGGCAGATAGTATTTCCCAAGAATTCCCTGAAATGCTATAGTTATCAGGAGTGTCAGAAAACCGGCAAAAACGGCTATCACAAGTATAATCACTGACAGTTCAAAGTGATATCCTAATCCTAAACCGGCTAAAAGGCTGTTGAAACCATAATAACCTTTTACGGTTGACAATTTATCAAATTTCAGAACTGATGCAATCAGATTTGATGTAAGTACAGCTAGTAATCCGCATAAGCCTGATGAAATATCAAGGAACGATACGAGTACAAGAGGAATTGCAAACCAAAAACTTTCAGAAAAAAAGATCTGGGAATAACTGCGAAGCACTCCCTGGAGAATATTTGATATTGTACCGTTCTTTACCATCGTTTTTTTAAACATTAATAATCTTTATGTCCAGGGTTCTACTTGTTGACTATTCCTGCCTTTAAACCAGATAATCAGGTACTAACTCATTGGCTGCCACATCTTCAAGAGTTTCAGATCTCCTGATTAGATGAATATCCCTTTTCATATCTATCAAAACTACGTTTGGTCTGGTTGTAATAAATTGCAACCATTGAGTATTATTATAGGCACCTGTTCTGGTAATAACAAACCTCTCACCACATTTTAAGGCCGGAAACATAAGGGAGGGCCTTAATACATCTATATTCATGCAAAGTGGGCCGTATATTGTTGTCTCCTCAACCAGGCCGGAATGTTTGTTAACCGGGTGAATTTTATGATCATACCAGAATGCTGTAAAAAGTAGATTTACTCCTACATCCACTATAGTTGCCCTGTGTCCGTCAGAAAGACGTTTATTGGCAATTACAGATCCAGCAATAAAACCTGAATTATCGATTAATGCACGTCCGGTTTCAAGTATTAATGCCGGTAATTTATCAGGTTTTATTTTGGAATTAATAAGTGCCGATGTAATAGCTTCAGCATATTCATCAAAGGAAGGAGTTGTATCTTCACCCGAAAGATAGGCTCCCCGCAGTGTATTCTTTGATGCAAATCCTCCACCCATGTCAATATAGGTAAGGTAATGATCGAACTTCTGGGTGATATTAAAAGCCAGGTCAGCAAGTTTTGCTGCTGCAATACTGTAAGCATCAACACTCATTATATATGTACCAATATGAGTATGAAGGCCCATCAGTTTCAACCGTGGATTAAGCATAATTCTGTTTATAAGATCCCATGCCTCTCCATTCTCATAATTCAGACCGAACCGATCCCATTTAGGATAGATTCCGATATCCATATTTACTCTTAATCCAACTCTTGCTTCAAGGTTATTATTCTTACAGATCTCCGAAAGCATAAACAATTCATCAATATGATCAATGTGAATAAAAGATCCGTTTCTGACAGCCTTTTCCAATTCTGATTTGCTTTTCCCGGGTCCGTTGAAAATAATATTTTCTCCTTTAACGCCGTTTAGTAAAGCCTTATCATACTCAAAACCTGATACAACTTCTGCCCATGATCCTTCCTGATGAAATATCCGGCATATGGAATCCAGATAGTTGGTCTTGTAACTCCAGGCCAACTGCACTTTAGGATACCTGTTACTGAAGGCCCTTCTTAATTCCTCGATACTCTTTCTTATCGAATGTTCTGAGAAGATGTACAAAGGAGAGCCATATTTATCTATAAGTTCATCAACCTTGATTCCCTCAATCAAAGGCATTGGTGCTATTACAGTTCCAACGCCGTGTTTAGATGGTACACCAGGAGTTAACCTGGTAATAACTGGTCGTTCAAATATTTGTTTTGACATATATAATTATTATACTTCAGTTTAAAAGAATTTTAAAGTTCTCCTTTTGTTGTCAATCTTGAAAACTTTTCAAGATCTACAATTAAATCATACGAATATCTCACAAACATTTTCCCGACTTCGTATTTTGTGAATGGCTCAAATTCAATACCCAACGCAAGCTTAAGTAACGCTTCAGGAATGTTCTGCCCTGCTCCTACAGCCAGATATACCCATGCAGGGATCCTTGGGTTAATCTCAAGGAGATAAAGCTTATTATCAGCTGACCTTATCAGTTCCAGCTCCATTCCTCCTTTCCATTTCGTTTGTGATACTATCTTTCTTGCCAGGTCAAGCATCGAAGAATCATCAATTGTTATACCACCCCATGCCTTACCTTTATCAGTAATGTATTGTTTCCTCATAGGAACTGCTGCTATAAGATTCCCCTTACCATCTCCCAGGGCAATAACATTTACTTCTGTGCCCCTGACAAATTCCTGAACAATCACCGGTAAACCCCATTTGGCAGACATCTTTGAAAAGTATTGAATAGCTATATCCGTTGAATCAGCAATGTATGCATCATAATACTTTCCCTTTATCATAGCCGGAAAACTCATCGACTTAAGTGTATTTTTGAGATCAGAAATGCTGAAAACTTCTGTTCCAGAAGGAACATTTACTCCATATTTTTTACCAAATTCAGGAAGATTTGACTTGTTCCGTTCTTCGAACTGTTCCAGAGTAGGCAGGAATGTTTTAATTCCTTTCTTTTCAATATCCTTTTCCAGTTTGATAAAAGAGAAGAGTTCCGCATCAAAATTCGGGATAATTACTTCCAGGTTTTCCTTTTTATGTATTTCAAGGAGTCTGCTAAACAGTGCATCCTTCCCTTCCGCAGGGTAAGGAATCATATAGGTTTTATCAACCAGTTCGTGCATGTAAATACCAGGCTCAAGATGCTCATATGCCAGCCCTATTATCCTGACATCTAAATCCTTTGATTCTCTGATGCCGCGTATTACCGGAATTCCCGGACCAGGGCTGTCAATATTATTAAGACCGGTTATTGCTACAGTTACTTTTTTCCGGTTCATTTCTATTCCTCCATCAGGTTATAAACTCTCAGATCATTTATAAAATCAACAAGATATCTTTCCAGTGAAATCCTGTCGATATCATATTTCTCATAAAGCAGATCTGTCATCTGGGTGATATCCTTTCCTTCCTTTATCAGAATCAAAACTTCTTTACCAGTATTATTGAGGGTAAATGAGTCGCCTGTTGATGGATTAAATACGAACCCGTTTTCACTTAAAGCAATATTTTCCTTTATTGGCATAATTAATATATTAAATGTTACTTATGCAGCCTCATCAAATATAAAGGTGATTGCCAGATTATAAAAAAGAATTCAACAGAACAAGTCATTATCATAGTAAAGAGTTTGATTTTATCAGTTAAATGAAATCTGCAATTTTCTTTAATCTTCATCTATTATCAATAAACGGCTATAATATGTTCTAAAGATCTTTTGAACATAATTCGCATGTTCAACCATGGATTTGCAGAGGAGTAAGTCCACGACAGGAATAATGAGTAAATTCCTTAAGAGATGCTGTTACAAACTGAATAAAAAAAATTGCTATTCTAACCATGCAGGTAAGAAATAGATTTATTATTCATGAATGTAATCAAACATGATAGATGAAAAACATCTTTTCCTGACTTCTGACGTTTTCAAATTTTAGTACTGTCTTAATCTTCAAGTAATTGAAATTGAATAATATATATATTTAATTTTTATTTTTTACCGCACTAACCCCAATTTTAGGCCTATGTAAATGGTAAGAAAGAGCCAATACCAAGCCCCTTCTATTTGTATCTTAACCCTTCCCCTGCCCCTTCCCTTTAGCAAAAAAAAAGGGAAGGGGGACACTCCCACATACTGTATATTATCAGCTCTTTGTCACTTTCGTACATTTATAAAAATAAAAATAAAAGTATCAGATATCAAATAACATTCAATATTAGTATAAGCGAAAAGTTCATATTGTAGTTATAACCTATTTATAATCAGCGGATTTACCCCTTCCCTTTTTCTTTAAAC
>CAVSZL010000013.1:0-458170 GCA_963732435.1 uncultured Bacteroidales bacterium | reverse complement strand
ACAGCAACTACCTCCGTAACAATAGTCTCAGCGCCCACTGCGAGTATCTCATATACAGGCTCCCCCTGGTGTACCACAGCCTCAGTTCAGTCAGTCTCCCTTACCGGAACCACTGGTGGAATCTATAGTGCACCTATAGGGTTGACCATCAATGGTAGCACAGGAGAGATCACCCCCGGCACAGACAGCAGGTACATATACCGTTACCTATACTATTGCAGCAGCAGGCGGATGTTCAGAAGTTACAGCAACTACCTCCGTAACAATAGTCTCAGCGCCCACTGCGAGTATCTCATATACAGGCTCCCCCTGGTGTACCACAGCCTCAGTTCAGTCAGTCTCCCTTACCGGAACCACTGGTGGAATCTATAGTGCACCTATAGGGTTGACCATCAATGGTAGCACAGGAGAGATCACCCCCGGCACAAGTACAGCAGGTACATATACCGTTACCTATACTATTGCAGCAGCAGGCGGATGTTCAGAAGTTACAGCAACTACCTCCGTAACAATAGTCTCAGCGCCCACTGCGAGTATCTCATATACAGGCTCCCCCTGGTGTACCACAGCCTCAGTTCAGTCAGTCTCCCTTACCGGAACCACTGGTGGAATCTATAGTGCACCTATAGGGTTGACCATCAATGGTAGCACAGGAGAGATCACCCCCGGCACAAGTACAGCAGGTACATATACCGTTACCTATACTATTGCAGCAGCAGGCGGATGTTCAGAAGTTACAGCAACTACCTCCGTAACAATAGTCTCAGCGCCCACTGCGAGTATCTCATATACAGGCTCCCCCTGGTGTACCACAGCCTCAGTTCAGTCAGTCTCCCTTACCGGAACCACTGGTGGAATCTATAGTGCACCTATAGGGTTGACCATCAATGGTAGCACAGGAGAGATCACCCCCGGCACAAGTACAGCAGGTACATATACCGTTACCTATACTATTGCAGCAGCAGGCGGATGTTCAGAAGTTACAGCAACTACCTCCGTAACAATAGTCTCAGCGCCCACTGCGAGTATCGCACAGACAGGCTCCCCCTGGTGTACCACAGCCTCAGTTCAGTCAGTCTCCCTTACCGGAACCACTGGTGGAATCTATAGTGCACCTATAGGGTTGACCATCAATGGAGCACAGGAGAGATCACCCCCGGCACAAGTACAGCAGGTACATATACCGTTACCTATACTATTGCAGCAGCAGGCGGATGTTCAGAAGTTACAGCAACTACCTCCGTAACAATAGTCTCAGCGCCCACTGCGAGTATCTCATATACAAGCTCCCCCTGGTGTACCACAGCCTCAGTTCAGTCAGTCTCCCTTACCGGAACCACTGGTGGAATCTATAGTGCACCTATAGGGTTGACCATCAATGGTAGCACAGGAGAAATCACCCCCGGCACAAGTACAGCAGGTACATATACCGTTACCTATACTATTGCAGCAGCAGGCGGATGTTCAGAAGTTACAGCAACTACCTCCGTAACAATAGTCTCAGCGCCCACTGCGAGTATCTCATATACAGGCTCCCCCTGGTGTACCACAGCCTCAGTTCAGTCAGTCTCCCTTACCGGAACCACTGGTGGAATCTATAGTGCACCTATAGGGTTGACCATCAATGGTAGCACAGGAGAGATCACCCCCGGCACAAGTACAGCAGGTACATATACCGTTACCTATACTATTGCAGCAGCAGGCGGATGTTCAGAAGTTACAGCAACTACCTCCGTAACAATAGTCTCAGCGCCCACTGCGAGTATCTCATATACAGGCTCCCCCTGGTGTACCACAGCCTCAGTTCAGTCAGTCTCCCTTACCGGAACCACTGGTGGAATCTATAGTGCACCTATAGGGTTGACCATCAATGGTAGCACAGGAGAGATCACCCCCGGCACAAGTACAGCAGGTACATATACCGTTACCTATACTATTGCAGCAGCAGGCGGATGTTCAGAAGTTACAGCAACTACCTCCGTAACAATAGTCTCAGCGCCCACTGCGAGTATCTCATATACAGGCTCCCCCTGGTGTACCACAGCCTCAGTTCAGTCAGTCTCCCTTACCGGAACCACTGGTGGAATCTATAGTGCACCTATAGGGTTGACCATCAATGGTAGCACAGGAGAGATCACCCCCGGCACAAGTACAGCAGGTACATATACCGTTACCTATACTATTGCAGCAGCAGGCGGATGTTCAGAAGTTACAGCAACTACCTCCGTAACAATAGTCTCAGCGCCCACTGCGAGTATCTCATATACAGGCTCCCCCTGGTGTACCACA
This sequence comes from uncultured Bacteroidales bacterium, assembly GCA_963732435.1. GTDB lineage: Bacteria > Bacteroidota > Bacteroidia > Bacteroidales > VadinHA17 > LD21. The sequence continues at coordinate 455,881 of CAVSZL010000013.1, read as the reverse complement.
GCCTCAGTTCAGTCAGTCTCCCTTACCGGAACCACTGGTGGAATCTATAGTGCACCTATAGGGTTGACCATCAATGGTAGCACAGGAGAGATCACCCCCGGCACAAGTACAGCAGGTACATATACCGTTACCTATACTATTGCAGCAGCAGGCGGATGTTCAGAAGTTACAGCAACTACCTCCGTAACAATAGTCTCAGCGCCCACTGCGAGTATCTCATATACAGGCTCCCCCTGGTGTACCACAGCCTCAGTTCAGTCAGTCTCCCTTACCGGAACCACTGGTGGAATCTATAGTGCACCTATAGGGTTGACCATCAATGGTAGCACAGGAGAGATCACCCCCGGCACAAGTACAGCAGGTACATATACCGTTACCTATACTATTGCAGCAGCAGGCGGATGTTCAGAAGTTACAGCAACTACCTCCGTAACAATAGTCTCAGCGCCCACTGCGAGTATCTCATATACAGGCTCCCCCTGGTGTACCACAGCCTCAGTTCAGTCAGTCTCCCTTACCGGAACCACTGGTGGAATCTATAGTGCACCTATAGGGTTGACCATCAATGGTAGCACAGGAGAGATCACCCCCGGCACAAGTACAGCAGGTACATATACCGTTACCTATACTATTGCAGCAGCAGGCGGATGTTCAGAAGTTACAGCAACTACCTCCGTAACAATAGTCTCAGCGCCCACTGCGAGTATCTCATATACAGGCTCCCCCTGGTGTACCACAGCCTCAGTTCAGTCAGTCTCCCTTACCGGAACCACTGGTGGAATCTATAGTGCACCTATAGGGTTGACCATCAATGGTAGCACAGGAGAGATCACCCCCGGCACAAGTACAGCAGGTACATATACCGTTACCTATACTATTGCAGCAGCAGGCGGATGTTCAGAAGTTACAGCAACTACCTCCGTAACAATAGTCTCAGCGCCCACTGCGAGTATCTCATATACAGGCTCCCCCTGGTGTACCACAGCCTCAGTTCAGTCAGTCTCCCTTACCGGAACCACTGGTGGAATCTATAGTGCACCTATAGGGTTGACCATCAATGGTAGCACAGGAGAGATCACCCCCGGCACAAGTACAGCAGGTACATATACCGTTACCTATACTATTGCAGCAGCAGGCGGATGTTCAGAAGTTACAGCAACTACCTCCGTAACAATAGTCTCAGCGCCCACTGCGAGTATCTCATATACAGGCTCCCCCTGGTGTACCACAGCCTCAGTTCAGTCAGTCTCCCTTACCGGAACCACTGGTGGAATCTATAGTGCACCTATAGGGTTGACCATCAATGGTAGCACAGGAGAGATCACCCCCGGCACAAGTACAGCAGGTACATATACCGTTACCTATACTATTGCAGCAGCAGGCGGATGTTCAGAAGTTACAGCAACTACCTCCGTAACAATAGTCTCAGCGCCCACTGCGAGTATCTCATATACAGGCTCCCCCTGGTGTACCACAGCCTCAGTTCAGTCAGTCTCCCTTACCGGAACCACTGGTGGAATCTATAGTGCACCTATAGGGTTGACCATCAATGGTAGCACAGGAGAGATCACCCCCGGCACAAGTACAGCAGGTACATATACCGTTACCTATACTATTGCAGCAGCAGGCGGATGTTCAGAAGTTACAGCAACTACCTCCGTAACAATAGTCTCAGCGCCCACTGCGAGTATCTCATATACAGGCTCCCCCTGGTGTACCACAGCCTCAGTTCAGTCAGTCTCCCTTACCGGAACCACTGGTGGAATCTATAGTGCACCTATAGGGTTGACCATCAATGGTAGCACAGGAGAGATCACCCCCGGCACAAGTACAGCAGGTACATATACCGTTACCTATACTATTGCAGCAGCAGGCGGATGTTCAGAAGTTACAGCAACTACCTCCGTAACAATAGTCTCAGCGCCCACTGCGAGTATCTCATATACAGGCTCCCCCTGGTGTACCACAGCCTCAGTTCAGTCAGTCTCCCTTACCGGAACCACTGGTGGAATCTATAGTGCACCTATAGGGTTGACCATCAATGGTAGCACAGGAGAGATCACCCCCGGCACAAGTACAGCAGGTACATATACCGTTACCTATACTATTGCAGCAGCAGGCGGATGTTCAGCGGTGACAGCGACAACTTCTGTTACAATAACGACAGCACCTGTAACAGGAACAATCTCATATTCCGGCACTCCATTCTGTACTTCAGTAGTGACACCGCAGTCAGTCACCAGGACAGGAACAACCGGTGGGACTTACACAGCATTACCGGCAGGTCTGACACTAGATCCATCAACTGGGGCCATTACACCAAGCACAAGTACAGCAGGGACTTATTCAGTAACTTATACAATTGCAGCATCAGGAGGATGTTCAGCGGTGACAGCGACAACTTCTGTTACAATAACGACAGCACCTGTAACAGGGACCATCTCATATGCCGGCACTCCATTCTGTACTTCAGTAGTTACACCACAGTCAGTAACCAGAACAGGTACAACCGGTGGGACATATACAGCATTACCGGCTGGACTGACTCTTGATGCATCAACGGGGGCCATTACACCAAATACAAGTACAGCAGGGACTTATTCAGTAACTTATACTATTGCAGCATCAGGAGGATGTTCGGCAGTGACAACGACAACTTCTGTTACAATAACGACAGCACCTGTAACAGGGACCATCTCATATGCCGGCACTCCATTCTGTACTTCAGTTGCAACACCACAGTCAGTAACACGTACCGGAACAACCGGTGGGACATATACAGCATTACCGGCAGGTCTGACACTAAATCCATCAACCGGAGCTATAACACCTAGTACAAGTTCGGCAGGGACTTATACAGTTACTTATACAATTGCAGCGGCTGGCGGATGTTCTGGTGTATCAACAACTGCATCAGTAACTATAACAGCATCTCCGATAACAGGAACCATCTCATATGCCGGCACTCCATTCTGTACTTCAGTAGTGACACCGCAGTCAGTCACCAGGACAGGAACAACCGGTGGGACTTACACAGCATTACCGGCAGGTCTGACACTAGATCCATCAACGGGGGCCATTACACCAAGCACAAGTACAGCAGGAACATATACAGTAACTTATACAATTGCAGCGGCTGGCGGATGTTCTGGTGTATCAACAACTGCATCAGTAACTATAACAGCATCTCCGATAACAGGAACCATATCATATGCAGGAACTCCATTCTGTACTTCAGTTGTAACTCCACAGTCAGTAACACGTACGGGCACAACCGGTGGGACTTACACAGCATTACCGGCAGGACTTACTCTTGATGCATCGAGTGGAGCAATTACACCTGGCACAAGTACAACAGGGACCTATACAGTAACTTATACAATTGCAGCGGCTGGCGGATGTTCCGGTGTATCTACAACTGCATCAGTAACTATAACTGCAGCTCCTTTAACAGGAACCATATCATATGCAGGAACTCCATTCTGTACTTCAGTTGTAACAGCACAGTCTGTTACACGTACAGGAACAACCGGAGGAACATATACTGCATTACCGGCTGGCCTTACTCTTGATGCATCAACAGGGGCCATTACACCGGGTACAAGTACAGCAGGGACCTATACAGTAACTTATACGATTGCAGCGGCTGGCGGATGTCCTGGTGTATCTACAACTGCATCAGTAACTATAACTGCAGCTCCGATAACAGGAACCATATCATATTCCGGCACTCCATTCTGTACTTCAGTTGTAACACCACAGTCAGTAACACGTACAGGAACAACCGGAGGAACATATACTGCATTACCGGCTGGACTGACACTTGATGCATCAACAGGGGCCATTACTCCAAGTACAAGTACAGCAGGTACATATACAGTCACTTATACTATTGCAGCATCCGGAGGCTGCTCTGGTGTATCAACAACTACATCGGTAACTATAAATATATGTTTCAAAACTCTTAACCTAACTTCGGTTATGCTGCAGGGACTTTATAATGGAGGAGGTGTAATGAATCAGGCATTCGATGAATCGGGTAATCCACGGTGGGCAGGTGGCGAAGCGGATCATATTAAAGTGGAACTACATAGTTCATCAAACTATAATACAATAGTATTTTCATCAAATGATGTTCCTCTTAACATTGATGGTACTGCCACTGTTATTATTCCTGCAATTTATAATGATACATATTATATTACTATAAAGCATCGCAACAGTGTGCAGACAGTAAGTGCTACGACTAAATCATTTTCCGGTAGCATAATCACACAATCATTTGGCTCACCGACAGATGTTTTTGGTGGTAATCTGGTCAGAATGCCTGATTCAAAATATGCCATATATGGAGGGGATGTAAATCAGGATGATATTATTGACCTTGGCGACTTCGTACCTGTAGATAACGTTGCAGCTGTAGCCGGTTCAGGATACATTTCTGAAGATATCAATGGTGATGGATTAGTAGATTTATCTGATTTTGTATTTCTTGATAATAATGCATCAATGGCAATAGGTGCAATTACACCATAGATTTTTGAATATAAAATGATATTGAGAAGTTTTAGTTTATTAGAATTGTTAGCGAAAAAAGAAGTAGTAGTTATAGTGAAATTATAAGAAAATGAAGAATATATTTCCCCGTTTGACAAGACCAATAACATTATTATTAATGATGTTGACTGGTTATGAGGTAAATGGTCAGATTTCAGATTTCCAATACACAATCGCAAATGATATCCAGATAAACGATAAAGTAATGGAATTTGATCTTTTTATTCTTGATTCAGACCCCGGAGACCCATTTGAATTGTCATCTATTCAGGCAGGAATCCTTGTAAACTCAGGAATATACAATGGAGGGACAATTTCCTTATCTATAGTATCAGGCACTTCACAATTGAATTCAAGTCAACAACCAACAAGTGTAATATGGACCCAGTCCCAAAATGCAATTAAGTTAACTCCTAAACTTCCTCCTGGAGCTGGCTCAGGGACCATTATAAGTCAGACAGCCCCGGGTACAAGAGTTTGCCGCCTTCGTATAACAAACACCGTAGCCTTTACGACATCCTCAACTGCTAACCTGACTTTTAATTTTACTACTTCTCCTTATCCAACCAAAGTATCACAATATATATCAGGGACAAATACTGACTTGGCATGCAATTCAGTAAATTGTTTCAGTAATGCTTCAAACATTATCCTGAATTCCCCACCTACAGTAAATCCAACTGCTACTCCCGGAACAGTATGCGCAGGAGGAAATGTCCAATTAAATGCAGGAGCAAGCGGAGGATCAGGTTCATACAATTATACATGGACTTCTAATCCTGCAGGATTTAACTCATCCCTAGCCAATCCAACAGCTAATCCTTTTGTTAATACAACTTATAATGTAGCTGTATTTGATGGTGTTAGTACTGTAAACTCACAGGTTTCCGTTAATGTTAATTCTTTGCCTGCAACACCAACTATTTCAGCAAGTGGTCCGACTACATTCTGTCCTGGTGGTAGTGTTACTTTGACATCAAGTTCAGGTACCACTTATTTATGGTCAAATGGAGCTACAACAGCAAGTATAAATGTCACCACAGCTGGAAGCTATAGTGTTCGTGTTACAAATTCAGCAGGATGCCAGAGTGCATTCATCAACTGCTACAGTAGTTTCCTTAAGTGCTGTGCCAGGAACTCCAACCATTTCAGCAAGTGGACCGACCACATTCTGTCCTGGTGGCAGTGTAACCTTAACCTCAAGCTTCAGGATCAACTTATTTATGGTCAAACGGAGCAACAACACCAAGTATAAATGTTTCCACAGCAGGGAGCTATACAGTTCAGGTAACAAATGCAGCAGGATGCCAGAGTGCCTGGTCCTCTCCAACTGTAGTTTCAGTAAGTACTATACCATCAGCTCCGACAATTACAGCAAGTGGTTCCACATCTATTTGTTCAGGTAGTAGTGTAACTTTAACCTCGAGTCCCGGATCAACTTACTTATGGTCAACAGGAGCAACCACACAAAGTATAAATGTTTCCACAGCAGGGAGTTATACAGTACAAATAACAAACGCCGCAGGATGTCAAAGTGCATCATCATCTCCAATTACTGTAACAGTTAATGCCCTTCCGGCAACACCAACAATTACAGCAAGCGGTCCGACTACATTCTGTCCTGGTGGTAGTGTTACTTTGACATCAAGTTCAGGTACCACTTATTTATGGTCAAACGGAGCTACAACAGCAAGTATCAATGTCACTTCAGCTGGAAGCTATAGTGTCCGTGTAACAAATTCAGCAGGATGCCAAAGTGCATCATCAACTGCTACAGTAGTTTCCTTAAGTGCTGTGCCAGGAACTCCAACCATTTCAGCAAGCGGACCGACCACATTCTGTCCTGGTGGCAGTGTAACGTTAACCTCAAGCACAGGTATAAGTTATTTATGGTCAAACGGAGCAACAACACCAAGTATAAATGTTTCCACAGCAGGGAGTTATACAGTTCAGGTAACAAATGCAGCAGGATGCCAGAGTGCCTCATCCTCTGCAACTGTAGTTTCAGTAAGTACTATACCAACAGCTCCGACAATTACAGCAAGTGGTTCCGACATCTATTTGTTCTGGTAGTAGTGTAACTTTGACCTCGAGTCCCGGATCAACCTACTTATGGTCAACAGGAGCAACCACACAAAGCATAAATGTTTCCACAGCAGGGAGTTATACAGTACAAATAACAAACGCCGCAGGATGTCAAAGTGCATCATCATCTCCAATTACTGTAACAGTTAATGCCCTTCCGGCAACACCAACAATTACAGCAAGCGGTCCAACTACATTCTGTCCTGGTGGTAGTGTTACTTTGACATCAAGTTCAGGTACCACTTATTTATGGTCAAACGGAGCTACAACAGCAAGTATCAATGTCACTACAGCTGGAAGCTATAGTGTCCGTGTAACTAATTCAGCAGGATGTCAAAGTTTATCATCAACTGCTACAATAGTATCTTTAAGTGCTGTGCCAGGAACCCCAACCATTTCAGCAAGCGGACCGACCACATTCTGTCAGGGTGGTAGTGTAACCCTAACTTCGACTTCAGGATCAACTTATTTATGGTCAAATGGAGCAACAACACCAAGTATAAATGTAACTACTTCTGGAAGCTATTCAGTTCAGGTAACAAATCCTGCAGGATGCCAGAGTGCCTCTTCCTTAGTAACTAATGTGTTAGTTAATGCTGTGCCAGCAGCTCCGACAATTACAGCAAGTGGTTCCACATCTATTTGTTCTGGTAGTAGTGTAACTTTGACTTCGAGTCCCGGATCAACCTATTTATGGTCAACAGGAGCAGCCACACAAAGTATAAATGTTTCCACAGCAGGGAGTTATACTGTACAGATATCAAATACTGCAGGATGTCAGAGCCTACCTTCAGCACCTGTTAGCGTAATAGTTAATCTATTACCTACAATTGTTGTAACTACATCACCTACTTGTGCAGCTGATTTTCAAACTTACTCCCTCAGCGTGACAGTCAGTGGAGGTACAGTTACCAGCACTGCAGGAACTGTAACAAATGCAGGAGGAAATGTTTGGAATATAACAAATGTTCCTATTAGTACGGGTATATTAATAATTACCGTTAATAATGGAATTTGTCTGAACACTGTAAGTGTAACAGCTCCAAATTGCGCATGCCCTGTTGTCAATCCTCCTGTTAGTGGAGGAAACAAGTCGTATTGTGCCGGTAGTGCAATTCCTGCAATTTCTGCGACTGTATCGGCAGGTCAGACTGTTGATTGGTATAATGTTCCATCCGGAGGTTCCCCGGTTCTAAGTAACAGTTTAACATACACTCCGACAGCTGCTGGTACATATTATGCTGTTGCAAGAGTAATACTTTCTGGTTGCATAAGCAGTACCCGTACTGCTGTTATCGTTACTATGAATCCATTACCAACACCATCACTTTCCAGTTCAGATGCCGACAATCTATTTTGTACCGGAACCAGTGTAACATTTACTGCCGGGGGCGGGACGATTTATAGTTTCAGAATAGGATCATCTCCCGTACAGACTGGATCATCACCAACTTTCACAACTACCGCTCTAACCAATGGTCAGGTTGTAGATGTAATAGTAACCAATGCAAACGGATGTTCTGCTACTTCAGCAGGAATAACAAATATTGTAAGTGCTTTTCCAACACCTACACTAACCAGTTCAGATTCTGATAACAGATTCTGTTCAGGAACAAGTGTAACTTTTACAGCTTCCGGTGGAACAAGCTATAACTTCAGAGTTGGTGGAGTTAGTGTGCAATCAGGTGCATTGGCAACATACACTACAACAACTTTAAACAATGGTGAGACAGTTGATGTAATTGTTACTAATGCCGCAGGTTGCTCATCGCCTTCATCAGGTATAACCAATATAGTAAATGCGCTTCCTGTAATTTTGTTAACAACTCCTCCGTCCTGTTCGGTTGATCTTGCAACTTATTCTCTTGTAGTTACAGCTATAACCGGTACTGTGACAACAACAGCAGGTACTGCTACAAATACAAGCGGAAATATATGGTCAATAGCTGGCGTTCCTTCAGGTACAAATATTACCATTACTGTTACAAATTCAAATGGATGTAGAAATACATTGGATGTAACTGCCCCTGGTTGTGCCTGTCCTGTTGTTCCTCCTCCGGTGAGTGGTGGTGATAAATCATATTGTGCAGGAGGTATAATACCAACTATTAATGCAACTGTACAGACAGGCGAAACTGTCGACTGGTACAATGCTGCCTCAGGAGGAACACTACTCAGATCTGCAAGTCTTACTTATACTCCGACAGCCGCAGGAACATATTATGCCGCTGCAAGAAACACAACAACAAATTGTGTGAGTACTGTAAGAACAGCTATAATAGTAGTTATGAATCCTCTTCCTGTTCGTAACTCTCACCAGTTCAGATGCAGACAATATATTCTGTTCAGGTACCAGTGTAACCTTCACCGCAAGTGGCGGAGTTAGTTATAACTTCAGAGTTGCCGGGGTAAGTGTGCAGAATGGTGTAACTGCCACATATACGACCACCACCTTAAGAACAGGTCAGGTTGTGGATGTAATAGTTACAGGTGCAAACGGATGTACAGCTACATCTGCAGCTATTACAAACAGTGTTAATTCAACACCGACAGGTAATGGAGGATCAGGTGGCAATGAATGCGATCTGGACTTCATTTTTAAAGCTGTCCCGAGTTTTGGTACTGGTACATGGACATTGACATCAGGTCCGGGAACAGCAGTATTTACACCGAATGCAAATGCTCCAAATGCAACTGTAACAGTATCAGCATATGGCACTTATATATTTACCTGGACAGAAGTAAGTGGTACCTGTTCAGCCAGTTCAACAGTAACAGTAAACTTTTATAAGCAGCCGGTTGCTAAACCAGGTACAGGTGGTAACAATTGCGGACTGGAATTCTATTTCAGCGCAATCCTTGAGGATGGAATCGGTACATGGTCAAAAGTGAGCGGGCCAGGCAATGTAACATTCAGTCCTGATCCCAATACACCCAATGCTGCTGTAACAGTAACTCAATTCGGTACATATACTTTCAGATGGACAGTTGTTGTCAATGGTGTCTGCTCAAGCAGTGCCACAGTTGTTGTTAACTTCATACAGCAGACTCCTGCAAATGCAGGTTCTGGTGGAACTGAATGCGACAGAGATTTTATTCTTAATGCCTCAGCCCCAACAGGTACTGGTACCTGGACAAAAGTGAGCGGTCCCGGTAATGCAGTATTCAGTCCTGATAGCAATCAACGGAATGCAACAGTTACAGTTGACCAGTTCGGAACATACAGGTTTGCCTGGACCGTAGTAAATGTAACCTGCTCTTCAAGTGATGTAGTTGATGTTATTTTCCGTGATCTGCCTTCATTAAATGCAGGCCCCGACATGGAAATGTGCAAAGGAAATACTATTCAGTTAAATGCCCAGGGAACAGGCTCATTTGCATGGACCCCGGCTGAATTACTGAATAATCCGTCAATAAAGAATCCAATTGCTACACCAGAGGTATCAACAACATTTAAAGTAGTGCTTACAGATCAGTACGGATGTAAAAATTCGGATAATGTTCTGGTAGAAGTCAGGGAAAAACCAGTTGCTGATGCAGGTCCTGACCAACTGCTTGAATATGTATTTGAAACAACAATGGATGCTCAGACTGTAAATGCATGGGAAACAGGACTATGGTCGATTATTTCAGGAGGAGGGGAATTTGGTGATATAAACTCTGCTGAATCATCAGTTACAAGATATTTCAGTTGGTATAAATGAATATGCATGGACAGTTTCAAACAGGGTATGTCCGGCTTCTGTTGACACTGTTAATGTAGAGGTAAAAGACTTTTTGGTACCAACCCTGATTACACCCAATATGGATGGAATAAATGATTACTTTGTATTAAGAGGATTGGAAACTCTTGGGAAAACAGTGCTCACGGTTTTCGACAGGAGAGGGGCTCAGGTTTATAAGAACAGTAACTATGATAATTCATGGAATGGCGTTGACTATAATGAAAATCCTCTGATAGGAGATACATATTACTATGTTATAAAAGCTGAAAATGGCAAATCTGTGAGTGGTTATATCGTAATAAGATATTAAAAGTTAAATCAATATGTTTAATATAAAAACAATAAGCAGGATAATATTGCACGCGAGTGTTTTACTTAACTGCTTGAATAATAAATTTTAAACGGATGAAACCCACATGATTTACCAAAGTCACAAACATGATAATAATGTAATTATCAACCGAGCAAAACGAGCTCGACGAAGTCAATCATGTGTGGTTCCATCTGACCTTTAAAAATAAATTATATACAGATGAAAAGATTAGTCAAATCATTAGTATTACTGCTTATTCCGGTAAGCATGACAGGACAATTGACACCTGTAACCAGTCAGTATGTGCTTAATCCGCTTACAATTAATCCTGGCTATGCCGGAAACAGAGGTGCTTTAAATGTGGCGGCTTTTTACCGCAGGCAATGGGTAGGTGTTCCCGGTTCACCTGAGACAATGACTATCTCAGCTGATGCTCCGTTACTCGACTCAAAGCTTGGAGTAGGTTTGATGATAACAAATGATAAAGTAGGAGTGACTAAGGAAACCCAGTTTCACACTACCTACGCCTATAAGATAAGCATGAAGGAGGGTGTTCTTAGTCTTGGTCTGGGTGCCGGTCTGATTGCCACAAATACCAAATATTCTGATCTTGTTGTACTCGACCAGGGTGATGAAAACTACCTTGTTGATTCCCGCGTTTTTGTGGTCCCGGAGTTCAGCTTTGGTGCTTACTATTCCGGACAGAATTTCTTTGCCGGATTATCAATACCCAGACTGCTGGGATACAAATTTGATTTTGATAAGAACAAATATACTCTGATGTTTGATCCCGGGCAGTATTATTATCAGCTGAACGGAGGTTATCTCTATACTATCTCTACAAAACTTAAGTTCTTCCCTTCAACACTGATCTCACTTTCACCGGGAGAAAAAGTATTGTGGGATCTGAATGCACATTTCAACTACCTGGAAAGATTTTGGTTTGGCGCATCTTACAAAAACAACCGCTCAGTAGCTACTCTCTTGCAATTTGGAATTAATGACCAGTTAAAGGTTGCATACACTTATGATTTCGATTTTGGTGAACTTGGGCATTACAGCAACGGCTCGCATGAGATTATGTTAAGGTATGAATTCAGGTATAAGGTAAATGTTGTCAATCCTCTTGTCTTTTAATAAAACAATTTGTGTTTATATGTTGTTTATGGATTATTAGTAACCGCTTATCAAATAATTTGGGAAAAAAGTAAATTTCTTTCAATCTTTACATCTAGTTTTAAATAAAGTATAGGTACATCATGTACTCAATTTTTGTCATGTTTGTAATTTGAAAACTGATCATGAATTTTAGGCTGGCATTTAGTATTTTTTTATTCTTTTCCATTCAACTGTTACTTTCAGGCCAGCGTGAAACCTATACTATAAATCGGACTTCCTTTAGTTCTGATTTATATGATGAATTCTCCCCTGCATATTATGATAATGGAATTGTCTTCTGTTCCAACAGGGTCACTGGTCTTCTAAACCGCTCAAACTCTCAGAATAAAGGTCTTTTTGATATATATTATATTGACACTGTTAATGTTGAGAGTTGGAAGGATGCTAAATTGTTTTCAAAAAGCCTTGCAACTATTTTAAATGACGGTCCGGTAACATTCAACCGGAGAAGAGATACAATATATTTCTCAAGAAATCTGGATGTCAGTAATAAGATAAGCGAAATCTCAGGTCCGCGGAACAAACTGGGCATATTCTCGGCAGAAAAACTAAACGATCAATGGACAAAAATAAGGGAGCTGAGATATAACAACGAATGGTATAATGTAACTACGCCGAGTCTGTCTCCTGATGGTAAGCGACTCTATTTTGCCTCTGATAAATCAGGTGGCTTTGGTGGTTCAGATATATACTACTGCGAGTGGCTCATTGATCACTGGGAGAATCCTGTGAATCTTGGTCCTGTGATAAATACTCCCGGTAATGAAGCTTATCCTTTTGTTAACCAGGCAGGTGGAATTTTCTTTAGTTCCGACGGACATCCGGGCAAGGGAGGAAAGGATATTTTCTATTCAAAAATGGCAGGTTCTTCATGGTTACCTCCGGTTCCGCTTAACTCTCCAATCAACTCCGAATTTGATGATTTTGCTCTTATTGCAGATTCAATAATGAGTGAGGGTTATTTTTCATCGAAGAAAGACAGTACGATTGATATATATCATTTCAAAACTAACTTTCAACAGCTTTTCTATTGCGACAATCAAAGGATAAATCAATATTGTTTCAAATTCACCGATGAAACAAATATCCCGATCAATGAGAATTACCTGCAATATGTCTGGACTTTTGGTGATGGAAGTAAAGCTACTGGTCAGAATGTTGAACATTGTTTCCCAGGGACCTGGTAAATATGATGTAAAGCTTAATGTGATTGATAAAAGATCAGGAAGAGTATTCTTTTCAAAATTATCATATAATCTGGACCTTCGTGATATTGAGCAACCAATAATTACTTCGCCTTCATCTGCAATGGTTGGTGAGTCAATAACTTTTGATGGTTTAAAATCACATTTTCCCGGGACAAAAGTATTGAAAGCTACATGGTACCTTGGAGACGGGGTTATTACTACAGGAGAGAATGTAAGTCATTCCTATAAAGAAAAAGGAGTATTTGAAGTGAACATGGGATTAATCCTGATGCAGGAAAAGACAGGTATTATCTTCGAGGCATGTGGTTCAAAACAAATCCATGTTTTCAGTGATATTCAGGAAAAGAAATCATTTGATGCACAAGTTCCTAAGCCGGTTCCGGTTACTAATATCCTTGACTATGACCATGCATTTATTGAAAACATGTATTCAGCTGGTAAGGATCTTGGTGAGGATTTTGTTTTCCACGTTGAAGTTTTAACATCCAAGTCCAGGTTAAACCCTGATAACAACGCATTTGCTAATTTACCTAATAAGTATTCAGTTAAAGAAGTCAGGTTACGCACAGAGAACATTTTTAGTTATGTGATTGCTGAAGAGATGAGTCTTATGTCGACATATTCAATATTCAACGAGATTGTTGACCTTGGTTTTAAAGATGCCAGAATCAGGACATTCGTACCTGAGGATCCGGCAGAGAAAGAACTCAATACTCTGAAAAAGGTATTTGGCGTTTCTGTTGATGAGTTTTTTATTCAGAATGATTTTAACCTGACATCCGCCGGAACTCAGATGCTTGACCTAATTTTAGGTTTTATGGCAAAATATCCTGCCATTAAGCTTGAAATTGCAACACATACTGATAATACAGGGTTACCGGCTGCAAATCAATTATTATCGCAAAAAAGGGCAGAGTCGATGATGAATTATCTGATAATCAACGGAGTTAGTGCTCTAAGGCTTATTCCAAAGGGATTTGGAGGTACCAAACCTTTAGTTCCTAACATGTATGAATCAGACAGAAAATTGAACAGGAGAGTTGAATTCACAATAATAAGATGATTATAGCTGTTAAATGTGTTTATTAGAAATCACCATTATATAAAGAATAGACCGTAGAGAATTTTACCATTTTAAAATATTTTATATGAAATTTACAGAGACACCATTAAAAGGAGCATTTGTGATTGATCTTGAAAAACGGGAAGATACCAGGGGATTTTTTGCCCGTGCATGGTGTCAGAAGGAGTTTGAGGAACATGGGATCTACAGGTTACCGGTTCAGGCAAATATGTCCTATAATAAAAAAGCAGGTACTATCAGGGGAATGCATTATCAGGTTGCTCCTCATCAGGAATCAAAGCTGATAAGATGCATAAATGGCTCCATATATGATGTAATAATAGATATGAGGAAAGATTCACCAACATATAAGAAATGGTTCGGCATTGAATTAAATGCTGATAACAGGACAATGCTCTTCGTACCGGAAAATTTTGCTCATGGATTTGTGGCTTTGGAAGACGAAAGTGAAGTTATGTATCAGGTATCAGCATTCTATAACTTTGAAAGTGAAAGGATTATCCGTTATAACGATCCTCATTTCAATATTAAATGGCCGATTGAGGTGAGCGTTGTTTCAGAAAAAGATGTTACTACACCTTATTTTAATGATGAATTATGATATTAATAGATAAAGCATTAGAAAAACTTCAAACAGAAGGTAAGCCTATAAAAGTTGGAATGATCGGTGCCGGTTTCATGGCATCAGGTACTATACTGGAAATAGTTAAATACAGGCAGGGCATAGTTTTAGTTGGGATAGCTAACCGGAATTCTGACAGAGCAAAAGAAGTTTTTAATCAGGCAGGTATTATTGATATAACGGAAGTATCTACCTTGATGAAGTTGAACAGGCCATTCATCAAAAAAAGCATTTTGTGACAGATGACGCTATGCTTTTGTGTGGTTCTGAAAGTATCGAAGTGATCCTCGAAATGACAGGAAATGTTGAATTTGGTGCAATCATTGCCTTTGAGACGATAAAAAACAAAAAGCATTTTATTTCATTCAATGCTGAACTATTTGGAACTTTAGGATCAATCCTTAAAAAATACGCTGATGAACAGAATGTAGTGTTTACACTTGCTGACGGCGATCAACCGGTAGTTCAAATGAATCTTTTTCGTTTTGTAAAAGGAATGGGAGTGAAACCAGTGCTATGTGGAAATATAAAAGGTCTTCATGATCCATATAGGAATCCGACCACTCAGAAAGGATTTGCAGAGAAATGGGGGCAGAATCCTGAAATGGTAACCTCATTTGCCGATGGAACAAAAATTTCTCTTGAACAGGCTGTTATTGCTAACGCTACAGGTATGGGAGTGGGCAAAAGAGGGATGTATGGACCCACTTATATGGGTGCTCAGATTACAGATGCAGTCAATTGGTATCCTGTTGAACAATTATTGAATGGCAATGGAATTGTCGATTATGTGGTTGGAGCTATCCCTGGTCCAGGAGTTTTTGTACTGGGAACAATTGAAGATCCTGTACAGAAACATTATCTTAATTTGTATAAAATGGGTGAAGGTCCTTTGTATTGTTTTTACACTCCCTTTCATCTCTGCCATTTTGAAGTTCCGAATACAATTGCACGGGCAGCGATATTTAATGACACAGCGCTGGCCCCTCTTGGGAAACCATATGTAGATGTTATTACAGCGGCCAAGATAGATATAAAAGCAGGAGAAAGTATTGATGGATTAGGTGGCTATACAACATACGGATTATGCGAAAATTATGATCTTGCGAGAAGTGAAAATCTCCTCCCGATTGGATTGGCAGAAGGATGTGTTGCTAAGAGGGATATCAGTAAAGATGAGGTAATCACGTTTGCTGATGTTGAATTGCCTGAACAAAGATTAACACACTTACTTTGGAATGAACAGGTGGCACTTTTTTCTAGTACAGCAAAGTTTATAGCATTATCATTAGTCTATATTCTAGGTTAAATTTAGTAATTGCAGCAAAACATTATTGACTATAAAAACTTACTGGAAATAGCCGAAAAATTAAACCATGCCAAAATAAATGAAAAAGAGGATTTTATTTGTGAGTGACTGGCCTGAAAATGTTAAGAATTTGAGTGTTCTGCAGGCTCTTTTGGATAAAGACTATTCAGACAATTACGAATGGAAAGTCTGGAGTTGTAAAAAAAGTAGTAATAATGGATTATTTTACAGGTGGTATTGTTATCTTAAGGGAGCGTTATATGCCTTGAAAAACAGGAAGAAGTATCATGCCATTTTTATCTGGCAGCAAATGGTAGGTTATATCCTTTTTGAACTTACAGACATTTTCCGTTTGAAAATTCCAAAGACTATTTTGTTTACCTATATTTATAAATCAGACACCAGGTCGAAACATTTTCAAAAACACATGGTATTCAATGCATTGAAGCATGCAAAAGCAATAATGTGGGACTCTTTTGAAATGTCAGAGGAGGTGAAAAAAGATTTTCCAAAATTTGCTTTCAAAAATCATTTTGCAATAAGCCCGTTATTTGATGTGATAGACCCGAACTTGCCTGTGGATGAGATATTAGACGTTCCTTATTTTAGAAATGGCGTTTTTACAGCCGGAAGGAGTGAAAGAGATTTCAATATTGTAATCAGGGCTTTTAGAAATACTGATATCCCGGTTACGATAGTGTGTACTGATGATTACGCTATAACTGAGCCCAATATTACATCAAATATCAGGATCTTAAGGTTTTCACAGGTTTCCAGTGAACAATATTATGCTTTAGCCAGTCAGGCCTTTTGTATATTGATATCAGTTAATAGTGAGAAATCTGCTGTTGGCCAGTTAATTGTCAGTTTTGCAATGGAAAA
The DNA here is from genome assembly GCA_963732435.1 of uncultured Bacteroidales bacterium. GTDB lineage: Bacteria > Bacteroidota > Bacteroidia > Bacteroidales > VadinHA17 > LD21. The sequence goes on along the minus strand of CAVSZL010000013.1, from coordinate 438,917 downwards.
TTCAAAACCCATAATCTCCGCCGATTGTTACGGAGTTAGAGATTATATTAAGAATAACGTGAATGGGCTCTTATATAAGGTTGGGCAAAGCGATGAAATTCTCAGGGCTTATGAAAAATTAAAAAATAACCAGGCATTTACTAATGACCTGATAAAAAATGCAAAAATTACTGTAAAAGAATTTAGCCCAGTTGTTTTAATTGAAAAAATAATAGGAGTAATTGAAAATTAAATATTTCGATAGTACTGTAATCAATATCTGTTTGCAATTGAACAAATAAATTAATAAATCTTAACTCAATGAAAGCAGTGTTACTTGCCGGAGGATATGGAACCAGGATCAGCGAAGAAAGCGGTATCCGTCCCAAGCCAATGGTTGAGATTGGCGGAAAACCAATTTTATGGCATATAATGAAAATCTACTCACATTATGGAATAAACGATTTCATAATTTGTCTGGGTTATAAAGGCTACCTTATTAAGGAATACTTTGCCAATTATTTTCTTAACCTATCGGATGTAACTTTTGATCTTAGGTACAACACCCGGCAGGTACATAACAACGCGTCTGAACCATGGAAAGTCACTTTAATAGATACCGGGCCAAATACCATGACAGGTGGACGACTTAAACGAGTCAGGGAATACCTTGGCAACGAAACATTTTGTATGACCTATGGTGATGGGGTAAGTGATGTTAATATCACCGAATTAATAGAATTCCATAAACGAAAAAAGACTGTTGCAACACTTACTGCTGTTCAGGAACCAGGAAGGTTTGGATCATTTACCTTAAAGGGTGATGAAGAGAAAATTGAACATTTCAGGGAAAAACCTATGGGAAGGGAGACTGCCTGGATAAATGGAGGTTTTTTTGTGCTTGAACCTGATGTCTTTAATTACATTGAAGACGATACAACTATATTTGAAAGGACACCTCTAGAAATGCTTTCCAGGGAGGGTAAATTAATAGCTTTCAAGCATGAAGGCTTCTGGATGCCTATGGATACATTACGGGATAAAAACGTTTTGGAAGATATGTGGGACCAGGGAAGTCCTCCCTGGAAAGTCTGGAGTTAGAAGAAAAGGTATTAAATATCCTATATATGCTAGAAGATTTACTACAAGTTTACAAAGAAAAAAAAGTATTGGTCACAGGAAATACCGGATTTAAAGGAAGTTGGATAAGCCAGTGGTTACTGCAATTAAATGCCGAGGTATCCGGTTATGCCCTTGATCCTCCTACTGAACCAGCCCTTTTTACTCAACTTGAGCTTGAATAAAGAGATCAGGCATTTCAATCAAGGATATTCGCAAGTTTCGAAGCATTTAAAAAATGCCTTCAGGAGGTTAAACCTGAAATTATATTTCATCTGGCAGCACAATCACTTGTTCGGGAATCTTACCTCACACCGCTTGAAACCATGGAAACCAATATCATGGGGACCGCAAATCTCCTTGAGGCAGTAAGGCAGCTTAATCTTTCAACAGTTATAGTTATCATAACCTCAGACAAAAGCTATGAAAATCAGGAATGGCTTTTTGGTTATCGTGAAAATGATCCAATGGGAGGCTATGATCCTTATTCAGCCAGTAAAGGAGCAGCTGAGATTGTTGCCTCATCCTGGCGACGTTCCTTTTTTAATCCTTTAACATATAAAAACCATGGAGTCAAGGTTGCAACGGTAAGGGCCGGGAATGTTATTGGAGGTGGCGACTGGGCAAAAGACCGGATTGTCCCGGATTGTATACGCTTTCTTCAACGTAATGAGACCATCAGGGTCAGAAATCCTTTGGCAACTCGTCCATGGCAGCATGTTCTTGAACCTCTTGGCGGTTATTTATTGCTGGGCGCAAAGCTTTTAAGTTGCAATGACAATGATTTAGCTAAATATTGCAGTGCATTTAATTTTGGACCTCTTATTTCTTCAAATAAAAATGTTCTGGTCCTTGTTAAAGAGATAATCAATTTCTGGGGAAGTGGACAATGGGCCAGCAATAAGGAAGAGGCTGTGCACGAGGCATCTTTACTTAATCTTACTATTGATAAAGCATACCATCTTCTTAATTGGAGTCCTTTGTGGAATTTTAAAACAACAATTGAAAAAACAGTTTACTGGTATAAAGAATCTTTCGAATCCCCGGATCAGGCAAAAGAAATAACTTTGGAGCAGATTTCAACATATCTGAAAGAATTCAAATCTCCAGATTCCAGTGATTAATATCATTAAACATTCATGTTTAAATCAAAAACATATTAATATTATTTCAGCAACATAGATGTTATTTCAGACAATATTAACTTTTTCTATTATGATAAAATACACAGAATCACTTAAACTACAGAAGAAATTCAATGATCTTATTCCCGGTGGAAGTCATACTTACGCTAAAGGTGACGACCAGTTTCCAGAGTTCATGCCGGCCTATATTGACTATGGTAAAGGATGCCATGTATGGGATGTGGATGGTAATGAATATATAGAATATGGGATGGGACTGCGAAGTGTAACTCTTGGTCATGCCTTTGAACCAGTTGTAAAAGCAGCTCATGAACAGATGCTTAGAGGTAATAATTTTGTGCGCCCGGCAAGAATTGAACTGGAATGTGCCGAGGAATTTCTGAGTGTAATTGAAGGCGCTGAAATGGTAAAGTTTTCCAAGGACGGATCCGATGCCAATAACGGAGCTGTTAAACTTGCCCGTGCTTATACTGGTCGTGATATGGTGGCTGTTTGTGCAAATCATCCATTTTTCTCAGTTGATGATTGGTTTATCGGGAGCACTCCCATGTCTGCCGGTATACCGGAGGTAGTTAAGAGTCTAACAGTTAAGTTTCAATACAATAATATCGAAAGTGTTGAAAAAATGTTTGCTGAACACCCTGGTAAGATCTCATGTGTAATTCTTGAAGCTGAGAAATACGATGCTCCCCAGGATAATTTTCTGCACAAATTAAAGGATATTTGTCATAAACATGGTGCCCTCTTTATCCTCGACGAGATGATAACCGGTTTCCGGTGGCATTTAGGAGGTGCACAAAAGAAATATAACATTGACCCTGATTTGTCAACATTTGGAAAAGCTTTGGGAAATGGTTTTGCTATCTCAGCATTGGCCGGAAAACGGGAATTTATGGAACTGGGTGGGTTGCATCATAAGAAGGAACGGGTGTTTCTGATTTCTACCACGCATGGTGCAGAGAATCATGCTCTGGCAGCAACTCTGGCGACCCTCAGATATTATAAAAAACATGATGTAATTGGCCATCTCTGGGAACAGGGCCGCAAATTTGAGGAGGGTGTTATGCAATCAGTCAGAGAACTGAAGCTGGAAGGACATGTTTCCGTAATCGGACCACATTGCTGTTCAGTATATACCACAAGTGATCAGGACAAAAAGCCATCCCAGCCTTTCAGAACCCTTTTTATTCAGGAAACCATGAAACGTGGATTGCTGATGCCTTCAAGTATTGTATCCTACTCTCATAGTGATAAAGATATTCAGGATACCGTTGAAAGGATACATGAAGCACTGATCGTTTATAAGAAGGCTCTTAACGAGGGTATTGAAAAATATCTGGAAGGAAAGCCGGTTCAGCCTGTATTCAGGAAGTATAACTGATATACTGGATGGGACCATATGAAATAAAACCCAGCTCAATTCCTGGATGTGTTGAAATCATACCGAGGATATTTGAGGATGATAGGGGCCGCTTTATCAAGCTGTTTCATCATGATTTTTTTATTGAGCATCGACTGAATGCGGTATATCAGGAACAATATTATTCGGTTTCCTCACAGCGTGTACTTCGTGGTTTGCATTTTCAAACACCCCCGCATGCACATATAAAGTTGGTGAGTTGCATAACTGGTTCTATACTTGATGTGGTTGTGGATTTGAGGAAAAACAGCTCTACTTATAAAAAGGTGTTTTCACTTGAGTTAAGTTCCCGAAAAGGAAATATGCTATATGTACCTGAGGGACTTGCACATGGATTTTATGTATTGAGCAGTACCTGTATTTTTCTCTCCATGAATTCCAAAAAATATTCTACTGAGTGTGATAGTGCAATACGTTGGAATACAATAGATTACAATTGGCCAGATAGTAATCCGATTGTCTCAGAAAAAGATAATAGCGCAATCTCATTAAACACTTTTGTTAGCCCATTTTAACGATTATGGAAATCAAGGAAACAAATCTGGAAGGTTGCTATGTTATAATACCCAGGATAATTAAAGATACAAGAGGCAGTTTTGTTAAACCATGGCATATAGACGATTTTGCTAAATTTGAGTTATTTTTTCCAATAGGGGAAGAATACTATTCTGTCTCTAAAAAAAATGTGCTTCGCGGCATGCATTTCCAGACCCCTCCAAAAGCCACTAAAAAAATTGTTACCTGTTTAAGCGGCAATATTTTTGATGTTGTGATTGATTTACGTAAAACATCACCTACTTTTCAGCAATACTTTTCGATTGAATTAACATCTGAAGCGGGAAAAATTCTTTATATTCCCGAGGGATTTGCACATGGTTTTTGTGTTCTTAGTAATGAGGCAACTGTCCTTTATCTATCCTCCGAAATGTATTCACCTGAAAATGATTCAGGAATTCGCTGGAATTCAGCCGGTATTGAATGGCCTGTAAACAATCCGATTGTATCAGAAAAAGATAATCTTCTAGTTACACTCGATCAGTTTGATACCCCATTTTGATATTTAAATTTTTTTTAATACCTAATATTATGATTATTGTTGACACCAAACTTGAAGCCAGACAAAAGAATAACAATCCTATCCGCGTAGGATTCATCGGAGCCGGAGTAATGGCCAAAGCCATACTCAACCTTATTGAAAGAAATATTCCAGGGATGCAGGTGGTAGCCATTTATAATCGTACCCCTGAAAAAGCCAGACAAATATATGTACTTGCGGGTATTGAACATCCTAAATTTGTATCATCTCTGAAAGAGCTGGATACGGCAATTGCCTCAGGAACAAGAGCATTTACAGATGATTATAAGCTACTATGTGCAAGTCAGGGTATTGATATATTGCTCGATATAACCGGTGCAGTTGAATTTGCAGCACAACTGTTACTTGAAGCTTTTAAAAACGGTAAAAATATTATTACCTTTAATGCTGAAATTGACTCTACATTAGGGCCTATTCTGAGCGTATATGCTAAAAAAGCCGGTGTCATTTATAGTGGTAGCGATGGTGATCAGCCAGGTGTAACAATGAATCTATACAGGTTTGTGAAGGGACTCGGACTTACACCGATGCTGTGCGGGAATGTAAAAGGTATGCAGGATGTATACCGGAATCCAACAACACAGGAAAACTTTGCCAGACAATGGGGTATGGGTCCGGAGAAAGCCACAAGCTTTGCCGATGGCACAAAGATGAATATGGAACAGGCGTGTGTAGCTAATGCCACGGGTATGAAAGTGGCAAAACGAGGAATGTTGGGATATGAATTCAAAGGTCATATTGATGAAATGACGAAAATGTATGATTATGAACAGCTAAAAGCACTGGGGGGTATAATTGAATTCGCCGTTGGTGCCCAACCCGGACCAGGTGTATTTGTATATGGCGCAACGGATGATCCATTGAACAAACATCATCTGAAGTATTATAAATTAGGGGAGGGTCCGCTGTATAGTTTTTACACACCATATCATCTATGTATATTTGAGGTACCCACTTCCATTGCCCGCGTTGTTGATTTTGGTGATTATGTACTTAAACCACTTGGTGGTCCGGTTGTTGAGGTAATTGCCAGGGCAAAAACCGATCTGAAGGCAGGTACTATTCTTGACGGCCCTGGTTTCTATACTGTATATGGAGAATGTGAAAACAGTGATGTTGTAAGAAAAGAAAAATTACTTCCCATCGGACTGGCTGATCGGGTGAAATTGAAGAATGACCTTCCCAAAGACAAATCGATTACTTTTGATGATATTGAATATGATAAAGATAATATTGTCTTCAGGTTGTATCAGGAACAATGTGAATATTTTGCTAAATAAAATAAAAATATTATTAAGATTATTCAATTGAAGTTTAAAAACAGAAATATCGAATAATCCTAAGAGGAAGTTATTAAATCCGGGTATGATTCAAGAGACTCATTTCCCCGGTAAACCGGTTGTATATCATCTGACTGGCCCTGGCTTTTATTCTCCCAAGGCATTAAAAAAGTATATACCAGCTAAATGAAAGCAGGTAACTTGACAGGATACTCACTAAAGATGTAATCACCCGAATCTGTGAATTATATAAATCTTTCAAGAAATTATGTAATAGTTCTCAAACTACGTTTTGGATCTTTATATTGTAATTAAGTAGTTGATTCCACTGTTAAGATTATTCACTTTTTAAATAATATTGGATAGAGAATAGACGATCTAAACCTATTTGTAATTCCGACGATAAGGATGCAAGACATATGTAGGTTTAGATCTTTGAACAATGCCCTGAAAATAGTGTTTCATATATAAATTTGAATATGAGACTGGAGTAATACCCTGAATTAAGTAGAAGTAAAAGCAGTTATTATGAAGTTATTTACCCAGCTAAAGAAAAATTTAAAGAAAGATTTTGGTGGCTTTAAAGAAATTAAAATTGCTGTACTTGGCGACACCTCAACTCAGTTACTCGTACAGGCACTCAGGGGAACAGGTTTTGACCATAACTTAAACCTTATTGTTTGGGAGGCAGATTTTAACCAGATCGAACGTCAGGTGTTTGACAAATCGTCAGACTTTTATAAGTTTAATCCGGAAATTGTTTTAATATTTCATTCCTCTCATAAACTGCTTTCCAGGTATAATAAACTATCAAATGATCAATATAGTACTCTGGCCGATACTCAACTGGACTTGGTAAATAATTTAGTTACCACAATACTAGGGCAAGTAAAAGCCAAAATCATATATTATAACTATTCCGAAATCAACGATTCGGTATTTGGTAACTATGCCAGTAAGATGGAAGCTTCATTTGTATTTCAATTACGAAAGCTCAATTATAAGTTAATGGAATTTGCTGCAGGTCATCCTGATTTTTATCTGTTCGATATTTCTTCATTGCAAAATTGCCATGGCAGAAACTTGTTTTTCCAAAGCTCTGTATATATAAATGCCGACATGGTACTAAGTATAGATGCATTACCATGGATTGCATCCAGTACGATTGATCTTATAAATGCAATGTATGGTAATTTCAAAAAATGTTTAATACTAGATTTGGATAATACTTTATGGGGTGGAATAATTGGTGATGATGGTTTGGAAAATATTCAATTGGGCAGTTTGGGTATTGGGAAAGCTTTTACAGAATTCCAATATTGGATAAAAAAATTAAAAAACAGGGGCATTATACTGGCTGTTTGCAGTAAGAATACTGAATCTGTAGCAAAAGAACCTTTTGAAAAGCATCCCGACATGGTTTTGCATTTGGAGGATATAGCTGTTTTTATGGCCAATTGGGAAAATAAGGTAAATAATATCCGCACGATACAAAGCATCCTGAATATTGGTTTTGATTCAATGGTTTTTCTTGATGATAACCCGTTTGAAAGAAATATGGTTAAGGAGAATATTCCTGGAATTACAGTTCCTGATTTACCGGAAGACCCGGCTGAATACCTTGAATTTTTATATCAACAAAACCTGTTTGAAACTATTTCATTTTCGAATGAAGATTTGGAAAGAACTAAACTGTATAAGGTTGAAGCTAAAAGAATGGTCCTTCAAAAAGGTTTTACCAATGAAGCTGAGTTCTTAAAAAGTTTACAAATGGTTTCTTTCATTGAGCCCTTTAACAAGTTTAATACACCCAGGGTTGCACAGCTTTCGCAACGATCTAACCAGTTTAACCTACGTACTGTTCGTTATTCAGAGGCTGATATAGAACAGCTTGCCAATATGGATGATACTTACTCATTTGCTTTTACATTGGAAGATATATTTGGCAACAATGGTTTGATCTGTGTTATCATCCTTAAAAAAGAAGACGAGGATACTTTATTTATCGATACATGGTTGATGAGTTGCAGGGTATTAAAACGAGGTATGGAAATATTCGTTCTAAATACCCTTGCTCAATATGCTAAAGAAAATGGTTTTAGATATCTGAAAGGAGAGTATATACCAACTTCTAAAAATGAAATGGTGAAAAACCATTATTTAGATCTTGGCTTTCAGTCATTTAATAATTACTGGATGTTGGATATCACGAGTTACAAAGAGAAAGAATGTCTTATTGCTGTTAGAAAAAGAATAAAGTACAAAGAATATGGAACGTACCAAAATAATACAATACCTGAACAGAATATTTATTGATATCATCGATAATGAGGATATCAGGTTAACAGAAGTAACTACAGCAGGCGATGTTGACGGATGGGATTCACTTACGCATGTACAAATAGCAGTAGCAATCGAAAAACAGTTTAAAATAAGGTTCACTGCAAGGGAAATTCAAAGTTGGAGGAATGTTGGTGAGTTATTATCAAACATAAACTCCAAATTAATGCCTGAATGACACCAACTAAATTTCAACACATAGTATGCATGCAATGGGATATAAGAAAATAGTTATTGCCTTTTGAAAATTTATAAATTCCCCGCCATGCAGAATAAACTCCGCAGAATTCCACTTATTCAGAATCATTAGGTTTTTGTTCATGATTCCTTTAAATTTATAAAACAAAAAAATTGGGTATGGCTTTTACTTCTGTGGTTTTTGTTATGTTTTTTTTGATAGTTACCTTATTATATTATGTTTTACCAGGTAAATTTCAATGGATATGGTTATTAATTTCCGGCCTGTTTTTTTATATGTACAGTAATCCTGTATACATATTTGTACCTTTATTTGTTATTTTAATTACTTATTTTTCTGGCCTTCAAATAGAAAAGGCCAATACTTCCACCAGTGCCCGAAGAATTTATTTTTTTTCCATTATTTCCATTATTGGATTGTTAGTTTTTTTTAAATACACAAATTTTTTTACCTCCCTGGCATTCGATCTTATAAGAATTAGCAGGAACCAATTATTTAAGTCTAATGAAATAACCGATAATTCGTTATTGATAAATGTAATTGTTCCTTTAGGGATTTCCTATATAACCTTCCAGGCTATTGGTTACCTGATAGAAATTAAAAGAGGCAATCATCCAGCTGAAAGAAATATTGGGCATTTTTCAACATATCTCCTTTTTTTTCCAAAAATAACTGCAGGGCCTATTGAACGGGCGCATAATTTTCTTCCACAGCTAAAACAGGTAAAAATATTCAATAATGAAAATATAAGCGCTGGATTAAAATTAATTCTTTGGGGATATTTTAAAAAATTAGTTATTGCAGACCGTCTCTCACTTTATGTAAATGCTGTTTTGGATAAGTCAGGAGATTTTTCAGGAGCTCCCACGTTTTTAGCGATCATTTTTTACGTATTTCAAATGTATGCTGATTTTTCAGGTTACACCGATATGGCGCTGGGCTTTGCAAAAGTATTAGGATATGATCTCATGCAAAATTTCAAAATGCCGTTGTTTTCCAAATCTATTACAGAATTTTGGCGCAAATGGCATATTTCCTTATCTACCTGGTTTGCTGATTATTTTTACTCACCAATAGTAATTGCCAAACGGGATTGGGGTAAATGGAGTGTAGTTTATGCCTTCTCTATCACCTTTATCGTTTTGGGTTTCTGGCATGGCGCTAACTGGACCTTTGTTGTATTTGGCGCTTTACATGCCTTAATCCTTACCACTGAATTTTTTACGGCTAAAATAAGGAAGAACATCCGCAAACAAATTCCAGATTTTTTAAACAGTATTATCGGTGTTGCTTTTACAATTAGCTATTTTGCCTTCTCACTTATTTTCTTCAGGGCGAATAGTTTTTCAGAAGCATTGACCCTTATCCACAAAATTGGTATCTTTAAAGGGTCGGTTTTTATAGAAGCTGATCCCTCTACTTTGGTATATTCATTTCTGGGAATATTTATTTTAATACTGGTTGAATACAAATTGCTATTCTACAAAGGAACTTTTTCCTTTTTTAATAACAGCCATTGGCTGATAAGAAATCTTTCCTATGTGGCTTTAGTGATAATTATATTATTAATAGGAGTGTTCGATGGCGGACAGTTTATTTATGTTCAATTTTAAGTGCTAAATCATAAATATGACTTTGATTAACAACATAAAACGAAATGCATATCTATATTTTGCTTTCAAGTTGATACGCTTTTTAATTATTGTTATCATACTCGATTTCTCAATTGGACATACATTAAAGTATTTTTATTTTAATCTGCAATTAGGAAGACAGTACAGATCATTTTATTCAATTGAAATAACAGAAGCTGATATATTGATATTCGGCCCTTCCCAGGCCTACAATAATTATGTACCTGATATTTTTGAAACCAGGCTAAAACAAACCTGCTATAATACAGGTACTAACGGCCAGTTTATTTTGTATGAATATGCTTCTTTAAGAGCTATTTTAAACAGGTATACCCCAAAACTTATTTTTTTAAATATAATCCCCGGAGAATTTCGGGTTGAAAAAGATACTTATGATCGCTTATCATTCTTATTGCCTTTATATAAAAGGGACACTGCAATTCAGTCCATTGTAGATTTGAAAGGGCCTTTTGAAAAATATAAACTTTTCTCTTCTATATATCCTTTTAATTCTTTGCTTGTATTATTGGCAGGTAGTAAAACTGATTACTTTAAAAGGGGATATGCCGTTGAAAAAGGGTATCAGGCTGAGACCGATATTTGGAATAAACCTTTAAAATCTATGTCACCAGTGCCATATCCGTTGGATACCATCAAAATAAATGTATTTAAATCTTTTATCGGTGATTGTCAGCATGCTGGGACAAAACTGGTAGTTGTATGCTCTCCCAGCTTCATTGATTTTAAGTCGAGAGATATTTCAATTTTGACTGCAGAAAAAATTGCCAAAGAACAAAATGCCGTATTTATGGATTTTACAAATGATAGCTTTTTCTTAAATCGGCCCTATTTATTTAATGATCCCAACCATTTAAACAGAGATGGATCTCAGTTATTTACCAATATCTTAGTAGAGAAGATTATTGGCAAATGATAAATTTCGAATTATTTCGTAACCATATATCTAATGTTATAAAAATTTTATTCTTTGATCTACCTTTTTTTCATTAAGCTGAGAAATTTTATTCCGAGGATTAATTGGTTACTTCCAAATGTATATAATAATTCCCCGGTGCTTATATTATGTGAATAATTGAGTATAATCCCATCAAAGAGCTTCACACCAAATCCCAATCCGAATATTCCGGGAGATCTTACAAGAATTGTTCCCCAGAGACGATCATCCCATGTAAGGTTAGTACCTGTTTCAAGCTGAACAGGTAATTAGTTCATGAAATTAATTCTCAAATAACTCATGAATTTATGTTTTAGGTTATTTAGTTTAGTATTTCACAATTTGCCTGACTATTCTCTTATCCTTATTTTTCAGTACCAGAATATAAATTCCCTGTAACAGAGGCTCGTTAAATTTTGTTTCAATATTAGTTGTTATCCCATTTTGGGAATAAATTTTAATTCCATTAATATTGAGTATCAATAAGTCATAAAGTTCCTCATCCGGTGAATCTATTATAATTGAAAACTCGTCTTTGAATGGATTTGGATAAACAATTACATTAATGTTTTCTTTAATATTTCTAATTTCTTGATTATCTGGAATAGCAGAATTTTTAACAAATTGTTGATCAGAAATGCTTCCTTTTGCTCCACTAAGTATTCCATATACTCTGAAATCAGTAATATGAACTCCAATATTTGAGGAGTTATGAGTCATATTAACTCTTAAGTACCTGGCTGTTGCAGTAACGTTATAGCTGTCGCCGGCATCAGTTGCTATATTGTTATTAGTTTTTGATACAATTTGAGTAAAGGTATTGTTATCAATACTGGCCTCAATATTATACCTGTAATATCTGTAATTATCTACATAATTACGTATCACGATAGATGAAATATCATAAACATCTCCCAGATCAACTTTCCACCACCTCGGATATGGAGATGCCGCCCAGTAACTGGAATTTGTTCCGTCAGGATCATTAGCTTTTGACGCCACATAAATATATTCATCTGATTGGGAGGTAGCAGGTTTGTTCAGAGCAACATTTGATAGAGTTAATGGAACAAAGCTTACCGAAATGGTGTGATTTGCAATAATGTTAGTGAAGGTGTAAGCAGTTACTGCACCCACAGAGATGTTATCGACTTTTACATCATCAATCTTGTACCCACTGTTTGCTGTGATGGAATATGTCTGATTAGATCCCTGGTTCAATGTAAGAGTACCAGTTGGATTGATAGATCCGCCTGTGCCAGCACTTGCAGAAACAGTGTAGGTATTTATGGCAGAGAATGTAGCAGAAATGGTATGATTGGCAGTTATATTATTAAATATGTAAGTAGTAACTGCACCTACCGAGATGTTATCGACTTTTATATCCTCAATCCTGTAACCAGTGTTTGGAGTGATAGAATATGTCTGATTTGAACCCTGGTTCAAAGTAAGAGTACCTGTTGGGTTAATAGATCCTCCTGTTCCTGCACTTGCAGAAACAGTGTAGGTATTTATGGCAGAGAATGTAGCTGAAATAGTATGATTGGCAGTAATATTATTGACTATGTAGGTAGTTACTGCACCTACAGAAATGTTATCGACTTTTACATCATCAATCCTGTAACCACTGTTTGGAGTGATAGAATACGTCTGATTTGATCCCTGGTTTAATGTAATAGTACCTGTTGGGTTGATAGATCCGCCTGTGCCTGCACTTGCAGAAACAGTGTAGGTATTTATAGCTGAGAATGTAGCTGAAATAGTATGATTGGCAGTTATATTATTAAACGTGTAAGTAGTAACTGCACCCACCGAAATGTTATCGACTTTTACATCTTCTATCTGGTAACCACTGTTTGGAGTGATAGAATATGTCTGATTTGATCCCTGGTTTAATGTAAGAATACCTGAAGGATTGATAGTTCCACCAGCTCCGGAATTACTATTAATTGAATATGTGATATTATTGGAATGGATAACGCCATATACTCTGAAATCAGTAATATGAACTCCAATATTTGAGGAGTTATGAGTCATATTAACTCTTAAGTACCTGGCTGTTGCAGTAACGTTATAGCCGTCGCCGGCATCAGTTGCTATATTGTTATTAGTTTTTGATACAATTTGGGTAAAGGTATTGTTATCAATACTAGCCTCAATATTATACTTATAATATCTATCATTATCGACATAATTACGAATCACGATAGATGAAATATCATAAACATCTCCCAGATCAACTTTCCACCACCTCGGATATGGAGATGCCGCCCAGTAACTGGAATTTGTTCCGTCAGGATCATTAGCTTTTGACGCCACATAAATATATTCATCTGATTGAGAAGAAGCAGGTTTGTTCAGAGCAACATTTGAGAGTGTTAATGGAACAAAGCTTACCGAAATGGAGTGATTTGCAATAATGTTAATGAAGGTGTAAGCAGTTACTGCACCCACAGAGATGTTATCGACTTTTACATCATCAATCCTGTACCCACTGTTTGCTTTGATGGAATATGTCTGATTAGATCCCTGGTTCAATGTAAGAGTACCAGTTGGATTGATAGATCCGCCTGTGCCTGCACTTGCAGAAATGGTGTAAGTATTTATAGCTGAGAATGTAGCTGAAATGGTATGATTTGCAATAATGTTAGTGAAGGTATAAGCAGTTACTGCACCCACCGAAATGTTATCGACTTTTACATCATCAATCCTGTAACCACTGTTTGGAGTGATAGAATACGTCTGATTTGATCCCTGGTTTAATGTAATAGTACCTGTTGGATTGATAGATCCGCCTGTGCCTGCACTTGCATAAATGGTGTAGGTATTTATAGCTGAGAATGTAGCTGAAATGGTATGATTTGCAATAATGTTAGTGAAGGTGTAAGCAGTTACAGCACCCACCGAAATGTTATCGACTTTTACATCATCAATCCTGTAACCAGTGTTTGGAGTGATAGAATATGTCTGATTTGAACCCTGGTTCAAAGTAAGAGTACCTGTTGGGTTAATAGAACCACCTGTTCCTGCACTTGCAGAAACAGTGTAGGTATTTATGGCAGAGAATGTAGCTGAAATAGTATGATTGGCAGTTATATTATTAAACGTGTAAGTAGTAACTGCACCCACCGAAATGTTATCGACTTTTACATCTTCTATCTGGTAACCACTGTTTGGAGTGATAGAATATGTCTGATTTGATCCCTGGTTTAATGTAAGAGTACCTGAAGGATTGATAGTTCCACCAGCTCCGGAATTACTATTAATTGAATATGTGATATTATTGGAATGGATAACGCCATATACTCTGAAATCAGTAATATGAACTCCAACATTTGCGGAGTTATGAGTCATATTAACTCTTAAGTACCTGGCTGTTGCAGTAACGTTATAGCTGTCGCCGGCATCAGTTGCTATATTGTTATTAGTTTTTGATACAATTTGGGTAAAGGTATTGTTATCAATACTAGCCTCAATATTATACTTATAATATCTATCATTATCGACATAATTACGAATCACGATAGATGAAATATCATAAATATCTCCCAGATCAACTTTCCACCACCTCGGGTATGGAGAAGCCGCCCAGTAGCTTGAATTAGTTCCATCAGAATCATTGGCTTTTGAAGGCACATAAATATATTCATATGATTGAGAAGAAGCAGGTTTGTTTAGAGCAACATTTGACAGTGTTAATGGAACAAAGCTTACTGCAATGGTATGATTTGCAATAATATTAGTGAAGGTGTAAGTAGTTACTGCACCCACTGAGATGTTATCGACTTTTACATCATTAATCCTGTAACCAGTGTTTGGAGTGATAGTATATGTCTGATTTGAACCCTGGTTCAAAGTAAGAGTACCTGTTGGGTTAATAGATCCACCTGTGCCAGCACTTGCAGAAACAGTGTAGGTATTTATGGCAGAGAATGTAGCAGAAATGGTATGATTGGCAGTTATATTATTAAATATGTAAGTAGTTACTGCACCCACCGAAATGTTATCGACTTTTACATCATCAATCCTGTAACCAGTGTTTGGAGTGATAGAATATGTCTGATTTGATCCCTGGTTTAATGTAATAGTACCTGTTGGATTGATAGATCCGCCTGTGCCTGCACTTGCAGAAATGGTGTAAGTATTTATATCTGAGAATGTAGCTGAAATGGTATGATTTGCAATAATGTTAGTGAAGGTGTAAGCAGTTACAGCACCCACCGAAATGTTATCGACTTTTACATCATCAATCCTGTAACCAGTGTTTGGAGTGATAGAATATGTCTGATTTGAACCCTGGTTCAAAGTAAGAGTACCTGTTGGGTTAATAGAACCACCTGTTCCTGCACTTGCAGAAACAGTGTAGGTATTTATAGCTGAGAATGTAGCTGAAATAGTATGATTGGCAGTTATATTATTAAACGTGTAAGTAGTAACTGCACCCACCGAAATGTTATCGACTTTTACATCTTCTATCTGGTAACCACTGTTTGGAGTGATAGAATATGTCTGATTTGATCCCTGGTTTAATGTAAGAATACCTGAAGGATTGATAGTTCCACCAGCTCCGGAATTACTATTAATTGAATATGTGATATTATTGGAATGGATAACGCCATATACTCTGAAATCAGTAATATGAACTCCAATATTTGAGGAGTTATGAGTCATATTAACTCTTAAGTACCTGGCTGTTGCAGTAACGTTATAGCCGTCGCCGGCATCAGTTGCTATATTGTTATTAGTTTTTGATACAATTTGGGTAAAGGTATTGTTATCAATACTAGCCTCAATATTATACTTATAATATCTATCATTATCGACATAATTACGAATCACGATAGATGAAATATCATAAACATCTCCCAGATCAACTTTCCACCACCTCGGATATGGAGATGCCGCCCAGTAACTGGAATTTGTTCCGTCAGGATCATTAGCTTTTGACGCCACATAAATATATTCATCTGATTGAGAAGAAGCAGGTTTGTTCAGAGCAACATTTGAGAGTGTTAATGGAACAAAGCTTACCGAAATGGAGTGATTTGCAATAATGTTAATGAAGGTGTAAGCAGTTACTGCACCCACAGAGATGTTATCGACTTTTACATCATCAATCCTGTAACCACTGTTTGGAGTGATGGAATATGTCTGATTAGATCCCTGGTTCAAAGTAAGAGTACCTGTTGGATTGATAGATCCACCTGTGCCAGCACTTGCAAACACAGTGTAGGTATTTATGGCAGAGAATGTAGCAGCAATGGTATGATTTGCAATAATGTTAGTGAATGTGTAAGTAGATACTGCACCCACTGAGATGTTATCGACTTTTACATCCTCAATCCTGTAACCAATGTTTGGAGTGATAGAATACGTCTGACTTGAACCCCGGTAAAGCGTAATTGTACCAGACGGATTTATGTTACCATCACTTTCAGCATTCGCAATAATCGTAAATTCCTCCTGAAGGGTTATTCCTGCCAATAAAGCTATTTCTTCATCTGATAGCATGTAATCAAAGAATTGGACATCTTTAATTTGTCCCTTGAAAAAGTTTATTGTTTCCTGAGTCTGCCCGAGAACAAATTCAGGTGAATTAAAGAATGCAAATGTTGAACCTGTATTTACTGAACCTTCATGTATTCCATTGATATATAGTTTCATACTATCATTATCACCAGACATCATTAAATAAGTCCAGACTCCTGAAGATAGTGAGGTTGTTGAAGTAACACTCTTTGAACCACCATTAAAAACGAGTGCTGTTACCCTTCCATCACTTTGCATATATAGGCTGCGATCAAATAAAGTTGAGCTGGGATATTCTGCCATTCTTGATATATCCATTATCTTTATTTGATCAGGTCTTACCCTCAATGCAATAGTAAAGGATGAATGATTATTACCGGATAGCGTCATGTAATCATCAACACCATCAAATATATATGCACCTGGTTCATATTGAGAAGGACCAGTGGTGGTTACACTTTCCCCTGTTAATATATCCGACTTGTCAACTCCTTCATCAACAATTTTAATATATTCATGTTCTCCGGAAGTTACATCCTCGTTCCATGTCCAGCATCCATATTTCTTATAAATACTTTTTATTCCGGTATATAGTTCAGGTGTATTATAATTGCCTGAGGTATATGTAATCTCAGATGGAATATCATCATACAAATAAAAGTCTGATATCCAGACGTCTTTTTTATATTTTACACCAAGTTCTCTTACAGCTACATTAAGAGCTTTATGATGCTGATGACCATATTCTCCCCAGTTGTTATGTGTTATGATACGGGATACATCTGCTGCTCCAATATATTGTTCAATTTTTGCTTTAATTCTGTTTATTTCCTTTCTGACTAACTGGATGTCTGAGTTATCCCATAGTGAAATAAGATGGTCATCTGCTAAATATGATAATGAAGAGTAATTACCCCAATAGTAATCTGAATATTCATCCTGGGTTATTGTACCCCAGGGGGTGATCCAGTTTGATTCATAGTTTATGTTGTATCCATTGTTATTTAAGAATGCCTGCTGTTCATTAATAATTGTACCAAAAGTAGGAGTAGATGGCATAGCTCCGTTAATAAACTTTTCGGTAATACTCCAGAAAGGAAGCATCCAAATCAAATCATCATCCATATGAGCATAAATCATGGTTGTTCCTGATTTGGGAATAGAATTAAATTCTACAAAGTTGGGAGGATAATCTATCGATGTAATATTGGCAGTAGTGGTTGGTTGTGATAAAGTATAATTACCAGAATCAGTGCCACTATGTGTAAAACCAGATGTAGTAACTAACTTTGAAGTACCAACATATGCATCAGTAAATGTTCCAATAGCTCCTGCTGTATTAAGGTATACATCATCCGTTCCATGAATACCTGACAGAGCTGCACTTCCGGTATTTAAAGTTGCATTTGTTGTCCCATCATAGACTTTATTATTAGCTGTTACTCCTGTTACAGTCAGAACAGCTGCTGTGATATTTGCTGATGTCGACGGTTGAGTCAATGTGTAATTGGCTGCATCATCACCTCCCAGAGCTATTCCTGATATGATAACAACTTTAGCTTCCCCGACATTTTTGTTACTAAAAGTTCCTGTAGCACCTGTTGTGACCAGGGTAACAACATCACCTCCTGACACACCTGAAAGGGTAGCGCCTCCGGTATTAAGTGTTGCTGTTGTTGTTGAATTGTAAATTCTGTTATTTGCTGTTATTCCTGATACATTCAGATCAGCAGGG
The DNA here is from genome assembly GCA_963732435.1 of uncultured Bacteroidales bacterium. Classification (GTDB taxonomy): domain Bacteria; phylum Bacteroidota; class Bacteroidia; order Bacteroidales; family VadinHA17; genus LD21. The sequence goes on along the minus strand of CAVSZL010000013.1, from coordinate 420,486 downwards.
GTGATATTTGCAGTGGCTGTTGGTTGAATTAAAGAATATTTGCCAGCATCAGGGCCGCTCAAAGAGAGACCTGAGATTAAGACAGTTTTGCCAGATCCAATATTCTTATCAGCAAAAGTTCCTGTAGCACCTGTTGCGACCAGGGTAACAATATCACCTCCTGACACACCAGAAAGGGTGGCGCCTCCGGTATTAAGTGTTGCTGTTGTCGTTGAATTGTAAATTCTGTTATTTGCTGTTATCCCTGTTACTGTTAATACAATCCACGTAATATCGGCAATAGTGGTTGGTTGTGATAAAGTATAATTACCAGAATCAGTGCCACTATGTGTAAAACCAGATGTAGTAACTAACTTTGAAGTACCAACATTTGCATCAGTAAATGTTCCGATAGCTCCTGTAATATTAAGGTATACATCATCCGTTCCATGAATACCTGACAGAGCTGCACTTCCGGTATTTAAAGTCGCATTGGTTGTCCCATCATATACTTTATTATTAGCAATTACTCCTGTTACAGTCAGAACAGCTGCCGTGATATTTGCTGATGTCGATGGTTGAGTCAATGTGTAATTGGCTGCATCATCACCTCCCAGAGCTATTCCTGATATGGTAACTACTTTAGCTTCCCCGACATTTTTGTTACTAAAAGTTCCTGTAGCTCCTGTTGTGACCAGGTAAACAAGATCTCCTCCAAGTACACCTTCAATGGTAGCGTTTCCTGTATTCAGGATGGCTGTTATTGTACCATTGTAGACTTTATTATTTGCTGTTATTCCTGATACATTCAGATCAACAGGAGTGATATTGGCAGTTGCTGTTGGTTGAATTAAAGAATATTTGCCAGCATCAGGGCCGCTCAGAGTCAATCCTGATATTAAGACAGTCTTGCCAGAGCCAATATTCTTATCAGCAAAAGTTCCTGTAGCACCTGTTGCGACCAGGGTAACAATATCACCTCCTGACACACCAGAAAGGGTGGCGCCTCCGGTATTAAGTGTTGCTGTTGTCGTTGAATTGTAAATTCTGTTATTTGCTGTTATCCCTGTTACTGTTAATCCAATCCCTGAAATATCGGCAGTAGTGGTTGGTTGTGATAAAGAATAATTTCCAGAATCAGAACCACTAAGTGAAAAACCAGATGTAGTAACTAACTTTGAAGTACCAACATTTGCATCAGTAAATGTTCCGATAGCTTCTGCAGTATTTAGGTATACATCATCCGATCCATAAACACCTGACAGAGCTGCACTTCCGGTATTTAAAGTCGCATTGGTTGTCCCATCATATACTTTATTATTAGCAATTACTCCTGTTACAGTCAGAACAGCTGCCGTGATATTTGCTGATGTCGATGGTTGAGTCAATGTGTAATTGGCTGCATCATCACCTCCCAGAGCTATTCCTGATATGGTAACAACTTTAGCTTCCCCGACATTTTTGTTACTAAAAGTTCCTGTTGCTCCTGTTGTGACCAGGTAAACAAAATCTCCTCCGATTGCACCTTCAATGGTAGCGTTTCCTGCATTCAACGTTGCTGTTATTGAACCATTGTAGACTTTATTATTTGCTATAATTCCTGTTACTGATAATACAATCCCCGTAATATCTGCAGTAGTGGTTGGTTGTGATAAAGAATAATTTCCAGAATCAGAACCACTAAGTGAAAAACCAGATGTAGAAACTAACTTTGAAGTACCAACATTTGCATCAGTAAATGAACCAATGGCTCCTGCTGTATTTAGGTAAACATCATCCGTTCCATAAACACCTGACAGAGTTGCACTTCCCGTATTTAAAGTCACATTGGTTGTCCCATCATAGACTTTATTATTAGCTGTTACTTCTGTTACAGTCAGAACAGCTGCCGTGATATTTGCTGATGTCGACGGTTGAGTCAGTATGTAATTAGCTGCATCATCTCCTCCCGGTTCTATTCCTGATATGTTAACCACTTTAGCATCCCCGACATTTTTGTTAATAAAAGTTCCTGTAGCACCTGTTGTGACCAGGTAAACAAGATCTCCTCCAAGTACACCTTCAATGGCAGCGCTTCCTGTATCCAGGATGGCTATTGTTGTGCCATTGTAGACTTTATTATTAGCTGTTATTCCTGATACAATCAGGTCAGCAGGGGTGATATTTGCAGTGGTTGTTGGTTGAATTAAATAATATTTTCCAGCATCAGGGCCACTCAGAGTCAATCCTGAGATTAAGACAGTCTTGCCAGATCCAACATTCTTGTTTTGAAAGACTCCTGTCGCACCTGTTGTTTCAAGAGTAACAATATCGCCTGATAATACACCCACCAAGTTTGCACCGCCGGTATTCAATGTCGTTGCTGTTGACCCATTATAAACTAAGTTATTCGCTGTAATCCCCGTTACTGTTAATCCAATTAGTTCTGCTAATGTTTTAACAACAAGGGCATTGCTTGCCGCGGAAACATTACCGGCAGCATCTTTTGCCTTAACAGTCATTGAATATGATGTTGAAGGGGATAGACCTGAAATAAAATCAGATGTACCTGTAACAGTTCGGAGAAGAGTTCCATTCCTATATATCTCGTATCCGGTAACAGCAACATTATCTATAGAAGCGGTCCATGACAAAGTAAAGCTGGTTTGTGTAATATTGCTGGCATTAAGTCCTGTAGGAACAGTAGGAGCCTGTGTGTCGAGATCATACTCCCCGATATGCCAGGTCAGCATATTGTTAAAAACAACCTGTTTAGAGGCTTCCCTGATTGTTTGGGCAACAGATGGACTTAAGTAAAAATTATAAGTTAACAGAGCAGGATCTTTTCTGAAGATGGCTGTATAGAAGCTGCAAGCGGCAGCATAGGAACCAGCCTCTGTAGGATGACTTCCATCAGGATCATATAATTCAATTGCAGGATGATTCTGCCTTAAATTTCGCCATACAGGACCCACAGGTGAAGCAATTGCATGGTATGCCTGAGCCATATACATATATCTTTCACGGGTCAGGTCGTCCATACCTTCATAAGTACATACTGCAGGATTGTATGGACATCTTTCGGCATCCCCGTCTCTTCTGCCCCAGGTTATATAGAATATTGTTTCGGCATTCGGATTGTATGTATTAATCTCAGAATCTAAAAATTGTGCGTAAGGATAAACATTCTCTTCAACCCAGGGAAGTAGATTGGATGGATTTTGGCTGTATTCCTGTAAGACAACATAGTCCCAGCCTCCCTGCCTGATCAGGTTTAATGTTGAAGTATTTGTAGAATGCTCCTTGAGAGAATAACTAGGGATAATAGAGGCCTGAAAGGTTAAATTGTCACCCACTGAGGCAGCCAGGTCTTTTACTATCTGAGGCAGGTCGTTATTTATAGTATAGCTGTTCCCGATAAACAATACTTTTTTTGTCTGGCTGTAAGACAGGGCATTGAAAAAAATAAATATGATAAAAAGGGTCTTTCTCATCAGTGTTTTTAAATATAATATTTACTTTAGCTCATTTGGTAACACAGAAAATTATCACTGATGACATATTTACTAAGGAACTTCTATTTACTCTCAGCTTAGGATTTACAATGTGAAAAGTTAATTAGTGATTCAATAGTAATATCATGTATTTTTTTTGTTGTATCTCTTCCAATATAGGTATATATAGGACAATTTAATGAATAAACCTGGATCGAAAAATATATTTTGATTAAACTCAGATTAACATAGATTAACCTGGATTTTCCGGATACTAACTTTTTGGAATCGATTTTAGGCAATGATGTTACCAAAGTTTGGACTTTATAATCCAGTCAGAAGAGGACATAAAGTTGCATATATTTTCTGTGCATTTACTTATGGTAACATGACATTCTTTGACAATTTATCGACACTAATTCATATAAGTAAACAGGCTTACCAATCTGACAAGATCAATATTTCTAATTATAACCTGGTATCAATTGATTGACAACAGAAGAATAGCCTGGATAGATTAATTTATCGGCCCTTTTTCATCAATGTGTTAAACTTTATACCGAGGGTTAACTGGTTGCTTCCAAATGTATATAATAAATCCCCGGTGCTTATATTATGTGAATAATTGAGTATTATCCCATCAAATAGCTTCATCCCAAATCCCAATCCGAATATGCCGGGAGATCTTACCAGAACTGTTCCCCAGAGACGATCATCCCATGTAAGGTTAGTACCTAGTTCAAGCTGAACAGGTATATTCTGACCACCCCTGACTATAAAAGTTGGTTTGACTGTCCAATTCTTGTCAAGTGTAAATAAATATGAGGCATGTAAAAGATAATTCTTAAATGGTTTATATGACATATCATTATCACGATACTTCACAGTTCCGAACATCAGGTTTGAGAAATAAATTCCTGTTTCAATTTTTTTATATCGGTATAAGCCACTAAAATCTGATGCGAATTTGATTTTGGATTCGGCCAGGCCATTTATCAGTACCATATCCTGAACATATCCCGGGTCGTTATAATACTTAGTCAGATCAACAGAGTTCCTGTAGAATCCTACTGACAAGCCTAGATTAATAAAATGCCTTCGTGCTGTTTTAATCTCATAAGTGTATGTTCCAAGCAAAAGAGTTTGTTTGAATATATCAGTTTTGTCATAGATAAATCTGGCCCCAAGCCCAATTCTGTCTTTAACCCTGTCATTATAGCTGAGTTGGTATGTTATCGGACCACCGTCTATGCCTGTCCAGTCAGAGCGATAGTCAAGAAAGAGAGTTTTAGCATTATGGATCCCGGCGTATGCAGGTGATAAACTGAATGTATTGATATTGTATCCTTCCATGAATGGAAATTGTTGTCCTGAAAGGACTGATGGTATTAATAAGCTCAAAAATATTACAACCTTTTTCATCGTTTTATTCCTATCGCTTTTATCTCATAATATTTACAACCCCTTTGATCGACCCATTATTTGATGATTTGATAATATAGTAATATGAAGCTGCAGGAAGAGGATTTCCATTATAAGTTCCATCCCAGTCATTATTATAATTTTGTGACTGATAAACTGACTGTCCAAATCTGTTGTAAACAGTAACTTCTACTTTTCCATATTGTTCAAGATCAGGGATATACCAAAAGTCATTCATGCCATCACTGTTTGGTGTAAAAAGTGAAGATATATTATCAAAAGTAGGAAGAGTAACTAGAGATTGTGTTACATCAGGAGCCGGATTCCAGTTTTCATTACCTGTCTGTTGAGCTGTAATTTTAGTATTACCATCTCTCTCCACTGATAGTATATTTCCATTAATAATTTTGATTTTCTGATCAGATACTATAAATTTAACTTTAAGTCCACTCGATGCAACCCCATCCATTTCGTACTTCTGGGTTACTCTTAATCCATCAGGTATTTTTGCAAAAGAAATTTCCTGATCAGCCTTATTTATTGTCAGAGTTCCTTTTTTATAGATAATGTCATAATTCCTTGCAGAAGCACCGGAAACATTAATCTCATAAACTCCGGCATCTGAATCTGTATTTGCAACAGTTTCCAAAACGGGAAGGATATCGAGAATCCTCTGATCCTGACCAAGCACAAATCCGGAATAGGTTAATGAAAGAGCCGGATTAATATCTTTATAAACTTTGACTTTATTTTCAGAAGTTATAATTAAAGGAGCTTTTCCAATTGTAAGGGTTCCATTCCTTAGCTGGAGATCATAATTATTGTCATTACCTCCTGTAAGAGTAATAGTATAAACTCCTGGAATACTTGAATTATTTGCAAGTGTCGAGGAAACTGGTAGTATATCAATAACAGATATATCCTCATTGTTCAAAAACCCGGAACATGTAATCGAGAATGCCGGATTTTGGCTTCCGTATGCTTTTGTTTTATTATCTGCAGTTATTATCAGTACTGCTTTATTTACAGTCATTATCCCACTAATATATGAGAAGATATAATTGTTATTCACCCCCCCGCTTATTAAGATAGGATACGTTCCCACATTTGCGGATGCGACTGCTCCGGAACTGTTAATTGTGAAAGAAGGATTAGGATCACCAGGAACAAGACCCACCAAAGTAAATTCGGACCCGGTAAAAACATAAGTTGTTCTGTAAGGTTTTGACAGGCTGTTTGCAGTAACTGTCAGCGCTTTGGATGAAATACTTGCCGAAGCAACAGGTTGAGTTAGGATATAATTGTATGCATCAGTTCCATTTAAATTAATCCCTGATACTGAAACCGGTTTTGCTGTACCTGTATTCTTATCTGCAAATGTTCCTGTGGCTCCTGTAAATACAGGACTAACAATATCTGATCCGACTTTTCCATTTAAAACAGCACCTCCGGTATTTAAAGTTGTATTGGTTGTACCATCATATACTTTATTATTAGCTACTACCCCGGATATTGTCAGATATTTCGGGGTGATATTAGCAATGGCAGTTGGCTGAGTTAAAAAATATTTGCCAGCATGAGGGCCGCTCAAGGTCAATCCTGAGATTATGACAGTCTTGCCAGAGCCAACATTTTTGTTTTGAAAGACTCCTGTTGCACCTGTTGTAACAAGAGTAACAATATCGCCTGACTTCACACCCACCAGGGTCGCACCGCCGGTATTCAATGTCGTTGCTGTTGACCCATTATAAACTAAGTTATTAGCTGTAATCCCTGTTACTGTTAATCCAATTAATTCTGCTAACGTTGTAACAACAAGGGCATTGCTTGCCGGGGAAACATTTCCTGCAGCATCTTTTGCCTTTACAGTCATTGAATACGATGTAGAAGGGGATAGCCCTGAAATAAAATCAGATGTACCTGTAACCGTTCTGAGAAGAGTTCCATTCCTGTATATCTCGTATCCGGTAACAGCAACATTATCTGTCGAAGCTGTCCATGACAAAGTAAAACTGGTTTGTGTAATATTGCTGGCATTAAGTCCTGTCGGAACAGTAGGAGCCTGTGTGTCGAGATCATACTCCCCGATATGCCAGGTCAGCATATTGTTAAAAACAACCTGTTTAGCGGCTTCCCTGATTGTTTGGGCAACAGACGGGCTTAAGTAAAAATTATAAGTTAGCAGAGAAGGATCTTTTCTGAAGATAGCTGTATAAAAGCTACAAGCGGCAGCATAGGAACCAGCCAGCGACGGATGACTTCCATCCGGATCATATAATTCAATTGCAGGATGATTCTGCCTTAAATTTCGCCATACAGGCCCCACAGGAGAAGCAATTGCATGATATGCCTGAGCCATATACATATATCTTTCGCGGGTCAGGTCGTCCATACCTTCATAAGTACATACTGCAGGATTGTATGGACATCTTTCGGCATCCCCGTCTCTTCTGCCCCAGGTTATATAGAATATTGTTTCGGCATTCGGATTGTATGTATTAATCTCAGAATCTAAAAATTGTGCGTAAGGATAAACATTCTCTTCAACCCAGGGAAGTAGATTGGATGGATTTTGGCTGTATTCCTGTAAGACAACATAGTCCCAGCCTCCCTGCCTGATCAGGTTTAATGTTGAAGTATTTGTAGAATGCTCCTTGAGAGAATAACTAGGGATAATAGAGGCCTGAAAGGTTAAATTGTCACCCACTGAGGCAGCCAGGTCTTTTACTATCTGAGGCAGGTCGTTATTTATAGTATAGCTGTTCCCGATAAACAAGACTTTTTTTGTCTGGCTGTAAGTAAGGGCATTGAAAAAAATAAATATGATAAAAAGGGCCTTCTTCATTTGTGTTCTATTTTATAATATTTATATAGCCTCATCTGGCAACAAGCTTTATCATCCCTGATGACAGGTGCTTTCAATATATTCTGCCTGCATTCAGTTCAGGATTTATGATGGTAAAGCTAAAAAGTGATTCATAGTAATAGACTGCAGTTTATTTTAGTTTTTTTTAAAAAGCAGTTTTATTTAAGACAATATTAATGATTAATCATGGATAGTAAAATAAATTTTGATTAACTTCAAATTAGCATTGATTAATATATATTTGCCGTTTATTAAATACTAAAGTTGAAGTGTAAAACATGAGTCAGAAAACTCTTGCCTGGGAGATATTAGGTTGAACATTTATAAACTTACCTAATACCTTTTCGAATAAATCCAATTAAAAAAGATATAATAATCCGAAATATAATCCCGGTAAAACTTTTATCAGTTGGTTATTATAATCTTTTGGGTAAAAGAAGTTAAAGAGCCCATTATTACCTGAACTATATAGACACCTGAATTTAAATTGACTGGAATACGGATGGTATTGACTAAAGGATCCATTATTGTTTCGAGGTATAATCTTCCGGAAAAGTCAAGTATTCTGATTATCTGTTTTTCTTTAGAAGGTTCCTTAACAGTTATATTTATGTATTCACTTGCAGGATTTGGAAACATATAGACATTGCCTTTTTTAATAGTATTATTAGTAACTCGTTGAGGTGAGCTAAAACTACCTGCTGCCTCTCCAGTCGATTTTTTTAAAGGATTAGTTACAGGTTTAATATATGATACCGTAATAATATCACCATAAATAACAGGAATTGCAAGAGTTAACAAGACTTTTTTGCCGGATATAACTACTGAAGTTACGGTTCTTTGAATCCCATTCACCATCACTACAAAAGCAGATGTTGTTGGAATTGTATTGTTGTCAAGGTTTTCATTATATGTAATTTCCAGAATATTTGGTGTGACTTTTTCAACCGATGCACTGACATAGATCGGGCCAACTGAGTTTACTTTATTAGATACAGTCTGAGCACTTATGGTTGCTACTTGTAGTCCTGTAGTGGATTGTAATGCATTTGTACCCGGTTTGGTATAGGAAACCGTAATCACATCCCCGAAAATAACCGGAGATCCAAGAGTCAGAATAACACTGCTTCCAGAAATAGCAAGGGATGAAACAGGGCGGGAAACAGAGTTAATATTAACTGTGAAAGTAGAAACTGCAGGTAAAACATTGGACAGTGCAAGATTAAAAACTATATCAATCTTATTTGGAGTTTCATTTTCGACTGCGGAACTCACATATATAGGATTTACAGGAGTCACTGGAATACTACTTACTCTGTTTGTTACTGTCTGAGCACTTAAATTTACTGCCTGTCCGCCAGCAGATGTTTGTAACGGATTAAAGGAAGGTTTGCTATAAGCAACTGTTACAACATCACCATAAAGAATTGGGCTTGCTAGTGATAATCTGACCTTTGTCCCTGATATAGCAACTGTATTAACCACCCTTGCTACAGAATTGACTCGAACTGCAAAAGATGAAGCAGCAGGTATTATATTCGCTAATGTCATGTTATAAGTCATTTCTACAATTGAAGGAACAGCATTTTCAACAGAAGAGCTTACATAACTGGGGCTTGCAGGTGTAGAAGATGGATTAGGATCAACCATAAGAATTAATGAAGTATAAGGCAGCAAGTTAATATTGCCTGAATATTTTGTTCCTTTTATGTCTATATATCCTGCGTCAAGTGCTACTGATTTGTTTGTATTAGTTGCATTATATTCGAACCTTATTTTGTTTGCATCCGCTGCTCTTGTAGATATTGTTGAATTTTTATCATATCCATAAAGTGATCTGACTTCTTCAATATTTAGATTTTTAAGGTATGTATCAGGCGGGCTCCAGTTCCATGCCTCATACCATCTACGCATATAATCATCAGTTCGCAGAGGACTAGAATAATAGTTATAATTGATTACGCCAAATTGAGATAAGTCACTTTCATCATTTCTTGTTTGAATATCAAGAACGGTTTGATCTGTAGAAATGGTATTAGCAACCACAGTATTATAACGTATTACATGATTCCTTGCATGACCATCTACTCCGTTTTCTTCAGCTCTTCTGTCAGGCTCAGAAAAAACAAAAATTCCACGAAGACACTCATAAAATGTGTTATTCTCAACAATGTTATTGTGGTTGGAATTAATAAAAATTCCTTTTCCACCGACATAAGCTATTGTATTATTTGTAACAGTAAAATCGCATGATCCATCCAGATATATAGCATTAGCACCATCAATAAGCGGTGCCGTTAGTCCATATAAAAGAGTAGGCAAATTTAAAATAATATTATGGTCAATTAGTTTATCTGTACTTGATCCCCTATAGGAATAGATTGCCCCACCATCAGCTTTATTCAGATTTGTGCCTGCAATAAAATTATATTGTACTCTCAATCCTTGACCTCCGCAAACGATACCATCATATCCTACATTTTCAATTTTGTTATATGTAATTTTAGTATAATTACTCTCTGCTAAAACTCCACTATAAGCTCCGTTTACCTCAGAATAACCATTTTCAGGAGTACCCATCCCCAAGATTAATCCGATATTTGAAACAGTATTATTTGATATTGTTGAATTATTGCATGAGTTAACCCAGTTATGGTTTAAAAATATTCCATAGTTATTTATATTATCAACAATATTAAATTCAATAGTAGTATAAGGTGCATTAATACCATATATTCCATTATTACCTCCAAAACGGATTGTAGAGTTTTTTACAGTAGTATTACTGGCTCCATTTAAATGAATGCAATAAGAATTTCCACCTTCAAGAGTTAATCCATCAATCGTAATAAAGCTTTTTGTATTATTAATTAAAGTATTAAGAGTGCTTACCTTAATTGTATGGTTTGTCGGAAGATCTGAACCGAAGTACATATAAATATTACCGCCAGAATAACACCATTCTCCAAGGACATTAAGAGTGCTTATATGATTTTGGAAGAAGTATCCATACCCAGATAATGGGATAAAGCTTGTGCTACCGTATGTTACTGTTCCTCCAGAGTGAGAGAGAACTTTTCTTCGTTCAACTGTCCAGTATTCAGTTCTTAAAATTATCTCAGCACCGACCATGTTAGGTGAAGCGGCAAGAGCCTCATCGTACATAGAACCGTCAGTAAATGAATCTCCTTGTGGAGTATTGCTAGGCCATCCTGCAGGTTTAGTTCCAATTGGTGTTCTCCCAAGAGGTGTGTTTACTCCATCCAGTATAAGTATATTTGGGTTTGATTCAGGGGAAATTGACTTTGACCATATCCCGCCTCCCTGATTAGTCCAACCAGTTAATGTAGTAAAACCACTTATTACAGGATTATTACCTGTTCCATATGCTCCAATAGTAATTGGGTTGCCTGAAGTACCGGATGCAGTTACATTCAGTGACCCATAAAAAGTGTCTCCTTTTCTGAATAAAATTTTATCCCCAGGTTTAAACGTGGAAAATACAGAATTAACTTTTGATATTGATTGCCAGGAGGTTGTTTCTGATAGACCATTTGCAGCATCATTTCCGGAAGAACTTATATAATAGTTGGTACCTGAGACAATTGAACAAAGACATAGAAATAACAGGGCAAGTATATTCTTTTTATTTGCTATCATCAAAATTTATTGTATATTACTAATTGTGACGAGTGTATTGTATTAAATGACAAACATAGCAATTTAAACGACGAATAACTAAATTTTATTGCTCACTTCCAAATTTATTAAGAATTTTTTTTATCCCTTATAATAATAAAAATCAACAATCTTATCTTTTGGTTAAATAAATAACAGAAAACCAGCTTATTAGAAAAACAGGGTCAAGATAATTTTGTAATATATTATTCCTAAAATTTCGTTCAGTATTTTAACTGATTCTTTAAATTTTGATTTAGGATCCTCATTTTCCTGAAGTGATATGATTCCGATTTCAATATTATTTCCAAGAACTTTTCTATAACTGATCCATGTTCTTCTTGCATGAATTCCCAAACTGACTATATTTATACCTGTCACTGTTTTATCTGTTTCTTTAAGCCAGTTTCTTATAGTAAGGACGCTGGAAAGAGTTCGGTTTAAAAATGCTTTATTGCACGGGACAGCTATTATTATAGCCGAATCAATGCCAAAGGTTATCATCTGATCTCTGCAGAATTCTGCACTTGATTCAAAGTAAGTGTATGTGTCAATTCTGTCATTTCCGTCCAATGGCCCTGTATCTAACTCAGAATTAAATTGATAAGGGATTCTTATTCTATTATCAATAATAATTTCTTTTACATACAAATTCCGGTCACCATTCTCATCATAATAATCATTATCAAATTGTATAATCAGGCTGTCAATGTCTTTAAGATATCCAACCCAGTTAATTCCATACCTTCTTACCTTACTGTCGGCAATAAAGTCACCGACCAATGAATCATTGACAAAAAAATTAAAATGAGCTCCATAAAAACCGCTCATCGCACTGAATGTTACAACTTCAATAGTATGTTTACCAAAATCATTATGCAAGTCTGGTTTAAAACGGGGATAAAAAATATGATATCCATTACTGGCAACCATGCAAAAATCATATGCCGAGAATTTAAAGCCACTAGTGATTATAAGATCGTACTTATTGTTCTGAAACTCTTTATACGCCATTTCCAAAGCATAAGGTGGAAGCCATCCCTCAACTATTAATAAATTGGATTTTACTTTATGAGTTTTTGATAAATAAAATTTAGGAAAGTTAAATGAAGCAAGGAAAAACATTAATGCTGTTGCGATTATCAATACTATAAGAGTTGTCTTTACTGCTTTATTAAGTATTTTGCTCATGCTGAATTAATTTTCTGAAGAGATTTAGATATATAAATGGTTAAATCAATACAATAATTCAATATCAATTCCCCCATTGACCAATGAAATTATGTTACTCATCAAATTTTAAAAAAATGTAAGTGCTTTTTATATATTTTTACAACTCAAAAGTAAATAACATTTTTACAATATTTCATTTTTTTAGAAAGTAATCAGGTAAGTCCAAACATGTAATGATGTTTTCAATAGAAAAGTATGTTTTATTAAATTTTACTGAAGGGGCGAAGCTGTATTGATAAATTAAACAACAAACTAACTTAATCATCAAATTCAGAATTATTATTTATAATGAGCTTCATCTCTAAGATCAGAAATTTATTTGACGTTTATTTCTTAAAGGGAAATGACCGAAGTGCAAATGCAAAAAAAAATATTTTTGCTTCTATTTTTATCAAGGGTTTTAGTATTCTAATCAGTCTGATTGTTGTCCCATTGACTATTGATTATATTAATCCATCCGGTTATGGTATCTGGCTGACATTTAGCTCTATAGTGGGGTGGTTGGGTTTTTTCGATATCGGTTTATCTCAGGGATTACGTAATAAGTTTGCAGAAGCAAAAGCAAAAGGTGATGATGAAATTGCCAATGTTTACATAAGCACGACTTATGCAATTCTTGGAATAATCTTTTTCATCATATGGCTCCTTTTCATAATGATTAATCCTGTATTGGATTGGAGTAATATATTGAAGGTTGAGCAAAGTATGAAATCGGAGTTATCGGTTTTAGCAATAATTGTATTTACCTATTTTTGCATATCATTCGTAATAAAAATATTGACGACAGTTTTGATTGCTGATCAGAAACCTGCCAAAGCATCATTAATTGATCTTTTAGGGCAGATACTCTCTTTAGTTGTTATTGTGATCCTTGTAAAAACCACAGAGGGTTCGTTAGTTAAATTGGGTTTAGCATTTTGTTTATCCCCACTCTTGATTCTTGCTTTTGCAAATGTTTTATTTTACAATGGCAGTTATCGTAAATTCCGGCCTTCATTTTCTAAAGTCAGATTTAAACACTCAAAGGAACTTTTTAATTTAGGATTGATTTTTTTTATAATACAAATTGCAAATGTTCTGCAATTTCAAACTGCAAATATTATTATTGCCCGGAATTATAGCACCCTGGATGTAACTGCCTATAATATTGTATATAGATATTTTGGGCTATTAAACATGGCTTTCCTGATTTTCTTAACTCCATTCTGGTCTGCATCTACAGATGCATATCATAAAAATGATATTCAATGGATAAAAAACAGTATTAAAAGATATAATCAACTGAATCTGTTAATGGTTTTTGCCGGGATTATAATGTTGGTTCTATCTGATACTGTATATCGGCTTTGGCTTGGAGAAGGAAAAGTTAACATCGAATTTTCGCTTTCATTATTCGGTTTTATATTCTTTAATACCTCTGTTTTTGGAGGTAAATATGTTAGCTTTTTAAATGGGATAAGTGCTCTCAGAATTCAGTTTATTGCATGTCTTATTAGTCCGTTTTTGTATATTGCAGTCGCTGTTCTGTTAATTAAATACTTCGAAATGGGTGTTTATTCCCTGTTTCTAGCCTCAATTATTACCAATTTTAATACATTTATCTTGGCACCAATACAGTATCATAAGATTATAAACAAAGGAAAAAAAGGAATATGGATAAGATAAATTTTAGCTCTAATTCAATTCAATTCAATTCAATTCAATTCAATCACCATACTAATGACTATAACCGAGTTCAAAACTAAGTTAAAAAAAAGGATCTGGTTCTATTTGAAAAAAATCTTTTATTTTCAGATAGTAGCTGATCCCATATTAATACGTAACATAAATTATAACTCAAATTCACCTCAGAAAAAAGCAATAGTTTGTTACATAACCATGATGTATTTCACAGATTTAGATGCTAAGCGTATTGGCAGGACACAACCATTTGAGATTATGAAAATTGTGAAAATATTTTCTGATTTAGGTTATGTTATTGATATTATAAATTGCCTGGATGTAAAAGCTATAGAAGTGGTAAAAGATAGGAAATATGATTTAATTTTTGGTTTTGGAGATAGTTTTTATCAGCTTACAAATTTGCAACCCTCTGCAATATCAATACTATACATGACAGAGAATCATCCTGAATTTTCTTTTAGGGAGGAAAGGAAAAGGCTGGATTATTATAATCAGAGACATGGACGGAATCTTCCATTAAGGCGAAGTGGGAAGTACTATCACATATCTCACCTCCGGAAGAATTATTCAGGTTTGATTTGGATGGGAACTGATGAGTTTCTTGAAAATGTGAGTAATAAGTATTCTATTTTTCCTACTGGTATAATAAACCCTGATTTTGTTTATTATACTAAAGATCATAAAGATGGAAGAAGAAATTATTTATGGCTTGGTTCAACCGGAGCTGTACATAAGGGACTTGATCTTTTACTGGATGTATTTAATAATCGCGATGATATTTTTCTTCATATATGCGGTTTGGAGAAAATGGACAGGGAACTGCTTATAAGGTCAAAAAGAGAAAATATCTTGGAGTACGGACATATTGATATTCAATCAGAAATCTTTCTCAAATTGGTTGATAAATGCTCTTACATTATACTTCCATCATGTTCCGAAGGGTTTTCCACATCAATTACAACCGGAATGTTACATGGACTAATTCCTGTTGTTATGAGGAATTCCGGTTTTGACAGGATGGGTAATAGTGGAGTTTATCTTGAAGATTTTAGTATTGAATATCTAACTATGAAATTGAACGAATTATCGGATACAGATCCTGAAAGGTTAGCTTTTCTAAGTGAGCAAGCTTTTCATTTTGCACGTAAAAACTTCACAATTCAGGAATTTGAAGCAAGGTTTATAACCATTATTTCTAATATATTAAAAGTAAACACCTGAAAATGATTTTATTATAAGCAATAAGATAAATTTCAACTGATGAACAACCTTTCAAATGATCCTCAAATAAATTACACAAACAGAGAATTATGGATACTTAATTTTTTCTGGCTGGGATTTATTTTATACACATCAGCTTTCACAATTATTATGAGTGATCAGATGAATTTCAAAATCTGGTTTTCTCTTCAGATTATGGGATTGCTTATTTTACTCCCATCTGCATTTTTGCTTATTGAATATAGATTTGATAATAAATTTTTGCAAGTAATTTATTCGATATATTATCTATGGCTTATGGTAGTAGTAATCAGAGGCTTAAATTTCAATTATGATTTTATTACAAATATGTTGTTTAATGCTTATGAGGGTGCTATTATTTTTTTGGCTCCGATAGTGTTATTATTTCCCCGAAAACTTTTTTATCTTAAGAAATCCATAAATATTATTCTGATCTTGGGTGTTATTTACATTGTCTCCTCTCTTTATTTTATCAGAGATTTACTGATCCCTTATAGTACTGCTTCTTCCAGTCAAGCTATAGTTGAATATTTCTCCAAAACGTTGAGCATTCCATGTGGTTTTATACTACTAACATACATTTATCATTCCAGTAAGAAAAATTTGATATCACTTATTGTGATACTTCTCACTATTTTTTTAGCATTATTCAGAGCTCGCAGGGCTCTGTTGTTAATGGCACTTTTACCTTTGATAGTATCCTATATAGTCTATTTAAACTATTCAAAAGTATATATTTTAAAAGTAGTGATCTTTATCTTTTTAGCGTCGTTTATAGCACTTGTTTTTGCAGATTGGGATCGTACACTTTATTATTTGAGTAATAATGATACAACAGGTTGGTTTCTTGACAGGTTTAATGAAAAAACAAGAGATTATGTTGAGGAATGTTTTTTCAGAGATATGAAACCTCTAGATTGGGTAATAGGAAAAGGAATTGATGGAAAGTACTATTGTCCGGGAGTAATAGATGGGGCTACATTTAATATATATCGAACTGGTATTGAGACTGATTATTTAACAATAATTTTAAAGGGCGGCATCATTAGCCTGGGATTATTCTTAATTATAGCTTTTACTGCAATTATTAAGGGACTTATACATTCAAAGAACCTGCTCTCAAAAGCCGCAGCTGTCTGGATAATTTTTTACCTGTTCAATTTGTATCCAGCTCCGGTTACTACATTTTCAATGAACTATTTATTAGTATGGATTTCAATAGGCATATGTTTTTCCAGGGAATTGCGAGATCTTTCTGACGAAAGAATAAAAGAATATTTCTCAGGTTAATTATTGTTTGATTAGAGCTACTATTTATTTAAAAAAGTGATGAAGAATAAGACTATCTTAAGTGTCGGTTATATAATGTTTCCGGTTGGATTTGCACAGGTTCAGCGGCAAATACTCCTTGCAAAGGCATTATTACTTGAAGGATATGAGGTCACTGTTCTGTGTCGCTATGGCATTTACAGCGAGAAAGAAGGGATTGCATGGAAGGGTGTTTATGAAGGTATAAATTATATATACTGCTCGGGAACCTCAGTAAAACCAGTTCGGTTTACCAAAAGAAATCTGTTAAAAATAAAGGGTTTGATTAATGAAATAAAGTACTTCCGGAAATATTCAAGAAATGAACAATTAGCCGGTATCCTTATCAGCACAAATAATTTCTGTAATGTTCTGATTTATTATCTCCTTGGTAAGATTTTCAGGGTCACAACAATTGTTGATAATGTTGAATATTGGTCATCAAATAAATCCATACGGGGACTGGACCGGTTTGACAAGTATTTGTATGATAAATTTTATTATATTTTTACTGACAAAATAATTTGTATCAGCGACTTTTTAATTGAAAAAGTCGGGCATTCAAAAAGTGATAAACTTATTAAAATTCCGGCAATTACTGATTTCGATAAATTTTTACATTCAAAGGATAGTCCTGGATATGTTAATGGGAAATACTTTCTTTTCTGTGGATCAGAAAATTATTTTGACGTTATAGATTTTGTAGTTTCCTCATTTGAATTGCTTAATGATGATAATATTACTCTGGTTTTAGTAACAAAAAACACTGATAACCTGCGGAATAGAATTGACAGAAGCAGTAAAAAGAGTCAGATCATGGTAATGACAGGTATCCCATATGACGATTTGGTAGTTTTATATAAAAACAGTGAAGGATTAATAATTCCTATGCGGGACAACGATCAGGATAAAGCCCGTTTTCCTCACAAAATAAGTGAATACTGTGCATCCTCCAGACCAATAATTACAAATTGTGTGGGGGAGATAGAAAATTACTTCAATAAGACTAATGCATATTTATGCTCAGGTTATGATGCAAGGGAGTATGCAGACGCCATGCAAAGGATTATTTCTAATCCTGACCAGGCAAACAAAATAGCAATGAATAGCTATCAAACCGGCATAATTAGCTTTAATTACGTTTCATATTCCAAGCCACTAATAAAACTGTTTGATAATAAATGAAGATCTTCCAATTTGTATATTCACTAGGGCCTGGCGGTGCAGAACGCTTTGTATCAGACCTGACTAATGACCTCGCTGAAAATCACGAAACAGTAATTTTTACTCTTCGCGATGGTACTCTTGGTAATAATGGATTTTATTTACCTGATATCAGCAATAAAGTCAGATACGTGAACCTGAAAATAAGTGAGGGTTTCAAACCTGGTCTCATATGGATGTTTTATAAAATACTTAAAAGTGAAAAGCCGGATATAGTTCATTGCCATCTTAACCTGGTCAACTACTTTTTCTTATTATCAATAATATTCCGGAAAAAGATCAGGTTCATCTACACCATTCATAATGCTGCGGAATCAGAGGTCAGATTGCAACATGTAGCAGGATCAGAGCTTAAATTTGTTACTGAGAGGATTGTCAGAAAATTCTTTTTCAAACACAAATTTTTTATACCTGTTGCGATTTCAGATGAGACCAAAAATTCCTATCAGACATATTACAAACTTAAAGACGTTTTAATTATTTACAACGGACGTAAATTCAGCGGTAAGACCCAAAATTATGATAAGGTAGTGAAAGAGATAGCTTCTTTTAAACCCAGTTTAGAATCTCTGGTATTTTGTCATCTGGGTAGATATCATGAACAAAAGAACCATAAGATGCTTGTTTCAGTTTTTAACAAGCTTCGTGAGGAGGGTTTTGACCTTATTTTATTAATTATCGGAGATGAGTTTGAGAATGCACCTGAATTGAAATCATTTGCTCAGGATCATATTCATTTTTTAGGTATCAGATCAAATGCAACTGATTATTTATACGCTTCGGATGCCTTTTGCCTGAGCTCATATTATGAAGGAATGCCTATTTCATTAATTGAGGCATTTGCCTGTGGATGTATCCCGATCTGTACACCTGTTGGTGGAATAGTATTAATGTAATTGAACATGGCATTAGCGGTTATCTTTCAAAAAGTGTTTCTGAAACACGACTATCTTGAAGCAGTAAAATAATTTATAAGCGAACAGAAATTCAATTGATAAAGGAAAATCTAGTAAAAATCTATCAGAATCGTTTCAGTATTGAACAGTGTTCAGACAGTTATATGAAATTATATTCTGGTCTATGATTATACCTTAATATTATAGATATGCGAATTCTTCTTGTACATAAATTTTTCAAATACACCGGTGGGGCAGAAGTGTTTTTTTTCGATACGGCAAGAGTGCTAAAAGAGAACGGACACGAAATTGCTTTTTTTTCCACCATTGATAAGGATAATATATCAGAGTGAATACAGCAGATATTTTATTAAGGCACCCAACTTCAAATCAGGCAATCTGATAACAAAATTGTCAGCATTCTTCAGGATACCCTATAATTTTGAAGCAAAAAGCAATTTCAGGAAACTTATCCTGGATTTTAAACCGGATATGATACATGTGTTTGCCCTGGCAACCCATATCTCACCTATCTGTATTGGATGTTGCACAGAAAAAACAAGGTCCCGGTAGTAATTTCCTGTAACGACTATAAACATATATGTCCTAACTACAAACTATTTCATCATGGGAAACTTTGTGATGATTGCAAAGAGGGAAAGTTTTATAAATGTGTTACAAATAAATGTAGTCATAATTCTTTCTCTTATAGTGTTGCCAGTTCATTTGAATCATATATTCACCACTTTCTGAATATTTATAAAAAGAACATTAATCTTTTTTTATTTGCCAGTGATTTTATGGCATATAAAACAGAAGATTTCTGGGGTAAGGATTCTTTCAGATGGGGAAAACTGCTTAATCCTTATAAAATCCCTGAACTAATTCCCATGTAGCGATGCCGGGGCATTTGGACTATATTTTGGCCGTTTAATTGATGAAAAAGGTGTAGATATCTTAATAGAAGCGTTAAAGAATTGCAGAGATATACCATTCAAAATAGTTGGCGATGGTCCTGATTTTGAAAAGTTAAAAATTTATACAAGGAGAATGGATTGACAAGAGTTGAGTTTACCGGCGCTATATGGGGAGATGCTCTCAATGAAATTACTCTCAAAATCTAAATTTGTTGTAGTACCGTCGATCTGGCATGAAAACTTTCCTTATGTTATTTTACAGGCATTTGCTGCAGGAAAACCTGTAATTGGATCTGACAGAGGGGGTATCCCGGAACTTGTAATTGAAAATGAAAAAGGATTACTTTACAATGCTGAAAACTCTTTTGAGTTATCAGAAAAAATTTCAGCCTTATTTAATGATGATGAAAATTGTTTAAGAATGGGGAAAAACGCAAGAAAGTTCATTGAAGAAACATTTTCAGATGATCTGTTCTACAAGAGTTTAATGCATAATTATAATACTGTTTTAAAATGAATGTATTATTGATTGGGGGAAATGGTTTTATAGGTTCCCATTTGTTAGATGGTTTATTAAGACGGAATCACAAAGTGCGTGTATTTGACATGGCACACGAAAAATTCAGGGAACCAAATTCAAAGGTTGATTACCGCCTGTCAAATCTGAACAGTATTCCTGATTTGTACGAGGCAATGATGGGAATAGATATTATTTTTCATCTGGCAAGTACCACGGTACCAAGCACTTCAAGTATCGATATTATTGCTGATGTAAATAATAATGTAATTTCTACACTTGAACATATTAAATCTGGCAACACGTCAGGGTATAAAAAAATTTGTGTATTTTTCATCAGGTGGTGCAATTTATGGCAATTCTGACTTTTTACCACTAACTGAAGAGGATCATAAAAATCCTGTCTCTTCTTACGGGATTATCAAAGCAACTATAGAACAATATATTAAACTGTATAACAAACAAAACAATCTGGAATATCTCATTGTTCGTCCATCGAATCCTTATGGCCCCAGGCAGGGCCATTTTATTGCACAGGGTGTGATTGCTACTTTTTTGAGAAAAGCAAAAAACGATGAGCCCTTTCTGATTTATGGCGACGGATCCTCTAAAAAGGATTATATATTTATTGATGATTTCATTGAGATGATGTTACAGTTGGTGGAATCAGATTCACAGGGAATTTATAATATAGGTAGTGGACATGGTTCATCATTAAACGAAATTATTGCTGTTATTAATAAAATTACAAATAAGGTTAATAAAGTAATTTATTCTGAATCAAAAAATTATGACGTAAATAATTTTGTATTGGATATAAGTAAACTTAAGAGCAAACTTGACAAAGACATTAAACTGACATCGTTGGAAGATGGAATTAAATCCACCTGGGATTGGATTCAAAAAACCAGTACTATTTAAATGAAGCAGAATTATTAATTTGCATTATTAAAATGAAAATCGGAATAATAGGTACCAGAGGAATCCCAAATAATTACGGGGGTTTTGAACAATGCGCAGAATATCTTTCCCTTGGTCTCGTTGAGAATGGCCATGATGTTACCGTATATAGTTCACACAGACATTCATATTCAGACTCCTTGTGGAAAAATGTACATATAATTCATTGTTTTGATCCGGAATATAAATTGGGTACTCTGGGGCAATTTATTTATGACTTAAACTGTATCTTAGATACACGTAGAAAGAAATATGATATAATTCTTCAGCTTGGATATACAAGCAGTTCTGTATGGGGATGGCTTCTTACCGGGGAAACCTGTTATAACAACAAATATGGACGGGCTGGAATGGAAAAGATCAAAATTCTCAAAACCCGTGCAGTTATTCCTTCGTTTTGCCGAATATCTGGGTGTGTTTTTCAGCGATCATTTAATTTCTGATTCAATAGGTATCCAGCAATATATTTTGAATAAGTATAAGAAAGACTCTGTTTATATTCCGTATGGTGCCTTTCCGATGAATAATCCGGATCAGAACATTCTGAAAGAGTTTAACCTGGAACCATTTGGATATTATATTCTTGTTGCAAGGATCGAACCGGAGAACAGCCTGGAAATTATTCTCAATGGAATAGTAGAGAGTGGTACTGAAAAACCAATTATTGTAATTGGCAACCCCTCAAATAAGTATGGTAAATATTTAATAACTAAATATAAAGACCGGCCAGGAATAATATTTCAGGGAGCTGTTTATGATATACATAAACTAAATAATCTGCGTCATTACGCTGCATTGTACTTTCATGGGCATACTGTTGGTGGAACTAATCCTTCACTTTTGGAAGCAATGGCTTCAGGAAGTCTGATATGCGCCAATGATAACGTTTTCAACCGGCATATTCTTGATGAAGATGCTTACTATTTCAAAACATCAGATGAAATTTCAAAACTGCTTAATGATTTAAGTTTTAGAGAAGAACATCATCTTAACATGGTAAAAAGAAATATTATTAAAATCAAGGAGAAGTATAGTTGGGTAGAAATTATTAAGTTATATGAGGAGCATTTTGTTGATATTTTGACAAGAGGTAAACCAATGTTCAGAAGAACCTGGAATTGATTTTAAAATACAAGGAAAGAACATCCAAACAACAAAATTTAATTATCGCCTGACGATTAGGTGAATATAAGTATTATGATATTTATCAGACAGTTGGTAAAGAACTGATATTTTATAAGATAAAAGAAAGGTTAAAAATAAAAACTATTCAATCTACAACTAATTTAACATGAATAGAATTACCAAAGCAGATTTATTTCGTCATAATGGTCTATCAGGGACAATGGGATTTATTAAAGGATTGAGTATTCCTGGTTTTAGATACATATTTGTTTTAAGAAAAGTATCGCAATATAAATTATTTTCAGTTAGGGGAATATTTTATAGGATAATCATGCGGTTATTTACATATAATGGTTATCAGATTCACGGAGAAGCTAAGCTGGGAGAAGGTTTTTATCTGTATCACAGAGGAACAGTAATAATAGGACCGGTTGAAATTGGCAAAGAATTGTTGTGTATCTCATAATGTAACAATAGGAAGGGCATATAAGGATGGTATACTTGGACGTCCAACTCTGGGTGATAATGTATGGATCGGACCAGGTGTAGTTATTGTTGGTAAAATACATATTGGAAATAACGTACTTCTTGCTCCTAATTCGTTTGTGAATTTCGATGTTCCTGATAATTCTCTTGTTATTGGTAATCCTGGAAAAATTATCAGAAAAGAAAATCCTACCAAATATTACATAAATAATGTACTACCCGATTAACATGATTACCATTTTTAGATGCGTAAGTTTTGATAAATTTCAAAATATATACTGTCACCAAATACATCATCTTTATTTTGCTTTATCCATCATATTAATTTATGAAAGGTAAAGAATTCCAAAAGATCTCCTCATTAAGAACACGATTACTACCTTTATATTGTAATTCTTCAATTCTTAACATTTTACCACAGCTTTTATTCCGTTTGTCAAAATTAATTGGATATTATATTTAAATGTATCTATTTTGTCTAGCGAAGATCATTTATTGATTTAATATCATTTATTAATTATTTAACTATGAAAAAATTATTGAACGTTTTATTTTTAGGGTTAACCTTATTGTGTTTGATTGTGATCAACAGCTGTAAGAAAGACCCTGTCGCACCTACTTTAAATACTGAAGCTGTGACAAATGTTTCTTTAACTTCTGTCACAAGCGGTGGAACAATTACTAATACAGGCGGTGCTGATATAATAGCATTTGGTGTCTGTTGGGGAACAACAAGTAACCCTACCATCTCAGGCTCACATACTATTGATGGCAAAGGAGCAGGAAGCTTTGTCAGTAATGTAACTGGTTTAACTCCAAATACGTTATATTATCTCAGGGCATACGCTACCAATAGTGTTGGAACTTCATATGGTGATGAAGTTCAATTTACAACAACACCAATTGCAGTCGCAACAATTACTACTACTGCAGTTTCTTCTATTGGTTTAACAACCGCTGTATCCGGAGGAAACATTTCATCCGATGGTGGTGGAGCAGTTACAGCAAAAGGTGTTTGCTGGGCAACAACGACAAACCCGACAATAAGTAATTCAAAGACATCTGATGGTACAGGAACAGGTGTTTATGTGAGTAACCTGACGGGTTTACAACCTGCCACTACTTACTATTTACGTGCTTATGCCACAAATAGTGCAGGTACTGCTTATGGTAATTCAGTATCATTTACAACCAGTCCGATAGTTGTTCCTGCACTGACAACTTCTCCAATAACATCTATTACTTTGACAACTGCTGTTTCAGGTGGAAATATCACTTCTGATGGTGGTGGTTCAGTAACTAAAAGAGGAGTTTGCTGGGCATTGACAGCAAATCCGACAATAAGCAATTCTAAAACAGAAGATGCAACAGGCGTTGGAACCTTCATCAGCAATCTGACTTCCCTGGAACCGGGAAAAACATATTATGTTCGTGCATACGCTACAAATAGTGCAGGCACAGCTTATGGAAATGAACTTTCTTTTGCAACAACACCGGTCGGTGCAGCAACACTTACAACAAATGTGGTATCTTCAATTACTTTAACAACTGCTGTTTCAGGTGGTAATATTGTCTCAGACGGCGGAGGTGCAATTACCCAAAAGGGCATTTGCTGGTCTACAACAGCAACACCCACAATAAGCAATCCTACCAAAACAACTGAGGGTCCTGGAAGCGGAAATTTCACCAGCAATTTAACCGGATTAACACCTGGAACAATTTATTATGTACGTGCTTATGCTACGAACAGTGCAGGAACTGCCTATGGAAATGAGGTATCATTTTCAACAAATCAAGTTGTACTTGCTACACTTACTACCACAACAATATCTGCTATTACTACTACAACAGCAGCATCAGGAGGTAACATTACTGCAGATGGTGGTGGAACAATTACAGCAAGAGGTGTTTGTTGGGCAACAACTTCAACCCCAACAACAAGTAACTTTACTGCACCAAGTGGTACAGGTTCAGGATCTTTCACAAGTAATCTGACAGGATTGGCTCCCGGAACAACATATTATGTAAGGGCTTATGCTACAAACAGTGCAGGTACCGCATATGGGAACGTGCTTTCTTTTACAACAACTCCAATATCAGTTCCTACCCTGACAACAACAGTTGTTAGTGCAATTACTTTAACAACTGCTTCAACCGGTGGAAATATCACAGCCGATGGAAATGGACCTGTTACAGCAAGAGGAGTTTGCTATGCATTAACTGCAAATCCGACAACAGCTAATTCAGTTGTTTCAGGTGGCACAGGGATTGGAGCATTTACAGCGAATCTTACAGGATTAACCCCAGGGACAACATATTATGTTCGTGCCTATGCAACAAATAGTGCAGGTACTGCATACGGAAATGAAGTTTCATTTACAACAACTCAAGCATTACCTCCAACCGTTACAACTTCTGCGATATCTTCACGTGCTGCAACTACAGCTGTTGGTGGTGGTAATGTAACTGCTGATGGCGGAGGAACTGTTACAGCAAGAGGATTATGTTGGGCAACTACAGCAAATCCAACAACAAGCAATTCAGTTGTTAACTCCGGTACAGGTACCGGAGCATTTACCGGAAACCTTACAGGCTTAACACCCGGAACAACCTATTACGTCCGTGCATTTGCAACAAACAGCGGAGGAACTTCTTATGGAGCTCAGGTCACCTTTACCACCAAAATTGCAGATGCTGACGGTAATACCTATGATATAGTGAACATTGGGGGACAGGTTTGGATGTCTGAAAATCTTAGAACAACAAAATATACTAATGGTGATGTTATTGGAACAACCAGTACTTTTGACCAGGATATTACAGCTGAAGTTTCACCAAAATATCAATGGGCATATGAGGGAAACAATTCACTTGTGCCTGAATATGGAAGGCTTTACACCTGGTTTGCTGTAACTGATAGCCGTAATGTATGTCCGGTTGGTTATCATGTTCCTGAGGATGCTGAACTTGAGGCATTGAAAACATTTCTCGGAGGAGAAACTGTTGCCGGAGGAAAGCTTAAAGAAACTGGCACTACTCATTGGCTGACTCCGAATACAGGTGCTACTAATGAAACAGGATTTACTGCTGTTCCGGCTGGATATCGTTATTTTACCGGAGCTTCTTCTGGCCTGGAGGAAAGCAATTACATCTTGAGTACTACGCCATTTGATGCTAATTTAAGTTGGGGACAGAATTTGACTTATAACTCCAGTAGTCTTGTGAGAACCCCGGTCACTAAGAAAAATGGTCTTACCGTTCGTTGTCTCAAAGATTAGACTTAAATAGGTCTCATATAATATTTTTGAAGCCGTCTCAAACCAATAATGAGATGGCTTCTTTTTCCACTCTTCATATTATCAGGGTAATTTGACCTACATATTTTCTTATTGATATTATTATTCTTTTGCTCACCGGGATTCCATCTGGTATCCCATTAGGTAAATATCCAAATTAATTATTCAATGAGATCAAAATAATGCAAATATATAATGTACTAAATATCTGGCCTTAAAAGATTAAAATAGCAACGAAAGATGGATAATGATAAAATATATTGTACCAGTAAAATAAAACAGCCAGAATTGTCCAAACTTAGATTGATTAAAGAGATTTATAATGATCCTGAACGTAAACCTAAATGGAAAATATTTAAAGAAATAATATATCTGTCCTTCATTAACAGAAGTTTTCCACCACATTATTATTCCTCCAGATACTTGTTCAAGAATGGCAGGGATAATATCAGAGATTTTTGCCCTCAGAACTTATTCATTAAAGTAAACAATTACTTTAACGATAACAATGACAGAGAAATACTAGAAAACAAATTGTTTTTTGATTTATACTTATCACAATTCAGCGTTCCAATGCCAAAGTTACTGGCATATAATCAAAACAATATGTTTGTAGCCGATAAAAAGATCACAGAGGTGAACAATCTTCAGGATTTTAGATTATACTTGAAAAGTCTTGCAGACAGAATACCTCACAACGATTCCATCTTTATTAAGAAAACCTGTGGCTCCTATGGCGGAGATCGTGTTTTCAAAATATACAAACATCAGATACTTGAAGACGACTATGATATAACTAAACTTTATAATGAAGTTATCCATTCGGAATATTTGTTTCAGGAAAAGGTAAATCAGAATGGCGTCCTTGACTCAATTAATTCTTCCTGTTTGAATACCATCAGGATAGATACCTTTATTGACAGTGAACAAAAGGTTGAAGTAATTTCAGCATATTTAAGGACAAGCCTAAATGGGCTTCATGTGGACAATATTTCCTCCGGTGGATGCCTTATCCCTATTGATATGAATTCCGGCAAGCTTCTGAAATATGGATATCCATTTCTTATTACTCAAGGAGTAAAGACATACACTAAGCACCCAATTACCAATATTGTCTTTGAAAACCTCAATATCCCTTACTTTAATGAGGTAAAAGCACTGGTTTGCCAGGTTGCGAAATTTATTCCGGGGTTAAGATTAGTAGGTTGGGATGTGGCAATTAGTGACTCTGGTCCGGTTCTCATAGAAGGAAATTCATTCTATGATGCGTCTGGTGGAGACTTGGGTTATGGAGGCTACCTCAGGCATCCTGTTTTCAGAAAAGCACTTCAGGAGATGAATTATTTTAACAAGAAATAACAGTACCTCTTTCCTGTTTTCAGCGTTGGGACACCCTAAAAATTCTTTTTGGGGATATTCAGGAGTAAGGACAATTTTTAAAGATGAGTAAGATTCAATGGTATGATTTTACTCATCTTTCATTTTAGCTGTGGCCAAATTGGTTTTTGAGGTGGATTTTTCACAAAAAGATAATTATTGGGCAAAATAGTCCCAATAATGATTTTTTTTTCCATCATTTATTATGATTAAGAGGCCATGCGTTCAACCCTTGAGACAGCTAAGCGTTTTGCGATCCTGAACAGCATTTGCTGTATGAACTCCGAAGAAGATCCAGAGAATTTCATTTAGCTCTGTTCTGGCTTTAATCTTCTGAAGTCCATAATGTTCCTTCTCTGTTCCAAAGCTTCCTTCCATTCGTATTGTCCTCTCTTTTCTTAACTCCCTGCTGATGATCTGCCTGTGCTCTTCATGTTTCCCAGCCCTTCCATTACGTTTGAAGTTGGTCACAATATGTGCTGCTGTACTGTATTTTCGGTTTGCATTGGTAGCATAAATGTCATCCGCCGATATATGGGTGATCTTGCCAAACAAGCTCCTTCCATAACGTATTGATTTAATAAGCCTTGTACCTTCATTAAAAGCGTATCGTTCCGGCGGTTGGATATACTCTCGAAGCAGAGTGGAAGGAAATCGATCATTCTGGCAAATACCTTTCAGGGAAGTACCACGTCTACGATCACCGGGTTGGTCTTTTCTTTCCTTCCAAAATACTAATTCCTAATTATCAGTCCGTTTTGCGTTCACGCAGCAAGGTATGTCCTATGGTGGATGAAATGAGATCAGAAGAGACTTTTTAACAACCTTCCTGTATTATTCTGTCGTGGATAAGCATAAAAAACCTGCAAAATGTCAAAGACTTCTGATGAAAAATATCACTGAAATCATAAAAAAACCTTCAGTAAGTGCATAGGTCCTTGCCAGGCTGATGTAGTTCAACACAGACTCATCGCTGGGTCTTGCAGACCGCACAGAGTCCTACTTATTAGGAAACTTATTTATTACTCTTTTATTGAAAGCATGTATACATCACTTGTAGTCATATCTTCTTCTGATAGATTCTTGAATTTTTCAGCAAATTGATATTTGGGAATATTATTGTTCATCTTTGTTGGAGTATCTATCAATATTTTAAAATTATTTTTTTGCTGCAATTCTTTATGCGCAGAGTATGGAATACGGTTTATTAAAAACATTCGACCACCCTTTACAATTTTCCATTCAAATTCACTATAAGTTCTATATCCATTCCAACTTTTTGTTGTTCCGTGAGATTTAAAATCAATTGAGTGAGACATCACACCACCTTTTTTCAACCATTTATTAATTGCATCATAAGTTCCTTTCAAATTTTCAACATGTTCCAGTACTGCTTGAGAGTAAACAAAATCAATGGTATTTGGGAGAATGATTCTATAATCCTCCCATGGAATACAATATTTTAGAAAAGTGTTTTGGGGATTGTCAATATTCTTGATTTCTTCACGTATAGCATCAATGCGTTCTTCATTTAATGATTCTTTAAGAATTTCATCTGAAATAATATTAACAGGGAATTCATAATTATTCAATTGTGGTTTCACCTCTGGATATTCATTATTATCAGGAATCGGTGCTTTGTTTTTAAACATAAGGACCATTTCTTCGAAAATTTTTAAATTTCGTTCAGCATCCCAATATTTTATTACATCTAGTGCTGCCAAACTCTGACATCCTGATAGTAATGCAGCAAATCCAATTCCTAATGAATCACCTGGGCCCAACTCTGCAACCTTTTTGGGAATGCCTTTATGCACAGAATTCAACATATAAAGATGTCTTAACCAAACAGAATAGCAATATCGACTTTCAACAGTACCACCTGTATCATTCAATCTTATTCTTTTGACAAATGGCATGTGCCAGATTAATCCTTTAGTTATTGGTAATAATTTTTCTTTTCTCATGATAATATTTTTTGATTTTTAAAACTCTTATTTGTTGCCTAACTTAATAATATTATATACAGAGTCTTATAATAGACTACCCTTAGAGGTAAGTAAATTACTTTTAACGGACTATTCTGATTGGTGCTTATATGATTGCGTATAAAATTTAGTTGAACTAAGCCGGTCGTCCCTATGGGTATTCTGTCTTCAGGTTTTATCCCATATCTGTTTTTACTGACATTTCTGTTACTCTTTCTTCCGGATTTTTAAGTACTCGCGATTTTCAATATCAGAAAATAGTCCCGGCTGGCATACCTCTCCCGATAAAGAGATGTCTTTTTTGTGAGTGTCATTATATCAAAGAACATTTTTATAATCAATTTCAGGCAGCCCTAGGATTTGCATCAATCTTTTCGTAAGCTTAAATCAAATCTAAGAAAAATTCTTTGTCCTACATGAAGATTTTGCTGGTTTCTAAAAGAAATTAGCGATTATTCGAGAGACGTCCTGCTTTGGGGCAGCAATTCATGAAGTTTGTTGGCTTTATAATCCGGCAAGCGGATTAAAACATCTTTCAGCCAAGCCGAAGGTTCTGCATCATTCATTTTGCATGAGCCAAGAAAAGAGTATAACATAGGAGTTCTTTGAGCTGAATGGTGTGAGCCGGTGAAGAGATAGTTTTTACTTCCAATATTATGGAAAGCTTTCAATAAATTGGGCAGAAAAAATTACATGTTCTGTGGTAATCATGATGTGGCAGAGAATGCTGCAATAATGTACTCGGTTCTTGGATGCTGTAAGGCTTCAGATGTAAATCCCCGTGAGTGGCTGACTGATGTGATAACAAGGATACCTAACTATAACAATGATTACAGCCTTAACTTGTCAGATCTCCTGCCTCATAATTGGAAGGCTGCCCGCGACCTCCAGAAAACTCCAATAGAAATCCAATGATTACTGGATATCATTGGAAAAAGTTGATCAACCCAATCATTTTCTAAAGAATTTCATAGAACTCCAAAAAAGTTGTACTGGAAATTAAACATTCCAAGATAATAATGGTTCAGATTGCATAAAACCCAGTTCGCCGAATGCTTACACAAGAAGTGGTATAAAGCCCTTTCCTGGTACCTTGTTGAGTCTTTTTCACCAATAATAGTATGAAGATTTGGGAATGCCTTCGTTGACGCAAAAGGCGGTGATAGTTTGCCCTGTCTCCTTTTGTCTTTTTATCAGCTCCAAAATTTTTGATTCGTTTATCATCTTTAAATGTTTGGCTAAAAATAATCAGCCGTAACACCTGGAAAAAGATGCACTACACCGGATGCTTACCCTTTGAAAACATCAGTATCCCTTACTTTAATGAGGCAAAAGAACTGGTTTGCCAGCTTGCGAAATATGTTCCGCGATTAAGATTTATAGGTTGGGATGTGGCAATTAGTGACTCTGGTCCTGTTCTCATTGAAGGAAATTCATTCTACGATGAATCCGGGGGAGACTTGGGTTATGGAGGCTACCTCAGGAATCCGGTCTTCAGAAAAGCACTTATGGAAATGAACTATTTTAACAAGAAATAATGGTACCTATTTTTTAAAACAGCTTAATTTAAATTATTTTGATCACCCAGAAGGTGCTTTTTACACAATAATCATCATTATCTTAAAATTCTTCCTTAAATACTTTTTCACCAATAGCTTTATAGAAATGCTAAAAACAAAAACTAAGATTTGAAAATTCTTCTTAATTTTTTAGTGTGTTTACTTTAGCAAGGTGGTTCTTGAACTCATTACCGATCATTTCGGCATATTTTTTTTCCCGGGCAATTGACAGATGTGACCCGCTAAAGTTCACAACATTTACCTGATCTACATGCTTCTCCCAGCCATTATATTTACAATCTACATTATTTATATCTGACCTGAACAGTAGTATCTCACCCTTAAATACCCCTGGTTTGAATTTTAAGTTCAACTCATAATATTTATTAGTTATATAGAAATTCCGCAGAGATACAGGAACTGGTTTTCCTAAAAAGAAAAACAGGTTACAAATAAATATCTTAAAAGTGTGGTCAATTTTTCTTCTTGTTGGGCCTAAAATACGCCTTCTGATAAAATTATAAATATCAGTATGTCGCCTGTTAACTTTAATTGATCCCGATGCTATAGTATCCAGCATTGCAAGGAATGGAACTTCATATCCGGCTCTCTGAAGCTGAATAGCCATTTCAAAAGCAAGGATCCCTCCAAAAGAGAATCCTCCTAAATAATATGGGCCCTTAGGTATAACCTTCTGCAGTTGAATAATATAATCAGCAGCAAAAGATTCTACACTTTTATATTTTATTTCTTCTCCTTTGGATCCATGATGAAGAAATCCATAAAATGGCTGATCTTTTCCCAGATATTCGCTTAAAGCATAATTCATTACTTCAAAGTACACCAAAATAAGAGGAATTTTAGTTCCGGAAGGATTAATCGGCATTATATTCTGACACTCCCGTGGCCAAAAGAACTTTATCAGACTTTCCTTGTGCTCCTTAAGTTCTGCAATCAACTCAGGTGTAATATTTTGCTCCGGTCCTTCATACTTTAATTTTCCTTCATTAAAGACGATCTTTATTGACTTCTGATTTAGCTCTGTTATTAATTCGTTAAATGTCATAATTCTCCTATAATTATTTTATTATCTATTTCTGGTGTCTGTATGTTTTCATTTATTCCGGGAATTTTTGCCGGATTTGTTTTGATATCAATATGCTCGGCAATATTCTGAATTATCGGATTGTTAAAAAAGTGCCGTAGTTCGAAAGTGATATCAAACTCTTTTTCAATTCTGTCAACAACCCTGACCGCAAGGAGGGAAGTGCCTCCGGCATCAAAGAAGTTATCATTTAATCCAATTGACCTGGTCTTGATAATATCCTGCCATATTTTTAATATCCTTATTTGAGTGGATGTTAATTCACTGATTTCAATAACTTTCTCTTCTTTTATTTCAGATAAATCAATTGTTAAGGATTTTCTGTCAATTTTACCATTTACTGTTATAGGAAATTCATGCATGGTTTTGTAAAAATATGGTACCATATATGGTGGAAGTTTCCCGGTAATTCGTTTACTCACCTCAGGAAAATCGATACTGAAATCCATCGGAACCTTGAGAAAGGCCACTAATCTGACATCATTTTCATCTATTTTGATTGGCTTAACTACTGCTTCTCTAACTCCTTCTATCTCTGATAAAACAGCTTCTATCTCCTCCAGTTCAATCCTGAATCCTCGGATCTTTACCTGGTTATCTGTCCTTCCATGAAACTCAATGTTTCCGTCCGGTAACCACCTTGCATAATCACCTGTTTTATATAAGCCTTCTCTCCAGGATTATATGGATGCTTTAATGAAACTAATATTATTCAGGTCATCCCTGTTCAGGTAACCTCTCGATACTCCGTCTCCTCCCACATACAATTCCCCTTTTACTCCAATTGGCTGATAATTAAAACTTTTATCAAAGATGTAAGCAGTTGAATTACTTATAGGTTTGCCAATCGGAATATTTCGATCGTACTCCCTGTTTATCTCGAAACATGTTGAGAATGTTGTATTTTCTGTTGGTCCATATCCGTTAATTACTTTAAGATCTGGATTTTCCTTCCTGACTTTGTTTATGTGGGGTACTGATAAAACATCCCCGCCAACCAGCAAATATTTAAGCTTTCCGAAGATATTGGTACTGTGATTCCGCCAGATTGGTGAACAGAGCAGAAGTGAGCCATAGAGTATTAATGTCATTTCTGAGTAACTCTTGTCCAAGAGTCTTGGCATCAAGAATTGTTTCCTTCTCAACAATATAAAGGCTTCCTCCATTCAACAATGTCCCCCATATTTCAAATGTACTTGCATCAAATACAATGGCCCCTGTAAGTAAAATCCTGGTATTATCATTCAGATCAATATAATTTGTATTTCTTACAAGCCTCACAACACTCTGTTGCTCTATCATACTGCCTTTTGGCACACCTGTAGTTCCCGAAGTGTACATGATATAGGCAAGATCAGTAGCAGCTGTTTATGTTTTCCACATTGGATTCATCAGTACTATATGAGCCGGAAGAATTAAGACTGATCATCAATACATTTTCAACTGTAAGATTCATATACTTATCCTGAGTCAGAATAATCCTGCATCCTGAGTCTCTGATAATAAAATCAATCCTTTGCTGAGGATACTCGGGATCAATAGGCACATAAGCTCCTCCTGATTTCAGAATACTGAGAATTCCAACTATTAAATCCGTTGATTTATCTGCAAGTATACCGATCGGGGTATCCCTTTTTATTTCAGCTTTTTCTCTAAGGGTCCTTGCCAGCTGGTTTGATTTGCGATTTAACTGATCATAAGTGAGACAGTCGTTATGAAAAACTACTGCATTCTTATGAGGATTTTCTGTGACTATCTCTTCAAATAGCCGGACAATAGTTTTGTCTTTTGGATATTGTGAGGTTGTTTCTGTAAACCTGAGGATCTTTTGTTTTTCATCATCTGTTATTATTGGAACAGATGAGATAGGAACCTCACTGTTATTTACCAGGTTTGATACAAGAGTTACGAAATTATCACATAAACGGACCATTGTATCTTTACTGATCAGATCAATATTATATATTAAAGTACCCTCAATCCTGTCTCCAATACTGTACATGGTACATGTTATATCAAAGAGTGATGTTCCCCCGTTAATACTTACTGGTTCGCCCTTTATGCTCCCTAGGTCAAGAGGAACGCTAAGGTTGTCTCCCCAGGCAAACGCCACCTGGAAGACTGGATTGGCATTGGAAAATCTCTCCGGATTTACTATTTCAACAATTTTCTCAAACTGCAGATCCTGGTAGGTTATGGCATCTAATATCACCTCATTTGTTTTCCTTAACAGGCTGCTAAAAGAGATCTCCTGATCAAGTTGCAGACGGATGACCAAAGTGTTGACAAACATTCCTATTACACTCTCAAATGAAGAATGAGACCGGTTGGCTACCGGGGTCCCTATGTTTATATCATTATCTCCCGAATATTTATTCAAAAGAATTCCAAAGGTGCTCATCATGGTTGCAAACAGGCTGACTCCTTCATTTTTACTTATCTGCCTGAGTGCAGATGATATATCAGGTGAGAATTGAATCTTCACATTTTCCCCAAACCCTGTTGAATTATTCAACCGTGGGAAGTCAAACGGAAAATTCAGTTGCGTTGAGCAGCCTTCCAACTGGCTTTTCCAGTATTTAATAAGTTTAGTTTCGTCTTTTAATAAACCGGTTTGCTTCTCCCAATGTGCAAAGTCATATTGCTGATATTCGAGTTCCTTTAACGAAATTTCCATGCCGGCCTCTGATTCACTGTATATCTGGTTTAAATCGTCAATAAAGATCTTCCATGACCAGCCATCGAAAACAATATGGTGAAATGCACAATAAAAACAGAACTCTTCCTCACTTAACTTAAAGAGATATAACCTGTATAGCGGACCATTAGTCAGATCAAAAATGCGCCTTGCATCCTTGTTGATAAATTCAAATATCTGTGATTCCGCTTCATCTATGTTAATGTCACTATAATCTGTAAATTCAATATGTACTTCTGTTTTTTCAATAATACAGAAGGGGACACCTTCTTTTTCAATTATCCTGGAAAACAAGACATGATGTCTTGAGAATAGAGCATCAATACTTCTTCGGAAAATATCAATTTTCAGCGGACCATTCAGCCTGTAAGCAAATGGTACTATATAATTGGGTATTTACGGGTTCAGCTTTGTTATGAGCCATATTCTTGCCTGGCTCTTCGTAAGCGGGAGACTGCTTAGATCTGTCAGATGTACCAATTCTGCAGATGATTCAGTATCAGAAGAGTTTTCATCAATATATTTCCCAAGATCAGCTATAGTAGAATGCATTATCAGATCCCTGTAACTTAGGCTTACACCCAGTTCATTTTCCAGTTTGTTGATCAGGCTTATTGCCAGCAATGAGTTACCACCCGAATCAAAAAAGTTATCATTTCTCCTTATTTCTTTTGTTCGTAATATTTCACTCCAGAGCTTCAGAACCTTTTCCTCGGCAGCCGTAAGTACCTCTTCTTCCTGCCTGACGCAAATCGCTGACTCATCTTCATTAAATATAAGAGCTTTTCTATCGGTCTTCCCATTTATAGTTAATGGAAATCCGTGCATTAGTTTAATTCCGTACGGAATCATATAGGAGGGAAGTTTTGATTTCAGGATCCCGAGAATTTCCCTGGTATCCATTTTAAAGTCTTCCGGAACATTCAGAAAAGCAATCAGGCGGATATCCTTATCTGTAGAATTTAAAGGTTTGACAACAACATCAACTATTCCGTCTAATTGGGAAATCAGTGATTCTATTTCACCAAGCTCTACACGGAAGCCTCTTATCTTAAGTTGATTGTCCATTCTTCCATGAAACTCGATGTTTCCGTCCGGTAACCACCTTGCATAATCGCCTGTTTTGTAAAGTCTTTCTCCCGGAATGTAAGGGTGCTGAAGAAAACTCTTTCTGTTCAGATCATCCCTGTTAAGATACCCCGGAGATACCCCGTCTCCACCAACATATAACTCCCCGATTATTCCTATGGGTTGATAATTCATGTTTTTATCAAAAATGTATGCTGTTGAGTTACTTATCGGTTTGCCTATAGGTATATTATGATCATAATCCCTGTCGATCTCAAAACATGTTGAAAATGTTGTATTTTCAGTTGGTCCGTATACGTTTATGACTTTAAGCATCGGATTATTCTTCCGGACTTTGTTTATATGGGGTACTGATAAAACATCTCCTCCAACAAGTAAATATTTAAGTTTTCCGAAGATATTGGTACGGGATTCTGCCAAATGTGTGAATAAACCGGAAGTCAGTAAAAGAGTATTAATGTCATTTCTGATTAACTCTTGTCCAAGAGTTTTTGCATCAAGAATTGTTTCCTTCTCAACTATATAAAGACTTCCTCCATTCAATAATGTCCCCCATATTTCAAATGTAGTCGCATCGAATACAACAGCACCTATCAGTAATGTCCTGATATTATAATGCAGATCAATGTAATTTGTATTCCTTACAAGCCTCACAACACTCTTTTGCTCTATCATGCTTCCTTTTGGCACACCTGTAGTTCCCGAAGTGTACATGATATAGGCAAGATCAGTAGCGCTGTTTATGTTTTCCACATTGGATTCATCAGTATTATATGAGCCGGAAGAATTAAGACTGATCATCAGTACATTTTCAACTGTAAGATTCATATACTTATCCTGAGTCAGAATAATCCTGCATCCTGAGTCCCTGATAATGAAATCAATTCTTTGCTGAGGATACTCAGGATCAATAGGCACATAAGCTCCTCCTGATTTCAGAATACTGAGAATTCCAACTATTAAATCCGTTGATTTATCTGCAAGTATACCGATCGGGGTATCCCTTTTTATTTCAGCTTTTTCTCTAAGGGTCCTAGCCAGCTGGTTTGATTTGCGGTTTAACTGGTCATAAGTGAGACAGTCGTTATGAAAAACTACTGCATTCTTATGAGGATTTTCTGTGACTTTCTCTTCAAATAGCCGGACAATAGTTTTGTCTTTTGGATATTGTGAGGTAGTTTCTGTAAAACCAAGGATCTTTTGTTTTTCATCATCTGTTATAATCGGAACAGATGAGATAGGAACTTCACTGTTATTTACCAGGTTAGATACAAGAGTTACGAAATTATCACATAAACGGATCATTGCATCTTTACTGATCAGATCAATATTATATATTAATGTACCCTCTATCCTGTCTCCAATACTGTACATGGAACATGTTAGATCAAAGAGTGATGTTCCTCTGTTAATACTAACCCTTTCTCCTTTAACTCCTCCAAGGTCAAGAGGAGCGCTAAGGTTGTCTCCCCAGGCAAATGCCACCTGGAAGACTGGATTCGCATTTGAAAACCTCTCCGGATTTACTATTTCAACAATCTTCTCAAACTGCAGATCCTGGTAGGTAATGGCATCCAGGATAACTTCATTTGTTTTCCTTAACAGGCTGCTAAAAGAGATCTCCTGATCAAGTTGCAGACGGATGACCAAAGTGTTGACAAACATTCCTATTACACTCTCAAATGAAGAATGAGACCGGTTGGCTACCGGGGTCCCTATGTTTATATCATTATCTCCCGAATATTTATTCAAAAGAATTCCAAAGGTGCTCATCATGGTTGCAAACAGGCTGACTCCTTCATTTTTACTTATCTGCCTGAGTGCAGATGATATACTGGGAGGGAATTGAATCTTCACATTTTCCCCAAACCCAGTTGAATTATTCAACCGGGGGAAGTCAAACGGAAAATTAAGTTGCGTTGAACATCCTTCCAACTGGCTTTTCCAGTATTTAATAAGTTTAGTTTCGTCTTTTAATAGAGCGGTTTGCTTCTCCCAATGTGCAAAGTCATATTGCTGATAGGGCAGTTCCTTTAAAGAGATTTCCCTGGCAACTTCTAAATCATTGTAGATCTGATTTAAATCATCAATAAAGATCTTCCATGACCATCCATCGAAAACAATATGGTGAAATGCACAATAAAAACAGAACTCTTCCTCACTTAACTTAAAGAGATATAACCTGTATAGCGGACCATTAGTCAGATCAAATATGCGTCTTGAATCCCTGTTGATAAATTCAAATATCCGTGATTCCCCTTCATCTCTGGTTAATGTTACTATAATCTGTAAATTCAATATTGTACTTCTGTTTTTTCAATAATACAGAAGGGGACACCTTCTCTTTCAATTATTCTGGAAAACAAGACATGATGTCTTGAGAATAGTGCATCAATACTTCTTCGGAAAATATCAATTTTCAGCGGACCATTCAGCCTGTAAGCAAATGGTACTATATAATTGGGTATTGTCCGGGTTCAGCTTTGTTATGAGCCATATTCTTGCCTGGCTCTGGGTAAGCGGGAGATTATTTAAATCTGTCAGATGTACCAATTCTGCAGATGATTCACTATCAGAAGAGTTTTCATCAATATATTTCCCAAGATCAGCTATTGAGGAATGGATTATCAGATCCCTGAAGGATATACTTATCCCAAATTCCAATGTTATTTTGTTCATTAGACTTATTGCAAGCAATGAGTTCCCTCCCGATTCAAAAAAACTGTCATTCCTGCCTATATCTTTGGTTCTCAGTACCTCACTCCAGACAATATAAAGCTTCTCCTCGGTTCCAGAGGAGAAGGACTCCTGCTTTCTGCTTATCTCATCTGATCCTCCCTCTTCATAAATAAGAGCTTTCTTGTCAGTTTTACCATTTATTGTTAATGGAAATCCATGCATTAATTTAATTCCATACGGAATCATATAGGAGGGAAGCTTTGATTTCAGGATCCCGAGAATTTCCCTGGTATCCATTTTAAAGTCTTCCGGAACATTCAGAAAAGCAATCAGGCGGATATCCTTATCCGTAGAATTTAAAGGTTTGACAACAACATCAACTATTCCATCTATTTGGGAAATCAGTGATTCAATTTCTCCCAAGTTCTACACGGAATCCTCTGATTTTTAGTTGATTGTCCATCCTTCCATGAAACTCAATGTTCCCGTCCGGTAACCACCTTGCATAATCACCTGTTTTGTAAAGTCTTTCTCCCGGAATATACGGGTGCTGAAGAAAACTCTTTCTGTTCAGATCATCCCTGTTCAGATACCCCGGAGATACTCCGTCTCCACCAACATATAACTCCCCGATTATTCCAATGGGTTGATAATTCATGTTTTTATCAAAAATGTATGCTGTTGAGTTACTTATCGGTTTGCCAATAGGGATGTTACCTTCAAAATCCCTGTCAATTGTATAAGTTGCGGAGTTGCATGAGTTTTCTGTCGGTCCGTATGCATTAATAAATGTAAGTTGCGGATTGTTTTTCCTTACCTTATTTACATGAGATAGCAGGTAATACATCTCCACCTACAATTAATACTCTTAACTTACAAAATATATCTGTACTCAATTCTGCAATATGTATGAAGAGTGCTGTTGGAATTTCAGTTACTGTAATATTGTTTTTTATCAGTAATTCACCAAGAGCATCAACGTCAAGAATGGTCTCTTTATCAGCAATAGATAACGTTGCTCCATTCAAAAGTGCACCAAATAGTTCTTCAGTTGAGGCATCAAAAACAATAGATGCAATCAGAAGGACATTGTCGTCAGGTTTATATTCTAACCACTTGTTATTTCGCACCATTCTTATAACTCCCCTGTTATTTAGAAGTGTTCCCTTAGGGTTACCTGTTGTGCCTGAGGTGTATAAAATATAAGCCAGATCCGTCGGAACATTTATTATTTCAACATCTGAACTGTCATTGTGATAGGAGTCAGATGAATCAAGGCTAAATTTTATGATTCCTTCAGCATTCTCTGATATATATTTATCCTGGGTGATAATAACTCTGCAACCTGAATCCTTAAGAATAAAGCTTTTCCTGAGTTCAGGATATTCCGGATCTATAGGTACATAGGCCCCTCCGGCTTTAAGAATTCCAAATATTCCAACAATCATTTCAACCGATCGGTCCACCATGATTGCTACCGGATCATTCGCCCTGACTCCAGAATTCCTTAAAACACGTGCTAACTGATTCGATTTTGAGTTTAACTGATCATATGTAAGTGAATAATCTTGAAAAACTACTGCTTTTTTATTGGGATAAAGACTGGCCTGTTCTACAAATAACTGGGCAATTGTTTTGTCTTTTGGATAGGGAGTTTTTGTATCAGTAAATTTCAGGACCTGATTTTTTTCTTCATCAGATATCATTGCCACAGATGCGATTGGCAATTCATAAGAGGCAACAAGGTTAGAAACAAGATTTAAGAAATTATCGCATAAACGGACTGCAGTATCTTTACTTATCAAATCACAATTATATAACAAACTGCCTTCAATGCAATCACCATTATTGTAAAGCGCACATGATAAATCAAATGATGACGACGTACCTCCAGGAATAAAGAGTTGTTTACCATTTACTTTTCCGGGATGAAGTGAAGTGTTCAAATTGTCTTCCCATGCCAAAATCACCTGGAATATAGGATTAGCATCGGAAAACCTCTCCGGATTTACTATTTCAACAATCTTCTCAAACTGTAGATCCTGATAGGTAATAGCATCTAAAATCGCCTCATTAGTCCTTCTCAAAAGATTTTTAAAAGAGATCTCCTGATCCAGTTGCATACGGATTGCCAGAGTATTGACAAACATTCCTATTACACTCTCAAATGAAGAATGAGACCGGTTTGCTACCGGGGCCCCTATGTTTATATCATTATCTCCCGAATATTTATTCAAAAGAATTCCGAAGGCGCTCATCATGGTTGCATACAGGCTGACTCCTTCATTTTTACTTATTTGCCTGAGAGCAGCTGATATACTGGCAGGGAATTGAATCCGAACCTTTTCCCCAAAACCCGTTGAATATTTCAATCTGGTGAAATCATGCGGAAAATTAAGAAGCGATGAACATCCTTCTAACTGCCTTTTCCAATAATCAATCAGTTTAGTCTCATCTTTTAATAAACCTGTTTGCTTCTCCCAATATGCAAAGTCATATTGCTGATAGGGCAGTTCCTTTAAAGAGATTTCCCTTCCAGCATCTAAATCATTGTAGATCTGATTTAAATCATCAATAAAGACTTTCCATGACCAGCCATCGAAAACAATATGGTGAAATGCACAATAAAAACAGAACTCTTCCTCACTTAACTTAAAGAGATACAACCTGTATAGGGGACCATTAGTCAGATCAAAAATGCGCCTTGTATCCTTGTTGATAAATTCAAATATCCGTGATTCCCCTTCATCTATGTTAATGTCACTATAATCTGTAAATTCAATATGTACTTCTGTTTCTTCAATAATACAGAAGGGTACACTTTCTCTTTCAATTATTCTGGAAAACAAGACATGATGTCTTGAGAATAGCGCATCAATACTTCTTTGGAAAATATCAATTTTCAGCGGACCATTCAGCCTGTAAGCTAATGGTACTATATAATTGGGTATTGACGGGTTCAGCTGTGTAATGAGCCATATTCTTGCCTGGCTCTGGGTAAGCGGGAGATTATTTAAATCTGTAAGATGTACCAATTCTGAAGATGATTCAGTATCAGAAGAGTTTTCATCAATATATTTACCAAGATCAGCTATTGATGAATGTATAATCAGATCTCTGTAGCTTATGCTTACTCCAAGTTCATTTTTTAACTTGTTGATCAGACTTATTGCCAACAGGGAGTTTCCTCCTGCATCAAAAAAGTTATCATTCCTTCTGAATTCCCTGGTTCGTAATAATTCACTCCAGAGTTTTAGAACCTTCTCCTCAGCAGTCGTAAACAACTCTTCTTCCTGATTGCTACCCTCTGATTCATTCTCATTGAATATAAGAGCTTTCTTGTCTGTCTTACCATTTATTGTTAATGGAAATCCATGCATTAATTTAATTCCATACGGAATCATATAGGAGGGAAGTTTTGATTTCAGGATCCCGAGAATTTCCCTGGTATCCATTTTAAAGTCTTCCGGAACATTCAGAAAAGCAATCAGGCGGATATCCTTATCCGTAGAATTTAAAGGTTTGACAACAACATCAACTATTCCATCTATTTGGGAGATCAGTGATTCAATTTCTCCAAGCTCTATACGGAATCCTCTGATCTTTAGTTGATTGTCCATCCTTCCATGAAACTCAATGTTCCCGTCCGGTAACCACCTTGCATAATCACCTGTTTTGTAAAGTCTTTCTTCTGGTATATAAGGGTGCTGGACAAAACTTTTTCTGTTCAGATCATCCCTGTTAAGATACCCCGGAGATACTCCGTCTCCACCAACATATAACTCCCCGATTATTCCAATGGGTTGATAATTCATGTTTTTATCAAAAATGTATGCTGTTGAGTTACTTATCGGTTTGCCTATAGGTATATTATGATCATAATCCCTGTCGATCTCAAAACATGTTGAGAATACTGCATTTTCGGTTGGTCCGTATCCATTAATGACCTTAATCAAGGGGCAATTCTTCCTTACATTATTTATATGAGGAGCTGATAATACATCGCCAGCAACCAGTAAGTACTTCAGGCTTCGGAAAATATGTGTCCCTGATTCAGCCAAATAGGTGAAAAGACCAGTAGATAACAATAGAATATTGATTTCATTACTGATTAGTTCAATTCCTAAAGCTTTATGATCAAGAATAGTTTCCTTTTCGATAATATAGAGGCTTCCCCCATTTAATAAGGTACCCCATATTTCAAATGCACTTAAATCAAATACAATAGCTCCAACAAGTAATGTCCTTATATTTTCCGGGAAATCAATATAATTAGTATTCCTTACTAACCTCACAACACTTTGATGCCTTATCAAACTCCCTTTCGGTTTTCCGGTTGTACCCGAGGTATAAAGTATATAAGCCAGATCAGAGGATGTGTTTATATTTTCAACTTTATTCTCTTTATCGTAATAAGATTCATGTGAGTTCAGGTTTACAATTAATACGTCTTCAATAGCTAAATTGATGTATTTTTCCTGAGTAAGAAGTATCCTGCAGCCTGAATCCATAATAACATAGTTCCTCCTTTCATCAGGATATTCCGGATCCAAAGGCATGTAAGCTCCTCCTGCCTTAAGAATACCAAGGATCCCAACAATCATATCAATAGACTTGTCAGCCAAAATTGCTACCGGATCATTAGTTTTTACTCCTTTATTCCTTAATACAAACGCTAACTGATTTGATTTTGAGTTTAACTGTTCATAGGTAAGAGAGTCATCCTTAAAAACAATTGCTATTTTATCCGGAAACAGACTGACCTGTTCCTCAAATAGCTGAACTATACTTTTGTCTCCCGGATAGTCAGACCGGGTATCGTTGAATTTGTCAATTAAAGCTATCTCTTTATCAGATATCATTGCCACAGATGCGATTGGCAATTCATAAGAGGCAACAAGGTTAGAAACAAGATTTAAGAAATTATCGCATAAACGGACTGCAGTATCTTTACTTATCAAATCACAATTATA
This sequence comes from uncultured Bacteroidales bacterium, assembly GCA_963732435.1. Classification (GTDB taxonomy): domain Bacteria; phylum Bacteroidota; class Bacteroidia; order Bacteroidales; family VadinHA17; genus LD21. Next base: position 376,713 of record CAVSZL010000013.1, on the reverse strand, counting down.
TAACAAACTGCCTTCAATGCAATCACCATTATTGTAAAGTGCACATGATAAATCAAATGATGACGACGTACCTCCAGGAATAAAGAGTTGTTTACCATTTACTTTTCCGGGATGAAGGGAAGTGCTCAAATTGTCTTCCCATGCAAAAATCACCTGGAATATAGGATTAGCATCGGAAAACCTCTCGGGATTTACTATTTCAACAATCTTCTCAAACTGCAGATCCTGATAGGCAATACCATCTAAAATCGCCTCATTAGTCCTTCTCAAAAGATTTTTAAAAGAGATCTCCTGATCCAGCTGCATACGGATTGCCAGAGTATTGACAAACATTCCTATTACACTCTCAAATGAAGAATGAGACCGGTTTGCTACCGGAGTCCCTATGTTTATATCATTATCTCCTGAATATTTATTCAAAAGGATTCCAAAGGCGCTCATCATAGTTGCAAACAGGCTGACTCCTTCATTTTTACTTATTTGCCTGAGAGCAGCTGATATACTGGCAGGGAATTGAATCCACACCTTTTCCCCAAAACCCGTTGAATATTTCAATCTGGTGAAATCATGCGGAAAATTAAGAAGCGATGAACATCCTTCTAACTGCCTTTTCCAATAATCAATCAGTTTAGTCTCATCTTTTAATAAACCTGTTTGCTTCTCCCAATGTGCAAAGTCATATTGCTGATAGGGCAGTTCCTTTAAAGAGATTTCTCTTCCAGCATCTAAATCATTGTAGATCTGATTTAAATCATCAATAAAGACTTTCCATGACCAGCCATCGGAAACAATATGGTGAAATGCAGAATAAAAACAGAACTCTTCATCACTTAACTTAAAGAGATATAACCTGTATAGCGGACCATTAGTCAGATCAAAAATGCGCCTTGCATCCTTGTTGATAAATTCAAATATCCGTGATTTTCCTTCATCTATGTTAATGTCACTATAATCTGTAAATTCAATATGTACTTCTGTTTTTTCAATAATACAGCAGGGGACACCTTCTCTTTCAATTATTCTGGAAAACAAGACATGATGTCTTGAGAATAGTGCATCAATACTTCTTTGGAAAATATCAATTTTCAGCGGACCATTCAGACTGTAAGCATATGGTAATATATAATTGGGTATTTCCGGGTTCAGCTTTGTTATGAGCCATATTCTTGCCTGGCTCTGGGTAAGCGGGAGATTATTTAAATCTGTAAGATGTACTAATTCTGCAGATGATTCACTATCAGAAGAGTTTTCATCAATATATTTCCCAAGATCAGCTATTGAGGAATGTGATTATCAGATCCCTAAAGGATATACTTATCCCAAATTCCAATGTTATTTTGTTCATTAGACTTATTGCAAGCAATGAGTTTCCTCCCGATTCAAAAAAACTGTCATTCCTGCCTATATCCTTGGTTCTCAGTATCTCACTCCAGATATTATAAAGTTTCTCCTCGGTTGCAGAGGATAATGTTTCCTGCTTTCTGCTTATCTCATCTGATCCTCTCTCTTCATAAATAAGAGCTTTCTTGTCAGTTTTACCATTTATTGTTAATGGAAATCCATGCATTAATTTAATTCCGTACGGAATCATATAGGAGGGAAGCTTTGATTTCAGGATCCCGAGAATTTCCCTGGTATCCATTTTAAAGTCTTCCGGAACATTCAGAAAAGCAATCAGGCGGATATCCTTATCCGTAGAATTTAAAGGTTTGACAACAACATCAACTATTCCATCTATTTGGGAGATCAGTGATTCAATTTCTCCAAGCTCTACACGGAATCCTCTAATCTTTAGTTGATTGTCCATCCTTCCATGAAACTCAATGTTTCCGTCCGGTAACCACCTTGTATAATCACCTGTTTTGTAAAGTCTTTCCGCAGGCTTGAATGGATGCTGAACAAACCTGCTACTGTTCAGATCATCCCTGTTAAGATAACCTGGTGAAACGCCATCCCCACCAACATATAACTCCCCGATTATTCCAATGGGTTGATAATTCATATTCTTATCAAATATATAGGCAGTGGAATTGTTGATTGGTTTGCCAATAGGGATGTTACTGTCAAAATCCCGGTCTACCTTATAATTTGTGGAGTTAGTTGAGTTCTCGGTAGGTCCGTAAGTATTAATAACTGTAAGTTGAGGATTGTTTTTTCTTACCTTATTTACATGGGGAGCAGATAGCACATCTCCACCTATTGTCAAAACCTTTAATTTACAAAAAATATCCGTACTCAATTCTGCAATATGTATAAAGAGTGCAGTTGGAGTGGTCATTATAGTGATTTCATTTTTCAAGAGTAAATCCCCAAGAGCATTAACGTCCAGAAGAGTTTCTTTATCAGTAATATATAAAGTTGAACCATTAAGAAGTGATCCAAATATTCCTCTTATTGACATATCAAAAACAAAGGAAGGTACTAGAAGTACTTTGTCATCCGGGGTATAATACAATATAGTTATTGCGGACCAATCTGACTACACCTCTATGACGGATAAGGCTTCCTTTTGGAATGCCGGTAGTCCCGGACGTGAATATTATATAAGCCAGATCTGTCGGAACATTTATTATGCTAACATTTGACTTCTCTTGGTGAAAAGAGTCAGTGGAGTCAAGACTGAATTTTATAATATCATCAGCAATAATAGAAATAAATTTATCCTGAGTGATAAGGATCTTTGACCCGGAATCCTTGATAATAAAGTCAATTCTTTGTTGAGGATATTCAGGATCTATAGGTACATAACAACCTCCTGCTTTAAGAATTCCGTATATCCCGATGATCATTTCAATAGATCTTTCAACCAGAATAGCTACCGGATCATTTGCAATTAGTCCTGCATTCCTTAAAACCCGGGCCAACTGATTTACTTTTTCGTTCAGTTGATTATATGTAAGGTAGTTATCTTTAAATACTACTGCATGTTTGTCTGGATATAAATTTACCTGTTCTTCAAAAAGTTCAATTATGGTTTTATCTTTTGGATAATCAATCCGGGTATCATTCATTCTTTCAATAATAGCAAGATCCTGCGCTGAAACCATTGAAAGGAATTTTATTGAAATTTCTTTATTTTCAAGGATCTTGTCAATTAGGGTCATCATGTTCTGAAGTAACCTGATAATCGTATCAGGTTTAAATAAATCAGTATTATATTGTATTTCTCCTTCAATAACGTCATCATTTTCCCACATATAAAATGTGATATCGAATGGTTCAACCCCAAGTGGAATAGTGATTCTTTTTCCGCTTATACCTCCGAGTTCCATTGGGATATTAATATTGTCTAGCCAGAAAAAGGATATTTGATAAAACGGATTTAACCCTGTAATTCGTTCAGGATTAATAGTTCTGACTATTTTATCAAATGGAAGTTTGTATTGTATTGTTTTTTCATAAATCTCACTAGTGGATCTTATTTGCTGGCTGATGTTTTCTTCTTCATTAATTATCATCCTTAGGGGAATGGTGTCAACAAAGGATCCAATAACTTTAAGTGAGTCATTTGTACTGCGATTTGAAACAGGTATTCCGATACAAATGTCTTTATCCCCCGTATATTTATTAAATAGTATGCCTAAAATTGGGAGAAGTGTTTTAAATAATGAAGTGTCACATTCCTTAGTTATTTTCCTAAGATTAATTGATGATTCCCTTGAGATTTGAAAAGATTCTGTATGTCCATATCTGGTTGCAATATTGGTTCTTATATGATCGTAAGGGAATTTAAGCCCGGGGGGGCAATCTTTCAGGTATTCTTTCCAGAATCCGATTGACTCCATTTCATCATCCTGAGATAATGATTCAATTTCAGTACCAACAAAGTCATAACTATGGTATTTCAGAGGTTCAGGTATTTCATTTATTCCCTGGATTAGATTATTGTATATTCTGTTTAATTCCTGTATAAAGATCCTTCGTGAAATACTATCAAAAATAATATTATGGATTATCATATTGAAAAACCAGCTCCGTTCGTTTTCTTTCAATATGTATATACGGTATAAAGGTCCTTTCTCAAGGTCAAACGGAATTCTTGATTTAGATCCTGAGAATTGAAGTATTTCTTCTCTTACAGTGTGTTGCGGGAAACCAGAAAAATCAATTGATTCAATCAATACAGGTTTTGGAACTATGCTGATATAAGGAACTCCGTTATGAGGTTCGAATACTGAGTGCAGTGTATGATGTTTTTCGAAAATAAGTTCTATGCTCCTGTTTAAAATATCGACATTGATTTCCCCTTCAATATGGTATGCAAAATGAATATTATTACTGGGATCTGATGGATCAAGTTGTGATTGTATCCATAGTCTATTTTGATTAGACGAGAGTGGTAATATTTTTTAGATTCATGATATTCTCAGTTTTCTTCATAATATTTGGATATGTCCAAAATAAACCATAAATGCTTAAATATAAAATTTCAGCTTAGCTAATAAATAGTTAAAAGTCATAATTCTCCTATAATTATTCTTTTATTTATTTCGGGTATCTGTATGTTTTCATTTATTCCGGGAATTTTTGTCGGATTTGTTTTGATATCAATATGCTCGGCAATTTTCTGAATTATCGGATTGTTAAAAAAGTGCCGTAATTCGAAAGTGATATTAAACTCTTTTTCAATTCTGTCAACAACCCTGACCGCAAGAAGTGAAGTGCCTCCGGCATCAAAGAAGTTATCATTTAATCCGATTGACCTGGTCTTTATTATATCCATGCCATATTTTTAATACCATTTTGTTGGGTGGTATGTTAAGTTCTCTGATCTTCAACAACTTTTCTTCTTCTTTTAATTCAGACAAATCAATTGTTAGAGTGCTTTCCTGTCAATCTTCCCGTTTACTAGTTATTGGAAATGCCATGCATGGTTTTGTATACAGATGGTACCATATATGGTGGTAAGTTTACCGCTAATTCGGTTACTCACCTCAGTGAAGATCGATACTGAAATCCGCCGGGACCTTGAGGAAGGCCACTCAGGCTGAACGTCGTTTTCATCAACTTTTACCGGTTTTACTACTAGCTTCGATTAATTCCTTCTATCTCAGATAAAACAGTTTCTATCTCCTCCAGTTCTATCCTGAATCCACGTATCTTTACCTGGTTATCGATCCTGCCAAGAAACTCAATGTTCCCATCAGGTAGCCACCTTGCATAATCGCCTGTTTTGTATAGCCTTTCTTCAGGATTATATGGATGTTCAATGAAACTGAGCAATATTCAGATCCTCCCTGTTCAGGTAACCTCTCGATACTCCGTCTCCTCCAACATACAATTCCCCTTTTACTCCAATTGGTTGATAATTAAGACTTTTATCAAAGATGTAAGCAGTTGAGTTACTGATAGGTTTGCCAATAGGAATATTTCGATCGTAGTCCCTGCTTATTTCGAAACATGTTGAGAATGTTGTGTTTTCTGTTGGTCCGTATCCGTTAATTACTTTAAGATGTGGATTTTCCTTCCTGACTTTGTTTATGTGGGGTACTGATAAAACATCCCCGCCAACCAGCAAATATTTCAAGTTTTCCGAAGATATTGGTTCGTGATTCAGCCAAATTGGTAAACAGAGCAGATGTTAGCCATAGAGTAGTAATGTCATTACCTGATTAGCTCTTCATCAAGAGTCTTTGCATCAAGAATTGTTTCCTTTTCAACAATATAAAGGCTTCCTCCGTTCAACAATGTCCCCCATATTTCAAATGTACTTGCATCAAATACAATTGCCCCTGTAAGTAATAATCCTGCGTATTATCCTTCAGATCAATATAATTTGTGTTCCTTACAAGCCGTCACAACACTCTTTTGCTCTATCATACTTCCTTTTGGCACACCTGTAGTTCCTGAAGTGTACATGATATAGGCAAGATCAGTAAGTTCTGTTTATGTTTTCCACATTTGATTCGTCAGTGGTTATATGAGCCTGATGAATTAAGGCTGATCTTCAATACATCTTCAACTGCAAGGTTCATATATTTCTCCTGTGTCAGAATGAATCCTGCATCCTGCAGTCCCTGATTATAAAATCAATTCTTTGCTGAGGATACTCAGGATCAACAGGTACATAAGCTCCTCCTGATTTCAGTATGCTGAGAATTCCTACAATTAAATCCATTGATTTATCTGCAAGTATACCGATCGGAGTATCCCTTTTTGATTTCAGCTTTTTCTCTCAGGGTCCTTGCCAGCTGGTTCGATTTCCGGTTTAGCTGATCATATGTAGAGTGAGTCATTATGAAAAACTACTGCAGTCTTTCTGAGGCATTTCAGTGACTTGTCTCTTCAAACAGGCTGGACAATTGTTTTGTCTTTTGGATATTGGGTGGTAGTTTCGGTAAAACTCAGGATCTTTTGTTTTTCATCATCTGAGGTCATCGGAACAGATGCTACAGGTACTTCAATATTGGTAACCAGGTTAGATACAAGATTTACAAAGTTGTCGCATAAACGAACCGCTGTATCTTTCCTGATCAGGTCAGTATTATAGGATCAACGCACCCTCAATCCTGTCTCCATTATTGTGCATGGAAGCATGTAATATCAAAGGGTGATGTTCCTTCATGAGTATTAACCTGTTTCGCTCTTTACATGCCTGCAAGGTTAAGAGGAACACTCAGATTGTCTTCCCATGCGAACGCCACCTGGAAGACGGGATTCGCATTGGAAGACCTTTCTGGATTTACAATCTCAACAATCTTTTCAAACTGCAGATCCTGGTTGGTAATTGCATCTAAGTATCACTTCATTTGTTCTTCCTCAGCAGACTCTTAAAAGATGATCTCCTGATCCAGTCGCAGGCGGATGACCACCGTGTTTACAAACATCCCTATAACATTCTCAAATGAAGAATTTGATCGGTTTGCTACCGGAGTACCGATGTTTAAATCACTATCTCCTGAATATTTATGCATTAGGATCCCAAAAGCACTCATCATGGTTGCAAACAGGCTGACTCCTTCATTTTTACTTATCTGCCTGAGTGCAGCTGATATACTGGGAGGGAATTGAATCCGCACCTTTTCCCCAAATCCTGTTGAGTATTTCAATCTCGTGAAATCATGCGGAAAATTAAGAAGCGATGAACATCCTTCTAACTGCCTTTTCCAATAATCAATCAGTTTAGTCTCATCTTTTAGTAAACCTGTTTGCTCCTCCCAATGTGCAAAGTCATATTGCTGATAGGGCAGTTCTTTTAACGAGATTTCTCTGCCAGCTTCTAGATCATTGTAGATCTGATTTAAATCATCAATAAAGATCTTCCATGACCAGCCGTCGAATACAATATGGTGAAATGCACCATAAAAACAGAACTCTTCATCACTTAACTTAAAGAGATATAACCTGTATAGCGGACCATTAGCCAGATCAAAAATGCGCCTTGCATCCTTGGTGATAAATTCAAATATCCTTGATTTTCCTTCATCTATGTTAATGTCACTGTAATCTGTAAATTCAATGTGTACTTTTGTTTTTTCAATAACACAGCATGGGACACCATCTCTTTCAATAATCCTGGAAAAAAGAACATGGTGCCTTGAGAACAAGGTTTCAATGCTATTGCGGAAAACGTCAATCTTCAGCGGACCATTCAGACGATAGGCAAATGGTATAATGTAATTGGGAATTGTTGGATTCATCCGGGTTATAAGCCATATTCTTGACTGGCTCTGGGTTAGAGGAAGATCATTTAAATCTGTCAGATGGACAAGTCCTGCAGATGATCCAATGATTGAAGAGTTATCTTCCAAATATTTTCCAAGATCAGCTATCGATGAATGCGTTATAAGATCCCTGTAGCTTATGCTAACCCCCAATTCATTTTCCAGTTTATTGATCAGACTTATCGCCAGCAACGAGTTACCACCAGAATCAAAAAAGTTATCTGTTGGTGAGATCCCTTCTGTTTTCAAAGTTTCACACCATATTTTATAAATTATCTTCTCTGTGGGAGTGAGAATTTGCTTATCCTTTCCGGACTTATCTATTTTACGCGAATCCTCATTGTTTATAATTGATTCAGCATAATCTGAAAACATCGCTTTCGTATCAATTTTACCATTCGAGGTTAATGGGAATTCTCTATATTGAATAATATCAGCCGGGATCATATATTCCGACAGGTTTTCTCTGAATTCTCTCTTAAGATCTTTTACCTCTAATTTTTTATCATCGAATGTAGTAATGAATAATAATGCTTTAATATCATGTCGATCTGATTTATCAGGTATAACAATTGCTTCTTTAATTGCCTTATTCTTCAGTGCTACACTTTGTATCTCGCCAATTTCTACTCTGTATCCTCTTATCTTTAACTGTTCATCTTCCCTGCCTAAAAATTCTATATTTCCATCTGCCATCCATTGAGCTTTGTCTCCGGTCAGATATAGTTTATGTCCTGGATTATAGGGATCCGGAACAAATTTTAAATTTGTAAGTGCCGGATCATTGTAGTATCCCATAGCCATACAGTCACCTCCGATATACAATTTTCCAGGTTGGTGAATAAGGCAATGATTCATTTTATCATCAAGTATATAGTACCTGGAATTCTGAATTGGTTTTCCATATGGGCATACTTTTCCAATCCGGATTAATTTTATTAATAATTAAAGTAATTCGACCATATAGTTGCCTCGGTTGCTCCACCTAATCCTACTACTACGGCAGAAGGAAAATTTGAATTAATTATTGGTGGTAAGGATAGAGGGATCCAATCGCCACTTAAAAATACAAGCCTTAATGCATTATATAAACCAGGTTCCTGCCTTTTGATTGAAAAACGGAGTAAGTTGCTGTAGGTTCTGAGGAGCAGAATCCCAGAAAGTGATTCCTTCATTTAATAATAAGTGGTATAGTTTTTTTGGATCTTGCCGATCTTCATCATTTACGATTCGAATACAACCACCTGCTGCTAAAATTCCAAAAATATCATATACCGATAAATCAAAATTTAAATTTGTTACCCAGAGTAATTTGTCATTGAGCGTTATTTTAAAAGTACTATTTACCCATTCAATCAGATTAATTACTGATTTATGATTAACCAGTACACCCTTTGGAATCCCAGTTGTACCGGAAGTAAAAATAATATATGCAGGATCTGTTGATTGAATCTCAATAGGTTTAAAAGAATCCCTGTAAGTCGCAACTTTGACTAATTATATTTTCGATAGTTAAGACTGAACATATACCTTCCAGATCAAGGTTAGTGCCGGTATTTAGTATTAAATACTTAATTTTCTGATGAAATAATATTTGATCTAATCCTGTTATCCGGATCAGCAAGATTTAAAGGGACATATGTAGCTCCTGTTTTAAAAATAGCTAAGAGACAAATAATAAGTTCAGGAGAACGTTTGAGAAGTAAACCAATGAAATCACCTGGTCCTATATCATAATCCTGTAATACTCCCGCCAAATTAGTTGCTTTTTCATGGTATATCTGGTTTAAATCGTCAATAAAAATTTTCCATGACCAGCCATCGAAAACAATATGGTGAATTGCACAATAAAAGTAGTACTCTTCATCACTTAAACTAAAAAGATATAGCCTGTAAAGAGGACCATTAGCCATATCAAAAACCCTCCTTGAATCCTCGTTGATTAATTTAAAAATACTGGACTCTCCATCTTTTGATTCAATGCAACTATAATCAATAAATTCAATTTGAACTTCGGTCTTTTCAATAACACAGCATGGGACACCTTCTTTTTCAATAATCCTGGAAAAAAGAACATGGTGCCTTGTGAACAGAATATCAATACTTTTACGGAAAATGTCAATCTTAAGGGGTCCAATTAGATAGATAGGCAAATGGTATTATGTTAATTAGGAATTGATGGATTCATCCGTGTTATCAGCCATATTCTTGCCTGACTCCTTGTAAGAGGGAGATTATTTAAATCTGTCAGATGAACAAGTCCTGCAGATGATCCGGTAACAGAAGAGTTTTCCACAACATATCTTCCGAGATCAGCTATCGAAGAATGCATTATCAGATCTCTGTAGCTTATGCTAACCCCAAATTCATTTTCCAGTTTATTGATCAGACTTATTGCCAGCAATGAGTTACCTCCAGAATCAAAAAAGTTATCATTTCTCCTGATTTCACTTGTATGTAATATTTCACTCCAGAGTTTCAGAACCTTCTCCTCGGCAGCCATAAATACATCTTCTTCTTCTTGCTTTCTTCCATCCTTTGATTCATCATCATTAATTATAAGTGCTTTATTATCGGTTTTCCCATTTATAGTCAAGGGAAATCCATGCATTAATTTAATTATATCTCGAATCATGTAAAAAAGTTTTGATATGATCCGTAGTCTATTTTGATTAGACGAGAGTGGCATATTTTTTAGATTCATTATATGTTCAGTCTTCTTCATATTATTTTAAAAATTTTAAGCCTTTAATTCTTAATTTGTATGTCATAAACCAAACTACGAATATTCTTAACAGAAGAAACACCCTACCGAATAATCAAATTTCTTGTATAATTCAATGCCGGCATAATAAATTTTTCAAACAGGTATATTATTATTACTGGTTCGTTTCTTGAAATCTCATCAAGAACAACCACTTCAACTGATGAATTAAACTTTGAAAGCTCTAATAAAAATCTGGTTATATTTGTATCAGCTTAAGTCATGTTTTATAACATATTTATAATATTATTAAAACCTGATAAGTTACATTCTCTAGGAATAATATAATTCAAACTTATAATAGTTTATTAACCAATAAATTTATAATAAAAGAGATAAAAAAAATCCTTTTTGATAGGGTATTTGATTAAGGTATAAAAAGGAGTGATGAAATACATTTAGAATAAATGTGTTGATGTGAAATTCTTTGAGTTTCGTGGTTAAGAATATGTGCTATGTTGGTAAAATACAGATAATAATTATGAGTATTTAGATAATCAATGAATAGCAATCTGTAAGAATAGTAAGATCCAATAAATTGATATTTTAAAATAAAGTGACTATTATTTACCATGTGTACCACACAGGTCAACTATGAGTATCACAAAGGTAACCAATGTAATCAGAATACTTATGGATAATACAGATTAAATTATTGTGACTAATACAGTCGGAAGTCAGAAGACCGAAGTAATTGGGAGCATCGATTTTCCTTAAAAAAATCTTAAATTGTTTTAGATGGCACTTATCGATTTCCAAATAAAAGACTCAAATTAATTATTCTTAAGTATTCCCAAATCGTGGTTCTGTATGTAATCCCGGGTCATTAGTTGTTAAGAATTTTTTAACTTCGTCCCACAGCTGGCGGATCCGACTTCGGAACTTCCGGCATCAGAATACATTCAACACTGATTAGTTACAATATGTTATTTTTCTATATAATAATTGCTATAATGATGCTTATATGAGCTTTTATTTAAATTGAAATCATTATATATAATTTCATAATTATTGAACTTGTTTGTTTTAAGAATGCTTACTACATTTTTAAGGATCTCTTTGCTTGTATAATTGTTTCTGATAACTAATAATATTTTTGATGCATATTTCATCATCAGAACGGCATCTGCAACTATTCCAACGGGGGTTGTGTCAATAATGATATAATCATATTTAGATTTAAGATTATCAATTAAACCATCAAGTGTTCCGGATTCCATCAGTTCAGAAGGATTTGGTATTACAGGACCGGCAGAAATAAAGGAAAGATTTTGAATTGTCGTTTTTCTGATAATTTCATCCGCAGATGCATTATTGGTCATATAACTTGATAAACCTATTGTATTATCCATTTTCATCTTCACATGTTGATTGGGTCTTCGTAGGTCAGCATCAATAATAATTGTCTTATATCCAACTGAAGCAATTGACGATGCCAGGTTAAGAGATATAAAACTTTTCCCATCTGAAGGAAGAGATGAAGATGTTAGGATTACTTTGTTTTTAACATGTTCCCCATTAAGTAACAGTGTGCTTCTCAGATTACGGAAGGATTCGGATATTGCAGATTTCGGGAAATCTGCAACAACTGATTCACTTTTGTTATTATTAGAATAGATAACACTCAGGACCGAACGTTGAAGCATGAATTCAATATCATTAAGGCTTCTAATTTTGTCATCAAATACTTCTCTTATCACCAGGTACAGTGTAGGGATGAATAATCCCATAAAAAATGCTATTATAAAATTCAGGATCATCTTGGGTGATGTCATCCTGGAAGTTATTGTTCGTGCAGGTTCCAGAATTTCAAAATCAGGATAATTTGACGCAAGTGTAATTGCGGCTTCTGATCTTTTCTGAAGCAGGAAGGTATAAATTACATCGTTAAGATCAAATTTCCTTTGCATGCTCACCATATTCATCTCAGTCCTTGGTAGCATGGTAATCTCTCTTGAGAGTTTCTCTTCTCTGTAATTAAGTTCGTTAAGAGAAAGAGATAGTGTATTCAGATTATTTGTAAAGTTTTCAATTATGGCTTGTTTCTGCATCGCTATTCTGTTATCGATCTGACCCAGAAATATGTTTTTCTCATTGCTACTGCCTGAGGTGATGTTTGATCTCTGTGCATTCAGATTAAGCAGTTCAGTTATAAGTTGATTTGTTACCGGATCTGTAACATTCATAGCTGACGGAGGAACCACTCCTGACATATCCCTGTTTGCCTTAAAGTAGTTGATTACATAATTGAAGTAACGTTCCTGAACCTGCAGGTTAGCACGCTCTGTTTCAATAAGTGTCTTCTGCTCATAAATGCGCTGCCCCTGGTAGCTAAGGTCCATTACCTGGTTGGCCGATCTGTAATTTTTCAGAGCTGATTCCGAAAGAACTAAGGAATCAGATATTTCGGATATCTGGGAATCAATGAAATTCACAGTGCTTAGTGCCATTTTATTTTTTTTGGCCAGATTATCCTCCAGAAATGTATTCAGAAACCTGTTTAGAAAACTAATTGTCTTCTCGAGATTTTGACCATAGAACTGGATTTTAATAATTGAGGCCAGTGCTGATACTTTCTCAACAACAAGGTTGCTCATGTATGCCTTTGCAAGATAGTCAAGATGCCGGAATGTAAAATAATAACGGTATTCGGAACCTGTTTTATCTATAGGATAATCCTTATTCAATGCGACCGAAAACTTAAATAGTTTATTACTTATTGTTTCATTAAAATTGCAGAGTGTGTCAATTTCAAGTAGATTATCTTCACTTGTTACAATATTATCAAGATAATTATATAACGAGACTTTCTTTTGTGATGCTGTTAACCTGAATGAAGATTCATTTATGTAGGTGATATAGAATTTAGCTTCAATTGGTTGCACATGCGATTTATCCATTGTGACAATCACAGGATACTGGCCATAGAGCTCATTTTTTTGTTTGAATATTTTTGGTTTTTCCTGAAAGTAGCTTACTTCAAAATTCATGCTCTTAATTGTTTTATCTACAAGAGCAAATGAATTAATATTATTGATCTGATTTTCAATTTCGGTTAATGACTCAATTGAGGACATAGTGCCTCCAAAGAGTTTATCAGAGCTTAGAATTGAGGAGGTTTTGTTTTCCACAGGAGAGATGGATGCAGATGCTTCATAAACTCTGCCACCATATTTGTTGATCAGGAAAGCAATTATAAGGAAAATCACCAAACATATGATGTAAAAATACTTTATGGATAATGCCTTGAATATAAAATACTTAACAGGAGCAATAGATGAATCAGATTCAGTTGTTTTTGTCATAATTAAAGAATATTTTTATTAATCTAGTTTCCATAACCCATTAACAGTAATACTGCTACAAGGGTTGTGATTGTTGTTAATATTGTTGTGTATGTGACATTTTGATAACTGGTTGAAATAGTATTTAATGGTTCCACAATTATCACATCATTAGGCAGAACATAGTAATTATCTTTGCCTGCTATTTTTGAATCTGAGAGATTAAGCTTATGATGCATTATTTTATCACCCTCCTGCCTGACAAGTATAATATTCTTCCTGTTTCCATACCTGGTAATCCCACCGCCATAAGAAATAGCCTCGTATATAGTGATTTTATCCTGTGAAAACATATAAACTCCCTGATTATTTACTTCACCTAACACAGAAACCTGATTGTCAATAAATTTAACACTAACTGTTGTATTGGAAACATAATCATTAAGAGCAGTCTGAATTTTAATTGCAGCATCAGATGTAGTAAGAGATCCAACATTTATTTTACCTGTAAACGGGAAATTAATGTTACCAGCCTCATCAACAAAGTAACCTAGGGGCTGCTGCCCTCATTTGAATAACGAATCTCCTCACTTGTACTGAACATTGCACTTGTCTGAGGATCAGTGCTGAGAACTTTTATGTATAACTTGTCAAAGGGTGCTATAGTCTTCTGAATTTTGGGATTTACAACTGGTTCTTCAAGTACATTAATATCATTGAAATAGCTTACATCTTTAACTGGAACACAGGATATTATTGAAACCATTAAAATTATAAATCCCAATACTTTTTTTGAATTAATTTTATTTTCCATTTATCTTAATTAAAATAATATTCATTTCTTTCGACAGTTCATTCTTATCAGAGCAATATTATAAAAAATAAATAATGTTACCAATTTGAACATGTATATAAAGGACATCTGAATTTTCATTTATTTGTAATTTTGGGAATAAAAGTACTCTAATAACTAAATATCACCAAATCACTTTATGCAAAATTGGCAAATTAGAAACCCTGTATGTTATATTAGTCAGTGACTATGATCGGAATATCCAACAGAAGATGTTGTTTATACTAGATTTCACTCGTTTCATCAAAAATTGTTAAAATTTGATTAATAAATTGTAAAAGATGATTTACATTTCAACAAGCAATATATCAAGAACCTTTACTTATCAAAGTTAAGCTTTATGTATTACCTGTTTCAGCTTTGTTCAAATGATTCAGCAGTTCGTTGCTGTTTTGACACTGCATCTGATAATAAGCCGGAATACAATACAGAAGGCAACTGGGGTAAAGCAGAGATATTTTTTGCCAACACAAACGATCTTGTATCTCAGTATTATATCCTGGAGAAATATATTGATAATAATGATAAAATAGAGGCCGGTAAATTTAAATCTGATGAGGACAGGTACACATATTTGTTTTGTCATACCCTGCTTCGTCTGATCCTTTCCAAAAGACTAAATATGTCTCCTGCAGATCTGTTAATTGCTTATGATTATAATAAAAAGCCATACCTGCAAGGGAATCCTCTGTATTTTAATATTTCACATACACGAGATTCATTTGCAATTATTATATCTGAAAAATTCAGAGTAGGTTTAGATCTGGAAAAGGTGGATATGAAAATTGATTTTACTTCAATATTAAAGAAATCTTTCAGCAGGCAGGAGCAGGAATTTATTTTAGAACTGCCTGATGACTCAAGAAACAGGTTTTTCCTTTTATGGACAAGGAAAGAGGCTCTTTTAAAAGCAATTGGATCAGGTATTACATCAGATCTGTCAAATATCGAGGTGTTGATGAAGGATAATATTTTAAACAGATCATTCTTTTGGAATATAACTGATGATTCTGTGTTTTGTGATCATTACATATACTCGAAAAAAATATCTGATAATTGGATCAGTGTTGCAATCCCTGAAAAATCTGAGCTTATATTCCATCACATTGATAAGGAGAATTCTATTTATTCAAATTATTTATTATCATTAATTAGTAGTGATGCGTTAACTTTTAGAAAATTTACATAAAACACTGATAATAAAATTAATATAAGCGTTCTTTGTTTTTTTGATTTGATTTGTTCTGTTAACCCTGAAGGGGTTTAATTTGAATAACCGTGGGTGCAACCCACGGTAAAGGCAATAACCCCTCTGTCAACCCCGGAGGGGTTGAACAATGGGCTCATATTAATAGTTTGATATTCAGCCCCTTCAGGGCTGAGGTATTTAGTTTACAGTTGTCCGTGGGTTTACACCCACGGTTATTCATATTGTGCCACTTCGCGGCACTAAAATAATTTGAAATCAAACGCATCAGTAATAATCATTAATAAATCATATAAATAGTATATGGAAGAAAAATTAATTATAGATTTTACCCCGACTGGAATGATTCCCACCAAAAGTATGACACCTCATATTCCTGTTAACATAAATGAAATAATTGAAGATGTTCATATTGCCTGGGAATTGGGAATTACAAAAGTACATCTTCATGCAAGGGATCCTCTTACAGAAAGTCCTACTTATAAGAAGGATATTTATGCTGCTATTATAGAAGGAATAAGAAAATTTGCCCCTTCCCTGGTTGTTTGTGTTTCTCTTAGCGGAAGGACATTTAATAAATTTGAAGAACGATCAGAAGCATTGGAATTAGAAGGGTACCTAAAACCAGACATGGGAAGCCTGACTCTCAGTTCATTGAATTTCAATAAAATTGCCAGTATTAATTCTCCCAGTATGATTATGGATTTGGCGGCAAAAATGACAAAATTGGGAATTGTCCCCGAGTTGGAAGCATTTGATTCAGGTATGATTAATTATGCAAAGTATCTTATAAAGAATGGCTTTCTTACACCTCCCTACTATTTTAATCTTTTGTTGGGAAATATTGCATGTGCCCAGGCAGATCTTTTGCATGCCGGATTAATGATACAAGATTTGCCGGAAAATTCAATCTGGAGCCTTGCTGGTATAGGAGACCAGCAATTGAAGATGAATTCAGTTGCAATTGCTATTGGAGGTGGAGTTCGTGTTGGACTGGAGGATAACATCTGGTACGATTCCTCTAGGACAAAGTTGGCTAGAAATATTGATCTCCTTGAACGAGTCCATATTCTTGCAGCAGCAAATGGCAGACAAATAATGTCCTCAATGGAATTCAGACAGAAAATGAACCTCGAAAATGGCACTGGTAAATATGGACGCATCCAGATCAATTGATGAACCAATTAATAAAACAAATACAATGAAACCTGAATTACCATTTCTGAAAAGAATACTAAATAGGATTCGTTATGGTTTAACACTGCAAACTGTAAGAGGATTATTGAGAAGGATAGGAATTGATTTTTCACCTTTTTATCTGTTTCTGGAAGGAACAAATTTTTCAGTGATCCCTGAAATTAAATGAAAAAAATTCCGATTATACAATTGGACTTCTCGAACCTGAGGATATGAAAATGATAGGGAATCTTCAGAAAGGAATTTCAGATGAAGAACTGACTGCTTTATTGGAAGCAGGGGCAAAATGTATTGCCATAAAAGATAAAGGAGAGATAGTTGCTTTTATGTGGATAAGTTTTGACGTAGTAAGTATTTATTCAATTGATATGAAGTTGAAAAACGATGAAGCTTACTTATGGTATATGTATACTCTGGAGTCTCACAGGGGTAAAAATTTAGCTCCTTATCTGCGATATAAAAGTTATGAAATACTTAAGGATTTGGGTCGTGTTAGATTATATAGTGTAAGTGGTTTTTTTAATACTCCTGCTGTCAGATTTAAAGAAAAATTAAATGCTAAAAAACTGAAGCTGATTTTATTTATTAAAATATTCAACAGATTTCAATGGAGCTTCACATTGAAATCTTATATTTAAATTAAATTTTAAGTCAGGTAAATTATTAATAATCATTCTTTCTGAAATTACGGGAATAATTCATTTAAATCACTTTTAAATTGGCAAAAACAGCATTAATCACAGGAATCACAGGACAGGACGGAGCCTACCTGGCAGAGTTTTTAATTAAAAAGGGTTATATCGTTCATGGTATTAAGAGAAGAAGTTCTCTTATCAATACTGACAGGATTGATCATCTTTACCAGGATCCTCATGTTAAAGAGAGAAATTTCATACTTCATTATGGAGATCTGAGCGATTCTATGAATGTTACACGCATTATCCAGGAATGTCGTCCGGATGAGATATATAACCTTGGAGCAATGAGTCATGTGAAGGTAAGCTTTGATGAACCGGAATACACAGCAAATACTGATGGTATAGGTACTCTAAGAATTCTTGAAGCTGTCAGACTGCTTGGTATGAAAGAGCAAACAAGAATATACCAGGCAAGTACATCTGAGCTTTACGGGCTTGTTCAGGAAGTCCCGCAGACTGAAAAAACCCCGTTTTATCCTAGAAGTCCTTATGCGGTCGCTAAACTATATGCCTACTGGATAACTGTTAATTACCGGGAAGCCTATGGATTACATGCAAGTAACGGGATTCTCTTCAACCATGAATCTCCAATACGTGGAGAAACCTTTGTATCGAGGAAGATAACAAGAGCCCTGGCACGGATTGTTCTGGGTATGCAGGAAACACTCTTTATGGGAAACCTCTCTTCAAAACGCGATTGGGGTCATGCCAAGGACTATATAAAAGCGATGTATCTTATTCTTCAGCAACAAAAGCCTGACGATTACGTAATTGCTACCGGTATAACAACAGAAGTTCGGGAGTTTATACGGAGATCATTTGCATTAGCCGGAGTTGAAATATTATTCAGTGGGGAGAAGGAGGATGAAACAGGAAGTATTAAATCCATTAATGATTCTGTTTTTATTGAAATAGTGGGAAAAGAGCATTTAGATACTTTTAAGAACCGTATCAAAAAAAATCCTGTCGTTGTTAAGATTGACCCTGCTTATTACAGACCAACGGAAGTTGATCTTCTTTTAGGTGATCCGAAAAAAGCCAGGGAAAAACTTGGATGGGTGCCTGAATATAATCTTGATGGACTTGATTGAGGATATGGTGACTTCAGATATTATATCTAATGAAGAGGGAGAAGTTACCTTAAGAAGGGAGGATTCAGTACCTTTAATTACTTTGAATAATAAACTAAAACGTGAATATTTCATCAAAGATTTATGTAGCCGGCCATAAAGGTCTGGTTGGATCAGCAATTACCGATTGCCTGATCAGAAAAGGTTATAATAACCTTGTTTTCAGAACACTTGATGATCTTGATCTGACGGATCAGGATAAGGTAGATAAGTTCTTTGCCTCAGAACAGCCTGAGTATGTCTTTCTGGCAGCAGCTTTAGTAGGAGGAATTATGGCAAATAATACATTCAGAGCAGATTTTATCTATCATAATCTGATGATCCAGAGTAATATTATTTACTCTTCATGGAAATATAAAGTTAAAAAGCTGCTCTTTCTCGGATCAACATGTATTTATCCGAAAAATGCACCACAGCCACTGAAGGAGGAATACCTACTTACTTCGCCTCTTGAATATACCAATGAACCATATGCTATTGCCAAGATTGCAGGATTGAAAATGTGCGAATCATTCAACATACAGTATAATTGTAACTTTATCTCAGTAATGCCGACAAATCTCTATGGTCCCGGGGATAATTATAATCTGGAAAAATCGCATGTTCTACCTGCCCTGATGAGAAAGATTTTTCTCGGTAAATGTCTTGAAGATGACAATTGGGATGATCTCCGGAGAGACCTTAACAGGAACAATATTGAAACAATTTCTGGAGAATCAGAAAATGACACTATTTTAAAAATTCTTAAAAAATATGGTGTTTATATCTCAACCGATTCTTCGGATATTCAAGAGGATAAAATAAAACGAGAAAGGCTTAAGTAACGTTGTTGTAAATGTATGGGGTACAGGAGAACCCATGCGTGAATTTATGCATTCTCACGATATGGCTGAGGCATGTGTTTTTATAATGGAAAATGCTGATGTAAATGATATTATTGGATTGAATCAAACCAGCGAGCAACCGGATTTCCATCCACCTCATTTTTTAAACATTGGCACAGGGGAGGAGACTACAATAAAGGAGCTTGCACTTAAAATTAAAAAATTAATCGGATTTAAAGGTGAAATCTTATTTGATAAATCCAAACCCGATGGAACCATGAGAAAAGCTACTGATATAACATTGCTTAAAAAGCTTGGATTTAAACATAAATACGATTTAGAAAAAGGATTGAAAATGACTCTTGATGCTTATTTGAATAAGGTATAAGTGTAAGGGGCTTTAATTCAGGATCAACATCCTGAATGATATTCCCCCTCTCACTCGGGAGAGGGGGATCGAGGGGGTGAGGTCGGTAGATCAAAGTTGATCAAATCCTTAAGTTGATGACTATGCCCGTGCCCCCGGAGCAATAATTCTATAATCCTGACCTCATGAACACTGTTTTTACAGTTTTAATGAAAATCACTAAATCGAGGCGAAGCGACCAGTTATCAATATAAGCTAAATCCATTTCCATCCATTGTTCAAATTTAATACTGTTCCTGTCAGGTTGGATCTGCCAGAAACATGATAGTCCTGGTTTTATTGAAAGTCGCCTTAGTTGCCATCTTTTGTATTGCTGTGTTTCGCTGGGCAGGGGAGGACGGGGGCCTATCAGTGACATCTCGCCTTTAAGAATGTTAAAAAGCTGGGGTAATTCATCAAGTCCTGACTTCCTGAGAAATTTTCCTATATTGGTTACACGCGGATCATCCTTTATTTTAAACACCGGACCATCGACCTCATTTTCTGATTCAAGATCTTTTTTCATTTTCTCAGCATCAACAACCATTGTCCTGAATTTATAAAGATTAAAATGCCGGCCTCTGAGACCTACTCTCTTCTGAGTAAATAAGATTGGCCCCGGGGAGGCAATTTTTATCATCAATGATATTGTAATAAGTACAGGAGACAAGATCACTATCAGAAACAGAGAAACAGTAATATCTGTAATGTTTTTTAAAATCAGCGCGTATGAATTGTGAGGAACATTTATGAAAGAAAGAAATTTTTTGTCCCCTATATTTGTTTTTACTGCATTTGTAAGATTAAGATCCTTATCATCATATTTTAACCTGAAAACAACACCCAGCTCTTCACATGATCTGATCACATTTCTGACTTCTGATGAGATAACCTTACTCTTGACATAGAGAACTTCATCGATTACATCAACTTCCATCAGATCGTTTAATACTTTAACAAACTCTTCCGGTAATATTATTACATCTTTTTCATACTTTTCAATTATCTGTTTAGATCCTGTAACTATTGCAAATATCCTGTATCCCCATTCTTTATAAATCAATAAATTATCAATAAACGATAAAGATGAATCATCAGCAATTATAACAATATTAACATAATTATATCCTTTTGCCCTGTACGCTCTGAATATTTTGTATTCAATAAACCTGGCACAGAATAAAAATATAAATCCAAGTAGAGTAAAATTTATTAAGAATAATCTGGATATCCATGACATCTTAAAAATGAAGTAGATAACCAGAAGGACAGCTCCAATAATAAGAGAAGATTGGAAATATTCAAAGAGTAAAACCCTGTTACGTTTAGTACGTGGTATTTCTGTAACCTTAGTAAAATATAGGATTAAAAGCCAGAATGGTAGAACAAACAGGTACAGAATTAAAAAATTCTTTTCATTTATAAAAACTCTGTCTATCCAGGAATATTCTAAGTAATAGGCAACCTGAAAAGCAAGAGTAATTGCCAGTATGTCAATGGCACCTAACGCTAAATTCTGTAATCTCTGTCTTTTAAAAAAAGGAGAAACAATCAGGTTGATAAGTTTGCTAATGAAATCCATAAGTGGTTAGTTTCATTATTGGTTGTTTATTAATAAGTTGTATATTTTGCAAACACTACTATTGTTTTATTTGTCGAACTCGATAGAAATCTTTCTTGCACAGAAAAAGGTAACTCTGTTTTGTTCTGTCATATTTATTACCTTAAATCCATGATCCTCAAGCATCATAGTAACACTGATCTTCGACATGTAATGGTTAGTCTTTGAATCCATAAGATTATATAACATATTCAGAAAAGGGATATTTGATAAAATTCCATTTTCAATGGCTTTAGCATTCTTTCCGGAAATATACTCAGTTGAATTTCTTCGAAGCGAAAAGCCGCTTTGATTCCTATTATCAGTAAAACAACCGATAAAATAACCCTTCGATGGAAGGACATGATATATTGAGTGAAGAAAATTCTTTATATTTTTTATTTTGTTAAGTTCCTTCAGATTAATTATACCTTTTGTATTTTTCATCTCCTCAGCATCATAAAAAAAATGGTGTAATGATGAGAGAACAACAAAACCCTGCTCAGGTGAAAATCCTATTCTTTCAAAATAATTCCTGAAAGATTCGCATCCTTCAGCCTTCAGAATTTCATCAACCGATGTATTCCCAGCTAAAACGTAAGTTGTATCACTGACTATATTTAGAGGTTTAATATCTTGTATATCAGCAATTTCTGTTTCCTTAATGTTAATTCTGTTCCTCATGAGAATTGGAATTATCTTAAAATTGAAATTATGTAATAAGATTATTCCTGTCAATAGCTTGGAGCCTGTGGTTAAGGAAACCGCCAGATTTTGAAATTTGGTTAATCCTGAAGTTTTGAATGTTTGTCAGGTTATAAATGCACTTGATGATCAAAATAATTAATTTCGTCAAAGCAGGTGGATATTTATAAGACATTGCACTTAATTTAGGAAGATTAGCTGAAGTGTTTCTTATAACAATCTAATATACAGATATATATTACTTCTATTTTCTTTAATTTTGATCTTAAATCCTTAATATGCGATTTTGACCAATGACCTGTTTTTTAAGGTAAATATCTAAAAAGAGATTTGTATCTCTGTAATAAATTGAAAATCAGATTTATACAATATATTGTCTGTTTAGCTCTGTGTAAGCATAAATTATGCTCATTCAATATATTTAAAATGACTGTCGGGAAAATAGAAATAAGATTTTTTTTGAACTTGATAATCAATTATTTCCACATTATGGTCTGATGAAATAAGTCTCACCCTAAATCTGGCTATTTAAAAAGAGCTGTTTTTTGTCGTTTCCCCTTTATATGAGTTGGTGCCTTACTTCCTGACTTCTGACGTTTTCAAATTTTAGGGCTGTCTTGATCTTCAAGTAATTGAAATTGAATAATATATATATTTAATTTAAAATTTTGCCGCTCTAACCCCAATTTCAGGCCTATGTATATGTTAAGAAACAGGCCGTACCCAGCCCTTTCTATTTATATCTTAACCCTTCCCCAGCCCCTTTTAGCAAAAAGGGAAGGGGGCATCCTGCATATAATCAGCTCTTTGTCACTTTCGTGCATTTATGGTTTCATTTATTTTCATTATCAGAGAGCCTTTATCTTCCAATTCTTCATTCTTTATTCTCAAGACAAATATTCCTTTATCAGATAATTTTGAATCCCTCTCAATGTCATACTCTTTTTGTTTTAAATGAACCGGACCATCCACCTCTATTACAAGTGACAACTCCCGAGAGTAAAAATCCGCAATATAGAAATCTATCCATTGTCGGTCAATTCTATATACAATGGGATGTTGTCTGAGAAATCGGTATCCGGAAAGATTTTTCCTCCTCAAAATATCCCAAAGTAATTTTTCAGAAGGAGTAAGATTCTTCCTTAAATTCCTGGCTAATAAAATAATTTGCCTGTAATTACTTTATGGTATGCGAGACATGTATCCAATAATGCGATAATAAAAGTATCGCATATCAAATAACATTCAATACTATTTGGAGCGAAAAGTTTATATTGTAGCTTTAATCTATTTATAATCAGCTGACTTACCCCTTCCCTTTTTCTTTAAAGGGAAGGGGCAGGGGATGGGTTTCGTAAATTCATATACATAGTGGAGGTATCCTCTACCTCACTAATCGTCAGAAGTCAGGACTTGGTGCCTTACTTAGTGATCCCCTTCCGTTGTCAGGGCATGCTTTGTGTTTCGATGATTTAGGTTTTACCATGAAGAACACAAAGGTTGTCACGAAGTTTCACGCAGTACTACAAAACAGTCCCGCTTGAAAATCCGAATATTATAATTCTTTTACCTTTTATCACAAAATATCTCAGAAGGATACTCAATATCAACCAGAAATAGCCCCTTCGCAGGAGCTGAAGTACCTGCCTTGCACCGGTCTTTTGCAAGGATTATATCCTCAAATTCTCTCAAACTTATTTTCCGGAAACCAACTTTCACCATGGTGCCAACTATTGCCCTTACCATATTCCTGAGAAAACGATCGGCTTTGATAGTAAATACAATCTGGTTTTCAACCTCTTTCCAGTCAGCACTATAGATTTTACAAATATTTGTCTTTGCACTTGAATGGAGTTTGCTGAAACTCGTAAAGTCAGAATGGTTTAACATTATTTTACATGCCCTGTTCATCTCGTCAATGTCTATATCTCCATGTAGGTGCCAACTCGAATTGTTAAGGAAAGGGTCCTTATTTCTTGAAATATAGTATTTATACGTTCTTGAGATAGCGCTGTATCTGGCATTCGCATCAGGTAATACTTTTCTTATATCTAGTACGGAAATATCTTCCGGAAGGTATCGGTTTAACTTGAATTCCAGGTTGTTGGTTGCAGCAAGTTCAGGTGAATTACTGTCAAAATGAGCACAAAAATATAGTGCATGAACACCCGTATCAGTTCTACCTGCACCGGTTGTGTTAATTTTCTCATTGAGTACAACACTTAAGGCATTATCGAGGATTTTCTGAACTGTGACAGAATTTGGCTGGATCTGCCATCCGTGATAGGAAGTGCCTTTATATGAGACGAATATAAAATAACGTGTTTTCACAATTGTGTTTAAACAAATATAGGTATTAAAGCAAATATAACTGATAAGTACTTAAAGTGCCAAAAGTGCCTAGAGTGCCTAAAGTTAAAAACAAAGTGTTATTTGCGATTTGATTCTTAAAATTATTATTTTCAGTTTCCAGGAGATAGTTAATTTTTAAAAACATATGAGCTCATCATTAAGATGCAGGTATAAGAGTAACTCTAGGCACTTTAGACAATTTAGGCACTCCAAACTTTAGGTAATCAATTACGAGACGATTATTTTATTATCTTGTATCCGAAAACCAACGATAAAACGTATTTTTACTAGCTTCATTTTAATATTTTATTTTTTGATACATACATCGATTCTGACTATTATTATTAATTAAAATTCTCTTAGTATGAAAGTTGATTTGAGCTGGATTGATTATCTGATAATGATAATCTATTTTTTATTTGTCCTTGGCATCGGATGGTTCCTAAGAAAGTACATGAAAAATGCTGATGCTTTTCTTGAAGCCGGTCGATCAATGCCTGCCTGGGTTGCTGGTCTGGCCTTTATTTCAACAAATCTGGGTGCACTTGAAGTTATGGGCATGACCGGGTCTGGTATGAAATACGGCATGCTTACTACGCATTTTTACTGGATCGGTGCAATACCGGCAATGATCTTTCTTGCACTGTTTATGATGCCATTCTATTATGGTTCAAAAGCAAGATCAGTACCTGAATTCCTGAAATTAAGGTATGACGAAAAAACCCGTGGATTAAATGCTATTCTCTTTGCTGTAATGACAATCCTTGCCTCCGGTATTTCGATGTATGCCCTTGCAATTCTGATGGAAAATGTATTAGGATGGAATTTTAATTTAAGTCTTTGGGTTTCTGCCCTGATTGTTCTTGGTTACACATATCTGGGAGGTCTCTCATCTGCAATCTATAATGAGGTTCTGCAATTTTTCATTATTGTAATTGGTCTGTTACCACTCGTTTTTCTGAGTCTGAAAGATATTGGTGGCTGGGTTGGACTAAAAGCAAAACTTGCACCGATAACAACTGCAAAAGGGTATGCAGCTGATACTTTCACTACTACATGGAAATATACCGCTGAAGCCTCTTCAAATCCACTAGGAGTTGAGTGGTTTGGAATCTTGTTTGGACTAGGGTTTGTTTTATCTTTCGGGTACTGGTGTACAAACTTTCTGATAGTTCAGAGGGCTTTTGCGGCAGAATCAAAATCAGCTGCAAGAAAAGTTCCGTTAATTGGTGCGTTACCCAAAATGTTTATCCCTTTCTTAATTATTGTACCAGGAATAATTTCACTGGCTCTTTTCAACGATCCGTCCAAAGGATTTACCCTTCCTCTTGATGCTGCCGGTAATCCTATTTATGACTACACAATTATCATGCTCTTGAAATACTATCTTCCTGCCGGTGTTCTTGGACTCGGTATAACTGCGCTCCTGGCATCTTTCATGTCGGGAATGGCCGGCAATGTATCTGCTTTTAACACTGTATGGACTTACGATATTTATCAGAGTTATATGAGGCCGCGAACCGGGAATGAGGAGGCTGATGGAAAACATTACCTTAAAGTTGGCCGTATTTCGACTGTTTTCGGCATTCTGTTTAGTATAGGAGCTGCTTATATAGCCAGTAAATTTGGAAATATAATGGATTTCCTTCAGACAATTTTTTCATTGATTAACGCTCCTTTATTTGCAGTAATTTTCCTTGGCATGTTCTGGAAAAGGACAACTGGTCATGCTGCTTTTACAGGTTTGCTTGCAGGCTTTCTGCTGGCACTTCTGCATCATGGCTTAACTATTCCTGCGGGTGCAACAACTCTTGTTAAAGGGGGCTGGATTACAGTGCTGCACACTTATCCGGTTGAAATGGCACAGAACTTCTGGACTGCTATTATTGCCTTTACAGTAAGTGCGTCTTTTACTGTTGGTTTGACCTTCATTACAAAGCAGAAAAAATCTGATGCTGAATTAGCGGGATTGGTGTATTCTCTTACACCTCGCGAGATGGATGATAAAAATTTGCCCTGGTACGAGCGTCCTGTCGGACTTGCGATCCTTGTAAGTGTAATTTGTTTAGTATTAACAATAATATTCTGGTAGGAGGAAATTAAAATGGTAGATATAAGAATTCCAATAGGTCTGATGTTTTCAATCATCGGAATACTAATAACAGTTTTCGGACTGGTTACTATGTCAAACACCGAAATGTATCATAAATCATTGGATATAAATGTTAATATGATAATGGGAGTGTTGATGTTTCTTTTTGGTGTAATAATGCTTTATTTTGCCAGAAGAAAAAAGAAATAATAATATAGAATTTTAAAGTTAAACCGCAAAGAGCACTTGATTTCCAGTTATGTGTTTTTTGCGGTTTTTTAAAGAATAACCAAATATGCAGCATAGCAGAGTTATAAGAGGTTTTGCCAGCGATAATAATGCAGGTGTTCATCCTGAGATTTTACAGGCAATACTGAATGCAAATACCGGACATACAATAGGTTATGGTAATGATGTGTTTACAGAACGGGCCCTTGGTATTTTTAAGGACCTTTTCGGTCCTGCATCAGAGACATTTTTTGTTTTTACTGGGACTGCAGCAAATGTATTAAGTCTTTCAGGTATTACCAGATCATGGAATTCTGTTATTACTGCATCAACAGCCCATCTGGAGCAGGATGAATGCGGTGCACCTGAAAAATTTACGGGGTGTAAGGTCCTGACTGTTGATACTCCGGACGGGAAAATATCTGTTGACCTTATTAAAAGACATATGCATGGTTTTGATTTTGAGCACCATTCTCAACCAAAAGTAATTTCAATCACACAATCGACTGAAATGGGTACTGTATATTCTGTATCTGAAATAAGAAAAATTGTAGATTTTGCTCATTTAAATAATATGCTTGTTCATATGGATGGCGCAAGAATTGCAAATGCTGCTGTTTATTTAAATCTTCCATTTCGTGCCTTCACAACTGATGCAGGGATTGATGTTCTTTCATTCGGAGGGACTAAAAACGGGATGATGTACGGAGAAGCTGTTTGTTTTTTAAGACCCGGATTATCCGGAGATTTTAAATATATACGCAAACAGGGGATGCAACTTGCTTCTAAAATGAGGTTTATTTCAGCACAATATATTTCATACTTTAATGATGAACTCTGGAGAAAATGTGCCTCTCATTCAAATTTAATGGCAGAAATGTTATCTGAGAAGCTTAAACAATTCAGGGAGATAACAATAACTCAATCAGTCCAGTCAAATGGAGTATTTGTTATCTTATCCAAAGTTATAGCTGAAAAGATGCAGAAACATTTCTATTTTTATCCATGGAATGAAGATATATCAGAATACCGTTTAATGACAAGTTGGGATACAACCGGGAAGGATATTGAGGATTTTATTGAATTACTGAGAAGTGAATCTTCCCCCTCTCACTCGGGAGAGAGCCTGTCCCGCCTTCAAGCGGGAGGGAACGAGGGGGGAGAGGTAGGTAAATAAATGGCAGGTCCTTCCATTTTCATTTAATTGAAAGTTATATCCATATTAAATCTTGAATACTCAGAGCATCAAGAAAAGTAACAGATAAAAAGAAAGGCTGAATCTCACGATCCAGCCTTTTCTTATAATCTATAGAAACAGATTTTACTTAAGTGTGAAAGTTATTGGTACCATATACCATACTGGTACTGGTTTTCCACCCTGTTTTCCTGGTTTGAAAGCCGGGAGCGTAGTTACAACTCTCATTGCCTCTTTGTCCTGACTTCTGACGTTTTCAAATTTTAGTGCTGTCTTGATCTTCAAGTAATTGAAATTTAATAATATATAGATTTAATTTTTACCGCACTAACCCCAATTTTAGGTCTATGTATATGTTAAGAAAGAGCCCGTACCCAGCCCCTTCTATTTATATCTCAACCCTTCCCCAGCCCCTTCCCTTTAGCAAAAAGGGAAGGGGGCATCCTGCATATTATCAGCTCTTTGTCACTTTCGTGCATTTATAATAATAAAAGTATCAGATATCAAATAACATTCAATACTATTTGGAGCGAAAAGTTTATATTGTAGTTTTAATCTATTTATAATCAGCTGATTTACCCCTTCCCTTTTTCTTTAAAGGGAAGGGGCAGGGGATGGGTTTCGTAAATTCATATACATAGTGGAGGTATCCTCTACCGCACTAATCGTCAGAAGTCAGGAATCATATTAAATAAAAAAAGGGTATCCTTTTGAGACACCCTCTTTTTATAATTTAAAGAATCAGATTTTACTTAAGTGTGAAAGTTATTGGTACCATATACCATACTGGTACTGGTTTTCCACCCTGTTTTCCTGGTTTGAAAGCCGGGAGCGTAGTTACAACTCTCATTGCCTCTTTGTCAAGCTCCGGGTCAACGCCTTTCAGGACACTAACCTGACTAACTCCACCTTTAGAGGTTACGCAGAATCTTACTATTACTCTTCCCTGGATATTGTTTTCCTTTGCAACTTCAGGATACTGAGTGTGTTCCGCAATATACTTGAGAAGTTCAACATCTCCGCCAGGGAACATTGGCATCTCCTCAACAACAACGAATGGTGTTGCTTCAGGATCCTCTTCTTCCTGGACCTCTTCTTTAACAACTTCAACGATCTCAACTACCTCTTCGTTCTGGACCTCAACCTGTGCCTGATCTGCTGTCATAAGCTGTACCATTTCTTCAGGTTTTATTGAGTCAACAACAACAGGAGGGACATATTTCTGTGCCTGAACAACATCGGCAGGAGGAGGAGGAGGAGGTGGAGGTGGAGCTACCTGTTCATTAGGTGTATCCAGATTCTCCATCTTAATCTCTACCTGTCTTTCTTCACGTTGCTGTCTGTTTTCCAGTGCCTTCGCGTTAAGATACGGAGTAATAATAGCTGTTGATAAAATGACAATTCCAATTAAAAGGGAAATTATCATTGTACGACTGTACTTTTTACGCAGTTTATATGCTCCGTACTCCTTATTCCTTATTTCGAACACAATTTCGTCAAAAGCAGGGGCTTTTATTTTTTCTTTTGCCATCTTTTTGTAGGTTTACGGTTTAATTAGCGGATGTAGCTGTTGGTACAATACCCGAAGCTGCTTCCACCATCTTCTCTTCATACCAGACAATATCAACAAACGTATATCGGGCTATTCCACATATATTCATCTCATCAAGTATATCAACGAAATTGCCATAAGTAGCTTTATTATATGCCTTGATAAGAACAATAGGACCGGTATCGTCTACATTCTTTAATACCCTTATTGCACCTGCGAGAGAATCCTGGGAGATTTTTATTTCACCACTAATTACCTGGCTATTGAAATCAGCTATCTTTTTGAAAAGAGCCCTGTTTCTGTCAAGCAATAATTGACGAATACCTGTTGGACTGAAGTCTGTCTCATTTACAGGAGGCAGATTATTGTAATCTTCAGGTTTAACCCCTCCGGGATACCAATAAATTTTGTTATCCGGACCAAGAATGATATTCAGGGTACGACTTGCTGAAATCTTTGGTGGTTCGACATTATTATCCTTAAGTTTCTCCGGAAGTACAATCTCCATTACTTTTGCTTTACTGAAAGCAGTTGTAAGCATAAAGAATGTGATCAGCAGACACATAAGGTCAACCATAGGAGTCATATCTATGTGCGGGGCATGCTTCTTCGCTTTTTTCTTCCCGCCTTCTTTTTCCTCTTGAATTATTTCTGCCATATCACTGTTGTATTTCTTCGAGGTTAATTTTAGCTGCTTCAAGACTTGTGATCAGGTTAAACCTGTTAACCTGATAATCTTGCAATATATCCAATACCTTTTTAACTATCGGAAAACCGGTTTTAGAATCCCCTTTAATACATGCCTGTACATTTGGGTTTTCCTGGCGTGTATAAAGAATCCACATAGCAAGCTGGTTATCAGTAGAATCAATTGGAATTCCGGTTTGGAAAACAGACATTTCATTGTTGTCTTTGGCTGCCAGAAATTCCTTCATTTTCATTATTGGAACACCCATTGAGGAAGGATATTTCTCGAATTTCCTTAATTCTTCTTCTGTGAATTCAATACCATACCTTTTACCCATCTGTTCTAATACTTTTGGTCTGAACTTAAGCAGAGTATCTGGTCCGTTATCCAGATTCAGGAATACTCTGTCATCTGTTGAAAGAAGAAGTGTCAGTGTATTAAAATCAGGAGTAGGTTTTTCTGATATAGAATAAGGCGTATCAACAGGAGCTGGTTCCTGTTGTCTCATGGTGGTAGTTAACATTAGGAATGTCAACACTACCGAGAACAGGTCAACCATCGGCGTCATGTCAATATGGGGCGACTTTGTTGGTAATTTAATCTTTGGCATTGTAGATTTATATTATATGATTAGAACCAAAAGATAAATTCAAAATTAGTTTGATTTCAGTGAGGCAGCAAAACTCTGTGTCAGACTGAAACCTGCTTCGTCAATTTTAAATGTATATGAATCAATTGTTGATGAAAAATAGTTGAATGCAATAATTGCTAATGTAGATCCTGTAATACCTAAAGCAGTATTTACAAGAGCTTCTGAAATACCTGTTGCCAGAGCAAGAGCATCAGGAGCACCAGCCTGAGCCAGAGCAGCAAATGCACGGATCATACCAAGAACTGTTCCAATAAGACCTATCAACACTGAAACTGAAGCTAATGTTGAAAAAATAACCATATTTCTTGATAGCATCGGTAATTCAAGCGCTGTTGCTTCTTCAAATGATTTCTGAATAGATAAGATTTTCTGATCTTTTTCAAGTTCTTTGTCTTTCTGAAGGTCACGATAACGTAACAGACCAGCTTTCATAACATTGGCAAGCGATCCTTTTTGCTTGTCACAAGCTTCCATAGCTTCTTCAATTTTATCTTCTGAGAGAAGACTCTGAAGATTGTGTACAAATGTGTTCAACCTGCCTCTTCCTTTTGCTCTTGAAAGGGTAATTATTCTTTCAAACAGGAAAATCAAAAGTACTAAAACACATGTCATAAGAATAGGAACAATATAACCACCTTTATATACAATACCAAGATAGTTACCAGGTAGAGGATGTCCTTCTGGATTACCTCCCTCGAAATTTACAGGGTTACCCATTATTTTAATAAATAAAATGTAAGCAACCACAAAAGCTATCAAAATAGCACTTGTTGCAAAAACATTCTGCAACGCATCTTTAAAAGAACTTCCTTTTTTACTCATTTTTTATCGATTTGTTTAGGTTTAAAATTTTTTTAGACTCGCAAATATATATTATGAATTGTTTTTTTCCAATAGCAGATCAAATAAAGTTAAGTTTTTCGTCTAGTTTAGAATAATTCTCCCAAGAATTATTCTGTATAAGTAACAATATTATCTGTCTGTATAATTTTAAAAGTTCTCAGGTTAATATTTATTGTACAAGAGTAACATTATAAATTCTTGATTTTGTTATTGTTATTTCCTGCGTTTTATAACCTTTAGCACTTATTAACAATACTTCGGAACCCTGAGGTATTTCAAATTTAAATTCACCCTTACTGTTTGTGAGGTTCTCAGCAGCTGTATCTTTTACCCTGATTGAAGCATATGCCAAAGGTTGTCCTGCACTATTTTTTATAACACCTCTTATCTCATTTGGATTTATTCCTTTCTTTATCTGGGCTTCAAAATCACGAATATATGCCAGCTGACTTTTTGCGGCAGCATTGTTCGGATCAACGGCAAGTATCTTTGAATATGCATCAGCTGCTCTTGATAAATAAGGAAGTCTTCCCTCATTGGTTTTTTCTCCTGTTATAGATCTGAGTTCGACTGAACCGATACCGTTATATCCTTTTATCTTATTTTCTTTACCATTAACATTAAGGTTGATCATCCTGTTATAATAATCTTTAGATCTGTTGTAGTTTTCATTTACCATATGATAATAGCCAAGATATCCGAAAGCTTCCATCATTTCATCCTCATATTTGAGTGAATCTGACTTTGCAACATCAACTACCTTTTCAAATTTTGGTCTGGCAAGTCCAAGCTTTGTGTCAGGATCCATCTTGGAAAATGTTCTTGCTATCCAGAGATATGCAGGCACATAATCAGGAGTTGATTTTAAAATGACATTGAATATTGAATCTGCTCCCTGATATCTCTCAGCGTTATAATATGCTCTTCCTACCTGCATATAATCATCACGGTTTTCAGGTAATGGTCCCAGCATCTTCTGAAGAGTTTTTGCCACATCATAATATCTCCTGAATGAATTATATGCAGCGGCAATTTCACTAAGGATGGCTCTGTCGCCGGGTTTTAGTTCAACTAACTTGCCATATGCTTCAAATGCTCTGTCAACTTCAGCAGCAGCTTTTCTGGCTTCAATTTCAAGATTGTCAGCCCTCTTTGTAAGATCATCAATATTGGCTTGTATCTTGGCTTTCTCCGGTGCTGTTTTTGTTGCCGCCAGCCTTGCTTTTTCTTTTTCAACCTGTGCTTTAAGTGCAATAGCTTCGTCTGCTATCTTTGGTGCATTGATATTCTTCCTTACAAGAATTCTGGCGAGGTAATGATAGTCCTTTGTAATTATGCGCTCCGGAGAAACTGTTTTGAAAAGTTCTTCCATATAATACAATGCTTTATCATTGTCCGGAGGAATTTTATCAAAACAGGAATAACCTGCAATACGATTCATATATGTTCTTGATTTATCAACAGCAAATATTTCTTCTACATTTTTGATTACTCCATCATAGTCTTTTGCATAGAAGAGAGCATTTACATATCTTGTTTTCGCAGGAATGTTACCTGCTGTCAGACTAAGATATTTCTCAAAGTATTGGGTTGCTTGTTCAAATCTCTGAGCAAGAAGATACAGTTGTCCTAGCTCGCGATAAGCTGGAGCATAATTGGCATTTAATTCAATAGCCTGCTCAAAATATGGAATTGCTGCCTGAAGTGCCCTTCCTTTTACATAAATATTACCAATTTTCATGTTGGCGGTTGGTGACTGTGGATCTGCAAACTGAGCCTGGTTGTAATATGAAATTGCTTTTGAACCATCATTCAGGATTATGAATATATCACCTGCAATAAGATAAACGTCTCTGTTTTTGTTGTCAATCTTAATCGCTTCCCTTATGAGTGGCAATGCCCTGGCACTATCAACAAATGTATCTTTTATATATGATTCGGCAATTTTTGCAAGCGTGAATGCATATTCTTTTGCAGGAGGAACAATCTTTTTAATATTTTTATATGGAAGAAGAAAACTCTTTGCCTTTGCCCTCATTTCATCTGCAGTCTTTTCATCACCAAGATAAAAAGCAACTTTTGCCAAGCCTATATAGTTGAGAGGATCATTAGCATTTGCTGCAACTCCTTTCTGATATACCTCCTGTGCCTGTTTTGCTGATACGGTTAATGAGTTGGAAATAGTATCTGCAAAATAATCTGCAAGATAATTCTCTCCCAGATAAAAATAGTATTTACTGTTTCCTGCCTCTTTCTGGATCATTTCCTGAAGCATTTTTTCAGATTCGTCATACTGCTCACTCCTTGTTAATTGAATAGCAGAATTTAAATCCTGGGCCTGAATTCCAGTATAATAAGTTGTTAATAAACCTGCCAGCAAAATCGCCGGGATAAAATTTACACGTTTCATAGCTAAGTTATTTTGATGTCAATTATAGTATTATTTTTTGATTCCGTATTCCAATATTCTTAAATTTTTATCATTTTCATTATTAGTATAAAACTTAATTCTTAATCTGAACCAATCTTATAGGCATGGTAGCAGGCACTAAACCTGATTTTAAAACGATACGTTGTCCCTGTTCACCACAGGCCCAGTTTATAAATCCAGAGCCAAGTCCGGCAAATGTCTCTCTTGAAATGAGATAAATCTCCCTTACAAAAGGATAGGATTTATCATAAATTGAACCCTGGTATGGACGATAAAAAGACCCGTCATTTATAAATTGCTGGGAAACAGCAACCACATTGATCTTATTTATGAAGTTCATACTCAAAGAATCATCTTTATCACTAATCCAGTTTACACTAATAATTCCAAATGCATCGGGATTCCTGGAAACAAAATCAATGACTTCTGCATTATTATTTACGGCAAAAAAGTTAGAGGGAAGAGTCTCTTTTATCTCAAAAAGATCTTTAAAATATCTGATGTTCCCGGATTTATTATTATCAAAAATAACCCGGATTTCTCCAAGTCCGGATTTTGGATTTATTCCATCCCAGGTATTGATTTTTCCTAGAAAAATATCTCTGATAGTATTGTATTTTATAAGAGTGTCTTTGTTTTGTTTGTTTGTAATTAATGCCAGAGCATCATAAGCATAAGTTGTTGTTCGGGCAATAACAAGTGTGTCCCTTAATAATTGTACCTGGTAATCAGAGAGTTTCTTGCTTGTTACGATTACTTTAACAGAATCATTCATGAAATCGTTTATAACATCATACTCAGGTTTATATACTGGTGTTATTATTGCATTATTGTATAAATGTGTAAAAGTATACACTTCAGTGTCAATAACTGGCTGGAATGATTCGTCAACAGAAATCTTAATGTCTCCACGTGTTGGTGTCTCATTCAGAACTTTCTTATCACCGCCGGTGCAGGATGCTAAAACTAAAAGTAAAATTACTAAACCTATGTAAAGAGATGTATGTGTTCTATAATACTTAAACTTGTTCACTTGATTAATAATAGGTTTATTCAGGCCGGCAATATTAATAATTTTTTGAATAACTGATACTATGTTCATATTCTTAAAATTTGTTAAGGTTAATTTATTTATCATAAATACCTACTGCAAAGTATATGCCAAGGCTTATATCAAACAAAAAAAACTCTTCATCAGAAAGAGGTTTTTGTTATCAGAAGTGCCTCTAGTCATCATTCTTTGTAAAAAAGACCTCAACAATTTTAACATAAGCTCTGTAAAGGCGATAAACACCGTAAAAAAGGAAAGTTGATCCTATTATAACAATAACCGCCCTGTCCAGATAACTCAAATCAGAGTAAAATAGCAAATAGATTCCTACTCCCAGGTAAAAGAAAGCCATAAATATTGAGAAAATGGCAGTAATTTGCTGCATTAATCTGTTTTCGTTCATGTTAAGAATATTTGATGGCAAATAAATAAAAAAAGAAACAAATTATCAAATCATTATAAAATTATCATGTTCTCTTAATAATTTCTATAAATCATTATTGTTATTTTAACAGAATAGAAGAATCCCCGTAACTCAGGAATCTGAAATTATTATCAAGTGCAAATTTATAAATATCATTCCATTTTTTACCTGTCCACGCAGAAATTAGTAATAATAATGTGCTTTTTGGCTGATGAAAATTGGTAATTAAACCATTAATCATCCTGAATCTATAGCCAGGGACTATCATGATACTTGTTGTGGCATTAATTGATGACATCTTAGAAACTGATAAATGGGCCAGTATTGCTTCCATGGAATCTTTAACGGGAAGGTGGGAATAAAAATTATACGGTTCCCATTGCCCTAACGATAAACCGGAGCTATAAGTTAAAGGATTATTGAAGAGCTTAACTCCCAGCCAGTAAAGGCTTTCCAATGTTCTCACTGAAGTTGTGCCAACAGCTATGATCCTTCCCTGGTTGGTAATCAATAATTCTATTATTTCTTTTGACACAGTAAAGTGCTCACAATGCATATTATGATCAGATAATGTCTTTGTTTTAACAGGCTGAAAAGTACCTGCACCAACATGGAGAGTTATTTCAGCACTCTTAATTCCCTTGTCTTTCAGATTTTGTATTACGTGGTCTGTGAAATGAAGCCCTGCTGTAGGGGCAGCTACTGATCCTTTTGTTTTTGAGTATACAGTTTGATACCTGGTTGCATCAATACTCTCATCTTCCCTGTTAATATATGGTGGTAAAGGGACATGTCCAATTTTTTCAATTAATTCACCAAAGGCTACACCAGGACAATTCCATGAAAATCTTACCCTGCACTTATCACCAACGAGTGAAAGTTTTTCAGCTGAAATAGTATGTTTTTTATTCTTATATATAAATGGTGCAGATATCAATCCACCTTTCCACTTTTTTAAATTTCCGACAATACAAATCCATTCAACCGGATTCATTGACCCGAATGATGCTTCGTATTCAGATGGCAGATGAGGTTCAAGGCAGAATATTTCTATTTCAGCACCTGTAGTTTTTTGAAATATCAGACGAGCCCGTATTACCTGGGTATTATTAAAAACAAGGAGAGAAGCAGGTGGAAGATGATCATCAATTCTCCGGAATACATCTTTTGATATTTTCTCACCTTTATATATCAGGAGCTGTGACATGTCTCTTTCATCCAGAGGATATTGAGCTATTCTTTCATCTGGTAAAGCATAATCATATTCTTGCAGATCAATTTTATCTATGTATGCTTTTTCTTCTTTCATCTAAATAATTTCCATTTATTTTTATTCATTAACTGTGCCAAAAATAGCCATAATTAAAGTTTTCAACAATTCATATTATTTTAATACCTTTGTATCGCAGCAGGCTGTTCCATCGATCCGCCGGTTGGCGGGTAGGAAAGTCCGGGCAACACAGAGCACCATATTTCCTAACAGGAAGATACCTGGAAAGGTATAGTAGTGTAACAGAAAATAACCACCCCTTCGACTTCGCTCAGGGGGAAAGGGTGAAAAGGTGAGGTAAGAGCTCACCGGTACTGGTGGTAACATCAGATGCCGTACACCTTATGGGTTGAAAGACCATGTATACCGGCGATAAGGGCTGCTCGTCCGATGCCGGGGGGTAGGTCGTATGAGCTCAATAGTAATATTGAGACAAGATAAATGATGGAAACCGGTTTTATATTCTTTCGCAGAAAACAAAACCGTACAGAATCCGGCTTACAGGCCTGCTGATTTATTGAAGAGGAATACAATTTGTTTTCCTCTTCAATTTTTTATTTGCATTGATCCAATGGATAAGGATATCAGAACTATTTGATCTTAAACACCGTATCCTCCATTGGAATATTGGCTTCAATTTTAGAGAATTTAATAATAAATTCCATTCCGCTTGCAACTGAGGTGGTTTTCATTGGCAGTACAATTCCGTTGATTTCAGTATATTCTGACGGGTATGTTTCTACTTTAACTGCCGTACCTTCCTGTTTAATTTCGGCAACAGTTTTCAAAATAAGATATGTTGATTTGTCAATATAAAGATCAACAACAGATCCTCCGTCAATAGTTGCTTTAAGTTTAAGTGCAGGTTTCCCGTTTACATTATCCTCGCCAGCCAGGGCAAGTTGACCTTTCTTATAGTATTCCATCAGGTAATTCTGAAAAATATTATTGTTTGTCGCTTGTCTTACCTGATCAGGCGTCATTTCTATTGGCTGAGTAGAACCTGACATGGGATTAATCATATATCCTTTCGTTCCATCAAAAACGGAAACAATCTCCTGACCGTTGAAACTGGTAACAGATTTGATCTTGTCTGGATTTTTCATCCACATGGTCATCGGCATCTCCATGCCCATCATTGACATGTTGGCAGTAATCTTGAGAGTATTTAACTTTGAGATCTGCTCCTGCTTATTGGCAACTGAGAACTTTTTAAGAATTTCTTCAAGTGATTGAGCATTAATGTTTATAATTATAAACAACCCGGTTAAAATAGAAATAAGTTTTTTCATGAAATTTAGATGGATTAAAAATTGATTAAAAAGAATTGATTGTATTACGCAATGCGGTAAGTTTTTTCAGTAAACTATCCATGAAGGAGAGTTTCAGCATATTTGCCCCATCAGATTTAGCAACACCCGGATTGGGATGTGTTTCAATGAAAATTCCATCAGCCCCGACACTGATGGCAGCTTTTCCGATTGTTTCGATCATCTCAGGTTTTCCACCAGTTACACCTGCTTCCTGGTTCGGTTGTTGAAGTGAATGTGTTATATCCATTATTACAGGGACTCCTATTAACTGCATTTCCGGTATATTTCTGAAGTCCACCACAATATCATGATAACCAAACATATTGCCCCTATCTGTTAGCATGATATTATTGTTTCCTGCTTCCTTCACTTTGTCAACTGCAAACCTCATTGATGATCCTGACAAAAACTGACCTTTCTTAATATTTACCCATTTACCCGTTTTGGCAGCAGCTACAAGCAAGTCGGTTTGCCTGCATAAGAAAGCAGGAATCTGCAGTATATCAACATATTCAGCAGCAATTTCCGCTTCCTCCGGGTTATGGATATCAGTTATCACCGGGACAGAATACTTTGAGCGTACATCAGCCAGTATTTTGAGTGCTTTGATATCCCCGATTCCGGCAAACGAGCTTGTTTTAGATCTGTTTGCTTTTCTGTAAGAAGATTTAAAAACAAAAGGGATCCTATATTTTTCTGAAAGTTTTACAAGATGTTCAGCAGTTT
The DNA here is from genome assembly GCA_963732435.1 of uncultured Bacteroidales bacterium. Taxonomy (GTDB): domain Bacteria; phylum Bacteroidota; class Bacteroidia; order Bacteroidales; family VadinHA17; genus LD21. Next base: position 337,564 of record CAVSZL010000013.1, on the reverse strand, counting down.
CAAAAATGATCTCCTCACTTTCGACAACACAGGGTCCTGCTATAAGAACAAAGTTGCCGGATTCCTTAAATCTTATACCGGGAATATTTATTTCAGTTTTTAACATATTATAAATAGTATAAAGTTTCAAAGAGAATTTACTTATCGTACTTGTATATATCTTTCCACATAACATTTAATCTTTTTCTGATCTCATCCTCTTTGGGATTTGCCCCGGGATCATAGAAAACTTTACCTCTTATCTCCTCAGGAAGAAAAATGTCCTGAACGAAATTTCCTGCATAGCTATGTGCATATTTATAATTACTGCCATAGCCAAGGTTTTTCATCAGACGGGTAGGGGCATTCCGTAAGTGAAGCGGAACAGACAGGTCTCCTTCGGTTCTCACAGTTTCAATTGCATTATCGATAGCAAGATATGACGCATTACTCTTCGGAGAGGTTGCCAGGTAGACAGCTGCCTCTGACAGTATTATTCTCGATTCCGGCCAGCCAATGACATTAACTGCATCAAAACAACACTGTGCTAGAAGCAGGGCATTGGGATTGGCAAGTCCAATATCTTCGGCTGCCAGGATAAGCATTCTTCGTGCAATGAATTTAGGATCCTCGCCACCTTCCACCATTCTGGCCAGCCAGTATACTGCTGCATTGGGATCGCTACCTCTGATCGACTTTATAAATGCTGAAATAATATCATAATGTTGCTCTCCATTCTTGTCATAAAGTGCAAGATTTTTTTGGACATGTTTTAAGACCTTATCATTGTTAATAAATATCTTTTCAGTTGACCCATCTTCAGCTTCTGAACTTACAACCAGTTCAAGAGCATTGTATAATTTTCTGGCATCACCTCCTGAGATACGTATTAATGCCTCATATTCTGATATTTCTATATTGTATGCAGCCAGATAACTATCCTTTTTCAGGGCATTATTCATGAGGGAAATAAGGTCGTCGTCTGTTAAAGGTTTCATTATATATACCTGGCAACGGGACAGAAGAGGGGAAATAACTTCAAATGAAGGATTTTCTGTTGTTGCCCCAATCAGAGTGATAATTCCCTGCTCAACAGCACTTAACAGTGAATCCTGTTGTGATTTGTTGAACCGGTGAATCTCATCAATAAACAGGATCGGGTTTGGCTGGTTGAAAAACTGCTGCTTTTTTGCTTTTTCTATCGTCTCTCTTACCTCTTTAACTCCCGAATTAACTGCACTTAGATGAAAGAATGGCCTTTTTAAAGTATTGGCTATTATACCGGCAAGAGTTGTTTTTCCGACCCCGGGAGGTCCCCATAATATAAATGATGGTATAATACCTGATTCAATTACTTTCCTTAAAACAGAATTCATCCCAACCAGATGCTCCTGTCCGCAAAAATCTTCAAGGCTTTTTGGTCTGAGTCTTTCAGCAAGAGGTTGATTTGCCAGCATCTTAAATAATGTTTCTGTAAAAGTAATAAAAACAAATTTTGTTATTGTCTATTTTATGCTGAGTCCTTAATTAATTCTGGTTTTTTCCTATAATTGCAGTATGCTTTTGTAACTCACACTTAAGTTTCCGTAAATAATCAGATTTAAATGAATTGAAGTCAGAAGTCGGAAGCCGGACGTTTAAGAAAGACATTAATAAAATAAGCAAATCCTGATGAACCTTGCTCCGATATATCATTCATTACAACTATATTATGAGAATATTTAAATTTATTAAGCCTTTATTTTACAAAAACCGAAGTCTTCTGACTTCTGATTTCTGCTTCGGTCTTCAGTCTCCGGCACTCCGACCGGTTTTTCACAAATTTCCGGTTCAAATGATAAGAGGCATTATTCCTATTTTAGTAATAATTGTTTTAATAAGGTGTTCAGGAGGATCAGATCATAATAGTTCTTATGTCATTGATAATGACGAATATATTACTGACAGTGGAATGGTGGCTTCTGCACATGTCGAGAGTTCAAGGATTGGTGTTCAGATACTAAAACAAGGCGGTAATGCAATTGATGCAGCTGTAGCAACAGAATTTGCTCTTGCCGTATGCTATCCTGAAGCTGGAAATATTGGAGGAGGAGGATTTATGCTTATTCGTTTGAAGGATAGCAAAACAGATGTAATAGATTACAGGGAGAAAGCACCATTAAATGCCTTCAGGGATATGTTTCTTAATGAGAAAGGAGATGTTATTGAAGGATTAAGCACTTATACTCACCTGGCATCCGGAGTACCGGGAACAGTAGATGGAATGTTTTATGCTCACTTAAAGTATGGAAAACTTACGTTTAAAGATGTTATACAACCAGCAATTGATCTCGCTGAGAATGGATTTCATCTAACTGCAGGTCAGGCAAATGATTTTAATTCATGCCGGCAGGATTTTTTAGACAGAAACCTTTCGAGGCCGGTTTTTGTTAAGGATTCATTATGGGAAGCAGGAGATTTATTTATTCAGAAAGATCTGGCTTCTGTTTTGAAGAGAATACGGGATCATGGCAGGAATGGATTTTATTCAGGAACAACTGCAAGATTGATTCTTAAAGAAATGAAAAGAGGAAACGGGCTAATCTCCCAAAAGGATCTGAATGATTACAGATCTGTTTCAAGAGTCCCTCTTTCAACTGATTACAAAGGGTATAATATTATTACTATTCCACCTCCGTCAGCCGGCGGCATTATTCTTCTGCAGTTACTTGAGATGGTTGAGCCGTTTCCTTTAGAGAAATGGGGACTTAACTCCTTTAAGACAATTCATCTTATAACTGAAGCTGAGAAACGGGTATTTGCAGATCGCTCACAATATCCTGGAGATCCTGAATATATTACAATAAAACCAGAGCATCTTCTTGATAAGGATTACTTAATCGACAGGATGAGAACATTTAATGGTAAAAAAGCTTCACTACCAGGTGAGATACGACCAGGATCACCCATCGGTTACGTCAGCGAGGAGACAACACATTATTCTGTAATTGATTATGAAGGAAATGCTGTTTCAGCCACAACAACACTTAATGGTTTATTCGGCAACTGTATTGTGGTAGACAGCGCAGGATTCCTGCTTAACAATCAGATGGATGACTTTTCTTTAAAACCCGGATTTCCGAATATGTACGGACTTGTTGGAGGGGAGGCTAATTCAGTGCAACCCGGAAAAAGAATGCTGAGCTCGATGACTCCATCAATCGTTGAAAAAAATGGAAAACTTTTTTTAGCAGTTGGTTCACCAGGAGGTTCAACCATCCCGACAACTGTCTTTCAGGTAATTTTAAATGTGATTGATTTTAAAATGAATATCCGTGAAGCAGTAGATGCAGCCAGATTCCATCATCAATGGCTGCCTGACTATATTTCATATGAGGAAAATGCCATTGATAGCGTTACACTCAGTCAGCTGATTTCTGCCGGACATTTTTTAAAGGTAAGGACATCTCTGGGTAGAATTAATTCAATAATGGTAACATCTGAGGGAAAGAAAGCAGCCGGATCCGATAAAAGAGGCAATAACTCATCAATAGGATACTGACAGTTTTGTGGTTCAATATTTTTTACTAAATTGCCTGAAATTTATTTTTTTTAAAAATAAATTAATACTTTTAACAATTAAATTAGTATTTTGGTTACAAACAGATTATTGGTATTGTATTTGAATACATACAGATATATTCAGTTATGAAAAAAACTCTGCTTATTATTGTGATTATTTTGGCACTAATCTTTATCCTGCCATTAATCAACCTGATCCGATGGACTTTTCAAGCGAAGAAACCAATGGATATTATCTTAGTCGACAAAACAGTGCCAACTCTGGAACGTGAAAACCATAAATCTTTCATCTGGATACTGACGAATGAAAGGTTCGTTAAAAAGGAAAAAAAGAACAGCTATTCTTATATAAAAGATTACTACGGATTTTCTCCAAAACGTCCTCTGCGTGAAAAACAGTGGGACAGGAAAGATTACCGCCTTACTGATCTTATTAAACTTGCTGAAAATAATGATGCTGTCTACTTCGCTGATACTTATGGCGTGTTTTTCAACGACTGGTATAAAGGGATAAATAAAAGCCGTAAGTCCCGTAAATTATATGGGGGACTCAATAATAACGATTTTCTGCTAATTAAGGAGATGCAGGACAGAAACAAACTTATTATTATGGAGTATAATTCCTTTGATTACCCCACTGCTCAGTATGAATCTGTAAGAACTCAGGAGAAGCTTGGTGTAACTTTTTCTGGTTGGACAGGTAAATATTTCAGCTCACTTGATACTACTACCGTTGATTTCCCAATATGGATGACTGCTATGTACAGAAAGCAATCCGGTAAGCCATGGATATTTACAAAACCAGGGGTTGTAATTCTTAAGGAAAAAGAAATCATTGTGCTTGAGGAGGGTACGCACCTGAAAAATGCAATGCCCAAAATCATTACTGACCCCGAGTACTGTACTAAATATGGTGTAAATAATAATGTTGCTTTCGACAAATGGTTCGATATTATTGATCCCCTTGAAAATAATATAGTCTCAAAATTCAGTATTGAAACAACCACAATTGGCGACACTTTGCTGCTTGACTTTGGCCTTGCTAATCAGTTTCCGGCAGTTGTCCAGGAACCAAAAAACAACAGAGTATACTATTTTTCAGGTGATTTTGCCAATAATGATCTTCCTGCCTGGACCTCAAGGTTAAAAGGTGTGAATAAGCTCAAAGGATTTCTATACTCGGATAAACCAGATGATACCCGAAGGTTTTTCTGGCTTTACTATAGGCCGCTTATAAATGGTATCTTCACTGATTATTACAATTCCACAAATACACAATAAATATTATTGAATTTTTTAATCTGAGAGAGGCTGTTGATAAAGCCTCTTTTTTTTAGCCGCTCCTTATGATAATTATTGCAAAACAATGACATAATATTCACCATTGGCTTGGGTGGGGGAATCAATTAAAACATTATTAAAATGAATGTCACAATTATTCAGACCGATATGGCATGGGAAGATAAATCACATAATCTGAACCATATTGAAGAGATCATAGTGTCTAACAATTTCAAAACAGATATTGTCATTCTTCCGGAGATGTTCAATACTGGATTTTCCATGAATCCGGAGAATTTAGCTGAATCCCCGGACGGCAGTACTTTCAAGTGGATGATGAAAACTGCCCGAAAAGGGAACTTTGGATTATGCGGCAGCTATATAGTAAAGGATAACAATCAGTATTATAACCGTTGGATATTTGCCTCACCTGACGGTGAGTACTGGTCTTATGATAAGAGGCATCTGTTCACCATGGGCGGTGAAAAGGAGTCTTTTTCAGCTGGAGACAATAGAGTCGTTTTTACCTACAGAGAGGTTAGAATTAATCCTTATATATGTTATGATCTGCGTTTTCCTGTATGGAGCAGGAACAGGAATGATACTGACCTTATGATATATGCAGCCAATTGGCCAGAGAGCAGGAGTGAGGTATGGAAAATTCTTCTCAGAGCCAGGGCTATTGAAAATCAGTGTTATGTGGTTGGGGCAAACCGAATTGGAACTGATGGCAATGGGATAAAGTACTGTGGTGATTCACTAATAATAGATCCTAAAGGAGCTGTTATTGCTGCTGCAGAGGTAAACGTAGAATCTTATGTCACCGCTGATTTGTCAATGAGCAACCTGGCTGATTTCAGAAAGAAATTTCCGGTAGCATCTGATGCTGATAATTTCACAATCAACATCTAACTTTTATCTTATACCTTTTGTATTTAATTCGGTTTCGGGCCTGCGGCAGTCGGACGTCTTTTTTCTTCTGTTTTGAATAATTCCGACTTCAGTTTCTCTTTTATACTCTGAGAGCATTGTAAAGTATTACTGCCGGGTGCAAAGCTGTTCTTCCTGTGCCATCTTTTATATGATGTCTGCAACTTGTTCCTGGAGCGGCAATCAGCGTTTTTTCATTTGAATTCCTTATTTCTGGAAAAAGAATTAGCTCGCCTATTTTGTTCGATAGCTCGAAATGTTCTTTTTCATAACCAAATGAACCTGCCATTCCGCAACAACCTGAGGGAATTTCTGATACTTTATAGTTTAATGGTATTGATAACATCTCAGCAGAACTTGAAGAAGATGCAATCGCTTTTTGTTGGCAGTGAGCATGTAATAGAATTTTAACATTTTCATCAGTGAAAGTTATGCGATCAATTCTGCCGGCCCTGTATTCATTCGCAATAAACTCATCAATTAAATAACTGTTGGCAGAAATCATCTTTGCAGCTCCTGTCAGATCACTTCCGGCAAGATCAGGATATTCATCTCTGAAACTCAGAATTGCAGATGGTTCAATGCCTATAAGAGGGATTTCTTCACTAATTATACCCGAGAATATTTCAATATTCTTTCTTACTGTTTTTTTTGCACTTCTTACCAAACCTTTTGATATAAAGGTTCTTCCACTTATTTTATGTGGGACAGTTAGAACTTTATAGTTTAAGCTGGTGAGTAGTCTTATCACCATTATTCCTGTTTCAGTGTCATTGTAATTTGTAAATTCATCAATGAAAAGGCAGACTTTGCTTTTTGGGTTGACAGGGTTTAATGCCGGTAGGTTTTTATTAATCCACTTTCTGAGTGTTGTTTTGTATAAAAGAGGAATAGACCTTTTTGATGCAAAACCTGCGATTTTTTTTAGGATTCCTGAAGAGGTTCTATGTTTAATTATCAGATTGTAAATAGAAGGTGCAATTGAACCCAGCCGGTTTAAGGTGGAAATATATCCTACTAACAAGGTTCTTAATGGTATGCCATTGCGGTCGTACCAGTGCTGAAGAAACTCCGATTTCATTTTTGCGATATCAACACTTGAAGGGCATTCTGATTTACAACCCTTACATGACAGACAGAGATCGAGGATATCATAAATCTCCTTATGATTCCATGGATCATCATCTTTCGACAAATACTCCCTTAATATGTTAGCCCTTGCTCTTGTACTTTTATCTTCATCACCTGTAGCCATGAAACTGGGACACATCAGTCCTCCTATTTTTATTGATTTACGGCAATCAGCTGATCCGTTACATTTCTCTGCGGCCCTTATTATTCCACCACTTGATGAAAAATCATAATGTGTCTCAATTTCTCGTGTCTGTTGTCCCGGAATATATCTGAGACAGGTATTCATCTGCGGGGTATTTGTAATCTTACCCGGATTCAAAATCCCTTTTGGATCCCAGCATTTTTTGATCTCAGTAAGCAAATTGTAGTTCTGCTCTCCAATAATAATATGGATAAATTCACCTCTTAATCTTCCATCTCCATGCTCACCACTATTTGAGCCCCGGTACTTTTTAACCAGATTAGCGGCTTTTAATCCTATTGTTCTGAAGATCTCAATATCTGTCGGGTCCTTAAGATTAAGTATTGGTCTTAAATGCAACTCCCCTGTACCTATATGAGCATGAAATACTGCATCCTTTCCATATTCACCCAGTAACTTCTCAATTTCATCCATGAAATCAGGCAATTGTTCAACATTTATTGCAGTATCTTCAATAAGAGTAATCGGTTTTGGATCCCCTTTCATGTTTGCAAGAACTCCAAGGCCTGCTTTTCTCAGTTCCCAGACTTTGGCAATATCTTTCCCTTTTACAACAGGATAGGAATATCCATAACCTTCAGATTTTAATTTACTTATCATGTCAGCAGCTACGGCTTCTATCGCTTCACTGGTATCCCGTACAAACTCAACTATCAAAATAGCTCCCGGATTTCCTTCGAGAAAGAACCTGTTGTTTCTCTGACTCAGATTATCTTCAGTTAGTTTGAGGATTCTGTTATCCATCATTTCAACTGCCGATGGATTAAATTTTAATACTATCAGGTTGGCTCTGAAAGCATCGTTCCTGTTTTTGAGGTGTATGCAAACAAGTGCCTTATTAGGAGGGGGCAGGGGAACAAGATTTAATTTTATTTCAGTTGTAATGGCCAGAGTTCCTTCGGAACCTGCCAGCATCCTGCAGAAATTAAATCTGGAGTTCGATTTTTCATTAAAAACTTCATTATCCAGCAATAGATCCAGAGCATATCCAGTGTTTCTCCTTGGGATTTTTGGATCAGGATAGTCATTTATTATACTCTCTCTGTTTTTTTCATTTTCAAGGATGTCTTTTATATTTCTGTAAATATCTCCTTCAAGATTTTTTAGTTTACATTTTTCCGAAAAAGCATTCTTGTCAACAGATCCGAAAACTGCCTCGCTGCCATCACTAAGGATAGTTTTAAGTTCTAAAGTATGATCACGAGTGGAGCCGTATATAATTGAATGAGAGCCACATGCATTATTTCCTACCATTCCTCCGATATTGCATCTGTTGGAAGTTGACGTTTCAGGTCCAAAAAACAAATTATATTCTTTTAGTTTTATATTCAATTCGTCAAGTACAACTCCTGGTTCTACTCTGACCCACATTTCCTCTTTGTTAATTTCGAGGATATTATTCATGTATTTCGAGATGTCTGCAATTATTCCGGAACTAACAACCTGCCCGGCAAGTGATGTGCCTCCGGCTCGCAGAGTAAGACTGGTTTTTTCCTCCTCTGCAAATTTTAGAATTTTTCTGATATCTGATATTCCCTTTGGCCATACAACTGCAAGAGGTTCTTCCTTATATACTGAGGCATCAGTAGCATAAATAGTTTTGGATATACTATCATATTTAAGGTCACCGGCAAGACTATCTGCAAGAGCATCTAATCTGGTAAAAATTGAGTCCATTATTATCAGTAAAATTTGCGTTGCTAAATTATGAAAATGATTTGATCATAAATTTGAAAACAACTATTGTTTGTCCCAAAGTCTAAAAAAAGTTAAAATGAAAATAATCCTGCAGTACAAAATTGTTAAATAGAACTTTTTTTTCGTACATTTAAAAAAAATTTCAAACTTTTTAAATTACTGATACACAATGGAATTATTAGATCGTATTAAACTAAATGCCAAAAAGCATAATATGCGTATTGTGCTTCCTGAAGGATATGAAGAAAGAACAATTAAAGCTGCGGATATAGCAATTGAGGAGCAGATAGCGCAGATAATACTTATTGGAGATCCTGAGGAGATTAAACAACATGCTTCAAAATTGGGCCTGAAGAATATTTCGAAAGCTACAATTATAAATCCTAAGTCCCATAGCAAAAAGGAGCATTACATTGAAATGATGGTTGAGTTAAGAAAGAGTAAGGGTATGACAAGAGAGGAAGCGGCTAAGCTTATTGAAGACCCTCTTTATCTCGGAGTGCTGATGATTAAAAATGGTGATGCAGACGGAGAGGTTTCAGGAGCAGACCATTCTACCGGCGATGTCTTAAGACCTGCATTTCATTATGTGAAGACTGCACCAGGTATTTCTGTTGTTTCGGGTGCTTTTATAATGATACTTCCCGATAAAAGTTTTGGAGAAAATGGGGTAGTTATTTTTGCTGATGGTGCTGTTCATCCTGATCCGAATGACAAAGAACTGGCTGAAATAGCTATTGCATCAGCTCATACGGCAAAAGCTATTGCAGGATTTGAACCAAAGATAGCCATGCTGAGTTTTTCAACTAAAGGCAGTGCAAAACATGCGATGGTAGATAAGGTAGTAAATGCTACAAAAATTGCAAAGGAGATGGCTCCTCATTTGCAGATTGACGGTGAACTTCAGGGTGATGCAGCTCTTATTGAGGCTATTGGAAAAAGCAAGGCACCAGGTAGCCCTATTGCCGGAAAGGCAAATGTTTTGATCTTCCCGGATCTGAATTCAGGTAATATTGCATATAAACTTGTACAGCGTCTTGCTCATGCTGAGGCAATAGGTCCAATTCTTCAGGGTATGGCTGCACCAATAAATGACCTTTCCAGAGGATGTTCAGTTAACGATATTGTAAGTATGATTGCAATAACATCCAACCAGGCTGCAGGAGCAAAATAAAATTGGAAAAGGTCATTTGAAATAGTTTTAAGGATAGAAATAATTATATTAATTGTAAAAGTTATGTCAGATCAAATTGAAAGTCTTGATGATTATGGATTAAGCAAGGATACAAGAATAAAAACAATGTTTTCGCTGGTCGGAATTGTTGGTGCGGGCTCAGTAGGCCAAAATATAGCAAGAATGGTAAGCTCAAAAGGGCTCGACGTCATAATTCTGGACCTGAATCAGCAAAGAATAGACCAGGCTCTAAAAGAAATATCACGGGAGCTGGACCGTATGATTGAACGGTGGGGAATGACAAATTCAGAAAAGCTGGGTATATTATCACGCATCAAGGGAACTACTGATTATCATAAATTTAAGGGATGTGAGATTGTTATAGAAGCAGTAAAATCATCAACACGTGAAGACAGTCATTGTATGAGGATGCAGATACTCAAGCATATTGAGGAACATGTAAATATAGATACTATTATTGCCACAAACTCATCAACACAGGTTATTACGGAACTTTCTGCCGACCTTGCTTATAAAGACAGATGTGTTAGCTTCCATTTTCTTACACCGGAAGCAGACGCAAGAGTTGTTGAAATTGTTAAGGGCCTTTATACATCACAGTCAGCTTATGAGAAGACAATAAAATTTGCCAATTTAATCGGGAAAAAAGTAATACCGGTTAAAGAATCACCGGGGATTATAAGTACACGTCTGTTTGTTCCCCTGATAAATGAAGCATGCGAAATTCTTATGGAAGGAGTTGGTAAGATGGAGGATATTGATTTGACAATGAAAGTTGGATTTGGACTCCCATTAGGGCCATTTGAGATGGCTGATAAGATTGGATTGGATAAAATACTTAGATGGTGTGAAAATCTTTATGATGAGTTTGGAGATTTAAAATACAAATCTTCACCTCTTCTTAAAAAACTGGTTAGAGCGAACCAATGGGGCAGAAGGACAGGAAGAGGATTCTATGAGTATAATAATGAAGGTGTAAAGATTCATAAAAATGATTTTTTTGAATACTAAAATCTTAAATTTTTCGATTAGTTTAAGTAATGTTTAATGAATGATTTTTTGTTTAATTGATTTAAAATAAAATAGTTTATAATGAAAATATTAGTTCTTAACTGCGGAAGTTCATCAATAAAATATCAATTTATTGATATGAAATCCGGTGTTGTTCTCACTAAAGGAATAGTTGAAAAAATAGGATTAAAAGGTTCTTTTATTAAAAATGAAAGATTTGATGGCGATAAAGTAAAGCTTGATGGGGAAATACTTGATCATCAGAGCGGTATTGAGTATATTCTTGGATTGATGATGAGTCAGAAGAGAGGCGTTATAAAGTCATTGGAAGAAATAGATGCAATAGGTCATCGTGTGGTTCATGGTGGCGAAACCTTCCAGGGAAGTTGTTACCTCGACGATATAACAATTAAAGGTATTGAGGATTGTTCCGACCTTGCTCCGCTTCATAATCCAGCCAACCTGAAGGGTATTTTTGCAATGAAACACCTGCTTCCTTCAGCCCCCCAGGTAGGCGTTTTTGATACATCATATCATCAAACTATGCCTGACTACACTTTCATGTATGCCTTACCATATTCATTATATAAAAAATATGGGATAAGACGTTATGGTTTCCATGGAACCAGTCATAGCTATGTCTCTCAGAGAGCTTGTGAAATACTTAAGGTGGATTATAATACTAAGAAAATCATTACATGTCATCTTGGTAATGGTGCATCTATTACAGCAATAAAAAACGGGAAATCTTTTGACACATCTATGGGGCTCACCCCTGTAGAAGGACTAATAATGGGTACCAGGTCTGGTGATATTGATGCCGGAGCTCTCACTTTAATAATGGAAAAGGAAGAAATCGATTTCTCTGCCCTGAATACTTTGCTTAACAAGCATAGCGGAATGTTAGGGATTTCCGGTATATCATCTGATATGCGCGAAATTGAAGCGGCTGCTGCTGAAGGAGACGAAAGGGCCATTCTGTCGCTTAAAATGTATGATTATCGTGTAAAAAAATATATTGGGGCATATGCTGCAGCTATGGGTGGACTTGATATTCTGATCTTTACAGGCGGAATAGGTGAGAACGGATGGGATACAAGGGAAAATATCTGCTCAGGATTAGAATTTATGGGCGTTGATTTCGATAAAGCGGTAAATGATGGAGCTCGGAGTAAAGAATTGATTATAAGCAAAAAAGGATCACCTGTTACAGTAATGATCGTACCTACAAATGAAGAGTTTGTAATTGCATCTGATACCTGTAAGATTGTGGAAGAGTATGTTAATAAGAACTAAACTTAAAACCTTAATTCGATGGTGTTAAAGAACCTGAACGACTTAAAGCAGTTAGTTGAAGGCGGCCCCAGGAAAAAGCTGGTTCTTGCAGCTGCCCAGGACCAACATTCATTGGGAGCAGTTGTTAAAGCATGGAAGGAAAACATCATAGAACCTATACTGATAGGCGATAAAGAAGGTATTCAGAATATTTGTGCATCACACAATTATGATATTACCGGGCTCAGGATAATCCACGAACCAGATACTGAAAAATCGGTTGAAATGGCGGTCAGAATGGTAAGTAGCAAGCATGCTGATATATTAATGAAAGGTATGGTTGGCACTTCTACTCTGCTTAAGTGCGTTCTTAATAAAGAATGGGGATTAAGAACCGGAAATTTACTTTCTCATTTCGCTCTTTTCGAGGTAGATACTTACCATAAAGTTATTGCAGTGACTGATGTTGCAATGAATATTGCTCCTAACCTTAAAGATAAGATTGCGATCGTTAACAATTCTGTAGCATGCTTGAACAGGTTAGGTTACAATACACCGAAAGTTGCTGTTCTCGGAGCTGTTGAAATGGTAAATGAAAATATGGAAGCAACTCTTGATGCCGCTCTTCTTTCTAAAATGAATCAACGCGATCAGATTAAAAATTGTATTATTGACGGCCCTCTTGCATTCGATAATGCCGTAAGTATTGAGAGTGCACAGCATAAAGGTATTAAAAGTGAGGTTGCCGGGGATACAGATCTTCTGTTAATGCCCGATATTGAAGTAGGAAATGTGTTATATAAATCGCTTGTTTTCTTTGCAAAAGCTAAAGTTGCTTCAATAATACTCGGTGCAATGGTGCCTATAGTTTTAACCTCAAGGTCAGATTCCGAACAGGCAAAATTTGATAGCATTCTGTTAGCAGCAGCAGCAACCAGATAATAAAAATATGATTACATCCCTTGACCAGCTGGATGAGAAAGTAAATAGCCTGAAACACATGCGAAGGTTGGCTGTAGCATGGGCTCAGGATGCAAATACTATCGGAGCTGTTGAAAAAGCAGTCAGAGTTGGTTTTGTGGAAGCAATATTGCTTGGGAAATCTTCCGAAATAATAAGGGTCTGTAATGATCATGGAATTGATCATAAGCTTTTTAGGATCATAGATGTCATAAATGAGGAGATAGCTTCACGGGAGGCTGTAAGACTAGCTAAGAGTGATGAAGCAGATATTGTTATGAAAGGGCTTGTGGGAACTGACAAGTTCCTTAAAGCTGTTATGGATAAGGAACAAGGGATAATGATCCATAATGCTGTGCTTAGTTATGTCGGTGTCCTCGAAATTCCTTTGTATCATAAGCTTCTGTTTATAACCGATCCCGCGGTGATACCGTTTCCTAATCTGGATCAGAAGATCTCAATGGCACGATATGCAATTGAAATGGCTGAAAAATTTGAAGTAGAAAACCCGAAAATTGCACTTATCGGGGCCTCGGAAAAAATGAACAACACTTTCAGTAACTCAGTTGATTATGCAATTATGTGCAAAATGGCAGAAAGAGGTCAGATAAAAAATTGTATCATGGATGGACCGCTTGACTTATTTCTGGCATGCGACAAAGAGAGTATTAAGATAAAAGGTGTTGATACGCCTGTTAATGGTGATGCAGATATCCTGTTATTTCCATCCCTTGAATCATGCAATCCTTTTTATAAAGGGCTTATGCTTTTTGCGAGGGGAGAGTTGGCAGGATTGATAAGAGGAACAGAAAAACCTGTTATTGTTATGTCCAGAAGCGAGAGCGAGAAATCAAAATACTACTGTATTGTTCTTGCTTGTCTTATGGCAATGTAGTATTACTCTCATTCAGACATCATATTAAATCCATTATCTCTATGGTTAAACGACTAATTCTGGCAATCAATCCAGGATCAACTTCCACTAAATTCTCTTTATTTGAAGAAGAGAATCAGTTGTTTGTGAAGAATCTGGCACATTCAATTGAAGATCTGAGCAATTTTAAGAAAATATCAGATCAGTTTCATTTCAGGAAAGAATTGATTATGAGGGAACTTGCCGAGAGAAATGTTGATTCTGAATCTATATTTGCTGTTGTTGGACGCGGCGGATTAGTAAAGCCCATTGAATCAGGGATATATAGGGTAAACAGCCAGATGAAAGCTGACCTTGCAGCAGGTTTTTTGGGAGAGCATGCAAGTAATCTCGGGGGACTTATTGCTGATGAAATAGCTTCTGAAATGCCAAATGCCGCAGCATTTATAGTTGATCCGGTAGTTGTGGATGAACTCGATCCGGTAGCACGGATCTCCGGACATCCGGAAATTGAAAGGATCTCAATTTTTCATGCGCTCAATCAAAAAGCTGTAGCCCGGGTTTATGCAGCATCTATTGGAAGGAAATATGAGGATCTTAACTTGATAATTGCTCATATGGGAGGAGGAATTAGCGTTGGAGCACATAAAAACGGCAGAGTCATTGATGTTAATAATGCCCTTAATGGCGATGGTGCATTTTCACCGGAACGTTCAGGTGGGCTGCCTTCAGGGCAACTTGTTGACCTTTGTTTCAGTGGCAGATTTACTCATGCAGAGCTCAAATCAATGCTGACAGGAAAAGGTGGTATGGTAGCCTATCTCGGTACAAACAGTTTTATTGAGGTATGTAAAATGGCTGAAAACGGAGATGAGAAAGCTCTGCTGATAAGAAATGCATCATCATATCAGATTGGAAAAGAGATAGGGGCAATGGCGGCAGTTTTTAACGGAAAAGTGGATGCAATAATTCTTACCGGAGGAATGGCTTTTCAGGAAACAAATATCCTTAAGATCAAATCAATGGTTGATTTTATTTGTAAGGTAGTTGTATATCCTGGAGAAGATGAACTTAAATCTCTGGCCTTTAATGGATTACTTGCACTGGATGGAAAGATTGAGATAAAAACCTATCACTAAAAGGGTAATAGTAATAGCTTTTTTATATTAGTAGATTCCTGGAGTATTCAGAAATTGAATTAGATCCTTCTCGTATTTATCATGGATTATTTAATGCAACAGGAATTATTTTGCCGTTAAAGTATTTATGACCGGAAATTGCAAAACCGGCAATAAACTCAGCAATATCTTTTGACTCCACAGGAGATTTATACCCCGGGAAAGCTTCTCTGAGCATCTCTGTATTTACAGCCCCCAGAGCAAGACAATTCACACTTATCCCGGATTCCCTGAATTCTTCTGCCAGACATTCTGAAAGAGAGGCCAAAGCAGCTTTTGAGGCACTGTAATATGATAAACCATTGTACTTTGAGCTACCCTGGAAACCTCCCATACTTGAGATATTTACAATATGAGATCCCTTCTTCATAATTGGTTTAAGTATCCTGATTATAGATGCAGGCCCGAAAAAGTTTATTTCCATCATCAATCTTGCATCAGTCTTTGGCATACTCATAAAATCATGGTTTGCCAGATAACCAGCCATATTTATAAGAATATCAGCTGTCTTGAAATTGTTTTGTATTATATACCTGAATTCATCAGTCTGACTCTCAAAAGTCGATAGGTCCATTTGAAATGTAACTATATTCTCAAATTCCCGTGACAATTGATTGAGTGATGATAAATTCCTTCCGGTTACAAGTATCCGGTTTTCGGGGTTCCGAGCCAGTGCTCTTACAGTATCCCAGCCAATTCCTCTTGTACCCCCAATTATTATAATATTCATATTTGAAGAGTGCATTTGAACATATTTCCATTATTAGAAAATATTTACTAAGATAATGATTTAATAATTCGTAATCAAAGTTGGATGAATTTAAGTCGGAAGTCCGAAGTCGGAAGCCCGAAGTTTAAGAAAAGCAATACCAAAATATACAAAACCTGATGACCCGGGATTCATTGTATCATTAATTTCATTTATATTATGGGCAAATTTATTTTTTTAGACTTTTATTTGGCAAGTGCCCTGACTTCGGTCTTCGGTCTTCTGACTTCTGACTTCCGACTGATTAGTCACAATAATTCTATTTGAGGAATTCAAAAAGCTTTCAATCCAATTCTCCAGCTTAATAAACCTTTAGTCTGGAACATGATATTAATTGATTCGTTTCATTTAATAAATAATTTTGCAATTAAAAGTATATTTGTGGCAAATCATATAAACAAGGTTTTAGTGTTAACAGAATATTAAAAGATGAAAGATTTTAAAGTTTCGATAATTGGATGTGGAAATATTGGATTATCATTATTGCAGGGTTTACTAAAAGATAAATCTATTCTGCCAAAGAATATTATCGCTACAAGAAGAAATATTAATGAGTTGAACCATCTGAACAAAACAGGTGTGGTACTTACAAGTAATAACATAAGTGCGGTAAAGGAATCAAGACTTATTGTAATAGCAGTAAAACCATATAATTTTACAAATATTCTTGAGGAGATTAAGGATTACCTGGAACCTGAAAAGCATATCCTGATTTCAATTACCGCCGGTGTCACTATAAGTCAGATTCATAATATAGTAAAGACTTCCATCCCTATTTTCAGGGCCATGCCGAACATTTCGGCCAGCGTTGGTAAGTCTGTATCTTGTATTTGTCATAAGGGTGCAAAACCTGAGGATATAGAATCTGTAAAATATCTTTTTGAAAATACCGGAACTACTATGTCTATCGATGAAGATCTGATGCAATCTGCTACTATTCTGGGAGCATGTGGAATAGCATATGTTCTGAGGTTTATGCGGGCAATGATTCAGGGTGGTATCCAGATTGGCTTTGATGCAAAAACAGCCAGTGACATTGTTACTCAGACCGTTAAGGGAGCTGCTGAGCTACTAATTGAAAGCAAAGAACATCCTGAATATGAGATAGATAAAGTAACAACCCCTAAGGGATGCACAATAGTTGGATTAAATGAAATGGAACATAATGGATTCAGTTCATCTCTTATAAAAGGAATTGTAGCATCATATGAAAAAATAGAAAAATAAAACAAATGTGATTTTTAATAATCTTTGTGTTTATTCGATACATGTTAAAATTTAAATGTATAAACTTTAGATTAGGGATGTATTTTCTGCAATAATAAACCTATTTATTTTCCGTTTATTTGCAGGTTTAATTGTAAAATCAGCTTTCAGTGAATATAAATTATAAATTATATCAAAATATTAAATTCAGGAAGAAATGTCTTCTGGGCCTGGTTCTTTTTGCATTCACAATAGTTCTCTCAGCTCAGAGAATAAAGGAGCAGGCACCTCCTATCCGGGAAAGATTATTCTTCGGAGGCTATTTTGGCCTGCAGTTTGGATCAATTACAGATATCCAGGTTTCACCTCTGGTTGGTTTATGGCTATTACCGAGGGTAACTGTCGCAGCCGGACCTTATTTCAGGTATTACAAAGACTATTATTCCGAAACAACTATGTATGGTCTTAAAGGATACACACAATTTTATTTTGTAAGAGATCTCAATTCAGTAATTCCGTTAGGAATCCACACCGGATTATTCTTACACCTTGAAGATGAACTCCTTAGCCTTGAATCAGCATTCTGGCCACAATATATGGGTGAAGAGGATAGATTTTTCTTAAACTCTGTGCTTGCAGGAGGTGGAATAAGTCAGCAGATTGGTCCAAGATCATCAATTAATTTCATGATATTGTGGTCATTAAGTAATTCAGTATATGATATCTATGGTAATCCGGAACTTAGGATAAGCTTTAACTTCTAGTGTAGAGTTTTCTGTGGATATAAAATGTATCTTATTGATATTCATAACCATGAAATAAATTATGTCTGACATTAATGATCCGGATTTATTTTCTGATTATTGAAAATGTTATTTTAATTATTTCTGCATTGTCTGTTCCTCATTCCCTTTTTAATTTATCTTTGTGCCTGCTAATAAAAAAAATTGAGATTAATATGAAAATTGAAAAAGACAGCTGGGTTTCGATTGTATATGAATTGAGACAAAGTAATCAGGAAGGTCGTATAATTGAAGCCCTTGATGAAAACAGACCTCTTACTTTCATTTGCGGAACCGGCAGATTATTACCAGCCTTTGAATCTAATTTGCTTACATTGACAAAAGGAGAAAGTTTTAGTTTCAAACTGGATTCTGAATCAGCATATGGACCCAGGAGAGAAGAGATGATAGTAAATGTTCCTGTTGCTGTTTTTGAAACTGACGGAAAAATCAACGAAGAAATTTGCCAGGTTGGAAATGAAGTTCCCATGATGGATTCAGATGGGAATCCTCTTAACGGGACAATAAATGAAATTACAGATACTTACGTCAAAATGGATTTTAACCACCCGATGGCTGGACAGGATCTGTATTTTTCCGGCAGAATATTAGAGGTAAGACAGGCTACTGAGCAGGAATTGGCTGCGATATCTGCCCATTCATGTTCTTCTTGCGGCAGCAGCAGTAATAGCGGGTGTTCAGGATCATGCAGTTAACGGAAAACTTCCTGCTATAAAAAAATTGCTTCTCTCAATCTTTATTTATATCAACATCCCCGGTAGGTTTTAATCTATCCTGTTTGCAATGCGGCCAGGAATAACCTATATTTTAAAATTTCAGCTAAATACTTCAATGGATAAATAATAAAATCCATCCTTATTGCAATAATGCCTGAAACTCCTGTGACAATATATGGCTGGTAAGATAACTATCATCTGAATCGTCCGTTTTCTAATATCTTAACCTTCCCAGGTTTTAATATTTGATAATAGGAAAGGAGGATCTCTAATAAATTAAAATCTGGTAGAGTTTCAATAAAAAATTAATAATTAATCAGACTTCTAAAAATTCTATATGTTACATATGTAACTCTACTTGTGTGATTACAGCTGTAACTTCATCTAATTAACCAAATTACTTACAGATGTAATCTATTTATATTATGATTAAGATTACAGAATTATATTATATAAGGTTATATACAATAATTTCTATATATATCAGCATATTAATATATTAATGATATTTAACTGAAGTATTTGATATTGTTAAAATGATTTTGATAAGATGAAATATCTAAAAACAATTAGATAATACTATTAATATATTATATGCCAGAGCTTTATAGCTCTAATCTAACTATATACTTTAGTTTAATTGATAATTAAAAATCTGAATATCAATAATATACAGTTTTAATTGAGATTAAATTTTTACAATATTCTTGATTAAATTACAAATGTCAATATTTAAAATTACATATGTAATTATTAATTTGTTTACATTTGTAAAACATAAATCAGGAGTTATGAAAGAAAGAATAATTGAATTTCTCAGAGCTGAAAATAAAACTTCTGCTCAGTTCGCTGAAGAGATTGGTGTTCAGCCATCAGGTATATCACATATACTTTCTGGAAGGAATAACCCTAGCCTTGACTTTATTATGAAAATGCTGGAGAAATATCGGTTTCTTTCAACAGAGTGGTTATTGTTCGGAAGAGGAACAATGTATAAAGATAGTAAAATGCAGTCATTGTTTGATGAGTTTAGTACATTAAACACTGGTGAAAATTCAGTTTCCTCTGATCAAACAGCATCCCCCGGTTATGATGAAATTATTGATAATAAGGTTGAGAGCGCTAAAATCAACTTAAATAAGCAAGAGCCGGTCAATAGTTCTGATGTGAAGTGCATAGTATGGTTTTTAAAGGATAATAGCTTTAAGGAATACTACCCGGCTTAGTTTATTTTTGAACTTATATTTTATTTGTTAAATATCTTGCTGCTTAATTTTCTGAAATCGCTCTTAAAAATTATCTTTGTTTCAAAATTAACTTGATGTCAAAGCGCATTGAAGATTTAAATATTGTTGAAAATAAGCGTATTAGCACTGATTTCAACATTCTGGAACTTCAAGGTGATAAGGAGTTGCCCATAATTAAGCCTGGACAATTTGTACAGGTAAGGGTTGATGGTAGTCCTGAAACCTTTCTCAGAAGACCTATATCAATACATGATGTTGATTATAAGAGAAATACTATCAAGCTTCTTATTCAGGTTGCAGGTAGCGGAACATTAAAACTATCTCAACTCAGGGTTGGCGATAAGCTTAACCTGGTTTACCCTTTAGGTAACTCTTTTAGTACTCCGGAAACAGGAGAAAAGATACTGCTTGTTGGTGGAGGATGTGGTATTGCTCCTCTGCTTTACCTTGGAAAACATTTAAAATCAATTGGCTATCAACCGGATATTCTTCTTGGTTTTCGTAACAGAAGTCGGATTATTGAATTTGATGCATATTCAGAGATAGGCACTGTTTATTTAACAACTGAAGATGGCTCCCAAGGGGAAAAGGGATACGTAACAGACCATTCTGTCTTATCTGAAGTTGGATATGACAGGATCTATTGTTGTGGACCCGATTCAATGATGAGAGCTGTTGCAGGCTATGCTATACGGCAAAATGCTGTTTGTGAGGTATCGCTTGAAAATCTTATGGCATGTGGTATAGGTGCATGTCTCTGCTGTGTTGTTGATACAATTAAAGGTAATCTTTGCAGTTGCATTGATGGTCCTGTATTCAATATAACTGATTTGAAATGGTAAATCTCAGCATCTCCATAGGTGATCTGCTTTTTAAAAATCCGGTCATGACCGCCTCAGGCACTTTCGGATATGGACCTGAATTTGATGATTTTTTCGATGTTTCGAGCCTGGGTGCTGTATTTGTAAAGGGATTAACCCTTGAACACAGAGAAGGGAACAAATATCCACGCATGGCTGAAACTCCTGCAGGGATGCTGAATTCTGTCGGATTACAGAATAAAGGAATTGACTATTTTGAAAGCAGCATATATCCCCGTATCAAGGATTATAATACTCATATGATCGTCAATATTAACGGAAGTTATATTGATGATTATGTTACACTTGCTGGCAGATTAGATAAGCTTGAGAAGATTCCGGCTATTGAGTTGAATATATCATGTCCTAATGTAAAGATGGGAGGCATGGCATTTGGTACAAATCTTGATTCTGCTCGTGAGGTAACAAGGGCTGTCAGAGCCGTTTATTCAAAGAAACTCATTGTAAAGCTATCACCAAATGTCACCAATATTGTTGATTTTGCAAGAGCTGTTGAGGAAGAGGGTGCCGATTCAGTGTCACTGATTAACACTCTGCTTGGTATGGCAATTGATATAAAACTGATGAAACCTGCCTTATCAACAATAACAGGTGGTCTGTCAGGTCCTGCAATTAAGCCGGTAGCACTCAGAATGGTCTGGCAGGTTGCAAATGCTGTTAAAATACCAGTTATTGGAATGGGGGGGATAATGAATGCATCAGATGCAATAGAATTCCTCCTTGCCGGAGCCAGTGCAATTCAGGTAGGAACAGCTTCATTTATCGATCCCCAGGCTTCTGTCAGAATTCTGGACGGAATTGAAAAATTTCTCGTTGAAAAAGGTTTTTCAGATATTAAGGAAATTATAGGATTAATAAACCGCGATTCAAATATTACTCATAAGTGATTACGGTTTTTTTGAGTTTTTTGATCACAATTCTATTTTTTCATATAATTTTGAAAGAATTTAAGATATTGTTTTAATAAAGTCAATAAAATTCTAAAAACATGTCAGATAATTTACAAATTGACAATCTTGATAAAAACATTCTTGATATTATTACAAAAAATGCAAGAATACCTTATTTGGAGGTAGCCAGGGAATGTGGTGTTTCCGGAGCAGCAATTCATCAGCGGGTGCAACGTTTAATTCGGATTGGAGTGATCCGGGGATCTGAATTTAAAGTCGATCCGGTAATGGTAGGTTTTAAAACCTGTGCCTATATTGGAATTTTTCTGGATCACCCGGGCCATTTTCGCGAGGTTGTAGAAAAATTCAAGGAGATTCCTGAAATAATTGAATGCCATTATACAACAGGTAATTATTCATTATTTATTAAAGTATATACACTTGATAATGAGCATTTGAGGATGATTCTGACAGACACAATTCAGAATATTCCAGGTATCGTAAGGACAGAAACTTTGATATCTCTTGAAGAGTCAATAAACAGACAGATCCCTGTGCTTTCGAAATAATCCTTGAATGGCACCTTTTTTTAAAATGATTTTCGAAATGCATGAAAATTTTTTAGCTTTGCATTCAAATAGTGTCTGAATGTTTTTTAACATTACTTATCAGATGCTAACGTGTTTTGATTATTTAAAAACCAATTATTAAAAATTATTTTTATGAAAAAGTCATTATTATTTTTTGTAACCATTTTCTTATTCTCAGGCTTGATTAATGCTCAGTCTAACAAAGAAGAAATTGATATTATGCAGGCTGCATTTGGAATGGAGAAAAAAGCCATGGTGGCAGAATTCGTACAGGTGGATGCTGCTCAGAGTGATGCATTCTGGAAATTATATGATGAATATGAAAATCAACGTAAAGTTTATGGTAAACAGAGAATTGACCTTTTAAACGAATATGCAGATACATACCAGAAAATGACCAACGAAGGTGCTGATGCATGGATGAAGAAAGCCCTTGATGTGTCAAAGAAAACCGATGGATTGTTGTTAAGCTATTACAATAAAGTGAAGAAAGCAACCAATCCGATTAATGCACTGCAATTTTATCAGGTTGAATTATTTATTCTTACAGGGATCCGCAACCAGATAATGGGAGAATTACCATTTGTTGAAGTGAAAAAATAATCAGAAAGAATATCTATATTCTGTAAGTATTTAAGATGACTGGTAACCTTCAACAGGGTTACCAGTTTTTGTATATCCAGACTTTAGTTAAAAAAGATATGCCGATATTTCTGTCTTTGAAGTAGATTTACTATTTTACTCTGTTTTTGAAAGGTACTTTTTAACTGATAATTGTGTAAGAAAAAACATATAAAGGATTTAATTATGAATATTACGTCTCTTGGAGAACCTAAGTTCACATCTCTTTTAGGAAGAAGTATTGATGAAGATCTTCGTGTTCCCGAAAATATTATTAAGAACCTGAATGTAGCCGATGATCCTGGTTTGTTATTCGAGCTTGCTGGTCCCCGTTCAAAACTCTTTTTTAATCCGAAAGAAACACGCGCAGGAATAGTAACGTGTGGTGGCTTGTGTCCGGGCCTTAATGATGTTATCAGATCTGTATTTCTCGAACTCCATTATACTTACGGGGTTAAGGAAGTACTTGGATTCAGGGGAGGCTATAAAGGACTTGATCCTGTAAATGGGAAGAAACCAATTGTGTTAACACCAGAATTCGTTGACAATATACACAGGGAAGGCGGAACATGTCTTGGAACCTCAAGAGGCCCGGTAAATATTAGTCTGGCTGTTGATAATCTGATAAAACTGGGAGTGAATATGCTTTTCGTAGTTGGCGGTGATGGAACACAGCGTGGTGGTAATGAGTTGTTCCTTGAGGCAAAAAAAAGAGGCCACCCTATTTCGGTAGTCGGAATACCAAAGACCATTGATAACGATATTCCTTTTGTAGCAAGGACATTTGGTTACCTTACAGCAGTTCAGGAAGCAGGAAAAGTTCTTGATAATGCCCATACTGAGGCACGCAGTGTGGAGAATGGCATAGCGCTGGTTAAACTTATGGGGCGTCATGCAGGATTTATTGCTGCAGGTGCAACAATTGCCAATCAGGACGTAAATTTCACGTTGATTCCTGAAGTCCCATTCAGACTCGATGGCCCAAATGGTTTTCTTGCTGCACTAAAAGAGCGTATTTTGAAAAGATCCCATGCACTTGTTGTTGTAGCTGAGGGTGCCGGACAGGAATTGCTGGAAAAGGATGAAAATAAACGTGATGCGTCCGGAAATATTAAGATTAAAGATATTGGTATATTCATGCGTGAACAAATTGAAGGTTTTTTCAAAACAGAGAATATCCCGATTGTAATGCGTTACATTGATCCAAGTTATCTAGTTCGTAGCAGTCCGGCTAATTCCGAAGACTCGATACTGTGTGATCAGTTTGCACGAAATGCAGTTCATGCCGCAATGGCTGGTAAGACAGGATTGGTGATCGGGTACCTGCACAATCAGTTCATTCATGTACCAATTGATCTACTGACCAGCCGGAAGAAGTCCATGGATCCTGACGGATTTCAATGGAACGCAGTCCTGGCAGCAACCGGGCAACAACCCAGGTTTGAATAATAGCATGTATCGACAATAAATTTCCTCTTAAACCAAAAAGAATATGAGTAATATTTCACTTCCGGATCATAAAACCAAAATTGTTGCCACTATAGGTCCGGCTTCTGATTCACCGGAAATGCTTGAAAGGCTTATCAGAGCAGGGCTCAATATAGCCCGGTTAAACTTTTCTCATGGAGATTTTTCAGGTCATGCGGACAGAATTGCACGTATCCGCGCGGCAGAGAAGGTTACCGGTCATAATGTATCAATTATGGCTGACTTGCCAGGTCCCAAAATGAGGTTAGGGAAGATAGAACCGGAGCCAATCCTATTGGTATTGGGTGATAGCTTTACTTTAACCAGTGAAGATATTATAGGAAGTCGTGAAAGGGTCTCTATGAGCTTTGAATCTTTACCAAAGGTAGTCAAACCGGGGGACAAGCTTTTTCTTAACGATGGGTTGGTACAACTTATGGTAGAAAATATTAAAGGTTCAGATGTCCAGTGTAAAGTTTTGGTAGGAGGGGAGTTACGTTCAAAAAAAGGTCTTAATCTTCCTGGTATTAATCTTGGGATTAGCGCATTTACTGATCATGACAGGGCTTGTCTTGAGTTTGCTCTGAATCATGGTGTGGATGCGGTTAGTCAGTCTTTTGTAGAAACTGCATCCGATATTGAAGCTGTACGTGCTGCAGCCAGGGCACTTGGAAAAACCCCATTTATTATAGCTAAAATTGAACGGTCTGATGCCCTTGAACACATCGATGAAATTCTGAAAGTGTCAGATGGAATAATGGTGGCACGTGGAGATCTTGGAGTGGAGGTACCGATCGAGCAAATGGCTATACTTCAGAAGCAACTTATTGCCAAAGCCAGTAATGCCGGAAAACCGGTAATAACTGCAACACAGATGCTGGAATCAATGACCTCCAGCCGCCTGCCTACCCGTGCTGAGTCGACTGACGTGGCCAATGCAATTCTTGATGGGACAGATTGTATAATGTTATCAGGGGAATCGGCAATGGGAAAATATCCCGAGGAATCAATTTTAATGCTTGGTAAAATTGCTGCATATACAGAAGCAAACCGACCTCCTGTAAAATACAATGATACCAACATGATTCCTGGCAAAAAAATGCCTGAATCAGCCTCAGAAGCTATTGCAATTATGGTGGAACATGCCATCGATACTTTACCCTTTTCTGGAGTATTCGTACCTAGCCATACGGGTACTACTGCCCGGATGATTACACGCTTCAATCCGCCTGTCTGGATTATTGCAATTAGCCCGGACGAGAGTGTTTGTAAGGGCCTGGCATTTTCATATGGAGTTCATCCGGTTAAAATCACAAATGAACCAGACAGCTGGCCTGAATATGCAAGAAATTGGCTCCGGAAGCATGATTTGCCAGGTTCGATAGCAATGTTAGTCTCTGGTCCATCACATATCAATCGTGATGCTGATTATAGACTGGAATTTATTCATAACGAGAAGAAGGACAAGAAGAAATAACAGGATAAACCAGTGTTGTTCTCTTGTTACGCTTATATTGTTCGTTAATTCAGTTTATTCGTGAGCAGATAATCAGGTTTTATCCTTTCATTGTTCGATACTTCCTGATTAGATTATTAGTTGAACTATCATGGCCCAGTTCGGGATTTGCCTTGCTTTCCAGTTCGGGAATAATACGTTGAGCTAATACCTTACCTAATTCTACTCCCCATTGATCAAATGAATCAACATTCCAAACAATACCCTGTGTAAATACAATGTGCTCATAGAGGGCAACAAGGTTGCCAAGTACCTCCGGTGTAAGTTTTTGGGCAAGAATAGTATTAGATGGCCTGTTACCATCAAATGCCTTATGTGGGGCCAGCCAGTCAGGTACTCCTTCTGATTTAACTTGTTCAAGTGTTTTACCGAAAGCAAGTGCCTCAGCCTGGGCAAATACATTTGCAATAAGAATATCGTGATGTCTTCCGATTAATTTCAGAGGTTTGCCAAATGCAATAAAGTCGCATGGTATAAATCTGGTACCCTGGTGAATTAGCTGATAAAATGAGTGTTGCCCGTTTGTACCTGGCTCTCCCCAGTAAACAGGACTTGTCTGGTAGTCGACTTCTTCTCCATCGATGGTAACATGCTTTCCGTTACTCTCCATTGTAAGCTGTTGCAGATATGCAGGAAATCGTTTAAGATATTGTTCATATGGTAGTACTGCAATAGTTTCTGCATCCCAGAAATTCGTATACCAGACGCTCAGTAATCCCATTAATACGGGAAGATTATTTTTGAATGGAGCTGTACGAAAGTGTTCATCCATTTTATGAAATCCACTGAGCATGGCCCGGAAATTATCTGGTCCTATAGCAAGCATTGTGGAGAGACCAATTGCTGAATCCATTGAGTATCGGCCACCTACCCAGTCCCAGAATCCAAACATATTATCAGTATCAATGCCAAACTTTGAAACTTCAGATGCATTGGTTGATACAGCCACAAAATGTTTTGCTACCGCCTTCTCATCTCCATTGTATGACTTTATTAACCATTCACGGGCTGAATTGGCATTCGTCATGGTTTCCAGAGTTGTAAAAGTCTTGGAGGATACAATAAAGAGAGTTTCACTGGCATCAATATCCTGTACGGCTTCTGCAAAGTCAGTTCCATCAACATTTGATATAAACCGGAAATTCAGGTCACGGTCGGAGTAGGACCTGAGTGCTTCATAAGCCATGACAGGACCAAGGTCAGATCCTCCGATACCTATATTAACAATATTCCTTATATTTATTCCACTGTAACCTTTCCATGATCTGTTCCGGATCCGGTCGGCAAACTCCTGCATCTTATTGAGAACTTTATGAACCTCTGGTACTACGTTCTTTCCGTCTACAACTATTGATGAACTCTGTGGTGCGCGAAGTGCCACATGCAGAACAGCCCTGTTTTCCGTGATATTGATCTTTTCGCCATTGAACATGGCCTCAATTCTCTCTTTCAGTCCTGCTTCCCCTGCAAGTTGGATAAGTAAACCGAGAGTATCATCAGTGATCAGGTTCTTTGAATAATCAAGCAAAAGCCCTTCAGCCTCACAGGTAAATCTCTCTCCACGTTTAGGGTCCTTTTCGAAAAGATTAGTGAGAGATGAAATAGTGTTTTTATGATCTGCAAGATCTTGCCAGGTCTTGCTATTGCTTATTAGTTTCCTCTTTGAGTTCATAACTATATCTGGTTTAGCTTTTAAAAATAATCCTTTTCAATATACAATTAATTCATTTAATATGTTCTAACGATATTAAGTTTTTGTAAAGACATAAATATGCTAATATTGAATCAATTTATGAACTTAAGAAGTATTTTTTGTTTTGTTTTTTTATCTTACCTTAGTATCTTCATTTCCAATACTTTTATTTTAAAGAAATTTATATTTGAATGATTTGAGAGGCAATTTTCATAATACTCACAACATGACGAAGAAAGAAAAAGCTGTAATAAACACAGATGAAGTAATTAGTAGAATTAATGAATTCGACAAGTTGAGTAATAAAGAACTTATTGAGCGTGCAAAGAAGCTTGCGAAGAAATATCGTGTAAAAGGTGATAAAAAATTTAAGCTGAAAGAGTACGAGACAACTTCTGGTTCTGATTTTGGCCAGGAAGATAAACCTCTTGCACAGAAGGTATTGCAGCTGGGAGTTGAAGCTCTTGCTGATCTGCAGGATAAATTATATGCACAGGATAAATGGTCACTACTGGTGGTTTTTCAGGCTATGGACGCTGCAGGTAAGGATGGAGCAATTAAACATGTTATGTCAGGTATTAATCCACAGGGATGCCAGGTCACCTCTTTCAAATCGCCAAGTGCAGAAGAGCTTGATCATGATTACCTGTGGCGGTGTATGAAGCAGCTTCCTGAAAGGGGGCGCATTGGCATTTTTAACAGGTCATATTATGAGGAGGTGCTTGTAGTAAGAGTACATGAAGAATATCTCGCCGGACAAAAAATTCCTGGCAAATTAATTGATAAAAATATATGGAACAATCGTCTGGATGATATAAAGAATTTCGAAAAATATCTGAACAATAATGGTATCCTGATCGTCAAAATTTTTCTCAATGTATCGAAGAAGGAGCAGAAAAAAAGGTTTCTTGAACGTATTGACAAACCTGATAAAAACTGGAAATTCAGTAAAACGGATCTCTCAGAAAGAAAATTCTGGACACAATACATGGATTGTTATGAAGACTTAATAAGAAAGACTTCAACAGAAAAATCACCATGGTATGTCGTGCCTGCCGATAATAAAGCATATGCCCGTATTGTAGTCGCAGCCGCTATTCTTAATGCACTTAATTCCATGAAGCTGGAATATCCTAAAGTAAGTGAGGCTCAGGTTGCTGAATTACAACTGCTGAAAAAACAATTGTTGGCTGAGAAGTAAGTAACTATTAAAAGAGCTTTTCCCCCCGATTCAGTGAAAAAAGGTTATTAGTCAAAAAAGTTTTAATAATTTTTATTGACAAATCACTCTGAAAATATCCTAATATAATATTATGTGGACACAGGCCTGTATTTTTGATCTTGATGGTGTAGTTGTGGATACAGCAACGTATCACTATGAGGCATGGAGAAGACTTACGGAGGATATGGGAATAATATTTACTCAGAACGATAATGAACGTCTCAAAGGTGTCAGCAGGATGGATTCACTTGAGATCATCCTGGAAATAGGAAGAAAGCAACTCCCGACGTCAGAAAAGCTGGAACTTGCTGCTTTAAAGAATAAATGGTATGTAGAGTATATAAATAAGATGACACCCCGAGATATCCTTCCGGGTACACTTGAATTAATTAATGTCCTTAAGAGAGAGAAAATCAAAATAGCGCTGGGATCAGCCAGCAGGAATACTTCATTGATACTCAACAGGATTGGTATGGTTAATGTGTTTGATGCTGTAGCTGATGGAAATACAGTGACTAAAACAAAACCTGATCCTGAGGTT
Organism: uncultured Bacteroidales bacterium; assembly: GCA_963732435.1. Lineage (GTDB taxonomy): Bacteria > Bacteroidota > Bacteroidia > Bacteroidales > VadinHA17 > LD21. The sequence goes on along the minus strand of CAVSZL010000013.1, from coordinate 308,124 downwards.
TTTTTAGAAGCTGCCAGAATGCTTGATATTGAAAGAGAAAGATGCCTGGTATTTGAGGATGCCATAGCCGGGATTGAGGCAGCTCTGAATGCAGGGATGATTTGTATTGGAATAGGAGATAAGAATATTTTGAAAGATGCTCACATGGTTGTAAAGGGACTCTATGAAATGGATCTTGATAAACTGACTGCTCTTGAAAAAAGACTTGGATATGAATAGTTTATTTAAGTTAGATCAGTGGCATATAATTGAGGAAGGCTTCTATCCTGAACTAAACAGGGAGGCAGAAAGCATATTCTCTATTGGTAACGGATACATGGGACAGAGGGCTAACTTTGAAGAACACTATTCAGGTGATACACTTCAAGGGAGTTATGTAGCAGGGGTCTATTACCCGGATAAGACCAGGGTAGGATGGTGGAAAAACGGCTATCCTGAGTACTTTGCCAAAGTCCTGAATGCTCCCAAATGGACTGGATTAGATATTTCAGTTGATGATAAAATACTTGATCTTGCAAAAGTAAAAGTCAGATCTTTCATAAGGGTGCTTAATATGATGGAGGGTTATCTTGAACGGAGTTTTATCTGGGAACATTCAAAAGAGAAACACATTGAGATTAATTCCCGCAGATTTCTGAGTATGGCTGAACCGGATCTGGGAATTATTAAGTATAGTGTTAAACCTCTGGACTTTGCCGGAACAGTTGAATTTAATGTTTACCTCGATGGTGATGTTAGGAATGAAGATACCAATTATGGTGAAAGATTCTGGGAAGATATGTATGACTTTGCGGATACCGGAATTGGGATAATAACATCCAAAACTCTTAAAACTGATTTCTACGTATCAACAGGAATGAAATTTGAGGTTCAGAAAAACGGGAAAATTCTTAAATTTAAACCTGAAGTTATATCAAGGAAAGGCTATGTAAGCAATAAGATTAATGTAAATTTCTCCCCGGGTGACGAACTGGTTTTTATTAAATATGCTTCTGTTCAATCTTCTCTATATCAAAAGAATGAAGACCTTGTTGAAATTGTAAAGAAAAGGCTGGAATTTGCCAGCCGGAGAGGATATACAAATCTGCTTCAGGATCACCGGGAGAAGTGGAAAAGAATATGGGACGATTCCGATGTAGAAATTGAAGGGGATGTTGCGGCACAGCAGGGTATAAGATTTAATATTTTCCATCTTAATCAGACCTACACAGGAACAGATGAAAGATTAAACATTGGACCAAAAGGTTTTACTGGAGAAAAATATGGGGGTACTACCTATTGGGATACTGAAGCTTTTGCGCTCCCTTTCTTCCTTAAAACCGCACCAACCCGGGTTGCAAAGAACCTTCTGATTTACAGGTATAAGCATCTCCAGAAGAGCATTGAGAATGGTGCAAAACTGGGATTTAAAGATGGAGCGGCATTATACCCTATGGTCACGATTAACGGTGAAGAGTGTCATAATGAATGGGAAATTACATTTGAAGAGATACACAGGAATGGAGCAATAGCTTTTGCAATTTATAATTACATCCGGCATACCGGTGACTCTGATTATATTGCAGAGTATGGCCTGGAGGTACTTATCGGATTATCAAGATTCTGGAGCCAGCGAACTACCTATTCAGAAAACCGTGGTGAATATGTTATTCTTGGAGTTACAGGTCCAAATGAGTACGAGAATAATGTAAATAACAACTGGTACACAAATAATATTGCTGTTTGGACTTTAAAATATACTCTAAAATGCCTTAGGGGATTGGAAAGTATAAATCATGATAAATATAGGAAGATACTTTCCGCAACCAAGTTTAAGTATCAGGAAGAGACAACCAGATGGGAGGATATCATAAAAAGGATGCATCTCCCTTATGATGATACACGTGGGGTATTTTTGCAGCAGGATGGTTTCCTCGATAAAGAGCTTAAGCCGGCATCTTCTATCCCGAAAGAAGAGAGACCAATAAATCAGAACTGGTCGTGGGACAGGATACTCAGATCTTGTTATATAAAGCAGGCAGATGTTTTGCAGGGTTTATATTTTCTGGAAGAGAATTTTGACCTTGAAACCATTAAACGCAATTTCGATTTTTATGAACCAATGACTGTCCATGAATCATCATTGTCCGCCTGCATACACTCTATCATGGCATCCAGGATAGGTTATATAGAGAAGGCCTATGAACTTTACCTTCGTACATCACGACTTGATCTGGATGATTATAATAACGAAGTCTCTGAAGGACTTCATATAACCAGCATGGCCGGGACCTGGTTGGCAATTGTTGAAGGATTTGGTGGTATGAGAATTGTATCTGATAAAGTTGTATTAACTCCATTGATACCATGGAAATGGAAATCATATTCATTTCGGGCAAGGTTCAGAGAGAACCTATTCGCAGTAAAAGTAACTGCAGGGTATATTGAAATTACAAATCTTTCACTTGAAACTATTGAAATTAAGATATTTGAAAAAAACTATGAGATAAAACCTTCAAATAAGAAATTAATTGAAGTTGTGATCAGTTAATCTACTTTTGTTTAATGGTGAAAACATAATACTTCCACCCAGGCTCGTCCAGATACAACCCTTTTGTTTGTAAATCCAGACCTTCCCTCTCATAACTTTTTCCACTAATGAGGTCATGAAATATCCAGGTAGCAGTACCAAACTCCTGAAATTGTAGCTTAATATAACACTGGCTGTTAAAGTGTGAATAGTTCACTGCTACAAGGATATTTTCTTCCTCCGAACCTTTCCATATAAAAGATATAAAGCTTTCGTAAGACCAATTGCCTTCCCAGGCTGGTAAACAATCTGCCAGCATCCATGATCCATACTTAAATATCGGTTTATTTAGAATACTTAAAAGCCTGGCATAAAATTTCTCCAGTTCTTCATTAAGCTCTTCCTGTGGCGCTCTTACAAGATGTGGTGAGATCCTTTTCTTTCTGCCCTGAAACTGGCCATCATGAAAAAAACGAAGACCTGGCGACAGAAAGGTAATGATGGCAGCTGCTTCATGCATCTCTGAAGGAAACTCGGCAGCCACTCTGGGTTCATCATGATTCTCCAGGAATCTGGCCATCTTTGCCTGGTAATCAAGAGGGGCAAAGAAATGTTCCCTGACTGGTTTTGTATGACCTTCCTTTAACCTGTCATATAACCGTTTATCGTATGTATAATCAAATCCCTGCTGGAGAAGTGTCCATTCAAGATCCCAATAGACTTCAGCCATAAAACAGAATCCCGGATTTACCTCACGAACCTGCCGGATCGCTTCAGGCCAGAAATTCTGGCATTTGATACCCCATGTCCTTTCAAACACTTCCGGAAGTACAAGCATCGCCATATCGCACCTTAAGCCATCGCATTGACCGGCAATTCTTATCAATTCACCTATCATTGCCTTTTGCAAGTCGGAATTACCATAATTGAGCTGTAATGTATCCGGCCAGCCGGGAAAAAAGGGATCTCTGCCGTGAGCAAATATTTTATCTCCTGATTTCAGGTTGATCCTTATATAATTTGCAGGCTCATTTCTGAGAGAGTTTTCAGTTGAAATAATAAAAAAATCAGAATGATCGCTGACCCATTTATGGTCAGGTGCAGTATGGTTGGGAACAAAATCCAGCATAAGTTTCAGGCCACGCTCTGACAACCTTTTTCTAAGCCGGCCCAATGCTTCATCGCCACCTAACAGCTCATGAACCTCATATTTGGTTATGGCAAACCCTGAACCCAGTATATCCTCCTCCTGGAGATCAGGGAGAGTATTAAGGAAATCTTTTCTCCATTCAGGATTTTGCCTGGAAATATTCTGAGCTTCAGCTCCGGTCTGCCAGACACTCAGAAACCATATCCATTCAAATCCTGATTCTGCAAGTTTATCCAGTTCATAATCCGGAATATCATCAAGTGTGGCTCTGAAGCCAAGTTCAGCTGAAAGCCGGGTCAGCCAAACCCTTGTATTTATCTGGTATAATGATGGAAAAACAGCAGGAATGGCCTCTGAACCTGAATTTTTGTCTTTATCTTTCATAGTCATTTGTTTTTGTGTGAAACAAGAGATACAATACAGGTAATATATTTACTATAAACGAAATATTACAACTTGTTATTTCTTTCCTTTATTTTCAGTTTCTCCTGCCTCAACCTTTCTTTCATCAAGCCAGAAAAGGAATAGCTTATAACCAACTGAGAAAATTATAGCACCTGTAAAAAGTCCTACCAGACCTGAATTTATAAATCCGCCTATTGCACCAATAAAAACTACAGCCATTGGGACTACAGCTCCATGTCCTAATAAAATTGGTTTTAATATATTATCCACAAGCGATACCGCACCAGTCCAGATAAGAAATAGTACTGCAATGCCTGTACTTTTGGTTGCAAAAACATAAATTACTACCGGGATTGATACAGGAAAAATTCCTATCTGTATTATGCCGAATATCAGCGAGAGAATAACAAACAGACCTGCAGCAGGTACTCCTGCAACAATCATCCCTATCCCGAATAAAGTTGATTGTATGAATGCAACCCCGACTATTCCTTTTACCACTGTTCGTATTGTATTTTCAGCCATATCTGCAAACTCATGACCTTTATCGCCTATTAACTTTACGAAAACTTCGTAAGCTAATTTGCCAGCCTTATCAGCATTGATAAGCAGGAAGCCTGAAACTATAATTGAAATAATTAGCTTAAGAAATGCCGCTCCGGCTGAAGCGACTGATGAAAAGAGCCCAATCAAAACCTCTTTAATCTGTGGTGCATATTCTTTAAGACTCTCACCAATATGCTGTGAAACCCAGTTCCATTTTTCATATAAAAATGGTCCTGCTAATGGTAATTCAATTATTTCCTCAGAAGCTGCAGGTATTACTGTCTCCATCATCTCATATTGTTCTTTCAGATATGCAACTCCATCATACAGTGATTTTGCGAAAAGTAATCCGGGTAATGTGAGAACCAGTAGCATTATTATTATTATGAGTGCTGAGGATAAAACTTTTCTTCCGGATAGTTTCTGATTCAGCCAGTTATATATTGGATATAATGAAACAGCAAAAATAATTGCCCATAGCATAATATCCATGAATGGTTTGATAATAGTGTAACACCAATAAAGCATTAAAAAAAGCAGAGCAATTCTTATTGCTGTTTCCGCTATTTTGCGTATCGAAGCATTATTGTTGGATGAATTGATATCAGACATATTGATATTTATTTATTTTATATGAGTATCGGTGATCAATAATAAACATGTTATATCGTCAGGCATCTTTTACACTTAACCCTTCCCCCAACCCCTTCCCTTAAACAGTAAGGGAAGGGGCGAAACATTACGGAAATAACGGATTTGTGCCCTCCCCTTATTTGTTTAAGGGGAGGGTTAGGGTGGGGTTTAGAATACAAATAAAAGAGTATTGTTAACTTTATTTTTCATTCCAGATAGTTATATTATTTTATAGAAGTTAAAATTAAGAAATGGTTATTAGAAAAATATTTGCTATGGTGAATTAATCATCTTCTGACCCGGGCTTTTGTGAAGCAAACTTCCCGACAAGCAGTGCAACAATGATTGCAATGTAGAATTGTCCTGTTAATACAATCAGTGTGGCAAGTGAGCGGGTATAAGGTTTTAAAGGAAGAATATCACCATACCCCAGTGTTGCTAGAGTTACAAATGAGAAATACAGTGGAACGCTTTTGTTATTGTAAGATTCAGATTCATTACCCTGACTCTGGATATTAGACATTGATTCAGGATCATATTGGATAATGAAAATTATCAGAATTGAAAAAATTACTCCGATAAGAAGATAGCCTGAAACAGAATCGAGAATTATTTCTGTCGATACCTTTTTTGAAATAGCGATCTGCCTTATTAATAAAATCACTATAACAAAGAAAAAGGAAATATTCACTAGTTTGGCAAGTGCCAGAACGACCTCCATATCCAGAATTCCTGAAATCCATTCTATAAGGATAGTAGCTGCCACAAAGTTAATCATTGGTTTACTTCTTTTATCAAGCGACAATATTGCTGATATATAGATAAATGTGTAAAAAACCCGGAACAGAGTTTTTTGAAGGATTCCCGGAATTACAGGTAGGATAAAAACTGCTAAAATCAATGAAAGAAGTAAAAGTGAACTTCGTAAAGGTGCAGAATCGGAATAAAGCTTCTTCATTCTAATATTTTTATATTCAAAATTAGTTAAGACTTTTGAGAAATTCTTGAGTATGTGCAAAAATCATTTCATTTAGAAATTTGTTATTTTCTAACCATAACATATTTATAATGAGTGGGATAAATGTTTTAAGGGAACATTTACATTGAGAAATTCCATAATTATCCTGAATTTTTGAATTGCTAAGTGTCAATATTTTTTTGAAATAGAACCTTAGTACTATATTTTAAAAGTCAGGCAGAGAGTATCTTTGGATTTATAAAATGATCTTCAAAATCAAATACAATAAAACTGAATTGTACATCTGGTTTTGAATAATTGATTATCACAAATATCAAATGCCAGACAGTATTGCTTTTGCAATTATTTTATAAAATAATCTTACATTTACACATGATTAATACTGAACCAGAATATTTAACATTTTAAATCAGAGATATGAAAAAAAGGAGTATCATTTTCTTAATAGTCATTGTTGGATTTACTCTCTATTCCTGTAAAGGGAAAAAAGAAGTTGTGGCAGTAATTCCAATGGATGTACCTGTAGTTCAGGTTTTACAGCAGAGTGTTAATCTTGAATCTGAGTATACAGGACAAACTTACGGTGAATCAGATGTAGAAATGAGAAGCCGTGTTGAAGGTTGGGTATTATCAATGCATTTCAAGGAAGGTTCGATGGTAAATAAGGGTCAGCTGTTATACACTATCGATCCGCTGCCTTATAAAAATGCAGTTGATGAAGCTTCTGCTGCACTTGCAGATGCCAATGGATTGATGATAAAAGCCCAAAATGATCTTGATCGTATTGAACCTCTTGCAGCTATTGGCGCTGTTAGCCAGCGGGAACTTGTCGCAGCCCAGGCTTCTCTCACCTCAAGTAAAGCAATGGTTGAATCTTGTGAAGCTTCATTGAGGAACGCAAATATAGAGCTTGGGTACTGTAGTGTTGTTGCACCTATCAGCGGGATGATCGGCATTTCAAAATTCAAGGTTGGTGATTATGTAACAAAAGGGCCAGCCTATATTATGAATACTGTTTCTAACTTAGATTTCATAAGGGTCCGTTTTACAATAAGTGAAAAGGAATACCTCAGGATTACCCGGCTGACGCAGTCACTTGGAATCAAGATTGGTACAAAGGAAGATAATGTCAGTATGATACTTGCAGACGGGACCTATTATCCTATGAAAGGAAAATTGGATTTTATCGATCGTCAGGTAGATCCCTCAACAGGCGCATTGACTCTTCAAGCTGTATTTAAAAATACAGATAATTTAATTCGTCCGGGGCAGTATGTCAAACTGAGAATAATTACTGACTTACGTGAAAATGCTTTGCTCATTCCACAAAGGGCAGTTAGTGAAATGCAGGGATTGTACCAGGTGTTTACTGTTGCAGACAGCAATAAATTAAATTTGAAACTAATAAAGATCGGACCTAAATACAATATGAGTTATGTTGTTGATGAAGGTTTGACTGCTGGCGATAGAATTGTCGTCGGAGGCACTCAGTTACTGCGAAGCGGCTCAGTTATTAATCCTGTCAACAAGCCATGGTCACCTGACAGTACTATAATTTCATTCGTTAATTAAGAAGCAATACCTACACTATTATGGGAGAATTTTTTGTAAGACGGCCGATTGTTGCAATGGTAATATCTATAGTTATTGTGATAATTGGTTTGCTGGCACTCAGGAGTGTACCAATCAGTCAATACCCTGAAATAACTCCGCCTACCATTAAGATCAATACAAGTTTCGTCGGTGCAAATGCCGTGAATGTTGAGCAGGGTGTTGCAGCAGTTATGGAACAGAAGATAAATGGTGTGGAGGAGATGATATATATGAAAAGCACCAATGCTTCTGACGGAAACCTAAGTCTGGATGTATCTTTTAAAGTTGGTACAAACCTCGACAATGCAAATATGCTTACACAGAACAGGGTGAGTCAGGCAGAACCTTTTATGCCTCCTTCAGTAAAACAATATGGGATTACTACAAAAAAATCACTGACTTTCCCTCTTCTGATTATTTCACTTACTTCAGAAAATCCTGCATATGATGACAGGTTTCTTGCCAATTTTGCAACTATTAACCTTGTTGATGCCATAGCACGTATCAGTGGTGTTGGTGAGGTAAAACTTCTTGGTTCAAGTGATTATGCGATGAGGGTTTGGGTAAAACCAGACATCATGTCAAAACTGGATATCACAATTGAAGATGTAACAAAAGCACTTCAGGATCAGAATGTAATCAGTCCTGGTGGTAAGTTCGGAGCTGAACCTACATCTGCCGGAACAGAATTTACATATGGTGTAGTTCTTTCAGACAGGCTAATACAGGAGGAGGAGTTTGCGGATGTTATTATAAAAAGCAAAGAGGATGGTTCAAAAGTGCTGTTGGGAGATATAGCCGAGATTAAACTGGGTACAGAGAATTATAACTCAACTTCCCGTATGAATGGTAAACCGGCAGCCACCATTGCAATTTACCAGACACCGGGTACTAATGCTCTTGATGTTGCCGAAACGATAAAGTTGACCACAGCTGATCTATCACAGAGGTTCCCTGATGATATTAAGTACGATATTTCGCTCGATACAACACTTGCAGTGACAGAGGGTATTACCGAGATTATTCATACACTTTTTGAGGCTATTATCCTGGTAATTCTGGTTGTTTTTATTTTTCTTCAGAACTGGAAAGCTACACTAATTCCGCTTATTACCGTACCTGTTTCGCTCATCGGAACTTTTATTGTATTTCCAATACTGGGATTTTCAGTGAATGTACTTTCATTGCTGGGTCTGGTACTTGCGATCGGGATTGTTGTTGATGATGCAATAGTTGTTGTGGAAGCGGTTATTCATCATATTGAACATGGAAAGACACCACGTGAAGCAACAATACAGGCAATGAAAGAAGTATCAGGACCGGTTATTGCCATAGCACTTATTCTCTGTGCAGTGTTTATACCAGTGGCAATGGTTCCGGGAATCACCGGGAGGCTCTATCAGCAGTTTGCAATAACAATTGCTGTTTCGGTTGTTTTCTCGGCATTTTCAGCACTTTCATTAAGTCCGGCACTCTGCTCATTAATTCTCAAGCCTACAAAACCTATGAGCGAGCAAAAAGGTTTGCTGCCAAAGTTCTTTAATGGTTTTAACCGGATGTTTAATAATGTGACCGGCGGATATGTCGGTCTGGCAGGGTACCTGTCACGGAAGGCAATGCGTATTGTTATAATATTGGTAGTCGTCCTTGTATTTGCCGGAATTTTTGGCAGGAGCCTTCCGGGAGGATTTGTTCCGGATGAGGATCAGGGTTATTTTATAATGAATGTAACATTGCCTGCTTCATCATCTCTTCATCGTACAGATGAAACCTGTAAGCAGGTCGAAGCTATTCTGAACAGGTATGAATCTATGGAATTTGTTACACCAATTGTAGGATTCAGTTTTATTACAGGCGCCTATCAGTCCAATGTGGCAACATATTTTGTAATGACAAAGGAATGGAGTCACAGAGACCAGACCGTAGAGGAGATAATTGCAGAACTCAATAAGGATTTTGCAAAAGAGATAACCAGCGGAACAGCAATTGCATTTGGTCCTCCTCCTATACCCGGATTAGGCACTGGTGCCGGATTTAGTATGTTTATTCAGGACAAAGCAGGAAATACACCGGAGTATCTTCAGGAACAGACAAATGCATTTGTTGCTGCAGCAAGAAAAAGACCGGAAATCGGACGAATCAATTCAACTTTCAATGCCACATCACCCCAGATAAAACTTGAAGTCGACAGGCAGAAAGCTATGAAACTTGGAGTCCCTCTCTCAACAGTAAATTCTACAATCGGAGCATTTCTGGGAGGAGCTTATATAAATGATTTCAACAGATTCGGACGACAATATAAGGTATATGTTCAGGCTGATGCTTCATACAGGGTAAGTCCTGAGGATCTTAGCATGGCATATGTAAAAAACAATAAAGGGGAAATGGTTCCTGTCACCACCCTGGTTACGGCAAGTAAGGTCAGTGCTCCGGAGTTTACGAATCGCTTTAACCTTTACCGGTCAGCTGAAATTAGTGGCGTGCCAGCTGCAGGCTTTAGTTCTTCACAGGCACTTAAAGCTCTTGAGGAGACGGCTAAAGAGGTGCTTCCTCAGACAATGGGTTATTCATGGTCTAATATGTCCTTCCAGGAGAAAGAATCTTCCGGTTCATCAGGACCGATCTTTTTAATGGCCATATTATTTGTTTTTCTTATTCTTGCCGCGCAGTATGAAAGCTGGAGGTTGCCTTTCAGCGTGCTGCTGGGAATCCCATTCTCTCTCTTCGGAGCATTTCTCGGACTGTTTCTTGCAAGATTTTATGATAATGGTTATCTTAATAATGTATTTGCTCAGATAGGCCTTGTGTTGCTCATCGGGCTCGTTGCAAAGAATGCGATCCTGATAGTCGAATTCGCAAAAGCTGAGCACGAAAAAGGAGTAGAACTGGTTGAAGCAGCAATGTCTGCTGCAAAGCTCCGTTTCCGACCGATTCTGATGACAGCTTTTGCTTTTATTCTGGGAGTAACACCTTTGCTGACTGCCACAGGTGCAGGAGCTGAAGGTAGAAAAGTTATGGGAATGGCTGTATTCAGCGGAATGCTTGTAGCAACAATTCTAGGAGTACTCATTGTTCCCGGATTGTATATTATTATTGAAAAAATCGGGAAAAAGAAAACCGTTCCAGTAGTCGAAAAAAATTCAGATGGAGAATAATATGAAGAAATTTATTTTAATCCAGTTAGCTATCGCATTGCTTCTCTCTTCCTGCCTGGTAGGGAAAAGGTATAAAAGGCCTGATGTGGTAATTCCTGAGAAATATGTGAGTGGTGACACATTGGTTGTGACAGGTGATAGTGCATCAACATTTGCTGAAAAAGACACCACAATAAACCTACAGTGGTTTGAACTGTTCAGAGATACTGTCCTAAATAATATTATTATGCAGGCTCTCGATTCAAATACCAACCTTAATATTGCCGTTCTCAGGGTCGCGCAGTCAAGGTCAGTATACAAAAATTCAAAGGCAAAACTATGGCCTTCTATCGGATATCAGGCATCTGCAAATATAGCAGATCCAGAAACCGACAATTTTGAACTTTTAGGCACAGCATCGTGGGAGCTTGATTTCTGGGGTAAGATCCGTCATGCTAAACGTGCGGCATATGCGGAAATGGTTGCCAGTGAAGAGGGGCTTAAAACAATTAAGACTACAATTGTAAGTGATGTTGCAAGTCTCTACTTCCTGCTATTGGATCTTGACAACAGGATTAATGTTACTAATCAAACAATAACCAGCAGGAGGTCATATTATGATATGGTAAATCAGCGGTTCCTCAAGGGTGAATCTGCTGAGCTTGACAAACTACAGGCTGAACAGCAGTTAGCACTTGCAGAGGCTACTCTAAGTAGCCTCCAACGCGAACTAAGTTATACCGAAAGAAGCATGAATATCCTTCTTGGGCAGAATCCACAGCCAATCCCGAGAGGCGTTGCAAATGCAGAACAGGTCATTATTCCGGAAGTTCCGTCAGGATTGCCTTCCACACTGCTCGAACAAAGACCTGATGTTGTTGCTGCCGAGAATAATCTGATAGCTGAAACTGAAAGAATAGGAGTGTACCAGGCAATGAGATTCCCAAGTTTCAGTCTGACCGGTATTTTGGGTGTAGCTTCAGATGATGTTAACACTCTTCTTAGCAGTGATGCATTTGCTGCCGGTGTGACAGGAATGGTTTTAGGTCCGATATTTGAGTTCGGCATTAACAAACGCAGGGTTGATATTCAGAAAGCTGAAGCAGAGATAGCTGTCAATAATTACCTAAACACTTATCGATCAGCACTTGCCGATGTTGAGAATTCACTTGTGGGTATTCAATCGTACAGAGAGGAATATGCTTCCCGCCAGAGACAGGTACTGGCAGCACGCAGAGCCCTGATACTTACAAAGGCAAAGTATGATGCCGGTTTTACAAGTTACCTCGAGGTACTTATAGCTGAGAGCTATGCATTCGATGCTGAATTGCTCGCCTCCTATACGAGGGGACAGCAATTGACATCCATTGTTACGCTTTACAGGGCCCTGGGGGGTGGTTGGTAAATAATTTATATTTATGTATTTTTGCAGCTCAAATAATCGTTTTAATATTTTAATGCTAACATTTAATTTACTATGAATTCGAAAAAGTGTCTTTTAGGTTTGATATTCTTCGCTTTGATAATTGTCCCGGTCAAATCCCAGAATGTTTATCCGGTCACAAGCGGTGAAATAATTTTTGGTCAGAATAATTCAACGTTTAACTCAGCATTTAATCAGCAATATCCGGGAGCTGGATTAGATGAATCAAATGTTCGCTTTACTCTTTTTTTCCATTTAGGACAGTATATTCATTATGATCTAAGTAATAAATTCGGACTCTATTCAGGATTAGCAGTCAGAAATGTTGGAATGATAACAGATGAGACATTGCCTCAAACTGTTACCTTAACAAACCAGACAGTTGCATACAGCAATTATAATATTGTCAGACGACAATACATGCTTGGGATACCCCTTGCTTTTAAAATAGGCTCATTTAAAGATAATTTCTATCTGTTTGCCGGGGGAGAATATGAACTTGCTTTTGTTTATAAAGAAAAATACTGGACCGGCACTTATGACCGTTCAGGAGCCAAGACAAAAGAAGTTACCTGGTTTGGTAATCAAACCCCTGCATTTTTACCATCTTTATTCGGAGGAATACAATTTCCAGGAGGTATTAATTTGAAGTTTACCTACTATATGACTGATTTTCTTGATAATAGCTATAAGCTTGCACAAAATAGTCAGGAAGGATCTATTTTCGATATCAGTGACCTTTCACGTTATGAAAGCTCACAGGTATTCCTTTTCTCGCTTTGCTGGCAGTTTAATACTGCTTCTCTTTTTGAAGACTAAATAATTTGATATTAAAAAAAGATTTATGAAAAAGCTAATTACAATTGTTCTTTTACTCAGTTTTGCAGGAATCGTTGTTCTTGCTCAAACTACTCAAACTGTAGTAGTTGTTCAGCCCGGTCAAACCGTTCAGGTTGTTCCTGCTCAACGGCCAACTCCTCCCGGACCATCATTAAGGCTTCATGGTTATGCTACCTATGCATTCGACGATAACAATGTAGATTCATATTATTCTGCAACTGAATATTTTGATGGTAAGATAAAGGGAGGATTTCAATATGGAGGTGGACTGGAGTTAATGCCATACCCTGCTGTCGGAGTTGAATTTATGTATCTGAGGCTGGATTCAAAAGCTCCAATGGAATATTATAAGGATGGTGTTAAATCTGCAAATTTTGACCTTGCTCAGAATTTTTTATTTCTCAGCTTTAACAAATATGTGAATGTGAATCCAAAAGTTGAACCCTTCGCAGGTTTTCAGCTTGGAATGGATATTATTAACATTGAAAATCCCACCAACGGGTATACAGAAGGCGCTACCAAATTTGCCTGGGGTGCTAAACTTGGCACTCATGTCTGGGTAAACGAGAAGGTTGGACTTAAGTTACAGGCTAGTCTGCTTTCAGCAGTTCAGGCAGTTGGAGGTGGTTTGTATTTTGGTACTGGTGGAGCTGGTGCAGGAATTACAGGCTTCTCTACCTATTACCAGTTTAACCTGGGTGGAGGATTAGTCTTCAATCTCAGGTAGACAAAAGAAAAAGTCCCAAAGGTTCATTATCGGGATTATACTCCTGTTCTGATACGTATGGAAGTTATACCTCAATTTTTTACTGAACGAGTTTAAATATTTGCCAGAGGGGATTATATATTTCCTCTGTTTTTTTTGAATTCGATAAATAATAACCCTGCAAGGCTGTTAAGATTCTTATTTTGTTTAGTTTTGTATAGGAACAATCTTATTTCTTAACATGCTTAATTTTTAAGTAATCCAAATTATGAAAACAGGATTTTACAAAGCAATTACATTTATTACTCTTGATTTTTTCTTATTTTTCTCTTTTCAGACTGTGTTTAGTCAGGAATCTGAATTAAAAGAGAAGAATTTTAAGAATACAATAAAAGTAAATCTGACAAATCCCATGATTTTCGGGGACCAGTGCTATACTCTCGGGTACGAAAGACAAATCGGAAATAATCAATCTTTTGAGGTAAATATTGGCCGGTTTTCGGTCGGAAGAATATTGGGTATCAGTACCGATTCAATCGAAGCGATAAACACTGATATTGATAGTAAAGGTTTTCATTTAAGTGGAGAATACAGGTTTTATTTATCGAAGGAGAATAAATATGATGCACCTCGTGGAGTATATCTGGGACCATATGCTACGTATAATTCGTTTAGCCGTCAATTATTACATTCAGCCACAACTGAATCGTTTACAGGTGAATTTACTACCGATTTAACTTTCAGAGCTTTAAATGTAGGCTTTCAGCTTGGTTACCAGTTTGTTTTTTGGAAAAGGGTCTCCCTTGATATGGTATTATTAGGACCAGGAGTCGGCTTTTATAAATTTAAAACAGAATTAAGTACTAACCTTGATGCAGAGTCGGAAGCTGCACTGTTTGAAAAAATAAATGAAGCTTTGCAGGAAAAAATACCTGGCTACAGTTTGGCAGTAAATCCCGGATCGTTTGAGAAAACCGGTTCATACAATACAACAGGAATGGGATTCAGGTATGTTGTAATGCTTGGATTCCGGTTTTAAGTATTCAGAAAAGTTTATCTGATTAATAATTCAGAGGATGTAACTTTTCCTCTTAGTATTCCGTCATAGCATAAAATAAATTAAAATATACAGCTATGAAGAGAATAATATCTGTTTTAACAATAACTACATTTTTAATGATTCCTGCATTAAGTCAGGAAGAAAAACTTGAAAAGCTTGAAAGCCTTGAAGGCCTCGAAGGTATTGAGCAGGTTGAAGTATCTGTTAATGAGACAAAAACTGAGAACTCGGTTATTGAGGATACTGTAATTCTGGAAGTTGGAGATGAGATTTTCTCCGTAAAGGAGATAGGAGATGAAACCAGAATAAGATTTGGCAAGAAGGAGTTCAGGATCGTTGAGGACAATGACGGTGTGGTAGTTTTCAGGAGTTCAGCTAAAGATGAAGAAAAAGGCTCATCATATAGAAAAAACAGTAAACGCTTCAAAGGACATTTGGGTGGAATTGAATTTGGTTTTAATGGTCTTTTGACTGATTTTTTTACCACTTCACTTGAACCTGAAGACAGCTATTTCGATCTTAATTCAGCAAAATCCTATAACTGGAATTTTACACTTCCTTCGGTAAATATCGGATTTACCAGGCATTTTGGTATCGCAACATCTCTGGGGATGAGCTTTAATAAGTATCATTTCGATGGAAATAATTCAATCTATAAAGATGAAAATGGCAATATTGGTCCATCTTATCCCTCTGAAGGAGTTGTATATTCAAAGAGCAAATTTAAAACAACATATGCTACTTTGCCAATATTACTGGAAGGCCAGATTCCTGTTTCCCATAATAATACTATTAACATAGGGGCTGGTGTTATTGGCGCTATTAAGCTCTGCTCAAAAACTAAGGTAGTTTCCAATACCG
Source organism: uncultured Bacteroidales bacterium (assembly GCA_963732435.1). Lineage (GTDB taxonomy): Bacteria > Bacteroidota > Bacteroidia > Bacteroidales > VadinHA17 > LD21. The sequence goes on along the minus strand of CAVSZL010000013.1, from coordinate 292,285 downwards.
ATGGAAAACAAAAAGAGAAAAACTCAGATGATTTCAGTTTAAACCTTCTGCGTTGGGGAGCCACAGCAAGAATAGGGTATGAGTTTTTCCAGGTTTATGGTACATGTTATTTTACCCCTCTTTTTGAAACAGGAAAGGGTCCGGAACTTTATCCGTTTGAAGTTGGTATTGCATTCACTTTCAACGACTAAAGCATCCTTAACTATTACTTCTCTGCAGGATTCTCTGGTGCAGATATTTCACCCTGGTAAGATATGGTGCTTCGGTTATTACTTATAACAGACATAGTTGTACTTCCTTCAAAACCAACTGATAAAGAGAGTCTGAAAACATCATTAGCTGTTTTAACAGTGACATCAATCTGGTATGCTTTCTTCTTCTTAACAATATCAAATATTTCAGGTTTGTCCTTGAATTTAAGACCAGTGTCACCACCATATCCTATTCCGCTATATGCTTTACCAAAGTAGGGCATATAGCTGTCAATAAGATCCGGTTGAAATCTTACATAGTTGGTATTTGTTGTGAGATTCACAGACCTCATACCCGATGGTAAAGCAGTTCTGGCAACAAAAACAAATTCTTTTGCATTTACCATTGCCTCTATTTGTTTTTGCTTTTCCAGTTTCTTCTCCTCTTTAATTTCTTTGTTGGTTTTTTCCTGAGAAAATCCATTTGTCAGAATCATTGAGAGGATGAGTACTAATACAAAAGATTTTGAGTTCATATTAATAGATTTTTACAAAATTATTATGATATTTTCGATCGAATTAACTTAAAATCAAAAATATGAATAATTATATTAATTAAATATTATTCAAATTGTAATAATTTTCAAAAGTTAAATAAGTTGTTCTCTCAGTATCTGAAAAATAATAAAATTCCAAAAACAAATAATACACTTGAAATGTTTATCTATTTGTATTTATGATCATCTATTCTTATTTTTACCCGGGGTAGAAATGATAAATGTAATAAGTATTTCTTCCTGACCAAATAATATAATATTAATTATGCCTGATGTAAGTCCAGTACAACCTGACAATATTAATCGATATCATCTTGGATTGGATATTGGTTCAATTTCTGTCAATGCAATTCTGATTGACCAAAATAAAAAAGTAATTGAGAACAGATATGAATACTGTTATGGCAAACCTTTCGATGTATTATTAAGAACTCTGGATGAAATACTTAATATTTATGGTTCAGATTCTATTGGAACTGTTGCATATACTGGTTCTGGTGGTAAGCAGGCGGCACAACTGACAGGAGGTGTTTTTGTAAATGAAATTATTGCTCAATCTACATCAGTTTCGGAGCTTTATCCTCAAATTAAGACTATTATTGAAATGGGCGGAGAAGATTCAAAGCTCATTTTTATGGAAAATGGTACCACTACCTCTTATTCCAGACTTTCTGATTTCGCTATGAATAGCCTGTGTGCAGCAGGTACCGGTTCATTTCTTGATCAGCAGGCAAGCAGAATTGAAGTACCGATTGAAATAGAATTTGGGAAATTGGCATTAAAGTCAGAAAATCCTCCTCGTATTGCCGGACGGTGCAGTGTTTTTGCAAAAAGCGATATGATTCACCTTCAACAGATAGCAACACCTTTACATGATATTGTTGCAGGATTATGTTTTGCAGTAGCAAGAAATTTTAAAAGCACTCTGGGGCGTGGGAAAAAATTTGAAAAACCATTTATATTTCAGGGAGGTGTAGCTGCAAATGCCGGCATGGTTCGTGCTTTCAGGGAAATTTTTGATCTTGCTTCCGATGAGTTAATAATACCTGAGTATCATGCTTCTATGGGTGCTTTAGGCGCTATCTTTCATGCCTTGAAGAACCGAAATGGGAATATCATTGCATTTAAGGGAACAGAAGAAATTAAAAGTTATCTTGAAAGTGACAGAAGCAATACAGCCAGACTTACCAGCCTAAGATTATCCAATGCAGTTTACAATAAAGAGATTAAAAAAATACCTAAGGACGGTACTAAAACAGAGGTTTATCTTGGCGTTGATGTTGGTTCGTTAAGTACTAATGTTGTACTTATTGATAATCAGAATAATGTTATTGCCAGAAGATATCTCCCAACTGCCTCAAAACCACTTAATGCCATTCAGCGTGGATTAAAAGAGATATCAGAAGAAATTGGCAATCATGTTACTGTAATAGGAGCAGGAACAACAGGTTCCGGCCGTTATCTTACGGGAGATTTTATAGGTGCCGATACAATTCAGAATGAGATTACAGCTCAGGCAACTGCTGCAATTGCTTATGATCCGACAGTTGATACTATTTTTGAAATTGGTGGTCAGGATTCAAAATATATCAGCATTGAGAATGGTGTTGTAGTTGATTTCGAAATGAACAAGGTTTGTGCTGCAGGAACCGGTTCATTCCTTGAAGAACAGGCTGATAAACTTGATATTACAATTGTCGATCAGTTTGCTGAAATGGCATTTAAATCAGAAAAACCTGTCAGGCTGGGCGACAGGTGTACTGTTTTTATGGAATCAGATCTTAATTCGCATCAGCAGAAAGGAGCAGATGTAAATGACCTGGTTGGTGGATTGGCTTACTCTATAGTTCAGAACTATATTCAAAAAGTTGTTGGTGATAAACCCATTGGAGAAAAAATATTTTTTCAGGGAGGAGTAACTAATAATAAAGCCGTGGTAGCAGCCTTTGAGAAAATTACCGGTAAATCAATTATCGTTCCACCTCATTTTGATGTAACAGGTGCAATAGGCGCAGCTATTCTTGCCAGAAACTCATTGGCAAATGGACAAAAAACCAGATTTAAAGGATTTAATATCAGTGAAGTACCATTTTCTGTCTCAAGTTTTACCTGCCATGCATGTACAAATAATTGCGAGATACAACAGATAAAAATTGAGGGAGAGAAGAAAACTCTGTTTTATGGAGGGAGATGTGAAAAATATGAACTTGACGAACGTAAAGGCAAGGGTAAGGATATTCCAAACCTGTTTGAGGAAAGGTTAAACATGCTCTTAGGTGATTTCAGAGAAGAGCCTGAGAACGGAAAAATCAGTATCGGAATTCCCCGTGCATTGGTTGTATTCTATCAGCAATTTCCATTCTGGAGATCATTCTTTGAACAGCTGGGCTTCAGGGTTGTTATTTCAGATCCATCTAATCAACAGATTGTTACCCGTTCAATCGAATTGATGGTTTCAGAAACATGCCTGCCTGTTGAGCTTATGCACGGGCATGTTGATAACCTTCTTGACAAAAAGGTCGATTATGTTTTTCAACCTTTTATAGTTAATGCAAAAGGGGCGAAGGATAATCCGACAAATAATTGCAACTGCCCCTGGATACAATCATATCCCTTTATGGTGCGAAGCGCCTATAATGATACAGATATCAGGGCCAGATTTCTGACACCAACCCTTCACTTCCGATATTTTGAACGGGCTCTCAAGAAGGAACTCTCCGAGTTCATGAAAGAAAAGTTTGGAATCCCAATTTCCAAGACCAAAAGAGTCATCGATATTGCTGATGCCGAACAGGTTAAATTTGAGAAGCTGTTAAACAAAGAGGAAGAGAGGTGTTGGCAAACCTTCCGGTTGACAAGAAAGCTTTAGTAATTCTCGGTCGGCAGTACAATACAACAGATCCCCTTCTTAATCTTCGACTGGTTGAAAAACTGATAAATTTGAATACACTGCCAATCCCGGTTGATTTTTTGCCATTGCTCGAGGAGAATATTTTTGATGATTATAAAATGATGTACTGGCCAAATGGCCAGAAGATTATGTCTGCAAGCCGTATTATCAGGAAAAATGATAACCTTTTTGCTGTTTATCTTGGTAATTTCAGGTGTGGACCTGATTCATTTCTGACTCATTTTGTGCGTTCTGAGATGAAAGGCAAACCTTACCTTCACCTGGAGGTTGATGAACACAGTGCTGATGCAGGCCTTATAACAAGATGTGAAGCATATCTTGATAGTCTTAAAGGGTATCAAAAAGTAAAAGACGAGAATTCTGTTGCTGTTAGAACCAAAGTTATTCATTCAAAAAACCTTGATGGCAGAACGCTATACCTGCCATATGCCGGAGATACAGTTCATGTAATTGCCGCTGCAGCAAGGAGTTGCGGAATAGATGCACAGGTTCTTCCAATGCAGGATGCAACAGACCTTGAAATAGCGAGAAAGCACACTACAGGCCAGGAATGTTTCCCTGCTATCTGTACAACAGGCAGTTTCCTGAAAAAACTGATGGAACCGGGAATAGATCCCAAAAAGGTCAGTTTCTTTATGCCAGACCATAATGGCCCATGCCGGTTCGGAGATTACAATAAACTCCAGAGAATTATTTTTGATAAGCTTGGCTTTCATGATGCCCACCTCATGACACCAAGCAATGACACTGCTTATGCCGATCTTGCCGGTGACAAGTCGGCCAGATTCAGGAAAAATGCATGGAGTGGAATTGTTGGTCTTGACATTCTTCGCAGGTTACAGCAGGAACGCAGACCTTATGAAATTGTGAATGGTGAAACAAACAGGATTTATTTGAAATACCGTGAATATCTTATAGATTCAGTGGCTAATGGTGCAAAAGATGTCGGAAAAATACTTCAGATGGCAGGGGAGGCATTTCATGCAATTGATGTTGACCTTAGTAAAAGGAAGCCTGTAATTGCTGTTGTAGGTGAAATATTTATGCGTGATAATCCTTTTTGCAGTGGATATCTGATTGATAGACTTGAAAGCATGGGTGCCGAAACCATTATCTCTCCATTTGGCGAATGGTTGCATTATTCATCGTACCGATACTGGCGCGACAGTGTCTGGAGGGGAAGTCTTAAAGGATTGTTCAAGTCTAAATTGCAGCAGGTTTACCAGCACTATATTTCCCGGAAACTGACCTCTGAGGTGGAAGATTACCTCACATTGCGGAAAGATTTGGAAATTGATGAGATATTAAATCTTTGTGGTCCCTATATCCATAAAGATTATGACGGAGATCCTCCAATTGCTATTGGTTCAGCAGCCGGACTTGTTGAAATGAATATTTCAGGCGTTGCCAATATACTTCCTTTTACCTGTATGCCGGGTACTATTATTTGTGCTGTATCAAATGACTTTAAGAAGGATCATAATAATATCCCATGGCTCAATTATGCTTATGACGGTCAGGAGGATAGTGGCATTGAGACAAGACTTCAGGCATTTATGCATCAGGCCAGGGAATTCTCAGAAGCCAATGGATTTGATAAGCCTGTAAACTGGTTCAAAGAGTTACAGGAGGCTTCTAAGTAATTATAATGTTCACAAATCTGCAATAAGCTTTGTTGCTTATTGTCTGTATTTATTAGGGTCTTTGTGAAAAGTATACGCAAAGGTCCATTCGAAAATATCGGCAATATCTGAATGGGCTTTAATTGTAACACCAAAATTATAATGATCCGAAAACCTGACTCGTACGCCAATCCTTTCATAATACTTTTCTATTTCACCATTTTCAATATTACGGTGTAGATAATAACCAAGTCCTATTGGTACTGAAAGCGTTCTGTTAAGTACCCATTCCCATGAGCCAACCACTGCCGATGATACTGATTTTGAAAAGTCGGATTCATTTGAATCATTTCTTGAATCAGAGTTTGCAGAATAGAAAAAATCTAATCCTATTCCTATCCGGTATTTATGGCTTATTTGCCGTAAATAATTGCCCCCCAAGGTATATTTCAAATAGTTTGGTTCACCATAATAATTGCTTCTGCCACCGATTGCAAACATCATATTGTACTGATTGTGCCTTATATAGCCAGGTATGGGAATATCTGGCTGGTTAACAGGCTTATCTGCAAAGCTATATTTAATTCCTGCCGAAAGTTGAGTCATATTTAAACCTTTATTTGGTACTTTCAAGGTCCCATTGGAAAAATGCTTAAAACCTCCGGATCCGAATAAAGTCAGTTTCCTGTTTATATGAAAATCAAGATTTAATCCAATATGAAAATAACAATTAAAGGTGGATCCGATTAATGTATTGTCAGGATTATATATAGAATCATAAGGATTAAAGTTATACGACAAGCCGAAGGCGCTCATGTATGAAGAGGTAACTCTCCTGTTACCTTCAAAAATTATTGGTATGTTCATTTTGAAAAACAGAGCACTCGGATTGCCGATTACACTGGTATGAAATGTGGAAATGTAATACCCGATTCCAAAGGTGGGACGACGGTAAATCTTGCCGTATATATTCTCAGGATCAATATTTGTCCATCCGAAGGTAAGATCCAGTCCATTGTAGTAAGAGCCTTTGCCAAGCTGTTCCAGCATATCCTTACCTCTTCCTAACAAGGACCCATTTTCAACTGTAAGGGAAAGTGAGTTATTGAATTTTTTTGGTTTCAGATCAATATTGCTGTTATCCTGCGCATGTAAATAACTGGTAATACACAACAACATAATTAATACGATAACATATCCTGGATTAATCCTGAACCATTTGGCCATGTTAACTAAATTTTATATCAAAGGGATCTCAAAATATAATAAAAATATAACACTTTGATATTCAGTATTTAATTCTGCCTGATGAAAACCACGTTATAATTTGTCTGCTGCGTTGCCTGGAAATAATTCCCTGCAAGTTCTTTTTTTTCAGGGAAGTACTGAAGTGTATATGTTGAGCCAGGGTAATTAACATCCCTCAATTCAACGCTTATGTAAAATGAATTATCTTTGAAGATCCATTTTGCGTTTCCAACATTTATAGGGTTCGGATTAAAATAGGCCGCATCAATTTTACCATCTTCTGTGATACTGAGAATTTTCAAAGTATAAGTACCATCCGATCTGAGGTAATCACCGATAAGTTGTTTATAATCAGGTCTTTCTGTAGTTTTTGGATTGACTTCACTTTTTTCAGTAACTGGTGAAGTAATATCTTTTGTAGAACTGGTTGTTTGGTTACACCCCACAATTAAGATAACAAGGGTAATTAGTAAAAAGTTAGTCAGTATTTTCATAGTAATCCTTTTTAAATAAATCAACTTAACATACAATCCATTTATCCTTAATAAAGTATCTGGTTAAATTCGGAAATAACCTTTGCATATAGGTGAATTAATCTGCAATATTAATAAATATTATCCTGATACAAGATTAAAAAATACCTCAGAAGTAAGGATATTGTTAATGCATTTCGGACTGTAATATAATATGGTTTTCTAAATAAATTGTATCTTAGCTTTCTGAAGAAAACCAAATAATTTTGTATTATGAAATGGATAAGATTCATTAACGCCTTTGTTTTGATTCTATTTTTCATGCCTGCATCAGGCCAGAATGATACAATCGATAGTCCTCTGGTAGTCTCTGATACATTGCAGATGGATTTTGGTTTGTTTACAAATGATGAAATACTTAATATAACACTCAGGTTTGACATAACCCAGTATCAAAGAAAGAAACCTAAAGAAGAATATCTTGATGCCATTTTAACTTATCATATTAATGATCATGATTCTGTTAATAAAGAAATCAGGCTAAAAACTCGTGGTGAGATGCGAAACGGATACTGTAACTTCCCACCAATACGATTGAATTTTAAGAAAACGAAATTTGATCGTTCAGATCTGGATGAAATTGAAAAGATCAAGATGGTAACTCATTGTCAGTCTGGCAATGAAGACTATCTTCTCCGGGAATACCTGGTATATAAATTATACAATGTGTTAACAGAAGAAAGCTTCAGGGTTAGATTAATTAAAGTTCAATATATCAATACATTTAAGAAAAGTAAACCTATTAACTCTTATGCATTCTGGATTGAACCGGAAGAAATGCTGGCGAAGAGACTAAATGCTGTATCGGTAAATTCAGAAAAACTTACACAGAAGAATATTTTACCATCAGTGATGGACAGGTCAGCAATTTTTAACTATATGATTGGAAATACTGATTGGTCGGTTCCAAATCTGCATAATGTGAAGGTTTTTTCTAAATTGTCCACTGACGCTCAGGGTCTTGGAGTTTTGGTTCCTTATGATTTTGACTATTGTGGTCTGGTAAATGCCGATTATGCAATACCTTATGAACCCCTGGGTTTGGAAAATGTCAGGGAAAGACGTTATGTGGGAATATGCAGAAGCGAGGATGTCTATATCAATGCTCTCCGGGAGTTTACAGAAAAGAAAGAGGAGTTTTACAAGGTGATAAATGAATTTCCGGTTATTGATGAAAAGTCAAAAAAGGATATGATCCGATATCTTGATACTTTTTACAACGGATTTGATAAGCGTAACTCAGTAGTTTATGATATTCTTGCCGGATGTAATAAATTTTGAACCTTTTTCAATTTTCATAAAACCATTTAATCTCAAAAAACACTCTGAAACTTATCAGATATTTATTTATCTTTAAGAAAAAAAGAACCAATAATAAATTTAAATAATTAATTAAAAAACTTAATTGAAATGGAGCTAAAATCATATGATAAACCCTGGTTGCCGGCTATAAAAGGAGTGTTTTTAATTCTATTCGGAATTGCTGCCTTATTTCAGATCATTGGATCAATAAAGATTCTCACAATTCTCTTTATTGTACTGATAAGTGCAATGGGTATACTTTTAATTGCCACAGGAACTCTTTTCGATAAATCAAAAACCAGAGGCTGGCCCATTGTTTTTGGGGCATTAAACATTGGTTTTAGCATCTATCTACTTATTAAACTGGATTCGCCCAGAGAAGATATTCTATGGATATTATTTGCATTGTTGATATTATATGTATTTTTCCAATTCATCGAGGCGGGGATACTTTTTTATAAGAAGAATGCTTTTGGTATGCTTTTAATTATAAATGCCTTATTATCACTGTTGTTTGCATATTTCTTTTATCTAGTCCTCGGGAACTTTACTCCACAGAGTTTATTTTATATTGGTATAATAGCGCTTACAACTGGAATAATTAATGTTCTTTCATCCTATCTTTTAAGCAGATTGCAATAACGAACAATTATTTTTAATTTACACTGATAACACTAATGTTTTATATATCAGCATTTTCCTTATAGATATATGGATTTTAGAAACTTGAGGAACCTTATAAAACTTTTTATAGAATGTTTATAAAAATCTTAAACATTATTAATTATAAATTGTTTAACTTTCATTAATTACTAATTTTAATCATTATGAAAAAACTTTTACTTCTTTTCGTTATTGCTGTTTTCGCTTTTGGTCAGATTAAGGCTCAGGATCCTATTTTTGTCAAAGGCGACAAGGTTCTTACTATTGGTCTTGGACTTGGTGGAGGCTATCTCTATTCAGGATCCGGTTATAAGATGACATTTCCACCTCTTGCCGGCTCATTTGAAGTTGGCGTTAAAGATGATGTACTTGAAAAAGGCTCCATTGGAATTGGCGGAGTTCTTGGTTATACCGGATATAAGTGGGATTATAACAGCAGCTATGGCTGGAAATACTCCAACATTATCATTGGAGGTAGGGGATATTTCCATTATCCTCTTGTTAAAAAACTTGATACATATACAGGCTTAACTCTGGGGTATAATATCGCCAGCTCAACATATTACGGGACAGGAACACCCTATGATGATACTTCTTCATACGGCGGTTTTATATGGGCATGGTTTGTCGGTGGAAGGTATTATTTCAACGAGAAAGTTGCAGGACTTCTTGAACTAGGGTATGGTGTTTCATATTTAACTATTGGTGTAGCTTTTAAATTATAAGAAGAATTAAAACTTTAAAAAAAAGGAATAGTATAAAGTCTGATCAGTTCAAGATATTTGATATTCTTTAGGTTTTTTTGAAAATTTAAAAGCAGGAATTAGAGATAATTCCTGCTTTTTGTTTTGTGAAAATTGAAATTGATGAATAGTAACCTTTAATGTTGGATCAAAAGCTTTCACAAATTATAGTATTGCTCAAAGCATTTCAACTAATTCGGAAATTTTTTTCGGCTCTGAATAGTAATAATTTGTTGTGAACCAATTTTCTTTATAAGTAGAAATAATTATGATCTTAAAGGACTAAATGTCCGGAAAGATTTGTGCCGGAGCAGAAGGAATCACAATTGTTAATCAGGATATAAGATGGTCTTTTTATTAAAGAAATAGTTTAAAACTGGCCAGGTGTGTTATGATTTCCAATTATTTCAGTATTCATTAGTGGTAGTGAGTAGATTCTTAAATTGGTTAACCGGCCTTTTGGTCTGAGTTGTCCGGTTGACAGTTCACCAATTTTAGAAATACTAAAGTCAAAATCTTCAATAGGGAATTTAAAACGGGCCCAGCCATATTGACGGAAATCTCTGCCATTGCATACTACACCGTTGACAATAAACTGGATAATCTGTGGGCCATTATCAACGATAACTGCAACCTTTTGCTCCTTAAATGCTTTAATCAGACCAGGATCCGAATTCCATTTAGAGATTTGCTCAGCATTGTCAATTATTATTTCGATGGAACCATATTCTGAAGTTTGTAACTTAATTGTTTTACCACTGCTGCTTTTTGATGAGAAAATAAGCTGGCCGGGAGCCAGGTTGCTTAACTCAATTTCCAAATCGATCGTAAACCCCTGGTTATAAGGTATATTTTTGTTTTCCGGAATTGTTAAAACGTCCAGTTGGGTAAGTGCTTTTTCATCCCACTCTGCGATCAGGTTCTCGGTAGTGATAGATTTTCTTTCGGCTTGTCCCCAAATTTTATTTAAAAAATCACCAGGAATTAAATGGCATCGTGCATTTTGCTTATTGGTTTCAGTTATCCAGTATTTTCCGTCCTGCTCTATTAAGTCGGGGTAGCTCATGCGCTTTAATGTGTCTTCCTCGTAGAACAAAATCTCAGGCTGACCCCAGATTATTTTACTATCTTTCTCAATACCTCCGCTTATCCATGCAGGATTTCTCGAATTGAAGTCCCACCCGCCGTGGTTGTGGTACCAAAAAAGATATTTTCCATTTTTACATTTCCATATTCGCGGGCAAGCCCTTGGGTTTTTTAGTTCAATTCCATTTTCATAGGTTGGAATTTGAGGCAAAGTCCAGGTTTTTCCCTTATCAAATGAATATGATTCAGCTGGATGGCCACTAATGGTTCGGTACATGCAGTAAATGGTACCATTATTCATTTGAACAATATTTTGTTCTTCGTTAACTGGTCCAAGCGACCGGTTAAGCATTCCATCCTCGGAGTCTGGCAACATTATCCAATGAAGCTTAGCAGGATTCTTTTCAGTATTGATATTATCGCATCTGAAAAACCAACCTTCGCTATTTTCTAACAGAAACTTTCCAATTTTAGTGAATGCAAACATCATCCCATTACCAACATCTGCAGGTTTTCCTATTCCCCACATAATCTGAACATTACCTCTCCAGTCATTATTAATATCAACCGGCGTTTTCCGAACATTCAACCTGTATCGTTCCGACCATGTCTTTCCTTCATCGTCCGAATATCTATAACAATACCATCCCAGCATATCCTCCCTGATATTTTTTTCTTCATTTAACTCATGAATCTTTTCACCATTATAGGAATAAAATACATATACCCGGCCATATTTTGTCAGGTATGGCATAGCCCAGGAGGCCGATTCATCGCCTGGTTGTTCGATGCGTACCGGTATTGACCATGATTTACCCTGATCATTGCTGACACAGCTTACGATATGCTGTCCACCGCTTCCTTCCTGTCCTTCTCCAGTGGTAAATACGCAAAGCCATTTGCCATTCTCCAGCAATACTACGTAAGGCTGGTCACAATAGCCATTTGCGTAAATTGGCAAACCATTTTTTGCATTGCGCCAATCAATATTCTGGGAAATAACTGAAACTGTAAAAATAAGTGGAGCAAGAAGCGTTGTTAAAAGTACTTTCATGAGTAAATTTTTATTATTAGTTCTTATCTTAATAATCAGGATCCATATATTGGCACCCCAAGTAATGGGTTGATTGTATAAAGTTAATAATTATAGAATAAACCTGTTTTATAGACATGAATAAGGTGAAATTATTTACAAATAATTCTAACTTTCCACACATGAATTTTCCAATAATCATTGCAGATATGCATAACTGGTTTGGGATATTTCTCAAACAATTAAATATTCGGTTGAAATTTGTGATAGGAGTGAAGCACCATGGTTGAGAATTTCCTCAGACTGTCATTTAAATAAATTAATAGACTGGATTTAGTCAATAAAAAATAGTATTTGATATGAAACGTTTCTTTACATTCCTCAGTTTGTGTCTTGTTTCTTTGGTTAATCTGGCTACTGGTAAGAACAAAGACAAACCAAACATTATCTTTATCCTGATTGATGATCAACGATATGATTTTCTTTCCTTCCTGAAGCATCCATGGATAAAAACCCCTAATATAGATAAGCTGGCTTCCGGTGCGATGTTTTTTGATAACGCATTTGTTACCAGTTCGTTGTCTTCTCCAAGTCGAGCCTCTATAATGACCGGCAAATATGCACATGCTCATAAGGTAGTTGACAACGATACCTATCTTTCCGAAACAATTCCCATTTTCCCGGTTGAGCTTCAAAAATCAGGATACAAAACTGGTTTCATCGGCAAATGGCACATGGGTGGAGAACATGATATGCCACGTCCGGGATTTAATCATTGGGTATCATTTCCTGGTCAGGGAGAGTATCTCAATCCTGATATTAATGTGGATGGAAAAAGATTGAAGATGGAAGGGTATATGACTGACATACTGACAGATTATGCGGTGGAATATATTAAAAAAAGCGTAAACGATGGAAAGCCTTATTTCCTGTATTTGTCTCACAAAGCCATTCACGAGAATTTTACCCCGGCACCCCGGCATAAAGATTATTATAAAGGATTAGTTGTACCTCGCCCAGAAACTTTTGCTGAAACAGAAGAAAACTACCGTGGCAAGTCTAATTGGCTAAAACGACAACGTAACAGCTGGCATGGGGCTGAACGTGATTTTTATAAAACCGGTTATGGTAGTTTTGATAATTTTTATCAGCTATACAGCGAAGCTATGCTGGCGGTAGACGAAAGTGTTGGAGAAATTACCAAAACTTTGACTGATTTGGGCGAGATTGAAAATACAATTATTGTTTACTATAGTGATAATGGCTACATGATGGGAGAGCACGGCTTAATTGATAAGCGGGTTATGTATGAGGAATCTATTCGTGTACCTGCATTTGTATATTGGCCAATGATGATTAGTAAACCTGAAAGAAGAGAAGAGTTAATACTGAACATTGATTTGGCTCCGACATTTCTTGAACTGGCAGGAGGTTCCGTTCCCGCATCGATGCATGGTAAGTCATTTGCAAAAATTATTAAAGGTGAATCTATTCCCTGGCGGAAAGAGTTCCTGTATGAATACTTTTGCGATCCTAATGCAGTACAAACACCCACAATAAAAGGTTTACGTACGAATAAATACAGCTATATGACATATGAAGGTGTCTGGGACAGTCCTGAACTTTATGATATGGAAAATGATCCAAAGCAGCAATACAATCTGTTGGGCCACATAGTTTGGGGACAGCAATATGGTCCATTTTTAAGATTCCTGAACAGACAGGACCCAAAACTATATGAAATTGTTAAAGAGCTTGATGACAAGTTGAAAATTATAATTAAAGAAACAGATTAATAGTATTTGGAATAATAACTTTCATATCAAACTATAAATACGAAGGATTTTTTTATACATGTATCTGTTTTGTGAGCTGTTACAATCAGTTAATCAAGGGTTTGATCATTTATTATTGACTGGTAAGCGATACTTTTGAGTCGTCAATAACCTGTTTAAGTTCAATAAGTTTTTCTCTTAACGCTTTATAGTTTACTTCCTGCACCGAAGTATTATTATCAATTGCAAGGGAAGCAGCTATTGAGCATGCCTGACCCAATGCCATATAGGTAAATTCTATGCGAATAGCACCATAAGCTATATGGCTTGAGGATAGGCAAGTTGGTGTCAATAGATTGATACACTCTTCTTTTTTGGGAATCAGGGCCTTGTACGAAATGCCAAAAGGTCGCCATGTATTTCCTCCAAAAACAAAACCTTCATTATAGGCAAATCCGTCTTTTACGATACGTCTGGCAGAATGTAAATCGGGCGGCCAGAATGCAACAGCAACCGGGTCTTCTGCAATTAACGGATTCTCAAGATTTGTATGATGTTCTGTAATTACATAATCGGAAACCATACGTCGTGCGTCGCGAACGTAAAACTGACGGGGCCATCCTTCATTGTCTGCAAATTCATCCTTGCACAATCCCCAATTTTGCCAGTTTTTTTGCAATAAAGGATCCAGAGACCCAACTTCGGGATCATTTGCCAAAAAGTAAAATAAGCCCTGTGTAAAAGTTTTATGTTGGTTAAAAATGTTTTTGCGGGTTTCATAATCCCCGTCAGGATAGCCATGATTCATTCCGTACAGATTATGAGACAAATCGTGCCATGCTCCTAAATCTGTTTTTCCTTTAGGGATCCCAACACCGGGAGTATAAAGTTCTCCTCCTGATTTAAGGTAACGCAAGTAAATCTCATATTCGTTCCTGTCATAATTCTCTGGTTTCGTAAATGGTATCCGGTTTGAATCAATCTGTGTCAGGCACATTCTAAAGCAATAGGCCTGAATTGATTTGTCCCCATTACCTGGGGTTCCAAACAGTTCATCCTGGATAGTTGGGATTACTCCACTTGAAGGATTTCCCTGTTGGATATATGGGTCAACCTTAACCTCGAATTGGGCATGTGTTGTTTCGGCCTGAATACCGTTTTTGGTTTCACCATATAACGAGTTACTCTCCCTGCCCCACGTCATTGAAACTTTTGAAGCCACTAGCAAATCTCCTTCAAGTGTTGCATCAATAAACACTTTGGCTGAGAAGACATTTCCATCTTCCATTTCAATTTGCTGAATTATGTTACCTTTTTTTTGCACAGATCTAGTTCCATCTTTCAATCGGGTGTTAAGAAATAGAGAGATTTGGTGCTCTTCAATCCATTCTTTAATAATTTTTTCTGCTACGTGTGGTTCAAATCGCCACATAGAAGGATCTTTAACCCTTTTGTGCAATTTTGATTCAAATTCAGACAAACGGCCATAGTGTATGGCAATCCTGCGGTAAAATTCTAGTGAAAGCCCGCCTACTGCCAAACTGTTTTGGAACTCCTTATGATTATCAATATCAGTTCCTCCCAGACCATTAACTACGATTCCGCCGATAAGTGAAGATTGTTCGATTAATGCAACTGTTTTTCCCGATTGTGCAGCCTGTATTGCAGCGATAAAACCAGCAGGCGTACCACCATATATTACTATATCGAATGTGTTTCTGTTTTGGTGTGTTGATTCATATGTTGCGGAACTCGCATATGAACAGATAATATTTAAAAATACCAGAGCAATGAATAGTAATAATTTTTTTTTTGCCAACATATTTTTAATTTTTAACCTCTGAACTTTTACTGATATAAAGATAAGTAAAAAGGAGGTTTATTTTCACCGGAAACAATTTTATAGATGGACTTATTTTTTACTGAATAAGCATTTAAGACTCTGACTAATAGTTGAATAACAAAAGATACTTGATGAAGATAAGTTTTCCCTGTTTAACAATTTTAATAGCCAGGTTATAAAGTCATCTGATATACAGAGTGTAAATTGAAGAATAATAAAAAAGGAAGGCACATCTTTGCACCTTCCTGATTTTGTGATCCAGCTGGGGCTCGAACCCAGGACCCCATCCTTAAAAGGGATGTGCTCTACCAGCTGAGCTACTGAATCCTCTTTGTTTTTGCGAGTGCAAATGTATGATAAATTTAATTTAATACAAAAAAAAATCAGGTATTTTCCTTATAAATTCATAATTGCTTTTTGTCAGATTTAATTTTACTTATTCAAGTTCTTCAGTCAAATGGCTGTATAGAGTTGATACTTCATTTAATTGTCATTATTTTTGAAATAGATAAGTATTCACTTTTAAGTATGATGTAACCAGATTATTAGTCTATTTTAAATTTTTTCATGAGCCAGAGTTTCAAAAATAAAGTAGTAATTGTTACCGGGGCATCTTCAGGTATAGGCGAAGCAATTGCCCGTGAATTTGCAAGCAGTGGGAGTAAAGTAGTACTTGCTGCACGATCTGAAGAAAAACTTAAACTGATAACAGATGATCTTAAGGCTAAAAACTATGAGGCTTTCTACATTATAACAGATGTTACTAAAGAAAAGGATTGTAAAAACCTGATTGAAAAAACTGTTGAGAAATACGGAACCGTCAATATTCTGGTCAACAATGCCGGGTTATCAATGCGGGCATCTTTCATTGATGTCGACCTCAAGGTTCTTCACCGTTTAATGGATGTAAATTTTTGGGGAACAGTATATTGCACCAAGTATGCTCTGCCATATCTGATTGCTAATAAGGGATCATTGGTTGGTGTATCATCAGTTGCCGGATTCCATGGGCTTCCCGGTAGAGCAGGTTATTCCGCATCAAAATTTGCGATTCATGGTTTCCTTGAAACAATTAGAATCGAGCATCTTAAAACAGGTCTGCATGTAATGATTATTGCACCAGGATTTACTTCATCTGAAATCAGAAAGCGTGCTCTGACTGCAAATGGTGTAGAACAGGGAGAATCACCAAGAGATGAATCAAAACTGATGTCGCCTGTATATGTAGCAAAGTGGGTATTAAGGGGGATCAAAAGAAAAAGGAGAAATAAACTCCTTACATGGCAGGGAAGGCTTACAGCACTTTTGCAACGAATAGTACCTGATTTGGTTGATCTGGCTTACTACAATGAACTTTCAAAAGAACCTGATTCTCCGATTAATTAGCAACTAATTCTGTTTTTTTGTCTGGTCCTGAGAAGACCGGATTTTTTTTTGTAATGAAAGGATATGATTTACGTCATGCATATAAAACGAGTTAATTTAAAAATATATGTTATGAAAAAATTATTGTTATTTATCGTGTTTACTGCTATTGTAAATTTTGTATCCGCCCAAAAATCAATAGATGCCTTGTTTAACAAGTATGCAGGAAAGGAAGGTTTTGTTACAGTCACTTTTAACGGTAACCTTTTGAAACTTCTTGCCTGTAATGATGAGGACATTGAAGATAACAAGCTACCTGCAAATATCTCAGAAATAAGGATACTTGCCCAGGAAGATAAGGAATTGAATGTCGATAACTTCTATGAACTTGTGAAAAAAGAGATTAGATTTAATGATTATGAAGAATTTATGCGTGTTAAAGAATCGGATCAGGATCTCAGAATGCTTGTCAGGGCTGAAGGTAATAAATTCAGGGAGTTTCTGCTGATCGCAGGAGGTGATGATAATGTGGTGATTCAGATAAAAGGAGAAATGACTTTCAGGGAGGCAAGAAAGTTCTCAGAAGATGTAAAGAAAACTAACGGAATGGATATCATTACTGATTTTTAGTAAGGAATAAACCAGCTATCTTTAAATCCTGAATAGTTACTCTTCTGCTAATGACCCGGGAGAAGTTCAATAAGTATATCGTACAGCAAAGCCGGAAACTATACGCATTAGCCTTCCGCATCCTCCATAATCAGGAGGAAGCGGAAGATGCTGTGCAGGAGATATTTATTAAGCTATGGAAAATGGGGGATAAACTTGATGATTACAATAGCATCGAGGCACTTGCAACAACTATTATAAAAAATTATTGCATTGATCAGATCAGAAAACAGAAACATATTAAAACTGATACACCTGATGACAGGTACCAGTTCATAAATTCACCTCCGACTCCTCATGAAGAAATGGAGTTCAAAGAATCAGGTATGATAATAAAGACTATTATTGAAACACTCCCTGAGAATTTCAGATCAATAATAATAATGAAAGAGATGGAGGATTATTCATATGAAGAAATAGCTGAAAAGACTGATCAGAACATAAATACCCTGAGAGTTACTTTATCGAGGGCACGAAAACTTATTAGGGATGAATATAATAAATATCAAAATGAAAGAAGAGGCATTAAAAGACTTGATCGGAAAGTACTATGATGGATTAACTACTCCTGAAGAGGAAAAAGTTCTGAGGGAGTACTTTGCAATTAATTCACCAGAAGGATTTGAAGCTGAAAAGGAGATTTTCAATTATTACGCTACTAAATTAGCAGTTCCTGAACCTTCAGATGATCTGGAGGTACGAATTATTGAAAGAATTAACTCATTTGAGGGCAGCAGGGGAAATAAAAGGCATCTGAGGTACCTTATGCCTCTGCTAAGTACTGCTGCCAGCCTGCTTGTTATTACCGGCCTCTGGTTCTTTTATCAAAACAGGAATGAATCAGCAGATACTTACGATGATCCGGCTATTGCATATGCTGAAACTATTAAACTCCTTTATTCGGTATCTGTCCGGCTTAACAAGGGAGCAATGGCACTGGAACCGGTGAGCAAATTAAGTGATGTGACTGAAAAAGGGATAGATGTTATAAGCAAATCTTCCGGGAAAATTGAGAAAAATCTGACTGTTCTGTCAAAAACATTTAAGGATGCCGGTATTCAGCTTAAAGAGAAAAATAAAAACTAAATGATATGAAAAAGCTATTTGTTTTATTTATTACCATGTGCTTTTCACTGGTAATTAAGGCTCAGACAAATCCAATTGATGCAATGTTTGATAAATACTCGGAGAGGGATGGTTTTACGGTAGTATCCATTTCAGGGAGAATGCTAAGCATGTTTTCAGATTCAGACACTGATGCAGCAGACAATGTGTTGAGTAAACTGAAATCTGTCAGAATACTTTCTGTCGAAGATTCGCTTCTGAACAAGGACCTGAATTTCTATAGCGAGCTTACACGGAAACTTGACATTTCTTTTTATGAGGAGCTTATGCTTATAAAAGAAGGTCCCAATATTACCAGATTTCTGATACAACAGAAAGGGAAGGTGATAACTGAGTTGCTTGTTATTACTGGGGGTCCCGCAGGCAACTCGCTTATTTCAATCAGGGGGGAGCTTGACTTAAAAAACATTACAAACCTCTCCAAACAGATGGGCATTGAGGATCTGGAAGAACTAAATAATATTGAAAAAAGTAAAGATAAAAAGGTTAAAAATGAGTAAAAAATTTAAATATTATTTTCTTCCTGAATTTCTATTTGTTTGATTATCTTGCAACTCAGATGAAAATAATAATTGAGTAAGAAAATGAAACCATTCAATTCTTTTATTGCTGGATTACTTGCAGGAGCAACAATAGGTGGAATAATTGCCCTGCTTTATGCACCTCAGAGCGGTAAAGAGACCAGGGAACAATTAAAAAAGAAATTTGAAGAGCTTGAAAAAGAGATGGTTGATTTAAAGACAAAAGCTGCAAAAAAACCAGGTCAGATTAAAGATGATCTTGCCAGCAGGTTGGCTGATCTGAAAAGAGAAATTGATAATCTTTCAAAGGAAGTATAATAAATTAATTAACATCATGTTAGAAGAGATAGAAAATATCAGGAAAGATATTATGGAATATGTTGAGGTTCGTCTCGACCTCATAAGGCTGCATACTGCTGAAAGTATCTCCAGGTTGTTAAGTCAGGTCGCTACTTTTGCAGTAATAGGTTATCTGCTTTTTCTTATACTTTTATTTATGTCTCTGGGTGCAGCCTTATATTTTGGTGCCATTTTCAACTCAAACATACTTGGATTCTTTAGTGTGGCCCTTTTCTATTTTCTTGTCCTTATAATCTTTTTAATATTAAGAAAAAAAATTATTGAGCGTCCGGTAATTCAGTCTATGGTAAAGATGTTCTTCCCAAAATTCAGTGATAATGAAAAGGAGTAATTTATCTAAATATTCATATATCTCTTCCTTTGAAGATTTCAATATTGAAAAAGACAGGCTCATCCGGAAGGGTAAGCATATTGAGGAAAGGTTTAACCTGAGTTACCAGATGATTAACAGAGTGTTTTCTGTTTCAAACCTTTTCTTTTCATTAGTAAAAGAGTATGTAATGCCAAAAGTCTCAGAATTTATAGGCTCACTTATAAATAGAGTAGAATCAAAAGAAAATTCCTGACAATTTTTCGTTGTATTATTTGATTCTGTTACGGTTTTGTTTCTGTAATTTAGTTATTAAGGCTCAGATCCTCAAAATTATCTGCATAAATTAATAGAGTCAAGGAAAATTTATTCTTATTCCAAAGCAACCTTATTATTTAAAAGTTTGTCATAGTTTAGAAGTCAGATGCAATATCATTAGAATCAGATTATGTTATTCTTATTATTTCAATACTGTTTAACCTAAAAAAATATTTTATGGATAATCTATTGGCAAAACGCGGTGTAATATTCATGTTCGGAATGCTGTTCTTCTCAACAGTGTCTTTTTCTCAGGTTGATAACTTTGAATTTCTAAGGGCAGGAGCCTACGATGCATCTTTAATTACTCAGTATTATGTTGCTCCATGGGCAAATGCATTTGGTGCCGGTGTAAACGGTAACTGGTACAATACAGCTAAACCTCATAAATTTGGTGGTTTCGATATTACAATTGGAGCAAATGTCGGATTTGTCCCTTCTTCAGATAATTCATTTGATGTTAGCAAAATCGGACTAAAAACATTTTCAGGAACAGGACTTGCGCCTACAATTTCCGGAATTAGTGATCCGGGGCCCACTTTAACTTCTGCACCAGTAAGTGGAATTGCTCCTGTAACCTTTCGGACACCTGAGGGTACAAACTGGCAATATATGCCTGTACCTTCCTTACAGGCAGGCATCGGACTTCCATTGGGATCCGAAGTTAAAATTCGTTATATACCGAAAGTGCCAATAGGGGAAGGTGATTTTTCTTCCTGGGGAGTTGGTCTTCTGCATAGTATAATGCAATACCTGCCAGGAGATAAAATATTTCCTTTTGACATATCTTTATTTGGAGGATATACTATACTTAACGGGAATGCCCCAATTGATTTAAAACCAGGAACTCCTCAGTTTTATAGTTCCAAGTATCCATCCAGTTCATGGGATAATCAAAACTTTAATATTGTAACAGAAGCCTGGAATGCATCTGTAATAGGCTCGATAAACTTACGTATTATTACATTCTATGGGGGGCTCGGTTATTCAAATACAAATACTAAAATAAATATGACCGGGTATTATCCTATGCCTACTGTAAACAGAGCATTATCATCAACCTCTTATGTATATGAGGATGCTGGTGTTTTGAATGGCTTTCCTTTGATCGAGATGAAGAATTTTTCAGGTGTCAGAACAAATATCGGATTCAGGTTAAAGTTTGCAATAATTACTTTTCATGCTGACTATACCTGGGCTAATTATAGTGTATTTTCAACCGGATTGGGTGTTTCATTCAGGTAAGAAAACATATATTAAAACTCAAACCCCCGGAGTTATAAACTTCCGGGGATTTTTTTTAGTGTAATTATCCAGAAGTATTACTTTTGATAGTATAAATTCGGGAATATGAATGCTGATTTAAATAAGATAGAAAGTGGCTACAGGTCACTCCTGAAGGCAGCAGAGAATACTGTTGCAATTGAAGATAATGTTAAGATTAAGAAGGCATTAGATCTCGCAAAAGAAGCCTGCAAAGATAAATTTACTATTACCGGGGAACCTGAAATCCTTCATGCACTTTCAGTTGCAAGGATTATTGCAGGAGAGATGGGACTGGGACTTACATCTATTATTACTTCATTATTGCACGATTCTTACAATAACCTTAAATTATCTGCAAAGGAGCTGGAGAATGAATTTGGTAAGAAGGTTGTAGAAATACTTAATGGCTTTTCAAGGATTTCAGGTATTGATTTCATGAACTCCTCATACCAGGCTGAAAACTTTCGCAAACTGCTCCTTAGTCTGGCAGATGATGTCAGAGTGATCCTTATTAAGCTTGTTGAAAGGCTTGAATACATGCGTAATCTAGATAATGCTCCTGAAAATGACAGATTGCCTCTTTCATCGGAGACATATTTTCTGTATGCACCTCTTGCACACAGGCTTGGATTTTATAATATAAAGTCTGAAATGGAAGACTTGTCGGTTAAATATCTGGAACCGGAACAGTACAACGCTGTTGACTGTCGTCTTAAACAGACAACTGCTTCCAGAAATAAACTTATACGCGATTTCTCAATTCCCCTTAAGGAAAAACTTGATAAGCATGGCTTTAAATACTCTATTAAAAGCCGCACTAAATCAATACATTCTATAATGCTTAAGATGAAAAAGCAGGGAGTGACATTTGATGAGGTTTATGATCTGTTTGCTATCAGAATTATTATAGATAGTGATGTTGAAAATGAAAAATCTGATTGCTGGAGAGCTTACTCTATTGTTACCGATTTATATCAACCAAACACCAGCCGGATGAGAGACTGGATTTCTGTTCCTAAATCCAATGGATATGAGTCTCTTCATACAACTGTAATTGGTCCCCGGGGCAAATGGGTTGAAGTTCAGATCAGATCGCAGAGGATGGATGAAATAGCTGAAAAGGGTCTGGCAGCACATTTTAAATATAAAGGCATTAAGGGAGAAGGGGGGCTTGACACCTGGTTGTCAAAAATGCGTGAAATCCTGGAATCTTCTGAAAAAGAAGAGAATGCATTTATTGATCAGGTAAGGTCAGGATTATATGCGGATGAGGTTTTTGTATTTACTCCAAAAGGGGATCTCCGGCAACTTCCTGCCGGAGCAACAGTCCTCGATTTTGCTTTTGATATACATACCGCAGTTGGATCATCCTGTGTAGGAGCAAAGGTAAATGGAAAGAATGTTACTATCAGATATATATTACAGAATGGAGATCATGTTTCTGTAATCAGGTCAAAAAATCAAAAACCAAAACAGGACTGGTTGTCGTTTGTCGTTACCACAAAAGCTAAGGCAAAGATCAGGCAGGTTTTGAATGAAGAGAAAACAAGGGCAGCAGCTGAAGGTAAAGAGATACTAATGAGGCGGCTGAAGAACTGGAAAATTCCATATGGTGATGTTGTGATTCAAAAGCTGTTAACATCCTACAATCTTAAAAGTGCACAGGATCTTTATTATCTTATAGCAATTGAAAAACTGGAACTGCTTGATATTAAGGATAATCTTCTCAGGGAAGAAACAGTAGTTACAGAGCAGCCTGCAAGCCCGCTACCTGACAAACTATTAAAAGAACAGGTTGAATCACAATTTTCTGATTACCTGGTTATTGAAGATAAAGTTGAGGGGCTTGATTATAAAATGTCAAAGTGCTGCAATCCTGTTTTCGGCGATAGTATTTTTGGATTCGTAACAATTTCAGAGGGGATTAAAATACACAGGACCGGTTGTCCCAATGCTCATAATATGATGGAGAGGTATCCATACCGTGTTGTAGTGGCAAGGTGGAGAAAATCTCAGAATATCCCTTCATTCATTGCCTCAATAAAAATAACAGGAGTGGAGGATGTAGGAATGGTAAATAAAATTGCAGATGTTATTACTGAGCAAAAAGCGGTTATTCGAAGTTTCAACTATAATATGGAGGATGGCATGTTTGAAGGTATACTTAATATAATGGTTGGTAATAATAATGTTCTTCAGGGAGTTATAAGAAGAATACAGTCAATACGAGGCATACTTAAAGCCTCCAGGCAGGATGGTGTGTAATAGTTATAACATTTTTCTATAACCATCAATCACGAACCTGGCAAGATTTCCACCCAAATATTTTTGTGCTATAGCTTTGGAGAACAGGTGAGGATTTGCTTTTAACCTTTTATCTGTATGATTTATACCATCAATCAGGCTCTCGAACATTTGTTTATAACCACCGAAATTCCAGCTTTCCCTTCCATATGGAGCATCACTTCCACAGAAAATATGCTCACAGAACGGTTTTCCTGCAAGCTGATATGTTATCAGATCACTTTCTATATGAGCGTCACGTTTTGCACTTTCTGCAAAATATATATTTGGCATGCGTAAACCAAGTTCTCTGGCCTTAATGTAATGTGTCTCCGCTTCATTATATGATGCTCCTCCTCCGCCCATATGAATTCCAAAAACCGGATGTTCAGGATGTAATAATGCAAGCTTTTCTAAACCTACTGCACTGGTGAATGGAGTGTCTCCTCCGAAATGAAAGGCAGGTATGCCTCCAAGTTCAACTATTTTGTTGAAAACAGCAACTACATCTTCAGAATCTATGTTATACTGATTTTGTGCAGGATTCATTTTAACTATCAGAAATCCAAACTCATCAATGCACTTTTCAACTAAACTGATGGCAAGATTCTTTCCAAGCGCTTTCGGATCTGTCCATCCTGCAGGGATGAATTTTTCCGGATACTTCTCAGCTGATTTATAAATATACTGGTTTGCTTTATACAATATCTGAAAATTGATTTCCCGGTCTGCTCCATAATGAGTAACAGCAGGATTTTGCCAAATCAGAGACATGTCAACAGCTGCCATTTTCATTTCCACCAGTAAATCTTCTGCACTTATTGGTTTGCCGTGGTAATAATTATAATTATTAAGATATTTATTTCTATCATAGGGAGATAAATCTTCAATAGATGAAATATGTGTATCTGCATCTATTGTAAATTCGTCTTTATGATTCTCCAGGAATGCTATCCTTTTTCTGATTTGTTCAATTATTCTGGAATTCATGTTTGATTATTTATAAAAGAATCATCTTCTGTTTTCGTGTATTAATTATTAGAAGTCATGTTTTGTTATTTACTTGTAAACAAGATTATTGAAAATATATACCTTATGTTATTATTTATATAAATAAACTAAAGAATAATGCTGCTGCAAGGCCAATAACTGCAATAATAGTTTCCATAACAGTCCACATCGAAAAAGTCTGTTTTATACTTAAATTGTAATACTCTTTAAACATCCAGAACCCAATATCATTGAAATGAGAGAACATAAGACTGCCTGAGCCGGTAGCAATAACCATAAGTTCAGGACTGACATTAGTTGCGGAAACAATTGGCAGCATTATTCCGGCAGCAGTCATTGTAGCTACGGTCGCAGATCCTACTGCAAGTCTCAATATAGCTGCAACACTCCATGCAAGGACCAGAGGATTAAAATTAATTCCGATTGCAATCTCCTTGATATATTCTGCAACTCCTCCGTCAGCGATTACCTGTTTAAACGCACCGCCTGCTGAAATGACCATTACGATCATTGCTATTGTGCTGATTGACTTGCCCATCATGTTCATAACATCATCCATCTTCTTCCCCTGTCTTATGCCTAAAAGATACATTCCGGCAAAAACAGCCATTAAAAGAGCGATATTGGGATTACTTAAGAACTTGAATACTTCCATCATATTTGCCAGACCAGAAATTATCAGATGGTTGTCAAAATGAGTAGAAAAAAAGTTTACGAAATCAATATCATTACCAAATACCATGTCAATGACTGCCCCGAAAAGCATAAGTATCACGGGAATTACAGCTGTAAATACACTAATTCCTAATCCGGGCAGTTCTTCCTTTTTGAATTCCTTTTCTTCATGAAGTGCTGCCGGAGGCCTGACATCCACATTCTTAAAAAATTTTGATAAAAATATACCAGCAATCAGACAAGCAGGGACAGAAGCTATAAGGCCTAAAAGCAATACCTGATTAATATTTGCTTCATATAATATGGAAACGTATGTGGGAGCAGGATGCGGAGGAAGGTATCCATGTGCAACACCTAAGGCTGCAGATAATGGAATACCCAGATACATAAGTGGAAGCCGGGTTGTTGTTGACAGTGTGTAGATAAGGGGTATCAGTACAAGGAAACTGGCATTGTACATCATAGGGAGACCAACAAGGAACCCAGTGATTAAGACAGCATACTGAATATTCTTTAATCCGAATAACTCTGTTAATTTATATGTAATTGTATGCGCTGCACCACTCTCTTCAATCAATTTACCAAGCATAGCTCCGAAAACAAGGATCAGCACAATACTTCCCATAGTATCGCCGATACCTTTCAGTATGGAATTCAGAACACTTACTAATCCCATTGAATTGAGAAGGCCAACCACGAATGATGTAATCAGAAGTGAAAGGAAAGCATTGAATTTAAACTTCATCATCAGAATCAGTAAAACTATGATTCCGATTCCTACAAATACTAGTGGCATAAAATAGTTATTAAGTTGTATTATACATTTAAAGAAATCAAATTAAATCAAATTAAATTACCAAAAAGCAGAATAGTACAAAAATCTTTCAAAAGTTAAGGGATAACTAAATAATAAACTGATAATAAGATATTTATGTTAGTATCTTATGTCGGGTATAATGGGAAGTTTGGCCATCTTCTCAACTTCCAGTGAAGGAAAACCGAACTCTTCTACAACTTTTCCAAGGATCAGATAAGTGCCACTTCCTTTAAAGGGATAGTTTTTAAGTGATTGCGAAAAATGAGTAGTGTCGAAGAAGTTACCTTCTGAATCGATAAAACAACCGAAATTCATCCAGTCATTTTTTATGGTTTTGATATATTTTACAGTAACCAGGTGTCCTACCATTCTTATTCTTTTCCCTGTATATTCAATCATTCTGCCGGCCGATACCTCGCCCCTGAAAGAGGTTTCAAGCATATCAAACCAACTCATAGTTACCGGAAAACCAAAGAGTTCAATTTCATCATATACATCCTCTGTTTTCCCCTGAACAAGTTCAGGCAGTGAGAATTCACGGAGAGGAGTGGAAAATAGTGGCCGGGTCACCTCCGTATTATTTCTGTTTATCATCATGTGTGCTTCCCACAACAGTACTGACTTCTTCTTACCTGTAAATCTGAAAGCTCCTGCCCTGATAAGAAGAACTAACTGTTCCAGGCCAGGATTCACTTTTACAACAAAATCATTCATATCTGTAAAAGGACCCTCATTATGGCGTATCTCTTCAATTGACCTGGCAATTGCGTATTCAATACTTAATATATGAATAAACCCAATGTATATATCTGTTCCATAAATAGTTGTGGTATAATTACTTCTGTTTACGCATGGTAGTTCTATTCTTGCTCCAAACCTTCTTGCTTCATGCACATATACCCATGTCCTGTAAAAACCTCCGAAATTGTTGATTACTGCTACCATGAATTCGAGCGGGAAATGTGCTTTCAGGTACAGGCTTTGAAAGCTCTCTACAGCATACGATGCGGAATGAGCCTTGGAAAATGAATAGCCGGCAAATGACTCAATTTGTCGCCAAACCTCTTTAGTAACTTCCTCGCTGTATCCCTTTTCACGGCAGTTTGAGAAAAACCTTTCAACAATACGCTGCATCTCCTGCTTCGACCTGTGTTTCCCGCTCATAGCACGTCGCAGTGTGTCTGCATCAGCCAGATCGAGGCCTGCAAAGTGATGGCATACCTTTAGCACATCTTCCTGGTATACCATTACACCAAAGGTCTCTTCAAGCTGCTCTTTCATAACAGGATGGATGTATTCGAATTTACCGGGGTTGTGGAATCTGTAAATGTATTCTTTCATCATTCCCGAACGGGCAACACCAGGCCTTATTACTGAGCTGGCGGCAACCAGAGTCGTGTAGTTATCACATCGAAGTTTCTTCAGAAGCCCGCGCATGGCCGGACTTTCAATATAGAAGCAACCTTTGGTTTCTCCAATCCTGAGATATTCTTTAACCTTATCATCAGTCTTAAACTTCTGCACAGCATGAACATCAACATCAATTCCCCTGTTGGCCAGTACTATTTCAGCACACTCTTTAATATGTCCTATACCCCTCTGGCTCAGGATATCGAGTTTTTCGAATCCGATTTCTTCAGCGGTATACATATCCCATTGTGTTGTAGGAAAGCCCTTTGGAGGCATGTCGAGTGCAGTATAGCATGTAATTGGTTCTTCAGATATCAGGATACCACCTGCATGGATGCTCCTCATATTCGGGAAATCAGCGATCTTAAGTCCCGTTTTGAATATTATGCTGGTAATCTCATTCCTGTTTGTTTCTGCTGAAGGATTGTCAATAAGTGAGTCAATCTCTTCCTTGGGTAGTCCATGAACCTTCCCGAGTTCCCTGACTATTGACTTTCCTCTGAATGTGCTCATTGTACCGAGAAGAGCTGTATGACTGTAACCATACCGTTTAAATATGTAATCTATAACTTCATCGCGCTCCTTCCATGAGTAATCAATATCAAAGTCGGGCGGGCTGCTTCTTTTAGGGTTAATAAAACGTTCGAAGTAAAGGTTTAGATCAATAGGGTCAACATTAGTGATTTTCAGACAATAAGCAACAACAGAATTTGCTCCGCTTCCACGTCCGACATGATAGAAGCCACGCGCCATTGAATATCTGACAATATCCCAGGTAATAAGGAAATATGCTGAGAATCCAAGCTTGTCAATTATGGCTAACTCGTGTTGTATTCTTTGTTTTGCCTCATTATTATCCCTTCCATACCGGTATATCATTCCATCCCATGCAAGCTTTTCCAGAAGCAGTTTATCATCATACCTGCTTGCGGAATAGATTTTCTTATTTTTCAATCCATTCCTGTCAAACTCTAAATAGCAGTCATCCAGAAGCTTTTTTGTATTTTGCTGAAGCCATTGATGATCTTGAAAAGTTTCCGAATTATCCGCCACACTTCTGAATAATTCATCATCTCCGGCACATTGCCATGGTTTGAGATGGCTCAGTAGAATATTATTATCGATCGCTCTGAGGCTTTTGTGTATAAATATGTCGCTGCTATCAGCAAATGTTACCGGCTGAAGTAAGACCATCCTGTTTCTGTCTATTGATGAAGGCAGGGTTATCAGACGGTTAATCTCATTTCTTCGTATCCCAATGTGTTCATTGTCAAAAAGCTTACGGGCAGGAGTTCTTTTCAGAGAATATATGATATGCGATTCATTTAATCGAGGAGGAGGGAAGGGGACTGGCTGCTTCTCAGAGTTGAGTTTTGAAAGAAATTCATTCAGTTCCCTCAGGCCATTGTTATTGCGTGCAATACCAATATACTGAAATTCATTATCGTTCCTGAATTCAATACCGGCAACCGGTCTGATAGTGTTTTTACTGCATTCGTCAGCAAATTCAGGTATAGCTGTTGAGTTATTTATATCTGACAATACAATAACATCTGTTCCTGCAGCCACTGCTTTTTTCACAAGCTGTTCTACAGACATCATTCCGTAGCGAAGACTGTAGTATGAGTGACAGTTGATATACATAGTGCCAAACTTTTATCTTCCTCCATACATCATATACTTTTTAAGCCGTTCCTCCATTATATTTTGCTCGTTAATAGCATTTTCGAGCTGTTTAAGGGCCTTTTCCTCTCTTTCGCTTATAGTCATTACACCTGCTGCTCTTCTGACCGCATTTCGCCCGAAACGCTTCCGCAGCTTATCCATAGCCATATAGAGGCTCACTTTTTCAGGAGTATCGTCAAACAGGTCCAATTGCTGAATTCCTCGCACCAGATGGCTGAATCTTACTCCGATAAGCCTTATCAGCATGCGTCTCTGGTATAATTTACCAAAAAGTTCTTTGGTTATATCTGCCAGCACATGATCAAATGATGTGTATGGTATTCGCTTCTGCAGTGTATGGGTATCAAAGTTTGAATACCTTATTTTCACAGTGACGCATGAAGTGAGCTTTTCCTGTTTTCTAAGCTCAAACGCAATCTTTTCCACCATACTTACCAGCAACTGATTAAGCCTTGTAGTGTCGGTGGTATCCTTTTCAAAGGTATGCTCAGTACTTATTGATTTCTGTTCTGAATAACTGACGACTGGGGTAGAGTCTATTCCGTTTGCTCTCTTCCACATTTCAATCCCATTTTTACCCATAAGTTTCTCAAGCATCTCAACCGGGATATTCCTCAGGGTAAATATTGTTGCAATACCCATAGAGCGCAGAATATGGTAAGTCTTCTGACCTATCATAGGTATTTTTCTTATCGACAGAGGATCGAGGAATGGGAGTACTATAGCCCCCGGTACCTCTATTTCTCCGTTTGGTTTTGCCTCACCGGTTGCAATTTTTGACACTGTCTTATTGACTGAAAGTCCTATTGATATGGGCAGGCCTGTTTCTTTTATAATAAAATGCCGTAATTCATGCGACCATTTGTAGCATCCGTAGAAGCGGTCCATTCCGGTAAGATCAATATAATGCTCATCAATAGATGCTTTCTCATAAAGCGGTGCCCTTTCGGCAATAATACCAGTCACAGTGTTTGAATAGTTACTGTAGAGTTCCATATCACCTCTTATAACAATTGCATCAGGACATAAATTTCTGGCCATCTTCATAGGCATAGCGGAGCTTACACCGTACTTACGCGCTTCATAGCTGCAGCTCGACACTACGCCACGATCCGACATACCACCTATTATCACCGGCTTGCCTGTCAGTTTGCTGTTCTTAAGCCTCTCAACCGATACGAAAAAGGTATCGAGGTCGAGATGAAGAACTGATCTGTCTGTGTTGCCGGAAATAATCATGTTTAAGATTTGGATTCGTAATGGATTATGAGATTGCTTCGCTTCGCTCGCAATGACCGTAACCTTTATTGAATTCGGTTAAGCTCACGACCGTAGCTTTTATTGAATTCGGTTCAGCTCCCAACCGTAACTTTTATTGAATTCGGTTAAGCTCACGACCGTAACTTTTATTGAATTCGGTTCAGCTCCCAACCGGAACTACCTTCCTGGTTGCGGAGCTGAACCGAATCACTTAAAGTTACCGATTGCGCGAAGCAGAACCGAAATACTTAAAGTTACCGTCATTGCGAGCGAAGCAGAACCGAAATACTTAAAGTTACCGTCATTGCGAGCGAAGCAGAACCGAAATACTTAAAGTTACCGTCATTGCGAGCGAAGCGAAGCAATCTCCATATCCCTAAGAATTATTAAAAAAGTATCTTTTTTATTGCACATATAAAAATTATGTTTTACTTTTGATTAAAAATTAATCAATATTATGATTACAATATAATCATTTTTATTATGTATTTTGCATCTAACATAAAATTTTTAAGAAAAAGGAGGGGAAGGACACAGGATGATGTTGCTTTTGCCCTTAACCTCAAACGTTCAACCCTCAGTGGTTATGAGAACGGTGTTGCCCAGCCAGGTATCGCAATATTGATATCATTTTCCGGTTACTTTAATATATCAATCGATACCATTCTGAAACTTGATATATCCCGGCTCTCTGAAAGTCAGCTTGGAGAACTTGAAAGAGGATATGATGCGTATATAAAGGGAAGCAACCTTCGGGTATTAACTACAACTGTTAATTCTGCAAACCGCGAAAACATTGAACTTGTTCCTGAGAAGGCCAAGGCAGGTTATGCAACCGGATATGCTGATCCTGAGTATATTGGAGAGCTTCCTGTATTCTCTCTTCCGTTTCTTTCCGACAAAAAGAAATACAGAACGTTTCAACTGAAAGGCGATTCAATGCTCCCGATCCCCAGTGGGTCGTGGGTGACAGGAGAATACCTGCAGGACTGGATGAGCGTTATCAGCGGGAAAGCGTATATAGTTTTTACACTCGACGATGGCATTGTATTCAAGGTTGTTGAAAACAATATCAGAACTGACGGGAAACTGGTTCTTTATTCACTCAATCCGATATATGAGCCTTATGAAGTGCATATAAACGAGGTGAAAGAGATATGGAAATTTGTAAATTACATAAGCAGTGAAATTCCTGATCCGGTTTTACCTGAAAAACAACTTATTCAGGCAGTGGCTGGTATGAAGCATGATCTGGAAAGGATTAAGGCTAAGCTGGGTAATGATATCATCGATATTAATGAGGAGAAGTAGATTTTGATTGCAGATTGCAGAATGAAGACTGAAGAAGAAATAAATGCAATTACTGACATTAATCTTCAATCTTTATGATAAGGAGATTATCCATTATAAGACCATTTTCCATTTTCAAAAACTATTGGAAGTTTGTCACTTTTTTCCAAATCCTCCAGCTTGAACATCACATGAGGTAAAGCCATTAAATGATTTATATCCTTTTGTTTATGAATCACATCTGACGATATAATTGCAAACAACCCTGGCTCCACAAAGTTTCTCAATGCCGGAGATTCGCATATAACCGGAACTTTTGCCGGCACTTCTTTCATTATTTCATTAAACACCTCATGAAGCCTTTCATCCCATACTTTAGCAAAATAGACCTTTGTTGCTCCCGCGTTGAGCATACGGGAAGTGTCTTTTAACGTTTTGCTGTTATTCTCCTCGTAGATCGCATATCCGTTGTTTTCCGATAACGGAACAAGTCCTGGTGTGGTTTCATGAAAATGAGGAGTGATCTTTATCGCAGTAATGCCATGATCTTTGAATTGATCAATCAGTTTACAGGCAAGAGTTGTTTTCCCCGATTTCGTTCCTGTACCTGCAATTATCAGAAGATTCGGAATACTCATTTTTACTGAAACATTAGTTTAATTAGATTGGTTTCTATCTGTTAATGTCTAATATTGAGATAATAGCATTATATTTCTCAACTAATTGGTTTAGTGAGGTCTGCAAACGTAAAATATAGTAATCAGATTATCGAAGCTACTCTTTTGTTAAACCCAAAATCAATTGTATGATCTTCTCATTATCTGTTTCCGGTATTTTTCCGACAAATAATGCACGGCAAATCCTGTTTTTATCAAGAATAACCACTGAGTAGTTATCCTCAGGCATGCCCCATAGATTCTGAAGTTTTGCTTCATAATCGAATAATATGGTTGTGCCGAATTTTTTGGCCTTTTTACCTGCTATTGATCGTATAAGCCCATTGGGTTTCCAGGTCGATTTGCAATCTACAATTCCAAAACCCTTAAAAGAATCCCTGCTTAATATCTTATCAACATCTATCGCTTTATTTACTGCTTCATTAAAAGGTTCATTTAATTCAGATTCATCAGGATCAACGTAATTGATCTGGAGTACTTTTCCGGTCCAGGAATCCATCGTAAAATCTTTTTTCTCTGAATCAGGTAACATCCAGTCGGGAGCCTTAACACCAACAGCAAGTTTAACATTCTCCTGCCCAAATACTCCGGATAACGCAAATAAGCTGAAAACCAGGGTGATAATAATTCTTTTCATAAGTCATATTTTAAATTTGTTTTAAATATATAAATTATTATTACTATTCAATGCTTTATTGTTCCAAAAGTACATGTAGTTAAGGATTTTACAACTCTTAAAACTTTGTGGGCATTATCATCTGATTGATAATGAGAAAATTTAAAAATTAATTTTAATATTTATGTCACTAATCCCACCAACTGTATTACTTTTGCGGTCTAATTTATTTTTATGCAATTAATAAGAAATATTGCGATCATTGCACATGTTGATCATGGGAAAACGACTCTGGTTGACCGCATTATACAGGAATGCCAGGTGCTTGATCAGAGGAAAGAGGCGGGTGATCTTATTCTGGATAGTAATGATCTTGAGAGGGAAAGAGGGATTACAATCCTTTCTAAAAACGTTTCAGCAAACTATAAAGGTGTTAAAATTAATATAATTGATACCCCCGGACATGCTGATTTTGGAGGTGAAGTTGAGAGGGTGCTTAAGATGGCAGACGGTGTTTTATTACTGGTTGATGCTCTCGAAGGACCAATGCCACAAACAAGGTTTGTTCTGGGAAAAGCAATTGCCCTTGGTCTTAAACCGATAGTAGTTGTAAATAAAGTTGATAAGGAGAATTGTCGTCCTGATGAGGTCCAGCAGGATATATTTGAACTTATGTTCAATCTCGATGCATCTGATGACCAGCTTAATTTTGAAACGGTATTCGGATCATCTAAGCATGGATGGATGGGACATGACTGGAAACTACCAACAGACAATATCAGATACCTTTTAGATACAATTATCAGTCAGATTCCTGAACCGCAGTATATTGAAGGTACAGCTCAGATGCAGGTTGCTTCACTTGATTATTCAAGTTATGTTGGCAGAATTGCAATAGGGAGGGTTTTCAGGGGCGATATAGTAACAGGATCTGATTATACCTTATGTAAAAGGGATGGAAAGGTTAAGAAAGTCAGAGTTAAGGAATTATATGTTTTTGAAGGCCTGGGACGAATCAAAACAGATTCAGTAAGATGTGGAGATCTTTGTGCAGTTATAGGTTTGGATGATTTTGAAATAGGGGATACCCTGGCAGATCTTCTTGCTCCGGAGGCACTGCAACGGATTGAAGTCGACGAGCCTACAATGAGTATGGTATTTACAATAAATAATTCACCCTTGTTTGGAAAGGAGGGTAAGTTTGTTACATCCAGGCATCTGAGGACACGGTTAATGAGAGAAACCGAGAAAAACCTGGCACTTAAAGTTGAAGATACAAAGTCTGAAGATACTTTTAATGTTTTTGGCCGTGGCATACTTCACCTGTCAATACTTATTGAGACAATGCGTCGGGAGGGATATGAATTTCAGGTTGGTAAGCCAAAGGTAATTCTAAAGGAAATAGATGGAATTAAATCGGAACCTTATGAAACACTTACAATAGACCTTCCTCCTGAAGTATCAGGTAAAGCAATTGAGCTTGTGACTCAGAGAAAAGGGGAGATGATAGTTATTGAACCAAAAGGAGACCTGATTCATCTCGAATTTGATATCCCTTCGAGAGGGCTGATAGGATTGAGAAACAATATGCTTACTGCAACCTCTGGTGAAGCGGTAATGCATCACCGCTTCAGAGCTTATGACAAGTATAAAGGCGATGATCTTATGCCTAAACAATATGGCTCCTTAATATCTATTGAACAGGGAATGGCCACCGGACACGCTATCGATCGTTTACAGGACAGAGGCCGGTTTTATATAGATCCGGGTGAGGATGTTTATAAAGGTCAGGTTATCGGAGAATATACCAGACCGGGAGACCTTGAAATAAATGTGGTTAAGGGTAAGAAGCTAACAAATATGAGAGCATCAGGTTCAGATGAAGGTCTGAAGATAGCTCCCAAGCTTAAATTTTCACTTGAAGAATCCATGGAGCAGATAAAGGATGACGAATATCTGGAAGTTACTCCTCTTAACCTGAGAATGAGAAAGATACCAGGTTATAAATTTGCATAAAAATATCTATTCACAAACTAATATTGTATTTAATGAGAACATTATTTTTGATTTTCATAGTGATTTTTTCGAATTCCATTATAAATGGTCAGGCAGTTGATTATTCCGGATTTGGAATGGAATCGAAGGACAGCCATATTCCTGTTGGTTTGAAGATTGGTGATAAAGCACCCGATTTTACAGGGTACAACCAGAGTGGGAAAATGGTTGAATCAAAAAAACTTCTTGAATCAGGACCATTGATTCTATTCTTTTACAGAGGTAAGTGGTGTTCATTTTGCAGCAGATATTTGGATAGTTATCAAGACTCTTTACAAATAATTACAGATCAGGGATTTAATGTTGTTGCAATAACACCTGAGTCTGTTGAGAATGTTGAACAGACTGTTAAGGCTCACAACATAACATTTCAGGTTATTTATGATTGCCAGGAGAAAATAATGAGGGATTATGATGTGTTATTTTCTGTTACAAAAGCCTATCAGGATAAAGTAATTACAAAGTTATCTATTGACATTGCAAAAAACAATGGAAGGGAAACTGCTTCTTTACCTGTTCCAGCGACATATATAATAAACAGGGATGGAATTATTGTTGCAGTGCAATTTGATCCTGATTATAAAAAAAGAGCTACTGTGAAATGGATGTTGCAGAATATGGCCTCAGCCCTGTAAAGTTCTATATATTTCCCAGGTTTAATGAAGCAAGTCTGAAAGCTCTCATATTCTCTATCGTGGTTCCGGGAGTAATTTCACAACCTGCTGATATTATGCATCTTCCTCCTGCGTTTAGTGAATCCTGAAAAACTGTCTGAGTTATTAATTCAGGTGTTCCATCCTGAATTACCACGACAGGGTCAGCCTTACCACAAAGTACCTGGCCATGATTAATTAAAGTTGCATAATCAGAAATAGAAGATACAAGATGGTCAATATCGACGATATCGGCTCCTGTTGCAATCATAAGTGGCAGAATTGAAGTTGTGTCTCCGCATATATGTAATTTGGCAATTGCCCCCTGATTATGAATATGATCAACCATAAGTTTCTGTCGTTTAAAAGCCAGAGATTCATATAGTTCTGGGCCGATCTGAGAACAAAACGCATCACCAATTCCAATACAGTGTGCACCTGCCTTAATCTGCAGAGTAATAAACTCTAATGATGATTCAACAATAAGATCCATTGCCTTTTCAACAATGCTTTGTTCCAGCATAAAATCAACAGAAGCATTTGATGCCCCCCTGAGATCAACATATTCTGCTACAGGCCCTTCTACCCAACCAACAATGAACAATTCATCTCCAACCTGCTTATTAAACTCCCGGATTTCTTTAAGTCTGTTATTACATCTCATGTTTTGCAAGGGATCGTATTTGCTGAGTTTTGATACGGCTATTGCATCTGAAAAATGGCCACCAATATCTACCGGTAAATTATCTTCAGGATATTCTATCTGAATTCCAAATGCACTTGCCTCAGCCCATGGGTCTGATAGCACTGTTACCCAATCCATTTCAAAGTCTCTGGCACATTTTATCATTGCATAACACTTGGACAAGGGATCTGTGCAGAATTCTCTGTATCTGATGCCTGCATATTTGGCTGCCCATCGCATAATTATGGGATGAAAAGGAGGGTGATCACAATTGTCACCTTTTATAAATGCCAATGTCCGACTAAGGCCTGTCATATAATTCTGACAATATAATTAATAAGATCAAAGTATTTAAATATATACTTCACACTAAATATATTAAATATCATTTAATGTGTATTTTATGAGAAAAAAAAGAGCCTTGTTTCAGACTATCAATAATCATTTAGAAAATCATTGAAAGGCTTCATTGCTCTGCAAACAGAAATTACATGATCAAAGAAAGACTCACTTAAAACACTCTTATCTTTCACCTCATTTACTACTAAATAGCTCTTGAATTTCAGAAGTTCAATATATGGGTGATCAGATGGATAACCCTTCGGGGCTTTTTTAAGTTTCTCACCTGTTACTTCAACAAAATATTTTAAAAAGTCCTTATTATTTATGAGTTTTAAGAAAGATTCAGGTTTTTCGTCAATCTTCTCCCTTATTGCAGATAGCCATTGGGGCGGTGGCATATATGCTCCTCCGGCAACCATGCTTTTACCGGGTTCAATATGAATGTAATATCCTGAATATTTATCTCCATTCTTTTTTCCCCCTTTTACTATAAATGCTCCGAAGTGCGTTTTATACAGGGATTTGTCATTGGAAAACCGAATATCACGATTAAACCTGTAAACACAACTTTTTACTTCAAGTCCTTTCAGAACAGGTTCAAAATCAATAATCTGATCTATTACATCCTGTATAAAAGATTCGAAGTTTTCTCTTGCATCACTATAGATTGATTTGTTTTTGATAAACCAGTCACGATCATTATTAGCCTTGATCTGGTTAAGAAAATCCACTGTTGATTTCTTTATAGTCTTCATTCTCCTGAAAATTAAACTATTTATATAGTACAACAACCATTACCATTAGTTGTTTATATATTTATATCAAATATAATAAAGAATAAAGCATGGTTGAAGTACCCAAAAAAAAAATCACTCTGGGTGGATTAAAGAACGCTTTTAAATTATACAGCTACATAAAGCCATTCCGTATTGAATATGCCTGGGGCATGTTTTTCCTTCTGGGGTCTAGTATATCAAGTCTGGCTTTTCCAAAATTACTTGGTGAACTTGTAAATTCAGGAAATGCCGGGAATCTGTCAAATGACCTCAACAGAATAGGACTATTACTTGTAGCTACATTACTTATTCAATCAGTATTTTCCTATTTCAGGGTTGTATTATTTGTAAATGTTACTGAAAAATCGCTGGCAAGCTTAAGGCAAAACACTTATAATCACCTGATTAAACTGCCACTGAAGTTTTTTGAAAAACACAGGGTTGGAGAACTTAACAGCCGCATTTCCTCTGACATTTCATTGCTTCAGGAGACATTAACCACAACACTCGCTGAGTTTATCAGACAAATAATTATTATAACAGGAGGAATCACACTTCTTGCAATTACCTCATGGAAACTTACACTTTTTATGCTGGCTATATTGCCTGGAATGATGATGCTGGCTGTTTTATTCGGCAAATTTATCAGGAGATTTTCAAAACAGGTACAGAGTGAAGTAGCAAAGTCTAATACTATTGTTGAAGAGACCCTGCAGGGTATACAAATTGTTAAAACATTTACAAATGAGGCTCATGAAATTGAGAGGTACAAGATAAGAACTTCTGAGATCGCAAAAATTGGTATGAAGGGAGGGAAGTACCGGGGAGCTTTTTCGGCCTTCATGATTTTTGGATTATTCGGTGCAATGGTTGCGGTTATCTGGAGAGGATCTGCAATGATGGCGTCTGGAGTTATTAATGCAGGGGAACTCTTCTCTTTTGTAATTTATTCGGGTTTTGTCGGAGGAAACTTTGGAGGAGTGGCAAATGTTTATACCCAGATACAGAAATTCATTGGTGCAACCGAGGAATTATTTGAATTGTTTAATGAAGAAGAAGAAAACACTGGTAATAAAGTTGAGTTATCAGCCGGGGAAATTTTGAAAGGAAAGATTAGTTTAAAGAACCTTAACTTCAGATATCCTGGCAGACCGGAAGAGGATGTCTTATCGTCAATCAATCTTAATATACCAGCTAATCAGATGTTAGCTCTGGTAGGTACAAGCGGAGCCGGCAAATCTACTGTTGCCTCGCTTTTACTAAGGCTTTATGAACCTACATCAGGTGAAATTTTGTTCGATGGAAAAAAATCCAGTGACTTTTCATTATCATCATTGAGAAGTCAGATAGCTCTTGTACCACAGGATGTTTTTTTGTTTGGTGGTACAATTAAGGAGAATATTTCATATGGTAAACCTGGAGCAACAGATATTGAAATATATGAAGCTGCAGAAAAGGCAAATGCACTTGAGTTTATTGACAGGTTTCCTGACAAGCTTGATACAATTGTCGGAGAACGTGGTACACAGCTTTCAGGAGGACAAAGACAAAGAATTGCTATTGCGAGAGCAATACTTAAAAATCCCAGGATTCTTATCCTTGATGAAGCAACATCGTCCCTTGATTCAGAATCTGAACGACTGGTACAGGATGCCCTTGAGAGACTGATGATAGGAAGAACTTCAATCGTAATTGCACACCGGCTGTCAACAATACGGAAAGCAGATCAGATTATAGTACTTGATGGCGGATCTATTGTAGAAAAGGGGACACATGATGAACTGCTCAAACTGGAAAACGGTCTATACAGAAATCTTAGCAAACTTCAATATACATGGTGATTTGAAAACTGATAAATTAAAATCAATTTAGTAATTCATATTTTCTGATTAACGAGAGTTGGCAATCGAACGCATGGAATTGCAAATAGTTTATAATCAATGGACTTTATATCTGATTCCATGTTCTCATATTCATTTCAATACCGATATTGCTTTCAAATGGGTCATTGGTTTAGTAAAATATGAACTAACCTCATTTTTTCGCACGTATATCAAATGCCATAAGTACATTACCATGGCGTTGATACAACACTCCATTGTTGATTACAGGATGAGAAAAGTGTTGCTGGCTCCCCTTTTTAATCCTGAATGAACTAACTTTTTCAGCTTTTCCATTATTAGCCTTTAGAAGCATGAGCTCTCCTTTATGAGTATAATAATAGAGCATATTATCGGCTGAAATTATTGCTCCGCTTCCTACTTTCAGTGAATCTGTCAGCTCTCCGGTATTAACATTTATTACCCGAAGTTCTGTTTTTGCCGTGCCGGAACCGTACAGGTAATCACCTATTTTAACTATTCCACCCATATAACTGTCAAAACCCGTATTTCGCCAGACTTCAGAAATTTTGGCTCCGTCCGATGACAGATTTATTTTTACTCCACCATTGCCATCACCAGCAGCATAATATATTGAACCGTTATCAAACAGAACTGTGTTACTGTGAGTATCTCCCTTGCCAGGGCTTCTCTTATCAAGAGGATAATTATCCTGTTCATGTGCCCATAAAAGCATTCCGGTCCTGCTGTCATAACCAATAAGATGATATGCAGAAAATGTTGCAATTATATTCCTGTTAGCCAGTTTGATAAGTTTCGGAGAATTATATCCTGAACATTCGCCAAATCCTTTATTCGACCAGATAACTTTTCCTGTGAAGCGATTCAATGCAACCATATTATGATCTTTTCCTCCGGGTGTCCAGAATACTTTATCTCCATCAATAAGTGGTGCTTCAGAATGTCCGTGATAGGGGAGTGTCCCACTGAAATCAACATTAAGATCTTTTGACCAGACCATTTTACCATTTACCCTGTTTACGCAATAAAGATTACCTAATCCGGTGCCAACATATATCAGATCATCTATAACAGTTGGAGTGGACCTTGAGCCAGGATTCGTTTTTATCCATTCTCTTCCTAATATAGTTTGCCACTGTTTTTCACCTTTCAGATTAAAACAGAAAAGCACTGCCATGGAGTCTACTTCTCCGGTTATAAGAAAAAAGTTACCAGAAAATACAGGTGGAACAAATCCATTTCCAATATTTTCAAGTGTCCAGATTTCTTCAGGTCCGTTTTCAGGCCACTTTTTGAGCAGGTTTTTTTCAAAATAAACACCTTCTCTGTCTGGTCCCCTCCATTCATTTACTTCATTATTTTCACTGGAAGTATTCAGAAAAAGTAGAATTAATATAGCTGACAATATAATATTCATCTTTTGCGGATTGTCTGTTGATGAGTTGATCTAAAGATAGCATTATCCAACCTCATCTCAAAATTAGCCTTAAAAAACTTGATTATTTTGAAAGAAATGATTACATTATCGACAGTATTTTTGATTAGAAAATAACCAATTTAATTATTTATATGGGAAGGTTTGATAAATTTTGCCAGAGTTGCGGAATGCCTATGGCGCAAGATCCGGAAAATGGAGGTACAAATGCCGATGGTTCCAAAACATTGAAATTCTGCAGTTATTGTTATCAATCAGGTTCTTTCAAGGACAGTTTTACCACCTCTGCAGAAATGGTAAAATTCGTTCGCGGAAAACTGAAAGAAATGGGTTATGGACCAATAAAGAGGTGGTTCTATAGCTCACATATCCCTCAACTAGAACGTTGGAAATAGATTTTTTTCAACGAAGATCAGTCCCTGCACCTGACTGCAGGGAATTTCAACTTTTATTTTGCAATTTACTTTGATTTCAGATGTCTTTTGATAATTTTGATTATTCCTGATAACGGGAATATTTTGGAATAACTTTCTCAGTAGTATATTATTGTTTGAGCCGGCTGATTAATAATTACACAACTATATTATGACAAAAAAAAGAATATTTTATTTAGCACTAACAGTTCTTGGCATTATAATTATTGCAGTGGCAGCGTATTTAAACAGTCTGCTTCCTATAATTACTGGATATGCAGCCAAGAATCTTTGTTCAGGAGTATTTATTTCCGGAAGAGAAGCAGAGAGTATTGAAGCAATAGATCTTAATTTTTCGTTTATTAAATTAACCAAAAATGTTGTAGACAATAGCGAAAAGAGCGTCACAAGTAAGTTCCTTTGGGGAAAATCAAAGGCTATTTACAGAGAGGGTTTCGGTGCTACATTGGTAAGAGATATTCGGGAAGAGGAACTGGATGCTCTTAAATACCCACTTAATTTAAATCCTGGTTATTCTCAGGATACCATCAGTTGGCCGCTTGGAAATATGATCCCCGATACAATCACTGGTATAGATTTAAGTGCTCTTAGAGCCATAACAGATCATTTAATTAATGATAGTGGAAGTTATAACGGAAATGCCTTTGCATTTCTGGTCCTGCATAAAGGAATTCCGGTAGCTGAGGGGTATAAGCCACAATTTAATATGAATACCAGATTTCTCAGCTGGTCAATGGCAAAAAGTTTTACAAATGCTCTTGTTGGGATTCTGGTAAAGCAGGGAATTTTGGATATTAGCATGCCTGTAAACATTGAAGAATGGAAGGCCGACGACAGAAAAAACATTACGTTAAATAACCTTATGCAGATGCAGAGTGGTTTAAAATGGAATGAGGATTATGGGAACAGATCGGATGTTACTGTGATGCTTCATTGTGAAAGTGATATGAGTAATTTTGCATTGAAGCAACAGTTGGAATATCAACCTGGTTCTGTCTGGTATTACTCATCGGGTACTTCCAATATTATAAGTGAAATAATCCGCAGACGATTAAATAGTGATTCATTGTATTATAGTTATGCAAGAACACAACTTTTTGAAAAAACAGGCATGCCTGATGCGATTATTGAAGTTGATCCTTCCGGAACAATGATAGGATCTTCATATATTTATGCGACAGCAAGAGATTATGCGCGATTCGGGTTGTTATACCAGAATAATGGAGTTTTCAACAACGAGAGGATTCTGCCTGAAGGATGGGTAGAATATACAACATCTGCTGCCTCCGCCAGTAATGGCGAATATGGATCATTATTCTGGTTAAACAGTAGTAAAAAAATACCTTCTGCTCCTGAAGATATGTATATGTGTGTCGGACATGACGGACAACGCATCTTTATTTTACCATCTGAAGAGCTTGTTGTAGTTGTTTTGGGTTATTCTCCTTCATCTAACGGAGGAATGGATTTTGATGGTTTGCTTAGAGATATTTTAAATACCTTGTAGACAATACTTTAGTCTTCATTATATAAATTTGATTTGTATATAACCAATATAGCATTATGAATGGATAATGAAGGCTTGAAGAGAGAAATAGGTTTATGGGGATTAGTTTCCAATTCAATTAATATAATTATTGGTGCTGGAATATTTATTCTTCCTGTAATAGTTGCTGAGAACCTGGGATCTTTCAGTTACTGGGCTTACCTTATCTGTGGATTCCTGATGATATTAATAATGGTATGTTTTGCTGAGGTTGGTACAATAATTACAAGGACCGGAGGAGCATATTCTTACATAGAGACTGCATTTGGGAGGTACGCAGGATTCCTAACCACAAATATTTTTGTTTTTGGGGCAGCAATTATGGCAAATGCTGCAGTTGCAAATGGTCTGGTAGATACACTGGCATATTTTATACCAGTCTTTAAACTACCAAGTGCCAGAATTACATTCTTTATAATTATGTTCTCAGGTCTGGCTTTTTTCAATGTTATAGGGGTAAGGCAGGCTATCATCATAGTTAAGCTAAACACTATTGCGAAACTGGTTCCATTACTTATGATCGCATTATTCGGATGGTTTTTTATAATTAATCCGGATAATTCAGCTGGTATTGCCGGTTCTTCAAAAAGCATTGGTGAGATATCCCTGATTCTGCTCTTTGCTTTTGTTGGTGCAGAAACAGCACTTAACGTAAGCGGGGAGATAAAAAATCCTGAAAAGAATATTCCGAGAGGTATAATGTTAAGCATGTCCATTGTTGTAGTTCTCTATATTCTTATTCAGGTTACTGTCCAGGGTATACTTGGAAGTTCAATAACTGAATATCGTGATGCGCCACTGGCAGAGGTTGGCAGAAGAATGTTCGGACAAACCGGAGCAACAGTTGTACTTATAGGAGCTTTATTTTCTATGTTTGGTAACATTAGTGGCATGGTATTGAATATGCCAAGAATTCTCTTTGCTGCTGCAAGAGACAAAGTTCTTAATTCACAAGTACTTGCAAGTGTCCATCCGATATTTAAAACACCATATATATCTATAATTGTTTATGCTGTACTCGGATTTATATTCTCAGCTGTAGGAGAGTTTAAGCAGCTTGCGATGCTTTCAAGTGCATCATATCTGCTAATTTATCTTGGTGTTATCCTTGCGATGGCCAGATTCAGGATGAAAAAAAGTTATGAAAAGGTTAGCTATAGGGTACCCGGAGGTTATCTTGTTCCGGTAATCAGTATGCTTACAATAATATGGTTACTGTCAAACCTGCCCATGAAAGAGTTATTTTCAATGGCAGTATTTATTATGTTACTGACTTTGATTTACTTCGCGTTAGCATATCGAAGAGACAAAAGGCTATAATCGAAATTTGATATCGATCACCTCAATTATAACCTTAAGTCAGGTTTGATTACTATTGTATTTTGTAGCTGTCAAAATTCCCGATATCGATATTATCCGGCAGAACGCCTATGGTAATCATGAAGAAAGTAAGTGACTTTGTTCCTGGTTCCAGATGACCGCCAACCATGCTGTTTACATCTGAA
Organism: uncultured Bacteroidales bacterium; assembly: GCA_963732435.1. GTDB lineage: Bacteria > Bacteroidota > Bacteroidia > Bacteroidales > VadinHA17 > LD21. Next base: position 247,826 of record CAVSZL010000013.1, on the reverse strand, counting down.
AGGGAGATATGCACATGAACTCTTCCATTAAGAATGTGTCCCTGAACTGACACTAAATCCATTGGTACTGAGGCTTGAGGATCTTCCTCGGCAGGTGGCAGGTTCTTATCGGAAACCACATGGTAGTGATAATCGGTGACAGAACCGATCCCTGATAATATAACAGCATTTTTTATGCCTTTATCTGCAACAATTTTTTTCAAACCTTCAAGCATATCAGTCCCGGGGACAAATCGTACTATTTCAATTCTTTCAAATTGTGTTGTTACAGAATAAACCTGTGCTTTGTTTTCCTGGGAATAGGATGTAAGTGCAAACAAGGTAAATAATAAAAAAAAGACTTTTTTCATGGCAATAATTTTTAAATTAGAATCTGTTCGGATTTTGTACAATTTCAAATTTAAAATAAATTGTTAGTTATAGAAAAAACACAGCCTTTAAAAGTTGACATGGCTTACTTTTAATCATCAGTGGGTAAGCATGACAGTATATATATCATTATATAACTTATATCCAGACTTTTAAGTACATATTATTGATCTAATAATAAGCCTATAATTAATATTATGTAAAATAGAACAAATATTAAACATCTAAATCAAACATTAATTTATATCTGAAGTTTTTGCAACAAAAAAGGGATGTTAAATACATCCCTCTCCTGTTATTGAATGATAAAGAAAATCTATTTATTTTCAGCTGCCGCAAGTTTAGCTTTGATCTCATCATATTTAGGTGACAGAGATGCATCTTTTTGTCTCAGGCGGTAATAAAGTTCCTGAAGACTTCTCATTGCATAAATATCATCAGGTTTAAGTTGATGAGCTTTTTCCATATATGGAAGTGCCTTTGCATAAACTTCATTAGCTTCATCTATAGCAACAGTGTATTTATTGACATCCATAATTTCATTGGCTTTTACAAACATTTCAGCCGCTTTATTTATATATGCTGCACCGAGCCCATATTGAGTGTCATATAATTCAGTATTTAACTCAATTGATTTCTGTAGTTCCACAATTGCTTCGTCGTATTTGTTTTCATTCAGGTAAATAATTCCAGCTGCAAAATAGAGGCTTGAATTATTTGGGTCAGCCTCTTTAGCTACTTTTATATTTTTGAGAGCTTCTTCATTCTTACCGCTTTTAATATAGAGGTCGATAAGCTGGAGAGTAATTGTTTTATCATCAGGAAATAAAGCAGGAAGACCAGTCAGAATTGATTCTGCTTTTACGGTGTCTCCCATTTGCATATAACTCTCATACATCTGGTAGTAAGGTGTGATTCCGAGATATTTCATCTCAGCACATTTCTCGAAGTACTTAATAGCTTCTGTGTATTTTTTGCTGTTTGTAGCAGCCAGACCAGCATTATAATACATTCCGGTATCTATTGCTCCGGCGTATTTATCGCTTTCGGTTACCAGAATCTGGGTCTGAAATGAATTGAGCGCACCCTCAAAATCCTGCGCTTCAAACCTTGTCCCACCCTGACTATAAAGGTCAACAGCCAGAGAGTTATAGACCATATTAGTAATAATTTTCTTTTTTGTTCCGCCTTTTGGATCCAGTTCCATAGCCTTTTCATAAGCAGCATAAGCTTCAGCAAGTGGATCATCATAAAATGCTTTATATTTTGGATTCTCAGATTGGTATGAAGCCTGGCATAGCTTACCTTTTGCAAAATAGGTATTAAACCAATTCATTGATTTTTCATTGACCAATGCTTCATCAAGAGCCTCTTTTGCTTTATCAAGTTCTCCCTGGTCAATAAAACTAAGAGCGCTGGTTACTTTACCTTTCTGGGCAAACAACCCTAAAGAAATACTAAAAGCTGCGAAAAGCAGTAAAAACTTTTTCATGATATAAATTTTAATTTATTTGTTTTAAAAAATTTCCCAAATTTATAATAATACTTATTAAACATCAAATTCTTTGCCATTTTCCTCTGAATTCAATTCATTTTCTTTTGAATCCTCTTTTTCATCACTTCCTTCGTCCTCATTTACAAGCACATAGGCGACTGATGCAATAATGTCATTTTCCTTCAAATTGATAAGTCTTACACCCTGAGTTGCCCGTCCCATTACTCTTAAGGCTGAAACCGGGCTTCGAAGTATATTTCCAAACTGCGTAATAATCATCAGATCATGGCTGTCAGTAACATCCTTCAGGGCAATAAGATTACCTGTTTTTTCGGTTACATTAATGGTTTTTACACCTTTACCTCCTCTGTTTGTGATTCTGTAACTGTCGATATCTGATCTTTTACCATATCCCTTCTCTGAAACTACAAGTATATCTTTTTCTTTATTTTCAACAGTGATCATGCCGACAACGAAATCGTCCTTTTCATTGGCCAGTCTTATTCCCCGCACACCAGAGGCAGTTCTTCCCATCGGTCGCACTGATGCTTCAGGAAATCTGATGGCCCGGCCTGTTTTAATAGCCAGCATTATGTCATTTTTCCCGTTAGTCATTCTTGCTTCAAGCAATTCATCTCCTTCCCTTACAGTAATTGCATATACTCCATTACTCCTTGGCCTCGAATAGGCTTCAAGAGATGTCTTTTTAATAATGCCTTTGGTTGTGCACAGAACAATATAATTATTATTGATGTAATCTTCATCATTAAGATTCTTTACATTGATATATGCCCTTACATTATCATCTGGTTCGATGCTGATAAGATTCTGCATAGCTCTTCCCTTAGATATTCTGGTTCCCTCCGGTATAGCATAAACTTTCAGCCAGTAGCATTTTCCCTTTCTGGTAAAGAAAAGCATCGTGTTATGCATTGTGGCTATATATAAATGCTCAATAAAGTCTTCATCCCTCGTTGCTCCTCCTTTTGCTCCTGTTCCTCCCCTGTTTTGCCTGCGGAATTCTGTAAGGGGTGTCCTTTTTATATAGCCCAGATGTGAAATTGTTATTACCATTTCATCATCAGCGTAGAAATCTTCAGGGTTAAATTCTTCAGCATTTGGAATTATTTCTGTACGTCTTATATCACCATATTTTTCCTTTATTTCAATGAGTTCATCTTTAATAATTTTCATCTGAAGCTCAACACTTGCAAGAACATTCTTCAGGTGTTCAATTAAAGCCATAATTTCATCGTATTCAGCTCTCAATTTTTCCTGTTCAAGGCCGGTAAGCTGCCTGAGACGCATCTCGACTATCGCTCTGGACTGGATATCTGAAAGTTCAAAACGTTCCATTAGTCTTTCCCTGGCCATTTCCGGTGTTTGTGACGATTTTATAATTGCTATTACCTCATCTATATTATCACTGGCAATTATAAGTCCCTCAAGAATATGTGCACGTTTTTCAGCCTGATCCAGGTCAAATTTGGTCCTTCTTATGACTACATCATGTCGATGTTTTACAAAATAGTGAATCAGGTCTTTGGTGTTCAGCGTTTTAGGACGACCTTTTACAAGAGCAATATTATTTACACTGAAAGATGTCTGAAGGGATGAATACTTATAAAGGTTATTCAGAACCACGTTTGCTGTTGCATCCTTTTTCAGAATGATCACAATACGCATTCCATTTCTATCCGATTCATCATTGATGTATGAAATTCCTTCAAGTTTCTTTTCATTAATAAGGTCTGCAATTTTACGGATCATCTCAGCCTTATTAACCATATATGGTATTTCATTTACAATTATGCATTCGCGTCCTGAAGGGGTAATTTCAATTTCAGTTTTTGCCCTTACAACAATTCTTCCTCGTCCTGTCTCACAAGCATCTCTGATACCCTGCTCACCATAAATAATACCTCCGGTTGGAAAATCGGGACCCTTTACATATTGCAAGATTTCATCAGAAGTTATATTGTTATTATCAATGTAAGCTATGGTTGCATCAATTATTTCAGAAAGATTATGTGGTGGCATGTTTGTTGCCATACCAACAGCTATTCCGGATGCTCCGTTCACCAGAAGATTTGGAATTCTTGTTGGAAGAACAGTTGGTTCAGTTAATGAATCATCGAAATTTGACTGAAAATCCACTGTATTTTTATCAATATCAGCCAGAGTCTCCTCTGCAATTTTCTTAAGTCTGGCTTCAGTATATCTCATTGCAGCAGGGCTATCACCATCTACAGAACCAAAGTTACCCTGACCGTCAACCAGAGGGTATCTCAAAGACCATTCCTGCGCCATTCTTACCATCGCCTCATAAACTGAGGAGTCACCATGAGGATGGAATTTTCCAAGCACCTCTCCCACTATCCTGGCCGATTTCTTATATGGTTTATTTGACATGACTCCAAGTTCGGACATTCCGAAAAGTACTCTCCTGTGGACTGGTTTAAGACCATCTCTTACATCAGGTAATGCTCTCGACACGATGACTGACATCGAATAATCGATGTATGCAGATTTCATCTCTTCCTCAATATTAACCTTAACTATTCTCTCTCTCTCCGACATAACAGATTATAAATTAGATAATTACAAATAAATGCCCAATATGGGAATTCGAATTACGAAAATAGTTATTATTTGGCTAATTTTGACTTTTTTAACAGGTGATTTTTTAACATTCTTTGTTTATAATTGGGCATGAAAATTGCCATACATATTTTGTACTTGATTTAACTTTGAAAAAGAAGTGAAGAGTAATTTTGTCGGACTTAATCTGACAATATGTCGTATTGGTTAAATGTTTTGTCAATAATTATAATTAACATATGGACTCACAATTTTCACAAAGAGTAAAAGATATACTGGGGTATTCCAAAGAGGAAGCTATACGCCTGGGGAACAGTCATATAAGTCCTGAGCATTTATTTCTTGGAATCTTAAGGGATGGAGAAAGTGTTGCAATAGAGATACTGATTAACCAGGGAATTGATCTCCCGGTGCTTAAAGGGTCGTTGGAGAAAAGTATTAAAGTTGACACTCCGATCCCGGTTGCTGACAATGAGGTGATTCCACTTTTGAGGAGCACTGAGCGGATACTTAAGCTGGTTTATCTTGAAGCAAAAGCTTTGAAGAGTTCAACTATCGACACTGAACACCTGCTTCTTGCTATCCTCAAGGATGAAAATGCTTTGGTTACACGATTCCTTTCTGAATTAGATGTTGATTATCAGTCTGTTAGAAGAATGGTTGAAGCAGAATCTCCATCAGCTAAGGCTGATTTTCCCAGAGATGAGGATGAAGAAAGTCAAAGTTTCGGAAACCAGAATAAAGGACAATCTCCTTCATCATCTACTCCTAAGTCCTCATCGGATACTCCTGTTCTCGATAATTTTGGAATCGACCTTACTAAGGCTGCTGAAGAGGGACGGCTTGATCCGGTTGTTGGAAGGGAAAGGGAGATAGAGCGATTAGCTCAGATACTCTCGAGACGAAAAAAGAATAATCCGGTTCTAATTGGAGAACCGGGGGTTGGTAAATCAGCAATAGCTGAAGGACTGGCTCTCAGGATAATTAAGAAAAACGTGTCAAGAGTATTGTTTAATAAAAGAGTTGTTGCCCTTGATCTGGCATCGATAGTTGCAGGAACAAAATACAGGGGTCAGTTTGAAGAAAGGATGAAAGCTATTTTAAATGAACTCTCCAAGAATGACAACATAATCTTGTTTATTGATGAAATTCATACAATAGTCGGAGCCGGCGGAGCAACAGGTTCCCTGGATGCTGCCAATATGCTTAAACCGGCACTTGCCCGTGGTGAAATTCAATGCATTGGTGCAACTACACTTGATGAATACCGGCAACATATTGAAAAAGACGGAGCACTTGAAAGAAGGTTTCAGAAGGTAATTGTTGAACCGACATCAATAGAGGAAACGATACATATTCTTCATAATATTAAGGAAAGATATGAAGAGCACCATAATGTAATGTACACAGATGAAGCAATTGATGCCTGTGTTAAACTTACAAACCGCTATATTTCAGACAGACATCTGCCTGATAAAGCAATTGATGCTCTCGACGAATCAGGTTCAAGGGTTCATATTTCAAATATCGTTGTTCCTGAAAAGATTCTTTCGCTTGAAAAACAGTTGGAAGATACAAAGAAGGAAAAAATGCTGGCTGTTAAAAATCAGAATTTTGAAAAAGCTGCCAGTTTCAGGGATCGTGAGAAGGACCTGCTTGATATGATCGACCTTGAAAAGAAGAAGTGGGAAAAAGAGCTTGCAATTAACAGGGAAACAGTTGATGAAGACAAAGTTGCTGAAGTAGTTGCAATGATGACAGGTGTCCCGGTTCAACGAATTGCACAAACTGAAGGTACTAGGCTTCTGAATATGGCTGATGAGCTTAAGGGTAGTGTAATCGGACAGGACGAAGCAATTCAAAAAGTAGTAAAATCTATCCAAAGAAACAGGGCAGGTCTGAAAGACCCCAATAAACCAATAGGAACATTTATTTTTTTAGGACCGACAGGAGTTGGCAAGACCCAGCTGGCTAAAGTACTGGCAAAGTTTCTGTTTGACACTACTGATAACCTTGTCAGAATAGACATGAGTGAATATATGGAGAAGTTTTCTGTATCCCGACTGGTTGGTGCTCCTCCCGGATATGTTGGTTATGAGGAAGGTGGTCAGCTGACTGAGAAAGTCAGACGTAAACCATACTCAGTTGTGCTCCTCGATGAAATTGAAAAAGCACACCCCGATGTATTTCATATTATGCTCCAGGTACTTGACGAAGGCCAGTTAACCGACAGTCTTGGCAGAAGGGTTGACTTCAGGAATACAATCGTTATTTTAACCTCCAATATAGGTACCAGGCAAATTGCTGAGTTCGGGCATGGTGTAGGATTTGATACAAGTGCTAAAAAGGCTTCAAGAGACGAGCATACCAAGAGTATACTTCAAAAAGCCCTCCAGAAAACATTTGCTCCTGAATTTCTGAACAGGATTGATGATGTAATTATGTTTAATTCCTTAGGATCTGCTGAGATTAATAAAATTATTGATCTTGAGCTGAAAGGTTTGTATGAAAGGGTGAAATCACTTGGATATCACCTGAAAATAGCCTCCGGAGCAAGAGATTATATTGCTGAAAGGGGATTTGATCTTAATTATGGTGCAAGACCTCTTAAACGTGCTATTCAAAAATATCTTGAAGATCCGATGGCTGAAATATTAATAAAGGCAAATCTGAAGGAAGGAGACAGCATTAATGTCGGATTTAACAGTGCCAAATCGGAAATAAAGATTAAGATTCTTAAAAAGAAAGAAGAGCTTCCGGAGAAATCAGATTCTCAAACTGTATAAAAGAATCTTATATTTAGTGCTATTACATGAGGCTAACTTTTAGGTGTATTCTTATAAGTAAGCCTCTTTTTTTTATTGTTTTAATTTAGCATAAGATTAACCAACAGGAACACCATATAAATCAAATTCAGTTGATTGGGTTATTTTTATCGAATAAAAAAATCCAGGATCAAGTTTATGTTCCGATGGAATGAGGACTTCCTGATCAACCTCAGGGCTGTCGTATTCTGTTCTTCCTACAAAAAAATCACCCTCCAGCCTGTCGATTATTACTTTAAAAGTTCTGCCCACGTATGAATTATTTAATTCGGCTGAAATATTTTGCTGAATCTCCATAATTTCAGCAACTCTTGACTCTTTGATATTTTCCGGTGTTTCATCCTTGTAATTCTTATGTGAATAGGTATCCTCCTCATGAGAATAAGCAAAAACACCAAGTCTGTCGAAACGGAATGCTTTAATAAAGTCTTTGAGTTCCAACAGATCCTTCTCTGTCTCTCCAGGATGTCCTGTTATAAGTGTTGTCCGTATCACAGCATCAGGCAATTCAATCCTGAATCTGTTAAGTATTTCTTCAGTCTCCTTCCTGGTATGCGATCTTTTCATAAGACTCAGGACTTTATCTGAAATATGTTGAATCGGAATATCAATATATCTGCATATTCTCGGGTTATCTTTAATCAGTGGAATAAGATCCTGAGGAAAATTTGCCGGATATAGGTAATGCAGGCGAATCCACTCAATAGATTCTATTTTTAATATTTCGGAAACAAGTCTGGTTAATTCCTGTTTTCTGTAAAGATCAATACCATAATAACTTAAGTCCTGCGCAATTAAAATGAGCTCTTTGACACCATTTTTTGCAAGTTCACTTGCTTCTTTTACCAGATCTTCAACCGGACGTGAAATATATCTGCCCCGTATCATCGGAATTGCACAGAATGCACATGTTCTATCGCATCCTTCTGATATTTTCAGATACGCATAATGTCCGGGGCCTGTGATTTTTCTTTCAGATAAGAGGTCTTTCCGTAATGAGATACCCAGTTCATTAAGGATATCGTCAAAATTATTTACTCCGAAGTACTTCTTTACTTCAGGTATTTCATATTTCAGAATATCCATATAACGTTCAGAAAGACAGCCCATAACATATAGATTCTCAATTTGTCCTGATTTCTGTGCATGTACGTACCTGAGAATTGTATCGATGCTTTCCTCTTTTGCATCATTAATAAAACCACAAGTATTTATAATGACTGTTCCGGATGATAGCTCTTGTTCATTATTAACGATCTCATAACCACCTGCATCCAGCTGTCTCAGTAACTTTTCTGAATCCACTATATTTTTAGAGCAACCTAGTGTTATAAGATTTATCTTTTTATTATTCATTCAGTTTATATTACATGGCTTATGGCAGCTATTGACATTGGAATTCAAATCATTTAAATGAGGTATGTTACTTCAGTTTTAATGTTGAAGTCAAAAAAACATTATAATGATATAAGCAGAAAAAACCGATTCTTATTTTGAACTGAATAAGGAATCTACAAATTCGAACCTGTTAAAGACCAGCAGGTCTTCAAGTTTTTCACCTATACCAATATATTTAACAGGAACTTTAAACTGGTCAGAAATTCCGATTACAACACCACCTTTTGCAGTACCATCAAGTTTAGTTATTGCAAGAGCATTGACATTTGTTGCTTCAGTAAAAAGTCTGGCCTGCTCAAATGCATTTTGTCCTGTAGAACCATCCAGTACAAGCAATACTTCATGCGGAGCTTCCGGAATAACTTTTTCCATAACTCTCTTTATTTTAGATAGTTCTGACATAAGATTGATTTTATTATGAAGTCTTCCCGCTGTGTCAATAATCACAACATCTGAGCCGGACGATATGGCGGATTTAAGTGTGTCATAAGATACTGAAGCAGGGTCAGATCCCATCTGTTGCTTAATAAGCGGAACCCCTACCCTGTCTGCCCATATCTGAAGTTGGTCAATTGCAGCAGCGCGGAAAGTATCCGCAGCACCAATCAATACACTTTTACCTGAGGACTTAAACTGATAAGCAAGTTTTGCAATAGTAGTAGTTTTACCTGCTCCATTCACCCCAACAACCATTATAACATAAGGTTTATAATTTTGGGAGATACCAAAATCTGATATGGAATCTGATTCGTTTTTTGCCAGAAGGGCGACAATCTCTTCTTTAAGGATTATATTAAGTTCACTTGTATTTAATATTTTATCTCTTGCAACCCTGTCTGTGATCCTTTCTATAATATTAAGAGTTGTAGCTACTCCCACATCAGATGATATGAGCACTTCCTCAAGATTATCAAGAACTTCATCATCGATTTTGGATTTTCCGATTATTGCTCTTGATAGTTTTTGAAAAACGCTTTCTTTAGTTTTTTCCAGACCTTTATTAAGGCTCTCTTTTTTATCTTTTCCAAGAAATCCGAGTAAAGCCATCAGCCATTAATTATTGAGAAAAGTGAGTATAAAAAAAAGCTTCCTCCCACAAAGAAGAAAGCTACAAGTTTTTGGTAAAAAATTCAGTTACTTCTTTGTAAAGAAGTCCTTAATATGATCATTATGCACGATCTCTTCTTTGAACATATAAGCTCCGGATTTCTCTGATTTAGTCATCTTAATACATTTTGTAAATGCCTTGCCGGCTCCTGTCTTAAGTGCTGCAACAACTTTCTTTGCCATAGTGTAAAGTATTTACTTGATTTCTCTGTGAATTGTTTGTTTTTTAAGAATAGGATTATATTTCTTTCTTTCAAGACGGTCAGGTGTATTTTTCCTGTTCTTAGTAGTAATATATCTTGATGTTCCCGGTTGTCCGCTCTCTTTATGTTCGGTGCACTCAAGAATAATCTGCTGTCTGTTCCCTTTAGCCTTCTTTGCCATTTTCTACCTGTTTTAATAATTCAAAATGTAACCTTTTTCTTTAGCTTCTTTAAGAACGATTGTAAGTCCTTTCTTGCTGATCAGACGTATACCTGATGCAGATATTTTAAGAGAGATCCACCTTTCTTCTTCCGGAAGGTAATATTTTTTAACAAAAAGATTGGGATAAAATTTTCTTTTAGTCCTTCTTTTTGAATGCGAAACGTTGTTTCCGACCATCGCCTTTTTCCCTGTAACCTGACAAATCTTTGACATTGTTGTTTGTATTACTTCTTAACTAACGTTTGTCTTTTTAAAACGAAGCGCAAAATACGTGATTTTTATCTGATTATACAAATATTTACAATACTTTTTTTAAATAAGAGTAATAAATACCATTTAAGAGCTGATTATCTGCTTTCTAAGAAGGTTTAATGCAGCAAGGCTAAACCTCAGGATATTTGTATTTCTGTCATTTCCGAAAACCCGCTTCTCAAAAGCAACTCCCTTTTCAGAAGCAACAGCAATACACAGTGTTCCAACTGGTTTTGTATCTGTTCCTCCATCAGGTCCTGCAATGCCTGATGTGGCAACTGCAAAATCTGTTTTGAACTTATTTCTTGCACCTATTGCAAGTTCTTGCACAACTTCTTCACTAACAGCTCCATAACGTTCCAGTGTTTCACTGTTTACTCCGAGCATTGATACTTTTGCAGTATTTGAATAAGCTACCACAGAACCTGAATAATAGGATGAACATCCTGGAATACTGGTGATTAAACGTGCAATCTCTCCTCCGGTACAACTCTCGGCTGTACAAACAGTGTTGTTTTTCTCTTTCAACAGATTACCAATTACCATTTCCAGAGATTCTTCATTTTCTCCATAAATGAATTCCGGAATAGTTCTATAAAGCAGGTTGACACTTTCATTTATTTCGTTTTCCAGTTTTCTGCGTTCTTTTCCGATAGCTGTAAGTCTGAGTTTTATTATCCCTGAGGCCGGAAGATAGGCAAGTTTTATACTCTCAGGAAGGGATAATTCGAAGTCAGTCAGAATCTCAGCTAGTTTTGCTTCAAATGTACCATATGTCATTATATTTCTGTGTATTATGATCTGTGATGTAAACCTTTTAGTTAGTTCCGGAATTACATGTTCATTCATAATATACTTCATTTCATATGGAACACCGGGCATTGAAATATAGATAATTCCATCTTTTTCGAACCACATGCCCGGCGCTGTACCAGTAGCATTTGTTAACACTCTGCAAGACTCAGGAACTTCAGCCTGCTTTCTGTTATTTTCATTCATCTGAAACTTCCTGTGGAGCATCATTTTTTCTATCATACCCAGCACCTCTTTATTCAAAACCATATTAGTATTGAAGTATTCACAAAGTGTCTGTTTTGTTATGTCGTCACTTGTGGGGCCAAGACCGCCAGTTATGAGTACAACATTTGCTGTAGCTGCAACCTCTCCAAGTGTATATAGAATATCTTCTCTGGTGTCATGAATTGATACTATCCGGGATACGTCAAATCCTGCCTTGCTGAGTTCAGCTCCTATCCATGCAGAGTTGGTATCAACGGTTTGTCCGATAAGAAGCTCGTCTCCTATCGTGATAATTATTGCTTTCATTATTTTGTTGCTTTAACTGATTTTCCAAAGAATTACTTTATAGAACAAAAATTTATATGCAAATCTATTGATTTTCCTGGTTTTCATTGTTACAGTAACTGACAGAGCGAAAAGAAATTCAATATCATTTGAAAATTTTAATTATCGACAGATATTTTGTAAGTTCAACTGGCTATTAAATAAAGAGAAATGACAAAAAATAAGACAATATTATTAACTGAAGAGTTCGTAAAACAAAGAGTTTCAGATTATGATAGCGGGCATGACTGGTGGCATATTGAAAGAGTCAGAAAGCTGGCTAAGTATATAAATGATTCAGAAAGACTGGCTGATCCTTTCACATTGGATATTGCAGTCCTTCTTCATGATGTTATGGATTCAAAATTTGTAAAGGAGAGTTCGGAAAATGGATATAAAATTGTTGGGAACTTTTTGGTTAGTGCAGGGTTGTTGGGTATTAAAGATCAGGTTGTTGAAGCTATAAGAAATGTATCTTTCAGCAATAAAAGTCCTGAAGGTAATCTGAAAGATCCGGTCCTGCTCATAATGCAGGATGCAGACAGACTTGATGCAATAGGAGCTATTGGCATTGCCAGAGCTTTCAATTACGGGGGATTCAGAAATAACCCGATTTATTATCCTGATAATGAACAGAATGTGCCCTCCACCATCAATCATTTCTATGATAAACTACTTAAACTCAAAGAGAGTATGAATACTTCTACTGGCAGACGTATTGCTGAGGATAGGCATAAATTTCTTGAATTATTCCTGGAACAGTTTTACAGAGAGTGGAACATGGATCTTTGAAATTGAAAAACAAAAATTATATGTTCCGGATTTAAATATTTAGAAATGTAAAAAAATAGAATAAATTTGCACCGCTAAGTATAGAAATCATAATTGCGGGAGTAGCTCAGGGGTAGTCCGCCGGCTGGCGGATCCCAGGCTGAGGAAATAATAAATAGGAATGCGGGAGTAGCTCAGGGGTAGAGCATCAGCTTCCCAAGCTGAGGGTCGAGGGTTCGAATCCCTTTTCCCGCTCTAAAAAATCAGGGACTCACGAAAAACTAATCGTGAGTCCTTTTAATTTGTACCAGGATATACACAATAAATAAGATGATTCTGGTCAATTCATTCAGATTTTTGATATTTATATTTTCAACTCATCATATTTCCCTATTTTCTTCTTATTCTCTCCCATTTGGCCTCATTAACAATTGTTATAATATTAATAAATAATGTTACTTTATTAGTATTATTATATTTAATTCGTATATTTGTAGAATAGTTATAATACAACCAATATCATGGAAGATATCACAAAGAACAAAAAATACATTGCTTTGCTCGAAACAGCAAGGGTACTCTTCTGGAAATACGGATTCCGCAGAGTTACAATTGATGAGATTTGCCGTGAGGCAAAAACCAGTAAAATGACTTTTTATCGCTTCTTCCCTAACAAGGTTAAAATAGCAAAATCAGTTATAGATCAGGTTTTTGAAAAGAGTGTTAAAGACTTCAAATTAATAATGAAAGAAGATACTTCTGTTTCTGAAAAAATGCAGAAGATTCTCTTAATGAAATCAGAAGGGACGAACGATATAAGCAATGAGTTTTTGCAGGACTTCTATAATAATCCTGAGCTTGGTCTCTCGCAGTATATCGAAGAGAAATCAAAGGCTTTATGGGCAGAGATAATCCAAGATTTTAAAACAGGCCAGAATGAGGGTTGGATAAGAAAAGGCCTTAATGTTGAATTTATGTATTCCTACATGCTAAAGTGTTCATCAATGGTTTTTGATACGGAACTTCTGAAATTATTTGATTCACCCCAGGATCTCATCATGGAGCTGACAAATATGTTTGTTTATGGGATTGATCCGGTAAAATAGTCAATGAATAGAAACACATATATATTATACTTCTTTCTTTTTCTGGCTTTGCCGGTTCGAAATTTGGCACAAGTGCATGACAGCCTGAGTTTCCAGGGCCAGGTATCTGCCTGGATGCTGTATAATGACAATAATGGTCTTCCTGTTTATACCGGTGGCAGGTATATACCGCAAATAAATTACAGTCTGTTTCTAAGAAATGATCATCTAATTGATTTTGAGGCATCAGCAAATATAAATGGTAATCTGGGATTTAATCCTTTCGATACCCTTAAAGCAGACGGGCAGATAAAATCCTACAGGCTTTGGGCAAGATACTCGACAAAGCAGTTTGAAGTACGTGCCGGACTTCAGAAGATAAATTTTGGTTCAGCATCAATACTCAGGCCGCTGATGTGGTTCGACCAGGTTGATCCCCGCGATCCCCTGCAGCTTACTGATGGTGTATGGGGTGTGCTTGGCAGGTACTATTTTCTCAACAATACAAATATCTGGCTTTGGGGCCTATTCGGCAATAAGGATCCCAAGGGATGGGAACTTATATCAACTAATACCTCGTACCCTGAATTTGGAGGAAGGATTCAGGTGCCGGTACCTCGTGGTGAAGCAGCTTTATCATATCATCATCGGGTTGCAGATTCAGGTAACATGGGAGAATCAGTTCCCCAATACAGTGAAATTCAGGAAAACAGGGTTGGCTTCGATATAAAGTTGGATGTGACTGTAGGCTTATGGCTTGAAGGTTCATGGGTCACAAAAAATAAAAATATAGGAGCCTATACCAACCAGGAGCTTTTAAATATCGGGTCGGACTATACCTTTGGAATTGGTAACGGATTAAATTTAACCTTTGAACAATTGTTCTCCTCAAATGGAGAAGAACCTTTTGAGTTTCGGAATACAACATCCTTTTCATTGCTGTCACTCTCCTATCCACTTGGTATTTTTGACAATATAAGCGGAATAGTGTACTACGACTGGAAAAACAGTAAGATATATAACTTCATAAACTGGGAAAAACAATTTAATAATATTACCATGTATATAATGGGATTTCTGAACCCTGTAGATTATATTATACCGACTCAGGTCAGCGATCAAAACCTCTATGCAGGCAAAGGGATACAGATTATGCTTGTTTTTAATCATTAAGAATAAACAAAATGGAAAATCATTCAATCATTACAATTGAAAATCTTGTTAAACGTTTCCCGGTTGGGAAAAGTGAATTCACGGCGCTAAACGGGATAAGCCTCAACTTCGGGAAGGGTGAGTTTGCCGGTCTGGTTGGACCAAGCGGATCAGGGAAAACAACCCTTCTCAACATTATTGGTTCTCTTGATACGCCCACAGAAGGCGAAGTAATGGTAATAGAGAAATCAATAGCATCCTTAACCCACAAGCAGTCAGCCAGCCTTCGGAATAATCACATAGGGTTCATTTTTCAAACTTATAACCTTCTGCCGGTATACACTGTGTATGAGAATGTGGAATTTGCCCTTCTCCTCCAAAAAATGTCAGCTAGTGATCGTAAAAAGGCTGTGATGGATGCTCTGGAATGGGTAGGGCTGATAGATAAAGAAAAATCTAAACCCGCCATGCTATCAGGCGGAGAATGTCAACGGGTTGCCATTGCACGATCTATGGTTAAAAAGCCACAAATTGTACTTGCTGATGAACCGACAGCAAACCTCGATTCTAAAAACTCCCACCACATTCTGCAAACCATGAAGAATCTGAACAAGGAGTTGAAAACTACCTTTATTTTTGCAACTCATGACGAAAAGGTTATGCAATACCTGAACCGCAAGGTCTCCCTGGAAGACGGAAAGATAGTTCAGGATGAAATTATGAATAACGCCAAAAACTAAGATTATGATATCACTAAAACTGGCATTTAAGAACTTAATTGGCGCAGGGTTAAGAACTTGGCTGAACGTCCTTGCCCTCTCTTTTGCCTTTGTCCTGATCATTTTTTACAATGGAATGATTGATGGATGGAACCGGCAGAGCCGCAGGGACACTATCGCCTGGGAGGTTGGCAGAGGGCAATTCTGGCATCCCCTTTATGACAAGTATGACCCTTATACCATTGAGGACTCACATTCTCCGCTGTCTGAAGAGATACGTGCTGAGATAGAAAAGAAAAACCTGGTACCTGTGCTGATTGCACAGGCTACGGCTTATCCTCAGGGCAGGATGAAGGCAGTGACTCTCCGGGGCATTGACCCTGAACAGACAGCTTTAAAACTGCCAACTGAGTCACTTCCTCCGTCCAATGGGACTGACTATGCTATAATCGGGAAAAACATGGCAAAGTCTGCAAAACTAAATGTTGGTGATAATCTGCTGGTCAGATGGCGGGACAAAAATGGGACCTTTGATGCACGCGATATCCAGGTCGCCTCAATCTTCGAATGTGATGTCCCCTCAGCCGACAAAGGGCAAATATACATAACACTTGATAATCTTCAGGAGATGATGGGGATGGAAGGCGAAGCAACCATGCTGGTAGCGGGAGATAACTTCGAGATGCGTAACCTTAAAGGATGGGAGTTTAAGGACCACGATTATCTCCTGGCCGATATGGATAAGATAATACAAAGCAAGAAAGTTGGGGGCTCAATCCTTCAGGGACTTTTGCTTATCATAGCCCTGATTGCCATTTTTGATACTCAGGTACTCTCCATTTTCCGCCGGCAAAAAGAGATTGGCACCTATATTGCCCTGGGAATGACCAGGTCGCAGGTAGTGGGAGTCTTTACCATTGAAGGAGGAGCACATAGCATTCTGGCAGTTCTGCTTGGCGCTGTTTACGGTATCCCGCTTCTTTTATTGCTCAATAAGACCGGGCTCAATATGGGATATGCTGAGGATATGGACTTCGATATTCCGCTGGCAGAGGCGATTTATCCCTACTACAGCTTTAAGCTGATTATTTTCACCATTGTTCTGGTGGTGGTGGCAGCCACTATTGTAAGCTACCTGCCATCGCGCAAGATTTCTAAAATGAAACCCACAGAAGCATTAAAAGGAAAATTACAATGATAAGATTTTTATTTAAAGGAATAATAAGAGACAGGAGCAGAAGCCTGCTTCCTGTGATCGTGGTTGCCCTGGGCGTATTTCTGACCGTGTTTATGAGCGGATTCCTGAAAGGCGTTCTGGGAGATATGATCGATATGAACGCTAATTTTGCATCGGGCCATGTAAAAGTTGTTACACGTGCGTATGCTGAGAATTCTGATCAGAACCCTAACGACCTGGCGCTGATTGGTGTGTCTGACCTGAAAAAGCAGCTGGAAAACGATTATCCCGGTCTGGAATGGGTGGAACGGATCAGGACAGGAGGGCTGCTGGATGTGCCTGATGGAAACGGTGAAACACGTGGCCAGGGACCTGCAGTAGGAACAGCAGTGGATATGCTCACCCCTGGCAGTCCGGAAGTGGAAAGAATGAACATACCCAACTCTATTGTAAAAGGAACTATCCCTGATAAACGTGGAGAAGCGCTGATCAGTGACGATTTTGCAGAGAAATTTAATGTATCAGTTGGCGATGATGTTACGCTTTTTGGTACTACCATGAACGGAAGCATGATGTTCCAAACCTTTGAGGTAAGCGGCACTGTACGCTTCGGAAATGCATTGTTAGACCGCGGAGCTGTATTTATGGACATAAGAGATGCCCAGACAGCACTTGATATGGAAGATGCAGCCAGTGAGATCCTCGGATACTATAAGGAAGGAGGTTATGATGACCTCTTAGCCGGATCGCTGGCCGATTCCTTCAATGCCAGATACAGTGTTGAAAGCGACGAATTTTCGCCTAAAATGACCAGGCTTTCCGAAGATGCAGGTATGGAAGGTTACCTTGCCATAGTTGACAATATGGGTAGTATAATGGTCCTGATCTTCATCATAGCAATGTCAATTGTACTCTGGAATACCGGACTGCTTGGAGGTCTTAGAAGATATAGTGAATTTGGGGTACGGCTTGCATTAGGTGAAGAGAAGAAACATATTTACATGACCACTATTTATGAAGCCATTCTGATCGGAATAATCGGCTCGGCAATAGGGACGACACTTGGTCTGGCACTCTCCTACCGTATGCAGGTTCATGGCCTTGATCTTTCCGGAGTGATGGGAAATATTGGAATAATGATGCCATCTATTTTCAGAACACAGGTAACAGTTTCGCAATTTTATATTGGATTTATTCCGGGGGTAATTGCAACGGTACTTGGAACAGCTCTGGCAGGATTTGCAATATACAAAAGAAAAACATCACAACTCTTCCATGAACTGGAAGTTTGATCCGTATTACAATTAGTTAAACATAAAGAAATGAAAAAATTATCCGCATACTTGCTATTCTCTGTTTTCATTACCTCAGCTTCAGCTCAGGATGGTAAAACGATACTGGATAAAGTAGATAAAAACATGTCGTCGAAAAACAGGATTGTGGAATCGGAGATGATAATTCACGGACGCCGTAACAGCCGGACAATAACCTCTGTATCATATTCTGTAGGAGACAAACAGTCTTTCACCGAATACTTAAGCCCGGCCCGTGAAAAAGGGACCAAGATGTTAAAGCTGGAGAATGCACTCTGGATCTATTCCCCCTCCACTGACCGTACTATTCAGATATCGGGACATATGCTCCGCCAGTCGGTTATGGGTTCGGACCTGTCGTACGAAGATATGATGGATGACAGGAAGCTTACCGAAATATATACGGCTAAAGTAACAGGCAATGAGCCTATTGATGGCAGAAATACACTTGTCCTTGAATTGATTGCCAAAGTTGACGATGCGGCATATTATTCGCAGAAGATATGGGTTGATGCTGAACGATTTGTCCCGTTGAAACAGGATATGTTCGCTAAAAGCGGCACCCTGTTAAAGCAGACTACTCTGTCGGATGTAATACAAATAGAAGGACGCTGGTTCCCGATGAGCATGGTTTATAAAGATATGCTCAAGGATGGAAGCGGAACTGAATTTAAAATGACAAGTATAAAATTTGATCAGGATATTCCGGAGTATATGTTTACTAAAGCTGCACTAAAACAATAGTCAAGTTAATGTAATAAAGAGTTGATCCCCGTGAAATACGCTGAATACATATTGTTTAGATTATTTGTTGCCATAATGGTGATTATCCCATTTAAGTTGCTCTATGTTGTTTCAGATTGTTTTTCATTTCTTCTGCAATACGTTGTTAAAGCACAGATCGCAATTTCCCCAGCGATTCTAATGCTGATTACAACAGTAATAGCTGAAATACAGAAATATTTTCCATATATCAATATTGGTGCTAAAAACTTTGTCAGATTTTATTAATACTTAAACCCGGGACTTGTGAATTAGTTTATAGGAAAGTGATTCTTCACAGTCAATTCGGTTTCTTTACTAATTTTTAATAACAGTGTCAATTTTGATGCATTTTCTCATTCACGGAGTTATTTTTTACAAAACATATTATTAGTTATCTGAATGTTTACTAGTTCTATGATATAACATCACATGGTCCAGGCATTATAGGCTTCTCAAAACCATGGTCTGCTCCATTTTTTCGAACAAGATTGCGTAAACTCTCTCCAATTCAATGAAGATATATCATTCTTGGAAAGATAAAATAAGGATGAAGAGATTATTATAATAGACTATAATTGATCAAAAGATGGTAACTTGCTTGTCTTTTAACCGATAAATTATATTTTTCTTACAAACATTATTGATTTGGTATGCATAAGGTACTGACATTCCTTTTAATCCTGTATCTGGCTTCTGATTTACAATGTCAGATTTCCCTGAAGCCCAGAATCGGACTTTCACTGAGCGGCGGCGGAGCCAAAGGCCTTGCACATATTGGAATATTGGAGGCTATTGACAGCGCCGGTTTAGAGATTGATGCAATTACCGGCACCAGTATGGGAGCTATTGTGGGATCTTTATACGCTGTTGGTTACTCCGGGAAAGAAATCGAGAAGATAGCCAGGTCATTAAACTGGAATGAACTATTCCTCAGCATACCAAGGTACGATCAGGTGGGCTTTCTTCAAAAAGATGAATTTGGAAAATATCCCCTTCAGTTGCCGCTTGAAAAAGGGAAAATTAAGCCATACACAGGAATATTTGAAGCTCAGGATATATGGAAGGAGTTCGGGAAGCTTTATATGCCTGTATACAGGATAAAAGATTTTTCAAAATTCAATATCCCTTTCCTATGCATTGCTACGGATCTGGTTACCGGAAAACCTGTTACGCTACGTAATGGAGATATTACAACAGCAGTAAGGGCCAGTATGGCTATACCCTCTATTTTTACAACTGTTGATTACCAAGATACCAAACTGGTTGACGGTGGTGTGGTAAGAAATTTCCCGGTTGAAAACCTTAATGAGTTTGGAGTTGATTATTTTATAGGGGTTAACCTGTCAATGGGATTGCAAAATGCAGAAAAGCTTAACAGCCCGGTAGATGTATTAATGCAAATTGCGTTTTATAAGGATGACTCTAACTTTGACATGCAGAAGAAACTGTGTGATTTATACATTGAGCCTGATCTCAGGGGATTTTCTTCAGGGAGTTTCAGTGCATCAGACAGTATAATTGATATTGGTATTGAAACCGGTCTGAACTATTACCATTATTTCAGGAAGCTGGCCGATTCTTTGAAAGGAGATCATATCTTATCTAAACCTATCGGGAGCAGGCTACCTGTTGTCAGAGAGGTGGTTATTGATTCAATTGAGGTTAATGGGCTTAATATTGCGGAAAGAGATATATTTATCCAGCAGATAGGGCTTAAACCCGGGAAAACCTATGATGCAGAGGATATTACTAAAGCCCTTGAAATGGTTTACAGTACCCGCTCATATAGAAGAATAAGTTATAACCTTGATCCCCTGGAACCAGATCATGCCAAAATAAAGTTTGAGGTAGAAAAAAATCCAAAATCAATTCTCAATTTCGGTATACACTATAATACATATAGCGGCAGCGCCATATTAATGGGCATTAATTCTCAGAATGAATTTATTAAAAACTCAAGGACCATACTTAAGATGAATATAAGTGAGAATTTCAGGGCTCTGCTAAAACACCAGCAGTTTGTCACAGGATATAAAAGAAGAGGCATTGAGTTTAGCGCATACTACGAACATTTAAAATTCCCTATTTATGATAATTTTGAACAACAGTACTTATATAAAAGCAATAATGGAAATATTGACCTGAATCTGTTTCAACTAATTGGACGGTCAGGTAATGCAGGTATGGGAATAACAAAAGAATGGCTCTCTTTAAAACCTGAAATTACTCCGGTATTGATATTTAAAGCAGATAACAACTTCTGGAACAGTTATGTTTTTTTCAAAATAAATACTCTCGATGAAATAGTTTTTTCCCATACAGGAAGAAAATCCAGTATTAAGCTCGGATACATCTTTAATCAAAAGCCAGATGCCTCATTTGAGGAGGCTGATCAGGAAATCCAGGTTGGCGACTCGATAAGAGCAAATATCGGTAACCACATTCAGCTTAATGTAAAAACAGAAAGATATTTTCCGGTAAAGAAAAGAACTACCATATTCTATCAGTTACATTCGGGCATAAATTTTTCTCCGGAACTAGCGTTCCTGAACTACTATTCTGTTGGAGGCCTTCATGACTTTCTCAGAAATCAGATAGTTTTTGCCGGACTCAAAGAGAATCAGGTTAACACCAACAGTATTGTAAATTTTCAATTAGGCATCCAGATTGAACCAATTAAAAAGCTCTTTACAATACTCAGGGCAAATGCAGCGCTGTATGACTTTATAGGACTTGCACCTGAAGAGTGGGGCAAATCTAATTTTTTAAGCGGTTATTCACTATCAGCCGGATATAAATCAATCATAGGACCAATTGAACTTTCACTATTATATAACGATCAAAGTAAATCTTTTGCTGGTCATCTGACTGTTGGTTTTGCTTTTTAGATCTGCAATTGTTCTGGCTGAAGTTGCAGTCCAATAAATAGCATAACTATCAAAATAATCTAATTTAACCTGAAAAATTACCTTCGGTGAGGGCTTGCTCCGTTCATAGAATTTTTCACATGAAGTGTTGCCGATTGAAAATCGGAATTATACAAAATTGAATAAAATCAATGAAATGATTTTCAATGTCAAGTCATCAGACCTGACAAATAATTGGTTTCCAATTATTTCGTCAGCTCATGACGTTTCAGTCAGAGCATGACCAGAGCGTCATGCCCTTCGGGTGATTAATTTGCAGAAATGAAAAAAAATAGAATAAACTTGCAGCAAAAATATTGCGGGAGTAGCTCAGGGGTAGTCCGCCGGCTGGCGGATCCCAAGCTGAGGGTCGAGGGTTCGAATCCCTTTTCCCGCTCAAATATATGGCTTTTAAGCTGATCATACATTTTTAATCAAGCCAAAGATTATTGATCAAAGGAACGGATTGTTGTTATATTATTTGCCACATTTAAAGCTGCTCCTATTTGATATCTTATCCCTTACGGAAGATATCTGAAGTTAAAACAATCTTAAAATCTAATTAATTAATTTAAGCAGCTTATTATGACTGTTTTGTCATTAAGTCTGGAGTATGCTGGTGGCTAGAGTTTATGGACACTGTCTCAAATGAACAGCGGAATCTTGCTGAAAAACCCTGAAATAATAATAATTTACTGAGGAGTGTCCTTCTTAATTATTCTCTGTAAATAATCTTTGCAAATTCTTTATACCATATCACATATTTTTTATAAAATCATTATGAGTTCTACTGCAATTTTGTGCTGAGAAAAATATTTGACCATGAATACAATATTGTTAATCAGTACAGAACATGTAATAGTGTATACATCTACTGAATACCTGATAGGTGTTGTGATATCAATTTTCATCTTTTGTTACTTGATTTATTCACTAGTAAAACCTGAGAAGTTTTAATAAATGACTGATAATCAAATACATTTTTACTATAATAGATTTTATGACAGATTAATCCTTATTTCTACATTCAAAATCCTGATCTGTCTCCATTAAAAACAGAAATATACTTTAAACACAAAAAGGAATGACATTAGTTGATTTATTTCAGGTTTTTTTCTTCTTAATACTTATGATTGGATTAACTCCATTGTTAGGAAATTATATGAGTAGAGTTTTTACAGGAAGTGAACATTTCATGCTTACAGTGTTTGGTTGGCTAGAAAGGATAATTTATAAGTTTACAGGTATTAGACAGGATGATGAAAAAAGCTGGAAATCATACGTATATGACCTTTTGTTATTTAATGTTATTGGATTCAGTTTTTTATTCTTAATACAATTGATTCAGGCATATCTTCCTTTAAATCCGAACAATTTATTAAATGTATCATGGCATTCGGCATTAAATACTTCCATAAGTTTTATGACGAATACTAACTGGCAGGGATATGCAGGGGAAACAACTTTAAGTTATTTAGTCCAGATGATTGGACTTACCGTTCAGAATTTTGTAAGTGCAGGAACGGGGATAGCAGTATTATTAGCTGTTATCAGAGGATTTGTACGGAAAACATCAGATAAGCTTGGCAGTTTCTGGGTTGACCTTACCCGGTCAGTTCTTTATGTCCTGTTACCACTTTCAATATTGTTATCAATCCTTATTACCGGTCAGGGAGTAGTTCAGAATTTTAAATCCAATGTCCAGGTTGAGACCCTGGAGGGTTCACAGCAAATTATACCTATGGGGCCAGCTGCATCACAGATCGCCATAAAACAGTTAGGGACTAATGGTGGTGGATTCTTCAATTCAAACAGTGCTCATCCATTTGAAAATCCGACACCATTCAGTAATTTTCTTGAAATGCTGGCTATATTATTGATCCCGGCTTCTCTGACATTCACCTATGGTAAAATGGTAGGTTCAGTAAAACATGGCTGGACAATCTTCACTGCCATGATGTTTTTACTTATTGTCGGAATATGCATCTCTCTATATTCAGAATATTCATCAAATTCAATATTCCGGAATTTACCAATAATGGAGGGAAAGGAAACCCGGTTCGGTATTACAAACAGTGTTCTTTGGTCGACAACTACAACAGCTGCCTCAAATGGCTCTGTTAACGCTATGCATTCAAGTTTATCCCCTTTAAGTGGCATGATAGCCATGATAAATATAATGTTTGGAGAAGTAATATTTGGTGGTGTTGGTGCCGGATTATATGGAATGGTTATTTTCATAATTCTGACAGTCTTCATTGCAGGGCTTATGGTAGGACGGACGCCTGAATATCTGGGCAAAAAAATTGAAGCGTTTGAGGTTCAGATGGCAATTCTGGCAACTCTTATCCCAAATTTTGTAATTCTTATATTTTCTGCCTGGGCCTCGGTAAGTAAATCAGGATTATCGGGGATTGCTAATCCTGGACCTCATGGATTATCGGAGATACTTTATGCTTATAGTTCTGCTGCCGGGAATAATGGCAGTGCATTTGCCGGTTTAAATGCAAATACAGTATTTTACAACCTTACACTAGGCATTGGTATGCTTTTAGGTCGTTTTGGTATTATAATCCCGGTACTGGCAATTGCAGGCAGCATGGTCAGGAAGAAAATCACTCCCCTTTCACTGGGTACATTCAGGACAGATAATGGATTGTTTATTGGTTTATTAATATCAGTCATACTTATTGTCTGTGGACTGACATTTTTCCCGGCATTATCACTGGGACCAATTGTTGAACATTTACTACTTGTAAACGGAATTTCCTTTTAATTTTCGAAGTAATGAGAACAAAAAAACAGATAAGCATATTAAATACATCATTAGTATTGCAAGCTGTAAGAAATAGTTTTATAAAGATAAATCCAATTTATCTGATTAAGAATCCGGTTATTTTTATAGTTGGTATTGGTGCTTTGCTTACCACTCTGATTGTTATTGAGGAATTATTCTCAGGTAACTTCTCTCCCTTTAATCTTCAAATTGCAATTTGGCTTTGGTTTACGGTATTATTTGCTAATTTTTCCGAAGCAATAGCAGAGGGAAGAGGGAAAGCACAAGCAGACAGCCTTCGGAAAAGCCGGACTCAAATAAAAGCACGAAAATTGCTAGGCAAGCAAGAAATTCTAGTTTCAGCCAGCATACTAAAGAAGGGCGATATTGTAATATGTGAAGCAGGTGATATTATTCCTTCAGATGGTGAAGTAATAGAAGGAATAGCCAGTGTCGATGAATCGGCGATTACTGGTGAATCAGCTCCGGTAATCCGGGAAAGTGGTGGTGATCGTTCAGCGGTTACAGGTGGAACAAAAGTCCTCAGTGATAAGATTCTTATACAAATAATGAGCGATCCCGGAAATACCTTTTTAGACCAAATGATTGCACTGGTAGAGGGAGCGCACCGACACAAAACACCTAATGAAATTGCATTATCCATCCTTTTGTCCGGATTATCTATAATATTTCTTTTAGTAGTTGTATCACTCCCATCCTTTTTCCGGTATAGCTTTAATGCTTCGGGCCAACCTCAAATGGAAAACTTAACTCTTCCGGTTCTAATCGCGTTGTTAGTCTGTTTAATACCAACAACCATAGGAGGACTATTAAGTGCCATTGGTATCAGCGGCATGGACAGATTGATGCAAAGAAATGTAATCGCATCAAGCGGCAGAGCTATTGAGGCAGCAGGTGATGTTGATGTATTATTACTTGACAAAACAGGGACAATAACACTTGGAAACCGTATGGCAATCAATTTCATCCCTTCCGAAAATATAACTATCGAGTCATTGGCAGATGCGTCTCAACTATCGTCACTTTCTGATGAAACACCTGAAGGTCGTTCAATCGTTGTCCTGGCAAAAGAAAAATTCAACATACGGGAAAGGGATGTCAGCAGCCTTAATGCTACTTTTATTCCTTTTACAGCACAATCAAGGATGAGCGGTGCTGACATAAAAACAAAAGAAGGAACTGTTCATCAGATCCGGAAAGGCTCATCAGAAGCAATTATGTCATTCATTCAAAATAATAATGGTTACTTTCCGCAACAAACACAAAACATTGTTTCAGATTTATCTAATTTGGGAGCAACACCATTAGTTGTTGCAATGGATAATAAGGTACTTGGTGTAATTCATTTAAAAGATATTGTAAAAGGAGGAATCAGGCAGAGATTTGGTGAGCTGCGTAGTATGGGAATAAAAACGGTAATGATAACCGGGGACAATCACCTTACCGCTGCAGCTATTGCTGCTGAGGCTGGAGTCGACGATTTTATGGCTGAAGCCAGACCGGAAGATAAATTACAACGTATCCGTGAAGAACAGGCGAAAGGTCATTTGGTAGGAATGATTGGTGATGGTACCAATGATGCTCCAGCTCTTGCGCAAGCCGATGTCGGAATAGCAATGAATTCAGGAACGCAGGCTGCCCGTGAAGCCGGCAATATGATAGACCTTGACAGTAATCCCACTAAGCTTATCGAAGTAGTAGAAGTTGGGAAACAGTTGCTAATGACCCGTGGCGCATTAACTACCTTTAGCATCGCAAATGATGTTGCCAAGTATTTTGCCATAATTCCTGCCATAGCGGGTTCTTTGTATACAGGCAGTAATGGAATCGGAGCACTTAGTACATTAAATATCATGAAGCTTGGTTCACCACATAGTGCAATCCTTAGTGCAATTATTTTCAATGCACTTATAATAATCCTCCTTGTACCTTTGGCACTAAAAGGGATCAATTATCGACCTGTGTCAGCAACTAAATCGTTGACATTAAATCTTATAATATTTGGATTGGGTGGTTTGGCCACACCGTTTTTGGGTATTAAGCTACTTGATATCTTAATTAACATTTAATAAATATTACAGTGAAATCATTAATCATTTCCTTGAAAGTCTTCTTGTTTTTCACTATTCTCACCGGGGTAGTTTATCCGTTTTTGATTACCGGCTTATCACAAGTCATTTTTCCTGGAAAGTCAAACGGCAGCCTGATAAAATATGGGAATAATACTATTGGCAGTGAACTAATTGGTCAGCAATTCAATTCAGGAATTTATTTTTCATCCCGCCCATCGGCAACAAATTATAATACTTTGCCTTCAGGTGGTTCTAATTATGGTCTCACAAATCTCAAATTAAGAGATCTTGTTTATTATCGTCAAAAACAATTTATTGCTGAAAACAAATTAGATAGTCATACGATCATACCATCAGAAATGCTTTTTAGTTCGGCAAGTGGTCTTGACCCTCACATATCACCTGAAGCTGCTTTATTACAAGTCGAACGCATTGCACAGGTTCGGAATTTTAATGATTCGCAGAAACAAGAAATAAAACAACTTATTAAATATCAGACAGAAGCACCACAATTTTTATTCCTTGGAAGTGAAAGGATAAATGTTTTATTATTAAATTTAGAGATTGATAAAATCAAATGAAAGCTTTTGATGATACTAGACCAAATCCAGATGAACTTTTGGCTTCTTTAAAGATTGAAGAGGAACAAAACAAAAGAGGCAAGTTAAAGATATTTTTTGGTATGTGTGCTGGTGTTGGTAAAACATATACAATGCTTCAAACAGCACAAGCTGAAAAACTCAAAGGCATTGATATAATAATTGGTTATGTTGAAACCCACAGGCGTAAAGAAACAGAAGAGCTGGTTGAAGGATTTGAACTAATACCTTGTATTTTATTTCAATACAAATCCGCTTCCTTGCAGGAAATGGATTTGGACGCTGTCATTGCCCGAAAACCGAATATAGTTCTTGTTGATGAACTTGCTCATACAAATGCTCCCGGAAGCAGACATATTAAACGTTATCAGGATGTTCAGGAAATCCTTGAGAACGGGATAAACGTTTACACTACTTTGAATGTTCAACATCTTGAAAGTCGTTCTGAAACAGTAGCTCAGATAACCGGGATTCAGGTCAGGGAGACTGTCCCTGATATTATATTTGAAAATTCAGAAGAAGTTGAATTGGTAGACATTACACCAGAAGAGTTGTTACAAAGACTTTCCGAGGGAAAGGTTTATACCCAAGAACGGTCAAAAGAAGCCATAGAAAACTTTTTCCGCAAGGGAAATATTACAGCTTTGCGTGAAATGGCACTAAGAATCGTTGCAGACCGAGTTGATAAACAGTTGCAGGATTATATGCAGTTCAAACGCATCCGGGGTCCCTGGAAGTCTGGAATGCACTTACTTGTGGCTATTGATTACCGGCAACAATCAGGCCGATTATTAAGGTGGGCAAAAAATTTGTCTTATTCAATGGGCGGACAGATACAGGCTTTGTATGTTGAAACAACGCATACCTTGAATTTAAAGGAACGTGAGCAGCTGGATAAGAATATAAATTTAGCAAAGCAATTGGGGATCAAAGTCCATATAAACACAAATAGCGATATAGTAAAAGCAATAATCAGTTATGCCCAAAATGAAAATATCACACACATAATAGTAGGTAAACCCAGAGTACGTAATATTTTCTCGATGATAAAGTTTGGGAACTTTGTTGATAGATTGATACGATATACCGGTAATATTGATGTTTATATCCTTGGTTCTGATAGTCATGCAAAAGACAGTTATAAAGGCAAATTAGCCATTCCATCATTTACATCTAATTTTAGTCAGTATTTTATAATTTGTTTTTTAGTTCTCTTCTCATCATCAGCCTGCTATCTTGTTAAAGATTATATAGGCTATCAGGCAGTTTCATTTGTTTTGCTCTTTCTTGTATCTTTATTGGCAATTTTTTATGCAACAGGTCCGATCTTACTGGCAGCTGTCCTGAGTGCTGTTATTTGGGACTTTTTTTTTCTACCGCCGCCATTCACACTTCATATAGAAAAGCCGGAAGATATTCTCATGCTAATAATGTTTTTCATTATTGCACTCCTTAATGGTGTGCTTACCTCCCGGGTCAGAAGGCAGGAGAAGAAAATAAGAATTCGCGAGGAACGCACTAATGCTCTCTATCAGATTACAAAGGATTTAACAAAAATTTCAGGTTATAAGGAAGTAATCAGTACAGCATCCAACTATATCCATAAACATTTTAAGTTAGAGTGTGAATTTATTATGAAGGATGAATATAACAACCTTGAAATTAAGACTCAGTCCGGAACCGGAATTATTTTTGCAGAGAATGAACTAAGTGTTGCCAAATGGGTTTTCAATCATTCGTCAAAGGCAGGAAAGCACACAGATACTTTGCCGTCAGTTGATTATACTTATTATCCCCTGAAGGGTGATAGTGTAAATATGGGAGTTGTTGCTGTTAAACAGAGTGCAGTATTCACTCATGGTGAGGAACAATTCTGGGATGCATTTCTTTCTCAAATCAGTAGCAAATTGGAACGTGAGTTTTTGCGTGAGGTTGCTAAAAAGTCATATATATTAAGTGAGTCTGATAAACTTTATAAAACCCTTTTTAATTCATTATCACATGAATTGCGAATTCCAGTTGCCACGATTATTGGTGCCTCAGATACCCTGCTGGATCAGGAATATCCGGAAGAGACCCGTAAAAAGCTTTATATTGAAATTAATACTGCCTCCCTGAGACTTAACAGGCTGATTGAGAATCTTTTAAATATGTCTCGCCTTGAATCCGGGAGGATTACACTGAAACCAGATTGGTGCGATGTTCATGATTTAGCAAATGGGGTTACTGAATCGCTTCTGACTGAACTAAAACCCTTCAGACTCTCTGTAATCATTCCGGTAAACATGCCACTGGTTTATATTGATTATGGTTTAATTGAACAAGTATTGCATAACTTACTGTTAAATGCAACTCAACATGCTCCGAATGGAAGCCAGATAAGGATTAAGTTCTATTTTGACAATGGTAACTTAACAATCCAGGTTATGGACAGAGGCACAGGTTTCCATGTTTCAGATTTATCATCTGTTTTCAATAAATTCTACAGGGGAAAGTATGCAAAAGCAGGTGGTACAGGTCTGGGTTTATCCATTGCAAAAGGTTATATAGAAGCTCATAAAGGAACAATTTATGCAGAGAATCGTAAAAATGGAGGTGCACTGTTCACGATAAAATTACCTGTTGAAATTTCGGATTCCAGCTCTTTCAAAATTTGATTATTTAAATGACACATAACGGAACAATTTTGATAATAGATGATGAGGTCCAGATACGCAGACTTCTCGAAATTACACTGTCGGCAAATGGATATAAAATTTCAGAGGCATCGACAGGTAAAGAAGGAATTAATTTAGCAGCATCGTTGCAGCCAATACTTATAATTCTGGATTTAGGATTGCCAGATATGGACGGGCTTGAGATCCTTAAAAAGATTCGTGAATGGTATCAGAAACCAATCATTATACTTTCTGTTCGTAATACTGAGGAGGATATAATCAAAGCACTTGATTCCGGAGCAAATGATTATCTTACAAAACCATTCAGGACTGGAGAATTACTTGCCAGAATACGTGCTGCAATCCGCCTGGCTCAGGAAACATTAGATACACCAAGTCTGACCTTCGGAAATCTGACAGTTGACATTGCCAATAACATTGTTCGCAAAAACAATATCCTTGTCAAACTTACCTCAACCGAATATTATTTATTGGTTCTTCTGGCAAAAAACGAGGGCAGGGTATTAACACATCAATACATACTTAGAGAAATTTGGGGCTTAGGGTATATTAACCAAACACAATACCTGAGAGTCTTTGTTGCCCAGTTACGTAAAAAGATTGAAGATGATCCGGCAAAGCCGAAATTGTTGAATACCGAGTCAGGAATTGGTTACAGATTTGGCAGTTAATTGATTTTAAGCAAATCCAGAAACTCACCCAGAAAAAAAGTATTTTCGTGTATTCCGGAAAATCTTTCCGCATTAGGACCATAAGAGAATATGGGCACCATAACACCTGTATGATCACCTGTCTGGAAAGCTCCTTCAATGGTATGATTCTGAATGTCCCCACCCATGATGGAGAGCCCTCCGGTTTCATGATCTGCTGTAACAACAATTAAAGTTTCCCCGTTCTTATCAGAAAAGTCTTTAGCAATTCCAATAGCTTCATCCAGGTCAATTACTTCGCTGATTGTATAATCGAGATCATTTGCATGAGCACCCCAGTCAATCATAGAACCCTCAACCATGAGGAAGAAACCATCTTCATCCTTACTAAGAATCTCAATTGCTTTTCTGGTCATCTCTTTAAGCATTCCCTCCCTGCCCTGTTTAACCGGAGGCATATGCTCATCTGCAAGAAGAGCTGCAAGTTTTAGTGAACCTGAATTTTGAAGATCTGCGACATTAAATACAACTTCATATCCCTGTTCCTTTAATTTTATTGACAGATCTATGCTATCAGCCCTTTTTGTGAAATGATTTTTTCCACCGCCTATAAATACATCTATCGTTCCCTTCAGAAAATCAGCTGCAATCTCCTCGTAATTTGACCTGCTAATGTTGTGAGCAACAAAGGAAGCCGGAGTAGCATGCGTTATTGCTGAGGTACTTACTACACCTGTTGCTAAACCATTTTTATTTGCGATCTCCACAATTGACCTTATTGATATTGAGTCTGGTCCCATTCCTATCATTCCATTATTAGTCTTTATCCCACATGCAATAGCAGTTCCACCGGCACCTGAATCTGTAATGTATTTATCTGCAGAATAGGTCTTACTGAAACCTGAAAATGGAAAAGATTCAAGTACCAGTTTGCTCTTGCTTGCTGTCATTCCTCCATAAACATGTGCGGTTCCCATTCCATCGCCGATGAATAAAATGATATTTTTTACCTTCTTTTCAGGCAAGACTTGTCATCTGTGAACACTGAATTGATATCCCAAATAATAGAACGACAAGAGCAATCGATAGTACTTTTAAATTTTTCCTTTTCATTTTTTCTGTTTTTTATTTTGTTTACAGAGCCTCCAATGGGACTCGAACCCACGACCTGCTCATTACGAATGAGCTGCTCTACCGACTGAGCTAAGGAGGCTTATAGTTCTGCAAATATATTTAAAATCATTTCAATCTTGCCAATCTGTTTAGTAATGGAGGATGTGAATAATGGAAAAATACATAAGCCTTATGAGGCATCATATTTGAAAGATTCTTAACAGATAACTTTTTCAAAGCTGATGAAAGGATCTCCGGATTCATATAATCTTTCACAAAACTGTCAGCAGTAAATTCATTTCTTCTTGATATATAGTTGGTTAACAACCCAATTACTAAAGAAAGCGGACTATAAAGAATGCCAAAAACAATTAATCCCAGGTGAAAACTATTCTGCTCTGAACCTAAAGCCTGTGAAAGATCAGGATTATTTACCACACGGGAGAACAGGAAAAGCATTAATCCGGTAAGAAACACTGAAAGGATCATTGTAATTAAAACATGCTTTTTCTTGTAGTGTCCCACTTCATGTGCCAGTACAGCAACTATTTCATTATCTGAAAGTTCATTTTGAAGAGTATCATATAGTACAATTCTTTTTTTAGGACCAAATCCTGAAAAATACGCATTTGCTTTTGTACTTCTTTTTGAACCATCGATAATGTAAATGTTTTTCAGTTTAAATCCGGTCTTTTGAGCGAAATTTTCTATCTGAGCTCTTAAAGATCCATCCTGAAGAGGCGTTTGTTTGTTGAATATCGGAACAATCAGCTCAGAGTAAAACAGGTTGATTAAAACTGAGAAAAGAGTAATCAAACCCCATGAATAGAGCCAGAAATTATTTCCCGTTTTATAATAGAACCATGTAATTAAGCCAAGAACAGGGATTCCAACCAGAAGGGCAATAAACCATGATTTTATATGGTCAGTTATGAATGTCCTGATAGTCATGGTGTTAAATCCATACTTCTTCTCAATAACAAAAGTATCATAAAAGGCAAATGGTATGTTTATAATATCGGAGGCAAATCCGATAATGCCAAAAAATAGCAGAGAAATAACCACATAGTTATCACTTAACGACCTGGCAACTGAATCAACAACAGCAAATCCGGCAAGGGATATCATTGCGAGAACAATTAACAAATTAAATACAGAAGAAATAAAGGATAACCTGTTATTTTCCTTCTGGTACAATTGTGTTTTTCTGTACTCATCCTCATCACAAATTCCCTTTAATTCTTCCGGTAAAGTATCTGACCACATTGATGAATTAAGGTAGTTCAGATAACTCTCTACAATAAAACCGGAAACCGGTATAATAATAATAAGGTAAAAGATTGTATTATGCATAAAGGATTTGAATAAAAAAAGAAGCAGGGAGCCTTTTTAAAATAAGTGTGGAATAAATATGTCTCGCTGCATTTCCTCGTGCTAAAAAGGATAGGCTCCCTGCGGTTTCGTAAAGATAATAAATATTTTTAAGTTAACATACCTCCGCATACATGAATTGTTTGTCCGCTCACATAAGAGGAGAGTTCAGATGCGAGGTATAAAGCTGTATTTGCCACATCTTCAGGTGTTCCGCCACGCTTCAGAGGAATTTTATTTGCCCATTCTTTTTTTACTTCATCCGGAAGCTTTTCAGTCATCTCAGTAAGAATAAATCCAGGAGCAATAGCATTGCATCTGATATTTCTTGAACCTACTTCTTTTGCAACACTTTTTGTGAAACCAATAATTCCAGCTTTTGATGCAGAATAGTTACTCTGGCCTGCATTACCTGATACTCCAACAACGGAACTCATATTTATTATCGAGCCACTTTTCTGTTTAAGCATTGTCTGAAGGACTGCTTTTGTAAGGTTAAAGACTGATTTCAAATTCACTGCAATTACAGAATCCCATTGATCCTCAGTCATTCTCATTAGTAAAGTATCCCTGGTTATCCCTGCGTTATTAACAAGGATATCAATTCTTTCAAAGTCATTGACAACCTCATTTATTACTCTTTGAGAATCTTCAAAACTGGCAGCATTAGAGACATATCCTTTTGCCCTGACACCCAGTTTTTCAATTTCCTTTATGGTTTGTTTAAAATCATCATCATCAATAATATTAGTAATCGCAATATTTGCTCCCTCAAGTGCAAATTTCTGTGCAATTGATTTGCCAATACCCCGCGATGCCCCTGTAATCAATGCTGTTTTTCCTTCAAGTAATCCCATATTATTCTGTATTAAAATTCGTGCAAATATAAATAAAAGATAGTCTTTTGAGTAAAAGGATGAAGAGTATTTAACGGGATAACATACATCTGGTTTTCAATTACGCTTTAGTGCCTTCAATACAGTTGTACCAATATCAGCAGGTGATTCCACGACCCAGATTCCACATTTTTTCATGATTTCCATTTTGGCGAATGCTGTATCAGTCTCTCCTCCTATTATAGCTCCTGCATGTCCCATCTTTCTTCCTTTGGGTGCTGTCTGTCCGGCAATAAAACCAATTACAGGCTTTTTACCATTATCTTTAATCCATACTGCCGCTTCAGTTTCCATATTACCGCCTATTTCACCAATTATAATTATAGCTTCTGTTCCATCATCAGCCATCATCATCTTAACTGCATCCAGTGTTGTTGTACCGACTATGGGGTCACCACCGATTCCTATGCATGTTGACTGACCAAGACCAGTCTTGGTAACCTGATCAACTGCCTCATAAGTAAGTGTCCCTGAACGTGAAATGATTCCAATAGTACCCTTCCTGTGGATAAAGCCAGGCATGATACCAACTTTTGCCTCTCCTGGTGTAATAACACCCGGGCAGTTCGGACCAATAAGTCTGCAATCTTTTGACTTTATATGGTTCTTTACATTAACCATATCCGATACTGGTATCCCTTCAGTTATTGTAACAATTAGTTTTATGCCACCATCAGCTGCCTCAAGTATTGCATCTGCTGCAAACGGAGGCGGAACAAAAATTACTGAGACATCTGCCCCTGTTGTCTGAACAGCATCCCTGACAGTATTGAATACAGGCAGGTTTAGATGGATCTGGCCCCCTTTTCCGGGAGTTACTCCTCCCACTACCTTTGTTCCATATTCTATCATTTGGGTTGCATGAAAAGTCCCTTCACTTCCGGTAAATCCCTGAACAATAACTTTGGAGTTTTTATTTAACAGGATGCTCATAATAAATTGATAATTAATTATTTAATATAAAAATCATTATTAAAGTGAAATATGGCATTATATACAATGGTTTCAAAAATACCTAATTATTCATTGTGTTCATGAATTTGATTTGATTTTTATCAAGATAATTTTGTGTAAGGTATATTTCACCCATATTTTTTTGGCTTCAATTAAGTTCATACATTTGCTGCATATCAGTATATTTTAAATGTTAAGATCGGAACAGACAATATGTGCCCCTGCAACTGCCATCGGAGGAGCAATTGCTGTGATAAGAATAAGTGGTTCACACAGTATTGATATATGTGCTAAGATCTTCTATCCTTTAGATAAGAAAGTGAATCTCATTGATAAAAAGGGCTTTACCATAACGATCGGCGAGATAAGGTCAGGTGATGAAATAATTGATGAGATATTGGTAAGTGTATTCAGAACACCTCACTCCTATACCGGTGAAAACTCTGTTGAGATTTCATGTCATGCATCACCGTTTATTTTAAAAAAGATACTGGAGTTGCTTATTTCACACGGAGCAATAACTGCTTTACCTGGTGAATTCACTCAGCGTGCTTTTGTCAATGGCAAAATGGATTTATCACAGGCTGAGGCAGTTGCCGATGTTATTTCATCCACAACAAGAATTTCTCATAAAGTTGCAATTAATCAAATGAGAGGCGGATTCTCATCAGAGATAAGTATGCTCAGATATGAACTACTCAATTTTGC
Source organism: uncultured Bacteroidales bacterium (assembly GCA_963732435.1). Taxonomy (GTDB): domain Bacteria; phylum Bacteroidota; class Bacteroidia; order Bacteroidales; family VadinHA17; genus LD21. The sequence goes on along the minus strand of CAVSZL010000013.1, from coordinate 212,283 downwards.
ATCTCTAATCGAACTGGAACTGGATTTTAGTGAGGAAGATGTTGAATTTGCCGACAGAGATGATCTTAAAAAAATTCTGATTAAAATAAAAGGGCTGACCGATAACCTTGCCAGTTCATTTAAACTGGGTAATGTTATTAAGAATGGAATTCCTGTTGCTATTATAGGTAAACCAAATTCAGGTAAATCAACTTTATTAAATGCACTTCTAAAGGAAGAAAGAGCTATTGTTTCAGAAATTCCTGGAACAACACGGGATACAATTGAAGATACAATTGTAATTGATGACATTGAATATAGATTTATTGACACTGCCGGTTTGCATGAAACTATTGATGTTGTTGAATCATTGGGTATTAAGAAGACTCACGAGAAGATAGAACAGGCTTCAGTTATCTTATTTCTGGATGAAATGTCCGATACTGCAGAAGCAATAAATAAACGTCTTTCAGTAATCAGGGAGAAAATCAGGAAACAGGAAAAACAATTGATTATTTTAATAAACAAGACTGACCAGGCTTTACCGCTTCAACAATCAGAACTTACCCAAAAAATATTTGTTCAGGAGCAAGAGTCACTTCTTTTTATTTCGGCCAGAGAGAAATCAGGACTGGAAGATCTCAAAGTGAAACTCAGTGAGGTTGTTTCGAAGGAAAGACTTAATTCCGAAAATGTAATAATTACTAATATCAGACATTATGAGGCTTTAATTCATGTCTCTGAAAGTTTAAGCAGGGTATTGGATGGTCTTAATAATCAGATACCTGACGACATAATTGCAATTGATATCAGGCATGCAATCCATTATCTGGGTGAGATAACAGGTGAAATCACGACTGATGAGATTCTGGGCAATCTATTCAGGAATTTTTGTATCGGAAAGTGATCCTTCTACCTTCTTCCATCCGGTATCAAGTTCTCTGTAAATAACAGGATATTCGCCTGCCACATTGATTTTTTCGCCCGGATCATTTCTAAGGTTATATAATTCATTGTTAAATATCTTCCAATCGCCGCTACGGAAAGCCCTTTGATTATTAACAGGAAAATTCCAATAAAGGCTGCGGCTTATTGTTTTATCCATAAATAAGACATCTGAAATATCAATTCCGTCAATTTTATTCTTATTCAGAAGTTCTTTAAAACCTGTTATTTGTGCCAATGTCGGAACGATATCGATATTACATAAAACTTCTGAATTAACCTTATTTGCTTTTATTTGTGACTGCCAGCACACCAGTGCCGGTACGCGAATTCCTCCTTCATACAATTGTTGTTTCTCACCTCTCAGCAAGCCGTTACTAGCATGTCCGAAATAGCTGATTGAATAACCTCCGTTATCGGAAATAAACCAGATCATAGTATTTTCAAGTGTACCATTGTTCTCCAGTTCATCCATCAACCTTCCAATGTTATCATCCAGATTGGCTACCATCGAAGCATATATCTGCCGGTACGGGTCACTGATTTCCGGATACCTCAGAAGGTATTCATTAGGAACCTGTAAGGTGTTGGCAATTTCGAATCCTGCATATTTATCTTTATTCAGGATAATCGTAGAATCAGGCAGATCATTCGGATCTGATTTTCCGAAGTGAGGTGCATTGTATGCCAGGAATATGAAATAAGGATTTTCATGCCCTTTTTGTTCCCGGATAAAATTTATAGTGTGATTTGTTATAAGATCGGTTGAGTATCCTTCTTCCTCAAATGGTTCATCATTTTTATACCATGATTTACCATAGGTGCCATATGTGTGCCGGAAATAATCGATGCAGCCATCCGGAAATCCTATGAAGACATCAAAACCATGATGTACAGGGAAATTCTCTTTTGCTGATGCCCCAAGATGCCATTTCCCAAATAGGGCTGTTTGATAACCTACTTTTTTTAAGTAAGCGGGTAAAAGCGTTTCATTATTATCAATGTGCTCTGGTTCCCCTGGCATTCCTGCTCTTACAAGGCCATGAACAGATCGTTGAGGATAGCTTCCGGTGAGCAGACTAAAACGTGAAGGAGTGCTTACAGGGGCTGAAACATAGAAGTTGGTAAATTTGATGCCTGCATCAGCAATACGTTGAATATTTGGACTTTGTATCGTTCCTCCATAAGTACTTAAATCACCATATCCAAGGTCGTCGACATAGATAATTATAATATTTGGTTTTTGTATCGGTGGTTTTTTATCCGCATACGCTGCATTTGTAACAATGAAGAGAGTACTGATAGCAGTGTGGATTGATTTGTAGTTCATTTTTGTTATTTGTTACTTTTTGTAAACGTTGTAATATAGTTGTAATTAAACGAACCAGAGCCTGAAGACCTAAATTTCATCAATATCGTTTATGTATTCAGAAAGTGCATTCAGGGTAAATAATTAATTTACTAAATTATAAAAACTTTTTAAAATCGGCAGACTCTGTAGGTTAATGCATGATGATAGTTAAATCCTTCCTGCAATTATTCTGAATGTGTATTTTTCAACTTAATTCGCTAACAGATATCTATTCATTTTTTTCTTCTTAAAGCTGTTAAAACAAGAATAGATGACAATAAAATTTTAAACTGTATATTTATATTTATTCTGCGAACATTTTTTTTGGAGTATTGTTAGTTGTATAACTTTGATAATTAATAAACTAATCTATGGAAAAGAATTCTAATCCTCAGCATGAGATTAATCGCCGCAAGTTCATGAAAATGGCTGCTACATTAACAGCAATGGCATATATACCTGTTTTCGAACCGATCAATAAAACGGACCGATGGGGCTATGTTCTGCCTACAAGAAAGCTTGGAAAAACAGGTCTTGATGTTACAATGTTTACATTAGGAGGCGGACCATACAACACAAATATGCAGGGAGAGGAAGCAATTGTGGAAGCTGCATTTAAAGGTGGATGCCGTTTCTTCGAGACTGCCAAGGCATATAGAACAGAACCTGCGTTTGGTAACGTTCTTGAACCCTATCGTAAAGAAATAATCCTGAGTACAAAAAGTGGTGCTTTTGATGCAGAAACATTGAACAGAGATCTTGATGCATCTCTAAAGGGTTTAAAAACCGATTACCTTGATATTTATCTTATGCATAATGTTTCAACACTGGAAAGCCTCAAAAGGAAGCTTGACGGGGGTGTATATGATGCCATGCTGAAAGCAAAGCAGGAAGGTAAAATAAGACATATTGGATTTAGCGGACATTCAGATTATAAGGTGAACAGTTACCTAATTGACATGAAACTTCCAGATTTGGAGGTTATGCTGGTTCCTGTAAACGTAATTGACCCGGTAAAAGACAGCTTTATAATCAACACTCTTCCAAAAGCAATAGAGAATAACATAGGGATAATGGCTATGAAACCCGTAGGCGGAGGGGCAATGGTAGGTGCAGATATTACATGGGGAAAAGGAAAAGGAACAAAACGTCCAATAATAATACCAGATATAATTTCAATGAAGGAGGCGCAACATTTTGTCTATTCAATGCCGATAGGTACTGCTTCTTTTGGTTGTACAAGTATTGCTCAGGTAGAGGAAGATATTGCATTGGCAAAGAGTTATACTACGATGACAAAATCCGAACAGGAAGCTCTTATAAAAAGAGTAACTGATATAGCTCAGAATAACTTTCTGGAACATTATAAAGGAACTCTCTAGAGTACAAGTAAAGTCAGAAGTCCGAAGTCAGAAGACAGAAGTTTGAGCATAGCGATTTTGCCCAAGATTATTGTAAAATGGAGCTTGGTTCATCAAGGGTTGTTTATTTTGTTTTTGTTTTTGTTTTTATTTTTCTTTTTCTTAAACTTCGGACTTCGGACTTCCGACTTCGGACTTCCAATTAATTCAAAACTGATTAGTTGCCAAAAATTAACTTTATATCTATAAGATGAAAAAGAATTACCACCTGAGGAGTGCAGAATGGTTTGGGAAAGATGATAAAATGGGATTTGTACACCGGAGCTGGTTACGTAACCAGGGGCATCCTGATCATATGTTCAGGGGAAGACCGGTAATAGGTATCTGTAACACATGGTCGGACCTGACACCATGCAATGCTCATCTGCGTGAATTCGCTGAAATAGTAAAACGTGGTGTTTATGAGGCAGGTGGATTTCCCCTTGAATTTCCGGTGATGTCGCTTGGTGAAACTATAATGAAACCAACAACTATGTTATGGCGTAACCTTGCCAGTATGGATGTTGAAGAAACTATCCGTGCCAATCCATTGGACGGAATTGTATTACTAACCGGATGTGATAAGACAACACCTTCAACACTTATGGGTGCGGCAAGCGTAAACCTTCCTACTCTTGTTGTTCCGGGAGGACCGATGTTAAACGGAAAATTCAGGGGAAAAGATATTGGTTCAGGTACAGCAACCTGGCAACTATCGGAAGGATTAAAAGCAGGAACAGTTTCAAGAGAGGATCTTATTGAAGCTGAAGTATGTATGTCGCGGAGTGCGGGACATTGCATGACGATGGGGACAGCATCTACAATGGCTTCTATGGTTGAAGCCCTGGGTCTCACTTTACCGGGTGCATCAGCAATCCCCGCTGTCGACTCAAGGAAAAAAGTGATGGCACATCTTTCCGGCAACAGAATAGTGGAGATGGTAAAAGAGGGATTAAAAATGTCGCAAATCCTAACCAGGGAAGCTTTTGAAAATGCAATAAAAATTAACTCTGCAGTTGGTGGTTCAACCAATCTGGTGATTCATATGATTGCCATAGCCCAACGAATAGGTGTTGACATAAAACTTGAGGATTTTGACAGACTTGGCAGCGATATGCCACTATTATTAAACCTGATGCCTTCCGGAAAATACCTTATGGAAGACTTTTACTATGCCGGCGGATTGCCTGTTATCATCGATATGCTGAAGGATCAGCTTCATTCTAAAGCTCTGACAGTGAATGGAAAAGGAATAGGCGAAAATTGTGCGGGTACTCCATGTTATAACAGGGACGTCATAGCAACACTTGACAAACCTTTAAAAGAAAAAGCAGGAATAGTTGTGTTAAAAGGAAACCTGTGCGAAAATGGTGCAGTTATAAAACCATCTGCAGCTACTGACCGTCTTTTACATCACCGTGGCAGAGCAGTAGTGTTTGAAAATATCGAAGATTACCATGAAAGAATCGATTTGCCGGATCTTGATATAGATGAGACATGTATTATGGTCTTAAAGGGTGTAGGGCCTGTCGGATATCCGGGGATGCCAGAGGTAGGTAACCTTGAGCTTCCGGAAAAACTTGTTAAAAGAGGAATAACAGATATGGTTCGTATTTCAGACGGAAGGATGAGCGGAACTGCATATGGCACCGTAGTTCTTCATGTTTCTCCTGAATCATCAATTGGAGGAACTCTTGCACTCGTAAAAAACGGTGATATGATCGAACTGGATGTGAAAAATCGCAGTCTGAATCTCGACGTGCCAGTAGACGAACTTAATTTAAGAAAAGCTGCATGGGTTCGGCCTGAACCCAGAGCCGAACGTGGTTACGTAAAAATGTTTATCGAGCATGTTGAACAGGCTGATAAAGGATGTGATTTCGATTTTCTGATTGGTGGTTCAGGTGATAAGGTATCAAGGGACTTACATTAACCAAAAGAATTAAGATACGCAGTAACGGATAATATCATCCTTAACTATAACATTATAACTGTTATTGTATTTTTTTATATATCTGGTGAGTTCATCAATGGTAGGATAATCTCCCTGACCATTAAATGATCGGGCATCATCGACCAATATAATGTGATTCAGGTCGTTACCTAATTTGAATATTGCATCTATCTCCTCAAGAATCGGACAATCCTTCTCCCCTTTTGAAGTGATTCCAAAGTCGTAGTGGCCATCTAACCAGAAAATTGCCTGTTCATTTAATTTTTCAGTAACTGAAGGAAGAATTTTTCCGCTATCACCCTTAAGAATTGAAATATGATTATATCTCCTGAACCTGTTAACAGCCTTATTCCATAGGACATCAGCAACCTCAATTGAAATTATTTTCCTGAAATTTTCCCTTTGAGCTTCAACCATATCCCCTAAAAATGTTCCTGTTTCAATAAGTACACCTGACCCGTAATTTTTTTGATAATTCTCTACTACAAATTGTTTTAATTGATTGGGAGGAGGCACAGGACATCCTTTTTTATCCCAATTCTTTAAGATAGTGTTTCTGAAAAAACTGCTTCTGTATGCCCTGATTTTGTTCTGAAAACCAGCAGGTGTAAATTCAATGATTTTTATCAAAATACTTTTTATCATTATCTGGCTTAGAGATTAGTCCGAAATTTCAACAGAAGAAATATGATTTTCTAAAAGTAATATGAATATCATGAAATTGCATTCAATTCCAATACTGGCGAGAAAGATCAGAGCATCAGTTTTTCATTTCAATTATGCACCTGACCCTACCTAAGGGTGTTTCAAACTACCCCTGTATTCTCTTTTCATCAAACCGGAGGCCAATGGATTATCAATAATTAGATTTTTTGTTTCATCCCATTTAACCAGAGATCCTGTGTTATATGATATCATTGCTAACTGAACAGTTGCAGTAGACTTGAATGCATCTTCAGGTGTACAGTTGATCAGTTTTTTGTCTTTGTTCCTGACAGCCTCAAGGAACTTTCCAACATGCAGTTCCTGTGATGATGATGTTGGGATTGCCATGTCCTCTCTTTTACCTTCTTTATCAGCATTTATGATAACTAATTTGGCTTCGCTGGCAAACATTGTTGCTTTCTCTCCATAAAAGAAGATCCCATTATTAAATTCCTTATTAACATCCCCTGTGCCCCATAGACGATGCTGCCAGACAACAGGAGCTTTTCTGAAATTCATATTGGAGGTGAGCATATCCGGAGTGGTAATTTTACCTTTTAATTCGGTAATTCCTCCCATTGAATAAATTCCAACAGGCATTTCTTCTCCCATTATCTGTCGAATTGTATCAATATTATGAATACCCCAGTCAACAAGGTGTCCATTTCCAAACTCTTTTTCCAGTCTCCATGCTTTGTGAGCAATGTTTGGCCTGTATTCCAGTTTTGGGGCAGGGCCGCACCATTCTTCCCAATCAAGGGAAGGAGGAGGTGCCTGAATGGTATTGTCCAGCAGTTCAGGCTTATAATGAATCTGCACCCCAATCTGATTTACTTTACCAATTGTTCCTCCATCAATGATCTCTTTTGCTTTTTTATAGGCAAGACTATTACGCCTTTGAAAACCTATCTGTACAATATTTCCTGCTTTTTTTGCAGCGTTGATCATAGCGAGACCCTCCTGAATATCATAAGCCAGTGGCTTTTCACAATATATATCCAAACCTTTTTCGCAGGCAGCTATGAACTGTAATGCATGCCAATGTGGTGGCGTACAAATAAATACGGCCTCCAATCCTTTCATTTCAAGAAGTTCCTTATAGTATTTGAAAATTTTTGGTCTGGTTCCCTGTAGTTTTTCCAGTTCACCGGCATTGGTGTTAAGATGATCAGAATCGACATCAGATACACCTATTACTTCTACCCCGCCAACCTTAAATGCTGCATTCATATTTACCATTCCATACCAGCCCGCTCCTATTAATCCTATCTTAAGTTTTCGGTTATCGCTAAAAGATGGGATATAGAATGGAGATGCAACTGCAGCCATTGAGGTAATTCCAATAAATTCTCTTCTTTTCATGATTTTCTTTTTTTATCAAAAATAAATAAAAATACACCTTAAGAACCTTAAATTTAATTAATTCTTTTTGCTTGAAGCATTTTATAGACCCGGATTCGTTTGAAATATTTCTGATTTATGCCAGTTTTAATTATTGTGTATTTCTGTTAAAAAAAAATTGTATGTTTATGCAGATTTTAAATTGGTGTTGTTTTAAATCAATCTTATTAATTGATAACAAATAAATTCCACATAAAATGAAAAGCATCAAGCAAATTGACTGGAAAAAGTTATTCTTTACCTTATTAAGGATTGCCATTGGCTGGCATTTTTTATTTGAAGGTGTATCAAAACTTATTGTTCCGGATTGGAGTTCATACGCTTATCTGGCAAATTCAACAGGACCGATATCAGGGTTTTATCATTGGATGGCATCAATTCCATCATTGATGGTAATAGTTGACCTGATTAATATTTACGGCTTGATACTTATAGGTTTAGCTTTATTTATTGGATTATTTATACGATTTGCTGCAATAGCAGGAGCTCTGTTATTGACCCTTTACTATTTTGCCTATCCTCCATTCGGTGACTCATTGTTTAATATCAGTGAAGGACACCTGTTTGTTGTTGATAAGATATTGACCGAGGCATTGATTCTGATATTTTTTATTTTCTACAAAGAGAATGGATTTGGTATTGATGAATTAATTGCAAAGCGTAAGATTTCAAAAGTAAAAACTACTCCTTCTGCAACTGAAGGGGAACCATATTCTGAATCCAGAAGGGAAGTTCTGAAGAATCTGGCTTCATTGCCTGTTCTCGGATTTATGAGTTATTGGGCCGGAAGTACCGGCAAAAAATACGGGGTCGATGTTATGTCCGGAGCCACAATACAGCTTAATCAGGCTGCACTGGGTGAACTGAAAGGTACATTACCAAAAGGAAAAATAGGTAATCATGAAATAAGTCGTATGATAATAGGAGGAAACCTTATTGGAGGCTGGGCACATTCCCGTGATCTTCTTTATGTTCCGTCGTTATTCAAAGCATATAATACGGAGAAAAAAGTATATGAAACTCTGATCCTGGCAGAAAAAACCGGTATAAATGCAATCAATATCGGATATCCTACAAATGCTCTTATGGCTAAATATAAGAAGATGACAGGCAGTAAAATAAAAGTCATTTCACAGGTGGCTCCCAATATGAAAACCGGTGATATATACGAGCAGATAAACGGGGCGATTGATTATGGAGCTGATATACTTCAGGTACAGGGTAACTGGTGTGACTGGTTAGTAAGAGATAATAATATTGAGGTAATTCAGAAAATGATGGACAGGATAAGGAGTCAGAACTTTACAGCCGGTCTTGCCGCTCATTCAATAGAGTCACTTATTGCTTGTGAAACAAATGGCATAATACCTGATTACTATATGAAAACCATGCATCATGATCAGTACTGGTCTGCTCATCCCCGTGAAAATCGTTTTCCTTATGAAGTTGATGGCAAGGAGTATCTCGATCATAACAGGTTTCATAACAATATGTTCTGCCTGTTTCCCGAACGTACTGTGGAATTTGTTAACAAGACAAAAGTTCCGGTAATGGGATATAAAGTGCTTGCGGCTGGAGCAATAGAACCAAAGGATGGATTTAATTGGGCCTTTGAGAACGGTGCGGATTTTATTTGTGTGGGGATGTTTGATTTTCAGATTGTTAAAGACGTAAATATTTGTCTTGAAACTTTAAATAATCTAAGTAACAGAAAACGGGAATGGTATGGGTAAAGATATTCTCTTTACTGATGCATTAAAGCTCCAAAGGCCAAATGCCTATAATCTTATGGTCAAGCCGACTGGCCCGGTTTGTAATCTGGACTGTACATATTGTTATTACCTGGAAAAAAAGAAACTCTATCCGGGGAAGACTGATTTTCGTCTGAATGAGGAGCTGTTGGAAATTTTTATTAAACAATACATTGATGATCAACAGGTTCCGGTAGTTACCTTTGTATGGCAGGGAGGAGAGCCCACTCTGCTCGGGCTGGATTATTTTAAAAAGGTAATTGAACTTCAGAAAAAATATTCCGGAGGAAAAACTATAGAGAATGCATTTCAGACAAACGGAACACGTCTTAATGATGACTGGTGTAAGTTTTTTACAGACAATAAGATACTTGTAGGTATATCAATTGATGGAGAGGAACATAATCATGATCATTACAGGATGACAAATGGCGGTGGACCTACCTTTAAAAGGGCTATGAAAGGCATTGATTTACTGCACAAGAATAAGGTTGAATTTAATACTCTGAGTTGTGTGAACAGTTACAATGTTCATTATGCTTCAGAGACCTACAAGTTTCTCAAAAAGATAGGAAGCGGGTTTATACAGTTTCTTCCTGTAGTTGAAAGAGTTGCAGACCATGGTAAAGCTACAGATCTTAATCTGGTTTCACCATCATTCAATGGTAATGCCTCAGTAACGGAATGGTCGGTAAATGGAGCTGATTTTGGCAAATTCCTTATAACTATTTTCAATGAATGGGTTAGAAATGATGTAGCCAGATATTTCGTTCAGATCTTTGATGCAACTCTGGCTAACTATGTCGGAGAGATGCCCGGTCTTTGCGTATTTGCTGAAACCTGTGGTGATGCATTGGTAATGGAGCATAACGGAGATATTTTTTCCTGCGATCATTATGTTTATCCTGACTACTATCTCGGAAACATAAAAGATACTCCCATAATTGATATGGTGAAGTCTCAGCGTCAGTTTGACTTTGGAATTGACAAAAGAAATAAATTGCCACGATATTGCCTTCAGTGTGACGTCAGATATGCGTGTCATGGAGAATGTCCAAAACACCGGATAATTAATACCCCTGATGGTAAGCCAGGTTTGAACTATCTATGTGAAGGGTACAAAATGTTTTTTCATCATGTTGAACCTTACATGGAATATATGGGAAAAGAGCTAAAGAATAAAAGAGCTCCTGCAAATGTTATGACCTGGATAAGAAATAAGGATAATCAGGTAATTAAGCCTGTTATGCCGGAAAGAAATGACCCATGTCCGTGTGGCAGCGGAAAAAAATTCAAAAACTGTTGTGCCGGAAAACCGATTTATTTGTGATAGTTTAAGTATTCATGTAAAACACAGGTAGTCAGAGTTTTGCGATTTGGATTACAGCTTCAGCCCAATCATCCATATCATTTAAACTTTCAACAAAGACAATTTCATCTCCTCCCTCCTCTTTAAAGAGGTTTTGATATTCATCCTTTATTTCTATAAGAGTCTCAAGACAATCAGCTACAAATGATGGTGCTACAACCAGTACTCTTTTTTTACCACTATGAGCCAGGTTTTTCAGTACTGTGTCAGTAAAAGGATTTAACCAGTCTTTAGAAAATCTTGACTGAAATGATGTCGAATATTTCTCAGATGACAAACTAAGTTTATCTGCTATCAGCCGGCTTGTCTGGTAGCAAGTTGCTTTATAGCAAAAAGTGCCTTCAGCAGGAAATTTTACATTGCAATCACAATCAGCTATATTTTCAGTTGAATGAATCTTTCTGATATGTTTTAATGGAAGGCTATGGTAGGAGAACAATATATGATCAAAACTTGATTCATCATAACACCTGATTTTTCCGGCAATGACATCAATATATAACGGATGCGAGTAAAACTGTCCGATAAACCTTATTTCAGGTATAACATTCCATTTTTTTATTTCACTAAGGATCACTTCATTAACAGAGCCGGTTGTTGAAGAAGCAAATTGAGGAAAAAGTGGGAAAGCAATTATTTGTTCCGGCTGATGTTTTTGGAGATTCCTTAGAATTTCAGCCAGTGATGGCTTTCCATATCTCATTGCTGCATAAACCTGATAATCATTCTTTATCAGATTTTGTACCTTTTTGACCAGATTGTTTAGATTGTATAACAAAGGAGAACCCTGAAGAGTCCAGAGTTTTTGGTATAACCTTGCAGATCTTGGTGCTCTGAATGGTACAATTATAAGGTTCACCAGTATCTTTCTCATTATCCATGGCAAATCAATTATCCGCTTGTCATTCAGAAATTCTGAAAGAAAATTTCTTACATGTCTGGTCTCAGGTTTTTCGGGTGTACCAGTATTTATTAATAGCAGTATTCTATTTTGCATTTGTTTTATAAGTCAGTTTATCTGAAATATTTTTAGCTTGTTTAACCCTGTCAGCCATACCTATACCATCTCTGATATTACCGGCAATAATCAGCCCAGGATATTGTATCTGAATTTGGTTTATTATCTCAAGACGCTCTCCGGTAAGTTTTTCGTATTGTGGAATTGCTTGTTTGTATCTGAAAATTTTTAAAAGATCAGGTTGTTTTTTGCAAAACAAGGTTGCCTCCATCTCTTTAAGTACAATTGTCTCAATCTCTTTGTCTTCCATGCTGATTGTCGCGGGACTTTTAACACCACCCAGAAAAACAGAGAGCAATGCTCCGTTTACTGGTGCTCTGCCTTCAAATATAGCAGAGGGGAACAGTATGCCAAGAATATCACGGTTTTCTTTTGACGGAATGAGGCCACCAAATGCATCCAACTTTCTCCCCTCCCAGTTATTGTATCCCAGAACAACCTGAACTACTGCTGCATATTCAAGTTTTACTAAAGGTTCCAATAAATTTAAAGGCAGGAATGGCAAAAGACCAGGTAATTCGTAACTTCCTGTTGTAGTGATGACAACAGGTGCTTTTAAGCTTGAATATTTTCCCCGTCAGAAGCAGCAAATAAAACATTATTACCATCTTTGACAGGTTCTATTTTACAGTCAGAAACCCCTTTAATAATATTTTCCTCTCCAATTTCATCAGAAAGGCTTTTTATTAAGTTTCCAAGTCCGTTTTTGACAGAAAATACTTCCCTGGTTGCTTTTTTTTCAGATTCACTTTTAACCTCCCCTCTCTTTTTAATTGCCCCTCTGATAAAACTACCATAGTTCTGTTCAAGAGTGTATAATTTAGGAAGCGCAAATCTGGTTACAAGTTTAGCCGGATCCCCGGCATATATACCTGAAATAAAAGGATCAACAGCATAGTCGAGGAAACTCCGGCCCAACCTGCGTTTGACCAGTTGTGCTATGGATTCATCAGGATCGGTACCTGGTTTCCTGAATGGCTCTCCTAAAATTCTTAGCTTATCCCCAAAAGTAAAGAGCGGAGTATTAATTGCTGATAATAATCCTGAAGGTAAAGCCTCCCATTTTCCATTTTTAAGAATATATCTTTTTTTTGACTTTGGATTTGCTGTCTCTAATGTACATCTATCCTTTAAATCTTCAAAAAGACATGCTATTTCAGATGTTGCAAGTACACCAGTATTGGGGCCTGTTTCAAAACAAAATCCCTGTTCATTAAGTGTATTTATTACTCCTCCTGTATGTTTTTCTTTTTCAATTATTATTACTCTCTTTCCGTTTCTTATCAGGTAAAATGCAAGAGTAAGGCCGGTAAGTCCTGCACCAATAATAATAATCTCAGCATTTTTGGGATACATTTGCTATACTGGTTTTGAATATGTATTTACTTTCTCCTTATAATCCTTATCAAGGGAAGCTGCAATATTTCTGATAAATAGAGTCCCGGTTTCAGTAATCTCGATTTCGTCGGATGAAAAACTAATAAGCCCATCAGCAGCAAATATTGTCTGCTCCTGTTCATTTATTCTTATTGCATTTTTAAGCTCAGATAATGATACATTCTGTTCTCTGGCAATTTTACTGAAGCTTATTTTCTTATTGCACATCAGCTCCGTAATAACTGCTCGTGCTAAAATCTGTTCACCGGAAAGAGTATAACCTCTCTCCACAGGCAGTTTTCCGGTTTCCACAACTGAAATATAATCACCCAGATCTTTTTTATTCTGTGAGTATCCTTTTTCCAATTGACTGATTGCAGTTACTCCAAAAGCATAGACCTGTCCTGTCGTTTTCCGGGTACAATAACCCTGAAAATTTCTGTGAAGGTTACTATCGTTAAGTGCAAGATTAAGGTCATCATCAGGCAGCACAAAGTGGTCAAGCCCGATAGGTTGATATCCGGATGCCCTTAGCATATTATATCCTGTTATGAACATCTCCATTTTTTCTTTAGGTGAAGGAAGTCCCTTTTTCTCAAGTACTATCTGATGCTTCTTAAACCAGGGTACATGAGCATAGGAGAATGTAACCAGTCTGTCAGGTCTGATTTCAATTGCTTTCCTTATTGTTTTTGAAAATGATGCAACAGTCTGGCCGGGAAGTCCAAAAATGAAATCAAAATTCACATTTATATTCTTCCCCGTATTTTTCAGGTATGCTGAACAGTTCTGCAGGAGGTATTGCTGAAGGAAGCCGGTTAACTTTCATGAGAATATCATTATCAAAATCCTGGATTCCAAGACTGAAACGGTTAAAACCTGAAGCAATTAAATCATCAATATATCTGAAATCGAGATAGGCAGGATTACATTCTATTGCAATTTCCGGGTTTTCAATAAATTTGAAAGTTGAAAATAAAAAGTCATTTAGTTCTTTTATATATCTGATATCCAGTGAATTTGGAGTTCCACCTCCGTAATGTATCTGAGAAACCGTTCGGGTTTTATCAATACATGCTGAAACCATCTCTATCTCCTTTCGGAGAGCTTTCATATATGGTTCGATCATATTCCCTTTTCCTATCGCACAAGCATTGCATCCGCAGTAATAGCATATTTTTTTACAGAAAGGAATATGGAAATAAAGTGCAATGTTTTCCGGTTTCCCTTTATTTGATTCATACAGTAAGTTTAAATAGTCCTTTTCTGAAAATGAATCCACAAAATGATTCGCAGGAGGATAGCTTGTATACCTGGGAACCGGAACATTATATTTATCAAGTAAGTTATCAGAAATTTTCATTTACATTTTCTTTTGGAAGTGAGTAAAGCAAAATTCCGAAAGTAAACAGGCATAGAAGGACTTCAATACCAAACAGACCTTTATAGCCGATAATATCTCCTATTTTGCCGCTTGATACAGCAATTATAAGGCTGCTCAGATGTGTAATAACTATCTGGATTGTAAAGTCAGTTCCTTCTCTTCCCTGTCGCACTATATCCATCGAAGTTGTGTAAATAGCGACTGTTGACAATCCATAAGCACCCCATATCAATCCAATTCCTATATAAACTAAAGTTAATGAAGGTGTTGTAAAAGACATTAACCAGAACCATAAAGCAGCGACAAGGCTGACTGTAAGGAACATATACATGGAAACTCTCCTTCCTGTTTTTTTCACAATATAGCCACCTGAGAGAGCAGATAATGAGGCTATTGAGGTGCCGAAAATTCCTGACATAAAACCAATCTGCTTAATATTGTATCCCAGGTCAACCATGAATGGTTTAAGCAGAGTCAGAATACCAATAATCCCGGAATAGTAAAAAACAAGTATAAGTACACGTTTATGTTTCCCTGATTCTGCAAAAAACCGATAAATATCAATTAAGGATACACTCTGTTTGGAATCAATTTCATTGCGAACAGGTTTCCTGTACAATAATAAAGGAACCACAGCGAAAATAACAAAAACTGCGAGCAGTATTAATAAATTGGTCCATCCGAAATAGTAGTACGCGATAAGCAATACACCTGTTCCAAAAAGGGTTCCAACAAAACTGCCGGCTGATTGCATGCTATTTCCAATACTTCTTTCCCCGGGAGTTAACTGCTTAATTGCATAAATATCAACAGCAATGTCCTGAGTAGCAGAGGCAATAAATGCTATTATCATCAACACTATAATAGATTTAAAATCAGTCTGAAGGTTAAATAATCCGATTGTTATTATAACAGCAGCATAAAATAATTCAGAGAAAATAATCCAGTTTCTAAGTTGTCTTGTAGTACGTCCACTATTATCAATAACTGGCGCCCATAGAAATTTCAGTATCCATGGAAGTTTAACCAATTGAAGAAGTCCAATTGCCTGAAGAGAATACTTTTCCTGTCGCATTATTACAGGCACCACAGTTGAAAAAAAACTCATGGGTATTGACTGAGCAATGTATAAACTAAATAATACCGGAAATTTATACCAGTTTTTCTCCTTCATTCATTAAAATTTAAAGGATAAATTCATACCTATCTGCAGTGGTTTACCTGTCTGAACATATTTATTTCCCAATGCTTCAAAATAAAAAGAAGAGTAATAGGAATTGAACATATTCTTGGTCCACAAATCGAATTGAAATGATTTCTTCACAAAGGAAACCTTTGCATCAAATATACCATAGTAGGGTTGTTGTTGAGAATTCAATTCATTCCAGTAAATCCTGCCTGCCCCTCTGTATATTGCATTGATTCTTATATTATCCAGAATATTTGAATTATTTACAATAAAAGTTTTTCCAGCCTGAAGAGAAAGGGTATGACGTGGCACATATGGAATAAAATTGTTATTATAATTTGTAGTCGGATTTAACTCGTATGAGATAAATCTTGCATTTGTATAACCATACGTAAAAGTAGCATCATAACCTCTGTAAGGTAAAAATCTTAATGAAAACTCCCCTCCCTTACTTGATGAGTGGCCTGCATTTTTTAACATTGATCCTCTTCCACTAGGTACTGTCTGATAGATCTGCTGGTTTCTCCAGTCAATATAAAAAACAGCAATATCAGCATAAAAATGATTTTTGAAAACCGGTGTTTTTACGCCAGCTTCATAATTCCAGCTGTATTCAGGCTCAAATGTAAGATCCTCAGGTCTTTCGAATGTTGTATTAAACCCTCCAGTCTTATAGCCCTTTGCAACAACTAAATATAAATTACTGTTTTTAACTTTATAATTAAGAGCGATTTTTGGTATTATTTCAAGTGAATTTAACGCCGGGTATATAGTATCAGCAAGTAATTCCTGTTTTCCCCTAAGGTTGCGATCATATTTGTATTCAAGTATATCTCTCTCTGAATCAACTCTTATGCCTCCGGTAATTGTCAGGTCTTTAATAATAAAGTCAGTCAGAGTAGATTGGTGGAAAAATGCAATACCAGTAATAGAATGATCATAAGTCTTTAAATAACTGAGCTTTGATGAATAAGCATCTACATTCACATCACTATCGAACGCCTGGTAAAAACCATATCCACCTATAAGCCAATTGTATCTCTGTTTCCCGTTTGACCGTGCAACAACCTCCTGTGAGATCATATTCTGATTCTGTGTCTGAGAGATAAAAAAGAGGGAGTCAGGAGTAAAATCCTGATCAATATTTTGAGTATCATCAAGATACTGGTATGATGTTGTTGCAACTATATCGAGGTTATTATAATTGTACTTAATAAGTAGTGCATCTGAAAACAAGCTTCTGTTATATGAACTTTCCTGATTATAGTTTATCTCCTCTGCCCTTCCCAGGGAATCATTGTATAATGCATATGGATAGCCGCCCTGCTTACTGTTCTCATAACCAGCAATATTTTCTATCGTAAGCTTTTCCGATAATTCATATATCAGTCTGTTGCGAAATCCAAAAGAATTTAGAATGTCTACCTGGTCACCAGAGTATTGGTTGGTATAAAATCCATCATTATGCAGATAATTCAGTGCCAGCGAGTATCCGAAATTATCATTAATATTTCCATAATGTCCCCCGTTTACAGAATAGGTACCATAATTACCGGCAGAAAGATTAATGTTTGTTCCGCTATAGTCCATTGGTGAGGTTGTAACGATATTTACAATGCCTCCCATCGTGTTTCTGCCGAACAGGGTGCCCTGAGGGCCTCTGAGGACTTCTATTCTTTTAATATCGAAAAAATCAAAATCAAATGCTGCTTTTTCAAAATATGGCACATAATCAACATACAGTCCAACCGATGGGGAGTTAATTCTTGAACCGATCCCTCTTATATACACTGGGGATGTCAGCTTGGAACCATAATCAGGCATGAAGAAATTGGGAGCAGTTGAAGAGATGTCACTTAAAGACCTGACCTCATTTTCCGTGATATTTGAAGAAGATAATACAGAAACAGAGGCTGGTATTGACTTATAAGTAATATTGTCTTTAGAAGCTTTAATAACGATTTCTTCGAGTTCAACCATTCTAAGCAAAGCACTATCCATCACAGAACCGGTTTGCTGGGCAAAGATACTTGTTGAGCCTGTTAATAATATGATTATAAATATGATAATTTTTCTCATTATTGACTGTGTTACTGATCAAACCGGAACCTCTTAAAATTCCAATAAAGAGATTAATAAATCAAAAAGAGTGCTATTGTACAGATAATAGACTATCAAAATTCATGGATGAAAAAACCTTTATACTCCGGAAATTCAATTAATTAAATCTTTATAGTTTTTCCGGATGTAATAAGATTATGTTTCACTCAGAATAAGATAATCAAATAACAGGAGGCGGTCTTGAAAACAGATGAAAAGCCAGGATTCGAGTACTGACTATTTTATCCCTTATAGTAAAAAAGTAAGTTAATAATGGTTTTATAAACTTTTCTTCTTCGGAATCTACTGATGTGATATCTTTATTAAGAGATGAAAAATCATAATAGTAGAATATTTGTTTACCGGTAGTGATAACTGTCTTCTCATATGATACTGTTTGCTCAGATATTTCATATGTAGTATCATTTTGCAGCTCATTTGATTTATTAAGAGCACAGAAACCAAAATAGATCATATAAGCAGCAGCCATTATGATCAGAGGGACTTCTGTAAGTATGGAGCCAAAAGGAAACATCAACCAATAATTATATTACAAATTAAGTAATTAAATCAACACGAATGAAATTTAATAGGAATTTCAATAATTTTCGGTTGAATTGGAGATTGTTCATGTGCGGGTTCCCCTCGGAGGGGCCTTGTATGGGATCCGGCCTCTCCCCCTCTCCCGATAGCTATCGGGACCCCCTCTCCCGAGTGAGAGGGGGAAGTCATTCAGGATGTTGTAGTTACCTTTTTTTTTATCCCAACTTCAATAACCCCTTGAATCTGTTAGCTCTTTGGAAGGAGTGATTTTGCCAGTTTTTCACTGTCTTTATATTTAACCATCAGGTTATTAAGCCGTTTATGAAGATCTGTCTTTACAGAATTATATGCCGGATCGTTGTAAACATTCTTCATTTCCTGAGGATCAGTTTTCAGATCGTACAGGGCCCATTCATCAATATCATAATAATAATGGATAAGTTTATACCTGTCAGTACTTATTCCATAATGGCGTTTCACCATATGCGGTCCGGGGTACTCGTAATAATGGTAATAATGTTCCTTTCTCCAGTTGCCGGGAGTTTTACCTTTCAAAACCGGAACCATACTCCTTCCCTGCATATCTGAAGGTACTTTTACTCCGGCTATTTCCAGAAATGTTTCAGCAAAATCTAAATTGGAAACCATATCTTTATTTACACTGCCGGGTTCAATAGTTCCGGGCCACTGTATCAGCAACGGGGTGCGATATGATTCTTCAAACATCCATCTTTTATCAAACCATCCATGTTCTCCGAGATAAAACCCCTGATCTGATGCATAAACAACAATTGTGTTCTTATCAAGTCCGTTTTCCTTAATGTAATCAAGGACCTCCCCCACGCTTTTATCAACAGCTGCTATGCATGCAAGGTAATCCTGAAGATATCGCTGATATTTAAAACTAATAAGCTCTTTTCCTTTGAGGTCAGATTCGTAAAAGTATTTGATTATTGGTTCATAAACATTATCCCATGCTTTGGCCTGTTCCGGATTCATACGGTTAATGCCGGTTGTTTTCACGTTTGACCTGTTTCTGAACAACTTCAGATCCTCTTCAAGCCTCATAGTTTCAGAAATTGTCATATCCTGGGTTTTCTCAGCAGTTCCCCTGTTTGAATAGTCATCAAACAAGCTAGATGGTTCAGGAAATGTGACATCTTTATATAATGATAATTCGTTCGGGCCAGGCTGCCATTCCCTGTGCGGGGCTTTATGATGCATCATGAGCATAAATGGTTTTCCAGAAGCTTTTACTTCAGAAATCCACTTAATGGATTTGTCGGTTATGAGTTCAGTTACATAACCGGTATCAGTATGTGTTCCATCTTTAGTAATAAAATCGGGATTATAGTAATTTCCCTGCCCGGGTAATATTTCCCAGTGATTAAAACCAGTTGGATTAGATCCAAGATGCCACTTGCCGATCATTGCAGTATTATATCCTGATTTCTGCAGCAACTTTGGGAAAGTCTGCTGGGATCCATCAAATGGTGCCTGTCCGTCATTTTTTATAAATCCATTAAGGTGGCTGTATTTGCCTGTAAGTATAACAGCTCTGCATGGCCCCGATATTGAGTTAGTTACCAGACAGCGGTCAAACCGCATTCCATCCCTGGCAATCCTGTCTATATTGGGTGTCGGGGCAAGATCTTTCAGTGGACCACCATAAGCGCTTAAGGCCTGAAAGGCGTGGTCATCACTCATTATGTAAATAATATTCGGGCGCTGTTGAGTATTCTGGGAATAAACAGCCGGAGCTGCCGCAATAAATCCTAATGATGCAAGGATGCTTAGGTTAGTTTTCATTAGTTGAGTATTATATTTTTATGTCAGGTGGTAATATTTGCCAAAATAGAATAAAATATCTGCAAAAGTTCATTTAAGGAAAAAAGGCATGTCTAATTTCCTGTAGTTATTTCCGGCGAGCGGGTTGAACTTAATCTTTTCAATTGTAATATCCTTCCTTGTATCATTAACAAAATCAGATATTGCTGTTATGTTTTCTTCATGATCTGAAATATCATTAACAAGAGGTATTCTTACAATTATGTTCTTCCCGATTGATGCAATGTACTTAAAATTTTCTATAATTATCATATTGTGCTTACCGGTATAAATATTATGCTGATCGCTATTAAAAATTTTTAAGTCTACAATGAATAAATCGACATAGTCAGAAATATGTTCTACTACATCTTTTTCACAAAACAAAGAGGTTTCGATTGCTGTGTGGATATCTCTTTTCATGCATTCCTTGAGTAATGCCGCTGAAAATTCAGGCTGGTACAGAGGCTCACCACCGCTAAGAGTAATCCCACCTCCGGAAGCCTTATAATAAGTAATATCCTTTTCAATTTCCACTAACATCTCCGGAACACTAATTTTATATCCGGTGAACTGCATGGCATTTGAAGGGCATATATCGACACATTGTCCGGATAACTTGCAGTATTCACGGTTGATTGAAATGTATGACAATTCCTCTGCAATAAGAGACAAAGCATTTTCGGGGCATGCATCAACACACAGACCACATTTTATGCAAGTATTAATATTATACCAGATGGTTATTTCATTACTTATTCCTTCAGGACTATGACACCAGATGCAGTTGAGAGGACAACCCTTAAGAAAAACGGATGTGCGAATACCGGGACCATCATGCAGCGAGAAACGCTTTATCTTAAAGATAACTCCTTCAATATCATATTGATTGCCCATGTGTTGTCCTTTCAATAATTTCATCCTGCAGATCTGAACTTAATTCAGTAAAGAAAGCTGTATAACCAGCAACTCTTATTGTGAGGCCCCTGTATGATTCGGGGTGAGCTTTAGCCCTTTTTAAATCCGAGTCAGATAGTACATTAAATTGAATATGATGTATCGGTAGTGAAATAAAGCTCTTCAAGAGGGAAGTAAACTTAGTTTTGTCACTTTCATTTTCAAAGAGTGATGGTAAAAACTTCATATTAAGCAATGTACCGTTACTTGCAAGCAATGATGGTATCCTGCTTACTGAATTCAACACTGCAGTAGGTCCTTCCTTGTCGCGACCATACATTGGTGACAAGCCGCCATCTGCAAGCGGAGATCCAGCAAATCTGCCATCGGGTGTAGCGCCAACATTTTTACCCATCGGTAAATGAGCAGATACTGTATAGAGTCCCATATGATAATGTCCACCTCTGAAATTTGTGTATTTGCCAAGCTTATCTGCAAAGTATTTTATACATTCAGATCCTATTTCGTCAACCCATGCAATGTCATTTCCATATTTTGGTACATGGTTAATACATAATTGTCTAAGAGGTTCATTATCCTTAAAATTATTGATTAGAGCCTGATGAATTTTTTTCTTCTCTATGGTCTTTTCTTCAAACACCAATTTTTTGAGAACAGCCAGGCTATCAGCAATATTAGCTACCTGAATTGCCTGGATACCTGAAAAGTTATATTTTGCTCCACCCTGAGTAACATCTTTGCCATTTATAAGACAAGTATCAACAACTGATGATAAAAATGGAGATGGAAGATGTGTTTGATGGTATTTTTCCACAACCTCGCATGCTGTTATCATTTTTCCTAAAAAGAAATCGATCTGTCTCCTGAATGCTGCTTCAAGTGAATTGTAATCAGGATGATCATATAAAAAACCTGTATTTAATCCTATTTGTTTATCACTTAACATGCAGATGCCATTATTCAGTGTCAATTCCAGGGTTTTGACCAGATTAAACATAGCTGCATCACTCCAACCAAGAAAGTTACCCTGTGTGGTTAATTCAACACATCCTACAAGTGCATAATCTATACTATCAGAAGTACTGATGCCTGCTTTATTTAATGAAGGTATTATACTCTCATCGTTAACTATCTGAGGCATTCCTGTGCCGAGACCAATAATCCGGCTGCATTCATTAAGAAATTCATCTGATGAACCTTTGTGAATCCTGGCTGTCAGGTTTGGCTGGGGTAATCTGACATGATCCTGGGCATTTAAGAAAAGATAAGTTAGTTCATTCGCAGCATCATCGCCATTTTCTTTTTGTCCTCCTAATGTAACATTGAATCCAATCGGAAATCCGGCAAAGAACTCTGCACTGTGTGTATTACGCAGGTAGACTATCTGGTTGAATTTTATGAATATTGCATCAATAAGTTCCAGTGCTGATCTAATATCAATTAAACCTGATTTGAGGTCAGAAAGATAAAAAGGATATAAATACTGATCCATCCGCCCCGGAGAAAAGGATGAAGCATTTGACTCCATGTGAAGGATAACAAACAAAAACCAAACAGACTGAAGAGCTTCCCTGAATGTCGAAGGAGGATTAGAAGAAATATTTCTGCAAACATTCGCAATATCCAATAAGTTATTTCTTAACGATTCTTCCTGCTGATATCCAGAGATTTCATATGCCTTTTCAGCATATCTTGAGATGAATGTAGAGGAAGCATTAAGTGTATCTATGACACTTTCATAGAAATCCCTCTGGTCACCTGACGCATTCTGAAGTTTATTCTTTGAAATTTCTACAAGACCTGCAGGTCCGTATTTCAGCCAATCTTTTACCTGCGGGCAAATATGACCTTGAGCATGATCCTTC
The DNA here is from genome assembly GCA_963732435.1 of uncultured Bacteroidales bacterium. GTDB lineage: Bacteria > Bacteroidota > Bacteroidia > Bacteroidales > VadinHA17 > LD21. The sequence continues at coordinate 189,207 of CAVSZL010000013.1, read as the reverse complement.
TGATTAATCTTGACAACTTTCCCGATATCTTTAATTTCTTTTCCGTAATTGCCATAAATGTTTTCTTCCATTGATTTCCCTTGCCAGTATGGTTCAATGAGCTCCCTGAAACATAAAATATCATCCCTTCGCACATTGAAAGAATCCTGTGGTCGTGTTGGCAATAGTTCAATTTCTTCTTTTAACCAGGATATTCCTGCTTCAGGGAATACAACACCTGCTCTTATGTCTGGTGTTCTGTTACCAACAATAAGCTCCTCAGGATCAATTGCTATTGGCATTTCATGAAGTGCCTTTGAAAGAGCCAGTGATCGCTTTTTTATAACAGGAAGAGTCGTGTTTTGCTGGTATACTCTGGTTATTATTTTTGCCTGCTCAAGGGAAAGGAATCTTGAAGCAGACATTGTTTTTTTCTTCAATGATATAATCCTGTCAGATGGCAACGAAAAAAAAATCATTTAGTTTAAAGTAAGAAATATTATCCGTCAGACTATATCAAAAGTACCATTCAGTACTTCACTCTCCTTATATCCATATCGTATTGCTTTGACACGAATATTGTACTTTCCGGGTTTAAGAAGAATAGGACCATTGTAGAGTAACCAGCGGGGAGTCTTATCATCATCAAAAGTATAGACAACAGATGCTCCATGTGTAGGGCAATAGAAGCTTAGGGTCATTGGAGCGGAGAAGGTACCTCCTGCCCTGTAGTTCTTTGATGCCCGATCTTCTGGGCTATTAACTATAAAATAAGGAATATCAGTCACCGGCTGTTTTCCGCCCGGCCACATCTGCTCAATCATTTCAGGTTCGTTCATATGCCCAAGGTCACCTGTTTCCAGTGTCCATACCTTGTGACGTTTTCTAAGATCTGCCAAAACAGTTTTTAGTGCAGGATCATTAACAAGATTTTTCAATTGATACGGGTCAGCTTTGACATCATATAATTCTTCAGGAGGCCGTGAATAGGACATCCAGCTTTTTTGATTACCAGTGAGTTTACCTTCAGCATCAAGACGCAACATCTCCATGTAAATTGGCATCTTACTCAGATATGGTACCCAGATTGAGAATGGTTCGTTTGGATAATAATTATGTATGTAGAGGTAGTCTTTCGTCCGTACTGACCGGATCATATCGTAAGATTCATCCACCCTGTCACGGGCAGCATAGACTGCATCTCTCGGTTCTCCCTGCTGGTCGCCCAGAAACGGAATACCCTGCATATGTGCCGGAACAGGAACACCTGCAAGGGAAAGAACAGTCGGCCCAAAATCGATTGAACTGATCAGCCTGTTATCGACCGATGCTTTTGCTGAACCGGGATATTTAATAATTAGTGGAATATTAAGTCCGGAATCATATAACCATCTTTTACTTCTTGGCAATCCATCTCCATGGTCGCCCCAGAAGAATATAATTGTATTATCAAGTTCACCCTCTTTTTTAAGTTCTGATATTAACGCACCAACTACTGAATCAAGCCTCGCGATATTATCATACATTTTGGCTATATTCCTTCTTATCAATTCATTATCGGGGTAATATGGAGGTACTTTAACTAATTTCGGATCTGTTTTAATTTTACTGAGATCCCAGTTCTGGCTTTCGTGTGTGCCTGTCCAGTTAAATACTGCAAAGAATGGCTGGTTTTTATCCGGCCGGTTTTTATAATGAGCATTTCTACTGCATTCATCCCATATACTTGCAGGAACAGGATCTTTGGCAAACTGGTAATCAGTTTTATTATTATTGGTACAGTAGTAACCTGCAGTCCTCATATACTCTGTGAATGCTTTAACATAGTGCGGAGGGACGGCAGTAAATTCAACTGGATTTTCCGCACTGCGTCTGTAAGAGGTGGTTCTCATATGCATGCACCCTATTGTGGTCTGGTACATCCCTGTAATAATGCCAGATCTTACAGGAGCACTTATTGCAGCAGTTGTGAACACATTTGTAAAACGAATTCCCTCTGATGCCAGTTTGTCGATATTCGGGGTTTTGGCAACCGCATCGCCGTAACAACCAAGATGGGGACTCATATCTTCAGTAGAGATCCAGATAATATTTGGTTTCTTTACGGGTTGCTGACCGGTTGACTGAATTGTTACCAAAGCCGCAATACCGATTCCCAGTGCAGGTTTAAGTTTCTTCATAAAAGTTAATATTACTTTATTGCATATCTAGTTTACTGAACCAGGTTTTCTCCGGTTAGCACCTGGAACATTTGTTATATCATCTCCCAGATCTTCACGGGCCTCGTTTACCAGATCCTGAAGTTCTTTAACAATATCAGGATACAAGTCAGCGACATTGTATCTTTCTCCCGGGTCCCTTCGAAGATCATACAGTTCCAGCTCATTAACGGTATAAGTGACAATTTTTCCGGGCCACCCGTTATTTCCGGGTTCTACTCCTTCATAAGATTGACTTGTATGAGGAAGCACAAGTTTCCAATACTCTTTCTGAACTCCTTCGAGACTGTTCTGACGGTAATAGTAATAGAAATTTTGCCTTGGAGAGGCTGTTTTATCACCCAGGAGAAGCGGTAAAATGCTTATACCATCAATTTTCTTTTCCGGGAGTGAAGCCCCTGTTATTTCTGCGAGTGTTGGAAGGATATCAATCGAAGAAGCAAGTCTGTTGCATATTTCACCTTCAGGTATTTTTCCAGGCCATCTCATAATGCAAGGGACTCTCTGTCCACCTTCCCAACTGGTACCTTTTCCCTCACGCAATCCGCCGGTTGTTCCTGCGTGGTTGCCAAAGTTTAGCCATGGTCCATTATCGCTTGTGAAAATGATCAGAGTATTCTTATCCAGACCATTTCTTTCAACAGCCTTCATTATCTCACCAATTGACCAATCCACTTCCATCATAACATCACCATACATTCCCTGCTTACTCTTTCCTCTGAATTTTTCTGATACACCGAGGGGAATATGTACCATTGTATGAGGCAGATACAAGAAAAATGGGGTGTCTTTATTATTATCAATGAATTTAACTGCCCTTTCGGTGTAATCGGTTGTAAGTTTGTCCTGTCCGGCTAAGTCCGGTATTTCTCCCACTTTATCATTACCCTCAATAAGAGGCAATACCGGGTGTTTCATCTTATTGCTTGTGGTATCTTTCAGATGGATAGGAACGCCATCAAAATCAACTGGCCACATATCGTTTGAATATGGGATGCCATAATACTCATCAAAACCATGCTGAAGAGGAAGAAACTCTGTCTGATATCCAAGGTGCCACTTTCCTATTATCCCTGTGTGGTACCCCTTTGTCTTAAGCATTTCTGCAATTGTTGTCTCTTCGGAATTAATTCCAATTGTAGAATATGGGAATAGCGCACCGGCGATACCTACTCTGTTGGGATAGCACCCGGTCATTAACCCGGCTCTCGATGCACTGCTCACAGCCTGGGGGCAATAATACCAGGTGAATTGCATGCCCTGGTTTGCCATCCGGTTAAGATTTGGTGTCTCATACTGGTTCGCACCATTTCTTCCAATATCCCCATAACCCAGATCATCCATCAGGATAAGAATGATGTTGGGAGTTGCAGTCTTAATAGCAGTCTGATTTTGTGTTGTGCACTGGAAGGATGCAATGGAGGCTGCTCCGATGCTGACAGCTGTTTTAAATTTTATCATTTCATTTAAGATTAAAGTTAGGATTGGGTTCCATCATTTTTGCATTTGCATTTTTACGCCATTCTGCCAACTGGTTATAAAGTTCTTTAGTTTTTGCAGGGTTATCGGCAGAGATATCATATTCTTCTGAAATATCCTTTTCCAGGTCGTATAATTCCTGTCTTTCTTTTTCAAAATTATCTATTAGTTTATAATTTCCCAGCCTTATTGCACTACCTGGTTCAATTCCCTGATTTGAATAATGCGGATAATGCCAGAACAGAGGACGGTCAATAATTTTATCGTTTTTTAATAAAGGAACTATACTGATCCCATCAACTGGATTTTCAGATTGGACAGATCCGGTCAATTCAATTATGGTAGGAAAATAATCAATAGATGAGACAGGTGTTCTTACTTCCCTGGTATCCTTTTGTACTCCAGGAGCTTTTATTATCAGTGGCACACGAATACCCCCTTCATAAAGCCACCCTTTACCAGCTCTCAATGGAAAGTTACAGGTCGGAGACCCTTCCGATGTTGAAAGGCCGCCATTATCCGATGTGAAAATTATTATTGTATTTTCATCAATTTTTAACTCCTCCAGTTTTTTTATTAGTTTCCCTATATTCTCATCAACACTGTAAATCATGGCAGCATAAACAGGATTACTTTGAATAGTTCGTTCTTTAAAGTTATCTGATGATGATTTTGGAATCCACTCTTTCTCTGTAGTAAATGATGTTTGAGTGTTTAAATTCATCGAGTCTGCTTTCTGTGTAAATCTTTTAACAAGATCTTCTTTTCCCTGAATTGGGGTATGTACTGCATAGTAGGAGAGATATATGAAGAAGGGTTTTTTACCCGTATTCTCTATGAATCTTATTGCTTCATCTGTCTGCCGGTCAGTCAGATATTCACCTGCCGGTCCGTCCTCAAGCCTTGGATTCCCGTATGGAGAAAAAAAACCATTTGATACATCAGTTATTCTTGGAGCTCCGGCACTATATCCGCCTTTGTTGATATCAAATCCCTGGTTTTCAGGCCAATATTCAGGAGTGCCTCCCAGATGCCATTTCCCTGAGATCATAGTGGCATAACCATTTGTTTTTAATACTTCTGCAATAGTCGTTTCTGACAGATCGAGCTGTTGCTTAAAATCTAATGAAAGATATTTGTTTTCAGGTAATCCATTTTTGGCAGCCTGTCTGCCGGGTATCCAGTCTGTAATACCGGTATTAACAGGATATCTTCCTGTCATGATTGCTGCCCTTGTTGGTGATGATACCGGGCAGGCTGCATAAGCATCTGTAAATCTTACACCCTGATCTGCAAGTCTGTCGATATTCGGAGTTTCGTAGAATTTGCTGCCATAACAGCCAAGATCGGTGTAACCAAAGTCATCCAGAAGGATGAATATAACATTTTGTTTTGTTTCTTTATTACATCCTGTACTAAATAAGGAAGCAACTGATACTGATACTATTGCGCTGATGCCAATAGAAGTGTTTTTTAGAGCCATCTTATTTATTTATTTTGTTATTTTCCTTTATTTCACCGAGTAAATTTGAAAGCTGTTTAACAATATCCTGGTTCTCTCCTGCAATATTATTCTTTTCACCTATATCATATCTTAGATTATAAAGCTGCGGTACAGTATCATTACCTGTTTCAGTCTTTGTATTTGTCATTAATCTGACTCCAGGACCTGATTCAATATATTTGAAGTCGCCCATTATCAGAGACAGTCTGTTATTTAGTGATTGTTCAATAAGCCACCCCCTTCCATCGAGAGTTTTTCCAATAAGTGCATCAGACTGGTTAAAACTGTCAGGTCCTGCATCTTCGGGAAGAATGCTGCCAGCTATATCTGCTAAAGAAGCCATCAAGTCAACCTGGCTAAAGAGTGCATCTGAGATACCGGATTTAATTTTGCTTTCCCATTTTATTATAAATGGAACACGTGTTCCTCCGTCGAATGCGCTGTATTTACCTCCACGCAATGGTCCGGCAGGCTTATGATTACCGAGAAGTTCAACGGCCATATCTTTGTATCCATCATCAATAACAGGTCCATTGTCACTTGTTACAATTATTATAGTATTCCCGGAGAGGCCAAGCTGGTCAATTTTATTTACAATTTCTCCCACTGACCAGTCAAATTCGAGTATTGCATCTCCTCTTGGTCCCATGCCACTTTTACCGGTGAATCGTTCATGAGGCAGTCGCGGCACATGAATATCATGAGTTGCAAAATAGAGGAAGAAAGGCCTATCCTTGTTTTTTTCAATAAATTCAATTGCTTTTCCCGTTATTCTGTCAGCCATATCTTCATCAATCCAAAGAGCTGATTTACCTCCTGTCATGTAACCTATTCTACTCACCCCATTCACTATTGTCATATCATGACCATGACTTGGTTTCATCTTCAGCATATCTGGATTCTCTTTTCCGGTTGGCCATTGACCGACTTTTTCACCATATGAGACAGTTATCGGATCTGCAGATTCAAGACCAACGACTCTCCTGTTTTCTACATATACGCATGGTACTCTGTCTCCTGTAGCGGGAATTATAAAATTGTAATCAAATCCTATATCCATCGGACCATGCACAATATCTTTATTCCAATCAACTCCATCATCAGCGCCAAGTCCGAGGTGCCACTTTCCAACAACTGCTGTCGAGTAGCCTGTCTGCTTAAGAATAGTTGCGATGGTATGCCGGCCAGGCTTAATTATTGCTGAAGCATCACCCCTTGCAATTCCTGTGCCCTTAATACGCCATGCATATTCACCTGTAAGTAATGAATATCTCGATGGAGTACTCGTTGCTGAAGTACAATGTGCATTTGTAAAACGCAATCCTTTGTCTGCAAACCTGTCAATATTGGGTGTTGATATTGTTGTTGCTCCATAACAACTCAGATCACCATAACCAAGATCATCAGCATATATAATAATAATATTAGGTTTTTCTGCCGGCTTGCATCCCGGAGCTATATAGGAAGCTGCTGTCAATAAACACATTGCAGCAGGGGCGATTCTTTTTCTTGATATTGGATCCATAAAGTCTTTTAAGTTTTGACCAATTTTTAACAGGAAAATAAGAAATATTCTAATATTATTTATTGGTTTCACTTAAAAAAGGAAATACATCAGATGGGATATGAGCCTCCTTTATAATCTCCTCAACTCTTTTAATTATATCAGGATTTTCAGCAGCGACATTGTTTGATTCTCCAACATCGGTTGACAGGTTATATAATTCTGTCGTAGTCAGTGAATCCTTATCAACATTAAGTTTAACTGCTTTCCAGTTTTCCATCCTGATGCCGATTTTACCTCCCTGCTCATGGAACTCCCAGTAAAGATAATCATGCTTTTTCTGTTCTTTGCCAGTGAGAGCCGGAAGAAATGAGATCCCATCAATATCTGAAGGTATTTCAGCTCCGGTTATCTCTGCAAAAGTTGGAAGTATATCCCAAAATGCTGAAATATGGTCATTTTTAACTCCGGCTTTTACTTTAGCTGGCCATCTGACGAGCATTGGAGCCCTGATTCCACCTTCATACATATCGCGTTTATACCCTCTCAGGTCTCCATTGCTGTTAAAATAATCAGGATCAGCACCAGCTTCAAGATGCGGACCATTATCTGATGAAAATATTACAATAGTATTCTTTTCAAGACCCAGTTCTGACAGTTTTGCAAGAAGTTCACCAACATAATCGTCAAGTTGGGTAACCATAGCTGCAAATGCGGCATGTGCTTCAGGTTGTGAACCATATGGACCCTGTCTGAAGGTCGGACCATCATCCACACCTGTAAATGATTTTTCAGGGTCAAATTTTCCCCTGAACCTGTTAAGATATTCTTCTTTTGCAAATAATTCAGCATGAGGAATGATATTCGGGTAGAAAAGAAAAAACGGTTTTGTTTGATTCTTCTCAATAAATTCAATTGCTGCCTTTTGAATCAGGTCAGGGGCGTAAATACCTGATTTTTTCCCCTCATTTTCAGGTATAAGTATCTTTTCTCTGTTATTCCACAGGTAATACGGATAGTAATTGTGGGCAAGCCTCTGACAGTTGTACCCGAAAAACTGATCGAACCCCTGGTTATTTGGATCTCCTTCAGTATCAATGTATCCAAGTCCCCATTTACCGAAAGCTCCTGTTGTATAACCTTTTGTTTTCAGAATCTCTGCAACTGTTAATGAAGCAGCAGGGAGGGGCCATTGTCCCTCTGGTTGCCATTCTTTGTTACCTCGTATTGGAGTGTGGCCGGTATGAAGACCGGTCATAAGGCTTGAACGTGAAGGAGCAGAAACCGTGCAACCTGTATAGTGCTGGGTAAAGAGCATACCTTCTGATGCGAGTCTGTCAATGTTGGGTGTTGAAAACAATTTCTGCCCATAACAGCTCAGATCTCCATAGCCAAGGTCGTCGGCAAGAATAAAAACAATATTTGGTAATTGATTCTCTTTATTTGATGTACCACACGAGGACATCGCCAGAGATGTACACAACAATAATGGAAGTTCTTTTTTCATTAAGTCTATTATTTATAAAGTCAGAATACAAAACAAGAATTCAGGCTTGATAAAAATAGGAATATTTAATGAGAGTATGTAATTCCATTAGACTTTTATTGTATATGTCTCATCTAATCTATCTTTCAATAAATTAAACAGTAATATCATAACCAACAAATAGATGGCAGGTGGTAGTAACGAAATTATGAAAATCCCCTTTTATTTATAAGAATCGTTATGAACGCTTTTTACTGCCCGGCCGGATGGATCATTCATATTTCTGAATGAGGCATCCCATGCAAGAGCTTCCGGTGTACTGCAGGCAACGGAAGGAACCGATGGAACACATAATGCAGCTGAATCAGACGGGAAATGCTCAGTGAATATAGATCTGTAATAATACTCTTCCTTAGTAGGGGGAGGATTAATCGGAAACCGGTATTTTGCATTTTTCAATTGCTCATCCGTAACCTCTTTGGCCACCAGCGCCTTTAGGGTATCAATCCAGTTATATCCCACTCCATCAGAAAATTGTTCTTTTTGTCGCCATGCTGACGCTGTCAGGCAGGTAATCTTCAAAAGCTTTTCTCAATACCCATTTTTCCATTTTTTCTTTGGTAATCATTTTATCTTTAGGATTGAGGCGCATAGCCACATCCATAAATTCTTTGTCAAGAAATGGAACACGACCCTCTACTCCCCAAGCTGCAAGAGATTTATTGGCACGCAAACAATCGTACAAATGCAATTTACTGATCTTTCTTACGGTCTCTTCGTGAAAAGCATTGGCATCAGGAGCTTTATGAAAATATAAATATCCTCCGAATATTTCGTCGGCGCCTTCACCGGAAAGGACCATTTTTACTCCCATCGATTTTATGACCCTGGCAAGAAGATACATCGGAGTTGATGCTCTGATAGTTGTTACATCATATGTCTCGATATGGTATATGACATCCCGTAATGCATCGAGTCCTTCCTGTACCGTGAAATGAATTTCATGATGAATTGTTCCGATATGTTCCGCAACTTTTTTTGCAGCGGCCAGATCAGGAGAGCCCTGTAACCCAACTGCAAAAGAATGCAATTGGGGCCACCAGGCTTCGCTCTTGTCCTGAGTTTCTATCCTTTTTGGAGCAAATTTTTTGGCAATTGCTGATACAACAGAAGAATCAAGACCGCCTGAAAGCAGGACTCCATATGGTACATCTGACATCAGTTGCCGATGAACTGCTGCTTCCAATGCATCTTTAAGATCTTCAATGCTGGTCTGGTTTCTTTCAACAGCAGAATAATCCATCCAGTCACGTTTATACCACTTTGTCATAATGCCTTCTTTACCTGAGAGATAATGACCTGGCAAGAATTCCTGTATTTTATTGCATACCCCTTCAAGTGCTTTCAGTTCAGACGCGACATAAAAATTACCTGAAGAATCCCACCCAATGTAGAGTGGAATAATACCTATATGGTCACGGGCTATAAAATAATCATCATTTTCTTTGTCATAAAGTGCAAAGGCGAAAATTCCATTTAACTCCTCAATGAAGGCAGGACCCTTATCGCGATACAAAGGGAGAATTACTTCACAATCTGATTGAGTTAAAAATTCATAAGAGTTTTCGTACCTCTTTCGTATCTCCTGGTGATTATAAATTTCACCATTAACAGCAAGAATCAGGTTGTTATCTTTACTGTATAATGGCTGTTTTCCTGATTGCACATCAACAATTGATAGTCTTTCGTGTGCCAGGATTGCTTTATCGGAATAGAAAATACCTGACCAGTCCGGACCTCTGTGTCTCAATCTTTTAGACATCTTCAGTACCTTAGCCCTTAACTCAATATGATCTGATTTGAGATCAAATACACCTACAATACCACACATAGACTATTCTTTTATAAATTACTATAATCTGAAATCATTTAAAAATATGGCAACAAAAATAATAAAATATTATTAATAACAATTCAATATGAAATTAAAATAAACAAAATACGTAATATATTTAAGTAAATATGGATTATAGATGAATAAATATTATTAAATAACTAATTATCATATAAAATATTAAAATACATAAATGAAACAGTAATTATTTTAAAACCGGAAAAAAGACTCCGTAAACGGCCAGCATAATTTTATTATGACATCAGATGAAAGATAAATGGAGATAAAGGATGTTAAAAAATCTTAATAATGATTAAACCCGAGGAGCTAATTATCATTTTCATCAACTAATTAATGGATGTTTATTTATATTGCGTTTTTAATTTATATCAATATGAAAGCCATTGGAATCAGAATATTTTTCTTGATCATCTCATTGCTTTTTATTTCAGGGGATATTGTAATTTCTCAGATAATCTATGGATGGCGCAATACTGACCGATCAGGTATATACAACGAATCAGGACTTTTAAAAAGCTGGCCTTCTGGAGGGCCTTCCCTTTTGTGGGAATCACATGAGGCTGGTACGGGTTTCTCAAGTGTTACAGTTACCAGTGATGATATCTATATAACAGGAAGAAAAGGTGACATGGATGTTCTTACTGCTTTTTCACAGGATGGAAAGAAGAAATGGGAAGTACCTTATGGCAAATCCTCAAACAGTAATTACCCTGATTCACGGTGTACACCAACTGTCTCATTCGGAAGAATATTTCTGGTAAGTGGACATGGTGATATGGTAAGTGTCAGCAAGGAAGGAAAAACCCTGTGGTCAGTTAATTATTATCAAAAATATGAGGGAGTTCATCCACGGTTTGGAATCTCCGAATCACCTTTGGTTGTTGATAATATTGTTATTGGTACTCCTGGCGGTAACAAAGCTGCAATGGTAGCATATAATGTAAAAAATGGCGATGTGGTATGGGAAACTTCACCTTTAAATAATCCTACCGGTTATGTAAATCCTTTACTTATCGAATATGGAGGGAAAAAAATGATTATAACTTTGTCTGTCGACTATATTTTTGCTGTTGATGCAACTTCAGGCAGATTAATATGGAAATATAATTACGGTGCTGAAAATTCTGACTCAGGAATAAGAAAAAATCATACAACTACTCCGGTTTTTCGTGATGGATTTTTGTTTGTTGCCAGCGGATATGGCCATACATCTGTTATGTTGAAATTGTCACCAGACGACTCTGTACCCCAGCTTGTCTGGAAGAATTCCGATATAGATCCACATGTTGGTGGTATGGTGCTTCTCGGGAATAACATTTATGCTTCAACATTTGAAACAACTTCATTTGGAAAATGGATTTGTGTTGACTGGACTACTGGAAAAACTTTGTGGATTGAAGAATGGTATAATAAAGGATCTGTAATTTCGGCTGATGGAATGTTATATATATTTGAAGAAAAATCCGGACATGTAGGTCTGGTAAAGCCAGGTAATAAAAAGCTGGAAGTTATTAGCGAATTTGTGGTCTCAAAAGGATCTGGTCCATACTGGTCACATCCTGTAATTGATAAAGGAAGATTATTTATAAGGCATGGCGAATACCTTGCTGTATATTCAGTTAAGTAAAAAATGCACAGAGAAGAGCACTCAGAGCTCCAACCAGAAATTGTTTTATATTGCTAATGTTGAATTTTATAAATAGAAAAGTTCTGATTACAGGGGCTGTTATAGCAGTCTTTTTGATAACTCTAATTTACTGGTTGTTTAGGGATAATTCTTTCAATGTATCTGAAAGAATCCCCGGAATGGATAACAGGCCCAAAATGGTTATAAGAACTGATTCAGTCATAATTGGTGAGTTCTTTGATACGATTGCGGAAATTGATGATGTAATTCCTGGCAGCTGGCCCAGATTCAGGGGTGCTGATTTTGACAATATCAGCAAAGACACAATTCCTTTAGCTGAAACATGGGATACTGCGGGTCCACCCGTATTGTGGAGTGTAACCCTTGGCGAGGGGTATTCTGGTCCGGTTGTCCATAATGGCAGGGTTTACATTCTTGATTATAACGAACGACGAAAAGCCGATGTTCTGAGATGCTTTTCACTCTCCTCCGGTAAAGAATTATGGCGCAGGTGGTATTATGTTGAACTAAAGAGGAACCACGGATATTCCAGGACTATTCCTGCCGTAACCGACAAGTATATAGTAACAATTGGTCCTCGCTCCCATGTTATGTGTACTGATCCTCTCAATGGCAACCTGCTGTGGTCAATCGATCTCGAGAGAGAATATGGTATACCCGGTAGAGAAACCGGAAGAATAACACCAGATTTCTTCTCAGGACAATGTCCGTTAATAGATGATGATGTAGCAGTTATTGCACCAGGCGTTAAAGCTCTTATGATCGGAGTTGATTGTTCCTCAGGCAAAGTTATCTGGACTACTCCTAACCCCGATTCCCTGAGAATGTCTCATGGATCGATTATTCCGATGACAATTCACGGGAAAAAAATGTATGTGTATAATGCCGTTGGCGGTGTCTGTGGTGTTTCCGCTGAAAAGGAAGATGCAGGAAAACTTCTCTGGACAACTACTGACTGGAGTCCGGCAACTACGGCAGCTTCTCCTGTCCCGCTTGGAAATAATGAGATTGCAGTGTTTGGAAGTTATGGTGCAGGGGCAGCCAGGATTGAAATCACTTATGATGGTTCTGTCTATTCAGCCGTTGTTAAGGAACAGCACAAAGGAACAAACGGAATCGCAAGCGATCAGCAAACTCCTGTTTCTATTGGAGATTACATCTGGAGTGTAATGCCAGAAAACGCAGGTCCTCTTAAAAAGCAGCTTGCCTGTTTTCATAAATCTGATCTTCTGACCCCAGTTTGGTCAAGCGGCAAGGAGAACAGGTTTGGCAGAGGTCTGGGACCATATATTGTGAGTGGCGATAAAATGTACCTCCTGGACGATGATTGTATGTTGTACTTGTTTGAAATAAAGAGCAATGGCGCATCACTTATTACAGCACATAAAATTATTGATGGAATAGAGGCTTGGGGACCAATGGCAATTGCCGGAAAATGTCTAATTCTCAGGGATGCAAGAAATATGTTATGCCTGGATATTGGTCAATAAAAACAGAAGGTAATTGTAACTAAATGAACCCAGAAAGAAGATATATTATTAAAATGTATACATCTAATGAATCATACAGGTAAGGCTACTACATAAATCAAAATTTGAATAACATGAAAAAGAATATTGCAGCACTTTTTTCAGTTTTGATAATACTTGTCTTTATTGGTTATATGATCTATGATTCAATTCAGACCGTAGATTCCACTCAGGATGTAATAAGTGTTACAGAAAGCCAGGGACCAGGGGATTTGTGGGAGATTACGAGGGAATTTAAAGTGACTGAGGGAACACTTAAAGCAGTTACAGTTTCCCAGGAGAGTAATATTTATCTGGCCGGAGATTCCTTTGTGTCCTGCTTTGATAAAGAGTTAAATCTTATATGGAACAAAAAGATGTCATCACCTGTTACCTCTCTCTCTTACCACAGAGATACTTTATTTGCATCAACTGCAGAACAGATATTTTTAATGGATAACGATGGAGAGATAATAAACGAATGGGGGCCTTTTGAAACCAATAGCATTATAACTTCTGTTTCCTCGAACAACAGATACGTAGCTTTTGCAGATGCAGGAAACAAAACAATTTACATTCTGGATAAGGGAGGTGAGGTTAAAAAAATGGTTGGACACAATGATGGTCAGTTTATTGTTCCCAGCCCCTATTTTGATGTTGCAATCAACGAAGACAACTCTTTTTTTGTTGGTAATACAGGGCACAGAAGGGTAGAACACAGAGATAATGACGGAAAGACACTGACCTTTTTTGGAGAACCCGGGACATCTCCTGAAGCATTTTGCGGATGTTGCAATCCTGCCCATTTCATTGTTATACCGGAAGGATTTGTTACCGCCGAGAAAGGTATTAACAGAATCAAGATTCTCGATAAATCAGGAAAATTTGTGGAATATGTCTCCTCAAAAAATAAATTTATGGCTTCTATACCACTTGATCTTGCATCTCCTGATGGTAAAGCAATTTATGCAGCTAATTCAGATGATTCAAAACTATATATTTTTAAAAGGAAATAGAATTCCTGTGATTGTACTTAAACCTAAATGAAGCTAAGTTATGCCAACGATTTCGATGAGTTGATAAAAAAAAGAGACATAATTCTGAAACTTATTTAGTAAATATTTGATAAATGAAAACAATTGAATATGAATAGATTATTATTGTTACTGACATTTTTGGTGATTTTTATTGAAATCAATTCACAGGATATTTCACAATGGAGGGGACCAAACAGAAATGGTATTTATAGTGAGAGCGGATTACTCAGGAAATGGCCTGAAACCGGACCTAAATTACTCTGGCATTTCAATGAGTTAGGAGACGGACATTCATCAGCTGCCATTACCAATGCTGGTATTTTTACAACAGGTATGTTAAACGGCACCGGCTATGTTTTTTCTTTTAACAGTGAAGGTAAACTCCTCTGGAAGAAAGAATATGGAAAGGAATGGGGTACAAACTGGGATGGAACAAGATCCACTCCATTGATAATTAAAGATAAGCTTTTTGTTATGAGTTCATTCGGGAAGCTCGTCTGCATGAATGTAACGAACGGAGCAGTTATCTGGAGTACAGAGCTGCAGAAACAATATGACGGAAGGAATATTGAATGGGGTGTGACTGAAAATCTGCTGTTTGATGGAAACACACTTTATTGTTGCCCGGGGGGAATTGAAGCAAATGTAATTGCATTGGACCTTAATACTGGTAAATTACTGTGGAAAAGCAAGGGAAACGGAGAAAAGTCTGCTTATGGTACTCCGTTACTTATCTCATTATCAAAGCGCAAAATCATTGTGGCTATGATGGAGAATTCTATTCAGGGTATTGATGCCACCACCGGAAAGTTCCTTTGGAAACATCCACAGCCAAATCAATATTCAGTACATCCCAATGTTCCTGTCTTTATTAATGGAAACCTATACTGTACAAGTGGTTATGGACAAGGTGGTGTTATGCTGAAACTATCAGAAGATGGAAGTTCAGTAACGGAACTCTGGCGGAATAAATCCCTTGATCCAAGAATGGGCGGTGTAGTGGCATTTGATTCAAAGATTTTTGGTGCAGGGGATAATACGAGAAAATTACTCTGTATTGACTGGAATAGTGGTAAGGAATTATATTCAATAAACCAGCTCGCTCCATCCAATATAATTGCAAATGATGGATTACTATACGTATACAGTGAAAGAGGTACTGTAAATCTCGTGGAACCAAAGGCTGACAGTTTTAATATTATCAGCTCATTTAAAGTTCCATTTGGAACTGCACAACATTGGGCTCATCTGGTAATAAAGAATAAGAGATTATATGTAAGACACGGAAATTCTCTGATGGTTTATGATTTAACAGTTAATTAAAATGTCCATGTAAAATGTATATTAATATTTAAAATTACAATTATGATAAAAACAATTTCAACACTTCTATTACTATTGGGTGGCATTGGTCTGTCTGCTCAGGAAATCTCCCAATGGAGGGGAGCTAACCGCGATGGAATTTATAATGAATCCGGGTTGCTGAATAAATGGCCGGATAATGGACCAAAGCTATTATGGCATTTTGATGAACTGGGTGATGGTCATACTTCAGCTTCTGTTACAGATAAAGGAATTTATATAACCGGAATGATTAATGGCAACGGCTTCATTTTTGCATTTGATCTAAAGGGCAAACTTCTCTGGAGAAAGGAATATGGAAAGGAATGGACCGAAAGTCATAATGGGGTCAGATCCACTCCTCTTGTTATAAACGATAAGCTATATTTACTCAGTGCTTTTGGACAACTTTTTTGTATGAGTGCCACCGATGGAAAAACAATCTGGACTACTGACCTGGTAAAACAATATGGTGCAAGAAACATTGAATGGGGAATTACCGAGAATCTACTGAATGATGGAAATGTATTATATTGTACACCAGGTGGGAAGGAAGCAGCACTGGTTGCTTTAGATATAAATACAGGAAAGCAGATTTGGAAGAGCAAAGGTATTGATGAAAAATCGGCCTATTGCTCCCCAATGATCATAAAACTTTCAAATAAGAAAATTCTGGTAACTATTATGGAAAAATCAATTTGCGGTTTTGATGCCGTAACTGGATCATTACTCTGGAAATCTCCATTTAAAATGGATCCCGACGTTCATCCTAATACTCCCATATATAAAGACGGTCTTCTTTTTTGTACAAGCGGATATGGTCTTGGAAGTGTTATGCTAAAGCTTTCAGCAGATGGAAGTGCAGTGTCTGAAGTCTGGAAAAATGCTAAACTTGACCCTAAAATCGGAGGTGTTGTTGTTCTAAACAACCGGATATATGGAACTGGCGACAGAAACCGAAGTCTGTTCTGCATTGACTGGCAAACAGGCAAAGATTTGTTTTCAGTCAGGAATCTGGCACCAGCCAATATTATCGCAAACAATGGATTATTATATATTTACAGTGAGTCTGGAAAAGTTTCCCTAGTTGAACCACAAACAGATCGATTTAACATAATAAGCTCATTTCCTGTTCCTTTTGGTGCAAATCCTCATTGGGCACATCTTGTTATAAAAGATAAGAAATTATATGTCAGACATGGTACCTCTCTTATGGTTTATGATATTGCATCAAGTTAAAATCATTACAGATATGGTTACCCTTTTTTAAGAGAAAGTTAATTACCGACTCAATAGTAGTTATGAGAATACTATTAAACATTTTTTTAGTTTCATCACTTTTTGTGCCAGTTACTAAAGCCCAGGAGGTAGCTCAATGGAGGGGGCCTGATCGTAATGGCGTATATAACGAAAAGGGGTTATTGAAGAAATGGCCCGATAACGGACCAAAACTTTTATGGCATTTTGATGACCTTGGAGATGGCCATACTTCCGCTTCGGTTACACAAAACGGAGTTTATACTACAGGGATGATCAATGGGATCGGTTCTGTCTTTGCTTTCGACATTAACGGAAAGTTATTATGGAAGAAAGAATATGGACAGGAATGGGAAAGAAATTATGAAGGAACAAGATCCACACCCTCTGATTATCGACGGGAAGTTATATCTGATGAGTTCTTTCGGGAAACTTGTCTGTATGTCGGCCACAAATGGTCAGGTAATATGGTCAGTCGATCTGGTAAAGGAATATGGAGCCAGAAGTATTACATGGGGCATGACGGAGAATCTTGCATTTGATGGCAATGTTCTCTATTGTTCTCCCGGTGGTGTAGAAACAAGCACTGTAGCTCTGGACAGAAACTCAGGTAAATTAATCTGGAAAAGCAAAGGCATTGATGAAGAATCTGCATACTGTTCTCCAATCATTATTAAGACTGCAGACAAAAAAATTCTTGTCACCTTAATGGAAAAATCCGTTTGTGGCTTTAATGCTGAATCAGGTATTTTGCTCTGGAAGTTTAAGCATGAAAATACATATAACGTGCATCCGAATTCTCCGGTTTATTCTGATGGTCATCTGTTTTGCTTTTCTGAAAGTGGAAGTGGTGGTTTAATGCTGAAACTGGAGATGAATGGAAATGCAGTAAAACAACTATGGGGTTCTACATTAATTGACAATATTAACAGCGGTGCAGTAATTCTGAATGGAAGGATATATGGAACCGGGGACAGAAACCGCAGGCTATTCTGTCTCGACATGAAAACAGGTAAAGAGCTCTTCTCCATTGGAAATGCTGCTCCTGCAAATATTATTGCTAATGACGGATTATTATATATATACACTGAATCAGGAAAGATTTTACTGATAGAACCCCAGGCTGACAGGTTCAATATAATAAGTACATTTACAGTACCATACGGATCAAACCCACATTGGGCTCATCTGGTATTGAAAAATAAAAGACTCTATGTAAGACATGGTAACTCATTAATGGTTTACGATGTCGGGGTTACTCAGAATTGAGATTTGATCTGCTTAAGGTATATTTGTAAGTTTTCATAATTGTAAAAAAGTGAAACACTATGACAAGGGAGGAATTTTTTAAGAAATCGGGCAGGCTTGGACTCTTTGCAATTCTGGTTCTTATTGCTATGGCTTTGGGAAGTCGCATTGTATCAGGAAGTGCATGCTCAAAGTGTCCGGGTAAGGGCATTTGTAATGGTGAAACAGACTGCAATAAGTATTGATAGATCAAGTTATGGGAAGTGAAAAAAATAAATATCAGACAAGACGGGATTTTGTCAGACGGGCAGGAAAATTCATTGTTGCTGTTCCTCTGGTAATAATTCCGGTTGCCCTCTCAAAGAAAACCTCCGGATCAGGATATGTATGGCAGATTGATCCTTTTAAGTGTACAACATGTGGGCAGTGCAAAACTAATTGTGTCCTTACCCCTTCTGCATCAAAGTGCGTACATGCTTACAGAATGTGTGGATATTGTGATTTATGCGGAGGTTATCTGCGGCAGGGTGTTAAAACAATAAGCACCGGTGCTGAAGCTCAGCTTTGTCCTACAGGGGCTATTGTCCGCAAGTATGTTGAAGAACCCTATTTTGAATATACAATTGACGAGAATCTTTGTGACGGATGTGCAAAATGCGTTAAAGGATGTGCTGATTTCGGAAACGGATCACTTTATATGCAGATAAAGCACGACCTGTGTGTAAACTGTAATGAGTGTGCAATAGCCAGAACTTGTCCGTCACATGCAATCAGCAGAGTACCTGTCGGGTTTTCATACATTGAGAAAGATAAAGGGAAAATGTGATTGCTTCGCTACGCTCGCAATGACGATGCATATTAGAGTGTTTGAGGCATAACAGTTAACAAGCTAAATGAATAATGACATACTTAATGAAGAAGATTGCTCCATATATATTACTCATATTATTATTAAGCTTGCATGCTGATTTAATTGGGCAGGACAGATTCCCGCGACCGGAGTTTGAGACTGAGTATTCTTATCCTGAACATCAGATGCCATTGCAAAGAGCATCGGTATGGGAATACCTGGATGTTACTCTTTTAATTATTGCTCTGAGTGTTACAACATGGCTTGCTTTGAAGAAACGTTCAAGGAAAGGTTTATTATTGATGTCTCTTTTTTCACTCGCATATTTTGGATTTTACAGGGAAGGATGCATATGTGCTGTTGGCTCTGTACAGAATGTCTCACTTGCATTATTCAATGAATCCTACACGATTCCTTTAACAGCCCTTTTGTTTTTCTTAATACCCCTGATATTTGCCCTGGCATTTGGAAGAGTATTCTGTGCAGGAGTTTGTCCGTTAGGTGCTATACAAGAGCTTACAGGTTTTTCGCCGGTTAAACTTTCCAAAGCCGTCGAAATATTTCTGACTTCAGTTCCTTTTGTCTATCTGGCACTGGCTGTGCTTTTTTCAGCAACTGAAAGTCAGTTTTTAATTTGCAGATACGATCCTTTTGTAGGAATATTCAGACTTGATGCACCATATACAATGATAATTTTTGGGATACTTCTGTTACTTGCAGGAATATTTGTCAGCAGGCCTTATTGCAGGTTTTTATGCCCCTATGGTGTTCTTCTCAATCTTTTTTCAAGGTTTGCAGGAAAGCATCTTACGATAACTCCGGCTGAATGTACTAATTGCAGATTGTGTGAGAATTCATGTCCATATGATGCGATAATCCCTTCCAATATTGATAAGAAACAGGAAGATCAGGAGAAATTAAGAAGAAGGTTCTTACTATATATTTTGTTTATTCCGGCTTTTGCAGCTGCAGGTGGTTTAATCTTTTATAATCTGGCTCCTGTGTTATCGGGAGCAAACCGGACTGTCAGACTGGCAAGAGATATCAGATTTGAAAAAGAATCCGGAATTGAATCACTGTCAAGAACAGTTTTAGCATTCAAGGAAACTGGTCAGACAGATGAAGATCTGTTTATTGAAGAAGAGGCTATAATCAATCGTTTTAGAAAAGCATCCCCGCTGGCTGGCATATTTCTTGGAATCTCTCTTGGAATAGGATTAGTATCCCTAACCATAACTAAAAGAAGGACTGAATATAAACCTGACCAGGGAAAGTGTTTTAGTTGTGGGAGGTGTTTTAAATATTGTCCAATTAAAGCAGTGAGTTAAAATGAAGCTTAACATTACCGACAAAGATATCAGTATCCTTAAAATAGTAAGCCAGATCTCTGGAGGATTCACTCTTATTATAGCACTGACGATGATCTTCAGCCTTGTTCAGCTTAAAACTCTCAATCCCCTTGACAATCCGGCATTACTCTCGGTCAAAGAACAGTTCGACAAGGATCCTGAGAATAAAATAAAGGCAGAACAGGTAAGAGCGATGGATCTGGTAGCCCGAAAAGCATACTTTAATTCAAGACGGCAGGTTGAAAGTGGTGCTTATCTTCTTCTCGCAGGTGCAGTTGTATTTATTTTATGTCAGAGAATTATATCAGGTAATGAAAAACCCTCTCCCCTTCTGTCCGATTCAAAACCTGATGAAATTCATATAAAAGACAGAAACAGAAAATATCTATTGGCAACGGCATCTGTCATTTTTGTTGTGGCTCTAACAGCTTCATTTATAATGAGGAACAACCTGCCCGATCCATCCGGGCTTTCATCTGCAAATAAACAGGAAAATGAACAGGGCAGCGTTACAACTCCAAAACCGGATAAGACAAATTTTCCCTCTTTCAGAGGACAGAATAGTCATGGAATTGCCGGAGGATCAGGCTACTCAACAGAATGGAATGGCGAAGAGGGAAAGAATATTGAATGGAAGATTGAAATACCAAAATCCGGACAGAGCTCTCCGGTTATATGGGAAGATAATATATATCTGACAGGAGCCAGTGAAAACGTGTGTGAAGTATATTGTATTGATAAAAAAACAGGTGAAATATTATGGACCGGGTCAGCTTCTGGTATTCAGGGAGAACCTGAAGTGTTGCCGGAAATGGATCAGGATGCAGGCCTTGCTACTTCCACGGTTGCTGTGAATGAAAAAGTTGTATGTGCAGTTTTTGCAAATGGGAACCTGGTTGGGTTTGATCATGACGGAAAACTCCTCTGGTCGAAAAATATAGGATTACCGGAGAATATCTACGGATATTCCTCATCTCTTATAATTTATGAAGACCTTTTAATGTTGCAGTTCGACAGCAATGAAAAAATTTCACTTATGGGCATTGAAGCTGAAACCGGTGAACTTAAATGGGAAACTATACGAAAAGGCCGGCCTGTCTGGTCTTCACCGGTACTTGCCTTCTTTGGAGGCAAACCGCAATTAATAATAAATGGAAATCCGCACGTAACAAGTTACGATATAAATTCAGGAAGCGAGTTATGGAGTGTGGAATGTATGAGTGGTGATGTAGCACCATCGGTTGCTGTAAACAGTACAATGACTTATGCTGTAACTGATTATGCAAAACTGGCTGCAATCAGACCCGGAGCAGCTGCTTCAATCGTATGGGAAGATAATACCTTTACACCTGACGTTTCCAGCCCTGTTGCAACTGATGAGTATCTATTTGTAGCTACAGGAAACGGAGATCTTGCCTGCTATAACGCAGAAAAGGGAGATACCCTCTGGACTCATTATTTCATGGATCAGTTCTATGCATCCCCAATTATAGCTGATGAAATGCTTTACCTTATTGACAGAAGCGGGGTAATGCATATTATTAGTGCCGGACCTGAATATAAACTTATTTCAGAATCGCCGCTTGGCGAAAGAGCCGACTGTACACCAGCTTTTTCAGATAAGAAGATTTATATAAGAGGAAAGAAAAACCTTTATTGCATTTCAAATTGAAGACAGAAGAAAGTAATATTGTTACCAGAGAGTGCGACTGTATGCAAACTTTACATACTGATATCACTTCAGTTGTTGATAAGGTAATAGCTAAAACAGGAAGAGGAAAGGATAAGGTAATTGAAATACTTCAGGAGGTGCAGAAACAATTAAATTATTTACCATCTGAAGCTTTGAAATATATCTGCACAGTTACAGATATAACTCCAGGTCAGATCTCCGGTGTCTCTACATTTTACTCCCAGTTCCGTCATCTTCCTGTTGGCAAGCATATTGTGAAGATTTGTTCCGGGACAGCCTGTCATGTGAAAGGGGCACCATTGATTTCAGATGCATTTAAGAGAGTTCTTCATATTGATGATACATTAAATGCATCCCCTGATAATCTTTTTTCAATCGAAGAAGTTGCCTGTCTGGGTTGCTGTACACTTGCTCCTGTTGTACAGATTGATGACAAGACCTATGGACATGTAAAGCCTACCGAGGCAGATCATATTATCGCAGACTTTCTGAATTCGGGCAGCAAAGACCTGAAATCAGTTTCGGAAGAAATAATTGAAGATTTTGATGCTGAAGTCAGGGTAGGATTAGGTTCATGCTGTGTTGCCGGAGGAAGTAAAGAAATACTGAATGAGATTCTAAATGTAAAAGAGAAGTATAATCTTAACATAAGATTAAAGTCGGTTGGTTGTGTTGGTGTATGTAATCAGACTCCCTTAATGGAGATTGTAAACACCGGAAATGAGAATTCAAGATATACAAATGTTATTAAACAACAGGTTGAGGAGATATTACTTAAGCATATAAAGCCCAGAACATTAAATAAGAAATTTAAACATAGAATAAACGATATTGTAGATACTTTTCTGTCAGAAGACAAAATCGCGAGTCAGATAAATCTTCCTGTAGAGCTCAGAGAAAAATACCTTAATAGTTTTCTTAACTACCAGGTTCATATTTCAACACTTAACAGTGGCACATTATCGCCTGATTCTTTTGATGATTATATCCTGACCGGAGGATTTGAAGCTCTTAGAAAATCTATTAACTCCATCGACCAGGAAACAATAATTAATATAATAACAGAGAGCGGACTCAGAGGAAGAGGTGGTGCCGGTTTTTTGACAGGAAAGAAATGGACAATATCGCAGATGACCAAAGGTGATCGAAAGTATGTTGTATGTAATGGAGATGAAGGAGATCCCGGTGCCTTTATGGACAGGATGATTCTTGAATCATTTCCTTACAGGGTAATTGAAGGAATGATTATAGCTGCCTTTGCCACCGGTGCAAATGAAGGAATTTTCTATATCAGGGCAGAATACCCTCTTGCTGTATCAAGGGTGCAGGAAGGCTATAAAAAAATGTTATGAGAATGGAATTCTTGGTGAAAGTGTCTGTAATAGTGACTTTTCGTTTAACATAAGCATTTTTGAGGGAGCCGGGGCCTTTGTCTGTGGTGAAGAAACAGCATTAATAGCATCTCTGGAGGGTAAGAGAGGAACACCCAATATAAGGCCTCCATATCCGGCTGTTAAAGGATTCAGAGATCAACCTACCCTTGTCAATAATGTCGAAACTCTTTCTCTTGTTCCATGGATCATAACAAACGGTGCCGATGCTTTTTGTTCGATTGGAACCGAAAAAAGCAAGGGGACAAAAGTTTTTGCCCTGGCAGGAAAAATCTCAAAAGGCGGACTAATTGAAGTACCGATGGGGATAACAATAAGGCAGATTGTTGAGGATATAGGTGATGGAGTTGCCCCGGGAAGAACATTCAAAGCTGTTCAGATAGGAGGTCCTTCAGGGGGATGTATTCCTGCAAGTGAAGCAGATATTCCTATTGATTACGAGGAACTTACAAATATGGGAGCTATGATGGGCTCGGGAGGAATGATTGTCCTTGATGATACAGATTGCATGGTTGATATGGCAAAATACTTTCTGACATTCACTCATAAGCAATCATGCGGAAAATGTACTTTTTGCAGGGTAGGAACGAAACAAATGCTTAATATACTTACCAGATTAAGTACTGGAGAAGCTGATCTTTTCGAAATTGAAGAGCTTGAAAAATTATGTACATCAGTTAAACAGGGCAGTCTATGCGGACTTGGAAAGACTTCTCCAAATCCAGTCCTTACAGGGCTGAGATATTTCAGGCAGGAGTATGAAGAACACACCATGGGGATATGCAGGGCAAATAAATGCAGGGACCTTATCAGGTATGACATTAATGACAACTGTACAGGATGCACTAAATGTTCACAGGAATGTCCTGTAAAGGCGATTCCATTCATACCTTATGAAAAACATGAGATTGATCAGTCAATATGCACAAAATGTGATAATTGCAGAATTGTGTGTCCTGAAAATGCTATAGAAATTGTTAATATCAATGATTAAGCTGAAGATTGATACTATCGAATATGAAGCTGCTGATGGGGCAACCATTCTGGATGTTGCCACCGGAGCAGGTTTAAGTATTCCCACCTTGTGTTATAAGAGAGGAATGCCACACTATACATCCTGCATGGTTTGCATGGTAAAAGACAAAAGAACAGGTAATTATCTGCCATCATGTTCAGCATTAGTTCAGGAAGGAATGGATATTGATATTTCAGGTGAAGATATAATATCCCTGAGGCGTAGTGCATTAGAACTTTTGTTATCCGAACACAGAGCCGAGTGTGAGGCACCATGCAAAATTGTATGTCCAGCCGGATATAACATTCCTCTGATGAACAGATTGCTCTCTGCCAGGGATTTTGAAGGAGCATTTCAGCTTACTCTCTATGAAGTCAGATCGTCTGAAATTGCATGTACCATCTGTCCCGCCTATTGTGAAAACGCATGCCGGCGTAAAAAAATAGACATTCCGGTCTCAATAAGAAATATGAAACTTTTTATTTCAAAACAGATAAAACTGAATAAAACCCAGCAGGAAACGATTGAAGAGCTTGCAGAAGATGTATTCACAGTGACAGGCGATAAATTAAAAAAGAGAGCAAGGCCATTTTCTTCTAAGATTGGAAAACTTGGATCAACAGAATTACAGGAATGGTTAAAAGAATGTCCGGTTGAAATAACCAGGTTCAGGGAAATAACAGATACGCAATCTGCTTCATGCGAGGCGCAAAGCTGTATGCACTGCGATTGTCGTGCTGCCGATGATTGCAGATTGAGAGATCTTTCAAAGGATTTTGCCATAAAAGATCCAAGGGGAAAACTGGTAAATTCTCCAATTGTTAAAAAGATTAATCACAAAACCGGTCTGATTTTTGAGAATGCCAAGTGTATAAAATGCGGACTCTGTGTAAGGCTTTGTGAAGATTCGACTGATGAACCGGCCCTTTGTTTTATTAACAGGGGATTTATCAGCATAATATCAGAACCACTTACCGAAGATTTTGATAACATACTGAAAACCAAAAGTAATAGTGTTATTGAAATCTGTCCAACTGGCGCTTTAAGTAAATTCAAATAATCAGATAATATCATGCTATTGCTGCTTAAACATAAAGAGGCCATATTTCACAAAGGATTTATTTTTTATAGGTTGGTCCGGCAAATGCTTCGTACCAAAACTACCCAATGGCATAAAAGGTATCATATTACACTATTATTATCTGGATTATTCTTTCTATCAGCATATACCCAAACAGGAAACAAGGACTGGTTACTATTCAGAGGAAAAGCAGATCTTTCAGGCAGGTACGATCGTGAGTTCCCATCAGATCCAAAACTGCTGTGGAGCCTATCCACAGGATCTAAAACTAAATCATCGCCCGTAATAAGTGATGGAACTCTCTTCTTTGGAAATGATCCCGGCAACCTGATAGCTGTTTCATCCGATGGCAAGATCAAATGGCAATATAATGCGGGAAGTATGATTGAAGCAGCTCCACTTGTATTTGGGAATAAAGTTATTGTAGGACTGAATGATGGAAGACTGATTGCGGTTGATAAAGTTACAGGTAAACTTATATGGACATATACCACAGATAATCAGATCTCAGGATCTGCAAATGTCTGGTTATCCGGAAGTAAAGCCGGTATAGTTGTGGGCAGCTATGATTATTTTCTGCACTGTGTCGATCCAAAGACAGGTAAGCTGATATGGAAAATTGAAACAGAAAATTATGTAAACGGAACACCCTCAATTCAGGATGGTAAAATTGTTTTTGGTGGGTGTGATGGTATGATAAGATTAGTCGATCCCCTTTCAGGCAATCAGAAAGATACAGTAGATGTTGGAGTATATATTGCCGCCTCCCCTTCCCTCGCTGGTGATATGGCATATTTCGGCGATTACGATGGAACAATCTTTGGATTGAATATAAAAACAAAAAAGATGGTTTGGAAGGTTCCGGGGAATGAACAATCAGGTTCTATCCTTGCTGTTCCTGCTGTTGGAAATAATTATGTTGTTATTGGTAACGAAGATAAATTCATTTACTGTTACAATGCCGGAAATGGTAAATTAATCTGGAAGTATAGAACAAACGGACGGATTATTGGTTCTGCAGTAATAACAAAATCAAAGGTTCTTTTTACAAGCATGGATGGTACTGTTTCAATACTTGATCTGGCTGCAGGGAAAAAACTATGGAGTTTTAATGCCGGAACTCCAATAAGCAGCTCCCCTGCCGTTATAGAGGGGAAATTTTACATTCTTACTGAAGATGGCAGATTATTGGCATTTGGAGATAAATCCCCGGTGACAAAATAACCTAAGTGCTTATTTATATGAAACCAGGGGATTTACATTGCTCAATAAAATGAAATAATAAAACTATGAAGATTGTATATCTTATAACAGGCTCGGGAGGATCTTTTTATTGCGGAAATTGTTACCGCGATATGATCTATCTGAGGGCTATCCGCAAAGTAAAAGGGATACAGGCCACAGCGATACCATTATATCTTCCGCCAGAAGATAAAAATACCGAATCAGGACTTGATAATAATGTATTTTTTGGTGCCATTTCAATGTACATCAGAGAAAAAGTTCCATTCATGAAGAATATGCCGGTATTTATGGATAAGATCTTCGACTCTGCTCCAATGCTCAGAATGGCAGCAAAGAGAGCCGGAACCACAAGGACAGAAGGGCTTGAAGATATGACTCTTAACATGATCAGGGGAGAGAATGCTTTTCCTGAAAAAGAGCTGCAAAGGTTGGCAGACCATCTTTGCAAAGATGGTAAACCAGATATTATCCACCTTTCCAATGCTTTGATTATAGGACTTGCACGTCAGCTTAAGAAAAAGCTGAATGTAAGTATTGTCTGCTCATTGCTTAATGAGGATGACTGGATTAATGAGATGTCGGAACCCTATCAGTCAAATGCCTGGAAGTTGATATCAAAAGAAGCCGGCAATGTTGATGTTTTTTTAACTCCCAGCCAATACTACAAAGATTTTTTTATCTCTAAAACAGGAATATCCGGAGATAATGTTAAAGTAGTACCACTTGGATTTGACCCGGTCGAGTTACTGAATGTTAAAAAAAGAGAAAACTGGCCGGCCATAGGATATTTCTGCAGGATCAATTCTCATAATGGTTTTGACAAACTGGTTGATGCATTTATCATGGCTAAGTCGGTGAATGCACTGCCGGGATTAACCCTTCATGTTTCCGGTGGTTTCACCGGAGATGATAAACCTTATATCTCTGAGCAAATAAGGAAGATAAAAGCAGCAGGACTTAAGAGTTTTGTCAAAATCTATCCTGAATTTCACGGTAACAGCAAACAGGATTTTTTCAGTAATATTGATGTCATGAGTGTTCCTGTAAGAAAATATGATGGCTACGGGTTATACATTCTTGAGGCCAATGCAGCAGGCGTACCGGTTGTTCAACCGGCTACCGGAGCATTTCCGGAAATAATTGCAAGAACGGGTGGTGGTATAACTTATAATCCGGATGATATAAAAGAATTATCTGCCAGTCTGGTTAAGGTATTAAACGATAAAAATCTAATGTTGAAACTTGGTACTGACGGTAAAGAAAATGTTCTGAAACACCTGTCTCTGGACAGAATGTCTGAGGAACTTTCGAAAGTTTACAATGCTATGATGCCAAAATAGTTATTCATATCTGCCTCGATGCTTTTTTAACAGAGTGCTTAATAAATTGTTTATGCTTTCAATAAAAAACTTATCAAAATCATTTATACAGAGAGGTTTAGTCCTAGATAATCTGTCTCTGGATGTAAATGAGGGTGACTCAATTGCGATTATGGGTCCGTCAGGTTCAGGTAAAACCACCCTTTTAAACATTATAGGTCTTCTCGACAAGCCTGATAGTGGTGAGATATTTTTCAAAGGTGCATCACTCGCTAATTTAACAGATAATGAATCAGCTGTTTACCGGAGCAGGAATGTTGGGTTTATATTTCAGGATCATTTGTTATTACCCCATTTAACAGTATCAGAGAATATATTTTTCCCGCTGCTTGCTTCAGAATATAATAAGGATGAGTTATCAGTCAGAGAGGCTCATCTGAAGATGTTGATGGAAAAAACAGGGATAACCGATCTGAAAGATAAATATCCATTTCATATTTCAGGCGGGGAGGCTCAGCGTGTTGCTGTAGTGAGATCACTTGCAAATAATCCTTCAATTCTCCTTGCAGATGAACCAACCGGTTCTCTTGATACCAGAAATGCTGAGAACCTCGGGAAACTACTGATTGAAATGAACCATGAATTTGGTATAACAATAATTCTTGCCACCCATTCATCCGGTCTGGCTAAAAATATGTCTAAAACGCTGAGGCTCGATGAAGGAAAACTGAATTAGCATGGCACCAAAATTATCCCGCTTAATAATAAGTTCAATAAAGTTCAACCGGAAGCCACTTCTTTATCAGGTATTTATAATTGCTTTACTATCTGCTGTAATTACAGGGTCTATTCTGACGGGAGAATCAGTCAGAACCAGTCTTAAGAAGTCATCACGGGAACGTCTTGGAAATACCGGAATAGTTATCAGTTCAGGTATAAGATATTTTGATACAAACCTTGCAGACCGTTTGGAAGAGGATGAGGAAATTAACAATTCCGGACTCCTTGAAATAGTTGGTTATTGTCAGAGTTTGAATTCACAGAAAGGTGCCTATAATACTCATATTTATGGCATACGCGATGACTTTTTCTCTTTTCATGGCAATGATTCAATATCTGTTAATAAAGGCGAGGTGCTGATTAACAAAAAGCTTGCTGATCATCTTGATGTAAAAGCCGGAGATGATCTCATAGTAAGGTTCTTCCCGATAGATGATATTCCCGCAGATGCTCCGTTTGCCCCGGCATCTGGCGATGGGAACTCGGTAGTGATGAAAATAGGAAATATTCTGGGACCCGAAACCAATGGAAACTTTTCTCTCTCAATAAGCCAGATCACTCCGATGAACATCTTTCTTAATCTTTCAGATCTTGTATCTGAATCAGATAAACCTCTTAAGATTAACAGGTTATTGATCGACAGATTGAACAGTATTGCAAAAGATGAGGCTGTAAATATCCTTAAAAACACTTTAAGACCATCTGATGCGGGGCTCAGCATAAGAGAAGTTACAGAAACAGGTGGAACAGAGTTAGTATCCGACAGGATATTTATGGATGAAATTCTGATTAATGAAATAAAAGAAAACATCCCTTCCTCCGCACCCGCGATTACATATCTTGGGAACAGTATTATAAGCGCCTCAGGATCAACGCCATACTCATTTGTTGCTGCAATTCCTTCTTCAATTTATCCTGAAATAGTGTCTGATAACGATATTATTATTAATAACTGGCTGGCTGATGATCTAAAGGTAATTGAAGGAGATACCCTGACAATGCAGTGGTATTCGCCTGACTCTCTCAATAAACTGGTTGAGAACAGCGATCTGTTTGTTGTCAGGAGGATAGTGAAAATTGATGGTATATGGGGTGATTCGTTGCTTATGCCTGATTTTCCCGGAATTGCCGGCAGCGAGTCATGTTCTGACTGGGATGCGGGAGTACCTATTAAAATGGGTAGCATCCGTGATAAGGATGAAGAGTACTGGAAACAATATAAGGGCACCCCAAAGGCATTTATAAATTACCTGAAAGGCAAAGAAATCTGGGGAAGTAATTATGGACCAGCAACTTCCATCCGATTTCCTTCAGGATTTAAAACAACCGGGGTCGAGTCAAAATTAACAGGATCACTTAATCCCGCTATTTTAGGCTTTACTGTTTCTGACCTGGCAGATGAATCAATTCAGGCTGCTGATGAGAGTGTTGATTTTGGTACTCTTTTCCTGAGTCTGGGATTTTTCCTGATTTTAGCCTCAGTAGTTTTGTTATCTTTTGTTGTTTCATATTACTTTGATTCAAAGAGAAGAACTATATCTACGTTATTTGCATTAGGATTTAAAAACCAATGGATTCAAAGACTCTTCTTTCTGGAATCCTCATTAATTGGTCTTACAGGCTGTTTTATCGGAGCTTTGGCCGGATACCTGGTCAATATAATCATAACCATTGCACTCAATTCCGTCTGGAGTGGTGCAGTACAAACAAATACTCTTTCAGCATCATTTGATATTTTACCTATCGCTACCGGATTTATTGTTACCGCTATCATAATAACAATCTTTATGTGGTGGAAAACAAGAAGTTATCTCAAGAGACTGAACCGTCAGGAAAAGGAATTTCACGGATTAGCTTCACCCCGACTGAATCTTATGTTGTTGATTGGTTCTGTATTATTTACCATTTCATTATTCATTCTTTCAATCGTATGGAATGATAAAAATACTGTTTACAGTTTTGGCACGGGAACTCTGTTGCTTGTCTCACTCATACTCTTCTGGAGGCAGATATATATTGGCAGGAGAAAGCAAAATATCTTTGAATATATAGGAAGAATTAATTTGTCTCGTCTATATTATTCATTTAATCCTTCACATGCTGTCACTCCAATACTTTTTATTTCTGCAGGTATTTTTGCATTAATAATAACCGGTGTAAACAGAATGGACTTTGATGAGAAACTGCTCAAAAGGTCATCAGGTACCGGAGGTTATTTGTTATGGTGCGAAAGCAATATTCCTGTAAGAGATGATCTTAGCACATTAAGAGGACGAACTGAACTCGGACTTACTGAAGATACCCTTTCAGTAATGGACTTTATCACAATGAAAAGATCTGCAGGAAATGATGCCAGTTGTCTTAATCTTAATCATATTACTGCTCCCCCCCTGCTGGGTGTTGATCCTTCAGAATTCATAGCAAGAGAGTCTTTCGCTTTCGCAAAAACATTATCAGAAGAAAATATAATCAATTCATGGCAGTTTTTAAACAGGGATTTGGGGGCAAATACTATTTATGGCATTGCTGATCAGACTGTTATGGACTGGGGATTGAAATTAAGCATTGGAGATACACTTATCCTTCGTGCTGAAAACGGGCAACCGGTTAATATTATACTTGCAGCTGGTTTGAAATCGTCTGTTTTTCAGGGATATGTGTTAATCGGAAAAGATAATTTCAACAGGTATTTTCCATCTGTTGCCGGCAGTTCAGTATTGCTTGTCGACGGGGATGCCGACCTCAGGGATTTATATAAAACCACACTTAATGAAAGACTATCAAACTTTGGTGTGAATATAGAGTTTACTGAAGACAGATTACGGGCATTTTATGAGGTCACAAATACTTATCTCTCCGTCTTTGGGGTCTTTGGAGCATTTGGTATGATTACGGGTGTTCTAGGTTTAGGTTTTGTAATGATGAGAAATTATAATCGCAGAAAACAGGAGTTCGCACTTATGCTGGCAACAGGCTTTACTTTCAGAAAAATCCGGAGAATCATATTAAATGAACAGATTCTGATACTGTTTGCTGGTGTTACCTCTGGTGTTTTCTCTGCAATTTCAGCTACTCTCCCATCCCTGAGAAGCGGGCAGGAGATCCCGTGGATTTATCTGACTATTATGGTATTTACAATTCTGATAACAGGTTTATCTGTTCTTTTTTTAACAGTACGGTCAATTTCCGGCGGTGTCCTGGTAGCTTCCCTGAAAAAGGAATAGTTATTTAAATATATTACTAACACTCAGTAAGTCCGAGATCAGGTGAATGCTTTGAACCTGAAATTACCATAGCTGCCCCAAGAGCTGATGCATTCGATATTTCAGATGTATAAAGGTTTTTCATTGGAAATGCTTCCTTTAATAGAATGCAAAAGAGTTCATTCTTTGAAAACCCACCTGTAATATACATATTTGATGTTTCATCATTTACAGGAATTATCAGTTTAATGGCTTCACAGGTAAGTTGACATAATTCAATCATTAACTGATGATAGGCTTCTTCAGGTGAATAAAACTCAAACAGGTCAATATGATCCTTAAAGTTTCCGGAGTCAAAACCTGTCTGAAAGAAAACATTTTTTTCCTTATATTTTGCTTTTAATACTGATAGCAGATTTTTATCGGCCTTAATTTTTTTATAATAATCATCTGGTAAATTATAATGTTCTGTTATTCTCTTAACAGCTGTTTCGTGAAGATGACCAAGAAATAACCTGGAAGATTTTACCGGTTGTCTGGTGATACTTAAATAACAGAGACAATCCTTATCAAGCTGTTCTGCCGTTAAATTTTCATCATTAAAAGGATTCATACTTATACACCATGTTCCTGTAGAGATGAGAATAAATTTATCAATATCTGAAAAATATGGTGCAAGTGATGCAGAACTGTCATGTATACCGATACCAACCTGAACAGATTTTCCTTCAATAGTTATGTTATCAGAAGTCTCAATTGGCGCTGGTTCCGGCAGATTCAAACCTTGCACTTTTGTCCATTGATGATAATCCATTTTATCAAAGTCCCATAGTGCTGTATGACAGCCGATTGAGGTATGCTCTGCATATATTTTGCCAGTAAGAGAATAAGAGAGATACTGTGGAAAGTGAAGTATGTACTTAACAGCGGCAAATACATCAGTTTTCTCTGTCTTAAGCCAGAGAGCCTGCATTCCGGAATTTAACATTCCAAGTGCAGGAGAGGCAGTTCTTCTGCAAAATTCATCCCTTCCTCCATACCTTTTATAAATACTTTCAGGAATTTTTTCATTTATTGGTTTAAGATAGTTATAAACCGGAGTTAGTCTTCGTCCTTCCGCATCGAGATATACAAGTGTTGCTCCGTAAGTTGTAAAATTTATTGCCTTGACATCATACTCATCAGAATGAACAAGTTTAATTATTGACTCTTTTATCCATTTTTCTATCAGTTCAATATCGTCGCAACCAAACCCATCATCATCCAGAATTTCCGGGAATTTCTCCTCATATTCAGAGACAATCTTTAGTGATTCATTAAACAGGATAAGTTTTTTATTGGTCTTTCCAATATCAAAAACTGCGATAACTACCTCTTTCATATTGAAATATGTTCATTTTTGAGAAAATAATTCTGAAAAAATCAAAGGCTGTTTCAAAAGTCAAAATCCATTAACCGCAAAGGTCGCTAAGGATTATTGCAAAGCTCAAAAAGATATAATTACTGGGTTTTAGCTTTGTGTTCTTTGCGCATTCTTTGCGTACTCTGCGGTT
The DNA here is from genome assembly GCA_963732435.1 of uncultured Bacteroidales bacterium. Classification (GTDB taxonomy): domain Bacteria; phylum Bacteroidota; class Bacteroidia; order Bacteroidales; family VadinHA17; genus LD21. The sequence continues at coordinate 155,603 of CAVSZL010000013.1, read as the reverse complement.
AAAATGGTCTTATGCGACACACTTATTATTTATTTCATTATAAAAAACTATCTTTTTGACAGTACCTTTTCCTCATATTTCATGATCTCATCAATGTAATCCTGTCCAACCGGAACTTTGCTTTTCAGACAGTAATAATCCCAGACAGCTCCGAATGGTTTGGATTTCAATAATTCAAGTAAAGCCAGCCTTTCAAAATTTCTTCCCTCCTCCTCAAGTTTAACAAGAGTTTTTAAAGGTTCCAATAATGCATACATAAATGCCATCTGAGCTGAACGTGTGCCGATAACGTAAGCTCCGATACGATTTATACTTGCATCAAAAAAGTCAAGACCCACATAAACTTTTTTCAAAGCCCTGGCACGAATAATCTCCTGGGTAATAAGTAATACATCATCATTAAAAGAAAGAACATGGTCGCTATCCCAGCGCACTCCACGTGAAAGATGCAAAAGGATCTCGTCTACGAAATGAAGTATGGATGAAATTTTATCACCAACCTGTTCAGTTGGGTGGAAATGGCCACTATCGAGTGTCAGCATAGTGTTGTTTTGGATTGCATAGCCCATATAAAATTCATGGGAACCGACAACCATTGCCTCCGACCCTATTCCAAACAGTTTACACTCTACAGAATCCTTAAGATATTTCTTTGGATATTTCACTGAAAATATTTCGTCGAGCGATTTTTTAAGCAGTTTTCGAAGAGTATTTCTGTCAACCGGAATATCTTTTGATCCATCAGGTATCCAGATATTATGAACAGCAGGTGTTCCAAGTTGTTTTCCCATCTCAGCAGCAATAGCCCGGCATCTTTTGGTATGCTCCACCCAGAATTTTCTTGTTTTTTCATTCTTGCTTGACAGGGTATAACCGTCATCAGCCAATGGATGAGAGAAACATGTACAATTAAAATCAAGTCCAATACCTCTCTCTTTAGCCCAATCTATCCATCCCTGAAAGTGCTTTGCTTCTATCTTATCGCGGTCAACCAACTTTCCTCCGAATTCCCCGTAGATAGCATGAAGATTAAGTCTTTGTTTACCGGGCAGAAGCGACATAGCTTTATCAAGATCGGCTCTCATTTGCTCAATAGTTTTTGCTTTTCCCGGGAAATTACCGGTTGCCTGTATGCCACCGCCACCGAGTACTGATCCTGCTTTTTCAAAGCCTCCGACATCGTCGGTTTGCCAGCAGTGCAGACTTATATTTACATTATCCATTTCTGATAATACCTGATCAGTATCTACTCCCAGAGCAGCATATTGTTCTTTAGCCAGTTTGTAAGAATTTTCAACAGTCTCTTTTTTCATATTAGTTTAGATTAAATTTTGTCTATTGTCTTTTGTTCCCGCTGAAGCTGGATTTCGAAACTTCGTTTCTCAACTTTTGTCTTTTGTCTTATTCCATATAAAACACCTGGTCAAGTGGAATTGTTACCGGCGAATTATCAGGATTGGTTTCCATAATATCAGCCATATATTTCCACCATCTTTTAACTATCTCTGTATTACCCAGATCCTGCGATGAACTATCACCGGATTGTTCCTGGTATGCAAACAGGGTATTAGTCTCTTCATCAAGAAAAATGGAATAGTTGCCTATTGCCTCATTTTTTAAGAGAGTGACAAGTTCCGGCCAAATTTCGCTATGACGCTTTCTGTATTCCTCCTTGAATCCCGGAAGAAGTTTCATTTTAAAACCAAATCTTTTTGTTTCCATATTTTTTAACCTAATTTAACTACAAACGTTGATAAAATAAGAATTATAATCCCGATAATAAGTACAATTATTGTTTTCTTTTTAGCTCCTTTCCATTCATTCAGAAAAATTCCCCATATATTGCTGATAGCAATGTTCAGAGCCATAAGGATGCTCCAGCCGAATACTGCCATTCCTTCAGGTAATTTACTTGAGCCCATACCAAAAAAATGGAATTGAAGAAACCATAGTAATCCTGCTAAGAACGTGAAAAAGAGATTATTAAAAAACACACTTCCTGAAACTGTATAATAATCGCGGTAAGTTTTGTTTTTAATATTGAGATAGCCACAATATACCAGATTGGTTATAAATCCTCCAAAAAGGATGAAGATCAGTGATGGATTTTTTTGAAACAGAGGATTTGTTCCGTGTGCAAGAGCAACAGCTTCAATAGGTTTGGCTGATTCAAACCCGAAATTGAAGCATGCACTCATAATACCGGCAAAGGTTGCAATCAGAATTCCCTTCTTGAGTGCGAATTCTTTAACCGCAGCCCTCTTTTCTTCTTCTGTCATTTCCCGGCTTTTCAGAGAACCGGCATAACCTATTATGGCGATCCCTGCTAATGTAATCGATACTCCGACTATTGTAAGAATACCAGAAGTTGAAGAAAAAAGGTTCTGACCTGCAATTATCGGTGGCAATAATGTGCCAAAGGCTGCACATAGACCAAGGGCAATGCTTTGTCCAAGTGCTACTCCAAGATATCGGATACTCAGACCAAAAGTTAATCCTCCAAATCCCCAGAGCGCCCCGAAAACTATAGCCATTAATTTGGCTGAGGAAGGTGCTTCATTAATTATTGGCATGAGCTCTCCTTTCGGGACAAAGATTAAAGCAAACAATACCGGAGCGACAATCCAGGCTGCAAAACCCTGGGTTAACCAATAGGACTCCCATGCCCAAATCCTGACTTTTTTAAATGGTACATAAAAACTTGCAGCTCCGATACTTCCCAGAGCAATCAGCAATATTCCTGAAATTGGATTCATTATAATTAATATTAATTAGATACTAAAGTACTACTTTTAATAAATTTACTTATTAAGACCGCTACAATTATTATCTCATCTTTAGCACTATTTGCCGGAAGTCATGTAAAACTGCAATTGCAATATCAATGTGCTAATTAGAAACTATTGTTTAATTCAAATCACTAAAATGAATTTAATACAATCTCAATATTGTTTATTCCTGGTTCCAGCCTGATTGTATTAAACGCCATATTTAACTTATTTCCATTAAGGGTTACAACCTCTTCGGGTGAACATTTTATTATAAACTCAGCAACAACGTTTGCGGGCAGTTCAATGGTATATTTTTTATTTCGTTCATTTACATATAAATATGTGCCTTTTATACTGCCTTTAATTGTAGGAACGACAATACTGCTATTTTTCAAATCACCAAGCAAGGGTTTAATCCGGATCACCTGAAATCCGGGTTCTTTTGGTGTTATTCCCCACAGAAGCCTTGGAATTATGTTTGCAGGAGCGGCTCCCCAGGCATGATTCCAGTCTGAGTTGGGCTTATATTTCATATCCCATGCCTCCATTGTAATGGTCGATCCCGATCTGATCATGTTCCACCAGCTCCGTTCGTTTGTTGCCCGCATCAGGTCAAGTGCATATTGGCCCTCCTCGGCTTCATACAATCCTTCCATCAGATACTGAGCCCCATAAACGCTACAAGCCATTCCACGAGACTTTACAAAATCCACAACGGTTTTCAGACTGGCATCAGGGACAAGTCCAAATGCCAGAGGTAACATGTTGGCATGCAGCGATGAATGAGCAGAACCTTCACCATCTATGTAAATACCTTTTTTTCTGTCAAAAAGCTTTTCGTTAATTGCATTTTTTACTTTAACCCTCATCAGATCAAAATATGCTTCATCGTTTTGCTTTCCAAGGATCCTTGCAAATTCAGTCATTATCTGCATATTTTTATAAAAGAAACAGTTTACAACAGTATTTACAGGCGCCATATCATAGCTGTCACGTTCACCAGGCTGATTAAAAGTCTTATCTCCGGAGGATATTGTTCCGGCAGGCCAGTCAACTATGTCTTTCAGTCTTGTTGTTGTATCAGAAAAACCTATACTCATCATAAACCGTCCATCAATTTTCTCAGAAATTGTGCTGATCAGTCCATCCTCACGGCATAACTCGAACAAAGTCTTTTTCTTAAGCAGATCATAATATGTTTTCAGAAGTTCAGTATCCCCTGTATAAAGATAGTCCTGCTGGACAAGCATTGCAGTATGAAGCAGCCACTCGGTAGGCCATGTCGGCTTGTTCATAAACCATTCGATGGTTTGTTTTGCCATTGCATATTCATTGTCAACGCTATAATGACCGAGCTGATTAATATAAGCATCAGCCTCATATGGGATCCGTTCGCGATCGCCATCTATGTACAGTCCTGCAAATGTGGTAGCCTTTATACTGTACTTACACAGATCCCAGATCTGGTTCAGAGTAGTATCTGAGCACTTAAAACTGCTTGTACTTTCATCAAAATATCCAAAATAAGCCTTCTGGAAAATGTCGCTATCTGTGAGATCAGATCTGTAGTTATCAATTTCACAATACCGGAAAGGTGTAATAACATCGAAAGTATCGGGCAAAGCAACTGCCTTACCGGCTAATGTATTTCGTTTATCAGGAGGACAGTTTCAGAGTATACAACTTTTCTCCGGGATGAACCGGAAGTTTAACCTCGGAGTAACGAATTGTTCCTCCGGGGTTACGATCAATTTTTTTCCCATTGAGTTTTTCACCCAAGCAGATATATAATGTATCATCCTTAACAGGTGAATATTTCAGTACCAGTGTCCCAAAAGCATCTTTTCCGAAATCGATGGAATAGCTATCGGGGCTATTTTTGACAATCAATTTTGGTTTTACTTCCTCAATCTGAAAAGCATTTCCCGTTGATATCATTTCTGAAAATGATCCGGTCTTAAACTCCTGAACAGCAGAATAATCTGTCAAACGATTGTCCTGATCCCATATCCGTACTTTCCAGTAATATTTTGAATCAGGCTTTAAAGTTTTTCCTTTATGTTCAATGTTGGAGGATTGCCCACCTCTGACCTGGCCACTATTCCAAACATCTCCAATATTGCTGTTTATGGCATTCCTTTCTGAAGCAACCAGTATTTGAAATCCCTTCTGAACTACAGCCTCTTTTGGAACTTCCCAGCTAAATTCAGGCAGCTTGTCGTTAATAAGTACATTCCCGGGTTCACGTATATATTCAACTGTCAATCCCGATGGAACTCCTGAATAAGGGTCACCATATTTTTGAGCAAGAACGTCCAACTTTGTCCTTAAAATATTTAATGTATTAAGATATTCAGGCTTTTTAGCCAGATTATTAATTTCCTTGGGATCTGCTTTTATGTTGTAAAGTTCTTCCCATGATTTATCATTAACATATCTTAAATACTTCCATTCATCGGTACGGATCCCTTCACTGGGCGGTATGCTTTCAATCTCCCATAAGTGTTCAATTAATACTGTATCCCTACCTAAAGTATTACTTTTTCCTGTTACGAACGGTACAAGACTTTTTCCATGCCAGCTATCAGGTTGAGATATGCCTGCAAAATCTGCAATTGTTGAAGGAACATCAAGATTTAAGGCCATGGCATCAATATCCCTATGGTTTTTTATCCTGGGATCATAAATAATAAGTGGAATTTTGACTGAAAGATCGTAGAGCAGCCATTTATCTGCAAGCTGTCGTTCTCCCAGAAAATAACCATTATCTCCCATCAGAATAATCACAGTATTTTTATCGAGGCCTTTTTCTTTAAGTTTCTGCCTGATCTTTGCAATTTCAAGATCAACTCCTGAAATCATCCTGTAATATCCCTTCATGCTTTTCTGATACTTTTCAGGTGTATCAAAGCGCCAGGCCCAGCGTGTACGGTTGAAGCCCTTGCGAACCGGCTCGGGTAATTCATTAAAGTAGAAATCATCCGATAAATCAGGACCAGGGATCTTTATATCCTGATATAGCTTATCTGTTCCCTCATCCCAGAAATACTGATCAGGAGCAGGATCATGGGCATGGGGTGCACTAAAGCTTACTGAAAGGCAGAATGGTTTCTCAGCAGGAGCCTCCTCAATAAAATTAATTGCTTTCTCGCCTGTATATCGTGTCAGGTGAACTGTATCCTTACCAATAGTCTTGAAAAAGAAACCTCTGCGGTCTTTATACCTGGTATCTCTGTCATAGTCTTCATATTCATCAAAGAGTAATCCCTTATTGTCGTAATTGACTCCCAGCTTCCCGTAGAATCCGGTATAATAACCTGATTCTTTAAGAATCTTCGGATATGACTCCTGCATATATTCCTCTCTGACAGGGCCTGTTTGAAATGTATATTTATGTGTACGTTCATAGAGTCCGGTCAGAATGCTGGCTCTGCTGGCAGCTGAAATCGGTGTTGTGGCAACAGCGTTCTTAAAATAGACACCTTCCCTGGCGAGTCTGTCCATTTCAGGTGTTTGTATTTGATTGTTTCCGGCATAACCCAGAGCTCCGGCACTCTGGTCGTCAGTTAAGATAAAAATTATATTTGGTTTCTGACTGCCTGTTTTCTTTGATGAAGTTTTATTCATCGGCCCGGAGTAGCCTATCAATGAAATATTTACCAGCGGAATAAGAACTCCAAGTCTAGATTTCAGAAGATTCATCTCTTAAGATATTTTTCTAAAAATTAATTTCCAATTAATTGAATTGTACGATTATGAGTACTGACTAAATAAGAATCCAAGCCTATAATAATTTGCCTTATTTTGTAAAGTTACATTATTATTTTATGTTGGATTTCAGTTTCATATTCAGCCAGCTTTCTTCATTCTTCTGATTTGATATAAACGGAACCTGAAGTTTAGAGCCTTTGGATTCAATGGTTATAAAAGCTTTTGCTGTTTCATTGGTATGTACACTATTTAAGTTTTCCCAGGGTATCATCACTTCGAATGTCTCACCAATAAGACTTTCAATAGTTTCAATCTTTCCACTCTTCAGTATCAGATTAAACTGAAGAACAGAAGCATCAGTAAGATTTTTTGAACTGATCTGGGAGGTCTTAATTACTACATTATTATCTGTTTTTCCATTCACCATAATCTTTGCTTCATTGTTTATGTAGGCAATGTTGATTACGTCTTTATTATATAGAATATCGAGTTTATATTCCTTTTTACTGCCAAAATTTACTCCTGCCTCGAATGTTTTTTCTTCGCTGAAAACGACACCGGAAATAAACAAAGCCTGTTCGTTCCACATAAAGTAATTGATTGCTGACAAATTCAGATCAAATTCGGGTGGCCCCTCCACAATACTTTCGGATGTAAGGTAAACCGGTTGTGCGTGGGTAAATTTAGTTACCAACCTATCCTCCATATCTTCTGTCCAGTCGTTCAAATTGCCGTCGAGAATCAATGGAACAGTTTTCTTTATTGCTATTTCATCAACGCTGATCTGATTATATGGTATCTCAATTCCGGCATTTGTCAGAATCAGACAAAGTAATTCACTTGAAGAGGTGCTTGCCGGTATTTTAAATTCAATAGTCGACAATAAAATTTCTCCCTTCCCGAATGGTAGGGATATCATAATTGGTCCAGCATCTTCAATTGACCACAAATCGTTCAATTTAGCCTGAGTTTTGCTTTTATCGGTTGAAAAACCCTGCAACAGGACTTTTGCCTGTGATGGCAAACTTGTGAAATATCCGCTTATAACAGGAATAGTCGCATCTAAGAAGTTTGCAGATGATACTCCATAAAGAAGAGGGTGATCTGATATTTTGGTAGCGTAGTATTGCTTTTGAGAAGACGAGTTAAACTCAACCCCCTCAAATAGTTGTGATATTTTATTTGAAAATACAATTACCTTGCCCCCATCGGATGCCCATTTTTTAATTTCTGAAATATCAGCTCCGTCACTGGCGATCATTAAATTGTTTTTTTGTGAACTTGCCCCTTTAAATACTTTAGCAGGAGCGCCAGTCAGTTTTGATAAATCAGACTCATTAAGGCTACCTCTTAAGGCAATTCTGCTGTTTAATGATTCAGGCTTTTTATTGGAAAGATAATTCAAAATATTGAAAAACAGAGCTTTAGCTTGGGTATTTTCAAGATTTTCAATGAGGTTAAGCTGGCATGAAATCATAGTTCCTTTGCCATAAGAAATTTCTGATAAACTGATATGCTCTCTCCTGGTACCACTCGCCAGTGGACGCCAGTTTCCCTGTTCATATTTATTGATTATAGCAGGTCTGGCAAAAACGTCATCACTTACTCTTCCATCAAATTTGTCCCATTGATGCAATGCTTCACTATTTATCCCTGCAAATATTGGATGAGAAGTTGCCAGAATTGGTGCTTCGGTTGAAAAGAAGAGGTTTTTATTTAGTCCTGCCCATCCCATCATAGCATAATTATGGGGTGATGTCTGGTTGGCGGACCAGTAATGGAATTTCACCGGAAACCATGTAGGAGACTGATCTTGTTTCAGACACAAAATGGTTCCTCCATTCTTTAGAAATGTCATTATTTTGTCTTTATGCAGGATAAGCTCTCTCGTATTGGCATGCTCAGGTATTATGAGAAGGACTTTACTGATATCTTTTGGAATAGTATTTTCGGAAACTGATTTTATTCCTTCATCATTAAGTGTTTTTGATAAAGTCGCATCATTATAGATAACGATATTTTTTGACAAATTAACTTTTGGTATCGTTATTGGGCTTATAAGAAGCGTATCAGATGAAATCACTTTGCTATTTTTACTTAAAGTTGCTATAAGCTTTCTTGCATTTGCCTGTGGATTTTCATTGATTATGATTCTCTTTTGTTCAGTTGGTTGTAGACTGATTGTCTGGCTTTTGCCTGTCTCGTTATCCCACTTCCAGGTAACTTCGAAACTACCAGCAGTTTCACCGTCATTACAGATCACCAATTCTCTTTTCAGATTATTGCCGGAAGGAGCATAAAATTGTCTTGGCCAGAAAAAAATTGTTTCCGGTTGCAAACCATGTCTTATCCTTTGAATTCCTTCTTCTGATCGAATTTGAACATCTAATTTATCAGGTGGTACAAAATTGTAACCTGAAGAATTCCGTCTCTCCAAAAAAGCCACCTGTGATATTCTAAAGGGCATAACACCTGAAACTCCCATATATCGCATCTCAAGCAACTTTTCCTCATAAATTTTGCCTTCATCTGTATAGCGTTGAGCCGCTGTTTTTAATTCCGGTGAATTTGGAAGTCGTTCTTCAGCTCTTCCTCCAACCCAAAACTCGCCGTTAATAAGTGGATTTGTTCCTTTCTCAATCCAATCAGATGTGATTTTTGTATAGTGTTCCTGCATATGCAATAAAACCATATCCTGATCAGCACTAAACCAACCGGCTCCTGAATTATTAAACGGACGGGTGTTATCGAATTTTTCGATATATCCATTTAGCTTGCTAACCCATGGCAGATGCAGAACAAAACTAATCCGGAGCATTTCATTTTCAACATCCCAAATTACCACTGAAGGACTATTACGGTCCCTTCTTGCCCATTCCTCAAACTCCTTCTCTGTATTTTTCAGGAACCACTCACCGCCATTTCTGTAATAGCTAGCACTTTCAGACCATATCGCCGACTGATCAATAAGTAATACACCTGCTTCATCCGCACCATGAACAACATCACCGTGTGGCATAAATGCATGTAACCTGCATGCATTTGAGCCAAAAAGCCTTTTATGAACCTTGAATGCCTCACGGTGAAAATCTCTTCCTGTTAAAACCGGAAAATAATAAGATTCACCTCTTAACCTTATCGGTGAACCATTAAGCATAAATGTTTTACCTTCTATCCAGAATTCGCGGAAACCGAATCTTGTATCAAGGACATCTTTTTGTTCCCCGTTTTGAAATGAAGTTCTTAAAACATACAGTTCAGGATGATCAGGACTCCATAATTCCGGATTTGCCCATTTTACTTTACATGTATTAATACCATTTGCTGAACTATTCAATGATACTTCAGGGATGCTGAGATTCACTTTTTTACCATCAGGCCATTTATACAATTCAAATGATAACTTTGAACCTGAGGCGAGTTCTGTGGCTGAAGCGAGTTCATATTCAATCTCCATTTCTCCCATTCTGGTGGATGTTTTTACAAAAACATCCCGTATGTAAGCCTTTTCCCTGACTTCCAGAGTTGGTATGCAGTCTACACCGCCCGGTAATTCTTTTGCTGCTGTTGGATTATAAACTGATCTGAGTCGTGTGGTACCCAGCTGATTATATGCTTTATTCCCGTCAATTGCAGAATTCTGGTCATATACAAATATCGCAATTACATTATCTCCGGCAATCAGAGCATTGGTAATATCAGTTTCAAAAGGTGTGCAGCCACCAAAATGATGAACGCAACGTTTTCCATTCACAAAAACCATACTGAACATCTGGATCCTGTCAAGCAGAAGAATGTATTTCTTGTCAGGGCTTTTATCAAGATGGTATTTCATAAAATACCAGCCAGATTTATAATCCCTGTTGAGATCAAATTTATGAGGGAATTTAATATCTGTTACTTTACCAACTGATCCGGTGGTATCGATTTTGTAAAAGCTCCATGAATCTGATAAGATTGCCTGCTTCCTTGATGATATATCGGTATTATTGAAACCCGGAGCTTTCTTTATACTCCATTTTAATTGTTGAGATTTGACAGAATTGCCAGTTGATGTAATCCATTCTGTTTTTATCTCCCCTGTCAGTTTCCTTATATAATTCTCATCGGGTTGTGCACTCAAAGTTCCGAAAAAACAGAATAGAAGTAAGATTTGAATTTTTGGGTTCATTGATTTTTAAGTTATATAGTTAGAAATTCATATTTATTACTTTATACCGAATATGATATTTTAAATTCCCGGTCAGCAAAGGTTCTTTGATTGATCATATTCAATAATAAGACTCAAAAGAGGAGCTCTACCACTACACCTGATGAATAAAAGAATTATAACAGTGATACTCTTGTTTTTTAAGATTGAGGTCAAGAATTAATTGTCTTGAATCTAATTAAGAGATAATGTTTGTTGAGATATTTAATTTTGCAAAAACTACCTGTTAAAAAGATCATTCATACCCTATCCTATCTTTATTAATTCTTGTCTGGTTAGTTGAATAAAAAAATTAATAATGAATCCCAGTTAGAGATTGCTTATCATCCTGTCTGTTACTACTCAATTAAAATTATTATTTCTCATATGTGTTTATTTCCAAAAAATATCTAAGACCCAAAACATAAAATATAATCTCAACACTACTAAACGGATAAGTTATAATATTAAAAAGAGATTACCTTCGATGATCTCGCAAAGTTCACTGAAGGTAATCGCCTTATTTTAGTCCGACACTACTGATGTTATAAGCTAACTTTTATTAGTCTCACTCCCTGAATGGGCAGGTTTATACTATTTCCTGTAACAGACTCGGCATTCAGCACATCATAACCGTCGATTGCTTGTCCCTCCTTCGAAAGCAATTCAACCTGTACAGGTTTGGAAGACACATTAACCATCAATACTACCTGATTTCCATTAACCTGTGTCTGTCTGTGCATTACACCGAAAGCGCCTTTGCTGCCAACTACATTCACCTTTACTGGAAGTTCAGAATAGAATGGTGAAAGTATGGATTCTAACTCGATGGAAAGTTCAGGTGCTGCTGCGGATTCATACACTGGTACATCATTTAAAAAATCCAACATTCCCTGTGAATGTGGCAGACCATGGGGGTTAAAGGCAGGGGTCCGGTCACCAAACCTGACAAGCCGGACGCCGCCCTGCAAGGACTCTTTCAGTACTTTCAATGCTGATTCACTGATAAACTCCACAGCCGGTATGATGATCAATTTACATCCCTCAGGAACTCCGTTGTCAGTCAACATTTGTTCCGTAACAAATCCTATACGTTTCCCATTAAAGCAGGTGGCTTCATAAGCCCTGTGTAAAGCGTTGATATGAGCCTGATTCTGAATATAGGACGGATTGGAAACCAGCAAACGTACCGGTCCGATTGGTTCAGTTGCCAGTGCCTCCACTTCATCAGCAAAAGCATTAAGTTTCAGAATGGTTTGAAAATATTCAGCTGCGATAAGTGGCTGAGTGGAAATGCTACCATAAAACCACATCATTAAATCGTTATTTGGAAAGGGATTCGGCCCGTACCGCCTATGCCAGTACCAGGTAATATTGCTGATTAGTCCGTGGAGATGAGCCAGCCATAGTGTTGCCCGGGGGTGACTCTGCTGCATTTCGGGAACGCGGATATTGTTGATTGAAAAAGCATGATATTCGAAATCGATAACCGGTAGTTGAGGCCCAAGAGAAGTCAGATAATCATATAAAAAAGATTGTCCTAACCAGTGGAATCCATAAATTGATCCATCATAATTCATGGCCATCGTTCGGTTCGCATCAAAATCGCCAGCCGCCATACGAGGTTCGGTAACAGGTAGAGCACGGGTATCAACGCCCTGCATATTCACCAGAGGTGTCAGCATTTCCCGGTCTATGCCTTCTGTCACGGCGATGGGCCTGGGACCAAGGCTCGAATTATCCTGTGCTTTCATGTGAATAATGGCATCGGGCAAATATTTGCGAATTTCGCCCTGGAAAAACTCAAAAAACATCTTCACCCTGTAATTATGAAATGTCACCATGTCGTACCATTCACCAGGAGAGCACTCTAGCTGCGTTTTATTCTCGGGAAGCGGAATAGCTCCGAAACCGGAATAATTGGTCTTCCAGACAGCATTCAACCGTTCTATTGTTTTATATTGCCCGGCCAGCCAAGTACGATATTTCTGCAAAGTGTAAGGACTCCACATGTTAATATTGAAGAAGGGTTCGTTGGCCATATCCCAAGAAACAATAGCCTTCTGATTCTGAAGTGCCGGCATCAATTCTGCCATAGCTGTTGATATCAATACCCTGGTTCCGGGATGATCAGGATCAAGATGTACAAAATGGCTGTAATATTTGGTGATGCCCGGCCAACGTTTTTCAAGTATCTCCGAATTACCAGTCCATCCAAACAAAACATCGATTTTAAAACCATTCTGACTATAGCGCTTAACCTCTTCAGTAAATTTCAGGATACGATCTCTGTCGATATTACCATTTTCCATTACCAGATTAGGCATATTCATACCTATGCTGAGTATTCCAACACCAATTCCTTGCATCTTTTGAAGGAACTCAGGGATAAGCATTTTATCCTTTTCCGCCCACTCAGGATATTTTTCTGCCTCCACCAGGCTTCTATCTATTAAATTAAATCCTCCGGAAAATACCGGATGCCCGTTAACTCGAAAATATCCATTTTCGAATTTCATATGGTTCCACTGGATGTCCTGTACTACAGGCCAATCGGCATCTTTTTTCAGGCGGGTCAGCGCCTGGTCGAGTATTTCCATAGAACTTTTGAGCTCAAAATCAATATGGTTCTGATAACGCCTTTCACGTTCCAATGAATCGCTATTTGTAGTTGGTTTAATATCAAAGCTTTTAGGATCCATTACATTGGTCACATTACCCATAAGAGCATCTTTAGTGATTTCAACATTATCAAGTTCCCAGGCGATATAATCCGCAAAGAAAGTTGCTATTTGCAGATCAATATTACCTGATTTCTTCTGAAATCCTTCGGCTCGTTCAAGAGCGGAATTTACTTCGCTAATTTTCTCCCTTAATCCGGAGAGACGTTGTCGATGTGTTGCTGGCTGTTTTTCGATGCATCCGATAAGTACTGTCGAAAAAAGAATAAGGAAGATCATGTAATGTATGAATCTTTTCATCTGTTTCAGGTTTTAGATGTCTATTAGAGTTTATGTTTCTTTACAATTATTAGACGGGGAAGTTTATATTTACCACTACCTTTAATAATTATTAAGTGGTAAAAACCAGAGCAGCTTGATTTCAGTTGTAAATCTGGCACCCTAAAATCCCATAATAATCATTAGCTGCGAGATATTAAGTGAAAAACGATATAAAGAATAAAGGATAGTTGCCAAAAAAGCAAAACACACCATTAACCATCACAATTTTAACGACTTGCCCTGTAAAGAAAAAGTTTCATTCAGTTTTCTTTTACACAATAACTCATGTTACTAGTTATATATATTAATAGCACTTCTAAATGGATAAGTTATGAATTAAGAGGACACTATTGATTTGCTATAAATGAAAAGTTTTTACACATAGTAACTTCAGTTAATTACTCCCTTTTAAGTATCCTTTTATAGTGCCTGGTACCCATATCGACGCTATTTTAATATCCTGATCTATCTTTTCAACCAATTCAGGTATGTTTACAAATCCCATCCTGGTCAACAACGAAGGTTTATATTGTGAATCATAGATAGTAGCATATTTCACCCAAAAAGTCTTTGCGTTTGTGAGATGCTGAATGGCATCATACTGATCCTGTTTAAGCCCGTAAAAATTATACAATGCCAGACTGCATGCCCCTCTTATTTTCTCAGCATAATAGTTGCCTATTGTTGCAAAAGCTTCAATATCACCAAGGGTAAGGTCAAGTTCACTTGAAGTGCCAATTTTACGCTCAGGTAAAGATTTTAAACTTATAAGCGCCATTCGCGCATATCTGCTTAAAGTATCAGCAGTTGCAAGTGGAGATATTAAACTGTCGGAAAGGTTAAATTTGTAGTTTTGTGCCCAACGGATAACGTTACTAATATGACTCCCTGGTGCAGGTTCAACTTGCATAAAATCCTTAACCGTATAGAATCCTTTATAACCGGCATAGCTAAGGCAAGCTTCAGGAAACCATCTTAGATCCGTGTTGCCCCATGAAAATCTGGTAATCCATGGGAAAATCATGGAAGCTGCAGACCATCCATCCATAAGGATCTGAGGGGGAACACCTTTAAAATGTGTTTCTATGGTTTTCAGAAATAAGTTATCCTTAAGATTAGGATCATAGCTTAATCTTCCCCATAGCATAAAGGAGTACCATTGCTTTTGTATAATAAGAGGCCGGGGGGAAATATTGTCTTTCCCAAGAAAATCTCTTGCCCAGGTATATCCATCGGGACCCATATAGAAACCAACTATCTTCTCAGGTTCTGGAATTGAAAGTATAAATTGCCTGGCAAAAGTGGGATTTCCCCAGCGGAAACTATAAATATCATCGTTTCGGACAGTAAGCCATGTTTTCATTTTTGAAGAAAGAATGCTCATATATGGTTTGATATATGGCGGATCAGGAACTGCATACATATGTGCAATTGCATATTTATAGCTCAGATCAAAGGTGCCATGGTATCCTTTAAAAGCATCCAGTATATTTGAAAGACTGGTTTGGTGAAACCGGTGAATTAATCTGACTTTTCGACCCGGTTGTTTGAGCAAAGCATCATCAATCCCTTTCCCATATGTTTTCCATAGCCACTCTTCATTGGAGTATTTGCTCTTATTCTCCTCCATATTCTCCCCGGCAGTGATTCCAATACCGCTTAAATGAGGGTAAGTCAACACCATCTCCCTGACAGCTGATCTGAAATAAGCAATTGTAGTGTCATTATCCTGCCTGTCATCAATACCATATTTCCCCTGAACACCATATGTAAAAATGTTCCATGTAAACCAATATACTTCAATACCCCTATTATGTGCATACTCCATTACTCTTTTCCAGAATTCAATCTTTTCATTAATGGTTATTTTCTTAACTACCTCGTAATTCCTAAGCATTGCCGGCGTAAGAAATCCCTTCCCTAAACGGCTGAAATTATCATCGAGTTTTGTTTTTGTCCGCCATACATCGTTTAGAGCAATCTTTGGAAACTCCGGGATTTTTACGAGTGATGGAAACGGATTCATGCTCCACAAGGATATTACATTGTATCTGTTGCGAGCCATTTCGTCGAATTGTTGTCGCCAGAAATCCATTTCCCACACAACAGGGATATTTTGTTGTGCTGCATCGCCCATATCTGAATAGCTTGGAGTTCTGAGGTCGAGTGGAATGTTAAATTTAATTCCACGTCGTTCCAGATATGGCTTATTGTCTGAATCAGAAATAAAATTAGTGGATTCCAGGCGAAATGCTTCAGCAATATCAAACCCTCCATACATTGACCCGGTTTTATCTCCAGCCAATATGTAAATAATTTTCTGGCTTCCTGTTTCTTTAACTCTTATTGAATAACATTGCCAGCCAAATTGTTCAGGCATTATTAAATTGTCGCTATTGCAAGTTTTAACTGATAATACAGAATCGGAAATGATTTTTACAATCATTTCGTCTTTTGATTTAGCATTTAAAGATTTAACAAGGGTTACAACATAACCATTTTTTTCAGCAGCATTCTTAATTTCGTCACCTGCAAATAATAGTTGTTTGTCAGAAGAACTTAGCTGGATAGTTATTTTAGTTTTCTGTGAAAATCCACTCTTAATGGCTACAAAAAAAATAAGTAGTATCAGAATTAGTAATTTATCTGTCTTCATTTACGTGTGATATTTAGTTTCTCATTCTGATTTAATTAACCTCTCGTGCATTTATATCCATTGGTTTCAGATACTTTTCAGGATTTTTCTTTATGATCCTGATATTTTTGAACTGCCCAAAGATCTTTTCCTGTTCAGGCTTGTCACCTAAGGCATGTATTTTAATAGCAATATATCCTTTAGTGTATTTCTTATTTATCATATTTGCAGTTGGGATTCCATTAACCCAAACCCTGATTCCGGATCCGATGGCTTCAATTCTGAAATGATTCCATTGACCTATAGAATAGGCTCCCATTGCTCTGGGGTCATTTGCCAGAGAATAAAACCAATGCCATGTTTTGCCATAATCATCGAATATACCTCCCGTCCATCTGCGAGGTGTCGGATCTATTTTTATCTGGTAACCGTAAAGCCGTACCCTGGTAGAATCAACATTTTTTTGGGCGTCGACACATCGTATAAGAATACCTGTGTTATAAATGCTATCTGTTTTAACATCCATTTCGAGGATGAAATCTGTATATTTTTCCTGCGAACAAATAAAAGTATGTTCAATTGTATTAACTACCATGTTGCATGTAATTGCCCCATCCCTGATAATTACATTACCTTTGCTTCCAACAATTTTCCATCCAGTCAAATTACTGCCGTTAAATAATGAAATCCAGGGAGCGTTGTCCTTTTGAGCCATCAGGGAAGTTAATTGAAACAAAATGACAAATATCGTTTGATAAAACCTATAAAAATTCTTGTTTAGTGATTTCATATACTTACTTAATTAGTTTGTTCATAATCATTAACTTGCATCTTAATCTATATTACTAAGGTCAGCTAATTTGCAATAAAGAAATTGTTTTATTGTGATAGCTTCATGTAGGGCGGCTAACGATAAAATAGGCACATTTGTAAGATCGACCGCGAGAGGAGAGAAAAGCGTCGCTTCCAACAGACAATTCTCTGACTCGAAGTAGTACTGCAATTCAAACCTTCTGGTTGTGCAGGCAGCAGGGATTGTATCTCCATTGCGGGTGACTTCGACATGACGTCGGTTTCTTTCATACTTTATGCTGTTACTTACTGAATATAATTATCTATCCGGCAATACAGGAAAAAGCGCTTCCGGCAAGCGCAGTTGAAATAAAGGTTCTGCCTTTGGTTTTCATAGTATCGAATTTAGGTCAGTGTTTTGCAATATCAATATCCTTCTCTGCTTCAGTAATCAATTCTACCCAATTCACATCTAGTACCCTGTTCATCCATATAGGGTTTTTGTGTTGTTCCATAGCCAGTGAAACAAATTTTCTAAAGTAATCCAAGGCCTGTGTAAGTTCAATAATCGCTTGTTCTTGAATACCTTTATCTTTTGTTTTACGATAAACGGCAACGTAAGCTGAACCTGCAATTTTGTGCGCGTAGTATTTACCTAATTGGGCAATCACATTAATGTCGTGCAACGTAGCAGCCAGTTCTTTATCTTCATCCGCTTTTAATTCAGCTAGTATTGAAAGGGCTTTATTGGAATGCATATGCAATATTTCGGATACCTGAATTGGAGTCTTTAATGTTGTTGTTGAGTCTGCCGCAACCATTTTTGCGTATTCGGGAATTGATTGAAAACCCGAAAGCTCATGAACAGGGATTTGAATGAAATCTTCAACACTATGAAATCCGGATGCGGTAGTTGCGTTTTGTGGTCTGCTTTTACAAGCTTCGATATACCACATGAAATCCAGCGGGCCCCAGTGAAAAGCTGTGGTTGTTGGATAAATTATGGATGCTTCCTGCCAGGCCGTAAAGAGTTTCTTCCCATCTGTTTTTGGGAATTTCGATTGTAGCATGGCAATAAACCGATCATTGGAAAGGTTTGGATCATAGCCCAATCGACCCCACATCATAAAGTGATACCAATGCTTTACCAATTCTATTTTGCGTGGTTCTTCAACATTTTTTGATGTAAACTCACGCCCCCAAATCCATTGATCAGAACCATAATGAAAACCTCCGGAAACCTCTTTTGGTATATTTAACATGAACTCGCGCACAAAATCGGGAGCTCCCCATCGAAAATAGTATATATCGTCGTTTCTGAGTTCCCATAAGGTTTTCATTCCTTCCATGTCCTTCACAAAATCAGCATGATATGGCTGTTTAACAGAGCTGTATACATGTGCTTTGGCATATTTGTAGCTGAACAAAAAATCTATCTGTTTGTGATTAATTACTTCTTCAAATTTTTTAGCAATCTCTTTAACCCCAGTCATGTGCTGACGGTGAATAAAGGTAAATTTCCTATTGGGAATTTCTGTAACAGCATCGAGCAAACCTTTTGCATAGGTGTTATAAGCCCAGTCTTCTTTTTCATCAAAGGTAGCTCCATCCATATTTTCACCAGCTGTTAACCCAATACCTGCTAAATCTGGATAGGTTATATACATTTGCTTTATGGATTTTCTAAAATAATCGAGGTTTGCTTTGTTTTTAATATTTTCTGATAAACCATGCTTACCATTGGTTCCATAAACAAAAATATTCCAGGTGATAATATAAAAGTCAACATTTCTGCTTTTCCCATAGGCCATTACGTCTTGCCAAAATTTCATTTTTTCCTCAATGGTAATCTTCTTAACAATCTCTGTACGCTTCAATAATTCAGGATTATCAAAATCTTTCTTAAATTTTCCATACAGTTCTTCGGGATCTCCTACTGCGCGCTCTATATCGTCCAACGCAATATCTTCATACCCGGGAACTTTAACCATAGATGGGAAAGGGTGTAAATTCCATAAAGAAATGAAGTTGTAGCGATAACGGGCTAAATCGTCAATGTATTCTTTCCAGAAGTCCATATTCCACATTTCAGGGATGTTATTTTGTGTAACATCGCAAATGTCGCTATAGCTGGGTGTGCGCACATCTAAGGGAATATTCAACTTAATGCCTCTCAATTCCATATAGGGATTTTGTACAACCTCTTTTACGCCTGCGAGGCCAAAAAACCTGACTTGTTCTGCCAATTCCAAGCCTCCATACATCACTCCTTCTTCATCGGCACCACTTACCACTATTTTAGTTCCATGGTTTTTCAGCGAGAATCCTTCATGTTTCAAAGAGTCAGAATTATTTTGAAATGTAAGTAAAACGTTTGCACTTTGCTTGTCTGTTTGCTCAAATGGAATATCCTTTTCAGCACAAGCCATTTTTATTTCTTCAACTGCAAATTTTACCGGACCTGCATCAGATTCAGCATAAATTTTTACAACCTCTGGTTTATTAAAACATCCTGAGGACAAAGCCAATAATATGGATATCATTACACCCTTCACAATTCTTTTAAAAAACTTCATAATAATTGTTTTTTGAAATCCGGAAATTCAATGATTTGTATATTCCTATTTTCTGGTACTTTTCATCTAGGGTTTCACAATACAAAGCCACGTTAGTTGAGCCGGCATTTTTATAGGCATAATACTTACCCAGAGTTGCCATGAGTATAATGTCGTTTAATTTGTCAGTAGCGTGAGTTTGGAAGCGATAGTTGAAATAATCATGAAAGTCTCCTTCCAGGGGATAGTTCCCTCCGGTCAATTTTCACCTCTCAAAGGTGATTTGTTTGAAAATAACTCTGTGGATCTAACTTTGTCATCAATTCAGGCGATATTTTCTGGAAGAGTACATGACAGATTCTTCTATGACTTGAAATAGTACTGCAATTCAAAAAGTATGGCAGTGTAGGTAGCAGGGATTGTTCCCTGAAAGGTATCTCTATTGCGGGTGGGTTCGACATAACGTTGGTTTTTTTCATCCTTTATGAAGTTACTTGCAAAATATAAATGATCTAGCTCACTATATTAAATTTGACTTATATTTGTAAGACTCAATAATCAATAGTTACCACTACTTAAACAGAAGGAATTCTTATAGTATAGCTTAAATGCCTTGAATATCAATATTATACAAAAAGATTTCAGAAATTTTCTGATATAAGGGATTAGCTGCCCAGTTTTTCATGAATAGGTGGTTGTCCATCAAGTAAATCTCTTTTGCCGTTGAGGAAATGCTTTTACAATTTCATAAAAAAAATAAATTAATCGAATCAACCTTTAAATTGACAACCACTTCATTTATTTCCTGCAAAGACTACAAGTATTAGACAATCTCAGATTCCCTGACTTTCTTGCGGGCTATTTTTACAAAGTGATTATTGCCAATTATTTAATCTAAGCATACTTTAAATGAAAATGAATCGAACTGAAATAGTTCTTTTCCTTCTCCCTTAAATACAAAACAGAGACTTTGTGTATCTCCGGGGTCAGTAATACTTACACTAACATTCTCAAAGGTTCCACCCGGCTTTTTCCCGGCAATCTTACATGTCGCCAATAATGTACCATTGTTAGATGAACTGCGAATTTCAATTGTAGCATTTTTGGATTTTAAAACTCTGAATTCAATCTTTGTCTTATTTTTGAGTCCTTTAATATTTGGAAATACAAGAAAATCATTGTTTTCGATAGCATCAACTGCAAATCCTCCATTTGCTATCCCTGTTTTTCTGATTCCGGAAGATTTAAAATAGTCCTCAGCTTCGATAACCGGCTGGCTTGCATCATATTCCCCTACTCCTGTTCCATCAACCCTAATCGTTGCCATTTCACCATTATCCTTATAATGAACATAGCTGATAAAAGAATCGCGAAAATAGCGGTTGCCTGTCTGGCTTATATCGCAATAAGTGAAGTACCATTGGTTGTTCCATTCAAAAAAATTACCATGGCGACCCTGCAAAAATCCCATTGGCCATGTAGGCTTCTCATATCCCGGAGCAAAGCTTGAAGCATTTATTACTGAACCTTTATAATCATACGGCCCATAAATATTTTCCGACATGGCATAAAAGCATCCCCAGGACAAATAGAATTTCCCATTATATTTATGGAGGTTTGGTTTATCATCTGTTTTGCCTTTTCCGTATGGTCCTACAGGATTATTAATAATGACTTTCCGTGGAAGTTCAGCCATGGAAATCATATCTTCATTAAGTCTGACCAAATAATAATCCCAAACACCGAAAAGAAGATATGGAGTTCCATCATCATCGATTAATACAGACATATCATATTCATGTGTAGGGGTCAGGACCGAGTCAAGAAGAGGCTTACCAAGCGGATCTTTCCATGGGCCTGCGGGAGAATCACTGACCATTACTCCGGTTTGCTGATTAGCTTCAGAAAAATAGAAATAGTATTTTCCATTTTTTGTTGCGGCATCTGTTGCCCAGCATTGTTCAAAGGGTCTTTTAAGATATGTATCCTCTGGTTTTACATATGATTCCAGCTTCCAGTTAACCAGGTCGGATGAGGACCAGATCCACCAGTCATCCATTAGAAATCCTTTACTGTCTATTGACCTGTCGTGAGTTGCATAACAATAAGCAATGCCATTAAAAATATGGATATGCGGATCGCATACACCTTCATTTGCTACAATAGGATTTTTAGAGAATCCGGTTAACTGACCAGTAATTATAAGTAAGATAAATAAAAATGATTTTTTCATTTAACGGTTTCGTTTCGTTTCGTTTAGTTTAGTTTAGTTTATCCCTGTTGGACAACTGTCTTTTGCCAGTCTATTGTTGCTATGTGTGGTGAATACCATGGTTTTGCTGTAATTTTTCCTTTAGTGTGTTTCCCAAGAATTCTTACCGATTTGACTTCGCCGGGCAATAAGTCAAAATAATTATCTTCGAACAACCAACCGAAATTATTCCCATCAGAATCTCCTTCAAGATTGATATTCCGTGCAAATTTATCTGTGGTGATCAGCAGTGTATTATTCTCAATCCTGATATCAAGTTTCGCATCAGGAAATTTACATCGTCTCTCAATATCTGCCAGGGCATTTGTTCGGGCTATAACTTTATTATCTGCATCAGTTAAAGTCGCAAAAAGGATATGCTCCTTTCTGAAAGCTCTGATTCCTTCCTTATCTAACTGAACAACAACCTTTGATTTACCCGGTGAAATTGTAACATTTGTTATAATTTCTTTTCTGAACTGGCATAATTCCAGATGGTAAAGCTGAATTTTTACTGTTCCCGTCACTGGTTCCAGGCTATCATTTACAACCCATAAATAGATAAAGGTATCAATATCAAAAGAGAGAATTACTGGTGCATAAGCTCTTTTTAGAAAGTAATAGGCATGGTATGGTTCAAGAAAATAGTCAACTTTGGCAGCATATACCTCAGGCCATGAATCATTATATTTCCAGACGATATATCCTCCGCAGCTGCGACGATTACCTGTTTCTTCAGATGGGCGGCCTCTTCGTTGCCTTTCAACTGTATCCATATAATACAAACCTTCAGCTATACCAATTCTGTTGACGAGTGATGCATCGTCAGTTGCATCATAAAACTGTTCAACAGGACCGGTTTTTTTCCAACCCTCAGCTGTTGTATAAGGGAGCCATGTCTGTGGAAAAGGATAAATATTTCCGAAATGTGCAATAGTTGTATAACCTTCGGGACAGATTTCTTCAGGCTTCATGAACCTTTTCATGCTTTTTAATGCAGGTGCGGCAATACGGGTATCTTCACTTGCAAAGTTCAGATAATCATAACCAGGTACAAACCACATATTTGTATAACCATGAGTATTTCCTTCTCGCGGATCATTAGGATTCATTCCAAAGTATGGCGAACTTGGCTGATAATATCTGTCAGGGTCCAGTTTATTACACATTTCACCAACTGCTTCAGCTGCTGGCAATCCCTGCCATGGTCCGTGGTCTGTAAAATCCTTGTTATAATCTTCATGTGCCCACTGAGCTGCTTCATTACCTCCGCACCAGCAAAGTATTGAAGGGTGATGTTTTACTTTATTTAAGAACCGTGTTGCCTTCTCAACACTGTAAAGGATATTCTGCTTATCCGGTCCGAGAGGTAACTCAGGAAAATCCTGCCAGAGAAGGAATCCTCTTTCATCAGCCATTTGATAAAACTGGGTATTGGGTTCCGACGGGGAGGGTCCCCATATCCGGAAAGCATTGAAATTGGCATTTTCAGCCATTGTAAAGAGAGTATCCTCACGGTTTTGATCCCATACGTCGCTTAAAAGATTTGGAGTAACCCGGGCTCCACCAAGAATTAATACAGAAACTCCGTTAACAACAAAATGGAGATGTTCTGGCATAGTTATTCTCCTGAAGCCAATAGTACGAAATTCCCTCTGATGAGGCTTTCCGCTTGAAAGTAAAATAATCTCGGCTTTGTATAATTTCTGTTCCCCATAACCTCTTGGATACCATAGTTCGGGGTTTGAGACACTTAATACCAATTGTCCGTTGAATTCTCCATCAGACAACTTAATCGGCATTTCTGATGTAGTAACTAGTTTCATATCAGGCCCATAAAAATTTACCTTTACCTTGATATTTGATAATCTGCTAATACCTGAAACTTCAATATTTAAAGTCCCATTTGTTAAGGATTCATCCAGAGAAAAACCTGTAATTATCTCTTTAAAAAGGATACCATCATAATTCTCAAGAGTAATAGAGTCAAATATTCCTGATGTGTAAATCATAGGGTTTGGACCCAGATAGCTTCCTAACGGCATACGTAAAGAAGGATCCTTATCTTCTTTCTTTCTGTCAGGAGCAGCTTTTGCAAAATGTAATACAAGTACGTTTTTGGAAAGTAAAAGGCCTGTAACATCCGCAATGAGTGGAACGGACATGTCACTATGCGAAGCAATCTCTTTGTTATTCAGGTATACTCTTACAGGCCCTTTAAGACCCGCGAAAATGAGTCTGCTCTCGCCTTTTGTCTTTTTCGCAACAAATGTTACGCTGTATACCCAGTCCTTTTCCGATACCCAGTAACATTTCTCCATTGCGAATGGTCTTACCGGATCCTCAATTTTATTATGAAACAGAAGAATCTCATGTGGCATTGCAGGCATTACAGGAACTGGAAGCCACTCTTTTTTTTCGGAAACTTCAACAGTATCTGAAAAATCATTTGAGGCCATTGTATGTCCCGGAGGAAATGACTTTATCTTCCAACCCTCATTTATAATTTGTTTTTCAAGTACGCCATCGCTTACTATAGGTGAACTATCCCGCAAAATATATGAAGAAAGTAATCCGGGTAACATCAAAGTGCCACCTGCTAAAGCTGACTGCTTTATAAATTGCCTTCGGGTGGCATTATAATTGTCTGATTCAGAGTTAATATTTTTCATTTTGCAGTATTTATTTTCCGTTAACAAAAGTATCAGTTTAAGATAATATTTTAAATTTGATAACTACATCTTTTTTCAATTTCAGAGCTTAAGCTTTTATAAAAATGTTTAAAATAATTATTCTATTGTCACTACATCAATATTAGGTGACTTATATCCGGTTGATCTTAACTCAATGTAATTTGCTCCAATTTTAAATGGCACAGTAAGGCTGATCTCTTTCCAGTCATCATTCCATGAGCCTGTTGGTTCAAAGTCAATAACTTTTATAACTTTATCATTCACATATAAAGTCATCGGACAAGTACTACTTTGATAATTATGGGTATAACGAAATGTAAGTGAAAAGCTTCCTTCATCTCCATCATTTTCCTGAAACCATTTTACAAATCCCTCATTCTGCCGGAAATCTAAAAAACCTTCCCCCCTGTAGTCTTTCCCGACAGTTTGTTTTACTGCTCCGTTAAAGGTAGCATCTTCTGCCTGAAGAGCATAGCCCCTACCATTCCAGGGATTTTTTGTTTTATCATCACCTATAAAAAAGCCTTCATTTTTACCAAAAGTTTCAGACATTGACATAATTACAATATCGTTTTCCATAACTACTGCTTTTACTGTAGTTCCATCTGTAATATCAAATGGTGTTTTATACCTTTCACCTTTAATCAGCGGGTCCTCTCCGTTGGTAGTATATTTTATTATTAACCTGTTATCAGATCTATCTCCTTCCATAAATAACTGGTCAGCAACAATTGTAATACTTTTTGAGATATAAAGCGGCTTGTCTCCTAATATTGAGCCAATTGTAACGGTTGCCAATCCAGATTTACCTGTTGATTGTAAGAAAGCACGTGTTTTACCCATAAATAGTTTACGGTAATCCGACGTTACCTGATTAACTGAATCTACAGGATCTCCGTTTTCAAGCGAAACCAGACGAATGTCACCATTGAGATGGTAATAAACTCTGTTTTCGGCATAAGGATAAAGATTTTTATTATTATCAATCCCATCGGTTGTAATAATAAAATAATCATTGACACCATCTTCGCCATTTAACTTTTCCACACTTTGTCTTAAACCTGAAGGGACGGTGGCAGTAGGCATTACATCTCTAGATACCTGTTTACCTCCATTTAAGGCAACGGCTTCCAGTTTTCCTTCTTTATATGGAACCAGCCATTCACACTGCATTTCATTCCAACTGGAACCGGGTTTGTCTTTCCCGAGTGATTTACCATTCAGGAAAAGTTCAACTTCCTCTGCATTAGAATACACCCAAACCGGCACAACTGTCCCTTCTGGCATGTTAGGATGTGTCCAATGTGGCAGAATATGCGCCATAGGTTCTTTGGTCCATTGACTTTTATAGAAGTAAAAAAGATCTTTTTCAAAGCCGGCTACATCAATTACCCCTCCCATAAACAGTCTGAAAGGCCAGCCGCCATGAGCCAACTCTGCTTCGCCATAATAATCGAATCCTGCCCAGCGGAACTGTCCGCTATACCAGTGGCAGATCGCGTGTAAGCTCCCAGCTTTTACGTGCAGATATTCTTACAGTTGCATTATCATAGGATGAGTTAAAATGCTGTTTACGGTTGTTCCATTCTGTCGGAGGGGCCCATTCATCGAAGAATATCTCTTTTTCAGTAAGGTCAGGCAGTTCATAATATCTTGGATTGAACCCGTCCCTGAACCACGACTGTGTACGATAATAGCTGCGTGTTTGCCATGTATGTGGGGCTTCCGTCGAGAGAAATGGTTTATTAAAATCAGCAGTCTCAAAAAATGTTTTTCGTTCTGAGCCACCATTAATACCAATAACATCCATATCATCCGGATTGGCAGTACCTGACGTAACCTTTCGCGATGGGTCAAGTTGATGGACAAGATCAACCAAATGGGGAGCAACTTCACCATCGGTTTCATTTCCCACACCCCAGATGATTATGCTTGGGTGGTTTCGGTCCCGTGTTATCCACTCTTCCACATCACGTCTCCACCACTCGTTAAATGCCTGCTGACCATAATCAAAAAGGGCTTTCTGACTCCATCCGTCAAATATTTCATCTATTACAAGAATTCCTATTTCGTCACATATATCGTAAAACATTGGAGGATATGGCTTTACAGTAGCCCTGATGCTGTTAATTCCCATGCTTTTCAATAAGTTTATTTTCCAGCGAAGAAGTGGTTTAGTCCAGGCACCTCCAACAGGACCTCCTTCGTAGTGTTCGCAAACCCCTTTTAATTTTATATTCTCACCATTTAGCCAAAAACCTGTTTCAGTTTTCCATTCAACATTGCGAATGCCAAATTTAGTGTGCACTTCATCGAAAATAATACCATCCTTTTTAATCCGGCATATCAGAGTATACAATCTTGGCGATTCAATCCCCCATAACTGAGGATTATTGACACACATTTTTATGCTGATAACGGGATTTTTAATGTCAATTATGCCTGTAAAATCCACAATTTCGTTACCTTCAGGAGAGAGAACAATGGTTTCGATATTTGCCTTTGGTAATTTCTCAGGAATATTAAGGAACCTGACTTCAACATTAACTATTGCTGAATCAGTAGCAACTTTTGGAGTAGTCACAAATATGCTATTGGGGGCAATATGAAACTTACTTGTTACAATTAACCTTACCGGAGCATATATACCACATGGATGATACCAACGTGCAGATGGTTCTTTGGAATTGTCAACCCTGACAGCTAAGGTATTTTTCCCATCTTTTAACCAGGTTGAAATTTCGTACCTGAAACTAATGTACCCATAAGGACGTTTATCTAAATAGTGTCCGTTTATCCATACTTCACTATTCATATAAATCCCGTCAAAATCGACATAGATTGCTTTATCCTGCCATCCGGGCTCAATGGTAAAAGATTTGCTGTACCATCCTACTCCACCATCATGGTAGCCGCCAGACTGGCCCTGAGTGCCATCTTTAGATATTCCATCTTCAAAGGACCAGTCATGAGGAATTTTTACCGTTCTCCAATCCTTATCATTGATAACTGAATATTTAAATTCCGGTTTATCGCAAAGAATGAATTTCCA
The DNA here is from genome assembly GCA_963732435.1 of uncultured Bacteroidales bacterium. Taxonomy (GTDB): domain Bacteria; phylum Bacteroidota; class Bacteroidia; order Bacteroidales; family VadinHA17; genus LD21. The sequence continues at coordinate 127,952 of CAVSZL010000013.1, read as the reverse complement.
ATCATCATTAAAATCAATTACTTCCCGTGAAGCAAATAAAACTGTTTGAATCCATAAAAGAAATATGAATGTAATTACCTTCTTAATAACCATTTTATAAGTTTTTAAATAGAATTGATATTGATGTTATGTCAACCATGATTTCTTGCATCATAATCAGAGTATACAGGACCTTGATTGTTCTCATTTAGTGACAACATCCCAAACTTTTGAGCGAACAGAAAAACCCTCATCTCCTTCAATCCTCAGGACTACCGTCCATTCACCCGGGGTATTGTATTGATATTTAGGGTTTTGTTCTTCTGAGGTATTCCCATCGCCAAAATCCCAGTGCCATTTTTTGATAATCCCTACCGATTTATCCATAAATTGAATTATCCTCTGTTCTCGGCTTATTTCAATGAATGACCAATTGGCTTCTAAAATTGGAACATACTCTTTTGACAGGGGCAAAAGTCGGAATGCATTTAAATAATCTGCATTTCTGACCATCCTTGAATCATGTGCCAGATTAATGAATGCATCGGGTTTTCTGTGGTCGGAATCATAATCAAGAATGCACCATGAAAGTCCAATTATATCATTCTCCTTAAGTTTAGATTCCACTGAATGTTCAAATCCATCAATTGAGGCATAGTCAAAAGGAGTTATCCAGAATTCCATTCTCAGTTTTCCTGACTCACCAGGTTTGAAATCGTAATCATAAACAATATTTGCCCATGGAAACTCCTTTATCCATGGTGTATTGCCCCAGACCATTGCCCAATCCTTATTTTGAGCTGGTGTAAAAATATGGTAGTTTTGAGCATGCGCTCCATGCCCTTTGAAATACAATTCATTTAAAGGGAGAATATTTTTGTTTTGGTTTTCTTTACTAACAAAAGGTCCCCCTGACAGATCAGCATCCACTACTAGTTCGAAAATATCCTGACGCAATCCCGGATCCGTTATATCCCAATAATCATCATATGCCTCAACATAAAAATAGAGACGGTTAAGTCCATTAACCCAGCCAACTTTTACAGTAATATCGAAATCATTGGAATTAGGATTGTTCACTGAATCTGATCCGGTGTCCTTCAGCTCTGATAGCCCTATTGCTAACGAATCAGGTATAATTTTCCAATCATCAAAACTGCCATCAATACTGGGTATTTTTTCTCTTGGGAATTGAAAGATGTAGTATGTTTTTCCGGGACGTGATATTGAAATTGCATCCTTGAAAATAAAAAGTAATGTAAAGCATAAAAACAGCCCAAGTATCTTATTCTTAGAGTACATATATTGCATTTATTTGATCTTAAATATTTTTTACTTATTGTTTGTTCCAAATGTTGCTCCCGGAAGCCAGCTGCCATTTAACTTTACTCCATCTGTTTTTAAGGTGTAATCTGCAAGCCCTCATATTTGACAACCTATTGACCATTATCGGGAAATCCCGGAGAAATCAACAATACTCCTGAAAGTGTATTCATCAAAATCAATATTAATTAGTTACTAAATTATTGCTCTTAATAAATTTCCAATCAATATTAAACTCAAGTACCTCCCGTGAAACAAATAGAATTATTTGAGTCTATAAAAAAAATATGTATATAAATACCTTTTTAATCACTATCTTATATGTATTATCAAATACAATTTAATTATTTTGATATGTTAAGACAATCAATTTCAGACATGTTTAGCGAGATAATGTGCCCTGGGTATGATGCCAGGCTTAAGCACAATCCCGGTAATACTATTCTAAATCAACACGTTTCAGCGGAGCACCGGATTTTCTGCTATACTTTTCAGGATTAACTGTTATTATCTTAATACTTCTGTAATGAACAAGAATTTTTTCTTTATCCGGAAAATCTTTAAGACCATGAATCTGAAAAGCAATATATCCATCTTTATACTTTGAATTAATGAGATTCACAGTGGGTATTCCATTAACCCACACTTTTATGGATGGACCGATAGCTTCAATTCTGAATAAATTCCATTCCCCAATTTTAAATGCTTCCCGTGCTTTCTCATCGCCTGAAAGGTCGTACAACCAGGTAACAGGTACTTTGTAATTTTCAAATATTCCACCCGTCCATTTCCTGGGTGTCGGATCAATTTTCACCTGGTAGCCATAAAGACTTATTGCTGAAGTATCAGGTGCATCAATCGTGCGGAACAGGATACCAGTAGGAACATCTCCATCAATTTTACATTCTGTTTCCAGAATAAAATCATCATATTTTTCCAAAGTTTTAACATACGAATGCCGGGGAGTATTTGCTACCATATGAAATACCAATTCCCCGTTCTCAACCCATGGCCTGACGCGATCACCAGCATATGAAAAATTATTAAGATTTTTTCCGTCAAACAGGTAATTCCAGGGGAGGGTGACATCCTGACCATTAATAGTACTATGAATTATTCCTGAAATACTGATTGATAAAAGAAGACAAAGTCTAAACAGTTTTTTCATTTTTGTTAAATTATTATTTTGGTTACTAAGATATTTAAAGATTATTTTGTTCCTAATGGCAATGGTACTACGTCTTTGTAAATAGTCATCCATCTAAGCAATGCGCCTTTCAGCTTTCGCTCAGTTTCACTGTATTCTACTCTCCCTGAAAGATTTACTAATTCTCCAGGGTCATTTTCAATATCGAATAATTCGAACATAGGTCGTTCTTTAGAAAAAATTGTTGTTCCGGCAAACTGTTTATCCAGTTTGTTCTGGTTATTGAGCTGAATAAGTTCTATCCAGAATAGATTAGCTGCAAAATCAACAGGATTGTAGGGTAGCTGATAAATCGGGTTATAAATAAGCTTATATTTCTTATTAAATATAACACGTGACATATCGAATGTTGCGGTTGTACCTGGCAGTTCTGCAGCATGTGTACCACGAACGGCAAACATATAATCTCTGATCTCCTTTTCCTCTCCAATAAGTGTTTGAAGAAAACTCTTTCCGGTCATTTTTTCTTCAGGTGTTAAGCCAACAACCTCTAAAACAGTAGGTGCTATATCTTCTCCTGAAATAATGATATCTGCTTTTCTGCCAGGTTTGATTTTTCCAGGCCATCTGACAATCAAAGGAACATGAAGTCCGCAATCATATAGAGTACCTTTTCCCCTGAGAAGCGCACCACCGTTATCGCCCATAAACACAATCAAAGTATTATTGAGCATTCCCCGTTTCTCCAATTCAGCCAGTAGTATTCCAATATTATGGTCGAGTCGTTGTATCTCACCCAAATAACCGGCCAGGTCTTCCCTGAGAAGTTTTGTATCGGGCATAAGATCAGGAATATGAATTTTTTCGGGATCAGGCTCATATTCATTTGCATTAAAAATACGATGAGGATCACTGTAATTTACCCATAAGGAAAAAGGACTTTTTTCGGGAACTTTATCCAGGAATTCGCGAACAGGTGTAATAACATTATCATCAACTGAGGTTATATTAACATAGTCCAGCCTATCCCTAAAGGTGACCATTCCAAATTCCCTGAACACTTCCACAGTTTCAGGAGGATTCATACCCGACCCGTCAAGATGATAATTTCTGCCTAAAACGCCGGTATAATATCCTGCTTTTCGCAATAGTTCCGGAAAAGTGACTATATTTTTATCAAGAGGAGCTGAAAAACGTAACATCTGAACATCAAGAACATTTCTTCCGGTAAGAATTGAAGCTCGTGATGGAACAGACTGAGGTGCAGTAGTATAAGCTCTTTTAAACAGGATTCCTTCACTGGCAATGCGGTCAATATTCGGTGTTTTAAGATCCGGGTTGCCATAACATCCAAGATATGGCGCGCTATGGTCGTCAGAAAGTATCAGCAGAATATTTGGTCTTTCTTCACTATCAACTTCTTTATTTTGAGCCAAGGCGGAGGAAAGTGATAATACTCCCGCAATCAGATTAGTTGTCAGATAAATTGATTCTCTTCTTTTCATACTATATTAGGCTATTTTCTTGCAGATTATGACATGTAATACTATTGAACGATGAATAAAACTGCGAATTAGTCATCTAAAAAGGTTTATTTCATCTGTTTAATATCCCAGGATATAACATTAAGACCCTCGGAAAGATTTGATAATGGCCCAAGCGGGAACTTTTTAAATGGTTTGCCATAGAAATCTCTATTGACTGAAATTGCATTACCATCTTTATCTTCTATTGTCTGACCAGTAGTCGAAACAATTCCTGTTAAAGCAGCATCAACGATAGGACCTTTTAACAGGGTAAAGGAATTATTCACTGAAAAGTAGATTGATACGCCTGTCGGATGCTCCTCTATTTTAAATCCTGTTTTATAAGGATCCACAACACTGTGATTATCACCAAATGAGGAGCTTTTTGCACCTTCAAGGAATAAATTATGATCTGATTGCATACCCGGGAATCCGGTAAGGTCTTCAACCATAATTTTGTAAACTTCCTTCTCCTGCAAAATAGGAACATAACGCAATACCGGAGTCTGATCAAGGCCACGTCTGATAAAAATATTATTAAACCACTTGTCTTCGCGATTTAAACCTGCCTCGCGACCTGCAACGATCTGTGTATGAGGCTTAAAAAAAGCAGTTATACGGGTAGGGAATTCTATATATACCTGATTTGCATCAACAAACAGATTGTTAGTATATACTACTCCGTCAGTACTTGTTTTTATTCCTCCACGGTGCTGCGCAAAGCTTGCACCTTCAGCCTTAATGCCATAGGTATCGCCAATAAATATATTGTTATCGAGTAACATGGGTCCATGGTTAATCTCGAGATGAACACAATAATTATCTGTATCGTAAACGATATTCCGGGATATTCTGAATCCCTGGTTACCAGCGTCGATCCATAAACCAAATGCCGAATAGGTGAACTTATTATAAACACCGCGAATAAGGTTGTTGGAGATGACAACATCCACTGAATGATGAAATTTTATCCCTGCGGTCTCATAACCACCAAATTCCCGGCGATAATTGGTCTCCTCTATTAAATTACCATCTATCGTACTTCTGGTGGCTCCACGCTGACCTGCAATACCAGCCTGACCACAACGCCTGATTATATTATTTTGAATCAGATGATTACCATATGCGTCTATATCAGTATAATCTACACCCGGAGCTGTTCCTATCACAATACCAACAGACCTTGCATACGACACTTCACAATTCTCAATTATCCAGTTCTTACCAAGTCTCGGTCCGATAGCTCCCATCTGTAGCTGTATAGACGGAGGCGTCCAGTTTGTCGCAGCATGCATTATGTGAAAGCCATCAACAGTTATATATTGCAAACCAGCAATATCAGGCATAAAGACACTTTCACGAACATTAATTTCCGCCAGTTCAGAATTTGGATCAGAATCTCCAAAGTTGGCATGAATTATTGTCCTGGTTTCATCTGCCCGGCAGTGCCACCTGTTTTTTCCGGCCAGGACCTCATTGATCGACTCCATCTCGAGAAAGCCTTCACCATTCAGATAAACATCACCCAGATGGTGCCATTTTCCGTACTCAAGCCACCCACCTGAGACTGTAAGTCTATATGGATTATAACCTCCGAAGAATGTATCCGGCAGTTCAACCATCCAAACGCCGGGGCTGACTTTTGTCCAGTTTGTGATCCTCTCCGACCCCTTAATGGACACATTTTCACCGGGCGCTGAACGATAAGTAATTCTTTTATCCACGGCAATACCACCTCTTTCTGGTTTTACCCATTCGCGATATGTACCCTCATGCACCAGAATGAGATCACCCGGCATTGCGACTTTAGACGCTGCGTTTATTGTAAGAAGAGGAGACTTCTGTGAGCCATCATTAGAGTCATCTCCAGTCTTGGCAACATGTATTATATTACCTGAATTGTTTGAAAATAACGGCAATTGAAATGCAACCAGAAGGAATAAAATATTAATTATTTTTTTCATTGTTTCTTTTATGTTTTAATGACTTTCAGAAATTATGAATAAGGATATACTGATATTCAATCGATTTTGAATTGATTATTAAGGATGGCAGATATTAATTTATTATTAAATCAATTCAATGAATCGTATACTTTGAATTTCAGAGTTAAAAAAAAGAAGAAGATGTTCATCAAACACATCTCCTTCTTTTCAATTACTCATAAAAAACAAACTAATTACCAGCCAAAGTTCTGCTTAAGTGACGAATTGGTCTGAGTAGCCTGATAAGGAATAGGCATAATGTAATATTTCTCAGTAGGAGTTACCAACCTTCTGTTATGCCAGTACTTGGTAACTTCAGTCAGGTAACGACCTGTACGCTGGCAATCGAAATAAAGATAAAAACCCTCCAGACAAAGTTCCCATTTGCGTTCTTTCCAAATCTCTTCACGCAACGCTTCCTTTGTTATTGGCAAGGTTAGTTCTGGTTTTCCTGCTCTTACTCTTATTTTGTTTATGCCCATCAGAGTATTTGCATCAGGAGCAGCCCCTGACTCATTTAAGGCCTCAGAGTGCATCAGTAAAACATCAGCATAACGCTGCACGACCAGGTTATCTCCATAATCATTAGGAGCCGTTGCATATATAGGATGTTCAATATCGCTTACAAGCTTTCTTGTTAACGGCCCCCTGAAATTACCTGAACCCCAGTTAATTGTAACTCCCGATTTGTTGACATACGAGGTCTGAAAAGTTGTTGAATATCTTTTATCTGTGTTACCATTGACAGCTACCCAGTCATTGAAATAAACCGGATTAACAGAACATTGATTATAAGAATATGGAGTGATATCTGCACCTTTAATACCAAACTCGGGGGCATGAACAGCACCTTCACCAGTCACCCCGCTTTCCTTTGACGACATATACTGAACCTGAAATATCATTTCATTGTTGGTTTCATTGCTGTTCAGAAAAAGAGTTGAATAATCAGTCAATAATGAATATGTACCGGAAGTAATAATTTCCTGGCATTTCTGGGCACACAATGCCCATTTTGCATTATCACCAGGCTTTAATCCTCCTGTATTATAGTCATAGTATAAACCAGCCTGGAAAAGATAAACCCTTGCAAGCATTCCCGATGCTGCCCCTTTTGTTACCCGTCCGAAATCGGCTGCACCATAAGTTGCGGGCAGAACCTGTTCGCAGAATTTCAGGTCTTCAGTAATGAAGTCATAGATCACATCACGGTCAACCTGTTTAAGATATTCTCCTTCATAAGCTCCTGTGGCATTTGGATCGGGAGTTACAACCTGGTCTAAGCTGGTTGGGGCTGATTTAACAAGAGGAAACTGGCCAAATGTCCTTACCATGTTGAAATAACATAGAGCCCTGAGATACCGAACCTCTCCGGCATACCTGTCTTTTAAAGCTTTATCCATCTCAAACTTCTCCAGTTTTGCCAGAACCTCATTTGCCTTTCCGATAGTTTTGTAGTTTTCACTCCAAATGATCCAGAGTTCTGATGCAGTATTTGTAATAACGAGTGTCTGAAAAACAGGGCTCCAGTTATTAATGAATTCTCCCACCATCAGATTATTAAGATTTATATGGAAGACATTATTTGTCTGCAAGCCATCATACACTCCGTTTACAGCAATGAGCAGGTCCTTTTCGCTTTTAAAGAAATTATTGGGAGTTATAGTCGAAAACACCTCCTCTTTCACTAATTCTTCACAAGAGGAAAGTGTAAAGATAAATATTAAAATATATACTAACTTTTTCATAATGGATCTGTTTTTAGATGTTGATTAAAAGGTTAAGTCTAGTCCAAAAGTTACTACCTTTGGTGTCGGATAAGAAGCATTATCATAACCTATTGTTGTGTTTGAGACAACCCCTGTTCCAACTTTTACTCCAGCCGGGGATGTTACATCGGGATCATAGCCTGAATAGTCAGTAAGAGTTATCAGGTTCTGACCACTGACATATACCCTTGCACTCTTAACCTTTTTGATCGGAATTGAATATGATAGAACAATATTCTGAATTCTCAGAAAAGTTCCGTCTTCTATAACCGGACTTGTAGTTGCTGTACCAGGTTTGGGATATTTAACGCCGGTAGGATGTGAAGTGCTCCAGTAGTTACCAACAATATCTTTGCTGAGATTATTTCTTATCGTACTCAGGTTTGTCAAATAACCACCTGTAATGTTACGTATCTGATTTCCATAAGTTCCGTAAGTAAAAAAATTCAATGAGAATCTTTTATAAGAAATATCGTTTGAAATACTGTAGGTAAACCTTGGATTCGGATCATATATAATTACATTATCCTCACCGGAAATTTTCCCATCCTTATTAGTATCAACTGTTCTGTAATCGCCAAGTTTTGCACCGTTCATTACTTTTCCATCAGCACCTATATAATTGTCAAGGTCTTCCTGTGTTTCAAATATACCATCAATTAGCGGACCTCTTTCTGCACCAAGTGGTTGTCCTATTTTCCAAGCCTGTGATGCATCACCGTTAAGTTTAAGAATCTTGCTCTTATTTGTGAAGATATCCCCTTTAATTCTCCAGACAACTGCTTTGTCAACGACAACAGCATCAGCAGAAAATTCAAATCCTCTGTTCTGAAGCTCACCTACGTTTCTTAATGCGGTCAGCATTCCTGAAGTTTCAATGAGACTTACAAACATAAGCAGATCATTTGTTTTTTTACTGTAGGCATCAATGGTAAAATTAACCCGGTCGAAAAGACGAAAATCAACTGCAATTTCTGCTGTTACTGTCGTCTCCCATTTAAGTTCGGTATTTTCAAGCCCTGTTGCATAAACCCCCGGATTAATTGCCTGACCAATAGGATAGTTACCAATTGTATATGTTGCAAGTGATCTGTATAATCCGATGTTTGAGTTACCAACAGATCCGTAACTTCCCCTGAGTTTTGCATTTGAAAGCCATTTTATATCCTGCATGAATATTTCATCTGATATTTTCCATGCTGCTGCAACAGATGGGAAAAATCCCCATTTATTGCCTTCACCAAATTTTGAACTTCCATCATAGCGGCCTGATAAACTAACAAGATACTTGTCTTTCAGGGCGTAGTTTACACGTCCCAAGAATGAAGCAAGCGACCATTTAGTCTTCAAAGAGTAAGGCTTATCAAAAACACTTCCTGCAGCAAGGTTATTATACTCGTATGAATCAGTGAAATAGTTGCTTGATGCACCACCCATATTCTCATAAACACTCTGTTCATATGTAAAACCACCTAATAAATCAAAACGGTTTTCACCAATCTGCTTCTTATATGTCAGGATTTCTTCAGTTATGAAATAGCTGTCGATATTAGATTCCAATAATGCACTGCCCTTTGATAAGCCACCATATATTGTGGTAGAGGGATTATAGTACATGGTTTTTCTTTCATTGGCATCACCTCCGGCGCTTATTTTGAAATTAAGGTCCTTTAACGGCTTTATATTCAGATAAAAATTACCAAATGCTCTCTGTCCGCGAACTGCATCCGTAAGTTCATTTGCCAGTGCTACAGGATTCTCCCATGTTTGTGAACCTGGAAGTGTGTTTTTCTGGTAAGAACCATCAGGTGCATAAACAGATTGGGCTGCTGTCATTTTAATGATGGCATTGATAGTTCCTGTGTTTAGTTCCAGCCATGTGTTCTCTCCGGATGAATTTTTCATTGACCGGGTTATATACAAATCAAGGCCTGCATTTACCCAATCATTTATCTCATAGGTGTTTGAGGTTCTGACATCGAACCTGTTATAATCACCTCCTTTTATTATACCCTTATGATCCAGGTAATTTAGTGAAACAGAATAGGTATTTTTTTCTCCTCCGCCACTGACACTGAACTGCTGATTCATAGCATGACCTGTCTGTGTTGTCTCTTTCCACCAGTCAGTACCGATACCTGCATTCTGAGGCAGAGGTCTGTCATATGAACTACCGTTGTACCACAACTGTGCAGGGGTAAGGTTTGGATTTCTATTTAATTCCCATTCGGTATATAATGTTGTAAACTCTTCTGCATTCATCAATTCATTACCAGTTGGCATTTTTTCAATTGAATAATATGTGCCATAAGTTACCACTGGTTTGCCTGACTTTCCTTTTTTCGATGTGATAAGTATGACTCCGTTTGCACCTCGTGAACCATAAATGGCAGTAGATGATGCATCTTTAAGTACTTCCAGAGATTCTATGTTTTCCGGAGCAATAGAGTTAATATCCTGCAGAGGAATACCATCAACGACATACAGAGGTTCTGATCCGCTCATTACAGAGTTAATACCACGTATGGTAACTGATGAAGTACCTCCCGGCGCGGAAGACTGTGTGCGGACAAGAACACCAGCTGCCTGACCCTGAAGGGCTGAAGCAATTGTTGGAACCGGACGCATTGTCAGATCTTTAGCTTTTACTGTAGTAATGGAACCTGTAAGATCACTTTTTTTCACAGTTCCATAACCTACAACTACAACCTCATCAAGAACAGTTTCTGATTCAGCTAACGTGACATTTATTACATCAGATGTCCCGATATCTATTACCTGGGTCTGCATTCCCATAAAAGAAATGGACAGACTCTTGCTGCCAGTCGGAGGAGAAATTGAAAAATCTCCACTCAAATCAGTAATTGTACCGATTGTAGTTCCTGTAACAATAATAGATACTCCGGGAAGCGGTTCTCCAGATTTATCGGTTACTTTCCCCTTAATACTTTTTTGCTGGTTCTCAATATTTAAAACAGGCTGATTTGCTGCAGTCAGAATAATCTGACGGTCGTAAACAGCAAATTTTACTGTTGATCCAAAGATATCATCAAGGATATCTTTGATCGGAGCATTATCTGCGACAAGGTCCACTCTTCTTTCGACATCAATCAGTTTTGGACTGTAGAGGAAAAAAAACTCGCTTTTATTCTCAATCTCTTTAAGTGCATCAGAGATTTTAACGTCTTTAATATCAAGAGTCAGTTTAGTGATCTGAGAATAAGAGTCTTCTGCCCAGAGCTGAATTAATGTCAGCATTGATAAAAACAAGGTTAGTTTCATTACTCTGATTGTTTTTTTAGAAAGAAGACCAAATGGTATCCTTCCGTAGTAGTTTGGAAATTTTTTCATAAATTTGTTAGGATTAAGGTTACTAAAAAATAAATACAGTTAGAAGTACCTGATCTGGCGGGATGGTGCGTCAACACTGTCCCGTTTTTTATTATAAATTATTCATATTCATTAGTTTAAATTGCTAAAATTAATTACTTAACTTCTACTTTGCTATAACTCATAACAACTCTTCTTCTGGCAAATGTACCCTTGTCAGTTTGTTCCCTGTCTGAAATTGAATAACTGACAGGTGACATAAGAGCTATCAGTTCCAAAACCTGGGGAAGAGTTTCATTGACAAAGGTAGCTGTATAATCAAGTTCGTATAATTCAGGATCACCAATGACGATATCAACATTGAACCATCTGCTGAGTTTCCTGGCAACTTCGTCCATTGGTTCACCATTAAATACAAGTTTACCCTCTTTCCAGGAAAAATACCTGTCATCATCTATATCACGAATATTTATTTCTTTACTCATTTTATTAAAAGTGGCCAGATTTGTAGGTTTCAATCCTATATCTGGAATTAAATTACCTTCCGGATCAATACGGTGCAACTTAACAACACCTTCAATAAGAGAAGTCTCAATTCTATCCTCTTCAGGATATGACATTATATTGAAGGTTGTTCCAATTGCCATTATTTCAAGTTCACCAGTGTTTACTATAAACGGGTTGTCCTTGTCTGAAGCAACTTCAAAATATCCTTCTCCCTTAAGCTCAACTCTGCGGTCATTACCATGGAAAACAACCGGATATTTTAAGGAGCTGTTATGATTTAGCCAAACATTAGAACCATCCATCAATGTGACTTTGGTTATTGCATCACTTGATGAGAACACCTCATTATATGATTCGTCCAATGCAGAGAGAAGTTTCTTATCAGACTTATAATTAGTATACATATATAATCCAAAAACCAGTACAGGAAGTAAGAGAATTGCGGCAACTCTCGTAATAAACAATACAAAATCTGCCCGCATTTTTTCTTTCCGGATCTGAGGAGCAGTCATTAAAGTGGGTTTAGACTGATTAAGATTAACTTTATGGTGTATGCGATCGAGTATAAGATCAAAATTTATTTCTGGAGTAACATCATCTTCATTCATTTCTTCCCAAACCTTAAAAAATATCGATTTTCCTTCACTTGTCATGGATGATTCCCTGAACCACTCAAGTATGGTTAGTAATTCTGTTTCAGTACATGAATTATTACAATATTTATTTAAGAGTTCTTTATTCACAACTTCTTTTATTATTCTGTTTAAGGCAATCAGCACTTCCGCGTTAATGACGGAAGTGCTTAATTACCAGACTTTACCACCTAACCTAATATAAAACTCAAAAAACTAATTTCCTGTTATTTAATATTAAGACGCAGAATTTAAGATACACCACTACTTTAAGGAAAAAAAAAGATGATTGGTAAAATATGTGGCTATATAATAATTGTAAAAAGGAAGTACCTGCAATAATAGGTAAAATATTAATATTGCAGATACAAGAACAGAATTGACACCAATGAGTAATTACCTATCTTCCCACGGATGGTTTTAAGGGCTCTCGCCATATGATTCTCAACAGTATTAATAGAAATATTCAGTCTTTCAGCCACTTCATGATATTTTAAACCTTCAACTTTGTGAAGAAGATAAACCTCCTTTTGGCGCGCAGGGAGTCCGTTAATTATTTCATCAAGTTTTGCTGTAAGTTCATTATATTCAAGTTCAACATCAACAGCCGTCACAGTATTGTCCTGAAGTGTCCGAAGATTTTCAATAAACTGAGACTCTTTAGCTTTTTTTCGTAGCAGAGTAATTGCTGAATTATATGTTACAGTAAATAAATAGTATTTTATGGATGAATCTTTTTCAATTTTGAAACGATTCTCCCAAAGACACATGAATACATCCTGCAGAAGATTTTCAGATTCTTCCTGAGATTTAAGTATTGAATTGCTAAATTTATAGATCTTTCTGTTATACTTTTTATAAAGCAAATCAAAAGCAGTCATATTTCCCGCTTTAAGTTCAAGCATCAACTCCTCATCGCTATATTGAAGTAAACCAGTCATATAAGTTATTGAATCTAGACAAAGATAGAGATATTTTCATTAGTGTCAGATAAAAATAATAAATGAAGGAAAATCCACAGTGATTTCACAAATTAAGGTAGGAAAGTTTAGCAAAATTACATTTACGGAGAGAACGTAAATGCCATATGCTTAGAAATCTGGTGTACTTTATAAGCATAACTTGTCGACTGTAACACCGAGTATAGGACAACAGTTATAAAAAATAGAAATAAAATTCCATATATTGTTTTATATTTATGCTTGTTTTGTATTATAACACATGTTTTAATTAATAATTTAGAGGTTTATAAGTTTACATTTAATATTCTTTTATATGTCGATAACACAATTACGGGTGATCAAAAAAAATGTGCTCTGTAAGCTGTATTGGACTATCGTGTTTAATGCTTTCAATGACCTCACAATGAACGCCTTGTTCGAGGTGGATAAAAAAACAGGAGGTGTCCAATGAGTTGCCTGAATGTAGAGAAAGTGATCCGGATTATGGCTCAGACCATAATATCTAATGAAAACGAACTAAGCGAATTGGACGGTGTTGTTGGTGATGGGGATTTTGGGTTTTCTGTGGCAAGGGGCTTTGAAAAAGTGATGGAAGATTTCGATCAACTCGATCGCAGTTCTCCCGGAGCTTTTTTGAAAAAAGTAGCAATAACTTTCATGGGTCGGGTTGGCGGAGTATCCGGCACCATATGGGGAACCGCCTTTCTACAGGCTGGTGTCTATTTGGGAGAAAAAAAAAGATATAAGCAAGGAGGATCTGATTGGTATGTTTCGTCAATCTATTGCAGGGATCAAAAAGAGAGGCCAGTCAGATGTAGGTGATAAGACTCTGTTAGATGCTTTAGTCCCTGCCATCGACTGTTTGGAACATTCATTTCAAAATGGTCACGATGAACCGACCGCGTTGAAGGCTGCCGCCAGCTGTGCACGGCAGGCCGCTGAAAGCACGCGGAGCATGATCGCCAAAAAAGGGCGTGCAGCTTATGCCGGAGAACGTAGCATCGGCAGCCTTGATGCCGGAGCAGTAGCCATTGCTTTACTCTTTGAAGCCGTTTCTACGGTCTGTACAGAATAGTAACTTTAATTTACAAATAGATAAAATATGAAAAAATTCGTTAATGACCCCAAAAATTTTGTTCCGGAAATGTTGCGTGGTTTGGCTTTGGCAAACCCAACCCAATTGAAATATGTGCCGGAATATAACCTCATTATGCGAACTGATATTCCTCGCCAGGACAAAGTCTCCATTATGCAAGGTTCTGGTTCCGGCCATGAGCCTGCTCATGTCATGATGGTTGGGCAAGGCATGTTGGATGCAGCCTGCCCCGGGGACGTTTTCGCAGCCCCGGCAGCCGATTATGTTTATCGTACCACCCAATTGATAGCCTCACCTCGTGGGGTGTTACATCTTCTAAACAACTATACTGGTGATCGGATGTCGTTTGAGATGGGCCGGGAAATGGCGGAAGCCGAAGGAATCGAAGTCCGTACCGTCATCATTAACGACGATGTGGCGGTGAAGGACTCTCTCTATACAGTAGGAAGACGCGGTGTGGCTGGAAATTTTTTTGTAATAAAAGCTGTTGGCGCGTTATCTGAGCACGGTGCCAGTTTGATTGAATTGGAAAGTTTAGGTAATCGGGTTGTAGAAGTAACACGCACTATGGGGATGGCTTTGACCGGATGCACGCCTCCAGCGAAAGGCAAACCAATCTTCAGTCTCGGTGACGATGAAGTGGAAATGGGGATTGGCATCCATGGCGAACCGGGGCGGAAACGCACTAAACTGTCCCCAGCCCGGCAACTGGTAGAAGAATTAATGGAAGCTGTTGTAACAGATCTACCCTATAAAGCCGGAGATGAAGTGGCTCTTATGCTTAATGGCATGGGTGGTACACCAATCTCAGAGCTTTACCTACTCTATGGACATGCCCATGAATTAGCCCAGCGCTATGGCTTGAAGGTTAAACGCAGTTATGTAGGCAATTACTGCACTTCTCTTGAGATGCAAGGATTTTCCCTTACCCTGGTCAAGCTTGATCCAAAATTGGAGGAATTGCTGGCTGCCCCTGCGGAGGTGGCAATGCGGATTTTTTAATCCTATCGCTGAACATCCATAAACTGGTTTGTAATACTGCAAGCCAAAGAAATTCGTAATATTTTACACCTGATAAAGAGAAAAAAATAGCAGCCAATAATATATTGACTGCTATTATCTCAATTTCAATAATTTACAATATCAAGCTCCCAAATTCCAACGTCTGAAATACAATCCCTGACGTACGATAGGCAATGTTTTGAATTCGATTTCTTTCATTTCTGCCTCACACAAAGGGGCAAATTCAGAAGCAATTTTCACATTTTCCTCAATCTGAGCTACATTGTCCACACCTATTATAGTTGTGCTAACAGGTTGGCTCATATTATATGTAAGAGCCTCTTTAATTGTTATTGTACCCGGTTTTGTCGTAGCCATTCGTTCTGGTTGATCTTTCACAGGAGGAGGTGTCCAGGTAGAAATCATTCTTCCCCGGGTTGCCACTTTCATTCCGACTATTCCAATTCCTTTTTTCTGAGCTTCGGGAAGAAGGTAGTTGATGAAACTAAGATAATGAACATCAGCAGCATTCAACGCCATTAAAATCTGATCGAAAGGATATCTGTTAATAGCTTTGAGAAGAACCAGTGGCTCAAAATGTCCTGTAATTCCAAGGTACCGTACCATGCCTTCCGATTTAGCTTTTTCCAGTGCTTTAATTGCTCCATTTGCTGCAAAAACCTGGTCTACCTGATCCTGCCTCTGAATGTTATGAAGTTGCCATGTATCGATATGATCTGTCTGTAAATTCTTTCAAACTTTCCTCGAGTAACCGCATAGCACCATCATAGGTATAATCATGCGTCTTGGTTGATAGCCATACCTCATTCCTACGGGTTTTCATAACCCTCCCGATATTAAGCTGACTTATTCCCCCTCCGTATGATGCAGCAGTATCAATATAATTCACACCAAGATCTATGGCTCTGTTTATAATTTTTTCAGATTCATCTTCAGTTCCTGTCATCTCAAGTGTTGCCTGTCCACCAAGACTAAGGACACCGACTTTATAACCGGTCTTTCCGAAAGAACGTGTGGGCATAGCGCTGTAAGTGCGTTCATTAAATGGATTTTCATCATTCTTTTTAACAGGTACAGGTTTTGCAGTACCATCAGAAGCAAACGATTTTCCTACTGTGAGTGATGCAGCAGCAGCAAGGCCAGCTCCAAGGAAATTTCTGCGATTGATTGTTTTCTTTTCCATTTTGTATTTTTTTAAATTATGTAGGTCATATTTGAGGGAATAAAGATAAGGCAAAAAACAAATATTTCAATTATACCATTAAAAAATTAGTATCTAATTAGTAGTGAATGAATTGAAGTCGGAAGTCGGGCGTCGGGAGTCCGAAGAATAAGAAAAGTATTACCTTAGTGAACCAAACCTGATGACCAACCTACATGGCACCTTTATTTTCAATTATATTATAAACAAATTAACCTTTCATAATTTTTTCTTGCGAAAACCTTTGTGTCTCTTACTTCCGACTTCGTCCGCCAACCGGCGGATCTGACTTCCAACTTAATAATCATATATAAATAAATACTATATACTTTGTAGAATAAAAATTAAAGCCATAATTGACCTATTTTATCTATCTTCACATAAACTTAAACAGATCAAGCTATGAAACTTATCAAATTAACCCTTTTGCTTTTTTTTATTTCCGGAACTATTTTTTCACAGGATCTTGTTGTTAAAGATCTGACCTGCGAGCATAAGAAAAATCCTATTGGTATAGATGTAATAAAACCACGATTTTCCTGGAAGATAAATGCTGCAGGTAATAATATCATGCAGATTGCTTACTCAATCAGAGTATCAACCGATGTAAAATTCTCCGGTAATAAAACCATTTGGCAATCTGGGAAAACTGAATCGGGTGAATCAGTTCTTCTTCCCTATAAAGGGACTGAATTGAAATCCGGACAAAGATATTTCTGGCAGGTTAAGATATGGGATAATAAAGGAAGAGAGTCAAAATGGAGTGAAGTTGCATTTTGGGAAATGGGATTATTGGCACAATCTGACTGGAAAGCCAAATGGATTGAGATGGATGAAGATACAGTAAGATTTGCGCCATCGCCGCATTTCAGAAAAGAGTTCTCATTAAACAAAAGTATAGCTTCAGCAAGGGTATATGTAACATCTCATGGCTATTATGAATTACACCTGAACGGGAAAAAAGTAGGTGACCAGGTACTTACTCCGGGATGGACTTCATACAGCAAGAGATTACAGTACCAGGTGTATGATGTAACCGGTCAATTAATAAAAGGAAAGAATGCAGTTGGCGCTGTTATGGGAGACGGCTGGTACAGAGGAACACTTGCCTGGGGGGATAACTGGGCTGTATATGGTAAAAGACTCGGGCTTTTACTTCAAATGAAAATTGAATACACTGATGGTTCTGAAGAGATGGTTATAAGCGATGAAACCTGGAAATCTTCAAATGATGGTGCAATAAGAATGAATGATATTTATGATGGAGAAATATATGATGCAACAAAAAAACTTACTGGCTGGAACTTAGCAGGTTATAATGAAACAAACTGGAAACCGGTTATAACAGGCAACTATGTCAATTCAAATCTTATTGCATCACAAGGCCCGCCTGTGAGAAAAATTGAGGAGATTAAACCTGTTAAGATTTTCCGTACTCCAAAAGGTAAGCTCGTTGTGGATATGGGTCAGAACATGGTCGGCTGGTTACGTTTAAAGGTTACAGGAAATAAAGGAACTGTAGTAACTCTCAGGCATGCTGAGGTTATGGATAAGTTCGGAGAATTTTATACAGTTAATCTGCGATCAGCAAAATGTCAGCTTACATATACTCTCGCCGGAACAGGAGAAGAGATCTATGAGCCAAGGTTCACTTTCATGGGATTCAGATTCGTTGAAGTTACAGGTTTTCCGGGCGAGCTTAAACCTGAAAATCTGACAGGAATTGTTGTTCACTCTGATATGCCTGTCACAGGTTCCTACGAAAGTTCAAATCCACTTCTTAATAAATTGCAGCATAATATCCAGTGGGGGCAAAAAGGCAATTTTGTTGATGTACCGACAGATTGTCCCCAGCGAGATGAGAGACTTGGCTGGACCGGTGATGCTCAGGCTTTTTGCAGAACAGCAGCCTATAATATGGATGTCTCCGCTTTCTTTACAAAATGGTTAAAGGATGTTACAGCAGACCAGAGACCGGGTGGTGAAGTACCTGATGTAATTCCGGACATTTTAAACAAACAGGGAAGTTTGACTGTACAGCCATCAGCCGGTTGGGGCGATGTTGCTGTAATTACACCATGGACAATGTACAATGTTTACGGGGATAAACAACTGCTTGAAAACCAATATTCCGGAATGAAGGCATGGGTGGATTACATCATAAACAAGTCGGGAGAAGGTTTAATCTGGAGCGGAGGAAGTAAATACGGTGACTGGTTATTCTATCATCCTCCGGTTAACAGCCATAGAGAAGCGGATGGCTACACAGATCATGATTTTATTGCAACCGCATTTTTTGCATATTCAACCAGTATAATGGCCGAAACCGCAAAGGTTCTTGGAAAGACCGATGATGCAAAGTTTTATTCCGAATTATTCATAAAAATAAAAAATGTATTTATTAATGAATATGTAACTAAAAGCGGAAGAGTCGGAACAAATTCCCAAACATCTTATGTTCTGGCTCTTATGTTTGATTTGCTTCCTGAAACTCTGAAGGGAAATGCCGCAATGTATCTTGTTAAAGATATCAAAGAACGTAACAACCATCTTTCAACAGGTTTTCTGGGCACCCCATATCTTTGCTTTGTCCTATCTGATAATGGATATACTGATGTAGCTTATGATCTTCTGCTTCAGGAAACATATCCATCATGGCTCTATCCGGTTAAAATGGGAGCCACCACAATATGGGAACGCTGGGATGGTCAGAAAACTGACAGCACTTTTCAGGATCCCGGAATGAATTCATTTAACCATTATGCCTACGGGGCAATCGGTGACTGGATGTACAGGGTATCAGCAGGTATTGAAATTAAAGAACCCGGTTATAAGCACTTTATAATTCAGCCACACCCATCAGATAAACTAACATATTCAAAGGCATCATTTGAGAGCTCATATGGTACAATAACTTCCGGATGGGAAAGAGTAGGAAAAAATGCTGTTATAACAGTTAAGATCCCCCATAACACTACTGCAACAATTAAGCTGCCTGTAAGTGCAGCTTCAAAAGTCAGTGAGAATGGCAAAAATCTTTCTGAAAATCTTAATTTTTCCGGAATAAGGATTGAAGGTAAAAATTTATTATTTGAAGCCGGATCAGGCGATTATAAGTTTGAATATTCTGAGGATTAGAATACGACTGTATCGATATAATTAATGTCTGGAATTCTGATACCTGGCAAATAATTTGTCTTTTATTGAGATTTAACATTACTTTTGCAGGCCTGAAATAATTTCAGGTCTGCTTTTTTTTATTCTGTTTTAATGGATTTTATAAATACCCACCTGGGCGAATTTGCCGCACTACTTACAGCAATTTTCTGGACAGTAACTGCTTTATCCTTTGAATCTGCCAGTCATAAGATAGGTTCAGTTGCTGTTAATATTCTGAGATTATTTATTGGTTTAGTTTTCCTTAGCGTATTTAATCTCATACGCAGAGGGATGATATTTCCATTCGATGCCAGCTATGAAAACTGGCTATGGCTGACACTATCAGGGCTTGTAGGGTTTGTATTCGGTGATCTTTTCCTATTCAAATCCTATACCATGATAGGTTCAAGATTCTCAATGCTGATAATGACGTTAGTCCCTCCTATTACTGCGTTCTTTAGTTTCATAATTCTTGGGGAACGTCTCACACTCTATCATTACCTGGGAATGAGTCTGACTTTTACAGGCATTGTTATGGCAATATTCAGCAGAAATGGCAAAGGTGAAAAGCTATCACTCAAGCTCGACCCAAAGGGTATTCTCTTCGCTTTAGGAGGTGCACTTGGACAAGCACTTGGACTTGTTCTGAGCAAATTCGGACTTAAGGATTATGACCCTTTTTCAGCCACACAAATCAGGGTAATAGCAGGAATATTGGGGTATGTGATCCTTGTAACCATGCTAGCAAGATGGAGTAACGTAGTAAAAGCTTCCAGGAATAAAGACGGAATGTTCCTTACTGGCCTGGGTGCATTTTTTGGTCCCATTCCTTGGAGTGTCATTCTCTTTAATTGCAGTGAAATATACTGAAGCCGGAATAGCATCAACCATAATGGCCCTTGTACCGGTATTTATCATATTGCCTGCCGTTGTTCTTTATAAAGAGAAAGTTACAATTCCTGAACTTTTAGGAGCCATAATAAGTGTTGCCGGTGTTGCACTTTTTTTCATTTAACATCTAAAGCTCTCAGTTATGAATCCAGAAGAGTTAAAGCAACGGATACCAGAATCTGAGTTTGTATTTTCTGCCTCAAGAAGCAGTGGTCCGGGGGGGCAGAATGTAAATAAAGTCAATACAAAAGTTGAATTACGTTTCAACTTGCTCAAATCTCCAAACCTTTCTTCAAGGGAAAAAGAAATAATTTTCAATAAGCTTAAGAATAAAATCAATAAAGAGGGAGAATTGATAATTAACTCAGACTCAGAACGTACTCAACTAATGAATAAAGAGGTAGTTACTGAAAAATTTTATAATTTGATTTCCTCCGTTTTAACTATTCCAAAATTCAGAAGATCAACAAAGCCAACACTGACATCAAAGCTGAAACGTCTTGAAGAAAAAAAGAGTCAGGGTCAAAGAAAGAAAATGCGGAAAGATTCCGGATCAGCTGAGGAATAAACTCACCTTGCTTTTTGCAGATTTTGAACTTTTTCTGCACCCCAGGCTGTTTCTCAACTTTTGCCTTTTACCTTTTGTCCCCACGCTTCGCTCTGGGTCTTCGCTTCGCTACGACTTTTGTCTTATTCTTTTATACCTCTTTCAGTTTCCACTTTCCTCTTCTGAAAACCAGCCATGCAATTAAAGTCATCAGTGATTCTGCCACCACAATTGCAATAAAAACTCCCTCTTCATTGAATCCTGCTTTTATTGCCAGTAACCAGGCAAGAGGAATTTCAACGCACCAGAAGGCAAAAATATTTATTTTAAGAGGTGTTGATGTATCTCCTGCTCCATTGAATGAGTTTACCAGAACCATTCCTAGTCCATAGGCAATGAAGCCTATACTAACTATTCTTAGCCCCAGAACACCTGATTTAATAACATTTTCGTTATCAATGAATATTCTAATGAATGGTTCAGGGAAAAGAACAAGTATCAGGCCAATGATCCCCAGTAATACCATATTTACCCAACCTGTAACCCAGACTGCTCTTTCAGCCCTTTCGGGTTTTTTTGCTCCGAGATTTTGTCCGACAAGAGTTGCAGCAGCATTGCTTATACCCCACGATGGTAAAATTGTAAATCCAATTATCCTGATTGCTATTGTATAACCTGCCACAACTTCGCTACCGAAAACTGAAATAATCCTGACAAGTGCAATCCAGCTTGTTGTTGTAATCAGGTTTTGTCCTATACTTCCAACAGATAATTTAAGAAGTTTAAACATTACCTTGAAATCAATACTGATGTGTTTGATTGTAAGCCTGATACGATTGCTTCCAAAGAAAAGAAGGTAAAACTGCACCATTACAGCCGTTCCTCTTCCAATATTTGTAGCTAAAGCTGCACCGGTTACTCCCATTTCAGGGAATGGTCCCAATCCGAAAATCAGACATGGATCAAGAATAATATTGATTATATTTCCAATCCAAAGTACTTTCATCGCAACTGCTGCATCGCCGGCACTTCTGAATATCGCATTAATAATGAAAAGCATCATTATAACAACATTTCCTCCTAACATTATCCTGGTATAACCCGACATTTCCCTGATTATAGTTTGAGAAGCTCCCATCATATCAAGAAGTCTTTCTGCATAAATGGCACCAGGAAGGCCAATTAATAAAGACACAATCAGTCCTGTAAAAATCGCCTGAAAAGCTGCTTTTGATGCCGAGTCAGGATTCTTTTCCCCAATGCGACGGGAAACCATCGAAGTGGTAGCAGTTCCTAATCCAATTGCAATAGCATAAATTATTGTGATCATTGATTCAGTTAAACCAACAGTGGCAACGGCTTCGGCACCCAGCTTGGATACGAAGAATATATCAACAATGACAAATACAGATTCCATAACCATTTCAAGGACAGCTGGTATTGACAACAATAATATTGCCCTGCTCAGTTTACCCTCCGTAAAATCCTGTTCAGTGCCTGATACAGCCTCAGCGACATCCCTGAAAAATGATTTTAAAATATTTTCTCGTTTTAAATTCATTAAATTGTTAATTATGAACACAAATTATTAAAACCTGTAATGTTTTCCTTTTTTTTATTTCATAAACTGACCTGCTTTGCTGAAAAGTAAGTAAATATTGATTCTTAAGAAAATATTAAAATATCTCTTTTTAAACAAAACACAACTAATATTTGTTAGGTTTTGAATTATGTAAAATTTAAAAAACAGAATGCAAAAGTATTTCAAATTAATTAAAATATGTTTACCCGGTTTGCTAATTAATTCTGGCATTCTTTTTGATTACCCTTATGTCAGTTTTTTTTATTAAAATATTTAATCATTTGTATAAAATAAATTGCAATTTTTTCAGTTTATGATGGAATATAAATTAAGACTATTAAATCATGTTTAAAATTATTATTAATACTAACCAATACATTTAAATTCAATGAATTAAATTATTTATAAATTGATAAACAAAAACAGTTTGTTAATAAAATATCTGATGTGTTAATAATTATGGGCCTGATGTTATAATTCATGTTTACAGAATATATATTTTCGTAACAAATTTTTTAAGAAAACTAATATTAATTTAAAACAACTAAACTTAAAAAAGAAAAGGTGAAAATTTTCATCATCTGCTATGAACGCTAACAATAATGAGGCTACGACGCTCCACGGAGAGAGTCGCCTCGTGGGTTGCTCTTCTGATGAAGAGCCTGGCGCGAAAACCACGTTTTTTTCGCAAAACGAAATCCCAGTTCAGTTAGTCAGCAACAGAAGTTCGGAGTTCATCCGTCGCTTCTTCCCCCTAACAACCATAGATTCCTGGAATGATTGGAAATGGCAGCTTCGCAATGCTTTTACCAGCATTGATGATCTGAAGAAAATCATGAAATTATCCGAAAAGGAAATTTTGGCTATTAATAATCTTAAAGGTCGTCTTCCTCTCAGGATAACTCCATATTTTGCTTCACTGATATATAATTCTAAATTTTCCGATCCTCTGAGACGAAATGTCATTCCTGTAGTAGAAGAACTATTGCAGCACACTACAGAGCAATCTGATCCGCTACATGAGAACTCATATTCTCCTGTTAAAGGGATTGTTCACAGGTATCCTGACAGAGTTCTTTTTACTGTTACTCAGGTCTGCTCAAATTATTGCAGGTATTGTACCCGTTCTCATACAGTTGGCAAACTTGACAAATTGGGCCGTCAGGATTATGAAAAGGCGTTCAATTATATTGCCACCCATACAGAGGTCAGAGATGTTCTGATAAGTGGAGGAGATCCTCTTACATTGAGTGATGAAACTCTGGATTATATTCTTTCAAGAGTAAGAAGTATCGAACACGTTGAAATTATAAGGATCGGGACCAGGATTCCTGTTGTGCTACCGCAGAGAATTACCGATAATCTGGTTAATGTCTTAAAAAAATATCACCCTCTGTTTCTAAGTCTGCATTTCTCACATCCATCGGAAATTACAGATGAGTGTGCAAAAGCCTGTATAAAACTGGCTGATAACGGATTCCCTCTCGGAAGTCAGACAGTACTTCTTAAAGGCATCAATGATAATGTTCCTGTAATGAAGGATTTAATGCATAAGCTGCTGAAGATAAGGGTCAGACCTTATTATCTGTATCAGTGCGACTTAATCCCCGGATCGGGGCATTTCAGGACAACTGTTAAGAAAGGACTGGAAATAATAAAAGGACTCAGAGGTTTTACAAGCGGATATGCTGTACCCACATTTGTTATAGATGCACCTGGTGGTGGAGGTAAAATTCCTTTGCTACCAGACTATGTAGTTGACCATAATGATGAACGTATAGTTCTGCGTAACTACAAGGGTATATTATGTGAATATCCTGAGAAATAGCACTTAAGATGAAAATTGGCTTGACTTATGATTTACGGTCATGGTATATTGACCGGGGATATTCTATGGATGAGACTGCAGAGTTTGATAAGCAGGAGACTGTTGATGCCATTGAGAATTCCTTAAGAATAATGGGACATACTACTGAACCCATTGGAAATGCATTTCAGCTTATCGATGCACTTTCTGCAGGTAAACGATGGGATATGATCTTTAATATTGCAGAAGGATTGTACGGTGACGGTAGAGAGTCAGTTGTTCCTGCAATTCTTGATCAATATAAAATACCGTATGTTTTTAGTGGCCCTGTTATCATGGGCGTATCGCTAAATAAACATTTGGCCAAGCTTGTTGTATCAGAAGCAGGAGTTCCGGTAAGTCCGGGTTTTCTGATCACAGAACTTAAAAATTTGGAAAAGTGTAAACTTGAATATCCGCTCTTTGTAAAACCTGTTTCAGAAGGCACAGGAAAGGGAATTACAGCGAAAAGTCTTGTCAATTCTCAAGAAGAACTGAAAAACATGGTCACATGGATACTTTCTGAATTCAGGCAACCAGCTCTTGTTGAAGAGTATTTACCCGGAAGGGAATTCACAGTCGGAATAGTAGGATATGGTGATGAAGCTTCAGTTATAGGTGGTATGGAAGTATTTTGTGCAAATAATCTTCCATACTCTGTTGAGGTTAAAGAAAACTATACGGAATATTGCAGTTACGCCCCTCTATCAGTAGAAATTGCAGATGAATGTAAATCAGTTGCAATTGGTGCCTGGAAAGCATTGGATGCTGTAGATGGCGGAAGAGTAGATCTGAAAGCTGACCGCCACGGCAAAATCTGCTTTATTGAAGCAAATCCACTTGCGGGACTGAATCCGGTACACTCTGATCTTCCAATATTGGCACGTATGTATGGAATTGAATACCAGATGTTATTGGAGATGATTATGGAAGCTGCAATTAAAAGGACAAAGAGGTAAAGTGAAGTATGAGGAAATGTTTTATTATTTTTAATGAGCCTCTTAATGGCGCGCTGGCAGATGAACTTGATGTTCTTGATCAGGTTGCACATATTGAGCAACATCTGATTGATATGGGTATAACTGTAATCAGGAAAGGAATTACAGACCGGTTTATGGATGAAATTGCGTATATAGCAGCGCAAAAGCCTGATTTTGTTTATAATCTTGTTGAATCGATTAATAATAAGGGTGAACTTAATTATTTTATTCCTGCCCTGCTGAATTTATATTCAATCCCATACTCAGGTAATCCGCTTGAAGCAATGTTTATTACAAGTAATAAGATACTTGCAAGCAAAGCCATGAAAAATGCAGAAATTGGTAACCCTGGCTATTATTCTCCCTCACAATACAAGGATTTGATTACCGGAAGAAAATATATTGTAAAGCCAATTTGGGAAGATGGATCACTTGGAATAACTGAAGAGTCTGTCTTTGAATGCAAACCTGGTTTTGAAAAGAAACTTACAGGACTTGATGATGCTCATTGGTTTATTGAAGATTTCATCGACGGACGGGAGTTTAATATGAGTGTTCTGGCAGGTAAAGATGGTCCGGAGGTTATGCCTCTGGCGGAAATTGTATTTGTGAACTATGAAAAGGACAAGCCCCGAATAATAGATTTCAAAGCTAAATGGGAAATGGATAGTTTTGAGTATGTTAACACTGTCAGGGAATTTCCCGGAAGTAGTATTAATCCTGAACTCGAAAAAAAACTCAAAAAGGCTGCTATATCATGCTGGAATCTTTTTGGATTAAAAGGATATGCCAGAGTGGATGCCAGGACTGATAGTAAAGACAATGTATATGTTATAGAGATTAATGCAAACCCCTGCATATCACCTGACGGAGGATTTGTTGCAGCAACAAAAGAAGCCGGATATTCATTTTCGGCTGTTCTTCAGAGAATTATAAATGACTTAAACTGATTATGATGGTTGAAATTTCCAAAGGGATATCTGAAAAGGACAGAGACAGTATTGCTGAAATACTAAGATCGACTGGATATTTTTACGAATTTGAGATAGATACTGCTCTTGAGATAGCTGATGATACTCTTGCAAAAGGGGCGGATAAGAGCGGGTATTGCTGGATGAAAGTTTTACAGAATAATAAGCTGGTGGCATTTGCAAATTATGCTCAAAATGCGTTTTCAACTCACTCATGGGATCTCTACTGGATTGCAGTGCATCATGATTCAAGAGGACAAAAGCTTGGCTCAAAGCTTCTCAAAGCAATTGAAGAAGATGTCATTGCATCCGGAGGAAAGATCCTTTGGATTGAAACATCAGGCAGACCACTTTATGCATCAACAGAAGGTTTCTATAGAAATACCGGCTATACTCTCCAGGCGAGCCTTAAAGACTTTTATGCTCCAGGTGATCCGAAACAGATATATTCCAAAGTCTTATAGTACAGCACCTTTTAAAAAATTTCTATTTATGAAAGGTTTAAATACGGTACTTCTTCTTGTAATGTCTAATACTTTCATGACCTTTGCATGGTATGGACACCTCAGATTAAAAACAATGAGCCGGTTCGAAAATTTAAGTCTCCTGTCAGTAATTATCTTAAGCTGGGGTATAGCTTTCTTTGAATACTCACTTCAGGTACCTGCAAACAGAATAGGATTTTCCGGCACAGGAGGGCCATTTTCTCTGGTTGAGTTAAAAGTTATTCAGGAAGTAGTTTCAATTCTTGTATTTACAGGCTTTACACTGGCTTTGTTTAAAAATGAACAATTCCGTCTTAACCACCTTATTGGTTTCTTTTTTCTGATCCTTGCTGTTTATTTTATTTTTAAAAAGTAGTTTTACTTGATAAGATTTGAGTTATAATAATCAGGTATTCCTGTAACTTCTTCACCAAGCCAGTCTGGTTTTTCAACAAACTGATCCTCTGAATCAAGTTCAATTTCAGCAATTATAAGCCCCTCATTATTTTCGTGAAAAACATCTACCTCAAACATCTGGTTTGCATATGGGACTATATGCCTTGTTTTAACTACTTTCCCGGGAAGTGATACCTGCATCATTTCAACGGCATCAGCTACCGGGATTGGAAATTCCCATTCAAGTCTTGTTATGGAGTTTTTAGCAGGCTTGCTTTTTATAGTCAGAAACGCTTCAGAATCTGCAATCCTTATCCGGATTGTTCTTCCCGGATCTGTTGATAAGTAGAACTGTGTAATACTTAACTTCCTGACAGACAGATGTCTGAATTCACCTTGTACAAGAAATTTACGTTCAGTCTCGGTAGCCATTTTATTTGTAAAGTTAATATTTAATAATGCCAATGTATGAGTTTTTAAGAATATACAATTTCCAAATCTTCATCTATTTTAATTACTCAGCCACAATTAATTCTGACTGTCAGATATTTAAAGGTAAGCCGATTGAACATATCATGTGCATAAGTCATTATGACATAGTTTCATTCGGTTTTTCTTTGATGACTTAATCTTTTGATAATATTTCTAATAAAAAGGTATTTTTACTTTTTGCGAGGTTTCAAGTATCAGGGAGGGTGCAAGTCACCTTTTACCTCTTGCTAAAAACCGCGGTACAGTTTCGAGATCATGGCAGATGCTCTGACTGAAACGTGTGAAAAATTCTATGAACGGCGCAAGCCCTCACCGAAGGTAATTTTTCAGGATAAATTGATTATTTCACAGTTTTGAACATATATATTGAAATTGTTAATAATTATTGCAATAAAAATGCAAATGTGACGCATTTTTATACAAAAAGTTGCTATATTTGTACAAATCAGGTAATTTATCTGACATATTTTAATATATGCATCCGGATAATTAAACTGATTTAAATTTTAGGATTAGGTTATAATTTGGGGAGGGTGAAACAGTGGTTGGGCTATCGGAAGCAGACGATAGCCCAATTTGTTTTGTAATAGTCTGTTTTTTATTACCTTGCCATTATACCTTGTATGTATTTTTAAATTAATAAGGTCATGGATGTCAGAATCGAGCCAACCTGGAAATCAAAACTTGCTGATGAATTCAATAAGGATTACTTTATTAATCTTGCTGAGTATGTAAAATCAGAATATAAAACCCATACTATTTATCCACCAGGGAATATGATATTTAATTCATTTAACCTATGCCCATTTGAGAAGGTTAAGGCAGTAATTATCGGACAGGATCCATATCATGGTCCGGGACAAGCACATGGTTTATGCTTTTCAGTACAGGATGGCATTGATTATCCGCCAAGTCTGTTAAATATATTCAAAGAAATTGAATCAGATCTTGGAATAAAGAGACCTCTTTCGGGCAATCTTGAAAGGTGGGCTTTACAGGGTGTTCTGTTACTTAATGCAACCCTGACAGTAAGAGCACATCTGGCCGGATCGCATCAGAAAAAAGGCTGGGAACAATTTACTGATAGTGTTATAAGGTTACTCAGCAACGAAAAACAAAATCTTGTCTTTTTCCTTTGGGGAGCATATGCCCAGAAAAAAGGTGAAGCAATTGACAGAACAAAACATCTGGTACTTGAATCAGTTCACCCCTCTCCTCTTTCGGCTTCCAGAGGATTTTTTGGAAACAAACATTTCAGCAGATGCAATGAATACCTTGAAGCTAATGGAATTGGCCAAATATACTGGGGATAAACTAACCGGCACTTTTGCCCTTAATTCATTATTATTTTTCTGAAAGAAATAATAAACTTCTCAGATACCTTCAATTGCTCTTGAAATTATCGATTCCAACTCTTCGTATTTTTCAAAACCAACTGATAATCTTAACATTCCGGGTTCAGGATATTTTACTCCCCATACTGCTTCAACAGGCATAAGTATTGTATTTGGATCTCCTAATGTGGGGATAAGTTTTATTTTTTCTGAGACAAGCCTGATAAAATCGTCTCTCCGACTCCTTTTTTTGCTAATATCATCCCCTGCAAAATCGAAGGTAATCATTGCTCCAAATCCTCTGCCCCTGAATAACTTATTGGCTATATCGTAAGTTTCATGATTCAATAATCCCGGGTACCAGACTTTTGTTATAATAGGAATTTTATTCAGTAATTCAGCGAGAGATGAAGCATTTTCACATTGTTGTGAGAATCTCAGTTCAAAAGTCATTAACTGCGTTTGCAGCCGGTAAGCATCATCGGGTGAAATCATATGTCCCACATATTTTCTATACTCAATTGCATCCTGCATAAGTTTACCATCATTTCCACAAATAACTCCTGCGGACAGGTTTCCATGTCCTGATAAATACTTTGTTGCACTGTGAATAACAATGTCCGCATTTGCATTAAGTGGTTTGAATAACAGAGGTGTTGCAAAAGTATTATCAACAATAACTTTAATCCCGTATTTTTTGGCAATTCTGATAACCTCTGGCACGTCAGTTACAACCAGCAGGGGATTTGAGACAGATTCGATATAGACTACTTCTGGTTTCAACTGTGCAATTACTTTTTCGAATTCAGTCAGATCATAAGCACCATTTTGAGGATTGAAATAGTGAATATCCAGTCCACGTCTTCTTTTAAGTACACAATCAATAAATGAAATAGTTCCACCATAAATTTCAGTAAAAAATAACCATGGAGTTTTTTCTTCACCATGCTGAAATATTGATAAAGCAATATCAATAGCCGACATTCCGGATTGAGTAAGAAGTGCCCATTCACAACCCTCTGTCTTCATTATTTCTTCTTCTGCAGACACAACAGTAGGATTACGGTAGCGGGAATATATATAAAGATCCGGCTCTCTTGTATGTTCAGATTCTTTTTTAAAAGCACTTTGAGTGGTGACAGCATCTGTAAGTTCAAATCCGGCATCCCTGTAAACCGGTATACGTGCGCTGTTAACTTCTTTTCTTTTCATGAATTTCTTTATTAATATGTGAATTAATAGAATTGCTAATATTCAATGGATTATACCAAATATAGAATAGTATCCTGTCTAGAAACTCTCCTGACAAAAACAGAATAAATATCATTGTGTCAGGATAAGATATGCCTGTTATCAGAGATATACCGGAAATTATCAAGAGAGCTAAACGAATGTAACTTAATCCTGTTTCAGTTACAGATTTTTCAGAAACTGAGAAGTAAAAAAAATAAGAAGTGAATTTAATCAGAGCGACAAATGCAAAAGGAAGAGCAGAACCTGAAAAAAAAGAAACTATTAATAAACCGCTGACAAATGTCTGGCCACTATGCATCCATGTCATCATTCTCTTATCAGAATATATGTAAACATAATCTATCAATAAAAGGAGCACTAATCCAATAACTGAGGAGATAAGGAATAATTCAGGCAATCTGTAAAAGACTGTAAATAAGGATATTACTGTAAAAATAATAAACATCGTTATTTCACGACTCAATGCTGATTCTTTGAAGTTTGCAATAGCCCGCCATGCCCTTAACGGCTTTCCAAGATGAAAAACCGAGGATATTCCGGCTGCAACTATTAACATAGAATAAATTATTGGATCAGGAAGTATCCCGGAAATAATTGATGAGGAAATATATGCAACTGAGAGAGTTGTCAGGAAAGTAAACAATATCAGGCTCCAATCAGACTTTTTCAACTGGTCTGTTTCTTTTGGTGATATGATCTCTGACCTGAAGAATGTATCAGGGATGATCCTCGCTGGAGCATTATTATGGTTACCAGTAATTAATAATGCGGGATTAAGATTCTTTTTCAGGAAACCATTGAAGAATATTATTGCTAATCTGATCAGGAAGTATGTCATAATTCAGAGCACCGGTGGGGCATGCAGCTGCACATGCTGGTAAACGTCCTTCAATCAATCCTTTATGGCAAAGGTTACATTTCATTATTACTTTTTCATTTACATCATATATTGGTGCATTATAGGGACAATTCCACTGACAATATCTGCAACCGATACATTTTTCATCATCAATAATTACAGAACCTGTTACATGGTCCATGTGATAGGCATCAGATGGACATCCTTTAAGACAAACAGGTATTTCACAATGATTACAGGCTAAAGAAATATTTATCACCGGAGCTACTGAAATTACTTCAGAATTATATGTAAAAATCTCCCTCCTGCTCACCGGCCAGCCGTTCTCTATTATGCATGCAGCACTGCATGCACCACAGTTTACACAGTTGAAATAATTAAATATAAATCCTTTCCTCATACTTAATTCACTCGTTCAACCTCAACCTTGTTATCATGAAATGCTGCTCCATAACCCAGATCTGTTTCCTTTCCCGCAATAAGATAATTTCCTCCACCACCCTCTCCGATCCAGATCCCATTTGGCAGAACCAGAATTCCTGAGGGGACTCTGTTAGATATTTTTGCAATACTCAGGATCTCTCCGGAAGTGTTAAAAACCCTTATTCTGCATCCTGAAGAAATATTTCGTTTTACAGCATCTTCAGGTGATATTCCAACAGCAGGCTGATCTGATATATCTTTAATTATCTTAAGATTTCCAAATTGGGAATGGATCCGGCTTCCGGAATTTGACGTGATAAAAGCAAGAGGAAAAGCATTATCATCGTTGCCTGCCTCAATATCATTGTAATCCGGAAGAGGTGATACCGCCCATTTTGATTTTGCTTCGTCTGAATATAACTCTATCATACCAGATGGAGTCTCAAACTTCCCATCCTCATAAGCTATTAACTGAAGACCCGGAGCAATTACAGGTCCATTTCTTAAATCTTTAAGAGTAAGTTCTGAAAATCCTTTTATCCTTCTTTCGAGCCATTCTTCTATATTATCATTTCCGGGCTCCGGCAATTCTGCAGTATCATAATCGAGCTTCAGTCTTTCAGCAAGATGATAATATATTTCACTTTCAGGCATTACTTCTCCTGGTGTTCCAATAACTTTAGGTTTAAACTGAACATAAGGTGACCAATAAGAGCCAATTATATCAGATTGTTCAAACATATTTTTTGCAGGAAGAATTATATCCGCCATTTTTGCCGTATCTGTCATGAATTGCTCAACAACAACTTTAAATGCAATCCTGGAAAATGCCTCTCTGACCAGATTAGTATCAGGCGACTGGAGCAGTGGATTTCCTCTTTCAATCCATAAAAAATTGATTTCAGGATTATTTGTATTCAACAGGTCGGCTCCAAGTCTTGTCATGGAAATTGTCCTTCTGAATGGAAAATCCTTAGCAGGATCAGGATAATAAGATAATGGTTCCTTTGGGTTATCATAAATATAACTCTGAAGGTTCGCATAATTAAATCCGGAACCAGGCTTCCCTATATTTCCGGTAATGACTGCAAGAGCAAGAATTGATCTTATTGTCTGTCCACCGTTTATGTGGCGCTGAAGACCATAACCGGGAATAAAAGTTACAGGTCCGTTAGTTCCAATGATATTTGCCAGTTCAGTGATGAAGTCGGATGGGATTCCGGTAATTTTTTCTGCTTGCTCCGGGGTCATTAATAAAGAATTCCGGAACTCATTAAATCCTTTAACATATTTATTAATAAATACTTTATCAATCAGATCATTATTAATTAAAATCCAGGCTATTGCCAGTGCCAGGGCGCCATCTGTACCGGGCTTTGGACTGATAAAAATATCAGCTTTATCAGCAGTTGGAGTTCTTACAGGGTCAATAACAACAATCAGGCCTCCATTTTCCTTTACTTTAGAAATAAAAGCTATCTCCTGTATATTTGTTTCAGCAGGATTCTTCCCCCAGATAATAACCGTTTTTGCATTCGGTATATCCCATGGAACATTATGCTTTACAGAACCTAATGTTAACCTTACAGCTTCCAGACCAGCAGGCCAGCAGAGATTACCATATGTTATTGTAGTTCCTCCGAAGGTTTTCCAGAAATAGTGACTGATATCGTTTGTCAGTCCGGACATTCCACTTCCTTTATACCACAATACACTTTGGGATCCGTATTTTGATTTAACCGATTCCAGTTTTTCACTGATCAGATCAAGAGCCTCACCGATCGAAATTCCTGAGAAGGATCCTTTTGAAGTCTTAATAAGCGGAAAAATAATTCTGTCTGAAGAATGAGCCCGTTCAATATATGATAATCCTTTAACACAAGGTCCTTCGGGTGTAGCCTTGTTTTCACAATATGGGAGTATTCTCCTTAGTCTGCCATTTTCAATTTGTACCCTGAAAGTACATGTGCTATAGCAGTTTCTGGGACATGCAGTTATATACTCTTCCATTACTGAACTGATAATGACAAATGTATCAATATAACCGGAAACATGAAAGAGTTTTAATCCCTGTATGCAGGGGTATATTTATTTTATAATCAATGGCTCTTCAATTATCAGATTGATAATTTTAAGTTCTCTCTTAGCCATATCTGATATATCAACCTCATAAGTTATTCTGTCCTGCCCAATATATTGCAAATATGTATAATCTACCGATCCTGTTGAAAAATTTGTCATCGTTCCCCCTACATTAATTTCTGCTGAAATTTTTGCTTTCGGATAAGCTTTATGAAACCGTATATATTCAGAGACACTTCCAGGGGTTAAATTTCCATAAATCTTTATACTGTCTGAGATATCTACCTTTACATTATTCATAATCAATGTAACAGATTTGTTTCTAACTCTTACATCGGTAGGTCCTTCAGGTGAAAACTCCTGCTTTTTACATGAAAAAAGCACCAGAATGAACGCTATAAAGTATAGATATTTCTTCATGGATAGTACAGATTAAAAATGTATAAAACAATGACTTTTAAACTACTATATAAGTTGCACCGGGATTATATTATTTTAAGTGTATTTGATTGAATCCATCCCTTGTTGCCATCTGAGAGTCTTATTTCAAACCAATCTCCAACTTCATCTTCAATCGATACTTTGGTTCCATCATGTAATACAAACAGGTCTGTTCCACTATTGTCAGGCGAACTTTTACCACTTACCAACGGACTTATAATAATGGCTTTTCGACTATCAAAAATAAGATTTTTGTTTCTTCCGGAGAAAGCAAGTCCTGAAAGTGTAATCATAAAGAAGAAAACTGCCAAC
Organism: uncultured Bacteroidales bacterium; assembly: GCA_963732435.1. Lineage (GTDB taxonomy): Bacteria > Bacteroidota > Bacteroidia > Bacteroidales > VadinHA17 > LD21. Next base: position 93,418 of record CAVSZL010000013.1, on the reverse strand, counting down.
CAGAATCCGATAACCTTTTGGCTGTATCTGGACGAATAGATGTACAATGAGATAAAGGCAAGCGTCAGTAAAAAAGATATCAGGCTGATTTTAGCCCAGCTGTTTGAAGATAATAAGAGTGATACTATATTATACCACTTAATATAAAACAATTCCGGAATTTCCTTAAATCTGTCTACAACCAGTGTTCTGGCTATCTGAAGATTATAATTAATATCTTCATCCAGTGGTTTCAAAAGAGAAGCACGTTCATAATACAGGATGGCATCAGGAATGTTGTTAAGTTTAAAATAAACATTTCCAAGATTATAATTCAATTCAGCTGACCTATATCCTGTATTATAAAGTTCAGACCAGAGCTCTAAAGCTTTCTGGTAATCAGCGGAAGTATAGAATGCAACCCCCTGACTGAATTTTTCATTTCCGTTTTCCTGGGAAAAAGCATAGTGTGTAGCTGACAAAATTATCAGAAGTACTGTTAAATATCTTATAATTAGTTTCATGATCTAGCCTATTGAATTTTCCATTGTCTTAATGAACAGTGAAGCGCCTTCATAAATAGATTCAGCCTCCGATCCTGAACCGGAAGGGGCAAATCTTGCATATTCACATGAATCCAGAATCGTATTCAGGTTATTGAGCATGTCTTCATTAATACCTTTCTCAGCCAGAGATTCAATGGCATTCTTTCTGGTGAGGTCTGAAACCGGAATATTCAGCTTATCACTCAGGTAACCCCATAATGCTTTTAGTATCTCCTCATAGAATCTGTCTATCTGTGAGTTTTTCAGACATAAAGAAGCAGTATGAAGTCTTTTAACAGCAATCTTTTTTGCTTTACGGTTTTTCACAAGCGAAATATCTGAATTACGCCTGATATGTTCTCTTCTGAGAAAGAGCACTAACAAAAAAATGAAAATCGCAATCACATAGGTGCTTAGGAAAGCTCGTTTTGTTACGATTAATTCTGAAGGTTTTAACCATTTTCCCGAATCTGATTTAATGAATCTTATATCTTTTCCAAGGTACTTTACATCTTCTTTCGATACACCTCCATAGACTGTTATCCCGGTATTCTGCTCGCTCCCTTTGCGGGCATGAAAAGTAAACTCTTTAGTTTTCAACCTCTCATATCTACCAGTGGATGTATTAAAATATGAATAGGTAACTGAAGGCACTGTGAAATCGCCATAATGCCGGGGTATAAGAATATAATCGAAAGTCTTTTTACCTGATGCCCCATTGAGTCCATTTTTGATATCATCTGAAATTTTCGGATCATAAACTTCGATATCAGGGGATAATTTGAGAACAGGTGAAGCTGCTACTTTCAGATTTCCACTGCCGGAAATAGATATCTGAAAGTTTATGGCATCATTTACATTTACAGTATCCTTATTTAATACTGCTTCAATATTCAATTTTCCTACAATACCTGAATAATCATCCGGTTGAATACCAGGCAATGGTTTAACCTTTACTTTTAGTGGTTTACTTGCTATTGCCCGGGGAATTGTCTGATATGATGCAAAGAAATCTCCAAAAAACGGATCTGATTGTCTGGATTTTTGTTGTACAAGGACAGACAGTTCAACAGGATCAATGCTGATTTCGCCGGAAATCTGAGGGTATAAAAGAAACTGTTGAACAACACCGGTTCCATAAACAGTTCCATTTACATTTTCCTGCTTTAAAGATGTAAGAGGTGGTGTTACAAGATCTGTTTTAAGGAATCCGTTAAATGTCGGGAATTTAATTTCGTTTATGCCGGAAAGATTTACCCGTGTAAATAACTTAACAGTAGCCACAATATGTTCTCCCAGAAAAACCTCTCTCCTGTTAAGTGAAAGATTTACAAAGATATCATTACCTGATTCTTCAACTACTGATTCATTTTCAGGAAAAGCAGTAGCTGCCTGATTGGTTTGTTGCTGAGAAGATCCACTGACCACTTCGATGCGCAAAGAGTCAGATGCATAGGTCTTGTTTTTAAGCGTAAAGATAGCCGGAGACAGAACAAATTTACCTGTTTTTACTGCCTGAAGATAATATACATATGTATAAGATACCTGGTGTGTCATCTTACCATTTATTATCTGGGTACTGGAACTGTAAGATGTCTGCGGGCCCATTAATTTTGAAAAAGGGCTAAAGGAAGGTGCCGAGAATTCTCCTCCACCGGAATTAACTGTCCACAAAACACTGAATTGCTGCCCTTCTACAACAACAGATGGGTACTCAACAGAAAGGTTTACATCCTGACCACCAAGTGATAAAGTTAGTAATACAAGTATCTGGTATATAAATGCTCGCTTCATTTTATTCTTTCAAGTTACCAGTTTTTCACAGTTTTGACTTGAGCTTTTGCAGCTTTTGCAAGTTTAACTTTTTCCTGGACATTTTTTTCATCATTTGCAATGGCATTCAACAAACGTTCAGCATCCTCCTGTGAAATATTTTGCTCCTGAGGCTGATTTTTCTGGTCTTTCTGCTCATTTTTGTTCTGATCATTCTGTTGATCTTTGTTATTTTGATCCATATTCTGATCATCCTTTTTTTGGTCTTTGTTGTTCTCCTTATTATCCTTGTTATCCTGCTGCTGCCTTTGCTGTTCTTCCTGCTTCCTTAGCATATCCTGAGCATAGGCCAGATTATATTTCGCTTCAATATTGTCAGGCATGAGTTTAAGTGAGCCCTTATATGCATCAATACTTTCCTTTAATTTATTGGCATTTAGAAGAGAATTACCAAGGTTAAAATATGCTGCTGATCTTTTATTCTTATCCTCATTCATATTAGCACTCTCAATGAATTGTTTTCCGGCATCTTCAAATTTATTTTGTTTATAAAGTGCATCCCCGGTATTAAAAACTGCATTGGGAGACTGCTTATTCTTATCAATTGCACGGCGATATGAGATCTCTGATTCTGAAAAATTATTTTTATTATAATCCCTGTTGCCCTGTCTTATTAGTTTTTTCTCTGACTGGGCATTTACTGAAATAGCAAATACAAAAAATAAGCAGACTAACATACTATATATCAATCGATTTCCTGTATTGTTATTTACCCTTATTTGATCCATTATTCAAATATTTTATACTTTAAATTTAAATAATCTGATATTCGCAAGCTTCCTGTTTTTTCTGTCCATAATAAGAAATTCGATCAGCAGAAAAACTAAAGCAAGAGCTGTAAAAATCTGAAACTGGTCGTTATATTCAGTATATACAGTACTTTCCAGTTCCTGTTTTTTCATACCTTTTATCTCATTGAAGATCTCATCAAGGCCGATATTTGAATTACTAGCTCTTACATAGTTACCATTTGTACTTAATGCAATTTTTTTCAAAATCTCTTCATCAAGTTTTGTAATAACGGTATTTCCGTCAATATCTTTCAGATACTCTTTTTTATTATTAACTAATACCGGAACAGGTACCCCTTCTGTCGAACCTATTCCGATAGTATGAATTACAATACCAGCTTTTAATGCTTCTTCGGTTTCAGAGTCAGGATTATCTTCATGATTTTCACCATCCGTAATAATTATCATTGCCTTACTTCTTTCCTCTCCTGGTGTAAAAGACCTTATTCCCAGATCAATTGCAGCACCAATTGCAGTACCTTGTTTGGGCACTATGTTTGGTCCTATTGTTGAAAGAAACATCTTTGCTGATATATAATCAGTTGTAACAGGGATCTGAGTATAGGCGTCTCCGGCAAAAACAATCAAACCTATTTTATCATTATCCAGGTTGTCAACCAATCGTGAAATTGCCTGCTTGGCCCTGGTAAGCCTGTCAGGCTGAATATCCTCAGCAAGCATTGAATTGCTGACATCAAGTGCAATTATTACCTCGACTCCCTGTTTTTTAACTTCCTCCAGTTTTGATCCGAATTGTGGTCGGGCAAGAATGATTATCCCAAAGGAAAAAGCGATTATCTGCATTACAAATTTTATTGCAGGACGTATTCTTGATGCTTCAGGCATCAACATTGTGACCAGATTCAGATCGCCCAATCGTTTGAGTGACCTTTGTCTCCTGATTTCATTAAAAATATAAAATAAGACAAAAACCGGGATCAAAAGATACAAGTACAAAAAATCTGGATTCGAAAATCGGAATAATTGCATATAATCTCCTGAATTTAGGTTAAATTCTTTAAAATAGTATTCCTTAAAATCACTTCTGCTATCAGAAGGAAAACAGCAATCAAAGCAGGAAGCATATATTTCTCTTCTTTCCTGCTGAATTGTCGTACATCAATCTTTGACTTTTCAAGCTTATCAATTTCATTATAAACCTGGGCAAGCTTATCATTATCAGTTGCTCTGAAATATTTGCCGCCGGTAGCCTGGGCAATATCCCTGAGAATCGCCTCATCAATTTCAACCGGCATATTCTGATACTGTAATCCAAAAGGCGTTTGTACCGGATATGGTGCCATTCCCTGGGTTCCAACACCTATTGTATAAACCCTGACATTATAGGTTTTAGCAATATCTGCTGCAGTTGCCGGTGCCACTGCACCTCTGTTATTTACTCCATCTGTTAAAAGAATAACTACTTTGCTTTTTGCTTCAGAGTCTTTTATCCTGTTAACAGCTGTTGCCAGCCCCATACCTATAGCAGTTCCATCTTCGATCATTCCACTCTGGATTTCCCGTAGCAGATTAATCAGAACAGCATGATCCGTTGTAAGAGGGCATTGGGTAAAGCTCTCACCACTGAATACAACCAGTCCGATCCGGTCGTAAGGTCTTCCGGATATAAATTCTGTGGCTACATTTTTTGATGCCTCAAGTCTGTCTGGTCTGAAATCACGAGCCAGCATACTTCCTGAGATATCGAGGGTGAGTACAATATCAATTCCCTCTGTTGATGTATTCTGAATTCTGTCAGTCGTCTGTGGTCGGGCCAGAACAATTATAAGTAACGAAACTGACAGCATTCTCATTGCAAAAAGGAGATGTCTGAGAATGTGCCGGAATGTAGTTCCTGCAGAATCAAATTGCTGCAAACCCGGCATTCGTAAAGATGGCGCAACCTTTTGCTGTTTAAATAAATAAAAGGCAACCATCAGGGGAATGAGTGCAAGAAGATAGAGGTAGAGAGGCTCATTAAAAGTTATTCCGTTCATCTGTCAGCCTCCTTTCCTTTCTCTTCTTCTTCTGAAGCATGTAATTGGATCTCCTCCTGTTTGGTGTTGTTAACGAACTCCCGGGAATTATGGTAATGGTTCTCATTATCAGATGGTTCCGGTTTGTATTTTGCAAATTTTACCAGGTCAGCACTTGTCAGAATTGTTTTAAGCCTGTTATACTCTCCGTCTTTTTTGAAACCTTTCTTTATTAAAGCTGCCAGTGTTTCTTCAGTAGTAAGCTCAAGCGAATATACCTGATACCTGTTTTCCAGGTATTTGCGAATAATCTCAGTAAGCCTGGTATAGTATTTCTTGATTTCACCATTTTGCCATAAATTTTCTTGGTGCAAAATTTCAAGTTCACGAAAAGCTATTATATGTGCTGGTTCAATTACAGTTACAGGTTCGGCTCCAACCTTGACTTTTTTATGCAGTTTTATATATCTTATTACAAACCATGCAACTGCACCAATCAGAATAGCCAGCAACACCCACGGAAGAATCTCTCCTACTGTTACCGGAGCCCTGTATGGTTTAATAATATCATAAATTTTAAGGGATGTGTCTGCAGGTGCAATTTTTGTCCTGGCGACTTCGAGAATTGAATAATCTGAAAAAAACCTTTTAATTCCGTCATTACTTTTTATTTCAACAAAAGCAGGAGGAATTGCATAATAACCTGTATCGAAAGAAGTAATAAGGTATTTCCCTACTAATTTTGTTCTTCCGTTAATAATGGAGCTGTCAATTACCGGACCTGAAACTATTTCGATATTCCTGAACAGAGTATCCTTAAATATGGGTATTGAAAGATTTAGTCCAGCCGGTTTGTCGATTGTAATTGTATAATTAATCTGATCTCCGATGAGTATCAGGGAAGTATCTAAAGATGAGGTAACAAAAACCTCCTGGGCTCTGATTCCGGAGATAGCTACAGATAAAATAAAAATAATAATACTTATGCACTTCTTCATTTTTATCTTTTCTTAAAAAGCTTAATCAGTGGTTTTACATAATCAAGATCTGTTCTTAATTCTGCTGAATCCACGCCACATTTTTTAAACGTATTTTTGACAGAGGTTATATGATTATTCCACCAAGTCTCGTAGGCCTCCCTGGTTGTCCGTGATGAGGTATCAATCCATTTTTCCATCCCTGTTTCAGAATCCAGAACTTTGACCATACCAATATCTGGAATAGCCTGTTCAATAAGATCGAATACTTTCAAAGCAACTATATCATGTTTATTTGACGCAATTCGCAGCGCCTCCTCAAAGTCGGGAACAATAAAATCAGAAATAATAAAAGCAGTGCATCTTTTTTTTATGGCGTTTGTCAGAAATCTCAAAGGTTCATCAAGATCAGTATTATTGCTCATTGCCCTGAAGTCAAGTAACTCCCTGATTATTCTGAGGATATGCTTGCGGCCTTTCAACGGAGGAATAAACTTCTCGACCTTGTCTGAGAAAAATATTACTCCTATCTTATCATTATTGAAAATTGCAGAAAATGAAAGAACAGCTGCAACTTCAGTCATGATATCCCTCTTAAAACTGATATTAGTACCAAAATTTCCTGATCCGCTAACATCAATAAGAAGCATAACTGTCAGTTCTCTCTCCTCCTCAAATACTTTCACATACGGATGATGAAACCTTGCAGTTACATTCCAGTCAATACTTCTTATATCATCACCGTACTGATATTCCCTGACTTCACTGAAAGCAATTCCGCGTCCTTTAAATGCACTATGATATTCGCCGGCAAAAATATGTCTGCTCAGACCTTTGGTCTTAATTTCTATTCTACGAACCTTTTTTAATAATTCAGCAGCTTCCACTTTACAAATAATTATTTACCTGGTTTTATAGTAAATATGCTCGACCACATCTCATCACTGAATTCAATAAGATATTTTTTGCCGTTTCGTTCATCAATCCATGTTTTATCTCCAATTCTTTTATATATGGCATTAAATTCTTTTATTTTTCCAGCTTTCATTCCAGCATCATAAACCATTCTTACACTTGAACAAACCGAATCAGAATTTAAAAAGAAGAGTAATGTCTGGGAATCAGTATTATCAGAATATTTTAGATACTTATATTTATTGTTTATCACTTTATCTATGTTCATTTCCTTTCTGTTCTCCTTCATGTATTTTTGAATTTGCTTGCTGTTGTAACCGATAAGATTCTGACAAATAGCAAATTGGCATATTGATATAAATAATGTAAAGAGGGAAAGAAACTTCATATACTATCCACTAAGGAACTTCAACAATATTGAGAATTTCAGAGATTATATGATCCTGAATAATATTCTCTGCTTCTGCTTCGTATGTAAGACCAATACGGTGACGCATCACATCAGGACAGATAGTTCTGATATCTTCCGGAATAACATATCCCCGCCTTCTAATAAATGCAAATGCTTTTGCTGCAAGAGCAAGATTAATTGAGGCCCTTGGAGATGCCCCGTATGAAATCATATTGCTGAATTTAGACAGACCATATTTAGCAGGATTACGGCTTGCAAATACTATATTCAGTATATAGTTTTCGATTTTTTCATCCATGTAAACCTCCCTGACAACATTTCTCGCCCTGAGAATATCACTGATATTCAGAACTGTATTCGCACTTGGAAAGTCTATAGCAAGGTTTTCACGTACTATCATTTTCTCCTCTTCAATTGTCGGGTAGTCTATTAGTACCTTCATCATGAATCTATCGATCTGAGCTTCCGGCAATGGATAAGTTCCTTCCTGCTCAATCGGATTCTGTGTTGCAAGAACTAAAAATGGTTCATCCAGTTTGAATGTAGCTTCACCGATTGTGACTTGTCTTTCCTGCATTGCTTCTAAAAGTGCACTCTGAACCTTAGCAGGAGATCTGTTGATCTCATCGGCAAGAATAAAGTTGGCAAATACAGGACCTTTCTTTACAATAAACTCTTCCTTTTTCTGACTATAAATCATTGTACCTATAAGATCAGCCGGAAGAAGGTCAGGTGTAAATTGTATCCGACTGAATTTAGCATCAATTATTGATGCCAATGATTTTATAGCGAGTGTTTTAGCCAGACCGGGCACACCCTCCAACAGAATATGACCGTTTGAAAGCAGGCCTATCATAAGACTGTCTGTCAGGTGTTTCTGCCCAATAATCACCTTGTTCATTTCCATCCTTATGAGATCAACAAATGAACTTTCCTTCTCAATTTTTTCATTTAAAACCCTGATATCAGAAGTTTGTTCCATAGTTCAAAAATTTAAGTTCCAAATTTAATAAATGAATCGAATAAACATTCCTTCATTTTTATGAAAAAAACAGTTCACAAAAGAACAAAGCGAATTTATAAAGTGGTGTTAATGAGTGTTAAATATTTGTTAAATGAATATATGGACCTCATTTTATCCAATAGACAGCGGATTCCATTCAAACTTTGCTCTTAATGAACTCCGTATCAGAAGAATTATTGTGAGTAGTATCACAGAAACACCAAACTCCTGGGGCAGTAACATATGAATAACCAGAAATCCGCCCGACATGAAAAAGACCATCCGGTACCATATCCCTCCCTCCCTCTTAAATATGAGAGAAACAAGGCATAAAATAATGAAAGGATTCAACCAGATTATATTAAGGTTCCATTTCATCTGCTCGTGATTAGAGAAAAAACCAAAGAATATCATCAGAATTGCAAGAATGGAAAATATAGAATAGATTACTAAATCAATCAGTTTGTTAATCCCGGCTGTTTTTACCAAAGCAGTAAATATTACAATGAGAATAAAGAGAAGAGTAAAAATAAATACAGGAGAAGTATAAAATTTTGGTTTAACAGATTGATTGTCGAAATCCAGTATTACTTCGGGATTCTGAAGCAGCGGAATCATTTTTCCATCTCTTCTGATAACTGACTCAGAAAGGCCGTTCATCATGTCTACTGGTAAGAACATCCGATCCCTGAATATTGCTTTTTTGTCAGCAGATGATCCCATTATCAGATTAATGCCAAAGTTTAACCATGGTTTTGAAATCTGATATTTTCCAACCATATCCCTGAATGTTGGCATTTCTTTGCTTTCGACAGGAGGGTAAAGAAGATTTTCACCTATACTTTTTTCGAGCAGATCTCTGATACGTGTGGAACAATCATCATAAAAAAAATCATACCGATACGCTACATTTTCAGGTTTGAGATTTTCTGCGACCAATCCAAGTAGTATTTCCATCTCTTTATCATCAAGATTTATCCTCTGGGAATAGACATATCTCTGCTCATAAAAATAGCTCTGAAGAAATCTTTGAAAAGGTTCAGTTCCAAGAATATAATTTAGTCGTCCCTTTGCGAATTTCCATGCAAAATTTGGTGTGCTGAAATCAAATAAACCCCAGTTATAAACTATATCAGATTGATTTTCAGGCATAAAAATCCTCAGGGCAGAGTGACCATAAATTGAATATGTCTCTGTACCGGGGCCACAAGTTATCAGGTACACTTCAGGACTTTCGCTCAGCTGAGAATAAATTACAGAAGTATTCAATGATAATAATAAAGCAATACTGAGAAGTAACCTTTTCATATAATTCACTTTTTGTAAACCTAAGTTAATTTTTGCAAAAAAGAAAGAATGAAAAAACAGAATAATGGATCAATTGTATATGCTCAGGAATGTTGATCATGGAAATTTGGCTATCTTGCGCATGATTAACAATTGTCGTTTTTTATACAGGAGTTGCATTAAACTAAAAAGTATCAATAAATTGCTGCTAATTTCTATTTGTAAATTAATCAATCTACCATGAAATTTATTATACTGTTTCTGACAGGGTCTCTTTTTCTTTCCGTCATTAGCTGTAATAATGACAGTGACTTTCCAATTACAGATTTACATGTTCATATTAAAGGCAACCTTACAATAGATGATCTTGTAAAGAAGTCGGCTGAAGAGAATATCAATTACGGCATTGCTGTCAACTGCGGTATTGGTTTTCCTGTTCAAAACGATTCACAGATTGATTCTGTTTTACGGACATTCAAAAATTATCCCGGGTTTTATGTTGCCATGCAGGCTGAAGGAAGAGAGTGGATAAATACTTTCTCCAGGGAGTCAATAGATAAATTCGATTATGTTTTTACTGATTGCATGACATTTACTGATGAAAAAGGCAGAAGAAACAGGATCTGGATAAAGGAAGAAACATGGATTGATGACGAAGAGCAGTTTATGGAATATCTTGTAAATACATTAGTGGAAATCCTTAATAATGAACCTATTGATATTTATGTCAATGCCACCTTTTTGCCCGATCAGATGGTCGGAAGATATGACTATTTCTGGACAGCTTCAAGGATGGACAAAGTAATAGATGCTGCCAGGAAGAATAATATTGCAATCGAAATAAGTAACAGGTTTAAGATACCTTCTGCTGATTTTGTTAAAAAAGCAAAGTTAGCAGGTGTTAAATTCACAGTTGGTACAAACAATGCTGATGAGAATTTTTCAGGTGCAGAATATGCCAGGCAGATTATAAGGCAATGTAATCTTAGAGAAGAAGATTTTTATATGCCTGAAAAAAAGAACCGGAACAGTAATATATAATACTATCATTTTGGAAAACTTTGATCTTGCCAGGGTACTTAAATTTCTTCCGGGAATTATTCTTGGATTGACAGTTCATGAATTTTGCCATGCATGGGTTGCTCATTTGTGCGGAGATTCTACCTCAAAAGACATGGGACGAGTCACGCTAAATCCATTAAAACACATTGATCTTCTTGGTTTTATCTTTCTTATTTTTGCCGGATTTGGATGGGCAAAACCTGTGCAGTTCAATGAGCAGAATTTAAGGGAACCAAAGACTGATGTTATAAAAATAGCTCTTGCAGGACCATTATCAAATGCTGTACTAGCAATGTTTATTTCAGTTTTATTCTCAGTCTATACTTCTGCACTGCCCATATATCAGGGATCCGGATTGCAAATTATTTCTGAGGTATTTCTATACACAATATACATAAACTGGGGTCTGTTTGTTTTTAATCTGATCCCTCTCCCTCCACTCGACGGTTCGCATCTTCTGTTTTATCAGCTAAGACGATTCCCTGAATTATATGATGGATTGTACAAATATGGTTCACTTCTTTTGTTTGGTCTTCTCATTGCAACAGCTATAACAAAAATAAACTTTCTGCCCATAATGCCTGCTATAAGGTTTCTTGCAGAGGGATTTCTTTCACTGGTAGGATACCGATAATCTAACATTAGTAGTATCTGATAATTGTAATATTATCAGGCAGATATCCTGATGAAGGTTATGCCTGTAAATTAATCATAATTAGTTAGATCAGAGCGAAGGTCTAATCACCATTGGTACAATATGAAGTATTATCAGAATAGTTTTGAATCTTGAGTTAGATAGTGGTGATCTTAATTTCACAAAAAAATACTATCTTGCATAAAATAAGCAGGTTGTGAAATTTACGGTTCTAATAATATGTATCATTACAGGAGGAATAGTGGTGCCAATTCAGGATAAATACACTACTTTGAGAGAAAGAATGGTAAAGACTCAGATTCTTGATCGTGGAATAACTGACAGTGAAACATTAAGTGCTTTGCGGAAAGTCCCGAGACATTTATTTGTTCCACCAGACATTATTGATCAGGCATATGATGACACTCCTTTACCAATTGGAAGCGGGCAAACCATATCTCAACCTTACATAGTAGCATACATGACTGAGGTTTGCAAACCAACTAAAAAAAAGAAAGTACTTGAGATTGGTACCGGATCTGGTTATCAGGCTGCAGTTCTGGCGGAGATTGCAGATACAGTATATACAATTGAAATTATTCCTGAGCTTGCAAAAGTATCATCTGCAACGCTCAGTAATCTGGGGTATAAAAATATTATTGGGAAGGTAGGTGACGGTTACAATGGATGGCCTGAGCATGCACCATTTGATATAATTGTTGTCACTGCGGCAGCAAGTGAAATACCAAAGCCGCTCATTAATCAGTTAGCAGAAGACGGACGCCTGGTTATTCCTGTCGGACAACCATGGTTAGTTCAGGAACTGATCCTTCTTGTGAAGAATAACGGGAAAATTAAGGAATCGCGACTGGCATCAGTCAGGTTTGTTCCGTTCAAGAGATCGACAGATTGACAAATGAAACGAGAGACAGTTTTTGGCTGTCTCTCATCGTGATTCCGGAGCGACTCGAACGCTCGACCCACAGCTTAGAAGGCTGTTGCTCTATCCAACTGAGCTACGGAACCTTTAACCGGCTGCAAAAATACATTTTTTTTCAATTTTTACAACTGAAATTACAAATTGAAATCAAGATAATAAATAAGCTGCTGCAGTAATGACTGATAATTTTTATATCACAGGCCTTATCATACAATTGATCGATCAGGAAGCTTCAGTATGCTGACAGGTTATTTGAACTGATCTCTGTATTCCGTTGGTGATAGTTTTTCAGCATTCCGGAACTGCTTATTAAAATTTGAGATGCTTCCAAATCCGCATTCACGTGCAATATCGTGAACGTGGTAAGTCGTTTCACGCAGAAGGTAGCACGCTTTGTTGGTCCTGACCCTGTTAATATATTCAACTATACCTGCACCACTGTTTTTTTTGAAATATCTGCTAAAAGTAGAATGTTTCATTTTTGCAATCCTGGAAATTTTTTCAAGGGAAATAGGTTTAAAATAGTTCTGACTAATATATGTATAAACGTCGGTCATCCTCTTATTCCCATTCTCATCATATTCAAGTTTGTAGTTTTCTGAACATAGCAACCCTTTATTATCTGAAGAACACAATACTCTCAGGACATTGAAAAAATCAATTACTTTATCAATTCCCTTACTATTTGTCATCTGATTCAGATACTTTTCTGCTTTTTTTGCATCATCAACAGAATAGACAATACCTCTTTCAGCTTCAATAAGCAAATCCCTAACTGAATGCATTTCATGTTGTGATAAAAGAGAATCACCAAAAGACTCAAGTTTAAAATGCACCATGATCGCATGTTTCTCAGGCAGAATTCCATCCTTCCTGTAATAGTTCCAGCAGTGAGGTATGTTTCCTGCAATTAAAACCATGTCATACTGATCAAACAGCTCCACACTGTCTCCAATAATGCGGGTTCCATTACTTTTGGTATTCAGTACGAGTTCATATTCAGGATGAAAGTGCCAAATTCCTACTGCCTCATTAATATATGAAGCTCTGAAACCACCACCATCATCGTATGAAATTTTCTCTAGTTCTGCGATCATGAATGTGTAAGGAGTTTTTTACTGAATATTACCAAATTTAATATTTTTTTTATCAAAAATCAGCAGATTATAATAATAAAATTTTAAAATTGTTTTGATTTTTCCGATTAGTTTTCTATATTTGTTACCAAGCTATATGCATAAAGCATTAAGAGGAGATAAATAAGGGTAAGAAGTGAAAATCAACAGGATTGTATTGCAGACATTGACTTTCACATCAGGAACTTAAGAGTATAGCGCCAGCTAACTTCGTTCCATCCTTTTATCAGACAGTAGACACGGGGTTTATTTAAGTATAAAACTCGTTTCTGATTTTCGCAACTTCCCTTTCTCCTCTTATTTTATTAGAAGTAATAATCCCCTCATTAATATAACTTAATAATATCCGGCTTAAAAATTCAATTATCTTTGATTTCTTTATAAAGTTGCGAGAACTGAATAGTTTATCATGAGGACCTATATCAGAAGAAGGGAGAAAAATAATCAACTTGTTGTCTTATATGGAGGTTGGGGAACAGATGAAAATGTCTTTACCCCTCTTTGTAATGACGAATTTGATTTTATTCTGTTTTACAATTATTCTGCCGATGAAGCACTTGTTCTTCCTGAGATGAAAACATATGAAAAAATTACTCTTATCGGTTGGTCTTTGGGAGTATGGGCTGCAGAATATTTAAGTCTTAAAACAGGTATAAAACCGGATCTGACAATTGCCGTGAATGGAACTCCTGTTCCGGCTGACAATCAATATGGTATTCCTCTTAATGTTTTTGAGGGAACATTAAATAACATTACCAGTGTAAACATTGAAAAATTCTATCTAAGAATGTTTGGTGATAAGAAAAACTATGAAACTAATATTGCCAGAATTCCTCACAGAACAATCAAATCATTACATGACGAACTACGATGGCTATATAACCGTATAATGGAGCAAAAAGAACCAGGGTTTAAATGGGATTATGCTGTTACCAGCGAATCAGACAGAGTATTCCCGTCAAAGAACCTGAATGGATACTGGCAAAAAGAGATCAATACGAAACATATAACACTTCCCCTGCCTCATTATTTTTTTCATAAATGGGATTCATTTACTGATTTCATAAGGTATGTGGAAACCTACAGCCCTGAAAGTCAAAAAAAGAAAAAGAGGAAACGTTAGGTTATATGTCTTTTATTAAAATATTTGAATCAGATTTTACAATTAACCTGTCAAATTTATCAAGCATACTTATAATTCTGTCATATTCCTTACTCTTTATGGCTATAGTATGTGCTGAATCTCTTTTATCAAGACATGAAAATACATAACTTACGGTTATTCTGTTAATATCCATGGAGGGTTGAAATAATCGTTCTTTATGTTCATTTTCATGTATAATGGAAATAAGATTGACGCTGACCAGATCCTGCAATATATCTGCGACAAGTCTGATAGAAATCTTCAATGACCTTGCAATAGTTTCGGCGCTAACAGGCTTCTCTCCTGTTGCAAAATTACTGATAATCAGATTCATAATCAATAACACAAGTGCTTTTTTCTGATAATTGGTGATGTTTAAAGCATCTGATTCATACTCATACCTTGCAATATTCTGGTTGGCAAATGATAATTCTGCTCCAAGAAGTACAATGATCCAGCTGCTCTGAAGCCAGATGATGAATAACGGCACAGCAGCAAATGTTCCATATATGGTACTTAATTTGGTAATGCCAAATTGCAGATCGATATAAACGTATTGTAAAATCTGAAGGATTGTACCTGCAATAATGGCAGAAATAAAGGCAGGACCTAATCTCACCTTTACATTTGGCATAATCATAAATAAAATTGTAAGAGCCAGCCAGGTAAGAAAATATGGAGCAAGTTTAACCAGAAAGCTGATTACCGGTTTAAAGAAATCAAGGATCGGGGCATTGAACATGTAATTTGTAAGTTGAGTACTTACAAAGAGTGAGATACTGCTGGTTAGAATTATAAAAACCGGGGCAACAAGCATAATAGTTATATAATCAGTAAATTTCCTTGACCATGGACGGGAAGATCTGATTTGCCAAATATGATTAAACGAACCCTCAATCTGACCCAAAAGTGACATAACAGACCAAAACAGTATTACTATTCCAACACCAGCAATATAACCTCCCTTCGTTTCTTCCAGGGCACTTCTGGCGTTATTTAACAACCATTTCATAACTTCTTCGTGTGCATGGAATTCATCAATTATTAACTTTTCGAGATTTTCATCCAGTCCGAATCCTTTAGCAATAGCAAATGCGATAGCAGCAATAGGTATTACTGAAAGCAGAGTATAAAATGTCAGGGCAGAAGCACGCAACATAACATTATCGTTCAGAAATCCTCGTGCAGCCAGGATAAAAATTCTAAGTTGCCTGGAAAGGAAAACTTTTCCTTTGGATATTTCTGATAAAGGAGTATGCCATATAATCTTATTTAATCTCTTAAGCAGGTCTTCTGACCAGGAAACAGGATTTCCCATAGTTATTTGATTTTAATATTCTGAGTATAGGTAATCATGAAGATTCAGTTCTAAGTCAATGATTACAAATGATTCAGTATAGCTATTTTTAATAATGTTAATAAAGCAACAGTAATTCCTATATATCAAATATACGAATTACCTTATGTTGAAAAAGATATTCACAGGAAAAAATTACTAATTTCACCTTAAACATAATATAAAGATGAATGTAGATATTGTTGAGTTTACCAATGGAGCCAAAAGTGCAGAAGGAATAGTTGTTATTATTGATGTGTTCAGGGCTTTTTCAGTTGGTTGCTATGCATATGACTCCGGCGCGGTAAGAATAATTGCCACACAGAGTATTGAGGAAGCATTTAATCTTAAGCAAAAATATACTAATTCGATACTTATCGGAGAGAGAGATGAAAAAAAAATTGAAGGATTCGACTTAGGGAACAGTCCGACAGAAATAATTAAAACGGATTTGAGAGGAAAAACAGTAATTCACACTACCACCGCAGGGACCAGTGGATTGGTTAATGCTACAAAAGCCGAAAGAATTATAACAGGAAGTCTTGTTAATGCAGACGCTGTTGTCAGATATATAAAATCGATAAACCCGGATCACGTAACACTTGTTGCCATGGGATACAGGGCAGCCATCTCAACCGAAGAAGATCTTCTTTGTGCAAGAATCATCAGGGCTGGTCTGAAGAATGAAAAATATTATTATGAAAAAGAAATTTCTGATTTGATTTCAGGTTCAGGTAAAAGATTTTTTAATCCTGATAATTTAGATTTTTCACCTCCTACCGATTTTTTTCTATGCACCCTGATTAACAAATTTAGCTTCGTTCTCAAGGGTGAAAAAAGAATTGACGGAAATGTGGATTTAATGCGAATTGACATCTGAACCCGGAGGAAATAAACCCTGTTTAAGATTAAATGATATACGAATGACTATTCATAAATACTCTTTTATCATGCTTCGTATTATACAAAAGGAGTCTGATTCTTAAATTTAAACACCGGAATTACTCTCTTTCTCAGATGAATAGCCCGATAAGTACAGAACATACTCATTTTATAAAAGCCAAACAGAATTAAAGAGATCTTAGTCGAGTCAAGTTTAATCTCCATTCGGTCACGGTATCTGATAAAAACAGCAGATAATAGACGTGTCAGTCTAAGGAAATTCAATCTTCGATAAACCCTGATTAGCAGTACTGCTTGTGAAAAAGCTTTTTTATCGGTAACATTATCATACAGTATGCTAAGGTTTTCTATACCAAGTTTCGTCTTGTTAAGAAATTCTTTGTTTGTTTCAAGTCCCTCATGCATCAGACCATTATCAATATGCATTATTCTGACACCGGCTTTTTTTAACTGATAGCCCAATAAGGTATCCTCATGTCCATATTGCTTCAACTCTTCATTAAACCGGATCTTGGAGAAGACGGTTTTATTAATAAGTACATTAAATGTTGAAAAGCTTGCATAGGGATTTTTATTCCGGTCAGTTGCTTTGCGTTGTTCTCTCCACTTACCATACTTCCATCGTAAGAGTTTATCAGGGTCGCCCGGAGCAGTGTCATGATAAAGAGTTCCGCCACATATGACATCATATATACTAAGGTACGGTATCCATTTGGATATATAAGATTCTGCAGTACCGGTAAGCATTACATCTGCATCAACAAATAATAAAAAATCTCCTTTAGCTTCGAGTGCAAGTCTGTTTCTAATAGCAGCTCTTCCAATATTTTTTTCCGATACGATAACTCTGACATTTTTATCCTCGAGCGACAGAAACTTCTCCCTGAATTCGGGCGAAGAACCATCATCTCCAATAAGTATTTCAATGAATTCAGGTACTTTGCCGATAGCACTCTTCATTATGTGAACCAGTGCAATGAGATCATAATTATGTACGGGAATAAGTAGTGATAATGTCATTATCCATCTGAATTGTCAGATCAAAAGTACAATATATTTTCTAAATATTTATCTTACATACTTTGGCAAAGAAATTGCATTAGCTAATTTTGCTAATTCTTACAAATTTTCTACTAAGATGAAGATAACAATTATATCATTCTTTCTTTCAATAATTTCCATCTTTTCATTCGGTCAGCTGAAGAGTGGCTACGAAATTGACATTACAATCAACGGTCTCCAGGATTCCTCTGTTTACCTGGCATACCACCTTGGAGATAAGCAGTATATCAAAGACACAGTCAGTTTGGATAAGAGAGGTCATTGTGTTTTTTCAGGCAATGAACCACTTCCCCAGGGGATATATATGATTGTACTCCCCGGCAAGAAGTATTTTGAGATCTTAATCTCCCGGGATCAGATATTTACAGTTAGCTGTTTATACAGTAACTATTTTAATACTTTGAAATTTGAAGGTTCTGATGAAAACAGTGCTTTTGTTGAATATCAGAAAAAATGGATGTCCATGCAGCAAAAGGCAGCTGCATTAGGTAAGAGAATTCAGGGCAACAAACAAAATCCTGACTCTCTGAAATTACTTACCACAATGCAGAAGGATCAGGAAAATAAGATGAAAGCCTATCTTAAAAGTGTTATTAATGCTAATAATGGCAATCTTCTCGCAACTCTTGTAAAGGCATTATTACCATTAGAGGTTCCTGAATTTCCTGTTCCCTACACCTCAAAGAATCCTGATTCATTAAGATGGGTAATGAATTATAATTATAATAAAGATCATTTTTTCGACAATATTGATCTGACGGATGAAAGATTATTAAGAACACCTATTCTGCAAGCCAGATTAAATGCATTCTTTACAAATGTTGTAATACAGTCGCCAGACTCGATTAATAAAGAAATAGATAAGATAATGCTTAAATGCAAGGAAAATTATAAAGTGTATCAGTTTGTTGCTGTATTTCTTTTCAATCATTTCAGAACAAGTGAGATTATGGGACATGATGCGGTAATTGTCAAGCTGGCTGATGATATTTATCTTTCAGGAAAAGCGGACTGGGTTTCAAAGGAATTTAAGGATGATCTAAGGAAGCAGGTTGAGCTGATGCGCCCGAATCTGATTGGCGTGAAGGGCGAAAATCTCATTATGGACTCATATAAAGGAATTTTTGTCTCACTTTATGATATTGAAAAAGAGTTCACAATTCTTTATTTCTGGGAGCCTGACTGCGGTCATTGCAAAGAGGCAACACCAAAACTTCGTGATTACTATAATAAGGCCAGGAATGAAAGCATTGAGGTTTTTGCAATATGTACAACCTCAGATAAAACCAAGTGGACGAAGTATATTGAAGAAAACAAACTTCAATGGATAAACGGTTGGGATCCGCAACGAAAATCTCATTTTGATTTCTACTATAATATACAATCAACTCCTCTTGTTTATATTCTAGACAGGAATAAGAAAATAATTGCTAAAAAGCTTAACGTTGAAGACATTTCATCCTTTATAGACAATTACAAAAAGTATTACAGATAGTTTACAATCCATTTATTCTGCTTAATCTGCTTACAAGATCGTAAACTGACAGATAAGATTCGCTGGTAGTATTGCTTATCAGTTGCCATTTTTTATCAGGCAAAGTTGGAACCACTATGTAAGGATTTGTTTTTACTTCAGAAACTTTTAATCCTATTCTCTTTAAAGCTTTATCAGTCCAGTATTTCATCATCCCCTCTCCGTCAACGTAAATACTGCCCACTCCTTCGCTCTGTGATGAGAAAGTGCCATTTTCAGAATTAAATTTAACCAATGATGAATCGAACAGATGATCAAATTCTCCATCAATCATAAGGTCTTCAGGTGCACCTTCCTTAAGGTTTTCGTCAGTAATAAGCCATATCTTATCTGACATATTTATTGCCATCTGCAGGTCGTGAGTCGAAAAAATGATGCATTTTTCGTGCTGCTGACTAAGAAGATGCATCAGATGTAAAATCTCATATTTACTTCCTATATCCAGAAATGCTGTTGGTTCATCCATCACCATAACTCCGGTATCCTGAGCTAATATCCTTGCTATCATGGCTCTCTGTCGTTCCCCATCTGACAGTTCTGATATAAACCTGGTACTAAATGATGACATTCCTGTACTTTCAATTGAGCTTGTTATATACTCGTGGTTCAGAGAATCAATTTTCCCGATCCAGTTTGTATGAGGAAACCTGCCCATAGCAACCAGATCGTAGACCCTCATATTTGAAACATTAATTATTTCGGTAGATATGTAACCTATTCTCCTTGCGAGATCAATCCTTGAGTAGTTTATTATATTCTTTTTCTCATATAATACCTCACCACCAAGTGATGGATGAAGCCCGGCAAGGGTTCTTAACAATGTACTTTTACCAATGCCATTCCTACCGATTATGGCAATTAATTCTCCTTTGTTTGCCTGCGCTGATAAAGGAGGAAGAAGTATTTTTCTTTCCTTCCCTGTACTATATCCTATCTGAAGTGAATTTATTGATAATATCTCCATTATGCCTTCGATGTTAGAATATTCCTGAATAATTTCGGTTTTTGAATATGACCCAGATAACAACCGGAATACCTATAAGTGAGGTAATTGCATTTATAGGAAGTACACTGTTATAACCCGGAAGCTGTGAAATTATATCGCATGCCAACATAACCGTACCTCCTGTAAGGATTGTAGCCGGAATTAAAACTTTATGATCTGAAGTTCTGAAAATATATCTGGTCAAATGAGGAACAGCTATACCTATAAAACCTATTGGCCCACAAAATGCAGTGACAGTACCGGTAAGAATACTCGTGCAGGAAAAGATCATTATCCTTGCTAACCTGACATTCAGACCAATACTACCTGCATAATTCTCGCCCAGCAATAAGGCATTTAACATCTTACCCGAGGAAAGGGATATCAGCAAACCAGTGATTACTGAAATTAGAAGAACATTCAGCTGGCCTGAAGTTAGGTTGCCAAGACTCCCCATAGTCCAAATTACATATGCTTTCAACATAGTCTCATTGCTGAAATACTGCATCAAAGTTACTATTGCAGATATACCGCTCGAGAGCATGATACCCATTATCAGAATTGTCATTATATCTTTTATGCGTGAAGAGAGGTACATTATCAGCATCATTACTGCTCCTGCTCCTATCCATGAGGCTACAACCAATATCCAGTTTCCTAATCCTTCAAAGCTCTGAATAGAGATTTGAGAAGAAAATCCCAGGATAATAAATGCAACTCCCAGACTGGCACCTGAGCTTATTCCCAGTACATCTGGTCCGGCCATTGGATTCCTGAAGACTGTCTGCATCTGCAATCCACTTACTGATAAAGCCATACCTACCATCAATGCAGTTATTGCTTTGGGTAATCTGAATTTTAAAATAATCGTTTCAAAGATGTTGTCACCATCTGAATTCAAAGCATTTATAATCTCGGACAATCGGATACTCACAGAACCTAAAATTATATCCAAAATGAACAGAATTATAAGCAGCAGCAAAATAACTGTAAAAAGGAATAGATTCTTATCCTTATAATTTTCAGATATGTCAGTTCCCGGTTTCAAATGGTTGATAATTAATTAATCCTTTGGTAGAAAAACAACTCATGATCAGAAAATAATTCAGGGTGCAAAATTGAAGCAATGTCCTTAAGAATAAGGTGAGGATGAACAGTTCCGCTTTCCCAATAATCATTTCCTCCTGATTCATTAATCCTTTTGATATTATTAAAAAGATTACCTTTTTTAAAACAAGGAAGCTCGCTGAGCCTTGTGTCTATAAAATTAATCTCTTCTTTTGAGGTGGCTGTTCCTGTATTCAACCAGTAATCAGCATTCAAAGCCCGCATATATACGTTCTCGATGCCAAAAGGCATAGATACTGATGATTCTGTATCATTCCAAAGGTACTCGCCACCAGCATCACTGATCAATCTGCTTATATATGAATTTGCAGGTGAAATATACCATGTCTCCTTATAAGGAAGTCCCAGCAAGACTTTTGGTCTGTATGAAAGGTCTTCATATATGTACTTTACTATTTTATGATAATTTAACACTTCATTATTAAAAATACTATCCGCAATGTTTTCTTTACAGTATAGTGCACCAAAAACCTTAATCCATTCTGCCTTGCCCAAAGGATTATCTTCAAGATAGTCGGCATTAAAAATCACATTAACACCTAATTCTCGTAATTTACCAATGTAGCCAGCTGATTCACTTCCAACACCATACATCATAATCAGGTCGGGTGAAATACTCATGATCAGCTCTTTATTTAAGTTTGCTTCATATCCTACATCTGCAACAGCCCCTTTCATTATGTATTCTTTTACAGGGGCCGAAAATATGAATCCGGTTCCTGATAAACCTACAATTGATTCAACTTCATCTAATTCAGATATCATTGATACATGAGTGGTTGACATACAGATTATATTTCTGACCGGGACGTAAATAACATTTGAGGAATTGAGCCCATCCGGTAACATGTCTCCTCTTTTTACAAGGGAATAGGTCTGGTTTACATTACTGGCACCCTGCCAAGGATTAATAATAGTTATTTGAGTATATCCGGTTTTCTTTACAATTCTAAATCTTTCCGCATGATGGGTAACTGATGTATCTTCTGAAGATTTTTTAATTCCTTTTTTTTCTTCTGATCTAATGCAGGAAGTAGCACACAATATCAGGAAACAGATTGATAAGCAACAATTAAGACTGGAGCCTGTTATTTGATTCTGCCGCATTTAGTTCAATATGATTTAACCAGTTTAAAACACATCAGACCGGGAATAATATCAGCTTTAAGAGTTGAAATCAGTTGTCCGGTCTTATCATGGTACAATACAACTCCTTTTTGCTGAAAATCTATGGCATCAGTTATGAAAATATCTCCATTAACAGGATTAACCCCAAATTTATAGAAGTATTGATTTTCTTCTGGGATGAATGCTGAAGAAGGTAATGATGAAGATGTAATGCTCATTTTTCTTACTCCTCCATCAAGATAATATAATGTTTCACCGGATCCATCAATATTCAGGCAGGAAGGTGAAGCTAACTTATCAGGAAAAACCAGACGTTTTTCTATTCTTCTGGTTCTTGTATCTATTTTAATCAATTCAGCAAAGTTTTGTCGTGCCCATCCCCCATTACACAATACCCAAAGCATATTATTCTTGTCTAAAACCATACTTTCAGGTTCGACAGCGACCTTTACTGAATCTACAATTTTATTTGTTGTAGTATTTATAACCATTAATTCATTTCCTCCTACCCAGTTAGAAACAAAAGCAAAATTTTCAGATGCTACAATTGTTTCGGAGGTTCGTCTTAAATTAATATAACCTGAAATTGAATTTGTTCTTACATTAATTATCGCCACCGAGTCGGAGTACAAGCTTGTAACATAACCAAAATCTTTATTCACAAAATGAATATTTCGTGGTGAAATCAAGCCACTTATGGTAGCTACTGATTCCATAGTAGTTTTATCCACAACCTCTATTTTTCCGGAGTTATTTACAGCAATATATGCGTTTGCACCATTCAATTGCATTGAGTTAGGCACATCACCCAATGGTCTGCCGTTTACTTTTGAAAACAAATCATTGTAAATGTCAACAGAATCATATGAGTAAAAAGAAACAGAACCATTCCCACCTCTGAAATTCCCCTCATTAAGAATAAAAACACCACTGCCTGTCAAAAATGTCCCAACTGTTCCTTCCGGCGATTTTATACATGAGGATAGCAGTGTTAAAAGCAAAATAAATCGGACATAAATTTTCATAATAATCTCTATTAAATATTAATTTGAATTAAAAGTTTCAGAGAGTATGCGCGACCCGGCAGTGGATAGTAGGCAATAGTCTGATAGCTGACATTAAAAATATTATCAATATTGAAAGTCGTATCAAGGGAATGATTTTTCAATTTCAATTTAACACCGATCAAAGCACTATTTAAAAAATATCCGGGCAGATATTTTGAATTATCAGGTGTTATGTACCTTATCCCTACCATGTTTGCTATCCAGGAAGTATAAGTTTTTTTGTATTTAATATTAAATAATACATTAGCCTGGTTTTGAGGAACATATATTAATTGCTTACCTGAAGAAGAATTTGCATTTTCAGTTGAACCAACTGAGTATGCTTTTGTATAGGAATAATTGGCTTTAAGACTTGAAAAAATATTATTAACCGAGTAACTCATCATTACCGACGATTCAATGCCCGTTGTTTTTACATTCTTAATATTTTCTGCAGTCCAGTAGGAGTATTTCCCAGGATACCATTGAATCATATCCTTAATATTGTTGTGGAAGAAAGTCATATCAAAGTTCAGGTTTAAAGGGGAAGAAATTTTCTGTTTCAATTCATAAGTAAGTTCGTAAATGAATGCATACTCATTTTTCAATTCAGAATTTCCCCCGGGTACCCAGTACATATCATTCATTGTCGGAATTTTTGAATTTCTGCTGAAATTTGCTTTAAGGAAATGACCTTTATCCTCTGAAAATCTTAGTTGCGCACCGGCAGACAAATCTGGAATCAACAGTTTGTTGTCACTCAATATTTCCCGGATAAGCAGAGAAGTATTCACTCTGCTGGCAAATGTTCTTTCAATTATGCCCGTAAATGAAACCATATTCCTTTTTGCATTCTCAGCATAATTATTTGTTTTGATAATTGTCAGCTCGTCATTAATATTGAATTTCAAGGTAGTATGTTCTCCTGCTTTTTTTTCCATTCCGGTATTAAATACAAATGTTTCTGAATTGTTTCTTGAGTCAATTGATACAAGACGATTAGTGTAATTTAGTCGTGATATCATATAAGCCGCTGAAATTAAATAATCAGCAGTTCCGCTTTTAATATTATAATTAAGCATTGTCCGAAATGACTCATCGGACTGCTTTTCTGGTGTATTCACGTTCTGTGTGAGCATGGATCCGGGAAGATTTCTGTCGGCTGATTGATACCATACTCTGGCTGATGCAGTTTGATTTGAATTTCTATAATATAGTTCCTGTATAAATCCCTGCTGTCTTATCTGACTATTCTCTCTTTTTTCCCATACTGGAAGTGAACTGCTTTCAGCATTAAGGTATCTGAATGAATTCTCATAATGCTGAATGAAAGCCTTCGTAACAGTCTGAAATTTAAGATTTCCACTTTTAACCTTTACCAATCCGGAGTACCTTCCAAAGCTTTCGATCCCCGGATTTATTGTTAATACCGTCTCCTTTTTCCAGGAGGGTTTCGTTTCAAGGTTTATACTACCTCCTATTCCTCCACTATTAACTTCCATTGAAGCACCACCATAATAGACTTGTATATCATCTACCATTCCGACAGGTAATATTGAAATGTCTGCCTGCCCCAACATAGGATTGTTAATATTAATACCATTCCATCTAATCTGAGTGTGGCTTGAACCTGTTCCTCTGAAATTGGGCATAGCTGATCCCCCCATACCATAACTTTTAACCGGTATTCCGGAATATTCTGAGAGAATCTCTGCGATCGAATTATGGCTATAGAATTTTAGTGTCAATGAGTCTACTGTATTTATTTTGTAGCCAACCGGATATGAATTATTTTCATTTCGGCTAATAACTACTTCCTTAATTTTGATAGTATCATATAAATTGGATAATTGTCCATGCAATGGCAAGGAGAGCAGAAATACAAAATATAAAACAGTATTCTTCAATTGGTCTTTTATTAAAAACTCTTACTGCTGTTAAACTATTTTCAATGCAACAACAATACGATGATCATTTCATCAACTAACGTTTTTGGCCAATGGGAATTTTAAAGAGAGGAATCATAAATGATCCAGCGCTTTTTTTCCCGAAAGCTTTGAATATTTAATTGTCTGGCAGGTCTTCTGACTTATCCCGGTTTTCTGAAGCCTTCCCATCCTTACTAAACCGGACAGTGGCAGGTATTTCAGTAAACCATCATCACGCAAAACGTGATCAGGTATCACAGCAGCGGGTACTGTTACGGATTCAAACCGTATTCCCTTTTAATAGCAACATTACATATCATGTTGCTAAACCAAAACTTAGGCAAATATATAATTTATATACTATATTTTAACCCCTTAAAATAACAGATATCAACATTTATTAACAATTGCAGCTATAGAAGTCCCGCTCCGTAGGGAGTGCTCGAAATTTAGATCCTTTATTCTCACCAGGGGAGGAAATATAATTCTTAAATAGTTCCACACGACTTTCGGACAATTAAAAGAGGGGGAATTTTTATTTGCCGGATAAACTTCCCTTTACCTGAGTTTCTTATCTCAGACCACAAAATAGTGGCAAGTTTTCCAGCAATTTCGGAAAGAGGTTTCCGCAGAGTGGTTACGGGAGAATGTATTAGGTCGAAACCGATGCCTTCTTCCATTGAAATAATAGCAATATCCTGGGGAACTCTGATCTTCTTTTGATAAAGGGATGACATAACCGGATACACAAGACCTGCATTCATAATTAAAATAACATCCGCCCTGAAAGGATGCGACAAATATGTTAAAATTTGACCAAGATCAAATTCTTCAGAATAATTCAAATTATCAACCTCAGCGACAACTGGATCATTTAATCCGGACTTCTTTCTGATACTTATAGTTAATAACTTTAATGCATCTGCATAAGATTTGAGTGATTTCTTCTCAACAATTATTAAGATGTTTTTGTATCTGAGTTTTTCAATATGGTTTATAACAAGATCAGCTCCTACCACATTATCACTGCTCAATGAATTTAATATAAGATTAGTCCTGGTCCCCTCGAGGATTATTAATGGAAAATTCGTTGTCCTGAGAATTCTTAAAGTGTTCTCATCTAAGGCATCACCTAAAATTATCATGCCAGTCAGAAACTTTCGAAAGGCGTTTATCATCCTGGTATATCTCTGATCGTCCGTATCAAGTGTAATTAATGTTAATCCCATTCCAATCGCTGAAAATGCGTTATGAAGATGGGGAGTTAACTGATTTACAAATGGATCGTTAATATTGGGTACGAAAAACCCAACAACACCCGGTCTCTCCTCAACAGGTGAAGTAGAATTACTTTCATGGAGGTTCTCAAAATAACCCATTTGCCTGGCAGTGGCAAGAACTTTTTCCTGAGTCTCTTTACGAATGCCATGTTGATCAGCTTTATTATTAAGCACAAGAGATACTAAAGTTTTCGACAAGGATAATTTTTCTGCAATATCTATATGTCTGATCTTTTTGCCCATTAAAAGAAAGATTGGAAAAAAATAAATTTACTCAATTTTAAGAGTAGGTGACAATTTTCAATGTCCAAGATATAAAAAAGAAAGAGGTATTACATCAGAAATACCTCTTCAATATCATAAGAAATTGTAATTATTTTTTAGGTGGATTAATACCCCTTTGTTTGGCTGCTGATTCCAATCTTTGCTGCCATTTAGATTTTTTCAAAGGTTTCTTTTTATTCTCTTCAAATGTTGCAAGTATGGCATCTGCATTAATAAATCTCTTCGAAATTATATTTTGACCATATGTTATCATGTTTGCAAGAAAATAATAATAAGTAAGCCCTGAAGAGAAATTATTCAGAATCAGCATAAACATCACCGGCATCATATACATCATTAGTTTCATGCCTGGCTGATCAGATCCGGGAGTAGAGCCAGTCATTTTCATTGTCAGTAATGTTGAGGCTGTCATCAGTAGTGTAAAAAGGCTCACATGGTTTCCATACATAGGAATCGTGAACGGAAGAGTCAATATAGAATCATACGTTGATAAGTCTGTAGCCCAGAGGAAGTGTTCCTGTCTTAATTCAATTGAAACAGGGAAAAACCTGAACATTGCAAAAAGAATAGGCATCTGAAGAAGCATCGGCAGACATCCTCCCATCGGATTTACACCTGCTCTTTTATAAAGATCCATGGTAGCCTGTTGTTTTTTCATGGCATCTTCCTTCTTGGGGAATTTCTTTCCAAGTTCATCTACCATTGGTTTAAGAACCTGCATTTTTGCTGTAGACTGGTATGATTTGAAAGTAAGTGGAAAGAGAACAAGCTTAATAATAATGGTTAGTATTAATATTATAAGGCCATAATTGGTGAAGTAATTATCCAGCCAGTTAAATATGGGAATTATCCCAAATCTGTTTATCCATCCAATAATATTCTTTCCAAGAAAGACAAGCTTACTTAGTTCTAATCCTTCGTCTTTAAGTACATTTATACTATTTGGTCCATAGTACAGCTTCATGCCAATAGCATTTGAAGAAGCCGGATTAAATGGAACACCGACCTCAGAGGTATTAAAACGTAAATATTTTTCAGATGTTAAAGTGCGAGTTGATGATATTGAGCCATTTAAGAAGAATTCATTCGAGATGAGTACAGATGAAAAAAACTGGTCCTGAAAAGCAATCCAGCTAAGTTTAGTTGTAATATCAGCCTCTTCAATTTCTTTGCTTTGCCTCTGTTTTAGCCCCGCAACATCATCCTGGTAATATTTATACTTAATATCGTTATAATTTTCCTCATTTTGTCTCCCCATTTCCTGTTGCGGAATATACATTTTCCAGTCTAAAGTGAGACTATTCTGATTTGGAGCGATAATACCTTCCATTGATTTGAATACTACATCAAAGTCAACCATATACTTATCAGGGGCAAGAGTATATTTATACTCGATATAGTTGTCTGTACCTGCCAATAATCTTAGCCTAATACTTTGAGGTTGAGTACTCACAATATAGCTTTTCTGATCTTCAACTGGTGTGAAAAACAGGTTATTAGTCTGAACTGCCTTGTTATCAGCTGTGAAGAAATTAAAACCAAAAACCGTAGAATCGCCTGAAAAAAGGATCAAAGGAAGAGAATCATGTGTTCTGTAATCCTTCAGTCTGGCTGAGTATACCTTTCCTCCTTTAAGTGCAATTTTAAGTTCTACTTTATTATTTTCAAGTGTGATGAAATCATTTTCTCCGTTTGCAGCATCAGCAAATATTCCATATTGCTTTGAATCAACAGGCTGAGAAGAATTGGTATCGATCGCAATTTTAATTTCTGACTTCTGCTGAGATATAGTATCAACTGTCTCTATACCTGTACTTAAACCAAGTTTAGTATTAATTTCGTTTATTTTTGCGAGTGCATCCGGTTGATTTGGCTTGAATCGGAGAGCATTTATATATTCAGCTCTGGCTGTTTCAAGTTCGCCACTGGCATAATGATTTTCTGCAACTGCTACAGCCTTTTCAAATGATTTATTCATCCGGCTGTTATTATAGACACTAAATCCTATAAAGATTAAAAAAATAAGAATTATGCCTGTTATTGTATTTCTGTCCATTATATAGGATGATTATTTTGTTGTTTGGGTTTCTTTCTGTTAAATACTCAGGAATGCACAATTAATTTTCAACTGATTAAAAACTTAATCATGATATGCAAGCCTTAATAAAATCTACGAACAAAGGATGAGGATTAATTACTGTACTGCTGTATTCAGGATGAAACTGAACTCCAATGAACCACTTATGATCAGATAGTTCTATGATCTCAACCAGATTGGAATCAGGATTAATACCTACAGGTATCATTCCATTTTTCTTAAAATCGTCAAAATACTTATCATTGAATTCATATCTGTGTCTGTGTCGCTCAATAATATCTGTTTTTCTATAAGCCCTGAATGCTTTTGAATTCTCGTTTATAATGCACTTGTATCCTCCAAGTCTCATTGTTCCTCCTTTATCAATTATACTCTTTTGTTCTTCCATCAGATCAATAACAGGGTACTTAGTTTTGTGATTGATTTCTGTGGAATGTGCACCATCCAGATTCAGCACATTTCTGGCAAACTCTATAACTGCACATTGCATACCAAGACATATTCCAAGAAACGGAATATTATTTTCCCGTGCATACCTGGCTGTATAAATTTTACCTTCAATTCCTCTTGATCCGAAGCCGGGGGCAACTACAATGCCGTTTAATCCACTCAGGTTTTCTTCAACATTAGTTTCTGTAATATCTTCGGAATGAATATATATGACATCAATCTCGCATTCATTCAAAGCACCACTGTGTATAAAAGACTCTGCAATGGATTTATAGGCATCGGGCAGTTCTACATACTTTCCGACAAGACCAACTTTGATTGAATGTTTTGGATTTTTAAGCTTAGTAAGAAACTCTCTCCATTCTGTAAGAGGAGGTTCAACTCCAATTGGCAGTGAAAGCTTACGAAGTACTGTTTTATCAAGGCCCTGTTCAATCATTTTAATCGGGACCTCATAAATTGTTGAAACATCCACTGATTCAATAACCGCATCTTCTTCGACATTACAGAAGAGGGCGACTTTTCTTTTCAGATCATCGTTCAGATGCCTTTCAGTTCTGAGCACTAAAACATCAGGTTGTATTCCGGTTTCAAGGAGCTCTTTAACAGAGTGCTGGGTAGGTTTAGTTTTTGATTCACCTGTTGATGAAAGGTAAGGTACAAGTGTAAGGTGAATAACAAGACAGTTCTGACTTCCAAGTTCCCACTTAAGCTGACGTACTGATTCTATATACGGGAGTGATTCGATGTCACCAACTGTACCACCTATCTCAGTAATTACAATATCAAATTTACTTCCTGAACTTACCAGCTTAATTCTTCTTTTTATCTCATCAGTAATATGTGGTATAACCTGAACAGTTTTTCCAAGATAGTCACCTTTTCTTTCTTTATTAATAACTGATTGGTAGATACGGCCTGTCGTAACGTTGTTTGCCTGGCTGGTGGGTACATTTAAAAATCTCTCATAATGACCCAGATCAAGATCGGTTTCAGCACCGTCAAGAGTAACATAACATTCCCCGTGTTCATACGGATTCAGAGTTCCCGGATCAACATTAATATATGGATCCAGCTTTTGTATTGTGACCGAATATCCCCTAGCCTGCAAGAGTTTTGCCAGGGATGCGGAAATAATACCTTTTCCCAAAGAAGAAGTAACTCCTCCTGTCACAAATACATATTTAACATCTGCCAAAACTAGAAAGATTTAAGTTTTATAATATTTTAAAAATTTATGTTATTCATCAAGAC
Organism: uncultured Bacteroidales bacterium; assembly: GCA_963732435.1. GTDB lineage: Bacteria > Bacteroidota > Bacteroidia > Bacteroidales > VadinHA17 > LD21. Next base: position 62,367 of record CAVSZL010000013.1, on the reverse strand, counting down.
CCGACTGGTCTATCATATTGACTTTCTCTTCAAGAGTTTTAATCATTTTTTTTGCACTTTCAATTTTGTCCTCAACTTCCCTGATTAAAGTATCTGCATTTGCAGATTTAGCGAAAAAACCAATATTATTTTCCCATAAGACAATATCACCTTCAAGTTGCTTTATTTTCGTGAAAAATTTATCTCTTTCATTTCGCACTTTTCTTGAAGCTTTCGGATTAGCTTTCAGGCTATCAAGTTTTGTTTTATATTTAAGGATACTCTTATCATCCTCACCTATTTTCAGTTTATCGAATTCTTTATTCAGAGCATTCCGGTAACGGTTTGTAATCTCGTCTTTCATATTGAAAGGAACAAAACCGATATCAGTCCATTTTCGCTGCAAATCTTTTAACCGCTCGAAAGCAGCCTGAACATCAGATCCAGGAACGAACTTCTCCAATTCCTCAATTATAGCTATTTTAGCCCTAAGGTTGTCTTCATAGGAAGTATCGAGTGAAGCAAAAAACTGAGTCTTTCTATTAAAGAAATGATCACAGGCTTTGCGGAACCTTTTCCAGCACCTTTCGGATTGTTTTCGTGGGACAGGTCCTATCTCCTTCCACTCCTTCTGAAGTTTAATCAATGCTTCCGATGTAGCCTTCCAATCAGTACTTTCCTCTAAAGCTTCAGCCTGAACACATAATTCAGTTTTACGCTGTAGATTATTAAGTTGTATCTCTTTATTATCAGCATAAAATCCTCTTTTTTTCTCGAAAAAAGCATCGCATGCCTCTCTAAACCGCTGATATACTTTATTATTCTGCTTTTTAGGAGCGAAACCAATTGTTCTCCACATTTTCTGCAGTTCCACTATTTTATCAGCCTGATCTTCAAACTCTTTAAAGTTCCTTATTTCAAGTGAATTAATATTCTCAACCTCTTCGCAAAGTGCTATTTTAGAATCAAGGTTTTTCCTTTGATCATCCTTCTGCTTTTCAAAATACTCATGATGCCTTTTGTTGATCTGGAATGTTGCCTCCTTAAATCTTTCCCAGATTTCATTTTTTGACTCAATGGGTACTGGTCCAATTTCGCGCCACTGGTTATGAAAGTCCTGTAATGACCGAAAAGCATTTACCGGACTTGGTTCAAGGAGAAGTGCTTCTGTTTTTTCACAGAGCACTACTTTTGCTTCAAGGTTCTTTTTGAGGTCAAGATCTCTTAGCTCTTTATTTATTTTAATATAATCATAAAACATTTCAACATAATGGTGGTAATTTTCCCATAAGTCCTTTAACGATGTTTGAGGAACAACACCAATAGAACGCCACTCATTCTGAAGGGACCGGAAGTCATGAAAAGTTTTATTAATTGACTCTTCCCTGTTAACGAGATCTTTAATTTTATCGATTATATCGTACTTTTTCTTCAGGTTGCTGTACTTTTCAGCTTCCTGATTCTTACTAATATCTGATCTTTTCTCTTTGAATTTTTCGAGAAGGTTTTTAACATGTGCATCATCCGAGTCAACCCAAGCTCTGTAATCTTCTATTTTTCCACCGGATTCAAGAAATTTACTCTTTCTTTCATCAGCCTCATTCTTCAATTTCTTATAGAAGAGAACTTTAATCCGTTCAACATCATCCCTGATCTCAAGAGTTGGTCTGTTTTCGATTAGAAGTTCGAGAGTTTCAACAAGTTCATGTTTAGAATATCCAGAGTAATCAACAGGAGGAAGTTCCACATCATCGAAATGATGCTCATCATTAAATGAATCATGCTCAATAATAATTTCGGGCAATGAAACAATTTCAACGCTTTCTTCCTTCTTCTCTATTTCTTTCCTCGGTTTCTTTGTTTTAACCTGAATATCTTTCAGATTATCACCCATTTGAACGTCGGAAATCTTTGTAGTATCCTCAGTTTCGGCAGCATTTTCAGATGCTCCGAATTGTTCATTACGAACAGAGTCATCCGGATTTTTCTTGGTCATTTCAATCCTTTTATAGTTCAGCTCATTAAAAGCATTCATCAACATGGCAAGCCATGGAATTTTCAGAGGACGAAAATATTGAAATTTTTAATAAAACTCAAAGATTTAGTATAAATAAATATGAGAATCAGATAATAAGGATAGTTGATACAAAGGCAGAATCAGGAATGAGTACTGAAATATCTCTGTATTCAGCCTGCATTAATATTAAATTTCGGTAAAGAAAAAATATAAGATTTTAAGGTTTCATAAATCCGGAGAAAAATAAAATTCATTACATAAAATTTAAAACATCATAATTATCAGATAGTTATCTCCTTAGAAGTGAATCATAATCTGATCCTTATTTTTTAACTTATGGTTGATAATCCTGTACATTAATTATCCTGGCATATCGCTGAATTAGAGTAATTATTAATCTGATATGAAAATTTCATATATTTGATATAACAACCATTTTATCTGCAATGATATGGACAAGACTCAGCTGATATTATTTTCCGCAGTAATTTTAATTCTGGCTATCAGAATATACCAGAAATATGTACTGAAATCAAAAAGAAAAACAAATGATGGCTCCAGTGAACCCGGCAACCGGGAATCTTATGCTTCAAATAAAAGCGATGATTATGAGCCTTATTCTAAAAAATAGTTACTAATCTCGTTTATTTTTTGATAACATGTAGCGGAACGGATTTATTACTTTCTGAAGTAACCGCATATCTTCTGTTATTATTTCTGCTGTTCCCTGCATGTTCTGAGTGAATTCAAGGTTAATACCATACAATGTTTTAAGGCCGTCAGGCAATTTTATTTCAATTACATACGCATCTCCGGATGGCACAAGAGATATTGATTTTACAATACCTCTGACCATTCCATATTCAAGATACGGATAACCACTGAGTTTTATGTTGACCATTTGATCAGGATGGACCTTCCCTGACCTCTGCATTTTCAGATTAATTCTGCCTAAATAATCACCCGTATTAAGAGGTACAATATTGACAACCGGTTCATCTTTTACAACTGACTGATTTTCAGTCCAGAATCTTGTAAATGAAACAGTTCCTTGAATCGGAGATATCAGAAGATAATTGTTTTCCCAAAGCTCTATCTGGGCCTGCAGATTTTGAAATGATTCAACCAGAATAGCAATTAATTTCTCTTTTTCTTCAACCCGTTTTATCACAAAATCCTGCAGAAGCTGTCGCTTTTCAGCCATCTCGATTGCTTTTTCAGAACGATCAAGCCGAACCTGCTGCAATTCAATATTTATCCTTATCAAAGATTGACGGGATCGTTCAAGTTCACTTTCGGAAATAGCCCTACCCTCAAACAGTAGTGAATCTCTTTTGTATCTCTTTGATTCCAGCATCTGGTTTTCATAATACCATTTTTCCTTTACTGTCAGTTTTCCGATATATTCCTGTATTCCATTGATTTCCTCAGTTATTGAACTAATTTTTCCACCATAAAAATCGTTAATTGTATAACTATTTAAATCCGAAAGATTTTTAAGAAAAACTGCATAATACCCCTGAAGTTCACCAAGTTTATTGAATTCAGGCAATGATTTAACAGATAATAATTCAGGTTTTTTTATCGTATCAAAAGTGGCTTTCAGCAAATTGAAATCGTCAATGGAAGTAACAGTTTCCATCACAGCAACTAACTGACCTTTTGATACAATGTCTTTCTCCTTTATATACAGATATTTTATACGGCCTGTTATTTTTGTAACAAGCGTAACCGGGGGGTTTGCTGTAGTAATTTCAATTGGCGATGGAATAACATCAGGATATCTTATAAGCCATGAAAATATTATAAGCAAAAGAAATACAAAGAACATAACCGTTGTCCCCCACCTGAGAATTTTGCCAGGTGGATTTCCCATTATCTCCTTTACAGGTTCAGAGTAAATTAATTCACGCTTACGATCTTTCATAAGTAATAATTAACTCCCAAGTTCAAGTTGATTCTTAACAAGATTATAATAAGCCCCTCTATTTGCCAAAAGCAGATCATGGGAACCTGATTCAATTATCCTTCCATTATCAAGCACAACAATTTTATCAGCATTTCTGACTGTACTGAGCCTGTGAGCAACTACAATAACCGTTTTTCCCTGAAAAAATTCCGCCAGGTTTTCGACAATTGCTTTTTCATTATTAGCGTCCAGGGAGTTGGTGGCTTCATCAAAAATAATTATATCAGGATTTTTATAAATAACCCTTGCAATTAGAAGCCTTTGCTTCTGGCCTTCACTTAATCCATGACCATTAACTCCTATCTTGGTATTATAACCCAGAGGCAGTGATTCAATAAACCCTTTAATATTTGCAATTTCCACAGCTTTAATCAATCTTTCCTCAATTACTTCTTCAGATCCGGGTGCAATGTTATGGGCAATTGTATCAGGAAACAGAAATCCATCCTGCATAACAGCTCCGACTTTTTCCCGCCAAAGTTTTAAGCTCAGGTTTGTCAACCTTGTATCGCCAACAAGAATTTCACCATTAACAGGCTGATAAAATCCAAGTAACATTTTCAGTAAAGTTGTTTTACCACTACCGCTGGTTCCTACTATTGCTGTTATTTTGCTCTCCTCCACAAATAAGTCAACATCCTTTAAAGCAAATGGAGATCTTGGTCCTTCATACTGGTATGAAAGGTTATTAATATAAATATCTTTCTTATCGGGTAACTTTCTTACTTTCATCTCACCATGAGGTTCCTCATCTTCCATATGGTGGACTTCAGATAGTCTGTCGAGACTCATTTTCGCATCCTGTGAGACCCTGAAAAACCCGATTATCTGACTTACAGGCACATTCAGCTGACCAATAATAAACTGGACTGCCAACATCATACCAAGTGTCATATTCCCTTTAAGAACTGCTGTAGCAGCAACTATCGTAATAAGGATATTTGTAACTTCATTTATAAAAGTTGCTCCTGCAGATTGATATTGTATAATACTTAAACCCTTAACTTTCAGTCTAAACAGGTTAGCCTGAATGTTTTCCCAATCCCATCGAATGCTCAGTTCGCTTTGTGTAAGTTTAATCTCCTGCATACCGTTCACAATATTGATAAGCTTAGAGGCGGATGCTGACAACTGCTTAAACCGCTGATGATCAAGACGAGCCCTTGATACCATAAAAAGGGAGACCCATAGTACATATAAAGCTGATCCTAAGAGGAATAAAGCAAGTATCTTGATATTGAAAATTGCAAGTACGATGCCAAAAACAACAAGGTTAAAGAATGAGAATAATATACTCAGACTGGTTGAGGTCAGAAACTCCTCAATTCTATAATTATCTTCTATACGCTGAAGTATATCGCCGGTTAGTTTAGTGTCGAAAAATGCAACCGGTAAAGACATTAATTTATGGAGGAATCCTGAAATAACAGCCACATTAACTCTTGATCCAATATGCAGTAAAAGCCATCCTCTGATGAATTCAACCGACATTCTTCCAATCACCAGGGAGAGCTGGGCAAACAGCACCAGGTAAATAAATCCGATATCATTATTATTTAAGCCAATATCAATAATCGATTGGGTAAGGAATGGAATTACAAGCTGAATGCAACTGCCCAGAAGTAATCCAAGCACCAGCTGATAAACGTATTTACGGTAAAGGCGGAAGTACTTAAACAGGAATTTAAATCCTGTTGACTTATCAACATCCTTTTCATTTTCAAATAACGATGGTGTAGGTTCAATTATTAAAACAAGACCGGCCGGTTTGTCTTCAATAGTTGTAGAAGCCCAGTTTTGTATAAATTCATCTTTCTTGTATTTCAGAAGGCCAACTGCAGGATCAGCTACCCATACCAAATCATTCTTGATTTTATATACAACGATAAAGTGCCTTTGTCGCCAGTGTACTATGCATGGAAATGGAACGTTTTCAGTCAGAAGATTAAAAGGGATTTTCACCCCAATTGTGCGAAATCCCAATGAATCAGCAGCTTCTGAAAGACCCAGAAATGACACACCCTCTCTTGTTATGTAGCATCTTTTTCTTAATGAGTCAAGTGAAAAAGTCATTTTGTAAAACTCTGCTACCATCTTCAGGCAAGTTGGTCCGCAGTCCATTGCGTCAGGTTGTTTTACAAAAGGGAATGACATCTGTATCTTAAGAGAGTTAATAATCAATGGGTAAAGATATTTATATTTTAGTGAAGATAATAACCTGATTCAGATAAAATAAGAAACAGCCACACATAAAGCCGGTTTTAGATTTGGGAAATATTATATTTGTCAATTGATGATTCTATTCCAACGAGGTTGTTTAAAAGATACTCTGATACAAATATTATTGAAGGTGTCCGCAATCAGGATGACAAAGTTTTAAACTGGTTGTATGACAATTATTTACAATCAGTTAAAAAATATGTTATATCGAATAATGGATCATCAGATGATGTTTCAGATGTTTTTCAGGACACAATTATAATTCTTTATAAGCAGATAACTGATGGAAGTCTGAACCTGACAACCGACCTTAAAGGGTATTTTTTCGGGATTGCCCGAAATGTCTGGAATAGTCAGCTAAGAAAAAAGCAAAGGAATGTTGAACTTGAAATTGATCTGGCAGATGAGGAGCAAAATGAAGATAACGGTGACCCTATTTTAGAACGGATTGTGAGCAGAGCATTTCAAAAACTCAAACCGGATCAGCAGGAGGTGCTTAATTCCTATTCAGAGGGTTTATCTTATGAGGATATTGCAATTAAGATGAATCTTAAAAATGAGACCTATGCCAGGAGAAAGAAGTATTTGTCTAAAGAAGCGTTGTTGGAAATAATTAAGGAAGACCCTGAATATCAGGAATATTTGCGTTTTCTTAAATAAAAAACAATCAACAGAATGATAATAAGTCCAGCTATAACTAATGAAATAGTAATATATCCAGAATAATATAAAGGAGAATTGTTCCCGTAAATAACTAATGCAGACCAGAAGTATGGATGTGATCTCAGTTGGTCTGCATTTTTAAGAAAGGCAATTCTTGCCTTTTTTAATGCTCTGCTTTTAGAATAACCTCTTTTCAGGTTTTTATAGAATTTTTTAACTATCTCAGTTCCTGATTTATCTTCAATCTCCCACATCGACATCACTACTGATCTGCTGCCAGAATATATAAAACCTCTTGCAAGACTCAATATCCCTTCTCCGGAAGATAAAAGACCGGCACCGGTATTACAGGAACTTAAGACAACCATTTTTGCAATCAGAGGTATTCCATATACTTCATATGTCTTAAGGTATCCATCCTCGGTACTATCACTTTCCTGGCTAAAAAGCAAGGTTGAATGCATTGGAGTTTTGTCATTTAGAATTGTATGCATAGCCATATGAACAATGTCGAATTTGCCTGATTCTGACTTATATACAGATTCGGTAGCTTCTTCATTTATATAAAGAGTACCATCTGTAATGTCTGCCACATATTCTGCTTCATCCCTCGCAAATGGAAGATCAAGCAATACATTATTATTAACCTGCCTGTTCATAAGAACATTTTGAATATCAACAGGTACAGAATAATTAGGCGCAAATGCAATAACTTTATTATTATGAAAAAGATCTATTCCTGATGATTCAGCATTAAAAGTTGCAGAGTATACATATGAAATATTAAAATCATTCATTAAATATGCAAGGCTGCCGTATTTTATTTTTTCACCGGAATAGATTTGTGTCGGGATTGTTTCAAATGGAATATATGAAAGAATATTATCCGGTGAAATAATTAGTTCGTCTGAAATAAAATATGGTCTGGCATGATCAATCAAAATTTTGCATAATTCATTTCCGACTGACTGGTATTTTTCAAATTCATTTTTTACATTGGCTGAAGAAGCTGGTTTTGTCAGAAAGCTCCTGAATTCTAATAGATTTTCAAAAAATGAAGAATCGATGTTCAGAGCTAAAAGTTTCTGATGTTTTCTGTTCGAAACAAAAATATATAATATTGAATCTGAAATTACATAATTAAGATAATTACCCCTTCTTCCTACTATTTCAGGAATTTCATTTAGAGTTACAACCGAAGTATTATATTTTAAAGAATAATAACCCGGATAATTTTTTTCGAAAACAAAAATGAGAGAATCGCGTAGTCGGGCAGTTTTAAGAAGATTATCATTCCAAATCCTGATTAACCCAGTATCGGGTTTTATTCTCGTTGTCTCTTCGTCAATCCTGGCATTAAAAAAACTCATATCTCGTTGAAGTCGCCTCTCAAAATCTGCAATATCAGAAGGAATATGAAACTGGGTAGCTTTTAACTCACGGGTTGATGCAAGTAATCCGGCAACTTTACTTTTCTCCATGTATTCAAATGATTTTTCCAGGAATTTATTTTCGGATGATTCTGAATAAAGAAGATTAAAGTCACGAATAGCATTCAGATATGAATCTCTGAAATTATCGCCCAGCAGGAGCCTGCTCTCTTCATCACTTATATTTATTCTTAACTTTTCAAGCAAAGACACAATTAGTTCAGCAGTATTTGAGGCAGCTTCAAGTTTTCTCCTGTCAGGTGTTCTACTGTAAATACTCCATAAGATTTTGTACTTTGTACTTAAGATCTTTAATGTTTTGCTATCTATAGTCAGCGTCTCAATTGAAGGATTCTCATATACCCCAAGCTTAGATCTTATTCCATAATCAGAAATAAGAACTGATTGAATTGTCTCCAAAGCTTTCCTGAAATCTCCGGCATCGGCAAGCGCAAGGGAATAACCCATATATACGAGATTTCTTAATGAATTGTCCTGATTATTCTGGTTTAAATAATTAATGCAATTCCTGTAGCATACCAGAGATTTATTTATATCAATTTTATACTCTCTCAAATAGTTCGCATAATTATTGAGAACTGAATAATAGATATGCGAATTCTCTCCGAATTTTGTTCTTGCCTTTTCTAGAGCATCTGACAACAGAGAGATTCCTTTCTCTGAATTCCCTTTATTCCCCAGAATAATTGAATAGCTATTAATAAAGTTAAACGATGAAACAGAGTTAATGGTTGCTGCATAAGAAATTCCCTTTTCATAATACCTGGAAGATATGTCATTAAGTCCCATCTTTCCATATGCTATTGCCAGATTATTTAAAAGATTAATGTAGTTATCGCTGATTTCCAGATTAATAGTACTGTAAATTGATTCTGATTTTTCAAAAAAGATTATTGCTTTAGATAAATCAGCCAGCCTGAAATAACAGGTGCCCAGATTGTTATATAATCCAGCCATAATTTCAACCGGTACCAACTCCGTATTATTATTACCTATTAACAACGCTGTGTTTGAATAACTTATTGATTTCTCATACTCCTGTAGCTCTATATAAGCTGTAATTATACTTAAGTATATATCTATTAATAAAGGACTTGATTCACCTGATATTTTTTTCTTCAATTCAAGTGCTTTCAATGTATAATCTTCATGTCGTTTAAAATCACCCAGAATACTGTAAAAAACACCCAGATTGTAAAGGGCCCTGGTATACCTTTCATCAAATTCCGCGATTTGGTCCTTCAACTCAATACAGAGCTTCATATACCGGATAGCTTCCTGAATGGCTCTTGTATACGAATAGTAAATACCAATAAAATAATATGATTCGGATATAGTGCTCCTGTCATTTATATTCCGTTCAACAATCCTGGTAATTCTGTCAACTAATGGTCTGCACTTTGAGTAATCACCACTAATAAGTAATGTTCTGAGTGAATTATTCAACTGTACCAACTCTTCTGATACATCATCCTGTTTACAATATGACAAATTGTCGACAGACATGCAATTTGAAAAATCAGATCCATAGATTTTACTGCATTCTGATTCTGCAGAAACAGAATAAGTAATCAAAATGAAAATCAAAACTGAATATTTTGAAAATATGCCTTGCATCTTATCAATAAACCCAAAATTATCACCTAATTACTAGTGGAAACTTCAATGGTCAAATATAACAAAACCAGTTAAATGAAATTATTAAAAAAAACTCTTTTGTATGCACTTGATTATGAGGCAAATAAAAAATATTTTAAAAATAATGTCTTTTTTCGTGTCACAAAACAATACATTCTGACATGTATCAATATAAAAGGCAACCGATTTTTGAAATACAATGAAATATAAACTTAAAAATATAAAATTATGAAAACCCTGAATCTGACAATTGACCTGCTGAATGAATTCACACTTTCAAATGATGAGATGATTGCCGTACGTGGTGGTGATGGTGACCCGATAGTAATGCCAACCCAGCCTCCGATAATTATCTGAGAATAACATTCAAACAATTAAAGAAAGACTTCGAATTACCCTGAATAAAAATATAAAAATATAAATTATGAAAACCCTGAACCTTACAATAGACCTGCTGAATGAATTCACACTTTCAAATGATGAGATGATTGCCGTACGTGGTGGTGATGGTGACCCGATAGTAATGCCAACCCAGCCTCCGATAATTATCTGAGAATAACATTCAAACAATTAAAGAAAGACTTCGAATTACCCTGAATAAAAATATAAAAATATAAATTATGAAAACCCTGAACCTTACAATAGACCTGCTGAATGAATTCACACTTTCAAATGATGAGATGATTGCCGTACGTGGTGGTGATGGTGACCCGATAGTAATGCCAACCCAGCCTCCGATAATTATCTGAGAATAACATTCAAACAATTAAAGAAAGACTTCGAATTACCCTGAATAAAAATATAAAAATATAAATTATGAAAACCCTGAACCTTACAATAGACCTGCTGAATGAATTCACACTTTCAAATGATGAGATGATTGCCGTACGTGGTGGTGATGGTGACCCGATAGTAATGCCAACCCAGCCTCCGATAATTATCTGAGAATAACATTCAAACAATTAAAGAAAGACTTCGAATTACCCTGAATAAAAATATAAAAATATAAATTATGAAAACCCTGAATCTGACAATTGACCTGCTGAATGAATTCACACTTTCAAATGATGAGATGATTGCCGTACGTGGTGGTGATGGTGACCCGATAGTAATGCCAACCCAGCCTCCGATAATTATCTGAGAAAGTATAAGTTCATTTTTTTATTATATCAGACATTGACTCCTTGTGAATGTCCACAATAGTTGATTGAAAAGAATTGATTTAAAATATTTACATCCATGAAAACAATAGATTTTTCTTATTTCATTGAACGGTATAATGCCGGAGAAATGAGTGATTCAGAAAATAAATGGTTCCAGAAAGAACTGGAAGGCAATGAAAATCTCAGGAAAGAAACTCTTCTCAGAAAAAAGACTGATATGATCCTTGATAGTCAGGATATTATATCATTAAGAAGTAAACTTTCCTCAATAGAAAAAAGGCGGGAAAGCAGTATCCCAGTTGAGAACAAAAGAAAGCGATCACCGATGAAGTATGCTGCCGTTGTTGCAGGTGTTGTTGTATTTGGCAGTATTGCTCTCTTTTCAGGGAAAAATCTTACCAATGAGGAAATCATTGACCGGTACTACAAAACTTATGAACCAATAACAAATCAACGATCCCTTTTGACAGAATCAAATAATGATCTGGATCTGGCGATGGAGTATTACAATGCTCATGATTTCAGGAATGCGGCTCTTTTGTTCAGTAAAGTTGTAGCCAGCAATCCGAAAGATATTCAGTCCACCTTATTAAACGGGATCTCAAATTTTGAGAATAGTAAATATCCGGAAGCAAAGCAGTCGTTCGGGATTGTTATAGATGATAAAAATAACCTCTATATTGATCAGGCTGAATGGTATCTGGCGCTATGCTATCTGAATACCAACGAAACTGCTAAAGCAAAACAACTTTTTGAAGCAATTAAAAGAGAAGATGGCATATATAAAAATGATGCCAGAAAGATCCTGAAAAATATGAAATAAAAGGTACTGTTTTTCTGGACTTCTTATATAACTTATTTAAGGCTTATTAGGGGGGATTGATATGAATCCATTGAAGAATGATATGATAAACTGTCCGACGGTATTAACGGGGATGTCACATGAAATGAGAACTCAGATGAATGCAATAGTTGCATTCTCCTTTCTTATGAAAGATGATTCCTATTCCAGCACTGACAGGGAAGAATTCAGTAACCAGATATTACATTCATGTGAACAATTAATAGAGCTATTTGATAGTTTCCTGGATTCAGCAATAATTGATACCGGCAATTCAAAACTAATGACCGGAACATGCAAACTTGATAATATGCTTGATGATCTTTTTAAAGAATTCAGGGAAATATTAATAAAAGAAGATAGCAAAGATTTGGAGCTTGTAACAGAAGTGCAGTTTAATGATTCAGTTGAGGTTTTTATTGACAAGAACAGGGTTTACAGGGTAATTCGAAGTCTGTTTCAAAACTCAATAAAAAGCACAAAATCAGGGTATATTAAGATTGGATACTACTTTAGCAACGAAACTTTAAATTTTTATGTCCTCGATTCAGGTCATGGATACTTTAAATCGAAGGAATTTTTCCTTAGTGAAGATATGAATGAATCGCTCATTCGGCATAATGATACTTATATGGCGATAAATATCTCCTTGGCTAAAAAATTAATTAAAATGTTAGGTGGCACATTCAGGGTTGAGTGCAATGGACTTACCGGGTCAGGAATTTATTTTTCAATACCTGCACGGATGGTTTCTAATTCCAACATTAATTTCAATAATTATATGAATAAAATGATTGCAATCTGAAAAGCAATATAGGTTAATTTAATGTCTGATTTTTTTGTGAAAGCAAATGGCCGTTTCTTATTGAGATGGCCATTTTTTTTAGTTTTTATTCGAAATAATTTTTGCCTCAGTCCTTCTATTCAGCTTTCTACCTTCAATAGTCATATTGTCGCCAATCGGGAATGCATTTCCATATCCTTTATGATGTAGTCTTTCTGAAGAAATACCAGTTTGTATCAAATATGAAACAACTGACAAAGCTCTTTTTTCAGACAGAATCTGGTTGTATTCAGCTGATCCGGTAGAATCTGTGTAGCCCCCTATTTCCATAATAAGGTCTTTATTAGCTTTGAGAAGACTAACCAGATTATTTAATTCAGATTTTGATTCTTCTTTCAATTCCCATGAATCGGTTTCGTAAAAAACGTTTGAAAGTTCCATTGATGCCCCAACACTAAAAGGGCTCAGACTTACCTTTTTAATAAATGGCTCCATAGCCGTATGTTCGCCTTCCAGCATAAAACTTTCCGAATAAAACAGATATCCTGGTTTGCTCACATTAATCCCATAATTATATCCGGATGGGAGGCAAACCAAAAAATTACCTGCACCATCAGTAGAACTTTTTACACTGACATTTCCGGTAGACAGATTTATTAATTCATAATCTGCTTTAAGTATTTTACCGGTTTTTTTATCATAAACTTTCCCCTTGATATATGAAACCGGACTTGGTCTGACTGATTCATAAAGATCAAAAGAAAAGATATCCTTTCCAGTTGATTTATCACGAACCGATGAAAAATATGCCCTTTGCCCGTTTGATTCTGTAATCAGCCCCATCTCATCATTAAATGTATTTATCGGATAACCAAGATTTTGAGGCTCAGTCCAGGTACTATCTTCATTCATCCTTGTCATATAAATATCAAATCCACCCATCCCTACTCTTCCATTAGATGCAAAATAGAGAGTCTTTCCGTCGAAATGGATAAAAGGAGACATTTCATCACCTGGTGTATTTATTTCTTTACCCATGTTTACCGGAGTTTTCCAGGCATTCTTAGAATTTAGTACCGAATACCAAATATCTTTGCCTCCCAAACCACCTGCACGGCTACTTGAAAAGAACAATAATTTTCCGTCTGCACTGATCGAGGGTGTTGATTCCCAGGATGGAGAATTTATCGGATATCTGAGATTTGATGGTTCAGACCATCTGCCATCCACGAGTGCTGAAAAATAAATATCACAACTTCCCATCCCTCCTGGTCTGTCACATGCAGTGAAGTACATATAATTTCCATTTGAGGATAAAGACTGTGCACCTTCGTTCTGTCTGGTATTTAATGGAGGACCCGCATTAAATGCCTCTTGCCATGTATTTCCGGAAAAATAACTCAACCAGAAATCCTCATTTACCTGTCCTGAAGCACCCGGGCTATTTGCCGAAGAATACTGCCGTGTAAACATCAGTGTTTGATTATCAGCTGTTAATGAGGGCCAATACTCATCATCTTTTGTATTTATTGAACTACCGACAGACACCGGATTAAACAAGACAGGATTTTTTATAGCAGAAATCGCAAATTCACAATCTTTGACATTTTTTTCAGCTATTTTTTTGTTTTTTTCTAACATTCCTGTCTGACTCAGATAAACTTTATAATGGATGAGTGCATTGTTATAGTCTCCTGACATCATTTCCGAATTTGCAGCATTGAAGAAAACAGGTTTAAAGAATAGTGAATCAATTTTTATTGCCTTCTTATAATATACAGCTGACTCAATAAATCTTCTTTCCTTAGCTGTCAACTCCCCCAGCATCAAATAAGCTTCATAAAACATTGTATCTATAGTAACAGCTTTCTTAAATGCATCTTCAGCATTTCTGAAATCAAGAAAATTAAAAGCTGATTGACCTTCATGATAAAGTTTGGAAGCCTTCCCTGATGAAGTATGTAGACCCTGCGAAAAAGAATTAACCCCAGTAATAAACTGAATTACAAAAATGAATAGTATGATCAGATATTTCATATTCATTTAAGGTATATGCATAAATTTATGCACCTGAAGTGATATGCGCCATGCCGGATTTTTCTTGATATACATAATAATATCAGGTACAATCCTGTCAAATCTGCTCCATTCAGGTTGCAGATATAGCTTGCACTTTTTATTAACAACAGATCTGTATTTCTCAGCCCACTCAAAATCTCCCGGTTCTTCAATTATAACTTTCAATTCATCTGCAATCAGGCAAATTTCAGGTATAGGAGGCATGTTCTGTTTCGGAGAAAGACATATCCAATCCCAATTCCCAGTCAACTTATATGCTCCGGATGTTTCCAGATATGTATTAATATTCATATCCTTTAAATGTGAACATAAGTAATCAAGGTTCCACATTAGTGGCTCCCCACCGGTAACAACAACAGAATCTGTGCCAGAGTTTAAAATACTATTAATAATAGAGTCTGTCTTTATAAGCGGATGGATATTCTGATCCCATGAAAAACGGGAATCGCACCAACTGCAACCAACATCACAACCTCCTAATCTGATGAAATATGCTGCTTTGCCTGTTTGATAACCCTCACCCTGCAATGAAAAAAACTCCTCGACTAAAGGGAGACTCAATCCTCTATCTTTCATATCTGAAGTATTCACTATATTCTAAAAGTTATCAATTCTAAAGGTAATAGTAAATAATTTATACTTATGAATCTCTCATCTTTTACAGCAAAATTATCAGAACAATAATTTATATTCCCTTTCGGAAGCAGTTTTTACCCAATTTTCGGGTATTATTTTCCAGTTTTTTAGGATTATCGGTTCAATCTTTTTTTGAGCTTCTATTGATTTTAGAATATAATATCGCAGATCTCTGTCTGTTGAAGAAATCAGCCTTGATCTCAGTTCGTCCTTATTTATACCAGCCCCTTCAATAAAATGACCGCCGCCGCCGTTTCCGCGATATGAATTAACCGCGACATTATAGAATTGGTCATAAACAAATGGTCGCCCATCGGAAAAACCTGTAATTGATATTCTTGAGCCTTCCGGTTTACTGACATCAACAATATAATCAATTCCGGCAGCCGAATCAAAATTGTATGATTGATTCTTAAACCATGCTTTTCCATTAGTCAGTAATGGTTTTCCATCGCTAGTCCTTCTCAGATTAAGTAAAAGATCCTCAGGACCACTCATGGAATTCAGCCACTCAGCGTATGAGTATTCCAGATATTTTCTGATCTCCTCTCCTGTCAATTTCATGGTATAAAGCATATTTTCGTATTTATACAACTTAAACATGTCTGAAACAGTAACAGGTCCTTTAGATATGCTGACGTCAAATGACAGAGGTGCTGCAAAGGAAATATCTGCTTTAGTTATTTCAAGCTGAGCTAAATGTATCATATCTACAAAGGCAGAAGGTCCAAAATAAGCATCACGGGAGCTTATCTCAGCAGAAGATTGACCAATTACCCTGCTTACATATTTTTCAATAGCTGCATGATTTTTTTTGAACTTATCCATAAATTCAGGATCCGGTGCATACTCACCAATGTTTATGATCTTTCCTTCGAATACTTTATGTTTTTGTCCTTTGATTTTTGAGGAACTTATTAAAATATCTGCCTGTGCAATTTTTTCTGATCTGCTCCCTCCATTCAGAATCAGAATTGTATCACCAATTATATTAACAAACTTTTCATTTGCAACTCTATGATCATGGCCACAAAAAATTATATCAAAACCAGGTACATTGTATGCTACTGCAGCTGAACCATTTTCATTCATTCCAGCTAACTTTTCCAATTCTTCTCTCGATCTGTCCCAACCTGAATGAAAGAGTCCTATTACAATATCCGGTTTTTCATTAAGGATAACCGGCATCCAAACCTTTGCAGTTTCAACCATATCCCTGAATTCAATTCCCTTATACAATTCCGGGGGTAGCCATGTTGGAATGGCAGGTGTAACAAGGCCAAATACAGCAAACTTTATACCGTCTTTAACTAATATGGTGTAGGGTTTAAAATATGGTTTTCCGGTGCTAATATCAATTGCATTTGCTGCCATAAGGGGAAAGTTGTATTCTCTGACCAGTTTATCATATACTGCATGGCCGGCCTCTATATCATGGTTTCCAACAGTGGCTGCATCATAACCCATAAAGTTCATTACCTCAGATAAAAAGTGGTTAGAGACTGTATCGATGAAATTGTAGTAATATACAGCAGGTTGTCCCTGGATGTTATCTCCGTTATCAAGTAGGATAATTGCATCCCGATCTTTATTCAGTTTTTTGATATATGTAAATGAGGATGCCAAAGAGGCTTCAAGTTCTTTATTTTCAATATAATCATATGGTAGAATGACCCCATGAATATCTGTTGTCTGCAGGATGCTTACAGATTTGTATCCGGTTTCCGAACAGGAAACCAGCATTATAACAACTATTATTCGTAAAGCCAGATAACTAATTGTTCTTCTTTTCATATTACCTTATTTTTTATATTTATTCATCGATCAGATCATATCCATCAATCTTACCTTTTTCAAGCTGTGATATACCTGATTTCATCCAATAAGGTAAAGGTTTTCCTTTAAGATAATGGTCAAAAAACTGCATTTTCCTTATTGATATATCTATCCGGTTTGCTCTTTTTACAAGGTTATGGGCTTCATCATTATACGAGAGAAGCCATGCTGGTTTGTCGAGGCGGCGAAGAGCAGTTATAAACTCAATTCCCTGATACCATGGGACAGCACCATCTGCATCATTATGCATAAGAAGTAAGGGTGTGTTGATCTTCGGAACAAAAAAGATAGGTGAATTCTCTATGTAGTGAAGTGGTTTTTCCCAAAGAGTCCCTCCTATCCTGCTTTGTGTATGCTCATACTGAAACATTCTGCTCATCCCGGTTTCCCATCTTATTCCGCCATATGCACTTGTCATATTGCTTACCACAGCTCCGGCATAAGCACATCTGAAGAGATCGGTCTGGGTAACCAGCCATGCTATCTGGTATCCGCCCCAACTTTGGCCATCAATCCCAATCCTGTCTTTATCAATATAATCGAATTCATTCATCAGAGAAGTAGTTCCACTTATAACAGCATTATAACAGCTCTGTCCAGGATAACCAATTTCATATGATATATCCGGCACAAAAACTAAATATCCATTGCTTACTGCAAATGTTCTGTTTATAATAGAGGCACTGGGGGCAGGAGAAATATAATTATAGAGTCCATCGGAACTTTTTTCATAAAAATACACGATCATAGGGTATTTCCTGGATGGGTCAAAATCTTCAGGTTTATAAAGTATCCCCTGTAATGGCTGCAAATCAAAAGAAATCCATTCATAAAGTTCTGCAGTACCCCAGTTATATGATTTTTGCTGAGGATTGGTAACTGAGATTCTTTTGGCAATAGCCGGGTTCATCTGACTTATGTATAATTCCGGGTATGTAGTGAAATCACCTTTCTGCCAGATCAAAAAATCTGCATTTTTAGCTTTGATTATTTCTCCTGGAAAGGAAGCATTTTCCATAATAAGTTTAGTCGGGTCTGAAGGTTTGTCTGGCAGCAAAGAATAGAATCCTGCTGATTTATCTCCATAGTTGAAAGCTGAAAGAATAATTTTCTCTTTTTTATCAATAAAATCTGCATCAGGATCGAGTTTATTATATCTGAATCGGAGATCATTCTTCCTTCCGTAATTGTTTGTCAAATTTACAGGTTGTTCATTTCCAGTAAGATCAAAGGACCATATATCATATCTGTCATAAATAAGGACATGTTTTTCATCAGCTAACCAGCCAGCTATTCCATGAGGTCTCGGATCATCAGGAAGATCATTATACTCGTCATGGAACGGTATATCCAAAGGTGCTGCCAGCTTAATAATTTTCTTGTCCGGTACTCTCATTGAATACCATGCCAGATCTTCATTATTCCAATACAACAAATATTTGCCTGTCGGAGAGAGAAATGTTCCTGATGAGCAATCTTCCAGTGCGAGTGTTTTCGTACCGGTTTCTATATTAATGAAAAAATAATCATTAGATATTCTCCCAGTCCATGATGACGACTTTAGATACTTCAGATTTGAAGTTCCAATTCCTAAAATGCTATTACCCTTCTGAAAAGTTCTTACAACAGGTATTAAAGTGTCAGCTAGCTGAAAGATTTTGCCATTATCAATGTGATATACTGCCAGGTATGTTCTTTTCAACTCCTGGTCAAGCTGCTTCTTCTGCATTGGTTGAAGAACCGCATCGTTATAAGACCAAATATCCAACTTATACTTTTCATCAGGTAATAGTGTGTCAGGAGCTTCTTTTACAGGCTTCCTGGCGGTTCCAAAAAACAATCTGGTTCCATCATCAGAGAATGTTATGTTACTATTTTCACTGACTGCCCATCCGTAAATCATTTCTTTACTTGAAGCCTCAATTAACTTAACTGCATTTTTACCATTCCTTGAAAGCCACAAATCAAAGATCTTAACTTTAGATGTATCAGATGAATAGATGAAAGAAACCAACTCTCCCTCCCTGTCAGATGCTAAATTTTTCACTATTCCCTTTCCTTCGAAGATAATTTTTGACACTTCGCTATCTGTTTCAAAAACATTTACTCTGTAGTTATCAACCTTTGTTGTATCAGATATGCATTGCAGGAAACTAATTGTCTTTCCATCTTTTGCAACAACATAAGATGAAACATCCTGAAATTTATAATCTTTTCTGGTTAAAGGATTAATAATTACTAATTCGGCACCCTTGGAATCGGCAGGTTTTTTGGTTTTTGCATTATTAAGATCAGATACTTTTGAGGAATCTTTTACACTTTTGGCCAGTTTAGGATCAGAAAGCTTTTTTTCATGAAGGAATGCCATCCAAGATGAATTTTTTTCAGGAACATCAAATGTTTTAACTCTTTCGAACTTTAATACATCCTGGTCAGGTATTATTCTGATCTCCAGCATATTTTTGGGCATCTGATCTTCTTTAAGTTTTTTCTTTTTTGCCTGACGGATTGAAGAATATGATGGTACAACACTATAGGCAATATACTTTTCTCCCGGTGAAAACACTGCATTATTACCTCTTACAACAGAGTCTTTTTTTCCTGATACAACATTGTAAATATGGAGCCAGCTATCACCCTTCTGGGGAGAAATAATATAAGTAACCCAGGTACCATTATCTGATATTTTTTGAGAGTTAACGTTATTCCACCCATCATAAGAAGTATGATCAAGCGGAGGCTTTTGCGCAGACAATAGAATATCAACAAATATCAGTATCAGCAGTGTAATTTTTGACTTCATAATTTAATTCCGGTTTAGTTTTTCAAACATATAAAAGAATTATCATATTAAAATATTAAAAAGTATGTTATAGATCATTTGAGTTGTGTGATTAATCAGCCGGAAGTCAGAAGACCGAATTCAGAAGTCAGGGAATTAAGATTTTTGCCAATAATAGTTTTAAAATTTAAATTTGGTCATACTATAATTGAATTTAATAGTACAATTTAGCCCGGGTAATCAAGTTTTGCTTATTTTGGTATTGCTTTTTATAAACTTCAGGCTTCCGATTTCGGACTTCCGACCTAATTCATTAAACGCTAATTAGTTATAAAGTTATTCATAATATATTTGTTAAAAAAACAGCATGGTTATCACGGGACTTGAATTAATTACAGATTCTCTGCCAAATTCTTTAAAGGGAAAAAAAGTTGGAATTTTATGCCATGCACCGAGTATCACCACGGATTTTATTCATATTACAGATTTGTTTTTTCAACGAACCGACTGCAGACTCTCAGCAATCTTAGGACCGCAGCATGGACTTTTTGGACAAACGCAGGATAATATGATTGAATGGCAGAGTTTGAGGCATCCAGGGTATAATATCCCATTATATAGTCTCTATGGCGAAAACAGGAAGCCAACTGATGAAATGCTTTATAATATTGATGCTTTAATAATAGATCTTCAGGACATAGGCGCAAGACTATATACTTATGTATGGACTGTAAAGTTATGTATGGAGGCGTGTTCAGAAAAAGGAATCCCTGTATGGATTCTGGACAGACCAAATCCAGTAGGAAAACTTACTTTTGACGGACCAGTATTGAAAGAGAAATATTTCACCTTTGTAGGAGGAGCATCAATACCTTTATGCCATCGTATGACAATAGGAGAAATGGCAGTATGGATAAAGGAAATGTATTATCCACTATGCGATCTAAATGTAGTCTGGATGCAAAATTATCACAGGTCATATTTGTATCCGGATACAGGGCTTCCCTGGGTTATTCCATCGCCAAATATGCCTTCTATTAATACAGCAATTGTCTACCCGGGAACAGTTCTCATCGAGGCACTCAATATTTCTGAAGGAAGAGGCACAACAGTACCATTTGAATTATTCGGAGCACCATTTATTAACCCGGAAAAATTAAAAAGGAATCTGGACGATCGCAGAATTGGAGGGTGTGCATTCAGAATTCACAGTTTTATACCTACATTTCATAAATTCAGTGGGGAACTGTGCAATGGCCTTCAGATCCATGTTACAGATATTAATCAGTTCAGACCGGTCGGCACAGCCCTGGAAATATTTGATGCAATTATTGAAACATCCGGAACTGAAAGTCTGAAGTTTAACCAGCCACCCTATGAATATGAATATAAACTGATACCTTTTGATATTTTATCAGGAGATCCGGGAATGAGGTTAACATTAAAAAACAGACTAAGTATTCAAAATGAGAAAGAGAGATGGCAAACCGAAATTGAAGAATTCAGGTATTTATTCAATCATATTTCTGCCTATCCTGAATAATTAGATTATAGATTTAAGATTTAAGATTTGATATTAACTTTTCAATCAGATTCTTTGATAATATAGGTTTGATTATAAAATCATTAAATCCTGCCTCAGTAATCTTTTCCCTTTCGGTTATAAGACCATAAGCAGTTTGAGCAATTATAATAATTTCCGGTTTTACCTCTCTGATCTTAATGGTCGAAGCGTACCCATCCATAACAGGAAGCTGAATATCCATTAAAATAATATCCAGATCAGGATTATCCATCACAATATCAAATGCTTCTTCACCATCACCAGCATTAAATATGATTACCCCATGTTTTTCAAGGATCTTATTCAGGTATAACCTGCTCGATGAATCATCTTCGACAATAAGAATTTTTCGCCCGGAAAGAATCTCAGTTCCCATCGTTTTTATTTATTCAAAGAGGCCGTCATCTCTCAGCAATAATAATACTGCTGAGTGAGGAACGACAATATATTTTTCCTTATTAAACTCGATTTCTATCGCACTGTTCTGAAGGTAAACAGCCTGATCGCCTTCTTTTGGCTGAAGGGGAACATACTTTGGTTCATCTGACCTGTTTTTCCAGGGTTCATCAACATCATTTACTGAAGGAATGGGATATCCCGGCCCAACTTTGACAACATATCCAATTTGAACCTTTTCATTCTCATTCACACCCGGGGGAAGAAGTAATCCACTTTTTGTTTTTGACTGAGGCACTTTTGGTTTTATAAGTATCCTGTCACCAATAACAATCAGTTTCTGCAGGTCTTTTTCATCTAGTAATAAACTCATAATTGTAATCCAATAACGAACAAAAGTATTAATTTTTAAATTAATCTACACCCGGAAAAATTTTATTACTTAATATTGTAATCCTTATCCTGTGAAAATCTGTTATTCCTATATATGGAGATTTATAGTTATAAAACAATTAAGCATAAATCCAGAGGAGATTATAAAGAAAAAGGCAGTCATTTCGTAGCGAATGCATTTCCAGTCACTGAGATAGATGATATTAAAAAGATACTCGATGGTATAAGGAAAGATAACCATGAAGCCAGGCATCATTGCTATGCCTATATGTTAGGAAATGAGCATAATATCTGGAGAGTTAATGACGATGGAGAACCCTCGGGTACAGCAGGAAGACCTATACTGGGGCAGATTAATTCTTTTGGACTGACAAATATTCTTATTGTTGTATCAAGGTATTTTGGTGGTACTTTACTGGGAGTTAGTGGATTAATAAATGCATATCGATTGGCGGCCGTATCAGCAATTGAAAATTCTGAAATAATTGAGGAATTTGTTAATGATTTTTATGAGATTACCTTTCCATATATATCATTGAATCAGGTAATGAAAGTCCTTAAAGATGAGGAAATAAAACAATCCGACAACTCCATTGACCTGACATGCAAAATTCAGATAAGGTTCATTGCATCAAAAAGAGAAAAGATTCTAAAAAGATTTGAAAGAATTGAAGGACTTAATTGGCAATATATTACAACCCGATAACTTTTTACCAAAAAAATTAATGGGATAAGTGAATGGAATCTGTTTCCCGGTTAATCAAAAAATAACTACTTGTCGAATTGTTATGAATTTTGATCTACACTAATCAGACTTTGTGCTATTTTGCAATTGCAGACATTTCCATGCAGAAAATAAGAAGATATCAAGAAAATATTAACATGCCAGCTAAATCAGGTAAATCTTAACTAATTTTGAGTACCTCCAGAATAGAGCATTAACGATTCATTCTAATGAAAAACAGAAGCTTTGTATCAATTGATGATTTTTCAACAGAGGAGATCCTGAAGATTCTGGATCTTACTGCGGAATTTGAGAAAGAACCTACCAGCAAATTGCTTGAAGGAAAAGTGATTGCAACATTATTTTTCGAACCTTCAACCCGGACAAGATTAAGTTTTGAAAGTGCCATAAACAGGCTTGGAGGAAAAATAGTTGGTTTTGCGGATGCTGCTAATTCCAGTGTATCAAAAGGAGAAACGTTGAATGATACAATAAGGACGGTAACTAATTATTGTGATCTGATTGTTATGCGTCATCCAATGGAAGGCAGTGCAAGATTTGCAAGTGAGATAGCTACTGTGCCCGTAATAAATGCCGGAGATGGAGCCAATCAACACCCTTCCCAGACTATGCTTGATCTTTATTCAATCCGCAAAACACAGGGCAGGCTTGATGATCTGAATATCTTTCTGGTTGGTGATCTGAAATACGGAAGAACAGTACATTCCCTGATGATGGCTATGTCAAGATGGAAAGCCACATTTAATTTCATTTCACCTGAAGAGCTTAAAATGCCGGATGAATTTAAGTTGTATCTGGATAATCTTGGTCTTAAATATTATGAACATACTGATTTCACTGATATTATTTCAAAGGCTGATATAATATATATGACAAGGGTACAAAAGGAGAGATTTTCTGATCCGATTGAATATGAAAAAGTTAAGAATGTATATGTTCTTAGGAACAGTATGCTGAAGAACACCAAGCCCAATATGCGTATCCTCCACCCTCTTCCAAGAGTAAATGAAATTAATATGGATGTTGATCACAATCCTAAGGCATATTATTTCGAACAAGCTCTGAATGGGGTATTTACACGTCAGGCGATCTTATGTTCATTGCTGGGAATTAAAAAATAAATGGCACATATATGAAAGAGACAAAACAGATGAGTGTTAGTGCTATTCAGGATGGAACTGTAATAGACCATGTTCCTGCCAGAAACCTCTTTAAGGTAATTCAGATTCTTGGTCTGGACAGGATTGACAATCAGATTACTTTCGGAACTAATCTCGAGAGCAAGAAACTGGGAAGAAAAGCAATTATCAAAATATCAGGTAAGTTTTTCGAGGATAAGGATATTAACAGGATTGCATTGGTCGCACCTGAGGCAAAACTGAATATTATCAGGGATTATGAAGTTGTTGAAAAGAAGATTGTTGAGGTACCGGATAATATAGTAGGAATTGCAAAATGTATGAATCCTAAATGTATAACAAATTACGAGACTGTAACAACCAGGTTTAAGGTGTTTTCAAAGAAAAATGTTGCATTGAGATGTCATTATTGCGACAAAATAACCACCCAGGATAATATGCAAATTATTTAGACCCTGACCAATTATAGTACTGTCTATTTAAAAGATAACTACCGCAATCTATCATATGATTTTATAAGATCTGCATCTTTCTTAATGCCTGTGTATGCCAAGATACTAAGAATTAATATAAGGATCGGAATTGACATTTTGATTCCAGGGATTAATTCAGCATCAAATTTTCTGATAATAAACAATGAATAAATTACAGATTCAATTATTAATAAACAGGTTAAAACTATCATCATCCGTGACAACCACAACTGCACCTTCCTGTTTCTGAAACTCAGAATTGTTATAATAGATATCAGAAGTATGATGATTATCAACAGATAGATTGGTAGCGATCCTAATATTACCTCCTCCTCATTTCCCTGCATTTGATACAAGAAACCATATAAGGTAATTCTGATGCTACCTCCTGATTCCATAAAAAAGGTTAAAAAAGTACCATTAAGGAATAATACTGACAAAATAGTTGTCAATAATAGATATAGAGATTGAATTCGCTGAATCATTAGAAATGTTTTTTATAATCACCGGTAAAATTAATCTCTTTTATATAAATTTAATTGATAGCAATAATATTTAAAACAGTAAAACACTACTATATATCCCATTTTAACATCTTTTATAAAAATAAAATCTTAAAAGAGCATTTAATGATCTAATTTTGTTGATTCCGGAATTACTAATCCCAGACCATTTAGTTAGACCAGAAATAAACTTTCCGGGATTCCTGCTGTTAGATGGTTAAGTAAAATATTGAATTAAATAGTCACTTAGATTTCTCTTATGAACAGGAAAGGAAGAATGGCAATTATCATAATGATAATTATTTTTATTGCAGGATTGATTGCCTATCCAAAAGTAAAGCTCATACTTGCTTCAAAAACGAAAGTACAGGGACGGGGACCTGGTAAAGGTGCTCCAACCATGATGCCGAGCCGCCAGGTGCTTAATGTAAGCGGTTTTCTGATTAAGCCGACCCAGCTTACGGAATACATTAACAGCACAGGAACATTAAGACCAGATGAGGAGGTTGATCTTGCTTTTGAAACCTCAGGAAAGATAGTTAGTATTATGTTCACTGAAGGAACCAGAGTAAAAAAAGGTGAACTTCTTGCGAAGATCAACGACAAACCATTACAGGCACAGTTGGAAAAACTCTTAGCCCAGCAAAAGTTATCCGAAGCGAAAGAATTCAGACAACGCAGTTTGCTTGGCAGAGATGCAATAAGCCAGGAAAGTTATGACCAGATTGTTACCGAGCTTCAGACAATTCAGGCTGATGTCAATCTGATCAAAGCACGAATATCAGAAACAGAACTAAGAGCTCCTTTTGATGGGAAAATTGGGTTAAGGTACCTTAGTGAAGGGAGTTTTGCCACCTCATCGACCAAGATTGCCAAGCTAATAAAAATAAGTCCGATAAAGTTAGAGTTCTCTATTCCTGAACGATATGCTGATAATGTAAATATTGGATTTCCGGTTACATTTAGAATTGATGGAAGTGATAAAGATTATGAGGCAAATGTTTATGCTGTTGACCCAAAGATAGAATTGAATACAAGGACAATTGTTCTCAGAGCTTTATATCCTAATAAGAATGAAGAACTTAAATCCGGGAGGTTTGCAGCAGTAACACTTCGTTTATCTCAGATAGAAGATGCAATTGCAATACCAACAGAAGCTTTAATTCCAGAGATGGAAGGTGAAATGGTATTTGTTTACAGAAATGGCAAAGCAACATCATTAAAGGTAGGCATCGGTTTACGAACTGAATCTCTGATACAGATCGTAGATGGTCTGAAATTTGGAGATACCTTATTAACAACAGGTATTCTACAGCTTCGTCACAACCTTCCTGTTGTTCTTGATACAATGATAGTTAATCCATAACCAGTCAAAATTACAAAAATGAGTCTATCATCAGTAAGCATTAACCGACCGGTACTGGCAACAGTATTTGCAATTGTAATTCTTCTTTTTGGTTTTGTCGGACTAACATTCCTGGGTGTACGGGAATTTCCAAGTGTCGATCCTGCCATTATATCTGTCAGTACTTCCTATCCCGGAGCGAACTCCGATGTAATTGAAACACAAATTACTGAGCCTCTGGAGCAATCGATTAATGGTATTCCGGGGGTACGTTCCCTGACCAGTGTGAGTCGTCAGGGAGGAAGTAATATTACTGTTGAATTTGAATTATCTGTTGATCTTGAAACAGCTGCAAATGATGTAAGAGATAAAGTCTCACAGGCTATGAGAATGCTGCCCAGAGATTGTGATCCCCCTACGGTTGCCAAAGCTGATGCTGATGCCAACCCAATTCTTTTTGTAACTGTTGAGAGTGATAAGAGATCATTGCTTGAACTTTCAGAAGTCGCTGAATTAACTTTAAAGGAACAACTTCAGACTATTTCCGGGGTAAGTGCCGTAAGTATATTCGGACAAAAAAGATATGCAATGCGCCTATGGATAGATCCTGAAAAGCTTGCAGGATATCAGCTTACTCCCATGGATGTTAGAAATGCAATTTCACGTGAAAATGTTGAATTACCATCAGGTGCTATTGAAGGAACAACTACTCAGCTTACAATACGGACACTTGGACTGATGACAACTCCCAAGGAATTTAACGATCTTATAATCAAGCAATCAGGGGATATGATAGTGCGATTTAAAGATATTGGAAGAGCAGAATTAGGCCCAGAGGATATACGCGGAATTCTAAAAAACGATGGTGTTCCGATGGTGATGGTAGTCATAATTCCCCAACCCGGATCAAATCACATTGATATTGTCGATGAAGTTTACCGCCGACTTGATTATATCAGAAAGGATCTTCCGGATGATGTAGAAGTCAATATCAATTATGATAATACAGAGTACATACGCTCCTCAATCAAAGAGGTAAAGGATACTATTTATATTGCATTCATTCTTGTTGTGGTTATAATCTACTTCTTCCTTCGTAGCTGGAGGGCAACACTTATTCCAATTCTTGTTATACCAGTTTCACTGGTAGGCTCCTTCTTTATAATGTACCTGGCTGGGTTTACTATAAACGTGCTAACTCTTCTTGCAATTGTGCTTGCCATCGGAATAGTTGTTGATGATGCCATTGTGGTTATGGAAAATATTTATGTTAAAGTCGAATCGGGAATGAGCCCGATGGAAGCAGGTTTGGTAGGTTCAAAGGAGATTTATTTTGCAATTATCTCAACCACAATAACCCTTATCTCCGTATTCTTCCCTATTGTATTTCTTGAAGGAATCACTGGTCGTCTGTTCAGAGAATTTAGTATTGTTATGGCAGGAGCTGTTGCAATATCAGCATTTCTGGCTCTATCGCTTACACCAATGGTTTCAACAAGACTTCTGAAACAAGAAAAGACCCACAGCTGGTTTTTCAGAAAGACTGAACTTTTTTTTGACAGACTCAATATAGGTTATAAGAATTCACTTGAATTCCTTTCTTAAGCATCGGATTTATGCAATCCTGATCCTGGTTGTCTCTTTCGTAACAATATTCCTGCTCTGGAAATTTATCCCCTCCGAAATGGCTCCTCTTGAGGACAGATCACAGATCACTATAAACACTTCAGCAACAGAAGGAGCAACATATGAATTTATGCTGGATTATGCTGATGATATTGCAAAGATTGTTGAACAAAAGGTTCCGGAGCGAATTGGTTATACTACAATGATCAGAGGTGGTAGTGGTGGAAGCATCAGAATTATGTTAAGGAAACCTGATCAAAGAGAACGCACCCAGCAGGAAATAGCAGATAATCTTTCAGTTGATCTGAGAAAAAAGACAAAAGCAAGGTCATTTGTTATTCAACAATCTACCTTTGGGGGAAGACGCGCAGGTATGCCTGTGCAGTATGTTCTTCAGGCAACTTCCATTGATAAACTAAGGGAGGTTCTTCCGGAGTTCATGAGCAAAGTGATGAGCAGTGATGTACTACAGATGGCTGATGTGAATCTAAAATTCACAAAACCGGAATTAAGAATTCATATCAACCGTGAGAAAGCAATTTCATTGGGAGTTTCTACTCAGAATATAGGACAGACACTTCAACTAGCACTCAGTGGACAACGTTTCGGATATTTTTTCATGAATGGTAAGCAGTACCAGATACTTGGGGAACTGGCAAGGGAAGACCGCAATAAGCCTCTTGACCTTAAATCATTATACGTGAGGAATAACGGTGGTGAAATGATTCAATTCGACAACCTGGTCACCCTTTCTGAAGAGACAGCCCCTCCCCAACTCTATCGTTATAACAGGTTTGTAGCTGCCACGGTCTCTGCTGGTCTTGCACCAGGAAATACAATTAGTCAGGGACTGGCAGAAATGGATAGAATTGCAGATGAAGTACTTGATGATTCATTCAGAACAGCACTGGCAGGAGATTCAAAGGATTTCCGTGAGAGTTCTTCAAGTCTTATGTTTGCATTTGTGCTGGCACTGATACTAATATTCCTTGTCCTCTCTGCACAATTTGAAAGTTTTAAAGATCCACTGATTGTCATGATGACAGTACCTCTGGCTCTGACGGGTGCTTTGTTATTTATGTGGTACTTTAATATTACTATGAACATATTCAGCCAGATAGGTATTATTATGCTTATTGGTCTAGTCTCAAAAAATGGCATTCTCATTGTGGAATTTGCCAATCAGCGCAAAGAAGCCGGACTCTCAAAGATTGAGGCAATTAAATTTGCAGCAGCATCACGTTTTCGTCCCATACTTATGACAAGCATGGCGACCATTCTGGGTATTGCACCTTTGGCACTGGGATTGGGCGAGGGTGCACAGAGCCGTGTCTCGATGGGTATTGCTGTTGTTGGTGGACTTTTTCTTTCAACCTTCCTTACATTATATGTTGTACCAGCAATCTATATATATATTTCAAGTGAAGCAAAAAATGTAAAAAATGAAAATAAGGTTTCTATTTTGTAGTATTTTAATATGTTCTTTTTTTCAAGCTGGCTATGGGCAGATTGTATATGACTTAAAATATTGTATAAGTGTTGGACTGGATAGGAATTACTCAATTCTTGTAGCCAGAAACAGTGAAATAATTTCCAAAAATAATTACACTCTGGGAAATGCAGGTTATCTTCCCACACTGGATATAAACAGCCGATACAGCGGGACTTTAAATAATACTACCCAGAATCTTACAGATGGTAGTCGAAACGTTACAAACAACTCACATACTACAACCGCAAATGCCGGAGCAACTTTAGGCTGGACTATTTTCGACGGATTCAATGTACAGACAACGTATAAAAAATTAAATGAACTTCAGGTTCTTGGAACCTTAAATACACAACTTGCTGTTGAGAATCTTATTGCTGATATTATTTCAGCCTATTTCAATTATATACAGCAGGTAAAGTTGTTAAGCAATCTGAAATATGCAGTAGCTTTATCCAAAGAGCGACTTAGAATTGATGAAGACAGGTACCTTCTTGGTTCAAGTTCAAAACTGCAGGTGTTGCAATCCCGAGTTTATCTTAATGCCGACAGTTCAAGACTTTCCAAACAGGTTGAGAGTGTACATGCTTCCCAGATAAGATTGAATGAGTTAATGGCCGTAGAGGATCTTGGAGCTAATTTTATTACACAAGACACTTCCATACAAATAAGTCAGCAACTGCTCTACGAAAAGGTTCTTGATGAAACTCTTACCGGTAATACGAGCCTTA
The DNA here is from genome assembly GCA_963732435.1 of uncultured Bacteroidales bacterium. GTDB lineage: Bacteria > Bacteroidota > Bacteroidia > Bacteroidales > VadinHA17 > LD21. The sequence continues at coordinate 31,905 of CAVSZL010000013.1, read as the reverse complement.
TCATTGCCTCTAAAAATGTTATATTATCTGAATACGACTATAAGTTAATTGTATCAAGATCATATCCATATCTTAATTTATCAACTGGTTATAGTTATAATCTAAACACCTATTCAAGTGGTAGTAACAGGAATCAAACCACAACCGGGATGAACTACGGATTAACATTTGGTGTAAATATTTTCGACGGTTTCAATCAGAGAAGAAGTATCAATAATTCATCAATAGAGCTAAAAAATAAGGAGTTGAGATATCTTGAAATTGAGCAGGGAGTTAAAGCCGATCTCATTACTCTTTATAGTGCTTACAGCAACAACCTCAGACTAATTACCCTTGAAGAACAAAACCTTAAAACTGCCACTGAGAATCTTGATATTGCATTGGAAAGATACAGACTTGGAAATTTATCGGGGATTGACCTGCGTGAAGTCCAGAAAAGCCTTCTTGATGCAAAAGAAAGATTGCTCATAATAGAATATCAGGCTAAGATCGGAGAAATATCATTGATGCTCATCTCCGGTAAGATAATGGCATACTATAAATAATTAAAATTTAAAAAATCATTTTTACTTATCAGGATTGAAGTCTTTCAGTCAATTACTGGTTTTGTATTTGTCATTTTATTTTAACTTTATATTTTATTTAGATTATGCAAAAAAAGACAGAACTGATTACAAACAGAGATGGAAGCATATTTCATCTGAATTTACTACCTGGCGATATTTCAGATAAGATAATTATTGTAGGAGATCCTGACCGTGTCAATATGATGGCATCTATGATGCAGGAAATAAGGGTAAGAAAAGAGAACAGGGAATTTCGTACTGTCACCGGATATTATGAAAATACAGAGATTACAGTAATATCTTCCGGCATTGGGACTGATAATATTGATATACTTGTTAATGAACTTGATGCACTGGTAAATATTGACCTGACTACAGGTATGGTAAAAGAGGAGCCAGTTTCCCTTACCTTAGTTAGAATTGGAACATCAGGAGGTCTGAGAGCCGAAATCCCTGCTGGGTCATGTATTCTCACAGAGACATCAATCGGTTTCGATGGACTTCTTCACTTTTATGAGGGCTATGACTGGATCCTTGACACAGGATTATCAGATTATCTCGCAGAATTTCTTGAATGGCCTGATACACTATCCTATCCTTATGCTGTTAATGCCAGCAAGGAGTTGATTGAATTATTCAGCCACGAAAACTTTATCAGGGGAATAACTATCTCAGCTCCTGGATTTTATGCTCCTCAGGGAAGAAGACTAAGACTTGAAACATTTGATAACGAGATAAATAACAAATTGGCTGAATTCTCATACAGGGGAAGAACCATAAGTAATTATGAAATGGAGAGTTCTGCAATTTACGGATTATCAGCACTTCTTGGGCACAAAGCTCTGACCATTTGCCTGGTCATAGGTAACAGGGTAACAGGAGAATTTATCCAGGATTACAAACCTCTTATAAAAGACCTTGCTCATAAGATATTCAGACTACTTTAGTGATAGAAAAATTCTCTTGCTTTTAGTTTGATTTTGAATATATTTGTAGAAATAACCTGTCAATTACCTGAAATATGTCTGATAGCAATAATAAGGATGTAAAAAATGACGAAATAGATCTGTTGGATCTTTTAAGAAGAATCCGGAAATCATTTAGCCAATTGGGAAAAGTACTTGGCAGGGCCTTTCTTATTACTATTGTGTTTATGATTAAAAGATGGCTTCCTCTTGGAATTAGCATTCTATTAGGTGTAAGCGTATCATTTTTCCTGAAAATTTCATCCCCCTCTTCATATACTTCAGAATTGTTATTAAGGAATAATAATGCCGATCTTGAATTGAATAAGAAACCTGAGGATCCTGCGTTTAAGAACAATGCAATTATGACCTCAGATCTGATTTTTTACATTAACAGGCTTAACACTTACTGCAGGGAGAATAATAAACCTGCTCTGGCAGATGCTATTTCTATATCCGCAGAACAATCAAAAAATATTTCAGATATAAATGCTCATTGGGTAATAGATAAGGGGAATGATGGTAATCCGGATATTGTAGATTACAACGATAATCACAATTTATACGATACTATCAATGTTAGAATGCCAGATCGTTTTGCTATCAGGATAAAGATAAATTCAACCCAGGAGCTTAACACAATAAGAAATGGCATTTTAGCTTATATTAAAAAAGACTCTTTATTTCAACAAAGAAACAGGGTAAGATTGAATCAATTGAATGCATTAATATCCAGACTTGACATTGACATACAACAACTTGACAGTCTGCAGAAAGTAAAGTATTTTGAAGAAACGAGGAACAATCTGGCTAAAGGTGGCGGACAGATGGTATTTATACAGGAGCAGAGAACTCAGCTTCTGTATAATGATATTTTTACTCTCTATAAAAGGAAACAAAATCTTGAATCAGAGGGTGTCCTTTATAAGGATATTGTTACTGTTCTTAGTGACTTTTCATTACCATCTAAAAGGGAGAATGGAGCATTATTTTATGGGAAAGTAGTCATTCCGATTTTTTTCTGTTTAACATTAATTGCATTATTGATTCTTGCAAACCGGAAAAAGCTTGAAGAAGTTTTCAGAAAATACTAAAAGAAAAGGGAGCGTAATACTCCCTTTATTTTTTGTCATATGTGTGATTATTCTATGATTTTTTTTTGTCTTCCAAATATATCAGAAAGAAAGAAAAAAACGGATAAAACGTTATTCCTGCCAGCCTGTTTAAGATTGTTTCAAAACTAAAAAACACAATCGACATTACAATAAATAAGCCATATATCAGGTTCCGGTCAGATATGGCAATATAAATCATATATATCTGAAATGATAAAAATATTATAAGACCAATAATCCCACTTTCAAGTAATATTTCAATATACTGGTTATGTGAATTCATGTTATCATAGTACCCTTCAATATATCCTCTTTTTAAAAATTCCTTTTTCAACTCTGATGAAGCATCTCCTGTACCTACCCCGACAATAAAATTATTTTTAATCACTCCAAAGGCTGATCTCCATATATTAATCCTTTCATCTTTTTGAACAGAGCTTTTTAAATTATCAGCTGATATCATTTCAAGTGCATAGTTTATCCTGGTGTTTGTTTTTATAACACTAAAAAAGATCAGTAACATTATTGTGGCAGCCAGAATTACGATCCAGGCAGACAGCTTCTTATAGAACCTGATAACAAAATAGATTGGACAAACAATTATGCCTGAAAGAATTCCAGCCCGGGATGATAAAAAGTATAGAGTTATTAAGAATGTTGTTATAAAAAAGAGCCAAATACCCCTTTTTATAACTGACAGTGAATTATCTGCAAGAGCTTCAAATGAAACAAGTAAGGATAAAACAACATACATTGCCAGATATGAAGGATGTATATGGAAAGAAAATCGAGAACTATAAAAGAAATTCTCATAATCATAATCTGAAGGATGAGGATTGAATATAATGCTTCCAGAATCAAATATTATCGAATTGTGCAGTGCATTACCGAAACAATAGACTATATATATAAATGTAGATATGGTAAAAATCCTGATCAGCAAATTAATGTTACTTATGATTTTCTTTCCGGGGTAGAAAAGAACCAAAGAAAAAATCAAAAAAGATAGTCTTTTGAAGATTCTTTCTAAACCTGTATCCAAAGAATCAGCAAATAGGAGACCTGTTATTTGCCAGAGATAAAGAGCCATGACCAGAAAAAGGAGGATAGCTGCCTTATTTCCATCGAACATCTTCTTTTCAAACCTGAAACCATTTCCCAAAAACCAAAATAAAGCCCAAAAAACCATCAGAAGAGGTACCAGATGAGAATAGACTGGTAAAACACAAACTACACACAGACAAGAAAAGAATGTCAGATTTTCATATATTAGTTTTTTATCCGGCATATCTTTAATCATATCTCAATCAATCTTAATTAATATCTCACATATCACATCAATCTGATCTTCAGATATTTCAGGATAAATAGGAAGACTTATTATTTTATCAGTAAGGTCAGAAACAACAGGAAAATCATTTTCTGACAGGTTTTTATATGAATAAGCCTCCAGAAAGGGTATGGCTTTGGGGTAATGAATGCCAAATGAAATGTTGTTTTTCTTAAAGAGTTCTATAAGCTCTTTTCTTTTATTGCATTGTATAACAAATAGATGAAATACATGTTTATAATGAGTATTGTCTTCCGGCAGCACTATTCCCTTACAGTCAATCAATTTAGATCTGTAGTATGAAGCAGCCAATCTTCTATTCTCATTCCATTTATCAAGGTATCTCAGCTTGACATCAAGAACAGAAGCCTGCAAAGTGTCTAATCGGCTGTTACGTCCTACCATAAAATGAGAATGTTTCTCTTTTAATTGTCCGTGATTGGAAATCATTCTGGCCTTTTCGGCCAGATTCAAGTCGTTAGTTATAATAGCTCCGGCATCACCAAAAGCACCCAGGTTTTTACTAGGAAAAAAGCTGAATGCAGCTGCTGTTCCAAAAGATCCGGTCTTCTTTCCATAATACTCTGCACCATGCGCCTGAGCACAGTCTTCAATTACAAATAAACTGTGCTGTTCAGCAATACACATTATCTCTGTCATTTCACATGGTCCTCCATATAAATGTACAGGAATGATTGCCCTTGTATTTGAAGTTATTTTCTCTTCGATTTTGGTACAATCGATGTTATAATCGACCGGATTAATATCAACAAATACCGGCTCAGCACCAACGTTGTTAACACATTCAGCTGTCGCAATCCATGAAAGAGCCGGAACTATAACTTCGTCACCAGGTCCTATACCTAAAGCTGAAAGGATAATTTCCAGAGCATCAGTACCATTGCCACAACCCACACAGTATTTTGCGCCAATATATGAAGCAAACTTCTGTTCAAATTCAGTTACAACAGCCCCATTTATGAAAGTGCCTTTATTAATACACTCTCTTATTGTTGCATCAACTTCTTCCTTAATACTCAGATACTGCGCATTTAAATCAACAAATGGTATCATAAAATATCTATCTCTTACTTTTTTCTGCTGCGGCATATATTTTGTCGACAATCTCGACTGTTTTCAGCCCTTCAAATCCATTGGTTCCAATTTTTCCACCATTTACAAGTACATCAATAATATTCTCATATACTTTATTATGGTTTGACATTGATCCGAAATATTGCCCGTAATTGTTAGGAGGGTTACCAGGAGGCAAATCTTCAATTCTATAGTCCCTGATATTTTGATATTCCAATTCATTAAGATATTGACCCCCTATTTTAACGGTACCATTTTCACCAAATATTGTCAGAGAGCCTTCCATATTCTTTTCATACGTATTTACAGTGTAATTTATTGTTCCGATTATTCCGCTAAAAAACTCAACTATAATTACGCCAGTATCTTCAAATTCGACCGAATCATTATGAATAAAATTTTTAGTGTAGGCTTCAACGTTTTTTACATCACCAAAAAACCAGTAAAGCAGATCAATAAAGTGACTAAACTGCGTAAATAAAGTTCCTCCATCAAGCTTCTTTGTTCCTTTCCAGTCGGATTGTTTATAATAATTTAAGTTCCTGTTCCAGAAACAACTTAACTGAATACTCAGGATTTTCCCGAGTTTGTTTTCATCAAGAGCATTTTTAATGGCCTCAACAGGTGGATTATATCTATTTTGTTTGACAATAAATAATCTTCTGTTTGCTTTTTCAGCTTCTTTAATCATTTCTCCGCAGTCATAGACATTAATTGCCATTGGTTTTTCACATAAAACATGAAAACCGTTTCTAAAGGATTTTATTGTATGTTCGGCATGTAATCCGTTTGGAGTACATATTGAAATAACATCAACATCCCTTTCTTTCAAAAGAAGTTCATCGATATCTGAATATGCACTTGATTTGTACTTCTCACCTAACTGCAAAGCGCGCTTGTAATTCGTATCACATACTGCCTTGAGACTAGCCATCTTATTGATCTGTTCCGCATGTCTTTCAGCAATCCTTCCACAGCCCACTATGGCAAACTTTAGTTTCTTCATAAAATCTGAATAAAGTTTATGAAATACGTCAAAATTCTGAATAATTAAGTATAAGCATTATCATTTAACATTGCTCAAATTTATTTATCAAAGCAATCACTTTCCGGATATCTGTTATTGTATGGAATGAAGAAACCGGAAGACTCAAAGTGGTTTTATGAATCTCTTCAGAAAGAGGTAGTTTCAAATCTTTTAAAAAACTTAACGCTTTTTGCTGATGAGGCGGAACCGGATAGTGAACCTCAGTTCTGACACCGTTATTCAGAAGATATTCTTTTAACATATCTCTCTTTTCATGCCGGATATTAAAGATATGGTAAACATCATAATATTCAGGATCCACTTCAGGTAAAATAAATCCAGACTCAATACCATTAAAATATTCACTTGCAAGTAGACGTTTATTATTATTAATCTCATCAAGATGAGTCAGTTTAATCCTCAGAAAAGCAGCCTGAACTTCATCCAGACGTGAGTTAAGTCCGATATAATCATTATAGTATTTTTTTTCCGAACCATAATTTCTGATCATCCTGATTTTTTTAATATATACGGGATCATCAGTTAAAACAGCTCCCCCATCTCCAAGGCATCCCAGATTTTTTGTAGGATAGAAACTGAATGCAGCCATATCTCCGAAAGTTCCAACCTTTTTACCCTTATATTCAGCTCCGTGTGCTTGTGCGCAATCCTCTATCAGGAATAGGTTCCTGCGCTTGCATATATCAACTATCGGATCCATATCGCATGGCTTACCATATAAATGAACAACAATTATTGCACGAGTTCCCGGAGTAATGGAATCTTCTATCTTCTCAGGATCAATATTGTAAGTATTAATATCAGGTTCTACCAGAACAGGAATATGTCCACTCTGAAGAATTGAAAGTATGGTAGCGATGTATGTGTTTGAGGGAACAATAACTTCTGACTTTGCCGGAATATCCAGGGAAAGTAAAGAAATTGTTATTGCATCCAGCCCGGAAGCAACTCCGGCACAGTATTTTACTTTGTTATAATCTGCAAATTCCTGCTCAAATTTTTCAACGTTATTTCCAAGAATAAACCATCCTGCCTCAAGTACCTTATTAAAAGCCAGTTTATATTCTTCAATATACTGTTGGTTTGCTTTGAAAAGGTTTTCGTATTCAATCATATTTTTCAAATATATAATCATTTTTATCAAACTTTTCAGAAGCAAGTACCATCAATATTGCATCTTCTGAGAAATCATACATTTTATGCCAGTCTTTAGGTTCTAATAATACACATTTTGAAGGTTTATTGAGATGGAAAATTTGTGTTGTCGTTCCGTCATTATTTGAAATTTTACATTCTCCCTGAATACAAACAGCTGCCTGAATAGTCTTATGATGTCTGTGGCCACCTCTTTCCGATTTGTCGACGCCATAAATATAGAATACCCTTTCGATATTAAAAGGGAAAACATCTTCAATCACCGTAAGATTTCCCCTTGCGTCTGTATGTGTTTCAAGGTCAATAATATATGCCATTACTCTAACTTAATTATATTATATCCGAATACTCTTTTTGCCACAATTTTCAACCTGTCTCTAAAACTATCAGTTCTATAAACTGTAAAACCTGTTTTATAATTACTATTTAAGCCTTTAAGTATGTTTTCAACTTCCCGGATTTTTTTCAAATATGGTAAATAAAACATATTTCTAACAGATGATGAAATATAGTACCAGCCAATATCAAATATACCATCAGGCAGAAACTTTACATACTGAAAATGAAAGAAAACTACTTCAAATAAAGACCGTGTTCTTCTGACAGTACCAGTAATTGTATCTCCTTGCTTAAAGAAAGAATATTGAGTAAGATTCCATGGTGCAATTCCCCCACCATAGTGTTTTAAAATATGGATATTTGAATGGATTATAGGCCATTCTTCAAGATATTTCTGATCTCCAAATTTACCATCCTCATATCTGGAGTAACACCAATCAATACATTGTTGTCTCCATCTCTCCAGCACCTCCAGACTACTTTTATCATTTATAAAAGTAATAAACTGTACACAAAACCTTCCACCTCTCTTTAACTCATACATACGTGGCAGAGTTGAAAAACGGTGCTCAGTTATTAAGACACTTTTCTTATGCTCGACCATTTCTGAAATTAACACTGAAGGATCTGAATAAAAACATAAATCTGAGTCTATATAGGTACAATCTGGGACATTAAACTTTTTCAATACATAAGAAATTATTGAAGGTGTGCAGGTCCAGCAATATTCAGCAACAGACCTGCTCTTCTTAACCTCTTTTAACTCTTCCGTTTCAAAATCATGAAGAGAGACAACAGTAACATCTTTCAGGTTAAGACTTTGTAATATTTCCAGCGCAAGTGCATCAAATGCAAATATATATAGATGAAATTTCCCGGAAAACCTTCTCAGAGAGTTATACATGACCACTCCCCTGCTTAAATAAAAGGAATCAAATAATGTACAGTAGAAATGCAAACCGATAACTAATTAAAAATTGTTAAGTACTGAAATTTATGGATTTTGTTGAACAACCTTAAACCCATCAGCAAGCCCCTCCCCCCTTTTATATACATCAACTAGCGGATATGAGACACATGGTATTTCAGTGTTATAACACCATCCGCCCTCAGGCTGAACCACACGATACTCAAAATTTGAATAACAGGTAACCGTCTTTGCTGTTCCAAAAGGAGCAGGAGTAATCAAAAGGGAATGATCCTTAAGAACATTTAATGTGAAGGAAATTCTTTTATACACAATAACCATGAATAAAATGGCCAATCCTCCATAAAGGAACTTCAGAAGTGACCTATGAGATAAGAATCCAAGTGACTTAATCAAATAAGAAATACCAAATGAAAATCCGACAAAGAGAAAACCGTAGGCAAATCGGGGATCAGGAGCTGTTACTAACCAGAAAATGAGATTTATCAAGATCAGGAGATGAACTTTAACAAAGTAAAACTCCCGCTTCAAAAGCATTATTACTAAAGAGCAGATTGAGAGAATGTTGACAGAAATTAACATTTTAGTCATAAAATCCCTTGCAGTAAACCATGGTAAAAACCAATCATTGATTTTCATTTTACCGACCTCTTCATAAGGCACTCCAATAATTTTCGCAAAACTTTCAATCTCAAGTTTAACAGCGATAACATTCTCAATAGGAATCTTCCAGTCTGCATTAAAAATATCTATTCCCGGAAACGGATAGATCAGATAACCGGACAAAAAATAGTTGCGTACTAAAAATGGCAATATCACTACAGATGCAATAATAAGTGTTATATATACTTTTTTAATCCTTTCATAATTCATAAAGAATAAAATAGCTGGTACCAGGAAAAGGGAGCTTATTTTATAGGTAATACAACTGAAGACTAAAAGATTTACAAGAACAAAATGGAACATATTAACCTTATTATATGGCCCATAGTAGTTTAAAATTAAAACAAAAGCGTAAATAATTAATATACCGCAAAAAATATCCGGGGAGGGAGTGTTTAAATTAGGTAAAAACACTAGCAAACTTATCAGAAGAGTAAGTATGTAAAAAACTCCTCTCCAATAAGTTTTTGATTTAAGATCATTATAAAAAAGGGTTAAAAGCTTAACGAGTAATATAAGGTAACATAATCCATTCAAAGGAAATATCATACATTCCTTAACCTGAAAAGTAAAAACTGACGAAACAACAAAAAACATATTATTAAAAGCGAATCGTGGATGAAGGTTTCCAAGTCCCGGAACTACCGGATACTTTTGGATCCATTGTATATTCTGAGCATGATATGTAAGTGTATCTTCAAACGTAATTACACTAACAACTGCAGAAAGAATAAAAAAGGTCAAAAAAAATGCTCCAATTTTAAAGAGGATGCCATAGGACAGAAAAGTTCTGTATGCATTAATAATTTTTAATCTTATCTCTGTGAATAAAATGAATGAAAAAAGGGCAGCCAACAGAAAAACAATTAAAAATATTATCCTGCTTATTGGTGCAAATACTGAAATAATTCCCGTCAGAGCTGATAATATAAGGAAGCCAAAAAGGAAATATTCATCTAAACCATACTTATCCCACACTTCATTGGATTTCAGCAGAATTCTAACAACTTTAGATGCTGCGAATCCCCAAACAAAGATCGTAAGAAAGACAATTAACCAGGTAAATAAGACCAGAATCATAACTCAAATCCGGAAAAGACCATATTTAAGAATGCAATAAATCGCCCTGAATCCATCTTTCCATCCAATTTTTTTCCCTTCCTCGTAACCTCTTCCGTAATATGAAATTCCAACTTCATAAATTCTGATCTTCGGGATACGTGAAATTTTAATGGTAACTTCAGGTTCAAAACCAAACCTTTTTTCCTTAAGATTTAAAGACTGTATTTTTTTTGTATCAAACAGCTTATAACATGTTTCCATATCTGTGAGGTTCAGATTTGAAAACATATTGGTAAGAAAAGTTAATAGTTTATTTCCTATCGTATGCCAGAAAAAGAGTATCCGGTGAGGATTACTTCCCTGGAAACGAGACCCGTATACCACATCAGCAAAACCGTCAACCACTGGTCTCAGCAAGTCATTGAATTCATTGGGATCATATTCATTATCAGCATCCTGGATAACCAGATAATCACCTGTTGCTTTTGAGATCCCGGTATGAAGAGCAGCTCCCTTTCCTTTGTTGACTTCATGATTGAAATAATTAATGTCCAAAGTGGCATTGGCATCAATAAACCTTTTAATCTCTGAATCAGTATTATCTTTTGAACAATCATTGACGATGATTATTTCCATTCTGATTTTATCAATAAGGATTACTTTAATCAGCTTACTTAAAATCGAAGCAATAGTTGCCTCCTCATTATAGACCGGGATTATTACTGACAATTTATTGATAATCATCTGACCATTATTAATATTAATATGAGATTGTAAATCATCTACCTCACACCTTTCTTTTCTTCAAAATAAATCCTTTAAATTCTGATGGAATATTTGATGTATCCACCGATTTGAATTCAGTGATTATTTCATATGAGGCGGAGATGTAACTTAAAAAAGCGGATTCATTAAAGAACCAGCAGGGATAACTTCCTTTATAAATTTTAGGGTTTACCCTTTGAACTGTAATCCGGTCTTTACTTTTTATAAAAGGTGTTCTGTCGATAATAAGATAGTTACATTCAATGGACTTTATCATATCTAAAAAATCATAAGGATTTTCAAGATATTGCAAAACACTTGACAATAAAACAACATCAATTTTGTATGATTTAAGACACTCTTCTACTGAGTAAAAGAAATGCAATCTGTTAGTGGTAAAATTCTCCAGTCCCGCCCTGACAAAATCGGGTTGTTCAACAATACACCAGTTCACTTCATTCAGAGAATCTAAAAAGAGTCTGTTCTGAAAATAGGTGCTACCCAGGGATCCGCCAAAATCAAGTACATTGATTTTTCCATTATTAAGAGCTGAAATCCACATAAGGCCTGATAAAACCGGAAAGGAATACTGGATACTGTCAAATAAAACAGAATCCCTTTCATATACAGCCTTGCCCTCTTTTACTTTCAGGACTGATGTTTTAACTTTTTCAACTATTAATTTTGAATCATAACCGGATGCTTTTTTTTTCGCTGTATTCCAGTCTGAATAGTTACCATGCCAGCCATAGTACAAACCTGACAATAACCTTATCAATAAAGGAGGTAAAAGGTCGCGTATGATTTTTTTGTTCACTGAAAGATAAATTTGATTAATCCATTATAATTCATCAGAGTGGATGAACTTTTTTATAAAATAATTCCTTCCTGTAACCATCTCTGCTACAATATCTCTCAGATCAAAAATACTCATATTCAAAGGCATAATTCTTTTCTGAAAATATGCCAACCTGATGTCATCTTCGCTAAACAGAAGATCTTCGGCATAATTTCCCCATCGTTTAGATGGCATCATACTGATTGACATACCTGCATGTGCCGAAGGAAGAAGCATCGAGGATCCATGAACTCCGATCACAAGCATACTTTGTGCATACAACCGGCATGACTCTTTTTCAGATTCTTCATCAAATGATCTGACCCTCTGATCTTTAATAAAACCAGGCCAATTGAATGATTTACCAAGACCTGCAACAGTGTACTTATAATTGCTGCCTAACTTAAGTCTGCACAAACAGAAAAAAAGAAGTACTCTTAAATAATGAACAGGCATAAGAATTTTACCAATACCAAGTTTCTTAAAACCTTTTGAAAGATAGATATTTCGTATCCATAATCTTCCGTAATCCTCCCTCCAGATGAATGTAATTCGAGGATTAACAGGCTGATCTGAAAAATTAAATGGTTTGATCCCGGAAAATCGTTCGATCTGAATATTCCTATTAGTGGGAATTACGTGACCCTCACTTATAAATACTCTTTTAAACCTGCTAAACTGAGTATTAATCTTTTCAGAGAGATCTGAATAATATCCATTAAATTCCTTAAACCCAAGGTTAACAGTCCATATTTCTGCGATACCATCCTTCGGAACCAACCATTTTAGCATTGGTTGAACTATTAAAACAATACCAAAAGTTTTTTGGCTTTCTATAAGCCTTTGAAGGTTTAATAAATACAAGAATGAATGACCATATACATAGTCAAGTGTATTCAGAATTATAATCTCATCAAATCTTTCCCTGATTTCCACTTCCATTTCAACCTTTTCAGAGATTGGATTGGCAATAGATTTAAGTTTGGTTGAGAACCAGTTTTCCGATACGATCTGCCCATTTATATTTTTGATTATACCGGATCCCGGCATGAAAGAATATGTCTCCAGAGCCGACTGATTAACCGGAAGAGATTTTATTTCCACACTACTGCATCGATCACAAATCATTTTCGTGCAAACATGCAAACCCTGCCATAATAATTCATCAAATATGAAACTGCCACCGCAATCACAGGGATATTTATTTGATAATAAAGGCTTTATCTGAATCATATTCTACAATGCACTCTTCATGAGCTCGGTTTCCAAAATCTTTATAATCTCTCTACACCGGTTTTCAACTGTATGAGATTTCAGTGTACGCAAATTACCAGCTGTTGCTATTCTATTTCTTTCATCGTCATGATTCAATAACCATGATGCCTTTTCGATGCAATCTTCAGGACTATTATAAACAACCACCTCTTTGTCAATATCAAATAACTCACCAATATTTTTCTTGTTATCAGTCAAAAGACAGCTTCCCATACCGGTAACTTCAAAAAGTCTCATATTACCGGCATACTCACCTGCAACTCCAATATGCATATTCAGAATAATCTTTGAATTACTGAAGAGTTTATACATGTCAGTCCCATAGACCGGATTATGTACTGATTTTAGTAAAATATCTGAATAGTTCTCAACTTTCGATTTTCCATACTCAAGTATTTGAATCCTCTCAGTTAACTTCAGAAGATTAAGTCTTTGCAAAATGCTTCTAAGACTATATATCGCCTGCTTGGCTCTTATCTTATATTGTTTCTCAAGGTTTACATATAATGAAATGCTGATTTTTTCTTTAAGAAGGCTTTCGATCAGTTTTATTCTTTCATCATGAAACTTTGCACCTGAAATCAATGATCCGCTGAATACAAAATCTCTCTTGAAAGAATTTTCTCCCCTTGGAATTTTTGACAATAATATATTGTCGAATGCATGATAAATCAGATAAGATCTTATTCCTTTGCTTTCCATATCTGCCTTTAAGCCTGGAGTGCATGTAAAGACAAAATCAACTGCTTTTAGTGTTTCAAGAATTTTTGGTCCGTAAGGAGAACAATGATATCCAACAATTAGTCTTATACTTCTGATACTTTTCCTGATATTTTCGAGCCATTCCCTGTCAGTAAAGCTTAAATTATCAATCCATAGTATTTCAGGATTGCAGGATTTTACCTGATCAAATAAAATGTCTCTGCTGTTTGCATTTTTAAGTCCATTCTCCCTGGCCCATTTGTTTTGCAGGTTTGTATCATTTGCCACAACAAATTGAACATCAATACCATTTTTCTTTAGTCCTCGTGTATATGAGCCTACAAATTCTGTGGATTCCTCTGATAATATCTGATAATGACTGGCATATGATAACTGTTTGACTTCATAATGATCCTTATAAAATGAATCCAGATACCCTGGGTACATTGAGCTTATGAAAAGTATTTTGAAACTCATTTTATATAAAAATCAATTAATGTGTCAATTATGGAGACACCTAAACTATTTAGATGCTACTGATAATTCAAATTTTGCAACAATGAGGATCATAATGACACTAACAACAAAATAGCAGAAAACTTCAATTGATACATAGACTTTAAGAAAATCGGCAAAATCCAGATTATGCAGGAAGAGTAAAGAAAGTATTGCAATAAAATAGAAGAACTGCCAGATGCTGTAAGTTTTTATCCGGCGCATTGTTACAAAGATTGTGCTAAATGATGAAACGACAAAATTAAATGCAAATGACCAGACCATGATTCTGGAAATAGTACCTGAAGTAATCCATTCATCTCCGAAAATAAACCTGAAGATATACTCGCCGAAAAAGAAAATCAGAATTATTTCTAAAAGAGAAATTGCCAGGACAACCATCAATATCGGTTTAAGGTCATTTAAAAAGCTTTCTCCTTTCTGGTATTTCTCTGAAATCTTCTGTAGTAATACACTGGAGAGTGATGAAGCGACTAAGGCAAGGGGAATGGAAAGAAGTAGTTTCGACAGATCAAAAAAGCCGGCAGTTTCAGATGAATAAAATTTATTTATTAGAATAGGTGGAATAAAATAACTGCATGAACTCATGAATGCCGGAATGAGATTGTATTTTGGAAAGTCAGAATATTTCCTTAAGACATATTTAAGTTTTGTAATGCTTATTAATTTAAAACTAAGTCCATTTCGCACCGCCTGAAATATTGCAACTGACACATTTGCTACCTGACCAATTAAATCACTAAATATCAGCCCATTACTTATACCTGTAAATGAGAAGCCGACCTGCGACAATCCTTCGGACCCCCTTCGCACAAGCTTATTCGCAGATACAGGAAAGAATTTTCTCTTCCGTATCAGCCATAAATTGAAGCACTGAAAAGTATTAACAAAGAAGGCTCCTATAGGAATAATGTAAAGAACTGCAACAGGGAAATCAGGGGGAAGATTCAGAAATAAGATAAGTTTTTCACGGAACATCATCACTACTCCGAACAGGAACAGGTTAATTATAAAGTTAAAAAAAAGGGAAAGACCTATAATGTTTACGGATTCCTTATCTGTTCTGGGGATGACAATAGCATCATCATATCTCAGGGATGAAACTACCGTAATCATTCCTATCAGGCTTAGATAAACAGAAAAAATTCCAAAAGCCTCAGCTGAATATAATCGTCTAATCAGAGGCTGAAGAAGGATTGAGAGCAACTGAGCCAGTATGGTACCGGTAATCAGAACAGATGCGCTTCTGATAAGTTCAGATTTGAGAAGTATGCCCGGGAAATATTTCAAATAGAATAAATTAGATATACAAATGTCAATCCTTTCTGAAAGGTACTTTGCTGTCAACATACCTTGTTATGACATAAAAAAAGATCATACTAAACACAAAGATAGGTACCTGCATATATTTGTAACCCCTGTAGAAGATGATCATTGTAATAGTAATGATATTGATGATTATAAGAAAATAGTTTACGTTTTCCGTGTGATAATCCCATCTGAACTACTCTCTGATAGACATGTTTACGATGCCCCTGGCTCAGTTTTTCCCTGTTTCTCAATCTCCTGAAGAGTGTCAGTGTCGCATCAAACCAGAAGGGAGAAGCCAGCATTATCCAGTTAAGTATTGAAAACTCTAAAGTATTATGGAAATAAATCCCGAAAACAACAAGAATGAAACCAAGCTGTGTACTTCCGACATCGCCCATGAAGATCTTAGCCCTGGGCCAATTCCAGCACAGGAAACCGGTAATACAAACTATTAACAAAATAGTCGAAAAGTTCCATGAGAAAACAAAAAGGACTGCACAAATAATTATTGCTTCAACAGAAGCAAAACCATCCACTCCGTCCATAAAATTAAAGAGATTTATGAACCAGACCATCCCAATTATAGTAAGAGGATAAATAATGAATTGATAATTTATCTCAATCTCGGGGATTATAAGGGATCGCAATCCATGCAGGAAGATAAATGCAATAATTGCCGTAATAAACTGAACTATTAGTCTTATTAATGGCTTTAAGCCAATAACATCATCTATCAGACTGACAATAGCAAGTAAAATCCCGCTTAATAAGGAATAGAAGAGAACTTTATCAATAATTCCATATAAATAGAAAATTGTAATTCCTGTGTACCAGGTAATGACTATTGCCAGACCTCCGCCATTAGGTGTTGGAGTATTATGTAAACTCCTCTCATTTGGTACAGAAACCATTTTATTCCTGTCTGCATAACGAATAATAATGTATGTGAGAATATATGAGATATATCCAATAATGATGACAATTAAAAATATTAGGGTGAAATTCAAAATAATATGATTCTAATTATAAATAGATAAGCAGCTGAATACAACACGATAATATCCTTCTTTATTGCTTCTTATTTTTAAGATAATATAATACCGTCCTTTTTATTCCCTCTTCTGTCGAAAATGGTGGTTTATAACTCAGTATCTGCTTTGTTTTATTGTTTTCAACTTCAGCTGATACATATAAGCTTTCAATAATATTAGGAACAATAATACCTGCAAACCAGATAATAAATTTTGGCAATTTAAACAGGAAGATACTTTTTCCAAGGTATTTCGAAATATAACTGACAATTTCGGTCGTAGAAAGAGATTTTTCATCCATAGCAATGAATATTCCAGAGACATTTTTTTCAATAATCTGATCTATGAATCCCACTAAGTTTTCAACGAAAGTAAAATTCCTTTTGTTATCTATTTTGCCAAATGGCAATATTGGGAATGAATCTATAAGTCTGATAAGGCTTAACATATTTGCCTTTACTCCTTCTCCATATATAAGCGGAGTACGAACAATTGATATTTTAAAACTTGCATCTTCCAGTTTCATGAGGCCATTCTCAGCCGCAAACTTGCTTCGTCCATAAGAATCATTGGGATAACACTTTGAATTTTCATTTTCTAATTCAGAATCATGAAGAAGTTCTCCATATACTTTAAGCGTGCTTAAAAACACAAACTGTCTTATACCTGCTTTCTTTGATTGTTCTGCAACACGCAGACATAATTCGGTATTAACTTTAAAATATTCACTTTCGGTAATTTTTTTCGATTGATGAACAATAGCTGCCAAATGAAGAACCACATCATAACTACTAAAATCGATATCCTCAGGTTTATTGTCCAATAATGATATTTCTTTAATAAATGTGTGTTTTGAATACTTTCGAAAATTTGAACCAACAAAGCTATTGGCGCCTGTGATGAGCACTCGTGTCATATTAAATACTAATTTACATAAGGCGACAGAAATACCTCATTCTTGAATTTTATTTATTTCTAATGTCATGTGCATCAGATAATTTCTTACGGGCAATTCTCATTCCTGAAAATTCAAATATTTTCTTAAAGTACTTTGAGTAGATAAAGAAATAGTTGGTTTTTATCCCGTTTTCCTTACAGGCTCTGGCAATTTCTTTATTTAGTATATAATTGCTACGAATTGTTTTAGTGCTGACACCTCCGGTTCTCATTGAAACAAAAGGTATTTCCAGGTATTTATATTTAACCTTATTTATGTGCAGGAAACGAATAAGTAATTCATAATCTGCTGCAATTTTATAATCTGTTTTATAGTACCCGAATTTCTCAAATAGTTCACGCTTTACGTAAAAGCTGGGATGGGCCGGCATAAAACCAAACTTGAATTTATCCGAATTGAAAAGTTTTGAAGAGTAATACCTTACTATTTTTGAATTATCACCCGTGCTAATAAATTGTACATCACCAAAGACAGCATCAATATTATCGTTCTCGAATTCCCTGGCTATCTTCTCAATAACATGATTATCATAAAAAAAATCATCTGAATTCAGAATTCCGACGATATCACCGGTTGCCATTTTTATTCCTTTGTTTATTGCATCATATATCCCTTTATCAGGTTCTGAAATGAATTTTGAAATCCGGTTACCAAATGAATGGATCAAGTCCAAAGTTCCATCAGTTGAGGAGCCATCAATTATAACATATTCAATATCTTGATATGTTTGGGAAAGAACTGATTTAATTGTATCAGAGATAGTATTGACTGTATTATATGAAACTGTAATTACTGAAACTTTCATCCTGCTTGCTCAAAAGAAAAGAAGAAAAATAATTTAAATGTTAATAACCTTGGAAAATTCAGATAATTCCCTCTTATAAACTGAATGAATAAAAAAAGGAAGAATTACAAAGAAACCCATAATCGGAGGATCGAAAGGACTGCCTCCGCTGAAAAAAGAGAAAAAGAATGTTATTAGGAAGAAAATGAATAGAAGAGGGTACTCTTTTATATACTTGACATAGTAATAGAAAACTTTGTATATGAAGAAACAGTACAAGGAAAGCCCCAGAATTCCTGAGTAAAGGAGAATGGATAAAAAGGGATTATGGGGCCAATCACTTTTTGTTTTATCATTCAAAAAATAGTAACCGTACCAGTTAAGAAAATTAAAGCCACCACCAAATATTTTTTGCTTCCAGTTGAACTCTTTTGAATAAACCTTAACAGCAAATATCCAGCGCATAAAACGCTCATCACCAAACTTATTATAAGATGCATCAACAAATATCTTATTTTTAAGTGGGTAATATGCTGTGTCTTCTGAAATAAACCTGGATACCCATGTTCGCACAGGATCTTGATCTGACCCGGAAGATTCCATTAATTCTAAAGGAAGATAATTGCTTTGAGTAGTTTTTAATCGATTAATATTTAAAGCGACATATTTAAGTTGAAATGATTCATCCGAACTAGCTAAACCTATTTTATGAGTATGAAATAAAACCGGATCTATTCCAAATGAATTGACCGAAGTATGCTGACGGTTTAACTCGGATTCTGTGTTTGTTAATGGATATTTGAAATTAAAGTGTTCAATAAATGATTTTCTATCATAATAAATACCAGAGAGGCTATTGTCAGTTTTAAGAACCAGAACCTGAGGATAGGCAAAAATAACGTATCCCTTCAGAGACGAAAAATCATTGGCATTATATTTAGCAAAGTATAAAAAAAATGCAGCATTTCCTTCTGAACAACTTACTTCCAGATTTAATTTCTGCCATGAACCTTTCCTTTCCAGATCGTAAAATTTTGCTAGTTCCCCATGGGTGGATCCTTCGGATGACAGGCATGCCCATTCACCATCAAAATCTTCAGACACATAACAAAATACTGAAGCTTTAACTGAATCGCCTTCACTGACATTCTTACTGGCAATATGTGTAAATGAATATGCGTTTCCATTTTTTATAGTTGCATCACATGATCTATCCATCTGATAGCCCATGGAATTTTGAGGAACAATTTCAACATTTTTTCCTGAAAGTGGGAATATCGTTTTATGATTATGTGTACCCCATCCACTCTCCGGATCATTTGGTACTACATTCCAAATAGTGTTAAATAAATCCAGGTAGGTTTTATTGTTATCCAGGATCATGTTATATTTAAATAAGACAGTGGCTACATTCTCCTTTGCTATGGCAATATTTTTTGATCCGACAGAAAAAAGTACTTTATTTTTTAAAGAGTAAGAGGTAAATAAAGTCAGGCACATAAGGATAAGAAAAGTGAGAAAGATAAATACAATTAATCTCAGACTCCTGTGAACTGAAATCATGTTCTTTAAATACGGTTTTATCAGTTGACTTATTATTAAAAGAGCAATAAATGCAAGTAAAATTATAACGCCTCTTCTTGATCCGGAAAAAAAAATAGCAACACTAAAAAAGGTCATAATAAGTTCAAAAAATATTTTTTTCGATCCTGAATTGGTATTGAGCCATAAATAGGTGACCCCGATTATACCGAAAATTACCGGCAAAATTCCAAAGTTATAATCCTGATCCATGTAACGATTATTCAGAATATTTGATCTATTAGAAACAGGATCACCAATATTTCCAGAAAATATGCTTAATAATTCCCCCAATTTGATCACTGCAATTAATGTAGCTAAGACTATAATTAATTTAATAAGGTTGGTAATAAGTGCCTGTAAATTCTTTTCTGTTTTTATATAGAAGTTTAGAAAGAAGAATATTGATAAGAGAATAATTGCATTGATTATATCCTTAAAAATAATGAGATATATTTTCGTTGAAAAGAAGAAGGAACAGACTAGAATTATCGCCAGGATAATTAAAATTTTGTAGTCGCTGATAAATGATTTAATAGCTTGTATGATTTGGCCCCTACTCCTTAAGAAGGAATATAAAATGAGTGAAAAATACACCAGGAAAAAAGGATACTTAAAAAAAGGAACAGCCGTACGGAACAAATACAGGAGTATCGTCAAGTTTAGCAGATATAACTTGAAGTCATCACGATTCTCCTTTGCAGATAAAAATGCAATCATTATACTAGATCTACAAAAAATGTAAAGTTAAGACACTATCAATTAGTACGTTCAAATCTATTTCAAAGAATGTTCAGGAACTACTTCTTTTGGCATTCCAATAAAAAGGAAATAGCTTTACAAGATATTTTGCAGAGAAACTGCTATCCTTCTGCGATCATCATCAGTTAAATTGGAACCAGAAGGCAAGCATAATCCAAAATTGAACAATGACTCAGAGATTCCATTAAGATATGCCGGACATCCGGAAAAGACCGGTTGGAGATGCAGGGGTTTCCATAATGGGCGAGTTTCAATATTTTCCAGTTCCATTCCCGACTGTATTTTTTCCTTAATATGACTCGCATTCTCAGATCTGATTATTATAGTAGTCAGCCAATAGTTTGAAAAATGCCTCTGAGGTTCATTTTGAAATGAGACATACTTATAATCAGAAAATAACTCCCTGTAGAATCTATTATTTTCTCTTCGTTTATTAATTCTGTCTTCTAAGACCTCAAGCTGCCCTCTTCCAATACCAGCAACAATATTACTCATTCGATAATTATACCCAATTTCAGAATGTTGATAATGAGGTGCTTTATCCCGTGCCTGGGTGGCAAGGAATTTGGCCTTTTCAATATAATTAAGGTTGTCTGATATCAAAGCTCCCCCACCGGATGTTGTAATAATTTTGTTACCATTAAAAGAAAGTATACCTAAGTCACCAAATGTACCACATGATATACCAGAAAAACGACTTCCCAGAGCTTCCGCGGCATCTTCAATCAAAGGGATTTCATATCTTTTGCAAATCGTTTGTATTTCATCCGTCTTTGCAGGCATTCCATATAAATGAACAAGGATTATGGCTTTAGGTTTCTTGCCTTTTTTTATTCTGTCTTTAATTGCAATCTCAAGCAATTCAGGGTCCATATTCCAGGTATCTGATTCACTGTCAATGAAAACGGGGGTCGCTCCCTGATAAACAATGGGATTTGCTGAAGCAGAAAAAGTAAAAGAAGAACAAATAACTTCATCTCCATGTTTTACACCAAGGATTATAAGGGCTAAATGAATAGCAGCTGTTCCGGAACTTAATGCAGCAGCTCCGGATATTCCTAGTCGTTCAGCCAATTCCTTCTCAAATTCATTTACATTTGGACCTAAAGGAGCCACCCAGTTGGTATCAAATGCTTCCTGAACATATTTTATTTCCATCCCACCCATGTGAGGAGATGAAAGCCAGATTTTCGAACTCATGTATTTTTATTTATAGTATACTTAATTACTCTGCCCGGATTACCAACAACAACAGCAAAATCCGGAATGTTATTAATTACAACGCATCCAGCTCCTACAATAGACCACTTCCCAATCTTTATATTTTGAATTATGGAAGCTCCTGTTCCAATATGAGTACCCTCGCCAATTACAACACCACCTGAAACAGAACAACCCGGAGAAACATGGACATAACTTTCTATGTGACAATCATGATCTACAGATGCATTCGTATTTATAATTACATGATCGCCAATCCTGGTTCCCGAATTAACCGAAACACCAGGCATAATTACCGTGCCGGCACCTATTATTGCACGTTTCGATATTGAACTGTAATTGTCTATTGCACAACCAAAATCATGTTTTCCAATTCTTTCAACAATCAGTTTTCTCGTTTTATTGTCTCCTATCGAAATTATAAGTTGGTTGCTTCCTATCTTCGTCCTTTCATAGGAAGAACATGCATAACCGCATAAACTCTCTATTAAAGGATTATCATCAAATAATCTTTCGATGGTAATCCCGGATTTTTCCAAGATCTCTATAATCACTTTTGCATGACCCGAAGCACCATATAAAATCATATCTATTACTAATTATTCCCTGTGAATTTTTCCATTGTAGCACTGCTCCCGGAACTTATACCTTCAGATAAAAATACTTTCTTCATAGTTAAAAAGAGAATCTTTATATCCAAAATAAATGACATATTTTGCACATACCAGACATCAAAATCAATTTTTTTCTGCCATGAAATAGCATTTCTTCCATTCACCTGAGCCCAACCTGTAATACCTGGTTTCACCTCATGTCGTCTTTTTTGATTTACATTATAAAGCGGAAGATACTCCTCTAACAGCGGACGAGGTCCAACAAGACTTATATCGCCTTTTACAACATTCAATAACTGGGGTAATTCATCCAAACTTGTATTTCTTAACATACGGCCAAGAACTGTAATTCTTTCATTATCAGGCAGTAAATTACCATTTGAATCTCTTTTATTTGTCATTGTCTGGAACTTATAGATTCTGAATATTTTTTCATTAAGACCAGGACGATTCTGAACAAAGAATATCTCTCCCTTATTAAACACAAGAAGAAGTATCCATATAATAAGAAAGATAGGTGATATAATTATCAGAAATAATACTGATATTGAAAAATCGAAAAATGATTTAAAAAACCTTTTATATATCGACACAATATAAGAGATTACATCATAATGAATTATATAGGCTTAACAAACTATCCCATATGATTTTCTGTCCGTATTCCATTTCTACCCTTGTTCTGTTTGATTCTCCTAATAGTTTCCTCAAAACTGAATCATTATATAGAAGTTCCATAGCACTGAAGAGTTCATCTACATCTTTACTCTGTACTAAAATTCCATTCTTATTATTTTTTATAATCTCATTGCAGCCTGGAATATCTGTTGTTATACATGGTAAGTTAAATGCACATGCCTGTAAAACAGCATTCGGAAATCCCTCCCTGTAGGATGGAAAAACAAACACATCAGCAATTTCCAGGAACGCTCTTACATCAGACTGATGACCAACATGTTTAATCGATGGATGATTTAAACATTTAAGAGTATAATCTGATAAAGGATCAAGATTCCTTTCGAACCCACCAACCAGGAGTAACATTGTTTGGGTAGATTTATCATTTATTTTTAAAAAAGCCTCCACAAGTTCATTTAATCCTTTGTGACTAACCAGTCTTCCAATAAATAGGTATATAAACCGACCATTCAGATTGTATTTTTCTTTTAACAAATTAGCCTGAGTTATGGTAAAAGCTGAGGACTGAAAATAATTAAGATCAATTCCATTACTTGAGCCATTACCAAGAACTCTGAGCTTTCTTTGGGATGTTAACTTGTTCTTCAAAATAAAGTCCTTTAATCCATTGGAGTTTGGAAGAACTATACTGGCAAAAAAATAAGTTATCCATTCTACCAACAGGAGAATCCGCCTTTTAATTCCTTTAGCTTCTACCAATGGAAGTCCGGCAACAGTATGAATACGATTAGGCACTCCAGCTAACTTAGCCGCGATCATGCTGACAAATCCTGCCTTTGGTGTATGAGAATGAACAATATATGGGTTTTCTTTTTTAATAACCCGGTATAATTTAACTATACTCAAAATATCTTTTAGGGGGGTGATATTTCTACTCATCTCAACTTCATAGATCTTAACACCTTCAGCATCTCTTACCTCAGTTAACTCTTTGCCCGAGCTCGAAACAGCTAAGACCTCAAAGTACTGCCTCATAAAATTAAGTTGACCCTTAAGCAGCACTTTCAATGAAACAGGAACAGTAGTAATCCGGATAATTTTTCTCTTCATGAGCATCTATTCAGCTAATTCAATGTACCCTTTCCATGTATCATAAGGTTTAAATTTCCATCCATCAGAAAACTTTATTTCATCTACTTTCTTGCCATTAAAATCAGGGATATTTGAATAGATTATATAGTCTTCTTCCAAATCCCGGAAAAGTCTGGGATCTTTAATTGCTTCACGAATTACGGGGATCTTCAAAAAATCAAATCCCATCATTTTACAAACAAGTTTGTCCATTTCTACAGCATCTGATCCAGCTAAAATAACACCAAGTCGTTTGGGTTCAGGAGATACTGGCCCGTTCCTTTCACCTGAGATTATCATGTCTGCAATATTAAAGATTCTTCTTTGTCTCGTCTTCTGAATATTGCCATTCTTATCCGCATAAAGAAGGATATCATAAAGATCTAGTACAGTTCGCCAAATAGTATCATTACCATACCAGCTTCCTACCAGATATTTATCTTTAGTCAGACCCCGCATTAAATAATAAAGTACACCATAAATATATCGCATCAGAAGGGAGAGCCGTAGTTTCTTATTTTCTTCAAAGGCTAATTTCTTTTCTAACACAAATGCAATTACCTCTTTTAAAAGACTGTTGTATTTGTATTCATCACCACCTTGTTCAGACGAACCAACCGTCCTGTGAGGAAGGCATGCTTTATCGAAGGTTATACCAACTATATTCTTTAAAGCCCCTGTTATACCTGCTAATCTGTGACACTTAGGCTTTGACAAATTTATTACTACATCAGCACTAAGTATCTCTCTGTTTATCATATAAATATGCTTTCCATCCTGATGAAACTGATTAGTAATCTTCTCACTATAATCAGAAACTTTATACCTTTTCGGGACTAAATCATTATTGGAATTCAGTCTGGATCTACTACCCAGATCAACCTCCAATCCATCAGAGGAATTGTACTTACGTCCAATAAGTACTTTATTTTTGTCTACAATTGTGGAATATTGTCTAAAATCAACAGGATGTAAATCAATTGAATGTCTATTATAAAATTTAAACAAATCATTATAGTTTGAAATTTCCATTAGTCTCTCTAAATCACAACCCTGCATTGGAGCATCACCAATAATAATCCTACCACTTCCGTTAAGAGCTATAAGACAATAGTCAACCACGGCTCTGACCAAAGACGGATGAGTGATCATACATTCCAAACTGTTCTCCTTTATACTTTTATTTTTGTTATAATGCATTACCCAGTTTGGTTTTACCAGCACCGTATCACCTTCTTTTATGAGCTCTCCAAGTGGATTCCAGTTTACAGTATTAAAATTTTTAATATCCAACTGCAACCCCTTAAAACTTTCCCTTACCATTTCATAGATATAATTTCTATCTTTTGAAATTTCTAAGTCACTCCACTTATATTCTGGATAGTAAGTATCTGGACTATAACTATATCCTGATGTCGGGTAAACCGAATCCTCAACGGAATTTATAAAAAAATCAATCATTTACTAATTTAAGATAAGTTGGATGTCAGACCTTTTTATTGCTTTCATTTAAAATCTGATTGGTAATATTTTTGATTACTTCAACAGGAGCATTCAAAGGTTCATTATACCAGACTCCATTTCGGTCAAAAAAGCCTCCTGCATTTAAGAGAGCAACATGAGAAAATCCGTAACTGATTTCAACTATTTTTCCTTTGCCGGTTGTTTTGTCAACAACATAGTCATATCCCATGCATTGGAAGTGAAATTTATCACTAGCTTCAAATGCAGAAGATATTATGTCTTGAGAAATTAGCTTCTTCTCATAAAATAAATCTCCACCACCGGAGGCCCTATAATCACCTTTTCGAATGTTCCTTCCAATAAAACTCAATTTATCTCCTACGACTACAATCTTTAAATCATAACCGTCATTTGGAATAAATTCTTGAAAAAAAACATATCCCTTTTCATTGGGGAACATTTTTGCTCGCGAAAGAGTATGCAGAAACTCAGGAATCCTTTTAAATCTGGCCTTTATTGTTTTCCAATCACTAGAAGAGAGAACCTGTGACTTAGTCTTAAACAGAAGACTTGGATGAGTTTTATAACCTCCCCTAAACATCTTCTTTGCATATTTAATAGCCTCTTCTTTTGTTCTGAGCAATCTTACATTATTTGATCCTGATCCACACCGTAACTTTGCAATTAACGGATAGTTTGCTTTATTTATAAGCCAGTTTGCGCAATCTTCATATAAATAAAACATCCATGAGTCGGGAATTGGGATACCACCAGATTGTAACAAATATGTTTCTGCTACTTTATCATCAAAATGCCAGGAGGTATTATAGTCCGGAAATATTTTCAATCCCATATTATTTGCAGCGAATAATATACTTCGTCCCATCATCATATCCTGAAGTACATAATTTCCTATATGCCAAAACAGGCAGTCGAAATTTTTGAGTCTTTCAATGACATCAGGCTGATAACAATCTACAAACTCATAATAGATTCCATTTTCCTGGCAATATTCAGCCCATGATTTTATCCATGTACCAGAATGGTGAAAAATTTTATCATTCTTATTAATAGCAAACCGAAGATCATTTATTGTCATATCAAAAGTCTTAAAGTCACTAATTTTTTAATGCATTTTTCAGGGCAGCTACAAACTGCCTAGAAGTAACTTGTAAACTGTAGTGCGTATTTACTCTGAGGATTCCTTCCCGGCCCATCTCTTTTCTCAATACTGAATCGTTGCACAAAACTGATAAATACCTGATCCATTCATCATTGGTTTTTGCTAAATATCCTGTAATGTTTTGTACAACTATATCCTCGTTTACCCCTACTGGCGAAGCTACAACAGGTAATCCACTTGCCATATATTGAATGATTTTAAATCCGCATTTTCCGCGTTCGAATGGAGAGTCAGTCAAAGGCATTATACCGATATCAAATTTATGTAGAGTTTCTAATTCAATCTGCTCACTCCAGGAAATTGTAATTACAGGCAACATACTTATTTGATTCGGATCTGCACCAAAAGCTACAAAAGTTGCAACATCATTATCACTAAGTGCCCTAATTGCATCAGAAATTGTTAAAAGATATTTTGTGGTTGCGGGAGAACCAATCCATCCAATCACCGGTTTCCTTTTTGCATCCTTATTCAATTCTTTATTGACAGAGACAAATAATTTTTCCGGTAAAATATCCTTAGTTCTTATTTTATAGTTTGTATATTTTTCCAGATCGACAACTGTAGGAATAATTTCTATATAGTTAGCTCCTGCGATTTTCCCCCTATCAGCAATATATTGATTACCTGCAATCAACAAATTCGAACGTTTCATTAACAAATTTATTTTATCGCCAAACAGAAATCTGATAACCATAGATTTATGAGCGTCATATCTGTGAAACCATGCATCGTCTAACTCAATTATAATTTTTTTTTTGCCAAGAAGTGACAAATATCCGTATTCCAGCCAGAAAGGAATAAACGGAAATAATTCAGAATGAATATGTATTATTGATTTCTTATTTCTCTCATTAAATAATTTCTTTCCAACCCGATAATAAGATTCTAAACGAGAGAATAGAAATTTAATAGTACTTGAACGTCCTGATATTCCTGACGATCTTAATATAGGAAAGACTTCAACACTTATCCCGGCATCTTTCAGATAAGGCAGGTACTGAACAACTCTCATACGGGTTGCTGCCTGTGAATAATCATATCTCGGAAAAATAATTACTTTCATATGAACATCTGAAACATCTTAATCAGAAACTATAATATTATCAACTAACATTAAGCAGCCACCCATAGTACATGCCATATGCTTTAATTGTTGGCATAAAATCTTTGAAATTAAAACTTAAACAAATTTTTGTTATTCTTATAAATGGTTCAAAAACTGAGGAAATGATTATAATCAGGAGAGTTGAAACCATATTGAAATGCTTCTTACAATAGATAATTCTACTCTGCAATGAATAATAGAGACTTGTGGCTCTAATACTTTTAGTCGTGCCACCACCTTCGTGAATAACTGAAATATCTGAGTTATAGTAAGAGACACCTCCATGTTTTGCAATTCTGAATGAGAGATCAACATCCTCCATATAGAGAAAATAATCTTCATCAAAAAAACCTGCCTTATTTAAGATTGAAGACCTGATCATCATATAAGCGCCAATCACATGATCTACTACCCTTGAATCAAGATGATTCCAATCCAACATTATAGTACCTGGCTTGAACATTTTAGGAGCAACTTTTG
The DNA here is from genome assembly GCA_963732435.1 of uncultured Bacteroidales bacterium. Taxonomy (GTDB): domain Bacteria; phylum Bacteroidota; class Bacteroidia; order Bacteroidales; family VadinHA17; genus LD21. The sequence goes on along the minus strand of CAVSZL010000013.1, from coordinate 3,276 downwards.
ATAACCCAAATATGTCATATAAAAATCTCACAGTAGAGGGAAATCGCGCACACGAGGCTGAAACCAGATTCGAGCTATTATAATTTTTTACTCCCAAAACATCAAATTCAGACCGCTCAGTCATAAATCTTAGGCTTTCGAAGAGACTTTTCTTATTAATAAACACATCAGGATTTAATAATAATACAAACTCAGACTGGTAGTTCTTAAGTACAATATTACATGCTCTACCAAACCCTATATTCTTTTTATTCCTAAGGATTGTAATATTTGAGCTCAAACCTGATATTAGATCTATTGAGTTATCACTTGAATTATTATCAACAACATATACATGATATTCTCCTTTATCAAGGGAAGAGTCAAATACGGCCTTAAGGCATTTGTATAAGGTTTCCCCTCCATTCCAATTAACAACAACAATATTCAATAAGCTCATCGTAGGTAAACCTAATTTATAGTTGTAAAATCAATATCTAAACTAATAGTTAGCATTTACTAAAAGTATCCTAATACTAGCTTCTGATGAAAAAGGATAGTGATCAGTAAAAAAAATCCAATTAAGCCTACTATCAATTTCCCTATCAGGTTTATATTAATCAGGTAAATCAACATTGGTATCAGAATTATCTCGACGGTAGCCAAAAGCTCACTTACTCTGAATGCTATAACCGGGATATCAGCAAATGCTATGAAAATAAAACATGAAATAACATAAAACTTTAAGAGCAATACTGAGTATTGGTTTTTCTCTTTAAGCAGCTTCCACTTCCACAAAAGAATGACACAGAGAGCACATCTTGCAAGCATAAGAATGTTGAACACATTAATTGGCTGAATGCCAGGGATACTTTTATAAGCTGCATAACGGTGGTTTACAATATCAATATCTATTACCTTAACCAAAGAAGCTAAATTTGCTCCTGTAAAATAAAGGAGGTAACCTATCGGGATCAGTAAAAAAAGCCAAACTCTGATTCTTTCTCCCTTTAAAAAATAAAATGGTAGGATTATTAGTGCCGAAAAATGAAAAGTTATGGCACCTAGTGAATATAACAAAAATTTCTTGATATTTCTTTCGTAAATTGATGGTATACTGAGAAGAATAAATGCAGATGCAACTCCGGCTCTAATCTGTGTCAATTCATGAAGAAAGTAGTATAACGAAAAATAAATCAGAATAGAAAAAAACCAAAAATCGCTTAACCATCTTATCGCAGTAATTTTTAAAGTAACACCTAAAGCAGCATATATTAAGAAAAGAAATACAGGTTTATTAAACAGATAATAGACTAGAAAACAAATCATTCTGAAAGAAATATCACTTATTTTCAGTCTGCCGTTTATTACTTCATTATATGCTGAAATATAGTAGTTATGATCCTTACTTATCGGGCCACTCAAACCGGCAACAAGAGTCAACAGCAAAATAAGTGCCCAAACAATTGTTTTTTTTTGTTTGAAATCAAAATAACAGAAGAAACTGATAATAAAGAAAATAACTAAATAAAACCACATTTTAGTCCGTATAATTTTTCAACTCGTCAGATCTTTTCTGACATCCAATCTGTATTCGAACCATTATTCTTAAAGCAATACAAATAATAAGGTATAAGATTAAATGATTCTATTTTTTTTACATAGGTAGTATGAATAAACCAAAACAAATGATTCTACAGTTATAATTGCACAGGCCATCTGGTATAATCCTATCTGTCTAAAGTATGCCAGAGCACTGATAAATATTATATAGATGAATAGTGATAATGTACGCATTCTAGTATAATCTTTAAGCTTTCCAAATGGCACCAGAAGAAGCTCTGCAAAAAACAAACCTAAGCAGACAGGTAGTATTGATACAGCGAGAAGGCGTAATAGGGATGCCGCTTCTGTATTATGTAATCCAGTGAATAAAAGTACAATCTCCTTCGAAAACAAAAATATTGCGGTAATAGCAAGTATGAAAAAAACAGATACCAAAACCATAGCGTTTTTTACAAATCTCACATCCCTGGTTCTTGATATTCTTGGAAATAGAGTTTGCCCAACAACACCTATGGGAACTTTCATAACATTTACAATTTTATCAGCAATATCGTAGATAGCAACATCCTGCATCCCCAGAGAGGATCCAACAATTAGTTTATTAGCATTTACGTAGATCTGAGAGGAGACATTTGAGATAAATAGTGGAATATTATCCTTAATACTTCTTTTAAGGGAGACTATTGACGGCAACTCATAAATATGCTTGTGAGTTCTGAATACAATAAAAAGTCCAACAATAACACCGGAAATAGTGCCAAAACCCAGAATTAAAGGCACCAATATATAATCCTCAGAACTGTTGATAAAAATAAAAATCGAAATGGCGGAGACTATTTTCGTTCCAATATTGATAAAGGTTATATACTTCATTCTTTCTATCCCTTGAAAATACCAGACAGGAAACAGGGCTTCACTCAGACAGAATAGCATTGAATAAAAAAAGATTTGTGGATGATCAGATAGTAAAGGAATTAAAAACACCAGAATTGAAAGAACTACAGTAGACAATATCAGAAATAAACATTTAAGTGTCAAAACCTCAGAAATAGTTTTATTTATTTTATCAGGATTGGCTCTGTAAATGGAGATATCCCTTGTCGCAGTTACATTAAAACCGAAATTCACAATAATTGAGAAGTAGATTGCAACAGTCTGAGCAAATACAACAAGTCCATAATTTTCTTTACCTAATACTCTAAAAAGAAATGGGGTAATTACAAGAAAGATCAACAAATTAGATACCTGAAGAACGCTGAGAAAAGAAAAGTTTTCAAGTAAGATTTTATTCTCATTAATTATGTATTTAACTCTCTTTATCATTTACAATTTAGTCTGATTAATTCGGAAATATTTGTTCTTAGGTTTAATTAATAGCACCAATGAACCTAAAGTTCCGATAAAGTCAAATTTGATAATATACTTAGTTAACTAAAAGGATCCCATTAAGTATGATTAAATACAATTTTATAATATCGGTTGATCGAATTTTCTAAACCAGACGGGTTAACTTAGATTAAGCGGCAAAATCACAGCAACGTAAAAAACAATGATTTGTATATTATGGATTGTTATGATAAGAATCTATATAGATAGTAATAAATAAAGGTGAGTGTTGAAAGATCGTAAAAAGGTATTCTATTTCGAATAAGTATTTAGTTAGATATGAAAAATCCTAACCTTCAGCTCATTGTACTAGTGTTATCTTTCTCATTCTATTAAAAAGTTGCT
>CAVSZL010000012.1:0-423861 GCA_963732435.1 uncultured Bacteroidales bacterium | reverse complement strand
AGCTGTATTTGTTATTTAAAAGTCAAGATATTATCTATACTCTATAGATTTTAAAAATTCTCGAACTACTTTTATATTTTCATCTCGAGCATCCCAGGGAGTCATATGACCTGAATTAGGAAACATCACATATTTTGCTCCAGGTACTTTAGCTGATAATTCTTTAACAATAGTGGGATCTATTTCGTCGAATTCACCCACTGTAAACATTGTTGGTACTTTTATTTGTGGTAAAAAAGATACAGGATTATAATCTTTCAGAGTCCCATTTATTGTAAATTCGCTTGGTCCCCACATATAGGAATATATTTCAAAGTTGTAGGTTGCCAACATACTATCGAGATCGGCTTGAACCGGATTGCGGAAGACAAACAGACTATAGAAATGGTTCATTGCGTTTTGATAAGCTGGATCGTCGTATTTTCCAGTTGATTCTGCAATTTCCACAGCATCTTGTAATGAATCAGGAAGCGATTTAAGAAGCATTCTAGTGCTTTGTGACCATCCAGAAACATCAAAACATAGACTTCCAAACACTAGTGAAGAAACCCGGTCTGGGTATGTTCGATAATATTCTAGGGCGATAATGGTTCCCCATGAATGACCCAGCACATTCCACTTTTCAAGTCCCAGATGGTCTCGTAGCAAGTCTAATTCTTTTACAAAATGGTCAATAGTAAACAAGGTTGTATCTGTAATTTTGTCCGATTTCCCTCCTCCCAACTGATCATAGCGAATAACTTGTCTGTCGTTACCGAGTTCTTCAAATGGTTTAAAATAAAAACTTGACATACCAGGTCCTCCATGAATTAACACTACTGGCAATCCTGTTCCAGAACCTGATACTTTATACCAAATTTTGCCCCCAGGTACAGGAAGTTTGGATTCCCCTATTGGCAGTATAGAATTTTTAGTACCACATCCATATAAAACAAAAACCATCAAGGCAAATAATAACAACCCTAAGTGTATTCTTCTGTCTAAGTTTGTCATGGTAACCTCCATTATTTTAGTTAGTTAAATATAGATAATTTTTAAGGTAATGTCAAGACCATGTCTCACAATTACAGCTAACGGCTCGGCGGTTGGGGGAGTAAACGTTGGTGGCGCCGTCCGCCGATACGGGTCCTGGTACTTTAGCCGGAAAATAGTCCCGGCGGGCAAGCCACCATGGCTCAATTTTTGCAAATATCGGCGAATGATAAAGCTGTCAAGGTAAACGGATTTGTCCAGAGCCGGGAAAAGCGGATTTGGAAGATGAGTGAGAAGTTAAGTGTCACGATAAAACCGTCAAGGTGGCGTGCAAAAATTGTGACAAGTTTATTACCCCAACCGTCCGTGTTAGGTTTAGGGGAAATTTTATAACTGTCAGGATATGACCAATTTGTCTCGCTTATGTTTTGTCTCGTTATTCAGTCGGACAGGAATGAAAGGCTCTTTTGCAGCTTTTGGTTTATAGGCAGGCATTGAGCAAGCTGCAAATGTGCCTGACAGGAAAGGATAGGTGTTGATTATTTTTTTGTCTTTTTGTTTTCTAGTTTTTTTAACCCTTCTTCAAGTTCCTTTATTTCTTTTGCATCTTCCACTTCAATAATTCTTTTTCGGTACTTGGAGTACTCTGCCTCTGCAAATTCTTTAGCTATTTTTGCTGAAATTCGTCCTGCATGTTCCAATATCTCTTTGTCATTAAGTGTCATAAAATCATGGAGTTTTTTAATCCAGTCAGCCATATACATAGGTTTGCGATTTCGAGCTTGTAATTCAGCAAATGACAAGTATTGGTCAACAATTAAGTTAAGGTCTTTTAACTCTTCTACGGACAAGTAGTTTTTGGCAATTAAAACATCCGTTTTGAGTATTTTCCCTTTTGGAGCATTTTTCCATGTAGTCAATCCCAAGTTTTCTTTCTTAGAATCTATTCGCTGATAAATTATTTCTGATGCTGTATGGCCATGTATTGCCCAATGCATTATATTTTGAACGGTTTTGAAAAACAATTGGCTTTCTTCAGTATTTGGATCATAGTCAATGGCAGTGGTATAAATATCTTTGATTTTCGCGTAGAAAATTTTCTCAGAACTACGGATATCCCTAATCCTTTCTAGTAGTTCGTCGAAATATTGGCTAATATGTCCTGTTTCTTTTAGCCTTTCATCATTGAGTACAAAACCTTTAATTAAAAATTCCTTTAATTGTTTGGTTGCCCAGATTCGGAATTGGGTACCACGATGAGATTTTACCCTATATCCAACTGATATAATAACATCAAGATTATAAATATTTATACTACGTTGGATTTTCCTTTTGCCCTCGGTTTGAACTGTCAAGTAATCCTTGACAGTTGAAATTTCATCCAATTCTCTTTCTTCATAAATGTTTTTTATATGAAGACTTATGTTTTGTTTTGAGGTTTGGAAAAGTTCTGCCATTTGCAACTGAGACAGCCAAACATTTTCATCTTCCAATCGAACATCAATTTTCGTTTGTCCATCTTCTGTTTGATAAAGAAGTATTTCGGAATTAGCCATTTAATTTAATAATTTTATTAACAAATATAAATCTTAAATGCTAGAAAATGGTTAATGATAAATTTTTAGATGCATATTTAAAATGCCCATATACTCGACAGCATTCTGGATATAAAATCGAATTTTTTCAAAGTTGGAGGTAATAATGTAAACGCATTTAGGATTGTGGTTTTTGTACCCGAATGCCTGGCTTTCTACTAAATCAAGATTTGTTGTTGATGTAGATTTTAATTCTATAACAGCTATGGCATCAGATCCGCGAAGTATTGCTCCATCTGCCTTCTTGCTATTTGATGTATTTTTTAATTCCGTAGTAAGATTAAAAGAAGGTTCTGGATTTAAGGTGTAACCTAAAATTTTTGCAAACAGTTCTCTAAGAAATCCTTCCTGAAATTGTTCCTCTTTAGAATTCCGAATATTCTCCTGAATCACTGTATTGCCAAAGTATCTTTGAAATTCAAGGTATTTTGAATCAAGTATCTTTGAATCAAGTTCGTTTAAGAATTTCTGTTCAACTGATTTTTGGAAGAGACTCATTCTAATTTAGAATTGTAATAATTCTGACCAAAATACTAATTTTAAGGGTAATACGGTACTTAAAGATAGGACAATTCGCCAGAGATTATAATTCTTTTTTATAATTCACAATATTTTTTAAAATATGATATTCTGGCTTATCAAGAATATCAAGTTTATTCTTTGTAACTATCTTGATTCTGTCACGACATTTGGAAATTCGTTCTATCATTGGTGCAATTGTTGTGTTACTCTGATTAATAAACTCATATAGATCTTTTTCGTTGGCTGGAAGTTTATATCCAGCAGGACTACTTGAAATTAGTGCTCCCTGGTCCCGAAGTTTTGCAATCACTTTTGATCGGAAATAGTGGATGGACATTGGTCGTATTCTCCCAACTTCTATATGATTCCTAATTTCAAATGTTGAAATAAATCTATGACTATTTATTTGAAGAAAGTAAAAGAGTAAATATTTTAAGCAGTTTACTTGGTCAATATCCACTGGTGTTTTTGAGTTCTCTTTTTGTGAAATAATTTGTTTTGCAAGATTCAAACTTATTTCTGTAATAATAGATGAAAAATCGACACTAGATTTATTAATGTCATAAGTGGGTGAAGTATAATTAATTGGCCATTCATATAAATCTAGAATTTTAGGTTTCAATAGCTTTATGAAAGAGTTACCCTTCTTCGATTTTTTCCTTTCATCAAAGCAGCGGGCTAATGTCCCAGAAATAAAATCAGCAAGTTGTACCGTTAAGTTTCCATGACTATCAATAAATCGAAAACCAGATTGATCAAACAAATCAGGGATGTGGTTTTTTTTAATATAACTAACGAAACCAGTCATAAATTCTGTACTTCCATGTTCATCTGCAGTTATTTGAAGATTTGGGAATAGTTTAAAAAGCTCTCGATCAACTATGCTATGCAATTTCTTATAAAAAGATTGTTTATATCTGAATCCTTGCCCGTATAGTTTTTTCTTATCTACGATCAATGAATATATTTTGTAATCAAGAGAGTCAAAATCAGTGAGGATCTTTAATCTTCGTTCGTCATTATCAGATACTTTTGAGGATTTAATTTCACCGGTTTGGAAATGCTTTATTCTAACTAGATCGAGTTCTTTTTCAAGAGACTTTTCAATTTCTTGATCAATTATTATTGCAGTAATAATAAAATGAGAAGATGTGTTTTGATTAGCAAAATCAAAAGAACTATCGCCAAATTCATCAAGGTAAGCAAGTTGTTGTTTCATTATTGGGAAACTATGAGAAGTAGCTTGTATTCGCACCTGGTCCAGAGTATTCTTATTTCTTAATCAAGAAATTTATAAAAGCTCCGGTTAAGTTTACTATTAAGTCAATTTCATTGCGATTTACTAAATCGTTATGTTTTATGTAGTTGTTCTGATACTTTGAGTAATAATCAACAAGGGTAGTGAACAAATTTCGTACTTCAACTGAACTTTTATGTGAACTTAAGTATGATCCAATTTCTTTGGTTTGGTTTTCAAGACTTTTTGTATTTGTAAGTAGTTTTTTTAGTACTAACTCCAACGCAAGTCTCAAATCATCAAGAAGATTCCTTTCATTTTCGCCCTCGTTCAGTTTGTTCAAAGCACTTTGATAAATTTTAGCAGCTTCTGGATAATCTATTAATAGAATCAAATTTTCTTTAAGTAAGTCCGAATTTAAATTTGGTCGGAGAAAACTAAAATCGAAATCGGGATTGAGAGTTCCTATTTCTTGTTCTAAAAAAAAAGAGCTTTGGTGACCTAATTGCAAATATTTTAATATTAAAAGCATTCTTTCAAAAAAAGATATAATAGAGATGCGCTTGCATTTGAGCACAAGCTATGGTATTCGTCACCTTTACTTGCATTAGCAAAATCTGCAATAGCTTTTATCCACAAACATTTTTTATTGAGAATGTGAGATGTCAAATATAATCCAAAGCCTTCCATGTCCAAGCTTTGTATTTTTCTAGAATCATTCTTTAAATTATTCATCACGGTTTCTGAGGAAATAACAAATGCCCCACAAACAGTCGGGGCTAACAATGCTTTTACATTGGCTCTTCCTTTTAATAAATTGGATTTCTTTAAAGAAGAACTGATTTTACTAATATTGACTTCATCTGAGATAAATGATCCAATTTTAGATGCAAGTTCGTAGTTAGCAGGAATTTGATTTAGTTCTTTTAATAATTTCAAATTTCCAGTTTCATCATCTTTCAATTTTCCAGTGGTATAATCCTGAATAGAATCTGCAATGACAATATCTCCAAATGTAACATCATCTGATTCGAACCCTGCACAAAAGCCAGTCATGAACATATACTCGACTTTGAATATATTAAACATAGTGGTGGCTAATATTGATGTTGCGGACATTCCAGATTTTCCAACACAAGCGATAATAATTCTTAATGAATTCCCATAAACTGTGTGCACTACCCCTTTGTAAAAATCAAAAGGGATGCCAGTATAATTAGTTTTATTCCATTCAGTTTTCTCAAAAGCTAATTTTAATTGTACGAATTCCTCTTGCAAAGCGCAAATTACTGCAACATCAAATGTATATTCATTGGAAATAGAATGTTGTAACGATTCTTTATTTTTTCGAAGATGAATGATCTTATTCTGCAGTTTTGTTATCCAATCGTTTTTTGATTGTTCATATTTCAACAAATACCAAACTTTATCTTCAAAACGTTCTTTTAATTCAGAATAAAACTCATCATGTTGAGTCAAACCAATGATTTGATTTGGTATATTGATTTGCTCATTAGCATAGATTTCATCAATGAATTTAGGACCTTCTTCCCTATCTGGTTCATCACCATCAGTCAGTGGCAAAACCAAGTCTAATAGTAGAAGATCGTATTCATTTTTGCATAATAAAATACGTCCTGAATTAATGGAAATTGCCACATCAATATTATTTTCTGGGATATTGCAGTTATTTACAATAACTGATTTAATACGAGCTATTTTTGTCTCCGTATCGTCTAAAATCAAAATTTTTATCATAATGTTGATGTTATATATTTTTTAAGTTCGACTCTCCAGTCTGTATTTTTATGAGAGAAAAATACAAATCCTAAATAATTATCAGGATAATTATCTTTTAGTTCAATATTAAAAGCTGTTAGTTTTTTCCCCACAAAGCTTTCATACATTGTTACAACAACGACTTTTGTTGGTATTTCATTCAGAAACATCGCATCTAATATATTTTCCCCGGCTAAAGGCTCTGGGACCCCCCCTGACTCTTCAACACTTACATCATAAGTGCTCATAGACATATCTAGCAATATTAGGTTGTATTTTGTATAATTCTCCACAATCTCTCTTAATGCCGAGTTATAGGAATGCTTCTCCTCAAACTCAATATCCGGGAATTCCATTTTTAGGAAATCTTTTAAATAGTCTAATTTCCTTTGCTCATCTTCTATTATAAGTAATTTGCTCATTATACGATTAAATTTTGTAGATTAATCCTAACGTTAGCAATACATTTTTTATCTATAGCATTGATATGAACATAGTTTTCAGTATCATCCAAATCGTATTGCACAATCTTTTGAGCTTTAACTAATCCGCTTCCACTCTCTAATTGTAAGTGTTTCTGTGAAGACATCACAGCCTTAAATTTTTTATTAAGTTCATCTTCATTGAGTATTATGTCATTCTCAAATGTAAAAACTAGTATCATGTTTTCTATTGTTGTGTTTATCTGTATTTTAATACTATCACAATGTATAGCTGTTGAGCTGTATTTGAACATATTAGTTAAAAAAATGCGCAGAATATCACTAAAATGAATCCCATATAAAGCTTTAATGGTCAAATCCGCACCTTTTAAATTCAATTGACACTCACAATTTACTTTTGGGTAAAATTTTCTTGTGCTTTCCCAGGCAATATTTATTAAATTTTTTAAATTAAAATCATCAAATTTGGATTCTTGAATATGAAACCAACCTTCAATTCTTAATAATTTTTGACTAAAATTTGCCCTAACATCACTAATACAGCTATTTATGTCATTATTAAAATGTTCCGATCTTATAGCTGAAGTACGCGACAATAATTCATCAAATAGATTGTGGAATTTTTCCGACAATTCATATTTTATATAATTTCGAATATTACTCAAGTTTCTTTCTGTAATTTCCCACAAGCTTGTTATCACCAATTGACAGAAATCTTGGCTATCTCTTGCTTTTAATGCTATTTTAAGTGCTTCGATTGATAAAGTCTCTGAATCTATTGTGTAATCAAATAAACCTTCCTCTGAACTGACTATTTTTATCTGTAAAATATTAGATTTAAAATTAGATATTAAAGTATCGACTTGTTCCGAAAAATCAGCTAGTATTTTATTTAATCCTTCATTTGTCGTCCTATCTAGACCATATGTGTGTACCCAATAGTCATTATTTATGTACTCATCGTTGGTTTTATTTAGTATTAAATTGTGTGCTACAAAATCAGAACGTAACTCGCCTTCTAGCACCCCATGTCGAATTCGTGTACTAAGATATGTGCCCAATCCAAATTTGCTAAATAAAAATCTTTCCCTAATGGTGTCATACAAATCGTATGCTACTTGATGGATAGCATTGTCAGTATACTTCACATTAGCTTTTAATATTGTGCCATCTAGGGATTCAATATTATATGATTCAGCATCAACAAATAAAAAAGTCCTTGTACCTGTTTCCAATAATTTATATTGGACTTTAAAACTATCGTACAAACCTTCTATATCCTTCAATTCATATTTAATAATGGCTTGATCATTCGCAAATATCTTACTCTCATCAATTTTTCTTGTTCCAGTATAAACAATTAACTCTTCGAAAACCTCATCTGCCAAACCTTTATATAATGATTCGTTTGGCGTTTTCATATTAATAAGAAAAATCAGAATTTTATGCTTTTCTTCTAGACTTTCTTGTGTGCTGTTGATATAAATATAATGACGTAAAATATCTTCATTAACGATAACAAAAAAGAATGTTTCAACTATACTTCTATCAAAATCATTTAATGCATCGAAAAGTTCCGACGGCTTTTTTACATCATAATAATCACAGAATGATTGTAGAATGAAACTTTTATCTGTGTCTTTAAGTGAATTAAGGCCAACAAAAATAGGTAATTCAATGGTTCTTTTTATGCCCTTATATTTTTGTTTTTTTAATAATTGTATAAATGAAGTTACATCTGTTTTTTTGATGCTAATTGGGTTTTTGATGTATTGATCTACAAATAATTTAATAGCATCTTGATATCTTTCCAAATTTATAAGACAATCAAATGCAAACTTTATGGTAGTTTGACTAATCGGATTTTTAAGACTATTTTTTTGTAAGATTGCTATCCATAAATTATATGATTTTTCATATTCCTGGTTGATGAATAGCACCCTTGCGTTGTCTTCTTCTTTGATATAATCAGCAACTACCGATTGAGGTGTTATTTCCTTCTTTGTCCTTCTTATTTGATGTTCTATTGAAATTGAAGAACTAAAATGTTGAAGGCCATTTTCCAAATAATATAAAGCGTCGTCCTCAGCTTTAAAAAATGTGGCGAACAAAGGGTCATAATATCTTAGAGACAACAATCTCAACCGATCAGATTTTACAAAGTTATTTTCACCTTTGATAAAATAATCTAACCCATTTGCGATTGCAAAGCCGTAAATATTTTTATTTATCTGGTATAAATTATACAGTGGAGATGAATTGTCTTTTTCATTAATTGAATCAAATATTTTCTTGCTAATTTGGTTTATCGGGGCTAAATTGTTCGAACAGATTGGGCTGTAACCGTTCTCTGCAAACAATAAACTATAAGAGTAAAATTTAATGACATCGAAGTTTGATGAATCTTTTTTAATAAATGCTTTGCATTTATTTATCACATCAACATAGTCACCTTTATAATAAGAATCAATTATTTGAATATAATGTTTATCAAAATAATCATTGTCAATGGAAGTTTGATGTTTTTTCAAATACAAAAAAGGTATCAAAGTGGGATCATTTGTAAGTTTGTATAAGTACTGAGATCGAGAAAAAATTACATCTATGCTATTTTCTTTCACACACGTGCTCTGCAAAACTTGAATTAATGTAATATACCGGTCTATAATTGAATTAGGAGCCTCCATTATTAATGGAATTGATGTATCCTCAAGATTGTAGTGCACATAATAATTTAATCGGAATAGATGATAATTGTAAGTGTCTTTTTGAAAATCAGTTCTATTTCTTTTGAATTTATTAAATAAATCTTCATCGTATTTAATAGCTGATAAGTCCTTTTTCGCTCGATTCCACAGGTAGTAAAGTAGTAATGTTACAAATCCATTATCACTATCTTCCTCTTGTCTAGACTCGTTGATTTGAGAAATGAGAAATATGCTATTATCTTGTTCTCCCATCAGCTCGTAGACAAGAAATTTAGATTCATAATACCATATTGAAACTCCGAGATTCTTTTCAACCAAATCTAATGTTTCTAAAGCCTTATGGTACTCTCCAAGTAAAACTTGATGTTCAAATACTTTTCTATATTCAATGAACTCTCTAATTATATCAACATGTTGTTTTATTCCAAGAATTGTCCAATTGATTTCGTTCCTTAAAGAGACTGGTTTATAAAAATACATTTCTTCTTTACCTAAATCTTTGATAGTTTTAGGTATAAGATTACCCCAGAACCGTCTTTCAAATTGAGGTATTATTTTGATTGTTTCTGATATGATTTGAACAATTTCATTAAAATCCTCAATATTTTTTAATGCGTTAACTAGTCTTGAACATTTTTTAGGATGACCTATAACTTTTAGTAGATCCTGTTTGATTTGATATTTTGGTATGTGTTTTTGCATGTAATTGTATAATAAATTTTGTTATGCAGAGGTGAACTTTCATAGATTAAAACTATGAATTTTAATTTCTTTATTACTTAAAATGATTCCATTTAATTAAGAGACTTTATTTAGGTAGCTTTTCACTAAAGCCAGAATCTTTCTGTTTGGTAAAACATTGAAGCCTAGCAGCCCATTGATATGGGGAGTTGCCGTCTGTGTCTGAATTGGCATGCGCTTTTGCATAGTCTTGAAAGTTGGAGACACCTTTGGGGTCACATAAAACGGTCTAGATGAGTGGGTCCAGCCAAATGAGCCGGATTTGTCATGGTATGATAAAGTTGTCCAGATGGCAAAGTCCCGATAAACGGGCAGGATTTGTCATGGTATGATAAAATTGTCTAGATGGCGGAGTCCGGGCGGGCAAAGAAGCATGTGTTTTGCAGCGACGGGACGGTTGCAGGGAAGGGCTGCAAAACTCTTGCTTGCGCGTCGGAAAGTCCTGGTATAATGAGTGTTTGGTGCAAATTTGCCTTGCAGCTAACTTGTTTATTGCGTTCGGAAAATTACTATTCATTTACAAATATAGTTGGATATAAGTATGTTTTGTGTCATAAAGACTTTTACTATTGTATTCATTTTTAACCTGAAATGATTTCAAATTAATCACTTCAATCCCAGATCCTCTATCGGACTCCTGACCTGCACAAGATTACGCCGGCTTACATGTGTGTAGATCTCCGTGGTACGACTGCTCCTGTGTCCAAGTAACTCCTGGATATACCTGATATCAAGCCCGTTCTCGTGCAAATGGGTGGCATAACTGTGCCTCAGACAGTGAACCCCCACATCCTTCCTGATACCTGCTGTTTTTAATGCCTGCTTAAAAACCCTGTAAACACTCTCTGCAGAATACTTACCTCCGGTCTGCCCCTCAAACAACCAGTATGCCGGCCTGTATCCTTGCCTGTACTCTTCTATCTTCTCCCATACCATTACAGGAACAGGAACTATCCTGTCGGCCATTCCTTTTGCTTCCCTGATATTCAGAATCCCACGCTCACGATCAAGGTCTTTGAGTTTGATGTTTGTTACTTCACTTCTCCTTAATCCACATGAATAGATTATCCACAATATCAACATATGCTTGGTGTTGCGTGTCGAATTCAGGATTTTCTTAACCTCTTCCTTCGAAAAAACCTTTGGTAACGCTCTGGCACGTCTCGGCCTCCCTAGATTTGAAGAATTTATATCCCCGCTTCCGTTTAACTTATAATAAATCTTTATTGCCGAAATGAGCTGATTATGATAAGACCTGGAATAATTGTGGTATGAAATATAATCATGAAAAAAATCAGAGATATCATCTTCCGTAAGTTCAGCCGGATTAACTCCTGTGAAATATTTGAAAAATAATTCCAAAAGCGATATGTAACAATCCACCGTCCTGTTGCTGTAACGGCTCTCATTCAGATGCCTTCTGACTTTCTCAATTCCAATTAAGGCTTCATCCGAAAGCCGCCTGTCCCTTATTTCAGATCCATGATCTTCCCTTTTTTCTTTTAATTCAGGTGCAACCTCAGTTCTTTTTACAATAACTTCAATTCCTCTGGATGAAAAATAGTCCGAAAGAGAATCTACCTTCATACGCGACCAGCCTAGCAACCACTCAAGCCTTTCCGGATCAAAGTTCGCTCGCCCATAACTTTTCAACTCTTTTATCCATTCCTTGTCATACCTGCCGGTAAACCTTATTATAAGCCTGTCATCATATTCATTTATTGTAAATTCTACCGGACCATAGCCCTTCCCTCGATCCTCCTTTTTCTTTTCAGGTTCAGGAGCAGGATCAATTGTGTCATTTCTGTTTCCTTCACTGAACGATTGCACCTGAACCGATGCCGGTGCAGATAAAGTTCCTTTTTCCGGATTTTGAGGTATTCCGATATTCCTGTTGCCCCCATTACTCTCTGAAGATATCGCGGAGATGTCAATTTCGGCATTATTACTGAGCACGGAGAGAATCTGTTTCAGATTTTCCTCCGTATCATCAACATACCAGCATTTATTCGATTTACTGAAAGCTGCTCCGTTAACCTGTCGCAAAAGGGATATCAATATCTGATCATAATCAAAAAAGATCCCGTACCTCCACCGTTCCCGGTGAAAAATACGCTTCAAAACTATTCTCTTTTTCATTTAGCAGCGAAACTGATGTAAAGATAAAAGATAAAAGTCACGCCTTCTGCCCTTCGCCCTGAGCTCTGCGCTCTTTTCAACACTCCGCCCAGTCAGTCACATAAGCCCATTTAACCAACTCCCTGATTAATACCGGGTAAACATACTTATGCCTAACTTTAAACCTCCACAATCGAATCTAAGTTAAACAATATTCTAAAATTCAGGAATCGTTTATTGAATTTTATTTTTATCAAATAACAGGTGCCCTTTTAATCCTTTCCAACCGGACTATTTCTAATTTGACTATATTTGTAACTCAAACATTTACTAAATAATGACTATTGAAAAAGACGATAAGCTGATCCTTGTAACAAATGATGATGGCTTATATGCAGGAGGATTGAAGACATTACTCGAAGTGATGGAAGAATTTGGCAAGGTTGTCCTTATCTCAACTCTCGAAAGCATGTCGGGAATGTCGCAGGCACTCACAGTCAAAACCCCGTTAAGGGTCAAACTTCTCGAAGAGAATGATAAGCACCGGATCTACGCCTGTAACGGTACACCAACCGACAGTGTAAAACTGGCTATTAATCAATTGCTTGAGCGGGAACCTGATTGGGTGGTGTCAGGTATTAATCATGGTTCGAATGCTTCAGTGAGTGTTCTCTATTCCGGAACCATGGCTGCAGCAATTGAGGGGTGTCTGTATGGTATCAATTCAGTAGGTTTTTCACTGAATAATTTTTCACCAACTGCCGATTTCTCAGTATGCAAAAAATACATACGGATAGTGATGAAGAAGATCGCTGCTGAACCGCTGCCTAAAGGGATCTGTCTGAATGTAAATATTCCGGCTGCAAAAAAAAACGAAATAAAAGGTATCAGGGTATGCCGTCAGTCGAAAGGAAACTGGAAAGAGGAGTTTGAAAAGAGAAAAGATCCGATGGGAAAAACATATTATTGGCTTACAGGTGTTTTCCTTAATCATGAACCTGACTCGGTTGATACCGATGAGTGGGCAATTGCGAATAATTTTGTATCAGTGGTTCCGGTAACTGTTGATATGACTGCCCACGGATATATTGGTAAACTTAAAGTGCTGTTAAAGTAATGACCTTCACAGAAAAATATGATAAGCTGCTTACCGGACTGATCGCAGGATTTGTATTACCGGTGATTATCGGATTGATCATTTTCCTTTTTTCAAATGCTGGGCTTTCACTTCATTCATACCTCCTCAGGATCTCGGATTCAGATATTATTACTCATTCGATTTCATTGTGTGTATTTCCTAATCTGATTATATTTTTAATATTCAACAGACTGGATATGTTAAAGGCCTCGCGTGGCGTTTTGGGGATAACAATCTTCTGGGCCGTGATAGTTTTTGGTGTAAAGTTTCTGACATGAGGTATTTCATAATTGCCGGGGAACAATCGGGCGACCTTCATGGCTCAAACCTGGTAAGGGGGCTGCAAAAAGCTGATTCAGGTGCCGAGATCATTTGCTGGGGAGGCGATCTTATGGAAGCTGCAGGTGCAAAAGTCCTGATGCACTATAGAAAACTTGCCTTCATGGGATTTGTTTCGGTGGTTAAAAACCTCGGTACCATCTCAAAAAACCTTGCACTTTGTAAACAACAGATCATTGATAATAAGCCCGATGTTATAATTTTTATCGATTATCCAGGGTTTAATCTCCGTATTGCAGAATTTGCAAAAGGAGCCGGTTTCAGAACGTTTTATTATATCTCTCCAAAACTCTGGGCATGGAATGAGGGCCGGGTCAGTAAGGTTAAGAAGTGTATTGACCGGATGTTCATCATCTTTCCCTTTGAGGTTGAATTTTATAAAAAGCATGATGTTATTGTTGAGTATCACGGGAATCCGCTCGTTGATGAAACTGAAAAACGAATTGCCTCCTTTCCTTCAAGGGATAATATAAATAACTATCTTGAAATCGAAAATAAACCGGTTATAGCATTTCTCGCTGGCAGCCGGCGGCATGAAATTGAGCTGACGCTTCCGGAAATGATGAAGGTAATACCGCATTTCCCTCAATATCAGTTTATTCTGGCCGGTGTTAAAAATATACCCGATGAACTTTACAGAAACATCATTGGCAATGCCCCTGTGAAATTAATAAAGGAGAGAACTTATGAGATACTGTATGCCTCCACAGCTGCCCTTGTAACATCAGGAACAGCAACATTGGAGGCAGCTCTTCTTGATACTCCCCAGGTTGTCTGCTATAAGGGCGACTTCTTTTCAATGATAATAGCATGGATGGTCATTAAGGTGAAATACATTTCCCTGGTTAATCTTATTATGGAATCTGAAGTTATCCGGGAGCTTGTTCAGTATGACCTGAAAGAGAAGAATCTTGTTAATGAGCTTAAAGCAATTCTCCCGGGAGGAGAAAAAAGAGAAAATATCCTGTCAGATTATGAAGCTCTTAAATTAAAACTTGGTCCGGGCGGAGCTTCACAGAGGATAGCGGAGGAGATGGTTAGGGAGATGATGGGGAGATTGGGAGAAGAGGAGAGGGTGAGTGGGAGAAGGCCAGAGGAGGGGTATAGGAGAAGATGAATAGGAAAGGAGCTTGATTGCGGGAATAAAAGGGAAAGTAACTAATTCATCCTGAATGACTTCCCCCTCTCACCCCGGGAGAGAGCCTGCCCCGCCTTCAAGCGGGGGGGATCAAGGGGGAGAGGTCAAAGAGGCGGAGAGCGCAGAGTAGTGAGTATAAAGCGTAGAGTAAAGCATTATAATGATTAGTTTATGCTGAAGTTGAAAATATTATTTATTTTTTTCTCTATAGTTGGTGAAGCAGCTGCCTGGTCTCAGGTCAAGATCCGCCTGTTTTCGGATCAATCGCCTGAATCAGCACTCTTTTCCGTTACACAGGGAGAATATGAAATAAATACTTTTAGCGGAGAGCCAGTTCGTATTTCAAAAGGTGAGCCTGTATTAATTTCCAAGTCTAAGAAGAGATTAATTGTTAAATCGAGAAATGAAAAAGGAGTAATATGTGATTCTGTTCATCTGAAAGGTATGACAGGAAAAGATCTGTTCTCTCTAAGGATAAACGGAAGTTTTCCGGTAAGGCAGTTATATTCAGGCGATTTCATATGTTTTCCTGATATGGAAACCCTGGTGTTGATTAATGTCACCGGAATTGAAGAGTATATTGCCGGTGTTGTAAAAGCAGAGGGTGGAACAGGCAGGAATATAGAGTATTATAAAACCCAGACTGTTATTGCCCGTACGTACCTGTATAAATACTTCGATAAACATACCCCTGACAGGTATAACCTATGTGATGATACACATTGTCAGGCTTTTAACGGATATTCTACCGATGCCGTTATTTACCGTGCTGCACTTGAAACAAAAGATTTAGTGATTGTTGATAAGGATAGCACCCTTATTGTTGCAGCATTCCATTCAAACTGCGGCGGGGAAACTGCATCATCGGAAGATGTCTGGCTTGCAGGTCATTCATACCTGGAGAGGATTGATGATCCATATTGCCTCAATTCGAGATCTGCAGTCTGGGAAAAGGTAATTAAAAGAGATGACTGGATTGCCTCATTAAAAAGGTCAGGATATCCTGAGGATAAAGAAATGCCGGGATCTTTCAGTTTTATCCAGGATTCACGGAAAACAGATTATAAAACAGGGACAATGTCAGTTCCTTTAAGAAATATAAGATCTGATCTTGATCTGCGCTCAACATTCTTTTCCGTGACTGAAAGTAATGGTTCAATAATACTAAATGGCAGAGGTTATGGTCATGGAGTGGGATTATGCCAGGAAGGAGCAATGGTTATGGCATCGCAGGGATTCAGATTTCAAAAGATAATCGGGTTTTATTATTCAGGCGTTATGATCACTGATATTAAAAATGCAGTAATTTTACCCCCTGAGCCGTCTTTTGGGAGGTAATTTAATGACCGTCAGGATTTATGAATAAGGATTCATTATTTATGACTCTGCCTGTCCTGTCACGAAAGCGGTATCGGTTCTTCGCTCCCCCCGGGGATGGGGTAAACGAAGAACCGATGAAACAAAGGGTTGGAATTAAGCGATTTGGAATTTATTATTCATGATTGCCGACAAACGTATATAATTAATTAAATCAAATATAAGAATAACAGGAAGCAGATGTTAGCGATATTCACAAAGGAGATAAATGGATTTTTCAGTAGCCTTACAGGTTATATTGCAATTATCTTCTTTCTGCTTTTCAATAGTCTGTTTATGTGGGTGTTTCCTGGTGAATGGAATGTTTTTGACAGCGGATATGCCGGACTCGATACACTTTTTTTTCTCTCTCCATGGGTGTTCCTGTTTCTTGTACCCGCAGTAACGATGAGAATGATTGCTGAGGAAAAGCGACTTGGTACAATCGAGTTGATCTACTCCAGGCCAATCAGTGAAAGGGAGATCATCTGGGGTAAATTTCTGGCTTCAGTTGCCCTTGTAATGCTTTCAATTATTCCCTGTCTGATCTTTTATTTTTCTGTTTATCACCTCGGAGAAACACCTGGAAACCTTGATAAAGGGGCAACATGGGGTGCCTTCATCGGCCTGTTTTTCCTTGCTGCGGTATATGCATCGGCAGGGATCTTTGCTTCTGCAATTACTGATAACCAGGTATTTGCATTTATATTTGCAGTGCTTATCTGTTTTATTCTCTTTATGGGATTTGATTCGTTTGCATACCTTCCCGGCCTTAAGAAAATTGATGAGTTCGTAATAAGGCTGGGCATTAACGAGCATTACAGGTCGATGAGCAGGGGTGTGATCGATTTCGGTGATACTATATATTTTATAGCTGTTGCTGCTTTTTTTAATGAAGCATCAAGGTTAGTTCTTTTGTCACGCAAATGGAGAAGAAGAGGTTAATCATGACGAGAAGAGGATCTGATAATAATATTAAAGTGAAAAGCTGGCTTCAATTTCTGACTGCCTCCGGAATAATATTTCTTATCGCCGCTTTAAGCTCTCTTGTAAATATAAGAATTGATCTTACAGAGGATAAACGATTCACTCTGTCTGATGCATCAATCAATGTGCTGTCTGATTTAAAGAGTGATATATATGCACAGGTTTACCTTGACGGAGAGATACCGATACCTTTAAAACGCATGAGGAGATCTGTAAATGAATTGCTTGAAGAGTTCAGAATTGCATCGGGACGAAAAATTGATTATGAGTTCATAAATCCTTCAGAAGGAAGGGATAATAACCAGAGGCAGACTATGTACCAGTCTCTGATCAATAAAGGATTGAACCCTGTGAATATTCAGTCTGGTGATACTGAAGGGGGATCAACCCAGAAGATTATTTTTCCGGGAATGATTGTTAATTATAACGGTATTGAAGTTCCAGTTAATTTTCTTAAAAATAATCCATCAATATCCTACGAACAAAATATTCTTCATTCTATAGAAGGACTTGAATATGAGATGATTCAAACTATAGCTACAGTGAGTTCGGATACTATTTACAAAGTTGCATTTATTGAGGGGCATGGTGAGATCTCTGAGATTGAAACTGCCGATATCACCATAAACCTTGCTAAGTTTTTTACAATTGACCGTGGTACAATAGATGGTAAACCCGGTGTGCTCGACAACTATTCAGCCATAATAATTGCAGGACCTGAAACTGAATTCACCGAACCTGATAAATTCGCTCTCGATCAGTATATTATGAACGGGGGAAAAGTAATGTGGCTTATTGATGCTGTATCTGTAAACTCAGATAGTCTTGCGTATGGTGAAACTGCAGGATTATACCGAACATTAAATATTGAGGACCAGTTGTTCAGGTATGGAGCAAGGGTGAATGCTGAAATCGTGCAGGATCTGGAGTGCATGATAATAAGGCTTAAAGTCAGTACCGGTACCCAGCAGCAATATGTACCGGTCCCATGGGTATATTATCCGCTTCTGGTCCCGTCATCTGATCATCCTGTTACAAGGAACCTTAACAGGGTAAAAGGTGAATTTACCGGTTATATCGACACGGTGGGACTTGATGGTAGAATAAAGAAAAAAGTGCTTCTTGCCACATCAGATCTCAGTCGTACAATTACACCTCCTGTTCTGATTTCTCTAAAGGAGGCTGATATCTCACATGATGCAAAGGAATTTAACAAGCCCCGGCTTCCTGTTGCTGTCTTGCTTGAAGGTGTTTTTCCTTCTGCATTCAGGAACAGGTTGTCGCCTAATATATTGACTGACAATAGCTTCAAGGTAAAAAGTGAAAGTCTGCCAACAAAAATGATTGTTATTGCTGATGGTGATATTATAAAAAATGAAGTTCAGAGAACCGGACTGAAGGAAACACCTTTAACTCTCGGGTTGGATAAATATACGGGACAAGTATTCGGCAACAGGGATTTTTTAATTAATTGTCTTAATTATCTGGTTGATGATAACGGACTTATGGAACTAAGATCAAGAGAGATTAAATTAAGGCTGCTGAATAAATCATTGATCAGAACAGAAAGACTGAAATGGCAGATAATAAATATCGTGTCGCCTGTTCTTATTGTCGTTATTGCCGGATTGTTATTTAGTTTTCTCCGGAGAAGAAGATTCACAGGCTTTTAACTATGAACAAATCACAAAAAGGTGTAATACTCATTCTGATATTGGCCGGATGTATAATTCTGCTTGTTTTCAGGAACAGATCACCATTCGGACAAAGAAACAGTTCATTCTGGTCTGAACCTGTAAAGGAGATAACAAAGATTGAATTTTCAGAGGGAAAGAAGACATTAACTCTTACCAGGGAAGGAGACAAATGGTTAATCAATGGTAAACAGGAAGCCAGAAAACCGGGTGTGTATTTCATGATCCGTGTTTTACTTGATCTCAGAATAAAATCTCCTGTATCAGATGAGTTGTTTGAGCGCGAAGTTGACAGAAAGGGAATAACTCCTGTCCGGGTCACAGTCTTTGAGGAAAGGAAGCTCATTAAAAGTTTTCTTGTGTTTAAAACTAATTCAAATATCTATGGGAATATCATGAAACTTAAAAGCAGTTCAAAGCCTTTTATAGTTTATATTCCTGATTATGAAAATGATATAGGTTCTTTGTTTACAACTGATGAATTATTCTGGCAACCTTATTCGATATTTACCCTTCTGCCTTCACAAATATCTTCATTGAGCCTGGAAAATCTTTCCGACACAACGAGTTCCTTTTCAATACTGAATAATAACAATATTTTTTCTGTCTCCGATTTGAGGAGTGAGTTACATGGATGGGATTCATCCAGGGTTAAACGTTACATTTCATATTTTGCATGGATCCCATTCGAATCATGGGCTGCTGATATTGATGATGAGGAGAGGAAAAGAGTAGAGAGTCTTCAGCCTCTTTACAGGATTACAGTAAATTCATCAGACGGAAATAAGAGAGTATTACTTTTATGGGAACGAATGTTATCCCAAAACGGACAAAGTATTAAAGACAACGACAGGTTACTGGGTAAAACTGATAATGTTGATGAATTCTTTGTTCTGCGGTATTTTGATATTGATCCGATACTGAAGAGGAGATCATATTTCTTTCCTGAGTAATTTTTTATTTGTGGGAATAGTTTTTTTTTGTAATATTGATAATTAAGAATTGGATACTATACGGAGTTCAATTCATTCATTTTGATTTAAATAAATAGATTTGGAATTTTAAAATTCAATTTAAAACGGCACTAATATGAAATTTGTAGTATCCAGCTCGGAACTTCTAGGTCATCTGCAGGCCATAAGCAGGGTAATAAGTTCAAAGAACACACTTCCAATACTTGATAATTTTCTGTTAAAGCTTTCAGGTAATGATCTTGAAATTACTGCTTCCGATCTTGAGTCAACCCTGATAACAAGGATGAAACTTGAAAATACTGATGGGGATGGCACAATTGCACTTCCGGCAAGGATTTTACTTGACACGCTAAAAGAATTCTCAGTACAGCCTCTTACCTTTGATGTCAAT
The DNA here is from genome assembly GCA_963732435.1 of uncultured Bacteroidales bacterium. Classification (GTDB taxonomy): domain Bacteria; phylum Bacteroidota; class Bacteroidia; order Bacteroidales; family VadinHA17; genus LD21. The sequence continues at coordinate 403,729 of CAVSZL010000012.1, read as the reverse complement.
CTTGATACTCTGGCGGTGGTTATAAGCTCTGAGAATGGGAAGTTTAATGTTGTAGGGCAAAATGGTATAGATTTTCCTGCTTTACCGGCTATCAGGAAGGAAAAGAAGTTTGGTTTTTCAATCAATGCTGATGTATTGCTGGCAGGAATAAGCAGGACTCTTTTTGCAACTGCCGATGATGAACTTCGACCTGTGATGGGAGGAATATTCGTTGAAGCCTCAACCGATAAAATAACATTCGTGGCTTCTGATGCTCATAAGCTTGTCAGGTATCAGCGTACTGATGCTCATGCAGACGATATTGCATCATTTATTTTGCCTAAAAAGCCGGCTTCTCTTCTGAAAAATATTCTACCCAGGGAAGAGGGAGCCGTTAATGTCGAGTTCGATGATAAAAACGCATTTTTTACTCTGAACGAATATAAGGTTGTATGCCGTCTTGTTGAGGGTAATTATCCTAATTATAATTCGGTTATTCCAAAAAATAATCCGCGAAAGATCACAATTGACAGGATCGAATTCTATAATACACTTAAGAGAGTTTCAGTTTTCTCAAACCAGGCAAGCAATCTGGTTAAGTTGCAACTAAAAGGTAATCAGGTTCTTGTATCAGCCCAGGATATCGATTTTTCTATTTCTGCTTATGAGCGCATTAAATGCCAGTATGAAGGGGAGGAGATAGAGATCGGTTTCAAATCAGTGTTTCTTCTTGAAATACTTGCAAATATTGCCTCCCAGGATGTAATGATTGAGCTTGCCGATCCGACAAGAGCAGGTCTTTTCCTTCCGGTATTGACCGAAAATGAATCGGAGGATCTCCTGATGCTTCTTATGCCTATGATGATAAACGCCTGACCATTGAATCTTAACCTCAAACGTCCGATTGCATTTATCGATCTTGAGACAACAGGAATAAATGTATCAACAGATCGTATTGTTGAACTATCCGTTCTGAAAGTATTTCCAAACGGAAAGGAAGAGTGGATAACATACCGCATAAATCCGGAAATCCCTATACCTCCTAAAACTACTGCCATTCATGGAATTAAAGATGAGGATGTTGCAAACTCTCCAACATTTAAAGAGATAGCAAAAAATCTTGCAGCTTTTCTTGAAGGTTGCGATCTAGCCGGATACAATGCTATTAAATTTGATATCCCTGTGCTCGCTGAAGAATTTCTGAGAACAAATATTGATTTTAATTTCAGAAAACGGAGGTATGTTGATGTTCAGGTCATCTTTCATAAAAAGGAGCAGCGTACACTATCCGCAGCATATCAGTTTTATTGTAAAAAAGAACTTGAGGGAGCTCATGGTTCGAAAGCTGATACTGCTGCAACCTATGAAGTTCTGAAAAGCCAGCTCGACAGATATGGCGACCTGGAAAATGATGTGGAGAAACTGGCAGATTTCAGCTCATTCAACAGTAACGTTGATTTTGCCGGCCGGATTATACTCGATGAAAACGGTGTTGAAGTTTTTAATTTCGGAAAGCATAAAGGAAAACCGGTTGAGCTTGTATTTAAAGAAGAACCGGCATATTATTCATGGATGATCAATGGTGATTTTCCTCTTTATACAAAAAAGGTTCTTACCGAAATTAAGTTAAGATCATTCGGAAAAACATAGATCGTATGAAAATAATATGTGTCGGACGTAACTATGGATTGCATGTGGCTGAAATGGGTTCACCGCTTCCTGAAGCGCCTGTATTGTTTCTCAAACCCGACTCCGCAATTCTGAAAAACAACAAACCATTCTTTTTACCCGATTTTTCAAATAACATTCAACATGAAGTTGAAGTTGTTATAAAAATATGCAAACTAGGAAAAGGCATATCTGCTAAGTTTGCACACCGCTATTATGATGAAGTTACTCTTGGTATCGATATTACCGCCAGGGATATACAGGAGCGTCATAAGAAAGGCGGACTTCCATGGGAGATCTCAAAAGGATTTGATGGCTCTGCGCCACTTGGAACCTTTATTCCAGTGAAAAGCATAAAAGATATGAGAAATCTTGATTTCAGGCTTGAGATCAATGGGAAGGTAGTTCAGAAAGGCAATACCTCCGAGATGATATTCGGTTTTAATGAAATTATTGAATACGCTTCAAAGTTTTTTACTCTAAAAACAGGTGACCTCATTTTCACAGGTACTCCGGCGGGTGTAGGACCTCTGAAAAAGGATGACAACCTGATCGCTTACCTTGGAGATAATCCTCTTCTGGATTTTTATATAAGATAGAAATCGGATCTTCCTGACTTTTTAATCTCTGTTTTATTAGTATTATGGTAATGACCATGCTCGCCAGAAACTGGTCTCTGTTCTTCATTCACCGTTGGATGTGTTGAAGTTTCTCCTCCTTTTGAAGGAGGAGTACCCCGAAGCGTAGGCGTAGGGGGGAGGTGGTTGATTACTTATCAAATTAACAATATGTATTTTATATAGGATTCAAATCAACCACCCCGGCCGCAATAAATCTCTTCAACGCTTTGACGATCATTGTATTGCGGCCACCCCTCCTTCAAAAGCTACTCTTTGTACACAATTTTGAAATACAAATGCTATTTACCTCATAATATGGGAGTTGGAGATTCCTCACTTCGTTCGGAATGACACCTGGTTTTTGGGATGAGAGAGGGAGAAGTGGCGATTCGCAGAATAGCCAATAAAAAATATAAATTACTTGCGAAACGCCACTTCTCCCTCTCTACCAATAAGATAGTCTGTCATTCCGAACGAAGTGAGGAATCCCATGGAGCATATACATTTTCACTAAATATTATCTACACAATTGAACATCAGCAAAAAAAAAGATGTGTACAAAGAGTAGCTTCAAAAGGAGGGGAAAGTAAGATGTACTTACATATTTTCAATACTAAAATATCTACTGCAATTTTTCTGCATAATAGAACGTGGAAGGGAGACCACCCGTATGCCAGAAGAGAATATTTGAACCAGGTTTAAGCAATCCTCTTCTTATGTGATCCATCATACCGTAAAATGCTCTTCCCGTATAAACAGGATCTAAAATGATTCCCTCAGTTTCAGCCATTTCTGCAATAGCCTCTTTTTCATTTTCAGTGATGGCAGCATATCCTGGTGAATTGTAATCCTCAATTAGTTTTACATCATTTAAGCCAAGGGATCTTCCTGTGTTAAAAATGCGATTCCCTTCATTGACAAGGTTAAGTACAGCCTGATCGAGTTTAAGACCATTCACTTCATCCTTGTCAATAGATACAGGCATTAACCTTGCCTCGAGATTATAAATAATTTGCCCCAATGTTAGTCCGGCTTGTGTTCCTGCAGAGCTCGACGCAAAGAAGATATAATCAAATTTCAAGTTTAGGGTTGTCATTTGTTCCGTGAGTTCTCTTACCGCTTCTATAAAGCCCTGTGCACCAATAATGTTAGAACCTCCATAAGGAATGATATAAGGATTTAATCCTTTTGATCGTAAATCACCTGCAAGTATTTCCAGGTCTTCTCCTTTTCTTTTATCACCTGTGAAGATAATTTCCGCACCCAGCATTCTTGAAAGAAGAAGGTTCCCGGTGTACAGATCAGGTTTATTTCCACCGAGCAGCAGGTAACATTTAAGTTTTGCCTGTGCACATGCTGCTGCTGTTTGTCTGCAGTGATTCGATTGCTGTGCTCCGGCTGTGATAACGGAATCAGATCCTTTATCTATTGCATCCCGGATCAGGTATTCAAGTTTCCTGGTTTTGTTACCTCCTGAAGCAAGTCCTGTGCAATCGTCACGTTTGATAAAAATATTATATCCGCTGTATTTTTCTGAAAGATTTTTCAACTTATGCAAAGGCGTCGGGAAAAAACCCAGTTTATATTTTTCCATTTCTATGATTTATGGTACTGTTTTATTGATAAAGTTACGAATTTTAAGTATATTTTTCTTTGTTTTTTATTCATTATGGTACAGGAGCTTTAAAGCCGCAAAGTACACGTTGCTGGCTTAGTGCATACAAAGTTAAAAACCCCGAAGGGGTGTAATTTGAATAACCATGGGTGCAACCCATGGTAAATACCACAAAACCTCTTGCAACCCCGGAGGGGTGGAATAATAAATCTGCAAAAAGGCTAATATCCAGCCCCTTCAGGGCTGTGACATTTAGCTTATCGATGACCGTGGGTTGCACCCACGGTTATTCAGATTGTGCCACTCCGCGGCACAAAATGTTGAAATCAAACTCATTAATTGTATTATTGTTTGGTGAAGATTTTTAAAATAATAAATCAAGTAACCAGGAAAGTGATTATATTCAGGTTTTAATAAGTGTCTGAACTCTTTTTCTATACTAAGAGATTTATTAATGGACTAATAAACAAATACCATGAAAAACTATCTTTTTCTAACTTTTTGTTTTTTGATTGTATTAGGCTGTAAAAGATCAAACACCGTTCTGTATGATGCCCCGGCAGATGAAAAAAAGTCAGAAGATTTTGAAATGTTTGTTGACAACAAACCTGTATTTGTTTACCAGGCCAGGGTCTCGAAATATCCCATAAATCAGATCTGGCCCGGCTACCAGAGACCTCTGAACCAGACTGAAATTTCATCATTTGCTTACTTTGATCTCAATGGAGAAGTTGTAATAAAGATAATCTCAGAAAAAGAGATCAAAACACTGGATATTCGTCCCGGGGAATTTGGAATTAAAGCTACTGTAAAGGGTAATACTATTGAATTTAAGTTGTCAAAGCCTTCTCAGTTTGTTGTTGAGGTCAACGGGTATCATAATGCTTTACACATTTTTGCAAATCCTGTTGAAACTTATGACATTGATAAGAACGACCCCAAAATTCATTATTTCGGACCGGGAGTGCATGAAGCCGGGGTAATAAAGTTGAATAGTGATGAAACTGTTTTTATTGACGGAGGTGCTATAGTTTATGGTGTTATTCAAAGTGAGGATGCCACTAATATCAAAATAGTCGGAAGAGGTATTCTCGACGCAAGTAAGATTGAAAGGGGTAAAGCTCCGAATATGATTACACTGAAACGTGTCGTAAACGGGTACATTAATGGAATTATCCTCCGTGATCCGCATGAGTGGGCTGTGGTTCCTACAAACTGCGATAGTGTAACCTTCGACAATATTAAAATGATAGGATTATGGCGGTATAATTCTGATGGACTTGACATAGTTAATTCAAGGAACATTGTATTCAGGAATACTTTTATCCGTGCTTTTGATGATAATATTGTTATCAGGGGAACAAGGGATGCCAATAAGGGGAGTTTTAATATTATTGAGAATATTATTGTGGATAGTTGTGTATTATGGAACGATTGGGGAAGAGCTCTTGAGATTGGAGCTAGTACTGTTGCAGACACTATCAGGAATATTTCTTTTTCCAACTGCTATATTCCCCGTTTTACAACAGTTGCCATGGATATTCAAAACTGTGACAGGGGATATATTAAGGATATCCGTTTCAGGAATATTTATATTGAAGAACCTATAACTGACAGCTTAACAATAGGTACTTCTCCAATAGTCAAAAATGCCTGGGCTAAGATTATTGTATTGGGTATTTATGGCAGTTTTTATTCTGATGATACAACCAGGGGTAATATTGATAACATTTTCTTTAACAATATCAGATACAACAGAACTGAACAGGCGGGAACCGATACCTTCGTTTATGACAATGTTTATATTGAGAAAAATATCAATTATAAAAACTACGATATTTTCATTCGTGATAACATGTATTTTGGTGATATCAAATACAATTGTACTAATTCAAACAGCGTATATCTTTCCGGATACGATGACAATCACCTGATTAACAACATCTTTATAACTGACTATTTTATAAATGGAAAGAAGATGACAGACCTGAAGACAATAGGTAAAAACGAATTTGTAAAGAATGTACAGATTAAATGATTGGTTCCCCACTAGTGCGGGGCAGGCTGCTATGATTAGGAGATCCCTCTCCCGATCCGCCAACCGGCGGAGAGGGATCTCCATCTCCCTTCAGCAGTTAGCTTATTTGCAGGTGTGATGAAAGATTAGCTTTTGAAGGAGGGGTGGACGCAATACAATGATTGTCAAAGCATTAAAAAAACTTGATGCGTCAGGGGTTGCTGATTATGAATCCTCTTTCTGTTTACAGTCAGATCATTTTGTTTTCCTCCTTTAGCCTGGAAATAGCCCTTTCCATATAATGATCCCCTGCAAGTTTATGCTCAATCAATATTATATTTATATAATCCAGCGCTTTCTGAACAGTTTTGGATCTTTTACGATGGATATGGCCTTTTTCAGGATGAGTATTTAAAAAAGATGGCCCTTTGAATTTCTTTGAAAATGCCGGAAACATCAGGCCAAATGCGTTCCTGTAGGCTTCTCCTCTTGTCACTCCGCCAATTCCGACCGAACTATCCCCTTCATCCTGAACCTCATCGTGCAATATAGTGCCTATTACACCTTCTTTCTGATGATGGACGAGGTGCTTGAAAAGATCGGATTCAGAAGATATCATGCTTGCACCAAGAACAAGGTGAAACGGTTTTTTAAAATAAACGTTATGCCTGTTCCTTTCAGCCAGGTAACAGGCAGTCTGGGCTGCCACTATGCTGCCTGAACTTGATGATGTTATAATTAGCTGAGTATCAGGAGAAAGTCCTGCATTGACGATCTGGTTAAAGGCAGCGCTGGTTATTCTATCGTTTTCATGATTAACAATTGGTTTCTGTGCGTTATTCAGAGCCCATAAAACATTTGCCATATGGGTGCTGTAATAGATTCCCTTTATAAATTCAAAGTCAACACCAAGTATCTCTCTCATTAGCCTTATAAATGATCCTGTAAAGATGTTAAACTTTGAATCCCGGGTTTCTGCCCCTGCAAAGAACCAGACCTTGTATTTCTCATTTCCTGATATATTAAGAGAGTTCATAGGTTTATTTAAAATTTTAATACTAATTAAACCAGTATGAGATTTTTACCACGAGACCTCTGTTTTTTACTGTATAGTCTCCCGGGATTGAATTCTCAGTGTATACAATATAGAGATCGGAGACCGGGGCAAAGCGCCACTGAAAACGGAGATTCAGGTTAGTATTGTCTATCTGACTGTTATATTGAATAAAACTTGTAAAGAAGAGCGTCTTAGTGAATGTCAGGTCAAGTCTTGGACCAAACAGAATAAACTCACCGCTGTTATATGGAGATGGTAACGAGATCTTGTTGTAGGAGGTCACAATTGCAAGACTTCCGTATGGTTGTACACGATAGTACAATTCGCCATTCATTGAAAGCCTGTTCCCGTTATAATATCCTCCGTAGATTGTGGTTGCTGTGAAATTTAAAGCTTTACGTATATCTGAAGAAAATGATCCACTTATTTCATTCCAGTGGTATGATGTGTTGGCGGGAAGAGCAACGCCTCCTGTATTTGTAGGATCGAAAGGATTCTGTAGCAAAACATAGGAGTCTTCAATATCAAGTTTTATACTGCTCTTATTCAGCCATTCAACCTGATATGAAACCTGTGCTTCCCTGTCAGTCTGTATAAAAGAGGGGTCAAAAAGCATATCCAGTTCAAAAATTGGTCCATGGCTGGCGATCCTGCTTGATGACGGGAAAAACTTATACTGGAATACAGGCTTTAACTCGTAGTAACCCTTTCTTCTGATATAACCAACTTCTGCCAGGTAATCAGCACCCACCCACGACTGATTGAGCCCTGCAGTGAGATATTGGGTTGAAAACAGGATATTTGCTGCCACAGCAGCTGCATCACCTGAAGCTCCGGGATAAAATGACTGATGATAAAATGTTTTACCTGTCCATCGGTTATCTGCACTGGCAAGATTATACTCTAGTCCTGCCACACGATTAAAGCTGTTTCCTGTGAATGATGTGTCATTTTCTGTGTTCATCACCTGTTTATTCACAAAAAAACCAGATATGTTTGACCGGCTGAAAACAGTTCTTTGCAATGCCGCCACAGCAAAATTTCCTGGTCTGATATCATCTTTCTCACCTGTTTGCATATCCATCAGCCCGATCCTCCACTTATCACCCAGTTTTCCACTAAGCCTTGCACCTGCCAGTACAGGACTGTTAAGTCCTATACGTCTTGAGAAAAACGGTCTGAGGTTTTCTGTTCCAAGATTGGCAAAAAGGTCGCTGTTTTCAAGGAAGAATTGTCGCTTTTCAGGAAAAAACAATTCAAACCTGTCAAGATTGGTTCTTTGCCGGTCAACCTCCACCTGCGAATAGTCCGGATTAACAGTAAGGTCAAGATTCATTGATGTTGACAGAATAACCTTTGCATCAATACCGGCATTACCCTCAGGTTTGAATCCTTCACCTGCTTCAGTGTTCTGGGTGGTTTTTGCTGATATATAAGGTATTAAGGAAAACCTGGGGCCAGATCCGGGCAATGGTTTATCCCATACAAGCGAGCCGGTATATGCCAGCGAAGCAGTCTGGAACTGTCTGGGCATAGGAGCCCAGCTTGATTTTTCACTTGTTTTCAGATCCTGTCTGCTGAAATTTATTCCCCATTCCGATGTACCTCCTTTATAGCGCATACTCCTGAATGGTATTGCAAATTCTGCAACCCATCTGTCGTTGTAATTCTTCACGGATGATCTCCATTTTATATCCCAGTCGAGTCCCACATTACCGCCGTTGGATTGCAGACCATCCCACTGGGCTCCGGCAGATGAGATTCCGAAAGCAAATCCGTTGGTTTGATCATTATATGTATCGATAAAGAGGATAAAATTATCATTCTTCCCGAAAGAAAAATCGCGGCGCAGTGATTCTACAGGTCTTTTACCAGGCAGATTGTCAAAACAAATAATTCCAACATAAAGTGTTGATTCCGTATATGTAAGCCTTACCTCAGTCTGCGAAATTGCAAAGCCTGTATCGGTAGGTGTAACCCTGTGAAACCGGGAGGTTTTTTCTGCTGTTTCCCAAACCTTTTCATCAAGAATACCATCCACATTAATGGTACTTGTTGTTTCTGAAATACTAATACGGTATTTTTCCCTGTTTATTCCTTTTGACTGACCAGTCAGTGATGAATTAAAACAAAGTAAAACTGCAACAGAAAGTAGTGTTCCGATTCTTAACATTTAGAAAAAAATTTGGCTCAATATAGTAAAAAGGACTTGATAGAATGTTTAATATACTTAAATAATTACCTATTCAACAGCCCCTATTCATACTTTGCCACTCATAAGTTTGTTCTGTTAGTGGAAATATTTTAATAATATTGTATATTACAGGACTTATTAACTAAACAGATAAATGAAATTTTCAAAATCCCTTATTTTAACTTCCATAAGTATCCTTATAGCAATATCTTGTGCCGTAAGGCCTTCAGAAGAAGTTATTATTTTAAACCAGTCAGGTTACCCGTTTATTTTTGAACTGAATCCCGGTGAATCTCAGAAAATAATCCGCAGTTATAAAGGGATTTCTGCTGATAGAATTATAAAAGTAAATTCTGTAAAGTCTATCATGGAAACAAATTTTTGGTTCCACGATTCTCTTGGCAAGAAAAACTATTATCAGGCCGATGTTGAACTTGATGTATCCGGAACGGTCGTGACACTTCATCATCGTCCCTATCAGATGCCAGTGACAATTAATGGCTTAAGGATCAGCATTGAAAATATAAAAGAATGGGATGAACATGGCCGTTATGCGAAAACCGAAGGTATGAAAAAACAGGTCAGAATTGCTGTCTGCATGGAAGGGGAGCCCTGGGGCCCGGAATCCATAATTTTCCCCATAAACAACTATACCTGGAGGGCTGCAGTTTATAATAACACCTGGTCCTCTCTGGTTCCGTTTAACCTTTTATATTATCACAGAGGCGAAGATTATGGAGCCATACCTGATCTTCTGGATGTTGTTTCATCAATAGATGGAAAGATCATTTCCACCCCGGTACCTGAAGGACCAAACGGATCAAATGGTGTTATTATTGAAAACCCTGATGGGTCATCATTCCGGTATGCACATATGAATTTTGAGACAATAGTCAAAGAAAATGTTGCAGGAAAGGATATAAAAGCCGGAGACCTGATTGGTAAAACAGGAATGACCTGGAACGGTTTCAAAAGTCAGCACCTCGATCCTCACTTACATATTGGATTCACGGTAAAAGATATAGATGTAAATAGTTTTCCATATTTAATGGAGGCATATCTCAGGAAATATACTGATAAAGTAATTGCCATTGCCGGTGGCTACCGGTTTGCTGTTCCGGGTGAAAAAGTAGGACTGGATGCCAGCCGTTCATTTGACAGGAACACCTTACCATTAAAGTCTGTGCAATGGAAGCTTAGCGACGGGACAGTTGAAAATAATTTTATTTCCTCAATAACTTACAGCAAACCAGGTATTTATAGTGAAGAATTACTGGTTGAAACGGAAGATGGTTACACTGACAGGGACTTTTTGTATGTAACCGTTTATGATACCACCGGTGCGAATAATACTGCAACAGGCTGGGCATACTATTATCCTGTAAGAGACATAAAAGCAGGAGATGAAGTTATTTTCTGGAACCGCTTAGCAGGAACCATTTCCGATGTAATGATCAACTATGGAGATGATTCTTCCTGGGAGATAATCGGGGCAGAAGCCAAACATATCTTTAAGACGGCTGGTAAATTTGTTGTTACTCTTAAATCCACTGGTCCGGGAAATGCTCCGGTTACTCTTAAAATGGAGGTTGTTGTTGAAGAGAGGTAAGAATTAAAAGCAGCATTTAATTTAATTATAATCAATTGTTATAAAAATTATGAATTCCAGAAAAACATTACTTATTGGCATAGTATGTCTTTTATTATCAGGGTGCAGTTCTGAGAAACAGCCGGAGTCCCCGGTTCAGATCAGCGGGATTTACCCTCATTTAGCTTATTATAATATGGAGGGAGAATGCGGTGGCGGTGCTGTTGTACCATGGGCGGACCGTCTGTGGCTTGTTACTTACGGACCACATTTGCCTTTAGGATCTTCAGATAAGCTATATGAAATCACACCCGATCTGAAGCAGATTGTGAGGAATGAGAGTGTCGGCGGCACTCCTGCAAACCGGATGATCCATAATGAGAGCAATCAGCTGTTTATTGGTCCCTATGCTATTGACAATCAGCGTAATGTTCGGGTTATTCCCTATTCGGAGGCTCCCGGTCGCTATACAGGTAATGCCAGACACTTATCCGCTCCCGGGGAAAAAATTTACATAGCCACGATGGAAGAGGGTTTCTATGAATTGGACGTAAAAACTCTTAAAACTAAAATGCTGTATCCCGATGGGAATAAAAATAATGAAAAGGAAGATGATATTGCAGTAAATCAAAATGTTACCTTGTTGCCTGGGGCTCATGGGAAGGGGCTCTACTCTGGACAAGGTGTCCTTGTTTATTCGAATAACGGGGAAGCTTCGGAAGAAGCTTTATCAAAATTTGATATTGAGGCCGGTGTTCTTGCCGAATGGAATGGTACCGACTGGAAGGTAATCAGAAGGAACCAGTTTATGGAGGTATCTGGACCCGGAAGTATATCAGGTAATAAAAATCCTGAAACGGATCCGATATGGGCATCAGGTTTTGATCATAAATCAGTTTTAATCGGAGTACGTGATAACGGAAAATGGAGTTTTTACAGGTTACCAAAGGCGAGCCACAGCTATGACGGGGCTCATGGCTGGAATACTGAATGGCCACGGATCCGTAATATTGGTACTGCTGACAGTGCTGATTACCTGATGACTATGCATGGTATGTTCTGGCGTTTCCCGGGGTCGTTTACATCAGAAAACTCAGTCGGAATAAGACCCAGGTCAGCTTACCTCAAAGTGATAGGTGATTTTACAAGGTGGAATAACAGGTTGGTTTTCAGTTGTGACGATTCAGGTCAGAAAGAGTTTCTTAATAAGCGAAAAGCAAAGGGTAATATCGGAGGGCCTGGTCAGTCAAATTCAAATCTGTGGTTCACTTCGTTATCGCAACCTGATAACCTTGGCCCTGTTACTGCAGAAGGAGCCGTTTGGCTAAGAGATAAAGTTAATGCCGGTGAGGCTTCTGAGCCTTTCCTTTTTGCAGGATGGGAAAGACGTTGTGCATGGTTACAAAACGAAAACAGTAAGGCTGTTACGTTTACTTTTGAGACAGATGAAGCTGGTAATGGCAGCTGGAAAACCCTGAGGAAAGTGGTTGTGGGCTCAGGAGAAGGTGTCTGTGTTGAATTTGATAAAGATACACAGGGGGAGTGGATCCGTGCCATAGCTGATAAAGGAACAATTGCAACATTACATTTTTCCTATGCACAGGATGATCAGCGTTCTGAAATATCGGGTGAGATATTTGCAGGTCTGTCAGATGTCGTTGAAAACGAAACAAAAGCCGGATTACTTTGGGGACTAGGGCAAAACCGTCGCAAGCTGGGATTGCTCTCCGGTTCAGTTTCGGATAATGCTTTTACAGAAAGTGGTTACTACGAGCTTGATTCACTTATGAACCTGGTACGAAAAGAGGATAATGAAACAGCTTCATTTATCCGCAGTGAATTTGCAATTCCTCAGAATGTGGTAAAAATTGATGAGGCTTCTGTTTTAATCGTTGATGATAATGACCGCCGGTGGAGGTTACCTGTTGGTGATTCAAAATATGCAGATCTGACTAATAATGCTCTTTTGCGCATTTGCCGTGAGGTAGCTACAGAACGTGACCTTTTTAATTGTTCAGGTACTTTTTATGAGCTTCCGGCTGAAAATGCTGATGGTTTTGCTAAGATAAGGCCGGTTGCCTCTCACAACCTGCGTATCCATGATTATGCATCTTATCGGGGCATGTTGATAATGACTGGCATTCAGACTGAAATTGCTGCAGGTAATTCTCATATTATTTTATCAAAAGATGGTAAGGCTGCTGTTTGGGCAGGTGTAATTGATGATTTGTGGAAGCTGGGAAAGCCTGTCGGGAAAGGAGGCCCCTGGAAGAATTCATTGGTTGTTGCCGGAGAGCCCTCAGATCCTTACCTTATAGGATTTTATGATAAGCGAACGCTAACATTATCACATAATAATTCAGCGGCAGTGACTTTTAAGATTGAAGTTGAACCGGCAGGGCATGGCCCATGGATGACATATAAAGAGGTTAATGTTGAATCGGGGCAAAGTTTCTTATTCACGTTCCCTGATAATTTCCAGTCAAGATGGATAAGATTTACTTCAGATAAAAATTGCGAGGCAACTGCCTGGTTAGAATATGAATAGAAATATGTTTCAAACTTAAAGTAACCTAACATTTTCATTTGGTATTTGTTGATACTATTGATAACTTTGACTATTAATTAAAAAAGAAAGAGATGGGAAATTTTGGAATGACTGAGATCATACTTATTTTGCTGGTTGTGGTACTTCTTTTCGGAGGAAGGAAAATTCCGGAGCTGATGAAAGGGATTGGTCAGGGGATGAAAGAATTCAAGAAAGCCTCACGTGTTGAAGATGATACAAATAAGAACAGCACAGAAACTACAAAAGAGGAAGAAAAGAAATAGAAGGTTTACCTAATAGTTTAAGCATCCTGTATCCCTGCCAGCCCTGTTTGCAGGAACTCACAAAGAAGGCGTGATGCTTCGTAATATTTATAAACTTATCCGGGACTTTTATTCATCCTGTGATTTTACATGTTGTTTGATATCAATCAGTAACTAAATATTCTGGTGCTTTTCTGTGTCTGGTGCCCTGTTCGTAGCTATAGGCAATTTCAAGGAGTAGAGGTTCATCCCATGCCCTGCCAAAATAGGTGACACCTACAGGCAGACCATCTACAAAACCCATTGGTACTGTAATTGCAGGATAACCGGAGATTGCTGCCAGAGAAGAACTTCCTCCTACAAAATGATCACCAAGGATCAGATCTGTTTTCCATGCAGGCGATCCAGTCGGAGCCATAATGGCATCAAGTTTATTCTCTTTCATTACTTTATCAATTCCATCTTCCCTGGTGGCTTTTAACATCAAAGCAAGTGATTTCTTATATTCTGGTGTCTCCAGGCTTGCCTTTTTTTCAGCCATTTCGAGCAGTTTCTGGTCAAAATATCTCAACTCTGTACTATCTGTTTTATTAAATTCTATCAGTTCTTTGAGGTTCTTAACAGAAGAATTAGTGCCTGAGCTGGCCAGGTATTTGTTAAGTCCGTCCTTAAATTCATAAAGCATTACCTCAAAAGAAGCCTCACCATAATTTTCACCTTCAGGTAATTCAATTTCAATAACTTCAGCACCGTTTAATTTATGATATTCAATGGCTTGCGTCATAAGTATGTCTACTTTTTCCGAATATCCCATTGATCTTTTAAGAAGGCCAATCCTCTTTCCTTTCAATCCATCGGTTTTAAGGAACCTGGTATAATCTGAATGATAATTATTCTCTGAAGCAATCGTTTTTGAATCTGAGGAATCAATACCAACCATTGCACCAAGGGCAATTGCCACATCTTCAACTGTTCGTCCCATGGGTCCGGGTGTGTCCTGAGTGAAAGAAATAGGGATAATTCCTGAGCGGCTTATTAGTCCGACAGTAGGTTTAATTCCCACTATACCATTATTATTGGAAGGGCATACGATAGATCCGTTTGTTTCAGTACCAATAGCGAAAGCGCAAAGATTTGCTGAAACAGCAACACCAGAACCGGAACTGGAGCCGCAAGGATTGCGGTCAAGGATATATGGATTCTTAGTTTGTCCGCCAACCCCGCTCCACCCGCTTGATGATGTTTCTGCACGAAAGTTGGCCCATTCGCTCAGGTTCGATTTTGCAATAATTACAGCTCCGGCTTCTCTTAGCTTTTTTGCAACGAAACTGTCTTTTTCAGGAAATGAGTTTTTTAATGCCAGCGAACCCGCTGTTGTAGGCATTCCGTCGTGGGTGTCAATATTATCTTTCAATATTACAGGTATTCCGTGCAGGGGACCTCTTGTTTTACCTGCTGCCATTTCAATGTCAAGACTTTTTGCGATCTGAATGGCATCAGGATTAATCGCAATTATCGAATTAAGCTCAGGTCCGTTTTTATCGATTTCCATTATACGATCGAGATAAGTTTTTACAACATCTTCAATTGTATATTTGCCTGATTTATATCCCTCCTGAAGCTGGGTAATGGTTATTTCTTCCAGCCATTTGTTGTTTGTTTCAGCCATCTTCTGATCTTTAACCGGTGATTTACATGTAACCATCAGAACGGTTGCAGATAATAATAATAATTTTAAAGGAATTGATTTCATAATTATAATAATTAGTGTCCACTTAAAATTAGGTATTTTTCCTTGAAATCCCTTAATGCATAAAGGTTGCAGTTTTTTTTTGATGGCGGGACGATTTGAAATGGATTTAATCTTTTAAACAACAAACAGTCTCTCTCCAAAAAGCATAAATTTAAATTCAGATTGAATTTATCTGATTTCAAAGATAATACCATTAGTTTCATCCCGTATGCTTTCCATTTTAAACTGACAGGATATATTTGACTTTAGTTTAAAAAGGGTGTAGCTTGCAATATTATTTAATCCGATCTGTATGAAAACATCTGCAAAAGTACTTCACTGGACACCAAGGATCCTTTGTATCCTGGCTATACTGTTCTTAAGTTTATTTGCCATGGATTCTTTTTCACCTGAACGCACTATCTGGCAGAATCTGGCTGCCTTAATGATGCATCTCATTCCATCATTTGTTTTGGTTATTATACTGCTGGTTGCATGGAAATGGGAGAAAGTCGGCGGTGTAATCTTAACATTAGTTGGTCTGGCATTCAGTATTTTTATCTTTGTTTTCAATTTAAAAAGGACAAATTCAGTCCCAACCAGTCTTTTAATTGCCCTTATGCTGGGAATCCCATTTGTTCTGGCTGGTATATTGTTTATCAGAAGTCACCTCGTTAAAAAGCAAGGGCTTCCTGGCGTTTAGTAACAGGCTAAAAATGCACCCCAAGCCTACAGAATAGAACGAAATTTTTCAGAAAGAGTTTTGTTATCATGGCTGCATGGATATATCTTTTTTATCCAAAAAAGAAATATCAGATATTTTGAAAAGTTGTTATTCAGAAGGTTATAATAATAATCACCTTTTCAAAGAGCCTTAAATAAAATTATTATATTTGCTTTGCTCCAGGTCCAACAGGTTATTAGGAAGATTGGTTTGACAGGTAAATTCTGATAAACAATTGCCGGAATATGAAAAGTATTTATTTGCAGATTCCTGATTTATTGTACCCTGACTCAAATCTTGTTCTTGCCACTGTTACAAGATCCTTCGGTTCAACCCCTCAGAAACCAGGTAGTTCCGCTCTGTTTCATAGTAATGGTATAATTGCAGGTACTGTTGGTGGCGGTATTGTTGAAGGTAGAGTTCAGAGGATCGCACATGAAGCTCTTATTTCGAAAAGATCCGGTCATTTCATATTTGATCTGGCAAATGAAATCTCAAATAGCGAAGAAGCTATTTGTGGAGGAAAGATTTCTGTACTTGTTGATGCCGGTCTGTCTAATCATATTTCAGTTTTTAATCAGTTAAAGAATTCTGTTCTGAATCACATACCGGGAGCACTTATTACAATGGTCACAGTTTTTAATGAGGCTTCAGTTCTCATTAACCGTTACTGGATGACTAATGATAATCTTCCCGGGATGCATGAAGAATTTATTACAAAATTAACACCTGTGGTAAGAGAATTATTATCATCAGGGAATTCAACTGAATTCAGGGAACTTGAACTTTCAATTCCCGGAGAAGAACCTGTTTCAACTTTTTTTCTTGAGCCCGTTTTTCCTCCTGAACGTCTTATTATAGCTGGTGCAGGACATATTGGAAAATCCCTGTCCCATCTTGGAAGTATGCTTGGTTTTAATGTTACAGTTATTGATGACCGTCAGGAATTTGCCAATGCTGATAATTTGCCGGACGCCGATCATATAATTGTTAAGGATATAGGAGCTGCAATGAATGAACTTGAGAAGGGTTCTGATACATATACTGTAATAGTTACACGTGGTCATAAGGATGATGCATCTGCACTTAAGCCTTGTTTTGGTTCTGATTTGGCATATGTTGGTATGATCGGAAGCAGAAAGAAAATTTCAGCAATGCGAAAACATTTTATTGAGAATGGATGGGCCACCGAAGAACAGTGGGATAAAATTTATGCGCCTGTCGGACTTGATATTAAATCTCAGACTGTTGAGGAAATTGCTGTCAGTATTGCTGCACAGCTTATACAGGTCAGGAACAGCCGGAAGTCCGGAATCGGAAGTCCGAAGTAAATATGATGTGGTTATAATTGTTACAAGTGTTTTATGGGAGATATCTGGGCGATTATACTTGCTGCCGGTGAGTCGAAAAGAATGGGTTTTCCAAAGATGTTACTTGATTTTAACGGATCATCTATGTTAGAAAATGTTATAAATAATATTAAAAGCTCTGATATAGATAAAATCATTGTTGTACTTGGATCATACAAGGAATCTTTAACTGCCATTGTTGCTAATTGTTCTGTAAATTATTGTTATAATGAAAATTATGAAGAAGGTATGCTCTCCTCTGTTAAATGCGGGATCAGAAACCTGCCTAAGCTTACTGCGGCAGCAGTAATCTTTCAGGGTGATCAGCCTTTCATCTTTCAGGATGTTATTAATAAAGTAATCATGTCATACAGAAATTCAGAGAAAGGTATTGTTATTCCGGTCTGTAACAAAAAGCGCGGACACCCTCTGATGGTTGACAGAAAGTATTTTGATAAGATTGAAAAGCTTGATAATGGGGAAGGATTACGCTCATTGGCTTATATTTATTCTGATGATGTTATGGAGATTGAAACAGGTGATACCGGTATACTCAGGGATTTTGATACTTACGAAGATTATAAAGCAAACAATCAAAATAAATAAAAATGAAAGAAAAAATTGGTTTTCTGTTAAATGGTAAAAAAAAGGAACTCCTTGTTGATCCGGATGAGACCCTCTTATGGGTACTGAGGAATCAATGCGGACTGACAGGAACAAAGTTTGGCTGCGGAGCTGGAGAGTGCGGATCATGCACAATCCTTCTTGATAACGAGGCTGTCCGATCATGTACCTTAATTGTAAAAGACGTCAGGGGTAAAAGTGTTGTAACTATTGAAGGCCTGGTAAAAAATGGTAAGTTACATCCTCTTCAGAAGGCATTTGTTGAGCATGATGCTCTCCAGTGTGGCTTCTGTACGCCGGGAATGATAATGAACGCTGCAGGGTTGTTGCTTAAGAATCCGTCGCCCTCAACTGAAGAGATTAAAGAAGGAATGGAAAATAATCTTTGCCGTTGTGGCGCACATGTACGTATAATAGAAGCCATTCATACTGCTGCTAAAGAAATGAAAGGAGGGAAGTAAATATGAAAAAAGAAATAACAAAAATTCAGAATTCCATTCAGCCCTCAGGGAATGAAGGTATGCCCAGAAGAGATTTCTTTAAACTACTTGGAGGTGGCATAATTATTTTCTTTAATCCCCTGGGCATTATTGATATGCCTGGCTCCCCGGCAGATCAGGCAAGAACTCTGCCTAAGGATTACAATGCTTTCCTAAGAATAGCTGAAGACGGGACAGTAAGCTGCTTCACCGGCAAAATTGAAATGGGCCAGGGAGTTATAACATCTCTGCCGCAAATGATGGCCGACGAACTTAACGTATCACTTGATAAGATTAAGATGGTAATGGGTGATACTGATCTCTGTCCCTGGGACGGAGGTACCTGGGGATCATTGACAACAAGATCCTTTGGTGTAAGTATGAGAGCTGCTGCTGCAGAAGCAAGAGGAGTTTTACTAGACCTGGCATCTGTACAACTTGGTGTCCCTGTAACTCAACTTGAAGTAAGGGATGGGATAATATCCAATATTAAAGATCCTAAAAAGTCAGTCAGCTATTCACAGCTGACGAAAGGAAAAAGAATTGAAAAATACCTCGATGCTAAACCAGCCGTTGAAGATCACACAAAATTCACCTATGTTGGTAAATCATATAAACACAGTGATGGAAAAATTAAAGTAACCGGCGAGGCAAAATTCACCGGTGATCTTAAGTTGCCGGGAATGTTATTTGCCAGAATACTGAGACCTCCTTCTCATGGGGCAAAACTTACATCGGTTGATTATACAGAAGCCGAAAAGGTTGAAGGTACAAAAGTAGTCCGGGATGGAGATCTTGTTGCAGTTCTTAATGAAAACCAGGACAAAGCTGATAAGGCGATAATGAAAATAAAAGCAGAGTATTCATTCAATGAAATGCCTGTAAATGACAAGACAGTATTTGATTGGATGCTTAAGGCAGATTCAAATGCTGTTGTAGTAAAATCAAATGGAAATATGGAAGATGGGCTCAGGCTATCTGAAAAAGTTTTTAATTCTGAGTTTCACGATCCTTATCTTGCCCATGCACCTATCGAAACGCATACAGCTCTGGCACAGCTTGAAGGAGATAAAATGACAGTCTGGGCATCAGTACAGACTCCTTTTCCTCTTCAGGAGGCGATTTCAAGGGAAATTGGATTTCCTCTTGAAAAGGTAAGGGTGATAGTTCCTTTTGTTGGCGGAGGTTTCGGAGGTAAGGCTGCCAATAACCAGGGTGTTGAAGCTGCAAAGCTTGCAAAACTGGCAGGTAAGCCTGTTATGCTCGTATGGTCGAGGGATGAAGAGTTTTTCTATGATACTTTTCACTCTGCAGGAGTCGTTAAGATCAGATCAGGCATTGATAAATCAGGTTTTATTAAGCTTTGGGATTACCATGTATATTATTCCGGTTCTCGTGGATCCGAAACCATTTATGATGTTCCAAATGCACACACAACAAGCTATAGCAGAGGTAAGAATGCTCCTCCTGTACATCCTTTCGCTACCGGTCCATGGAGGGCTCCAAACAATAATACAAATACATTTGCAAGGGAGGTTCAGGTAGATATTATGGCATCTGCGGCAGCCATAGATCCGCTTGAATTCCGTCTTAAAAACCTGAAAGACGAAAAAATGATAGCATGCCTTAAATCAGTTGCAGATAAGTTCGGTTATGTTCCGGCACCAGGGCCCAGTGGCAGGGGAATCGGAATCGCCGTCGGGACGGATGCAGGGACATGGGTAGCATTTATGGCTGAGGTTAAGGTCGATAAGCAAACAGGTAAGGTTGATGTTATCAGAATTGCCTGTACCCAGGATATGGGATTGTGCGTAAACCCTCAGGGTTCGATAATTCAGATGGAGGGTTGTCTGACAATGGCATTAGGATATACATTTACAGAAGAATTATTTTTTGAAGGAGGAAAAGTCATTGATCGTGGTTTTGATACATACCGGATCCCACGTTTCTCCTGGCTACCAAAAATGGATACTGTAATTCTAGACCGGCAGGATCAACCACCACAGGGCGGAGGGGAACCTGCTATAATTGGTGTTGGAGCTGTAGTGGCAAATGCAATATTTGATGCTACCGGTGCCCGTCTGTACAGGATGCCAATGACACCTGAAAGGGTACTGGAGGCGCTGAAGAAAGTTTAGGATACAACGAGGGGGAGAGGCCGGTAACCTATTTTAATATAGTTTAAAAATTCTGAAAATTAGTTTTATTTGTTTATTCAATTCAGTCAGGCGATACTTTGTCTTAGCCAACCTCTCCCCAAACCCCCCGCTCGAAAGCGGGGCAGGCTCTCCCCCGAAGTGGGAGGGGCTTTAACACGGGATAATTGTATATATTTAGGATTAAAATTGGAATAAAAGGAAGGCAACTACAACATCCTGAATGACTTCCCCCTCTCACTCGGGAGAGGGGGTCCCGATAGCTATCGGGAGAGGGGGAGAGGCCGGTAAAATTAAGATAACCAAATCCTTAGATTGATGTCTATGCCCACGAGGGGAGAGGCAGCTATATTAATACTTTATAATTCCCATCCCTTTCTGTATTCTCTAACAAGGTATTTATTCGCATCAGGGATGTTAGTAATCTTCATATTTACAGCATCATAATCTACTTTCCTGCCTGCTCTTAAAGCTACTCCTCCCAGCAGGATTGTATCTGAGACAGGTCCGGCATAGATAAAACTTCCCGGTGACTGTGTATTATTCTTAAATGCGTTGATCCAGGCGTTGTTTCCATTCTGACCTTCATCTTCAGGAACTGCTGCCGGTGACGGAGTTACTTTGTTACCAGAATAGAGGACTGGTTTTTCACCCCTGAAACCCGCAATTATCTTTCCTTTATCTCCTACGAACATCATTCCCTCTCTTTCCAGGAATTTACCTTCTGAACTAAGTTCATCAGGATTCAAGGGTTTCATCCCTCCGTCGTACCATAAAAGTTCAAACGGTGGCAGTTCTTTTTGTGCCTGGAATTTGAAACGGATAATGCATGACAATGGGAAGGCAACATTGTTCTTTACACCAACCGAAACATTATTCTCAAGAGTGCATGTAGTTGTTGCATACGATTCGGCGCTGATTGCAGGCGTATTTATTCCAAGAGTAAGAAAAAGAGGAAAAAGACTATAATGCCCCATATCGGCAATGCTGCCTGCTCCAAAATCGTACCATCCGCGGAATACGGCATGTGTGTAATTCGGATGATATGGTCTGTCAGGAACCGGTCCGAGCCATAAATCCCAGTTAAAATCCTTTGGAACCGGAGGTGTATCTTTAGGGTTTGTTTGCCATTGCGGCCACACAGGTCTGTTTGACCAGTTATGGATCTCTTTTAACTTTCCAATTTCACCATTGTCAATCCATTTCTTAATAACATCGTAATCAGGTCTTTTACTCCAGGCCAGAAGATGTGTGCTCAGGCCAGAGGTCTTTGCGGTTTCAATTGTAAGCCTTGATTCATATATCCTGTTTGCGATTGGCTTATGGGTAACAACATGTTTTCCTTTTTTCATTGAAGCTATTGCAACCGCTGCATGAAGATGATCAGGTGTCATGATCTTAATAGCATTAACATCCTTCTCTTTTTCCAGCAGCTCCCTGAAATCTTCATAGGAGGCACATCCTTTATAAGTACCTGAAGGTTTGTTTTTACCATAGTATTTCTGAACTAATTCCTGGCCAATATCTCTTCCTCCGGGTATTCCTTTGATAGATTCCCCCCATGAATTGTCACCCAAGGCATTGCGTATGCTGTTGTGGATACCACTTAATGACCAGTCTACATAATCTGTAGTGAATTTATTGGGATCACATACTGCAACTATCTGCAGGGCAGGATTTGAGATCAATGTGGCCATCTCCCTGATGCCCTGTGTACCGCATCCGATATACCCAAGTGTTATTTTATCGCTGGGTGCGATATAACCCGGCCCCCCCATGGCATGACGGGGCACTACTGTAAATGCCAGAGATGCAGCAGCGGCTGATCCAAGGAATTCACGACGGTTGATTCTTTTTAAATTTCCCATATTTTTTTGCTGAATTGTATGTTAGATTTGTTAACATTTAAATAATCACGACCTCCTTTTATTACAATTATGCCAGGCTGTTAATAAATGATGCACTTTCTTTAAAGGTTTCGAGATCCATCTCCACAAAAATATTTTTAACTCCACCTTTATTCATTGTAGCAAAGAACTCCTTCCAGTCAACAATACCTTTGCCAAGAGGGACAGATTTATTTTCTGTAGCCGACCAGTCAGCCAGGTGTGCAGAAATAAATCTTCCCGGATATTTTGTAAAATAGTCTGATGCCTTGTATCCGATACTTATTACTGCAACCTGGAATTGCATTTTAACATTTTCAGGATCAAGTTGTTTTAAAAGGGCATCATAGATAAGTGTGCCATCAATTTTTTCAAATTCCGTGTGATGATTATGGTAAGCCATCTGAATACCTGACTTAATTGATTTTGCTCCAAAGCTATTCAGTTCATCGGCAGCCTTCATCCAGTCGCTCATTGTTGCACTCTTCGGGAGACCGGGACTGGCAAGGATCATTTGTTTCTGTCCTGATTCTCTAGCAAATTCGATACGCTCATCAAGGCTTTTTCTGAGTTCACTCATCTGATAATGGGTACTTTCAAAAACAAGTCCGGCATCATTTATTATTTTTTTCATCTCTTTGGCTGTTATCTTCATAAGAGGGCCAAAACCTGAGCTTTCATATCCGGGAGGAGAACACATTTCAACACTTTGATATCCCAGCTCTTTAATCTTTTTAAGAGTTCCCGGGAAATCTTTAATAAGCATGTCTTTGATTGTCCATACCTGGAAACCTAAAGGCATCTTAGCAGGAACAGGAGAAAATCCTGAGTAGAGATCTGCAGGAATATAAGATGCCAGAGCAGCTGATCCAATGCCCAGGGCGGTTTTACCCAGAAATTGTCTTCTTGAAATTCTTCTCATAATTATAGCTTTTTAATTGATTTGAATATTTTTAAGTGATTCCCTTTTCCAAATTTACATTTATGTGGTGAGAATCAATAATGTTTTTAAAATTAAATTACTAATATTATCTTCATAAGCTATTAATTTTTAACTTTCCCGTATTCAAACTAATCTTCAGACTGTATGAAAAAATTATCACTCATTTTAATTGGTTCGGCAATATTTATTCTGTCATTCGTTGAGTTTCCTCAGGCAGATATCTCTAATGGTATTATTAAGGCAAAGTTTTACCTTCCTGATGTCCAAAATGGTTATTATCGGGGCAACAGATTCGACTGGTCAGCAAATATGCCTGAACTTGAGTATAAAGGACATAGTTATTTCGGCCAGTGGTATACCAAATACAGCCCTGAAATTCATGATGTTATTATGGGACCTGTAGAAGAGTTTTCTCCCCTTGGTTATACAGAGGCAAAACCAGGTAATGATTTTATGAAAATAGGAGTGGGGATACTTACAAAGCCTGATGATAAACCATATGCATTCAGCAATACTTATCCGGTACTTGACAGGGGTAAATGGAATGTGAAAAAGCTGTCAGACCAGGTTCAGTTTTTTCATGAGCTTAACAATAAAGACTATTCCTATAAATATGAGAAAATTGTTCAACTGGTAAAGAATAAACCGGAAATGGTAATTGAACACACTCTAAAGAATACAGGTTCCAAAACTATTGAAACAAGTGTTTACAATCATAATTTCTTTGTTATTGATAAGCAGATTATTGGTCCGGGTTGTGTGATTACTTTTCCTTTCAATCTGAGTGGTGATGTAACACGTTTTAAGGATATTGCCAGATTCGAAGGTAACAAGATTGTTTTCACGAGAGAGTTACAAAGTACCGAAAATGTTTATTGTGGAGATATTAAGGGTTTTGGCACCACTCCGAAGGATTATAATATTACAATCGATAACAAAACAACCGGGGCCGGAGTCAGAATTACATGTGACCAGCCTTTGGAGAGACTTGTTTTCTGGTCCTGTTCTACCACTGCCTGTCCTGAACCCTATATAAAGGTAAAAGTAGAACCGGGAAAGGAATTTAAATGGAAGATCAATTACGAGTTTTATACTTCCGGTAAATAATCCTCCGGAGTGTTGAAAATCAATAAGTTCATATTACATTGGGGTTATTGAAAAATTTATCTTTCTCCATTGTACCCCTAAATCCCCCAGGGGGGACTTATTGAAATCCACGAAGTTATAAAGCCCCCCTTGGGGGGGTGGGGGTAAAAAAGAATTTTTTCAACAGCCCCAAAATATAGAGTATTGCTTTACTTACTTCCTGAACACGGGTTTTGCTTGGTCGAATGCTTCTATCTGATCAACTTCACAATAACATACGGAGTTTCTATGCTAAAGTTGGGGTGAATTATTCCGTTACCTTCTTTATCCATAATCTTTATGAAATACATAAAATCCCATTTTGGATTAATCTGATCAGCCGGAACAATTGCCTCATAAGTATCAACCTCACCAGTTTGTTTCATTGGAAGTGTTTTGTAATCAATGTCCTGGTTAACATTACGGTAGCTCAGACTAACCCATTTAATGCCTGAACCGGCAGTCACATTTATGGTAATTTTAAGTGGTTCGCCTGCAGGGAGAGTTATTACCGGCTGATGCAAAATCTGAAACAACTTTGAGTTATCTGGCCTGGCAGCTTCTTTATACGAGGGAGAACTACCGGACGTTGATAAAGAATTCAGTTTTGCTCTCTTTTGTTCAAGTTCAGAAAGCCCTTTTTCAAGTTCTGCAAGTTCATCTCTCCAATGGCCACACATCTGGTAATTGATCCCACCGTAAACTATATCCCTGACACCCATCATAAGGTCGTCGGTATAAACATCACCGGCAGCATCAACAATTTTTCTCCAGGCATCAATTGCACTTCTTTCATATCCTATTGCTGCATCAAGAGCTGTAATGTCCTTTGTACGTTCATACAGGCGATAACTTACAGCTGCAGGGATCCGTTCTGAATGATACCGGGCAAGGCCGGATAGTATTTTAAGGTCTGTTATTGTTGATATGAATTCTTTTCCATCCTTATTGTCAGTTACTTTTTCTGCCTCAATAATCAGACTGTCGATTGTGTCTGAAGTGAGTCCAAACCATTTACTGGTCATTGATGGAAGTAGTTTTGCTGTTTCACCACCTTCGATCAGTATCTGTGCTTCTTCGTCGAAATTAGCAAATTGTTGAATATCGCTTCCGGAGCTTGCAGCAAACTGATCCAAATTACCCAGGCGTTGTTTCTCAGCCCAACCCCTGGTTGTCGGAAAACCGCTGTAAGGATAACTTGAGGCAATTATACGTGGCAGAACCCAACTTGCCTTATGAATGGCTTCTTCAATATATGGAGCAGCCTGACTGCCAAATCGTTTTTCAAATTCTTTCTGCCATATTTCCGGTGCTGTTTTGGGATTATACCCTATCCGTCCGAATACCTGGAAGAAATGCCAGTACCTTTCAAATTCATAATCATAATAACGGTACTGCTGATTTAACAGATTAAACGGTTTTGCATCATGAGGCTGAGCCTCCATTTTGGTTGCGAGAGGTTCATTAACTTCATACCCGTCGCCATCATAAAGGTGAGTAGATTCAGCAAACCGGCTTACATACTCAGGGCTTCCCCATAGCAGGATCCTTGTTGTTCCCCCGCTCCATAATCGCCAGTGCATCTTGTATTCCTGTGGATATTTTAGCATATCACCATAACTCTGGCGGCGGGGACTTTTTTCAGGATTTATCTGTGTAGTGTGATACGGCATTCCCATCTGTTCCATCCAGAATTTGGTTGTTATTCTGAATTTAATACCTTCATCAATTGCACTTCTTACAACAGCATCCGGCAGCTCTTTAGCACGGAGGTCGAGACGAAGATCCGGGGAAGTTTGTTTCATCATTTTAAATACATCTGACCAGAAAACAACCTGTTCCTCTTTCTTAAGACCCGATTCATTATGCATCCTGAACTGTATTGCATCAAGCTCCGGAACCATTTTTATAAATTTTGTAAGAGCAGTTTTAGTATATGATATCAGGTTATCACTATTAAGCCCCCATACCAGACCAGGAACCGGTTTGTCAGGTGTTTTTTCAGCACCGGGGATACCACCTCCCTGAACACCACCGCGGTAAATATGATCCCAGATGCCGACTGTAAATCGGATTCCCCTTTCATGAGCCATATTTATTAACTGATTCATTGCCTCCAGATTCTGTTGCTGCTGCTGAGGAGTAATTCCAACCATCTTTACATCAGAGAATTCTTCAACATCAAAAAAGTATGGATAACATGGTGCTAGAAAACCACCGTTTTCGTAACCAAAGATCAGGACCATAGAGTTAAATCTGTTTTCTGCAAGCAGGTCCAGGTACTTTTTCCAGTATTCAGTATCATAAAACCTGCTTTCCCAGTAAGCCCGGTTCATTGTGTAAAGTGAAACAGCCCTTTCACTTACATCTGGTTTTTCAGTAACTTCAATGACTTCACTCATAGGATTTACTTTATCAGAACTCCATCCTATCCGGGTAGCCACATCAAGAAGACCATACATGAGGCCTCTGTCATCATAACCGCCGATAATCCATATAGTATTATCGTTACTTGTTTTTTTATAAACTGTTAATGCTTCCGGTGTTTCCGGCACCTGATGATTTTCAGAATTAAGCATCACAGCTGCTTCACCATCTCCTTTTGACAGACCTGCAAGTATAATAAGATTGCTTCTTGCATCAGAGACGGAAGCCACCTGTTCGTACCTGATTTTTTTGGCATCCAATGTTTCTTTCAGTTTGGTAATCCCATGCAATACAGGTGTGCCCTGTGTTTTATCAGTAACAATGGATATCACAGGTCTCCGGGTTATTAGCTTACATCCTGAGAAAATAGTAATAATCAGAAGTGTTAATACAATAAGTATTCTATTAGTTGTAAGATTTGATCTCATCATTGACTTTTTTAAAGTTTACATGTATTCAGCAAACTTAAGAAAAAATGGTCCCGTTTTTTAGCAGGCTATAAAAATATTAAGAAGCTAATGAAGTTAATCAAAAGTTAATGCCATAATCTGGTTGCCGGATATTCTCTAATTGCCTTTAGCATCAGGGTATGACCCTGCGTCAGGTGAAGTATAAACAGACTTATGATCTGATAGTATTCAGTCAGATTTTATTTTACATCTGTCCTGGTACCTGTCTGTATTATTATATTTTTTCTCCATTCATATTTTGTCCCGTTTTTAAAATTGAGCAGCACATCATATGTTCCCGGAGAACAGCAGTTTGCAACTGTAATCTTATCGTATTTGATTATTTCACTGTTTTTAACGGGTGCCGGAGTACCAGTTTGTCTGTCGGCTGTACCCGCTGGATATAAATGCATCATATTTACATCCCTGTTTAGACCGGCATAGACAATTCCGCCTGCATTAAGATTTGTGGAGATTTTATAATTCATGTCAGGTTTAACAACCATATTCTCAAGCCATACTTTGTGAGTCTGATTTGATATTCCTATTGAGATCAGCAAGTCATATGTTCCTGGTTTTATTTTGCCGGTTGTTTTCCCGGTTGATTCATCAGGTGGGACTGGTTTACTGCGGTCGCCTTTAGCATAAAAAGTGGGAATACCTGAATATGTATCCTGCGCAGTATTGCCCTTGCACCTTGTTACTTCTGTCTCAAAACCTGATAATCCTTTGAGGGCGGTTTTTGTTTCGTCAATGATAATCTGGTAATCATACATTGTCACTGAAACAGTGGTTTTTGAATTTGGTTTGATTACCACATTACCAACGACAAAACTTATTGTTCCGGGTTTTCCTGAAAGTTTGAAATTAACATGCAGGTCATATGTGCCTGGAGGGGCTCCCTGTGTCTTGATCTCCTTGCCATTTTTGTGAAGCTTGAAGGATGAAGTTGAGATCAATTCGCCGAGCGTTCTGGTACTTACTGATAATGGAGTTTTATCGGTGGAAGCCAATGCAGCAAAGCTTTGTTGTACCCACACCTGGTTCCAGCATTGTTCCATTCTGACATTTACCCCGTTGTCAAATTTATAGGTGAAATCTGACACAGGTTGTGATTGGATTGAAAGGATAAGCGCAACTTGAAAAGCAAATACAAAAAGCGTTGTTTTCATGGCTGATAATTTTTACTTTGAGAAAGAACTAATCAAAGTTACACCTTTTATAAATTCGAGTCAATTATATTTTATGACATCAAATTCTTAAAGGAATGAAGCCTGTTAATGATTTCTGCAATAAGGATTTTATCCGGGTATCTGATCAGTTAATGTTTTTGACTTGTTAACTACAACCTGTCAACCGGCCTGAACTTTCTGATATACTCAGGATCCAAGTCGACACCCAACCCCGGACCTGTTGGTACCTTTACAAGTCCGTTTTCACTTTTCAAAGGTGATGATTTGCATTCATAAACCACATTGGTTTTAAATCCTTTGAATTCATGGAATTGAAGTGCATTAGGAAGAGCGGAGACCATGTGCATCATATAAAGAAACCCGAGATCTCCTCCGCTCATGTGAGGAGTACACTTTTTCCCAAATGCATCTGCCATTAGAGCAACTCTCATTGATCTGATCATCCCGCCGAAATAGAAAAAATCGGGTTGTACTATCTGCAGTCCGTCATTGGCAATAAGCCACCGGAATCCATGTAGACTATATTCCTGTTCACCACCGGCAACAGATATTGTGAGAGCATCAGCGACTTGTTTTGTTTCTTCATACCAGTCGAAATGTACAGGCTCTTCAAAAAACTGAAACTGGTATTCTTCAAGCAGTTTTCCTACCCTTATTGCTTCATTAACAGAATAGAAACCATTGGAATCTGCATAAAGAATCATATCATCGCCAAATGTTTTTCTTACCAGAGGAATTATTGCTTCAGTTCTTCCCTCCGGTCCGGTAGCTTTAATATCTGTCGTCATGAACATTAATCCGCCAACCTTAATTTTCAGCGCTTTGGCATTATACTCTTCAACATCGCGTTTTATCAGTTCTATTGATTCCTCAACTGATTTTTCGCGATATTCAGTTGCCTGGTAAACCGGAACATACTGATGGTGAATATCGCCAATAAGCTGACCTAATGGTTTGCCGGCAATACGGCCCATCATGTCAAGAATAGCAAACTCTATAGTGGCAAGAGGAACACCAAGAGCCATTCCGGATAGCCTGAAGTTGAAATTGAAGATATAGACCTTTTCAATCAGAAGGTCGAGATCGCGTGCATCCTTATTCAGAAAAAAGGGTTGTAAGAGGTTAGTGAAAACAGGATATAATGATTTTAACTGACCACTATGTCCTACCGAAATACCCTCTGCCCCGTCTTTTGATCTCACTCTGCATAAAAAACTACCCTCATAATGAAGCAATTCCAGAGATTCTATAATTACAGGAGAAGTAAAATACTCCTTTTTAAATACAGGGATTTTAAGAATCTCATCAAGTTTTGAGTAATCAGGTGTATCAGCAGAACCATTGATTTTGCTGTCGGCCGACTTGCATCCCGTAAGAGGCAATGATGCTGCCAGACTCCCGGTGATGGCAGTGGAAATAAAACTTCTTCTGTTGGTTTTCATAACTATTGACTTTATTTATGTCAGATCAATTCCGATAATTTCATAATCCTGGATCTGGTTGACAATAAGGCTTATCTTCCCGTCAACCTGATTAAAATCAACTTTTTTATCCTTTACCAGAAGGCTGACTCCTGTTACTTTTAATCCATCGGGTATTTTAACAATTACCTGCTGGTCAACCGGTATAAATTCCCTGTACGGACCCTTCATCATCATCGGGTTTGTAAGATTCACCAGATGGATTGCCATTGAGCTTTCCTGGTGCCACACTGTTACATCAATTATCCCCGGACCATTCACTTCAACAATAGGCTCCTCATTAAGAGCCCAACGGATAGTATTCTGCAGAAGTTTCCCATGATCTGCACTCATTATCTGCCAGAATATCCTGTCAATATCTCCGGGAAAATATGCCATACGACTGGCGCCTGATTCACGCAGATAAAGTTCCCTGGTGTCAGTGTCAGGAATACGTGGATAAACATCTTCCATCGGAAGGTCAGGATAAGTAGGTATCAGAGTTACAGGGTTGATAAATGGAACACGTGGAAAAACATTTACCTGAAAAGAGGTATTGATAATGCGGTATGCTTCTTCAAGTCCTTGTAATACAGGATGAAACTGGTTGCTTATCGGGTCGCTTTTAAGACGAAGATAACTGTTCTGTAACGGTCCTTCAATTTTTTTATCAAATGAGACTCCGAAAATATCAGCCAGACCGAAATCTATTCTTCTTCTGCCAGCTTCATCATAAAGAGATGTTTCGAAGGTTGCAACAAGACTTCCTCCGTTTTTTACAAACTTTTTTAACTGATCGCATTGTTCACTAGAAAGCGAGGCTATGTTTGGAAGAATCAGCAGCTTGAATGGTTTAAGATGCTCTTCATCAAGAAGCCTGTCGTTTACCATTTCAAAAGGTATCCTTGCCTCAATTAAGGCATGGTACATACCCAACGCATGGTTTCCGCTTTTTTGCTGCCAGGTTTCGCGGCCATAGTTGCCGCTTTTTTCTGAGAACAGCATCCCTGTGCGAGCCATATTTGCTGTATTTCTCAGATAACGCTCACTCCTGTATAGAGTCTGATAAATATTATCAACGGTATTGAGCCATCGTTTATCATAAAGAACCCCTGAAAATTTTGTGAACCAGGGTCTCATGCCGTTGGCAGTGCCCTCCGCAACCCAGATTCTGGTTTCTGCTTCTGTCTGAACAGAGTCTTTCCATCGGTACTGTTCCTCCACACCAACACTGAAAATGCCTCCCAGTGGTTTCATTCCTATAGAGGCGCGTAACTCTTTTGCTCCCTTACCGTTTGACCATGGCATTGTTGATCCGCTTCTAGCCTGATGGTCTGTGAAAACAATATCAGATAACTGTCCGGTGATTACTTTATCCGGAAAGCCATTTGGGATAAACCGGGATGATGCATTTTCTTTTCGTATAATATTATCCCATAGAATCCACAGCTCTTGAAGACGTACAATGTTCCAATCCGTCCATTTCTGGTATGTTTTATCAAACTCGTCATTGGTTAAAGGGAGATCAAGACCTGAATATTCCCTGAAATTCTTCTTACAATGCTCACAGTAACATACTCCATGGCCCGCCCATCTGTTTGAGAATATTCCATCAGGTTTATAACGTTCCATAATTTCCTTATGAACATTACTCATGAACTCAAAATTATACGGACCGAGTGCACATGTTACCCATAACTCATTATTAGCCCAATGTCGTCTCTTTTCTCCGGAAGAAGTTACTGCAATCCATTCAGGATTAGCCTCATAAACGTTATTCCTTACAGCATGAGGATCTGTCCGGGCAATAATTGACATATTCATCTTTCTGCATCCTTCCACCAGATAGCCAAAAGGATCTGATGTTCCCAGCCAGTTGCTCCTGTGATGTAAAGGGATATCTGTGGGATAATATGCCACTACTCCTCCAGCACTCAATACTGCTCCGTCAGCATGTATTTTTTTAAAATAACCAAGCCAGAAATCGGGATCAAACTGTCCCGGATCATTTTCAACCAGTGTGAGCTGTGCCCATCGCATAGGCCGGTCGAACCATGTCTGATTATCCTGAATGTTGATTGCTGTGAGAAAGGATGTGTCAGCGATAGTATAAACCCCTGCTATAGCGGAAGTAGTCTTAATAAAGTTTCTTCTGTCCATATTCTGAAATTTAAGTCTTAAAAGTTATTAAAAATATTCAGTTATCCTGAGAAATTTTTAAATATGATCAGATAATGTCAAAATATTGTCCTGTATAATCATTAAAATTTTAGGAAAAACTCAGGATTACACGTCTTCATTCTTCATTTAACTCATTTTTAATAACCATTAACACAACGTTAACTTAATAATTCTTAAAATATGTAACATTTGTATTTTTTCTTCGTCTTTATGTAGTTATAACCTAAAACCAATCTTATATGGATCATGTGGTATATCTTGATGCTAAGTCAAAAGAAATGGATAATCTTCTAAATGGTAAAAAATCGATGATTATCCGTGGTGCCTCGGGCAGAAAAATTCCACACGGCAGAGTAAATAAAGGAGATGTTCTGTACTTTATTAATAATAACGGCGAAGGTTTAATCAAAGCACGTGGTGCAGTCTGTTCAGTCTATAGTTCAGGAGTATTATCCAGAGAAGAGTCATTTGAGACAATTATCAAACAACAGGATAAACTTCAACTCCCTGACAGGCAGTTTGAGAAAGTGGCAGGTAAGCGTTACCTGGTTCTGATAGGTGTTGATAATATTGAAGAGATTGACCATCTCCGGATTGATAAAAGCAGTTATACCAATATGGATGACTGGTTAACTGTTGGAGACATTCATAATTGTATTGTTCGCAATGCAGTACGATCCCTGGCAACATAATTGATTCCCAGTTTGAAATAAATATTTATTCTGCAGAAAGAGATGGATTCATTCACAAAATGATTCTGATCCGGTTCCTTTTTTTTTTATTCAGGAATATTTTCTTCTGTTGAGTTGTCAAATGATCAATCAACTCACATAATAATTTACAAATATGAAAAATCGCAACATGGAAAGCAGAAGTTTCAACTCTTTCTCAAAGAGGTTAATGTCATTGACAATTCTTTTGATTATGATGTCACCTTTTCTAACAAATGCTCAGTCAGGAAAGGTTAACTTTTCAGGTACCTGGGTATTGAATGCAGAGAAAAGCACGCAGCCGGAAGGTGGTGGAGGCATGAGAATGGGAGGAGGAAATTTTGTTGCTAAACAGGAAGCCAACCTTTTAACTGTTGACAGAACAAGAACCAACCAGAACGGGGAGACTGTAACTACAAATATGAAGTATACCCTCGATGGAAAAGAGAGTGTTAATACATCACCAAGAGGTGACAGTAAATCAGTTGCGACATGGTCAGCTGATGGTAAGACACTTGATATAACCACATTAAGAACAACCCAGTACGGTGAAATGAAAACAACTGAAAAATGGACGCTTCCTGCAGAAAAAACTATTTCTATTGTTACAACATTTACCACACCTGATGGTGACAGAACATCAACAATGATTTATGATAAAAAGTAACTGTTAGGTTTGTTTATAGGTTTTGTTAGAAGGCTCCGTAAGGGGCCTTTTTTTTCAGTTCAGTAAATATTGTTTTTTCTAATCTTCCGGCTTCGTACTCCTGACTTCCGACTTCAATTTATTCAACATTGATTAGTTTCTTTGTGCCTGATATTTTATATTTTAAGAACTAATTAGATTTGACTAATAATCTAATTAGTATTTATAAATATTTTTAATTCATTGGTTACCTTTGTGCCACTTAGAGTTATCCTTTGAGATACTTTGTGTTAAAAAATCCATAACCACTAAGGAAACCGAAGTATTTCACAAAGGATCCACAAAGTTTAAGAATAATATAAACTATGAAGATAATGAACAACATAAGTAAAATAATTCTCAGGATTGGTAAGGCAGCTTTAATTGCTATTTGTATAATGGTTTCAGATTCAGAGCTTTTGTCAGCTCAATCCCCTGATAATAGAGTCCCGCTTGTTGTAAGTTCTCAATGGCTTGAAGATCATATTTCATCACCTGATATTGTTGTCATGCATATATCTGCCACAATAAAAGATTACAAAAACGGGCACATTCCCGGGGCACGATATTTATGGCCCGGGCTACTCATTCTATCATCTGAGAACGAAAGTACTTTTCCTGCTGGACCACAACAGATTAAGAAGGTAATGGAAGGATTGGGAGTAAATAATAATTCCCATGTGGTTCTTTGTGGTCAATACGGAAACCTGGTACAGATTTGTCGCATATTTGTTACTCTGAATAATGCAGGGCTTAATGGCAGACTTTCAATCCTTGAAGGTGGACTTGATGAGTGGACAGCCTCAGGAAAAGCAGTTACCACTGACAATCCGGATGTCAAAAAAGGTAAACTTAACATTATGTCGCAAAGTAATTTTGTGTCCGGTGAATGGGTTGCAGATAATCTGGATAATAAATCATTTATTCTGATTGATGCCCGCTCAAAAGCATTTTATGACGGAACAACCGGTACACCAAGACCCGGGCATATTCCCGGTGCTAAAAACCTGCATGCAACTGATCTTTATGACAGTAAGTCATTTCACTTTGCCTCATCAGACACACTGAAAGTGATTTTTAAATCTCTGCAAATACCATCAGGTGCAAGACCGGTATTTTATTGCAATACCGGGAACTCAGCAAGCGTGAATTTCGTTGCAGCACTTATTGCCGGATATGATCCTCTGTTATACGATGGTTCAATGGAAGATTGGGGCAACATGACAAACATGCCGGTTGAAAAAAAGTAGCTAAACATGCTTATAGCTCTTTGCAGAAGGGTCTAAATCATTTAACTGGTTATCTCACTGAACCTGATCATGATTCTTCTTTTTTCATCATAAAGTCTTAAGAAGAGTGACTCAAACGCCGAGAAGAATGTAATAGGTTTTATCTCACTGAACATCTGGTTTTCTCTATGACATTTTCTCAGATTATAGTTTGGTACAGACGGGCTTAAATGGTGAATATGATGATAACCAATATTCCCGGTGAACCAGTTTAGAAGTAATGGTAACTTAAACCATGAGCTGCCAAGTAATGCAGTAGATTTGTAATCCCAGTTACTGCTATTTGTCCATAATACATTCCTGTATTGGTGCTGGACATAAAACAGCCATACTCCATGGACTGTAGCAATATAGAGTATTGGGATCTGTATAAGTAAAAATGCTTTCCACCCGATAAAAAACATAATTACTGAAATTGCTGCTATCAGCGCTAAAGTTGATAGATGAACATATGACTTCTCTTTTACTGTCATATATTTTTTTGTAACCCTATGCATGAAAACAAACAGAAGTATGGGTGCTAATCCGAAGAGAAAGAATGGATTTCTGTAAAAGCGATAGGAAAACTTCTTCCAGGGTGAAAGTCCCCGATATTCATCTACAGTTAAAGTGGTTACATCACCAGTACCTCTTTTATCGAGGTTTCCAACAGTCTGATGATGCAAATGGTGTTCGCGATGCCATTTATGATATGGTGTAAATACTAACAATCCGGTTATTATACCGACAATTGTGTTTAGTCTCTTTGATTTAAAGAATGAACCATGTCCGCAATCATGGAAAATTATAAAGATCCTTATCAGAAAACCTGCGGCAAAAACTGACAAAAGAAGAGTAAGCCAGTAAGATAATCCAATGGTTTTTACCATAAGGATCCAGAGAAGAATATATGGTCCGACTGAGTTTATAACCTGCCACCAGCTCTTTAAATGATTTGGTTTATTATATCGTGATATTATCTTAATCCACTCTTTATCAGAACTATTTTTATTTGATGTATTATTATTCATGTTTTTAAATTGTTCCCCACAAAGGGATTAATAAAGCTAAATTATTTTACAAAGGTACTCATTTTTAGGAACAGAGTCAATTATGAGACCTGATGAACAGGGTTCATTGTATCAAACTGAACATGAGTAAACCGGGACCTTAGAATATCAGATTACTGCTTCATTTTTTCCAGGGTATCTCTGATTGTCTCAGAGTCCCAGCTATGATCTCCTTCTCCTTTATCATGTCCTATATCTTTTGAGAGCAGTTCCTCCTGTAGTTTAAATGTTTCCCTTGCCTTAACAACATATTGCTTCATATCATGCCTGTGCCCTGCCATCTCCACAAGTGTCTCCTCATCATACTTAAGGAATTGCTGCCCCTGCCGGGTTGCGCTGTAGCTTCTGTGGCCCATCCTTACAAGTACATCGACTGCCAGCTTAACCGATGTATGGAGGCTTTCCCTGTAAATATCCTTTAGCCCCATATCAATCAGGTCGTAGGCATCTCTTCTGCTCTTGGCCCTGGCCATAATCTCCAGGTTGGGAAAGTGTTTTTTAACAATCTGAATAAGCTCCTGGTTAGTTTCCGGCGAATCAATTGCAGCTATCAGAATTTTCGCATTTTCAGCCCCTGCTGATTTTAAGAGGTCTAGTCTGGTTGCATCACCGTAGTACACTTTAAATCCCATTTTTCTGAGAAGGGAAACGCGGTCAGAATCATGATCAAGAATAGTTGCTTCAATTCCATTAGCTCTCAGAAAACGACCAATCGTGCTTCCAAAATGGCCAAACCCTACAATAATAACAGAATTCCTTTCCTCTATTTCATCAGGTGCCTTATTCCCGGATTCAGTTTTGACTCCAAACCGGGGATCGATAATTCTCTCATTAATAAGCAACAGCAATGGAGTTATTGTCATTGAGATAGCTGTTACAGCCATCATTATATCCATCCATTCCCGGCTGATAATTGTAAGCTGATTTGAAAAGGAGAGGAGCACAAATGCAAACTCACCTACCTGGGAAAGGGCAAACGCAAAAAGCAGATTCTGGTCGGTCGCAATTTTGAATATTTTTCCTGTTACAATCAATACAATGAACTTTATACTCATTATTCCTGTAAGGAGACCGAATACTATCAATGGTTTTGAAATTATGAGATCAAAATTTATTGAAGCTCCTACTCCGATAAAGAATAATCCCAGAAGAAGACCCTTGAAAGGTTCAAGATCACTTTCTAGTTCGTGTCTGTATTCGCTGTTTGCCAGTACCACCCCGGCAAGGAATGTTCCAAGGGCTGCACTCAGTCCAATAGCCTGCATCAGAAGGGCTACAGCCACTACAAGCAGGAGAGAGGATGCTGTAAATAGTTCCCTCAGACCTGTTCTTGCAACCATTCGCAGAACCGGAACAAACAGATACCTGCCGCCCAGGTAAATAGAAGTTACAGCTGCGAAGAAAGATAATCCCTGCATCCACCCGGGAAGACTTCCAATGAGTGAGGAGTTGATTGCACTGCTTTCGCTTATGCCTTTTAATGCCAGAAGCGGAAGCATTGCAAGTACCGGTATTACCATAATATCCTGGAACAGGAGAACAGAAAATGAAGCCTCTCCGGCTGAAGTCTGGGATAATCCTTTTTCTTTTATTGTCTGCAATACAATGGCAGTTGACGACATAGCACAGGCAAGGGCAATTGCAAGAGCAACAGGCCATAATAGCCCAAATATAATCAGCAGGATAAAAATCAATAATGAGGTTATTATCATTTGTATTGACCCCATTCCTATTATTGACTTCCTCATTTTCCAGAATTTTGAGGGTTCAAGCTCAAGTCCGATCAGGAATAACATCATTACAACCCCAAATTCGGCAAAATGCATAATATCCTCACCCTCCTTGCCGATAAATCCCAAAAGAAAAGGTCCTATAAGCATACCGGCAATCAGATATCCCAGAACAGAACTCATTCCAAGCCTCTTGGATATAGGGACACAAATTACAGCCGCAGTCAGATAAATAAGTGCTTGTGCAAGAAAGTTCATACAGGTTTGTTAATTTGTTTATTTAATATCCACTCGTTAATACAAGAGTATTCTCCTATCTCTTCTGCTGGGATATCAGTTTTGATTAAACTCTTCAGCAGGTTTTTATAAAGGATGGCTGTTTCTTCCTTTTCAGCTGCTGTTATACGGTGAGTACCATACATCGCAAATGGCGGAAGATAGATCATTTTGCATAAATACGCTGTCTGTTCAAATGGTGCAAGCAGCTCTCTTAATGTGAACCTGTTATGTCCCTCTCTGCAATAAGCTTCACGAATACCTCCGGTTGTGATGGCGTTGAATATGATTTTCCCCTCGAGCGCCCTGCCACCGGGCCCGTAAGCCCATCCGAATTCAAGAACCAGGTCTATCCACTGTTTTAATAAGGGCGGTGCACTATACCAGTAGAACGGATGTTGCCAGATAATTATATCATGCTCTGCAAGAAGTTTTTTCTCAATGTCTATATCAATGTTGAAGTCTGGATATTTTTCATATAAATCATGAAAAGTAATTTCAGGTATATCAGAAATACTTTGAATAAGAACGGAATTATTTAACGACCTCTCAAACCTTGGATGTGCGAAAAGTATCAGGATTCTCTTGTGCATTATTATATATCTCCTTTAATTAACAAACAATATGGTTTAAGTGTTCAGAGTAGAGTCAGATGTAAAACAATAATATATACCGGAGCAACATTTACATGGTACTATATTATTAAATTTTAAGATTCAGGAACAGGAAAGTTTATTAACCTTACACTCAGGAAAAATCAAATAACAGTAAATAAATTTATGTTTATGATTTCAAATTCCGCTGAAATCCACATCTTCAATCAACAAGGATGGCACCCTTAATGAAGATCCTTCTATAATATCATTTCCCACTTCGGTAAGATTGAACCATAACTGGTTCATATTGCCCGATATATTCATCTCATTTACAGGATGTACTATTGTTCCGTTCTCTACCAGATATCCCTCAATTCCGTATGAGAAATCGCCTGTTGATCCGTTGCAGTTACCACCATTAAAACCTGTAACAACAATACCCTTCTTAAGGGTGCTTATCATTGTTTCAATGTCTCTTGTTCCCAGAGAGAAAACAATATTTGATGAACTTCCGCTTGTTGGATTAATCCCTAGTTTCTTTCCATAATAAGTGTCGATATAGTAATTACGAAGTACACCTGATTCAATAATAGCTCTTTTTACAGAAGCCAGTCCCTCCTCATCGAATAATCTTGCTCCCGGTCCGGAAGGTAAAAAGGGATCATCAAATACTGTCAGAAGCGATGAACCAACAGCTTTACCCTCTTTTCCCTGAAGAAATGATTGTTTCTGATGAATGTTGTATCCCTGTAAGGCATCAAATACAGGGCTAAGGAGATTTCCGGCAACAATATTCTCAATTATCATGGGATATTTCCCTGATTTGATTTTTTTCGGGCCTATTTTCCGGAGTGTCCTGTCAAGAGCTTTTGTCCCGATACCTGTCTTCTTCAGCTTTTCAAAAAACATTGAATCTTCAAACCAGTAGTCAGAAGGACGTCCGTTTTCGCTCTTTGCTGAGACGGTGGCATATAAAGAAACTTCACTTTTTGAAATATCGCCTTTAAATCCGTTACTTGTAACCAGTACATTATTACTTGTTCTGTCGGAATAATAACTGCTTACTGAGATAACTCTTTCGTCTTTATTATAGGCTTCGCTGAGTACCTGGTTTGCAATATCTATTTTTGTTTTGGCATCTATTGTTTCAAGTGACTCATCATAAGTCTCAGGTGCTTTGTCTCCACCTTTATAGTATAATTCCGGTTCTGGCAGTGTGCGGAATTCATCTTCTGCAAGAAACCTGGTAGCGATTATTGCTTCATCGACAAACTTAAAGAGATCATCCTTTTTAAGTCTGTTTGTAGAGTGTGAAGAATACTTTTTGTCTACATACAAATTAATTGTCAGGCTGTTGCGGTTTGATTCAATAAGTTTGTCCAGTTGCTGATCACGTACTTCAATGTCATTACTGCGACTTTCACTTATTGATACAGATATCTGTTGTGCACCTTTTTTGGTAGCATAATCTATAACCTGCCCGGCGAGTATATATTTTTCTTTGGTATTCATGAGTGATAATTTTAAAATTTCTAAGCATTTATTCCACCTACGGTAAGTTTTTTAATTTTAACAG
The DNA here is from genome assembly GCA_963732435.1 of uncultured Bacteroidales bacterium. Taxonomy (GTDB): domain Bacteria; phylum Bacteroidota; class Bacteroidia; order Bacteroidales; family VadinHA17; genus LD21. The sequence continues at coordinate 363,541 of CAVSZL010000012.1, read as the reverse complement.
TCGGAAGTCCCATGGTAACTGGTACACTTTGTCCGGCCTTTCCGCAGGTCCAGGTAGAATCTGAAAGCTTACCGTCGTCAGCTGCCATTACGATATCTGCGAGTGCCTGTGGTCCATTTCCGATAATATTAATATCCTTTATAGGTTTTGTAAGTTTACCGTTTTCAATAATATAGCCCGATTTAACAAAGAACGTAAAATCCCCAGCACCAATGTTAACCTGTCCATTACTGAAGGTATCGACATATATGCCGTTTTTCACAGAAGCAATTATCTCCTCTTTCTTATGAGGGCCGTTTTCCATGGTTGTACATCTCATTCTTGGAAGAGGTACGTTTCTGAAGTTTTGTCTGCGTCCGTTACCTGTGGGATTAACCTTATAATATGAGGAACTTATCCTGTCGTGAATATAACTTGTAAGAATTCCTTTATCAACAAGTACAGTTCTTTCAGTCGGGTTACCTTCATCATCAACATTTAATGACCCTCTGTTTGAGACTAGTGTTCCATCATCAATTATGCTGATGAAGTTCTCAGCTATTTTCTGGCCCATTTTATCAGAGAATATTGAGGTCTTTTTCCTGTTGAAGTCTGCTTCAAAGGCGTGTCCTATTGCTTCATGCAGCAGAATTCCCGATTCACCGGCACTCATTACGACTTCCATCTCTCCGGCTTTTGGTTTTGTGGCATCAAACAACAGGGCTGTCTTTTCCACTGCTTCGCGGGAAAGGTTATCTACCAGGTCGTTTGTAAGGAATTCAGAACCTTCACGTCCTGAGCGTGAAGCCGTATAATTCTCCACTTTTCCATTCTGTTCCATTATGCAGGTTACATACATGAAAACAAGGGGCCTGTAATCCCAGGCAAGTTTTCCTTCAGAATTGAAGAATAGAATATATGAGGTGGTATCACCTATTGTTGCATTTACTTTTGAGACACGGTTATCCGATGCAAAAATCTTTTCATTTATTCTCTGAAGGAATGGTACTTTGTCTTTGACTGAAGTATCTTCCCATGAAGTCTTAACAGGATACAGGTTAGGTGCCAGATACTCATTTATGTCGATTGTTACCGGTTTTCCGGGTCCGTCTGCAATATTGGCAGCTGTCTTAGCTGCTTTCAGCATTGCTTCAGGTGTTATATTTTCACAGTATGCATAACCGGTCTGATCACCCTTAAGAACCCTTATACCAACTCCATATGCGATATTTGAATAAGCCTGATTTACTTTTCCATCTTCAAGAGTACTGTAATTGTTCAGTGTATGCTCAAAGAAAAGATCTGCATAATCCGCACCCTTTTCCAAACTTGCATTTAATATAGTCTGCAATTGTTTAATAGTGACCTCAAAATGGTTCAGATAACTTTCGGCGTTATTGGAAACAGGAGTGTTCTTACATGATTTCAGAAAGGGAGGGATAATAACAGATCCTGCCAGAGAAATTCCTCCCACTTTAACAAATTCACGTCTCTTGAGATTCATATGTAATTGTATTAAATAAAAGAATAAATGTCGGAACATTAATAATGATTTCAAACAATAGATTGAAGAATTTTAAAGTAAATGGTACTTTCAAAATTCAATTCCACGTTTCATCCATCAGATTGTTGCGGATATCAGGTTATTAATTACAACTCATGCTTATGTTATTAAGACATTCATAAACGATTAAGAGTTTTATCCGATTATTAATTGTATCATTATAAGATTATTATTTTATACAGAGAGTTTTTAATAAGAATAAATCACTGATTTCTAAACAGCAGAAAGGAAAATAATATGTGTTTTTCAGCGGAAGCAAGTTTTGCAGGTGGTGTAATCATTTCTGCTATTGGGATAGTCACAATTAAAAAAGTTCATAAGCCTTCTCAACTGGTATTTGCCAGTATCCCCTTGTTTTTCGGCATTCAACAATTTGCAGAGGGTTGCCTGTGGCTTACAATACCACTTCCGGATTATTTAAATATTCAGAAAATAGCCACTTATATCTTTTTAATAATGGCTGATTTTCTATGGCCAACAATGATTCCTCTGGCAGTTCTGTTGATGGAGGATAATGAAAAAAAGAAGAAATCATTACGTATACTTCTGGTTATGGGTATCTTATTATCATTGTATTATCTTTTTTGCTTATTATTTTTCAATGTAAACCCCAGAATTACAGGTTACCATATTAAATATGATACTGATTTCCCAAAGTCGCTCTCCATGCCTGCTTTTATTGTTTACTTAATTGTTACTATTACTCCTCTTTTTATTTCCGGGATCAAAAGGACGCATCTGTTAGGCATCTTAATGTTTTTGTCATGCCTTGTTACAGCAATATTTTTTACACAATATCTTACATCTGTGTGGTGCTTTTTTGCAGCATTAATCAGCGCGGTCATCTTCTGGATCCTGAGGGATTCAAAAAATGATTTCATATTGCATAAGCTATATTTAATAAAAATCAATAGAGAGCAAGCACCATCTGAATGAAAAGTAAAAAGCACTTCGCCTCACTATAGGGTGGGGTGTTGAATAATATCATTACTTTTGTTTTTCACTTATGAAATTCAGTATAAATGCAAATTTCAGGCATTATATTATTGTTTGTTTACACCTTTGCTTTTTTCATTCCGGGTAGCAAGGAATCAGGAAATGATAATGATATAAAGATATTATGGCACGACTGCAATTTAGAAGAATTTGTGTCAATAGATGTCTTTAGTATTGCTATTAAAGGGTTCCGGCAGATAGGTGATCTTAAAAATAAAAATATTATCACCATTATAGATTTTTCGAAGCCATCAACTGAGAAGCGGTTTTATGTAATTGATCTTTTTACTAAAAAACTTATTTATAATAGTTTTGTAGCTCATGGAAAAAACTCCGGAGAAAACTTTGCAAAAATATTTTCCAACGAGTTAAACTCAATGAAAAGTTCTCTTGGTTTTTATTTAACAGCAGAGACATATTCCGGTAAAAATGGTTATTCATTGAAGCTTGACGGACTTGAGAAGGGGATAAACGACAGGGCCCGGACAAGAGAGATTGTTATCCATGGAGCTCATTATGTAAGCGAGAAATTCATTAAAGAGTACGGCAGACTGGGTAGGAGCTGGGGTTGTCCTGTATTGCCTGTTGAAAACTTAAAAGATGTTATAGATAAGATATCAAACGGTAGTTGTTTGTTTATTTACGGAGATGATGATGATTATAGAGAAAACTCGGCTTTTATTTAAACTATTCATATGAAGGCGGTCACAGTTAAAGAACTTAATCATGCATTAATTAGTCGCTCCCCTAAGGAACTGAGGGATATTTGTCTTAGATTATCAAGGTTTAAAAAGGAAAACAAGGAGCTGTTAACCTATCTCCTTTTTGAATCTGCTGATGAAACCTCATATATTGAGAGTGTTAAGAAGGACATTGACGAACAGTTTGAGCAAATAAATAAAAAGACACATTACTATATAAAAAAGGGCCTGCGGAAAATTTTGCGCAGTACAAGAAAGTATATAAGATATTCACAGAATAAGAAAACCGAGATAGAATTACTTATCTACTACTGTAAAAAACTAAGAAATTTTACACCTTCAATTCACAGGAATACCGCGCTGTTGAAATTGTATGATGGTCAGGTTGATGGAATAATTAAAAAGATATCATCCTTACATGAAGATCTGCGATATGACTACACTACGGAAATGAAAGAATTAGTTTCACAGCCATACTGAAATCAGTTGAAACCAGATTTTACATCAGTCTCAACCAGACAGCCAAGACTTTGAGTTAACAGAAAATTTTATCTATAGATAGGTCTCTAATAATAAACATACTCTCTTTTACAGTAAAATGTCAATTTCCCGTCTTTGTAAATAGATGCCGCTATCCAGTTTCCCCTATCATCATATTCATTATATTCAAGCTTGTATGTGCTAGTTGTATTGCCTTTCCCATCACGATATTCTGCCCTGGTATAGAATCCGTTTTCGTTATATTCGATCTTTGTTTCTGAGGTTAGTGAATCAGAGGCATTGTAAGAATTTAACTCTGAAACAAGTGATTTTTCATTCCATATATAATTAATTCTTGCAGTTAGCTCTCCTTTATAATTGAAATAGTTAACAGCATTGTTTTTTCCATTCTGATCATAGGTAAGAGTTACCTTCTGTATCAGAGTATCTGTCCCATAACGGTAGCCTGTACTCTCTGTATGATTGCGGCTTGCATCATAAACCTGTTTAAAATAATATCGTGGGGTATCCAGTTTGATCCATGTTGCTTTCGTCATAAGGTTGTCTGCTATATCAATAACCCATGAATTTATTTTCCAGTCATAGGTAACATAATCTACTCTCGAGGGTACTCCTGCTTCATTAAAGTAAGCAATAAAATCGCTTGACCAATTAAGGCTGTCTCTCTCCTTCTGTGTAATCAGTTCACCGGGAACAACCTGGCCATCTTTCTCGATTGCCCAGTAATTGGATTCCTTAACCGACTTCAGTTGTCCTTTCAGATATTCAGGAAAATCTGAGTAGGGTGTAAAATAAAACAGGGCAGTAGTTTTTTCCTGCTCCTTCTCCTTGCATGCTGTGAGCATAGAAGCTCCCAATAGTAATAAAAATGCTAACTTTCTCATTTTATTGGTTTTAAGATTTATGCTATGCAATTTATGAAATTGCATTATATGAGTCAAATTTAAATTGGTTATGCAGAATAGTTGAAAATTAATCAGATAAATCTTTGTGATGGAGCATCCCATTAAAATATTTATGATTACAGCTGAGATTGCAAAAAGAGAGTTATTGATTTACGATCCGATACCTTTAAAAAATAGGTTTATCGAAATTAAACCGTATCTTTGAATGAATTATACAATCCAATATTTATAAACGAACCTAATTCAATTTATGGGAAGATCGCAGGAGACATCGAATAAAAAGGAAGTTAAAAACAAAAAGGACAAAAAGAGAAAAGATAAAGCCAAGAAGAAGCTTATAAAAAAAGAGGCAGGTAAAAGCAGTTTCGATGATATGATTGCTTATGTTGATGAATATGGACGTATAACCTCTACCCCCCCCGATCCCACAAAGAAAATTCAGGTTGATGCATCAGTTATTGAACTTGGTGCCACAAAAAATGATGAATCACAAAAATCCGACTATTTCCGCAAAGGAGTTGTTACATTTTTTAACGAGTCAAAAGGATTTGGTTTCATTCGTGATATGGAATCAAAACAGAGTGTGTTTGTACATGCAAATAACCTTCTTGAAGATATTAAAGAGAATAATATCGTAACATTTGAAATAGGAAAAGGTCCGAAAGGACTCACAGCGCTGCAGGTGAAGCTTTTCAAGGAGTAAGCAGGCCTTTATACAAGAACCTGAAATAAGTTTAAGTTTTTTTAATATCTCCCGAACAGAATCTCTTATTTCATATATTCCGGAAGTTTATATTTAGTAATATACTCAATCCCCCTTTTTTATCCATTAATTGCTGATAATAAGCGAACAAATCTGCTTTAATGCTGTTGTATACATATTTGTTGGTCTAATTATTTTATATGTATTGTATGCAACCCTCTCAAACCAAAAGAATCACCGGCTCTCTTAGCGGGTTTTGCAGCAATGCCTTCCTATTTGTTTTTTAATCACTGTGTTCTATGAAAGATTTTTTAAGAAAGATAATTTCTGTTATATTTTTATTATTGATTGGTTTCAAAGCATTTGCTCCGCGCACAGATTCCATTGTAATCCTTGATAACCAGCCAATAAAACCATATACACAGCTTATTTATGCAATTGGCAAAGTAGAGACTAATCTTGATACCCTTTCTTACAATCCTACTGAGGAGGCTATCGGTTTTTTCCAGATCAGGCCTATAAGATTGGATGATTACAATTTCAGAACAGGAAGCAACCTTAAGCATAGTGATATGTACAATTATGAAACTTCTGAAAAGGTCTTTTTGTACTATGCATCGCAAATCGGGCCTTATGACTTTGAAAAGATAGCTGTTAACTGGAATGGAAGCGGAGCTCAGACTCTTTATTACTGGAAGCGGGTACAGGAGTATTTGTAAAATCATTCCCTGTATCTCTGATTCAACTTTAAATAAATGACTTCACGCCATGATGTGAGGTAAGGATATATTTAAAGGAACCAGGTACCGGCAAAAGCCTGATAGATTCAATCTGTTTGGGCGTATCCATATTGAAACTCTCAACAAAGTGTTCAAATCTGCCATTTGTAACAACCAGATTATCACCTGTTACAAGATAATCATTACCAATAATATAGCATGACGAGCCGGGGGTGTGTCCCGGAGTATGTAAGATTTTTATCTTTAATCCGTCTATAGTCAGAGTATCATTGCTATCAAGCAATTTGTATGGTACGTATTTCCATTTCGGTTTAAAGAACTTTGATTTTCCCATAGTTCCGTTAATCATCTGTTCCTCATCGGAATGCATGTAAATATCAATTTCCTTAAACAAGCCTGTTGCTCCGGTATGATCTCCATCAGTGTGGGTCAGAAGGAGTGTTGATATTTGTCCCGGAGCAATACCTGCCTTAGTTAGTTCATTATTGAAACTGTGCTTCCTGAAACCTGCATCGACCATCAGGTAACTATTATTGCCTTTAAAAATATATGCATTAACAAACCCGTCTTTTATGCACCATACCGAGTCATTTATTGCTGATGTTTCAGAAGGTGTCATCGACCGGGTAGCAGATATAAATCTGATCAGAAAAAGAGAAGCACCTGTTAAAATCAGACCGGCAATAACAGCTACAACCCAAAGAATTCGCTTTTTTGATTTTTTCATCTTATTGGTTAAAATGCTAATATAGATAATTATTGTTTATGTGCCTTAACTTTAATACCTGATATATTATATGTGATTGGTTGTCAGTATATAGTTGTATTAGTAAAAAAGTTTCAACATAATACTGAGACTTCTTCTTGAACTGTTATTAATTACTCTTTACAGTCACAATGGTTTGATAAAGTCAATATACCATGGATGCGTTAATCTTAGAAATGAAGTTTTAAATTGTTGATAATAAACAAAATATAAGTGTTCATTGATTTTATGATTTGAATAGATACTTAACCCCGGAGGGGTTTAATTTGAATAACCGTGGGTGCAACCCACGGTAAAGGCATGCTTAACCTCTGGCAACCCCTGAGGGGTTGAATAGAGGACTCTATACATAATCCTGATATTCAGCCCATTCAGGGCTGGGGTATTCAGTTTGCAGTTTTCCGTGGGTTGCACCCACGGTTATTCATATTATGCCACTTCGTGGCAAGCATAATATTTAAATCAAACGCATTAGTATTAAAGTCAATTCTTCTATTTTCCTGAGGCATGGTTAAACTTTTGGCTTCGCGCGGCATACTGACTGATATTTTTTAAATAACTTATATGATATTTCCAACCATTTGTATAATCAGAATCACCATTCGTTGACTTATCCTTTTCCTGCCTTATTATTTAGCATAACTTCGGTAAGAATATTAAAAGCAACCTTCAGCAAAATGAAGAAAATTTCGAAAAAGACAGTAAACAGATTTTATATAAATAAAAGTATTAACCAATTCTTTACAGCTATGAAAAGAATAATTTTTGCAGCATTACTATTAGTAGCTTTTAGTTCTGCTTCGTTTTCGAGGGAATTTGTTGTCGGAGGGAAGACCCATACAACATTAGGCGACTACAAGATTGAAATAGCCGATAAGCCTGTTACCATTAATGGTGAAGAGTTAAAGGCATTTGTGATCAGTTATCAGAACTCACCACTTGAGTTAACAGTAGTTATCAGAAAAGGAAAACGGTGTAAGAATTTTCTCGTTCTTTCTGATAAATTGTCTGTACAATATGTATGTAATGAGAATTATTTCGGAGTGGAGAAACTTGACAAATCATTGGCGATAGAGGGTTTTTCTACCAGTGAAGATGCATTAAACAGGAACGAATATTTTCATCAGAAGGTTATCTGCAGTGGCAATGGCAGTGAGGTCGAGCATACCCAGCTTATTGCAGCATATTTCCCGATGTTGATAAACAGTAACGATAAGGTTCTTGCATCCTTGTAAAAAAAAGCACAGATATCTTCATGGCCGTTCGGCCACTTTTGGTTTTGGGTTATATTTTTCGCAAAAGAGGGTGTCTTAATAGGGCACCCTCTTCTTTATTTTACGAATGAAAGGCTATTTCATAATATTATTAGAGGGCTTTTTTTCTTTCCAATGAATAGTTAAAAGTTTAACTATGAATACAATTAGATCTTACTTTATTACAGTGAAATCAGGTAAAAGTACAGAATTACATTTCATGTATTTAAGTACAATAGCTTTGCAACCACAACTGCCGATTGTATTGCATTCATAATCCAGCAATATTTCAAGCATATCCACATCAGATAATCCACTATATCTTATCAGGATCTCTTTAGGTTCAAAGCTTATTTGCCTCAGTTGAGTAGACTGATTTATCAAATAAGTTGAACTATCGGCTCCTATATAATCAAGATATGTTTCTGTTCCTTCATCGCTGGTGTAATAAAATGAAGGAAATACATTCTGACTTGAAAGCGCACGTCCATCTTTTAATATTGTTACATCAACAGGGCCAATATAAAAATCATCGCAACAGCCTGAGCAAATTATAATCACAATTATTATATATTTTTTCATCGCAGTAAAAATTAAGGATGAATATCAACAACAATTTTCATGTTTGCATTATTGAAATTAGTACCATTAATCTTTTTTAATGAATTAGTTTAGATAAAAAAATACATTCCAATAATACATGTCAAAAAGCTGAGAAATGTGACACTGTTTTCCAGATTACTTTTCAATAGTGTTTTAATTCATATCCAATCTAAATAAAATACATTAATTGTCAATATTTCTTTTGCTTAAACCAAAGGAATGTGTCTTAAATGGGTACACTCTTTTATTTATGATTTAGGATGTATTAATCCAGGGAATTTCATATTTGAGTTTAGCGCATATTTAGTGGTAATTTTTAAAAAGCAAGGTAGTATTTTAACCGGAATGCGAATGGATGTTTTACCCGATATCTCCATTTTATGACCGTTTGTAAGATCAAACCTGCTATCCGTTGACTTATCCTTTTCCGGTATATATGTTTAGATTAATTTCGATGTGAAGATTAAATCAATCAGGTCTTCAAAAGAAAAAAAAGTCTTCGACAGACTTACATTAAAAAGAGTTATTTAATATAATTATTTAAATTTTAAAAACATGAAAAAATTATTATTTGCAGCAACACTAATAGTAGCTTTTAGTACTGCATCGTTTTCAAAGGAATTAATTGCTGAAGGTAAAACCCATTCTGTAATGGGGGATTACAAGATTGAAAAGACCGATACCCCGGTTACCTTAAACGGGGAAGCATTTGAGGCATTTCTTATTACATATAAGAACTCGCCTCTGGAAGTAAAAGTTGTTGTCATGAAAGGGGAAAATTGCAAAAACTATGTAGTTCTCTCTGATGCACTTTCAGTTCAGTATGTTTGCAATGAGAATTACTTTGGTGTTGAAAAACTTGATAAAAAACTGGGAAGTAATGGTTTTTCAACTAATGATGAATCAATGAACAGAAGTGAGTACTTCCGTCAGAAGGTAATATCTAATGGCAATATAAGTGAGTTAGAGAGTACACAGTTGATAGCTGCATATTTTCCACAACTTATGAGAAGTGCAGATAATCCACTTGCTGCCAACTAAAAATCTTCATACGGCCATTCGGCCACTCTGGTTTCAGGTTTTAATTTAACAATGAAAAGACATCTCCGGATGTCTTTTCTTCATTTAATAATAGGGCTTAATACTTAATTATTGCAGATCACTTAACTTTACCGAGGCGTGTTTCCTCGTAAGTAAATGAATAATGGTCCACGCCGTAAGATATGTAAGTCCGCATATCGTAAAAATCAGGTTATATCCTGCTGTTATATTTCCGGCTGCCTTGTAACTGTCTAGCAAACTTCCTACCAGTAACGGGAATAATATCCCACCTACAGCACCAGCCATTCCTCCGATGCCAACTACTGAGCTTACGGCTTCTGTAGGAAACATATCTGAAGCCATTGTGAATACATTTGTGGCCCAGGCCTGATGAACAGCCACTGCCAGACTGATAATACCCACTGCCATCCAGGCCGCAGTGGTAAACTGAGCCAGAATAATTGATAGTTCAAGAACTCCTATAATGAACAGTGTCGTTTTTCTGGCTTTCATAACCGGCCATCCTTTTCTGATGAGCCATGAGGAAAAGAATCCACCACCTATACTTCCTATTGTGGTGGCAGCATAAATTATCATCAATTCAAGGCTGGGTTTCTTTAAATCCAGGTCGTATGTTGAAGAGAAGTAGGATGGTAACCAGAAAAGGAAAAACCAGAAAATGGGATCTATCAGGCCTTTTCCGGTAATAAATGCCCAGGTTTGTCTGTATGTAAATAACTTCAACCATTTAACAGCTTTTTTATCTCCGCCAATATTTGTCTCTTTTTCCTGACCGCTGAGAATAAGATTATACTCTTCCTGCGACAAACGTTTCTGTTTTGAAGGGATTTCATAGAATATTAACCAGAAAATCAACCATATAAATCCAAATCCTCCGGTTATCCAAAAGACCTCATGCCAGCCATAATGACTGAGTATCCATGGCACTACCAGCAGGGCCATGACCACACCTACCGCTGTTCCGGAGTTAATGATACCTGTCGCAATAGCTCTTTCTTTCTTTGGAAACCATTCAGAAACACTTTTCATTGCGGCAGGGAAGTTTCCTGATTCCCCTAATCCCAATCCTATCCTGGCAAAAATAAAATGGAGTGCATTTCTGGCAATAGCATGGAGCATTCCTGCAATACTCCATATTATAATTATAACAGTAAAACCTATCCTGGTCCCTACTTTATCTACAAACCTGCCAATTAATAAAAGACCTATTGCATATGCAGCTGTAAAGGCCATGACAATATGTGCAAAATCGGTTTCAGTCCATTGAAATTCTATCTCAAGTATTGGCTTTAATAATCCTATTATCTGTCTGTCAATATAATTAATGGTTGTTGCAAAAAAGAGTAAGGCAACCACACTCCAGCGGTAATTTTGAATTTTAGAATAACTCATGGGTTAATTTTTTCGAAATGATTCAATGCTGTTTGGACAATAATTTCAGGTTAAAGACCAGTCGCAAGATATAAAATCATTTAACTATTATTACAAGCTGATCCTGTAAAATTTGTCATTACATTTATAATTCAAATTTTAAGAAGACTCAATATGAAAAAGTTCTTTTTACAGGCACTTCTCCTTTTTTCTGTAACGACATTATGCGGCCAGGAGAAACACTTTCTCAAAAATGTTTATAAATACATTGAAGATCTCTCTGTTTTTGAACTTGGACAAGAAGATGGTCATACTCCGGTGGTGCCATTTGTTTCTATTGATGAAGCTTTTAAGAATAGTGGTCGTGAATCTGAAAGTGTTCTGTCGTTAAACGGACAATGGAAATTTTACTATTCAGATACTCCGGAAGGAACACCTGAAGACTTTTTCGGGGAAAAGTTTAATGATAAAAACTGGGATACCATTCATGTCCCTTCCAACTGGGAAATGCAGGGATATGGCGATCCTCTGTTTCGAAATGTAAATACTCCTTTTACTCCAAATCCGCCTTTTGTTCCAAAGGAATACAATCCTACCGGATCATATCGTAAAGTATTTAGTTTGCCGGTTTCCTGGAAAGGAAAAGAAGTATTTCTTAGGATGGAGAAAACTGCATCAGCTTCTTTTATCTGGATAAATGGTAAAGAGGTTGGATATAACGAAGGTGCACAGGAACCTGCTGAATATAATATCACCGGGTACCTTAAGCCAGGAAAGAATACCCTTGCAGTGAATGTTTATAAATACTCTGACGGGTATTATCTTGAAGATCAGGATTACTGGCGTCTGGCAGGAATATTTGATGATGTCTGGCTGTTTGCAACACCAAAACACCACATTTTTGACTGGTATGCAATTACCGATCTTGATGAGAAATATACTGATGCCCGGCTTGATCTGTCTGTAGATGTGAAAAACTATTCGGCAGTTCCTGCAAATAATTTATCAGTTAAGACAACACTTTATGATATAAACAGGAAAATATTAAAGACACTACATTCTGAAAAATTTTCAATCCTTCCGGGAAAATTGCACTCTGCGAAGATGACCGGAGAAATTACAAACCCTTCCAAATGGTCAGCTGAACATCCTAACCTTTATACCCTGACTTTAGAGCTGATCAGCTCCACAGGAACAGTAAGTGAAGTTATAAAAGGAAGGATCGGTTTTAAAGAGCCTGAAATAAGGAACCAGGTCTTTTACCTGAATGGAATCCCTGTCAAACTTAATGGTATAAACAGCCATATGCAGCACCCGACACAGGGACATACAATGGATGAAGCTACAATAAGAAAAGATTTGACTCTTTTCAAACAATTCAATATCAACTGTGTAAGGACTTCTCACTATCCTCCGGTAACCAGGTATCTGGAACTTGCTGATGAGTATGGGATCTATGTGATCGATGAAACTGGTGATGAATCACATGCAACTGAATATGTATCAAAACGTACTGAATGGGAGGAGATGTATCGGGAAAGGGCTCGTAGAATGGTTCTGCGTGACAGAAATCATCCCTCTATACTTTTCTGGAGTGCTGGTAATGAGAGTGGTGAGGGTAAAAACATATGTGCTGTGATTGATGAAGGAAAAAAGTACGACAAAACCCGTTACTGGATGTATGGTGGAAATGCATTTTCACATAGTTGTGAGGAGATAATTGGACCACGCTATCCCTTGCTACATGAGCTTATTACAGATGCTTTGCTCGTACCTGAAAGTGTTGATCCGCGTCCTTCGTTCCTTGATGAATACCTTGCAGTTACAGGTAATGGAGGCGGTGCCCTTGACGAATACTGGGATGCATTTTACAAATATCCCCGCAGCATGGGAGGTGCTATCTGGGATTTTGTAAGCACAGGGATTACTGAAAAGGTAAGGTTACTTAAGGATGCATCGGATAATAATGTACAAACCAGTGTTATGGGACGGGCAAAACTTGTTCCGGGTGTAGACGGAAAGGGAATTGATTTAAATGGTCACGATCAATGGGTGGAAATTTACCGAGCCAAATCGCTTGAAATAGATGGTAACCAGCTTACCTTATCTCTAAATGTTTATCCCCGATCCTTAAACAGTTCAGCCGGTACTCTGATAACTAAAGGAAACTGGCAATTTGGAATTCATCAGATACGGAACGATTCACTTGAATTTTATATCACGACCAACAGGAAAAGCAAAGTGCAGGCAAAACTTCCTGAGAACTGGGTAAATAACTGGCATAGTGTAATTGCTACGTACAATGGGAAAAAAATTGTACTGACAATAGACGGCAAAGAGAGCTTACCTGTATCTGTTTCAGGTAATATACGTAACACTCCGTTTCCTGTCAACATCGGTCGGAATGCAGAAATTCACGGGCAGGAAACTACAGTATATATTTGTGATGCAATAATTGACCAGGCAGGCATTTTTCAGAAGATAGTTTCCCCTGATTTGCTAATGACTCCTTCACAAGAACTTAAGAGGCAGGCTGCTCTCTGGCTCGATTTTGAAAACATTACAATAGAAGGGGAATTCTATAGCTATGGAATTGGTGCAAGAACATATGGATCGATATGGCCTGACCGTCGTCCCCAGCCTGAAATGTGGCAGATAAAAAAATCGGCACAACCTGTTACAGCCAGGCTTATATCAACTGAAAAGACTGAAGTCAGGGTTGAGATTAAGAACAGGTTTATGTTCACAGATTTATCAGAGATTGAAACCCGCTGGATGTTACACCAGGGTGGAGAGCCGGTTCAAAAAGGAGTTCTCTCTTTAAGCCTTGAACCACAGAAAAAAGCGATATTTACTCTGCCTTTAATAAAACCGGAGCTTAAAGAGGGTGTTGATTATTACCTGGTTATCAGTACTCATCTGAAGTCAGAAACAGTATGGGCTGAAAGTGGTTTTGAGATAGCCTGGGACGAGATGAAAATGCCATGGTATAAATCCGTTGGTGAAGTAGTGAAAAAGTCCTCATCTGAATTAGTAATTTCAGAGTCAGATGATAATGTTAAAATATCGGGAAGTGAGTTTGTTTATATTTTTGATAAGAATAAAGGTGAAATTATTTCGGTAGTTGTTAAGGGGAAGGAGCTACTTAAGCGTGGTGCACAACTAAATGTTTGGAGAGCACCTCTTGCAAATGAAACAGATGAGTGGGGTTTCGGAGCTTCAAATATAAAACACCGGATACCTGGTTATGGTAGAATGCCGGCAACAGAATGGTACTCAGCAGGTCTGGACAGATTGCAGATAATAAATGAGTCTTCAATCGTCAATATTATCGATAATCAGAATATTGAGATTGAGATCAGAAATATTGCACGGCTTGCTACCGGAAAGGGGGCATTTTTAAACAGATATTTATATAAGATTAATGCAGAGGGTGAAATCACAGTTGACCATTCAGTAACTCCTGACGGAGATATGCCATCATGGCTCCCAAGGATAGGTGTGGAATGGATTCTAAATGCAAGCCTGTCAAACATTCAATGGAATGGGAGAGGGCCACAGGAGAACTATCCCGACAGAAAAACTGGTTACAGGACAGGGGTTTACAGTTCAACTGTGACAGATATGTATGAGCCATATCTTATACCCCAGGATTATGGACTGAGGTGCGATAATAAGTGGGTCAGACTGACTGGTAAAGATGGTGTTGGTCTGGAATTCAGCAGTGATAAGTTATTCAATTTCAGTACTCATCCTTATACCTCCGATAACCTTACAAAAGCTTTGTACACTTACCAGCTTAGTAAGTCTGATGGTATAACCTTCAATTTCGACTATGCCACAAGCGGAGTGGGCTGTACTGCACTTTCTGTTTTTACAGCATACCAGGTAATACCATGTAAATATGAATTCAGATTCAGGATGAGACCGGTTAAATAGTCTGACTAATCAAGGGTTTTAAACGCACGTTTTTCAGGATTCCTCTGTACCTGAATTTGTAATCATATATCCTGTGAGGTAAATTTCCTTATGAATCCCCATCCTGCCATTACGATTACTAGGACCAGGGCTATGATAGCTGTGATCAGAATTGATCTGTAATCTTCATGCCTTTTTATAATGATACCTGTAAATGCCCATATAACTGACAGACCAATAAATGGATTATCGAGCCGGTAAAGCGTAACCGCTGCTATAAGTGCACCTGCTGATATCATAATAATAGTCCATATCTCTTCGGGAATAGCGAAACCATTCCAGTTATAATTTACCAGAAGTGCTGTAACATTGGCAATTGTGGCAATGCATATCCATCCCAGGTATATTCCGAAAGAAGCCTTTATTAAGCCTATTGGTAGTTCTTTAATGAGAATATTGATATAGATTAAGGAAATAAGCAACCCCAGCATTAACAGAAGTGAAACAGGTAGTTTGCCATAATGCCATGATACAATCCATAACGCGTTAAATACACAGGAAACACCAAAAAGCCAGCTGATATTCATTATTGCTGTCTGATTTGATCCGGTATATTGTACGACACAATAGATTATAAGTAACAGGTAAATTACTCCCCATATTGCGAACGTAATGCCCGCCGGTACAAAAAGATTGGGAAGAGAATCAGAAATGTCACCGGTAGTACGGTTGTTAATAGGCAGGGAATTTGCCAGGTAGTTAACAACTATCATTGCTGCAAAAAGCAGCAGGTTAAGGAACTTTATCATTTTGTTAATTATTTATGTTACCATTATCAAAAATAGTAATTTTTGTCATCTTGTATTAATTCTAAACGGAAAACGGAATCTTCCTGACTTCCACTTTCAACCCACTTTGGAAGAACTTTATGTCAGACAACCTTTCCACAAACCCCCCGCTTTAATGTGGGGTAGGCTCTCCCCCTAAGTGGGAGGGGCTTTAATTCAGGTTCAACATCCTGAATGATCTTCCCCATCTCACTCGGGAGAGGGTGACTGAGGGGGAGAGGCCTTGTGTCTAGACATAAGCTCACAAAACATTGAACATAGTTTTATTTAGATTGTTTCTAAATAA
Source organism: uncultured Bacteroidales bacterium (assembly GCA_963732435.1). GTDB lineage: Bacteria > Bacteroidota > Bacteroidia > Bacteroidales > VadinHA17 > LD21. The sequence goes on along the minus strand of CAVSZL010000012.1, from coordinate 347,345 downwards.
GTAGTTGCAGTTTAAATAATAAATTTTAATAAAACATCAAAGTGTGAAAAGGACAGTAATAATAACAGCTTTTATAGTAATAATAATTTCGATTGGGTTGATACTTTTTGTGAGGAATACTTCGCAAGACAGAGAAAAGGTTATGGATCTGGCTGAGGCGGAACATGGAAACCTTGAGATAGTTGTATCGAACAGCGGTGAATTGGTGGCTGAGACATCGTACGATATTAAAGGGCCTGAATTTGTGCAGAGTACCAACTTCAGGGTAGAACCGGTAAAAATTACTGATCTTGTGCCCGAAGGTACATTTGTTAAAGAGGGAGATTATATTGGTACTCTCGACAGGACATCACTCAACAATACCTTGAAAGATCAGGCCGATATACTGAATAAACTTCGGAGTGATCTTGAAATGAAATTATTAGATACTGCCGTTATGCTCAGTACTTTAAGAGATGACATTAAAAACCAGTATTATACCTCAGCTGAAGCGGCCATTTTGGTTGAACAATCTAAATATGAACCACCTGCTATTCAGCGCCAGGCAATTCTGGAGTTGGAAAAATCGGAACGATATCTCGAATATAAGAAAAGGCTTTACTTTCTTAGATATTCGCAATCTTCGGCTGAAATTAAGAATCTCCTGATATCATATAATAGTCAGATTAGGCAGGTAACTGATATTGAAGAAGTATTGAAGAGATTTACTGTTACAGCTCCGTATGATGGAATGGTTTTATATAAGAAAGACAGAAACGGAATAAAACGAAAGAGCGGATCATTCATTAATCCGTTTGATCCTGTAATTGCAACTCTTCCTGATTTGAATAGTATGCTTTCAAGGATCTATGTTAGTGAAATTGATGTAAATAAGATAAAAAAAGGGCAACCAGTTGAAATAAAAGTGGATGCGTTTCAGGGAAAAGCATTTACCGGGAACGTTACGAGTATTGCTAATATTGGAGAACAGTTATCAAATTCAGATTCAAGGGTATTTGAAGTTCTCGTAAAAATTAACGAAACTGACCCTCTTTTAAGGCCATCAATGACAACAGGAAACAAGATTATAACCAAAGTCTTTAATGATGTTATATATGTTCCTTTAGAAAGTGTTCATGCAGGTACCGACAGCATCCCCTATGTTTTTACCGGAAAAGGAACCAGGCAGATTGTAATTCTGGGAGAATCAAACAATGAGGATATAATAATTGAACAGGGTATCGGGCAGGGAACATCTGTATGGCTAAGCACACCTGAAAAGTCGTGGAAGTTTTCATTGGCAGGGAATGAGTATATATCAACAATAAAGGAACGTGCCAGAGCCCGGAAACTTGAACTGAAAAACATGGGTTACAAAGGAATTGCAAGTTCAGATTTTCGCTGACGGTTCTGATTTAGTAAATATCTTCTGTTTTCTTACATAAATATGGTATGCTTTTTTTATTTTTGACGGCTGTAAATAAAAGGTACCAATCAATAAATCTTTAGTTTCATTAATCATTTAACGTTAATCATCCTGACTAAGCTGACACTCGTATTACAGGATAGATATTCAATTGACTTGCCATGTTCCATACAATGATCAACATAGCTTACATCCTGCCGAATATTTATGTTTTTTTCCGGATATGGAATATCTTCATAAATAAGGGCTACAGAATTCATTATGCTCTCATCTACTTAATTCTTGTTTCATTGTATCCATTAAGCAGGCTCTTTAATGATTCGTCTATTCATATTATTGATATTTTTTCAGATTTAATCAGCAACTACCTTCTTCCATTCTATCTGTACATTTTTCTGTCAGTTCTGGCATTCGATATTTTCCTTCTGGTTAACCGGTTATTCAGATTTGTTCCTAAAAGTAAGTTTGAGTCTTATAACTTTAAAAAAACCGGTCTGATATCAATAATCCTCTTCTCATTTGGAGTAGTGGTGGCAGGTATTATCAATTTCAATACAATCCGTACCTCTGAATATCAGATAGAAATTCCTGGAGTATCCACAAAGATCAGTAACCTCAGAATAGCATTTGCAGCGGACTTTCACCTTAAAGAAAACACAAATGTAAAATTTGTGGAACGGTTTGCGAAAGAAATTGTAAAAGCCGACCCCGATATATTGCTGTTTGGAGGAGATATTGCAGATGGAAACACGGAAGATAATAATATGTTGGTTTATGAAAAAATTCTCAGAAGTATCAGACCTGAGTATGGAGTGTTTACAGTACTGGGAAATCATGAGTATTATTCCGGGAATGACAACGGTAACTTTTTTGAACGTTCAGGAATTAAAGTTTTATCAGATACGATAATTGTAATTGACAGCTCATTCTCTCTTGGAGGCAGGTACGATAGTCATGACAGGTCAAGAAAATCATTGCAAAAGCTTCTTGAATCTGAAACTGACTCTTTACCTTTGTTACTATTGGATCATCGTCCAACAGAAATAGACCAGGTAAGCAGAACCGTTGTTGATATTCAGTTATCGGGTCATACCCATAATGGTCAAATGTTCCCTGTCAACCTGATTATGAGAAGACTTTATGAACTGAGCTGGGGTTACCGAAAGATTGGTAATACCCATTTTTTTGTTACAAGCGGAATCCGTTTGTGGGGTCCTCCGGTAAGAACGGTTGGAAAATCTGAGATTATGATAATAGATGTATTGTTTAAATAAGTATCTGATACTAAATGATATATTATTGTTAATTATGTCTTTTTTATGAATACAGATATGAGAACTAAAAAAACAGCTTTAATAACTGGAGCATCAGGTGGAATAGGACTCGAATTTGCAAAGATACATGCAGAAAATGGTGATAATCTTGTTCTGGTTGCACGGAGTAAAGATAAGTTAGATACATTGAAAGCAGGGTTCGAAGAAAAGAACAAAATATCTGTTCATACAATAGGAAAGGATCTCTCACAGCAAGGATCAGCAGTAGAAATATATGATGAATTGAAAATGTTAAATATTTCAATTGATTATTTAATAAATAATGCAGGTTTGGGAGATATAGGTCTTTTTGAGGCTGGTGACTGGAGCAAACTTGAAAGGATGATTAATCTTAATGTGCTTACCCTGACATATTTAACAAAGTTGTTCCTGCCAGGGATGATTACTGCAGGGAGTGGAAAAATACTGAATGTAGCTTCAACTGCAGCTTTTCAGCCTGGCCCGACAATGGCTGTTTATTTTGCAACCAAGGCTTTTGTGTTAAGTTTCTCAGAAGCGTTAAACGAAGAAGTCTCAGGTAAAGGTGTGTCAGTAACAGCACTTTGTCCAGGTTCGACGAAGAGTGGATTTCATGCTGGCGCTATAAGGGAGGGTAAGAAATTAAAAGAGCGCACCTTACCACCTGCTAGAGAGGTTGCCGAATATGGATACAGAGCAATGATGAAAGGAAAACCTGTTGCAATTCCCGGGTTAATGAACAAAATAATGGCAACATCAGTTAGATTCTTACCAAGATCTCTTGTAGTAAAAGCTGCAGGAATTATTCAGAGTAATAAACATTAGGAGGAAAGATTATGCAAACGATATTAGGAGCAAATGGAACAATCGGTTCAGTTCTGGCAAAGGAACTGAAGAACTACACGGATAAAATAAGGCTTGTCAGCCGCAATCCCCATAAGGTGAATGAGTCAGATGAACTCTTTCCGGCAGATCTTTCATTACCAGGTATGGTTGATAAGGCTGTTGCAGGATCGGAAGTGGCATACCTTGTACTAGGATTTGATTACAAGTTAGAGGTGTGGGAAGAAAAATGGCCTAAACTTATGAGGGAGGTTATAGATTCATGTGTTAAACATAATGCGCGGCTGGTATTTTTCGATAATGTATATATGTATGATATAAAGGAAATACCTCATATGACCGAGGAATCGGCAATAAATCCATCCAGCAGAAAAGGGAAGGTAAGAATGGAGATCGCTAAAATGATTACAAATGAGGTGAAAACCGGAAAACTTATGGCACTGATTGCACGATCAGCTGATTTTTATGGTCCTGACAATGAAAAAAGTTTTGTAACTGAAATGGTTTACAAGAACTTAAAGAAGGGAAAGCCTGCCAACTGGTTTATTAATGCAGATAAGAAACACTCTCTAACATATACACCAGATGCGGCGAGAGCGACTGCCCTGCTTGGAAATACACCAGATGCTTATAATCAGGTATGGCATCTTCCGACTGATAAGAACACTCTTACAGGAAGAGAATTTACAGGACTTTTTGCAAGTGCAATGAATGTCCGCAATAAAGTTTCGGTTTTACCAATGTTGATGATTAAAATTCTCGGTTTTTTTATACCTATAATGAAGGAGATGCCTGAAATGATGTACCAGTACGACCGGGATTACTTCTTTGATTCATCGAAGTTTGATAAAAGGTTTAATTTCAAAACCACAACTTATGAGGAAGGAGTGAAAGCCTCTGTGTGAGTAGTGAGTGGTGAGTGGTGAGTAGTGAGTAGTGAGTGGTCAGTGGTGAGCATAGAGAGGTAATCGGTAATCGGTAATCAGTTAGACTGCTCTGAGACCTAAGCTCTGTGTCCTGTACCCTGAGCCCTGAGCCCTGCGCCATATTACTCTATATCAACCAATTGCATTTAGTTGCATTTACTCTGAATTAAAAATCACTATATTTGCACCTTATTCAGGAATAATCCCAGCCATTTCCGGCAGTTTTTATTTCACATTATTTACCATAAAAAAACTAAATGAATTTTGAATCATTGAATATAATTGATCCTATCCTTAAGTCTATTAAAGAAGAGGGTTATACAATACCAACACCAATACAGATTCAGGCAATTCCTATTGTGCTCCAGGGAACAGATCTTATCGGATGCGCCCAGACAGGCACAGGGAAAACTGCTGCTTTTGCTGTGCCGATACTTCAGATCTTATCAAACAACAAATTGTTCGGTAACAGGAAAAAAATAAGAAGTCTGGTTGTTACTCCGACCAGAGAACTGGCAATACAGATAGAAGAAAGTTTTAAAGCATATGGTCGTTATACCGGATTGACCTGTACTGTTGTATTTGGTGGGGTAAATCAGAATCCCCAGACAAATGCCTTAAGGACAGGTGTTGATATTCTGGTTGCAACACCGGGCAGACTGCTTGATCTGATGAATCAGGGGTATATTTCCCTGAATGATGTGGAAGTATTTGTTCTTGATGAAGCTGACAGGATGCTTGATATGGGCTTCATACATGATGTCCGGAAAATCATTGCCTCCCTTCCTCGAAAGAGACAATCGCTCTTTTTCTCAGCCACCATGCCTCCTGAAATTGTAAAGCTTGCCGGATCAATAGTTTACAAGCCGACAAAAGTTGAAGTAACACCTTCAGCAACAACCGTTGATATTGTAAATCAGTACGTTTACTTCATTGATAAAGGAAATAAAAATTCACTGCTGATCGAAATATTAAAAGATGAGAAAATAAAGACAGCCCTTGTATTTACACGTACAAAATTTGGAGCCGATAAAGTTGTCAGGGTACTTCAGAAGAAAAACATAACTGCTGAAGCTATTCATGGAAATAAGGCACAAAATGCACGTCAGCGGGCCCTGTCAAATTTCAAGTCACAAAAAACCCGGATATTGGTTGCTACTGATATTGCGGCTCGCGGGATTGATGTTGACGATCTTGAGTTTGTTATTAATTATGAAATTCCCAATATTTCAGAAACATATGTCCACCGTATTGGCAGAACAGGACGAGCAGGTGCAAACGGAACTGCCATTTCATTCTGTGATGCTGAGGAGAAAGCATATCTGAAAGATATAGAAAAGCTGATTGTGAAAAAGCTTCAGGTTATTGATAATCATCCGTTTCCGCTGATAGACGACAATCCTGTTAAACCACCAAAGCAACAACGGGGTTCCCATAACCGGTCGCATCATCCAAAGGCACTTATTCCTGACCGAAGGAATATGAGGAGGTAAGGGTAGTCTGTAAAGTCAATATAAGCCTTAGAGCTAAATATTTTCTTAACTTTTATGTTTTGAGATTGTTATAGCTATATGATAAAATCTGATCCAATATTAATATATGACGGATTCTGTAATTTGTGCAGTGGTCTCGTTCAATTCATTATAAAAAGAGATAAAAACAGCAAATTCAGGTTTATTCCTATGCAATCAGAAGAAGGAAAATCTTTTATTGCCGGGTCAGGAATAGATACTGTAAACCTTAATTCTGTATTATTCTTTTCCTCAGGGAAGTTTTACATTAAATCGTCAGCTGTACTTCACTTGTTTAAGGAATTAGGCGGGATTTGGGGATTATTATTTGGATTTATTGTAGTTCCTCCTTTTATCCGTGATTTTTTCTACGACCTTATTGCCAGGTACAGGTATAAGTTATTTGGTATGAGAAATACTTGTATGGTACCTGATCAGTTTAGTGGAGAAGATTAGATTTCAGATCCCTTCCTTTTTATTATTCAATTGAGATAGATTAAAATATTGTTGCAGATAATCAGGTAGACAATATAAAAATTATCTGTTTTGGATCATTTATTTGTAAGAAAACCCTATTTTTATCAAAATGATGTTCATAATATCTATTTAAAAACAATTTATGGAAAGTAAAACTCGTAGAGATTTTCTGAAAAAATCTTTGCTTTTAGGGGCAGGTATTGTAACCATGCCCGAAATAATCAGGAGCAACTCATTTTACGGAAGATCTCCGGGAAAAATGATTCAGTTTGCACAGATAGGTTGCGGGCGCCAGGGTACTGTTGATTTCTCAGGTACAATGAAACACACTGGTTTATGCAGATTAGTTGCTGTTTGCGACCTTGATTCAAGGAGGCTTGATATCGCAAAGAACAGAGCTGTTGAGTTCTATAAAAGCAAGGGCGAAACAAATATTGATATAAAGGCTTATCGTGATTTTAATGAAGTACTTAACCGCCCGGATATTGATGCTGTAATTGTAAGTGTTCCTGATCATCAGCATGCTTATGTAGCTGTAAAGGCTGTCCTTGCAGGGAAGGATGTTTATTGTCAGAAACCGTTAACATATTCGGTATCAGAAGCAATAGCCTTACGAACCGCAGTAATGGCAAGGAAGAGGATACTTCAGACCGGAAGTCAGCAACGGTCCGAAATGCCATGGAATACATTTCGTATAGCCAGTGAAGCAGTACGCAATGGCCGTATTGGTAAGGTCAATACAGTGAAAATAGGTATCGGGATAGACGCTATCAAAGGTGTTAAACCATCACCCCAAACTCCTCCGTCAACTTTTGATTATGAAAAGTGGCTGGGTGCAGCACCGCAACAACCTTACATGGAATTGAGATGTCATCCTCAGGACAGTATTGATGGGCGGCCCGGATGGATAACAACCGAAGACTTTGGACTTGGTATGATAACCAACTGGGGAGCGCACCATATTGATATTGCCCAATGGGCCTTAGGCATGGAACTTGGAGGACCTCTTTCAATAGTATCAATAGCTGACTTTATGAAAGATGATGTATGGACCGTTCACTCTTCTTATCATATTGAAATGGTTTATCCTGGTAATATCCAGGTGATTATTGATAATAATTTTACCAATGGTATTCAGTTCGAAGGATCTGAGGGAACTGTATTCTGTGCCAGGGGAAAAGAAAGAGTAACTGCAAGCGATCCTGTTTCAGATGTCGGTGACAAGAAAGGACCTTTATGGGCAAGCAGGGAGGAAATTCTTTACCCGAGGGTACCTAAGGAAGGTAAGGTATGGATGCCAAGTGAGGACCATTACCGTAACTGGCTGGAAAGCATTATCAGCAGGAAAGATCCGATTGCTCCGGTAGATCAGTCCACACGGAGCCTCGAAACGTGTGCTGCAGCATGGATAGGTATGAAGCTTAACCGTAAGCTGACATGGGATGCTGTTAAAGAACAGTTTGTAAACGATAATGAGGCAAATGCAATGTTATCGCGCAAAGTACGGAAACCTGAATACGACATAGCTGCAATTATGAAACAAGCCGGATTGTAGTTAAAGAAATCTTTTATTAAGAGGTTGTCTCAAAAGTCTAAAATCGCGGTATTACGTACTCTGTGTCACTCTGTGTATTCTCTGTGGATCTCTGTGTAACAATAAGTTAAGGACTAATAGAGAGTTTCACAGAGACTTATGATACATCCTCTTTTATTAAACTATTTTTTTAGTTTCTTTTTTCTTCCAGAATTTTTCTATCTCTTCAAGTGTTCTTCCTTTGGTTTCCGGAAGCATCTTCCAGACAAAAAGTGACGCCAATATTCCCATTATGCCATAGATCCAGTATGCAAATCCATGGTTAAAGTTTGCAGTAAGGGCAATGTTATCGTTCATCATCGGGAAAGTCCATGAAACAACCAGATTAGCTATCCATTGGGCAGCAACTGCAATCGACATGGCACTTCGTATGGAGTTTGGAAATATTTCTGACAGCAGGACCCAGGTTACCGGACCCCAGCTCATAGCAAATGCTGCCGTATATGTAAGCATAAAAATAAGAGCCGCTATGCCGAGTCTGTCGAAGTAGAATGCAAATCCCAGGGCAAACATACTTATAGCCATTCCTATTCCACCTATTATCATCAACGGTTTTCTCCCAAACCGGTCCACAGTGAAAATAGCAATAACTGTAAATATTAGGTTAACTATCCCAACAATGACCGTTTGAATCATTGAAGAATCATTTGAAGCACCCATATTTCTGAATATGTTACCTGCATAATATAGAACAACATTAATACCAACAAATTGCTGAAATACTGATAGAAGGATTCCAATAAAGATTACCAGGAAACCATACGACAACCATGGAACACTTACCTCATGCAATGTATCCTTGATCTCAAGGAGAATTGAAGAAGCATTTTTTTCACCTGAAATCTTTTTAAGTACTTTACGAGCTTTCTCCTCTTTCCCTTTCATTACCAGGTACCTGGGAGTTTCAGGTAAAAACATAAGTAGAAAGAGAAACAGGGCTGATGGTAAAAGTTCTGATAAAAACATCCATCTCCAGCCTTCATTAATTAACCACTCTTCGCTTCCACTGCGCGATATTATTAGATTTACAAAATATATCAGAAGCATTCCGAATATAATAACGAACTGATTAAGCGAAACAAGCTTTCCTCTGATATTAGCCGGTGCTATTTCTGCGATATACATTGGTGAAAGCATTGAGGCTAATCCCACACCTACACCACCTATAATTCTGTAAATTGAAAAGGAAAAGACTGGCAAAATGCCAAAGAAATTAAGTTTTTCAGGGTTCCATGTGCCAATAGCCGATATTGAAAAAGCTATTGCAGCAATAATCAATCCGCTTCTTCTTCCGATAGCTTTTGAAACAAATCCTGCTATAGCTCCTCCGACAATACAACCAATCAAAGCACTTGAGATTGTGAATCCTTTCACGGAATCAACATATCCCTGAAGTGATTCCTGACTTTGTGAAATCTCAGCTCCCATGTAGCCAATTACCCATATTGTGATAATTGCTAGTAGTATCCCGCTTATAATTAATCCCTTCCCTTTACCTAAGAGTTTAAAAAGCTGAGCACATATTATTAATATTACAAGGTAGAATGAGATGATTACCAATAATTTGTATTGTGTAATCATAGTAATTGCATAATCTATATTCACTGGATCAACAATTCTGGCAATATAGAATTGTACAAGAGATTTTTCAGCTCCGTTAACAACTGCAGTATCATAGCCGAACAGTAGTCCGCCTAATGTTGCTACAAGCGTAATACCTATGATATAAAAAGGATTACCCTTTTCACTTGCTGGTTTGTATCCCTTTGTTGATGTACTTCCTGTTGATGCCATAAGTATTTTCTGGTTTAGTAATTGAAAAAGGGTAAATATCTCAGTCCTTTTATACTCTTATCTTAAGAGGATCTAAAAATAGAGAATAATCTTATTTAAGCAATTTTTCTTAAACTATTCTGTTTTATTATTAGTTTTATTCTTTTGCACCTTCTTCGCGTATCTGTACTCTTCTGATCTTTCCACTGATAGTTTTGGGTAGTTCTGTTACAAATTCTACAATCCTGGGATATTTATACGGTGCGGTTACATTTTTTACATGCTCCTGAAGCTCTTTTGCCAGTTCATCACTGGGGTGATAATTTTTTGTAGGAACAATAGTAGCCTTAACTATTTGTCCCCTGTCAGGATCAGGAACCGCTGTTATGGCACATTCCAGAACGGCGGGGTGTTCCATCAAAGCACTTTCAACTTCAAAAGGACCAATACGGTATCCTGAGCTCTTGATAACATCATCAGCTCTTCCTACAAACCAATAGTAACCATCCTCATCGCGCCATGCCATATCCCCCGTTCTGTAGATCCCATCATACCAGACTTTCTGTGTAAGCTGGTTGTCGCGGTAATATCCATTGAACATTCCGACAGGTTTGCTTCCGGATGTATATATGACTATTTCACCTTCAATACCGGCTTCACATGGATTTCCTTCATCATCAACAATTTCAATATCATATCCTGGTGAAGGCATTCCCATTGAACCTGGTTTGGGATTCATCCATGGGTATGTAGCAACAGCCACAGTACATTCTGTTTGACCGTATCCTTCCATTAACCTGATGCCTGTATGATCGAGGAATTGTTTATAGACTTCAGGATTTAATGGTTCTCCTGCGACAACGCAATATTTAAGATGCTTCAGATCATATTTTGAAAGATCTTCCTTAATGAGAAACCTGTAGATAGTAGGAGGGGCACAAAAAGTTACAACTTTGTATTTTTCAATAACTTCCATTAAATTCTTTGGAATGAACTTATCATAATTATATGTCATCACAGCACTGCCGGACAGCCATTGACCGTAAATTTTTCCCCATGCAGATTTTGCCCATCCGGTGTCTGCAACAGTAAAATGAAGCCCGTCATTCTCTACATTCTGCCAGTACCTTGCAGTTAAAATATGCCCCAGCGGGTAAATAAAATCGTGGTTTACCATTTTCGGCATCCCTGTTGTGCCGGATGTGAAGTACAAAAGCATGATATCATTGTTGCTGGTACCTTCGTTTCCGGAAGGCCTGATGTATTTGTCAGGGCTGTTTTCCATCTCCCCGGTAAAATTGATCCAGCCATCCCGTTGTCCTCCCACTATTGCCTTGTATTTTAAAGTCGGGGATTTGTTCTCAGATTCTTCGATATGATTAATTACTTCATTGTCATTAACAGTAACTATCATCTTTATGTCAGCAGCATTATTTCTGTATATTATATCCTTTGTTGATAAAAGATGAGTTGCCGGAATGGTTATAGCTCCGATCTTATTTAAAGCCAGAGTACAGAACCAGTATTCATAATGTCGTTTAAGTATGAGCATTACTGCATCACCTTTTCCAATGCCTGTTGATTTGAAGAAATTTGCTGCTTTATCGCTGTAATATTTCATCTGACCAAATGTAAAAAGAGCTTCATTGCCTTTGTCATCACACCAGACCATGGCTCTCTTGTTAGGAGTTTTTAAAGCTATCTCATCTACAACGTCATAGGCAAAATTGAAATTATCAGGAATATTAATTCTAAAATCAGCCTTAAACTCTTTATATGATTTAAATTCTGTTCTGTTGATATATTTTTCAAGTATCATTTTTCCCTCTTTATTAGCATTTATAAAACTATTGCCAGAAACTTAACAGGTTCGTCATTCATAGCTTTCATGGCATGTTTATATCCGGAGTCAAAATAGATCGAATCACCTTCATTAAGAATGATTTCATGTCCATCAATAATCGTCTTCATCGTACCCTTTATAACATAATTGAATTCCTGCCCGGGATGAGAATATAATTCAGGTTCCAGGTCGTAGGGATCCGGATCCACAGTGACCATAAATGGTTCGGCTTTTTTATGCATGAAATTGTGAGCCAGGCTTTCATACCTGTACTGCGTTCTTCTTTCATGCTTTAATCCCTTTCCATTTCTGACAACGCCATAAATCCTGAGTTTCGGATTATCTCCTCCTAGCATGACAGAGAGCTCAATATTAAACATCTCGGAGATTTCAAAGATAATCCCTACAGGTATATCTGTATTACCGCTTTCATATTTGGAATATAAATCGGATGAAATGCCAAGCCTTTCAGCCAGTGTCTCTGACGAAATTCCGGAAATCTCCCGAATTTCTTTTATTCTTTTTGCAATCTGTTTAATCTGTTCAGTCATATCTGATAAATTTGTAGCATTCAATATTACAAATAATATTTTACAGGGATTTTATCTCATAAGTGTTTAATTTAGCCAGAGATCCATTTACAGCATCTCAGGAATTTATTGCTTTGAAAAGAATCTCGATATTCGATGGTTGAATATCCGGCAAGACTGCTTCATGGCTAGGAGAAATGACAAGACCCGTGGGGAATAACTGTTTAAGCTCCGTCACTTTATTTTGTATCTCCTCCTGGTGATCCATTTACCAGAAGATGCTGAACATCAATTCCTCCTACAAATGAAACTTTATCATCAAAATTTTCTTTTAATCGGGCTGCATCCATGTTTGCTGCGAGTGCCTGGATCGGATGTATGGCATCGACCCGGATTTCAATAAGATCCGGAATGATTTCGAAGATTGAACCACATGAGTGGTGAATTACCTTTAAACCATAACTATGAGCCTGTTCAACAAATTGTTTAGCTCCCGGAATGGCGAATTCATGTACATTTTCAGGAGATACAATTAATCCTGTCTGTGCCCCGAAGTCGTTTCCGATCAATACCGCATCGAGATAACCCTTAGTTGACTCATAGAATATTTCATTGGCTTCAAGATAAAAATCAACAATTCTCTTTGTTACTGCTTTGAACATTTCAGGAGCTGTCAGCATCTGAACAAGAGCATTCTCCATTCCAAAGGCAGCAAGAGCATCCTGGAAATGAGCCGACCATATAATTCCCGCTACAGCCATATCCTGAGGTGCTTTTCTACAGATCTGTTTACATTCTTCCCTGCTGATATATTTAGCCGGATCGGGCCAGTCGAATTTGTCAACCATTGAAAGGTCGTCAATGTTTTCAAAAAAACCGGGAGAATTAAGTGTTCTGTGTTCCGGATTATAATCCCCTTTTTTTGCAAAAGGGAAAGCCGAATATATTGCATCGGAAGTAGGAGAGTGGTAAGGCATCTCAACAGGAAATATGTCATCATCCAGAATCTTACTCAGTGCTGTAATGTCCGGCACTTTAAAATAGCTTAGTAATGCAGGTACTGAATGAGGATGTGGAAGACCCAGCCATGAAGCAGGTCTGTCAACTGCCCTTCTTTCAATTGTAGCTAAAAAACGTTCTTTGTGCGTCATAATATGTAAGTTTCCTGAAATATTCCTGGGCTATTTAATTTTTTCCAATTCAACCCAAAAGGGGAAGATTTTTTGTGAATTATCAGAATAATGAGGGATAAAATCGCAATCCATAGCCCGGAAGGAGACATTTTTCATTTCCAGCTCAGTAGCACCCTCTGACTTATTGAACATCTGATTAACTATGGTAGCTGTTTCGACAAGCATTGTTCCGTTTGGCTTTAAAGGAGTAAGAAACCGGAACCTAATATTATAAGTTCCTTCAGTGATACTTACTCTCCATTTACCATATGTCTCTTCCTCTGTCCAGTTTTCAGAAGGCCCGTCAGCATCGTTTCTTGAAAGGAAAACAGGGTCCTCATATTTGCTTCCGATCACTATGCGGGGAGGATTTTTAAGATTGGCTGAATTTGTCAGTTCTGATACATATTTGTCCATTTCAGATTTAAGATTACCGGCAATAGTAATATTCCCCATGACGATATTATTTTGCTCATAAGGGTCCTTTTCAACCTCGAATAATTCAAAATCTGCTAATTCGGGGTTATAATCTGTCTGTCCGACTAATTTGTAATTTCCTTTTTGTAAAGCTATATTCCGGTATAATTCAGGGTACCTTCTTGACCAGTAGAAAAATAAAGACCGGTCAGTCCAGCCGACATTTTCTCCCATTATTAAGGGTAAAAGATTTTTTCCGTCAATTATTCTCTCTTTTGGTAACTCGGCGTTACATATTTCTGAAATGGTTGGTAATATATCTATGTGGGCTGCAGATACTCCTATATCTTTGTTTCCCTGGAATAATTCAGGGTACCTGATGAAAAACGGGACCCTGATACCACCCCTGTAAATCATTCCTTTCCTTCCCCTCATTCCGGCAACATAGCGATTCTGTTGTGGTCCGTTATCTGTCATGAAAATCACTATGGTATTCTTATCTATTTTTAATTCTTTGAGCTTATCGAGTAACCTGCCAACATTGTCATCAATGTTTGTAACCATGGCATAAACCTTTCTGGCACTCTCTTTATCTGTTTCGGTCATTTTTGCGAAGGGTCGCGTGTCTTTTTCAAAACCTGCAGCCGGGTCAGTATCTTTGTATATGTCGTAATATTTTGCAGGCACCTGTAATGGGGTGTGAGGTGCATTAAATGAGAGATAGCAGAAGAATGGCCCTTTACTGTTGTTTTCTATAAAGCGGATTGCCTGAGAAGCAAAGATATCTGAACAATACCCTTTGTATGCCTCTTTTTTTCCGTTATGCCACAGAACCGGATCAAAATAACTGCTGTCATATCTGAAAAATGTGGTTATATCACCGGGTTGGCCCATTCCCCCTCCAAGGTGAATTATAGATTCATCAAATCCCTGATCTATTGGCCGGCACGGGTAATTGTCGCCAAGATGCCACTTGCCAAATATACCGGTTTTATAGTTTACGCCTTTCAGCATTTCTGCAATCGTTACCTCATTTGAAGACATAATTGCGCCACCATTGAAAGTATCATGTACTCCGGTTCTTAAGGAATACCTTCCTGTCATGATGCTTGAGCGTGTGGGTGCAGATACAGGCGAGACATAAAAATTATTAAATCTTACACTCTCCCTTGCGAATTTATCAAGATATGGTGTTTTAATATGTGGGTTACCTGTATATCCCAGATCTCCATATCCCTGATCATCAGTTATTATAATAATAACATTCGGATGCCGGGCTCCCTGGGAATGGCATGCGATTGATGCCGTTAATGCTGTTGAAATTAGAATTCCCTTCATCATAACAGAGTTGATTTAAAAATTTTATAAGGTAGATTACCAGATTAACAAGAGGTGAATATAATATAAAAACAGATAGGATGTCACTTAAATTAGTGGTGGTCATATCAGTAGTTTAATCGATTAATCTAATAATTTGATTATTGAGATTTATTTTAATATTTTTACCAAACTTCTTACATCGCACGATTGTTTATTTAGTTATAGAGGTGTAGTTTTCCTGTTAATATGCAAGTAGAAATATTTCTTGTAACAATTTAATAGATTTTAAGCCATGACTAAAAGAAATAAGTTCGACGTCCTTAAGTTGAAAGGGAAATTAGGTAAATTAAGGGATCGGATGACCAGCTATCATTTGCCACCTGTTTTATTGTTTATTATTATGGGGGCTATTTCTGCCATCTGGTTTCTGATAAGGGTTATACCCAAGCCTTCCCGTGCCACCTATCCATGCATGCAGATAGCTGCACCGTTCATGTCTGGATTAGTAATATATATGTTATCAGTTGGTGGTCTGACTTTAATCTCAAGAAAGTTTAAAAGAAAATCACTTAATGTGAGATTTGCATCAACATTTCTGTTGATTTTTGGAGTAATGGTTACTATGGCTGTAGTCCCTTCTTCAAATTCGGATGCTGTTCTTCTTAATACCGGTCCTGAAGATGGCCCAAATCAGCCTATCGGGAAGGCCATGGGAGTTAAACCTGGCAGAGTTGTCTGGGCCTGGAACCCGGAGGCAACCAATGAGAATTGTACAAATACCTTTGACAACCAGGATTGGTTCTGGAAACCGGAGAATACTAATCCTGATGTGGTTAAGGACATGGTGCGGAAATCCATGACTCAACTCACCGGCAAAACTTCAATAGCCGATTCTTGGGATGCTCTTTTCAAATACCATAATAAATCGAAATACAATAAAGCAAAAGGATATAAAAAAGGGGAGAAAATATTCATAAAGATCAATCAAAATACATCAAGGGCATTAATAAGGAAAGATGACAAGAGAGATGGATACCATGTACCTGTGGAACTTAAACCCGGAGAAGAAAAAATGAAAAATGCTTACGGATCATCTGATACCGGTCCTTTTCTTGTTCTTGAATTGTTAAGAGAGCTTGTGAATGAAGCAGGTGTGAGCCAGTCCGACATTGCTGTCGGAGATCCAATGTGTCCTTTGTTTGGGCACAATTATGATTTATGGTCTAAGGAGTTTCCTGGTATCGCATATATTGACCGAAAATCAACCGAGTTTGGCAGGACTCTCGTCACACCAACAACAAACGATCTTGTCTTTTATTCTGATAAGGCACAAAATGACAAATTGTTTGATATTATCGAGAATGCAGATTATCTTATAAATGTTGCCTCCCTGAAACCACACACCTGGGCAGGAATAACATTAAATGCCAAAAATCTTTATGGCGCCCAGGCAAGAGAAGGAGCCGGTCATCTGCACTACTCCCTTGTTGCAAGTTATGCTGACGGCAAAATCTCCAACGGAGGTTACCATAAATATCGTGCATTGGTTGATCTTATGGGTAGCAGGTACCTTGGCCGGAATACTATGCTCTTTGTTGTGGATGGATTAACAGGAGGTGGATCTGGTCAAAATTCAGTACCGGTAAAATATTTTATGGCTCCTTTCAATAATGACTGGAGTAATTCGATTTTTATATCTCAGGATCAGGTGGCGCTTGAATCGGTTTGTTATGATTTTCTCAGGGCGGAATGGAACGGTATAAATACTCATGATAAACGTAATAACAGATGGGAAACAATGCCAAATGCAAGCGGTGTGGATGACTATCTGCACCAGGCAGCTGATTCCTCCAACTGGCCCGATGGAATCTTCTATGATCCTGATAACAGCGGAAAGCCGATACCCAGTCTGGGTGTTCACGAACACTGGAATAATGCTGAAAATAAACAGTACTCAGGCAACCTTGGATTAGCAGGTGGCATCGAATTGATTTCAATTCCAGGGTCACTTGTAAAAAGCAAAATTTAACTCTTTTGCAAATCAGCTTTTCTCTTTATCAGGACATAAACTATTTCAGAATCCTGATTGCATCCCAATAAACATAGGTATTGCGGATTTTAGATTGTGTTGCGCCTCCATAAATATAAAGACGACCATCTACTTCAATACCATTGGCCCACATTGTCGGATAAGGGAAAGAGGGTCCTGCTCTCCATTTTTTCTCCTGTGGGGAATATATCCATACTTTTGTTCCATCATCATTGCCTCTGCCACTGATTACCCATATTTCACTATTATAGGTTACAACAATTGATGAAAATGGTGGTTTTAATCCCGGAATCAGAGGGAAATCGTTTTGCCAGGACTGTGTCTGCGGATTGTACATAATGAGTCCGTTACCTCCAGCCATAATATAGGCACAGTTATCAAGAACACTACCTGTTGTCTGAAAAATTGGAAACGGAGCTGCCGGTTCCGATCTCCATTGTTTCTCACCGGGGGCAATACTAAGAGTCTTAAATATTTCACTGCCGGTGGAACCAAAAACAAATAGCCGACCGGTCAAAGTGCAGGCAACAGTCTCTGCACGAGGGACATCAAGTGATGGTCCGGTTGTCCAGGTCCGGTTTTCAGGATCATAAATCTCTACTGTATTCATTGGCGAATCATTCCACATTCTCCCCTCTTTTTCAGGAGTCTTATCTGACTTATTGAATCCACCTATGACCCATATTTTCCCATCGAGGAGCCCAACACTGCAGTAACGATGGTTCGTTGACATTGGGGGTGAAGCATCCCATCGGTCATTATGAATATCGTAAATCAGAAGACAATCAAAATTTTCCGATTTTACAGGAAACCCGTGATTGGCACCGCCGCCTGCAGTATATATTTTCCCATTGAGTTCAACGCCAAAGAGATCATGGTTCCCGTATGGCATCGGAGTTAAAGGCTGCCATGCTGCTTCCTCCTTATCCTGACGGTAAAGCTTGTTTTTTACTACAACCATGATACGTCCGGCCTTGTCTGTGTATAAAGCACTTAACGGGTATTTTGGGATCCCGTTTGTATTGATCCTGTTAATAACAGGAGCTTCCTTTGAATCGATATTTAATTCATATATTTCTCCGCTTTGCAATGCTGTTAAAGCATGACCAGTCGGAGAAAGTGTCATAAATGATACAGCACCTCCGGGATATTGCGAATCTGGTGGAAAAGTAAGCCAGCCACGTTTTGGATTAAGTGGATTAAAACTACATAATCCTGATTTGCCGGAAACCCATATAATTCCCTCAATATCAGCAATAACTGAATTCCATTGACCGGCCGGGAAGCCATTTTTCTCATCATAAACAGTCCATTTCTCTGACTCACGGGATGGGAGGAGAGCTATCGCTTTTTTTCCTTTGTCGTCAGTTGTTATAACTCCCCACATATTTCCAAATGGGTCTGTTGCCTGAGGCAGAGGATGCTTAGTAGTGTTAAGGCCTGAATTTGGATTTGAAATACTTTGCATATCAGCTCCAACACGGTTTGGTGCATTTAAGAGCCATATGCTTCCGGCTCTGTCCCTGTAAAAATGAGGTTCGTTTGATCCTGGGAAGATGTCAGGGTTCTTATCCTTGAAAAACAATGGTATTAAATCCTTATTTGAGATTGTCTTTGAAAAACTGACTGATTTTATGCTGTTTTTTCCAAGATACCAGATATTTCCATCAGGGCCCAATGCAGCATCTGAAATATATCCTTTTACAAGTGGTTCTACAATAGTGCCCTTTACACTACCAATAAAACCATTTTCGCCTTTAACAGTAATTATCAGATTGCCCTTGTTATCTTCAAGAAAACTTACAGGCCCTTCAGGTAACTCAAAGGTCCCGATAGTAATAAATTCATTTGTATATTTCCTTTCCGGGTTCCTGGCAAAGGAGTTATTTATGCTGCCATCCAGAACAAGTAATACAGCAAATATCCGAGCTAATTTCAAAAAACACATAAATTTCATTTTAAGTATTACTTTTTAGTTCTTTTTATCAGTTGGAATCTAAGGGGTATGCCATGGAAAAGCGTAAGCTGGTTTATTTACATATCTTCGTGTTCCCATTTCAAGAGTAATCGTTGTGGCAGCTGGAAGTTCCACTGCAAAAAACTTATTATTTACTGTTACTGTTTTTTCTGAAATCGATTTTTTGCCATCATTTCCGATACTCATTTCCTGAAATTTTACATCAGTAAATTCATGTTCCCCGAAAGCTCCTGCCTGTATGATAAGCTTCCTTGTGTCTGTTACACTGATATTTACCAGTCGGACAACTGTAAGTTTGTCTTCCAGCTTTTCTACAAGGGCAGCCACATCGGACGGGAGTCCGGGCCTTGTTTTTTCGATATCAAAATAGCGAACTCTTGCCCGTAATAATCCTCCGTTATAGACAGTCTGAGGAGCGCCCATGGTTACCTGGATCAGCCCTTTGGTAATAACAGGATTATTCGGGTAAAGATCATCATCCTTAATTGTATAAATATCCCTGGGGTCATTTCTCATGAATTCCATCCTTCTTGCAACCTCCTGGTAATCTGCAGCCATGATCTTATAAGGCCAGTCGGGATTTTTACCTGCATAGTACGCAATTCTGGGAAATTCCGTAGGGAAGTCAATATTACGGTCTCCTTCACTGGGCACATAATTCCAGTCAAATGGTTTACCGGGAACATATTGCTGGGTATCTTTAATATTATGCATATTCTGGCCCCATGGTCCGGAATAAGCAAGAGGGTAATATTTACTGCCATTCATTACCTTTTCAATTCTCTTCCAGTCTTCCTGATCCATGGACTCATTCCATAAATGCGCAAGGTCGGTAATTCTGAAAGGTCTGTAGCTATGCCAGCCATCAGGTCCGTATTTATAAGGAACAAGCAGCTGCCCTTCCTTTGAGATTTTTGAGTTGTTCAGGAGAAGATCAATCTGTGACCTGATAAGATAAAGATAATCAGGATTACCTGAAACGAGATAAGCACATTCGGAAGCAAGAGTCAGAGAACTGAACATCATATGAACAGAGTATCTTCCTGTCCATCCAAAGAATCCTCCCCACCATTGTCCGTTCCTGTATTCACCGATCTGCCCGGTCTGCCCTATATTATCCGGCAGAATACCATTATTCTGTTTTATATTTGATATCCATCTGTCAACATAATCAAGAACCCATTTTTTGTATTTTTCATCACCGGTATACAGATATGCATTTGTTATCAGTCCTACTGCACCAAGGTTTACAGGTACATCACACCTGTTTACAACGTCTTTGTATATTCCACTTATTTGTTTATACCTCTTTGGATCTTTTTCCCAGCCGGGTATAATGTTTTCTTTGATTACAGGATATAAAGAGGCATGACCAAAGTTAATCATGTATATACCATTGAAATTTTCATCTGGCCCTTTACTTCCAGTTGAAATGTAAGGAATAAGTTTTTTGACAGGATCATAGTTCCTTGTACTTTCTGCATCCTCATTCATGTAAAATCCTGCAAACCGCTTAGCCCTTTCAATATTTTCAGGAATAGTCGGATCACCTAGTGCCAGATCATAAAAGGCCATTAGTCCCTCGCTTATATGGAACCAGTCATCACTTTTTGTAAATTCTCTGTAGAGCTGACCATCCAGATTTGTGCACTGTCGTATCAGGGCATTAAATTCCAGGATTGCAGAGTTAAGTAGTTTTTCATCAGCACCGATTCCGTAAAAAAGAGCCCAGTTGTAAAACATTTCCGTAACATCGTCCCAGGGACCTTTTCCATAGAGTGTTCCATCGCGGCGCGTGAAACGGTTTAAATAGTATGGAACAGCATCTTCCATTGATTTTATAAGTTGACGCTGCATGACTGCCCAGTCAGGAGGGGCTTCTCTTGTACTTGCTTTCACGACCACCAAACCGGGAATATCTTCCTTTCCACAGCCAGATGCTTCTGCAACGGTATCTGTGAGTGAAATAGTATTAACAAAAACTGACAATATAAAAATCACTAATAATCTGTTCATTGCGGATTCTTTATGGTTAAAAACAAATTTAAAGAAAAAATCCTTATCCATACGATCAGAAAAAGGTATTCATCTTTGATACATAATTTTTATGGTTAGTTATTTTCAGAAACTTATCAGGCAGGTAATTTAATCTATTCAAGAATAGTACTGGTAATTCTAAAAAGTGTTAATTTTAAAATACCAATGATGTGTTAATCTTAGAAATGAAGTTTTAATTGTTGATAATAACCAAAATATAAGTGTTCATTGATTTTATGGTTTGAATTGATACTTAACCCCGGAGGGGTTTAATTTGAATAACCGTGGGTGCAACCCACGGTAAAGGCATGCTTACCCTCTGACAACCCCGGAGGGGTTGAATAAGGGGCTCTATACATCACCCTGATATTCAGCCCCTTCAGGGCTGAGATGTTTAGTTTGCAGTTTTCCGTGGGTTTACACCCACGGTTATTCATATTATACCACTTCGTGGCAAGCTTAATACTGAAATCAAACGCATCAGTAGTAATTTTCAAACATAAATTTACTAACTTACAAAGTCTAAAATAATAACTGCAAAGATGTATCTATCAAAAAAAGTATCAGTAATTCTGTTTCTGCCGGCTTTAATTCAGCACAGACCGCTTCAGGCCCAATCCATCAATCCGGATGAAAACAGGAAACCATTGAATATTCTTTTTCTTTTCGCCGATGATCAACGGGCTGATGCACTTGGGGCCGCAGGGAACAAATATATCAGTACCCCTAACATTGATAAGCTGGCTCTGTCCGGTACCCGTTTTACCAATACATATGTTATGGGAGGCCATCATGGGGCAATCAGCGCACCAAGCAGAGCCATGCTTATGAGTGGAAAATATCTGTTTAATGTTTATGACAAGCTGGAAGGTGTAACAACAATGCCTTTGTATTTCAGCAAATATGGTTATGAAACTTTTGGAACAGGAAAATGGCATAACGGCCAGAATACCTTTGTAGCTTCATTTCAGAAAGGCAGGAATATATTTTTTGGCGGTATGGCTGATCATTATAATATTCCATGTCGCGATATCGGACCTGATGGTAAGCTGACTCCCGAAGTTTATAAGAAAGGATTTTCAACGGATCATTTTACTGATGCAGCTTTAGATTTTATTACAGATTATTCAAAAAGGAAGAGTGACAAACCTTTTTTCTGTTATGTTGCTTTTACAGTTCCACATGATCCACGTTCACCACGGAATGACTTTGTAGGATATTATAAAGATTCATCAATACCATTACCGGGCAATTATATGAATTCTCATCCATTTGCCATCGACAGCGATGTAAGGGATGAGGGTACAACCCCATGGCCACGGACAACTGATATTATTCGGGCTTCTTTAGCCGATTACTATGCACTCGTAACTCATCTCGACAGTAAAGTAGGGGAGATTATAGAATCTCTGAAAAAGAACGGACTGTATGAGAATACGATTATTATATATGCCGGCGACAATGGCCTGGCTATCGGAAGTCATGGCTTGCTTGGCAAACAATCACTTTATGAGCACAGTACTAAAGTCCCGTTTATTATCAGCGGGCCGGGAATTAAGAGGGGAGAGGAGTCGGATGCATTGATTTACCTTCTCGATATTTTTCCTACCCTATGCTCCCTGTGTAATCTGAAAATACCTGAGAATATTGATGGTAAGGACTTTACAAGTGTAATTAAAGGAAATTCAGATGGAATTCGCACATCTTTATTCACTGCTTATAAGGGTGTAGCACGTGCTGTTCGCACTGCTGAATGGAAACTTATCCGCTATCCTGATAAAGATTTTACCCAGCTCTTTAACCTGGAAAAAGATCCTCTTGAGATCATAAACCTTGCTCAGCAACCGGCGCATAAAGCAAAAGTTGTGGAGATGATGTCTCTGTTAAAGGAATGGCAGAAAATTACCAATGATACAGCAGCACTTACTGCAAAAACCATTTTGCCCCTTGAATATACTTATAAACAAGGGGTTCCTGACCAGTGGCAACCTGAATACACCATTAAGAAGTACTATCCGGAGTATAAAGGAAAAAATAACTAGCTAAGTTAGTATTGAGCTGTTAATCAGTTAAAAGAATATTAGAATACTGGTTTCTATCGTTGCATATTTCTCCAGGAATTCCTGGGATCGTACGGAAACTTTTTATCAGCATCCGGTATTATTTCAACACCCAGACCAGGACCTGAAGGTGCATCGGCAAAACTGTCCTTAACAACAATCGGATTAACAAACAACTCCTCACGGAATGGATTAAAATTACGGTTCGATTCCAGTATCAATTGATTAGGTATTCCTGCTACCAGTTGTATATTCGACATCCAGGTCGGACCACCATGCCAGTTGTGAGGAACACATGGCTTATTCTTTAGATGAGCTAATCTTGCGATTCTCCATGCTTCTGTAATTCCTGTGGTATTACAGTCAGGTTGAACGATATCATATGCATCGCGGAGTATCCACTCTGCGAATTCCTCGAGTCTGTGCATGGTTTCGCCTCCTGCAATTAGCATTTTCGTGGCTGCCTGGTTAATTTTAATATGGCCATCAATACTTTCCCTGAGTCCCTCTTCTGTGTTCCTTTTTTTAGGGTCAATACTCCACCTGTTTATAGGTTCCTCAAACCATGTGAAATTAAGTTCTTCAAGAACAGGCACAAGTTCGAGACATTGCTCAAGGGTTAATCGCATATTACTTTCCTGCATCAGCCTGAATTCAGGTCCAACTGCTTCCCTCAATTTCCTGAGGAAAGGAATGTATTTCTCAATAGTCATTGCTTTTTCAAAGTTTTCTCCCAGCCTGAACTTAAATGACCTGAAACCTTCTTCCTTATAGCTTAACGCATCCTCAATCAGTACCTCGGGCCTTTTGAGCCAGTCATAAACAGTTCCGGCACTTGCATAATGTTCAATATTCGTTTTTGGTTCATGGTCTATTGCCAGCATCTCATATACAGGTTTATTTGCTGCTTTTCCGATTATATCCCAACAGGCAACATCAATACCAGCCCAGGAGCAAGCTGTGGGCCAGCTCTGCCCTCCATTACCCTGAGGACTTGTCCCGGCAGCAATAAACTCAATATCAAAGGGATTTAAACCAATTAGTAAAGGTCTGATAAATTCTTCAGTTATTTTTTTGATATCTTCTTCTCCACCGTAGTTGGTTGGTCCGCCTAAACCAACAATTCCCTGATCAGTATATATCTCGGTTACAAGTTCCACACCGCAACCATACCACCATTTTTCAGGTGGAATAGGAGTTGAGAAGAGCCTTACTTTAATATCAGTAATTTTTATATTTTGACGGGTAATTCCTTCCAGCGGATTGCACCTCTGTTTTGATTCAGAGTTATCTGATTTCTGATTCTGACCTGAATTACAACCTGAACTGCTGAGAGCAATCCCTGGAATAATTAATCCTGCCGCTCCGGCATGGGTTGCTGACTTAATAAAATTTCTTCTTCTCATTATATTTCCTCCAATTTTAGTTTGATAGGTATTTTCTTAAGATATTCTTTATCTGATTAAATATTTATAAACTCTTTTTGCATTTCCTGCAAATACCTTTGCCAGAATTTCCTTACCCTTTGGTGAAAAATAATTATATACAATGCCTTTTACAACTGACATTTCACCTTTTGGTTGGGATACCGGCCAGTTAGTCCCGAAAACCAGCCTGTCCGGTCCGAAATACTGGTAAACATGATCAAGGGCACCCCTGCACTGGATAAGTGCTGTATCTGGATCTGTCTGTGGAGAATCACAACCTTCTACCATGCCTGAAACTTTCATAATAATGTTTTGGTGCTCACCCATTGCTCTGATATCACTTTTCCATTTTTCTGTTGCAACTAATTCTGTTTTAAATCCGTACATATGATCGACCACGATGGTGAGCGCCGGGAGGGATTTGGCCACCGCAATGATATCCTCAGCCGGTACATTCAAAACATCTGTTACCATTCCAGCATTGGTAAGTAATTCAAAGTGAGGATACCTGCCGTTACTTAGATCATTTGAGATAGAGCGCCCTCCAACACGGATGCCCCTGAAGAACCTGTTACGTTCAAGGCGACGTAACTCCTGCCCAAAGCGGTCAAGATTGTCCCATACCGGAACAGTTTTCCCGGATTCAATTGCCGTTCCGGAAAGATTTCCGATAAAACCAACAATCGACTTATGACGTTCTGCCAGATTTAGTATCCAGTCATTGTCTTCCAGCCAGGAAGTACCTCCCTCAACAACTACAGTACCACTCATACCCAATGGTTTTGCAAGTGCTTCCCAGTCAGCAGGCATGATTTTTTTGTAAAGAAATATATCTTTTGGTGATGGCCAGGGCAGAGGCCGGTCACGTCCCGGAGGATTCTGCCTGGTAGGATCATAGAAATGAGTATGCGTGTCAATTATTGTCAGTTTCTCTTTTACGGCAAAATCTGGATTATCTTCAGAAGGATCAATATTTAATTGCTTTTGTAACATGCCATAGCCGGAAATAACAGCCATTGACATTGCTCCGGTAATGAAGCCGCGACGTGTAATAGAGCCTGACTCCTTACGTTTATTTTCAGATGCTGACATATTTATAATATTTTCAATATTTTAAAGATAAAAAAAACATGAAATTAGTGCAGGTTCAATTATATCTTTTTGAGATATTTTTTGTAGATGTTTTCTTTTTTTAATGTGCAGTAATTAATTTGTTAGTAATTAACCTGGTTAGTTATTCCATGGTAAACTGAAAGTGGGTTGTTCCGAATTTCTTTTCCTGTTAATTACCAATTCTCCTCCTGCTCCTGCTTTAAGGTTTACCTGAAACCATTTACCATCTACAAGTACCGGTTTTTTTCCTGACAATACAGAAATGCAGGTGTGCTCACCATATGCTCCGGTTTGAACAATCAAATCCCTGTTCTCGTTCTTGTTAAGATTAACCAGAGTAACAGTTACACTCTCAGGTGTAATTGAGGTTACTAATGCCGCAACATCAGGAGGAAGACCAGGGCGCTTTTCAACAGGGTCGAAATAACGCAATTCACAGTAAAGCAATGCACCGCACCAAAGAGGATTTATACCCCCCATAGTCAGATTTACAAGCGCACCCGTTACTGCCCCTATTGCTCCAAGAGGCCCCTCTTCCGAAACTCTAAGAACGTGGGGAGTATCGGCTTGTCTTGTATCAGGAGTGCTCTTATCCTTTTCGATAGCCTGCCTGTTAAATCCTATTCTGGCAAAGGCATCATTAAATGCACGTACCGGGTAATCAGGATCGTTACCCTCAAGAAAGTCGTACCAGGCTACTTCATTGCCACCCTCGAATCTTCCAACTTCATATTCATAAACCCATACGTGCTTATCCTTTCGCTCGCTTGCTTTTGGAATACTTATATTCCTGAGTGTTTCGAGGTCCTGTTTATTAAGAGTGTAGAAATATATGTCCGAGTAGAGCCCTTCAAAAGCGGCTCCGCCAGATGGATTGTATGGACCATTGTCACCATACTTGTTCATGAATTTCATGCCTTGTTCGGTATTGGTTCTGGTTTCAATCAGTCTTTGTCCCTGGTTGCGGAGAACATCTATATAGCTTGAACCACCCAGAAAGGCAGCATTCCCAAATCCGATACGGACATTTCGACCAAGTATTCCCCAGCCTCCGAATGTCCAGTCCCATCCCATGAGCCCTCCATACCATTTTCCATTCCAGCCTTCACCCACTTTCCCGTTCAGACCAACTATAGAAGGAACCCAGCCATTATTGGCTATAGCCCTGTCGCGCCATGCGCCCATGTATTCGAGCACCCAATCGCGATAATGGCTTTCCCCCGTCAGAATAAAGGCATTTACTGCCAGGGAAGTGGCGCCAAGATTCATCGGCACATCACCTTTTACATTAGTCCAATCACCTGATGTGGTGAAATAGCTTTCACCTTTACGACCACTCCAGTATTCTGCATCTGCTTCCAGTCTGGCCCCACGGCTGCCGTTGAGAATGCTTTTAATGATCTTATGTTCAGGATCATAGTTGTTTACTGAGGTATCTCTTCCTGTATAGAAATTTGCGAAACGGACAATGCGTTCACGGGTCTTGGGATCATCAGGATCGGCCAGGGGAAGCATGAAAAACGGCTGATAACCTTCGCCATTATGCTCCCAGTCGAAAGCTGTAACAAACTCCCTGTAATACATATTGAGGTCAGTGTACTGACGGATATGCCCTTCCCATATCTTATTGAACAGATCGAGTGAGCTCTTTGGACCCCCAAGTACGTATACCAGGGGCCAGTTATAGAAATTCTCCATAACGTCATCAGGTCCGTCTCCTCCGCCCCAGTGCTCTACAATTTCCATATAACCATTGTCAGGATTTACATATTTCCCTGCAAATAGTTCCATAAGACTTGCATTCTCGTCTAATAATTTACGTTCCATCTGAGCCCAGGCAGGAGCTTCCATTTTAGTCGTAATCGTAATAACAGGCTGAGATTTATCCTTGCCCGATTTACTTCCGCAGGAAGCATAAATAAATGTAATAAATGCCAGTAATAAAAATACTTTCAAACATTTCATTTTTCACTATGGTTTTTGATTCAACTTTTTTGATCATCATTATATAAAGTTAGAAAATTTAATCAATTAATTTTTTAATACCAATTTTTATCCCATCCAATTCTTGAACTGTAATAAAATATGTACTTTTATCTATGTTCATTTTTATAAGAAGGTTATGAAAGTAGGATTTTAACTTAAAATTTATTTATATGAAATTTAGTGACATTTCAACCTTATTTCTTGCTTCTCTTGCCTTTTATTCCTGCACAAACCAGAAGGAGGAAAAGATAAAAAAGCCAAATATTCTTTTTATTGCCGTTGATGATTTACGTCCTCAGGCAGGGTGCTACGGAAATCCTCAGATAAAAACTCCAAACATGGACAACCTGGCATCCGACGGGGCAATATTTAATCAGGCTTATTGTAATATTGCAGTATCAGGGGCTTCACGAGGAAGCATCATGACAGGGCTCTATCCGACCAAAACCCGTTTTACTGATTATAAGGTTCGTGTCGATGTTGATGCCCCTGGTGTCAAAACGATGCCCCAGCTATTTAAAGAAAATGGGTATACAACCATGAGCCTGGGTAAGGTTTTTCACCATCCTGATGATGCACTTCAATCATGGTCTGTTAATCCATGGCGACCAGACTACCCTGATTCCCTGTCACAACAGATTAACTGGAAGGATTATCAGAGCGCTGAAAATAAACTGATAGCAAAGACCTATACTCCAGAAAATGAAATAAATGCCTTTGTCGGGAAGCCTTTTGAATGGGTTGATGCAGAGGATGATATATATTATGACGGTAAGATAGCGAACAGGGCAGTTGAGGAATTAGCCAGAGCATCGGAAAAAGATGAACCCTTTTTTCTGGCAGTTGGATTCCTGAAACCTCACCTTCCTTTTAATGCTCCGAAGAAATACTGGGATATGTATTCGAAAGAAGACATTCAACTGGCAAAGAATCCTTTTATGCCCGAAAATGCGCCTTCTGCCGCAAACACAAATTGGGGAGAACTCAGGAATTATTATGGAGTGCCCAAAGAAGGACCGGTTGACGACTCACTTGAATTTAACCTTGTTCACGGGTATTATGCATGTACCAGTTATACTGATGCAATGATCGGGAAACTGCTGGCACAGCTTAAAGTGCTTGGCCTCGAAGAAAACACAATTGTTATACTCTGGGGTGACCATGGTTGGTTCCTTGGTGAACATGGATTATGGTGCAAACATTCAACTTTTGAAAAAGCGGCACGTTGTGCAGTTCTTTTAAAGGGCCCGGGGATTAATCCATATACTGAAATAAATTCTCTTGTTGAATATGTCGACTTATATCCTTCATTGTGCGAAATGGCCGGAATACCTTTACCGGAGCATCTTGACGGCAGAAGTTTTGTACCATTGCTTAAAGATCAGAAACAACAATGGAAAGATGCAATTTACAATCGTTACGGAAATGGCGAAACAATTAAGACAGAGAGGTTTATGTACACAGAGTTTCAGGATAATAGCGGAAAAATGCTGGCACGGATGTTATATGATCATTCAATTGATCCTGAGGAAAATAAGAATATTTCAGAAGAGCCTGAAAATGCATCGGTTGTTGAAGAGTTAAGCAGGATGCTGAATGCCAGGATCTCAGAATTAAATCCTGAAATCCGTTAGCCAACCGACAGAAAAGCACTGGTTATGAAAACAGGAAATTAATCAGTTGTTTTCATTGTATTTTGAAGGATTCAATTGTCAGTTAGAGGAAATAATTATTATGAAAGAAGTTTATAAAAGAGTTTACGGGCACTTGTATAGCGAACTTATCCCTTTCTGGAACATAAATAGTGTCGATAAGCAATATGGAGGATTTCTTACAAATTTCGATGCTAATGGTAAACCCCTTGCAATGCCTGAAAAATATCTTAACACACAATGCCGCATGATCTGGTGGTTTTCTCAATTGAATATTATTACCCCGGGTGAAGATCCAAAGGCAAGCGCAAAACAGGGTGTTGATTTTTTAATAAAATATCTCTGGGATAGTAAAAACGAAGGCTGGCGGTGGAAAGTAAAGAGTGATGGAACTCCTTTGGATGATGGGAAAATTGTGTACGGACAAAGTTTTGCCATTTATGCACTGTCTGATTATTACATTTCAACAGGAGATAAACGCGGACTGGAATATGCCGAGAAAACATTCGACCTGCTTCAGAAATACTGCTCTGATACGCAGCATGGAGGATATTACGAAAATCTGGAAGATAACTGGATCCCGTCACCTGGTGGATTCAGCGGAGGTGACAGGAAAGGGCTGGATACACATATGCACCTTATGGAGGCATTCACCTCACTTTACATGGCGTCTGGCAAGGAATTACACAAACGAAAACTGGTTGAGATAATAAAGCTGATAAGCGAAAGGATGGTTGATCATGAAGCTGGTTCTGGTTTAAATCAATTCGACATGGCGTGGAAGGCTCTTCCTGCAATCAATATTAAACGCACATGGAATGCTGAAAGGGAGGGTGAGAAGCCTGCTGATCCTACTGAAACAACTTCTTATGGTCATAACACTGAGCTTGTATGGCTGACTGTCCGGGCATTAAAAGCAGCCGGCGAATCCGTTGAGCTGTACAAACCTGTATTTAAAAAACTGCTGGATAATGCCGTTAAATATGGTGTTGACTTTGAACAGGGTGGCATTTACCGGGATGGATTACGCAAAGGAGGAGCACTGGTTAAGGAGAAGGAGTGGTGGCAGCACACAGAATCACTTGTTGGCTTTCTTGAAGGTTATGAATTGTTTGGAGATGTCAGATATATCGAAGCATTTCAGACCATCTGGAATTTTGTTGACGACAATATGATAAACCATGAGGTGGGTGAGTGGCGGCGTTTGCTCGACCGGGAAGGAAATGTAATTGACGGAAATATTGGCAATGAATGGAAAGTAGCTTATCATTCAGGTCGTTCAATGGTTGAATGCGAAAAGAGACTTAACAGACTTATAAAATCAGGATTATGAATATGATCTTATTATAAGTTTGTTGTTACTTAACCCCCGGTATTTTTAAATAACAATTACCGGGGTCGTATTTTTTATTCAAAAATATTCAATAAAGTCTATTGAATAATTCATATAACTGGCGTTTAATTCTAGATTTGTCTTCCATTTTAAAACATGAATATGATATCAAAGCTAAAACTACAACCCGGAAAAATGCTCATCCTGCTTTTGATTATCGGATGTTTCCAAACATTGAACGGAAAACCGCAGGAAAAAGCGGGAAAGGCTGTTAATGCTGAATTGTTTTATAACAATACTGAACCTGCCATTGTTTTTGCAGCAGAAGATTTAAAGAAAGTGTTGGAAGCAGCCGGGGGAACTGTAGTTCTTAAGAAATTGTCTGAGATGCCTTCCTCTTCAAAAGCAGTACAGATTGTAATCGCTGAATATGATGATGATGTGATTGCCAGGTTAATGGCAGCAGGAGGTGCAGCTGTTAAACCTATGGGTAAACAGGATTACGCACTAAGGGTTGCAGGAAAGGGAACTTCAAAAAGTTATTGGGCAATTGGTGGTGACAGAGTCGGGGCAATGTATGGAGGAATACATATTGGTGAAATAGTGAAGGCATTCGGTCTTGAATCATTGAAGGATGAGAATCACACACCTTATATAGCCAAAAGAGGACTAAAATTTAATATTCCTTTGGATGACAGACAACCCAGTCATGATGACAGAGGCACTTCAGCACAGACAAACATCGTACATATGTGGGACTTTGGATTCTGGACAGAATATCTGGACGTACTTGCCCGTCAGCGCTATAATGTCCTGTCCCTCTGGAATCAGCATCCCTTTCCTTCTATGGTAAAACTTAAGGACTATCCTGATATCGCATTAGATGATGTTTATAATAAAAGTGGTAAGGTTCTGGAAATGACAATCGACCAGAAAATAGATCTGTGGAAGAGGATTATGGATTATGCATACGATCGTGGTATTGAAATATTTATTATTACCTGGAATATTCATATGAATGGTATCGGGGGCAAATATGGAATCAGCGAAAGCAAAGATAACACTACCACAAAAGATTATTTGCGAAAGTCTGTTGAGCAACTCTTTCTGACTTATCCGAAGCTTGCTGGCATTGGCGTTACCGCCGGTGAAAATATGAATAACATAAGTGATTCTGATAAGGAAGAATGGTTATGGGAAACCTATGGAAAGGGTGTTCAGGATGTTCAGAAAATACAGCCTGAGAGGCATATCCGTTTTATTCACCGCCACTGGTGGACCTCTTTTGAGGAGATTGAAAGCAGGTTTGGACAGCTCAAAGATGGTTTTGATATGAGTTTCAAATATTCAAGAGCGAGGATTTATTCTTCATATAATCCACCTTTTGCAGAAAAAGAACTTCTGCCAACCATGCCGGAAAGTATTGCAACATGGTGGAATATTCGTAATGATGATATATACAATCTTCGTTGGGGTGATCCTGAATATGTCAGGCAGTTCATACTCAATTTCCCTAAAGGAGGCAGGACAGCTGGTTATTATATGGGTTCAGACAGGTTTGTTTGGGGTCGTGAGAGTATTAGTAAAAATCCGCTGTCTCCGCGTATGCTTGAGAATGAGAAGCATTGGTATAGTTTTCTTCTTTGGGGAAGGTTGGGATATGATCCGGAAACTCCTGTTTCCCTGCTGAAAGGACTTATTAAAAACAGGTTTCCTTCAGTTTCAGGTGAAGATCTGTACACCTCATGGCGTGCAGCTTCTGAAATAGTTCCTCTGGTAAATAAATTTCACTGGTTCAGCTGGGATTATCTCTGGTGGCCTGAAGCAGGTATAAGTACAGGTTATGGTGCAGCAATAAAAGGATATCATGATATTAATGCTTTCATTAATGCTAAAACAATGGATGAGAGTGGTCTGTTAAGTATTGAAGAATATGCTGATAAACTCCTTAATGGTAAAGATATTCAAGGGATTACACCTTTGGAAGTAGCTTATAACCTGGAAACCTATGCCAGGGAGGCTCTTGGAAAGACAGCTGTTATGGACGGTGGTGTAAATAACGAACTTACTGAAACAATAGGAGATATCCGTGCTATGGCTCATTTGGGCAATTACTATGCGAAAAAGATCAGGGGGGCAACATATCTTAAGTTGTTTCAGGTTTCAAAACAATCTGAATATAAAACATTAGCTGTCAGTAGTCTTGAGGAATCATTAAAAAGCTGGCAGGAATATTCAAAAATTCTAGATAAGCAATATACTAAGATGAATATCTCAATGATGGGAATTTTTGATTGGCACGTCATTGAATCACATGTAAAAAAGGATATTGAGATTGCCAGCAAGATGAATTAGGGTTTAATAATTTAGTATTGCATCCTTTTTTGAGCTTCCTCAGAACCTGACTATTTGCAGACAGCATTACTCAGGGTCAGTAGAAATATACATTTATTTCAGTGGTAAAAGTTTACGGAACATATAATCGCACTGTTTTGATCTCCTTTAAACCATACGAATGAGAAGAAATACTGACAGACCCGTTCAGGCGAGTTGACAGGAGTAATTTGTTCTGCGGAGAAAAAGGGATTATTTTCAATGATCCCGTGGGGGAGAGCTTCAAAGCTTAAATTACTCTTCGGGTTATTTTGTTTTCCTCTCAGTGCCCTCCAAAGCAAGCTTTTTCGGGCCCTTCAGAAAAACAAAAAATCCCGCTTTCGCGGGATTAATTTAAGCTTTGGCGGAGAAAGAGGGATTCGAACCCCCGGATCCGTGGAAACAGATCAACGGTTTTCAAGACCGCCGCATTCGACCGCTCTGCCATTTCTCCGCTGCAAATATAATACAATTTTGCTTTTTAAGAATTATTTTATAAAAAAGGTTATGTAGTTGAATATCAGTATTATATGATTTTTATCAACAGGATGTGAACAAAAAGAATTGATAAACAATCTGAAACCATGGTCTATTGAGGAGTTCCGATATTTCAGATAAATTTTACAAATTATCGGAAAAAAGCAGTTTTTTTTCCTAAAAGTGGCACTATTTGTAGAAAAACGTGAAAATAAATTTGCATATGAATTAAAAAAAAATAAATTTGTATTCAATTAGTGAGATAGGTGTAACCCTTTAATCTTTTAAAATTATGACAAAAAAAGAATTAGTTAATTCAATCGCTGCTGAAGCAGGTCTTTCTATCAAAGATGCAGGTAAAGCTTTGAATTCATTTGTTGGAGCTTTTGGCAAAGCAATGAAAAAAGGTCAAAGAATTCAGCTTCCTGGTTTAGGAACATTTAATGTAATAAAAAGAAGTGCAAGAGTGGTTCGTAACCCTCGTACAGGTGCAAAATTGAATGTGCCAGCTAAGAAAGTTGTTAAATTCAAAGCAGCTCCGGCACTTAACAAAGGTCTTTAATCTAATTAAAATGAGATTGCTGAGGGGTGTTTTTACACCCCTTTTTTTGTAATGATATAGTTCTTGGATATCAATGAGTTTCACACTTATGTAGTCCTTCTATAAATTTTCTGTTTGAATTCTCATTTTAATGCAAAATTCAGGTATCAATTCTTTTTTAAAATATTTGTAATAATTGTTATTGTTTTTTACTATTTTTGAATTTGAAAACACCGACGAAAACCAAGAGGCATGAATTGCATTATTGTTGATGATGATAAGGTAAGTTGCAAGATACTTGAAGAGTATGTGGCCAAGTCAACATCCCTTACTCTTTTAGGGACTTACAGTAACTCTGTTGAAGCCAGAAGCATACTGACCAAGCGTCATGATATAGATCTGGTCATTCTTGATATTCTTATGCCTGAAATGGATGGATTTGATTTTATTGGCAGCCTCGATTTTCCTCCCAATATAATTATTGTATCCTCAGCTGACGAATTTGCTTTAAAAGCCTTTGATTTTAATGTTGTTGACTATTTGCTTAAGCCTATTACTTATGGCAGGTTTTGTAAAGCCATAGATAAGACAATGAGATACTTTGCCAGAAAGGAAACTCCAAGTACCGGTGAGGAAGAGATTTTTATCAAGAAGGGATCGGCTCTGGTCAAATTAAAACTCATTGATATTATATTTATTGAAGCTCTTGAAAATTATGTTACTCTTAATACCTCCGATGATAAATTTACAATTCATTTTACCATGAAGGCCATTGAGAATCAATTACCTTCAGGTATTTTCATCAGGGTACACAGATCATTTATCATCAGTAAAAGCATGATTCAGTCTATCAAGGATAACTCTCTCGATCTCAAAGTGGGGGATACTGTGAAAAACATTCCGGTAGGAAAATCATACAGGGATTCTCTTCTGAATGATATAAATGTGATGGCCAGGTGATTCCTGACAATTCGAATGCTTACAAACCGTCAAATCTTTCTTCAGAATCTGGGCCAAACTTCTCCAACTCCTCTGATGCTTGAAATTGTCAGGGCTGAAGGCATTTTTATGTTAGGCCCTGATGGAACAAAATACATGGATCTTATTTCCGGAGTATCGGTAAGCAATACAGGCCATTGTCACCCTCAGGTTATTAAAGCCATTAAGGACCAGTCTGATATGTACTTACATCTGATGGTCTATGGTGAAATTATTCAGAGCCCTCAGGTTAAATATGCAGAACGACTTATCGGGCTTCTTCCTCCTGAACTGAATTCCTGTTTTTTTGTAAACTCAGGGAGCGAGGCCGTAGAGGGAGCAATGAAACTTGCAAAAAGATTTACAGGCAGGAGCAGAATG
This sequence comes from uncultured Bacteroidales bacterium, assembly GCA_963732435.1. Taxonomy (GTDB): domain Bacteria; phylum Bacteroidota; class Bacteroidia; order Bacteroidales; family VadinHA17; genus LD21. The sequence goes on along the minus strand of CAVSZL010000012.1, from coordinate 311,856 downwards.
TTTTCCTTTAATAATTCGTATCATGGAAGTACACAAGGTGCTTTGAGTATTCAGGGCCATGAACTTTACCGGAACTCCTTCCGTCCGCTTTTGCCGGATATTTTTCAACTTGATTTTAATGATGAACACTCTTTAAACAGGATTGATAAATACACAGCATGTGTAATTGTCGAACCGGTTCAGGCTGAAGCGGGAGTTATTATGCCTGAAAATAGCTTCCTGGATAAACTAAAAAGCAAATGCCAGGCAGCAGGCGCACTCCTTATATTTGATGAGATCCAGACAGGTTTTGGCCGTACCGGATCTTTGTTTGCTCTTAATAAGTATAATGTAGTACCTGATATTCTCCTACTGGCAAAAGCACTGGGCGGCGGAATGCCATTAGGTGCTTTCATTTCTTCATCCAAAATAATGAATTCCCTTGTTTCAAATCCGGTACTCGGACATATTACAACATTCGGAGGACATCCTTTATGTTGCGCTGCCGGATTAGCATCTCTTAATGTTATAATTAATGAAAAACTTGTTGAAAGTTGTACTTCAAAGTCAGATGCTTTTAAAAATGAGCTTAAACATCCCCTTATATCCGAAATCAGAGGTGAAGGACTGCTCCTTGCTGTTAAATTAAAAAAGCCTGGGTATATTAATTATGTTATTTCTCATGCTCCTGATTATGGCCTGATTCTTGATTATTTTCTGTTTTGTAATGATGCATTCAGGATAGCTCCACCTCTTACTATAAGTTATGATGAGATATCGCTGGCATGCATTCAACTTATTAAACTGCTTGATGCTGCTATGAATAATGGAGAAAAGCAATGAGACGAAAGTTACATCTATTCTTATTTTTTCTTCTTCTTTTAACTCCTCTAATCAGGGCACAGTCTGCTTCTGAAGATACATCCGAATTACTTGAGAAACTATATAAAAGGCTGGTAAACAATACTGTTGACACTAACCGGTTAAGAATAAATGACTCAATTAATGTTATTATTGAAAGCTATGTAAATTCAGATACTGTTTTTTATCACAGATTCAGGAATCTTAAATACCTGGGTCAGTTCACTTCCACTGACTCAATTTTGAAAATTGTTACTTGGAACCTTGTTCTTAGTGGCATGCCAGGCAAGTATTTATGTTATATAATTAAACGGCAGGAAAATGAGAAGAAAAACTTAGTTTATAAATTAACATCTGATTATAAGACTCCCGCTTTAGTTACTGATACAATTTATTCAGAAAAGGATTGGTATGGAGCATTATACTATGATATTAAACCATATACAATTAATGGTCGGAAGATGTGGGTTTTGCTTGGTATCGATTACGGTAACCCATTCATAAGCAGGAAAATCATCGAAGTATTAAGCTTTTCATCAGATAATTCTATTGTATTTGGCAGAAAATGGTTTTATACCGGAACCGCGACTAAATACAGGGAGGTTTTCGAATATGCTTCAAATGGAATGATGTCATTAAGATTCAAATCAGATAGTACAATAGTTTTTGATCATCTGGTCCCGTTTTCACCTTCAGTTGAGAATGACCGGCAATATTATGGTCCAGATTATTCTTATGATGCCTATATTTTAAAAAATGGTTTATGGAGTTTAATAATAAATGTTGATGCAAGAAACAAGGAATGATGAAAAAGAGTACCAAAACATACCTGTTCTGCTTTGATGATCACAGAGGATTTGCTGAAGATGTCAGAAAAAGATTTTCGGATACTTCAAGGTACACTGTTAGATCTTTTCAGGCTAAAGAGGAATTTTTATCTGACCTTGAAAAGGAAAAGGAGCATAGCTTCTGTAAAGTAGCAATTCTTTCTTTGCACGATACCCGGGAAAACCATGCTTTGATAGGTAAACTTACAATGGATATCAAGAATATCGATCCCCGGACAGGAATAATATTGATTGGTCCTGCCGAAAAAATGGAGGAGATAAAAAAAATCATAGAGTTCAATATTGACGCTTATATACCCAAAAATGCAAATTCAATACTGCGAACTCACAATACTGTTAAGAAGCTGATAAGTGAGCATGGAATTCTGGTTTCCCGGAGGAAAAGAAATATCTCCTCTTTTGTCCTTTTTACTTTTCTCCTGCTTTCTGTCCTTTTTGCAATTTTTGCTTATTTTAATCTACCACAGTACTTCTAATTTGTTTATAATCAGCTGACTTACCCCTTCCCTTTTTCTTTAAAGGGAAGAGCCTGCCCCGCACTAGCGGGGGGCAGGGGATGGGTTTCGTAAATTCATATACATAGTGGAGGTATCCTCTACCGCATTAATCATCTGAAGTCAGGACCATTTTTCCGATCATTCTGTCACTTCATCTTATTTCATAGCAACGTGAATGACTATTTGTCAGATCGAAACAAACGGCACATCTTTTGAAAGTGATCGGCGGACTAAACATGTTTAACTTTAAAACGAAATATTATGCAAACCGGAAAGATTGGCGTTACAACTGAGAATATTTTCCCGATAATCAAAAAATTCCTCTATTCAGATCACGAGATTTTTCTGCGAGAACTTGTTTCAAATGCAGTGGATGCAACACAAAAGCTTAAGACAATGGCTTCTGTAGGAGATTACAAGGGAGATATTGGAGATACAACAATCAGGATATCAGTCGATAAAAAGAAAAAAACAATAAAAGTATCTGACAATGGAATTGGTATGACCCAGGATGAACTTGATAAATACCTTAACCAGATAGCTTTTTCGAGTGCAAACGATTTTCTCGATAAATACAAAGATCAGTCAAATTCAATAATTGGTCATTTTGGCCTGGGATTTTACTCCTCATTTATGGTTTCTGACAGGGTAGAGGTTATTACAAAATCATACCAGGATGATGCCCCTTCAGTTAAATGGAGTTGTGATGGAAGTCCTGAATATACAATTGCAGAGGGAGATAGAGCGAACAGGGGTACTGATATCATATTGCATATTGATAAGGATTCAAAAGATTTTCTGGAGGAGAGCAAAATTGAGGCTCTTTTAAAGAAGTACTGCAAATTCCTTCCTGTTGAAATTGCATTTGGTATGGAAAAGGAGTGGAAGGATGGTAAAATGGTTGAAACGGGCAAGGAGAAAATCATCAATAATACCAAACCTGCATGGACACAAAAACCTGCTGACCTGACAGAAGATAATTACATGAAGTTTTACAGGGAGTTATATCCCTCAGGCGACGAACCTCTTTTCCATATTCACCTTAATGTTGATTATCCCTTCAAACTTACAGGAATATTGTATTTTCCAAAGATCAGGAGCAATATTGAGATACAGAAAAACAAAATTCAATTATACTGCAATCAGGTGTTTGTCACCGATTCTGTAGAGGGAATTGTTCCTGAATTTCTGACTCTGCTTCATGGTGTCTTAGATTCACCTGATATACCTCTTAATGTATCGAGAAGTTATCTTCAGAGTGATTCAAATGTAAAAAAGATCTCTAGCCATATCACAAAAAAAGTTGCAGACAGGTTAAATGAGATCTTTAAAAACAATCGTGAGGAGTTTGAGAAGAAGTGGGATAATCTTAAGCTTTTTATTGAATATGGCATGATTACAGAGGAGAAATTTTATGATAAAGCCTCCAAATTCGCCCTTGTTAAAAATACGGATGATAAATACTTCACATTTGAGGAATACGAAAAATTAATTAAAGAAAACCAGACTGATAAGAATAAGACTCTTATTTATCTCTATTCAACCAATAAAACAGATCAGTTCACATATATTGAGAATGCAAAAAATAAGGGATATGATGTTTTATTGCTTGATGGTCAGCTTGATGTGCACATGATTAACCACCTTGAGACCAAACTTAAGGAATCACGTTTTGTCAGGGTAGATTCTGATGTTGTTGATAAGCTTATTCAGAAGGATGAGTCTCGCGAATCAAAACTTTCAACCGAAAAACAGAATGATCTTAAATCAGTATTCAACCTTAAGGTTAAATCAAAAGAGATATTTAATGTTGTTTTCGAAACTATGGGTGAGAATGATGCACCACTGATTATTACTCAATCAGAGTTTATACGACGGATGAAGGACATGTCCCAAATGGGAGGCGGAGGTATGAACTTCTATGGAGAGTTGCCTGATAGTTTTAATCTGGTTGTTAATCCAAATCACCAGCTTGTAATTAAAATTTCAGACGATCTGCTGGCTAAGAATGGTGATAAACTGTCTGAAAATGATGCAGAACGAAAGCGGATTAAGGAGGAGGTTGATTTTGTGGAGAATGAGCACAAGAAGAAAAAAGCTGACGAAATAAGCCAGGTTGAAAAAGATGATCTAGAAAAACTTCGCAGGGATCTCGAGGGAGTTGAAAACTCCAGAAAAGAGATACTTGAATCATATGGCGCAGAAAATAAAACAGTTAGACAGCTTATTGATCTTGCGTTACTTGCAAATAATATGCTGCGCGGTGAGGATCTGAGCAGCTTTGTAAAAAGGAGTGTGGAGTTGCTTTAATTGTCCTGTGATGAATGGGTCATAGGTTTGACTGCGCTTAGATTAACCTGGCGACCTCATTCTTAACGAATTCTATTGCCGTCCGTGTAGGTTCTTTATCCATTTCCATTATCTTTTCGAGCAGCCGTTTGCTTAATTCCATACCTGAAGATTTTGCAGGCATTTTTTCAGCCTCATTATTAATTATTTTTATCATGTTTGACCGGACATTCCGCACAACCTCCCATGCCTGCTGGCTCATATAGATCTGTTGAGATAGGTTATGCTCAAATTCGCTTCTGATTGTACTAAGCAATGCAGAATGTAATTGCTGGGATGTCATATCTGAGGTGCTAACCCTAACAATAAGCGATTCAAGTGATATCCTTTCCAGAAAAAGTATTATTCTTTCGTAAGCCTGTAATCTGATTGGGGTTACTGTCCGGCTGTTGTGCAGAATAAGCTCCTGTCTTCTTTTTTCCTGATCATTTTTAATCATATTTCTCATAACCAGCCAGGTTGTTAAGAAGACTATTAAAGCAGGGATTGAAATTTTAAGAATGTCTGTCAGCGGTTCCATACCATTAATTTTATATACAAACCTAGCTATATTTATTGAATCAGAGAATGGATTTTTCTATGATTTTGAAACTTATATGTTTTACTTCTAAGATTATACCTTACTGGTACATAAATAAAATCAATAACTTAAATAATTGTAATCCAGTTTTCTTAAATTCCGGTTATCCCGGCACTCTTTTTTTTACTTTTTACTTATTTATGTCATGTTTTTCCCTTCAATTTACTGTTTTGTATTCCAATTTAACTTCCTACATTTGATTTGAACATTTTTTTGTATTTGAATCACCAAATTTTTTTTGACACATGGAATACTTATCAGATAGAATAAAATCATTATCTGTCTCACAGACAATTGCTATGTCTCAGAAGAGTCGGGAGTTGCTTGCAAAGGGAATTGATATTATAAACCTGAGTCTTGGAGAGCCGGATTTTAATACTCCGGATTATGTCAAAGAAGCTGCCAAGAAGGCAATAGATGACAATTATTCAAAATATCCTCCGGTACCCGGATTTAACGATCTGCGGTCGGCAATTTCAAAGAAGTTCAAAGAGGAAAACGGATTAAACTATACCCCCGAGCAGATAATTGTGTCAGCCGGAGGTAAGCACTCTTTAATAAATGTGATATTGTCAATAGTCAACCCTGGTGAGGAGGTAATCATACTTGCACCATATTGGGTAAGTTATTTTGACCAGGTAATTCTTGCCGGAGGTAAACCGGTTGTCATTTCTGCATCAATAGAAAATGATTTTAAAGTAAAGCCGGAACAAATTGAAGCATCAATAACAACAAAAACGAGGTTGATCATTTTCAACTCACCATCTAACCCTACAGGTATGGTTTATAACCATGATGAAATGGAAAAGATTGCCCGTGTTGTTGAGAAGCATGAAGGACTGTTTATTATTTCAGATGAGATTTATGAGCATATTATTTTTACAGGTAAGCACATAAGCATGGCCTCCTTTGATTTTATTTATGACAGAGTGATCACAGTTAATGGTGTCTCAAAAGGATATGCTATGACTGGCTGGAGGATTGGATATATTGGTGCACCATTATGGATTGTTAAGGCATGTGATAAGTTACAGGGACAATTCACATCAGGTGTCTGTTCAATAGCCCAGAGAGCAGCTCTTGCTGCAATACAGGGTAATGGCGATTCAATAAGGATGATGAGAGATGCATTTCTTCGCAGGCGTGATCTTATTTGTAGTCTGTTAAAAGAGATCAAAGGAATTAAACTGACTGTTCCCCAGGGGGCCTTTTACGTTATGATTGATATCAGCTATTTTACAGGTAAGTCGGATGGTAATACAAGGATTTCAGGTTCAGATGATCTGGCTCTTTACCTTCTCGACAAAGCACAGGTTGCTACGGTAGGAGGTGATGCATTTGGTGCTCCTGATTGCATAAGAATTTCATATGCCACAGCCGATAATCTGCTTGTTGAAGCTGTAAAAAGGATTAAAGCAGCACTGGAAAATCTGAAATAATCCTAGTATTTATTGAAGGAGACAGTATCTGAAACCGGTTTCCTTTTTTTCTCTCTTCTTTCACTTAGGGAATAACCTATAGTAATAATCAGCTCAACTCTTTTAAACCGGGGAATACCAAGGAGTTTTCTAACCGATCTCTCATCAAACCATCCCACCATGCACGAACCGATTCCCTCAGCCTTAGCCTGGAGACAAATATGCTCAGCTACAATGCCTATATCCATGAGGGAGAAGTCCTTTTCCTTTATTGTTGCCCCTAATTTAGATGTAAGGTTTGCCTTCTCTCTTACAATAATTATCAGAACAGGAGCCTGGGCCACGAAAGTATTTATTCCGATTACTTTTGATGTCGACGCCTCTGCAACTCTTTGAATTATTTCATTATCAGTAATAACTATTAATTTCCAGGGCTGGGCATTGCATGCTGAAGGGGACATCCTTCCAGCTTCTATAATCCGCTCAAGCTTGTCCCCCTCAATTGGTTTGTCACTATATTTTCTGTCACTCTGCCTGCTCTTAATAAGCTCAAGCATTTTAACCCCATCAATCATTCTTAATAGTTGTTGGCTAAAAGCTCAAAATAACTTTCAGGATGAAGGCAGGCAGGACAGTTTTTCAAAGGTTTAGTTCCAAAATGAATATAGCCGCATTTTCTGCAATACCAGAATACTTTATCTTCACGCTGAAATACCTTATCCTTCATAACGTTCTCAAGCAGTTTCCTGTACCTCTCTTCATGTCCTTTTTCTGCTGCTGCAATAGCCTTAAATGCTGTGGACACTTCCTTAAATCCTTCGTCTTCAGCTATTTTAGCAAATGCAGGATAAAGATCGCTCCACTCCTCATGTTCACCTTCAGCTGCAGCAAGCAGATTCCCTTTTGTTGTATCAATTTTACCTGCAGGGTAGGAGGCAGTTATTTCAACCATTCCACCCTCAAGAAACTTGAAGAATCTTTTAGCATGCTGTTGCTCCTGAAGGGCCGTTTCCAGGAATATGCCGGCAATTTGCTCATATCCGTCTTCTTTTGCAACTTTTGCTGCAAATTCGTACCTGTTCTTCGCCTGCGATTCCCCGGCGAAAGCCTTAAGCAGGTTCTTTTCAGTTTGTGTTCCTTTCAGACTCTTTTCCATATCATTAAAAATTTGTGGTTTAAAAATAGTTAAAACATAAAATTGAAGAGGTTTTTGCGTTCTAAATATAGTAAAATAATCTATCTTTATTTTCTGGTAATGATAATGATATTTCTTTTAACAATTTAATCATAAAAATATGATAATAGTGCTATTTTTTCTCGGGCTTATATTTCTTGTAATACTGGGGGTAATATCTCTCTACAACAGGCTAGTAAAATTGAGAAATAACCGCGAGCAGGCTTTTGCCGATGTTGATGTTCATTTGAAACAGAGGCATGATCTCATTCCTCAGCTTGTTGAATCAGTAAAAGGATATATGGTGCATGAAAGGGGTGTTCTCACTGAGATTACAGAGGCAAGAACCAGTGCAATGAAGGCTTCATCAATTAGTGAAAAGATAGCTGCTGAAACCAGGTTATCAACCGCGCTTGATGGTCTTAAAGTTTCTGTTGAGGCATATCCCGATCTGAAAGCAAGTCAGAATTTTCTCGATCTTCAGAATGAAATATCCGATATTGAAAATAAAATTGCAGCTGCCCGCCGGTTCTTTAATTCTGCAACTAAAGAACTCAATATTGCAACTGAATTATTCCCTTCAAACCTTATAGCTACCCTATTTAATTTTAAACGGGAGGCAATGTTTGAGCTTGGCGATAAAAGAGTAGCAATGGAAGAGCCACCGGAAATCCGATTCTCGTGATATGAAATATTTTGGTTTGCAGAGCCAGATCTGGAGGAATAATACAAATTCTGTACTGCTGTTATTGATGTTTCCGATTGTCTTTTTAGCATTAATATGGCTCTATTTATTTTTTTTATCTTATTATTCTGAAGAGCAGGTTATTCTGAGAGAGACAAATACAATCTTTTTTAAAACGGTACCATTTGTAATTATAGGTGTGGGTATATGGTTCATCATAGCCTGGTTCTATAATACTTCAATAATTAATGCAGCTACAGGTTCTAAACCTCTTGAAAGGAATGAAAATAAAAGAGTATATAACCTGGTTGAGAATCTTTGCATTTCTACAGGCATGACCATGCCTGAAGTCAGAATAATTGAAGACAATTCACTTAATGCTTTCGCGAGTGGAATTAATAAAAAGACATTTTCAGTTTCTCTTTCGAGAGGCATTATCAACTCTCTTAATGATGATGAGTTGGAATCGGTTATCGCTCATGAACTTACACATATAAGGAATCGTGATGTAAGACTTCTGATTATCTCGATTGTTTTTGTAGGAATATTTGCTTTTATTTCAGAAGCACTTTTCAGATCTATGCGGTTCGGACGAATCGGAAAAGGTAAAAAAGGAGGTGCAACTATAATAATAGCATTGGTTCTTGCACTTATCGGGTATCTGATTGCATCGCTTTTAAGGTTTGCTTTGTCACGAAAAAGGGAGTATCTCGCTGATGCAGGTGCGGCTGAGCTTACACGCAATCCATTATCCCTGGCTTCCGCACTGCGTAAGATATCTGCAGATCCGGAAATAGAGGCCGTCAAAAGAAGAGATATTGCCGAAATGTTTATCGAGAATCCACAGGTGAAGGAAAAGAATTCCTTCTTTTTATCCTGGTTTGCAACTCATCCGCCAATAAGTAAGCGGATTCAGCTTCTTGAACAATACTGATTAAGCCTTTAGGCTACTGTTTATCCTTTTTTCTGAACACAATAAGTTTTTTCTCTTCTCCTCTCAGCAATCTGCCGATATTTTTCCTGTGTGTAACAATAAGGGCAATTGCCACAAGTACTGAGAATATTTTAAATATAACTGATGGCGGGTTGAAAAATAAAAAAAGAAATATTGGAAATGAAACTCCTGCGCTCATTGATGAGACAGATACAATTCCTGTAAGTATCAGGACTGTAAAGAAAACACCTAAACAGGAAATTGTAAGAAGTGGTTGTAATGCGAGAAGAACTCCGAAAACCGTTGCAACACCTTTTCCACCCCGGAATCCGGCATAAACAGGAAAAATATGTCCGACAATTGCAATTACCCCTGCAATAATCTGTAGATTTATGATCAGACCGCTTCCTTTATCGGCAAGATTGAAAAACAGTGGAAGCATTGAGGCAAGCCATCCTTTTGCAACATCAACAAGTAATACGGGTATTCCTGTTTTCCATCCCAAAACCCTTATAACATTTGTTGTTCCGGCATTACCGCTTCCATGTTCCCTTACATCAATATTGTGAAATGATTTTCCAATCCATACTGCTGAAGGTATTGAACCAAGCAGGTATGCCAGAACGAATACAATTATTGTATCAATGATATTCATGGTTTAAGATTTAAAGAGGGCAAATATAGTAATATTAAGCCATACACGTATCAGAGCCGTGGACCGTGATCTGCAAGCATCTCTGTCTCCTTATTGCCTTTAAATTTCCCGAAATTACTAATGAATTTTAATGCCAGGTCAGTGGCTGCAATATGCCATCTTTTTTCTGATTCCCATGATTTTGAAGGATTCAATATATTTTCATCAACTCCATCTACTTTTGAAGGTATACTTAAATTAAAGACCGGCAGTGTCTGAAATTCACAATTATTAATAGAATCATTAAGGATTGCATTAATAATCTTTCGTGTGGTTGGAAGATCAATACGGTTGCCAGATCCGTAGGGACCTCTCATCCATCCGGTATTTACAAGCCAGGCTTCAGCATGGTTCATCTTCATTTTCTTTGTAAGCTCTTTTGCATAAATTATCGGATCCAGCATCAGAAATGGACCTCCGAAACATGTAGAAAAAGAAGGAACTGGTTCCTTTATTCCTCTTTCCGTTCCGGCAACTTTTGCAGTATAACCACTAAGAAAATAATACCTGGTCTGTTCTTCAGAAAGCCGGCTTACCGGGGGTAAAACGCCAAAAGCATCAGCAGTAAGAAAAATTACTTTTTTTGCATGACCTGCTTTTGATACTGGTTTAACAATATTGTCGATATGATATATTGGATATGAAACACGGGTATTCTCAGTTTTTGAGATATCATCAAAATCAATAGTGCCGTCAGACAGGATCGTCAGGTTTTCGAGAAGTGCATCACGCCTTATTGCGTTGTAAATATCAGGCTCATTCTGCTTACTTAGTTTTATGCATTTTGCATAACATCCGCCCTCAAAATTAAATACCCCATCGTCATCCCATCCGTGTTCATCATCACCAACAAGTGCCCGGTCATGATCGGTCGAAAGAGTAGTCTTGCCTGTCCCTGAGAGTCCGAAGAATACTGCGGTGTCACCATTTTTACCTACATTCGCAGAACAATGCATGGAGGCAATTCCTTTCAGAGGCAGGTAATAATTCATTACAGAAAAAATGCCCTTCTTCATCTCTCCGCCATACCAGGTACCACCTATTATTGTCATTCCTTCTGTGAGGTTGAACATTATAAAATTTTCAGAATTAAGGCCCTGTTTCTGCCAGTCCGGATTAACCGCTTTAGCGGCATTAAGAACAACATAATCAGGTTTGAAATCATCAAGTTCATTTTGATCCGGTCTGATGAACATATTCTTTACAAAATGAGCCTGCCATGCAACCTCGACTATAAATCTGACTTTAATTCTTGAATTTTTGTTAGCTCCGCAGAAACAATCTACAACAAATAGTTTCTTTCCCGATAACTGTTTCGCTGCTATATTTTTACAATGGTTCCAAACCTCATCATTAACAGGTTTATTATCTGAAACCTTAGCTGTTTCAGATCTCCACCATACTGTGTTTCTTGTTTTGTCATCGAGAACAACGTACTTATCTTTGGGTGAACGCCCCGTGAAAACTCCTGTATCAATGGCAATAGCCCCGCTTCTTGTTATTATGCCTTTTTCAAATCCTGTCAGACCTGGTTTGGTCTCTTCAGCAAAAAGAGTGTTATATGAAGGGTTGTAAAGGATTTCAGTAACATCGGTAATACCAAATTTTAACAGGTCATCTGGAGTAATCATGGCTGATTAATTAATAGATTATCACCTTTTATGGTATTTCAACCATTTTTTAAATTCAGGGATAAATATAGTGTATTTTTTTGTAAGAATAGTAATGCTTATCATTAAGTCAGGTACCTCTGCCGGCAACATTTTATTGTAACTTAAGGTTTACTAAGCAATTTTTAATTGTGCGGGACTTAAGAAATGAAAAGGGTACCCGTAAGGATACCCTTTTCAGAAAAATTATAGATTGGCTTATTTACCAAATTTTATTGAAGCCTGTGCAGCAGCAAGTCTTGCAATCGGAACTCTGAACGGAGAACAGCTTACATATGTTAAGCCTGCCTTAAAGCAGAATTCAACGGAAGCAGGATCACCACCCTGTTCTCCGCATATTCCAACCTTAAGATCCGGTCTGGTTGCACGGCCTTTTTCAACTGCCATTTTTATTAGCTGACCAACACCGTCCTGATCAATTGTCTGGAAAGGATCAGCACCAAGAATTTTCTTGTCGAGATAATCATGAAGGAATCCACCTGTATCATCACGACTGAAACCAAAGGTCATCTGTGTAAGGTCATTAGTACCGAATGAGAAGAACTCAGCAGTTTTTGCCATACGGTCCGCAAGAAGACATGCACGCGGAATTTCGATCATTGTTCCATATTTGCATTCGATCGATTTTACGCTGAATTTTTTACAAATCTCATCATAAACCTTGTCATATATTTTTTTTGTAAAATCGATTTCAGCCACCTCACAGGTAACAGGAACCATTAATTCAGGATGAGGTTTTTTACTTTCTTTAACAAGTTCAACAGAAGCCTCAAGCATAGCTCTGATCTGCATTTCAGTGATCTCAGGGAATGTTATTCCAAGACGAACACCACGGTGACCCATCATTGGGTTTGACTCATGTAAAGCCTCACCACGTTTTTCAACATCTTCTCTCTTAATGCCAAGAGCTTTTGCAAGTTCTTCCTGTTTTTCTGCTCCCTGGGGAACAAACTCATGAAGAGGCGGATCAAGAAGCCTGAATGTTACTGGTAAGCCATCCATTGCAGCCATAGTGGCTTTCATATCTTTTTTCACAAATGTAAACAGCTGGTCAAGAGCCTTACGACGTTCAGCTTCATTTGCACTTAAAATCATCTTGCGCAGAAGGAACAAAGGCTCCTCAGATCCTTGTCCGTAAAACATATGCTCAGTACGGAAAAGACCAATGCCTTCAGCACCATAGTTACGTGCAATTATTGCATCTTCCGGGGTTTCAGCGTTTGTGCGGACACCCATTTTACGGAATTTGTCAACAATAGTCATAAACTCCTTGAACCTTGGATTCTCAGATGCATCCATCAGGGTAAGAGCTCCGAGGTAAACAAATCCTTTTGTTCCGTTAAGAGTCAGGAAGTCACCTTCTTTAATAACTTTATCAGATCCGGTGATCTTTGCTGTTTTATTTGTAGCATCAACATGCAGAGCACCAGCACCAACAATACAGCACTTTCCCCAGCCGCGTGCAACAAGTGCAGCGTGTGAAGTCATTCCACCACGTGCAGTAAGGATACCTTCTGCAGCGCGCATACCTTCAACATCTTCCGGATTGGTTTCTTCACGGAGAAGAATCACTTTTTCACCTTTACGGAACCATGCTACTGCATCTTCTGCGTTGAAAACAACTCTTCCGACAGCAGCACCAGGTCCAGCAGGAAGTCCTTTAACAGCAGGAGTATGTTTCTTCTCAACAGCAGGGTCACATATCGGGTGCAGAAGTTCATCCAGCTGTGCAGGATCAACGCGCATTACTGCAGTTTTTTCCTCAATAAGTTTTTCTTGGATCATGTCCATTGCCATATTAAGCGCAGCAGTTCCTGTTCTCTTACCTGCACGGCACTGTAACATATAAAGAACGCCTTCCTGAATTGTGAATTCTATATCAAGCATGTCACGGAACGACTTCTCGAGTATGTTGCGGATATCCCAAAGCTCCTTGTAGGTACCTGGCATAGCTTCCTGCATACTCTGAAGATGCTTGTTCTGATCATTCTTAGTGTCATTATTTAAAGGGCTGGGAGTGCGGATACCAGCCACAACGTCTTCTCCCTGTGCATTAACAAGCCATTCACCATAGAAAAGGTTTTCACCGGTTGCAGGATTACGTGTAAAAGCAACACCTGTAGCTGATGTATCGCCCATATTTCCAAATACCATTGCCTGAACGTTAACTGCTGTACCCCAATCATCAGGAATACCTTCTATACGACGATATGAAACCGCTTTTTTGCCATTCCAGCTTTTGAATACTGCCTTTATACTTCCTTCAAGCTGCTCTTTTGCATCATCAGGGAAAGGTTTACCTAAAACTTTTTTAACAATAGTTTTAAATTCCTCAGCAAGAGTCTTCAACTCATCTGCAGAAATTTCTGTATCAGATTTATATCCTTTCTGTTTTTTGAATTCATCAAGTTTTTCGTCAAGCTGCTTACGAATACCTTTTCCTTCTCCAAGGTCAATCCCTTCAGCTTTTTCCATTACGACATCAGCGTACATCATTATAAGACGACGGTAGGAGTCATAAACGAAACGGGGATTATTTGTTTTCTTCAGGAATCCGGGTATGGTAGCTGAACAAAGTCCTATATTAAGAACCGTATCCATCATGCCAGGCATTGAACTACGCGCACCTGAACGGCATGAAACAAGCAAAGCATTCTCAGCATCACCATATTTCATTTTCATAGTTTCTTCTGTCTTCTTCATTGCTGCCCATACTTCAGGCATAAGGTCTGAAGGAAGAGTACAATTGTTTGTGTAGTACTCATTACAGGCTTCAGTTGTAATTGTAAAACCAGCAGGAACTGGCAGACCGAGCAGACACATCTCTGCAAGATTTGCTCCTTTACCCCCGAGAAGGTTTTTCATGTCTGACTTACCCTCAGCAGTTTTTCCTCCAAAGGAGTAGACTCTTTTAACTTGTGACATAATTTTATTGATTTGTTATAGATTAATATATTATTTTTTTTAAATCAGGCGCAAAGGTAATATTTAAAATTGAATTCCAGAAATGGGGTTATACTATAACTTTTTTTTAACAATTAAGTATCCAAAAGTATATAGAAAACCTCATAGAAACTCTGTGCTTCTCTGTGCAACTCTGTGTAAGTTCTTTATTTTCAAGGATATCCACAGACCAGATATTTTATTTTATGATTTTATAACCAATCCCGATTATTCCCTCTTTGATTTTTTCGAGATCAATAGATTTTCCTTTTATAACTACTTGTCCTGTTATCAGGTCAACATTGACATCTTCCACCCCTGAGGCAGATTTAACAGCATTCTCAACATTTGCTTTACAATGGTTACAGGTCATACCTCCAACCTGAATTGTCCGGATAGTTTCTGAATTAAAACCTGAGGGCAAAGTTACTGTAGATCCCATTTTCCTAAAATTTAGATATTTCTGTATATAACCATTGATTATTAATAAAGTAAGCATAATAGCTGATACTGTTTTTAACCATACAGGAAGCATTGCTTCGTGATCATGTCCTGTATGACCAAAATGTTCAGAAACTATGAACCAATCTGCCGGAAGAAAATAGTCGATTATTAAGCCTGAAAGCAATGCTCCGGTTATTATAGCTCCCAGATAACCAATAAGTGATTTTTTCCCAAGTACTTTTCCTATCATAGTTATAGTTGCCGCATTTGTTGCAGGTCCTGCCATCAGCATAACAAGTGCTGCACCTGGAGATAATCCCTTAAGCATTAAAACAGCTGCAACAGGAACCGATGCGGTCGCACAGATATATACAGGAATTGAAATTAAAAGAATAATTATCATCCCCAGAAAATCGCTCGGGATCTTATCTGCAAAGAAATCATCAGGAACAACAACCGAAATCAGAGCAGCTATTAAAAGTCCGATTATTAGCCAGTTGGAGATATCCTGAAGAAAATCTATAAATGAGTATCTGAACATCTCTTTTATTCTGGGCAAAAAGCCTTTTGGAAGCTGATCTTCATCCTGGTTTGATTGAATAACTGTCTCAGTTTTTTCAGGATCAATTTTTTTTGTAATCAAACCTCCTGCAAGTCCCGTAATAAAGGCAACAATGGGTCGAATTATAGCGAGGGGCAGACCCAGCATCGAATAAGTAACAAAAATAGAATCTACGCCTGTCTGGGGTGTCGAAATCAGAAAAGAAACTGTTGAAGCTTTTGATGCCCCGTGTTTATAGAAGGAGATTCCTGTTGGTATCACACCGCATGAACAAAGAGGGAGAGGAACACCAAGCAGAGCTGCATTAAAAATTGATCTGAAATTATTTTGCCCCATGTATTTCCTTACTTTCTTTTTCGGGAACAGCAGATGAAGTAATCCGGCAAAGATGAATCCCAGCATCAGGTAGGGAGCCATTTCAGTGAGTATAAACAATAATTCTGTGAAGAATCCTTTAATATAGTCCATTTAATTTAAAATCAGATTAATTAAAAATTATACAAATATAACCAGATTCTTTCCGGAATGTTCAGAAAGTGATTTTTATGATCTTGGATGGAACATGATAAGAGTATCTCTCAAAAAACTTCTGTCGATATGGGTATATATCTCGGTTGTTAGTATCGATTCATGCCCAAGCATCTCCTGAACAGCCCGCAGGTCAGCTCCTGCCTCGATCATGTGGGTGGCAAAAGAGTGTCTGAATGTGTGCGGACTGATATTCTTTCTTATCCCTGCCTTTGATGCGAGATCTTTAATTATTGTAAATATCATCGCTCTTGTCAGTGCTGAACCCCTTCGGTTAAGAAAAAGAATATTCTGATCGTAAATAACAGGAAGGTGGTCCCTGTCCTTTTTATATATATCTATCTCCTTAAGTGCCTTACCACTTATGGGAACCAGCCTCTGCTTATTCCCTTTACCTGTTACAATAACAAATCCTTCTCCATAATGAATATCAGTCAACCTCAGATTAACCAGTTCCGATACACGTAACCCGCAGCCATACAAAGTCTCAATAATTGCTTTGTTCCGGTGACCTTCAGCTTTGCTCAGGTCTATTTCAGCGATCATCCTGTCAATTTCTGCAACTGAAAGAACCTCAGGAAGTTTAAGTCCAATTTTTGGAGATTCAATAAGTGATGCCGGATTCTCGTCAATTTCTCCTTCTATAAGCAGAAACTTAAAGAATGCCCTGACACCTGAAAGCACCCTAGATTGTGTCCTTGTATTTGCATTGTCAGCTCCGTACCATGAAAGAAATTCCTTAAGATCGGTATATGAAATCTTTACAGGTAAAACATCTTTGTCATTTTCTGTAAAGTATTTTTCCAGTTTTGAAACATCATTCAAATAGGCTTCAATACTGTTTGCTGATAAAGATTTCTCAAGCCTGAGGTAGGTTTCAAAATTTCTGAAAGATTGTTTCCATCCTAAGCTCATATTACAACCTTAAATATATTTCTTAACTGTGGTAAATAATCTTTTGGTCTGTTCATTGTGCTATGCAAAGTAAAGCAAAATTCTTATCAGGATCTATTCTTTAAACCAGACTGCCTTCCTGAACATCTGATTTTATGCTACGGGAAAACCCCCCCGGGTATTTATTGACTATCGTGCCAGTAATTGTCAGGAAAAAGATAGAAATGCAAAATTTTATTCTTTTAAAGATTGTTCTAATCATATGTGAAAGTATATTTATTATACTATTTTTCAATTACCTTTCGGCCCGGCAGATTCTGCTGTCAATCCATTTTAGAAGGAACCCATACAGTTCTGTTATAAGCGTATATTGGATAAGCAGTTTGCCGGCAGTACTATCTTTTTAAATGAACTACTTATGTTTCAGTTATCTGATATTGAAGAACTTATTAATTGAGTAAAGACATAATGATGAAGATTAAGGTTAAAGTAGGATTATTTGGAATAGGACTTGATACTTATTGGGAGCAATTCGAAGGTTTGCTCAACAATCTGAAAAAGTATCAGAGTCAGATCAGCGAAAGGATATCTTCATTTGGTGTTGAGGTTGCTGATGCGGGTATGGTCGATAATCCGGTAAAAGCACGGGAAGCTGCTGACTTCCTGAAATCTGAAGACATCGAAATAGTTTTTTTATATATCTCCACTTATGCGCTTTCCTCCACAGTTCTGCCGGTAGCTCAAAAACTAAAGGTTCCGGTAATTATACTGAACCTTCAACCAGTAGCACAATTGGATTATGCAGCTTTTAACAAACTTGGCGACAGGGGAAAAATGACAGGAGTATGGCTCGAACATTGCCAGGCATGTTCTGTTCCGGAAATCGCCAGTGTTTTTAACCGGTCAGGAATTCATTACGATTTTGTTACAGGGTACCTTCAGGATGCTGAGGCCTGGCATGAAATTGAAGCCTGGACTCAAGCTGCACGAGTTGCAGCAGGTTTGCGGAACAGCAGGATGGGAATTCTGGGGCATTACTACGGAGGTATGCTTGATGTTTATACTGATACTACGAAGCTTTCAGCTGTTTTTGGTACTCATATCGAGTTGCTTGAAATGTGCGAGTTGAAAAAATATCGCGATGAGGTTACAAATACCGAAGTTCAGACAAAAATAAAGGAATTTGAAACTTCTTTTAATGTTGCTGCTGACTGTGAAACAATGGAAATTGAGAGGGCCGCAAAGACTTCAATTGCACTTGATAAACTTGTAAAAAACCATAACCTTAGTTCGGTTGCTTACTATTATCAGGGTGAACAGGGGAACGATTACGAGAATATAGCTTCTTCCGTTATTGCAGGCAGTACGTTGCTCACCGGGAAAAATATTCCGGTAGCAGGTGAATGTGAGGTTAAAAATGCCCAGGCAATGAAAATTATGGCCGGATTTGGCGCCGGCGGATCATTCTCGGAATTTTACCTTATGGATTTTAAGGATGATGTGGTAATGCTTGGTCATGATGGACCTGCTCACTTTGCCATTGCCGAAGGCCGGGTAAGATTGGTTCCGCTATCAGTCTACCATGGAAAACCAGGCAAGGGATTATCTATTCAAATGACTGTTAAACACGGTCCTGTAACTTTATTATCAGTTGTGGAAGGCAAAGAGAATATCTTTCTGCTTGTTGCTGAAGGTGAATCAGTTGCCGGACCGGTACTTGAAATAGGAAATACCAACAGCCGCTACAGGTTTTCGATAGGAGCCAGCCAGTTTATGAATCAGTGGTCGAAACAGGGACCGGCCCATCATTGTGCTATAGGAGTCGGGCATATTGCAGACAAAATTCAAAAGCTTGGCCGGATTACAGGAATAGAAGTAGTTAAGATTTGCTGAAGTATTTAAAATATTAGTTGTTAACCTTTTATAGATGATAGATTATGATAAAGAAGATTAATTTTTTTTCAAAAACATATGCCTTCATTGTGTTATGTGTTTGTATTACTTGCGGGATGTCTGCTCAGAGTAATAAGAACACATGGAGATCATTGTTTAACGGCAAAGATTTAACTGGTTGGAAAATGGTAGGAAGCAGGGGTGTTGCTTTAGTAATTGATTCTGCAATAACCTGCAACCAGGTGGCTAATACCACTGAGCATACATTTATTACCACAAAAGAAAAATTCAGTGATTTTATTCTTGAAATGGATGTCAGATGCGACAGTACTTATAATACCGGAATACTGTTACGATCAATTGATAAACCTGCGAATTGCGATTCCTGCCAGGTTGCCTTGTACGGGTACCAGATAAAAATCGACCCTTCAGCTGAACGTCGATGGACCGGAGGTGTATTCGATGATTTTGGTAAAACATGGCATTGGCTTTATAGCCTCGAAAAAGATGATCGGGCAAGAATGGCTTACAAGATAGGTAAGTGGAACCATTTCAGGGTTGAAGCTTTAGGTTCTTCAGTTAAGATCTGGGTTAATGGTATTCCAACAACTAATATGATTAATCCGAAATATAGCGAAGGTTATATTGCTATTAAAATTCATTCATTAAACAACCAGCCGGACCTTGAAAAATTGTATGGGCAGTTTAAAAACATACGTATTATCACCAAAAATCCGGAGAAATATGTGAAAGTTCTTGATATCCCTGCATTGGAGGTGAATTAAACTGCTGATTCAGAAGTTTTTATTAAATTCAATAAGTTATGATAGTGTTCCATTTTATTATTATGAGTTTAAAGCAACATTTTTATGTTGTACTCACGCTTATCCTGTTTTCTTTCTCCGGATGTCAGAATAAACAAAAGGATGACGTTTCATTATATGCAGATAAACTGACCTCTGATAGTCAGGATTCGCACATTTCTGCGGCGGAAAAAGATAAACCTCCCGTATTTCCATATGGGGCTGTCTATTTCCGGAAATCAAACCCTCCCGAAGAGGATTGGGAGAGTGATTACAGGACTGCAGCAGATCTAGGAGTTAATGTTATGCGCCACTGGTTCATGTGGGCAGTTGTTGAAGTAGCACCCGGTAAATATGATTGGCGGGATTATGACAGGCAGTTGGATCTGGCTGCAAAAAATGGCATCAAAACAATTATTGCTGAAATCTCCAATGGTGCTCCGGAATGGTACGGAGAGGAGTATCCTGAGGGAAGGGTGATGCCAACCATCAATTCTTTTTCATATCCCGGTATGGGTGGCAGCAGCGCAACCAGCAGTATTAATATGTGTATCGATAATGATGAGGTACTCCATGCAACTGAAAGGTTTCAGAAAGCTCTTATCGAGAGGTATAGGGATCATCCTGCAACATTGGGGTGGGATCTGTGGAACGAAGGGGGTTTAAGTGAGTGTTTTTGTGAGGCTACTCAGTATAAGTTTCGTGAATGGCTTAAGGAAAAATATGGTACACTTGAAAATCTCAGTAAGGCATGGCACAGGTACAGCTTTGCCACATGGGAGAATGTTCATCCTCCTGCAAGTAATAGTGGTGCCTATGCTGATGCCATTGACTGGATTGAATTCCGTAATGACAATAAGGCCCGTCTCTTTCATCGCAGGGTTGAATTATTCAGGAGCCTTGACAATAAAAACCTGGTTACAGCTCATGGTATGGCACGATCGCTGGAACAGATCTCTACTGCTCAGAATGAATGGAGATCAGCTGCGGAGGTAGATGTGTGGGGTGTTACATGGGTAGCTTCACGAAACGGAAATGAACCCTGGCGTCAGTTTCAGTCAATGGATCTTGTAAGGGCCGGTTCAAGGGGCAAGCCATTCTGGCACGCTGAAGCACAGGCTGGTCCGCTTTGGATGCAACCACAGGTACCTGGCCGTACCCGCGAAGACGGACGAATTGCGGATGCTAAGGACGTGAGTTTATGGAATATGATTTCGATGGCTTGCGGAGCTACAGGCATTCTATACCCCAGGTGGAGGCCTCTGCTGGATGGGCCACTGTTTGGAGCATTCGGACCAATGGGAATGGATGGTTCAGTAACACCACGTGCCGAAATGGCCGGAAAAGTAGCAAAATGGGCTAATGCTAATCCTGAAATGTGGCAATCGCATCCGGTGAAAGGAGATATAGGTATTGTTTGGATCCCTGAATCACAGATCTTTAATTATGCCCAACAGGGTAGTACACAGCACTATGCAGAATCAGTCAGAGGTGTTTACCAGGGATTTTTTGATTCTAATATCCAGGCTGACTTTGTGCATATAGACCACATAAGTGAATACCCGGTTATCTATCTTCCATATCCGGTTATGCTGAAGCAGGAGACTGCAGCAAAACTGATTGAATATGTTGAAAAGGGAGGAAAACTTATAAGTGAGGGTTTGCCCGGATATTTTGGTGACCGTGGGCATGTGGGTGAGATACAGCCGAATCTGGGACTTGATGAACTTTTCGGTGCAAAAGAGAAGTATGTTGAGTTTACTCCTGACTTATTGGAAGAATTTACTCTGCAGGTAAGAGGTTCAAAAATATATGGCCGCTACTTTTTCCAGGAATATGCTGCTGAAGGTGGTCATCCTGTCGGTGCATACGAAAATGGTGCTATAGCCGCACTGGAAAATCAGTTTGGTAAAGGAAAGACATTACTGGTAGGCACTTTCCCCGGAGCCGGATACTTCAGACATCACTCAGCCGGAAGCCTTGAATTTTTTAAAGGATTACTGGAATGGGGGAACGTGGAACAACGTATCTGTTCAAGTGATCCTGAGGTTAAAGTGCGTTTGCATGAAGGTGCAGGAGGAAAATACCTGTGGGTTGTCAACCCGACACGCATCTCAAGGGATGTTACTGTTCTACTGACCTCTGCTGAAAAAGGTTTAAATGCAGAAAACGACCTGTGGTCAGGTAAAAAGGTGACCTCAGGAAGTGAATATATTAAACTGACTGTTGAGGACAGGGAAGTAGCTGTGATACCATTGAAATAAAATCAGTTTCTTCCGGTTGTTTTTGTTTTGTTGGTTTCGGGTTATATTTATCTTAAGGTAAAATATTATCTGATCTGACCTGAATTTTTCAGAAAAAGAATTCAGGTGTTCTGAAAAAATATTAAAAAAAAGCAGTAATATAGCGACGAATTGTTTCTGGAACATTGAAGCCTGAAAATTATTTTTTAGTTTATTTAAAGACACTATTTTATGATAAAAGAACTTAATCCAAAAGCGCGTTTTTTAATGGGTCCCGGCCCAAGTGATGTACATTCCAGGGTTTACAAGGCTATGGCAACACCTATGCTTGGTCATCTTGATCCACAGTTTATTCAGATCATGGATGAGGTGATGGAAATGACCAGGGGTGTTTACCAGACAAAGAACGAAATTACATCAGTCATTTCAGCAACAGGTACTTCTGGTATGGAAACCTGTCTGGTAAACCTTCTGGAACCGGGAGATACTGCAGTAGTTTGTGTAAGCGGAGTATTTAGTGGGCGTATTGCAGATATTGCAGGCAGGTGCGGTGCAAACGTCGTAAGGGTTGATGCACCCTGGGGCACATCCGTTGATCCTGCGCAGGTGAAAGAAGCTCTTAAAAACTGTAAACCTAAAATTGTCGCAATGGTTCATGCTGAGACTTCAACAGGAGTTTTGCAACCATTGGAAGAGATTGGACGGTTGGCCCATGAGGCAGGGGCTTTATTTATGGTTGATGCTGTAACCTCTCTTGGCGGAACGGAACTTAAGGTAGATGACTGGGGAATAGATGCAATTTATAGTTGCACCCAGAAATGTTTATCAGCACCTCCCGGATTATCTCCGGTTTCATTTAGTTCAAAAGCTCTGGAAGTAATGGATTCACGGAAGAGCAAAATACAGAGTTTTTATCTTGATTTAACATTGCTCCGCAAATATTGGACAGGAGCAAAAAGAGCCTATCATCATACTGCCCCTATATCAATGTTTTATGCTGCTCATGAGGCTCTGAGAATGGTTCATGAGGAGGGTCTGGAAGCCAGAATCAAACGCCATAAGCAAAATCATGAAATACTGAGAGATGGACTTGAGTCTCTGGGATTTGAATTTTTAGTGGCTCCGAAATTCAGGATCCCAATGCTTAACGCAGTGAAAATACCTGCAGGATTTGATGATATCACAGTTCGCTCCCGTTTATTGAATGAGTATAATATTGAAATTGGTGCAGGACTTGGCGATTTTGCGGGTAAGATATGGAGAATAGGTCTGATGGGTGAGAGTTGTACAATCAACCATATTAACCTCTTACTTTCCGCCCTTAAACAGATCATGAAATAATAGACAGATGGCTGAATCTCAGATTCAGCCATCTTTTTTTTATATACCAAATTCATTTAATTCCAAACCTGAAAAAATCATACTTATGAACTGGATACAGGAAGTAAACCCGATAAGTAATGTAGCTTTATCGGCAATAGTTGCGGCAGTGCCACTTCTTTTTATTTTTTGGGCACTCATAATTAAAAAAATGAAAGGCTACCTTGCCAGTTTGTTTACGGCAATAATTGCTATCCTGGTTGCAATATTTGTATATAGTATGCCGGTTAAATTGTCATTGCTCTCTACTCTGCATGGTGCAATTTATGGATTCTTTCCAATTTGCTGGATTATAATAGGTGCAGTATTCCTCTACAATATTACAGTTAAGAGTGGCCAATTTGAAATAATAAAAAGCTTTATGGCTTCCATTACTAATGACAGGAGATTACAGGCCCTGCTCATAGCATTTTCTTTTGGTGCTTTTCTTGAAGGAGCTGCGGGAATGGGAGCCCCGGTAGCCATTACTGCAGCAATGCTGGTGGGCTTAGGTTTTAATCCTTTATATGCAGCAGGTATATGTCTTATTGCAAATACAGCTCCGGTTGCGTTTGGTTCTGTCGGAGTGCCTATTGCAATAGCATCGCAGGTATCAGGTATACCTGAAATGGCTATTTCTCAGATGGTAGGCCGAACCCTTCCTGTTCTTGCCATTTTTGTCCCTTTTTACTTAATTATCTTAATGTCAGGTTTTAAAAGATCAATGGAAGTTTTGCCTGCAATGCTGTTATCAGGAATAGTATTTGGCCTGGTTCAATTGCTGGTATCCAATTTCCTGGGTCCAATGTTGCCCAGTCTTCTTGCCGGTCTTTCTTCAATAGTATGTCTGATGGTACTTCTCAGATTCTGGAAACCCAAAGCAATATGGCGGTTTAGCGATGAGCCCCAGCAAATAGCAGATACAGGTAAGAAATATTCGGCAGCCGAAATATTTAAGGCGTGGTCGCCATTTTTGATAATGACAGTTGTAATTATTGTCTGGGGACTTCAACCAGTTAAAGACACACTGAATTCAATTGGACAACTTAAATTTTTTGTTCCCGGACTTCAGAATGCAATTTCAAACAGTGATGGCACTCCTCTGATTGTTAAGCCTGTTGATATTAACTATTTATCAAACTCCGGCACTGCTATGTTATTTGCGGCTATTATATCTATTCCCTTAATTGGAATGAGTTTTAAAGAAGGTGCAAAAATCTACTTATCAACCTTATACCAGTTGAGATTTACTATTGTTACTATCACATCCATTGTTGGATTTGCCTTTATTGCAAATTATTCAGGAATGTCAATTTCAATGGCGATTGCACTGGCCAGTACAGGTATTCTTTTCCCCATCTTTTCACCGATTCTTGGCTGGTTAGGCGTATTTATGACAGGTTCTGATTCATCATCCAATGCTCTTTTTTGTAAGTTGCAACGTGCTTCTGCAGAGGCAATTGGCATTGATCCGGTTATTACTGTCGGTGCCAATGCTTCAGGTGGTGTTGTTGGTAAAATGATCTCTCCTCAGTCAATTGCTGTTGGTGCAGCTGCAATCGGGCTTGTAGGTAAAGAGTCTGACCTCTTCAGGTTCACTGTTAAGCATAGTTTTATTATGCTTTTGCTTATGAGTATTATTACTCTGGTACAGGCATACCTGTTGGACTGGATGATTCCAAAATATCAGTTAATTGATGATTTGGTTACCGCACCTGCTTCAAAGAGCACATCCGGTATTACATTATTAATACTTCTTTCGGTTGTATTGGCGGGAATTGTTATAGCCATCAAAATGGCGAACAGGAAAAATGTAAAAGTAATCTGATGGTGCTTTACCGGGACAGGAAAATCTAAAAACATTCAATCATATAACAGAACTGTATGTTTTAATGGCCCATGTGCTCCGAATACCAGAACCTGTTCAATATCAGCAGTTTTTGACGGACCTGATATGAATACGCCAAATCCGGTTTTAGTAAGATCTATTTTCCGGTACGCCTCATCCATACCATAAACCAGGTTTTTTCTGGGGAGCTTTATTACCAGATTCTGGGCAATAAATGGAACAATTCTATATGGGAAATTAGTTTCATCTACCCATATTGCTGCGTTTTCGGCCACACCAAACTGACCGGCCAGAATAACTGTATTTAATTTTTCAATATAATCCTTAAAATTGCCGGATTGATACTCTTTCCATGTTTCTTGTTTTGAGAAATCAACAGCATCAGGAAACTTATCAGCAATAAACTGTGAAACATATGCTTCATCATTATTTTCATAAACTTCAGCACCAACGAGTTTCAGATTTTCACAAAATGTGATACCCAGATCTGCTTTAACATCTATTTCAGAAAAACTCTCTGCATTCAGTGGATGAAACGCAGGTTTATTCTTTCTTAAAAGCTGTATAATCTTTTCCTTGTCCATGTTTAATGCGTATTGTCTTTTATCTGATTTTCCTTATACCATTGTTTGAATGTTTTTTCAGGCGGAGAAGGTAGTTCCCTTCCTTTACCCCAGATATTTATCCGGTTATAGATTACTTTTCTGGGCAAATGATTTATTGCCCAGCGCATTCTGTTACCGAAGAAATTATAATAGCGGCTGTCGGCCAGAATCTTACCGGCAATCTTATATCCATATCTTTTTGACCGTGACAGCATCCCGTTCTCTGAAATTTCCTGTCTCCAGTGATATAATTGCCGGTGAATGTCAATTTTTACAGGACATATATTTGTACATGATCCACACAGGGAAGATGCATAAGGCAGATCCTTATATTTGTTTAAACCATATAATGGCGAAAGGATAGAACCTATAGGTCCAGGGATAACATAACTGTAACTATGTCCACCGCTTCTCCTGTATACCGGACATGTATTAAGACATGCTCCGCATCTTATACACTTCAATGAGTTCCGGTAAATTTCGCTTCCCAGATGCTTTGACCTGCCATTGTCAACAATAACTATATGCATCTCACCTCCGTTTTTAGGCGTTTGATAGTGAGATGTATAGGCTGATACCGGCTGCCCGGTTGCATTCCGGGCCAGTAAGCGTGTAAAAATGCCCAGATCTGAGACTTTTGGCAGAATTTTTTCGATACCCATACAATGGATCTGTACAGGGGCGCTTTGAATACCCATATCTGCATTTCCTTCGTTAGTACATACAACAACAGTACCTGTTTCTGCAATGGCAAAATTAACTCCTGAAATTGCAACTTCAGCCGATAGAAATTTCTTACGCAGATGTTCACGGGCAGCTCCCGTAAGGTAATGAGCATCTGAGGATCCTTTGGTTGTGCCCAGTTTAACATGAAATAATTCCCCGATATCCTCTTTTTTAAGGTGGATGGCAGGAAGAACTATGTGGCTGGGCGGCTCATTTCTAAATTGGATAATCCTCTCTCCAAGGTCAGTGTCAACTACTTCTATACCTTTCGATTCCAAAAACGGATTCATTCCGCATTCCTCAGTGAGCATGGATTTGCTTTTTACAACTTTCGTGGCATTATGGCTGCTGATAATTGAATAGATCTTTTGATTAAACGATTCCGCATCATAAGCCCAATGCACCATGGCCCCGTTTTTAACAGCTTCTGTTTCAAACTGAAGTAAATAGGTGTCGATATTTGAAAGAACATGATCTTTGATTTCTGATGCTTTTTCGCGCAGCTCTTCCCATTCAGGAACGTTGCTGACTGCCTTGTCCCTTTTCTTTCGGACAATCCATAATGTTTGATCGTGCCAATCGGCTCTTTTCTCATCAGTCAGAAATATGGCTGCTTTTTCTGCATGGGTCTTCATAATTGACTATAGTTTAAGATTTCTGCAATGTGTTTAAATTGAATATTCTGCTTGTTTCGCCTTGCGATACCTTCCAGATGCATTAAACATGATGAATCCGTTGCAGTTATAAACTCAGCACCATTGCGTTTATGATCAAGTATTCTTTCTTTGCCCATTTTTACTGAGATGTCAGGTTCAAATACTGAGAAAGTACCTCCAAAACCGCAACACTCATCCTCCCTGTCCAGGGTTATTAATTCAATCCCCTCTGCTTTTTCAAGTAGTCTGTTAACTTTTAAATAACGGGCTTTTACCAGTTCTGATGATACACCCAGATTAAGGCCTCTTAAACCATGACAACTCTGATGTATTCCCACTTTATGAGGAAAATTGATCTTTAAATCATCAATTTTCAAAACATCAACAATAAACTCTACAAGTTCAAATGTATTCTGCCTAATTTTCTTTACCTCATCTGTTTGTTCAAGGATGGAGTAATGCTCCCTTACATGATAAACACAACTGCCTGAAGGAGAAACAATATAGTCAAATTCCTTGAAGTTTCGTACAAAATTTTCATAAACAGCTCTTGCTTCATTTTCACTGCCCCCATTGGCCAATGGCTGACCGCAGCAAGTCTGTTTCATGGGGTAATAAATCATTAGCCCGAGTTTTGTAAGTAAACTGAGGGTGGCTATTCCCACCTGTGGATAAAACTGGTCAATATAACAGGGAATAAATAATCCTATTTTAAGTTCTTTTGTTGATTCCATTAATTCTTTTTTTTGTAATAGCTGTTGTTAATATACAGGCGACTTTTAACTCCGGTTCATTCAATGATGATAAGTTACTAATAATTTTTTATCAAAATATTAGTAAGCCATTATTCAGGAAATTTTAACTTGAAATTTAATGAATTAAGTATGAAAATCATGTTTTTTCAAATGTATACGGTATATTTGGTTTAGAGAATAATTATAATCACTGGTGACCGGTTGTTGACTTGATAAAGTTAATAAAAAGCTTGAATAGTGCGGCTTTCAAATGTGTTCTTTGATTTTTGGATTTAATTTGAATAACCGTGGGTGCAACCCACGGCAAAGGCATGCTTACCATCTGGCTACCCCGGAGAGCCTGCCCCGCTCTGCGGGGGGTTGAATAAGGGACTCTACACATAATCCTGATATTCAGCCCCTTCAGGCCTGAGTGATTGAGTTTACAGTTTTCCGTGGGTTTACACCCACGGTTATTCATATTATGCCACTTCGTGGCAAGCATAGTATTGAAATCAAACGCTTCAGTAGTAGTTTACAATTATATAATTAATACTTACGATGGTTTCGCAATAGTCCTTACACATTCAGGATTTGGACTTTTTAAAGACCCGAATATTTTCAAACAAAAACAACTATAATCAGATAATAATAATTAAAACATGAAAAAAAATAATCTGCTCTTATTTTTATGCGCATCATTATTGCTTGCAGCATGCAATCAGACGGCTGATAAAATTGATCTTTCGAAAATAGATCCCGGTCAGAAAGACACTGCATGGTATCATAATCCTTTACGGTTTATACAAACTAATCTGAATGAAACAGATGCAAAAATGGATGTTGATTTATATATAAAAACAGTTGCTGATGTTTCGGCAAATCTGATAGTATTTAATGTTGGCGGGCAAACAGCCAACTATCCGACGAAACTTAAATATCATTACACTAATCCTTATATGAAGGGCGACCTGACCGATGAGGTACTTAAAAAGTTCCACGCAAAGGGGATAAAGGTGATAGGCCGTTTCGACCTGAGCAAGATAGATGAATCATTTGCCTTTGAAAAGCCGGAATGGCTTTATAAGGGAACAAACGGCAAATTTGTTAATGAGAATGGCAAAGTTCATACATGTATTAATGGTGGATACCAGCAGGAATATGCATTTGAAATTTTAAAAGAGGTGATTACTAATTATCCTATTGATGCTATATTTTTTAACTGGGGTGGCTATCAGACAAGGGACTATAGTCAGGTGGTACATGGTATTTGCCAGTGTGAAAGTTGTAAAAAAAGATTCCGTGATTCAACCGGTTTGACTCTTCCTGTGGTTCCTGATATCAATGATCAGACATACAGAAAGTACAGGGATTTCCAGAAATCCACAACTGCAGAACTTAATAATCGGATTCTCGCTTTTACCAAAAGTCTCAGACCAGATCTTGTGCTGCAGACTCATGAAGGTGAGTTATACCGTAGTGAAGCCGGTACAGGTTTTACTTCAGCGACTGACTGGAACTACCATTCTACCGAGAATGTAAAAAAGGTACTGGGCTCATATAAGGATAAAATGTCAACCGATACCTATAATTATTTAATGGGTATGGACTATCGTTTTACCGCAACCTCGCCTAATATCGGAAAAATCTTTCTTGCTGAACAGATGCTTAACGGTGCTGGTCCGGGTATCTATTTTATGGGAAGAATGGAAAATCAATATGACAGGGTATTTCTTCCCACGCTAAAAGATATGTTTGAGTTTCATAAAAGAAATGAAAAACTCTTCACCAATGTTGAATCCGTAAGCAGAGTCGGACTTGTAATTGGCTCATCGGCCGATTACAGGGGCATCATAAAAATGCTTACAGAGGAGCATGTAATTTATGATCTTATCCAGCAATCTTCTTTGGGCAGTGAAGAGGCACCTCATGATCTGAAATATTATGATGCCCTGATTCTCAGTAATGTAACAGATATGGATGATAATTATATTTCCATGATTGATAACTATGTAAAGAACGGAGGTAAAATTCTGGCAACCGGGTTCCCGGGGATCAACGATAATATTGGAAATCCACTTGATAAGATCAGACTTCAATCGCTCGGGATAATGCCTGAATACGAGTTATTTCCGCAAACTCAGGCAACCTATCTTAAAGTGAGTGATAGCGATAAAGCTGATCTTGGTCAGAATGAGTTTAAGGACTTTGATCTTATAATGATGAATTCAGGGTTTATGAAGTGCAGGACAACTGGTGATGCAACAGGCTATCTGAGATTGCTTCCTAATACTGTGAACGGACCTCCGGAAAGAGTTTTTTTCACTGATGACGAGATAACTGATTTTCCGGGAATAGTCTTTAATTCATTTGGCAGCGGAAAAGCAGTTTTAATTCCATGGCAGATAGGTTCACAGTACAGCTGGAAAGGCAACAATGGACAGAGGGCGGTATTTATGGCCTCATTAAGGAACCTGTTAAAGCTGGACAATCCTCTGGAAACAGACGCCTCACCACTTATCGAAATGACCCGCATGACAAACAGAAGCGGAGCATTTGAATGGATCGGAATGATTAACCATTCAGGACAGCTTGGAGATGCATTCCGCGAGCCTGTAGCTATCCATAATACCACAATACGTTTTAAGCCTTTAAAACCAGTGAAATCGATCAATCTTATGCGCTCGGAGAAAAGACTGAAATTCAGACAAAACGACGGATGGATAGAATTCACTGTTCCTCAACTTGATGATTTTGAAATGATTTTATGCATGTATGATTAGCTAAATGCATTTTATTTTTCAGGTTGCCTTGCTGATATTCCTGCTTTCCAATATTAGCAGGCTGTATTTTTTTTATCTACTTTTGCTGATAACCTTTTAAATAGGATTCCATTAGAATCAATACTATATTGTGATGATAATAAATATTATAAATGGTCCAAACCTTAATCTTCTGGGAAGGCGCGAACCAGAGAAGTACGGATATACATCTTTTGAGGATTACTTTCTTCTGCTGAAATCAAAATATCCTGAAATAGTTTTTGGATATTTCCAGTCGAATATTGAAGGTGAAATTATTGATGAAATTCAAAAATCAGGAAACTATGCTGACGGCATAATTCTTAATGCTGCAGGATATACTCATACATCAGTTGCTATAACTGATGCTATTGCTTCTATAAAAACACCGGTAATTGAGGTACATATTACAAATATTTTTTCCCGTGAAGATTTCAGGCATATAAGTCTTATCGGGAGGAGTTGTGCAGGAAGTATTTCGGGTTTTGGACTGGATAGTTACAGGCTTGCTGTTGAGGCGTTAACCGAAATAAAAAGATCAGTGAAATAATTTATGGACAGGAAAAGAACAAAAATAGTTGCCACTATTTCGGATAAAAATTGTGATGCAGGATTCATAAAGGAGTTATATGAATCGGGTATGGATGTAGTCAGAATAAATTCAGCACACCTGACAATTGATGGTGCTCTGATGATAATCAAAAATGTACGGGAAGTCTCTGATAAGATTGCAATAATTCTTGATACAAAAGGGCCTGAGATCAGAACCACAATGTGTAATTCACCTTTGAAGCTCAGGAAAGGAAAAAAGGTCAGCATTATCGGGGACATCTCGAATAGCTGTACTGAAGATGTTATCTATGTCAGTTACGCGTCATTTGCAAAAGAAATTGCTGAAGGATCACGAATTCTGCTGGATGACGGAGAAATTGAATTATTAGCAGTCAGAAAGAATGGCCCCGCTCTTGAATGCATTATTCAAAATGATGGAATTCTTGGATCCAGAAAGAGTGTTAATGTGCCGGGGGTAAAAGTCACCCTTCCATCTATTACTGAGAAAGATAAGCTTTTTATTGAAATGGCTGTAAAAAACGGAATAGATTTCATTGCCCACTCTTTTGTAAGATCAGCCCAGGATGTTATTGATGTTCAGGCGGTTCTTAAATCATTAAATAGTGAGATTAAGATAATAGCCAAAATTGAAAATGAAGAAGGGGTTGAAAATATTGACGATATCCTTGATAATGTATATGGTATAATGGTTGCCAGAGGTGACCTGGCCATAGAGATCCCCTATGAAAAAATACCGGGTATCCAGAAGATGATAATAAACAAATGCATAATCAGGAGAAAGCCTGTTATTGTAGCTACACAGATGCTTCACTCTATGATAACCAATCCCAGGCCAACGAGGGCAGAGGTGAGCGATATAGCAAGTGCGATATATTCCCAGACCGATGCAATTATGCTTAGCGGGGAAACTGCAAATGGGAAATATCCTGTTGAAGCGGTCAGGACAATGACAAAGGTTGCCCTTGAAGTAGAGAAGAATAAGGAGAAATTCCTCGAAATTCCATACTTGAATATCAAAGGTGAAATCTCCGCATACCTTGCAAAAGTTGCTGTAAAGACTGCATTCAGGATCGGAGCCAGGGGAATAATAGCTGATACAACAGGAGGAAAAACAATCAGGGATATGTCATCATACAGAGGAATAAAACTGATTCTTGCTCAATGCTATTCCTTATCTACAATGAGAGAACTTGCACTTTCGTATGGAGTTTATGCAAGCTTTCAGGAACGTAAAAAGTCTGCAGATGAGTTTATTCACATAGCATTACGGAATCTTTTGAAAGCTCATAACCTTAAAAATGAAGAGATAATTGTTGTCCTTGCCGGAAACTTCTCAGGGGGTAATGGATTTTCATTTATTGAAGTTGGTACGGTTGAATATCTTAAAGAGCGTGTTAACCTCTTTGAAGATCAATAATTGGTCTGATTTTTGAGGATTAATTTTATCCTGGTAAAACATTTTATGCTCAAATCAGTTATACTGTCAATATGGTTTCTATTTCATCCGGTGCATGTTACCATTACAAGCATTGATTATGTATCAGAACTTAATTCTTTTAAGGTATTTGTAAGGTTGTATTTTGATGATTTTATTACTGATAGCAAATTATCCGGGATAGAGATTAGTGAAAGTAATTTCTCTATTGATTATACTTCTTCAAATAATAATATTGAAAAATATCTTTGTGACAAAATAAGAATTATTGCAGATGAAAAACTTTTGACTTGTAAGTTTGTTGATATGAAGCTAGTTGATAATGAGATTAGTATAAATATGATATATAAAGGTGTCAGCAAACCGGAATCAGTTAAAGTTCAGAATTACATAATGACAACACTTTATTCAGACCAGTCGAATATGGTAATTCTTACAGTTAATGATTTTCAGGAGGGAGCTAAGCTTACTCCGGTTTTAACTGAACGCACATTTAGTACGAAGTAATTCAACAGGTAAGGATCTTATGATAAAAAAAGTATTTCTTTTGGTTTTGACCATATTCAGTTTTACCCAATTGAATGCAACCCATAACAGGGCTGGCGAAATTACTTACGTGCAGTTATCCGAGCATACATTCGAGATTACCATAACCACTTTTACCTATAGCCTGAGTCTTGCAGACAGGCCAACTCTTGATGTAGCATGGGGAGATAATACCACATCTACGGCAAACAGGATAAGTACTCTGGCTTTACCCAATTATTACAAGAGGAATATTTATAAGATCAAACACACTTACCCTGGTCCCGGAATATACCGGATTGTTGTTCAGGACCCAAACAGGAACGAGTTTGTGAAAAACATCCCGAATTCTGTAAATGTTATTTTCTCAATTTCGACAATTCTGACTGTAAATCCAGCAATTGGCCTTAATTCTACTCCGGTTCTTCTTAATCCACCGTATGATAAGGCTGCATATGGATATGTTTTTATTCATAATCCTGCTGCATTTGATCCTGACGGAGATAGTTTATCATATAAGCTTACAGTATGTACCCGTGAAGATGGAAAACCTATCACTAATTACACTTTACCACCGGCAACAAGGTCAATAAGAGTCGATTCCATCAGTGGCGACCTTATCTGGGATACTCCGGCTGATACAGGAAAATTTAACGTAGCTATGGAGATTCAGGAGTGGCGATATGGTAAAAAAATCGGAATTGTAGTGCGCGATATGCAGATCGATGTCTTCAATACTAATAATAAACCTCCGGTGAACAACCCGTTGACTAATTATTGTGTTGAAGCAGGAGATACAGTTGATTTTATATTTTCTGCAACCGATCCAAATAATGACTATCTTAGTCTTAAAGCAACATCTGGTGTATTTCAGATAGCACCGTGTCCGGCAACCTTTACAAAGATTGATTCAATTAAAGGCTATGCTTCTTCAAGATTCAGATGGATTCCCTGCCATGAAGCAGTAAGAAATCAGCCGTACAATGTTATTTTTAAATCGGATGATAATAATGCCGAAGTAAAGCTCTCCGATATTGATAATATGAATATCAGAGTTATTGGCCCTTCACCTGTTTTAAACTCTGGTCTGCCGGAAGGCAAGCAGATCAGGTTAACCTGGACAAATTATGGAAGTGCTGCCATTGCCGGCTTCAGTATATATCGAAAGGAAGGACCTTCTGATTTTAAACCTGATTCCTGTACAGCAGGAATCCCTTCATCCACAGGGTTTGTCAAGGTAGGGTATGCCGGAGGAAGTGCAACAACATCATTTGTTGATAATGATAATGGGCAAGGTCTTCAGTTCGGTAAAGAATACACATACAGAATTGTGGCTGTTTACCCAAACGGGACAGAAAGTAAATCCTCAAATGAGATAACTTCAATTCTGGTATCTGGTCTGCCGGTTATAAAAAATGTCAGTGTTCAGAAAACTGATGCAGTTAAGGGAGTTATATTCATCGCCTGGAGGAAACCGACGAAACTGGATACTTTACCTGCAAACGGGCCTTATGAATATCGTATTTTCAGAGCAACCGGAACTGGTGGTTCTGATTATACTCTGATAAAGTCAATGAAATCAGCGAATCTTAGCGATTCAACTTTATATGATACTCTGAATACAAAGACAACCGGTCATATTTATAAGATTGAGTTATGGAATGATGCACCAGGAAACAGATTTCTCATAGGCGAGCCGGGTTATGCTTCATCCCTGTTTCTTGAGGCCAGCCCGGGTGACAGAAAAACTCGGTTTGTAATTAAACGTAACGTCCCCTGGATAAATTCACGATATGACTTTTTCAGATTCAATGAAACAACATCTGCCTACGACTCAATCGGATCAACAAACCAGCTCACATATATTGATAGCGGACTCGAAAACGGCAAACAATATTGCTACTATATCCGGAGTGTTGGAGCATATCAGGCTGAGAATCTGCCAAAAAATCTTATAAATCTCTCAGAAATAGTCTGTTCCACTCCTGTTGATAATGAACCTCCATGCCCATTGACTATAAATGTTACAAGTCAATGCGATAGTCTTTACAATACAGTTAAATGGTCAGTGGAAGAACTTTCTTGTTTGGCTGATATTGCAGGATATAAAGTCTTTTATAAACCGATTAATGGTGAGGAGAATTTTTCACTTATTGCAACAATAAATGATAAAAATGTCTCTTCATACAAGCATTATCCTGGGGAATCAATTTCAGGTTGTTATTCTGTAACTTCATTTGACTTAATTAATAATGAGAGTGAGAACTCTTTAATTGTCTGTGTTGATTCCTGTAACTTTTATGAGATCCCGAATGTTTTTACACCAAATGGTGATAATATTAATGACAGGCTTGTTGCAAAAACATCAGCACTTGTTGAACGGGTTGAGTTCAGCCTTTTCAATAGGAATGGTTTACTATTGTTCCGGACAGATAATCCGCGAATCGAATGGGATGGAACTTATAATGACAAAATAGTATCTCCGGGCATATATTTTTATCAGTGTGAAGTATATGAAAACCGTGCTTCCGGGCTTGAACAGTTCCATCTCTCTGGTTTTGTTCATGTGATAACTGTTCGTGATGCAGAGCTGAAGCAGGTTGAAACGAAATGATCTAGAAACAATATCAATGATGAGAACTCTTTTAAAATTAATGCTGATAATTCTGATTCCTTTCTCTGCCATCGGACAACAGCCTGCTGAGTATTTAATGAAGGCAAAGGCTCTGAAAGAAGAAGGGAAGTCTGATGCTTCCGTTAATCTGCTTACAGAAGCCATTTCTAAAAAGGAAGATCACAGGCTTTTTATTGACAGGGCTGAAGTTAAAATTCTGAAAGGAGATTTTTCAGGAGCAATCAGTGACCTTAATGAGGCAAACAGATTGACTCCTTTATCAGGCGAATATGGTCTTTCGAGGGTTTATGCAAAAAAAGGGGATGCTGCAACGTCAGTTTATCATCTTGAATTAAGCATGAATTCTTCATTTAAAAAGAGTGAAAAGGAATTACTGCTTAACCAGGATTTCAGAAAAATTGAGAATAGTCCGGAGTGGAGGCAATTCTGGAAAAAGGAATGGTATAGTAGAATTGAAAAGGGGATTTCAGAAATTGAGTATTATCTTGCAAATGGCAAAATAAGGGAATCTGAAGAGATTATATCTTCTCTTAAAAAAGAATATGTAAATGATCAGGGGGTATATTATGGAGAGGCTTTAATTTATCTTGCAAGGAATAATAATTCAGATGTGATTAAAATTTTATCAGGGTTGCTGATAGCCAATCCTGAGAATGAAAAATATCTTCGTCTAATTGGAAAGGCGCAGTTTAACTCTTCCAATTTTGCAGGAGCATCAGTCAGTTATACAAGGCTGATCACTATTGGAATACCTGATGCTGATTTGCTTTTGTTAAGGGCTGAATGCTACATGAAGACAGCTGAAATCCAAAATGCTTTGGTTGATATTGAGAAGTATCTTGAAATATATCCCTTAAATAAGAAAGCGCTTAGTATGGCAGGAAAAGCGGCAGGAATATCCGGCGATAATATTAAAGCGATGGGATATTTTTCAAAAAACCTTGAACTTCATCCCAATGATCCTGAATGCTATATCGATCGGGCCAACTCATATTTTGTTTCAAAATCATGGGCTCTTGCTCTTAATGATTACAGTATGTCACTAGATCTGAAACCTGAAAATTCTGATGCCTGGCTAAATAAAGGAATCACTCTGCTTAATACAGGAAGGAACGAAGATGCCTGTCACGATTTCAGAAAATCATTTAGTCTTGGGAATAAAAAAGCATCTGAGTATATTAGTAAAAATTGTATACGATAAAGCATTAAGTTCACCTGACATGCTTAAGTATTCGTTCGAACAGGTCGTGTGGTTTAAATGGCTTTAAGACATAATCATTTATATTAAGGTCCTCTATTTTATCATGACTCTCAGACATGATCGCCGCTGTAAGTGCAACAATAGGAATGTCTTTAATTCTCGGATTCTCTGATTTTCTGATTATTTTTGTTGCTTCGATTCCATCCATTATTGGCATATGTAAGTCCATAAGGATGAGATCATAATCTTCTGTTTGAAGTTTTTCAAGAGCCAGTTGACCATTTTCCACGTGTGAAACAATTATTCCCCAACTAACAAGAAATTTGTTTGCAACAAAAAAGTTAATTTTATTATCTTCTGCCACAAGTATTCTCTTTCCTTCAAGTCCTGTATAGCTATCCTGAAGCTGGGTTGTGTCTGTTGAGTTTTCTTGCTCGGAAATGCCAAATGAAAGAGCGAAACGGAATGTTGAACCTTTATCAGCTTCACTTTCAATTTCAATTTTTCCACCCTGTAATTCAACAAGTTTTTTGCAGATAGCCAAACCAAGTCCGGTTCCACCAAAATGTCGCGTGGTATCCGGCGATGCCTGGGTATAACTTTCAAATATTAAAGAGTGCTTATCTTTTGGAATACCAATACCAGTGTCTGTTACAGTGAATTCAATCTTTGACTGATTGTTATTGCGGTTTAGTTCTTTGATATTGACAGTGATGCTACCCTTATTTGTAAACTTCAATGCATTTGAAAGCAGGTTGGACAGGATCTGATTAAGTCTTATAGGATCCCCGATTACTTTTAAAGGTAGATTTTTAGCCTTACTGATTTCAAAGCTGATATTTTTAGCCTTTGATCTTAATGAATATGATCTCATTATTTCATTAAGAAAATCACTAAAATCAAATTGTGTCTGCTCAAATACTATTTTACCTGATTCCATCTTGTTGTAATCAAGTACATCATTTATCAGGGTAAGAAGATGATTGCCTGAGAACTTGAGTGTTTTTATAAGATCCAACTGATCTTCTCTGGGATTTCCCTGCAGAAGAAGGTTTGTAATTCCAATTACCTCGTTTAGAGGTGTTCTTATTTCATGGCTCATTGTTGAAACAAATAATTGTTTTGACTGGGCTGCTTCTTCGGACCTCTGACGAGCAATTATTAGATTATCGAGCATCATTCTTCTCTGAATCGCTATAGCAACCTGATTTCCGATAAAATCAAGAACTCCAAGATCATCTTTTGAAAACTTGTTTTCATCTTCATAATCCTGAAGACACATTACACCAATTATGCTGTTATCAACTCTCAGCGGGACCCCCATCCATACTTTGCATGGAGTTCCAATGAGTTCAATTTCGCCTGATTCCTCAAGATTTTTAAGGTCATTTTCTTTCAAAAGAACTGATTTGTTCTCTTTTATTACCCAGCTGCTTATTGTTTTTGAAGTTGGAATTTCATAAAATTTATCCTTATCGTCGGAAAAAAATGGTAAAGAGAGTGTCTGGGATGATTTATCGTAAAGAGCAATAAAGAAATTATTGGTTTCCCACACCTTGCTTAGTTCAGAAACAATTATCGGGTAAATCTCCTTCATATCATACTGCTTCAGTGCGGCAGTTGAAATATTAAATAATACCTCATTAACTATCTGATTTTTCCTTTCTGAGGTAATATCTCGGTATATACCCAGGTGGGCAACTATCTCATCATTAATTACGATAGAAGTTGCAACAAGAGATACATATATCTTATTACCAGATTTGTCTTTTCTGATTGTTTGCCTTACCTCTTTTCTGTTGATGGAAGCAAGCCTGTCAATAGTTCTGGCTTCTTTTTTAAGATCATCCGGAACAATAAGGTCATTAATGTTTTTGTTTATCACCTCATCATGTGTGAAGCCGAACAGATTTGTAAACTCCCTGTTGATCATTGATATAGTTCCGTTGGGTTCAATGATTGCTATTGCGGCCGGAGTAGAATTATACAGATGCTCTAAAAATGCCTTTTCCCTTATTATATGATTTTCAAATTCTTTTTGTTTTTTTATATCTGTAATAACACCTCTGTGACCAATGATCTTGTCCCTATGAAATTTGGCAAATGAATGAGCAACAATTGGAACATATTTTCCATCTCTCTTCCTGACGTTGTACTCCCGGCTGGAAGTTTCACCTGGTAATTTAAGAGTATTCAGGTTCTCAATAATAACCCTGCTGTTTTCCGGAAATAACTCGGTAATGTTAATTCCTCTTTCGAGGTCATCTTTAGTATATCCAAAAAAATCGAGACATTGTTTATTAGCGTACAAAACTTTACCGGTCATGTCAACTTCATAAACCATTTCGGGGAACATTTCTGCAAACTGCTTAAAAAAAACTTCATTCTCATGGAGATGATCATAATCCTTTCCATGAGTTTTATCGCGGAAGATATCGAGCTCCACCTCCAATTGCTTATATTTTCCAAGCAACTCCTCGTAACTCTCTTTATAATCCATGGCTTTTTTTTTTACAAAAACTTTTTAAAAATAATAATTAATATTAAGTCAGGTTTCCGGTACTTAAAAAATAAGCTTTCATATAGCATTAGCCTGTTTTGACCTTTTTATTATAGAACCTGCAAAATTCTTTTAGACCACATATCCCACATTCAGGTTTTCTTGCCTTGCAGACATACCTGCCATGAAGGATTAACCAATGATGTGCATCTTTTAAAAGATCAGGCGGGATGTTTTTTGATAATTGAATTTCTGTATTCAAAGGAGTTTTTGAATTATTTGTCAGGCCGATTCTGTTTGAAACTCTGAAAACATGAGTGTCAACAGCCATAACAGGTTTTTGGTATGCTACCGAGGCAATTACGTTTGCTGTTTTTCTGCCGACTCCGGGTAATCTTTGCAACTGCAAAGGTTCGGATGGTACTTTTCCTCCAAACTCCTCAACGAGCATCCTTGACATCCCCATGAGATGTTTTGCCTTGTTATTGGGATAGGAACATGATTTTATATACTCATAAATTTCTTCAGGTTCAGCTTTAGCCATCGATTCCGGATCAGGGTATTTTTTCAGCAAAGCAGGAGTTATAATATTGACACGCTTGTCGGTACATTGTGCAGATAAGATTACTGCTACAATGAGTTCAAAAGGATCTGTATAGTTTAGCTCTGTTCCGGCCCCTGGATTATTAATCAGGAAATATTCAATGGTGTGTTTAAATCTTTCCTTTATTGTCATGCTCAGAAGATTTTAATAGTGCAGGTAAGGTAACACTTTTTATCTTTGCACAATATTGAAAATTTATGATAAGTTACCTGCAGGCTGAAAATATTGCCCGGCGAATAGGAGATAATCTTCTGTTTGATAATATAAATCTTAATATCAACAAAGATGATAAAGTAGCCCTGATTGCTGTGAATGGTGCAGGTAAATCTTCCATGCTGGATATCCTTGCCGGAATTGAAAATCCTGATGCCGGTACAGTGAGCATCAAACGTGGTTTAAGTGTAGCATACCTTCGTCAGACACCTCACTTAAATGAATCCAATAACATTATTGACGAGCTTTTCAGTACCGATAGTGAGTTGGTTAAGGTGATAAAAGAGTATGAGGATTGCCTTCATTTGGGCTCCCCTGAGAAACTCCAGATGGCAATTCAGAAGATGGACGACCATAAGGCATGGGATTATGATGTTGCAGTAAAGCAGATTCTTTTTAAACTTAATCTGACTGATCTTTATGCTGTAATCGGGACCCTGTCAGGAGGGCAGAAAAAGCGTGTAGCTCTTGCTAAAGTTCTGGTTGAAGACTCTGATTTCCTGGTTCTTGATGAGCCAACAAACCATCTTGATCTCGATATGATTGAATGGCTCGAAGAATACCTTATTAAGACTAACAAGACTCTTCTTATGGTTACTCATGACAGATATTTTCTCGACAGAGTATGTAATGTTATACTTGAACTTTCTGACAACGAACTTTACAGGTATGAAGGCAATTATGAATATTTTCTTGAAAAAAAGCAGGACAGGGAATCCTCAGCAAGGTTAAATACTGAGAAAGCAAAAAACCTTCTTAAAACAGAACTGGAATGGATGAGAAGGATGCCAAAAGCAAGAAGACATAAAGCAAAGTCAAGAATAGAGTCATTTTATGATCTCAGGGAAAAGGCTGCATCAAAAACAGATGATAAGAGCATTAACATAAATGTCAATATTTCAAGGATGGGAAAAAAAGTCCTTGAAATAAAAAATGTAAATAAATCTTTTGGAGATAAAGTGCTTTTAAAAGACTTTACTTACATCTTCAGCAGGCTTGAAAAAACAGGATTGATCGGTCGTAATGGCACAGGAAAAACTACCCTTTTAAATATTATAACCGGATTGACAGAACCTGACTCAGGAACTGTCGAAAGAGGGGAGACTATAATTTTCGGGTATTACAGGCAGGAAGGTATTTCGTTCGATGAAAATATGACTGTCATAGATGTTGTAAAAAACATCGCAGAACAGGTAACGGTTAGTGATGGCACTGTCTTATCTATTACTCAGTTCATGAATTATTTTCTTTTTCCTCCTGATAAGCAGTATACACTGATAAGAAAATTATCAGGGGGAGAAAAAAGACGTCTCTACCTTTTAACAATACTCATGAAAAATCCTAATTTTCTGATCCTCGATGAGCCCACCAATGATCTTGACATACTGACCCTCAATGTTCTGGAGGAGTATCTTGCTGGTTTCCGGGGTTGTGTAATTGTTGTATCGCACGACAGATATTTTATGGACAAGGTTGTAAATCATATCTTCGAGTATAAGGGTGAAGGTATAATAAAAGGTTTTCCGGGTAACTATACCCAGTTAAGGGAAAAGAACGCTGAAACAGAAATGAAGACAGTTAATGAAAAGATTATTAAATCTTCAAAGCCTGTTACAGCTTCAGACTTAAAAGTCCCCCATTTGGAGGTCCCGATAGCTATCGGGATAGGGGGTAGATCAGAAAAAAAAGAGAAAAAGCCCGGGCTAACCTTTAAAGAGAAGAGAGAATTTGAAGAATTGACAGTTGAGATAAATCATCTTGAAACAGAAAAGAGGCAGATAGAAAATGATATGAATCAGGGATTTATTAGTAAGGATGAACTCTACCTGAAATCTGTCAGGCATGGTGAAATTGTTAAAATGCTTGATAGTAAGGAGATGAGGTGGCTTGAATTAAGCGAGAAGTAATCCCAGGTTTCAATTTAATTCATAATTTATTCTTATTTGAATACGGTTTTTTTAACTTAGCGAACTTAAATATAGATAATTGGAAAAAATTGTAATTAATACTCCCGGTTTCAGATCCGAGATTCTGGTGGGGGAGAATTGGGAAACTGTAAAAACAATGATTCCTGAGAATGGAGTTGTGATAATTACCGACAACAATGTCTTAAAGATTTATGGAGACAGGTTCCCCAAAGTGCCCGTGCTGTCGATTGTACCAGGGGAAGAGAGTAAGAGACTTGAGGTCATTGAACAACTCTCGGAAAAGCTTCAGGATGCAGCTGTTGATCGTTCAGGCTTTATACTGGCTATAGGCGGAGGAGTTGTTTGTGATCTGGCCGGCTTTCTGGCTTCCATTTATCTCAGAGGTATCAGATGCGGATACGTTTCTTCAACTCTTTTGGCTCAGGTTGATGCCAGTACCGGAGGAAAGAATGGTGTGAACCTTGGTGGAACAAAGAATGTATTAGGAGTAATAAGACAGCCTGAGTTTGTAATATGTGATCCGGATATGCTTCTCTCCCTGTCTGAGGAGGAGTACTTATCAGGTTTGTCTGAATTGATTAAAACTGCAATAATCGGAGATATAGAACTGTTTGAAAATATTGAATTCAATTACACTGAAATAATGAACAGGGACCAGACCATTCTCTCTTCACTGGTGGCAAAATCTGTTAATTTTAAGGCACGGGTTGTAACTGAAGATGAAAAGGAGACAGGGCTCCGCAGGATTCTTAACTTCGGACATACTTTCGGGCATGCTATTGAAATGTTCACATCTGTTAAACATGGTTTTGCAGTTGCATCAGGGATGGAGCTTGCAACCTTGTTCTCATTTGAAAAAGGACTGATAAGAACCTGCGAAAAGGATAGGATTTTAAACCTCCTGAATAAATTTGGACTGCTGCACAATAAAAAAATTCCGGCCGGGGACATAGAAAAACTTATTATGCACGACAAAAAGAAAACTGGTAACGATATACATTTTGTATTTACAGAAGGTATTGGAAAAACAAAAGTTCAAAAAATATCAGTTACTGAGGTTATCAGTTTTTATAAGAAGATGCAGAATAAAAATTAGAATTATGAATACTTTCGGTGTAATATTCAGAGTTTCTATTTTCGGTGAGTCACACGGAACAGCAATTGGTGCCACAATCGATGGTTGCCCTCCCGGATTGTCTGTCAGCCCTGATGATTTCATTGAAGATCTGAAACGGAGACAGAGTGGAAGTATTGGAACTACAAAGAGAAGAGAACCTGATCTCCCCGAAATTCTGAGCGGGGTACTTAATGGTCTGACAACCGGAGCCCCAATAACATTAATTACCCGGAATAATGACAAAATATCATCTGACTATGATGAATTTAAGAATACTCCACGGCCGGGACATGCCGATTATGTAGCACGGGTAAAATACTCCGGTTACTCTGATATGAGAGGAAGCGGCCATTTCTCAGGAAGAATTACCTGGGGGCTTGTGGCTGCAGGTGTTATTGCTAAAAAGATTGCTGCATCTGCAGAGATCTCTGCGAAACTTATCAGTGCCGGGGGCAATAGTGATATAGATGCCGCAGTTCATGAAGCTATTGCATTAAATGACACAATCGGAGGTATTATTGAGTGCAGGATAAAGAATCCACCACAGGGTATCGGAGAACCATTCTTCTATTCATTTGAATCAGCAATAAGCCATATAATATTTGCAATCCCGGCAATCAAGGGAATTGAGTTCGGAGTTGGTTTCGAGGCAGCAAAAATGCATGGATCAGAACATAATGACCCATTTATTAATGATAAAGGGGTTACATCCTCCAACAATGCCGGGGGGCTTAACGGGGGAATAACAAACGGGAATGAAATTATATTCAGAACTGTTGTAAAACCTACTTCGTCAACCGG
Source organism: uncultured Bacteroidales bacterium (assembly GCA_963732435.1). GTDB lineage: Bacteria > Bacteroidota > Bacteroidia > Bacteroidales > VadinHA17 > LD21. Next base: position 267,595 of record CAVSZL010000012.1, on the reverse strand, counting down.
TGTGCCGCAGACAACATACAACTTTAAAGAGAGCACAATGACAACCCTTGTCGTTAAAGGAAGACACGATACATGTATTGCATTAAGGATTCCTGTTATTGTTGAAGCAGCTGCTGCTATTGCAACAGCAGATCTGATTCTGATAGATAGAGGAATACACGGAAACCGGAAATAGTGGTAAAGGTTACTCTTTCTCCGGTTTAATTCTGAAAAATTAAAAATACCTCTGTGGAATCTTCGAGTTCTAGGCTTTTCTTTTAGCCTTAATAAGCAGTATTTCCCTTGTTGAGTCTGTTATTTTGAATCTGTTATCAATCCTGTCACCAATGATCCATACTATTTTTCCGTCTGATTCAAGAATCAATATTTCCTCTTTATCTATCGCAGAATACTTATTATCAGTAAAATAATCGCTTAATTTCTTTTTCTTTTCCATTCCCAACGGGTAAAAGTGGTCTCCCTCTTTCCAATTCCTGATAATTAGGGGATAAGTCACTTTTTCTGCATCCAGAGCGGCAACAGCAGAGTCGGATGGAATTATGAAATTTTTGGTGCGGTTAGAAATTTTTGCAGATAATATCTCTTTAACTTCCGAAAATTCTGAAATGTTATTAATTGAAAAAAAGGTTTCTCTTTCCAGCGGTTGAGTACTGATGATTAATTCTTTCCTGTTCTTGATAATCCTGTGACCTGAAGTGTTTATCCAACCTCCTGTTCTGCCATTTATGACTTTAACCAGGTCATTTAGTTGTGTATTACTGATTGAAAATGGTTTAAACAATTCATACAATATGGTTTTATTTCCAATATAGGATTTCAAAAGGGTGATGTTAAACAATGTCATATCCCCTTTAACAAATGAAATTCTCTCTCTTATATTGAAAATGTATTCTGATACTATCTCTTCTATGCCGTTGAATCTCTCAGCTGTTTCTATAAGAGTTCTTTCTATTGAAGGATTAATCTCCTTAAGTACAGGTATAATTTTATGCCTGATTTTGTTTCTTGTATACTTTGTGTCTGCATTTGATTTGTCTTCCCTGAAGATTATTTTGTTTCGGGAACAATATTTAATAATATCCTCTCTTGTAGCAAAAAGCAACGGTCTGATAATATTATTGTTTAACGGACTCATCCCTTTCAATCCATAAATACCAGTTCCTCTAATAAGGTTAATCAACAGTGTTTCAATATTATCATTCAGATTATGTGCAATCGCAATAACGTCAAATCCGTTTTCTATTCGCACCTTTTCGAACCATGCGTATCTAAGGTCTCTTGCCGCCATCTGGACGGATAAACCCTCAGATCTGCTATATCTGAGTGTATCGAATCTTTTTGAATAAAACGGAATGTTTTTTTCAGAGGCAAAATTCCGTACCATTTCCTCATCCATATCAGATTCATATCCTCTTAATAAGAAATTGCAATGAGCTATACCTGTAATGAAACCTGATTCGAGAAACAGATGAGCCATTACCATCGAATCTATGCCACCACTTACTGCGAGTAAAATTCTCGTTTCCTTGTAAGCCAGTCTGTTATCAGAAATAAATTTTTGAAACTTTTTGAGCATATTTAATGGCATTTTGACATAAGAAGCTCAAGTTCCGGATAAGTGCCTAGTGTGAATTACCCATCAACACATCGTCTGAGTTAAACTGGAATCCCATACGTTTCCCGGTCATTACTCTTGAATGCTGAATTTTAGATTCGGCCTGCCCGACTGTAGCAATTTTAACAGCATCATACGGTGGTACCAGCAGGTCGAATTCCAGGGCGTATTGTATTGCTGTGTAAATAATAATCTGCAATGATTGTTTATTTATCTCTTCACTTCCAAAATTGGTGAATAACATTCCCATCTGTCTCTTTCCTTCAACAAAATATTGTTTTTCGTGGTTTATAAAGATCCTTGCAATCAGGTATCCGAGGTCGTCCTGCCTGGAATATTTAAATGAATCGGCAAGAAAATTATAAATATTTATCATGCCTGAATAAGCGTTATATTTATTTTTTTGAATGTATGCAGTTTTCCAGGCAGGATGTTCCCTGTCGAATTGAAAAATATTGGAGTGCATACTGAAAAGCAATATGTCTCCTGCTACTTTCATCTGGGCATCAAAGTTGCTTCTGTCAGTATATTCGAGTCGTATTCTTGAATCTGTACCCACAAGATTGGCATTTACTTCTTTAGCCATGCTTTTGAGAACATCCTTGATTATGTTAAACGTATCAAGAGTATTATCGAATACTTTCTGTTTGAGCTGTGATTTCTCTTTCAGAGTACCAATTATGGCTAGTTTTTTTTCGTTCTGATCAGACATTTTGTAGCTGTTTTAAAAAAAAAATTGCCCCTTAAGATAATAATATTTAATAAGATATAGCAAACAGAACCCGCCTTTTTGATGGTTTTCCTGAATATATGCATTTCCCTTCCTCTTCTGGACTATCAAATGGGATGCATCTGATTGTGGCTTTGGTTTCTTCTTTAATTTTCTCTTCAGTCTCTACAGTACCGTCCCAATGAGCCATAATAAATCCACCCTGATTATTTATTATGTTTCGGAAATCATCCCAGGTATCAATGTAATAAGTGTTTTCTTTTCTGAAATTCAGTGCTTTATTATAAATATTAGTCTGAATATCATCAAGTAGCTTTACAACATGTTCCTTTATATTGTTAATTGATATTGTTTCCTTTGTCAGGTTATCACGTCGTGCGACCTCAATAGTATTATTCTCAAGATCCCTGGGACCTAATGCAAGTCGCACAGGAACACCTTTTAGTTCATAGTCAGCAAATTTCCACCCTGGCTTATTGTTGTCGCGATCATCATATTTAACCGATATACCTGCTGATTCAAGATCTGATTTGATCTTACGTGCTACAGATGATATTGAATCAAGCTGATCGGTGTTTTTAAAAATCGGGATAATGACTACCTGTATCGGGGCAAGTTTTGGTGGAAGAACAAGTCCATTATTATCAGCATGGCCCATTATTATAGCACCCATCAACCTGGTTGAGACTCCCCATGATGTAGCCCAGACATAATCTAACTTTCCTGTCTTATCAGTAAATTGAACATCGAAAGCTTTTGCAAAATTCTGTCCCAGAAAATGGCTGGTGCCAGCCTGTAGTGCTTTGCCATCCTGCATCAGTGCTTCAATGGCATATGTGTCAAGCGCTCCTGCAAACCTCTCATTTTCACTTTTATATCCTTTAATTACAGGCAGTGCCATTGAGTTTTCAGCAAAGCTTGCGTATACATTAATCATCTTTTCAGTCTCTTCAACAGCCTCATCACGGGTTGCGTGGGCTGTATGACCCTCCTGCCACAGAAATTCTGTTGTCCTCAGAAAGAGCCTTGTACGCATTTCCCATCTCACAACATTTGCCCACTGATTAATAAGGATCGGAAGATCCCTGTATGATTGAATCCAGTTTTTATAAGAATTCCAGATTATTGTTTCAGATGTGGGGCGAATTATTAGTTCTTCTTCAAGTTTAGCAGCAGGATCTACAATTATTCCTTTCCCGTTCTCATCATTTTTAAGCCTGTAATGAGTTACAACTGCACACTCTTTGGCAAATCCTTCAACATGTGCAGCTTCCTTGCTGAAAAATGATTTTGGAATAAAGAGTGGAAAATATGCATTAACGTGTCCTGTTTCCTTGAACAATCTGTCGAGCTCTGCCTGTATTTTTTCCCATATAGCATATCCGTAAGGTTTAATTACCATGCACCCTCTGACTGCTGAATTTTCAGCAAGATCTGCCTTCATTACCAGATCATTATACCATTGTGAGTAATTCTCATCCCTGTTAGTTAAAAACTTCGCCATTTTTTTTGGTATAGTATTTGTTTTAGTTATTATAAAGAAATAGATTGCGTAAAAATAAATAAAAACTTCTGTTAATACTCAAAAAAGAAAGAGAGGATATCATGAAAGCAAAATATTACATAGGAGTCTTGGTCTTGTTTCTTTTAGCAGGAACAACTTTGAAAGCCCAGATAAGCGGTATGGAATATTACACTGGTAATGATTCCAGAATAGTAATCAATAACAATTATTATGATGACTATGATTACTACTTCTCATCCAGAATCAACAGATTTCACAGGTCTTACTCTTCATTCAGTTATTATGCACCTGTCTTTACTGAAACATACTGGTATAATTACCAGCCATATTCCTGGGGATTAAGTATTTACGGAGGAGCTGGTTTTGGTTTTGGTTTCAGTGTCGGTTACAATTACCCTGTCTATAATTATGGTTATGCATACAATGATTGGTATACTCCATATATTGGATCTTCATACTATTATGGTTATAATCCTTTCTTCTTTAATACCTGGTATACTCCGGTTGTAGTATTCGGAACAGGACACCGACATTATAATAATTATTATGTAAGGGGAGGTAATCATCACCATAACTACTATAGTACCGGTTACAATTCCTACAATACATATAACACATATAATAACTACTATAATAGTTCTTCATCAACCAGTTATTCAAGCAGCAGCACATCGAGGACACGACCGGGAAGAACCTTAAACGAATATTCCAGCAGTACTTCAAGACGTGGAACTTCTGGTTCAACTGCTTCAAACGGTGAAGTTGTAACTAACAGGTCAGGGAGCAATTCAAATACTGAAATTACCACAGGCGGATCAAGAAGAAATTCCTCATCTACTGCCAATAACTCGGGTAGAAACAGTAACCGGAATAATGGCAGAAACGGGAATAATGGAAATAGTGGCAACAACCCGAATAGTGGAAATAATGAGAATAGTGTAACTGACCATAACAATGGTAATAATGGAAATAACGGTAATTTCGGAACCAGTGGCAACAGTGGTAACAACGGTAACAACGGGAATAATGGAAATAACGGGAATAATGGAAATAGCGGCAACAACCCCAATAGTGGAAATAATCAGAACAGCGTAACTGACCATAACAATGGTAATAATGGTAATAATGGTAATTTCGGAACCAGCGGTAATAGTGGTAACAATGGTAACGCTGGCAATAACCCGAATAACAATTACAATGGAAATAGCAGTAACACGAGAAAAAATATAAACAACAATAACAACAACAACAATGGCAACAGCAGGAACAACGGAAACAGCAGCAGGAGCATCAATAACAGCAGTTACGGACGCAGCAGTGATATGAACAATAGTAATACACGTAATAGTTCGGTAAGTAATACCAGGAGTTCATCATCTTCCTATTCTTCTCCTGCTGAAGGAAAAAGACTGGAGAATTATTCAGGTTCGAACAGAAGAGTAACTGGTTCATCAACATCAGCCGGAAAATCAGAAAATGCTCCAAGGAGTTCCGGAACCTCAAGGTCTTCCAGATCTGGTTCACAGGAAAAAGCAAGTTCATCAAAGAGTGGTGATTCCAAGTCCTCATCATCCGGTTCATCAGCAACAGATGAAAAACCAACCAGGAGAAGATGAAATAAAGTTCATGCAATAATTTTATAAAAAAATAAGATCTTTATATTCTGTTCAAATTAGGGAAGTTCAGTAAAGTTAATTAGTATTTTTGTTTATTTGGTATAATATTTGCTTAAGAATATTAAGACATTAGGAGGAAAATAAAATGAAAACCTTATTACATATTTCAGCTCTTGCGCTAATTGTTCTTAGCTCCTGTAGTTCAAGTCAATATGCGGGAACAGATACAGATGATCTTTACTATTTGCCATCGGATCAAACCGTTGTAAGGGTAAAAACTACAGCCAGTGAGCCGGTTTCAGAAGGTAGCTTAACTAATTCCGACTATTATAATAATATTTATGCAGCAGATACACTTGTTTCTGATGAGTTTTATTCTGCACTTAATCCTGACGAACAGATAGTAATAAATAACAACTATGGAGGTGGATATGGTTATTACGATAATTTGTCTTACTCTGGTCGTCTGATGAACTTTTACGGTAATTCTTTTTATCCCTATTGGGCTGATCCTTACTATAGCTACGGTTATCCATCATACGGATTTGGAATTGGCATAGGTATTGGCTTCGGTTATCCATATTATGGTGGTGGTTTCTATATGGGTTATGGTGGATACTACGGAGGTTATTATCCTTATTACCCATATTATCCCTATTATCCTTATTATGGTGGTGGCTACTACCCCGGATACTGCTGTTATAACGATGCATATTACGCTCCGGTAGAATATGGCAGACGGGAAAGATCAAGCACACTCTCTTCAGATTATAACAGAAATGAATCAGGCTCTGCATATTCAAGAAGAGATGGCAGTTCAACAACATCAGCCAGAGGATCTGAAACACGAGGAAGGACTATTTCAGGATCACAATCCGCTGCAGCTGAATCCAGGAGAAATACATCAGTTAATTCATCTGCTCAGTCTGCTACTGCGTCGGATGCAAGGAGAAATACCTCAACCAGATCAGCTGTTGCCGACGGAAAAGTAAGCCAGGATGCTTCAAAAGGTGATACAAGAGGAAACAGTGTTAATTCACAAAGAAGTTCTGCAAGTTCCCGCCCTGATTATAAGAGTGCTGACAGAACATATACACCAAGTTACAATAATCCTCGTATGAGCACAAGACCTTCCTATAACAATACCAGAACATCTGAAGGTGTAAACTCATCCACCAGCAGAAGCGGTAATACAATAAATAACAACAGGGATGCTTCAGAAACACGTTCATACCAGAACTATAATACCAGGAGTAGTAACAGCAACAATAATACAATAAACAACAGCAGGTATAATAATTCTGGTTCTGTGCGAACCCCTTCAAACCAGGGAACTAACCAGAACTCCAATAATGTAAGGAGTAATTCTTCAGGCGAGAGAAGATCTATATCTTCTTCAGGTTATCGCTCACCCAGTTACTCCGTTCCATCAAGAAGCAGCAGCTCCGGAAGAAGTTCGTCATATTCTTCACCTTCGTATAATAACAGCAGATCTTCATCATCATATAGCGGAGGGGGATCTTCCGGCTATGGATCTGGCGGCGGAGGATCATTCTCAGGCGGCGGATCATCTGGCTCATCAGGAGGAGGACGATCATCAGGAGGAGGTTCTTCTTCAGGCAGAAGGTAATAAATATCATATGTAGTTTTGTAAATGTGTTCATTCTGATAAGGAGTGCAGGGATGGCTTACAATAAAAATTAAAATGTATGAAAAAAATTATCATAATATTATTGAGTTTTTTATCAGTATTCTCCGGACTAAATGCCCAGAATATTGATGATGCTCTAAGGTACTCGCAGGTATTTTATGGGGGTACCGCAAGATTTGCTTCGATGGGAGGTGCTTTTACTGCTATTGGTGGTGATTTATCCACGTATAGTCAAAATCCCGCAGGAATAGGAGTTTTCAGATCATCTGATGCAGCTGTTACAACTCAGCTTTTATACAATAATACAACATCAGGATACAATAATGGATTATCTTCAGATTATGTTTATAATTTTAATCTTAATCAGGCCGGCTTTGTAAGTAATCTCTTTTCCAGCAATAAAGTTAATGGTCTTATTTCTTTTAATTTCGGATACTCATTCAATAAGACGAACAATTTTAATCAGAATGCATACATTAATGGAGTTAATAAAACCAGCTCAATGGCTGATTACTGGGCAATTAACAGCGATGGTCTTTATTCCAATGAACTTTCTGGTGCTGAAGGACTTGCTTATGATGCCTGGATTATTGATACTATAACAGGAACAGGCGGAAGATATTATGAAACTGTTTATTCAAATTATGGGGATAATCCTCCATCAGTTTATGGTCAGACTGTAAGACGTTTTATTTCAACTGACGGATATACCGGGGAGCATGCTATATCTTTTGGAAGCAATTATTCCAATAAACTCTTCCTTGGAGCAACATTTGGAATAAGCCAACTGAGGTTTTCAAGTTATACAGAGCATATTGAATCAACTGAATTGAAATTGCCTTCCCAGTTTAAAAACTTCACCTATACCGATTATTATGATAACTATGGAACTGGTTTTACTTTTAAACTTGGTGCCATATTTAAACCGGTGGAAACCCTGAGAATAGGTTTAGCTTACCATGCCCCGGTATGGTATACAATAGATGAATATTTCTATGATAATATAAGTTCTAAATTTACTGATGGGGAACATTACGAATATAGTAACGACCCTTTACGGTTCGAGTATGCCCTGACAACACCTATGAGATTTTTAGGCGGAGTTGCAATTCAGATTAAAAAGGTTGCTATTTTAAGCGCTGATTATGAGTTTGTTAATTATGCAACAGCCAGATTTGAGAATTCGGGTGACGGATATAATTACAGCGAAAAAAACAGGAGTATTGAAAACAGCCTGCAATCAGCAAGTAATTTCAGAGTAGGAGGTGAATATAGAATGGGCAAGGTATATTTCAGAGGTGGTTATGGTTACTATGGTAAAGCATTTAAACCGGGTGAAGATAATGAAGACCTTGATTACAGCTCATTTTCAGGTGGAACAGGATTCAGAGAGCGTAACTTCTATATTGATTTCGCGTACACAAACTTCAGGTATTCAAAAACATATATTTTATATCCTCTTGATAGCAGTTACAAACCTGCTATAAGTGATATTAGTACTGTAAACAATATGTTTGCTTTGACTTTTGGCTTTAAATTTGGCAGGTAGATATTTATCGGTTTTCTTTTTAAGAAGGGCTGTCAGATACTGATTGCCCTTTTTTGATTATGTTGACTTTAACTGTAAAAGTGATTTAAACATTTCCTTTACAGATAATAAGAAGATTCAGGTCCCATATTGAATATCAGATCAATAATACTCAGATTCGGCACAAATCCCTGGCCTGTATCAAATACCTGAGAGTATTCTTTTACTTTGACAGAAGACTCCAATTTTGGCGATATTGTGTATCTGAAATCATTATCTCTGTTATTGGCAGGTTCAAAAACAGATGTATAGAATAATGTAATTTGTAACTTAATTATTTTAAGAATCGCTTCAGTAAGCTCAAGATTCAGATCAAGCAAAAACTTGTGGTTTTGTGAAATTATATTCTCAATAATCTCATAATAGAATTCGAAATAGGGAGATGCTCTATAAGAAGAGATTATTGCACCGAGGTGCACCTGTTGCCATCTTTTGGAATAATCAACAGAGATATCCCTAATTACTGTTTTATGCTGACTTCCTCTGAAAACCGGTATTGACAGGGATTGTGGCCCATGTGCTGAAAGAATATAGCATCTGTTCCTGTATGTCTGTTTCAGATAATTTTCCTCTCTTTCAACAAATACCTCCTCAACGTGTGCAATTTGGGAAAAATATGAAACCGGAGGTAAATATGCCGTTGAGACTAATATCTTCCCTGCCATCAATAAATATCAGTTACTTCATTCTGTTAATCATGCTTGCAGAGAAACCTGCCCCAAAACCGTTGTCGATATTCACTACGCTAACCCCGGTTGAACAACTTGTGAGCATTGCCAGCAAAGCAGAAATACCTCCGAAATTTGCACCATAACCAACACTTGTGGGAACTGCTATTACCGGTTTATCAACCAGCCCTCCGACAACACTTGCGAGTGCTCCTTCCATTCCTGCAATAACGATGACAACTCTGCATGACCTTATCTCAGGAAGTTTATCAACAAGCCTGTGAATGCCAGCCACACCGGCATCATAAATCCTTATTACATTGTTCCCAAGCAATTCTGCAGTTATTGCTGCTTCTTCAGCAACCGGCATATCAGAAGTACCTGCAGTAACAATTGCAATTTTACTTTCCGGAGCTTCAGGTCTTTTCTTTTGAAATGAAATTATTCTGGCTAAAGTGTAATAAACAGCTTCCGGAACAACACTCTTTACAGCATCATACATTTCCTGATTAGCCCGGGTGCCAACAACATTATTCTCCCTTTCAGACATTATCCTGAATATATCTCTGACCTGTTCAACACTTTTACCGGCGCAGTAAATGATTTCAGGATATCCTGTACGGATTTCACGGTGATGGTCTATTCGTGCAAAACCGAGATCTGAGTAAGGGAAGTTTCTGAGTACATCTAATGCTTGTTCAATACTAGTTTGTCCACTCCGGACATCCAGCAGTAGTTTTTCTACTTCCTTAATATTCATGTTAAATTAGTTTGAGGATTTGAACTTCCTGTCCTGTAACCTTCAAGATCCAAAGATACGAATCTGAATCCTAATTTTTTAAGGTTGTCTGCAATTTGTTCTCTATCAGGACTCTTAATAATCTTTTCAATAAAACCTGGTAAGCATTCAATTCTGGCTACATCGTTATGAACTCTGACCCTTGTGCCCGGATATCCCATGTCAAAAAGCAAGCCTTCAGCCTGTTCAATCATTCGTAGTAAACCCTCATTAATATCAGTATCATAGGGAATTCTTGTGAGCAGACATGCCATAGCGGGTTTTTCCCAGATATCGAGTCCTTCTTTCCGTGAAAGTTCTCTTATCTCCTTCTTTGTAATACCTGCCTCCATCAGGGGACTCCTGATACCCATTTCTTTCAATGCCTTCATTCCTGGTCTGAAATCCCTTGAATCGTCAGCATTTGTTCCGTCGATTATATATTTGTAATCATTTTCACTGGCGAAGGCCAGCAATTCTGAAAAGAGCTTTTTCTTGCACAAGTAGCATCTCTCAATTGGGTTATGTCTAATTTCTTCCGGGAAATCTATGTCAAGGATTTTATGTTTTATGCCATAGGTCCTGGTAAAATCAATTGCTTCCTGAATTTCCCTTGCCGGAATATATGGAGTTCTTATTGTGACTGCAATTACTCCTGTTTTTTTTACTGAATGAGCTCTGTGCAATAAGAATGAGCTGTCAACTCCTCCGGAAAATGCAACAGCAAAAGTCTTGATTTCCTTAAGTATGTTATTTAATTTCAGTTCTTTAGCTTCAATCATTGCTATTCCTTAATTATCTGTTACAAATTATTCCCAACCAATTACTTTTTAGCCAATAAGGCCATTATGTTATTATAAACCTCTTTTACCGGAATTCCATTTTCTGAGGCAATTCTTTTACATTCATCATATTCAGGTTTGAATGAAACCTCCTTTCCTTTATAAAAAGAATGCTTTATTGTTACTATTCCATACTCAGTCTGTAGTGGTTCAAACTTTCTGACAAGAGTATCTTTTCTGAATGAAAATGTCCTGATGCCCAGTGATGTGGATTCTGTGAAAATGATATTTTTTACCAGTTCTGCTTTTTCTTTTTCACAGATGACATTTAAAATGATACCAGGTCTTCCCTTCTTCATAAGGATACTTGAATAATAGACATCTGAGGCACCTGCATTAAAGAGCCTTTCAGATATAAAATCAAAAAACTCGGGATTCATATCATCAATATTGCATTCTAACAGCATTGCATTGTGGCCCGGGTCACTGTTTTCATTAGTAACTCCGAGGAACACTCTCAGAAGATTTGGAACATCTGGATGATCCTTTTGTCCTACTCCATAAGCTGTTTTTTCAATCTGAATAGATATATTTTGGCTAAAATCAGTACCAAGTGCAGCTAAGATGGCTGCTCCGGTAGGTGTTGTTGCTTCAAAATCCACACCTCCTTTTTTAACAGGAATTCCTTCAATGATCTCAGCTGTAGCAGGTGCAGGAACAGGAAGTTTGCCGTGATCACATTTCACAAAACCTCCTCCAAGCTCTACAGTTGAAACATGTACACCGTCAACCTGGAGTGCATTAAAGCAGATAGCGGCACCCACAACATCAATTATAGAGTCAATTGCTCCAACTTCATGAAAATGAACATGGTCAATAGATATTCCATGTACTGCTGCTTCAGCTACAGCAATTTTCATGAATATTTTCATGCTTAACTCTTTGGTCTTTCTGTCAAGGTCGGAAGCATTTATTATTTGTTCTATATCAGCAAGGTGCCTGTGGGCATGCTCATGTATGGTCTGTCTTACGGTAGCTTTGGTCCCGGATATTCCGTGTCGCTGGTCTTTTTCTACAATAAGTTCCCACCCTTTAAGGTTAAGTTTATTAAGTTCATTTATCAGGTAGGATTTGTCAACACCCAGATCAATCATTGCACCAAGGTTCATATCACCGCTTATTCCTGAAAAACAATCGTAACTGATAATCTTCATGTTTTAAAGAGATTATATTTTATATATTAATCAACAAATAAAATAAGAAAATGTTAATATTACTGGTAAAAACAGATTCATATTTTCAGGCTGCAAATATACAATATTACTAAGGATGCCACTTATGGGATCAAAATAAAATTAAATCTATATCTCGATTTTGTCTTTAGCTGTGTCAAATCTCCCGGTGATGAATTTGCTTAATTAATGCTGATTCATTTTGGCTCAGGCAAATGTTCTTATAACATATTAACGATTAACAAAAAAAAAATCGTATTTTTCGACTATCTTTCTTTATGTACTTAATTAATAATGTGAATCAGGATTATGAAAAGAAGGACATTTCTTAGAAGCTCAGTAAGTGCCGGCATGGCTGCCGGAGCAGCCTTAAGTATTGGAGGATATGAAAAGCTTTGGAAAACAACTCCTTTATCTCCCAGATATGATATGGTTGCAGTTATGGGGGGTAATCCGGATGCCATGTTTGATCTGGGCATACAGGAGTTTGGAGGCATTGGTGCTTTTGTTCAGAAAGGACAGAAAGTACTGATAAAACCTAATATCGGTTGGGATGTGATTCCTGAAATGGCTGCTAATACAAATCCTTTACTGGTAAAGCGTATTATCGAACACTGTCTCAAAGCAGGAGCGAAAGAGGTTTATGTTTTTGATCATACAATCGATAACTGGACAAACTGTTATAAAAATTCCGGAATTGAGAGAATTGCAAAGTCAGCCGGTGCAAAAGTAGTACCTGCCAATACAGAAAATTATTACGAACTGATTGAAATTCCCGGAGGTATTAAGCTTAAAACGGCAAAAGTACATCAGCTTCTGCTTGAAGCAGATGTTTTTATTAATGTTCCGATTCTGAAAGATCATAATTCAACAAGAATGACCTGCTGTCTTAAAAATACAATGGGTCTTGTTTGGGACAGGAGGTTCTGGCATTCAAATGATCTGAATCAGTGTATTGCAGATTTTGCACTGTTTGAAAAGAAACCTGTACTGAATGTTATTGATTGCTATAATGTAATGGTTAAGCATGGTCCCCAGGGAGTATCGAAGGAAGATCTGGTTATGATGAAATCGCAGATACTCACAACTGACTGGGTAGCCGGAGATTCAGCTGCAGCAAAAATGCTTGGTGTGGATGTTGAGAAAATAGAATATATTCCATTAGCTCATAAGATGGGGATTGGAAATATGAACCTTGAATCTCTTAATATTAAAAAAATTAAAATGTAATCTCTGATGACATCAATTTTACTTAGAAGATTCAGAATAGTTTTTTCAACAATTGTCTTTATCTGCTTTTTTCTCGTATTTATAGACTTCAGATCGTTAATTTCTGTAAAGTATTTCAACTTCCTGACTTACCTGCAGTTTATACCATCAGCAATAAAGTTTTATAACATAAAGACAGTTGCTGCTGCCGGCTTTTTAATTATCCTTGCATTTACATTTATTACAGGAAGGACTTATTGTTCGTTTTTATGTCCGCTTGGGATTGGTCAGGATCTCCTTAGCAGAATAGGAGGGCGTTTCAGAAGAAAATTCAGACGATACGGATATAAAAGACCATTTACAGTTGTCAGGTATTCGCTCCTGGCAATAACTCTGATAGTCACAGTAATATGGGGTATATATATGTTGACCCTACTTGATCCGTATAGCATCTTTGGAAGGTTCATGACATTTTTTGCCAAACCGGGAGCACTCTTAATTAACAATCTGTTTTCAGGGATACTTATTAAGTTTGATATCTATACCTTAAGTAATGTTCCGGTTAAAGCATTTAATATTTTAGTATATTCCGTTCCGCTATTTTTTCTTTTTCTGGTCGGAAGTCTGTCATTGGCTAAAGGTCGTCTCTATTGTAATATGATATGCCCGGTTGGTACACTACTGGGTTTAATATCCAAGATTTCAATCTTCAGAATAAAATTTAACGAATCGGCCTGTACAAGGTGCGGACGTTGCTCACTTCAGTGTAAATCATCCTGCATAGACTTTCTTAACCATGATATAGATCTCTCCAGGTGTGTCGGATGTTTTAATTGTATTAATATCTGCCAGGATAAGGCTTTAACATACGGGCTGGTTAATGTTAAGAAAAGTGAACATAAAACTGATGAGAATAAGAGAAATGTAATTATTAGTTCAGTTCTGCTCTTCTTCGGATTGTCAGGGAGAATAAAGGGACAGGACAAATTAGTTCCCAAGCCTCAAAAAGAATCAACTGTAAAAGAGAACAGAACATATCCTGTATGTCCCCCCGGAGGAGTTTCAATAGATGAATTCAATAAGAATTGTACAGCATGTTCATTGTGTATAAATGCGTGTCCCAACAATGTTCTTCAACCTGCCCTGATGCAATATGGAATATTGGGCCTAATGCAGCCTGTTATGGATTACCATAAGAGTTTTTGTACATATAATTGTACTATTTGTACTGAAATTTGTCCGACATTTGCTTTGAAGCCTTTATTACTGGAGGCAAAGAAGCTGACTCAGTTAGGTAAGGTGGTATTTATAAAAGATAACTGTATTGTAAAAACAGAAAAAACTGCTTGTGGCGCCTGTTCCGAGAGTTGCCCTACAAAAGCAGTATATATGATACCATATGAAGGCAACCTTCTTATACCGGAAGTAAATACAGATATTTGTATCGGTTGCGGGCACTGTGAACATGCTTGTCCAACTGTACCTTATAAAGCAATTTTTGTTGATGGTAATGCTATTCACATAGCTGCAGCAAAACCTGAAAATGTGAAATCTGAAATTAAAACTCCTGTTGAGTTTCCATTTTAGCTAAAGATCACGAATATACGGTCAGTAATACCTCATATTATTAAACTTTATACTAATTATTTAAAATGAACCTGTCACATATTGAACATATCGGTATAGCAGTAAAAGACCTTCAGACTGCTGTTAGTTTTTATGAAAATGTTCTGGGATTGAAATGCTATAATATTGAGGAGGTGGCTGATCAGAAAGTAAAAACCGCTTTTTTTCAGATCGGACAAACAAAGATTGAGTTGCTCCAGTCAACAGAACCTGATGGACCAATTGGAAAATTCATTGAGAAAAGGGGAGAGGGGATTCATCACATAGCATTTGCAGTTGATAATATTGAAAATCAGCTGGAACATGCTTCAAAAATGGGAGTGAACCTGATAGATACCTCACCACGTAAGGGTGCTGAAGGTCTGGATATTGCATTCCTTCATCCAAAATCAACATCCGGTGTGTTAATTGAACTTTGTGAGAATAAGATAAAGCAGGTATAATAAGTGAAGTAAATATTTACATGATTCGGAATATGAGAAAATATAAATGTACTATCTGTGGATATATTTATAATCCGGAAGAAGGAGATGCTTCGGGTGGAATTGAGCCGGGAATTGATTTCAATGACCTGCCGGCAGATTATATTTGCCCTGTCTGTGGTGCAGGGAAGGATGCATATGAGTTGTACGAATAACTTATAATATTCTGTATGCTGTTAAACATGAGTTGTTTAACCGTAGCAGAATAGAGTAAATGTTATTGTCCGGATGAAATTCTAATTCTTTCTTTACTTGATTCAAATTTATAGAGACTCCTGGATTAATCCAGGAGTATCTTTTCTTTGTCTTTCAACCACCGGGTTGGTCGGATTGAGTTTTCCTTTGAATTCATCATTTCCGGGAATATAGAAGAACAATTTTCCATCACGATCACTTTCTCCACAGAAGACTGTCCCATCCGGACCAACAGCCATGGCATCAAACTGATACGACCTTTTTGAGTAGTAAGGACTTCTGTCAACTGCGAAGTTTCCCAACTCCCTGAATCCTTCATTTCCGGAAATATCATAACTATGTAATTTACAGAATCGTTCAAATTCTCCTGTAATCATATAAATCTTATTATCAATCCCGATCTGCATAGCTCTCATCCTTCTCATAATCCGGGGTTTCCCAAGTACGGTCACCTTTTCCTCCTCAAAGTTAAGTTCAACCAGATAACCATCATGAGTAGAGGCAAAAACTCTTCCTGATGATGAATCCTGAACTATTTGTTCAATTATCGGATAATCCCAGGATTTCATGCTTTCCCAGTATTCTCCGGGTAAACGCATCCAGGTTAATTCAAGACTATCGGCCTTAGGAGAATATTTTAGAATAAATCCATTGTCTCCTGAGGTATATACCAATCCTGTCTTTGGGTCGCAAAAAATATCACGGGGAACGGATCTCCAGGTTCGCTCAGGTCCGCCATATACCTTATTGGTCATAATATCTTTAAATTTTCTGGTTGTTCTGGTTTTAAGGTCAAAAATAAAAAATACAGCATCGGGGTAGGAGATACCATATATTTTTGTTTTGTCATTATTGAAGGTCATTGTGTACACAGAATTATGGGGAACAGGTATTCCAAGATCTTCAAGCGGAGATTCGTCATCATTTGTATATCTTTGAACATCACCGGTTTTAGTATTATATTTATAGATATGTCCGCCGGGGTATGATTCATAAGGAGTTTTAATATCCTTCCATAACTGCTTCTCAATTCCCTCATGCTCAACCGGAAAATCTTTGGTTAATTTTAAAGGTTCAAGCATATTCAAGCCTGTGCCTATATATAATTCTTCCTTGTTGCCTTCAAGAATGCAGTGGTATACTCCTTTTTCAGTGCCAATTTTCCCCAGAGGTCTTACTTTATTAATAAACCTGTTATAAAAGAATAGATAGGATTGAGTTTTGCCACTGGTAGCACCATATATGAAACCATTGGAGTGGGTAATCAGAGCAGTTATTTGCGAATTATCGGCTGGTATCAGATTCTGGGAAGGATATCCAAGATCCCTGTAATCCATACGATGTGTGTCAAAATGCGGATTTATCCACTGTTGTGCTTTAAGCGGATTAAAGATACTAGTAACACACAGTACTAGAATGTATTTTATTATTACTGATTTCATTTTCCTTAATTATTAATGTTGATGATACTATTTAACAAAAGGATCAAAGCATCCTAATCCCATGGCATTGCGAAATCCTCCGTTAGCCTTTATTACTTCATCATTCTGCTCGAAAGCTCCGACAAACCATACTCTGCCATCTTTGTCTGTTTCTGCTGCCTCCATTCCTTTTGCAAATGATCCGTCGGTTGGTTTTAAATTGCCTAAATAGTCTGTCTTCCCGGATTTAAGGTCATAAGTCACCAGGTATGCATTTGAGCGTTTCTTAGTTTCTGTCACATTTGTTTTCTTATTTGTATTCCCGACATTAAGATTAACAAGATCATAGTCAAAATCTCCCCTTGTGACCGGCAAATAATATATCTTTCTGTCCTTTTGATTAATAGTCATTGCAAGAGTAGCATGAGGAATGTCAAAATATGGTCCATAGAGGTAGGAAGGAGCACACATTGGTGCTAAAGATGTTATCTCCCCCTCGCTTCCTTTATTTACATCAAACCTGAACAGAAGGTTGTTTCCGCCAATGATACCGTAAGCGACCTTATCTACAGGGTCCCATTCTATATATCTCCATTGAGCCCGTCGGTCAAGCATAGGATTGGCCATTGTTCGTGACTCATAAGTGACGGGCAATCTTAAGAACTCAAGATCAAATATTCTCTCTTTCTCCACATCATATTTCCATATCCTTCCAGGTGTATAACTGCCATATACATTTCCTGAATCATCAATAAAGATTGTCCGGCAAACATCCCAGTTATCAACTCTGCCCAGATCTTCAGTATAATCCTCATCTATAAAATAGCGACAGAAATGACCGAGTTCATCAAGCCCATAGATTATTCTGCGCTTTGTATCCATAGTTTGTCCGGTTAATCCCCAGAAGCTGTTTATCTTGCTTAATGGTTCAATTATACCATTTTCCATTTTTATCCTGAACCATCTTGGGCCGTTATAACTGTTAGCATCAATGGCAGGTGGACCATTATCTTCACAGAAAGACCCAAAGTATACATAACCATCAAGTTCCTGCATTCTTACATGTATTTTTCCATTGGTCCAGATTCCTTTTCCTCTTTCATCAAGCAGGATTGTAAGGTTTGCAAGATGTTTCATTGTATTTGTATTTATATCGAATTCATATACATTGGCCGCATCAGCATGGGTACATAGACCTATGTAGATTTTATTATTTGAGGCAATGTACATGGCACTCCATAAACTGGCATCCTGATCTGTTTTACTAAAAATATAGTGTTTAACAGGAACAGTTTTTGATTCTTCAGTTCCACTGTTAATTTCCTGGGCAAACGATACTGCTGATATAGTTGCTAATAGCATGGTAAACAGTATGTTATGCAAGTTGATTTTTTTCATAATCTGTTAAATTGAAATAATTCTATGTATGATAGTATGACAAGCCGGTTGAACAATCAGAGTAATTAACGAGAAGGAATATTCTGTATTACATTTTTCAGCAGATCCCAGAATTTCTGAACATTTTCAATATTGATTCTTTCTTCAGGAGTATGGGCTCCGTGAATGGTCGGACCAAAAGAGATCATATCTATATTTTTGTATTTCTCGCGGATCAGACCACATTCCAATCCGGCATGAATCGCCCTGACCAAAGGTTCCTTACCAAATAGTTCCTTATATGATTTACAGGTTATTTTGAGTATCTCAGAGTTGAGATTAGGTTTCCAACCCGGATATCCATCTGAATGGACAACCTCTGCACCGGCAAGTCGGAGGCATGATTCAACCATAGCGGCAGCATCGTGTTTTGATGATTCGACAGAACTTCTCTGTGTGGTTACGATCTTAATAGAGTTGTCACCAATGAATTTTGATGAAGCCAGATTTGTGGATGTCTCAACAAGGTCTTCCATCTCTTTTGACCAGGCAAGTACGCCGTGGGGACAGCATGTCAGTACATTCATTAATCTTAACTGGCTTTCTCTGTCCATAACAAAAGCTGGCAGAGAAACCTCGTTGACAGATATCTTCATATCTTTCTCAATATCGCCGAACTCTTCTGTAAGAATGATATAAAAATTATTAATCCAGGTGGTTATAGATTCTTTATTGGTTTTATCAGTTACAATTGTTGAAAATGATTCCCTTGGTATGGCATTTCTTAGATTTCCTCCATCAAAATAAGCGAGTGAAATTTCAATTTTATCTGATATATGCCAAAGCAATCTGTTCATTATCTTAACTGAGTTGCCATATCCTTTATGGATTTCATCACCTGAATGTCCACCATGAAGGCCTGTAACAGATATCTCTAAAGCTACCGCGGCATCTTCTACTGGTATTGATTTGTATCTCATTGTTCCTACAGTATCCATTCCACCGGCACAGCCGATATAAAGAATACCTTCATCCTCCGAATCCAGATTTAAAAGAGTCCTTCCGGTGAAGAAATCAGATTTAAGGTTTATTGCTCCGGTCATCCCTGACTCCTCATCCACTGTGAAAAGGCATTCTATCATGCCCGCTTTGAGATCCTTATCAGTCAGGATTGCCATCTGCGATGCAATCCCGATTCCATCATCAGCGCCCAGAGTTGTTCCATTTGCACATACCCAGCCATCATTAATATAAGGTATTATCGGGTCGTTATCCCAGTCATGGGGATAATCTGCATTTTTTTCACCCACCATATCCATATGACTCTGAAGAACAACAGTTTTTCTGTTCTCCATTCCCGGCGCAGGTTGTCTTATAATTAATATATTCCCGACTGCATCCTCTTTCGATTCCAGATTATGTTTCCTGGCAAATTCTAAAAGGTATTGTCTTATCTTTCCTTCATTCTTGGATAAACGCGGTATTTTGCATATCTCCTCAAAATTGATCCAGATCGGAGCTGGTTTAAGGTGACTTAATATATTCATGGCAGAAATAGCATACTTTCAAAAAGGTCAGTGAATATAATGTATTTTTTTGTTTCCCCGGATAGTTTGGGTAACTGTCTTCCGGATTAATTTATGAACATATCTAAAGACAAAAGATAAAAGGAAAAAGACAAATTATCCCAGCTTCATTTTTTCTACCTCATCAATATTCCTTTCGTTTGTGCTGACTTTTGCATCAGGAGTGTACAGATAATCAATAAGATCCTGATAATTATCCATAATTTTCCCTCTTACAATTTTCATTGTTGAGTTCATCAGCCCATTGTCTTCTGTGAAACTCTCCTGGAGTATTCCAAATGCAACTGGAAGCCATCTCTGAGGGAACATCTTTCCATATTTCCCGTTGCTTCTGTACTCATTAAGCTCATTTTCAATGAGATTAATAACGGCCCTTTTACCTTCTTCAGAATCTGATGTTAGGTTTCTTTCTTCAAGAAAGATTTTCAGGGCATGCTGGTTAGGTACCACGAGAGCAACAGTATATGGTTTCTGATTATTATACAACATACACTGATCAATATATTTTGATTGTTCAGAAATGGCCTCTTCAATTCCTTCGGGACTGAATTTTTCACCGTCATCAGCAATCAGCAGACTTTTAAAGCGCCCTAAAACATAAAGGAATCCATCTTCACTTAAGTACCCCATATCACCTGTATACAGCCATCCATCTCTTATTGCTTCCGTAGTAGCTGCATCATTATTCCAATAACCATGCATCACATTTCCTCCCCTGATAACTATCTCACCCTTCTGACCAACAGGTAATTCATTTCCATCATCATCACATATTTTAAAGTCCATATTGTTGACCAATACACCTGAAGATCCCAGTTTATGTCTTCCCGCAGAGTTGGAGGATATGACAGGTGAAGCTTCCGTTAATCCATAACCCTGGTACATTGGAATCCCCAGAGCATAAAAAAACCTTTGAAGTTCAATTTCAAGAAGGGCACCCCCGCCAATAAAATAGTCGAGTTCTCCTCCGTACCCTTCCCTTATCTTACTGAATAAGATCTTATCATAAAAATTAAGAATGGGCTTTTTAAATCTTTGCATTCCCAGTCCTTTATTCCATCCCTCTTTATTATAGGAATATGATATTTTAAGTGCATGATTAAACAGCAATTCAACTAATCTGCCTTTTTCTTTGATCCCTTTCTCAATATTCTTTCTGAAATTCTTTGCAATTGCAGGAACACTCATTAAAAGATTTGGTTTGATTTCCTTAAGACAGCCAGGAAGGTTTCTGAGAGTCTCCATTGGTGTTTTTCCTGTTTTTACGGAAGCGATACTGGCACCTTTGCCCATAAAAGCAAAGATTCCGCATGTATGTCCGAAAGAATGGTCCCAGGGAAGAATCAGAAGTGTCTTATAAAACGGAGGGATGTCCATTAAACTATAAGCCTGGTAAACGTTTGTTACATAGTTGCCATGAGTTAAGACAATTCCCTTCGGATCGGCAGTGGTGCCTGATGTATAACATATATTGGCAAAATCGGAAGGTTTTAGGCTTTTGAATGAAGTCTCAAATTTTGCCATATTTTTATCTTGCTGCAGCCACTCTCTGCCGATCTTTCTGATTTCATTGAAATGGATCTCATTTTCTGAATAGTCTTCCTGCGTATCGAAATGTATAATTTTTATCACTGATGGACATTCAGCTAACACCTCCTTAATTTTAGGGGCCTGGTTTGATGATACCAGTACCATCTTTGCGCCTGAGTGGACTATTCTGAACTTTACCTCATCAGAATTTAGTTTTACCGATAACGGCACATTAATTGCTCCTGTATAAATAATTCCCAACTCACCGATTACCCAGCTGTTTCTTCCTTCTGAGATGGTGGCCAACCTGTCTCCTTTTTCAATTCCCAGAGTTATTAATCCGGCGGCAAATTCATAAACATGCTTTCTGGTTTCTCCATAAGTAGTTCCTTCATATTTGTCATTCGGTTTTTCCCACAGATAAACATTACTGCTGAACTTCTCTACACTTTCTTCGAAGAATTGGATTAACGATTTCATGAAATAAATTTTAATGATAGATAATTTAATTATTATGCCGAATATACAAAATCTGCAATATTTAAGGCCTAATAGCATATATTAATATCATTTGGTTTGGTTTTCAATTATTTGTATCTTTGATAATATACTCAATAAATATGTGTCAAGAATTAGTTCTTAATTTGTAAAACATTAATTATGAAACACTCATCTCTGTTAGTTCTGATATTACTTATGGTCCTGTTTCCTTCATGTAAGTTTTTGAAGGAAAAAGGAATAATTGGCAAGAAGGATAGAGCCCTGGCAAAAATGATGGCAGTACAGGACAGTATCCGGGTTGCCGATTCACTAAAACAGGTACAGGAAAAGTTAATGGCTATTGAAAATGCAAAACTTGATTCTTTACGAAAAGTAGAAGAAGAGAGACTTGCATTGGAGGCAAAACTTAAATATAATTTAATTGTAGGAAGCTTCCTGACGCCTGAATATGCAAAGGAACTTTCAGAGGAGTACAGGAAGATGGGTTATAATCCTCAGATAATTAAGATTGATGAAAGCAATTTCCAATTTGTTGCGGCAGAGGCTCATAACAGTTTCAACACTGCTGTTGCACGTCTAAGGCAATTCCAGGATACTGTTCAGATTGATACCTGGATGTTTATCAAAAAGTGAGTTAAGAGGAATTATACTCTGAAAATTGTCTCCTTTCGGTCTGGTCCTACTGAAATCAATGTAATTGGAACAGCGGTTTCCTTCTCTATGAATTCGATATATTTTTTCAGATTTGCCGGTAATTCATCATATTGTCTGTAACCTGTGATATCTTCTTCCCATCCGGGCATATCAATATAAACTGGTTCTACTTTGGTATCATTGCCGAAAGGGATTTCATAACACTCCTTTCCTTCACTTTTGTATGATACACATATCTTAAAGCTTTTGAATCCTGACAAAACATCAGCTTTTGTCATGAATAGCTTTGTGATACCATTTATCATAATAGAATATTTCAAAGCAGGCAAATCTAACCATCCGCAACGTCGAGGACGACCGGTTGTAGAACCAAATTCTCTTCCAATATTTCTCAAGGAATCACCGGTTTCGTTATTAAGCTCTGTAGGGAAAGGACCACTTCCCACCCTTGTACAATAGGCTTTGAATATTCCAAAGATTTCGTTTATTTTTTTTGGAGAGATGCCAAGACCAGTGCATGCTCCTGCACTTATTGTGTTTGAAGAAGTAACGAAAGGATAGGCACCAAAATCAAGATCAAGCATTGTCCCCTGGGCTCCTTCTGCCAGGATCTTCTTTCCCTCTTCAGCAAGAGCATTAACAAGATATTCAGTATTTACCATTCTGAATCTCTTTAACAATTCAATGCCCTCAAACCACCCTTTTTCATATTCTTTAAGATCGAACGGAAATTCATAACTTTTCAGAATTTTTAAATGGTTATCAAGATGTTCCTTATAGATATCCATGAAGTCTTTTCTAAGTATATCTCCAACTCTTAAACCATTGCGTCCGGCCTTATCAGTATAGGCAGGACCGATTCCCTTCAGGGTGGATCCGATTTTTGTATTGCCTTTACTAAATTCGTAGGCAGCATCAAGAATCCGGTGACTTGGAAGAATAAGATTTGCCCTGTTTGATATAACCAGACGGCTAACAAGCTCATTAACAGGCGGTCCAAGCTCTTCTATCTCTTTTTTGAATACAGCAGGATCTATTACAACACCATTCCCTATTATATTTAATTTTTCAGGATGAAAAATGCCTGAGGGGATTATATGCAATATGTGTTTAACATTATTGAATTCAAGGGAATGACCTGCATTTGGACCTCCCTGGAAACGGGCAATAATATCGTAAACAGGACTTAAAGCATCAACGATCTTCCCTTTTCCCTCATCACCCCACTGCAGGCCTAACAGTATGTCAATGTTCATGTTAGTTGTTTGTCAAATAAATAATTAGTCTAGGACAATGTACAAAAAAAAATCAATACGAGACATGATGTTAATATTCTTTGGAAAGATACTGTTGATTATACTAAACTAAGGCTGCTGACATTTTTTGAATACAGTACATGAAGCCAGTTATAATGTTTTAACACAATAATGTGGAAATCTTTTATCATGTTGTGACTAATCAGCCTGATGTTTCAGAAATTTATAACAAAGTCGAGCCATGGTATACCGATTATTATTTCCTCAGAAATATCACGATTGTTAATAAACGCAAGGTCAATTGATGTTTTTTCACCAAGAAATCTGATTCCATAGGAAATCAGACCATAATAACCACCATCTTCAACATTTGGAACTAACCAGTTTTCCGTTACAAATGCGATTCGTTTTGATGCCCTGGTCATCCCGCTGATAACAATTAGCGGACTAGGACTGAATTCCCCATCTGCCCAACCCCAACCCACCGCTCCGGTAATATTATTGTTTTTATTTCCGTAAGTGCCAAAACCATTAATAGTAGCCAGTCCTCCGAATTCTTCAACAGTTTTTATAGTATTGGCATACAAAACACTACCTCCCAGGTATAAATTATTGGCTACTTTAAATGACATTTTTGGATTAAGATAGAATGCATATGGTCCTTCTCCATCTGCAAGTATTGAAAATATCTCAAATCCTGCTGAAATACTTAAGTTCTTTGTAAAAGCATAACTGAAAGTGCTTATAAAGATCCATGTGTTCTGGTAATAGCCTGTATGCTTATCCATTGGGATTGCTGAATTACCTAAGAGATATTTTGAGGGATTTGGATTTTGAAACCATATACCTGATTTCTTAATATCAGTTCCGGAGACAAGGTTCATGGACTTAATACTTGTTTTCATCAATCTTATTTCACCCATTGATGCTGACTGAATTACAACCTCCTGATCCGTAGTTAATATTAATCGACCTGTAATTGTTGATCCGTCAAGAAGTGAAATCTGATAGATCTTGTCTAATTCTCCGGTAATAACCTGCTGGGCGCATACCCTGCCTGGGATTATACCAATAATAAATAAAATAATTACCGATCCAATTATTAGTCTTTTTGTTTCAATTACTAAACCGTTCATGATTTTTTATATTAAATTGTAATTGTACCTTCGGGTAGTATGATCATTCTTCCTGATCCGGATAACTGTCTTGCCGGCAACCAAGTTTTTGGTACCTGATTGATATTTATTCATATTGCAGTGCCTGTTAAGTTCAAATAACAACCAGCTCCAACCCAATATTAGAGTTTTGAATAGCTTGTTACTATGCAATATACGATTCTGGCTGAACAAAAAGAAATAAATAATTGAAAACAACGGAAATTTGTTTTTCAACTATTTTTTATTCTCTTTATCATTAATAGTTCCGTAGATATATAAGGAGTGGTAATTGGGAGTGAAGTTATGTAACTGGCTGGCTGTTTTAATGATCTCATATATCCGGGGATCGCAGAATTCAACAACTTTCCCTGTTTCAATATCAATCAGATGATCATGCTGGCCGCATTGATAGGCTCTTTCAAATTGAGCTATGTTCTTGCCAAACTGGTGTTTAATTACAAGATTACATTCAAGCAATAGTTCAATAGTATTATATAGTGTTGCCCTGCTCACCCTGTAGTTTTTATTCTTCATGAAAATGTAAAGAGACTCTATATCAAAATGTCCGGCACGGGAATAGATCTCATCCAGGATTGCATACCTTTCAGGGGTTTTTCTGTGACCTCTCTTCTCAAGATACTCTGTGAATATCTTCTTCACAGTTAATTTTGTATCATCGCTAATCATATCTGGTCTAATTTAAAATAATGACAAAAGTATGCATTTTTTAACTAATAATGAATGGATAAAGTTAAAAATCATGAAGTGATCTCTTCTATTCTTTTTACATTTTCGATACCATTGACATTTGAAATTTTTAAGATTAAATTATTCAGATCCTTGGTATGATGCACATAAAGGTCGATAGTTCCTTCAAATATTCCGTTTTTGACTGAAATATGAATATTGCTCATATTTACCTTTAACTCGTATGAAATGACACTTGTTATATCATTTAACAGACCGATCCTGTCAATACCGGTAACGCTTATCCTTACAAGGAAAGATACAAGTTTATGAATTGCCCATCTGACAGCAATAATCCGGTTGCCTTCGTTAGCCATTATTCTGATTGCAGTGGGACATTTTGGTTTATGGATAATAATGTTGCCTTCTGGTGAATGGTAACCTGTAACATCATCACCCGGTATCGGATTACAGCATTTAGCTATTTCATATGATTGTTCTGCATTTTCAATATTTTCTCGGAGCAGGAATGGAACGCTTTTATCGATATTACCCTTTGGTGCAGTGAGTTCTTTTTTCTCTTTCTTTGACCCAATTAATTTAAGTTCCCAGTATTTAATGACATTAGTTGCAGGTCCGGTTTTCAGAATTTTTTTTATATTTTCAAGATTTATTGCGCCAGAATTAATACCCATATATAAATCTTCCTTGTTAGAAACATTATATGCATTAAAAAGTTTTGTGAGAATTTCATTATTGATTGAGATTCCTAATTCCTTGATTTTCTTGTCAAGGATTTCAAATCCTCCCTGAATAGAATCTTTTGATGCAAGTTTAAGTGAGGCTTTAATTGCTTCCTTTGCTTTTGTGGTTATGACAAAGGATAGCCACTCCTTTTCAGGTTTGGCTATGTCAGATGTAATTATTTCCACCTGATCTCCACTCATCAGAATGGTATTGATCGGATTAAGCCGGTAGTTTATTTTTGAACCAATCGCTTTATCTCCAATTTCCGTATGGATCTCATAGGCGAAATCAAGGGCCGATGCCCCCTTTGGAAGATTAACAAGGAAACCTTTAGGTGTAAACACCATTATCTCGGATGAAAAAAGATTAAGTTTGAATTCATCAAGGAACTCAATAGGATCATCAAGCGGATTCTCAAGCATTATCCTGATCTTTTTTATCCATTTATCCAGCTCACTCTCCTGGGAATAATCTCCTTTATATTTCCAGTGTGCTGCATAACCCCTTTCAGCTATTTCATCCATTCTCTTGCTCCTGATCTGAATTTCAACCCATTGACCCTCAGGTCCCATAACAGTTACGTGCAAAGCTTCATAACCGTTCGGTTTTGGACGGCTTACCCAATCACGAAGACGATCAGGTTTAGGTAAATATGAATCAGTAATTATCGAATAGATATTCCAGCATTGTGTTTTTTCCTGAACCCCTGGCATCGGTTCAAAGACTATCCTGACAGCCAATACATCATAGATTTCCTCAAAAGTGACATTTTTGGACTGCATCTTTTTCCAGATCGAGAAGATTGATTTTGGCCGTCCACTAATATCAAATTGCATCCCTTCATTTGTAAGCTTTTCAATTATCGGGAGGGCAAATTTATTTATCAGGGATAAGTATTTTTTCTCACTATGCTTCAACTTGGAAGCTATCTCCTCATATATCTGTGGTTGGCGGAATTTAAAACTCAAATCCTCTAATTCACTCTTTATAGCATATAATCCAAGCCTGTTGGCAAGTGGAGCATACAGAAATATAGTCTCCCCGGCCACTTTCATCTTTTTATGCTCAGGCATTGAATCAAGCGTTCTCATATTGTGCAGACGATCTGCAATCTTGATAAGGATCACTCTTAAATCATCTGATATTGTAAGAAGCATCTTCCTGAAATTCTCAGCCTGAAGTGAAGATGAATTATCTTTATTATAACTGGCTGAAATCTTAGTCAGTCCTTCAATAAGAGATGCAATTTTGGGTCCGAATTCTCTTTCAATATTCTCGAGGGAATATTCTGTATCTTCAACAACGTCATGCAGTAGTGCTACGGCTATTGATTTAGCTCCCAGACCAATTTCCTGGTTAACTATTTTTGCAACAGATATAGGATGTAGAATATATGGTTCACCAGATTTTCTCCGCATATTCCAGTGAGCAGCATTTGCTAACTTAAATGCTTTTTCAATCAGTTCCCTATCGCCTTCTTTATTACATCTCAGGAGATTGTCAACCAGTGAATCATATGCAGCCTGAATTTGGTTTTTATCCTCCTCGTCAAAAAAATCTTTGTTCCCCATGTTGAAATAGTACTGTACACATCTGTGTCAGATACAAAGATAACTTTTATAGAATTAATTTCATTATATATTAACCAGGCAAGAAAGAAAATGCTTTTAATTATTGATGATGGTTACAGTACCTTTTTTAGATATACCATTTCCTGCCGGAGTTGTGACTTTCAAATACCAAAGATAGACTCCTTCGGGTTGTACATTTCCATTATAAAAACCATCCCATTCCTTTGTAAAATCATTTGATTCAAAAAGGATGTTGCCTGAAATACCGGTGATAGTAAAATGGTAATCTTTGGGTGTAAAGGAGAGTACTGGTTTGAAGAAATCATTCACAAGGTCATTATCCGGTGTAAACACATTAGGCACAGTAATATTTTCAATGGAATATGTACAGACATCTGATGACGAAGTTTTACCGGAAATACCATGTGGATTATTTGTCTCTGTTGCACTTAGTAAAAAGCAAACTTCACTTCCGGATAAATTATACATGACAGAACTATAGTCAATTATGAACATAGTATCGACAGGTGTTAATACTTCCTTTATTTCAAATCCATTTCCTGTATTCATGTATAATGTATATGATGAGACTTCTCCCTTCCAGAGTGTATAGGAATCCCAAAATAGCTTTATTATATTTTCATTCCTTTCCAGATTGATTAAAAGGTTTGAAACCTGATTTGAGGTAGTTACAGATTTATTGCATGTGTTGATAGCCGATAGCCTGTAATAATTTATCTTATTAATGTCAGCTTTTTTATCAATATATAGTACCCTGTTATTAACTGATTGAAGTTTTGAAAGTTCATTGAAATTCCCTGTGGTAAGATCCTTTTTTTCCAGGAGGAACTGGGTAATTTCAGATAAGTGATCAATTGTAAAGGAAAGCGAAATTTCATTGTCTGAGCTTACGGTAGCATAGTCTGCGTTTATCCATTTGGGAGGTCTCTGCATGTTTGTCAGAATACAACTGTTATTTGATGTGGATTTATTACCTCCTTCAAGATTTGCTATTACTCTGAAACAATATTTTGTATCAGTGATAAACGTGCTGATAATGAAATTGGTCCTGTCAGGATTTACAATTCCAAGTTCAGTAAAATTGATCCCGTCCGTAGAAGCCAAAATAGAGTAATTTATCACTTTAAAAGGGTACGATGAATATCTGTTCCATTTTACTTCTATTTTGTTATTGCAGGTATCAATAACCGAGGTCGCAAAAATGGTTTGAAGATCATTTGAAAGGGGACTGATATTTCCTGAGCTGTCAAGTGCTGCAACAACAAATGATTCACTGAAATATGGGGAAGCCAGCCCTCTTGTAAAACTGCTGGCATTCCGGTCATAAATCGTATCAGGATCAAATCCGGCATTATCTTCAAATGCATACACAACATAACCTTTAACATCAGGTGAAGGGCTTAATGACCAGGTCAGTTGAACAGTACCTTGCGGCTGATTTATCGTAACAAGATTCAGAAGTGGCGCTACCGGAGGATCCTGATCATTCTGACTGTAAATCAGTATAAGGGGTAAACTTTGAAATATTAGAATAAATAATAATTTAAGCATCATTATCAACCGGCCGTTATCTCGTAAAGTTCATCAATATTATAATACGTCCGCGCAAGCTCAATTATTTCATCAGGTTCGATACTTTTTATCTTATCCGCAAGAATATTGTAATATTCATTATCCAGGCCAAATTCCCATGCTGACTTGAAGCTTTCGGCAAGGGCAAAGGGACCATCAAACATCCTGACCATTTCTCCCGACATATAATTTCGTACCAATGAAAGTTCTTCCTTCCCTACCGGAATAGTTTGCAGAAGTCTTATCTCTTTGTAAATCTCATCAATGGTCTCCTGCCTGTTTTTCTGGCTTACCTCAGTGGATATTACTTTATAGCCTGAAAGATCTAGTGAGGTTACTGAAGAATTTATTCCATATGAATATCCCTTTTCTTCGCGGATATTCTTCATCAGCCGTGATCCGAAATAACCTCCGAGTAATGAATCAACAATCTTTAAACCAGGATAGTCAGGATTTCTTTTATTAATAGTTGAAGAGCCTATCCTTATTGCAGACTGAAGCGCACCTTTTTTATTTATAACAACTTTTTTCTTTTCTTCTCCTTTTGGCACATCAGAATACTCTTCATCCGGCAGGCTTTTCTGAGTAATATTACCGAAATATTTATTTAATAGTCCCGGAGTCAGATTATGGATCCTTCCTGAAATGATTATCGTCATGTTGCCGGTTGTATAATACCTTGAATGAAAATCCCTTAAAAGGAGAGTAGTCATCATTTCAAAATCCTTTTCTGTAATCTTCCGTCCATAGGGATGATTTTTTCCGAAAATTGATTGAAAATACTGATCACTGGCGATATTGCTGACTTTTTCCCTGTTAACCAGGTACCAATGACTTCTTTTCTTCATCAGAGCATTTAGTTCATTTTCAGGAAATACAGGACGAAAAAGAATTTCACGTCCTAACTCCAGAACCTTTTCAATATGTTTGCTGAGAAAGAACAATACAATTCCTGCACTGTCTTTTTCAACCTGTTGGTTTAGGAATATACCATGGTAGTCTAACAATTTGTTCAACTCCTCAGAAGTATAGGTTTCTGATCCTTCAGAGAGCATTGCATTCGTTGTGGAAGCAAGAAGTGCTGTTTTTTCCTTTACCTGTCCGGCTCTGAAAATAAATTCAATCCGCATTATGTCCTCAGTGCCTGATTCAATAAGAAAAACAGGTACTCCATTATCAAGTTTTATTGATTTTGCATCGGGGAAGAGTACTTTTTCAACCGGGAAAAGAGGTGGCTTTATTCTTTCTGAGTTGTTCATCTTCAGGCTATTCGGTTGGATTTGTAATATAGAGTACTGCAGTTTGATGGTGTAAAGTATTTTCTTATCGCTTCGTTTACCTTCTCTTCATTTACGTCATGGAAAAGATCAACTTCCCTGTTAATCAGATCAGCATCTCCAAGGAGTTCATTAAAGGAGAGGTTCACAGCTTTGTTAAGTATGCTTGTATTTGAAAAAACTGTTGAAGATTCAAATTTATTCTTCACCTTCTCCATTTCTTCTTTAATCCCTCTGCTATTTTCAAGGTCAGCAATTACATCATTTATTGCTTTTTCAGCGAATTCTGTTTCAACACCTTTCATTAGTTTACCCTGTACAATTATCAAACCGGGGTCGATATCCGCAGTCAGATAGGCATTTATCTCACTGAATAATTTGAGATCCCGTACAAGTTTTGTATGTAATCTTCCGGATTCACCCCCGGCTAACAGATCAGTTATCAGATCTAAAGTGTAAAAATCAGGACTGCTTCTTGGGCCTGAGTGCCATGCTTTATAAATGGCATCTGAAGGAACGTCTTTTTCAATTGTAAGGAATCTCTCTTCAGATTGAACAGGTTCAACCGGAAGATTTCTATTCTTAATTATTCTTTTTTCGATCTGACCAAACCATTTTTCAGTTAATCTGAAAGCTTTCTCCGGATTTATATTTCCTGTAATAGTAAGTATTGCGTTGTTAGGCGCATAATGCGAGAAGAAGAATTTTTTGATCTCATCCAGTTCTACACTCTCGATATGCTTAATATTCATTCCGATTGTGGGCCATCTGTATGGATGAATTTTATATGCCAATGGCCTGAGTTTTAAAAGAGTGTCGCCATAGGGTTGATTAAGGTATCGCTGGTTGAATTCTTCGATTACAACATTCCGTTGAATATCGAGATGTTTATGAGAAAAATCGAGTGCGAGCATCCTGTCTGATTCAAGCCAGAAACCTGTTTCAATATTTTCTGAAGGAATTGTAAGATAATAATCAGTAATGTCATTGCTTGTGAAAGCATTGTTCTCTCCTCCTGCCATCTGTAGAGGAGTATCAAAATCAGGGATATTTACTGATCCTCCAAACATCAGATGTTCAAAGAGATGTGCAAGTCCTGTAATGTCAGGATCTTCATCCCTTGATCCAACATTATATAGAATATTCATTGCAACCAGAGGCGAAGATCTATCCTCGTGTACCAGAACCTTCAAACCATTCCCAAGAATCATTCTTTCAAATTTTACCATTTATTCTTTCAGATTTTTGTTGCTGGTATTACCATTTACAGGAATGAATTGTCATTTGACAAACTTAACTAAAAAACAATGAAGCTTTAGTATTGTTTTTATATTTGCATAATTATGTTTCCGATCAATAATTTTAAAAAGAGATTTATTACCAGATTATTTGAGATAGATCAGGTTAAAAAGGTGTATTTGCTTAGCCTGGTGGTCGGTTTGCTGAGTGCTTTTGCAGCAGCTTTTCTTAAGTATACCATACATTACACACATCTTATACTTACAAGGGGGATAACAAATGAATCAGGTAGCTATCTCTATCTGGCATTTCCACTTGCAGGCATGTTCCTTACATTAGTTTTTGTCAGATTTATAGTCAGAGATACTATAGGGCATGGAATCAGCAGGATTTTGTATGCGATTTCCAGGAAAAAAGGCGTGTTAAAGATTCATAATACCTGGACATCTGTTGTAGCCAGTACTTTAACAATAGGTTTTGGAGGTTCGGTGGGTGCTGAAGCTCCAATTGTATTAACAGGGTCAGCAATAGGATCAACAATCGGTAGTTTCTTTAAGCTTAACAATAAAAGCATTACCCTGCTAATAGGATGTGGTGCAGCAGGTGCTGTTTCAGGCATTTTTAAAGCCCCTGTTGCAGGTATCGTTTTTGTTCTGGAGATACTTATGCTGGATCTGACAATATCCTCAATTGTTCCATTGCTTATTTCCTCAGTTACCGCTGCAACTGTCTCCTATCTTCTTATGGGAAATAGGTTACTGTTTTCATTTGAGGTTGCCGGACCGTTTTTTATCTCAAATATTCCATGGTATGTGTTACTTGGAGTAATATCAGGTCTTATTTCCCTGTATTTTTCGAAGATGACTCTTTTCCTTGAAGACAAATATGAACAGATAAAAAATATCTATTTGCGACTGATTCTTGGAGGAGTTATTCTGGGTTGTCTGATTTATCTTTTTCCTCCATTTTTTGGTGAGGGCTATGATACAATTATGACTTTGCTAAAGGGAGAGGCTGGTTCTATAGCCAGTAACAGCATATTCAATATATCTTCTGAAAACGTTCTTATGACAGGTCTTTTCATTCTGGGACTGATATTCCTGAAAGTTATTGCCAGCAGTTCAACTAATGGTGCCGGAGGGGTAGGCGGAATATTTGCCCCAACGCTGTTTATCGGAGGAATAAACGGATTTCTTGTTGCCGGTTTGCTGAGAAAGTTTATAAATGTGGATATACCTGATAACCGATTTGTGCTGGTAGGTATGGCAGGAATGATGGCTGGTGTTATGCATGCTCCGCTGACTGCTATTTTTCTTATTGCCGAAATAACAGGTGGATATAATCTTCTTATACCTCTGATAATTACTTCAACAGTCGCATACATTACAACCAGAAGCTTTGAAAAGCACTCTATTTATCATATTCAGCTTGCCAACCGTGGAGAGTTGATAACGCATGATAAGGACAAAGCGGTTTTAACCCGGATGAACTGGAAACAGGAAATTGAAACTGATCTGTTGAAGGTCAATCCAAATCAAACACTGGGAGATTTGGTAAAAATCATTTCAAAATCAAAGCGAAATATTTTCCCGGTTGTTGATGAATATAACATTCTTGAAGGTGTAGTAAACCTTGATGATGTTAGGGAAATAATGTTCAATACGGATATCTATGATACTACCTTTGTAAAAGACCTGATGGTAATTCCTCCTTCATATATTGATAAGAAGGAAAACATAGAGACTGTAATGGATACATTCAGAAAAACAGGAGCATGGAACCTTCCTGTGATGGAAAATGGATATTATGTCGGATATATATCAAAATCAAGAATATACAGTACATACAGGGAATTGCATCTGGAGTATTCTGAAGAATAACAATCTTAATAACATGATTATATGAAAAGAGACACATTAATTTTTGACCTTATTGAAAAGGAGCGTCAGCGTCAGCTAAATGGAATTGAACTTATTGCATCTGAAAATTTTGTCAGTCCTCAGGTGCTTGAGGCTATGGGTTCAGTGATGACAAATAAATATGCCGAAGGGTATCCTGGTTACAGATACTATGGCGGTTGCGAGGTTGTTGACCAATCGGAACAGCTTGCAATCGACAGGTTGAAGCTATTATTTAATGCTGATTATGCTAATGTTCAACCTCATTCCGGAGCACAGGCGAATATGGCAGTTTTTATGACTGTATTAAAACCAGGAGATAAATTTATGGGCTTAAATCTTGCTCATGGCGGACATCTTTCACATGGTTCTCCTGTAAACTCTTCAGGACTTTATTACAATCCTGTGGCATATAGTGTTATTGAAGAAACAGGATTAATTGATTATGATGCGATGGAGGATACTGCCCTGAAAGAAAAACCAAAGATGATTATCGGAGGTGCATCTGCATATTCCCGGGAATGGGATTATGAAAGGATGCGGAAGATAGCAGATAAAATCGGAGCAATTTTTCTTGTTGACATGGCACATCCGGCAGGATTAAT
Organism: uncultured Bacteroidales bacterium; assembly: GCA_963732435.1. Lineage (GTDB taxonomy): Bacteria > Bacteroidota > Bacteroidia > Bacteroidales > VadinHA17 > LD21. Next base: position 232,799 of record CAVSZL010000012.1, on the reverse strand, counting down.
AGCTGCGGGTCTTCTGAATAATCCTCTTAAGTATGCTCATATTGTGACATCAACCACACATAAGACCCTCAGGGGACCAAGAGGCGGTATTATTCTCATGGGAAAAGATTTTGTTAATCCATGGGGCTTAACAACACCTAAAGGTGAGGTAAAAATGATGTCATCCCTTTTGAATTCTGCCGTTTTCCCGGGTATACAGGGTGGTCCTCTTGAGCATATAATTGCCTCAAAAGCTGTGTCGTTCAATGAAGCCCTCGATCCCTCTTTTAAAGAATATCAGACCAGAGTTAAGAATAACGCCGCTGTTATGGCAAAAGCGTTTATGGACAAAGGGTACAAGGTTATTTCTGATGGAACGGATAATCACCTTATGTTAATAGATCTGAGAACCAAATTTCCTGATCTTACAGGGAAAAAGGTTGAAAATACTCTGGTACTTTCTCACATAACTGTGAATAAGAATATGGTCCCGTTTGACAGTCGCTCCCCATTCCTTACTTCTGGTTTAAGAGTGGGAACACCGGCAGTTACAACCAGGGGATTAAAGGAAGCTGAAATGGTAACAATAGTTGAACTGATAGATGAGGTTTTATCAAATATTGAAAATGAGGCAGTTATCAAAAGGGTAGGAGTGAAGGTGATTGATATGATGAAGTCATACCCTTTATTTTCAATGTAATTGATTAAACGCATCTTCTGTTTGCGAATACTAATCCCTGGATTATTCTTCAATTATTGAGACTCCGGGGTAACCGATAGCAGCCAGTTCAGGGTAATACTTGTAGGTCTCTTCACGTGTGTGAAATCCCCTTATAATGACTGTATACTGATCCCATTGCTGGACTATTTCGGCTTTCAGCTTCAGTTTTGATGCGATCTTTTTCTGAGCTTTTACAGCCAGTGATTTCTTATCAAATACGCCAACCCTTATAGAAACTGATAATGCCGGAACTTGAGGAGGTCTGATAATTTTGTTTTGTTCAAGCGACATTAAATCCTTTTTAAAAGTGACAGATGGAATTTCAGGTATTATATCAACCCTGCTGACTGAGATCACTGGCCTCTCAACCACCTCAGGCAAACTATCCTCCGGTATAACAGGCAACTCTAACCAAAGATCATTGAATCTAAGCTTGCCGAGTTCAGGTCCGAGCTTTTCCATCTCATCAAGTACTGTTTTCTTCATCGGAGGTTCTCCTGATAGGCGGAGCTTATAGAAACCATCTTCGAATACCATTTTTATCCTGTTTCCATACCTGTTTTTCAGTTGTTTAAGAAGGTCCAAAGCATTCTCCCTGTCACGGAATACGCCGAACTGGAATTCAATATCAGGTCCAACAGTCTCATCAGGTTCTGCAACAGATGTTTCAGTAATTTGTCTTACAGTATCTTGTCTCTCAACAAGAATAAGTTGTTGTTTTTTGGCCCTGAGACTAATTAGCCAGATTTCTGTAATGCCATTTTTTTGAAGGATATCAATTATACTATCAACCTCATCCCGTTCTTTTATCTGGTCAATTCTGACTTTATAGAAATCCCCTTCAACTATAATTTCAACTTTCCTGCCCAGCAGTTTCTGAAGCTTACTTCTGAGAGCATCGGCATTTGCCCTTACCTTAAAAGCACCTAACTGAATGGCATAACTGTCTTCAGTAATTGTAACTAATTCCTGAGTAACCTCATGAATTATTATATAGGAGGTATCTTTTCTTGTTTCAGGTTTTTTCTTGATACCCGGGGTAACGGAAATTACTTCAACCAATTTCTTTTTCAGATTGAAATTCAGATTACTAACCACATCACCGTCAATACCTTCTTTAATATTGAATTGTATAGAGTCAGGTTCAGATATCATACCTAATTTCTTTAACTGAGCTGTATCGATTCTCACATAATATGATCCGGGCATTAAGCCGAAATATGTGAAATATCCATCATCTTCGGTAAGGGTTTTTCCAACAGGTTTTTTATTGAGGTTCATGAAACTGATAATCATTCGCCCCAGGCCTTTCTTTTGGCCGTTTTCTTCCAGTGTAGCTGTACCTGAAGCTTCACCAACTATCGCAATGGGTATTTCAACTGTTTTAAGTATATTAGGATCAACAGTTACATTCAGTGTTTGTATAGGAAGCCTCCATGAAATATCCTCAAAGCTGTTAGGATCAAGCTCAATAAAACACTGTGTATAAGGTTCAAGTCCAAGAATTCTGATTGTTGAATCCCGGTCACTCTTCTCAATACGTCCTCCGTTGACATGAAGATTTAGTCCATAAGCTTTTGGTTCTCCTTTATCCTTCTTCTTGTTTGAATTGAGGTCGAGATATGCAATAATGGCAATACCACCCTTACCAACATTTGGTCTGTTATCAGTTCCGAGATAATTTGTCTTACCATCATAAATCAGACTCCCTCTGGCGTATTGGACTAATGATGTCTTTTTATCACTTTGTCTTACTGATGCCCCTGCCTGGGCAAATGAAAAGTCATAACGGAATCCAAGCTCTGCCAGAATTATATTATTGATAAAATTCTTTTCAAAAGACATATTGAGGAAACCTTTTTCGAACAGGTGTTTTTCAAGTCCCAGCTTTGCAGTCTGAAATTTACTATCTGTAAATCCATATTGGGTCTGAGGTCTTATAATAAGATTGCCCGGAAGACTGAATGCCAGTGAAAGATTAGAATAAACATTCGGGGTTGACTCTTCTGTAAACAGTGCAAACGTTGTTAAGTTAGTATTAACACCGAAGAGTGACCCGGAAAAGAGCCATTCACCCGTTGTGTAACTAAATGTGGGCAGAACTATCTGATAAACTGATAATCGTTGATATGACGAAAACTTTCCTATTCTTAAAGGTATTGAAACTTCTGCCCTTCTCTCTTCCAGGTAATTGTAATTTATTGCTTTTTGATCTTTATCATACAATGTATAGTTTATGTTGAATTGAAGATTTGAGGGAAGACGGTATGTAAGAGTACCTTTCGACCTTACTCCATAAGTATATTCTCCGGAGAGCAGGAGATTATTCAAGATACTCCATGAAGCATTGAAATATGGCATAGAAGGGCCGGAACTAACTGAAGAAAGGTATTCAAAACCTGTTCCTACTGTAAGTCTGCGTGATACTCCATAATTCAGACTTACCCGTGAAAACTTGCTGAAAAGAGAGTCCTCAACAATACCTGCACTTACTTTATATTCAAATGTATTCTCCGGCAGAAAATTAAACGGGATATTTATATTCTGCTCGCGTGTACGTTCCTCCCCCCAGGGTCCGAAGAACTTAAGTTGAACGATCGAGTTGCCGTAAACAAGCGGTACCTCAAATTTAAAAAAACCGGAAGCATCAGCTTTAACATAATCAACAAGTACATTATTTACATAAAGTTCAACAATCCATCCCGGCTCCGTCCTGTCACTGAGCATATATGTTCCGAATGATCTTCTGTAAGTGGTCGGAGTATTTGTAAATTGTACTCCGATTACCGGGTTATAAATAGTCGAAGTTGCCTGCGTGGCAATTTTACCCAGCATAACCTGTTTTACAGGCTTAAAATCATTATTAACATAACGCCATAAATACTGTTGTTGTTTTTCTGTTAATGGTTCATTGCTATTATAATAAAGAGAAGCTGTTGCTTCGCCTCCTGCTATAATTGCACCCAATCCAAGCGTTAACCTGGCATCACTTTTACCATTTATCTCCTCTGCAGCAGTCACTGACCAGTCAGCCATGCCCATCCGGAACAGCGGATATGTACGGCCGATCATTGTATCTGCTTTCACTTCTCCTTTCAGTCTGGTAAGGTTCTTTCGCATTGCTTCGAGCCGCATTTCTCTAATTAATGGTAATTCCATCTGACTATTTAATGTTACAGTCAGGCTCCTGAAATTGAAACTGCAATCGAGACCGAAAATTTTTCCAAAATAGGATGATTTCAGGTATAGGTTTGATTCTGTTCTGATCAGATCACCCTTCTCCAGATTATAAGTCTTGTCCTGATATGTGATCAGATTTTCTTTACGGCTAATCAGGAATTTGGCATCAGGATGAATAAAAAAGCCTGAAACAGAAATCAGATCTTGTTCTGGGATGTTTTTTATTTTCAAAAAATCGAATAAGTCAGTAATTGGAATAAACAATGTTTCACCACTGATTACAGCTACCATATCACCACCCCCGATACGCGGTACATCCAGGTAAACCGGTATCTCATCATAATCTGTCACTTCCTGACCAAAGATGTCAGATGGAGCGAGAAGCACTGACAGTATTACCATAAGAGCAAAACTTCGAATCAGATTTAATTGCATACGCCTTGAGCATTTGGAGAGGGAGTATGCTTTTCTGATAATCATTTTTAGCAACTATTTTTATAATACTGGTTATTCTTTAACGAATGTTATTGCAAATGTCCCGTTGTAAATCCCCGGAGGATTTGCAGCAGGAGAACATACTGTTAATATTCCTCCCATAGTTACCTGCGTAGGTACCGGATAGTTGTTTGTAAGGACAAAGGGTGTTGTAGGATTGGTATCATCTATCTGAAGATCCATTGAATGGCCGCTTCCATCTGTCAGAGTACTTAATGGTTTAAGAAAGGAAATGACCGTTCCCGGATTTCCTGTTACCTCAAAGATTGCCGGAAAAGAGGCGCCAGAAAAAAGCACAACACTTCCTCCCTCAATACGGCTACCTGAAGATAATATTGTAACTGAACCTCCTGTTGCTCCCTGATAAAAAGTGCCAAAGCTAATATTTTGTATTGTAGTTGCAGTGATAGGGCGTGGAGGGTCCTCCTGGGCTGCGACATTATTTAGCAGGATAAAAACAAATATTAATGAAATATTAATTTGTTTAAAAAATTTCCGGAAACTATATGTTATATGTATTAATCTCATTTATGATGAATAAATATCTTTTTCGATATACGATTATTACCAGTTGAAAAGGTTACAATATAAATACCGCTCTTTACTGCCGGATCAAATTCATGGTAGCCATCCTCATATATTTTACTTATAAAGAGTGTCTGCCCGCTTAGATTGGTAACAACCAGAGTACCTTCATTATTAACAATACCTTTAATTTGTGTCTTTATGATCCCATCAGCAGAGTATACTATAAATGATTGTGATCCAATGTTGTTATCTTGTATTCCTGTTGAAATATCAGTGAAATTGATAAAAAATCTGTTTGTATAATCGCCTGACGCGAGGTATGTTGTATATTTGGAGCCTTGCAGCATTTCTGTGCTTATCCCGGTAGTTGCATCATATAAGAAAATTCTTCCGGAGGTGAAAGCCCCTTCAATATTTCTGACACTGAAAGATACATCTCCGTTTTTACTGGTTTTCAGACCCAGAGTGATCGGATCTATATTTGTTTCAGGAATTGGAAGAGCGTTAACAGACAGACGTGAGCCTGAACTTCCGAATGAATAGAAGTTCGGGACTTTAAGATCGGTATTGAAAATCTTTAATGCATCAAACTGACTATCAAAGCCATCGGTCGCTTTATCCTCCAGATATATTACCAATGGATCAAATGATGTGGTATCAGTGGAATAGAAAGCAGCCATCCTGAATAATGAATATTCACGCGGCCCGACTGATTTTAAGAAGGAATGTGTCATGTCAGTTATCCTGACGCTGTTATTCATCTCCAGAGTTGTATTTACCGGCCATGGTGGTCCGTCTGTAACATGAATAAAGAATCCCTGCATTGACGGGATAATATTCTTGTTTGTTATTCCATCATTTGAAACACCATTTATGTAAGTGCTGTATGTACCTCCGTATTGATCGGTGGTGCTTGCTTTAAAGTAATAAAGTGCATTATCTATATTAGTTCTTGTCCATCCTGTTGGGGCATTCCAGTCAATAGGAGATGGATAGGGATTTCCGACAAGATTAAATCCTTTTGTGTAGATCTGGTTATTATTATTGACAGGTATTGTAATCGTACCATCATTTACAACTCCGGTTATATCTACTGTTAAAGCTGCAGAGTTTGATCCGTAGTTAACAGCATAGCCGGTTAACGGATTAAGAACATTGGCCGGTACATTATAATTAACCCATCCTGATGCTGGAATACCTCCGACAAGTCTGTTCTCATCATATCTGTAAATAGCTGATATCAGTTCATCGCCAAATTCACCTACTGTGGCCGCTGTAAACGGGGAACTGAAGTATTTATACCCATACCCGGAGGGTAAGTAGCGCTGCATGGTAACATTTCCTGTCACACTACCAGTTCCGGATCCATTTATCAGAGAAGTACCTGAAGCTGTGGAGACTAAAGTTAAATTGCCATCTGATGAAAGATTCCCGTTTGAAAGAGTGACTATACCGGTGACATTGAGAGATCCCTGCAAAATAACACCTGACGGATTATTTATAATTAGGTCTTTAATTGTGTTAGTGGTAAAAGTGTTAGCCAGAACAAACTGTGATGCAGTTCCGTTTAATTCTACCGTTCCGGAGGTAACTGTAAATATGCCGTTGTTAGTTATGGTGCCAGAAATCTGTATTGTATTATCTGAAATTATGAGGGAGGAACCGGGATCTATTGTTAAATTGTTAACAGATGCAGTTGCACCAGGGGTAAGAACAGGCATATTTGTTGCAGTTACCGGGATCTGAACAATAGATGCAGGGCCGGGAACGTAACCACACGACCAGTTCCCGGGAAGATTCCAGTCGCTGCTTACAGTTCCTGTCCATTCCATGCTGGAACTTATTGTTATAGTATTTGTTGCAGTAACCACGCTGCATCCTCCAACAGGAGCGATAGTATTGGTAACAGTATAGGTACCGGAAGTACTTGCAGATAAATTCACCTGGCCTGTTGCAGTACTAATAAATACTAGTCCTGAAGTTGATGAGAAGGTTCCTGCAATACCACCTCCACTGAATGTTGGTAAAGGATTTGAGGCATTACACAGGAATGGACTTCCGGGATAACTGAATGTGGCAACAGGTAAGGGAGTAACAGTTATATCAGTTGTTCTGGCCGGGCTTGTTCCACAGGCGTTGGTTGCAGTAACACTTAAGGTTCCGCTTGTAGCACTCAGATTGAAATTGATGGTAACTGAACTTCCTGATCCGATAATTGTATGGCCTGTACCGGAATAGCTCCAGTTATATGTATAACCAGGGATGTTAGTAACAGAATAAACATATCCTCCTGATCCCTGGCAGACAGGGTTGGGAGCAGTAACGAAGCTTGAGGGCCTTGTTGCAACAACAGGGAATGAAATAATTACTTCATCAAAGGAAGTACATGTAAAATTGCTGATTGTCCAGCGTAATATATATGTTTCACCAGGAACACCTGTAAATGGGGATGAGTAATTACTACTATTTACTATAATACCTCCGGCACCACTGATTATGGTCCAGAGCCCTGAGTTTGGAGCAGGATTGTTTCCTGCAAGCACTGTCCCTGATACTCCGCAAAGTGATTGGTCTGGTCCTGCATTTGAAACAATCGGATTGGCATAGACAATTAAAGCCGTTGGGTCAACAACACCTGAGACTAATCCATTATTATATTTAAATCCGGTTAACCTGTAAGTTCCTGCAACAGGAGTAGGCAGAGTAAATGGCAAAGCAGTTACAGTAACAGTAGGTTGTGCAACTCCGTTAATTGTATAATCAAGAGTATAATTCAGGTTAATCGGGAAATAGGAAGTGAAACTTATAAGAATACCAGCTGAACCACATACCGGCTGAGTAGATGAAAATGAGGCTCTGGGTTTGGTCGGGCTGACACTGGCAATTGTGAAGTTTTTTGGGGTGGATGAGATACCTGTTGTATTAGTGGTTTCAACTTCACCTGTGTTATTATTACCCGATGTGGTTGATGGTATTTCATTCCATGTGCTGCCTGCATATTCTGCAACACGCATATCCGAAATTCCGTTCACTGTCATTAATGGAGTCAGGTAACTCAGCGGATCCCATCCAAGTTTAATCTTTCCATTTGATCCAGAACTTGTCGATACACTCCAGTATTCCTGTACGTTAGCAGCAATTAATGGAGGTGTCAAAGATGCTGAGGTCGGATTTGGAGAGAAATATTCTGCTGTCCATGGCAATGTACTTCCAGCTGAGGAAGTAATTGTAATATTGTGACCTTTAACAGCTCCTTTACCCAGAGGAAACAGAAAGGTACCTCCATTTGTTATATTCTTTATAAGAGGACCATTTATGTAAGAAGCACTATTTCCTCCGGAAGGGACAACTGCAGATGAGGATGTGTTTAAAAGAACCAGGTTATTTGAAGAACTTGTAGTGATAATACCGTTTGTTAACTTTAGTTCATTATTTACTTCTATATCTCCGCTTCCGATAATTAGTCCGGAGCTATTATTAATTTCAAGGTTATTGAACTTGTTAGTGCCAGTGAAGACCCCGGTTGCCCCACCAAGGTTCTGAACTGCACTTCCCTGGAATTTAACTATTGCATTACTTCCCGTACCTGCATTGAATGCTCCTGTATTATATCTTTCGAATGTACCACCTATAATTAATCCCCTGTTATTTACAGTGTTATCAAGGATCGGGCCATCAATCACAAGACGGTTGCATATTGTCAGGTCCTTAGCAGGTAAAATACGTGTTCCTGAACCTGTAAATAAGAGATTTGGAACACTGTTATACTGAGAAGCAATTATTGAATAATCTGAGTTTCCTCCATATTCAAGAGTTCCTCCTGACGGACAGCTGAGAAATGAACTGAAATTGCCGGCAGGAAGATTAGCTCCCTGCAAGGCAAGGGTTCCTGTCCCTTCAACTAATCCAAGATTATGACCGAATGTTGGAGAAACTATTGTTAGTTTATTATTTATTGTTGTTTTATAAGCAAAACAGTAGTTGATATCTGTCCTTACCTGGTGATTAATATTAACAATAAAGCCGTTAGGCCCGCCATTTGGGCATGGAGGAGATGTGCCTACAGGCAGCCAGATTGTTTCATCGGACCAGTCTCCGTCAGCAATTGATGTGTATTCCGGTACTTCATTCGGAATCGCACTATCAGAACCCGCAGTGTAATCACCATTTAGATTATTTGTACCGGCAGGATAAGAAAATGTTATGAGCTGTGTTGTTTCATCAACATTATCTGTAGTTGGCCCGGGAGTTGCCTTACTCCAGAAGTTCCCAGGCACAAGCAACCTCGATGCAACATAATTGCTTTCTGTGCCCCTTACATCTGAGGTAAGGTATTTTAAAGTGAGAGAGCCATTAAAGCCGGTGATTCCGGAACTTTCTATTTCCCAGTAATAATCCAATACTTCATTGGTATTCAGTACTCCCGGGTGATTGCTGTTTATCGGTTTGATATTTATATAACCAACCTGCCCATTTGAATTAATGGTAAAAGTTGCCGGCGTATATTTGCCCGAGACTCCAACAGGGAATGTGAAACTGGATGGTATTGCAGAGATATTGAAAAACTTACGTAACCCCTTGCTGCTGATTACCCCTTCACTCACGATCATTTTATTGAGACTGAATGGTTCTCCGCCGATATTACTGTTCAGCCCAAGTGTAAGAAGGTATGCATTTATATCCATGATACCCTGTGTAAGCTGAAGGTTATTCTGCACAATGATATCACTGTTCAGTATTGCTCCTGCAGCATTGTTGAGCTCAAGTCTTCCAAATGAACCTGTCCCTGACAACCTTTGTTGTATTGTACCTGCAAGGACAACTCCTCCAGTTGTGTTATTATCGGTATAGGAACCATTATTCAAAAGGTTTCCTGAAAGTGTTATCTTGTTGCCGGCAAGTACCAAATTCCCTGAATTAATAGTAAGGTTACGGTTAACAGAGAAACTATTGTTTACTGTAAGTGATGTCAGGGAGGATACTGTCAGATCATAGAAATTTGTAACAGATGAACCGGTTAGTAACTGAATTCCTCCATTGAAAGTTGTCTCATTAGTACCCTGGTTGTAAGCACCGCTGTTGCTCAGATCACCCTTTAAGGTTACATTCTTACCAGAAGTAGTGAAAAAGCTTCTGATATTGCTAATTGTTAATGAGCCATTAAGGACTAAAGGACTGACCATTAGTGTCAAAGTAGCATCCCGGGTTGTACCTGCGGTTTTCCCGGTGATTGTGAGATTATTCAGAGGGATGCTTGCATCCAGAGTGTAAGATTGAACTGCGTCAATAACCGGACCTGATGCAGGTGATTGTGTGAAAATAACGGAACCTCCTGTAACAGAGGAGGTGGTTGGCCTCAGATAGAGATCACCGTATGTTGTACCCCCTCCTCGCACAATGAAGAGGTTACCGGCTGACATTGCAAATTCACTTCCCTCATTAAGTACTTCAAGTTTTGCTTTCGTTAAAGTCGGATTGTTCCCATATATGTTTACATTTCCTCCGCTTTGATTATAATTTAATATTCCATTGGTGCTGGAAACAGGTCTTCTGATCTGGCCGTTTACAAAGAGATTTCCCCCTCTTATATCAATTGCTGAAGATCCGCTTCCGGAGTACTCAATATCAGCGTTATTTCCGGTATTTGCAGCCGGTCCGATATAAACATTACCTCCGCCATTCAGTATTGTTAACCTTCCATTCAGGAAAAGTGTCCTGTTATTGGTAGCACTATTTGCGATGTATACGTTGGATGGAGTATTTATTGTCAAACCAGATGTTGATGGGATTATAAAATCAGTAGTCTGTGAAATGTTAAAGTTTCCTGTTCTGCTATAAACTAAAGTACCGTTAACCAGTGTTAACCAGTTATTCAAAGGAGTAGTAAATGTTCCTGCAATATCAATTGTAAGTGTCGTTGCCTGCGATATGCCTTTATTTACAGTCACATAGTTAAATATTGTATTTGGTACGGCACCCCCAGTACTTGTGACCGATGCATTAGTATTTCCTGAAAAAATCAGATTTACATAATTATTACCATTTATAAATCTGGCACTTGGATTACTGTTACTATTATTTATGAAGTTACCTCCGATTTCAAAGCTGTTCAACCTTGGATTAGTACCATTGTTTACAGGGTAATTATTATAGGTATCAAAAATAGCTCCAGGAGCAATTGTTACATTGCCATCAACAATCAGATGCTGAGGAGCCTGATCATCCAGAAAAAGAAATGTACCATTATTAATAAACATATTACCGGTAACATGTACAGTTTTTTCGACTACCGGGGAATATACTCCAGCTCTTAACCAACTCATTGTAACCCATGCATTTGGGTTGTCACCAGTAACTGTTAAATCTCCTTTTATAGTTGTATAGGAATTATTGGGGAGTATAAGATTATCTCCTCCTTTTGCTCTTAATATGAGATTCCCATAGGTATTTACATTTGGAGGTAAAATATATAAAGCGCCAGTTGCTCCGTCAATATCATAAAATTCTGTAGTTCCCCTGTTATTATTAAAATCAGAGAAATCGCTGTTTAAGGGAAAAGAAAACACTTTAGGTGAACCTACTGTTGTCGTAAGTCTGAATAAACCATTATTTCCGGAAGGATGACTAAGAACCATGCTGAAAACACTTCCGGTCCAGGTATAAATGTCAAGGACCGAACCAGCCTGTATCTGCAGACTTGCACAACTGTGATTGGCAGTTAGATTTACGGTGCGATTGTTTTCGATTATTACTATGCTGTTTGGACCAGGGTAGTTAACTCCTGCGACTGCCCCGGCAGGAACTGCAGGCCCTCCAGATGTGTACGACCAGTTAGTATTTAAATTCCAGGCAGAACTTGCTATACTGTAAAATGTACGCGGGGTTCCGAATGAAGCATCACCTGCTGTGTAATCTGCATCAAGATAATCTGCACTGCTCGAAGGAGTTGTCCAGTCAGTAATCGTATTGTTTGTTATATTTATCGGTGGATTCGAGTTGGTACCCAGCCTCCAGGTGAAATCTTCGCGAGTATAAAGTACAGGTATATAATTGTTTTCATTACCAACAACATCTGTCTGGCTATATGTAAACTGATGTATTACAGAGCCTGGCGCAATTCCTGAAAATCCGGATGATCTAACCCTCCAGAAATAAGTAAGACTCTGCCCGTTGGTGGTTGTACTGGGATGCTCATAGCCAACCGGATTAATTGTAACCGATCCGTAAACTGCCGGAGGTGTTGTGAATCCGATAACAGCGGGGGTGTATTTTACCGGTCGGGCAGGTGTAATTGTCGGAGCGCCCAAATGAAAGGTAAATTGTGCCGGCGTGGAATAGACCTTTGTTAAACCTCCATCCCCGGCATTACCTGATGTCTGAATATACCGGGTGCCACTTCCATTAACAACTGCTGCATCAGCATTAAGTTTCAGATTATATGTTCCTATATTAAAAAGCTTGTCAAGCAAAAAAGTCAGGTTCCCGTTTATAGTCATATTTGCACCAAGCGAGACAGGTGCAGCTGCAGCATTGTTATTGTTCAGATCAACATTATTAAAACTACCATCACCATCAATACTCTGGACCAGTGATCCGTTCAAAACTATCTTCCCCGATCCTGTCTGAATACCGGAGTTATAAACATCCCCTCCTATATTTACTGTTTTATTACTGACATCCAGTGTGCCGTTAACCAGCCTGAAGTTATCTGATACTGAAATGGTGTTTTGTGAACCAGCAAGTGTAACCTTAATTCCGGAAGTTTTATCAATGGTGAATTTATATAATGAAAGAAGAGTTGGTGTATTTATTGTAAATATCTGATCAGCAGCACCATTAAAGATGGTTGTGTTTGTGCCTGGAGCATAGGTTGTCCCATTTTCCACGGTGAATCCACCACCAATACTAACGTTGAAATTATTTGAAGAAAAGTCTCCTGAGATAAGATTCAGGTTATTCAGGACAGTCATAGCAGTGCTTAATCTGATAGCAGAAGTGCTGCTGGAACGATTAATGGTAAGGTTATATATCGGAGCATTTGTAAAAATTGAGTAATTGGAAGCATTTGCCAATCCTGAGCCGGTAACAGGGATCAGTTCAATAGTTCCTCCGGTAACATTGATATTTGAAGAAGATGCCTTAATATCAAGTGCTTTCTCTGATCCCCCACTTTCACTAACATCGTAAATACGAATTGTCCCTCCTGATACCGTATAAATATTTCCTGCGTTTTCCAGGTTAAATGTTCCAAAAGCCGGATTAATTCCGTTTTCAACTCTCGACGTGTTAAGTGTGGCAAGGGAAATGTTTGTCAGGTCCGATATATTAGAATAGGCAACAGGTGTACGTTGAAATCTCCCGCGAAGAATAAATAATCCTCCTGTCTGAGTGAATGAAGCAGATCCCGTTGAAGAGAGAAATTGTTTTGTGTCAATAGTACCTCCGTTAATAGTGATCTGACCGGAGGCCACAGATGAAGTTACTATTCCACCAGATTCACGTGTAGACAAATACCCGTTGTTCACCTGAAGGCTGCCAAAGATATTTAATGCACTGCTACCACCAGTTCCAACTCCGATTGTACCATTGTCTGGTGATGCTACAGTATATGCTGTATTTATTTCCCTATAGTCATCGGCACTTGAAAGTAAAACCACATCAACTCCGTCAATAACCAGAGCTCCATTGGAAGGGATGTAAAAATCTGCATTTACGACGGTTCCTTCTGACAACGAAGGAATCGCCAGCATCCCTCTTAGAATTACTGTTCCATTACGTATCCATAGTGCTTTTCTGATATTGGGATTATTCGTTAAAGCCCCGTCGATAGCAAGGGTGTTGGCACCGAAAAGCCTGAAATTCGAATAGCTTACTGAATTAACTGTCAGTTTATAAGTCTGGTCAATACCTTTATCAACAATGAGGTTATAAAAATCAGTTATTCCATTGCAGGTTAAATTATTATCACCCGAACCCTGAAAATATACAGATGCCGCTCCCGAAGTGGCTCCTGAAACAGTTGGAGGAAATGCACTGAATAAGGGGTAGGGCAGATTCGTGAATCTGACTGTTCCGTTATTGGTGAGATCTCCTCGTATTATAACTGTGTGAAAATTAAGATAATAATTAAGAAAAGGGGCAGCACCCCCGGTACCTCCGATTGCAGTATTTGTTACTCCATTACCAACTGTAATAAATGCCCCATTGTCAACAGTCACATTGCCATTTATTGTGAGAGTTAACTTACCTGTTGAACTATTGTCATTGATCCTGAAAGTCCCGCTTTTAATGTTTAAATTCCCATTAAGGGTAATGTTGCTTAATTGTGTTGCTATGAATCCTGAACTATTGATAATTAAATTATTATATGTTGCCGGAGTTGAAGGCAAAGTGAAATTTGCAGGATTATAATATTCAGTTGTTCCTCCTCCGGCATTAATGAAGGTATTAGTTGTAACAGTGGGGAAATTAACAGAAGCAAGCTTTAATGTTCCCTCGCCTCTCAGAGCGGTCATAGTATTTGTAAAACTTCTGTTAGTAAGATCAAGAAATCCTCCAAGTTCAATGGTAATATCCAGATCGGAAGAAGTTACATCTGCTGAAAGAGATACAGTTCGTCCTGACAGGATAATAACTTTGTCATTTATTCCTGGTATCGTTGTTCCGACCTGCAATGTACCACTGGGATCAGAGGTCCATGTGGACGGAGTATTCCAGTCTCCGGTCTGATACGAATAATAGGAGTTGTAACCTACAACAATAATTTCTTTATTTGCACCTAATGAATTAACTGCACCAGGTGCTGGCAAAGTCAGAGTTGCTGTGTTTCCTGTTGCAAAACTTACAATTGTTCCTCCGTTTAACGCAAGAGATGTGGTGTTTACGTAATCTAAATCATTACTAGAATCTCCACCTTGTACTGTATAGTTGAAAGTCAGGGTATTGGTCCCTGAGCCAGATGAGTAATTAACTATCCGGTCGATTGTTCCGGTTTCCAAAGTCAACTGAGGTGTTCCTGTAACATTTACATTTTCACTGAATAATACAGTAACTGCAATTATATCGCCTGGTTTATATGATCCGTTTGCAGTTGAAGATGATACTGATGAAACAGTAGGCAGAGTATAAGTAACTGTTACCTGTCCATTAGCACCATTACCTCCTGTCTGATCTGTATTATCAGGTATATAGGCACCTCCCCCTCCACCACCGGCAATTGTTCCCGGCAGTTCCATTATTTTCAGTGGTTCTACCATTACCACCATTTCCACCACCAATAGTTGTCCCTGTTCCACCGGTTACACCTGTAGCATTGCCTCCAGCACCTGAAGAACCTGCACCTCCTCCTCCTGCACCACCACGAGAACCTACAATTCCTGTGGCTCCATTTCCTCCGGCATAAACTGTTGTTCCTATGCTACTAGCTGAGGAACCAGTACCACCTGCAGCTGTACCTGCATTTGAAGCGGCACCACCCTGGCCTCCTTGAGCTAAACGGTTCCAACAGTACCAAACCAGGAAGGATTACCTACATACACCAGTAGAAGTTCCTCCTGTTCCACCGGTACCGACAGTTACAGTATAACCAGTATAGTGGGATTACAGTAACTATACTTGATGCATAAGCACCACCGGCACCCCCACCAGCACCCCCATCATTTGCATTATCTGCATTACCTCCACCAGCGCCACCACCTCCCCAACATTCAACCACAATTGAATATACACCTGCCGGTGGGGTGAAACTTCCTGATGAATTAAATGTTTGCGTGATTGTTTGCCCCCATCCAGAGCCTCTTGCAAAGATAAAAACCGAGATCAGAATGAATATCTTATAGATAAGGTCTGTTTTCTTCATTCTGTTGAAATGGTTAAAAGGATGTTCTAATTTCCTTATATTTATCTGTTAAGGGCTATTTCAGCCTCAGCATATCTCTGAGGCTTTACATCAGATGGCGCAGAATAAATTACACGAAGAGTCCCTGCATTTATAATCAATCCCTGGCACTATTATTTAAGGTTCATCTGAAACCTCGGATTGTATTTGGAGTATATACTGCAACCCGTTTGCAACACCGACACGGGTAATTTTACCCTGCGAGAGATATGATCAACTGTAAGATCACCATAAACCGACATATTACCATTTCGGTCTAAAGACTAGCCTTTAACGTGGAATGGAATCATTGTAAAAGTAAAATCCAGATCAGAGAGTGATACCTTTGATGTTGATTCTCCTATTCTTATCATTACAGGGATTGTAATTCCAAAAACAGGAGTCAGAACTACCGATATTGCAGTAGTGTCTTTTACTGTCTTCTTTTTCTCCCAGAGGTTTTGCTTTTGGAACGGCTCTGAAATAAAAATGAGAACGGTACTCTCCTGGTGAAAGCTCATTTGTTCTGGTTACCTGTACTTTAACTACCTGCGCTTCATTAGGTCCCAGTATTACTGAGCGAGGAAAGTATCGTATATTTTTATCAGCAAAAAGCTGACCAGGATCGGGCTCAGTTATTGTTTCAAAACCACCATCCTCCTTCATCCTGATCTGAACAATTGATATTGAATAAGTTGCTGTGTCCTGTCCTGTATTGGCGAGATTTAGGTCCATTGAACGTTTTGACCCTTCAAACACCACTCTTTTGCGGGGTGATGAGAAGATTCCCCTGAGCACACGCTTTAAAGCTGGTTAAGCATGAAAATCCAGACAGTATTACCAGGAAAACAATATAATATACTGACCGGGTAAGTTCATGCAATTTTTTAAAATTCTTTGATCTGATCATCGGAATAGAAATAGGTTAATAATAATTTAAACCAGCTAATTAAAGTCAAATAGTTATTCTATAGGTACCGGTATATATTCCGACAGGATTATCATTTAAGGTTCCTATTTTAAGAGTGGCACCAACATAAACAACCTGAAATCCGTTCTGCAGCATCCCTGTTCCAATGCCAGGTGACGGAATTGATACCCAGTCAGCAATATACATTGTTTTGGCATTTGATGTATGTGTTAGTACAACGGGATCTGATGGAAGAGAAATTGAATATGCTGCATCACTGTCACCTGAAACATAAAAACTGGCTGCATTGTGAGTTCCTGTTCCGGTGAAAACACTTCCCAACACTGAAATTGTACTTTCAGGTGTCAGAATTATCTGTCCACCCTGCGGACCTGGAGCAAATCGCCCGAAATTCATCTGTGAGGTCTCACTTGCTGAAAACATTGGAATTATTTCAGCAATTACATGTCCAGTTGCACTGGCCTGAGGGGTGTTTTGTCCATTCACCCCTGCGCCAGTGATAATAAATTAATAGAATAAGGCTGTAAAATAATTTATTAAGCCTGGTCATAATCAAATTATCTTGAAAGGTCTACCTAAAGTAGCCTTATTAATTATAGTTTACAGTCACTGTAAATGGTGTTCCTGAAACGTATATTCCTGATGGCTGATTCGGCTCAACGTTAAGTGGCACCAACGTTAGTGCCTTTGACTGCCCCCAGCTAAAGTTCCTGTTCCACTTGGTGTACTTGTCCATGCAGCAACACTCATAGTATTTACACCTGCATTGGTTACTGTCGTTGCAACTGATGGTAAAGTAATTGCATACGTTGACTACCGGTTCCTGTGACAGTAAAGATAGCCTGCGAGTACGGTTCCGGTGTTACTGGCAGTGTAACCCTCCAGTGAAAGTCCTGGTTCCGTCAGGCGCCACGTGACAGTTCCTCCCGCGAGCACTGACAGATATGTTACCAAAGTTTAAGTTTGCCGTCCGTTAGCAAAGCTAATGGGAGTAACAATAGTTGCTGTTGCAGTGGCCGTAGCTGATACCTGCCCATAGGTACTTACTGTGAACGCAATCATCACGATTGCAAGTGCGAAAAATTTTGAGATCTGTTTCATGTTTGTCTGATTTTTAGTTTTGATTGTGTATTAATTTTTGTGATTCTTTTAAATATTAAACATTGTAATTCTAATGTTTTCAGTTAGTTAATGTTATTATGCATAATGATATTCGCATTGCTGTAACAAAGCAAATATATAACTATGTTCTAAATGAGCCTTAGCATACTTTTTAACATCTTAATCAGGTTATTAACAATCATGGTTTCGATAGGGAGGCCTCAATTGATCTAATCAGATACTTAATAAGGAACTAATTATTCTCCACAGTACGTTTTTGAGAATAAATCTTTATATTTATTGTTATATTTGTTTTTAACTTCTACTGCTCAATTAACAGATGAATACCAGGAAACTAATTTTTGTTGTTGATGATGACCCGGTTATCAGTACATTGATTGTAAGGCGATTTGAATCTGAAGGCTACAAGGTTAAGGCTTTCAGGTACGGAGAGGATTGTATCAAAGCTTTAGAAATGAATCCCGACCTTATAATTCTTGATTATTTTTTTATTGATGGTGACAATAAGCTGATGAATGGAATTGAAATCTTCGACGAAATAAAAATATCAAATCCTGAAACTCCAGTAATTATGTTATCAGGGCAGGAAAAAGGGGAAATTGTTCTTGAGCTTGCAAGAAAGGGAATTGATGATTACGTGATTAAGGACACTAATATTATTGATAATCTGTTAGTTGCTACGAAAGACCTGCTTGGGCGGGTATAGTGATTATTTAAGAATAAAATTATAGGTAATTGTCCCTTTCTGAATAACCGGTGCATCCTGTTTTGCTTCAAAACGAGCTTCCATAGCAGCATCTTTTGCTACTTTAAGAAGGTATTCATCAAGTGTTGTTGATCCTTTTATCCCGGGTACTGCCTGGGTGACTTTTCCTGATCTGTCAACACTTACCTCAACAACAACTCTCCCTTCACCCTGATAGTCATACTTTGGAGGAGGTAATTTCTGAAAGCCTCTTCCCTGGAGATTATATGTTATACCCTTATCACCAAGTCCTCCTCCGTCGCCACGCACAGTTGAATTTACATCTCCCGAGGTAACACCCTGATTACCTGCTCCGCCTGTATTACCTTCTGAAGTCGTATTTGTACCTGCATTTTTTGAATTGGCAAGTGCATTTTTTGTACGGTTCATTATATCTGCCTGCCGCTTTTGTTCTGCCTCTATCCTTTTTCTCTCTGTCTCTTCCTGTTCTTTTTTTATCCTTTCTGCTTCACGCTCTTCTCTTAACTTTCTGTCTGATTCTGCCTTTTCAATTCTTTTTTTCTCAGCATCCGGATCTACTTTTTTTACTTCAGGGGCTTCCTCATCGTTTTGTGTTATTAGAGGTTCCTCAACAGACTTGATTGTTGCATCCGAAGGGGGAGGAGGAGTGGTTTCTTCCTGCACGGCTGGCTGTGATGGCTCAATCATTCCCGATCCGGTATCGTCGGTACCAAAGTTAACAAGAATACCTTCCTCTGTTTCAGGAGGAGGAGATACTGAGAAACTTACAAATACAAGTAAAAGCAATAGAATCAGATGAATTATTGCTGTCCCTGCTATCCCCTTACCCTGTTCTGAAGGTAAAGAGCGGATATCTTTATTTGGGAGAGGTTGCAATTATCAGCTTATAATTATTCGATTGAGCAATATTCAGAACTTTCACAACACTTTCAAACGGAACACTCTTATCAGCATGAAGAGATATATATGTGTCAGGCTTATCTCCTAGCTTTTGTCTCAGAACAGCTTCAAGATCATTTATATTGACTGGTTGCTGTTCAACATAATAATTATTGTCACTGGTGATTGATACAGTTGTTAGAGGCTTGGCTGATGTCTGGCTGCTGCCTTTAGGCAGTAAAAGTTTCAGCGCAGTAGGATGAACCAGTGTTGACGTCAGCATGAAAAAAATGAGCAGGTTAAAAACAACATCAGTCATACCTGTAGAACTGAAGTTGATACTTATCTTATTCCTTTGGGAAATTGCCATCTTACCTTTAGCTTTTTACAGGTTCATTTAAAATATCCATAAATTCAGTTAGTGTTGCCTCAAGATTAAATACTACCTTTTCAACACGCACAACGAGAGTGTTATAGGCAAAGAAACCAATTATACCAACTATCAAGCCTGCAACAGTAGTTATAAGTGCAGTATATATTCCGTCTGACATCATTGAAACTTCAATATTATTGCCTGCCTGGGACATTGCATAAAATGACTGGACCATTCCGATAACAGTACCAAGAAATCCCAGCATTGGTTCAGCTCCGGTAATAGTAGCCAGGGTCGGGAAACCTTTTTCAAGTTTGGAAATTTCCAGTTTACCCACATTTTCAATAGCTGTACTGATATCCTGCAGTGGCCTGCCAAGTCTGGTTATTCCTTTTTCAACCATTCTTGCCGATGGGCTGTCGGTCGATCTGCACAAAGCAAGAGCAGCTTCTAGCTTACCATCGTGGATGTAATCCTTTATCCTGTTCATAAAATTATTGTCTTCCTTAGTGGCATTCCTGATTACATAAAATCTCTCGATAAAAATATATGCTGCAACAAACGATAACAGGATAATGGGTATCATTACCCATCCACCTTTTATTGCCAGGTCAAGCAATGTCAGCTTCATTGCACTTACATTTTCGATCGGTTCGGCACCAGCCTGCATAAATAGATTTAATAATGCCATTTTTCTTTTTTAGTTAGTTTCAAATTAATACAGTAATTCTAAAAGCATAATTTAACGCGCTAAGTTATTAACAAAACGAAGTAATACCCTTTTATATTATACTGGTTTAATAACAATGATATAATATTTATTAACCGAATGCAGAAGACAGGCAGATTAACATCAGTCATTACTCAATTTTATTTCAGGCTCTTCCTCTTTCTTCATTTCAGATTTTACTTTCTTTCTGAAGAGATCAGATAATTTATTGAAATCTTGTTTGTAAAGAATTCCAACACCCTGAGTATATGGCCCCTTTCCGGAATATATATCATTAAACCTGTTAAAAACTTTAAACCTGAATTTTTCAGTGATCTTTACTTCCGCATCAAAATCTCCTGTAATCTGATCTGTATTACTGGCAGTAGTGCCGGTTCCCCTTACATCAAAATTACCATTTATTGACACTTTGTCGTTTAGGATCTGTGTAGACAAAGCAACCTGAACCTCCTGTGGATTAATGCTGCTGGTGCCGGGCCTGTAAACGAACCCAAGGTCAAAATCATTGCTTATCTGGGATATCCAGTTGCTAAGCTGATTTGAGATCATTTCGGTTGTTGTAACTGCCATTGCTGATGTGCTGCTTGTGGATGAGGTTGATGAACCATATGATGACTGATCAGAATAAAAACTATTCATCACCAGCAAATATAAAAACTGCCTGCTAAGTTCTTCTTCTGTGGAAATTGCATTCTGAAGGTATGCCCTGGTTTGTTCATCGGCATTTGGAAGATATATATTTAATGCTATTACAGGATTGAATAGGTTCCCGGTCAGGTTAAGCTGACATTCAACCGGAATCCTCTCCTTGAATCTTTCGTCCTTTAATATTTCATACAATGAGGCTCTAAGTTTGTAAATTGCCTTAATTTCCAACTCGGCTTTTTCAAGTTCTCCATTGAATATTATTCTGCCCCCGTTTTCCATACTGAAGGATTTATTAATAATATTCCCCAGAGTAAAGAGATAATCACCGTCTTCTATGATATAATCTCCCGACATCTTAAAATCGCCATTTTTATCAAGCTTTATGTTCAGATTACCCGACCCATGACCTTTTAAAACGTCACCGACCTTTGAATCGAAAATGAGCTGAACCTCAGCTTCAGGTGTGACCTCCAGGTCAAAGTCTATATCCATTCCGGTTTTAACTGCAGGAAGTATTGACTTAATTCCTGTTTTAACAGTATCGTCTTCCGGTGTAGTTTTGTTGTCCTTAAATGTTATAAAAGAGTACTCTGAAACAGACAGACCTGAATTGAGTGGCATATAAAATTTTGTATTCTTTCCTGTTTTTGCTGAAATATCGAAAGTAAGTGAATTTGGTCCGCTCCTGATAGTAGTAACACCGGAGGCATAAGCGGTACCATAAAACAACTCATTGTCCTTAGGTTTTGTATTCAGAACAAGACTTTCAGTTGTATTGATAATCAGGTCAGCTCTGAAATCCTTAAAGTTTTTATGATTGACTGATCCATTGAGAGTACTTCTGTTTCCTCTTTCATCTGTAAGTCGTACATTATTAAATTTAATTCCGTTTTTATCAAATCTTATCGAATCATTTAGATTGTACCTTGTTTGCAGGTAATCTACTTTCATCGATGCATTTTCTGCCAATAGTGATCCCTTGAGGAGAACTGTGCCTGATTCTGCCGTTAAATTAACCTTACCTGAGGCAAATCCGCTGATACCTGAAGCAAATATTTTCAGCAGTGGATTAAGTGCATTTATTGTAAGTTTTGAAGTTGCAATTGTAAGATCAAGTTTTTTTTGTGCAGGGTTATAATTTCCTACAATATCCAGTGTCTTTGCTCCAAGGATATTGTTAAATGCTTTTATATTAAGCACTTTTTCGCCTATGTCAAGTCCTGATTTTATTGATATATTTCCAAACTCACTTCCCAGCAATGAGAGATCATTTATTAATAGATTTGTCTCCAACAACAGATTTTTATAAACATCGGTAAGCAGTATGCTTCCATTAAGAATTCCTTTAAGTTGAAGCGAAAATGGATCAGGGTTATCGGGATTTGATTTAATAAGTACATAATTAAGAGGGTTGAGATCTATGCCTTTGAATTGAAGATTTAAAGTATCAGCAGGATTTTCAGAAACAATGCCGTCAACAAGATAATAATTTTCATTGTTTTTTATGAACAACCTATTGATATTCAGAGATGTAGAATCAACTGTTAAAGTTGACTGGCTTACTTTCCACTGGTTATTTCTTGCATAAATATCAGTAGAATCAATATCAATTCTAAGAACAGCATGTTTGGATTTTGTTGGATCATTTTCGAATTTTCCCCGCGCAATGAAATTGCCTTTGTTGATCTCTTTTGACTTGTTATCCCAATCAATAGAAAAGGAAAAGTTATCGGGTCTGGTTCTGAGTTTAACAAATAAATCCTTTAGTTCAGATTGTTTTAAAAGGGATAGCGAAGAGCTTTTTAAATCGACAGATAATTCTGAATTTCTGATATTTGCATCCAGAAAGAAATTGGAGAAAGAATTGTTTTTAATTGTAAATAATTTCGATTTGCCTTCAATACTCATAAGGATATCCGGCATTACTGATCCCTTAAGATAGCTTTTCTCAGCAAGAGAAATGCCTGTCCTGAAAAAACTATTGATCTCATCTGTGTTCTTGAAATTAATTGAAAAAGTAAAATTATTTTTTTTCAGACCCGATTGTTGTTTCTGATCAGGGAACCGGCTTGGCATTAAGGAAGACATTGTAGATTTAATAAGGGATCTGAATTCGGAAAAATAGTAATATCCGGTAATGTCTGCATCAACAAAATCGGTACGGAGTCGCAGAACAGGTCTGTTATTCTCCGTAAAAGCCCTTATTGACAGGTCATATAGTTCAAGGTTTTTATTATTCCTGGTAATTATTGAATTCAGAAGCTTTATCTCTCCGTCAAGATTATCTATACTGTTTCCTTTGAAATTGGCAGTAAGAAGCATTGAAAGGGATGAAGTCTTATCAAGTTTGTCAAAATTAAGATTGAAGAGATTAGCCTTTGCCAGATTTAAAGTAAAATCAAAAACAGGCAACTTATCACTGAAATTGAATAATCCCAGAAAGTCGAGTTTTAAATTCTTATCATTGATGTTTACACTTCCATCCCAGGCTTTTTCTGTAAAAAATCCATTCAGAGAGACATTTCTGTATATGTATCTGTTAATCTCAATACTATCGATTCTTCCTGATAGTTTTACGTCGAACTTTTTTAGTGATAAGGCATAACCGTCAACGTTGGTTTGAATGCTTAAATCTCCAAATAATTCATTGTTTCCTGATAGTTCTCCTATATCAATCCCTGTTCCCGTAAGAAGGCCCTTAATCCTGTATTTGTCTGATTCCTCAGGCCGAAGAGAAATATCTGTCCGGATATTTCCATAAGATGTTCTTATCATTCCATATGTTACAAAATCAGTTGTAAATCCGGTGAAACTTCCGTCAAATGTTATATTTCCAAGTTTGAAGAGTACTGCCGGAATGCCTGGTGGTCTTTTTCCCTGGATTCTGATTTTTTCAAGGTCTGTTGCATTGGTTGTTAAATTATTAACCCCGATATGCATAAATGCATTATCTATATCAGGCAGCCCGGAAAAGTCGAAATCGCAATCTATGTAGGTGTTCTCCCTGTAATTAAATACAATATTTCGACCTCTTAATTCCGATATTGTTCCTGTAACTTTTCCTGACATCCAAACAGATTCATTTATTCCTTCTGTAAATGATATAAAATACTGAACATCAGATGTGTTGATGAGGGATTTATCAAACAGGACATCAAGACGGGCTCCCTGAATAAAACTCTTTCTTAAAGATGATGTATCTGTATATAAACCAAATCTTGATATGTTAATAATACTGCTGTCGCAATTAATAAGAGTTGAGTTTAAGAGAAAGCTTCCCCTGGCTAATGTAAGAGAACTGTTCAATCTCTTAAGATAAAATCCACCTGCCTCTTTGAAGTTGAGGTTATATATATCAAAGGAGGTTGTATCATTTATTATTTTAATATCCTCAATTATTCCATTAAGTTCTGTAATTTGAATATTGTTAAAGTCAATTTTTGTTTTATTATTAGTTTGATTATCTGAGTGTTTAATGCGGGAAAACCTCGCATTGCTTACGTCAACCTCATCAATCATTATTTTACCCTGACTCTTCTTTTTAATAGTGTCAGGCTGATTTTTTAACATGTCGAGATACCATGTCAGATTCATGGTTCCTGTACTGTCGGTAATTAAATTTATAACAGGTTTGAAAAGGACCACTCTTCCAAGTCTGTAATTTTTATTCCTGAAATCAATTCTCCTTATACCTGCAGTAAATATCTGAGAGAAAAGCAGAGTATCTCTGTTTTGGTCCCTTATCAGCAGATCATTTATTATTATTTTATTAAAAAAGCGATATTCAAATTTCCCGACTGAGATGGTAGTTTTTATTTCATTCGAAAGATGGCTTGTTATCCTTTTGACAATAAAGGTCTGAACTTCAGGAAATTGTAAAGCAGAATAGAGGACAACAGGGAGCATTATTATGACTCCGGCAATAATGATAAGATACTTAAAAGATTTTATAATATTCCTGAACATATTTACGTTTAAAAGATCATAGCTGATTAATTGACCGGTAAGTAAAATGGCATATGACCTGATATGACAAAGATAATAAATAGCATTTTAAAAATACCCCGCTATAATTTGGACAACTAATTTATTCTTATGATATTTGAATTTGCAGTATTTCCTTTCTTCTGATAACAATTTCAAATAACACAGGTGTTTCGAAAAGGAGATACAGCATTTTGATATATAACAAGGTAGTTTTTTAAAACGCAGATAATTGAAATATCCGGGAAAAATATTAAGTATGTTTGCTCTGGTACTTTTAATCTCATGTTATCATGAATATGAGACGAATCCTGATCATCCGGAGGAATACCTGGCAGTCTGGAGTAACAGCCTGACAACCATTAAGGGTATTCCTGATGATGTCTATCCAAACAATAAGGTGCCTCATTATATTTTTCAGATTGGCCAGTCAGATGTTACTTTACCCACATCTTCATCTTTAGGTGTTAAATACCAGAATTGGAAAATTGATAAAACGACGAATCCGGTAACTTTAAAATTATACAGGGAAGCATTTAAAGAGGTACCTGACATGTTGTTTAAGGTTATAAAGGAACCGCTAATGGGTGAGATGCATATATCTTACTCAGACAGTATTATATACTACTTGAAAAAATAGATTTCTGATATTTTTAGAAAAGGTTCTAAGGATTTATTTGATACCCAGGTTATCCTGTTTCTGTTCAATCTTAATAATCTTACTTTGAAATCCCAGCCATTCAATTTTCCATATTACGCCATTATGGTACGACTGAAATATTATTAACTTTACTCTTTATTTTTTTTAAGGAGTTCAAAGACTTCTTTTTATACCAATTCAGCCAAATATAAGATTGATGCCAGTTACAATTTTAGCAATTGAATCCTCCTGCGATGACACATCGGTTGCAATTATAAGGGATGGTTATGTGCTTTCCAACCTTATTGCTAATCAGAAAGTTCACATGTCATACGGAGGAGTTGTACCCGAGTTGGCCTCAAGAGCTCATCAGGCCAATATCGTACCTGTTACCCATCAGGCCTTAACTGATGCTGGCGTTAACCCTGTGGAAATAAGCGCAGTTGCTTATACCCGTGGACCAGGTCTTCTTGGTTCTCTGCTTGTCGGGACTTCTTTTGCCAAAGGTTTTGCTCTTGCACAAAATATTCCTTTGATTGAAGTAAATCATCTTCAGGCTCATGTAATGTCTCATTTTATTCTTGAAAAGGATAAGAAAAACAGGTTGCCATCCTTACCATTCCTGTGTCTGCTTGTTTCCGGTGGTCATACGAGGATTATTGTTATGAAGAATCACATGGAAATGGAAGTTATTGGAAATACAATTGATGATGCTGCAGGCGAGGCTTTTGATAAATGCGGAAAGGTAATGGGATATCCATATCCTGCAGGTCCATTGATAGATAAGCTTGCAAAAGAAGGAAACAGTAAAGCTTTCAAATTTGCAAAACCAGCAGTTAAAGGACTTGATTTCAGTTTCAGTGGATTAAAAACCAGTTTCTTATACTTTCTCAGGGACAGAATTATTGAAGATCCTGATTTCATTGAAAAGAACCGGCCTGACCTGTGTGCATCTCTTCAAAATATAATAGTTGAAATACTCATCTCAAAAATTGTAAAAGCTTCAATTCAGACAGGTATAAGTGAAATAGGAATTGCAGGCGGAGTATCTGCAAATTCAGGTTTGAGAAATGCGATGAATGAGGAGGGCGGGAAGAGAGGCTGGAATCTTTTTATCCCGGAATTCAGGTATACCACTGATAATGCTGCAATGATCGGAATTACAGGTTATTATAAGTATCTTAGGGGTGAGTTCTCATCTCACGATGTGATACCATTGGCACGGTTTTGAGAATGCTGATACATGGACCAGATTGTTCATAATTTATCTACCTGAATTATTTGAATTTAATATGGTACCTTTATTAAAAGTACAATTGGCGGTTTGGCTGAGTAGAAATTCATGTATACATTTTTGAAGATTCACTTAATTACTGTTGTTTTTGATTGAAAATTATTAAATTTCGGCAAATTAATTTAAATGGAAGAATTGAGAATTCCGAAAACCAAGAATACACCTGAGGTCTTTTTGGATCCTAAAGGTATGATTCGCATTAAGGGACGATCAATACATGAGAATGTTCCGGAGTTTTTTGAACCGGTTGAAGAATGGGTAACTCAGTATGTTCGTAATCCCGCGGATCTGACTTGTGTGGATATGCATCTTGAATATTTTAACAGTGCCAGTGCTAAAGTTTTTATCCAATTATTGCAAAAGATTACTTATGTAACCCTTAAGCATAAAAAATTCAAGTTTAACTGGTTTTATGAAGAAGGTGATGAGGATATTCTGGAACGTGGCGAATATTTTGCATCAATTCTCGATGTTCATATTGATTTTATTAAACTAAGATAAACACCTTTAGATTTAAAAACTCAGGATCCGGCTCTCTTCCCTACCATAGCCGCTGATTGTTATTTTATCATTATAAACTTCAACCAACGCATAGCTGTTAGTATTTTCGGTTTCAACCATTCCCCTGAAGGTAATGCAATGGATTTCATTAAAATTGCCATAATTGCCTGCATGATTATGACCATTCAGCCAGGCAATAATATTTTTATGCTTTTCCAGAATCGAGAGTACTTCTTTGTAATTAAGCAGGTTATGAGTGCTCTCAGGAAAAACTGGAAAATGACAGATCAGAAAAACCTTTTCATTATTTAACATGGCTTCTTCAAGTTGCTTTGTTAACCATTTGAGCTGATTATTTCCAATTCCCCCGTTCCAGTCCATTCCGTTAATTTCACCACTTGTTTTTACCCTGGCTATTAGATTTTCCCCCTGTTTAATCGACTCTTTATTATCTGATTTATATGTACTTATGTCGTTTCCGTCCAGGAGTATGAACCTGAAGCTCTGATAGCTAAAAGAATAATACCTACCTTCAGGATCTGACATAAAAGGAATCTTTTTTTTATATGAGGAATCAATTGAATAATCATGATTGCCTGCAATATTATATGTTTTTATCCCCGAGGAATCAATGATTTTCATCACCGGTTTGAAGGAAGCAAAATCCTTATCAATCATGTCTCCCAGATTTATCAAAAAATCAACAGAGTCACTCTTTAATGTGCTTACTGCATCTCTGAGTTTGTCAATTGAATTCCTGTAAAATCTGCTTCCTGCAGGATCAATATCTGCATACTGGATGTCGGCAATAATTCCAAAAGAGAAGAAAGGTTTCTGTAAAATATTTTGCCGGGTAATTTGCAGGTCTTTTCTATTAGGCATAATTAAAATTAATACTGAAGCAAATATAATAGCAATAAATACTCTCATCCGGATATTTTAAAAGTTATATAAAACTAATCAAAAGCAGGTGATTTATACCAATTTTTATTCTCAATTTATTTACCCTGGTTTGCCAGCTGGCAATAGCAGTCAATCCAAGAGTAAAATTGTTTGTTAAGCAAATCTATATAGTTTCCCTTCCTTCAAAAGGAGCTACCCTTTATACACATATATTTAGCATAATAAAAACTTACAACATAATGCACATAAAGACAGTAATATACAAACAATGTATAAGGTACATGAGATTCCTCGCTACGCTCGGAATGACAGTTGATTTTTTCATGGAGGAAGGGAGAAGCGGCGATTCGTCAGAAATCGTTTTTAGAAAATAAATTATCGTTCGAATCGCCGCTTCTCCCTCTATACCAATATAATAGTATGTCATTCCGAGGGTTTATTCAAAATATTTTTTGCACTCCTGCCATTATGACAACTGGCTCTGAAAGAGCCAAATATGAATAACCCCCAGCGCCAGAGGTATGAGGTGTATAAAAGGTAGTCAAAAGGAGGGGAAAGGATATTAAGTTTCAACTCTGAAATCCATTTGTCTTTACCGACTTTCTAATTTGCAAGAGGATCAGCCACTGTACCCATGAAAAGAATCGTATTTGTGGTTGTTTCCCTTATAATATATATGAACGAATGATCAACATTCAGAATAAAATTTGAGACTGGCATTGAAGTTAGTCCGATATCAACTACAGTTGCCGCAGCAGCCTCTGTTCCTTCCTCATTTGTTTCGATAAACGCCTGGTGGATAACATCATTAATTAAAAGATCATTATCTGATATATTTGAGAAATCTGCATTGTCTGTAAAAGCAATTCCCATTCCCATATTTGTCAGGATATCTTTCATCTTCTTTTTAAAACCAAACTTGAATCTTGGAAAGCTAAGATCTGTCTTTGTTTCCCTCATATTATCAATCCAGGTTTTATAGTTTTTTTCATTCAGATCAGGAATGATTGCGTTTAGTCCTTTCTGCTTATCAGGAAGTATAATATCCATTACATAATTTCCCTGGCCATAAGGAAATTCAGCCATTACAAACCCATTCCCCTGGAAAATCTTGTATTCATGTGTTTGTTTCATCATTGGAACAACAGATGATCCACCATCTTGTTTATAGAATGAACTCTGAACAGTGTTTTTTGGATTAAACTGTGATTTCCACTTACCCTTGAAATATATTGCATTGATGAGAAGCATAACGGTGTTATCGTTTAATTTATCTATCATCTCTTTAATCAATCCATTAGTCTTGCCCTCAATCCAGAGGTTTATCTGCTTCGGAGACTGCGGGTCATTGATGTCAAATGATTTATAATCAGCACTATAATAGTCAGTCAGAATGCTGGTAAACGGTTTTTTTGCTATAAAATTATTTTCAGTCCAGACAGAATTCGCAAGAGAAATTAAAATTCGTTTATCGATATTCAGTAGTTCACCGGAAAGGTTTTTATATGAACTGTTAAGAATCTCGGTACTTATTCCATTTATTCTTAATGCTTCAAACATCGCTTCCCTGGTACTACCGCTGGCACCATTTAAAGTCATTGAAAGTGCAACTGAAATGCTTAACGGAGAGATAATAGTGTTTTTTGATAGTTCTGTACTTTCCAGCGTTTCTTTAAAAATATCAAAAGCAAACTTATTTTCCGCTTCTATCAGCCTGATCTGTTCTGTTGTCAGTTTTATAGGAAGAGGATCAGACGCATTTAATTCATTTGCTTTTTTATTGCATGAAGTGTTAATTAATGCAAGTAAAATGATTAAGGCAAATAATGACTTTGATGGTTTGATTTTCATTGCAGAATTGGTTTAAATTAATAAAAAGAAAGGAAGAAAAATACAACTCTGTTTATGTGAATTATGAAAGGCTCTGCCCAAAAATCATGCCATAAACCTATCCTGATTTTTTCCTTTTTTTTGAAGTTTCCTGATCTGCCTTAAGATAGATGAATGAAACAATAAAAAACACAATCCCAAGAGAAAGAAGCATTAAAAAGGTGAAGATAGAAGGATTTTCAAGACCAGGGATCGGGTGTTTTAATCTGTATGCATAACCAAATACGGTATATGCCAAAACCATTATTGAAATGGCAAAACTGAAATATATAGTTGTTTTATCAAAAATCCTTGTGGTTTTATAAAAACTGGTATTCTTGAATTTCGAGTATGAACTCCTGGCATAAGCTGTTGCCCTCTTACGTGATCTGTCCTGACGATACTTTCTCCAATCCTCCATAGTCTGCTCATACACCTCTTCAGAATGCATGATCTTTTCGTGATTTGTGATCAGGAAATCGTAAGCTTCGGTAATGATTATAAATTTGTCTTTGGCATCAGGATCAGGATTAATGTCCGGGTGGTAAAGCCTTGCTTTTTTCCTGTATGCCCTTTTTATCTCATCAACAGAGGATTCTTTTGACAGATCAAGTAATTTATAGTAATCTGTTATTGTCATAAATCAGATACAAGAGAATAATATACAATTAACGAAATATTATTAACTTATGCCAGTTTTAATATGATATTATAAATGATTTTTGGATTTCGTATTTCGAAGTAATAACTGAAAATTTTAAATATCTGCTCCAAATAAATAATTGATTATATGAAACCCACATGTTTTGCAAACACAAACACTTTTTTTAATATAATATATCAAACATGTGAGGTTCCATCATACCATTAAAATCAAAATTATATTATGATGAAAAGTAAATTAAAGTTTCTTGTTTGTTTATATGTATTTCTGATTACTTATTCCATTCCGGGCTATAATCAGCAGCTTCTTTATCCCGATTTCAAATTGCACAATATCGACACATTGAGATCTGGTTATAAGGTGGAGACAGAAGATATCAATATGGATGGCAAACCTGATGTTGTCGCATTGGCTACAACACCATCCGCACTTGTCTGGTTTGAAAACCCGGGTTGGCAACGACACATTATTTCAGGAAAAACATACCGGAATATTTCGATGGCATTCGGGGATATGGATGGAGATGGCAGGAGAGATCTCGCACTGGCATCATATTTTAATCTACCTGAACCTGATCAGGGAAAGCTTCACTGGCTGAAGAAACCTGTAAATCCTGATGAGGAATGGGCAATTGAAGAAATCAAGACTATACCTTCAATTCACAGAATTATCTGGACAGATTTAAACAATGACGGGAAAAATGAACTTATTATTGCTCCTACACTGGGGCCCGGCGCAAAGGCTCCTGAATACAACTCAAAAACAACATTTAGCTATGCAATTCCTTCAGGAAATGGCAAGTTCCGTTTTGAGACAATTGACAAGGAACTAACTGTGCTCCATGGTATTACATCTGCTGACCTTGACAGGAATGGTACTGTTGATTTACTTACAGCAAGTTTTGAAGGAGTATATGCGTTTTACAACACAATAACCGGAAGCACCAATAGTTTCACCAGGATGCAGATTGGCAAAGGTGAGCAGGATAAGGCCCCTCGTCTTGGTTCAAGCGAAGTTGAAACAGGAATTCTGTCTGACGGATCAATATTTATTGCTGCAATTGAGCCATGGCATGGTAATCAATTAGTTGTTTATACTAAACCATCTGATCCAAAGAGTCTCTGGATACGGACAGTAATTGATCAGACATTTAACCAGGGCCATGCTCTGGCTGTTGATGATCTCAATGGTGACGGGTTTGATGAAATTGTTGCAGGCTTCAGGGGCAGGGGAACGAGCCTGTATGTGTATACCAACCGTGATAAAGAAGGCAGGATGTGGGAACGCACTCTGCTTGATGGTAATATGGCCACATCAGGATTGTCGATATCCGATATTAATTCAGACGGAAAACCTGATATTGTTGCTATCGGAACATCAACCAACAATATCCGTTGGTATGAAAACCGGGGTTTTAAGGCGGCAGAATCCGGAAGTAAAATTTGTCTTGTACTGGAGAAAGGTCTTAATGGGGTTGCATTCTATTCCAGTGACGGGAAAAGATTATCTAATGTAATCACAGGTAAGAATCCGCATGAAATGGCTATTAATCCGGAGGGAACAATTGCCTGGGTCACCAATACCGGTACGATGAGGTATGACGATATCGCCGTTGGTGAACGTTCAATTTCAGTTGTAGATCTAAAGCAGCGTAAGAAAGTTGGTGATATTGATATTAGTCCATCAAGCCGCCCTCACGGGATATTTTATGACAAAGTTTCGGGATTGATATCTGTCAGCACAGAATATGATGACCATTTGTTAATAATTGATCCACGCCAGGGAAAAATGATAAAGAGATTTCCTGTCAGAGGAATCACTCCCCACATGACTCTGCTGACCCCCGGCGCAGAATATGGTTTTACCTCAAATACACGTTCCTCCACTGTAAGTCGCATAAATATAAAGACAGGTCAGACAGATACGATCCCTGTTGCTCCAACGCCTCAGGGACTTTGCCTCTCTGCTGATGGGGCAAGGTTATTTGTTTCTTGTCTTGATCGTATAGAAGTTATTGACGTTAAGAATGCAAAGGTTATCAGCCACATTCCTGCCGACGCAATACGCATAGCCCTGAATCCTGATGGCAATACACTGGTATTCGCTTCACGGAAAAATAAGAGCATCGGTTTTGCAGATCCCAATACCCTGAAGGTTACAGGTGAAATTAAACTGCCATATGAAGCTTTCTCAATTAGTATCAGTCCGGACGGTATGTATGCTTTTGCATCGGCAGAAGTTGAGGAAATGGTATATGTTGTATCAATTTCAGAGAAAAAGATAGTGAATATTATTAAAACAATTTCCGGTTCCCGCCCTGATCCTGCAATGTACTTATGGTAAAAACAGGTTTAGGAAAAAAACTAATTACCGGTTGGAGAAATTTAATTAATAAAATGATCAGTCATGGAGAGGAGAGAGATAATTAAACGATTATCAGTATTACCATTCACAGGAACCATTTTTCAGGTTGAATCAATAATGGCTGCTTCCAGGAACGGGCTTGTTTCAGAACCAAATATCTACCAGTCGATTGGTGTTGAACCGGTAATAAATTGTGTGGGTACTTATACAATTATAGGCGGATCTCTTGAGCGTCCCGAAGTAGTTCAGGCAATGCACGATGCATCAGGTTTCTTTGTACAGTACGACGAACTGGCGTTTGCGATTGGCAGCAGACTTGCTGATCTTACCGGTGCAGAATGGGGAATGATATCTGCCGGCTGTGCAGCTGGCATGAAGCATGTTACCGCAGCATGTGTTACGGGTGGGAATCCGGAAAAACTTATAAGGATTCCTGATCTTACCGGTTTCGATAAAACTGATGTTGTTATTCCTATGAGTTCACGCAATGCTTATGATCATTCAATTCGAAATATTGGAGTAAATATTATTACAGTAGACTCACCTGAAGAACTTGAACGGTCATTAAACGGACGAACTGCAATGATCTATCTCCTTGCAAATGATGAAATACCTGCCGGCGCACCATTTTCTTTGGAATCAATAGCAGAGATGGCTAACCCACTGAATATCCCTATCCTGGTAGATGCTGCAGCTGAGGATCTTACCATACCAAATGTTCATCTGAAAAGAGGCGCCACTATTGTAGCTTATAGTGGAGGGAAAGCCCTCTGTGGTCCGCAATGTGCCGGATTGTTACTGGGAAAAAAGGATATATTAATGTCGGCATGGCAGGCCAGTTCCCCTCACCATGGCCCGTGTCGTGATAATAAGGTTGGCAAAGAAGAGATGCTTGGAATGCTTGCTGCAGTTGAATCGTGGATAAAACGTGATCATATTGAAAAAATGAAAACATGGTATTCATATCTTGATATAATTTCGAAACGTGTTTCGTCCCTGCCCGGAGTAACCTCAATTGTGCGTGAACCGAAAAGCCTTTCAAACCACAGCCCTTCTCTCGTTATTGCATGGGCCCACGATAAACTGTTTATCACCGGGCAGGAGGTGGCAGAACAGCTTGCTGCCAGCCGGCCGAGAATTGCAGTGCACGGCAGCTACATTGATGAGAAAGGGGATACAACAGTAACAATCTCTTCCGGACAGATGCAACCCGGAAATGATAAAGTGGTGGCAGACAGAATTGTAGAAATACTCTCAGTAAGGCGGCAAAAACCAGGTCAAATGGCAGTTCCATCAACTAATATCACAGGTCGTTGGGATGTAGAAATTGAATTTTACTCGAGTAAAAGCCATCATACTTTTTTTATTGAAGAACAAGATGGCAACTGGATCCTTGGATCACATAAAGGTGATTTTTCTATGCATGATTTAGCTGGCACACTTGAAGGAGAAAATGTTAAGCTCAGCAGTTCTTTCCGGCATGTCGGAGATAATATCCAGTATGTATTCTTTGGTACTGTATCCGGAGATTTAATGACGGGACAAGTATATCTGGGAGAGTACTTAAATGCCAGCTTTTCTGCAAAACGGCAACAGTTAAAGAAATCCCGAAGACCAATAAGAGTTCCCAAAGGACAACCTTTGGCAACATAGGCGGGGAGAATGCTTTATTCCCTTTGTTCGACTTAATTCATAGGGTTCAACATGTTCCGGTTACTGGCATATGGTTGCAGGTATAAACACAATATTTAACGAAATAGAAAACATTTTACACAAATAAAATGTTTAACTTTAACTGGTTATTAGCCTCATATCTCATTTGATAGAATTACCAATAAGTAAAGGTTCTGTTTTTTATGTTCAGGTGTATTTACAAATAATTTAATAAGATTATTTGTTACAATTAAACTAAAAGCATAAAGTCATGAAAAGACGTGATTTTATAAAAGTCTCCTCTGCCGCAGGAATTATGGGTGTTGTAGGATCAGGATTTGATTCAGTGATTAAACCCGGAGACAAAGATACTGATAGATTTGATCTGCATCCTTTTATTAAGGCACATCCGGAAGCAGTATTTATTAATCTGACTTCGGTACAGGAGAAGACAGATAAAAACGAAATTTATAAAGCAGCGTATAACCTTACTGATGAGATTTTTGTTAAAAGTGTCAGTAAAACCGGCTATCCCAATTCAACCAGGATAACCTGCAAACCAAACTGGACCTGCAGTGAAACTAACCTGAAGGATCCTGTATCAGAACTGGGCATAACTACTGATCTTAATTTTATAGAAGGATGCCTTAATGCAATGAAGAATAAGGGTCCTCGTGAGTTTTTCCTGAGGGAATGCGCTTGTCCTTCATTCTGGACAACCAGGGGATATACCCAGATGGCAGAAAGGAATAACTTTGATTTGAGGGACCTTACTTCCAGAGATTTCTGGAACCTTGGGAAGGAAGATCTGATCTTTACTAAAATCGACGGTATTGTTTTTAAAGAGGTAGCTTTTATGGCCCCCATGACTGCACCTGACACTTTCCTGATAAATATTGCAAAGTTTAAGGCTCACTCGATGGGTATAACCGGCGCAATTAAGAATCTGCAGGGAATCACTGCAAAAAAATTTCACCAGTATTGCGGAGGCAGTGGAGATATTTTCCAGATGTACGATAAAAGGTATCATCCCTATTTTCAACCTGATTACCTTACAAGAATTGATGAACTGCATAAAAAACATGTACTGGCTGGTATACCCAGGTGGGATTCAAAAATGGAGCGTCCGCCTTATGGTGGCGGCCTCTGGATGGAGCAATGGGTACAGAGGATGCTGGATTCATATAGTGTGACACCAACCGGAATAAATATTGTTGAGGGCATATATGGCCGTGATGGAGATGGCTTTGGTGCCGGGCCTCATGATGGCCGGGCCATGGACTTCATGAGCAACAATATAATATTCGGAAAGGATCCGTTCAGGGTTGATATCATAACACACTGGCTAGCCGGACATGAACCTGGTAATTTTGGTCTTTTCCATATCGGGATTGAACGGGGTCTTTCAGATGTACTTGATCCTGAGGATATTCCTGTTTACCTGTGGAAAGATGGTCAGGCAAAAAAGATAAAGCTCGATTCCTTGAAAAGAACACCACTTCTGACTCCTTATCTCAGTACTAATATTAAAGGAAAGAATGAGGAGAGATATCACATGTGTGATGAACCCTTCGACTATAACTCATGGAAAACAGGGATAATATCCGGCATTGAAAAACCTTCGGTAAATGCTCTAGGAACTGATTCAAGGGAAAATGTTGTAATGGAGATTTCAGTACCGGAGAAAGGAGATGTTTATATGGATATCCTAAATCGAGATGGTCAGGTTGTATGGCGTTTGTATGCCGATTGCCTGGAACCGGGAAAGCATCAGATGGTATGGGACGGATTTTCACATCCGGGCATCTACAATGTCTATGTAAAAGGAATGAACTGGGATGCAGAGAGAGAAATAGCAATATATACCTGAAATTCAGAATAATCAGGAATCCAAAAGTTACCTTGACAGATACACGGAATGATTATTTTAAATCCTGACAGGTTTATCTATTCATAATACTCCTGTCAGGTATTTAAGATCATGTCTTTTTCAGAATATCTCTAAATGATTAAATGTAAGCAATGCAATCCATTTCAACCAGTGAATCTCCCGGGACTCCGCCTTTTGCAACAGCAACAGTGGTACGCACCGGGGGGTTGTTTCCAAAACGTCCTTTATATACTTCGTTCATACCTTTATAATCAGCTATATCGTTCAGGAATACGTTAACTTTCAACACTTTTTCCATTGAGGAACCGGCTTTTATAAGTTCTTTTTCAAGTTCCTTAAGTACAATATCAGTATGTGCTGCAATTGTAAATGGTTCCACATGTGCTCCTTTACCTGCAACAAATATCAGGTTGCCAAATTTTGTGGACCCTGAAAACAGGGGGACATTCTGATAATTAGTTACACTTAAGGCTTCTTTTTCCCCGGATACGTTGGCTTTTGCATTTGCTGCCATGCCAAGTCCTGTTAAGCCTGCTACTGAGGCCAGCATTTTTTTGATTACTGATCTTCTTTCTGTTTTCATAATGAATTTATTAAGGTTGAAAATGTGTTTAAGAAATAGACTTTAATTAGATCTTTTTTACCAGGAAATATCAATATGACAGGTGATCTGTTATTTATATTCAGGTGCCGCAATGCCATTCAGATCCCAGACAATTTTTCCTGCCCGTATAGTTAACTCTGCCGTTAGCTTCTCTGTTCCGTTAACCCGTTCTCCACTGATATCAAGAAAGCCAAAATTCCCTTTACTGAGGCTGAAAATTGCCACATCGGCTTCTGTTCCGGCACTTAAATTGCCCAGGTCCGGTCTGTTTATCATTTTGGCCGGATTCCAGGTAGATCGGAGTATTACATCCTGAAGGGATAGCCCCATACATAAAAACTTTGACATCAGGTTGGTCATATCTTTCATACCGCTGTTCATGCTTCCTGTATGAAGATCAGAACTGATGGCATCTGCTATGAAACCCTGCTTAATTGATGGTATTGCCTGTTTCCATCGGAATGACCCGCCTCCATGACCTGCATCAAATTTGATTCCCTTTTTTTGTGCTTCTAAAATAAATGGTTTTACCTTTCCATTTTCGTCAACAACAGCTTCGCGTGTATCAGGAAAATAGGCATAGGGATGTGTAAAAATGTCTCCTGGCCGGAGATGTTTCATCAGCAAGTCTTCGAGCGAAAGGGGAGGATCTGCTGATCCGAAATCTACCATAACAGGAAGACCGGCTATATTCCCTGCAGAAACTGCGCTGTCTGTTGGTGCCCACTCGTGTCCGCTATAATGTGCCAGTTTGATTCCGACAATTACAGATGGATATTTCCCGGCACACTCGGCTGCTTTTCGGGCATCCATGTCTTTTGTAGTTTGTTCGAAAGGACCACCTCTCATTCCTTCTCCTACAATATTAAGAAAGGCTAGCACCCTGGTTTGGGAATTGTCAATAGTCTGACTTTTGAAATCAGGAAATGACCTCCATCCTGAACTTCCGACATCAACCATTGTAGTCACACCTGCCCTGAATGAAAATGCATCAGCCTGAACTGAACTGGGCCCATTCATTAAATACTGATCCATTTTTGTTCCATAATAAACATGAACATGCATGTCTATTATGCCCGGGGTAACATACATACCGTTGGCTTTTATTACTCTTTTTCCCAGTTTCTCATCAATATTTTTTGAGATGAGGGCTATCTTTCCATCACTGATAGCCAGATCCATTATACCGTTAATGTTGTTTTTCGGGTCAATTATATGACCTCCTTTGATAACAATGCTGTAGGACTGAGCTATACAGGTGGCTGACAATAAATACATAATTGCAGCAATGAGTAGTAGTCTGGTTTTCATGTTATTTTATAATTATGACTTATTATTAATAAATAAATAAATATCATCTGATGGGAAGTAAAACAGTTTATTAAAGCATTAAGATGAAGCTTTTGTCAACTCCTCAGCCAGCCTTGCAGCAACTATTTTTTCTTCACCGGTTTTCATCATCCAGCTTGTAATAACCACACTATTATCTTTGCCTCCGATCATTTCAATTGAAGGATTTCCATTTCTTAGCTTTTCCTGGAAATCGTTCCTTGCTATCTTTACTTTCTCCATATCCCATGAAATAGTAAGAGTAGGAGTGATGTTTGCAACAGGGGGAACTGAAACTGTGGCAGTAACTCCATTGATCTTTTTAACCGCTTTTTCCATCAGGGCGATACGGTCTTCCCAAATTTTCCACTCTTTCTGGTGGTCTCTGTTTATAAATTTCTCAAGAGCAACATACATACCAAATATTTCTTCCTTATTTACTTTCATTCCCCTGCCTATATTTCCTCCGTTCGGAGGTGCATTTAGTCTGGCAGCAGCAATCAGCTCTTTTTTACCCATCAGGATACCGGCACTCTGAGGACCACGGAGTCCTTTTCCACCTGAGACACACACCAGGTCAAAACCCATATCATTGAATTTCCAAAGGTTTTCGACAGGTGTTGAATCTGCAGCCATATCAATCATAGTGGGTATATTATTCTTTCTGCCCAGATCTATCCATTCTTTATGAGAGATCTTTCCGTCAGGCCCGGCATAGTTTAAAAACCACATCATGGCAGTCTTGTCATTAAGTGCTTTTCCCAGCTCTTCTGCTGTCTCAATTTCAACAATTGTTACTCCTGTATTCTTAAGAGCATGAACATATCCATGGTTATGTGTCTTTTGAACAATTACCTCCGATTTCATATTCTCAAGGTGAGGAAGCTCTGCAACTTTTTTCTGATCCATTCCAGTTAAAACCCCTGCAGTTCCCAATACCAGAGCAGACCAGCAACCTGCTGTAACCATAGCGGATTCTGCATGACAGAGTTCAGCGATCTTAGCACCTGCTTTATCCTGAACGTCATTGATCATGGCAAACTCGCCGGAAGTGAACCTGATTGCTTCCAATACATCATCTCCCATAATGCATCCCGACATGGCAGTATAAGTGCCGGCAGCGTTTATG
This sequence comes from uncultured Bacteroidales bacterium, assembly GCA_963732435.1. Taxonomy (GTDB): domain Bacteria; phylum Bacteroidota; class Bacteroidia; order Bacteroidales; family VadinHA17; genus LD21. The sequence goes on along the minus strand of CAVSZL010000012.1, from coordinate 192,785 downwards.
AATGTGCGGATACCTAGTTCCTTAAACAGGTTCCTTTTTGCAGCGGCAGGATTTGAAGACGTTTCAAGTTTCCCTTCTGATGATTCAAAGAAATATGGACTTCCCGAAATAATACCTGATACAGGAAGAACAGTCAGATTTTTAATTACATCTCTGCGTTTCATTTTTTTGATTATTAGTAAACGTTCTGCACTTTTTTCGGGATAAGTTTTTGAATGGTGAAGGCAGGAAACAACCAGTTCAAGTTACTTTTACAAATCAGATAGTCTTGATATAAATCAGCGTGAAATAATGAAAATAATAATTTACAGTTAACTATTAAGCATAACAAAGCCAATGCACTATAAAAATAATGCAAAATATTTTAAGATAAACTGTTTTATTATTATTTCCTGATAGGCTATTTAACAATTCCGGTGAAACCCATGAAAGCCATTGCCAGAATACCTGCAATTACCAGTGATATTGGTACGCCTTTCATCCCTTTTGGAATTTCAGCAAGGTCAAGCTGCTCTCTTATACCTGCAAGTATTATAAGGGCGAGACCAAAGCCAATAGCTGTGGCACCGCCAAATACAACACCTTCAATGAGGTTATAATCTTTTTTAATGACGAGGATGGCTACTCCAAGTACTGCACAATTTGTTGTAATCAGAGGAAGGAAAATTCCAAGTGCCTGGTATAATGGCTGGCTGACCTTTTTGAGAATGATCTCAACCATTTGGACAAGTGCTGCGATAACAAGTATGAAAGTAATTGTTTGCATAAAAGCAATTCCCAGTTTATCCAGGACATAAATCTGGATCATGTATGTTGCCATAGTTGCCAGAACAATTACAAACGTTACAGCACCTGACATTCCAAGAGCTGTACTTACTTTATTCGAAACACCAAGAAACGGGCATATTCCAAGGAACTGTGCAAGAACAACATTATTTATAAAGACAGCCGATATGATTATTAGTATATACTCCATTTTATATCCAGATTAAGTTTTTTTGATCTTGTTAATAAGCGCAATCATATAGCCAAGTGCAATAAAAGCACCCGGTGCCAGGATAAATACCAGAATACCATCACCTGTGATAAACTTATAACCAAATATTGATCCGCTTCCTACCATTTCACGGAAAGCACCCAATATTCCCAGGGCAATTGTAAAACCTAACCCCATGCCTGCACCATCAATTAATGAAGAGAGAACTGAATTTTTACATGCATACGCCTCGGCGCGTCCTAATACTATGCAGTTAACAACTATCAGGGGTATAAAGATCCCTAGTTTTTCATAGAGAGATGGTACATAGGCTTGCATAATCAGGTCAACAATGGTAACAAATGATGCAATGATAACAACAAATGCCGGTATCCTTACTTTATCAGGTATAACATTGGAGAGCAGCGAAACAACCACATTGGATCCTATAAGGACAAAAGTAGTTGCTATTCCCATTCCCAGTCCGTTCAAAGAGGATGATGTAGTGGCAAGAGTAGGGCATGTTCCGAGCACCAGAACCAGGATGGGATTTTCATTTATAAACCCTTTTGTAAAATTCTTTAACTGACTCATTTTGATTCTCCTTTTTGTAAAGTATTATATGCACGCTGAACAGCATCGCAAAATGCCCTTGAACTTATGGTAGCTGCTGTGATAGCATCAACAGGGCCTCCATCTTTTTTTACTTTTAAGATAAACTGAGCCGGATTCTTATCATTGAACTGGTCCTTAAACTCAGGCTCTGTCATTTTTGTTCCAAGTCCCGGGGTCTCTTTATGGTCAAGCACCGTTATATTAAAAATGGTACCATCAGTTTTAAAACCAGCCATAAGGCCTATATTTCCGCTGAACCCGTTTTTTGTATAAGTGTTTATGGCATAGCCAACAACAACACTATCCTTTTTAGCCGGATATACTTCAAGACTGTCTCCTTCTCCTGTAGGTAGTTTGTACATCTCTGCATTTGGATCATTGTTGAATTCGGGAACTACCTGTTTTATTGCTGTCAGTTTTTTATTCAGAATAGAAAGCTCAATAGGTGTTTTTGTCACCTGATATACATACCCGAGACAGGCAGAAGCTCCAAGTGAGATCAGTGTTAATGACAGCACCATGTTTTTGAATGTTGACTCGGTTTTAGCCATTTTTCACCTCCTCACCAAATCGTTTTGGTTTGATATAAGTATTCATAAGTGGAACGAAAGCATTCATTATCAGTATAGCAAAAGAGACTCCTTCAGGATATGCACCCCACACCCTGATAATAACAGTCAGTATCCCGATTCCGCAACCATATATTAACATTGCCATGGGATTCATTGGAGATGTGACATAGTCTGTTGCCATAAATATCGCACCCAGAAGGACACCTCCGGCAAGCAGATGGAACATTGGGCTTGCATTTTTTTCGGGATTGACCAACCACAAAATTGCAGTAAAAATTGTCATGCTCAAAAGAACCGAAACTGGTATGTGCCAGGTAATTATTTTCTTATAAAGCATGTAAACAAACCCTACCAGCAGAGCAATAGCAGCAATCTCACCTGTCGATCCTCCCATATTTCCTAGAAACATCTGTACAGTTGAAGGTACTTTCTCCATTAATTGTGACAGCGATTCCCCGTTCTTTACTCCCTCTTTAATTATTGCCAGTGGAGTAGCTCCTGTTACTGCATCGGTGTAACCGGTTTTTATTCCTGAAGGCAGAGGCCATGATGTCATCTGTACAGGGAATGATATCAACATAAAAACGCGGCCGACCAATGCCGGATTAAATGGATTATTGCCAATTCCTCCGAATGTCATTTTTGCTATCCCGATTGATACAAGGCTGCCTATAACGATTATAAACAGCGGAGTGTTTGATGGGATATTGAAGGCCAGCAGAATGCCTGTAACAAGGGCTGAGCCGTCAGAAACTGTGACTGGTTTATTAAGAATGAATTTCTGAATAAGATATTCGAAAAGAATACAGGAGGTAACCGCCGTTGCTGTTACTATCAGTGCCCCTATGCCAAAATAAAATACAGAGAAAAACATTGCAGGCATAAGAGCCAGAACCACTCCGTACATCAGTTTTTGTGTTGTCTCCTTTCCGTGTATATGGGGCGATGGAGATATATTCAGAATATTGCTCATCTGTAAAAATTATCAGTTTTATTTTAACTTTTTTTCACGGGCCAACCTGATCACGGTTGACTTACCAAGTCTTATATAGTCCAGCAATGGACGACTGGCAGGACATGTATAACTACATGATCCGCATTCCATGCAATCTGTTATACGCTCCTGTTCTGCACGTTCAAATAATCCTTTTTCTGCCAGACTCATAAGCAGAAATGGCTCAAGGTTAAGTGCACATGCAGATATACATTTTGCACACCTTATACAGGCAGATATATTATTCCGGTTTGATTCTTTGTCGGGGAACAGAATGATCCCTGATGTACCTTTAACAACTGGAATATCAGTATTATTTACTGCCTTCCCCATCATAGGACCCCCGTTTACAATCTTTCCTGTATCTTCAGGTAGTCCACCTGCAGCTTCAATAAGTTTACTGACATGCGTTCCTATTCTTACAAAATAATTACCTGGTTTACCAAGTGATTTCCCGGTTATAGTTACTACTCTTTCAAAAAGAGGTTTATTCTTCTGTACTGCTTCGTAAACAGCAAATGCAGTTCCAACATTATGAACAACAGCACCCACATCAAGCGGAAGGTGGCCTGAAGGTACTTCTCTGTTAATAAGCGCCTTGATAAGCTGTTTTTCAGCACCTTGCGGATATTTCACTTTAAGACCATGCACCGAAATCCCCTGATATTTTCCTGACAGTACTGAAAGATGTTCAATTGCATCCTTCTTATTGCTTTCAATACCAATCATGGCTTTTTCAACCTTTAGGGCTCTCATTAGTATTGATATTCCGACGAGTATTTCATTACCCTTCTCAAGCATAAGACGATGATCTGAAGTAAGGAACGGCTCACATTCTACTCCATTTATTATCAGTATGTTGCATTTTTTTCCGGAAGGTACGGAAAGTTTAACATGGGACGGGAATGTTGCTCCTCCCAGACCTACTATTCCTGAATCAAGGCATCTTTTCGTAATTTCTTCAGATGATAGTTTGATTTCAGTTATTAATTCAGAATTTCTGTCTATAGATTCTGCCCATTCATCTCCTTCAACATCAATAAATACTGCTGGTTGTTTATAACCTGTTGTGTCTACAACTGTGTCTATTTTATTAACCTTTCCTGAAACTGAAGAGTGAATGTTCGCCGATACAAAGCCTTTCCCGGTAGCTAATAGCTGACCAGTTTTGACATAATCGCCTTTATTAACTATCGGGGTAGCCGGCGCTCCTATATGCTGGGAGATCGGGATTGTTACTATATCAGGAACAGGAAGATACTCTATTGGAATATCAGCGGTTAATTTGTTTTCGGGAGGATGAATTCCTCCAAGTGGAAATGTTTTCAACGCTGTATCTGTTTAATAATTATAATAATCATCCGCTCATTCCTTCAGAAACTACTTCAACTTTAGGTTTTTTTGGCGGAAAGTTCAATTCGATTATTGCATTTGTCGGACATTCTGTAACACATTTTCTGCAGAACGTACATTTATTTGCATCTATATAAGCCAGGTTATTCTCAATTGTTATTGCATCGAATTCACATACTTTCTGACATTTATTACAAGCAATGCATGCTACTTTGCAGGCTTTCCTTGCAGGTCCGCCCTTATCACAGTTTGAACAGGCAACATAAATCTTACGGTCTTTTTTGGCTTTCTTACGTAGTTCAATAAGTTTTCTTGGACATGCTTTCACACAAGCACCGCATGCAACACATTTATCATCAATTATTACCGGCAAACCGGTTGATAAATCCATATACATGGCATCAAATGCACAGGCTCTTACACAATCACCATTCCCAAGACAACCATAACTGCAATTGGTTTCACCCATATATAGACTATGTGTTATCCTGCAGTCCGAAGCCCCGTCGTATTTTGATGTACGAAGGCTGTTTTCCGGTGTCCCGTTGCAAAGGAGTACAGCTACCTGTGGATTGGCTAACGGAGCCTCTTTTCCCAACATCTTTGCTGCCAAACCCATTACTTCGGCTCCCCCAACAGGGCAATTAAGACCTTCAAATGATTCTGAAGCAACCAATACCTCTGCAAAATTACGGCAACCGGCAAATCCGCACCCACCACAGTTTGCAGCAGGCAGTATAGCCTGTATTTCATCTATCCGGGGATCTTCAAAAACTTTGAATTTCTGAGCAACAAAATAGAGAATGATTGCCGAGATCATGGCAAGTAAGCTAAGACTTATAATTGTAATCAGTATAGTAAGATCCATTTATTCAGACTTTTAATGTGAACGTAAATATTTTATTGATCCGGCTTCTAAATAAAAAAAGAATCAGATAGTAAGGTAATAGTGTTGAGAGAGAAATCAATCCTGAAGATAATTCTCCTGCATCCAGTGAAACCATAAGAATAAGTGTAAACAGTACAATTATTACCGGAAGTACATATCCAAGAAACAATGCATTATAACCCATTGATTGCTTCATCAGAACAGTCACACTATCACCCGGTTTCACGTTATATCTGCCGGAAATATCAATTATCTTTTCTTCCTGGCCTGACATGTTGCAGGATCCTTCTGCATGGCATCCGGAACATGCTGCTGAGGACTTAATACTGACAACAACAGAATTATTATCAACCTTGCGGACTATTCCTTCATGATCAATTATACCACTATTACCTGTTTTATGCATTAATTGATTCAAAAAAATAAAGCACAAATTTATAATTGCATGGAAATTGATTGATGTTTTTTATCATTTTTTATGAAAAAGTTATTATTTATATTAATTATAAATTAGATCTGATTAACTAATATTACTCCATGATTCCTGTTGACTGAACAGTCGTTTAAGTTCGGATGCCAGTATAAGATTCTGATTGTCTTTAAGTAACGGGTCATTTTGAAGAACATCTTCAGCAATATGCCTTACATATTCTAGTATTTGTCCATCCTTTCCAAGATTTGCTATTTTAAGGTCAAACGGGATTCCACTTTGCTGAGTGCCTTCAATGTCTCCGGGGCCTCTTAGCTGAAGATCGGTCTCTGCAATTTCGAAGCCATCATTGGTTTTTACCATTACTTCAATTCTTTTAGCAGCTTCCCTTGAAAGGTTATCGGCACTCATAAGCAAACAATACGACTGATCAGCTCCTCTTCCTACTCTGCCTCGCAACTGGTGTAACTGTGATAATCCGAATCGTTCTGCGCTTTCAATAACCATCACCGATGCATTTGGGATATCTACTCCGACCTCAATGACTGTTGTGGCTATAAGAATGTGTGCCTGCCCTTCTTTAAAGAGTTTCATCGATGCCTCTTTTTCTGAAGGAGTCATTCTTCCATGAACAATACTTATGCAGTATTTAGGAGGTGGAAATACTCTTGAAATTGTATCCCACCCGTCTTCAAGGTCTTTATAGTCCATCTTTTCTGATTCTTTAATAAGGGGATACACTATATAAACCTGTTTCTGTTCCGAGATCTGGTTTCTTATAAAACCGAAAACTTTATTTCTCTCCGAATCAGTGAAATGCATAGTTTTGACAGGAATCCTTCCCGGAGGCAGCTCATCTATTACAGATACATCCAGATCTCCGTACAATGTCATTGCAAGTGTTCTGGGTATAGGAGTTGCAGTCATTACCAGTATATGCGGAGGATCGAGATTTTTCTGCCACAATCTTGCCCTCTGGGCGACGCCAAACCTGTGCTGTTCGTCAATAATTACCAGTCCAAGATTTTTGAATTGGACATTTTCCTCCAGAAGTGCATGTGTGCCGATAAGGATATTCAGCGAGCCATCAAGTAATGTTTCTGAGATGGTTTTACGGATTGCTTTTTTAGACGATCCTGTAAGAAGAGATATTTTAATGTCAATTCCCGCCAGGAATTTACTTACAGTGCTGTAATGCTGATTGGCAAGGATCTCAGTAGGAGCCATTATACAGGCTTGAAAGCCATTGTCAATGGCAATAAGCATGCTCATAACTGCAACAAGTGTTTTTCCGCTTCCAACATCCCCCTGGAGAAGACGGTTCATTTGCTTTCCGGAACCAAGATCTTTACGGATCTCTTTCATAACCCTTTTCTGGGCTTCTGTAAGACTAAATGGTAGGTTATTATGATAGAAGGTATTGAAGGTCTTTCCGACATGTGAAAACAGAGCACCGTTGTACTTTATGTTTCGATTTGTCTTATACCTTAATAAGTTGAGTTGAATATAAAAAAGTTCTTCAAATTTCAGACGGTATCTTGCTTTTTCGATCTCTTCCGTATTACCGGGAAAGTGTATTTTATGGAGCGAATCATGCAGATGCATAAGCTTATAACGCGAAACAAGGTAATCAGGCAGGGTTTCAGGGAGTCTGAATTTAAGCTGCTTCAGTAGGGTCCCAGTGAACTTACTGATAGTTTTAGAAGTAATGAACTGGTTTTTAAGTTTTTCAGTGGTGCTGTATTGTGCCTGCAGGGATGAGTTTAATCTTTCCTCGATTTTATTTGCCGCCTCAATTTCAGGGTGAATAATATTAAACATTCCATTGAAAACACCAGGTTTGCCAAAAACAATATATTCAATGCCCGGGGCGTAATTTCCTGTAATCCATTTAGTTCCTTTAAACCAGATAAGTTTTATTGTTCCGGTTTCATCTTGAAAATCAGCGACCAGTCTTTTTGCAGTTCCATGTCCTTCAGTGTAATATCCTGTGATTTTGCCTTTTATCTGAATCAGCGGCAGATCAGGGTCAAGTTCTCTGATTTTATAAAATCTGGTCCTGTCAATATATTTATATGGAAAATAATACAGTAGATCACGATACGTGCTGATATGTAACTCCTTATTAAGAATTTCAGCCCTCTTTGGACCAACCCCCTGTAAATAGGTAATATTACTATCTAGGAACTCCTGAATTATCATACTTTCTAAAGTGATTGCAAATATACATCCGAAAATAACTATTTTTGGAAACCTGTCCTAATTATAAACCGTTACAAAAATGATTCTTGGCAAGGCTTCCAAATATCTGAAATACATAATTCTATCAAAACACAGGGCAGGACATGGAATACACAGTCCTTTTGTTTTCAGTCTGATAAATCATCTCTTTCGGAATAAAACTGATCATACTATTGTCTCTACTGTAGAAAAAGTCCGGAAACAGTTGAGATCAGATGACAGGTACATCTACGTAACTGATCTTGGTTCCGGTGCAGGAAAGCATAAAAATAACAGGAGAAAGGTGTCAGATATCTCAAAATATTCAGCAGTCCCTAAAAAATATGGAGTTTTACTTTCATGTTTAGCTTCTGAATTCGGAAACAGGTTTATTGTTGAGTTCGGAACCTCATTAGGCATCAGCACAATGTACATGGCTTTATCATGTAAAGCTGCTAGAGTTTTAACTATGGAAGGCTGTCCTGAAACTGCAAAAATAGCATCTCAGAATTTTACAGAACTTGCACTTCAGAATATTTCAGTTATAACTGGTCCTTTTGATGAAAATCTGCACCAGATTTCTTCTACAGGATTAAAACCAGGTTTGGTCTTTATTGATGGTAATCATAATAAGCCGGCGCTGTTAAGATATTTCAATTTTATAACCGGAATATCTGACTCTGAAACAGTTATTATAATTGATGATATAAATTATTCAAAAGAAATGCAGGAGGCATGGACAGAAATCAAAAAGAATGAAAAAGTATCATTAACTATTGATATTTACAGGTTTGGAATTGTTTTCTTCAGATCCGGAGTATCACGCTTCGATTATGTAATAAGATATTAACAAAAATTAAGTAAATATTATCTGTTATTTGACATATTTAATCTAATTTCGAAAATTCAAATTTTCATATTATGAACAAAGTAATTGAGATTCAGGAGATTGTTAAGAATTACCAGGTGGGATCAGTGATAGTGAGAGCTTTAAGATCTGTAACTATTAATATTGAAGAAAATGAATATGTTGCTATCATGGGACCTTCAGGATCGGGTAAATCTACTCTGATGAATCTTCTCGGTTGTCTTGATACCCCAACAAGTGGCAGCTATATACTTAATGGTACAGATGTCAGTAAAATGGAGGATGATTATCTTGCTGAGATCCGCAATAAGGAGATAGGATTCGTATTTCAGACATTTAATCTGCTGCCTCGTTACACAGCCCTTGAAAATGTTACATTACCTTTAATATACGCCGGAGTATCCAAGGTCGACAGGGAGAGACTGGCAGTTGAGACCCTTGAGCAGGTAGGGCTTGGTGACCGTATGACTCACAAGCCAAATGAGCTCTCGGGAGGTCAGCGTCAGCGCGTTGCTATTGCAAGGGCGCTTGTAAATAAACCTTCAATTATTCTGGCTGATGAACCAACCGGGAACCTCGATAGTAAGACTTCAATTGACATCATGGGGCTACTTGATGATATTCACAAAAAGGGAAACACTGTAATTGTTGTTACACATGAGGAGGATATAGCAAAACATGCTGCCAGAATAATAAGGCTTTTTGATGGCGAAGTAGCTCAGGACTACCGTAATGAAAAGTATGTGAAAGCTTAATATCAGCAGGTTTTCCACTTAAAATTTTAAATTATTACCAAACCATGAAGATCTATACTCTTACAGGTGATGATGGAACTACCTCTTTGTCAGGAGGAAGGAGAGTTCCCAAACACTCACTTAGAGTGGAAGCATATGGTTCTGTAGATGAACTCATTGCATGGTTCGGCTTACTCAGGGATGATAGTTTTGATACAACACGGATTGGCTTAATGATTTATATTCAGGATCAACTTATGAGGTGTGCAGCAGCTCTTGCTTTTGACAACCAGAATAGTAAAAGCAAAATGTTGATGCCTGATGAAGATTGTATATCGAGGATTGAACAGGAGATTGATAGGATGGAGGATACCATTCCTGCCTTGAAAAATTTTATATTACCAGGCGGAAATAGGCTTGTATCGTATTGTAATATAGCAAGATGTGTATGCCGTAGAGCTGAAAGAGCCGTTTTGAGACTTAATCAGTCTGAAGAATCACCTGAAATTATTAATAAATTCCTTAACAGGCTATCAGATTATTTATTTGTGCTTTCACGAAAAATATCATATGAACTTAATATTGAGGAGATTAAGTGGAAGGTATGATATGTAAAAAATCTTAAAAAGGGTATTGTATTTTAAATTAAATAATATATATATTTGCAGACTTTTAAATAGCGGATAACTTATATTGATTATTTATGTACTGGACTCTTGAATTAGCATCAAAACTTGAAGATGCTCCATGGCCTGCAACAAAAGATGAGCTGATTGATTTCGCTATTAGGTCAGGAGCCCCGATGGAAGTTATCGAAAATCTGCAGGAGATTGAAGATGAAGGCGATATTTATGAAAGCATTGAAGATATATGGCCTGACTACCCAAGTAAGGACGACTTCTTTTTTAATGAGGATGAATATTAAAATTTCAGGCTGATCTCAGTTAGATTCAGCCTGTTTCATTTTTGTAAATATATCATCTTTATTCTTTGGTCTCAGATTATCGAGCCAGATAAATCCTTTGAGTATTAACTCCTTTGGATCAGTTGTGAGCACTGGAGGATCTATCATTCCTTCAGGTGTTCCAATATCTGATATCTGTGTAATTTTCCCTTTCTCCACAAGTGCTTCGATATTTGAGCATTTTGATCTGTTTATTCCTGTAATAAATTCTCCTTCAATAAGATAATAAACTGACTCGCCATTGCCTTTAATATCTATTTTATATAATTCATTATTTTTAAAAAAACCTGTTAGTGACCTTCCTTTTATCTGGTTAAAGCGTAGTGTGTCTACCTGGCTAACAACAAATGCTGAATTATATAACTCCAGTCTGTCTGTCTGTCTGTTTTTGGTGAAAATTGCCATCGAGTCGGAAGTCAGCTGATTCTCTTTGGACCAAATTACCGGTTCGTTATAAAGCCTGATGACCGAATCCTGAAATGAATAAACAAGTGAGTCACATTTCCCCTGTAGTTCTTCGCTGAATATGCGGCATCCGTAAAATGCTCTCATTAGTCTGTAGTTGATACCTGTTGAATCAAACATTGTAACAGCACTTATCGTATCAGCATGCAGAAAGAGAGAATCACTTTCAGAAACCTGTATAAACATTGCCCTGTCTGTTACCAGGAATCTCTCGGGTTGTTTGTAATACCAGGCATAGTTTCCCCTGACAATAAGATTATTTGCAGAGTCTTTTATAACTACATTTCGGAACGACTCACCAAAACCCGTTATGTTATTAAAAAACAATGAATCACCTGTTACTGTTTGTGACCTGTTGTCTATAAAAGCATTCTGCCAGATGTTCGAAATATCATTTCTTGTGTCGTACCATCCACGCTCGCTGTATAAATATAAGCTGTCACCATTTAATTCTGAGGGACCTGTAAAAATAGCCACTTCAGATCTGGAATTGTAATCCATAGTATCGGCAGTAATTATATAATCAGGATTTACAATTTTCACACTGTCTTTAAAATGGAAAAGACTCTCAGAAATATAGTATACACCAATTATGCTTGTAAGTGTATTGTCAGCATTTGTTATCCTTCCGTTTGTGTTATACCGGGCGACTTTGTTCTTAACATCATAATTGATTGCATCAGTAAACAGATGTGTTTCATTATCAATTAATTCAACATTGCCGGTTACGTCTGCAATCTCGCTTTTGCCATCATAGAAAAGGTAATCTCCAAAGAGATCAAGGGTGTCGCCCTGTTCTATATGAACTCTGCTGAAAGCCTTTACCTGACTTTTATCCGGATAATAATGTGCACTATCGCACGACATTGTAATTTCATTGTGTTCAATTAATACATTCCCAACGAAATGGTGTATATCACCTCCGGTTTCTTCATCTTTAAAAATACGGTCTTCATCAGCATTTTTGATTTCGATCCTTTTCTTGCCGCTTCTTTTTTCTGTATTTATCTGTGAATAAATTACAGGTATAAACAACATGAAAAAGAGAACATAGAAACTATGTCTGAATGAAGTTATACGTTTACAGAACTTTAATAAAATTATTTTAACCATCCGTTTTGTAGGAAACTGCATGACCGGAATTCATCACTGATTTTTATATAGGTGATCTCAATTTTATTTTTTACCCACTTGTCAAATTTTTTGGTTCTTTCACTCATTATGGCAGAGTTGAGGATGCTTTGATAATCATCCTTTAGATTGGCAGTATGTGCAGGTAATTCGTTATCCAGTCTGATAATTCTGAATACCACGTTATTATTTTCATCATTTGTTCTGAAGGGTTCAGAGATTTCACCTACTTTTAAATCCCTGACTTTTACATACATTTCAGGATTAAGTTCCTCAAGTGTGAACCATGTTACGCGATCCGAAGGATTTGCACTGACATATTTACCACCGTTTACCCTGCTGTCTTTATGAGTTGAATAGCGCATCGCAGCCTGTTCAAAGTTAAGGCTGTCTTTTCTTATCTGATTTGCGATGGAGTCTAATTTAGAAATTGCTTTTTCGATCTGCTCGGGCTTAACTTTTGGTCTGACAAGTATATGACGTGTATTGACCATATCACCCTTTCTGTCGATGAGTTGAATAATATGAAACCCATATTTTGTTTCAATAATTCTGGAGACTGTATTTTTCGTAAGGCTGAAGGCAGCATCGGCATATTCTTTTTCAAGTTCCCCTCTGGTGAGAAAGCCGATTTCGCCACCTGCTTTGGCAGATTCCGTATCTTCAGAATATAGTGTAGCCAATGCTTTAAAACTTTTTCCTGCAAGTATCTCACTTCTAATATCAAGCAGCCTCTGACGGGCTTCTGCTTTATTATCTTCATTTGACGGAGGATCAACCTGGATCAGACTAATTTCATATCTTGCAGGAACAACAGGGAGACTGTCTTTAGGGATAGAAGCATAATACCTTCTTAAAGCAGAAGGAGTAACTGTAATATCCTGGGCTATTGTACTCTGAACCTCCCTTACAGTTTCCTGTTCCATCATTGTTTTCTTAATATCCTGTCGGATTTCAATCATGCTTTTTTTGAAAAATTCCACCAGGGCTTCTTCACTTCCTGCCCGCCTGATAGCATCATTCATACGCATATTCAGTTCCCCTTCTACTGCATCATCGGTAACTATAACACTGTCAATTCTTGCCTGATCAAGAAACAGTTTCGAAACAAGCATTTCCTGAAATACATTACATCTGAGCTGATCAACAGGTGTTTTATTTCCTCCTCTCCTAAGGTCGGTAATTGTGTTTTCCAGATCTGAAAGATAAACTACCTCGTTACCAACAATTGCTGCAATTGACTCCACAAGTTGCTGCGAGTTTACAGTAAAAACTCCGGGGATAAATATAATCAGCAGAAACATGCATGTTCGTAAATTCCTTTTTATCATAATTTAATTGATTAATATGCGGGGATATCTGTTAAATAGTAATTTAATTATTTGTATTCTAGAATATTTTAAAATTATTCTCCTTTAGCGCTTCATTATAGAGACCATTTTCCAGTGCCTGAATAAAATCAAATCTCCTGGAATTTAAAATGATTCTTTTAATGTCATTCTTTACATATTCATATGGAGCTATTGATGACCTTAGTCTGTAATCTCTGATCGAAACAAGATATACCGATAAGGAATCAGAGGTTTCAAAAAAGGAATTTCTTTTAAGAAAATTTTCTTCATTATCAATATCTTCCTGTAATTCAACAGAAAGTCTGTTCATTGTAACCCATTCTTCGTTAAAATCGTCATACTTCTCAGCAAACTGATAACAATAACTCTCAAGCTGCACGAGATCATTCTGGTTATTTGAGCGGGCAAGATTTCTGATTTTGTAGATTTCAGGTGTCTCTGCAGGCAGTTTAATAAAGAGGGCTTTTACAATATTCGTACCCAGTAAAAAACTCCTTTCATTAGAGGCGTAATAATTCTCAAGTTCCGATTCAGTTATTACTGTATCCAGCTTCTCAAGCATAATTTGTCTCTGATACTGATATATCAGTAGATTAGCACGGGTTTCCTCAAGTTGTCTGTCAATCTCATCCTTAAATTCGGTTGTTAGGTTTTGTTCTGCTTTCTGGATAAGTAACTCCCTTTTTGCCCACTTGTTTATATAATTCTGGATAAGAGCAATGCTGTCAGAATCATTTACTCCGTTTCGAATAATCTCCGGAATTTCATCGTAATAAAGAATTTCTTTTCCCACACCGGCTACTGCAATTCTTTTAACACTATTATTATTGTTATTGCAACCGGCTAAGAGAATGATAATAAGTATTATAAGAAGTATTTTATTCATATGTCAGCTTATTCTTAATTTCATCAAATACCAGGTTGTTAATTTTAACGCTATAACTTTCATTTAATTGTCTTACCCATTCACTCTCAAGGTGCTCCTGGTAAGTAATTATCAATTCTCCCCTTACTTCTTCAAAATCCAGTGGAAGCGGTTCGATTACTCCTTTGATCAGAATTAAGGAAGGATAACCAGCCTTGTTAAAGGAATGTAATCCCTGTGACCATTCTATACTATCAATTAGAGGATCATCTCCTTTATACCATTTACCTTCTTTAATAGTAAGCAATGAATCGTTGTTTTTATTAAATTTTTCATACAGTCGCCTGTCGGTATCGGGTTTTTTTGAATATTTGTTATATGCTGACAGCAAAGTTTTTTCACTATCCGGAGATCTGAGTGTATAAATTTTTGCTTCTATACCGGACCTTGAAAGGTAGTTGTTTTTATGATCATCATAGTATTGAAGAAGTCCGATGGAATCTTTGGTTACTCTTTCCCAGACTTTTTTGCCGGATATTTCGAAAAGCAGAATTCCATCAAAGAACTCATTCATGAGATAACGGAACTCCGGATATTTTCTTTCAAGTATTGAGTTCTCATAATTCAGCAACTGGTCGGAAGAGCAGGTTTCAGTTAACTGGCTGATGAAAAAGAGTGAGTCATTAGTATCAATCATTGTACCTCTTTTTTCAATATAGCTGGCAAATTCTCTGGTATTAAATCTTTGATCGGCAAATGTATATATGTTACCCGGAGGAATGAGCTTCCTGTCATATTTTTTTAATCCCTGTATAATTAGTGTATCTGTATTGGCTATGAACCATTTGTAATTATCCTGATTGAGTCTGAATTTATACTCTTTTTTCAGTTTTTCAATTATCGATTTTTTGCTTAAAGAATTAAGGTATGTTTTATTGATTTTGCTTTCGAGGTATGACCTGGTTTCTTCAAGTGTGCCGGGAGGTCTCTTTTCCAAAAGCTTAATTATATGCCATCCATAAATACTTCTTACAGGTTTGGTATATTTGCCTGTATCCGTTATAGAAAGGGCTGCTTCACAAAAATCGGTAATAATCTCACCTGCACCAAACCAGTTCAGTTCACCACCCTTTGCAGCAGACTCTTTATGATCAGAGTATTTTTTTGCAGTTTCAGAAAAAGAAGCTCCCTCCTGCAGTTCTTTATATGCTTTATTGATCACCACTTCTGCATCTTTAATATCTTGTTCCCCTTTTCCGGGAGGTGCTCCTTTCATTATGTGAGCTACCTTTACTTTTCCTTTTGAGGGACGTTTGTCTGCTACTTTAATTATATGGTACCCATAAGGCGTTCTTACAGGATCAGATACAACCCCCTTTTTCAGTGAGTAAGCAGCATCTTCAAATGGCATTATCATCTGGAAGACTGTAAAATAGCCAAGATTTCCTCCGTTCATTTTTACTGATTGATCATCGGAAGTAGCCCTGGCTACCTGTTCAAAAGATTCTCCCGTTATAATTCGTTCTCTGATATCAGATGCTTTTTGCCAGAATGGGAGAGTGTCGGAACCAGATACCTGTGATGGCACTGCAATTAAGATATGCCATGCATTAATCTCAGTTAATGACCTTTGATATGCTTTCCAGATGAGTTTTTCTTTGGTTTCAGTATCGGTAAGGTAATTTTCAGCAAGTTGATTCCTGTAGCCTTTAAGTTCTTTTCTAAAAGCCTGTGTTGTATCGTATCCTTCCTTTATTGCATCAGCTACCTTAAGTTTAAAAAGTGTAAAATGTTGAAGGTAAGTGTTAATATCGGTATTTGTTCCAGGCTCAATACTTTTTTTAAACATTCTTTGAAATTCTCCGGCTTCTATGTCTCGTCCCTCTACTGTCATTAAAATTTTACCAGTCAGATCCTGTGCCTTACATACCAGAGGCATAAGGAATATCAAATTAATAAAAAGAATTGATCTGATATTCATCAGGATAAGCTGATACCTTTTATTCAAATGATTTTCTGCTGTAATTGGGTGCTTCCCTCGTAATTGAGACATCATGGGGGTGACTTTCAATAATTCCTGAATTTGTTATTCTGACAAATTTTCCGTTCTTTTTCAGAAATGTTATATCTTTTGCACCAAGGTACCCCATGCCTGCTCTCAAGCCTCCAACCATCTGAAAGATCACTTCAGCCAGAGTTCCTTTATATGGTACTCTTGCTGCAATTCCCTCAGGAACAAGTTTTCTGATATCATCTTCAACATCCTGGAAATAACGGTCTTTTGAACCCTGTTGCATGGCTTCGATTGATCCCATACCCCTGTATGCCTTAAACTTACGGCCGTTGTATATAATAGTTTCTCCTGGTGATTCTTCGACTCCTGCAAAAAGTGATCC
The DNA here is from genome assembly GCA_963732435.1 of uncultured Bacteroidales bacterium. GTDB lineage: Bacteria > Bacteroidota > Bacteroidia > Bacteroidales > VadinHA17 > LD21. The sequence continues at coordinate 175,961 of CAVSZL010000012.1, read as the reverse complement.
TGCCATAATCGAGTCGGCTCCGGCTGCAATTGCTTTAATTATATCTCCGGAATAACGGATTCCGCCATCGGCGATAATCGGAATTCCTGATCCGGATATTGCTTTAGCCACATCATAAATTGCTGATAATTGAGGTATTCCAACACCGGCAACAACTCTTGTTGTACAGATTGAACCAGGTCCTATACCTACTTTGACCGCATCAGCACCCTCCTTGACAAGCTTCTTAGCTGCTTCAGCTGTACCAATATTTCCGACAACCACTTCGAGAGATGGATAGTTCCTTTTTATCTCTTTTAAAATATTTATCACATTAACTGAATGTGCATGTGCAGTATCAATGGCAATTGCATCAACATTCGCATTTATAAGTGCCTCAACTCTTTGCAAAGTATCGTGAGCAATTCCTACGGCTCCTGCTACTCTCAGTCTCCCTTTATCATCCTTGCAGGAATTGGGACGATCTTTTGTTTTTGTTATGTCCTTGTAAGTGATCAGTCCAATGAGTTTGCCTGCTTCGTCGATCATGGGAAGTTTTTCGATCTTATGTTTCTGTAGGATTCTTGCTGCCGCTTCAAGATTGGTCTGGTGATTAGTGGTAATCAGGCTTGTGGTCATGACCTCTGTTATCTTGCGGGCACGGTTATTTTCGAAACGAAGGTCACGGTTTGTAACAATCCCTTTCAGAATGCCGTTATTATCAATAACAGGTATACCTCCTATCTTATATTCACTCATTAAATTCATTGCCTCTGCTACAGTGGCTTCGAGATTTATTGTAATTGGATCGAATATCATAACATTCTCAGCCCTCTTTACACGTTTAACCTGAGCTGCCTGTTTTTCAATCGACATGTTTTTATGAATAACACCAATACCACCCTCCCTCGCAATGGCAATTGCCAGAATGTCTTCGGTAACGGTATCCATCGCAGCTGAGACTACAGGAGTGTTAATCCGGATATTTCTGGTAAACATTGAATTGAGATCAACTTCCCTTGGAAGTACCTCAGAATATGAAGGAACCAATAGAACATCATCAAAGGTTAAACCTTCATAAAGTATCTTATCTTCAATAAATGACATCAGTTGATTTTATTAGTTTTTAAAGGCGCAAATTACGAAAAAAAACCTAACTCGTAAAACATCTTCTTCTTTTAAGCATCTTCAGTAAGTTTCGTCTTTGTAAGATTAATCATTTTAACTCTTATTTTTGATTGCAGGCTTTTTGTTCTTTCCCTTTAAATAAGGCTTTTAGTTTGTATGTAAACTGATTTAATTATATAATGACTATCAGGAATCAATAATAATTAGACTGAAGTATCTTGAAAATGCATGCACTCAATCCCCCAGCCCCATTCATAATTTTTCACCTCACCCCCTCTTATCCCCCTCTCCCGAGTGAGAGGGGGAAGATAACCAATTCATTTTCAAGTCCCTCTCCCCTGGGAGAGAGCCTGCCCCGAGCGAAGCCTCGGGGGATTTAGGGTGAGGCTGATTTCAAAGGTAGGAGTGAGTTCATAACACACAATGTTGAAATAATTGATTATCAAACTATAAATAAATCTTATTAATCTTTCCCGACTGTCATGAATTATATTATTGGATAACTGTTTGTACATTTGTAAGTAGTGCAAAAAAGGATGAATATTGAGCCATACAGACATATTTTAATAAAGTACTGGGGATTTTCCACCTTCAAACCTTTGCAGGAAGATATTATACGATCTGTTGCAGAAGGTAAGGATACCCTCGGACTGATGCCAACAGGTGGTGGCAAATCAGTTACTTTCCAGGTGCCCGCTCTTGTAAATGAAGGAATATGCCTTGTTATTACCCCGCTCATTGCATTAATGAAGGATCAGGTGAACAGACTAAACAGCCTCGGGATAAGATCTATTGCCATTCATTCAGGTATGAATTATGAGGAGATTGACATAGCACTTGAAAATGCTGTTTACGGGGATTATAAGTTTTTGTATATATCTCCTGAAAGAATAGCTACAAGGATATTTCAGGGAAAGGTTGGCAGGCTGAATCTTTCTCTGGTAACAATTGATGAAGCACACTGTATCTCTCAATGGGGATACGATTTCAGGCCATCTTATCTGAAGATTGCCTCTCTGCGGGACCATATTTCCGATAAGGTCCCTTTCCTTGCACTTACTGCAACTGCAACACCTCTTGTTATAGAGGATATTATGAATAAACTGGTCTTCAAGAAGAAAAACGTTCTTAGAACCAGTTTTGACAGGAAGAATATCTCTTACCTGGTTAGAAAGGTTGAAGATAAAGGCACATACCTGATAAAAACACTCTTAAAGGCAAAAGGATCCGGAATTGTTTATGTCAGGAGCAGGAAAAGATGTAAGGAGGTTGCTGAGCTGCTGGTAGCAAATGGTATCAGTTCTGATTTCTACCATGCCGGATTACCTGATGAATTACGCGATAAAAAGCAGGCTTCCTGGACAGTTGGTGAGACCAGGATCATCGTTTCAACAAATGCTTTCGGGATGGGAATTGACAAATCGGAAGTGAGATTTGTAATTCATTGGGATATACCTGATTCCATTGAGAATTATTTTCAGGAAAGTGGAAGAGCTGGCAGAGATAACAAACCGGCATTTGCAGTGATGCTATATTCTCCGGCAGATAAAAGCCGGCTTCTGGAATCAATGAGAAAAAAGTTTCCACCTGTTGAGAAAATAAAAGATACCTACGAGGCATTATGTAATTATCTTCAGGTCCCACTCGGTTCAGGTAAGGATAATGTCTTTGACTTTAATATGTCAGATTTTGTTTCAAAATACAGGCTGCCTGTAATCGAAACCTATAACAGCCTGCAGTTTCTTCAGCGGGAAGGGTATGTGGAATTCACTGAAGAGATAAATAATCCTTCCAGGGTGCATTTTGTTGTTAGTCGTGATGACCTGTATAAATTCCAGGTTGCAAATGAATCGTTTGATAGTTTTATTAAACTCCTTCTTCGATCTTATACTGGTATGTTCACTGAATTTGTTCCTGTAAATGAGGAAACTCTTGCCAGAAAATCAGCAGCATCGAGAGATAACATTTATCAGTATCTGGTTAAGTTATCATCTTTCAATATAATCCGCTATATTCCTGGAAAGAAGAGTGCTCTTGTGATCTTTACCGAGGAACGGCTCGACCGCAAGGCACTGATGATATCGCCTGACAACTACATTAAAGTAAAGGAAAAGTATGAAATCAGATTAAACAGCATGATAGAGTATGCTGAATCTGAAAATCATTGCAGGTCAAAGTTTCTCCTTAATTATTTTGGGGAAGAGTCTGACAGATGCGGGAACTGTGATGCCTGTCGCGAAAGGAACGAACTGGATCTGAGTAAATATGAGTTCGATCTGATCCTTGAGGAGATAAAAGCCATACTTGGCAAAAAGAACCCTGATGCCGAAGAGCTAGTGAGGATGATCGATTATCCTGAAGATAAAGTTATCAGAGTGATCCGATGGTTACTCGATCATGATAAGATACTTAAGGATTTTGATAACAAATTAATGTGGAACTCATAGAAATCATTTCATTAGGTTTTTGATCACTTAACAGGCTGAACGGGATATAAAAATCTTACTGCGAGGATTTTTGCATGTTCCTCATTCTCCTTATTTCCACTGTAAAAACCAATAAGGGTTTTTGGTGAGAAAAAATATACATCTCCGGCCTTTACCTGATGCCTTGATTCCTTGCCATCTTCTGTTTGCCCGGCAACTATTTCTCCATATCCCCTGAGAATGAGATAGATCTCCTCTTCGTTATCGTGTTTGTGAGGGATATTTGTTCCATTTGCTGCAAAGTCCATTATAAATAAGCTGTTTACCTGGTATGCTGATGCAAGCCTGTCTCTTTTGCTTTCAGTAGTTCCCATAAGCAATTGAAACATGGTGGTTGGTCCATGCTGGCCAAGTACCTGTAATGGGACCTCATCAGCATTGGCTATCATCAATCCGGGTGTTGGCTTAACTGCAGTAACGGGGACGATCTTAAATCCCATTACAACTAACGATAAAGATCTTTCACGGGGATTTGATAATCCGAATCTTGTGCCAACAGGTATATAAATGAAATCGTTCCTGCTTACAGGAACTTCCTCCTTATTGTATTTAAGTATACCAGTTCCATCCAGAACAAATATGACAATTTCCTCATCGTTAAATTTAATTATATTGCTGCTTCCAAGAGGATCAATTAGCAGGTTTCCGTAGCGATTTATCCCTTTAATAATACCGGAACTGTCGTCACCTTCACCAAACAAAGCTTTGTAATGGGCTGTAACTGTTGAAAGATCCATCTGAACCTCCTTTCCCGTTTCAACAGACCTTTTTAGAAACTGCACCTGAGAATTACCTGGACATATAGATAACAGACTGATAAGAATACAAAGAAACTGAAATCTGAATTGCATAATATTTTGCAGGGAATGCAGACGGCTGGTTGTTATCTGTCTCATGGTGATTAAATTACAGGAGTGATTTTCAATATATACCAGAATTGTTTTCGGATCTATGCAATCCGGATCTTATTGTTCAGATGGTTTTAAACATTATTATTTTGTAATTTCTATAGTATATGTTTTAACTGAGCCATCCTGAGCTGTTACAGTAATTTCAAATTTGTTGATTCCTTTAATTACTTTAGCATTATATGCCGTTTCTGATTTTACCGGTTTCTTATTTATAGTTATGCTCCTGTAGCCGGAACTGTATGCTTTGGGAAATATTACAACACTTGTCACATCCTCCGTAACCTGAGCAGTATAATTCGTCCGGAATGAGTAAAAGACAGGTCTTATTGGCACATCATTTCCTGATGGGGTCTGAATGCTCAAAAACCCTAATGATGCGGGATGTGTTATTATATTTTCAGGGTTATACCACAGTTCGGCCAGACCATAGCGTGCCTGCCGCAACTCGGTTGTTACTCCGTTACGTGTGGAATGGGCAACTTTTCCTATAATTTCACCACTGATGACTTTTTCAGAGAGAATCCTCATGTCGGTAAAGAACTGTTTTCCAACTGATCCGGTGAGAGGGACCTTTTCCTGGTACTGATGTCCTACAAGAAGAGTCAACCCGTCAAAGCTTTTGATTTTTTCTTCTATTTTCATTAACCCATCCCTGTATTCGTCAATTGCTGTACTTCCCGGTATATGCATCCATACCATAGCACCTGCACCGACATCATCTGATACTACCATTACCTTATTTACCCGATCCAGAAATAGTAATGAGCCCATTGTATGCCCCGGCAGTTCAAGAACTTCAATGCTTTTTCCTCCTCCCATATCAATTATATCACCATCTTTAATCCATTTGAACCTCGAGGTTATTAAGTCTGCCGGTAGCCTGGTTATTTCTTTTCTTGAAATGTAAACTGTATTATCCCTGAACTGATCCAGTTGTCCAAAATGATCAAAGTGCCCGTGAGTTATAACAATCTCAACAGGCAGATCTGTCAATGATTTTATATATCCTGCAAGATCTCCTTTTCCCATACCGGTATCAAACAGCAATGCTTTATCTGTTCCTTCAATGAGATACATATTCTCATTACCTATAAACCCGCCAAAATCGTCCAGGCGCCAAACCCCGGGAGCTATTAATTCTGCCGTATATACAGTTGAAAGATCCTCCTGAATTACATTAAGGCTATAGGACTTTGATTTACCATTTTGAAAGTTTATCGTGATATTTATGAGATTTTCACCAGGGTTAAGGTCGACCTTAAATTGTTCGCCTGATTTTGCTTCCAGTCCGTTAATTTTAATAATTCCTGCTGATGCTGAATCGGTTTCCGGAGTCACATACATTGATGCTGTATATGATTTATCGACATTAGCAGTATAGTTAAAAAGGGTAGGGGAGAATGCTTCATTCAATTTACAGTCGATAAATTCAATATCTGTTTTATAAAATCCCAGTTGAAGATTCTTAAGTAATAAATCACTTTTATTCTGCCTGCATCCAGACAGAATAAAGACCGGTGATACAGCTATAATTGCCATCAGAATTATTGAACCTGCTCTCGATTAATTTAAGATTTTTCATTTTTTTTCAATTTTTTAATAAAGGTATATATTTCTATGGAATTATATAAACATTACTTTTTGAGACATGAATTCTGTTGAAAAAATCAGTTGACCAGGATTATTATAGGATTAAGATTTGCATCGAAAAAAGTAATTGATTTTCGATTCAAAGGTTGAATGTATAAGTATATTTCAGAATAATATTTCTTACATTATAAACCGGAAGCGATGGATGATAGTCTGTAAGATTCGTATTCCTTCCCTCATTAAAAACAAGATAAAGATCGTTTCCTTCTTTAGGATTATACCTTAACCTGAAATTGCTAATTATTCTCTCTGCTGATGTGTTATACTGAATATATGCGTTTACTGAAAAATGAATATTAAGCATATATAGAGTTTTGATTCCTATAATATGATTTACCATAAGCTGGTTTCTGCTTTTAAATTTTACATAGTCAAAGTAATATGAGCCACCGAATTCAAAATGTTTGGAAATATTCCATGTTGGCAGCATGCTGAAAGAGAAGCGTGAGCCGTCATAAAACTCTCCTGTCTCAAAAGTAAATAAAGTAAATAAAGGTTTGGATACAGAAGTAGAAAGCGTACCCTTTAAATATACAAAATCATATTTACCGGGTGGAGCATATACTTCATCATTTTGTATTTCCAGAGTATCTTTCAGGTTCTCAATACCATAAACAAGTGCAACTTCCCCTTCCCATTTGTTCTTGGTTTCAAATGACCATCCAAATTCATTTTCATATGTCATTAACGATCCATCTTGCGCATAGGTCCAGTACCTTGTTTTAACCTCGGGTGAATGTCTGTACAGAATTGAATTCTCCCCCGGAAGCCATCCATATTTAATATCACCCCTCCAATAACCATATCCGATCAATCTTTCAAATCCGATACCAGGATTATAATCTGTACCTGCATAGGAGTACCCCAGTGTATATCCTAACCCTTTCTCCGATCGCCTTTGCCAGTTCGCAACCATCCGGGAAGGTTCAGCAAAGGAGTTTGGGTTTAAATCATTCTCAATTGACTGACTGCCTTTTATGTCCAGGTAATCATCGCCAAACATTCGTATTGTAGCATCGATTCCATAAGCAAGATTATAAGACCCATCAGCACCCAAACGACTTGTAAGCATGGTTCCTAAATAAGAATTATCATTAATGATCTGACGACGGAGCCTTAATGTACCAAAATTCTCTGACGGTTGTACCTCTTCTCTGATTCCATTATCGTTATTTTTCCAGAGTGCTGCAGTCTGCATGTCGAGAAAACCCATATCCCATTTACCCAATCTGCCTGTAAGTCTTGCTCCCCCATAAATTCTTATGGGATCTCCATCTTCACTTAAACCGATCCGGCGACTGTAAAAGAGATTATTGTTACCTCCAAGACTGAAATCAAATGTACTTGCCCTTTCAAGAAAAAAGGTTCGTTTTTCAGGAAAATAGAGTGAGAACCTTGAAAGGTTAATCTGTTGATCATCAGCCTCAACCTGGGCAAAATCAGTATTCAATGTGAGATCCATGACAATATTGCTTGATATGCCATATTTAACATCAAGACCTGCCTCCAGTGTAGGTTTATCTGATCTCAGATATTCAGTCTCCAGATCATTAAGGTCATGCCGGCTTTCATATCCGGAAAGTACATATGGAGCAATGTAAAGTGGTTTTTCAGACTTAGCGCCTGAAATGATAACTTCCTGAGCCTGAGATGGTTTAAGTGATGAATTTGGCCCCCAGTTTGGAGGTATGGCGGGGAATATAATCATTTCGTTCTTTGCTGGTATCCATCGCTGAACAATTAGTCCCATACGGACTTCATTATCAATGACCTGAAACCTGATGGAAGAGAGCGGTATCCTGATTTCCGCAGACCATCCTTTCTGATCACGCTTTGTTCGAACATCCCAGAAAGCATTCCAACTGATATTATACGGAATTTTATTTGATTGAGTTACAACTGCATCTCTTCGAACATTTGCATCAATTCTTAAGCCATCAGGAGTTGTGAAAAATAGAAGTCCATTCTCCTTGTCGTTATAAGAGTCAAGGATAATACCAAACCAGTCACTCCCCGAACCCATGAAATCCCTTTTATAACTGGCCGACCTTATCATCCCGGCATCGTGGTAAAAAAGTTTTGCTCCCACATATAAATATTTCTCATCAAATGCTATCCTGACATCACTCTCTTCCGTAGGCTCCCTGCCATAAACAGGTGAATGCATGGTCATTTTCAGTGAATTTATATCCCGCCAGGCTTCTTCATCAGGAATACCGTCAAAGTTAATCTCATGTAATAACTTTGAGATAATTACCGGTTGTTTAAGTGAAGTAGTTGAATCTTGCCTGCAAAATAAAGCACGTCCTGATAAGAGGGAGATTATCAGAATAAGAATGAAACGATAGGACATACTTTATCAGAAATATTTAATAAACAGTAAGCAAAATAATTATAAAGTCTGATTATAACTTATTTTTTTTAATATACCACCCAGAGACTATGAATTCTGTCTTGAAACAGTTATTGTATATGTTCTGACAGATCCGTCTTCTGCTGTTATAGCAATTTCATATTTATTATCCCCTTTAACAAGTTTAGCAATGAAAGCAGTATTTGATTTAGCAGGTTTTCCGTTTATTGTCATGCTTTTATAGGATGGATTATAAGCTTCAGGTAAAATTTTAACTTCTGGTACATTCTCTGGTACACTTACAGTATAACTGGTCATAAAAGAAGAAAAAACCGGTCTGGTAATTAAAGTAGCACCTTCATTGTTCTGAATGCTCAGGTTCCCCAGCGATGCAGGATGAGTAACCAGGTTATTCGGATTATACCACAGACCGGCAAGACCATAATATGCCTGTTTCAATTCGGTTTTTGTCTCACCTCGAACTGTATATGCTGTTTTACCAACAACTTCTCCGCTCAGGACCTTTTCAGCGATAATCCTCATGTCGGTAAACAGCTGTTTACCAGCAACTCCTGATAAAGGGGTCGATTCCTGATAACGATGCCCTGTAAGCAAAAGTAAACTATCAAGATCTTTTAATTTCTCTTCAGCTTTTCTTAATCCCGCCAGGTACTGGTCTAATGCACAACATGCAGTACCAAACATATAAACCATTGAACCAGATGATATACCATCTCCTGTAATAGCTATCTTATTTTTTCTATCCAGAAATACAACACATCCCATTGAATGGCCGGGAATCTCAATAACTTCGAAACTTCGACCTGCACCTATATCTATCACATCACCTTCTTTTATCCAGGAAATTTTTGGGGTAATTAATTCTGCAGGATACCTTGTAACATCCTTTTTTGACATATATATTGTACTCTCTTTGAATTGACCCATCTGCATAAAATGGTCTCTGTTTCCATGGGTGATAGCAAGGTCAACCGGTAATTTTGTCAGTGTTCTGATATAGGCCGCAAGATCTCCTGTTCCCATACCTGTATCAAAAAGCAGTGCCCTGTCCTGACCTTCGATCAGATACATATTTTCATTACCTGCAAATCCTCCGAAATCATCTATTTGCCATATCCCGGGGGCTAATAATTTAGATGTATAAACTTTTGACCAATCCTCCTGTTTAATATTAAGCTTGTAAGAGAGGGAATCACCATTCTCAGTCGTAACTGTAATATCTATGATATTTTCTCCGGGCTGCAATCCAACTTTGGATTTTTCTCCTGATTTTGCATCAAGACCATTGATTTTTATTCCAGATGTCGACTCCAACGGCAATTCTGGGGTAATATATACAAACGCCGTGTATGATTTTTCAACTGTTGCAGTATAATTCAGAACTTCAGGTGAGAAATCTTCATTCAGTTTGCAATTAATGAACTCGATATCAGTTTTATAAAATCCTAATTTCAGGTTGCTTAACGAAGTGTCGCTTTTATTACATGCAGTTAACAAAAGAATGGTCATTGAAGTTATTGTAAAAATTACCATCCGTATTATAGAAGCTACTTTAAAACTTTTATTCTTTTTCATGCTTTTTATTTTAATAATTACTAATCTTTTGTGCAGTCTTTGGTTTATAATGTATAAAATTCATAAGTGATGCTCCATTTGAATTCCTCTGAAGGTTTTATCTTAATCAAATTATAGGGTTCAGGTGATAAAGTTGCGTATGAAGCCCAGAAAACAAGACGTGAAAGTGGTTTATCACATGTGATTCTTACACCGGCTCCGGTTTTTTTGTTTTCAACCCTGATATCATAATCTTTCGGACTATCGCTAAAACCCTCAATATTACCACCATGAACGGTTTCCCCTGGTGCGAGTTGCCTGATGAATACAACCTTGTTTTCTTTAAATTCCGCTTTATCACCTCCTCTCCTGAACTGCCCTTTAAGTTTGAATGGGAATTCAACTGAAAAGTCAGGACCTGTTGGCTGATTGTCAATGACAAAGAAGTTGTGATCATAAACATTTGTCTCAATTGTTTTTTGACCACGGTTTACAATTGAGTAAGTAAGAACCATAACAGGTTTATCCTTCTCCAGACTGACTGTTTTTGTATACTCGTATGAATAACCCGGATCATCAAGAATGTGAGTGAATATTACCTGGTCACTTTTTTTATTGATTTTCCATTGTCCGTGATTTATCAGTTTAGCCGGTTTGCTGAATGAATATGGGGTAGTATCCTGTTTGGTAAAAGCACCAATCCCAATCTTGACATAACTATCTCCTGGTTTGCCATCATCATAGCCAAGCGGATAGAAATCATTTACCGGACCCATTATGGCATCATGAATATACGGATCATATTTTGTGAACCATTGACCGAAATAGGTATGACCCTTGAACTTCAGTTCAGGTATGACACCTGACCAGTCGAATCTTGATCCCCTGTAATATCCTTTTTCGGCATCAGGCAGGTAAAGAGTTGCATCTATCAATCCGTTTGATATTTGTGCCTGGGGAAACTCTGCTGCTGTCGTCTGCCTTCCTGAAACTGTAATGAAACCCTGGACACCGATACTGATTACTATTAAAATCATTAATCCGGTAATTATTACTTTTTTTGATATTATTCTCATATAATCTTGAAATTAGGTTTCTCTATACAACTCTGGTAAGTATGGGAAGAAAGTATCATTTATGGAATTCATTCAGGCATCTTTAAGCCGGCTGCCTCATATGCTTGCTGGAGCGGTATTATTATTGTGCCGGTTCCTGATACCATAATTGCTCTTCCTTCAGCTGAGCCCCAGGCATCGGTATAGGCCATTTTACCAATATAGAGAACTCCACTTCCATCGACGAGCCATTTTCCCTGGAGTATGCCATTTGCGCAGTTGGATACATCCTGGATAAACCGCCAATCGAGGTAGCCCACGTCAATTTGTGATTTGTTCGGGTGAAGAAAGCCACCATAAGCGTTCTGCCACCAGTGACCGGTGTAAACCCTAAGCCCGTATCGCTCGTATGGTGTAATAGTTTGCTTTTATATATTCAACCAGCTTTTTAGAGTCATCTGCTACCAACTTGAGTCTTTCTATCGTGGGAAATGCCTGGCCAAACCCTGATCCAAGGGCATCACTCGAAAAGACCAGCATGTCTTTCCTTATGAGATACACTGTAGCTCCGTTGCTGTGTCCTCTTACAAGAAAGGTCTCAACTATTCGCCCATCACCAAGATCAAACTTCTTTTCGCCATGCTTAAAAACCTTATAAAGTCCCGGATCCAGGTTGTGTTGTGTTTTCAGTGCGGTCAGGTCTTCCCCTTCGCCTGCCCAGAAAGTCACCTTCCGGTTGAGGAAAGCACCTGTCATACCATCATGATCCGGATGCATATGGGTGATAGCGATTTCAAGTGGCAACTTCCCTGCCAGCCCGTCAATTACACTTAGAAACTCTTCCGCCGCATTTTTCCGGGGAGCTACCAGGTCCTTCTCATAACCGGTTATATAATTATTACCAAGATCAATCATCAATGCCATTTTTGTACCACAAACCAGATACATGTCAACTCCCCATCCACCACCTTTTGTTTTTTTATCCCCCGGGTCATTTATCTGAAAAGCTTTATCTCCGATTTTTCGAATGAGGTAGGAACCGTATTTTACCTCATCCCCCAAATTGACCAGTTTAGAGGGGTCAAAGGGTGTAATATTTTGTGCAAATGCAGAACATGGTAACAATAAGCCAGAAAGAATTAAAATTACGATAAAATGGGTCATAAGGTTCTTTCTCATTAAGGAAGCCTGTCTACTAATTGTATTGATATTATCTCTTCTTATGTATGACATAGTTTTAAGTATTAATTTATTTTATATAACTATCTGGAATGAATAATAAAGTTAATAATACTCTTTTTTTTGTATTCTAAACCCCACCCTAACCCTCCCCTTAAACAAATAAGGGGAGGGCACAAATCCGTTATTTCCGTAATGTTTCGCCCCTTCCCTTTTTTACTGTTTAAGGGAAGGGGTTGGGGGAAGGGTTAAGTGTAAAAGATGCCTGAGGATATAACATGTTTATTATTGATTACCGATACTCATATTATTTTATTTTATTTTATTATGGTCTTAACAACTAACTTATTAAGGTAGGACAAGCAATATGATTTAAGCTTTGTTTTTTACAAGATTTTCAGGAATGGAAACCAGTTCAATACCCTTGTTTTTTCCAAGATTTCGTGAATATTGTCTATCTTCCGCATTGTTCCAGTGTTCATGAACACCCAGGCTGGGTAGTGGCTTTCCACTGTTGTCAGGATCATATACTATTCCTTCCGGCCAGTTAGAAGCGTCAGCAGCCTGGTGCAGATAATCATCAATCCCGTTTACATTAGGCGTTGATTCACCCTGGTTATTGAGAGGATTATGACTGTTGATGCCATTCCATTCAGTCCGCAGAAAATCAAAACAAACAGATTCCAGGGCTACCTGATCCTGAGATATGAAGAGTGAATTGCACCAGTTGTTGTTGAAAGGAGCCATAAAATATTTTACAGGAGGTCCAACTTCACCCGATCCACCTCCCCATATTCCATCAACAACATACAGCAGTGTATTTTGCCCAAGGTATTTACTTCCCATGAGGTCTACCATTACGCGATACTTCTTATACCCTTTTACTCTTGTAGGATGGGCATAATGAAAATGGTCTGCACGAGGTCTTGCCTGAGAACCGAAATGATTTTTTGCAGTCAGTGTGATTCCTGCTCCTCTGTGACATTTGAAATTGGGTACATTAATCATATAATTGGCATTTTCAATTATATCATACGTTTTATCGGTCTCTCCTTTATCTGAATAAAATAGAAGAGTATTGGCTGTTGGCTTGATAAGAGTTCTTCCATGGGTCCCGAACATATTATCAGTATATAAAACATTCGGAAATTCAGCACTCCAGGCATCATAATTATGACCCCATAATGGATTCTGGGGATCTCCGACTGCAATATCAGACTGTTTAACTCCGCATTCATTAACCAGCTCTCTTAATATCTCAAGAACGAGGGGAGGGGTTGTCTCACAAACAGAAAGCTGAGGTCTTTTATTTGTTGGATTAGGATTATATGCCAGGTAATTATATTTACCCTCACTTCTTGTTGCTGCGTTTAATCTTCCCCGCGCTGAAGTCTGATTAATCTTTATAAATATCTTTTCACCTGCAGTATATCCTCTGTTAACCTGATGCTTCTTTTTGTTGAAAAATTTAAACATCGCATCCCACGATTTTGACACCGATTTTTCACCGGTAAGCTTCTTTATAGATTCAGCAAACATTCTGCTGATTGTTGCCTGGTCATAATTTTCAGGTTTAAAGTGAAAGTCACCAGTTGCATAATCATCTGTGCAATTTGCATTTGAGGCCTTTGGATCCCAGGCCCATACAACCCTGCCGGGGTAAATTCCTGTCTCCTGACCAAAAGGTTGGTTTGGTCCATCATCCGGACCTGTTTTTTCCTGATTTCCCTGAGATATACTCTGAATTCCACCACCAAAAGAAATATTACCAAGTCCTCCTGTTACGATCGCAGCCGCGCTTAATCCAATAAATTTGATCGCATTACGCCGACCTTTATTCATATGTTTTTCTTCCTTTTTCATAATGTTATAATTATTATACAGTTATAATATTATTCCTAAACTATCCTGAATTAATCATATACAAACTTAAGGCATCCCGGTTCCCCTACCTCTATTGTTTTATCTGTAGGAGTTAGCAATCCTGATTTTTTATTTATCCTGAAGATGCTTACTGAATTGCTTGAATTGTTCCCTATAAGAAGAAAGTTGCCAGTTGGATCAAGAACAAAATTTCGTGCACCGGTTCCCAGAGCAGACTGACGACCAGCATAGGCCAGTGTTCCATTCCTATTTATTTTATAGATCACTATATCGTTTGCATCACCTCTGTTGGATGCGTAAAGAAACTTCCCATCGGGAGAAACATGATTATCGGCTGCACCGATTCTGCCGGTATATCCTTCAGCCAGCATTGTAATAGTTTGTATCTCAGTTAGTTTCCCGTCATAATAATCATAAACAGAAATCATGCCATCCAGTTCACGTAACACATATGCATATTTCCCATTAGGGTGGAAATCAATATGCCTGGGTCCACTACCGGATTTTACATCTACAAACGGAGGATTACCAGGTTCAAGAGGATTTGTACTTTTCGTCACATCAAAACGGTAAATATTTACTTTATCTGTCCCTAGGTCAGGTACCATAAGATATTTGTTATCAGGTGCCATAACTGTTGCATGGGCGTGGGAACCTTTCTGACGGCCAGTACCATTGATCTTTGCTTCATGTTTCATAACCTGGATATCAGAACCCAGAGAACCATCCTTATTAACAGGAATTGCTCCTACACTGCCACTACCATAGTTAGCACAAAAAACAAATTTACCCTGTTTATCAATGGTAATATAGGTGGGACCATTACCCCCGGATGAGACACTATTCAGAGATACAAGTTCACCGGATGTTGAATTAAAGGAAAAGGATCTGATTGTTCCATTTTCAGTTTCATTTACCGAGTAAATATATTTCCCGTTTGGATTTATAACCAGGTAGGAGGGATTTATTCCTCCTGTTACCTCTGATTTAAAAGTGACCTCACCGGTTACAGTGTTAAAATTGTATACTTTAATGGATTGGTTTTTCCCTCTCGAATAAGGACTAATTAACAGATTATAGTCTGATTTCTTTCTGTTTTGTCCGGAGACTGATCCGGTTAAGAAAATAAAAATAATCAAGGCAGTAATAATATTTTTCATATCTCATTTATAAATAAAAAATTTACCATTCTTATGTTGGTGGTTAGTTTTTGCACGTTATCTAAATCAGGTTTTTTTCACAAGGATATCAGGAATTGAAACTAATTCAATACCGTATGGTTTGCCAAGGTTTCTTGAATACTGTCTTTTAACAGGATCATTCCAGTGCTCATGAACTCCTAAACTAGCTAATGGTGTCCCGCTGTTATCAGGATCGTAGACTATACCTTCCGGCCAGTTTGAGGGATCAGCAACCTGGTGCAGGTAATCGTCCACTCCATACAACTGAGGTGAGTTTTCATTGCTGTTGTTTATTGGATCATGTTTGTTGATTCCATTCCACTCGGTTCTGAGAAAATCATAACAAACTGAGTCAAGTGCAACCTGGTCCTGCGAAATGAAAATAGAATTGCACCAATTGTTATTAAATGGTTCCATAAAATACTTAACAGGAGCTCCTGTAACACTTGATCCTCCTCCCCATAAACCATCAACAATTGACAGAAGTGTGTTCTGTCCAAGGTATTTACTCCCCATGATATCTACAAACACACGGTACTTGTGATAACCCGGATTCATTCTTGGAAGTGCATAATGAAGATGTGAAGAACGTGGTCTTGTATGAGTACCAAAATGATTTTTTGCACAAATTGTAATACCAGCAACATTATGTACCTTCAAAACAGGTACATTGATCATATAGTCAGCATTTTCTGTAATATCATACAGTTTTTCTTTATCTCCCTTATCTGACCAGAATAAAAGATCTTTTTCAGATGGTTTAATAAGAGTTCTTCCATGTGTCCCGAACATGTTATCTGTATACACAACTTCCGGAAATTCAGCCGACCATGCATCATAATTGAATCCCCACAATGGGTTTTGCGGATCTCCGATTGAAATATCAGACTGTTTTACACCGCATACTTTAACAAGGTGTCTTAAAATTTCCAGAATGACAGGTGGATTTGTTTCACATGCAACCGTCTGGTTTCTTTTTGATGCAGGATCATATTCAGGATGAACATATTTCCCCTCTTTTCTGACAGCCTCATTTAACGTTCCCCTGGAAGAGGTCTGGTTAATCTTGATAAATATTTTTTCTCCTTTAGTATATCCCCTGCTGACATTGTGTTTTTTATTGTTGAAATATTTAAAAATCGAATCCCATGCTGCCAAAACATCTTCTTTGTCTGCAATCTTTTTTATTGAATCGTTGAACATTTTACCAATTACAGCCTGATCATACTTATCTGGTTTGAAAAAGAAATCCCTGGTTTGATAATTGTTTGTACAATCAGGATTTGTTGCCTTCGGATCCCATACCCATACAACTCTTCCTGGATAAATGCCTGTTCCCTTACCAATAGGCTGGTTTGGACCATCTTCCGGGCCTGATTTGGTCTGGGTGCCTGTTGAAGTGCTTTGAATAACATCATTAAAAGGTAAATTTCTGAAGCCTCCTGATAAAAAAGCCGCTGAACTTAAGCCAAGTATCTTAAGTGCTTTCCGCCTGCTTGTAGGGATCCCTTTATTATTTTGTTTCATCTGTTAATTTAAAAATTAGTTTTTTTCAAAATATTTTCTGTTAATAAATTGACCTAAACTAAAAATTTGCTCCTGAAAATATACTTCAGGAAGAGTTTATTTTATATTTTATGGTCTGATGACTGTACCATCTTTTTTACGGGTTGTCCAATTCCCTGCACTATTTGTTGCAGGATATTTTGCATGCCAGTTTCTCATTGATATCTATACCCAGACCAGGTAAATCATTAACCATTATATATACTCCCTGTTTTGATAAGCAACCGGGGAACATCTCGCGCAGATATTCTGAGAAAGCTCCACCACCTTCCTGAGCAGCAAAATTCCAGGTAGCAAGGTCCATATGAGCCATTGCTGAATGTCCTACAGGTGAAACATCACCCGGCCCATGCCATATAGTTCTTACATTAAACCATTCACCCAACCTGGCAACTTTCATACATGGTGTTATTCCTCCCATCTGTGAAACATGGATCCGTATATAATCAAAATAGTGATTCACCATTGGATCAATGAATTCATTCACATTATTAAAGAGTTCGCCCATGGCAAATGGTACAGTTGTACTTGCACGCATCTGTTTCCACCAATGTGTATTTTCTGGTGATAACGGATCTTCAATAAATGAAATCGGACCATATTGTTCTATCTGCTTACAAAAATTAATTACATCCATTGGCTGATACTTTTCGTGCAGATCATGGCCAAGCAGAACTTCATCTCCGCATCTTTTTCTTACCACTTCAAATGTTTTAACCAGCGCTCTAAGTGTTCCGAGGTCATCAATGTATTCATCAGTTGGTTTTCCAAATCCTGCTTCATAAAAAGGAGCCTTTGATTCAGGAACTCCTGCTGCACTGATCCTGAAATAACGATATCCGGCTTCCATTTGTTTCAAAACACTATCGGCAACCTCTTCAGGTGTATTGCCGTTACCCCGTGCAATTGTTTCAACACCAAAACGGCATTTACCACCTAATAGCTGATAAACAGGCATATTTGCCCTTTTTCCTTTTATGTCCCAGAGCGCCTGGTCGAGACCGCTTAAAGCATTATTTAATACCGGTCCGTTCCTCCAGTATGAGCTCACATAAGCCGCATGCCACATATCTTCAATATTATCGGCATCTCTGCCTGTGGCAAAGTCATTTAAATATCTGTCTACAGCTGTTATAACTGCTTCTGCCCGTTGTGTAAATGTTGCACAACCTACTCCGTATAAACCGGGCTCTGTTGTTTCCACTTTTACCACTACAAGATTTGAGCCACGACCTTCAGGTGCTGATTTAACACCGATAGCTTTTACGCTCTTTATCTTTATTGGAGCGAAACCTACAGGAGGTTTGCTTAGCTTTTCCTGTTGTACTGCCTGCGCTTCTGAGAGATCTCCTAATCCTCCTGCCATCATTGCAGCAGAGCCCAGTCCGAGTGTTTTGAGCACATTACGACGACTTGTGCCTGTATTATCTTTTTCCATAGTTTTGAAATATTTTTATTTAAAAATTCAATAAAATATAAATTAGCCCCACCATGGTTCATCTTTTGGCAGATGGCTCTTAAGAAATGACTCACTTATTGTGAATCCGAGTCCTGGTTTATCAGGAACATGGAGGATCCCTTTTGACAGTACCGGAGGTTCTGTTGCCATCTGTTCATACATCCGGCCTTCACGACCCAGCCTGCTTTCAGATTTATAGAAATTCTGTATTGCCATTGAGAGATGAGCTGATGCATAAGTCCTGATCAGTGTTCCGGCATTATGAAGCGCAACAGGTATCCGTGACATTGCAGCATATTCAGCAATCTTCATAACTCCTGTAAAGCCACCGGCATATGAAATATCGGGGTGAATAAAATCAAGAGCCTGTTCATCGAGAAATGGTTTAAATTCTCTAAGTGTTTCAAGTTTCTCACCTGTCAGTACCGGAACACCTGTACCATGCTTTAATGCAAGCCATCCTTCTGAGTAATGTACATTTATCGGGTCTTCAATAAAAGCAATATTAAGAGGTTGAAGTATGTTTGCCATTGCTATGGCACTTGGGGTGTTAAACTGTCCGCCGCAATGAAGAGCAATGTCGATGGAATCTCCTACTGCATCGCGTATATTGGTGAATCCCTGCTTAAGCATTTTAAGCTCATCAGAAGTAACTGTTGGATGCCATGGTCTTTGAATAGTGAAGGGAGCACTCCCCTTGAAAGTGGTAAAACCCTCCGGTTGTTTTCTAAACCATTCTGTCCACTCCCTGCAGGAAGCCGGATCCATCATATCCTTTAAGCCTGATGTATGTGAGTACATAGGACATCCGTCACGGAAGGGGCCTCCAAGAAGCTTATATATAGGTTCCTCGAGTATTTTACTTGCAAGATCCCAAAGTGCAATATCAATACCAGAAATCACTCCCATCGAAATCCTCATGGGATTTTGAGGGGCTGTCATACGAAAGAAATGCTTTTGTATTGAAAGAGGGTCTGCACCTATCAGTTCAGCTGTTCTGTTAATCTGGTAAATTTGCCCTCTCGCTATCGTGCTGTTGACTCCTGCTTCTCCATAACCTGTAAAGCCGGAATCAGTCTCAATCTTAATAAGACAGCCATCCCCCAGAAAATCAAGTTGCATAGCTTTTATGGCTGTGATCTTTACCTGTTTCCTGAAGGATGCTGATCCTGAAAATGCATGGTAATTGGTCATCCAAAGTCCTGCTGGTAAGGCAATCAGCTTTGTAAGAAAGTTTCTTCTTGAATAATTATTCATTTTCAGTTCTAAGTTAAGTATCTTATTCAAATGTTGACTGCTAATTACAATCTTCGGATTATCCATTTATTAACCAATTAGCTTAGAGGGATTATTTGTTCAGGCAATGTTTTTAAACTCAATAGACTCTAACTTTTGCCAGATAAATTTAAATACAGGCAAAGGAGCAAATCAAAAAAGGATTCTCTAACCGGCTATTTTCGAAAATTGAAAAAACAAATTGAAATCTTGCCGTTTAGCTTAATTATCAATCAAAATGATTAACGGAACTGTTAATACAGGATCATGGTAAATTTTAAAAGTGGCATTTGAAGTCTGAATTCAGAAACTGAATGGTTTATTCAAATGCCACTATTATCATCAAAATCAATTTATGTTTGCAACAACTATGGATTCTGAACGATCAGTGAGTTACTATTTATTTCAAGGGTTGGTATAGTCCATGAGTAATTTCCGGGGAACCACTGAAGTGGACCGGCATTAACTTTCTTATAATAGGCAGCCTCCTGTGGTCCCAGATCTAAGTCTGCGGACTTCATACCACCAGTTATGCTCACAGAGGAATTCAGCCCATCTTTCATATAGTAAAGGATTATTTGCCAGATGGTCTGTAGCTTCCACGGTTTTTGTCCTGGATGTAAGAGTCGCATAATCATAAACTGAAGGTGTATTAACAGGGACATCATATGCTCTTCTGTGCACCTTGTTGATATATTCAAGTGCAAGAGCATCCTGTCCTCCGGCTTTGATCAGACACTCAGCGTAATAAAGGTAAACTTCAGGTAAGCGGAATACATAATAATTAATACCGTTATTAATAGAGAAAACTGCATCTATCTCGGCATATTTACGGTTATTCCATCCTCTCAGCTTTGTTTTGTTATAACCTTCCATACGGCCTTTTACAATCTTGTACCATGGAGTTCCTGCACCTAACTGAACAGTATCGACATATGGCTGCATTGAATTGACCCAGAGACGGGGATCAGATGTCTTATTCTGACGGTCGAGCTTTGATTTTGCAATATAATCAGGTCTGTTTTGAAATACAATATGTTGTATCATCAAATCCAAGACGGGGGACATTTCTGTCATGGAAGAAGAAGTTTGCAAAACCGTTTATTGTCTCAACACCATTTTTATCAAAAGTGATAGCTACATAATTGGTGTACCTGTTACCGGTGATAGTTGTTCCTGCATTAGCCTGGACGTCACGGGTATAATTAACCTCCCATATTGATTCACTATTAAATTCATTTTTACCGCCATACATATTGCGGTAAGTGAGGTATGGAACCAGTGTCTTCCCGCTATTATCTATAATATTCTTCAGAATTGGCTGTGCCTTTGAAAACTGCAGGGTATAGATGTAAGACTTAGCCAGCAGGGTTTTCACTGCCCATTCATTCACACGGGCATTCTGACTTTTAATTATACCTGCTCCTGTTATAAGTGGAACACAGGCTTCCAGTTCAGATATTATAAAATCATAAATCTGCCCCTGAGTGGCTCTTTCTTTACTTGTTCCTGCTATTGTTGTTGCAATCTCTGTCCACAAAGGAACTCCCATTTTTGATTTATCAGCTTCAGTAAGAATCGGGTCTTCTCCAAACTGATTCACTAAATGAAAATAACAAAATGCCCTGAGATATCTGCATTCTGCTTCCATCTGACTAAACCTTGTCTGTTGAGCTGCAGTCCATTTAGGATCCGCTTTAATTCTTGTCAACTGTACCATAAAATCATTGCATTTGGCAATGTGAGTAAATTGATTCAGCCAGAAATTAGAAAGTCTTGCCAGATCAGGATTCAGACTATTCAATGCAAATTCATTGAATTCTGCACCGTTATAGCCATGGTCATTTGAGTGATCTATAAGGATCAGAGACCTGTTAATGGCTGAATATGTACCATCCCTGAGTCTTCCATAAAGGTCGTTCAGTATAATTTCGAGATCATCTACTGTGTTTGGATAAGCGTTAGTTGACAAAACTGTCGGATCAACTACATCTAAAAAATCATCTCCACAGCCAGGCAATATTAATAAGGCGGTTAAAACAAGCCCTATAGTGTAATTTATAATTTTTCGTTTCATGGTAAATTTATTTTAATTTATTAGAATTCTAAATTAATCCCAATAGAATACAGCTTTGAAAAAGGATAACGACCGCTTGGGATTATCAACACCCTGTGCCAGAATACTACGCTGATAAGGTGGAATGATAGGATATAATCCTGAATACTTTGTCAGCATAAACAGATTTTCACCAACTAAGACGACCCTAACCGTTGATACACCCAAAGTTGACAATAGTTTTTTTGGTAAAGTTATTCCTATCTGCAGATTCTTCAGCATCAGGTAGGAGCCTTTCTCAACATGATAATCAGAGAGAAGTCCCCAGTTTTTGTTCGCGTTAGCATCTGGGGCCGATACTGTTCCGATCCGTGGAACACCTGTCAGACCATTACCACCAAAGAAGGAAACATCATAAATATCCATTGTTGTGGTATAATCTGAATAGAATGTGTGTGTATATGATTCAGCAGCATTATAAATATCATTCCCATAAACTCCGGTAAATGATGCTTTAACATCAATCATGCTATTCCAGACTCCGCCAAGGGTTAATCCATATGTAAATTTCGGCCATGGATTACCTATATATACCATATCTGCGGTGTTCATAACTCCGTCACCGTTTTGATCAACATAAATGAGGTCACCGGCCTTTGGGGTGTAATTACCTACTTTTGGGCGCACTTCGCCTACAGCCGCATCTGTTGAATAAATCCCGGCAGTTTTATATCCGTAAAACTGACCCAGAGGTAACCCTGGCTCTGAACGGCTTGGATTAACAGAACCGTACATACCGCTGCCTGATTCTCCTGCTATATAACCACTGGCAATAAATAACTTATCAAGAGAAGGATCCAGGGAAATCAGCTTATTTTTGTTAAACCCTCCATTCAGTCCAATATTGAAATTGAATTTTCCTGCTTTTTCGCGGTATTCAAAGAAAATTTCCATTCCCTTGTTACTCATCTGTCCAACGTTGGCCTGAACGTTTGTACCAACACCGGCAGAGAGTGCAATCGGAACATTGTATAACATATCTTTTGTTTGTCTGGAATAATAATCGAGATTAAATGAGAATTTGCTATTGAACAAAGCTCCATCCAAACCTATATTTGTAGTTGCAACATTTTCCCACTGAATATTGGGGTTTGCCAGTTGTGAAGCCAGCATAATACCAGCAAGCTTCTGGTTAGTGCTCGTATTTGAATAATCAACTGAATAACCTGTCATGATAGCATGAAGAATATGCGAAATCAGTACCTACAGCATTTCCAAGAAGCCCGTAACCAGCCCTTAATTTCAACAAGTTAATTTGCTTGGAACCTGCTTTAAAAAGCTCTCTTCTGAGATGACCCATCCGGCTGATATACCAGGGAATACGCCATACCTGTTTTCCGGACCGAATTTTGAACCATATCCATCGCGTCTTATGTTTGCAGTAAACATGTACTTATTGGCGTATGTGTACTCAAATCGTCCGAACTGTGAAAGAATACGGTCATAGACATCTGCTCTTAAAAATGCTCACCGGTAGCCGCAAGAGTGCTCAAACACCAAGGCAGAAGACTGTGCCTCCGGCAGTAATGGAGTTGTGTTACCATAATCAGCTGATTCAAATTCTGACTTTCCGTGCCTCATAACCTGCAAGAGCAGTTATATGATGCTTGTCAAATGTCTTGTCATAATTTAATGTGTAAGTCACAATGTAATTCTGTGCTCTTGATTGTCCCGCTGTAACAGTAGCAGGTTCAACCCTGGCCGCATCATCAATCGGATAAATATAGTTATAAGTACTGCCATTCACCATTGTTGTACCACCAAAAACAGAGAAATTCAGACCATCAATGATATTATAAGTCAGCGTTCCGTTTAATTCAAGTGAATAAGTCTTTAGCTCTTTCATAACTACTTAAGGCTCGCTGAACATCATTATTCCCCTGGAATCCATACATAACCCTGCCCATATCCCTATTGGAAACGGCAGAGGGATCATAAACAACCATGAGAGGAGATCTTCTGTATATCTGTCCTGTTCCTCCACTAACGGTAGGATCCTCAATACCGTTCTTAAAGTACAGGCCCTGCTTGAATTTGAGTTTTTTGCCTATCTGATGATCTGTATTAATCCTGAAAGTATATCTCTGAATTTCGTTACCGATCGCAACTCCATCCACTTTATTATAGTTTCCTGAAATAAAATAAGTTGAAGCATCACCACCCCCCGATAAGGTCAGACCATAATTTTGCTCTGAACCTGTTCGGGTACTGTTCATCCATGCCAGTCTGTATCGGGTAAGCTACCCCAGTTGCTCTTCGGGACCGTAAGTTCGACAACATCAACACCATATTTATCTTTTACCCTTAAGATATTCATCCCTGCTCATTTGATCAGGTAAGAGCATAACATTTCGGACACCATAAGAACTGTTAAGACCAATCTTGATCTTGCTTTTATACCTCGTTTGGTTGTTACCAAAATTACGCCACCTGCAGCTTTTGCTCCATATATTGCAGCAGCGGATGCGTCTTTTAGTACACTTACTGATTCAATATCTGCCATATTGAAGTTATAACCCAGATTTGCCTGAGGAATACCATCAACAACATACAAAGGATTTCCTCCGTTGACAGAAACCGGTCCGCGAAGATAAATATTTGATGCCTCACCCGGCCTTCCACTCTGAGCTACAACAAATGCACCTGAAATGCTTGATTGCAATGCATCAACAACGTTATTGGAAGCTGCGAAACTCTGAATTTCAGCTGAAGAGACCTGTGAAATTGACCCGGTAACTGATCTCTTAATTCTTGTACCATACCCTACAACAATCACTTCATCCAACCCGGTTACAGCTTCTGACAGACTTACATTGATCACTGTTAATGAACCAATACTAACATCCTGTGGCTGCATACCGATAAATGAGATTGTCAGGCTTTTGGCTTCCGGTGGAACATCCAGGCTATACTTACCTGAAATATCAGTAATTGTTCCAATAGTTGTATAGGCTAACAATTACATTTGCACCAATAATAGGTTCACCTTTGCTGTCGGTAACAGTACCGGTAATTCTCTTTTGCTGTTGCAGTGAAGATGGTAATGATTTCTCATCACCCGGGGAAAGTATGATCTGCCTGTCATATATCCTGTAGCTGACATCCGTGCCAGTGAATAGCGAAACAAGAATATCTGATATTTTCTCATCTTCCACAGATAATGATACTTCCCTTTCAACATCAACTAATTTTGAATTGAAAAGAAAGAAAAACTCACTGTTATTTTCAATCTCCTCCAGTACATTGGCTACAGGAACATTGTTGAGATTAAGTGTAAGTCTGGTATTTTGTGAGTAGGAGTCAATGGCATATGCCTGAAAGACCGGAATGAGAATAAGCAATAAGGTATTTCTCATAATCTTAAAGATTTTACAGGAGTATATCTTTTTCAATATTACTCCTGTGGAACAACAATTTTTTTTCATAAATTTGAAAGATTTAGTTAATTAATTCCACTGTTTTGACTTGCATTGGGAAAATTGCTGAATTATAAGGAGAGCGTGTCCGCGCTTTCCTTATTTTCTTAAGCTTTTCAATTCTTTTCTTTGTCTCATAGGCTTTAATGATTTTTAAGGTTAGCTATTAGGTTATTTTAGTTTTTAAAGTATATTTCCACGGTTCTTTTTTCAAATGTTCCATCCTCATTTCTCTTTCTTTCAATATCCTTGTATCTTATTGGTGCGGTATATTTCAGAAGATTAAGTACCTCTTCAAGTGTTTCATCCTTAAAGGTTCCATAGTAGGTATGGTTTTTAAGTATTTCATCCTTAATTATTATGTTGACATTATATTTGCGGTTAATCTTTTGTATCACATCTGCAAATGACTCAAATTTGAATGTAAGATTACCTTTTAACCAGGCAAGTTTTTCTGAGGTATTAATGGTCATGATCATGCTCAGATCTGATTTGGAATTATATATAAATGACTCATTGGGCTTTAACAATGCCATTCTGTTATTTTGATATTCAGTCTTTTTAAATACTTCAATCTGACCTCTTTCGAGAGTTACTTCTGTTGTTTCTTCATCGGGATAGGCTATTATATTAAATGAAGTTCCGGTAACATTTACTTCAAGGTGATCCGTCGAAACAATAAATGGTTTTTTACGGTTTGATAAAACATCAAAATAGGCTTCCCCGCTTAATTTTACATTTCTTGTTTTACCTTCAAACTGTGCCGGAAACTTCAGGGATGAACCTCCGTTCAACCATCCTTTAGAACCATCTGGCAGGTAAAAACTTGTTCTCGTTCCGAACGGAGCATATATTTCAGAATAGGATTCAATTTTACCGTTTGAATTTTGCTGACGATAAAAATGAACAGAAGTGACTAACAAAGGTATAAACAGGATGGCTGCCACTCTTGTCAGAATATTAATGAAACTGATTTTTGGTTTAGAATTATTCTTAAGTGAGGCTTCCTCCAGATGAATTCTATGGTGTATCTGATCCAGGATGAATGCTCCTGTATATTTTTGTGTATCAGGCTCCAGAGAAGTTGTATCCCAGAACTGAAAGGATTTTTCATTCAATTCATTTTCAGCATCTTTATTTTTAATCCATTCTCTTACAAGAGCGGCATCCTGGGACGAACCTTTTCCCTCAAGATATCTCAATAAAGTCTTAAAATCAATAATCTCTTTTTTATTTTCCATAATTTTTTTTTGTAATGATAATGAAGCTGAAAAGTTCCCACATTTCCAGCTCCATTTCTCAAACTTCTCCAGTCTACCAAACTTAACCAACCTACTACTTATTAATCATCACTGATAATAATATCCAGCAGAGAACCTGATTTCCCAAAAATTGAGTTAATTTAAAATGAGTCTAATTAGACCAATGTAAATATAATGCTGAAAAGATGATCTTATGAATAATTTCAGCTGGTTTAGAATATTATATTATTATTTAATATATAACCAGAAGTATAAAATGGTCAATAAACGTCCATCGACAAGAGATTTCCGCAGGGATGATTTTGCCTTCGTTAAATAATTGGCAACACTTTTTTTGGAGATATGCAGTTTATTTGCAATCTGTTCATTTTCGAGCTGTTCATTTATACTTAAAAACAAAATTTCTTTCTGACGGGAAGGCAGCTTCGATATAAGTAAATTTGCATTTTCAAGAAGGTTATTATACTCAATTTCGATGTCTGTGGAAGAATCTTCATTGGAAAGACTCTGTTGAATCACTTCCAATTGCTTTTTATCAGATGCCTGTTTACGAAATTTTTTACAAGTTTCGTTATATGCTATTTTAAAAAGATACTTGCTGAAAATATAGTACTCATTAATTTGGTGACGGCATTTCCACAGATTAAAAAATACCTCCTGCACAACATCCTCAGCTTCCTCTTTATTCTTTAAATAACTGTATGCAAAATAATAGACCTTTCTATGATATTTATTGAAAATAGCATCAAAGGCGATAACATCACCTTCTTTAAGTTTTTTTGTAATCAATTTATCGTCAGGATATTGGTCCATCACAGGAATTATGAACTAATACAAATATAGTTTTTTTTTAACTATTATTAACAAATTAATAATTTTCATTCCGTACCTGATAAAATATAAACTTTACCATGAAGGTAATTTTATTATTGCACTATCTGAAATAATATTTCTGACTTCTGACGTTTTCAAATTTTAGTGCTGTTTTGATCTTCAAGTAATTGAAATTGAATAATATATAGATTTAATTTTTTATTTTTACCGCACTAACCCCAATTTTAGGCCTATGTATATGTTAAGAAACAGCCCGTACCCAGCCCCTTCTATTTATATCTTAACCCTTCCCCTGCCCCCCGCTTTGGGCGGGGCAGGCTCTTCCCTTTAGCAAAAAGGGAAGGGGGCATCCTGTATATTATTAGCTCTTTGTCTTCGTGCATTTATGGTTTCATTTATTTTCATTATCAGAGAGCCTTTATCTTCCAATTCTTCATTCTTTATTCTCAAGACAAATATTCCTTTATCAGATAATTTAGAATCCCTGTCAATGTCATACTCTTTTTGTTTTAAATGAACCGGACCATCTAACTCTATTACAAGTGACAACTCCCGAGAGTAAAAATCAGCAATATAGAAATCTATCCATTGTCGGTCAATTCTATATACAATGGGATGTTGTCTGAGAAATCGGTATCCGGAAAGATTTTTCCTCCTCAACATATCCCAAAGTAATTTTTCAGAAGGAGTAAGATTCTTCCTTAAATTTCTGGCTAATAATATAATTTGCCTGTAATTACAATATGGTATGCGAGACATGTATCAAATAATGCGATAATAAAAGTATCACATATCAAATAACATTCAATACTATTTGGAGCGAAAAGTTTATATTGTAGTTTTAATCTATTTATAATCAGCTGATTTACCCCTTCCCTTTTTCTTTAAAGGGAAGGGGCAGGGGATGGGTTTCGTAAATTTATATACATAATTAGTAAAAAAAAAATAAGCCAATAAATACTTTTCCAGCATTTATTGGCTTGTTGATATATTAAATATTAACCAGAATAATTCCTGGAAACTATTTTTTTGTTTTTACCAGATTCTCAGGAATTGAAACCAGTTCTATTCCTTTACCAGTACCAAGGTTGCGTGAATATTGTTTATCCTGGGCATTATTCCAGTGTTCATGAACTCCCATGCTTGTAAGAGGTTTTCCAGTATTATCAGGATCATATACAATACCCTCCGGCCAGTTTGCCGGATCTGCTGCCTGATGCATATAATCATCTACGCCATTCACATTTGGCATTTGTTCCCACTCATTATTTATATTATCATGCTTGTTAATCCCGTTCCATTCAGTCCTAAGAAAATCATACCCGACTGATTCAATTGCAATAGCATCGAGTGACATAAATATAGAATTAGCCCAGTCGTTATTGAATGGTGCCATAAAATATTTGACTGGTCCTTTTGTTTCATTAGCACCACCGCCAAATAATCCTTCAACAATCCAGATAAGAGTATTTTGACCCAGGTATTTGCTACCCATGAGATCCACAAATACCCTGTATTTACGGTATCCTCCATTATTTACAGCACCTTCCCTTCTATTTGCTATGTGCGAATAGTGGAGATGACTGGCTGTTGGCGCTCCGATATTACCAAAGTGATTTTTTGCAGTAAGTGACACACCTGCAGCTCCATGTGACTTTAAGTTTGCCAGGTTGATCATATAATCGGCATTCTCAATCACATCATAGAGTTTTTCTTTTATTGTCTTATCAGAATAGAATAAAAGTTCTTTTTCAGAAATATTGATCAATGTTCTTCCATGCATAGGTGAGATCTTATCAATGTATGCCACATTCGGGAATTCTTTTACCCATACATCATAATTATGCGCCCATATAGGGCACATAGGATCGCCAACTGAAATATCTGCCTGGTTTACACCAAGTTCGTTCACCAGTTCTCTTAGTATTTCAAGAACAACATACGGACCAGTTTCTGTTGGTATTAAACTGACTTTTCTTCTTTCCTCTTCTTTCTTCAGGGTTTTTGGGATATAGTATCCGTTATTTTTATCTTCCTGGGTCAAAAGCCACCTTGACTGTCCCTGGTTGATCTTAAGTAATATCTTCTCTCCTTTTGAATATCCCTTTTTTGTATTAAACTTCTTTGCATTGAAATTCTTAAAAACTTCATCCCATGCTTTTGCAGCAGTCTTTTCTCCTGTTAGTTTGATAATCCCATCACGAAACATTTTACCTACAACTTTCTCATTATTATTACCAGGGAAGGGGAAGAAGTCATAGGTATCGAAATTATTATGTTCAAATTTCTCATTGGTTGCATCAGGATTCCATATCCAGACTACCCTGCCAGGAAATATTCCTGTTGGCTTGCCAAAAGGCTGGTTGGGGCCGTCATCGGGACCGGTCTTGGTAACATTGGTCTGAAAAAGAATATTTGTATTATTTGAAGTAGTAATAGCCATTACAGCAATTACTCCAAGTACTAAAAGGAATGTTGCTGCATATCGTACATTAATTACCTTATTCTTAAATTTTCTGGAAAGAGCAGTTAATCCGCCAACAGCAAGTAGGTAAACTACTAATCCCGACATAAAAGGGGCTGCAACTCTCATACAGGGATAAGTTGCCCTGCTTGGTTTTGGAATTACCCTTATTAGAAACCATATTGTTGAAATTATACCAAGAATAAAGAACATTAATCGTGGCGGAACATTATGGTTTTTCATCCAGTCACTTATTTTATTCAGTTTTGCTTTCATATTTATTATAGTTGGGTTTCAATATTTTACAATCTTCAAAAATGATAAATTTTCTTATCATTTTTTTATTTTAATCAAAATTTTAATTAATTGTTTTCATTGTCTAAGGTAAATTTTATAGGCTATTTTTTTGTTTTTACAAGATTTTCAGGAATAGAGACCAGTTCGATACCATTTCCGCTTCCAAGATTCCTGTGAATATTGTTTACTTTCAGAATTATTCCAGTGTTCATGCACCCCGAGACTTGGAATTGGTTGTTCCGCTGTTATCCGGATCATAGGAGATCCCTTTCGGCCAGTTCGCCTTGTCTGCCGCCTGGTGGAGGTAGTCATCCACCCCATTGGCATTTGGCATATTATTAAAGTCATTGTTGGATGGATCATGGTTGTTTATCCCATTCCACTCAGCTCTCAGGAAATCATAACAAACCGATTCAAGTGCCACCTGATCCTGTGATATGAATATTGAACTGCTCCAGTCATTGTTAAAGGGTTGCATAAAATACTTAACCGGACCTAATAATTCACTCCCGCCACCTCCGTAAATTCCATCAACTACATATAGCACAGTGTTCTGCCCAAGGTATTTACTGCCCATAAGATCAACAAGAACCCTATACTTGAAGTATCCTGAGTTTGAAGGGACCCCTTTTTTATAAGGGGCTATAAGTCCATAGTGCAAATGAGGAGCTCCGTCCCTTGACTGAGAACCAAAATGATTTTTTGCTGTCAGTGTAATTCCCGCAATACCGTGAGGCTTAAGATTAGCGACATTAATCATATAATCGGCATTCTCAATTATATCATATAATTTGTCCGTCTGTGATTTATCGGAATAGAATACCAGATCGTAGGTAGTTGGATGAATAAGAGTTCTTCCATGTGCCGCAGATGTTCTGTCAGCATATACCACGTTAGGAAATTCTTTAACCCAGGCTGCATAATTATGCCCGTATGTCGGATTCTGGGGATCTCCGATTGCTATATCTGACTGTTCTATTTTTAATTCGTTTACAAGTTGCCTTAATAACATAAGCACTATGTAAGGATTTGTTTCAACTGCTCCGAAACTATTTCTTTTCCTCTCTTCATTGGGCTTAAGTGTTTCAGGAATGAAGTTACCATTGTTTTTATCTTCCTGGCTTAACAAACCCCTGGCTGTTGTCTGGTTTATCTTAATAAATATTTTTTCACCTTTCGTGTAGCCTTTATTCTTCTGAGACTTTTTATTATTATGATATCTGAATAGCTGGTCCCACGACTCTGAAATGGTGTTTTTTCCGGTAAGCTTCCTGACGGATTCGGCAAACATTTTGCTTACAACCTCACCATCAGTGTTCTCCGGAGTAAAATACCAGTCTTTTGTATCATATTTATTAGTGCAATTCTCATTAGTGGCATTCGGATCCCATGCCCATACAACACGACCCGGTTTGACACCATGAGCTTTTCCAAATGGTTGGTTGGGTCCGTCATCAGGTCCGGTTTTTGAATTATCAGTCTGGTATGCTGTATTGGTATTGGATGAAGGGCTAATTGCCATTGCCAGAACCACTCCGAAAATAAGCAGAAGAGTTGACGTGTATCTTACATTGAGAACTTTCTTCTTAAATTTTCTTGAAATAGCAGTCAGTCCACCTACCGTTAGCAGGTAGACCACCAAACCTGACATAAAGGGAGCCGCAACTCTCATACAAGGATATGTTGCCCTGACTGGTTTAGGGATTACCCTGATAAGAAACCATATTGTTGAAATAATACCCAGAATAATTAACAAAAGCCCGGGCGGAACATGATGGTTCTTCATCCATTCTTTTATTCTAATCAGTTTTTTCATTTTCAGATACTATTAGGGATTAAATAATTTGAATTGTAACTATCTGGATTTTACCAGATTCCCGGGAATGGAAACAAGTTCAATACCGTTGTTTTTACCTTTACTCAGATTACCTGAGTATTGTTTATTTACAGGATCATTCCAGTGTTCATGCACTCCGAGACTGGTCAATGGTTTTCCGCTGTTATCAGGATCGTAAATGATACCCTCGGGCCAGTTAGAAGGGTCAGCAGCCTGATGAAGGTAATCATCCACTCCGTTAACGCTGGGAATAGACTCATATGAATTATTGGCAGGACTATGGATGTTTGTTCCGTTCCATTCCGTCCTGAGAAAGTCATAACATACAGATTCAAGTGCAACCTGGTCCTGTGATACGAAAATTGAGTTGGTCCAGTCATTGTTGAATGGTGCCATCATATATTTCACAGGTGCCTTTGTTTCGTCAGCTCCTCCTCCGAAAAGTCCGTCAATAATACAGAGAAGTGTATTTTGCCCAAGGTATTTGCTGCCAATGAGATCCACTAAAGCTCTGTACTTACGGTACCCTCCGTTTGTTGGACTGCCCGTTGTTACCGGGGATACAAGAGAATAGTGAAGATGTGCGGCACCTCTTCTTGAGTGTGATCCGTAATGGTTTTTAGCGGAAGAACTGATCCCGGCACGGAGATGTGGTTTCAGATCAGTCACATTAATAAGATAGTCGGCATTTTCAATTATATCATAAAGTTTATCAGTTTGTCTTTTGTCTGAATAAAAAACAAGGTCGTTTTTTGAGGCCACAGTCATGGTCCTTCCGTGAGTTTGAATTGATCTGTCAACATAAACCACATCAGGGAATTCAGCATGCCATATATCATAAACGTGCCCGTAAATGTGTGCAAGAGGATCGCCAATAGCTATATCTTTCTGTTCGACCCCAGCTTCATACACCAGTTCCCTTAATAATTCAAGCACCAAATTTGGATACAGATCACAATTGCCTGTAAGTCCCTTTTTTGCCTGCTCTGAATCAGTAACGGATGTCGGGTAGTAATAGCCGTCAGAATTGGCACCTTGCTTTACCATCCAGTTAGATGATACTGCGTTTACTTTAATAAAGATTTTCTCACCTTTTGTATATCCTTTGTCAGATTGTGTCTTCTTTTTATTAAAATAATGAAACAGAGCGTTCCACGCTTCCGGCAATTTCTTTTTTCCCGTGAGCTTCAAAACTGCATCAGCAAACATCTTATTAACTACTTTGCGGTTGGTGTTCTCAGGTTTATACAGGTCAAAAGTATTTATACAATTCTCATTTGTAGCTTCAGGATTCCAGACCCAAACAACCCTGCCGGGGGTTATACCTGTTGCTTTGCCCATTGGATCATTCGGGCCATCATCTGGTCCTGTTTTAACCGGATTATTTTGAAATGCAGTGACTGTATTAGAGGATGGAGTTACTGCCATAACCACAATAACAGTAAAGATCAACAGGAATGCTGAGGCATATCTGACATTCAGAAATTTTTTCCCGAATCTTCTTGAAACTATTGTCAATCCTCCAACTGAAAGGAGATATAAAACTAATCCTGACATAAAGGGTGCCGCGACTCTCATACAAGGATAAGTGGCCCTGGCTGGTTTAGGAATAACCCTGATCAGAAACCAGATAGTTGAAAGAATACCCAGGATAATGAAAACCAGACTCGGTGGAATGTGATGGTTCTTCATCCATTCTTTTAGAAGAATTATTTTTTCTTTCATGACATTGATATACTAATCTGTTTGATTCATAAATATAGTTAATCTACTGTATTCCTTTGTGTTAGTGATAGCCTTGGTTATCCTTTGTGGTAAAAAAATTATTAACCACGAGTCGCACAAAGGATTACACAAAGGGTCACCAGGTGCGTGAATTAATCAGGCTAAAGTCTTTTGTTCAAAAGTGATTTAATTAAGAAATATTCATTGGTTACTGTCAATTCTCAGTTCAGGAGCAATACAATTTTGTTGTTTTATAAATTCTCAGAGTCTTTAAAGAGTTATACACTATCTTACCGATGACATTTTTCGCAGTCAAAGAATGCTACATCATCGTTGTGGCATGCGAAACATCTGGTACCATTTTCATGATCAATGCTGGAAATAAGACCTTTTCTTCTTGTTTCAAAGAGTTGGATGCCTTTTCCTGCAAGTCTGTATGACACTCCCTGCATGAGAATCCTTTTCCTGCATGTACCTTGCCGTCAAAAATCACTTTTCCCTGGTCCCCGCCACGATAAATCAGTGCTTTTCCCCGATCAGTTGCCATTCCGGAAATATCCGGTAATAGATGCCAGAATAATTGTGAAAACGAGGATAGTTATTAGTTTACTTAAGTTCATAGTCTGAGATGTTATGCGAGTATGTCACTGTTTATCTTCTTAATGCTTGATACAGCAGTCATGCTCATTGAAGCGGCGAGCTCGCTTTGCATAGTATTCATAAACAGTGCAACCCCTTCACGGCCTCCACCGAATGCTGCCCTTACAATATGTCTTCCAACCAGTACTGCATCAGCTCCAAGGGCCAGATACTTAAGGAGGTCTGTTCCATAATGGACACAACCGTCTGCAAAAATGGTGAGTTTGCCTTTCATCTCACTGGCTATTTCAGGCATAACTTCAGCCACTCCCGGTGTATGATCAAGTCGTCGTCCGCCATGATTAGAGATCACAATTCCTGCCGCACCGGCATCAGCAGCCCGTTTGGCATCATCAATTGTCATTACTCCTTTTACAACAATAGGTACTTTGGAGGCACGGGTAATTTCCCTGAGGTCACTGATTGGATAACGACCTCCTGTGTCTGTATCAATTGTAATCATAAATGTTCCTGCCGCCTCAACAATTGGGAGGAGTGGTATCAGAAGTTTTGCAGGTCTTGGTTTAATTCCGATCAGCGCCAGTCCTTTCACTGCTGCTATATAACTGCAATGTTCCTTAAAGACCTCCACCGGCAAGCTTGCATTGTCTCCTATACCACCTGCAGCTCCGGCATCTACACAGCCACCGATAATAGCATCGAAATAACTCTCCTTGGTCATTCCTTTACCAAGTTGAAGAGCATTTGGTCCAAGAGGAGCTGCAATTGCCGGAAAAGAAAGTTTTCGGCCAAAGATTGTTGTTGAAGTGTCAGGCACATTGGCAAGGGCAGGATCATCGACCAGAGTTCTCATTTTCAGACGTATCCGTTGCAGAGAAAGGTAATTGTTCTGAAAAGCCATTCCTGATCCGATACCACCTATGGCCGGCTCTCCTGAGCATGCAACTCCATCGCACTGAGGACAAACACGACATACCGGATACATAGCTTCACGCGCTTTGGTATAAACATCCTTCACTGTCAGCTTGGTTTGGCTGCTTCTGGATGTTCCGTTACCGGGTACCGGTTTATCACTGTCTTTTACGGATAAATCTGAATGAAGAACAGGGCTGGCTATTCCACCAATGCCAAGAACAGCAATGTTTTGGATGGCATCACGCCTGCTGAGTTTGTTAAAAGTGTGCTTGTCGGAGTTTGATTTCATACTATAATATTTTATTAAAAAAAAAGCATCCCAATTTAATTATTATAACTTAAACGGGATGCTTTTTAGTTTTTAATTTTTATTTACCCCTGTTAAGCGGGTTGTTATCAAGTTCAGTTTGAGGAACAGGAAGTACAAGGGATTGATATCCTGTATATCCTGATTTGTAAAGTATCTCACCGGGTCCTGCTTTCCAGCGTTTCAAATCATAAAAGCGATGGCCTTCACAATATAACTCCACATAGCGTTCGTGGCGGATCAATTGGAACAGAGTCCAACCCTTAGATGCCATTAATGCGGTAGCTGTAGGCAGCTGACCAGGAATACCGGTACGGGCACTGTAAAGATGCGACTGATCTGTCATAACCCTGTTAGCTCTGGTTCTTACCAGATCAACCCAGTAAACAGCACTGTTCACGTCACCTGGCGCAACATTTGAAGGATTAAGTCTTGAAAGACAATCGGCATACATTAACATTACATCTGCCAGACGGATCAGCCTCCAGTTATAATCGGTGTGAGCAAATGTTGTACCTGATGGCATCATTGAAGTTGCATCGTAACTGTATTTTCTCAGACCGTAGACACCTGTCTCGGTTAGAAGGACTTTCTCTTTAGCCCAACCTTGTTGTATCCAGTCTTTAACAGTTGTTCCCTCAGTGAATTTAGCTCCGTTTGGTACACCCCAGAATGATGCATATACCCGATAATCGTATACTGTAGTCGGAACACCTCCAATAGTTTCTGTCCAGCTCTCAAATTCGTTCAGCCTGGAATTTGGGATTGCATAATTCCACCACATATTTGACCATGTAGTTCTGTTCAGAGTGAATTGAACTCCATAATATCCCATCTCATTTTGTGATGCTCCGTCACCTCCCTGGCTGGCGGAACTGTTAACATTTGCAAACTGCACCTCAAAGAGGGATTCACTGTTATTTTCATTGTCCCTTGTAAAGTTATCACGGAAATTGTTTACCAGTGAATAGGTCCCATAAGTTGCATCGCCAACACCCGGAAGAAGGAGTTTGAACTGATCAGCAGCTAGCTGATACTTTTCCTTATAGAGATAAAGTTTTCCAAGTAAGGCAGTAGCTGCACCACGGGTAATTCTACCTTTATCATAACCTGAAGTAGTATTCAGACTTTTCTTAAGAAGATCCTGTGCCATTTTCAGGTCAGTTTCAATAAAAGCATAGATTTCATCGGCAGTAGCCGGCGCCTGTGTATAATCAGCAGGGGTTTTTGGAGGAGTCTTCCTAAGAGGAAGCCTGTTTTCTGGAAAGTATGTAAAAAGGACATAATAATAATGAGCCCTCAGAAAATATACCTGACCATTATAACTGTCCTGCATATCCTGTGTAAATGTCGGATCTGCAGCAGCTATTGAAGCAAATTTTTCAAGTGCATTATTACATGCCAGGATTCCCTGAAAGCAACCATTCCATACATTTGCTATTTCACCATGAGTGGCACTCGGACGTATATCACATATCGACCCCCAGTTGCCTGAACCGGCAATATATCCTGTCCCGTATAAATCATCGCTCATTGCATTTGGCATCTGCGGCATCATCTGAGCGAAAAGTGTATTCATCGATAGAGTAGAGTAACTTGCATTCAGAGCCAGAAGGGCCTGTGTTTTAGTTGCATAAAATGTTTCGGGATTATACCTTGATTTATCAAAGTCCTTTGTAATAAACTCGTCACTGCAGGACATGATGAACAGGCAACCAAGCAGGAATAAAATTATTTTA
The DNA here is from genome assembly GCA_963732435.1 of uncultured Bacteroidales bacterium. Taxonomy (GTDB): domain Bacteria; phylum Bacteroidota; class Bacteroidia; order Bacteroidales; family VadinHA17; genus LD21. The sequence continues at coordinate 138,768 of CAVSZL010000012.1, read as the reverse complement.
TTTTTCATCATAATAAAGTTTAAATGTTAGAAATCTATTTGTATACCACCAATTACTGTCCTGGGTTGTGGATAATAACCATTATCGATACCACGTGAAGTATTGATTGTACCACCAGCACCAACAGCATTGGATCCGATCTCAGGATCGTAGAACGGATATTTGGTAAATGTTAAAAGATTACGGCCGGTCAGATATATTCTGATATTTGAAATACGGAGAGTGTTACATATTTCCTTAGGAATTGTGTATCCTAAAGATGCGTTTTTCAACCTCAAATATGAACCATCTTTAATATACCTGTCGGAAATTTTATTTATATTCCCGTTTGGATCGTTACGTACTGCCCTTGGAACATCGGTTATTGTATTTGTAGGTGTCCATCTGTCAAGTGCAGCCGTAGAAAGGTTAAAGTTATTGTGCATACCCTGTGTCCATGCCATTAACTCAGCATAAATCTCATTGCCATAAATACCCTGGAAGAATATTGATAAATCAAATCCCTTATAATCCATATTAATGTTTATACCGTAGGTTAAGTCAGGTATCGGACTTCCCATGTAATAACGATCGTTGGCATCTATTTTTCCATCAGGGGCACCACCGTTTGCACTTCCTAAATCGGCAAATCTTATGTCGCCGGGTTTTGCATTGGGCTGAATTTTTGCCACTGAACCTGAAGCATCTGATGTGTGTGCATCAACAGCAGCCTGGTCGGCGAATACCCCAAGGGTTTTATATCCATAAAAAGCACCAATCGGATGACCGATTTCGGTCCTGGTAGCACTTCCGAATTCGACAGAGCCGGCAGTAATGGCATTATTATTATAAATATCCGTTACTTCATTATGCAATGTGGCTAAGCTTCCTGTAACTCCGAAATTAAGATCTCCAACATTGTGGCGGACAGTTGCTGAGAATTCAAACCCGGTATTTAAAATTGCTCCTGCATTCCTGGCAATTGATCCGGATGATCCGCTTGAGCCGGGAAGTGGTAATTGGACAAGCATATCTTCTGTTCTTTTATCATAAAAGTCGGCTGTTAATTCCAGTTTACTTTTGAATAATGCCAGATCGAAACCAATGTCAAACTGTTTAACAGTTTCCCATGTAAGGTCCGGATTGTTGAAACTTCTTAAAGTAACACCCTGTGCCCATGTTGTACCAAAAGCATAGTTAGTACCTGCTGTCAATCCATTTAAATAAGCATAAGCTCCAACTGGTCCGTCGTTACCTACTATACCATAGCTTGTGCGAAGTTTTAGGTTGTCAATAGATTCAACACTGTTCATGAATGATTCTTCACTGATCCTCCATGCAAGAGATACAGATGGAAAATTACCCCACTTCTTATCCGGTCCGAATTTTGAAGATCCATCACGTCTGAAATTCGCTGTTACCATGTATTTCCCGTTGTATGTATACATTAATCGTCCAAGGTATGATATACGGCTAACCTCAGATTCATTTCCTGCAACCAGGAATCCGGCTTCGAGCAATGACATTATATCATTTACTTCAGTCTGAAGATTACTACCTGTTCCCTGGAACCAATGGTTTTTTGAAGCTTCCGAGGTGAAGGCTCCCATAAAACTGATATCATGCTTATTAATAACCTTCCGGTAAGATAATCTGTTCTCAAGAACCCAGTAATAGTTCCAGTCTGAACGTTCTACAAGAGTTGTATTAGCGTATGCTTTTGGTGTCATATCAGTTTTAAGAGTAAGATCCCTCTTCTGGAAATCATTACTGGTGAAACCAAATGTCACCCTGAAGTCAAGGTCTTTTAAGATCTGATATTCTCCGTATACATCACCGGTAAAAAGTTTATTGTAATTTATTCCGGAACGACGTATGAGTGAACCAACAGGGTTACTTGCATCATGACCAACAAGTGATGCATCATAGCCTGAATATCCACCCAAAGCATTTGGATTAAGTACTGCTATGTTAGGTGTGATTTTAATCATCTCTTCAATAGTTGCACGTCCTCCGTTGGCATCTTCATCCTCATTCGTATAATATCTGAATGAAAAGTTTTCTCCGAATTTAAATCTCTTTGTATGCCAGTTTGAGTTCATACGGGCTGAATACCTTTTATACTGGGTATCGATAATAATTCCGTCCTGTGAATATGCATTGCCAGAAAAGAAATAGTTTCCGTATTCATTTCCACCCGATACGTCAAAGTTTGTCTCCATTATTGCACCGGACTGAAATATTTCCTTCTGCCAGTCTGTTTGTTTCTGATCCCATAATGCATTTGTGCCTGAAACAATGTCTGTAGCAAGTGCAGGTATTGTTGTCGCACCATTTGTATTAACATCTGTAATTACCGCTGCCCATTCATAAGCATCCAGCAAATCCAGCTGTTTCCATGCTGTTTCAACGCCATAATAGGAATTTATTGAAACTTTCGGGGCACCTACTTTTCCGCTCTTGGTTGTTATTATAATTACTCCGTTAGCGCCTCTTGAACCATAAATTGCACATGATGCAGCATCTTTCAGTATCTGCATGCTCTCAATATCAGATGGTACAACATCTGCTGATCCCATTGGTATCCCATCTATAACATAAAGTGGTTCAGTATTATTTGTACTTGACACACCACGGATCCTAACGTTTGGCATTTCACCCGGTCTTCCCTGGTTACTCTGAACCTCTATACCCGGGGAAATTCCCTGCAATGCATTTGTCACGTTGGCAACTGGCGTCTTTTTAAGGGCTGTTGCATCAACAACAGCAATTGCTGATGTTACATCCCTCTTTTTCTGGGTACCATAACCTACAACAACTACTTCTTCCAGATTTGAAAGTGTTGGTGTTAATGTAATTTCGATAGCATTCTTGCCACTTACAGGTTCTTTAATAGTAGTATACCCGATAAATGAAAATACCAATACAGCATTCTCATTAGGGACATCTATTGTATATCTGCCATTTCCATCAGAAATGGCACCCAGAGTTGTACCTTCAATCTGAATGTTTACTCCGGGTAACGGACTCCCTGATTCATCTTTAACAGTACCGGTTATCCTTCTCTGTTGTAACAATTCCCTCGGAGCTATTACAATAAGATTGTTTTCGTATGCTTTGTAAGTGAGTGATGATCCTGAAAAAATATCATCCAATACTCCAATAATGTTTTTGTTATCTGCTTTTATATCAATCAGTTCATCCATAACAAGCAAGTCGTCGCTGTAAAAAAACCTGACCTGGCTTTGCTGTTCGATAGATTTAATTACCTCACGGATAGACTGATCGTTAACGTTCAGATTAACAGTAATCTGGGAGTATACATTTGCACTAACCTGCAAAACGCTCAGAATTAAAATGATCAAAGCTAGTTTCATTGTTAGTAGTAGTTTTTTTATTCCGGGTTTAAAAAGCGGAATAGGGTTTGATAGTTTTTTTTTCATAGTTTTGTTAAGTTTTTAAAGTTTAATAAACCAATGTTCCACTCAGGCGAGCGACATTGGGAAAATTTGTAAAAACCGGCGCGGGGTGTTGCAGCATCCTGCGCTTTTGTTTAAGAGAATTTGTAATGTTCCATAGGCGGTATGATAGTTAGGTTGTTAGTATTGTGATTAAGGTATTACTGGTTATAGAGTCTTTTATTGAGTTTATCATAACCCTCTTTTTCCGACAGGGTAACAACTCTTCCTTTAAGCTTGTAGGAGATCGGAGCTGAAAAGCTCATAACTTCAAGAACCTGTTCTATTGGCTCTGCGAGAATAGTTCCTGTGAACCGGACTGTCTTTAATCTTTCAGATTCAAAAACTATCTTGACATCGAATTTCCGTTCCAGTTCAACCGCAATTTTAGAAAGGCATTGCTGCTCGAAAATCCATTTATTATCTTTCCAGGATATAATAGGTTCAATATTAACATCTTCTGTAACCAGTTCAGGTGTAGTTATTGCTTCTTGCACAGTTTCGGGTATGAAATTATCCGGATCAGATTCTGATCTGATAGTTTCATCGACTATTGTTGAGCTTTCTTTATTGTAAGTAACCTTCTGGTTTGGTTTTAAAATTATTACCTCTTCTCCGGGATCATTATTTATATTTTCTATTTTTAAACTGCCCTCAACAAGAGTGGTTTCGATTGTTTTATTATCAGAATATGCTCTAACATTAAATTCTGTACCAAGAGCTACAACGCTGATATGGGAAGTTTTAACAGTAAATGGTCTTTCACTGTCTTTAGCAACTTTAAAATATCCTTCTCCTTCAAGATTTACAATCCTGTCAGTAATGCCATAAATATTATCATATTTTAACCTGCTGCCGGCATTTAAGGTAACTTCAGTACCATCAGGTAAAGTAAACAGTACACGTGAACCAAATGGGACAATTAATTCGCTGAAATTCAGATCTTTTGGTTTTGGAGGTTTGATGCCTATGTTATGAAAGATAACTCCTCCCAGAGAAAAAGCAAGGATAAAAATTGCTGCATATTTAAAAACTATTTTATAAAAATTGAATTTATCCGGATTACCAGTTTGACTTACAGAACCTTTAACTTTTTGTTTGAATTTCCAGAAACCTTCATGGAAATTATACTCTGGATTCTTAAATGATGCCGCAGATGTGATCCATATTTCACATAATTCATCAAAATATCTTTTATTCGAATCACTCAACTTCAACCAGTTGATTAGTTCAGTAGTTTCATTATCACTTAGTTCCTTTTTGAGATAACCGATAATTAAAAAATCGGGTGATTTAGTGTTTTCTTCCTTTTGCATTATTAATTATTATACGATTCTGTTTATAAAGACAGAGAAAACAGGAGGGAGGGTGAAAAGAAAACAAAAGAATTTTGTATAGATTTTAATATCAAAGAATTACCAGGTAATCCTATAATGTACTGACTTATGACGATATAGTGAAGTAGAGGATACCTCCACTATGTATTTGAATTTACGAAACCCATCCCCTGCCCCCGCTTTTTGCGCAGGCTCTTCCCTTTAAAGAAAAAGGGAAGGGGTAAATCAGCTGATTATAAATAGATTAAAACTACAATATATACTTTTCGCTCCAAATAGTATTGAATGTTATTTGATATGTGATACTTTTATTATCGCATTATTTGATACATGTCTCGCATACCATATAGTAATTACAGGCAAATTATATTATTAGCCAGGAATTTAAGGAAGAATCTGACTCCTTCTGAAAAATTACTTTGGAATATGTTGAGGAGGAAAAATCTTTCCGGATACCGATTTCTCAGACAACATCCCATTGTATATAGAATTGACCGACAATGGATAGATTTCTATATTGCGGATTTTTACTCTCGGGAGTTGTCACTTGTCATATAGGTGGATAGTCCGGTTCATTTAAAACAAAAAGAGTATGACATTGACAGGGATTCTAAATTATCTGATAAAGGAATATTTGTCTTGAGAATAAAGAATGAAGAATTGGAAGATAAAGGCTCTCTGATAATGAAAATAAATGAAACTATAAATGCACGAAAGTGACAAAGAGCTGATAATATGCAGGATGCCCCCTTCCCTTTTTGCTAAAGGGAAGAGCCTGCCCCGCACAAAGCGGGGGGCAGGGGAAGGGTTAAGATATAAATAGAAAGGGCTGGGTACGGGCTATTTCTTAACATATACATATACATATACATATACCTAAAATAGGTGTTAGTGCGGTAAAAATCAAAAACTAAAGTTTCATATTATTCATTTTCAATTAATTGAAAATTGCAACCGCAATAAATATTGAAAGTGTCAGAAGTCAGGAATAAATCATTTAACCGAAATCCTATTTGTGGAAGAATGAGGGATCTCCTGATCCTATGTCGGTAATCTCTAAACAGGAGGGAGGGTGAAAAGAAAACAAAAGAATTTTGTATAGATTTTAATATCAAAGAATTACCAGGTAATCCTTTAAATTTTCCCGCAGACGGGATAGTGCAATTTTCATCTGGGTTTTAACAGTGTTGACAGAAATGCCCTGCCTTTCTGCAATATCACTATATTTTAAATCTTCATTTCTGCTGAGTAAAAAAATTTTCCGGCAGTTATCCGGAAGTTTATTTATACCCTGATCCAGAATCTCCAGGACCTCTTTTTCATAAAGTTGTCCAAGGGGATAATCGCTATCCCAGGCGAGTAGTTGAAAATCAGACGTGCTGATGTTATCAAATAATTTATTGTTTAGTTTAGAACCTTCAAGGTAGTTAAGAGCGGTATTCCGGACCGCTCTGATGAGATATGCCTTAACTGAAGTTGTGATTTCAAGTTTTTCCCTGATATTCCAGAGTCTGACAAAAACATCCGATACTATCTCTTCAGCATCTGATGAGTTCCTTACTATATGCTCCGCAGTTGTGCACAGATAGATATAGTATTGCTCATAAAGTTTTTCAAAGGAACTAATATCCCCTTGTTTTATCCCATTGATAATTGTCTGATTTGAGATATCCATCAAAAAACTTTTTTCCCTTTACACTTATTCCACCTTAGTGTTATCTGCTGAAAAAGAAATAAAATAAAAATGCCTAAATTATTGATTTATAAATCTTAATGATTAGAACAAACCTAAACTCACATTATGTAAAGTTATTAATATTAATTTAATAAAAGTGTAATTTAATATTTGCCGTATATTTTGTTAACTGGATTATAAGATCTAATTTTCAATCAGTTTAAAGAGCTGCTAACCTTGTCGACAAGGTATACTATTGATTTATAAGAGATCCCTGAATGCAGGCTTAACCCTATCTCACAGGTGCGACTGTTGGAATAGCCATGTTTAACAACCTCAGGTAATTGACTTTTTAAATTTCGTAAACCGTGCCTGTTTAGTTCAGGATAGCTGAACCCACGATCGCCGGCAAATCCGCAACAATTAGTATCAGGTATAATAACCTCTTTTGCACAGATCCGGGCAAGAGATGCCAGTTTATTATCAAGTCCCATTTTCTTCATACTGCATACAGGAAAAACTGTAATTACTTCATCAACAGGTTGTATTTTCAGATAAGGAAGGAGGTATTCGGTAATAAATTCAACAGGTTCAAAAAGCTTAAGAGAACTGTTCATATTTTCTTTCATCGTATAAAGACAGGGACTCATATCACACAGGACAGGATATGTACCATTTTTACTTGCTTTTATAAGTGCAGATTCCAGTTCCTTGGATTTTTTTTCACCGGCCTCTGTGTACCCTTTACTTGAAAAGGCCATCCCGCAGCAAAGATTATTCAGTTCTTCAGGATAAATAACTTCATAACCTGCTTTATGAAGTAACTGAACCATTTTTTCTGAAAGCTGCTTTTCATCCTTGTATTCTTGCGATATTCCCATTGTCCGGTTTATGCATGAAGGAAAGTAGACCACTTTGCGAATACTGCCTCTGTTAAGTGTTTCTTTGACACTTATTATCCGGGCACCCCCAGGCATGAATTGATTCCATAAAGGAATTCTTCTTCCGGAGATCACTCTTAATCCACCTGATATAACTGACATGATTCTGGTTCCCATAACACTATGAAAAAAAACAACAAGTGAGAGTGCCTTTCGGGCCGAAGAGGTAACTTTATTCATCCTGTCAGCTATCCACAAAGCCCTTTTTTGAGATTTTTTTACATTTTCTGAGCGAAGATGCTTAATCAGTTTGCCGGTGTCAATTTTTACAGGACAGGTTATTGCACATAATCCATCTGCAGCACAGGTATTGTTTCCGGAGTATGTAAAAGATTTTGCAAGAGAAGCAGCAATATGTGGCTCATGCCCGTTTCTTTTGAGAGATGTTATTTCTCTGTGGATCACAATCCGCTGACGAGGTGTAAGGGTAAGATCTGAAGAAACACATGAAGGCTCACAAAATCCGCACTCTGTGCACTTGTCAATGATTTCACTGGCACCAGGCATTGGTTTAAGGTTCTTCAGATGTGCCTCATTATCAGTGTTTAATATCACGCCAGGATTAAGGATTTCCTGTGGATCAAATATCTTTTTGATCTTCTTCATAAGGTCATAAGCATCTTTTCCCCATTCCATTTCCACAAACGGAGCCATATTACGACCGGTTCCATGTTCAGCCTTCAGCGACCCGTCGTATTTGTTAACAACCATCTCAGAAACATCTGACATCAGTTTTGCGTACCTGTCAATTTCCTCCGGCGAACTGAAGTCCTGCGTGAAAACAAAATGCAGGTTTCCTTCCAGGGCATGACCAAAGATCACAGCTTCATTATATGCATATTTTGTGAGTAGTTGCTGAAGGTCAGTCGTTGCCTCGGCTAAAACCGGAATTGGAAAAGCCACATCTTCGATTATAACTGTTGTTCCGGTTTTCCGCATTGCCCCGACTGAAGGGAAGAGTCCTTTACGGATCTTCCATAGAAGCTCATACTCTGAAGGGATATCTGTGAATTGAACATCCATCTGAGTCGGAATATCACCTATGGATTTCTTAATTATTTCAATATTCTGATGGAGTTCATTTTTGCTAGGTGCAACTGATTCCACAAGAAGTGCACACACATCTTTGTGCAACTGTTTAAGGAATTCAGGCATCCCTTTTTCGTTTTCCACGGATCTTAATCCTGCCCTGTCTATCAGTTCAACTGCGGAAACAGGTGTCTGTTTCAGAAGTGATACTGCTTTGCATGCCTTTTCGATATCGGGGAATAGCATCAGTGAGCTTGCCTTGCAGGGATGATCAATCACTGTTCTGAAACTTATTTCGGAAATAAATCCAAGTGTACCTTCTGATCCTATCATCAGATGCTCAATAATATCGAAAGGATCAGAGAAGTCAATGAGGGCATTCAGACTATAGCCTGTGGTATTTTTCATTTTATACTTCTTCCTTATCCTTTCAGCAAGGAGAGCATTTTCTTTTGCAGATTTAGCCAGCTCTTCTATATCTGAAAGAAGTTTTGAATGTGACTTCCGGAATTTATCTTTTAATGTGGAGTCATTTGTATCGAGTACTGATCCGTCGGCAAGTATTATTCGTATACCGGTAAGTGTTTTATATGAATTTTCGGCTGTTCCGCAGCACATTCCACTTGCATTGTTTGCAGCAATTCCACCTATCATTGCAGCATTTATCGATGCCGGATCTGGACCAATTTTCCTTCCGTATGGGGCAAGCAGGGAATTAGCGCGGCCACCGGTTAATCCGGGTTGAAGCCTTATCTCTTCACCATTTTTATCTATAATATAGTTCTTCCAGTTGCTTCCGCAAACGAGTAAAACAGAATCACTTACTGCCTGTCCGCAAAGACTTGTACCTGCTGCCCGGAAAGTTAAGGGAATATTAAGTTCTGAACATTTTTGTATAATCAGTATGACTTCATTTTCATCCTTTGCCTTTATCACCATTTTTGGAATGAGCCTGTAAAAGCTGGCATCAGTGCCATAGGCGAGTGTGTGGAGTGGATCGTGAAAAATCCTTTTCTTATCGATTATCTGAATTAGATTTTCATAAAGGATCCTATATTTCCCGTAAAACATTCTGAAAAGTATTTACAAAAACAATAAATATAATGAATGATGAATATTTATAAGTTTATCAACGTGAAATCGAAAACAAAAAAAATAAAATTTCAGATTCAATTAGCAATATTCAAATTTCAAAATGCAAAATGAAACTGTCCTTACAAAAATATGGCTTGAAGTATTTGCAAACAATGGCTTACCGGATAATGATTAATAAGTTATTCGCTTTAAATAACTAATCCGGTACGAAGAATTTCATTCAGGAAACCACTTTCATCCTTACCATTAATCAAAAGTACCGGTTCAATTCTGTCATCAATTTGCTGTCTTAATTTCCAGAGTAAAGGTGCATATGAGAAAAAATCTGTTTCGATCGAATTTACCACAATTGCTACATCAATATCACTATCAGTATGCTGATTACCAGTGGCATATGATCCGAAAAGTATAACCTTATCCACATCAAAATGACCGGAGACAATTTGTTTGTATTTTCTGAGCTTTTTTATAACCTCTCTTTTACCCATTTCTGTAACTGATTAGTTTTAAACAATATATCTTCACATCTTGTCTTTGTAAGACTTTTCATCAATTGTTCTTTATGTGTGGGGTAACGAGCCTCAATATTCAGAGGTTCAAGAAGATTTATGAATTCTTTGTAAATTTGTGGTATTGTATCTTCCAGACCTGATTTTGCTGCAAGCAAAGAAAGATTATGTGAATATGGAGAAATATCATCAAATTTTGAACAATAATAAGCTTTCAGAATTTTCTCGATGGACTGATGACACATGAATCCAACATACAGATATCTTTGGCTTGAAAGCATTGCATCAGCTGTTTCAATATCATAGTCAGATAAATCTGTCCAATATTTAACTTTGGAGTTCAATCTTGTTTTTCACAAATATACAAAATTATTGTTTCTTATCTTTTGCTATCTTACCACCTTTCTTTGATGAATTTTTGTGTTATGGAAAGGAAATAATTTTACACTCAGGTAAATTTACTGGCCACTGCCTACTGCCTACTGCCCACTCTCTTCCGCCCCTTATCTTTGCTTACCCTAAGTAATTTTTCATAAATAATCCCTGTGCCAGAACATTCCTAACGGTAAATGTCTAATTTTGTACCTCCAAACAATTAATTACAATGGATACCAATTCAGATCCGGTATATTCAAGAAATGTCGTTGAATTTGTGGCTGTTGCAAACGAATTTAGTAAGTATACTGAACATGCCTCCGAACTTAAGGGCGATGAACTCCTTAAAATTCTTCAGCGCATCCTGCCGTTGATGTACCTGAAGGCTTCTCTTTTACCACATCTGAATCCGTTTTTTGAAGATGGAAATGAAAAGTTTGTTACAGAATCTCACTGGATGGAAATTCAGGATACCTTAAAAGAGAAATTCGGTACAGCAAATGATTACCTGGAGGTCTTTGATGAAAGAATGAACGAATCTGAAGGACCCGTTATTTCAACTATTTCAGAAAATATTGCTGATATTTACCAGGATATCAAAGATTTTCTTCTTTTATACCAGACAGGTACTGTTGAAGTTATGAATGATGCCGTTTGGGAATGCAGGATGAACTTTGAGAATTTCTGGGGTCAGAAGCTTGTTAATTCGATGAGGGCAATTCACAGGTTTATTTATTCAGGAGAAGAGATTGTAAAAGTTGAAAAGGAATTTACAGAGGATGAAGAAAACAGAAATACTTCTGACTGGTTCATAACCAGGAGACAAAAGGAAATTAGGGGTGATGGAGAATAATAATATTTATCAGGAGAATATTACAGCTGAAGAAATTGCTGAATGCGAACTCTCATGGTTTAAAGGTGAAATAATTCTGGTTGAGGATCTTAAAACCTTTCATGATGTCTTTCCGAAACTTCTCGGAACTGACCTGCTTGGCTTTGATACTGAAACAAAACCAAACTTTAAGAAGGGGAGAAAGAATACTGTTTCCCTGATTCAGCTTTCAACTGAAGATACTGCATGTCTTTTCAGGATTAATAAGATCGGCATACCTGAAGAACTGATAAAGCTTTTATCTGATCCTTCGGTTATAAAGGCCGGAGTTGCTGTTCATGACGATATAAGGTTCCTAAAGGGAGTGAAAAAGTTTCTGCCGGAGGGCTTTATTGATCTGCAGGGCTTTGTCAAGGAGTATGGAATTCAGAGTTCAGGTCTTAAAAAACTGGCAGCTATTGTACTCGGATTCAGGATATCGAAGCGTCAACAGGTTACTGACTGGGAAGCAGATCAACTGACTGAGGCACAGCAGATCTATGCGGCTACAGATGCCTGGGTGTGTCATCAGATTTTCAGGAAGCTGGTTAATGGAAATGGGTATTGAAATTAAAATTTCTAATTGTTTTGAGATTATTACTTATACCAGTTTAAATATTACTAATGGAACGAATTAAAATAGTCCTCAAATCAGGTAAAGATCAGTCAGTACTCAGATTTCATCCATGGATCTTCTCGGGTGCAATAAAGAAAATGTATGGTAGTCCGGCTGAGGGAGACATTGTGGACGTATACGATAATAAAGATACCTTTCTTGCAACCGGACATTATGCTCCAAGCTCAATTGCAGTAAGGATACTTTCATTTAAGCAAATGACCCCGGATCTCAGTTTCTTCACCGAAAAGATTAAAAGTGCAATAGAATACAGGAAACTCATTGGAATATTTGAAAACCCAATGATAAACGTTTTCCGTCTTATTCATGGAGAAGGTGATGGTCTGCCGGGTCTTATTGTTGATTATTATAACGGGGTGGCTGTAATGCAGATGCATTCAATTGGTTTTTACAGGATTAGAAAGGAGATAGCATCGGTTCTTGTTGAACTTCTTAAGGATAAGATTGTTGCAGTATATGATAAAAGTGAGGGTACAATTCCGCACATGTCGGGAATAACCCCTGTAAATGAATTTCTTCACGGGGGCTCAGGACCGGCATCAGTAACTGAAAACGGATATAATTTTAAAATTGACTGGACCACAGGACAGAAAACCGGGTTTTTTATTGACCAGAGAGAGAACAGAAAACTACTTGAAAAATACACAGAGGGAAAAGACGTTCTTAATATGTTTGGTTATACTGGTGGTTTTTCCGTATACGCCATGAAAAATGCTTCATTGGTTCATACTGTTGACAGCTCTTATTCTGCTATCGAATTAGCCAATGAAAATGTAAGGCTTAATTATGGTGATGATAAAAGGCATGTTTCTTTTCAGGTTGATGCTTTTGAATATATGAATAACATTAAAGATCAATATGATGTAATTGTGCTTGATCCCCCGGCATTTGCAAAGCATAATAATGTTCTTGCCAATGCCCTTCAGGGATATAAAAGGCTTAATATGAAAGCGATAGAACAGGTTAGGAAAGGCGGAATAATTTTTACTTTTTCCTGTTCTCAGGTAGTAACAAGGGAGAATTTCAGGAAATCAGTATTTGTTGCAGCGGCAAATACAGGCCGTAACGTAAGGATCCTTCATCAGATGAGCCAGCCACCGGATCATCCTGTAAATATTTATCACCCTGAGAGTGAATATCTGAAAGGGTTGGTAATTTATGTTGAGTGATCGGTGAGCGGTAATCGGTTAGCGGTGAGTGGTGAGTGGTGAGTGGTGAGTGGTGAGTGGTGGTGAGTAATGAGTACTGAGACAGAGCTTAGAACGTAGAACGTAGAGCGTAGAACGTAGAGCGGAGAGAAATACCTCACGCCTCACACCTCACACCTCACGCCTGAGCCCTCTGCCCTGCGCCCTGCGCCCTGAGCCTTGAACCTTGAACCTTGAACCTGGAGCATAACTTTGAAACATTGAAACACTGAAACTTTTACCCTGCGCCCTGCGCCCTGCGCCCTGAGCCTTGAACCTTGAACCTTGAACCTTGAACCTTGAACCTTGAACTTTGAACAAAATAACCATGAACACTGACAAGAATATCTTAATTATTGCAAAGAAACTTTCTCTTCACGACTGGCAGGTTGAGAATACTATCAGACTTATGGATGGCGGGGCTACGATTCCTTTTATAAGCAGATACAGAAAGGAGATGACTGGAAGCCTCGATGAAGTCCAGCTGATGCATATTAAGGATGAATACGAGAGACTAAAGGAGCTGGATGCACGAAAAGAGGTTGTAATAAAGTCGATTGAGGAGCAGGAGAAAATGACTCCTGAACTCAGAAAGAAAATAGATGAATCTTTAACAATGTCTGAATTGGAGGATATTTATTTGCCATTCAGACCAAAACGCCGGACGAGGGCAACCATTGCAAAAGAAAAAGGACTTGAGCCTCTGGCATTGATAATAATGGATCAGAGGGTTAATGATCCGTCATTAACGGCAGAGGAGTATCTCAATGATGATGTTGCAACTGTTGAGGATGCACTGGCAGGTGCGTCCGATATCATTGCCGAATGGATCAGTGAAGATGAAAAAGCAAGAAAACAACTAAGATATCTTTTTGAAAAAGAAGCAGTTATTTATTCAAAGGTTGCTAAGGGTAAAGAGGCTGAGGGAATAAAATACAGTGATTACTATGATTGGTCTGAGCCTCTTAAAAAGTGCCCTTCGCACCGTTTGCTTGCCATGAGAAGGGGTGAAGAGGAGGGTTTCCTGAGGTTATCAGTCGAACCTGCTGAAGAGCATGCACTGGATATTCTGAACAAGATTTTTATTAAGGCAAGGAACGGTTCATCAGAGATCGTTGAAGGTGCTGTAAAGGATAGCTGGAAAAGGCTTCTTTCTTCATCAATGGAGACTGAATTCAGAAACATATCAAAAGAAAAAGCAGATATTGAAGCAATAAATGTTTTTGCGGAGAACCTTCGTCAGCTTCTCCTTGGATCACCCCTTGGTGAAAAGAATGTTCTGGCAATTGATCCTGGTTTTCGTACCGGTTGCAAAATAGTCTGCCTCGACAGGCAGGGAAATCTTATTCATAATGAGACTATTTATCCGCACCCACCCCAGAATGAGACAGCAATGTCGATAAAAAAAATACTGTCACTTGTTAATGCATATAAGATTGAAGCTATTGCAATCGGAAATGGTACAGCAAGCAGGGAAACAGAAGATTTTATCAAGTGGGTTAAGTTTGAAAAGGATATTCAGGTCTTTGTTGTCAGTGAAGCAGGAGCTTCGATCTATTCGGCTTCTAAAACTGCACGCGAGGAGTTTCCTGATTATGATGTTACTGTCCGCGGAGCTGTTTCAATTGGTCGCAGGCTTATGGATCCACTGGCTGAGCTGGTTAAGATTGATCCGAAATCAATTGGTGTCGGCCAGTACCAGCATGATGTTGATCAGCAGAAACTTCAGAGATCTCTTGACGATGTTGTTATGAGTTGTGTTAATGCTGTTGGTGTTGAGGTTAATACGGCAAGTAAGCATCTTCTGACATATGTTTCCGGTTTGGGTCCTCAATTGGCTCAGAATATAATAGATTATCGTGCAGAAAACGGACCATTCCGTTCCCGTAGGGAGCTCCTGAAAGTAAAGAGGATGGGAGAGAAGGCCTTTGAACAGAGTGCAGGTTTTCTGAGAATCCGCAATGCTGAGAATCCTCTCGATTCCAGTGCAGTGCACCCCGAAAGCTACCCTGTTGTTGAGAAGATGTCGAAAGATATCGGATGTAGTGTTAAAGATCTGATTACAGATGAAACCAGGAGAAAGGAAGTTAAACTCGATAAGTATATTACACCCGTAACGGGTTTACCTACTTTGAAGGATATTATGGAAGAACTTTCCAAACCGGGAAGGGATCCCAGGTCAAAGATTAAGGAATTCAGCTTTGCCGATATTCATAAGATGGAAGACCTGAGAGAAGGAATGATAGTCCCGGGAATTGTAACAAATATTACAAAATTCGGAGCATTTGTTGATATCGGAATCAAGCAGGACGGCCTTGTGCATATATCAAATTTGAGCAAAAACTATATAACCGATCCGTCAACGGTTGTAAAGCTCCACCAGCATGTTATGGTTAAAGTACTGGCATTTGATGTTGAAAGAAAACGTGTTCAGCTTTCTATGAAGGATGTCGATCTGAAAAAATAAAGGAGACACTAGTTAAACGTGTCTCCTGTTATTTAAAAATCACATGACAATAATATTTTAATTGCGTACTTGCATATCATGTTTCTGATTTGCAATATGCCTGCTGGCCCTGTTCTGTTCGCGCCTGAGAAACCTCTTTTCTCCACGGGTTACTGTACCGTCAGCTTTTGCAATTCTTTTTTCAATCTGAATACATTTTTGCTCTTTTTCAAGCCGTCTGACTTCATGTCTGGTCAGTTCACCATTGTGGGTACCATTTGCTATTCTGGCCTGCTGATTTGCCTGTCTTACTGTATTGCTCTTTGCCGACAACTGGGCATTAATTAATCCTGTTGATGCAATTAATAATATTACTGCAATTAAATATACCTTTTTCATTTTATTCAATTTTTATTGGTTACTTATCCTTTTGATATTAAATTTTCCAAATGGTTTAATCTGAAAAGCAATATTTATAATTCTTTAATACCTTTAACACTCATTATTTGTGTATAAATGCCAAAAAACTTCAGTAGATGAAACATTTTAATATCTTAATTACAGCATTAGTAGCGCTAATGCTATTCTCATGCAATAATCAGCCAGCAATTAAGGCTCCTGTTGCGGATAAAATTCCTCACCAGGTTTTTGAAAACCGGACTGATAATTATTTCTGGATGAGGCTGAGCGATAAACAGAAAAATGCTGTAACCCCTGATGAACAGACAGTTAAAGTTCTGGATTACCTCAATAAGGAAAATGAATACTCGAAGGCGGTACTTAAAGATACTGAAGAACTTCAAAAATCCCTTTTTACTGAAATAATCGGCAGGATTAAAAAAGATGATGAATCTGTCCCCTATTTTAAGAACGGATATTATTATTACAACAGGTACTCAGAAGGCAGGGAATACCCTGTTTATTACAGGAAAAAAGGGACACTTGATACAACTGAAGAGATTCTGCTGGATGTAAACAAGCTTGCCGAAGGTAAGGAATACTGCTCAGTGGGCGGGCTTACTGTAAGTCCTGATAATAAGATACTTATATATTCAACCGATTTTATCAGTCGCCGGCGTTATACTCTTAACTTTCTGAACCTTGAAACAGGTTTGGCCTTAAATGATAAAATCGAAAATACTTCCGGTCAGGCAATCTGGGCGGCTGACAGCAGAACAATATTTTATGTAACCAAGGACCCGGAGACCCTTCGATCAGACAAGGTATTCCGGCATTCTACCGGCGAGGCGGTTGAAAAGGATAAACTGGTATTTAAGGAGGTAGACATAACTTTTGATGTTTTTCTGTCAAAAACAAAGAGTGAGAAGTTTATTATAATTAATTCAACTCAGACTCTAACAACAGAATGTCTGTACCTTGATGCAGCCATGCCTGATGGTGATTTTAAAGTTTTCGAACCACGAACTGAAAAACATGAATACAGTATAGATCACATTGGGAATGAGTTTTTTATCAGGACCAATTCAGATGAGTCAACGAATTTCAGATTTATGAAGACCGCTGAATCAGGTACAGGTAAAAAGAACTGGATCGAAATAATTCCTCACAGGAAGGATGTCTTATTTGAGAATTTTGAGTTATTCGAAAATTATATAGTTGCTGAGGAGAGAATTAAAGGTTTGAGTAATCTTAGAATAATTAGTATAAAAGATAGAAAGGAACACTACATTAACTTTGGAGAGGATGCATACACAGCCGGGATTAATGTCAATCCTGAGCCAGGTACCGCCATATTACGCTACAGCTATTCATCGCTTACAACCCCTAACTCAATAATAGATTATAATATGGAAACAAGGGAGAAGAAGTTAATGAAGGAACAAGAGGTTATGGGAGGTTTTGATAAGAAAAACTATGAATCCAAACGACTATGGGCTAAAGCTTCGGATAGTACTATGATTCCTGTTTCGATTGTATACAAAAAGGGTTTTACAGCCGATGGGAATTCACCCCTTCTGTTATATGCATATGGTTCCTATGGATACTCAACTGATCCCTCATTCGTCTCTTCTGTTATCAGCCTGCTCGACAGGGGATTTGTTTATGCAATTGCACATGTACGTGGTGGAAGTGAAATGGGGCGTTACTGGTATGAAGAAGGTAAACTGTTTAAAAAGAAAAATACATTTACTGACTTTAATGATTGTGCCCGGTTTCTAGTAAATGAGAAGTATACAAATAATGAAAAGCTTTTTGCCATGGGTGGAAGTGCCGGAGGACTGCTTATGGGTGCAATTCTTAACATGGAGCCGGATCTTTACAATGGTGTTATTGCTGCTGTTCCGTTTGTTGATGTTGTTTCCACTATGATTGATGAAACAATCCCTCTTACATCTTCTGAGTGGGATGAATGGGGTGATCCCCGGAAAAAGGAGTATTATGATTATATACTTTCTTATTCTCCTTATGACCAGGTTAAAGCAATGGATTATCCTCATATCCTTGTTACTACGGGGTACTGGGATTCGCAGGTTCAATATTGGGAACCGGCAAAATGGGTTGCAAAACTCAGAGATATGAAAACTGACAAAAATAGACTTTTAATGGACGTTAACATGACAGCCGGACATGGAGGAGCATCAGGAAGATTTGAGAGATACAGGATTACAGCCCTGGAATATGCTTTTATACTTGATCTGGCCGGAATTAAACAATAAACAAAATAGAATTAAAATGAAAAGATATTATTTGTTCATATTATTAGTTCTGATGAGCCTTGTTTCATGCAAACAAGTTAATTATGAGGTATTTATTGAAGCAGAGAGCTTTAAAGATATTGGCGGATGGGTTGTCGATCCGCAATTTGTTGAGCAGATGGGGTCTCCATATCTTCTGGCTCACGGGTTAGGCAAGCCTGTAAATAATGCCGCTACAGAAATTAAAGTACCTTCCCGCGGAAAGTACTATGTGTGGGCAAGAACCAGAAACTGGTCAGCGGGAGAATGGGATGCCCCGGGCAGATTCAGAATAGTAATAAATGGCAGGGAGTTAAAATCCGTATTAGGTACTGAAGAAGGATGGGACTGGCAATATGCAGGGACAACAAAAATCAAAGATTCAACAATTTTACTTGAACTGAAGGACATTACCGGTTTTGATGGGCGGTGTGATGCAATCTTCTTAAGTACAGAAAAGAAGGCGCCTCCATCCGGTGTAAAGGAATTGTCGGAGTGGAGGAGGGTAATCCTAAAAGAGAGTGAGTCTCCTCTGAAATCAGAGTCTTTCGACCTGGTTATAGTCGGAGGAGGTATTGCAGGCTGTGCAGCCTCAATTGCTGCTGCCGAACAGGGACTGAGCGTAGCACTCATACATGACCGGCCAATTCTTGGCGGAAATGCAAGCAGCGAGATCCGTGTTCATACCGAGGGAATTACCTGGAAATCAGACAGAATATTAAGTATGCTAAATACGGTCTGGTGGCCGAATGGTTCACCTGATTCAAAACTGGATGATGTCAAGCGGCATGGAAATATGGAAAAATACCCGAATATCTCCTTGTTTCTTAATACACGGGCATATGCAGTAAATAGCTCTGATAACCTAATTACTTCAGTTGATGCCCGCCACACATCCACAGGTGAAACCTTCCGGTATACTGCCCCTCTTTTTATTGACTGCACGGGCGACGGATGGATAGGATACTGGGCTGGTGCTGAATACATGTATGGGAGGGAAGACTCAAGCAGGTATAATGAGAATTGGGATATTCATAAAGAACTCTGGAGTCCGGTAAAATCTGATAGTTTGGTTATGGGTTCTTCAGTATTATGGCGGAGTATTGATAAGGGTGAACCTGTATCTTTTCCGGAAGTCCCATGGGCAATGGATATCGCCGGTGACTACTCAGCAACCGGCGGAACATGGAAGTGGGAATATTCAAATAACAAGCTTAACCAGATCAATGATGGAGAAACTATCCGTGACCATATGCTGAAAGCCATATACGGTTCTTTTTATAACGCAAAGCAAAAATCTGAAAACTCAAATCTTGAACTGGAATGGACATCTTACCTGCTGGGCAAAAGAGAATCACGAAGATTAGTTGGTGATTATGTTTATACTTTTCAGGATGAAAAGAATATGATCGAATTTGATGATGCTATTGCTATGGAAAAGAGGGATGTGGATGTCCATTATCAGCAAATATTCCGGGATTCCACCCAGCCCGATTTTTTGTCAGAAGCTATGTTCTACAAGGTTGACCATTATTATATTCCATATCGCTGTCTCTATTCAAAGAATATAATAAACCTTTTTATGGCAGGACGTTGTTTCAGTGCTTCGCATGTTGGACTGGGTGGCCCAAGGGTAATGAATACAACTGGTCAGATGGGCGTTGCAGTTGGGTATGCAGCATCATTGTGTAAAAAATATGATACAAATCCAAGGGGGATATATCAATCACACATTAAAGAGCTAAGAGCTCTTATTGGTATTTAAAGGCACTGATATAAGTTAATACTAACGGGTTACCTGATTCTGTCCCGATATTTCAGCCGGTTTCATTTGTGGTTTTGCAGGAAGTTTTGCATTTCGCATTGCCGCATTATAGGCGAATGAGGCTGTTATTACTGCATTATGCTTAAGATCAGACATTACGAGTCTTTCAAATGTATCCATCGGAGTATGGTAGCCACGGTCATATTCAATCTCATCCTGAATGAACTGAAAACCGGGTAGTCCTGCACGATCGAAAGGAACATGGTCTGTACCTCCTGTTGTTCTGATAGTTATCGTAGTAGCCCCCATATCTGCAAATGGCTTTAGCCACTCTTCAAAAACTGGTCTGACCATTTCATTCTCCTGAAGATAAATTCCCCTGTATTTTCCTGATCCGTTATCCATGTTGAAATATGCTGCAAATTTCTCATAATCAGGTTTATGTTCTTTTGTTTTTGCATCAACAAGGTATTTGTCTATATAACCCAAGGATCCATAAAAACCCTGTTCCTCTCCACCCCATAGAGCAACCCTTATGGTCCTTCGTGGATTAACATCAAGATTCTTGAGAATACGCAGCGCTTC
The DNA here is from genome assembly GCA_963732435.1 of uncultured Bacteroidales bacterium. GTDB lineage: Bacteria > Bacteroidota > Bacteroidia > Bacteroidales > VadinHA17 > LD21. The sequence goes on along the minus strand of CAVSZL010000012.1, from coordinate 118,183 downwards.
AATCATTACTATGCAGCCGGATGCATTATCAGCTGCCCCTGTTCCGCCATGCCATGAATCTATGTGAGCACCTAGCAGTACGACTTCATTTTTAAGGAGTTTGTCAGTTCCCGGGATCTCTCCAATTACATTAAAAACAGTCGGGCTATCAAAAAAACGGTTCACTATTTCTACCTCCATTTCAACTTTGGCATTATTCTTCAGAAGTCGTTCCATCCTTCCAAATGCTTCAATTGGAAGGTTTAATTCAGCAATTGGTTCTTTTGTTCCTGATGCATAACTAGTCCCGGATGACTTTGGAACATTGAAGGAACCTGAATTGTTTATAATAACTGCTGCTCCTTCTTCCTTTATAAACTCTGTAATCCTGTTACGAAGTGTTCGTTGAGCCATCATTGCTGAATAATCATATTGCTGTCTTCTTCCCCCTGAGTTTGAAGGAGCCATCGAAAGTTCTTTAAGTTCTTCATCAGTAAGTCTGCTGGCAAGTGGCTCAAAACTAACCTCATATTTGTTTGATGAAGGTATCAGAACGATTTTTCCTGATAATCTCCCTGTGTATTTTTCAAGATCTTTCTCTGCAGTAACATCAAGTAGTACAACCTCACTTTTAACAAGACCTTGTGTGCTTCCTGTCCATGCAACCGGGATACATGCAAAATTAACATAATAGGGAACTGTCATAGCTGCATAAGTCTTCAGATTATCCCATCCGCCGCGGTTGAAATCTTTGGCTGCCTCAATTCTTACATTTTGAAAGCCAAGTTCTTCCATCTTCATCTTTGCCCACATATTTCCCCTGTTGCTGCCTGATGATGCTGTAAGTCTTGGACCTGTAAAATCTGTTAAACCGTAAGCAAGGTCTTCAATCTTTGAATTTTTCAATCCCTCCTGCTTAATCTTGTATATTATTGAGAGGTCGATGTTTTCGCTCTGCGACAACACTAGTGCAGGGATTAAAATTATAAAACATACAGCTGCTAATTTTTGTAATCTCATAATGAAGTATTTATTATTTATCCGAAGTTTCAAATATATTCAAATTAACTATTGTACCAGCAATTCATTCAGGAATAACAATTCAAAAAACAATACGAATCGTATTAGTAGTAACAATGGATATATGCACACTGAAGGCTCCCCGTGGAAAAAAACTAAATGTAAGTTCTCTTCTGACTTTTACTGCTTCATTACAAAAATTACAGACGGATCAAAAGGATATCTGCCGAATCTTTCTCCATAAATTGCCAACCCACCCGGAGTTGTCTCTTCAACCTCGAACCTGATAAGCAGTTTTTTATTTTTAGCATTTTGAATCAGTTGTTTCGGAACAGATGCCTTTACAAGATAACCATATGACCCGGCCTCATTTAAAGTCCGGTTATGTGGCTGTGAGAACCAGGATAAGATTCCCCGGTGATCGGCAGGATCATCTGCCAGGTCAAATGTTCCCAATGATTCCCCATCAACAGTTATTTTCACTTTTGAAGGATATTTCCGGGTATCTGTCATCGGGTATGAATTTGGATTCTTTGAGGGATCTTTTAACCCTTTTCCTCGCATATAATCCCCATCAGTAAGTGTGACATCATCTCTGTCTTTTCCGAATAACTGCTTTGCCGAGAGCTCTGCAATTATTGCAATCTCATCAATTTTATCAACTGATATACTCTCAGGTACAGGAACTTCATATTCAAAATACCCCGATCCGGCTCCATTAACTTTCAATCCATTCAGAACATTCCATTGTTTTGAACTCCACTTTTGTGATTTGAAAGTATCTGGCGCAAATCTGGTAACCTTTACTATCTTCCCTTCTGTCTTTATAAGCTCCTCGCGCTCAGCAGTTCCCTTTCCAATTTTAAATGTGGTAAAGTTACGATGCAGCACATTTCCTGAAGCATCCTCAACAACCAGTGAAAATATTGCCAATCCCCTTGTATCAGGCATTTTAATCCTTATTGGTTGAATCTCTTTTGCGCTCCATGGTTCGTAAGCAATAAGTTGTGATGAATCTGAATAGGTATTCATGTTTCCCATCTGATCCCATCCGGTAAGAGAGGTCTTGAGAATCAGATTTTTGCCAAGATCTCTTCCAGTCATAAAAGAGGCAAAAAGAGGTAATTTAATTGTTTCTGAAGGATTAACCTCTGTGCAAAGTGGTCCTGCCGGGGCAACATAGATATCGCTGTGCAGATCATTGAGGGTCATCTGAGGTACCAGGTCCTCCATCCCGGTAAATTTTTCTGTTCTGTCAAAACGGTAGTATCCGTTCCATTCGTTAATAACATCGTGATGTTCAGTGTACAACCATCCACATATTTTGGGATGACTACGGAACTCATTTATCATCAGGTGATAATCCCATGACCAATCCACATCGCCCGTACTTCCGGTATATCCCCACACATTACCGCATTCACTGTTGAACAGAGGTTGATTACCCTGAACGCGTCCTCCGATATAATTCCATTTTGATCCGGGAAAAGTATTTGCACATACTTCATCAAGGTGCTTTTTCCACTCATACCCTGGTATATATACGTGCCAGCTGTTTACATCAGTAACAACATGGTCATAATTGCAGGGTGAATTGTCTTCAATCAACCTGGTCTGATCAAGTTGCTTTGCCAGATTAAATACACTTTCAACCCAGTTTTGAGTCTCGGGCAGATAGAGCCTTTCCTTTTCTTCCCCCTCTTTTTTTGTAAATAATCCCCAAGTTTCGTTAAAAAGCACCCACTGAAAAACAGATGGATGATTGTAGTCCCTCTCTATCATACCATTCATTGCGACCATGTATTCATTCTTAGCTTCTTCTGTAGGTTCTCCCCAGAAATTAGGCACATCGGCCATTATAAGCAATCCTAATTTATCTGCCCAGTATAGTTTTCTCGGGACTTCCACTTTGATATGGATCCGGTTTGTATTAAGTCCAATTTTCTTCGAACGGAGAATTTCATCTTTCATAAATTCATCTGACGGGAATGTATAGAATCCGTCGGGATGATAGGATTGATCCAAAGCCATTTGCAGGTATATTGGCTTGTTATTGAGTGCTATATAAGGAATATCAGTTCCCGGTAACGGGATTACACTTATTTTGCGCATCCCGAAATAACTTTTTATACGATCAGTTTCATCATCTGATTCAATAACTGAGGCTTCAACATCATACAAAAATGGATTGTTTAGATCCCAAAGCTCCATCTTTTCAATAGGTACCTGGAAAGTCAGTTCATCTGTTCCTTCTGTAAATTTCCGGTTAACTTCAGGATTTGTCTGGTTTCCTGTTAAAAATTTCAGTTTAAATGATGTGCTGGCTGAAGCCTGCTGACTTATATTGACTTTTACAGTAACTATCTGTTGATCAATATCCGGGGTAAATTTGATTGACCTGATGAAGCATTGACCTCTTGCATCGAGGTAGACTGTTTGCCAAATTCCCTTGGCTTGTCCATATCCCTGTTTCCCTTCAAGTTTGTGTGGGAAAGGTGTATCATCAACCCTTACTACCAGTTGTTGTTTTTTACCTTTTTTAATGAATGAGGTTATGTCAAATTCAAAAGGAGTATATCCACCACGGAAGGTTCCAAGTAACTGTCCGTCAAGCCAGGCGGTTGTGATCCAGTCACTGGCCCCGAATACTATAAATATTTTTTTGTTTTTCCATTCTGAAGGTATCTCTATTTGACGACTATACCAACCGATTTCTGCCTCATTATCAACGCCTGAGAGTTTAGACCCCCATGGGAAAGGAACAAGGATTTTTTTATCAAAACCCGTAGTGTTGGTGTACCATTTTTCATTCTCCCCGATATTTAATGAATCGAATCTGAATGACCATGGCCCGTTAAGATTTTGCCACATATCCCTCTGAAAATCCGGTCTGGGATGTTCCATTAATGGAATTACATCTGATACTGGTGCTACTTTTTTGCATGAGAAAAGGTTAAAAATCAGAAGTATTGCTAAGATGATCAGTATTAAATGTTTCTTCATTTCCTGATAGTTTTTAATTACAATTTTGTACTTCTTTTAGCTCAATTTAACAGGTTGGTTGTCTGGTTTTAAAGATAATTTTTTTTGATCCATATAATATTAGTATCGCAGATTATTTCAAATATTACTTATTTACATTTCATTGATAAACTCTTGATATGATTTTTATCCTACTTTTGTTCATTAATTTTAAATAGTATGACTATTCGTATTCAGTAATAAGAAAACTGAAATATCTTGAAAATGAATGAACTCAATCCCCACACCCCGTTCTTGAATTTTTACCTCACCCCCTCTGATCTTCCTCTCCCGAGTGAGAGGGGGAAGATATCCAATTCATTTTCAAGTCCCTCTCCCCTGGGAGAGGGATTTAGGGTGAGGCTCATTTCAGTGGTCGGTGAGAGTTCATGTGACCTAAATGAGAAAATAACTGATTATCAAGTTCCAAAAAAACTATTATTACTCTTTCCAGATACTCATATTAAATTTTATCCACATTTATGATCTACCCGGAAAACTTTGAATCTAAAATTGGTTTTGACCGGATTCGTTCTCTGCTCACAGAGAAGTGCCTTAGTCCTATGGGAATTGAAAAGGTTGATGAGATTGAATTCTGTGATAATTTTGATTCGTTAACCCATAACTTATCTGCAACATATGAATTCCAACAGATACTTCAATTCGAAGATTTCTTCCCTTCAGAGCACTATTATAAGATATCAGATTGCCTTAATAAAATAAGAATTGAAGGCACATTCCCCGAAGTACAGGAAGTATTTGATCTGAAAAGATCTCTTGAGACTGTTAAAACAATACTGAATTTTTTCAGAGGTAAGGATGCTGTTAAATATCCCGTATTGAGGGCAATGTGCAGTTCTGTTAAGACATATCCTTATGTTTTGGAGTCAATTGACAGGATTATAGACAAACGGGGAGTTATAAAAGATAATGCTTCTACCAGGTTAAAAGAGATCAGGGCTGAACTTATTGCTAAAAACATCCAGGTATCCAAACGTCTGAATTCTATCCTTAAACAGGCTCAATCTGAAGGTTTTGTCGATTCAGATACTTCTGTATCAGTGCGTAATGGGAGAGGTGTAATCCCGGTAAGTGTTTATGACAAAAGAAAAATAAAGGGACTTATTCATGATCAATCAGCTTCAGGGAAAACTGTTTTTATCGAACCTGAGGAGATTGTTGAGATGAATAATGAGATTGTTGAACTTGAATATGAGGAAAGACGTGAAATAGTAAGGATACTGACAGCTTTTGCCGATAATGTCAGGCCATATATTGACGACCTTCTTGAGGCAAATCTTTTTCTTGGTGAAATAGATTTTATCAGGTCAAAGGCTATTCTCGGAAACAGACTCAATTCAATTAAGCCGGTTCTGCTTAATAATCAATATATCTCATGGAGAAAGGCAATCCATCCTCTTCTCCTGCTTGCTTTTGAAAAGCTTCCTGACAGGAAAGTAGTTCCGCTGGATATTATCCTTGATGACAAAGACAGGATCTTACTTATCTCAGGTCCTAATGCCGGAGGTAAGTCGGTTTGCCTTAAAACAGTCGGTCTGCTTCAGTATATGCTTCAATGCGGTATAACAATTCCAGTTGCTGAAGGATCAGAAACAGGTCTGTTCAGAAATCTTCTTATTGATATTGGTGATGAGCAAAGTATTGATAATGACTTAAGTACCTATAGTTCTCATCTGATAAACATGAAATATTTCATTAAGAACGGAAGTGAAAAAACCCTGGTGCTTATTGATGAATTCGGGACAGGCACAGAACCAATGCTTGGTGGATCAATTGCTGAAGCAATTCTTGGTGAAATGAACAGGAAGAAGATGTTTGGAGTAATTACAACACATTATACAAATCTTAAGCACTTCGCTTCGGTAAATGAAGGTATAGTTAACGGAGCTATGGCTTTTGATAATCATCTGATGCAACCCCTTTTCCAGCTTACTATTGGTAAACCAGGAAGTTCGTTTGCATTTGAGATCGCCAGAAAAATAGGGCTTCCTGAAGAGATTCTTGCCGAGGCTTCCGGAAAGGCCGGAGTTAAGAATATTAACTATGATAAACATCTCAAGGATATTGCAAGGGATAAACGGTACTGGGAAACTAAAAGACAGAGCATAAGGCAACAGGAGAAACGCCTGGAGGAGCTGATGGCTGAATATGAAAAGGAGTTATCAGGAGCTAAAACTCTGAGGAAAGAGATAATTACAAAAGCAAAGGATGAAGCACAACATATCCTTAAGGAGTCGAACAGGATGATCGAAAATACAATCAGGCAGATAAGGGAGTCGCAGGCTGAAAAGGAAAAAACAAAGGATTTAAGACAGCAGCTTGAGGAATTTAAAAGCGCCGTGGTTAAAGAGATAAAGCCGTTAGAAACAGAATCGGAGCAGAAAGCAGCTCTCCTTGTAAACAGAGTTAAAAAGATTAAGACAGGATCTGACACACCTATAGTTCAACCTGTTATTAAAGCTGCGAAGGAACAGCCGTTAAAACCTGGCGATCCTGTAAGGATGGTAGATACACAGGCTGCAGGCGAGATTATTGCCATAAAAGATAAAATGGTACAGGTTGAAACCGGGAACCTGAGATTTTTTGTACCTGTTGACAAGATAGAAAGAATTTCCAGATCGGATCTGAGAAAGAGTCTGAAAGCCAACCAGGTATACAGAGAAAATGATCCAGGTATAGTTCAGCGAAACATTAATTTCAAACCAGAGATAGATATTCGAGGAGTAAGAGGGGAGGAGGCATTAAATCAGGTACGCGATCTGATCGATAGTGCACTTGTAGTACAGCACCGGAACCTGAGAATTCTTCATGGGAAAGGAAATGGGATACTAAGGCAGCTTGTGAGGCAATATCTTGATACAGTTGATGTTGTCAAGTCATTCCGCGATGAACATGTTGAATTTGGGGGATCAGGTATAACGGTTGTGGAGATGGATTTCTGAAATATATCAGATGTGTAATAAAGGGTTTACTATAATTTAATACATTTTATAATGAAATTTAAACTGATTGTTTTTAATGCATTCCTCTTTCTTCTTTTTGCGAGTTTGTACTCATGCAGAAACCCAAAAGAAAATTCAGATCAGAACAGGGAAACTGAATCTGTTTCACGACAGGAGTGGGCTATTGTAGTTCACGGTGGTGCAGGAGCAATGTCAAAGGACAAAATGACTCCTGAGATGGATAAAGAATACAGGGCATCTCTGCAGGCAGCTTTGGATACAGGAAAAAAGATTCTTAGTGAGGGAGGAAGTGCTCTTGATGCTGTTGAAAAGACAATAAATATGCTTGAGGACAATCCTCTTTTCAATGCAGGTAAAGGAGCAGTTTTTACTCATGATGGCAGGAATGAGCTCGATGCTGCCATTATGGATGGATCAAACCTTGCAGCAGGTGCTATTGCTGGTGTGACTGATATTAAGAATCCCATTACTGCTGCCCGCCGTGTTATGACAAACTCCAAACATGTTTTGCTGACAGGTCTGGGGGCTTCCCAGTTTGCAAAGGAACAGGGTTTGGAAATAGTTCCTGCAGAATATTTTTATACTGAAAGCAGATATAACGACCTGCAGGAAATACTGAAAAGAGAAAAGAATGGTACAGTTGGATGTTGTGCTCTTGATAAAAGCGGAAACCTTGCAGCTGGTACATCAACCGGAGGTATGGCAAATAAAAAATATAACAGGGTGGGTGATGCTCCGATAATCGGAGCCGGTACCTATGCAAACAACAATACATGTGCCGTTTCAGCAACAGGACATGGTGAATTCTTTATCAGGTGGACAGTTGCCCACGATATATCTGCGTTAATGGAATATAAGAATCTTTCACTGGCAGAGGCTTCAGAACTTGTTGTTAATGATAAGCTTGTGAAAGCTGGTGGGAGCGGGGGTGTGATTTGCGTTGATAAAGCTGGAAATGTGTCTATGCCTTTTAATTCCAAAGGAATGTTCAGGGCATTTGCCTCAGCTGACGGAAAAGAAGGAGTTTATATTTACAGGGAGGAGAGTTTAAAATAAGAGGTGGGAGGCAGAAGGCAGAGGGCAGAAGGCAGAAGGTAGAATGCGATAAGAAAATAAAAAAATCCACTTCATTCCAATTGCTGATGGAAGGAAGTGGATGGGTGATGAGTTTAAGAAGTTTATAAATATAATCTTATAGTTCCGTAAGAAGAACTTACATTAACTTTAGATGCCGGTGATTCTTCTTTTCCAACAATACCAGATACTTCACTTGAATTATTTTCAATTATCCTTTTCTGAACTTTAAAGTTATCCTCATTATATTTCAATCCGCCGTAGGAGACTTTACCATCAAGATTATAGTTAGCTGATGGGTCTATTCCAAGTTTTACACCCATATATCGGGTTTCTACGTCAATTGATTCAAAACCAGCGGGAACATTTTCAATTGTGAATGACCCATAGCTGCCTTTGTAGCTGAGCTTTTTGGTCAGACTTCCGATATTTGTTTCTGTGTATCCATTTTCAAGAATCAGGTTTGAAATTTTTTCAATTTTAAGATTGTCATATTTACTCTCTCCGACGATTGAACTTGTTTCACCCAGTGAAATCTTTGAGTACTTACTATCAAGCAATAAAGCCTGGCTCTTTGTAATATTCATGCTGCCAACATATCTTACGGTAAGTTCTACCCATCCTGCTTCATCAACTGAACCCTTGCCATATGCAACGTATATTTTGTTGATAGGTTTAACATTTCCCCTTAATAGTTTCCCTGCGTTTATATTTCCATATTTAATATCCAGGTTAACTAATCCATGAAGTTCATTAATTTTAGTATTTCCGTATTTGTTGGCAAGAGTAAGAGATGCTTTTACCGGCATTTTAATATTATAATCAATACTGAATCTCTTAGAATCTCCACCCCATCCGGAGAAATTGAAGTTCTCATCAATTACTGTTCTGGCTTTAACAAGATTGTCGCTCTCCGAAAACTCCACGTTGATATACCCAAGAAGTTTTTCAGCCCTTTCTCTGCTGGGCATTTCTACGGTGATAATTACATCAATAACTATCTGGTTATTATCCCAGCTCTGGACAACAACATCTCCATATCTGTTGCTGATTTCAAGGGTAGTATTTGCTGATGCTGCATACTCCTTGTGGAATTCCTTCTTAACTTCGTCTGCTGATACTGTCAGAGATAAGAGGAATAGTGTTGTAAACAGGAGTATTCCTGGATTATAAATTGACTTTTTCATTTTCTGTATTGTTTTGGTTATCATTTCTAATTGTCTTAAGTTGATTCACTATATAAGACATTACTTCGAGTTTTGTTTGATAATGCTCTATCATTGCATTTATAATACGTTCATCATTCGGGTTTGCTTTAAGTTCTTTCTGAAGAGAGACATAAACTGAATCCATACTTTTCATCTCGCTGATCATCATCTCTTTTTGTTCAGGATTATCTGAATGATCGAGATTTCCTATTTCACCTTCCATCAGGCTGACCTGGTGCATATAGTAGTTTTCAACTTCCTTATATTGTGGCGATACCTGCCCAAGAGTCATTCTGCTGCTACCCGGACGAATAAAATGATCCCATGTCCAGAGCGAAGAAAGTGTTACGAGCAGGGTAACGACAGCTGCTCTTAAAAGGTATGGAACAATGCTTCTTTTAATTGTTTTTGACCGGAACCTGGCTTCAAGTTTCCTTTCAAACCTTTCAAAGTGACCTTTCGAAGGTTCAGCATCTTCGAAAAAATCCCTGTTGTTTCTTAGTATATCTTCTATATTTTTCATACCACTAATTTTTTCATTTTCCTTTTAATTCTGCAATAAGCTTTTGTTTTGCCCTTGATAGTTGAGACCTTGAGGTGCTGCTATTAATTGACATGATCTCAGCTATCTCATCATGATCATATCCTTCCAGCAGGTAAAGTGAAAGTATAACCCTGTAACCATCAGGAAGCCTTTCAATTGCCTCCTTCACCTCCTCAACTCTAATGTCCAATTCCTGATATCTTTCAGAATCATCACCGCTATCATCTCTTATACCGGTATATGATTCAATATCTTCAAAGACCACTTTTCTTTTATTCAGGGCGTCAAGTGACCGGTTTATCACAATTTTCTTCAGCCATGCACCGAAACTAACGGTTCCTGAATAGGTATCAATTTTTTCAAAGGCCGACAGGAACGATTCCTGCATAATGTCTTCAGCTTCCATTGAGTCTGAAACGATCCTCAGACTTGTGTTGTACATCGCTTTATAGTACAACTTATAAATCTGAAACTGCGCTTTCTGGTCGCCAACCTTACAACCATCAAGCAGGTCCTGGTGTAAGTTTTTGAATGCTGCTTCTACATTTGCCATCTTTATGTAAAGACTAGTATTTATATGTGTTGCTGCACCCACTTTCTATCAATTTTTAATCAATAGACGTGGTATTATTTAAAATGCTGCACTCAATTTAGGAAATATTTAAGATATATCAGAAAAAATTCAGAATTATTCCCTGAGTTACCTCGCCGGTTGTATAATCCAATTCAGAACCGAACATGCTGTGAGGTATTGAAAAAATAATCAAAAGTACTACAGCAGCAAGAATAATGTAGAAAGGCCTGTCTTCCTTTCTGTTCATATACACGGCAATTATCCAGAATATGAATGCAATAAGTGTTTTGTTGTCAGTTAAATCCCATCCAAATGGAATACCTGTCCACAAGTCACCAAATGCATAATCCTGAACAATCGGACCCAGTATCATTCCTCCTAATGTAAAAAGAATCAGAGTCCATATTGCATACTTTTTAAACTCAGGAAATTTTACAATGCTCATTAAGCCTGCAAGTGTGGAAAGAAGCATTGCTATAAACATAAAAAGGACATGAGGTATCAGAATATATGCCGGAACTCCTCCTTTAAACCGGATAATTACAGGATTATCTTTAAAATATGTACGGGTTCCTTCTGAATCTGTAATTTCGATGTAATATTGAAGCTTGCCTGCGGGAGGTTGCTGAGTAACCTCCGCAAAAAATCCTCTCTCTTCGCTGATACTGAAGACCTTATTCATAAGGTATGAGTCAACCGGGTATACTTTATATGAAAAATCTGTTTTCTGATAATCCTCATCATAGTTCAGGCGTTTAAAGTAAATGAGTGCCTTTACTGATGTATCTTTTATGGCAAGTTTTACCTCTGGTTTCTCATCAAGCGCCAGACTTCTGATTAATTTCAGTTCATATTCACTGCCATTTATATTTATATTCAATTCCTTCGGATAAGTAGGACCAGTCTGTCTTTGATATATCGCTGCTGCAATTGTTATTATAAATGCCAATGACCAGAGTATAAACTTTTTCATGCTGATAACCAGTATTATTAATCAATTTATCTTTTGTTATATACCTTCCTCCTTTTTGTCTACTGCCTACTGCCTTCTGCCTTCTGCCTTCTGCCTTCTGCCTTCTGCCTTCTGCCTTCTGCCTACTGCCTTCTGCCTACTGCCTTCTGCCTACTGCCTACTGCCTTCTGCCTACTGCCTACTGCCTTCTGCCTTCTGCCTTTTTATCTTATAACTGTATCAACAATACCTCTTTTTTATCCTTACGCAGAACTTCAACGCTTATTGTCTGGCCATGTTTGAGTTGTCCCATTCTCGACATGTAATCATAGATATTACTTACCTGTTTTCCATTGATTGCAGTAATAATATCGCCCTTCATCATACCTCCGAGAGCTGCTGTTTTGCCCGGACTAACAGCATCCACTCTCAGTCCGTTTTTTACTGCTCCTGCAAAATCAGGCATTATTCCCAGTGTGACTCCCTTTCTTCTGCTTGGTCTTGATAGTTCTGCTTTTGGTCCTGACTCCCTGAATTGCATTTTGGAATCTGATGATGCAAGATTACTGGCAACAGAATAGATCAGATCTGAGATCTTTACCATCCCGTCATAGTTGATTTTATCATAAGTGTCATCCGGAGTGTGATAATCGAGATGGGCTCCGGTTGAGTAAAACAGTACCGGTATATCCTTCAGGTAAAATGAGGAATGATCAGACGGCCCGTAGCCTTCATCAAAAAGTGAGAGCTTTATTAATGTAGTATCAATTTTAGAATATATCAGATCCTTCATTCCCACTGCAGTACCTGTTCCGAATATCTGTAAATTAACCGAATCGTTAAATCTGCCTAACATATCCAGGTTTATCATAGCATTGACATCAGAAAGGTTAATTCCCGGATTATCAGTAAAGTGTTTTGATCCAAGAAGACCCTCTTCTTCACCTGTAAAAGCCACACAAATTATACTTCTTCTGAAGCTGTCTTTTGTCATGCTGAATTTTTCTGCAAGTTCCAGCATCATTGCAACACCCGAAGCGTTATCATCAGCACCATGATGAACTCCTGTGGTATCAGGTGACCTGCTGTTTGACCCAACTCCTCCCATTCCCAGGTGATCAAAGTGTGCGCCGATTATTATATACTCATTTTTCAGTTGAGGATCATCGCTTTTTAGTTCCATTACGACATTACGTGTCCTGGTTGTTTCTTTTACGATTTCCGCACCGGCACTTATTTTTACATTAGTTGAAAATGAAACCGGTTTCCTGAAATTATTGAGGCTTTTCTCGAGCGCAGCAACTGATTTTTTAGAATCTGCCAGTATCGCATCTGCGATCTCTCTTTTAATTCTGATTACCGGGATTCCAACCGGAAAACCTTCATTATTAAGTGCTTCGAATGTATCACCTGAGTCGTATAAGGGTCCGGAAACCATAAGGACTCCGCCAGCACCCAGGTCTTTTGCCATAAGAGATTTATCCCTGTCTCCGGTGAAAGCTAAAAACGGACTGTTATTATTATCATTTTCCGGATCAGAGCGAAGTATCATTACCCATTTTCCTTTAACTTCCAGATCCTTGTAATCATTCCACTTTAAACTATCAGTGTCGATATTTAATCCATAACCGGCAAAGATCACATCTGCTTCCAGTAATGAATTGGAACTAAAAGCCATTGGTGTAAAGTCCTTTTCTGCTGAATATCCTTTACCGTTTATTATCAAAGAATTATTTCTACCCGGTAAAATTTTTTTGGTAACTTCAAAACTCTGAAATCCGTCACCGGTTAATGGTAAAAATCCAATATCAGAAAGCTGAGTTTTAATATAAACAGCTGCCAGACTGTCGCCAATTGATCCGGTCATTCTTCCTCCAAGAGAATCGGATGCCAGATATTTTATATGGTCCTGCAGTTCCTCGGTTGTCACTTCCCTGTTTCCTTTACACGATGCCAGCGAAAGAAATACTGCAATTGCAACGAACTTTACGATACACTTAAAAATGTTGTGTTCATTCATAGTCCGATTAAGTTTTTCAGAATTATTACTAAATAAGTTTAACGCAAAAGAATAGGGTCATTAATGGTTGATTTCGCAATTAGTACAAGGCGATTCAGATAAAAATTTATAATAAAATATCACTTGAATGAGGAATTTTTATTCAAATAATTTAAACGCCTCTTTGATTTGTACAATAGCTTCTCTTAATTGTGCTTCAGATATTACTAAAGGAGGGGCAAAGCGGATTATATGGCCATGTGTCGGTTTCGCAATAACTCCCTTGTCTCTCATTGCCAGACAAACATCCCATGCTTCCTTGCCATTTTTTGGTCTGATTACCACTGCATTAAGAAGCCCTTTACCGCGGACCAGTTCAATCATATCCGATTTGATGTTCCTGAATTCTTCACGGAATATTTTACCAAGTCGTTCTGCGTTCTGTGCCAGGTTTTCATTTTTAACTACCTCAAGAGCAGCAATAGCAACTTTGGAAGCCAGGGGATTTCCTCCGAATGTTGAGCCATGTTCACCAGGCTTTATAGTTAACATAATCTCATCATCGGCCAGAACAGCTGAAACCGGCAGTACACCTCCCGATAATGCTTTACCAAGAATAAGAATATCAGGTCTTACCCCCTCATGATCACATGCAAGCAATTTACCAGTGCGGCCGATTCCGGTCTGTACTTCATCAGCAATGAACAACACATTTTTAGATTTGCACAGATCGTATGCTTTCTTCAGAAAACCTTCATCAGGTACAAATACACCTGCCTCGCCCTGTATTGGTTCAACAAGAAAACCTGCAACATCAGGGTCCTGAAGTGCATTTTCAAGAGCTTTCAGGTCATTATAAGGAATAGTAACGAATCCGGGAGTGAAGGGACCGTAGTCATTTGTTGAATCCGGATCAGTTGACATTGATATAATGGAAATTGTTCTGCCATGAAAATTGCCTTCACAGGATATGATTTTTGCATTATTCTGCTGGATTCCTTTTACTTTATACGCCCATTTACGGCAAAGTTTCAACGCGGTTTCATCTGCTTCGGCACCTGAATTCATTGCAAGTACCTTATCATATTTAAAATATTTAGTAATATATTCTTCAAACTCGCCCAGAACTGAATTATAAAATGCTCTTGAAGTAAGAGTAAGTATTTTTGCCTGGTCAGTTAGTGCTTTAATTATTTTAGGATGACAATGGCCCTGATTTACAGCTGAATAGGCTGATAAAAAGTCAAAATATCTTTTCCCTTCAACATCCCATACAAACGGTCCTTCACCTCTCTCGAGCACTACGGGCAGCGGATGATAGTTATGTGCACCATATTTGTCTTCCCGTTTGATATAATCCTGAGCATTCATGTTGTTGATTTTTAAGTAGTTAATAAATTGTTATGTTACATGCAAATTTAGTAAAGGTTTTGATAATTACAAGTTTAAATAAGAATCAGTAATCCGGGCTTATTTCAGGAAATGATTTGTTGCCTGTTTCTTATGGATTTTAGTAGCTATTATTAAAAGAAGTATGTGTTGTACTCCTGAGAATGAATTGCTGGAAGGTTTGGTTGGTGTGAAGCTATTCTGAATTAAATTTTAAGAATAAACTATGATATCTTATTATCGTGCAGAAGATCTGGTCTCAGCCTCTCTGTTCTTTCTTCAGCCTGCTCATGCCTCCATTTATCAATTTCGGCAGCATGACCTGAAAGCAGAACAGGAGGAACCTGCCATCCTTTAAAATCAGAAGGTCTGGTGTATACCGGAGGAGCAAGAAGGTCATCCTGAAATGAATCGGAGAGAGCTGATTGCTCATCTGATATTGCACCAGGGATAATCCTGATAATTGCATCTGTTATTATCGCTGCTGGTAATTCACCGCCTGATAATACATAATCACCAATTGATATCTCCTTTGTAATAAGGTGATCCCTGATTCTCTGGTCAACCCCTTTATAATGTCCGGCAAGAATTAATATGTTGTTTTTAAGAGAAAGCTGGTTCGCCATTTTTTGATTAAATCTTTCTCCGTCAGGTGAGGTATAAATGATCTCATCATACTCACGTTCACCTTTAAGTTTTGTAATAGCTTTATAGACTGGTTCTATCATCATTACCATCCCTGCGCCACCTCCAAAAGCGTAATCATCGACACTTTTATATTTATCAGTTGTGAAATCGCGAAGATTGATGATATTTATCTCCACCAGTCCTTTCTCCCTGGCTCTTTTAACAATGGAATAGTTAAGCGGACTCTCAAGTAACTCAGGAAGAACTGTTAAAATATCGATTCTCATTAAATTTGTTTTTACAAAACTACAAAGAATATATAAGAGGCGCAATGATATATTGGTGCAAGGGTACAATGGTATAACGGTGCAATGGTTGGCGTTGATTCAGGAATATTTGTGTATTTTTGTAGTCAATAACAATGCTTTATAGAATGGATTGTCGTAATGGTTGTGGTGCCTGTTGCATTGCATTGTCTATTTCCTCACCCATACCCGGGATGGTGGACGGAAAACCTTCAGGAGTGAGGTGCATTCATCTTAAGGATGATTATTCATGCTCTATCTATGATACACCTGAAAAACCAAAGGTCTGTTCGGATTTTAAAGCTGAGCCTCAGTTTTGCGGATCTTCGCAGGAAGAAGCACTCAGGATATTATATTCACTATCTAAATAGCAGCAACTGATTGTAGTTCATGCTACCTTCCTGATGTAAAAACGATTTTTCCACCTGTTATAGTGTAATCAACCCGGGTTTTCATTATTTCATTCTCAGGTATTGTGAGAAGATCTTTATCAGTTATGACAATATCAGCCAGATATCCTGGTCTGATTTTTCCTTTTCTATCCTCCATTAACTGGGCATACGAGGAGCCAAGAGTATAGTATCTGATAGCTTCTTCCATTGTGATTTTCTGTTCAGGATACCATCCATTGCCTGCTTCCCCCAGTCTGTCTTTCCTTGTTACAGCTGCGTACAATCCCTCCATCGGATTTAAAGGTTCGACAGGATAGTCAGTACCAAATGCCATATTAGCTCCTGCATCAGTCAGGCTTTTCCAGGCATATGAATATTTAGCTCTTTCTGATCCGATTCTTTTCTCACAGAAATTTTTATCAGTTACGCAATGTGTTGGTTGCATGGAGGGAATAACCCCGATACTTGCAAAACGCTGAATGTCTTCAGGCAAAAGGATCTGAGCATGTTCATCTCTATGACGACTGTCACGTTTACCGTTTACCTGACGGGCTTTTTCATATGCATTTAGTGTCCAGTTATTTCCCTTGTCACCAATCGCATGAACTCCGATCTGAAATCCGTATTTATCTGCTATTACAACCATTTTCTCAAACTCCTCATACGGCATCATTGCCAGACCCGAAGTTTCAGGGTTATCTGTAAATGGTTCAGTCATCAGTGCAGTACCTGATCCGAGAGTCCCATCGATAAATGCTTTCAGGTAACCAAATCTTAACCAGTTACCATTTCTTGTCAGTTTTTCTGAAAGCAAAGTATACTCTTCAAGAAGCAGAGTATCAGCTGTCAGGGGTTTCCCAAGATCAAACCTTGCTGTAAGAAGTCCTGACTTAAAAAGTTTTTCAAATATTTCAAGTTCGGCATCTCCTGGTATCTGAATACTTGTTACACCAAGTTCACATGCTTCCCGGAGTGCCAGGATATACCCATTCCATTTTCTTTCTGTAAGTTCTTCCGGGGTTCTTTCGGATTTTACTTCTCCGGTTTTAATCAGACCCATTGCATTTTCTTTAATTATGCCGGTTGGTTCTCCGCTGACAGGATCTTTCTGAATCTCTCCTCCAAATGGATTGGCACTATTTTTTGTTATACCTGATGCTTTGAGCACATATGAGTTAACAAGAACAGAATGTCCGTCAGCCCTGCTGAGTATAACAGGATTTTCAGGAGAAACAGCATCTATTAACTCTTTTGAAGGCCATTTTTTATCTGTAAACATTTCATGTTCCCAGTGCCCGCCCCGTATAATTGTACCAGGTTTTGAAATGGCAACCTGGGCCTTTACTTTTTCTGTAATAGTTGAAGGATCAGTTGTATAACGAAGTTCGATATAATCCGGATCGAGAGGACCGAAATGGGCATGAGCATCGTTAAATCCCGGGATTACCAATCTCCCCCTGGCATCAATTACTGTGGTTGTATTTTTGTCAATATGCTTTGATATCTTATCAGTTGAACCAACAGCAAGAATTATTTCTCCTTTTATAGCGACAGCTTCTGTATGAGGATAATCGTTATCAATTGTAAGTACTTTGCCATTAATAATAACAAGATCAGCTTTATCCTGATTGCATGAAGAAATAGAAATTATCATAATAATTATTGATAATGAAGATATTATATGTCTCATTGCTGATTAGATTGTTTCATGAAATATAGATAATAAATTTAATATTGAATTGTTAAGGGAATTTTATTTTATTTTTTAAGTTATTTTGAATCCCGGCGAGCGCATTGGCTTCGCCGAGCTCCCCGCTGCTTGCTGCGGGGATCTTCAATTTCCGGGCACATTGTTTTGTAAATAAAAACTGTTTAGCTGCTATTACCTGATATCTTTCCATATAAACATTAAAATTTTAACTTCTCTTTAAGAATTTTGTTGATTTTTAATGATGTATGAAATGCCAAAACGGGTAATTTCGTAGAAATTTAATAATATGAATATAGCACTTATAGGATATGGCCGGATGGGACATGAGATTGAAGCCGTTGCAATAAAAAGGGGTCATGTTATTAAACTGATTATAGATCAGGATAATATTGATGATCTGAACAGGAATAATCTGAAAGGGATTGATGCTGCGATTGAATTTTCTTCACCTGCGACAGCACTAAGTAACATTATTAAATGTCTTGGCTGTAAAGTGCCTGTTGTATCTGGTACTACCGGATGGCTTGAAAATTATGAAAAGGCTGTTGATGCTTGCAGGCAGAACAAAACATCTTTTATCCATTCTGCAAATTTCAGTATCGGAGTTAATCTGATATTCCGGCTTAACAGGGAACTGGCAAAGCAGATGGAACGGTACACTGACTACATAGTCTCAGTCGAGGAGATCCATCATACAAAAAAACTTGATGCTCCAAGCGGTACAGCCATAGCTCTGGCAAAAGGTATTATTGATGAAAATAAAAGGTATACCTCATGGAGTATGGATAAAGAAAAGACAGAAAGCTCAATACCAGTAAAATCTTACCGCGAAGGGGAAGTGCCGGGAACACACATTGTATCATGGGAATCAGAGATTGATACCATTACTCTTAAACATGAAGCCAGGAACAGGAAAGGGTTTGCGCTCGGAGCAGTTGTTGCAGCGGAATTTATACATTCCAGGGAAGGAGTCTATACGATGAATGACGTAATGGGATTCTGATAAAAATATTTACATTTGCCGGTCATAAATACTAAAAAAAATGAATGAATTATTTACGAGTAAGAATATACGGTTTGCTATTGCTGCAATTCTTTATATCCTTGTTGTTGTCTGGATAGGTAATTACCTGCTCCTGCTTGGCCTGGTTGTTATCTTTGATCTTTACATAACAGAAAAGGTAAACTGGACCTTCTGGAAGAAAAGAAATGGGAAAAACAGTGCTTTTATTGAATGGCTTGATGCACTGATATTTGCGGTAATTGCTGTAACTCTGATTAATATCTTCCTTTTCCAGAATTATCGTATTCCT
The DNA here is from genome assembly GCA_963732435.1 of uncultured Bacteroidales bacterium. GTDB lineage: Bacteria > Bacteroidota > Bacteroidia > Bacteroidales > VadinHA17 > LD21. Next base: position 99,091 of record CAVSZL010000012.1, on the reverse strand, counting down.
ACCCCCTCAATGGAGAAATCATTACTTGTAGGAGACCATCTTTTTGTCAGTAAACTGGCATATGGTCCGAGAATGCCTAATACACCAATTGCTTTTCCTTTTACTCAGCATACTCTTCCCCTTACAAACGGTAAATCATGGTCAGATCTGGTGATATGGCCATATAAAAGACTTGTCGGCGGTGGAAAAGTTAAAAGAAATGATCCTATTGTTTTTAATTTTCCTGCCGGAGATACAGTTGTTTTGGAAGAACAGACAACAAGTTATTATGAGATCGTAAGAAGGAATGCAAGAGATTTAAAAATGAGAGATACATACGGATCCACTCAACCAAAGTCGGACGAGTATTACCTTCAGCTTTCAAGAAAAGATATAAGAGACAGGTTTACAGTAATATACAGACCGGTTGACAGAAGAGACAATTATGTTAAAAGATGTGTGGGACTTCCGGGAGATACTATTACTATCAGGGAAGGGATACTCTATGTAAATGGCAAGTTAGTTCCTGATAATAACACACAGCAAACTACTTACGTAATAAGCACTAACGGTACAAGCATAAATCCAAAGGCTTTTGAGAGATTAAATATTTCAAGATCAGATCAGACTATGGTTTCAGGCGCAGCATATTATCTGCCTTTGACAAAATCCAATGCTGAAGCAATTTCAAAATTTCCCAATGTAACTCAGGTTTCTCCAATATATGCGAGAGACAAGGAGTATGCTCCTCATATCTTCCCCTATAAGCCCACCTTTGGATGGAATGAAGACAATTCCGGTCCAATTTGGTTGCCATCCAGGGGGGCGACAGTTAAGATCGATACCTCAAATATCTGTCTTTACGAGCGGATAATTGACGTTTTTGAAGAAAATGACTTCAGGGTGGAAGGCAGTAAAATCTTCATAAATAATGTTGAAGCAAACAGTTATACATTCAAAATGGATTATTACTGGATGATGGGGGATAACAGGCATAATTCAGCAGATTCAAGGTACTGGGGTTTCGTCCCTGAGGATCATATTGTAGGTACTCCCAAATTCATATGGCTTTCACTCGATAAAGAAGCAAAGGGGTTGAAACGGATAAGATGGGGCAGGATGTTTATGAAGGCGAGATAATAAAACCTCATCTCCCGGCCCCTTCTCCCCGGGGAAAAGGGGAGTAAGAAAAAGATAATCAAGTAAATAAGTCCTTCTCCCCTGGAAAGGGATTTAGAGTGAGGCAAAAAAAGAGAATAAAAAAAGGGACATGGAAACATGCCCCTTTTTATATAGAGAAACTTAGTTATTTAACTTTTTCCACTATTGCTTTAAAAGCTTCAGGATGGTTCATAGCCAGGTCGGCAAGGGTTTTTCTGTTAAGAGTGATCCCCTGTTTATCAAGTTTCCCGATAAATTCAGAATAACTCATATCATACTGTCTTACTCCTGCATTAATCCTTTGAATCCATAGAGCTCTGAATAAGCCTTTTTTCTTCTTCCTGTCGCGATATGCATACCCTAATCCTTTATCCAGGGTATTCTTTGCAACTGTTATTACATTTTTTCTTGATCCGAAGTTTCCTTTTGTCTGCTTAAGAACCTTTTTCCTTCTGGCTCTCGATGCGACTGCATTTACTGATCTTGGCATAACTCATTTTTTTTTGAATGTCAGCGGCCTTATTTAAGACTCTTTAAAGCTGAACAATCTGTTAGTACTATAATTAATTTAATCAATGCGTTTAACAATTATCTGCTTGCAAGTAACAGCTTAACGTTCTTAAGGTCTGTTTTGTGAACCAATCCTGAATATGTAAGATTTCTCTTACTTTTTGTTGTTTTTTTCGTCAGGATGTGCCTTTTAAATGCATGTTTACGCTTGATCTTTCCTGTTCCGGTAAGAGAAAATCTCTTTTTCGCACCCGGATTTGTTTTCATTTTTGGCATTTCTCTATAAAATAAATTAAAAAAACTATTTCTTCTTTTTTGGTGAGAATGATACTATCATCCTCTTTCCCTCAAGTCTGGGAAGTTGTTCTACCTTACCATAATCTTCAAGGTCGTTTGCAAATCTTAAAAGCAATACTTCACCCTGTTCCTTGAATAATATTGATCTTCCTTTAAAAAATACATAAGCCCTGACCTTTGCTCCCTCTTCGAGGAACCTCATTGCATGTTTTAGTTTAAAATTATAGTCATGATCATCAGTATTTGGTCCAAACCTAATCTCCTTAACTACAACTTTAGAGGTTTTTGCCTTTATCTCTTTTTGTTTTTTCTTTTGCTGATAAAGGAATTTCTGATAATCTACAATTCTGCAAACAGGGGGATCTGCATTTGGTGAGATTTCAACAAGATCAAGTTCCAGGCTGTCTGCTAACCTGAGAGCATCCTGTAAGCTCATTACATCTGCCTCTATTTCTTCACCGACAACTCTGACCACTTTCGCAGTGATCCTGTGGTTAATTTTGTGAGCCGGCTGGGTAACCCTTGCCGGGCTTCGCTTTATTGGTAAAGCTATAGCTCTTTCCTCCTAAATTTTGTTTATACTATAATTATCTGTTTTGCTTTAATAAGCAATTTCTTTCTTTATCTCAGCATTGATAAAACTCACAAATTCTTCAATTTTCATGCTCCCTTTATCGCCTTCTCCCTGTTTACGGACAGCAATTGTTCCGTTCTCGACCTCTTTTTCACCTATAATAAGCAGGTAGGGAATTCTCTTTAATTCATTATCCCTGATCTTCTTACCTATCTTTTCGCTTCTTTCATCAATAAGAGTGCAAATATCGGAATTATTTAGAATTTCCAAAACTTTTCCACCATAATCATTGAATTTTTCACTTATCGGCAAAATGACTGCTTTTTCCGGAGCAAGCCAGAGCGGAAATTTGCCGGCAGTATTTTCAATAAGAACCGCAACAAATCTTTCCATTGATCCAAATACAGTCCTGTGAATCATGACAGGTCTGTGTTTCTGGTTGTCATTGCCATTATATGTCAGATCAAAACGTTCAGGCAGATTATAATCAACCTGTATTGTACCCAATTGCCATTTTCTTCCGATAGCATCTTTTACCATGAAATCGAGTTTTGGGCCATAGAATGCCGCCTCACCTGTAACAACAGTAGTCTCAAGGTTTTTTTCTGAAGCAGCTTCAATAATATCACGTTCTGCCCTTTCCCAATTCTCATCTGATCCGATATATTTTTGTTTGTTTTCAGGATCCCTTAATGAGACCTGGGCAGTAAAATCATTGAAATTCAGTATTTTGAAGATATATAATATGAGATCAATAATACTCTTGAACTCATCTCTTAATTGATCGGGTCTGCAGAAATGATGCGCATCGTCCTGTGTAAAGCTTCTTACCCTTGTAAGTCCATGTAACTCACCGCTCTGTTCATATCTGTATACAGTTCCAAATTCAGCCATCCTTAGCGGAAGATCCTTATATGAATGAGGTGTAGCGTTATAAATCTCACAGTGATGAGGGCAGTTCATCGGTTTTAACATAAACTGTTCACCCTCCTGGGGAGTAGAAATAGGCTGGAAAGAATCGGCACCATATTTTTCGAAATGACCTGAAGTTTTATATAAATTAACATTTCCGATGTGAGGAGTTGTAACAATCTTGTATCCTCTTTTCTTCAGTACTGCTGTTAAGAAATTTATCAGGTTCTGACGAATATCTGATCCTTTCGGCAGCCATAGAGGTAAGCCCATTCCAACCTTTTGGGAAAAGGTAAAAAGTTCAAGTTCTTTCCCTATTCGTCGATGATCTCTTCTTTTTGCCTCTTCAAGAAATACAAGATACTCATCAAGAAGTTTTTGCTTTGGATAGGTGATGCCATAAATCCTTGTAAGCATCTTACGTTTCTCATTTCCTCTCCAGTAAGCTCCTGCAACACTTAATAGTTTTATGGCTTTTACCGGTTCTGTTGAAGGAAGATGCGGGCCCCTGCATAGATCGGTAAAATTGCCCTGAGTGTAAAGGGTTATTGTGCCATCCTGAAGTTCTTCAATAAGTTCTGTTTTATATTCATCACCTTTTTCGGAGAATACTCCCAGGGCATCTTTCTTGCTGATATCGCGTCTGCTGTAAACAAGGTTTTTCGAGGCAAGCTCCTTCATCCTGTTCTCGATTGCAGGAAGATCAGATTCTGTTATCACTTTTCCATCACCCGGGTCAACATCATAATAGAATCCATTCTCGATTGCCGGACCAATACCAAATTTCATTCCCGGGTACAGTGATTCCAGAGCTTCAGCCATAAGATGTGCTGAGGAGTGCCAGAATGCATGTCTGCCTTCTGCATCATCCCATTTATGAAGTTTAAGTGTTGAATCATTCTCCAGCGGCCTGGTCAGATCCCAGACTTCACCATTAACAGTTGCGGCATACACTTCGCTGGCAAGCCTTGAACTTATCTGCATGGCTATTTCCAGGCTGGTTATTCCTTTTTGAAATTCCCTTGTAGATCCATCAGGAAAAGTTATCTTTATCATTATTTACACTTATTTTTTAAAGTGTGCAAAGATAATTATAATTTTTAATTTTACAGCCCAAATTTGTGGATCAGTAAAGCTTTCTGCACATTTCAAAAATTATTTAAAATGAATGTTGGCACGTATTTTGATTTTTAAATTTTAAACAATTAATCCTAATAAAATGAAAAAGTTATTCTATCTGTTTCTGGTTTTTCCGATCTTTCTCTTTTCATGCCAGGAAACCCCTGAAGCTTATTTCTATACTAATACAATTACTCCGGATGTCGGCCAGGAAGTCTTCTTTACGAACGATTCGCGTAATGCTAAGCGTTTTGAATGGGATTTCGGTGATGGTACTCTTTCAGATGTTGAGAGTCCGGTACATATCTTTCAGGCTACCGGGACTTATGAAGTCACTCTTAAGGCCATCTCAAAAAGCAGTGAAGTATCAACGTCAAAATTACTTCTCGATGTGATGATTCCTACTCTTTTGGAAATTGAGGTTCTGGAATATTATGAAGAGTACCCGGTTGCTGATGCCAGCGTAATTCTTTATCCATCGATAACTGACTGGGATAACCAGACAAACGCGGTGTCGGAAGGATTTACTGACAAGGATGGATTTGTTGTTTTCTCCGGACTTGACAAGTTTGGTTATTATGTAGATGTCTGGGAGGAAAATCATGATAACTACCTGTTACGTGATGAGGACTACCAGTTATATATACGGACTCCGGATGTTATCCCTCATAAGATAAACCGGTTCATTGCCTGGGTTGATTATGTGGAACATAATAAAGGAGCTGCCCCGGGAACCAGATCGGTAGTTGTAAAGAAATTTGAAAAAGTACGCAGTGTTAAGCGTCAGGGCGTTACAGGTTCTGATACAGAAGGCTGGCAGGAATTATATGAAAGAAGTATAAGGATAAAGTAAGTCTTTCAATGGCATGGCATGAGTTCAATCATGCCATAGCCTTATCTGGTGAGAATATCATCCAGTTCTTTTTTAATTATTTCAGTCCATATTGCATAACCTTTTTCGTTCAGATGGAGTTTATCTGATACAAACAACTCTTCCTTTGGAATTCCGGATTCGTTCAGAAATCCAGATTCAGTTTTGATATAAAAAGTATTATTATTTTCATTACATACCTCTTTGATAAGCTTACCTGCCTCTTTTATCTCAGGCCATGCCTTCCATCGTGATGGGGTGGGAGTTACAGCAATCCAGAATACCGGTGTGTCGGGATGTGTTTTACGAATTGTTTTTAAAATATACCTGAATAACTGTTTTACTTCCTCGGGAGTCTTATCCTGGGAACTTCCAACAATATCGTTAGCTATAAACAGGACAATTGCCTTGCATTGATGAGGGCTACATATTCTGTCGGTATAAACAGCGAAATCACTGAGTTTTGCGCCACCATATCCGCGTTGAATAACAGAATAAGGTGCCATATCTTTTTCTATATTTATCCACAACTTTATACTAGAGCTTCCTGCAAACAATATTGCATCTTTGCTATATTCAACACGTTTATCCAATCTTTCGAATTCCTGAATATCATTTTCCCAGGTCAGAACCTCTGGCAGACTTTCATATCTCTTAACTGGAGAACAGGTAAGTAAGAAGAATAAGGCCAAAAAAAGAAGATATCTGTTCATTTTAAAAGGAATTAAAGTGTTATTAAGTAGGTTTATACCCAACTTAATTTCCAGTATCTTATTTGATTGTGAAATTTACCCCCTTATAACAATAAAGCTGGTCTTTTTGTTCTGTGCGACAGAAGTTAATATCTAAGTTTTTTTAAAAAACTAAAGGTCATCGGAAAATACTGCTTTGGGAAGGTCCCGCAGGTTATATCTTGAAGCCATTGCCTCACCATACGCACCTGCTGAACGTATGGCAATTATGTCGCCACGTTGTGTTTCAGGAAGCTCAATATATTTTGCAAAAATGTCAGATGATTCACATATCGGACCTACCACATCATATCTTAAGATATTGCCTGTCGAAGTGAGATTTTCTATTTTATGATGAGCCTGATACAATGCCGGTCTGATCAGATCTGTCATACCTGCATCAACAATAGCAAAAAGGGTATTGCTTCCGTTTTTAACATAAAGAACTCTTGTTATCAGGCTGCCGCATTGTCCGATTATAGAACGGCCCGGCTCCATATGCAGAACCTGCCCCGGTAAAAGCTCAATTAATTCATTAAGTAAGGAAAAGTAATCCTGAAACATTGGATTCTTCTCTGGATTTTCATAGTCTATTCCGAAGCCTCCACCCACATTTATTATCTCAGGATTATGGCCATGTGAAGTAAACCATGCCTGCAATTCGTTAATCCTGGCACATAGACTTTTGAATACCGACATTCTCGTTATCTGGGATCCTACATGAAAATGCATACCCAGCAGCCGAATGTTTTTTAATGATGACAGTTTATTAATAACACCTTCAATTTCCCAGGTATTAATTCCAAACTTGCTTTCTTCAATCCCTGTTGTGATATACTTATGTGTATGTGCATCAATATGAGGGTTAATCCGCAATGCAATCCTGGCTGTTTTGTTCTGTTTGGATGCCAATTGGTTTATTACTTCAATTTCAGGAATTGATTCGCAATTGAAACAAAAGATATCAGCTCTCAGAGCGGCTTCAATGTCTTTATCAGTTTTACCAACTCCTGCAAATACTATTTCTGATGGATCGAAACCAGCTGCAATTGCCGCCTTTATTTCATTGCCACTTACGCAGTCAGCACCAAAACCATATGATGAAATAATTTGCAGTATCCTTTGATTATGATTGGCTTTAACTGCATAATGAACTTTATATCCTGAGTTATCTGACTCTTTTTTAACTACATCAAGAGTTTTTCTTAAAGTATCAAGATCATAATAATAGAATGGTGTTTCAATATCTTTGAACTTATCCAGGGTAATTTTATTTATCATTTTTCTGATTAAAAAGGTGTTTACTAAGTAAGTTTAATGCATCAATTTTATTGGATTTATCAATGAGCAATGACAGACTGTGAGGGCTTCCACCATAAGAGATCATTTTCAGCGGAATAGTATTCAGTGCTTCAAAGATTTCAGGGGCCGATCCGGTACGTTCAGTCCGGAAGTCTCCTACAATACAAATTATGGTCTGGTCAACTTCAATCTCAACTGTTCCGAATTCCTGAAGATCTTTAGCTATCTGGTTAATATATTGAGAATCATCAATTGTAATAGATACAGAAACTTCAGAAGTGGTTATCATATCTATAGGAGTCTTGTAAGTTTCAAAGATCTCAAAGACTTTTCTCAGAAATCCATATGCCATTAACATCCTGTCAGACCTGATTCTTAAAACTGATATTCCATCCTTTGCAGCAACAGCTTTATAATCTTCCAGTTTTGATTCTGATGTAATAAGAGTGCCAATATCCTCAGGTTCCATGGTATTCTTTAATCTTACAGGAATATTTTTCTCCCTGGCTGGATTTACACTTGAAGGATGCAGGATCTTAGCACCAAAATATGCCAGTTCAGCAGCTTCATCAAAGGATAATTCCCTTATAACTTTAGTGTTTTCCACAAACCGCGGATCGTTATTATGGAATCCGTTAATATCTGTCCATATCTGAATTTCTTCAACATTTAGTGCAGCACCAATAATTGATGCTGAGAAATCACTTCCTCCCCGTTTCAGATTATCTATATCACCAAAAGCATTTCTGCAAATAAATCCCTGTGTTATTATAATATTTTCATGTGCATGATTTTCAAGCTCTCTGTTAAGGTTCTCTTTTATATAATATGAATCAGGATCTCCGTCTTTATCAATACGCATAAAACTCAATGCAGGCAGAAGGATTGATCTGATATTCTTCTCCTCAAGTAACATATGGAATAAAGATGTGGATAAAAGTTCGCCCTGAGACAGAATTGCTTTTTCCTGGAGTTTAGTGAAAACCCTTAATGTGTAGTTGCTGATATATTCGAAATGAGTATCAATAAGCTCAATGCCTCTTTCTTTGAAGGTATCACTGAAATAGAGTTCTTCAACAACTTTATAATATGTTGATTTAAGTTCATCTGTTTTTTGTGATGCCTCATTGATCTTATCAGCATAAAGCAGATCAGTTATTTCAACAAGTTTGTTTGTTGTTCCTGCCATTGCTGACAAAACAACTATTTTTCTCTCATCATTATTAATCAATGGAATCAATGCCTTCATTCTGTCGGGACTACCAACTGATGTCCCCCCGAATTTCATTATTTTCATACCTCATTTTTAGTTTTAAAAAAAAGACCTGCATTAAGCTGCAGGTCCGGTTTATCATTTATCAATTTTGTTCATATAAGGATAACGCAGACCTGTGAAACAGATATTTAATACACCATAATAATTTTTTACCCTGCCTGTTCATATTAAAATATTCAGAAGGCAAAAGTATAATTTTAATCAATACAAGAAACTGAATATGGATATTTTTTCAGATTCCAATATTTATTTAACAGATTTAATAAAATTGATACTTTCTCAAGAATAATGTAAGTGTGGTTAATGAGATATTAATGCATCTATTTTGGCATATCAGTAAAAAAAATAATAAAAGAATAAATGCAAATCCGATCAACCTGATAATTCTTCCTTCTAACTATTGGCTATTGGCAAAATGTTTTTATTTTTGTGACCACTATTTTTCTCCGCCCAGATGGCGAAATTGGTAGACGCGCTAGTTTCAGGGACTAGTGTCAGCAATGATGTGCAGGTTCGAGTCCTGTTCTGGGCACCATCAGAGGAATAACATTATTCCTGAAAATGGAGTAAATAGTATAATCGGGACTTTACAAAAAGTCCCGATTATACATTAACTCTCAGACAAACAATCATAAAATAGTCCGTTTGTAAGTTTAAACTTTAAACTTTAAGATAAACAGTTATTGTGTAATTGAAATATCAGATGGAATCTCAAATTTGGAAGCAGGTATTTCCGGATTTTCTAAGAATTTCTCTGCTACCAGCTTCATCTTCATCGACCCCATATCTGTGTCGACAAGCAGTGCAACACCTTTATAAACCAGGTAGCTTCCTTTCATCCCCCCTTTTTTGTAATCAATGCTCATTTTCTCACAGGTTCTGCCCAGGAACTCCTCCGTCCCTAATTTCTTAAGGTCCATCTCCTTTATCAGTTCCTCAGAGAGATTTTCAAAATCAATACTTGCATTATTCATAGATGTAACAATACTTTTAGTTCCTGTTCTTTTTACCATATCGAGGTTATAAATATACCCATCCCTCGTAAGTGTTACTGTGTGGATCTTTGTACCCATCATATCCATTTCTACTTCCTGAATATCAAGTTTTCCATAATTGTCGAATGTCATTGTCTGTTTTACATCCATCCCCATTACCTGTGTATTGTATTCAACAATACCTGATTTGATGGCATACCTTTCTTTACTTACAGTAGCCTTGGCAGAATTTGGTGCATTGGAATCAGTGGCGGTTTCATTGGTCGAGCGTGAGTTTTTGCATGACACGATTGTTGTAAAAACGAAAAGGATAAGAAATAAATTTTTCATCTGGATTAGTTTTAGGTTATTAAAAGGTGTAGATCAACGATGTAATTGTTATAATTACTTTTTGTTATCATAAAGCTAAACATTTTAATTTGGATTTTTTAACTCGATACAAAGATAAATTATCATATTTTCTTATTCCGAAAAGGTGATATTTAAGGGAAGTGGAATAATATCTCTTATTATATTAAAGTCTGATCATATTTGAACCTTATAGAGGAAACCAGCTTACAAAATGACTAAACAGGCTAATCTGAAGGATTTTTTTATTAATCCCGGAGCCATTGGGATTTGAAAATTTTTATATATTTGCAGTCTCAAAAATAATTGCCCAGATGGTGAAATTGGTAGACACGCCAGCTTGAGGGGCTGGTGCTCGCAAGGGTGTGCAAGTTCGAGTCTTGTTCTGGGCACGTAAAGTTTTACAAATGAAAAAACACTTAAGATTACTTTTAAGTGTTTTTTTCTTTATGCCTATTTATTTATTGAATCGTAAACTGCCTGAAGTACCCCTGATCTGATATTAAGTTCCGAAATAAGGTTGTTATCTCTGGTAGGATGAACCCTGTTGGAAAGAAAAATTACAGTAATGTCACAGGCAGGGTCTATCCAGAAAAAAGTTCCTGTAAATCCTGAGTGTCCGAAACTTGACGGTGAAGCACTTGTTGCCGGATATGCCTCTTTATGAGTAAGTTCTGAATTATTTAAAAGGGGTTTATCGAAACCAAGTCCCCGGCGGTTATTGTTCTCAGGAAACTGTACCCTTGTGTACTCTTCCATAACATCTTTACCGATAATCTGTTCTCCTCCGTATTCTCCCATCCTTCGATAAAGTTCAAGTAGTTTCATGAGATCGTTAGCAGTTGAAAACAATCCTGCATGACCTGATATTCCTCCAAGCATGGCAGCTGCTTCATCATGCACCGTTCCATGGAGAAGTTGTTTTCTGAACAAAGAATCATATTCAGTCGGAACTATCCGGCTTAGTGGATAGATATGACCTGGATTAAACAGTATATCATGGGCACCTATTTTCTGATAAACAGTTCTTGTAATAAATTCATTCCATGGTTCCTGAATTATATTTTCAATCAGATCCGGAAAAATAATAAATCCAAGATCAGAATAGATTAGTTTTTTTTCACCCAACTGGCTTTTTTTTATTTCTGAGAAAATCTTTTTCCTGTAATTTTTATTGATGTACAAGCCTCTTGCAACCTCAAGAGGATGTTTCTCATCATATTCCGTTTCAAAAATATTGCGTTTAAACTTACCGTTCTTTTTAACTGTCTCTTTCCAGTATGGGATCCAGCTAGTCATCCCTGCCTGATGAGCAAGCAAATCTCTGATCAGAATGTTGTTTTTATCGGAATGCTTAAAGTAGTTCAGATAAGTACCCAGAGGTTGGTCGGGATTAAACTTTCCATCTGAGTCAAGTAACATTAATGCAGGAACAGCAGCTGTAACTTTGGTAAGGGATGCGAGATCAAAAAGATCATTTTCGTTTATTAAAGTTCTGTTATCATATGTGTGATATCCGAAGGATTTCTGATAGATCACAACACCTTTTCTGGCTGCCATTACCTCGCATCCTGGAAAGGCTTTTGCTTTTAATCCAATATCTACGATGGAGTCAATCTTGCTGTTAAGCATATCAGACGACATATCAACACTTTCAGGCAAACCATATTGAAGCCTTAAATTTCCGGGAGTAACTATCCCGAAATCTGCTTTCCAGTTTTTATTAATTGTAACCGGAAGTGAACCTTTTGCACCGATACCGCCAAAGATTAATTGTGCAGAGAGATCTTCCGTATGCTCGTTTTCCTGATAAGCAATGATCAGACCGTCAGTATTTTGTAATGATTTGGTTTTGTCTAATCCATAAGGATTTCCAAACCAGGTTATTATGGATTTGTTATTATTATTCAATTTTTCAATAAAACTATTTAACTCCGGTTTAATACCGAATCCCTTATCCGGACGTTGATCAAGTCCGAAAATGCCGGCAATTACAAGATCATAAGATGATAATTCTATTAATATATCCTCGCATGCTTTGGAGTCGGACGGATTAAGATAAAAGTGATCGGCAGGAATATATTTCGAGATCGTTTGCTGATACGAAGTTATCGTACTCTTATTAACTGCAAGAGTTGCAATCTTTATATTATTAAGATTTTTAACCGGAATTATATTCTGGTTGTTATTCAGAACTGTTAGTGCATTTGCATAGAGATCGCGGATTAATGCTATAGAATTCATTGGAGATAGCTCCGTGTCAATATTCTGTTTTTTAATAGTTTGCAGGTTGTTTAACCCTGCCCAGTATTTAAGGGCAAGAATCTTTCTGCACTTAAGAGATATCTCCTCGTTTGTTAGTTTTTTTAATAAGATGTAATTCTTTATCTCTTTTAAAGCTGCATCAATATCAGTAACAAACTCAATTACATCATTGCCGGCGCATAAAGCTTTTGCATCTGCTTCACCTGGTTTATAGTTCCTGGTGACACCCTTCATATTCATTGCATCTGAAATGATGAGGCCTCTGAAACCAAGTTCTTTTTTCAGTATTTCAGTTATAACAGGTGAGGAAAGAGATGATGGGAGACCAGGAGTTGAATCTAAAGATGGCAAGTTGAGATGGGCTGTCATAATGCTCCCGATCCCTTCATTTATCAGCTCTCTGAACGGATAAAGTTCAATAGTGTCAAGTCGTTGCCTCGATTGTGAAAGAACCGGAAGATCGAGATGCGAATCAATATTTGTATCTCCATGCCCGGGGAAGTGCTTTCCGGTAGCTAAAACATTCTTATCCTGGAGCCCCTTCATATACATTGTGGTCTTTATTGCCACCTTCTCCCTGTTTTCTCCAAACGACCGGTAATTTATTACAGGATTGAGCGGATTTATGTTAATATCAGCAACAGGAGCGAGGTTAATATGCATTCCCAGCCTGTTAAACTGGTTGGCGACCATTTTTCCAAATTGAAAAATGAGTGAATCATTCTTTATTGCCCCAAGTGTCATCTGATAAGGGAATTTTTCAATATTTTCAAGCCTCATACCGACACCCCATTCAGCATCCATAGCAATAATAAGTGGTACTTTTGAAATAGTCTGATAATAGTTGGTTAACTCTGCCTGTTTTGCTGCAGTGCCCTGAAAGAATATAATTCCCCCGATATTGTATTTTCTGATTATGTCGCTTACCTCAACTTCATGTGATACATCCCTGTTTGAATAACCTGCAATCCATATGCACTGGGCTATTTGTTGTTCCTGATTCAGTGTATTCATTACTGAGTCAACCCAGGGGTGATTCATGTACCTGAGAAACGGTGGTTCAACGATCTGAGCATTAGAAGTTACTCCAATAAAAAATATTATTATCAGCGCTTTGGATAATTTTCTCATTTGCATATACAGGCTGAAGATCTTTTTTTACAATCCAAAAGTAGTTATTTCAGGCATTCCCTGATATATCGGGCAGGCAATAATTAACGGATATTGTATTTTGTCTGAAAACGGAACCAAATTAACTTTTAACAATATGAGAATCCGAAATGAAGAATAAAGCATATTTATCTTCTTTAAGAAAAGAGACATTTCCAATAAATGGAGATTCCTCACTTTTCCGTCTGTTGGTGGACTCGTTACTAATGACAACATATTGTAATATACACATATTGTGACACATCTGAGTTTTATAAGCTCCGTCAGGGGCAGAATATTTAACGCAGGGCAACGCCCTGCTTGACCAGGCTCTAAAGCTTAATTAGCCCCGTAGAGGGCGTAAGATTATCCAACCTTAGAGCTTAATCAACTAACAAAATTATACTCATTAAGCAAGATTTCGTAAATTTGGTTTAAAGGAGTATTTATGTCACAATCATTTGTTCAAATCTATGTGCACATTGTTTTTGTCTTGTCTACGTTAATATATTTAAGGCCTACGGCCTTTTCATCATCTGAATTTTATCAACTTCCTGGTTAATTTGCCTTTTACAACAGTTTTTAAGTCAAACATTATTTGATATTTAATTAACTTAAGTTGCTAGTTTTTTTTAGATGATATGGTGAATTCAATTCATTGGCCTATTTTTAAATCCACCTCTCCCCAAACCCCCCGCTTGAAGGCGGGGCAGGCTCTCCCCCGAGTGGGAGGGGCTTAACATAGGATAATTGTATATTCTTATGATTAAAGTTGGGAATAAAAAAGAAGTAACTACAATATCCTGAATGACCTCCCCCTCTCACTCGGGAGAGGGGGTCCCGATAGCTATCGGGAGAGGGGGAGAGGCTGGTAAATACCAGATAATAAATCCTTACGTTGACGGTCTTGGGCTAGGGGGATGAGGTGAATAATAAGAAAAAGGAATAAGGATCTACCTGTCGGTAAGCAGGGATGAGTTCGGAAATTAAATGAAAATATAAATTGAAAAATAAAATTGAATTTTGTAGTAAATGGTTTGCACTTGATTTACAGCTGTTTAACTACTTTCATTACAAACTATAACTAGCAACTTGAGTTAATTAGTTGTCATACAAACTTGGTGTGCAAAATTGTATGACCCTATAAAAACCTGTCATTCCGATCCGCCAACCGGCGGAGAGGAATCTCTCGATAATATAATACAAGATTATTATTAATTTCTGATACTCATAATAAATTTTATTCTCGTAGAATACTGAGCATCTTCATACTACTGTTTTGATTCAATTTATAACAAATTTGAGAACAGATCGGGAGATCCCTTACTGCGTTAGTTCCCGATCCGCCAACCGGCAGAGAGGATTCTCATAGTCCTGAAAATCAGCCTGTACTTTTTTGGTCACATTATTTATTAATTTATGATTATGCAAAAATCCGATGCGGAGAAAAAAAGCACTATTCGCCGCATATTTAGCGTATATTATTTTAGGTTGCGGAGATTAATTATTATATTTACCGCAAATATTGCGGAGTATGAATTTGTATATTTACCAAAGATCTGATTGGCCTGATTTTAAATGGGACAGCAATTCCATTATATTACATCTTTCGAATGTCAGACACTTACAGGGAAAGTTGGTAGGAAAGATGGAAACTTTAGGATTTAAGCTAAGAAATGAAGCTGTTCTGGAAACCTTGACTACTGAAGTAATAAAAACATCAGAAATTGAAGGGCAGATTCTGGACCTTGACCAGGTTAGATCCTCAATAGCAAGAAGGTTAGGAATTGAGGTATCTGGCCTTGTACCATCTGACCGAAATGTAGATGGAGTAGTGGAAATGATGTTAGACGCAACCCAGAACTATAAAAAGACATTAACGACAGACAGATTATTTGGCTGGCATTCAGCGTTGTTTCCCTCGGGCCGAAGTGGTATGTATAAAATTATTGTGGGTAAGTGGAGAGATGATTCAACTGGTCCGATGCAAGTTGTTTCAGGAGCTTTGGGAAAAGAGAAAGTACATTTTGAAACTCCACCTGCAGAAGAGATTGGAAAAGAAATGAAATTATTTATAACATGGTTTAATAAAGAAACTGATGAGGATTTAATATTAAGATCTGCTATATCTCATCTATGGTTTATTACAATACATCCCTTTGAAGATGGCAACGGGAGAATAGCACGTGCATTGTCAGAAATGTTACTTACCAGATCAGACGAAACACCCCAAAGGTTCTATAGCATGTCTTCTCAAATAAGAACAGAGAGAAAAAACTATTACAACATTCTGGAAAAAACTCAGAAAGGGACTCTTGATATAACTGAATGGCTGGTTTGGTATTTAAAATGCCTGGCAGATGCTTTAAATTCGTCAGATCTAATTCTTTCTAAAATTCTCTGTAAACACAGGTTCTGGATAAAATATTCCTCCGAAACTCTTAACAGAAGACAAATTCTGCTGATAAACAAATTACTGGACAACTTTACAGGTCAACTGACAACTTCAAAGTGGGCAAAAATTGCGAAATGTTCCCAGGATACCGCCCTCAGAGATATTCAGGACCTTATAAATAAGAAAATTCTCATTAAAAATCCATCAGGAGGTCGAAGTACAAACTATAATCTTGCTTTCCTATAATTAAACACCTGGCAGTTTAAACAGAAAGGAGAAGGCAATTCTTCATCAAGGTATTCGATATCTATGAAAAAACCATATATAATTGATTTACTTCGTTCAATTATTAATTGTGAAAAACAATATTGTGTAAACTGAGATATTGCTATTTTTACAACTGATACTAAAATGCAAATTTTAAGAGAATTCCTTTACTTAAATTTTTGCAGGGGAATCACATACTAAACCAAAACAAATAATCTACCAGGGTTAATGGATGAAGTAAGTATAATTTCAGATTGTTATAAAGAGTTATTCGGAGTATCGGAAATAGTTGTTAAAACCTTACCCGAGTCAGGTTCGTACCGGAAATATTACAGAGTATATGACAAAAGTAAAACTATAATTGGTGTTTATAATTCGAATGTTGAAGAAAACGAAGCATTTATTGGCTTTACTAAACACTTCATTTCCAGGAGCCTGCCTGTCCCGAAAGTGTTAGGTTATATACCTGAAAAGCATATCTATTTCCTTCAGGATCTGGGAGACATGAACCTTTACAGCTGGCTTCAGTATAAACATGCCGGAAGCGGTTTTGATAATGAAGCAGAAAATCTATACAGGAAAATACTTGATAACCTTATTCATTTTCAGATTGAGGGTATAAAAGATCTTGATCTTGATCTTTGTTATCCTCACAGAAGTTTCGACAGGCAGTCGATGATGTGGGATATGAATTATTTCAAATATATGTTCCTTAAACTAATGGCTGTTCCGTTTAATGAAAAACGTCTGGAATCTGATTTTAATATGCTGGCTGATTTTCTGCTTGAAACCAGACAGGACTATTTCTTATACAGGGATTTCCAGTCGGCAAATATCATGTTATTGGAAGGGGTCCCATGGTTTATTGATTACCAGGGCGGTAGGAAAGGTGCTGCTCAATATGATGCAGCATCTCTTCTTTATGATGCTAAAGCACATATTCCGGAATCTTCACGGCAGGTCCTTATCCACTACTATATCCAAAGTTTTTGTCAGCATTCCGGAGAGAATGAACCTGAATTCAGACACTATTTTCCTGCATTCAGTATGGTAAGGCTGATGCAGGCATTAGGAGCATTTGGATTCCGGGGGTTGTATGAAAACAAACCAACTTTTACAGGAAGTATCGTTCCGGCTGTTAAGCTGTTTGTGCAGCTTATTGAAACCGGACAGTTTCCGGTAGAACTTACTGAATTATTTAAAACTGTCAGGTTAATTCCAGGGCAGAAGGTTTATAAGGAACTTGAACATGGCAGGAAGTAAGATGAAAGCAATGATTTTGGCAGCGGGTTTGGGCAAGCGACTGGGAAAGATAACTGAGAATATTCCCAAGGCCCTGGTTGATATTAATGGCAAAACAGCCCTGCAGATTGCAGTTGAAAAATGTTCTGTACATGGTTTTGATGAAATAGTAGTCAATGTACATCATTTTGCTGATATGGTTGAAGATGAGGTGAGCCGGCTTAATAAATTGGGATTCAGAATTTCAGTCTCGGATGAACGAAATATGCTTCTTGAAACAGGAGGAGGGTTATATAATGCCAGAAATTTTTTTGATAAGGACCCTTTTCTGATTTATAATGTTGATATTATTTCTGATCTGAATCTGTCGGAACTTTATAAATACCACCTTCTCAGAAAAGGACTGGCAACCCTGGCTGTAAGACACAGGCCTGGAAACAGGTTCTTTCTTATTGACAGTTCAGGTATTTTAAGAGGTTGGCGCAATAATGCCACAGGCGAACAAATTCTTACCGGGGCAGTAAATGAGAATCTCTCTGAAATAGCATTCTCAGGTGTGCACATTATTGAACCAGTGATATTTAAATATATGGATCGGGGTATCTATACTCTGACATCATTTTATCTGAAACTTGCTGTTGAACATGATATTCATACTTTTATTGACGACACTGGTTATTGGGGAGATATAGGTACTCCGGACAGTCTGGAATTTATAAGGAGACTATTCTGAAATGGAATAAATGACATACAGGAATATTTTTACTCTTTTTCATTTTTATCACCATTTCTATAATTCCTGATTTAAAGTTTCCAGAATGTCCTTGTAAATAGTGCAAAAACAGTAATTATCTCAAGCCTTCCTAATATCATTAACAAACTTAATACTAATTTACTTATCTCCGGAATATGTGAAAAATTACTCATTGGACCAACAGTTCCCAATCCTGGTCCTATGCCTGCCATGCAGGTAGCAACAGAACTTGAAGCTGTAATTGGATCAACGCCTGTTGCAACAACTATTATTGTTCCGCAAATAAACAGGAATAAATAGAGTACAACAAAAGATAGTATTGAAATATTGGTACTTTCGGCAATGTTTTTTCCATTCAGTTTAGTAACTGATATTGAGTTGGGGTGATTTAGTTTTGATATAATATTCTTTATATTTTTCAGAACAACTAAGTGACGTCCCATTTTAATTCCACCGCTTGTAGATCCAGTACTTCCTCCTGAAAACATCAAAATAAAGATCAGCATTAATGCCGGCAAAGGCCATAAAATATAATCAGCCGATGCAAAACCTGTGCAGGTCATTATGGAAATTATCTGGAAAAAGCCATCACGAAAAGATTCCTCAAGATTTCTTGTTGAAGAAACCAAAAGAACTGTTGTAGCAATCGTACCGGCCAAAATGGCAACAATTATATAGAACCAAAGTTCTTCGTTCTGTTTTATTTTCTTAAAATTGAATTTAATCAGATAATAAAAAACGACCTGACTTGTTCCAGCAAGGAACATAAAAATCATTACAATATATTGACTATAATGTGAATAGTTCATCAAGCTGGTGTTTTTGGTCGAAAAACCACCGGTGGCAATGGTACCAAAGGAGTGACATATACTGTCAAATAATGTCATATCACCAAAACAAAGAAGAATTACCTGGGTTAAAGTAAGACCAAGGTATATAAAGAAGATCCTTAAACCAACTGCTTTGGTTTTAGAATGTATCTTGTCTTTCATTGATGATTCCAGACTGAATAACTGATATCCTGTAACTCTCAGCCTGGGTAAAATAATTATGACAAGAACAATAATTCCTATTCCGCCTATCCAATGTGTGAGACTGCGCCAGAAGAGAATTGAATATGGTAATATTTCTACTTCATTAAGAATTGAAGAACCTGTAGTTGAAAAGCCGGAAGTTGATTCAAAAAATGCATCAACGAATGATGGTATACTGCCACTTAAGAGATAGGGTAAAGAACCAAACAGTGAGAGAAAAATCCATGAGAGACTTACTGCCAGATATCCATCCCTGCTGCTGAAATTATTATAGTTTTCATTTTGTGAAAAAGGGAAAAATGATATCGCCAGAAAACCAGTGCAGGCTGCTGACAGTATGAATGGTGAAAGTGGTTCTTTGTAAATAATGGCAACCGGGAGACAGAACAAAAAAGTGATAGTCTCAATAAGTAAAATAGTACTGAGAATCCTTAGTATTAGTAAAGGGTTGATTAATTTCATTACCAGGTTCCTGAAATTTCAGGAAACAAATATAATCAGAAATTGTATGTTATGCTTTCAACTGTAATCTAAACTCTGTAAATGTTATTCAGTATGACGAAAAATGGATGATTGGTCATTTTTAAATATTATATTTGGGATTCTTAAATTAATAAGAAAGCTTAGTTGTTTTGTTTGGTTTTTATTTCATTATTTTATTAACTACTTGATAACAAGTGCAATATATTTTATTAAATGGGGAAAGTATTAGTTATAGGTGCCGGAGGAGTAGGAACTGTTGTCATTCATAAAATGGCTTCCCTTCCGGATGTTTTTACAGACATTATGTTAGCCAGTCGCACTAAATCAAAATGCGATGCTATTGCGCGGCGTATTGGAAAAGACAGGATTAAGACTGCACAGGTTGATGCTGATAATGTTCCGGAGCTTGTCAGCCTTATCAGATCATTTAAACCTGATATTGTTGTTAACGTGGCTCTTCCGTATCAGGATCTTCATATTATGGATGCTTGTCTGGAAACCGGGGTGGCTTATCTTGATACGGCAAACTATGAACCTCTTGACGAGGCGAAATTTGAATATAGCTGGCAATGGGCTTATCAGGATAGATATAAGAAAGCTGGAATAACAGCAATACTGGGTTGTGGCTTTGATCCGGGTGTAACATCAATTTTTACTGCCTATGCAGCAAAGCACCATTTTGACGAAATGCATTATCTTGATATAGTTGATTGTAATGCCGGCGATCATGGTAAACCATTTGCCACAAATTTTAATCCTGAAATTAATATAAGGGAGGTAACACAAAAAGGGAAGTACTGGGAAAATGGTAAATGGGTATATACAGAACCTCATGAGATCCATAAACCATTGAATTACCCCCATATAGGACCAAAAGAGTCATATGTCATATATCACGAAGAACTCGAATCACTGGTAAAAAACTATCCAACTCTTAAGAGGGCCAGGTTCTGGATGACATTCGGGCAGGAATATCTCACGCATTTACGTGTAATTCAGAATATTGGAATGGCAGGTATTGAGCCGATAATGTATGAAGGAAGGGAAATAGTCCCAATCCAGTTTCTTAAAGCAGTTCTGCCCGATCCTGGAGGACTCGGCGATAACTATAAAGGACAGACATCAATAGGTTGCCGTATAAAGGGATTCAAGAATGGTAAGGAAAAGACTTATTACATTTATAATAACTGCAGCCACGAAGCAGCTTATGCCGAAACAGGGACACAGGGAGTCAGTTATACAACCGGAGTTCCGGCTGCAATAGGAGCTATGATGTATCTTAAGGGAATCTGGAAAAAACCAGGAGTTTTCAATGTTGAGGAGTTTGACCCTGATCCTTTTATGACTGAATTAAACCGTCTTGGTCTGCCCTGGGTGGAGCTTCATGACGTTGACCTGGAACTATAATTATAATTTTTCCTCACGCCTCACACCTCACGCCTCACACCTAATATGATCACACTTGCCTGTTAACTACAACATACTGCCATCACCATGCTATGTAATCGATGAAGAACGATTCCGTAAAAACCTTTCATTGATCAGATATGTTGCAGATCAGTCAGGTATTGAAATCATTCTGGCATTCAAGGGTTTTGCCATGTGGGGTGTTTTCCCGATACTTAAGGAATATGTTTCGGGAGCCGCTGCCAGCTCAGTGGATGAAGCCCGGCTTTGCTGTAAAGAAATAGGCTCACCAGCACATACTTATTCTCCTGTTTACAAGGATACTGATATTGAATCAATTCTGAGGTACAGCTCTCATATCACTTTTAATTCTTTAAACCAGTATAATAAGTTTTCGAATCTTTTACAAAAGCATTCGAAAAATATTTCAGCCGGTTTGAGAATTAATCCGGAATTCTCTGAAGTGGCAACCGGATTATACAATCCATGTTCACCGGGATCACGACTCGGAATAATTTCAGAGGATCTTAAAGATCGACTGCCTGAAGGTATTGAAGGATTACATTTTCATGTTCTTTTCGAATCCGATTCATTTGCACTTGAAAAAGTACTGAAAATTGTTGAAAATAAGTTCGGTAAGTTTTTTCATCAGCTGAAGTGGATCAATATGGGAGGAGGTCACCTTATTACCAGGAAAGATTATGATATTGAGCACCTTATACGAGTCTTGAAAAAGTTCAGGGAGAAGCATGGCATTCATGTTATTCTTGAACCCGGCAGCGCCTTTGCCTGGGAAACCGGCGAGTTAGTTTCCACAGTTGAGGATATTGTAGAGAATAACGGTATTAAGACTGCTATTTTAGATGTCTCATTTACAGCCCATATGCCCGATTGCCTTGAAATGCCCTATAAACCAAAAGTTGCAGGGGCAACTGACCCTGCTGAAGGCAAACCATGCCTACAGGTTGGGAGGTAATTCCTGCCTGTCCGGTGATGTGATGGGGGATTGGTCATTTAATGATGCACTGAAGCCTGGTGACAGGATCATCTTTCTAGATATGATCCATTATACCATGGTAAAGACCACAACTTTCAATGGTGTTCATCATCCTTCAATCGGAATATGGACACAGGATAATGAGTTCCGGCTTATTAAAGAATTTGGTTACGAGGACTATAAAAACCGGTTGTCTTAATGTCTTGCGGTCTTTTTCTTCTTCCTTCCGCCTTCCGCCTTCTGCCTTCTGCCTTCCGCCTTCCGCCTTCTGCCTTCTGCCTTCCGCCTTCCGCCTTCCGCCTTCTTCCTACCTCTTCCTGTTAATCGTAATATCTGTAACAAGCAGGTTATCTGAATCAAGAACCGCACTGACAATTTTTTGTGCAACATCTGCCGGATCCATAAAACTGCTGATATCCCGGTCCTGGCCTGGAACACTCCAGAAATCTGTTTTCATACCCCCGGGATAAACTGCAATTATATTCCTTGTAGTTCCTTTCAATTCTGTTCTTAATGCTTCCGTATAACCTCTTGCACCCCATTTTGCTGCACAGTACAGTGTCTCTTCGGATCTTCCGTATAAGGCGGATGTGGACATAATATTTACTATTGTCAGAATTTCTTTTTCAGGAGTTATCCTCAGGACTTCGGAGGTAAGAAGTATCATTCCTTTAAGATTGGCTTCAAAAACCCTCTCAATCAGCTCAGATGTTGAAGTATCTGCTTTGGTAAACAAACCCATGCCTGCATTGTTGAAAAGATACTCAACTGATAATCCATGTTTAACAAGGAACCCGGAAACATTTTTAACCTCCTCCTCTTTTCCGATATTACATTTAACTGCTTCAACCGAATTATCCTTTGCAGATTTTTTAAGTCTCATTAAGGCATCTGAAAGCTTTTCACTACTCCTTCCAAGGATTAAAACACTTTTACCAGACCTGACAAGGAGGTCAGCAATTTCTAATCCAAGGCCTCCTGAACCACCACTTATTAGCGATATTTTTTTCATTAATGTTCAATTTCTGTTTATTGCCATTTTTTCTGATCGTTTTCAAAGATAGATATTTCTCAGTCTCCTTTGGAAAAATCTCTGTGGACTTTGTGAATTCTTAGATGATCTCAGTATAACAATAAGTTAAAATCTCACACAACTTCCAATTTCATGGGACAAGTCGTCCATCTTAACCTGTTTCAATTTTTCTTATGATCATTTTAACTGCTTATACTTTGATTCTCTTAATAATGATTATTTGTAAGTCTATTAGCTTTTTATACTTTTGCGACTCAAATCCGGATTATGAATAAGAGCAGGGTAAAAACATGGGCACATCTTTCACTGGTGGGAGCCTATTTAATTTTTGGAGTTAATTATTCAATAGCTAAATCTGTTTTGCCAGTTCATATTAACCCATTTGTTCTGGTAATTTTACGGAGTGTGGTAACAGCAATATTATTCTGGTTAACCAGCCTTTTTATGCCAAAGGAACAGGTTAGCAGAAGGGACCTGCTTTACCTTTTTGGTGCCTCGTTTTTTGGAGTAGTCATCAACCAGACACTATTTATTGTTGGACTTAGTCTTACTTCTCCCATCAACTCGTCAATTATCCTTTCTACTAATCCTATTTTTGCTTTTATTTTTGCTGCACTTATCCTTAAAGAAAAAATTACAATTCTGAAAGGAACAGGTCTGGCAATAGGGCTTTTCGGAGTTTTGCTGTTAATATTGCAGAATGGAACTCCTGACCTTCATAGTTCAAGCTTCTTAGGTGATGTTTTTACCTTTATTAATTCTATTAGCTGGGCTTTCTATTCTGTTATTATTAAAAAAATGCTTGAAAAGTATCATCCTGTAACAGTAATGAAATGGACATTTACTTTCGCTTTGTTTTCTACAGTACCGATCGGATATTCTGAATGGAAAGCGATGGATTTTTCTGCGATTCCATTACTTGCATGGCTTCAAATTGGTTTTGTAGTAGTTTTTGCCACATACCTTGGTTATCTGTTAATCTCTTTCGGACTCAGGAGGTTAAGCCCTACAATTGTCAGTACATATAATTATACCCAACCTGTAATTGCAGCATATATGGCTACAATTTTGGGTCAGGACCATATCACTTTTGTAATGGTTATTTCTGCATTACTTATATTTGCCGGAGTTTTTGTAGTTAGTTTCCAGAAGAAAAGTATTACTCAGACTTAATACTTTTTTGTTCTGACGGACCATGAAAATGTCTTAATGAATGGTAATTTATGCAAAGGATCTTCAGTCTTTTTCTTCTTTTCATCCTCATTCATAATGCAGCTGCATCTGATGGTTATCCACGCAGGTTAAATAGCGATGTGCTTCATTATGAATTTGCTCTTTCAATTAATGATTCAACTGACAGAATTGAGGGAAGAGCTAAGATTTTACTGAAACTTGATAATAATTCTGATTCAGTTTACTTTGATCTGATGTGTAAAAACCTGAAAGGTAAAGGTATGGAAATAACAAGAGTAACTGCCATTAAAGCTGATGTAACCTGGAAACATAATTTTGACAGATTAACCGTTTATTTTAAAAGACATGCTTTAAAGAAGGATACTCTTGAGTTTGTAATAGAATATGGAGGAATACCTGCCGACGGGCTGATTATTTCCAACAATAAATTCGGAAATCGTACATTCTTTGCCGACCACTGGCCTGACAGGGCTCATTACTATCTGCCATGCATTGACCATCCCTACGATAAATCATCAGTAGATTTTCTTATTACAGCACCTGACAAGTATAAAGTTATTGCAAGCGGATTACTTATTGAAGAATCTGATCTGCCAGGCAACTTTACATTTACACACTGGAGCGAGTCTATTCCTCTGGCAACTAAAGTAATGACTTTTGGAGCCGCTGAATTTGCAGTTAAATCAGCAGGAGTGGTTAAAAATACCCCTGTATGGACATGGGTATATCCGGAGAACAGAAATGAGGGCTTTTACGATTATTCAGTGGCAATACGACCATTGGAATATTACAGTAGTATTATTGGTAAATATCCTTATCAGAAACTTGCAAATGTTCAGTCAAAAACCATTTACGGAGGACTTGAGAATGCAGGTACAATTTTTTATTCAGAAAATTCAGTAACCGGAAAAGGGACTGCTGAAGGATTAATTGCACATGAGATAGCCCATCAATGGTTTGGTAACTCAGTATCAGAAGCAGACTGGCACCATATTTGGCTAAGTGAAGGCTTTGCCACATATCTTACTTCTCTCTATTTTGAATCAATATTCGGTAAAGAGCGGCTAAGATCTGATCTGTTTTTGGCCCGGACAAAAGTGCTGGAATATTATGAGATGAATAAATCTCCTTTGATTGATACTACTGAAAATGTACTGATGGATCTTCTTAATCCTAATTCTTACCGGAAAGGAGCATGGGTGTTGCATATGCTCAGGCATGAAATAGGTGATTCTTCTTTTTTTAATGGTCTGCAGTTATTCTATAACCGATTTTGCAACCGGAATGCCTTATCTGCTGATTTAATTGATGTCATGGAAGAAGTCAGCGGGAGAAACCTTACAACTTTTTTTCAGCAGTGGCTTTATTTCCCCGGACATCCTCAATTGAAAATATGGCACAAGCCAGGAATAAAAAATGGAACATTCGAGGTGTATATTGAACAATTGCAAAAGAACATCTTTGAGTTTAAGCTTGAACTTTTAATTAAAGAACCATCAGTTGAAAGGATTGAAAATATATTTGTAAATGAACGAGTTACAAAAGTTTTAGTATCTGCAAAAAATCAAATAGAAATTATTCCTGATCCCAATGTAAACCTTCTCTTTAACTAAATGTTTCCCGTTCTCCCATTCTCCCCATCTCCCCATCTCCCCATCTCCAACTCCCGACTGCCTTCCTCAGCTGTCAATAACCCCCGATCCAATAACCTCATCACCAGTATACCATGCTGCAAACTGTCCGGGAGCAATACCTCTCTGAAGGTTGAAAAATATAATATATAATCCATTTTTGCGACAAAATATTCTGGCCTTCTGTAATGGCTGCCTGTATCTGATCCTAACCATATAATCACGAAATTCACCAGTTTCCATTTGTAAATCTGTTCTTATCCAATGTATTTCGCCTCTTCTGATAAACAATCCTTTACGGTTCAATCCGGGATGTTCTTGTCCTTCACCTACATAAACAATATTATTTTCAACATCAGTAGCTATAACAAAAAGTGGTTCTTTATATCCTCCGACATTCATCCCTTTTCTCTGGCCGATGGTAAAAAAATGGGCTCCGTTGTGAGCACCAATTACTTTACCGGATGATTGCTGGAATTTATATGGTTTAACTATTTGTGACAGTCTTTCTTCTGATACATTTTCTTCAGGGTAACCAGTAAATGAGGCTTCAATTTTTTTTTCTTCAGTAATCTCAATCCCGCCGGCTCCTTCAAACATTTTCCCAATCTCAATAATGTTACCCTTTTTTGCCTTCAGTTTCTGCTGGAGAAATGTCGGAAGATGTACTTTCCCAACAAAGCAAATCCCCTGTGAATCTTTTCTTTGGGCAGTTGCAAGCCCCAGTTTATCAGCAATAAGGCGAACTTCCGGCTTTGTATAGGATCCGATTGGGAAGAGTGCAGTTGAAAGTTGATGCTGACTTAGCTGGCACAGGAAATAACTCTGATCCTTATTATTATCAATACCACTCAGAAGCCTGTATATGGTTTTTCCTCCTGAGTTTGTTTCATCCTTACGGCAATAGTGCCCTGTTGCCACAAAATCACCTCCAAGTTTCATTGCTTCTTCAGCAAAAGAGTCGAACTTTATCTCCCTGTTGCAGAGCACATCCGGATTTGGTGTTCTCCCTTTTTCATACTCAGCAAACATATAATCTACCACTCTTTGACGGTATAGGTCGCTCAGATCAACCTGATAAAAAGGAATGCTCAGCTTTTTAGCAACCATCTCTGCAAACATCAGGTCATCTTCCCAGTGGCAATCACTCTGAAGTAATCCGGTTGTATCATGCCAGTTTTTCATGAACAATCCAATTACATCATAACCCTTTTCTTTCAGTGCCCATGCTGCAACACTGGAGTCAACTCCTCCTGATAGGCCTATTACAACCCTTTTAATCATTGGGCAAAGATAATAAAAACAGCTAACTTTATCAGGTCATGGGTAAAGGTACTTTAACTATATACAGCGCTTCAGCAGGGTCGGGTAAAACATTTACCCTTACGGCAAATTATCTCGAATCCCTGTTCAGATCACGGCATAATTATCGCAGAATACTTGCCGTAACTTTTACAAATAAGGCCACATCTGAGATGAAATCGAGGATCCTTGATAATCTTCATAAGCTGGCTTCAGGAGATTCTTCAGAGTATCTTCAGGGATTGATAAAGGCAACGAACCAGAAGGAAGAGTGGATCAGAAATGAAGCAGAGGTGATTCTGAATTCCATATTAAATGATTATTCAAGATTTTCAGTCTCAACTATAGATAGTTTCTTTCAGAAAATTCTCAGGGCTTTTGCAAGGGAGATCGGCCTCCATTCAGGTTTTAGTATTGAACTTGACCACAGTTTAATACTTGCATTATCCATAGATGAAATGATAGCAGCAGCATCCAATGACAAGCAGATGAAAAACTGGCTGATCAGTTATGCCCTCTCAAATATTGATGAAGGAAAAACATGGAATCTGAAGAATGGAATTATAATGCTTGCTGAAGAGCTTTTTAAGGAGGAGTACAAGATTTTATCAGAACACCAGCGTAGCAATCTTGAAGACAAGGAGTTTCTGCTGAGATATATTGAGAAGATAAGGTCACTTTCTTCTTCTTTTGAAAAGAAGATGTTAGAATATGGGAATCTGGCCATGATGATTTACTCGACATTTGAGCTGACTGATGATATGTTTTACCGTAAGGGACAGGGTGTGCCAAGATTTATCAGGGCTTTGGATAATGGAGATATAATTTCTCCGAATAGTTATGTCAGAGAGGTAATGAATAATCCGCCACGCTGGTCTACAGGAGTTGCAGCACCACAATTACAGTCTGCAATTAGTGATGGATTGGATAATATTGTTACTGAAGCTATAAGGTTTTTTGATGAGAACATTGTCGTATTTAATAGTGCTAAAGTAGTTTTGTCAAATATTTTTGCTCTTGGAATATTGTCAGATGTATTGTATAATGTTCATAAAATTACCACTACTGAAAACAGCTTTCTTCTTTCCGATGCCGGAGAGCTTTTAAATCTTATAACCAGCAGCAATCAGTCTCCGTTTATCTACGAAAAAGTAGGTAACAGGTTTGAGACTTTTATGATTGATGAGTTTCAGGATACATCAACTATTCAATGGAATAATTTCTGGCCATTGATTGACAATAGCATGGCAGAGGGTTTTGATAACATGGTTGTTGGTGATATTAAACAGTCCATTTACCGATGGCGAAACAGTGATTGGAAGATTCTTGGCTCGCTCCTGAAAAGTCAGGTAGATAATAGCCGGTTTTTAAGCAAACCTCTTACTACAAACTGGAGAAGTCGGTCAAATATAATTACATTCAATAACACGCTTTTCACAACTATTTCAGGACAGATTGACGAGGCTCTCATTGAAGAAAAACTACCTGTCAGTTTTAGAGAAATATATTCTGAGGCCATACAGAACGATCCTGGTAAAAAGGATGGAGGTTATGTGAGGCTTGAATTTATTGATAATGCTGGCGAAAGAAAATGGAAAGAAGTAGTTCTGAAGCAACTTCCCGGGGTGATTGAAAAATTTCAGGATAAGGGTTATAGTGCATCTGATATCGGAATTATTGTCAGAGACGGGAAGGAGGGAGCCAGTGTTCTTAAAACCCTTATTGACTATTCCAACAACACCTCAGCAATAAATAAGAGCAGATACAACTATAATATTGTCTCCGGTGATTCTCTTTTACTTTCAAATTCTCATGTTATAAATTTTATTATTTCAGTGCTTTATGTTATAAATGATTCATCAGATATGATAAGAAGAGCATCTATGCTGCGTTTTTATCTTCTGGCAAAAGGCGATAATGGAGCAGATAAGATCCCGCTTATAAGTAATGAATTGATTATCAGATCTGGATCATATTTTCCTGACGGATATGAATCATTTCTGGAACATATAAGGCAGATGCCTCTGTTTGAGGCAATTGAGAATATAATCACTTTTTTTGGTTTGGGCGCTTACTCCTGGAATGTTGCTTATCTGAATACATTCCAGGATTATGTAATCAGTTTTACAGGGAACAGGAATTCTGATACCCGGTCTTTCCTTGATTGGTGGGAATCAACAGGCACGAAAAAATCTGTAATATTGCCAGGAAACCAGGATGCGACAAGGATTCTCACAATACACAAGTCGAAAGGACTGGAATTCAAAGTGGTTATTCTGCCATTTCTATCCTGGAATATGGATCACATACCTCTAAAGCAACCATTCCTTTGGGTAAAACCAACTGAAGCACCCTTTGATGAACTGGGAATTTTACCAGTTAAATATGGTAAGGAGCTGATTGATACAATTTTCACCGATTACTACAAAACAGAAAAGTATTCAGTATATCTCGATAACATTAACTTATTATATGTTGCTCTTACGAGGGCAAAAGATGCTATTTATGCCTACTCCGAAAATAATCCCAGATCCGGTAATTCTATTTCGGTTACTCTGAAAAATGCAATTTCCTCCGTTCTGTCAAACGAAGGAACAGGCCGGTTGAATATGGTTAAGTATTATAATGCTGAAAATAATGTTTTTGAATTTGGAGATTTCCCTGAAAACAGACAGCAGCTGGTTGAAAATATTAATATAACATCATCAGAGTATAAAGTAAATATGGCAATGGGGTCTCTTAAGCTTAAGCTGCATGGGGAGAATTATTTCTCATCTGCTCATGAGGAGATGAGGAAAAAGATCAACTATGGAAAACTTATGCATGAGGTATTTGAAGGAATTAATACATCCGCAGATATTTCCCGGGCTGTCCGTAAGCTCGTTTTTGCAGGAAAATTACCTGCAGAGGAAGCAGATAATCTTGAGAAAAGGATTGGCTATCTTATTAGCGAACCTCCTGTCAAAGAATGGTTTATGGAAGGAAATAAGGTCATGAATGAAGCAGGTATTCTTTTAACATCCGGTGATATCCGCCGGCCCGACAGGATTGTTTTTAAGGATGGAAAAGCTGTAATTATTGATTTTAAGTTCGGGGAGGAAGATGACAGGTATATCGAACAGGTAAATCTTTATCGTCAATTAATAGTAAATATGGGATATTTTGATGCAGAGGCTTATATATGGTATGTTGATAAAAATAAAATTATACCTGCTTAAATGGCTGAAACTGATAAAGTAAAGAGAATTTACCCGTGGGGACATGAACGCAGATTTAATGCCTATTCCAACTATTTCAGGGGTATATATGGCGCACGTGTTCAAAAAGTCTCCATCGATGCCGGTTTCACCTGTCCTAACCGTGATGGCAGCAAAGGATCAGGCGGGTGCACCTATTGTAATAACAAAGCATTTAATCCTTCCTACTGTATTCCGGAGAAGTCTGTTTCACAACAGATCGATG
This sequence comes from uncultured Bacteroidales bacterium, assembly GCA_963732435.1. GTDB lineage: Bacteria > Bacteroidota > Bacteroidia > Bacteroidales > VadinHA17 > LD21. The sequence continues at coordinate 68,401 of CAVSZL010000012.1, read as the reverse complement.
AAGGAATAGAGTTTCACAGAAGAAGATACTCAGAGGCAGTATCATACCTGGCATATTTTCAGCCATTCTCAAATACATACGCTCCTGTTGACACATTGAGGAAGTTATATGAGGAGGCTCTTAACCATCATGATGTAATTGGTCTGATTATTGGGACAAGGCCTGATTGCGTTGATGATGAGATACTTGGTTATATTAAGGAGATATCAGAAAGATGTTATGTTGCTGTTGAATACGGAATTGAGTCATGTTATAATAGAACTCTGGAAAAAATAAATCGCGGACATACATTTGAAGATGCAGTAGCAGCAGTTGAAAAGACAGCCGCGCTTGGCATCAATACCGGGGCCCACTTTATTTTCGGGTTGCCCGGGGAGACTAAGGAGGAGATGCTTGAGCAGGTATCACTCATTTCTGCCCTTCCGCTTAAGACAGTAAAATTTCATCAGCTGCAGATAATTAAGGGTACAACTATGGAAAGGCAGTATCAGGAGCGACCTTCAGATTTCAAGCTTTTTACATGGGAGGAATACCTTGATTTTTTCGTTTCTTTTCTTGAAAGACTCAATCCTTCAATTGTAGTTGAAAGGTTTACGGGCGAAGCCCCACCACGATTTTTAGCCGGTGAAGTGTGGGGCAGGAAAAGAACGGATCAGATAGTCAATATTATTGAAAAAAGGCTTGAGGAGATGGATACATGGCAGGGGAGGTTGTATGAGGATAAAAGTAAGCAGTAAGCAGTAAGAAGTTATACTGAAAAGCATTCATATATACATTAGTTAAATATAACAGCAATGATCTACTTTCTTGAGAGTATTGCCAAATCCCTGCAGCTTGAGTTCGGAAATACCCTAAACCGGCATTGCCTGGTTTTTCCGAACAGAAGAGCTGGTTTATACTTTCTCAAGTACCTTGCATCAAATATTGAAAAAGCTGTCTGGGCCCCTTCAATCTTAACTATAAATGAGTTATTTGCTTCACTTTCAACTCTTCAGACAGCAGGAACTGAACTGCTTCTGTTTGAATTATATAAAGAGTACAGGAAGTTAAAAAAATCTCCTGAAAGTTTTGATGAATTTTATTTCTGGGGAGATATGCTTCTTAATGATTTTGACGATGTTGATAAATACATGGTTGATGCATCAGCATTATTCCGGAATGTTAACGATTTAAAGAGTATTGATCAACAGTTTGGTGGGCTTACCGAATCACAGGTAGAAATTATTAAGAGATTCTGGATCAACTTTGATCAGGAAAAACTGACAAATGAAAAAACAGGTTTTATAAGCATATGGTCAATCCTTGATCCTTTGTATTTAGCATACAGAAAGAATCTTAAGGAGCAGAACCTGGCATATGAAGGTATGATCCTCAGGGAGGTTGTTGATAATATTGATAATGATTTCTCAGCAGAAACCAGATGGGATTTATTCCATTTCATAGGATTCAATGCTCTTAATGAATGTGAGAAGAAGCTGATGAAAGGATTAAAAAAGGCCGGAAGGGCCAGGTTTTACTGGGACTATGATAATGAATATCTTAAGGAAGGATCTCTTGGTTCAGCAGGGTTTTTCCTGAAGGAAAACCTTAAGCTGTTTGGTAATGATATGCCGGAAAACTGGAGCTGTAATACAATACTCTCAGGAACATTTCCGGAAGTTAAGCGTCGCGTAATTGAGACATCTTCTGATGTTGCCCAGGCAAAGCTTGTTTCCATGTTTGTATCTGAGATTTCTGACCTGACATCATTAAATGCTCATCACACTGCTGTCATTCTTGCTGATGAAAATCTTCTTATGCCGGTTCTTACCAGTCTGCCTGATAATAAAGTGGATATTAATATTACAATGGGGTATCCTCTTAAACAGACCCTTGTTTATACTCTGCTCAGGCATTTAATGGAACTTCAGCGTACCTCTAAAATTATCGATGGGGTAATACATTTTAACAGCATTGATGCAATTAAGATCCTGAATCATTCTCTCATGAATGGATTCATGAATGAATCTGACGGCAGTATAGTAAAAGAAATAGTAAAGTCGAATCAATTGTGGATCAGTGCTGAACGGTTTAAGAACTCCGAATATCTTTCGAAGGTTTTCAGTAAGCCTCTAACGCCTTCATTACTTTCAGATTACTTTAAGGAAATTCTTTCCCTGATTGCTGTAAATGATAATTCAATTCTGGAAACAATCCCTGACAGGAATGTTCAGAGAAATATCCTTAATGAGAATATTTACAGAATAGTTCTGTCCGTTAACCGGCTCGAGTCGATTGTAAATAGTCCGGAAATCAGTTTTACCACCGAAACATATATGAGGATTCTTGACAGGATGCTGAGAAATCAATCCATTCCCTTTTCGGGTGAACCTTTGTCAGGCATTCAGATAATGGGAATACTTGAAACAAGAGCCCTTGATTTTAAAAATCTGATTATTCTCTCGGTAAATGAAGGAGTATTGCCAGCCATTTCTGTCGGGTCATCATATATTCCTTTCTCCCTTCGCGATGCCTTTGGTCTTCCATCAATAAATCATCAGGAGTCAATATATGCCTATCACTTTTACCGTTTAATGCAAAGGGCTGAAAATGTTACATTTACCTATAATTCCAATTCCGAGGGATTAAGAAGCGGGGAGATGAGCAGATTCATTTTACAAATGAAATACAATAAGAAGCTTCAACCTGAATTCATTGATCATAATTTTGAAATAAAGACCCAGGGTTCAATCGGAGAAAAAATTGCAAAGAGTGATGAACATTTAGCTCAGTTGATTTCAATGTATTTTGACAAGTCCAAAAAAAGAATACTGACACCATCTGCAATCAATACCTGGCTGAATTGCAGAATGAAATTCTATTACAGGTATGTAAACGGTCTGAAAGAGCCCGATAAGATAACTACAGATATCGATCCTGCTATACTTGGTAATATTTTGCATGAGATCATGCGAAAGATTTATCTTAATTATATTGGTAAGGTTATAACCGGGGAAGTGTTGCAATCAATATTAAACAATAATGCTTTTCTGGAAAAGACGGTTGATGAGTCTATTAGTGAGAAGATGAAAAGTGGTGGAAATGGTTTGATCAGGGGAAACGAACTTATAGTAAGAAACGTGTTGCTGGTATATGTCAGAAGAATTCTTACCGGGGACAAAAATATTTCACCTTTTACAATACTTGCTCTCGAAGAGCCGTACAGTTTTACGCTGAATGTTGTTGTCGGTGGCAAAAGTGTTGAACTCGAAACAGGAGGTATTGTTGACAGGGTTGATATTGTTTCCGGAGTTACACGAATAGTTGATTACAAGACCGGTTCTGTAGCTGAATATGTTGATTCCATAGATGCCCTGTTTACAGAAAACAGAAAAAGTGAAACAGACTGCTGGCTTCAGACTCTTCTTTACTGTGAATCTTATAAGGCAAAAAATAATACTGTTTCTGTCAAACCATCAGTATATAAGATAAAGAAAATGACAAGTGGAGTATTCTCTGAAATGCTCAGGTTGAAGCCAGACAGAAAAACTGAAATACTAGTTGACAATTACAATTTAGTCAGAGATGAGTTTATTTCCGGACTGAAAGGTGTTGTTGAAGATATTTTCAGTGTTGATAAACCTTTTGTTATGACTGATGATTTGCGTGGTAAATGCTCCTACTGTCCTTACAGGATACTGTGTATGCGTTAGATCATATTAAACTTCCGGATGTATTGATTTTTTAATTAATTTTAATTAAAAATTTAACCTTAGCATATGATCAGAGGATATTCGAACTATAATGTTGAAGTAAAAAATCTTGAGTTTGTTGCTGATGATGGCAGAACCTGTCTTCGAACAGCAATTATAACATTTTATAACTTAAGAGGTGAGGAGATCGGTTCTGATATTTTTGGAGCAAGTGATGTTAATCAGATATATAAAATGATAAAGGAAGGGCAGAATATAAATCTCGATAAATTCTATATTTCTGACTTCTCTCTTTCTGAGTACAGGCGGATTTACGGTCTTGATAAGAAACAGCCTGTAAATATCAAAGGATTTTCAGCCCGGGAAGCCTTCTTTGAGTCTGATAATTGCATTGATTTTACTTACTCCTCATTTTCTGACGGAGAAGTCAGTTTTGATGGAAGTCACTTTGCAAAAGGAAAGGTGCTGTTTGCCAGGTCTGTATTTGGCAAAGGTAATGTTATTTTTTCCAACTCTCTTTTCAGAGATGGAAACATTGAATTCACAGGTTCATCATTTGGTGATGGTGATTTTATGTTAAAGAATTGCATTGTGAAGGATGGCATCAAGGATTTTCAGGACATTAATTTTGGTAATGGTGAAGTAAGTTTTGCAAATACTGAATTTGGTAATGGAGAACTGCTCTTTATTAATACACGATTCAATAGCGGTCAGCTGAATTTTAAAGTAACCAGGATAGATGGTGGTAAGGTGGATTTTCATTATTCTGTTTTTGGCGATTGTGAAATTATGTTTGAAAGAACTGAATTCGGAAATAGCAGGGTGGATTTCAGAACTGTTGATTTTGGATCAGGAAGAATTAATTTCAATCGTTCTGTTTTTGGTAATGGTGAAGTAAACTTCGAAGGGGCATCATGCAAATCCGGAAAGATCCAGTTTAAAAAGGTTGAAATGGGAGCGGGCCCCAAAAATTTCAACCTGATGGAAATGGAACATACTGATATCAGTTTTGAAAAAACAGAATTTGGAGATGGTGATGTGAGTTTTTATGAATCTAAATTTCGTCATATATCACTTAAATCATGTCATCTTGATCATTATTTCGACCTTCGTCTTTATAAGGCAGAATTACTTGATATCTCAGATACAATAGTCAGGGATATTATTGATCTTGAGCCTTATGATTTTCCTGTTATGATAAAAACACTTGACATGTCGGGTATGCGTTTACTTGGTAAGCTTTTTATCAATTGGCGGCATAACAAATGTAAGGATATCGTTGTAAATCAGGAAGGTACTACTTTGCGTCAGAAAGCCGAACAGTTCAGGATACTTAAAGAAAATTTCAATGGCACAGGAAAATATGAGGATGAAGACAAAGCCTATATAATGTTCAAACGGTATGAATCAAAGTCATGGCTTACTGAGCAAAAGGAGAGAGGAGGATTGATAAGGGTCTTAAGCCATATCCCGAATGGTTTTAAATGGGTTGTATTTGATAAGATCGGGCTTTTTGCTACTTCTCCAGGACGTGTTCTTATAAGTGTTGTAGTATTCTGGATATTTTTTGGATTGTTGTATTTTATAATAGAAATGACCGGATGGGGAAGAACTGTTTCGTCTGTCGGGAATCCGGACCATCTGACAGCATTTATTCAATCATTTTATCACAGTGGTATAACCTTCTTTACTATAGGGTATGGTGATGTATATCCGATTGGAGTAAGCAGGATCATTTCCGTTCTGGAAGGATTTATGGGAGTTTTTATGATGTCTTATTTTACAGTAGCATTTGTACGTAAGGTACTCAGATAGAACTATTCTTCCATATCTTTTTGCAAAGCAGCCATTTTTATAGCTGTAACAGCGGCTTCATCACCTTTGTTTCCATGTTTGCCTCCTGACCTGTCTGTTGCCTGTTCCTGCGAATTTGTTGTAAGAACTCCATATACGAAAGGTATGTTGTACTCCATATTTAATTGGGTAATACCATAAGTTACTCCCTGGCATATATAGGTAAAATGAGGAGTTTCTCCCTGTATTACACAACCAAGGCAGATAATAGCATCCAGATCACTGTATTCAGCCATAAACTGTGCACCAAGTGTCAGTTCAAAACTGCCTGGTACATGTTTAACAATAATGTTCTTTTCTTTTGCTCCATGCTTTTTCAGGGTACTTACAGCTCCGTCAAGCAATGCCCATGTAACTTCTCTGTTCCAGTCAGAAACGACTATCCCGAAACACATATCACTTGCATCCGGAACATTATCAGGATTATATGAAGAAAGATTTTTAGTTGCCATTCTGTTGTTCTGTTAAATTAAAAACGCATCAGTCTCAGAAACGAAGAGCATGATGCGTAAGATTATATTAAAAGTATTGTCCCGGAATAACTACTTGATCATGAGTTTAGCCCTGGTTATATACTTTTCGATTGTTGCCCCCTCAGTGCTCTCAGGATATTCTTTTTCAATTCTTTCATATACTTTTAAAGCTTCCTGGTAATTTCCTTTTAATTCATATATTTCACCTGCTTTCATAAGAAACAGAGGTGTGCTGAAAGAATTGTCTGCAAAATCAGCCGCCTCAACATATTTTGAAGCACCCTTATCAATATTACCAAGTTCAACATAAGCATCACCGGTGGCACCGATTGCTATAGATCCCAGTACTTTATCTTTTTTTGAATACTTATCAAGATATTCAATCGCCTCTTCGTACTTACCCAGGTGCAGATAACAGATACCGGCACTATAAAGCGCCAGATTACCTGACCTGGTAAATTTATATTCTTTAATTATATCCAGAAATCCAAGATAGTTACCATCACCATTGAGTGCCAGATTAAGAGAATCCATCTCGAGATAACGTTCTGCCTGATACATCTGGCTCTGCGCCTCGTCATTCTTTTTGTTAAAATATATTTTACCAACCCAACCTATTCCAACAATTGCAACTATCACTCCTAAACCTATTAACAAACTTTTATAGTTTTCTTCGAGAAAATGTTCTGTCCTGCTAAGGGTTTGCTCAACATTGGATATAGTCTGTGGATTTTCGTCCTTTTTATTCTTAGCCATATTGGTATTTAAATATTTACTTCAAAATTTTCCATCGCAAAAGTAGTTTTTTTCAGATAATTATAAAAGATTTAGTTTAATGATTATCACTTTAGTATTAAAATATTTTATATATCATTGATTATCAGTGATTATGTCTTAGTTTATGCTGATGCTAAATCATAAAGTATAAATATTTTCAATGTAGTAATAATGCTTATATTTATTTTAAGTTGATTTGTCAAGTATTATATTATCAGATACATATATAGAAATTAATGAATTTATTCAACTGTTTACCTGTTATTTAATCTCATTATTTGCTTTTAACTTTATACTTTTGTCTTTAGTCTTTTATCTTTTTTTTCACAAGGTCATCAATGCATTTAAAAAAACTGTCCCTTGCCAATTTTAAGAACTATGAGCTGAATGAGCTCATGTTTTCACCCAAAATAAATTGTTTTACCGGTAATAATGGAGTTGGTAAAACAAATATTCTTGATGCAATTCATTATCTCTCACTTACAAAAAGTTTTTTTAATAATATTGATAGCATCAGCATAAAACATGGTGAAGATTATTTTATAATTCAGGGCGATTTTATAAGGGATGGTAAAGAAGATAATATTTACTGTGCCTTCCAGAGTCAAAAGCAGAAATTATTAAAGCGTAATGGAAAGGAATATCAGAAACTTTCTGACCATATCGGGAGATTCCCTGTTGTTATGATTTCTCCTGCCGACAGTGCCCTTATTACTGAGGGAAGTGAAGACAGGAGAAGATTTATGAATAAAATAATAAGTCAGTACAACCCGGAATATCTCGATTCTGTTCTAAGATATAACAAGGCACTCCAGCAAAGGAATAAACAGTTAAAAGAGTTCAGAATAAGAGGGTATTTTGATATTGATTCACTTTCTATATGGGATATCCAGCTTCTGAAGTATGGCAGTTTAATATATAATGAACGGAAGCTTCTTGCTGATGAGCTCATTCCTGTTTTTCAGGAGTATTATTCTTTAATATCTTCAGGGAGGGAGCAGGTAAAACTTAACTATTGCTCCCATCTCAGCGAGGGTGATTATAAGGATGCGCTAACAAGTTCATTATCGAAAGACAGGGCGCTTGAATATACAACAACCGGGATTCATAAGGATGATTTACTGCTTGAGATGGATGGTTTTTCTGTGAAATCACTGGGTTCGCAGGGACAGCAGAAATCATATCTGGTAGCTCTCAAACTGGCAAAGTTCGATTATATCAAAAGGAAAGCAGGCTTTTCCCCTATATTGCTGCTTGATGATATTTTTGATAAATTTGATGCTGAAAGGGTTGAACAGATAATAAGACTGGTAGGTAATCACCGGTTTGGCCAGATTTTTATTACAGATACACATAAGGATCGATTACAGGCAATATTGACTTCGCATAATACAGATTATAAGCTTTTTAATATCACAGGTGACAGTATTAATGAATTTTCGTCTGATGGCATAGTTATTAAATGAGACGCAGTAAAACAATATCATTAGCTGAGGCTTTAAATGATTACATCAGGGAGATGAACCTTGGAAGTAAACTGAGCGAGGTTGGGGTTATCGGCTCATGGGAGGAGATTGTGGGAAAAGCAATCAGTTCGCGAACAACAAAGATCTATATCAGGGAGAATGTGCTCTACGTTCATCTTAATTCCTCCGTTGTAAGAAATGAACTTCTGATGTTGCGACAGGCTCTGAAAGAGAAGCTTAATGAAAAAGCAGGATCAGAAGTAATAAAAGATATTGTATTTCGCTGATTATTAATTTTTTATCAGATCATTGAATATCATAGGAATTTCCTGAAATATGAATTGTTTTATTCATATTTTTGTTTGATGTGAATTGAAACCTGTCTCCCAGGGTGGTTAGAGTTACCTCACTATTTTCAATTTTTATTAAGATTCTGGCTGTTTTGTCATTGTGCATTATAAAATCTGATAGCAATAGAGCTTTCTCAATTCCGTCACCTCTTCTGAAATTCCACACTTCATCAGGCAAGGCCAGCCTTTTTTCGTCATATATTGAAATATCTGGCAAGTTTTGGAGAATATTGAATACCTCAGCATTTGTTTTCCCTTCAAGATCTTTAAAACAAACGGGATTTCTTTCAATAGAAGCTTTTACGAATGGAAGCCAGTTTGTTTTATCCATCTCCCTGTAGACATACATTGCCAGCAGTGCATTCTCAGAACTCTCTGCGCTTTTATTTATCAGTTTTATTATTTCTTCCCTGGATTGGGAAGAAGAAATATTAAGTCTGCTGGTATTTATAAATATCTTCTCAGAGCGTGGAATTTTCGGATCTATATGAATGAATTCATTAATGTCGATGAACATCTCCCGGATGATATTTTTAAATTCATTTCCGGCAGTCGTGATAAATTCATTTTCAATATCACTGATAGAACCGGCTTCTTTTTTTTCCAGTATTTCCTCAAGGCTGTTGAACATAATCTTTCCCTGTATTGGACTAAGATGAAATTCATCCCCCTCTATTTCTTTAATAAGAGAAGCACGTGTTTCAGCAGAAACACTGAACTTGCTAGTGTGTTCATATTCAAACATTTTATCAAGGGAAATGTACCTTTGTTTGCCTGAGCATTCACACATGAACTGGAAAAGGGACTTGTATTTTGATTTGAAGCGCAGGAAGTTTATGAAAATGAGATTGGATAAATCGGTTTCAAGATACTCATTAAGTTTGACAGCAAAATGCACATATGCTTCTTTGTCGATAGTAGCTTCATTGTACAGAGTATGAATATAACCCGAGATATGTGATACAATAGTTACCTTCTCCTTCTCCATAGCTCTTCTGGCTTTTTCAGATAAGGAAGTTCCGTTGTACCACATATTCTTTGTCACAATCCGACGATTGTTGGTAATTAATCCATCCTTTTCAATTATAAAGTTTTGAGAGTGAAGGGGAGTAGCAATCAGGAAAATCTTTTCCAGGGGTATTCTCCCGACAACAAACATAGCCGCAGCGTAAATAGCAGATAATGAGACGCATTCTCCTGCTCCTGTTGTAAATCCATCCTTAAACCTGAATGCTCCCATTGCCTCAATTGTTTCAGTTTTCCAGTATGGAATAACATCAGAGTCATACTTATCAAGACCAAAGTGCTTCCGAATGTCAATATCAAAGTAGTATTTGTCGCCCTCATATCCGAAAAGTGCATTTGATTGCTTAAGCATCTCCATATCAAAAAAATGACTGAACCTTGCAATTTCTGCATTTTTCGATGTTAGTCCCCAGGTGGAAAGATCAAGGTTAAATACATAGTTCTGAATAATATATTGTTTGATCCGGTTGGCTTTATAGGTGAATCCTTTTTTCTCAATATCATTAAACCAGGGGTCTTCTCTCCATTTCCATAATATTGGAGACATAATATTGGCAAGAACAAGAGGGTAAAACAATTCCGGAAATATAAAAATTTCCATATCCGAAAGAGTATAAGCTGATGAATATCGCTCTAGTATTTTTTTGTCAGAAAAGTCCGGATTGAATTTAATATCCATAAATCGGTTTATAGTTAATTAACTTTAAAAACACAGAATCTGATTTAATGTTTTGAGGGAGTAGAAATAAATTCAAAGAAATACTTATGTTATCTTCAGGGATGGATGATTATACAGAAATTTTTACGATGAAATATTTAATCAATTAAAGATTAAGTGATATCACTTTAAAATCCTGATATTTTGTGAAATCAACCGGTCCTAATAGAACCTTTCTATTCCTGAGAAAAAAAAGTTAGCTTCAATTAATGCGTTCTCAGGAGAATCTGATCCGTGAACTGCATTCATCTGAACAGAAACAGCAAAAGTTTTTCTTATAGTTCCAGGTTCAGCTTTTTTTGGATCGGTTGCACCGATAAGTTGTCTGAACTTCTCAACTGCATTCTCATGCCGGAGGATCATTACAACAACAGGGCCTGAAGTCATAAATTCAATTAAACCTTCAAAGAATGGTTTTCCTTTGTGTATAGAATAAAATGATTCAGCCTGGGGAGTAGTCATCCTCACCATCCTCATTGCCGCTATTTCGAATCCACCCTCATTGATCATTGCAAGAATAGGTCCGGTTTTTCCTGTTCTGACAGCATTTGGTTTAATAATAGAAAAAGTAAAATCGCTATACATTGGATGCTGGTTTTGATATTTAAGAATTGAATTGCTCTTTGGGAATATTTTTTATCTTTAGCAGTTTAATAAAAGCCTTAGTAAAAGTGGTAGATTTCTCTGAATATTCAAAGCATTTAATGAATCTTTTCTCAACATCGGAGAAGATATTAATTTTTTCCCATATTAATCCCGATGGAGATGCTATAGGTTCGCAACTTGCACTTTATCATTTTCTTACGGCTTCAGGAAAAGAACCGGCAATGATTGCTCCGAACTATCTGCAGGAGTTCCTTAAATGGATGGATGGTTCTGAGAAGATAAATATCTTTATAAAGGACAGAAGAAAATGCACCAGGTTAATAGAAGAAGCTGATCTTATAATAATGGTAGATTTTAACCATTCAAACAGGTTGGGAGAGGCAAAAGAATTAGTTTTGGCCTCATCGGCAAAGAAAGTTATCATTGACCATCATCTTAATCCCGGTAGTTTTGCAGATCTCATTATATGTGAATCTTCAATGTGTTCAACATCGGAACTGGTTCATGAACTTGTATGTCAGATGAATGTTGTACCATTTGTAAGTAAATCATATGCTGAGGCTCTTTATGTCGGAATAATAACAGATACCGGCAATTTTGAACATGGATCATATTCTTCCCGAACATTCAGAATTGTTGCAGATCTGCTCGAGTTTGAAATTGATAAAAGTAATGTCTTGGACCTGATATACAATAACTTCTCTTCTGAAAGGATGAGACTACAGGGCTTCGCGCTAAATGAAAAAATGGTAGTGCTGCCTGAATATGGTGCTGCTTATATCACTCTTACCAAGAAGAATCTGGAAGATTATAAGCATGTTAAAGGAGACACCGAAGGATTTGTAAATCTCCCTCTCTCCATTAAGGGCATCTGTTTTTCAACACTGTTTATTGAGAAGGACAATTTTATAAAACTCTCATTCCGGTCAAAGGGTAAATTCCCCTCAAATAAGTTTGCGGAACAATTTTTTTCCGGAGGAGGCCATCTGAATGCTTCCGGAGGTGAATATTATGATACACTGGATAATACTGTAAAGTATTTTCTTAAAGTCCTTAAAGAGAATATTTCCTGGTTCGAAAATATTGATTAGCATAATGTTAATAAGATACCTGATATTTTTTCTATTATTTTCAGCATTTGTTTCCTGTAAAAGTGATACAAATAAAAAGAAACAAGTTTCAGGTCCTGATAATAAGGAGATGGCTGATCTGAACAGGTATTTTGTTCAGAAAGACAGAGAGAGAATACAAAATTATATTGAACGTAAAAACCTGAAAATGAGTGAAACATCGACAGGGCTCTGGTATCAGGTTACAAATACGGGTGAGGGTGATTTTTATAAGGAAAAAGATATAGTAATTATGAATTATAACTGCTCCCTGCTTGATGGTACAAGTTGTTATTCATCGGAAGAACTTGGCCCAAAGGAAGTAATTTTAGGGAGGAGTGAAATGGAAGCTGGTCTCAATGAGGGATTACGTTTGTTGAAACCCGGTGCTGAAGCCGTTTTCATTATTCCGCCATATCTGGCATACGGACTGATAGGTGACAGAAAGATGATACCCCCCAGGTCAATACTGGTTTATAAAATAGAAATATTACCAAATAAGAAATAATTGGTACGAATTTTGCGTTAGTTATAGACTATTTTAAAACTTAAACTAAATTACATGATCAAAAATTTTCGAATTCTGTTATTTTATATTGCCATTTTGTTTGCAGGATCCTTAATTTCCTGTGATCCGTCGAAAAAATATCAAAAGGAGGAAGAAGAGAGTATCCAGAATTTTATTGCAACCAGTGGTACACAGAATTTTGTGCTTCAACCAAGTGGTTTATATTATAATGAGATTTTGACAGGGACTGGATTAATGGCGGTTCGTGGCGATTCCGCCTATGTCAGATACTCAGGTAAGTTTTTAGATGGAAGCACTTTTGATTCAAATATCAACAAACCCAAGCCTTATGGTTTTGTTGTCGGGCAAAATATTGTCGGGTTTGATGAAGGTATTACCCTTATGAAAGCCGGGGGTAAAGCAGTTTTACTTATACCATCAAAATTAGGTTATGGAGCCGCAGGTACATTCGGTATTTCAGGTTACACGCCTTTGATGTTTGAAATTGAACTAATTAAGGTGGTGCCTTATCTTTAGAGCTGCTTTCTACTGCAAAATAAAAACTACGGGTCTGTCATTAATAAATGGGATGTCTCTTTTCCATTCAGAGATTCTCTGAGTAAGGATCATTTCAGTTGGAAGTGTTACATCAGCTGCTATACACAATTGTGTTTCATTATCGCATATGGAAATAAGGGATTCGAGCATTTTCTGATTTCTATAGGGTGTTTCCATGAAGATCTGAGCATAGCCTTCTGATGCTTTCTTTTCAAGTTCTCTTATCCTGGCAACTCGTTCTGCTGGTTTTACAGGAAGGTATCCGTTAAATGTAAAGTTCTGACCATTAAGCCCGGAAGAAATAAGAGCCATAATTATGGAAGAAGGACCAGAGAGTGGGGTTACTACCATCTTTTTCTTATGAGCAAGTGAGACAATTTTTGCTCCGGGATCAGCGATGCCGGGAAGCCCGGCTTCACTCATTATTCCCAAATCAGAACCTTTCAGTACCGGCTCAAGAAAAGTTTCTAAATCAGAATCTGCCGTATGTTTGTTAAGTTCAAAGAATGTTGTCTCATCTATTGGAAAATGACTGTCAATCATCCTCAGAAATCTCCTGGCACTGCGAATGTTCTCGACAACAAAAAATCGGAGTTGCCTGGTAATTTCCAAAACTTTTCCAGGTATAACTTTTGAATAATCTTCTCCTCCCAGTGTTACAGGAATGAGATAAATCCTGCCATTCATGATTTAATTTTTATTTACTCAAATATAACAATTTATCAACTTATGACTGATAAAACAAAAATGTAAGTCAGTCTTGTCATTTATCGATTTTTAATATAGGTTTGTCTTGAAATTGAGATATTGTGAAAATAACATTTCTTGGAACTGGAACATCTCAGGGAGTGCCTGTAATAGCTTGTGAATGTAATACTTGCCAGTCAAAAGATCAGCATGATAAAAGATTAAGAACATCTCTTCTCCTTGAAACAGAGGAAAGAATATTGCTTTTTGATGCTGGTCCTGACTTTCGTCAGCAGATGCTCAGGGAGAATGTAAGGAAGCTTGATTCAATCCTGCTCACTCATGAGCATAAGGATCATATAGCAGGTATGGATGATGTCAGGGCATTTAATTTTAAAAGTCAGGATGCAGTTGATATTTATGCCGAGGATAGAGTCCAGAAAGCCATAAAGAAAGAGTTTTCATATGTTTTCTCAGACTACCAGTATCCCGGTGTTCCAAAGATGAGGCTCAATAATATTCCGGAACATAATTTTATTATCAAGGGAATTCCGGTAATTCCTTTGAGGGTGTTCCATTACCAGTTGCCGGTTTATGGATTCCGTATCCGGGACTTTGCCTATATTACAGATGCTAACTACATTCCTGAGGAAACAAAAGAGAAGTTATTTGGTGTCAAATACCTTGTTATTAACGCTCTAAGAAAGGAAAAGCATATATCACATTTCAGCCTGAGAGAGGCTATTGACATAATCAGGGAGATTTCTCCGAAAAAGGCATACATAACACATATCAGCCACCAGATGGGTTATCATTCCGAGGTCTCTAATGAATTGCCACCGGAAATTATACTGGCTTATGACGGGTTGAGCTTTTTTTGTGAGGATTAAGCCTTTGTTTTATTTTTTCTTATAGCTCTTGTTAAGCTTTTTCTGATATTCCGGTGAAAAAAAATACCTGTTTCTCCCAAGCTGTGTATCATTTATATGGGAACTCTTCTTTCTTTTCTGGTAATAGGTATTCTTTTTGGAAGCCGAGCATGATGATACCACTATAATAAGAAGTAATATTAGGAGATAATTAAATGTCTTGAATGTTCTTGACATTGGCTCGATGAATTTGAATCACCTTTAAAAGTACAAAAAATTTAGATAAAAAAATAATTTGACCAAATATCTGTCGTTAAACATTTTTATTATTATCTTTTATATTCATTTTTATCGGTGGTATACTTTATCTTGCAATCATAGAATAATAATTATTTCAAGAATGAAAATGGTTAAAAAAATCAGGCTCCCATTATATTTTATTTTACTTTTTTCTCCTTTATCATTAAATGCTCAGATTATTGACAGTTTTGGAATTGACATCAAATCAGGTCTTTATATTGATAGGATCATTTTTTCAGATACTGGTAAGTTATTGCTGCCCCGGAACAAACCCCTCTTTAGTTTTATGCTTAACAATAAAGCATTCAATTCCGGAATGGTAAATGTTATAAAAACAGGTGAACTGTTTGAACAGACTTATGGGGAAAATCTTAGTGTGATATTTAAAATATCAACTGATTCAGCTATTGCATGGAAAGGCGAAATTGAATTTGAAAATAGGGGTAAGGATACAATAACAATAGCTAATGTTGTTCCTTTTGGTGAAGATTCATCCTCTGTATATATTACAGGATATGGTAAGATGGATCTGGCAAGGGCATATTTATTCAGGCCCGACTGCAACCCTTTAAGGGTGATTTTGCCAGACAATGCATGGGAAATGGGTTATTCTTCATTTGCGGCAGGAGATGGTATTTCAGTTTGCTCCATTGCCCGAAGAGTTAAAGCTGAAGGAGGCACTAAGAACAGATATGAAACAGTTCTACCTCCCAATTCGAAAGTCATTTACTCAGTCTATGCTGAAACTTTCAGAGGTGAATGGCAGAATGGATTAAAGACGATGTTCAGAGACCGGTACCTTTTTGATCTTAAAAGATTTGATAATTCCCTTTATGAACGATCTGATCTGGCATGGATTAAGGAGAGTTATCTTATTGTGCTTCAAATGGCCTGGGACAGAGAATTTTATGATAGACTTACAGGTAAGTATAACTACGGTGATTTTATTAAGAAAGGAATCGGGATTTTCGGTAAAATTGATATATATGGATTATGGGCATCATGGCCACGATTGGGTCTTGATCAGAGAAGCCAATGGGATATGTACAGGAATCTTCCCGGAGGAACACAACAATTAAGGAGTTTTGTCAAGATGTCACAGATGGCCGGAACAAAATTCTTTATTTCTTATAACCCATGGGATAAGAATAGTGAGAGAGAAGATCATTATGCCGGTTTGGCAAAATTGATTTCTGAAACAGATGCGGATGGAGTAATAATTGATACACAAAGCAATTCAAGTGTTGAATTACAGGCAGCCGCCGACAGTGTCAAAAAAGGAATTGTAATGTACTCTGAAGGAATGGCCGTTGCAAGTGACATGCCCGGGATAATTTCGGGAAGGGTGCATAATGCCATTTATTTTAGTCCTGAACTGAATCTTAATAAATTAATGAAGCCCGATTTTTCTATTTTCAGGGTATGTGATATTGGCGAGGATATTATTCATAGGGAAATTGCGGTTTCTTTCTTTAATGGTTATGGTATTGAACTGAATATGTTCAGACCAGGCAGAAGAGGTGATTCTTACAGGGACGATCTTACCTATTTAGCCAGAACAACATTTATCCAGCGCCAGAATAATGATTCATTTCTTGATTATAACTGGACTCCATTGAACCGTACTACTACAGATAATGTATATGTAAATAGCTGGAAGTCAGGAAATAAGACTTTGTATACAATCCTTAATATGAGGGAAAATGGTTTTAAGGGAAACCTGTTCAATGTGGATACAACAGGAGGGAGACACTATATCTCATTATGGAGCCATGAAGAGATACAGACTGTTAGTGAAAATGGACAAACTTTCATCCCGGTAAGTATATCTGGCTGGCAGGCATCTCATTCAGGGACCCGGATGGAGGGATCGGTTGATTGTATAGCTGAATTGCCTTTGTTATTAAAAACTCAGGTTAAGGGTGATTCTATAGAAATCAAACAATCAGGGAATGGAAAACTAATAATCTGGAAAGGAAATCCATCTTATCAAACCGAAAGTAAGCAAATAGAGATACAAAATGATACCTGCCTGAGGATAACAGATGTTCTTGGTAACTATGAAGGCAAGGTTGTTGTACAACTTATTGAAAACGACAGGTTAAAGGATGAGAACATTGTATTTTTTAACGGGGGAAAACCATGGTTAATTTCCAGAGAAACAAAGACAAATAAAACGCTGGTTATTCATCCTGAAATGGTTTTAGTGCCCGGAACCAGTATTACTCTCAATTTAACATCCCCGGTTGATTTGATTCCATATCCCGAAATTAATGGAAATACATTTGAGATAGATAGTTTTCTTATTGACAGATATCCTGTTACCAATTCACAATATTTTGAATTTATACAAAATTCAGGATACAGACCTTCAGATACTTCAAGATATTTAAAACACTGGCAATCCGGAATGTATAAACAAGGACAGGCAAAATATCCTGTGGTATATATTAGTTATGAGGATGCTAAAGCCTATGCGAAATGGGCAGAAAAAAGATTGCCCTCACAGGCTGAATGGCAACTGGCAGCACAGGGGACTGACAACAGAAAATGGCCATGGGGTGAAGAATTCCATGGGGCTTTCTGCAATAACTCATTTAACAGGCCAACTCCGGTTGATGCTTTCCCGAAGGGTCAGAGCCCTTACGGAGTGATAGATTTGGTTGGTAATGTATGGCAAATGACAAATGATTTGTACTTTAATGGGTCAAATTATTTTCTTGTTATACGGGGAGGCAGTTATTATAAGCCGGAAACCAGTCAATGGTATCTGCAGGGAGGACCACAGTCACTCGATAAAACACAAACCATGCTGATGGTTTCTCCTGGTTTTGACCGGAGTTCAACAGTTGGGTTCAGATGTGTAAAGGATATTGACAGTAAGGAATTCATTATCAAGAAATAAATCAGATCCTCCCGGCACCATTTCCTATTTCCGGTTCGTAAAAGTCAGGTACAAGTCCTGTCTTTGAAGTGTAAACGGATGAAAGTTTGTCCATAAAATTTGCAGTATCACCTTTTTTTATGATGCTTACAGTACATCCTCCAAAACCGGCACCTGTCATCCGTGTGCCAATAACTCCGGGAAGTTTCCTTCCTTCATAAACAAGGGTGTCAAGCTCAGTTCCTGTTACTTCATAGTCATCTTTAAGGGAGTCATGTGAAAGATTCATAAGTTCTCCGAACCTTTGCAGGTTGTTGTTTTTTAATACATTAACTGCTTCTATAACTCTGCCGTTTTCACTTATGACATGTTTAGCTCTTTTTCTGATTACTGGATCAGCAATAAATTTTTCAAGTATATCTATTTCAGCAATTGTAAGTTCACTAAGATTGCGAATCGGTTTATATTTCTGAAGCAACTCAACAGCTTTATCACATTCACTCCGTCTCTCATTGTACTTTGAGTCTGTCAATCCTCTTCTTTTATTTGTGTTTGTTATTATAAGTGAACAGTCTCCAAGCCGTACAGGTACATTTTCATAATACAGGTTATCACAATTAAGGAAAATTGCATTTTCTTTTTTCCCGAATCCGACTGCAAACTGATCCATAATTCCGCAGTTCATGCCTACAAATTCATTTTCAGCCTTTTGACTCATTTTTACAAGTTCAATTGTACTTAAACCTGCATTGAAGAGTTCATTAATAGCAACTGCAGTAACCATTTCAATTGATGCTGAGGAGGAAAGCCCTGCTCCGTTGGGTACGTCACCATAAAACAGTAATTCCAGACCGGTTACTTTTATCCTCTTCTTGAGAAACTCATTTATTACTCCTAAAGGGTAATTAATCCATTTCTTACTTTTATTGATAAATAATTCCTGAATTTCAGTTTGTAAATCATCGTTGAAGTTTAATGTGCTGAAATTAAGGATATTGTTTGCAGTCTTGCGAATGCACAGGTATGTTCCATAATTCAGTGCACAAGGAAATACAAATCCACCGTTATAATCTGTATGTTCACCAATCAGGTTAACCCTGCCCGGAGAGAAAAAAATAACAGGAGTATTATTCCTGTCTCCAAATTTCTCAAAGAACTTTTCTTTAAAATTTTTAATATCCATATCTAAACTTTAAGTTTTTTCTCAATATCTGTTATCTGGTTTCTGAAATGTTTATCTGTGTCAATAAGATTATTAACAGTTTTACATGCATGAAGTACAGTAGCATGGTCTTTTCCTCCGATATGCGATCCAATGCTTGCAAGAGATGCTTTTGTAAGACTTTTTGAGAAATACATAGATACCTGTCTTGCCTGAACAATCTCTCTTTTTCGTGTTTTACCCTGGATCAGATCTATTGATATCTTATAATATTCACATACGATCTTTTGTATATATTCAATAGTGATTTCACGTCTTGTTGTACTTACAAGCTTTTCTACAATCATCCTTGCCAGATCAAGTGTAATTTCTTTTCTGTTCAGTGTAGATTGGGCATAAAGCGATATCAGTACAGCTTCAAGCTCTCTTATATTATTTGAGATATTCATTGCAAGGAATTCGAATATTTCATCAGGTAATTCTATACCATCATTATATGCTTTTTTCTTAAGAATAGAGAGCCTGGTTTCATAATCAGGTCTCTGAAGGTCGGCCTGGAGTCCCCACTTGAAGCGTGACAAAAGTCTCTGCTCCATTCCCTGAAGTTCAACAGGCGGTCTGTCGCAGGTCAGTATAAGTTGTTTGCCTGACTGGTGAAGGTGATTGAAGATATGGAAGAATGTATCCTGTGTTTTTTCCTTTCCTGCAAATTCGTGAACATCATCCAGGATCAGTACATCGATCATCTGGTAAAAGTGAAGGAAATCGTTTTTGCTGTTATTTCTAACAGATTCTACAAACTGGGTCTGAAATTTATTGGCATTAACATAAAGGACAGTTTTATCCGGGTGTTTCTCTTTTACAAGAATACCTATTGCCTGAGCGAGATGTGTTTTTCCGAGGCCCGAGTCACCATAAATCATAAGAGGATTAAACGCTGTGCCTCCCGGATTATTTCCAACAGCCATACCGGCTGATCTGGCCAGCCTGTTGCATTCACCTTCAACGTAATTACTAAAATTATAATCCGGGTTGAGTTTTGGATCAAAATGTACTTTCTTAATTCCCGGAATAACGAATGGATTTTTTATTGATGGCTGGGTTACATCGAAAGGAACCTGAACAGGTTTGTTATTGAGGTCTGTTTTATTTCTTGAAGGATATCTTACGGTATAAGGTTTGCCATCCGAATAATTGGTGTTTTCCATAACGACGTTATATTCCAGCTTGGCATCAGATCCAATCTCGCGTCTCAGAGTTTTTCTGAGAATATCTATATATTGTTCCTCAAGATATTCGTAGAAAAAAGGACTTGGTACCTGAATTGTTAGAATATTGTTTTCAAGTTTCAATGGAATGATTGGTTCAAACCAGGTCTTGTAACTGATGGATGGAATTATATCCCGTATAATTTGAAGACAATTATTCCAAACGTCATTATGTGACTTATTCATTTAAAAAGGTTTTTTTTAAAAAACTTAGGGTCGAATCAAGATGATTCAGGTAGCAATATTTGTAAAAAAAAAACTAATAAAAAAAATTATTTTTGCTTGACTTTCTCAAAAAAAGTATATGGTTTTAAACATCAATAACTTATGAAAATAATTTTTTTTATTTAATTTAAGTTCCTCATTATCTGTTATATACAATAATTATCTCTGGTTTGTTAGTGTATTTCAACTCTTTATGAATTCCTGCTCAAAAAACAACTTTTTCTTTCGAAAATTAATACTTTTTTGTCATTGAATTAGATTGATAATTTAAGAACAAGATAATCTGAATTTTATAAAAAATCTAATCTGGCATTGATATTATTTTCAAAATACTGAAAATTGCAGATATCTTTTAGGATTGGCTTTTAAATCAACTAAAAATGCATTTAAACTCTCAAGACTGTTAGTTAGATTAGTATAAAGGGTATCATTTGTCATGAACTGACCGGCCGAGCCCTTTCCGCTATTAATATTATCCATAAGAACCGCTGCTTCCTCAAGACTTGATTTCAGTTTTTGCACTGATCCGTATATATCGGCAGCTGCAAGTGTATCACTGATGGATTCAAGATTACTGAAAGTATTATTCATTTTTCCCGAATTATCTGAAAGCATTTGAGAAAATTTATTTAAATTATCTATTGTGGCTTTCAACTCTGTCTCTTTTGAGCCTAATATCTTTCCGAGACTTCCTGTTGTATTATTAAGATTGGCCATTGTTCCACCCAGATTCTTCTTAAAATCTTCATCCATAATTTCATCCACTGAACCAATTACAGAATCAAGCACTGTTAAAAGGTTTGTGATTCTGTCCTTAACAGGTATCAACTCAGTTTCGACCACGTCGATTATTGATTCGGCGAGCCTGCCCGGAATTGTATCACCTTCGGAATAGGTACCGGGGCCATTTCCATAAACAAACTGGACCTTCATTCCCCCCAGAAGTGAGAGTGGTAATATTTCAGCTACAGTCATTCTGGGGAGTTTAAAATCCCTGTTAACAGAAAATACCACAAGAAGTTTTCCGCTTTCAGCATCAAGAAAATCAATAGATTGCACCACTCCGACCTTGTAACCGTTAACTTCCACCGGACTTGATTCTGCAAGGCCTCCAACCTCCTCATATATTGCATAGTAGTATGCTGAATTTTTAAAAAAATCCTTTCCTTTAAGAAAATTATAAAGCCAAATAAAAACTATAATAGTTATCAGGGTTGTTGCACCAACTTTTACTTCATTTGAGATCTTTTTCATTTAATATGTGTTTTGTTTATTTTTTAAGTTCCAGTGCCTCCTGCAAAGGTACAATTTTGTTATCTCTTACTGCAATAACAAATGCATCAGGATATATTTCCTCAATTTTTTTTCTATACTCAACTGCAGATTTATAGTCTGCAAATTTACCTGTAACATATTTAAATCGTTCCGGGGTATAGATCTCTGACACATCCTTTAATCCTTTGAAATTTTCAGGTCTTACATCGGTTTTCGATTTCGAAGTGGCAATCTGTACCATAAATGCTATATCACCAGACTTAGAATTATCAGGTATTTTAGCCTCAGTTTCCGGAACCTGGTTCACAGCCGTTGAAATGCCGCTCTTACTTTCTATATCATTTATATAAACCTTGCATGCTTTGAAAATGGATGAGGCTATATCATTCTGACCTTCCCTGGAGATAAGGTATTTCTCTTCAGCCGGATTGGTGATAAATCCGGTTTCAGTAAGGACACCCGGCATTGTTGTATTAAATAATACCCAAAATCCTGCCTGTTTTACTCCTCTGTCAGTTCTGTTCAGACTATTCTTATACTGGCTTTGTATATTTGATGCAAGAGCTGTACTCTGTTTCTGAAAAATATTTTGCATTAATGAGAACATTACATATGACTCAGGAGATTTTGGGTCGAACCCTTCATATTTAGTCGAGTAATCCTTTTCCAGATATATTACTTCATTCTCTTTCATGGCAACTTCGAGGTTCTCCTGATCCTTAGCCAACCCCATAATAAAAGTCTCTGCCCCTTTGATAGTCTTTGAGTTAGCCCAGTTGGCATGTATTGAAATAAACAAATCAGCTTTAGCTTTATTAGCTATCCTTGGTCTTTCTGAAAGGTCAACTGTTGAGTCGTCATTTCTGGTGTAGATTACAGTCACATTATCCATGTTCTTCTGAATATATTCCCCGGTTTTAAGGGCAATTGCCAGGGTGATATCCTTTTCCCGGCTTACAGACCCGATTGCGCCCGGATCTATACCGCCATGGCCAGGATCGATAACAATTATCCATTTCTTTTCAAGCTTAGATCCTGATGCTGAAACTGATAAGATAATCAATAATAGTAGTTTAATAAACAGTGCCGGTTTAAATATAATTTTGGTATAATGTTTGTCGTTATTAATGTCCGTACTCATTTTTAGTTCACGTTTTTTAATTAGTTTTGCGCTGGCATCCAGGTATCACATAAAACTATACAAAAATAGCATTTAAGTTGTATTTTTTTAAAGAAAAGCGGTTACTTATAGTGTTCCTAGTGATGGTCCAATCTCTTTTATTGTTCTCGCAGGAACCTGGAATGCGTTTGGATACTCTGGTCATCAGTCCGGATTCTCTTTCTGCAGATACCATTAAGCTGGGATTACGCCCTTCTCCTACAAATGCAATCGATTCAAAAGTTAGCTATTCATCTTCCGGTTATATAAGAAGAGATATAATAAATAAGAAAGTATATCTTGTTGAATCAGCTGTTGTAAATTATGGTGAGATAGAAATAAAGGCCGATTCTATTGTTTTTAATATGAACACAAACCTTCTTTTTGCTGTGGGCAGAGCAGATACAGCGGGAAAGATAATAGGGAAACCGGTATTTAAGGAGGGTTCCCAGGAATTTACTGCCGATGAGCTTACCTATAATTTTAAAACCCGAAAGGCAATTATTAAGAATATAGTTACAAAACAGGATCAGGGTTTGCTGCATAGTGCTTTTACCAAGCTGCTTGAGGATGGAACATCAAATATTTCAAAAAGTACCTATTCCACCTGTGATCACGATATACCTCATTTTTATATCAGGCTCCCCAGAGCAAAAGTTTACCCTGGCGAAAAAATTGTTTCGGGTCCGGGAAATCTTGTGGTTGAGGGTATTCCATTACCTTTGTATATTCCCTTCGGTTTTTTTCCGGTTCAACGCAAAAGAGCAGCATCAGGTATTCTGGTTCCGCGCCTTGGTCAGGAGAGAGAACGTGGATTCGCAATTAATGACGGAGGCTATTATTTCGCGATAAGCAATTATTTTGATCTTGCGGTTAAAGGAAGTATCTTCTCAAATGGCAGCTGGCTGGCTACTGCTCAAACAAATTACAACAGGTTATATAAGTACAATGGGAATTTTTCTTTCACCTATGCAAATAACATCACGGGTCATGAGGGATTGGAAGATTATAGCAAAGCAACAAACTACAGATTAGCCTGGGCTTTTAATCAGGATCCAAAGGCTTCACCTGGTTCAAGATTTTCTGCAAGCGTTAATATGAGTTCAAGCGGTTATGACCGGAATAACAGTTATAATGTTTCTGATCACGTAACAACACAACGTCAGTCGAGTATTAGTTATTCCAAATCATGGGATGGCACTCCATTTAACCTTTCGACGAGCATGAACCATAGCCAGGACGTAAAAACTGAAAGGATACAACTGAACCTTCCCAAATTGAATTTCTCAGTTGGCAGGATTTATCCTTTCAAGTCAGTTGGCCGTTCAGCAACATCCAAATGGTATCAGGAAATACAGTTCCAGTACACAGCAAGTCTTGACAATCAGATTAGTACATACGACAGCCTGCTCTTTACGAGCGCGGTATTTAAGGATATGAATAATGGCTTTAAACACGAGGCCCCGTTCAGCTTCCAGATTCGTCCTTTCAGAAATTTTTCAATTTCTCCGGCATTAACATATACAGGTGTATTGTACAGTCAGGAAATTGAAAAGAGATGGGAGGAAAGTTATTTTGATGAAAACACAAATACAACAATTTCAAAGGTAGTAACTGATACGATCAGGGGTGCTTCTTACGGACAGGCATTGAATCCTTCAATCAGCGCCAGTTTCAGTCCTCAGCTATTTGGAATGTATACATTTACTAATCCTGATTCCAGACTTCAGGCAATCAGACATGTTGTAAAACCCTCGATCGGATTCAGTTTTATTCCCTCCTTGGCAGGACTTAGTTCAGATATGTACAGGCAGGTTCAGGTTGATACCCTAGGTAATACAAGTGAGTACTCGATTTACGAAGGAAGCTTGTTTGGAACACCTTCATTATCAACTAAAAGCGGAAGTATTTCATTTAGCCTTACAAATATTATTGAAGGTAAAATGTTTGAGAAGGAAGATACAACCGGGAAGCCTTCGAAGATCAGGATTCTTGATAATCTCGGAGCCAGTACATCATATAACATCTTCGCTGATTCTCTTCGGTGGGCTCCGCTTTCTTTACAGGCAAGAACAACTATTTTTAATAATTTCAACATTTCAGCAAACAGTAACTTTTCATTCTATGGTTTTGATAGTAATGGAAATGCAACAGGAGATTTCTTATTTTCCCAGAACAGGAAGCTGATGAGGCTGACAAATTTTACTACAAGTGTTGATTTCAGTCTGAGTGAATTGCTCAGCAAGAAAAAGGATAAGAAAAAAACGGATAATCTTCCTGCTGTGAATAGTATTGGGATGTCGGGTGCAAATAATTTAATGCTGCCGGAAACTCAGGGGATACAAAACACCGATCCAACCCGCTTTGATCCTTATGGTTACAGTACTTTTGATGTTCCATGGAGTCTTAATGTAAGCTATAGTATGAATTATTACAAACAGGGCACAACACCTACCACCACCCAAACTCTTTCATTAAGTGGCAATGCTTCACTAACAAAAAAGACAAAAGTTTCATATACAAGCGGATATGATTTTAAGGGTAAAGAGATAACAATGACACAAATTGGCATATCGCGTGATCTTCATTGCTGGGAAATGAATGTAAGCTGGATACCTAATGGTACTTTACAAAGCTGGAGTTTTACTTTAAGAGCTAAAGCATCAATATTCAGTGACCTCAAGTATGAAAGGAAGAAGGATTTCCATGATTCATATTAAATTAATAGTGACTAATCAGTCTGACCCCAATTCATTCAATACTATTTAATTATAATAAATACAATAACTTATGAAAAAAGTAATCAGTACATCGAAGGCTCCTGCTGCTATCGGACCATATAGCCAGGCAATTGAAATAAAGAACACTCTTTATATTTCAGGTCAGATACCAATTAATCCTGAAACAGGAAGTTTGGTAGAGGGTGATATTACGGTTCAGACCGAGCAGGTTTTTAAGAATATTTCAGCAATACTTGAAGAAGCGGGATATTCATTTTCAGATGTGGTCAAATCGGCTTGCTTTTTAACTGATCTTACCAACTTTAAGGCAATGAATGCAGTATATGGTAAATATTATGCAAAAGATCAACCAGCAAGGTCAACATTTGCTGTTAAGGAATTACCTCTGGGGGCACAGGTAGAGATAGAAACGGTTGCAATGAAATAACGACCGGGAGAAAATTTTAACTCCGGACTATCGGTGTTATTCAAAAAGATTTGGTGAGTAACATAAAACAAAAAGAGGTTACCCGTTTGAGCAGCCTCTTTATTTATTTATTTATTTATAGGGAACTAATTATTCTCCCTTGATCTCAAAATCTATTTCAACTTTTACTTCTCTGTGAAGTTTGATTATAGCTTTGTAATTACCTACTTCTTTAACCTGGTCTTCAGGAAGAGTAATGTTTTTACGGTCGATATCAAAACCTTTTTCCTTAAGTGATTCTGCTATCTGGATAGTGTTAACAGAACCGAATATTTTCCCCGAAGTACTGGTTTTTGCACCAACAACCAACTTGATTCCCTCAAGCCTGGATGCTATTTCCTGGGCAGCAATTTTTATCTTTTCTTCTTTGTGAGCTCTCTGCCTTAGATTTTCAGTGTGCATTTTTTTTGCAGATGATGTTGCAGGGATTGCATACCCTTTAGGTATGAGGTAATTCCTTCCGTAACCATCTTTAACATTCACTAAATCATCCTTTTGGCCAAGCTTATTGACATCCTGTAATAGTATAATTTCCATATTTATTCCTCCTTATTTTAAAAGGTCAGTTACATAAGGAAGAAGCGCAATGTGTCTGGCTCTTTTAACTGCCTTTGCGACTTTCCTTTGATATTTAAGTGAAGTTCCTGTAATACGGCGGGGTAAAATTTTACCCTGATCGTTAAGGAATTTTTTAAGAAATTCAGGATCTTTATAATCTATATAACGTATTCTGTTTTTCTTAAACCTGCAATATTTTTTCTTTTTGATCTCAACCGTAGGAGGAGTCAAATACCTGATTTCTGATTCGTTGTGTGCCATGTCTTATTCCTCCTTTGATTTACCTGATTCTTTTTGTCTTCTTTTCTTCTCTGCATATTCGACGGCAAATTTTTCCATCCTGAAAGTTAAAAATCTTATAATCCTTTCATCTCTGCGATATTGGATTTCAAGCTTTTCAATAAGATCACCTGTACCTTTAAACTCAACCAGATAATAGAAGCCAGTAGACTTCTTCTGGATTGGGTAGGCCAGTTTCTTAAGACCCCAGTTCTCTTCATGAACGATCTCACCGCTGTTGTCGGTGATGACCTTCTTGAATTTCTGTACCGCTTCCTTCATCTGGTTCTCAGATAAAACGGGAGTTGCAATGAAAACGGTTTCGTACTGATTTAACATAGTAATTAATTATTTATTAGTATTATATGATTTTGGCTCGCAAAAGTACAAATATTTTGTTTTATACAAAAATTAATCTGAAAAAAATTGAATCATATTTCCAGGAGTACTTGTTTTGTAGGAAATTTAACTCTCAATTTTTGATTAGTCGTTTTACAGGAAGCTTTTTGATTATATTTGTGGCATATCAGTAAGATACTTACGGGAGTCAAAATTTTATGGAAAATTTCATAGTCTCAGCAAGAAAATACCGCCCTGCAAGTTTTGATATGGTAATCGGCCAGGATTCCATCACAAATACTCTGAAAAGTGCCATTAAAAACAACCATCTTGCTCAAGCTTATCTTTTTTGCGGGCCACGGGGGGTCGGAAAAACAACATGTGCAAGGATATTTGCCAAGACAATAAATTGCAGTAACCTGGGAGATAATTCAGAAGCATGCGATAAATGCGAATCATGTTTATCCTTTAATACACTTCGGTCATTTAATATACATGAGCTTGATGCTGCTTCCAATAATAAAGTTGAAGATATACGAAGTCTTAATGAACAGGTCAGGATACCACCACAGATAGGAAAATACAGCATATATATAATTGATGAGGTTCATATGCTCTCTTCTTCAGCCTTTAATGCCTTCCTTAAGACTCTTGAAGAACCTCCTTCTCACGCAATATTTATTTTAGCCACCACTGAAAAACATAAAATAATTCCAACAATACTATCCCGGTGTCAGATTTTTGATTTTAACAGGATAAGGATTGAAGATATTGTCGGAAGACTTATGTATGTGGCTAACAAAGAAGGGATAGATGCCGCTGAAGAGGCTCTCCATGTAATTGGACAGAAAGCCGATGGTGCAATGCGCGATGCTTTGTCAATTTTCGATCAGATAGTCAGCCTTAGTGGAAAGACTGTCACATATAAGGATGTGATTGAGAATCTGAATGTTCTGGATTATGAGTATTATTTCAGAATCACTTCCGGAGCATTAACTGGTGATGTATCATCGGTATTATTAACTTATAACGAGGTGCTGGAAAAAGGATTTGATGGTAATAATTTTATTTCAGGACTTAACAGCCATTTTCGTGATTTACTGATTTGTAAAGACGAAGCAACTGTCCGTCTTCTTGAGGCTGCACCTGCAATCAGGCAGAGGTACTTGCAGCAAACCTCCGGATGTCCCATGGATTTTTTATTCAAAGCACTGGAGATAGGATCGAATTGCGATCTTTCTTATAAGAACAGTAAAAACCCTCGTTTACATGTAGAGCTTTCGTTAATAAAGCTGTGCCGCTTAATTGAAGATTCTGCAGAAGCATCTGAAAAAAAAAAGTCTGATTCAAAGTCAGTAATTAAAGCAGAAGAGGAGTTACCTCTTCCGTCTAAGTCAGAGATTATCCGCGAGGACATAACATCCACTGAAAAAAAGGTTTATGTAAACGACTTATTACCAGGCAAACATGATCCCATAATTGTTAAATCATCAAAGGCTTTTTCAATTAAAGAAGCTATCTCAGAAGTAAGTGAACCTGTAGGGAACCAGATTTCAGAAACAGAGAAAGAGGTTGTAGGTGAAATTCACATTCAGTCAAAAGAGGCATTCACCATTGATGCATTTCAGACAGCCTGGATTGAATTCACCGATCAGATTAAAGGTGAAGGTCCCAGAATAATAAGTATGTTTAAAACAATAAATCCTGAAGTTGAAAGTGATAATACAATCAGGATCCATCTCAGCAATGCAGCACAAAAAGATATATTCATTCTGAACTATAAACAAAAGCTTCTTAATTTTCTTGAAACCAGGTTTGTTATGTCAGATATTGATATAGAAACAGTAGTTGATCTTTCAGAGACAAATGAGATACTCTACTCTGATGAACAAAAGTATAACTACCTGATTAATAAATACCCTGTTCTGAAGGAGATGAAAAGGACTCTTAATCTTGATATTACATAATCTACCCTTAAATAAGACTTTTCATAACTGATTGTATTGGAAAGAAAGAATATTAAATATAATTCGAAAAATGATACTGAATCTTCTTTAAATGAGAAGATTTTGTCCAGTTATTTGCTCGATTCTTCAAGGTCAATGATTACCATAATTGATAACAATTATACATATGTTAAAGTAAATTCAGCATTCTGTAATGCTCATAATCTTGATGATGTTTCAATAGTTGGAAAGCATGTCAGCCACATATGGGGAGACCATGTCTTTATGACTAAAATAAAGAAGAAGATTGATTTATGCTTTACAGGAGAAATAGTGAAGTATGATGCCTGTTTTGAAACACCTTTATCAGGTAAGAAATATTTTGAAGTTGTTTTTCATCCTCTGAAAACCGGTTCTGCTTCAATTACTCATATCATATCTGAAGCCTTTGATGTAAGTGAGCTTGAATTATCCAGAATAGCTGTCAGGGAAAAAGAGGAAGAGCTCAGGAAGTTGGAGACAAATTTGCCGATAGGTTTTCTAAGATGTCATCCTGACGGAAAGATTATTCATGCAAATAGTGCCTTCAGAAAGATTATGGAATATCAAAATGATATTGTTGATTCACAGAAGAATCTGAAAGATTTTTACATCGATGAGAGTATCTTCGAATTGCAGGTTGAACAGCTTTCCAAATGCAATACAAATACTTTCGGAAGGGTTTATCTGAAGAATATCAGGGGGATAGAAATCCCTTGCCGCATCAGCGGATTCCTTGCTTTAAATGAGTCGGGATATCCCTCCTTTATTGATTTTGCCATTGAAGATTCTTCTCGTGAGCTTATACTGGAAAACAGACTGTTACAGGCCCAGAAGCTTGAAACAATCGGGGCTCTTGCAGGAGGTATAGCACATGATTTTAACAATATTCTTGCAACTATTTCAGGTTATTCGGAAATGCTTCAGGATGACCTTCCAGGTGACTCTTCTCTTTCTGAAAAAGTAACCAGGATTCAGGGAGCCGTTACAAAGGCACAATCGATAACAAACCAGATGCTTACTTTCAGCCGACATGTAGAACAGGAGAAGATCCCGGTACGTGTGGAAGATGTTCTTAAAGAAACAATTGGATTCATTAACTCTTCAATCCCACCTGATATTGCAATCAGAAGCTCAATTCAAAAAAAGAATGCAGTAGTATTTGCTGATCCGACCCAGTTGTTCCGGGTTTTCCTGAATTTAATGACAAATGCACTGCAATCAATGGAGGGAAATGGAGGATCAATTTCTGTACGAATGACAGTTGTTGAAGGAAAGTATCTTAAGCATGAACTTAATAAAGATATTGTTGCTGATGAGTATGCTTTGATTACATTTAAAGATAACGGAAAGGGGATGGACCAATCCCTTGTAAGCCGGATTTTTGAACCATTTTTCACAACAAGGGAAGTTGGAAAAGGAACTGGTCTCGGATTATCTGTTGTTCATGGAATTATTTCAGAGCTGGAGGGAGAGATACTTGTTTCAAGCAAAAAGCAGGTAGGTACAACATTTTATGTCTATTTGCCAATT
Organism: uncultured Bacteroidales bacterium; assembly: GCA_963732435.1. Lineage (GTDB taxonomy): Bacteria > Bacteroidota > Bacteroidia > Bacteroidales > VadinHA17 > LD21. Next base: position 37,534 of record CAVSZL010000012.1, on the reverse strand, counting down.
TCCAAAGCCTATACGGAAATATCTGTGCAGAGCGATATACGAAAGAGAATACTATTCATAACAGGTAATAAATATGAATCACGTATATTATCCCTGGCTCTTAAAAACACTGGTTATGAACTTATTTATACATCAGACAGCAGGAAATTGCTCAAAGTTATAATGGATATCAATGAACGACCAGACCTTATTATATATATGAGCGATTCAAGGCAAATTGTCCCTGACGAGCTCCTGGAAATTTTTAACAAGACAAAAATTTCAATACCCTGCATTCTCATAACAGAATCAACCAATGAATTATTAGAAGAAAAATTATTAAATTCGGGCATTATTAAACAACATCTTTACAAGCCGGTTTCTTTAAAAGAAATCAGAAATGCAATACAACATTCCATTACTTAGTATAATTTTAATTTTCAAATATTTACAAGAATATTTATTTTTGCGATTATATAATAATCAAATAAATCCTTTAGATGCCTGGTGTATTAATTGTTGAGGATGATAATGAACTGAGAGAAATGTTAAAGCTCTCCTTGAACAGACGGCGAATAACAGTTCTGGAAGCCACCAATGGAAAGGAAGCTATTGCTCATTTTAAGCCATCTGTTACAGATCTGATAGTCACAGACCTGATTATGCCTGAGGAAGATGGCCTGAAAGTGATTATGACTCTAAGGGCAATAAAGCCTTCATTGAAGGTAATAGCTATCTCAGGAGGGGGTAAAGCAGGTCCGGGAAGTTATTTGAATATGGCGAAGGTTTTAGGTGCAGATGCAGTTTATTCAAAACCTTTCTCTATTAATGATCTTACTAATAAGATAGAAGAGCTATTGAAAAGTGAACAAGTTAAGTGATCTAAATGTTATTATCTAACCATTAAATATATTCAATTATGTTAAAGAAAAAGATAGAAGATATCTGCAACAGACAGGTAGAAAGAGAAGGTTATTCTTCAAACCTTTATATTGCTATGGCATCATGGGCTGAAACCAGTGGTTATAGCGGAGTTGCTGAATGGTTGTACACCCAGGCTGATGAAGAGAAGCTACATATGATGAAGTTTATCAAATACATCAATGAAAGAGGCGGAAAAGCAATTGTTCCAGCACTGAAAAAGCCGGCTTCAGATTTCAAAAGTGTTGAAGAAATGTTTAAAGAAGTTCTGAAACATGAGGAATTTATCACAGCCAGTATAAATGAAATTGTCTCTCTGACCCTTGAGGAGAAAGATTTTAATACACATAATTTCTTACAATGGTTTGTAATGGAGCAGGTTGAAGAGGAGGCTTCAGTGAGGACCATTCTTGATAAAGTCAGACTGGTTGGCAAAAATAATATGTACCAGTTCGACAGGGATATTATGAGTCTGAGAACCCCGGCAGCCAGTTCTCAGCCAGGTACATGAAAAAAAAGCTTTTTTTCTTTGTTTTCCTGGTTGTAGCAACATCGTTCCTGACGGCTGCAGGACAGAAGCTTATTCCTAATTCTTCTGTTACTGGTTTTTGTTATGCCGGAACAAATATTAACAGGGTATATATTCCACCTCCGGATGAATTTTTAAGAAAATCAGCAACAAAAAGAGGTGGCTCAATTACTGTTTACTATACAGGATTTTCAACTCAGGCGAGAAAAGCTGTAGAGTACGCAAAGACAATTCTTGAAGGAATGCTTCCTGCAGATACCCGGCTTACAGTAAATACCAGCTGGGAAAGAATTTCATCGGAAGGAGTATTAGGGAGTTCAAGAGCCACAGATTTCTACCCAGGTGACTTTATAAATGCAATAAATCCTATGGCTAATTATCCTGTTGGACTTGCAGAGAAAATTGCTGGGAGATCTCTGAATGAGGATGTTGAGGGGGATATTCAATTAACAATAAACAGTACTACCAAATGGTATTTAGGTACTGATGGTGCAACCCCTGCAGACAGGTATGACCTCGTAACTGTTATTTTGCATGAGTTATGTCATGGGCTGGGTTTCTTTGACAGTATGGATACTGAGAATAGTTTAGGCTTTTATGGATTCATAGCCAAACCCCTCCTTAATAATAGTAGCTTGCCACTCATTTATGATACATTTGTTGAGGATGTAAAAAGAGTTAAACTTACCGATACCCTGAAATTTTTAAACAATTCAAATGATCTTTATAAAGAGTTTACAGGAGGAGATCTTTATTTTACCGGCCCCCTTGTAAATAAATATTCTCCTGTTTCCAGGACAAAATTATTTGCCCCCGCTGAATTTGATAATGGTTCCAGTATATCTCATCTTGATGAAGAAACCTATCCAAATAGTGCAACATCTCCGAATAGAAATGCCTTAATGACGCCATATATTGGTTTTGGTGAGGCAATACATGATCCGGGAAAATTAACTTTTTCACTTCTTGGAGATCTAGGATGGATTAACACACGGATCATTCATGAAAAAGTAGTTGACAAAGAGGATCCGGTGTCGGATATTGATTTAAAGATTGAGATTAAATCAGATACTCTATATAACAGAAATAAAGTAGGCGTAGTATACTCATTCGACAAGTTTAAATCAACTGACACTTTATTTTTATCTTCTCCGGCATCTGATAATATCTTCAAAACAACAATAGGCGTGCCATCATATAATATAGAACTTCAATACTATTTCTTTGCGGAAGATCACTTTTTACGGCTTTACAGAGCGCCATCATTATATACCCGTGACAGATATAAGATTTATTTCGGAACTGACACGGTTAAGCCTGTAATAGATCATCAACCATTTGATTATTTTCTTGAATCAGTTGATTCTATAAACTTTAAAGCGACAGTCTCAGATAACTTAGGCATCGATACAGTATATATTGAATACAGGATTAATTCCGGAAGTCCTCAGTATATCGGTCTAAAATCGGGTCTTTATGATAGTTACAGTTCAATTCTGAATGCAAAGAAATTGTCACTAAATGGCGGTGATATAATCCGATACAGGATTTTTGCTGCTGATTCGGCTAATAGTCCGAATACATCTGTTCTTCCGAGTACTGATTATTATAGCATTAAGATTGAGGATATTTCAGAAACCCTTGAAAGCTACTCAACAGATTTCAGGAATTCTGCCTCAGATTTCTTTTCAATTGGATTTGAAATCGCAAGGCCATCGGGTTTCAGTAAATATGGGCTTCACACAAAACATCCATATGAAAGCCCTGAAGACAACAATAAAAAAATTAATTACACCGCAATCCTGAGACATCCGTTGAAATATAATGAGTCAGGTATGTTAATAACTTTCAATGAGGTTGTCCTTGTTGAACCGGGTGAAGAAGGAACAATATACTCAGAATCAGATTTTTATGATTATGTTATTATTGAAGGTTCCAGTAATTTCGGTAAAACCTGGTTTCCCGTTGTAGATGGGTATGATTCAAGATATGTTGAATCCTGGGAAACAGCATATAATAGTTCTATTACTGGAGATAACTCTACCTACAAAGCAAATGAATCGATGCTTGTTAAACGTTCAGTTTTTTATAAGCCAGCTGACAATTCTGCAATCAATGATACATTGTTGTTCCGCTTCAGGTTATACTCAGATCCTTTTGCCAACGGGTGGGGATGGGTAATTGAAGATCTTAAAATTAATCCATTAATAGATGCTGTAGAGAAGGTTACCAGTGAATCACTCAGAATATTTCCTAATCCGGGAAATGGCCTGATAAGAGTTAATACGGATATGACGGATAATACCGGAAAGCCCTTACGTTACAGTGTTTATAATTCGGTTGGAACGGCGATAAGCAACGGCACTCTTTTAAGGGGAGCTGAAGATTTTATTGATATTACTGATCAACCTCCGGGTTTATACTTTATTATTATATTCCGGGATGAAGGTATCGTAAGATTTAAGTATAGTCTGATGAAATAAATTTTAGGGGCTGTAGAAAAAGTCAAAATTACTGTTTCATCACCCCATTGCAGAGTTTCCACAATTACACAGAGAACTTCTGCTACTGCCCCTCTGCATAAAAAGTACTTTTGGATTTCTATATTGGAAAATTAAGCTAATTTTGCTGAAAATCTTACAAAATTGTAAAATACCATTATATGAGCATTATAAATAATGTATTGGGTCTTTTTCTGGGTAATAAGTATGAACGGGATCTTAAGGAAATCAATCCTTATGTTGAAAAGATTCACCTTGAATTTGAAAAACTCACGGGTATCTCAAATGACGCTTTAAGAGATCAGACAGATGAATTAAGAAGAGAGATATTAGTTAGTTTAGAAGAAGATGAAAATGAGATAATATCATTGCGGGATAAAGCTGAAAAAGAAGAGGATGTATACAAAAAAGAGGAGTCCTACAATGAAATAGATAAAATTGAAAAGCGGATTAATGAAAAACTTGAAGTAGTATTAGATAAGCTTGTACCTAAAGCATTTGCTATAGTAAAAGAGACCGCCCGCAGATTTAAGGCAAATAGTGTTCTTGAAGTTACGGCACGGCAATATGACAGGGATCTGGCAGCTAAGCGAGAAAGCATAACAATAAATGGGAATAAAGCTCTTTGGAGTAACTCATGGATTGCAGGTGGTAATGAGATTACCTGGGACATGGTTCATTATGATGTTCAGCTTATTGGAGGAGTTGCACTTCATAAAGGTAAAATTGCTGAAATGGGTACAGGCGAAGGAAAAACTGTAGTAGCTACACTTCCTGTTTTTCTTAATGCTCTTGCCGGAAGAGGTGTGCATATTGTAACAGTTAACGATTATCTTTCAAAACGTGACTCTGAATGGATGGGACCTATCTATGAATTCCATGGTCTCACTGTTGATTGCATTGATAAACATCAACCAAATTCAGTTGACAGGCGTAAAGCCTATAATGCTGATATTACTTTCGGTACTAATAATGAATTCGGTTTTGACTACCTCAGGGATAATATGGCCATTAATCCCGAAGACCTGGTTCAGCGGAAACACCATTATGCAATTGTTGACGAGGTCGACTCCGTTCTTATTGATGATGCACGTACACCTTTAATTATCTCCGGACCAACTGCAAAGGGAGAAATGCAGCAGTTTGATGAATTAAAACCCAAGGTTGAAAAGCTGGTTTCAGCACAAAAGAAACTGGTTACTCAGATACTTGCAGATGCAAAGAAACTAATTTCAGAAAATAAAAATGAGGATGGTGGCTTGCTTCTCCTAAGGGCTTATAAAGGTCTTCCAAAAAATAATGCACTTATTAAATTTCTTAGTGAAGAGGGTAATAAGACTCTGCTTCTGAAAACTGAGAACTTCTATATGCAGAATAATAATAAGGAGATGCCAAAGGTCACCGATGAACTTTATTTTGTAATTGATGAAAAGGCGAACTCTATCGAGCTTACTGAAAAAGGGATTGATCTTATTTCGACTTCGGTTGAGGATAATAGTTTCTTCATACTTCCTGATGTAGGTTCCAAGATTGCAGATATTGAAAAATCAGGATTATCTGATCGTGAAAAACTGAAAATAAAGGATGAACTTCTGCAGGACTATTCTGTTAAATCGGAACGTGTTCATACTATGACGCAGTTACTAAAGGCATGGACACTATTTGATCGTGACATAGAGTATATCATTGCAGATAATAAAGTTAAGATTGTAGATGAACAAACCGGCCGTGTATTGGAAGGACGGAGGTATTCTGATGGGCTTCATCAGGCAATTGAAGCAAAGGAGAATGTTAAAGTTGAGGCCGCAACACAAACATATGCAACAATAACACTTCAGAATTATTTCAGAATGTACCATAAACTGGCAGGTATGACCGGAACTGCTGAGACTGAAGCCGGAGAGTTGTGGAATATATATAAACTTGATGTGGTTGTGATACCAACCAATAGACCTGTGGTCAGAAGTGACAGGGAGGATCTTGTATATAAGACCAAGAGGGAAAAATATAATGCAGTTATTGATGAGATTGCTGAGATGAACAGACTTGGACGGCCTGTGCTTGTTGGTACAACCTCAGTGGAGATCTCTGAATTGCTCAGCAGGATGCTTAAGATGAAAGGACTTAAACATAATGTACTGAATGCCAAGCTTCATCAGCGTGAGGCTGAAATTGTTGCTGAAGCCGGGAAAACAGGAACTATAACAATTGCCACTAATATGGCTGGTCGCGGTACTGATATTAAGCTTACCGATGCTGTCAAGCAGGCTGGTGGCCTTGCAATTATCGGAACTGAGCGACATGAATCAAGAAGGGTTGACCGACAGCTGCGGGGACGTGCCGGAAGGCAGGGGGATCCAGGTTCTTCACAGTTTTTTGTATCGCTTGAAGATGAACTTATGAGACTTTTTGGTTCAGAGAGAATAGCAGGTATAATGGACAAACTGGGGTTGAAAGACGGTGAGATGATACAACACTCGATGATCACAAAGTCTATTGAGAGAGCACAGAAAAAAGTGGAGGAAAACAACTTTGGCATTAGAAAGAGGCTTCTTGAATATGACGATGTTATGAATTCGCAGCGTGAGGTTATATATAAGAAAAGAAGACATGCACTGTTGGGGGAGAGGTTGAGCGTCGATATCGCAAATATGATGTATGATGTAACTGAAAGTCTTGTGGATCAGTATCATAGTGATGGTGATTATGAGGGATATGATTTTGACCTTATTCGTTCATTTTCAATGGATTCACCGGTGCCTGCAAATGAGTTTAAAAAATCCTCTTCATCTGAGATAACAGATAAAGTCTATGCAAAGGTTCTGGATACCTACAAACGGAAAGTTGAAACAATATCATCACAGGCTTATCCTGTCCTTAAGGATGTTTACGACAGAATGTCGCATACTTATGAAAATGTTGTTGTCCCGATTTCAGATGGTATCAAGGTCTTTCAGGTAGTTACTAACCTTAAAGCTACAGCAGAATCTGAGGGCAGGGAACTGGCAAAATCGTATGAGAAAACAGTTGTTCTTGCAACAATCGATGATTTATGGAAAGAGCACCTTCGTGAGATGGATGAGCTAAAACAATCTGTACAGAATGCCACTTATGAGCAGAAAGATCCTTTACTTATTTATAAGTTTGAATCATTTGAGTTGTTTAAAACTATTATCACAAAGGTTAACAGAGATGTTGTCAGCACCCTGATGAAAGGTCATATACCAACCCAGGATCCCGAACAGGTTAAAGAAGCTCAGAAGAGACGGCAGGTCGATACCAGCAATCTGAGAACATCAAAAAGTGATTTTTCTCAATATAGTTCTTCCGGAGGTGGGAGTCCTCAGGAGAGAAACCAAAAAACGGAGCCTGTAAGAGTTGATAAAAAAGTAGGAAGAAATGACCCCTGTCCATGCGGAAGTGGTAAAAAATTCAAACAGTGCCATGGATTGCAGCAGGGAGGAATCAATCCCGTAAGTGCAAATCTTTGATTATTGTTTGTTGAGATCTTCAACAGCTTTCTGAATTCTGGTATTTATAGCCTTACTTACCGGAACCAGCGGAAGTCGCAGGTTATTCTGACAGATATTCATATTATTCAGCACTGCCTTTATTCCTGAGGGATTTCCTTCAATAAAGAGGAGTTCTAACATCTCCAATAAACGAAACTGTATTTCACGGGCCGATTTGAAATTATTTTTAAGGCAATGGTTTACCAGCTCGGAACAGAGTGCAGGGAACGCATTGGCTAAAACAGAGATAACCCCGACTCCTCCTGATGCAATCACCGGAATAGTCAGCAGATCATCGCCTGAAATTACACTGAAATTTTCAGGTTTCCCTTTTATGATCTTCATTATCTGATTTAAATCCCCTGATGACTCTTTTACTCCTGCAATGTTTTGGCATTCATGAGCAAGCTGAAGACATGTTTCAGCGGAGATATTACAATTTGTTCTGCCTGGAATATTGTAAATGATCAGTGGAATCGGACAAGAGGTTGCTATTGCCTTAAAATGTTGAAAAAGACCTCGTTGATTTGGTTTATTATAGTATGGCGCTACGGATAAAATACCATCGACACCCTTTAGATCTGTATGCCTGATAGAGTTAATTACTTCCTGGGTATTATTACCTCCAATACCTATAACAATTGGTACACGATTATCGACAATTTCCACGGTATATGAGATAATTGCCTTTTTTTCTTCCTTTGAAAGAGTGCTGGCCTCACCTGTTGTGCCCATCGGTATTATATAATTCACTCCACCATTAATTACATGATTTATCGCTCTTCCATAAGCAGCAAAATCAATGCTGGAATCATTCTTAAATGGGGTTACAATTGCAACGCCGGTACCTCTGAATTTTTTCATTTGTATGTTCTTAATGTAATTATTTTTTTGTGCCAGAATTTATCATTTCCAGGTAATCTACAATATGCTTCAGATATTCATCAATGGCGACTGTTTTTTTTAATTCAATCATAAGATCAAAAGGAGAATCAGTGGTATCAGTATCAAAAATGCCCACCTTAAAACCTGATTTTGAGAGAGAGGTGATATACTGTAAAGGAAATATTTTTTTAAAATTAATGTCAATAAGTACATCAAATGAATACTTCAGGAATGAATTTGTTTCAGCTGAAATGGGAATATAAAAGAAGTTCAATTCATCATTTTTAAAGCAGGAAAGATACCTAATTGCTGTATATCGATCAGGTAAAGAATTACCATTATAAAATCCCAGTATCTTAACATCAATTTTTCTCTCCATCATTTTTTGATGAAACCTCGACAAACCGGCAAAGTCATCAGTTGCAGATGCATCCCATACAATGCCTATGCTCTTAACAGCTTCAAAATTTGTATAAGTAATTTTTCTCTTTGATACTGACAGCTTTTTTTTAAGTTTAGCCATCCCTATCTTAAGTCTTATTTCCTTTAAGAATTCCATTGTGCAAACCTAACAGTTTTTTATTAAAATAAATGAAGTCAGAAATTATTCTTCACCAATTATTTTAAGGAAATCCAATTCACTTATCATTCGGATTCCTAACTCCGTTGCTTTTTCTTTTTTTGATGTTCCCATGTTTTCACCTGCCAGAATAAAGGTTGTATTTCCCGAAACTGACGATGATACTTTTCCTCCATTTTTTTCTATCATATTTTTGTACTGGTCGCGGGTGTGCAAATGAAACAGACCGGAAATTACTATGACATTGTTATTCAGTGAATTACCTTCGGGAGTTGTCTCTTTATCATCGTAAAATTTGATCCCTGCAGATTTAAGACGGTTAATAATATCAATGTTCTCCTTGTCAGAGAAATATGCAGTAATGCTTGAGGCAATCTTAGGTCCGATTTCATTAACTCCTGTAAGATCATCGAAACTTGCATTCATAAGTTCATCAATAGACCTGAATTTTTTGGCAATTGTCTTTGCTACTGTCTCGCCAACATGTCTGATTCCCAGGGCAAAAAGCACACGATAATATGGGGTTTCGATTGATTTCTTAATGCTTTTCAGAATATTTGAAGCTGATTTTTCACCAAGACGTTCCAGTTGAATGAGCTGCTCCGCCTGCAGATTGTAAAGATCCGGGAAGTTAAGGACTAACTTTTTTTCAAACAGCAAGTCGATGGTCTCTTCTCCCAAACCATCTATATCCATTGCCTTCCTGCTTATAAAGTGTTCTATTCTTCCTTTTATCTGAGGAGGACAGTGAAGATAGTTTGGACAGAAATGATTCGCCTCCCCTTCATTCCTGACAAGGACCTCATCACATTCCGGACAATTTGTAACAAATTCAACTTTATGGCATAATTCATTTCTGAATGTATAATCGACACCTGTTATTTTTGGGATTATTTCCCCGCCCTTCTCAATAAAGACCATATCGTTTATATGAAGATCAAGAATCGAAATCTGATCTGCATTATGGAGTGAAGCTCTTTTGACAGTAGAGCCGGAAATAAGAACAGGTTCAAGATTAGCCACAGGTGTTACATTCCCTGTTCGTCCAACCTGAAATGTGACTGATAACAGCTTTGTCGAAGCAACTTCTGCTTTATATTTGTAAGCAATTGCCCACCGTGGTGATTTGGCAGTATACCCAAGTTCCTCCTGAAGTGCAAGGGAATTGACTTTAATAACAACGCCATCAATATCATAAGGCAGATTTTTCCTTTCTGTTTCCCAGTAGCTGATAAACTTTATTACTTCATCAAGATTTTTACAAAGTTTAATACTTTCCGGTACCCTGAACCCCCATGAGGAAGCTGCCTGCAGATTATCAAAATGATTATCATGGGGAAGCTCTTCGGAGAGAATAAAATATATCATACAATCAAGAGATCGGGAGGCAACAATTTTAGGATCAAGCAGTTTTAAAGTTCCGGCAGCAGCATTGCGGGGATTGGCAAAAGGAGTAACATTTTCTTTAATTCTCTCATTATTCAACCTGTCAAATACTGCTCTGGTCATCATAATTTCTCCACGGATTATAAATTCATCCGGTATTGATCTTCCTGTTATCTGATGGGGGATATTCCTTATTGTTTTTACGTTAAGGGTAACATCATCACCTTTTGTGCCGTCGCCCCTGGTTATTGCCCTGAACAATTTTCCTTTCTTATAAATAATACTTATTGATGCTCCGTCAAACTTCAATTCGCATGTATATTCAATCGGCTCTGAAGTTGCCTTCCTTAATCTGACATCAAATTCTCCAAGTTCTTCTTCATTATACGTATTACCCAGTGAAAGCATCGGATATGTATGTTCTATCTGTTCAAACTCTTTTAAAGAGTCACTTCCGACTCTGCGGGTAGGAGAGTCTTCTGACATGAATGCAGGATATCTTTTTTCAAGAGTTTCAAGTTCATTCAAAAGAATATCATACTCAAAATCTGATATTACAGGTTGATTTAAGATATAATATTTGTAATTGTGTTCTTCAATTTCTTTCCGGAGCAATTCAATTCGGGCTCTGGCTTCAGAATTTTTCATTTTATCAATATTATTTCAGGAGATTATTAAAAATAACTTCATTGTCTAATTCCAGACACCTGCAATTTTATTTCCGCATTTACTGCATTTTCCATCCGTAACAGTATTAGATTCAACCCTGAAGCCCTTTCTGATTATCAACATTGTTTTGCATGAAGGACAGTAAGTATTTGCTGATTCCATACCAGGAACATTACCTATGTAAACAAATTTTAAACCTTCTTTTGAGGCTATATTTGCAGCTTTATTGAGAATATCAACAGGAGTTGGAGGCAATTGTTCAAGCTTGTGCAACGGGTAAAACCTGCTGAAATGCACAGGGGTATTCTTAAATCCGTTTTCACTTAACCATTTACACATTTTTCCTATCTCATCAAGATTATCTGACCATGATGGTACAACAAGATTTGTAATTTCCAGCCAGACACCCATATCTCTATACATTAACAATGAATCGAGCACTGGTTGCAGTTTTCCTCCGCTGAGTCTAAGGTACGTACTTTCATTAAATGCCTTAAGATCAATATTTGCACCATCAATAACAGTACAAAGCTTTTTTAATGGTTCAGGATTTATATATCCGTTTGATTTGACGATATTTTTTATTCCCGATTTTCTCGCAATTGCTGCAGTCTCATAAACATACTCATAGAATGTAACTGGCTCTGAATAAGTATATGCGATGGATTCGCATTTGTTGCTCACACATTCGCTTACAACTTTTTCAGGCATAAGATCGTAATTCCTTGTTTTATCAGGACTTGTCTGGGATATTGTCCAGTTCTGGCAATTAAGACAGGCAAGATTACATCCTGCAGTGGCAATAGAGTATGCTTTTGAACCTGGAAGAAAATGATAAAGTGGTTTCTTTTCAACCGGATCTACATTTACTGCGCATGGATTTCCAAAAGCCATTGTGTATAAAACCGAATTGTAAACCTTTCTGTTATTGCACTGACTTAATTCACCTTCTTTAAGCACACACCCATTGGGACAAATTCTGCACATAATACCTCTTGGTGTTTCCTCCTGGTACATTGCAACTCTTTTGTAAATGCCTTTCTGATCAGTTGATTTTCCGGAAAGGGCATACTGACATGGAAAACACATCAGACCAGCTGAAATCGCAAACGACTTCCTTATAAAATCCCGTTTACTGATGGTAATTTTTCCCTTTTGCATCTTTTTTTATTAATGTTCTGATAAAAACTAAAACTACTATTTGTCACTAATAGTACCAAAAAGAATTCCTGCTAAAATCAATGAGGCTAATAAATAAAATGAAACCTGGATTCCTAAAACAGGAATGGCAAAACCCGATAAAAGTATGAATCCAAAGGCTGAGCCGGCAAGATCAGCGCTATAGAATGATGTTGATACAATATTTTCTGTTTTGATTGTAAGTTCACGGAAAAGATGACCTGTAAATATTGCAGGAATCAACGTTGAGACTAAAAATATTCCGAATAATGGCAGAACAGCTTTCATGGTTATCAGATAATCATAAAATAGCCCGAACAGAATATAGAAACATATGATTATTAATCCTTTAACACTGAGTGACAATTTATTTAATCCTGTCAGACGCATTCCGGAACCAATAGCTAATCCTGACATCAAAACTGCAATTACCAAGCCCGTAAGCTGATACATGTTGCCGAAAACAAGCTGAATTGTTAGCAGCAAAATTATTTCGAAACCTGCAAGCGATGATGCGCTGAAATACATAAACAGACTCTTCTTTCTGATTGTAACCAGAGGAAGTGCGAATACCAATACTATTAATATAACTGAAAAGACCTTCTCAGAATGGTCTTTACTGAAATTATATGATTGATAATAAAAACAGGCGATCGGGAATGATGATCCGTTCTGCTTTATGTCGTAGTCAACAAGGGAAATCACCTCATTGGATTTTCTGATTATATTTTCATCATCGAGATAGTCAGAATTCACATATGTTGTTTTGATGGTTCTCAATTCTACAAGTTTGCAGAATGATACAGAAATATCCTTATCAGAGGCTATTAAATACAATTTATTGCCAATAACCGGTTTCACATTATTAAATACACTCCCGAGACTGTTAAAAATTGAAGAGTACATATTTACAGATTCTTTGTTCAGGTAATTATCTCCGGGCAAGGGTGAACACATAAAAACTCCATCAGAGTTAAGTTTATCCTTTACATTTTTGAAAAATTCTGTTGTATAATACCTGTTAATAAGAAGTGTGGATGGTGGCGGTAATAAAAGAATTATGGCATCAACTTTTTCTGCCTGGTTTCTTATATATCTGAAAGCATCGTTATTCTCAATGACCAGTTCAGACAAAACTGGTCCGGTTATTTCTGATACTTTTTCAGTCAGTGCAGGGTCGCGCTCAATAAAGGTGATTTTTTTTAACTTATATTTTGATAATTCAGTTATCAGAGAAGGCAGGTAACCTGATACAATAATAACTTTTTCCGGGGATTCGCATTGTAGCATGGCATAATGAATATTCTCTTCACTTTCTGCAATATCACCAAGGTATGATATGAGTCTTTGATTATAATATAAACTGGATTCACCCATGTAATTTCCCTGGGTAATATTACCATACGGGGTATCTGTTGTCCCCGTCACTTTTATTCCGCGAAGCAATATTTGCCTGAATAGCAGATCAGTATTAAAGATTATAATTCCTGCTGACAATATTAAAAATACTAATTTGGATGATATTAAGAACCTCTTGTCAGTAAAATAAAAAGTATTTAAAGTATATGCAAGATAAAGTGTACTGATCAGTAGTATAAGTTGATAACTGTTGAATTTTCCTGATGTCAGCATTGCTGTAAGTAATCCTGCAGCAATTCCTCCTGCTGTTTCCAGGGAAAATGATTTACCGGGAATGAATCCATTTACTTCACGGGCGATATTTAGCAGCTTGATAAAGGTGAATCCGGAGCACAGACAGAAAGGTAAAAGAATAAATAATGTGGAAATCATGCTGACAAGGAACGAAGGGGTTTCTCCCGGATTTAAAATGAACCCTGACAGGAGCAATAACAACAATATTGATATAACAGGAGATAATGAAAAAATCAGGTTAATTTTTTTCAGATTATTTAATTTTGATCTGGCAGCAATTGCTGATCCTATTGCTGATCCTATGAGCCAAGATCCCAGAAAAGTACCTGATATCAATTCGTACCCTCCTGAAATATTCATCATTTCACGCAACAATAGAAACTGGAATGAGGAACTGACAAAACCAATAATGAACAGGTTTACAGCTATCTTCTCTGAGGTATATTTTTCATGTGTCACCGTAATTATTTGATTATCTGGTGATTTTTTCTTCAAGTACAAGGCCTTCATAAATATAGAGATCTGCCTGTTTCCATCCATCCCATCCCAAACCTGCCTTATCCCGCGAAGTATACCCAAGAAATTCTTCCCGGGTCCAGTGATTTTCAGTTGCTACCTGGGGAAGCATTGTTCCGGACCGGAAATCCTTTTTTATATAAATACCATGTTTCCCAAGAATAATCTCATTAATATTATTTATCTTTTTTAACGGGCCAATCACAGTAATTTCGATATCAGTCTTTTCATATTCTTTTATTGTGAGAGGGCTGAATCTTGAGTCATCAAAAGCTGAAGATATGGCTGATGCCTGCACTACCTCATATAGAGGTTCCGAAGAGATAAATCTGCCGATACATCCCCTTAATTCACCATTAATTTTGAGTGTAACAAATGCGCCAAGGTTATTCTTCAGATTATCTGGTATTGTATTAACATCAATAGTTTTCTGTTTACGGTTTTCCAGCCTCGCCGAAATACTGTTTCTAACAAGTGTGAATAAGAGGTCTTTTTCTTTGTTGCTAATAGAAAGATCATCAGAATACTTTTCAATTAATGCCATTGCATGGTAGCCTACCACAGAATTTTTATCCCCAACAGGTGAGTCACCGGAGTTAGAGTAATCTATAAGCCTCATTTCCAGATTCCTGTTCTCTTCAGCCAGGTATAAAAGTGTGAGTCCTGATGTCCATCCGCACATACTTGTTAATAATCCAGGCACCTGTCTGGATGAGTTTTTATTAAGAGCAGAGAGAAAAGCATCCGGATCGGATGAGGCAATACTTTGAGCTATTGACTGATCTGATATGACAGCGTCTTTATAGGAGGGATAGTGCGAAAAATCACTGCTTATAATAAAAAGATTTTCAGCTGTGAACCATGGTTTAAGCGCTTCTGCTATTTTTTTTACTGTATATTCATTATCAGTGCCAATAATGACAGGAACAATTGATGGATTATTTTTGAAATAATACTGGATGAATGGTAACTGAACTTCTAGACTATGCTCCTGTAAATGAGCATTTACAGGGTGTTTAAACACTTTATTTTCATTTATAAGTTTATTTGCAATATCAATGTTTACAGTTACCCTTCCAAGAGGAGTAAGATAGTCCCCGGTATTATAGACTGATGCTCCATCAAAACTCTTTACATGGCTTGATCCAATTATGAATATATTCTTGTAAATTGTTTTGGAGGGTATAGCTGAATACGCCGATGCAGCTGTTTTGCCTGAATAAACATAACCGGCATGGGGGGCAATAATTGCCCTGACCTGCAGGTCAGGCGGAGATTTTTTGCAATTTCTAAATAGTTCTGCAACTTCATTCAGAAGAGTTTCTTTATCAGAAGGATAGAATCTGCCTGCAACAACAGGCATTCTGTCGGCGCTATTATTTTGGGAATATGTATCCATAGTGATAAGTATTGAAAGCAAAACAATGAGTACTGTTCGCATAACAATCAAAATTAATTGGCTAATAAAGTTAGGCCAAAAAAGTTAAAAAAAATAGTATGAGTTAAAAAATGAAGAAAAGTAATTATTAAAGAAGTACCAGTGTTTCCTTCAGGATCTCTCCATCATCATCGGTACCGTATAATTTTATTCCAAGGCTAACTGTCGGATTTCCAATCATATGGATTAAAGGATGTAATTCATCCTTGATGTCATCAATTTCCATATTGTCAAAATCCTCAATACTGAAATACAAATGGATCATCAGGGTATAATCAGTCTCTTTGATTGTGCCAAGTTTTTCTATAATTTTCGCCAGCCAGATAGCAGTGGAAGTATTAAAGTATTCTAGACTGAATCTCAGGTTGGTAACAGGTCTTGGATTTTTTATATATTCCGCAACCCATTTAACAACATCTTCATACAATTTGCTGGCATTCTCAGGAATAGACTTCCCAGACATAATCAGTTCTCCGGTAAAATGATTAAAATCAATCTGGGGAGTTTTTGCCGAGGGCTCAATAAATAAATTCTTCAATTCCACTTTAGAAAAATTTTATTAATGATACTAATTTAAAAATTCCATGTGTAAAGTTAAGACAAGATTTTATCAAAGTTAATTCCCTTTGTCAAAAAGAATCGACATGTCGTCAATATATTTTTTGTTTTTCTATAAGAATTAGTGACTAATCAGTCGGAAGTCAGAAGCAGAAGTCCGAAGACAGAGCTCATCGATTTTTGCCATATAGTGGTTTTCAAAAACTAAAGTTTCTCATATAATAATTGAAATTAATGATACTATTAAGCTCGGTTCATCAAGGTTTGTTTTTTATTTTGGTATTGTTTTTTTAACTCCGGACTCCGGACTCCGGACTTCGAACTCTTGATCAGATAGCTGAGATGATGGGAGGTGTGGCTATGCGTGGTGGAAATTATTTGTGTCATTACCAATAATAATTGATACCTGTTACTTATTTTTAAATATTATCTTTGCAGGCTGAAATTTGCTTTATAAAATGGAGATTGTTCTTAAAGAAAAGATAAAAGAAGCTGTAAAAATTATTTACAACAGCGATATTACTGACGACCTGATAACCATACAGGAGACAAAAAAAGATTTCAAAGGTGATTTCACTCTTGTAGTGTTTCCTCTCCTGCGGTTTTCAAAAAATACACCTGAAAATACTGGTGAGACTATTGGAAATTATCTTGTTGAAAACTTTTCTTCAATATCGGGATATAATGTAATCAAGGGATTTCTTAACCTGGAGATTTCTGATACATGGTGGCTCAATTATTTCAGGAATATGTTATCAGAAAAGACACATTTGGAGAAATGTCAGACTCAGGTTCCGGAAACAATACTTGTTGAATATTCTTCGCCTAATACTAACAAGCCTTTACATCTTGGACATATACGTAATAATCTCCTTGGCTTTTCATTGTTCAGGATATTATCGGCATGTGGTAATAAGGTTATAAAAACAAATATTGTCAACGACCGTGGGATTCATATATGCAAATCGATGGTTGCCTGGAAGAATTTCGGAAATGGAGAAACTCCGGAATCAACAGGGATGAAGGGAGATCACCTGGTTGGCAAGTATTACGTTTTGTTTGAAAAGGAGTATAGACTTCAGATTGAAGAGCTTGTCAGACAAGGAATAGATGAAAATGAAGCTAAAAACTCCGCTCCCTTGATGAAAGAAACAAGGGAAATGCTTCTTAAATGGGAAGCAGGAGATGAAGAGGTTGTTGGTTTATGGAAGACAATGAATTCATGGGTGTATGCCGGGTTTGATGATACTTATAAGAAACTGGGTGTTGATTTTGATAAGATTTATTATGAATCAGAGACATATAAATTCGGAAAGGAAATTGTCCTGGCTGCCCTTGATCAGGATATTCTCTACAGGAATGATGATAGTTCAATATGGGCTGATCTGACTCCTGAAGGATTGGATCAGAAGCTCTTACTTCGTTCTGACGGTACGGCAGTATATATGACACAGGATCTGGGAACAGCAGTTACACGGTTCGATGAGTACAGATTTGATAAGAATATATATGTTGTGGGGAATGAGCAGAACTATCATTTCCAGGTACTTAAAGCTGTACTAAAGAGGATGGGGTATAAATGGTCTGATGGCCTTATTCATTTTTCATACGGTATGGTTGAGCTTCCTGAGGGGAAAATGAAATCGCGTGAAGGTACGATTGTTGATGCCGATGATCTGATTGATGAAATGCAGCAAACTGCCATGGAGGTTTCTCTTGAACTGGGTAAGTTATCAGATTTTTCTGAGAGTGAAAAGCAGGATGTATTTCGTAAAATCGGACTTGGAGCTCTGAAATATTTTATTCTTAAGGTTGATCCACGGAAAAATATGATATTCAATCCATCTGAATCAATTGATTTCAATGGAAATACAGGACCGTTTATTCAATATACATATGCAAGAATAAAGTCTGTCTTCAGGAAAGCAGAGCAGACAGGTGTTAATTTTGAAAAGGATTTATTGAATGATGTTAAGGCGGGTTCCAAAGAGATCGATCTGATAAAACTTTTAAGAAGATTCTCTGACGCTGTCTTATGTGCTTCAGCAGGATATTCTCCTGCTATTATTGCTAATTACTGCTACGATCTTTCAAGGGAATATAACCAGTTTTACCACGATTTCTCAATACTTGGTGAAGAAGATCCTGCATTAAGGAATTTCAGGCTTCAGATTTCAAAGGTAACAAGTGAAATTCTATTTACAGGTATGTGGCTTTTGGGAATTGAAATGCCTGAGAGAATGTAAAAAGCCGGAAGTCAGAAGTCGGAAGTCGGAAGTAGTTCTTCCGGCTTCGGACTTCCGACTCCGGACTTAAAATTAACAAGTTTAATTATTATACAGAAAATTATATGTTTGAAAATTTAAGTGAACGGCTTGAGAAATCCTTTAAACTTTTAAAAGGTCAGGGCAGGATATCAGATATTAATATTGCTGAAACACTTAAGGAGGTGCGAAGGGCATTACTTGATGCTGACGTAAACTTCAAAATAGCCAAACAGTTTACAGATAATGTCAAGCAGAAAGCAATAGGACAGGAGGTAATTAAGTCTGTGAATCCTTCACAGATGATTGTCAAGATAGTTCATGATGAACTTGTTGAACTGATGGGTGGCGATAAGACCGACATCAACATAAAGATTAATCCGTCGATAATTCTTATTGCCGGACTTCAGGGTTCAGGGAAAACAACATTCAGTGGAAAACTTGCCAGGCTTGTAAAGACCAAAAGAGGAAAAAATCCTTTGCTGGTTGCCTGCGACGTTTACAGGCCTGCTGCTATTGAGCAGTTGAAAATAATCGGAACACAGGTTGAAGTGCCTGTTTATACCGAAGATGGGAATATGAATCCTGTAAATATTGCAAGGAATGCAATTAAAGAGGCTAAGAAGAACGGACATGATCTGGTTATTATAGATACCGCAGGACGCCTTGCTATTGATGAGGAGATGATGAAGGAAATTGCCTCAGTTAAGGAGGCGGTAAATCCTCATGAAATTCTATTCGTTGTTGATTCCATGACAGGTCAGGATGCTGTAAATACTGCACGTGAGTTTAATGAAAGGCTTGATTTTGACGGCGTTGTGCTTACCAAGCTTGATGGAGATACAAGGGGAGGAGCGGCACTTTCTATTAAATCGGTGGTTAACAAACCTATTAAGTTTGTAAGTACCGGCGAGAAAATGGATGCAATTGATATTTTCTATCCCGGCAGAATGGCAGACAGGATCCTTGGTATGGGTGATATTGTTTCACTTGTTGAAAAGGCACAGGAGCAATATGATTCTGAAGAGGCAAGGAAACTACAGAAAAAGATCGCAAAGGATCAGTTCGATTTCAATGATTTTATTGCTCAGATTCAGCAGATCAAAAAAATGGGTAATGTTAAGGATCTTATGGCAATGATTCCCGGTGTGGGGAAAGCAGTTAAGGACCTTGATATTGATGATAATGCATTTAAAGGTATTGAGGCAATAATCAGAAGCATGACTCCTGAGGAGAGGACAAATCCCGTTGTGCTTAACGGAAGCAGACGTAAAAGGATTGCAATTGGCAGTGGTACTAGCGTCCAGGAGGTGAATAAGCTCCTGAAACAGTTTGACGAAACAAGGAGGATGATGAAAATGATGACTAAGGGAGGAAATGTTGCCAGGCTTATGGGTAGAAAATAATCTGTAAGATGTATATATTAATTGATGGTAAAAAGATTGCTTCTGAAATTAAAAAAGAGATTGCAGAGGAAGTAGCAAGACTAAGGATTGCAGGAGGGAAGATACCACATCTTGCTGCAATTCTTGTAGGGAACAACGGCTCAAGCGAGATTTATGTAGCAAATAAAGTTAAAGATTGCGCAGAAGTTGGATTCAGATCCACCCTGTTGAGATTTGGTACTGATATATCAGAATCTGAATTACTAAACAGAATTTCAGAACTTAATGATAATTCAGATATTGACGGTTTCATAGTTCAGTTGCCATTACCTGTTCATATATCTGAGAACAGAGTAATTGAGAAGATAGATCCTTCAAAGGACTCTGATGGTTTTCATCCTGTTAACCTCGGAAAAATGATGATTGGCGTTCCCGGGTTTTTGCCTGCCACACCTTTTGGAATAATTGAACTTATAAAAAGATACAATATTGAGACTGCAGGTAAAAACTGTGTTATTATCGGCCGCAGTAATATTGTTGGCAGACCATTAAGCATTCTGCTTTCACAGAAAGGATCAGATGCGACAGTGACAGTTGTACACAGCCGCACAAAAAACATTAAGGAAATAGTTCTTAGAGCTGATATTATTGTCGCTGCAATGGGTTCACCTGCTTTTGTAACTGCTGACATGGTAAAAGAAGGAGCAGTTGTTATTGATGTTGGAACAACCAGAATTCAAAGCCTTGAATCAAAATCGGGATATAAACTTGTCGGAGATGTTGACTTTAACAATGTTGCCCCAAAATGCTCATATATAACTCCTGTTCCGGGAGGTGTCGGACCGATGACCCGTGTTTCATTGCTTCGAAACACTTTAATGGCAGCAAAAAAAAATAAATGATTCAATTCTGGTTAGTTATTTCCTGACTTCTTTGATTTACCGGCCTCTCCCCCTCATTCCCCCTCTCCCGAGTGAGAGGGGGAAGATCATTCAGGATATTTTAGCTAAATCTTTTATTATAGCAATTATCAATTATCCTGAATTAAAGCCCCTCCCACTTCGGGGGAGGGGTTTGGGGAGAGGTGACTCCGAAATACATTGATGGCATCAAAAAAAGTGGAATAATCCTATCTTTTTGCTCTATTTCCCGGTAAATTCTATCCCTGTGAAATAGAGATCAAAGCCTCCTTTTCCGCCTGGTCTGTTTGATGAAAAGATCAGAAAGTTATTTGTAAACTCAGGGTGAGAGCCAAGAACCGGTCTGTATTCATCGTATGTGGTATTAATACCGGACCCCAGATTAACAGGGGCATTCCATTTCCCGTTCCTGAAGACAGAGTAATAAAGGTCATATCCTCCGAATCCTCCGGGTCTGTCTGAAGCAAAAAACATAATTTTTTTTAGAACATAGGGGCATTTATCCTGTTCCGGGCTATTTATACTGTCAGCTTTTGAAGATGAAATATAAGTCATGTTGAACCAGAGATCAATATCTTTATCTAATGGTCGTTTTTGAACAAAAATATCAAAATTGCCATCCCTGTTGGAACCGAAATAAGCTGAATCAAGATTTGCATCAAAACAGATATAAGCATCGTCAGAGCCTGTATTCATAAGATTAACAGGGTAGGGTCCCGAAACATCAGGAAGATTTGAACCGTAAACCGGTCTGTTCTTAAGATAAAACAGGTCCAGATTACCCTGGGCATTGAGAGAAGAAATTAAGAAATACTCATACCCATCAAGTGAACTGAAAAGAGAATATGGACCGAAATCATTACCAGGGGTTTCTGCTTTCTTAATAAGTTTATCGTAAAAAGCATTGTTTGTAATATTTGCAGTTAATCCGAAAACTCCTGTAGTCTGATCAAATTTAAAAGAAAGAGCAGCCTGATCAAGATCAAATTGTGCACCGGAACTTTTTCTGTTACTGGAATAAATTAACTGTAGATTATAGTTTATTTCATACAGGTCTGAATTGTAATCATCATAATTTGAGTTTATAGCAGTAAGATTAAGAACGGAGTCAGGGAAAGTGCCTAATGGAAATTTTATCGGATTTTCAGTTTTTTTACAACCTGCAATAATCGCTGATATAAGTAATACGCTGATGCTTAAAATAATATTTGCATTCAATGATCTTTTCATACCATGGGATTTAAAGGTCTTAGTACAAATGTATAAATATAAAATGAAAAACCGGGCTGTTGCCCGGCTCTTCGAAGGTAGAATTTAGGTTAATTCTCGGGTAAAGAGGGTATAATTATTAAAATTATGATCTGACATGTAATAGATGCTAATTTATCTCACGAGGTTGCGTGGAATTTAAAATATTTTATTAATTAATATCAACTTTACTTTATAAATCAGTATATCAGCTGTTTAAAATTTGGTGCAAATGTTGATAATTGAGTAACCATGTGAACAGGCTTATTGAAAATTGTATTAATTTTGTAGTCATATTATTGTGCGATATGGAAGATGATAAGTATGGTTTTTTCCATGAAGATGAAGCGAAGCATGCTGTTCAGAAGTTCGAACGGATGTGGAAAAATAATGAAAGTTGTTTTTTTGATGTTATTGAATTTGAGACAATTATAGATTATTACATTGAAAGTAATAATGCGACAAAAGCATTTGATGCAGCTACTCTGGCTTCACAGCAGCATCCGCAATCTGTATCAATTCAGTTAAGAAAAGCCAGGGTTTTACTCGATAAAGGTCGCGCAGTAGAAGCACTGAGGATCCTAAAAAAACTTGAAAGCATCGAGCCCGGAAATCATGAAATCTATATTGCAAAGGGTACTGCCTATGGTATGTTAGGTGATATTCAGGGTGCAAAGAAAATGTTCGATTTCTCTCTTGGTCTTGATTCTGAAGATGTTGAAAATATTCTGTTTGCCGTTACTTCAGTACTTCAGAACCTGAATTATTATGAACACATGATTCCATACATGATCAAACTCGTGGAAATGGAACCTGAGTTTAAAGCTCATCTTTATGATCTTGCATATGCTTATGAGAAAATTGAAGATTATGAGAATAGTATAACGTACTATAAAATGTATCTGGCCGAAGAGCCCTTTTCAGACAGTGCCTGGTATAACCTGGGTATGATCTATAATAAGCTTGAATCATACGAGAAGGCAATGGAAGCATATGATTATGCTCTGGCAATTAATTCTCAGAATACTTTCGCCATCTTTAATAAAGGGAATATACTCTGTAATATGGAAAAGTATGATGAGGCTATTCCTGTTTATCATGAATATCTTGAAAATGAGCCTGATAGCTTCGAGGCAATGACATATCTAGCCGATTGTTATGAAAAGACCGGAGAGATTACACTTGCCCGGAAATATTACCAGGAGGCCATCGAACTTGCCCCTGATTTTGCCGACCCATGGTTCGGGCTTGGAGTAATTGCATTAAATACAGGAAATACTGATGACAGCCTTATATTCTTCAGAAAGGCTGTTCGTCTCGATGATGAAAATCCTGAAATATGGTACCTCCTTGGTAAGGCACATTATATCAAGAATGAAAAGAAAGCTGCCCTGAGATGTTTCAGGGAAGCTCTCAAACTGGATGTCTATTATGACGAAGTATGGGTCGATCTGGGAAATATTATCCATACGGAGAAACTTGAATCTAAAGCACTGCCATATCTCGAACATGCATATAAAGTAACCGGGGATGTCCCCGGAATTAACTACCTGCTTGCATCCTTTTATTTACATGAAGGAAGATCTGAAAAAGCATTTATTCACCTTTCTCTGGCAATTAATCTGGATAAAGATCTTTTCTGTGATTTTGAGCTAATATTTCCCAATAAGCTTTTAACCAGAAAGATGAAAAGAATGCTTGAAGAGAATCATCTTATTTAATAATCATATAACAACTTTTTTATGAATAATATACTAACCTATTTGCCTGAGAGACCAGCTAAACCAAGAAATTCAGGATTAACTATGGTTATGGACAAAGGGCTGAGTATAAGAGAAGCTGAAGATTTTATGTCTGTAGGCAGTGAATATACTGATTTCGTTAAACTCGGTTTTGGTACTTCACTTATCACTCCGGGATTTGAAAAGAAAATAGCCATTTATAAAAAGGCAGGAGTAATTCCATACTTCGGAGGAACTCTTTTTGAAGCTTTTATTATAAGAGATATGTTCAGGGATTTTGTCGAATTTATTAATAAACATGAGATTGATCTTGTAGAAGTTTCTGACGGATCTTATGATATTGAGCATAACAGGAAACTTGAATATATCAGCATTCTTGCTGAAAGAGGAACTGTAATTTCGGAGGTGGGATCTAAAAAAGCAAATGTAATTTATGCTCCTGATGAATGGGTAGATCTGATGAAAGCTGAATTGAGTGCAGGATCTGTGAAGGTTATCGCTGAAGCCCGGGAATCCGGAACTGTCGGTATATTTAATGATGATGGATCAATAAACAATAAAATTATTGGTGCAATTGCTGAACATGTAAAACTCGATAACGTAATATGGGAGGCTCCTTTAAAATCCCAGCAAGCCTGGTTTATAAAGCATTTTGGCGCAAATGTAAACCTTGGTAATATAGCTCCTAATGAGATAATACCGCTCGAATCATTGCGACTTGGTCTGCGTGGAGACACTTTCTTTCAGTTTCTTCCGGATAACCTGAAACAATAGTTTTTTCATTAAATTTTCTAAAGCTCTGATAATGAGAAAATATGGCCTTATTGGATATCCTCTCGGGCATTCTTTCTCAAAAAAGTATTTTACTGAAAAATTTCAGAATGAGGGCCTGGCTGACTGCCGTTACGATAACTACGAGCTGGCTTCTCTTGATGAATTTCAGAATTTGCTATCCGGGAATAGAGACATTCAGGGCCTTAATGTGACAATACCTTATAAGTCAGAAATAATAAGATGTCTTGACGAGATATCACCTGAAGCCAGAGAGATTGGTGCTGTTAATGTTCTGAAGATAAAACGGAAACAAGGCAGATCAGTTATTTGTGGATTTAATAGTGACATAACAGGGATAAGAGATTCTATCTTCCCTTTTATGAATCCAGATCTCAGAAATGCAATTGTTCTTGGGACAGGTGGAAGTTCATTGGCGGTATGTTATGTTTTGAGAAAGCTTGGAATTCATGTAACAAGTATCTCTAGAAAAAAAAAGCCTGGCTTTTTAAGTTATTCTGATATTGATAGTTCACTTCTAAAGAATGCAAACCTGATTATCAATACGACTCCTTTAGGTATGTATCCGAATATAGACGGCAAACCAGAAATAGATTATAGTTTACTGAACAGGGAACATATTCTTTTTGATCTTGTTTATAATCCTGAGGTTACAGCTTTTCTTAAGGAAGGGATGAAATATGGATGTTCAACAATTAGTGGCTTGAAAATGCTGCACTCGCAGGCAGAAAGATCATGGGCAATTTGGAATGATGATACCCTTTGACAATGTTATTTATATTGGGTTTGTCATCTATATCATAATAAAGCATTGAGATCTAAC
Organism: uncultured Bacteroidales bacterium; assembly: GCA_963732435.1. Classification (GTDB taxonomy): domain Bacteria; phylum Bacteroidota; class Bacteroidia; order Bacteroidales; family VadinHA17; genus LD21. The sequence goes on along the minus strand of CAVSZL010000012.1, from coordinate 12,054 downwards.
GTTTAGGACGTAACTATTTGTTAGTTTTTTAGGGAAAAAAGTTGGATAACACTCCCGTTTAAAAAACGGAATTTGTCAGATAACTTGGATATAATCAGATCAATATTGTTGTGAAATAGTCATTTTAAGTCGGGGTTTATGATCAAAAGATCTTTTATAACTTTTCAAAAAGGGGCTTTATTTATTTTGCTGAATGCAATTTCTTTTAATGTGTTGCATTCTCAGCAAACTCCGTTGTATCCTATTTCTCAAAGAATACTGACCCCTTTCATGATCAATCCGGCGATAGCAGGGAGTAAAGATTTTTTTTCAGTTGATCTTGTTACAAGTAACTACGACAAGGATCGCTCACAGCTTCTGAATTTCAATCTGAGACTGCCTAAAACCGGTCCCGGATATTTATCTTCGCGCAGGGCTCCTCAGTTTTCAAATTTCGGGTTAGGTGTAGGCATATTTAATGATCTGAACGGGCCAACGCGTAATATTGGTATTATCGGTGCGGGATCCTATCATTTCAATGTTGACAAAAAGGGTCTGTCATTTATATCCCTGGGACTTTCTCTGAAAATAGTTAACAGCCGGTATGAAGGTAACCATACAACAATTGATTCAGAGGAGAGCACGGTTTTTCCTGATTTTGATGCAGGTATATATTATTATAACAGAAGTTTTTTTACGGGATTTTCGATAACAAATCTTATTGGCAGTTACCAGGATGCATATAATCTGGAAGACTATACCATCCCTTCATCACGCCAGATTTTTTACCAGATAGGATTTAAGGCAGTTGTTAACAAGTCCCTAAAAATTATACTGGAACCTTCTTTATTTGTGAATTACAGTGATACAATTTCCACAGAATGGAATCAGATGTTAGAACCTGCACTTAAACTATACATAAGTAATTTATGTGTTGGAACTTATTTTTATGACTACGATCATTTTTCATTCTTTTTCCAGTACAAGTTTCCCAGGTTTTATCTGGGAACATATTTTGAAATACCAAAGGATACACCATTTTATAAGAACCCGGTTCGTGCTGAATTTGCCATAGGCTTAAATATATCATCAATTAAATCAGGATCTTTGATATTTAATCACTGGTAACTAATGTAATATTTTAGATTATGAAGCTCACATGTTTTGCAAACACAAACACTTTTAAATATAATTATATCAAACATGTGTGGTTCCCCTGCTTAATCGGGGCAGGCTATCATATCATTAAAATCAAAATTATATTATGATGAAATTGCGATCCGGAATTATTCATGTTGTCTTGTTTTCAATGTATCTGACAGTATTGTCTGCTGGAAGTATCAGCAATGATATATCGTTATGTATATCAAATGATTACATAAAGCAGGATACTTCACTTAACAGACAATATTTAAAAATAGATCCTTTTAACCTGCCCATTATTCCGCCATCTTCCGGGATACAATTCTACAGGAATGGGATAATATTTTTATCATCATCTAAATTTGAAGGTGGAAAGGTTACTGAGCATGTCTCTTTCGGGACTATTGATACATATTACGCACAGTTAAAAGATTCAGTTGCCGATAATCAGATGGTTTTTTCTCAAAATGCTTCTTTTCAATTTCCCACTGATGCTTTAGACTTTTGCAACGATTTTAATACCATGTATTTCACACAATTGTCGGAAAAAGATGGTTCTGAAAAAATCTATAAAGCGACAAGTGTTTCTGCCCAGGGAAATAAGTCCGTCTGGACTTTAAATTCTTCTTATGAAAGCTTTTGCAGTGAGAAAGCAGCATATACACATCCAACTGTATCCAAAGATGGGAGTATAATGGTTTTTTCATCAAACAAAAAAGGTTCCATTGGTGGACTTGACCTGTTCGTTACCAGAAATAACGGTGGAGTATGGAGTACTCCTGAAAACCTTGGTAGTATGGTTAATTCAAACAAGGATGAGTTATATCCTTTTCTGGATTCGGAAAATAATCTGTATTACTCTTCAAATGGACTAAAGGGCTTAGGTGGGTATGATATTTTTGTTTGCAGGTTCAGTAATGGTAAATGGGAAAAGCCACTAAACCTGGCTAAACCTGTAAATACACAATTTGATGATGTAGCTTTTAAGCTTAATAAGAATGACAGGCGGTCAGCATTCTATACTGTAATGAAAGGGACCAGGCGGAGAGTTGAACAACTTTTCCAGGTAAGAATGGTTGAAAGCAGCGATATGAAACTTATCTCAGATATGTCGCAATTATTTATTGGTACTGAACAGGAGGCAGAAAAATTGGGAGCACCAGTTATTGTTGCAGCAAAAACAACAGAGAATGCTGTTAAAGCTGATGCAATCCCTGCCATTTACGCTCAGAAAGATGTTAAGACGGAGGAGTTGCAGAAAAAAGAACCGGTTAAGGCGGAGCCATCAGCAAAAGTATCGGAAACAACTACAAAGACTACACCCAAAGCTGAACCAGTTATAGCTGAAGCATCTGTAAAACAGCCTGTTGTTGTACCTGCAGAAACTTCTGCGAAAAAGGATGAAGTGATTTACAGGGTCCAGATTGTTTCAAATGTTAATTCAAAGGGAAGTTACCAGATTAAAATTAATGGAAAGAATTACGATACCTACGAATATCTTTACAAGGGTGCATACAGAACCTGTGTCGGGGAATTCAGTTCATTAAGTTCTGCAACTGAGTTTCAGGGTATCTGCAGAGGGTCTGGTCACCCTCAGGCGTTTGTAGTTGCGTTCAAAAACAATGAAAGATCGATCGATCCGGCATTATTTAAAAAGAGCACTTCCCGCTAGGATATGACTTGATTTACAACTCTTACCGGATGGTTTGGATCTATCATATCCTCCAGAGAAGGAGGAAGAAGTAAAGTTAAGTCTTTAGAAGGTGCGATGGCAAACCGGAAAAGGTGCGAACCACTCCCTGTTTGGTGGCGCCTTTATGGCTTGTGTAGAGGGCGGACAAACAGGGTGGGGTTGTCTTTTCCGGACTCCTTTTCTTTGGTTCCTTTCTTTTGGAGGGGCAAAAGAAAGGAACATAATTCAAAGAAAGAGGGTGTCCTTTTGAGACACTCTCTTTTCATCATATATCGTTTATTATGGCTTAACCATATACAATTAGCTGCAATTATATATCAATCAAATCTGTTACTTGTATAGTTACGATAAAGCCTGGTTTACAAATTTGTATGAAAGACTTTTGACCCATTAGCCTTCAAATGGAATTTCGTTCCGAGTATCAGCCTTCCTTAAAAGACTTTTAATTTGATTCTAAAATCTTAATTTTTGGTGTCTTTCGCACAAAACAGGATAAGCGTCTCCTTTCCTTAAATCATCAGTTTTTATGTTGGTTTTGCTGTTTTTTATCGGATTCTTAGTAAGCCAAAATCTTTAATTATCTGAATAGCCCCTCTTATGTATGAATTCTGTTGATTGGTCAAAAAAAAACAGATATGTTTCACCTATTATATAATTTAGGAGTCTGTATTTAGAATGCTATTTTTTCTGTATGTCAGAGTCATACTTAAATATTTATAAGGAAACAGGCTTTAAAGTATTGTTTAGCAATATTTTATATTACAGTTTATTAGTAATATCAATAAACGTTTCCTGAATAAATAATTTTTTGAGACTGATATTGATAGGAGTGTTAAAAGGCATAATTGACTCAGGTAATGACTATTAAAAATTTTGACAACTATTCTGGAAGTTTTATGAATATTAATTCTAGTTTTTTAGTTAAATTGTATGGTAATATCCTTTTTGAATATCTATTTCAGATTCAGTATAATACATTTTTTAGGACACTATATTTTAAATAATTTTTTTGAATTGCGCAGGGGCAAAGCTATGACATCTTAATGAAATCTGTTTTTCAGTTTGAGACCAGGAATATAATTTCCACACAATTCTTTAACAGAGTATTGTTTGTGGTTGCTCTTTTTTTATTGGTGTCGGCGAAGGGGTGGGGGCAGCCGACAGCACCAATTGTAGGTACAATTACTCAACCGACATGTATTTTATCAACAGGGAGTGTTGTATTAAGCGACTTACCTGCAACAGGAACATGGACATTGACTCGCACCCCTGGCGGAATAACAACCCCAGGTACAGGTACAACCATTACAGTTTACGACCTTTCTCCTGATACCTATTCTTTTACTGTTACTAATGTAGATGGCACCTCAGCATCATCAGGAAATGTTGTCATCAATGCACCACCAGCCTTACCGGCAGCACCAACAGTTGGCGTCATCACCCAGCCAACGTGTGCATTAACAACAGGAAGCGTAGTCTTAAGTGGATTACCCTCAGGCAACTGGACTCTTAATCCAGGAGCAATAGCAGGCTCAACTTCAAGTACAACTATCTCTGGCTTAGCAGAAGGAACATACAATTATACAGTAACCGATGAATCAGGATGTACTTCTTTAGCATCAGGAAATGTTGTCATCAATGCACCACCAGCCTTACCGGCAGCACCAACAGTTGGCGTCATCACCCAGCCAACGTGTGCATTAACAACAGGAAGCGTAGTCTTAAGTGGATTACCCTCAGGCAACTGGACTCTTAATCCAGGAGCAATAGCAGGCTCAACTTCAAGTACAACTATCTCTGGCTTAGCAGAAGGAACATACAATTATACAGTAACCGATGAATCAGGATGTACTTCTTTAGCATCAGGAAATGTTGTCATCAATGCACCACCAGCCTTACCGGCAGCACCAACAGTTGGCGTCATCACCCAGCCAACGTGTGCATTAACAACAGGAAGCGTAGTCTTAAGTGGATTACCCTCAGGCAACTGGACTCTTAATCCAGGAGCAATAGCAGGCTCAACTTCAAGTACAACTATCTCTGGCTTAGCAGAAGGAACATACAATTATACAGTAACCGATGAATCAGGATGTACTTCTTTAGCATCAGGAAATGTTGTCATCAATGCACCACCAGCCTTACCGGCAGCACCAACAGTTGGCGTCATCACCCAGCCAACGTGTGCATTAACAACAGGAAGCGTAGTCTTAAGTGGATTACCCTCAGGCAACTGGACTCTTAATCCAGGAGCAATAGCAGGCTCAACTTCAAGTACAACTATCTCTGGCTTAGCAGAAGGAACATACAATTATACAGTAACCGATGAATCAGGATGTACTTCTTTAGCATCAGGAAATGTTGTCATCAATGCACCACCAGCCTTACCGGCAGCACCAACAGTTGGCGTCATCACCCAGCCAACGTGTGCATTAACAACAGGAAGCGTAGTCTTAAGTGGATTACCCTCAGGCAACTGGACTCTTAATCCAGGAGCAATAGCAGGCTCAACTTCAAGTACAACTATCTCTGGCTTAGCAGAAGGAACATACAATTATACAGTAACCGATGAATCAGGATGTACTTCTTTAGCATCAGGAAATGTTGTCATCAATGCACCACCAGCCTTACCGGCAGCACCAACAGTTGGCGTCATCACCCAGCCAACGTGTGCATTAACAACAGGAAGCGTAGTCTTAAGTGGATTACCCTCAGGCAACTGGACTCTTAATCCAGGAGCAATAGCAGGCTCAACTTCAAGTACAACTATCTCTGGCTTAGCAGAAGGAACATACAATTATACAGTAACCGATGAATCAGGATGTACTTCTTTAGCATCAGGAAATGTTGTCATCAATGCACCACCAGCCTTACCGGCAGCACCAACAGTTGGCGTCATCACCCAGCCAACGTGTGCATTAACAACAGGAAGCGTAGTCTTAAGTGGATTACCCTCAGGCAACTGGACTCTTAATCCAGGAGCAATAGCAGGCTCAACTTCAAGTACAACTATCTCTGGCTTAGCAGAAGGAACATACAATTATACAGTAACCGATGAATCAGGATGTACTTCTTTAGCATCAGGAAATGTTGTCATCAATGCACCACCAGCCTTACCGGCAGCACCAACAGTTGGCGTCATCACCCAGCCAACGTGTGCATTAACAACAGGAAGCGTAGTCTTAAGTGGATTACCCTCAGGCAACTGGACTCTTAATCCAGGAGCAATAGCAGGCTCAACTTCAAGTACAACTATCTCTGGCTTAGCAGAAGGAACATACAATTATACAGTAACCGATGAATCAGGATGTACTTCTTTAGCATCAGGAAATGTTGTCATCAATGCACCACCAGCCTTACCGGCAGCACCAACAGTTGGCGTCATCACCCAGCCAACGTGTGCATTAACAACAGGAAGCGTAGTCTTAAGTGGATTACCCTCAGGCAACTGGACTCTTAATCCAGGAGCAATAGCAGGCTCAACTTCAAGTACAACTATCTCTGGCTTAGCAGAAGGAACATACAATTATACAGTAACCGATGAATCAGGATGTACTTCTTTAGCATCAGGAAATGTTGTCATCAATGCACCACCAGCCTTACCGGCAGCACCAACAGTTGGCGTCATCACCCAGCCAACGTGTGCATTAACAACAGGAAGCGTAGTCTTAAGTGGATTACCCTCAGGCAACTGGACTCTTAATCCAGGAGCAATAGCAGGCTCAACTTCAAGTACAACTATCTCTGGCTTAGCAGAAGGAACATACAATTATACAGTAACCGATGAATCAGGATGTACTTCTTTAGCATCAGGAAATGTTGTCATCAATGCACCACCAGCCTTACCGGCAGCACCAACAGTTGGCGTCATCACCCAGCCAACGTGTGCATTAACAACAGGAAGCGTAGTCTTAAGTGGATTACCCTCAGGCAACTGGACTCTTAATCCAGGAGCAATAGCAGGCTCAACTTCAAGTACAACTATCTCTGGCTTAGCAGAAGGAACATACAATTATACAGTAACCGATGAATCAGGATGTACTTCTTTAGCATCAGGAAATGTTGTCATCAATGCACCACCAGCCTTACCGGCAGCACCAACAGTTGGCGTCATCACCCAGCCAACGTGTGCATTAACAACAGGAAGCGTAGTCTTAAGTGGATTACCCTCAGGCAACTGGACTCTTAATCCAGGAGCAATAGCAGGCTCAACTTCAAGTACAACTATCTCTGGCTTAGCAGAAGGAACATACAATTATACAGTAACCGATGAATCAGGATGTACTTCTTTAGCATCAGGAAATGTTGTCATCAATGCACCACCAGCCTTACCGGCAGCACCAACAGTTGGCGTCATCACCCAGCCAACGTGTGCATTAACAACAGGAAGCGTAGTCTTAAGTGGATTACCCTCAGGCAACTGGACTCTTAATCCAGGAGCAATAGCAGGCTCAACTTCAAGTACAACTATCTCTGGCTTAGCAGAAGGAACATACAATTATACAGTAACCGATGAATCAGGATGTACTTCTTTAGCATCAGGAAATGTTGTCATCAATGCACCACCAGCCTTACCGGCAGCACCAACAGTTGGCGTCATCACCCAGCCAACGTGTGCATTAACAACAGGAAGCGTAGTCTTAAGTGGATTACCCTCAGGCAACTGGACTCTTAATCCAGGAGCAATAGCAGGCTCAACTTCAAGTACAACTATCTCTGGCTTAGCAGAAGGAACATACAATTATACAGTAACCGATGAATCAGGATGTACTTCTTTAGCATCAGGAAATGTTGTCATCAATGCACCACCAGCCTTACCGGCAGCACCAACAGTTGGCGTCATCACCCAGCCAACGTGTGCATTAACAACAGGAAGCGTAGTCTTAAGTGGATTACCCTCAGGCAACTGGACTCTTAATCCAGGAGCAATAGCAGGCTCAACTTCAAGTACAACTATCTCTGGCTTAGCAGAAGGAACATACAATTATACAGTAACCGATGAATCAGGATGTACTTCTTTAGCATCAGGAAATGTTGTCATCAATGCACCACCAGCCTTACCGGCAGCACCAACAGTTGGCGTCATCACCCAGCCAACGTGTGCATTAACAACAGGAAGCGTAGTCTTAAGTGGATTACCCTCAGGCAACTGGACTCTTAATCCAGGAGCAATAGCAGGCTCAACTTCAAGTACAACTATCTCTGGCTTAGCAGAAGGAACATACAATTATACAGTAACCGATGAATCAGGATGTACTTCTTTAGCATCAGGAAATGTTGTCATCAATGCACCACCAGCCTTACCGGCAGCACCAACAGTTGGCGTCATCACCCAGCCAACGTGTGCATTAACAACAGGAAGCGTAGTCTTAAGTGGATTACCCTCAGGCAACTGGACTCTTAATCCAGGAGCAATAGCAGGCTCAACTTCAAGTACAACTATCTCTGGCTTAGCAGAAGGAACATACAATTATACAGTAACCGATGAATCAGGATGTACTTCTTTAGCATCAGGAAATGTTGTCATCAATGCACCACCAGCCTTACCGGCAGCACCAACAGTTGGCGTCATCACCCAGCCAACGTGTGCATTAACAACAGGAAGCGTAGTCTTAAGTGGATTACCCTCAGGCAACTGGACTCTTAATCCAGGAGCAATAGCAGGCTCAACTTCAAGTACAACTATCTCTGGCTTAGCAGAAGGAACATACAATTATACAGTAACCGATGAATCAGGATGTACTTCTTTAGCATCAGGAAATGTTGTCATCAATGCACCACCAGCCTTACCGGCAGCACCAACAGTTGGCGTCATCACCCAGCCAACGTGTGCATTAACAACAGGAAGCGTAGTCTTAAGTGGATTACCCTCAGGCAACTGGACTCTTAATCCAGGAGCAATAGCAGGCTCAACTTCAAGTACAACTATCTCTGGCTTAGCAGAAGGAACATACAATTATACAGTAACCGATGAATCAGGATGTACTTCTTTAGCATCAGGAAATGTTGTCATCAATGCACCACCAGCCTTACCGGCAGCACCAACAGTTGGCGTCATCACCCAGCCAACGTGTGCATTAACAACAGGAAGCGTAGTCTTAAGTGGATTACCCTCAGGCAACTGGACTCTTAATCCAGGAGCAATAGCAGGCTCAACTTCAAGTACAACTATCTCTGGCTTAGCAGAAGGAACATACAATTATACAGTAACCGATGAATCAGGATGTACTTCTTTAGCATCAGGAAATGTTGTCATCAATGCACCACCAGCCTTACCGGCAGCACCAACAGTTGGCGTCATCACCCAGCCAACGTGTGCATTAACAACAGGAAGCGTAGTCTTAAGTGGATTACCCTCAGGCAACTGGACTCTTAATCCAGGAGCAATAGCAGGCTCAACTTCAAGTACAACTATCTCTGGCTTAGCAGAAGGAACATACAATTATACAGTAACCGATGAATCAGGATGTACTTCTTTAGCATCAGGAAATGTTGTCATCAATGCACCACCAGCCTTACCGGCAGCACCAACAGTTGGCGTCATCACCCAGCCAACGTGTGCATTAACAACAGGAAGCGTAGTCTTAAGTGGATTACCCTCAGGCAACTGGACTCTTAATCCAGGAGCAATAGCAGGCTCAACTTCAAGTACAACTATCTCTGGCTTAGCAGAAGGAACATACAATTATACAGTAACCGATGAATCAGGATGTACTTCTTTAGCATCAGGAAATGTTGTCATCAATGCACCACCAGCCTTACCGGCAGCACCAACAGTTGGCGTCATCACCCAGCCAACGTGTGCATTAACAACAGGAAGCGTAGTCTTAAGTGGATTACCCTCAGGCAACTGGACTCTTAATCCAGGAGCAATAGCAGGCTCAACTTCAAGTACAACTATCTCTGGCTTAGCAGAAGGAACATACAATTATACAGTAACCGATGAATCAGGATGTACTTCTTTAGCATCAGGAAATGTTGTCATCAATGCACCACCAGCCTTACCGGCAGCACCAACAGTTGGCGTCATCACCCAGCCAACGTGTGCATTAACAACAGGAAGCGTAGTCTTAAGTGGATTACCCTCAGGCAACTGGACTCTTAATCCAGGAGCAATAGCAGGCTCAACTTCAAGTACAACTATCTCTGGCTTAGCAGAAGGAACATACAATTATACAGTAACCGATGAATCAGGATGTACTTCTTTAGCATCAGGAAATGTTGTCATCAATGCACCACCAGCCTTACCGGCAGCACCAACAGTTGGCGTCATCACCCAGCCAACGTGTGCATTAACAACAGGAAGCGTAGTCTTAAGTGGATTACCCTCAGGCAACTGGACTCTTAATCCAGGAGCAATAGCAGGCTCAACTTCAAGTACAACTATCTCTGGCTTAGCAGAAGGAACATACAATTATACAGTAACCGATGAATCAGGATGTACTTCTTTAGCATCAGGAAATGTTGTCATCAATGCACCACCAGCCTTACCGGCAGCACCAACAGTTGGCGTCATCACCCAGCCAACGTGTGCATTAACAACAGGAAGCGTAGTCTTAAGTGGATTACCCTCAGGCAACTGGACTCTTAATCCAGGAGCAATAGCAGGCTCAACTTCAAGTACAACTATCTCTGGCTTAGCAGAAGGAACATACAATTATACAGTAACCGATGAATCAGGATGTACTTCTTTAGCATCAGGAAATGTTGTCATCAATGCACCACCTAATGCACCAGCGGCTCCAACAGCCACTCTTACACAACCGACGTGTGCCATAGCTACAGGTACTATATCCGTCACTGCTCCATTAGGCGGTACCCTAGAATACAGTATCAATGGAGGCACCACCTGGGTCAGCACCACTACCTTTAGTGGGTTACTAGCCGATGCGACCTACACTATCAGTGTACGTAATACTGCAACAGACCCGAGCTGTGTATCCACGTCTGACTTTGTCATCAATGCAGTACCTAATGCACCAGCGGCTCCAACAGCCACTCTTACACAACCGACGTGTGCCATAGCTACAGGTACTATATCCGTCACTGCTCCATTAGGCGGTACCCTAGAATACAGTATCAATGGAGGCACCACCTGGGTCAGCACCACTACCTTTAGTGGGTTACTAGCCGATGCGACCTACACTATCAGTGTACGTAATACTGCAACAGACCCGAGCTGTGTATCCACGTCTGACTTTGTCATCAATGCAGTACCTAATGCACCAGAAGTTGTTATTACAAATCCACCAGCAGTTTGTTCCCCATCTACTCTTGATCTGACGGCTGCATCAGTAACAACAGGCTCGACACCTGGACTCACTTATACTTACTGGACCAATGTAGGTGCTACAATTTCTTATGCAACCCCGACGACAGCAGGAGCAGGGACTTATTATATCAAGGGAACATTACCTGCAACAGGATGTTTTGATATAAAGCCGGTTACAGTCACAGTCAATGCCTTACCTACATTAACAATCACAAATCCAGAGGCAGTCTGTTCTCCATCTACTGTTGATCTGACGGCTGCATCGGTAACAACAGGCTCGACACCCGGACTCACTTATACTTACTGGACCAATGTAGGTGCTACAATTTCTTATGCAACCCCCACGACAGCAGGAGCAGGGACTTATTATATCAAGGGAACATTACCTGCAACAGGATGTTTTGATATAAAACAAGTTACGGTCACAGTCAATACCTTGCCTACATTAACAATCACTAATCCAGCGGCAGTCTGTTCTCCTTCTACTGTTGATCTGACAGCTGCATCAGTAACAACAGGCTCGACACCTGGCCTCACTTTTACTTACTGGACCAATGCTGGTGCTACAATTTCTTATGCAACCCCCACGACAGCAGGAGCAGGGACTTATTATATCAAGGGAACATTACCTGCAACAGGATGTTTTGATATAAAGCCGGTTACAGTCACAGTCAATACCTTGCCTACATTAACAATCACTAATCCACCGGCAGTCTGTTCTCCTTCTACTGTTGATCTGACAGCTGCATCAGTAACAACAGGCTCGACACCTGGCCTCACTTTTACTTACTGGACCAATGCTGGTGCTACAATTTCTTATGCAACCCCCACGACAGCAGGAGCAGGGACTTATTATATCAAGGGAACATTACCTGCAACAGGATGTTTTGATATAAAGCCGGTTACAGTCACAGTCAATACCTTACCTACATTAACAATCACTAATCCACCGGCAGTCTGTTCTCCTTCT
>CAVSZL010000011.1:0-57592 GCA_963732435.1 uncultured Bacteroidales bacterium | reverse complement strand
GAATTCAGTCCGTTGGTCAAATAAAAAATTAAAACAGCCCAAAAACACTTAAATTAGTGGCCTGAAACTATGTTTAATAATATTTTTCTTTAAAGTCTGTGCAATGTGAATAATCGTTTGAAAGAAATGAGGAGAAACAGGTTTATAACAAATTCCCTGACATTATTTCATAACTTCAGAATAGATTATTTTAAAAATATTCCTTAAATTGTAAGTTGAATTATTGTATGTTATTACTGTTGAAAAACAAAAACTTATATACTTCAATTATTCACAGGGAAGAGCCTGAGAATGACCTTTCATGCGTGAATGTAATAACAAAAACTGTTTATTATTGTTAAATTACCGATCGGAAAAATAAATTCAGAGCAGGATGAGAAACACTTTAATACTGATATTTGCTTTTACAATATTTGCTGGCAGGGCTTCGGCTCAATGTAATTTAAAGATCACTGATCCTGATCCCGTATGCTTTCCTGCAACTGTAAATCTTACCGATGCCGCAATAACTGCCGGAAGTGTACCAGCAAACCTTGTCTTTACTTACTGGACTGATGCCCTGGCTACTATTGCATATTTACCATATACCACAGCTACAGCAGGTACTTATTATATCAAGGGTGATAATGGACTCGGATGTACCCAGGTCAAACCAGTGGTTGTTACTGTAACAATTCCTCCAACTGCTTCTATAAGTTATGCCGGAACCCCGTTTTGCAGATCGGTAATCGGAAATCAGCCGGTTACAATCACTGGTACAGGGGCATACACAGGCGGTACCTATTCATCGACTGCGGGATTATCAATCAATTCCGGTAACGGATCTATCACTCCCAGCACGAGTTCTGCCGGCACATATACTGTAACTTATACCATACCTGCATCCGGAGGTTGTCCGACTATCCCGGTCACTACTTCAGTTACTATTCTCGCTGTACCTTCAGCACCTCTGATAGGAACAATTACTCAGCCTACCTGCATTTTACCTACCGGAAGTGTTGTATTAAACGGATTACCCTCACCCGGAAGCTGGACTATAAACAGTAATCCTGCAGGTATTTCCGTCGCAGGCACAGGAGCGAGCACAACAATAACGGGACTTGCAGCTGCAACAACATATACATTCACTGTGACAAATTCCCAGGGATGTACTTCGGCTGCATCCGGCAATGTGCCGATCCAGGCACAGCCGGCTACCCCTACGGCGCCGGTAAGAGGTACAATTACCCAGCCTACATGCACTGTCCCTACCGGAAGCGTAATATTAAGCGGGTTACCTTCACCCGGGAGCTGGACTATAACAAGTAATCCTGCAGGCATTTCAGTACCTGGTAATAATACCACTACTGCAACCATAACCGGTCTCATACCCGGAACCACCTATACATTCATTGTTACAGCACAGGGATGTTCATCTCCTCAGTCCGGCGATGTTGTGATACTTGGGCAACCCAATACTCCTACTGCACCCATAATAGGTGCTATTACCCAGCCTACCTGTACTGTTTCAATAGGCTCTGTTGAGTTGAGCGGATTGCCAACACCGGGAGGCTGGATAATAACAAGCAATCCGACCGGGATAACATTGTCGGGAACTGCAGCAACTGCAACAATAGGTGGCCTTTTGGCGGGAACAACATATACCTTCAGGGTTTCGAATTCTGATTTATGTCTGTCACCTCCATCAGCTAATGTAATAATGCAGCCCCAACCCCTTTTCCCTGCTGCACCAGTGATTGGCGCAATTACTGCACCAAGCTGTCTGGTTGCTACAGGTAGTGTCGTGCTTTCAGAGCTTCCGGCAGGCAGCTGGATTGTCAGAAGAACTCCTGGCAATGTGGATACACCTGGTACAACTACAACTGCAACAATTTCAGGTATCCCTTCCGGAACTTTTAACTTCTCTGTCAGAAATGCTTCTAATTGTGCTTCACCTCTCTCAGATGATGTAGTAATACCTGCACAGCCTGCAGGTCTCCCGGTTCCTGTCGTTGGGTTGATAGTACAACCTTCCTGCGCAGTGTCAACAGGAAGTGTGACTTTAAGCGGACTGCCCGCAACAGGAACCTGGACATTAACCAGGACTCCTGATAATGTGCAGCGAACCAGCTCCGGCCCAAGCATTACAATAACGGGATTGCCAAACAGCAACACTTACACTTTTTCTGTTTCAAGTGCAACTGGATGCGCCTCACTCCCTTCCGGCGATGTTGCTATTAATGATCAGCCGATTACCCCCACTGCACCCAAAATAGGCAAAATAACAGCACCTACGTGTACTCTGGCAACAGGCAGTGTAATTTTTACTGATTTGCCTGCGACCGGAACATGGACCCTCACCAGATACCCTGGCACTGTTAAAACTTCCGGAAGTGGTGTAACTGATACAATATCCGGAATTCCAAGCGGGAATTATGTTTATCAGGTGGAAAACGCTGACAAATGTGTGTCTCCTAATTCGCCGGAAGTTGTGATTCCTGCACCCCCACCTGTACCCTCAGCTCCTGTAATTGGGACTATTACTCAACCAACTGCTTCAGTGCCGACAGGAAGTGTGGTATTGAACGGGTTACCATCAGGATCATGGCTTCTCAACCGCCTGCCTGAGAACGTTACTACGCCCGGTACAACAACAAGTTATACTGTTTCCGGACTTCCGGGGGGAGCATATACCTTCACTGTCAGAAACGCCTCATTATGTACTTCTGTTCCATCAGCTGAGATCAGGATCTCCACACCTGGCCCTCCAACTCTGATAATAACTGATCCTCCTGCAGTATGTTTTCCGGCTACTGTTAACCTTAAAGATTCCGCAATCTTTGAGGGATCCACAGGCGGTCTGGTATATACCTACTGGACTGATACTCTGGCGACAACTGCATATCCTACTCCTGCTGCTGCAGTCGCGGGTAAGTATTTTATTAAAGGAACAACTGTGTCAGGATTTTCCACCACAAAACCTGTAATAGCGACGACTGTCATGATGGCCGTTGCCAATGCCGGTCCCGATCAGCTTCTTGCAAATGAGTATTCAACCGCCCTCGCTGCTGTACTGGGCGAAGGTGAAACAGGTGTCTGGTCGGTTGTTACAGGTACGGGAGTAATCAGCGATACTCTCGATCCCGGAAGTGAGGTGACCAAGCTGTCATCAGGTGATAATATTCTGTCATGGAAAGTGTCTAATGGTGTATGTCCTGCTGATTCGGACAAAATAACAATAACAGTTGGCGACATCATTATACCCACGTTAATAACGCCTAATGGCGATCCCAATAACGAGTATTTTGTCATCCTGGGGCTTGAAACTCTTGGGAAAGTGGAGATAGTTATCTTCGACAGGAGAGGATCTCAGCTTTATAAGAACATTGAATATGACAACAAATGGAACGGAGTTGACTATAATGAAAACCCGCTGCCGAATGATACCTATTTTTATCACATCAGCACGTCGACAAAACGATCGTTTAGTGGTTATATTGTTATACGAAGGTGATTTGACTTCAGAATTATCAAAGAACCTGAAATTGGAATGTTAAGCTGAAAATAAATTTTTCAATAATGAAAAGGATAATAAAAGCATTTTTTCTGATACTGATCCCGATAAATATGGCAGGCCAGTTAGCCCCTGTCACAAATCAGTATGTCCTGAATCCGCTTACTATTAATCCGGCCCTGGCCGGTAACCGTGGAAATCTGAATGTTGCGGCATTTTACCGTAAGCAATGGGTTGGTATCGCGGGCGCACCTGAAACTTTTACGCTAACAGCTGATGCACCGGTACTTGATAACAAGATCGGATTAGGTCTTATTGTAATAAATGACAGGGTTGGCGTAACAAAAGAGAATTATATAATTTCAAATTACGCTTACATCATGGATCTTGGTGAAGGGTCCTTGTCTTTTGGCCTGGGTGCAGGGATAATTTCGACAAATACTGCATGGTCGGATCTTGTGGTTCTCGACCCGGGAGACGAACTTTATCTGGTTGATTCACGTCGTTTTATTGTACCCAGTGTAAGTTTTGGAACTTATTATGCGAATAAGAACTACTTCCTTGGATTTTCAATTCCAAAATTCATAGGGTATAAATTCAACTATGATAAAAATAAATACAGTCTGACAGTCGATCCGGGTCAGTATAACTATATGTTTTACACAGGATATGCATTTAACCTGGCATCAAAAATTGATTTTATTCCTTCAACACTTTTAACTTTTACCCCGGGACAAAAGATGCTCTTTGACTTAAATGCTAATTTTAACTTTAATAATCGTTTCTGGGCAGGAGCTTCTTTCAGGAATAACCGGTCGGTAGGAGCCCTGGTCCAATTCTCGGTAAATAACCAGCTGAAAGTAGCCTATACCTACGATTTTGATACAGGCAATCTTGGTGGTTATAGCGGTGGTTCTCATGAAATAATGCTCAGATATGAATTTCGTTATAAGGTTAACGTTGTGGATCCGCTGATCTTTTAACCAGCGGAAGATTATTGTAATAAATTTACTCTTTCCCTGTCTTTTGGAGAAGGAGGCAAAATTTAGTACTTTAGTGAATTTAAGTAATACTTGCTTCAGGGTTTTTTTAGTAGAACAAAATTGATTATGAATCTTAAACTTGCTGTGTTCGTTCTTTTGACTGTATTCATACACTCATACTTATTGGGACAGTCTGAAACTTATTTCCTTCAAGCAAAAGTAGTTGGACAAAAAGTTGAGGGACAACTTGAAACCTACTCTGTGAAAAAGGCGTCATTCAGTACAGATAAATACGATGAATTTTCTCCTGTATGTTATAAAAACAGCATCGTTTTCTGTACAAACCGTCCTTTAACTAAGTTTTTAAATTATTCTACTGAACAGGACAAAGGCTTTATAAAGATTAATGTGTTTGATACAATCTACCAGGGCTATTCACAAAATGTTAGAAATTTCTCTAAAAGCCTTAATACCAGGCTGAATGATGGGCCTGTATCTTTCAGCAGCAAGGGCGATACAATATATTATTCCAGGAATTTAACCGGTGATGGGAAATTATCTGAACTCTCGAGTGTAAGAAATAAGCTCGGAGTTTTCTATGCGGTTTTCGATGGTGAAGACTGGACAAAAATAAGAGAACTAAGAATTAACAGCGAGTGGTATAATGTAACTACTCCTTGGATATCACCCGATGGGAAGAGGCTTTATTTTGCCTCTGACAAGCCGGGAGGATACGGAGGTTCGGATCTATATTATTGTCCCTGGAATAATGATTACTGGGATGAACCAGTGAATCTGGGACCTGTCATCAATACCAAAGGGAATGAATCATATCCATTTATGAATGCCGCCGGAGAATTCTTTTTTTCTTCCGACGGGCATCAGGGAATAGGAGGAAAGGATATTTTCTTCTCGCGGTTTTCAGATACTTCATGGATTGAACCGATATGCCTTAACCCTCCTGTAAACTCTCAATATGATGATTTTGGGATAGTTACCGACACCCTTATGAGTGTAGGATATTTTTCATCCAACAGGGATAAATCTATTGACATTTTCCATTTCAGGACAGAGAATGCGCAGATCTTTTATAATACCATTCAGAAAGAAAACAGTTATTGCTATTCTTTCCAGGATAATGGAACAATCGTTATTGATACTGTCAATCTTAAGTACATATGGTCATTTGGTGACGATAAATATGCTGCAGGATCAAATGTAAGCCATTGCTTCCCGGGTCCGAACAACTATCCTGTCAGACTGGATATCGTTGAAAAGGAAACCGGAAAGCTGTTTTTCACCAAAATGATCTACAACCTTCAACTTATGGATTTTGAGCAGCCATATATTCAATCGCCTGATTTTGCAGTTAAAGGCAAAAATATTTCATTTGACGGACTTAAATCATTCCTGCCTGGATTTCGGATTTTAAGTTATTCCTGGGATTTTGGTGACAATATCAAGTCAACAGGTGTAGAAGTTAACCATTCATATACTAATCAGGGGGAGTATATTGTAAATCTTGAAGTAGTTTTAAAGTCAGACACATCCGGTCATATTCATAGAACAGGTGTCTCTAAGAAAATAGTTGTATTTAACAGTGATCAGGAAATAGCAGCATTTATGACCAGTTTATCTTCTGAGAAAAAGTCCTTGCCTGTTTCAAGAAATAAGGATAATTCTGTCCTGATAACAAGCTATTCTGCAGAAACTGAATTTAAGAATGATGCTGTATTTTGTATTGAGTTATTGACCTCCAAAAGCAAAGTTGACATCAAAGGTCCTGTTTTCAGGAATATACCGGATATCTTCACTATAAGGGAAAGATTTGATCCCTTTAGTGGTGATTATAGCTATACAGTAGATCAGCAAATGAATCTTATGGCTACCTATCCTACATACAGGAAAATGGTTGCACTTGGGTATAAAAATGTTAAAATAAAAATGTTTGTACTCACAGACCAGTCTGAAAAGGAACTTCATAATCTTATAAGGATAAATGGTGCCTTTGCTGATTCCTATTTTGATTCTTCAGACAGACTGACCTCGAATGCATTTATTATGCTCGACCAGATTGTAAAACTAATGAACAAGTATCCCACTTTAAGACTTGAAGTTGCTGTTCATTCCGATAATTCAGGTTCTGCAGAAGCCAATCTGGCATTATCACAAAAGCGCTCACAGTTGCTGAAAAATTACCTTACTACCAGGGGTATTAGTGCCAACAGGCTTATTGCAACCGGTTTTGGCGGATCCAAACCTATTGCATCCAATATCCTGGAAAAAGACAGAAAACTAAACAGGAGGATTGATTTTATTATAATTAACCATTGAGCTAAGGAAGAATGAGAAAATTGATCTGTGAGGTTGCATTCATAAATACAGGGTCAGAATAACCCAATAATAAATTATTCCAAGAGTTTCACGCATCGTACTAAGTATTCTTTTGTCAGTGGAACTTATTTTTCCATTGTCAGGTAGCGAAATGATGCCAATTTCATACTTTTCATTCAATATTCTATTGTAAGTCATCCATGTTCGTCTGGCATGTGTCCCCATGCTTATTATATTTATTCCTTTGATATCTATATTTTTTTTTCTGTGCCAATCCCGGAATGCAAGGGCACTTGTCAGCGTTCTGTTAATTATGACTCTTTCTGCAGGTACAGCCTCGATTAATGAAGAATCTATTCCCAAATCTATCAGCTGCTTTCTGGCGAGATCGGCATTCGAGTCAATATTATTAATGATCCTTTGTTTTCCATCCAGGTTTATAATGACATATTCTGAGTTATACAGATAAGGGATAGTCATTTTATCATCTATAATGATCTCTTTAACAAAGAGATTGCGGTCTCCCGATCTATCCCACCTGTCATTATCGAACTGTACAAGTATAGAGTCAATCTCATCCAGATGCCCATCCCAGGTGATACTATATTTTCTTTTTCTTTTATCCGCCAAAAAATCTGCCATCAGCGAATCATTTATGAATACCTTAAAATGAGCCCGGTTCTCACCTCCCAGTGCACTATATGCATCTATCTCAATGGTATGATGTCCCCCTACACTTATTTTGGGAAATTTGTTCTCTGTATAAAAAATAAGATTTCCATTGCTCGAAACATTAAAATAAGGCCTCCGTGTAATCATCCCTGTAGTAACAATATATTCATATCCATTTTGTTGATATTCTTTGTATGCCATTTCGAGGGCATATTCAGGAAGCCAACCTTCAACAATAAGAACATTTGCAGTAACATGTTCTGATTTTGAAAGATACTCTGACAGATAATTAAAAGCAGGTGTGAATAGCAGATACCCTGTAGCGAAGATTAAAACAAAAATAATTACCAAGATATATAATCCTTTTTTCCTCATGAGGTTTTTCACACTAAACCATTCTGTCAAGGCATTGTTATAAGTTTGCTGAAATCCGGAAGATTGTCTGCGATGGAGTTATTCCTTAATGAATTTTTTTGTAACCAGTATTCCCTTGCCGATGACATTCATTATATAAAAACCTGAATTAATATGAGACATATCAAATTGAATCAAAGTCTCTTCATTTAATATTGGTATGTTGGAAATCTGTTTTCCTCCCAGATCGGTAATTACTATTTTACACTTTTCCTCCTCAAAAGGCTTGAGAATTTCAATCCAAAAATCACCATTATTTGGATTCGGATAGAGATTTATAATTTCCGAATCAACATCATAAACCGGACTACTTTTAACTATAAAGTCAATGAATGCTGAAGTTGCAGTTGCATTGAAGTTATCATACGCAACAGCTTTAATTGTATAGTCTCCAGCCTTCATATTCTTCCAGGAATATAAATAGGGTGCTGAAGTTAATTCCACAAGTTTTGTGGAATCATTAAATAATTCAACTTTGCTTATGATACCGTCAGGATCAGAAGCAACAATTTCGATATCAATTGTTGCAGTATTCTCATATTGAGTGCCTTTGGATGGATTGGAAATCATTACTAAAGGTGGTTGATTTACAAAGTCCGGTTCTTTGACTACAGTAACTGAGATTGCGGAAGATGTCGTTTTTATATTGTGGTTATCAGTAGCAACAGCTGTCAGGGTGTATGTACCTGTTCCAATATTATTCCAGTCAAATGAATAAGGAGCTTCAGCCTTTGATCCCAGTTTAGTGTTCCCATTATAGAATTCTACCATAGTTACAGAACCATTTGAATCTGATGCACTGGCTGTAATTGCGATTTTTGCCGGTGCCGTAAATGACATCTTATCAACTGGGTATGTTAATACTACTACCGGAGCAATATTTCTAAGATTATTAACAACAGCCTGACTGACTATATTGGCGGCCACTCCTCCGGCAGGTGTCTGCAAAGGATTAACTGAAGGTTTTGTATAAGATACTGTCACTAAATCACCATACACAATATGGCTTGCCAGAGTCAACATAACCTTTGACGCTGAAACAGTAACTGCATTCACCGTTTTGGCTACAGAATTAACCCGGACAGAAAAAGCGGAAGCATCTGGAATTATGTTGGCCAGAGTCATATTATAGGTCATTTCCAGAAGTGATGGGGTTGCATTTTCAACAACAGCAGAGATGTATACAGGAGTTGATAGAACCTGAATTTCGAATGCACCAAGGTCCGGAGCTTTACCACTAAATGGAAGTCCAACTTCAACCCCTTCATCTATTAAATGCGATCCTGTTGAAAGATGAAGGAAATTAATATCGGGCAAACTTCCATCACTTTTCCGGGGCCGCGCTAACTCTGTCCAGTCAGTGCTTACAAAATCGGCATCAGTAATAGTAGGAGCTCCGGCATCCCATGAGTTATGAACAGAAATATTCCTTGATCTTCCTTCATAATTATATCCTGATTTGCTTCTGTAAGATATATTATTCTTTAAGATTGTAACGCCCGTCCCTATTGATTGTGAAAACCTGTATCCTATATTATTACTATTACCATACGATACACAATTATATAAAGACATATCCATGCTTGTCGCGACATCCATTGATTCATCAAAACCCATCAAAAGATTACTTGCCGAGATACAGTTTCTTAGAGTCCTCTGGACTCCGGTTTCATCACCCTTATTACTATAGCCAAGTTTAAATCCATCCCCGTCACCCGATATTGGAGCATCGTACCCGTTTCTGAAAGCCCAGCAGTTCTCATAGGTTATATAACCACCACCAGCCATATTATCATACCCGTCATCGCTGTTTGACCATGCCCTGCACCCCGAGTAAAATACATGATTGCCAGAATTGATATTCCCGTTAAATCCATTGGCAAGTCCTCCCTTGTCATAGTAATCATAGTTTAAATAGGCATCACAATTAATATAATAGATTCCTTCAACATTTGTGGCCAGTGTAAATCCATTTCCACATTCTGTGACATTACATGCCTCGAGTTTTATCTGAGAACAATCTGCCAGTTCCCATCCGGAAACAGGGTATGGGTAACTTCCTCCTGATGTGTATTCTCTTACATTTGTGACAGTCAGGCCTTTAATATGCCAGTTATCACAATAATCAAGTTTTATTCCGTAATGGTGTCCGGATAACCCGGTTAAGTTTGAGCAATTCAATACGGGGATTTCACCCTGGTAGGCCATGACTTTAATCGGTCTGGCAGCTGTTCCGTCGTGATTTGAGATTCTCACGCCGTAATAGGCACCGCTATTAGCGCCCAACATGGCCGTATATGTTCCTCCTCTTATATATAATATATCTCCCGCAACCAAAGAACTAAAACCTTTTTGCCAGGTTAACCATGGTTGAGTAAGTGTTCCAGGATTCCTGTCATTACCATTTGTTGCAATATAATAATTAGATCCAGAGAGTGTTAAGGTCAGTGTTAGAAATATAACAATAAGAACCTTCTTCATAGAAAGAATTACTTTGAATAAAATGAGATTATTTTTCAAACATACGGATTTTTATTGTTAATCAAAATTTTTCATCTGATTCGGATTTTTTATTTAGTTTTGTATCGTCAGATGTTATACTTTATAAAGGGGCTGTCTCAATAATACTATTTTAGCCGCTTAGCACACTGGGTTGGAAGGAAACATCGTATAACTTTTATGATAAATCTTTCTGTTACGTAATTATTTCATGAAATACCCAATCAAACAATATGCAAATAATTAAACTGCCAAAGATTGAAGACTATAGGGGTAATCTATCATTCATTGAGGAAGAGAACCACATTCCATTTAAAATTCGACGGGTTTACTGGATCTATGATGTTCCGGGTGGCGAATTCCGTGGAAGTCATGCTTTTAAGGAATCTGAGGAGTTTATTGTAGCTATATCAGGAAGTTTCGATGTTGTTCTTCATGATGGGATTGATGAGAAAAATTTTTCGCTTAACCGTTCCTATTATGGGTTATTCGTACCAAAACTAGTTTTTCGCAGACTTGAAAACTTTTCTACCAATTCCCTTGCCTTAATTTTAGCCTCCACACCGTTTAATGAGAATGATTATATCAGAGATTTTGAAAAATTCTTAACCATTGTAAAATGATAACAAAATCATCCGTGTATGATTGCTGTATTATCGAACTGAATAAAGTGCATAACCGTTCAGGAAATATTACTGTTATTGAAGGAAATAAAGATATTCCATTTGGCGTTGAACGCATCTATTACCTTTATGATGTCCCGGGTGGTGCAGAAAGGGGAGGCCATGCACATAAAGATTTGCAGCAAATTATTGTAGCAGCCGGCGGATGTTTCGATGTGTTGCTTGATGATGGTAAGAACAGAAAGGTTGTTGAACTCAACCGACCTTATTATGGATTATATATCGTTCCCGGAATATGGCGTGAAATTATTAATTTTTCTTCCGGCGCGACTTGTCTGGTTCTGGCTTCACACAAATATGATACGGAGGATTATATAAGGGATTACAATCAATTTACCGAATTTAAAAATGAAAATCCATCCATCATCTGAAGTGCAGACAAAAGATATTGGCGATGCAACCATGGTCTGGCAACATTCAATAATTCTTCCCGGTGCAAAAATTGGGAATCATTGTAATATAAATGCATTTTGTTTTATCGAGAACGATGTTGTAATCGGTGATTCTGTTACTGTAAAGTGCGGTGTTTATATCTGGGATGGAATAACGGTTGAAGATAATGTACATATTGGTCCTAATGTAACTTTCACTAATGACTTGTATCCAAGGTCAAAACATAATTTTGAGCTGGCCAGGACAATAGTGAAATATGGTGCATCAATTGGCGCAAATGCTACAATAATAGCAGGTATAATAATTGGGGAGTATGCATTAATAGGAGCGGGCAGTGTTGTTACTAAAAATGTGCCTAATAATACCCTCTGGACAGGAAATCCGGCAAGGCAAAGAGGATATGTCTGCTGCTGTGGGCATAAGCTCGAAGAAGATCTCAAATGTTTACACTGTAATTCAAATTACAAATTAATTAATGGTTGTATAGTAAAGCAATGATAAAGTTTCTGGATTTAAAAAGAATAAACGATAGTTTTGAACCTCACCTTTCGAATGCAGTAAAGCGGGTTATGGATTCAGGATGGTATCTGCTGGGCCGGGAGGTTGAAGAGTTTGAGAAGGAGTATGCCATGTTTTTAGATGTGAAACACTGTATTGGTGTGGCTAATGGGCTGGACGCTCTTCGTCTTATTTTAAGAGCATATATGGAATTGGGATTCATGAAGGAAGGGGATGAAATAATCGTACCAGCCAATACGTATATTGCTACAATCCTGGCAATTACAGATAACCGCCTTGTGCCAGTTTTTGTTGAACCAGATATTAAAACCTATAATATTGATCCTTATAAGATTGAAGAAAAAGTTTCACCCCTTACAAAAGGAATTATGGTTGTTCATCTTTACGGTCAGAATTCAATGCATCCCGAAATACAGAGGCTTGTTGCCAAATACAATCTTAAACTTATTGAGGATAACGCTCAGTCACAAGGATGCTATTATGACGGAAAACGTACCGGGTCAGTGGGTGATGCTGCCGGACATAGTTTTTATCCGGGCAAGAACCTGGGAGCTCTTGGGGACGCAGGAGCTGTCACCACAAACGATGATACAATCGCAGAGGTAGTTCGTACAATAGCCAATTACGGATCCAGGGTCAAATATCAAAACCTTTACCGGGGACTTAATTCCCGTCTCGATGAAATTCAGGCTTCAATACTCAGGGTCAAACTTCCTCGTCTTGATCCGGATAATCAAAAACGGAATGAGGTGGCTGAATTTTATCTTGAAAATATTAATCACCCGGGAATCGTTTTACCGGTACGGCGGAACACAGAGACTAATAACACTCATTCAAATCTCAATACCCCTGTTCACCTGAGTCATGTCTGGCACCTGTTTGTTGTGCGATGCAAACACCGGGATGATCTGCAGCATTATCTTTCTGATAATAATATTCAGACAATAATCCATTATCCTGTTCCCCCGCATCAGCAACCAGCATACAAGGAATGGAATCAAATGCAATTACCGGTTACCGAAATTATCCACAAACAGGTATTAAGCCTTCCCATAGGTCCGGATATGAATAGAGAAGAGGTCAGAGAGGTTGTTGAAACCATTAATAGGTTTAATCCGGATACTGAATAAAATGAAAGGTTCCTGATTAAAATGCTATTTCAATATTGATATATGTCTGAAACGCAATCCTCCTACCGGCAGATAATGAAAGCCACCTCAATATTCGGAGGGGTACAGGTTTATAATATTCTTATTTCTGTTGTGCGTTCCAAGTTTATTGCTGTGCTTCTTGGTCCGACCGGTATGGGTATAGCTGGTCTTCTAACATCTACTACTTCCCTTATTGGGAACATAACCAACCTGGGCTTAAGCACAAGTGCCGTTAAAAATGTTGCAGCTGCAAATGCTTCGGGAGATTCTTTGCGGATCAGCATTGTTGTTTCGGTTTTAAGACGTCTGGTATGGATTACAGGTATCATTGGTACAATCTTTACTCTGATATTCGCGCCATGGTTGAGCGATCTGACATTTGGGAATAGAGATTTTACCATGGCATTTATCTTTATTTCCATAACTTTGCTCCTGACACAGATCAATGCAGGTCAAATGGTTGTGCTGCAGGGAATGAGAAGACTACAGCTTTTGGCAAAAGCTAACCTGGCTGGTGTCACATTTGCTTTACTTACATCTGTCCCAATCTATTATATCTGGGGGATAGATGGTATTGTTCCTGCCATAATTATAAGTTCAGCTATAACATTACTTATATCTTGGTATTTTAGTTCAAAAGTCAAAATTAAGAAAGCAGAGGTCGATAAGAAAACCCTAATCTCAGAAGGGGGAGATATGGTAAGGATGGGTTTTTTCCTGAGCCTTAGTTCCCTGGTTTCAATGGGTACATCATATATCGTTCGGATTTTCATCAGCCATAGGGGAGGAGTTGAGGAGGTTGGTCTCTATTCAGCTGGATTTGCTATAATAAATACTTATGTGGGAATGGTTTTCACGGCAATGTCTACTGATTATTTCCCAAGATTGTCAGGAGTTGTGCATGACCCTGAAAAATCAAAGGAGATCATTAATCATCAGGCTGAGGTTGCTCTGTTGATTCTGGCTCCGATCCTGACAGTCTTTCTGATATTCATTAACTGGATCGTTATTCTGTTTTATTCTACCAAGTTTTTGCCCGTCGATAATATGATACACTGGGCAGCTTTGGGGATATTCCTGAAAGCTACCAGCTGGCCTATTGCATATCTTTTTATAGCCAAGGGAAATTCCAAACTGTTTTTTTATAGTGAATTATCGGCGAATATTTATATGCTTGGGTTCAATATTCTCGGATATCAGCTTGGAGGACTGGAAGGGCTGGGAATTTCATTTTTTGTAAGCTACCTTATTTATTTGCTCCAGGTTTTTATTCTTGCCAGAAGAAATTATACTTTTGCTTTCAATAAAGCTTTTTATAGAATTTTTATTATTCAGTTTTCGCTTGGAATAATGTGTTTCATGAGCAGCAGACTTTTAGCACCTTTATATCTTTATTTTTTGGGGGGGTTACTGATTTTATTGTCTTCATATTACTCATTTCAACAATTAAATAAACGTCTAAACCTGATACCTCTTATCCAGGAGAAACTCGGAAAAAACAACGGACTTAAATGAAAATACTCCTATTCAACCTTGGTCCTATTGAACATCGTATAATCGGCTGGGATATACATGGTTTTAAGTCTCTTCTGAATCAGGATATTATTCTTTGGGGACCTATTCCGAATGATAATTTTTTTTATGAGAATAGGGAAATTCCGATTTTGAGAATCCACAAACCAACTTCAATCAAAGAATTGTTTGAAAAGCTTCCTGAAGGATGGTTCCCGGATATTGTGACATGTGAGACTTCCGTATTAAATTATATACCAGATATATACCTGTGTCCTGTCAAGACAATACTGTTTACCCGGGATGCATGGTCAGATACTATTTTTAATAAGAGACTGGTACAGCTTTTTGATTTTCTGAATCATGCCGTTATTGACAGATCAGAGTATAAAGCCTTGAATGTTAATTTGTTGCCTTTGTCTAACTGTGCTGTATCACTGCCAGGTCCAGCCGCAAAAAATGCCGGTTTTAAGGATAGGGAAATCGATGTCATTGCCATAGCAAATTGTGATGGTTCATTTTATCATGACCGATATAAAACTTTTTATAAGTTAGCGGCAGCTAACAGGACAGGTATTAAATTGAAATTTTTGAGAGGTGTAAAACGGGCAGATATTTCTTCATACTACCAGCGCAGTAAAATTATGCTGGACTGGGCCCACACTTTATCAAACAGGTCTTATGAAGCTGCGATTAACGGCTGCCTGTTGTTCAGCCACACAAATAACCAGTTGATAAAAGAATTCTGGATCCCGTGGGAAGAGTATATTCCCTATGACGATAACAATATACAGGAATTGATTACATTTTATCTTAAAAATCCTGACCAGGCTCAGAAGGTAATTGACAGAGCTAATGAAAAAGGCAAAACAAAAGCTTTTGGATGGGGAGATTATGTTTGGGAGAATATTAAAATAGCTTACAATACAAAAGTTTTAATAGAGGAAAGAATTAAATATGTTGAATCGATACCATTAACGGTATTACATCATTACTCAACGACTTCATTATTATATAATTACGAATACGAAACAAACTTCCCCCCAGACTGGAAGGATCTCTATTTTAAAAGAATTGATGAAGCTTTATCATATGCTGAAGATCAAACTGCTAAAATCGCCCCCTTGATTGAAGCTGCCAGATTATCCTTCTTACTAAAAAAGACAGGGCTATCAATAAAATATCTGGACAGGTTGCAGGAAATTATTCCGGATTATGCATGGATTTATTATTTACATGGAAGAATCTGGTTTAAGCAGGGTGAGTATAATAAGGCTCTATTATCTCTTCAAAAAGCAATAAAATGTGGGTTAAAGGCTCCTGAACTATTACAAAAATACCTTTTACCTGTTATTGAAAAGGGAAATTCCTGTGATGGTCGCAGGATTACCAGTTATATGTGGCAACCGGTTCAAAATCATAACAATGAATTCCAGATAGAGTCATTTCTATTTATGACTTTTGAACTATCAGGCTATATATATAAATGTACAGGAGAGGACATAAAGGCAATAGATTCTTATATTGAAGCAATTAAGTATGTCCCCATTCCGGATTGCATTTATAGGGCAAATGATTTATTAATACAGTCGCAGGAATTTGAAGAACTTTTAGACATAACAGGTAGAGGCATTGCGAATTCTCCTTATGATAGTATACTTATATTTTATAAGGCTTATGCTTTGATCCAGTTACGTCAAAGACGAAATGCTTTTAAAATGTTAAATGAACACAGAAAGGCTTTAAGAAGCTTTTTAGGGGTTAGAAAAATTGTTATTGTAAAGAATGTAATTGGCTTAATTATGATTTTTATGTTGTTTGGGAAACAACCAAACTCAAATATTATCGGAGAAATGATAAGGATGTTAAAAAAGAAATCAAGGGTTTCATATCTTGAGTCCTGACCAGATAATTTTACAGTAGGATTATTTATTTAAGCGAAGTTTCTAATGCAATTTGAAATGTCAGATACAAGTATAATAAATACCGGATCAACGGGTAGTTTAACTCAAAGGATAACATTTTTTGAATATATGTGTGTATTTGTTTTGATCCTGTACGGTGGCCGGGCAAATACATTTTTTGATATTTCAGCAGTTAAGAATAATCCTGTTGGAGCCGCGATCCCAATAATCTTAAGCGGAATTTTGGCACTTAGATGGAAGGTTAAGTTTGATTCACGCTTTTTTGCAGTATTGTTCGGAATATTTATATACTTCCTGGCAATTTCAGTAAAGTACAGAATCTTTCACCCGACTTTTTTGTTGGACTATTTTTCACTTTTTTTTATAGTATATGTTTTTATAAAAGCTCTAAGGTTTAAACTTTTTATAATCTATGAATATTCATTATACTGTCTTGCAATCATAGGATTATTCTTTTGGATTGTTCAGATCGGCCTGAGAGGTGATAGATTATTTGAAATGTTTAACAGAATCCCTGGAATTGTTTTATTCTCAAATGTTACCAGTAATGGGTTAAATGCCATCTTATACTCTGTTCAACCCTCCATATCATCTATATTGTACAATTTCAGTATCCCGAGAAACTGCGGCTTCGCATGGGAACCTGGAGCCTTTGCAGTTTACCTATGCCTGGCAATACTTATAAATCTTTTTTTTATTAAATCAGATACAAATAGCAGGACCCGTTTTTGGGTATTATTGGTTGCCTTAATGTCTACTCTGGCAACTACAGGTTATATTATATTTATTGTAATTATTCTTTTCTATCTTTTAAATAAAAGGCTTAATTTAATTATATTGCTTTTACCATTTACCATTGTTGCTCTGGTTTATCTCTTCTCTTTGCCCTTCATGAGCAAAAAAGTCATGGAACTAATTGATGAAACAAAGGCAATTGACCAATTATTGGAAGGTACTTATGGCAGGGAAACAACATCAACACCACAACGTTTTACTTCATTCCTGCTTACATATGTAGATTTCCGGAACAATCCAATATTAGGTGTTGGCGGTCATAAGGAAGATACCTTTCTTTATAAAATCGGGTCAAATATTTCCGCTATTTCAGGCATAGGAAACCTTTTAGCACAGTTTGGCTTGAGCGGGTTTATTTTTTTCATTGTATTGTCACTTAAAACTTCTTACTTCTTTTCTAAATACTATAATTACAAAGGAAAATTGTTATTATTTTTCATAATTTTATTTATATCAGTCAGTTATTCTATCATATTTATACCAATGGTTATGTGTTTCTGGATGTTTCATATTTTTACCCCCGGAACTTTCAATAAAAAAATTGAGACTAATCCTGAATTAGAAAATGAAACTGGAATGTATTTACCTAAACCATATTAATTGTTTTTTGTGAATATGATTGTACTGAAATGGAAATATTAAGTATTCAAAAAATACTTGTAAATGTATTAATACCATGGCCTTTGTAATTTTTGGAGATAACTTTTCTTTTCCGGAAGGAGATGCAAGTACAAATCGGGTTTATACCTATGCAAAAGGATTCACCGAGAATGGCATTAATGTACATGTAATTAGTTTTGGAAACGTTTACATACCAGATCACAATGGAATAACAGAAGGTATACGATATTACAATCCTTATAACCAAACAAAAAGAAGTGAATATTTTGTTATCCGAAGGTGGCAGAAGTTCATCAAATACTTTAAAACACTTGCTTTATTAAGAAGGATAAATAAAAACGAGAAAATAAAAATAATCATTATCTATACCCTGAGGTCTTCTACCTTTTTATTTGCTTGGTTTTTATCCAGAATTAACAAAACGAAATTAATAATAGAATGTAGTGAACATCCTTTAATACACTATCAAACTGGCAGTTTCAGAAAATTACAAGGCTTGGCAAAACTAAATATTCAAACATATTTATGTGACAGTATATTTTGTATTTCACAATTTTTGGTTGACTTCTACCTGTGTCACGGAATTTCTAATCTCAGGCTGTTTTTGGTTCCCAGCACTGTTGATCCTGGCCGGTTTACTGTTAACGACGAAAAACCGGTACCATATTCATATATTGGATATTTTGGAGGGCTGACTTTTTTACGGGATAATA
The DNA here is from genome assembly GCA_963732435.1 of uncultured Bacteroidales bacterium. Lineage (GTDB taxonomy): Bacteria > Bacteroidota > Bacteroidia > Bacteroidales > VadinHA17 > LD21. Next base: position 38,885 of record CAVSZL010000011.1, on the reverse strand, counting down.
TTGATGTCTTAATTCATTCATTTGCTTTGATTAGCAAAAAACATCCGGATATTCATCTTGTTTTGGGAGGTTTTTGCTCTAAAACTCAAAGGAAACAAATTGAGAATCTGATTCTTGACCTAAAGATATCGCAGAAAGTAAATTTATTGAAATACTTACCACGATCGGAAATTGTCAGTTATATAGTTCATTCTGATATTCTGGTAATGGTAAGAGCCAAAGATTTGGAGACTCAGGCATCATTTCCATCGAAGTTAACAGAGTATCTTGCTACATCAAAACCTTTGGTAACTGTCAGTGTAGGTGAAATCTCTCATTATTTAACTGATGGAGTAAATGCTTTCCTGGTTGAACCCGGAAATTGTGATGCATTGGCTGAAAAATTAGAATATGTACTCAATAATTACGAAAAAGCATTGGAAATTGCTAAACGAGGGAACCAGTTAACGCATACTACTTTTAATTATAGTTTTCAGGCTAAAAGAATTATTCAGTACGTCGAAAATTTTTATTAATTTAACTATTTTATTATCCTTCCAATTGATTCAGTTGACGATTACCGGATTTTGAAGCAGCTTTGAGGAAGAATATGAACTATTAAATCTGTGATCTGTCTTTTACATTAGTGTGTTATGAGAATCCTTCAAATAGTATATTCCTTAAGCCCTGGTGGAGCCGAGCGGTTAGTTGTAGATATCTCCAACAGGCTTGCACAGATGGGTGATGATGTCACTCTGTGTGTTTTAAGGGATGACCTGCAAGGTAATAATGGGTTCTATAAACGTGAAGTATCAGAAAAGATCAATTATATTAACTTATCAATCCCGGTCGGATTAAGATTAAAGAATATTATTATACTCTTTAAGTTAATTAAGAAACTTGATCCTCAGGTCGTACATTGTCACCTGAATCTGGTAAACTATCTCTTCCCCTTGACATTTATTTTTACTAAAATTAAATTCTTTCAAACTATTCACAGCAATCCTTCACATGAAGTCAGCAATTCGATTGAGTATTGGATCAGGAGGTATTTCTATAGTATTCACAAGATGAAAGCCATTACGATATCGGAAGAGACATCACAATCCTTTAATGCATACTATAAAACTTTACCATTTGGCGAAATATATAATGGAAGAGCTCTCCCAAAACCTACTGCCTTATATTCAGAAATAAAAAAAGAGATTCAAGATTTTAAGGATAAAGGGAATACCGTCTTTTTGCACATTGGTAGCTGCTATCCTGTTAAAAATCAAAGAATGCTGATTTCCGTTTTTAATAAATTGATACAGAATGGGGAACATGTTGTTTTGCTGATTATTGGAACCGGATTTGATTCAGAGTTGGGAAAAGAGCTGAGAAGTTTAGCCTGTGATAAGATTATTTTCCTTGGAGAGAAGCATAATGTCTCAGATTATCTTTTATGTGCAGATGCTTTTTGTTTGAGTTCTGTTCGTGAAGGGATGCCAATAAGTCTGATTGAAGCATTTGCCTGCGGCTGTATTCCCATTTGTACTCCGGTAGGTGGATTGGTTAATATGATTGAAAACGGGAAGAGTGGATATTTATCAAAGTCAATTACTGAAAATGATTATCGGTTATCCATCCTGTCTTATCTGGGAAATAAAGAAGAGATTAAGAAGATGGACCTGATCCAATATTACCATACCCGATTCAGCATTGAAGAATGTGTGAATAAATATTTGACATTTTATAAAGAATAGGGTTTAGGTGAGCAGCTAAAGTCACATCTTTGAAAAGATAAGTCTGATATAATATGAATAAAATACTATTGAATTAAATTCATGCAGATGTGTTTCAGTTTAAGAGATTAATATCTGACTGCTTAAAATATCTTCCTGGTAAAGCTATTCTCGACATGTTATTTGATTTACCGGAAAGTTTTTTTGTTATATTGCGTTATAAAGGTATTTATGCTGTTTCCTTGCAGGAAGCAACAAAAAGTTGTAAAACATGAAGATTTGTTTTTGGGGAGATATTGGCAAAGCATTAACAGGCAGACCAAGTGGAGGAGGTGAATTGCAAATTGCTTTACTCGCAAAGGCACTTGCGAGAAATGGTCACGAAATTATAGTCCTGGACTATGAAAACAATGAAGAATTTCAGACTGAAGAAGGTATTAAAGTTTATCCCATTAAAGGGTGGGATAAAGGGATCCGGTTTATCAGGACATTTACCCACAGGCTCCCCAACCTTTATTTTAGCCTGAGAGATCAGAAAGCAGATATATATTACTGTCGCATAAGCGATTTCAGACATATTTTAGCCTGGATGGCTGCCCGCAAAGTAAAAGCTAAATTCATTCTGGGAATAGCGTCGGATCTTGAAATAATGAGTTTCAGAATGAGATGGAAGTATTATTACCTGACTAATTTACGCAATCTCTGGGTCTTTTTTAATGGCATTTTCATTGAATTTATCTACCCTCTTCTACTTAGAAAATCTGATTTTATTTTTGTTCAGCATGAAGGGCAGCAGCAATTACTTCTCCAAAAAGGGATCAAATCAATATTATTTCCTAACCTTATTGATTTAACTCAAATCCCGGTTATTTCAAATCCTACTCATAGTTATTTCGTTTATGTTGGCTGGCTTGATAAACGCAAAGGATTTACCGAATTCTTTGAAATTGTAAAAAAATCGCCACATTATTCCTTTAAGGTTATTGGCCCGCCCCGCGATAAAACAGGGTTCAAATATTTTGAGAAATTAAAAACTTTTCACAATGTAACCCTGTTGGGGAAGTTAAACCATGCAGATACACTGCTTCAAATTGCCAATGCCAGGGCATTGATCAGTACTTCTTATATGGAAGGCTTTCCAAATATTTTTATCGAGGCATGGGCATGCGGGGTTCCGGTGTTATCTTTGAACGTTGATCCGGGCTCAGTTATTGAAAAAGAAAAATTAGGGCAAATAGCTCATGGGGATTTAAACAGGCTGTTACAAGAGATGGATAACATCAGCAATACAAACGATTTTGCAAAAAGGACAAAAGATTATGTAGAACATGTCCACGCTTTAAATGCTGCTAAAATTGAGGAAGTAAACTGCCTTTTTAATGAACTTTGTAATCAGGAATAGAGAAGATAATATTGAATATTACCTGGGGTTTTAACTTATTAAATATAAACATCCTATCAAATGAAGAGGTTAATTTCAAAAATTAATTATAAGTTTTTTTTTAAGAAATGGGTGGTTGGAATATGCCGGGATAATATTAAGGATATTATAAGAAGTAAAACATTTGATCCCGAAATTAATTGGATATTGTTAAAACCATTTGATAGATATTATGCTGATCCTTTCTTCTTAATCCCCAAAGGTGAAAATATTAAATTGCTTCTTGAGCAATTTTTGTTTGATGATGACTATGGCACGATTTCATTAATGACACTCGATAAAGATCTCAATACGATAAATAACAAAATCATTTTAGATACAAAAAGTCATCTCTCGTACCCATTCTTATTTATAGATAATAATAAAACATATATATTTCCGGAAGCAGGTAAAAGTGGTAAATTGTCATGCTATGAATATGATTATGTTAATGAATCTCTTAATTTCTGTAAAGATATCATTGACATGCCATTGCTTGATTCTACCATATTAAAACAGAATGATAAGTACTGGATTTTTGGGAGTTTAAATGGAACGGATAAAGATTATAAATTGCATATCTTCTATGCAGACAGTTTGCTGGGGCCATATATCCCACATCCTGGTAATCCTGTTAATAGAGGAATAAACGGTATAAGGTCTGCTGGTAATTTTATTGAAGTTGACGGAATTATTTACCGTCCTGCGCAAAACTGTCAAAAGGAGTACGGTGAATCAATTACAATTAATAAAATCATCGAATTAAACGAAACTAATGTTGTTGAAGAGCCTTATATGACGATCACTATAAATCGTAAAACCAAATGTAATCACGGGATACATAATATACATACAATTAATGTATTGGATGATATTATAGTGGTAGATGCAATAAAATGGACTTTTTCTCCTTTAGATTCACTTAAGGAGTTCATCAGAAACAGGTCAAAATAAGTTAAATGAATGAATGTCCTGAAGCAATTCATTTATCTGGACAAATCCTATTTAGTGTTTTAAATCTGATTTCCATGACCACTTTTAATCTTATAATATCCTCAGGTATTCAAACTTCGGGTACTGATTATTCCTTTATATATGGAGTAAAAGCTTCCAAAAGAATTTCTTAATTTATTATTGAATTTCTGAATTTGAAAGAGTTGGTAGATTAGAGTAGGTAAATTTTTAAGATATATAACTGGTTTTAATGAAACATGTTGCCAAAATACCATCAGACTTATCATCGAAAATACTTACAATAGGTCCTGATTACCATAATCATCATGGTGGTATTGGAGCCCTGATAGATGTCTATAGTCAGTATTTTGAAATTTTTAATTTTATTCCAAGCCATAAGAATACTAATACTGTATTAAAAATCTATACTTTTTTTGTTTGCCTGATAAAACTAATCGTTACCCTTATTTCAAATAAAAAAATTAAAATTCTTCATATTCACGGAGCATCCTATGGCAGTTTCTATCGTAAGTTTGTTGTTTTTGTCCTTGGCAAGTATCTTTTCAGAAAAAAGGTAATTTTTCACATTCATGGAGGAGGTTTTAAAGAATTTTATAAGAATAGTGACGTTCTTACAAAACGATTTGTAAAGATTCTTTTAATGAACGCAGACATTATATTATGTTTATCCCAGTCATGGAAAGAGTTCTTTGAACGCAAATTTGAAATTAAAAGGTTGCAGATTATGCCCAATATTATAGATTATCCAATTAAAATAAATGATGCTGTTAAAGCAGATTTAATTACTTTCTTATTCCTTGGTTTGATATGTGATGCGAAAGGTATTTTCGATTTGATGGAAGTCATTATTAAGAATAAGGAGCGGTACAGAGACAGAATGAAATTGTTTATAGGGGGAAACGGAGAAGTGCAGAAGTTAAAGGATCTGATTAAAAAGAATAATATTGAAGATATTGTAGAATATTCTGGGTGGATAACAGGCACGGAAAAGGCAAATATTTTAAATAGCTCTGATGTATATATTTTGCCATCTTACACTGAAGGGTTACCAATTTCTATTTTGGAATCAATGTCTTATGGCAAGGCTGTTATATCAACCAATGTTGGAGGAATACCTGAGATTGTCAGGAATAATGAGAATGGATTATTGATAAATCCCGGAGAATTGAATCAAATAGAACAAGCTTTGGATTTTTTCCTTGAGAATCCGGACCTGACCAAAGAATATGGGATTATTTCTGAGCAGATGGTTCAGAAACACCTGCCACATTTTGTATTAAAAGAATTAAAAGAGATTTACATATCAGTATTATCCAATGAATAAGCATTTTTTGAAAAACATCAGGGATAAAATGCCGGAATCTCTGAAGTATATTTTGGCCCCTGTTTTTCGAAACAGACTGATTAAAAATAAGGAGTTCCTTAAATATTATAACCTCCTTGAAAGCAGAGAATCTTTAAGTCATGAAAAGATCCAGGAATATCAATTTACCCAGTTGAAAAACATTTTGACCCATTCATACCAAAATGTACCTTACTACCATGAATTATTCGATAAGGTATCTTTTGATCCTTTTAGTTTTTCTGATTTTAGTCAGATGGAGAAAATCCCATTTCTTACCAGATCGCTTATCAAGGATAATTTTGATAAACTGATCTCACGTGAAGAAGTTAAAGGAGGATATTACGTTGGGCATACAGGAGGAAGCTCCGGGTTACCTCTGAAGTTCTTACTTGATTTTAATTCAATCTATAAAGAAAATGCATTTATTTACTATTACAGAAAAAAAGCAGATTATAGATTTAGTGATAAACTGGCAACTTTCAGAGGCATTGAATTTGGTGACAGACTCTGGATGTACAGTCCAATGTATAATGAGTTGATTTTTTCTCCTTTTAAATTATCAAGACTCACCCTGGAACATTATGTTACAAAAATTAACGATTACAATCCTCAATATTTAAACGGATATCTCTCTTCAATTTATTTCTTTGCAAAACTTTTAGAGGAAAGTCAAATAAAACTGGACAGTAATTTAAAAGGCATTTTTCTTATATCTGAAACCATAGATAATGAGCAACGGAAATTTGTTGAGCGATTCTTTAAAGTGAAATCAGCCATACATTATGGTCATAGTGAAAGATGCGTGTTAGCCGAAGGAATAAAAGCACACAATTACAAATTTGATCCTTACTATGGATTTACTGAGCTGATTAAAATTGAAGATAATCGTTATTCCATAGTTGGGACCGGATTTCTAAGCCTCACAATGCCATTAATAAGATACAAGACTGATGACATTTGTACGCATGAGAATGGATATTATTCAGTAAGCGGAAAATGGAAAGGTACTGATGGTTTATATGGCAAAAACAATGAATATTTTGGACAGGCGGCTTTAAATTTTCATAGTGACATTTTCAAAAATGTTCTGAATTATCAATTTGTTCAAACCGAAAAAGGGAAGGCCGATTTGTTGATAATTGTCAATAGAGATTTCAAAGAATCTGAAATAGATTTGATGCAAAAGAAAATTGCTAAGAAAACCAAAGATATAATTGATTTCAAAATCAGAGTGGTTAATAGTTTATTATTGACACCAAGCGGAAAATTTAAAATGTTTAACTAATAACATGCAAGAATAGAAGCTCCTGAAAATGACCCATTCTCATTTTATTTTCTAACAACATATTCATAATTCGGTACCAGAGGGATTAAAAGTAATTTGCAAACAGCGTTATCAAATGAATAAACATTTTTTAAAATATTTCCGGGATATGATGCCGGAATCTCTGAAATACTTAACCGCTCCCCTTATCCGCAACAGTCTGATTAAGAACAGGGAGTTTAAGAAGTACTATAAACTCCTTGAAAACAGAGAAGTCTTAAGCACCGGACAAATCAATGAATATCAATTGTACCAGTTGAAACAGATCCTGATTTATTCTTATCGGAATGTATCTTATTACCACGAATTATTTGATGATATATCTTTTGATCCTTTTAAATTTTCGGATTTTAAGGAAATGGAGATAATCCCATTTCTTACCAGAGATCTTGTCATAGCTAATTATGATAAACTCATCTCAAGGGAAAAGATTAAAGGCGGATATTATGTTGGGAGTACAGGAGGAAGCTCTGGTATGCCTCTTAAGTTTTTACTTGATTTTAATTCGATCTATAAGGAAAATGCATTTATTTATTATTACAGAAGAAAGGCAGGATATAGATTTAAAGACAAATTGGCAACTTTCAGGGATGTTGGACTCGGAACCAAATTTTGGAGATACGATGCCATGTATAATGAATTAATATTTTCTCCGCTTAAACTATCGAAAATTACAATAAATGATTACGCAAATCGTATAAACGATTTTGCTCCTCAATATTTAAATGGATATCTTTCAGTCATCTGGTATTTTGCAAAACTGTTGGAGGAATATCAGATTAAACTAACTGTCAGATTCAAAGGAATTTTTCTGATGTCTGAAAATATAGATAACGCTCAACGATTATTTATTGAAGAATTCTTTAAAGTAAAATCATTTACTCATTACGGACATAGCGAAAGATGTGTGTTGGCTGAAGGAATTACAGGAAACAACTATAAATTTGATCCTTATTATGGATTTACTGAGCTGGTTCATAATATAGATAATTGTTTTTCTATTGTTGGAACAGGATTCTTAAGCTATAAAATGCCATTTATCAGATATAGAACAGATGATATATGTTCACCGGTGAATGAACTTTATACTATTGAGGGAAAAAGAAGTAGCGTCGACGGACTATATGGATATAATAATGAGTTCTTATCCGGTGCAGCATTTGACCTGAGTAAAGACATTCACAGAAATATTACCACATATCAATTTGTTCAGAAAGAAAAGGGGAAAGCGGAACTGTTGTTAATCACAAACAAAAATTTCAAGATGTCAGAACTTGCAATAATCAAAAAAGATATTAATACAGACACAAAAGGGATAATTGATATTGAAATCAAAGTAGTTGAACATCTGTTATTAACACCAAGGGGCAAGTATCAGATGTATTTCTCCGACATTCAGGAGATATAAATGCATTTAGTATGCCATGCAAAATTATGGCACCGTGATCCGCAACAAATTTTATCTAAATGGTATCAATAATTAATTGAGAAAAAAATGAGACAATTAGTGCAAAATATTAAGAAAAAGTCATTAACAATTGAGGATTTACCAAATCCTGTCTGTAAATCCGGCGGTGTTCTGGTAAAAACCCTTTATTCTGCTGTTAGTGTTGGAACAGAAGTAATGAAACTGAAAAATGCTGATCTCAACTATTTTCAAATGGCTAAGAAAAAGCCTGAACAGGTTAAGGAAGTGTTAAATACTTTGACACAGTTAGGCCCTGTAGCAACTTACAGGAAGGTAATGAATAAGCTTGATTCATTATCTCCCTTAGGTTATAGCCTGGTTGGCGAAGTTATTGAGGTGGGAAAAGGAACTGATGGGTTCCACTGTGGTGATATTGTTGCTTGCGGTGGTGCCGGATATGCTAATCACTCAGAAATCAACTTTGTTCCTAAAAATCTGTGCGCTAAAGTGCCATCAGGGGTTAATTTGAAGGAAGCTTCTTTTACAACTATTGCATCAATCGCAATGCAAGGGTTCAGACAGACCCAATCTCAAATAGGAGAGAATATTGCTGTAATTGGCTTAGGTCTGTTAGGCCAGATTCTTATACAAATTATAAGTGCTAATGGTTGCAGAGCCTTTGGTTTTGATATTTCAGAGGGAAAATGCAATCTGGCTGTTGAGAATGGGGCCTATTTTGCAGAAGTAGTGTCTAAAACTAATTTTGAGGAGGAAATAGGTTCTCTTACCAATGGATTCGGATGTGATTCGGTGATAATTACAACTGGAACTACAAGTAATGATCCGATTTTACTGGCGGGGAAAATATCCAGAGACAAAGCTAAGATTGTAGATATAGGCATTACAAAAATGGATTTGCCATGGGATTTATATTATCACAAAGAATTGGATTTTAGATTTTCAAGATCTTATGGGCCGGGTAGATATGACTCATTATATGAGGAAAGCGGGATAGATTATCCAATAGGATTTGTACGCTGGACAGAACAGCGAAATATGATGTCGGTTTTACAGCTACTGAGCGACGGGAAAATTAATTTCTCAAAACTTATTACCCACGAATTTAATTTTAATGAGTCAGAAAAAGTCTTTTTGGACATAAAGGAAGCTAAAGAAGACTATCTGGGTGTGGTGTTAAAATATGACTCAGATATCGATACCAGCAAAAGGAAAATAACTCTTAACAATAATTTATTTGAAAAGTCAGATAGTGTGAGAATAGGTGTTATTGGTGCAGGAAACTATGCGAGTACAATGTTAATGCCTTTTCTCAAAGGAAATGCTGACCTTATTGGTATCGCTACTGCCACAGGAATCAATGGGAAGGATAAAGCAGGCAAATTTGGATTTAATTATGCGACAACAGACTACAAGGAGATGCTTTCAGATCAGAACATTAATACCATTCTTATAGCCACCCGACATAATCAACATGCAAGAATGGTTGTTGATGCTTTAACAAGCAGGAAAAATGTTTATGTTGAAAAACCATTAGCTATTTCACTTGATGAGCTTAAGTCTATTTCACAACTCTATTCAGAAAGCAAACGGATATTAATGGTGGGTTACAACAGACGCTTTTCATCATCCATTAAATTTCTTAAAAAGCAATTGAAAAGAGACATCCAGTACTCTGTTTATTATCAGGTTAATGCCGGATTTATTCCAATGGATAAATGGTATCAGTCTCCCGAGCAGGGGGGGCGTATTATTGGAGAAACTGGTCATTTTATAGACACTATTCAATATTTGTTGGATGCAGATCCTGTAAAGGTATTTGCATGCTCAACAAATGTTAGTGGAATGCCTGATCAGGATAACACATTTATTACTATCAAATTTAATAATGGATCAACCTGCGTTTTAGCATATCTGGCTGATGGCGATAAGAATTACTCAAAAGAAAAGATTTTAATTACCGGTTACAGAACCAATATTGAATTTGACAACTTTAAAACTGTATCAGTTTATAAGGATGGAAAATCTTCAAAAAAGAAATTCTTGTCAATTGATAAAGGACAAAAAAATGAAATGGCAATTCTTATTGATTCTGTAAAATCAGGAAATTCACCAATATCGATTGATACTTTACTCTTAAATACATATTCCACTATTATGGCCATTGAAAGTCTGAGGACCGGATTGAGTTATAACATAAATATTGATGATATCAAATGATTACATGGTATCTTAACAGATTAAAAACAATATCAATTGCAGAATTCCCTTACAGAATTAAGCAATTAATTAAGAATTTTTTTGAACAATACCTCTTCAGGGGAAAATTTCCCGGAAGGATGAATGTTGTCACAAAAGGAAATCTACTAAGGTATTCCTTCACCCCGGATAAATTATACCCTGATTCAATCTCAATTTTTGGAAAGGAATTTAAATATACACAGCATGATATTAATTGGCATGAAGATATTTTTTCAGGAGAGCGTTTTCCCCTGGCCTTTTCAAAAGCAATAAATATAAGGCATAATTCAAATTTGTCAGCAAAAAATGTCTGGGAGTTGAACCGGTTACAATTCCTCCCTTTTATTGCCCTCAATTATAGAAAAACAGGTTCTGAAATTTATTTAAACCAGTTTATTTGCATTTTAACCTCCTGGATTGATAATAATCGCTATTTACTTGGTATTAACTGGTACAGTAATATTGAGATAAATATCCGTTTAATTGTCTTTTTTTTTTGCTGGCAGATATTAGATGCGGATAAGCTCATTATTTCAGTTCCTGAATTTAAACAGTTTGTTGAAACCAAATGGATGCCATCAATCTTTCAACATTGTCAGTATTCATATTCCAATCCCTCAAAATATTCTTCATCAAATAACCATTTGATATCTGAATATGCCGGACTTTTTATAGCAACATCTCTCTGGCAATTCGAGGAAACTTCCGGATGGAACAGATATTCTAAAAAGGGGTTAGAGAAAGAAATAATACTACAGCATTCAACAAATGGTGTAAATAAAGAAGAAGCTGCCGAGTATATTCAGTTTATCACCGATTTCTTTCTTGTGGCTTATATTATTGGCGAAAAAACGAATAATCCATTTAGTAAACGTTATAAAGATCAATTGAATAAAATATTATATTATATCTATGGTTTTTTGGATATTAATGGTCACTTCCCTCAATATGGCGATGAAGATGACGGAAAATGTTTCTTTACTGATTCTGATGCGGAATTTAATAATTTCAGATCTTTATTGACATCAGGTGCCATTATTTTTAAAGATCCTCTGCTCAAAACCAAAAGTAATGGATTTGATATGAAGAACTACCTTTTATCTGATGAATATGGGAAAAGGATTTTTGAGTCGATACCTGAAATTGATAATAATTTAAGTTCAAAATTCTACAGGAATGAGGGCCATTTTATTTTCAGAAAAAAGGAGATTGACAGGGAAATATATATGCATTTTGATGCAGCGCCGCTGGGATACCTTTCAATAGCTGCTCACGGACATGCAGATGCTCTTTCATTTATTTTGCACATCGACGGACAACCGGTTTTTATTGACTCAGGTACTTATACCTATCATACTGAACCTGAGTGGCGTCAATATTTTATTGGGACAATTTCACATAATACAGTATGTATTGACCAAAAAAACCAGGCAATAAATGGTGGACCAACTTTATGGATAAAACATTATAAATCAAGAATCATAGATCTGGTTTCAGGTGATAATACTGAGAGGGTAAAAGCCACTCATGACGGTTACTTAAAAGAAAATGCTCAGCATATACGAGAAATAATATTTGACAGAGTTAAAAATGAATTTCAGATACTTGATACAATTCTTGTAAAGGGAAGAAGAAAAATTCAGGTTGAAATTCCATTTCACATTCATCCTGATGTTGCAATCACCAATCCGTCGAATAATTTATATCTTATGTCGAATGGTCATTTTAGAAAGACAGAATTTTATGTCGACGAAAAACTGGATCCTGTTATAGTAAAAGGACTAACAGAACCTCGGATTTTGGGATGGTATTCCAGCTCCTTTTTAAAGAAGGAGGCTACAAATGTTATTTATTGTACTACACATATTGAAAGCACAACATCGTTTAAATTTGTAATTAAAATTATATAATATGAAGATTAGCATTTTTGGTCTTGGGTATGTAGGCTGTGTAAGTCTGGGCTGTCTGGCAAAGAACGGGCATTATGTTATAGGTGTAGATCCAAACACAACTAAGGTGGATCAGATTAATTCAGGCAAAGCCACAATTATTGAAAAGGATGTGGACACTATTATTGCTGAGCAGAGAGCCGCAGGGCAAATAAGCGCAACTACGGATAGTCAGATGGCAGTTCTGGGGTCTGATATTACGATTGTTGCTGTTGGAACACCCAGCACAGATAAAGGCCATTTGAATTTACAATATATTTTTGCCGTTGCTGAAAACATCGGCTTAGCTCTGCGGGAGAAAGATACTTTTCACATTATTGCTATAAGGTCGACAATTATGCCCGGGACATGTGATAAATTTGCAGCTATTGTTGAAAGCAATTCCGGGAAAAAGCGGAATGAAGGTTTTGCAATTGTGGATAATCCTGAGTTTTTACGAGAAGGGACAGCTGTAAAAGATTATTTTAATCCACCTCTCACCCTTATCGGTTCAGACAACAGGTCAGCAGCAGAAACAGTTGCCGGCCTTTACCGGCAGTTACCTTGCGAGATCATAATCACTGATCTGAAAGTTGCGGAAATTATGAAATATATAAATAACACTTTTCATGCCCTCAAGATATCCTTCGGGAACGAAATTGGGAATATTTGTTCTGAAATGGGGATTGATTCTCACAAAGTAATGGAAATCTTCTGCAAGGACACCCAGCTCAATATTTCACCCTACTATTTCAAGCCTGGTTTCGCATATGGCGGTTCATGCCTGCCGAAAGATCTGAAAGGCCTTCAGACATTGGCACATGACCTGTATGTTGATGTCCCTTTGATTGATAATATTGACAAAACCAATGAGATTCAGATACAACGTGCTGTAAAAATGATTTACAGATATTGGAATAGAAAACTGGGATTTCTGGGATTAAGTTTTAAAGCCGGAACAGATGATCTCAGAAATAGTCCTGCAGTCAATGTAATTGAAGCCCTGTTAGGGAAAGGTTGTGATATGTCTATCTATGACAAGAACATAAATCTCGCCATGCTCACAGGAACAAATAAAGAATATATCAACTCCAGGATACCCCATCTGGCAACTTTATTATCTGATGATCCGTACAGCATGATAGCAAAAAGTGATGTAATAATTATAAATACCAGGGAACCTGAATTTCTCAAACTGGTTGCAGATATTGATAATAAAATAATCATTGATTTTGTACGACTCGATGATTCCCTCCTTTTAAAGAGTAATTATTTCGGAATAAACTGGTAATGATGTCTCCATTTCAAAAAAAGCATATTCTTATAATTGTTGAGAATCTTCCCGTCCCTTTTGACAGGAGGGTCTGGCAGGAAGCTAATACCTTAAAAGACAATGGTGCCAGGGTTAGTATTATCTGTCCAAAGATGAAGGGCTATTCATCCTCCTTTGAAGTTATAAACGGGATAGAGATTTACAGGCATTACCTCCCGTTTGAAGCAAGAGGTCCTTTTGGATACCTCATGGAATACAGCACTGCTCTGTTTTGGGAGTTTTTCTTAAGCTGGAAAATCTATTTTAAAAAAAGGTTTAATGTTATTCATGGCTGTAATCCGCCTGATCTGATTTTTCTGGTGGCACTTTGGTTTAAGCCTTTTGGAGTAAAATATGTATTTGATCATCATGACATTAATCCTGAATTATATCTTGCAAAATTTAACAGGAAGGGTTTTTTCTATAAAATGATGATACTTTTTGAAAGGATGACTTTTGCTACTGCAAATTATTGTATCGCCACAAATGATTCTTATAAGGAGATTGCCATCAGAAGAGGAGGAAAACCTGAAGATAAAATTCAGGTAATAAGGAGTGGTCCTAAACTGGATCGTTTAAAATTACTACCACCTGATGAACAATTCCTTAAAGGTAGAAAATATCTGGTAGGTTATGTTGGCGTTATCGGTGAACAGGAAGGAGTTGATCTTTTACTTGAGAGTGCAAAGCATATAATTTCAATCAGAAAAGATATTCAGTTTGCAATAATAGGTGATGGAACCAGCTTGCCCATGCTCAAAAAATTATCAGAGAAGATGGGACTTTCAGAATATATTGATTTCTATGGAAGGGTAAGTGATGAATTACTCATAGCTATATTGAATTCAGCTGATATCTGCGTTAATCCTGATAAGCCTACAGAGATGAATAATTTATCCACGATGAATAAGATCATGGAGTATATGGCTCTGAAAAAGCCGGTAGTTCAATATGATTTAAAAGAGGGTAGGTTTTCGGCCCGGGAGGCATCGCTTTATGCTTCCTCTGGTGACACTACTGACTTTGCAGAGAAGATTATACAATTGATTGATGATCCGGAACTAAGGGTTAAAATGGGGACTTTTGGCTATAACAGAGTCCTTAATGAACTCTCATGGGACTATGAGAAAGGAAAGTTACTAAGATTTTATGACCGCATTCTATTTAAGGGATAATGTGATCCTTATTTGATGGTTTGCGCTGAACAGAAAAAGAATTTCTTTCAAGATAAGAAGTAATTAATTATCAATTTAAAAGATATCCTAATGAAAATTGATCATATATGTTTTGCGGTCAAAAATCTACTTGATGGCATTGAATATTGGGACCATGTTTTTGGCTATAAACAAATGACAAAAATAGTGGAAAATTCACTCCAGCAGGTAAAGGTGACGTTTTTAAGCAAAGAGGAGAGTATAACAATCAAACTTATTGAGCCACTTGAAAACAATAAATCTCTTGTAAATTTTGTAAACAGAGGAGGAGGTTTTCATCATGTCTGTTTTAAATGTTCTGATATTAATGAGAAAATTGATGAATTGAAGGGCAAAGGATTATTAACACTTGTCCCTCCTCAAAAGGGTGAAGCTTTTAATAATCATAAAATTGCATTTTTATTAGCCAGATACGGGCTCAATATCGAATTAATTGACACTGATGAGAAAGCGGGAATTCTGTAAGCTGTACTTCAAATGATGTTAAGGAAATATTCATTCTATCCCGAAATGTTTCTTTACGATTATAGATTTTTCAATGTCAGATAGATTGAGAGTTTTAAGTAATCCCGGATTTTGCATATACAGAAATTTCTGAACATTCATTTTCATAACTAATTTTGCAGGATTTCCAATAATTACTGAATTATCGGGAAATCTGCCTCTGACAACACTTCCAGCACCAACTATACAATTGTTGCCAATGATAGTATTAGGGAGAATTGTACAATTGTCGCCAATGAATACATTATCTCCAATTATGATTTTCCCAAATAGATCTACAGGGCCCAGCTCATCAAGGAAACACCACGTAGCACCATCATGAGTTATGATTTCTGTTCCGGCAGCTATGGCAACATGATTTCCGATCTCTATTAAATAGGGTTCAGTTGAAAACGAAAGAGTATTGAAATGACAATTTTCTCCAATTTTCATCCCTTTTTTACGCAGATATTTAACTTTAGTTTGAACGCTGCTTTTCTTTAGCAACATCAGATGCAACCCCTGCAGGATAGCTTTTATTTTCATAATCTATATCAAAATAAAGAAGAATAATTTTTATTCAAGCCGAGATTCAACTACGTCAATTATAAATTTACTGAATAAAGCAGCAACTTCTCCGGATAACTTCCGTCCGGGATGTGAGTTCTCCGGACTGTAAGCATTTTTATCCAGCAAAAACAAACTACCCTCGGTTTCATATTTATAAAAATCCCAAATAAAAATATTGTCTCCCTTTTCATCCCATTCATCTTTCATCCAATTATAAAACTGTTGAGTTCGCTTGCCTTCATCTTCTGTCAGATTCTTCCTGGTATTAACTGCAGGTGTCCATACAATAAATTTATTATTCGGAAAATCATGCATCTTATTTTTAAGTGCGTTATATTGTAATTTATAGTTCTCAAGCCTCTTCTCATCAGAGTTAATATCCGGGTTGCCGGTATCTTCTAAAATTCTGCTTACAGGGAAGCAATGTTTAAAAATTATGACATCATATTCTGCGGTTAACATTTCCAGTGTAGGTTCCTCCATGTAAGGTTTCTCTCCTGCATTTTTGACCCAGATATTATAATAGTCATATGGATAATTGTTCCAGCCGTATGGAACCCGTTTTGGGAATATACTCTCGGTTATTAAATAATTTGATTTATTCTTCTTATTATAATCTGCAAAAAACTTTTGTACATCACCTTTCTGAGAAAGCTTGTATAAGTACTTATTGGTATTGCCAACCCAGATAATATGTCCGGTACTATGATGTAAAAATATAATTTTTTTCATTTCTTTTGGACTTGAATTACAGCCGATAAGAATCCAGATGCCAAGTAATAATAATAATCGTCCCATATAATTCCTGATCAAAGATAATAAACAAACTTACTATTTTTCTAAAGATACCCAAAAACTATGAAAGTTTAATGTTTCATTAGGTGTGGCAAAAATTATAATCTGTTATTGGAATCTGTGAGCTTCCTCGTTTCCAGTTTAACAGTCATCATCAGCAATGAATCTGACAATCAAAGTGACTGCAGGTTATATTCCAAATAAAAAAATCAGTTACGATATTATTAGTAATCAGGGATTTATGGACGATTGGGTAAGTACTAAGATTATTGGTATATTTGGGCTTCGATTTTCTTATAATAAAAATAATTTGAGTATGTTTAAAATATGGCTTAAACATCTGGTTCGTTTATATCTGCCGGTGTATATTTATGAGAGCGATGCGATGAAGGTCGTATATGCAGGACATTCCTCCGTAAAAAAGAACTACTTTGTCCGATCGCTTCTGGGTAGTGAATATCATCAATCTTTTTTAGGCCGTCGATGGTTTTGGAAGGTACCAGATCTTATTAAATCATCAGGATTTGATATGGCCATTTCTGAAATAAGCCGGATATCTTTGAATCCTTTTCATAAATATAATGGATATATACTACCTGTCTGGTCTGCATTGATAATTAATATTGACAGGCCGATGGATGAGATCTGTCCAAGTAGAATGTCTCATTTTGCTCATATAAAAAGAAGAATTCGGAAATATAAACTGACTTATGAAATTCTCACCGATGAAGAAAATTTTAATTATTTTATTGATAAGTTTTACCTACCATATATTAAGCAACGGCATGGAGAGGAAGCGGTTATCGGAGATTTGAGCCTGATATGGAAAAAATCTCCCTGCCCTTTTTTGCTGGCTATCAAGGAGGATGGGGTGATTGTGGCTATTTCACTAAATGAAAAAACAGGTGACTATGTCAGCTTATTATACCTTGGCTTGCTGGATGGCAGTGAGGAATATCTGAATCATGGAGCGGTAGGGGCTATGTATTATTATGGTATACTTGATGGGCAGAAAAGAGGATGCAGGTATTTTGATGCAGGAGGCTCAAGACCATTTATCAATGACGGACTTACTAAATATAAGATAGGTTGGGGTGCTGAGTTTGTTGCAAAATATTCTCCCGATGGAGAATATGTTTGGTTCGGAGTGAATGAGCGCTCATCAGCTGCTCAGGAGTTTCTCAGCAATAATCAATTCATGTATTTCAATAAAGATCACAAGTTGATCAGACATGTTTGAGTATTTTTTTTAAGGCAGGACGAGGATCCGAGATTGAAATAACCAGATCGGAGTCGTCACGGAAAAAATTCAGATAGTTGATCAATGTTGCCATTTTACCGAGATTGTACCTGGGACTTTTAGCTCCCTTCAAAACGCTTAATAAATGATTGGTATCAGCAAATAACAGATGTCTGCTGACCACACCCACCTTGTAAGACAAATCTTTCTCAATATCGCCATTCATTTCCATATTAAAGACTGCAAGCGGAAAATCCGCGCCTGATGATACCGCACACTGCACTGACCCATAAAACCTGGGATTTACATCAATGATTTTAGGTTTCCCGTCCTTGGCATCAATTATGAATTCGATTTCAACTATTCCGGTATAGTTGATCTTTTTCAGTAGTGTCATCCCGATTTCATAAATGGGGGCATATTCAACACTCTCCATACAGCATGCTGGTCCACCGGAGATAGGGTAGTCTCTTATCACACGCTGAACGAAAAATCTTACGGCTTCAGATTTTTTATTTAAGAGAAATACAGCAGCATATTTTGTGCCATGAATAAGTTCCTGAATGAACACTGGCCCCCAAATGGTTTTAATATCATGATAACTGTTTGCCAGTTCTTTCGGATCAGCTATAATTTTAACTCCTCTTGAACCCTCACCTTGAGATGGCTTTATAAACAAAGGGAAAGAAGCTTCTTTTTGAATTGTATCAAAATCCGACATGGAATCTGCAACATATGTTTGGGGTACGGAAATTCCAAGCTCGTCAAGCAGCGATGATACCTTTTCCTTATTGGTAAGTAAGCTGAGATGTTCAAATGTGGCAAGAGCCAGCCTTGTATATTTTTCAAAATCATTTTTGCGTTTTGCCAGTGCAAACAGAAGATCTTGCCGCATAATTGGTATAAAAACATCGAAGTGATTGTTTTTTACGATTTGAAGAAGCTCATCAGTGAAGTTTTCGATGTCATCCGAATTTGTTCGGAAAAGTATTTTCTTTCTGCAATACCGGGAAAACATTGGAAAATCGCTGCTGTAATCAGTAGCACCGGTAATGTCAATGCCTTTTCTCCCCAGTGACCTGATCACAGCCAGTGCTGGTTCACTTTTTGCGTTTGCTACAAGAGCATTCATTACTAAAAATTTATTTTGGTATAATTATGCTACTAAAACCCTGATGATAAATCAAATCCTAAAGGCGGTAAAGATATTACAATTACTTTAGGAGACAATAAGAATATCATTAATTCAAAAGACAGGCATCCTTGTTTTTGAAATTGTGAAAACCGGGTATAATTTAATGATTTAATATCCTGATATTTAATACTTTTTTCGAGTTGTTACACTCTTTGATCAGGAGATTATTGAAGCTCAGAGTCAGGCATATAAATATTATTATCTTTGTTCAGGATTTCTATTTCTAAGTTAGAAGGCCAATATTATATGGAAAACATTTTGCTTAAGAATCTGGCTCGACTAAATCTGCCATTATATCAATGTGAATCTGAAACAATGAAGATGGTGTTTGCAGGGTATTCTTCCACAAAAAGAGACTATTTTTTCCGGTTACTTCCTGAGGGTAACTGTCATCATACTTTTTTAGGAAGGCGTTGGTTCTGGCAGGTCCCCGCTATTATTAAATCTTACAATCCTGATCTCGTTATTTCTGAAGTAAGTAGTATTTCTTTCACCCATTTTCAGAACTCTAATGGATATATTCTGCCTGTATGGGTTGCAATGAGAATAAATATTGACAGGCCCATTGATGATATCTGTAAGAGGAGTGCTTCCCATTTTTCTGATGTATTAAAAAGAATCAGGAAATATAATCTGACTTATGAAATCTTAACTGACGAAGACAGTTTTAATTTTTTTAATGAGAAATTATACCTCCCTTATATTACTAAACGGCATGGAGAAGAGGCAATTATTGATGATTTGAAAAAAATCTGGGAATCATCTCCATCACCTGTATTAATGGCTATCAAAGAGGAGGGGAAAATTGTAGCAGGGTCACTTATTCAAAAAACAGGAGACTATCTCTATGGATTGCGTCTGGGCATACTTGATGGCAACGAGGAATATCTTCGTCATGGAGTGGGAGGCGCAATATATTATTATGGTATTCTGGAGGGGCAGAAGATGGGATGCCGATATTTGGATGTAGGAAGTACCAGGTCGTTTCTTACAGATGGTCTGACCAAATACAAGATAAGTTTAGGCGCTGAGTTTGTACTGGATAAAACTACATTGAAAGAGTGTCTGTGGCTGGGATTTAACGAGAAATCGGATGCTGCAAAGGAATTTATGTTCAGTAATCCTTTTATATATCTCACTAAAGATCATAAATTGGAAAAATCTCCTTCATAAATGTGCAGCTTGAGCCTTATCATCCGGTAACCATGAAGTATATATTTTAAGTAAATCAAAAAAAACCGCATTAATCAATCCGGATTGAACGGGAACATTATTTATGTTTTACTCTTTCAGAGAGTTAAATAGCCTTATTCCTAAAGTTATCTGGTGGCTTCCAAATGCATTTATTGGGATACTGGAGTTTAGGTTATTGTTAAAGTTGTACGAATAGTTAAGCAATATTCCCTTATAAACCTCACCGCCTAATCCTAACCCTAATATCCCACCAGTTCTCATAAGCGCCAGGGCCCAGAATCGCTCATCCCAGGTAATGGCTGGAGATATTTCGAATTGAACCGGTACATCCTCGCCACCTCTAAAGATACACGTTGGTTTGATGGTCCACTTATCATCAAGTGTAAAAAGATATGAGGCATGTATGACATAGTTCTTTAATGGTTTATAGGTCATGTCTGAATTATGATACTTTGCAGTCCCAAACATAATATTTGAAAAGAAGATTCCGGCTTCTGCCTGGTTATATCTGTACAAAACGCTTATATCAGTTGCAAATTTGATATTCGATTTTTGCAGACCATATAAAAGCACCATATCCTGAACATAATTTGGATCATTATAATACTTCGACAGGTCAATTGAATTTCTGTATAATCCCAATGACAGACCAAAATTGAGAGTATGTTCTTCTGTTACATTTACTTCATAAGTGTAAGTTCCCAGAATCAGAGTCTGTTTGAAGATATCTGTCATGTCATATATAAACCTTCCTCCCAAGCCAACTTTGTTTTTAAATCTGTCGCTGTAACTGAGCTGGCAAGTTTTTGGTCCTCCCTCAATGCCTGACCAGTCGGAGCGATAATCGATAAATAGAGTTTTTTTGTTATGGATACCCGCATAAGCGGGAGACAGGTTTAATGGATTGACATTATACCCCTCCATAAAAGGGAATTGCTGCCCGGAAACAACCGTTGGTATTATGATAATTATGATGTAAAGGATCTTACGCATTTCTAAAAGTCTAATTTATTCTATATTAATCATCTTACAATATTAACCACACCTTTGATGTACCCCTTTTCAGAAGATCTGATTATGTAATAATATGCTGCTGATGGAAGAGGATTAGAATTCCAGGTGCCAT
The DNA here is from genome assembly GCA_963732435.1 of uncultured Bacteroidales bacterium. Classification (GTDB taxonomy): domain Bacteria; phylum Bacteroidota; class Bacteroidia; order Bacteroidales; family VadinHA17; genus LD21. The sequence goes on along the minus strand of CAVSZL010000011.1, from coordinate 17,394 downwards.
CCCAATCGTTATTATAACTTTCTGATTTGTAAACAATCTGTCCGAACCTGTTATATACAGCTACATGAATTCTGCCATATTGTTCCAGATCAGGAATATACCAATAGTCGTTCATCCCGTCAGAATTTGGAGTAAAGAGAGAACTAATATCATCAAATGTGGGAAGGGTTTCAATCGATTGTGTTACATCTACTGCCGGATTCCAGTTATGATCACCTTCCTGCCTTGCTGTTATTGTCAGATTGCCATCCTGAAGGACCGTAAGTATATTGTCATTAATAATTGCTTTGTTTGGATCCGAACACAAATAGGTTACAGGAAGTCCGCTTGAAGATGTTGCATTCAACTGATATTCCTGTGTCATTCTTAAGTTAGCAGGGATAGCTTCCAAAGTGATGACCTGGTCAGCCTTTTCTATAATGAGAGTGCCGATCTTATATGTAAAGCTGTAATTATTATCCTGACCCCCTGATACTTCAATATCATAGATGCCTGCATCTGAATTTATTTCAGCATCAGTTTCTGCAACAGGAGCAACATCAAGTACTGAAACATCATCTCCGTTTATAAAACCTGAATAGGTTATAGATAATTCAGGGTTTTCAGTTCCGTAAACTTTCGTTCTGTCATCAGCCGTGGCTATTAGGTTTTTCTTGCCAACAGTCAGTATTCCAATAACATGGATTATGTTGTAGTTACTGTTTGATCCTCCTGATATATTAATGTTATAATTTCCGATAGAAGCTGATGCATTAGCCCCGGTGCTGCTAATGGTGACACCAGGAATGACATCACCAGGTATGAGACCTTCAGCTCTGAATTCAGTTCCTGTAAATGTCAATAGAGTGCCGAAATCCTTATTGAGATCATTTGCAGTGATTGTCAGCGTTTTAGGTGTTATATCAGCGACCGGGGAAGGTTGTGTTAATGTATAATTGTTCGCGTCGGCACCTGCAATCGACAAACCGGAAACTGAAACCGGTTTGTCAGAACCAGCATTTTTATTACCAAAGACACCTGTTGCACCAGTTGAGACAAGTGTTACTGCATCCGAGCCAAAAATCCCTGTAAGAGAGGCATTTTGTGTTTTAAGAGTGGCTGCTGTAGTTCCGTCATAGACTTTATTATTTGCTGTTAACCCGGATACGGTCAGTGTACCAGGAGATATATTGGCAGTAGTAGCTGGTTGAGTGATAGTATAATTACCTGAATCTGTCCCCCCAGGTCTGATCCCTGATATTGACACCGGCTTCGCTGTTCCTGCATTCTTATTTATAAAAGTTCCTGTGGCGCCAGTTGAAATAAGAGTTACTGCATCTCCTGCTAATACACCCGCCAGTACAGCGCTTCCTGTATTTAACGTTGCAACAGTGGTCCCATTATAAACTCTGCTGTTTGCCGTCACACCTGATACCGTTAGATTTGCTGCAGAGATACTGGCCGTGGCTGATGGTTGTGTTAAAGTATAGTTGGTTGCATCAGGTCCACCCAGAGTAATTCCTGCTACTAAAACTGTTTTACCTGTGCCAACATTCTTGTTTGCAAAAGTTCCTATGGCATTGGATGAGACAAGTGAAACAACATCACTTCCCAAAATACCTGCCATGGTTGCATTGCCGGCATCAATAACCGCTGCGGTTGACCCATCATAAACTTTATTATCAGCAGTAACTCCCGATACAGTTAGATTTGCCGGGGTGATGTTTCCGGTAGTCATTGGCTGAGTCAGTGTGTAGTTCCCTGAATCGATGCCGGAAAGAGAAAAGCCGGCTGTTGTGACTGCAATAGCTGTTCCTGTATTCTTAACTGCAAAGGTACCTGTGGCAGATGTTGAGATAAGAGTGACAGCATCAGATCCAAAAACACCTGCCAATGCTGCACTTGTGGTATTCAGCGTAGCCGAAGTCGTTCCGTTATAAACTTTATTATTGGCTATAACTCCGGTTACTGTTAACCCTGCTAATGTGATATTGGCCGCAGCTGATGGTTGCGTGAGAGTATATTTAGCGGCATCAGCACCACTAAGTGTAAAACCAGAGGTTAAAACTGATTTCGCTGTACCAGCATTCTTATTCGCAAAGATCCCTGTGGCGCCCGTTGAGTTAAGTGTAACAGCATCTCCTGGTAATACACCCACCAGTACGGCGCCTCCCGTATTTAAAGTCGCAACAGTGGTCCCATTATAAGCTCTGCTGTTTGCAGTCACACCTGTAACAGTTAATGGCAATCCGGTTATGTTTGCAGTAGTTGTTGGTTGTACTAAAGTATAATTGCCTGAATCAGTTCCGGCTATTGTAAAACCTGCGATTGTTACTAATTTGTTACTCCCGATACTGGCATTTTCAAAAGCCCCTGTAACACCTGTTGAACCAAGGGTTACAACATCTGTCCCGATAATACCTGTAAGGGTCGAACTGCCTGTGTTCAGAGTAGCAGTGGTTGTTCCATCGTACTGTTTATTATTGGCTGTTACACCGGAAACCATCAATGGAGCAGCAGTTATGTTCCCTGTAGTTGACGGCTGGGTCAGGGTATAATTACCAGCATCACTTCCCCCAAGTGTAAAACCTGATATTGAAACCGTTTTGGAAGTCCCAACATTCTTGTTTGCAAAGGTGCCAATTGCACCTGTTTTGACGAGTGTAACATTATCCCCTGATAAAACACCAACAAGGTTTGCACCACCTGTATTCAATGTTGCTGTAGTTGTTCTGTCATAAACCTTATTATTGGCCGCAGCTCCTGAAATTGTTAAGGAGGCAGGAGTTATGCTTGCCGTAGTGAATGGTTGTGTTAATGCGTACTTAGAAGCATCGGTTCCGGATATTGTAAAACCGGTGCATGTTACTGTTTTTGAAGTGCCAACGTTATTATTTGAAAAAGTACCTACAGCTCCTGATGTGACAAGTGTTACATTATCTCCGGCAATAACTCCGGCAAGTGAAGCGCTGCCTGTATTGAGTGTAGCTGCAGTTGTTCTGTTATAGACTTTATTATTGGCCGTAATTCCTGTTATTGTCAGGTTAATTCTTCCTGTATCTACGTATCTGACTTCAATATTTTTACTTGTGGATGCTTCAAGTTTTACATTTGTAAGCAAGACTAGATTTCCATTGATGCTCTTAATCTGATAATGATTAACTGCACCATCAATAAAAACATTTTCGACTGTTTTGCTATTATCAATATCTACCTGCATTGTGGTAGAGTCCTTTGGCCCGAAAGCCAGTTCAAAGTTTTTAATTGTGGATGAAGGAATTGGTAAGCGGGAAACATTGTATGTAATACTGAAAGAACTTTCTGTATAATCAGACAGAATAAATCTATCCCGTTGTAACATATATTTTATAACAGTACCTATTGATGTAACCCATATACTTTTTGAACTTGCATAATTGGTTGCTCCATCATCATTGGAATAGCCATGTAAAACTAAATTAAACCATTTATGCTGGGTAACTGCCAAATCCACAATAGTTTTAAGATCTGAAGGGGGATAAGGATAATGTTCATGTGAGTTATAACTTTTTAAATTCATAAAGTTCTCCGGATAGGCATCTTCCAACTGATTAATGTTGTATCCACGTGAACTCAGAAAATAATCAGAGGCAACAGCCTGCTCACGATAATTTGTAAAACCACATGGCCAGACAAGTGTTATTATATCTTTACATGGCATTGGGGTTTTTGTACACAGAGCAGCAATATTAGGCTCAATTTCCTCGGTTCTCAAGACCTCATCAGAGACAGAAAAGCAATTGTGATGAACTGTATGCGCACCCAGTTCCATTCCTGCATAATAGTAATCTGTATAATATGACGGTGGATAAATATTTTCCAGTACATAAGTGCCCTTAAAACCATTAGCTTGCAATGCCTCAAACCCTGATGGCTGTGAATCGTCTACAGAGACACTCATCGCGGCGTCATGACCATCTTTCCATGTAGTAATGCTAACAGGTACATCCGGATTAATGACTAAAGTAACAGGAATGTTGATAGGACCAGTTGTTGAAGCAGGTGAATTTATGGTAATATTTCCATAGTGAATTCCCGGCTGCAATCCGGATGTATTCACACCGATCTTTAAAACGCCATCTGTTACTCCATTCTCTAAATCAGCTGATAGCCAGGAGACATTGGTCGATTGACTCCAGCTCAGGATGCCACCATTTGTTGTCGTAAGAAATATTGATCGCTTGTAACTAATTGAATGTCCTTCTGCTCCGTTGAATACAATTGAACTTGGATGCGTACGAAGTTCTTCGGCTAGAAGTGTTGAAGCCTCAGAATTTAAGATTCCGCAGACTGCAAGAAGGATAAATAATCGGGATGAATATTTAATTTTAAGATATATTAGCGATATGTTCCTAATAATAAGCATTCTGACCTTTTTCAATAGTTAATAATGCAAAAGACTATTAATTCTATGTGCTAAATATATTATTACTTCTTTATTATTGGATTTCTCTTTGTCAAAAAATGCTGGCTAATTATCAAATAATTTAGTCTGTTGGCATACAAATCTGAAGTATCAACGATTTTGCCGGATTTTTAAACTTTTTTTTACCATTTTAGTCAGACATTGGATAAAAAAAAGGGCTGTCCTTTTGAGACAGCCCGATCTTTTTGACCTTAAAATAATATTAGTCCTTTACACATCTGATGTATTTCCCAGCTGTATACTCTACGCCTGCTCTGTATATAGCAGTGTTGTTTCCGTCCAGACGCCTGTACCATGCTGTTGTGGCATCAACTGTAGTAGAAGTCCACCAGAATGAGAGGTTCCCACGATCGTTGAAAGTACCTGTGACTGCATACCTGTAACCTCCGGGAAGTGCAGAAAATCCGGTGGTATTGGTCCCGTTTTCATTGGTATTCCATCCGGTGGTATTCTTCAACTGATCTCCCTGGGTCGTACCGCGCCATCCCCAAACATCAATCTCTGCCGGGGTAATTCCAATACTTGTTTCAAGAGTCTTAAAGTCATCATCGGAAGGTACGCTCCAACCTGAGGGACACAACAGACCTGTATTAACTGTAAACCAGTTGTACATGGCTCCATATACGTCTTTATACTGGGCAGAACTGTTGAGATACCAGCAATAAGCCGGAGTAGTGAGGAGGCTCCATGCAGTATTATCTGTGACGTTTGTAATTGCTGTATTATTATTTAACCTGGTAGTTTTCAGGTTTTCTGCCATCCACATCTGTGTACCTATAACAACAACATTATAACTATTTCCATCCACATCAGCCAGTCTGGTATTGAAGACAACCTGATTTCCATAAGCTGTACCAGCTCCATTAACAGCATAAGCTCTTACATAATAGGTTGTGCCCGTCAGCAATGATGAGAGGTTACTTGTGAAAGTTGTTGTTCCGGTACCGGTTGCTGTAGCATCAGCAGTTGTTGGTGTTTGATTTACTGACCAGCAAATACCCCTTTCTGTAATGGTTCCGCCACCATCAGAGGTTATAGTTCCTCCCGAAACAGCAGTTGTTGTATTAATTGATGAAACAAGGGTTGTTGTAAGAGTCGCTTGTAATACCAATCCAGTGGTTAATGTGAGTTCGGTTCCATATGATGTACCCGCACTGTTTGTTGCATAAGCGCGATAATAATAGCTAGTACCCGGCAATAACCCTGTGATATTGCTGGTGAAACTTGCTGATCCGCCTCCTTCATTTGTTTTGGTAGCTAATAAGGCTGTAGGTGCAGGTGATGTTGACCAGCAAACACCCTTCGCTGTAACTGCTCCTCCACCATTAGAAGGAATAGTGCCACCTGAAACTGCCGAAGTCTGGGTAACAGCAGAAGCTGTAACTGTTGTAACAGTTGCTACCAGTACAGGTTTTGTAAGTAATGATAATTCAGTTCCATATGCCGTACCAGCACTGTTAGTTGCATATGCACGATAAAAATAGGTTGTACCAGGCAGTAAATTTATTATGTTACTGGTGAAACTTGTTGATCCGGCTCCTTCATTTGTTTTAGTAGCTAATAATGCTGTAGGCGCAGGTGATGTTGACCAGCAGACTCCCTTGGCAGTAATTGCTCCACCGCCATCAGCTGAGATAGTACCACCCGAAGTGGCTGTTGTCTGCTCAACTGCTGTAGCTGTAACAGTTACAAGAGTTGGGATTACTACAGGGCTGGTAGGAAATGAAATGGATTCTCCATAACCGGTACCAGCGCTATTTGTAGCGTATGCTCTTACATAATAAGTAGTTCCTGCTGCTAAATTTGTGAGAGAGCTGGTGAAACTTGCTATTCCGGCCCCTTCATCAGTTTTTGTGGTTAGCGCTACTGTAGGTGTTGGTGAAGTTGACCAGCAAACACCCTTTGCAGTTATGCTTGCACCGCCATCAGAAGCAATAGTACCACCAGAGACAGCAGATGTTAAAGTAATTGAACTTATTGCGACAGTTGTTACCGTAGGAGTAACAATTGCGGCTGTTGTAAACGTAAGTTCAGTCCCATATCCTGTACCCGCACTGTTAGTGGCATAAGCACGATAATAATAGGTTGTACTCGGTGTTAAACCTGTAATGTTACTTGTAAAACTTGCTGACCCGGCCCCTTCATCTGTTTTAGTAGTTAATGATGGTGTAGGATTAGCTGTTGTTGACCAGCAAACACCCTTTGCAGTGATCGCTCCACCTCCGTCAGAAGTGACAGTACCACCAGAGACAGCAGATGTTAAAGTTGTTGATGTCACTTCGACAGTTGTAAGTGTAGGAATAACTATGGCTGTTGTTGTAAAGTTAACCTCATTTCCATAGGAAGTACCTACACTGTTGGTTGCGTAAGCCTTAATATAATACGTGGTATTAGGGTCAAGTCCGGTAATCTGGCTGGTAAAACTGCCGGACCCTTTGCCATCAGTTGTATGCGAACCAGATATGGTAGGATTCTGGGAAGTACTCCAGCATACTCCACGGGCTGTTATATCTGCTCCGCCACCATCAGTGATATTACCACCGGTTTTAACAGAGCTAATTGTTATTTCCGAAACAGCAGTGGTAGATAGGACCGCCAAATTCTTGTCTTTTTTACAGCTGCCAATTAATACAATTCCTAATAGCAGGCAAACTAAAAGTAAAAGATCTGTTGTTTTTTTCATATTACGATATTTAAATTGAACAATAAGTTAAATAGTTTATAATTCTTACGCGAAAGTAACTCTAATTCTTCATACATCTTACATATTTACCGCCTGTTTTATTAACAGAGGCTCTGTAAATATCAGCATTACTGCCATCCAATCGACGGTACCAGGCCAGTAAGTCAGTTTCCTGAGTGGAACTCCACCAGTATGTAAGATTCCCCCGATCGTTGTAAGTACCACTTAAACCGTATCGGTAACCTCCCGGAAGGCCGGAAAAGCCGCTGGTATTAGTCCCATTTTGTCCTGCAGCCCATCCAGTAGTGTTCTTCATCTGAGATCCCTCGTCTGTTCCACGCCATCCCCATAAGTCAAGCTGATCAGCAGGTAATCCAAGAAATGTTTCAAGTGCCTTGAATTCTACATCAGTTGGTACATGCCAGCCTGCAGGACACATATTACCCGCCTCAACTACATACCAGTTGTATAGTGCCCCGTAAATAGCTTTATATCCAATGTCATTATTATACCAACAGTATGCCGGAGTACTCAGGGCTACCCATGCAGCATTATCTGTAACAATTGGAATTGATGTGCTGTTATTAAACATGGTAGTTTTCAGGTTCTCTGCCATCCACAGCTGTGTACCTATTAAGACAACGTTATAACTATTGCCATCCACATCAGCCAGTTTGGTATTGAAGACAACCTGATTTCCGTAAGCTGTACCAGCTGCGTTAACAGCATAAGCTCTTACATAATAGGTTGTGCCCATCAGCAAAGATGAGAGGTTATTTGTGAAACTTGTTGTTCCGGCGCCGGTAGCTGTAGCATCAGCAGTTGTTGGTGTTTGATTTACTGACCAGCAAATACCTCTTTCTGTAATTGATCCGCCGCCATCGGAGGTTATAGTTCCTCCTGAAACAGCAGTTGTTGTACTGATTGATGAAACAATAGATGTTGTAAGAGTTGCTTTTATTACAGAGCCGGTAGTTAATGTGAGTTCTGTTCCATATGATGTACCTGCACTGTTTGTAGCATAAGCACGATAATGATAGGCAGTACCCGGCAGTAACCCTGTGATGTTACTGCTGAAACTTGCTGATCCTCCTCCTTCATTTGTTTTGGTAGTTAACAAGGCAGTAGGATTTGGTGATGTTGACCAGCAAACACCCTTCGCTGTAATTGCCCCTCCACCATTAGAAGGAATAGTGCCACCTGAAACTGCAGAAGTCTGGGTAACCGATGTAGCTGTAACGGTCGTAACAGTTGCTACCAGTACAGGTTTTGTAAGTAATGAATGTTCAGTTCCATATCCAGTACCCGCACTGTTAGTTGCATATGCACGATAATAATAGGTTGTACCCGGCAGTAAATTTATTATGTTACTGGTGAAACTTGTTGATCCGCCTCCTTCATTTGTTTTGGTAGCTAATAATGCTGTAGGTGTGGGTGATGTCGACCAGCAGACTCCCTTGGCAGTGATTGCTCCACCTCCATCAGCTGAAATAGTACCACCCGAAGTGGCTGTAGTCTGCTCAATTGCGGAAGCTGTAACAGTTTCAAGAGTTGGTTTTTCAACAGCTCTTGTAGAAAATAAAATGGCATCCCCATAACCAGTACCGGCACTATTTGTAGCGTAAGCTCTTACATAATAAGTAGTTCCCGCTGTTAAATTTGTGAGTGAGCTGGTGAAACTTGCTATTCCGGCCCCTTCATTTGTTTTATTACCGCCACCTATGGTCGGATTTGGATTTGTTGCCCAGCAAACACCCTTTGCAGTTACGCTTGCCCCGCCATCAGAAGCAATAGTACCACCTGAAACAGCAGATGTTAAAGTAATAGAAGTTACTGTCGGGGTTGTTGCAACTGTAGGCGTCACAATAGCAGCAGTTGTAAATGAAAGTTCAGTCCCATATCCCGTGCCAGCACTGTTAGTGGCGTACGCACGATAATAATAAGTTGTACTCGGTGTTAAACCTGTAAGGTTACTGGTAAAACTTGCTGATCCTGCCCCTTCATCTGTTTTAGTAGTTAATAATGGTGTAGGATTTGCTGTTGTTGACCAGCAAACACCCTTAGCGGTGATTGCTCCATTACCATCAGAAGAGATGGTACCACCGGAAACAGCAGATGTTAAAGTTGTTGATGTAACTGCGGCAGTTGTAAGAGTAGGAACAACTATAGCGGTTGTTGTAAAATTAACCTCATTTCCATAGGCAGTACCTACACTGTTGGTAGCGTAAGCCTTTATATAATACTTGGTATTAGGGTCAAGGCCGGTAATATGGCTGGCAAAACTTCCGGACCCTTTACCGTCAGTTGTATGCGAATCAGTTATGGTAGGATTCTGGGAAGTACTCCAGCAAACTCCACGGGCTGTTATATCCGCTCCTCCACCATCTGTGATATTACCACCGGTTGTAACAGAGCTGATCGTTATTTCCGATACAGCAGTGGTAGTTAATATCGCCAATGTCTTGTCTTTTTTGCAGCTGTTTATTATTGTAATTCCAAACAATAAGAAAACCAGTACAGAAAGTTTAGTTATTTTGCTCATAATTTCATATTAATTATTGAATAATGATTTATTTTTTTTAATCCGGCAGACAGAAACAGAAAGATGATAATAAAAATTTTATCGACGTTAAAGTAGTTGGTTAATAAAGCAAATAAAGTACATTATTTTTGTCTTTTCAATTTATTTTGACCAACTACAATAAACGGGTGATGTACTACATTTATTTAATATGTTAAGCATATTGACGAAAATTCAGTCAATATTGTTCAATTATTTTTAATCTTCTTTCCGGTTGCACTAATTGTTAAGTCCTCCTTCAGCTCATAAACCTGAGGAATCTTGTACATTACCAGATACTTAGAACAATGTTGTATTATTGACTCCCTGGTTATGTGATTCTTGGCATCTTTCCTGACTATAACTGTCGCTTTCAGCATTTCTCCTTCCAGATCATCATCTATTCCCTCTATTGAACAGTCAATTACCTCTGGAATCTCAAGGATGACTGCTTCGATCTCCTTTGGACTGATCCGTTTTCCACGGACTTTTATGATCTCTTTTTTCCGTGCAGTTAAATAGATGTAACCATCATTATCTACTGTCCCAAGGTCACCTGTATATAACCACCCATTTCTGATTGTATTTCTTGTACCCTCTTCATCAGCAAAATAGCCAATCATAATATTGTCACCAAAGGCTATCACTTCTCCGGTTTCTCCTGGTTTTACAGGTTCTCCTTTTTCATTTATTACTTTAAGTTCAACGCCTGGGATTCCCTTTCCCATAGATGCCTTTTTCGTTTCGTATAATTGAGGCGGCAGGAATGAGAGCCTTGCTGTTGCTTCAGTCTGACCATACATTACAAAAAATGTAACATCAGGAAAGCTTGCACGAAACTCATCTATAAAAATTGTTGCTAATTTGCCTCCTGCTTGTGTAACATATTTTAAATCAGGGAATATAGTTTGTTTGAAAGTGTCAGTTTTTCTTAAAAGAATCTGATAATGGCTTGGTACTCCGGCAAATCCGGTGCATTTATAATCTTTGAGGTCTTTGATAATACTTCCGAGAAAGATAAATGAATTATTCAGTATAACAGATCCGCCTGCTCTCAAATGGGTATGCAACAGGGAAAGTCCATAACAATAATAAAATGGCAATACAACAAGCATCCTGTCGCTCTTTGATAATTTCAGGTATTCAACAATTGATCCTGTATTTGCTATCAGGTTTTTATGAGAGATCATAACTCCTTTTGGTTTTCCTGTAGAACCTGAGGTAAAAATGATCTCAGCGCATCTTTCTTTGTCAAACTCCTTATCATTCATCTTTATCCCCGTTACCTGATTATCATAAACAGTATCAGGAAAAATACATTTAATTGAATGAAGAGCTAGTTTTTGTTCAAAATCCCGTGTAAGGAAAATCAGGGCTGGATTTGTAAGCTCATTGATGTAATTGAAATTCTCTTTTTCGATTTTCGGATCAAGTGGTATGCAGATATTACCTGATTTTATAATAGCCAGGTAAGATGTTATAAAGAAAACGTTATTTGCCGATACAAGAATTATATGCTTATTCAGGCCAACTTCATTTTGTAACCAGGAAGCCAGTGTAAGGGATGTGTTATAGAGCTGTTGAAAGGAGATCTCTTCTTTACCTGCAACAAATGGCTTGTCAAGGCCAGCAGATTTTTCAAAAAAGTAATCAAATGCATTCATGTCGTGATTAAGTTAGGTTACTTCGATTTATCTCTGGTTTTCAACTTTTAAATTTCGTGCTTGTTCAGCATAACCCCATTTACCTAGCTTCCAAAATAGTCTCTTACAGGTGACATTCTTAAATATTCGGTTGTTTTTCTCTTTCTTTCAAAATTCCGGAATAAAGCATTCACATGTTCTTCAGATTCCCCCATTACTTCTGAAACTTCTTTCGGGGAATAGCCATTCTCAAATCCGTACCAGTACCTGTCCATTAATGCAAACGGTAGTTGAAAGAAGAACTCTTCCTGGGTTTGTTCAGCTGAGTAGGTATCTGTAGTTGGTGTTCTTTCAATTATCCCATTTGGAACGCCCAGGTACTTTGCTAATTGGTACACCTGGGTTTTATAAAGATTACCAATTGGCATAACATCAGCTCCTCCATCCCCGTATTTTACAAAGAATCCTTGTTCCTGCTCATGTTTATTAGGCGTTCCAATAACAGCATAGTGCAATGATTCTGCATGATAATAAAGTGTAGACATCCTTGATCTTTGCTTAAAATTGGAAGCAGCTACAATCCTCAGATACTCTTTAGTAGGGAGTAACTTATTTTTTTGGTTTCCATTGTTATCTATGATCGTCAGGGAGAAGAGGGGTGGAAGGCTATTTGATAGCCCGCTTTGCCTGATCCCTATTTTCATTTTGTGTGTTTTTGGATCGTACTCCGGAAAAACATTTCTGACAGCCTCATCTCGTCTTTCATAACACCTGAAGCCTGAGAGGGCCGGAGTAATTTCTTCCCGTATTATATCTATTCCGAATTTTCCAGCGAGTTCCTTAGCAAGCGATTCACTTTCGTGACTGGAGTCTTTTTCCGGCATCATAATTCCCAGAACTTTTTCCGGACCAAAGGCTTTCACCGATAAGGCGAGACATACTGAGGAGTCAATTCCTCCGCTAGTCCCAATAACTGCTCCAAGACGTTTTAAGTTATTAAAGACATCCTCCTGCAGTTTCCGTATTATTAAATTTGCCACCGATTCTATGTCATCCAGCAGAATTATATCTTTTGAAAATGGGGGTTTTAAGCTCATAGTTAATAAATTATATATTACACAATTAGATCTATCAAATTAAAAATCATTAATTACCTTGTGATTTATTAAATCTCCAGATTGAAATTCTTTGTTATTATTTTCAATAAATTGATAATAAAGTAAATGTGTTGAGATTACTGATGTCAATACCATATTGTCAATCTCAGTTGCCACACCTGTTTTTTCAATTTTCGATATTAGACTGGTAATAGAATTATAATTAAAAATATCAGCTTTTCCTGTAGAGGATTCTGAAAGCATATCATTTACATATTCCGGACGATTTTTGTCAAGAAAAACGCTCCTTATTGGTGCCCGGTATGCTTGTTTCGGTCTTTTTAGGATTTTATCGGGTATCCTGTTTTTCAGGAGTTTTTTCAGCAGGTACTTTTCATTCAGTCCATTAAGTTTATAATCCGAAGGTAGTAAGGAGCAAAACTCTATTACCCTGTAATCAAGGAATGGATACCTCCCTTCAACGGAGTTAGCCATTGCCATCCTGTCACCCTGCGAAGAAAGAAGGTATCCAGACATAAAAACTGTAGTTTCCAGCCATTGCGATTTTGAAAGTTGGTCCCATGAGTCAAAGTTCTCCGGAAGCCTTTTTTCAAGCACATCTAATGAAGAATAATCTTTAAGGGATTTGTTTATCCTGTCTGAAAAATGCTTTTTAATGTGATTTGAATTATTGAATCTTAACAGATGAGAATAGAAAGGATTATCTACATCTTCAAGTTTGTACCCGTAAAACATCTTGAGTATTTTAGGATTCACATCCTTCATCTGCGAAAGATACGGGTATAATTTTTTAAGCAGGAGTGGTCGGATTACAGAGTCAGGCTGTGAGGCCCAAAACCTTTTAATTTTTGCCTCCTTAAAAATATCATAGCCACCAAGGATCTCATCTGACCCCTCGCCGGTTACAACCACTTTGATATTGTTGCTTCTGACTAGTTTTGACAGAAGAAACATGGGAGCCGGTGATGTTCTCAACATAGGTGTTTCAGCATGCCATATCACTTTTGGGAATGACTCTGCTATATCCCTTGAGGTGCAGATCATTGATTTATGTGTAGTGCCAAAATATTTTGCAGCTTCTTCCTGGTATGGACTCTCATCAAAGTCTTTTTCTTCGAACCCAATTGAAAAAGTATTCAGGATTCCCGGCTCTATGTCTTTAATATATGCAACAGTAGCGCTGGAATCAATACCACCGCTCAGATATGCAGCTACCTCAACGTCAGCTCTTAACCTTATCCTTACTGCATCTGAGAATAATTCATGAAAACCATCCAAAGCATCCCGGAGGGAAAGTTTGGATGAGGAATTGCCAAACTTTAATTCCCAGAATTTTTCTACGTTTAATCCTTTCCGGTTAAATGTTGCACAATGTCCGGGCGGCAATTCATATATACCTTTAAATGGGGTATTCGGAGTAATTGTTGACCAGAAAGTATATACCTGTGATAGATTTTCTGCGCAAAGCTCCCTGCAGATATGGTTTATTTTGAAGAGTGCTTTTATCTCTGATGCAAGTGAAAATATGCCGTTATCAGTATTGTAAAACAGAGGGCGGATACCTACTCTGTCTCTCGCTATGAATAACTCTTCCTGCTGTTTATCCCAGATGGCAAAAGCAAATTGTCCATTTAATAGCTCAAGGCATTTTTTGCCATAAACCGCGTAGAGCTGAACCAAAACCTCAGTATCTGACATGGTCCTGAATACTGTACTTTTATTTTCAAGCTCTTTCCTAAGTTCTTTATAATTGAATATTTCACCATTGAATACGATCCAGAATCTGCCGGAGAGGTCAGAGAGGGGCTGTTGACCTCCTTCGATGTCAATAATACTTAATCTGACATTGCCTAAAGTCGCGCAGGGGGAGTGGTAAATACCGCTTTCATCGGGCCCCCGGTAATTAATGGAGCGCAGCATAGATTCTACATTAGTTTGGTTATTTACCTTACTTTTGTAATCAATTATACCACAAATTCCGCACATAATCAATTATTGCTTTTTCCGGATAACAAAATCAGTTATTGCATTTATTGATTCGAAATTTTCCTCCAGGAGATCGGCATCACTGGTCTTTATTCCAAATTCCTCTTCAATGAAAGTAATCAGAACCATAAATCCCATTGAATCAAAGTATCCTTCCTTGAAAATGAGAGAATCATTGTTAATTTTTTCTTTGTCAACATACACTGCCTGAAGAACATATGTTCTGACTTTTTCTTTTACTAAATTGTTATCTGCCATGGATTGAAATGGAGTTAGGTTTATTATTGAGTTTCTTTGAATCTGTAACTAATATGTGATATCAGAAATTAATCTTCTTACAAATACTCTGAACTTAAAAGGTCTAATCCTTTTTATAATAGTGATTATAGCGGCCATACCGGCTTTTCTTAATACTCAGATCATTGAAAATGACATCATAGTTCTTGATATGATTAATACTTAATATGTTAAGTAAATCTCTGAAAACATCCTTCCTGGTATGATTATTTCTGCATACCAGCAGATTAAGGCTTGCATATTTCATCATCAGTGAAGCGTCAGCAACAAGACCTGCCGGTGTGGTATCAATGATTATATATTCATAATTGTCCTTCAGATAATCCATGAGTTCATCAAGTGACCCCGATTCAATCAGCTCAGCAGAGCCTGGTAAAATAGGACCAGAGGGTATAAATGCGAGATTTTGAATATCTGTTTTTTGAATTATATCTTTAATTGTAGAATGGTGAATCATATAGGTTGAGAGTCCGTCGGAATTTTCTATTTTGAACTTCTCATGAAGAGTTGGCCTTCGAAGGTCGCAATCGAGGATTATTGTTTTATAGCCCACCGAAGCTATTGAAGCGGCAAGGTTAAACGAAATAAAGCTTTTCCCATCCTGGGGCTGAGAAGAGGTAATCATTATTACTTTTAAAGGTTCGGTCTTGAATCTCAGAAACAAACTGCTTCTCAGATTCCTGAAAGATTCAGCAACGGATGAGCCAGGCATTTCGGTTACAACAGCTTCCGTTTTATAAGAATTACTGTAAATAACACTTAAGGCAGGCCTGTTCAGTAAATGTTCAAGATCATATATTCGGGTAATCTTTTCGTTGAAGAAACTCTTCAGAATCACGAATGTGGTTGGGATCATTAGTGCCAAAAAGAAGGCAAGAATCCAGTTAAAGACCGTTTTCGGAGAAACAACTATGCTGGAAATTTCCCTGGCGGGTTCAAGGACTTCATAATCAGGGTAGTTCGACGCCATGGTGATGGCCGCTTCCGATCTTTTCTGAAGAAGGAAAGTATAGAGTTCATTACTGAGATTGAATTTTCTCTGCATGCTTACCATATTTAGCTCAGTTCTCGGTAGTCTTGCAATCTCCCTGGAAAGCTTATCTGCCCTGTAATTCAATTCATTCTGTGTGAGATTAAGGGTGTTGAGATTATTGGTTACATTTTCGATAATTGCCTGTTTCTGAAGGCGGATCTTATTTTCTATCTGACCTATGAAAAGATTCTTCTCTGCATTATTGCTTGAAATGCTGGATTTCTGAGTATTCAGCGCCAGAAGTTCCATAATGAGCTGGTTCATTATTGGATCGACAACATTTGCTGCTGAAGGAGGTGCAATCCCTGCAATATCCTGATTCTTATTGAAATAGTCAAGTATATAATTGTAATATCGTTCCTGAACCTGAAGTCCTGAACGTTCAGTTTCTATTTTTGTCATATTTTCAATTGCCTGACGCCCCTGGTAACTAAGATCCATAACCTGGTTAGCTGACCGGTAATCTTTAAGTTTCGACTCGGAAAGAAGAAGGGAATCAGAGATTTCTGATATTTGCGATTCAATGAAATTAATAGTGCTTACGGCGAAAGTATTCTTTTTGGTAAGGTTATCATCAAGATATGCCTGAAGATATTTATTCAGAAAGTCGATCGTGAGTCGCTGGTTTTTACCCTGAAATGAGACTTTTATTAACGATGATTTGATATTTACAGGCTGGACAACAAGTTTTTCAAGATACTGCTGCGATAAATAGTCAAGATGATAGAATACAAAGAAGTGACGGCTCACTTCCCTGGCATTTGAGCTAAAATGCTCTTTATTTAGTGAAACTGAGAATTTAAAATTTTTATTGCTGATTGTTTCATTGAACTTGCAGATAGTATCCGTATCCAGAACATTATGTTCGCTTACGACCTGATTATCTACATAATTATACAGGGAAGCATCTTTCTCCGAAGACATGAGCCTGAATGAACCTTCATCAAGAATTTCAATATGAAATCTGGCATTTATTGGCTGAATATGTGATTTATCGATATTTACTGTATACGGAGCTATCGGATATATTTGCTTTACCTGTCCCAGGATATTCTTGCTGTCAGTGAAATATCCGACTTCAAGATTAAGTTTGCTCAGTGTGGAGGAAACAAGAGAAAATGAAGTAAGGCTGTTGATATCGTTCTGAAGGTTTCTGGAATCTACAAACGATTCACCCCCGCGGAATAACCCGTTTGATTCAAGCACAGCCGATCGTTTATCCATAACTGGTCCGATTATGGATGTTACCTCAATTATGTTAGTTGAAAACTTATTGATAAAAAAGGCTGCAGCCATGAAAATGATAAAACTGGCTATATATAAATATTTGTATGAGAAAGCTGTAAGGATAAATTCCTTAACATTAAAAGCCTCGCTAGAGGACTCGTTATAGTTTGACATTTACCTTATTATTTTAAATTAGTAATATTTATGATTTTATTGAAATGTTAGTCCTGTAAAAAGTAATATTGCTATTAAAGTAGTAATTGATGAAAGAACGGTTGTATAAGTTATGTTTTGATAACTTGAAGAGATAGCCTTTAGAGGTTCAACAACAATTACATCGTTTGGTAAAATATAATAAGTTTCTTTAACTGATATTTTCGAATCAGAAAGATTTAATCTGTAA
>CAVSZL010000010.1:0-80758 GCA_963732435.1 uncultured Bacteroidales bacterium | reverse complement strand
AGACCTACGGCTTCAAGGGATAGTCCAATCCATGAAAGAAAATGACCAAAGTAACCCAGAAGCGCATCAACCAGAGCTATCAGGGCAATAACACCTATCAGCATAGCAATTACATTAATAGAAATCTTCATCCCATCACTGGCTCCATGCGATATTGCATCCATAATATTTGAATGCTCCTTTTTCACTTCAAGTTTAATGACTCCTTTGGTTTCTGATTCTTCAGTTTCGGGAAATACAATCTTTGAAATTACCAGGGCCCCGGGAGCCGCCATGAGGCTGGCAGCCAGAAGATATGATGCAGGCACACCCATTGAAATATAAACAGCCATTACTCCACCGGCAATGCAAGCCATGCTCCCTGTCATTGAGGCCAGAAGTTCTGACATTGTCATACCTGAAAGATATGGTCGTATCATTATCTGCGCTTCAACCTGTCCGACAAATGCACTTGCAACATTCGACAAAGCTTCACTCCCACTCACCCTCATAGCCCAATGGACAAAACGGGCAATTACAGCTATAACCCTTTGCATCAAGCCAATATGGTATGCCATGGCAACCAGGACGCAGACAAAAATTATTGTTGGAAGCAAAATGAATAAAAACACTCCGCTTTTTACAATCCCCTCAGGGAGAATCTGGGTAACTTTTGTAAGATCACCAAAAACGAAAAGGCCTCCTTCTTTGGAGAAGTCGAGCAGCTTGTTTATCGCCTTTCCTAACCAATAGAAAATATCCTGTCCTACAGGCACTTTCAGGATAAAAACTGCAAGCAAAATCTGCAAAGCAAGTCCTGTAATTACCAGACGATAGTTTATTTTTTTCCTGTTATTTGACCACAAATATGCAAGTCCCAGAATTATGATGATTCCTATTACACCTGTAAATCTTCCCATTTATGTAATGATTAATGAATAGAGATATCATCAAACCTACATTTTTTTTTAATACAAATTAATGATTTTCTGAAAAAGAAATTAACTATATCACATATAAAGCCCTATCTGTCCGTATCTGGGGATAGCTCTGTATATTATCTTGGCATCAGATGCCGGGAGACGCAATTTAATGAATGGATGGTATTCCGGGACTTTAAGGACTGCAACACTCTTTATTGCACTCCATGTATTACGCAACCTGTCATTAAGATCAAAGATTCTGTTTGCAAGTTTGTCTCCATCTGCATCATTATCTGCCTGATAAACATAAATCCTTACTCCATTTGTCATTTCCAGAATATAATTAACAGGTTCGGTAAGTGAAGTATCCGGCATAATGTCAGGTTTATATTCAGAAGTGTCCTTGGGTGCCATCTTTATCATGACCGGCTCTTTTTTAATTGAAGAAAACGCTCCGGATATGGTAAAAGGAGCTGCAAGCATTGATAAAATAGTATGCTCATCTCCCTTTTTAAAAATGTTACTTGTTTTGAAATCAGTAATCTTTGACCGATGAACAACCACTCCGCTGATTTCGAGATTTGCAGTGCTATCGGTAAGGTTTATCATTAAATAGATTGAATCGGATTCAGCCATAACTATTTTTGACTGAAGCAGTGTTTTTTCTTTGAACAGTTTCAGATACGTTGAATCTGAAAATATAGATTCGTCATTTACAGATTTTTCATCTGGCTTATATGCAAATTCATTTTTTATTGCTTCCAGTTTTCTTGCAGGACTCAGCATCAACATTACTGCATAATAAATACTGAATAAGGATAAGAATACTATAATTACAATAAATTTCCTTTTTATACCAGATGTACCGTTACTAAATTCGTTTTCCATAATTGTAATTCAATATGATCAGAAGATATAAACTTTTGAGCCGATACTCAGTGTATTAAAGATCGCTTCAAGATCTTCATCATTAAGGCGAACACAACCGTGCGTTACCGGCATTCCCAGAAAACGCTTATAAATTGTGCCATGAATCAGGTACCCATCACCTATTGACATGGCATAATCACCCAGGACTCCATATTCGAATCTCGAAAAATCATCTTTAGGTGGAATTGGTAATCCCTCTTCAACAAATGCCCAATCAGGTTTTTTCCATACCGGATTCGTTGTCTTTCCCTGAATTCTGTATTTACCTTTAGGTGTTTTAAAAATCCACTTCTTATCGCCTTCCGCCTGAAGCATAGTGTAACTTCCTGAACTACAAAACCCTTCCCTTATCAACTTCTTATTTCGGTAAAGAAAGAACTTGTTATCGGTGGTATTTATTACAATATATGATTGGCCGGTATTAAAACTATTGTATTTCCTTGAAAATCGTTCTATGTCTCTTTTTAAAAGGGCAATAGTTTTTTTATAAGCGGGATCTTTCTTTAATTCCTGATTATACGCAATTTCAGCCTTCCTTCCTGGAAACAATTCCTGAAATGCAGGCACAAAGAATATGATGAAGATAAAAAAGAAGGCTGCCACAATAAATGAAAGTAATGCTATAAATAATATTCTCAGAGAGTTATACAACTTTTGATTACTTTCTATCCTCCTCTTAAGAAAATAAAAGAGATCTTTAAAACCATTAATATCTTGTTCACCGGGATTATTTGTCACTCTTTCATTTTCAGGAAGAGCACCTTCATCTAAAATATTGTCATTTCCCATGTCAGATTATTTTACTCATTCAAAACGCTTTGAAGATCAACCATCGATCCAACTATTGTTACAGGAGTTCCAACTTTCACTACCCTGAATAAAGCATCCATTTCATTATCTGTAAGAGCAACACAACCATCAGTCCAGTCAATTCCTTTACCACCGTTTCCATGGATTTCAATCATATTCCCAATTTTTGCAAAAGCCGGAAGTGTACCTTTTTCAATTTCTGATTTGAATCTGGCTTTATCTTCATCATTGGGATAGTCAAGTAAAAGGGCCTTATAATATTTTGTTTTATTATTGTCTAACTTTTTTATAATCTTATACATACCTTCAGGTGTAGCTTTATCTCCTCTTACTCTTTTATCCCCTACCCAGTTGGCCCCTAGTTCAGCTTCATACTCTAATTTTTTTGCTCCGTTCTGGTAAACTATACATTTTCGTGAAAACTTATCAATAATAATTAAAAAATCCCGATTCTTCTTTGATTCATAAAGAGATCTTCTGATCCATTTTTCCCACACCGGAAAAGATTTAAAATAATTCTCCAGATCAATTGATGCATTATTATATGATGTTGTGAGCAGATATTCCGAATCGATGAGTTTTCTGTTTGCCTGAAGATACTCTCCTCTTTCATAAGCCAGTTGAACCTCCTCAAATAACATTTTTCCCTTTGATATACGGTTTCTTATTTCAGCAGGTAAGGGATAGGTGATAAAAAGTTCATCAATTCTGATTATCAGATTATTAAGAGTATCTATTTTAGGTTGCAGTCTTGCTTTAAGTCCGGAAGAGCTGCTTAAGGAATTCTCAGAGGACTGCCTTGCCTTTTTTACTGATAAATCAGCAAACATCGAAACTTTTGAATAATCGCGTAAATATATAAACCTTTCATTTTCTTTTTGCCAGTTTACCATAGCTGAATCATAATAGTTACCAGCCTGGGTAAAAAGTTTTTTTGAATATATATCTGCATTATTTCTCCTTGCCTCCGAAAGAGCAAGTCTTGCAGATTCAATTTCAGATGAAGGAGGAGTAGGAGTTAAACGGATCAATAAGAAGATGATGAATACCGTTAAAAGTGCTAATAATATAAAAATAATGCTTTCTCTTAAAATCTTTCTCATGTATTTTGAAAAAAATCCCCGGGAAATTCCCGGGGATCCTGATATTATTAAGAACGTAAAAAATAATTACTTTCTTCCTTTTACTTTAGCAATAGCATCTTTAAGTTCGGTATTGATACCAACTGCTCTTTCATTTGCAGCTTTAACTTTATTAAGTGCATCCATGTAAGAACCTTTATCATAAAGACCCTGAGCTTCAACTACAGAAGCTTCGATGGTAGCCATTTCAGTTTTGATCTGCTCAAGAACAGCAGCTCCTTCTTTTCCTCTTGGAGCTTTTTTCATGAGATCCATATTCTCTGTAATAACAGCTTTGATCGCTGTCATAGAAGTTTCAGTTTCTTTTTTAACTTCTTCTTTCTTAACAGCAGCGTTTGCAGCTACCTGATTAGCAAGAGCTAATGTAGCTTCAAGTTTAACCTTAGCTGGTCCGAATTTCTTAAATAATTTTGATTCCTGAGCTGCAACATCAGCCATAATAGCATTCATAGAGTCCTGTACTGCTGCAAATTCAGCTGGCAAATACACTGCTGCTTCAGCAGTTTTTGCTGCTTCAATTGCTGCATTAGTTGCATCAATTTCAGCCTGTGGCTTCTTTCCGCAACTTGAAAGTACTGCAACCATTACTATTGCAGCTAAACCCATTAAAACTTTGTTTTTCATTTTTTTACCTTTTAATACTTTGATTGTTTTTGAATTTCCGATCCTTTTATAATTAAATAAATCGTCCTTTTTAATACGGCGCAAAATTATATTAAAATATGTTAAATAGCAAAATAATAATGGTTTTTTTAAAATAAAAAATAAAATTTCTATATGCCATCCGGTGGACAGGAGTAATATGCCTTTGTGGAGAGAGGGGATTACCTTCGGTGATCCATTTGAATTACACCCTAAGAAGCTTAAATGAATCCCGAAGGATTTTGTTCATTTTTTATAATGTAAAATATTATTAATCATACAATTAAGCACCTCTCCCTTAGGAGAGGGGTTGGGGTGAGGTAATTATACAAGGGATTACGACCTCACTTCGTTCGGTCGTGATCCCTTTGGGGAGATCCTTACAACACCAAATTAATTCCTTACTCGTTTCACTCGTAAGGCCTTTTTATTTTACAGATGTCCTAGCTCATATAAACATGGCTCGGACATCTGTAAAATAAAAATCCCGTCCGCCGGCTGGCGGACGGGATTAATTTGTTGTTGCGGAGAGAGGGGGATTCGAACCCCCGGTACAGTTACCCATACGGCAGTTTAGCAAACTGCTGGTTTAAGCCACTCACCCATCTCTCCAATAATATACCCGCTATCTGTGGGCGCAACAAAAGTAGAAAAACAAGTATAAAGTGCAAAATAAATCAGGTTTTTATTTAAATCCTTTCAGCAGGTCTGTTATAAGTCTGAAATTATCAACACTTTCTTCATCAAAATCTGTTTTTTTTACCTTCCCCTCTTTCACATCTGAAAGAAACCTGCTGAAAATAAAATTACGGGGAAGCTCTTTCTCCTTAATATATACTGAATTAGGTACTGTTATCCCTTCCCTTGTATTAAGAATATGATTTTTAAAATCAAGTGTCGATAAAAGATCTTCAGAGTTCAGAAATATTTCAGGTAACCTTATTATATGATCGGCTCCACGTTTTTCAGTTTTAAATATTGTATTTTTCAGAAGGCTTTCTATCTGTATCTCCTCTTCATTTTCAAAAAGCAATACGGTAAAATCCATACCCCATCCCATAAGAATATTGCATAATAATGGAATTGATGAAACATTTGTTGATGGGATAACGCAAATATCAGATTTAAATCCGTTTAAAAGGAATATGGCATTCAACATATAAAATGACCCTGTATCATTTACGATCAGGTTTACTCTTTTTGACGAAAAACCTTCATCTGCCATTGGATTACCCAAAATACTCTGCAATGGGGTAAGGGTATCAGGTGATGCTGCCGCAAGTCTCATTGGATCAAGGATCCGTGTAGTGCTTCTTGTACTCTCCAGATCATCCCGCTGCACAGCCAGCACCCTGTGCAGTTTATTAATTTCAACAAGATGAGGCGAATGCGTAGTATATATAACCTGAATTACATCTTTTATATCTTCAAATACCTTAAGAACATCCTCCTGTGCTCTTGCATGAAGGCTTACTCCCGGCTCATCTACCAGAAGTACCAATTGACGATTGCTCTGAGTTGCTGAAGCCTTTAGTTCAAGATAGAAAGATAAAAACCACCTTACACCACGGCTCCTTTGTTTTGGATAGAGCCTTTCCCCATCGTCCTTTATCCAGAACTCAAGGTAGGGTTTTCCGGCTTTCTCTCCATAAGAAGAATTGTAGTGATCAAGTTCAAACTGAATGTTAATTTTGTTATTCTTTCCGATTGACTGCTGCCAGAAATCCTGAAAATTTTTGGTCAGGGAATTATTCAGATTCTCAATTTTCTGTTTCAGAATCCGACTTGAGGGTTGCTGAAAAAAAGTGTAATCAAGCTGTGCAAGAGTAAGAAAATTCCGGGCTGCCTTAAAGCCTTCGGCTCTTTCATCGCCATTCAGAATATCCTCCATATCAATCCTGTTTGGCAGAAGACTTCCAAAATCTTCAAACATTTCAATAACCGGAGAATATTCAAAATATTTTTTCCCAAGGATTTCTGCGTTATACTGAGATTTATACGTAAGAATTACCTGATCTACTTTTTGTTCAGCCTCTTCCCATCCGCTCCCTTCAATAATATACCCTGATAATGCAATATGTCTTTCAAGCTCTGATGTTTTAATATCCTTTTCATTCCTTGTTTTCCTGTAATCATTAAGTATGGCCTTCCATTCCATGTCTGCTTCTGCATCAACGGGTCTCATCAGAAGAGTCATCTTCTGGTGTCTGTTCTCCAGCTTTATTACAAGTTCATTGTGATGATTCTCCAGTTCCGTACATCGCTCCTGAAGCTTAATCCATTTTTCACCGGCTCTTTTCACCAATTGTTTACCTGCAATACTATCAGCTACTTCCTGTTTTTGCTTCTTTATTTCATTAAGACGATTTTTAAGTCCCGGAGTCTTTGTTTTCAATAAAGTATCCTGATCGGTTGATTTTCTCCCAAATAACCTGAATGCAAATCCTTTTCCCTCCTGGGCTGCAAGTGTTTTTTTCAAATAAGATTCCTCTTCTGATAACTTCATCAGATCAGCTTCTGCACTGCCGATAATTTTCATCTCGTCCTGAAGTTTGGCAATTACGTCATTCAGGTAATACTTCCATGCATCTTCAAGTGAATCAAGATATTGACTTATCTCCCCACTAACCTTAATTACTGAAGAGAGATCTGCAATCCAAACTCTGGTAAGTTCAAGATGAGACAATCCTGACAATAATTCTTTCAATTCAGTCCCTGGATTATCAGTAATACTTGACAACCAACCTTTTGGTATACTGAACCTGCAGCTTACTTCCGGCAATGAAAGATTGCTCCTCAAAACATCTTCGGTAATAACACCTGTATAAAAGACTCTTAAACCCTCCAGCACTGATGTTTTTCCCGATTCATTCTGTCCTATAAGACATGTTATATTATCAGGAGAAAGATTTTGCCAGCTTGTATCTACAATCGACCTGAAATTTTTGATCCTGAAAGCAGTAAGCTTCATCATAATTAAAACCATTAAAATTGAAAACCAAAAACAAGAACATCATCTACCTGCTGGATATTCCCTTTCCACTCCTTAAAAGAGTTCTCGATATATTCCCTCTGTCTCTCCATCGGCAGCATCTGAGCCAATTCAATAACCTTCTTGAAATTTTTGTATTTAAGTTTCTTATTTGTCATCTCACCAAATTGATCAGAATATCCATCTGAAAACATATAAAAGGAATCCCCTTTCTTTACATCAATTATATTATTTGTAAAAGGAGTCTCTCTCAATGCTGCCACACCAATGGTCATCTTATCCGGCTTATATTCTGTAATCTCTCCGTCCCTGAACATAATCAGAGGTCTGTTTGCCCCTGAGAATTGCATTTTACCTGTATTGCAATCATACAGGCATAGTGCAATATCAATACTCTCTTTGGTATCTCCGCTGTTACCTGTCTGATTAAGGGCTTTCATAACCTTTTCCCTCATCAGGTTCAATACCCTGTTGGCACCTAGTTTAAAACCGTTCTGAATGATCTCGTTAAGAAAACTCATCCCCAGAATGCTCATAAGCGCACCGGGAACACCATGTCCGGTACAATCACCAACAGCAACACACATTTTTTGCCTGTTGTAGAAAGAGTAATAGAAATCACCACTTACAATATCCCGTGGCATAAAACAGATGAAATAATCCTTAACACAGCCTCTGAGAATAGAAGGATCAGGCATCAGAGCATGCTGAATCATACCTGCATAACGAAGACTGGCCAGGTGATCATCCATTCCAAGTTCCTTTACCTCTGATCTTTTATCAGTATTTTCCAGAATATTTCCTGTCATATAATTACTAAAAAACAACACTAAATATACATTAAAAAATATCCAGTGCTACCAATATTAGAAGCTTAACCAGTTTTTCGTTTCAGAAGTACAATATTTTCAACATGATGAGTATGGGGAAACATATCAACGGGCTGACATAAACTAACCATATAAGTTTCTGAGAGCATTAGAATATCCCGTGCCTGTGTAGCCGGATTACAGCTAACGTAAACAATTTTATCAGGTGCAGCTTTTATTATTGTTTTAACTACATCTTCATGCATACCGGCTCTGGGGGGATCTGTTATTATCACATCCGGTTTACCGTTCAGCATTAAAAACTCATCGGAGAGTATATCTTTAATATCACCTGAATAAAATGTGGTATTTGTTATATTGTTAAGTCCGGAATTGATACGGGCATCTTTTACGGCATCATCAACATACTCAATACCAATAACTTTACCAGCAGATGCTGCAACAAAATTTGCAATTGTGCCGGTTCCGGTATACAGATCATATACAATTTCTTTGCCGGAAAGCCCGGCAAAATCCCTTACAATTCTGTAAAGAACAAGAGCCTGTTTAGTGTTGGTCTGATAAAATGATTTAGGGCTTATTCTGAAAACCAAATCTTCCATATTCTCTTCAAGGTAATTTTTACCTTTATATAGGATCGGGATCTGATCAGTCAGCGAATCATTCTTCTTTGTATTTATAAAATACATCACTGACGTTATCACAGGAAACTGAGAAATAAGATACTCAAGTAAGCCCTCCCTTTTCTCCGGTTCATCATAAAAGAAGACTGCAATAACCATCGCATCACCGCTCTGCGAAGTTCTTATGATCAGGTTCCTGAGAAATCCATTCTGTTCACGCAGGTCAAAAAAGGAAAGCCCGTTTCTTTGGCTGTACTCCCTTACACTGTTTTTAATGGAATTTGAAGGCTCAGGCTGAAGATGGCATTCCACAATATCAAGGACTTTGTCGAACAAACCCGGGATATGAAACCCAAGGGCATTTTCCTTCTCATAAGGCTTTCCGGAATCGACCTCATCCTTAGTGAGCCATCTCTTATCTGAAAATGTGTATTCAAGTTTGTTCCTGTAAAAGAATTCTTCAGACGATCCTATAATTGTACTGATAACAGGCAAATCTACTCTCCCAATTCGTTTCATGCTGTCCCTTACCTGCTTTTCCTTATACTGAAGCTGAAGCCTGTAAGGCAGATGCTGCCACTTGCAACCACCACATACTCCAAAATGGCTGCACCGGGGTTTGATCCTGTCAGAGGAATATTCATGGAACCTGATAACTTTTCCCTCAATATAATTCTTTCTTTTCCTTATAACACGCAGATCAACAATATCTCCTGGGATAAGCATAGGTACAAAAACAACCAGGTTATCAACTCTTGCCAATGCATTACCCTCAGCGCCAATATCAGTGATCCTGACTCTTTCCAGTACCGGCAACTCTTTTCTTCTACCCACAATATTATTTTTTCATTTTAATTAACCCCGGATTTCCATATAGATCTTTAGTACTGTCAACGCAGGCTGTTCAAATAAATTATTCCCTGTATCATAAAAGGGATTAAAGCATCAGAATGGTCAGCATCAGGGATAATTACCTTCTTACAGACGAATGGTGAGCTTCCTGCCTGAATCATTGAAGAATAGATATTTTCCGTTGAAACAGGGTTAACATGGGTATCTTTTGATCCATGTACCAGCAGAAGTGGTTTATATGTATGCCACCCGCTTATACTATTCTTAATTAATGCATTCCGTAACGAAAGGTATTTTTGAGATGAACTGAAACCAGACAGAAACTCAGGTTTAATCAGTATCGGAATGGAGGTGGATAGCTGGCTGTTTATATAGTCTGATGAAAGAAGTCCGGTATATAGGTTTTTTATTCTTGATGCATATGGTTCATTTAAAATATCTGAAACCGGATTAGTTATCTGATTATAAGATGTATAAGAATTCAATATATAGCCTAAGTAAACCGGCATAGGATAGCTTGATGAATTCATAATTCTATTCAACAGATCATAAACATCATAAGGACCTGCACCACAAGCACTTCCCTTAAGATTAAAATCATTATTAAATTCAAGCTCCAGGGCTTTATGCAAGGCAAGTGTGGCATGTCCTCCCTGTGAATAACCCAGAAGGTAATACTCATTTTTAAGTGTTATGCCGGGTAATTCAAATTCAGCAAATTCATTTACAGCAAAAAACATATCAGTTAATGATCGTACAGTCGGCTCAGTTACAAGATATGGATGAGGAACCTTTAAAGATTTTCCGAATCCGGGATAATCAGCTATAACTACAATATATCCCATTGAAGCAATTATCTCAACCAACAGATATGGATTGTTAATACCAACCTGGCTTGGGGCCTGTGAATTCAGGGTATTTGTTCCATTCTGAAAAGAGAGAACCGGATATTCACCTGGTAAGCCGGGAACACAAACCAACCCTGATGCTTCTGTTTTTTCACCAAGAATTGTAGTATTATAAACTATCTTGTAAACATTAACCTCTCTGGAAAAAAGAGGTTTCAATACATTAACTTCCGGAATTGATCCAGACGCAAAACTGATTATGTTGGAGATTTCAGATTTGGTAAATGCCTGAGAAAGCTCTTTTGAAACAAAGTAGTTATAATCAGGGGCATTATCATCTTTGGTACATGAGACAGCAACTGCAGATATGATTAAAACCAGTCCCGCTATTCTAATTATCTTATTAATCATAATAGTAATAAATGAAAAGTTTATTATGTCCAGTACAGAATTAAAAATTCTTTGCAAATATAACTCTTCTGTGAAGAACTCTTATATGGTTTAAGTATTTGATAATTATAGCCATTTTCAGGGCAATTCTTAATTTGCCTGTAGTGGATGTGGATTATGAAAATAAATTTGATTATTTACCGGAATTGACTGAAATTAGCATTAGAAATTTGTCTCGCAGCAAATTATACTTATTTACTAATCTCTAATTCTGACTTTTATGAAAAGAACTATTTTCTTTGTGCTATGCTTCATTACACAAAATTTACTATTCTCACAGAACCTGGTTATAAATCCTGGTTTTGAGTCCTGGAGTGTAAATACAAAACCTGCCGGATGGGTACATATTGAAAACTGCCTGAAGGATTCTTTGTCTGTTTTCTCAGGCAGATACTCCTGCCTGCATTCAGGAGGTACAAGTGCAAGTGATCTCGGGCAAACAATTGCAGTATTACCCGGGAAGGAGTACTTTTTATCATTTTACTACAAAACTGTAATTACAGCTTCGGGTAACGGGGTCAGAATGTGGTGTTACTGGAAAGATCAGAATGGCAACAATATAACTGATCTCTTAACTGATGCCATCCTGCGCCCCTCAAAATATTTGAAAAGCGATGTCTGGACACAATTCACAACCAGAGTTAAGGCTCCTTCCGATGCAGCTTCATTTTACCTTGAGGTAAGAACATACCCTAACAGCTGTGCTTACTGGGATGATTTCATATTCAGAGAAGATGTTCAAACATATAAACCGGAAATTGTATTATATAACCCCTTGATCCATCCTAACCCGGCAAGAGATTTCCTGACTGTCAGCAACCTTCAGAACTTAGAAAGGATTTACATTCATGATCTTTCAGGGAATACCATATGGTCATCAGCTTTTTCAGGTGAGATAATAGTAAAAGTACCAGTTTCACAACTTAGTGACGGGTTATATATCTTAAGGATCCTTGATTCAGGCAATTGGATAACCCGCAAATTCATAAAGAAATCACAATAGCTTTATGCATGATTATCTGACTGATATTAAATAACGCATCCAACTAAATAATTGATTCATGATATATATTTATTCAATACCCTGAAAAGTATCCTGTACATAAAAAATGAAATTAACAGAAGAAATATTTGTTGCGAGTATATGACCAGCTTTTCAGGACCCGCTTCTTTTCATATATTTGCAGACATTTATTTCAATATATGGTTTCGGTTCAGGATATTTCAATATCATTCGGCAGTTTCGATCTGTTAACAAACATATCTTTCCTTATCAATGAACAGGACAGGATAGGCCTGGCTGGTAAGAACGGAGCAGGGAAATCAACACTTTTAAAGATTATTGCAGGTCTTCAGGTTTCAGATTCAGGTGTGGTAGATATGTCGAAAGATGTGACTATTGGCTATCTTCCACAGCAGATGAGACTGGATGATTCCACAACAGTTTTAAACGAGACAATTACTGCATTTTCAGAACTTATAAGTCTTTCGGAAGAGATTGAGTATTGCGGTTCGGAAATTGAACGTCGTGAAGACTATGAGTCGATAGAATATCTTAAGCTGTGTGATCATCTGACGGTTGTCGAGGAGAGATACAGGATGCTCGGAGGTGCCAACCACATGGCAGAAGCTGAACAGACGCTTATCGGACTTGGATTTGAAAGGAAAGACTTTGACAGACCGACAAAAGAGCTCAGTGGCGGCTGGCGTATGCGAATAGAACTTGCTAAGATTCTATTAAGGAAGCCATCGCTTTTCCTTCTTGATGAACCGACTAACCATCTTGATATTGAATCAATACAGTGGCTGGAATCTTTTCTTGCAAATTATTCAGGAGCAGTATTAATGGTTTCACACGACCGGGCTTTTCTTGACAATGTCACTAAAAGAACAATAGAAATCTCACTTGGGAAAATCTATGATTACAAAGCGCCGTGGTCTAAATACCTGGTATTGAGAGAAGAGAGAAGAGAACAGCAGATCGCTGCTTTCAGAAATCAACAGAAAATGATAGATGATACTGAAAAGTTCATAGAGAGATTCAGGTCAAAGGCTACAAAAGCAGTACAGGTGCAGTCAAAAATCAAGCAACTTGATAAAGTTGAAAGACTTGAGATTGATGAAGAAGATAACAGTAAAATTAACCTCAGGTTTCCCCCTGCTCCCCGTTCAGGAACCGTAGTAGTTGAAGCAGAGGAATTATCAAAAAGTTATGGATCCCTTAATGTTCTGAACAAAATTGACTTTAAATTATCAAGGGGCGAAAAAGTTGCATTTGTTGGAAGGAACGGGGAAGGAAAAACCACATTTTCAAAGATTATTAAAGGTGAACTTGATCATACCGGTCAACTAAAGGTGGGACATAATGTCAAAATAGGCTATTTCGCCCAGAATCAGGATGAACTACTGGATGAAAACAGAACAGTTCTCCAGACTATTGATGATGTAGCCAAAGGAGATATCAGAACAAAGATCAGGGATATGCTGGGTGCATTTCTGTTCAGGGGAGATGATGTTGACAAAAAGGTCAAAGTGCTTTCGGGGGGAGAGCGATCAAGGCTGGCTCTTGTGAAACTGCTGCTGGAACCTACCAATCTTCTTGTACTTGACGAGCCCACAAACCATTTGGATATGCGTTCAAAAGATATACTTAAACAGGCCCTTATAAAATTTGATGGCACACTAATTGTGGTATCACATGACAGGGATTTCCTTGATGGAATTGTAACTAAAGTATATGAATTTAAATATAACAGGATTAAGGAATACATTGGTGGAATATATGATTTTCTCAGAGAGAAGAAGATTGAAAACCTGAAAGATATTGAACGAAAAGATAGTGTTAAAAATGCATCATCTGAATCAGTAATATCTACTAATAAACAAAAATACCTTGATAAAAAAGAGTATGACCGTAATCTGAGAAAATTAAAAAAGAGACTTGAAGAATGTGAAATATTAATTGAAAAGCTTGAAGCTGAAATACAGGCTGTGGATAAGGCGTTTATGGAGCCGGGGAATTATACTGCAGAACATGAAAACGACTATTTAAAATACCAGAATTTAAAGGAACAACTAAATATAGAAATGAATAACTGGGCAAATTACAGCAGCGAAGTAGAAGATTTTTTAAAAAATAATACCTGAGAATGGAATCTCTTCCTTTTGAAAAAGAATACAGAATTCATGTATATGAAACCGGACCTGATGGTAAACTAAACATGAGTTCGTTGTTCAATTACATGCAGGATATTGCCTCCGAACACGCTATCAGGCTGGGGTTTGGAAGGGATGACCTGATGAAAGATAACCGTTTTTGGGTTCTCTCAAGGATGTATGCTGTAATAACTGATCTGCCATTGTGGAATGAGACCATAATGGTGAAAACATGGCCTAATGGGATCGACAGATTATTTGCTCTTCGGAACTATGAATTAACCATGTCTGATGGCAGGCGCATTGCATCAGCAACTTCCTCATGGCTCATTCTTGATCAGACAACAAAAAAAATCATCAGGCCCGATTCAGTACTGCCACAATACAATTTCAATCCTCATTCTGGAATCTCTCAGATCAGGTATGCATCAAAACTTGAATTTGAATCAAAAGAGGGTGAGATAACACCTGTTTACAGGATTAAAGTCAGTGATCTGGATGTTAACTTACATACAAATAATGTAAAATATCTGAATTGGGTTTCCGATAGTTACGATCTTGATTTCATTATGAATAATGTACCACATTCGATTGAAATAAATTATCTTGCTGAATCAAAATTTGATGAGGAGATTTTTATCTGTAAATGGGAAAATAGTGAAAATAACAATATTTTCAACCATTCAATTTTCAAAACCGATGAAAGAAAAGAGCTTTGCAGGATTAAAATTGAATGGAAAAGGCAGACAATAAATAAAGTTTAAAGAATATGGTGATGTATATCAGATTAACCATTCGTTTCTTTTATTACCTGCTGGGTGTAACTCTGCTCGCAATCTTTTTTAATTCGTGCAAGACTGCAGAGCCAACTTTTGACCCTAAAGACCTTTCATACCTGTATAATCCAATAAAAAACTCTATTAACCCTGCATACAATATTAATAATCAAAGTGATAACAAATCTGTATTATCAATCAGATTTTTAACAAGGGATCTTTATTTTTCTGAGGCCAATCCTTCCGGTGTTCCTACAGCCCAGGTTTTGATTTCAGTTAAACTTTTTAATACAAGTCAGGGAAAAACCCTTGCCGACACAGCTGTATATAATTTAAGTATTGTTAAGGAAGCAGGTAAAGGGGAATATGTTTATAACATTCCTCTTTCTGTGCAAACGGGGATGGATTATATGGCTGAAATAAGAATGCTTGACAGGTTAAGATTAAAAGTAGTGCAGGCTTTTGTACCATTCAATACCCGGTCGTATAATAACCGCTACAATTTCATTATTCTGGGACATTTCAATAAAAACTTACTGTTCGACAGGACAATCAGAATTGATGAGTACATTAATATCCTCTATACTCAAAAACCAATAGATAGTCTATATATATCATATTACAGACCTTTTCAGGAGATACCTGATCCGCCTTCGATGCAGTTACCGGAAAAAACTCTTGACTACGACCCTGAAACAGTTGTGGCATTGCCCTATTCAGACACATTGCCGATGATGTATCCCCGAAACGGTATTTATTATATTTCTGTTGGGAGAGATATCAGGGAAGGACTTACTTTGCTCAATCTTGGAAAATCATATCCTCTGATGAATACACCCGAAGTAATGATTGAGCCTCTGGCTTATCTTGCAACACCAGAAGAGATTGCCATCCTGAAAACAGCAATAAAACCGAAGATAGCACTTGACGACTTTTGGATTAAATGTGGAGGAAATGTTGAAAAAGCCAGGGAACTGATAAGAATATATTATACAAGAGTTCTCTATTCTAATCTATATTTCACTTCATATAAAGAAGGCTGGAGGACAGAAAGGGGAATGATTTATATAATATATGGGCCACCTGACAAGGTTTATAAGACTGATGATGGTGAAAGATGGGGATATAAAAAACCAGTTTTAAAATCTTCATGGGGTGGTAATTATACAGTTACTGAGGAATACCTCTTCTTCACTTTTAAGAAAAAGGATAGTCCCTTTTCCGATAATGACTTTTTCCTTAGCCGTAGTGAAACACTTGTAACGTACTGGGACAGGGCAATTGCCAGCTGGAAAAGTGGCATTGTCTTCCGGCTCGATAATCCTGAGGAGTTCTAGTACAGATTTTTTCCGGATAGCTGATATAACCAGGAAATACAATACCAGTATATTTACTGGTTGAGTTTATACTCCTGATAAAAATAATAAAATATGCAAAAAGAATCAGATTGTATTTTTGGCTTAAGAGCTGTTATTGAGGCAATTAAAGCAGGTAAACAGATTGACAGGCTTTTAATTAAACAGGGTCTTCAGGGATCTCTGTATCATGAACTTATGACGGAAGTCAGAAATCATAATATTGTTTACCAGATCGTACCTGTTGAGAGAATTGAACTTGTAACCAGGAAAAACCATCAGGGGGTGCTGGCATGGCTATCAGTTATTGAATATCAGTATATTTCGAATCTTCTTCCAATGGTCTTTGAAAAGGGGGAGGATCCTCTGATAATTGCCCTGGACGGAGTATCTGATGTGAGAAATTTCGGGGCAATTGTCCGTACCGCAGAATGTCTGGGGGCTCATGCAATTATAATTCCTGAAAAAGGCTCAGCCAGAATTACAGCTGATGCAGTTAAAACATCGGCAGGAGCACTTCATACATTCCCTGTCTGCAGGGAAAAGAGTATCGTCAGGTCTATCGAATATTTGAAAGAATCCGGACTCAAAATAATATGTGCAGGTGAAAAATCAGGGGATCTTGGCTCAGATGCTAATCTTACAGGCCCTGCAGTATTGATATTGGGATCAGAAGATAAGGGGATTAGCCGTGAGTTGATTGCACTTTCTGATCTACAGATCAGGATCCCAATGACAGGTACTATTGGCTCACTAAATGTGTCAGTCGCAGCTGGTATACTTCTCTATGAAATGGTAAGGCAAAGATCAGTATAAGTTAATATATTCTTAATCATAAGATAAAACAATCACTATCACACCATAAGAATAAGGTGAACATGATGAAGAAATCAAAACTTCCTGCTATTCAATAATGCTTCTTATTCTGTGATCAAGAGATTTCTGATCGGCATTAAACGAAGCCAATCCGGCTAATGATAATAAAGTATCGGGTGCTATCTTTCCCTCTGAAAGTTTCTTTTCCCAACGGGTATGCACAGGTATTTTTCCGTCGGTTGCTATAAAAACTTTATCTTCTTTCGAAAGAAACGGGAACATATCTTCACATCCGGCCTCATGTGCTGCATGAATAAGTTCTGTTCCTGTTGCAGGGAACTTTGAGATTAATTTTTCTGCAAGGGTCAGAACTTTGCTGTCTACCTTCCAGAATTTCTCAATATGAGGCTCTTCTTTAGAATCATAAATACTAACATCATAGTTTTCATGCATCCGTGATGCAAACGGCCCTTTAAGTTCTCTTCTTCCTGCATACGCTACTTTGGGTGGAATAGTAAAAACATCTGCTCCTGCCAACGACTCTATCTGATTAATATTTCTCATGCTTGCAACAAGAAGTTTTGTTTGCCAGGGATTCTCAGCAGATAATCCTGTAACCCAGTTCTGTGTTGCTACAACAGCCCTTTCACCGGCACCTGTTCCGTCTCCGAGATTATTATTAACCATATAATCACCAATTCTCCCGACAAAAATATTCAGAAAGTCAGGCCTGGTAACCCTGGTAAGAAACACGTTCTGTCTTGCACTGAAACCAAGTGTAAAATTTATTTTTACCCCGGAATCTCTCAGAAGTTTTGCCCCGATCACTCCTTCAGCAGTGAAAGGCACCTTAACAATAAATTTATCCGGACATATATCATGAATTCTTTTACCATAATACTGTATAGCTTTTATATCATGAGCCGTATCTGTATGCAGCTCTAAACTTACATATGCCCCAAACTTTTGGGCAAGTCTGAGACCGTGCCTGGCATTTAGAATAAAGGCAATCTCCTTGATCCTGTTCTCTTCCGGAATTTCCCTTACAATACTCTTAGCCTCTGAGATGAAAACATCATACATGCCTTTTTGTATCTCATCGTTAAGAAATGTACTATTTGAAGTAAAGGCTCCCATCTCAGCTGACCAGGATGTTTCTGCCTCCTCAATGTTGATGGTATCAAGCCATAGCTCTGTTCCTGTATCAGTGAGCGATTCCCAAAACTGATCTTTTTTGCCTGTAAAATTCTTCTCACTCAGACTCTTCCAAATAAAATCGCTTATTCTGGTATTTATATCAGCCATGGTTATTTTTTTTATGAATTATCAAATTAATTATGTTTCTGTATTGAGATAAGCTGGAGGTCTTCTCCGGTAGGTTGCTGAAAAACTCTCAGCTCAAACACGTTAAGGATTGCAATAAGATGTTCAAATATTTCAGATTGCAAATTTTCATATGGGCCAAACTGATTTGTTTTTGCAAAAGCATAAATCTGAATTGGAAGTCCGTTGCTTTCCTGGGCTCTGTGTCTGACAACAACAGGTTGCTCATCATCAATATACTTCAGATGCCTGAGATACTGTTCAGCATAAAGCCTGTAAATACCCAGATTTGTTATTTGAGAGGAGCTGAAAAACTGAGCCCCCGGCATCTCTGAGATACTTCCCTGTTCACCTTTTTCACCTGAACTAACGAACTCATTTAAATCAGGAATACTACTCATTATTTTATCTTTCAGCTCCCTGTCAGCAAACTTTATACTACGAATATCAATAAAAAATGCTCTCTTTATTTGTCTTATTCCTGATTCTTCCATGCCTTTCCAGTTCTGAAATGAATCATTAACAAGAGAATATGTTGGAACAGTTATGATAGTCTTATCAAAATTCTGCACCTTAACAGTATTTAATGTTATATCAACAACCAACCCGTCAACCTCCTTTGATGGTATTGCTATCCAATCACCTACTGAAAGCATCTTATTGGCTGACAGCTGAATACTTGCAACCAGGCCCAAAAGAGTATCTCGGAATACAAGTATAAGTACCGCTGCCATTGCTCCAAGACCTGTAATGAGACTACTTATATCCTTCTTGAAAACAACTGAAATTACTATGAGAATAGCAACCAGAACGATAAATATCTTTAAAAGCTGAACATAGCCTTTAATATGCCGGTGCTGAGAAATGGGAAGAGTATTATAGATTTTATGCCATGCTTCAATAAATGAATTAATTACTATCATACCTATGAGTACCATGTAGATATAAGTCAGTTTATGTATAGCAATAAGCCATAGAGGATAAGCTTTCAGTGCCCATCCTGACATAAACCATATCACTAACGCAGGGGCAAGATGAGATAATCTTGTGAATACTTTTTGTTCGAGAAATATATCATCCCAATCTGATTCGGTTCTTTTCACAATTCTGGTAACAACTTTCAATATGATAGCTTTTGCTATAATATTTGAAAGCCAGCTTAAAAGCGAAACAATAAACACAAGGGCGATTGTGCTAAGCAAAGATGACTGGCTATAACTCAGACCTGCCTGAATAAACAGATCTTTTAACCAAATAGCAGGATCATTTAATGGAAGCATAATAAAACAAACGATAAATTTTTGTCAAAAGTAGACAAATTATCAATTCCTGTTATCTAATATTTTTAGCTTTGTATTATTAACTAAAAGATCACTATGAAAACAATCATATTATTCGTTTTGTTTAGCTGCACAATACCAGTTTCTGCTCAGAATAATTTTGACAAATATTTTATACCTGAAATTCTAAGATTTGATTTTATTCTGGCAGGCAACAGTAGTAATACAATTGTCTATCCTGTTGAAATGAAACAGGAACCTCATTGGGGAGGATCAAATAATAATCTTATTGATAATACTAATTACGGAAATTTTAAATATGAGGTTTTTGATGAGGCCGGAAATATTTTAATTTACTCAAGAGCATTCTGCACGCTCTACCAGGAGTGGCAGACTACTGCTGAAGCCACGAAAACTTACAAAAGCTTCTATGAAGTTGCTACAATGCCTTTTCCAAAAAACAAGATCAGGTTTGTGCTGAGCATCCGTGAGCGTAATGGTTCATTCTCCAAATTATACGAAACAAAAATTGATCCTGCTGATTACTTTATTCGAAAAGAAGATCCGATAGAGGTTGGAGTCACAAAGATATATTCCGGAGGGGATCCTCAAAAATCTGTTGATCTGGCATTTTTAGCAGAGGGATATAGAATTGATGAAATGGAAAAGTTCAGAAATGATGTCAGAAAAATGGCTGACTATCTCTTTTCTGAAGCTCCGTTTAAAGAGTACAAATCCAGTTTTAACATCTGGGCAGTGGAATCCGTTTCAAATGAATCAGGAACTGATATTCCGGGGGAGAAGATTTATGTAAATACAGCTCTGAATTCGAGCTTTTATACATTTGATCTTGATCGCTATCTTACAACCCAGGATATTAAAAAAGTGAATGATTATGCTGCTGCAGTACCTCATGATAATATTATTGTTCTGATCAACAGCTCCAAATATGGTGGTGGCGGAGTTTATAATTATTATAGCGGAACAACCGTCGGGCACGAGCTTTCTCCAAAAGTATTTCTTCATGAGTTAGGACATGGATTTGCCGGACTGGCTGATGAATACTACTCATCAACAGTAGCCTATGTAGACTTTTATCCTCTCGATACAGAACCATGGGAACCTAACATTACAACTCTGGTTGATTTTGAAAACAAGTGGAAGAATAAAATTACCAAAGGGACGCCAGTACCAACCCCGGCAGAAGAAAAATATAACAATGTAACAGGATTATTCGAAGGGGGTGGTTACTCAGCAAAAGGGATCTACAGACCTGAGATGGAATGTCGTATGAAAGGTAATTCACCTAAAGGATTCTGCTCGGTTTGCCAGGAGGCAATAAAGATGATGATTGAATTCTATATTAAGTAGGGACATGCCATGGCATGTCCCTACAGGAAATTGCTATTTGCTCCTTCTGTCAATAATATAGAATAACACAAGACTGAGACCTCCGAAGAAAAAAATCATTGCGGGATAATTGGCATCCTCATCCAGAACTCCTGCATTGGACATAATTGCTGCTATTAGTACACCTAATGCAACACCCATAAAAAGCATTCCGATTTTAAGTGTAAATTTACTCCAGCTGAAATTAATTTTAACTCCCTCTTTTCCCTTGTAGAAAAGGCTGGCATCTGCTCCTTTCTCAATGAGAGCCATTCTTTCCTTATTCCGGGTTGTATAATGCATATACATAATCCCGAATACCGTTGCAAATAATGCGATAAAAACAATTACTGTTTCCATAAATATAAATATTGGTTTGAACTCTATTTGCACCTTTAGACTGAGTGCCGTTACTAATGGTTACAGAATCTTTAATAAAATTTATAAAACAAACTAGCTGTACTTGTAACCATTTCATAACTTTACTCGTCAAACAACCTGAATGGACTACAAGGGGGATAAATATTATATTGAACAGGTACTTGCAGGTAATAGTAACGCATTCAGCTTTGTTGTAGACAGACATAAAGATAAAGCCTATAATCTGGCCTTCAGGATATGCTGTAACCGGGAAGATGCTGAAGAGATTACGCAGGATTCATTTCTGAAGGCTTACAGGTCGTTGAGTGGGTTTAAGATGAAGAGCAGTTTTGCAACATGGCTTTACAGGATAGTATATAACAGTGCTATTACCCTGGTAAGAATAAGAAAAAAGGGGATTCTTTACATTGAAGATTTTCCGGCAGACTTTATCGATTTCGCCGGAAATAATATCAGTGAAGAAGAGTCAGAGAAGGAATTCATAAGTTCTATTGTAAATTTTGCACTTCAGAAAATCAACGATGAGGAGAGAGGTTTGATAAGTCTCTATTATTATAATGATATGAGCATTGAGGAGATTTCAGGAATAACAGGGATAAGTAAGTCAAATGTTAAGGTTAAGCTTTTCAGGGCAAGACAAAAGATGTTTGATATTATTGAAAAAGTTGAAAAGGAAAAACTAATATACCATGAATAAACTGGATGAGTCTGAAAAAGACCTTTTAAGAAAGTATCTCAGTCCTGAAAATATTGAGATGGCCCCAAAGGATTTTACTGAGAATGTAATGAGGTTGATCCGTGTTGAAAAAGAGCAATTGCAGCCGGCAGAAAAACAAAGGTCAAAATATTTTGTACCTGTATTGGCGGTATTGATTACTCTGATCCTTATAATTTCTGCATATTTCACTCCATTGGAGTCAAACGAGCCAATGATCATAAACGGGATGAAATTTCTTGAATATATTAATAATCAAGCTATAGAGTTCAGAATTGATTTTCTTTCCGAAATAAATTTCCCCGGATGGCTTGTATATTTTTTTATTGGAATACTCTTCTTTGCCCTGTTTGACAAAGTTCTTCATGGAGTATTCCAAAAGGAGAAATAGGGAAAAATGCAAAATGCAAAAAAATAATAAGAAGGATTTTAAATTTTAAAGGCTTTCGACTTTCGAGTTGAGACCTTTGGCATTCAGGGATCTGCTCATAACATTGAGTATTTCGACAATACCTGTTTTTACATCACAACTGCCCTTAAAATGAACAATAAGTGCACATTGCTCAGCCTGCACGGGATCGTGACCACACACCTCTACCAACGATTTGATAACATGATCAAAAGTATTTACATCATCATTGTATAGTATAAGGGCGCTTGATTCATTTCCGCTCTTAAGCTTATCATCTCTATGTAATGTTCTCTCCTTCATTCAAGATCATCAAATAATTTCCTGGCAATATCTATCGGGACCTCTTTTTTCCCCAGCCATGCTACAACATGAGCATCGCGGTAACCATTTCTAACCAACAGGTCTGCATATGCTGCAGCGCTTTCAAAGGTAATAAAATTTCCGACTAAATATACAAATTTCCCATCATCAAGAGTGAGTATATCAAACCCCCTGTTACCAGCCATCAATTTAATACCCTCAACAACAGCATCTTTAGCTGGCTTTACAGATCTCATCACTTCAACTCTGTATGCGAGTGTCGGAGGAATTGTGTCAGCAGGCATTTCAGGAGCAGACATTACAGTACTTAAAAATGGTCTCTTCCCCCACTCTTTTTCCAGGGCCTCTGCCCTGTCGGCCGAAATAATTTTACTTTCAAAAAATGATACCACAAAGGAATCCTTGAATCCTTTCTTCTTAACTTCATCAAGTGCCTTCCTGGCATCTGCAGATTTCCGGAACATTCCGGCATAATAGGTCTTATTCTCACTGCCGGTAACTTTAAATCCATAAACAGGCGTTATGCCTTTGAAATATGATGGAGCTACAGGATTGCGAAAAACGGCAACCTGTATTCTGTAAATAAGTCCTTCAGGAACTTTCGGGTCGATCTCTATAATTTGTTTTGGATCAGTAACAGGTTTGGGCAGAACTTCGAAGAAAGAATATGTTTCAATACTTTTCTTAATTTCAGTCTGTGCCGTTGTTGTAGTAACAGTGTCATTTTGCTTTAAAACCTCATCCCCTGTTTTAACCTCACTTACCTGTTTTGCAGCAACAACTGGTATAACCGCTTCTGATTTGACAGAAGTTGCCAGTTCAGGATTAATTAACACCTCTGCTTCTTTATATTTCTGATCTGCTGACCTCTGGTAAGAAGATGCCATCTTTTCATTTTCCGTTATTTTTGATTTCAAGGCAGGTTTCTCTTCAGTTTCTGCTATGGCTAATTCTTTTTTTTGTTCAGCTGCATGATTCAAAAGAGAATCTGCCATATATTGGAGATTAACAGCTTCATTAAGGATCTTCTCATACTCAGCAGAAACAAATTCCTTTGGAGGAGTCACAGTTTTTGCAACAGGGCTATTACCGCTCTTCTTTTCAGAAACAGGGGCAACTAAAATAACCTCAGGCTTTACCTCTGTTTTAGTATTATCAATCTTTGTTTCAGAAACTACCAATTTTCCTTTACCATCATTACATTGCTGAACTAATTCAGGCACATCATGGTCCTTTGCCTTCTTTTTCCCGACCTGCTCACTATAAAGATTATAGGAGCTGATAGCGTCTGTAAATTTCCCCGACATCTGTTGTCCGCGTCCCAGATAATACAAAGCATCTTCCGGTATTGGTCTTACAGTTGAAGAAAATTGAACTGACTCCTTTAATAATGATACTGCCATATCTGGATCTCGCTTAAGCTCTATCAGGCATACTCCTGAATAATATTTATATAATGGATCTTTGGAATATGTCTTCAGCAAATAGCTGTAATCATTATAAGCCCGTTCAAAATCGCCCCCGGAAAAAGCTTCCGATGCAGATTGGCGGCTTGGTGCTGACTTCACAGCCTGTGAATAGCAGTTTTCAATACTTAACACAGTGCAAAATATCAGAAAAAACAGGGCTCCCTGATGTTTCACCCTCCCGGATATCTTAAAGACTTTTTTCACAATACACTTTTTATCAGTCTGTTAACTATTATAACCCGAATATCTTTTTGGTTATCTCTATGTTAATAACAATTGTCCATTTTTTAGCAGAAACAGGTTCAAACTTCGTAAATTTACCCATAATAACAAAATATAAAAAATGATACAGTTAAAAGAGGGATCAACAGCCCCCCGTTTTGACGGGATTGATCAGAATGGAAACACAATTAAATCAGATGATTTCATAGGAAAAAAACTGGTATTATATTTCTATCCCAAAGATAATACACCTGGTTGCACTTCCGAAGCATGTAACCTTCGCGACAATTATGATTTGTTGCTAAGTAAGGGATTTGCAGTAGTAGGAGTCAGTCCCGACAGCGAAAAATCTCATAATAATTTCGCCGGAAAATATTCACTGCCATTTCCTCTCATTGCTGATACTTCCAAAAAGATACTGAATGACTACGGAGTCTGGGGTGAAAAAAAGATGTATGGCAAAAGTTATTTCGGAGTTCTCCGGACTACTTTTATTATAGACGAAAAAGGAGTGATTGAGAAGATAATCACCAAAGTGGATACTTCAGAGCATACATCACAGATATTAACTATGTTTAAATAACAAATTCAGCAATATGAGTACAGACAGAAAAGAAATAAATAAAGAAAAGCTTAAGGCACTTGAGGTTACTCTTGGCAAGATAGAAAAGGATTTTGGTAAGGGAACTATAATGAAACTTGGAGATCAGGCAATTGAAAACATTCAGGTAATCTCAACAGGATCAATAGGACTTGACACTGCACTTGGCATCGGAGGGTTACCAAGGGGTAGAGTAATTGAAATTTACGGACCTGAAGCATCAGGAAAAACAACCCTTGCAATTCATGCTATAGCTGAGGCTCAGAAAAACGGAGGAATTGCTGCAATAATCGACGCTGAACATACTTTTGACCGTAATTACGCAGAGAAACTCGGAGTTGATATTGAGAACCTCTTAATCTCACAACCTGATAATGGGGAACAGGCACTTGAAATAACTGATAATCTTATCCGTTCCGGGGCACTCGATGTAATTGTCATAGACTCAGTGGCTGCACTAACACCAAAAGCTGAAATAGAAGGAGAAATGGGTGATTCCAAAATGGGACTTCAGGCAAGACTGATGTCTCAGGCTTTGAGGAAACTAACAGCAAACATCAATAAAACAAATACATCATGTATATTTATTAATCAGCTTCGTGATAAAATTGGTGTAGTGTTTGGAAATCCTGAGACAACCACCGGAGGAAATGCATTGAAGTTCTACGCTTCTGTACGACTGGATATCCGAAGAACAAGTCAGCTTAAGGATGGTGAAGAAATTATAGGCTCGAGAACTAGGGTGAAAATAGTTAAAAACAAACTTGCCCCGCCTTTTAAAAAAGCTGATTTCGACATACTTTATGGAGAAGGAATATCCCAGTTGGGAGAAATAGTTGATCTGGGAGTAGATTTTGATATCATCAAGAAAAGTGGTTCATGGTTCAGTTACGGAGATACTAAACTCGGCCAGGGACGAGATGCTGTAAAACAGATTCTAAAAGACAACCCGGAATTATATGATGAATTAAAAGTTAAAGTAACTGAAGCACTAAAAAAATAATAAAACAGCTATAATGGATGAGTAATGACTTTTTTTTCAAACTATCAGTATAAAATTATCAGGCCTCCCAATAACCTGTAAATTAAATATTTATTTATGAAACCCACATGTTTTGCAAACACAAACACTTTTATAATGTAATAATATCAACCATGTGAGGTTCCATAATACCATTAAAATCAAAATTATATTATGATGAAAAGATATCTGATACCGGTAATTCTTTCAGCTATGCTTCTGTC
Organism: uncultured Bacteroidales bacterium; assembly: GCA_963732435.1. Taxonomy (GTDB): domain Bacteria; phylum Bacteroidota; class Bacteroidia; order Bacteroidales; family VadinHA17; genus LD21. The sequence goes on along the minus strand of CAVSZL010000010.1, from coordinate 54,276 downwards.
TGCCTCATGCAAACAGAAAGCCCCTGTTATACAGGAATCTCCCGCAAAATTTAATAACCAGCTGACACAGGAAGAGAAAGAGGCAGGTGTGATGACTCCTGAAATTATGTGGAAATTCAGAAGGCTTGGTACATTTGCACTTTCACCTGATGGTACCACAATAGTTTATACTGTAACTGATACAGATCTCAGCAGTGAGGAAAAAAGAACTGAAGTTTTCAAACAGGCTGTCACCGGAGGAGAACCTGTTCAACTTACAAACGGAGGAGGCAGTTCTCCACAATGGTTCAATGATGGAAAATTAATAGCTTTTGTCAATAAAGGATCTCTCTGGACAATGAATTCAGATGGATCTGAAATGAAAGAGGTTACAGGCATAAACGATTTTGAGATATACAGTATCTCTCCATCCGGGGATAAATTATACTTTACAAAGAGGGTAAAACTTGACCAGACCGCAAGGGAGAAACATAATTTTTCTAAAGCTAACGTCAGGATTATAAATGACCTGATGTACAGGCACTGGAACCAATGGAGTGATTTTTCTTACAGTCATATTTTTGTTGCTTCATTCAATGGCACCAATGTATCAGATGCAAGAGATATTATGGAGGGGCAACGTTTTGAGTCCCCTACAGCACCCTACTTTGAGGAAAGTGAAATAAGTTGGAGTCCTGATGGAAAATATATAGCCTACACATCAAAAAGATTAAATGGCCTTGCAGATGCCAAAAGTACAAATTCTGATATATTCCTTCTTAATGTGGCTTCCTCTGAAGAGATAAACATAAGTGAAGGGAACAATGGTTATGATAAATATCCGGTTTTTTCACCTGATGGAACCAAGATTGCTTACCAGAGCATGGAAAGGGATGGCTATGAAGCCGATCTGGATCGTCTTTTTATTTATGATCTTAAAGGGAAAAAACGGACATGGGTCTCAAAAGGATGGGATTTTGATATCGAAAATATTACCTGGTCAGACAATAACACTATTTTCTTCACCTGCGCATACCTGGGAACAGGGCAGATCTTCAAAACTGACCTTACAAAACCGGGTGTGGATAAGGTAACTGAAGGTGTTTTTGACCTTGGTCCCTTAAATATGAAGTCCGGAGTTCTCGTTTCCGGCATAGTTTCAATGTCGATGGCACCTGAAGTATCAGTTATTGATCCGGTTAACGGTAGTGTACAACAGATAACCTCTCTTAATAAAGAAATATATGAAAATATTAAGATGGGCAAGGTTGAAGAGAAATATGTTAAAACAAAAGATAATCAGAACCTGCAGAACTGGATAATCTATCCTCCTGGTTTTGATCCAACAAAAAAATATCCGGCACTTCTCTTCTGCAAAGGGGGGCCACAAGGCCCGTTAGGACAAAGCTGGTCATACAGATGGAACTACCAGATGATGGCAGCAAAAGGTTATATTGTTATTGCTCCGAACCGCAGGGGAAACTCAGGTTTCGGACAAGCCTGGAAAGAACAGATATCTGGTGATTACGGGGGAGCCAATATCCAGGACTATCTGGATGCTACTGATGCTATGGCAAAGGAACCGTATGTTGATAAAGAAAGGCTGGGAGCTGTCGGTGCCAGTTATGGAGGATATTCTGTATTTTATCTGGCCGGGATGCATGGCGGAAGATTTAAAGCCTTTATCTCGCACTGCGGAATGTTTGATTTTGTTAGTTGGTATGGTTCAACAGAGGAGTTATGGTTCCCCGACAAAGATATTGAAGGTCCATATTGGAACACACCAAGGAGTTATAAGTATTCTCCACATCTCATGGCTGATAAATGGGATACACCAATTCTTATTATCACAGGAGCCAACGATTTCAGGATACCATATACACAAAGCCTTGAGGCTTTTCAAGCAGCTCAGATTCAGGGAGTTCCCAGCAGACTATTGTTTTTCGAGGATGAGACTCATTTCGTTACCAGGCCTCAGAATTCAGTTATCTGGCAACGTGAATTCTTTGAATGGCTGGAGACATATATGAAATAGGGCTTGATGGACGTTAAAGACTTCTGCCTACTCCCTGATAAGCCCCAAAACTCTATCCACCTTCTCCTGAAGAGGCAAGTCTCCTTCAATCCAATTTATTTTAATCCCCCTTCGCTCCATTCCCCTGAACCAGGTCATCTGCCTTTTGGCAAACTGATGTATTGCTATTTCAAGATCCCTGACCATTTTTTCATAAGGTAACAGACCGGTCAGAAACAGAGTAATATATTTATACTCAAGACCGTAATAAATCAGAGTATCTTTCTCAACACCATTATCAATCAACTGTTTAACCTCATCTATCATACCATTCTTAAGACGCATATTGAGCCGCCCGGTAATCCTTTTTCTTCTTGAATCTCTGTCTGTTAAGATCCCCACCACAAGTGAATTTAGTTTTGGAAAACCGCCTGTCTGTTTCCGGGTGTTTCTGCTGAAGTGCTCTATTTCTATGGCTCTTATAACCCTCTTCTTAGTGTCAATATCTGTTGTATTGTGAAGGTTTTTATAGATTGAAAGTATTTCTTTGAGTTCACTTAATGATTTTTTTTCAAGTTCCTGTCTCAGGCCGCTGTCGGGAAGGACCTCAGCCATTTTGTATCCCGATATTACACTGTCAACGTACATTCCTGATCCGCCACATACAACAGGGAATACTTTCCGTTCCTTTAATCCGTTGTAAGTATTGATAAAATCACGCTGATATTCGAAGACATTATACTTATATCCGGGATCAACAATGTCAATAAGATGGCATGGGACCTTTTGTCCGTCAACCATATAATCATCATAATCCTTTCCGGTTCCCAGATTCATTTCCCTGTAAACCTGACGCGAATCGGCACTTACAATCTCCCCCCCGATTTTACTAGCAATGGCAGCAGCAAGGGATGTTTTACCTGACGCAGTTGGCCCAACAAGAACTAACAGATCATACGATGTGATCAATTTCACTTCTTTACAATTAATCATTCAGGAATGGAAAGCAATTTAACATTAATTTACTTATTTTTGCCAGTCATTTAAATCTGTTTTATATGGATTATAAGTTTTTTCTGAAAGGATTGACAAATATTATATTTCATCCGGAAAAAGAATGGGCAAGAATAGCGACAGAGAACAGAACGTCCGGATTCCTGAGGAACAGTTATTTATTACCACTAATCCTTCTGGTTTCCATATCAGCAGTAACAGGGTCATTGATCTTTATAAACACCGAGTTGTCTCCTGTTTATTCATTGTTTACCGGGCTCAGATCATTACTTTTGCTGTTAGCAACTGTTTATGCTTCTTCTCTTATACTTGGTGAAATAACCTTTCCACTCGATCTGGGTAAAGATTTTAACACCTCATTCCGATTAGTAATATATTCGATCACGCCTTTCCTTTTATGTGAGATAATAAGTTCAATTTTCGAATCACTTCTGTTTCTTGACATCTTAGGGTTATATGGTCTTTACATATTCTGGACCGGGGCAGAAAAGCTTTTAAAACCACCTGAATATAAGAAGATGCCATTGTTAATTGCAACAACATTATCAATGATTGGAGTTTATATTGTTGCAGATATTATCCTTAAAATGCTTACCGACAAGATCTATAATTCATTTTTCGTTTAATCTGCAGATATGAGGGGAGGAACAGGGAGTATTGTAATCAAGAACAAGAAGGCCTCTCATGATTATGAGTTCCTTGAGAAATTTATAGCCGGTATTAAGCTGTCTGGTACTGAAATAAAATCAATCAGGCTTGGAAAAGCCACAATTGCCGACTCATATTGTCTGTTTGAAAATGGAGAGCTCTATATCAGAGGAATGCATATATCCGAGTACTGGTGGGGAAACCTGAATAATCATGATCCGATCAGGGACAGAAAACTACTCCTTACAGCCCGTGAATTAAAAAAAATCGAGAGAAAAGTCAAGGAAACAGGATTAACTATTATTGTAATCAAAGTCTTTATAAATGAGAGAGGTCTGGCAAAAGCAGAAATTGCCATCTCAAAAGGTAAAAAGGAATACGACAAACGCGAAACCCTTAAGCGCAAAGATGCATCAAGGGAAATGGATCGGATGAGAAAAGTATAGTTAAAAGTTCGGACTAAGCAGATATCTGGAGTAGAACTTAACTATGTTTTCCACAGCTTCATCAGCAGTATCAACAACAATAAATAGGTCCATATCTTCACTGGAAACTGTCTGTTGCTCAGTTAACATCTCCATTTTTATCCACTCAATCAATCCGCTCCAGTATTTTCTTCCTACAAGGATGATCGGAAACTTACCTATCTTTTTGGTCTGAATAAGTGTTATGGCTTCAAAAAGTTCATCAAATGTTCCAAAACCACCCGGAAGTACTATGAAACCCTGGGCATATTTCATGAACATAAGTTTTCTTACAAAGAAATAGTCGAACGTAATCAGCTTATCAGCATCAATGAAGGAATTAGGTTGTTGCTCAAAAGGGAGGTCTATATTAATACCAACAGATTTACCCTTCCCTCTTGTTGCACCCTTATTGGCCGCCTCCATTATTCCGGGCCCCCCTCCGGTTATTACCCCATAACCATTCTGGGTCAGTTTATAAGCTATATCCTCCGCAAGTATGTAAAACTTATTATCGGAAGATGTACGGGCTGATCCGAAAATTGATACACAAGGACCAATTCGGGCAAGTTTTTCAAAACCTTCGACAATCTCAGAAAGAATTTTAAACACTCTCCATGAGTCTGTGGTATGTATTTCATGCCATGTTTTCTCTGCAAATGCATCTTTCACTAGATCAGCTGGTCGTTCCATATTATTTTAAGATAAAAAAATTCGCATCAAATATAGTTAAATTCTTATGCCTTAAGTTCACTCATCAGAAATTTGCCTGTATAACTGCCTGAACATTTCACCAGGTTTTCAGGTGATCCGGAAAAGATAATATTTCCTCCGTTTCTGCCACCCTCCTTACCCAGATCAATGATGTAATCTGCCATCTTAACCACATCAAGATTATGCTCTATTACTATTACAGTATTACCCCGCTCAACAAGTTTATTCAGAACATCCAATAACACGCGGACATCATCGAAGTGCAATCCGGTGGTTGGTTCATCAAGTATATAAAGGGTTTTGCCGGTATCACGTCTTGCAAGTTCAGTGGCAAGTTTAACACGTTGTGCTTCACCCCCAGACAGAGTGGTAGATTGCTGCCCAAGTCTGATGTAACCTAATCCTACTTCCTGCATTGTCTTTATCTTATGATATATTGAAGGCACATTGGCAAAATATTCAACGGCCATATTTATTGTCATCTCGAGAACATCACTTATTGACTGGCCTTTATATTTAACTTCAAGTGTCTCTCTGTTATATCGTTTTCCGTTACAGTCAGGACAATGAACATATACATCAGGGAGAAAATTCATCTCAATAGTTTTCATACCGGCTCCCTCACATCCTTCACAACGGCCTCCTTTTACATTAAAGGAAAACCTTCCTGCACTAAATCCACGAATCTTTGCTTCTGTAGTCTGTTCAAAAAGTTTACGAATATCTGTAAAAACACCTGTATAAGTGGCAGGATTCGATCGTGGTGTTTTTCCGATCGGGGACTGACTAACCTCGATTACTTTATCAATGTGTTGTATCCCGGTAATCTCCTTATATGGCAATGGTTCTTTACCTGAATTATAAAATCTTTTTGCAAGTGCAGGATGAAGAGTCTGATTAATGAGTGAGGATTTTCCGCTTCCGGAGACTCCGGTGACACATATAAAGACACCTAGCGGAATAGAAATATCGACATTATTCAGATTATGACCTGTAGCACCTCTAAGAACAAGAAACTTGCCATTACCTGTGTTTCTTTTTTCCGGTATCTGCAGTTTTCGTTTCTTATTAAGATAAGAAGCTGTGAGAGTATCCGATCTCATTATTTCTACAGGACTACCCTGAGCCACCACAATACCTCCATGTCGTCCGGCACCCGGGCCAATATCGATAACATAATCGGCTGATAAAATCATCTCCTTATCATGCTCAACCACTATTACTGAATTTCCAGCATCCCGCAATTGCTTGAGAGAAGAAATCAATTTAATGTTATCTCTCTGGTGGAGTCCGATACTTGGTTCATCAAGGATATATAATACATTTACCAGCCTTGATCCTATCTGGGTTGCCAGCCTTATCCTCTGGCTTTCGCCTCCTGAGAGAGTTCTTGCACCCCTGTTCAGAGAAAGATATTCCAGTCCGACTTCAAGAAGAAACCCTAATCTTGTTCTGATCTCCTTAAGAACCTCCACAGAAATGAGTTTTTGCTTTTCAGTCATCTTACTCTCAATATCATCAAGAAATAGTGAAAGCTCTCTTATATCCATTGCCGATAACTCCCCGATGTTTTTCCCGGCAATCCTGAAAAACAACGACTCCTTCTTCAATCTCGTTCCCAGGCATTCGGGACAAATATCATACTGCACATACTGGTCTTTTATCTTCGATGCGTTTTTCTTATCTCCACCTGTTTCTACATTACCAACGAAGTTTACAACTCCCTCGAACGTAAGAAAATAGTTTGAGGTCATTCCAAGCGGTGTATTTGACAACTTAAGAACTTCATCCGATCCATAAAGTACTTTCTGCAAAGCATCTTCCGGAATATCTTTTATCGGAGTATCAAGAGTAAAACCATTTTTATCGGCAATAGCTTCAATTTGCCAGAATATCCAGATATTACGGTATTTTCCCAACGGCTCAATGCCACCTTTCCTGATACTAAGCTCCCTGTCCGGAATAAGTTTACTCTCATCTATCCTTGATACTTCGCCAAGACCATTGCAGTGAGGACAGGCTCCCTGGGGAGAGTTGAAGGAAAAAGTATGTGGAGCAGGCTCATTATAAGATAATCCGGTCACCGGACACATAAGGTGACGACTAAAGTAACGAGGCTCAACACTCTCATTATCAAGAACCATCATAACTCCTTCTCCCTCATCAAGCGACATTAGTACAGCATCATGAAGCCTCTTATCAGTTACTTCACCTACTTTAAACTTGTCTATTACCAGTTCTATGTAATGTGTTTTATACCGGTCAAGTTTCAAACCGGGAGTCAGCTCTTTAATCTCATTGTTAATACGAACATTAAGAAAACCTTTTCGCCGCAGCTGTTCGAATAACTCCTTATAGTGGCCTTTTCTTCCTTTTACAACAGGGGAAAGCAAATACACCTTTCGTCCTGAAAAATAGCTCTTAACAAGGTCAAGTATTTGTATATCTGTATACTTAACCATTTTTTCACCTGATGCATAAGAATATGCATCAGCAGCCCTGGCATAAAGAAGTCTTAAAAAATCATAAATTTCGGTAATTGTTCCAACTGTAGACCGGGGATTTTTATTTGTTGTCTTCTGCTCAATTGAGATTACAGGGCTTAATCCGGTAATCTTATCAACATCAGGACGTTCCATACCTCCCAGGAACTGCCTTGCATAAGCAGAAAGAGTCTCCATATAACGTCTCTGACCCTCTGCATATATCGTATCAAATGCCAGAGAGGATTTTCCACTGCCACTTAAACCGGTAATAACAACAAGTTTATTACGCGGAATTACAACATCAATATTCTGCAGATTATGTACCCTGGCTCCAAGAACTTTTATCTCCCCGCTCATCTTTCTTCTGAAATATCAAAAATCAGTTCAAAGCTTCAGTTTTTTCAATAATTCTCATCCCATCCACAGGAATCTTTATTGAATATTCTTTATTAGGCTTAGGTGTCAGGTAAGGTTTTCTGAGCCATGGATTCAGATATTTCAACATCTTGTAATTTGTACCAAACTTCCCGGCAAATACTGAGAAATCAGCAACCGCAGTATCAACTTTGACTTCATAGTACTTAAGTTCCGGATAAAGATCCTCTTCTGTCAGATTAAATCCATACCTCATCGGCTCAGTAATTATAAGTTTATAGGCAACCACCCTGAAAATATATCTGGCAGTTTCTTCGTTCAAAAGGAGATCATAATAATTGGTCTGGTTCTGAATTTTAATCTGCTCATCTATACCGGCACGACCCCCATTGTAAGAGGCTGCTGCAAGTGTCCAGTTTCCATATCTTTCAAACGACTTCTTTAAGTAATCACAGGCAAACTGAGTCGATTTCTCTATATCATATCTTTCATCAACGACTGTATTTATTTCAAGACCCTCTTCCTTTCCTGTTTGTGACATAATCTGCCAGAATCCGGTAGCGCCGGCAGGAGAGATAAGGTTGCTGTACTCACTTTCTGCAGCCACCAGGTACTTAAAATCATCCGGAATATTGTTTTTTGCCAGTACCTTTTCAATCATCGGTAAAAACCTGTTCGCTCTCTTTATTATAAGAATTGTTGAAGAGTGACGATAAGCACTAATAAGTATTTCACGTTCAAGGCTTTCCCATGTATCAAAGTTCTCAAGAGGCATCTTCTCACCTGCAAACATTACACTCTCAGGTAACTTAAATGCCTGGATACTTACAGCTGTGTCTGCAACATATATATCTGACTTGTGATTATTACTGAACCCTTTGAAACCTAAGGCAATTGAGCCTATAACTATTATACTTATAATTATAATTAATGCTGATTGCAGGGATCTGTTATCTGATTTAATCATATGCTTCTGAGGTGTATAAAACAATTTGCAAATGTAACACTTTACATGTGAAAAATAATTTCACAGTATATAAATTGCGAACTGATTAAAATAGAAAGGATTATGCCTGCCCGCGCACTAAGAAAAGATAAAAGTCGAATTTTTAAACATCAGAACTTATAGGATACTCCCGAGAATATTCCGAATGAATATGGATGTGATGAGGAACCTGTAGTATTAAATGGATTAAGATAATACCTGAAAGTTGGTTCAAGGTTCAACGAGAATTTCCTGGAGAGGTTATACTCCATTCCCATTCCCAGTGAACTGCTGATGGTCAGGAAATTTAACCCGTCTGTTGCACCGATAGGATATTTTCCTCCCTCAACAATTGTATAAACAGAATTATCCAGAAGCATATTATAGGAGACTCCTCCGATAAGATTAAAATCCAATGTTTTATCGACAATTTTATATCTTAGTATAATAGGAAGTTCAAGGTAGCTCAGGCTTTGTCTGAGTGTATTATTAATATATTGAAGATTAGACTTTTTAGGGTCGAAAACATCTTTAGTATATGATGTGAGTACCCTGTTTCCGTCAACAGATTCCAGAAATACATCTGCATTGTTTGTATATAGCGTACCTGTTGATGTCAGGACTTCAAAATTCCTGTCTCCTTTGGTATAATCATACTCCCTGAATCCACCAAAAGAATTAATACCCTCAACCATCTGCCCTACCGAAGAGTAATAAAGACCCGATTGTATACTGAATCTTTTATTTACCTTATATGCCAGGGCTACTCCACCTGTATATGAAACAAGAGGTTGTTCAGAAGCAGCCATCTGCCTGTAAAGCTCATCACTTCCGGAATTAATGCTTGAGTAGTATGTTGGAGATGCCAGGGCAGCTATCGACCACTTTTCAGTCTTTTGTACTGGAATATCAGAAGGATAAAGCTGGTAATCAGCAACATTACTCTGATATGGATCATAGGAAGCCGGGGAAGACGCCTTAAATTGTTTTCTCTGTAGCTGCCTGTCATAATCAGAAGACAGACTAACTGGTTCCCTGTCATAGTATGCAGGAGTGTTAACCATGCCGTCGGGATGTGAGACAGCTATTTCGTGTTTACTATCTGCCGGGGTTTTCTGTGAAGACTTAACCAGATACGTCTCATATTCTACAAATTCCTCTGCTACTGCTACATACTGGTCCGTAAGGGGAGAAGGACTAACAATATCAAATGCCATATAATTATTGGAAGGAAGTGTTGCAATATCTCTGCTTATTCTATAGGAGAAGAAGCTCAGAGTCAGCAGAACAATAATAACTGCAGCATATCTTGCAATTCTATAAGTATTTCCTGATTTCTTAATATGAGGATAAACTTTATCCCAAACCTCCGGAGGAGGAAGAGCCTCATAGTCTTTCAGTCCATTTCTGAATACAATATCAATATTTGTCTCCCGATCAGCCATTTATCACTCTCCTCCTGACACCTGTATAAAATTCAACTCTCCTCTGAAGTATTGCTCTTGCACGGGAGAGGTTCGATTTTGATGTTCCTTCTGAAATATTCACCATCTTACTTATTTCCTTATGTGAATATCCCTCTATTGCAAAAAGGTTAAAAATAATCCGGTATTTTGGTGGCAACTCTCTTATAATACTTAAAAGATCATTAGCCTCAAGTCCTGCATAATCTTCATTATCAGGTTCTGCATCAGGTTCTTGTATCTGATCAATATCATCAACCCTGTAAAGATTATTCCTGCTCCGAAACTTCTCGAGAGCTGTATTTACAGTTATCCGCCGCATCCATCCTTCAAAAGAACCCTGATGTTTATAACTTTCAAGATTTTCAAATATCTTTATGAAACCCTCCTGCAAAATATCTCTCGCCTCCTCATCATTCCCGGAATACTGAAGACATACGCCATACAATTTAGGGGCATGCCTTCTGTAAAGAAGCTCCTGATCTCTTCTGTTCCCTTCCAGACAACCATCTATAATTTTTTTTATCTCTGACAAGTTTTCACCGCTTTGAGAACATAAAAATATAAAAAAATTGTCTTAATTACCAAAAACACTATAAAGAATTGATGAAAATTAAGACATAAAGGTTGCGTTAAGAGTGTTAAAGATGTATAACCTCACCATAAGCTGAAGCAGCTGCCTCCATAATAGCTTCTGACATAGTAGGATGCGGATGAACTGCTTTTATTATTTCATGAAAAGTAGTTTCAAGTTTCCTGGCCAATACTATCTCTGCAATCATCTCTGTGACATTGGCTCCAATCATATGAGCACCAAGCAGTTCACCATATTTAGCATCAAAAATAAGTTTGACAAAACCCTCTTTTGCACCTGCAGCACTCGCCTTTCCTGAAGCTGAAAAAGGAAATTTACCAACTTTGATTTCATATCCTGCATCCCTGGCAGCCTTTTCTGTCATTCCACAGGATGCAATTTCCGGGTTTGTATAAGTACAGCCCGGAATATTTTTATAATCGAGTGGCTCCGGATCCAGACCGGCAATTTTCTCGACACAAATAATACCCTCTGCCGATGCTACATGCGCAAGTGCAGGTCCATGTACAATATCTCCTATTGCATAAACACAATCAACTGATGTTTTGTAGAAATCATCAACAACTACTTTCCCCTTTTCAGTTTTAACTCCTGCAATCTCCAATCCTATACCTTCAATATTTGTTGTTACCCCTACAGCAGAAAATACAATTTCCGATTCAACAACCTCAATTCCTTTAGGAGTCTTTACAGTTACACGACACAATCCGGAGGAGGTATCTACCGATTCAACAGTTGAATCGGTCATAACTTTCATCTTTATCTTTTTAAATGACCTTTCAAGTTGTTTGGATACCTCCTCATCCTCATTCGGAACAATCCGCGGAAGGAATTCAATTAGTGTGACGCTTGTTCCTATAGTCTGATAAAAATTAGCAAATTCACTGCCAATCGCTCCTGATCCTACCACAACCATTGAGGAAGGCTGTTTCGCCAGAGTCATTGCTTCGCGGTAACCAATAATTTTTTCCCCGTCCTGCTTTAAATTGGGCAACTCTTTCGATCTGGCACCTGTAGCTAAAACAATATTACCGGCAGTATATCTGGCTTTCTTTCCTTCAAAATCCTCAACCTCAACGGCATTGCTACCCTGAAGCCTTCCAAAACCCTTAATATGAACAATATTATTCTTCTTAAACAGGAACTGGATACCCTTACTCATCCCATCTGCAACAGATCTGCTACGGGCAACCATGGCACTGAAATCGGCTTTTGCTTCACCGGTTATCTGAATCCCGTAATCAGATGCATGATTAAGGTAATCAAATACCTGGGCACTTTTTAAAAGAGATTTTGTTGGTATACAACCCCAGTTCAGGCATATACCTCCCAGCTCAGATCTTTCAATTACAGCTACTTTCATTTTTAATTGAGCTGCTCTTATGGCAGCAACATACCCACCTGGTCCGCTGCCAATAACAATCAAATCATAATCCATACTGCTACTATTTAGAACGTTTTGTAATTCGCTAAATCATTTCATCATAAGTACCTTCTCCAACTTATAATTATTATGTCAATTTTGTACCATCATTCAACGCTTCCAACTTTAATTATTAAGCCTTTTAAGCCTTTCGCCAATAACCATAAAACTACTAATGTAAATATTATTGTTGCACCGACAGGAATACCTGCAAAGTATGAAATTGCATAACCAGTTGCAGTTCCGGCAAATCCTGCAATAACTGACAGGAGAATGATCTTAAAATAAACCCTTGTGAATAATATTGCAATATTCGGGGGAATAGTAAGCAATGATATAACCAGCACTACTCCGGCCATCCTTATATTTAAAACTATAGTGAGCGCAATAAGGGAGGTAGTAATATATTTAACAATATTTACATATGATGAATAAGTTCTGGCATATGCCTCATCGAAAGATATATACAGGATAGTCCTATAAAATACTGAAAAATAAAGGATTAAGACAACAGACATAATTCCGAGGGCTACAATGTCGTTTGTTGTGACGGTAAGGATACTCCCGAAAAGATAACTCATGAGGTTCGGAGTATATCCCGGTGTCAGATAAATAAATATTATTCCAATTGCCATACCAAAAGCCCAAAGAATACCGATTGCTGAGTCTTCTCTTATTTTTTGACGTACCGAAAGATATTCAACACCAAGAGCAGAAAGTATACCGAAAACAGCAGCTCCAATAACCGGATTAATACCTAAATAGTATCCGATACCTATTCCACCGAATGAGGCATGTGTTATTCCCCCGCTAAGGAAAACCATTCGCTTTGATACTATATATGTACCTGCTAATCCTGCCGTTATACTTGCAAAAACAGCTCCTAAAAGCCCTTTTACAATGAAGTCATATTGAAAGATACTGGTCTCCACTAGTTATGTAGTTTTAAAACCGTATGGGGAACTTCTCCATGTGTTATCAGCTGAATCGGACACCCATAGGCCTGCAGGTCATCATTAGTAATCTCATGTGAATCATGATAATGGAGATTTTTATTAACACAGGCAAAGGATTTAATATGAGAAGAAATTGTTCCAACATCATGTGATACCATCAGGATCGCCATCCTGTGATTAAGCTCTCTAAGTTTTTCATAAAAATCGCTTTCGAAATTTGAATCGACAAAGTTTCCGGGTTCATCAAGCAGAAGCAACTTTGGATCTCCAATGATTGCCCGTGCAAGAAAAACCCTCTGCATCTGCCCTCCAGACAACTCATTCATCGATGAATTGGCCAATTCCTGTAATCCCAGATCATCAATTATAGTCTCAGCCTTTTTCTTATCATTTGCCGACATGTTGGATATGATACCCTTTTTAATCATTAGTCCTGAAAGAACTATATCTTTTACTGTTACCGGATAGTTTATATCACCAGTTGAAATCTGGGGCAGATAGCCTATACTTTTCCCGTGGACGAGATCAAGATTAAAATCCAGTCTGCCTGATAGAGGTTTCAACAGTCCCAGGATTACTTTTAAAAGCGTTGTTTTACCACCCCCGTTCGGACCAATAACACCAATAAAATCATTCTCTCTGACAATGAAATCTATATCTTTTAATACAATATTCTTTCCATATGAGGCCGACAAAGAATGCATTTCAAACAAGAGGGCCATATATATTATTATTTTGAGGGTCCATTCAAACTATTATACAAAGCAATGATCATATCCTCAGTTGATTTATACCAATCTTCAGATAAAGGGTCAATAATAACTAAATCCGCTCCGATCTCATCAGCTATTGCCTGTGCATTTTTTGTATCATATTCTCTCTGAATAAAAATAGTTTTCAGCTCTTCGTTCCTGGCAAAATCAATCAGTTCTTTCATCCTTGAAGGCGGGGGTTCTTTTCCCTCATATTCCACTGATACCTCCTTAAGTCCGTAATCTCTGGCAAGATATCCCAGGTTAGGATGATAGATCATAAATGATTTATTATTAACTGATGCGAACATTTCCCTGGCCTTATCATCCAATTGCTTAATTTCTGAAACAAAACTCTGATAATTTGCTTCATAAATCTCCTTATGTACGGGATTCAGCTTTATCAGGAAATCTTTAATTGAACCTGCCATTGAAAAAGCACAAGTAGGCGATACCCAGTAATGCGGATCTGCACTCTCAACATTCTCTCCTTCATGATCATGATGAGAATCCAGTGGTACAATACTATTACCCAGATTCAACCTGCTCATCATTTTATTAGTTTCATAAAATCTGTCAAGCCAGGTCATCTCAAATCCCAGATAACCATTGCTGATATAGGCAATTGATTTTCTAAGCTTGCTGATCTGCTCCGGGAAAGGTTCATAAATATGTGGATTTGCTCCTGCAGGCACCATAACATTAACCTGATAGTCATCACCTCCGATCTTATCAACAAAATACTTGAACGGAGGAATACTTACTGTTATGATGCTGGGTTCTTTAACCGGGGTTTTGCTTCCACAGGAAACAAAAATTAACAAAACTAACAGACTGATAACATATCTCATCATACAGAAAACTTAAAGTGAATACAAAATTAACATATATCAGAACAAATAGTTTATATGACGAAAATAAAATAATATGCTATTTTTGGAAATGATTTACCTGCAGAGCCAGTTTAAAAAGGATGAAAAATAAAGGGGAGACACTCGCATCAATTTTGAATGATTTCAAGGGGTGTTATTTCTTCCTTCATAATACCAGGGAAATAAATGTTGTCAAAATAATTATGAATGAAGGATTTATCTTTGAAAATCAGCTTCCACACTCTACTGACAGGATCAATCCGAATGAACCGATAGAGATCACTTACTTCCTGTTTCAGAGGAAAGAATATGGGTCGTATACAATAATAATAGCTATCCCGAAAACAACTTATGATTTTTACAAAGCCATATCAAATAAGAAAGAAGTAACCATTGAGGAGGTATTTACAATTAAGAAACCCTATATAGGTGACAATGAAGAATTACTTTATACTTTGTCGCCAAAACATGTTTTGGGATATTTCGATTTAAAAACTTCGGAGTTTCATCAAAATCAAAATTGGGATCCTTTATTCAATTTCTGCCGGGCCGGAAACGTCAGAAAAAAATCGGGTAAACCTGGTAAAAGATGATAGTTTAACTTTTAGAAAAGTGTTCGTTGAGAACAATAATAATAAATAAGCCTAATGATAACAAAAAAAACTATGAAGAAAATTTGCCTCAATGTTTTTATTATGCCAATAATTCTATGTTTTGGCACACTTCAATTAATTGCCCAGGCCCAATATAGTACCCACAATACTATATCTCAGAAAATAAATCAGTTAAGCAAATCACATCCTTCTTTGTGTGAAGTTAAGAGCATAGTTAAAACAGCCGGAGGAAAGGATGTCTTTGTTCTCACCATCGGAACAGGTATGAAAGACACCAAACCGGGTATTGCCATTTTGGGAGGCATTGATGGCGCCTACATAGCCGGAAGAGACCTTTCTTTAGGCTTTGCAGAAAAAATTCTCAGGGAATCAGAAAACCCGGGGATAAAGAATTTACTTTCTCGTATAACATTCTATGTCTTCCCTGATGTAAGTCCGGATGCATCCGAACAGTTTTTTTCAAAACTTAAATTCGAAAGATCAGTAAATGCAAATCCAACGGATGATGACAAAGACTTCCTATTTGATGAAGACCCGTTTGAGGATCTGAATAATGACGGATTGATAACTTTGCTTCGTGTCACCGATCCGGCTGGAAATTATATTGAAAGCGATGAGGATAAAAGAGTAATGGTTATTTCCGATATCTCTAAAGGTCAGACTGGATCATATCGTGTTTATTCTGAAGGAATTGATAATGACAAAGATGAAAAAATCAATGAGGATGTCATTGGTGGGGTAAGCCTGAACAAAAACTTCACTTTTAACTATGAGGAGTTTGGAACACATTCCGGTTTTCATGCCGTTTCTGAAGAAGAAACAAAAGCACTTGCTGACTTTCTGTATGATCATTTCAATATTTACATGACTTTTGCATTTGGTCCGCAGGATAATTTAGGACAGCCTATGAAAGCATCTGAAAAACAGGGATCTGGCTCACCTGCATCTATGGATCAGGGTACAGGTCGCGGACAGAGAATGGAGACAACAGACCGTAAGATCTCCTCCATACTGAAATCTGATGAATTAATTAATAAGCTTGTATCAGATAAATACCACGAAATTACCGGAATCAAAGGGGCACCGGTTGCAGTAAATACTCCGGGAAACTTCATGGAGTGGTCCTATTTTCATTATGGCAGATATAGTTTCAGCACACCGGCATGGTGGTTCCCTGTCGAAAAAGGTAAAAATGCTGAAGCTGCATTCCTGAAATTTGCAGAAAAGAATAACATGAATGACGTATTTGTTCCATGGAAAGAAATAATGCACCCTGATTTTCCGGATAAGAAAAGTGAGATTGGTGGTATTAAACCGTTTTTAATGATAAATCCTCCTGCTGATTCACTGGATAATCTTATAGACAAAAACTATAAATTCCTTCTGACATTGGCTGCAATGCATCCTGAGCTGGAGTTCCTGGACACAAGGATTGAGAATGCAGGCGAAAATATCTACCGTCTGTCGCTCAAAGTTCATAACAGGGGCATATTTGCAACCTGTGCTGAATCAGGGGAAGAAAACCGATGGACACGAATTATGAGAATAATTCTCGAACCTGCTAAAGGACAGGCTTTTCTTAGTGGTCAGAAGATCCAGCGCATCAGGCGGCTTGAAGGAGATTCATCAGCTGAATTCAGCTGGCTGATTTCCGGAAAAGGTTCAGTAACTATCACAGCCGGAGCCCTGAACACAGGAACTATTACAACCTCTCTTGAGCTAAAATAATTAACAATTTAATGTTTCAGATAATGAAAATAACAAAAATCAAATCAACTATATTTATTCTGCTTCTTTTCTTAACAGTGCAAGTAAAATCACAGACAGAAGGCTTATTTTTTAAGGCAGTAGGGTCCCCTGCAAATCCTAAGGTGCAGGTATCCTGGAATAAGTATTACACATACCAGGGAGTTGTTGATCTGTGTTCAAAACTTACAAAAACATTTCCGGAGCTGGTCTCTATGGAATCAATTGGTAAGTCGTACCAGGGAAGAGAGATATACCTTTTAACCATAAGTGATAAAAAATCCGAAGATCCGGGTCTCAAACCAGGATTCTGGATTGACGGCAATATTCACTCTTCAGAGCTTCAGGGAACAGAGATGGCTCTATATACAGCATGGTACCTCTGTGAAATGTATGATGAAAATGAGTTTATAAAAAAACTTCTGGTTGATAAAACATTTTATATAGCACCTACCATTAATCCTGACGGAAGGGAATATTTTACCAGTGCAACAGTACCTCCCAGATCAGGACTTGCTCCACGTGACAACGACCGTGACGGACTTATGGATGAGGACGGAACGGATGATCTTAACGGAGATAAGGAAATAAGCCAGATGAGAAGAAGGAATCCAAATGGAAATATGAAAATTGACCCTTCTGATCCCCGCAAAATGATACGTGTTGGTGCTGAGGAGAAAGGAGAATATGAACTTCTTGGTTACGAAGGTTTTGACAATGACGGAGATGGATTAATCAATGAGGATGGTCCCGGGACTTATGACGGCAACCGTGACTGGGGCTTTAACTGGGAGCCAAATTTCATTCAGAATGGAGCAGACAAGTATCCGTTTACCTTTCCTGAAAATCAGGCTGTCAGAGATTTTGTCATGAAACACCGGAACATCGGAGCAACTCAGTCATTCCACAATTCCGGCGGGATGATCCTTAAAGGACCATCTGTAAGGGGAGGCGGTGCTGAAGCATATAGCAGGGCAGATGAGGAGGCAATTATTGCTATTGGCAGAACAGGAGAGAAAATTATTCCGGGATACAAGCTTCTTACAATATGGAAAGACATGTATACTGTGTGGGGAGGAGAACTTGACTGGATGCACGGGGGAATGGGATGCTTCGTATTCTCAAATGAACTCTGGACCCCTTATCTTATGTTTTATGATTCAACAAATACCGATATGTATGAGTTTGACAGACTCCTGCTATTTGATGATGCCTTTATTCCCTGGCAGAAAGCCACTCATCCCTTATATGGAGAGATTGAAGTAGGTGGATTCAAGAAAACTTTCGGGAGGCTTCATCCCGGTTTCATACTTGAAACTGATGCACACAGAAATGCTGCTTTTTGCATTTACAATGCATATCAGTTGCCTAAACTGGAAGTTACAAATATTAAGGTAAAAAAACTTGATGGTGGTCTGACAGAAGTTACTGCATCTGTTGAGAATAAAAGGATCCTTCCCACTCACTCTGCCAGCAACATGAAGTACCGTATTGATCCTCCTGATTATGTTTCAGTTGAAGGAGGCAAAGTAATAGCCGGAATGATAGTTGACGACGTGTTGCAAAATGTAACCAGGGATCAGAAGAAGAATCCTGAAAGACTGGAGATAGCCAACATTCCGGGAAATTCGAAGGTAGATCTTAAATGGATAATTAAAGGAGGAACCAGGTACACAATCACTGTAAAGAGTGTTAAAGGAGGAAGCACTACTGTTCAGTCAGAATGATCGTTAGCGTTGAAGATCCTAATAAGTTTTCAGAGAGATCTTAAAAAATCCGGTTGCTTTTGATGAATTGATCTGGAATTTCCACTCTCCGGTCTTATCCTGATTTTCTGTTTCAGAGATCGTGAATGACTTTCTCCAGTTCAGATTGCCGAACTCATCAATTAGAATATCGGAGTAGTTTTTGCCGCCAGGCATAATTATCTTAATCCTTATCTCTCCACCCTTGCAGTCTCCCATAACTGACATAACTACGGTTTTAACATTCTTCTCAACAAAGAAGCTGTAATCTCTTGAAAAGGTGTTTTCCTTTACCGATTTTGAAAAATCCCAGGTTGTTCTTTCTTCATCATCAAAAGAATGACCATAAAAAGAAGGGATATCAGGGTAAGCGAACTCATAAGGTGTTTCATACGAGAATGCCCTTCCTAACCTGCCGTCGATATATCTAAACCGGTCTCTGAGAATACTATCGTTTTCAATTTCCATCTGCATATCCTTAAAATGACGTTCCGCATCAACCATGTTATTTTTTCTGATTATCACAAGAGCATCCTCCTCGGCTTTCTTTTGCCTGACCATTGCCTTCTTCTGCTCATCGATTGCTTTCAGAATCTCCTCTTCCGTTTGTTTCTCTTCTTTTAAGACCTCCTGGGATGATACCATCTGAAAGGAGGAAATAAAAAATATGAATAAGAATCCTGCTAAAAATATACTATGTTTTTTCATGACTGTAAGTATTAAATTACATAATGTAAAGATACAGCCGGAAAAGACATTATTTTGTTAACACCGGGTTAACACGAGGTTAATGTTGCTACTACTTGCCGGAAATGTTAATAAATTGAATAATTTTGAAAGAAATGCAGAAAACTTAATACCAATGATAAAGAGAAACACAGTACTGCTGCTAGGTATAATATCAATAATTATACTGGTTTCGGTTCAGGTCTATATCGTCAGAAGTATATGGAATCAGAAAAACGAAATGTTCTCATTGCGATATACTTTAAGATCAATGGAGGGATATAATTATATCAGAAGAAGGATGGCAACCGACGGATTTGATACTGTGCGTATTCTCTTAAATGATTATTCAGAAAAGGCAAATAAAGAGCTGCAACTGATAAATGACCAGGAAAAGCTCAATAGCAGCAAGAAATATATATTCGAATATTTCACAAAAGTTATAAATAAGGAGCAGGATCTTTCAGCATTACTATCCTCATATTTTGAAATGAGAGGACTTGAAAAGAACTTCAATTATTTAATACTGATAAATAATCTTGAAATTATCGGAAAAGATACAACAGTAATATATCAAAGTGAAAATTTCACTAATCGGGTGCTTCCGGAGCGTGGAAGGAGAGCTCTTCCGGGAGAAAGATCAGGGTCAAATATTTTCGTCAACTGGTTCTATTTTGAAGGCAATAACTACAGATTAATGATTGACTATTATATTGACTTCTCAGATAAACAGAAGGTTATTCTTAAAGAGACTTCAGCTTTTCTGTCGATAAGTACTATCAGCATTCTGGTTGTAATAATAATCTTCATGGTGACATACAGGAACCTGTTGGAAGAAAAGCGGTTATCAAGTCTTAAAACCGACTTTATAAATAATATGACTCATGAATTAAAAACACCATTATCAACTATAACTGTAGCCGGCAAAACACTCGAGATGGCTCAGATAAGAACCAATGAAGAAAAGATACTCGAAACAGCCAGGTTAATTGGCAAACAGAGTGTCCATCTGAATCAGCTGATCAATATGATACTCGAGATTAGTATCTGGGAAAGAAGTCAATTCCAGCTCGAGAAGAAAACTGTTTTTATTGAGGAGGTAATGAACGATATTGTAAGCAGCTTTAAATCGGGCAGCGGAAATGGGGCAACCATAATACAGAATTATGATCTTGCCGGTAAAAAGATAGAGTTGGATGTGGTTTACTTTACCACACTGATTAATAATCTCCTTGCAAATGCAGTAAAATATTCTGAAAGAGAGCCTGTTATAAATATTAAAGGGCTTTCTGATGATAACAATATCAGTATATGTATTGAAGACAATGGAATTGGTATAAACAAGACAGATCAGAAACACATATTTGATAAATTTTACAGGGCTACAACAGGAAATATACATAAATATAAAGGTTTGGGATTGGGCCTCTATTATGTAAAAAGAATTGCTGAAGCTCACGGAGGAGATGTTAAGGTTACCAGTAAACCGGGAAAAGGCAGTATCTTTACAGTAACCTTACCTTATAACACTTAAAAATTAATAATATGAAAGTTTTAATAGCTGAAGACGACAGGGATTTCGGAAACATATTAACACAATATGTAACTATAAGCGGCTTTGAGGTCACTCTTGGCCGCGACGGAAACGAAGCCTGGGAGCTCTTTAACCAGGTGAAACCGGATATCTGTGTTCTGGATGTTATGATGCCGGAAATGGATGGATTCTCCCTTGCTGAAAAAATAAAGGAGGCTAATCCGGCTATGCCTGTTATCTTCCTGACAGCAAAAAGTCTCAAAGAGGACATTGTCAGGGGTTTAAAGATCGGAGCTGATGATTATATAACAAAACCTTTTGATCCTGAAGTCCTTATCCTCAGGATAAATAACATATTAAAAAGGGCCTATTCCTATACCAATGAAGAGTTTAAGATCTCAGATACTATCCTAAAGTATAATACTCTCGAACTTATAAGCGGAAAATCAAAAGAAAAACTCACTCTCAAAGAGGCACAACTTCTTAAATATTTTATTGTCAACAAAAACAAAATTCTTGCAAGGGAAGATATCCTTACTGAGATATGGGGTGAAGATGATTACTTCCTGGGACGAAGTATGGATGTCTTTATAAGCAGATTAAGAAAATACGTATCGGAGGATAAAAATATTGATATCCGTACGGTTCGTGGAACCGGTTTTATTCTTGAAGAGGTAGAAAGCGAAGTATAAAATCAGCAGAGTTTTTATTTCTTTCCTCCAAGTATCCTGATTTCTGACGTTTTCAAATTTTAGTGCTGTCTTGATCTTCAAGTAATTAAAATTGAATAATATATAGATTTAATTTTTATTTCTTACCGCACTAACCCCAATTTTAAGCCTATGTAAATGGTAAGAAAGAGCACGTACCAAGCC
Organism: uncultured Bacteroidales bacterium; assembly: GCA_963732435.1. Lineage (GTDB taxonomy): Bacteria > Bacteroidota > Bacteroidia > Bacteroidales > VadinHA17 > LD21. Next base: position 32,296 of record CAVSZL010000010.1, on the reverse strand, counting down.
CCTTCTATTTATATCTTAACCCTTCCCCTGCCCCTTCCCTTTAGCAAAAAAAGGGAAGGGGGACACTCCCGCATACTGTATATTATCAGCTCTTTGTTACTTTCGTACATTTATAATAATAAAAGTATCAGATATCAAATAACATTCAATACTATTAGGAGCGAAAAGTTTATATTGTAGTTATAATCTATTTATAATCAGCTGACTTACCCCTTCCTTTTTTCTTTAAAGGGAAGAGCCTGCCCCGCAAAGCGGGGGGCAGGGGATGGGTTTCGTAAGTATATATACATAGTGGAGGTACCTCCACCGCACTAATCGTCAGAAGTCAGGAAAATATGTATCAGAGGATAAAAATATTGATATCCGTACGGTTCGTGGAACCGGTTTTATCCTTGAAGAGATAGTAAGTGAAGTGTAATTTAAGCAGAGTCTTTATTTCTTATCTCCAAGTATCTCATTTACTTTATTATAAAGATCCTCTCCCATAAGGTTCCTACCGATGATTATGCCATTTTTATCCAAAAGAAAATTAGCAGGAATCGCCTTTATTCCGTAAAGTTTTGCGGCTGAATTATTCCAGTACTGAAGGTCCGATACATGTGTCCAGGTAAGCTTATCATCAGCAATTGCCTTAAGCCATGTCTCTTTTGTCTGATCAAGGGAGACACCGAAGACATCAAAACCTTTTTTATTAAAATCATTGTATAACTTCACTATGTTCGGATTCTCACGACGGCATGGCCCGCACCATCCTGCCCAGAAATCGACAAGAAGCAGGCCGGAGCCAAATTTCGAAGATAGGGAAACAGGATTTCCATTAGTGTCATTCATGGTAAAATCAGGTGCTTTCTGACCAATGGATACAGTTTTCATAACAGCAACAGTCTCCATGAGGCTCTTAATCTGGGGTAATGCAGCAATTGCAGTATCAAGTTTATTAATTATTGCTTCTATTTCATCTGCTTCCATATAGTAACTCACACTTGAAAGTATTGAGGGAGTAACATAAGAAGCCGGATTATTTACAACAAAGTTCTTCTGGTTGTTGATCATCTCCTTCTGAATAGAATCTGTTTGCTTTATGATTAATTCTTTTTTCGCAGCATCGCCTGACTGGACAGCGGCCTGATAATCTGAATAGATCTCTGAATATTTATCACTCAAGGGTTTGTTTGAATCAACAAATGTCTGATACTCGTCCTGGGTTTTTGATCCTTTTATTTCAGCTTTAAAAAGAGAATCAAGACTACCGGTAACAGTGATTTCTGAATTCTCGAGGTAAAAAGATGTCCTTTTTCGTGTATCCCCGGCAACAAGTTGTATCATCTGGGGGTATTCAATTTTACCTCCTTTAATTTTAAATGATCCCTTTTTTGAAAATGCGGAATCAATAGTAATGATATTCCCGGCTTCTCTCTTCTGAATGTAAAAAGTAACACTGTCAGCTCCATCAATATTTCCATTAATAACATAGTGAGGCTCTGACGAACAGGCTGTAAAGAATATTGCAATAATACCCAGATAAATGTAATCTTTCATTCTTAATAAATTTGAATTTACAACAAATTAGTTTTCATTTAAGTCTTGCAAAGATATGGATTATTGTCAATTATAAAAAGGCTCCAAAACTCCTGAAAGAGAAACGACCTTTCGATCATGTATTGCTAATGTGTACGGAATATTAATCCCGAATAAAAAATCGTTCCTTAATGATAATTTACCCCGTGTATTTTTCCCCTTTAATCACAAAATTAGCTTTACTCTAAAACTCTTCGGAAAATAAAACTAACTGTCAATAAATAATTTTGTGCATTAAAAAGACTGATAATATTTAGCCATCACAAATATTTTTTTATAGTTTTAGGTTTGAAGTCGGGTCAAGCAATAATGATTCTTAAAAAGGATAGATTACTGTTATAAAGTTTTGTTTAAATATTTGTTGACAATTATGAAACACATAAGCTTATAATTAAGTTGATTACTATGAGGCATATTATATATTTTAGTTGCATGATTTTTTTCACAATACTATTTTTGAATTGTCGAAAGCAGGACACAATCCCTGAAAAACAATACCTGTTTGACGGTCTTCCTTACTATCTTACTGACACTCTATTTAATGAATTGCCCATAACTACTATCAATTATTTTGGCATGAAAGATATTGAATTTGATAGTAAAGGAATTGCATGGATGCTGGACAATGCTGGTTCTATTTGGAGATATAACCGCGCAAACAAAGAATTGATTTGCTGGACAAAAAAAGTACTCGGTTTTGATGCACCTGCCAGTAATACTCAAAATATATTTGTTGATTCCAGGGACCGATTATGGGCCAATACCTGGGGAGCTATTAACCTGTTTGAAGATACATCTGTTAAAACAATTAAATTTCCTGTTCTTGTAATGCCCGGGAAAATGGCAGAAGACAAAAAAGGTAATATTCACTTTCATGGATCTGATGAGCATGAATATATGTGTGATGGAGAATCTGTAACAGCTATTCACCCAGTTTTTGCCCCTGGTGATTATCGTATTAAAAATATTTTTAATGATAAGGAGAGGAATTTATGGTATATAGTTCATCTGCAACCGTTTGGTCCTCCTAAATTTAAAGTTATAAAGTATAGTAATGATAATGAATACACAATTATGCCGAATCTTCCTAATGAAAATGTAGGTGAATATATAGATAGCGAAAGTATTGGCTTCGATAGTGAAAATACTGCTTATTTCAGCTGTACTTATGATCAGATAAAGCGATTAGACAAAAATAACAACTGGGAGACAGTATATAAATGGGATGATGATAATATATCTTTAGACAAGCTTTATATTGATAATGAAAACAACATTTGGGCCAGTCTTAACCCTATTTATGAGCAAACAAGTAAGTTAATTGCTTTTTTCAGAGATGGTAAATATATAACTGTTTCTCCATATGCTAAATTTCTGAAAGATTCATTTCGTGCATATGATATCTCATTCCCCGATTCAAATACCGTGTGGATTTGTACTTCAGGATGGGTTTTTGAATTTAAAAAGTAAAATATAGTTATTCTGATCATGTTTTTGTACATAGAAGATAAATTGAACTAAAACTGAGTAACACACTTAATAAAAAACCAGTGAATAAATCGATTGCTTGATAAAACATGAAAAAGTCTTTATGCAACAATTTGATCATTACTTCAATCTTAGTAACTGTAGTACTAATATTAGCTTCATGTAAAAAAGAGAGTATCTCTCCATTAGAGCCATTCGACCCTCATCCTGCAAACGGGTCTACTGAATCATGCACTGATATTAAACTGAGTTGGTCAATCAGCAATCCTGAAGGCAATAATCTGATATATGATATATATTTAGGCACATCATCCAATCCGTATATAATTATAGGGTCAGACAGGTTTGAAACCAGCTTGTCTGTAAAAGATATCAAAGCAGAAGTTATGTATTATTGGAAAGTGGTCGCTAAACCTCAGGATAGTCCTGTTATTTCGAGTAAGGTGTGGACATTTACCGTACATATTGGTGAGATAAATTTTAACCGGGATCTGTATTACGGTTCAGTTGCTGATATTGCTGGTAATACCTACAAGACAATTCAGATAGGCAAACAGGTATGGATGGCCGAGAATCTTAAAACCACCCGGTATAACGATGGAACGGAAATACCATCATTAGCATCATTAAGAGTGGATCAATACAAGCCATTGTATGGCTGGTATAATAATGATGAAGTTTCATTCATGCCTGCTTATGGAGCTCTTTACAATGGTTACTCTGTCAGCACTGGCAAGCTATGCCCCGTAGGATGGCATGTTCCCACTGATGGCGATTGGAATAAACTTGCAACTTATCTGGGCGGTGTAAGTGTTGCAGGTGGAAAGCTTAAAGAATCTGGCACATCGCATTGGAAAAGTCCGAATACAGGAGCATCAAACGAAAGCGGATTTACAGCCCTGCCGGCAGGCTTTAGGTTCAATGGTGCTTTTCGTGGAACAGGAACAGATGGTATATTTTGGAGTTCTTCCGCAATCTCAGCAAGCGATCCTTATTTCTTCAACATGTATTCTGACAGCAACATTTTGAATGTTTTTGTTATGCCAATAAATCAGTTTCTTTCTGTCCGTTGCCTGAAGGATGAATAATTAAAAATAACTATCTGTAAGCAATTCTTATGAATTATCTGCTTTTGAAGCTCAAGAAAAGATCATGTCCCTGCTGAATTCAGGAGATTCCTCATACGCCAGGCGTGTTTTACTTCATTATTTCGGAGGTATCTGCCCAATGACAATAATGAATTTACAAAATATCATATTTAATGGGAGATCCCTCAACTCATACACCTCATATCCATTGCTTTATATTTGTGTCCCTTGTGGATGAGTTTCGGGATTACAGGTTATTTTGGGGTAAAATGTGAGGGAAAGAAGCGGCGAGCCGCAAAAGTATTCAAGGATCAATATAGAATGGTAGCTTCGCGGCTCGCCGCTTCTTTCCCTCTGTGTATCAACTAATTGCCTGTCATCCCGATGCGAAGCGAGGGATCTCCTGATCCTATGTCGGTATTCTTTAAAAAAACTATCCTCATATTTCTTTATACCTTTCATAGTATATCACAATATGATATCACAAGTATCATATAATGTGCATACAATAATATTATCATTAAAAGTAGCGCCAGCGAGGAATCTCGAGGATTCGTTTTATCAAGAATGGAGAGACACCCTATTTTACTGTAAATAAATCTCTTATCTACTGCTTATCAGATAGTTAAATTATTACTCACATCTAAAAATTTTAAATATGATCCGGAAACAAGATTCATCAGGAGATGATTCAAAAAACTTGATTAGATTAATAGCAAAGTACTTAATAAAATATAAGCATTGTATTTCTCATTTCAGATACTCATATCTTATAGTACTTGTCAAGTAACATAATAGCAGCTTTGTAAGATGTAATACTACCATTAAACAATTGCTGTTCAAGTTCAGGTAGTAATAACCTCACTTCATCATGATTATAGAATGAATTCTTAAGATGCTCAATAATAGTATTATGCATTCTTATTACTGCCTGTTCTTTCCTAAGTCTTTCGAGATAACCTGACTTGGCTGTAAATGATAAATACTCTGATATTAAATCCCAGATTTCTCTGATTCCGGTATTTGTGCGGGCTGAACAGGTATATACCTGTGGTCGCCAACCAGAAGGTTTGGCAGGAAAAAGTGAAATTGCATTCTGATAAAGGAGTTTTGCTCCTTCTGCAACAAGTTTATTTGGCCCGTCAGCTTTTGTAATTGCGATCAGATCTGCCATTTCCATTATCCCCCGTTTGATCCCCTGGAGCTCATCGCCAGCACCAGCCAGCATAAGAAGAAGAAAAAAATCAACCATTGAATGAACAGCCGTTTCTGACTGGCCCACTCCTACTGTCTCTATAATAATTGTATTGAATCCGGCTGCCTCACATAATATTATTGTCTCCCTGGTCTTCCTCGCCACACCACCCAGAGCACCTGATGCCGGTGATGGCCTGATATATGCATTAGGATGATTGCTTAACTTTTCCATCCTGACCTTGTCGCCAAGAATACTTCCTTTAGTCTGGTCACTGCTGGGGTCAATTGTCAGTACCGCTATTTTTTTTCCTGAATCCGCAATCAAAGATCCAAAAGATTCAATGAAAGTGCTCTTTCCTGCGCCCGGAACCCCTGTAATACCAATTCTTACAGATCTGGAACTATATGGAAGGCATTTTTCAATAATTGACTGCGACTTATCATAATGCTCAGGAAGTGAACTTTCAATCAAAGTAATAGCCTGGCTAAGAAGCGTCCTGTCGCCTGAAAGGATACCTGCAACATAATCATCTATGGAATGATTTCTTCTTCTCCTCCTTCCTGATTTTGAAAGAATAGCAGGATTAATATTGGGTTGGTGAGAAACACCCTCAACTACTTTCAACGAACTCCTGTATTCCTTTTTTTTATCCATCAGATCTTAAGTTTCTGCAAAAATAGTAAAAGGGTGTCAGACTAAACATCTGACACCCTGTAGGAAATAAATGTTTTGTTTTAATTCACTTATTTGTTACTTTGGTGTTACCGCTTGCTCGACTTCGGCATTGAGCATAAGAACAATCTCAGAATTCTTTGGATCATTGGTATAAACATAGATAGCCTTTGTTACCTTACCGGAATACCCTCCGGAATTAAATGTTGCTTTAATGGAGCTTGATTGTCCTGGTTTAATACCTACACCCTGGTTGCCCTGCTGTATTGCCGTGCAACCGCAGGTTGATCGTATATGCCTGATTACAAGGTCGCTTTTACCTGTATTAGTGAATTTAAATTCAACCTCATTTTGAGTAGAACCCTTAATTTTACCAAGATCAACGTTTGTGGAGGCTACCTTAAATTCCGGTGCGTTTAAAAGATCCTCCTTTGATAGGGAAGAAAAATCTTCAACAAGATTAGCTGATATATAATAAAATACATTTTCCTGTACCACACCATTGATCTTAACTTTGATCATATCGCTTACATTTCCCCAGGCCTGGTTTTTAGTGCCATCATACGTTCCTTCTATCCGTCCTTTTTGTCCCGGCTTAAGCGTTTCAGGAGTTGCCTTAAGAGTTAAATGAACAGGAAGACCATCAAACTCAACTTTAGCCGGAGTTGTTGAAGGATTAATAATCTGCATCACCCTTATCTTTTTCTCTGTCTTTTTAATATTGGTAAAGGCGAGATGATTACTCTCGAATCTTACTGACCCGACAGGAAAGGTAAATAATTCTTCAACTGTCTTCTCCCGCGGAGTAACCTCTCCTTTAATTGTCAGAACAACAACCTCCGGTTTAGAATTAGTATAAACTGAAAGAGTTTTATTAAACTGACCCGGCCTGTCCTTCGGATCATAAATAGCTGTAATCTTACCTTTCCCACCCGGCATAATAGGTTGCCGTGTCCATTCAGGAGTTGTACATCCACAGGATGCCGTAATGTTTTGTATAACCAGAGCACCGGTACCTGTATTTGTAACAATAAAATCAAAAGTCTGCCTGCCTGCTTCTTCTTTGAAAGTCCCGAAATCGTGCTCTGTTCCTGAAATCTGCATTTTCGGAAGTGCCTGCTGAGCATAAACAGTAATCCCAAAAATCAGGACGGAGATAAAAACTAATCTTTTCATGCCAATAAATAATTTAATGTAAAATATTATAATTGTTTTATTTAACTATTTCCCAAAAAGGATTAAATGTTTCAATTGAATTTCTATAATATAACTAATTCTATATGAATTTGGTTGCATAATAACTACAAAAATCAGACCGTAAAAGTGATCAAAATTAACTATGTAAAAATAATAAAGTTTAAGGTTTATTGATAATTTAAACCATATTATAAGTAGTTTTGCTGCTTGTCCGGATTCTTTGGAACAGAATTTGTGATAAATATATTCCAGATCATTATATGACTACAAAACAAATGATATCAATTAAAAAACTGATAATCTGCATTGTAGCTTGCATTTTCTATGTAAATGCCAGTGGTCAGTTTTATAATGGTCATCAGATGTCATTTGGAAAAAATAAAGTTCAGTATTTCAACTATTACTGGTCATATTACAGATTTGATGATTTTGATTGTTATTTTAATGAGTATGGAAGGGACCTTGCCCAGTTCACAGCTAATTATGCAACGAAAAAGCTGGAAGAGATTGAGGACTATTTTGACTATACGCTTGAAAAAAGGATGATATTCATAATTTTTAATAAAAATGCGGAATATAAACAATCAAACATCGGACTTGTAACATTTGACGAGGACGGCTATAATACAGGTGGTTACACCCGCATTATTAAAAATAAGGTCATGCTTTACTACGAAGGAGACCATGTTGCTTATGAAAGACAGATTGCAGCTTCAATTACTGAAGTGATTATCAACGAAATGCTGTACAATGCCGACGTAAAAGACAGGATCTCAAGCTCCTCTTTGATCACCATGCCACAATGGTACTTAAAAGGATTAATCAATTATATATCATTCGACTGGGACTATAACGTAGAAAACAGGGTGAAAGATGGGCTTAAATCCGGTAAATATAAGAATATCAATCATCTCGAATATCAGGATGCAACAGATGCAGGGCAGTCATTCTGGAGGTTTATCGGGAAAAAATATGGCGAAGCTCTTATTCCCAATATCATTTACCTCACAAAAGTTTATAAAAATGTTGATGATGGTTTGTTATATGTCATTGGTCTTGATCTGAATAGTCTCCTGAAAGAATGGAGAGAATATTATTTAAATGAGTATGAAGATGACAAAAATACTCCCGGGGAAGATGGAAAAACTATAGCAAAAACAAAAAGAGAACAGATATACCAGCAGGTAAAAGTAAGTCCTGGAGGGGATTATATAGCTTTTGTTGCAAATGACTGGGGAAGAAAAAAGATATATCTATATGATCAGGCTACAGGTAAGCGAAAGGTTATTTACAGAGCCGAACCTCGTTTTGAACAGGTAACTGATAATACCTACCCTGTACTTGCCTGGCATCCTAACGGCAGAATTCTAACATATATAAGCGATGTAAAAGCAGATCTGGTATTATTCTTCTACAGAATTAATGAAGAAAAAACAGAAAGAAGGAACCTTCTCTATTTTGACAAGGTTCTCGATTTTTCATATTCCCCGGATGGATCGAAACTTGCATTTTCAGGTGTAAAAGATGGAATAACAGATATTTATATTCACACAATATCATCAGGTACAAATGAACAGATTACGAGAGACCTTGCAGATGATCTCAATCCTACTTACCTGAAAGAGAGCCCCAATGAAATAATATTCACTTCAAACCGGTTATCCGATACACTTACAAACATACCGGATCCCTTTGAAAAATTATCATCCACGTTTGATTTATTCACCTATGATATTAATAAAGGGAACAATGTGCTTGTCAGATTATCTGAGGGAAAATACACCGACAGGTTTTTACCATCAGGAATCGGCCGAAACATGTATTCATACATAGGCAATCAGAATGGAATAATGAACAGGTATACTGCAAAATATGATAGTTCAATAAGTTACATCGACACAACCACTCATTACAGATATTTTATTAATTCACTTCCGGTGACTAATTATGACAGGAATATTATCAATCAGTCTGTTGTAAACGGATCGGATACTTTTAGTGAGATAGTTTACGGTAACAGGAAATATAATGTAAGAAAAGGACGGGTAAGCGAATCAGAAACCATACCTGCAGGGGAAATTGAAAAAACTTCATTCCGCAAGGAGAAGGATCTTTCCTTTCACAAAGCAGATAGTATTGAACAGCTCAGGAAATGGCTGATCGCTGAAGATAAGAAAAGAAGGGATACTCTCACAAAGCCTATCTATGAATATTACAATACAAATGAACCAATAGATATATCGCATTACATTTTTGAAAAGGAGAAACAAAACTACTTTGACCAGTTATGGAGAAAAGATTATATGGACATAGATCTGGATACCGGGGTGCTTGATTTACCTTTGATCAGGATTTACCAGCCATCTTTTTATAATAATTATTTAGCTGCTCAGATTGATTTCAGTTTTCTGAATAATTCATACCAGGTATATAGCGGAGGTGCTCCATATTATAATCCGGGATTTAATATACTAACGAGGTTCGGTACTCTTGATCTGTTTGAGGATTACAGGATAACAGGAGGCTTCAGGTTTGCCGGTGATTTTGACAGTAATGAATATCTGGTAAGCGTTGAAAACCTCAAAGGAAAATTCGATAAGTCACTTATATTCCACCGGCAGGCCTATTATAGTTATAATGACTCAAGCTTTTTTAAAACATACACTCACAATATTTATCTCTCATATGCCAAACCTATAACTCCTGTTCTGGCATTGAAAGGGACTCTTTCTTACAGGTATGATCGTAATGTTTATATGGCAACAGATGTTGCAACTCTTAATTACGAAAATTTATCAAAACACTGGGCAGGTATTAAAGGGGAAGTAATATTTGATAATACACGAAAACGAAGTATTAATATTTACTACGGTACAAGGTTTAAGATCTTTGCTGAATATTATAATGAGATTACAAAAAAGAACTCCGATATGATAGTTCTGGGGGTGGATTACCGAAAATATACCAGGATCCACAGAGAGCTGATCTGGGCTAACAGATTTGCAGCCAGTACCTCATTCGGCCCTACCAAACTAATTTATTACCTGGGAGGAGTCGACAACTGGATGGGCTACTGGTTCAATGATTACCCGATGTTTAATTCTGCCATGCCTGTCACTCCGGGTGTCAACTACGGATTTCAGGCTCTTGCAACCAATCTGCGTGGATTTACCCAGAATATACGCAACGGGAATAGTTTTGCCCTTATAAACAGCGAGATCAGATGGCCATTTATAAGATATATGGCCGGACATCCATTACGTTCCAACTTCCTTAACAGTTTACAGATTGTGGGTTTCGGCGACATAGGCACTGCCTGGACCGGGGTATCTCCATGGGGAGGTGAAAATGGTTATGATAATGAAACACTAATTAACGGCCCGGTAAAAGTAGTAATCAAGTCAAACAGGGAGCCGATTGTTGGAGGAGCTGGTCTTGGTGTCAGAGGTCAGCTTTTTGGATACTTTATCAGAGCCGACTGGGCCTGGGGAATGGATAGTGGCTACGTATTGCCCAGAATATTCTATCTGTCTTTAAGTCTCGATTTCTGACATGTTGACTAAATTTCACCATTATATGTTTGTCAGCATTAGCTCCATGAAGGGTGGATTTTTTAATAAAATTGCCTGGTTTCTTTTTCAATTAAAAAAAAAAGGTAAATTTGTGCACTTATTGTAATTAATAAATCAAAAAAAATAATCAAAATGGCTTACAAAATTAATGATGATTGTACTGCTTGCGGAACCTGTATTGATGAGTGTCCGGTTGAAGCAATATCAGAGGGAGATATCTATAAAATTGATCCGGATGTATGCACTGATTGCGGTGCCTGTGCTGATGTATGCCCTGTAGAGGCAATTCATCCTGTATAGTATTCCCAATTAAGAAATTGTAGGGTCATGCCATGGCATGACCCTACGTTTTTTACTGCGGATTATACTTAGATTTTTCAAGGATTTTCTGAACATCATTTTCAGGCATTAAATCAACAATTTTAACTTCTGGATTTTTCATGATGTACGATTCTACAATCCTGAATCCAAGCCATATAGCAGCCCTGCCAGGTGACTCACTGGTGAAATAAGAAGTAAAGGGAGCTTCACCTGTAAGTTTTTGAATAATAAACTGATCTGTAACAAATAAAAGATCATTCTCAATAAGATATTGCCACATCTGACTTTCATTATTCCTGCAGAAATTCATCTGATCGGCCGTAAAACCAAATATATTTTCATCTTTTTCCTCCGGTAACATGCATTTTTCAAAGTATTTGATTTTACCGAAATGAATTATGTTTGCAATCACATTATCAGCCGGATAATCAAGCGATTCAAAGTCCCACTCTGACGAGCCCCAGGCAAACATACAATCAGGAACAATATTTGCCGGAGTCATCCTTTCAGCAATATAGTTGTACACTCCAAGCCTGGGATAATACTCGCAATCTGAACCAAGATACCTGTCCAACCCGATCCCAAGAACTGAATCTCCTGTTATTATACTACTGTTGAAACCTGTAATACAGGTAAAAACAGAAGGAACATTCTTCTGAGGGAAATAATAAAGGTAATGACGGAAAGCCTCCTGAAGCTCCAGTTCAATGTTAGACAGATCCGGATAAAGTTGCACAGTAAGTTTATAAATATCGTTATTCTGTTTATCAGTACAGAACCGGGTGAGTAATACTCCAAAAGTGCTATCGCTTATACTGCCGGTATTAATTACATAACTGAATAACTGGAGGAATCCTTTATATTTATTTCTCAGAGCAGGAACTGCAGATTCAATTTCAGCCGGATCAATGGAAAAAAGATCTTTCTCAAGTCTCTCAATCTTCAGAGTAAGATCTACAGACGAAACATCTGCTTTATAATGATCTCTTTTACAAGACATTATTACAGAAAAAACAAAGATTAAAATTAACAGCAATATAAAATGGCTTCTCATATTTATAATTAGTTTAAACAATCAAAAATAAACACTTTTTCTATTATTAAGTTATGATTAAATCCTACGCAATAACTTCTCTTAATAATTGCTATTTTTACATAACTAAACTACAAACATCAGATAAATTGCTTCTGCTTTTGGCAGGTTTAAACTTATGACCAATAAAAAATGAAAATCACTATTGCACAGCTTAATTATCATATAGGCAACTTTGACATGAACAGGGATCTTATAAGTAATGCAATAAAAAAAGCTAAATCAGAAGGATCAGAGCTGATAATATTTTCGGAACTCTGTATTTCAGGGTACCCGCCACTTGATTTGCTTGATCGTATAGATTTTATTGAAAGATGTAAATCAACTGTGAACGTTATTGCAAATGAATGTGTTGGAATAACAGCAATTGTAGGCTCCCCTACCATTAATGAAAAAGATGAAGGTAAGAAACTTTATAATTCAGCATTGGTCCTATCAGAAGGAGAAATAATATTTACTGCCAATAAAGCACTTTTACCTACTTATGATATTTTTGATGAATACAGGTACTTTGAACCTGAAAAAGAGTTTCGCATATTTTCTTTCAAAGGACTAAAAATTGCCCTGACTATTTGTGAGGATCTCTGGGATGAACAACCATTTGACAATGAATTTGAAAAATCAAGGCTCTATACCATTTCTCCAATGGAGGAACTCTCAAAATTCAAACCCGATTTAGTAATCAATATCTCTGCATCACCATTTTCCTATACTAAAATTGAAGCGAAAGAGAATATATTCAGGTACAAAGCATTGAAATACAAAACCCCGGTAATTTCGGTTAATCAGACCGGAGCCAATACAGAACTCATTTTCGACGGGGCTTCTGTAGTTGTAAACGGAAAAGGTGAAATTTTTAAACAACTTCCATTCTTTGAAGAGAGAGTTGAAACCTTCACACTCGAAAGCATATACTCAGTAAATGATTCAGCAAGAGAAAAGGAGCTCAAGGTAATACCACTGATACATAAAGCTATCATTACAGGTATCCGCGATTATTTCGCTAAAACGGGATTCAAAAATTGTATTATAGGTCTTTCAGGGGGGATTGATTCTGCTATATGCCTCTGCCTGGCCTCTGAAGCCCTTGGCAATAATAATGTCAGAGCTTTGCTGATGCCATCAAGATATTCATCAGATCATTCTGTAAAGGATGCTGTTCAGCTTTCTGAAAACCTTAAAATTCAATATGATATTATTAGTATTGAAAAACCTTTCACCGCTTTTGAGGATATCCTGGCACCAATGTTTGCCGATAAAAATAGGGATGTTACTGAGGAGAATATACAGGCCCGTATAAGGGCTATACTGCTAATGGCCGTTTCAAATAAGTTCGGATGTATTGTTCTTAATACTTCCAATAAAAGTGAGGCTGCTGTTGGTTATGGTACTCTTTACGGGGATATGGCCGGAGGATTGTCAGTCATCGGAGATGTGTATAAATCAGACATATACCTGCTTGCGAAAGACATTAACAGGGAAAAAGAGATCATACCTGAAAACATAATTACAAAGTTACCATCTGCAGAACTGAGTCCCGGCCAGTTCGATTCAGATTCTCTCCCATATTATAGTATACTTGATCCAATCCTTTATCAGTACATTGAATTACAGAAACCGGCTGAAAGAATAATCAGCGAAGGGTCAGATAAGGAGACTGTATTAAAAGTTATCAGAATGATAGACTTAAATGAATATAAGAGATATCAGGCACCTCCTGTACTTAGAATTTCATCAAAGGCATTCGGCGCAGGAAGACGGATGCCGCTTGCAGCGAGCTATTAGCCAGCAGCTTTGCCTCTGACCCAATTATATCAGATGCTCATCAACAATTAATATCAATATGCATCAATTATCATTACAATAGACTGTAATTGAAGATGTTAAAAAACGTTAATTTCTTTTTTCTGAATTTCTTTTCTTACCTTTGACATGTTATTAAACATTTTTACTCATGAATAATCCGGATCAATATATAGATCTATGCCTGGAAGGATCTTCGTCAGTATTTAAAGGATTAAACCAAAAAGAAAAAGAATCAATCGCCCAACATCATAGTCTTGCGGTTATAAATAAAGGTGGATATCTTTTCAGAGAAGGTGACAGAACCCGTGGAATAATATGCCTAATATCAGGGAAAGTGAAAGTTGTAAGAGTGGGTGTCGGAGGACGGGAACAGATTCTCAGGATGATTAAGCCGGGAGAAATCATCGGATACAGAGTTCTGTTTTCCGAGAATACATGGTCAGCATCAGCAGTGGCAATAGAGAATTCAATAATCTGTATCCTGGAAAAAAGGAGTCTCGTCAGGATTATTAAAAAGAATGCCGACTTCGGATTCAGGCTACTAAGAATAGTTACCGAAGAATTATGGTATTCATATGACAGAACTATGTCGTTGACCCAGAAGCATGTAAGAGGACGTGTTGCAGAATCACTCTTAATCCTGTCTGATACTTATGGCTTCGAGCAGGAGGAAAAAACTATTGCAGTATCCCTTTCCAGAGAGGAAGTTGCCAACCTTTCAAGTATGACACCGTCAAACGCAATCCGTACTTTATCGAATTTTGCCAATGAAGGAATTATCAGAATCAAAGGAAGAAAAATAACAATCCTCGACATGGATTCACTGAAACAAATAAGTGAACTTGGTTAATTTGAAAATACTTCCGGTAAAATATTTTTATTCTCTAAAGAATATTCTTTTTACACGTCCCGGAATTGAAGTAAGTATTTCATACGGAATAGTCTGACACTGAGCAGCTATCTCCTCAATAGTAATATTTTCTCCAAAAACCTCAGCTTCATCCCCCGCCTCAGCACCTGTTCCTGTTATATCAACCATGCACATATCCATGCAGACATTACCTATAATCGGAACCTTATGCCCGTTAATAGAAAAGCTGCCATTCCTGTTACCCAGCCGTCTGTTTAAACCGTCTGCGTAACCAACAGGCAATATTGCAATTATTCTGTCATCAGGAGATACATCAGTACAACCATATCCTACAGGCTCTCCTGCCACAATTCTTTTTGCCTGGGAGATTCTTGTTTTAAAGGAACCTGAATTTCTGAGAGTGAGACCTTCAAAACGACCAACCCCGTATATTCCGATGCCAGGTCTTACCATGTCAAACTGATATTGAGGGAAACGTACAATTCCTGTTGAATTAAGTATATGACGAAGGAACGGATAACCTGTTGCTGCTTTTATTTGTTCAACAGCCTGAAGAAATAACTCTACCTGCCTTTTTGTAAAAGAGTCGAGAGATGCCTCTTCACTTGCAGATAAATGTGAAAATACTGAAACAACTCTTATGGTTCCCGTGTTTTTTACTTTTTGAGCAAGAAGGCCAACCTCCTCCGGCATGAAACCAAGCCGGTGCATCCCTGTATCGATCTTTAAATGAACAGGATAATTTATTATTCCGTGTTTTTCGGCAACAGATACAAATTTTTCAAATGAAGGAAAGCTATAAATCTCAGGTTCAAGTGAATACTTTATCATCACCTCGGAGGAAAAAGGATCGGGATTCATAACCATAATTGGCAATGAAACACCTGCGTTCCGGAGTTCAACACCCTCGTCGGCATATGCCACTGCCAGGTAATTTACCCTGTGGTATTCCATTAAAGCAGCAATTTCAGAAGGTCCTGAACCATAAGCGAATGCTTTAACCATAACCATTATTTTGGTCCCGGGATTAAGGCACCTCCGGAACTCATTCAGATTATGCGATATAGCGTCTAAATTAATCTCAAGTACTGTCTGATGTATTTTCTGCTCAAGCAAATTTCCTATTTTTTCAAACTCATATACCCTTGCTCCTTTCAGCAGTATGATCTGATTCCTGTAATCATTACTGTTAAACTTCTTCAGAAATTCATCTGTTGTGGTAAAGAACCTGGCATTATTGTCAAATTTGAACTTATGTCTCGAAAGAGCTTGTCCGATGCCAATAAATCTGGTAATAGCTGATTTTTTTACCAATCCTGCTACTTCATTATATAACTCATCTTCATCTCTTCCGCTCTGGATAAAGTCTGACAAGATTAAAGTTGTGTCCCTGTTGTTTTGCAACTTAAGATATTCAATTGCCATTCCAAGCGAACCAGGATCTGAATTATAAAAATCCTCGATCAGCTGACAATTATTTATTCCGCTCCTGATCTCCATCCTCATTGCAACAGAGACAAGCTCCCTGAGTCCCTTTGCAATGATGCCTGGTTGAATCCCGAGAACCAGGCAAACAACTGCAGCTGTAACCGCATTTTCTACGGATGCTCTGTCAATAAAGGGTATTACAAATTCGTTTGTTTGCCCCTTAAAAGTCATTTGAACAGTGGTCAGGTTACCCTGACTGGATACCCTTCTGACAAAAATTTCTGAACCGGGATCTTTGAATGACCACCCGTAAATATTCTTCGTTTTAAGATTTTTATCAGTGGTGATCAATTGGTTAATCAGCTCCTGGTCGCGGCAATATATTACTGAGGATGCATTTGAAAACAGTTTTAGTTTCTCCACAGCTTTTGATCTCTCATCTTTGAAATTTTCACTGTGAGCTTCTCCAATGTTTGTAAATACTCCGATATCAGGATCAATGATGTCACGCAATTTGTCCATCTCCCCAGGCAATGATATTCCGGCTTCAAATATCCCGAGCTTATATTTATCATCCAGCTTAAGGACTGAAAGCGGCACTCCTATTTGTGAGTTGTAACTCTTTGGACTTCTTACAATAGATGTAGTAAGTCCAAGGATGTCTGCAAGCCATTCCTTGACAACAGTCTTACCTGTACTACCGGTTACTGCAATCACCGGCGACTTAAATGACTTTCTTTTATATGATGCCAGAATTTGCAGGGCATTAACAGAATTTTTTGTGACGATAATTGCAGCACCTTCAAATCTCTCAATACTAACGGGCATTTTCTCAACTACAAATATCCTTATCCCTTCGTTATACAAAGAATCAATAAATATATGACCGTCATGATTCTTTCCTGCTATTGCAATAAAAACAATACCTTCTGAATAGTACAAATGGCGGCTGTCGGTTACTATTTCACCAACAGGAAGATCAGCCCTCCCAAACAGTGTACCCTTTGTGATATCAGCGATATCTGATGAAAACATCTTCACATGCTATTTTTTTAAAGCTGCATTATAGCAATTCCGGCAAAGAGGTTCATAAATATTTTGTTCTCCCAGGAGTACTACCTGAGCCTCTTCTGATTTTCTGTATGAATAGTTTGCAAGCGTACCACACCTCATACAGATTGCATGAACTTTTGTAACATACTCTGCTATTGCCAGTAGAGCAGGCATTGGACCGAATGGATTCCCCATGAAGTCCATATCAAGACCGGCTACCAGCACCCTTATACCATTATCAGCCAGAGCATTACAGACATCTATTATTGAATTGTCAAAAAACTGGGCTTCATCAATTCCCACAACATTACATTCACCTGCAAGCAATAAAATCGACGAAGCATTGTCAACAGGGGTTGATACTATTGATTTATCATCATGCGAAACAACTCTTATTTCAGAATACCGCTTATCGAGGGAGGGTTTGAAAATCTCAACCTTAAGCCCTGCGAACCGGGCTCTTCTGAGTCTTCGTATCAGCTCCTCTGTTTTTCCTGAAAACATGGAACCCGTTATGACCTCAATAGATCCGCGTTTATTGGCAACTCCTATTGAATTTTCAATAAATTCCATTTGTAAATAATGTCGTTAATCAAAGCGTTAATTATGGTTTTTCCGTTAAGACTTGTTGAATAATCGTTACTTTTGCAAAATAAGGAAAATGGTTTGTTATATTAACATCAAAACGTATGGATTTCAATGCAACCATTGATTTAATTATTAAAGATCTCAATGATGCCAGGGAAATTATTGATGATCTTAAAAAATATCCCGGAGTCCCTCTTCTTCAGATTGAACTGGCAAAATCAAAGTGTAAAAGCGCAGCTGAGGTTATTGCCCTGCTTAAAAGTATAAAAGAAAGCCTGCCCGAAAAAAAGGAAGAAGTGATTCTGCCCCACACAGAGATTAAGGATTCAGAGTCAGTTAAACAACCTGCATTCAGCAAACCTCAAATACCGGAACTTTCCGAAATAAAAGAAGAAACGAAAATAATCACTGTCGCTCCTGCCCCTTCTGAATCAAAGAATATAACGTCAAAACCACAAGGAAAAGAACCGGAAACTGTAATAATGGCAGACAGATTCAGTCATCTGCCAGGCACTTTCAATGAGCAATTGGGAAGCCTGAAGAGTGAAGAAGATTTTACTGAAATTCTTAAATCAAAACCTTTATCAAGCCTTTCAGAAGCAATTGGCATCAATGATCAGTTTTTATTCATCAGGGAGATCTTTAATGGGGACAAAGTTGCTTATAATCACGCAATAACACGACTTGAAGATACAAAAAGCATAAATGATGCAAAAGCTGTTATAATGAGTTTTGTCGGTGAATACAACGAAAGTCATGCAGTAAAACAATTGCTTGATCTCGTAAAAAGAAAACTTCATTAATATGTGTAAGCTCATCCTGGTCCCCACTCCGGTTGGTAATTTAAAGGATATTACATTCAGAGCTCTTGAAATTCTTGA
Organism: uncultured Bacteroidales bacterium; assembly: GCA_963732435.1. GTDB lineage: Bacteria > Bacteroidota > Bacteroidia > Bacteroidales > VadinHA17 > LD21. The sequence continues at coordinate 13,462 of CAVSZL010000010.1, read as the reverse complement.
AAGTGCTGATCTTATTCTTGCTGAAGATACAAGACAGGCTAAGAAATTACTCAATCACTATAGGATCAACACCCCGTTGCAATCGCACCACATGTTCAATGAACATAAGAGTGTGGAGTCGGTATGCAATAAAATACTTGCTGGCGGGACAATTGCACTTATATCAGATGCCGGTACCCCTGGTATCTCTGATCCGGGTTTTCTTCTGGTAAGGTCATGTATTGAGAAAGATATTAAGGTTGAGACTCTTCCTGGACCAACCGCACTTATACCGGCACTTGTAAACTCAGGCTTGCCGTGCGACAGATTCTGTTTCGAGGGATTCCTTCCACCCAAGAAAGGCAGGAATAAAAGAATAACTGCATTAACCGAAGAAACCAGAACGATGGTTTTTTATGAATCTCCTTACCGGCTTGTTAAAACGCTGAAAGAATTCGGGATATACTTCGGGCCCGAGAGGGAGGCTTCTGTTTCAAGGGAATTAAGCAAGCTATATGAAGAAAACATCAGGGGATCACTTACATACTTGGCTGATTATTACACAAATAAACCACCAAAAGGAGAGATAGTTATTATTGTTGCCGGGAAAAAGTAACTTTTCATATGCTGCTTCGTTATACTTCAAATAGTATTTTTGTATGAATTATTTTACACGGATTTTCCTTCTGCTTCTGATAATAACCACTCCATCGCAGGCACAAATCCTTAAAGGAAAAATCACTTCCCAATCAGGAGATCCGGTTCAGTATTCAACAGTTTATATCCAGGAACTTAAACAGGGGACTACATCAAATATTAAAGGAGACTATGAAATAAAATTGCCTCCTGGAAAATATCTTGTAACATATCAGAGTCTTGGATTTTCACCGGTTTTTGCAGATATAACAATAGGAAATCAGACAATTACAAAAAATGTTGTTCTGCCGCTGCAATACTATGAGATTCCTGAAGTCAGGATCTCTGCATCAGGAGAAGATCCTGCTGTGGTAATAATGAGGAGAGTGATAGGAATGGCTCCGTATTATCTTAATAATATAAGTTACTACAAAGCAGATGTATATCTTAAAGGGAATCTGATTATTAAAAAGATTCCGAGAATCCTGCAAAAGTCATTTAAGGTTGAACAGACAAAAAACGGAACATCTGTTTCAGGTGGAGGAAAGCCTGATACAGGAGAAAGAATAATTAAAGAGGGTGAATCGTTTCTGATGGAATCATTTAATGAAATGGAATTCACTGCTCCTGATAAATATTTTCAGAAAGTAATATCTTATAACAGCACGTTTCCTGAGCAGGGAGATGACATTTCACCTATGGATTTTATCCAGGCCAGTTTTTACCAGCCATTTATAGGCGATATGGCAATATCTCCACTTTCACCCCAGGCATTTAATCATTACAGGTTCAGATATCTCGGCGCATCTCCCCAGGGTAATTTTACAATCAATAAAATAGAAGTAATCCCTAAAAGGAAGAGTCAGCAACTTTTCGAAGGAATAATTTATATTATTGAAGATCTCTGGTGTCTTCACAGCGTAGATCTTACAAATGAAAATATTATAGGAAAGATAAAAGTACAGCAGTTATACATTCCTGTTCAGGATGAAATTTGGATGCCGGTAAGTCATAAATTCGAGATCAATATCGGCATTGTCGGTTTTAAGGCAGATGCAGGTTATGGTGCTTCAGTAAAATATACCGAAGTTAAACCAAATCTTACACTTACGAAGCCTAAAACCACTTATGCAAATACCGGAAGGTACGAAACCACTTCGAATGCTGCAGATACGACTGTGAGCAGAACAAAACAGCAAATTGACAAGATCATGGAGAAGGATCAGTTGTCAAACCGCGATATGGTTAAACTCGCCAGGTTAATGGAAAAAGAATCTGAAAAAACTATTCCCGACAGTACAAAAAAGAATCTGGAGATAAAAGACAGAACCACTCATCTAATTGAAAAAGATGCTGCAAAAAAGGATAGTGCGTACTGGGCCGAAATACGACCTATCCCTCTATCAGATATTGAGATACGAAGTTTACGTGTTAGTGATAGCACCAGAGCAGCATTATCGGTGAGGGAGACAAAAAACGATAGTACAAATGCAGTGGAAGGAAAGAAGAATAGCAAATTAGTGAGTACTATGCGGCATATAGGACTGGGTCACACATGGTCTGATACAATAGGATTCAGGTTCACGTTTGGCGGACTAATTGATTTGCAAAACCTGAGCTTCAACACTGTGGATGGTTTTATCTATGGCTTTGATTTCCGGTTTCAGAAATCTTGGAAGGATAATAAATCACTTACAATCAGTCCCGATGTAAAATGGGCATTCAGCAGAGAACAACTTCTGTGGAGAATAAATGCAAATTACAGGTTTAACGGTCTTAAGCAAATGCACTTATTCCTTAATGCCGGTATGACAAGCAAGGATTTCGGGAACAATGGAGGAATAAATACATTCCTGAACACTGCCACATCACTGCTTCTGAAGGAGAACTATCTTAAGGTTTATGGATCAAATTATATAACCCTGGGTTATTCGACTGAAATTATCAATGGACTGAACCTTGAGATCAAAGCAGGGTATGAAGAGCGAAATCTTCTCCAGAATACAACTGACTTTTCTTTAAATAACTCTTCAAAGGAATACACTGATAATACACCTGAGAATCCATACCTTAAGGGTGATAATAATCCTTTTTATAAACCTGATGATCAAAGACATATTGAATTTGTGACAAAAGTCACATATACTCCACTCCAGAGATACAGGATAAGTAAAGGGAATAAGTATGAAGCCGGCTCAGACTGGCCTACTTTTAGTATTACATGGTCACATGGAATAAATGAATTCGAAGAACTGGCAGTCAGTACGAGGACTTTCGATGCTATAAGGTTTAAAGTTTATAAGAATCATTCAATAGGAGCATTCAGTAATTTCAGATGGAGTGCCGGCGCCGGAGGATTTATCGATAACAGCAATATTCCTTTCTACGATTTCACTCATTTTAATCCTCAGCCTTTCCCGTTGCTGCTCAATGATTATGAGGATGCATTTATGTTACCGGATTATTATTCTTTGAGTACTCCTGACTTTTATGGTGAAATACACATTAAATATACAACCCCTTACCTGCTGATTAAGCTTCTGCCGGTATTAAGCAACACGCTTATGAGGGAAAACTTAACCCTGTCATATCTCGGTTCCGGACTTATAAAAAACTACACAGAAATCGGTTATAGTCTCAGCGAAGTATTCCTGATGGCTGAAGTTGGATTCTATGTTGGTTTTGAGAATGTAACATACAAAAGCATTGGAGGCAAACTTGTTCTGAAGTTCTGATATCAGGCGAACGGAGGTTCATCATGAATATCAGTCTCTCTTTCGAATCCTCCGCCAAGGCTCCTCAGGTTATCATGATTCATCTTTGAACCCAGGGTTATGCTCTGTGCATTTTCCCGGCTATCAACGCTGCCAAGATCAAAATCATCCAGGTCCACAAACTGGGCTTTTTCTTCCCTGAATCGCAGGCGCACATCATCAACCGGACCGTTTCTGTTCTTTGCAAGAATAATTTCAGCTATACCTTTGGTTGAAGAACCATCTTCAAAAGTAAGAAGTCCGAACTTATCCTGCCTGTGAATAAAAACGACCATGTCGGCATCCTGTTCAATTGCTCCCGATTCACGAAGGTCTGAAAGAAGAGGTCTTTTGGTACCACCTCTCATTTCCACTGACCTGTTGAGCTGTGAAAGAGCCAGGATGGGAACATTAAGTTCTTTGGCAATACTTTTCAGTGATCGCGATATATTACTGACCTCCTGTTCTCTGCTTCCTGATTTTTCAGGACCAGACATTAGCTGGAGGTAGTCAACAATTACAATATCAAGTTTGTGCTGAGCCATCAGTCTCCGGCATTTTGCCCTTAGTTCAAAAATTGATATTGCCGGAGTATCATCTATAAAAATTGGTGCCTGCACAAGCTTTTTAATTCTGGTATCGAGTTGCTTCCACTCTTCTTCATTCAGACGACCATTTTTTATCTTATCACCCGGAATATCTGTCTCCGCAACTATTAACCTGTTTACCAGCTGTATAGATGACATCTCACATGAAAATATAGCGACACTCTTACCATGGTCAACAGCCATGTTTCGTGCCATTGAAAGTGCAAATGCAGTTTTTCCCATTGAAGGCCGGGCCGCAATAATAACAAGCTCTGATTTCTGCCATCCTGAAGTAAGCCTGTCGAGCTTGGTAAATCCGGATGGTGTCCCTACCAGTGCATCTTCTCTTTTTCCTGCCTCTTCAATTTCTCGTATGGCTTCCTTGATAACAACGTTTATCGGGGACACTTCGCGTTTGATATTGCCTTCTGCTATCTGAAACAGGGCATTCTCTGAATAATCAAGAAGTTCAGTTACATCATATGAATCGTCGAACGAACGTGTCTGAATTTCTGTTGATACCCTTATCAGTTCACGCTGAATATATTTCTGCGCAACTATTCGCGCATGGTAATCCACATTGGCTGCTGATACGACCTTTGATGTGAGTTGTGTAAGGTACACAGGGCCTCCAACACTTTCCAGTTCGTTATGAGATCTCAGTTCTTCAGTTACTGTATATAAATCAACAGGAAATTCCCTGGCCGAGAGATCAGATATTGCTTTGAAAATTTTCTGATGTGCGTCCCGGTAGAAACTCTCAGGCTTAAGAATGTCGAGAATTGTTATTACCGCTTCTTTCTCAAGCATGATTGCCCCAAGAACAGCCTCCTCCATATCGTTTGCCTGTGGGGGCACTTTTCCAAAATCGGGCAGATTTGTTATAACAGGCTTCTGGTTACTTATTTGCTTTGCCATTAATATCACTGATATTTAATTACTTAGGAGGGAGAATAACTATTTTTCCTGACTATTTCAAAGGTATGTTAACCGATCAAAATAACTTAAAATATAATGCCATATATTACAAACAAAACGTTGTTTAAAACTTGTTGAAAAGCTAAAAATTAAAACGACACATTTAATTCGAAACCAAATGGTATTTTTACAACAAAATGATTTAAATGGTTGTTTTTCCAAAAGCCAAAATAAACCTTGGCCTGCACATTACAGGAAAACGTCCTGATGGATATCATGATATTGAGACATTATTTTTTCTTACCGGATTAAGTGATGCACTGGAATTTGTTGTATCAGACATTTCTTCTGATAAAGACATTCTGGTAACTACAGGTATAAACACCGGAGGCACATCTGAAAATAATCTTGTTATTAAAACCATAAGAAAGTTACGCGAAAAGCATACTATCCCCTATTTAAATATTCATCTTCATAAAGTTATCCCGACAGGTGCTGGTCTTGGAGGAGGCTCCTCTGATTCAGCATGTTTTATGAAAGCAATTAACAGGTACTTTGACTTGAAAATTTCTGACCAGGAGCTAAAAAACACTGCACTTGAACTTGGAAGTGATTGCCCTTTTTTCATAGATGGCGTTCCTTCCTTCGCCTCAGGGAGAGGGGAGGTTTTGTCACCTGTTGCAAATGTTCTTTCAGGTTACTACCTGGTGCTGGCAAATCCCGGAGTAGGCATCAGTACCAGCGAGGCATTTCAGAATTCCAGACCAGAGAAACCACTCAACAGGCTTACTGATCTTATCTTACAACCAATTACCGAATGGAAAACATTGATAACAAACGATTTTGAATATTTTGCATTAAGAAAATATCCTGTAATTGGAAAGATCAAGAACGAATTATATAATGCTGGTGCACTTTTCAGTCTGATGTCAGGCAGCGGATCGAGTGTTTACGGGCTCTTCCCTTCAAAGTCTGATCTTCCCTCCGATCTTCTTGATTTTGTGATCTGGGAAGGTTTACTGTAAAGTTAAAATGAGATAAAAATCATTCAAGTTCCAGAAGAACTGTCCCCTTTGAAACTCTGTCGCCATTTTTTACTGAAACGGATTTTACTTTCCCGTCCATATTGGATTTAAGTCTGTTCTTCATTTTCATGGCATCCAGAATCATCAGCACCTCTCCTTTCTTTACCTTCTGTCCTTCGACTACTGAGATCTCGAGAACAGTACCCGGGATAAAGCTTAAGATAATCTTTGGATCAGCAGGTTTGTAAAGTTTTCTGTTTGCAAATTTCTTGCTGATGCGGGTTTTATATATAGTAGTGTTTATATTAAGTTTCCCGAAACTTTCTTCCATGTTCCTCATCTTTACATCAGATTTTTTATTCATAAGCTACAAAGGCATAAGTCCATGTTTTTTAAAGGGCATGGGAACATCCTTATTTTCTGACACTTCAATAGAATGCATTAAAAATTTCCTGGTTTCTGAAGGTTCAATAACTGCATCTACATAACCTCTTGATGCAGCTACGTATGGATTGGCAAATTTAACTTTATACTCCTCAACCTTCTGTTTTCTCATGCTTTCCGGATCCGCAGCAGTTGTAATCTCTTTTCTGAAAATAATATTTGCTGCTCCTTCAGGTCCCATAACAGCAATCTCAGCAGAGGGCCAAGCAAAAACAAAATCAGCACGGAGATGCCTTGAACTCATGGCAATATATCCACCTCCGTATGCTTTCCTGAGAATTACAGTCAGCTTTGGAACTGTTGCTTCACTATAAGCATAAAGAACTTTAGCCCCGTGACGGATAACACCGGCATGTTCCTGATCTACTCCCGGAAGGTAACCCGGAAGATCAACAAGAGTTATAATAGGAATATTAAATGCATCGCAATAACGGATGAATCTTGCAGCTTTATCTGAAGAATCAACATCTAGAACGCCTGCCATTTCGAGTGGCTGATTGGCAACAAAACCTGTTGTACGTCCCCCCATTCTGCCAAAGCCAATTACAATATTTTTTGCATAAAGCTCCATTATCTCAAAGAAATCAGAATTATCAACAATAGCCCTTATAATATCTTTTACATCATATGGCATTGTCGGATCCTCAGGCATTATCTTATTAATATTATATTCAGGTTTAGGATCTCCTGGTTCAAACATCATAGCTTTCTTACCATTATTCCATGGGATAAAAGTGATAAGTTTCTTTATCTGGTCAAAACACTCGTCTTCACTCATTGCAAAGAAGTGTGCATTTCCGGTTACTTCACTATGCACCCTTGCCCCGCCGAGATCTTCCATTGAAATTTCTTCTCCAAGTACAGTTTTTATGACTTCAGGTCCTGTTATGAACATTTTCGAGATCTGATCCACAACAAATACAAAGTCAGTAAGAGCAGGAGAATAGACTGCACCCCCTGCGCAAGGACCAAGGATTACAGAAATCTGAGGAATAACACCACTGGAAATTGTGTTCCTGAAAAATATTTCACCATACCCGGCTAAAGAATTAACCCCTTCCTGTATCCTGGCCCCACCTGAATCGTTGATACCAATAAGAGGCATCCTCATTTTAAGGGCATGGTCCATTATCTTGGTGATCTTCCTCGAGTGCATCAATCCCAACGATCCTCCTGCCACAGTAAAATCCTGGGCAAATATTGCAACAGGTGCTCCATAAATTGTACCTGATCCTATAATAACGCCATCGCTTGGAAGTGATTTTTTATCCATATCAAAATCGCGGGCGTCATGTTCAACAAACAGGTCGTATTCGTTGAATGAATTTTCGTCAAGTAACGCCATAATTCGTTCTCTTGCAGTGCGTTTACCCATTGCTTTCTGCTTTTCTATGGCTTGTTCACCTCCTCCCAGGAGGATTTGTTCGCGCTTTTTCTTTAACTCGAGAATCTTTTTGCTTATTGGCATATGACTAATATATTACTATTATTAAAAGGTATATTTTATACTATTGCTTCCTTTTTTTTCTACTGCAAGTTTAATTAAATTCTTTTACTTATAAGCTATTTCGGAGCCATCCTGTAAAGGACCAGAGCTACAATTGAATAAATAATATTTGGGATCCACATTGCAAGAAGAGGTCCAAGGTTTCCTTTTAGAGAAAACTGGGAAGCAAACTGCTGAAAGAGAATGTAGGAAAAGCTTAGTATCAGTCCTGTTCCAATATTCATTCCTATTCCACCTCTTATTTTCCTGGATGAAAGAGTGACCCCGATAAGTGTGAGAATGAAGACAGCAAAAGGATTTGCATAACGCCTGTATTTCTCAATAAGAAAGAGTTTCAATTCCTCTGATCCCTGAAGCTTCAGAAGACTAATATAATCTTCCAGCTCACGATAGGTCATTGTGCCGACAAATCCCGGATCCCTTGAAAAATCGCTAGGCTTAATCGTAAGAGTAGTATCAATTTCTTTTCCCTCAGTTATAGTCTCTCCGTCCTTGGTTATTTCCCTGAGGTAATAATTCATTGCAGTCCATTTTTGCTTTGCAGTATCATAAGTTACATATGATGATGACAATTTGGACACCAGTCTTCCGCTATCACTGAATTTTTCGATTGTAAAATTCTGACCTCTCTCGCTCAACGGATTATAAGAACCCATATACACGTAAATATTTTTAAAAACCTGTCGGTGTATGTTCTCCACAGTAACTTTGCGGGTTGATGAACGGTAATATTCATCCTCAAATTCCATTCTTGTACGGTTTGATTGAGGAATTACAAAATTTGTCAGGACAAAAGTAAAGGCTGCAATTATTAATGCCGACAGGAAATAGGGCCACATCATCCGTTTAAAGCTCATCCCACTGTTCAGGATGGCAATAATCTCAGTATTTGCAGCCATTTTAGATGTGAAGAAAATAACAGAAATAAATACGAAGAGTGGGGAAAAAAGTGTTGCAAAATATGGTATGAAGTTAAGGTAATAATCAAAAATGATTGCCCTTGCAGGAGCCTCCTTCTCAATGAAGTTGTCAATCTTTTCGGCAAAATCGAATACAATTGCCAGGGTAATGATCAATAACAAACTAAGGAAGAATGTACCAAGAAACTTCCTGATAATGTATCCGTCAATAAGTTTGATCTTCAGAGAAGCTAAAGTCTCTCCGAAAGTTTTTTTATCATTGAATCCTTCCATTTCTTAAAAATACCTTCTTCGATTTTTTGTCTTGCCTCTTCAACAAGTCTCAAATAAAATGCCAGGTTATGTATGCTGGCAATCTGAGCACCAAGATTTTCTCCCGACATAACCAGATGTCTCAGGTATGCCTTTGAATATACGGCACTTACAACTGATGGATTAGTGGCATCTATCGGATTAAAGTCATTAATCCATTTTCTGTTCCTGATATTGATGGTACCTTCACTGGTAAAAAGCATTCCATTTCTGCCGTTACGTGTTGGCATAACACAATCGAACATATCAATACCCCTTTCAATTGCTTCCAGAAGATTGACCGGGGTACCTACACCCATTAGATAACGTGGTTTATCATCTGGCAATATCTCATTTACTATTTCAATTATTCTGTACATATCTTCAGCCGGTTCGCCAACAGACAATCCTCCGATCGCATTTCCGGCAAGCCCCGATGAAGCACACTTCTCTGCTGAGATCTTCCTCAGATCATCATATATTCCTCCCTGAACAATCGGAAGAAGGAACTGCTGATGTCCCCAATGAGGTTCTGTCTCCCTGAACCTTACTATTGCGCGGTCGAGCCATCGGTGTGTAAGATCTACAGACTTTCTTACATATTCATATTCACATGGCCAGGGAGCACATTCATCAAAAGCCATAATGATATCGGCACCTATAATCCTCTGAATATCAACTGTGTTCTCCGGGGTAAAGATATGTTTTGAACCATCAATATGTGATTTGAATATAGCTCCCTGTTCTGTCAGCTTTCTGTTACCGGTCAGTGAAAAAACCTGGTATCCCCCGCTATCAGTAAGAATAGGACGCTGCCAGGACATAAACCTGTGAAGGCCACCTGCCTCATTAAGGATCGAGGTTCCCGGCCGTAAATAAAGATGGTAAGTATTTCCCAGTATTATTTTTGCATTAATATCCTCAGAGAGATCCCTTTGCAAAATTCCTTTTACAGTTCCCCCGGTTCCAACAGGCATAAAGATCGGAGTAGGAATATTACCATGCGCGGTTGTGAGCATACCTGTTCTTGCTTTGGATTCTTTATCCCTGCTCTCAATTTTAAACATACTGTACAAACTCGGTTGAAGAAGCACAAAGGTAATTTTTCAGGATGGTCTTATAAAATTCTGAATGATAATTTTTTTTCAATCCGAATATCTTATTTATATTGCCGGCATATTATCGGAAGTCAAATGTTCCAACATAACGAACTTTTTCTTTTTCTGTTATTCTCGATTTTTGCTTTGTCAGCATCAGTTCAGTTGTTTTATTACATTTACTTCTATATGGCAGTAAAACTCCATAAGCCGCTAATGTCAGAAGGAACCAGACAACCGGTATCGGTCATAATCTGCGCAAGGAATGAGTCGGAAAATCTGAAGAATTTTTTACCGTCAGTTCTTGAACAAGATTATCCGGAGTATGAAGTAATTGTTGTTAACGACTGTTCAGAAGATAATTCCTACATTATTCTGGGAGAATATCTTGTCAGATATCCTCATCTTAAAGTTTCCACCATAAACAAAGATCCAAAATTCACCCATAATAAGAAGTTTGCACAATTCATTGGTATAAAAGCAGCAAAAAATGATATTTTGTTATTCACTGATGCGGATTGTAAACCGGAATCTGACCAGTGGCTGGCAATGATGGCATCACATTTTAACCAAAAAACCAGCTTTGTACTTGGATACGGGGGATATCTCAGTCAGAAAGGATTACTCAACAAATATATCAGGTACGATAGTATGGCTATTGCAATGCAATACCTCGGTATGGCGCTGAAAGGAATACCATACATGGGTGTTGGCCGAAACCTGGCATACCGGAAAACATTGTTTTTTGAAAATAATGGATTTGGTGCTCACAATCATCTTATTTCAGGTGATGATGATCTTTTCGTAAACAGTAATGCCACAGGAACCAATACTATTGTTGAGTTCAGAACCGGGGCTCATACCAGGTCAGTTCCATGTTCCGGATTCATGCAATGGGCTAAGCAAAAGAAGAGGCATCTGACAACCGCACCTTACTATAAACTCAGGGATAAACTCCTGCTTATAATTGAACCCTTATCGAGAATATTATTTTATACTACTTTAATCATTCTTCTCTCATTCACTTATTTGTGGCCATTTGTTGCAGGCATATTCGGGCTCAGACTGATAATACAAATAGTTGTTTTTGCAGCTGTCCATAAAAAATTGAATGAACAGGGCTTATTAGGATATTCAATTTTTTTTGATATCTTCTCTCCTCTGCTTACCTTTATTATTTCGCTGGGAAACATCAGAAGCAAATCAGATAAAAACAGATGGAGGTAATACACAGATTATCTGAGAAGGCAAAGACTGACCTTATACTTGTAGAAGAAGCCAGAAAGGGCGATGAAAAAGCTTTTGCATGCCTGATGAACCGTTACAGGGATTCAATATATTATATGCTTCTCAAAATGGTCTATAATCCTTCTGATGCTGAAGATCTTACAATTGAGGCATTCGGTAAAGCGTTCAGAAATATTGATTCTTATACTCCAAACTTTGCATTCAGCACATGGCTTTTTAAAATTGCAATAAACAACTGTATTGATTTTATAAGAAAAAAACAGTTCTACCCGACACCGGTTGATTATTTACAGGACAATGTGGATAATGTAACCATTAATATGCAGTCGGATTTGCCAGATCCTGAGGAATCGTTAATAAACAATCAGAAAATTTCTGCATTAAAAGACACCGTAAACCAGTTAAAACCAAGATACAGGAGGCTGATCGATCTGCGTTATTATAAAGAGTATTCTTATGAGGAGATCTCTAAAGAACTTAATATTCCTATCGGAACAGTAAAAGCCCAGCTTAACCGGGCAAAAACTTTATTATATAACATCCTTATTAAAACTGGTAACAGGTAGTGCCGGATGCCATATTTAAATATTTCCCATTACTCTCCGACATTCAGAGAGAAAACCTGGTGAGGTTAAAGGATATTTATATCAGGTGGAACAACATGATAAATGTAATCTCCAGGAAGGATATGGATAATTTTTACACCCATCATGTTCTTCATTCACTGGCAATTGCAAAGGTAATTACTTTCTCCGGTGGAACTTCAGTACTTGATGTTGGCACAGGAGGAGGATTTCCTGGAATACCACTTGCAATTCTCTTTCCCGATTCTGAATTTCATCTAATGGATTCTATTGAAAAAAAAATAAAAGTAGTTTCTGCAGTCGCTGATGAACTTAAATTACACAATATTATACCTCTCCGTAAAAGAGTTGAAGATGAAAAACGAAAATATGATTTTATAGTTAGCAGGGCTGTAACAGATTTCTCTGCTTTTGTAGCGCTGACGCATAAAAATATAGAAAAATCAGGATGCAATGACCTCAGCAATGGAATACTATATCTTAAAGGGGGTGATCTTTCTGCTGATATTTCCAGATTCGGAAATAAGTTAAGAATATGGAATATAAACGAATTTTTCTCTGAACCATTTTTCCAAACCAAAAGGATTGTATATCTGCCTGTTTGATTTTTTTGAAAAAAAACAGCTCAGCGGTTTTTATATTTCAAAAAAGTACTACATTTGCAGTCTCAAATCAGAATTGACAGACAATAAATATATTTAAAAGATGAAAAGGACGTTTCAGCCATCGAGAAGGAAGAGATCAAACAAGCATGGTTTCAGGGAAAGGATGTCAACTCCTAACGGAAGAAGAGTTTTAGCTGCTCGCAGGGCAAAAGGGAGAAAAAAGCTTTCAGTTTCTACTGAACTTAAATTAAAGGGTTAATAAAATTATTAATATCTTCTTGAAGGTGTCTTTCAACAAGACACCTTTTTTGTTATTATCCGACCTCTCCCCAAACCCCCCGCTTGAAGGCGGGGCAGGCTCTCCCCCAAGTGGGAGGGGCTCTCAATGCATCCCCCTCTCACTCGGGCTACTCTTTGTACACAATTTTGAAATACAAATGTTATTTACCTCATAATATGGGAGTTGAACATCAGCAAAAAAAAAGATGTGTACAAAGAGTAGCTCACTCGGGAGAGGGGGTCCCGATAGCTATCGGGAGAGGGGGAGAGGTTCTGAATCCTTCCTAATATTATTAACTTTGTACCCGATTTAAAATAATCAAATGAACGATCTGACTTACCAGATAAACGACAAAAGTATCAGGGCGATTGCTGAAAAGATAATTTCCGGTATTCGCATAAATAAGGAAGAAGGCTTGCTGCTTTTTGAAAAGGGTGATCTGGCCCTTCTTGGAATCCTTGCAGGAATCGTAAGGCGAAACCATAATGGTAATAAAGCTTTCTTCAACCATAATTTCCATATTGAGCCAACCAACAAGTGTATCTATAACTGCAGTTTCTGCTCATATCATAAACCAGAAGGTGATCC
>CAVSZL010000009.1:0-513238 GCA_963732435.1 uncultured Bacteroidales bacterium | reverse complement strand
GGGAGGGTAAAATAAAATTGTTTTGAATTGGATTATGGTTTAATTTTGATAATGAACTAAATAAAGTTCATATGCCAAGTCTCATCCAAGGATATGAATATGATATCTTCATCAGCTATCGCCAGAAAGATAACAAACAATATGGATGGTTTACTAAGTTTGCAGATAATCTTAAGGGAGAACCTAAAGATACCTTTAAGGAGGATAGCTCAGTATATTTTGATAAAAATCCTCATGACCGTCTGCAGGAGACATATAATGTTGATAAAAGCCTTGAAGGCAAATTGAAGTGTCTTGTTTTCATTCCTGTTCTTTCACAAACATATTGTGATCCCCGAAGTTACGCTTGGCAATACGAACTTCTTGCGTTCAATAGGTTCGCAAAAGAAGATCAGTTTGGCAGGGATATCAAGTTGTAGAGCGGCAATTATGTCAGCAGGATATTTCCGGTGAGAATTGATAATCATAATAAAACAACATATTAAACAAATAAAGGTCCTTAAATCATTAATTGATGGAATTATCAAAACTATTAGCATAATTAATTGTCATTTCATCTTTTATAACTTAACCTTTAATAATCTATGAGAAGAATTCTCTTGATTAAGTATGTTGCAATATTCCTTATGTCCATTGCGATATTGCAATTGAACGCTGCTCCTGTTGGCGATCTCCTGCAGAAACAAATTACCGGAAAGATAACCGACGAAAGCGGTAATCCTTTGCCGGGGGTAAATATTCAGGTTGAAGGTACAACTGTTGGTACAGTCTCCGATGTAAACGGTCTTTATACCATAAGTGCCCCTGGTGAAAATGCCGTTTTAGTATTTACATTTATTGGTTATAATCCTCAAAAAATAACTGTAGGAGGACAATCAGCAATAAACGTCGCCTTAGCTCTATCCGTAACGGCCATGCAGGAGGTTGTAGTTGTGGGTTACGGTACTGCAAGAAAAGCTGATTTAACAGGCTCAATTGCTGCTGTGAAACAGGATGCTTATATCAATCAACCTGTAAACAGGGTGGATCAGATCCTTCAGGGACGTACTTCCGGGGTGAATGTTATGAATGCCTCAGGTGCACCCGGAGGAGCTTCCATCATCAGGATCCGTGGTTCGAATTCAATAACCGGTAACAACGAACCTCTTTATGTAGTTGACGGTTTTGTTGGTGCAAGTTTCCAGGATGTTAATCCAACAGACATTGCTTCAATCCAGGTACTTAAAGATGCATCATCGACTGCTATTTATGGTAGCCGTGGTGCTAACGGGGTTGTACTCATCACTACCAAAAGTGGTGTAGTTGGTAAACCAAAAGTTTCTTTGACAACAAGATTTATGGCAAATCAGGTTGATAAATTATGGCCTGTTTTAGATGCAGCTACATTTGCCGAAACAGCAAATGCAAGAGCTGATGCTCTTGGTGCTGCCAGGATATTTACAGATGCCCAAATAGCTGATTTTAAAGCAAAAGGCGGAACTGACTGGCAGGATCAAATAATGCGTAGCGCATATGGACAGGAATACCAGCTTGATTATTCGGGAGGAAGCGACAGGGTTACCTATTTTATATCAGGCAACTACCTCGATCAGGATGGTATTGTTATAAATTCATACTTCAAAAGATTTTCATTAAGGACCAACCTGGATGCCAAACTGACTGAAAAACTTAAAGCTACTCTCAAGGTTAATTTCTCCAGAAGGTTAAATAACAATACACATGGTGTATGGAATACCTCGGGACCTCTCGGAGGTGCAGCCGCATGGGCTCCAACAACACCTCTCTATGATGCTAACGGCGTACTTACTGTCAGGGACCCTGTCAGCTCGATCAAGGACAATCCGGTTAATCTCGCAATGGATGATTATATTACTGAGGCAAACACATTTAATGCCAATGGTGGATTTAGCTACACCATAATAGAAGGCCTGATCCTTGATATTGGATTTGGGGCAACTTATTCCAATGGACAGTATAAAAGATATACAAAGAGTGCCCTTAGCAATGCTCCATCAGCTCAGCGTCAGTCAAGTACTAACCTGTTTCTTCAGAGCACAAACACTTTAACATATGTAAAAACATTTGCAGATGTTCATAAATTAACTGCTACAGCTGTTGCAGAATATCAGGTCGTAACATTAGATCGGTTCAATGCTTATGCTAATAACCTGGTTATCCCGGCTTTGAGTTATGATAACCTCACACTTGCAGCTTCATCTTCTGCTGATGCCTATTATGAGAAAGCAACAATAGGATCCTATATTGGAAGAGTAAACTATACTCTTAAAGACAGGTACCTGGTAACAGCATCTGTTCGTAGTGACCGTTCATCGAAATTCAGAGGTGACAATCAGACATCTGTATTCCCTTCAATAGGTGTTGGATGGAGAATTTCTGAGGAAGATTTTATGCAGGGATTGGGACTAGATAATTTAAAACTGAGAGGAAGCTGGGGACAGACAGGAAGCCAGGCTATCGGAGTTTACGGAACAGTTACATCTTATAATAGCTCTCTTGGTGCTGCAGGAGCATCCTTCGTTAATGGTACAATAACTTCAGGTATCAATATCGGTAACCCGGGTAATGAGTATCTGAAATGGGAAACAACAACCCAGTCAAACGTTGGTGTGGATCTTGGAGTATTTAAGAACAGACTCAGTGTTGAAGCCGATTATTTTTATAAATATACAACAGACCTTCTCCTGAGCGAACCATTGCCCGGTTATGTAGGTGGCGGAAATATTTACAGGAATCTTGGTGAGATCTCAAATCAAGGAGTTGAATTTAATTTAAGTGCAGTGGTCATTGATAAAAGCAATTTCACCTGGAATGCAAACCTTACAATGACATTCATGAAAAATGCCATTGAGAGTCTGGGAACCAGGGAATCTATTGTGCAGCAAGGGGGTGCAGGTGCCGGAATGGTTAATTTCCCCGAAATGATACTTAAACCTGGTTATCCGATTTCAAGCTACCTTGGTTACAGGTCGCTTGGCATCTGGCAAACGGGTGAGGCAGCTGATGCAGCTATTTATGGCAATGCTCCCGGAGATTACCATTATGAAGATTTTAATAAGGATGGTGTTATAAACGGCAGCGACTTTCAGATCATCGGTTCTGGGATCCCAACTCAGATTATTGGATTCAATAATACTCTGACATATAAGTTGATCACTGTTAATGCATTCCTCCAGTCAATGCTTGGGTTCGAAAAGTGGAACTTCGCTTATGCCCAGATGATGATCGCAGCTGCTGATGCCCGAGAATATACTCATCCTGATATTCTCAACAGATGGTCTCCTACCAATACAGGTAGCAAAGTAGCAGCATTTAGCAAGACAAATAAACAACAGATTCAGTCATCGGCATATGTTGAAAGCGGTAACTTCCTCAGACTTAAGAACCTGAGCTTGCAGTTTAATTTCCCGAAGAACTGGATGAAAACTATTGATGTATCAGTTAATATAAGCGGACAGAACATCTGGACTCTTACCAATTATAAAGGTCTTGACCCTGAATCATATTCAAATACAGGCTCAAACGAAGATATGAGAGGTGGTGATGGCGGATCTTATCCAAACGCACGGATCTGGACATTCGGGCTTAATGTGAACTTTTAATCTTATAAAAGAATTGCTTTGAATAATATAACATTTTTACTAATACTTGTATTGATAGCGACTTTGTGTGAGAAATTTTACGAGGAATGCCTATATTATCATGATATTACTACCAGTTGAGGTAATCTGTTAGGGATGGATTTTTATTTGACTTGCATCTCTGGCTTTCATAACTTTGTCATAATGAATCAATAAAATGCCAAGTCTTATATCGGGTTACGAATACGACATCTTTATCAGTTATCGCCAGAAAGACAACAAAGGCGACAGGTGGGTGAGTGAGTTTGTTGATGCTTTAAAAACTGAACTGGAATCAACTTTTAAAGAAGAGATAAGCGTTTATTTCGATTTCAATCCACATGATGGATTGTTAGAGACACATGATGTAGATGCTTCCCTGAAAGAGAAACTCAAGTGTCTGATTTTCATCCCGATCATATCCCGTACATATTGTGATCCCAATTCATTTGCATGGGAACATGAGTTTAGGGCATTTGTTGAAATAGCCTCTCAGGATCAGTTTGGACTAAGAGTAAAACTGCCTAATGGTAATGTGGCAAGTAGGGTGCTTCCTGTTCGAATTTATGATCTGAATAATACAGATATAAACCTTTTCGAAACATTGGTTGGCGGAGTAATCCGTGGAGTTGAGTTTATTTACTCAGAACCGGGAGTAAACAGACCATTGAAGCCTGATGATGATGAAAAGATTAACCTGAAAAAGGTCAAATACCGGAATCAGATAAATAAGGTTAGTAATGCAATCCACGAAATAGTTTCCGGATTATTAACTGAACCAACAGAACCTGATAAAGTTAAGTCTCATCACAAGGAACAATCTGAGGAATTAAGGAAAGCGAAGAAAGAGGAAGTACAGGAAAAAACTGAAAAATCATCAAAAAGTCTGCTGCGTTCCGGAGTTGTCATTTTGGCATTATTAATTGTGACTGCAATACTTGTCTATCCTAAATTATTTAAACAGAATAAGCTTGAAAAGCTAAGATCATCTGATGGGAGTATTACTGTTGCGGTAATGCCATTTCAGAATAATACAAATGACTCTCTTCTGGATGTATGGCAGGATGGCATTCAGGAGATTCTTATTACTTCTCTTTCAAACTCAGAAGATTTGAAAGTACAGCAAACAAAATTACTTAGCAGTTATCTTCAAACCAAAGGAGTAGCAAGCTATGCCTCAGTCACTCCTTCTATTGCAAGCGAAATTTCAAAAAAACTGGATGCAGTAGTCTTTATTTATGGTGGCATAAATCAATCAGGTTCAATCCTGAGACTGAATGCACAATTAATTGACTCAGAAACAGAAGAGGTGATAAAATCTTTTCAGATTGACGGGAAATCAGAAAAGATAATGCAAACGATTGATTCGCTTTCGGTGATTATCAGCAATTATCTGATACTGTCTAAAATGGTCAGAGGAGTACCTGCTCTTTATACTTCATCATGGCAACCTAACACTATTTCTCCTGATGCTTACAGGTATTATTTATATGGCACTGATGCCTATTCAATTGGAGATTATACCAGTGCAAAGAACTGGTTTCTCAAATCGTTTGAAATTGACTCAGCTTTTTTTCTGCCGGCATATCTGCTATCAGCAACATATTGGCCATTGGGAGATTATGATTCATCGAAATATTGGTGCTTGAAAGTATACAAAAATTTAAATGATTTAAACACAGTAGACCAGCTCAAAATTAATTTTATGTACGCAAAATGCTTTGGGACAGATTTTGAGGCAATAAAATTCTTAATTCAGCTCACAGAATTAGATAAAAATAATGTGATCGATCTCAACTTATTAGGTTTGAATTACTTATACGTATTTCAGTATGATAAAGTTATCACAGTTCTTGAGCGAGCTCTGGAAATATATGATGAATGGGATACAAAGCCTTATGGGTGTGGGATCTATACAATGCTTGGCAAAGCATACCATAAAACAGGCCAGTATAAGAAGGAAAAAAGACTATATAAAAAAGCAGAACAGGATTTTCCTGATGATCGTTCTTTATTAAGCGGGCAAGCTGTGCTATCACTTAGTGAAGGAGATACTGTTGAAGCTAATCAATATATAGAGAAATATATATCTATCCGAAGAGAGAATTCTTTACCTGAGGCATGGATATCAATGTTTTTGGCTCGTGATATTTATAAGGAGGCAGGCTTACTTGATAAAGCTGAGGCATATTACCGAAAGGCACTCTCATTAGAACCTGAAAACCATATCTTTATGAATAACCTCGGTGGTTTTCTGATCGTTAAAGATTTAAACATTAATGAAGGGTTGGAGCTTGTAAATAAGGCACTTGTATTAAGTCCGGATCATTATGAGTACTTAGATACTAAAGGCCTTGGATTATTTAAGCTGGAAAGATATCAGGAAGCGCTTGAAATATTCCAGAAAAGCTGGGATATGAGACTGGATAAGGCTGTATACAGGCATGATGCGTATCTTAATCTTGAGGTGGCAAAAAAGGCTGTTGCCGGGCTAAAGAATAATTAAACTATATTCAGTAATCAGAAACTTTCACTTATAGGGCGAGCATCAACCCTCGAAAATCAGCTCCGGAGGTCTAATTGTAAATGAATTTGTTTTTCTGTCCCTGGGGTATTTTAATTTGATATTGTCATTTAGTCGGAGTTCATTCGAATTTTGCAGCGAGACGCCCCTTGCAGAAATGCTGTAGGTTTTTGCTTTAAAATAAACTTGACTTTGTTATTCTATTAACAGAACTTTGTTTAAGAATTTGTTTAACAGACTTTAATGTGAATTGATATTCTAAAAATTCACATATACATTATGAGGTTTATCATAATCTGAGTTACATTTTAGTTTCTAATCACAAATAATTGGTATTTCACTAAAGCAATTTGAAGTAAAAACTAAAACATCTGTTTATGAAGAAATTCGCTTTAACAACAATTGCAGTATTCTTTTCAATATGTTATTTTGGAATACAGGGACAAACTACTCAGCCACAACTTGATCAGCTTAAATTGGAACAACAAGCTATCGGCACCTGGCATGCAGAATATGCCAAAGACACTATGATAGTCTGGGATTGCCAGCCTTATGGGAAAGCAACTATAACAACAATTACTTGGCTTATTAAAGGTCAAAAAACACCCTTTGGTATCAATAACATTAGCTTTAATTCTCAGGAAAGTAAATTCTATGGTTTCTTTCTTTACCCAAGCGGAGCTAAAATTACCTGGGTTGGTTCTTACGTTTCAGAAAAGAAATATAGCGGGGAATTCCTTACAAACTTTAATCCTGAAAAAGTGTATGCAAAATTTGAAATAATTTATGAAAGCCCTGCTGTTTTTACCTTCTATAACATTAATATGCAGGGAGTAAAGACCAGGGAAACGACTTATAAAAAAGTTAAATAGTAACCATTTGCCTAAGGCCCCTAGCAGACAAGCTGGGGCTTTTTGAATAAAAGAGGGCGAAATTACTTTTGAGCTTAACATGATATTTATTTAAAATATTTGATTTCCCCCTTTGGAGGTATTTAAATTTGAAGATCAGACATTAATAAGTGAGGTAATTGATACAAATCCCCAATATGAGAGGTCCTTGGAGAAATTCGGTTTTTTTACTTAAAAATAAACTTGACATCAGGTTTTAATGGTGTAATTTTGACACTCAAATAATTGATTTATTGTAATTTATTTCCTAATGCATGATATCATGAAAAGGATTATTCTTGTGTGTTTGATTGTTATTTTGCCTGTCGGAAGTTGGGCTCAAAAGGGAAGTAATTTCCCTACCTCAAATCCAGAAGCGGCAGGGTTATCCTCAGATCGTTTAAATCGCATTAATCCTGTCATGCAGAGATATGTTGATGATAACAAACTACCTGGATTAATTACGATGGTAGCCCGCCATGGTAAAGTTGTCCATTTTGAAAAGTATGGTATGATGGATGTGGACAAACCTATGCAATTAAATACTATATTTAGTATCCAATCAATGACAAAGCCTATCACAAGTGTCGCCGTCATGATGCTATATGAGGAGGGTTATTTCCAATTAAATGACCCGGTTTCAAAATACATTCCTGAATTTAAGGATCTAAAGGTTTTTTCATCCAAAGATAAGGATGGTATTCATGTGGTCGAACAAATTAAGCCAATGACGATTGAGAATCTTCTTACTCATACTTCAGGTTTAGGATACGGATGGGGAGATGATCCGATTGATTTATTGTACAATGCTGCCAAGCTTCGTGACGGGGACCTGAAAGATATGATTACAGGATTGTCTAAAATACCTCTTTATTACCAACCTGGGACTAGGTGGAATTATAGTATGTCAACGGATGTATTAGGTTATTTAGTAGAGGTTATCTCAGGTAAACCATTTGATGATTTCTTAAGAGAGAGAATATTTATTCCGCTTAAAATGAAAGACACAGATTTTAGTATTCCACAAGAGAAGTTACATCGAGTTGCTGCGTTGTATGGACCTGCTAAAAGTATCGGTATTAAAGTCATAGAAAAGCCAGATACAAGTTGGATGTCAAGACCAGCAAAATTCTTTGGAGGTGGAGGAAGACTCTTTTCAACTGCCACAGATTATATGGTTTTTTCTCAAATGTTATTAAATAAAGGCGAATATGATGGAGTAAGGCTTTTAGGTAGTAAAACGGTAGATTTTATGACTAAAAATCATATTACAGATGAGATCTTTTCTATGGGAGATAATGGGGCAGGGTTTGGTCTTGGCTTTTTAGTTTATCGTGATATTATCAAAACTCACATAATTGGCACAGAAGGCTCTTATGGGTGGGCTGGATCGTATAGTACTTTTTTCCTGATAGATCCTACTGAGCAATTAATTCTGATCTTGTTTACTCATTTTTCCCCCAATAGTTCATACCCTACAAATGAAGAATTTATTGTATTAACTTATCAGGCTATTGTTGATTAATAAATATTCTTACTTATCTGAATTGCTTTTCCAGCCCAAACAATAAAAGAATTCTTTCTTTAAGACAGTATACCATATTTATACTAACAGAATTAATTATCAAAATTTATTTTCTCACTAACATAATTACGAGACAGACAGGGAGATTGTCTTGTTACTCACCCCAAAATCCCTCAATTCACACTTACTGGGAACTTGGGTTATAAATACATAATAGCTTAAACCGTTAAAATGTTTCAGCTGATACAAACAAAAAAGCCTCGATAATATTATTTATCAAAGCTTTTGTTGTTTTTAGAAAACAGATTCCCAATTAATCAATTGTTGCAACCATGTTGCAACCTAAGTAAAATAAAAAAGGAGTCAGATTACTCTAACTCCTTGAATTTCAATTGTGGGGGTTGACGGGTTGCCTTTGGCGAGCCGATTTGGGGGATTTACAAAATATAAACCGGCGCCACGCTTATGGCGTGGCTGCTCGGTTTTATTTTTATTTCCCTTCAGCTATCAAGCTTGCTTCGGTCTCTAAAAATAAAACCGACCTTGCAATGCAAGGCCGGTTTATATTTTGTGGGGGTTGACGGGTTCGAACCGCCGACCCTCTGCTTGTAAGGCAGATGCTCTGAACCAGCTGAGCTAAACCCCCTCAATATTATTTTCACCATCCAGAGGCAGAAGCGGAGCCTGTCCCGATTTATCGGGAAACCAGCTGAGCTAAACCCCCTCAATATTATTTTCACCATCCAGAGGCAGAAGCGGAGCCTGTCCCGATTTATCGGGAAACCAGCTGAGCTAAACCTCAAAAATGAGAGTGCAAAGATAGATTACATTTTCGTTTATGCAAAAAAAATCATGCAATTTTTTATTCTTATTGAACTTGAATATTGATATGATCAGATTTTTAATAAAATCATATAATATTAGTTAGATCTCTGAAACCCGCTAATTTCACTCTAAATTATTATAATGGTAATTGAATCAACATCATCTAAAACCTATAGTGCAACTATATTGATTCTTTATAAGTCATGTTAATATGTTGAAAACAAGTAAAAATATATGCATTTCGACTTTTTTATAATTCTTACTTTCGCAAATAAAAGAATTCGGCCTGATCTGCTTTGTGATAATTTCTTAAAAAATAAGGTTGTTGTGCACTAATTATATGATGTATTGAAAATTATATCCATAAGAAGAAAAAATTGATCCTGATCCACATGAAATGCGAGAAAATCCCTTTCACCAATAATATTGATATTCGTTTTAAAGTTAAGAAAACTCTGATCAGACATGGATTGTTATTATTCTGTGCATTCCTGTCTTTTCTGCCTGCTGCAATTGCCCAGACTACTTTTACCGCTTCCACAACAGGCAACTGGACAACCATATCATGGTCAAAGACAGGTACTCCTTCATCTGCCACATATCCTGGTGAGTCTGGGTATGAGTCTGAAATTCATGATGTTGTGATAAACGGAGCCGCAATAACTGTTACTTTAAATGCAAATATACTTTCTAGTATCAGAAATGTGACTCTTACCAATGGAACATTAGCTCTTACATCACAAATCCTTACAATTACAGGGAATTTTTCCGGTGCAGGGTCTCTTACTTTTACAACAGGTACGTTTAATATTGCCGGAGACAATACATCTTCGGGAGCTCTTACATCAGGCACCGGTACAATTAATTATAATGGTGTTAACCAGATAGTAAGAAGCAGTTCCGGTACAGATTCCTATTATAATTTGAGTATATCAGGCACCGGTATTAAGACACTCAGCAATTCAACTCTCAGTATTAACAATAATCTTTCTATATCTGTGGCTGCAATGGCTTTTTCAGACATTGCTGCTCAAACAGTTACTGTTGGAGGAACTCTTTCAGGTGATGGTACATTTGATATGAGTAGCGGAAACCAGACACATCTGTTAAATCTGGGCGGAACAAACAATACTATTGGGTTACTTGTTTCAGCTGCAGCCGGAAGTACGGTTAACTATAACAGGAATGGCGATCAGCAGGTATTTGCATCTTCCGGATATGGAAATATTGTTTTTGGTACAGGTGGGATTAAAACAGCTCAGGGTGACATAACAGCCGGAGGTAGCATTTCAATAACTGCTTCGACCCTCAACTTTGGAACAAGTGACAAAATTATAATAGTTAACGGGAACTTTTCGTTGATTAGCGGTGGATTAGACATGAGTGGTTCAGGTAATAATAAATTATTCCTGAGAGGAGCGGGCAATACCTACACCGCAGGTACATTTACACCGGGAAACAGCAGTCAGTTAGTTACTTATGATGGTGATCAGGCGCAGGCAATAATGCCGCTGACTTATCGTAATCTGACTATCGGGAATTATAATGTTGCCTCAGTAACTGCCCGTACAAAAACTCAGAGCGGAGTAATAATTGTCAACGGAGAACTAAATATTGAGGGCAATTCAGCATCAGTAACTACATTTCAGTTAGGGAACTTCAACTTCACTGCTAATGGAATTACTAATGTAAAAGATTATGGACAGCTCACTGATATAAATTCAAATGTAAATATCTTTACTGGATCAGTAAATATTTCACCAAACGGACGATGGAATATCCCTGTTTCCTGTACTTTCAGGGGAGGTCTGACTGTAAACAGCCCAACTTTCATTACAGGAGGAACGTATACCTTTGACACCAATAACCAGACATTAGACGGAGCTGCTTCAATCACTCTTCCTTCAGTTGCAATTGCCACAGCAGGATCAACACTGACAAATGCCAACACCAATGGATTAACAATTACAGGAACCCTCTCCGGGGCCGGCAATTTTTCCAACGGGAATGCTTCGGAAGCTGCTATTCTATATCTGACATCAAACGGGAATCCCTTAACATTAACCGGGGTGTTTGATTTTACCTCTGATCCAAATACAGTTAATTATAATGGAGCCGGAGCACAAACTATTGCTGCTAAGGATTACTATAATTTAACCATCAGTGGTTCGAGAGCGAATAATATAACTCTGGTTAATGGTGGTATCATCCGTATTTCAGGAACATTTTCACCAATCGCAACTTTTAGTTCCGGTAACTATATTTCTACCGGCAACACTATTGAATTTAATAGCACTGAGGCCCAGGGTATCCCTTCACTGGGAACTGCCAGTTACAACAATATCACAATTTCCGGTGGGAGTACAAAAACACTTGTGGAAAATATCACTCTCGGCATAAATGGTATTTTAAGCATGAATAACGGTATTCTGGAACTTGATGATTATAACCTGACCGTTTCCAATAATTCTGCTGCAGCTATTGTGCCAGTGGTCGTCTTTAGTTCTTCCAATATGATATCAACAAGTGGAGACGGGTATCTGGAAAAATTGGGTAATACAGCAGCCGGATTCCAGATTATATACCCTGTTGGTTCAGGAGGATTCTATTCGCCAGTGACAATCACTGACAGGGGTACTGTACCAAATACTTATATACGTGTCAGGGCGGTTCCAACTGCCATAAACCCAAGTTATATAACAAAATACTGGGATGTGACGGCCGATGTTGGTTTAGTTAATGCAACGGCAACTTTTCAGTACGATCCGGCTGAATCAAACGGGGCATCATCGAGTATTTCTTATTCTCCTGATAATGGTACCACCTGGCAGAATCCTCCTTCTTCCGGAGCTTCTGCGTTTGGTGTCAATTCCTTTACAATAACAGGTACCAATCCATTTAACGGATGGTGGACGATGGGTTACCGGAGCTATTACTCATATCAGTCAGGTGACTGGAACACAGCCACAACCTGGACATCAGACCCCAGTGGAACCCTGCAGCTGGGGAACACAATTCCGGGCGTTAACGACAAGGTTGTGATCCTTACCGACAGGACTGTCTCTCTTTCTGCTGATATTTCCAGTGCTGCAATTGACTTAATCATTAATGAAAGTGGGTATCTGAATATGAATACCTTCAGCTTTACAAGTGGATTAAAAGCATTGCATGGACAAGGCACTTTGCAACTGGCATCGGCTATTTTTCCTGCTTCTGTTTTAAACACTTTCATCAATGCAGGAGGCGGAACCACAGAATATAATGCAAATATAAACCTGCCTGTTACTCAGACTGTCTATAACAATATGAGAATTAATACATCGGGATCAGTAGTGCAGTTGAATAACCTGTTGCTTAACGGAAACCTCGAGGTTGTCAGGGGCACATTGCAGATTAACGACAATTCTCCGGAGCGCAGACAGTTGAATATATCTGGTAATGTTACAGTTGCAGCCGGAGCATCTGTTACAGTTGGTTCAGGTATTACCAATACAACTTCAATCCCAACCGGCATTGCAACTATCTCCGGAGCTCCATTTATTGATTATTACGATTCACATTCTCACAGGATCGTAGTTATGGGTGATTTTACCAATAACGGAACAGTAAGGTTTACCAATTTAACCTACCCTGTATACAATGCATTTCCTCCGACAGTAAACGGAGCAACAACCGGTTTTGCTACAGTTTACTTCAGGGGAAATTCAAATAATACATTGACCTGCAATGGCATTACAGATTTTTATAATCTTGTCTTAGATAAAGGAATTGACCAGTCTTATAGTTTAACAATTAATTCAGATAATTATGGTAACTTCAGGCTATTTGGCGCCAACATAGCCGGAGGAGATGTCACTGCACCTGCTACTGCTTCAAATCCAAATCTTAAGAAAGCATTATGGATACGCACCGGTACGCTAATTCTTGAAGGCTCAACTGTAATTCCATCATTATCAGAAGGAAATGACGCAACTGCTGCAGCTCTTAATTACATTATTCCGGCTAATGGAGCTTTGAATCTTAACGGGACAGATGTTATTGTTCAGACTACCGCAGATCTGTATCAGGAAGTAAATGCTGCATATGGAGTATCTGGCGGAGCGGGGACTGTTAACGGGGTAATTGGTGGTCCGAATGAATCAGGAATTCTGGTCCTTGGTAAACTCGAAGTAAATGATGGTTACTTTTCAACAAAGGAATCCCGTGGTATATTATACAATTCAACGATCTCGGGTCAGATATTTATTAATGGTGGAACTGTTGATGCGAAGCAGTTCAGGTCGCTTACCCCGGGGACCGGATTAGTTGCATTCACACAATCAGGTGGTAATATGAACCTGCGTGGACGATTTCAACGGGTTCCATCGGCATATACCTCTGCATCAGATCTTTCAAATGCAATTATCAGCACTGTCCGACTGAACGATGCTGCACTTCTGTCAACAGCAGGTTCATTCAGTATTGAAAATACCTCTGATGTATTTACTATGAGTGGAGGTGTTATGAATATATACGATGTTCCATCTCCGGGGGCAACAGGTCGTGCTTACGATATTTTAACTTCCCAGGCTAACTTTAATGTTACCGGTGGTCTCCTTTCACTGTTGCCTACTACAGGAACCGGAGGTTCTGCAGATACTCCTCTGTGGTTGTTGTCAAGTTTGGCCCCTGTAGGTAACATGGATATTATCAGAGCAAGCGGAGCAACCTCTATTCAGTTAAATTCGGGTTATCCGCTTATTGTTCTGAAAAGTCTGAGTCTGCAATCAGGAGTTTTTACATCAAATAACCAGGATTTGTCTATCGGAGGGAACTTTTCCATTGCAGCCGGAACAACCTACACAGCCGGAACAAATACAACAACATTTAACGGATCAGGGTCACAAACCTTTACTATAGATCTGGTTACAGCACTTTCACTTTATAATCTCAGAATAGACAAAGCTGCTGGTGAATCCCTGAACATCTCAGGATCCCAGATGACAATGAACGTAACAGGAACATTAACATTGAATGATGGTACCTTAAATGATAACGGAAAAACTATCAATATTACAGGTAATGTTTATAACTCGGGTGTTCATACAGGTTCCGGAAAATTATCCCTGGTCGGAATAACTGCTGCCCAGACTATTGATGGTAGTGGTACGGGTGTCTTTCAGAACCTCGAACTTAATAATACCAATGCCACTCCGATAGCACTTCTCAATGATGCAACTGTAAATGGAACACTTACATTTGCTCAGGACAGAGTTTTCAATATCAGCACTCATAACTTACGCTTAAATGCCTCCTCTTCAATTGTAGGTGCAGGAGCTTTGAGATATATTAAGACTTCAGGAACACTTGGTGATGGTGGTTTAACAAAATTCTATTCCTCACCTTCTGCATTTATCTTTCCTGTAGGAGTTGTTAATTATACACCAGGTTCAATAGGATTGAGCGGAGCCCCATCAACATATGGTTCTATTACTATTGTCCCTGTTAATTATGCTCATCCTAATTTAACTACTGCAGGCAGAAGCCTGACTTATTTCTGGCGTGTAAAGTCTTCAGGGTTTACTTTGGGTACAGCAACTGCAACCCACGGATATACCTACAATGATGTAAATGTGGTAACAGGTGCAGGAATATCAGAAGCTGAATATGTGGCGGCAGTTTATAATCCTGTAACCTATACCTGGACAAAGGGATCTGCAGCTGATGTAGATGAAACAGCCAATATTATAGGAGAGCCGGGCGGAGGTAATTTTCTGGAGAATAAGAATTTTATTGATGGTGACTTCACAGCCGGTGATGATAATCCGACAAACCCTTTTGGAGCACCTGCTATCTATTACAGCCGTCAGAGCGGTACATGGGGAACACCAGCAAACTGGTCACTGACCAGTCACACAGTAACTAATCCTCCGGCATCTGCACCAGGTGCTAGCGATATTGTTATTATCGGAAACAACCATGTAATATCATTTGAAACACCGGTATTAGTCTTGCCTGATACTTATCAAAATACTCCAAATTCATCACCTCATAGTTGTGCCTCTCTTCAAATAGAAGCAGGGGCAATCCTGGATATCCGATTCAATCCTGCCAGCACATTCAGTATGGTACGATCTCATTCGAACGGAAATGGTACGATCAGGGTTGCTTGTGATTACGATAGCGGGACCACATTTGTTTTTCCGGGTGGTGATTTTTCAGACTTTAACCAGAATCTGGGAACTACAGAGCTCTATTCAACTAACCCTAATCCGGGTACAACTTACTGGTTACCAAATAATATAACGTCATACGGAAACCTGATAATCACTCCATTAGGCGGTTCAAATATTATATTTGGAAACACTAATGTTACAATCTATGGTAATTTGATAACCAGGGGTGAAGATTCACGCTCATGGTTTTGTCCTACATGGAATTCAAATTATCCTACTGCCCCAACTGCACGTATAGCTAAAACAATAACAGTACTGGGTGATTTCCGGATAGAAGGAGGTGCCTTAATTTATTATGGCAACAACAATCTTGCACAAAACTTTATTATAAGCGGGAATCTTTTTATAAACGACCAGGCAGGTTTAAAAATCTACAGTAATGCCAATAATCAAAGCTTTTCAATAGGGGGTAGTTTAATCAGTAATGCCCTACCCCCGGGTGGTGGGATTGCTGCATATCGGGGAGCTAATTTCGCCAATATTCCAATAACCTTTGCTGGAAACACTAATGCTTCAATCACAAATACAAATACACTTTTAAGTCCTGAGCTTATCTTAGGACAGGTGACGATCAATAAAGGTACCTCACAATCTCCTGTTTTAACAATAGATATCGGAGGAACACTCACTACTCCGGCAACCAACTGGCTTACCCTGAAAAACGGGACATTGAGATATATGCGGACAAATCCCTCAGCTGGTGCAGATTTTACAATATCAACCAATACTGCTTTTAATATTCCATCCTCAGCAGGTTTATATATTGATTATGCAAACGCCAATAATATTAATGTTCTGATTGGTAATTCTTCAAACAATAATGGTGATCTTTTATTAAGTGGAAAACTTACTGTTATCAGAGGTAATCTGTATGTAGGTCCTGCTACTGCACCTGATAATCATAACGATATTGAGTACTCAGGCAGCGGTGCTTCTGAAATAGATGTTCAGGGAGGTATACTTGTTGTAAATGGAAATATCCGTCGTTCAGGAACCTCTGGCGGAAACCTTCGCTATTCTCAAAGCGGATCAAGCAGTGTTAAGATAAATGGTCGCGGATCACTGGTAACAAATGGAAAGCTTGAAATCCTTAATGGAGGAAGTACTTTTAATATGTCAGGCACCAGCATTTTAACCATTGTCAGGGGAGGAGGGACCAGTGCTTTTGGAGACCTTTATCTTCGACCTGAATCTTCATCTGTTACTGGTGGAACAATTCTTCTTCAAACTGTCTCGAATATCACTGCTGCAGAGGAGACTTTTAAAATTGATGCCAGTATCCCGATTAATAATTTGGTTATTAATGGTTTAGCGGGAGATGCAGCAAAAGGATCATTAAATGTAAATCCATTGGTACTTAAAGGAGATCTTACCATTGTAAATATAAACAGTTCACTTACAACCAATAATCTGAACGTGACAATCGGAGGAAACTTCACCAATTCAGGCACGTACAATTATGGTACAAATACTACTTTATTTAATGGTGGTTCACAGTCAGTTCTTGGTAGCTCAGTAACAAATTTTTATAATCTTGAGGTTTCACCTGTTACTTCACTCACAACAACACTTAATAATTATACAACATTTAATAACTTAATTATTAACAGTGGAATTTTAGTGTTAAATAACAGGCTTTTAACCGTTTTGGGGCATTTTACAAATAACGGCACATATACTGACGATAATAGTTCAGGCGGAGTGACCCTGGGACCCGGAAGTTCGTATCTTCAGCAAATATCAGGTTCAGGATCGTTCGGAAGGCTGGTTTTAAACAACAATGCCGGTGCCAGGTTATTAAGCGGTATCTCTGTACAAAACAACCTCGTACTTACATCCGGGGTATTGGATATTAACCAGCATCAACTTACACTTGGTTTTAACAGCAACCTTATCGGATCTCCCGGTTTTAGCCTCAGCAATATGATTTTATCGGATGGCGTTGCTAGCAGTTCAGGGATCCGGAAGTTCTTCCCTGTAATAACAACTCTCACAGAATTTATATTCCCGACAGGTGTGTCGGGGAAATATACACCTGCTACATATAATATAAATGCCAGTGGAACAGCAGGATATATAAATGTGAATCCGATAAATACTAATCATCCTGCAGTTACTAATCCTGCAAGTGTTTTGAAATATTACTGGCAGATAGAGAGTTCAGGAATATCAGCATTTGATGGAACCCTTGCTCTTAAATATATGTCAGGCGATGTACAGGGAGTTGAAAGTGATTATGTTGCAACCCGTTTGTTGGTTCCAGGCACATACTGGAGCAAAGCTACACCGGGTGCAGCAACTGATAATGTCGACGAATTACAAAAACTTATTAATTTCTACATACCAGCAGGTACTAATAACCTTAGTGGTGATTATACAGCAGGAACTGATGATGCTATTTCTGACGAAGTTCCGACTTACGTTTCAAACCGGAATGGCAACTGGTCTGATGAAACTATGTGGACACCTGTTGGTTCATCACCTGCATGTCCTGTTGGTGGTCCGAATGGTTTTATAGTTACTGTTGATCATGTGGTAACGATTGGCAATAACTTTAGTTTTGCCTACAGAGCAACTATTAATAATAAACTAAGGATCCTCTCACCAACTTTTGGTCATAACCTCGGATTGGTTGATGGAACGGGTACTCTTTATCTTGAAGGACCAAATTTACCTGCAGGTAACTTCAGTTCATTCCTGGATTGCTCAACCGGTGGCACACTGGAATATGGAGGTGCCGGAAACTATACAATTGTTGCTTCCCAATACAACAGCGTCCCAAATCTTTTCTTTACTGGTTCAGGTACCAGAACATTGCCAAATAAAGATCTCACTATTTGCAATCGTCTTGTGATTGATGGCCCCATACTTGATAACACTGCAAGCAACAGGGCATTAATAATACAGGGAACGATGGAAAGATATAATACCGGTGCTTTCCGTGCTGGTACAGGTGCCACTGCTAAAGTTGCTTTCCAGGGGTCATCTGCACAAAATATAGGAGGTGCATCTGGTGATTTCAATGGGGCCAATAGATTCAATAGCCTGGAAATAAATAATAGCTCAGGATTAATATTGAATGGATTAGTCGAATTGGGAAGGGATTTGTTACTGACCAATGGGATAATCACTACAACAGCAACAAATATATTATATATCAATAATACATTAGCTGCATGCGTGTTTCCTGCAGGCGGAAGCAATGCATCTTTTGTAAATGGTCCGTTGAGGAAAATTATCACCAACGGTACAAGTTTCGCTTTCCCGGTAGGTTCAGGAACCACTCTTGGACATCCGCTTACACTTACAAATTCATCTGGTGCAACAAATCGATGGAATGTCTACTATTCTTTACCAAATTCTACTTCATCATTATATTTAGCTCCACTGCAGGCAGTTAATCCCGAAGAATTCTGGAGTATAAGTGTACCTTTTGGTTCTCTCTCTGCCAGGGTTAAACTCGGATGGGATCCAAATAGTGCAATAACTCCTTTTATGACTGTAAATGGCGTTTCAGATATGCGTGTTGCTGAATTCAGTGGTGGTAACTGGAATGAGAAATTATCTGTTACCTCAGGAGATGCAACTCTTGGAGCCGTTGAAACATCAGGTACGGTTACAATTACAAATACTGCAAAAGACTATTCAATAGGTTCAATTACCACTTTAATTCCCCGTGCATCTCTCTCCCCTACAGGCCCGATATGCGGCTCTGCAGGTATACCGGTTAAGTTCACCTCTTCAACTGTCATCCCGTTAAACTATTCACTTGATTATACGATCGATGGAGTTGCACAGGCTTCAGTAATCGTAACTTCTCTACCTTATACTCTTCCTACATCAGTTGCTGGAGTTTATGTACTTACGGGATTTAAATATAATAATGGTGTAAGTAACGGTGTGGTTGATAACACCCCTGTTATCGCATACACTGTTCCAACAGTCTCCAATGCAGGACCTGATCAATCCTTATGCGGATTGTCAAATGCAACCCTCGCAGGGAATAATCCTGGAGTATTTACAGGATTATGGACCAAGGTCAGTGGAAGTGGCGGATCCATATTGGCACCAGGTTCATACAATAGTGGATTTATAGGATTGGCAGGGAATACGTATGTTTTAAGATGGACAATAAGCAGCGGTACTTGTACATCTTCAGATAATGTGACAATAGCTTTTCCGGTAGCACCTCAGAGACCTTCAGCATTTACTTCAGCACCAGCTTTTGTTTGCCAGGGTGGCTCAGGTTATGTTTATACGGTACCAAATGTGCCTGGTAATACTTATTCATGGACATACACCGGAACTGGCCATACGATTTCTGGATCAGGAAATTCGGTGACTGTGAATTTCAACCCGTCAGCAACAAGTGGAACACTCAGTGTAACTGCCACTAACGGCTGTGGTACAAGTTCCCCAAGAAGCGTTGTAATAACTGTTAATCCTTTGCCAACAATTACAGGTACTACCCCTGGTTCTGTTTGCGGAACGGGAACAGTAACTCTGGGAGCCACGGCATCAGCTGGTACAATTAACTGGTATTCCGCACCAACCGGAGGAGCATCGCTTGGAACAGGACCCTCTTTTATCACACCTGTAATATCAACTACAACTACATTTTATGCAGGTTCCATAAACAATGGCTGCGCAACACTTTCACGATCTGCCGTTATTGCAACAGTAAATCCCATGCCAAATGCACCTTCGGTCGGGACCATAACTCAACCATCATGTGCCGTTTCTACAGGAAGTGTGGTATTAAACCTCTTGCCACCAGGTAACTGGACAATCAACCCGGGAGGTTATATTGGGAATACTGCAAGCACCACAATTACTGGTTTGATCCAGGGAACATATATTTATACTGTCACCAATTCTTTGGGATGTACTTCTTTACCTTCTTCAAATGTAGTCATCAATGCACAACCTACAGCTCCTGCATCAGCCACAGCAAGCACAACCATACAGCCGACCTGCGCCGTTGCAACAGGAACCATAACTGTAAGTGCACCGTTAGGAGCAGGATATCAGTATAATATTGACGGCGGAACTTACCAACTCTCACCTGTTTTTGCTGGCGTAACACCCGGACCACATACAATCCTTGTAAGAAGAACCACAGATCTTACCTGTATCTCAGCACCAACAGTTGTTACAGTTAATGCACAACCAACTGCTCCGGCAGCAGCCACAGCAAGTACAACCATTCAACCGACCTGTGCCGTTGCAACAGGAACCATAACAGTCACTGCACCGTTAGGAGCAGGATATCAGTATAATATTGACGGAGGAACTTACCAGCTCTCACCTGTTTTTGCAGGCGTATCACCAGGACCACATACAATCCTTGTAAGAAGAACCACAGATCTTACCTGTATCTCAGCACCAACAGTTGTTACAGTCAATGCACAACCGACAGCACCGGCAGCAGCCACTGCAAGCACAACCATTCAGCCAACCTGTGCCGTTGCAACAGGAACCATAACAGTCAGTGCACCGTTAGGAGCAGGATATCAGTATAATATTGACGGAGGAACCTACCAGCTCTCACCGGTTTTTGCAGGCGTCTCATCAGGTCCACACACAATCCTTGTAAGACAGTACCACAGATCTTACCTGTATCTCAGCACCAACAGTTGTAACAGTTAATGCACAGCCTACTGCACCTGCAGCAGCCACAGCAAGCACGACCATTCAGCCGACCTGCGCCGTTGTAACAGGAACCATAACAGTCACTGCACCGTTAGGGGCAGGATATCAGTATAATATTGATGGCGGTACCTACCAGCTCTCACCTGTATTTGCAGGAGTCTCATCTGGTCCCCACACGATCCTTGTAAGAAGCACCACAGATCTTACCTGTATCTCAGCACCAACAGTTGTTACAGTTAATGCACAGCCAACAGCACCGGCAGCAGCCACTGCAAGTACAACCATTCAGCCAACCTGCGCCGTATGCAACAGGCACCATAACAGTCAGTGCACCGTTAGGAGCAGGATATCAGTATAATATCGATGGTGGTACTTATCAGGTCTCACCTGTTTTTGCAGGAGTCTCATCTGAGTCCCCACACGATCCTTGTAAGAAGCACCACAGATCTTACCTGTATCTCAACACCAACAATTGTTATTGTTAATGCACAGCCGACTGTTCCGGCAGCTGCCACAGCAAGCACAACCATTCAGCCGACCTGTGCCGTTGCAACAGGAACTATAACAGTCACTGCACCATTAGGAGCAGGATATCAGTATAATATTGACGGAGGAACTTACCAGCTCTCACCTGTATTTGCAGGAGTCTCATCTGGTCCCCACACGATCCTTGTAAGACGTACCACAGATCTTACCTGTATCTCAGCACCAACAGTTGTTACAGTCAATGCACAGCCGACAGCACCGGCAGCAGCCACTGCAAGTACAACCTTGCAGCCAACCTGCGCCGTTGCAACAGGCACCATAACAGTCAGTGCACCGTTAGGAGCAGGATATCAGTATAATATTGACGGAGGGACTTACCAGCTCTCACCTGTTTTTGCAGGCGTAACACCCGGACCACATACAATCCTTGTAAGAAGAACCACAGATCTTACATGTATCTCAGTACCAACAGTTGTTACAGTTAATGCACAGCCAACTGCTCCGGCAGCAGCCACAGCAAGTACTAACCATTCAGCCGACCTGTGCCGTAGCAACAGGAACCATAACAGTCAGTGCACCGTTAGGAGCAGGATATCAGTATAATATTGACGGAGGGACTTACCAACTCTCACCTGTTTTTGCTGGTGTAACATCTGGTCCACATACAATCCTTGTAAGAAGAACCACAGATCTTACCTGTATCTCAGTACCAACAGTTGTTACAGTTAATGCACAGCCAACTCCTCCGGCAGCAGCCACAGCAAGTACAACCATTCAGCCAACCTGTGCCGTAGCAACAGGAACCATAACAGTCAGTGCACCGTTAGGAGCAGGATATCAGTATAATATTGACGGCGGAACCTACCAGCTCTCGCCTGTATTTGCAGGAGTCTCATCTGGTGCACATACAATCCTTGTAAGAAGAACCACAGACATTACCTGTATCTCAGCACCAACAGTTGTTACAGTTAATGCACAGCCGACAGCACCGGCAGCAGCCACAGCAAGTACAACCTTGCAGCCAACCTGCGCCGTTGCAACAGGCACCATAACAGTCAGTGCACCGTTAGGGGCAGGATTTCAGTATAATATCGATGGTGGTACTTATCAGGTCTCACCTGTTTTTGCAGGCCTATCTGCAGGACCTCATACAATACTTGTAAGACGCACCACAGACATTACCTGTATCTCAACACCAACAATTGTTATTGTTAATGCACAGCCTACAGCACCGGCAGCAGCCACAGCAAGCACAACCATTCAGCCGAACTGTGCCGTTGCAACAGGGACTATAACAGTCAGTGCACCGTTAGGGGCAGGTTATCAGTATAATATTGACGGAGGGGCCTATCAACTCTCACCTGTTTTTGTAGGCATAACATCCGGACCACATACAATCCTTGTCAGGAGGACCACAGATCCTACCTGTATCTCAGCCCCAACAGTTGTTGCTGTTAGTGTACCGCCATTCACCCCAACACTGGTAATTACCAATCCCGCAACAGTATGCTCTCCTGCGACAGTTGATCTTACCTCATCCTCGGTGACATCAGGAAGTACTTCTGGACTAACTTATACTTACTGGAGTGATGCTGCTGCAACTGTTCCATATTTAACACCATCCGGTGCTACCAATGGAACCTATTATATTAAGGGTACTGCAGTATCCGGTTGTTATGATGTAAAACCGGTTTTAGTTACTGTTAATCCAACTCCGGCAATAACTGGTGCACAGATAAATGTACTATGTTTTGGTGGCTCCAATGGTTCAATAGACATAACAGTTACATCAGGAACAGCTCCATTCATATATGCATGGACAGGAACGGGAGTTCTGCCTTCATCACAGGATCAGACCGGATTGTCAGCGGGTGTCTACTCAGTTATTGTTACTGATTCCAGAGGTTGCACATTATCCTCTTCATCCTTTACCATTACACAACCAGCAGCCTTGTCAGTGGCTATTGCTTCCCAGATTAATGTTTCAGTTTTCGGTGGTAATGATGGTTCATTAACCGCAGCCGGTTCCGGAGGCACCTCTCCATATTTGTATAAACTGGGTACGGGCGCTTACCAGGCATCAGGAACGTTTGGATCACTTACAGCAGGGTCCTATACAATAACAATACAGGATATAAATCTTTGCACATTCAATGTGGTTGCAGATATAACTCAGCCATCCTCAACAGTTTCCGGCAGTATTGTCTCAAAATCAGATGTATTATGTTTTGGAGGAGCAACAGGAAGCATTACAGTTGCCGGATCAGGAGGGAAGACACCTTATGAATATAAACTTGACGCAGGGAACTACCAGTTGTCAGGCACCTTTGGCTCTTTGTCAGCAGGGCCTCATAAAATTACTATAAGGGATGCATTGCTGGTTACTTATGATCTGAACTTTACAATTACACAACCGGCATCTGCTGTAGGGGCAGCAGTAATAGCACAGACCAATGTTCAGTGTTTTGGACGTAGTACAGGGAGTGTAACGGTTGGCGGATCGGGTGGCATTGCCCCTTATAAATATAAACTGGTCAGTGGGGTATATCAGAACTCAGGCACCTTTGGATCTCTGGCAGCAGGTTCACATACAGTTACTGTACAGGATGCTAATCTGTGTACATTCACTATTCAGGCTGTAATTACTGAGCCACTGGAACTTGCTGTATCTGCAGTCAAGGAAGATGTCTCCTGTCCGGGTGTTTCAGATGGAAAGATCTCCCTTACCATAACCGGAGGTACCTCACCTTACCAGGTACTCTGGTCTGATGGTGTTACAACCCCTGACAGGCAAAGTCTTTCAGCAGGAACATATAGTGTAGTTGTTACTGACAGAAACGGATGTGCATCATCTCTGAATATTGTTATTGCATACATTGGATCTGAATCTTGTCTTGAGATCCAGGAGATAATTACTCCGAATAATGACGGATTTTACGACAAATGGAAAATAAAGAATATTGAACTTTTCCCCAATGCTGAAGTTCAGGTATTTAACAGGTGGGGAAAACGGGTTTTCAGTACTAAAAACATTCCGGCAAATGAGTGGGAAGGCACTTTTAACGGGGAACTTCTACCAACTGATTCCTATCATTACATTCTTTACTTAAATGACGGATCAGAACCAAGGTCGGGTGTTGTAAGTATAATAAGATAGTTTAGGTATATCTTGAATATTATAAAGATGAGATATTTAAAGAGTATAATTTTCTGTATCGTTTTCTGCCTCTTCTCAGGAGCATCGCTAGCTCAGCAGGTACCGATGTATAGTCAGTATGTGATGAATGGGTTCTTGCTAAACCCTTCCCTGGCAGGCAGAGACGGTTATGTAACTGCTAATCTTACTATCAGGGAGCAGTGGCTTGGCATTAAGGGTGCCCCGAGTACATATGCTGCCAGTTTTCAGACAAGCCTGCTGCAGAATAGTTTTATGTCACGATCCGTATCAGTAAGGAAGAAAAGGATTAAGCCAACAAAAGGGAGTAATGTAGGAGTGGGCGGA
This sequence comes from uncultured Bacteroidales bacterium, assembly GCA_963732435.1. Classification (GTDB taxonomy): domain Bacteria; phylum Bacteroidota; class Bacteroidia; order Bacteroidales; family VadinHA17; genus LD21. The sequence continues at coordinate 487,981 of CAVSZL010000009.1, read as the reverse complement.
TATATTTTTAATGACAACAATGGAATTATGAAACGAACGGGAATACAGGCGGCTTATGCCTACCATATTCCTGTTGGTAAAGTAGGTAAAGGGGGGATTTATGATAATCTCAGCTTTGGGCTTGCATTGATTGCCTATCAATACGCAATCAATACGGATGGATTACTCTATTCATATAATGATGATCCCTACCTGAACAATTACGACAAATCGGTCTTTATTCCTGACTTCAACTTCGGGGTACATTACTCAACATCAACTTTCTACACAGGGTTTGCAATGACAAACATTCTGAGAGGATCATTAATGTTCAGCAACTCATTTGACACAAAAAGAATGGAACTGGGACATTATTATCTTACAGGAGGATTTAATATTCCACTTAATCGTGACTGGACCATTAAACCCTCAGCGTTTATAAAGTCATCTGATCTCTTTCTGACTTCTGTACAACTTGATCTGACCTCAAGAGTATTTTATAAAGAGGATTATTGGGCAGGTTTGTCATACAGAACCAATGACGCCATTATTGCTATGATAGGATTACGATACGATAAATTTTATTTTGCATATGCATTCGATTTCACGTTAACTGAGATAAGGAACCAGAGTATTGGAACAATGGAGCTTACAATAGCAGTTAAGTTTGGTGAAAGTTCAAGACGATACAGATGGTTAAATGCCTACTAGTACTAGGTATATTCTGAAATAGCGAATCATTTTCAAGGCAGAAAGAAGAAATAATCGTTAATATATTGCAGATCATTAAATAATCCGGAATGATCTTATTGGCGGCATAACAGGTTTTACCTGGAACTTAATTACTGCAATTAATTATTAACAGATAGCCCGTAGGGCTTAAGGTATTGTAGAACAATGTCAATATAGAGCCCAACATACCTCGTAGAGGTTATAGGGATTCATCCAAAAAATCAAATAAAAATTGTTGATCAAATATCATCTCATTTTCATTAAGATAATCAGTATATTCTTGTTGGAATGTTTTCTTTTTATGATGTGATTCCTGATTGGCAATATAATTATAGGTGTCATTAATTTGTGAACGACTGTAAGAAAATCCTCCATAACCATCCTGCCATGAGAAACGGCCCGGACAAAGCTTTTCCTTATTTATAAAGAGGGATGAGCTTCTTTTTAGATCGTGTACAGTATCTGAAACTGAAATTGAAGGATTTAAGCCGAAAAGGATATGGACATGGTTTGATGTCCCATTAACGATAAGTGATTTGTGTTTAAGGTTTGTCATAATTCCGCTTAAGTATTCGAAAACACGTGATCGTATATCTTTTGTCAATACAGCATCTCTGTTCTTTACAGCAAAGACAAGCTGAATGTAGATTTGGGTAAATGTTCCCGGTTTCATAATGGAAAAGATTTAATAGATAATGCAGCTTAACAAAATTATGAAATATTATGGATGTTATTACATGTTTAACCGCTATGCGGTAACAATTTTTAGAAATCCATTTTCTACAATACCATATCGCCTACGGCGAATGGATTGGCATGGAAGAGATATTCAACGGAATTCATAACTTCAGAATATCTATTTGATAATGTATGGCAGCCCAATAGCTGAGATTATTCAGGTAATTTATGAAAATAGCAGCTAACAATATGTTTATTAATTACTAACTAATCGTTTTCAAAGCAGAAGGAAAAAAATCGATAACATATTGCGGATCATTAAATATTCTGAAAGCCTAAATAGTATAATTAACGGCATTTCTGGTTTAACCTGACACTTGCATTTATTAACACAATTCTCTTTTATTACAAGAAAATATGTTAGGGGTGTTATATATTCAACTCCAATATCTTACATAGGACAGGAAGCAACTTCATAATGAAAACCAATGCCGGTTATTGAAGCAACTATACTGAATATTAATAAGTCTTGGTATTATGTTGAAAATAAGTGTTAATATATGTGTAACGACTTAACAAAAATTCTTACATTCGTAATTATAAGTAGTTGATCCTGGTAAATTGAGAGGTAATTGAATGGATTATAGTCAATTGTGCTCAATTTATTAAATATATTTACAATTATATTAAAGAGAAGAAAAAATTGAACCTGATGAGAATGAAGCATAAAAACCTCTCTGCCGTAGAATTTGTGAATTTTTTTACTACTCCTGTCATGTTTTTTAAAAATAATATCCCTGTGAAATACATTTTGTCTAAACCTTCTTGTTTGCTTTCAAGAAAGCTGCTTCTGCTTCTTCTTTTAATCCTGGCTGGATTAGATAGTTATTCCCAGACTTACAAGATCAGTGATTATAATGGTCAGACAGTAAATACATGCAGCGGAACTTTCTATGACAGTGGTGTAAATGGTGGTGGTTTTTATGGTGACAATGAGAACTATACAGTAACTTTCTGTTCTAATAACGGAAATGCACTGAAATTTGCATTTTCTCTTTTTAAATTAGAAATTAAAGACACATTGATTGTATATGATGGTCCGGATATTTCTTCCCCTGTTTACAGAAAATATACCGGCGAAAATCTTCCCCCATTCTCAATAAATTCTACGGGTACCTGTTTTACATTTGTTTTCAAATCCAATAATTTATTTTTTAGGGAAGGCTGGGTCGCATCAATATCATGCTGTCCTCCCCCGGTGATTTCAGCAATTGTGCCTTCAGTAACCAGATTATGCGCAGGTTCAACTGTGAACTATTCGGTTGATAATCATGCCGGTTCAACGTATAACTGGACTATCATAAATGGAACTCCTTCAAGCATTACAGGGGGAACAAACAACCTTGATGTTACCTGGGATCTTAATGGTGATATAACCGGTCTGATTAAAGTTGTTGAGGTTAACAGTTGCGGATCTAAAGATTCAACCGAACTGATTGTAGATATTGATAAGTTGCCTCCGGTAAACTTCAGTGGACTTGCTGCTTATTATTGCATTTATTCTCCCTCTGTAACACTAACAGGTTTTCCGGCTGGTGGAACTTTTAGTGGTTCAGGTATTACTGGTAATACATTTAATCCCGCCCTCGCAGGAGCCGGGAATCACAATATTACATATTTTTATACTGATCCCTCAACAAGCTGTTCAAATCAAATAACTATTCAGACAACTGTTGATGTGCCTTCTGTATTTATTGTAAGTGCATCAGCTACATCATATTGTGCGGGATCTGGTGTAAGTATATCACTCAGCGATTCAGAAGCAGGAGTGAACTATCAGCTCAAATTAAATGGAGTTGATGACGGACCATTACTGGCCGGTACAGGTTCTCCACTTACCTGGACCAATAAAACACAGGGTGTATATTCAGTTGTTGCAATAAGTACACTTTCATTATGTAATAACAACATGTCTGGTTCCCCGACAGTAACTGAGAATCCACTGCCTGTACCATCATTTATTTCCCAGCCGGGTGCAGCTACATGCAGTGCTGACAATGTGACTTATGTCACACAACCGGGCCAGTTAAACTATGTCTGGGGATTTTCAGGGATAGCTGGTACTGATTATATTATATCATCCGGCGGTGGTGCAACAAATAATGATGTTACTCTCAGGTGGCTCACAGCAGGCAGCAAAAGTGTTACTGTCAATTATACAAATTCAAACGGATGTACTGCAGTATCACCTGTATCATCATCAGCAACTATTGTAACCATTAATCCTGGTCCACCCACCGGAGCACCACTACAGAGTTTTTGTACTGAAACATCACCAGAAGTATCTGACCTTGTTGCTGCAGGATCATCACTTAAGTGGTATACAGCAGCGAGTGGAGGAAGCCTCCTGCCGGGATCCACTCCTCTCACAAACGGAACTCATTACTTTGCCAGTCAGACAGTTAGTGGTTGCGAAAGCGTAACAAGACTTGACGTAACAGCAACAGTTTCTTCAATTCCATTACCTCCGGTTGCCAATCCTGGTTCTGGTGCAGGATGTTCCCAAATTACAGCTAACTGGACAGCATCGGCTCTGGCTACTTCATACAGACTGGATTTATCAACAGTGAACACTTTTGCTACCTATGTGCCAGGATACCAGGATTTGAATGTCGGAAATGTAACAACTTTAAATATACCAGGTTTAACAGAAGGTGTTACATACTATTATAGAATACGGGCAGTGAATTATTGTGGTACATCCCCGAATTCAGGCACAATAAACTATGCTACACTACCGGCCACCCCGGCTATACCGGGACCGATTACCGGTACAGCAACTCAATGTGCATCATTGCCAGGACAGGTCTATTCTATTGTTGGCGTTCCTAATGCGACAACCTATACATGGTCATTCCCATCAGGGTGGAATATTACTTCAGGACAGGGAACCATATCAGTTACTGTTACGACAGGAACAGCAGGACAGAACGGAAATGCGAGCGTAACTGCAGGCAACAGCTGCGGAACTAGTGTTGCCAGAATCTTAGCAGTTACTGTAAATCCAAATGCTTCAATTACTTCAGTTACCGGAGCGAGCCCTTTGTGTATCGGAGCTACATCAACATATGCTGCAAATGGTGTTGTACTTAGTGGAGGCACCGGAGCCTGGAGCAGCAGTAATCCTGCAGTGGCAACAGTAAGTGCAGCCGGATTAGTAACAGGAATCACTGCAGGTACCGCTAACATAATATATACTATAACAGGAGGTTGCGGAGGAGTTGTCTCATCACAGCAGGCTGTAACAATAAATCCGAATTCGGCAATCACCTCAGTAACCGGGGCAAGTCCTTTGTGTATCGGAGCCACATCAACATATACTGCCAATGGAGTTCTTCTGAGTGGTGGCACCGGAGCCTGGAGCAGCAGTAATCCTGCAGTGGCGACAGTAAGTGCAGCCGGATTAGTAACAGGAATCACGGCAGGTACTGCTAATATTATATATACAATTACAGGAGGTTGTTCGGGACCAGTTTCAGCACAACAGTCTGTTACAATAACTCCAAACGCGTCAGTTACTTCGGTTACAGGAGCAAGTCCTTTGTGTATCGGAGCCACATCAGTATATACTGCCAACGGAGTTGTTATGAGTGGAGGCACCGGAGCGTGGAGCAGCAGTAATCCGGCAGTGGCAACAGTAAGTGCAGCCGGATTAGTAACAGGAATCACGGCAGGCACTGCTAATATAATATATACTATAACAGGAGGTTGCGGAGGGACAGTTTCCAGACAACAGGCTGTAACAATAAATCCAAATGCTTCAATCACTTCAGTTACCGGAGCGAGCCCTTTGTGTATCGGAGCTACATCAACATATACTGTAAATGGTGTTGTACTTAGTGGAGGCACCGGAGCCTGGAGCAGCAGTAATCCAGCAGTGGCAACAGTAAGTGCAGCCGGATTAGTAACAGGAATCACAGCAGGTACTGCTAATATAATATATACAATTACAGGAGGTTGCGGAGGAGTTGTCTCATCACAGCAGGCTGTAACAATAAATCCGAATTCGGCAATCACCTCAGTAACCGGGGCAAGTCCTTTGTGTATCGGAGCCACATCAACATATACGGCAAATGGAGTTGTTCTGAGCGGAGGCACCGGAGCGTGGAGCAGCAGTAATCCTGCAGTTGCGACAGTAAGTGCAGCCGGATTAGTAACAGGAATCACCGCAGGTACTGCAAATATAATATATACAATTACAGGAGGTTGTTCGGGACCAGTTTCAGCACAACAGGCTGTTACAATAACTCCAAACGCATCAGTTACTTCGGTTACAGGAGCAAGTCCTTTGTGTATCGGAGCCACATCGGTATATACTGCCAACGGAGTTGTTCTGAGCGGAGGCACCGGAGCGTGGAGCAGCAGTAATCCTGCAGTAGCGACAGTAAGTGCAGCCGGATTAGTAACAGGAATCACGGCAGGCACTGCTAATATAATATATACTATAACAGGAGGTTGCGGAGGGACAGTTTCCAGACAACAGGCTGTAACAATAACTCCAGATGCGGCAATCACTTCAGTTACCGGAGCTAGTCCTTTGTGTGCAGGAGCCACATCAGTATATACTGCCAACGGAGTTGTTCTGAGTGGAGGCACCGGAGCCTGGAGCAGCAGTAATCCATCTGTGGCAACAGTAAGTGCCGCCGGATTAGTAACAGGAATCACCGCAGGTACCGCTAACATAATATATACTATAACAGGAGGTTGCGGAGGAGTTGTTTCAGCACAGCAGGCTGTCACAATAAATCCGAATTCGGCAATCACCTCAGTAACCGGAGCAAGTCCTTTGTGTATCGGAACCACATCAACTTATACGGCAAATGGAGTTGTTCTGAGCGGAGGCACCGGAGCGTGGAGTAGTAGTAATCCTGCAGTTGCAACAGTAAGTGCAGCCGGATTAGTAACAGGAATCACCGCAGGTACTGCTAATATTATATATACAATTACAGGAGGTTGTTCGGGACCAGTTTCAGCACAACAGTCTGTTTCAATAACTCCAAACGCATCAGTTACTTCGGTTACAGGAGCAAGTCCTTTGTGTATCGGAGCCACATCGGTATATACTGCCAACGGAGTTGTTCTGAGTGGAGGCACCGGAGCCTGGAGCAGCAGTAATCCTGCAGTGGCAACAGTAAGTGCAGCCGGATTAGTAACAGGAATCACGGCAGGCACTGCTGATATAATATATACTATAACAGGAGGTTGCGGAGGGACAGTTTCCAGACAACAGACTGTTACAATAGGTTCAAATGCTTCAATCACCTCAGTTACCGGAGCGAGTCCTTTGTGTATCGGAACCACAGCTACATATGCGGCTAATGGAGTTGTTCTCAGCGGAGGTATTGGGGCATGGAGCAGCAGTAATCCTGCCATAGCATCAGTTAATTCATCAGGATTAGTAACAAGCCTGTCACCTGGTACATGCAATATAATATATACAATAACAGGAGGTTGCGGAGGTATTGTAACCTCTCAGGCATCCTTGACTGTAAGTCCTAATGCAGGAATTGTATCTATGACAAGTACCAGTCCTCTGTGTATAGGAGGATCAGCAGTCTTTACAGCCAACGGAGTAGTCCTCAGTGGAGGCACCGGAGCATGGAGCAGCAGCAATACGGCAGTAGCTACAGTAGATGCAGCTGGTCTAGTCACGGGTGTATCTCCGGGTACTTCTAACATTATCTATACAATTACCGGAGGTTGCGGGGGTGTGGTATCAATACAGCAACCTGTCACCATAAATCAGAATGCTTCTGTAACATCGGTAACAGGGTTGAGTCCGTTGTGTATCGGAGCAACAACACTTTTCACGGCAAATGGCATAATTCTCAGCGGAGGTACAGGAGCATGGAGCAGCAGTAACCCTGCTGTAGCAACGATAGATGCAACTGGTTTGGTTACAGGTATTTCAGCCGGAAACAGCAATATAATCTATACAATAACAGGCGGTTGCGGAGGAGTTGTGACAGCATCAGGGAACATAGTTGTAACTGATGTACCTGCAGCAACCATTTCATATACAGGAACTCCGTGGTGCAGCGATGAAGTAATCCAGAATGTAGTTATTACCGGAACGCCGGGCGGATCATTTACTGCATCCCCTGCAGGTTTAACTATCGATCCTGTTACAGGTGCAATAGATCCCGGAGCATCTTTGGCAGGGACATACACAGTTACCTATACCATTTCAGCAGTAGGATGTAGTGTTGTTTCTACAACTTCAACAGTTACAATTAATCAGGTTCCAACAGTTGTAATTAACAATCCTTCTGCGGTATGTGACCCGGCTACAGTTGATCTTACTGCAGCTTCTGTAACTGCAGGCAGCACAACCGGGCTAACATTTACCTACTGGAATGATGCAGCAGCAACCAATCCGCTTGCAACACCTAATTCAGTTGGCTCAGGAGTTTATTATATTAAAGGTACCGACATAGCTGGTTGTTTTGATACCCAGCCGGTAACAGCAACTGTTAATACTGTGCCTTCAGTAACAGGAATTCAGACAGATGTTTTATGTTCCGGAGCTTCCACAGGAGCCGTAGATATTACAGTTACCGGAGGAACAGGACCATATACTTATGTCTGGAGCGGGACCGGAGTTAATGTTTCATCTGAAGATCAGACAGATTTAACTGCCGGCTTATATTCAGTTGTAGTTACCGATGCTAATTTATGTTCATCAGTATTATTCCAGCTTACCCTGACTGAACCAGCTGCATTAACCGGAACTATTATTGCACAAACAAATGTAACCGTGTTTGGAGGTAATGACGGAAGTGTAACAGTTGATGGTTCAGGAGGGGTTTCTCCATACCTGTACAGGATAGGTTCCGGTGTTTTCCAACCTTCCGGTACATTTGGAACGCTTTCAGCAGGAAATTATATTGTTACAGTTCAGGATATTAATCTTTGCACTTTTGATGTTTCAGTTACTATAACCCAACCATTGCCACCACTTTCAGGCAGTATAAATTCCCAAACTGATGTTGCATGTTTCGGAGCTTCTACAGGTAGTGTGACAGTCCAGGGAACAGGAGGTCTGGTTCCTTATGAATATAGTCTTAACGGAGGAACATATCAGCCATCAGGTACTTTTGGAACATTAACTTCAGGGATTTATACAGTGACAATAAGGGATGCGAATCTTAATACATTTGATGTTGCAGTATCTATCAGCCAACCGGCATCGGCTGTTAGCGGCTCAATAACTGCCCAGACCAATGTTCTATGCTTCGGAAGCAATTCTGGTAGCGTTACAGTTGAAGGTTCGGGAGGAGTGGCTCCTTACCTTTATAAACTAGGTACAGGTACATACCAGGTATCCGGAGATTTCGGATCGCTGACTGCAGGTAATTATTTAGTTACTGTGCAGGATGTCAACCTTTGTACATTTGATATACCGGTTGTAATTACCCAAACTGCCACTGCTTTGACCGGAAGTATATTTACACAGGCTAATGTATTATGTTCCGGTGCTTCCAATGGTTCAGTTACAATAACAGCTTCAGGTGGTACGGCACCTTACCAGTACAGACTGAATGGAGGAACTCCACAGCCTTCAGGAACATTTGTAAATCTTGCTGCCGGAACTTTCACAGTGACTGCTGTTGATGCAAATATGTGCACTGCTAATGTTACAGTAGTTATAACCCAGCCTCAGGCGCTTGCTATTACCTTTACAAAAGAAGATGCTTCATGCCCGGATGAACCTGATGGTAGTATTACTCTTACTATCAGTGGAGGAATTTCACCGTATAATGTGATCTGGTCAGATGGCATAATTACCCAGAATCGCACTGATATACCTGACGGTACTTACAGTGTTGTAGTTACTGATTTTAATGGTTGTGCTTCATCACTCGATGTGGTTGTTGGTTTCATTGGAACAGGAAGTTGTCTGGAAGTAAATAATATAATTACCCCGAATGGTGACGGATATAATGATACATGGAAGATCAAGAACATTGATCTGTTCCCGGATGCAGAAGTATTTGTATATAACAGGTGGGGCAAACTTGTATTTAAAACTAAAAACCTGTCAGCAAATGACTGGGATGGTACCTCCGACGGAAAAGAATTACCAACAGATTCCTATCACTATATACTGAATCTGCATGATGGTTCTGAAACAAGGTCGGGTGTAATAAGTATAATTAGATAATTGCTGTTTAACGTTGGAATATTGATTATATGAGGCATTTTAGAAGTATATTAACATCGGTAGTTTTTAGCTTAATTGTTGGAACTGCGTCAGCACAGCAGGTACCGATGTATAGTCAGTACATTATGAATGGATTCCTTGTTAATCCATCCTTTGCAGGACGGGATGGCTATACGACTGTAAATCTCACTGTCAGAGAGCAGTGGGTTGGAATAGCGGGTGCCCCAAGTACTTATGCTGCCAGTTTCCAGACCCGTTTGTTGAAAAACAGTTACATTTCCAAGTCCACCGCTGTGCGAAAAAAGATTGTTAAGCCAACAAAAGGTAGCAGGGTCGGTCTTGGAGGGTATGTTTTTAATGACAACAATGGAATAATGAGACGAACCGGTGGCCAGGTAGCTTATGCTTATCATATCCCAATGGGAAATAAGCTGGCTGACTCTCCTAACAGCTTATCTTTCGGACTCGCATTAACTGCCTATCAATATGCAATTAATACCGATGGGGCTCTTTATGATCATGATGATCCTCTTTTAAATTCTTATGACAGATCGGTATTTATTACTGATTTCAACTTCGGAGCAAACTATACCACTTCAAAATACTATGTTGGATTCGCAATGACAAACTTACTCAGAGGATCATTAATCTTTACCGATTCAACTGCGAATAACCGTTCCGAACTTGGTCACTTTTTCCTGACGGGCGGAATGAAGATTCCTCTCAGCAGAGACTGGAAACTGGAGCCTTCAGCATTTATAAAGTCATCTGATATGTTTTTTAAAGCCGTTCAGGCAGATATTACAGCAAGAGCATATTACAAGGATGATTATTGGGCCGGACTTTCATACAGGACAAATGATGCAATGATAATGATGATTGGAGTGAAATATGATAAGTTTTATTTCGCCTATGCTTTTGATTTTCCTATGTCTGAGATAAAAAGTCATACTTATGGTACCCACGAATTGACTCTAGCTGTAAAATTTGGTGAGAGCGCCAGAAGGTACAGATGGATAAATGCATTTTAACTTTAAAAGATCTCTAACCGGGGCTGATAGTTTATCAGCCTTTTCTTTTTTAATATTTAGTGTAAAGTGGCCCTGCCAGCTATTTTTTTAGATTTATTTGAAGAACCAGGAAAGTACATTATTTGAGTAATTATGTCAGGTCAGAACACACCAAAAATCGTTGTTATAATAATTTTACTGATATTTGGTAGATACAGTGGATATTCACAGGAGGTTCCGGGTGAGTTCCGGATGATGTTTTATAATGTTGAGAATTTGTTTGATATATATGATGATCCGGATACTGAAGATGAGGAGTTTCTTCCTCAGGGTGTGATGAGATGGAACTCATCAAGATATCATAAGAAAATAAACTCACTTTACAAAACGATTATTGCAGCAGGGGAATGGATGCCGCCTCATGTTATCTCTATGTGTGAAGTGGAAAACAGAAAAGTTCTTGAGGATCTGGTATTTGGAACATACTTGTCAAAATTTGATTACAGGATCATCCATGAGGATTCCCCCGACCGGAGAGGGATTGATGTGTGCCTTATTTACCGAAATGACTATGTTGAAATAATTGATCACAGGTACCTTATTCCTGCCGGAATTAACAAAGAGACCTTTTCATCGAGGAGTGTATTATATGCCAAAATGACTGCAGGCAACGATACCATTCATCTTTTTGTTAATCACTGGCCTTCAAGAAGGGGAGGCGTGCTTGCAGGTGAAGATCTGCGTATGAGAATGGCAGCAATGGTAAAAGAAAAGTCCGATTCCATTATATTAAAATCATCAGGAAGTGCAAAGGTCCTGATTATGGGTGATCTTAACTGCACGCCTGATGATCTGGAGGTTAATTCAATGATTACCAGGGAAGACGATGATGAGTTATTGATTAATCTTTCTGATAGTATTGCAAAATCGGGTAAGGGTACTTACCGGTATATGGGTACCTGGGAAATGATTGACCAGGTAATAGTTTCAAAGGGACTTATCAAATCCGGATCTGGTTTTTATTCAGATTATGATATGCACACTATATTCAGTCCTGACTTCCTGCTCCGGAAGGACCCTAAATATCCTGGTTTTTCACCATTTTCAACATATCTGGGATACAAGTATCAGGGAGGTTTCAGTGATCATCTGCCGGTTCTGATCGATCTGAAGTTCAGGAAGAAGGATCTGCCGGAGTAAGTCCGATCTCTTTTCCCTTCTTCAGCATTAACTGCCTTGCTGCTTCATGTTCGTTGGGAATTATTCCATCAAGAATAGCTTCTCTGATATAGTTTTTAATAATTCCTACCTCCCTCCCCGGGTTTATTCCAAATGCTTCAATAATCTCAGCACCATCTACAGGGGGTTGGAAATTTCTTACAGCATCCTTCTCTTCAATTTCCTTAAGCTTATTCCTTACTTGTTTGAAATTATGCAGATGTTTGGTCTTTTTAGCTTCATTTTTTGAGGTGATATCAGCTTCACATAAAATCATCAGATCATCAATATCATCACCTGCTTCGAACAATAATCGCCTGATAGCCGAATCAGTAACAATCTCCTGGGAAAGAACTATTGGCCTAAGATGGAGATCAACAATCTTCTGAACATATTTCATTTTTTCATTCAGGGGAAGGCGAAGCTTCCGGAATATTTCGGGTATCATTTTTGATCCTATATATTCGTGTCCATGAAATGACCATCCTACAACAGGATCATATTTCTTTGTTACCGGTTTGGCGATATCATGAAGCAAGGCTGCCCACCTCAGCCAGAGATTTTCAGTGTTTTTGCTTATATTGTCAAGTACTTTTATAGAATGGAGGAAGTTATCTTTATGTGCCTTACCTTCTTTCGTTTCAACACCTTTAAGATTATTAAGTTCCGGAAAAATATACTCAAGGAGTCCGGACTTTTCAAGAAGAATAAATCCTTTTGATGGAGTGTTGCACATTATAATCTTATTCAGTTCGGTAACAATCCTTTCAGGAGATACTATTTTTATTCTTTCAGCATTTTTCCTGATAGAGTTGAATGTATTTTCCTCAATAAAGAAATTAAGCTGATTGGCAAATCGTATTGCCCTCATCATCCTTAACGGGTCGTCTGAAAATGTTTTATCCGGATCGAGAGGTGTCCTTATTATTTTATCCTTCAGGTCAGCAATTCCCCCGAAAGGATCCAGCAGTTCTCCGAAAGTGTCCATATGAATACTTATTGCCAGAGCATTGATGGTGAAATCTCTTCTTTTCTGATCATCTTCAAGTGTTCCGTCTTCCACCACAGGCTTACGTGAGCCTCTGTCGTACGATTCTTTCCGGGCACCAACAAACTCAATTTCATACTCATTACTCCGGAACATTGCCGTACCAAAGTTTCTAAATACATTCACTTTTATCCCGGGGCCCATTTTCCTGGCAGCTTTCCGGGCCAGATCAATACCACTTCCTATTACCACTATGTCAATATCCTTATCACTGTGAGTCCGGTGTAACAGACAATCCCTTACCCATCCTCCGATAACGTAAGCCTGCACATTTTCAGATGTAATAACACCTGAAAGTGTTTTAAAAATTTTGTCATCAAGACATATGTTCATATATAGATATGACAATTTGTTAAATAATCATGACAAAGTTACAATTAATACGCAGATTTTTGTAACTTATGACCTTAAGCAATTATTGGCATAAAGGTTGACTATAAAATAAAGAATTTTGGATTACTGAAATACTTTAAAAAGATAAATATGGTAGAACATTTAACAAAAGAGACGTTTTTGAATAAAGTATTCAATTACGAAAAAAACAAAGAATGGAAGTTTGAAGGTGACAAGCCTTGTATAATTGATTTTTATGCCGACTGGTGCGGACCCTGCAAGATGGTAGCCCCTGTTCTGGAAGGACTGGCAGAAGATTTCAAGGGAAAGATCGATGTTTTTAAAGTAAATACCGAAGAAGAGCAGGAACTTGCATCTGCTTTCGGAATAAGAAGTATTCCTTCATTTTTGTTTGTTCCTGCTGAGGGTCAGCCACAAATGGCAATGGGAGCTTTGCCTAAGGAGACATTCATTAAGGCATTCAAGGATGTGTTGGGTGTGGAAAAGTAAAATTTTTTAAATAATTATAAAATAGTTGTACTTATGTGAAACAATTGAGGTTTTCAAACGTTTAATAAGTATAGTTAGTAATATCGCATTACAGTTTTTTTTCATGGGTTTAGGTTTAGGGTAGTAAAGTAGTAAATCAGGACTTCGGTCCTGATTTATTTTATACCAGGTCCTTGAAAATACTGTTTATCTCGTCTTCTGTAGTTCTTAATTTTTTCTGACATTGTCTGATCAGTTCTGAAGCACGCTTTACTTCAAGCGATAGTTTATCAACATCAAGTTCTCCTTTTTCGATCTTACTGAGAATTTCTTCAATCTCAGTCACTGCTTCATTAAATGAAAATTCCTTTTTTGACATAGTTTTATTTTTATATTTTTTGTTTCAGATTTCTTATTTGTCCTGTTTATGTATGTACTTAATTCATTGTTTACCTTTGTGTTACTTATGGAGCCCCCTGGTGAAACTTCGCGGTAGAAAACCATAACCGCCAGGGAACTCAAAGTATTTCAAAAAGGATCCACTAAGTTTATGAATAAATAAGTTAAATGACTCATCAGGTCCTTACGGTACGAAATTAATCATTTTTATTTTCAACATTTATGTCATCAACTTTGCTTATCACTGCACCATCACTAAACCTGGTGTTAATAAAATCATCTTTCCTTACCTGAGAGCTGCTCTTAAGTATCCTTCCATTTAGTGAGGTGATTGTATATCCCCTGAGTAAAACCTTTTCAGGGTTAAGGATATTCAGGGAATATTCAAGTGTATTAACCTTTCGGTTGTTGGTAGTTATTATTTTTGCGGTACCTGTTTTAGTATTTTGCCTTATCCCTGCAAGTTCATTGTCTTTCACTTTAAAAAATGCTTTTAAAGCGGAACTCAGTTTAACAGTAAGATTTTCCGGAGTAAGTCGGGTCCTGAAGGTGAAATCTTTGACAATATTAATTGTTTCAATTATTTTACCTGAAAGTCTTTCCTTTTCAACTGAAAGTTTAAATCTTGCTGCAGGTAATAGCTTCATAACTGATTTTTCAATCCTGCTGCTGTTTTGATCAATTATGGTCCTTACCAGATCTTTAATATCTGTACTCAACGCAATCAGGTGGTTTTCAGTAACTGATATGCAGTTTATTAAATAGTCAGCTGCTGCTGTTGGTGTTTTCAACGCTTTATTTGCCACCATATCGGTAACTGTCAGATCTTTATCATGCCCAATACCTGAAATCACAGGTAATGGAAATTGGGTAATATGATATGCTATGTTATAATTGTCGAACCAGCTGAGATCTGACTGTGATCCGCCTCCTCTTA
Organism: uncultured Bacteroidales bacterium; assembly: GCA_963732435.1. Classification (GTDB taxonomy): domain Bacteria; phylum Bacteroidota; class Bacteroidia; order Bacteroidales; family VadinHA17; genus LD21. Next base: position 472,934 of record CAVSZL010000009.1, on the reverse strand, counting down.
TTATTACAACAACATCAAACAGGTGGATATTAGCCATTATTTTATCAAGTGCCGAAATTATGCTTACTTCTGTCTCTTCTCCCTGCATAACACTATCAAAAAGTGCACAGTAAAAAGCATATCCAAAGTTATTGCCATCCAGATGATTTTTAAAATCCTGATATCCGGCCGCGTTTACCGATGAAATGATCGCTACTCTCTGAGGCAGGGAAGGTATTTCAAGATCCCTGTTCATAGAAAATACCCCTTCCATTTCTAGTTGATTTATTATCTGCTGGCGTTTCATTGCCATCTCTCCAATCGTAAATGCTGGATCGATATCAGTAATGATGAGGCTCAATCCATACAATTCGTGATATTCAACTTTTACTTTTACGAGTATTTTTATTCCGGCTTTTAATGATTCGCCTGTTATATTTTCAAAAAGTGATCTGAGAAATCTGTAACGGTTACTCCATATCAAAGCCTTTACCTTAGCTCTGACATTATTTTCATCAGGGTTTTTCTCAATAAGTTCCAGGTAGCAATGACCGGCATAATTTTCCTTGATTTCTGATATTTCAGCAACCACCCAGTACATATCAGGCAACGCCAGATATAGAGAATCTCTTATTATCAGCTGCAATTCCGTTAATGAGAGTTTTTCAGCCATAATCAGTAATTTACCTTAATGATTTTATGAACATCAATGCCATTTTCCTTTATTAATCTGATAAAATAGATTCCTTGCTCCATATTCCCTAATTCAGTTATACGGATAGTACGGCCAGCATATTCATTGAATACCGTTCTGGATATTGTTTGTCCGGTAACGGACAGGATTTCAACAGTAAGTTTCAGGGGTGGCTCATCAAAGGTAATATCCACTACCCCTGTTGTTGGATTTGGATTAGCAACAGATTCATTTTCAGGTATAAATACATATTTGTCCTGAAGGAGATAAAGAGCGGTCATAATGTCGGGAATTCCATAACCATAAAGCGAATCTGCAGAATTTATCCTGTCGCCGGCAGAGTGTAGTGCATTTATTATATCAATATTCGAAGCACGTGGAACAGCCTGCTGCAGGCACGCTGCCATGCCGCTTATTACAGGACATGAAAAAGATGTTCCATTTGCCCTGTCAACAGAAATTAAATTTGTTTGCACTGCAACACTAACCCCCATTGCTGCATTATCAGGTTTGACTCTGCCGTCAGCAGAAGGGCCTGCCGAGGAGAAATCAGAAATTTTGTTGTTTCCATCAACAGCTCCGGCAGCGAGTACACTATCTCCATCGGCCGGGAATATGATCCTTTGCCATAATTTGTTTCTTTCGTTCCCGGCGCTATTTACAACAAGTATCCCTTTTGAAGCTGCAATATCGGCCACTTTCGTAATAAAAGCAGTATTTCCGTCAAGATCTGAATATTTATAGCTGAGAGCATCATCATCAAAATCAAAGTACCCTAAAGATGAATTTATTATGTCTGCTCCAGCGCTGTCAGCAAATTCAGCACCTGCGGCCCAGTAATCTTCTTCACAGGGAAATTCTGAACCGGTATCTTCCGTTCTCAGAAGCAAATAATCTGCACCGGGGGCTGTCCCTATAATACTTCCGCTTATATCCCCCGCCAGAACAGAAAGGACTGCTGTGCCGTGATTACTATAGGCATAGACATTTTTGTTATTCCTGACAAAATCATATGTAGCCTTCAATCCATGTCTTTTTCTCATGTTATTCAGGGATGGTATCTGGTCAGCAGTTGTGAATCCGCCGTCAAGTACCGCAATAAGAATACCAGTACCATCGTAACCTGAATTATGAATTATGTATCCATTCAGCATACTGAGAGGACGGTCGAAAGGAGGGAGGCTGCTCTGTTCTGTCAGGAAAAGAAGTTTGTCGCTGAAACTGCTTTTTGCACCGGGTGACTTTACAATTTTTACATCTGTAACAAACGGGAACTTATGAATAATACCAATATCTACCGGAGAATTTGTCTTGAATAGAGCACTGTTCATCCATTTTGATGTAACATGAAGTTTCAGGCCTGTTGCAGAGATCCTTTCAATATATGTTTTACTTACAGGCAGATCCATGAGATCAGGAACCTCAATTCCTGATTTTTGTCTCCGGCTGACAGCGCGTGGTGAAAGAAGATCCTCCGGGTTGAACCCTGACACTGTATTCTCACCCTTATCAATGAAACAGACTCTGTAAAAATAAGAATAAGTTAAGTCTTGTCCGTAAGTTTCACCTGCAGTGAGTAACAGTAACAGATAAATTATGACAATTGCTAACTTTTGTATATTGTTAAAGAGGTTCTTCATTTACTGATAACACCAGTTTTTTCAGGATCGGCAATTTTACCCTTATTCTTCTCAAGGGTATCTAAAAAGTCAGATTCATCAATGTCCATCTTACGGTCTTTTGTAACGCCATCTGTATATTCTATTTTATATTTAAGTGATCCGTCACTATTAAAGATCAGCCATTCTCCGTCTCTTACATCATTTTTATAGTAACCTGAGAATTCAATATTTCCCTTTTCATACCACACCTCAAACAGTCCATCGATTTTGTTGTTCCGGTAATTGGATTTCATACATAAAGCTCCATTCGGATAATAAAATTTGTATTCTCCCTGTTTTATGTCATTAATATAATTGATGATTTCGGCAACAGTCCCGTCAGGGTAGAATTTAACTGAGGTTCCGTTTTTCATGTTACCCGAATAGTACTCTTCGGCTATCATATATCCATCAATTGAGATCGAAAAAAATTGCCATTTGCCTTCTTTCTGTTGATTGACATATTTTCCCCTGGAGGCAATAAATCCATTTGAATGATATATTGATGCAACAACTTCTTTGCCATTTTCACTATACACAAGCAGGGATTTTAACGATGAATCTTCGTTATATCTTCTGAACTCGCCAATGGGATGATCATCTTTAAAGATTCCTTCATACATTATACTCTGGTCGGGATATTTTTTGATCCAGTGACCCTGTTTTCTACCCAGCTGATCAGTCTTATTTATTTCTGATTCAACCTGGCACTCTGACACAGGTGAAATGATTAGTAAACAGGCTATTATTGCAATCTTAAAAATCATACTTACTATAACGCGAAATTTGATATAAAAGTACAAAAAAAAGAGGTTGAATAGTTTTCAACCTCAATATAAGCGAACCTTAAATCTTTCCTATTTTACCTCTTCAAAATCAACATCAGTGACTTCATCAGATCCTTTTTTTGAACTACTGTTTCCAGGTTGTTCAGCCTCAGGTTGCCCGGTTGGTTGTCCTGTATTCTGGGCTGTTTTATACATCTCTTCCGATGCTACCTGCCATACCGAATTCAATTCTGCAAGAGCTTTGTCGATTGCATCAATGTCCTGGGCCTTATGTGCTTCCTTAAGCTTATTAAGAGCTTCTTCGATTACAGGTTTTTTATCCGCAGGAAGTTTGTCGCCGAATTCCTTAAGTTGTTTTTCTGTAGTAAAGATCATACTGTCAGCAGTATTGATTTTTTCAACCCTCTCTTTTATCTTGCTGTCAGCATCTGCATTGGCTTTCGCTTCCTCTCTCATTCTTTTAATCTCGTCATCACTTAATCCGGAAGATGCTTCAATTCTGATCCTCTGTTCTTTACCTGTGCCTCTGTCTTTAGCCCCAACATGCAGAATACCGTTGGCATCAATATCGAATGATACCTCAATCTGCGGAATACCTCTTGGAGCAGGTGGGATTCCATCGAGGTGAAAACGCCCTATAGTTTTGTTACCGGATGCAATTGGTCTTTCTCCCTGAAGTACATGAATCTCTACTGAAGGCTGGCTGTCGGCCGCTGTTGTGAATACCTCAGTCTTTTTTGTAGGGATTGTGGTGTTTGACTCTATAAGTCTTGTCATAACGCCTCCCATTGTTTCGATTCCAAGTGAGAGCGGAGTGACATCCAGAAGAAGAACATCTTTTACCTCACCGGTGAGGACACCTCCCTGTATGGCAGCACCGACCGCAACTACTTCGTCGGGATTAACTCCTTTTGATGGAACACGTCCGAAAAACTTCTCAACCAGTTGCTGTATTGCAGGAATTCGTGTGGAACCTCCAACAAGAAGAACCTCATTAATATCAGAAACAGAAAAACCTGAGTCTTTAAGAGCAATCTTGCAGGGTTCTATACACGACTGTATCAATTTATCGCATATTTTTTCAAAGTTTGCACGTGTAAGAGTTTTTACAAGATGTTTAGGAATTCCGTCAACCGGCATAATGTATGGAAGGTTTATCTCAGTGGTGGTTGAACTTGAGAGTTCAATTTTAGCTTTTTCAGCTGCCTCTTTAAGGCGTTGAAGTGCCATTGGATCTTTTCTCAGGTCAACTCCTTCATCCTTAAGAAATTCCTCTGCCATCCAGTCAATGATCATATGATCAAAATCATCACCTCCAAGGTGAGTATCTCCGTTGGTGGATTTCACTTCGAATACGCCATCGCCAAGTTCGAGGATTGAGATATCGAAGGTTCCTCCTCCCAGGTCAAATACTGCTATTTTAAGATCTTCAGACTTTTTGTCGAGACCATAAGCAAGTGAAGCAGCAGTTGGCTCATTAATTATCCTTTTGACATTCAGTCCGGCAATTTCACCTGCCTCTTTTGTTGCCTGACGCTGTGAATCGCTGAAATATGCAGGTACGGTAATTACAGCATCTGTAACCTCCTGTCCGAGATAGTCTTCTGCAGTTTTCTTCATTTTCTGAAGTATCATTGCCGATATTTCCTGAGGAGAATAGTTTCGATCATCTATTTTAACCCGGGGAGTGTTGTTGTCACCTTTTACTACTGTATATGATACCCTTTTAATCTCTTTATTAACTTTATCATATGTTTCACCCATGAACCTTTTTATTGAGAATACAGTTTTTTGTGCATTCGTAATAGCCTGCCTTTTAGCAGGATCACCAACTTTACGTTCACCATTCTCAACAAAGGCAACTATCGAAGGGGTTGTTCTTTTACCTTCACTGTTTGGAATAACAACAGGTTCATTGCCTTCCATTACTGCCACGCATGAATTTGTTGTTCCCAGATCAATACCAATTATCTTTCCCATTTTATATTAATTTAAAAAATTCATTTTGATACTTTGTTTAAGCAATGATTATGCCATTTAAGAAATAGTCACTTTTAAGGAAAATTTGACATTGTAATTAAAGAAGAGTTGATGTCAGAATTATTCGGGAAATTAACAACTATGCTATTCCTTATATTTATAATCAGTTTGGTCGTCAATATGATTAAAGACAAAGAATATGCTTAGATATCATAAAATCAGTTAGATAATGCAATTTTTTCATGATAATTCCGGTTTGAAGAACAAAATAATATGGAAAACAGGAGATCTTTACAATCAGATAATATTATGTGACAAAACGACATGGTTTTATAAAAGTATGACAAATTAAAAAGATATCTCTTTCACCGGATGTCATCCGATACAAATCAGTAACTTTGTCAGGTTTAATAACAATCTTCAGAAATGTCAATACATAAATCAGTAAAGAGAGTTACTACTCATGTTTTGAATGAGATGAAACTGAAAGGTGAGAAGATCGCAATGCTGACAGCATACGATTATTCTATGGCAAAGATCCTTGATGAGGCAGAAATAGATGTAATCCTTGTAGGGGATTCAGCATCTAATGTTATGGCCGGCTTTGAAACTACATTGCCAATTACCCTCGATAATATGATCTATCATGCAGCGTCAGTTGTAAGGGCAGTAAAAAGGGCACTTGTTGTTGTTGATCTTCCGTTTGGCACTTACCAGGGAAATTCAAAAGAGGCTCTTGCTTCCTCCATACGGATTATGAAAGAGACCGGAGCACATGCTGTTAAGCTTGAGGGAGGTTCCCAGATTGTTGAGTCGATTGAAAGAATTTTGTCAGCAGGTATACCTGTTATGGGTCATCTGGGGTTGACGCCTCAGGCTATTCATAAGTTCGGGACATATGTTGTAAGGGCAAGAGAGGAGGAGGAGGCTCGCAGATTGATTACTGATGCTAAACTGCTTGAGGCAACCGGTTGTTTTGCAATCGTCCTTGAAAAAATTCCTGCCAGGCTGGCTGAAGAAGTTACAAACAGCCTAAAAATTCCCCTGATTGGAATCGGTGCAGGGGGAAAAACAGATGGTCAGGTGTTGGTAGTTCATGATATGTTAGGTATAACACAGGAATTTTCACCCAGGTTCCTGAGAAGGTATCATAATATTCATGCTGAGATTAAAAAGGCAGTGCAATCCTATATCAGTGATGTACGTGCAAAAGATTTTCCAAATGAAAAGGAACAATATTAATTTACTAATACATGGCAGAGATCATATACGAAGACAACCATATCATTGCTGTTTATAAAAGGTCTTCTGATCTTGCCCAGGGTGATAAAACAGGTGATATTTCACTTGACACTGAAGTAAAAGATTATCTCAGGGTGAAGTACAAAAAACCCGGAGATGTTTTTCTTGGTGTCGTTCATCGTCTCGATCGGCCGGTAAGCGGAGTAATTTTATATGCCCGGACTTCCAAAGCCCTTGAAAGGCTTAATGAGATGTTCAGGACTAAACAGATGAAGAAAACTTACATGGCAATAGTCAAAGAGAGGCCCCCTGAGGATGAAGCAACAATCACCCATTTTCTGAAAAAAAATGAAGACCAAAACAAAAGTTATGTATATGATACTGAAGTAAAGGGATCTAAAGAAGCAAGTTTAACATACAGGCTTAAAGGAAGGTCAGAAAGGTATTATTTGCTTGAAATTGAGCTTCATTCAGGCAGACACCACCAGATCAGGGCGCAACTTGCAAAAATAGGGTGCCCGATTAAAGGCGATCTGAAATATGGATTTTCCAGGTCAAATGAAGACGGAGGGATAAGTCTCTTTGCCAGAAAGCTCGAATTTATCCATCCTGTTAAAAAAGAACCGGTTATTATAACAGCTCATTTCCCTGAAGGTGATATTTGGTCTGTATTTATAAATTCCGTATAAAAAAATGAGTCAGATTTGTCCGACTCATTTTTAAGAACAAAACAAAAACCAGAATTATTTCTTTTTGCTATCTTTTTTAGGATCGGCAGGAGCTACAGGATCCTTTTTAGTAACAATATTTTTACTATCTAAAGTACTTTCTATCTCTTCCACAATTTCCTTTACCTTGTTATAATCATCCCCTTCCACTGTTATCACCATCCCGTCTTTTTTTATTATATATTTTGTCTTCTCAAACTCCTTTTTGCCTTCTTCTGAATCCATGTGCATGATTATTTCGTGCTCTTCAGTGTGGGTTGCATCGCCATCTTTAATGAGTGTGTCAACAACTGTTTTATTACCCGAGTCATCAACTATTATGACTTTAATTTTCTTTTCATGTTTTATTCCCTGGGCAGATATTGAAGTAAACACCATTAGAAATATAAATAAAGAATAACCTGATATTTTAAGGATTCTTTTCATTTTGAATTTACTTATTAATATTCAGGTCAAACTTAGGTAAAATTTACCCTGGCAGGGTTAATGATTGGTTAATTAGAGTTAATGAAAAGTTAAATGCTGTTTATAAAACAACTTAATAATATAATTTTGTACCATGAACAGGATGAAGTTTACCGGTCTTATTATTATGATGTTATTATCTGTTATCGGGATAATAATGGTTCAGATTGTCTGGATAACTAAAGCAATAAGCATAAGGAATGAAAATTTTAATAATGCCGTTATTACAACAATCCACAATGCTGCAAATGCTATTGAGACCTCAGGAAAGATGAATTTCTTCAATAACTTTATTCTTAATGAGCCAATGACATTCAACGGCAGTTCAACCGATATTTCTGCATATATGAGTATTGGCAGGCATTCTTCTGATCCTGGAAATAGCATAAGTGTAAAAATTACCAATCAGACAGTTACAGGCAGTAATGATACAGCTACTTTGACTACTGTGAACAAATCGTATCTGTTTACCGGCGATACATCAATTGTGTCAGATACTGAAACCAGTATTACAACTATTCCTGATGAGTCAGGTAAAATCAATGTTTTACGAGCAGATAAAAGTTCTAATCCTGCATCGGGTGAATTGTATATAAGACAAAACGAGTTTCTTGAATGGGTAAAGAAACGGTCAGCTGAATTTCAGAATCTTAGTGATCAGATGATTTCTGAGATCTATCAGTGGGAGAAGACCCTGGAGCTGGATCATGGCAATATCCGTAATGCTTTAACACGGTCTCTGGTATATGCAGGCATTCAAACACCATTTGAGTATGCTATAATAAAAGATGGAGTGGTGCAGGAGGGAACTTTCGAAAAATCCCAGAAAAATGATTTTCTGAAAAGCAATTATATGGTCAGGTTGTTTCCCGATAATATTATAAGAAGAGACCTGATTTTGTCTGTTGTATTTCCGGAGAGAGCCAACTATGTTCTTGGATCAATGACCTGGATACTAGGAGGATCAATGTTTTTCTCTCTCTTTATTCTTTCAACCTTTGCACTCAGTCTCTATTTTATTATAAGACAAAAAAAGATCTCTGAGATGAAGTCGGATTTCATTAATAATATGACTCATGAATTTAAAACCCCCATTGCAACGATATCACTGGCTGCTGACACAATAATTAATCCCAAGATCATTAATAATGATGCCAGTATCAGGCATTTTATAGGTATGATCAAAAAAGAAAACAACAGGATGAACAAGCAGGTAGAGACAATACTGCAGATTGCTTCGCTTGACAAAAAGGAGATCGAATTCAAATTTGAAAATGTTTCTATGCATAACATTATTAAAAATGCAATTGAAACAATTGATATTCAGGTTCAGCAACGGAACGGAAAGATAAATCTGAATCTTAATGCAAATGTGGATATGGTTTTAGGCGATAGTGAGCACCTTACTAACCTTGTAAATAACCTTCTTGATAATGCTGTAAAATACTCGCCTGATTCCCCTGATATATGCGTAAGTTCAGGAAATATTGATAAGGGGTTTTTGTTTTCAGTTTCAGACAAGGGGATAGGAATGTCGAAAGCAGTACAAAGTAAGATCTTTGAGAGATTTTACCGTCAGAGTTCGGGGAACGTGCACGATGTTAAGGGTTTTGGTCTTGGACTTAATTATGCACGTGCAATCATAGATGCCCATAAGGGTGATATTACTGTAAGCAGCGAACCGGGCAAAGGAAGCAGGTTCGAAATATTTTTACCATTTAACCTTGAGAGTTAAAATGAGCACTAATCACTTCAGAATTTTTCTTGTTGAGGATGACCTGAGTTTCGGATCAGTTCTTAAGTCATACCTTGAAATAAACGACTATACTGTAGAATGGGTCGATGATGGCAAATATGCTCTTGATCATTTCCGCAAAGGGACTTTCAATATCTGTATTCTTGACATTATGCTTCCGCATATTGATGGTTTTACCATTGCAAAGGAAATAAGACAGATAAATAACGAAGTCCCGATCATATTTCTTACCGCAAAGAAACTTAAGGAGGATGTACTTAAAGGATATGGAGTGGGAGCAGATGATTACGTTACAAAACCATTCGATACCGATATTCTTCTGGCCAAGATTAATGCGATACTATCAAGACGCGACTACCAGACAGGAACCAGGGATATTTACGAGATAGGCAAGTTTATTTTTAATTCGAAACTCAGGACTCTGGTATCAGGTAATATCGAAAATAAGCTCTCACCGAAAGAAGCCCAGTTGCTTGAACTACTCGTAATTAATCCTAATGCGTTGATCAGCAGGGATGTGGCTCTGAAAAAAATATGGGGATCTGATGACTATTTTACCGCCAGGAGTATGGATGTTTATGTAACTAAATTACGAAAGTACCTGTCAGCCGATCCGTCTCTGAATATAAAAAATATCCATGGGGCTGGTTTTCAGCTTATTATTAAGGATGTTTGATTTCAAGGTTCTTTTTGTTGAACTGCAAAGGTAAAAGGCAACTTATACTATCAATCACCTGAGTTTTATTTCTCCCGGAGAGAATCACTTTTATCTTATTACCTGTTCTTGACTCCTCCTCTGCAATAACCTGCCGGCAGTTGCCACAAGGAGGTACAGGATCGGTTAGATTTCCGTCGTCAGTTACAGCTGCAATTGCAATCGCCAGTGGCTTGTCATAAATATAATTGGATACAGAGGTTGATATTGCATTCCTTTCAGCACATATACCTGATGGAAAAGCGGCATTTTCAACATTCGTACCACATACAATTTTGCCGCTATCAAGTCTTACAGCAGCGCCTACCCTGAAATTCGAATATGGTGCATAGGCATGGAGGGCTGCTTCTCTTGCTGAAAGAATAAGTTCCCTGTCATCGGGATTTAATTCATCGACCGATTCAAATTCTTTATATGAAAAGGAGATATTTAACGTTTTAACCATAATCTCTTATTCAGTAAGGATTACAAATTTAATAATAATAGTTTGCAGTGCCTAGCATTTGCGATGATAAGGAGCTGATTTCTTCAGGTTAATTGTTTTTATAACTTTAAGCACTTTTTTTTATGTTAAGATTTATGTTGTTCAAAAAATTATTTTGGGTTTTAGGGGTGGTATTGATATTTTTTCTTTTTTCCTGCAGATCCATTAAGCCGGTTGTTCCGGTATCAACTACAGGAAACCTGTCACAGGATTATCTTAATAAATATAAAGATATTGCAGTCAGAGAAATGAAGAGGAGCGGAGTGCCGGCGAGTATAACCCTTGCACAGGGAATGATTGAATCTGATTATGGAAGAAGCCGGCTTGCCCGTGAAGCAAATAACCACTTTGGCATAAAATGTCACAACGGATGGAAAGGCGCTACCGTCAGGCACAATGATGATAAGAGGAATGATTGTTTCAGGAAATACAGGAACGCTGAGGAGTCATTTTCTGACCATTCTGATTTTTTGCGGACAGGTTCCAGGTACAGTTTTCTTTTTGAGCTTGAAATTACGGACTATAAATCATGGGCCAGGGGATTGAAAAAGGCTGGCTATGCCACTAATCCTGATTATGCTAATATGCTAATCAGAAAAATAGAAGCAGATAATCTTATGTATTTTGACAGAAAGCCTGAGAGTGGGACTACAGTAAGCAATATTAGTGTTTCGGAAAAAAAGGTTGCTGTCAGTAATGAGCCAGCTGAAATTAAAGATCCCAAACCCATTACAAATGAAAACCTTGTCGTGCCAGCCAGAGTTCCAAGGGTTATGGAGAACAACAAATTAAGGTATATTATCGTAAAAGATGGTGATACAAGGGAAAAGCTTGAGAATGAATACCAGTTGTTAAGATGGGAGCTGCCTAAATACAACGATCTTGACAATGATTTTCAATTAGTTCCCGGTCAGATGCTATATCTGCAGCAGAAAAAGGATAAAGCTGAAGCTGGTAAGGATTTTCATACGGTTATTAGCGGAGACACAATGTATAGCATATCTCAGTACTATGGTGTAAAACTGAAAAGTGTATACGAAATGAACAGAATGACTGAGAGAAATGAACCCCCTGTCGGACAAAAGATCTGGTTGAGAGGGAATAGACCTGTCAACGATTAAGGGGCTATAAATTCCGGTCAGTTATGGGAGATTGTTCAAGTACGGGTTCCCCTCCCACGGAGGGGCCAGGGGTGGGTTCTTAATCATTTTTTCCTAAATTCTTTTCCAGAGATGAGCCTTCTGGCCAGTGTTTTTAATAGAGTCTTGTATGGGGCTATTTATCTTTTAACATACAATTTGTATTATTTACTGCATATCTTTATTATAACTTTTAACCCACCCCTAACCCCTCCAAGGAGGGGAACTCATTGCTTTAAAGCCGGTTAATCTGAAACCTCTTAGAAACTCTTCAGTTGACATCCGTATTTTTCCTTCAAGCTGAAGATTTAAAATATTGATAAATCCATCTTTACAGGCAATCCGCAGGAAGTGCTTTCCATCTGATATGATGTCTCCCGGTTTATAAATGTGGTTTGTCAGTTCCGGCTGGCTTTCGAAAACTTTAAATGAGTAGGATGATGTATCGCTTTTAAGTGAAGAGACTGCGCAGGGATATGGAGCAAGTCCTCTGATAAAGTTGTGTATATTTATTGCATTATTATTCCAGTTTATCAGACAATCCTGAGAATGAATCTTTGGGGCCAGCCTGGGAGATTCACCTGGTTTGATAAACAGAGACTGTGGCTGAGGTTTTATTGTCTCCTCCATAATCCCGGATAACGTCTTCATAACCAGCCTTGCACCAAGTTTCATCAGTTTGTCGTGAAGATCACCTGCATTTTCAAAAGGGAATATCGGGATCTCCTCACGAAGGAGAATATTTCCGGTATCAATTTTCTCATCGATGAAAAATGTTGTTACACCTGTAGTAGTCTCACCGTTAATAATTACATGGTTAATAGGGGCTGCCCCCCGGTAATGGGGAAGGAGTGAGGCATGAAGGTTTATTGTACCTGCTGTGGGAATTTTCCAGACTACCGACGGGAGCATCCGAAAAGCAACCACAATAAAAATATCAGGCTTAAGTTCTGTCAGGGCATGGATGAATTCAGGATCTTTTAGATTTTCCGGTTGAATGATCTGAACAGAACTTTTTTCAGCAAATATTTTGACTGCTGATTTTGTAATTCTTCTTCCTCTTCCGGCCGGTTTATCAGGTGCAGTTACAACAGCAACCACGTTAAATCCATTGATCAGTAAAGATCCGAGGGTTGCTACTGCAAATTCAGGTGTTCCCATGAATACAATCCTGAGATTCTTCATTACCTGATGACTATTAATGTTATTTAAAAAAATAAAAAATATTAATCTTTAACAATATGCTTATAGCAGGGAAGGTTATGACCCATTTTGTTTGCCTTGGTCTCAAGATAGAATTTATTGTGCGGATTGGATTCAATTGAAAGCGGTATAGTTTCAATAATTTTAATACCATAACCCTCAAGACCTGCCCTTTTTACAGGGTTATTCGATATCAGACGGACTTTTCCAAGCCCAAGTTCTCTCATGATGCTTGCGCCGACTCCATAATCTCTTTCATCTTCTCCAAAGCCGAGTTCAATGTTTGCCTGCACCGTATCCATTCCTTCATCCTGAAGTTTATAAGCTTTGATCTTATTAAGGAGCCCGATTCCTCTTCCCTCCTGACTCAGATATATCACCACTCCTTTTCCTTCAGCTTCAACCATCTCCATTGCCTTCTCAAGCTGTGCCCCGCAGTCGCATCTCATAGAACCGAAAATATCACCTGTAAAGCAGGATGAATGTAACCTTACCAATACAGGCTCATCTTTCGACCATGTACCTTTAACCAATGCCGCATGTTCCAATCCGTTACTGGTCTGGCGGAAAGGTATAAACTCAAAGTCTCCTTTGTACGTAGGTAGTTTAATTTTTTCACCTTTTTCAATTATTGAATCTCTTTCAAGTTTATAGGTGATGAGGTCCTTTATAGCAATTATCTTTAAGTCAAACTTCTCACCTATTTTTATCAGATCATCCAGGCGAGCCATTGACCCGTCATCATTCATAATTTCGACCAGAGCTCCTCCCGGCTGCAATCCGGCTAACTTTGTAAGATCGACTACAGCCTCAGTATGACCTGCTCTTCTAAGAACTCCTTTTTCCTTTGCCTTAAGCGGAAAAATGTGTCCGGGACGACCAAGATCAGATGGTTTCGTTTCAGGATCAACAAGCGCTTTTATAGTCAGAGCCCTGTCTTTGGCAGAGACACCAGTGGTTGTTTCTTCATTAATCAGATCAACAGTAACTGTAAACTGGGTTTCATGCAGGGATGTATTGGTTCCAACCATAAGATGCAGATCAAGTTCCTCACACCTCTCCTCAGGGAGGGCGACACAAATAAGTCCACGGCCATGTATTGCCATAAAATTCACAGTTTCAGGCGTAATAAGCTCTGCAGAACAAATAAAATCACCTTCATTCTCCCTGTCTTCATCATCAACAACAATCAGGAGTTTTCCCTTCTTTATATCTTCAATTGCCTCTTCGATTGTATTCAGTTTAAAACCATCCATATTTATTAAAATTTTAGTTCTGTTTAGAATTCCTGTGGTTATTATTCATTTTTGGCCAGGATTGATAATCTCTTATCTTTTTAAGGAATGAGAGATAAAAATCAATATTCATTATTGATGAATCAGTTGTTGCTTTGTGTGTCAGGAATATCCCTATTGGTAAAAGAATATATGAAGCGGCCCACATTCCTGCGAAAGTAGAAATTACATTTTCCTCAACCATTTTTTGCCCTGAGATTGAAATGAAGTAATAAACAACAAAAAAGAAAATAGAAATAACTGCTGGTGTCCCTAGTCCGCCTTTTCTGATTATAGCCCCAAGAGGAGCCCCGATAAAGAAAAAAACAAGACAGGCAAATGACATTGTCAGTTTCTTATTCCATTCAATCTCATAGCGTTTTATTGCTCTGATCTCCCAGTGTGTCGATTCTGTGGTCTGTGATATGTAACTGGTTGCTTCCTTCAGGTTTCCAATTGCTCTGCTAAGTGCAGCTCTTTTGTCATAAGATTTCAGAGAATCAAAAACTACTCTTGTATCAAATTTTCTATTCTTCAAAATGGGATCAGGTTTCATATCAGGATAATATCCTGAATGAAGATATTTTTCGATATAAATTCTGGTATTACTGAATTCTTTGTATTGTTCAATATTTCTTACAGCGTGTTTTTCGTTAAGAGAGTCAATATAAAATGATAGCTGAGAGATATTCAGCATTGCTGCATTTGATTTGAAAAGACCTTCTTCGCTTCTCTGCAGATCAAACCCGCTAAGTGATATTACAATAGTCTGTTCCTTGAAATAGTCTCTTCGTGAGGGGTACCTTCTGTTATCATTATTGGAAGGTTTTTCTTCCAGTTCATTATAGGAAAAACCATTATACAGGGTCATAATAAGACCTGTTCCATCCTCCGATGCTTTCATATAGCCTGAATCGGCTACTATTACAGAGAAATTTCCTCTGCGATCCCTATGATCATAGATAATAAGATTGTCGAGGCGATTGGTTAAAGGATCTTTTGCAGTTATTTTAATGCTGAAATCAGGTATCCCGTTATAGAAAGTTCCCTCCTGTATATTTATATCAGGTTTCTTACGCCTGATGTCCCAGAGAAGAGTTCTTGCCTTCTCCGTTGAGTATGGCAAAACATTATTCGAAAAAAAGAATGATATAATTCCAATCATGCCAATAAGTATGATAAGAGGTAACATAATTCGCTGAAGAGGTATCCCTGATGATTTTAATGCGGTAAGTTCATTGTATTCACCCATGTTGCCGAATGTCATAAGCGATGCCAGCAAAATTGCCAGAGGCAGGGCCATTGGAACGAACGTCAGGGCAAAATGGTATAATAGTTCGACAAGTATTTTAAAATCAAGGCCTTTCCCGGCCAGCTCATCGACATACATCCACAAGAATTGCAGAATCAGGATTATAAGCACAATAAAAAATGTGAATATAAGGGGCCCGATAAATGATCTTAATACAAAGGAGTCAACCTGTTTCAACGACTGATTCTTTTTGGAGTACAAAACTACTTGATTTTTGTCAAATATTGCATTTAGAGTAAGTTCATTTTTAACAAGCTTAAGGTCAATGCTATTTCTTTGCCATGAAACAATGGCGCAAAGCGTGTTATAGAAGACAAAGCCCGACTAAGTGAGGATGACCAATGAATATAAAAAACGACAACGGTAATTATTAGAAAACTCTTTTTAAGTATGTCCAAGCTAAACAACCCGGAATCCTTAACGGGTCATCTGGCTTTTAGCTCAGTTCAGAGGATCATTTTGTGATTCAGTTAACTTGTAGGAACATAAAGTATATAGCCTTTGAGGATTTTTTAAAAGGAACCTAAGAAATATGAAAGCTATCTTTAAATTCCTAATATCCTTTTAAGGTTTTGTATTTGGTTATCCCAAAGATCAATTGAATCTTCTAATTCATCATTTTCTGCAAAATCAGTTATAAGCAGGGCCAGATCGCCTGTTAATTCTTCAACATTAATCCTGAATTCGAAAAAGTTTGATTCTTCATTCTTAAGATTTACCCATTCGAACCTGACAAGCTTATTCTCTTTAAGGGCAGAAAGCCTGGCTTTAGATTCTGAACCGCGCCAGTAAAATGAAAACAGATCTGCTTCAGCATCAACTTTATCGGCAAACCATTCCTCTAATCCTTCGGGTGTGCTTAGTCTCGCAAAAACCACCTTCGGGGAGCAGTTGAGAGTGTATTCTAATTCAAACTTCGATCGCATGTAAGAGTTTTCTACTTAGTATTTACTATTTCTGCAATATAGAAAAAATATTGAAACTAAAAAACCTTATTGTTAATTTGTAACAAACTCGTTATATTTGCACCCGCAAAAGCATAGGGCACTTTGCTGAAGCAGAGCTTCGCAATAGGTCCTCCTTCGCCAACACCTACGCTCTTCGCCAAGGCTACGGAGGTCGAAGGGCGAGATAGCTCAGTTGGTTAGAGCGCATGATTCATAATCATGAGGTCGGGAGTTCAATTCTCCCTCTCGCTACAACAGAAAGCCCGGCACGAAGTGCCAAGGGCTTTTTTGTTTTAAAGCCTTCGAGCTTGCTCGAAGAGGCTTGAAAACAAAAAAGGTCTGAAGAAGCGCATCGCGATGCATGGATTTCTGTTGTAAAGCTCCCCCAAAGGAATCGCTGCCACAGGCAGTAATTCCCCGTCTCGATACGCTTAAAATGAGACAGTTATGAAATAAATAATTATAACTGTTTTTTATTAAATAAACAATTGAATACACTGAAGTGTTTTTAAGAGGTGTTTTTGTCATAAATAGTAAACCCCGAATGTTAATGTACGGAGTCAAATACTGTAACGAAAGCTAATATTCCTACCTATTGATAACCATGTATTTGATAAATCCTATAATAAGTTCAAAAAGCCCTGTTACAACAATGACTAATATCACTGCATAAATAAGTCCGGCCATTTCATTTGTTAATCCTGATTCTATTTGAGTTATCAAAAATATAATCAGTAATGGAAGAATAATTTTAGGGACTAAAATACTATGAAATAAATTAGAAAATCTTTTCCATTTATATTGAAGAAGTTGAAATTTAAGGTTGTGTTGTTCTAATTCCTTGATCATTCTTTTATGAAAGATATATTCAAATATTCCCAAGTTTTCCGGATAGAGATAAATACAGGGTATCTTGTTTAAAGAATAAACTTTCATCTTATCGCTATAACATTATTTCGACTCTTCATTAACATTCCAGTACCCATTAAACTCAATACACATCTTAAGTCTAGGCAGATAAAAATCTGCGGTTCGATAATGTTTAACATCATCCTTTAATGTAAGGAGGTCATGTTGAATTTTATACTTTATACTTTATACTTGCCCCTGCTGATATAAATAAAATTCCTCAATTCAAATTTGAGAAGAGTTGACCTATCATAAGATTTATTGCTTATCTTGAGGTTGGAAAATCTATAATTTACAAAGTCTATGAAAAAATCAATTTATGATAATCAAGATCCTGCAGGCCGCCGCAGTTTTCTTAAGACCGGAGCATCCTTGTTTGGAGGGATTTCAGTGGCCGGAATGATTAATTTACCTGTTGAGGATTTAATAAGTAAAACAACTTCAGGTGTGAACAAATTGTCAAACCCTACTGACCTCAAAATAACAGATATGAGATACTGTGTTTTGCAGTTGGCTGAGGGCGGATCACAGAATACAATCATAAGGATAGACACAAACCAGGGAATAAGTGGTCTGGGTGAAGTAAGAGATGCTGCTGATGTACGGTATGCACTGTTTCTTAAGAGCCGTATTCTGGGCGAAAATCCATGCAATGTTGAGATGTTGTTCAAGACCATCAAACAATTTGGGTTTCATGGCAGGCAGGGGGGAGGAGTAAGTGCTGTGGAAATGGCACTCTGGGACCTTGCTGGAAAAGCTTTCGGTGTACCATGCTGGATGTTGCTTGGAGGACGTTACAGGGATAAGGTAAGGCTGTATTCATACATCCCGGTTCACAACTGGGCAAAAATGGACGAGGCAAAATTCAGGGAGGATGTTAACAGACGTCTGAATATTGAAGGATATACCTGGCTTAAATTTTATCCGAGTCTTGATGCAATCAGCCATATTCCGGGGACTACAGTAAATTCAAAGTTCTGGAATGAACCCAAATACACTGAGTTTACCTCATACAGCAAAACAAAACAACCTTTTACACAATTGCAGGTTACAGATAAAGGGCTTGATGAACTTGCTAGATATGTTGAGTTTATCAGAAGCGTTGTCGGATATGAAGTTCCGCTTTCAGCTGATGGCTTTGGTAATTATGACATAAATAACTGTATAAGCATCGGCCGTAAATTATTTCCATACAGGCTTGCATGGCTTGAGGATATGCTTTCATGGGAGATGATGGACCAGATGAAACTACTTACTGAAACTCTTGAAACTCCGGTGCTGACAGGTGAGGATATTTATCTCAAGGAAGAATTTATTAAACTTTGCGATAACCACGTAGTTGATATAGTTCATCCTGACCTTCATACTTCAGGGGGGATCCTGGAGACAAAAAAAATCGGGGATTATGCTGAAGATAAAGGGGTGGCAATGGCAATGCATTGCTCCAGTACTCCTGTGGGATTTATGGCAAGCGTACACTGTGCGGCTGCCACACAAAACTTTCTTGCGCTTGAAATGACAACACAGGCTGTTGATAACCCATGGTGGCATAACCTTGTCAGGACCACTGATGGCCGTAAAATAACTGAATCGGGTTATGCAAACGTACCACATACCGCTTCTGGCCTGGGAATTGAACTCAATGAAGAGGAACTTAAGAAGCACCTTTTCCCGGCTGATAAGAGTTTTTTTATACCTACTCCGGAATGGAATGAGAAACGTTCCGAGGATCACTTATGGAGTGGCCGGTTTACAATTGGACAGCCGACTGGAATAGTACCAAAATAATTCATATAAATCAACCAAATCTTTCGCTGAATATGAAAAGAAAAGAATTCCTTCAAAAGGGTCTGGCCTCCGGGGCTCTGATCGGAACCCCTCTGCTGGCATCAGGATCAGGTGAAAACGTACAGAAAGTTCAGGATAAGAAAGTACCATGGGGATATAATGTAAACTATGAAGAAGTTAGGATTGAAAGAGCTGTTGAGGGAAAGCCTCATAAAGGCAAAGTACTGCTTGCAATACAGCCGCATTCAGACGACATCCCTCTATCAGCTGGAGGCCTTGTTGCCAAACTGATGGATGAGGGTTACACAGGTTACCTTTGTTCAGTTACCGACGATGCCAGGGGAGAAGGGAAATATGAACAGAACAGAATTGATAATCAAAAAATTGCCGACTTCTATGGGATGAAAGGATCATTTGAACTGCTAATGCCTCACCATCAGCTTGACAGCATAGGTATTCAGGATCTTAAACAGCGCTTCATCTTCCTGATAAGGGCATTAAAGGTGGATACGATTGTGTGCATGGACCCATGGGGGCACTATGAAGAGAATCCCGATCATTATGTTACCGGGCTTGCCGTTGAAGCCGCACGATGGATAGCCGGTGCAAATGATTACCCTGAACATTTTGCATTTGGAATAGGACCTTATACACCAAAGGAAAGGTACTACTATTCAAGGGCAGGGCAGACCGATAACCTGATTGTGGATATAAGTAAATATATCGATAAAAAGATTGAGGTAAACCTGCTTAATATTGCAAAAGGCCCTGCAGGCAAAAATGGTGTAAAACTAAGGGAAAGGCTGGCCAAAGAGGGAAAAAAGCTTGAGATTCTTGAAGGCGATGACCATTCAGCTAATTTCAATTACGCAAAAACCTTTGTGTTCACTGATAATAAAAGGCTTGGTGAGAAATATGGCCTGGAATGGGCTGAAGGATATCATTACAAGACAGATATCCCTTTCGATAACCATGTTGCTGATCCTAATTCCCCGGTAGAGGAGTATATCCGGAAAAATGCAAAACCAATGTAAGAAATAGAAAGTAGAAAGTTGAGCCTTCGCCGATAAATCCAAAAAATTGAATAAACACCAGGAAATTTGCAGGATTGTTTAATGATTACAGGGCAACAGTAACTGATGATATACCTGAAGTGGAAGTTATCTGAGTCAAAACCTCAATGGAGAGCAGGTATGGCAAGATATGTGCTCTGGGTAAGAAATGTGAATTTTTATAAGGAGAAAGGTGTATAATAATGTTAACTGGAAAGGATCACCAGATGGCAGGTATCTCACAAATGATAATCTGACGAAGGGAGAGCCGGTCCATCGTCTTCCGGGGCTTGATATTTTATTCACCACCGGTCAGTGGACTGCTCCATATACTGGAACTGTAATTGCAGCTCTTTCAGGCAGACAAGCAATTGTGCTCATTTGTAACAAGGAGAAAACTGTGACTAAAATAAAGCACCCCCCAGAGAATCGCCGAAGGCAATTCTCCCTCTCGCTACAAAGAAAATCAACCACTTACATAATCAAATATGCAGGTGGTTTTTCTTTTGTGCCAGGATTAACAGGAGCCTTGTTATCTATGTCCTATTTGGAATAAGCTTTTATTTATCTGTAAAAAGGTAATGATCAGTGATCATCTTCGCAAATATGTTCCGTCACGGAGTCTTTCGGGCTGCATGTTACCATAGTTTTCCGGTATAGGATACCTGGCAGCTTCTTTTTCGTTAACCTCGACTCCCCACCCCGGTGCTTCGTTAATGATCATGAATCCGTTTTCAATAGTGGGAGTACCTGGAAAAACATCCAGTAACGCTCCTGACTGGTAAGCATATTCCTGGACCCCAAAGTTCCACGTGGCAAGGTCTAGATGCCCATGTGCCGCATGAGCTATAGGCGAAACTGCTGCCGGACCGTGCCATGCAGTGTCCACATTGAATGATTCACAGAACCGTGCAAGCTTCAGAGCCGGAGTGAAACCTCCAATGCAGGTAATATGACACCGTATAAAGTCAATGAGACGGTTTTCGATGAGTGGTTTCCATTCCTGAGGATTGACGAAAAGTTCACCCTGGGCAATTGGAACAGATGTCTGCTGACGCAGAAGGGCATAATACTCATTATCTTCGGGGCTGAGCGGATCTTCGATAAAGAAAGGCCGGTATTCTTCCAGAGATTTGCACATATTTATTGCAGCCATAGGTTCCGGCTGAGTTGAGGTTTCATACATCAACTCGACAGAGTAGCCGATTTCATCACGTATCCGTCGAAAAACTTTGGGAAGTTCCTCAACTTTACGCTGCATGTCCATGACAATGGCGTTTTTTTCTCCGAATCCCGACTTGCTAAATGGCACTTCATCTTCTGGTATAGATGGTCTGCTGTTAAGACGGATATACCGGTACCCGCTTTCCATAAGCTTACCGATTTGCTCGACCGAGTTTTCATTTGCCTGTACATTGGTAAAAACTGCGGGAGCGAAACGGCATTTTCCGCCAATAAGTTCATAAACCGGCATACCGGCACGTTTAGCTTTGATATCCCAGAGTGCCATGTCAAGACCGCTCACTGATGCATTAGTGACTGCCCCGTTTCTGAAGTATGAGCTCATCATGCCTGCCTGCCAGGTGTCCTCGATGTCATTGCTCACACGTCCTATGGCAAAGG
This sequence comes from uncultured Bacteroidales bacterium, assembly GCA_963732435.1. GTDB lineage: Bacteria > Bacteroidota > Bacteroidia > Bacteroidales > VadinHA17 > LD21. Next base: position 451,195 of record CAVSZL010000009.1, on the reverse strand, counting down.
GTTTGATATATTTGTCGATGGTGGTTATAATCGACAAAGGTCTTTGACGCCAGGAGGCGCAGCCCCATCCAATAAGCCCTGGTTCGCTTGTTTCAACCTTCACCACCACAAGTGGGGTTTTAGCTGGTGCGGTTCCTATCACTGTAAGATTTGTGATCTTTAATGGCGGCAGCCCACGGGTCGCCTTACCATATGCTTCATTGACGGAACTGGCCAGGGAAAATTTACCCAGAAATCCTAAACCAACACTTGTTCCTGCTGTTTTCACGAAGCTTCTTCTTTTCATCAATATCTCCTTAGTTAAATTAATATATATTATTAGCGCTGTCCGATCGTTCCATCTATCGTGCGCAATATTGCTGCCATTAAATATATAGAAAATTAAATTAAAATTGCCAGGTACATGGATTTTAGAGTCGAATTTTTCGTGCAGAAACAGATCCAGGTCTACTGAACTGCAATGTCCATACCTTAGAGGCAGAGCAGTTTTTTCACAAACTAAAACTCCTTTAGTTAATGCATCACCATCAGTTTTTTCAGTAAGGAAAGAGTCCCGGATTCAACTGTCTCAGTATGTAGCATCTGAATTCATTAAGTGGTTTATCAATTATTGCACTGGCAAAATGGATTGTATGAAGTGGCAGGTATTTTGCCTGTAACAGGGCGGAAGTCACCTTTTCATCGCCGTAATACCTCCGGCACTGACGGATATCATCAACATCGCCACGTTCAAAAACCCGCTCGATAACAAAGTTGGCTTTGGCATCATAATCAATCTGTTCAAAGTTTATATCCCAGAAAATACGTTTGTTGAATATAGGCTTCATTTTTTCTTCCATAATTACAAAAATAATAAAAGAGGATGAAACATTCGACACCAATATTGACCTGTTTTAATAATGCAAGGAATACCGCCAGGTAATTGCAAAAGTCTGATGCCCTGACCACTTTTCACCGGAAAATAATGACCACTCAAAGCCGGAGTTAATCCCCTGATCTAAAAACATATATTAAAATTATATTATGACCGGCAAAATCTGGTCAGACATACTGGCTGTTGCAGACAGGCAATGAAAAAATGCTGAATTTCATGAGTCTTTTCTACGAGAAATGCCTGAATTCAAAAAATGTTAACACAACATTTTTCCTTAATGAGATTGGATCATATTTTGGGAATGGTGCCAGGGATTATTGCAGTCAGATTTTATACAATAAGGAATGGGATCTGGATAAAATTAAAGCAGGTTTTTGAATTTGAACTGATTAAATATTCTTTAAGGGATTACTGTAGAACCGGTTTTTGAATTATTTCTCTCCATCGAACCACCGTTTGAAATCGGTAACCTTGTCAAGGCTCACGAAAATATCATCCTCGGCAGATGGTGGTAATAATGCAATTTTTAACCTGCTTTTTGGGAAAACAAATGCGTTGGCGATTGCCTTATGACAAACAAGGTATTGCCTGTTAATCCTGAAAAAATCTTTTGTATTCAATTCATCCTGAAGTTTATCGAGGCTAAGATCGAGCGAATATTGACTTTTATTGTTCATCACCACGAATGTAATTCCGCTGGTTGAGAAGAAGTATGCAATGTCTTTCACTTCAATTGTTTTCAGTTTCTCCCCCACAACCACTGAAAAACGTTCACGGTAGTTGGTAGTGACAGGTTTTATAAGCTTATAAAGTTCAGTTATATCGAAACCCTGGTTATTATTACCCGGCCATTCATTAAACTTATCTATGGCTTTGTTCAAATCTTCCTGAATTATGGGTTTCAGAAGGTAATCGATGCTTTTATGCTTAAATGCCCTGATTGCGTATTCATCGAAAGCTGTTGTAAAGATGATTGGTGCATTGATTTTTACTTTTTCAAGTATTTCGAAACTCAATCCGTCTTCAAGATGAATATCAAGAAAGATCAGGTCGGGGTGAGGGTTTCCTCTGAACCATTGCACCGAATCTTTCACTGATTCAAGCCTTGCAACAATTTCGATGTTGCTGCCATAATTTTTAATTAGTGATTCAAGCCTGCGGATTGCCAGTTCTTCATCTTCAATAATAACTGTCCTCATTAAAATCAGGTTTATGTGTCAATAATTATTTGTTACTAAAAATCCCGTTGAAAAACACAGAATCAATTACCTTATTATAGTTTTTTACCAGTACAGAGTACTTATCCAGCATCCTGAACAACTCATCCTGTACAACAGGTTTATGAAGAAAATCAATTCCCTTTATAAGAAATGCCTTAACTGCCAGTTCATCAGTTGCTGTCGTAAAAACAACAGGACAATGAACAGTAACTTTGTTAAAAATAGCAAAGCTTAGGTTATCCTCAAGATGAATATCCAGAAAAATAAGATCGGGTTCATCATTTTTCTGAAACCATTCTATCGATTCGCTGACTGATTCAAGTTTTGCAACCACCTGGTAGTCCTGATTATACTCCTTTATCATATTTTCTAACCTCCTTGCGGCAAATGCTTCATCTTCAATAATTACAATTTTCATTTGTAGAATTTTTATTTCCCTGAAAAATATAGATTGTTTATTATTTTGCTTTTAATGGGATTTTGGCCACAAATAGTGTTTCCGTTTTATAAAACTCCGGTGCCGGAAGTTCCAGCAGTTCATACCTGTGTGCAATGTTTGTAAGCCCCACACCTGTAGAAATCATATGCGATTCCCGTTCCTGCAAATTGTTTATTATGTTCAGCATCAATTGTTCATCAATAAACATTTTTATGTTAAGCGGATTTTTCTTCGACATCGAATTATGTTTTATTGCATTTTCAATTATTAACTGAAGGGCCAGCGGCAATATTAAATACCCGTTTTTGTCAACACTTATATTGATTTCCACCTTTATTTTGTCCATAAACCGGATGTTTATAAGGAAGAGGTAGGCATCAAGAAAATCGAGTTCTGTATTCAGGCTTACCAGGTTGTTGTCTTTATTTTCAAGGACATAACGGTAAACCTTTGACAGATGTTCGGTAAATTTTTCTGCGAGGTCAGGTTCAAGTTTTATAAGTGATGTAAGCACATTCAGACTGTTAAATAAAAAATGAGGATTCACCTGTTGCCTGAGTACTTCGAACTGTGACTGGAGGTTTTCCTTCTGCACCCTGATTAACTGGGTATTGGCTTCAGTAAGTTTCTCTGAACTATCAATAATTCGTCTTTCGAGGTCGCGGTTTAGAGACTCGAGTTCTTCTTTGGCTTTTTTCAATTCTGTTTCAATCCTTACCCTTTCGGTTACGTCACGCATAGTTATCAATGATCCTGGTCTGCCGTTTACCACAACACTGCTCGAATTTAATTCAGCAATAAACCGGCTTCCGTCTTTACGAATAAAGGATGCATTATATGTTTGGGCATTTATTTCGCCGGATAACCTTTTTCTATGATATTCCATTACCCTTTCCCGATCTTCGGAGGCTAGTATACTGGTTGGTTCAATACCCATCAGTTCATTATGAGTATACCCCATCATCTTTAAGAAAACAGGGTTTACCAGTAAAAATTTAAAATCCTGGGTAAGTACCACTCCGTCAAGCGAATTGTCAATTAAAGACCTGTAGAGGTTTTCACTTTCTTTTAGTTCAGTTTCCAGTTGCTTTTGCTTGCTGATATCCTGCTGCAAAATCAGATATCCTTCAATATTTCCGTATTCATCTTTATAAGGAGAGGCCACGGTGGTAGCCCAGTACATCCGGCCTTTTTTGTGTCGTGAGTAGAGTTCTCCTTCCCACGATTCACCCCGCATCAATGTTTCAGCAACGTGCCTGCGGGATTCAGGTATTTCGCCTTTATATATGGTATCATTGATATGTTTATGCAATAATTCTTCTTCAGTATAGCCTGACTGGTTTGTAAAACCGGGGTTAATATACTCGAAGTGCATGTTTTTATCAATGATGTATACAGCTGAAGGTACCTGGTCGAGTGCGAGGCGGAATTTTTTCAGGTCTGACTGGTCCTTTATATGTTCGGTTACATCCAGTGATACTCCCATGTAACCATGCTTTTCACCTTTTTTGTTAATTAATACTGACACTCGGGTATCATAATAAAAATTCCCGATTTTTACAATATCAGCAAGCGTTTTACCTTCCAGTACCTGCTTTATAAAAGGTGAAGCCCCGGTTCCCCTGTAAACATCAAAAACTGATTTACCTACGTTTTCACCAGGTTTAGATCCGATATTATCCAGACCTTTACCATGTGTATAGGTAAAACGACCTTCCAGGTCAATACTCCAGATAATAACAGGTGCATTTTCTAATATATAATCGATAAACGGCTGCCGCTCTGTGAGTTCGTTTTTTTTCATATCCGGAGATTTTTGTTACCACAAATTAAGAAGTAACAATTGAAAAATAAAAGTATTAAATATCTAACAAGCAATTGAATCTGTTTCAGATCGCATTTTATGCTGGTACTATTCATACTTTAGCGACCGGGCCGGATTAATTCTTGCAGCCTTAATTACCTTGTAACTAATTGTAAAAAGAGCTATTCCAAGGGCGATCATAAGACCTGCTAAAAAACTTAATACACCCAGGCTGATCCTGTAGTAAAAATTCTCAAGCCAGTTACCAGCTATGTAATAAATAAGCGGCCAGGATAATATTGCTGAAATTGTAACCAACATAATTATTTCTTTAGATATTTCGAAATATATTCCTGTAACAGATGATCCCATAGCTTTTCTGACACCGATTTCCTTTGTCCTCTGTTCAACAGTAAATGAAGTAAGACCAAACAATCCTAAACCAGCTATAAACATTGCAAGAATAGAGAAAATTACCGCCATCTGGGCACTTTGTTTCTCCTGCGAATACATCTGCTCAAAATCTTCATTAAGGAAGTAATACTGCAGGGGACTATCGGCCACGTACTCCTTCCAGACTTTTTCAATTTCATTTATGGTCTGGGCGAGATTTTGCCCGTTAAGTTTTACAGTAAGATATCCCCAAAGTATGTCATCTCTCTTGAACTGGAATATATAAGGCTGGATAGGATTCCTGAGCGATTGATAGTTGAAGTTTTTTACCACTCCTGTTATCTGCCTGTAATCATATCGTCCGGAATCACGAGGCTGTAGAAATCTTGTCTGGGAGATGTCTGTAATATTAAAATCTTTAATTGTTGATTCGTTGACAAGGCATGCCTCCTTATCAGTGGTATAGGATTCATTGAAATTGCGGCCATCGACAATTGTCATACCATATGTGTCGATATAATCATAGTCGACCCAGTTTGTCTGCAGAAGAAAACTTTCATCCCTTCTTCCTTCGATTCCATAGCCATTATTGTTATTGTTTCTTCCCGGTACAGCTGTCGAACTGGCAATATTAACAACACCCGGAATTTTCTTTACAGTTTCCTTGAATGACTTTACCCTGTTTCCCAGGGCTCCAGCCCTGTTAATAACAATCAGGTTTTCCTTGTTGAAACCAACATCCTTGTTAAGCATGAAGCTTATCTGTCTGAACATTATTATAGTTCCGATAATAAGTAGTATCGAAACGGTAAACTGGAATACAACAAGTACCTTTCTTAACCTTCCGTTCTTCATGCTGTTTTTAACCTCTCCTTTGAGCACCTCGTAAGGACTGAAAGAGGAGAGGAAAAATGCCGGGTAACTCCCGGCGAGTATGCCGACAAAAATTGCGAAAATAATTAAAGCTGGAATTGTAAATATGTTTTTTAACAATTTCAGTTCAAGATCAATATCAATCAGGTCACTTAAATAAGGAAGAGAAACTTTAACAACTATCACCGCTATAATGAGTGAGACAAAAGTCAGGATAAAAGATTCTGTGAGAAACTGGGTAATCAGCATTCCTTTGGTTGAACCACCTATCTTTTTGATTCCTACCTCTTTGGCCCTCCTGGATGACTGTGCGGTTGAAAGGTTCATAAAATTTATTGCAGCAATAAATACTATCAGCAGTGCTATGCATCCGAATATCCAAAGAAACCGGGGATCGCTTGCCGGTTTGAATTGCTGTTGAATTGTATTATCGAGGTGAACTTGAGTAAGTGGCTGCAGGAAATACCTGTACTTGTTTCCCTGTGCAAGGAAATCATCAAGAGTTATTCCCATAAATCGCTGAACTTCAGGACCAACATATTTTTCAAGCAGGGAAGTTATCTTGGCATCCACATCAAGATAATTGGTATTTGGTTTGAGCAGGAGATATGTACTGTAACTATTGCTCAGCCAGACAGGATTTCTGGATCCCTGATTTGTCATGAATGATCCTATGATATTAGCCTCAAAATGAGTATTTAAGGGAATGTCGCCGAATACTCCGCTGACGGTGTACCTGACTGTATCGTTTCCAATTTTTAATGGCTTGTCAATAGGGTCTTCGTTACCGAAAATCTTTTTTGCCGTTGATTCCGAAATAACAACTTTTCTGGGGGAGTTAAGAAGGTTTTCCTTATCACCCTTAAGTACCTCTACAGAAAAGATATTAAAAAATGATGAGTCAGCTTCAATAAAGTGATCCTCTGTAAAAGTCTGCTTATTATATTCAATAACGGTCGGACCCCAGCCATTCATTCTCACGAAATCTTCCACTTCCGGAAATTCTCTGGCCATGGTAGGACCAATAGGTGAACAGGTAAATGCTCCGATAATCTCCTGGCCTCCAATTTTACCTGTTAGAACAACCCTGACTATGCTGTCCTTATTCTTATTATACCTGTCATAACTAGCCTCATTTATTACAAATAATGCAATAAGAAGACTGCAGGCAATGCCTATTGACAATCCGAGTATGTTTATAATTATATACGCACGCTGTCTTTTAAAAGATCTTACACTATGCTTTAAAAGATTGTTTAACATTTTTGATTGGGTTTTGAAGTTATGTTGATGTTAAATTTTTTTATCTCAAAAGTACCTTGTTCTGATTTTTATGAAGAAATTCTTTTAATGAATGACGGATTTTTGATCTTGAATCACCTTAACCCGGGTGTCAGGTGTGGCATGATGAACCAAACAGATTAAATATTTCTTTCAGGTTTCTATGTTTTCTTATCTGCAACCGTCTGTTATAAGGTTTAACATTTCAAACCCGTTGTCGAAATAATCACCGCTAGTATAAGGCCATGCAGTGTATAGAATAACCAGCTTTTTAGCCGGAACAACCAGCAAAATCTGTCCTCCATGGCCGTGAGCATAGTATCCATCATTCCTTTGATCAATCCAGAAATAGTATCCGTACTGACTATTATTATTTGAATTCACATGATGAGAAGTAGCTGACGATAAGTAATCATGCATCAATTATTTGTTTTTCACCCCACTTTCCGTTCTGAAGTAACAGCTGCCCTATTTTTGCAAAATCGCGAGGCTTTAGATAAAGGCTGAATGCGCCAAAAGTAGTTCCGTCATTTGCACTTTCCCATTGCCATTCAGAGATATTTAATGGTCCGAAAAGCTTTTCCCCTGCATATTCTGATTCGGTTTTTCCCGACTTAACTTCAATCGCTTTCGATACCAGATGCGGTGAACCGTCGTTGTACTTCATTACTGTTCCGGGATCATGTAACAATGGAAATGAGAGAACAAATCCTGCTGAATTAGATTTGGTTTGATAAAGTTGAAGCGTATTTTCATCATTACTGAATTCCAATCCCGTTTGCATTGTTAAAGCATCTTCAAGAGTCATTTCACGCTTTTTAAGATCATCATCGAACAGTTCAGGATATATATCATACAACTTATCATCAAACGAAATATCCAATCCTTCCTGAATAGCAACACCAACCATGATTGAGGTAAAGGATTTTGTACATGACTGTATGTTTGCAAACATATCCCGATCTGCAATATCGTGAGGGTAAGCCTCGGCAACCAGTTTCCCGTTACGTATTACTATCAGGCTGCGAGCCATCCAGAACCGGTCATCATCATGAAGCAGCCGGAATGCCTGTTCAAGATTTGAGCGGTCTATTTTTTCCTTCTCCGGAGTTGAGAGGGTCCAGCCGTCATTTAACGCCACAGGCTCAAATCCGGCAAATTCCTTTTTGAATGGTTCGTCTTTTAAGCAAGAGTCTAGCATAAGCAGTAAGAAAATGCTGATTGTAAGTTTTTTCATGACTAAAAAATGAATTTGTATGAAATAGAATTTTCAATATTCTGATATGGCTTCCCGTCTGCAGCCTTCATATTATGATACTTGAAATTATATCCGATCGAACGTAACTTCTTTCTTCCGGAATGATAGTTCATTTCAATACCTGCTTTTAAGTAGAAGTTTTTATCTGGCAAAACAATTTCCGGATTACTGGCCAGATTTGTCAGAATGCCTGAAAATGTCATGTCATCAATTTTATATTGTCTGTCAAGTTCAGGACGACAAATACAAGATAATAGGGGAACATCAAGATTGAAATAAAACGTTTTGTCACCAGCCTTGTAGGTTATTCGATTACTGATTCCACCACTCAGGTAGTTGGCGAAGTAAAAATGGCTTTCATCCCAGTTAAAATAAGCACTTGTTCCAAACTGCAAATCGGCAAGAGGGCCAAGATAGTATTGAAGGTTCTGGTTGCTGACAATATGAAAAAGGTATGTGTAGTTTGCCAGTATCAGAATATTGACAGATGAAGGAAAATCTTCATAAGAAGTATTCATTAAAGAGATTTTGAATCCTGCGCAATATTCCGATATGTTTTTGCTTATTCTGGAATGAGTGTAAGATGATCCGATTGTTACTCCATGAAACACCTTTTGATGAAGGTTCTCATCTTTAAATTGATTTTGTCCGATTGTAATAGCTATCCTGTTTTGCTTTACAGGCATATCTGTATCGGATTGCGAATAGCAAATAAAGACAGGGAGTATAAATATTAGAGTCAGGACTAATTTCATTGGTGATTTTGGCATTTACTGTACTTCTTTAAACGAATCCAGTATCTCAATGTGGTATGATTCAAAGGTTGGATAAATATCCCTGTTCGATTGGTAATACTTGATTTTGTTTAGTAAACCATCTAAATTAGATACTCCCCTTGATTTTTCTTTTTCATAAGCCCATTTCCCCATTTCAGCTGATTCATTATTAGCCAGATGTGTAGTTATGGACCTGATAATGAATTCATTTATGCATTCCTGCCAATCGCCACAAACCTGTTTTCTTGCTATTTCAGGAATTGAATCATAATTAGATGAATACGACTTAATATAATCCCATTTCTTTTCAGTCAGAGGATTAATAAACGGATGACTGAACTCATGACGGATCATATATTTCAGATAGTTTTCATCGCCAAAAAACGGAAGATCATTTTCTACTTTCCTGGGACCCATTGTATTGTACAAATCCCGTTCGTCATCTGCATATAACAATGAATTACCATACCCGACAAAATTGTAGAGCGATACCAGAATAATATTGTACGATTTCTGCTTTCTGCCATAAAATGCCTCTAATTCAGAAATATAATTCAGGTCTCCTAGATTATCTATTGTTGTATTAATTATCATTTTATAGTATGACTTGTGGTTTTGATAAAACTTATTGAATGATGACTGAATGGCAAAATCGCGGAGTAAGTCTGAAAAAACATTTAAAGAATCTTTTCCTCCGATTCTGTTTATAACAAAGCTATCTGCAGAAATATCTTCTCTTAAGCGCAGATTTCTATCTGTATAAAGCATTATGTTTGAAGGAGCACTAAAATTTAACATTCTGGGCTTGGAGCTTAGCCGGTCAAACATTTTAACTGCCGGATGATCTTTGTATGTACTGAAATGTGAAATGACCTCCATTTTGTAAAGAGACGTATCCTTTGACATTAAAAAGCCAAGAATCGACGGATACTTGCCAATAGTCTGGATAATTGAGATTAATTCAACCTGAGGGTGAACACTTACTGAAATCTGGTTTTTCGAATTAGATATGGTTTCAGGTGTTTTATAAGTTTTCTGAGCCAGAGTTTCAACCGGATTCGTTGATATGAACAGTATTATAACAATAATAATCTGAAAGAATTGCTGAGATGTAAATGGAATTTTCATTTTAGTGGAATTTTTTATTTAAAAATCAAGGTTTCTTATAAAAACTACGAATTGCTTTCGATAAATCTGTTTTATTATCTGATATTTAACCAATAGGAACAAATTTGGCTATCAATCATGAAAGCGAAAACAATTAATTAGTGAATGACGGGTTTCAATTGGTGAATCGAATCTTTGAACAAGCTGTTGTTAATCACGGATTAGCTGCCTGAGAAGATGTAAATAAAAAATCCGGTCAGATTTATTCATCTTTAAGAATTTCCACAGGCCTGACTCTCAGGGCCCTTATAATCTGATAACTTATTGTTACAACGGCCATGGAAAGAATAATTAAAGAAGCTATTACAAACTCCCATATCTGAATTCCGTATTTATTTGCGCCAGGCAATAGCTTATATACATAATATGCAGCAGGCCAGGCTATTGCTAAAGATATGAAAATCAGCTTGATAAACCATGATGAGAGAGTAATGTAAAGACTGCCATAAGAAAATCCCAGTACTTTACGTATTCCAACCTCTTTCATTTTTCTCTGGGTCATGAATAATATCAGACCAAATATACCAATCGATGAAATTAAAATGGTGAGAATGGCAATCAAACTGGTTATTGTTTGTAAACTCTGAAAAGCTTTTACAGCATTTTCATTCTGTGTAAGAAATTTAATATCTCTGAACTCAAAGGCATCATCTGGGAAGAAATTCTGAAATTCATCCTTGACAATCTCCATTGCCTTTTTCTCTTCTCCCTGTGCAAAATTTACTGAATAGATACAATTTGAAATAACCGAATCGGGAAGGAGCCTGTACAGGTGAGGTTCGTCAGGATTAAATACTGACTGGACAGTGTAATCTTTAACTACGCCGATAACCTCGTAGAAGCTGCCCGATGCTTTTATACGCTTGCCTATCGGTTCCTGCCAGCCAAAAACATTGACTGCCGTTTCATTCAGGAGGCACTTGTTTCTGTCAGCAGGATATTCTTTTGAAAAATTTCTTCCGGTAAGCATTTTCAATTCATAAGTAGGGACAAAATCATAGCTTATGTTGCTAAATCTCACAAATACTTTTTCATCAGGTTTGCCTCCCTCCCAGTTGAGGTCGTCACCTCCGGGAAGTATAAATGGGATATAATCAGAAACACAGGCGTCTTTAATCTCACGATGTTCTATCAGTCTCTGCCTTAATTGTTCAAACGATCCTTCTTTGCTGGTCACAATATTTGAATACAATATAGTCTGACTGTTAAAACCCATATCTTTCGTCAGCATGAAATTTGTCTGCCTGTAAATAATAAAGGCAACTATAAGCATAAAAACAGAAATGCTGAACTGGATGGTAACAAGGATCTTTTTAAGACTTATCCCATTTGATTTTTCGGAGATAAGTTTTTGCTTTATAGCAGCAACCGGGCTGTAGGAAGAAATAACATAAGCCGGGTGTGTGCCGGATAAAAATCCTGTTATCAGGGTTACTAATAGGATTATAAAAATTATTTTAGGGTTTTCAAAGATATTTGCGAATGACCCCCATCCTATAGCATTATTTAAATAAGGCATTACAAGCTGAGCAAGAAAAATACCTATAAAGGATGATGTTATTGTCAGCGACATTGATTCAAACATGACCTGGAACCAAAGACGTCTTTTGTTGAAACCAAGAGTTTTTTTAATTCCTATCTCCCTGAATCGGTTTGTTGCACTGGCTGTCTGCAGGTTTATGAAGTTTATTGAGGAAAGTATAAGGATAAGAATTGACAGAAATGTAAGAAGACCAAGCGCTATGTACAATGCAGGATCGAAGAATGGATTTACATTAAGTTTCGACATGGGTCTCAGATAAGGGTGATGCTCTTTACGGTATTCCTTAAGCGCATCATATATTTTGTTATCTATAGCTTCAGGATTTGCATTTGACTTAAGCAAGACATATATGTGGAATGAATATCCCCAATAATTACTCTCAAAATTTTTTTGTCCTGTAAGAGCAGAATATGAGACCATCGGAAGGAGGTAAGTTGGTCTCCATGTTGTCCTGACCGGAAGATCTTCAAATACTCCTGTAACATTGAAGACAACCTTATTCTCGCCATAAACCTGTTTGCCCATGGCGTCTTCTCCCGGGAAGAGTTTAACAGCCAGTTCTTTTGAAAGGACAATTGAATAAGGCCTGGTAAGGGCCTGATTGGGATCCCCTTCAATAAATTTAAAAGTAAAAATATCAAAGACTGACTGGTCTGCATAATATCCATAACGCGACAAGAACTGTTTTTTCTTATCAACAGACAGAAAAACTCCGCTTTTGTTATTGTCACCAACATCATGTATAAGGGCAATTTTTTCAATTTCAGGGAGGTCAATAAGGTCTTTCCGGCTAAGCGCTGCTGTAGTGCTCCAGGTATGTTTCTGTCTATTTTCATTCTGATCCATAAATAGCTGAAGCCTGTAGATCCTGTCGTAATTTGTATTGTGATTATCCCACATAAATTGTCCGCTAGTGAACTGGCTTATTATTATAAATGTGGCATATCCGATTATCAGGTTGGCAAAGATTATAAAATAGAGCAGTTTCTCTTTGGAAATCCTTCGGATCAGCATATAAATTGATTGTGATATCATCTTTTTATTGTATTTGAGTAAGTTTAAATTACTGATAAGAACTACCGGACCGGCTCAAAAACCTTATCTGACCTTTCCATTACAAGTTGCCCGTCAAAGAGGTTAACAATCCTGTGAGCTCTTTCAGCATGACCAAGGGAATGTGTGACCATAATGATAGTTGTACCTGTAGTATTCAATTCTTCAAGTAATTGCATAACCTGCTCTCCGTTTGTTGAATCGAGGTTACCGGTAGGCTCATCCGCCAGTATGATTTTTGGATGTGTTATCAGGGCACGGGCAATAGCAGCGCGCTGTTGCTGTCCTCCGGAAAGTTGTTTAGGGAAATGGTTTTTCCTGTGGCCTATTCTCATTCTTTCGAGAATCTCATCCACTTTTTTCCGTCGCTGAGACTTTGGCTCTCCCAGCGCCAGGAGAGGCAATTCGACATTTTCATATATATTCAGGTCATCAATTAGGTTAAAACTCTGAAATATAAATCCGATCTTACCTTTACGCAGGTTGGTCCTTTGCTTTTCATTTAAACCGGAAACTTCAGTACCATCGAAATAATATTCTCCGGCATCAGAATTGTCGAGGAGACCCAGGATGTTCAGCAATGTTGATTTTCCGCATCCGGAGGGGCCCATTATTGCAACAAATTCGCCTTTGCCTACTTTGAGATTAACACTATTAAGTGCTGTTGTTTCAACCATTTCGGTTTTAAAGACTTTCGATAAATTGACTGTTTTGATCATAATTCTTAATTGTTTTGCAATAGAAATCTAACTTCGTGCCAAAGTGCTTGTTGTCTATTAATCAACGATATGTATAAATTTAATTCTTTTGAAAGTAAATTTTTTTTACATAGATTGATAAAAATAATTTACATTTAGGAGTTATTTAAAATGAGTCGGAAATCAAAATAACCAAGTTATATCTTCAGGCACATCTTTTACTCTAAACCCTTCGTCCCAAACACCACTTCCCTTAAAACAGTGAAGTGAAGGGGCGAAAAGTGTCCCGGGATATTAGGGATTTAGTTTCCTCCGGTCTTACTTTGTTTAACGGCGGCAGCGGCTTGCGGAGCCGGTTTCGAACTTCAAACTACAGACGTCAATTCATTAATACTTATTCATTCCACATCGTTAAATTATATTATAATACATGAAAGACAATAAACTGCTAATTATTGATGATAATCCTGCGATACTCAATTCTCTTAAGCTATTGATGAAAACGGAATATGAATCAGTCAAGACTATTTCAAATCCTAATCAGATTTATTCGGAGCTTGAGAAAAGTGAACCGGATGTGATTTTACTCGACATGAATTTCAGAGCCGGTGTAAATACCGGAAATGAAGGCTTATACTGGCTTAGGGAAATTAAGAAGAAAGTACCCATGGTAGAAGTGGTTATGATGACTGCTTATGGAGATATTGACCTGGCAGTAAGATCACTTAAGGAAGGTGCCGCAGATTTTGTTGTAAAACCGTGGGATAACGAAAAACTTAAAGCCACACTGGATGCAGCTTGCAGGCTAAGAAAGTCGAACCTTGAAATTTCACATTTGAAATCGAATGAAAAATTGCTGAAAAAGGATGCTAATAAAAGCTATCCTGTAATTATAGGAAAATCACGGGCGATGCAGGAAATAATGAATCTGGTTGATAAGATTGCCAGTACCGATGCCAGTGTCCTGATTACTGGAGAAAACGGAACCGGCAAAGAGCTTATTGCAAGAGAAATACATAACAGGTCAAATCGTAAAAATGAATTATTTGTACTTGTGGATCTGACTTCTCTGACTGAATCCCTTTTTGAGAGTGAACTCTTCGGTCATAAGAAAGGGTCTTTTACAAATGCTTATGAAGATAAAACCGGGAGATTTACAATGGCGGACAAAGGAACTCTCTTCCTCGATGAAATAGGAAATATTCCCCTTAACCTGCAGGCAAAAATTCTGACAGTTCTTCAAACAAGGATTGTCACTCCGGTAGGTTCCAATAAGGAAGTTTCTGTGGATTTCCGTCTGATATGTGCCACAAATAAGAATCTGACAGCTATGGTTGCACAAAATCAATTCCGTCAGGATCTGCTTTACAGGATGAATACAATATTAATTCATTTGCCGCCATTGCGGGAGAGATTGGAGGATATTGAAGATCTGGCGAACCATTTCCTTAAAATATATGGCAAGAAATACAATAAGAATTACCTGGAACTGCACAAAGACGGATTAGAGAAACTTAAAAAAAACCAGTGGTTCGGAAATATCAGGGAGTTGCAGCACACTATTGAAAAAGCTGTGATCCTTGCGGATGGGGACAAATTAAAATCTACTGATTTTGTTTTTTTTGAGAATGATGTTATTGTCATGAATGAAACGGAAACACTCGAAGAGATGGAGAGAAAAATGATCATCAGTACTTTGAAAAAAAATAATTTTAACCAGATGATGACTGCAGAACAATTGGGAATAACCAGGCAAACCCTGTATAATAAAATAAAGAGATATGGAATCTGAAAAGCTATTGAGTATCAGAGTCAGAGTAATTCTGCTTTTACTTACTTCATTTTCATTCCTGGGAGCAGGAATCTGTTATGAAAAGCATATGTTACCTGTTTCCATTATTCTATTGATTACTGGTCTTATATGTGTACTACTGGTGAACAGGATCTATAATGTAACAAACGAAGCAATTATTTTTTTATTTGATTCACTCAGGAATGATGACACAACAATACGGTTTCAGGAGAAAATCAAAAACAAGGGTTTGATTAAGGTATTTGAAAGCATGAACCGCTTGAGCGATTACTTCCAGGAAATAAAGCTTAGAAATGAATATAATGAATCATACTACAGGTCCTTGATTCAGAATTCGTCAGCTGGATTGATAGTACTGGGCAGCAATAACAGGATTGAACTAATAAATAAAACTGCCTGCACGTATGCAGGAATATCACCAGATACAACAAATCCTGACCTTCTAAGAATTAGGCATCCTTCTTTTTATGAAGCGGTCAGTAATCTGAGACCAGGAGAAAATGTGACATACAAAAGTTTGGTTTCTAATAATTTACAATTACTATTTTTCAGGGCAAGTATGATCCGAAGAAAAGATGAAGAGCTAAAGCTGATATCAATACAGGATATCAGGTATGAACTGGAATCGAAGGAACTGGAATCTTACAGGAAGCTGATAAGTGTTCTTACTCATGAGATAATGAATATCCTTTCTCCCCTGACATCGGTAGCCAGGGAATTGCACACACTATTCAGTTTCAATGAAAAGCAAAAGAAAAGTCCCCACATTGATCAGTCTGTAATATCCACAGCTGTTACCGGACTTCAGCTTATTAATGAACAAAGCAACAGTCTGGTTAACTTCATGAACAATTATCGAAAGGTATCTAAATTACCCCAGCCTGAGTTCAGCACCTTTTCGGTTATTGAGTGGATTGAACAATTGAAAATTGTTTTTACAGGAAAGATGAAGGAGAGCAATATTGATTTTCTGATTACTGCGGAGAAGTCATTAAATGAGATAATTGCTGATAAAAAGCTTTTTAATCAGGTAATGATAAATCTTATTAATAATGCCATGGATGCTGTAATGGAAATAGATGGAGAAAGGAAGATTGAAATCAATATTTTCAGGAATTCACTTAACAGAATAATTATTAAAATCAGTAATAACGGGCCAATAATACCCGGAGAGTTATTAGAGAAAATTTTTGTTCCATTCTTTACAACAAAGAAGGGAGGATCCGGTGTGGGATTAAGTATATCACAGGAAATTATGAAAATGCATAATGGATCTATTGTGGCTATATCTTCTGAAGACAACCGGACTTGTTTCATGCTTGAGTTTTAAAGTTGATACCAGATACCGGTAATCCTAGGGAAGCCTGATACTTATGAACTATTTATTTAAGCATGTATTACTTTTTTAGTTATTTAGTGATTCAGGAAGCTTTATTCCAATTTCATTTTAATAAGATAAAAATCAGAAACACCTTTCATGGTTCCGAACAAATCTGATGCTGTGAGACCAATATGGTATATATTTCCAACATTATCAATGCTTACATCTTTACCTGATGCATCTTTGTTACTTCCGTCAGGAATCAGATTTTTTTCCCACAACAAATTACCATCTTTTTTATACATACGAACAAAAGCGTGAGCCGGCGGTAGATTTTGAAGGCCACTCACCAATATGTGATCAGAATTTTTTGGGTCAAAAGCCATTCCCTTAATTCCATCATGTTTATCAGTTCCAAATTGTTTGTTCCATACTAGCGTGCCTTCATTGGTTACCTTCGTTAAAAAGCAATCGCCTTCTCCCATTTGCTGACCGGCAAAATTGCCCGAAGTAGTGCCACCAACATAAATATTTTTTTCATCATCCGCCAGAATGCTTGTCGGAACATCAAATCCCTCACTTCCAAATTGGCTGAATTTAATTTGCATGTCTTTTTCACTGAAAATACCTGTATAGATATCCATAAAACCTTTGTTTTCAGCGCCTAAAATACCAAATGTAGATCCAACAATGTATAAAATATCTTTTGTATCACCGGTTATTGCAGTGCAGCCGTCGTACCCGACAGATCCAAACTGCTTAATATACATAGGGACTCCATCATTGTCTAATTTTATAACAAAACCATCCTGATTACCAAAGGCAGAAATACCCATCTTACCCATGGTAGAGCCGGCCAGATAAATGCTACCTTGATTATTTATGTATATTCCGGTGGCAATATCTGTACTGTCGCTGCCATATTGCCTGGCCCAGATCTTTTGTCCATCAGATGAATACTTTACAAGAAAAATATCTTCTTTACCATAATTTTTGGTTTCAATTACTCCGGTTGTGATGCCAAGTATATAGATAGAACCTTTGCTATCCATTGCCGACCATTGAATATCTTCATCCTCTGATGAGCCAAATTGCCTTGACCACAAAATGTTGCCGGAACTATCTATTTTAGTAAGAAAACCATCGTTTTTACCAAAATTTTTCTCCGACATTATACCCTTTGTATTTCCTGAAACATAAATACATCCGGATTTATCAACAAGATGGTTGCGAACATATTCTTCTTTGTCTGTACCATATTGCTTTCCCCAAACAGTAGTAGTTTGGGATTTTATTTTATTCGTGACAGCTGCCAATAAAACAGCAATAAGGATGCTTTTAAATATCAATTTTTTCATCTTTTTTTTATTAATAATCCTTGAACAAAATTAACTGGTAATTAAAAAACCAAAAATATTTATTTAATGAATGACAGGTTTTGAATGGTGACTGGATTAAGCGATTTTGTACTTCAGTTTATATTTTGAGTACTCTTTTTCCAAAAGGCTCCGTTTGATTTCTTTTCCATGTCCCGGCAAAAAGATACTGCAACCACTGTTTAATAGCTTACCCCAGCTTTCAATCATTTGTGCAACATTATCTGAGTAAGGCGGGAAAATTGAATTATTAAAAACACCGAACATGGCATCACCGACTATAGCAATTTCATTGTCCACAATAATGCTGATCGAATCAGGTGAATGTCCGGATGTAGCAATTATTTTTAATTTACTTTCTGATATAGTAATGTCATACTCATTTTCGACAAGGATATCCGCTTTAAATGGTTCATATCCGAATTTTCTTTTCCCGATTAAATTTCCCAATCCGGCTATCAGTTTTGTTACAGGAAATGCACCGTCAGACAATTTTGTATATCCCTTTTTAATGAATTCTTCGGCCACCTTTGATACAATAATACAGCAATTGCTTGTTTCTTTTATTTTATTAGCAGATTGACAATGGTCAAAATGTGTATGTGTCAATATCAGGTATGTGATATCATCTATTCTTGTATTTAAAGATTCAATGTTTTTTGTTAGTGTTTTAAATCCTGAATCTTTCCCTGTATCGACCAGAATATAGATATTATCATATAATACCATATATGAATTGCTTCGCCCTGACAGCACTCTGGTTATCTCAAATCCGTTTTTAGTATTCCAGGTATTCATTTTCAGCAATACATTAGGGTGGTAGTTTTTATCGCTCTTTAATTCAGGAACTTTCAGGAATAACTTAGTAAAAATTAATAGGACTTAAATCCATGGTAGTATTACAATTCTGCAGTATTCATTCCAGGCTTCACCAAAAACCTTCGACAGAATTTTTTCTTCTTCCGGGGAGTAAATCCTGGATCCGATATATACAATGAGCCCAATTAAAACACCCAGCCATGTATTTAATAAGAATCCTATCCACGGAATTACAAGCAGTGCCACACCCGTATATAACGGATGTTTTACTAATGAAAAAGGTCCTGTTGTGATTAGCTCTCTGCGTGGAATCTTTGTAAGGATCAGGAATACTGACCAGATCCAGATGATAACGCCTGTGATTAATACCGTGATTGAAACCCAGGTCAAAGCCAATGTTGGTCCGCCAACCTCAAAAAAGGATGGCCAAAGAATGTTCGCTGTTAATCCTGCAATCAGGAACGGAAGGGTAAGAAGGCCAATTTTCCTGCCACTGCCTACGAGAATTTTTAATTTCATTGTTTTTGTTTTTAAAACTTCTTTTGAACCAATTTAATTATCTGATAAATATTAAAAGTATTGACTGAAAGGTGATAAGTCCTGCAAATGCAATTAAAACTGATTTTACCAGACTAAAATTCTGTGCCTTTTTAATTCCAATAGTAAACAAAGTTAAGAACCAGAAAAAGTAAATAGTATAAAGAGACCATAATAATCCGCGCCAAAAGGTTGGTTCATTTAATAATTGTTCGTACTCACGCATATCTATAACACCTGTTATGCTTAAAAATGCATCTGTCAGATCATGAAGCATTGAACTCCATGTGGCAATTCCAATTCCAAATCCGATAACGGCCATAATATTATCAAATTTACTCTGACCATTCATTAACCTTGAGAGAAGATAAACTGTTACTGATGAGCCAATCCAGCCTAAATAATAGCCAGGAAGTGTTAAAATTATATCATATTTAAAATAGTCTTCTATCGGTATTGCCAGCCAGGGCTTGAATGTTGACGGGGAACCACCTGCAAAATAAGCCATAACATAAAAAAGTGTATATCCCAATGATGGAATAAGAAATGCAAAGAAGCTATATTTAAGCACTTTATCGCTATCAAAGATTGTTTTAAATGTACTATCAGGCTTATAAAACATTTTTAAGTATAACTCCCAGAAATTTGATTTCATATCTAATTTATTTGATGATGAATTATTACCCTGGTTTTTTCTTTTATCATATACCAAACCGGGCAGGTACTTTCAGCCAGAGTTAATACTTTTTCGAATTCCCCGGTTTCCAGGTTATCGGACTTAATATTAATGTACAGATGAATCTCCTCTAAAGCTGTTGGGTGAGTCTGGCGTCTGGTGCCTTCTGATTTAACAGAAAAACTGCCGATATTTTTTCCCTGCCTTCTGAGTAAGACCAACAAAGCTGTTGCCACACATGACGATAAGCTCAACATCATTAATTCGAGCGATGTATATCCGAGATTATCCCCATATGGCGGAATATAATCAATAGAGATCGGGTTATTGCCTTCAACTGCACCTTCGAAATGCAAACGGTCATTTACAAGATTCAGTGTTGTTGTTAATTCTTTTGATTTGTCTTTCATGGTTTTAAAAATATGATACTTCTTTTAAGTACACTATATGAATTATTATTGAACTCCGGTTTTAACAATTACGACTACCATTTTTTTTAATGGCTGAATTTTGATTCCCGGAGCAATAAGCTGTATGAGTTTCTCAAATAATCATGCAACTCAATAATCCTTATTATTTCACATCCTTTCAGAGCCAGGTTTTTGTCAACTTTGCCATCAATGCAGGTAATCTGAGCTACTGATGCTATAAGTTTTTTCATTCTGTGCAATTCTTATATTCAAAATGTTTTATGAGATCGAAAATATCATGATATTATGTCAGGGAAAAATTTAATCCGGTAAATGACGTGTTTAGACTGTTAAAAAGCTTCTTTTTTTGTATGAGTGTTTTCTTAATTAATTTCTATAAGAGGAAGCTGCCAGATGGCTCCAACAGATAATATTAAATAATTATATTTACAGGTGTGAATACATTTATCAATATTTGATGGTCAGGAAGCACTCTGTTTTTCTTATCCCGCTAATTCTTTTATTCTTTCTTTCAGGATTATCTGCATCTGGACAAAGATCAATTTCAATAACTCCCGTTAAGAGTTTACCACTTATTGATGGAAATCCGGATGATGTTATTCAGTTAATGACATCATATAATTTTTTCCAGCTGGAACCGGTAAAAGGTGCACCATCTCAATCTGAAACAAAAATATTATTGATGCAGTCGAAGGATACTCTTTATATTGCGGTTGTATCCTTACAGAAATCGGCAGTAACAGGTAAAATTCAGCTACGTGACAAATTTGCAGAAAGTGATGATGGTATTTTTCTGATTCTTGGAACCTTCAATGATAACCGTAATGCATTTCTGTTTTGGTGTAAATCCTCTCGGAACACAGGCAGATTTCAGGGTAATGGATGACGGTCGTACCCTCGATTACAACTGGGATACCGAGTGGTTATCGAAATCGTCGGTTTATGACTGGGGTTGGTTCACAGAAATTGCAATCCCGTTTAAAAGTATAAAGTTCAAACCAGGGCTGAAGGAGTGGCAGGTAAATTTCAGACGTATAACAAGGGAAGATTCAGAGGTCTCTTATTGGGCAGGTAACGTATCTGAAGAATTTAAAGTTTCGTCAGCAGGAAGTCTACAAAATATAAGTGTCCCTGATACAAAGAATACACTTATGGTGATCCCATATGGGATGGGTAAGGCGACCCGGACCAATACCGGGGAGGATAAGTCATATATTGAAGGTCAGGCCGGTGGTGATATTAACTGGCAGCCAAGTTCAAACCTCACTGCAAATATTACAGTAAATCCTGATTTTGCTACTGTTGAAGCAGATGAGGATGTGATAGATCTCACAAAATATGAGATCAGGTATCCTGAGAAAAGAGTCTTTTTCCAGGAAGGTAATGAGATGTATAATACAAGGTTGCAGACATTTTATTCACGACGTATAGGTGATATATCAGCTGGTGTTAAACTGACCGGGAAAGCAGGAAAAACCAATATCAACCTTATAAATGCATTTGATAAGAATGCTGTGGACTCTTCGGGTG
This sequence comes from uncultured Bacteroidales bacterium, assembly GCA_963732435.1. Classification (GTDB taxonomy): domain Bacteria; phylum Bacteroidota; class Bacteroidia; order Bacteroidales; family VadinHA17; genus LD21. Next base: position 429,313 of record CAVSZL010000009.1, on the reverse strand, counting down.
GAAAACCGATGTATACTGCAATTCGTGTAAAACGTGACGTTCTGAAATCTTCAAGCATTGGCTTTACAGGTACAAATAAGATGTATGATGAAACAATGAAGACCACATTTAGTACTGATTACGTACTTAATCTGGGTCCGCTCTGGAAGCTTACCGGCCAGTATGTAGCGGCAATTGATGACTGGAATAAATTAAGAAATGCAGGTTATGCCAGGTTCGCTGCTGAAAATAATTTCTTTCACTGGCACATCAGGTATTCTTATACACAGGGCGATGGACTGAAAGATATATTCAATGAAACGGGTTATATAACGGATGACGACAGGAATGAGTTTGATTCTGATCTTTCCTATAAATGGTGGTTTAAGAACTCCGCCATCAAATATATATCACTGGGAACCGCAAACAACTGGTACTGGAATGATACTTTTACCAGGTTCATGAGCTGGAATCTGAATGAGACAGCAGATATTTTTCTTATGAACAAACTGAATTTCGGATTCAGGTATAATAATGAATACAGGTTCCTGAAATCTGACAGCAATGATTATTATAATTATTATTATTCCGGAACAATCGGGTATAATACTGAAGCATATAACAGTGCAAAGATAATGTTCCGGACAGGCCGCAGTTTTGGGTCAGATTATTATTCAGTTGAAGCAGCTCTGCAGTTCAAGGCATTTGACCGGCTTGCTCTTGAGCTTAAGCCTAAGTACATTAACTTTAATCCTGAAACCAGTTCGTACAAAACAGCATTTATAAACAGTTTATCTGCAACATATAATTTTACAAATGATTTATGGTTAAAACTGATTTGTCAGAGTAATACTTCGATCGAGAAGATATATGTTTATGGTCTTTTAGGGTGGCGGTTTAAACCTCCCTTCGGATATCTTTATTTTATTGTCAATCATACTGAATACCTTGACCCGGCAGGTACCTTTCAGAACAAATATATCGGTTATCTGAAGCTTACATGGCCGATAACATTCCGATAATATGTCAGGTGACAAGTATCATGATAAATGAAAGGTCTGCAGGAGTTGCATAAACCTGGTAAGATCAACAATAATCTGATATCCCCTGTAACAAGTAATACCCTCGTGTCCTTGTCATGCAGCAGATGATTGTTCTGAAAATTTGATTAATGAAATTTTGGATGAAGAGTAAAAATTCGTATTAAATTGATTAACAGGAGTTTCCTTATATAACACTTTATTCATAATCAGAAATTACGAATATTCTGAATTTTAAGTAAATTTGTTATACAAATAATTAATACATCATTACCATGATTGAACAATTAATTAAATCCCTTAAATCAGAAGTGGGAGGACAGCTAAGCGGTCAGACCAACTTACCTGCAGGAAGTATCGACAAGGTGTTTTCTGTTATTGGTGATGTAACAAAGAAAGAAGTAACCGGACAGATGCTCAGTGGAAATCTTTCTGATGTTATGAATCTTTTTTCAGACAAGCCAAACAACAAAGGAGCAAATCTCCTTCAATCCAATATTTCTTCAGGGGTAATTTCCGGCCTTGTAAGCAAACTTGGATTATCTCCTGAAATATCAAAATCGGTAGCCACAATTGCTATTCCGGCCCTTATTAATATGATTACCAAGAAAAACAACACAACCCCTGATGATGATCCGTCTCCGCTAAATGAGATTTTCGGTGGTGCAGCTAAAGGAGGATTAGGTGGTATTGCCAAGGGATTGTTAGGTGGATTTCTAAAAAAATAATTTATTTCGAAATAAGGAACTTCAGTTTTTAAGTACTATCGGAACATTAGAATCTTTATTTCAAAGGTGAAATAAACCAGTTTAGTAAATTTTTATCTTTATTAAATCAGTTGTTCAATCATATTAACATGGACAAAATGAAAAGATACAGATTCGCTGTGAAATCTTTATTATTAGCATCATCAGCCATTTTTATTATTTCATGTGCTGTAAACCCGGTAACAGGAAAAAAGCAGGTGATGCTGATGTCAGAAGCACAGGAGATTGATATGGGTAAACAATATGATCCTCAGGTTGTTGCAACATTTGGTGAATACCAGAACCCTGACCTTCTGAACTTTATTACAGTGAAAGGAACCGAAATGGGTAAAATTTCACATCGTCCACATATCGAATATCATTTCAAGATCCTTGATTCACCTGTTATTAATGCATTTGCAGTGCCCGGAGGATATATCTATCTGACCAGGGGAATACTTGCACAACTGAATAATGAAGCAGAACTGATAGGTATTATCGGGCATGAAATGGGCCATATTACTGCACGGCATTCCGTTAGTCAGCAGAGCAAGCAGCAGATGGGGCAGTTGCTTTTAATAGGAGGGATAATTGCTTCGAAAGAGTTGCAGCAATATGCAGAAGCAGCAATGCAGGGTATGCAATTGCTTTTCTTGAAATTCAGCCGCGATAATGAACGTGAAGCGGATCGCCTTGGTGTTGAGTATTCTTCAAAAATCAGGTATGATGCCCAAAAAATGGCAGATTTTTTTCAGGTGCTTAATAAAATGAGTTTAGCAAGTGAGCAGGCTGGGGTTCCTACTTTTATGTCAACACATCCCGATCCCGGAGATCGGTATAACTCGGTTAAACAACAATCAACAGAATGGCAGACGAATCTGAAATATCCCGAATACATGGTTAATGCTGACTCATATCTGAATCTGATCAACGGAATTGTGTATGGTGAAGATCCAAGGCAGGGTTTTGTGGAGGGAAATACATTCTATCATCCTGATATGAAATTTAAGTTCACATTCCCTGTTGCCTGGCAGTTTGAAAATTCACCAATGCAGGTAATGATGGCGCCAAAAGATGGCAAAGCAGTGATGGTCTTTACATTAAATCAATCCAAAACACTGGAAGAGGCTGCAAAAAACACAATAGACCAGTTTGAGCTAACCCTTATCGACAATAAAAAAACTACAGTAAGCGGTATGCCGGCTTTAGCCACTTTATCCAGACAGATCACCACGAACCAGTCAACAGGTCTGAAGGATAGTGTTAAGGTATTATCTTACTTTATAAACTATAATAATACCAATTTTGTCTTTCATGGACTCTCTGCAGAAAACGATTTCAACTCATTTGCAAAAGTTATGGAAAGCAGTATGGTTAGTTTCAGCAAGCTGACTGATCCTTCAAAACTAAATGTAAACCCCAAAAAAATATTGGTTAAGACAGTACAAAAGGGAGGAATCTTATCCGAAGTCCTGAAATCTTACGGAGTTGCTCAAAATCAGATGAAAGAATTAGCCTTGCTTAACAATATGGAGCTTACTGATAAAGTTCATGATGGTAAACTGATTAAAATAATTTCAAAATAGTATATAGGTTACAATTTCTAACATTAACTTAAATTATCAAACTATGGCAGTATTAAAAGTTATTGAGATCATGGCATCTTCAGAAAAAAGCTGGGAAGATGCGACTAAGCTTGCTGTGAAGAATGTCAGCAAAACTGTTAAGGAGATCAGATCAGTTTATGTACAGGATATGAGTGCGGTGGTAAAAAACAATTCAATAACCGAATTCCGCGTTAATCTGAAGATAACATTTGAAGTAATTAATTAAAAAAATTTCTTTAATAAAAAAATACCATGGGACTAATATCCTTTATTAAAACAGCAGGAGAAAAGATCTTCGGAAAATCCGAAGAAAAAAAAGAACAGGAAAAAGCAGCTCTAGTTGCCGCACATATTAAAAAATTCGGATTTGACACATCTGATATACAGGTAGTTGTGGATAATGAGAAAGTTACCTTAAAAGGGAGCATTGATACAATTGAAAACAAAAACAAGATAATTGTCACTGCCGGCAACATTGAGGGAATCTCAATTGTTGAAGACAATATTGTGGTTAAACATCCTCCGGTTGTTGTCCCTCCGCCTCCTGAGAAACAATTTTATACAGTAAAAAAAGGCGATTATCTATCTAAGATCTCGAAAGAAGTATATGGAAACGCAAATAAATACACTGTTATCTTTGAAGCGAATAAGCCTATGCTTAAAAATCCTGATCTTATTTATCCTGGACAGGTCCTGGTTATCCCGCCTCTGGAAAAATGATTAAAAGCCAGCTAATAACTGATCAATCTCAGAAAAAGGCTGTCCCTGATAAAAAGAGACAGCCTCTTCTATTTAAATTCCAACTGATTAACTATTTTCAGACTTCTTTTCAATATCAGTTTTCTGTCTGATATTCTCAGAAATATCTTCCAGTTTATCAGCTGCTTTTCCGGCCACTTTTTTACCAAGATCCTTCAGTTTGGAAAGGGTTTCATCAGCTTTATCCTCTGCTTTATCAGCAAGAGCTTCAAGTTTTTCCTTTACTCCGCTTTGCTTTAACTCTTCAAGTTTATTCTCAACCAGATCACCGGCTTTGTCGATTGTGTCGGTTACAGATTCAAATACTTTACTATTCTTAACTTTTTCAACATTCTCCTCAATCAGGTCTTCAGCCTTATCAGCGAGTCTTTTTGCTTTGTCCAGCAAACTTTCTTCTTCTGGTTTTGCCGGTTCTTTTTTAATATTTTCTTCCATATCAGAAATGATTTAATTGGTACATTCAAATATTCCATCAGTTAATTATCCTGGGTTTTATTCAATTAAGTTGGATAAATAACTTATCGAGATTAAAATTAACACAATTTAAGAATTAATAATATAAATAGCAATTGTACCCGGTGTCTGTTTTCAATTATTAAGCACGATTTTCTGTATTATAATTTCAAATATATTGCCTCTGCAGGGCTTATTATTTCCCATAATCCAGATTTCTGCAAATCTTTGGCAAACTCTGACATTATTAAATTCCGGAGAATGCGTAAAACTGTGTAATTGAAATAATTTGAGTTAGTTTGGAAAAAGAAGCTGTTTTTCTATTACCTCTACCAGCACAATTGGTTGTGCATCCTGCAGAGCTTTAATACGGGATACCAGAAGAGTTATTCCCAATCCAAAAATACCGATAACCGCAAATGAATATCTGAGGCCTGCAAGTTCAGAAATGTAACCGATAAGCGGAGGGCCCATTAAAAACCCTAAGAAACTGACACTGGAAACTGTTGCCAGAGCGATACCTGCCGGAACTTTGCTATGCTTTCCTACAGCGCTATAAACTGTAGGTACTATGCTTGAAACACCTAATCCTACAAGCATAAATGCAAGAGTGCAAGGTATAAGGTAAGGAAACAGAACTGAAGTAAACAAGCCTGTTGAGATCATCACACCGCAAATCTGAAGAAGCTTTTTTCTTCCTATTTTTGAAATAAAGAAATCGGCCATAAAACGTCCCGATGCCATCATTATCATGAATGAAGTATAGCCCAGGATAACAAGTGAAGCAGGAGCTTTGACAACATCTTTGAAATACACACCACTCCAGTCGAACATGGCTCCCTCGCTGGCCATACTGCAAAAGCCAATAACTCCCAGCTGAAGAAGTATGCTGTCGGGCCTGGAGAAAAATTTCCTTTTAGGCTCATCCGTCACAGGTCTTGGTCTCTTTTTAACCAGAAATGGCTGATTTAGCCATACTATTGTCCATACAATCAGGGTTATAATTAAGAAATGCCAGTTAGGGGGAACTTTAAGGTTCATCATGAATAGTCCGGTAAGAGCACCTGTAAATCCAGCCAGGCTCCAACCACCGTGAAAAGAGGCCATTATTGAACGATCGTATAATCGTTCGGCGGCAAGCCCCTGTGTGTTCACTGAGATATTGCAAAGGTTACCCGCCAGTCCGAACAAGTACAGGGCAATGGCAAGCTGCCATCCTTCCCTGACCAGGCCAATATTGTTAAGACATAAAGTATATGCGGGAAACGCAAAAAGAAACACCTTGCGGCTTCCAAAGCGTGTGACCAGTTTCCCTGAAAAAGGCATCATCATGAATTGCCCCACCGGCAGGGCAAAAAGTATACTACCAAGCATTGCATCACTTAAATGCAGTGCAGTCTTGATATCCGGGATCCTGCTGGCCCATGATGAAAAGCAAAGTCCCATAGAAAAATAGATCAGGGCCACAGCAATGCGAATGCGCTTCTTATCAGGAATTAATTCAGGTTGATCTGCTAATAATTTAGAACTTTCCGGCATGCCTGTTTTCTGATCATTAAAACCGGCGTAAAAGTATATAAATCCTGATATGGATTTTAAATAGTATGAGGAAATTAATACAATTTTATCAACCCTAATGGTAATAAAAGGTCTTTAGTTTTTATTATTATTTGGTTTGTGAATCCTTCGTGTATCCCAATAGCTATCGGGACTTCGCGCACCTTTGTGGTAATAATTTTTTAACCACAAAGTATCTCAAAGGTTATCTCAACACAAAGAAATAAAGTAAGTTAATAGTATTTATGAGTTAAGCAAATTGATGAAGTTGCTTATTTATCTTTTATACACCTTACAGTGAGCCCAGTTTTAAGATTCAACTGGTAAACAGCTGCATCACGTTTATCATAACTCAGACCCATAACATTTGCAAAGGTTTCGCTGTTTTTAGTTTCTGTCCAGAATTCACCGGTAATGAGCATTGATCTGAAGCTGCCGTCAATTTCTCTTCTACCTCCTCCAAGAGCTGTAAAATCAGTGCTGTTTGATGCGCCTTCATTAGGTGTCTGCCAATGAGTTGTGGTTGTTTCCTTCAATTTACCCCCTGCAAGAAGAGTTCCGCCGAAATTGTTTATTAAAATCTCAATCTCAGCTTTACTCGGAATATGCCATCCTGTCGGACAAAGTTTCTGTGAATTGACAGCATGAAAATTATACAAAGCTCCATTGGTGTATTTATAATAAATATCATTATTATACCAGCAATATCCAGGTGTATTCAGGTTACTCCATCCAGCATTGTCTGTTATATTTGGTATTGGAGTTCCGTCATTGAACTTTGTGGTTTTGAGATCTTCACCCATCCATACCTGATCAAGAAGAGTAATCATTTTATAAACATTTCCATCAGCGTCAGTTACTTCGTCAATGACTTCTTCTTCTTTACAACTGGTTACAGATAAACTCATCACACCTGCAATAAAAAGCAAAACTGACCAAAATTTAATTTTCTTAATCATATCTTTTCGTATTTAAATTCATTATAAGGTATAATAACGAGCATCATATTCAAATTATTGTAATATAACAACTGGTATATAAAACAGTTCATAACTCACAAAGATACAGATTTTATCAAATTGTGAATTTCTTCAGAAGTATTCAGATTGAGTCTGTTTGTTCCTTAAGGATAGTATGAAATTTGTTCTTCTGCAATGATTCCACTAGGAAAGATATTTACTAGACCCATAGATACAGAATTTAAGATCAGGTATATTGACCAGGCTGATCTTAATGTAAATCATTACCTTAGCAATGCTGTCGCACACCATAGAAGTGGTGCCTGTCCATGGAGATCACCAACAATTCGTTTTCTGTTCATATAATGTTCGCGATTGTTTTGTATGTTGGTCCCTTCGCAGACTTCTGTTAATTCATCATTCTCATTAAGATAGCTGATAAGTGCCAGCCAGCCTTTCCTGGCAGCTGCCCCATAAGTTTTTTCATCTAACCATCCGTTTTTAACTCCGGTAATAAAAGCATATGTGAACATGGCTGTTGAAGATGTTTCCTTCCATGCCTCAGGATCATCAATGATTTGCCGCCACATACCGTCAGCTTCCTGAAATTTCAGCAGGGCTGCCATCATTTTGTGATAGCCTTCCATGATTTCCGTCCTGTCCGGATTATCTTCCGGTAAAATACGAAGGATCTCGGCCATCCCTGCAGCCATCCATCCATTGCCCCTTCCCCAGCTGTAATGGGCATCGGGGGAATGATAGAAAAGTCCGTTATCAAGTTGAATAGTGTCAAGATAAAATACCATCTCATGTGCTGCACGATCGATATACTTGCGGACTCCTGTTGCACGGTAAGCCTGAGCCTGAACAGCAGTGATCATGAACATATCATCGATCCATATCCGTGTCTGCCATGAATAGCCATTGTCAGCCCACAATTTATGTTCAGGAGTGGCGTCTTCAGGTAAGTTCCATTGTGTGTCGGCGTAAAGCAAACCCAGATCAAGGTATTTTTGTTGTTTAGTTTTCTGGTAAAGCTCTAATGGAACAGCTCCGAAAACATTGTTATCCACATGATTAGGTGCTGGCTGTAAATTTTTTTCTGTATCAAAGAGAGGGGTAAAACGGCTCTCGAACCTCTTATATAATTCATCGTTATTGGTTACATTTGAAAACCATAATCCCCCAAGGAATGCGCAAACATCAGGATAGGTAATCTGAGTAGGAGGTGTTTCCGGATGCCTGTTCCCGTAACGGGAGTGAGGTGATCTCAGAAAATTTTCCGCTACACGGATTCCTATTTCCTGCGGTGATTTTCCTTCAGGCCAGTTTTTAAGGTCAGATTCGTTCGTCTTAACATTTGCACACCCTGCAAGGCAAAAAAGTAATATTATTTTAAGCAACTTGTACATGCCAGTTTAAGTTTAAATTATATCCTGATGATTATTTCTTTATTTATCCAGTGAGAAAGATTATGTTATTTTGTAAATTCTACACCTGCCTTTTTACCTTCCTCCCATACATAAGCTGCTGCCAGTCTGTACTCTTCCTGTGTCTCCAGATGTTCGAGCATAAAAGGAATATCTTTAAGTTTGCTTGCCTCCTGCAAAAATACCCGGTAATCAAGAGTCCCCAATCCCGGTCTGCGCTCTTCAAGGTGAACAGTCAGCTCGGGTAAAATTAATATATCTTTTGCATGAATTGACTTAATATAAGGACCCAGTTTGGAAAAGCACTCTTTAATGAATGCCCCGTTATTAAAATATCTCTGCGGACTTGAGATCATATTCACAGGATCGAGGTGAGCGGCAAATTGTTTACGGTCGATGGCCTTTATTAAATCAAGGTACGAATCAGGAGAATCAGGAAGCATATATGGCATTGGTTCCAGAGTATAAAAAGCAGTGACTGGTTTGACCTGGTCAATTATATGTCTGACTGTTTCAACAATCTGGTCGAATGTCTCTTTCGAATAATTACCCGGGTAAGGCCCGTCCCATATTTCACCACTGGCCCCCGAAATGTTTACACAGCATGCTGCTCCTATTTCATCAGCTAACTGAAGTGATGCCATATTCTTATTCAGTGACTCCTTTCTGACTGTTTCATCAGGGTCCATAAGGTTGCTCCAGGCTCCAACCTCGGCAATAATTATGTTGTTCTTTGCTGCCTCAGTTCTGAAAGATTTGATCAGTTCACTTTTTGCTCCGGGAAGCAACGGACAATATGCAGCACTGTATCTCAGAGCTTTAACTGTTTTGATCCATTCAACCGGATCTTTAAAACTTCCTGAAAGCGGAGCTCCAAGCCTTATTGGATTACCGGACATTCTGCTGATTTCTGCTTTAATAACTGTTGGAGCCAGAGTAATACCAGCTGATAATACAGCACTAGTTTTTACGAAATTTCGTCTGCTTATGGTATTTTTCATAGAATAATCTGCTTTATAAATTTACATGACTGTTAGGAAAGGTTAATAATATTTCTTTATAACTTGATAATCAATTATTTCATCAATGTGTGTTATGAACTCACTACTGCCTCTGAAATCAGCCTCACCCTAAATCCCCCGACGCTTCGGTCGGGGCAGGCTCTCTCCCAGGGGAGAGGGACTTGAAAATGAATTGGTTATCTTCCCCCTCTCACTTGGGAGAGGGGGATTAGAGGGGGTGAGGTCTAAAATTAAGAATGGGGCAGGGGGGTTGAGTGCATGCATTTTCAAGATATTTCAGTTTACTTGTTATTGATTCCTGATAGTCATTAAAATTTAATTAAAGTTAGTAATTTTTATTCTTGCAGAATTCTGTCAGAAATATATTTTATTAAATCCCAGAGCAGGGGAAGAGTTTAATTCAATTTTTATAACTTGTGCGCCGGTTTGATTAAAAAATATCATTCTTATTCATGATATTATTAGTTGGAACCTGAAAAAATACCCTAAAACCTCTAAAATGAGTACAAAAACAAATTCAGCTTACCTGTCATTTATCTGTATGATTGCCACCATGGGTGGCCTTATGTTCGGATTTGATATTTCTATAATTTCCGGTGCAGTACCATTCATTCAACCATATTTTGGATGGAATGAATTACAATTGGGGTGGGGTGTAAGCTCATTACTTGTAGGAGCCGTTATAGGGGCTTTCGGTTCCGGTACATTTACTGACAAATATGGCCGTAAAAAAATCCTGATCTTCGTAGCTTTATCGTTTGCTCTCTCATGTGGAATTACCGCTATTGTAACAACACCTGAGGGATTTATTTTTGCACGACTTTTTGGCGGTCTGGCTGTAGGTGCTGCTTCAGTCCTTTCACCGATGTATGTTGCTGAAGTTTCTCCGGCAAAAAACAGGGGAATGCTGGTTGCTATTTACCAGCTTACAATTGTTTTGGGAATACTTATTTCATACATTATCAATTATTGGCTGCATGATGTGGAGAATAACTGGAGGTGGATGTTTGCAACAGGCATAATTCCTTCGGTTCTCTTTTTTGTCGGACTGTTTTTCATTCCTGAAAGTCCACGATGGCTGTATAAAGCCGGCCGGAAAGAGGAATCTTTAAAGGTGCTGACAAGAATCGGGGGTGCGGAACTGGCAAATAGGGAAATAGAAGAAATTGCAGACTCTTTCAGAGGCAATGAGTCATTTGTAAAAGTTACAGAACTTTTAAATCCCGGATCACGAAGAGTAATGTTTGTTGGTTTTTTTCTTGCTGTTTTCGTTCAGATAAGCGGTGTAAATACAGTGGTCGATTATGCACCCAAAATTCTGATGTCGGCTGGTGTTGAAATAAAAAACGCACTTCTTCAGACTTCTCTTATAGGGCTTATTAACTGCCTGTTCACTTTTGTCGCGATCCTCTTTATTGATAAAGTGGGACGCAGAAAACTTTATCTTGTCGGTTCAACAGGGATGGCAATTACACTTGTATTGCTTGCAATTTCATTCTATTTGCGTCTCGACGGTATATTCACATTGATTTGTTTGATGATGTTCATGGCATTCTTTGCTTCCTGTATCGGCCCTGTTTTCTGGACACTTGTTTCAGAAATATTTCCCAACAGGCTCAGGGGAAAAGCACTTGCATTTGCATCTTTTACGCAATGGGTATTTAACTTCCTGGTAGTATTGCTTTTTCCGCACTTTCTCGAGTCGCTGGGCGGCGCAACTACCTTCCTCTTCCTGGCTCTGATGTCGGCTCTTCAATGGCTATTTACATATTTGTATGTACCGGAAACAAAAGGAAAGTCACTTGAAGAAATTGAGCATCACTGGAAAGAAATATATGAAGGCGGAGGAAAGTAAATATTAATTTCTTTATTAACTCAAAAAACTTGTTTTTCTTTATTTTACTTTTGTGAAAAGCAATTAAAAAATGTTGCTCAAAAATTGATACTGTCTTATTTAATCTCATAATATATACTTACCAGAAAGTCCGATATTTAAAAAATATATTCTATGAAAAGTACAATGCGTTTTACTATCATCTTGTTTTTATGCCTAAGAGTATTTGATATCTCAGGACAGGCAAATTGGTACACACAGGGAGACTTTATTCCCGTTAAAAGACTGGCTATTACTCTTACCAACACTTTAGATGTACCCAGAAAGGATGTACCGGTCGCCCTAAGCCGTAACTTGTTCTTATTTAGCGATTTTCATGATTTTGATGTTACTATAATAGACCCCATGCTTGAGCCACGTCAGGAACCTACAAAAGAACGGTTATCGAAAGCAGGTTATCACGAAATCAGAAAGGAGACCAATGGAAGGATGATATTCCATCAACTTGATGATCTTGATCAGGATGGGATCTGGGATGAGTTATTTTTTATTACTGACATCAATCCGCTTGAAACAAAAACCATTTATTTGTATATTGGGTTTAATGACCGTGGTTGGAATCCTCACACCACTGCAGCAAATGTTGGTAGTTATTCCCGTCATATAATGCCTTTCTGGGAAAACGAGTATGTTGGATGGAAACTCTGGTATCCAACCGATCTGGATGTTTATGGTAAGCGTGTGCCCCAGCTTATTAGTTCACGGCTTAATGAAGGGAACCTTGATGGCTATGCTGTACCATTTGACATGGGCTCAGATATAATGGGAGTTGCTAGCTCCCTCGGCGGCGGAGGTCTTGTTATTTTTGAAGATCCGTCTGATCCCGGAAAAGTATCACGTCCCCGGTTTACACCTGCAAGAATTAAAGCCGGTGTACAAGCTCCGTTCAATACCGGCCAGTTGAGTGATACAAGGTATTCATTCAATGTTATTGTAAATGGTCCGCTCAGAAGTGCTGTCAGAGTAAAAACATTCAACTGGGACACCGGGAATGGTTTTTATGAGCTGGAACAAACTTATACCGCCTATACACGCCAGAATTATACTACATGTAAGGTTATGTTTACAACTTTTGAACCAAAACAAAAGGAGATATTCTTTGGTGCCGGAATTAAAAAGCATCCCAACCAGTCGGAGTATTATCAGAAAGATAATATTGTGGTGACAGGGGGAAGTGAAGAGATCCAGAATCCGGATGATATTGAAGGCCTCAGTAAGCTGAAAGTTGACTATGTATCAACAGCTTGTATAGTAAAATCGATATATAAACCTCAATTTCAGTATGTTAATTTTCAGAACACTGATAATTATACCTTCAGGATAAAGCCATCGGCTGATTTAAGTTTTGAATATCTTGTTGCTGCTGCATGGAGCGAAGGCAAACCTTTCAAAACAAACGAGGATTTCAGGAACTATATTATTAAGACAGCAATTGAATACGAAAATCCCTTAAAAGCTCATATCGGGAAGATTGAAGAAAAATAATAGCCAGTGTCTGAAATCTTTTTCTTCGGATCTTAATATTTTATAAGATGAACAGAATATGATAAAAGCCGCAATTGGAATTGATATTGGAGGAACCCGGACCAAATCAGGTCTGGTCGATCTTGAGAAGGGTATAGTAATCGAAACAATTATTTCCCCGACTGAAAAAAAAGATTCAGACAAATTCCTCCGTATAATTAGTTCCGCAATTGATAAACTTAAGGAGGTTGCAGCCACGGAAAATGCTTCTGTTCTTGGAGTTGGCTTTGGTGTAACTTCATTTGTTTTCGAGAATGGTCTTGTAGATTCTACCTACGGTTTTATTGAATTTATGGAAGACTACCCGCTTGCACAGTATATTGAGGCACATTCTGCTTTACCTTGCAGGGCTGATAACGATGCACGTGTTGTTGCTCTGGGTGAGGCTTTATTTGGAAAAGGAAAAGGATATAACAGAGTTCTTGTACTTACACTGGGTACAGGCCTTGGATTGGGGTTTGTGGCAAATGGCAGGTTCGAGACTCACCTCCCGTACGCTCATATGGGTGGACACATGAGCATTAATCCTGCCGGGCATAAATGCTATTGCGGGAAAAAAGGTTGTCTTGAATCACTGGTTTCAGCACCGGGAATTACTGATGCAGCCAATCGTCTGAATTGGATAACAAAATATCCTGCACTTCCTTTAAATGTTGAAGCCATCTTTAAAGCTGAGCAGGAAGGTAATCCTGATGCATCTGTTATTGTTTCTGAATTCCTCGGTAACTTAAAGACAGGAATTGATAACTATATCAATATTTTTGCACCGGATATAATCATCATCGGGGGTGGAATTGCAAAGGGAATGGAGCCATATCTTGACAAACTTACAATTCTTGATTTCTGCAAACCTTTTAAAAGTTATAAGGTGGTTATTGCTCTTTCAGAATTAGACGAACACTCAGGAATACTTGGAAGCGCGGCATTATTTAAAGTGCCTAAAGTGCCTGAAGTGCCTGAGCATTCTAGTCACTCTAGTCACTCTAGGCACTGACTTTGATAAAATACTAACAGGATTAGCAGATGAATTATTTTAAAGAAAGACTCTGGCTTGTTTATGCAATTCTTGCAGCATTGTGCTGGGGTGTATGGGGAATACTGGCAAAGTTTATTTCAAGTGATATAAGCCCTTTTGTCAACCATCTTCTGTTCACTATAGGCATGTTGTTCACATTGCCATTTATTTTAAGAAAGTGTAAAGTTAATGAGTTGAATGTAAAAGGTATCATCTGGGGCTTAGTGGCAGGTATCCTGGCTGTGATAGGGAATGTTGCTGTTTATAAGTCATTTGGAACTGGTGGGATGGCTACGGTTGTAATCCCTGTAACCAACCTCTATCCCTTGGTGACAATTGTTATAGCATTGCTTGTATTTAAGGAAAAACTGCACTGGTTAAATGGTATCGGGATACTTGTTGTGGTTCCTGCAATAATAATGCTATCGGGACAATCCCAGATTTTTGATGATCCTTCTCTCTTTTTTAAAAATATCGGGCTGAAAGTCTGGTTATTGTTTGCATTGGTGGCCCTGGTCTTCTGGGGTCTTTTCAGTGCTGCACAAAAAGTAACTACAAATCATATCTCGGCTGAATGGTCATACCTTACATTTATTGTATCTTCAATTCTGATATCTCTTGGTTTTCTTGTGTCAGGGTTAATTGATTTTAATTTTTCAGGTAATACACTGTTCATGGGCAGTTTGGCTGGGATGCTCAACGGATTGGGTGTGCTTGCAAGTTTTGCAGCTTACAGTGCTGAGGGAAAGGCATCTAAAGTGACAACCATTGCAGGTGCCTTGCAGCCGGTATTTACAATTATCCTTGCAATAGTATTTCTTGGTGAACGTCTTGCAATCATTGAAACTGCAGGAATTAGCCTGGCTATTTTAGGTTCAGTATTTCTCTCTGTGGAGGCAAAAAAGTCAACTATGATCTAACTTATATAGTTCATATACTTTGTGGATCCTTTGTGAAATACTTTGAGTTCCCTTTGTGGTTAAGAATTCTTTACCACAAAGTACCACTAAGGGAAACTCTATGAACACAAAAGTAAACAATGAATTAAAAATTTTCATGAAGAGGAAAGGTTCAAATTCAAAATATAATTTGTTGAACTATGAGTAAAATGCTTGATGAGATATATGAAATCCCCGGTCGTGCTATAAAATTCTGGGATGAATCAGAACCATATGAACTTCCGTTAAGGGTTCCGTACCTGGGAATGGGATCCTCCTACTTTGCCCCACTGGCATTCAGATATATGAATATCGATATTTATCCTGAACTCGCTTCTGAGTACTATAATTATATGGCAGATAAGAGCAGGAAATCAAATGGGGTCATTCTATCCCAATCAGGACGGAGCAGTGAGGCATTGTGGTGTGCCAGCCTTTTCGATAAATTTGTTGCAATAACAAATAATCCGGATTCTGAATTGGCTAAGTTCAATGGAGTTGAAAGAAATGTTTTAATGCTTGCAGGACATGAGGATTATTCATCTTCAAAAACATATATAAATACTTTGCTTACACTTTTTAAGGGCTTTGGATTCGATGTAAGAGCCTCTCTTGAATTACTCAGAATCAGGATGTCAGACTATGAAGAAAAAGGTAAAAAAATGGCCGGTGAATTATTCGACCTCCTGACGCAAAGGAAGATCCATGGAATTTACATCACAGGAACCGGACCAAATATTGCCACCGCACTGGAAGCCTCACTTATCCTGAGTGAAAGCACAAAAATGTGTTTTACAGGATTGCCAATGGCTCAATATGATCACGGACCAAAGGAAACTGCTTCAGGAAGTATTGTAATACAGATAATTGCAAAAGGTAGTAACTATCAACGGGCACGGATGCTAAATGAGGTAATTTCGAAAGCCGGAGCACATGTTTTTACAGTTGAAGAACCTCAGACTGAAGAGAATTATTCAATTATTCACAACATGGTGCCATTTAACTTCATGGCATACTATCTTGCAAAAAAAATGGATATAAAAGACACTTTTGTGGTTGGAGGTAAAGTAACTGAGGTCAGTTAGTTTAATTTGGTTTACCTTTATTAAGGAGGGGTTATTATGATAAAAATAAAATTATTTGGATTGGTTATATTGTGGGCTCTTTTGTCCCCGAATACTGATGCACAGCAGAAGAAGATCTATCTTGCCCCTGATGACCACACCGACTATTTGTGGTCGGGAGATGAGGAAACATACAGAATTGCTTTCCTGAAAACACTTGACTACTACATAAAACTGAACGATTCCACGGCCAATGATCCGTATCAGTTCCAGAGCAAATGGAACTGCGATGGTTCATTGTGGGTTTATGAATATGAGAAAAACAGATCTTCACAGCAATTTGCAAAGCTGATAGATCAGATAAGAACCGGAAAAATTACCGTACCTCTGAATACAACTGCAAGCGTTCATGGTATTGCTCCTCTCGAAGTTACCCTGCGCGATATGTATTATGCCGGCTCACTGGAGCGGAAGTATGGTTTGGATCTTGACCTGGCCTTTAACATGGAGGATCAGGTGCTTCCGCTTGGACTCTCTTCCCTCTGGGCTGGGGCCGGTGCAAAATACTCCTGGCATGGAGTATGTGATTGTGCCACAAAGGTCAAAGGATTTACTAACCGTCCGCATGAGATTTACTGGTATAAGGGACTGGATGATCAAAAGTTATTGATGAAATGGTATTCAATGGTTGTAAATGGTGACAATAAAGAACTGGGAGGGTATGCGGAAGCGCGTGATCCTGTAAAGACTGTTGCCCTGTGTAAAGATCTCATGAGTAGTAAAAAGTATCCTTATAATATTTCAGGAGCGTTTGGCAAAGGATGGGATGATCTTCTGACTACTACTTCAGAGTTTATAGATGTTGCCAGGAAATACTCAGATTCGGAAAACCAGGTTATAGTATCGAATGAGATAGATTTCTTTAAAGATTTCGAAAAGGAATACGGATCAGTACTTCCTTCAGAAACAGTTTCATACGGGAGTACCGAATGGGGAAACAGTGTAGCCTCTCTTGCAGAAGTATCAGCAACAGTGAAACGATCGATTGAAAAACTAAGGAGTGCCGAAGCCATGTACACACTTGTTGCAATGAAGGATAAAGATTTTGCAAAAGAACTGGCTGAAAAGCGGGAAAAAGCGTGGTTGGCCTGCGGACTCTATTTTGAGCATGACTGGACATCTGATGGACCAACGATCACAAGGAAGCAGAGGGCCGACTGGCAAAGGAAAATTGCCGGTCAACTGAGCAGTTATGTAGACACTCTTTATAACCTGTCACTGTCGAGGCTCGGTGAATTGATAGCAAAGCCGGATAAGGCATCAGAGCTGTTTTTTGTATTTAACCCGTTAGGATGGACAAGGAGTGATTACAGTGATTATCAATACGACGGATCATCTGATATTAAGGTAGTTGACCGTACAACCACACAGGAAGTTCCCTTTCAGTTTATTACGAAGAAGAATGTAAAGTACATTCGCATTTTAGCAAGGGAGGTCCCATCGCTGGGTTATAAGATCTATGAGATAAAAAAAGGAGCTTCAACAGTAAAATATAATCAGGCAGCTGTTGTTTCAGATACAATTATTGAAAACAACTGTTACAAAATAACATTTACCCGTCAGGGTGTAATTACAAGCCTTATTGATAAGAATGACAATAACAGGGAATGTATAGCGCCTGTCAATAAGCTTTATGCCAACGATCTGGGTTCCGGCAGGGGGCAATCCGGTTCACCGCTCAGGGTTGAAAATGCCGGACCTGTCTCAGTAACACTTGTAGCAGAATCTTACAGACCTTTAAAGCACACATCAAAGATTACTCTCTTCGAAAACAACGATAGGATTGAACTTGAGAATTACATCACCCAGAACTTTGATGCAAAACCGGTTACCTATACATTTTCGTTTAATCTGACCAATCCTGAAACATGGCACGAGGAGGCAGGAGCAATTCTTAAAGTCAAACCACAATCGCAGGGAGGTCATTATGCTGACAGCATCTGCAGGTTAGACTGGATTGCAATGAACCACTTTGCAGATATGTCGGATGGAAACAACGGCATGATCATATCTAATCGCGACGCCTATTTTATGAAAACAGGAAACAGTACAATTACAAATCTCGATTGTATTACACCACAGATAAGTGTTCTGGCAGGAGGTCAGATAGATGCTCCGGGACTTGGAATATTAAACCAGGACGGGGACTCATATTTTGAGAACTATTTTGCATTGAGACCAAACAGTAATGGTTTTGATGCGGCAACCGCAATGAGGTTTTCAACAGAACATCAGAATCCGCTCGTTGCAGGCAAGATATCGGGAAAATCAGGATCGTATGGTCCACAGCTTTCATTATTTACAGTATCAGATCCTGATGTTCTGGTGTGGGCGGTGAAGCCTGCCGAAGAGGGGATTGACGAAGGAGTAATATTAAGATTATGGAATATGAATAATAATGACAGGGATATCAAAATTTCATCAGCCTACAAGTTAGTAAAATGTAATAGTGCAACACATGTTGAAACAAACATATCCGCGATAAACCCGGTTGAAGGAAATCTGAATATCAATATCGGCCATAACAGAATAGAGACATTCAGGGTATTCCTGAAATAAAGTCAGAAAGTATTCCTGAATATTTTCTAAATACTTAAAAGCTCAGGAACAGGCATGTTGTGTATTTTGATTTATTCAATTTTAAAAAGAAACTTAAGAATACCTAAAATAATGAGTTAATCTAATAAAGTTAAAAAAATGAAAGAAGTAGGAATTGTAAACAGAGATATAGCAAATGCTTTATCAATGCAGGGTCATAACGATTTACTGATGGTTGTTGATGCAGGATTTCCGATTCCCCTGGGAGTTGAAGTTATTGACATCTCATTGGCTGAAAATAAGCCCATGGTAATTGAAGTGTTAGCTGAATTGAAAAAGTTCTTTTCAGTTGAGAAGCTGATAATGGCAAAACAGACAAGGGATATGAATCCCAGCTTGTTTAGAGAGATGTCAGTTGCTTTCGGTGATAAAATTGAAGTAGAGCTTATTGATCATACTGAATTAAAAAAGCTCACCAGGGAGGTAAAAACTGTAATAAGGACCGGTGATTTTACTGCTTACGCAAACGTTTTAATTGTCTCGGGTGCCGGTACACGATGGAAAGTTGAGAATCCCGGTTGATGTTGGCGGATCCGACTTCGGTCTTCCGACTTCCGACTTCGGACTTCGGACTGATAAGTCAAATTAATCATAAAATCAATCCTAACTCATGAGTAATATTAAAATTGACACTATTGATCTGATAATCATTATTGTATATATTCTTGGGATTCTTGCTATAGGATTGTGGTCTGTCCGGAAAAGTAAAATGACAAGTGATAATTATTTTCTTGCAGGCCGCGGATTGAATTGGTTGATAGTAGGAGCTGCTCTTTTTGCCTCAAACATTTCCACAATCCATATGGTTGGACTTGCAGCATCGGGCTATAACGATGGTCTTGTCTGGGGAAACTTTGAATGGATGGCAGTTTTTACCCTTATACTATTAGGATTAATTTTTGCACCATTCTATATAAAAACCAGGATAGCAACTCTGCCTGAATTTCTTGAGAAACGCTATGGCCCCGCATCACGGACTTTCCTTGCATTTATGGGGATACTTGCTGCTCTATTCATTCATATGGGTATGAGTCTATATGCAGGAGCGGTGGTGTTCGAATCTTTCTTCGGGATCAGTGTTATTCATTCCATAATATTGATTTCAATAATAACCACAATTTATACAGTTGTCGGAGGACTTAAAGCAGTAATGGTAACAGAGTCAGTTCAGACGATTATCCTTATTGTGGGTGCAATACTTGTTACAATATTTGGTATTCTTGCTTTACCGGAACATGGTATTACAACAATTGCCGCTTTTAAAGCTGCTGCAAAGGAGGGGCAGATGAGTATGTTACATTCTGCCGGTTCCTTAAAAGTACTTAGCGATACAGCTGCGAGCACAGGCCTGACATGGTATGCCGTTTTCCTTGGTTATCCGGTAATGGGAATCTGGTACTGGTGTACAGATCAGACACATGTGCAGAGAGTTCTTGGTGCCCGCTCTGTCGATGATGCCCAGAAAGGATCCCTGTTTGCAGGTGTTTTAAAAATTCTTCCGGTTTTTATACTTGTTCTTCCAGGTGTTATCGGATATGTACTATTTAAAGATATTATCGGAACTGATGCAAACCAGACATTCCCTGTTCTTATTAAAGAATTATTGCCTGTTGGTTTGAAAGGCATTGTTTCTGCGGCTCTTCTGGCTGCTTTAATGAGTGTTCTTGCAGCCGCTCTGAATAGTTCAGCAACACTTGTTTCGGTGGATATTGTCAAGCGCCTGAGACCATCAACAACCGATAAGGGTCAGGTACTTATCGGACGTATCGCAGCTGTTGTAATAATGATCGTTGCAATGTTATGGTCAACCCAGGGTGGTAAATTTACAAGCATTTTTGAGGCGATAAACAAAATAGCAGCGGCCATGGCACCTCCGATAACAACAGTATTCCTTCTTGGTGTTTTCAGCAAAAGAGGTACAAAACAGGCTTCAATAATAACTCTTTGTGTAGGATTCCTCCTTGGAGTAATCTCCTTTTGCCTCGATTTTATTCCAATAAGCGGCAAAATGTATATTACCGATGGCCTTGGTATTCCATTCATGATGCAGGCCTGGTGGTTATTCTGCATTAACGTTGTGATATATTATGTAGTAAGCTATCTCACTCCAAAACCTGATCCTTCTGTAATTGCAGAATGTACATGGAAATCCCCGGTTGCAGTTATTAACTGAAGGAAAACTAAAAGGCATTACAGATCCCAGGATACTTGCTGGTATACTTTTACTGGTTATGGTTATTTTATATATAATATTTGCTTAGAAAAAATTATAAATCATTATTAAATAACTCATTATGCGACAAGCAATCATGACTTCCCCGGGTGTGATAAAATTTCATGAGATTCCGGAACCGGGAGAACTAAAAGAGAATGAGGTTCTATTGAGGATTAAAACAATAGGTGTCTGTGGTTCAGATATCCATGTTTTTCATGGAGAACATCCTGCAACACCTTATCCTGTGGTACAGGGACATGAATATTCTGCTACAATTGAAGCGGTTGGCAGCTCGGTAAAATCTGCAAAACCAGGTCAAAGGGTCACTGCACGGCCACAGCTAACCTGTGGAAAATGCGGCCCATGCTTACGCGGACAATACAATGCATGCCAGGAATTGAAAGTTCAGGGATTTCAGGCGCCGGGAGTTGCCCAGGAATATTTTGTCGTACCTGAAGATCGCCTTATAGTGTTTCCGGATACAATGAGTTACGAGCATGGTGCCATGATAGAACCTGCCGCTGTGGGAGCACATTCCACAAGCCGTTCGAGAGGATTGGAAGGCAAAAATGTGGTGGTTTCAGGAGCCGGTACCATTGGTAATCTGGTGGCCCAGTTTGCCAAAGCCCGGGGTGCAAAAAAAGTGCTTATAACCGATGTCAGCGATTTTAAACTGAAGAAAGCTGCCGAGTGTGGCATTAATAATACGCTGAACGTAGTTAAAACTCCATTTGCGGAAGGTGTCCTGGCTGCTTTCGGTAACGAAGGTTATCAGGTCGGATTCGAGGCTGCCGGAGTACAGGCGTCTCTAGATGCGTTGATTGCCAATGTTGAAAAGGGAGGAGAAGTCATTATTCTGGGAGTTTATGCAAAAAATCCAACAGTAAACATGTATTTTGTTGGTGAGCACGAACTAAATCTGTATGGTTCTATGATGTACCGCCACGAAGATTACCAGGAAGCGGCAAAGTTGATCTCAGAAGGCAAAATAATCCTCAATCCGCTGATCTCGAAACACTTTTCGTTTGAACAATATCCTGAAGCCTATAAATTTATCGGAGAAAGCGGCGACAAAGTTATGAAAGTAATGGTTGACCTTTAATCCAGAATATGGTGATGCCTGAATACAAGTTATACTAATACAAAATTCACACAATGAACTTACTGAATAAAAGTATTGAATCTATTGATCCATCTACAGTTACACAGATAGTGCTACCCGATGGAACACGTATGCCACAGGCCGCAATGGGAACATTTCATTCCGACAATCCTGATCTTGTCGAGATCATGGAAGACATTATAGTGGAATCTGTTCGTCTGGGGTACAGACATCTCGACTGCGCTACTGCTTATCAGAATGAAGAGGTGGTGGGACAGGCAATTGCAAAATCGATTAAACAGGGTTATGCAAAAAGAGATGAATTGTTTGTTCTGTCAAAACTCTGGAATAAGCATATGAACCCTGAAGATGTTATTCCCGCATGTGAGGACTCATTAAAAATGCTTGGCCTCGATTATCTGGACATGTACGTGGTACATTGGCCATGGCCTAATTTTCATGTTCCCGGTTCAGCGGGCAACGCTGTAAATGATCATGCCGTGCCATACATACACGAATCATTTATGAAAGTCTGGGAGAAGATGACAGAGCTTAAAAAAAGCGGAAAAGTTAAAAACATCGGAACATCCAACCAGACACGAAAAACTATGCAACTCCTGCTTCGGGATACAAATGATTTTAACCGTCCTGTTTACAACCAGATGGAGTTGCATCCACTGTTTCAGCAACAGGAACTGGTTAAGTATTTAATTGATAATAAAATAGTTCCTTCAGGTTACATGGCCCTGGGTTCGCCACGCCGCCCTGGACGAGATCGTTTTGCGGAGCACCAGGCAGATATGCAACATCCTGTGATTCAGCAAATAGCTAAAGAAACCGGATTGACTCCTGCGGAAGTATGTCTTTCATGGGCCCACATGAGAGAGAATAGCAAGGTTGGTTATATTGCAATGTCTGAACGTTCAGAATGGATAAGATCTAACCTGATGGCTGCTACAAAAAACGGCCTTAGTCAAAAACATTTTGATGCAATTAATGGTGATGGTACTCAGGAAAATCCCGGAATAAATACGAATAACCGTTTGATCTGGGGGCAGGTATTTTTCTGGCCGGAAGCCCGTTTATTTGGCCATGACAGGGATGCACTCTGGAATGATACCCAGATCTTTGAGACCCGGGCAGACTATGACAGGTTTAGCAAAGCTGCTGCTGAGTTTCATAAAGTGTGGAAGTCAACAGCCTTTGATTTAACGCTTTAATGTTGTTTGGTGAAGTAACTTTTTCTAAAAACTGTTTCTGTTTAATAAAGTACATATTATGGAAGCTAAACATGAAAAAAAACTGTTGTCCCTGTTATTGTTTTTTGGATTTAATATTGTAGCTGCTCAGAATCAGGGACCCGTAGCCTTGTGGAAATTTGATGCCATTGAGAAGACCGAAAAGGTTACTTCTGGTATTTACAGAGAAAAAGAAGCACCGGACATTGAACGAATATCAAATGTTTCAGATGAAATATCAGGGGCGAAATACAGGATTTTTGGCAACTTTTTCAAATTGGTTAAAGGTATTGAAGGTAACGCCGTTCTTCTTGATGGTATTTCATCTTTTATGTCATCCGATGGCGGATCAACTCCTGAACTTACAGGTGATTTCAGTGTTGGTGCATGGATAGCACTTGGTGCATACCCGACAAACTGGTGTCCTGTTATTGATCATGGTACAGCCATTGGTAAAGGATATTTTCTCGGAATAGACGCCTACGGGCATGCCGGGTTCAAAATATATACTGCCGGCAAATATTATGAAATTCAGTCTTCGGAAAGACTGGCATTAAAGAAATGGCGGCATCTGGAAGGTATATATTCAAAAACGAGGGGTATTGAACTTTATGTCGATGGAAAGCTGGTTGCTTCACAAAAAACAGAAGGAAATTTTCAGAATGCTTCCGGAAGTCCTCTTTTAATAGGGAAACACAGTATAAAACGAAAGCCGGAAGGAACGATAAGACCAAACGCAACTGAAGCTGTTTTTACTTTTTTTGACGGTCTTATTGACGAAGTTATGATCCATAACAGATCCCTTACATCGAAAGAGTTGACTGCTTATGTAAATCAATCTGATAGGCAGGCATCACCCGCAATGATGGCCAGGGCTCTTCCTGTGTTATCTGCACCTTTCAGCAGATTTGGAGCATACTATACAACTCTTAAGTACTACGATGCATGGGATGCCTTATGGAGGAATGGTGAGGAAGCAGATGTAGTTGTAAAATTTGATAATCTCCCGGGTAAATTTGTCTTCTGGCGAGGAACAAGCTATATTCCTAACTGGGTGACTGAAAATGGAATATGGTATAATAATGAATTTACTGAAACATGGAGCGACCTTGGCTGTCATGAACCTATGTCGGACAAAAGATGCCAGTTCTCACATGTCAGGATACTGGAAAACAATGAGGCAAGAGTTGTAGTTCACTGGCGTTATGCCCTGGTTGATAACTGGGCAAATATTGCCCGGCCCGATACTTTAACAGGCTGGGGAGAATGGACAGATGAAATCTATACTATCTATCCCGATGGTGTGGCAGTCAGGGAGATAACCCTGCGAAGCTCCCAACCTCAGGCCCCTCATGAATTTCAGGAAAGCATTTTAGTAATGGGTCCCGGACAGAGACCCGAGCATGTTCTCCAACCTGCTGCGATTACTCTTGGCAATCTTAAGGGTGAGACACATACATACTCCTGGGAAAATGGAATTCCTCCTGAAGCAGATAAGGAGAGAAGGGGAGTTGTTACTCTTCCTTTCGGTGCAAATATACAGATGGTAAATACAAAATCAGAGTTTAAACCATTCGTCATTGTTTCTCCCGAATCAAAACCTATATGGGATATCTACAATGGAGAGCTGCGCCGTGATGTCAGTATGTTCCCATGGTGGAACCACTGGCCGACTGCACAAAAACCCACTGACGGAAGATATGCAATGGACTCCGACCATGCGTCTCATTCCTCACTTTCTCATGTTACATGGGATGCCTATTCACAAACTGAATCATCAAAAACAAAACTGATGCTTAATGGTTTGTCAAATAGGAAGGCTGAGCAGCTTGTTCCTCTGGCAAAGTCGTGGTTATCTCCTGCAGAGTTAAAAATAGATGGATCATCCGGATATAAAAATCTTGGTTTTGATCAGACAGAACGAGCTTATAAAATATCAAGTTCTTCCAAGGACTCTCATGATGAGTTGAAATTAGTATTGGCAGCAACGTCGGATTCACCAGTTATTAATCCCTGTTTGGTTATAACAAACTGGGGTACAGGAAATGTTGACCTTTCAATCGAAAAAAAACGAGTTGAACGCGGCAATGGCTTCCGTTATGGTTTCAGAAATACTCCTGAAGGCACCGACCTTGTGATATGGATTGAAAAAGAATCAGTAACCCCCGTGAGTATCTCTCTCATGCCATCTGATAAATAGAGACGACTCTTATAATTAATTTATATGGCAACTTACACAAGTTTTGAACGTGTAAAAGCAGCTCTTGATCATAAAGAACCTGACAAAGTTCCGTTTGACCTGGGAAGTGCTGCAGTTACAGGAATCAATATCAATGCATTACGTTCCCTTCGGCGTTACCTTGGTATGTCCGATAATGTGAGTATCAAAGGTAAGATTACCCAGATTGGAAATGTTGAAGATGATCTGATTGCCAGATTGAAGATTGATGTAAAAGGTGTTGCTCCTTTACCCTCCTCAGAAGAGGGTCTTTCTCAGGATCTCGGCATAGAAGACGGGTATGACCGTATTATAGACGAGTGGGGAATGGGCTGGAAAATGCCTGTAACCGGTGGTCATTATTACGATTTATTCCATAGTCCGCTTGCTGCAGCTGAAACAATTTCGGATATCGAAAAATATCACTGGCCCAACGCTCTTGATATGTCCAGATATGCCGACCTTAAAGTTCGAGCCGACAAGATTGTGTATGGAGAGAAGAAAGCATATTTCCTTGAGCGCATGAGTTCGGGTATGTGGGAGCATGCGATGTGGATGCGTGGTTATGAACAGTTTTATATGGATATGATGATGAATCCCGGAATCGTCCAGGCTATTATGGAAAAGATACTGGAAGTGAACATGCAATACTGGGAGCGGGCTTTGGCTGCCGTAGGGGAGAATGTCCTGATTGTTTCAATGGCCGATGACCTGGGCTCACAAAACAGCCTTCTTGTTGACCTTGAGACCTATAAGGAACAGATTTGGCCATTTCACAAGCGTCTGTTCGATTTTGTAAAATCAAAAGCAAAAACAAAAATTTATATTTTCTTTCACAACGACGGTGCGGTAATGGAGACCTTTCCTTTGCTGATCGAAGCGGGTGTGGATATAATGAATCCTTTCCAGGTTAACTGCGCCGGAATGGATACAAAAAAATTCAAGAAGGAGTTTGGTAATGATCTGACAATATGGGGCGGGAGCTGTGATAACCAGGATGTTATGCCTTTCGGAACACCTCAGCAGGTGCGTGACGAGACAAGACGAAGGATTGAGGATCTTGCACCGGGCGGTGGTTTTATCTTTGCCCCGATACATGTAATACAAAATGGAGTCCCTCCTGAAAATATTATGGCCTGGTGGGAAACACTTCAGATATATGGAGTATATTAGGTTTTATTAATTTCGGATTACTGTTTACGGATTTTTAATTGAGAATTGCCATAATCTCACATATCAATATATGTTATAGTTATTAAAGCGAGTACTGTTAAAAGTCAAAATATAGATTATATGAAAAAGAAAGAAGTTTTTCCTGGAACCACTGATAAGAATCACGACTCCTCTGATTTCCACGCTTTTTCCAGACGGCAATTCGTTAAATCAGGAGCTGCTGCTGCTACCGGACTAAGTATAATTCCAGGGCAAATTCTGGCAAACTCATCGAACGACTTCGGATTTAAAAACGAAGATGGTAATAAATGGTCATCCTCCGGATTTAAACTTGGAATTAGTCATCAGAGACCCGATGAGCTTAATGAAATGCATTTTAACTATCTGAAGCAGATGGGTGTGGAATACCTGGAAATCAGGATCCCAAGTGAGCAAAGTTCCCTTAAGGAGATCATTGCTATCCGTGATAAGGTAGAAGGAGCAGGTATGAAGATTTTTGAGATCATGCTTTCTGATAAGTACAACCTGAAGGATAGCTCCCTTGGGCTTCCCGGACGGGAGGCAGAGATAAAGTTATTTCAGAACTTTATAAAAGACCTTGGCAAGGCAGGTATCGACACCACCACTTATGCCTGGCATACCGGAGGGATCATGACAACAGAGACAACTGTAATCCGCGGATGTGAATCACGTACATTTAAACTTGATGCAGCTAAAAAATCTAAAAATCTGTATGACAAGGAATACTCTGATGCAGAAATGTGGGATAATTATAAATACTTTATCAAACAGGTCCTGCCGGTTGCTGAAGATGCAGGTGTAAGACTGCAGCTTCATCCCAACGATCCTCCATGCACACACCAGGGAGTGGTCAGGATATTCAGCAGCACAAATGCATTCAGACAGGCAATGGAGATCTCTGACCATAGTCCGTATTCGGGTATGTTATTTTGTGTGGGAAGTTTCGCCGAAATGTACGGACCGGATGGTAAGGGAGAGGACATTGTAAAGGCTATACATGAATTTGGCTCCCGGGGTCATATATACCAGGTACATTTCAGGAATGTGACCAGTCCTTTGCCCGATTTTTCTGAGACATTTCCCGATAACGGATACCTTAATATGTACAAGATAATGAAAGCATTGGGCCAGGTAAATTTTAACGGGATAGTGGTCCCTGATCATCTGCCGGTTCCGGTAAACAGTGAGGCCGGACCCAATTCAAGTGAGGCATATATATTCGGATACATAAGAGCATTAATTCAGGCTACGGATACAGAGTTAGGCAGAATATGACCACTTGCATAATGCTTGATTAAATTTAGATAAAATCCTGATACCTGTAAAACTATTACTAATGAAACGATTTACACTTTTATTATTCTTTCTGGCTACCGTTACACTTTGCGGATATTCAAAGATATGGACACTCTCAGATGCAAATCTTGCCGTACAGTTTGATGACCAGACACTACTGCTTACAGTAAAAGACAACCGTTGCAATAAAGT
Organism: uncultured Bacteroidales bacterium; assembly: GCA_963732435.1. Classification (GTDB taxonomy): domain Bacteria; phylum Bacteroidota; class Bacteroidia; order Bacteroidales; family VadinHA17; genus LD21. The sequence continues at coordinate 401,213 of CAVSZL010000009.1, read as the reverse complement.
ATGGGAACAGATTCCCTTCAAGGAACAATTTTCTTTAAAAGGGATCATTCAAAAGGGCAACAGCCTTGAATTCACTTTATCAGTACCATATAAATTGAGTGTTAGTATTACACTTAATGCTGAGTCTGAACTGGTTCTTTCACTTAATGCAGATCCAAAGGTTGGAATGACAGATCTGGAGTTTCCGTCATCATTCAGAACCCCGGATAAAAATCATTACCTGCTGCATACGGATGGGGAAGGGCTGTTACTCCCTGCAGATGATAAGGAATATCCTCTTGGAAATTGTATTACCTATAACTGTAACGGCGGACTTTCAATGGCCTGGATGGGTGTGGTTGATGATCAGTTTGAAACTGGTTATATGGCAATATTTGATACTCCCTATGATGCCGCTATGCAGACCAAAAGAGTAGATGGGCTTGTTACATTTTCCCCGGTTTGGCTGCCAACGATGGGTAAATTCGGATATTCACGCATAGTCAGATACCATTTTTTCGATAAAGGCGGATATGTGGCTCAGTGTAAATTGTACAGGGAGTATATCTGGAAGAAAAATAATGTTATAACACTGAAGGAGAAGGAGAAACGATTTCCGGCTATTGCAAAAATGATCGGTAGTCCGCACATCTACGTCTGGGATAATGCCCGTGATGTAAGTTTTGCAAAAGAGATGAAATCATCCGGTATTGGCAAAGCGTTTATCTTATGGGATGCAAATCATTTTCCCTATCCTGAAATAGATTACGACAGCAGGTTAAAGGAACTTGATTATGCATCAGGGGTTTACGATCTGTACACAGATACACATTACAGGGATACAGTTTTTTATAAGAAGGATGAGTCAGGTCCGCTTCGGTATGCCAGAACAGGTTATCCCGGGTTATTTCATGAAATTACAGCCAGGAAGAGTGATGGCAAAACATATTTCAACATGTATGGTCACACTACCTGTCCTGCTGTAATGCAACCCATTATGAAAAAAAGAATTGAGCGTGAGCTTAAAGAGTACCCTCATGAGACATACTTCCTTGATGTTTACCAGGCAAACGGATTGTTTGAGTGTTATTCGAAGGATCATCCTCTTACCAGGCAGCAGTTTGCCGAAGAGGTGATAAAAAATTATAAAATGGTTGAGGATAACTATAATCAATACATGGGTGGTGAATGGGGTGCTGAGTTTACAGGATCCTCAAGTGTCTATTGCCACGGTATGATGACCCTTCAACGAACCTGGTTCGGATCTGATATAACCAAAAAAGGAACCATTTATTATTATGGTGACTGGAGCAGTAATCCGAAGCCGACACAGATGCTGGGAAGCAGGGTTGCTCCAGATAAATATCTTAAATACTCCATTAATGAATATTCCCGGGTGCCACTGTATGAGCTTGTATATCACGATGCTATGGTGACCTCATGGAGGTGGGAAGATGGAAATCATCACACGCCTGAAATATGGTGGAAAAAAGATCTCTTCAATATTCTTTATGGAAGCGCTCCTCTCTGGAGCATTGACCGCGAACGTTGGGAGGCATATAAGAATACATTTATTCAGAGTTATAAAAATGTATGTCCATGGCTGCAACAGATAGGTTATGATGAAATGGTTTCACACAGGTTTGTAACTACTGATCACATAATCCAGGAAACAATTTTTTCATCCGGTAAAAGGGCTGTTGTCAATTTTGGTAACACAGAATATGTTTTTGAGGGGAAAATAATTAAACCAAAAAGCTTCATAACATTATAAGCGCTTTTTGATTGACTTTGCAAAACGCACCCGTTCTGTTACCCCGCAAAGCCATGACAGGCCATAGTTGGCCTGACCATTGAAAACCTGAGTTAAAAGTTAGATGATCAGAGGAATATAATTTATTCTGCCAAACCGGGCCGGTCTGGTCAAACCATCCGGCTTTTGCAATAGTGTGTAATTCTTTTTTAAGATATATTAAGCTTTATTAGTGGAGCATTGTCCTTAAACTATTAAAATTCAGAGAGAAATTGTTTTAATGGAATGTGAAGAATACCTTCGTAACTGGCTCCGGAATACTCATCTAAAGTGATCACATATTTAGGATAATTATCTTTGATTGCCAGCAGATTTCCAAATTCTCTTTCTATCGTTTGCTTTTCAGTAATTCTTAACGCTACCTGAATATACATTTTCTCACCATGCCGTTCCGTTATAAAATCAACCTCACGGTCGTTTTGTTTCCCTACCAGAACAGAATAACCAGTTGATTTCAGATGAAGATAAACCACATTTTCAACAATTTGACTCAAATCAAATGGCGAAAATCCTGCGATTGAATTTCGCAGGCCAATATCGTTGAAATAATATTTTTCTCCAACCTCAAAAACCTTCTTCCTATGAATATCCAGCCTCTGTACCTTTGAAATCAGCATAGCTGTTGTCAGGTAATTCAAATAATTTAGTATGGCATTAATCGAAATAGATATGTTTTGCGATTTTAAAAATTTACCGATTCCCCTTGCAGAAATAATATTTCCTGTTTCATTGGCCAGATATTTAATTAAACGGACTAAAAATTCAACATTACGCACCTCAAACCGTGAAACAACATCGCGGAATAGAATGGATTGGCTGATGTTTTTTAAATAGTCAAAAACGGGCTCATCTGTGAGTTCTATATGAATCAAATACGGAAGTCCTCCATATTTCAGGTACTTATTCAGACTTTCTGCTGTGTTTTCCAGCTTATGAAATAGCAGAAATTCGCCATAGCTTAAGGCATGTACAGGTATTTCGATGTACCTTCCACCCAAATAAGTTCCCAATTCTCCTGAAAGTATATTGGCATTACTTCCGGTACAGTAAATATCGTATCCTCCTTCTGCCAGTAAACTACGTAAAGTCTTTTCAAATTCGGGTACTATTTGAATTTCGTCAATCAATAAAAAATTAAGTTCTCCTGACCGTGTTTTGGATTTAATATAGCTATAGAGCAGATCAGAAGTAGTAAGCTTATCAAATTCATTGGTTTCCAAATTAATGTAAATGATATTGGCCTCAGGATACCGCTCTTTGATACTATCAATTGCCTGAAATAACAGGTAGCTTTTCCCAACTCTTCGTTGCCCGATAAGTACTTTAATTATTTCCTTACCGATGTAACGATCAATATTCTTTTTATAGATTTCTCTGGTAATGTATCTTTTCATAATCTATTTTATAAATGACATCCATGCAAATTTAATTAAATTTGTCATTTATATCAAACAAAATAGTATAAAAGTTATACAATGAAAAAGCCAGTACCCCTGGCCATAGTTGGCTTTACCACTGAAAACCTGAGTTAAAAGTTTGATGATCAGAGGAATATAATTTATTCTTCCAAACCGGGCCGGTCTGGTCAAACCATCCGGCTTAAGCAGTCTGTCAATGCTGTAATAGATACGTTTATCTTTTGATAATCTTTAATCTGGCTTCAGTGTGTTCCAAGAATGAATTACACTGGATGATGTAATCCAGCATTACATTATAATCGTCTCCATATATGTTTTCACTAAACTCATTTACTCGTTGTAACATTGCAATATAAGGTTTTGGATCGCTTTGTCTTGTCAGTTTTCTAAGTGCACCCAAATAATCATCACGATAAACTGTAGGTATAATAATCTTTGATTGTCCGGCTTTTACTAATTCTGCATTCATCATAATTCTGGCAATACGTCCATTCCCATCAATGAATGGATGAACTTCACTCAAAACGAACATAATGAAAGCAGCCTTAGCAAAGGGGTGTTCAAGTGCTTGAAAAAAGTCAAATGATTGTAATAATGTGCCACGTACCAGATTAAAATCCACAAATGAAGTCGAACCTGCGAAATTATTTCTATCCTTAAATAATCCAGGATTCTTTTCAGGCCTGGCTTCCAGCAAAATTTTATGTCGGTACGAGATAATCTGCAACAGATCATCAGCTTTAGCCGGTGTTACTGACATTTCATCCTTATTCGAAACTATCCTGTAAGTGCCCAGCACATCGTGGCTATCTTCATTTCTGGCTGGTAATGGCTTATTTGTATCAATAATGATCTTTGCTTCATCTACTTCAAAAACAGTTCCTTCAATATAATTGGAAAAATAACTTTCAAAGAATGCAAAATTTCTGAATGATTTGGTAGTTGTATTTTTATCCGGTCTGCTTTTGAATTCACTTGTCTTTAATGCTCTGAAGAGGTCCTCAAAAAGTTTTATTCTGGTCGGATCATAGGGAAAACCAAATGCTCTGGCAATAGCAATAGGAGATGATAAGATCTTTGGTGTCTGTGTAGTTAACAGAGCACTGATTATCTTATTTAATCTTTCAAATTCTTTTTCCATATTGAGTTCAGGGGCAATCTCCCTGGCACTATCCCGGATATTATTTAGTTCTTCCTCACCATTTACCCTGATAATCTGTTCTAATTTGTTTTCTATTGTAGTTACAGGCAAACACTTTGAACTTCCACTTACATTTTTTGAAGGTTGTAGATTCTCTAAAAATGCTCTTGATCTCTGGGATGCATATAATCCTCCGGAGATTTGATTATCACCTGGCAAAGCTTTATGTCCCTCAAGAAACCTTAGAATGATACCAGCCAGATTTATTTTTTTTGTATATGAATATGTTAAGAAAATATGGCCTTCCTTGGTTGGTTCAAATTCAAAAGCTGAACGATGACTCAGAATTGCGCCAGGATAAAGTTTTCCAAGCACAATAAATAAATTTCTCCGGATTATTGCTTCCGGCAGGTCAATCAGGTTCGAAGAATATATTCGTTGAGCAATTTTCCTGATCTTCCCATTCTTCGCAAGTTTTGATATCTGCTTTGAGATCTTTTGATCAGAAGAACTGAAAATTATCTCCTGAAGATGTATAGGTAGAATATTTTCCATTATAATCCTGTTTAGATGCAAAATTAGATAATATATTCCATCAATAGACCTAATACAGATAATATTTTCCACTATAATTAGTGCCAGAATAAAAAAAAATCCAGTAAAAGCAATTATTTGCTCCAAATGATCAAATATTTTCCGGTATCAAAGTGTAAATGGAAAATATTTTCCAGAGATGGAAATTTTGTTGCCGGGATATACTAAGCATTACTTCCATTTCTTTTAAAACTCTTTGCACAGATGGTTTTTGGAAATGCCATTACCCCTGGCCATAGTTGGCCTTGCCATTGAAAACCTGAGTTAAAAGTTAGATGATAAGATAGATATAATTAATATCGACTGACCGGCCTGAACGGCTCAAACCATCCTGCCTTAGCAATTACGAATAAAATCTATAAATTTGTTATTATGGTCATTCAGGGATTATTTATATTTTGAAAGACCGCAAATCAGGAAGAATCCTTATTGTGCCTGATAAGTACTTAAAGTGGCCAGAGTATGGAGTGCCTGAACTTAAACACAACGTCTTAATTCTTCCAATTATTATTATTAACTTTAGACACTCGAGGTACTGATAAGTTCTTCTTTATTAAAATTTGGTAAATCATCAAAGAGCCAGGCAATCAAGATTAAGTAGTTAATAACCAGTTATATAAATATCATGCAATAATTAATTTATTATGGAAAAGAGCCTTTTCATAAACAGATCTTCAGAGATTTCTTTCAGCCAATGGAATAAAGTGATCTCATTAGTATTTTTATTGTTTCTGACATCTTTTATTGCACCAGTTTTAAAAGCTCAGAACGGTGTTCAGCCGGGGGAATTTATTGTTGAGCCCCCTACACTGACAAATCTTGGATTTGAATGGTATATAAGTGGCGATGATAACAGGAATGCCACTGTTACAGTAGAATACAGGACTGCAGGTGCAAAAGATTGGAAAGAGGCGATGCCTTTGCTGCGAATTGGTGGTGAGCAGGTTGGTCGGGCCAGGGAGAAACTGAATTATATTACACCCCATATGTTTGCCGGGAGCATTCTTGATGTAACACCCGATACGGAATATGAATGTCGTTTTACAATGAATGATACTGACAATAAAGTCAAAGAGGTAAAAACAGTAAAGATAAGAACACGTTCCGAACCTAAACCATCTGAAGGTGGGCGTGTATTACATGTTTATCCACTGAACTGGCCCGGGTCTAAAAAAGAACCAGCTTTTAATTCACTTATGGCAGCATATTTCGGGGCAGGGCTGGGTGACTGGAATGTTGTACAGGAAAGTCCTGTTCAACCGGGAGATATTATTGAAATTCACGCAGGATTATATGAAGCTAACCGTCTTGATTATGTAACACCTCATGCAATTCCTTTCGACGGCACATATTTCCTTACTCTGAAAGGTACAAGGGAAAAACCAATAGTAATTAGGTCAGCAGGTGACGGAGAGGTGATCTTTGATGGTGCAGGTGCTCACACTTTATTTGATGTCACAGCAACTGAAAATCATATCTTCGAGGGAATAACCTTCCGTAATACTGATATCGTTTTCTGGGCAGGGCATAAACGCATAATTGGTGCAAAAGGTCTAACAATTAAAAAATGCCGTATGGAAAATGTGGGTGCAGGAATTATAACAGAATATGCAGGATCCACCAATTTCTATATAGCTGATAATGTTATAATTGGAAGGGATGACCGTTACAGGATCAACGGCTGGGCTAATGCCGGAAATGGTTACAGCCGGATAGAGAATATTTATGGTTCGAGCAAGATGTTCAGCTATAATGGTATAAAAGTATATGGGTCGGGACATGTTGTCTGTAATAATGCTATAGCATTTTTCCATGATGGAATTTGCATTTCAACATACGGGACACCGGAGAAAGAACAGGAATTGAAAGCTGTATCAATTGATATACTTAATAATGATATCCATCTGAGTGTTGATGACTTTATTGAATCTGACGGAGGAGTTCATAATATCAGAGTGATGCGCAACAGGGGTGTAAATGCCTATGAACATGGAGTTAGTTCACAACCTGTCTTTGGCGGACCTGTTTACTTTGTCAGAAACGTATTGTATAATATACCAAGCGGAGGCGGGGCGATCAAGATTAATGCAAAGCCTTCAGGAATGATTGTTTTACATAATACGTTTATTGCTGAAAATTCAGGTTCAGAGACTATTTCTAATGTACATATGAAGAATAACCTGTTTTTAGCTCCTGATTCTGCAGGAAGAATAATAGCGGCATTTCCTCTTGCCACAAGCTATTCCACCTATGACTATAATGGCTATCGTCTGAATCCAAAAACAGAAAAGAATTTCTTATGGGTTGCACCTCCTCCCGGGCAGTTGCAGGACTATACTGTAAACATCTCCAAAAATGGCAAAGCCTTTAACTCTCTTAGCTCCCTTGCAGAAGAGACAGGTCTTGAGAAACATGGTATTGAGATTGATTATGATGTATTCGAGAACCTGAAAGCTCCTGATGCAAAGAAGCCGCATTTCGTTTACCATGCAGTTGACCTGAACTTCAGATTAAATCCAAAAGGTAAGGCAGTTGATGCAGGAGTCAAACTTCCGAATGTGAATGAAGACTTTTCGGGAAAGGCCCCTGATCTGGGAGCTCTGGAAGTCGGAAAACCTCTACCTGTATACGGGCCCAGGGGAGAAATCTTTAACAGTCCGTTCTACAGGTAATTATTAAAATTATGGCAATATCAGATAAAAAAATTGATATTTCTGTTGCAGGAAGAATAAAATCGGTAGATTTCTTCAGAGGTTTTACGATGTTTCTGCTGGCAGGTGAAGCAACTCACCTTTATGCGCATTTTCTTAAAGTAGATAATGGTCTGATTCAAAATATCGGAGCTCAGCTGCATCACCATGAATGGCATGGTTTATACTTCTGGGATCTTATTCAACCTTTTTTCATGTTTATTGTGGGTGTTGCAATTCCTTTTGCAGTATCAAACCGGTTAAAAAAAGGTGACAGTGTCAGGAAAATAACTCTTCATGCATTAAGACGGTCATTCATTTTGTTGTTTTTAGGATGGGCCCTCTACTTTGTTGCGGCAGGATATCTGGTTTTCAGATTTCAGAATGTTCTGGCACAACTGTCTGTTACATATCTTGTTGCATTCCTGATAAGGAATAAAAGTTTCAGATTTCAATTAATTTTTACATTAGCAATTCTATTGCTGATTGATCTTGCATACCGTTTTTTCCCGGTGGAGGGCTTTAATCATCCATGGGTAAATTTTGAGAATCTCGGGGCGTGGTTTAATAATAAGATCGAAGGAGTAGATAAGGCGAGCGAGTGGGCAACACTGAATTTTGTTTCCACAACCGCTCATACTGTATGGGGTGTACTTTGCGGAAAGTTACTGATGAGTGACAAATCACCTGCAAAGAAGATCCAGATACTGGTTATTGCCGGTGTATCAGCCCTATTTGCAGGTTATTCTCTGGACCTCTTAAATGTGACACCGATAATCAAGAAAATAGCCACATCCTCTTTTGTATTTGCCAGCGGTGGATGGACTATTCTGGCTCTCAGTTTCTGTTACTGGCTGATCGATGTGAAAAAACTGTTTTCCAAAGGATCCGAGTTTTTTATAGTTGTCGGGATGAACAGTATCTTCATTTATCTTTTTTTTGAAATTGGTGCTGCAGGATTCCTTAGTAAAATCTTTGCCCCGTTCAGCAGATTATTATTATCATGGGGAGGTGATATTCCTGTTGAAATTATTACCAGTCTGGTTGTATGGGCCGCGATGTGGTATCTTTGTTACTGGCTCTATAAGAACAAAATATTCATTAAGATCTGAAAATTAATTATCTAAATTCCATAATAAGAGATGGTTCATTAAATAAGCTCTTGAATGACTATGCATTAAAAATAATTAGCAGATAACGGATCTTTCTTAAATTCTGAATCTGATGCCAGGTTCAAAACAAATCTGAAAACAGCTGACTTAAATCATTAACCTGAATACATGAATGCTTATTAGATGAATATTAAAAAAAGTATCGAAAAAATCCCTGGGGGGATGATGGTTGTTCCGTTGATTTTAGGAGCTCTGATTAATACACTTTGGCCAAACGCCCTTCAGGTTGGGGGTTTTACAACAGCTATTGCCAAAGGCTCCTCAGCTCTGATCGGAGCCTTTCTTTTTTGCATGGGTGCAGGAATAAGTTTCAGGGCGGCACCCAAAGCATTAAAAAAGGGTGCAGCAATTACTATCACTAAATTCATCATAGGCGTAATTATTGGTCTGGTGGTTGCAAGACTTTTTGGTCATAATGGATTGTTTGGCCTTTCATCGCTTGCAATAATCGCTGGTATGACTAACAGTAACGGGGGCCTTTTTGCCGCTTTAACCGGTGAATTTGGAGATGAATCCGATGTTGGCTCAATTGCTGTATTATCCCTGAATAATGGTCCTTTTCTTACGATGGTTGCGTTAGGGACAGCAGGTTTAGCGACGATACCCGTAAATAGCTTCATCGGAGTTCTGATTCCTATTGTTCTGGGAATGATTCTGGGTAATTTGGATGCCTCAATGAAGAAATTCCTGATTGCAGGAGGCCCGGTTCTGATTCCTTTTTTTGCATTTGCCCTTGGTACCGGTATTGATTTTAAGATTTTACTGTCAGCCGGATTATCCGGAATATTATTGGGTGTCATGACTACTTTAATAGGCGGTACATTTAACATTCTGGCAGATAAATTTTCAGGAGGTACAGGTATTGCAGGTGCGGCTGCATCATCAACCAGTGGTAACGCTATTGCAACTCCTGCGGCCGTTGCTCTTGCGGATCCGGGTCTTGCTGCAATTTCTGCGATTGCGGCACCTCAGATCGCTGCATCAACAATAACAACTGCAATTCTTACTCCTTTCCTCACTGCCTTTATAGCCGGACGAAAAAAATCAAAGGAATCTGTCAGCAATTCTTCTGAAGAAAGACCGGTAGACGATAAACTTTTTATAGTTGCAGATGATTTTACCGGAGCAAATGATACAGGAGTTCAGTTCGGGAAGAAAGGATTACGCAGTATTATAGTAACTGACAAGGATCATATAACTAAATCATTAAATGATTGTGATATAATGATTTATGATACCGAAAGCAGAAATGATGAAAAAGACCTTGCTTACAGTAAAGCATTTGAGGCGGGTAGAATAGTTAATTCAAGAGTGAAATACATATATAAAAAACTGGATTCTACGTTCAGGGGAAATATCGGAGCCGAAATATCAGGTTTAATGGATTCACTGGAGATCAGACATGCAATTGTCGTACCCGCATTACCCGATAACGGACGAATTACAAAAAACGGGAATGTGTACGTAAAGGGTATTTTACTTGCAGAAACAGAATATGCCCGCGATCCAAAAACTCCTGTAAAAGATTCTTTTATTCCGGGAATTATTTCCCTTCAGACTTCCAAATCGGTTGAAGTAATTAATTATCATGAATTACTGTCCGGAAAGCACAATCTCATTGCCGTACTTCAGAAACTTATCAGTAAAGGCATTAATATTATAGTGATTGATGCAGAAACAAATGGAGATCTGGACCTGATAGCAGGTTCAATTTCTGAAATAAAGGAAAAGGTACTGTATGTTGGATCTTATGGACTTGCAGAATATCTTCCAAAATATCTCAATATCAAAAAAACATCTAAAAGTAATATCATTATTGCAGGAAGTGTTAGCGAAGTGACAATAAAACAAATCGAATATGCACAAAAGATGTTACCGGTTAAAGTTATTGATGTAGAAACAGGTAAGCTTTTTACCAGGGAGCGTTCATTGGAAAAAAACAGGATTACTGACATTATTGCTAAATCCTCTTTAAATGGTGAAGATGTAATTGTCAGAAGTGCAGCAACAAAAGACATAGTTACGATGAGTTTTGAGACAGGTCAGAAATATGGACTTAGCAGATTAGAAATAAGTGAAACTATAGCATCTTTTCTCGGGGAAATTGCACAGTTTGTCATACAGAAAATAAACATCAACGGGATACTTCTGACAGGAGGAGATACTGCAATAAAAGCTGTTGAATGCTTAAGTGTATCAGGGACACTTATTGAAAACGAGATCCTTCCCGGAATTCCTTATGGTCACTTTATGGAAGATCAGTATAAAAATGTTACTATTGTTACAAAGGCAGGAGGATTTGGAGAGGAAGATACTATTGTAAAGGTACTGAATTTTCTGAAAAACAGATAAAGATAATGATTAAAGAAACTACCCCAGTTGTTGGGATTACGATGGGCGATCCTTCAGGGATCGGTCCGGAAATTATTCTGAAAAGCTATGAGCGGAAGGGTATCCGGAAAATAAGAATAATCGTCATAGGCGATTACAATGTAATGCTTACTGCATATAATATGTTGAATATCAAGTCTTTCAGACTTAATAAAATCGAAAACATCAACGATCTTATTTTTACTAATGCAGTATTAAACATATTAGACCTTAAACTGATCGGCAAAAATGACCTTCATCCCGGAAAAGTGCAGGCTGCTTCGGGGAATGCTGCTTTCGAATGCATCAGGAAAGCGGTTGAACTTGTAAAGGACCATTCAATTCATACAATAGTAACAGCTCCTCTGAACAAAGAGGCTTTGCATTTAGCCGGACATCATTATTCAGGGCACACAGAAATTCTAGCATCCCTGACGGATACAAAGGATTACGCGATGTTATTGTTTGAAAAAAAGCTGTGCGTTATCCATGTCTCAACACATGTTTCTTTATCGGAAGCAATCAAAAGAGTAAAAGCAGAGAGAATTGAGAAAGTGATAGAAATGGCTGATAATGTGATGAAGAAGCTCGGAAAAGATTTCCCTGGAATAGCTGTCGCCGGCATTAATCCTCATGCCGGAGAAAATGGTTTGTTCGGTAGAGAAGAGATAAATGAAATCGGTCCTGCAGTTAATAAAATGAAAGAAAAAGGAATAAATGTTGAAGGACCTCTGCCTCCCGATACAGTATTTTTACAAGCACTTCAAGGCAAATATGATATTGTAGTGGCAATGTACCATGACCAGGGTCACATACCTTTAAAACTTATAGGATTCAACACCGGAGTAAATGTTACAGTCGGACTTCCGTTTATAAGAACTTCGGTCGATCATGGAACTGCATTTGAAATTGCATGGCAGGGAAAAGCTAATGAAAGCAGTATGCTGGAGGCCATAAAGCTTTCGGTAAAACTTACACAATAATTTTAATATCAATTAGTAACAACTGAAACAGCAGGTAAGAAATGAAACCCTCAAATCGAAATTTTTCCCGTCGGACCTTCCTTAGACTTACTGGTGCAACTTCAGCTGCTGCCATTATTCCAGGTCATTTATTGACCTCATGTGCAAAATCTTCTAAGACAATTCCAACAGTAACCGGTGAGCTTTCTCCTCATCAGATGGGAATCACAAGTGCACACGAACACATACAGCTTCAGAGCGATCCTGTTCAGAGAGAGAAAAGTATGGCATTTGCCGTTGCTGATCTGAAAAGAGCAAAGGAACTTGGGTTAAAGACTATTATTGATGTGACACCTACCCGCGATGTCAGGGGATTAAAGGAAGTTTCTCTTGCTACTGGAATAAATGTAGTTTGCTGCACAGGGTTTTATTTACTGAATGATGAACAGCAGGCTTTTAAAGTTCCCGATTTTGAAAATCATATGATCAGGGAAATTGAAGACGGAATACAGGGTACACAGATTCGTCCTGGTGTAATAAAAGTTGCCGTAAGAGGATTGCCAATAACAGAAGGGGAGAGAAATGTGTTGATTGCTGCAGCCAATGTTCAGAAACGGTATAACATGCCAGTCTGTACACATGCTGTCAGCGGATGTGCCGAACAACAGGAAATTCTGGAACAGGCTGGTGCTGATCTGAACCATTGTTATTATTCACATGTTGAAGCCACATTCGGTTGGAGCGGTCGCAACGTTGAACAGGTAATAGAATATTTGCATAAAGTGGTGGAAAAGGGTGGTACCCTGAGCTTCAATAATTTCGGGAACTGGAACCATACCAGGCCGGAAGATCTCTCATTGATAATAAAAGAGCTGGTAAAAAGGGGTTTTGATGACCGTATGGTTGCAACTATGGACCTTACCTGGTCATTTGCAGATAATAAGTTGAAAATCCTCTGGAGCGACACTAATGAAGGAGGTGAAGACCGAACCTATTCCTATCTGTTACGGAAAGCTGTTCCATGGATGAAGGAGAATGGAGTTCCTGAGAGATCTGTTAATAAATTCATACTTGATAATCCCAGGAGGATATTTACCATGTAGAGAATTTAATCTTATATACATTTTTTTCGGCTCACCTTCAAAACCCGATTAACATGAAGATATTAAAAGCAACATTTTTCGTGATATTCTCAGTAATTTCAGGAGGACATACATCCGGGCAATCACCTTCTGGAGAGCAGGTACCTCAGATAGGAGCTGAAGTCTGGCTGGAATCTCATTATACTGCGGAATATATTGATAATCTGTTTAAATTACTGGCTGATCATCACATGCCTGTTGCCAGACTATGGATTGGAACCGGTGAAATGTATGATAATGTCTTTGCCTCAGCGGAAAAACACGGAGTAAAAATTCAGGCTACATTTTCCGTTCCTGAACGTCCAAACAGTGAGGAAGATTTAACAAGGCATGCAGAAAACATAAAAAGGATTGTCAGCCACTATAAAAACAGCCCGGCACTTGAAACATGGTGGCTTATGAATGAACCGGGTAATGGGCCCTCTTCTTCACCTCTGGCAATGAAGCTTTTCAGAGAATGGCTCAGGGTGAAATACGTTGATATCAAAACATTCAATGCTACCTGGAGAAGAAGTTATATTTCATTTGAGGAAGTTCAATATAATGAAACATGGTCAAGTGCCTCCAACTTATCAAGTACTGTTGAATATCTTGACTGGTTTCAGTTCTCCGCCTACAGGCTAACATGGATGTTGCAATGGATTGCTGATGAAATAAGTAAAGAAGATACCCTTCACCAGGTCCATACAAATCCTGCCGGAATTTTTAATAACCTCCCGCAATACGAATTTCCCAAATGGCGCAGTTTTTTAACATCCCTTGGTGCATCAATACATCCATCGTGGCATTTTACATTATTGAAGCGGGATCAGTACGCTATGGGTATAGCTGCTACATGTGATATAATAAAAGGGGGATCGGAACCTGATCCATTCTGGGTATCGGAACTTCAGAGCGGAAATAACATCTGGAGTGGTAACCGTCCTCTGGGCCCTGAAGCCGAGGATATTGCCCAGTGGACCTGGACCAGTATCGGCTGCGGTGCCGAAAAGGTCATTTACTGGCTGCTCAACAACCGGAGCAGGGGAGGCGAATCAGGTGAATGGTCAATGCTTGATTTTCAGGGAAAACCAAGCGACCGCCTGGAAACTGCTTCTGAAATCGCTCAGGTCATAAACAGAGAGAAAGAATTTTTTTCCGGTGCTAAACCACTAGAGCGTAAGGTTGTTATTTTATTAAGTCCCGAGAGCATGTTAATTCTTGCCAGGAAAGCTTCAAAAGACGGATTGGCCGGAAGATCTGCCAATGCTCATATATTATCTGCTCTGTCTTATTATCAGGCATTAAGCGAACTGGGCATTCCGGCAATATTTAAATATATAGATGATTTTGACTGGGAAAATAAGACGGGGTGCGTTGCAATTTTTCCAAATGCTGTTGCTGTACCTGAAAAGGTTGTCAGACGTGCAGAAACCTTTGTAGCCAACGGTAATAAGCTGATTATTGATGGACTTACAGGATTTTTCGATGAGAATGAGGTGAATGTGCTTCAGACAGGATTTTTCTTTGAAAAATTATGCGGGGCAACTATTAAGGATATTCGCACAAAAGAAGACCTTTTTCTTACGCATATAGATAATGTTTCAGAGCTGATGGTGGCACACCTCTGGCAGACTGAGATTTTAAATAATACAGCTGAACCTGTCGGAAGGGAGGAAGATAGAATAACTGCTGTTAGAAATAAATATGGTAAAGGGGAAGTGCTCTGGATCCCTATGGCTATCGGATTAGGTGCCTGGCAAGGCAAAAACGGACCGTTATCTGAGCTTCTCAACAATGAAACAGGGTATCTCAGAACTGAAATCCCGATAACTTTCAAACAAAAAACAAATAATGTTATTATGCAAATCCTTCAGAATGGCAATTCTTATTTGAGTGTGATCACAAATGGTGCAGATGATGCAAAGGAAGTTTCCCTTCAGTTGAATAAATGGCTTACCCCGGAAATTATATTTAATTCAGCAGGCAAAAACTCTCAAATCAATCCGGCAAAGATCAACCTTGGCGGAAGGCAAACCATTGTTGTAAAGTGGATAAATCCTGACTGAATGGGCAACCAATACTTGTTTTTTAGCTTATATTTCAATAAATATCAGTAACAACTTAAAGGTAATATTCCAATGAGAACTATTTATTTTGCATTAATTTTAATTGTTTCTGTTAACACTACCTATGCAGGTCCTTTTGCAACATGGACAAAAACAGAGTTAACTCTTAACAACGGGATAGTAAAGCGAATTATTAAACTTCCTTCAGGAACAGACACATATACAACTACTTCATACTCTCCTGTAAGTGGAGATTTTAATTATTTTCTCAATGACAATACAGATTTTCAGTTTGAGGTGAATGATGTTATCTATTCAGGTAAAAGCAACTGGACAGTTGTTGAGATGGGCAGCATCTCAGATACCAGGCAGGGTAATGGTGCTGAAGTGAAACTGTTGAGCCAGGATAAAAAAGTAGAATTAATTCTTAAATATTTATTGTATCCAAATTCTCCTGCTATCCGCAAGAGTATTATTGTTAAAAATTTAACAGAAAAGCCTGTCAGATTGGAATCTGTTGATATTGAAAAATTGGAATTTACTCAGTACACTCCGGTTACATTCAGCTGGATATATCACGATTACGGTCGGAGAAGATATATCGGCCCTTATGCAGGAGGAAAGCATGATGCCCTGATCATTGTTCATGATATGAACCTTGAAGAGGGAATTGTTGTGGGAAATGAAGCATCCGGAGTGATGAAACACACATCGGTATTCTGGGAAGCAAATGATTTGTGTGTGGGACTGACTCATAAAAACTCCCTTTATCCGTTCAGAAAGTGGATTGAAAAAGGTGACTCTTTTGAAACACCTCAGGTTTTTACCATGGTCTACAATAATCAGAAAACACCTGATGATATTCTTAATACTGCTGTTCCTGACTTTGTTCGTAAATATATGGGTATTCGTCTTTCTGAACTTAAGGATAAACCAACCTTTGTCTATAATACCTGGGAACCATTCAAAAAAGAGATAAACGAGAAACTGGT
Source organism: uncultured Bacteroidales bacterium (assembly GCA_963732435.1). Classification (GTDB taxonomy): domain Bacteria; phylum Bacteroidota; class Bacteroidia; order Bacteroidales; family VadinHA17; genus LD21. The sequence goes on along the minus strand of CAVSZL010000009.1, from coordinate 384,892 downwards.
TATGGAACTTGCTAAAGCAGCTGCAGATGCAGGGATGAAAGAGTTTGTAATTGATGATGGCTGGCAGGATAGTTATGGAGACTGGGGCATTGACAAAACGAAATTCCCAAATGGTCTTAAACCTGTATTTGATTATATAAAATCACTAGGGATGAAACCGGGAATTTGGATAAGTATCGGCAGCGCTACTAAAACCAGTAAGGTCTATCAATCTCATCCTGAATGGTTTGTCTATGATAAGGCAGGAAGTCATACTTCATTGCATGTGGCCAATGATAAGGAGAGATACACTGCATGTTTCAGTACGGGATGGTATGATTATATTAAAGATATTCTGTTAAAATTGTCTGTAGATTATGGACTGGAATATTTCAAGCTCGATTTTGCAGTAGTTACAAGTGCTTATACATTCAATCATACCGAGTCGGGTTGTTATGCAACAAATCATCCGGGTCATAAAGATCATAATGAGTCATTGTATGTGAATTTCGAGCGACTCTGGCAGCTATTTGATGAGCTTCATTCAGCAAAACCTGATCTTTTTATTGATTGCACTTTTGAAACTATTGGCGGCACGCAACTTATTGATTATGCATCTGGTTAAGCATGCCGAAGGTGACTGGCTATCTAATTTTGACGGTGATGTTGGTGAAAAAACCGATATCCGTATCCGGAATATGGCTTGGTGGAGATCTCCTGCTATGCCTGCAACTGCTTTAGTAATCGGAAACCCACAAATGCAGGATGTGGGTTGGGAGATGCATATAAAATCTATAGCAGGAGCACTGCCTATAATGCTTGGCGATCCAAGGAAACTATCGGCAGGGGATCTGAAGAAATACCGTGGTTATGCTGACTGGCTGCAGCTTATGGAGAGTAAATACGGTATTATGAGTTACGACAGGACCTGCCCGGATTCGGAGAACCAATGGAAGGTATGTGGGATGGCTTCCAGCGCATAAATACAGATTCAAAAGCAGGTGGCATTATTGGCGTATTTCGCCATGGTGCTGTTGATACAAAAAGAATTGTCACTGTTAAATACCTTGATCCGTTAAAAACATACCAGGTCAAATCAATGGACGGAAAAATAATAACTATTTAACAGGAGATGAATTAAGAACCAAAGGGTTTGAATTATCCTTACCTGGCTTCTTATTCAGGTGAACTTTTCGAAGTAAGCTGTGAAACTTAATAAATTTATTGTTTGATGAAAAGTTTAGATTCCAATCATAATTTTTAAACTAAATGATGCATTAATGCTTAATTATTAAGAAAGATTTTAATGGGCTTTATAAAAAGTCCTCTGATTAACTCTTTGAATATTCAACATAGCGTAACATATACAGACTTTTTAACCATTGAGGCAAGCTGGTTCTCCTCCCCATTTTTCAATTCTTACTACATGGAGGATTACAGACCAAAGTTTTGGGATGAGAAATCGGAAAATATCTACTTCCTTGATAAAACGGTCGGTAAGGTGATTAAAATCAAAAAAAATCAAACCTGATGTGTTTATAACTGCCTTTACCAGTGCATGGTGTGATAATTACTGATAACAGTGCCAGCCCCTGGTTTAATGGCCACACTCTTTGTCCTGGCTCTGTCCTTACAGACTCGGCTGGTAAAGAGCTGGAAGAGGTACTCATATTCGAAGCCTGCGAAAAGGACGGCGATCTCAACTGGAGTCTCCTTCATTACCCGGAAGGAGAACAAAGGCCCCGGTATCTTTGAACTGGTTCAGGGCACGGGCAAATGGGCAGTATAAAAGGAAACGGCAAAATCATCGGTAATTCTGACAGAAGAGTTGATGATTACATAAGTCCCGGGTATGAAATCAGATGGGACATTGATCCTGTTAACGCTCCAAGATTTCCGTCCGTCCTTGGATAATGAACTGAATTATAACCATACTGGGTGATGCAAATGATTCATTTCATCATTCCCAGACATTTGGATATAACCTTGGAAACCGGTAAAACTACCGATTATACACATTTGCCCAATAGTCACAATGAGGCAGAAGGAATGTTTCCCGGACGGTAAATTTACAATGCTTGAAAGTGACCGGCATCAGCCAGAAAGAGAGAAGGAACCAGTACAAGCTTGATGGTTACAGACTTAAACTCGACGAAAGCTCGGAGGATGCTGACACGTCTGGCCGATTTTTCGACATGTTGTCCGAATATGTTACGTTCTGATAATCCTGTTGTCGATCGGACAGGGAAATTCATTGCCGTTGGCAATTGGGCTTTACCGCGGGCTCCGGAAACGGCAGGGGATATTCCGTTTGATTTGGACAAATATGATAATGCTAAAAAGAACGGCGGAACTCATTAAATAATGGATAATTAATATTCTACAATGTAATTACTCTGTTTTTACAATTAAATGGATTTAATAAATACTCATAAACAATTGATTTCAAGGACCTGATGAAAAGAAGAAAAAATATTTAATAGTTTCCTAGTGGATTGCGTTTGTTTTGCAATATGTTTTCAGACAATAAATGCTCAACAGGAAGCAGCTGAAATACTGAAGGTTGAGCAATACCAATTTTTGAAACAACATAATTAATGACAGACAATATGCTGATCCTTTAAGAGATGTGAAACTTAATTGTGAAACTGGTAAACCCGGAAGGGAAAAGCATTATTCATTATGGTTTTTTCGATGGTGACAGCACCTGGAGAATAAGGTTTAGTCCTGATTTACCTGGTATCTGGCAGTATAGCGCAAGTTTTTCAGACCAGTACAAATCATCGGCTGGAGTTTTCAGATGCATACTATCCGAAAGGCCGGGTTTTATTGGCAAAAATGATTACAATCCATTTTGGATGGGAAAGGCAGGAAGTGCGAAAACACTCTTCAGGAGTTTTCATGTTGGAGACCGTTTTTTTGCCAGTAACTGGGACGATCCTCTGAACCCTGATGATGGCAATGCCAGAACTTCATTTCTTGACTGGTTGCAGCAAAACAAGTATAATATGCTTTCCATTGCCAGCCTCTTCACCAACCGCGATGAAAAAGAGAGAGGCCAAGGTTGGGAGACACCAGGACTATGGCCGATAGATCCTGTACAATACAAAAAACTGGAAATTATTCTGGATGAATTAAAAAAGCGTGAAATAACAGTTTTTCCCTTTGCCGGATTCTTTGGGCAAAAAGGTGAGTGGCCCGTTGACTGGGATGAACAGCAGCTTTATATACGTTATCTGCTTGCCCGGATCGGACATTATCCGAACATCATTTTTAATATTGCCGGCCCTGAACCATTCTGGGTCGAATCGGGTTATAAAAACGCTATGGGACTATTAGATATTAAACGTTTAGGGGCGTTTATCGATAGTGTCGATGTGCATGAGCATATTATTACCGTACACAACGAAACACGTGCCACTACAGTATGGAGATCCTTTTATTGACCAGCCATGGTGCGATATGAGTACCTTACAGGGACCCAAAACTTTCAATGAAGATGAACTTTTCTCTGGTCTTATAATGAACCACCGTCCCAATAAGTTGAGCTTTGCCCAGGAAACTTTATGGACTGGAAATATCTGGCACCCAAAATATTCATCCGACCAGATACGGAAGAATACATATACTATTTTGTTCTCGGGCAGTATTCTGAATTTTGCAGACAACAGAGGCAATTCTTCCACAGGATTTTCAGGAACGATGGATCTTCAGCTTGTAAACCAGCCAATGCATGACGTAGTGAGAAAAGTATCTGATTGGTTTGAAAGTATTCCTTTTCACCAGTTTAAAGTAAGACAGGATATTGTGAGACAGGGTTTTTGTCTGGCCAATGAGGGGGTTGAATATTATGTTTATCTCGATACAATCGGGCAGGTGGAACTAAATCTTGATTTTCCGTATAACTTCCTGTCAGAATGGATCAATGCTAAAAATCCTGAAGATAAAAGAACAGGTCCGGTAGTGAATAAGCCGACTAAATTTGACTCACCAAAGGATGGGGATGATTGGATCCTTCATGTATATGCAACAAAACCTTCTGAAATTGCAACAGGTAATTTTCCTGACCTGGCCGTTGATAAAAGTGGTAATTTATATGTAGTTTACAACAGAGGTGGTTTGAAATATTTAAAGTATTCGATTGAAACAGGAAAATGGTTAAAGGAGCAGGATCCGGGATGTGGATGTCCTGATGTAAGTCGTTCTGATCCTGATATTGTTATTGATAGTAAAGGAAATCCTCATGTATTTTGTGGCACTGAGTATGCATATTTCGATGGCAAAAAGTGGGTGAAATCAATACCGGGAGGAATCCGTGATACTGAACTTTCGGTTGATGGTACAGATAACATCTATCTGGTGCACCGCGGTGGAAATAGTGATGGTTTTTTGGGAATTAAAACAATTAATGCAGATAAACCGGGCTGGAAATCCCTTGCAGATCCCGACAAATACCATAAAGGCAGCAACGATCATGTTTATGCAGACATTTTTATTGGCAGCAACGGACATATCCATCTGGTACAGAGGCACGGACCTGATGTTGAAGTAACTTATCGTCGTTCGGAAGATGGAGGTCTGACATGGCCCGTTGAGGAGCCTGTAAGTAATGACAGGGCTGAGGCCCCGCATATTATTGCAGATCAAAGCGGAGTGGTATATATAACCACAGGAACAGGCGAACTGTTTAGGCGAAACCTGAATGGAAAATGGATTTCTGAAGGACATAAACTTCATGTTAATAGTCGTATGCAACCGGAATCAGGTATCGACAAACAGGACAATTTATATATTACATCATTTGGTGGTCATTACAACACCAGGTTGAAATCAGCATGGATGGGTGAAAAGATCATTGATCCTTTGAATACCGGAAATCAGGTTGGATTTGTCGAGACAGCAGGGTCCTCTGATTTTTCTTATGTAATATGGGAGGAAGGCATCGGTTCTGCGGAAGAAGGATTAAAGGATAATTCAAAAATTATTATTGGTAAACTTTATCCGGATGGAAGAATCGTTGGTCTGGTCGATTAATACCAATTAACAGATATTATGACTTCATCGTTCATGATTTCAACTAACAGATGTACAATATTGAAACGAAAATTGAATAGTCCGGAATTGTTCTGTCAGTTGCGCCTGCTGGAATGGTATTGTTTATCTTTGTGGTACTTGGAATTTCTTTTGTGATACTCGAAGTAGAAAAAATTTAACCACTAGAACCTAAACTGTTTCACAGAGTATCCATTAAGTAAATTATTAACATAAGTCATATAAGTAAAGAGTAAATATTCTTAAAATTAATCATATGACAAATATTAGTCTTACACGTCGCGACTGGATAAAAAAGACAGGATCGTTTGCTGCAGGAATAGCACTCTCTGAAATGATTCTCGGATGCGTTTCGAAAAGAAACCCGGTTATTCTGGTAGTCTCCGGCTGGCAGGATGTGAATATAGGAGATATTGCACATACACCCGGACTCCTCCATATTTTAGAATCATTTTTACCTGAGGCAAAAATTATTCTATGGAAAAGAAGTACGGGTGAGGAGGTAAAAAAACTTCTCAACAAAAATTTTCCTGATGTCAGAATCATTTACGGTAGTTTAAACGAAGCTAAGGAGACCGATAGTCCTGAGGTACTTGAAGCTATGAAGGAAGCTGATATTATGATACATGGTTCAGGACCTTCACTTGTCGGTGCGGATAATCTCGCCTGCTGGATGAAGCATTCGGATAAACCTTTTGGGGTATTTGGCACAACCCTTGAAAAGCCAGGAGAATATCATATGGGTATTCTGAGAAAGGCGTCATTCATCTTTACTCGCGAGACGTTATCAATTGAACATTTAAAAAAAGCAGGTCTGGAAGGACCAAATATTAAGTTTGCACCCGATGCAACATTTTATTTGAATATCCGCGATGAAGAAAAGGCAGGTCAGTTTCTGGCAGCAAACGGACTTGAGGAGAAAAAATTCATATGCGTTATCCCGCGTTTACGTTATACTCCATACCATCTTATCAGACCTGATAAAAACGGATGGACTGATGAAAAAATAAACCAGGTTGAAGAAACCAATGCTAAATTCAAGGAGCAGGATCATGCAAAACTTCGAGAAACAATAATTGCCTGGGTCAGGGAAACAGGTAACAAGGTGCTTGTTTGTCCGGAAATGACATACGAAGTTGATATAATGGATGAGTTAATTATTGATCCTCTTCCTCCGGATGTTAAACCTTTCATTGTAAAACATGGATACTGGATGCCGGACGAAGCGGCATCGGTTTATGCCAAAACCCACACTGTACTGAGTTTTGAATGCCATTCACCAATAATTGCAGCGGCCAATGGTATTCCCTTCTTTTACCTGCGTCAGCCGGAAGATACAATCAAAGGACAGATGTATTATGACCTTGGTTTTAACGAATGGGTTTTTGAGATTGAACAGACCGAAGGTATCCGGATTGCTGACAGATTACGTGAAGTATGGAAGGATTACGAAAAGGCAAAATTAAAAGTTCAGGAGGTTAATGAAAAGATTGAATTAATTTACATAGAAGGAACGGAAATGGTCTCTAAGTCGATGAAGACTAAATAAATGAAAGTATTATTATCAGAAAATTAATTAATCATTTAATTACCCGATAGAGAATGAGAACACTACTGTTAATCCTGACTACCGGACTATTTCTTATCTGCAATTCCTGTCGAAATACGTCATCAGATAATTCTGCAGGGAAAAGAATTGTGACTATACCTGCTGAAGTCGTTTTGGATAAAATCCGCGGTGGTATGTTGGGAATGATGATAGGCAATATGGATGGATGGCCTTATGAGTTTAAGTTTTATGATACCCATGGTGATGTTCAGACTTACGTTCCTTCATTAACCAAAGGTGCAGAAACTGACGATGATACAGATTTTGAGTGGGTCTATATCTACAATATGCAAAAAACCAGGAATGCTTTTGTACCATATACTGATATAAGCGGGTATTGGACAAAAAGCATTAACCGGGGTATCTGGTGTTCGAACCGGTATGCACGTTACCTGATGGACCTGGGAATTGAGCCTCCATTAACAGGAAATGTAATTCTTAATCCATGGGCTGAGTTTAATGTTTCAGGGCAATTTTTGTGTGAAACATTTGGGCTTGTGGCTCCGGCAATGCCCCAAACTGCTGCAAAAATCGGATTACATTATACCAGGGTAGCAATTGATAATGAACCTGCTCAGACTACCCAGCTGTTTACCACGATGATTTCGACTGCATTTATTGAAAGCGATATTAACAAAATTCTCGATGCAGGCACAGCAAGCCTTGATGCAAACAGCAAAATGGTTAAAATCATTGCTGATGTCAGATTATGGCACAGCCAGCATCCTGATAATCCTGCAGAAGCACATCGTCTTATACACGAAAAGTACGCTTTGGATGATGAAATCACCAGGAACAGAAACGGTTCGGAGTTGAACACTGCAGTAATTATTGCGGCATTCCTTTACGGAAATGGCAATTTCGCTGAAACAATCAGACATTCAATGAATTTTGGATATGATGCCGATTGTAATTGCGCAACTCTTGGAACTTTATTGGGAGCAATTTATGGTCATAAACGGATGATGAATGAAGGATGGCAAATTGTTGATCGCTACAAAAATACCAAACGGGATAATATGCCAATGGATGAAACCATAATCAGTTTTGCAGACCGTGTAGTTGATCTGTTTGAAATGGTAAACCAGGAGAATGGGGGAAGTAAATCAATCGAAAATAACAGTGTTGTTTACAATATAGTGTTTGAAAATCCGGCTCCGGTATATAGCCTTATGTCTCATGAGGAGAAAAAGGATCAGCTTAAACAGGATTTCGGGAGTGTTATTCTTGCCGGTCTTCTGAATGGAGATAAGCAGGATATGGCACGATCAGCATATCTTGCAGTTTGCCTGGATATGTCAGATGAACTGAAAACTAAATATCCTGATCAGTGGAAAGTAGCCTGTTATAGTCTGAGTGGATACTGGAAAGTTATAAGTAATATTTTTCATAGCTCAGGGTTTAAATCACTTCTTAGTCTGAAGGCAAAATTTGTTGCAGCTGGTTTTATTCCTCTGAATGCCGCCCCTGAAACTGAAGTTCTTTATACTGATATGGAAACATGGAAGGATCCGAAAGTACTTTACTGACATAACTAAACTTATTTAATAAATTGAATCAAAAAAACATTGTGAATCTGAATTTAAAAAATAATGTCAGACTGGTTCTGCAAAACCAATACCCTTCCGGCATTGTTTTCGCACCCAATTACTGGCAATGGTTTTCTCATCATAAGAATCACGGGATTCTTCCGGAAGAAATAAAACATTGCGAGACTCAGCTCGATATGATAAACTATCTGGGGACTGATATATTCAGCAGAAATATTTACTGTAAACAGGATGATTACTGGTTCGGCGGGATTTGTGAGGAATACTTTGAAGGGGTTGATGTGAAGGTATCAAAACGTACTGAGAATGGAGATAAAATCACTGAGAAAGAATATCATACCAGATCTGGAATTTTAACAGAACAATTAAGGTATGTGTTTAATGAATCAACGGTTGTTCAAAAGAAATTCCTGATAACTGACTATGCCGGACAGGCGCGTCAGCTGGAGAATTTTGTTGCTTCACGAAAATGGAAATTCATACCTGAAAGGCTGACTGATATTCAACAGAAGGCAGGTGATGCAGGCCAGGTGGTTCTCGGGGAGTTCTTCAGTCCGCTTAAGATGTTACATCTCGTTATGGATCCTGTTAATACGGTCTATTTTCTGCTCGAAGATCCCGGATTTGCAAGGACACTTCTTGATCTTCACGAAAAAGCCCAACTGGATCTGATCAAACAATGTGTCAACAGCGGTGCAAAAGTAATTATGTCGATGGATAACCTCGATACAATGTTTCATCCTCCTGATTTTGTGGAAGCTTATTCTGCATCATTTTATGAAAAAGCCAGTTCGATCTGCCATTCACATGGAGCTAAATTCTTCATACATGCTTGTGGTAATCAGAGAGATAATCTTCCTTTAATTTCATCTTATGGCGTTGACGGATTGGAAGGTGTTGCATTTCCACCTTTCGGCGATGTTGACCTTGATGAAGCAATGCAGATTACTTCGGATAACTTTATAATTACCGGCGGAATAAGTGCAATGGAAACACGTGACCTGAAGTCAAAGGAGGAGATTTTCAGATATGTCAGAGGATTGTTTGAAAAAATGAAACCCTATAAAAACAGGTTCATGTTTTCGGCAAGCTGCAATACTGCCATTGATACAAAGTGGGAAACCATAAAGTATTTCAGGGATGCCTGGCTTGAATATAAAGATTGCTGATTCCATCGTGAATTTTCAATATACGAACTTGCAGGATTGTAGTTATAAAACATTGTAAATGAGTAATTTAACAAATAAAAGTGTTGGTAATTACCGATGGCAGATCGTAGCCTTGTTATTTTTTGCCACAACAATAAATTATATCGACCGGCAGGTTATTGGACTGCTCAAACCATTTATAGAAAAAGATCTGGGCTGGACTGAAATAAGTTACGGTCATATTGTAACAGCATTTCAGGTAGCTTACGCAATCGGGCTTTTAATCAGCGGAAGATTTCTCGATAAGGTTGGAACCAGGATTGGTTTTTCACTGGCAATAATAGTCTGGAGTATTGGGGGTATGTTTCATGCAGCTGCAAAGAATGTAGTTGGATTCGGTATGGCCAGGTTTGTTTTAGGCCTGGGAGAGTCGGCTAATTTTCCTGCATCGGTAAAGACTGTTGCGGAATGGTTTCCCCGCCGGGAGAGAGCCCTTGCATCAGGTATATTCAATTCAGGTTCAAATGTAGGCGCCATAGTTGCACCGCTTATTGTTACATATATAACATTAAACTTTGGCTGGCGATGGGCATTTATAATTACCGGATCTTTCGGTTTTATCTGGCTGATATTCTGGTTATTGCTGTTCAAAATACCATCAAGTCATCCAAAGATCACCAAAGAGGAGCTGGATTATATATCTTCTGACAGTGAAGAAATTCAGGGGAATAGTTTAAAGGTTAAAGAACTGCTTCGTCTCCGGCAAACTTATGGTATTTGTCTCTCGAGGTTTGTCACTGAATGGGTATGGTGGTTTTTTCTTTTCTGGGCTCCTGATTTTTTAAAGAAAACACAGGGGGTGAATATAAAGGAAATGGTACTGCCTTTGATTATCATATATACTTTTGCCAGTTTCGGAGGCATTGGCGGCGGGTGGGTCTCAGGCCATTTTATTAAAACAGGAAAAAGCATTGATAAAGCCCGCAAAACAAGTATTCTGATCTGTGCTATAGCTGTTCTGCCATTAATATTTGCTCCGGTGGTTTCAAATATGTGGATATCCATCCTGCTCATATCAATGGCTGCAGCGGCTCATCAGGGCTGGGCATCAAATATTTTTACTGTAACTTCCGATATCTTTCCCAAAAACTCGGTTGGCACTGTTATGGGAATAGCCGGATTTTGTGGTGCCCTTGCCGGAGCAATATCTGCCACAGCCATCGGAACAATACTTGAGGTTACAGGCAGCTATTTTATTGTATTTGCAATGGCAAGCAGTGCTTATATACTTGCATGGTTGATCCTTAAGATAATGATACCTGAAATAAAACCACTGAATCTGGAATCATGAATAAAAAAGTTTATCGTACTTCCTTTTAACCAAATCATAAATATCCTATGGTAAAACTAATTCATGTTTTAATTTTCCTCTTCGTAACCATTGTTTCTAACGGAGATCTTTATGGGCAATCAAGTAAAGAAATTTCAACACATGATATCATTCTGCGTGCGTATGAAAAAGGACAACAACACATGGATATAAGTACTTATCCGGGTACTTTAATGCTTCATGGTATGAGTGAATTTGCCCTATTGAAAGGCAATGAGGATCAATTGAATCAGGTAGTTGAGGCGCTTGCAAAGTTTGGGTCAGGTGACATCAAAGCCGCCGGAAATTTTATTTCTTACGAAGCAGGAGGATCAGGTGCTGCATATCTTTCGTGGAAAGGGGCGACTGACAAACTTGATAAACAGGTTGCTATAGCTGCTGATAAGATGATGTCGCAACAAAAACGCTCAACTGACGGATTGATGACCATCAAAACCATGTCGCACCAGATATTCATTGATGTGGCATTTGCTGTAACGCCATACTTGTTGTATTCAGGTTTGAAGTTCAATAAACCAGAGTATATAGATTATGCGGTATTCCACACATTGGAGTCATTCCGCATTTTAAAGGATGAAAAAACCGGACTCTTACATCAGGGACGAGGTTTTCAGGGAGAAGGAAAAATCTCTGAAGATAACTGGAGCCGCGGAAACGGCTGGGGTGCATTTGCCCTTGCAATATTAGTCAGGGATCTTCCGCAGGCGCATCCCAGTAGGAGCGATGTGGTAAAAATTGCACAGCAATTTTTCACCGCTGTTATTAAATATCAGGATAAACAAGGCTTATGGCACCAGGAAATGACTGATCTTACTTCGTATGTTGAAACCTCAGGAAGCGGAATTTTGCTGTATAGTTTGGGAGTCATGCTTGAAAATGGTTTGCTGGATAAAAAGTATCAAAAAAATCTGGAGAAAGGGTTGAGCGCTTATCTCGATTATATTGGACCCGACGGTTCAGTAAGTAACACCTGCATCGGTTGTTTATGCCCTGGTAAAGGCACTAAGGAAGACTATAAAAACAGAAAATGGGAACTGAACGATTACCATGCATTCGGTCCTGTGGTATTGGCTTATACCCAGGCAACCAAAATGGGAATTACAGCCATTAAACCATTGAATAAACCTGGGATTTTATGTTCCTGCAGATTCAGCACTAATTCCCGGGACATACGTCAGACCTGCCCGTGGAGTAGATGTTTCATGGGAAAACGACCGGATTGGATTACCGTGTTTACGGCGGACCGACGATACGCGATAAAGTGAGAAGTGGAATCGATATCTGGGCAAAATCGGTTGATTACCCTATGCTTGACAATTTTTACAAATTAAGCGAAGAAGGAAAAGATTACCACACCAATTATGGTATGGGTTGCGATTTCTACCATATGGGCAAACTGCTTGGATGTGGAGGTTTGGCTGTCTGGATCGATGGAAAGCCTTATTCTTCTGAATCTTATGACTCTTTTATTATAAAAAAAAATCAGCCGGATAAAATTGAATTCGAATTAGAATATCTTACATGGGATGTTCCTGATCTGAAAATTGAAGAACATAAAAAGGTAGAGATGGAAATGGGTTCTAACTTGTTTAAGGTTACCAGTACTTTGAAAAGTGACAGAAACCAGGAAATAACGGTTGCAGTTGGCCTGACTACATTCGGAAAACAGGAAGTTTTTCAGGATAAAAAACGTGGAATAATAACAGTTTGGGAAAAACTTGACCCTGTGAATGGAAGTTTAGGTACTGCTGTCCTGGTCAATCCTGAAACTTTTGCAGGATTTGCTTCTTATAAGGGTGACGAATTAATTCTTATTAAGGTTAAGACCAATGTTCAATTTAGCTACTATGCAGGAGCAGGCTGGGATAAGAGTAAATATTTTAAAACTAAAGAAGATTGGAATACTTATATCAGGTCTCAGACAAAAAAAGCTAAGTTTTAAATCAAAAACACTAAAACAATGAATACGAGAATTATCCTTCTAATTGTTTTTCTTTTCGGATTTTTTATTGCAGAATCTCAAAATGTTGGCTCATCACCGGAATACATAAAAGCATTAACTGCTGAATGGACCGGTGAGCGATTCGCTGATGGCAGACCAAAAGTTCCTGACAATTTGCTTGAGCGTTTAAAAAATATAACTCTGGAGGAGGCCTGGGCCGAGTTAATAGAGTTGGGCTATTTTAACCAGTTCGAAGGTGATTGGAAACTTCTGAACGAGAACGACAACAACGTGATGACAGGACGTGCTGTAACGGCTCAGTTCATACCTTCAAGGGTTGATCTGGAAAACCAGATAATTGAGCAGGGTAAGATTGAAGGACGCATGTGGGAACAACGTCGTACCGTTTCCTGGGCAATGTCAACTCTTGTTGAAGGCGATTTTTACGTAGCCGATGGCTATGATAAACAGTCTTACGGTACTGTTGTTGGTTCAAACCTTGGAAATGGGGTCTGGGCTCGTTCAAAGAGAGGTGTAATTGTTTATGGACACATAAGAGATACTGAAGATTTGCGCAAAATAAAAGGGTTTAATGTATGGGTGAAAGGTACTGATCCATCCTACATGCGTAAAACTGTACTGATCAGTATAAATGCACCGATCCGGATCGGCGAAGCAACAGTTTTACCCGGCGATGCAGTTCTTGCTAAAAAGGATGGAGTTATTTTTATCCCGGCACATTTAGTGGAGCATATTGTTCTGACCGGAGAAGTAACTGAGCTGTTCGATATTTTTGGTCAGCAACGCATCAAGGAAGGGAAATATACGGCCGGAGTTATTGACAGTAAATGGGACGATTCAATAAAAAAAGATTTTAGAAGCTGGCTTGATACTTACAAAGGGAAATTGCTTATGACCAGAGCCGAATTAGATAAGTTTCTTGAAAAAAGGAACTTTTAGTTACTCCTAATACAAAACAGACTATGAACAAGCTGATATATAACATTCTGAATTTGTTGCTAACCGTTCTTTTTTGCTGTGGATTCACTATCCAATTGTTTGCTAAAAACGGCTCTGCCACAAAAAGTATTTTTCTTTCTGAAGATGAAAAGACACGACTTCTGCAGGCTCCCGCCACTTCACCAACAGCCTCTCTGCTCTCTGCAATGCAGGCAAGGGTTAACAAGCGGTCACTATCACCGGGTCTGGTAGATCCGTCTGCAACCAATGAATGGTGGCATCTCGCCGGAGAGTATCTTACAGATGCTGCTTTGATACATGCTGTAAGGCCATCGGCTCAGGTCGACTCATGGCTTCGGGCCTCAGTCCTTGATATTGTTAGAAGATCAGTTGCTGAATGGTCAGGCCCTCCATTTCGTAGTTATTGAGGAGGTGAAATGGTTGGAAACCTTGAGACAGCACACCTGACATGGGGAATAGCCATTGCTTACGATCTTGCATCCGATTTGTTTTCGCAGGAGGAAAAGACTGAAATACTTGGTAACCTTAGAGACAAGGGTTTAATGCCTTGCCGGCGCTTTATTGAGAAGACCAATACATTCCATAATTGGAATTGTGTGCTCTTAGCCGGTTACACAGTTGCCGCAGCTGTTCTTGACGACAACCAGGCATTAGCCTATGCTGCTGAATGGCTTCCGGTTGCTCAGGATCATTTTCAGAAAGACGGGAGTTACGGAGAATCACTGCAATATGCCAATTATGCTGCCTATTCAATCATGCTGGCCCATGAAGCATTAATTAGAAAATCTTCATTAAAAACAATAACACTCGAACCTTATGCCCGCATAGTTGATTGGGCATCATATGCCTTGTTCTATCGTAAACCCTTATCCGGGTGGCCTATCATGGATTGGCCGCGAAGTGCTAATTTTGGCGATGCTGCCGCTATTTTTCGTCCGTCAGGTGATCTGCTTGTGCATATAGCTGCAAGAGCAAGAAAAGAATTGCCGATTCAGGCCGGACTTGCCAGTTGGCTCTTTAATACCTTGTATTTCCCTGCAAATGAGCCTGGTCCACATGACCTGGCTAGTTTTGGTTTTGTTAATGGTTTTGGCTTTTTATCTGTAATTATGCTTGCTGATGCAGCACCTGCTATTTCTCCGAAAGATGCAGACTTAGCTGTTACAGCAGTATTCTCGGGAGGTGATGCATTTGCCCGAGACTCCTGGAATGGTATTACCACACTTGCCGTCCGTACTCCTTCAGAACCTCGAAATGCATCAGCCCATTTGCATGGCGATATCAACAGTTTTATTCTGGTTCACAACAAGGAACGTCTTCTGCTGGACCCTGGTCATAGTTGTTACAGAAACATCACCCATGAGCTTGAGATCTCAACATCTTCACATAATACGTGTACTTTCGAGATCCCTTTCTCAGCTTCATCACCTGCCAGTAACCTGGCAATTCCTTCACTGACTAATGAGCCTGGCCGTACAATGATTCAACATGTAGGAAAAAGGCGATCAATAATTCACGAGAATGGAAAGATAATTAGTGGCGATCCAAAAAATGACGGTGGTCGCAGGCTCATTACTTCTCGTCTTGGTTCAGTTTCTGTTATTGGATCTGATGCAGCAGATCTTTATGGTTCTCCTATTAAAACTTTCAGCCGTTTTTGGGTGCTTTGTGGCTCATTTGCTCTGTTTATAGTAGACAGGATTGAGTCTGATGTGCCGGTTAAAACAACATGGAACTGGTTACTCAACAACCGCGACGGACTTCTTGATTACAAAATGGAGCGCCCAAATAAATTAATTGCACGACGTGGTGATGCAGGTGTAAAAATTACCAGTTTTGGCAATGGCAATTTTAGCGTGCCAATCTATGCAATGGTTCATGATGCATATCATCCGCTGCCTGGTCAAAGAGGAGAAGGTAAGCCAGGTTCGGGAATTTTGATGCGATGGGTTGAAAATACTCCTTCATTAACCCGCACAGTAGTTCACACAGTGTCCATTGACAGTCATGCTGGTATATCGGGATGGGTATGCAAGGGGGAGAATAATACCTATACACTTGAAAATTTGGATAGGAAGCAAAAATGGTCACTGCATACAAATGATGATGGTTCATTCAGAATTGAAGATGCTGCTTCCGGACAATCATACCTGGTTAATAATTCTGGTGGTATCTGGTCTCTGACATCAAAAAAATAACCAGTTAAAATAGTAGTGTAACTATTTTTTGGCTGAGAATTATTTCCTAAATTGTTCAAAAAACAAAATAACTTCTAATATTCATTGTATGAAAAACAATCTGTTACTGGTAGCAATCAGCTTTGCATCAGGCATAATACTTGCTGTTGCGGTTATTTATTTAATTCCTTCAAAGCCAGACCAGGCTAACTTGCAGGATATGACTTCAGGGATTCCGGATCAAAAGGCAAAAGTGCTCTTCAGCACTATAGAAACAGAGGATTATTATTTTCCGACCCATGGCAACTCATTGATTATGGATCGCTCAAATGCCGAAGTTTCAGAGTCATTTATTGTCAATATCGCCCCGGGAAAATATACCCACAGGCATGTTCACCATGATACTGAACAGGTTTTCTATGTTTTATCAGGAAAAGGAAGGGTGGAGCTTGACCGGGAAGGGAGTATCGAGAAATTTGATATTGAACCAAAAAACCTGGTCTTTATCCCACGCCATAGTTATCATCAGATTTTCTCAACTAGCGCTGATACATTGCATTATATTGCCGTTGACTGCTTTCCGCTTGGCAAGAATCCACAGGAGCCAACCTGGGATTCTCATGTACAGGTGATGTGTAAAGATAATGGCTGGGAATACTCATCTGTAAGAATTAAACATTAGAAATATCTGCGAAAAGATATCACTAAACCTCAGAAGGTTATAGTAGCAAGTATCTCAAAATCAATCCTGCTTATTAACTCCTGGTGTTTGAAATCAAATCGAGTTAAATCAACAAACTATAGGGGAATGAAAATTAAAACCAAAATTATCCTGAGTTCCATGATGTTCCTTCAGTATTATGTCTGGGGTTCATGGTATGTGACTATGGGAACATTCATGTCAAAGTACCTGGGATCAACAGGTATCCAGATCGGAGCGGCATACAGCGCTCTGGCAATAGCTACGATGATATCTCCGTTTTTTATAGGAATGGTTGCAGACAGGTTTTTTGCTGCCCAGAAAGTTATGGGCGTTCTGCATATAGCCGGAGGTATCCTTTTATTAGTTGCATCGAGGATCACAACAAATGGTTCATTTTATTGGATAATTCTACTTTATTCTCTTGCATACATGCCTACAATAGCCCTTTCAAACAGTGTGGCATTCAGGCAAATGACCGATATCGGAAAGCAATTTCCGCCTGTAAGGGTATTTGGAACTGTTGGTTGGGTTATTGCCGGATTTATGATCTCCCTGCTTGGTATTGAACAAACACCACTGACATTCTATATGGCTTCGGTTGTTTCGGTTGCGCTCGGGCTGTTCAGTTTTATGCTTCCTCATACACCTCCTCAGGAGACAGGAAAGTCATCGGCAAAATCTGTAATGGGGATTGATGCACTTGTACTCTTCAGGGACAAACCTTACCTGATCTTTTTTATTGCTGCAATTTTTGTTTGTATCCCGCTCTCGTTCTATTTCGGATTTGCCAACCTTTATCTTAACCAGTCAGGCATGGAAAACACTGCAGGAAAGATGGTTATGGGGCAAATCTCTGAGGCACTTTTCATACTGGCTATCCCATTCCTGTTTAACAGGATTGGTGTCAAGAAAATGCTTCTGATAGGCATGACTGCCTGGATCCTAAGGTACATTGCTTTTGCATTTGGCAATATGGGACCAAACCTGTGGATGCTTTATGCCGGTATTATCCTTCACGGAGTATGCTACGACTTCTTCTTTGTGACCGGTTACATGTATACCGAAAAGAAATCGAATGAAAAGATCAAAAATGCCGCCCAGGGATTATTTACCTTTGTTACTTACGGACTTGGAATGTTCATTGGTACCTGGTTCTCAGGTTTTGTAACAACATATTATTCCTCAGGACAAGTATATCAATGGCAGAAAATATGGTATGTTCCTGCTTATATTGCAATTGCAGTACTGATATGCTTCATTTTCTTCTTTAAAGAAAAAAGAGAAATTGATGTAGTCAGACAATAATTACAATTCTGTTGAGATAATTTTAAGTAGCTATTGTTTCTTTATAAGCCTGATTTATACCCTTGTTCATTTTATTCATATAGGTTAACTTTACTTAAAAATTATTTTTATGATAGTAACTTGTGTGTACGTTAATGTAAAAGATAATGTGATTGATGATTTTATTAAAGCCACAGTACTTAATCATAACCAGTCTGTGAAAGAGCCCGGTAATCTAAGGTTTGATTTTGTCCAGCAAGCTGACGATCCGTGCAGGTTCATGCTCTACGAAGCTTATGAATCAGAAGAATCGGCTGCAGCACATAAAAACACAAGCCATTATGCTCTGTGGCGTGATACGGTAAATGATTACATGGCTGACCCAAGAAAGGGTGTTAAATACAATATTATTGAACCAAACGACAAGTCAAAATGGTAAGACCTTTTCAGTTTGCAAGGATACCGAAAATAAATTTTAAAAATGGCGCAGTTGCTGAACTTCCCGGAATTGTAAAATCATTCGGAAGCAGAATTATTCTTGTAACAGGAAGAACCTCATTTATGAATTCAGCATATGCAGAAAAACTTCTGCATGAGTTTGATTCAAAGGGTATTATTTATGAAAGGGTGATCGTTTCGGGAGAGCCGTCACCTGACATTGTAGATCAGGCAGTAAAAGCATTATCTGAAAAAGAATTTAACCTGGTGGTTGGTATAGGCGGAGGCAGTGTTCTTGATGCAGGGAAAGCCATTTCTGCTATGCTTTACCGGACTGAGTCTGTGACTCTGTTTCTTGAAGGAGTAGGGACAAAAGACCACCCCGGATCCAAATTGCCTTTTATTGCAGTACCAACAACTTCAGGTACAGGTACCGAAGCAACCAAAAACGCTGTTATCTCAAAAGTAGGAAGGGATGGATTTAAAAAATCTCTGCGGCATGATAACTTTGTGCCTGATGTTGCCCTTATTGATCCTTCCCTTACGGTGAACTGCCCCCGCGATATTACTGCAGCAAGCGGTATGGATTGTTTCACCCAGCTGACTGAAGCATATCTTTCCGATAAGGCATGTGAATATACAGATGCCCTTGCGCTTGAAGGGATAAAAGCCGTAAAGGAATCATTAGTACGATGTTATTCTGACCCGGCAGATACAGAAGCAAGAACAGGGATGTCGTTTGCAGCACTGACTTCAGGCATTTGTATCGCAAACGCCGGTCTTGGAGCTGTGCATGGTTTTGCATCATCAATCGGAGGGATGTATGATATCCCACACGGATTAGTTTGCGGTACCCTTATGGCTGCTGCAAATGAAGTGAATATAAAATTCCTCAGGCGAAATTCCCCGGATCATACTGCTTTGAAAAAGTATGTTCTTTTAGGAAAATTATTTCTTGGAGAAGAAGGCAGATCTGAGGATTATTATATTGATGGTCTTGTCAGCTCTCTTTATAAAATGACCGCAGAACTGGAATTGGCTGGGTTAAACAAATATGGAATTGAAGCAAAGGATATTTATGATATCTGCAAAAAGACTGAAATTAAGAATAATCCTGCTAAATTAGCTCAGGAGGATTTATCAGAAATACTGTTGAAGAGACTTTAACAAAACTTAAAATAATTTTATTCAATAACTTAACCTGACAAACATGAAAACAAAGATTTTAATAATGGTACTTGCATTGGTTACAAGTTTGATCACACCTGTTGTAACTAAAGCTCAGCTTCCGAAAGAGACTGAGGCTCAGAAAATTCAACGTATGAAATGGTGGACCGATGCCAGGTTTGGTATGTTTATTCACTGGGGTTTATACGCCCTTCCTGCACGTCATGAATGGGTTAAAAACCGTGAAAGAACTACCAATGAACAGTATCAGAAATACTTCGAAATGTTCAACCCTGATCTGTACGATCCGCATGAGTGGGCTAAAATGGCGAAAGCAGCAGGGATGAAGTATGTAGTTTTAACCGCAAAACACCATGAGGGCTTCTGTTTGTTCGATTCTAAATTCACTGATTACAAGGCTACAAATACCCCGTATGGTAAAGATCTGATAAAAGAATATGTTGAGGCTTTCAGGGCTGAAGGATTAAAGGTTGGTTTCTATTATTCACTTATTGACTGGCATCACCCCGATTATACTATTGACAGAAACCATCCGCAGCGACAGGAGACAGATACGGCATACGCAAGACTCAATAGAGGACGCGACATGAACAAATACCGTGAGTATATGAAAAATCAGGTACGTGAGCTTCTAACAAATTATGGCGAGATAAGTATTATCTGGTTCGACTTTTCTTTCCCCGGGAAGAATGGAAAAGGTCGTGCAGACTGGGATTCTGAAAATCTTCTGAAACTTGCCCGCTCACTTCAGCCAGGAATCATTGTTGACGATCGTCTTGATCTCCGTGATGTGGAAGGCGGATGGGATTTTACAACTCCCGAGCAGGTGAAAGTTGCAAAATGGCCGGAAATGAATGGGAAAAAAATCTTCTGGGAGACCTGTCAGACATTCTCAGGGTCGTGGGGTTATTACCGCGATGAAACTTCCTGGAAAAGTCCTGCACAACTAATTGAGCTTCTTGTAGAATCAGTGAGTAAAGGTGGTAATCTGCTTTTGAATGTTGGGCCGACTGCCAGAGGAACCTTTGATTTCAGAGCTCAGGACCGGCTAAAGTCAATGGGTGAATGGATGAAATACAACAGCCGCTCTGTTTATGGATGTACAGCAGCTCCCGAAGGATTTACAGCACCTCCGAATACTCTCCTGACTTATAATCCTGTAACTAAAAGGTTATACATTCATTTGCTGGCATATCCGATGGGTAGTCTTTCTCTGCCGGGTATGGGTGACAAAATCAAATATGTTCAGTTCCTTCACGATGCTTCTGAGGTTCAGCTGAGAACCGCCAGAGAGAATGAAGGTAATGATATTACCCTAAATCTTCCTGTCCTTAAACCACCTGTTGAAATTCCTGTGCTCGAGGTGTTTCTAAGATAGTTATATATCAGATACTTATAGTGTCATACACTACTACCTTTTCCCAGAGATCCTGGCAATCGGCAATGAACTTCAGGTGAATATCATGCGTCTGATAAATATCCTGATCAGCCTTGCTTTTGAAAGTGACCAGAAGTGAGTAGGTATATGTGGCATCAATTACTTCACGATCGGTTGCAGCCGGTACACCCAGATGATGATCAACAATAGTCTCCACGGTTACCAGTTTCTTCAGGGATGTTTCAAATTTAGATCTGACCTCGGGAGTTATGGGTTCTTTCAGCCAGAAAAAAACATGATGGATAAAGAGTTGTGAAAAGGCTTCCGACTTTTTATTTGCAGGTGATGATGCAGATAACAAGCCTGCTGCAGCTACTCCTTTGGCAGAGGTCTCAATAAAATTTCTTCGCTTTATTTTATTATTCATGATAGTTATGTTTATCAATTTTTTTTAATTGTTGTTTCAGAGCAAATATAATTTAATCGATAATCTTCTCCTCAGTCTCTTCATTTTCTTCAAAGTTATCTTTAAAATCATTGTCTGCCTCATTCGATTCCAGAAGCCTCGCAGCTTCAGAAGCTGGCAGCTCCTGGATATTTCTTAATTTTCGTTTTATAGCTCTCGATCGGGTACCAACAAGCTTTTCAATATTCCCGCTTGCTGAAATGATCTGGTTCTGAGCTTTTTCCAATACTTTCTCAAATCCCTCAAATTCTGTTTTTACAGCTCCAAGTATCTGCCATACTTCATTTGAACGTTTCTGCACTGCAAGCGTACGGAAACCCATCTGAAGACTGCTCAGAAAAGCAACCAGGTTTGACGGGCCCACAACAGTAACATTGAAATCACGCTGCACCATCTCAAACAGGCCGGTTCTGGTAAGGATCTGGGCATATAATCCTTCTGTGGGTACGAACATAATTGCAAAGTTAGTAGTAACAGGAGGGGAAATGTATTTCTGATTAATGGTCTTTGCAGATTTGAGTACACTTGCATCAAATGCTTTTTCAACTTTTAGTATATCCTCCTTAGTGTAATCGGATATGTTCTCATAGATCTCAATCAGCCTCTGGTAATCCTCAACCGGAAACTTGGAATCAATTGCCAGCAATACAGGTTCGTCGGGATTCTCATTTCCCGGTAATTTTATTGCATATTCAACACTCTCTTTTGTCCCCGGCTTTATTACCACGTTTTTAAGGAATTGTTCGGCAGACAGGTATTGTTCCAGAATACTACCAAGTTGAATCTCTCCCATAATTCCCCTGGTCTTTACATTGGAAAGAACCCTCTTCAGATCGCCTACACCTACTGCCAGTTTCTGCATGTCTCCAAGTCCTTTGTAAACCTGCTCAAGCTGATCAGTAACCATTTTGAATGATTCGCTTATACGGGTATTGAGTGTTTCCTGGAGTTTTTCATTAACTGTTTCACGCATTTGCTCAAGCTTAAGACTGTTATCAGTCTGGATCTCTTTAAGCTTGTTTTCAATTGTCTCCCTCATCTTCTCAAGCCTCGATTCTATATTCTGTGCCTGTTCCTTTGCCCTTAGGATTGAACTTTCGAAGTTCTGACGTTGATTTTCATTGAAATCCTTGATGTTTCCTGAAAGCCTCATATCAAAAGATTCGAGCGATTTCTGCAGTTCATCACGGTTGTCTTTTGCTGTTTTTGAAGATTCCTCCCTGTTCCGCTGGAATTCATCTTTTTGGGAAATATTGATTTTATCGAGATTATTACCGAAAACTGACAGGGATTCCTTCAACAGGTTTATCTGAACAGGATTGTTGAGCCTGTTGAAAATTCTTAACAGTAAAACAGTAATTATTATTGAAAAAAGAATCAGTATACTTAATAATATTGTTGTCATTCCGTCCAAAATATTTGCTGATATTTAATGCTCCAATTTACTAAAAAAATCGGATGTGTCTATAATGAACTAAATTGAATGAAAGTTTGTTATAATCAGTATCTACAGAAAAATCTATTTATAATTGGCATTAATTTATTAATTTTACTGAAAAATAGCATGGAAAAAGCAAACCTTAACTCACGTCGAGAGTTCCTGCAAAAACTTCTGGCTGCATCAGCAGTGGCAGGATTTTATCCTTATCTCAATACGGTAACAGAGCTTGATGCCACTCAAAAGAATAAGGGAAAACTACCTTTGAGACCATTAGGTCGGACCGGCCATATGGTTGGTATATACAGTCTCGGAGGACAGGCAACACTTGAAACAATTGGTAAAGAGGAGTTGTCTGTTCAGATAATAAACAGGGCAATTGACCTGGGAATAAACTATGTCGATACAGCCGCCGCTTACGGTCGTGCAACAGCAACCATATCAAAAGCTGATGCAGCTGGTCAGAGTGAAAGAAATATAGGTCAGGTAATGAAGACCCGTCGTAAGGAGGTTTTTCTTGCATCAAAGACTAATGACCGCACTTATGACGGATCAATGCGGCTTCTTGAAAAATCGTTGAAGAACCTGCAGACCGATCATCTCGATCTCTGGCAGATACATAACCTGGTAACTTCGCAGATAAGCTCTGTTGATAGCTACTTTGCTGCAGACGGTGTAGTTAAAGCTCTCGAAAAAGCCCGCGACCAGAAGATGGTTAGGTTCCTTGGTATAACAGGTCATGAAAGCCCTGAAATGCTGAAGATTATGTCTGAACGGTTTCCCTTCGACAATGTTCTTGTCGCTTTGAATGCAGCCGATAAACATCATGATCCTTTTATTGAGAAATTTCTTCCGACGGCTGTTGAAAAAAAGATGGGTATTGTTGGAATGAAGATCCCTGCACGCGACCGGATCTTTGCACACGGCGGTATTATTACAATTAAGGAGGCAATGGAGTATGTTATGTCACTTCCTGTAAGCACAATAATAATAGGTCTTGATGATATTGCCCAGTTGGAGGAGAATATTAAAATCGCCCAGAATTTTAAACCTCTTACAGCTGATCAGATGCTGGCTATAGAAGCTAAAACGAAACCTTATTACAAAGAACTGCAGTTCTTTAAATTACTCTCGGAGTGGCCTGCAGAGTGGTAATACTTTTTTTTATTCTCACTCTTTTAAATTGTACGGGAGGCAAGACAGGTAACAATAAAAACCTGTCGGAAAACACCGTTACGCTGGACAGTTCATATATTTTTGATGGCAAAACCCTTGAAGGCTGGGAAGTAACAAATTTTGGCCCCCAGGGACCAGTTTATGTCTCAGGTGATGATATTGTTCTTGGGATGGGTGACGGCTGTACAGGTATTACATATAAAAATAAGTTCCCCGAAATTAATTATCAGGTCACTCTGGAGGCAAAGAAAATTTCCGGGAATGACTTTTTTTGCGGTATGACTTTTCCTGTTGGAAGAGATCCCTGTACTCTTATTGTAGGCGGATGGGGTGGCACTACAGTAGGGCTCAGCAGTATAAATGGAAAGGATGCTTCAGAGAATGAAACAACAACATTACAGAAATTTGAAAAGGATCGCTGGTATAAGATTTGTCTAATAGTAAAAACAGATACAGTTAAAGCTTTGATTGATGATGTAGTTGTTGTCAATTTTGCCATTGGTAAGAATAAATTGTCAATACGTCCTGAGGTGGAACTGTCAAAACCTTTCGGACTGGCTTCGTGGAATACAACTGCTGCGTTGAGGAATATACGAGTGATAAAAATAGAGGAATGATTTGGAGAATGGGAGAAGAAGAGAAGAGGAGAAGAGAAGAGGAGAAGGGGGGAAGGGGGGAATAAGAGATGCGAAAAAGGAGAATGGGTGAATCTTTAGCATAAACATCGAATAATTGATTATTTTTGATTACTAAATCAATTAATTGATTCCGGCAAATGAAACAGTCTGTTATTCTATTATTTATTATCAGCTTTCTGATATCATGTAAAACAAATGAATTATACCTTAATGTTGTTGAACCTGCCCCGGTAACAATTCCGTCTGATGTTAAAATTGTAGGAGTTATAAACAGGAGTATCCCGACTGAGGAAACTCGGGGAGCTGATAATATAGATAAAGCTCTTTCACTGGAAGGCGTGGATCTTGATAAAGAGGGTGCTGAAGTTAGTATAAAGGGATTATCTGATGAGTTGCTGAACAATAGCAGGTTTGATGAGGTTAAGTTATTGAGCGATATTGACTTCAGGACTTCTGCACTGACACAATTTCCACCTCCTCTCTCATGGGAAATAGTAAGCCAGATCTGTGAGGAGTCAGGGACAGATGCTCTTTTCGCTCTTGAAAAGTTTGATACGGACACCCGTCTAAATTATTCTGCAAACAAGGTTGAGGTGAAGACAATTTTGGGTACTATTCCTGCCCTTGAACACCAGGTTGATATGGAAACTCTAATAAAGACAGGATGGAGGATTTATGATCCGGCATCCCGCTCGATACTTGATGAATATGTCTATGACGAATCAATCGTCACTTCAGGCAGAGGGATCAATCCAGTCATAGCCGCAGCTGCTCTTACAGGAAGGAAAGATGCTGTTAACCAGGTAAGTGATAAAGCGGGTCGTGGTTATGCTTCAAGGATTATCCCTTACAGAGTGAGAGTGTATCGTGATTATTACGTAAAGGGAACAGATAATTTCAAAGTTGCGCGCAGGAAAGCACAACTTGGGAAATGGGATGAAGCTGGTGAGTTATGGAAAGCAGAGACCACAAACAGAAAGGCTAAAATAGCCGGAAGAGCCTGTTATAATATGGCTATTATCAATGAGATAAATGGTGAACTGCCGGTTGCTGTGGAGTGGGCTCAGAAATCTTATGAAGATTACAACGATAAACTTGCCCTTAGATATGCAAGGATCCTTGAGAACAGGATTTATAACAGTGAGTTAGTTAAGATCCAGGAAGAGAAAAGTCCGGATCCGGTTCCCTGAAATTTAACCTGGTACAACAGAAAGAATAATTATTAACTGCTCAACTGATAGAAAATTGATGGCAGTTTTTCAAATCAGAATTATGTTATGCAAAGAATTGCTATATTGTAGTTTAAATATTTTAAGTTTGAGAATTAATAACAAATAAACCTTAATTGTTCATATTATGAAAAAGACCGGTTTTTTCTCATTGGCTATCCTAGTATTATTTTCGGTTACTTCATGTAAAACAGAGACCCCTGTTGCACCTGTTATAAAAACAAATATTTCTGAATTCTTAGGTCAGTGGACCATCGATATTGATGGAGGTTCTGTTGGCTGGATAGAAGTGCGGAAAGAGGATGATTATATTGATGCAGATATTCTGTGGGGTGGAGGTAGTGTTTTACCTGTTTCAAATATTTTCCTGGCAAAAGACCATGTTCTTAATATTCAAAGATCAAATAACGTTATCAGGACGAAAGACGAAAATGGCAATCCTTTAAAAAGCCATATGGTAACTGACTGGCTGGAAATAACAAAAAATGGAGAAAAGATCAGTGGAATTCTGTTGACTCCCAAACGTGATGGACTAAGTGTAGATACAAGTGTATTCACTGGTGTTAAACTTCCACCTGCGCCACCTGCACCAGATCTGACTAAAGTGAAATATGGAACCCCGATAACATTATTTAACGGGAAAGACCTGACTGGCTGGAGATTAATGGAAGAAAAGAAGAAAAACGGATTCTCTGTTGTTGAAGGATTACTTATCAACAATCCGGTGCAGACTGAAGGTGCAGAACATATAAGCTATGGGAATATCAGGACCGAGCAGGAATTTGAGGATTTTAATTTAAAGCTTGAGGTCAATGTTCCGGAGGGAAGCAATAGTGGCGTTTATCTTCGTGGTATGTATGAAATTCAGGTCATTGACTCCTATAAGAAACCGTTGGACTCTCACTATATGGGTGGTGTTTACAGCCGTATTTCACCAACAGTCAATGCTGAAAAGCCTGCCGGGACATGGCAATCCATGGATATGACACTTTGTGATCGTCATATTACAGTCATTCTGAATGGGGTGAAAATAATTGATAACCAGCCGGTAGACGGACCAACCGGAGGTGCAATGAAGTCTGATGTATTTACACCTGGACCAATCTATCTTCAGGGCGATCATGGTGCTGTTCAATACAGGAATATTGTGCTGACACCAATTGTCAAATAGACAAATCTTTGCAATGTTTAATCCCGGAAGACTTTATTGATGTCCATCCACAGAACTTTTCTTCTAGTTATATATGGACTCATTTTTTTTGAAAGTCTACATGGAATTAGTCCGGATTATCCTTATTCTCAACAAAGCATAAATTTAAGTGTGAATGATACACTTAAAGAAAATCAGATATTATATAATGGGAGGGTATGGAGAAACCTTCATTATATGGTAAAGGAAGATCAGTTTTTTCTTTCAGCTCATTTTCTTCCCGGGTCAGTAACTATTGGTGGTAAAACATTTGATAGTATAAGTATCAGATATGATCTTTATACAGATCAGATACAGATACCATTAACCCATGGACCTGTACTTCAGCTTAATAAAGAAATGGTTGATAGTTTCTCTCTAAGTTTTATGAATAAAGAATGGAGATTTGTTAATATTAAGGAAGATAGCCTGAATCTCTTCAATGGTTATGTAAATGTGCTATATAAAGGGAAATCGGAACTTTATGTCAAATACAGAAAAGAGATTGCCTTGCTGGCTGTTGATAAAATGTACGATAAGTTTTACCAGGTGCAAAATGTTTATCTTGTAAAAAACAATCTCCCTTATCAGATCACTGGTGAGCGAAAATTTACAGACTTATTTGGTGAAGACGAAAAAGCTATTAAGGATTATATCAGGACAAACAAAGTAGTTATATCGAAGAAAAATCCTGAGAGTTTTATCCCGGTTATCTCGTATTATGATAATCTGAGATAGCATATAATTTAAATTATGAAGTTGAGAATCATCTTCCTCTTATTGCTGATAGGCCTCACCCCTTCCCTGAATGGACAGGACAAGTACCCGGTAACATGGGAATATAAAGATCTTTCATTTGAAGAATTTGTGGTTAAAGCGGAAACACTTCTCAAATTAAAATTCTTTTATAAAGAGGAATGGATTGCACATATAAAACTTGGTGATTATCAGGGAATAAATACATTGACCGGAATTCTTGACATTATACTTACCGGGAGATCTCTGTACTATTATATCGATGAAAGAGGGAATGTCGTACTCACGAAGAATTATGCTGTTAAGGCGACTCAAAAGATAGAAGAGATAGAGGAAGGTAAATTTATTCCTCCTTCCAGATACTCAGATGAAAATGAAATCGCTGCCAAGGGGGAAAATGCATTTGCAGAAGTTGGCAATCCGGCTGATATGAACAAGCCCGGAAATGTAGTAGTTTCGGGATATATTACTAATCTGGACACAAAGGAACCAATAGCAGGTGCAACTGTTTATAATAGTAAACTGGCTGTTGGTACCATTTCTAATGCTTACGGATTTTATTCCCTGAATCTACCCCGGGGAATTCATCTTCTCCGTTTCTCTTTCATCGGGTTGAAAGAAAAGATGATAAATCTGAATCTTAATGGCGGAGGTGAAATGAATGTTGAAATGAATAGTGTGCTTATCCCCCTGAAAGAGGCTGTTGTATCAGCAGATAAAAATGTAACTATGCAACGTTTTGAAGTAGGCGCAGAGAAGATAAATATTACTAATTTTAAATTATTACCTACGACCCTAGGAGAGACTGATATTATTAAAAGTGTATTATTAATACCTGGGGTCCAGTCTGTTGGTGAAGGAGCAGCGGGTTTTAATGTAAGAGGAGGTTCCGCCGACCAGAATCTTATTCTTCTTTATGGAGCGCCAATATATAATTCATCCCACTTTTTTGGATTCTTCTCATCAATCAATTCTGACATAATAAAAGATGTTACTCTTTATAAAGGAGGTATTCCGGGAAGATATGGTGGAAGGATATCATCTGTACTTGATATAGTTCCGAGGGATGGAAACAGGAAGGAGTTCGCCGGTAATGCAGGTATAAGTCCGGTTACCACACATCTGTCAGTTGAAGGACCTCTGATTAAAGATACTCTGACTTATATTCTTACTGGAAGGACAACATATTCTAACTGGCTTACTAATCTTATTGAGAACCCTGCCCTCCAAAACAGCAAAGTCTCCTTCTATGATCTTAATGCCAGGATCACTTATGATTTAAACAAAAAGAATAAAATCGACTTATCCGCTTATCTGAGTCATGATGCATTCAGTTTTAATTCCGATACTGTTTATAGCTATGATAACAATATAATTGCCCTTAAATGGAGACATTTCTTTAACAACAGGTTTTTCTCAAATATCTCTTTTAACAATAGTTTTTATAAATATAATATCTCCAGTCAGGATCCTGTAACAGAAGCTTTTGAATTATCCCACAAGGTTAACAGCACTGGTTTAAAGGCGGATTTTAACCTGTTTATGGGTAAAAATGAAGTCAATTTTGGTCTCGATATGACAAATTATTCCATTTCTCCCGGATCTTTATTCCCAGCCAATGATTCTTCACTGATGATACAAAATGAAATTGATAGTGAAAACGCTTTGGAAGGAGCATTATATATTGAAGACAGGCTTACTTTGACCAGTTATTTGTCGGTAAATGTGGGTATGAGAATGTCAGCATTTTATTCATATGGTAATCAGAGTTTTATGATCTATAACCCTGACTTCCCGAGAAGCAGATCGAGTGTTACCGATACATTGGAATTTTATAATGGAGATGTATCAGCCAAATATGGAGGTCCTGAGTTCAGAGTGTCCCTTAATTTCAGAATATCCGAAAGAAACTCCTTTAAAATAAATTATAACCGTACCAGACAATATATCCATCTCCTGTCAAATACTGCAACAATTTCTCCGACAGATACATGGAAACTGAGTGATTATTATATTAAGCCAATGATTGGAGACCAGATTGCTGTAGGATTCTACAGGATGCTGTCAAGAAGTGGTTTTGAAACCTCTGGTGAATTCTATTACAAGGAGATCAAAAATATGATTGATTTCAAAGGCGGAACTAAGCTGATAATGGCTGAGAATATTGAAAGGGATCTCATAAATGTTGAAGGGAAGGCCTATGGAATGGAACTTATGTTGAAAAAGACAGAAGGAAAGATTCGCTACAGTGTTGGCTACACATATTCACGCACCTTGCTGCGTAGTATTGGCAATTTCAGTGACGAAATAATAAATTCAGGGAACTGGTATCCGGCTAATTTTGACAAGCCTCATGATCTTGTCCTTATCTTTAACTATTTGTATTCACGTCGGTTCAGTTTCTCATCAAGTTATGTATATAGTACCGGACGTCCCATAACATATCCTGTGGCGATGTATCGTATAAGTGATAAACTGATGGTTCATTATTCGGAAAGAAATGCATACAGGATCCCTGATTATTCACGACTGGATCTCTCGGTGAGGGTCAGCGGAAATCTGAAATCAAAAAAAATAGCCCATCCTAACTGGACATTCTCAATATATAATGTTCTTGGAAGAGAGAATGTTTATTCAATTTATTTCAGGAAGGAGAATGAAGTGCTTAAAGGATATAAACTGTCTGTGTTCGGAAGAGCAATCCCATCTGTAACTTTTAGCTTTGATTTTTAGGTTAAATATGAAACACATAAAATACATACTCCTCCCTTTATTCATACTGATTATCAGCGGTTGTATAACTCAGTTTATACCGGAGACGGATGAAGATAAAGATCTGCTGGTTGTTGAAGGAATAATTACCGATCAGCCGGGGATAAATACAATAAAGATTTCAAAGTCGCAGCCTCTGGGAGGTAAAATTGCATCAAAACCTCTTAAAGGTTGTATCGTTACAATTTCTGATGACTTAGGAAATATATATAAACTTAAGGAGAGTGTTACCGGTACATATGTTACCGATCCTGCACTGTTTACAGGCAGGATAGGCCGGTATTATACGTTGCACATCAAAACAATTTCAGCCTCAAAATATAATAATTTTGAGTCATATCCAATGGAGATGAGACCTGTACCCCCGATTGATAGCGTATTTCACAGAAAAGTTACAATCAGCGAAGGCGATGATATACATCCTAAAACAGAAGGTTGTCAGGTATATCTTAGTACCCATGATCCTTTGAACCAATGTGAGTTTTACAGGTGGGAATACTCTGAGACCTGGGAATTCAGATTACCTTATTATGTGCCAAATAACAGATGCTGGGTTTCAGCCAGTTCCGGTGAAATAAATGTCAAAAGTACTTCAACACTTTCAGAAGACAGAATAGTGGGATATCCGTTAAAGTTCATTTCTAATACAACTGACAGGCTTAAGATCAAATATAGTATGCTTGTAAATCAGTATTCACTAAATGAGGAAGAATTTGTCTACTGGGAAAAGCTAAGGAACATTGGTGAGCAGGTAGGAGGTCTTTATGACATGGTCCCTGCAGAAGTTCCATCTAATATCTGGTGTACTGATAATCCTGATGAAATAGTTCTTGGTTTTTTCAGTGTATCAGCCAGATCATCAAAAAGGATTTTTATTGAAGATAAATTCAATGGAATAGTTAACCTTTACACCGACTGCATTTCAGATACTGTCAGGGGCAACGTGCCGATCCTGTACCTGAATACTTCTCTCTGGGTAATTGAAGACCATTTAAATGAAATACCATCTTTCAGGGTTTTAACCAATAAAAGAGGATGTGCAGATTGTACTGCCAGAGGTACCATTACAGAGCCTGTTTTCTGGAAAGATGGGAATTAACAGATTCAATTTGAAAAAAACCAGATGACAAAGTTCTTCAGACCTGCAGTAATAATTTTGACACTAACACTTTGTGTAAATCCTCTTTATTCACAACTTCAGACAAGTGTAAAAGACCTTATTGTCAAGCGGTTCAGTCAATATACAGAATCGGTAAAAAGGGAAGAGATTTATATTCATACTGACAGAGAGTATTATATTGCGGGTGAGGAGATGTGGTTTAATGTATATCTTGTTTACAGACAGGGAAATAAACCTGCACCGGATGATAAGCTGGCATATATTGAAATTTTAAACCAGTATAATCGTCCTGTAGCTCAGCAAAGCATTCTTTTGGATGATGGTTTTGGTCCGGGACAAATAGTTATTCCCGATTCCCTTAGTTCCGGAACTTATACTATCAGGGCATACACAAACAGAATGAAAAATTTTCTGCCTGAGAATTGTTTCATGAAGGAGATCAGTATCTATAATGTAATCACAAAAAAGAGATATATCGGGAAAAAGTATACGGACACTGAATCTGATAACCAGAAAAGCGACAGTAGCATATTAGTTTCAGTCAGTGATCTCAGCTCCGATTCTATTGAAATTATTGTTCGTGCAAATGAGCAGTACCTTTCTGAGAATAATGATACTATTTATCTTTTTATTCATACAAACGGGAATATCAATCTGGTAAAGGATATAAAAGTTATTTACGGATCAGCCAGAATAGCACTTCAAAGAAAGATTCTTGAGGCTGGCATAAATCATCTAACTGTTTTTAATGCAAAAGGGAAACCAGTTTGCGAGAGGTTTTTTTATACACCTTATGCAGAATTACATGATCGGAACATATCTTCAATATCAGAAATAAAGACAAGGGAAAAGGTTACAGCTGAGATCGATATGGGAAATGAGACAGAACTGAAAACGTTTAAATCAAATCTTAGCATATCAGTCACTTCTTGCACTGACACACTTCGTTTTCCGGATATTTCCGGTTATCTGCTTTTCGGAAGTGAATTCGGGAGTAAGCCATTCAAACTTCTGAGAGGAAGAAAAATCAATACATTATCCCGGGATGAGATCAATAGTATGCTTCTCACCCTTAAAAGCAACTGGATTAACTGGGAAAAAATTTTATCGGAAAGATATGATCCGGTTCTGTATAATCCTGAAACTGAAGGTCACTATCTTTCAGGAAAATTGCTAAACAGTAATTCTCAGACTCCTGATTCTGGTAGTTATGTTTTTATGTCAACTCCGGGTAAAGTGCCTGTTTTTCAATATGCTAAAACTAATTCAGATGGAAATTTCAGATTCTTTGTCAGAATTGATGACAAGGTTAAGGATTTGGTAATACAACCTGCCCGGATGGATAATAACAGCAGGATTAAAATTGAGGTACCATTTTCAGACCATTATTTTCCCTCCGGAACAATTATTGATTCCGTAAGTAATGAATTACCAGAGTATGTATCAAAATCAGGTGTGAATTACCAGGTTAGTAAGATCTATGGTTCATCCTCCCTAGGTCCTGCTGCAGTGAGATCATTTCCGCCTGCAATTACTAAAAGGTTTTATGGAAAGCCCGATCTGGAAATTAAGATTGCAGATTTTATAAATCTTCCCGTTATGGAAGAGGTTTTCTTTGAACTGGTAAAGGGGACATCTTTGAAAAAGAG
Source organism: uncultured Bacteroidales bacterium (assembly GCA_963732435.1). Classification (GTDB taxonomy): domain Bacteria; phylum Bacteroidota; class Bacteroidia; order Bacteroidales; family VadinHA17; genus LD21. Next base: position 351,640 of record CAVSZL010000009.1, on the reverse strand, counting down.
AAATGAGAAATATGAATTATTTGTAATGGACCCGGTTGAGGATAAATTATATGACTCGCCACCAGGCATTTTTGTAGATGGTGTTATGTTTAATTTTCCTGATATAATCGCCGGACTGGATCCGGATAAGGTGGAGAGTATTGATTTAGTAAGGGACAGGTATTATGTCGGAGATTATTTATTCCATGGAATTGTTAATGTAGTTACAACTTTGGGAGATTTCAGTATGGTCACTCTTCCGGATTACGCTACCCGTTTACATTACAAAGTAGTAGATCCGGTATTGTCTTTTACATCACCTGATTATTCGAAAAATGAGAATAAAATCAGCAGGGTGCCTGATTTCAGGAATATGCTGTACTGGAATCCTTCAGTTAAACCTGATAAGAATGGTAAGGTTATAGTCGATTTCTGGTCTTCCGATATAGAGTCTGATTATGAAATAATTATACAGGGAATTACATCAGAAGGCAAATTAATTTCACTGAGAAAAACATTCAGTGTCAAACAGGCTTTTTAGATGCAATGGGTCTTTGAACTCAGGAGGATGTTACTCATTTGAAGATTGATATTGAAGACAGAATTAAAATTGCATATTGGGAAACAGGATTGACCATAGTGCTGTGATCAGATATTTTTCTTAATTTTCTTTTTTTTATCAGATGAAGTATGAAGAATAAATTAAAATCATCCCGTCGGGAATTTATTGCAAAAACAGGTTTGGTAACAGCTGGGGTTGCTCTTGGTGCTCCCGGACTTAATGCAGCCAGCTATAACCGGATTATAGGGGCTAATGACAGAGTTAATATGGGTTTTATCGGTATAGGTAACCGTGGATCGCAGTTACTGGGGTTATTTATGAAAAACCCTGATGTAAGGATATCAGCATTTTGTGATGTTTATGAGCCTTATCTTATGCGCGATATTAACAAGGTGGACCCAAGGTATTTAAAAGACATGGGAGGACAAATTCCCAGGATGGGAGAATCTTTCCCTGAAAAAGTTGAAAGATATAATGATTTCAGAAAGTTACTTGAAAATAAAGACATAGATGCTGTTGCTGTCGCTACCCCCGATCACTGGCATGCATTGCAGATGATCGCTGCTGTAAGAGCAGGAAAGGATGTTTATGTTGAGAAACCTTTGACCATCACGATAAAGGAGGGAAGAGCTATGGTTGAAGCACAGGCTGCTACGAAACGTGTTGTGGCTGTGGGACTTAACAGGAGAGGAAATCCGGTCTATCAGAGGCTGGCAAAGGATATTCAGGCTGGAAAAATAGGAAAAGTGACAGTGGCCCGGGCTTACAGGATAAACAATATGTACCAGGCAGGTATAGGCAGAATGAAGCCGAAGGAACCTCCAAAAGATTTCAACTGGGATATGTGGCTGGGTCCGCGTGCATTCCGTCCATACCAGTATAACATAGCGCCGTATATGTTTCGCTGGTGGAATGATTATTCAAGTCAGATGGGTAACTGGGGCGTTCATTTTATGGATGTAATCCGCTGGATGATTGGTGAAACGGCACCTGTTGCCATCAGCGCACAGGGAGGTAATTATGCAGTTGATGATGACCGTACAATTCCTGATACAATGCAGGTTACTTATGAATTTGCTTCAGGCGCAATAGCTGTTTTTTGCATTTATGAGGCAAGCAGCGGAGGATTATTCCCTTATGGTGAAGTTGAGCTACGGGGTACTAAGGGCACTCTGAATGCTGATGAGGGTGGGTTTAAAATAATGTCTGCCAGGGCTGGGCAGTTTCAGACATGGAAGAATCCGGTTTCCGATGAAGAATATTCTTCAAAAGATGAAATGCTGGGAGATGGCAGCAGTCGGGATAGTACTGCAAACCTGGTTCGAAACTTTATTGATTGCATAAAGACAAGGCAAACGCCATTATGCCCTATCGAGGAAGGACACCGTTCAACAAGCTTTGCCCATCTTGCAAATATTGCTCTTGCTACACAGGAAAGACTTCAGTGGAATCCTGATAAAGAGATGTTTACAAATAGTGAAGCTGCAAATAAGCTGCTGCATTATGAATATCGTTCCCCTTGGAAACTATAAATACTTTAAATATGGAACAAAACAGAAGAAAATTTATTTCAACAATCGCCGCAGGAGCGGCAATCCCTTTTGTGAAAGGTTTTGGATCTATACTACCGGGATCGGCTGAACGTAAATACCCTGTCAGGCTCTTTTCAAAGCCGATCGATAGTTATGACTTTGACTTTATGTGCGAGTGCCTTGTAAAATCGGGTATTGAAGGATTTGATATGACTGTCCGTCCAGGTGGAAAAGTCGAACCTGCATCAGTTGAAACGGATCTGCCAAAACTTGTTGAGAAGGCGAAAAAGTATAATCTTGCCTTTGATATGATGGTTAGCAGCATTGTTTCAGCCTCCGATCCATTTACTGAGAGAGTACTGAAAACTGCTTCAGTATCAGGTGTGAAGTATTACAGGCTTGGGTGGTTCGATTATGACTCAAAGACAGGTGTCTGGGAGTCTGTTCAGAAATACAGGAAAGTATTAATAGAAATAGCAGAAATTAACAGGAAATATAAAATTCATGGTGGCTATCAGAACCATGCCGGGATCAGAATTGGTGGACCTGTGTGGGACCTGAAAGAGCTCCTGCGTGATCTCCCTCCTGAATACCTTGGTTCCCAGTATGATGTCCGCCATGCTATGGTTGAAGGAGCAAATACCTGGATCCTGGGTATGAGGTTGATATCAGATCATATAAAAACACTCGCCATAAAGGATTTCACATGGAAAGATATTAATGGTAAACCTGAAGCTGTAACAGTGCCATTGGGAGAAGGTATTATAAATTGGGATCTTTTCTTTAAGACAGTTAAAGAACTTAAAATTGAAGGGCCTTTAACACTTCATGTTGAATACCCTTTGCTAGAAAAGGGTGAAGAAAAGCTGTCACTGACTCAGCAGCAGGAAATAATTGTCAGAAAGCTAAAAAAGGATATGGATTATCTTAATAACTATCTTATTAAATACCAGCTTACCTGATATGATTAATCCCGATAGAAGGACTTTCATAAAGACCTCGTTACTGGCTGCAGGTGGAGCAATTATCTCGGATCAGCTCAATATTGAAAGTCCTGGAACTAATAGTTTTGAACCTAAAACAATCAGGATTTCAAAAGTAAGTTCAGATTTTGAGCGAGAGCCGTTGTTACGTCCGTTTGGCTTTAAAGGAGGTTACATGACTGAAATCTGGCAGTCGGCAGCTTATATGGAATCAGATTCCGGAAAACACTCAATTGGTTTATGTTCCCAGAATGTTTTATGGTCAGATGCCGGAGTTTTTGCAGCTCATTCTGAAAGTGGGGGCAATGCTCTGATGTATGCAATAAGTGAAAAAGCATTGCAATTGGCTGCCGGGCGTACTTTTACCTCCCCTGTTTACCTTCTTGATGCCCTGTTTCCTGAAGTACATGAGTATGGGAAAAGGATCACAAATAATCCTTCCCTGAGGAAAACTTTTACCCTCAATGCCATGGTTGGTGTTGATAATGCTGCATGGTTGCTCTACGCGAAAGAGAGCGGGATATCTGATTTCGATGATTTGATCCCTTCAGCCTATAAACCGGCTCTTTCGCACAGACATGAAAGAGTTGCCGGTATACCGCTGATGGCATATACAATACCTGTTGATGAAATAAAAGCTGCTGCTGATCAGGGTTACTTCTTCATGAAGATAAAGATCGGACAACCAGGCACTCAGGAAGAGATGCTTGAAAAAGATAAAGCAAGACTCACTGCAATACACAAGGCAATAGGCAAAATGAACACAGCCTATACAAAAGATGGTAAGCTTCCATATTATTTTGATGCAAACGGGCGTTATGAAAAAAAGGAGACATTACTAAAGCTACTTGATCATGCGCGAAATATCGGAGCATTTGATCAGATTGCAATTATCGAGGAACCATTTGCAGAGGAGATTGAAGCGGATGTAAGTGATATTCCTGTCAGGCTTGCGGCTGATGAGAGCGCCCACACCGTTGAGGATGCTCTTAAGCGCATTGATATGGGATATAAAGCAATAGCTCTCAAGGCAATTGCAAAAACCCTCAGCATGACAATGAAAATTGCACAGGCTGCATACGAAAAAAATATTCCCTGTTTCTGTGCTGACCTGACAGTTAATCCGATACTTGTTGAGTGGAACAAAAATGTTGCTGCAAGACTGCAATCATTCCCGGGTATAGGTAATCTGGGATTGGTTGAAAGCAACGGGCATCAGAACTATACTAACTGGAACAAGATGATGGATTACCATCCCCGTAAAAATGCACCATGGGTAAATGTGAACAAAGGTGTGTACGCGCTAAATGATGAGTATTATAAAACCGGAGGTGGGATATTCGATCCGATTCCTCACTATGAGAAGATGTTTTCAGCACACACCTGAAAACATCATTCCGGAGAACCTATACATACAATATTGTTTGATGTACGCAATATTATAGAATTATTTATGACTGCAGGTGTTGCATAAACCTCACCTTTGAGTTTGTTTTTACCCACAATTTCCAGATCTCTACCTTCTTTAATTATCATAGTTTCACCGTTTGTTGAAGTAAAATATATTTTACCTCCGGCGTTAACCGGCGATGAGTTATATTTGCCCTGTAGTCTTCTTGTATATACTGTTTTCCCTGTTTTGGCCTCAAGGCAAAACAGATAATTCTTCGTATCAACAGTATAAATAAGGCCATCTTTAATAATTGGGGTCAGAAGCTGCAGGGTAGGGGTTTTCATTCGCCACAATACATGTGAATTTGTAACATCACCTGATCCCGTTGGATCAACTGCCAGCAGTTCTGCATAGGTCTCCCCCTCTTTTGGTGTAACAAATCCGGTATAGAAGAATACAATGCCATCTTCCGAAAATGGCATTGAAATAGTTGAATCCTCACCCTGGATAACCCTCCATACTTCTTCACCTGTTTCCGGATTATAAGCAATGCATGCAGCTGAGCCGTTCGATATAAGCAGGTCTTTTCCCTTAACGTTTATTATGATCGGGGTTATATATGCTTTCTTTCCCATGGGACCAAGTTTGTCATAACACTCTTTCGGACGGTCTTTCTTCCAGATAGTCTTGCCCGTGGTTTTGTTCAAAGCTATAATGTACTGAACATCAGTTCCCTCTATATGAAGTATCAGCATGTTTTTATAAATAACTGGTGAAGAACCCGGTCCCTGGATGTGGACACAATTAAGGTCGGTACGTTTCCAGACTACAGTGCCATCAGAAGTTCTGAGACATGCTGTTCCATGAGTTCCGAAGTGGAGGTAAACAAAACCATTTTCAATACATGGAGTTGGTGTGGCATAAGTATTTATGTCATGTTTTTCAAGTTTGGATGTTGGTTCAAACAATTTGATATTGAAAAGCTCCTTACCGGTTTTTCTGTTAATACAAACAGCGTACATCATTTTACCATCTTCAGTTGCTGTTGTAAGCCATACCTGGTCTCCGAAAATCACTGGCGATGACCACCCTTTACCTGCTATTTTGGTTTTCCAGGAAATATTTAATGAATCATTCCATACTGCAGGTACATTGGATGCTTTAGATATTCCATCAAGATTGTTCCCTCTGAAATGAGTCCATGAAGTTTGCTGAGCAATTACAGAGAGCTGGCTATTTATCATCATTATGACTAAAATAACTGTCAAAAAGAGCTTTTTCATCTGTTCAAATTTAAATTACTGAATTGTGAGATATTTATAGTCTATTTGAATTCAACTTCGATGTATCCTATTGCGCTTGACCATTCTGCGTCTACTGTCATAAGCACATCATATTTCAGGTGATGGATGCGATCTGATCCTTCACATTATCAGGGTCAAAGACCTTTTTCCAATCCTCTTTAATAAATTCTTTGAGACCTCTTTGCAAAGCCTTGTTTGCTGCATCCGAGAAGACTGCCCCGGGTAATTCATTAAAAAGAACAGCCATTTGAATACGCAGGTGACCAAGAAGAAAATCTCTTGCAGCTTCGGCCGGTACACCTTTTTTTATAACTTCTTCCAGTCCTTCCCTGATTACATAAACACATGTTGAGGCAAGTGTTTCAACCAGTGCAGGTTCAAGGAGTCCCATCTGCTCTACAGTTATTTTATGTGAACGCGACACGGGGCCGTAGAATACCTTAGCAAGATCCTCACCTTTTTTGTAATCTTCATCACTTCCTCTCATCAGCGAACAAACAATCGCCTGTTTTGCTGACACACCCCCGAAGTGATCTTTCATATTCTCTTCAACAGGTTCCCAGTTAAAGATGGAAGGGTGGGTGGGGTGAGTAATAAAGCATCCGACATCTTCCCTGAAAAACAACTTTCCTGCCAGGGCCGCAGCAGGATCAAGTGTTACAGCAAGAGCTCCGCTTTTCATAATTGGAATGATCTCCGCTGAAACCTTTTCCAGTGCTACATCAGGTACGGCAAGGATTACTATATCCGCCAGAGGTATACTATCCGTCTTTTGGGTGGGGGTTACACCCTTTTCCTTAAGCTTATCGATGCCTGCCTGACTTATTTCGAGATAAGTCATTGAATAAGCTGAATTTTTCAGGTTGTGGGTAAGACGCATGCCCATTTTTCCACCTGCCCCTACTAAGGTTACTTTTATCATGGTTCCTCTATTTATTTTGTTTTAAGACTTAACGATTTTTTTATTGTGGAAACGATAGCACCGGATGTCAGTCCATATAATTCAAGAAGTGGTTCTGCATCATTGCACGACACACCAAACTGGTCATTAATTCCAATAAATTCAACCGGAATCTTTTCATTCCTCAGGGCTTCGGCAACTGCAGAACCCAATCCGCCAATTATACTGTGTTCTTCCGCTGTAACAACCAGCCCGGTTTTTTGAGATAGCTTTATAATTTCTTTACGGTCAAGTGGTTTAATGGTAGAAACATTTGCAACCATGACAGAGATTTTTTCAGTCTCCAGCATCTCTGCCGCTACCAATGCTTTTTCAACCATTATGCCACAGGCAAAAATTGTTACATCGGTTCCTTCTCTCAGTGTGTACACTTTGCCAATTTCAAATGGTGAATCAGTTGAAGTAATATCTGACATATCATTTCTATTTACCCTCATGTAAACAGGTCCCTTGTATTGAGCTATTGCCTCTGTCATTTTACCTGTCTGAATTCCATCGCAGGGAACAAGAACTGTCATATTAGGAAGTGAACGCATTATTGAGATATCTTCCACGGTCTGGTGTGAAGATCCGTCACCAAAATCGCTCAGGCCTGCGCTAGACCCTATAATCTTAACATTCAGGGAAGCATTACATATTGCCTGACGGATCTGGTCAAATGCCCTGCTGGTGAGGAATATAGCAAAAGAATTCACAAAAGGAATTTTTCCTGTAAGTGACATGCCTGCAGCAACACTTATCATATTTTGTTCACCTATTCCCATTTCGAAATACTGATCAGGAAGCTCTTCTTCTATCTTACAGGTCATTGTTGATTTACAAAGATCTGCATCAAGTGCTACAACATTTTTATTTTTATGGCAAATGGATAGGAGTGTTTTGCCGTATTCTTCCCGTGGGTTATGTATTTTACTCATATCACAATTCGATTCTGGAGTTTATTTCAATCATTGCCTGGTCCCATTGTGCACGGGTCATTAGGTTATTATGAAAAGCAGCTGTATTCTCGGCAAAACTAACCCCTTTCCCTTTTATGGTATGGGCAATAATCATAACTGGTTTGTCTTTCACTGAATCTGCACTATCAAGAACTTCTGTAATTTCTTTCATATTATGGCCATCAATTTCTTCCACATGCCAGCCGGAAGCTTTCCATTTCTCGCACAGAGAACCAACATTAATCCGGTCTTTCGTAAAGCCCATAGCCTGAATTTTATTATGATCGGTGAAGGCGATAAGGTTGTCGAGTTTATAATGTGCAGCAACAATTCCTGCTTCCCATAACTGTCCTTCTCCCATTTCACCATCTCCGGTCATAACATAAACCTTATTTGATTTTCTGTTCATTCTTAAACCCAGTGCCATTCCCAGTCCTATTGATAATCCCTGTCCCAGCGAACCGGTATTTGCTTCGACACCTGGAGTTTTCATAATATCTGGATGCCCTTGTAAGATTGATCCGATATCCTTGAAAGTCTCAAAGTGTTTTTTATCAAAATATCCAGCCTCGCCTAATGCGGCATATAGGATAGGACTTGAATGTCCTTTGGATAAAACAAACCGGTCCCTTTCTTCCCATTGTGGATTTTTTGGGTCGTGTTTCATTTTATAAAAGTAAAGCGCAGTAACTATTTCCGCTGCAGACAGGGAACCACCGTAATGTCCGCGATGATCCACCCCGATCATTGTAAGTACATTCCTGCGAAGCTTCCAGGCAGTTTTTTCAAGCTCATTGAGATCTTTAATCATTTAACTTTATTTAATGAGTATCGATAATAAATAAAAATCTTTAAACAACAAACATGACATATCATTCCGAGGATTTATTCAAAATATTTTTTGCACTCCTGCCATTATGACAACTGGCTCTGAAAGAGCCAAATATGAATAACCTCCAGCGCCAGCTGGGGGCTGGTACTACGATCACCCTCCAGCTCTGCAGGAGCTGAATATATCAATTAAGGAAAGAACTTCTCATCCGGGATTATTCCATAGTCTAAAAGAACTATCCTATACTCTTCCTCAAATGTAATCTTTTTGTGATGTTCCGTTTGTATCTTAATGTATTCCACCAATCTATCTAAATCTTTATATGAGCAGGTAAAAGAACCATATCCTTCTGCCCATCCCTTAAATGCAGGAAATAGGCCGCTACTTTTCATCCATAATGAAGTTGATACTTTAACATCTCTAATGAAATCCATTGGTGCAATTGACGGATGCATATCTGTAAGTATATGAAGGTGATTTTCAACGCCGTTAATATGATACAGATGGCTGTTTTTATTTTTTACAAAACCTGTGATGTAGGAATAAAGCTCATTTACATTATCCTGCTTTATAGTATACAGACTGTTTTTAGTTCTGAAAACAATATGATAGATATGTTGACGGTAACTTGACATTTTTAATTATTTGGTTTGTAAAACAGAGAGACAATGCTAAGATACAAAAACAATAAATCATTCCAAATATATTAAGCACCTTCAGTGCTTCAGGGTCAGTTGATGACCTTACCCCCAGCTGGCGCTGGGGGTTATTCATATTAAGCCACATCGTGGCTTGAAAAATAAAACATAATCGTTTGATATTTTTACAGAATCTGTAATTACCTACTAATCTGTGAGATGTGAAATATTGTCATTAGTAGTTTCCATCCAAAATTTTGTACTTCTGGTATTATGACAACCTAACATTATGATAACCAGAATCAATTAATTTTGCACGGGTTACACAAGCATGACCTTCGCTCGATTAGTGCGTTATTGCCTGTTTAGTAGTATGGTTCCGGAAGATTAAGTCTTCAGGTATGGTACTTCCCAAAAGGAATGTCCGATTAGCAGCATAGCAATGTTTATAGAGGCCTTCCGGGTGTAATCTTTAATTTTTAAACTATTAACAGTATGGAAAAAATCAGAGAGAAAGCGGCCGGAATAGACATTGGAGCAAAGAAGGTATTTGTTGCTATCGATGGTAAGGAAGTGAGGAGTTTTTACACCTTTACTGAAGACTTTGAAAAACTGCGTGATTATCTTTTTGAGAATGATATTAAGACTGCTGCAATGGAAGCTACGGGAGTCTACTGGAGTATTTTGTATGAGATGCTCGAAGAAGGTGGAATAGACGTTTGGCTTGTTGATGGCCGTCAGACTAAGCAAGTTCCCGGTCGAAAGACAGATGTCAAGGACTGTCAATGGATACAGCAGTTACACAGCTATGGACTATTGAACCGATGTTTTGTTGCTGAAAGCAACATAAAGGAACTCAGGTCATACCAGCGCCTGAGAGAAGACCATATCCGGTCTGCATCAATGCATATTAACCATATGCAAAAGGCCCTCACGGAAATGAATATCAGACTTACAGAAGTATTGGATCAAATCCATGGAGTAAGTGGACTAGCTATAATAGAAGCCATCCTGAAAGGCGAAAGAGACAAGGAGAAACTATTAAAACTCTGCCACACAAAAATTATAAAAAACAAAAAAGATGAAGTTCTAAAAGCTCTAAATGGCAGGTATACAAAACAAGGATTATTTGCACTAAGGCAAGCCTTTGAATCATATTGCTTTTATCAGAATCAGATCGAGCAATGCGACCAGATGATCAATGAGGTTCTTCAAAAAATCGGCAGAGGTAAACCGGATCAAAAAACAGAAGCCCGCAGAAAACCGATACGTCATAACAGACCTGATATTGATAATCTTGGCTCAATGATGTTGAAAATTTTTGATGGAAGGGATGCCACTACCCTGTCTGGAATAACAGATTACAGCTGGTTGCAACTACTCTCTGAAACAGGAACTGATTTAAAAAGATGGCCAACAGAAAAACATTATACCAGCTGGCTGGGTCTTGCTCCGGGCCAGCATAACTCAGGCAGAATGAAGAAAAACAGGAGGAAATCAGGTAGACCCAAAGCAGGTCAAATCTTCAGACAAATAGCCCAAAGCTTGTTAACAAGCAAACGTATAGCGCTTGGAGCTTTTGGAAGGAGACTTAGCGCGAGAAAAGGATCTCCCGTTGCAATAAAATCAATCGCACGCAAACTTGCAGTTCTGTACTGGAGAATAATGGTAAAAGGAATGGCTTTTGTAGAAAAGGGCATACAAAAATATGAAGAACAAATGTTAATACAAAAGCAGCGATCACTAAATCGACTCGCAAAAGAGCTTAAAGTCCAAGTTGTTTATAATGTGTAGGTTATGAAAGTTGTCATTAGCAACGCCAGTGAGGAATCTCCCTCTATTTTTTTGATATTTTGACTTAATTCCATTTCAAATATTATTAATTCCCAATACTCATAATTTATTTAAAGAAATAACACAAGTGATTAATTGTCTTGGAATAACTGTTTTCTCTTAATTATGCGATGATATATCCTTCGGGAATATTTTCTTTAAAAAAGAATATGATTTAATCGCATCCTCCTCAAAATTGTTGCTATAGCCTTCGAGGCTTATCCGTTCGTTATAACCGATTTTTTTCAGATTTCCTAAAAAATGATCATATCCGACCTCTTCTTCAGCATTTACCGGAAATAATCTTCCTTCAGATTTTGCAAAATGAATGTGTTTAATATAATCTGAAGCAGCCAGTATAATATCAGGATTTTCCTTCTCAACTGTTAAATGATAATAATCGATAAGCAACTGAATATTTTCAGATTCAGCCTGTTTTGCCAGTTGCATACCTTCAAATGCTGTATTGATAATATTGCACTCCTCCCTTCTCAGGGGTTCAATAACAATAGTGATTCCGTTATCGGCAGCTATCGGTCCCAGTATTTTGCATAGTTCTATAAGCTGAAGCATCGCCTCTCCTTTAGGAAAACCGGCAGGGATAGTTTTAGCAGGCCCGCTGCCAAAAACTACAATACTTGCCCCAAGCTGGTTTGCCCTGCCAAGCGCTTTTTTTGCATACTCTGTTATTATGTTCAGGTTGATTTCAGGTCCGGTAAGTTTCATGTCAGGAGGGAAGAAATTATTACAGCATTCGCACTGTATGCCTGAATTTCTGATACGCTTTATAATACCGTTAAAATCATACTGATCCAGACGGGTAAGATGTTGCAGAGTAAGTTCAATATAATCATAACCAAGCCGGGCTATAGTTTCAATAACCTCAATTCCTCCTGATCTGAGGTCATTTACCACCATACAGCTGCAAATACCGAACTTCATATGTCTGATTATTAACGGATTAATGTTTTAAGAAATCTGTCTTCCTTTTACTACTACATTTCAAATTAATTTGTTTTTGCATTCAGAAGGTTATCACCTTACCTGATTTTGCAGATTCATATCCTGCAAAGACCAGTTCAACGGTTTTCATGTTATCATCTCCGGTCGTTTCAGCTTTGCCAAGTCCAAGCATATCATTGAGAATGTTTTTATTACACGAAACTATACTCGGAGGTTCATTGGTCAGTCTGTCTGTCTGCCACCAGTATTTGTCCAGCGGAACATTTTCAGTTTTTGTACCCTCTGCAGTTGTAACTTTTATTATCAGATCAGGATCCAGACGGATGCTGCCTTTGCTTCCTTCCACAAGCAACAATGTCTGTGGAAATATTTCTCTTTCAAGAAGTGAGCTGAATGAGATTTCCTGAATGCAGGTTACCCCTGACTTCATTCTGATTAAAGTGGTAGCTACATCTTCTCCTTTAATAGTGGGATTAACCGTTTGAGTTGAGCAATATAAACTTTCCGCTTCGCCAAACAGAAAGCGCAGTACATCAAACTGGTGTGATCCCTGATCAGTCAGTGCAAATTGCTCCAGTTCAGCCAGAAAGGGCTGGGTTTCGAAGACGGGAAATGCAGTATTGAACCCTGTTTTGCAACGGAATGGCATGCCGATTATACCTGAATCCAATAATTCTTTTACTCTTCTGAATTGTGGTTGCCATCGGTAATTCTCATGGACATAATATTTCACACTGTTTTCCCTGCAGACCTGTACCATTTTTCGTGCTGTCTCAAGTGTCGGGGCCATAGGCTTCTGACAAATCACATTTTTTTTATGACTTGCAGCCATCTGAACAAAATGGTAATGAGAATCAACATCGGTAATTATATCAACAAAATCAATCTCCGGATGGTTGTTCAGCAGTATTCCTGCATCATCATAAAAATGTTTAATCCCGAACATGGTGGCTTTTTCTTCGGCCTTTTTTAGAGTACGGTTGTATAGTGCAACTATTTCCACATCCTGAAGTTCAAGCCATCCTCCTATCTGAAACTGTGACCAGAACCCGCATCCGAATATTGCTCCTTTTAGCTTCTTCATTCTATAATTTTATAATTTCTTTAAGGAAAATAATACTTTCCTGTGCCCAGAATTCCTCCTTTTTAATTGTTTCTTCAATCTCACATTCGGGAGGGGTCCATAACTCCAGAATTGAACTTTGACAAAGGTTATCTTCAGAGAGCCTGTCTACAAGTTCCTTTATGTTAAGCATTCCCTTTCCGGCAGGTTTTCCTTCTATTATCAATCCCATTTTATGTGAAACCCTTCTTATTGAAAAATCTTTCAGATGAAGATTAATAGTATAAGGAATCAGGATTTCAGATACATTTTCAAATCCTTCACCGGCACCCATGGAGTTTACCGAGTCGAGACAGATACCAACCCATTCACTTCCAACCGACTGGATGATATTTTCAAACTCCCGGGCTTTAAACCTGTCATGATTCTCAATTGCAAGCTTTATTTTCCGGCTCTCAAATTCATGGAGAATTTCACGGATGATTGATATAACAGATGATAAATCAGGTTCATATCCGGTTTTGTCAATAACCATTCTGAGGATAGGTGAATGAAGATTTTTTGCCGTCTTCAGGCATTTTATAGTATGCTCAGCTGTGAGACCGCGACTGCCCATTTCTATCGATACATTTTTCCCGGAGGCATAAGTGTATAATTCATTAAGTTGTGCATCATGCCATGTTTCAAGGGGAAGATTGTCAGCAAACTGAACAAGATTCAATCCTGCAGAAAAAGCCTTGTCGATAAGTTCAAAGGCAGACATAGGCTTAGGAGGCAAAGAGCCTGGGACACCAATTGCCCAGGTGTAAGTATATGTTGATAAACCTAATTGCATAAAAACTATTTTTTTGAACCGGGGGCCGGGTAATTCTTCGAAGCATCATCAAGAACCAGTATCCAGTCAAGATTTTCTCCCGGTGTCGGAGTATTGAAAGTCTGGGTTCCTGTGTTAGTGTATTTTCCTGCCTGTTTAGCCTCTCCGTTTCGGGGGTTGTACCACCAGACGATCACATCCTTACCTTTTATTACATCCATACGGACTGAAAATTTTCTGCCGACAGGAACATATACCATGGCATAGGTTCCATCCTGGTCGCGGGTGGCTACATACTTATATGCTCCGGCACCTGGTACAGAGGAGAGGATATTGTCCGGTACAATTATTGAGTTATCGGGAATGCGTGTCAGGAAAGGTCTTGATTCCATAAGAAGTCTGCCATATACCATTTGTCCGGCTCCGGGCTGGTCAATCGCATCGTACCATGGCATCAGCGGCCTGTTTATGGGAGCCTTACCCGGAGACCACATCTGCCATACTGAGTGATGTCCGTATGTATGCCCGAATGCACCACTGAACAGATTCCAATACAGAGGCCTGCGGACATCCGTTGCTGTTGAATGACCGTTCTGATCGGGATTGAAGTTTACAGGATGATCTTCATATATGGGTTCCCCGTCTATCACAGGTTTGACCGGGTCAAGCTTATAATCCTCGTATGTCATATAATATCGTTCGGTAAAACTCTGGCTATGACCATTCTGTCTCATATTAAAATCGAGCCAGGTTTCATTGTGCAGAAACTGGGCTGATCCTTGTCCTCCCGTTGGATGATAAGTTATGAGGTGCGATCCACCGTCACCCTCGCGAAGTCCGATACCCATTTCGCATATGATCTGCCTGTGTATTTCAACATCTATAGTGCGGTCTCCTCCGGTGATCCAGATAATATTCGGGTAGTTTTTATAGCGCGCACCCAGAATTTTCCCGTAAGCTTTTGCATTTTCAGGATTGAAGATCTGGGGTCCTGCTCCGCTTCTTCTGTTCCATTTATCTCCCCAGGTTGGTAAAAGCCCAATGAAGATACCTTTTTCGGCAGCTTTCTTAATAACCCAGTCAACATGACTCCAGTAGGCTTCGTTAAGTCTGCGGGGATCATTGTCAATAAGTGGTTTGTTGCCTTCTGCATTGGGAGTATTGTTTCCATCAAGTTCGGCAAGGGCAACTGCCTGTATCACAGTGTATCCCTTAGCCCTCCGATTTTCAAGGTACTTCTCAGTATCTGCCTTGTTCAATCTGTGGAATAGTTCCCAACCTGTGTCTCCCAGATAAAAGAACGGGGTTCCATCCTCAAAAACAAGGAATCGCTTATTTTCCGAGACTTTAAGCTTTCCATGACTCAAATCAACTGAAGGCCCTTTCCATGAATTTTCCTGGGCGAGAAGCATACAGGTTGTTATAACGATAACAAGCATACTACTAAGTAATTGTTTCATATTGTTTCTTTGTGTTAAATGTTAAAATTTGAATTTTGCTATTTGCCTTTAGCCTTTTGCCTTTTATACTATTATCTAAACTATGCAAATCTCGAATAAACAATCATTACCAGACCAACCAGGTAGCAACCAAACATCAGACTTAGAAGTAAGTTTGTTCCTTTTGGAGCATCTTTGAACTCTTTCCATACGAATATACCCCATATTGCTGCCACAACAGGCGCTGAATTACTTAGTCCGTAGGAAATTGCAGGACTTGCTGCGCCTACCGACATAAAGCTTACCGAATTTCCAAGGCACCATATTGCACCGCCAAGCATTCCAAGTAAATGTGTACCTGGTGATGCTTTAAACCATGCATCCATTTTTACAGGTTCTCCCTGAACAGGTCTTGCCATAAAAAAAGGATTAAAAATAACTGTACACAACAGTGCTCCAAGTGAGAAAAATACCACTGCGGTGTATGAACTTATCTTTCCTGCCTCTTCAGGTGTAAAGTCTGTTGCCAGAGATTGGGCAACAAATCTGTAGAAGAATGCTATGCAAAGTCCTGCTGTAAATGAAAGGAGCAAACCTTTTAAAGTAGGTTTCTGCTGATGCTGAGCAAGTTTCCTGTAGGATTGCATACTCAATAAAATGGCGATTATTATAAAGGCTGTTCCTGTGAACAGAAGCAATGGATTCCCTTCTGGTCTGCCAATGTAATTGATTAAAATACCCAGTGTCCAGCCTATGCCGCCACCAATCGGGAATGCCACCGACATGCCTGCAACAGATATGGCAGCAACCAGCAGTAATGTTCCCATATTCCAGATAACACCACCTAATGCTGCAGATAAAAGGTTTTTCGGATCAGCTTGTATTATGTCAGGTAAAAAACTGCGACCCTCTTCTCCGATACTGCCAAAAGTAAATGCCATAAGGAGTGCAAAGAGCACAATGCCAATTGAAAAATCCCAGTAGTAATGTTCAAATCTCCAGTTTTTACCAATGAGATTTTGTGTGTTTTGCCAGGAACCCCAGCAGATCATTGCCAGAGCGCAAAGGATAACAGCAAGTGTGTAGTTCTGAACTAATACCATTTCTTAGAGTTTAAGGGTTTAAATAAGAATATTATTAAGCAGTATTAAAGGAGGTTTGTAGTGATAAAACAAATATATAAAATTTATTTTTAACCACAGGAACAACTGATATTGTTCTCCTCCGGAATAACTATACATGAATGATTTTTACGCTGAATTTATTTTGTTATAGAGGCATTAAGATTCTGATCCATCAATAAACCATACGGAATTAGGCTCTAATGATATTTTTTCATCCAGGTTAACTTGTATGGGGGGCGTGCTCTCGATCCAGTTGAAATCAGATACAGCATCTGCATAGCTTTCCGCATTTAACTTCTTTATTGCGAACCTGCCTGATATCGCTTTAAAACTTACATTATGATTCTCAGAGGTATAATTTATCAGAATGAACCTCATTTTTGGTCCCTCTGAAAAGGATATGATATCCACTTTTAACGGATCAGATGATTCACTACTTACCAGCTTTGAGGTTTTGCATTTTAGTATATAACTGAATATATGAAACAAAGGGAAGATCATTCCTTTACATGCTTTGAAATCATCCGGCCATCTCGAGGGAAAATCGCCCTGTAAAATTCCCCTTTCACCAACTGTTTCAAAATATGTTACACCTTTTATTCCTGATTCAAGAAGATATTTCATGCTCCCTGCTGTCCAGCATGCTCCGAAGAGCGACATTAAACGATTATCAACCTGTGAAGGAATATCCTTACTTAATGCTTTTGATTCAAAGTTTTCTATGTTGGCATTGAACCTCCTCTGGATATTTACTGGTGAAACCCAGACTCCTTTCCCATTTGCAAAACTCAGGGTGCTTTCAACTGTATATTGCTGTGCAATAAGATTTTCAACCAGGGTTAAATTGTCAGATGCATGTTCTTGAGGATGAATAGAGTATGAGATGTAATCATTATTAACTGACTCGGGGCGGCTTCTGTTTAGCTGAACAAAATTGGCATTTGTGCCGCAGCTTACCCTTACTCCGGGTAAAGCATTTTTTAAAACTGGTGCAATTGTATCGGTCAGTATATCAGGGGTGGATTGGATGTCTTTATCATAAAGGTGTATAACAGTAATATCAGAGTGGCAGGTGTTTACCCAGTTTATAAAATCACTGATCTGATCTGCCACATTTTCATTGGTAAACAGAGAGAATTCAACAGGATACTCCAGCTTTTCAGCTTCATTCACGCCAGTTTCTGCATCAGTTTTCCATCCGGGATCGAACAGATAGATATCAATCCGGTAACTGTCAAATCTCAACCTTTTTAAGATCTCAATTTCTCCATTTGAAAGTGGTTGCGGACGGCTTGACCTGCCAATACCGATCATAGGGATAGCAGTTAACTTATCTTTATTAAAAATAATCTCAACCTGATCGGTCAAATAGGTTTTATCTGAAGGAAATCCCTCAACAAGTAACTCGATTTTCTGATTTATTCTTTCCCCTTTTTCGATTTTTACAGGGAATGGCAGATTCAGTGGCGTGGAGTATGTTTTATATGAAGCATCACTCCAGTTGCGCTGATCCTCAGTTTCGAAAATATCCCCGTAAAAGTTTAGAGTACACTTTTTACCGCCAATATCCCAGATCATTGATTTAATATCATAAAAAGACTGATGCGGGGCTATGAACCGGGGGAATTCCAACTTCTCAGTTTCATCATTGCTGTGCCTGATTGTGCAACTTTCACCTGCGCAACCATCAATTGGATGCAGTATGCAAAAGCCTATCCTGTTTTTTTCAAAGGTCTCTAATGCTTCACCTTCCATAGTAAAAATCAGTGAATTGTCAGGCTTTCCGATTATTGTAAACCTTGCTGAAAAGTTTATTTCTTCTGTAACATAACGGCAGAGGTATTTAATATTAAATGAGTCGTGATGGATGTCAAATTCTTCTTCTGAAATTTCCGGCTTAATTGTAATCCATCCAGGTGCGCGTACTGCAGAATAGATCATCCTGATCAGTTCGTGTTTACCTGATGAAATATATCGCAGGTTTCCATTCTCATAAACCATTGATAATTGTCCTGCTTTGAGAATAATGCCGTTATCATTATCATTATGGTTACCATGCCATCTGGTCTCTTTACTGAGAGAGCTTGCATATTTTAAAACAGGATCCATATGTTTAAATTGAAATTGAGAAGATAATTGAAATTAGATTTCTTAACTTTAGCAAAACAGAAAATTTACAATTATTTGTAAGATACTACACAAAAATACTTAAAGGTTTCAGACTTGGCGGAATCAATAGATGTTAAATTCGGTTTTTAAGTTTAGATAAATATTTCTTTAGGCGGGTAATGTATGAGTGAAATTCTCTTAATCCCTGATTGTGATTCATTTAAATGTAATATCAGAAATTAAAAATGTAGTTTAAGAATTGATACTTATTTTTAAAAAATTAAATCTATGAAATATTATTTCAATTCAATTTTGTATTTATTAATTATTACTCTCCTGGTGTCTTGTAATAAACCTGTGGAAGAAACAAAGAAACTACGAAGATCCGACAGCTATTTCGGTGTACATCTTGATCTGCATGCAAATGAGAACACTACAGATGCCGGAAAGACCCTTACATATGAAATGGTAGACACCTTCCTCTTAAAGGTTAAGCCGGATTTTATACAGATTGATTGTAAGGGACACCCTGGAATATCAAGTTATCCGACAGAGGTTGGTTATCATGTTAAAGGGTTTGAAAAGGATCCGTTGAAACTGTTCAGGGAGGTAACGGAAAAAAACAAGGTTGGCCTTTATATGCACTTTTCAGGTGTCTGGGACGACAAAGTTGTACAGCAGCACCCCGATTGGGCAGTAATTACTTCAAATGGAGAAAAAAGTACCCGTAAAACGTCCTTCTTCAGCCCATATTCTGATACCTACCTGATCCCTCAGTTAAAGGAATTAGCTGGCAAATATAAGGTTGACGGGGCATGGATTGATGGAGAATGCTGGGCTGTTGAACCGGATTATGGAAAAGCTTCACTTAAAAGGTTTACAAGTGAGACCGGAATAACTGAGATACCCTATAAGAGATCAGATAAATATTTTCCTGAATTCCTCGAATATACGAGAGAACTCTTCAGGGAACATCTTAAGAAATATGTTGATGCAATTCATGAATACGATTCTTCATTCCAGATCACATCCAACTGGTCATATTCGTCAATGATGCCAGAGAAAGTGGATATAGATGTGGATTTTCTGTCAGGTGATGTAACTCCTCAGAACGGCGTTTACCGATCAGCATTTGAAGCCAGATGCCTTGCACCCCAGGGAAAACCATGGGATCTTATGGCCTGGGGATTCTCATGGAACGGAGGCGATATGCCAATGAGCATTAAGTCGGCTGTGAATCTTAAACAGGAAGCAGCAGAGATAATTGCAATGGGAGGAGGGGTGCAGTTTTATTTCCAGCAAAACAGCGATCTGTCAATTAAACCATGGATAGCTGACATGCTGGAGGACATTGGTAAATTCTGCAGGGAGCGTCAGCGATTCTGCCATAAGGCTGCACCTGTACCTCAGATTGCTCTGTTATATCCTTCAACAGCTTACCAGAGGAGTGCACCTGTTCCGTATTCAAGATCACTCGGCATGCTTCAGGGAGCCCTCTACTCAATCCTCGACGGGCAGCAGGCTGTAGAGATACTGATGGAACATCATCTTAAAGGGAATATTGAAAAATACCCGCTGATTATTATTCCAGAGTGTGATTATCTTGATGCAACAATAATTCAGGAACTGATAACTTATGTTAATAATGGAGGGAATCTGCTTCTTACAGGTCCGGATGCTGCCCTTATTTTCAAGAATGAACTCGGAATCATATCGGCTGAGAAGACTCCGCGCCAGGAGGCATTTATCTCTGCCGGAGGGAAGATCGGTTCAGTAAAATCAGAAATTCTCAGAGTCAGCCTTTCCGAAGATGTAAAACCTCTTTCAATATTTTACAAGGGTAGTGATTTCAACCGTCCTGATTATTACGCCTCATCATCTGTAACCCAGTTGGGAAAAGGAAAGATTGCAGCGATATATTTCAATGCAGGAACCTCTTATAATGAGTACAAAACATTTGTTATACGGGATCTGGTCAATGAGACAATAGATAACCTGTTCACTGATAAAATTGCTGAGATCTCCGGTTCAAAACTTTTGCATGTCGCTGTTAATAAGCTTGATGACAGAATTTATATCAATCTAATCAATGTAGCAGGGAATCATGCAGGTCAAAATACTATCGGTTATGATGAAGTCCCCCCACTGACAGAAATTGAGGTCGCCATAAAACTTGAGTCCAGACCCTGGTTCATTAAGTTGCAACCCGGAGGTAAGAATCTGAAATATAACTATTCTGATGGAAGGTATATTGTAAAAATTCCGGAGATCGCTCTTCACTCCATATTGGAAGTTATCTGAAATTCTTTTTATTAAACTATGGATTCTTTAAGATGATCCTGCGGTAGCTGAATAAAGCTGGTGATCCTGAGTCTTTTACCTCAAGAATAATGTGAAGCGATTCTTCTTTATCAAGAGCCGGCATTAAAAATGTGAGATTCATTGTATCAGGATTAATCAGATTAATTTTACCAGTGAAACTTCCTGCTTCAGGATAAACAAACCACCGGTAGAAAAGATTGTCCCCATCGGGATCTTTACTCCCTGTTGCTGTCAGGTTAACCTGATCACCGGCTTTAATACTTGCCATGGCTAAACTTTTACCGGCATTTCCATTTAATTCAATAACCGGAATATGATTTGCTTTCTTAAAATCTGATGTTATATTCCAGTCCATACGGGCGGCAAAATCGTTCTGATATGCCTCTCTCCATCGCCAGATGGTAGCCTGGTTGGAAGCTTCCTTCCGGCCATCCGGCAGAATTATTTCATCCTGGGTATGTATTGAGCTAGTCCATATTTTACCTTTTTCGGCATACGACCGGTACAGTTCATATCTGCCACCCCAGCCGCCGTAAGCCGGGGAAACGTACCAGCCAAGACCATTGTTTACCAGACCCAGAAATGATGGTGTATCACCTTCCATTATATAATCGAATTTAATATAATTTGCTCCGAGCGGACCGTGATTTTCCCTTATGTTTTCGGCCAGCCAGGGATTATCTACCAGATGGAATAAGTATTCAGGGCCGTTCTTATTAAGTCTGTCACCGGATATCCCGGTCCAAGTTGCCCTGTAATACTCAAGCCATGAATCTCCTGCAGAGGGATCAACGATATAGAAGAGATCAGGAAAATTTTCTCTTATCCACTGTCCGCTGAAGTCCTGATCGGAAATAGAATATACTTTCAGTTTCGAGACAAATTTTTTAACCTCAGCTTCACTCCTGGTCTCACGAATTTTCCATAACGCTTGTGCCAGGCAATTAGCGCCACCCCAGACCGAGATCCAGAGAGGCCGTTCATCATTTTTATCAGCGGCATGAATTATTAAATCTGATCCCTTTGAATCCTTACCCTTGCCAACTCCCTCCATACTGTACAGGGGAAGATGTCCGGAGGTTATACCCAAAAGGTAATTCATTGAGGGATAACCATCAGCATGTTTTTCAAGGTTTTTTGTTACCTCTCCGTAACTTCTGATTAATGTCTCAATTTTGTCTTTCCTTACCTGAGACCGGAGGTGTGTTGATGTAGTGGCAATAATACCTTCAACATCATATTCATTTGAATAAACCAGCAGCCTCACCATTGATTCCTGGTCGTCTGGTTCGTTTGTAATGTCGGTAAGTACTACCAGTCTCTGCTTAACAGGTGATTCAAATTGTAGTTTTGTCTGACCTGATAGGGAAACCGGAATGATTAGTAGGGAAAATAAAAGAAGTTTTTTCATGTTGTTTTCCTTCAATATAAATTATAATATTAAACATCTTTTTAGAAGAGATTGTCATATTTTCAAGGATCAGATTTTATTTCCACTTCTCAACTCTCTTAATTATGTCAGGCTGAACCGATTGATCGACTGCAATACAGAGAAGAATGCCTTCCGGTCTTACAGCTTTCATGAATTCATCAAGCTCATCGGGTTGCAAATCAATTACCAGCGATTTGCCAGCAGCCTGAATCTTTTTTATCAGTGGAACCCATTGCATAATTGGCGTGTCATCACCCATTCCCTGCACCCATTGGATAGCATTTATCTCTTTAACTGAAAGTATATAGTCAAGGTGCCTTGCAACTCCTTTCCCATCCACATGATAAATGTTGTGGGTCATTGGTTTTACCTCCTCCCTGAGGGATTTGAAACAAAATTCCTCGAAATCCTCACTTGAGATCATTGCGGAAAAATCGCAGCTTGGTATATGCATCTTTCCGAATGATGGTATTCCCATCCATGTTACTGAAAGCTGATTGTGAGCTTTCAGCTTCCGGTCATAATAATCGTAAATTTCCTGAAAATCAGCAGATGCTATTCTTATAAGTTCCTTTACCTCTTCCGGAAAAATAAGCAGATCTGTACAGAACTGCTGAGGATCGCGCCAGGCAGCGGCACAATCAACTGCAGGATGAATATCTGTATATCCTACCATGAATTTTCCGGGTCCCTTTTCCAGAGCTATATCTGTCAGTTCGTCTATTTTTCTGAAATACTCATTCTCTCTGTTAATCCTGAGCATTGCCATCTGACTCCACTCCTTTATCAGGGGAATGCTGTAAGAAGTGACCTCCATATAGTGTAGTTCGCTTCCATAAAATGCTGAATAAACCTCAGGACCAAGGTTTGGCCAGAACACAGGAAAAGTTTCAGCAATAAATTTCTGGTTCTCAATGCTTTTCATATAGTAATCGACCTGGTATTCAGCATCAAACCATCTTTCTTTCAATGTGTTCCATTTCTTTCCTTTATATTCATGGAGAGTAAAATCTGCGTTATGTGCCGAAAAACGGACAGGCACCCTATCGATAATACTCTGGTCATACCAGGCATATATGCGCTTCATTGCCATCTCAAAGTCAGGTTTCCCTTCAAGATCAAGTAACCATTGATCGTCTTTCATACAATTATTGAGATTGAAATTGTTGAAATTTATCTATAAAACTTAATAAATGTCAAATTTAAAATATAATTCGGATATCAGGCATGCTAACAATTTGCTATATTTGAAATCAGTCAATTTCAGAAGGAAGTCCCGCATGTTATCTAGGTTTTAAATATATGGCTAAAGAGATTGTTATGATTAAAAAAGTTCTGTCATTCTGTTCAATACTCATTATATCATCTTTGCCGGTCAGGGGACAGTTAAAAGATTCTTTGATTAACTCCACAATGATGTTTGGTGATACATCAAGGATCGGTATCCCTTTTGCAAAAGATCCTTGTGTGATAAAATTTCAGGAAAGGTACCTTATGTATTATTCCATTCCTCCATATAAGGATGTATCGAATCCTGTACAAGGCTGGGGAGTTGGAATAGCAGAAAGCCGTGACCTGATCAACTGGAAAAAAACCGGAGAGATAATACCTGATGGTGAATATGAAAAAAAAGGTCTTGCAGCTCCCTGTGCACTTGTTATAAACAAGAAGGTCAACCTGTTTTATCAGACTTACGGAAACGGTAAAAATGATGCTATCTGTCATGCTGTTTCGGATGATGGAATTCATTTCCAACGAAATCCAACAAATCCTGTATTCCATCCGTCCGGTGAATGGAATTGCGGAAGAGCAATAGATGCTGAGGTTATTCGCTTCAAAGACAAGTATTTCCTCTATTTTGCAACCCGCGATCCTGATTATAAAATTCAGATGCTTGGAGTATCATCTGCACTTGCCGGCACAAATTTCAATCGTGGTCAATGGACTCAACTTACCGACTATCCGGTATTAAAACCTGAGCATCCATGGGAGGGAGAATGTATCGAGGCGGCGTCAATTGTTCAACAAGGCGATCTGTTGTACATGTTTTATGCCGGTGCATACAATAACTTTCCGCAACAGATAGGTTTGGCGAAAAGCGTTGATGGAATAAAATGGGAAAGAGTATCAGATAGTCCATTCTTAAAAAATGGTAATCCGGGAGAGTGGAACCACAGCGAATCTGGTCATCCTCATCTTTTCAAAGATGAAGATGGAAAAACATATCTTTTTTTTCAGGGGAATAACGACAATGGAAAAACCTGGCACATATCAAAAGTTGAGGTACGATGGAAGAAAAATGAACCTTACATTGTAAAATAAGAAAATAGTATATTGCCTTTCGAATAAAAACTATATTGTTATGAAATGTGAAATGTACGGAACTTCGTTCATATCAGGCAATAATCTGTTGTCTTCTGACTATCAGACGAATAAAAGGCTCTCTTATCACTACCATCAGTTTGGAAGAGCCATTTCAACAGGAATAATACCAGTACTTGGTGGTTTGGTAATGTTGCAATCCTGTTCTGTAAAAGAAAAAAATCAGCAATTGCCAAATATTGTTTTTATTCTTGCTGATGATCTTGGTTATGGTGATTTAAGATGTCTTAATCCTGATTCGAAGATCAGGACACCAAATATTGACGGGATTGCCGGATCGGGGATTACGTTTGCTGATGCACACTCCGGTTCTGCAGTCAGCACTCCTACACGTTACGGGATTATGACAGGTCGTTACAGCTGGCGAAGTGACTTGAAAAGCAGTGTCCTCGATGGTTATTCAAATGCACTTATTCCTCAAACAAGAACCACAATTGCAGGTATGCTGAGAAGCAGGGGATATGCTACTGCCTGTTTAGGTAAATGGCACCTCGGGTGGGAATGGAATAATATTGAAAAAGGAAAAGACAGTATTGATTTTACCAAACCAATTAAAAGAGGACCAATAACATCAGGTTTTGATTATTTTTATGGATTCAGTGGTTCACTTGATATGCCACCATATGTTTATGTGGAAAACGACCTTCCGACTGCTGTACCTGACAGACTAACAGTTGGTAATAATTCTCCTGCAGGAGATCCCGGATATGATGGTTCATTCTGGAGAGAAGGGCCAACCGGCAGTGATTTTGATCACTCAGACTGTACACCAAACCTGTTCAGACGGGCAGGAAAATATATTGAAGAGAAATCAGAATCAGAGCAACCTTTTTTTCTTTACCTGGCGTTGCCTTCCCCGCACACTCCGATTCTTCCAACAGAGGAGATTAAAGGGAGCACGGGACTGAATCCCTACGCTGATTTTGTGGTTCAGATTGACATGGA
Organism: uncultured Bacteroidales bacterium; assembly: GCA_963732435.1. GTDB lineage: Bacteria > Bacteroidota > Bacteroidia > Bacteroidales > VadinHA17 > LD21. The sequence goes on along the minus strand of CAVSZL010000009.1, from coordinate 326,092 downwards.
GGTTGGTAAGTTGTTGAAAATAATTGATAAGACAGGGGAGACAGCAAATACAATTGTTATTTTCGCATCAGATAACGGGTGTTCACCTTGGGCTGATTTTGATGCACTGAAAGAAAAAGGTCATAATCCTGGTTATATATTCAGGGGTCATAAGGCTGATCTTTACGAAGGAGGTCACCACATTCCCTGTTTGTTGAAATGGCCTGCCAGGATCAGCAAACCATTTATTGTAAGTCAAACTGTTTGTCTGAACGATTTCATGGCAACATTTGCAGCAATTTCTGATTATGATCTTGCTGATAATGAGGCAGAAGACAGTTATAACCTGCTTCCGGCTATTCTGAAACCCGATTATAATGAAGTTATCAGGGAAGCAACAATACATCATTCGGTATTTGGTAATTTTTCTGTTCGGAAAGGAGAATGGAAGCTCCTCTTATCTCCCGGTTCAGGCGGATGGAGTTCACCAAAGCCAGGGGAGGAGGAAGAGGGATTACCGGCTGTACAATTATATAATCTTAATACTGATCCTTCTGAAAAAGTGAATCTGTATGATAAACACACCGGTATTGTTAAAGAATTAACAGATCTTCTGATAAAATACGTTGAAGAAGGGAGAAGTACCCCTGGTGAACCTCAGAAAAATGATGGTGAGTATCCATGGAAACAGATTGAGGAAATTATATCAAAAAAAGTGCAATGAAAGATTTACAAAAAAGTTCCGATAACGAAAGTCCTCCATTGTCTGAAAATCAGGAGAAGTATGACATGAATACAGCTCTGGCTGAGAGTGAATTGAACTACAGGAGCATTTTTGACAATTCAACGGAAGCCATTTATATAATGGATGTAAATGGTGTTTTTATTGATGTAAATCCGGCAGCAACAAGGATGTATGGCTACAAGCGTGAGGAAATTGTAGGATCTACACCTGAAAAACTTTCTGCGCCGGATATCAATGACATGAATAAAACCATGGATCTCCTGCTGAAAGCGTTTAAAGGTGAACCTCAGAGATTTGAATGGTGGGGAAGACGGAAAAACGGAGATATTTTTCCTAAAGAAATTGTATTGAACTGTGGAAAGTACTTTGGCAGAAAGGTTTTGTATGCAATGGCAAGGGATATTACTGAGAATTTTCAAGTTATTGAAGCTCTTAGGGAAAGTGAGGATAAATACAAATCTCTCTCCGATCACTTGCCTGTCGGAATTTACAGAACCAAAACAGACGGGCGATTGATATATACAAATGCTGCATTGGTGAAGATGCTTAATTATGAATCAGCTGATGAATTGTTAAGTATGAGTGTATACGATCTTTATGATAATCCGTCTGACCGGAAAAAGCAATTCAAAGCCTCGCTTAAAACCTCCGGAGTTATCCAGAGCGAATTTAAACTTAGAAAAAAAAGCGGTGAATTAATATGGGTTAAGGACAACAGTCGTTTATTGTTTGACAAGCAGGGTGTCCCGTTATATTTTGATGGAATTCTTGAAGACATAACTGAAGCAAAGCGGGCCGAAAGTGCAATAAAAGAGAGTGAAGCTAATCTGAAGGCTATAATTGAAAATTCACTGGAGAGTATCTGGTCCATTAACAGGAATTATGAAATCCAGTATGTAAATGAGCTTTTTGCTGAACAGTTTAAAAAAACATTCGGAATTCAATTAACCAGGGGAACAAATATTCTTGAATCATTACCTCTGAGTCTTAGAAAGTTATGGAAGGAAAGGTACGACAGGGCCTTCAAGAATGAACATTTTGTGTTTGAAGACCTGATAGACACCGGGTCGGGTCCGGTTTATATTGAAGTTGCAATGACCCCGATTGTTGTCGACAGAAAAGTAGTCGGAGCATCATTTTATGGTAAAAATGTTACCGATAAAAAACTGGCCCAGATGCAACTGGAGTATATGTCAAATCTTCGTAAGCTTCTTATCGATCTGTCGTCAAGTTTCATAAATCTTCCTTTTATAGAAATAGAACCGGCTATTAAACAATCTCTTGCTAATGTAGGTGAATTTGTGGGTGCTGACAGGGCATATGTTTTTGATTATGACATTAAGAGTAATACTGTAAGCAATACCTATGAATGGTGCAAGGAAGGAATAGAAAGTATGATCAATAATTTACAGCATATTCCTTTTGATGAATTTCACGACTGGTCGGTATCTCAATTACGTGGTGAGATCATTCAGATTGATGATGTTTCAGAATTGCAGGATGATGATTTGCGTAAATTTCTTGAAATGCAGTATATTATCAGCATGCTTAATATTCCTCTGATTCATGAAAACAATTACCTTGGTTTTATAGGATTTGATTGTGTTAAAGAGAAGCACATTTTTAATGATTATGAAAAGCAGCTTCTTCAGGTATATACACAAACCCTTGTAAATGTGAAAAACAGAATCGAGAAAGAGCAGTATCTGATCGATGCAAAAGAAAAAGCCGAAGAGAGTGCCCGACTGAAATCTGCATTTCTTGCCAACATGAGTCACGAAATAAGAACTCCGATGAATGGGATACTTGGATTCCTTGGTTTACTGAAAGAAGCCGATCTGACAGAGGAAAACAAACTGGCCTATATTGATATAGTTACAAAAAGTGGGAACAGGTTACTTGATACAATAAATGATATTATCGAGATTTCAAAGATTGAAACAGGGGAGATGCAGGTAAATATTTCATCAGTGAATATTCCCGAACTTCTGGCTTATCACCATGGTTTTTTCAAGCAACAGACTGAGCAGAAAGGATTAATCTTTAATTTATCCAATAACCTTCCTCACGGGCTTATTTCCTGCATGACAGACAGAATAAAACTTGAAAGTATCATTTCGAACCTTTTAAAAAATGCCATAAAATTTACATCAAAGGGTAATATTGACCTTGGATGTTATCTTGATGGCAATAATATTGTCTTTTATGTAAAGGATACCGGGATTGGAATTCCTGCTGATCGTGTTGATGTCATTTTTGACAGATTTGTGCAGGCTGATCTTTCCAATTCAAGGCCTCATGAAGGATCAGGTTTAGGGTTGTCGATAGTCAAAGCATATCTGAAAATGCTGAATGGAAAGATATGGGTGGAATCCGAGCCGGGCAAGGGTAGCCTATTCAGCTTTTCAATACCCTCATGTGCAGCCACAAGAATAGAAAATAATGTTAAAGTAGTTGATATTCATGATGTTCAGGAATCAGGTAAAACAATTTTAATTGCGGAGGATGATTATGCAAGCTATCTCTATCTCGAACGTCTTCTAGCCGGCAATGATCTGAAAATTATACGAACTACTGATGGGGAAGGAACTGTGAAGGCAGTGAATGAAAATCCCGGAATATCCCTGGTAATTATGGATATTAAAATGCCTGGCATTACAGGTCTTGAGGCTACCAAAAAGATCAGAAAGTTCAATAAAACAATACCGATTATTGCCCAGACAGCTTATGCACTTGACGGTGACAGAGATGTGATTATCGGAGCAGGTTGTAATGATTATATATCAAAGCCGGTTAAGCCTGATGAACTGTTGAAGATGATTAACCGACTAACCGGTATGATCCTCAAAAATTAGCATTTTGTTATTTCCTGACGTCAGAATTAATAGCAGATTATTTAGAAGGATGATGAAATAATTCTTTTCCAATTTTAATTGTTTAATGAGAGAATATAGCTAATGAACAAAGCAAAGAAATCGGGGTACCTTGTTTTTGTTATGCTGATTAACTTTATTATTTCTTTCGGGCAGATGAGTGTAATGCAGAATAAGGTTATGGAATGGTCTGTGTTTACAAAAACTAATTATGATAATCCTTTTTATGATGTAAGTATTCATGCTTTGGTGAAATGCCCTGATGGAAAGACCATAACGCTTCCTGCATTCTGGAAAGGAAATGGTGAATGGGGCTTCAGGTTCAGTTCTCCTGAAGTTGGAGACTATTCTTACATTACTGAATGCTCTGATAATAAGAACACTGAACTCCATTCTCAAAAGGGTGGTTTCAGAATTGTTCCTTACCGGGGTACTAACAGACTTTATTCGGCAGGTGCTGTAAGGGCAATAGCAGGAAAACGTTTTATGGAACATACCGATGGTACTCCTTTTTTCTGGCTTGCAGATTCCTGGTGGTTCGGCATGAGCAAACGTATTGCATACAATGATTTTTGCATGCTGGTAAATGACAGGAAGGAGAAGGGATTCAGTGTTATTCAGTTCGCAATTGGCTTTGCCTGTGACATTGAGCCATTTGATCAACGCGACAGCAATGAGGCCGGATTCATTTGGAATAAAGACCTGAGTTCAATAAATCCTGAATATTTTGAATACACTGACAGAAGGATCAGCTACCTTGTTGAATCAGGTATTATCCCGAACATAGTAGGTGCCTGGGCTTACTATATTAATTTCACAGGTACTGACAAGATGAAAAAACACTGGGAGTACATAATTGCACGTTACGGAGCTTTTCCGGTTACCTGGACAGTATGTGGTGAAGCAGGATTGGCCTGGTATAAATCTGAAAATAGTGTAAAACAGATTGAACATCAAAGACATGAATGGTCTGTTGTGGCTGAGCATATTAAGCTGACTGATCCTTTTAACAGATTGCTTACCGTTCACTCCGGACCCAATTCCGGAAATCATATTCCGATTGAAAACATGGCTCTTATAGATCTCTTTCTTACACAACCAGGGCATAACGATTTTGAAACTTTGCCTGTTGCTCTCTCTCACATGAAAAAAGCTCATGAAATGTATCCCGGGAAACCAGTAATGGCCGGAGAGGTCTGTTTTGAAGGTATGGCTGGAGCAAGCAAGGAAAAGATTCAGAGATACCTTTTCTGGAGTCACCTTTTATCAGGTGCTGCAGGTCATTGCTATGGTAATGACGCCATGTGGCAGTTCAACAGCAGGGATGACAAATTCGGTCCTTCTGTAAGCGGTCATACCTGGGGGAACGAACCATGGGAAGATGCATATAAATGGCCCGGCTCATTGCATGTAGGCATCGGAAAAAAGATATTGGAAGGATTGAAATGGCAGGAGATGGAACCTCACCCTGAATGGATTATTCCCTCCGCAACACCGGACAATTTCATGAGACCTTTTGCTGCCGGATCTCCGGGAAATTGGAGGATCTTCTATTTCCCGGGTAAAGTAACACCCTGGGGTGTAGTGAACAGGATTGTGAAAATTGAAAGGGATGTAAATTATTCTGCCTCATGGGCAAATCCATTAACCGGGGAATTGTCAATTATTGGAAATGTCACTGCTGATGGTAATGGGGAATGGAACGTACCGGCTGCTCCCATACTTCATGACTGGGTATTGATATTTGAAAGGATTAACAAGTAATAATGAGTTTTTTATTGAAATCAACTATTTTGCTTCGAAAAAAGCTTATTGGGATGCTCAGATTGGGATAATGTTGTTAATCTAACTTCATAAAACAAGTGATTAAAATGTATATATAATATTATTACTGTCCGATTAAAAGTATGAGATTCTTCGCTTCGCTCAGAATGACAAGTATTTAGAGAGTTTTGGGGGAGGAGGAGGTGATTGGCGGCTCTGCCGCCAATCACCTCCTCCTCCAAAACACGAATGTCTGTCATTCTGAGCGAAACGAAGTGAAGCGAAGAATCTCCTGCTAATTTTACATTTTATCCGTTTAATAATGATATTAAATTAACCTTTACCTCATGCCATCAATGAAACATTATTTATCTATTGTATTTATCTGTATATCATCAATCATATTAATTTCCTGTCAGACCGGGTCTTTTAAATATATTGCACAACCTGTTGATGTCAATGTTATTAATGAGAATGGGAAAGTCAGAGTAGAAGGAAGATCTGTATTTCAATTGCCGGATAGTTTTGTCTGGTGCGGCAGTCCAATCCGGATCGAAGACAGGTATTATCTCTTCTATTCCTCATGGGAGTCAGGTCCTGATGTCCCTAAGTTCGAGGATAGTTGGGTTCTTAACTCAAAAATTGGCTATGCAGTATCCGATTCTCCTGATGGTGGTTTTAAACCCCTGAGGCTTTTCCTAAAAGGACGAAAGGATGATGGAGACTCAACTACTTGGGATGCTCAGATGGTCCATAATCCTATAATTAAGGAGTTTAACGGAAAATTTTACCTGTATCATACCGGCAGCCGCGATCCGGGACCTCAGCCTATTGGTTCCCCCGGCGAGACTCTCAATAAAAGAGACAGGGTTCAGCAGAGTCAGAAAATCGGGGTGGTTGAATTTAATTCCATGGACGATCTTCTGCACGGAAGCTTCAGAAGATTTGATCAGCCTGTACTTGAGCCTCGCACCAGAGTTAAAGAGGTTAATGTGGTAAATCCTTCACCGGCAGGTACAATTGCAAAACCTGATAACATGATTGTAACAAATCCTGCAGTTGTATTCAGGCCTTCAGACGAAAAATACCTGCTTTTCTTTAAGGGAAATTTCTATGATCCGAAATGGAGGGGAGTACACGGAGTGGCAACAGGCGATTCACCTACCGGACCTTTTACTGCTACTGAGCATTTTGTTTTTGATATAAATGATAAAGAAGGGAATAAAGTATCTGCAGAAGATCCTTATGTATGGTATCACAGGAAAGACAAAATGTTTTACGCTGTTTTGAAGGACTTTACAGGGAAGCTTACAGGAGGTGAATCAGGCCTGGCAATGATGCAATCTGAAGACGGAATAGAATGGGTACCTTATTCTTCACCATTATTTATGAAAAAGGAACTTATGCTCAAAGATGGTACACATATTAAAGTTAACAGGCTGGAAAGACCTCAGCTTCTTTTGAATGAAAACGATGATCCTGTTGTGCTTTTTGCAGCCTGCTCAATTGATGAAGCTAATTCCAAGAAGGATGGCGGGACCTTTAATGTACAGATACCACTTAAAAAAGAAAGATTGAAGTAAAATGAAAAGTTGTTATAAGTGGAATTGACCAAGTAGTTTAAAACTAATTAAAACTGATCAAAATAATACTATTACAAATGGAAAGATTTCTTATCCTCTGTGTTTTTTCAATTTTCTATTGTGGTCTCAATGGACAGATAAACTGGGTCCATATATCCAGTAAAACCGGAGCTATTGAAGTTCCAAATTCAGGTAACCAGCAGACATCCGCGGCGGTAGCTGATTTTGATAACGACGGTATTAATGATTTTTGCATATCAGAGCGCACTTCAGCACCTGGACTGGTTTGGTATAAAAGAGTCGCTGACGGATGGAAAAAATTTATTGTTGAGGATGCCATTTGTTTTATAGAAGCAGGTACGATAGCTTTTGATGTTGATAATGACGGAGATATGGATATTATTGCAGGAGGAGAAGGAAAAACAAATAATGTCTGGTGGTGGGAAAATCCGTATCCTGATTTTAGCAAACCGGCCTGGCCCAGGCATTTGATCAGAAATACCGGAGGCAAAAAAATACACGACCAGATGGTTGGTGATTTTGACGGTGATTTCAAACCTGACCTGGTTTTCTGGGCCCAGGGAGATCAGACACTATATTTTACACGTATTCCTTCTGATCCCTATATTCAGGAAAACTGGAAGCTTATACCGGTTTATAAATACTATAAAGATGGTCAGATGTCTCAGCATGGTACATATCCTGAATTCAAAGGGACTAATGAGCATGAAGGCCTTGCTAAAGCTGATATTGATGGTGATGGTAAGCAGGATATTATTGGAGGAGGCATGTGGTTCGGATATATTGGAGATGACAAATTCTCATTTAATACAATCGATGGCGCCTATACATTTAGCAGAAGTGCTGCAGGACAACTTATAAAAGGAGGCAGACCAGAAGGGCTGATGGTTGTCGGGGACGGTTGGGCGCCAATGTATATGTATGAATATCAGAAAAATACATGGATAAAGAAAGAGATAGTCCAGAAAGTAAGTAATGGTCATTCATTAAGCATTATTGATTTTGATGGTGACGGAAACCTGGATATCTGGAATGCTGAAATGACTTTGTTCGATAATAAAACTGCAAAAAATCACATTCTTCTTGGTGACGGAAAAGGAAATTTTACAAAGGATATAGTAATTTCAGAAGGGATTGATCTTCATGAATCAGAGATTATTGATCTGGACGGTGATGGTGATCTCGATATCCTGGGTAAACCTTACAACGGGGATGCCCCAAGACTGGATATCTGGCTGCAGAATGGTACCGGAGAAATTGTGTCAAAGAGGCAGGGCTCATTTGCATCTCCTTTCGGAATTCAACTTTATTCATTAAGATATGAGATTGCCAAAGATGTACCAGGAACAATGTCAAAAGTAAAACAGATGGCAATTCCCGAGGTGGAAATATCTGATTATTATGGATATACTTCAAAAGACTTTAAGAGACTTCTCGATCGGAATAAGCTAAAGTGCACCAGCATGATATTTGGCCTGGATAAATTTCTTAATGACCCTGAGACAATTATAAAAGAGGCAAAATTATTTGGAGCAAAGTATGTTGGATTAGCATGGCTGCCACATCAGAACGAATATGATAAAGAGGCTGCTTCAAAAGCTATTGCTGATATGAATAAAATCGGTGAAAAAATGAAAAAGGCAGGCTTAAGGTTTTTTTATCATCCTCACGGGTATGAATTCAATACAGCGGACGGGAATATGATGGATAAAATGCTTGCTGAGACTAAGCCTGAATTTGTGACTTTTGAGCTTGATGTATTCTGGATGATCCATGGAGGAGGAGATCCTTTCGAATACCTGAATAAATACCCCGGCAGGTTCGAGCTTTTCCATCTTAAGGAACTCAGGCATGATGTGGTTGGTAATAATACCGGAGGTGCTCCTGATCCGACAAGTGTTTCACTGGGCAGAGGTCCAACTGACTGGCCCAGGTTGCTCCGGCTGGCTGCAAAATCGGGTGTGAAGAAATACTACATTGAGGATGAAGCAAAGGATGCCATCGACCAGATTCCTGTTACTGTAAAATATCTTAACAGCCTGAGATAATATTATAAAAAGTTTATTCTTTTTAATCTCTCTTCTGATTTTAATTTATAGTTAGGCAGCAATGTTTTCAGAATAGCATTTATTTACAGAAAAGCCGGAGAAGAGTTTTCATTTTCTTATATTAGCAGTATGATAAAGAAATTGATAGATAATTCCGGTAAGAATATTTACTTATGAACATTTTAAACTTAAGATGTATCATTTTTCTTTTATTTGCCTTTTTGTGCAATGTATATACTTCTGCTCAGGATGTAGAAGAGTTAAATAAATCAGAACTAAAGGCTTCCTGCGTATTCAGTATAAATTCTACCGGTATATCTTCAATCCCCTCATTTTCACTGGGTGCTCCGGCAATAATAGCAGCACCATCATTTACCCATGGTCGTTTCAATTATGAACCGGTTCTCGCCTATGATCTTGAAATACAGCCATGGTTCATAGATAACTGGATCAGATATAAAATAATTGACAGACCGAAGTTTGAATTCAGGACAGGGGCAAACTTCAGCATGTATTTCAGCGATTACAAACTGGCTGATTCAACAATACTTCAGGGGCAGAGGTACTGGGCAGTTGAGTTTACAGCTTTCTATAAGCCAACCGGTAACAGCTTTATTTCGGCTGCCTACTGGAATGATAACGGTATGGACCCGGGTACTATCTCCGGCCATTACCTGTCGCTAATGGCGGAAAGGTCCCAGATCCGAATTGGAAAATCTCTCCTTCTGGCAGCAAATCTGCATCTGTTTTACATTAATTATGATGGAAATAATGACGGATTATTCATTGCACCAAAACTTACATCATCTGTAAAGGGACTTCCGTTTACGTTGTTTTTTCATGGAATTCAGGCAATTATAAGCAATATTTCACCATTTCCTGGTTTTAACTGGAATATAGGATTTTCTTATACTATTTAATTCTTTGATGATGAGAAGAATATGTTTAGCCTTACTAGTTATTTTACTCGCAGGATTTTTTGGCTGTTCCAGGCAGGTTAATGATGATCTTTTCAGAGAATTTGCCAACCCTCCGGCTGAGGCAAGACCTTTTGTAAGATGGTGGTGGAATGGAAACAGGATAACTGAGGCAGAGATTAACCGCCAGCTTGATGTCCTTCATTCTGCAGGAATCGGAGGCGTTGAGATCAACCCTATTGCCATGCCTCCGCAGGGTGATACCAGCGGCACAAGATCATTAACCTGGCTTAGTCCTGAGTGGAGCAGGCTTCTGGTCAAGGCTGCTGATGAGGCCGGAAAAAGAGGCATGATTACAGATCTCATCGTCGGATCAGGCTGGCCTTTCGGAGGAGAATTTCTGCAGGAAAGTGAAACAATCCAGAGGATTATTACTCATTCAATTCCAGTCAAAGGAGGAAGCTTTATAGATAAAGACTTTGAGAGCTTGTTAAATATGGCACTCGCAGCGCAAAGCCGGCCATATGAGGGCAAGGCCCTGAACAATGAATTATTTTTCCTTTATCTGATCCCTGATTCTTTAAAGGAAATATCTGAGATCATCGACCTTAAAGCAAACATTGCCGGTAAAGAAAATATTAAGCTAAAAGTTCCACCGGGTAGCTTTAACCTGATATATGGAATACTTCAAAGAGGCCATGGAGAAGTACTTAATGGAGCACCCGGCGCAGCAGGACCTGTTATGGATCATTACCGGAGTAAAATAACACTGGATTATTTAAACAGGCTTAAGAAAATCAGCGAAGACACAGGCATTCCTCTCAGCAAAATAATCAGAGCTCTTTTTTGTGACAGTATTGAGCTGGCTGGTGCTAACTGGACTGATGGGTTAGCGGATATATTTTACAAAACATATGGATATGATCTGAAGCCATGGTTTCCTTTTATCTTTTATGAACCCTATCGCGGATATGTTACAGGTCAGAATCCTGATGAATTTCAGGATCAGTTGAAACGCATCAGGTATGATTACAATAAGTTATTGGTTCGCGTGTTTCTCGATAATTTTACAAAGACATTTCAGGATTTCTGTACTGAAAACGGATTGAAATGCCGTTATCAGGCTTACGGTACCCCATTTCTGATGGGAATGATGGAAGGAAACATGATCCCCGATATCCCGGAAAGCAATAACTGGATATATTCTGTTGACATGGAGACAGATGAATGGATCTGGAACCAGGCTCACGGGTATATGATCTGGAACCTCTATGCAGCATCAGGAGGACATCTGAAGGGGAGAAAGATAATTAGCTGCGAAGCAATGACTAATACACGCGGGGTTTTCAAGGCATCACTTGAAGAGATCAAACGGCATGATGATATGAATTTTATTTCGGGCATCAACCATACAATTTTACATGGATATAACTACTCCCCTTCTGAGGCCGGTTTCCCCGGATGGGTAAGGTTTGGCGCTTACTTCAGTGAGCAAAATACCTGGTGGCCATATTTCTCAAAGTGGGCAGCATATAATGCCAGGTTATCATATTTGTTCCAGAATTCAAAACCTGTAATAAATATAGCCATTCTTGGACCGACAGGTGATATCTGGAGTGAAAATGGACTCGGAAGGGTGCCCTTTCATATGGAACCGTGGTATTGTTACAGGTTATGGGAATCATTAAGCCAGGCAGGTACCTCCTGCGATTATATTGATGAAAAAATAATTTCAGATGCAAATAAGGAAAACGGGACACTGATATATGGACCAATGACGTATCATGCTGTTATTCTGTGCGGTGTAAGATCGGTTGAACCTGAAACCGCAAAGGCCCTGCTGGAATTTGCCGGAAACGGAGGTAAAATAATAGCTGTTGACGGGTACCCGCAAAGATCGCTCTCTTTTAATAATTTTGAATCTAATGATCAAATAGTCAGGGATTTATTCAATGAAATTGCCAGGAAGCACCCTGGGAGTTTTTTCAATATCGCAAAACCTGAATCTCCTGATCTTATACTTGAATGGACTTTGGATCTGATCAACAGATCTGATCTGGAAAAGAATGTAGTAATAAAAAATCCTGATAAGAATATTTTTCAGATAACACAGGTATCAGGAAACAATGATATATACTTCTTTGTAAACTCAAACAAATCAAAATCTATTACTATTGATGCTGTATTTCCAACGGGAGAAAAGACTCCATGGATATGGAATCCTGAAGACGGTACCCGAAGTATTTTTCCCTATATTAAATCTGAGAATGAACTTACAATTGAATTGAATCCATTGCAGTCGATGCTGATTGTTTTTGATCCTAAAGTAAACAGAAGCAAGCCAGAATCTGTCGAAGAAAAAGGAGTCGAGGCCAGCACTGAAATATCCGGACCATGGAATCTGAAGTTCAAACATGTAAACGGAAATAGTTTTGAACGTACATTTGATACACTTTTCCAGTTCGGAACTTCTGAAGATCCGGATCTTAATACATTTGCTGGCAGCCTGGTATATTCAACTGCTTTTAATGCAGGTGGAACAGAAAGATTTATAGAAATTGATAAAGTAAACAAGGGCGTTACAGAACTTTATATAAATGACAAGCCTGCCGGAGTTGTCTGGTATGGTAAGACCAGATTCAAGGTCGAAGGGCTCCTTCAGAAAGGGGAAAACAGGCTTGATATAAAATATACCGGAGTACTGAGTAACTACGTCAGAAGTCTTAAGAATAATCCTGTGGCTATGAGATGGACCGAAGGATATGATCTTATACCTCAGGGGATTGAAGGTAATATAAAAATTATAAAGTGATGCCGGGAAGAGAACGTGTTCTGGTTTTGTCGCTAATTGCTTTGCCTGCTGTTTTAAGGTCATCCCCACCCCAACCGGAAGTAGCAAAGCCTAATATTATTATGTTTATTGCTGATGATGTTAGCTGGAACGATATAGGTTGTTATGGAAACAGAGACGTCAAAACACCTAACATAGACAGAATTGCCTCAAAGGGGATCCTGTTTAATAGTTTTTTTCTTACGGCCAGTTCCTCCAGCCCCAGCCGTAACAGTATAATTACAGGAAGATACCCTCATAATACCGGAGGAGCAGAATTGCATACCGAACCACCGGATTACATGGTATCATTCCCTGAGATACTCCGGAAGAACGGTTATTATACTGCTCAGGCCGGTAAATTTCATATGGGACCATATGCCCGGAGAGGCTTTGATACAATAAATGAGATTGGAAAGCTTAATGGCGATGGAGGAGAGGAACTCTGGTTGAAATGCCTGAATGAAAGACCTGAGGATAAACCTTTTTTTATGTGGTTTGCTGCTTATGATGCTCATAGAGTATGGGGTCCAAACGAGTTCTCATCAACCCATAATCCGGTAACAATTACACCTCCTTTTTATCTTGGTCAGGGTGAGAAAACAAAATCGGACATGGCAAAATATTATGATGAAATAGCCAGGTTTGACCATTATATTGGTCTTGTTTATAAGGAGCTTCTCAGGCAAAATATTCTTGATAATACCATAATTATTATTATGGCAGATAACGGGAGACCATTTCCGCACAGCAAGACAAGGGTAAATGACCATGGAGTTAAAAGTCCTTTCATTGTGCACTGGCCTGAAGGATTTGGTAAAAAGCGAAGGGAATGTGAAAGTTTGGTCAGTGCGATCGATATTGCCCCTACATTACTTGAGCTGGCTTCTGTAAAAATTCCTCCGGCTGTGCAGGGACAAAGTTTTGTAAGACTTCTCGATGATCCGGACCATGGATTCAGAAACTTTGTTTTTGCCGAGCATAACTGGCACGATTATGAAGCTCATGAAAGGATGGTACGAACGGAAGAATTCCTTTATATTCTCAATTCGAGGCCACAGTTTCCTCAGATGGGACCGGCTGATGCGATTGGAAGCCCTGCATTCAGGGAACTGGACAGTCTCAGAAAGTCAGGTCTGATCCTTCCTGAGCAGTCTGATGTATTTATTAGCCCAAGACCATCGGAAGAGTTATATGATTGTATTTCAGATCCTGAACAGTTTAATAACCTTGCGAATGACCCGGAATATGGAAAAGAGCTTAATAATTTGCGGAATACACTAAAGGATTGGATGAGAGTGACAGGAGATAATATCCCTGATAAACTTACAAAAGACTGGTATTTAAGAGAATCCGGGTATATAAAAACAGTGGAGATAAATATCCGGGGAGAACAGGTTCATACAAAGTTTGATGCGACTAAAAACAATAATAAAGGAAAATTCTGAAATGAAATCATTGACTGGTTTTGTACCGCTTCTTTTGCTTGCAGGAAGTGCTTTTTCTCAGCAGAAAACACCAAATATAGTATTTATTCTTACTGATGATATGGGTTGGAAAGATCTGGCCTGCTATGGGAATCTGCATACCGAAACACCAAATATAGATGCACTTGCACAGAGTGGAATCAGGTTCACAAATGCCTATGCTGCATGTCCTGTCAGCTCTCCGACCAGGGCTTCGATCATGACTGGTAAATACCCTGCACGTCTTGAACTTACAAATTTCATTAAAGGTGAACGTACTGATCCGCAATCACCGGTGTTGCCGGCTAAATGGAAACCTTATCTTGAAGCAAAAGAGATAACTATTGCAGAATTGCTCAGGAGCAGTGGGTATACAACAGGGATGGTTGGCAAATGGCATCTTGGAGGGGGAGATTCCCTGGCACCATGGAACCAGGGATTTGACTATTCACGTATGATAGGTAAGAACGGATTGGATTATTATAACTACTCAATATTTCTTGATTCATATAAAAATGAGTTTACCGATAAAGGAACTGAATATCTTACAGATAAACTCACAGACTATGGTGTTGAATTTATTGCTGCCAATAAGGAAAAACCATTTTTCCTCTACCTGGCTTATTCAGCTCCACATGTTGTGATAGTCCCACGCCCGGATAAGATAATGAAGTATTTCAGAAAATATGAAGGGTCAAAGGATAAGTTCAATCCTTATTATTCTGCTATGGTTGAGAGCATAGATGATGGAGTAGGGCGTGTTATCGAAGCTCTGAAAATGAATGGATTATTGGAGAATACATTAATTGTTTTTACCAGCGATAACGGAGGTCTGGGACTTGATGAGCTTGGTCCGGCACCCACCTCTAATTTGCCGCTTCGGAAATGGAAAGGGCATGTTTACGAAGGAGGGATCAGGATCCCTGCAATTATTTCATGGAAAGGAACTATTGATTTGGCAGTGAGTTCGGATTATTATTTCAGCACAATTGATTACCTGCCAACGATTTGTGAAATTGCCCGGATTAAAAAAATCCCTGCAGAGGTTGATGGAATCAGCATACTTCCTGCTATTTCAGCAAAAAGTACTCAGGACCAGTCTCGTCCTCTGTTCTGGCATTATCCTCATTTCTCAAACCAGCTTGGCCGTCCTGCAGGAGCAGTCAGAAGTGGAAAGTATAAGCTTGTTGAACTGTATGAATCAGGAAAACTGGAATTATATAACCTGGCAGAGGATATTTCAGAAACAAATGATTTGTCAGCTCAGATGCCGGGAAAAACTGATGAGTTGTATAAGATGCTTGTTAACTGGAGGAATAGTGTCGGGGCAATGATGCCTCTGCCAAATCCGGATTATAAGATGAAATAGATATTATTGTAAAATTTCTTAGTTTTTTACCATTGTTATGCTTCAATTCAGAAAACCATTTCACCTCATTTTACCAGGTATAGCAGCTGCTCTTTCATCATGCAGCGGAACCACAGATGATCATAAGCCAAACATAATTGTCATTCTTGCTGATGACATGGGTTGGGGCGATGTTAAATCAAATGGCAATACCTTTATTGAAACTCCAACCCTTGACAGGCTCGCAAAACAAAGTATGAGTTTCGACAGGTTCTATGTTTGCCCCCTGAGCGCTCCGACACGGGCAGAAATGCTTACGGGCAGATATTTTCTCAGAACAGGAGTCTCTTCAGTTACCCGCGGATACGAAAACATGCGAACTGATGAGGTTACAATTGCTGAAATCCTAAAGGAAAACGGTTATGTAACAGGTTGTTTTGGTAAATGGCATAACGGCGCATATTACCAGCAGCACCCTAACAGACAGGGTTTTGATGAGTATGTCGGGTTTTGCATGGGACACCTGGGTTACTATTTCGATGCTTTTTACCTGAATAACGATAATGAAGTAAAATCAACAGGCTATGCAAGTGATTATTTTACTGATATGGCACTTGATTTTATTGGAAGGAATAAGGATAAACCATTCTTATGTTATGTTCCATATAATGTTCCACATTCTCCTTTTCAGGTTCCGGAAAAGTATTTTAATAAGTACAATTCAGCAGGACTTGATTCAACCCTGTCGTCAGTTTATGGAATGGTTGAGAATATGGATGATAATATTGATCGTATTATAAAAAAGATTGATGATCTGGGTATTGCAGATAATACTATTATTGTCTTCTTTTCAGATAACGGACCAAACACCGCCCGCTTTAACGGTGATATGAAAGGAAGAAAAGGATCGGTTGATGAAGGCGGAATAAGGGTGCCCTTTTATATTAAGTGGCCGTCCGGAATAAAACCCGGAACAACGACCCAATTAGCTCAGGACATAGATATTCTTCCTACATTGCTTGGCCTGGTCGGGATTGATTACACTTCTGAAAAACCACTGGATGGAGTTGACCTGTCTGGCATAATATCGGGCAAAATGGAAAACTTTGACAGGTATATTTTCTCACGGCAGGGAAATCAGCAAATCGAAAACTGTAATAGTTCTGTCAGAAACGACAGGTACAGGCTGGTAATGACAAGAAAAGATACTATTTTGTATGATCTGCTTGAAGATCCTTCCCAAACTAAAGACATATCTCTTGAAAACAGAGAGACTTTCAGGTCGATGACTTCACTTCTGGCAGAACTGAATCAGGAGCTTGTCTCATCATATCAGCCTGTTACAACTATCACAGCTGGTTTCCCTGAAGAAAAGCAATTCATTCTTCCTGTTCAGGATGCGATTCTCTCCGGAAAAATACAATACTCAAGCATTCATCCTAATCAATCTCATACAGAGGGGTGGGAAATGGCTGGCGATTCCATATACTGGAACCTGAACATCAATACAAAAGGGAAGTATCTTGTTGATCTTCAATATGGATGCCCTGAAGAGACTATTGGAAGTGAATTCATTCTAAAATCAAATTCAGGCATTAGTTCATTCTTAATAAATACTCCTTATGAATCTGTTATTCTGCCTGAGATGGACTTCGTTAAACGGAGCGAATCAGTCGAGAGGACCTGGGCCTGGATGAATGCAGGAAGTATTGAACTCGATAAAGGTAGCGAACAGATTGTTCTGAAGCTGATAAAGCCTGCCTTAAAAGATGCAGGGCTGATAAAAGCAATAAGATTGACGCGGCTTAAGAATTGATAAAAACAAAAACTTTATTTTTATGAAGATCTCATATGTAACAGGCAATTATTAAATTTCGATTATTTTCAAAAAGTATGCAATAAAAAAAAGAGTAACATGTGTAATATAACCCGAATTATTCAGCCTCTTCGTGCTGGAATTCTTTTTCTTATCTTATCAACAGGCGCCAATGGATTTTCACAAAGCAATGTGATCTCAATATCTGGCAAAAGATTTCTGATGAATGATAAAGAGTTCGAATTCATAGGAATTAGTTTTTTCAATGCGATATACAATCCTGAGTTCAATAAGTCAGAGGTAATAAGACAGGAGTATATAGGCAGATTCAATGATCACTGCATAAATGTATTGCGTATATGGTGCCAGTGGGACAGTGATAGAGGATTTGCTGATGCAGGAGCCGGCAAAACAATCTACAATACTAATGGAAGTCTGAATGATACCTATCTGTCCACACTCAAGCGGATTATTGAGGATGCCGACAAAAAGAATGCTGTTATTCTGCTTGTGCTTTTTTCACGCGAAAGCTGGAATGAAAATAAAAGACTTTCTGATGATGTTTCTGAAGTAGCTGTCAGGAATATCACAAACGAATTAAGGAATTACAGGAACCTTATTTTTCAGATATGGAATGAGTTTGACTATAGAACAGTAGATTATTACAAAATCATAAAATCAATTGATTCACAGAGGATTGTAACTAATTCCCCGGGTTATGCGGGAGTATTGGGTAGTATTGATGAAAACATGGTACTTGATTACCTTTCTCCTCATACTACCCGGGATGATGAAAAGCACTGGGAGGTGGCTGAGTCAGAAATTAAATATCTTTTAACCAAGTATGAGAAGCCTGTTGTCGATGATGAACCTGCCAGGAGAGGTACGCCTAAATATGGTGGGCCAAAAACAGAAGTATATCCATACGATCATATAATTCATATTTATAAAGTATGGGAAACAGGTGGTTATATTGTTTACCATCACGATATGTTTCAGACAGGCTATGGGAGCATAGATGTACCTCCAAGTGGGATTCCTGTTTCCGGCTTCAGTAATTACCACGACCAGGTGTTTAATTTCCTTAAATTGAAGGATAGATATTTAAAGCATATCAGATAACTACTTCTATTAATTCTATTAAGGATTACTGTTCAAAACAGTTTTAGAGATATGGTAAAACTCATCCTTTGATTTTTCATTACATTGCGTAATAATCTATAAAAACTATGAGGTTTGTAAAATTGAAAGTTATAATTCTGATCAAGTAGTGATGCGTTGGTCTTTTCAAAAATTGCATAAAACACTGATAATAAAATTTATATATGCGTTCTTTAATTTTTTGATTCTAATAGATGAGTTTACCCCGAAGGGGTTTAATTTGAATAACCGTGGGTGCAACCCACGGTCATACATAAAAAATCTCTGGTAACCCCGAAGGGGTTGAATATCAGACTCAACTTACCAGTTTAATATTCAGCCCCTTCAGGGCTGTGCTATTCATATTGCTGTTGACCGTGGGTTTCACCCACGGTTATTAAGATTGTGCCACTTTGTGGCAAAATTTACAATAGAAATCAAAAGCATAAGTAGTAATTCTGATCAGTAATTTTATTTCAGGTTAAATAACATCAATATCTATGAAAACAACTTACCCTCTTGTCTTTTTGATTCTGATGCTTATCAGCTGCCAGAAGCCAGCTTCTCAACGGAAGGAGATCAGCTTGAATGGTATATGGGAAATTGCCAAAACCGACGCTATAACTGATATCCCAGGGGAATTCGGGGCTAAGATTCCGGTACCGGGACTGGTAGATATGGCAGTACCTGAAATAGATACTCAGGATACCGCATACAACTCTTCTGTATATTGGTACCGGAGAACTTTTACAATTGAAGATTTGAATGCTGATGTCATCAGGTTGAAAATTAACAAGTCAAATTATCATACATGGGTTTTTGTAAACGGAAAACCGGCAGGTGAGAATGTATATAGTTTTACGCCGACAGAGTTAAATATAAAGCCATTTCTTAATAATGACAATAAAGAAAACGAACTTGTAATTGCTGTTGGTTGCAGGAATAACCTTCCTGATACTGTTACGAACGGAGGAGATTTTGAGAAGATAAAATATATTCCGGGAATTTATGATGATGTTAAACTGGTAACTTCAGGATATCCTTTTATAAATAATATACAGGCAGTCCCGGATATAAAAAACATGAATCTCCGTGTAGTTGCTGAAATTCTGACCGATGGTTCCAACCCTGTAAAAGGTGCTCTGTACAAAGTCAGGGAATCAGTATCCGGAAAAGTAATTGCGGAAGGCTCAGTTGAACATCAGCAGGATGATGAAACCACTCTCAGGAAAATAGATTTTATTGTGAAAATGGACAGATGCCAGTTATGGACCCCGGAGAATCCGTTTCTATATGATCTAGAGTTAAATACAACTGGTGATAATAAAAAAACACGCTTTGGGATGCGCACATTTGCCGCAAGTACGGATAGCTCAGTCTTTTTATTGAATGGTAAACCCTATTATATGAGGGGTACAAATGTCTGCATTTTCAGATTTTTTGAAGATCCTGACAGGAGTGGTCTGCCATGGGATTCAGAATGGGCTACTGATCTGCACCTGCGGTTTAAGGATATGCACTGGAACAGCATCCGTTATTGTATCGGCTTTCCACCGGAAAGGTGGTATGAAATTGCTGACAGTCTGGGATTTCTTATTCAGGATGAATATCCCATCTGGACAGGTGGAAAAGGGGGTTTTGAAAGATTGTTGAAAGGTATTACATCGAAGCAGCTTTCTGCAGAATACCTGTTATGGATGCGCGAGCGATGGAATCATCCATGCGTAGTTGTATGGGATGCACAAAACGAATCGGTGAATGATACTACCGGTAAGGCTTTAAGTCTGGTCCGTGAGTTTGATCTTTCAAACCGGCCATGGGATAATGGCTGGGCTGCCCCTCAATCATCTGAAGATGCAATTGAATCACATCCTTATCTTTTTACGCGTTATATGAAGCAGAAACCGGGGAAAGATGGTTACCTGAAAGAACTTCTGAATGAGCCAAGGATTCCGGATAATGATCCTAACACGCATTCCCCTGCCGCCACTGGTAAACCATATGCAAATCCGGTTATTCTGAATGAATACGGCTGGATCTGGCTTAACAGGAATGGCTCTGCTACTACGCTTACGGAGAATGTTTATAAAAATGTTTTTCCTGAAGCAGATACTCCTGAAAAGCGGCTTGAGACTTATGCAAAGAATCTTGCGATCCTTACAGAGTATTGGAGATCACATCGAAAAGCTGCAGCAGTGATGCACTTCTGCGGACTTGGATATTCGAGACCTGAAAGACCGCGTGGCCAGACCAGTGATAATTTCACCGACCTTGTTAACCTGGTTTATGAACCCAATTTTTCTAAATATGTAAAGCAATCTTTCTCACCTGTTGGAGTTATGGCTGAATTCTGGGAGAAATCTATAATGGCAGGACAGCAATTAATTGTTCCTTTGCATGTTATAAATGATACATATGAAACAGTTGAGGATTCAGTCTGTCTTGCCATTTACAAGGATGATGATATGATCTTTAACCACTCACTCCCTTATAAGCTGGAAGGGCTGCAAAAGAGAATAGTCAGTATGCCGGTTTTAGTTCCGGAAATAAGCGGCGATTGCAGAATGGAAGCCACAATTACATATAAAGGGGAACGTGTTAAAAGTATCAGAGAGTTTGTAATAATTAACAAGTGATTATATTCATTCAGGGATATACATTTTATCCATTGTTAACAATATTCTATCCATTCTGAAACCATCTTCCCTCATTGAAAAAGTGAGAGTATTTTTTCCTGCTTTTTCAATATCCAGGTAGATTTTGTATGGCTCTCCGCAATGAACAGCTTCAGTTCTCTGCTTACTGGCCCATGTCCATTTGTTTTTACCATCGCACCATTGCATTCGTTTTCCTGATTCAGGCCATTGGCCATTTAGCCCGACATGAATCCCATTGTCGTCGGTACCTGTTGAATAGCAACTCACCCAGACATAATATCTTCCGGTAGTTTTTACATTTATTGAATATGAGATTATCGCCATATCCCCGGGGTTGTTTGTGAAGTTCTCACCAACTATCAGTTTATCTTTTTCAGATAACCTTGTGTCGGGCATGCATTGAATATATTGCTTTCCACTTGCGGTTATCGCTATCGAATCATTATCACTTGCAGGCTTTATTTTGATCCATGACCTTACCTCATTTTTCTCCTGCTTTATAAAACTTTCTGCTTCAATTGTTAAATTTTTGCTCTTTTGCCGTGCTGACTCTACCGCAGGTATTTCGTTTCCGTTAAAATGGCTTATTGTGGTAAATGATCCGGCTACTGTCAATATGCAGGATAAGATAATTGTGTTCATGATTCTTTTCATAAATGAGTTGTTTAATAATCAATAATGATTTATTTGTTCTTTTTATGCCGGGTACATTGTAAAAGTTATTCTTTCTTTATCAGGCAGACCCAATCTTTTCCATCCTTAACAGGAGGGTTTCCGGTTGAACTAATGCCTCCTGAAATCTTTTCCGTATCTCCGTTTACTAATGCCCCTCCTGTCCTGGGATTAAACCATTTCACATCGTACTTTCCTGCAGCAAGGTCTATCTTTGTTGCATTTCCAACCGGCAGATAGACAGCATAAACCTCTCCCGTTTTTGCCAGGCAGTAATCGTCTTTTTCGCTGGTTATTTCATCCATGTTTTTCATTTCAGTGAATGGGAGATGATTGTGGAAAAAATCAATTGCAATTTTTGTCTGATCCCATAATAGATCCCTGCTCCTCCAGTCTTCGCAGCTAAGGTCTGAGTGGGCATACTTATATCCAAAATACCATTCAACACCGGCTCCGCCAGCCATCAGGTTTCCCCATAATGCCTTGTATCTTATTGTATCATGAGCAGGATCAATTTCATCAGGAAGTGCTCCTTTCCAGTGTTGTCCGATCTCATCAAGGCATACCACCCACTTATGTAGAGAATCTTTTGATTGTGATATCCAGTATTTTGCATCTTCATGAACATCATCTACATTTCCGCATTGTATAGATGGTCCTTCAATATTTTTAAAGCCAAGATAGGCAGTCATATCCTTCCTTCGTTGATCAACAGAAGCGTGAGTATGGATAGAAATGAAGTTATTATATGGATCTTTCTCCTTTATGTAGTCGGCCATTTTTTTTGTGTCCTCATAGGTTTGTCCATAGGGAGACCAACCAACAGGATTATGCTCCTCTCCAAGGTTCCAGGTTATTGCCAGGTGATGTGAGAACCTGGAGATCAGTTCCCTTAGATATAGTTTTCGCTGTACATCAAGGTATCCGGCATCAAGCAGGCATTCGTTTTCAGTTTCCATCAATACGAAATGTAACATAAGTCCCAATTTATCTGCATGAGAAAAGACTATATCCCATTGGTCGAGTTTGCTGCAATCAAAACGGTAGCGTTCGTTTCGATCGGTGTAAGGCCATACATCCTCTCCGTCACCAAGGATATTCAGAGTGAGGAAATAAAAACTATTCATGCCTTTGGATGATAAATAGTTGAGGGCTCCTATCATTCCCTTTCCCTTACCATTTTTCCATTGCGGATCACCTTCCTTCCAATCTCCGACATGAGGTTGATAGTGATGCAAACCGAGGTTGGGATCAGCTTCTCCTGATCGTGTCTTGTTATTTCCTCCATAATAGGTACCATCAAAATCCCGGTACCCAAGAAAATTCTCAGGACTGTCAGCTCCTCCTTTAAGAAATGGTTCCCCGGTTCCTGAGTGTTTCAAAAAATGAGTTCCGTCGTATTGGAGCCGCCCTTTTGACCTGAAATCAGGTGTTGTTTTATCGCTGCTGCTTACAGTAATTGTACCTTCTTCTCCATCCATAAAGCATGCTTCCCCTGTACCTGAATTATCTGAAATTGCAATGTTTCTGCCTTTCAGAAAGCTCACTTTGTAATTCCAAGTACCATCTGACGGCGGACAAAAATGAGCACGCCATTTATTACCCGATTTTGATGATGTTTCAGCTGCATTTCCATCTGCAGCATAATATCCGGGGATAATCAGATTCTGTGTACCATTTGAAAACTCAACATCCAGGCGGTAATCCAGGAATGGATTGATAGTATCGTATTCACTGGACTCTGGTCCGGTGAAAGTAAAAGTAACAGTATGCCAGGTCTTCAATTCTCCTGTAATCTGGACCTTTGGTTCAGAAGAACATGCATTGAGAATTAAACAGATTCCTGACAAAACATAAAAAAGCCTTGGTAAATTTATTTTTTTCATCGTAATATAATATTGATTATTAAAGCATTATGACCTGTGCTGTAAAATAATGAGAATCCACAGACTGGAAATTTCAATTTAGTGTTTCTAGTTACCTTCCAAATGTAGTTTTTAATCTTATAAGTTGTTGTTGTGCTGTTGTTTTTCTGTCTGCATAAATATTGAAAAAATGAATCCGGAAAACGAATTGGACTTTTTTTAAAATTACGGTAATAGTTTATTTTAAAATTTCTTTTTCACCACTCCTTAATAGAAAGTAAGTTAAATCTGAATTTGCAATTCACTTCATTCATGATAATTGTCATGAATCTGATTCTGCTGTATTATAAGTAATAACTTGTGCAACATTATGCTTTGTTCTGTTTGACAAGTGTTAATTAACAATAGCATCTGGTGTATTAATGGGTATTCTGTAATCTTCTGCTTTACTGCATTATATTAATATTTTCTATTATTTTTGTAAAGATATATTCAATAATAGGCATGATTGGTGATAAATTGAAAACTGATAAAGTAAAATTTAACAGAATTGCAGTAAAGGTTGGAAGTAATGTAATTACCCAGAATGACGGATCTCTCAATGAGGGAAGGATTTTGCGGATTGTTGAGGATGTTGCTGTTCTTAATAAACAGGGTATAGAGGTTATATTAATTTCATCCGGAGCGGTTGCAGCCGGGAGAAATGAAGTTTCCCCTTCAAAAAGAACAAACATTATTGCTGCCAAACAGATTTGGGCTGCCATAGGGCAGGTCAAGCTTATGTCAAGTTATCAGTTTCTTTTCGGAAAATACGGAATACAGGCTGCCCAGGTGCTGGCAACCAAGGAAAGTTTCGGAGACCGCAGCCACTATCTTAATATGAAGAACTGTATTTCAGCAATGATAGATAATAAAGTACTTCCAATTGTAAATGAGAATGATACAATATCTGTCACTGAGCTTATGTTTACTGACAACGATGAATTATCAGGACTTATCTCTTCAATGATGGACTGCAATTCATTAATTATTCTTTCGAATGTCGATGGTATTTATAATGGTACGCCCGGACTGGAAGGTACAGAACTCATAAAGGAAATTGATGAAGAAACCGGGGATTTGGGAAAGTATATATCAACAGCAAAATCAGGCTTTGGAAGAGGAGGCATGCTGACCAAATGCAGTATAGCACGAAAAATTGCTTCACAGGGAATTGATGTGTTCATTGCCAATGGAACCAGGGATTCTGTAATTTCCGATATTGTCAGAAGAAAGGATATCCCATATACCCATTTTATAGCCAGTAATAAAAAGGAATCAGGGGTAAAAAAATGGCTTTCGCATTCTTTTACATTTGCAAAAGGAGAAGTTATTGTGAATGATGGTGCCAGGGAAGCTCTACTTGGAGAGAAGGCCTCCAGCCTTTTGCTTGTAGGTATTACAAAAGTGCACGGATCCTTCAAAAAGGGAGATATCGTTAATATTATTGATGAGAGAGGAAATAAAATTGGTTTGGGGAAATCTCATTATGATTCGAAAAAAGCTGAGCAACTTCTTGGAGAGAAGCATGGAAAACCATTTATACATTATCACTTTCTTGTAATAGATGAGAAAATAAAAAGTACTGTTTAATATTTCACATAGTAAATTTTTGATATATAATGAATTGCATACCTCTGTTTAAAAAAATTGTAAAGGCAGGCAGAACTCTTAATTCACTGGATCAGGAAGTTATTCAAAAGGTGCTTTTAATGGTTGCTGATGCTGCTATTACAAATTCAGAGTTTATTCTAGCTGAGAACATGAAGGATCTTGACCGGATGGATGAATCTGATCCAAGGTATGACAGGCTTAAACTGACGGGATCACGTATTGAAGGTATTGCTTCAGATATAAGGAAAGTTGCCGGACTGCCTTCTCCACTGGGAAAGGTTTTGTCGCACGATAACAGACCAAACGGGTTGAAAATTTCAAGGATTTCAGTTCCTTTCGGGGTTATTGGGGTTATTTTTGAAGCAAGACCGAATGTAACATTTGATGTATTTTCACTCTGTTTCAAATCAGGAAATGCCTGTGTGCTGAAGGGCGGAAGTGATGCAATAAACTCCAACAGGGCAATAGTCGGAATAATCAGGTCAATCCTGGCAGATAACGGGATCAATCCTGATGTACTAGTTCTTTTGCCTGCAGGCAGAAAGGAAACAATTCAGCTTTTAAACGCCCGCGACTATGTTGATCTTATTATACCACGCGGGAGCAGGAATCTAATTGATTATGTCAGGGAAAATGCATCAATACCTGTTATTGAAACAGGTGCAGGTATTTGCCATACATATTTTGATGAATATGGTGACAGGGAAAAGGGAAGATTAATAGTCAACAATGCAAAAACAAGGAGAGTTAGTGTATGTAATGCCCTAGACTGCCTTATTATACATGAAAAACGACTCTATGATCTTGATTATATAGTTGGATTATGTGTCAGCTCAGATGTGATCATATATGCTGATAATGAATCGTATAGATATCTTAAGGGAAAGTATCCGGCGCAGCTTCTTAAGAGAGCAACAAAAGATTCGTTTGGAACTGAGTTTCTTTCGTATAAAATGTCAGTCAGGACAGTCTCCTCATTTGATGAAGCAGTGTTCCACATTAATACAAACGGTTCAAAACACAGCGAAGCTATTATTTCTGAGAACATAATGCGGATTGATTTGTTTAACCGCTTGGTAGATGCTTCATCTGTTTATGCAAATACTTCAACTGCATTTACTGATGGTGCAGAATTCGGCCTTGGAGCTGAAATTGGAATCTCAACCCAGAAGTTACATGCAAGAGGACCTATGGCATTGGAAGCTTTGACTACATATAAGTGGATCATTGAGGGCAATGGTCAGGTGAGAACATAAATACTAAATATGTTGATATATGATATTTGATTTTGACATGATAGATGCTTTTTACAAAAAGCTACCAACCCGAATTTCGGAGATAAGAAAAATCCTCGGGCATCCTCTGACATTAAGTGAAAAGATACTTTTCAGTCATCTCTATCAGAATTCTCAATCTGGTTCTTTTAAAAGGGGGACAGATTACGTGGACTTTGCACCAGACAGGGTTGCAATGCAGGATGCAACTGCGCAGATGGCACTTTTACAGTTCATGATGGCCGGTAAAGAACAGACAGCAGTTCCATCATCAGTACATTGCGATCACCTTATAATGGCTAAGTCAGGAGCTGTTGAGGACATGAAAACTGCAGAATATACAAATAAGGAAGTATATGATTTTCTCAGTTCTGTATGCAACAAGTATGATATCGGATTCTGGAAGCCTGGAGCAGGAATTATTCACCAGATAATACTTGAAAACTATGCCTTCCCGGGCGGAATGATGATTGGTACAGATTCCCATACTCCGAATGCCGGTGGCCTGGGAATGATTGCAATAGGCGTTGGAGGAGCCGATGCCGTTGATGTGATGACAGGTATGGCCTGGGAACTTAAACTTCCAAAATTGATTGGAATAAAGTTGACAGGTAAACTTAACGGATGGTCTTCTCCAAAGGATATAATCTTAAAAGTTGCAGGATTACTGACTGTCAGCGGAGGCACCGGATGCATTGTCGAATATTTTGGAGATGGTGCTGAATCTCTGTCGGGCACAGGAAAGGCAACGATCTGTAACATGGGAGCTGAAATCGGGGCAACCTGCTCCATTTTCGCTTATGACGAAGCCATGGCAAGATACCTCGGGGCAACAGGAAGGAAGGAGGTAGCCGCTCTGGCAGGGAAATACAGCGAACATCTGAAATCTGATCCTGAAATATCGGTTGATCCTGAGAAATATTACGACCAGTATATTGAGATCGATTTAACTGTTCTTGAACCTTTTATAAATGGCCCTTTTACTCCTGATATTGCCACACCTGTTTCACAGATGAAGGCAGCTGCTGAAAAAAATAATTGGCCGGTAAATGTTGAAGTAGGTCTTATTGGCTCATGCACAAACTCATCGTATGAGGATATTTCACGTGCTGCATCAGTTGTGAAAAACGCGCTTGAGCTTAAGCTCACTGCAAAATCTGAGTTTAAAATCACACCCGGATCAGAACAGATAAGATACATTGCAGAACGTGATGGTTATCTCGATCTTTTCGAAAAACTGGGTGGAGAGGTTTTCGCTAATGCATGCGGACCATGTATCGGACAGTGGGATCGTAAAGGAGCAGAAAAGAACGAGGTAAATACCGTTATTCATTCATTCAATCGCAATTTTGCAAAACGTACTGATGGCAATCCAAATACCTATGCTTTTGTTGCTTCTCCGGAACTGGTAACTGCCATTGCAATTTCAGGAAAACTCACCTTTAATCCGATAACTGACACATTGATCAACACACTTGGTAAAGAGGTAAAGCTTGCAGAACCAAAAGGATTTGAACTGCCACCCCAGGGATTTGGAAGCATAGGAACAGGATACCAGAAACCTGAAAAGAGTGGAAAAAAATCAGATGTCGTTATTGCACCTGATTCTGAAAGGTTGCAATCTCTGAAACCATTCAGTGCATGGGACGGACTTGATTTTAAAAACCTGCCATTGCTGATCAGGGCAAAAGGGAAATGTACAACTGATCATATCTCTATGGCTGGTGTCTGGCTAAAATACAGAGGCCATCTTGAGAATATTTCAAATAATTACATGATAGGGGCAGTTAACTCTTTTAATGACAAGACAAATTTGATATTTAATCAGTTAAGCAGTAAGTACGATACTGTTCCTGCAGTGGCAAGATCATATAAGTCATCAGGTTTAGGTTCTGTTGTTGCTGGTGAGGAGAACTTCGGGGAAGGATCTTCACGTGAGCATGCTGCAATGGAACCACGCTACCTGAATGTGAAAGCAGTTATAGTTAAATCGTTTGCCAGAATACATGAAACCAACCTTAAGAAGCAGGGAGTATTGACTTTAACATTCTCAAATAAAGCTGATTATGATAAAATAAGTGAAGATGACAGAATTGATATAACAGGCTTAAAAGAGTTTGCACCGGGAAGACAATTAACAGTTATTCTTAACCATGCAGACGGAACAAAGGATGAGTTTTATGCCAATCACTCATACAATGATGCACAGATTGCCTGGTTTAGGGCTGGAAGTGCATTGAATCTGATCAGTAAAACAAAAGGTTAAAAAGATAATATTTATATAATCCGGATAACTAATTTTATAGAAAAAAATAAGCAAAATGAATCCTGAAAAAATAAAGATTGCAAATGGCTCGCTTAAAGTTCCCGAAAATCCAATAATTCCATTTATTGAAGGAGATGGTACAGGTCCTGATATCTGGAGGGCATCGGTGCGTGTATTTGATGCGGCTGTTCAGAAAGCATATAAAGGGAAAAGAAAGGTGGAATGGAAAGAGGTACTTGCAGGGGAAAAGGCATTTAAGCTTACCGGTAACTGGCTGCCTGATGATACTCTTAATGTTTTCAGGGAATATCTTGTAGGGATCAAGGGACCTCTTACTACTCCTGTTGGTGAGGGCATGCGTTCTCTTAATGTTGCTTTGCGGCAGCTTCTCGATCTTTACACATGTTATCGTCCAGTCAGGTATTTCAAGGGTGTTCCCAGTCCTGTAAAAAATCCTGAAAAAGTCGACATGCACATCTTCAGAGAGAATACTGAAGATATATATGCAGGTATTGAGTTTATGCATGGTTTTCCAGAGACAGAAAAGGTGAAAAAATTTCTGGTTGATGAAATGGGAGTTAAAAAAATCCGGTTTCCTCAGACTTCTTCTATTGCAATCAAACCAGTATCTGTAGAAGGGACAGAACGTCTTGTGCGTCAGGCAGTAAAATTTGCCGTATCAAAAAAACTGCCATCCGTTACCCTGGTCCATAAAGGAAATATAATGAAATTTACAGAAGGCTCTTTCATGAAATGGGGATATGCTCTTGCTGAAAGGGAATTTGGAGATAGTGTTTTTACATGGGCACAGCATAAAAAAATCTCAGATTCTCAGGGTGCTGAGGTGGCAGACAAAATGCTGAAAGAGGCTGAATCAGATGGTAAGGTTATTATAAAGGACGTAATAGCAGATGCTTTTTTGCAGCAGATCCTTACACGCCCTGCTGAATATTCTGTAATAGCTACATTAAACCTTAATGGCGACTATATCTCTGATGCTCTTGCTGCAATAGTCGGTGGAATCGGAATTGCTCCCGGGGCAAATATTAATTACGAAACCGGTCATGCTATCTTTGAGGCTACTCATGGTACCGCACCTAAATATGCAGATCTTGACAAAGTGAATCCTGGTTCTGTAATTCTTTCAGGGGCGCTTATGTTTGAATATATGGGCTGGGATGAAGTTTCTGAAAGCATCTATGCGGGACTTGAAGGGGCAATTCATAGTAAAAAAGTTACATACGACTTTCACCGGCTGATGGATAATGCTACCTTACTGAAAACTTCTGAATTTGCAGATGCAATAATCTCTAATCTGAAATAATCTTTAAAATATACTCAAATGGACGAGACAAGTTTTATTTCCAAACTGGAGGGGGATGTCAGAAAATCCTGTCAGATCGACAATAAACTATTCGAAGAGTACGAAGTGAAACGTGGTTTAAGAAATCCCGATGGAACCGGTGTACTTGTCGGATTAACAAATGTCGGAAATGTTGTTGGTTACAAGAAAGAAGATGGAAAGGTAATTGCTATTCCCGGGCGGCTTTTATACAGAGGGTTAGATATTGAAGATATTACTCAGGGATTTCAGCAGGAAGGCCGGCATGGATTTGATGAAACAGTTTATCTTTTATTAACAGGCAGAATGCCAAATAAGGAAGAACTGGATGAATTTTCATGTCATATGGCAACTTTACGTTCTCTTCCTGATAGTTTTACTAAGGATATGATATTATCAATGAAAGGGAAAGATGTGCTTAATATTCTTGCCAGGTCAGTTCTTGGGTTATATACCCTTGATAAAAAGCCCGATAGCATAGCTTTGGATAATATGATAAAACAATCCCTGAATATGATTGCAAAGTTTCCAACTATTGTTGCTTATTCATATCAGGCTTTAAGGCATCTTTACAAAGGAAAGACTCTTTCAATAAGGCATCCAAAAGCCAAATTGAGTACGGCAGAAAATTTTCTCCATCTTATAAAAGGTGATTGTAACAGTTATACTAAG
Organism: uncultured Bacteroidales bacterium; assembly: GCA_963732435.1. Classification (GTDB taxonomy): domain Bacteria; phylum Bacteroidota; class Bacteroidia; order Bacteroidales; family VadinHA17; genus LD21. The sequence goes on along the minus strand of CAVSZL010000009.1, from coordinate 295,161 downwards.
CTTGAGGCCGATCTTCTTGATCTCCTTCTTGTACTTCATGCTGAACATGGCGGAGGTAATAATTCCACATTTACAATGAGAGTTACCAGCTCATCTGAGACAGATATTTACTCTTCCATAACATCAGCTATCGGTTCTTTGAAAGGACCTCTTCACGGAGGCGCAAATGTACGGGTCCTTGAGATGATGGAGGACATTAAGAAGAATCTTAAGGATTGGAAGGATGAAGAGGAGGTTACAGCCTATCTTCTTAAGATACTTCGAAAGGAAGCTAATGATCGTTCAGGGAAGATATATGGTATTGGCCATGCAGTTTACACTATTTCTGATCCGCGGGCGACAATTCTTAAAGTAAAAGCCAGGGAACTGGCAATTGAAAAAGAAAGGCTTGATGAATTTGAACTCTACACCCTGGTAGAGAGACTTACTCCGGAAGTACTCAGAGTATTTAAAGGTGAAAAATTTACAAAGGTGGTTTGTATAAATGTTGATTTCTATTCTGGTTTTGTATATGCCTGCCTTGATATATCGAAGGAGCTATATACACCACTATTTGCAATAGGCAGAGTATCAGGATGGTGTGCTCACAGGATTGAGGAGCTTACATTTAGTGCGAAAAGAATAATTCGTCCGGCATTCAGGAATGTATATGGGGAACATAAGTATGTTCCGTTGAATATGAGGTAAATAAAATGGAAAAGAAGATTCCGGAATTTGAGGTACTTATTGTCGGAGGAGGAGTTGTTGGCACTGCTCTTCTATATACATTAAGCAAGTACACAGATATAAAGAATCTGGGGCTGATAGAAAAATACGAAAATTTTGGACTTGTCAATTCTGCCTTAACCAATAACAGTCAGACACTTCATTTTGGCGATATCGAGACCAATTACTCTTTTGAAAAAGCAAAAAGCGTAAAGAGAATGGCTGATATGGTAATGAAGTATCTTGAAAATAATAAGCATCCTGATGCTACGCTGAAGGTGTTTAGTAAATATTCAAAGATGGTTCTGGCTGTAGGTAAGACTCAGTGTGACGATCTGCGAAAAAGGTTCTTAGAATTCGGTAAACTCTTTCCTAAACTCAAAGCTATTGAAAAGGATGAAATAGGAAGAATTGAACCAAGAGTGATGGAAGGAAGAGATCCTTCACAGGAGGTTTTTGCTTTGATTACTGAAGATGGATATACGGTTGATTTTAAAAGACTTTGTTTCTCATTTGTTGAAAGTGCAAAAAAAGAAAATCCTGACTTGTCAATAAATCTGAATACTAAACTTATTAAGATTTTAAAGAACAATGATCATTATATTGTTCACACCAATAAAGGAGATCTTAAAGCATCTGTTGTGGTAATTGCTGCTGGCGGACATAGTCTTATGTATGCAAAATCGCTCGGTTACGGAAAGAATTTGTCTGTTTTATCAATGGCTGGTAGTTTTTATGTTGCACCTAAAGTCCTGAATGGTAAGGTATATACAATTCAGGTTCCCAAATTGCCATTTGCAGCAATTCACGGTGATCCGGAGGTGCACAATGAAAATATTACAAGATTTGGGCCTACGGCAAAACCAATATTCCAGCTGGAGCGGCATAACGCATCTTCATTTTTTGAATACTGGAAAACTTTCGGACTAGGTATTAGTCCCATTATAAGCCTTTCGAAGATTATTTTTGATAAAGTACTCTTCGTTTACATGTTTATGAATTTCTTATATGAACTTCCATTTATAGGCAAACGATTGTTTATTAAAGAGATAAGGATGATAGTCCCTTCTATTAAGCTGAAGGAGATAAGATTTGCCACCGGGATAGGAGGTACCCGGCCCCAGATAGTCAATAATACCACCCGAAAACTTGAAATGGGAGAAGCAAAGTTATCGGGTGATAGAATTATTTTCAATATTACCCCATCCCCCGGTGCTTCAACATGTCTTGGGAATGCCTATTCGGATACTTTTAAGATAATTGAATTTTTGGGTGGTAAATATAAATTTAACAACAAAGAGTTTGAGAATGATCTGATGTGATCAGTGCTTACTATTCAAAAGAGAATTTATATGATTCGTTCTTTTTGGGTTCTGTTTTGAACACTGTTGCTGATGTAATATAAACCCTGTTTCCTGCTGATTCCGGGCGTTTTTCTCCTTTTACCACCAGTCTGACCTTATGATCCCCCTGTGCCAGGTTCAGAACATGCCATATATATTCAGTATGCTGCTGATTGGCAAAATCATAATAAGTATCAATGCTGCGATGCAGGTTACCATCGACATAAACATCTGCTCTTCCTCCATCTTTAAACCAGTTACCTTCAAGTGCAATACCTGTTCCGGTAAAAGCTATTTCCAATTCATCTCCTGCTTTTTCAGCATACCTGGATTGCTTTCTGATCTGCCCGTCTCTGCCTTTTAAATCAAAATCTTTCCAGCTTCCTTTGAATGACCATGCATTCTCTTCGAAGATTGATATAGTTCTGTCAAAAACCAGGTTCGGGAATGCCACTTCATTCTGTGGCGCAACAGGCAGCTGTGTTTTTATTTTAATCATTTTGTCAGTAACCTCTCCTCCGTCTTTGGTAATAAGCTGGAGGGCATAGTTATATGTGCTGTTTACAGCTGAATTAAAGGAGTATGTAGTAAATATGAATGTTGAATCGGCTAATTCCTTTACACCTTCCTGCATGTTTTGTGGAAGCCCGCTAAAACCTCTCATCACTCCGAGAACAGCAAGTGCATTTGAAGGATTGCAGTCAGAATCCTGTCCGCAACGTGTGGATATTTCAAGGGTTTTCAAGGGATCTCCTTCGCCATAAAGTAATCCCATTACAATATAGGCTCCGTTTAATTTGGCATCAATATTGAACGTGGTACCTGCCTTACATATATGAACATCTCCCCATTTATTTTCAAGCTCCTGCCAGGCTGCTCTCCAGTCAGTAGGATAATGTTTATAAAGTTTGATAACATCCATGACGTTTTTATAATAATCGCTTTCAGCCGGAATTGAGAAAAGAGCCTTTTCAACAATTTTCAGTATGTCAGTTTCAAAAAAGGCTTCGGCATAAAGTGCAGCCACAAATACACCTCCGTAAACTCCATCTCCGTAATTCATTATCCTGCCGATTTTATCTGCTATTGCCAGTGCACTATTAGGCATCCCGGGGCACATGAATCCGATATAGTCAGCTTCTATCTGGAAATCAATATCATCAGCATGAAGATTATATTCAGGGGTACCTGACAATGGTGCAAATATGCTGTCGTAGTAGTTTTTTCTTGCCTGCATATTGGCATGCCATAGGCTGTAACCGGCTTTTGCAAACATCTCCTGGTATTTCCTGGATGGTGCATCCATACCGTATTTATCCATCGACATCAGGAAAGTAAGCTGAACATAAACATCGTCCTGCCAGAGGCTTCCTCTTATATCAGAAGGTTTCCATTTTATTGAATCTTCGTAGATTTTTCCCTGGGCCCTGAATTCAGTCGGAGCTCCATATGAAACTCCTACCATTTTACCAGCCCATCCACCGGCAATTTTGTCTTTAAGAACTTCGGGCTTAATGGTTCTGAACTCATCTGATGAGTTTTTGCAGGATGCAGCAATAATGATCAGAGCTGCAAGTGAAATAAGATAGTAAGTCCTTTTCATTTGTTTGATTTTTTCGATTGATATTAATTTCTATTACATTTCTTTACCTGGATCACAAAATTCAATTTTACTCTTTGAACTCACCAAACTTATATTGCATATCTTTAAGCAACTCTTTCATTATCAGATTCATTTCAGGGAGAATTTTTTGACCTTCAGCTGTGTTAATAATATTTTTCTGTTCAAAATAATCAGTCTCGAGGTTATAAATCTGGTCCCTGTCAAAAAAATTGGGAAAATCCCTGTCTGCATAAAACCAAATACCAGGTTCCCCGGTATGGGGATTCTCGAAGCCATCCCATCCGATTCTCCTTCGTGTATTATTAGCCAGGCATTTTTGAGCTTCATCGTTCATTTTTTTCTCGATTTCAGTAGTCGGACGATTCACAAGGTATTTATATTTCTTGGAAACAGCTGCTCTGCTGAATCCGCATTCTAGCAAAAGAGCTTTCCTAAATTCTTTCTTCTCCTTACCCAGGAGCCATGGAAGAAAACTCATCCCATCCTGTGGATTATCTTCTGAAACTTTTCCCCCGGCCATGTCAACAATTGTCGATGTAATATCGATATTGGCACAAATCTCATCTATTTTTGTACCGGGTTTAATCTTATCACCCCACCAGATAAACATTGGTACCCTGCAAACTTCATAGCAGGTATTCTTACCTCTCGACTGGTGATCACTTGTAAAAATAAGTACCGTATTGTTGTCAATTTTCTTCTCTTTCAATGCATTCATAATAGCAGCCACACTATAATCTATTAGAGTTGCTGTAGCATTTCTCTGGTCTATACCCTTCTCTTCAAGTGTCTTAACAATAAACTCACGGGTTGGCATACCCTCAGGCCGTACCTTTAACATGCCTGCAGGAGTTGCAAGAGGATTTTCCTTTATCCAGTCAGCAGTGTACCTCCCATGTGGAAGCGTGATTGCCATATACAGAAAAAACGGATCATTCCTCTCTTGCCTGATGAAGTTCAATGCTCCTTCCGTAATCCATTCCAGGTTATGTACTCTCATACTCCCGGGTACAGGAAGTGATTCTTTGTTACTGTGATATAGCCTGTCAACAAAATCAAATCCCGTATTATTCCTCAGGTATTCTATCGATTTTTTGTAAATATCCTGGTAGTACTTTTTTGTTTCCGGGTCTTCGGGATCCTTATTGATAAGATCCACGGGAGCTTTTCCAGCTTCTATGCTTACACCGTTATGCCATTTGCCTACAAACCCGGTATTGTATCCCTGTTTTTTCATCTCTTTTGCGAAAGTACCTTCTGTTGGTTTAATAGGTGAATTGAACATGACGTTCCCCGGATTAGGACCATTCAATACACCATCGCTCTTGGAGGCATGTCTTCCTGTTATCATGCCGTACCTGCTGGGTGTACTTATCGCTGATGTCACATAGAATCTGTTGAATACAGCTCCCTGCGAAGTAAGATTGTCAATTACAGGCATATACATTCTTGGATCTTTGTACCAGGCCATCTCCCCCTCAGGCATAAAAATCCTGTTCTGAAAATGTGATAATCCTTTATCATCCTTGTCGGGTTTATATAAACCTGCCTCTCTCATTCCATTATAACTTGGAAAGTTGCGGGTATTATAAAAACTGACCTCATCAAAGTCAAGATCGTCACAGTAAATCAAAATTACATTAGGTTTTTCATTGGCAGGAGTTGGAGTTGCTGATTGAATATTTGTAGCCTGGAGTAATCCAAGGATTCCCCCTGCAGTCTTAAGTATGTGGAATTTATTGATTTTGTGCATTTTAATCTTTTTTTAGATAAGTGAATTTGTATATATCCTAACAATTTTATTATAATAATGACTTCTCTTTATTGCTTAAATTCTCCGAAAGGATAACTCATATCTTCAAGCAGCTCTTTCATTATCTCCTTCATTTCCGGAAGTATCTTCTGACCTTCAGCAATACTAAGAATATTATTCTGCTCGAAATAGTCTTTTTTGAGGTTATAAATCTGGTCTTTGTCAAAATAATTCGGAAAATCCCTGTCACCATAATACCTGATACCAGGCTCTCCGACATGCGGACTTGGAACACCATCCCAACCAATCCTTCTCCTTGTATTATTTGCCAGACATTTTGCAGCTTCATCATTCATTGCCTTTTCAATACTGGCAGGTGGACGATTTACAAGATATTTATAATCTTTTGTCACTGCTGCTCTGCTGAATCCGCATTCAAGCAGCAGGGCTTTACGAAAATCTTTCTTTTCCTTACCCATGAGCCATGGCAGGAAACTCTTGCCATCCTGCGGATTATCTTTTGATACCGTTCCTCCTGCCATGTCAACAATCGTAGAGGTAATATCGATATTAGCGCAGATTTCATCGATTTTAGTACCTGGCTTTATCTTTTCACCCCACCAGATGAACATTGGTACTCTGCATGATTCATAGCATGTGTTTTTCCCCCTGGCCTGATGATCACTTGTAAAAATGAGTACTGTATTTTTGTCAACACCATTCTCTTTTAAGGCATCCATAATGGCAGCAACACTGAAATCAATCAGGGTCGCTGTTGCATTTCTAAGGTCTATTCCTTTCTCATTTAGTGTTTTAATTAATTGCTCACGTGACGGCATACCTTTCGGTCTTTCTTTCAGCATACCAGCAGGGGTGGCGAGGGGATCGTCCTTAAACAAGTCTTTACTGTATCTTCCATGTGGCAAGGTGATCGCCATGTAGAGGAAGAAAGGGTTGTTACGATCCTGTTTAATAAATTCTAGAGCCCCTTCGGTTATCCATTCCAGGTTATGCACTCTCATGGACCGTGGCACGGGAAGAGCTTCTTTATTGTTGGTATATACTCTTTCAACAAAATCAAAACCCATGTTATCTTTCAGATATTGTACTGATCTGTTATATATTCCCTGATAGGTTTTTTTTGTTTCGGGATCTTCAGGATCTTTATCTGAAATACTTTTAACTACCTGTGCTAAATCCTTCTCTTGCTGAAATCCATTATGCCACTTACCGACAAAGCCTGTATTATATCCGAGTCTTTTCATCTCTTTGGCAAAATTTCCTTCCTCCGGTATTATTGGTGAATTCCACTGTACGTTACCCGGACTGGCTGCATTTAGCACACCCTTGCTTTTTGATGCGTATCTGCCTGTTATCATTCCATACCTGCTGGGTGTGGATATAGAGGATGTTACATAGAACCTGTTGAAGATAGCGCCCTGTGAAGTAAGATCATCAATAACAGGCATATACATTCTGGTATCATTGTATAAGACCGTTTCTCCTTCCGGCAGGAATACACTGTTCTGAAAATGTGAAAGAGCTTTATCATCCTTGTCGGGTTTATATAATCCCGCCTCATTCATACCATTGTAACTGGGTACATTTCGTGAATTGTAAAAACTGACCTCATCAAAATCAAGATCGTCACAGTATATCAATATTATATTCGGTCTGCTATCGGCATTGCCTGGAGTTGTAGCCTGAATATTAGCAAGTTGAAGTAATCCTAGTACTCCACCTGCAGTTCTGAATAAATGTCTTTCTTTCATACTGAACATGATTTATTATCTGGTAGGTGTATGGTTATTATCTCCTGATGAATTGTCTTCTGTTTTTATTTGCATCACAAGTTACAATAATATCTTATAATTTATTTAGGGAAAGTATTTTATTATTAGTACTGACAAACTAAAAGCATGTGTCCTTAAACTTTAAACATAATTGTAGTTGTCTGGAATTTTATCATTTAATTGATGCAAAATGAGTAATTTTAACTATAGTAAACCTATACTTTATTAATGGATACATGGAATAATCCAAAACTATCGAAACAACATAAAACTTTAAAAGACATGAGAATAGTAGTGACAGTAATTCTTGTAATATTTATTACAACAATAACTGCAAATGCAGTAATTACTCCTAAAGTGCTGAGATGTGAGAACCTTAATGATCCTCAGGTTGTAGACATTCTTAATCCTCGTTTATCGTGGATCAACATTGATAATAATTACACCCGGAATCAAATCCAGACTGCATTTGAGATAAGGGTAGCCGGATCAAGAGAAGCCCTGTATGAAACTGGTAATAATTTCTGGAACAGTGGGAAAGTTATATCGTCGGTATCGAATGGCATTCCGTATAACGGCAAACCTCTCTCTTCGCGCCAGGATTGCTGGTGGCAGGTAAGAGTCTGGGATATGGATGGAAAAGTCTCTCAATGGAGCGAACCTGCATTCTGGTCAATGGGACTATTGAAACCAGAAGAGTGGAAGGCAAAGTGGATAGGTGCTCCATGGCAGGGAGAATTACCTCTTTCACGTCCCAGGTCCCCAAAGGGACCGGGTCAGGTTGTAACCCCTGATGCAAGCCCGGCTGATCAGGTTCCACCTCCGGCTCCAATGATGAGAAAAGGGATTGTATTGAATAAAAAAGTTGCATCAGCCAGGGCTTATGTAACAGGACTCGGCTTTTTCGAGTTATATGTTAACGGGAAAAAAGTTAGTGAAGATGTTCTGACTCCGAATCTGACACTATATGGTAAAAGAGATGATATAGGGGAGATTGCAGCAATGACCGGGAATAATTTCAGGGAATACCGGATTATGTACCTCTCATATGATATTAAAGAATTTCTTCATGAAGGAGAAAACGTATTCGGAACAATACTGGGGAATGGTTTTTATAATCCGGCAAGCTACTGGACCCAGGGCTATGGCTCACCCAGGTTCCTTGGACAGATACATATAAAATATACGGATGGAACAGAAACAGTTGTAGTAAGTGATGAAACATGGAAGGTAGCTAAGAGCCCAATCATTATGGACCTGATATACGACGGGGAGCACTATGATGCACGTCTCGAGCAATCCAACTGGTGTAATCCTGGTTTCGATGATTCTAAATGGGAGAGTGCACAGATAAGAAAAGCGCCTGAAGGTAAGCTTGTTGCACATATGTCACCCACAGACAGAGTTATGGAGAGTATTGCTCCCGTTAAAATTATTAAGATGGGAGAGGGGCACTATAAAATTGACTTCGGCCAGGAAATCTCCGGATGGCTGCATATGAAGAATATTATGGGAGAAAAAGGACGAAAGATATCAGTGAAATATATTTGTGAATCGCATATGGGTGCCAACTCTTACACAATGAAAGGACAGGGTTCGGAATCATATTCAGCAAGGTTCACATGGTTTGTATTCAGGGAAGTTGAAATAGAAAACTGGCCGGGTGATCTCAATGAAGATCAGCTGAGAGCGGAAGCAGTATATACAAATGTTGAGACAACAGGTAAGTTCGAATGCTCAAACCAGCTTTTCAATACTATTAATAAGATTTGGTGGCGGAGCCAGACCGATAATATGCATGGAGGAATAGCCAGTGACTGCCCTCACAGGGAGCGTTCTCCCTATACTGGCGACGGACAGGTTGCATGTGTAACAGTGATGCATAATTTCGATTCACGGGCTTTTTATACAAAATGGATAAGAGACATACTTGGCTCACAAAATCCTGATAACGGATATGTTCCGAATGGCGCACCATGGCAGCCAGGTTGCGGAGGGGGTGTGGCATGGGGAGCTGCAATAAATATTATGCCGTGGGAGTATTACATACATTATGGAGATATTAATATCCTCAGGGAAAATTATGAGGGGATGAAAGGGTATATCAGCTATATGCTGACATGGACTGACAAAGATGGAATTATGTTTTCGCAGGCTCCTGATAAATCAAAACCAAATAAATGGATTAATCTTGGTGAATGGGTTGCTCCGGGTGACCTGCCACCTGATGATATGGTTCATACATTCTATCTCTGGCGCTGTGCCGATATCACTGCCAAGACAGCAAAAGTACTGGGAAACAGTGAGGATGAATCAAAATACAAGTTGATTGCTGAAAAAACAGTTACAGCATTCCAAAAAAAGTTTTTTGACAGGGAAAAAGGCACTTACGGGCCACATGGTGGAAATATCTTTGCTCTTAAGATGGGGGTGCCTGATGATCAGAAAGCAAAGGTAATAGCTGCATTAAAAGCTGATATTCTCGCAAACGGTGGCAATCTTGACACCGGTATTTTCGGGACACAATTTTTCTTTGAAGTTCTTTCAGAGAACGGATTGCATGAAATGGCTTATGAAGCTATGAACAGGCGTACAGCACCCGGATATGGATGGTGGATTGAACAGGGGGCCACCACCAGCTGGGAACAGTGGAATGGCAGGGGATCGCGTAACCACCCGATGTTTGGAGGAGGCATTGTATGGTTCTACAGGAAACTGGCAGGAATGAATACCGATCCTGAACAACCCGGTTATCGGCATATAATTTTTCGTCCTCAGCCTGCAGATGGGATCTCTTATGCAAAATATTTCAATCTCACCCCCTTTGGAAATTGCTCTATCAGCTGGAGAAAAGAAAATGGTAAATTTTTATTGCAGATTGAAGTACCTGTTGGCAGTGAGGCAACTGTATTTGTCCCTTCAAATAATTCCGAATTGATCCTGGAAAGTGGGAAAAAGATTAAGAGTAAATCAGGTATAGAGTTCATCCGTTCTGAAAGTGGTTATGCTGTTTTTAAGACAGGTTCAGGGTTTTACAGCTTTGAATCAAATCTATAGCGGGTAAGCAGGTTCTCTTAAAAAGAATAGCTGCTGATGAAACACCATCAGCAGCTATTGTCTGATAATGATTCTTAAAGATTAACTCCACAATCTGTCATGCGAACGTTTCTCGTCCCACTCAGGGGTTGGTAAAAAATACCCATTTGCTTTTGGGTGAAGATGTTTCTTAACCTCATCTTCATTAAGTTCAATTCCCAATCCGGGTGCATCGAGGGGAACATTGGCAAATCCTTTGGTTATTATTGGTTGTCGTCCGACCATTTTTACAAGGCCTTCCCACCATGGGAGATCAACGGAGTGATGTTCCAGAGCAAGAAAATTATAAGTAGCCGCAGCACAATGCACATTTGCCATAAATGAAACCGGTGTCCCTGCCTGATGCAAAGCCATAGCCACACCATGTTCTTCAGCATAATCACCTATTTTCTTTGTCTCTAAAAGACCTCCTGAAGTAGCTAAGTCGGGATGAACAATATCAACAGCATGTATATCAATTAGCGGTTTAAAGCCTTTTAGCATGTAAATATCCTCACCGGTAAGCATGGGTGTTTTCAATGAGTCAGACAATGTTTTCCACTGGTCGGTATACTCCCATGGAACAATATCTTCCATCCAGGCAAGTTTGTATTTTTCCAGAGCCTCGCCTAAACCTATGCCGGTATTTAAATCGAAATGACCAAAATGATCTGTACAAATTGGAATTTCATATCCAACCATATTACGTATATTTTCGACAATTTTTGCAAGTTCTTCAAGACCTTTTTCAGTTATTTGCACCTGGGTGAATGGGTGCTTGGTATTTCCATAGGACATATAATCATTAAGGATATATTGACCTGATGCACCATCCCAGAACTTGTTGTTTACGAGAGTTCCGGGTATATTTCTGAGTTCTCCTATGGAAAGGTCCATTTTTAACCATGTATAGCCCTGATCCTCTGTACGATACTTAATTAATTTTGACTGCTCCTCGGGTGATTTTGATTCAGGTGTATCGGCATACATTCGTATTTTATCACGGAATCTGCCGCCAAGCAACTGCCATGCAGGCACACCATAAGCTTTGCCACAAAGATCCCACATTGCCATCTCAACTCCGCTTGTTCCACCACCCTGTCGTCCATGGTACCCAAACTGATTTATAATTCTCCATATCATCTCCACATTGCATGGATTTAATCCGAGAATTCGGCTTTTCAGCATAAGTGCATAACGGGGATCAGCGGCGTCGCGGACTTCTCCCAATCCATAAATACCCTGGTTGGTATCTATTCGGATTATGGCAGTTCCTCCCATTACAGAAGTAAGGGCAACACGCATATCAGTAATTTTAAGTTCAGATGGACTTGAAGAGCGTGAAACCTTTGAGGTAGTCTGGGCTATAGTATCTTCAACTGATAAGTTCATCATTCCTCCCAGAGCAATACCACCGAGCGCTACTTTCTTAAGGAAACTTCGGCGATCATTTGTAGTATTAGGATTGGAGATTTCTTCTTTGATAGCTGCTGTTTCGGCCATTTCCTCTTGCCTGTTTTTATCAGCGATTTGCTGTAAAATACTTTTCATAATATTTTTTGCTTAGATTAATAAAAAAGAATTTTGAGTATTGGTTATCAATAATAATCCAGGACAATTGATTGTGAGATTCCTCGCTAGCGCTCGGAATGACAGTATTTAATGTGACACAGGGGAAAGCAGATGCGATTCGCTCAGCGAATCGCATCTGCTTTCCCTAACACAACCACATCGACCTGTCATTCCGAGCGTTAGCGAGGAATCTCCCTCTCCTGTATTGATATTTTTATTCATTTCCAACTTAATTTTTATTCATTCCCGATACTCATAAATAGGATTATATGAATCCTTTAAAATCAAGATAATATAGAGATTGAAAAGTTTGAATTCCGAAAATATAACAGACCAGATTAAGGAATGTTCAACAAACTCAGCCATAAATATCTTTTTTCACGGAAAGTGAAGTTGTATTGTGGTAAAACCTCCGGTAATATGTTCTGTTTTACAAAAGCAAAATTCATCTTTGAAAAATATTTTGATAGTTTTCTGTTAATAAAAAAAGGCTGCTGAAATGAATTCCAGCAGCCTTTAAGCAAGTATAATTTTAAGAATCAGCTCCAGAGCCTGTCGTGTGAACGTTTCTGATCCCAATCAGGAGTTGGTTCAAAATAACCTTTTGCATCGGGAAGAAGATGTTTTTTCATCTCCTCATCGTTAAGTTCAATACCTAATCCCGGAGAATCGAGAGGAACATTAGCAAATCCTTTGGTTACCATAGGTTGTGTTCCAGTCATTTTTACAAGGTTTTCCCACCAGACAGTATCTACTGAGTGATGTTCAAGTGCAAGAAAGTTGTGAGTAGCAGCTGCACAATGTACATTTGCCATGAAACAAACAGGTGATCCTGCCATGTGCATCGCCATTGCAATACCATTATCTTCAGCATAATCCCCGATTTTCTTTGTCTCCATAAGTCCACCTGAAGTACCCAGGTCAGGTTGGATAATATCTACAGCGCGAGCGTCAATTAAAGGTTTAAAACCGCCTTTAAGCATATAGATATCTTCACCAGTAGCGATTGGGGTCTTTAAGGCGTCAGAAAGAGTTTTGCATTGCTCAGTCATGAACCACGGAACCATATCTTCTAGCCACGCAAGTTTGTATTTTTGCATTGCTTCGCCAAATAGTATTGAATTATTTACATCAAAATGGCCGAAGTGGTCAGCACAAAGTGGTATCTCATAACCAACAGCATTCCTCACATTTTCAACATATTCTGCAAGTCCTGCCATCCCTTTTTCGGTGATCTGAACCTGTGTGAAAGGATGTAATGTATTTCCATAACCCATATAGTCTCTAAGATCATACTGACCTGCTGCACCATCCCAGAATTTAGCGTTAACTATTGTTTCAGGTTGATTAGCCACAACATGGATTCCAAGATCCATTTTAAGCCATGTAAAGCCCTGATCTACAACTCTTTGTTTTATTTTTTCAGCAAAAGTTGCAGGATTTCTGGCTCCGGGAGTATCTGCATATAAACGTATTTTGTCACGGAATCTTCCACCCAGCAACTGCCATGCTGGTACACCATAAGCCTTACCGCAAAGGTCCCACATAGCCATTTCAACCGCACATACTCCACCTCCCTGGCGTCCATGATAACCAAACTGGTTTATTATTCTCCAGATCATCTCAACATTACAGGGATTTAATCCCAGGATCCTGCTTTTCAGGAAGAGTGCAAAACGTTCATCAGCTCCGTCTCTGACTTCACCCAAACCATAAATACCCTGGTTTGTATCAATGCGAATAATAGGAGTACGACCTACATTTCTGATAACTGCAACCCTCATATCCGTGATTTTCAAATCAGCAGGACTTGAAGCACGTGAAACCTTTGAGGTTGTCTGGGCAATAGTATCCTCTATTGAGAGATTCATCATTCCTCCTAAGGCAATACCTCCAAGGGCTGCCTTCTTCAGGAAACTGCGGCGATCGTTTGGCGTGGCCGGATTGGCAATTTCGGCTTTAATAGCTTCAGCTTCAGAGTTTTCCTGTAGTCTGGTTTTTTTGGTAATTTGCTGTAAAATGCTTTTCATATTCTCGTAATTAATAAGTTAGGTTAGTAAGCTGTTGATTTATATTATTTAAGAACGTTCATAAATTGTTTATACTTAATACTAATAATCAGAGTGTTGTGATTAATATAGTATAACACAAGGCTACTAAATAGTAAAAACAATCTGAAAAAAGTATAATGACAGAAGTAAAACTATGAATTAATTTCTGAAAATGTACATAAGTTCCTACATTGTATAAAAAAATTGACTTTTTTTAACATATATGGTTTAATGTGCTTTCATTTCTCAATAGTAGTACATTTTTCAGTATATATTTTTTTGCTCCCTTTTGAATTTGGATTGCCAGAGCCCGTAAATCCATCTATGTGCAGATCCTTCACCTCCAGACATTCAATGCCATGTGTGAAAAAATCCGGAAGTCCTTCACCCCATTTTAAATCAAAATTACGGAGAGCAAGATTATCAACATATTGCGCAAATATTCCTGGTATATCGTGTTCAAATACCTGTTTTTCAGGTAAAGCTGTCGGCCGCAAATCAAAATTACCACCTTTACTAATCGTCTCGGGGCCTTTAACTATTCGCAACTGTATATTATTAAATTGTAAATCTTCCATATGACTATCTTTGTCTCCATAAATCAAGATACCCTGCCCTCCCGTCGCTGTGATGTTGTTAAATTGAACATTTTTAATATGACCTGATGGCTGCCCTGCAAACCTTGATATACCGGATAAATGAATAGGTTCCCCATTACCCCACCATATTCCATTATGAAGGCGGGTCTCAATAATTATATTTGAGAAAATAAGTTCTTCAATATCAGATGCATCATGAGCAAATATTCCTATCCCCCTGTTAGATTCGGATATTATGATATTATCAAATACAATCCGTCTTATAGGATGTTGTCCATAACCTATGCGTATAGCAGATGAACGAGACTGAAGATGGCAGTTTGTGACCTGAATATTCTCAGCATAAATCGTTTTATTCCCATGAATGTATTTGTCCTGTTCCTTTGAATCAAAGCCGGGAGTGTCCTCAATACGGGCAAAACCTGTTACAATTATGGCATCATCACCGGCTCGTATTTCGCAATTGGCAATCCTTACATTTCGTGAGACTGTTATATGAATGCCGTCACTGTTGGGTATCATCAGGTTATTTTGCAGAGAAATGCCATCTACCAGTACATCCTCACAATAGCTGAACCGTATTGCCCATACTGGAGTATCCTTAACTGTAATATCTTTTATGGTTACCTGGTTGCAATGGAAAAAAACGATTGTCATCCCAGGTCTTGGTTTACGTTTTATCGGACCATCAGAAAAAAACACACCATCCGGCAGGTAGTTTTCTTTCTGCCGGGTTAACAGCCTGTCATACTCTTTTATCCCTCCCAGACTACTGCTTACAGTATGATTTTTATCAGTTTCATAAAACCGTGTTCCAAGGGCATTAATAATTCCTTTCCCTGTAATACTGACATTGGAAGCATCCTGGCAGAATATCATTCCATATCGTCCGTTACCAACTTTAAAATCATCCAGATTCTCACTAGATCTCAACTCGGCACCCTGTTCAAGATAAAGGTTTATATTACTTTTCAGTATAATTGCCCCTGTAATATACAAGCCAGAAGGAACAATAACAGTTCCTCCTCCTGCCTCAAAGCATACATCTACTGCTTTCTGTATGGCAGTGGTGGATAATTGGTTATTTGTTGCTCCGAAATCCAGAATATTATATTCTTTGGCTTTGATATTTTGAAATGAAAGCAGTATTGAAAAGAGTATTAATAATTTTTTACCCATTTTTTAATTTTGTTTAAAGAATTCTGAACTTCATGCATTCTTCATACAACGCTTCCATGTTTTCCGAGGACACATCTTTTAATATTATATGATCGGGCGAGCAAATATAGCCTCCACCTTTAGACAGAATATTAAGTTGTTTTTTTACATGATCACGGACAGTTATTGTATCCCCTTTGCATAATATATTGGTTGAATCTATAGCTCCTATAAATGTTATGTGTTTGCCAAATTCCTTCTTGATAAACTCAGGACTCTGGCCTTTAAGATGAGTCTGAACAGTTTGCCATCCATCAAGACCAATATCAATCAAATCAGGCAGTACAGCTGTTATATTACCACAGGCATGCATGAATGTGAATAGTCCATGCTCTTTGGCCATTCTGATATATTTTGCATACAATGGTTTAAATAATTCCCTCCAGATCTCAGGTTCGAACAACATGCCGTCGTTGGCTGCAAAATCATCACCAAACCCGAATATTTCAAGATTTTTGCCACATGTGGAAAGCATATTTTTGAAGAATGCCGTATAGAAATAGTCAATATGTTCCAGTGCGGCCTCCAGAAGAGGTCTGTTAAGGTAAAGATCTGTCAGTGTTCTTTCCATTCCAAACATTTCAGCAAGCCTGCTGAAGACAGGCATCCAGCTGGGACTTAAACGGGCAAGGCTGTTTTCCGACTTTAACTTTTCATTCATACCTGCGAAATCCCAGGTATGTGGTGAAGGCCAGGCAAAACTTTCAATATCCTTAACCGATTCGGCATGTCCAAGTGGTCTTGGTATGGTATCACTGTATGTTCCGGCATATTCCTCAGGCACCCCCCAGATGCTTATATCTATTGTTACCTGGCGGTCAACATTGGTAATCGGAACTGTAGATATCCTGTTCAGATTGTCAGGTACAAAAGATCTGATCGTATTGCCTAGTTTATTGAATAATTCATCCTGATTCTTAACCTTAAAATACTCCAAATGAGACTCCCAGTTTTCTATGATCCTTACATAGGCAGGGACTGTTTCAAGCTCCTCATGTTTAAAGGCCGCAATTACTCTTTCACGGTTTGTCATAAAAAATAAATATTTGTTTAAAATTGTTTATTAACTCCATATTCTGTCATGTGAGCCCTTTTTATTCCAATCGGGTGTAGGCTCAAAAAAGCCTCCGCTGTCAGGTACAATGTGCTCCCTGATAACCTCCTCGTTCAGCTCTATACCCAGACCAGGGGCATCAAGGGGAACATTCGCATAACCTTTTTCTATCATCGGTTTTGATCCGGTCAGTTTTACCATGCTCTCCCACCAGGGGTTATCAATATGGTGATGTTCCAGTGCCAGAAAGTTCTGAGTGGCTGCAGCGCTGTGGACACATGCCATGAATGTGACTGGTGTCCCTCCCTGGTGAATAGCCATTGCTACGCCGTGTTCCTCGGCATAATCACCGATTTTTTTTGTTTCAAGCAATCCTCCCGCTGCTGCCAGATCGGGGTGAACAATATCAACTGCATGAATATCGATAAGTGGTTTGAATCCATTAAGCAGGTAGATGTCCTCGCCTGTAAGACATGGTGTTTCAAGTGCATCAGATATTGTTTTCCACTGGTCAGTATATTCCCAAGATACTATATCTTCCATCCAGGCAAGTCTGTATTTTTCAATCTTTTTTCCAAGCCTGATACCATTATTTAAATCAAAATGGCCATAATGATCAGATGAAAGAGGAATCTCATACCCGACAATATTACGGATATTGTCAACTATTTTTGCCATCTCATCCAGGCCTATATCTGTAATCTGCACCTGAGTGAATGGATGTTTTGTATTCCCATAACCCATAGGATCCCTGAGATCATACTGTCCGATGTTCCCCCAGAACTTTGTATTTACCAGGGTCCCCGGTATATTTCTGATAGACTCAATCATCAGATCCATCTTCAGCCATGTATAGCCCAATGACTCAGTGCGGGTTTTAATTAGTTTTACCTGTTCTTCCGGGTTTCTGGAGCTGGGTGTGTCAGCATAGATCCGTATCTTGTCACGGTACCTTCCTCCTCCCAGAAGCAACCAGGCCGGAACGCCATAAGCTTTTCCGCAAAGATCCCACAGGGCCATCTCAACAGCACAAACTCCTGCTCCAAGTCTTCCATGGTAACCGAATTGCTTTATTGTTTTAAATATCATCTCTACATTACAGGGATTAAGTCCAAGCAGTCTGCTTTTCAGAGAAAGGGCCAGCCTGGGATCTCCGCCTCCCCTTACATCACCCAGGCCATAAATACCCTGGTTGGTGTCTATCCTGATAATTGCCGTGTCCATTACTGTTGTCATGGCATAGCGGATGTCAGTTATTTTCAGGTCAGAAGGATTTGATAATCTTGATACCTTTGAGGTAGTCTGGGCAATAGTATCTTCAATTGAAAGATTCATCAGACCTCCGAGAGCTATCCCTCCAAGAGCTGCTTTCTTAAGAAAATTGCGACGATCTTTTGGTGTGGAAGGATCAGCTAATTCAGCCTTAACAGCCATTACATCGTTATTCTCCTGTGCTCTGGTCTGTTCAGCAATCTGTTGTAAAATGCTTTTCATGATTCCGGTGGGTTAGTTATTAGTTGAATATTAGAAGTTTAGTGAAGGATAAGTCGGAAGTCCGAAGTACAATCCGCCTTCTGCCTTCCGCCTTCCGCCTTACTACCAGTTTCTCTCTTTCATATAATTATCCAATTCCTCTTTGCTCATCGGTAACTTACCAGGGTAGTTATTGACAAAATTCAGAAAGTCTTTTTTTATCTCTTCCGACCATTGACTATCGATCTGTCCCGGAGTATATTTCCCTTCTTTCAGCCTTGCCCAGCCAAATTCATCGCGTAACTGGGTGATTTCAGAAGTTATAACCACCTCTTCAACAAGATGTGCAGGTATAAAAAGTACGCCATGGCTCTTGGCCATCACAACATCTCCCGGCAGCACAGTGGCATGGCCCATCCTTATCGGAGCGTTTATTGAGGTAAGCATCATCTGCATCAGGTATGCCGGATCAAATCCTTTTGTCCAGCTGTTGAACCCGTCTATCATTCGCAATCCCTCAGGATCCCTTTCTGTTCCATAAATAACTACTCCTCTTTTGGATTTTGCATAAATCGCATTACCCAGGTTATCGCCGATTACAACTCTCCCGTAAGTATCAGTTACATAAACATCACCATTCACCAATACATCAATGGGCCAGGAGTTGGTAGGAGGGGGTGTTCTGTTCTCAGCTTTACCCTGCTTAAAAACCCACTCTTCGAGGTCGGGCCTCAGGGGCATATACTGTGCTGTTACTGCCCTGCCGGTCATTGGTTTATCGGGGAAGAGAACAGTAAAATCTCCTTCAAACTGGTTCTGGTATCCTTTGTTTCGTAGTACGCCCCAGGCAGCCTCGATAGGGAGTTTTTTGAGTCTTTCAAGCATGTCGTCTGAGACCCTGGGCCTTCCGTCTGCAAAACGTTCACCTTTCCATTGTGAGGTTATTGCCTTGATATATTCAGGCGTTGAGCCCACATTCTGTGAGTAACTTATCACACATACCATGGTGAATACTGAAATAAAAACTACTCTTTTGATCATGTTAAAGATTTATTAGATTTTTGACTTTGTTCCAGTAATTACTATTTCCCGGCTATCGTTTCGACTATAACATCATTTTGTTCGAAAAGACCTTTTTTGAATTCCAATCCAAGTCCTGGTAAATCGGGCGGAGTAACGTGTCCGTTTACAACAGGCAACGGATTTTCAAAGAAATTTTTATTCCTGTCGTGCCACTCGGGATAAACACTTTCCACATAAAATAAATTGGTAATGGCAGCTGCAAGATGAGCTGAAGCATACCATAAGATTGGTCCGCCTGAGGTGTGCATCATAGTCGGGATATAATAGGTATTTGCCATATCGGAAATCTTCTTTCCCTCTGAGATACCACCGCACCATGTAAGATCATACATAGCAATGGATCCGACTTTAGCTTCAAACATTTCCCTGAATCCAAATCTGGAAGCCAGTCGTTCACTGATTACCAATGGGATCTTCGACTCCTGTTCAAGGTTTACATATGCCTGGAGATTGTCCTGTAAAAGCATATCCTCGAGAAACAGAATTTCGTATGGTTCAAGTGCATGGGCTATACGCACTGCACTGGGCAGATTCCAGTTACTGTGAAATTCACATCCTAATTCAAGATCGTAACCGACTGAATCTCTTACTCTTTTTATCCAGTCTAGGCTTTGATCTATATCGTTCTTTGATATGTATTCACCTTTATTTCTGGCTGCCGCTTTATCAAAGGGGCAGAATTTTATTGCTTTTATACCTTCTCCCACAAGGAATTTGGCGATCTTTTCCATATCATTTTCAAGAGTCCATGCATTAATTGCCCTTGAGATTCCGTTGGTGTAGGTATTATATACTCTGATTTTTTTATTTAGCGATCCTCCCAGCAGTTGATACAATGGCATTTTACATACCTGACCCATAATATCCCACTGAGCAATATTTATTGCTGATAGGGCCCGCATTTCAGCACCTCCTGTACCGTGATATGCATTCTGGCGAAAAATTCTTTCCCATGTCTGTTCAATTTCCAGAGGATTGGTACCCAGTAGTTTTCCTGCCCAGCTATGCCATTCAAGATCCTTAATAACAGATGTATTTGCTTCGTTAAAAGGATAAGTTTCACCTGTTCCTGTTATCCCCTCATTTGTGTGCAATCTTACCCATGACCAGTGGGCATTTTTAAAGCGTACTGTTTCAATTTTCGTGATTGTAAGCTTTGGTGCAACGGACATTGCTGTCGCTCTGAGTGGTGCAAATCTGTCAAGACTCATTAAACCTGCAGCCCCCAGAGATGATTTTAGCAGAAAGTTTCTTCTGTTCATAATTCATTATTTTGAATATTATTAGTCAAATATAGTTATGAGAGTTTATTTATAACTATTGAAATTATTAAATCATGAATTCAATTGTAGTTTGGATACAATTACATCAAAAACAAGAATAAAGGAACAGTAACACTATCCTGAATAGTTTTACAAAAACTGGTTCAGAAATTTCTTACTTAAAACGAGAGAATACTTTCGGTCCTCAATTGAACCTTCGAATGCCTTATCTTCTACCTCAACACATACCGGACCCTGGTACCTGATATCATAAAGTGCTGAAAAGAATCTTCCCCAGTTTATATCTCCCAGACCCGGAAGTTTAGGGGTATGATATTCGAGAGGTGCTGCCATAATGCCAACATCATCCAGTCTGTCGTGGTGTAACCTTGCATCCTTGAGGTGGACATGGAAAAGCTTCTCCCTGAACTCGTACAATGGTTTTATATAATCCATCTGCATCCATAGCAGATGTGAGGGATCGTAATTCAAACCAAAACAGTCGCTACGGATCTCATTAAACATCCTTCTCCAGATTGCAGGTGAAGTAGCCAGGTTATATCCCCCCGGCCATTCATCATGTGTAAAGATCATCGGGCAATTCTCAATGCCTACCTTAACATTTTTCGATTCGGCATATACTATCAGAGGCTTCCATACTTCTATGAACATTTCAAAGTTTTCGTCTACCGATTTGTTTTTATCGCGTCCTATAAAAGTGTTGATCCTGTTTATGCCAAGCATCACCGAAGCGTCTATAACTTTTTTAATATGAGCAATGTAGAAGCTGCGTTTCTCTTCATCCGGATCGAGAGGATTTGGATAATAACCCAGAGATGAGATCTCAATTCCTTTATTTTTCAGATTTGCATTTATGGCAGCTGCCAATGATTCATCAAGAGTATTAACATCAATATGGGTTACTCCTCCATACCTTCTATCTGAAGTTCCACGAGGCCAACAGCAGACTTCAATGCATTTATATCCGCAAACAACTGCGTAATCTACAAGTTCCTCAAAGCCCATATCTGGCAGAACAGCACTTACAAATCCCAGTTTCATGATTACCTCCTGTTTTATATTATTATTTCCTTATTCTGTCAATACAGCAATTGCAGCCCCTATCAGACCTGAATTGGCCACCTCTGTAAATTCCACATACCTTTTTCTGTTATGACTGAAGTATTCATTTAAATTATTCTCAACTCCCGGTTTCAACCCGGGAAGTCTATAATATGTTGTTCCTTCAATAGTAATCAATATTGGTTTCTCTGCACTATTTCCTTTGCCTGTTTTAAGTATCACAGCGGCCAGATTTGCTGCCACCAGCTTTGCAGACCTTTCAATCATAGTATTAATAATATGTATGCAGTTCTGTGAATCATCCGATTCAGAAAAACAAGTTGACAGAATGTTGTTAGCTGAGGCACCATTTTCTGCAAATCTGCCAACTTCCCCGGTTGTAAGAGTGTTTACTATTATAAGTTTATTAGCTGCAGGCTGAGAAAAAATCCCCTCATCTGCAGCAGCTTTCAATATTGTAAGGCAGAGCCCTCCGAAATAGCCTCCTGAAAACATCTTTTCAAAACTGTATTTGCCCGGGTCATTGGTTGTTTTGTCAAATAAAATATCCAAATCTGAACGTACAGCTAAACTAAAATTGCCTGATTCTATGTTTATTATCTGGCTTCTTGCTTTATCCAGAGTATTGTTTTTCAGAATATTGATATTCTGTTCAATATAACTTGTATTGGTGCCTGTTCCAAGGATAAACCCGATAAATGAATCGTATGATTTGCCGGAGACATTTGATTTTCCTGCCAATAGAGTAGCAACAGTATCATTAAGCAGTACAATTTTCTTCTCAGGTGTTCCCAGGGTTTCGAGCAGTGATTTACCGATAAATTGTCCCACTACCCCTGGTGCCTGTACCTCCTTGCAGAAATGAAGCAACTTCCCGTCTTTATCAGGAAAGATCTCAGTTGCGTATGAGAAGCAGAATCCGATCCTTTCTGATTTACTAACTAATGGCTTAACATATGATGCTATTGTCTCGAAAAAAACATCTTTGGAAATTTCATAATCAAGTCCCGGCATTTTAAAATTTAAGACTTTATCCAGAATTAGTTTGCCAGATTTGTCAAAGCTGACAACTGTGATTCTGAAGTTTGTGCCACCGGCATCGATTGCCACTACGGGAACCTCAGTCAGTAAATCATTTTCGGCTTCGATGTAGGTCGGTATCATAAACAGGGAGCTATCGATTCCTTTGAGACCGTTGTCCATTTCCAAATTAAAATCGTCAACCAGCTTTTGAAAGTCAATATCCAGAACTCTCAACTTGTGATTTTTCAGGAATGATATAACCTTTTCCATATTGGTATTTTGCGAAAAATGAGTTTTCCCGGCACTAATCAGAAATTCAATAATAAAATAAGCAACTTTTCCATTCAAAACAAAACTAATACCAGGCAATTATTATTTTTTACAGCACTGGAAAGAAACAAATTCTGAGATATCTGCTTATTTTTAGTAATTTTATTTTGGTAAAATTCAAAATGGTACATAACCTGATTATTAGAAAATATATCATTGAAACAATGTGTTCTTCAGGAAATTAAATATTTAAAGAAAAATATGAATAAAGTTAAAGAACTTGCAAAAATGATTGATCACTCAATTCTTCATCCGACACTGACAGATGCAGACCTGAAAAAAGAGTGTGAAGTAGCGAAGAAATATGATGTTGCTTCGGTATGTGTGAAACCATATATGGTAAAGATGGCCAGGGAATTCCTTACTGGTACTGATGTTCTGGTTGGGTGTGTAATCGGTTTTCCGGCCGGCAATTCAACAATCGCCGTAAAATGTTTTGAAGCTGAAAATGCCTGTAAGGATGGCGCAGTTGAGATTGATATGGTTATAAATATAGCCAAAGCACTGCAGGGAGACTGGGAGTATATAAAAAGGGAGATTGGCAGTGTAACAGATAGTTGTCATCGTAACGGTGCAATTGTTAAAGTAATTTTTGAGACAGATTATGTTACACGCGACGAGGACAAGATCAGGTTGTGCGAGATTTGTACCGAGGTTGGAGCCGATTATGTTAAAACATCATCGGGATTTGGTTTTGTTAAGCAGCCTAACGGTGACTTTAATTATAAGGGAGCCACAATACATGATCTTCAGCTAATGCGTAAACATAGTGGTAAAGGTGTGAAAGTAAAAGCTGCAGGTGGTGTCAGAACTCTTGATCAACTGCTTGCAGTTCAGGAAGCCGGATGCACCCGAAGTGGTGCAACTGCCACTGAGGCTATGCTCACTGAAGCAATGAAACGATTCGGGAAATAAAAGGTTCAAAACTCAAAACTCAAAACTCAATACTATGTTTATAATAAACTCGTACCCGCTGGCAGTAATATTTTGCTTTATAACAATGATCTGCTGGGGCTCATGGGCCAACAGTTCTAAGTGTACCACCGATAAATGGCAGTTCCCCCTTTTTTATTGGGACTATTCACTGGGACTGATAGCCATGGCACTGATATATGGTTTTACAATGGGCAGTTTTGGTACAGGTGGCCGCAGCTTTTTAGAAGATCTTTCACAGGCCGAAAGCAATTCTATACTTTACGCGTTGCTCGGAGGGGCAGTTTTTAATTTGTCGAATTTGCTTGTTGTAGCCGCAATTGCAATTGCAGGTCTTTCTGTTGCCTTTCCTATTGCTGTTGGACTTGCACTGGTGCTTGGGGTAATTATTAATTATGTCAAAGTGCCCACAGGAGATCCATTGCTTCTGTTTCTCGGTGTTGGACTGGTGGTAATTGCCATGATAGTAAATGCAATAGCTTCCGGCAAAGCTTCTGCCTCAAAGGGAGAGACATCCAAAAAAGGGATTATTGTTTCAATAGTTGGCGGGGTTATTATGTCGTTCTTTTACCGGTTCGTATCAGAAGGCATGACAACTGATTTTACAACTCCTGAAGCAGGAAAATTAACTCCGTATTCTGCAGTATTAATCTTTTCAGTAGGAGTTTTTCTTTCCAATTTTCTCTGGAACAGCTTCTTTATGTACAAACCTGTAACAGGTACAGCTGTTACTTACAAAAATTATTTTACGAATGGAACCGTGAGGCAGCATCTTATCGGGATCCTTGGAGGACTGATCTTCAACACAGGATTTCTGTTTAACCTCATTGCTTCAGAAAAGGCAGGACCAGCAATCTCATACGGACTTGGGCAGGGGGCTACAATGATCGGAGCAGCATGGGGAATTTTTGTGTTTAAGGAATTTAAGGGTGCTCCGGCATCAATAAATAAACTACTGACCATCATGTTTATCACCTTCTTTATAGGATTAGGGTTGATAATTATTGCAAGGGGAATGTAATCCGGCTGGCTACCGGCTTCGGACTTCGGTCTTCTGACTATGGTATTAATTTTAATAAGAAGTGGAATGAAAAAAACAATAACTGTTATCGGCAGCTCAAATATTGATATGATAATGAAAATGGATAATCTGCCGAGATTGGGAGAGACTGTTACTGATGCTGAATATTTCCAGGTATATGGGGGAAAAGGTGCCAATACTGCTGTTGGGGCAGCACGTGCAGGAGGGAATGTTTTCTTTGTCAACTGCGTGGGTGATGATATCTTCTCTGAACCTATGGTGGAAAACTTCAAAAAGGATGGCATAAATACCGGTTTTGTATTCAGGGAGAAGGGAATCTCATCAGGGACCGCCCTTATTATGATTGGTGGGAAGGGGGATAATTATCTTTCTGTTGCTCCGGGTGCAAACTACAGGTTAACACCTGATTATATAGATAAAGCCCGGAAAGCAATTGAAGATGCTGAAATGATAATAATCCAGAATGAAATACCCATTGAGACCATCAGCTATATTATTGACATGGCATCATCTCTTGGGAAAAAAATTCTCTACAATTATGCCCCGGCTAAACCATTTCCGGGTATTGACTGGAAAAAAATTGAATTCCTGGTAGTAAATGAAACAGAGGCTGAATTTCTTTCAGGGCAAAAAGTCGAAACTGATTCGGAAATTGAAAAGGCGGCCCGGATTCTTGTTGATAAAGGAGCAAATAATGTCATAATAACACTCGGATCAAGAGGTTCTTACATAAATTCCGAAAACTTAAAAATTTATCTGCCTGCCTATAAAGTGGACGCGATTGATACAACTGCCGCCGGGGATATTTACTGCGGAAGCCTGGCCGTAGCCCTTACAGAAGGAAAAGACCTGAAGGAGGCGGTAAGGTTTGCAGGAGCAGCTTCAGCAATCTCTGTCACCAGGCTGGGAGCACAACCTTCAGCACCTCTTAGAAAAGAAATAGATGAGTTTTTATTACAAAACAGTCTTGACTGATTATTAATGGTCTATTGTTAACTGTTAATTATGCATAAACAGATTTCATTTAATCTTATCCGGAAAATTAACAATTTAGTATGATGAAACTGCAACAAATTTTTTTCGTACTTATATTTCTGATACTTTCTGTAACAAGCAACACAGGCTTTGGACAGGAGGTTAAAATTATCCAGAAGGACGGAAAATGGCAACTTAAAGTGAAAGAACAACCCTATTTTATCAAAGGAGTGGTAGGACAGACCTATCTTGAAAAAGTAAAGGAATACGGAGGTAATTCAATCCGTATGGGATCAAAGAAAGAAGGACTTGACAAGGTATGGCAGCTTGGACTCACAGTTTTGGTTGATCTACCGGCAAATGCAGAACGTTACGGTATGAATTACAACGATACTGCTGCAGTAAGGAAGCAGACTGAGAAAATTGCAGACATAGTTAAGAAAACAAAAGACCATCCTGCTGTTTTGATGTGGACAATTGGAAATGAGCTTGACTATATACCAGGCACTCAGCC
The DNA here is from genome assembly GCA_963732435.1 of uncultured Bacteroidales bacterium. Lineage (GTDB taxonomy): Bacteria > Bacteroidota > Bacteroidia > Bacteroidales > VadinHA17 > LD21. Next base: position 268,656 of record CAVSZL010000009.1, on the reverse strand, counting down.
TTTTAATCCTAAAGTCTGGGATGCAGTCAACGATGCTGCCAGAGTAATAAAGAAGATAGATCCCAACCATCCTGTAATGACTGTTATCGGAATAAGTATGATGGAAAAGGTTACTGACATTGTTAAGAGATGCCCCGATATTGATCTCCTTGGAATAAATGTCTACGGTTCAATATACACTCTGCCTGATACATTGAAGAAATATGGATGGACAAAACCTTATGTTATTTCCGAATGGGGCCCTGATGGCTACTGGGAAGTAAAAAAGACATCGTGGAAAGCACCGTACGAGCAGACAGGACGTGAAAAGTATGATTGCTACCAGAAAAAATACAAGGCTGCAATTGAAAACGAGAACGGGCAGTGCCTTGGATCATATGTTTTTTACTGGTCAGGTTTCAAGCAGGAAACCACCCACACCTGGTTCTGTATGTTCAATAAAGACGGACTTGAGTCACCGCTTGTGGGATTGATGCACCGTATGTGGACAGGTAATGAGTTTTCAAATGTTGCACCTATTGTTGATTCGCTTAATATTGAAAGTTTTGTAAGATATCAGGATATCTTCCTGAAGCCCGGGGAAAAGTATTCATCAGAGGTTACATCTTCCGATGCAGATAAAGATCCTCTGACATATAAATGGGAAATCAGACCTGAGGCTGTATATTCATCCTATGCAGGTCAGGGCGAGAAGGTTCCGGAACCGGTTCCCGGGTTAATTACAGAAGAAAAATCAGCAATCTCCTTTATGGCTCCCGGTAAAAAAGGGGCATACCGGCTCTTTGTATATGTTTTTGACGGGAAGGGTCATTTTTCAACTGCCAATCTTCCCTTTATGGTTCAGTAACGGGATTATTTTCTGAACAGGTGGAATTTACGTCCTGAATTCGTGAGCAGTTTTAATAGCGATCTTCAGATTTTCTATAGGTATTTTTTTATCGACTGTACAGTTGGCGCTTAGGATAATATTTGAAGGTGCGTTTTTAAGTACTTCAGTGGTTGCTTTTTTTACCTCATCAGGTGATCCGGTTGAGAGTACACCATGCCTGTCGAGCCCGCCCATTACAGGACGTTTAAAAATAGCTGCCGCCTGAGCCAGTGATAAAGGCTTATTGTCTGCCTCAAGAGGTACATTGATAACCTGCCCAGGATAATCCTGAAAACGTAATGTGAAATCATTATAGTCTCCTTCGTAATCGCAGATATGCAGGATGTTATAAGGAACAAGCTGGGATACCTCTTTGTAAAGTATCATATCGTAGTTTTTGATCGACTTATAGAAAAGAGGCAGGTCAGAAATATGATTGGTTTCACCACCCTGGGTACATGTATAAAAACCGTCTACTCCAAGACGTGCAGCAGCCTGAACAAAATGCAAAATAGAGAGTGTTACATTTTCCATCCCCCGGCAAACCGATTCTGCATCCTGTTTAACATGCTCAATAAGGGTTTCCCTCTGAACGGCCTGTTTTGCCATCTGATAAGGAGAGTAGAGGGTTTGGATTATAAGAGCTTCACTTTTAACCTCTTTTACAAGGTTTTTAAGAAGGTAGAGGGCCGGCTCAAACCACTTTTCCGGAAGAATGGGGATTTTGGCCCAGTCTTTTGGTGTTTTAATCTGGTCGTTTGGCGGAAGCGCTAATTCATCAAACTGAATTTTGACAAAATCCATTCCTGTGGCACGGAAATATTCCAGGTGAGCTTTAATGGCAGCGTCTCCTTTAACCCCAAAGTGCATAAAAAAACCGGCTGGTATATAACCTGGTGTTGAAGACATATCAAGTACCTGCATCATCAGGTCTCGTTTTGACTTCGAAGGAGAATTAGCATTTATACCGTTTAAATGAGATTCATATGGGGTAAAGGCTGAAACAGGAGAAATATTCCTGAGTCCTCCGACTGCAGCTATTGAAGCTAATGCACTGTTTGTAATGAATTTTCTTCTGTTAGTCTTTTCCATTGTGAGAGTATTTAATTAACTATTAGGACTAAAGTTCCCCGATTACTTCAACAATGGCATCACCATTTTTGATTGGCTCGTCGTTGAATTCAAGACCAAGACCCGGTCCTTCAGGTGGGGTGACAAAACCATCAACAACCCTGGGTACATTCTTGATAAAGTATGGGAAAACATTTGTGTACATATCCCAGCTGCTTTCTGTTATAAAACAGTTTTTTGCTGCTGTTCCGAGATGAATTGAGGAAGCCCATAGCAATGGCCCTCCATAATTGTGCGTAGCGAATGGAATGTAGTAGGCATCTGCCATGTCAACAATCTTTTTTGCCTCTGAAATTCCACCGCACCAGGCAATATCCAGGATAATAATGTCTGCTGCTTTCCGTTCGAGCACTTCGCGGAACCGGAATTTGGTTGCCAGGCGTTCACTTACTGCAACAGAGCATGAGGTATCACGACATAATATTGAATATGAATCCATATTATCCTCTCCCAGGATATCCTCAAGCCACATAACATCATAAGGTTCAAGGTCTTTGGCAATTTTAAGGGCCGATGGCAGATTCCATCGGGTATGGAATTCAATACCTATTTCAAAGTCTTTTCCGGCGGTATTGCGGATCCTTTTTATCCAGTCGAGGCATTTATCACGTTCTGATGGTGAAATATAGCTTCCCTGATTCTTGTTTGCAGTTTCATCATAAGGCCAGATCTTAACGCCCTTTATGCCTTTATCCATCAGCCATTTGGTCATTTTTTCTGCGTCATTCTCCATACTCATACCTGCAACGGCATTACTTGTATTGTAAAGCCTTTGTTTGGCTCGGTATTTACCACCAAGCAGTTTGTAGACAGGCATATTAGCTGCTTTTCCAAGAATATCCCATTGTGCCATATTGATCGCGGAAATAATCTTCATATCTGCGCCGCTTGAGCCTCCCCAGCTTGAATACCTGATTTCGTCCATTATGGTTGTCATCTCAAGTGCGTCGTGACCCAGCAGGTAATCTTTTTTATCCTTAAGTACCCCTACCTGGGCGTTCGTATTCCAGTAAGTTTCACCTACTCCTACAATACCATTATCAGTGTAGAGCCTTACCCACATAGGTTGCAGTTTCCTTCCCTGGAATTTCAGATCACGAACTACATCGATTTTCTTTATTTTCATCTCGGGAGCTGTTTCAACAGCCGCAGTTGCCTGTTCCGGTAAAATTCCTCCTGCAGCGAGGGCTCCAATAGAGCCGAGTCCTGCAGTTTTTAAGAAATGTCTTCTGATCATATAGTATAGGTTAAATGGTAATAAAATGAAAAATCACATAATCAAAATTACATATTTATCGGATTAAAATCTCATAACTGAATGTAGGCAATATAAATATTAAGGATAAATTAAGATTATCTCCAAGAGAATCATTTTTTGCAGGTTTCATTCGCGAAATTAAAATAATACTGATAAATAAGGGTACTGAAAAAAAAGCTGCTGTTAAATAAATAACAGCAGCTATAAGATATTCAGAGTATTTAATAATTAACTCCAGGTCCTGTCGTGCGCGCTTCTTTTATCCCATTCAGGAGTCGGAACAAAGAATCCCGTTCCATCAGGACGAAGATGTGCTTTAACTACCTCATCATTCAGTTCAATTCCAAGTCCTGGTGAATCTAGAGGTACATTGGCATAACCCTTTGTGATCATAGGTTGTGAACCTGTCATTTTAACCAGGTTTTCCCACCAGGGTATGTCAACAGAATGGTGCTCAAGTGATAAAAAGTTCTGAGTAGCAGCTGCGCAATGCACGTTTGCCATAAATGACACAGGTGTGCCAGCCTGGTGCATTGCCATTGCAATACCGTGTTCTTCTGCATAATCACCAATTCTTTTTGTCTCAAGAAGCCCTCCTGATGTGGCAAGATCGGGATGAATAATATCAACAGCGCGGGCATCAATAAGAGGCTTAAAGCCTTTAAGAAGGTAAATATCCTCTCCTGTAATCATAGGTGTTTCCAGAGAATCTGATAATATTTTCCACTGGTCTGTGTATTCCCATGAAACAATATCTTCCATCCATGCTAGCCTGTATTTCTCAAGAGCCCTTCCCAGACGTATGCCGTTATTTAAATCAAAATGGCCGTAATGGTCTGTAGATATCGGAATATCATAACCTATCAGGCTTCTTGCATCGGCAGCAATTTTTGCAAGTTCCTCCAGGCCTTTATCTGTTATCTGAATTTGTGTGAAGGGATGGAGTGTGTTGTTATATGTCATGTAACTACCACTTCCAGGCATGGGGTTCGCGTCGTTTTTTGTCCAGAAATCCTGATTAACAAGAGTTCCCGGAATATGTTTTATCTGATTAATGGAAATATCCATCTTTAGCCAGGTATATCCCTGGTCAACAGTACGGTATTTAATCAGTTTTAATTGTTCTTCCGGTGAATTGGCAGTTGGCGTATCTGAATAAAGCCTGACTTTATCGCGATATCTTCCGCCTCCTAAAAGCAGCCATGCAGGTACTCCGTAAGCTTTACCTGTAAGATCCCAGAGAGCCATTTCCACTCCGCAAACTCCGCCACCTAAACGACCATGGTCTCCAAACTGTTTGATAATTTTGAATATCATCTCAACATTACATGGATTCATTCCCAGCAGCCGGCTTTTCAGCATAAGTGCGTAACGGGGATCAGCTCCGTCTCTTACTTCCCCAAGGCCATATATACCCTGGTTTGTATCGATACGGATAATTGCGGTACCTCCCATAACTGCCATATATGCAACACGCATATCAGTTATCTTAAGGTCAGCCGGATTCGAAGATCTTGAAACCTTCGAAGTTGTCTGTGCGATAGTATCTTCTATTGAAAGATTCATCATACCCCCAAGTGCGATACCTCCAAGAGCTGCCTTTTTAAGGAAATTACGGCGGTCATTGGATGTAGACGGATTTGCAATTTCAGCCTTAATGGCTTCTCTTTCAGCATTTTCCTGCTGTCTTGCTTGATCTGTAATTTGCTTTAAAATACTTTTCATCTTTTATGTTTAATTAGTTGATACTGATTTACAATTCGTTAAATATAGTTGGATTTAATGATTTTTATTTCTACCCCTCAGCGATTACCCTTTCAACAAGTCCCTTCATGTACCCTATTGAAAAGGCAGTTCCTGTATTTGGATAGATCATGGTAGGAATATGGTCGGCTATTATTACCCCATCAAAATCCACATCTTTTAATGCTTTCAGAATCTTGTACATATCAGCATAACCATCATCAAGGAATGTCTCTGTGAAGTGTGGCAGAGGCTGATTAACATTCCTGAAGTGTACCTTGAAAATTTTTTTCTGAGCCCCGAAATACTTAATGGTTTCAATGACATCCTTGCCCATAAGTGTTCCCCCTTCGAGCCAGCAGCCCACACACAGACACATACCCACATTCGGACTGTTGGCTATTTCAAGTGCACGTTTATAGCCGTCGAAATTACCGAATATGCACCTTGGAATTCCTCCCAACTCCTGAACAGGCGGATCATCAGGGTGTATCCCTATTCTTACATTTTGTTCTTCAGCAACAGCAGCAGCCTGTTTTATAAAATATTCGTAGTTTGCCCATAATTCATCTGTTGTGTATTTTCGTCCGTGGGTGAGAGGTCCCTCGTATCTTCTGTCACGCCAGTTACCTGCAACGGCACTGTCAATATTGAATCCACGGGCAGACGCTCCTCCCCTTGATACTTCACGGTCGGTACTCCATATACCATTAGCCATATGAGCGTAGGTAGTATAATGGATTCCGGCTTTACCAAGGTTTCTGATATGGTTTTTATACTCCTCAATTTTTGCATCTCTTCCTTCGAGGTTCAGAGTAATTGCATCCTGGTTATGAACATCCCAGTTCCCGAATCCAAAAACATTAATACCGGCTGCTTCATACAGCAGGCGGCGACTATTGTAGTATTCGTAGCTCGATTTTTTGCCATCTGTCCATAGCACTACCTGATCAAGGCCCATCTGCTGAATCCATTTGATGTCTTCATCACTTGGCTCAGGTGAAGCCTGCAATGCAATTTTAATATAGGGTTCTTTTGGCGGATAAGCCGCCGGGTCTTTTAAAAAACTTTCGGTCTTTTTCTCTGCTACAGGAGGATTTGTAGTACATGAACTCATCCCTGCAAGTGTTACTGCGGCTAGTGCAGTACCTTTTTTAATGAAATCTCTGCGGTTGTCTTTCATATGGATTAATTTAGGTAATTCAGGTTAAAAGGTAGAAAATTAATTACAAAGTATCACTAATAATCTAATATAAGTATGAGATTGCCTTCGGCGAGCTCGCAAAGCTCGGCTCTTCGTTTCGCTCAGGATCTTCAACTAATTTTATTTTACAAACTTCATACAGACAGGTCTGCTTACTTTGATAGTCTTTCCAGTCGGAGTAAGGAGCCCCGTTTTATGATCCCTTTTAAAAATAACTACCTCATCGGTATGCTGATTTGCAGAGAGCAAAAAATTTCCTGTGGGATCAATTGCAAAATTCCTTGGAGTCTTTCCCAGGATACTCTGACGACCGGCATAACTTAGTTTGCCATCGTTATCAATTGCATATATAACTATTTCGTTTGCATCACCACGGTTTGAACCATAAAGGAATTTTCCGTCAGGTGAAACATGAATATCTGCTGCTCCCAGTTCTCCTTTATAGTCGGGAGCAAGCATAGTAATGATTTGTTTTTCTGTACATTTACCATCTTTATAGTCATAAGCTGTAACCACACACTCCAGTTCCTGAATTAGGTAAACATATTTTGAACCTGGATGAAAAGTAATATGCCTTGGCCCGCTTCCCGGTTTTGCTGATACAAAAGCAGGATCGGCAGGAGTAAGTGGTTGTTTAATATTAGTATAATCAACCTTATAGATGTAAACCTTGTCTGTTCCTAAGTTTGGAGTTAGTAACCAATGGTTGTCAGGAGAGAGTACAGCAGAATGAACATGCGGTCCTCTTTGCCGGCCAGTTATACTGCTGCCTTCCTGTTTAATTATCTGGTTATTATTGCTTAATGTGCCATCCGGGTTTAAAGCAACAGCTGTCAATGTTCCGCTTCCGTAATTACCAACAAACACAAACCTGTTATTATCATCAACAATAATATAACAGGGATTATCTCCACCCGAGCTTACCCTGTTTAAAAAAGTAAGTTCCCCGGTTGATTCGTTGAAGGAGAAAGCGCTTATTTCTCCATTTCTGAACTCATTAAGAGAGTAAACATATTTTCTGCTTTTGCTTACGGTCAGAAAGGAAGGGTTTCCCTCTCCTGATACTTTTGACTTAAACGTAAAATCTCCTGTGCCAGTGTTAAAATCATAAACGGAAATTCCATCTTTTTCAGGAACATTTTCGTACTTGTCATTTGTATAGCTATCAATAATGAGCTTGTATGTTGTTCCCTTGCTATTCTGACCATTTGTTACAGAAAGGAAGCATGTAAGAATGAAAGCAATAAAGCATGTTTTCATTAGTCTCTAATATTAGTAACAGATCTTTATTATTTACTTATGACTTGTAAATTTTCCTTCAGCAAAACTCGAGACACCATTATCAGTACCAAACCAGACGACACCTGATTTATCAACAGTAATTGAAAGTATGTTTTTACTTGTTAATCCTTCAGCATCAGTGTATGATGTCCATTTTTCGCCATCATAAAATGAGGCACCCTCTTTGGTCCCTGCCCATATGTTGCCATTTTTATCAGCAGCAATAGCCTGTATATAATCATCAGCCAATCCGCTATCTTTCATGAATATTGTCCATCCTTCAAGGGTGTTATAACCGGTGTGCCTTCCAACGCCCATATCTGTACCTAGCCACTGTGTTCCGTCAGGAGCAATAGCAAGACATATTACTTTGTCAGATGGTAGCTCAATTGGTCCCCAGATAGCATATTCTGATGCGCCTGAAATACCATCAACATCGTTCCTGAATACCCTGGCAATCCCAACTCCGTCGGTTGCTGCAAAAAGGGTATCACCAGTATTATCTGCAACCATTGATGTTATACGGAAATCCCTGAACAAATCTGCCGGATATTTTCTTTCGTATGAATTAGTCAGCCATTTATCGTTATAGATAGCAGAGATTCCCTTTTCAGTTCCAATCCACCTCAAATTGCCTTTTCCTACTGCGACCGACAATATATTCTCTCCTGAGATTGATGAGTTGGCTGAAGAATAGGATGTTACAGCTGAGGCAGCATCAATAGGGAGGGATGCTTTTAAAATAGCAGTTGGTGTTGCAATCCACAATGATTTGCCTGTAGGGGTGGATTCAATTGAGAATGCCCTTAAATCACTGGTTGGTATATTCGGATTTTTATCATGAAGGTTCCATGCTTTTCCATCAAAGCTTACTAACCCGGTTTCAGTCAGAAACCATTTTGTATTGTCATCGTCTACCAGGGCTGCATAATATTTACTGGCAGAAAGTTCTGCTCCGGATGTGCTGTTCTCACTTATCACACCATACCCTACAGAAAAGAAGCATGTAAAGAGTAAAATAGTTATTTTAGTTTTCATTTGCTTGTATATTAATTATTTATGAATTATCTGTATATCTGTATATCTGTATATCTGTATTTGTTATTTGTACCTTATATAATTTCCATAATATGGATTACATGCCAGCCGTGCTGACCCAGGCATTATTCTTTATCTGGTCTTATTTCTTATTCTTTACAAGAGATTCAGGTATAGAAACCAGTTCAATACCGCTTTTGCCTCCTAAATTGCGTGAATATTGTTTATCCTCTGCATTATTCCAATGTTCATGTATTCCAAGGCTTGCAAGTGGTTTTCCGCTGTTATCCGGATCATATACTATTCCTTCGGGCCAGTTTGCCGGATCAGCAGCCTGGTGAAGATAGTCATCTACACCATTCCAGCTGGGATCATTCTCTTCTGCATTATTGGAAGCGTCATGCTTATTAATACCGTTCCATTCTGTTCTCAGGAAATCATAACAAACCGATTCAAGAGCAACCTGATCCTGCGATAAAAATATTGAGTTGCTCCAATCATTGTTAAAGGGAGCCATAAAGTACCTTACCGGTCCTTTGGTTTCGCTTGCACCACCTCCGAAAAGCCCGTCAACCATGTAAAGAAGTGTGTTTTGGCCGAGATATTTACTGCCCATCAGATCCACCAGAGTACGGTACTTCTTGTATCCCAGATTATTAGGCACAGATCCTCTTGTCCTCATAAGAGCGTAATGAAGGTGAGCTGCTGTAGGACTGCCCTGTGTTCCATAATGATTTTTGGCAGTTAAGGAGATCCCTGCTGACATGTGAGGTTTGAGATTGGCTACATTGATCAGATAATCGGCCTTCACAACAACATCATAGAGTTTGTCTTTCTGAGTTTTGTCTGACCAGAATATGAGATCTTCAGTTGTATTATAGATCATTGTACGTCCAAAATTGGCCGAGAATTTGTCAATGTATTTCACTTTGGGAAACTCTTTTACCCAAAGGTCATAGTTGTGTCCGTAAATATGGGTCATCGGATCACCAACTGAGATATCTTCCTGATTTACACCGGCCTCATTAACCAGCTCCCTAAGTATCTCAAGTACAGTATAGGGATTAGTTTCAGTTGGTCCCATACTGGTTTTTCTCCTTGTTTCATCGGGCTTAAGGGTAGTAGGATAGTAGTATCCCTTATCTTTATCTTCCTGGGTCAATAACCATCTTGAAGTGCCCTGGTTGATCTTAATAAATATTTTTTCACCTTTAGTATATCCTTTATCTTTCTGAGATTTCTTGACATTGAAAGAATGGAAGAGAACATCCCATGATTTTTCTGCAGTTGACTTTCCGGTAAGCTTGTTTAAAGCAGTCCTGAACATGCTTCCCACCACTTTTTCGTTAATGTTCTGAGGCTTCCAGTACCAGTCCTGTGTATCAAAACCTGTTTTACAATTTTCATTGGTTGCCTGAGGATCCCATATCCAGACAACACGACCCGGATTTACCCCCTGGGCTTTACCAAATGGCTGGTTTGATCCGTCATCAGGTCCCTGTTTAACCTGAGCCTGAGTCTGAGTCTGTGAACTTCCGAATGAAAACTGATTGTTATTAGTAAGTGTGAGTACCATCCCAAAGAGTGCAACCAGCACAAAAGAACCTGCAGCCATATACTTTGCCATTATCATATTTCTCCTGGCTCTCCGAAGAGCTAAAGTTATGCCTCCCAATGAAAGCAGATAAACAACAAAGCCTGACATAAACGGAGCTGCTGCCTGAACACAGGGATAGCTTGCCCGTGAGGGTTTAGGGATTACCCTGATTAAAAACCAGATTGTTGATATTATCCCCATAAGAATAAATAACAGCCCCGGAGGAATATGATGAGCACTCATCCAATCCCTCACTTTGCTTAATTTACCCTTCAGTTTGAAAATGTCGAACTTAAATTTATTATTCATGGTTTAATTATTTTGGTTTAAGTAATTTGGATATCTGTTAATTTTAATTTGTGTTATTCATATATTATTTACCCATTGTAATTTAAGGAGTTAAAAATATTCAATTGTTTTGTAAAATACAAAGTAATTGTAATGGGTCTTGAGATATTTAATAGTTTTTAACAATAAGTTGAATTTATAGTTCCGGGATTTTAACTAACTTGAAATACTCATTAAATGTTACTTGACTTTTAAAATGAATATATGACAAATTCTGTACCATTTTAATGATTATGCTAAATATCAATACCTCCTGTTTCACTCCAGAAAGTCTTTTCTTACCGGATTGAAGGTATCTACAAGTCTTACATGTTCACTGATAGTCTTAATGCAGTGAGGGAGTCCCGATGGAATTGTAACGATGTCCCCTTCTTTAAGATGAAGTACTTCTTCTCCTCTGAAAAATATTAATTCTCCTTCGGCTACATAGGTTATTTGTTCATGGAGGTGGGAGTGAGGAGGGTCGGGGTTCTTCATTGGCCCGTTTTTGAAATCACATACAACGATCATCAGGTTTTCAAGATGAGCTATTGTTCTTTCAAAATCAGAACTTATCTTCTGGTGGATTGTTTTGCTTGAATTATCAGTTGACATATTATTGAAGATTTATTATAGGAATTCAAAGAATTTTAGATTGAAAAATAATCAAGAAGTTTATGATTGTAAAGGTAGTGATTTTTACACTTATGTGCAGTTTTTATGAGAGACATTTATTAGATTTACCGGGTATATGACATGAAACCGGATAACTCTGATTAAGAATTAAACTATTAATAAGTAAGGTCAAAGGTCAAAGGTCAAAGTGCAAAATGCAAATAGCAAATATTAAAATAAAACCTATATGAAAAACAGACTTTCAATTATCCTTATTGCCGTATCACTGCTGGTTCTTTCCTGCATGAAAGAGAAGCCAATGAGCAAAATCATTGATGAATCCCTTGATTTTTCAGTGAAACAATACGCCCTTATGACTGATGTTATGAAGGATATGCCTGACCGGTTACCCCGCACTATCGATGCCGAAGGTAAGCTGCGAACTGAAGATTCTCGCTGGTGGACCAGTGGATTTTATCCGGGATGTCTTTGGTACCTGTATGAAAGTACAAATGACCAGAAGATTAAAGTTGATGCTATGGATATGACATCCAGAGTTGAAAAGGAGAAGTATACAACTACCAGCCATGACGTAGGATTTATGCTTTACTGCAGTTTCGGAAACGGACTAAGGATTACAGGGGAGGAGAGTTATAATGAGGTTTTGCTTACCGGAGCAAAGTCGCTGAGCACTCGTTTCAGGCCGGAGATCGGTTGTATCCAGTCATGGGAAAGCACTCAGAAATGGCAGTTTCCCGTAATAATTGATAATATGATGAATCTTGAACTCCTGATGTGGGCTTTCAGGAAATCGGGTGACTCAAGTTTCTATCATATTGCAGTTACTCATTCTGATACAACAATTAAGAATCATTACCGACCCGATTACAGCTCCTTCCATGTAGTATCATACGATACCTTAACAGGGAAAGTGATGGTCAGGCAGACGCATCAGGGATACTCCAATGAATCAGCCTGGGCAAGGGGTCAGGTGTGGGGTCTTTATGGCTTTACCACAATGTACAGGGACACAAAACTGAAAAGATATCTGAATCAGGCCAAAGGTATTGCTGAATTTCTTATTAATCATCCCAATATGCCTGAGAATAAAATACCTTACTGGGATTTTAATGCTTCTGATATTCCAAATGCTCCAAGAGATGCATCAGCAGGTGCAATTATGGCATCAGCACTGATAGAGTTGAGTCAGTATGTTGATCAGGAAAGCTCCCTAAAATATCTTCAGATAGCTGAAAAACAATTAAGAACACTTGCATCACCCGAGTATCTGGCAAATGAGGGTGAGAACGGGAATTTTATTCTTAAACACGGGGTAGGACACCTTCCGGGTGATAGCGAAGTGGATGTCCCTCTGACTTATGCCGATTATTATTTTATTGAGGCACTTATGAGGTACAGGAAGGTATTATCGCAGGATGAAGCAACTAAAAGTCTGAAAAAAGACCTTGCAGATAATTCAGAACTGCCCGATCCATTTCTGATGGATAATGGTTCAATAGTGAGCACTCTAAGTGATTGGAATAATCGCCGTAATGAACTAAAAGAGAAAATTCAGTTATATGAATATGGTCATTTTGCTGAACCTGCTCCGGTGGAGGTAGTTGAGACATTACCTGATTCTATAATAAAGGTCGAAAAGAATATTGTGAAAAAAAGGGTTGTACTACTAAAAACAGGTGTGAATGGTTCAATACCATTTTCTGTAAATCTGTTTATCCCGGGGGCGGGAGAAGGTCCATTTCCGGTTATAATTGGAGGTGATCTTTGCTGGGGATCTCTTCAAAACAGACTCACCCCGGAAGGTCTCTCTTCCCTGGTAAGCCGGGGTTATATTATAGCGGAGTTTGACAGAACAAAATTTTGTCCCGACGAAGATTTAAGAAGTCAGGGGATCTCTCCATTCGACCAGAACTTTAATTCCGGAGCAGTTGTTGAATGGGCATGGGGTTATCAAAGGACTGTTGATTTTCTTAGCACCCTGGATATTGTTGATAAGTCAAAAATTTCGGTTACCGGGCATTCACGGGGTGGTAAGGCAGCTCTCCTTGCAGGGGCTTTTGATGAAAGGATCTCTCTGGTAGCACCAAATTGTTCAGGTGCAGGAGGATCCGGACCAACCAGATTTGCAGATACAGGAGCTGAAACACTTGATGATATTGTTACACGGTTTCCATTCTGGTTTTGTTCCAATTTCAGGAGTTTTATGGGAACCGATAAAAACAAATTACCATTCGATCAGCACAGCCTGATCGCACTCGTTGCACCCAGGGCATATCTCTGCACAAACGGTCTTGATGATAAATGGGCAAACCCATTAGGAACAGCTCAGGCGCATATTGCTGCAAATGAAGTTTTTACAGCTCTGGGCGCCGATGAAAATTGTGGAATATTCTATGTTAAGTCGGGGCATGATCATAATATTGACAAATGGATTGCCCTTCTGGATTTTGCAGATAAGGTGTATTATGGTAAATCCACAACTTATGATTATAAAAGTATTCCTTTTACTGATCTGCCAAAAGCATATTCCTGGAAAGCTCCGGCAATGAACTGATTTGTTGATGCATTCAGGAAAGTTTATTATTCCTGATAGGATGTAATAATAAAAAAGGATTGTACAGGCAATTTAGGTACTCAGAAATCGACCATTACTTTCATTGCTCCGTCTTTGTAACCTGCAACTATATCAAATGCCTCTTTTGTCTTATCAAAAGGGAAACGGTGAGTGATCATATTATCAATAGTAATTTCACTTTCCATTAATTTCAGGGCATGTTCGACACAGTCAACCTGTCTTCTGATAAATTGTATTGTTATCTCTTTTCTCCTTGTATTTTCAACATTCATTGACCACCTCTCGAATTCGGGAATCCCTATGCCAATAAGTCTTCCTCCAGGTTTAAGGATCTCAACTGCCTGATCAAAAGCCTCCTGCTGGCCGCAACATTCAAAGACCACATCGAGACCCAGAGAACTTTTCTTAATAATTTTCTCTACTATATTTTCATTCAAGGGATTCCCTGTCATTATAGCACCCTCCTTTTCAGCTATGGCGAGCCTCTTGTCAATTTTGTCTGTAACATAAAATGAATCAGCATTTTCAGCTTTGGCCGCCAGCATTACACTCATGCCTATCGGACCATATCCCAATATCCCGATTTTAAGACCCTTAACACCACCCGATTTTTTTACCGCATACACACCAATTGCAAGCGGTTCGGATATTGATCCATGGTCAGCATTAAGTCTTCCTTTTAAAGGAAAACAGCTCTCCTCCGGCATAATAATATACTCCATCAGGCAACCTTCAGCCTGATCAGGACAGCCGAGGAACTTAAGTTTGCGACAGGTATGGTGTCTACCTGCAAGACACTGATCACATTCCCAGCAAGGCATTGCCGGTTCTATTGCTATGATATCACCCTTTTTAACTCTTTTCACTGCAGATCCGGTTTCAACAACTACTCCGGCACCTTCATGTCCGACTGTAAATGGATATTTAACTATCTGTGAACCAATGTTTCCCTGGGTGTAGTAGTGGATGTCGGAACCACATATGCCAACAACTGTCATTTTTATTTTTACATCTTTGGGATTCACCAGAACCGGTTCAGGAATATCTCTCATTTCCATCTCTCTTATACCGGTGAGCATCATTGCTTTCATACTTAAGGATCTTTATTTGTATCTGCAAATATAATTATAACTGGCAATACGAATAAAGTACGAACCCAAAATCAATTATTATATTTGCATTCATCCCGAATCTTCATATTTATTTACAGATTTAAGTTATGAGAATTTTACAAAATGAAACCGTTACAGTAGTTATTGATATCCAGGAGAGGCTGTTACCACATATGTGCAATAACCAGATTATCCTTCAGAACACACTGAAGCTGATAGAAGGTTTGCAGATCCTTAATGTTCCCATGATAATAACTCAGCAATATACCCGGGGGCTCGGAAGAACAGTGCCTCAGATTGCAGAGAAGTTTTCCGGATTCAGTTATATTGAAAAATTATCCTTCAGTTGCTATGATCAACCTTCCTTCAGGGAACTTTTGTCTTCCTCAGGTAAACAAAATGTCATTCTGTGTGGCATAGAATCACATGTATGCGTATTGCAGACATGTATTGATCTGATTGATAACGGTTTCTTTCCGGTTGTTGTTGAGGATTGTGTAAGCTCAAGAAAATCTGAAGATAAGACCATTTCCATTCAGCGGATGAGACAGGAAGGGGCAAGGATAACCACTCTTGAAAGCCTGCTATTCGAACTAACCAGGGCAGCTGGCAGTGAGGTATTTAAAAGTATTTCCAAACTTGTCAAATAATGGCGGAACTTATATATTTCCGGATTGACAGGGTGCCGGATTTCCCGGTATTCCCGTTAATGAATATTATTTGTAAATTCACACCGGTAACACAATCTCAAGTAGCAATAAGATGAGAAATATCTATGGAATAGGTGAAACAGTTCTCGACATAATATTCAAGAATGGCCAGCCACAGGCCGCCAAGCCAGGAGGATCAGTACTTAACAGCATGGTTTCGATGGGACGAATCGGATTGCCTGTATCTTTCATAAGCGAGTATGGTTTGGATGATGTGGGTAATCTCGTTGACAATTTTTTGAAGGAAAACGGAGTAATTACTTCGGTTGTTCATCGTTTTAATAAAGGAAATACCTCATTAGCTATTGCATTCCTTGATGATAAAAACGATGCTCATTATACATTTTACAAGGATATCCCTGGTAAAAGACTCGATATAGTATTTCCCGAGACCGGAAAGGACGATATAGTCCAGTTTGGCTCTTTTTATGCAATCTGGCCTGAGATAAGGACAAAGCTTAAAGAATTCATTGATAACGCTAAAGATAATGGAGGATTAATAATTTATGATCCTAATTTCAGGAAGTCACATCTTTCAGAATTAGACGTTCTGAAACCTATGATAATTGAAAATATGCAGATGGCAAGCCTTATCAGGGGGTCGGATGAGGATTTTAAAACCATTTTTGGAGTTAACAATGCTGATGAGGCATGGAATGTGATAAAGGAGTATTGCAAGTGTCTGGTTTACACCGCAAATACTGAGGGTGTTTTTGTGAGGACAGCCTCTTTTTCCGGAAAATTTGAGACACAGAAAATAGAACCTGTAAGCACAATCGGTGCAGGTGATAATTTCAATGCGGGAATGATTACTTCAATTTACAGGCATAATATTCTCAGAGCTCAGCTTGAAACTCTTAATGCAGATGGATGGCAGAAAGTTATAGAACCGGCAATATCTTTCGCAACACATGTATGCCTTAGTTACGAAAACTATATTTCTCCGGAATTTGCTGAAATCATCAGAAGCAACAAGCAGGATTGATAAGATTATGGATAAAAAATCAATATGTCAGGAGAATGGTCGGATGCGTTTCAGAAAGATATGTTAAAATTTCACTATATGATTTCCGTTGGATAAAGTCAGGGTAGATGTATTTAACAAACTAATATCAAGTTGTTGACCATCCACAAGGATTTTCTTTTTGTCTTTCATTCCCAGGCTCTTCAGATCGAGATTCAGATGGATTTCTCCAGGGACATTCACCTCTAATTCTCCATTACCATTTATATCGGTATTCCATTTTATCAGGAGCCTTCCTTCAGGTGTTGGTACTGTACCCTCAATATTTTTCAGCACGGAAGGAGTTCTGGCTATCTTAATTTCTTTCATCCCTGGCTGAGTCGGATTAATTCCCAAAAGATATTCAGCAAAAAGTGCCGGTGCAAATGCGCTTTCAGTCTGGGCATCGCTGCGCGTTCTTCCCTTTTCAAATTTCCCGGTTCTGCCTGTTCCATCCAACCACCATTCTTCCCAGAGTGTTCCGTTAAATTCCGGGGCCAGCATTTTATCGAACCGACTGCGGAACATCTGCAACGATTCATCAATATATCCATACTGGCACAGGCCTTTATGCAGAAAATATGACATTGCAGGAGTAACCATAATGATTCCCGATTCCCTTTTTATATAGTTGTGATTATCCTTAACAAGGAGTTGCCTGGCAATTTCCCGGGCCTGTTCAGGAGTTGCCACATTCAAAGCCAAAGTCATGGCATTGGAATGTTCGCTGAACATATCAGAGCGTTTGTCTTCAATGAGAGCATCAGCAAACAATTTTTTTTCATCATCCCATAAGTTTGTCCTGAGTGAATTCCGAAGCTGATCAGCCTGTTTTTGAAATACCATGCCATCCGGTTCTTTTAACCAGTCTAAAACCTTTGCAAAATCTTCGAGGGCTCCCAGGTAGTGGCAATTCAGATTCATATTTGCACCCCGTCGATCGAGTAAAGCGTGATCGAGCCAATACGGATAAGGAGGATCATCAATCATTCCTGAAGTATTGGTGTAACTTTTCAGTAATCCCATTAATTTTCGGGCTGAAGGAAGAAGTTCTTTCACCGTTTGATAATCTCCTGAATACAAAAGGTAATTGTGCAGGCTTCTGATCCATAAGCAATTGGAATCCATTATAACCATGTAATCGTCACTTGCCAAGGGAGCGTAGGCTGGCATAATACCATTGGCTTCCTGTTCCTGGGCCACCTGAACCAGGTAACGTCGTTGCAATGCCTGATCTCCAAAAATCCAGTAATTTCCTAATGCAGCATAATATCCTGTTTGTGCATATTGGCGGCGTTCACGGTAATTGTCAGTAAAAGCATCAGTCGTACAAACCCGGATGGTTTTGGCAGTAGCATCCATGTATTTCTTTACCCAGGTAGCATCAGCAGAATGTATTGTTCCTGATTCAGAAAAAGGGTATTCAGTCTGACGAATACCGGCGGCATAAATTTTTACCGGAGTTTTTCCGCCCCTGACAATAATTCCCAAATACCGGGCAGGTTTAAAATAGGTGGCTTCCCACTGGTCTCTTTTTCCGGATAAGACTATGCGATCGAGATATTCCGATTCTAAAAGCTGATACGAAAATTTTTTATCGATTTCAAAAGGGGCACAAACAACTTCGATGACAGTTCCATTTGATCCCTGAATGTCGAGATTGGGCATTCCATTCCTGATTTCTCCGAAATCGAACAATAAGAACCAGTTTTTTGAATGCTCTGAAGCAGGTATTTCCAGTGGTTTATTATCTTTTTGAAAAATATTCCAGCTTAGTTTAATAACTTCATCTACCCTTCCTGAAAGAGGAATCGAAGTTTCTTTATTTATCTGAACAGCCTGAATTAATTTTTGTGCCTTTACATCGGATTCTATCAGGTAAGGTACATCACGGGGAACCAAAGTTGTCCAGGGATTGATTAAAGGTTGTGGTTTATCATTACTCTGGGGCGCCGGCCAACCTTCATTTCGAATAAGAGTATTTGCAGCGGCCCACTCTGAATCGTCAAACTCCGTATTAATCCAACCTTCAGACTGTTTGCGCATATCTACCCTGTCGACAACCACTTGCTGAAAACGGTTGATTTTTGGTGCTGAATTATGCCAGGAAAGATCGGGTGAAACTTTCCAGTTGGAATCAGTAACCAGGGAGTTTTCTCCTGATAAGCCATCGAGCTGGGCTATCAAGCCGGCACGTTCGCTGAGATGATACGAAAACTTTCCTTTTTGATGGTGTACCCTGACAGCTATTGAATTCTTACCTTTCATCAACAAGTCTGAAATGTTCAAAATATCGTACGACTGATGATGCGGTGCGCATCGTGCTGGTCCACGGCAAACATATTGATTATTAACGTACAATTGATATTGTGACGAAGCAGTAATCCGGAGAATGGCGTTATCAGGCAAATTATCCAGTTGAAAAGTTCTTCGTGCAAGCATGGCATCCGATTCGGTTTTTTCATTGAGCCAAATCCAGGAAGCCTGCCATGAAAAAGATGAATTTTCCTGCTCATTCGGTTTTAACCAGATCCCTTTTACTGCTGGTGAAATTTCCATTTCTGTTGCAAATTGAGCGAAGCAGAAAAAGAGAAAAAAACTTGTTAATCCAGCTGGTTTCTTCATGATTTTACTAAAAAATTGGAACAAATAACTCCATAAACAGGTTTTCAATATATAATTATATGATAAATTTTTCAAAGAAGAGATTGTTTATATTGCATTTGAATGTTCATATCGGAGCAAAACAGTTCTATTCCTTTGTTTTATTAATTGTTAAAAAATCCGATCATGTTTAAAAGTATTTTATCCGCCACCGGATCACTGCCAAGATTGTTGATTAATCGTAGTTGGGAAACAATGCAGCGTCCTTTTCCAACCGGAATAATTACCAGGTCTGATCCCCACCATGATTTACCCGGACCTGAATAGTGCATTTTGTGTGTTTCTGAAAACCAGTCAAAGGCAACTACACCAACCAAAGTCTCTGGTTTTTCTTTGTTTTCAGATTCAATATTGCGCAAGGTTGTTGTTGCCCAAACATTTTCGTATGCTTCACGCATAACTCTGTCAACCGGAAGTCCATCAAAAATCGGGTTTTTGTGTACCAGATGAGGCATGCAAGTCCAGAGTCCCTGCGCGGGCCATACATTTGCAGCAAAAGGAAATATTGAGTCTTCAGGATGGATGATGGTTTTTGAGCCATCCACTCCTTCTATATAAACCACGGTACCTCCTGATTTCATGAATTCTTCAAGTCTATTAGTCAGTCCTTTGTTAATAGTGTTTTTCTCCCTGGCTCCTGTTACATAAACCGGAGTTTTCGTATCTGTGTTTTCCCCAAATTCAAACACTTCTATTCCCTTTTTTTTCAGAAAATCACTTAATCTGCCATTTATATCCAATACTGCCACTTTTGCTTTTGGGGCTTTCAGTTCACTGATCTGAAATACTGAAAATCCAAATGAATTCCGGGTTATTACGGAATTGTCTTTTGCCTTTGCAGTTACATAAACTGTATAGTCACCCTGCCATTGAGCGGTTTGAATTTTTTCTTTAAGCATCTGTGAAATACCCTGTAGCCAATTGATATTAAGACGTTTGGAAAAAACAATTTTTCCGTTTTTAGAAATAATTTCCAGTTGAAGCTGAGCCTGCTGGGCTGACAGTTCATTGATCCCGGTAAGCTCCAGCGTCATTCCACTTTCAGCATACACGTTCCGGGGGAAAGTCCGAATTGTAATTATTTGTGGCTGACTGGCAGCTTTTGTTCCCTCATAGGCATAGGTTTTTGGATTGCGCCACAGATCCAGTAACCCTGCGCCTAAAATCCAGTCACCAGCTACCAGGGCATGAATGCAATATCCGTCAACTTCAGGATTTGACCGCACTCCTTCAATCATTCTTTTATTAGCTGCGCCGTGGATCTGCTGCTGATCGAGGTAAAACTGTTCCATGTCAGGATATAATCCTGCAAATCCACTTTCCTTCAGCATCTCCATTTGTTCTTCCGCAAGACGTTTGTGATACCGGAATGAAGGGGTTAACGGATTTCCCTCTTTTTCATAAAGTTCATTTACTTTAGTCAAATCAGGAAGACTTCCATATCCAAGTTCAGAAACAAAGGACATCAGACCAGGGACTACATTCCGTCCAGGCGTACGTGCAGTATAACCTGCCACTTTTTTCTGATCTTCAGTCAGTCCGATTGATAAAAAACCATCGAAAAGACGATTGTTAATAAATGGCCCGGGATAATCATGAATATCATTAAATCTGGTTGGCTCGAAATCATTAGGCAGATACATATTCGCTCCAAACGCCCACCCGCCTGACTCATCCAGTATAAGTCGTGTCGGATCAAGCTCACGGGCAAGCATGGCCATAGGCCTCATCATTTGTTTCAGGATCGGGCGGTGTAACTCATTGAACAATTCCCATTGTACCACACAGGCCCGGTTTCTGTCTCTAAGAATAGACTGAGATATTTCATTCTCGACTCTGGCCGGCAAATAAGGAGTTGAAAATGGCAGTCCCATACACTCCAAAACCGGACTTCCTACAACCAGCACACCCATCTCATCTGCCAGATCGAGCCAAATAGGAACAGGAGGCCGGCGCCATGGACGAATCATATTAAAGCCGGCTTCTTTGGCTAAACGGATTTCTTTTCGAGCCATCTCTTCATTGTCAGGGCTGGCAATTCCATTGGGATAAAGTCCTTCGAAAAAGGTCGCCTTGATGTAAATCTTCTTCCCATTCAGATAAAAATCCTTGTCTTTAATGGTCAACTCGCGCATCCCAAAGTTTTCGCTCCATTCGTCGGAAACCTCACCATTATTTTTCACAATAACTTTTGCGTTATAGAGATTTGGTTTATCTGGTGACCAGTATTTGGCATTAGGAATAGCAATTGTCCAGGACTGCTTGTTTTTACCCGGATGAAGTTCCCAGGACTGAACCATATTTGCAACATTTACTACGTTGCCTCCAACTTCCTTAATTTCAATATTAATCTCAACAGAAGTTGTTTTAATTCCCGCATTGTCTAATTCAACCTGAAAAGTTGCAGTGTTATCGCTTAATTTAGGCTGAATAAACACATTATTTACATAGACATCGTCAGTAGCAACCAATTGCACCGATTGCCATATCCCTCCGGTAATTCCACCTCTCCATTGCGGAGTCTCCAACGCCTTAACACCATCCACTTCTTTGTCAGACAATATGATCGGACCAACAACCCGAAGAGTGAGCACATTGCTTTTACCCGGTTTAATTATTTCATCAACCCGGAATTCGAATGGAGTAAAACCACCTTCGTGATACCCAACCACTTCGCCATTAACCCAGACTTCAGCAAGATAATTTACAGCGCCAAACTGCAGATGAATGATTTTACCGTCCCAATCTGCCGGCACATTGAATTTACGACGGTAGAAAGCAACACCTTCATAATCCTTTTCAATTTCTTCCCAACAACTTGGAACCGTAATGTTTCTTTTTACCTGATTTTCAAAAATTGAATCTTTTTGCCATTTACCATTTCTACCTTCATTTTTGTTATCGAAGATAATTTCCCAGTTTCCATCCAAAGAGATAGGGGTTTCCTTCTGTGCAGACAAGATGCCGGAGGCCAGAATAAAGAACAGAATTATAAAATATCTCTTCTTCATGTAATATTGCTTTAATTTTCGTTGTAGATAATTTCGAGCATTTCTTTTTTTAGAGCCTGTTTCCTGCCTTCAAATTTCATGTCATTCGCCAGATTCTTCCATTCATAGGGATCTGTCTTGTTGTGGTATAATTCCTCATCCCCATTCAGATATAGAATATAGCGCCACTCTTTCGTCCGGTAGGAATAGGTTTGTTTCATAACCTCATCGTAATTTGTACCATCTCCAACCATTGTAAGCGCTCCATTGGGGCCTTCCCATTTTTCTGTTTCAGGGTTTTCAAGAAATGGCCTTAAGCTAAAACCATCAATTTTGCCTCCTGATTCATTTTTCCGGTTGTTACCCGTTAATCCACAGAGATCTGTCAGGGTAGGATAGAGGTCGATCAAGGAAACAGGATGATCAACTTTACTTCCATTTTTAGTATCCGGGGTTTTTATTATAAGCGGAATCCGGGTACTTTCTTCCCATGGTGAGTTTTTAAAGAGGTAATCCTTTTCTCCCATTTGCCAGCCATGATCGCTGGTTAATATAATGATTGTGTTGTTTTTAAACTTACTGTTATTAATTGCATCAATAACTGTCCCAATCTGATCGTCGACAAAGGCGATGCAGGCCAGGTAAGCCTGCAAAAAATGCTTTAAACCTGATTCCGCATTTCCTCCGTATGAATCTTTTAATAACTTGTAATACACCACTCCTTTAGATGTATTGGTATAATATTCACCTGTAGCCTGTTTCGCAATTGGGTAAACATCCTTGTAATGGGTGTCAATGGCATCGCCGGGTTTTATCATCGACAGTTCAATTTTATCCAGAGGAAACATATCGAAATATTTTTTAGGAGCATATAAAGGCGTATGAGGTCTGACAAAGCCAATTCCCATAAAAAATGGTTGTCCCAAATCTTTGTTTTCCATTTCTTTGATACGTTTAACTGCCCATTGCGCGTGCATCTCGTCCGGCATTAAATCGCGATGTTCATCATCTGTATATTCCAGAAAATCTTCTTTTCCTTTTGCATAAAGCCAGCCGGTTTTATTTCCTCCCGAAATGCTGTCAGGGAAAACTGGGACATCGGAAAGTGGCGCAAAAGAGCCATCTATAGCACCTATGCTTCTGAAGGGTTCCGGGACTGATGGATGCCCAACAGGATCTTTTCCGTTAAATGCTACCGGACCATAGTTGTTAATCTCGATGCCCCATTCATCCCAATATTCCCTGCGGTTCTCATGAAGTAATTTGCCACTACCCATGGTATAATATCCGTTTTCACCGAAATATTCGAACAGTGTTTTGTTGTTTTTCAGAATCCTCTGCTCAAAATTAGGCGTCCATCCAAAATCTTTGGAATGGCAGGGATAAACACCTGTGAACAGGCTGTTCCTCGAAGGGGAACACATCGGGCAATTGCTGTGAGCATTTAAAAAACTAACTCCCGATTTCGCCAGTCTGTCAATATTGGGGGTTTTTACCTGCTTATGCCCGGCAAAAGCTCCTTCATAATCATTAATATCATCACAAATGATAAATATTACATTGGGCTTTTTCTGAGAATAATTAATTTGAGGAATTGATAAAATGCCGATATTTAATACTCCAATTATAGTTACTTTTGAATATTTCATTTCGGTGAAAATTAGTTAATTTAAGACCATAATAATTAAAATAGAACCTTTAGTGTTTGATGACTTTCTTACAAATTCTTCATAAAGCAGATAAATATAATTTTAAAGATTCAGAAAATATAAATTCCTGACTTGATAATATTGGGATGTCATTTATATCAGGTGTCTGTAAATGAGGTCAGGAGCTTATCAGAAGGCATCCTGTCTCTATCGTGAACATCAAATGGATTATATTACTTAATCCAGCTTATTCCGGCTGATTTTACATCCCTTGAATTTGTACCTATATAAATATTAAAATCTCCCGGTTCCCAGTTATATTCAAGGTTGCTGTTATAGAACATCAGATCATTTGTTGTGATTTCAAAACTTACCTCCTTTTTCTCACCCGGATTCAGCAAAACCTTTTTAAAGTTCCGTAACTCCTTAACAGGCCTGGAGATTGATGCAACCGGATCCTGAATATATAATTGAACAACTTCTTCTCCTGCCATCTTTCCTGTATTGGTTACCACAACTGATGCTGTAAGTTTTTCATTTCCTTTAAGCTGCACTTTGCTCAACTTCAGGGGACCATACTCAAAGCTTGTGTAACTGAGTCCAAAACCGAAAGGGAATACAGGTGAATTGGTAATGTCGAGGTATTTTGAGGTGTATTTGTTTGCAGGATCCATAGGTCTTCCTGTTTTTTTATAGTTATAGTAAAGAGGAATCTGTCCGACGCTTGCAGGAAATGTGGTTGTAAGTTTTCCTGAAGGATTATAATCCCCGAACAACACACTGGCAATTGCATTGCCTGCTTCTGTGCCACCTGCCCATGCCTCAAGCATAGCATCAGCAATATCCTTTTCCCATGCAAGGGTAAGAGGACGACCATTTATCAAAACAAGGACAAGTGGTTTCCCGGTTTCTGACAAAGCTTTTAAAAGATCCTTCTGAACCTTTTGTAGTCCGATATCTGCTAGACTTGAGGCTTCACCTGACCAGCTTGCCGGTTCACCAAGAACTGCTACTATCACATCTGCTTTTTTTGCCGTTTCAATTGCAACACTCAGCAATTGTTCAGTTTTGTTACTAAATCCGTCTGCTTTTTTCTCAGATGGTTTTCCGGCTTTCAGTGTGCTTATCATCAGGAAGGGATTATTTGTTAATTCTGATCCCTGAGCGTAGAGTACATTCACTGACTCTCCTCCAATGTTAATTAGTCCTTCAAGAACCGAGGAGGCCTTATCCTCATCCCCGCCTAATGCCCAGGTACCCAGCATATCTGCCCTGCTGTTCCCAAGGGGGCCGATTACTGCGATTGTACCTGATTTTTTAAGGGGAAGAATATGATTCTCGTTTTTCAGCAAAACTATTGACCGTTCTGTAATGTCACGCGCAGCCTTAAGGTTCTCAGGTGTCAGCACTTCCTTACGGGCCCTCTCCTCATTCAGATATCTGTACGGATCATCAAATAATCCCAGTTTGTATTTAGCCTCCAGTACCCTCCTGCAGGCAAGGTCGATATCTTTTGTTGTTACCTTTCCTTCGTCAAGTGATTTTTTTAATGTTTCCAGGAATCCTTCACCAACCATATCCATATCTGAACCGGCTTTAAGAGCAAGTGCCGAAACGGTCTGAAGATCTCCCAAACCGTGATTGATCATCTCATTGACAGCCGTGTAATCGGTCACCACAAAACCTTTGAAGCCCCACTGATCCCTTAATAAATCGGTCATCAGCCATCTGTTTCCTGAAGCAGGGACCCCATCAACAACATTGAAGGATGTCATAACACTTCCTGCACCTGCTTCCACTGATGCTTTATACGGAGGAAAATACTCATTAAACATTGATATACGGCTCATATCAACGGTATTGTAGTCGCGGCCTGCTTCAGCAGCCCCGTACAGTGCAAAATGCTTTACACATGCCATCATGGTATTGTTCAGGGTAAGGTCTTCTCCCTGATAACCTTTAATGTATGCCCTGGCGATCTGCGATCCCAGCCATGGATCTTCTCCTGCACCTTCAGCAATTCTTCCCCATCGTGGATCACGTGCTATATCAACCATTGGTGAATAAGTCCAGGCAATCCCGTTTGCAGTTGCCTCCTGTGCGGCGATCCTGGCACTCTTTTCAATCAGCGACATATCCCACATGCAGCTCATAGCCAGTGGTATAGGAAAAATTGTTTTGTAGCCATGAACTACATCCATGCCAAACAATACAGGTATGTGGTTCGGAGATTCCTTAACAGCAATATCCTGAGATATTCTCATTGATTCAACAGAGAAATCATTCAGCATACCGCCAATCATACCTGCCTGCAATTTCTGCTGCAATTTTTCATTTGTTGCAGTTCCTGTTGTAAATCCTCCGGCTGTCGTAAGATTTAATTGTCCGATCTTTTCATCAATTGTCATTTTATTCATAAGAGTATTGATGAACGCATTCATTTTTTCATCCTGTGCATTCATCTTAAAAGCGATTGCCAGGAGAATAAGTAAAAGAAATTGTTTTTTCATATATAATGCCTTTTTGAGTTTTTTCATGGAATTTAACGTTAATTGCCCCGCTTATCCTGTCTGACGAGATTCAAGTTATTTTAGTATATTACAGGTCAGAAATGAAGAACCAAATTAATATAAATATTTTAATATATGAAAAAGGTTAGATGGCTGACTATATTGAGTTTAATTATGACTTTTAATTGTATAAATTTTTGCAGCGCACAAACTATTCAGGATACGGTACTTTTAAAGGCAGAATTCTCAGAAGATCTGGGGCCTATGGATCCTGTCTGGGCCTGGTTTGGTTACGACGAACCAAACTATACCTATATGAAGGATGGTAAAAAGCTCTTATCTGAAATATCGGCTCTCAGTCCTGTTCCGGTTTATGTCCGTGCCCATAACCTTCTTACAACAGGCGATGGAACACCTTCTCTTAAATGGGGTTCGACAAATATTTATACTGAGGATAAGATGGGGAATCCGGTTTATGACTGGACAATCGTTGATAGAATATTTGATACTTATATTGAGAGGGGGATGAAACCCCTTGTCGAGCTGGGTTTTATGCCGGAGGATATGTCAACTAACCCGGATCCTTACAGGCATTCCTGGCCGGAGACATTCTCAACCGGATGGGCATATCCGCCAAAGGATTATGATAAATGGGCCGAGCTGGTATTTCAATGGACCAGGCATTGTATTGAAAGGTATGGTCAGAAAGAGGTTGAAACCTGGTACTGGGAGGTATGGAATGAGCCAAACATAAATTACTGGAAGGGCACAAAAGAAGAATATTTTAAATTATATGATTATGCAGTTTGGGCAGTTAAGAAAGCATGTCCGGGTACTGTTGTCGGAGGTCCTCATACTACAAGCCCCCGAGATGAAAAGGCAGCGGCTTTTCTGAAAGATTTTATAAATCACTGTATTAATGGAGTAAACTACAAAACAGGAAAGAGGGGATCACCTTTGGACTATATAAGTTTCCATGCAAAGGGATCTCCCAAAATTGTGGACGGTCATGTTCAGATGAATATTAACCTGCAATTGATGGATATATCAAAGGGATTTGAGATAATCTCTTCGTTCCCGGAAGTAAAAAACCTTCCTGTTGTTATAGGAGAATCTGATCCTGAGGGATGTGCAGCATGTTCCATAAGCAGAAATCCTGAAAACGCTTACCGGAATGGCACTTTATATTCAAGTTATGAGGCCGCAGCATTTGCACGAAAATATGCTCTGGCTGATCATTTTAAGGTAAATTTCAAAGGTGCTGTTACCTGGGCTTTTGAATTTGAGAATCAGAAATGGTTTGATGGATTCAGGGATCTGGCAACAAATGGAGTGAATAAGCCGGTATTAAACATATTCAGGATGTTTGGGATGATGAGCGGAACAAGGATTGCTGTTTCAGGTGGCAGCTATGATCCTTTTATGATCCGTGACTCAGGTGTAAAAGGTGCAGCTCCGGATATAAATGCACTTGCCTGCAAGGATAAGGACAACCTATCCGTGATGGTATGGAACTATCATGATAATGATTTACCCTCTCCCGAATCTCCGGTTAAAATTACAGTTAACGGATTACCATCCTCCAGAGTTCTGATTCATGAGTACAGAATTGATAAAGAAAACAGTAATTCTTATGAAGTCTGGAAAAATATGGGATCACCTCAGAACCCAACTGCAGAGCAATATAAAATACTTGAATCTTCAGGAAAACTTAAACTGTTTTGCTCTCCTTATTGGAAAGATACAACAGATGGTTTTTTGGAATTATCATTGAACCTGCCTGGGCAAGGTGTTTCTCTTTTCAAGATTGGGTGGTAAAAATTAAAATTCAATACTGTTATGCTAATGTCTGATAAGGGACTCCGGTTTTGATATTGATTTAAGTAATACTGATTATACTGGTTTAGCATGCTCCAGCAGATACTTTTCTGCTTCAAGTGACCATATATAGTCGTTTTTTGAAACAATTTCGTGCAGTCCTGCGTATAATTTATTACCCTTTCCCATTTCCCCCAGTTTGTAAAGCGAAACCAGCGGCATTGATATGTTTGTGTAAATAAGTTTCTTCCCACCTGGTATCTGTGGAAGATTCAATGTTGTTTCAACAACAGAATCGAGCCCCCCAACATGGGTTATCATAATAGCCGGATTAATCTTTCCTTCACCCATAAGTTTCAGAGATTCTCTCATATCATCTGTATTCCCTCCTGATGTTCCAACAATATGTGTGAAAGCATAATGAACATTGTAGAAGTTTAGCTCCGCTTTAAATTCAGGATTGGTCGGTCCTGCAAAAAAATTGAGACATCCGTCGAAACCAAGTATCCCATCGCCCTGTTCAATGACCGGTTTTACAGGAGCAAATACAAGTACGTCATCATAACCTGTACCTCCGGTTATCTCACGCAAATGCTTCACGGGGTCATTCATACGGGAGGTATTGACATATATCAGCCTGACTCCCTCTTTTTCAGCATGTTCAGGTGTGAAAATGCATGCGGCTCTTGAAAGACGATTATCATCAATATCTGTTACTACCAATAATCCGGGTTTCCGGTCGCAATGCAATGCATAATCTATTGCTCCCAGTCCCATTGGACCAACTCCTGCAAGAATAGCCATCTTTCCCCCCTTGCGGATCCCCATTTCATGTACATAGGTTCCCGGGGGAATATGATAGCTGGCATGGAACGCACCGACAATACACGACATGGGTTCAGATAAGGATGCCGGGAAAAATGCCTCTCCATCATAAGGAAGAAGGCAATCAGCCTCCATAACTATTGATGGTATTACAATGTGGGTGGCATCGCCTCCAATAAAGCGGTAGGAGTAACCCGGTGCATTCAGGGTTCCCATCTGGTTCATTGCCGGCTGAATTGAAAACTTCTGTCCTGCCTTGAATTTATCCTGCCACTTTTTTCCGACTTCAAGAATTGTTCCGGCAAATTCATGTCCGATAATGGTGGGATTGATATGAATATCATCCGGAACCCGTTTATGGTCAGCTCCCTGCAAAGCTGCCTTATGTGACGACATGCAAATACTGTCGGAAATCACATGGGCAAGAATCTCATCATCTTTTATTGGAGGCAATTCAAATTCCTCCAATCTGAGATCTTTCTTGCCATATATCCTTACTGCTTTTGTTTTCATATTGTACTATTCTGCTTAATTAATCTGTCATTGCGAGGAGCGAAGCGACGAAGCAATCCTTAAATCACCGACTCAAAGTAATGCGCTCTGCGCCATTTGCCCTGAGCAATCACCCCAGCATAACCTGTCCCCCGGTTACAGGAATCGCCTGTCCTGTTTCATATTCCTGGTCAATGATATAGAGTATTGCTTTCATTACATCTTCAAGTTTGCAGCCTCTTTTCATCGGCACCTGATCTTCATAGAACTTTCTTACCTCCTCAATATTTTTAGCTCCTGGTACTTTTCCTGCTTTGAGGTATTGTACAAACAAACCGTTATGAGGATCGGACCATAATGGCCCTTCATAAAAATTACCCGGACAAACTGAATTCACCTTGATCCTGTAAGGTGCAAGCTCGAGGGCAAAAGATTGTGTAAGTCCTATTCCTCCGAATTTTGACCCCGCATAGGCAAAATTACGGTTGCTTCCTCTGAGCCCTGATTTGGAATTGATCTGTATGATATCAGAAAAATATTCTTTGTTCTCATGATTCTGGAGTTTCAGTATATCAGAGGCATATTTGGCACAATGGAAATAGCCGTTATAATTTACAGCTGTGGATCTCGAAAATGTTTCAGGATCCATCTCATCCAGACCACCTGCCCTTAAGATTCCAGCATTGCTTATCATCAGATCGAGTCCGCCGAACTCCTTTACTGTAGTAATCATCAGATTTTCAACTGAAGCCGGATCTGCAACATCTGTTTTTGTAAAAATGGCTTTATTGGATGATTTTTTTGAAGAGAGCTTTGATGCAAAAGAGTTGCCTGTTTCCTCATTCAGATCAGCTATCACAACATTCAGATTTAAAGCATATAATGCCTCAGTAATTCCGGCTCCGAATCCCTGGGCACCTCCGGTAATAATAGCGATTTTGTTTTTCAGTTTGTTGCCGGCACCCGATGTTTGCGATACTTTTCTCCTGTAATTCTCAACTTCCCACTGATCTATGAATGATACCTGTTCGGGTGTCAGGAATTTAATGCCGCCACACTGAGATGCGTAGTAACTTATTTTTATCAGATCTTCGTATACATCAAGGCAGGCTTCTGCAGATCCATAACTTTCTGCAATTGCAAAAAGCCCCATGTCTTTTATTACACAGACCTTTGGTAAATAACCATATTCACTTACAAAGTGAGGTAGCTGATATCGTATCGAATCAAGAATCTTCTCGGCTGTAGATGAGTGTTCGACGAACAGATACCTTGTTTTGCAGTAAACAATTATGTCAGGTGTCAGTGGTAATGATATCTTGTGAAATTCCTGTTGATTCTGATAGAATTTAGCAATCAGTGAGTTATGCCTGAATCTGATGATTCCTGGTTGTCCGCCGGATAATAATACTCTTAATGCCGGCAAGACTTTGTGAAGGATTGGATTATATGGTAAAGGTTCAATATCAGGCATTTCAGGAGTCATCTCAGTGATTTTCTGAATAATGCTTTTATAGATACTCATTATCTCATCTGTTGTATCGGCTCCAACAAAGGAACCATGGTTTTCGAGGAAAATAATATGAGGATCCTGCCTGAACTTTTCACGATATGATTTTATATCCGATTCCAGTTTTTTGAAGAGTGTATACCCGGGATCGGTGTAAGGAACAAAAAGCACACTCTCTCCAAAAAGCTTTAACGTTAAGCTCTTTGCATTTCTGCTGCAGAGTAATCCGTTAATGATTGTTGGATGTAAATGGACAATAAACCTGTAGTTAATTATTTCATGCAACGAGGTTTCCACTGAAGGCCGCTTGTTCTTATCATGCTCCAGGATGCTGTTGAACATATCATTTTTAACCTGCTCTTCTCTTTCAGATGATTCATTCGAATAAACATTTGAAGATATTACATGAAGCTTTTCCCTGTCTAATGATACAAGACCATCTTCAGTTATTTCTGCCAGCGACTGGCCACTGGCTTTGATCCAGATGGTAGTCTCATCCTTGAATGATGTATTACCGCCGCCTGCAATTACCCAGTCTTTATCGGCACCATAAAACTTTGATATTTCGATAAGCTCTTTTATTTCAGGTTTCATCTCAATTTTGTTTAAGGAAGTATTCAATAACAAGTTGTCCGAGAATCATCAAATCTCTCATCTGCTCATTGCTGTGTGAACCGTCAGGTAAAACATAACCCTGCCTGTCATGGGCCCTTAGGTACTGGTGAGCAGCAATTATACATGCTCCTTCCCAGGCAATTGTTTTCATCTTTACATCAAGTGGGACAGAACCTCTTGCAGTTACAGCCATAGGAATCATTTCAGGTGTGTTATGTTCGGTGCCAAAAGTTATTATAAAACCTTTTTTATGAAAGAATTCAACAAATGATTTGAGGACATAGAAATCATTTCTTCCAGGGATTAGTTCAATACATTCTATTCCCAGACTTTTAAGTGATTCATATAGTTTTTCAGGGTCTGATTCGTATTCGGTAACCTTTCCTGAAGGATCATCAAGTAATACAGGGTAACAAGGTATCCCGCCCGACTTTATAATTATTTTCAGTATTTTTTTAAGTTCAAGGAATGAGTTTTCATCTTCCTCAACAAATGCTGCTCCTCCGCTCTTCAGGAGGTTAGACCGGATCTCATTTTCTAGTGTCGGAACATCAGATAAAAGAGCTTTTGACTTTTTACCTGAGTAGAGAGTTTCAAGGAATAAGACCTGCTCATCATTTGTTTTGAAATTCTCATGAGCAAGTATTCTTATTGCTTTTGCAATATGTCGTTCCCGTACCAGATCCTGGGAATATTTTTTCCTGATCGTTTCGTATGAGAGGGATAGTTCAGGATAGTCTGATGCTATTAAGGCGTTGTATTTGCTGATCATTGCCTTTATCTGATTCTGGCTCTCCTTAATTACTTTTTTCAATTGTCTCCTCTGTATCCATCCGGTCTGAAACGGATAATCCAGCCCTTTTCCGGTGAAATAGATCCGTCCGGGATTGTTCGGATCATTTATCCTGATACCTTTTTTCTGTTCTTCTTTCAACAATCCGATGAATTCAATATTGAACAGAGGAAAAATTTTATTTTCAATGCATCCTTTGTGGAAAGAATTATATCCATCCGTAACAAAAAAATCGTTGATACCCAGTATCGAGATATTTTCGTTTCTGGCTTTCTCGAATATTACATTCATTTCAGGAAATGAGCTGAAAGAATATGGTGTATGAATATGACAATTGGCTTCACGATAGGATGGGAGGGAAGAGCCTGCCATCTCTTTTTTCAGAAGTGGATAGGCAGGAAGACCGGATAGGAAGTGCTTCATTATATGCTTTATATTTTTGTCTCTAATTTAAAATTCGAGAGAAGTTCATTTATCCTGGCAATATCCTCATTATTAAGACGGAAATCAGCTGCCTTAACATTATCAAGAACCTGAGCTGCATTTCTTGCGCCTACCAATGCACATGTAATGCCTGGCTGTTGAATTGTCCAGTTCAGCACCAGTTGTGAAAGAGTTACATTAAGATCTGCGGCAATTTCATTCAGCCCGTCTGTAAGGTGAAGTATTCTGGAAAGATTTGGCTCTTTATAATAGATGGTGTCCGGACGAGTATCTCCTGTGTTAAATTTATGATCATGCTTTATCTTTCCTGTCAGAAGTCCTCTTTGGAGAGGGCTATAAGCAAGGATCCCGATATTGTTTTCTATGCAATATGGAACAACATCAGCTTCTATCTTACGATTCACCATACTGTAAGGAACCTGATCCGATGCAATTGTCAGAGTTTTCCGGGCCTCTGCCATTAAATCCCGGGAATAGTTACAGACAGCCCCTGCTCTGATTTTTCCTTTTTTAATAAGGATCTCAAGAGCTTCCATTGTTTCTGAAACCGGTGTAGTTGAGTCGGACCAGTGGATCTGGAACAGATCAATATAATCGGTGCCCAGTAGTTTCAGACTTCGGTCACAATCGCTTATTACCTTTTCTTTTGCTGAATAGCGGTAGATCTCTGTATCTATTCCTGAATTGTCCTTCAGTGTGAAGTAATATTCACCCTTTTTTTCTGTCCATACCAATCCGAATTTAGTGAGTATCTGGACTTTGTCTCTTTTTCCCTTTATTGCCTTACCTACCAGTTCTTCACTCAATCCCAAACCATAAACAGGTGCGGTGTCAATAGAAGTCATACCATGATCAACTGCAGTTTCAATAGCTTTAATTGCATCTTTTGAGTCAGCGCCACCCCAAAACATTCCACCAACTGCCCATGCTCCAAAAGCCAGCTCTGAAACCATAATGTCTGATTGTCCAAGTTTTTTATATTCCATAATATTCGTTTTATATTGTTACCAGTTTATTGCTTCTTCAGGGACTCTCAGTAGTGAGTTGCATATCCAGTCGGCCTGCTGAAGTACCGAGGCATCGAATGAGGTAGTAACTGCAAGACAGCGGCATCCCGCTGCTTTGCCTGCCCTTATGCCACTGACAGCATCCTCCACAACAAGACATTCATCCGGTTTGAGTCCAAGATTTCCGGAGGCTTTAAGATAAATATCAGGAAAAGGCTTTTTATTCTCTACATCCAGTCCGGTAACTATTGAATGGAATGTATCTTCATTCAATCCGATCTCTTTCAGACTGGCTTGCATCTTAATTTTATCCGCACTGGTTGCAAGTGCCAGCTTAAAGCCTTTTTTCATGCATAGTGAAAGAAACTCATGAGCACCCGGGAGTGGATTTAAGTTCCCCTTTACTATCGATCCGTATATTTCATAGGTTCTCGCTTTAACCTTTTCAATATCAACCTTTTTTCCGTATTTTGCTGCAACTCCTCCTAGATATTTATTTTCACCCATGCCAAGAAAAGGATGGAAATCTTCAGGTGTAGCTTTTATTCCTATTTCGTCAAACATCATGATAGCCGCCTTGCAAATAAATGCCTCGGAATCAACAAGTACACCATCCATATCGAAAAGTACCCCTTTTATCATCTGAACAGTTTATTTATTTCCTGAACCCTTTGTAAAGTAAGAGGACTTTCCTTATTCGTCATTTCAACAATCATCGTCATCCTTGCAGCATTCTCCAGCACTTCAATCTTATCAAATGACTGCAGTAGATTTGAAGCTGTGGCCAGTATCCCGTGGTTCTCAAGCAGTAGTATGTCGCTATGGATAATATTTTCAGCGGCTGCATTTGCCAGATCTTTTGTGCCCATGAGTGCATACGGGACGAAGCACGGTTCACCGAGAATGGCACAAGCCTCAGCTGTCAGAGTAGTGTTGATCTTTAATTTCATGGCAGTAAATGCTGTGGCAAAAACAGGATGTGCATGTACTATAGTCTTTATATCCCTCTTTTTTCTGTAGATAGCCAGATGCATTTCGGATTCAATTGACGGCTTAAGATCAGGTGTGAGATTCTCGCCTGTTAAAGTCATAATTCCTACCTCTTTCCATTTCATCCTTCCTTTATCTGTTGCCGAAGGTGTGATAACAATTATATCATCAGAAACACGCCGGCTGATATTTCCCCCGGAAGTGGTTGTCAATCCTTGTTTATACAGCCGTCGCATGAAATATGCAACTTCCTTACGTTCAATCTTATATTCGTTGTTTACGGCCATAAATGTGGTTGTTATACCAGGTCTGCTATACCATTTAATACATAATGGGGGCAATATGGGTAGTTGTCAATCTCTTCTCTGGATGTTATACCGCTTAAAACCAACAGAGTATCTATTTCCGATTCAAGTCCGCACCTGATATCAGTATCCATCCTGTCGCCAATTACAATAGCATCTTCTCTTCTTACTCCAAGCCTTTTAAGGGCACTTCTCATCATCAGAGGATTTGGTTTGCCCACAAAATAGGCTTTTTTGCCTGAAGCAATTTCAATTGGTGCAATAAGAGCCTTTGTTGACGGGGTTATTCCTACTTCAATAGGTCCGCTTACATCGGAGTTTGTACCGATCAGTTTTGCACCTCTCATAACCAGATTAAGGGCAATCTCAATCTTTTCAAAATTATAGCTGTGTGTCTCACCCACAACTACATAATCAGGATTGACATTATTGACAGTATAGTTAATACTGTATAAAGCATGTATCAGACCTGCATCACCGATTATGTAGGCACTTCCGTTTGGTTTTTGATTCGCGAGAAAACTTGCTGTTGCAAGGGCACTGGTGTAAAAATGATCTACCCCTACGCTTAATCCCAGTCTTTTCAGTTTTTCCTGTAACTCTTTAGGTGTCCTTTCACTCGAATTTGTAAGAAACAGATATTTCTTACCTTCTTTCTCAAGCCATGCTATAAAATCCGGGATCCCCGGAAGAAGCTTATTGCCATGGTATATTACACCATCCATGTCAATAATAAATCCTTCCTTTGATTTGATGTTTTGAATAGTCTGGTCCATCTCAGAATTTTTAAAGTGATAAAGATATTAAAAAGCCTTTACACTCCTTCTCTGTTCAGGATAATTGACTTTTCAAATGAATAATCAGTTTTATTTACATGTCCTTTCAGTGGAATTATCCTTTCATTAATTGCATCAAGTATCCATTCAGGCTGAGGGAAGAAATACTCCTCCATCTCATAGGCTGGTGTTATCCAGTTGCGTGATCCTACTACTACGGGAGGTGCATCCAGATAATCAAAGGCAAGCTCTGTAATGGTCTGAGCCATCTCTTTTAAAAATGAACCACGCGCAGAAGCATCGCTTGTAAGAATAATTCTACCGGTCTTTCTTACCGAATGAACTACCGGTTCATAGTTAAACGGAACAAGTGATCGTGCATCAATAACCTCAGCGCTAAGGTTATATTTCTCTTTAAGAATATCTGCAACTTTTATTGCCGGATAAAGGGTAGCACCAATTGAAAGAATACTGATATCATCTCCTTCTCTTTTTATATCAGGTTCTCCGATAGGGATCTCATAGTATTCCTCCGGAACACCGCCCTTATGAAACATTTCGCCTATATCATAAATCCTCTGACTCTCGAAGAATACAACAGGATCTGTTCCCTGTAATGCGCTGTTCATTAATCCTTTGGCGTCATATGGTGTGGCAGGGAAAACTACTTTAAGTCCCGGAATATGTGCTGTCAGGGCTGACCAGTCCTGTGAATGCTGTGCACCATATTTTGATCCGACAGAGACTCTTAATACCACTGGCATCTTTATGATATTGCCACTCATAGCCTGCCATTTCGGAAGCTGGTTGAAGACTTCATCCCCTGACCTTCCCAGGAAGTCGCAATACATGATTTCAGCAATAACTCTTCCGCCGCACATTCCATAACCAATGGCTGTCCCGACAATAGCGCCTTCGGAGATAGGTGAGTTGAATAATCTGTTATAGGGAAGTGCTTCTGTAAGTCCCCTGTAAACAGCAAATGCACCGCCCCAGTCGCGGTTTTCTTCACCCCAAGCAGCCAGAGTAGGGTCCTTGTAAAACCGGTCAATGACTGCTTCGAAAATACCATCACGGAATTGGTAAAGTTTAGCTTTTGAAACTGTTTTTCCCTCTTTGTCAAGGTAGAACCTCTCTTTGTTTTTGAGGGATTTGACCCTGGGATTCTCCTCCATGGGATGAAGAACTTCAGGAATACCATCTTCCATCTTATCGGCTGAGCAATTGGAGAACATCATTTTTCCGATGCAATCCGGATCTTTACTCATATCAATTCGGGGAGATATCTTATCATCAATGCTTAACTTAAGTATTTGCGACAGCAACTCTTTTACCTTTATGGCTGTCTCGTCGAGCTGACCCGGGTTTGCAATTCCTGCGAGGACAAGTGTTTTTCCATACGATAGAATTGAGTCCTCCTGTTGCCATGCTTCCACTTCCTCCTTTGATCTGTATGAAGATGCATCTGAAGGAGAATGTCCGCTTATTCTGTAGGTAAGAGTATCAAGTAATACGGGGCCCTTTTTCTCTTTCAGGATCTCCTTTTTACGCCTGAAAGCATCAATAACCGCAAGAGGATTATATCCGTCCACCCGCTCGGAGTGCATCATTTCGGGATTAACACCTGCGCCTACCCTTGCAAGAATGTCATAACCCATTGTTTCGCCCATGGTTTGACCACCCATGCCGTATAAGTTATTCATGAAGTTGAATATCAGAGGAAGACCTCCTTTGAATTCGCCCTGCCACAAAGTTTTATACTGGTCCATTGTAGCGAATGTGATCCCTTCCCAAACAGGTCCGCAACCCATTGAGGCATCACCAATATTACATACGACGATACCAGGCTTGCGATTTATTTTTTTATACAGTGCAGCACCAACTGATATATCACCTGACCCGCCTACAATGGCATTGTTAGGATAGATACCAAAAGGAGTGAAGAAGGCATGCATTGATCCTCCCAGACCCTTATTAAACCCATTTTCACGGGCGAATATTTCAGCAAGAGCTCCGTACAGTAAAAAATTGATTGCCAGGTTTTTAATATTACCCTGATACCCTTTTTCAACAACTCTCAAAGCAGAACCTCCAAAGTAGTTTTTCATAACAGAATAAAGTGTATCATCATCAAGACGGTGAATTGCTGATAATC
Organism: uncultured Bacteroidales bacterium; assembly: GCA_963732435.1. Lineage (GTDB taxonomy): Bacteria > Bacteroidota > Bacteroidia > Bacteroidales > VadinHA17 > LD21. The sequence goes on along the minus strand of CAVSZL010000009.1, from coordinate 230,630 downwards.
CTTTTGCAAGTATTTCACCATGACTGCGGTGAGAACCGAATATGTAATCATCCACCTCAAGGGTATAGGCCATACCCACAGCAGATGCCTCCTGACCTATTGAAAGATGGGCAGGTCCAGGATGATTATATGGTATTCCATTATATTCATTTGTTGTCTTGATCAGGTTAAGCATGGTTTCAAACTCCCTTATCACAACCATGTCAAAATATATTCTCAGGAAATCATCCTTGCTGAATATTTTCTTTTCCTCCTCTATAGTTTTGTTATACTGATTTACGGGTATTTTCCCGAATTCAATAAATTTTGGTTTTCTGACAACCTTTGGATTAATGTTCTGACTCTTTGGCATATTTATATTGTCTTAATGTTTATTAATTGGTATGTGGCTTGCGGCATGCGGCCATTCATCACTCATCACTCACCACTCGTCACTTTCCTTAATACCTGAATCCCTCAATCTGTTCTTTTATCTCCTTAAGAAACAAAGTAGCCGGACCTCCGTCAATAGCTCTGTGGTCGTATGTCAGAGATAATCCGATATATGGAACAAAGCCGAAAATGTTATTACCAATGCTGGCAGGACGGTTTATTATGGTGCATACTCCAAGTATAGCTGCCTGTGGCAGATTGATGACCGGAGTGAACATCTCAACCCCATAATTGCCTAAATTTGATACAGTAAACGTAGCTGATGTACTCTGGATAAGTTCCGGATCAATATTCCCCTTTTTACAGGCATCGGCAACTGATTTGAGTTCCTTTGATAATATTGCAAGATCCATTTCATCTGCGTTTTTTACTGCAGGAACCATTAATCCGCGTTGAGTATCAACAGCGATACCCAGGTGAACTTTGTGGTAGATCTTTGATGACTCTCCCAGGAAATGGCTGTTTGCTTCAGGGAATTTTTTAAGTGCCCTGATTACGCACCAGCATATCATGTCATTAAGAGTAATATCCTGAAAGCTTTTACCTGCTGCAATGTTCGTTTTTATCTTCTGTCTTGCCTCTAACAGATATCTAACATCAGCACTCATGTGATGGGTTAGCTGTGCTGAGTTCTGAAGTGAGGCATGCATAGCTTTTGCAATAAGTTTCCTTACATTGCCAAGGGGTTGCTCTGTATATTCCGAATCCTTTGTTTTTGCAGTTTTAACGGTAGTTATCGCCGCTGAGGTAACAGAAATTGTTTTTTCTATATCGCTTGAGATTATCCTCCCGTTTGGACCCGATCCTTTTATATTATCAAACTGAATTCCCTTCTCCCTGGCCAGGAGTTTTGCCCTGGGCGATATTCTTATTCTTACATCCTGTTTTTTTTGATCCCCAGTTGAACCGTTATCCCTTTCAACCCTTTCAACCCCTTCAACCCCTTCAACCTTCTCAACCTTCTCAACCTTCTCAACCTTCTCAGGTTCACCAGTTGTCTTACTTTCCGGATTAAAAGAACCTGTTTCCTCCCCGCTATTCCCGATAACTGCAACATTTACTAAAACAGGAACTTCGGCTCCTTCTTCAAAGAATATATCAAGTAAAGTCCCATCAGAAGGGGATTCAAGATCGAATGCTGCCTTGTCGGTTTCATATGAGAAGAGAATATCTCCCGTTGAAACCTTTTCACCCTTTTTCTTAAACCACCTGGTTATTATACAGGTCTCAACTGACTGCCCCTGTTTTGGCATTATTACCGCAATTGCCATATTTAATATTTTTTAGGTAATATATTATTAAGTTATATTATTATTCTTTTATTCTGTTTCCCGTAATGTAGTTTCCAACTTGTTCTGATATGTAAATGAAACAAAATATTTATATTATTAATATTATTGTAAATCAATGCTTACAAAAATAATATAATAAACTTGTATTTACAAGTAAAAATTATTAAATTTGAATTTTATTTATGATAATATGGTTAAAATGAAAGTAATTCCGCAGTACAGGAGGTTATATGAAGTACTCAGAAAGCACATCTCGGATGGTGTTTATAAGGAGGGAGATATGTTGCCATCTGAGCATGAATTATGCCAGCTATACGGACTTACACGACCGACTGTGCGTCAGGCTTTGGGTACTCTTTCCAATGATGGTTATATAAGAAAACACCAGGGAAAAGGAAGTATCGTTCATCATCTTCCGCGTGATATCGGGATTCTTTCTGTCTTCGGAACAACCTCCGCAGTAGGGGAGCGAAATCTGAAAACGAAAATCATAATTAAGCCGGTTATTATCAAATGGCCATCAGATTTTATGTTTCCGCTCTCTGACCTTGAAACTGAGTCAGGATGTATTTATATGGAAAGAGTGAGACTTCTCGATGATGTGCCTATTTTTTATGATATCAGCTATATCGCGAATATCAATCTTCCAAGGATAACCTCGAGGCAATTTGAAAACAGATCTCTTTTTCAGATATTACGTGATCATTACCGCGTTGAGGTAAGAGGCGGGGAACAAAGGATAAAGGCCATTCCTGTTACATCCAAGATAAGCAGGTTTCTTAACATGGCTAAAAATCAGCCGGTTCTTCATCTTGAGAGAAAAATGGAAACAAATGTATCAGGCTTATTCCTGTATTCATCAATCTTTTGTAATACTGAAAGATATTCCATATTCGGAAGATTCTAGAAAATAAAAGAGGCTGTACATTTCTGTTACAGCCTCTCTGGTATCATTTTCCTGACTTCTAAAGATTAGTGCGGTAGAGGAAACCACTACTATGTGTATGAATTTTCGAAACCCATCCCCTGCCCCTTCCCTTTAAAGAAAAAGGGAAGGGGTAACTCAGCTGATTATAAATAGATTAAAACTACAATATGAACTTTTCGCTCCAAATAGTATTGAATGTTATTTGATATCTGATACTTTTATTATTATAAATGCACGAAAGTGACAAAGAGCTGATAATATGCAGGGGAAGGGTTAAGATATAAATAGAAGGAACTGGGTACGGGCTGTTTCTTAACATATACATAGGCCTGAAATTGGGGTTAGTGTGGTAAAAATCTAAAATTAAATCGATATAGTATTCAATTTAAATCACTTGAAGATCAAGACGGTACTAAAATTTGAAAACATCAGAAGTCAGGAAAATTATTATTGATTTCTGCATAATAAAAGAGGCTGTACATCTCTGTTACAGCCTCTCTGGTATCAGTCTGAGTAAGATTAATCTACTCTTTTAACCTTGATGGCAACCGGTCCTTTTTCTCTCTGCTCAATCTCAAATTCAACTGCCTGACCAGCCTCTAGATCAGTATGGGAAACCTCTAAACCAGAACGGTGGATAAAGATATCCTTGTCATCTTCTGTCTGAAGGAATCCGTAACCTTTTACTCTGTCATACCATTTAACAGTACCTTTCATAGTTTTAGATGTTAAAGTTAACTACCTGTAGTTATCTCTTCTGTTTCCACCACCGCCTCCACCTCTGCGGTCACCGCCACCACCGCCGTCACCACCGCGGAAGTTACTTCTTCTGTCTGTTCTTTCGATTGATTCGTTAACGATAATGTTTCTTCCACTAACTTCAGCTCCGTTTAATTCCTCGATAGCCTTTTTTGCTTCAGCATCATTTGGCATCTCAACGAAACCAAATCCTTTGCTTTTTCCAGAGTACTTGTCAATAATGATTTTTGCGGATGTTACTTCGCCATACTCTTCAAAGATTTCTTTTAATTCTGCTTCATTCATTTTAAAATGAAGACTTCCTACGTAAATGTTCATAATTCAGTTATTAAAGTATTTATAAAACAGGGACAAAGGTCATATTTATTTTTGAAAACAAAAAATAAATAGGCATAATATGTTGTATTTAAACAGCTTTTTGGTTTTTAATGTTATAAATGGACATAATAATGTATTAAACCTTTGCTAAAAGGTTACTTATCATCATAAACAACTGTTCAGATATTTTGTTCAGGTGATAATATTATTTCTCATAATGTGAGGATTATTTTGACCTTACGGATAAACACAGGAAGAAACCTTTAAGTAAAAATCCTGTCTTCATTTTCTGTTCCTGATATAGATATGTTTAATGTGGTTCTGTCCCGACTCCCGTTCATCAATTTCGAAATCGAGTGATCTGATAAGTGGTGTCAGTTTGGGAAAGCCAAAATTCCTTGGGTCAAAATCGGGTTGCTTTTTAAGGATCAGGTTTCCGACATCTCCAAGATATGCCCAGCCATTTTCGTCTGCAATATCAGTAATTGAAGATGAAATGAGCCTTTTTACAATTCGGGCAGGGGATTCAGGTTCAACAACTTCAGCTTTTTTCTTTTTAACAACGGGCTTGCCCTTTTTCCTTGGTTCAGGAGAAGACTCGTGTACGCTGGCAGATGAGGTGATTATCTCGAGGTAAATGAATTTATCGCAAGCAACAATGAAAGGATGAGGAGTTTTTCTTTCACCTATTCCGATCACTTTCATTCCAGCCTCTCTGAGTCTGGTGGCAAGACGTGTGAAATCACTGTCGCTTGAAACGATGCAAAATCCATCGACTTTACCTGAATAAAGAATGTCCATCGCATCAATAATAAGGGCTGAGTCAGTCGAATTCTTACCTTTTGTATAACCATACTGCTGTATTGGTGTAATGGCATTCTCAAGAAGAACAGACTTCCATCCTGCGATAGTTGGCTTCGTCCAGTCACCATAAATTCTTTTGAATGTAGGAGTCCCGTATTTTGCTATCTCTTCAAGCATACCCCTTACATTACTGTATGGTATATTGTCGGCATCGATTAGTACAGCAAGTCGTAAATCGTTTAATGTCTGCATAAGTTATTCTTTTTTAACTGACTGCAAGTTAACACTTTTTCCCGGTCATTTCAGTAATATCCAGCCTCAGAATTGTCGTTCTTGACAATACGTTGTCATCGTATGAGTATTTTTTAGCGCTTCCGTAGTGCCTCATTATGCAATCAAGTCCCGCAATTCTTATTTCAGGATCATCAACAACAGAGATTTTGCCGTATCCAACCACACTTTGGAAATTCATTCCCCAGTCACAACCGTTTTCTCCGTCATAAAGCTTATGACCGGTATCCATGCTGAAGCATACATAGCTGTTGATTTTTATCATATCCAGCTTCCTTCCTTCCCGGGCACAATGAAAATAGATTACCGGAGCAGCTCCTCCTGAATAGCCAAAATTCATTGTTGCAATGTAAGGGGTATTTTCATTTGCAATTGCAATTCTGCATACATCAGATTTGTTGATAATTTCTTCAATTGCAGTTATATCCGTTATTGATCTATCAATTCTTCTCATTTCCTGTTTTTTTGCATATTACAAAAATTTTACAAAAAAGTAAAGAATTTTGTTAACTTTGCTTCTACCCTGAAAAGGTGTTTGATAATTAATAAAAGCCAAATAATATGGGAAAAGGTGATAAAAAATCAAGAAGAGGTAAAATTATACTCGGAACTTTTGGTGTGAGGCGCCGTCGTAATAAAGCTGGTAAGCCTGAAGTTAAAACTGTGAAAGCTGTCAGTGAGAAAATTGCAGAAGATATTAAACCTGTAAAAGAAAAGAAAGTAATAAAAGAAGAAAAAGCTGAAAAACCAGTCGAAACCGTTCAGGAAAAAACTGCTGTAAAAGAACCTAAGGCTGCGAAAGCAAAGAAAGAAGTGGCTGAAGAAAAGGTAGCCAAAGAACCAAAGACAAAGAAAGAAAAGAAGAGCTAAAACAAATAATGATAATTATTATTGATGAGATTGTTCTCAGACCCTGGTCTGAAGATGATGCATCACAACTTGCCGTTATTGCAAATAACAAAAAAATTTCTGACAATCTCCGGGATGGTTTTCCATTTCCTTATTCTCTTCAGGATGCCATAAACTGGTTGAAAATTGTAGTTCCGGCAAATTATCCCCCTTTATATTTTGCAGTAACTCTCAATGAAAAACTGGTGGGCAGTATCGGCCTTGTATCAAAAACTGATATTTACCGTAAAAACTTTGAGGTTGGATATTATATTGCAGAAGATTACTGGGGAAGAGGTATTGCTACTAAAGCTATTAAAGCTGTAACATCCTACGCCTTTAAGGATTTCGATATAATTAGGGTCTATGCTGAGCCTTTTTCAGATAACACCGGCTCAAGAAGAGCGCTTGAGAAAGCCGGATTTTCTCATGAAGCGACGTTCAGAAGAAATGTCATAAAGAATGGTGCTATTAAGGATTCATCTATTTATTCTGTTCTGAAAGAGGATTTTAAATATTTCATTTAAATAATTGTAAATGATCAGGGTTTTATGAATTGTTGTCAAAAATAATTTTTTCAGTGCACTTCATATCCTGTCGCTTGTAATCATAAAATAGTGGTATGATCACTTATTCAGAATTTGATTTATGGTTTGATTACGTTATTAAATGTTTTTTTTGATATTTGTGGACAAATTTTAATTATTGAACTCAAATCGAAACACAATATTCTGGGCAATAATAGCCTGTCTGCTCTGGTCAACAGCATACGCTTCAATAAAAATTGGCCTTCAATATGATAAACCATTTCATTTTGCCGGATTGAGGTTTATTATTGCAGGTTTACTTATTCTCCCTTTTTCCGTCCGGCCATCAGTTTATTTAACCATGATGAGAGATTATTGGAAATTAATCGGAACTGTTATAGTTTTGCAGACCTTATTTAATTATTCTTTGCTTTACCACGGACTTAACTTCGTCCCCGGAGCACTTGGAGCGGTTGTGGTAGGTTCCCAGCCTTTGGTTACAGCAGTTATTTCATCACTGCTGGATAAAAATGACATGCTTTCAAGGAAGAAGATAATAACAATAGTTTTTGGCATTGCAGGTGTTATTTTTATAAGTGCAGGCAGGCAGGCCTTTAAGCTTGGTTCCCTGATTGAACTTCTTGGTGTCCTTATGATCCTTATGGCAAATATTGCCCTTGCAACAGGAAATGTATTAATATCGCTTAAAAGTAGGGGACTTAACCCATTTGTTCTGAGTTCTTCTTCTCTGTTTCTGGGTGGTGTTGTCCTATATCTCGTGTCTTTTCCAATTGAGGGAAGGCCGCCTGATTTTTTTCCCGTAGAGTACTGGGTGGTGTTACTGTGGCTAAGCTTCATGGCTGCGGTTGCTTTTTCAATTTGGTTTATACTTATACAACGCCCCGGAGTAAAGATCTCAGAACTTAATTTATGGAAATTCATTATTCCGGTAGCTGGTGCTATTTTAAGCTGGATATTCGCTCCTGATGAAGATCCTGAATGGCTTACCATTTCCGGTATGATTATTATAACATTATCTTTAATATTGTTTTACAGGAGTACTAAAGAGATTACTGTCGATTAGAAAAATGGTTTCAGATATGAAAAAGAGACTGTCAGCTTTATTCTGGTATGCAATCTTCTGGCTGGTATTTTTCTTCTTTTCCCGCCTGTTTTTCATTATATTTCAACACCATAGTTCTTCGCAGGAGACAATAGTTGGCTTGCTGGGAACTTTCCTCCATGGCTCCAGGCTTGACATTTCAACTACCGGATATTACCTGCTGTTACCTGTATTAATATCAATACCATCACTTTATTTCAATGGAGAATGGTACAGGTATTTCATACGGGCATATTCAATTCTGATGATAATTTTTTCTTCAATAATTGTTGTTTCTGATGCCAACCTTTATTCTTACTGGGGATTCAGAATGGATTATACTCCAATGCTCTATCTGAAAACACCCGGAGAGGCAATGGCTTCTGTAAGTACAATGTTTGTTGTGTTATTTTGCATTTCAATAATCCTTATGACTGTATTATTCATATTTTTATATATGAGGTTTATTGACAGGTTGTTCGGATCATTGAAGCGTATGCGTTTATGGTTTCCCGGGATAATACTCCTTATGATTCTCTGGGGAGCCCTCATAATACCGATAAGAGGCGGGTTTGGAGTAGCTCCTATAAATGCGGGGTTTGTTTACTTCAGCAAAAGAATGTTCCTGAATCACACTGCCATAAATGTGGTATGGAATGTTGGCACATCTGCCTTTACGCAAAAACCGGTGAAAAATCCCTATAAATTCAGTGATGACGGGGTCGCCGGATCATTGGTTGATTCCCTGATGGCCGGAGGAGGTAATACACTGAAAGTTCTTAATAATGAACGTCCTAATGTAATGATCATTGTTCTTGAAAGTTTCAGCGGATATCTTGTTGGTCCTATGGGTGGAGATTCACTTGTCACTCCGAATCTTAACAGGTATATTAAGGAAGGGATCCTTTTCTCAGAGTTCTATGCCTCTGGTACCCGAACCGATAAGGCCATGCCTGCTATTCTTAATGGTTATCCTGCCCAACCGGCACAGTCGATTATAAAAGAACCAAAAAAGAGCCAGACATTGCCAAGTATGGTAAAGATCCTTATTGAAAATGGTTACAACACTTCGTTCTGGTATGGAGGCGAGATAAATTTTGCTAATTTTAATTCATTTGTAATCGGCTCGGGTTTTCATAACATTATAACCGAAGATAATTTCAATCCTGAAAACTTTAATTCAGAATGGGGAGTTCATGATCATATCCTTTTCAATGCATTGAAGGATACGATGATGTCCGTCAGAGAACCATTTCTTAGTGTGGTGCTTACCCTATCCAGTCATGAACCGTTTGATGTTCCTATGGAGCCTGTATTTACCGGAGATGATGACGAAACAAAGTATAAGAACTCAGTTTTTTATGCTGACAAGTCGTTGGGAGAATTTATAGATTGGGCTCAGGAGAGAGAATGGTGGAAAAACACACTTGTAATTATGGTTGCAGATCATTGCGGACGATTTTCAGATGCGTTTCCGATATATGCCAGGGAGATGTTTAAGATTCCGATGGTATGGATCGGAGGGGCAGTTGAGAAGAAAGGGCTGAAAATTGAAAAGCTGGGCAGCCAGGTTGATATTCCTGTGACATTATTTACTCAGATGGGATTATCTGCAGAATTCCCTTTTGCGAAAGATCTCCTTTCCGACAGCACCAATTCTTTTGCGTTTTATGTTTATAATGAAGGATTTGGCTTTATAACAGACAGTTCATCCTGTATCTATGACCATAAACTTAAGCAACCTGTTGTAAGCGAGGGAAAAGATTATGGATTTGCAGAGAAAGCCGGCAAAGCCTATCTTCAGGTATTGTTTAATGATTACCTTAAAAGATAACAGGCTAAAAGTTACCGGCCATATTTTTTCTTATCCCTTTTGCCGTGTTTCTTTTCTTTTTTGTAATCTCTGTCTTTTCCGTCATTCCTTTCTCCTCTTCTCTTCTCTGGTTTTCTGTCAGACCACTTTGCAGGCCTTTTTTCTGAACGATCGAATTCCCTGTCTCCATTCTTCTTTTCCTGTGCAATCTCAACAGCTACTCTCCTGTCATTGAACTTTGAGTTATTCAGGGCCCCGATCAGGTAATCGGCATACTCTTCCTCAACTTCAAAAAATGAGAATGTTTTAAGAAGATCTATTTTCCCGAGAGGAATTTTCTTTCCCTGGGTATTACTATTTACAAGTTCAATAAGTTGCTCAGGATAAAAGCCATCAGTTTTACCAAGGTTGATAAATAACCTTTTGTAATTTCCTGAGTATTCCCTTCGCGATCCCTTTTTATCTGATCCTCTGAAATTATCATCTCTGTCAGCAGGTGAGACAATCTCTTCTCCTGACCTGTAGTCATCAAGGAACCTGTCAAACTGAAGGGATACAACTCTTCTGAGAAGTTCTTCCCTGTCAAGTCCCGAAAGTTTTTCTGTAATTTCAGGAAGAAATTTTTCAATCTCCTGATGTTCGGTTACGACTGTCTCCAGTTTCCTGATCCAGTGGAAAAGTTGTTTGCCACATATTTCACTTCCGGTTGGAATCTGAATTGTTTTGAAAGGTTTTTTTACGATCCTTTCTATCTGTTTAAGGTTATGCTTATCCCTTGTATGAATCAGGGATATTGAGATGCCTTTTTTTCCTGCCCTGCCGGTACGTCCGCTGCGATGGGTATATACTTCATTATCGTCGGGAAGGTTGTAGTTTATCACATGAGTCAGGTCATCAACATCAAGTCCGCGGGCAGCCACATCAGTGGCAATAAGAAGCTGAAGATTTCTTACCCTGAATTTTTGCATTACTGTATCGCGCTGAGCCTGTGACAGATCTCCATGCAGGGCATCAGCATTATAACCATCCTCAATAAGTTTTGATGCTATCTCCTGGGTCTCTTTCCGTGTACGGCAGAAAACTATCCCGTAAATATCCGGTTCTGAGTCTGCTATTCTTTTAAGCACTTTGTACTTGTCTTTTGCCTGAACGAGGTAATAACCATGTGTAACATTTTCAGCAGAGGCATTTTTTGTGCCTATTGTGATCTCCCTGGGATTTTCCATGTACCGTCTGGCTATTCCGGCTATTTCAGTTGACATTGTGGCTGAAAACAAGAGAGTTCTTCTTCCGGCAGGTACTTCTTCAAGTATCTCATTTATACTGTCGAGGAACCCCATATTAAGCATCTCATCCGCTTCATCCAGAATAACTGTTTTTACTCCATGCAGTTTTGCGGCCTTTCTTCCTATAAGGTCAATCAGCCTACCTGGTGTTGCCACGATAATATGAACACCTTTCTTGAGTTCTCTTATCTGGTTATCTATACTTGCCCCTCCATAAACGGCCAGAATTCTTAATTTACCTGTATATCTTGCATAATCTGTCAGGTCGCCGGTGATCTGCATACACAACTCTCTTGTAGGGCAGAGTATAAGTGCTTGTGTTGTATTTAGCTCTGTGTCAGTTGTTTGAACCAAAGGCAGTCCGAAAGCTGCGGTTTTTCCTGTTCCTGTCTGAGCCAATGCAATAATATCTCCTTCCTCAAGGAGCATAAGTGGAATAACCTTTTCCTGTACCGGCATAGGCTGCTCAAATCCAAGTTCCTGAATTGCCTTCAGAATACCGGGAGTAAATCCCAATTCTTCAAAGTTTGTCATTGATATGTTTTGTGATGTGGTTTCGTTAGCGATGCTTAATAATCCCTGACGAAATGAACTCATTTGCTGACCCGGAATGATACATGAAACCGCTACTGGAAATCACCTTGTTAATTAAGCCGCAAAGATAATCAAATTATTCTGATTATAACATAATTATGCTTCCGGACTGCACAGAACACACTGAAAGGCTAAAATAAAGAACTTTAGAATTTGCTTTTATACGCACTAAAGCTTGTTATCAGGAAAATATGTTAATTTTTCCGAAAATAATCATTATATTTCTCAAACATTATACCATTAAATAACAAGTATTTACATAAATTTGTAGATAAGATGAGTATACTGGTAAAAATTTATTCAAGGGTTGATTCACCTCGCCTCAGATATATAGCTGATATTATTCTGAGTGATATCCTTGGATTATCATGGGAACTCGTTTCTGATAAACGTAAATTAGGTAATCATCCAGTTATTAATTATTCAAACGATAATATTAATGGTACATTCAAAATATCTCCCGATCAGTTGATTTTTGAAAAAGGAATCTCACCAAAAACAATTGAGATTTCGGAATGGAAAGGGCTTCCGGCTTTTTTCCCGGCCTCCGCTGATTCGGATATTCCATTCGATATATTTGCTGCTTCATTTTTCCTTCTTACCAGATATGAAGAGTACCTGGAATATAAGCCTGATAAGTATGGAAGATATCCGGCGGAGTTGTCGGTTGCATTCAGGTATGGATTCCTGGAATTACCGGTTGTTGATCTGTGGGCGAAGGAAATGTCAAAGATTCTCCTGAAGAAATTCCAGACGTTTGCTTTCAAACGGTGCGAATACAAAGCTCAGCTGACTATTGATGCCGACGAACCTTTTGCATACCTGGGAAAAGGATTGTTAAGAACTTTAGGCGGATTATTAAGTGATATAAAAAATCATGATGGCCATGTTGCCAAAAGATACAGGATACTGAAAAAGGATGAAAAGGATCCGTATCAGGTATTTGATTATATTTCTGAAAGAATAGAAGATAGTAAGGTTGACGCAACATTCTTCTTCCCGGTCGGAGACCATTCAAAATATGATAAAAATCCCTCATGGAAAAATGATGAATACAGACATCTTATAAATGATATTGCCGGTAAGTACAGATCCGGATTACATCCTTCTTATTATGCTTCAGGAAATCTGCCGATGTTAATTGATGAATTATCGCGTCTGAATTCTATTAACAACAAAGAGGTCGTATTGAGCAGGTTTCATTTTATCAGATTATTTATTCCTCAATCTTACCACGATTTAATAAATGCCGGTATATCAGAAGATTATTCGATGGGCTATCCCGACGAACCGGGTTTCAGGGCAGGCATCGCACGTCCGTTTTATTTTTATGATATTGACAGTGAGCGAAAAACAAGATTACGAATAGTGCCTTTCCAGGTTATGGACGTGACCCTTTTCAATTACAGGAAACTTGATGTCCAGGGTGCGAAAGATGTTATTCTGAAACTGATTAAAGAAACCAGGAAGGCCGGAGGGGAATTTGTAAGTATCTGGCATAATACATCCTTACTTGACACACCTGATTTTAAAGGCAGGAGAGATGTTTTTGAATTTATGTTAAACAGTCAGTGAAATGATAGTTTATCATAAGAATAATGAGATTGACAGGGAACAATGGGATAGTTGTATAAAGAACTCCCGTGGTGCAAAACCTTATGCGTACTCATGGTATCTTGATATAATGGCTCCCGGGTGGGAAGCTCTTGTGGATGATGAGTATGATTCTGTATTCCCTGTGCCCGGTTTCAGCAGGTTTGGGATAAAGTATTCATCTAATCCGATATTCCTTCAGCAACTGGGTGTGTTTTCTCCTGATAAGCTGGCATCTGATTCCATAATTGAGTTCCTTGATTATATGCCTGTTAATTTTAAGCTTATTGATTTATGTATTGCACAAAAGATCAATCATAATGGATTTAAAGTTACTGAGAGATCCAATTATGAGCTGGATCTTTCAAAGCCTTATGAAAAGATCTGGGATAATTTTACAAATCATTGTAAACGAAATATCGAACTCTCTGCCAGGAAAAAGCCTGAACTGACAGCCGATATTACCCCGGACGAAATAACAGATCTCTTCATATTAAATAAGGGCAAAGAGATTAAAGGCATTAAGATGCGCGATTATCAGAAACTTAAAAACCTGATGAATTTCTGTGTTAAGAATAAACGAGGCCGGTTATTAGGTGTAAGAGCCACAAAACGAAAACTGATTTACGGATTGTTTATTGTTGAAACGCATGGCTGTAAAACGTTGCAATTAGTTGTAAATACTCCTCAGAGCAGGGAAAGACGCATAGGGTACTTTGCAATTAATAACTTAATAAGAGATCATTCATCTACAAGGAATATTCTTGATTTTGCCGGTTCATCAATACCATCAATCGCATCATTCATGGAGTCATGGGGCAGTGTTAAAAAGCCATATTACAGAATCTACAGAAACAGGCTTTTCTGGCCAGCCCGTTTACTGAAATAAGTTATAGTGCCTGGAGTGTCTAGAGTGCCTAGAGTGCCTGGAGTGCCTTAAATGTCTTAAGTTATTAATAAAAGTATGAATTAAAACCTTGTTTTTAACTTTAGGCTCACCAAACTCTGGCTTAATCTAAGTACTGTTTAGCTACAAAGGGGGTTGTCAGAAACTAAATTGAATCAACAGCCTTCCTCAAAACATTTGCAGAGTGGGAGAGTGCTGAAAGCTCTTTATCCGACATAGGATTGTCAATTATCTGAGTTACACCTTTATCAGATACCACCGAAGGCACACTGAGACATATATCATCTATCCCGAACTCTCCCTGAAGGAGGGTCGATACGGTCAAAACACTGTTCTGGTTTCGGAGAATGGCGCCGGTGATTTTAACCATTGCAAGGCCAACTGCAAACTGAGTTGATCCTTTATAATTAATAATATGATATGCTGAGTCACGAACCTGCTGTTCAATTAGTTGCTGTTGATGTTTCCAGTCGGAACATTTACCGCATACAGGACAAAACTCTTCTATATTTATCCCGGCTATATTGGTCATTGACCATGCAGCAAATTCACTGTCACCATGTTCTCCAAGGATATAAGCATGTACATTATGTATATCAATGCCACAATGCCTGCTAAGCAGGTATCTGAAACGTGAACTGTCGAGAACTGTACCGGAACCGATAACACGGCCTTTCGGCCAGCCAGTCCTTTTCAGAGCCACATAAGTCAGAACATCCACAGGATTGCTAACAACCAGTATTACACCATTGCTGTTATATGCAGCAATTTCCTCCGCTATATCTCCGACTATTCCGGCGTTTTTCCTGACAAGATCAAGACGTGTCTCTCCCGGTTTCTGTGCTGCACCTGCTGTAATGACAATCAAATTGGCATCTGCATAGTCGCTTGTTGTTCCCTGACGGATAATAACTGTGGGAAAAAAAGGTTGTCCGTGTCCCAGATCCAGTACCTGTCCTTTCACAAGGTCTTCATTCCTGTCAAGGAGTACAATTTCATTTGCCAGACCACTTTGTGCCAGGGCATAACAATAAGTGGCGCCAACTGATCCTGCACCTACAATTACAACTTTACGGCTATTGATTATCAGATTTTGATCCTGCATGTTATTCGGTTTTTATCAGATTAACAGTTTTTAATGATTATTGTTGACTCTATTCTAATTTAACAAATCAGTGTTGAATGATTTTTAAGACCGAAGTCTGAAGTTTAAGAATCAATTTTACTTTCAGGAGAACATGAAAATTATTATCTTTGTTATAAACACGGTAACTTTTCTGACAGACTTTTAGAGGATATTCTTATTCCTGAATCCGACAGTTTTGTTCTTACTGATAATTATTAAAAGAATAATTTGAATATACAGCTATAATTATTACAGCTTTAGCCGCGAAGGAAAGTTGTATTTATATAAAATCCGGGTTCTAGTTTACCTTAAAAAACAGTTGAAGCTAAATTGCATTTAAAGCTGACAGAAAATCAAATTAATACTCATATAAATCCAACGATCAATAAGTTTTGAACATTTAAAAATATAAAATTATGAAAATACTTTTTTTGTCTCTTAGTCTATTACTGGCAAGCACATATCTCTCTGGTCAGAGAAAGCCAAAAGTTGATCCCAAAGATGCACAGATAGATTCTCTCAAACAAACCACAAGTTTATTGACATTACAACTCGATTCCGTTTCCAGGGAGCTGGTCAAGTATGTCGGGGTTTACGATGCAATCAGAGAAAAGGTACTTCTCTACAAATTTGATCCGACCAGGTCGGCATACCTGATAGACTCCCTTAAGGCTTCAAGAGACTCAACATCAGCTTTGTTGTCAGTTGTCCCAAAATCCACAACAACTTCCGACAGTCTATACCTGGTACTGAGAGAGAGTTCTCTGCTGAAGGCAAGAATAGACAGTATTAAGCATGCCTGGGGAATGGAAAAATCTGCCTTAACGTCTGAAGAGACTGAAAAAGCCAGGGCTGTTGGTAATTTGAAGCAGCTTAAGGAACTTCTTGATGCTAAAATTATTAGCGAGGCAGAATACGTGACATTGAAGAAAAAATATCTTGAAAAGCTGTAGGTCTTCCGACTGATTAGTAACAATTATTTTAAAAACATTTGATATATCATTTAATTCTTTTCACCTATGACCAGAGAGCCCAGAAAAAAGGTGCCAGCAGCACTGCCTGCTGAAATGAAACGATTGAATGAAGACAGGCTAAGTAAAGCCCCATGGAAAAAGTGGGGTCCATACCTGAGTGAACGGCAATGGGGAACAGTAAGGGAAGATTACAGCCCAAATGGTGATGCATGGAATTTCTTCACCCACGATCATGCACGCTCACGTGCTTACCGCTGGGGGGAGGATGGTATTGCAGGTATTTCTGATGACAAGCAGCATCTCTGTTTTGCACTGGCTCTGTGGAACGGTAAAGATGCAATATTAAAAGAACGGCTCTTTGGTCTGACAAACAGCCAGGGTAACCACGGTGAGGACGTAAAAGAGTATTACTTCTACCTGGATAGCACTCCGACCCACTCGTACATGAAATATCTTTACAAGTATCCCCAGGCAGCATTTCCCTATGGAGATCTTATTGCGGAGAACGGACGGCGCACACGTGAGGAAATGGAATATGAGCTGCTCGATACAGGAATATTTAGTGAAGACCGTTATTTCGATGTATTTATTGAGTACGCCAAGGCAGGTCCGGAAGATATCCTGATTAAGATAACAGCAATAAACAGAGGTCCTGATGCAGCAGACCTTCATCTGCTGCCTACACTCTGGTTCCGGAACGACTGGTCGGCATGGATTGCAAGTTCTAACCGGGCTGAAAATAAGCCAGTTATAAAGCAGGTAAAATCAAAGGAAGGCACCAGTGAAGCTTTGGCCTCCCATTCATTTCTTGGTGACCTGGTTTTTTCCTGTGAAGGCAATGTGCCACTGTTTTTTACCGAAAACGAAACAAACCATTCCAAACTATTCCCGGGGCAGGAAAACGAGAGCCTGTATGTCAAAGATGGGATAAATGATTGTGTGGTACATGGAAATAAGGGCACAGTGAATCCCGAAAAAGAGGGTACCAAAGTAGCGGCACATTACCTTTTAAATGTGGGTGCAGGGAAATCATCAGTAGTCCGGCTCAGGCTCACCAAAAAAATCCCTGCAAGAAAAGGTAAGGCGTTTGATGTGGATTTTAATAAAGTTTTCGATAACAGGCTTAATGAAGCCGACGAGTTTTATAAATCAGTAACCCCACCGTCGGTTAGTAAGGATGAGGCCAATGTTATGCGTCAGGCCATTGCAGGGATGCTCTGGAGTAAGCAGTATTTTTTCTTTGATGGGGACAACTGGTTAGATGAACATAACTCCAACCCATTGCATAAAGGGTTCCAAAGTGCGCGAAACTCTGAATGGTATCATATGTTGAATTCGGATGTCATATCAATGCCTGATAAATGGGAATATCCGTGGTATGCAGCCTGGGACCTGGCTTTCCATACCCTTCCGCTTTCAATAGTGGATCCGGACTTTGCCAAGTCTCAAATGGACCTGATGCTCAATAGCTTATACCTTCATCCCAATGGTCAGATGCCTGCCTATGAATGGAATTTCAGCGATGTAAACCCCCCTGTTCATGCCTGGGCATCAATGTTCCTTTATAATACAGATAAGGCTATGCAAGGTAAAGGAGATGTTGAATTCCTGAAGTCCATGTTTAACAAGCTGGTACTTAATTTCACCTGGTGGGTGAACCGTAAAGACCGTTTCGGAAAAAACGTATTCGAGGGCGGTTTTCTGGGGCTTGATAATATAGGAGTATTCGACCGTAGCGCCCCTCTTCCTACAGGAGGTAGCCTTGAACAGGCAGACGGCACGGCATGGATGGCCCTTTTCAGTCAGAATATGATGGAAATGGCTTTTGAATTGGCCCAGCATGATCCTCATTACGAGACTATGGTTGTGAAATTTGTTGAGCACTTTTACTTCATCGCCTCTGCCATGAATAATACCGGTTCGGACGGAATGTGGGATGAGGAAGATGGATTTTACTATGACCTGCTAAGGTTACCTGATGGAAGTGGCCAGCGGCTGAAGGTGAGGTCACTCGTTGGATTATTACCATTGTGCGCTGCCTTTGTGGTAGAAAAAGCACAACGAGAAAAAATTCCAAATGTAATGTTACGTATCCAGGAGCGTCTTCGGAGGATTCCTGAACTTCAGAATTCCATACACCTTACCGGACCCGGTCATTATGGTGAGGCTGAGCGTGGCATTCTTGCGCTTGTAAACCAGGACAGGCTTCGCAGGATCTTATCAAGGATGCTTGATGAAAACGAATTTTTTGGTCCCTATGGCATCCGGTCAATTTCCAGATTCCATGAAAAGAATCCTTATGTACTGTATGCCGGTGGTCAGGAATTCAGGGTAGATTATCTGCCTGCTGAATCGAATACCGGAATGTTTGGTGGCAACTCAAATTGGCGCGGACCTGTATGGATGCCGGTAAATGTATTGATTATCAGGGCGCTTCAGCAGTATTTTATGTATTACGGTAATAATTTTAAAATAGAATGTCCGACAGGCTCAGGAAACATGATGAACCTTTTTGAGGTAAGTAAAGAGATAAGTAACCGGCTCACGAGGTTATTTACACTTGATGAAAAAGGCAGGAGACCGGTTTTCGGAGGTGCTGAAAAATTCCAGACTGATCCAAACTGGAGGGATTATATCCTTTTTTATGAATACTTCCATGCCGATAATGGCGCAGGACTTGGTGCAAGCCATCAGACCGGATGGACCGGGGCGGTAGCTAAAATTATACAGCTCTATGGAATTCTTAATCCTGAGAAACTACTGAAGCATGGGAAGCAGGTAGCATTTAGAAAGGGTAAGGAGGTATAAAAGTTAAAACAGACAAGAAGTCCGAAGGTACATCTTTTCGGCATTACTGCTTCTGGTAAGTGACACTGTCGGAAAGACATCACTGGCAGTTATGTAACTGCAATTGTAAAATTTCCTTTGTGATGTTGCAAAACATTTTTTAAACAAAATCGCAAATAAATGGTTATTATGTTTATTGAGTATGATCCTGATCATGAGATTTTAAGATAGTATTAACTCATTTAATCGGACAAGAATAACTTTTAATTTAAATTGTTCATTTTCTTTTAAAAACTTAAATTTGTTTATTAATTTTAATTAAAGAATGCTGGTATGAAACGAGGAATTAAATTCATTCTGTTCTTCACAGGTCTGTTCCTTTTGTGGGGTTGTTACCCTAACGGACCTGAATATTATGAAGAGCTGGATGTTGTGCTTACAAAACATAATGAAGAATACGATTTTGTAAGTCAGGCAACTTATTCTCTCCCGGATAAAATTGTTAAAATCACAGGTAATCTCACTGAAGACGAGGATCCTGTATTTATCCCGGATGCAACAGCCAAGCTGATACTGGCAAGGATTGAATCAAATATGACATCTCTTGGATGGTCGAAAGTGCCTGTGTCAGCTAATCCGGATATACTGTTGTTCCCTGCCTCATGGGAGACAACGACGATTTTTTACTGGTATGATTACTGGTACTGGTGGTATGGCGGTTATTATCCGGGCTGGGGCTGGGGTGGCTATTATCCGGGTTATTATCCGCCGGTATACTGGGACTCATATACAACCGGAACACTGGTAATGAGCATGGTTGATAAAGATATTCTGGGCGCCAATGGCAATCCGGTAACACAATGGACAGGTGCCATAAACGGCATTCTTACCTATAGTTATGATGCTAATCGCGTGAACGCACTCATCGACAAGGCATTTAATATTTCACCTTATCTGAAAACAAACTAACTATAAATCTACAGGAAATGAAAAGGATATTTGTTATAACTGTTTTTCTGGTTTTTGTACTGACTTCTTATTCCCAGATGAATATGACCTCTTTTCAGTATTCAATGGGATTTGGAGCAGGCAATATGCAGGATTTTATAAGTTCGTCAAGTTTCAGAGGCTTCACTTTCGACTACAGGAAGCAGGTGTCCGGGAATATTGCAGTGGGAGTAGATTTCGGATGGAATGTGTTTTATGATGAAATGCCGGATGCTGTATATGAAAATGACAGGATCACCTATGCAGGTAAACAGTGGCGTTACAGTAACCATTTTCCAATGCTTTTAGGTGTGGATTATTTCTTTATAAAAGAGGGCAATCTGATCCCTTATGCGGGGTTAGGTACAGGTACCATGTATTCTCTCCAGAATACCGATATGAGTGTCTACACCGTCGAAAAGGATGCATGGCATTTTGTTCTCAGACCTGAATTGGGATTAATGTATAAAACTGGTCCCGGATTCGGATTCAACATAGTATCGAAGTATTACTATGGTTTTGAAGCCGGACAACTTCCGGCACAGGGTTATTTTACTTTAAATGTAGGATTTGTTTTTGTTAATTAATAAATATTTAAATTATGAAAAAAGTATCACTTCTTTTGTTTATTACCATTATTGCAATCTCATGCAGTACTGTGAAAGTATCCTCGGATTATGACAAATCTGCAGGTTTTGCAAGTTATAAAACCTATGCTTTCACCGAAGAATCTACTAATCTGCAACTCGATGATCTTAATAAAAACCGGATTCTGAATGCGGTGACTACAGAGCTGACTGCCAAGGGTTTTACCAAATCCGACAGCAATCCTGATGTTCTGATTGATATTAAGATCAAGGGTGAACAGAAGCAAACAGCCACAGCAAATACCAGTGGCGGTTATGGTGGCTATGGTTATGGAGCCGGCTACAGATATGGATGGGGCGGTGGATTTTCAACCACTACCATTAATTATGATACCTATGTTGACGGGACTATGTTTATTGACATGATTGATGCCTCCAAGAAACAACTTGTATGGCAGGGACGTGGTACCAAGACTATTGATCCTGATGCAAGTCAGAAGAAAAGGGAAGATAATATCAACTATGCTGTTAAGCAGATTTTTGCTACATATCCACCCAAATTGTAATTTATTTTTTAGTAATAGAGGGGCATCAACCAGTGCCCCTTTTTTTATGGAATCCCGGCCAAGCTAAATTATAAGCAGGTGATAATATGTCGATTTTCTGGTTATCTTTGACGATTGAAATAATTATTTAGTTACCTTAAAAATAAAGTTATGCCAATAATACTTCTGGGAATTGCAGTGTTGATTTTTGGATTTGCCGCAGCTAAAGCAAATCAGCCGGTGCGTTCATACAGCTCAATGATTAAAATAGGTGGTGTAATAATTGCACTTATTGGTTTTTCAATTTCTTCGGTTGTACAGGTTGAACCTGGCCAGGTAGGTGTAAAAAAGCTTTTTGGTAAAGTTGACAATGACATTCTGGAAAGCGGATTGAATGTTATAAATCCTCTGGTTAAGGTGGTTATGTTTGATATCAGAACAGAAAACTATACCATGTCAGGTATAAATGATGAAGGTATGAAGCAGGGAGATGATGCCATACGGGTTTTATCTGCAGATGGTCTGGAAGTAATAGTGGACCTGACAGTGCTGTATAAAGTAATCCCATCAGAAGCTCCCCGTATTTTACAGGAGGTCGGAACTGATTACCGTAATATATTAGTGCGTCCGATCTGCAGAACAAAGATAAGGGATAATGCAGTTTATTATGATGCAGTTGCTTTATATTCAACGAAAAGAGATGAGTTTCAATCCAGAATATTTTCTACAATAGAAGCTAACTTTAAGGAGAGGGGATTGATGCTTGAACAGCTTCTGGTAAGAAACCTTACACTTCCTGCATCTGTGAAAGCTACAATTGAATCAAAAATCAATGCTGAACAGGATGCTCAGAAGATGACATTCGTTTTGCAGAAAGAGAGGCAGGAGGCAGAGCGTAAGAGAGTTGAGGCTCAGGGTATTGCTGATTACCAGAAGATATTGAGTACCGGCTTAAGCGAAAAAATGTTGCAGTATGAAATGATCAAAGCTATCTCTGCTTCACCAAATTCCAAACTGATTTTTATGACCAACGGTAAAAATCTTCCCGTAATGGTTGATACTAAATAATTTCTACATCTCTTACTATTCCCAGGTAGCTTTTGTACCGAAGTGGGGGGTGGGGTGGGGTAAAGATTACATGTCAATTAACTCAATTTCCTCATCGGCAGCAACTTCCAGCAACTTACTATCTTCACATTTTATAGTTCTTGCTGTGAATTTCTTAAGGAGGGTGTAATTATGTGTTGCAACAATTACTGCTCTGCCTGTTTTGCTGATATCCTGGAGAAGCCTAATAATACCTTCAGAGGTTTCGGGATCAAGATTGCCGGTGGGTTCATCAGCAAGTATTATATCAGGGTCGTTGAGTAAAGCCCTGCCAATAACAACCCGCTGTTGCTCACCTCCCGATAACTGGTGTGGCATCTTATATCCCTTCATCCCAAGTCCGACCTTCTCCAGTACTTCACCTATTCTTTTATCGATATCTTTTGAATCTTTCCATCCGGTTGCCTTTAAAACAAACTCCAGATTTTCATTTACTGTCCTGTCTGTGAGTAGCTGAAAGTCCTGGAATACAATGCCTATCTTCCGCCGGAGGTATGGAATATCTCTTTTTTTAAGTTTTAACAGGTTATATCCTGTAATAAGACCTGTTCCATCCCTTAGTGGTAACTGCGCGTTAAGTGTTTTTATAAGACTTGACTTTCCGCTCCCGACCTTTCCTACGAGGTAAACAAATTCACCTTTCTTAATGTTCAGGTTAACACCGGAAAGTACAAGGTGATCATTCTGCCAGATAGTGCAGTCAGTCAATTCAATTATAACATCAAGAGGAAGATTTTCATCCATTATCTGCTTATTTAAACTGCAAAATAAGGAAAGAATTGATAATTAACATTTATATGTTGATAAAATCAATAATAAAGCCCCATTGACGGCGTTTAATAATTGTAATTTTACGATAATTTGAAAAAAAGGAGTTATTAAAATATATGGTTTGCAATTAACATTATAAAGATCTTCTTGAGTTTTTCCTGTCAATTGGATAATCATTGCAAAGAGCCAAAAAAAAATAGTTATGAACAGAAAAATAAATATCATACCTGGATTCTTTCTTTTCTTTTCACCAATAATTGAGATCTTCAGATTCTCTTCATCATCCGGAAAAGAGGTTAAAGGTTTTTTCCTGACGAACAGAAAGGATTTTTCTAAGCATGCACGACCCCGGGTTGTTTTCTGTTTGGTTATTCTCTTTTTTATTATAGCTCCTTCTGATCTGAATGCACAGCTGCCATTTACAACCAGCGAGATCAATTCTGAGTTTAAAAGGGGCATGGAGTTATTCAATAAGGAGAAATATCCTGCTGCCATACGTCTTTTTGATTCTTATATTAATGGTAGTGACAAATCGAATCTTATTGAAATTGCTGAGGCTGAATACTTCAGTGCAGTGTCATCATTAAAACTTTTTAATTCTGATGCTGAGCACCGTATGGTGATGTTTATATCAAAACACCCTGAGTGCCCCAGAATTAATGATTCATGGTTAGCCTTAGGTGACTATTTCTATCAGAATAAAAATTACAGGAGAGCAGTTAAGTATTATGAATCAGTTAACCGGCAGGAATTGGATAATATAAGGCTCGCTGAATATTTTTTCAGGTTGGGATACTCCCTTTATCTGACAGGCAATAAACCAAGGGCTCTATTGATGTTTTCGGAGATTAAGGATATTGATACAGAATATACACCTCCTGCAATTTACTACTTTTCGCAGATAGCCTACGAAGACAAAATGTACCAGACTGCCATGGAGGGGTTCATCAGGCTCAAGGAAGATGAAACTTTCGGAGGAGTGGTCCCATTCTATATTGTTCAGATTTTATATCTGCAAAAGGATTACGATGGTATCCTTGAGATTGCACCGGAGCTTCTTGAGTCGGCAGGGAAAGAGCGATCTGTTGAATTATACAGATTTATTGCAGACGCTTATTACAACAAGGAGAACTACAAAGAGGCATTGCCATATCTGGAGAAATACTCTGCATCAGCAAAAGCGAGCGCGCGAGAGGACAAATATCAGCTCGGGTACTGTTATTATAAGACAGGAGATCTCGATAAAGCCATAAAAGTATTGCTTGAAATAGGGGCTAAAAATGACATTCTCAGTCAGAATGTCTGGAATGTTCTTGGAGACTGTTATCTTCAAAAGGGAGATAAAAATCGTTCTAAACTGGCATTCGGTGAGGCTTCTAAGATGAATTTTGATAAAAAGATAAAAGAAGAATCACTTTTTAATTACGCAAAACTGACTTACGAATTGTCTTATTCTCCATTCGGGGAGGCAATAGCATCCTTTCAGGAATATATAGATCTCTATCCCGGTTCAGAAAGGATACAGGAGGTATATGAATACCTTGTTGCTACGTTTTTGCAGCTTAAAAACTATAAAGCCGCTCTGGCTGCACTCGACAAGATAAAGAGCAAAGACAGCAGGCTCGAAGAAGCTTATCAGAGGGTTGCGTTTTACCGCGGACTGGAATTGTTTAAAAACCTTGAGATAGAAGCCTCTGTCGATATGTTCGATAAATCGCTTAAGTATGAAAAATATAACAGAACTTTCAGGGCAAGAGCAGTTTACTGGAGAGGCGAAGCCTGGTACAGGCTTACTGACTACCAAAAAGCCAGGGATGATTTTGAACTGTTCATGGGTATTCCGGGCTCAATGTTGTTAAGCGAATATAACATGGTAAGGTATAACCTTGGTTATGCTATATTCAATATGAAAGATTACTCCGGTGCTCTTAATAATTTTAAAACCTTTGAATCGAATGCATCAAATATAAAACCGGAAGTTATGGCTGATGCAAGGAACAGAATAGCAGATTGTTATTTCGCGGCAACCGATTATCAGATGGCGATTGGTTATTATGATAAAGTTATCGATTTCGGATTAGTGGATGTTGATTATGCTATGTTTCAAAAGGGCTTTTCAATGGGTCTTATCAAAAACGAAAGAGGCAAAGTGGATATTCTTACCTCACTTATAAATAAATACCCCTCTTCATCATATGTTCCAAATGCAATTTTCGAAAGGGGAAGGACTTATGTTATTATTGAAGATTTTAGCAGGGGTGAAGCCGATTTCAATACAATTATATCAACATATCAGTCCAGCCAGTTTGTGCCGCGCGCAATTGTGCAGTTAGGCTTACTTTATTATAATCTTGGAGAAAATGATAAAGCAATAGTGCAGTTTAAAAAGGTGATTGAAAACCACAAATCAACTCCTGAGGCAAGGTATGCGATGACAGGCCTGAGGAATACCTATGTGGATATGAATGAAGTAGAGACATATTTCTCTTATGTAAAAACACTTGATGGCTATGGAGATATTAATCTGGCTCAGAAAGACTCTCTCTTATATACATCAGGTGAAAACCTTTATATGACAGCCCGTTATGATAAGGCGACGGAGGTTTTTAGAAGTTACCTTACTGAATTCCCTAATGGCAGCTTCAAACAAAATGCGCAGTACTACCTTGCCGATTGTCTGAAGTCTGCCGGAAAGAACGACGAAGCTCTTAAGCTCTACCTTGAGGTGACAGATGAACCAAATAATCAGTTCATGGAACAGTCTCTTATTGCCGTTTCTTCGATCTATTATTCAAATGAGGATTATGAAAACTCCCTTGCCTATTATGAGAAACTTGAGAAGGTTGCAGGGAATGATGAGAACCGGAAAATAGCCCTGAAGGGAGAGTTGAGGTCTGCTTCCCAGGCAGGTGATGCTATGAAGACAATAGCTGCTGCAGGTAAACTTATCAGTTCAAATAGTACACCTGAGGAGCTTGTCCGTGAAGCAACATTTATGCGTGCCAAGGCGAATTACAGCCTGAATAATTTCGAAGAGGCTCTGGTAGATTTCCGAAAAGTGGGAAAAGAAGTTATCAGTATTGAAGGGGCCGAGTCAAAATACAGGATTGCTGAACTTCAGTATAAAAAGGATCTGATTGATGAGGCCGAGAAGGTTTTGTCTGATTTTATTGAACAGAATTCTCCGCATCAGTATTGGATGGGAAGAGTGTTTCTTCTTCTGGCAGATATAAGCATGAAGAAAGGCGATACTTTACAGGCCAGGGCAACACTTCAGAGTCTGAATGAGTATTACACAGTGAATAATGATGGTATACTGGATGAGGTCAGAGCCAAACTTGATGCCCTTAATCAGGTAAAGTAAGATTACTGACAAAAATTACACACTTAAGATTAAAATATATTTTAGAAAATATAAAGAAATTGAACTGACATGTTAAAAAGAAACCTGATAATACCAGTTCTGATCCTTCTCCTGATTTTTCCTGTCAATGCCCAGGTAAAGGAACAGGAAGAAACACTGAAGAGAGAAGTCACTATGTATAATCCATATAAACCATCTGTTCCGGATTCAAAAAAGAGGAGTTTTCTCCCTGATATGAATGATACAATGAAGGTCAGACCAGATATTCAATATGATATTAAAACAAAACCATATTTTCCTGTTTATACAATAAGTCCTATAAAGCCGGCTGCCCTGCTTCCTGATCCTCTTCCAAAGCTTTATAAGAGTTTTATTAATGCAGGTATCGGTAATTATCTGACTCCCCTTGCAGAAATCAGCATAACCAATGAAAGATCAAAAAAAGGTTCAGTGGGATTTTATGGTAAACATTTTTCATCCAACAGCGATATTGAACTTCAGAACAGGAAAAACGTGTTTGCAGGTTATATGGATAATGATGCATCTCTTTTTGGAAGGAAAATTTTTGATAAGAGTCTGTTTTCTGGTTCTGTTGATTTTATACAGAAAACAAGATATGCCTATGGTTATGATACAAGTGTTGTAAATTACAATCCGACGAAGGATGACATAAGGATGAGCTATTATAATGTTGGTGCTAAAGCCTCATTATCATCATTATCAATGGATTCTTCTCTCTTATCTTATGATTTTGACATATATTATAACTACTTCAACAATACCAGCGACTTTTTCCAGAACAATTTCGGCGTAAAGGGAGAGATGGGTAAGTCAATCAAGGATTTATACGTTGGATCAGGAATAAGCTATGACTGGTCAAGACCAGCAGATACTATTTTGGCAAGGTCAAAATATATAGCATCAATTTCTCCTTTCATTAAGAAAAGTACTGAAAGGTGGAACTTTAAACTTGGATTACAGGCATTGCTTGATAAAAATATGGATGCTTCATCTGAATTTCATATGTATCCCGATATTAATTTTGGTTTCGTTATTGTTCCTGCCTATATCAGTTTTTTTTCGGAATTAGCGGGGAGGCTTGAAAAGAATGATCCCTTGAAAATCATCTCTGAGAATCCTTATCTGGCGAGTGACGGGAGCCTTTTCAAGTTGAACAACACTGATCATGAACTTATCTTATCTGCAGGGTTAAAAGGCAATTCAGGATTGGGCGGAAACTATCTTATATCAGCAA
This sequence comes from uncultured Bacteroidales bacterium, assembly GCA_963732435.1. Lineage (GTDB taxonomy): Bacteria > Bacteroidota > Bacteroidia > Bacteroidales > VadinHA17 > LD21. The sequence goes on along the minus strand of CAVSZL010000009.1, from coordinate 203,593 downwards.
CATACTCTCAGATAAAGGATCATTTATTCTATTCAAACAGGTTCTTTCCGGAAAATATTGTAAGCCCTGACTACGGGAACTATTTTTTACCGATTTATGATGATGTTGATCTTTTAAATCTGCACTATGAAATGAACGGGCCAATAAATGAAAAGTTTTCATTCAGAGCTGCTGCAAACTATAATCATTACACCGTTGCAAAATACGATTATGCCTGGAACAAACCTGAGTGGGATGCCCAGCTGGGATTGAAATATAACCTGAGAGATAAGATTCTGGCAGGAATGGAATTAACTGCACAGGGTGACCGTAAGTTATTAGTGTCTGCAGCAGAATCAGTTACATATAAGGCACCTGCCTATTTCAACCTAAATCTCAGTGCTGAGTACCGCTATTCGAAGATATTGTCTTTCTGGACCAGATTCAATAATATATCCAATAAACGTTATTACGAATGGGTATATTACCCGTCACACAGGTTCCTGTTCATGCTTGGATTTACTTACAGCTTGTGATACTCTTTGGTCAACACTGATCAATTATATTGTTGTTAATTTCTTGATAAAAATTGTGCATTATTTTGCTTGCAGAATTGATATAAACCCGATTTAAATTAGTATATTTGCCGGATGATTAATATTCATAATATCAATATTTTATAACAGGAATAGTGAAGTTGGTTCTGATGGCAGGATGTGTTAAAAAAGTGATCCTTATTATATCACCCGTGAACATGTTTGATTTCAGGCGAGGGATTATACAGGCTATCTGTTAATAGTGGTTTTATTTGAAGAATCAGGTTGAAAAGTTTTAAAATTATTGACGTATTTTAATTTGTAAATAATGAGTGATAACGCAAAAAAATTGCAGGATAGTATTGATTATTCCGCAGAGAATATTCAGGTATTGGAAGGTCTTGAAGCTGTTCGAAAGAGACCTGCGATGTATATTGGGGATATAGGAATAAAAGGATTGCATCATCTTGTATATGAGGTTGTTGATAATTCAATTGATGAGGCGCTTGTTGGATTTTGTACAAAAATAGAGGTAGTAATACATGAAGATGGCTCTGTAACAGTAAGTGACGACGGACGAGGTATTCCAACCGGTTTACATGAGAAGGAGCAAAAATCGGCACTTGAAGTAGTTATGACAGTGCTTCATGCCGGAGGTAAATTTGACAAGGATTCATATAAAGTCTCAGGTGGTCTTCATGGAGTTGGAGTTTCGTGCGTAAACGCTCTTTCATCTCATCTCTCGGCTGTTATTATGAGGGAAGGGAAAATATTCAGGCAGGATTATGAAAAAGGTAAACCGGTTACCCAGGTGGAAGTAATTGGTAAATCTGATAAATCAGGAACTTCTGTTAAATTCAAGCCAGATAACACCATATTTCAGACAACTGAATATAATTTTGAGATTCTTGCGGCGAGGCTTCGTGAACTGGCATTCCTTAATAAAGGGATACTGCTCACCATTAAAGATATGCGTGAATTAATTGAAGACGGCAATGGAGGCACTCCCCGTTATGAAGAATTTCACTCAGAGGAAGGACTTAAGGAGTTTGTAGCTTATCTTGATGCAAACAGGGAGAGCCTTATAGAAAAGTCTATCCATATTACTTATGATAAAACCGATATTCCGGTAGAGATTGCTCTTCAGTATAATAGCTCATTCTCTGAAAATGTACACTCTTATGTGAACAATATCAATACAATAGAAGGTGGTACACATCTTGCCGGATTCAGAAGAGGATTGACACGTACCCTTAAGAAATATGCCGAAGATTCAGGCGCTACCTCAAAGCTTAAATTTGATATTAGTGGTGATGACTTCAGGGAAGGATTGACTGCTATTATCTCTGTTAAAGTTCAGGAGCCTCAGTTCGAAGGTCAGACAAAGACAAAACTCGGAAATTCTGAAGTAATGGGGGCTGTTGATCAGGCTGTAAGTAATATGCTTACAAATTATCTCGAAGAAAACCCTAAAGATGCCAGGATTATTGTTCAGAAAGTGATCCTTGCAGCAACGGCACGTCATGCTGCACGTAAAGCAAGGGAGCTGGTACAGCGAAAGAATGTACTTTCAGGTTCTGGTTTGCCTGGCAAACTGGCCGACTGTGCAGACAGGGATCCGGCAAATTGCGAGATTTATCTTGTAGAGGGTGATTCTGCAGGAGGAACTGCAAAACAGGGACGTGACAGAAAGTTTCAGGCAATATTGCCTCTTAGAGGAAAGATCCTGAATGTCGAAAAGGCGATGCAGCACAGGATTTATGAAAGCGAGGAAATAAAGAACATCTTTACAGCCCTTGGCGTAAATATTGGTACTGATGATGACAGTAAAGCTCTTAATATTGCTGGTCTCAGGTACCATAAAATAATTATAATGACTGATGCTGATGTTGATGGATCTCATATCACAACACTTATTATGACCTTCTTCTTCAGGTATATGATGGACCTTATAAAAGGAGGAAATATCTATATTGCAACTCCTCCTCTCTACCTGGTTAAAAAGGGAAAATCAGAACGCTATTGCTGGACTGAAGAAGAGCGCGAGGCTGCAGTACTTGAAATGGGACAGGGAAAAGAATCGACGGTTGGAATACAGAGGTATAAAGGCCTTGGTGAGATGAATGCTGAGCAGCTCTGGTCAACAACCATGAACCCTGAAACCCGGACACTGCGTCAGGTTACAGTTGAAAGCGCTGCCGAAGCAGATCACATATTCTCAATGCTAATGGGTGATGAAGTGCCTCCAAGAAGGGAATTCATTGAGAGCCATGCAAAGTATGCCAGAATTGATGTCTGACAAATCTTCCTGATAAGGTGTACCTTTGATGTATATCTGACCTCTCCCCCTCAGTCCCCCTCTCCCGAGTGAGAAGGGGAAGTCATTCAGTATTTTGTAGTTAATTCTTTTACTTTAGCATTTCCGCTACACCCCAAAGAACTTCCTTCTGATTTCTATTGCATCATCACTGCAGACTTCACTGCAGCAGTAACAGCGTATGCAGATACTATCTTTCAGAACTATATGTTTCTTGTTACCGGGCAACGGTTTTATTGCCCTAACAGGACAAATCTTGACACATTTCTGGCAACCGGTACATTTATCGTGGATAAAAACAGGCCTTTTTTCGATTTTTTTCAGGAACCTGATCCTTTTCATAACAAATTGCAGTGCAATATTATTACTGTGCGATATGGGTACTTTCTTAAAATCTTTCTTTATAATATCGTTGATATCAGGTCCGTCATAATCAATATCAGATTCTGAAAGGAGCCACTTTTTCCTGAAAAGTGCGATTCTGTTAGTTGGTATTACCAGTGGTTCGTAACCAGCTATTCTACTGGCTATTATATCAAGGGCAAGAGGATTGGTTGATCCGAGCAAGACTCCAACCGGAGTGGGGAATCCCCTGCCGGGTCCTGGACCTTCCATTCCCATAATACCATCCATAAGAAAGAATGAAGGAGTTACAGTTTCATTTAGGTCAACAAGAAATTCTCCAAAATCATTTCTGTCCTGGTTGAGGGCGTGCTGTTTGGCTTTGCTGAAACCAGGTGAAAGACCAAGCGTATTTTTTATTGCACCCGTAAAGTACAGGAGTTCATGTGTCTTAAATTTTGGAAGAGAGATTATAAGGTCAATTGTATCGACAATATTTGCTATCCTGATTTTACCTTTCTTTAATTTTTTCTCTACAGGCTTTTCAGTAAAGTCAATCCATGTTGCTCCTGTTGTCTCACAAACCTTCCATATCCCGGCCTTTTCACCCCTGAAATTACGCGAATGAACTGCCGGTGAATCACCGATAAAAACAGTAGCTCCATTTGACTGAAGAAACCTGACCATTGATTCCACAACAACGGGATTAGTACTTATACATTTAGCCGGATCATCATCGGTGAGGATATTAGGTTTCACCAGTACCTTCTTCCCTTTTACATCCGGACCATTTGTTTTTTTGTAAATCTCAGAAATTAGTTCATATATCCTGTCCGGATTATAGTCACAACATGCTCTTACGGATAATTTATTATTCATTTATTGTATTATATTTATAAAATCTTGATTTCCAGATTTTTCTATTGACATGAGTAAGAAATATTATTCTTCGAGAATTATTTGTTTGATAATATTTTCTATGCCCATAACAATATGTCGTGAAGGTCCGCTGTAGTTATTAACAATAATGGTAAAGACAATATTCTTATCTGATTTTGTGGTAATGAAACCTGCATAACTTCTTACCCGGGTCATTGAACCGCTTTTGACTCTTGTTCCTGATGCGAAAACAGGATCCCTGAAATAGTTCGAGAGTGTACCCTCTTTACCGGCTTCAGGAATCGAATTAAAATAATCAGGAAAGTACTTTCCATGTTTTTTAAGGTATATCAGGAAGGATACAAGATCTTTGGAATTTATTGCATTTAACGGTGAAAGACCACTTCCATCTTCGATAAACAGACCCTCCTGCGGAATGCCGGCACTCTCAAGGAATTCCCTTACAACTTTCACACCAGAATAAGTTGAACCGTTGTCAGAATATTTTTTCCCAAGCTCTTTGATAAGATGTTCCGCGTAAAGATTAATACTTTCGTGGTTAAGCACTTCAATAATTTCTGAAAGGGGAGGAGAGGTGGTTTCAGTTATGATTACCATCTCTTCATTTTTAATCTTTTTGGCCAACCGGTAAGTGGCTGGATCTTCTGATAAAGTAATTCCTGCAACCTTTAACTTTTTATCTACCATTACAGCAATAAGCAGCGGAGGATCAGGTATGGATGCCTTTAATGCATAGTTGTCAAGTTCAATTGGTATAGTACCTGCCATCCAGCCGGTTGTACTGTAAGGAGCTGCAAAAACGTAACCCTCATCATTTGTGCCGGAAGCTGTAAGAAGGTTAGACATTTCCGGCCTGCATTCCTCAGGCACTATTTCTTTAATAGTCAGTTTATTGTCTTTGTTCTTCCGAAAGTAAATCTTATAAGTGTTATCGAAAACCGATAATCCGTAAGCTCCTGCACCGTAATAATTACCGGTATCTTCCCACAGCCATTTGGCAGGAACCGGTTGAAAGTCGTAATATGAATCGTCAGTGATCACTTTTCCTACTATCTTTTTAATACCAAGCTTTTTAATTTCAGATATCCAGTAATCTATAAAATCTTTGTAATGATCTGTAAAGTAAGGGGAGCCAAGTGAGGGATCTCCTCCTCCCCTGATAACTATGTTTCCATTAAGTGTTCCGGTTCTTTTATCCAGGACCCCTGTATATCCGATATTTGTCTTAAAAGTATACTGAGGGCCGAGCAGCTCAAGTGCAACTGCCGAGGTTATCAATTTCAGTATGGAGGCTGGAGTGAGACTTTTCCCGGAATTATAATCCAATAAAGGCTTTCCATCTTCAACATCGGCAAAATAGAGGGAAACTGAGGCATGGCTCATTGATGAGTCGGTCAGAAAGCTTTCAATGGAACTCCTTTGAGGGTACGAGAGCAGACAATTTAGTGTTAAGGATAATAGAAAAAATGGCTTCAACATATCTATGCCGGCTTGTTTTGTGCAATTGTTGATAATAAACCGCATGCAGCCTGAATGTCCACCCCTCTGCTTGTCCTGATCGTTGTCAGAATTCCTTTGGCATTAAGTGCCTCCTTGAAATTTATGACTGCTCCAAGGTTAGGACTCTCAAATTTGGCTCCGGGAATAGGATGAAATCGTATAATGTTTATCCGGCATTTGATGCCGTTAAGAATTCTGGCAAGTTCTTTAATATGCTTCGGAGTATCGTTCATCCCGTTAAAAAGAATATATTCAAATGAGACTCTTCTCTGGCTGTTGAAATCAAAGTTGCGTATAATATCCAGCACCTCCGTAACCGTGTTTGTGCGCTGTATCGGCATAAGCATTTTTCGCTCCTCATCAAAAGGTGAGTGCAGGCTGACAGCGAGGTGGCACCTGCTTTTTGCCAGGAATTCTTTGATGCCGGCAATCAAACCTACTGTGCTGACAGTGATCCTGGTAGGGCTCCATCCGTAGCCCCATGCGCTTGTCAGTATTTCGAGGCTCTTAAGTACTTCATTTATATTATCGAGAGGTTCACCCATACCCATGTAAACCATGTTGGTTATTTTCCTGAACTCCGGAAGACTTCTGAACTGATTCAGTATTTCATTTGATGTAAGATTTCCCTGGAATCCCTGTTTTCCTGTCATACAGAAAATGCAACCCATTTTGCATCCTGCCTGGGATGATACACAAATAGTAGCACGGTCTTCATCAGGGATGTAGGCCGTTTCTATATGTTTGTTATTAAGTACTTTATAGAGATACTTCTTTGTGCCGTCTTTACTCTCTGATTCACTGATCGGGGCTGACAATCCAATTTCATAATCAACAGAGAGTAATTCCCGGGTCTTTTTTGAGAGATTGGTCATCTCTTCAATAGTAAAAATCTCCTTTTTATAGAGCCAGTCAGCTATCTGTTTTGCAGAAAAACCAGGTAAACCTACTCTTTTTGCAACAGCAATCAGTTCATTAAGTGTTTTTCCGAATAGTTTTTCTTTCAGCATTATTAAAAGTTATCAGGTATCTCCCCTTCAAATACATAAGTTGCCGGACCTGAAAGCCAGATATCTGAAATTTCGTTACCCGATATCCTGAATGAAACTGACAAGTTTCCCCCCTTTGTTTTAACATTGACACTGTTTCTGTCAATATGTCCGGATAATACTGAAGCAATGGCAGAAGCAGTGACACCTGTTCCGCATGATAAAGTTTCATCCTCAACACCTCTTTCGAAAGTTCTGACATAAATGCCGTTTTCCACTACTTCGACAAAATTCACATTTGTTCCACCTGGAGCGAACTCTTCAGACCAGCGCAATCTCTTCCCTTCATTGAAAACATCAGTTTTATCTGCATTTTTGACAAATACCACGTAATGCGGTGATCCTGTGTTTATAAAATAATTTCCACTGATCAGATCCGGAACTCTTACATTGTTCATTTGCAGTCTGATAATGCCATCTTCCGATAATGCTTTGTGAATGCCATCATATGCTTTAAAGGCCATTTTTTTCCCCGCAATTCCTGATTTAACAGCAAAGTCGGCTGAACACCTGCCACCGTTTCCGCACATACTCCCAATAAAACCATCCGAGTTGAAATACTTCATTTCAAAATCATATTCAGGGTCATTACATATTAATATGAGACCGTCGGCACCGATACCAAACCTTCGGTCACACATTTTAGCAATAAGCTTTGAATCATCAGGATTAAAAGTGCTTTCCCTGTTGTCAATAATAATGAAATCATTACCGGCTCCCTGATATTTATTAAATACTATCTTCATATTTTTCTTATTTTTATATACAAAACAGCAAGCAAGTTAAAGTCTTTTTTCAATCAGAGTTAATTTTTTTTAACAAGCCTGGTTTAAATTTGTTAAAGTGTTGTTAAATAATTGAAGATCATTCTAAAAATGCATGATCTTTGTAAAACAATTGTTCATTAAAAAGGTTATAAAGATATTAATCTTTTGTGAAGGCATATTAATCAATTATAAATGCTTTATCAAAAGGAAGTAAAATTTAAAAAACAAAATTATGAAAGCGAAGTATTTTTTAGGTGGTTTTATAATGGCTCTTTTAGGAGCGACAATTGCTCTGTTTGCCTATACAAGGATAATTGAAAAACCGGAAGTGATTATTTCAAAAGACAGTTCAGATGTTGAAGTTGAACAAGCCAGAACATTTCTGACATCACTTCAGATGCAGGATAAGCAGATAGATTTTACCTATGCTGCAGAACAGACCGTTCATGGAGTTGTGCACGTGCATACTAAATCGATGGTTGGAAGTGAAGCTGAAAATCCTATTATGGAGTGGTTTTATGGTGACCGTTATTCCGGTAAGCCAAGAGAGGTAAGCGGGTATGGATCAGGTGTAATCATTTCAGCCGATGGTTATATAATAACAAATAACCATGTTATTAAAAATGCTGAATCTGTTGAAGTTACACTTAATAATAAGCGTACTTTGGATGCTGAGGTTGTTGGTCGTGACCCAGGTAGTGATATTGCTCTTCTTAAGGTGAAAGGTGATAATCTTCCATATATTAAATACGGAGATTCAGATCAGCTCAGACTTGGCGAATGGGTGCTTGCTGTCGGGAATCCATTTAACCTTACTTCAACCGTTACAGCTGGAATTGTCAGTGCTAAAGGAAGAAGTCTGCAATTAAATGAAGGCAATTACCGTATTGAATCATTCATTCAGACTGATGCTGCATTGAATATGGGTAACAGCGGAGGAGCGCTGGTCAACTCAAAAGGATTACTTGTAGGAATTACATCTGCAATCTTGTCGCCAAGTGGTGCTTATGCTGGTAATTCATTTGCTATTCCTGTTTCTATTGCTAAGAAAGTTGTTGAAGATCTGAAGGAGTTTGGTCAGGTTCAGCGCGCATTGATTGGTGTAAATATAATAGATGTTGATTCAGAGGAAGCAAAGAAGCAGAATCTTAAGGAAGTGAAAGGAATCCTGATTACTAGGATTATCGACGGTGGTTCTGCTGCCGGTGCCGGTATGAAAGAGAATGATATTATTCTGAAGTTCGATGGACAGAATGTTAATACTGTTGCTGAATTGCAGGAGCAGGTTGGCAAACGTCGTCCGGGCGATAAGGCAAGTGTGACCTATCTGAGAGGCGGGAAAGAGAATACTGTAACTGTTGTTCTAAAGAATGCATCAGGTAATACTAATGTAGTTACAGCTGATATGGCAAGTGATAAGGTTTTTGGTGCAACACTTGAATCACTTAGCCAGAGTGAAATGAGAGAAATTGATTTCGATTATGGATTAAAAGTTGTCGGTATAGATGATGGTAAGTTTAAGGATATCGGCATAAAGAAAGGATATATTATACTCAGCATCAATGGAAAAAAAGTAAGGAGTCTGACAGAAGTACAGCAGGCTACTAATAACGGATCCTCTCTTAAATCAATAGGAGGTATGCAGTCAGATGGCACCCTGTTTAATTATCAGTTTGGGAATTAATAAATTATGGTTCGGTAGTTTGCACTATTTAAGGGGATTTTAAAATTAAAATCCCCTTCTCACAACAATAGTGAATAATTTTTGTTATTACATAATAAAGGAATATCTTTGCGAAAAATTTTTGGGAGGCATAATGAGACAATTAAAGATTACCAAATCCATAACCAACAGGGAGAGTGCTTCACTCGACAAATATTTGCAGGAGATTGGTAAGGAAGAGTTGATATCGGTTGAAGAAGAGGTAGAATTGGCTCAACGGATAAAAAAAGGTGACAGGGCTGCTCTGGAAAAGCTTACAAAAGCAAACCTTCGTTTCGTAGTCTCTGTTGCAAAACAATATCAAAACCAGGGTCTAAGCCTTCCTGACCTTATTAATGAAGGGAATCTGGGTCTGATTAAAGCTGCAGAAAAATTTGACGAAACCCGTGGATTCAAGTTTATTTCATATGCTGTATGGTGGATCAGACAATCAATCCTTCAGGCACTTGCAGAACAATCAAGGATAGTAAGGTTACCATTGAACCAGGTTGGTTCTCTCAATAAGATTAACAAAGCATTTTCCAAATTTGAACAGGAGAATGAGCGTACTCCTTCACCTGAGGAGCTTGCAGATGTTCTGGAATTGCCAAAAGAGAAGGTTGCAGATACACTAAAGGTATCAGGTCGGCATGTTTCTGTCGATGCGCCTTTTATTGAGGGAGAAGATAATAGTCTGCTCGATGTCCTTACAAATTCTGATTCACCGGTGGCGGATAAGCTGCTTATGGATGAATCTCTTTCAAGGGAGATTTACAGGGCGCTTGCTACTCTGACTGAAAGAGAACGGGATATCATCAGGTTTTTCTTTGGAATAGGATGCCAGGAGATGACACTTGAAGAGATAGGTGAGAAGTTCGGACTTACACGTGAACGTGTCCGCCAGATAAAGGAAAAGGCAATCAGAAGGTTAAGACACACCTCACGTAGCAGATTATTAAAGGGTTATTTAGGATAAAATACTATAACTGTATTTGAAGAGGCGCTATTTATTGCGCCTTTTTTGTTCAGATATCTCGGCGAGTCGCAGACTCAGCCGAGCGCAGCGTATATACTATATTTCGACGATGTCGGTTTAATATGTTTCGACGAAGTCTCGCAGACTTCGCCAAGCGTTGGTGATGCAGATAAGCTCGTTAAGCGAAGTTTTCAACTTCGCTTTCACTAAAATGAAGTCTTCAGACTTCAAACCTATCTGTATGTAATCCATGGTAATACAAGTAGCGGAATGTCAATTGGCGCTTCAAGAGAAGCATAATTCCTTGCACTGGAATATATATAATCTTCTGGTTTTTCAACGATACCTGCCTTTACCGGATTGTTATGAATGTACTGCATCTTAATTCTTATAAATTCATTACTATAAAGCAGTACAGCATGATTCTCATGAGTCCAGACCTGATATTCTTTATTCACTTTGCGTTGTGATGCGTTATATTTGAATCTGTTAAGCATCCATTCTTTTCTGCTCTCCCTTATTTCTGACATTGCTTCAACTATTCTCTTACTGGTGAATTTTTTTATATCCCTGATATTTGCACTTAAACATCCCAAACTGCTATGTGCTATTAAATGAATATGGTTTGACATAATAACATAAGCAAATATTTGAAATCCTTTATTATCCATGGCATACTTAAAACTGTCGATCATGATGTCTCTGTAACACTTCCTGGTAAAAACATCAATCCAATCAACAATCTGGAAAGTCAGGAAATATAATGCCTCCTGATCCTTAATCTGGTAACCGGTTGTCATTGTTTTTCAATAGCACTTGAAAAAGACATATTTACTTTTTCAAAAATAATAAAATAATAAATATATTGTAGTCAAATGTCAGATTTTAACTACGGCGAAGTCGCAGACTTCGCCGAGCGGGCGGCGGTTTGGCTAAAATTTTGTAGGTTTGCAATACAGAACTGTTGGAATGGATTTTAAACTTATCTCAGATTTTCAACCAACCGGCGACCAGCCGGAAGCTATTAAACAGTTAGTTGACGGACTCGGGAAAGGAGTTCCTTTTCAGACTCTTCTCGGCGTAACAGGATCAGGTAAAACCTTTACCATAGCCAATGTAATTGAGAAGGTTCAGAGACCGGTATTAGTTCTCAGCCATAATAAAACCCTGGCTGCGCAGCTATATGGTGAATTCAAGCAGTTTTTTCCTGAGAACAGGGTTGAATACTTTGTTTCGTATTATGATTACTACCAGCCGGAAGCGTATCTTCCTGTAACAGATACATATATTGAGAAAGATCTTTCAATAAATGAGGAGATCGAAAAACTTCGTCTGAGTGCCACTTCATCACTGCTTTCAGGCCGCCGGGACGTGATTGTTGTTTCATCTGTATCGTGCATTTATGGAATCGGTAATCCTGATGATTTTCATTCAAATACTGTCCATGTCAGGACCGGGCAGAATATTGACAGAAATCTTTTTCTCAGAAAACTTGTTGACAGCCTCTATTCCCGTAATGAATTGGAATTTAAACACGGAACTTTCAGAGTAAGGGGAGATACCGTTGATATTTATCCTGCATATGCTGATATTGCTGTCAGGGTTATATTCTTTGGTGATCAGATTGAGGAGCTGAATACCTTTGATCCTCTTGATGGTCATAGAATTGAAGTACTGCGAGAGTACATAATTTACCCGGCAAATATTTTTGTAACAACCCGTGAAAGGATAAATTCGGCTGTAAGAGAGATTCAGGATGATATGGTCGGACAGGTCATGCACTTTAACGATATCGGAAAAAAAGAAGAGGCAAAGAGACTGGAGCAAAGGGTGTTGTATGATCTGGAGATGATAAAGGAACTGGGTTATTGCAGCGGAATTGAAAATTATTCGAGGTATTTTGACGGAAGGAAGGCTGGCACCAGGCCATTCTGCCTGCTTGACTATTTTCCGGAAAACTTTATTACTGTAATTGATGAGAGCCATGTCAGTGTTCCTCAGATCAGGGCAATGTACGGAGGAGACCATTCACGGAAACAAAATCTTGTTGAATATGGTTTCAGATTACCCGCAGCACTCGATAACAGGCCAATGAGAATAGAAGAATTTGAGTCTCTCACCGGACAGACAATATTTGTAAGCGCCACACCTGCAGATTATGAGATGGAGAAGAGCGAGGGAGTATTCGTTGACCAGGTGATAAGACCGACAGGACTTCTCGATCCTCCCATTGAGATCCGTCCCAGTCTGAACCAGATTGATGATCTTATGGCTGAGATCCGGAAAAGATCAGGGGCAGGAGAGAGGACACTGGTAACCACAATAACGAAAAGGATGGCTGAGGAACTCTCATCATACCTTATTAAATACGATATCAAATGCAGTTATATTCATTCTGATATTGATACGCTTGACCGGATCGACATTATGGACAGTCTCCGGACCGGGTTAATCGATGTTCTTGTGGGAGTGAACCTCCTCAGGGAAGGACTTGACCTTCCGGAAGTATCACTTGTTGCTATCCTTGATGCTGATAAAGAGGGATTTCTGAGATCTTCACGCTCACTTACCCAGACATCAGGCAGGGCTGCACGTAACCTGAACGGCAGAGTGATCATGTATGCTGATACAATCACACGAAGTATGCAGCAAACAATTGATGAAACTAACAGGCGCAGAGAAAAGCAGCTGATATATAATGAAAAGATGGGCATAACACCTGCTCAGATTACCAGAAAGACAGGCTCAGTACTCAGTGGTTTAAGTAAAAAAGGTATAGCATCCAGGGCATATATTGAACCCGACAGACCAGATATTGCTGCTGATCCTGTTGTTAAATATATGAACAGGGAAGCCCTGGAAAAAGCTATTGAAAAATCCAGGAAAAGCATGGAGAGGGCTGCATCTGAACTTAATTTTATTGAAGCAGCACGATTCAGGGATGAGATGGCTGATCTTCAGAAACTTCTCAGAGGTAAAACATAAAGTAAAAGCAGTTTTGACCATTATGTTTAAAACATCAGGATTGAAGGTTAAAAAGTTTTTGTTGCTTTATTCTGACGGGCCCTTATAAGTTGCGTTCCATTTTTTGGTATCACTGCCTGCAGTTACTTCACCCGCCATTTTTGAATTTCCATCTACCCGGCCGGTATATTTTCCAGTGCCAATAGTAAAGGAAATAAGATCGCCATTCAGACGTCCTTCTGTTATGTTAATTGTGTTCATATCTGTTTTAAAAGTCCCGAAAACCATCTGGAACTCCTGTCTTATATTAAGCTCTCCGTTATCCATTTTCCATATTCCGGCAACTTTTGCAGGTACTATCCACATGTGAGCCGAATTCCAGCTGTTCCAGTTCTCCTCTGTTGTAACTTCATAATCCGGCTCCCATTCAGCCATAGTAAATGTATTTGTAACAATACGGGTGCCGGGTTTAAGATCAAGAATCTTTGGTCTGAGTTTTAAATTGATCTCCGGTAGAAGAAACATAGTAATTACAGTAGCTTTAGAAAAATCATATTCAAAGAGGTCAGCCTCAATAAATTCTGTCTTTGTACTTACCCCGGCCTCCTTCGCATTTTTTTTCGAAAGAGCTACCATTTCAGGATTATATTCAATGCCGACAGCAGTTGCGCCAATCTTTGCTGCAGCTATAACTGTGCGACCATCTCCTGAACCAAGATCGATAAGATAGTCCTCCGGAGTAACTTTTGCCATTTCAAGCATTCTGGTTACAAGCAGGTCGGGTGTAGGCACCCAGACCACATCCTTCCCAGCCTGACCCACTTCAGGTACAAATGTTTCTGTCTGGGACTCCTGCTGGGCATTAAGGGATAATGAAATGCCTAGTACTATTGATAAAATAAATACCCGAAAATTAATAGCTGATGATTTCATTCTGTTTTTTTATTTGATTTCCAATACTGATACAAACTATTAAAACTAATGAATTAATTTGAATTACCGATAAGATTATTCACATAATTTGCTATTGCTATGGAAGAAGTCAGACCCGGCGATTCCATGCCAATAAGATTTACAAATCCGGGAAACCCTCTTTTTGTCTCTTCCATAATATAAAAATCAGCCTCAGGATCACCAGGTTTCTGTATTTTGGGGCGGATCCCTGCCATTTCAGGAGCGATATCATCATACTCGAGGAATGGAAGGAATTTTTTAGCGGATTTATAGAATGCCTCCTGTTTCGAAGCAGTTAGTTTATAATCATAAACATTGGATTCAAGATATTTTACATCAGGACCAAGTTTTACTCCTCCTCCCATATCAATAGTAACATGTATTCCGATGCCTTCCATGTTTTTATGAGGTATAGGGTATATAAGTCTCTTTATCAGGCGGTTTTTCGGGGGATTCACCCTGAAATATTCCCCCTTGCAGAATAATATTTTAAGATTTTCACTGCTCATTCCCACCATTTCAGATACTTTATCAGCTGTAAGTCCTGCAGAATTGATCACTATCCTGGAAGTGAAATCTATATTCCCTGTTATCAGCATCATTTAGTGTGATCTCATAACCGTCTTTAATCTTTTTTATTGCGGTAACCTCACTTGAGTAGGCGATCTGCCCGCCATTATTGACAGTATTTGTCTCAAATTGTTTCATAAGTGAATGAGAATCGATTATGCCGGTTCCGGGAGAGTGCAGTGCTTTTAAAGCAAAGATATTTGGTTCCATCTGAGCTATTTCTTCCTTTCCGATCATTACCATATCATCAACCCCATTTCCGATAGCTGTGTTCAGAATGGATTCAATCACAGGGATCTCATTTTCAGATGTGGCAACTATAAGCTTGCCGCATTTTTTATACGGCACTTCATATTTATTACAATACTCATACAGTAACTTTTTCCCTTCCAGACAAAGTTTCGACTTAAGACTTCCTTTTGTGTAGTAGATCCCGGCATGAATTACCTCACTGTTTCTGCTGCTGGTCTCCTGTCCGAATGTCGGGTGTTTTTCAATGAGGAAAAGATTGGGATATAGTCCTGATAGTTTTTCAGCTATTGCAAGGCCTATTGCGCCGGCTCCTATTATTGTAATTTCTGCGTCCATAAATTTTCTCTTCCGGTATTTAATAACAGTTATACAAATATGGATATTTAAAATTTCTTAAAAAAGCATAGTAAAAACGGACCCTCTGATTGTTAATTTGTTTAATCCAATTGTTAATAAGTACCAGATTTGCTGCAAACTGTTGAACCTGATATAAACTAACTTTCAGAAAATACACTTTCAGATAAGAAGAAATGAATACCAGGATCACCGGATATTGGAACATAAAGAAAAAAAAGCTCAAGCAGAGATTTAAAAACCTTTCCGATAAGGATTTACGTTTCACCGAGGGCAAGGAAAAAGAGATGATAGAACTACTTGGCAATAAACTTGGCAAGACAAGGCAGGAATTACTTGAAATAATTGTTACTCTCTAATTTGCCCTTTTGGAGAATTTGTGCCTTAGAATCAGGAATAAAATAAGCTTTGGTATTGTTGGAATATATCTAATTAGTATATACCTTTGTACTATGCTATTTCAGTGCACATGAAAACTTTATCTTTAAAATTGGACGACAACATCTTTAATGAAACTGAAGAGGTTCTGACAAAAGTTAAAAAATCAAGAAACCGCTACATAAATGAAGCTGTTGATTACTATAACAGGATTAATCGCAGAAGCCTTATCTCTAAAAAGCTAGCAATGGAATCCAGATTAGTTCAGAAAGAATCACTTGCTGTCCTTGCTGAATTTGAAATTCTTCAGGATGAAAATTAAACAGTTTGATATCTGGATAGCCGAACTGGAACCACAGAGAGGTACTGAAACTGGCAAAATCAGACCTGTTTTAATAGTTCAAACGAGTCTCCTTCAGGTTCATCCTTCAACGATTATTTGTCCCATAACCACTAATGTATCTCCTGAAAGTGATATTTTGAGGGTTCATCTTAAGAAAGGAACAGCAAATCTTAAAATTGAGTCTGACATTATGATTGATCAAATTAGAGCAATTGGCAACCGCAGACTGACAAAAAAAGTGGGAGAATTACCCGGAGACATTCAACAAAAAGTAAAAGAAAACATAAAAATAGTGCTTGATCTTGACTGATTAAAATAGTTCACCAGGTTACACGGAATGTTGCTGAAAGAGTTACTGAGGATGCTTGCTTCCCTGTTTTTGACCATATTTTCCTTATTCAAACGAAAACAAGCAGGTTTGTGACTATATTTTTACAGGAAATATTTCTGACAGATGAAAATCAGCTATAGCTCAGATCGCTTTAAACTGACCGGAAAAACACCAGGAGAGAAAGGTTTTGAGACGACCTGTCCCGATTTATATGGAAACTCCCGTTGTGCATCATGCCTATAATATAGTTATAATCAAATAGTTTACAATAAAGTAAAATTATGATTAAGAAAAAAAGAATTTTAAAGAAAATAATCATTGGAATTATTGGAACAATGATTCTTTTCATTGTTGTAACGATAGTAAACTTAATAGTTGTAGGTAAAAATGAGTCAATCATATCAAAAGGACAACCAATTCTGAACTATAACGAACAAAACTATGCACTATTAGTTGTTGATATTCAAGAAGCTACAACTGGAGAGGTCTCGCTTTACCCCTACTTTAAGGAAAACTCTGAAGATTTAATAAAAATCATAAACAAAGTAGCTGATGGTTTTAATAAGCATAATTTTCCTATTGTTTACATTCGAAGTGAAATAACAAATCCATTAGTGAATTTACTTAATAGCACATACGCGAAAGGTCACCAAGGAGCAAGATATGATAAACGACTGAAAATATTTTCAAATATTGAAGTCGTAAAGAAAGTAAAAGACTCATTTAGGAATACAAACCTTGATAGCATCCTTACTAATTACAAAATAAATGAATTGTATATTGTTGGGTTAGATGCTGCAGAATGTGTTAATGCAACTGTGGAGGCTGCTCAGAATAGAGGTTACAAGATTAATCTTATTGAAGAAGCAGTTTTATCGAAATCAGAAGAAATGACGGATAGTATGATCTTGAATTTCAAAGATAGAGGAGTTAGTATTATCCCGATTGATAGTCTTAGAATAATGAAATAATCTAATACACTAGCGCACAACAGCTTGAATAAGTCATTGCTGGTCCAGGTTTTCCATTGGTTGGTACATCTGGTTGTCATAGTGTACCTGGATAAGTAAGCGCTCTGGCAACGCAACGGCTCATACACCCTCGCGTTATAAAAAATGCCAAATTATTTCGCTCTAATTAATTAAATTTGTTAGTCATCTCAAGTAATTAAACTTTTAAAGCATTAAAAAGATTAGATAATAACATTCCTGACCACTTCTCTATATCGCATGGCTTCCAATTTAATGCTGTAAAAAAAGTTTAACATTCTGCAAGCACATTTGGAAACCGCCCCGCCTGATACGCAAACCGGATGAATGAATCAGGTGACGCTTACATCCTTATACCCACTGGCCGTCTGCACTTCTTTTATTAACAATAGTTCTTCAATTACATAGCGGGTTTCTTGTATTCATTTCCCATACTAATTCAATTCAACATCCTTAAACACTTATTAACATAAAATAATTGCTGATTATAAATTAATATTTATTGATAATCAATATTTATTTATTATATTTGCATCATAATTTTAAATTTCAATTGATATGTCAAAGAAAGATGATGTTATTCTATCAGTATTAAATGTAGTATCATGGGTAATTTTCATAGGATTATGTATTGAGGTGGGAGCCTTAATTTTTAATTTTATTCTGACACTTTTCAAACCAATTGCTTCACAAGACATTTACAAAGGATTAAACCTTTCGGAAATCTATGAAAACAAATTTTCCCATTTCATCGGGCTAATGAGTTTTGTTGCTGTTTTGGCGATCCTTAAGGCATATTTATTTTTTCTTGTAGTAAAAATCTTCATGAAACTAAATCTGGATAAACCTTTCAATTCTGAGATTGCCAGACTTATAGAAAAGATAAGCTATGAAGCATTTGCTATTGCTATTGTCAGTATTATTGCACATCAGTACACAAATAGACTCATTCAATGGGGGTACGAGGTAAGCCATGTGGAAGAATTCTGGAATGACACGGAGGCTTTTCTGATGATGGGAGCAATAATATTTGTAATTTCACAGATATTCAGCAAAGGCATAGAATTGCAAAATGAAAACGATTTAACTGTTTAAGCTATGCCGATTATAGTAAACTTGGATGTAATGATGGCAAAGCGAAAGATCTCGCTGAATGAGTTATCCCAGAAAGTTGATCTAACTCTTTCCAACCTTTCCATCCTGAAAACAGGAAAGGCGAAAGCAATCAGATTTAGCACATTGGAATCAATTTGCAAAGCCTTAGATTGTCAGCCTGGAGACCTTTTAGAATATGAAAATGAAGAGAAAAGAACAACGCTCAGCTAGTTCGGACAGTTACTATGAGAAACTTCCCTTATTACAGGACAAGTAGTCCCGATATATCGGGAGAATCTGGTAATGTAAAATACTGGCTATATGTGGCATCGTTAGAATATTAGTTGCAAATGTCGTGTAAATGTCGTGTTTTTGTAGTTGGAAAGTTACCCTGATCAGGCCGACATTTGAATAAAAAAAGAAAATGGAAACAGGAAGACTTATAAAAGAATTAAGGATTAAAAAAGGCATGACTCAGGAAGAGTTGGCTGATAAAACTGAAGTCAGTGCCAGAACTATCCAACGGATTGAGAATGGAGAAGTAGATCCCCGGGCTTATACTCTTCAGATGATTGCTAAAGCTCTTGAAGTTGATTATAATCTGTTTGTTGGAAATGAACCCGACGGGGCTGAGGAGATTCAGCAGACTAATGATAACAATTGGTTAGGACTTTTGCACTTAAGTGGTATTATCCCACTTATCTTCCCAACTGTATTAATTTGGAATCATAAAAAGGATAAAATAAAAGGGATGTCTGAACATTATAGTGATGTTATTAGCTTTCAATTGAAAATCTGGTTAGCAATGCTTGCAGGAACCTGGATTTACTGGAAGGCTGATAATCTTATTCCATTAATAATAGTATTTTTCGTCAACGCTTTATTTTCAATACTTAATACTTTAAAAGTTATATCAGGAAAATCTTATACCCGTTTTCCGGACTTTAAATCAGATAATAAAAAAGAGAGAACTAAGTAATAGCACTTTGCCTTACAGGTAGAATGCAATGAAAAGCTTCCCGCCTTTCGGCATAAGTTATCCGCTTTGTTTGAGATAGGGCTCCGGTTTAAGAAGATTTAAGTATTTTTGTTCTCTTATAAACTTCTTAAAACTTCCTGAATGGTCAGGGCACCTTTAAATGTTTAAATTCAGATTCAGAAAATAAAATCATGAATAAATTATCTTTTATAGCATTTATAGTTTCTTTAACCTTCAGTGATTTTGGTTATTCCCAGATCAAAACAGGGGTGGTAGTTCTTAATCCGCAAGAACAAGAGCGTTTTAAGAGATTAATTGCAGAAAATCCTGAAATAGCTTCACTTTCTGATAGTTTAAAGACAATGGCAGATGTCCATTTAAAGGCAAATCCAAAACCAATTAAACAGATTTATTATGAAG
The DNA here is from genome assembly GCA_963732435.1 of uncultured Bacteroidales bacterium. Lineage (GTDB taxonomy): Bacteria > Bacteroidota > Bacteroidia > Bacteroidales > VadinHA17 > LD21. The sequence continues at coordinate 183,896 of CAVSZL010000009.1, read as the reverse complement.
GATTACTCGATCAAAATCTGAAACGTGTAGAATCTGTTGAGAGCCTGTTGGATATGAATAAGATTGCCGATTTGATTTACACTGCATATGGCAGCAGCAAAAATAAGTATAAGGAGAAGATAAAAGATATTGTATTAGCCTGGGCCGATACTTACGTACCTTCCGGCAATACTATTAATGAAAACAAACTGATACCTGCTTTCTGGGGGTATTTTATTCATAGAGGCAGTTTTAATAAAAACGAAAAACAAACAGTAGAATCATGGATGTTGTCAATCGCATTAAAAGAGCTTCAACGTGAAAATACCCCAAACAATAACTGGCAGTCTAAACGTTTGAAAATCATTGGTACTGTTGGTTGTATTCTGGATAATTCAGAGCTAAAGCAATTTGCCATTGCAGGGGTAAAAGACTATATATCAACTGCATATTACCCCGATGGAACCAGCAATGACCTGAAAAGTCGTGATGCACTTAGTTATCATTGCAGTGGTATTGAACCATTACTCGAGATATTTATCAACCTACGGAAGTTTGATTCAATGTTTGATCAATACCAGTACACAGATAGCCTTGGGACATCCGTACAAAAAGCAATTGAGTATATGGTTCCCTACTTATCAGGTGAGAAAACACGCAAAGAATGGATTAATACCACAGTTGATTTAGATAAAGAGAGGGCCAAGGCAGGATTGGAAAAGTACCAGCCTGGAATTTTATACGATCCAAAAGATGCAATCCCGATGCTTATATGGGCTGTTTACTATAATCCTGAATTGGTTGAATATATTTGTGGCTGCAATAAGTGTTTTACCTGCAATGTAGAAGCTCTTTTGAATAGTCCTTTAGTCAGGGAAAGAAATGAATGATATTTGACTCTAAGCCAAATATATATTTCAGATTAAAAATGAATAAATCAGAAAAATTCTGGGACAAGTCGGCATATAAGTTTGATCAGCAGGGGAAAAAAGATGAACAAACTTACCTAAGGCTTATAGAAAGTACAAAGAAATATCTTAAACCAGGTGATACTGTTTTAGACTTCGGATGCGGGCCAGGACTAATATCCAATGAAATTGCTGTTAATGTTCAATTTATTCATGCTATTGATATCTCGTCTAAAATGATTGAGATCGCAAAAAAAAATGCTGACAATCGCAAAATTCAAAACATAGCATATGCACACACTACAATATATGATGACAGAATTAATCGTGGGTCATTTGATATAGTCCTGGCATTTTTTATCCTGCATTTAGTGGAAGATATCCAAAAGACAATTCAAAGGATAAATGAACTGTTAAAACCGGGTGGATTGATTATTTCTGTTACACCATGTTTCGGAGAAAAGAAAATCCTGAATATTTCACTTTCTATTTTAAGTAAATTCGGATTAGTCCCGGATCTGAAATCATTTAAAGCCAATGAGATAGAAGATTTATTTGCTGATGGAAACTTTGAAATTACCGAAAATGAAGATTTGCATAAGGCTATACCACAATATTTCATTGTTACAAAAAAGAAATAAAGCCTTTTGCTCTTTTGAAGAAGGAGGAGGCTGCTTATAAATACTAAAACAATGAAAGGTTTGCAGAAAAGATAATCCACGATACTACTCCTGTATTTATAAGCAATACAGGAGTTCGTTCCAAATTCAAAATTTTTTATTAATTTAGCCTGTTACCGGCAGATATGATAAAGTACCGGGATTCATCACTGCACTTTCACTCTTCCTGTTGTGCTCAATTGTGAGTCCAGTAAAATATATGTATTCCGTTTTTTTGAAAAGTTGATTATGAAAATTTAAATAAAAATAATAAAATGTCAACTCATATGTTTGATTTAAAAAGCAACTTAAAACGCTACCATTACTCTGATGAGTCAATATCAGTTATCGAAAATGAAAATTTGCTTCCGGCAGGTCTGTTAAAAAGATTACACTCTTCTTATCCGCAGCATTCTGGTTTATTCAGAACTGATGAAGCATTTTTTACCGATAAATCATATTATTCAGGTGTAAATGGCTTCAGGGAAATAGTCGGGATACTTAAAAAGCATGGAATTGACATCGGATATCTGAAGGAGAGGGAATTTTTTATTGAGGCATATAGATTTCTGGCTTCAAAACACACCCTCAATTCTATATACTGGAATAACTATGAAAAGGATTCCATTTATCAGTTGATTTTTCCACAGCCGGGAATGATTAATGCAGATGATGTTAAACTATACATTGATGCAGCTTCGGATGATGAAAGAAAAAAGGTTGTGGATGAATATCGGAGAAAAACCAATCCTCATGATGGTAAGCAGTTATTAAATAAACCATGGTTTGTGAATGATGATGGTCAGTTGGAAATATTGCAGGGATGCCAGCACAAATACCCTCCGGTAGAATTAATCTTTGACAAAGAGACTCAGAATTGTTTTTCTTATTGCACATATTGTTTCCGTCATGCACAGGTGAGAGGTGATGAAGACATGTTTGTACAACATGATGTCAGTCAGATTCACAAATATTTAAAGAAACATAAAGAACTTACAGATATTTTGATTACCGGAGGTGATGCCGGTTTTATCACTTACGATCGTCTTGCGGAATATGTTAATCCATTAATGGAAGACCCTGATCTGATGCATATAAGAACTGTCCGGTTTGGTTCCAGAGCAATTACTTTTCAGCCCGGAATTCTCCTGACAAGTAAATTTAAAGAGATCTTAGAACTATGGAAAAAAGTGATTGACAACGGAATCCAGGTTGTCTGGGTAGCTCATTTTTCAACACCTCATGAGATCTTAAGTCCCTTAACTGTTGCTGCAATCCGCAGATTAAAAAGCTATGGTATCAATGTCAAAAGCCAGAGCCCTATAATGAATCATATCAGTCTTTTTAAAGATGATAAAGGGAAGGTTGATATTGATAAATCTGCCCAAAATTGGATTGACCTGGGGAATATCCTGGCTATGGTGGGCGTTGGATTTCATTCAATGTATTGTGCCAGGCCAACAGGCGAGCATCATTATTTTACGGCTCCGTTAGCTGATATTTCAAAAATATTCAATAAGATTTATAAAGAACTGGCTTCAATAAACCGGCCATCGAGATATATCACAATGACTTCTTCTGCAGGAAAGATCTCAATATTGGGTACCTCTGAGATTAACGGAGAAAAGGTATTTGCATTAAAGTTTAATGAAGGAAGAAATATGGACTGGATGGACAGGGTTTATTTTGCCAGGTATGATGATAAGGAAAACACAATTGAGAAGCTGAAGCCTTATGAAAATGACAAGCATTTCTATGAAGATGAGTTAATAGAAATTGAAAATAAACTGGAGGAATCATTGGAAAGGGAGATGAATAAATCAAAACACAAATGATTAATAAAATTGTTAATTCAGCTAAAGATGCAGTTGCCGATATTTTCGATGGTGCAACCATACATATTAGTGGATTTGGAGAGGCGGGTAATCCTGTTGAGCTTATTCATGCATTGATAGACCAGGGAGCAAGAGATCTTACTGTCGTGAGCAATAATGCCGGAAGTGGTAACGTAGGTCTGGCTGCACTTATTGAAAACAGGCAGGTGAAAAAGATTATATGCTCTTTTCCCAGAACTGCAATTTCTGTCGTTTTTCCTGAGTTGTACAGAAGGGGAGAAATTGAGCTCGAATTAGTGCCACAGGGAACACTGGCAGAAAGAATAAGAGCTGCAGGCGCGGGTATTCCGGCATTCTTTACTCCAACATCAGTAAATACACCACTTGCCAAAGATAAAGAAACAAGAGTTTTTAATGGAAAAACTTATGTGCTGGAACATGCGCTGCATGCAGATTTTTCATTGGTAAAATGTTCTGCTGCCGACAAATATGGTAACCTGATTTATAACAAAACTGCAAGAAATTTCGGACCTGTAATGTGTATGGCTGCTAAAACAACAATTGTCCAGGCCAGAAAAATCCTTGAGGTAGGACAGATAGATCCCGAGTGTGTCATTACACCCGGAATTTTTGTTAAAAGAGTTGTTGAAGTCTCCAGTCCGGCAGACGAATCATTACTTGTAGCAGAAAAGAGGAGGTATCCATGGAGCTAAAAGAAAATATTGGATGGAGCATTAACCAGATGGCCCAGAAAGTGGCAATGGATATTCACGATGGTGCTTATGTAAACCTTGGAATTGGCATACCTGAGCTGGTAGCCGACTATATTCCAGAGGGCCGTGAGGTTATTTATCATACAGAAAACGGCTTGCTGGGTATGGGTAAAGTAGCTGAAAAAGGTGCAGAAGATTTCGAGCTGGTAAATGCAGGCAAGAAATATATTACTGCCATTCCGGGCGCGGCATATTTTCATCATGCCGACAGCTTTGCAATGATACGCGGTGGACATATTGATATATGTGTACTGGGAGCTTATCAGGTGTCAGAGGAAGGCGATCTTGCAAACTGGTCAACCGGGGATGCTGACGATGTTCCGGCAGTAGGAGGTGCAATGGATCTGGTGGCAGGAGTTAAAACAGTTTATGTCATTACTCAGCATTGCACTAAGGCCGGTGATTCAAAAATTGTGAAACAATGCACTTATCCGCTGACAGGAAAAAAGGTTTGCCGGAGAATTTACACAAATTATGCAATTATTGATGTAACAGAAAATGGGCTATTTGTTAAAGAACTTGCACCGGGGGTAACTTTTGAGTATTTACAGAAAAACACAGAAGCCAGATTATGCCGGAAATAGAACATATCAATTATGCTAAAGAATAGAAATAGCGAAGAATTATACAGGAAGGCATGCGAAGTATTACCAGGCGGTGTAAGCCGGAATAATGTATTTCGTAAGCCATTTCCTGATTATGCTGATAAAGCTTCAGGATGCTATATAACCGATATTGACGGAACTGAACGTATTGATTTCGCTAATAATATGGCGGCTCTTATTCACGGGCATGCTCATCCTGCAATAATTAAAGCAGTTACTGATCAGCTCTCCAAAGGAACCGCCTATACACTGGCTTCTGAAATTGAGGTTGCTTTTGCTCAACTCTTGTGCGAAAGAGTTAAAGGATTCGAAAAAATCAGATTTGTAAATTCAGGAACGGAGGCTGTAATGGCAATGATAAAGGCATCAAGGGCTTTTACCGGCCGCCCGAAAATTGCTAAAGCCGAAGGAACATATCACGGCACCTATGATTTCGCTGAAGTCAGTCAAACAGCAAATCCTTCCAACTGGGGAGATATTGATAATCCGAATAGTGTTCCCCTGGTTTATGGAACCCCCAAAGGAGTTTTAGATGATGTAGTCATTTTTCCTTTTAATGATATTGAGAGAACCATTGCTATATTAGACAAGCATGCCGACCAGATTGCCTGCGTCCTTTTAGACACTGTTCCGCACAGAGTCGGACTTATTCCAGGAACAATTGAATTTATTGAAGCTGTTTATAAATGGACACGCAAAAACGGGGCTTTATTAGTATTTGATGAAGTAGTTACTTTCAGGGTAAATTACGGAGGTGCACAGGAAAATTATACCGTATGCCCAGATATTACAGCATTAGGAAAAATTATCGGTGGAGGATTTCCTGTCGGAGCCATAGCAGGACGTACAGATGTTATGAAAGTTTTAGACCCTCGTGAAAGTAACCTGAAATATCCTCATTCCGGAACTTTTTCTGCTAATCCTGTAACAATGACTGCAGGTTTTGTGGCAATGGAATTGTTTAACAAAGAGGCTGTTCTGAAACTAAACGCAATAACAAGAAATGCTATTGACCAGATTAATGAGGTAATAAGAATTGTTGATGTTCCTGTTACTGTAACAGGTGCTGGTTCCATGTTTCGCTTTCATCTAAAACCAATACAGCCAACTACTTACCGTGATGCTTATCAGTCAAAAGATACTATTGCTGTTATAAACGAACTTCTCGACTTTTTATATTACAATGAAAATATATTGATGGTAAATACTTTTGCATGTATGTTCTCAACAGTCTTAACTCAGAAAGAAATAGATAGACTCTCTGAAGGATTGTTGCATGCTTTTAAAGCATTGAAACCGAAAATTGAGAATTTGCAGAAAAATTAATATTATGCAGGAAGTTTACATTTGCGATGCAATAAGAACACCAGTCGGGAAATATGGTGGGGCACTCTCATCAATAAGACCAGATGATTTAGCAGCAATTCCTTTAAAAGTACTGATGGAAAGAAATCCGGGAATTAACTGGTTAGAATTGGATGATGTTATATTGGGTTGCGCCAACCAGGCAGGGGAAGATAACAGAAATATTGCCCGTATGGCACTTTTACTTGCAGGTTATTCCGAATCAGTATCAGGTGTCACAATCAACAGGCTATGCGGCTCAGGAATGGATGCCATCGGTATTGCAGCAAGAGCTGTTAGTTCCGGTGAAGCAGACTTAATTATTGCAGGAGGTGTTGAAAGCATGTCACGAGCCCCTTTTGTAATGGGTAAAGCAACTGAAGCCTTTTCCCGATCAGCTGAAATATTTGACACAACAATCGGATGGCGTTTCATCAATAGGGAGTTTAAGAAAAGATTCGGCACCGATTCAATGATTGAAACTGCTGAAAATATTGCCTCAGACTACAGAATAAGCCGTGAAGAACAGGATAAATTCGCACATTCAAGCCAGGAGAAAACTGCCCTTGCAAAGAAGAACGGTAGTTTTACCGATGAAATAATTACCGTCGTAGTACCTAAGTCAAAAGGTGAAAATGTCATTGTTGATAAAGATGAACATCCAAAATTAACTTCACTGGAAAAGCTATCTTCCCTGAAGCCCATAGTTCATGAAAATGGTACCGTTACTGCGGGTAACTCTTCAGGGATTAATGATGGTGCAGCTGCATTAATTATCGCTTCAGCAGATGCAATTAAAAAGTTCAATTTAAAACCAAAAGCACGAATTCTTGGGATGCAAACAGCCGGAGTTCCTCCCCGGATCATGGGAATGGGTCCTGTCCCTGCTTCAAACTCACTCCTTAAACGTTTGGGATTTAAGTTAAGTGACATGGATATTATTGAATTGAATGAAGCTTTTGCTGCACAATCAATCGGCTGTATACGTCAACTCGGATTAGAAGTTAACGACCCCAGAATCAATCCGCTTGGAGGAGCAATAGCACTCGGGCACCCATTAGGCATGACAGGCTCAAGACTTGTGATTTCTGCTTTTTATCAGCTGCAACGGTCAACCTCAAAAAAAGCACTTTGTACAATGTGTATCGGGGTAGGTCAGGGTATATCAATTATTCTGGAAAAAGTTTAATTTGTCAATTTACTGTGTGACTTCTGGTTCTTATCATAATATTTTCTATTTTCGGCTTGCGTTCTTATGATGGGAAGTTGGATCAGCATGCCTGCACCTTCAAACATATCATTGCAATTTTAATTTTAATGCCCACTAGTGATAGTACATATGGATTTCTTTAATGATAAGGTACACTTTACCATCAGCGTTTGATTAGTAAAGCGGGAGTTAGGTATACATAACAGGGACCTTAAAATATATGATATTAAAATTTGCCACCAGAAATATCCTGAAAAGACCAGTTCTTAATCTTATAAAAGTTATTGGATTAGGCCTCTCCCTGAGCAGCATATTGATTATCGTTTTATTCTTGCGAAACCAATTGACTTTTGATAATTTTCACAAAAATTCAGACAGGATTTACCGGTTAACTATAACCAGTTCCGGATTCTTTACAGGGAACCATTTTGCAAGGGTATATAAACCCGATTTTGTCAGGCAAATGGCAGAATACTTCCCCGAAATTGACAACTACGTGAGATTGACACCAATAAGTGGAGGGGTGGTTAAGCATTATGATAATTACATAATAGTCAACCAGGCTTATGTATGTGACAGTACCTTTTTTGAAGTATTTGATGCAGAACTTATTGTTGGTAATCCTCTCAATATTTTACATAGCCCTGGATCTATGGTCGTTTCAGAGAGCTTTGCGAAAAAGACATTTGGGAAAGGCAATCCTGTCGGGCAGATTCTGACCCTGCCAGTTGGGCAGTATTATGGAAGCAATACTGACTTTACTGTAAAAGGCATAATGAAGGATTTTCCACAAAACAGCCATTTTCACCCCGAATTTATAACGACTCCGGTTGATAATTCTATTTCTGAAAGCTGGGCATGGACATATTTGTTATTATCCGAAAATGCCGGTTCTGATAAAATATTAAAAGGATTTAAAGATTTTTATTCCTTAATTAGGGAGATCAAAACTGATGAAGCAAATATTGAAGCTCATCTGCAAAAAATCACTGACATTCATTTGTATTCCAATAAACTTCGGGAGATAGAAGCAAACAGCAACATGTCAGTTATATATACACTCTCCCTGGCCGCATTGATACTTTTGCTTATTGCACTGGCAAACTTTACCAACCTCAGTATAGGTATGAAAGAATTCACTGATAAATATCTTTTTATCAGTAAAGTGAGTGGTTCTTCAATTTGGATGAATCTGAAATATTTCTTATCCGAAGGTATTATAATTGTCTTAGCCTCTGTAGTACTTGGTGGATTTATAGTCACTTTTACTAACATAATAATTCAAAGATACTTTGGCTTTAATCTGTTTGAGGGTAATGCAGCTTTTATCATATCTGTTGCCGGGTTGTTTTGTATATTGGCAATTCTGGCTGGTATTTTGCCATTACTGAAACAAAGCAAATATAAGTTTGCAACACTTTCTGAAAATAAGATGAGCAGTAGAAGCCATAGCACGAAAGGTATAAGTAAAATTATCATCGTGTTGCAGTATACAATATCGATCGTTCTGATTGTGGCAGTCATTGTAATTCGCCGGCAAACAAATTATGCCCTTGATAGTAGTATGGGTGTTGAAACTAACAATATTATTTGTTTTGAGGATGTACATACTAATGTGCAGGCCAAGTTTGAAGTATTTAAAGAAGAGCTTCTTAAATATAACTCCATTGAATCCGTTTCTGCGATGTTTGAACCACCGGGAGGCGAGGCAAATGACATGTTTCAGTTCAAAATGGAGGGTTATGTTAAAAACGAAACAAATGAAAAAGACGACTTTATTGGAATTTACCCCTGCGACTATTCTTTTGCCAGTATATTCAATCTGAGTTTTCTGGGTGGCAATAACTTTACTGAAAAGACCGAAGACAATGAAGGTTCAGGAGAATATATAATCAATGAATCGGCAATGAAGAGACTGAATTATACAAATCCGGGTGAAATAATAGGAAAGGAATTCCAATTGATTACCAATATTGAAAGTGTCAATATTCCGGCAGGTAAAATTATTGGTGTTGTGAAAGACTTTCATCTTTCCAGCTTAAAGAAAGAGATTGATCCTTTGGTCCTGTTTAAGCAGAAAAACCTCTGGATAAGTAATATTGTCATTTCATTCCAGCCTGGAATAAAAATCCAGGCAATTACTGACATTGAAAACGTCTGGACAAAAATGTTCCCTGAATATCCTTTTCAATATGAGTATATCAATTCAATGTATGAAGATGTTTACAGAACTGAACTTTTACAGGCTAAGTTACTGTCAATCTTTACATTCATAGCTCTGTTTATTTGTTCTATGGGTCTGCTTGGATTGTCGTTATTAACTACTCAACGAAGGACAAAAGAAATTGGTATACGTAAGATAAATGGTGCCCGGATAAGTGAAGTCATGATAATGCTCAACTGGGATATCTTAAAATGGATCGTGATTTCATGTGCAATGGCAATTCCTTTGTCCTACCTGCTCATGAAAAAATGGTTAGAAGCATACGCTTATAAAATTGAACTGAACTGGTGGATCTTTGCTCTGGCTGGAATGGCTGCCGTGACCATAGCAATTTTAACCATTTCGGTTCAATCGTGGAAAGCATCAGGCAGGAATCCTGCAGAAGCATTGAGATATGAATAAGGGAAATGACCCTGCAATCCTGAAGGTATGATTCCGGCAGATATTATTTAAAGTAACAAAATAATCTGAACTACAAATGAAAAGACCCTTAGTACTTCCTGCGTCAGAAAAGGACGACAAAGATTTTAATGAATTGATTCAGTTTTTCAATGAAACATTAGGATTTTGTCCCAACAGTGTTAAAACCATGTATCACAGACCTTCAATTGCGTATGCATTTATTGAGCTGAATAAAGCAGTTATGGAAAACAAAGGAAGGGTGACAAGTGCCTTAAAGAGAATGATCGGATACATTAGCAGCAATGTAGCTGGATGCAGATACTGCCAGGCACATACAATAAGAGCAGCTGAAAGATATGGTGCGGATGCGGAAAAACTGGAAAATATCTGGGAATTCAGAACTCATAAAGCCTTTACTGAACCGGAAAGGTCTGCACTGGAATTCGCACTTGTCAGTTCATCAATCCCAAATGCAGTTGATGATGCTATCGCCAATAGACTCAGATTGTACTGGGCCGATGGGGAAATAGTAGAAATACTTGCAGTAATTGCTCTTTTCGGATTTTTAAACAGATGGAATGATTCTATGGGAACAGAGATTGAACAGGGTGCCATTGAGTCGGGCGATAAGTATTTAAAACATAATGGATGGACTACAGGTAAGCATCAATATTAATATTTTATGGTGGGGCTTCCGGTACAAAGCCCTGAGGCCAGGTTCAATTCAGAGCTCATGCAATAAGAAATAAGCTTAGAAAGAACTAAGTCTTTGATTGAGAAGTGCTTGTCAGGAAAAATAACAGGATTTTCCATACTTATGTATTGAGTTGATCAATACAGATTATTATCATTCAAAAGATTTGTAATAACTTTGAGACACCGTTTTGCTGTAAAATCAAACAGGTTTCTTAGTAAAATTCGGGCACTAAAATATTATTATGGAAATCCTTGTAATAAGTGTACTTATCTTCTTAAATGGATTTTTTGCACTTTCAGAAATATCATTAGTCTCCAGCAGAAGGACCAGACTGGAACAGTTGAAAAAGGAAGGTCGGCGGGGTTCCAAAACCGCATTGCGCCTAGTTGCTGACTCTGAGAGTTTTCTATCAGCAATCCAGGTAGGAATTACATTAATTGGTATTGTTACCGGAGTATATGGCGGTATCAATATTGCCGATGACATTACTCCGTTTTTCCAGCGATTTGATTTATTCAGAAATTCTGCTGAAGAGATTGCCCTCACAATTACAGTTCTGACCATAACTTACTTTTCAATAGTTATTGGTGAATTAGTTCCGAAGACAATCGCTCTGAGTAATCCGGAAAAAATAGCAATAAGGATTGCACCACCGATCTACTTTTTCAGCATGATTTTTTATCCGTTTGTCAGATTCCTGTCATTTTCAACATCCTTGATTAACAGTATTATGGGGATTGAGAAGCAATCTGAGTCCCTGACAGAAGGAGAACTGCGGCACCTTCTGAAGATCGCCTCAAAAGAGGGGACTATTGAAAAGGACCAGAATCTGATTCATGACCGGGTTTTCTACTTTTCAGACAAAAAGGCAAAACATATCATGACTCATAGAATGGAGGTTGACTGGATTGATTTAAACCAGCCTTTTAATTTAATAAAAGAGGATATTCTTAGCTCAAGGCATAGCAGGCTTGTATGTTCAAGAGGTAATATTGATGATTTTCAGGGTATTATAAGCGTAAGAGATTTTTTGTCTGCCATTTCATCACCCCAAAAACTAATCATGTCAGATTTATTAATACAACCACCTGTTGTTCCTGAAAGTGTTGATGTTCATAAAGTATTAAACCTGTTTAAGCAAAAACAGATCCATTTTTGTGTTGTTGTAAATGAGTTCGGAAGTCTTGAAGGAATTATTACTCCCCATGACATTCTGGAAAACCTGATTGGAGATATTCCTGAAGAGGGAGAGACAGTTGAACCGGATATTTTTATCCGGGATGATAAATCATACCTGGTGAGTGGTGATGCTCCAGTAGAAATTCTTGATGGAATTTTTGATAACTACATTACTGATCTTGAAAATATTGATTATTCAACTATAGCCGGCTTCGTACTGGAACATATTGATAAATTGCCGCAAATCGGAGACAAATTCACTTATGATGATTATATTATTGAAATAGTGGACATTGATGGCAACCGGATCGATAAGATACTGATCAGTAAAAAATAAAGTATATACTGAAACGTTTGATGCAATCTTTGATCACATTCCGCTTTAAGGTATCAGAAGGGTAAAATACCTCTGTCCTGATTTTTCGGTTATTTCTTGAAGGATCGACAAATGAGATGCTCGTTTGCCCTATCTCGAAAGACTGGGATGAAAGACTGTTTGAGATCATAAGAAATGCAGTAGTAAAAACAGTTATCAGGTAAAAACTCATTCTCACGGATTCTTATCTTAGAATATTCGCATCTAAAACCATTTTGATTCCATAAAGATATATTACTTTTATCGTAATGTTATCCAATGCAGGCTGACAACATTAAAAGATCACCTGTATGTATCGATGAGTTAATTTCTTTTTATAATTCAAAAATCTCATCATAACTACAGTAATAAATTAACCTTCAGAATATTATGAAGAAAATTATCGCCAAAACCATTTTATTTTTGTTTTTTGCACTTGCTAGCAAAAGCTCAAAGCGGGAATGTCTATATAAAATGCGACACATCGAAATTTAAATTCCGCGCAGTTTCAGAAATCGGATTTGTATCGGTTCTTGCTCATCATATTCAACTGGGTCAGAATGGGACCTATTTTGATTATGTAAAAGACGGAGGGCAGGATGTGCTTTTTCCGATAATCCGTTTCTCCCTTGAGATGGATGTGAACAAACGCAACACCTTTATTTTGCTTTATCAGCCTTTACGGATAGAGACTCAGTCGTTTCTCAGAACGGATGTCGTTTTTAATGATATTACATTTCCTGCATCAACCGGAATAAACTGTCTCTATAACTTCCCGTTTTACCGGTTCAGCTATCTGAGGGAGCTTATGCCAGATAATCCCAAATACAAGTTTGGTATCGGAGGCTCCTTGCAGATACGTAATGCAACAATATCATTTGAATCAACAGATGGGTCACGCTTCACGACTAACGGAGGAATAGGACCTGTTCCGGCATTAAAAATCCGCGGCAAGGCTCAACTGAATAATTGTTTTTATGCTGAACTCGAGGCTGATGGTATATATGCACCTGTAAGTTACCTGAACGGGAGCGATAATGAAATTGTTGGCGCTATCCTTGATGCCAGTATTCGGACGGGGGCACAAATAAACGAGTCAGGAAAGTTGTTTCTTAACTTACGATATCTTGGTGGTGGTGCCACAGGAACTGATACGGGGGATGTGTGGCCCGGAGATGGCTATGTGAAAAACTGGCTCAATTTTTTGACAGTCTCGAGTGGATTTTTATACCAGTTTTAAATATACTGCAAAAAATGATTAAAATACTTTATTTCTGAATTAAAGCTGAATTGAATTATCAGCTATAACTGAAGAAGCAGATAGTTGAGTAGTTTTATGCAAATAGTTCTTATATAATTACATAAATATATATAATTATTCTGATTGAATAAGCACAAAAAAGTACTGATATGATAAGATATTTTGACCGGGGAACAATTATGGTAATAGTAATTACATTTTTGCTATTTACTGTTGCTTTGTTTGTTAAAGGTTTTACTCATGCCCTTTTATTGGAGGCCGGAGTATTGCTTGTATCTATCAAACTGATAATGATGGCATACAGGAATAGTCTTAATTACAGTGATTTAAAGAAAGAGCTGATTGAGATCAGGCGACTTCTGGAGGAGAAAAACCAGACCTCAATTAAGTGAACTGGTTATCACATAACTGAATTAAATTTAAATCAGCACTTATATGTGGTATCTTTTATTACTAATTGCCGGTTTTGTACCATTGATTATCGGAGCAAATCTTTTAGTAGATAATGCCTCCTCACTTGCAAAACGATTAAACATCCCTGCGATGGTTATAGGCCTAACCATTGTAGGTTTTGGGACATCTTCACCTGAAATGGTTGTAAACCTGTTTGCCTCAGTTGAAAAAAACTCAGATCTGGCTTTAGGGAACATTATTGGCAGCAATATTTTCAACATATTAGGCATACTGGGACTTTCAGCAATCCTTTATCCGATTGCTATTAAGAAAAACACCACATGGATCGAGATTCCGCTTTGCCTTCTATCGGCTATTACAGTGATATTGCTTGCAAATGATAAGCTGATAGATAAGATGAACTACTCCGTTATCAGCCGGATAGATGGATACATTCTTTTGCTGTTTTTCATTATTTTTCTTTCATATAATATAACACTTTTAAAATCAGAACAATATGATGATGAGATTTTAATTAAGGACAAACCGGTTTTCAAATCTTTACTTCTTATCCTTGTTGGTCTTGTACTGCTAATCGCAGGTGGACGCCTTATTGTGATTTCAGCCATAGAAGTAGCGTCTGCAATTGGACTTTCACAAAGGATTATTGCTTTAACTATTGTGTCGATAGGTACTTCCCTTCCTGAACTTGCCACAAGTGTGATTGCAACTAGAAAGAAGAATGTTGATATAGCTATCGGGAATATAGTCGGCTCAAATATATTTAACGTCTTCTTTATTTTAGGTGTAAGCGCAGTTATTCATCCTGTTTCATTGCAACCTTTTTCAAATTTTGATATGATCGTGAATATTTTTGCAAGCCTAATATTGTTCATATTTATCTTTACAGGCAAGGGGAGGAGAATTGGGAAAAGGGAAGGAGTCTTTTTCTTACTGATTTATTTAATATATATCGGTTTTCTGATTATTGTTTGATATAATAACCAAAAAACATTACTAATCACAATCGAAACCATTATAACAGGATTAAAACTTCAGGACTTGTCACAGGACCTCTTCTGGTGATGGAGAAATATAGCTTTAACCTGTATCCGAATCATTTCCTGATTGCTTTTAAACAAATCACATGGAACAGTTTCCAAATTTCTGTATACGGATTAGTTTTTTCTATTTGTTATTCCGCTAAAAATATCACTCAGGGAAAATCCTCTTTTGTTGATATAAATGTCATTGTGGAAATAATCAAGCTTTTTAAAATTCAACTAAGCCATAAGCAAAATCACACAACACAATCTCCACTCTTGAACTATAATATTTACTTTTCTATTCTTAATTTACAGAAATGATTAACAAAGGCACTAATGGGTTTTTTTCTGAAGATAAAAGAATAGAGTAATAAAGATGTTTAAATCAGTTAGAAGATTGGACAAAAATATTTGTCCGAATTATTTTCTCATAATTATAATAGAATTGCAAATAGCATTACTATGATTATGCATTACAATCTTTTTTTTTTTTTATTTTTTTATTTTACTAAAATTTATATTATTTATTTATTTTTTTAATAATTTTATGACTGTAATAGAGTTGCAATTATTAAAGAAGGTATGAAAGTGTATTGATTTCATCTGAACTTAGATTTCCTGCAATAATTCTGGCAACCTTACTCATGAGAGGAAGTATTTTAAGGAACTTTCACGGGCAAAACCCTTGCAAGCCGCCTTTGCATCTGCAACTTCATTCATAGTTGGAGGAATATTCCCTCTATTATTAGCAGTTTTTGCACCCTTAAAACAGATGATATTCTTCCGTATGCAGTTCTCCATACTTTTTCTTGCTTTATCAGGAACCCTTGCAGCAAAAGTTGGAGGTTCTAAAATCGTCAAATCTGTATTAAGAATTTGTATCTGGGGTACCATTGCCATGGTAATGTCAGCGTTGATTGGGTATTTATTTGGAGTGAGCATGCAATAGGTCAGGAAATATAACATAAAACTAAATATGTCATGAATTACTTATATGAAGTGCCAGGTTGGAACGGGTGGGTAATTTTGCTGATTGTTACCTTCGGTTTGATTGCTTTAAATGAATTTGGACGAACGACAAAGTGGGGAGGGATTCTGCTTTTTATTATCGTTCCGGTAATACTTACAGTTTATGTTTGGCCCAAAACGGCAGCGCCGGGAAATGAATATGGTACAGGTACATGGTTTAATTGGGTTAAGACTTATTCTGCACTTGCCGGTATCATTGGTTTTATGGCTATCAGGTATATTCCATCTCTGCTTAAAAGAAAATGGATTCTGGTTTTCCCTGCAGCTATCCTTGCTATTAACATTCTGGAGGCTTGTATAAGAGATTTTCAAGTCTACAGTTTTGGTCTTTGGGAAGGCGGATATGTTGATAATCTCTGGACAATGTCAGGTCCCTGGAATATAATGAATGGCATTGCAGGACTACTCAATATTTTAACTATTGGCGGCTGGTTCGGAATAGTAATCTCAAGAAGTAAAACAAAAGACATGATATGGCCTGATATGATTTGGGCATGGATTATTGCTTATGATCTGTGGAACTTTGCTTATACGTATAACTGCATATCCGATCACTCTTTTTATTGTGGAGTAGCCTTGCTTCTTTCATGTACCATACCTGCATTTTTTATTGTTAAAGGGGCATGGCTTCAACACAGAGCATCGACTTTAGCGCTTTGGATAATGTTTGTAATGACTGTCCCGCAGTTTGCTGACAAAATTGCCCCCGTACCGACAACTCACAATCCTAAAGCTTTCTTTATTGTAAGTTTCGTTGCACTGCTGGCAAATGTTGCACTTTTTGTATACCAGATTATCAGAATTAGTAAGAAAAAATTGAATCCCCTCAGGGATGAAATATATTCGGAAACAGAGACCTATAATAAAGTTCTTGCTGAGAATGTTTAGTTTGCACTTTCACCCGTTTTTTTCGAAATTCTGATAAATATCTTAAAAAACTCATTCAAAACCAGGGGAGTAAATCCCAACGCAAAAATAATTCCCCATGCCCTGATATCAGGCATCTGCAAATGAAATGCACTTTTTATTGCTGGTATTCCAATCACAACCAGTTGAAGGGCCAGGCCTGTCAGAATTGCTGCCACAAGGTATTTATTCGAAAAAATTCCTGTCGAGAAAATGGATTTCCGTTCATTCCTAAAAGCCAGTGAATAAACCAGCTGACCAACCACCAACACCATGAAAGCCATGGTCCGGGCATATTCTATTGTGTTTTGAGGTACCTGCATATTAAAAGGTGAGTATCCATGCTCATAATACCCAAAAAAGTAAGCGGTGATAGTTAATGCCCCGATTAAAAATCCCCCCATTAAAACATGCATGCCAGCGCCTTTTGCAAAGAAACCTCTTTTCAGGTCGTGGCATTTCTTTCATCACATCCGGATTTCCGCGATCCATTCCCAGCGCTATTGCAGGGAGGGAATCGGTGATCAGGTTTATCCACAGAAGTTGCGTGGCAATCAACGGTGTTTTCCAGCCCAGGATCAGTGCCACGAATATTGTAATCACTTCGCCAAGATTACAGGTGATCAGAAAAATTACGGACTTTTTAATGTTATTGTAAATATTTCTTCCCTGCTCGATAGCAGAAACAATGGTTGAAAAATTATCGTCCGTAAGGATCATATCCGAAGCGCCTTTGGCAACATCGGTGCCTGTAATGCCCATTGCAACTCCTATATCGGCGGTGTTTAATGATGGGGCATCGTTGACGCCGTCACCGGTCATGGAAACTATGTTGCCGCGGGATTTCAGGGCCCGCACAATTCTAACCTTATGTTCGGGGGAGACACGTGCAAAGACATAATAAGTATTAATGCTTTCAGAGAAATCCAGGTCGGAAAGCCTATCGATTTCCTGCCCGGTAATAGCTTGCTCAATTCTTTCTGCGATTCCAAGCTGAAAAGCGATGGCGAAGGCAGTATTCTTATGATCGCCGGTAATCATGAGCGTTTTGACTCCTGCACTTTTTGCTTTAAGAATAGAGTCCTTAACTTCCGCCCTAGGCGGGTCGATCATTCCCACTAAACCAACAAGAATCAGGTCTTTTTCCATATCAGAAGGGTCAATTTTCCCCTTTTCCGGCTTATAGGCTACTCCGAGAGTACGCAGAGCCTGGTCAGACATATTAACAGCTGCATCCAGGTATCTCTTTTTATGAGCCTCGGTTAAGTGAATTATTTGCCCTCCATCTAAAACCAGAGTGCAGATCTCAATAAGGTTTCCTATGGCGCCTTTCGTAAATACAGTAAAATTCCCGTTTTCTTCAACCAGTGTTGACATTAACTTACGGTCAGAATCAAATGCTGATTCATCGATGCGTCTGCTGCTTTGTTGTATTGTTTTCCGGTCAAGCCCCAGCTTGTCGCCCATAACAAGCAAGGCTATTTCGGTTGGATCCCCTGTTCCTTTTCCATTATCGTAGCTTGCATCTGAGGATAGGATCATGGCTTTTGCAAGGAATTTTAATTCTTCAGAATTCGTATACTCTGTTCCAATTTGCATAAAACCTTCAAGGGTAAAGCAACTTGTTACCGTCATCTTATTTTGAGTTAAGGTGCCTGTTTTGTCGGAGCAGATAATATTCAGGGAACCCAGGGTTTCAACAGCAGACAGTTTTTTAATGATGGCATTTTTTTTCGAAAGTTTGGTTACGCCTATTGCCAGCACGACTGCGACGATAGCAGCCAGTCCTTCGGGTATGGCTGCTACAGCCAGTGAAACCGACATCAGGAACATTTCAGACAAATCCCTTCCCTGTAACATTGCAATGATGAAAATAAATACACAAATTACAATTTCTGATCCCGAAGTTTTTTCCATTACCTGCTTCAGAGATCAGTTCACTCTTGGTTAAATTGTCGTAAGTCATCAGAGTGATCAGAAATGAGAATTCATCCGGGGTCTGCAAGTTACTATCAATGAGAACCTTTTTAATGTACCTTTTTGCATAATGACTCATCAGAACAATTAAAATAGAAATATCACTGGTAGTATTACGGTACCTGTCAATAATCCGATCTTCATTTTTACCTGATAGTTCTCTGATCTTAAGTTCTTTCCATGTTGATTTTACGTTCAGAAAACCTATAAACTCATCCATAGAGTATTCTTCCTGGTTGCCCTTTTCTGCATCAAATAAGAAGAATTGATTGATTAAAGTTGTAAGTATTTCACTCTTTGTCATAATTGTCATCCTTACTTATCATAAACAAAAATCAGGATTAATAGTTCAATAACGTATTAAAAAATATAATATTGAACATATATGTACAGTAATTGTTTATTACTCATAATGAATAAAACATTTATGGAAATAGCAGCCAGTACAAGGGGAGCAAGTAAAGAATATAAAACAGGTGATACTGTGATTACTGCTCTTCAGCCAACAACTTTCGATTTCATGAAGAAGGAGCTGACACTTATAATAGGTCCGTCAGGTTCAGGTAAAACAACGCTTCTTTCTCTGCTGGGATGTGTTATTTTTCCTACTTCCGGTGAAGTATATATTGATAACCTCCTGGTGAATAATTTAAGTGAGAGGGAACTGGCAAGAGTCCGGCTGAACAATATCGGCTTTGTCTTTCAGAGTTTCAACCTGCTTGCCCCGCTCAATGTCCTCGAAAATGTAATGCATCCACTAAGGCTTGCAGGTACCGGTAAAAAGGAGGCAAAGCAAAAGGCAGAGGAAGCTCTTAAAAAAGTAAATATGGAAAGCAGGGTCAGGAGCCTTCCAAAAAATCTCAGCGGCGGTCAACAACAGAGAGTTGCAATTGCAAGGGCTCTTGTTACTGAACCATCAATAATGCTTTGCGATGAACCCACTGCATCACTTGATATTAAAAGTGTTGGCATTGTGATGGAAGAACTTAAAATGCTCTCAGATTCCGGAAAATCAGTTATTGTGGTGACTCACGACCTGAGACTGAAGCCTTTTGCCGACAGGATAATATATGTTAATAACGGGATCGCTTCAGACAAACCAACGGAGGATGAGATATTTCATAATTAAAGATCAGAAAGTCAATAAAACAGAATTTTAAATTTAAATAATATGAATAAGAAAATTTACCTGGTTATAATACCATTGATTATTACAGCCTGTGGCGGCAGTGGGGAAGATAAAGAAAAATCATCTACTGTATCTCAATCAGTTAACAGTGCAATTATTGATGTTTCCCAAGTTGTTGGAGTAGGCAAGGTTGAACCTGTAAATGAGATCATCAGTCTTGCAGCTGCAACTGGTGGAATTGTTATAGAAGTCTTCAGATATGATGGTGATAGCATCAGAAAAGATGAGCCTCTTGTCAGATTAGATGATGAGCTTGAACTGATCAAAATATCACAGTTAAGAAGCCAGTACAATGCTCAGAAATCACAGGTTGATATGGATGTTCTTCAGCTGAGAGAGTCGGAGGCAAAGCTTGCCAATAAGAAAAAGCTACTTGAGTCTGTCAGGGCTCTGGAATTAAAAGGAGCAGAGACAACTCAGACACTGGATGACCTGGAGACAGAGGTCACTACCCTTTCTCTTACAGTTGAAAAGAATAATGCTTCGGTAAAGCTTGCAGGCAGCAGGCTCAGGGAACTGGCGGAACAGGTAAGATATGCTGAATCCGAAGCTTCAAAAAAGATTTTGCGTTCACCATATGAGGGTATTATGCTTGAGATGCATATCAAAAAAGGAACCGCAGTTAATCAGTTTGAACAATATGCCGAGATTGCCCCTTCCGGACCAATTACAGTCAGAACTGAAATTGACGAGCTTTTTGCCGGCCGGCTCAGTAATGGTCTTGATGCTGATATCAGGTATATTGGCAGCGACTCTGTTATAGCAAGGGGGAAAATAATCTTCCTTTCCCCATACCTTAAAAAGAAGTCACTCTTCTCTCAAAAAGCAGATGAGCAGGAGGACAGGCTTGTAAGGGAAGTAAGAATTAAGCTTGAGGGAGATAACGGACTTATCCTCAACTCAAAGGTTGAATCTGTAATCCAAATTAAAAACAACTGATTATGATTGCTACTGCGTACAGGTTTATAAGATACGACAAGGTAAAGAGCATTGGTGTAATAATCGGTATCGTTGTCAGCGTCTTTCTCATTGGTCAGCAGATTGGTGTGCTAAGCTTTCTTACCGGATTAATGGGTGGTCTGGTCAGCAATTCGCGACAGGATATTGCCCAGATCTGGGTTGTTGATAATATTACAAGGAATGCGAATGAGTTGCCTAAGCTTAATGAGGCCCTCGTAAGGGAACTACGAAGCATTGAGGGGGTCATGAACACATATCCCATTGTAGTCTCGGGGACATCAGTCAAATTTGCAAACGGGAAGCTTGCGCCAGTTCTTATGATAGGCAGCGAACCTCCAATGTTTATTGCCGGCCCAAAGCCGGAATCAATAAACGAGGGAGATATTATGTCACTTAATGATGATGAGGCTGTGTCAGCTGAGTATTACGATCAGGCCGTATTCGATTACCCGGTAAAACCAGGGACAAGAGTAGAGATTAATGGTAAAAGTGCCACAATAAAACTACAAACAAAAAATGCACGGGGCTTTGCAGGTTCATTTTTCTATACAACATTATCGAAGGCACGTTATTATACTTCATTCCCTGAGTCTAAAGTAAGTACAATAGCAATCCAGGTCAGACCAGGTTTTGCCGTAGATGATGTTGTAAATAATATAAACAGGTCGGTATATGGCATTAAGGCCTGGAATGCTGAGAAACTGAGAAAAACTACAGTCAGTTATATCACAATATCATCAAATATCGGAACCAGCATCGGTTCACTGGTAATTTTTGCTGTTATCAGCGGATTCTTTATAATTGGTCTTACACTTTATTCGTCAGCCGTTGACAGGATAAGAGATTACGGTACACTTAAGGCCATTGGTGCAACTAACCAGTATATTACAAGACTTATTCTGACACAGAGCTTTCTATTCGCAGTTACGGGTTATGTGATAGCAATGATACTTCTTGAAGGATTCAGGGCCGGAGTCTCCAATGCCGGTCTTGTATTCAGTTATTCATTCAGGGAATACGCTGCACTATTCCTGGTAACAGTTTTTATTTCTGTAGGAAGTTCCCTTTTCTTTTCCATACGTACAATTAATGATGTAGAACCGGCTGCAGTATTCCGGGGCTGAAAAATAAAAAATTAATAAAAATGAAATCACGAATACCAATAATACTAATTATTCTCCTATTTGGCATATCCGGCAGACTGTCAGGGCAGGAGATAAAACTTATAACCTGTATTGATTCAGCTATTGCAAATAAGGGAAATATTAAGGCGGTCAGGATTGATATTGAGATAGCAAAACTGCAGACTTCAGCTGCTTACAAGAAATATATACCTGACCTGTCACTGAGTTACAACTACAGATATAATCCAATAATTCCGACTCAGATTATCCCTCTCGGACAGTTCAGCCAGATACCAACAGACGAAAAAAGACCAATAAAATTCGGTACCGACTGGGCTCAGAATTCAGGCTTAAATCTTTATCAGCCAATAATCGACTTTTCAATAAAGAGCAGGGTTGCAGAAAGCAGGATAAATGAGAAACTAAAGAATACCGATGTTGCCGCCGCCGAAAGGGATCTGAAACTGGAGGTTATTAAGAGCTTTACAAATATCTGGCTAAGGGAGGAGCAACTTCGTTCTTCTGCTCTTGATACGCTGCGCACATCAAAGACAAAAGAGCTTATTCTTGAAAAAACGAAAGAAGGAAAGGCGCTTAAGACAGAAATCAACAAGTCAATTCTGAACCATAATAATTCCCTCTCAGATTATATAGCTGTTTCCTCAGCCCTGACCAGGGAAAAGATTTATTTGAGTTTTCTTACCGGTATTTCACTTGAGAGTTTGCTGGTTGGCAAATATGATTTTTCGCCTTTTTCTGATGATGCCCTTAGATTAAGTAATGCAGAACCAATTTTAGACTCTATACCTTCGGTAAAGAGCCTCATGCTAAGAGCTGAACTTCTGGGTCAGCAGCAGAAGTCTGAAAAAACAAAAAATACACCTACAATTGGATTTGAGGGATTTCTTGGTGCAAATCAATATACAGACACATTCAATCCGTTTCTGGCTGATAGCTGGTATGGAAGCAGTTACCTGGGACTTAGTCTCAGATTTCAGATCCTTTCCGGAAACAGCACAAAGAACAGGGTCAGTCAGTTGAAGATGGAGGAAAACGGTCTGAAATTACGACTCGAGGAGGAGACAGAAAGTGTCAGCAATAAAAGCCTGATGCTTACTGAAGAGATAAGGCAGATTGAATATCAGGCCGGATTATCAAAACAGAACATATTGCTCTATGAGGAGAATTTTTCATTGAATCAGGAAAGATATGCTAAAGGGCAGATCAATGCGTATGATCTGCTTACCGATGAGATAGAATTCCAGAAAGAGATTTCCAGGTTCAATGAAAAGAGAGCCGAGCTGGTTTATAAACAAATTGAACTTATAAATAACTCAGGAGTGCTTTATTCTTTCATAGAAAATTTGAGATAAACCTTCAACATTATCTTACAGATTATATTGATAGAACGTACTTCCTTTTAATGGAATAAATATTGGGAAGGTCAGTAAAAATTGCACATGAATAAGTAAAATAAAAAAGTGATATGGCTGTGGACAACTCATTAAAAGTCTTTATAGAGCAAATCATTAAGAAAAGTGGCTTTGCTGTTCTGGCAACAGAGGGTAATGGTCAGCCACATGTCAGCTTAATTGCCATTACACCGCTTGGAAATTGCAGGCAACTTCTTTTCGCAACATATCGGAACAGCCTTAAATACAGGAATATTAAACTAAACAACAAAGTGGCAGTTCTCATTGAAAATGGGGACATAACTGAAAAAGGCCTTAATGAAAGAGTTGTGCTAACCATTATCGGATATACAGAAGAAATAAGTATAAGCCAGAATGAAGAGGTTTACCACGCACATCTTAAGAGTCATCCAGGGATGGAATCATTTATGCTCTCACCAGATTGTACTCTGATAAAGGTTATTGCACAATCATATCAGGTTGTTAAAGGCATTGATGATATTAGGTGGATATTAGCTGATGATCTTGATTCCATCTGACAGGAAAATAAACATTGCAGATATATTTATGTTTATATTTTTATATTTATACTCCAGGATCGGATCTATCGACCGGGATTTCAGATCTCTGTACTTGTTAGCAGAATTTAATTATAATAGAAATAATGGACACACCAATAATTTTCTGGATACTCTTCAATGCTTTCGTGCTGCTAATGTTAGCGCTTGACCTGGGTGTTTTTCACCGAAAGACTCATGAGGTATCATTAAGGGAAGCATTAACCTGGACTTTTGTTTGGGTATTTCTTGCATTAACCTTTAACGCAATAATATTTTATTGGAAAGGGCGGCAGCAAGCCCTGGAGTTTTTTACCGGATATCTGGTGGAAAAAGCACTAAGTGTTGATAATATCTTTGTTTTTATAATGATTTTCACATATTTCCAGATCCCTTCAAAATATCAGCATAAAGTGTTGTTCTGGGGTATTATAGGTGCATTAATAATGCGTGTGATTTTTATTTTTGCCGGGGTTGCACTCATTGAAAAATTTCATTTTACTATCTATTTTTTTGGTGCATTATTGATTTACACAGGCTATAAAATGTTTTATCATAATAATGCAAAAATTGAGCCGGATAAAAATCCACTAATAAGATTTTTTAAAAAGTTCGTACCTGTAACAACTCATCTGCACGAAGATAATTTTTTTGTAAAACTAGATAGTAAACGATATGCAACACCGTTATTTCTGGTTTTGTTACTCATTGAGACCACTGACCTTATTTTTGCAGTTGACAGTATCCCTGCTATTTTGGCAATAACACAAGACCAGTTTATTGTATATACGTCAAATGTATTTGCAATACTCGGATTACGTTCCTTATATTTTGCACTGGCAGGTGTGGTGCATCGCTTCTGGCTCTTAAGCTTTGGTCTTGCTGTAGTATTGATCTTTGTTGGTATAAAAATGCTGCTGATCGATTTATACAAAATTCCGATTGAATGGTCATTGATCTTTATTGCTGTTATAATTGCAGGTAGTGTCTTCTTATCTTTAAAAATTAAAAGAACTAAATAGAATATTTTTATGATTTTGTTAGAAAGCAACTTTTGGAATTATATATTTGATGCACATCATATAATTGAATTTGGTGGTTTATTACTTATCCTGGCAATTATATACATTGAGACAGGTTTTTTTCTGGGATTTGTACTGCCCGGAGGTGATTACATGCTTTTTGCTGCCGGAATTTTCTGTGGAACTCATTATCTCGAAATTCCCCTGTTTTGGCTGGTTTTGTTACTTATTACTGCTTCTTTCCTGGGCGACTTTACAGGATATTTTAAAGGGAAGTGGTTAGGACAGAAGTTTTTTACTGATAATAAATCACGGTTTTTTAAAAAGGAATATCTTGAACGTGGCAGTAGTTTCTATACCCGTTTTGGTATGTGGGCATTTATTCTTGGCCGTTTTATGCCCGTTATCCGCACATTGGTACCTATGATTGCAGGTGCATCGGTATTTTCTTTCCGTAAGTTTTTACTGTTCAATATACTGGGGGCAATTACCTGGGTCGGAACTCTTGTTCCTCTCGGATATTTCGTTGGAAAAGCATATCCTGAAGTCATTAAATACTCCTTTTACATACTTTTGGTTTTCATTGCTATTGCTTCATTTCCAATGCTAAAAATTATGTTTTCAAAAGTAAAAAAGTCATGAACATTATTTTCGAAACAGCACAAAAAGTCACAGGGAATAAAATATTCAATGGTTTCATATTCATACTCATTATGTTCTCTGCAATTATTATTGGTATTGAAACATATCCGGGTATTGCTTCAGAACACAAATATTTACTGACATTTCTTGATAAGTTTATTATTTCAATTTTTGCCCTGGAAATTGGCTTGAAAATTATTTCCAACGGGAAAAAGCCCTGGAACTTTTTTTCAGATCCCTGGAATGTATTTGATTTTATAATTGTTGCTGTTTGCCTTATTCCCGCTGCTGACACTCATTTTTTCGCTGTGTTCAGAATATTAAGGGTTTTAAGAATACTGCGGATGATTACTTTCCTCCCAAAACTCCGGCTTCTAATCGGAGCTCTGATAAAGAGTATACCTTCAATGGGGTATATCATCATGCTTATTGCAATACTATTTTATGTTTATGCAATTATTGGTGTATTTATTTTTGGTGCTACAGATCCCACCCACTTTGGTGATTTGCACCATACATTTGTCACTCTTTTTAAAGTGTTAACACTTGAAGGGTGGACAGATATAATGAATACTCATATTTATGGTCCGGTTACTGATGGGAATATGCAAATAGTTTCTGTCTGGCCTTTCCTTTATTTTGCCAGTTTTATTTTAATCGGAGCTATGATAATCATGAACTTGTTTATAGGTGTAATTATGAACAGTATGCAGGAAAGTCAGGATGAATTAACCCGGGAGCTCAAGGATGTTAAATTACAGGATGTTAAATCGGAAGAGCTTTATATGCATTTAATTACTAAAATCGACGAACTGCGGAATGAGATTCAAAACCTGAACAATGCCAGAAAAGAATAAAGCATTACATGATACAGTTTATAACAAGAGGTTATAATGCTGTAAGATGAAAATTAACAGTAAAATAAATTAATATACCGGATGCGTACTTTTATCAGGAGCAGGTTACCTGAAGATTGATACCTAATTTAATTGAATTTGATATTAACTATCCTTGTGGCATCTTTTCATTTAATCAATAACTGACATGCACAAAAAACCTGCAGAATTAAATATGACTAATATCGATTATCAGCACAGCGCTTCTCAAAGTTTTCAATCAAAGCTTGTCCAAACGGCCATGGGCTTGTTTGGAATGAAAAAGAAAACAGAAAGAAAGATGTTAGAAAATGGTTTTGTAAAAGAACCTGCAAAGATCCCAAAATCATTACTGAAGAACTTCATTATTAAGGAAGCTGAACAAAACGAACGCATGATATGGACTATATCTGCCATTAATAGTAAGTCGGATCTGATAATTATTTATTTACATGGTGGTGCGTATATGGGTAATCTCATAACAGAACACTGGCGGTTGATTGAAAAAGTAATCAGTAAAACAAGTGCGACAATGGTTGTTCCTGACTATCCTCTGACACCTGAATCAGGTTGCGAAGAGACATATGATTTTATTGAAGGCTTATATACCAGATTGATAGCTGAGTATCCTTCCAAACGTATTGTTTTAATGGGTGATTCTGCCGGTGGTGGATTAGCATTAGGCTTTACACAACTATTAAGAGATGAAAATAAAAAGCAACCGGATCAGATAATTATTTTTTCTCCCTGGTTGGATGTCACTATGAGTAATCCCTTATTAAAGAAATTAGACAAACAGGATAAAATATTAAGTATTGCAGGTCTTAAAAGTGCCGGTCAAAAATATGCTGCAAACCTGGATTTGAAAGATTTTCGTGTAAGTCCTGTTCATGGAAATTTATCCGGTTTATGCAGGATATCGCTTTTTACGGGTACTGGAGACATATTATATGCAGATGCTCAAAAATTTAAACAGTTAATGAAAGAACAAAATTTGCATTTTAATTATTTTGAGTATCCGGATCTGTTCCATGACTGGGTAATAATAACGAGCTTAAAGGAATCGCTCGATGTAATTAATAAAGTCTATGAACTTTTGAAGCAGTTATAGGTTTATGATATATTATTGAATTTAAAAAACGAGTAAATGAAAAATAAATTATTATTATACGTGACATGTTTTGCAATTACCATTTCGTTGAATGTTTTAACCCTTAGTGGCCAGGCTACTTTCGACCTTGAGACAGGCGCTGTAGCAACCGGTTATAATGATGTAAGAATACCCGGAGACCAGGGAACTCTTTTTTCAATGAAGGATGACTTAATTTCAAAAACAGAGATTTTCTTCAGATTAAGAGCCGGGTATACAATAAAAAACCGTCATACTTTGTCTTTACTCTATGCTCCTCTCGAAACTGTCTCCAAAGGGAATGTGTCTTATAATATACTGTTCGAAGGAGTAAATTTTCCTTCAAATACCGATATTACAGGAACATATAAATTTAACTCATACAGGCTGACATACCGGTATGAAATTGTTCTTAAACCGAAGTTCGAATTCGGACTAGGTTTTACTGCCAAGATAAGGGACGCCAAGATAGCACTTTCATCTGCAGGATTGGAAAGTGAGAAGTTAAATGTCGGCTTTGTACCGATTATCAATTTCAGGTTGTTATGGAAAGTGGATGAGAAATTCGGACTCCTTTTGGAGGGCGATGCCCTTGCAGCACCGCAGGGCAGGGCAGAAGATGTTCTGATAGCAGCAACTTACAGGATTTCTGATCGTTTTGGATTAAAGGCCGGTTATCGTATTCTTGAAGGAGGTGCTGACAATGATGAGGTTTACAATTTTGCCCTGTTCAACTATGCAGCAGCAGGTCTTTTTATTTACCTGTGATTTAACTGATTTAATATAGATGTAAATGAGTAAACTGACTAGTATATTAAATCATAGCAGTTGTAGCATAAATATTCAATGCTGTTTTAATCAATTAGTAATATGGTGTTAATCAATAATATCTGGTTTATTCTATTTGTTTTATGGGGTTTGCCTCTGACTTTTTACAGGAGCAAGTTTCGCAAGATTGTATATCAAACCGATAGCTGGACGATCAATATCAAACCATATTTTGTAAAAGAACTGAAAGCCCTTTTTGGAAATATGTATCCTGATAATCTGAATTACCTGAAATTCCGGAATTTTTATCGTTTTTATCTGATAATTTACCTGCTTTTATTCGTTTCATATTTAACATTCCATGAAAACAAAAACATGAATGACATAAAAGTTGTAAGTAACATTCCTGAATTTGAACTATCTGATCAATACGGGAGTTGATTTTACATCAATTCAGTTCAGTGAAAGAATAATCTGGTGATTTATTTTTATTCGAAAGGCGATAGCCATGGCTGCGCAAAAACCGGATCCTCTGATACTTGCCATATTGTAATGTAATATTTTTAACACCTCAAAGACAGCATTTTCCGGCCTCAATTCATTCAACACCGATTAGTTACAACCATGTTAAAACATGGATTATTTTGAAAAAAGAAATAATACTTTTCAATTCGGATAAGAAAAATATATGAAAATAAGAGCGGAAATTATCTCCGCCCTTACTTTAATGTTAAGTTAGCTCCATATTCTATCGTGCGACTGCCGGCTATCCCATTCCGGAGTAGGATTAAAATAGCCATACTGGGGAAACCTTGGAACAATATGTTCCCTTATAACATCCTCATTCAATTCAATTCCCAAACCGGGTGCGTCCAGAGGGACATTTGCAAAGCCTTTTGTAATCATAGGTTCTTTACCGGTCATTGTTACCATTTTTTCCCACCAGGTGCTATCTACACTATGATGCTCCAGACAGATGAAATTCTGGGTTGCTGCAGCACAATGTACATTTGCCATGAAAGTAATAGGTGAGGCTGCCTGATGCATAGCCATAGCTATTCCAGCCTGCTCTGCGTAATCACCAATCTTCTTTGTTTCCAGAAGTCCGCCCGATGTACCAAGATCAGGATGTACAATATCTACTGCACGTTTATCGATAAGCTCCTTAAACCCATCCAGGGCAAATATATCCTCACCTGTCATGACCGGGGTAACTAAAGCATCGGAAATCTGTTTCCACTGGTCTGTATAAAACCAGGCTACCATATCTTCGATGTAGGCCATATTGTATTTTTCCAGTCTTTGTCCAAGACGGATCATATTATTAACATCAAAATGCCCGAAGTGATCAGCACCAAGAGAAATTTCCGGGCCGACCATATCCCTGGCCGTTTTAACGTAATTCTCAAGCAAGTCAAGCCCTTTTTCGGTAATCTGGACTTGTGTGAAGGGATGCAATGTATTGCCATAATTCATGTACTGCTCCATTGAGTTTGCTCCACCCGCGAAGGAATACTGTCCCAGTCCGCCGGGTTGAGCTCTCCAGAAATCTGCGTTCACTACTGTACCAGGCACATCTCTTATCATATCAAGCATCAGATCCATCTTTAGCCATGTAAAGCCCTGTTCCTTCCTCCTGTTCAATACTTCAGCAAATTGTTTCGGATCTGTGACGGAAGGTGTATCTGCATATATTCTCACTTTGTTACGAAACATACCACCACCCAGCATCTGCCATGCGGGAACATTCCACGCTTTGCCACACAGATCCCATAATGCAATTTCAACGCCACATACTCCTCCTGCAAGACGGCCATGTCCTCCAAATTGTTTGATAGTTTTCCATATCATTTCAATATTGCATGGATTAAAACCGAGTATCCGGCTTTTTAGCATAAGAGCGTAACGCGGATCACTACCGTCTCTTACCTCTCCATAGCCGGAAATCCCCTGATTTGTATCAATCCTTACAAGCCTGCCTGCAACACGCAGATCTGTAATTTTGAGGTCAGTTGGACTGGAATTGCGCTGAACATTTGATGTGGTGTGGGCAATGGTATCCTCTATTGGAAGACCTGTTAAACCAGCTAATGATATTCCGCTCAAAGCTGCTTTCTTAAGAAAGTTTCGACGGTCATTGGAAGTGTTAGGATTAACTATTTCAGCATGAATAGCATCCGATTGTACTTTTTCATCAGCCTTGTTTTTCTCAATGATTTGTTTTAGTTCTTTTTTCATATATTTAGTCTGTTTAAGGGCACCTCTAAATATTATTATTTGGTGCCGTTGTTTGAGACAAATATATTTATTAGTTTTCTAAAAACCTAATTTTACCCCCTTCCTTTAATTTTTAATTAATTAAATATCAGGTATTTACTAAGGTTAGTCTTTCGTGTCTCGACATACTTTTTCCTGCCGGCAGGCAAGTATCCAATGGAAGCAATAGTTCTTATACATATAATAAACTTAAAAAGGGGCAGAATACTCCTGCCCCTCATTCATCGTCGGGGTGATCACGCCTGAGCGTGACAACCCTGGCGCCTTCAGCGCCATGCGCTAGCCAAGTTCGCCCCATTCATTATCAATTAGGAATCTCTTCGCCCCTCTGTTTTTAATATTATTTTCAAGCCTGACAGCCTCGGATCTTGTTGCGAACTCTTTTGAGAATACAACTATCCAGGGAATACCCCTCGCCATTCCAGGTGTTTTACCCCTGTTATGCTCTTCAAGACGTTTTTCCAGGTCTTCTGTCTGACCTGTATAAAACTTTTTAATCGAGTGGCTGAATAATATATAAGTAGTAAAAGACATATTGCAGAACAAAAAAGGGTGAGAATAACCAGATCCTCACCCTATCTTTGTCGGGGTGATCTGACTCGAACAGACGACCCCTTGCACCCCATGCAAGTGCGCTAGCCAACTGCGCCACACCCCGATATTTTATAACTTCCGAGTCCTCTTCTCATACGACCCTGGCGCCTTCAGCGCCATGCGCTAGCCAACGGAGTTTACCACGCCTTGCGTGGCCACACCCCGATATTTTTATGACAGCCGAGCCTTCATTTCAGACGACCCTCACGCCTTCAGCGTCATGCGCTAGCCAACGGAGTCTACCACGCCTTGCGTGGCCACACCCCGAATTGTCTGCAAAAATAATCAACTAATCGGATATTGCAAATTGATTGTCGTTCAGAGTTGAATCAAAGCTAATCTTCGATATTGCAAAAACGATCCAAGTTTTTTGTATTTTTGCATTTCATTTAACTACTTGTAAAATAATGGATATTTTTAAACCTCTTGATATTAGTGATAATGGACAGAAGAGTGATATCAAGGACTCCGAACATGTGAGATGTCTTATAATAGGCTCAGGTCCTGCTGGTTATACAGCTGCAATTTATGCTTCAAGAGCTAACCTGCACCCCGTTCTCTATACTGGTCTTCAAATGGGAGGGCAACTTACAACGACCACTGAAGTTGATAACTTTCCCGGATATCCTGATGGGGTAACAGGACCTGAAATGATGGAAGACCTCAAAAGGCAAGCTGAACGGTTTGGTGCAGATATAAGATTCGGTATCGCTACTGAAGCAGATTTTTCAGGAAAAATTCATCGAGTTATTATTGACGGTAATAAAATTATTGAAGCTGAAGCAGTTATTATTGCAACCGGAGCTACAGCTAAATACCTTGGACTTGAATCTGAAACCAGGTATGCAGGGATGGGAGTATCTGCCTGTGCCACCTGCGATGGTTTCTTTTATAAGGGAAAAGACGTGGCTGTTGTGGGTGGTGGTGATACTGCAGCTGAGGAGGCTACTTATCTTTCCGGAATATGCAATAAAGTTTACCTGATAGTCAGACGGGACGAGCTAAGAGCTTCCAAGGCTATGCAGGACAAAGTAATGAAGACAAAAAACATTGAAATTTTGTGGGAGCATCAAACAGTTGAGTTGTTTGGTGAAAACGGGGTTGAAGGAGTCACCCTTGTTAAGAAAAAGGGTACTCCATCAGAGGAGATAGTTAAATATAAAATTGACGGATTTTTCCTTGCTATAGGACACACACCTAATTCTGAGGTGTTCAAAAAATATATCGAAACTGATCCTGTCGGTTATATTAAAACTGTACCGGGGACTTCAAAAACAAATGTGCCCGGAATCTTTGCATGCGGAGATGTGCAGGACTCTCATTACAGACAGGCAGTTACTGCTGCCGGTTCAGGCTGTATGGCAGCTATTGATGCAGAACGGTATCTTTCTGAGATGTAGTAGTTTAGTTTCTTTGGCTCTGTGAGTTGTAATAAATATTAAGAACTTACACTGAGTTCCACAGAGAAACACTGAGGGACACAGAGGATTAAAATAATCTAATAATTAATTGAGATAATGAAAACGTTTAAAAAAACATTCAGGATTAATGCTGAACCTTCTGATGTTTATGCAGCTCTAACAAATCCATATACAATAGAGCTATGGTCAGGATATCCTGCTCAGATGAGTACTGAGCCCGGTTCAGAGTTTTCATTATGGGAAGGTGATATTACAGGCATGAATATTGAATTCATCCAGGATAAGAAAATGGTTCAGGAGTGGTATTTCGGGGATCAGAAGGAAAAATCCTTAGTGAATATAACAATAACTCCTGATAGGGAATTCTCAAATGTTACAGTTGAACATTCAAACATACCTGATGATGATTTTAACGATATTGCCGAAGGCTGGAGAGAGTACTATATAGGAGCAATAATAAATTTTTTCAATCCTAATTTTTAAGATGATCAGCTATTGCTCCGGGAAGCTCCTGCCTGGCCATCATCGAAAAAATATCCTCAGTACAGGCCAGGATAAGAGTGCCTATCCCCTTGAAGCATAAGGTCCTGGAATTAGCTTGTAGTTTTCTGTTCCATGCAGGGATCCAGGACAGAATATGATTAGTAATAAATCTGTGAATCTCATTTCTCATTTCAATCTGACATGCTTTATCATCCAGTGTTATTAGTTTCTCAATGAGCAGAGTCAGAAATAAAAGTTCAATACCAAGATGGTCATCATTTATTTTTCCTTTGAATTTTGATACCCATCCATAAGAGTTGTAAAATTCTGTAACACTTTGGGTGTTTTCAGAAGAATTTGATAGTCCGTTTTTACTGTATACTGACTCATAAGCAGGAGCTGAAGCAGTATCTTCCTTTGTAAATAACCGAAAATAATCTTCACGAAGTAACCTGCCGCAAATATTCTTGTCCGAACAGGATTCCCTCAGTTGTGAGGAGGCGAGAACAAAATTAGGATTCGAACTGGAAACCGGAAGTCTTTTCAGGATTCCGTTTCTCCAGAAATCAACCACACATTCTTCAGAAGGTTCATGCATTATCATGCTTCCTGCAAAATACAGAAGCATGTTATATCCCTTTAAAATATTAATCTCATGGTTTTTTATTTCCATAACTAAAAAACAGACTTTTTAAATAAAAAAATTAGTACGACATGACTTATTAATGAGTTTAATTGATCAGCCAGAGTATAACCATAATAATTAAATTTTGTTCGGTATAGGGTAAAAAAAAAGCTGTATCACAACGATACAGCTTCTATTTCTTATTATTGAATATTACTTATTAAAGTCAGCCATTTCGTGCGGATATACATTGCTGTCGACCTTTTTCTTAATCTCTTTAAATGCTTTAATTGTATATGCAACATCGTCGAGTGTGTGTGAAGCTGTTGGAATAAGACGCAGCATAACAACATCTTTGGGCACAACAGGATAGATTACAGCAGAACAAAATACTCCCCAGTTCTCTCTGAGATCATATATCATCTGAGTAACCTGGGAAAGAGGACATTTCATGAAAACCGGGGTTACTGGCGATTCTGTTTTACCCAGATCAAGACCAGCCTCTTTCAGACCTTTCTGCAAGGCTTTTACTATTATCCATAACTTTTCTCTCAGTTCAGGATGGGCTTTAATCAGCTCAAGCCTTTTGATTGCACCGATCGTCATTGCCATAGGAAGCGATTTTGCATAAATCTGTGACCTGAGATTGAAACGCAGATAGGTAACTACCTCTTTAGTGCTGGCTACAAATCCCCCGATCCCTGCCATCGATTTTGCGAAAGTAGCAAAGTAGATATCTATCTGATCCTGCACACCAAAATGTTCTCCTGTGCCAGCTCCTGTTTTTCCCATTGTTCCAAAGCCATGAGCATCATCAACCAGAAAACGGAAATTGTATTTCTTTTTCAGAGCTGCAATTTTATCAAGTTTTCCAAGATCCCCTGCCATTCCGAATACTCCTTCAGTGATTAAGAGTATCCCTCCGCCAGACTGTTCAGTAAGTTTTGTCGCTCTCTGGAGTTGCTTTTCACAATTTTCAATATCATTATGAGGGAAAACAAACCTTTTGCCCATATGAAGACGCAACCCATCCATTATGCATGCATGGGATTCGCTATCATAAACAATTACATCATGCCGGTCGACAAGAGCATCAATAATTGATACCATTCCCTGGTAACCATAATTGAGAAGGTAAGATGCTTCTTTACCTGTAAATTCAGCGGCCATCTTTTCAAACTCTTCATGCCGGGTGGTTTGTCCTGACATCATTCTTGCTCCCATTGGATAAGCAAGTCCGTATTTCTCTGTGGCCTCGGCATCTGCTTTCCTGACCTCCGGAAGGTTGGCAAGACCCAGGTAATTGTTCAGGCTCCAGGTAAGTACTTCTTTCCCCCGGAATTTCATTCTTGGGGCTATTTCTCCTTCAAGTTTCGGAAACATAAAGTAACCATCAGCAAAATAGGAATGCTGACCAAGTGCACCTTTGTTCGTTTTTATTTTTTCGAAAATATCCATGTTATTTATAGATTTTGAAAATTTTTTACAAAGGTACAGATAACATGATGTTCATTAATACCTATTTATACTTAAATTTGAGAGTATTAAATTCAGACAGAATGGTGTATTTTAATGCAAATAGCTTAAATTCATGAGTTTAGTTTAAGCAAATATTGAAGTATACTGAATACTTCATGTCCGCTTTATCAGGCGAAGCCATTACAAATGATAATCTGCTCTGTCTGTCATCATTCCGCAAGCTGATTCTGAACAGATCTCGTATAATAAAAGTATAATTATAACGTTTTTTACTCTGAAGTGAATTTTTTTTCGTAATTTTGCGCAACAATTTTTTTCTATGAAGGTTAGATATTTAATTGTACTCGTCATTCTTGTATTAATCAGTTCCTGCGGGGAGTATGAAAAACTCCTGAAGAGTACTGATTTTGAAATGAAAAAAGTTAAGGCAAAGGAGTATTACGAGAAGAGTCAGTATGTAAAATGTACAGAACTTCTAGCTCAGATACTTCCACGGTACAGAGCAACTGAGGAGGCCGAGGAGCTTAACTGGATGAATGCCCAGGCTTTTTACGGGATGAAGGATTATGTGATGGCAGGTAGTTATTATAAATCATTCATTGATCAGTTCCCTTTTGGTACTCATATTGAGGAGGCCAGCTTTATGTCTCCTATGTGTGATTATCAAATCTCCCCGCGTGCAGAGCTTGACCAGGAAAGTGCAAGAAATGCAATTGAGGGTTTTTCCATTTTTATAACCAGATTTCCTGCCAGTGCAAGAGTAGAAGAGAGTAAAAAGTTAATTAAACAACTTCAGGAAGTGCTGGTTGAAAAATCATATCTGAGTGCGAAACTCTATTATGATATGAAACAGTACAAAGCATCAACAGTTGCTCTTAATAATAGTCTGAAGGAGTATGCTGATACAAAATACAGGGAGGAGATGATGTTCCTTAAGCTTAACTCTCTTTTTCTTTATGCTGAAAAAAGCTTATTTATTAAACAGAAGGAGAGATATCAGGATACATTGGATGACTATTTTTCCTTTATGGAAGAATTTCCGCAGAGTAAATATTCCAAGGAAGTAAATAATATATACCAGAAAACCAATAAATTTCTTAAAATAGAAATTCCAGTTAGTCAAGCAGAGTAATAAATTAATTATATGGATTATAGAAAATCAGCCGCACCCGTATCGACCGTTACCCGGAATCTGGACCTTTTAACCCAGGGAACCGGCAATATATATGAAACAGTTATTGTTGTTTCAAGAAGAGCAAACCAGATATCTGTTGAAATGAAACAGGAACTGAATAAAAAGCTGGAGGAGTTTGCATCTTATACTGATAATCTTGAGGAGGTCTTTGAAAACCGTGAGCAGATTGAGATTTCGAAATTCTATGAAAGACTTCCGAAACCAACACTTATCGCATTACAGGAACTTGAGGAGAAAAAAATATTTTACAGGAATCCTGATCCTGCAGCCAAACAGAAGTAATCATTAGGTTAAAATGCTGAAAGGCAAACATATTCTTATCGGTGTTACCGGTGGTATTGCAGCTTACAAAACTGCAACAATCATCAGGTTGCTGGTTAAGGATGGTGCGGAAGTGAAAGTCCTGATGACGAATCATGCCAAAGAGTTTATAACACCTCTCACCCTTGCTACCCTTTCTAAAAATCCGGTACTCACAGAGTTTTTTGATGCGACCAGCGGTGACTGGCATAGTCATGTGGATCTTGGTCTGTGGGCTGATCTTTATCTGATTGCCCCGGCTACTGCAAATACGATTGCCAAAATGGCAAACGGGATCTCCGACAACCTGTTGCTCACCACCTATTTGTCTGCCAGGTGTCCTGTCTTTGTAGCACCATCAATGGACATGGATATGTTGTCACATCAGGCAACTATTATTAATATTGAAACTCTGAGGGCTTTTGGAAATGCAATCCTTGAACCAACCAGCGGAGAGCTGGCAAGTGGATTGACAGGGAAAGGGAGAATGGCAGAACCTGAAGATATAGTAAAGGAGATAAAAAACTTCTTTTCAAAAAAAAAAACCGCTAAAAGGTAAAAAGGTTCTTATCAATGCTGGTCCAACCAGAGAACCTATTGATCCTGTCCGTTTTATCAGCAACTTTTCAACAGGCAAGATGGGTATCTCTCTTGCAGATGCAGCAGCTGATTATGGTGCTGAGGTTGAGCTCGTGCTTGGACCTGTAAATGTTTCACCTGTAAATAGTTCAGTAAAAGTTTTTAATGTTGTAACTGCAGAATCGATGGCATCAGAATGTGTAAAGCGGTTTGAAAGTTGTGATATTGCAATCTTATCTGCTGCAGTTGCTGATTTTACACCTGAAGAGGTTAAAGATCGAAAGATAAAAAAAGATGGGAATACTTTGCTTATAAGACTAAAACAAACAGCTGATATTGCAGGTTTACTGGGAGCCTCAAAGAAACCCTCTCAACTTTTGGTTGGATTTGCACTTGAAACAAATAACGAGTTGATAAATGCAAAAGAAAAACTTATACGTAAAAATCTGGATTTCATAGTATTAAATTCGTTGAATGAAACAGGTGCCGGGTTTGGATATGATACAAACAAGATCACAATAATTGATAAAGACAATAATATTAATAAATTTGAGTTGAAATCAAAGGAAGAGACTGCAGTTGATATTCTTAATAAAATTGTGTCTATGATCAAATAGTTTTTCAGGATGACAACCTCACGCCTAATTAAATATTACATCGCTGTTTTCCTGCTGTTATTTGCTGTGGAAGTAAATTCGCAGGAACTTAACTGCAATGTCCAGGTTTCAGCACAGAGGATACAGGGTTCAAATCGTCAGGTATTTGAATCGATGCAAAAGGATATTTATGATTTTATGAATAATATGATCTGGACAAATCATGTTTTCAAG
Organism: uncultured Bacteroidales bacterium; assembly: GCA_963732435.1. Classification (GTDB taxonomy): domain Bacteria; phylum Bacteroidota; class Bacteroidia; order Bacteroidales; family VadinHA17; genus LD21. The sequence continues at coordinate 145,653 of CAVSZL010000009.1, read as the reverse complement.
TACTCTGAAAGAATCAACTGCAATCTTCTGATAAACCTTAACGAGCAACTTTCAGCCGATGAATTCAGAGGTACTATTCAGATCCAGCTCAGCCGACCGGTATTTAATACTACATATGAAACAACACTCCTTAACTTCATGGATAATAGTTTCCAGTTCAGATATGTGGAGTTTGCACCTCTTGAATTTAATCCGAGTACCTTCACTTCAAACCTTGTTTCTGTATTGGCATACTATGCCTACATAATTCTGGGAGTTGATTATGACTCATTTTCACCCTTTGGAGGAGATGAGTTTTATCAGATTGCTGAGCAAATTGTTACTAATGCCCAGAGTGCTACTGAAACAGGATGGAAACCATATGATGGTTCCAGGAGCAGGAACAGATACTGGCTTGTTAAGAATCTCCGCGATAAAAATTATGAAGGTGTTCGGTCATTTATCTATGAGTATAATGTTAACGGCCTCGATAAGATGGAGTCAAAAATGAGTGAGGCCCGTATTTCAATTGTTGAAAGTTTCAGAATTGTCCAGGAAGTTTTCAGACGAAAACCCGACCCGTTTATGTATCTGATTCAGGTTATTATGGAAGCAAAATCAGATGAAGTTATAAATATATTTTCCCAGGCATTTCCCGAGGAGAAGAGCCGGATGGTTGATATACTTGTTGAAATAGATCCGGCAAACAAGTCAAAATATGAAAGGATCAATTCCTCAAATATTCCATAATAATCTGTTATGCTCTTAAAACTATATGTTCAGAATTATGCTCTGATTAATGAATTGGATGTTAATCTGGATAATGGTCTGACTATAATAACCGGCGAAACAGGAGCCGGTAAATCAATACTCCTTGGTGCTCTTTCATTAATACTAGGCACCAGAGCCGATACAACAGTTCTTCTTGATAAAAATGAAAAATGTGTTGTTGAGGGCACTTTCAGGATTCAGGATTATGACCTGAATGATTTATTCATATCAAATAATATTGATTATGATACTATTACCACACTGAGAAGAGAAATTAATCCTGCCGGTAAATCACGTGCATTTATTAATGATACTCCTGTTACAATAAATCTTATGAAGGAGTTGGGCGACAAATTGATAGATATTCATTCACAGCATCAGACACTTATGCTTAATGATAATCTTTTTCAGCTTAGTGTTATAGATTCATTTGCAGGTACTTCAACTCTTCTTAGTGAGTTTAAGAGGGCCTTTTCAAACTATAGGGAACTTAAGAAAGAATATCAGGGAGTTAAGGGAAAAGCTGACAAAAACAAGGCTGATCTGGAATATTATCAGTTTCAGCTGGATCAGCTTGATGAAGCTAAGCTTAAATCCGGAGAGCAGCAGGAGCTGGAAACAGAACATGAATTGCTCGAACATACAGAGGAGATAAAACTGGCATTAAGCGGAGCCCTGAGTATTTTTACATCTGATAATCTGTCTGTTCTTTCATTATTGAGAGAGGTAAAACTGAACCTGGGAAAAATAAAGACATATTTACCTGAGGGTGAAAACCTTTACACAAGAGTCGAGTCATCATTGATTGAACTTGATGATATTTCATCCGAAATTGATAAACTTACATCAACCATTGAGGCAGATCCTCAACGACTTACCCAGGTTACCAGACGTCTTGATACAATATTTTCTCTTTCGCAGAAACACCGGGTGAATAATCTTGAGGAACTTTTATTAAAACACGAAGAGATTAAAAAACTTGTAAGTTCAATTGTATCGGACGATGAGCGACTGTCTGAACTGGAATCCCTTCTGAAAAAAGAGGTCAATATCCTTAAAAATATCTCAGATCAAATTACAGAAAAGAGAGGCAAAATTATTCCGGATGTGGAATTGAAGATAACTGACCTTCTGCGACAGCTTGGAATGCCAAATGCAAAATTCAGAATATCCCTGACAAAATCAGAGGACTTTACTCCTTCAGGGATGGATCATATTGATTTTCTTTTCTCTGCAAATAAACAAATTGCCCCTGAAAATATTGCAAGAATTGCTTCAGGGGGCGAATTATCAAGGGTTATGCTTAGCCTTAAGTCGCTGTTAACGAAAAATAATAATTTGCCGACAATTATATTTGATGAAATTGATTCCGGCGTTTCAGGTGAGGTTGCAGATAAGGTAGGACAAATACTCTCAGGAATGGGGAAATATATGCAGGTAATCAATATTACTCACCTCCCTCAGGTTGCATCGCGTGGCACCCGTCATTACCACGTTTATAAAGCTGATGTAGACGACTCAACATTTACCCGGGTTAAATTGTTAACTCCTGACGAAAGGATAATGGAAGTTGCCAGGTTGCTTAGTGGGAGCGAGGTTACTGAGATCGCAATGAATAATGCAAAGGAGCTTCTCAGGGAAGCAATTGGTTAGTATAATATTTATCTGGGTCTATTTTTAATTAAATCCAATTTAGAATGAAAGAAGGTTTGTTGAAAGGAAAAAAAGGAATCATTTTTGGAGCTCTTAATGAAAAATCAATAGCATGGCAGGTTGCTCTGAAAGCATGGGAGCAGGGAGGTGAAATGGTTCTGACAAACTCCCCTGTTGCCCTCAGACTGGGAAGTATCAATGTACTCGCCGGGATAACAGGCAGTAAGGTCATTACTGCCGATGCTACCAAAATGGAAGATATTGAAAACCTTCTGTCAGAAAGCATGAAGATTTTTGGTGGCAAATTCGATTTCATTCTTCATTCAATAGGAATGTCACCAAATGTCAGAAAAGATATTCCCTATGAGCAGACAAGTTATGAAAACATGCTGAAGACATTCGATATTTCGGCACTTAGTTTTCACAGAGTATTGCAGACAGCCTATAAACTTGATGCTATAAAGGAGTGGGGATCAGTAATCGCTCTGTCTTATGTGGCAGCACAACGGACTCTTTCAGGTTATAATGACATGGGTGATGCAAAAGCTCTGCTTGAATCGATAGCAAGAAGCTTCGGATATATTTATGGCCGCGACAGACGGGTTAGAGTGAATACAGTTTCACAATCCCCGACTCCAACCACTGCAGGTAGCGGGATTCATGGTTTCGACTCACTGGTCGATTTTTCTGAAAGAATGTCTCCGCTTGGAAATGCAACAGCTGAAGAGTGTGCCGATTATTGTGTTGCATTATTCTCCGATCTTACACGGAAAGTAACAATGCAAAACCTGTTTCACGATGGAGGATTTTCAAGTATGGGTATGAGCCTGAAAGCAATTGAACAATATCAGAAAAGTTTTGAAGAGTGCGACTGCGATGAAAAGTAGATAAGTATAAACACGTATTTTAAAGGCGATTTACTGTCTGGTAAGTCGCTTTCTTTATATTTGATCATATCTATACCTGAAATTATGATCAAACTTGTTCTGCTTGTTCTTTTTTACTTTACTTTTCCACTGGTCATCATTTATATGTGTAAAAGGTGGTCTATCCTTATGAAACTGGGATCTATTGTTCTCGCATACGGATTCGGACTTATATTCGGAAGTATCGGCATACTGCCACAGGGAAGCGATGCTTATCGTTTTGCACTTCAGGGAAGGGCCGCATTACCTGATTCGGAGATTCAGGCTTTGCTGGCCTCAGGCACTTTAAGTGAGGATGATAACTATGTAAACTCAATAGCAACAATACAGGATATGCTTATATCTGTAATTGTTCCGCTTTCATTTCCTTTACTTCTTTTTTCACTGAATATAAGACGATGGCTCCGATTTGCAAAGGATGGCTTTATTTCAATGATCCTGGCATTGATATCTGTGGCAGCAATAGTAGCATCCGGCTATTTTATTTTTAAAGATGTTGTTCCTGACTCCTGGAAAGTTGCAGGTATGCTCATAGGAGTTTATACCGGAGGAACACCGAACCTCGTTTCATTAAAGGTGGCCCTTGGCGTTGATCCTAACCTGTTTGTCATAACAAGCACCTATGACATGATTGTTGGTGCTGTTACCATCATATTCTTCATAACAGCAGGTCCGCGTATATTTCGTGCGATATTACCTCCTTTCAGGCATAATGGAGATACTGATTCATCAGAAGAATTAATTCATGAGACAGAGAGTTTTGAAGACTTCACCGGTATGTTCCGTAAAGAACGGCTGTTTCCCCTGCTTAAGGCGTTTGGTCTGGCTCTTCTGATATTTATTGTTTCATTTGGAATAAGTCTATTGCTCCCTGCTCTGTCACAAATGGTGGTGGTTATATTGTCAATTACCACACTTGCAGTAATAGCATCTCTTGTTCCATGGATAAATAAGATTGAAAAATCATTTCAGCTTGGCATGTATTTCATTCTGGTCTTTTCCTTTACCGTAGCTTCAATGGCTGACCTGAAAGTAATGTTCAGTATAGGCTTTCTTGGACTCTTTGCATATATTTCATATGCTTATTTTGGTTCGCTTCTGTTGCATCTTCTGTTGTCAAAAATATTCAGGGTAAATGCTGACGATTTCCTGATAACAACTACAGCCTTTGTGTTTTCACCTCCTTTTGTTCCGGTTGTTGCAGGTGCCCTTAAAAATAAGGATGTGATAATAACAGGTATTACAGTCGGAATAATCGGCTATATAATTGGAAATTATCTCGGAGTTGGCCTGGCATATTTTCTGAAGGGATTCTGATTTCAATTACAAAACGGGCTGTTGAAAAAGTTGGTTTTAACCGCAAAGGGCACACAAAGTAGGCGCAAAGCACACAAAGTTAAACTTTTGCTAATGAGTCCTTTGCGATCTTTGCTTATAATCTTTGCGACCTCTGCGGTTAATGGATTTGGACTTTTTCAACAGCCCCAGTTTTCAATTATCAAAAATTTCCTAGAACAGGTAATTCAATCCGATAGAGAATCCGATATTACCATCCTGTACATTAAATGCTTTACCTATATCGATAGCAATTACAAAATTCTGGTTCATAGCCAGCATAATACTGGTACCTGCACTCATATGAAACTTCTCCTGACCAAGATTGAAATAGTCACTGAAATTTTCTGTTTCCCCGTACAGTGAATTAAAATTAGCTTCAAGATTATCAGGATAAGATATATTTTTTGTTATCCTCCCAAAATCAAAAAATCCGTTTAGCCCAAGATAGCAATCCTGCTTTAGGAAACTGAAATATACCGGTTTCCAGCGAAGCTCTAAATTTCCAAAGAAAAAAGCATCCCCTATTACCCTGTTCCTTAGTATTCCTCTTAATGTTTGCGATCCGCCAAGCCCTTCACTGGTTGCTCCTGTGAGCATCGAGGTTATTACCTGCGACTGAAAGAAGAATGGAGCACTTCCTGTTATTGTTGACTGATACCCTAGCCGGTAAACAAATGCCAGATCGTTTTCAATAAGAGTAAAGTACTGTCGATGGGTAATAAATAATTTCGAAAAACCCCAGTCGTTGCCCATGAATTTTGGAGCCATTTCAATTCCGATCTCAGTCCAGATACCCTTCATCGGATTAGGCCTGTTATCTCGGCTATCCCACATTAAACCAGCCTTAAGAGTATTGACCCAACCGCCGTCCGCCTCATTTGCTGAAATGATATCCAGATCCTGATATCTTTCATACAGGCCTGGTTCTTCTGTTACAGAAGGAAGTTCCACTTCTTTTCCTTTATTTAACCTCTCTATATCAACTGAATTGTTCTCAAAATTCTGGAAGGCGAAACCAGCGCTCCATTTAATATGATCTCCTGTTAATTTTCCCTGGAAGTCGTTTTTAAATCTGAATTGGTTCCTCTCAAAGCGATAGAACATTCTCGTTCTGTAGGGAGGAGAAGTCATTTCATCATCCATCCAATCCTTATTGAAAACTGATTCATAACCATTAAAACCATAAAAATGTGAAGCCTGATCGGGAAGATAGCTCAGATCAGTCGTCATATGAACTCCGGGTATAAGATGATTTGATTCATACATAAACCTGTAGATCCCGCTTCCTTTAGTATAGCGTGAAATTTCTGTATACGTATGGTCAAAATAATCAGGATAAGTGCTTCCGTCACCATAATTAAAAAATTCAACAAGAGCTCCATACTGAAATCCAAGATCAGAGTCAAAAGTAATTGTAGGAAGGGCTCCGCCAAATTTCCATCCGGTTTTAACCTTTTTTTCCTGAGCTGACAATGTGAGTCCAAGCATGGTGATAATGAGAATAAAGAAGGTCTTTTTCATAAGTTATAGGTTTAGTTCGTACTGATAAAGATAAAGAAAATCGGAATTATCAGCCTCTTTTTTTAATATTTGCTACCTTAGAGCTAAAATTATTTATTTATGAATGCCGGTTTGTTGATTCAGAATATTAAAACGCTGGTTCAGATTGATGAAAGTTCCAGACTGAAGGTATGCGGGAATGACCTGGCTGCGATCGATACCCTAAGTGATGCTTTCCTTTATATGAGTAATGGAATCATCATTGATTATGGAAAAATGAATGATCCAAAGCTAAATGATATTATGGTTGAAAATCCTGGTATCATATCAATTGATGCTTCCGGCAGGTTTGTTTTTCCCTCTTTTTGTGATTCCCATACCCACCTTGTTTATGCCGGAAGTCGCGAAATTGAATATGTTGATAAAATCAGAGGTTTATCCTATGAAGAGATAGCAAAAAGAGGAGGGGGAATCCTGAATTCTGCCAGGTTATTGCATAAAACTTCCGAGGATGATCTCTTTAATCAATCAATGCTAAGGATCAACGAAATAATAGGTCTTGGTACCGGGGCTGTTGAAATAAAAAGCGGATATGGCCTTAATATTGAAGATGAACTGAAGATGCTGAGGGTAATCCGACGAATTAAAAAAACTTCTCCGATAGAAGTTAAATCAACATTTCTGGGTGCACATGCAATCCCGGAAGAATTTAAGAGTGACCATGGAAAATATGTTGATATTGTTATCAATGAAATGATACCTGCTGTTGCTTACGAGGAACTGGCTGACTTTATTGATGTTTTCTGCGACCGTGGTTTCTTTACTGTTGAGGAGACTGAACGGATCTTGATGGCTGGAATGAAATACGGTTTAATTGCAAAACTGCATGCCAATGAACTTGGATATACCGGTGGGATTCAAACCGGAGTCAAATATAATGCACTTTCCGTTGATCATCTTGAATTCACCGGGGATGAAGAAATAGATCTGCTTTTAAAATCAGAAACTATGCCTACACTGTTACCCGGTTCTGCATTTTTTCTTGGGATGAAGGATCCGCCGGTAAGGCAAATGATCAATGCCGGTCTGCCAATTGCCATGGCTTCTGATTATAATCCCGGATCATCACCTTCCGGCAACATGAAACTGGTAATGTCATTAGGATGCATTAAGCTCAGGATGCTTCCTGAAGAAGTCATCAATGCTGTTACCATAAACTCTGCCTATGCAATTGGTATTTCAGAATCGCATGGATCAATAACAAAAGGGAAGGTAGCCAATGTCTTTATTACTAAGAAGATACCGTCATATGAATTCATGCCTTATGCTTTTGGAAGCGATCTGATTGAGACTGTAATATTAAAAGGTAAAGTATACCACCCAGATCAACCCTCCAATGCCATAGCTGTCAACCTAAGTTAATTAATTTTAAAAATGCTGAAAACTAGTTTTATGTGTTTATTCAATTCACTCAGGCGGTACTTTGTCTCAACCGGCCTCTCCCCAAACCCCTCGCTTGAAGGCGGCAGGCTCTCCCCCGAAGTGGGAGGGGCTTTAACACAGGATAATTATATATACTTAGGATGACTTCCCCCTCTCACTCGGGAGAGGGGGATCAAGGGGGTGAGGCCGGTAAATATAAGATAACCAAATTCTTAGGTTGACGGCTTACCCCCCAACCCCCAAAATGTGGGGCTTGTAGGGTATAAAATAAATGGAAAGGATTAAACAAGTCCCCCATATGGGGGATTTAGGGGGTAGAATAAATAGAACAGGCAGGCAATATTAAAGAAAAAAATCTTATTTATGGATCAGAAAATAATAGAATGTGTTCCTAATTTCAGTGAAGGAAGGGATGTGCAGATTATCAGACAGATTACTGATGTCATTCAGTCGGTTGAGGGAGTGATGTTACTTGATGTTGACCCCGGCAAAGATACTAACAGGACCGTAGTGACATTTGTCGGAAGTCCTGATGCAGTATCCGAAGCTGCTTTTTTATCTGTTAAAAGGGCCTCGGAGTTAATTGATATGTCGAAGCATCATGGTGAACATCCACGTATGGGAGCAACCGATGTTTGTCCGTTTGTTCCTGTTTCAGGCATGACAATGGAGGAAACAGTAGCTGTTGCCAGAAAGGTTGCAGCACGGATAGGTGCTGAACTGGGAATTCCTGTTTATTGTTATGAAAATGCTGCCTATAATGAGGAACGAAGAAATCTGGCCAATTGCCGCGCAGGGGAGTACGAAGGACTTAAAATGAAACTTGCCGATCCTGAATGGAAACCAGATTTTGGCCCGGTTCTTTTCAACGAAAGATCAGGTGCAACAGCAGTAGGAGCAAGAGACTTTCTTGTAGCCTTCAATGTAAATCTTAATACAACATCGCTAAGACGAGCCAATGCTATTGCTTATGACGTAAGGGAGAAGGGAAGACCCCTGCGGGAAGGTGATCCTCTTACAGGGAAAATAGTAAAAAATGAAACCGGTGAAAATGTGATGATCCCTGGTTCTCTTAAATCAGTCAAGGCTATTGGCTGGTTTATTGAAGAATACGGAATAGCACAGATATCTATGAATCTGACTGATATCTCTGTAACACCTGTTCATATTGCTTTTGATGAAGTCTGCAGGAAGGCCGAAGCAAGGGGAGTAAGAGTTACGGGCTCTGAGCTTGTTGGTCTGATCCCTTTAAGGTCAATGCTTGATGCAGGACGATATTTCCTTGAAAAACAGGAACGATCAACCGGTGTATCGGATGATGACCTTATAAAGATTGCTGTCAGATCGCTGGGATTAAACGATATCCATAAGTTTAAACCGGAAGAAAAAATAATTGAGTTTGTAATGGAAGGAAATGCAAAAAAAGAGAATCTTATCTCAATGAGCCTTAAAGGTTTTATGGATAAGACAGCATCAGAAGCACCTGCTCCGGGAGGTGGTTCTGTATCAGCATACATAGGGGCTTTGGGAGTTGCTCTTGGAACAATGGTTGCAAATCTTTCAGGTCATAAGAAGGGTTGGGACAAAAGATGGAAGGAATTTTCAGACTGGGCAGAAAAAGGTAAAACCATTCAGAATACTCTGTTGCAACTTGTTGATGAGGACACTACTGCATTTAACAGGATATTGGATGCAAGATCATTGCCGAAAAAAAGTGAGGAAGAGAAGCGATTAAGGGAGATTGAAATAGAAGAGGCTACCAGGAATGCAGCCCTTATTCCTTTAAAAGTAATGGAGACAGCTTTTTCTGCTTTCGAACTGATTAAGGAAATGGTCGAAAAAGGAAATCCTAATTCAGTTACTGATGCAGGGGTCGGTGCGATTGCGCTCAGGAGTTGTATTAAAGGAGCTTTTTTGAATGTTAAGATTAATGTCTCAGGTTTACAGGATAAAGTTTTCGCAGCGAAAATAATTGTAAGAGGCAGGCAATTGGAGAATTTGGCAGAGGAATCTGAGGCGATAATTCTTAGTTCAGTAAATGGTAGAATCACTGGTTAGTAGTAGATTACTGGTTTTTTCTTTAATGTAGTGTTGTATTTTTAAATAATTGAATATATTAGCATCGCGAAAAATACTTATAACCTAAATCAGATTGTATGAAAAAAATCCTAATGCTTTTTTCACTGTTGCTATTTGCAGGATCTCTTGCTATGGCTCAAACAGTGCAGATCTCAGGAACTGTAACCAGTTCTGAGGATGGACTTCCTATCCCGGGAGTATCTGTTACCGTTAAGGGGACTACTCTCGGAATAATCACTGCAGCTGATGGAAAGTACACACTGAGTGTACCATCCAATGCCCAGACCCTTGTGTTTAGTTTTATTGGTTTCAAGACTTTTGAAATACCAATCCAGGGGCAGACAAAAATTGATGTGGTACTTGAGATGGATCTTGTCAGGGTTGATGAAGTTGTTGTTACTGCTATTGGGATCCAGAGAGAGTCAAAAGCTCTTGGTTACTCTGTGCAATCAGTAGGTACAGAGCAGATTACCAGATCAGGAGCAATCAATCCCGTCAATTCCCTGGGTGTAAAAGTCGCAGGGGTACAGGTTACAAACAGTACCGGGGCGGCAGGTGGTTCGTCTTTTATAACCATCAGAGGCATGTCGTCTATTACCGGCAATAACCAACCCTTATTTGTAGTTGATGGTATTCCTATCGACAACTCCCAGTTAAATACAGAAACAGGTACGGCCGGCGTAGCATACTCAAACAGAGCTATTGACCTGAATGCCTCCGATATTGAGTCAATGAACGTCCTTAAAGGTGGTGCAGCAACAGCTCTTTATGGGATACGTGCAGCAAACGGGGTAGTTGTTATCACTACTAAAAAAGGAAGTGCAACTTCCGGTAAGAAACTTAACATTGAATTTAACTCTTCCGTCTCAACCGATCAGGTTACACAACTTCCTCCGATGCAGCTTACTTATGCACAAGGATCTGCAGGACTTTATAATAATGCTCAGACAAATGCCTGGGGACCTGAGATCTCCACACTTAGACATTCTAACACCACAAAGGATCCATACTATTATGATAATACAATCGGAGATACAAGAGGTGTCATTGTCCCTGAAACAGCAGCAGATGCTGGAGAGGCTTTAAAAGTTTATGACAATATGAATAATTTCTTTGTTAAGGGATTAACTACCAATAATAACATCTCCCTTTCAGGAGGAAATGCTGATACAAAGTTTTATTTTTCAGCTGGTTACCTTAATGCAAAAGGGATTGTGCCCCTGAATGAATGGAAAAGAACGAGTATCACTCTTAACGGGGAGCATCGCTTTTCAAAATGGTTAACAGCCGGTGCGAAGGTAACTTACACAAATTCAGGTGGTACCAGGATCCAGCAGGGTTCAAATACATCAGGAGTTATGCTCAGTCTTGCCAGGCAGGCCGGCAACTGGGATAATGGAGCCGGTTTTGATAAACCCTGGCTTGATAAAAGATCATATCAGTTCCCTGACTTTAGCCAGAGAAACCAACACAGAGGTGGCGGTTATGATAATCCCTATTGGTCAGTAAATAACAACCCATTCACTGATCAGGTTGACAGGATCATTGGTAATGCGAATGTCGTTATTGCACCTGTTGAATGGATGAATTTTACCTATAGAATCGGAACAGACTTCTATACAGACAGAAGACGCCAGTTTTTCGAAATTGGATCACGTTCAATTCCAGCCGGAAGAATTTTAGAAGATAACTATTTTAGTCAGGATTGGACACAGGATGCATATTTTACTTTTAACAAGGAGATTATTCCCGGATTAGAGGGTAACCTGATAGTAGGAAGCAATATTTACCAGACCAACCGTCAGAATGTTTTTGAGAGAGGAACTACTCTTGTTATTCCAGATTACAGAAATATTAGTAACGCATCAACAAAAGAGGCATTTGAAACACTTAACAGAAGGCGCACTGCAGCCTGGTATACAGACCTCGGTCTTTCGTGGCATTCAATGATTTTCCTTAATGCTACCTACCGGCACGAATGGAGTACTTCACTCCCAACTGAATTTAATAATTTTGGATTTCCTTCAGTAAGTGGTTCATTTGTGTTTACGGAACTCGATGTTCTCAAAGGAAATAACATTTTGTCATTTGGAAAAGTACGAGGATCTTTCTCCAAAATAGGTAATGACGCTCCTATCTATGGAACTGCAGCAACTTACCCGTCAGCTACAGCCGGTGACGGATGGACGACAACTGCACTTTCATTCCCAGCGTTCGGAACATCAGGTTTCACTGTCACCAATACTTTACCGAATGGAGCACTGAAACCTGAGACAACCACTACCTGGGAAGCCGGTGTTGATCTTAGGTTTCTGAATGGTCGCTTAGGGTTGGATTTTACTTATTATGAGATTCTGAGTGAAGACCTTATTCTGGCAGTTCCTGTTGCCAAATCATCAGGTTATTACAGTGCTAACCTCAATGCAGGTAGTATGGAGAACAAAGGTGTTGAATTTGTACTTAATGTAACTCCCGTCCAGATGGGTGACTTTAGATGGGACATAAATATTAATTATACAAGTAATAAGAATAAAGTTCTTTCGCTTGCTGAAGGAGTGCCAAATGTGTCTCTTGGTGGATTTACCTCGGCACAGGCCAGAGCCGTTGTTGGAAATTCATATGGAAGTATCTTTGGCAGCGAGTTCAGAAAAGATGCAAGCGGGGATCTTATTATTGACGACCGGGCTACTATCGGAGGTGTTGCCAATGCAAAGTATGGATGGCCTATCCTGTCATCAGCTGATGCTGCCCTGGGTGATGTTCTTCCAAACTGGACAATGGGTATTTCAAATACATTCTCATATAAAGGTATTTCTCTCTCTTTCCTGATTGATATTAAGAATGGTGGTTACATGTGGAACGGGACAAAGGGAGCAATGTACCAGTTCGGAACGCACAAAGATACTGAGAACCGCGGAGCAGAGAATACATTCACAGGAGTTGGTTTAAGTACTTTGGATGCTAACAATGAAGGAACTTCTGTCTCTATCCCAATGATATTGAACCAGTCATGGTATCAGAATGAAGGGGGAGGGTTCTTTGGAGCCGGAGAGCAGTTTGTTGAACAGACAGATTGGGTGAGATTGAGGGAATTATCTCTTTCATACTCCCTTCCAAAATCAATCCTCCAGAATGTGCCAATAGACGGTGTCGAAGTTTATTTCACGGGAAGAAACCTGTGGATCGACACTCCATTTTCAGGAGTTGATCCCGAAACAAGTCTATTCGGTGCGGACAATGCCCAGGGACTTGAATACTTTAACATGCCGGGAACCAAAACTCTTACATTTGGTCTTAAATTAAACTTCTAAATTAAGTAACTATGAAAAGAATTCATAAAATATTTACAACCATCTCACTGGCTCTGGTTCTTATCCTGGGTTCATGTGAGAAATGGATTGATCCTGATTATAACACCAGCCCAAACAGTCCGGGCGACGTTCCTATCAATCTGCTATTACCTTCAGCCTCGGCTGCTTTATCATATGTCTATATGGGAGACTATTCCAGGTTTGCATCTATCTGGATGCAACATCATTCAGGAGTTGATCGGCAGGCATATGGTTTTGAACTATATAATCAGGGTGAATCTGATGATAACAACCTGTGGAACACTTTGTACGGAGGTACTCTGAAAGATCTTGCAAAAGCCAGGGAGAAGGCTGTTACTTTAGGCGCAGTACACTATTTAGGTGTTATTAATGTAATGACTGCATATACTTTAAGTTTAATTACCGATGCATGGGACGATGCTCCTTACAGTAAAGCCCTGATCGGAGAAACCAAGTTGCAGTCAGAGTACGACACTCAGGAGACACTATATGCAACAATAAATACACTTCTCGATGATGCTATTACTGAGCTATCAAAACCTGCCCCGACTGGAGTTCCTGCACCAACTGCCACTTCAGACCTTATTTACAAAGGCAGTATTCCGAACTGGATTGCTGCTGCTAAATCGCTTAAGCTAAGGAATGCACTTCATCTTCAGAAGAAAGCAGGCAACTGGAATGCAGTTGGCAGTCTTATAACAGCAGGTGGTCTGATATCTTCAAATGCTGCCAACTTCAAGTTTGCTTTCGGGACCCCATCGAATGAGTCAAGCCCGATTTATAATTTCGACACAAACAGGGGTGATATCAGGGTAGGTGCCTTTCTTGTAACCCTTATGAATGGTAATTCAGATCCCCGCAGACCATTGTACTTTTCAGGAGCAGTTACCCCGAACTTTACAGTTCCCACTACATATGTCGGTTCAAAACCGGGGGCGCAATTAACTACTGCTAACTGGGCCGGACCTGCTGTGGCGGCCAGAAATTCAACTGCTTATTTCATTACTTATGCAGAGGTGAAGTTTATTGAGGCAGAGTGGCGCTTAAGAACCAGTACTCCTGGTGCGGTTAATGCATTCAGAGATGCAGTTTCAGCTTCTCTTGCGCAGTATGGAGCAACAGCAGGAACATGGGTTACAACTACCTATGGCGCATTGACTGATGCCACTATAACTATAACTGACATCATACATGCCAAGTACACACACCTCTATATGCAACCTGAGGCCTGGAACGACTGGAAACGTACTGGCCTTCCCGTTCTAGCACCTGCGGTTGGAAACGTAACGGCCGGAGTAATTCCAAGGAGATTTATTTATCCTCAGGATGAAAGGCTTTATAATGGTGCCAATATGCCTGCCGGTAAGGCAATTACCGACAGAGTATGGTGGGATGTCCCATAATTTAGTTAATCAGTTCATATAAAAAAGGCTGTTCCGTGTTTACGGACAGCCTTTTTTAGTCATGCCAGTTTTGCAAGTCATGAAGGGCATGCATGTCTTTACTTAAAATGATGACCTAAAAGGTATTAATGTTCTATAAGGCTTTCAGGTTAAATTAAAGAAATGATAGGAGGACATTGCCCGTGATGCACCATAGAATAAACTCAAATTGTGCAAAAAGATTCATCAGATGAGTTTTCTGTGAAATATTAATATATCATAATAACTACTAAATATTATAAAGAGTACTAATAGTATTTATTGACAATTTAAATAAGGACAATGTTTTACATAAATATTTGTAATATTAAATAAATAGATATATTAGTGGCGCGAAATTTACTTATAACCTAAACCAGATTGTATGAAAAAAATCTTAATGCTTTTTTCACTGTTGCTATTTTCAGGTACTCTTGTTATGGCTCAGACAGTGTTAATTTCGGGGACCGTGACAAGTACCGAAGATGGACTACCAATACCCGGTGTTTCTGTTTCTGTTAAGGGAACTACATTGGGTAACGTTACAGGTGTTGATGGAAAGTATACCCTTACAGTGCCGGTAAACGCTCAAACACTTATGTTCAGTTTTATTGGTTTCAGGACTCAGGAAGTGGCAATCGCTGGAAAGACCACAATTAATATTACCCTGGAACAGGAATTAACCAGAATCGATGAGGTAGTGGTAATTGCTTATGGTACACAACAGAAACGTGATGTTACCGGTTCTGTTTCTTCTGTGCGGGGAGATGCTATTAAAAATGTTCCTGTACAGAGTTTCGATCAGGCACTTCAGGGTAAGGCTGCAGGAGTTATGATAACTGTGCCCAATGGTGTTTTGAATAATCCTCCTGTTATCAGGATCAGGGGATTTAACTCAATTTCATCAAGCTCATACCCACTTATTGTTGTTGACGGAGTTCCAATTTTTACAGGTGATGTTTCATCTAACAGTGCTGCTAACAACGCTTTAGCTGATATTAATCCAAATGATATACAGTCAATGGAAGTACTGAAAGATGCATCTGCAACAGCAATTTATGGCTCCAGGGCTGCAAATGGTGTTGTCCTTATAACAACCAAAAGAGGATCAGGTCCAAAAACAAAAGTCACATATGATGGATATTTTGGCTACACCCAGCCATATAAACTTTTCGATATGATGAATGCTGACCAGTACATTGAACATAAAAACAGAGCATCAGCAAACAACCCCGGTCAGTTAAGTTTTGACTTTTTTATTCCTAATGATGCAAACGGAAATCCTCTGAATACAGATTGGTCTGATTATATTTATCAGACTGGTTTTCAGCATTCTCATTCTTTTACATTCTCAGGTTCCACACCGTCAACCAATTATTTCCTTTCTGTCGGATATACAAACCAGGAGGGGATGATTCAGAAAAATACTTATAGCAGAAAGAATGCAAGGTTAAATCTTGATCATAAGCTAAACAAATATGTCTCTCTTGGTGCTAATATCTCTGTTTCCAATTCTTTCAATCAGGCACCTAATACAGGATCGTTGTCCGGACAGGCGTTCAGTACAGGTGGAGGAGGTCGTTTGGCTTTTGTTCTTCCACCAAACCTTGGTCCCTACCTTAATGATGGTAAATATAATATTTCAGGTGCTGCTATCGGAAATATGGGTCAGCCGGTTGCTAATTATGGTTACTACAATCCGGTACCAATATTTGAACTTAATAGATTTACATCTCAGAGTGACAGGATATTAGGTTCTTTCTCAGCAACTATAGAACCAATTAAAGGACTTGCACTTAAAACTGTTTATGGTATAGATAATTTAGCTGTTGAAACACAGACTTTTCAAACAGGTTTAACCGGTGACAGTTATGCAGATAACGGATATTCAGAAAATTTATTAAACCGCCCACTCAGATGGACCTGGACAAATACAATTAATTACAATACCAATCTGGCAGAAAAAATCAACCTTGGTTTGCTCGCAGGTATTGAAGAACAATCTACCAAAGGACAAGACTGGAGCGGAATTAAAAGAAACGTGAATGATCCCTTCTTTGAAACTTATCAGGGAGTTTGGGTTACTGCAGGCATGGGTACCGGAGGCAGATATGAAAACTACTTTATTTCATATTTCGGCAGAGTAAACGCAAACTACGACAGGAAGTATTATTTTGAATTTAGTGCCAGACGTGACGGATTCTCAGGTCTTTCAGAAGGTAATAAATTTGGTACTTTTGGTGGTGCATCAGTTATGTGGAATGTTTCAAGGGAAAGTTTCATTGCTGGAAGCGGCCTGAATGACATTTTTTCAGACATCAGACTTAAAGGAAGTTATGGACGCGTTGGTAATATGGCAGGGATTAATAGCTACAGTTCATTATTCCTTTATTCCGGAGGTGTTTACGGCGACAAACCTACCTGGTTGTTTAATCAGGCAGGTAATCCAAATCTTCAATGGGAGGCAAGTGATAAATATGATATCGGTCTGAGTTTTGGAATGTTTAAAGATAAAATTCAGGCAGATATCAACTGGTACTATAATGATGTTAATCAACTTATACTTGACACACCTCAATCACCTTCAAAGGGTATTCCTGATAATACAATCCCGATAAACATCGGGACAATGTTTAATACAGGACTTGAAATATCTTTGACAAGTTATAATTATGCTACCCAGAATTTCAGCTGGACAACCACTTTTAATTTTAGTACACAGCATAATGAGGTTACTTCCCTTGCTCCGGGTGTTACAGAAATTGTTGGAATAACTTCAAGTCTTGAAACGACGAACCGTACTCTTGTCGGATATCCTATAGGAAATATTTTTGGTATTGAGACCAGGGGTGTAGATCCGGCAACTGGGCGCAGAATTTATGTTAATGCTGCTGGTGCAGAGGTCCTTTATAGCCATGAAGCTCCTTCTGCAAGCAGATGGACATACCGTGATGGTTCAGGAAATGCGCCTGCTATTGCTTTAACAAGCGACGGAAAAGTACTGGGATCACCACTTCCTACAATTTTCGGAGGTCTGGACAATTCTTTCAGTTATAAAAACTTCGATGCGGCATTAAACCTGACATATGCTCTTGGTTTTGATGTTTATAATGGCACCAAAGCCGGTCTTAGAGACCAGAGATGGTGGAATAACTCGGTCGAAGTTTATGAAACAGCCTGGAGAAATTCTGGAGATATTACCAATATACCTAAACCGGTGTTTAATGATAACGTTTCCAATGGTTCTGCTTTTGTGATCTCAGAGAATGTCGAAAATGCAAATTTCATGAAAATTAGAAACATTTCTCTTGGATATACAATCAATAAGCTTCCGGTTGAGACAAATATTGATAAGGTAAGAGTATATGGACAAGTCTCAAATGCTTTTGTGTTTACTAACTATACAGGATCTGACCCTGAAGTGTCCGCTAATGGTAATAGTAACCTTACTCCGGGAATTGACAGAAATACTGTTCCACAGGCTAGAACATTTACATTTGGTATAAATGTTTCCTTCTAACTTTTAAAATGGATAAATTATGAAAAATATAGCAAAAGGATTATTAGTATTACTGATTCTGGTTTTACTGGGAGCTTGTTCCAAAGAGAATCTAGATCAGGCTCCTGAAACCAGGATAAGCGAGCAATATATATTTGATACAAAAGAACGGGTTTTAGGTCAGGTGAACGGAATGTACGCTTTCATGAAAGTTGGAAATTTTCTGGGTGGACGCTTTTTTGTTTATAATGATATCAGAGCCGATAACTTTATGCCTAAAAGTACTAACCTAGTAACAGGTTATGCAACATGGAACCATTCTGTACTTAGTTCCACAAATGAAGTACAAAACCTTTGGGGTGCTATTTATGCTGCAGTTAACTCAATCAATATTTTTATTGATGGATTAACAAAAAACTGGGCTGATGGTAAGATCACTGGATTTGTGACCCAGGCAGAATATAATCAGTACTTGAGTGAAGCATATACTTTGAGAGCAATATGTTACTTTAATCTGTTGCAACTTTATGCACAACCATATAATAAAGATGCAGGGGCCAGTCTTGGAGTACCTCTTCGTTTAATAGGAATGAAAACGACCGATGGCAATGATATGGCAAGAAGTTCTGTTGCTGAAGTGTATGCACAAATATTGACCGACCTGAATGATGCTGAACCACTTGCAATTCTCGACTACTCATCTGATCTTTTGCGAACCACAAGGATTCACAGGAATACAATTATTGCATTTAAAACCCGTGTTTATCTTCATATGAATAAGTGGGCTCAGGTAAAAACAGAAGCTGCAAAAATCGTTTCAGCAACTGCACCCTTTAAATCATCATCAGGGAGATCTCTGGAGCTCAGTTCAACATTTGCAGCTATATGGACAACTCCTTATACTACTAAAGAGTCAATATTCTCAATGCCATTTACTGCAACAAACCTTCCAGGTACTCAGAATGCTCTGGCTCATTATCATCATCCTTCCTCAAGTGAATCATATTATATGAATGTAACAGGCCAGGCTTATACCAACATGAACAGTGCTGATGCCAGAAGAACAATTTTCCAAACCGGAACTGTAAGCAGTGTTACAAGGTATTTCACAGGGAAATGGCAAAACTTTACTTCTCAGGTTGATTATGCTCCGGTTATAAGATATGCTGAAGTACTACTCAACTATGCAGAAGCTTTGGTACTGGATGGTGGTGTAGTTACCCAACAGGCGGTGGATTTGTTAAACGCTGTTCGTACCCGTTCATATCCCGCAGGTGCATACACACTTGCTGGTTTTGCGACAGCTCAGGCATTCCGTGATGCCGTTCTTCTTGAAAGAAATATTGAATTTCTTGGTGAAGGTATGCGAAACCTGGATTTAATGAGGACAGTTTCTACTATCCCGGGTAAGACCGGAGTTCCAGCAATTGCACCAACAAGCCCGTCTTATATTTGGCCTATTCCAACTTCAGAGCTTAATACAAATAAACTAATGGTTGGAAACGGAAATTAAATTTTATTAATATTGGTAAACAAAAAAGGCTGTTCCGAACTTACGGACAGCCTTTTTTGTTTTTGCTCAAGGGCTCAGAGCTCAGGACTCGGTGCAAAATCATTTTAACTCTGTACCATGAGCCTTATATGGATCAAATAATTCTCCTGATAGTCCTTAATTTATGCGAATATCTGCCTGACTCCTGATTATATATCCCCTGGTGATCTATAACATCTATTCTTACTCTTCCTGATGCATGTATGATCAATCCTCTTGATATAATAATGCCTACATGAGAGATTCTGCCCAGATCGTTATCAAAGAAGGCAAGATCGCCAGGAAGTGCATTATCAATGAAATCAATTATCCTGCCTTCTCCGGCCTGTTCCCAGCTGTCGCGGGCAATCGGAATTCCATGAATCTTATATGCCAGCTGGGTGAGCCCTGAACAATCAATTCCGGAAGGAATCCTTCCTCCCCAGATATAAGGACTATTAATATACTTCATCGCTGTATCAGTTACAGAATCATTAGTTGTAATGTAACTGTTGTTGAATTCACTGATAGTAGTATATTCGTTTTTCCCGACCTTAAATGTTTTTTCCTCAAAATCAGGATTATAGATCTCACAGCCTGCTTCAAGTATTAATTTTGTTTTATCACTTTTATAGCAAAGTAATGACCTGTTTAGTACTTTCCCGCCTGAGCCTTCACTATCAGCACTGTACATTATATGATCCATGTCGATCCATCCTCTGTATTTATCAAACAGAGTCTCAATTTTCATCCAGCAGCCGGATTTATCCAGTATGGTATATTTCTCTCCGAAAAGTATCTGGCTAAGCATCTCCGATTTATGAGTAGGGGCAGACCGTAATGGCACGAAAACATTTTCGCAGATATAGATTTCCATGTGGTAGTAATTTGTTTCAAAATTAGTAAATATCCTTAATTCTATTTGATATGATTCTTTAAGAAAGTTATTTTAATCTGTGAGCATCGTAGCAATCAGAAGTACACATTTTACGATTCAGGATTAGTAGTGATGTGTTGAGTTTTTCAAAGACTTGCATAAAATACTGATAATAAAACTTATATAAGCGTTCTTTAATTTTTTGATATATTGATGTGTTTACCCCGAAGGGGTTTAATTTGAATAACCGTGGGTGCAACCCACGGCAATACAAAAAAAATCTCTGTTAACCCTGAAGGGGTTGAATAAGAGACTCAATTTAACAGTTTAATATTCAGCCCCTTCAGGGCTGTGATATTCAGATTGTTGTTGACCGTGGGTTTCACCCACGGTTATTAAGATTGTGCCACTTCGTGGCAAAATTTACAATAGAAATCAAACGCATCAGTAGTAATTCAGGATCAGTTTCTATCATTCTCCGAAAATTTACCATAATTTTGCCAGCCGGAACCAGGTTTCTTTAATATTCCGTTAAATGGCTGTATTACAAAAGCGAATGAATTCTTCCGGGAAAAGCAGAGTAAATGTTGCTTTCTTTCTGATAAGTATTATTATTGTCACTGCAATATTACCACATCAGGAGACTGATAATATTTTAAAGTATACCGGTTCATTTATTGTCATATCATCATCTTATCTGGTACTATATCTTTTCCTGTACCACTTTCGCTCTGAAGTGCTTATGGTGATCAGAAAAACTCTCTTCATAATAATCATAATTCTGATATTCTTAATACTTACCAAAGTTGTGGTATCTTCAAACTACCGGAATTTAATCTACATAGTTCCCTTTGCAGTTATTCCGATTATGGTTCGCACTTTCTATGATGCCAGACTTGCCTTATTTACACTTCTTATTACACTTATGCTGGCCGGATTAATAGTGCCGGATCCTTTTCAGTTTGTTTTTATGAACTTTATTTCTGGTATGGTTGCAATATTTTCAATGGTTAATATTTACCGGAAAGCCAGACTGTTGTTTATTGCTCTGATGGTTTTCATAAGTTATTCGGCTTTATATGTAGGAACAGGGTTGATGGTTGAAGGAAACTTTGAAAATATACTGTTCATTCAGATTATTGTTTTTGCTGTTAACTCTGTTTTATTATTGATAAGTCATCCTGTAATCTTTTATTTTGAAAAGGATTTTTTATTTCTCTCAGATGCAACTTTACTGGAGCTTGCAGATACCAATCAACCTCTGCTCAGGAAGCTGGCTGATGAGGCCCCCGGGTCATTTCAGCATTCGCTTCAGGTATCTAATCTTGCCGAGGAAGCTGCCAGAATCATCGGAGCCAATCTGCTGCTTGTAAGAACAGGTGCTCTTTATCATGATATTGGGAAGATTGCATATCCCGGGTATTTCACAGAAAATCAGTCTGATGGAGCTAGCCCTCATGAAAATTTGGATCCATTAGAGAGTGCCAGGGTGATTATTAATCATGTAAAAAACGGAGTGGTTCTTGCGAAGAATTACAAATTGCCTGTGCAGATAATAGATTTTATCCGTATGCATCATGGTACAACAACTGCATACTATTTCCTGAAAAAATATTATGATATGCATCCTGGCATTACCGGAATGGAGAAAGAGTTTACTTACCCCGGGCCAAAACCCTTTTCAAAAGAGACAGCAGTAGTAATGATGGCTGATGCTGTTGAAGCTTCGTCACGAAGCCTGGGTAAATATTCAGATGAGGCTATAGGTGAAATGGTTGAGCGTGTATTGTATTTACAGGAGAATGCCGGACAGTTTTCAGAGGTACCACTCACTTTTAAGGATATTTCTGGTATTAAAGCAGCATTTAAAAAACGCCTTGCAAATATGCATCATGTGCGAATCGAATATCCTGATAGAGAGAAGTAATTATTACCTCATATCGATTATTTCTACTCCTTTGTAGGCCGACTGAGGATAAACGAAGCTGTCTGGTTTTGGTTTCTGTTTCAGATCATAACTCAGAACATTAAGTGTAATCACAATCCCATCCCTTTTCTTATACTCTAAACTTCTGAGATCCAACAAAGCTTTGCCGATAATCAGACGTACTCTTAAATGTTCACTTTTAATATCTTCAGGATAGAGATCTATAGTAGCCAGATCGGGTTTATCGTCAATGAGCCTGCACTTATAACCCTCTTTGTACATTGTAAAAATTGTAGAAGGACGGTTCTGAAATGAGTTGTCTTTCTTATCAGCTTTATTTATTGTAACCTCTTTTTCAGCAATCAGATAACTCCAGACTGTTTCGCCGTTGAACCATGTAATGTTATCAGGAAGCTCAAGTCTGTATTTATTCTTGCTGAGAATTATAGAGCCGGTAATACTTTCGTTGGAATTATCCATCTGACTGACAGTGACAAGTTCGAATTTCATCGAAACAGAAGGCGCAGCCAGTGATTTTTCTGAGAACCTGTCGAGGATTTTTATTGCTGCAGCATCATTCTGGCCTCTGACCAATGAAGTGACCAGAAGAAATGATAGTAAAATATAAAAATATTTTCCCATGACTTGATGTATTACTCAAGACGCTTCAAAATCTGTTCCAAAGCTATAAAATCAGTACAGAGAACATCCCTGGCTTTGCTACCTTCGAATGGCCCGACTACCCCAGCTGCCTCGAGCTGGTCAATAATCCGGCCCGCACGGTTATAACCGATTGACAATTTTCTCTGAATAAGAGATGTTGATCCCTGCTGATGCTGAACCACAAGCTTTGCTGCTTCTTCAAACATGGAATCTCTTTTTTTCAGGTCAATATCCAGAAGCCCCGATTCGCTGTCATCAATAAATTCCGGAAGATGCATTGCATCTGAATAACCTTTTTGTGAACCGATAAAGTCTGTAAGTTCTTCAATTTCAGGAGTGTCGATAAAAGCGCACTGCACCCTTACAGGTTCATTGCCTGAAGATACAAGCATATCTCCGCGTCCCACAAGCCGGTCGGCTCCTGTCGCATCCAGTATCGTACGAGAGTCGATTGATGAGAAAACCCTGAAAGCAATACGCGTAGGAAAATTAGCCTTTATAAAACCGGTGATAATATTTGCTGATGGCCGCTGTGTTGAGATTATAAGATGAATTCCGATTGCCCTGGCAAGCTGTGCAAGCCTGCCAATTGGTCCTTCAATCTCCCTGCCGGCAGTCATTATCAGATCAGCAAATTCATCAATTATAAGCACTATGTATGGTAAATATTTATGACCCTTTTCCGGACTAAGCTTTCTTGATATAAACTTTTCATTATACTCCTTAATGTTTCTTGACTGGGCAGCTTTCAATAATTCCAGCCTGTTGTCCATTTCGATGCATAAAGAGTTAAGTGTGTTAATAACTTTCTGGGTATCAGTGATAATTGCATCTTCTTCGCCGGGTAGTTTTGCGAGAAAATGTCGCTCGATCTTCATATATAGAGGTAATTCCACCCGTTTGGGATCGATAAGTACGAATTTGATCTCGGCAGGATGTTTCTTATAGAGTATAGAAGTAATTATAGCATTGATACCGACTGATTTTCCCTGGCCGGTAGCTCCGGCAACGAGAAGGTGTGGCATTTTAGTCAGGTCAATGATATAAGGTTCGTTGGTAATAGTTCTTCCTAAAGCCAGTGCAATATCGAATTTTGTCTCCATGAAAGCCTTTGAAGTAATAAGAGATCGCATCGATACCATTTCCGGTTTTTTGTTTGGGACCTCAATGCCAACTGTACCCCTGCCTGGTATCGGAGCTATGATCCTTATACCCAATGCGGAAAGGTTCAGAGCAATATCATCCTCAAGGGATTTGATCCTGGCAAGCCTCACGCCGCGTTCGGGCACAATCTCATATAAAGTAACTGTCGGGCCCACAGTGGCCGAGATGCTCTTTATACTGATCTTGTGGTCACCCAGAGTCTTAATGATATTTTCTTTATTCTCAAATACTTCTGAATTGTCAAATGCACTTTCTGATTTATGTTCTTTCAGAATTGAAACAGGAGGAAACTTATAACGCGAAAGGTCAAGTCTCGGGTCATAATCACCCATAATCTTTTCAACTTCCTGGTCTGATAGAGTATCGTTTGTATTAGGTCGTGATATATTTATAGGTACACCGGCTACAGGTGGGATTAATCCTTTATCATCATCAAAATCATGAATAATTGATCCTGTATGTAAAACTCCGGGAATTTCATCTTCATTATCGTCATCAGGCTCATCATCCGGTTCTGATATTATTGTTCTGTTTTTCACTACGAAATCAAATTTTTTCAGATCGGGATTATCTGTTTTTGGATTCTCTTCTTCGCTTTTTATCTGATCTTCTTCATCTGTTTTAGCTTCACTATCTTTGTCTTTGGCTCCACCTATCGGGAGTTTCATGGTTTTAAGAAATGCAGGGATTTTTAATCCGAAAGATTCCGGTTTGACTTTAAGGGCATAAATGAGATATGATACTGCAAGAAAAACTACAAACACACCTGTCCCGATTTTCCCCATAAAAGCATTCATCCATCTTGTAACTATATATCCCTGTGCTCCTCCCGGTCCACTTATAAGATATCCGTTTGATTGTCCAAAGAGATAACTCAGAAGAAACGAAATGATAATAGCTGCAAATGCGAATTTTACAATAAGCTTAAAGAGTCGGATTTTTGGGAAATTCAGCAGGTATAAACCTATTGCACCGAATATCAGTGGAATGAAAAAGGCACCATATCCGAATCCGTATCCGATAATTGTTTTGGCAAGAAAGTGACCGCTCTTTCCTGACCAGTTTTTAACAACGATCTCCGGTCCGGAAATAACGTCTGAATCCGGAGTGCTCAGATCAGTTTTCCACCAGAAAAGGTAGGATACACATGCAATTAAAAGATATAATGCAAATCCTGATAACAGAATCCCGAAAACAAATTTGATCCTTTCGTCTGTAAAGAAGGATTTGGATTTATCAGAAACTTTAGAATTATTTGTATTTTTTTTACCAGCCTCTTCCTTCTCTTTACTCATCTCAAACTGAAATTTTTGCTAACAATCATCATTTTAAAACAGATATTCAAAGGTAATAATTTTACATCTGGCACAAAATCAGTATCAATGATTTTATAACAGATGTAAGAGAAATTCATATTTGAATGGGGGTGATAAGTGCAATCTGATAAATAATTCGAATTATATATTCAAAGAAAATATGATATAAGTTGTTGATATACTGTCTTTTGAATTAGGGACTGATCATTTTATTTATAAAAGTGTTTAGATCATCCCGGGACACTCTGACAAAATCAGACTTACGTTCAAAAGTGATGTCAGGTATGTCCATCTTATATACATTTTCAGCTGTGAAATGAAGTTCTGTCGGGCCAATAAGAAAAATAAAGTCCATCAGGATGCCATCAATCTGACTGAAAGGTGATGATATGTTTGGGTTTTCAACAAGGATTTCGTTTGTGTACCAAATATTGAATACTCTATTTTCATCAGACGGGAAGGTAGCTTCAAAGTTTTTACAATTGAACCCGCAGATAACAGATGTTTTTGATGTTTTCTTAAGTATCATTCCTTCCATGGCTTCCAAACCCGGATTTAACTCTGCAGTTTCAGCCGGATAATAATATTTTCTGGTGAAGAATGTAAAATAAGTGTCGTATATCCCTTTTCCCGGATTGTTGAGGTTAGCTATTCCGGAATTGCCTATACCGGTAATTTCAAAAAGTATGTTATCTTTCTTAAATGATACAATGAGATTCTTGGGTAAAACCTCTCTTGGAAGACCAAGGTTCCCTGAATAGTCGATACTATAATGTATTTCTCCCTGATCAAGATATTTCCCTCCCTTACTCTTACAGGAATATCCGGTCATTGCAAAGATTACTGCAATGATAAACACATAGCTTAATCTCACTTTATATGATAATATTTTGAATTATGTAAATGTAGTGTTTATTTTTAATTTGAATCCTCTCAGTTCAAAAATATGAAGTTGGTCTTGATAAATATGTTATTTAACATGTCTGAAAATCTTGTTATTTCAATGTTTAAACTTGCCGGAATTGCATCTTATTGGTAGATTTGCACTTACCATGTCTGGGATATAAATAAAGTATAAAATCTGTAAGTAATAATATTCGGATTAATATAATGGAAACAGGTGAGAATAAAAAACTGGCAGTTGTTGCTTTAGGGGGGAATGCATTATTAAGGGGTAATCAAATCGGAACAATAGAGGAACAGGAACAGAATACAACTGATACTCTGGAAAATCTTGTTTTTCTTATAAATGAAGGATATAATCTTGTGATTACCCATGGAAATGGTCCACAGGTTGGGAATATCCTTATGAGGAATGACGCAGGAGAACAGCTTTATAATATAGCTCAGATGCCCGTTGATATCTGTGTGGCAGATACTCAGGGCGGTATAGGTTATATGATAGAGCGTATGTTAAGAAATGTACTTAACAGGCATGAAATAAAAAAGAATGTTATTTGCATTGTAACCCAGGTAGAAGTTGATATAAAAGATCCGGCATTTTCAGACCCCCAGAAGAGAGTCGGCAGAAGTTATACAAAGGAGCAGGCTGATGATCTTGCTAAAAGTAAAGGTTGGGTCTTTAAAGAAGAAGTCAAGGATGGTGGCGGGTACAGAAGGGTTGTTCCCTCACCGGTCCCTTTTGGTATATATAATTATAATATTATTGGTGACCTGGCAAAAGCCGGAAATATTGTTATCGCAGCAGGAGGGGGTGGTGTCCCGGTTTATATTGATGAACATAAAGATGTCAGGCCTGCAGAGGCTGTGATTGACAAAGACATGGCTTCCTCACTTCTGGCCTCACTTATCAGGGCTGATGAATTCTACATACTTACAGATGTTCCATACATCTATATAAATTACAAAAAACCTGATCAGGAGATTAAGGAATTCCTTAATTATGAAGATACTCTTAAATATCTTAAGGAAGGACAATTTGCCAAAGGAAGCATGGCTCCAAAAATAGAGGCATGTCTCAACTTCATAAAAAACGGGGGAACTACCAGTGTAATTACAGAAGCATTTAAACTGGCTGATAAGAAATACGGATCAAAGATCACAATGGAGTATGAAGATGACAGGAGGTAGATTACTTTTTTAATGGGCTTTTTTGTTACCACTAAAATGCTCTGTGTAAAACCGAACAAATTTTTTTATTATACATGGTACCCTTTTTACTTTTGTCTTTTTACTTTTGTCTTTTTACTTTTGTCTTTTGTCTTTAAACTAATATACAATAAGCATGACAATCAATCTTCACAACCGTCACTTTCTTAAATTACTTGATTTTACACCTCAGGAGATTAAATATTTGCTTGATCTTTCGGCAAAACTAAAAAAGGATAAGTATGAAGGTGTTGAAAAACAGCATCTTACAGGAAAGAATATTGCCTTGATTTTCGAAAAAGCCTCAACGCGGACACGATGTGCCTTTGAGGTAGCTGCCTACGACCAGGGAGCACATGTAACATATCTTGGTCCGACAGGTTCTCAGATCGGGCAGAAAGAGTCGATGAAAGATACTGCAAGGGTACTTGGCGGGATGTATGATGGAATTGAATATCGCGGATATGGACAGGAGATTGTGGAAGAACTGGCAAAATATGCAGGAGTTCCTGTCTGGAACGGACTTACCAATGAGTTTCACCCTACTCAGATTCTTGCTGATTTTTTAACTATGATTGAGCATTCTGATAAACCTCTCAATAAAATGGTATTCTGCTATCTTGGGGATGCCAGGTACAACATGGGTAACTCACTTATGGTCGGATCCGCCAAGATGGGTATAGACTTCAGAATTGCAGCTCCAAAGATTTATCAGCCTTCAGCTGAACTTGTTGCCATTTGTAAAGATATTGCCAGTAAAACAGGAGCTAAGATAACTATTACTGATAATGTTGAAGTCGCTGTTAAGGGTGCTGATTTTCTGTATACCGATGTATGGGTTTCTATGGGTGAACCAGATTCAGTATGGGAAGAGAGAATAACTCATTTAAAGCCTTACCAGGTAAATATGAAGGTTATAAAAATGACAGGAAATAAAGGTGTAAAATTTCTGCACTGTTTACCTGCCTTTCATAACAGGGAAACCAAGGTCGGGGAAGAGATATTTAAAAAGTTCGGACTTGATGGGATGGAAGTTACTGAGGATGTCTTTGAATCTGAGCATTCAGTTGTTTTTGACGAAGCTGAAAACAGACTGCATACGATTAAGGCAGTGATGGTTGCGACATTGGGTTCCTGAAAGTACAAAACACCCTTCACTCTGCGCCCTCAGCCCTGAGCCCTCAGCCCTCAGCCCTCAGCCCTCAGGCTATCCACTCCTTAACAAAATAGAAGGTCATGATGAAGGATGCAGCAAGCTTTAGGCCGATTCCGGTCAGGAAGCCTAATAAACTTCCGAAGCCGGCTTTAAATGCATAACCTGGATCATCTTTAAATATCATTTCACCAACAAATGCTCCAATTAACGGGCCTAAAATAATTCCTAGAGGTCCGAGAAAAATACCAATGACCAATCCTATGGTAGCACCGCGTGTTCCGTATTTGGAACCTCCGAATTTTTTAGTACCCCATATAGGTACAATAAAATCAAGCACAGTTACCACAACTGCAATTCCTCCCAGAATTATTAATGTAGTGTTTGAAAATTGACCGAATCGTGACAGATGGAGAAGAATTATTCCAATAAAACTGAGTGGCGGACCCGGCAAGACAGGTACCAGGCAACCTATTATTCCAAGAATCATTAATAGAATTCCGAATATAATTAAAATATAGTCATGCATTTAGAGAACTCTCTACTTTAATCCAAGGTCTTCAAATTCCACGTTCGTAAATTCCTCAGCAATTTTAGTTCCTGTTACACTTTGTTTATCATTTTCTGATAATCTGACAGGAGCTGTTGTTTCACTGTGTCCGTCATCGATATATGAAATTGCATTTAGAAGCCCTTCACTGAATTTATCAAAGTCCTCTTTATAAAGGAAAATCTTGTGTTTCTCATAAAATATCTTCCCCTCTTTGCCTAAACGCTTTTTACTTTCTGTAATGGTGAGATAGTAATCATCCTTTCGTGTAGCCTTTACATCGAAAAAATAGGTTCTCTTTCCTGCCCGTACAACCTTTGTGAAAATCTCTTCCTTTACAACTTTTTCTTCCTGCCCGTTTATGACTTCCTTAATGCCTGCTTCTTCTTCCATGTATAAGTCAGTTAGTGTTAGGATCTTGTTTTATAATGTCAAATGTAATAATTATTTTTTCAAATCAAAGTCAGGCAGATTAATTGTCCTATTTTTTACATACTTGTTTTGAGGGTAAGATAAAAAGAGTATTTTTGCAGCGGAAAATTGAGGTTCTTTATTAATGATAAGCAGAAGATTACTACGTATAAAAGCTTTGATGGCTCTTTATGCATTTAACCGCAGGGAGGATGAAAATATTGCTACTGCAGAAAAAGAGTTGTTATTCAGCATTGGTAAAACTTATGATCTTTACCACTACCTACTGCTACTCGTTCTTGAGATTTCAGATATTGCCACTGAAAAGATAGACCTGGCACTTCAGAAAATGATGCCTTCACCTGAAGACCTTAATCCTCAAAGACAGTTTATTGAAAATAAGGTTGTTGCCCAGATAAGAAATAATACAGTTTTTAAAAAATATATCTCAGAAAATAAGCTTTCCTGGGTAAATAATTCTCATATTCCAAGGCTTATGTATTCAAAAATGATTGCATGGGATGAATATATAAGTTATATGAATCTCGAGAATTCCAATTACATAGCTGATAAGAAGTTTATCATAAAAATGATAACTGAACTCTTCCTTTATTCTGAAGATCTTCAGATAAGCCTGGAGGAGCAAAGTATTTATTGGAATGATGATTTGGAGTACATATCTGCCATGCTGGCAAAAACTTTAAAAAAATTTAAACCGGATTCAGGAGAAAAAAATCCATTAATGCCACTTTATAAAAATTCTGACGATGAAGAATTTGTCAGGATCCTTTTCAGGAAGGCAATTCTTCATTCCTCAAAATGCTCGGAACTTATAGATAAAAATACAACCAACTGGGAGGTGGAACGTATTGCACTTATGGATATCCTGGTTATGCAATTGGCTATAACTGAGATCCTTGAATTTACTGAAATCCCTGTCAAGGTTACACTTAACGAGTATATCGAAATTGCAAAGTATTACTGTACTTCAAAAAGTGGTACATTTGTTAACGGAATTCTTGATAATATTGTTAAAGAAATTCGTGAAAACGGGCTCCTGAATAAAGCAGGAAGAGGACTTGTCGGTGAAAAATTATCAGATTAATACAATTGATATACAATTAGTTATTGCAATGAACCGAATTATAAATATATTTCTCATACTTGTACTTGTAATTTCAGTTTTTTCTTCATGTAATAACACACCTGTTAATGATAAGGTTGTTTTGTCTGAAATTGATACAGTGACAGCTGAAATTAAATTCAGGGAGTATGAGCACGATTTTGGAAAGGTGGCTGAAGGAGAAACGGTTGAATATACCTTTACCTTTGATAATACAGGTGCTGCTGATTTAATTTTAACCTCAGCTGGTACAACCTGCGGATGCACTGTACCAAAATATGATTCCAAGCCAATTTCGCCCGGAAAAAGCGGAACTCTGGTTGTCGAATTTGATACATCGGGACGAAATGGCATGCAGACAAAAACAATCACTGTTAAATCAAATGCTTCAATCCCTGTTATCATTTTAAAAATAACTGCCGAAGTAGTAAATTCTCTTAATTAATAATAACTAATATTTAAAAATTGAAAAAATGACCAATTTTGCTTATTTATTTTTGATGGGTCAACCTGCCGGTACAGCCGGGCAGAGTAATCCTCTTGTGACTTTTCTTCCATTGATTCTTGTTTTTGTCGTTTTCTATTTCTTCATGATAAGGCCTCAGATGAAGAAGCAAAAGGAGATGAACAATTACAGAAGTTCACTTAAAAGAGGAGATAAAGTCGTAACAACCGGCGGAATTTATGGAAGAATATATGAAGTAAAAGACAATTATGTTACCATAGATGTCGGTGGCGAAATAAAACTTAAGGTTGACAAAAGTGCAATACTTAAAGATCCTTCTGTTGACGAATAAAACTCAAATGTTTTCAGTATATTTTGTGTGAAGGAAAAGAATGAAATATTTGCTGAATCCCAATCCGGGAAGAAAGTAAAATTATTTAACAGAGATGTTGCAGGTTTTATTTTCTTCCTTCTTCTTTCTTTTGCATTCTGGTACCTTAACTCATTGGGAAAGGAGATTGAAACAGGCATGGGCTATTCAGTTGAGTTGGTAAATCCGCCGAATAATCGGGTGATAAGTACAGATACAGAACCCAGACTGACCCTGTTTCTTAAAGGACCGGGTTATTCAATTTTGAAACTTAAAATTACTGAAAACAAAACACCTGTAATAATTGACATTTCCAAAGTTGCATACAGGAAAGTAGCAGGAAGCATTGAGCCTGATTATTTTATAGTAACCTCAGGCCTTTTGAAGAGTTTGTCTGTTCAGCTGAATTCAGAATGTGAAATAACTTCAATAAAACCTGATACTCTCTTTTTCAGTTTTGAAAAGGCAATATCCGGATTGGATTTTAAGAAGCAACCTGACATGTCGATTCAACCTGATAATATACAATCTTCTGGGTTATGAAAGAAGTAATTAAACCTGCTTTGAAGTTGGGTGTCACTGGTGGCATCGGAAGCGGAAAGACAACTGTTTGCAGGATTTTTAATGTACTTGGAATTCCGGTCTTTGATGCTGACAAGGTAGCTAAACACATTATGGATACCGATAAAAGTATGATGCTCAGGCTAAACTCTATAGCCGGTAAGGATCTTTATTTATCAGGTAATCTCGACAAAACTGAATTGGCAGAACTTATTTTTAAAAATGAATCCATTCTTGCAAAGGTAAATGCGCTCGTACATCCGGCTATTTATGATAATTTTAATGTATGGGCCAGGGAGCAAACTACACCTTATGTGGTTATGGAGGCAGCGATACTCTTTGAGAGCGGAGGTGCAAAGCAACTTGACAGGATTCTCTCTGTTGTGGCTCCAGTTGAAGACAGGATAGCAAGGGTTATTAAACGAAACGCTCTTTCTGAAGTGCAGGTTTTAGACAGGATCAGGAATCAAATGGATGATGAATCGCGTATAAGATTATCAGATTATGTAGTTTATAATTCAGAAAATGAAATGATTATCCCTTCAATCATGAAAATACACACTGAAATTTTAACGTCAATAAATACTGCTGGTTAAAAATGGGAATGTTTGGAAAATGGCTTGGAGGAGGACTGGGGTTTGTTATGGGCGGGCCAATCGGAGGACTAATCGGTTTTCTGGTAGGTTCGGTTATTGACGGAACATCTGTGCAGACATCAACATACAGATCAGCACCGGCCAATACATCGCAGGGCGATTTTGGAATAAGCCTGCTTGTTCTTGTAGCAGCTGTTATGAAGGCCGACGGCAAAGTAGTTAAGTCAGAACTGGACTATGTTAAGAAGTTCTTTGTAAGTCAATTCGGGAATGAATCGGCAAAGCAGGCGCTTCTTATGCTCAAGGATATTATTAAACAGGAGATCCCGGTAAAAGATGTTTGTCTGCAAATCTCATCGAATATGGATTACTCATCAAGACTGCAATTATTGCATTTGCTTTTTAACCTGTCACAGGCCGATACAGCAATCCTTGCTTCTGAGACTGAGATGATTGAAAAAATATCGGGGTATCTCGGTGTAAATAGTAGTGATTTTCAGTCAATTAAAAATATGTTCATTCCTGAAACTGACTCATCATATAAAATACTTGAAATAGACCCCTCAAGTTCAAACGAGGAGGTCAAGAAAGCGTACAGAAGAATGGCGATGAAATATCATCCCGACAAAGTAAGCCATCTTGGTGATGATTTCAGAAAATCTGCTGATGAGAAGTTTAAAAAGGTAAATGAAGCATACAATAAGATTAAAAAGGAAAGAGCCATGAATTGAGATAATTAGAAAAAGACAATCTTAACTAACTAACAATACATTTCAAGATATAAATTTGCACTCATAAACATATTCAACAATGGTATTAAAAGATATAATGGCGATCTCAGGTGAATCAGGGCTGTTCAGGTTTATTGCCCAGGGTAAAAATGCAATAATTATTGAGCACCTTGAAACAAAGAAAAGAAGCAGTGCCTATTCTTCAGCGAAAGTAAGTTCGCTTGAAGATATTGCTATTTTTACTGATAATGAAGATATGCCCCTTGGTAAGGTTTTTGACCTTATTTATGAGAAGGAAAATGGAGGTGTTGCTCCAGATCCGAAAACTAACCCGGACATTCTGAAAACCTGGTTTGTGAATATTGTACCTGAATATTCTCAGGACAGAGTATATGTGAGTGACATTAAGAAGCTTGCTCAATGGTATAATATTCTCCTTAAGCTTAATCTGCTGGTTAAAGAAGAGGCTGAAGTCATATCAGAACCTGAACCTGAACCTGAACCAACCCCGGTAGTTGAAAAGAAGAAAGCGAAACCGGTACGTAAGCCAAAGTCTGAATAGCAAATGTTTTCAATACTTATACTATGAACTTTGGAGGCGATGAGGTTGTTTATGATTATTCTGAATCAGGCATAATTATCCTTCCTGTACCTTACGACGAAACAAGTACATGGATGAGAGGTGCCGATAAAGGCCCTGAGGCTATTCTTAATGCTTCGGTAAACCTTGAGTTTTACGATATTGAAACCTCCTCTGAAGTCCATCTTTTAGGCATAAATACTGTTGAACCGGTACTTGAGAAAACAACTCCGGGAAAACTTGTAACTGCTGTTCATGAGAGAACCTTATCTATTCTGAATGATAAAAAGTTTCCAGTTATAATCGGAGGAAACCATTCAGTGTCAATTGGTGCAATTAAGGCATTTTCGGAATATTATGATAACTTGTCGGTTCTCCAGCTTGATGCCCATGCCGACCTCAGACAGGAGTATGAGGGTTCGGAGTTTAATCATGCCTGCGCTATGGCAAGGGCCCGTGAGTATTCTCAGATAGTTCAGGTGGGGATCAGGAGTATGTCAGCCGGAGAATTGCCTTTTGTTGACAGTGAAAGGATTTTTTATGCTCATGAGCTCTATTACGATAAAACTCTCTATTTAAAGGCTATAGACAAATTGACAAGGAATGTCTATATCACCATCGACCTTGATGTATTTAATCCTTCAATAATGCCATCAACAGGTACTCCTGAACCTGGTGGACCCCAATATTTCGAACTGATACATTTTTTGAGGGATGTAATAAAAAATAAAAATGTTGTTGGTTTTGATATTGTTGAATTATGCCCGTCAGAGGTAAATAAATCACCGGATTTTCTTGCAGCAAAAATAATTTACCAGCTTCTGAGCTATAAATTTGGCTGATATCCGCTACTGCCTGAATTAATGTTGCAGCCCTGAAAAGGCATAGATATCAATCTTCCTTTTTCGCCTCTTCCCAGATAACATTCATCTCATCAAGACTCATATTATGAAGAGACCGGCCTTTTGAAATGGTCTCTTTTTCAAGATAATTAAACCGTTTAATAAACTTTCTGTTTGTTTTTTCAAGTGCAGCCTCAGGGTCAATTCCATATAATCTTGACGCATTGATAATAGAGAAAAGAACATCACCCAGCTCTGATTCAATAGCTTCGGTATTAAGATCATTAACCTCATCTTTCAGCTCTTTTATTTCCTCCAGTACTTTATCCCAGATCTGTTCACGTTTTTCCCAGTCAAAACCAACACCTCTTACTTTTTCCTGTATCCTGTTGGCTTTTATTATGGCAGGCAATGATGATGGGACCCCTGATAAAACAGGCTTATAACCATTGTGCTCTTTTATCTTAAGCTGCTCCCAGTTTTCCTCAACCTGGGAAGCACCCGATACGGTAACATCACCAAAAACGTGTGGATGTCTGTAGATCAGTTTTTTATTTATTCCTTCCAATACATCTGACATATCAAAAGTTTCTTTTTCAGAACCAATCTTTGCATAGAAGACCAGGTGAAGCATCAGGTCTCCAAGTTCATTTTTAATACCATCTTCACTTCCTGAAGAAATGGCGTCGGCAAGTTCATATGTCTCTTCTATTGTAAGTTTTCTCAGACTTTCGTATGTCTGTTTCATGTCCCAGGGACATTTAAGCCTTAGTTCGTCAATTATTTTTAAAAGTCTTTCAAATTCATCGAGACTTTTCTTTTTATCATTCATAAATAACAGATTTTAAAATAACCGGTTGGAGGATACCACCTTGCCTGAAATATCTACACGAACAACTGATCCTACAGATAGTCCGAGTAATTCCGAAACATCAGCGCCGTTAATAGCTATCTCGAGCAGGTCGAACTGATTAAATCTGGCCAGCATTTCTCCGACCGGTACCTGGTTATATCTTTCCGATATCTGATCGATAAAATTCTTATTGCTTTGAATTAGTATCCTGTATTCTTTGTTATCAAAAACCCTGAAAAACACCTCCTTTGTAATGTTAGAGATGGCATTTCCGTAAGAGTCAATAAAAATAATGCTGCCGATTATTACATCCTTATCTATTGTCGCACGCAGAGGAACCTTTTCAACAACGGTTTTTAAAGAGACACCAAGCTCTGCCAGGTTCTTGCCTGATAAAAGGTCTGCTGCTGCTTTTGCAAAAATTTCAAGTTCGTCAGATGCACCATTATCCTCGATTTTAATTATTTCGTCCGGTTCTGAGTTAAGTATAAGGTTAAAGATCCCATTATCGGTTCCGATAAAAAAATGTTCCTTTGCCTTAACAATCAAATAATCCTGATTATCAGCAGCTTCAGAATGAACAC
The DNA here is from genome assembly GCA_963732435.1 of uncultured Bacteroidales bacterium. GTDB lineage: Bacteria > Bacteroidota > Bacteroidia > Bacteroidales > VadinHA17 > LD21. The sequence goes on along the minus strand of CAVSZL010000009.1, from coordinate 109,326 downwards.
AAATAATATGTATTGTCCCGTCAGGGTAATTCTCAAATGTATTCCTGATTATAAAGGATGCATGTGAAATATTGAAAGGTGGTATACATCCGGCATTATCAACAATATTTACACCCGGACATAAAGTGCTAAGCTTTCCTTTGATGATTCCATTATAGATATCATCTGGCTTCCATTCTGTTGTTAACGTAATAACCGGCATATAAAAAAACTTATAACAAAGATAATCTTCTAAGGAAAAAATAACCTTACTTTGCATAGATCAATGAATATTTTTTTGAACTATTTTACGTTGTTTACTGATAGAATTGTGTATTAGTTACCTGACTATTAATTTTTGAACTGCTGAATGACAGAGATAACTATATTTCTTGAGGATATTGACCCTTTAATTTTCTTCGGAACTAACAACTTGCTTCTTGATAAAATCCGTAGCTTCTTTCCAAAAATAAAAATACTCGCCAGGGGTAATGAAATTAAGTGCATGGGAGAGGAGGCGGAGATTACCGTATTTGCTGAAAAATTCAACGACCTTATTGAATATTATCAAAAGTACAATCGTCTTGAAGAGCAGGATATTGAGAAGTATTTTTTTGATCCGGATCATATGAAATCTGCTTCAAATGGCGAATTTGAAAAGGTAATTGTATTTGGAACCAACGGTAAACCTGTACGCGCCCGGACAGTAAATCAGTTACAACTGGTAAATGATTACAGGCTGAATGATCTTATAATTGCAGAGGGACCTGCAGGAACCGGAAAGACATATACTTCGATAGCTCTGGCTGTCAGGGCTTTAAAAGATCATGAGGTGAAAAAGATCATACTTACCAGGCCAGCCGTTGAAGCGGGAGAAAGGCTTGGTTTTCTACCGGGGGATATGAAAGAAAAACTCGATCCTTATCTTCAGCCTCTATATGATGCTCTTCATGATATGCTTCCATATAAAAAACTTGAGACCTGGATTGAAGATGGTACTGTACAGATAGCTCCACTTGCCTTTATGAGGGGCAGAACACTCGAACAGGCTTTTGTAATACTGGATGAAGCACAGAATGCAACTATAAGTCAGATAAAGATGTTCCTGACAAGAATGGGAGTAAGCTCAAAGTTCATTATGACAGGTGATACAACTCAGATCGATCTGCCAAAGAAGGGTGAATCGGGTCTGATCCAGGCTATGAGGATCTTAAATGGTATCGAAGGCATTTCAATAATAAGATTTGATGAGCGGGATATTGTACGACACAGGCTGGTAAAGAGAATTGTCAGGGCTTATGAAAATGAAGAAAGTTTAAAATTATCCTCATCATCACAGCTGAATGGGATTAAGGAATGCTGATTCAATATACTTATTATTACAGATAAAAATTTTGTTACTATGGCAAAGACAATTTTAAGTTCCAACTACAAATTCCCTGGTCAGAAAGGCATTTATAAGGGAAAGGTCAGAGATGTTTATAATATTGATGATGATTACCTGCTGATGATTGTTTCAGACAGGATTTCAGCTTTTGATGTTGTTCTTCCTAAAGGTATTCCTTATAAGGGTCAGGTATTAAATCAGATAGCTGCAAAATTTCTTGATGCAACAAGTGATATAGTTCCAAACTGGAAGATCTCAACACCAGATCCAACTGTGACCTTTGGCCATATGTGTGAACCATACCCGGTAGAGATGATCGTAAGAGCTTATCTTACAGGAAGTTCATGGCGTACATACAAATCAGGTATCAGGGAGATTTGTGGAATTAAATTGCCGGAAGGGATGAGAGAGCATCAAAGGTTTGTTACCCCTATCATTACTCCGACTACAAAGGCTGAACAGGGGAAACATGATGAGGATATTTCGAAGGAGCAAATAATATCCAATGGTCTTGTTTCAAAGGAGGAGTATGAACTGATTGAGAGGTACACTATGGAGGTGTTCATAAGAGGCTCTGAAATTGCTGCTGAACATGGACTGATTCTTGTTGATACCAAGTATGAATTTGGCAGAAAAAATGGTAAAATTTATCTGATAGATGAAATAAATACCCCCGATTCATCGCGTTACTTTTATGCTGATGAGTATCAGGAGAGGTTCGACAAGGGTCTGCAGCAAAAGCAGTTGTCAAAAGAATTTGTCAGAGAGTGGCTTATGGATAATGGGTTTCAGGGTAAGGAGGGTCAGAAGATACCGGAAATGACAGATACATTTATAAATGAGGTATCGGAAAGGTATATAGAGCTCTATGAAAAGATAACTGGGGAAAAGTTTATTAAGGAAGATATCTCAAACGTTCCTGAACGTATTGAAAGAAACTGTATTCAATTCCTTAAATCATTATAAATATAAATAGGGGTTAGTTAAATGAAATTCATAAGCTGGATAAAGGCTGTCAGTACTGCAATAGTTTTCCTTACTGCCTGTGGTTCGCTGTTTTCCCAGGTTAATGTTGAAAGGTCAAAGGACAGAGTAACAATATCAGGAACAGCCTATTATATACACCAGGTGCGAAAAGGGGAAACCAGCTATTCGATCTCGCGGGCTTATAATATAACTGTTGAAGAGTTAACCAAAGAAAATCCTCCAGCGGTGTATGGTATTAAGGAGGGACAATCGCTCAGAATTCCTGTAAAGGAACTGGCAGTGCCAAAGCCGGCAAATAATATTACCAATACAAAACAGCGCGATGAATCAAAATATGTTTATCATATTCTGAAGCCGGGTGAAACGGTATATTATCTTTCTAAAACTTATGGAGTCTCAGAAAATGAGATAATTACAAGTAATCCTGGTATTGAAATAAGCAAGTTGCCTGTAGGATCTGAAATAATTGTACCTCGCAGGGATTTTATGGCAGAAAGACAAACTTTTGAACCGCCTGAAAAAGAATATACTTTCCATAAAGTAGTAAAAGGTGAGTCATTGTCTTCAATTGCTGATATGTATGGAGTATCTGTCAGGGAGTTAAGAAAAGAAAACCGCAATTTGAGGTTTCCTCAGGTTGGAGATTATTTGAGGATACCCGGAGTTAAACCGGCAGAAACAGCAACTATTGATACTGTAATACCTGATTCATCAAAAATTGTTACGGAAAAGCCGCTTGTTATTGAAAGACCTGCCGGTTATACGCCGGTAACAGGTTTAAAAGGGACATTTAATGTTGCAGTTCTTCTTCCTTTCTATTTAAAGGAAAATTCTAAAAGGAATGAAATTGATTCATCTAAAACTATAAAAGGCAAAAAACAGTACAGGCAGACCAGGTTACCGGAAGAGTGGATTTACCCGCGAAGTTACGATTTTGTTGAAATGTATGAGGGGATACTAATTGCTGCAGACACTCTTCGTTCATTGGGGCTGAATATAAATATAACTCCATTTGATATTAGGAGCGATACTGTTGAGTTGTCAAAACTTCTTGAATCAGGAAAACTGTCCGAAATGAATCTTATTATTGGACCAGTATATTCTTATAATCTTACCAGAGTTGCTTCATACGCAAAGGATCATAATATCCCGGTTGTATCTCCGGTTCCCCTGATAAATAATTCTGCAATTATTGGGAATCCTACACTCTTTCTGGCAAGTTCCTCGCTTGAAATTGTACAGAATGCTATTGCGAAGCAAGTAAGTCAATACTATGATAATAATATTGTATTTATCCATGCCGATTCATTGGGAACTGATTCTGAAGTCAGAAAATTTAAAAATACAATTTTCATGGAGTTAAATAATAAATTGCCTTTTGAAGATATCAGGTTTAAGGAATTAACATTTTACAGCAGATCAATGTTTGGTAACGATTCAATTAACCGTCTGAGTCATGCTCTTTCAGCTAATACCGGCAATACTGTAATAATTGCCTCAGAAGATCCGCCTGTAATCAGCGAGACACTTCAGGATATACACGGACTTTCAAGAAAGTTCAATATAAATGTTTTTGGTTACCCTGTATTGAGAGAACTTGATAATCTGGATCCTAAATATCTGTTCGATATGAACATGCAAATATATGCAGCAAATTGGATTGATTATTCCAGGGATGATGTATTGCAGTTCAATTCAGATTTCAGACGAAAGTTCCTTACTGAACCAACAGAAAAGAGTTATGCATGGCAGGGATTTGATATATTATATTACTTCTTAAGTGGTTTGGCTGTTCATGGGAATAATTTTATTCTTAATCCGCAAATACATTTTCCTGATCTTCTTCAGACAGAGTATAATTTTGTACCTGGGGCAGCAGGAGATGGATTTGAAAACCAGAAGCTTTTTCTTATCAGGTATACAAAGGATTATGACGTTAAGCTTGTAGAGGAGCTTAATTATCCTCCGGTCGAATAAGTTTCCTGTGTGTTAATTGCATTTAAGGAAATAATTTGTGTTAATAAAAATTAACAATCGGGAATATTAATACTGTTTTGTTTGTCTATATTCTGTTGTATGTTGGATGAATCGCATAATATTTCTGAAGAAGGGGAACTGATAAAGAGAGCCCTGCAGGGCGATAAAAGCGCTTTCGGGGAAATAGTTAACAGATACCGTAAAATGGTTGCACGAACTGTTAAAGGAATGCTTGGAGATTCGGTCTATGCCGAAGATATAGGGCAGGAAGTGTTTATTAAGCTCTATTATTCTTTACCTGAATTCCGCTTTGAGGCAAAGTTGTCTACATATATTCAGAAAATTGCAGTTAATCTGACCCTGAATGAAATAAAAAGGAGAAACAGATTTTTTTCCATGTTTTTGCAAAAGGGGAATAATGAAATGTATGAGGTTGAAATTGCAGAAAGTGATGTTGAAGACAGAAGGGATGCTTCAGAGATTGTTAATAAGGCATTAGCTCTTATGGATCCTAAATTCCGTATTGTTTTAACACTTAGAATGCTTCAGGGTTACTCAACAAAAGAAACATCTGAGATTCTTGATCTCCCCCAGGGTACTGTACTTTCTAGGTTATCAAGGGCTCAGGAACAATTAAGAGAAATATTGAAAAAATTATAATCGCTATGAACAAGTCAGAACTTAAGGATTTCTTAATCAACTCGCTAAACAGCGAATCAGATCCCCTTGAAACATCTGTCAGACTTCAGGAGGAGGGGCTTTCTTATGATTTCAGTAAAAAATTCAGTGAGAAAATCCTCAACAGATTATTTGTACCTGAACTATCAGTTCGTCGTGATATTGAGTTTCTGAAATCACTTAATTTTGCGTTTTCCCGAATTGCCCTGACAGGAGTTGCAGCAATAGTTCTCATGCTGATATCTATATTTCTGATGGAGGGATCTATTTCGTTTAACTCATTCCTTGGACTGACCGATAGTTATGACGAAAGTTTTATTAGTCTTTTAACCGGAAATTAAATCTTCATGAAAGCAAAACCAATATTACTAGTTACTATTACTCTGATTATAGGTTTCGTGCTTGGTATGCTTACCTCTGCACAGATCAGGTATCATAAACTCAAACCGGTCAGAGTCTATTTCTCTGCTGACAAGTTCAGGGAAGGCATATACAAGGCTGTTGAACCGGATGAACAACAAAAGGTAAAGATCGATTTAATATTGGACAAGTATGCAAAAATAAATGGTGACCTGCAGAGCAATTTCAGAAAATCGTTTGATGCTAATATGAAGGAATTCAGAAAGGAGATAGACTCGAACCTTACAAAAGAACAACTGGTCAGACTAAAAGAGATGGACGAAAAGCGTCAGGAGATGATCAGAATGAACATGAAAAACCATTGGAAAGATAGTCTTAGACACAATAGTGAAAAAAATAATAATCCGGATCGAAAATAATCACCTGACATATTGTATCATTTTCCGGATATTATGACTGCAAATCAAGACTGACTGATAATAAACAACAAATAGTCAAGAAGAATCGGAAGATCATCAGGATTTACTCCTAAAGAAATAAGCAGAGTCTGGTCTTCCGTATAAATTGATATGAACTGCTCTTTCGTTAATTCACCACTTATAATGCTTTGTCTGTAAAGATCAACAGCATCTTTCTTTCTACCTCTGCATAATGCAAGATGTCCTTTATTAATATGGTCATGAGCATTTAACTTCAATGCTGACAACCGTTCATAATATTTTTCTGAATCATCAAATTTACCAAGGGCAAGATAGCAATAAGCTATTGGTCTTAATATCTTAATATTCCCGGGTTCATTATACTCAACCTTAAAATAATACTTCAAGGCTTTCTCATAGTTCTTCAGATCAAGATAGCAATGTGCTGTCATTATAACAGTATGAATATTTTCGGGTTCCAGATCATATGCCTGAAGATAATATTCAAGAGCTTCCTCATTCCTGTCTAGTCTGCGCAGACACAGACCGATTTTTTTCAGTGTCCAGGCTTTTCTGTCAATCAACTCGGCTCTTCTGTAGTATATAAGTGCTTTCTCATAATCAGAATTCTCCTGGTAACAGTAGGCGATTTTTTCATAGAGCTGAGCCTCAGATGGTTTTATATTTACCTGTTTCTCAAAGAGTATGAGGGCATCATTGTAAAAGTTTTTACTGAAAAAATAGTCAGCTAATCCTGCTTCAGCATCAGAGGACTTAAAGATCATCCTGAAAAACTCAGAATTGTATATATCAAGTTTACCTGTAAAGAGATCCTCAAATTCTTTTCTGTATGGTGAAAGCTTGAAAAACCTGTAAATATCCTGCAAATATTGAGTAACATTGGTTCTAAAGCCCTTATTAGGATCAATCCCTGGCTCATCTTCACCTAATTGTTGGAGCCCCTCAAGTTCCATACGAAAAACCTTCAACATCATGCTTTTCTGTGCTGATGGAAGATATTTTAAATTTAGTATTAATGAATATTTGTCTGAGTTACAGATGAATGGTGTCTTATACAAAGCCTCAGTTAGTTCATTTGTCCCCGGTCCAAGTATTTCATCCGTATATATTTCATTAACTATTTCATGATCAGGATAAAAGGGTATAAACCAATTCTGGAAATCCTTAAAAAAATCAAAATGCTTCATATTTGCAAAAGCTGACATATATACGTCAGCTCCTTCCATCTGAAGTTTTGTCAGTTCTTCCATAGTCCTGAAAATTTCTTCAGATTCGCTGAACATTGCTGACCAGTCCGGATTTTTTTCTTCATTACTTTCGCGTGGAAGGATATTATCAAGGTCTAGCTTTTCTTCAATCCTCGGTTTAAGTTTTGCAACCTGCGGAAGAATCTCGTTCTGAAGCTTTTTGCCAAGCATTTCAGTCTCCTTCGATCTGATTGTTTGTAAGACAATAATACGACATTGTTCACTGAAATTGTTTTCCTGGCTCATCTTATTAATCCTGTCAATAATTTCAGGATATAATAATATTCTGTCGTTATAATAATGGAAACTGAGGATAAGACCGGAAAGAGCTCTTTCCGAGACCTGGGCCTGTCCCATCCCGTAAATAGCAAAGAGATGAAATATTTTGTCAGACTGCCATGTCCTTAATGAACTAAGTGTAACGGCAGTTGTAAATATGCATGTTTCGTACCACTGGAACTTACCCGATTTCAGGATGATGTCAATCAGGCTGTTCTCTGCTTCTCCGTAATAATCTGTTAACCATAGATGGTTGAAGATATTCCTGATTAGTAATTTGTGTTTTATTGAAATATCAGAATCCTTATTTAAATTTATCTCCTGACTCAGTCCCAGCAGCTCATCAAGTTCCGATTTGAATATAAGGTCATCTACAGTTTCAATAATTGTCTTGCCACTTATTTTCATTTCTTTCTCCGCCTGCTGTTTAACCCAGTAGGTATGCCATCCCGAATAATGTGACAATATGTCCTGTCTTATACGGTCAGCCAGACCAAGAATTGATTGTTTAAGTCTGATATATATTTTATTTCGTTCCGGATCGTTTATCCCTTCTATGGTGTATGTTAACATGTTCCTGTATGTCATTACCAGGTTGTCATATTCGTCTCTTAACTCTCCGGATAATGAAACAGCTATCATATCTGCAAGTATATCAAAGCTTTGTTTGATCTTTTTGTCAGATACCAAAGTGCAGAGTTTTTTATGTTGTTGTATTACTTTAACTACATCAGTCATTTCATTCCTGTCTAATTGCAATTTCGTTTCAGAAATATTTCAAATAATTATTCTATTAACATCAACAATCAGACCATTTTATAAGATTGTAAAACATTATTATTTTACCTTTCCAAAACTTTCGGGAATGAGCATTAGAAACTTTTTTAGAACTCGAATATCAATTATTTCCTTGTCGTGGTAGCATGAAATCAACCTAATTGAAGATATCAGGATAATATTATGAATGGAATATATGATTAAGTTGTTTTTCTGTAAAGTTCGAAATAGCTTTCTCAGAAGTTATATCCGATACTTACGTACCCTTTAAGATTATTATAATAGTTGTCAAGCTTGCTGTTCCCATACATTATCCCTGCTCTCAGAGGGCCAATTATTGACAGATACCCCACTTCCAGACCAACTCCTGCAAGCAGTGATATTCCCTTTTGGCTATCAACGTCCTTAATACCAAAAATATCTGCCATTGCTTTTAAATGAAAGTCTTTAAATAATTCCATATCCAGCTCAGATTTTATACCTGCAAGATTTGTTACCGGAATTTCATTAGGGTGGAATCCTGCCATTGGAATTGATCTTTTGTTTAGTGAATTTGTACCACCAAGAAGGTAGAAATTGTTTTCAGATGATACAGTATCCGATTTAGTTAAGAAGAGAACCTCACCACCTATTGAAAAAGTAAGATTGTCAAAATGTGTAAAATATTTCCTGATGCTTCCCCGGAATGTAAAGAATCTGTCGAAGGAATAACCATTGTCTTTATTGATTCTGATAACTGTATTGGAGGTATCTGTTCTGATTCCACCTGAAATAAGCCTGGAAGTACTGACTGACAGGTTCATGTTCATGCCATTGTCGGGGAAATGTTTACTGTCGAGTGTATTCCTCTGATACTCATAACCTGATGCGATGTAATTATATGAAAAATTCTTTAAGTGCGATTCGGAAATATACTGAAGTTTAAGGTTTTGATTTTCATAATAAAGAGAAATATTCATCACGTTATTAAGTCCTATTCTCTTATTAATTGATATTTCAGGCATGAAATTCATATTTGATACATCGCCATATTTCCCTCTTATCTCAAGTTTCGGAATTAAAGTGTTGTCGGTGTAGAATCTGGCTGAAATCCAGAATTTCTGATTTTTGTCAATAAACTGAATGTTGTTAAAATCAAACCGGAAATAATTACTTATTAAAGAATTAATGTTTATTATCGAATTTTCTGTAAGCAGGTTATTTGCAGATATGCCCAATAATAGGCCCGATTTAAGAGCATCATCATAATGTACTGATCCGTAAAGCATGCCCTGAGGTCTCTCTTTACAATCGATTACAAGAATGAGCGAATCATTCCGTGGGACTATCCTGTATTTTACCTTTTCAAACCATGCCTTTCCATACAAAAGTTCAATTTTATCGAATAGCAGATGTTTATCAATTTCATCATCTGGTTTTATATCAAGCACTCCAAGTATCTGTAAGTCAGTGTAGTTATTATTTCCGGTAATTTCAATTTTATTGAAGCTGTATGTCTGTTTATCAAGAATATAGGCTGGTGGTTTTTGTGTCTCAATCCGATCGAGAGAGTCTGCAAGTTTTTTGAAATAGTCTTTGTATTTAAGTGCTGCATTATAACCTTTTGCAACTAGAGAGTCAACTTTATCGAATCCTGCAATTGATAAGTCCTTAACATCCGGTTTAATAATCTGATCTGCCAGCTTCTGTTCCGATTGAAAATCATCAAGACTTCTGTACATTGCTATCTGTACAATTATATCAGAGAGTGAATTAAGTTCCTCCTCTTTGTATGCATTGAATCCGGTATAAGATCCGATTACTATATCAGCTCCCATTTCCTTGATTTCACTTGCTGCAAAATTTCTTATCAATCCCCCATCCATCAAAAGCATAGTATCAATTTTAATAGGTGTGAAAATTGATGGAACTGAAAAGCTCGCCCTGATAGCATCGGGCAGATATCCTGTTTTCAGATCAATTTTTTTATAAGTTATTATATCAGTTCCGACACACATGAAAGGAATTGGAAGCTTTGAGAAATCGTTAATATCTGCTGCCGGCCAGGCGTAAAAGCTAAGAGTGTTTTCTACCTGTTGTCCGTTTACCACTCCCGACGGAAGTATAATTTTTTTTGAAGCAAGTGGCAATGAAACAATACTGTTGTTGAAATGATCTTTCTCGTGATAAATTATTTTGTTGTCAGGGATCTTATTCGAGAACATATCATCCCAGTTTATCAATTTCAGGATCTTATATAAGCTGTCAGAACTATATCCCAGTGAATATAAACCACCTATAATAGATCCCATACTTACACCTGTTATGTAATCGGGCCTCAATCCGGCTTCTTCCATCACCTTAATAACTCCCAGATGTGCAATACCATGAGCTCCGCCACCACTTAATGCCAGTCCTACGGATGGTCTTTCCTTATTTTCCTGACCCCAGGTCGGCAAAACCGGGATTATGAAAATTATACAAACACAAAAAAGATATTTCTTCAGTATTGATAATGTGAAATTTATTGTATTTAGCCTGGAATTTGTTTTGATATTAAGCATGTTATATTCTGCTTATTAATGGCATATTACTTTGCAAGATAGTTATTTTAAGTAAATTAGAAGCGTGAAAAACAAACCGATTTTCAATAATAAGTGGCTTCCCACCACAAGAAAAGAGATTGAGGCTAACGGATGGGATGAATTAGATGTGATCATATTCAGCGGTGACGCTTATGTAGATCATCCATCTTTTGGACCTGCTGCCATTGGCCGGATTATTGAAGATGAGGGATTCAGGGTTGCAATTGTACCTCAACCCAACTGGCAGGATGATCTTAGAGATTTCCTTAAGCTCGGACGCCCCAGGTACTTTTTTGGAGTAACTGCAGGTAATATGGATTCAATGGTAAACCATTATACCGCAGCTCGCAGACTAAGGTCTGACGATGCATATACCCCAGGTGGAAAAGCAGGCTTCCGACCCGATTATCCTACAAAAGTATATACTAAGATTCTGAAGGATATTTTTCCCGATGTGCCGGTTGTTATAGGAGGAATTGAAGCTTCGATGCGTAGGCTCACACATTATGACTACTGGAAAGATGCTCTCGAGCCATCAATTCTTCTGAGCAGTGGTGCTGATATGCTGGTATATGGAATGGGAGAACAACCATTAAGGGAAATGTTAAGATTACTCTCAAAAGGAGTTCCGTTTTCATCGCTTAAGACAATTCCGCAGACAGGTATTGTTTTGAAAAAGGACGATCCTCTTCCTCTGAATAAAGCATGGAAAGACATAACTCTTCACTCATATGAGAAATGCCTGAAGGATAAAAAAATTTTTGCGGAGAATTTTTTAAAATTTGAAAAGGAATCAAATAAAATGGTATCTGCAAGACTGAATGAACCCTTTGATGAATTCAGGGTCGTTATAAACCCTCCTTTTGAGCCTATGAGTCAGGAAGAGGCAGACCGGTCATTCGATCTGCCATTTACATATCTTCCTCATCCTAAGTACAATAAAAAGGGAGATATTCCTGCTTATGAAATGATTAAATTCTCTGTTAATATTCACAGGGGATGTTTCGGAGGCTGCAGCTTCTGTGCAATTGCGGCACACCAGGGAAAGCAGATCATCAGCAGGTCTGAAAGATCAATATTGAATGAAGTTCAGAAAATTACAGAATTGCCTGATTTTAAGGGCTACCTTTCCGATCTTGGAGGACCATCGGCTAATATGTACCTGATGAAGGGTAAAGATATGAATCTTTGTAAGTCATGCTCAAGACCCTCATGCATCTGGCCTGCTGTTTGTAAAAATCTCAATACCAACCATAGGAACCTTACTGATCTCTACAGGAAGGTTGATATGATGGAAGGTGTAAAAAAATCTTTTGTTGGAAGTGGAGTAAGATATGATCTCTTATTCCCTGAATGGAATAAAAATGCTGGAAGGGATGAAGGTGAATATCTCGAAGAGCTTGTTTCAAAGCATGTGTCGGGAAGACTAAAAGTGGCTCCTGAGCATACATCTCCGCTTGTTTTGTCATATATGAGAAAAGCCCCCTTCGATTTATTCAGAAAGCTTAAAAAGAGGTTTGACAATATAATTACAAGGCATGGGCTTAAGTATGAGCTCATCCCGTATTTTATCTCATCACATCCTGGTTGCACTGACTCTGATATGAAGGACCTTGTTGCTGAGGTAAAAAGTCTGGGAATAAGGCCCGAACAGGTGCAGGATTTCACCCCGACACCAATGACTCTCTCGACATTAATCTATTATACCGGATTTGATCCATTTACAGGGAAGAAGGTATATGTAGCACGCAGCAGTGAGGATAAGAAAAGGCAAAAAGAATATTTCTTCTGGTACAGGAAAGATCCGGGGAGTCAAAGTCGGGGCAAGCTAAAAGATAAAAGAACCGGGGGAAGAAAATGAAAAAATCTGTTATTTTTACCTGTTTCCTGAAATGCATTATTAATTAACCGGATATGATATTATCTCCTGTTTATGTCTAAAATTGGTCACAGAATATTTTTGACACTCCTGGTTATCATCGTTATATTTACATCTATATGGCTTATTTATAACGGATTGCATTATTACAGGATCAATCTCGCGGAGAGGGTTTTTCAACCCGACCATGAACTTCTCAAACCAAGTGGAATATTCGGTCATGGTGTAGGGATCATTGGTTCCCTGTTTATGATTATCGGAGTAACTTCATACATGGTGCGCAAACGCTATCGTTCCCTGTCACGGATTGGATTACTAAAGCACTGGCTTGAATTCCATATTTTCTTGTGCACCCTCGGTCCAATTCTGGTCCTTTTTCATACAGCATTTAAATTTGGAGGGTTGGTGGCAATAAGCTTCTGGAGCATGGTTATAGTATTCCTTAGCGGAATAGCAGGTCGGTTTATTTATATTCAGATCCCAAGGTCGGTTGAGGGTAGAGAATTAAGTTTAAATGAAGTGCGAGCCTTGAGGAATGATATTCCTGGGATCGCGGATAATAGTTTTAACCTTAGTGAGGAAAGTTATAATATTCTGGTCGATTCAGTAAAAACAAGGGTTGAATTATATAGTAAGTACTCTTTTGTTCGTTATATAAAACGAAACAGAGATGACAGAAGGATTTTCAAATCAGTTAAGACTATAATGAGAAGAAACTATCTTCCTGAAACGGAATATAAGAATTTGATGTCACTGATAAAAGATGAGATGAGGCTGAACCGTAGAATCGATCGTCTGGATATGATGCATAACTTGTTTAAATACTGGCATGTAGCTCACTTACCTTTTGCAATAACCATGTTGGTAATTATGATTATACACGTTGGTGTGACTTTGCTTTTCGGATACAGATGGATATTCTGAAATATGGAACAACAGATTGAAAGTATTCTGATCTATTCTGCAGCAATAATTCTTTGTATTATAGTTGTTGTTCTGTACCTCAGCAGGAAAAGAAGAGAATCAGGTATAGTTGATGAAAAGATCAGGATAGCTAAAGAAGTTGGATTACATGAGCCGGTATCTCTTCATCCTTACATTGATGCAAGCAGATGCATACAGACTGGAGCTTGTATTGCAGCTTGTCCCGAACACGACATTCTGGGTATAAGAAATGGAAAAGCAACAATCATCAATGCATCGCAATGTATCGGGCATGGAGCCTGTTTTCATGCCTGTCCCACAGAAGCTATAAGTTTAAGGATTGGAACTGAGAAACGAGGCGTCGAACTTCCTCATGTGAACCAGAATTTTGAAACAAATGTTGAAGGGATTTTCATTGCCGGTGAACTGGGGGGTATGGGACTCATTAAGAATGCTGTGGAACAGGGCAGGCAGGCTGTTGAAAATATTGTAAAGACTCTTAAAAAAAGTCACAGAGCAACTTATGATATTATTATAGTAGGTGCAGGTCCGGCAGGGATTTCAGGTTCTCTGACGGCAAAAAAACATGGTTTAAAATTTTTATTGATTGAGCAGGATACCCTGGGAGGAACTGTCTTTACTTTTCCCAGGAAGAAGCTAATAATGACATCCCCGATGGACCTGCCTCTTTATGGAAAACTAAAACTATTTGAGACCAGTAAATCTGAATTACTCGAATTATGGCAGACAGTGCTTAATAAGAATAATGTTACGGTTTCCGAGAATTCCAAAGTGGAATCAATATTCTCAGAAGATGGTATGTTTAAAGTGACTACAATAAATGGTGATAATTTTTCCGCTGCAAGAATTCTCCTTGCAACAGGCAGACGTGGTACACCCCGTAAATTGGGTATTCCAGGTGAGTTGAAGGAAAAAGTTGCTTACAGGCTTCTTGAACCTGAGGATATCACCGGAAAGCATATAATTGTTGTGGGAGGTGGTGATTCCGCTGTTGAATCAGCTCTGCTTCTTTCAGATAATAACCATGTTATTCTTTCATACAGGAATGAAGTATTTAACCGTATCAAGCCACTTAACACTGTTGCTCTTAATAAGGCTGTTGCCGCAGGTAAAATTGATGTCAGATTAAAAACTAATCTTGTTTCTATTGAGGATGAATATATTTTGCTGGCAAACGGAAATAATAGTGCTCCTGTACATATCAAGAACGACCTTGTTTATATATTTGCAGGAGGAGAATTACCAACACAATTTCTGGAAAAGTCAGGTATTAAAATCACAAAAAAATTTGGTGAGACAGTTTTGAAACATTAGTCAAAAGGAAATATGCAGATCTTAAAAAGAGCTGAAAAAGCGGTATTAATTTCTCTTCTTATATTTTCTTCCTGCATCAGAGTTACAGCTCAGTTGTCTCCCGGTGATTTATCCCGATCTCATGCCCATCTGGAAGGTATTTCAAATTGTACCAAATGTCATGAGCTTGGAAATAAGATAACTAATAATAAATGTTTATCATGCCATACAGAAATAAGTGTAAGGATCAGGATGAATAAAGGATATCATTCGTCTGATGAAGTAAAAGGGATAGATTGTATTTCATGCCATAGTGAACATAACGGAAGAGATTTTCAACTTATCTACCTGGATGTAAAAAACTTTGACCACAAATCTACCGGATATGTGCTCTCAAAACCTCATTCAAAACAGGAATGTAAAAAATGTCACAACTCTGAAAACATCACAGATCAAAAGCTAAAATCCAAAAAAAACACATATCTGGGACTTAGTTCTGAATGTTTGTCCTGTCATGCCGATTATCATATGAGGACACTTTCTTCAGCATGTTTAAATTGCCATGAACCTGATTACTTTGTACCTGCTTCAAAGTTCAGTCATAATAATGCCAGATTTAAACTTGCAGGAAGACATAAAAATGTTGATTGTGTAAAATGTCACAAAGTAAATGTTACTGAGGGAAAGAAATTTCAGCAATTCAATGGTATTCAGTATAGTAACTGTGCTAGTTGTCATAAAGACCCGCATAATAATAAATTCGGGCAGAACTGCCGTCAGTGTCATAATGAGGAATCATTCCAGATTGTAAGTGGAATGAATGATTTCGATCATAATAAAACTGATTTCAAACTGGAGGATAAACATCGTATAGTTAGCTGCAAAGCTTGTCATAAGACGAATTTTACTGATCCTTTGAAGCATGACCGTTGTTCTGATTGTCATGCTGATTATCATAATAAGCAGTTTGTAAGGAATGGAGTTGCGCCAGATTGCTCTGAATGTCATACTGTTAAGGGTTTTACTCAATTCATCTTTACTATCGAAAGGCATAATAAGGGCCGGTTTCCTTTGCAGGGTTCGCACACAGCCATTCCTTGTTTTGAGTGTCACAGGAAACAGGACAGATGGAATTTCAGAGAGATAGGTATTGATTGTAACGACTGCCATGAAGATGTTCATAACACATTTATCGGGCCAGAATATTACCCTGGTAATAATTGTAAAACCTGTCATAATGTTTCAGGTTGGTCTGAAATAGCTTTTGACCATTCAAAAACCGATTTCAGGTTAACTGGGGCACATGTTGGCATTGAATGCAGGAGATGTCATTATAAAAGTGACTCCGATAATATTGTTACCCAGAAATTTGAAGGATTGTCTAAAGATTGTGCTTCCTGCCATAAAGATAGCCATTTTAAACAATTCGAAAAAAATGGTATTACGGATTGTGCTGAATGTCACGGCACTGAGGACTGGAAGGCTACAAAATTCAATCATAATAACAGCGCTTTCAAACTTGACGGAAAGCATGTTAATGTGCCATGTTCAAAATGTCATAAACCAAAGCAGGAAGGATCGGAATTTTATGTTCAGTATAAACTAAAAGAATTCAAATGCGAATCTTGTCACTTGTGATCTTTGCTATAGTATTTTATTTTTCAGATCAGAGCATCAAATCACCTCATGGGCCTGATTTTAAGATTACCTGCAGTACCTGTCACAGTACCAAAGGATGGCAACTCGATAAGGAGATATACTCCTTTGATCATAACAAAACTAAAATGGCTCTGGTGGGCCAGCATACTGAACTTGACTGCAGGTCGTGTCACAAAACACTTATCTTTTCTGAGGCAAAAACCGATTGTAACCAATGTCATATTGATATCCATCAGAATACTGTTGGTTCTGACTGTTCACGATGCCACACACCGGTATCATGGCTTGTAAATAATATTAATAGAATTCATGAGGTCAGCAGATTTCCACTTCTGGGCGCTCACAGGACAGCTGATTGTTCTGATTGTCACAAGTCTGAGAGTCTTGCACGTTTTGATGTTCTGGGTATTAATTGTATCGATTGTCATCGTCAGGATTATACTGCAACCACAAATCCGAATCATATTAATGCAGGTTTATCTGAGGAGTGTTCTCTGTGTCATCCGGTGAACTCATTTCAATGGACAGGTGCAGGCTTTAATCATAGCATTTTTCCTCTTGTTCAGGGACATTCCACACCTAAATGTGCTGACTGCCATAAAACCGGAAATTATTCAGATGCAAGTCCTGTTTGCAGCTCATGCCATATGCAGGATTATAATTCAACTGTAAATCCTAACCATAAGGCATCAGGTTTTCCATTGACTTGCGAGAGCTGTCACACTCTTAATCCGGAGTGGAAACCCGCATCATATAAACAACATGATGCCAAATCATTCCCGATATATTCAGGAAGGCACAATGGGGTATGGAATACTTGTACAGAATGTCATCCTAATACATCCAATTATTCCCAGTTTACCTGTATCAGCTGTCATGAGCATAATAAAACCGATATGGACAAGGAACATCAGGGCGAACAAGGTTATGCTTATAACAGTGCAGCTTGCTACCGTTGTCATCCCAGGGGCATTGCAGAAGATTAGAATTATGAGATACATTTTTACATTTTTGCTCTTCTCTGTTTTTTGTATAAAACTTACCGGGCAGTCTGGTATGGATGAGTTGCCTGGCCGGGTCTCTTATGTAAGCACCCAGAATATTTACGTGAAATTTAAGTCGACATCCGGTATCTCAAAAGGTGATACGCTTTTTATTAATAAAAACGGAGTGAAAATACCTGCTCTTGTTGTAAAGGATCTTTCCTCATCATCATGCATATGTGCATCCATTACTTCAACGGATTTTTCTGTTGCTGATCTTATAATTGCCAGGGTACCATCTCAGGTAGTGAAAGAAGTCGGAAATGAGGTTAAAACCGGAAATAATTTGGTTGCAGTTCCGGCAACCTCTTCTGACTTGTCAGAGATTAAACCATCTGCGAGAGCTTTAAAACAGAATATAAGGGGAAGCATATCCCTCAATTCCTATTCAGACATATCAAATACCATCGCCGGTAATTCACAGAGATTTCGCTATACTCTCTCTCTTAACGCCTCTAATATTGCAGATTCAAAGTTTTCGGCGGAAACCTATATATCGTTCAGACACAAACTGGATGAATGGCAGGAAGTCCAGGATAACGTTTTTAATGCACTTAAAATTTATAATCTTGCTTTAAGATACGATATCAACAAGTCCACTCAGATAAGTCTGGGAAGAAGGATAAATCCGAGAATGTCAAACATAGGAGCGATGGATGGCCTGCAGTTTGAAAAATCTTTCAACCATTTTGCTTTTGGTGCATTGGCAGGCTTCAGACCTGATTATACAAACTATGGATTTAATAAAGATCTTTTCCAGTATGGCGCTTTCGCAGCATATAGTACTAAGAACTCATCAGGTTACACTGAGAGCTCACTTGCTTATATGGAGCAGATGAATAGCTGGAAGACTGACAGACGATTTCTTTATTTTCAACACTCCAATACTCTTATTAAAAACATTAATTTATTTACTACTCTTGAGGCTGACCTTTATCAGCTTGTGAAAGATTCTCAGAATAACGAGACATATCAGAATAAATTCAGCCTTACCGGATTGTATGTGTCTTTAAGTTACAGGCCCAAAGGAAATCTTAGCTTATCGGGCTCATATGATGCAAGAAAAAATGTAATATATTATGAGACATACAAGACTTATATTGAACGGATACTTGAAGATGAACTCAGACAGGGTTTCCGGTTACAGGGAAGCTACCGGATCACCAGAGATCTGACTTTAGGTCTTCAGTCAGGTTACCGTTTTTTGAAATCTGATCCCACTCCATCAAAAAATTTGTACGGATATCTCACCTACAATCAGATCCCCGGGGTAAAAATATCACTGACACTTTCTGCTACTTACCTTGAATCGGGTTTCATGAATGGCAACATTTTTGGAGTAACTGCTTTCCGTGATTTTTTCAACGGGAAAGTTCATACTGGTATCGGTTACAGGTATGTTGATTATACACTTCCTGAAAGTCAGTTAAATGTACCTCAAAACATTGCAGAGGTTAACTTCTCATGGCAGCTGGCAAAGAAAATGTCTCTGGCTCTCTATTACGAAGGAACTTTTGAAGAGTTGTACAAATATAACCGGTTTTACCTTCAGCTGAGAAAGAGATTTTAGTTCATAAAAAAGCCGGGGTAAACCACTACCCCGGCTAACTAATTACCTAAAAACCAATAAACTAAAAACTATTATTCATATTCCTTAAGGATGCCTTTTACATCATCCGGAGCCACCCTGCCGTAAGTTTTATCACCAACCAGAACAACTGGCGCAAGTCCGCAGGCACCTACACATCTGAGGCTTGAGAGTGAGAATTTATTATCTTTTGTTGATTCCCCTACCTGAATACCCAGTTCTTTTTTAAATTCATCGAGGACCTTTTCAGCACCTCTGACGTAGCATGCAGTTCCCATGCAAATACTGATCGGATTCTTTCCTTTCGGGATCATTGTAAAGAAGGAATAGAATGTTACCACTCCATATACCTTTGCCAAAGGCACATTAAGCCCTTCGGAAACTACCTCCTGTATTTCGGCAGGGAGATACCCGAAGTGTTCCTGGCAGCTGTGCAGAACATTTATAAGCTCCTGTTCATCATTGTTAAAAGATGCGCATACCCCTTTAATAAAGTCTACATCTTCTTTTCTTAATTCTATTTTTATACTAGACATAACCGTAAATTTTTGTTGACCAATATTTAATACTATTTCTTAATTATGATCTTTTTCTTTTTATCAAAATAATGAGTATGAAGAAGATGGTGTGCTTTTTCGCTTCCCGGTTTTCCAAGAAACTCATCATAAAGTTTGATAATGAATGGATTCTCGTGTGATTTTCTGATAGGTTTCTGCTTATCCTCTGTATATATAGCCTTTGCTCTGGCTTTAATAATTTCAGAATCTCCATGGTGAAGAGGTTGTCCTCCTCCGCCGATACATCCGCCGGGACAAGCCATTACTTCAATTGCATGGAATAGAGATTTTCCTGATCTTACATCGTCGAGCAGCTTCCTGGCATTGCCTAATCCATGGGCTATACCAATATTTACAGGCTGTCCGTTAAAATCCAGTGTTGCAGAGCGCACACCTTCCATTCCTCTTAGTTCTGCAAAATCAATTCTTTCAAGTTTTTTACCGGTGTAAATTTCATATGCTGTGCGGCAAGCTGCTTCAATTACACCACCTGTGGCACCGAAAATAACTCCTGCACCTGTTGATTCGCCAAGCGGAGCATCAAAGTCCTCATCATGCAGATTTTTTATGTCAATATTTGCCTGCTTTATGAATGATGCCAGTTCCCTTGTTGAGATTGAAAAGTCAACATCAGGATTCCCATCTACTGAGAATTCATCTCTCTGGCACTCATATTTTTTTGCCAGGCATGGCATAATTGAGACAACAACAAGATCTTTCCGGTTCACCCCGATCTTATCAGCGAAGTATGTCTTGGCTATTGCTCCAAACATTTGCAGTCGGAGATTTTGCAGTTGATGGAACATCTTTCAGATCAGGGAAGTATGATTCAAAAAAGTTAACCCAACCCGGGCAGCATGATGTCAGAATCGGGATTCTGGCGGTTGTATCACCTTTCAGATGTCTTGAAAGCCGGTCGAGAAGTTCGGTGCCTTCTTCCATTATTGTAAGATCAGCTGCGAAATCTGTATCAAATACATAGTCAAATCCTAGGGCTCTTAATGCAGCTGTCATTTTGCCTGTGACAATGGTTCCAGGGGCAAGTCCGAACTCTTCACCCAAAGCAACTCGAACTGCAGGTGCAGTTTGTACAATTACAGTTTTAGTAGGATCGGAGAGAGCCCTTAATACCTGAGGAGCATGATTGACTTCTGTTAGGGCACCGGTTGGACAAACTGAAACACACTGGCCACAATAAGTACATGTTGAATATTCCAGGTTTTGTTCAAATGCGGGAGCCACAGTTGCCATAAAGCCCCTGTTCACTGCTGAAAGTGCGCCTACAGTCTGAACATCATTACACATCATTTCACAGCGGCGGCACATGATACACTTATCAAGTTCCCTGATTATTGAAGGAGATGTATCTTTACGATAAGTTGACATAGCAGCATATTCCTGCCCGGGAATTTCTCTGATGTCAAGTCTGTGGGCCATTGCCTGAAGTTCGCAAGTTCCTGACTTAGAGCAGGTAAGGCAATCTTTTGGATGGTCGGAAAGAATGAATTCCATAACTGTTCTACGCGCGTTCAGTACTCTGGTTGAGTGAGTTTTAACTTCCATACCCTGCTCACAATTTGTAGAACATGTGGGAGCAAGATTCCTTCTTCCCTTAACTTCTGCCACGCAAATACGGCAGCCTGCAGGTTTATTTTCAATCTTCATATCGTGAAGTTCCATATAACAGAGCGTGGGAATTTCTATACCAAGCTCCTTTGCGGCTTTATATATTGTAGTACCTTTTGGTACCTCAATTTCTTTATTATCAATAGTAAGCTTTATTGTTTCCATTATTTTCTTTTGATTATCTTATAAATATTGCATCAAACTTACATTTCTCCATACAGGCACCACATTTAATGCAAGTTGACTGATCGATCAGATGGATCTCTTTTCTCTCACCCGATATAGCATTTACCGGACAAACCCTTGCACAGGCAGTACATCCAACGCAATTCTCTGGAATTACAACATATTCCATAAGACTTTTACACTGTCCTGCGGGGCATTTCTTGTCAGTAACATGCGCTACATACTCTTCCCTGAAATTATCAAGCATCGACAGAACAGGGTTTGGCGAAGTCTGACCCAATCCGCAGAGTGAGGTGTCTTTTATTACAAGACTCATATTCTTCAGTCTGTCGAGGTCTGCCAGAGTTCCTTTCCCTTCGGTTATCTGTCCAAGCAGCTCATGCAATCTCTTATTCCCTATTCTGCAGGGTGCACATTTGCCGCATGATTCTTCAACTGTAAATTCGAGGAAGAATTTTGCCATTGATACCATGCAGTCGTCCTCATCAAGTACTATCATTGCACCGGAACCCATCATTGAACCGGCAGCTATGAGATTATCAAAATCAATTGGTGTATCGAGATGTTTTTCGGTAAGACAACCTCCTGAAGGTCCTCCTGTCTGAACACCTTTGAATTTTTTGCCACCCCTTATCCCTCCTCCGATTTCAAAGACAACTTCACGAAGGGTAGTGCCCATTGGTACTTCAATCAGACCAACGTTATTTATTTTTCCTGCGAGAGCAAATACTTTTGTGCCTTTTGACTTTTCAGTACCAATGCTGCTGAACCATTTTGCACCTTTAAGTATAATTGCGGGAATAGAAGCAAAAGTCTCGACATTATTAACGTTTGTAGGTTTTCCACGATAACCAGATTCTGCAGGAAAAGGTGGTTTTACAGTTGGTTCACCCCTGAGTCCTTCCATTGAATGTATCAGGGAGGTCTCCTCACCGCAGACAAAAGCTCCGGCGCCATAGCGCAGAGTTATATCAAAATTAAATCCGGTGCCAAATATGTCATTTCCAAGCAATCCGTATTCTCTTGCCTGTTTGATTGCGATTTTTAATCTTTCTATCGCTAACGGGTATTCTGCACGTATGTAGATAAGACCTTCTGAAGCACCAATGCTGTAACCGCAGATAGCCATAGCTTCAAGCACGGAATGCGGGTCTCCCTCAAGAACTGACCTGTCCATAAAAGCGCCTGGATCACCTTCATCAGCATTACAGACCACATATTTTTCATCAGATTGATTCTTTCTGGCAAGTTCCCATTTCAGTCCTGTTGAGAAACCACCTCCACCACGACCTCTCTGACCAGATTCCTTAACCTCTTTTATTACCTCCTCGGGGCTCATTTCTGTCAGTACTTTTCCAAGTGCCTGATATCCATCCCTTGCAATATACTCATCTATATTTTCAGGATTAATAAAACCACAATTCCTCAGCGCAATTCTAAGCTGTTTTTTGAAGAAACCCATATGTTTTGAATCGGAAACAGATTCTTTTGTTATCGGGTCTTTATATAAAAGTCTGGTTACTTTCCTCCCTTTTATAACATGTTCTTCAACAATTGTCTGCGCATCTTCTGGTTTTACCTGTACATAGAAGGTGTTATCGGGCATTACTTTTACTATTGGTCCTTTTTCACAAAAACCAAAACAGCCTGTCAGGATAACCTGAACAGAATCTACCAACCCTTTTGCCTCCAGTTCATCTTTTAAATTGCAGACAATAGCATCGCTTTCTGAAGCATGACAACCAGTGCCACCACATACCAGAAGATGCATACTGTATTTTGACATAATGTTTCCTCCTTATTCTTTTAAATCAATTGTTTCGTAATTCACGGGAATGATACCATCCACCAGTTCACCCGTCTTAATGTATTTCTCTATAATCTGGTCTGCTCTTTTAATATCCACAAAACCATAAACAACAGGTTCTTCTCCCGGAAGCCTGACCTCAATTGTCGGCTCAGCGTAACAATAACCCATGCAACCTGTTTGAGTTACCACTGCTGCAATATTTCTCCGGTCGAGTTGTTCCAGGAAATACTCCATAATGGTTTTTGCTCCTGAGGCTATACCACAAGTTGCCATTGCTACCTTAATCTGAACAATTTTTTCAGGATCAATGGCTTTAGTTCGGAGATCCAAGCCGCTCCTGAATTCTTCGCGTTTCTTTTTCAGATCCGCAAGTGATGTAATTTTGGACATGATCTTATCTGTTAAGTTTAATTTTTGCCAGAGGCATTTATCTATTTAAAATGTTATCTTAATTTATTCATTTTATACTGCAATATAGAAAATATTTATAGTCATATTTCTTTAAATTTATAACCTGATACATCTATTTCCTTAAGATTTTCTGCAATCATACTGCAAATATCACCTATTAAACTGTTGTCTGTTAATCTCTCTACCTCTAAATATTGCTTTGTTTCTTCTGATGAGAATCGGAATTCCCCTTTATCAGTTATATGCCTGTAAATAAAATTGATATCAGGGTTGGCTGCAATCAGGATTTTTAATACTCCGGTAATATCTCCGAGAGGCTGCCTGTCGATGTGACTGTATGAAAACAAAGCTGTGACCCTGGTTCCTTCTGCTTTTACAGATTCAATCTTAAGGCTGCCTCCGGTAAGCTCTGCATGGTATTTTAAAAGAGGCAGACCTAATCCCATCCTTCTTCTCGTCCTCGAAGTAACAAAAGGATCAGTTACTATACCCAGCTTTTCTTCAGGTATTCCGGCGCCATTATCAGTAATTTTAATCCGGAATATATCTGTCTGAGGTAATTCATTTATCTCGATGGAAATCTCATCTGCTTTTGCCCTGATGGAATTCTGCACAATATCTAATATATTCAGTGATAGAGTAATCATTCGGTTGTTACTTTCCTTCCGTTGATATTTTTCAATGCCAGTTTAATCTCATTAAACGATAGTTCGTTTATATGGAAAAAGCTTGTTGCAGTTCCGATCGATTCACGATAATGTGCGTCTGAGTTTCTTAGCAGCGGAAATTTATTTATTTCAGGATGGTCAGCTGAAAACTGTTTTGGTGATGATGCTTTAGATATTTCAAGCGCATCTGGTTTCATGGCTTCAGGAAGAAATCCCAGCTGGCTGTATATGCTGTTTTTCCTTCTGTCGATATGTGCAGGGATGAAAATTCCGCCAAGGTTATGTACAAAATGCTCAATCTCATTTATGTTTTTTGAAAGAGCATTTATGAGGAGTTTTTTCTCTTCATAAATAATCATCTCATTTTCATCTACCTGAACCTGATGGCCAAATATTGCCGGCTCGTTGTGAATATCCGGAAGATTTGCATCCAGAAATTCCTGAAATAAATTAAGTGTATCAGAATTTTCAAAGAACGTGAGGCAATGTACCTCTTCTTTCGTCGTTACTTCAGCACCCTGCATAACAAAAATCTCCTTTTGTGCTGCCAGCCTGCTGATTAGTCTGCAATGCCGGGTTGTGTTATGGTCGGTAATGCCGATTATATCGATGCCTTTTTTAACTGCTTCAGAAATTATATTTACCGGGCTCATGTCTATATCCCCACAGGGAGAAAGAACTGTATGAATATGCAGATCAGCCCGGAAAATTTTCATTCTTTTTTTAGTAATTCAAATAAACGTCCTGTAATTGTAAAGGTATCCATATCTGTACCAAGTACAGGGATATTTTCAAAATTACTTTTTTCAATTGTATCTTCTTCAGGGAGTGTTCCCCTGACAAGAATTATTGCCGAAATATCTTTTAATGATGCCACTGCAATGATATTCTGATGGGTCTGCAGAGTGATCCAAATCTGACCTTCTTTTGCATTTCCGATCACATCGCTCAGAAGATCAGAAACATATCCGCCTCTGACTTCATTATTTATTGCGTCTTTTCCTGACAGGATCTTAAGATCCAAAGGCTTTATAATATCAGATATTTTCATGTTCTGCTCCAAGTTTATTGCAATTCTTTTCAAGTCTCTCTTTTCCCCAGATATTTTCAGTAATTCTGATCGCTTGTTCATGGCTTAACAGATTCTGTTTCGACATCTGTTGTTGCATGAAGATGCAGTGAGATATTTGTGCTTCACCCTGTACAATATCTTCAGCCAGAGTCTGACAATTCGGTGCTCCGCATGCAGCACAGTCAAATCCGGGCAAAAAGCACATAATTCTGCGCTTGCGTTCCATTTTTTTCAGGGCAACAGGGATATCTTCATCCAGTTTTGAGATTGGTCTCGGTTCTATATTACCATAAAATCCCTGTTCATTAATATTAAGAAAACCATCTAAAGGTTTACGCTTATTATCATAATCCCTGGCCTGATATTCCTCTGCCCGGTTTTTTAGTCGTTCCACAGTAAGAAACCTGTTTCCGCTTATAAGAATACCCCCGGCACAACTTTCATCACATGCACGCAATTCAAGAAAGTCAATGTTCTCAATTTTTTCATTCTCTAATTTGTCAAGAAATTCATTAACATTTCTGATTCCGTCAATTGCAAGTGCACGTCCGTTTGCATGAATAAGTTCACCCCGGGTAAGACTCCAGAGAATCCCTTTTGAACTAAGAAGATCGTCTGTGTAAGGAGGCTCTGTTTTAGTATATTTTCGCTGAAGGTATTTTAAAATCCTGTTATAAAGAAAGTTAATATTTATAACTCCAGTTACAGCTGATGCTGTTGAACCGACAGGACTCTTAACCGCTGCTATTTTTGCAGCACATGGTGTGGCATAAAACAAGCCGATTTCTTCTTCCGGTATGCCGCTGCATTTTAAGCTTCTCCCTGTAATACATTGCCGACATATCGATAGGAGGGTTGATCTTCATAATATTATCAACAAGAGAGGGGTATTTGACCTGTATCAACCTTACAATTGCCGGACAATATGACGATATAAGAGGACGTTCTTTATGGTCGTGCATATACTGTTTCCCCGCTTCGAGAACCATATCTACCGTACTCTCAACCTCAAAAATATGTGTAAAGCCAATCTCTTTAAGTGCATTGTATATACTTGAGGCCATTATTTTTTTAGGGAACTGACCTATCAGGACACTTGGGATCAGTATTACCCTTACCGGAAACCTGAATATCATCTGCAGGTCATCCTGTTCAACTTTAATTGCAGAAACGGGGCAGGCTTTATAACATTCACCGCAGTCGACACAACGATTTGCATGAATCATGGCCAGCCCCTTTCTAACCCTGATTGCCTGAGTCGGACATACTGACATACAATGCGTACATCCGATGCATATATCTTTATCAACGGTTAATGCATGATGAAAATCGATATTATGATTTTTTTCCTGCATCTGGTTTAATATAGTTAACTAGTTCCACAATAGTTCCTTCGCCAGGGATGCTTGAAATCTTCATCGAGTCACTGTTCTTTTTCATGTTTGACAAACCCATACCAGCACCAAATCCCATCTCTCTTACTTGCGGTGTTGCAGTTGAAAACCCTTCTTTCATAGCCTGCTCAACATCAGCAATTCCCGGCCCTTTATCAGTTATTGTTATTTTTATCTTCTCTTCATCAATCTCTGCTTCAATAATTCCTGAATAAGCATGTGCAACAACATTTACTTCACCTTCATACAGTGCAATTACAATCCGTTTAGTGATTGTGTGGTCTATATTCAGCTGGCGGAGTACCTTTTTTACCGAACTTGCAACATTTCCTGCTTTTGAAAAATCTCCTCCGGCTATCTTATATCTTAAATGCATTATTTAGTAAATTGATTTAATCCCTGCTTTGTAAAGCTCTCCGGAAATGTGGAAAAGAGAATGATGGCTCTCAATAAGTATCATTTTATTCTCTTTGGCGATTGAAATCATCTCCTCACTAATTTTTTTTGCCCTTGCGAAAACGATGCATTGTATGTCCGACATCTCAGCTGTTCTTATTGCCTGAAGATTAGCAAGTCCTGTTATAAGGAGCATGTTATTAGTCTCAACAGTAAGTACATCGCTCATAAGATCTGATGCAAAAGCATATTCAATATTTGGTATAGACTGGTCTTCACAACAAATTACTTTTCCATCAATAATGCCAGTTAATTCTTTAATTGTCATTTTGTATTCTTTGTTACAGACTAAAAGAGTCTATTGATCTCCCGAGGTCTGTATATTTTAAATTATAATGCAAAGATAACTATTTAATGTGAAAATAATAACAATGTTAATAAAATAACAGAGATTTAAAATAGTTCTAAATAATATGAATCGGAGCTGACTAAAAGATTTTGTTGTTATTTAAAGTACAGCAGACTGTTGTTCAACAGGATAAGCTTATTTTCTTATATTCCTGAATTCTGAATTTGCTTTCCATCCGGGAAAATAGTCGCTGTTTGCAAGATTGTAACCGATGAAAAACTGCAGTCTGGCGTCCTCAGCTATTCCATTCAGGTCCCAAATACCAGGTTCAAAGTTGTCCGACGGGCGGTGATATTTATTTTCGATATAATCTTTCTCCATTTTTGAGGTCCATTCTTTACCATATTGTCTGCTCTCAACATTTCCTCTGGCAAAGGCAGAGGGCACACCTTTCTTAGCAAACGGGAAGTGATCTGATCTGAAGTACATGCCGGTGAAGGAATTCGGGTCTCTGATTATATACCTGTTCTGTCGCCTTACTGCATCAGCAAACAGCTCATCCAGGTCAGACTGTCCGTAACCGGTTATCATTACATCTTTCATTAAGCCTAATGGCAGCATAAGGTCATTGTTAAAGCAGGCGACTGTTTTGTTCATGGGGAATACTGGATTCTCGGTATAGTATCGAGATCCAAGAAGCCCCTGTTCCTCTGCAGTAGGGAAGAGGATTAAAACAGATCTTGAGGTGCTCTTATTAATTGCAGAAAATGCTTCTCCTATTTCAAGTGCCCAGGCCATTGATGTTCCGTTATCAACAGCTCCGTTATAAATTGAATCACCATTCTCTTTTTCACCTATCCCAAAATGATCCCAGTGTGCAGTATACACAATACATTCATCAGCCCTGCTGGTTCCTTTCAGAACACCTGCAACATTTGTTGATGTGCTGTATGTAAATTCGTTCTGTATTGAAAGTGATATAGTAGTTCCCATTGAAAAGCCTTTGAACTCATTTTTGCAGGCAGTTTTCCTTAAATCAGAAATATTATAATCGAGACTTGCGAAAAGTGAATCAGCTGTACCTGCTGATAACCAACCGGTAAATGAACAAAGTGTTTTATTACTGTCAGCACTCTGCATATAAAGATTTGGGTTGATTGAACTTTTTCTGGGAATGGTGTACTGGTATCCTGCCCCTTCTGTTTCATGAATAATAAGTACCCCTTGTGCACCCTGACGGGCTGCTTCTTCAAACTTATAGGTCCATCTTCCGTAATAGGTCATTTCCCTGCCTTTGAAAAATGTAGTGTCACCGCTGTACAACCCGGGATCATTTATAAAAACCACTACAGTTTTGCCTTTTACGTCAAGTCCATCATAATCATTCCAGTTATACTCAGGTGCCACAATTCCAAATCCGGCAAAAATCATCTCTGAGTTCTTAATTTTTATTTCACTTGTTATCTTTGGTGATGTGACTGCAATATCATCAGGTGCATGGAAAGTGAACTCCTTTTTGCCAGCCATGATCGCGGCAGGACCTTTAACTTCAGAACTTATTTCAACCATTGGCACTTCCTGGAAGTAACTCCCGTCAAATGCAGGTTCAAACCCAATCCGTTTAAGCTCACCGGCAAGATAGTCAATGGTTATCTTCTCACCTGCAGTAAATGGTTTCCTTCCCATGAATTCATCCGACCCAAGACTTTTTACATAGCTTTCAAGATCGGACACTTTGATACTTTTTTCACCTTTTCTTATTTCACTTTCAGCACAGGAGGCAGTCAGTATCAATAAAGCCAGCAGTATAATGTAACTTCTCATATTAATTATTCTCCTATTCTTCAATTCTCCCATTCTCCCATTCTCCCATTCTCCCATTCTCCCATTCTCCCTTTCTCCCTTTCTCCCCTTCTCCTTCCCCTTCTCCTTCTCAACACATCCTACCTCAGCACCATATTTCCCAGAAGCACTCTTCCGCTTTTCCAGAATGCCCTGAAATAGGGACTGTCAGATACATAGATGACTTCTCCTCTCCCGATTTTCTCAGATCCGATAACGAGAGTATTCTTTATCTTACTCTTGTACTTGAATCCGGCAAACCCTGAAAGTGGTTCTTTTTCAAGTATATATCCTATGTTATTGCCTTCAGACATAAAAGGATATCCTGCTGTTTTTTTCATAATGAACCACTCCTTACCCATTCCGAATGCATACGGATGTGTATCATCCAGTTTTACTTTATATATACTGCTGGCAGAATATTCTGACAAGTTGTATCTGTTGTCAATTGCCAGCTCGAATTTTTTCAGAAGGGTTGAGTCGTCACTTTTTATTTTTTTCTCTGCAAGTTTTTGTTCGGCAGTACGTGTTTCTATTGCTTTTGCAAGGGAAGTTGTTTTTTCACCTGTAAATACCGATATTGAGTTTTCAATTGCAATTACGCGGCCCCCCCTTTTAACATAGTCAATGATTGTGTCTTTAAGTTTAGTATAAGAACCTGAACTGAGGATCAGAATATCATAATCTGTAAGATCAGCTCTTTCTGCAGTATTTGTATTTATCAGTGTAACAGGGTAGTTAATTTCCCTTTCAAAATAATGCCATATTTCACCTGCAGAAGAGGCTGATGTTCCTTCACCACAAAGCAGGGCAACTGATCTCTTTTTCATAATCGGGGAATATCCTGACCCTAAATCTTTTCCACTCTCAACCAGACCTGATGTAGTTGATATAAGCTTCACCTGGGTTTCATCAGCAGCTTTAGTAACTTCCTTGTCGAAGTCACCTTTGAAATATTTGTTGTCGCCTCTTGCTATAATAATGGTTCCCCTGTTAAATGTTTTTCCGTTTATTGTGAATGGCTTGAGTGAGTACCTTATTTTAAGATCTTTTTTGTAAAGCTGCGAAACCAGTTTTAATTCATCAAATCCGTAATAGTTGACAAGATAAGCATAGGGCTTATTATTAAGAACATCATTTGTTATTTTCTTAAATTCCACCTTACCTGTATCGGCTGTTATTTTTTCAGTTAATGCAAATGCCTTAAGATTATATACATAAGGTAGTGCCCATGCTGTTAAGTCGTAACTGAGTGAATCTGTTGTTTTACTGTCGGGTTCGAATAATACCTGCATAGAACGCGACTGAGGCTGGTATGCACTTATCAGTATATCTCCCTTTTCAATTGTTATTTCACCATCCTTATTCATGGAATAATCAAATCCTTTGAATTTTTTTCCGGCCCCTGCTGCATAATTATAAACTATTTGGTGTTTATCGAGCAGTTGAATCAGATTTTTAATATTTGATTTCTCATTTGAACCTTTTATTATAACTGATTTGTACCTGAATGAAGGATTTTTATTACTCTCCTCAAAGTATTTATTAAATTCTGAAACCAGCTTATCCCTGTTTTCATATGAGACTTTTACCGTGGCCATTGACGCAGTAAAATGTCCGTCAATCCTCTCCTTAAGTGTTAGGGTGTCACCTGATTCAAGTTTTAGAGCAAGTCCTGCTGTACCTCCCCCTGACTGCTCATAAGTAAATCCCATTGCCCCGTTGAAAATAGGCCATGTGTCACCATAGCTGGGGAAGAAAAGGTCGAAATTCTCTTTGGTGAAATATAGCCGGTACTTCTCATCAAAAAGGGTTGCGTTTCCAACTCCCATAAGTTTATGAAATTCGCGTTGCCAGGGTGTTATTACAGTATTCCAGGGATCTGCACCGGGAGGAAAGAAGAATGTTGATTCATAACCCATTTCATGAAAATCGGCATGAACATGTGGCATGAACTGATTATAAAGGTAAAGCCGTTGCTGGGTCTCTGCCTGGGTCTGCCATGTCCAGTCACGGTTCAGATCAAACATATAGTGGTTGGATCTTGAACCGGGCCACCCTTCATTATGTTCCCTTGCATACCGGTCGGGATTTGTTATATAACTCATTGAATTTCTGTACCTGCCTGTATAGAGTTCATGTCCATCAGGATTCTGGCATGGATCTATTATAATTATACAACCTTTGAGATAATCTGAAACACCGTTATACGATCCTGTAACAAGTGTATATAAAGTTTTCAAGGATGCTTCAAGACCAACAGCTTCATTACCATGTACATTATAGGCGAGCCATACTATTGGAATCTGTTTTCCTGTAAAATCTCCTTTCAACAAACCTGTTTTGATGAGGTTGTTTTTTCTGTATTCTTCAAGATTCGCAAGGTTTTCTTCACTTGAAATAAAACAGATTCCGAGCGGACGTCCTTCATAACTGGTTCCATATTCCCTGTATTCAGCCAGTGGTGAATTGTCAGAAATATATTTAAAATACTCAACTGCCTTATGATGAAATGTGAACTGGCTCCCAAGCTCATATCCCAGAAATTCATCCGGAGATTTGATTGTTTGAGATTGTAATGCGGAATATAATATTGCTGATACAATAGCTGTCAGAAGTGTACGTCTCATATTTGATGTCTGATTTTTTTGGAGGATAAATATACACTTTTTTTAATATCAAGGATTAGTAGTGGTGCGTTGAATTTTTCAAGAAAATGCATAAAACACTGATAATAAAACTTATATAAGCGTTCTTTAATTTTTTGATTTGAATTGATGTGTTTACCCCGAAGGGGGTTAATTTGAATAACCGTGGGTGCAACCCACGGTAACACAAAAAAAATCTCTGTTAACCCCAAAGGGGTTGAATAAAAGACTCAATTTACCAGTCTAATATTCAGCCCCTTCAGGGCTTTGATATTCAGATTTACAACAGAAATCAAACGCATCAGTAGTAATCAAGGATTATGAATTAATCCCTGGTGTTTAAAGAAAGATAGAATTTTCAATACTGCCGAAAGATATGATATCTGTGATATAATATATTATCAGAAATATCATAAGTAAAACGGTTCAGATGAAACCCACATGTATTTCAAAAAAAAACTAGTGTAACTAATTTTCAGACATGTGGGTTCCATCAGACCATAAAAATCAAAATTATCAACTGATGAAATGATATTTAAAATTCATATTTTTGCTTCCCTGTTTTGGAATAAAAACTTTAAAATACGTTTTTATGAGAAGATTCTGGATTTATTTCAAGTCAATGTTTTCATACTTATTTCTGTTTATAATAATTTCCGGTGTAAGTGCTCAGAGACCAATAATTTTTGATGATAATACAGAAATTTTGGGATGGGCTGATGATACACATTTTCTAATAAGTTCATACGATGAGAATAACAATTTAATCACGAAGTCTGTCGATGTAAAATCCGGCAAAGAAGTCAAAGTTCCCTGGATTATTTCCGAAGCTGATTTGCTTGAATCATCTCTGCCACAGAAAATTACATTAACTGACGATGATGTTATAAGTCCGGATAATAAGAAAGTAATAATTATACAGGATAATGATCTTTTTTATTTTGCTGCAGGAGAAAAAGAGCTAAGACGTCTGACCTATGATAAGTTGTCTGAAGTAAATACCAGATTTTCTCCGGATTCAAAAAAAATAGCCTATACCAGGAACAAAGATCTCTATGTTTTTGATCTGGTAAAGAACAAAGAGATCAGGCTTACTTTTGATGCTTCAGGGAGTATTTATAATGGTTATGCCTCATGGGTTTATATGGAGGAGATCCTTGGAAGAGCCAGCAAATATGCAGCATTCTGGTGGGCTCCCGATGGAAATAAGTTAGCATATCTGAGAACTGATGAGAGTGACGTTCCGATATTTACCCTTAATCGGCTTGATGAGCCTGATGGTATTCATGGATTTATTGAAGCAACCCACTATCCTAAAGCGGGCGATCCTAATCCAAAAGTTAAAATTGGTATTGCAGACATAGAATCAGCTGCGACAACCTGGATAAAAACAGATTATGAAATTGATCAGTATATTGCATGGCCATTCTGGACTCCTGATAGTAAAAAGCTTGCATTTCAGGTAGTTAATCGTGATCAGAATAATATTAAAATAAATCTGGCAGACCCGGTTTCTGGTGAATATATTCAGATCTATGAAGAGAGCAGAAAAACCTGGGTTGAATTCTATGAAGACATTTATGTGATGCGAAACGGCTCCGGATTTATTGTCAGAAGCTACAGGAATGACTGGGAGAATCTTTACTATTATAGTTGGGATGGAACCCTTATTTCCCGCATAACTGAATTCAATTTCAGGGTAACGGAAATCAGCAGGGTCGATGAAGAGGCAAAGATGGTTTATTTTTATGCCTCAGGAGAGGAATCTACTGATAAGCATCTTTTCAGGGCAGGGCTTGATGGTAAGAACCTGCTAAAGTTAACATTGGGTGATGGAACCCATGATGTAAGCATTTCTCCGAAAGGAAATTACTTTATTGATACATGGAGTAGTTTAGCAAGCCCCGGTTCAATTATTCTTCTTGATAAAAAAGGAAAGGTCATCAGGGAGGTTCATAAGTTTGTCCATCCTGTTTATGATCCTGCTAAAAGTTCAAAAGCTGAGATGGTAAAGATTATGACTTCTGATGGTATTTTTAATATGCCTTCAATAATAATTTACCCGATTAACTTTGATCCTCTTAAAAAGTATCCTGTAATATTTACAATTTACGGTGGACCCAATTCTGCAAGAGTGACTAATAAATGGATGGGAACCAACCATTCATGGAATTCGCAAAATGGTATTATAACTGTCATTGTAGATCACAGGGGATCAGGCCATTTCGGTAAAAAGGGGCAGGATTATCTTTACCGCTGTCTTGGAAAGTGGGAGATACTGGATTATGCAGATGCAGTTAAGTGGTTAAGAACATTACCATATGTTGATCCCTCAAGGATGGGAATTACAGGTGGTTCATACGGTGGATATTTGACCTGTCTTGCACTTACGAAGGGGGCAGAGTACTGGACACATGGATTTGCTGAATCATCTGTCACAGATTATCGTTTATATGATAATATTTATACTGAAAGATTTATGGATATGCCAGTGGAAAATCCGGAAGGTTACAGGGATGGCTCAGCTTTGAATTTTACAAACAGGTATACGGGTAAATTGTACATTAACCATGGCGATATGGACGATAATGTCCATATGCAGAACTCATTATATCTTATTTCTAAGTTGCAGGATGAAGGTAAAGCGTTTGAATTTATGATTTATCCGGGAGAACGGCACGGTATTCGGGGATTAAAGGGTTCTCATTCTGACAACGAAGCAAACAGGTTCTGGCTGCATAATTTTTTCGGAAAGTAATCCGGGTATATTTTTGTTTACTATATTAGTCACAAATAATTTACTAATCATTATCCTTCTGAATCATTACATTTTTCAACTCAAATACCAAACTCCAAACTTATGGTAACAGGGATCTTAAAAGAATCGGGAACTGAATACAGGGTTGCAATGCTTCCTGGTGAAGTTGCAGTATTGAAAAAAATGGGTATTGAAATTTTAGTTGAGAAAGGTGCCGGAGACAGGGCTTTTACCTTCGATCAGGATTATGAATCAGCCGGGGCAAAAATTGCCTCAAGAAAAGATGTTATTTCTTTGGCAGAATTATTATTATCTGTAAATCCTCCACTTGAAGATGATATTGATTCATTCAGGGAAGGGGGTGTGTTATGCTCGGTTATTAATCCTGTTGAGAACAGTTTATGGCTTGAGAAAGCCCGCATCAGGGGTTTAACTGTTCTGGCACTTGATCTGGTTCCCCGGACCACCAGGGCACAGTCAATGGATATTCTTTCGTCAATGGCCACGGTATCAGGTTATAAAGCAGTTCTCGAAGCGGCTTCTCTTTTGCCAAGGTTTTTTCCAATGTTTATGTCTGCAGCAGGTACAATAAAACCAGCCAGGATTCTTATACTGGGTGCCGGTGTTGCAGGTTTGCAGGCCATTGCAATTGCACGAAAGCTTGGAGCTGTTGTTGAAGTTTTTGATGTGAGATCTGCTGTCAAAGAGGAGGTCAAAAGCCTGGGTGGTAAATTTATAGAAGTAGCCGGGGCCAAAGAGGATGCAGCAGCAGGCGGTTATGCTGTGGAGCAGAGCGACGAGTTTAAAGCTAAACAACAGGAACTGATTCAGCAAAGAGCTATTGCTGCTGATGTTGTTATTGCTACTGCTCAGATTCCGGGGAGGAAAGCCCCTGTCCTTATTCTTAAAGAGACCGTTAACTCAATGAAACCGGGATCGGTTATCATTGATCTGGCTGCCTCAACTGGAGGAAATTGTGAACTTACTGAAAATGGAAAGATTAAGGTTATTAATAATGTCAAAATTATAGGGAAATCTGACTTCCCTTCCGATATGCCGACTGATGCCAGTAAAATGTTTGGAAGCAATATTATTAATCTCCTCAAGATAATGGTTGATTCAAAAGGAACCATGATGATGAATATGCAGGATGATATTATAAATGGTACCACCGCAGTTCATAAGAAGGAGTATATAAGTCAAAGAGTCAGACAAATGCTGAATATTAAATAATTTGTAACATGGAAAATTTATTAAATTTTTTCTTAATGCACAGGGAGGCTATTTTTGTAGTTATCCTTTCAATATTTCTTGGTATTGAAGTTATCAGCCATGTTCCGGCAATTTTACATACCCCTCTTATGTCAGGCGCAAATGCCATCCATGGTGTTGTAATTATTGGAGCAATAATAGTTATGGGACATGCTGAAACAACAGGCTCTCTGATTCTTGGATTCCTGGCCGTTGTGCTTGGTACTCTTAATGTTGTAGGAGGATTCGTTGTGACTGACAGGATGCTGGAAATGTTCAGAAAAAAGAAGTAAGCTCCGTTAAACGAAAAGATAAAGATTAAAATGATGAATGATATTTCTCAATTCTCATATGGAATCTCAATCCTTGAGATAACTTATATAGTTGCTTCTGTGCTTTTTATAATAGGGTTAAAGATGCTTAGTCATCCAATTACTGCGCGAAAGGGCAACATATATGCTGCAATAGGCATGGGGCTGGCTATAGTTGCAACTATACTTTTTCACCAGAAGGATGGAAAGCCTATCGGTAATATAGGTCTTATTCTCGCTGCAATCGCCATAGGTACAATTGTCGGCTGGGTTATTGCGAAAAGGGTAAAAATGACTGCTATGCCTCAGCTTGTATCTTTCTTTAATGGTATGGGAGGAGCTGCTGCAGCTCTCATTTCGTTAATGGAGTTTCCGCATATCAGTAATGAGCTCATTGCCGAGAGTGGTATGGCTAACGGGCAGGTTCTTGCAATACTTCTGGGTCTTATGATTGGTACAGTATCATGGGCCGGCAGTATGATAGCTTTTGGTAAACTCGATGGCTGGATAGGAGATATGCGTATTAAATCAATGAAGTATGTGAATCTTACTATTCTTGCTGTTCTTATCGGTTTCATTGTTTTTATAATGACACGTCAGGTTCAGGCCAGTGCTGAACTTACTCCTTTGATTTACATAATGTTTATTATTGCAGTTGTTTATGGTGTTCTTTTTGTAATGCCGATCGGAGGTGCTGATATGCCGGTAGTCATCTCATTATTGAACTCATTCACAGGGGTAGCTGCTGCAATGGGAGGATTTCTCTATAACAATCAGGCAATGCTTACCGGTGGGATTCTTGTCGGATCTGCCGGTACAATACTGACAATTCTGATGTGCAGGGCAATGAACCGGTCGTTACTTAATGTTATTGTCGGGGTATTCGGTGGTGGTGGCCAGTCTAATGCCGGTGAAGCCGGCACTGTAAAAGAAATATCTTTGTCTGACGCTGCAGTACTTCTTAGCTATTCCAAGAAAGTGGTAATCGTTCCCGGCTATGGGCTAGCTGTTGCCCAGGCTCAGCATATCTGCCATGAGCTGGATAAACTTCTTGAGGAGAAAGGGGTTGAGGTAAAATATGCAATTCATCCGGTGGCAGGGCGCATGCCCGGACATATGAACGTGCTGCTTGCTGAAGCTGATGTCCCTTATGAACAGCTTATTGAAAGTGATGAGATTAATCCTGACCTGCCAAATACAGATGTTCTTGTTGTAATTGGAGCCAATGATGTTGTCAATCCTGCAGCCGAAGATGATCCGTCGAGCCCTATTTATGGAATGCCCATAATAAAAGCGCGCAATGCAAAAAATGTAATTGTAATGAAGCGCGGAATGGGGAAAGGGTATGCGGCAATTGAAAACATGCTTTTCTTTAATGATAAGACAAGAATGTTGTTCGGCGATGCAAAAGGAACTCTTCAGAGCCTGGTGAATGAGGTAAAAAGCTTGTGAAAGAGATAAATACACCAAAAAACTCCTTTTCCCTTTGCGATGGTTTGAAATATGTGAATTATGTAACTTTTTATTGAAAATATATAACAGAAAAAAATGATTCCTAAACTAACTTTGTACTATACATTATGTAAATTTATTTGACAAGTAATGTTTTAAAGGAAATTTTGTTAAACTATTGTTTTCAAAGAATATATTCTTAGGTTAGTTCAGGGTTAGTTTTTTAGGTTTAGGTTATGGGGAGAGTTGATGTAAATCAATTCTCCCATTTTTTTGATAACAGATAATCTTCAACATCAGCAGGTGTGAATTATATAAAACTATTATGATATAATATAAGGATTCCAGAGTAAAAATTCATCAACTTTATTACTGAAAAATACTTTTAAAATCATGAGAAAAGAAGATTTGTTTTCAGGAGGTGAAGTTTCAATAAAGAAAAAACCTGAAGAGACATACAAAAGCAGACATGCTCATAAAAAGGTGAACAGGAATGAGGCTGATAAACTGCATGATTCTGAGGCACGTTACCGGCGTTTATTTGAATCAGCACGGGATGGTATATTGATACTCGATGCATACACCGGACAAATAATTGATGTTAACCCCTTCCTGATAGAAATTCTTGGATACAGATACGAAGAATTTATTGGTAAAGAACTATGGGAAATAGGAATTTTCAAAAATATTGACGAGTCGAAATCAACCTTTATCGAATTACAAAACAAAGGATATATACGTTTTGAGAATATGCCTCTGGAAACAAAAAGTGGTAAGCAAATAAATGTTGAGTACGTAAGTAATGTTTATCTTGTTGATAAAGTAAAAGTAATCCAATGTAATATCCGTGATATTACAGAACGCAGGCGTATGGAAGATGCTCTGAAAGAAAGTGCAGCACGACTCAACGAACTCAATGCCACCAAAGATAAATTTTTTTCTATCATTGCCCATGATCTCAGAAGTCCCTTCAGCAGCATTATCGGTTTGAGCGAACTTCTAACTGAAAAAATGAATAATAAAGACTACGAGGGTATAGAAGAATATACTGCAATTATTCAGAATTCCTCATGGAGGGCAATGGATTTACTTACAAATCTGATTGTGTGGGCACGACTGCAATCAGGCAGAATGGAATTAAATCCTGAAAATTTTGATCTGGTAGCACTTATCAATGAAGTGACTGAATTGTCCTTAGACTTTGCAAGGCAAAAATCTTTAACCATTTACAGGGAATTGCCTTCTTCTGTCATTGTTCCTGGTGATAAAGCTATGATCAGTTCTGTTTTAAGAAACCTGATTTCAAACGCCATAAAATTTACTAATTCCGGCGGTAAAATCGCTATTTCAACTGATCAGAGCGGAAAAGTATTGACAGTAATTGTTAGTGATAACGGGGTAGGAATGAAACAGAATGCTATTGATAAACTATTTCTTATCGAATCATGCATATCAACTCCTGGCACTCAGGATGAGCAAGGTACGGGTCTGGGTTTGATACTCTGTAATGATTTTGTACAAAAACACGGTGGAAAAATATGGGTTGAAAGTGAAGCCGGAAAGGGGAGCATATTTAAATTCACTCTTCCACTCTGCTAAGACATCTGATTCCTTTATTTTTTGTTATTTTTAGCTTTTTCACGGTATGAACTACCGTATTTATTTTTGTTTATATTACCTCCATGACACATTCAGAAAAGAAGCTAGAGATTTTACGCACTTCAATGAAAGGGGCCAACATTGATGCTTACATAATACCACTCGCTGATCCCCATCTGGGGGAATATATTCCTGCTCATTGGGGAGTAATAGGCTGGTTGACCGGATTTACAGGATCGGCTGCGACAGTAGTTGTAACTGAGATATTTGCAGGGTTATGGACCGATTCGAGGTATTTTATTCAGGCTGAAAATCAACTTAAGGATTCCGGGTTTATTCTTATGAAACCTCTGCTTCCTATAAAGAATGATTATTATAGCTGGCTTGCAGAAAACCTGAAAACGGAAGCAGGATTGGTCTTGACGGCAGAATATTCTCCATTGTTTCACGAGAAAGCTGCAATCATTGACCAGGGAGAAAGGTATTTCAATAGAGATGGAATGTGATCTTGTTTCTGAACATTGGACTAGATCGACCATCATTATCCGGTTCGCCTGCTTATGATCATCCTGTTGCTTATTGCGGAAAGGATAGGACTCGTGAAGATAAGCGAGGTACGGGCTGAAATGAAACGACGAGGAATTGCATATCACCTGTTAACATCTCCTGACGACATAATGTGGTTGTTAAATATAAGGGGAAATGATATTAAATACAGTCCCTTGCTGACTAGCTTTGCAATTGTTGATGAAGAGCAGATATTGTTATTTGCTGATGAGAATAGGATCCCTCTTAAAATGGCAAGGGATTTTGATAATCTTGGCATTATTCTGCTGCCCTTATGAAGAGACCTCTGGAATGATATCAACCCTTACCTCCTGGAGAATCGATACTTATAACTCCTGATAACAACTTCGGCTGCTACTTTTTATTCAATCCCTGAAGGGATGCAATATTAAGGAAAGTATAAGCATTCCGACTCAGTTAAAAGCGATAAAGAATAAAACTGAAATTGAAAACATAGGAAAGGTAATGGTAAGAGACGGTGTAGCATTAACAAAATTCTTTTTCTGGTTTGAACAGAATTTGACGGATTTTAGTGCCGATTTCAGAATTGATCTCTTGCTGAAAAACTTAGCGCATTTCAGATCAGAACAGGAGAACTACCTTGGACCAAGTTTCTCTGCAATTGTCGCATTTAGCGAACATGGCGCTTTGCCACATTATTCAGCTGCAACATGATTCTGATGCTGGAAATAGGGTTCAGACGGAATCCTTCTTGTGGATTCCGGTGGTCATTATCTGGACGGTACAACAGATATCACACGCTCAATTATTCTGGGACGACCAAGTGCCCAGCAAAAGAGAGATTTTACACTGGTTCTGAAAGGAATGATAGGACTTGCAACTGCCAAGTTTCCTGACAGAACAAAAGGATCGCAGCTTGATATACTAGCGCGGAAGTCGCTGTGGGAAAATGGACTGAACTACGGACATGGAACCGGTCATGGGGTTGGCTTCTGTCTGAATGTTCACGAGGGACCGCAAAGTATTTCTCCGGTGGCCAACGACAACATAAATATATCAAACCAGGTATGTTAATCTCTGATGAACCTGCAATTTACAGGGAAGGAGAGTATGGAATCAGGATCGAAAACCTGTTACTTTGCTATGAAGATGAAGAGACTGAATTCGGAAAATTTCTGAAATTTGATACTGTATCTCTTTGCTACATAGATATGTCTCTGATTGATAAATTGTTACTTGATGATTTTGAGATCACCTGGCTTAATTCATATCATTCACTTGTCTATGAAAAGCTTTGTCCGTTTCTCAATTCTGAGGAGAACAGGTGGTTGAAGAATAAGACCATTTCTATTTAAAAAGTTTATTAATTCAGTAAAAATATTCTCAATAATTAATTTCTTTCAGTAAATTGATTCATGCAATAATATCACGGAAAATTCATTGTATCATTAATAATCAATTGTTAATTTTTATTAATAGTGACTTAAAATAAAGGGCTTCGGGATGGTGAAATTCCAGTTATTGATTTTTTTATCTATATTCGAATTTATTATGATTACCCGATTTCTTATAAACTCTTTATCTTGAAATTTTAAAAACACCTGAATACTAATCTAAAATCAAATTTACTAAT
The DNA here is from genome assembly GCA_963732435.1 of uncultured Bacteroidales bacterium. Taxonomy (GTDB): domain Bacteria; phylum Bacteroidota; class Bacteroidia; order Bacteroidales; family VadinHA17; genus LD21. The sequence continues at coordinate 67,753 of CAVSZL010000009.1, read as the reverse complement.
CAATTAAATGGAGGTAATGTCATGAAAATCACTAAATTAAGTTTCTTAACCTGCATGGTTCTAATTATCGCAGGCTTTTTTGTAAATCCATCTGTCAGTGCTCAGCCGCTGTCACTGACAAAAGAAGAAATGATAAGGTACACACCTTTGTGGAAAGGGGAGAGGTTTCCTGATGGCCGGCCGAAAGTTTCGGACGATATTGTTCAAAGGATGAGATATGTTACAATTACAGAGGCTTGGGGCGCTCTCCAGGGTATGTCAGATACAGAAGCAGCTCAATCCGGTGGATTTCGCAGAAACACATATACCAATCAGTATTATGGCGGATTCAAAAGAATGTTTGACGACGTTACTATTTGTGGCAGAGCTGCAACAATTCAATTTATGCCTTACAGGCCTGATGTTAATAACGTGATAACTGCTGAAGGTAAGGCAAATGGTAAGACAGCAGCACAGTTTACATGGGGTATCGACCAATTGGCGAAGGGTGATGTATATGTGGCAAATGTTTGTGAAGGAATCCTTGATGCATCTCATGTTGGTGATAATATGGGTACAACTATCTGGACCAGGTCAGGGAATGGTGCAATTATTCGTGGTACTGTTCGCGACACTGAAGGTAATATGTCAATGGAAGGATTCAATATGTTTGTTCGTGATTTCAGGCCGGAAAGTAACGCTGCCAATATGGTTATAGGAATTAATGGTCCTATTCAGATCGGATATGTGACAGTTATGCCGGGTGATATTGTTCTTGCCAAATTTGAGGGTGTTGTTATAATTCCTCCTCATCTTGCTCAGACAGTTGTTGAAGATTCTGAAGAAACCCGTATGCGTGATGTTTGGGCTCATACAGGTGTTAAGGAGGGTCGGTTCACAGCAGCTCAGGCTGATGGCGGCTACACAGAAGCCATGAATAAGGAGTTTAACCAGTGGCTTCGTGACAATGCAGATTCAATGAGTAAATACTTTGAAGATCCCAAAAAAGCTCCCTCTCCTGAATTTGTAAGAGCATACTTAAAGAAGCGTGAGGCTAATCCACCTCGTCCAAGGTAACATTGTTTAACACTACAGGATATTCCATAAATAGAGTTCAATGAGTGGATCAAGACGTTCATTTATTAAGAAGATTGGATTAGGAAGTGCTGCCCCGGCAGCACTTTTTTCAACTTATGGTGCTGGACTGCAGGCAGCAGTTGGAATTCAATCGCTTAGCTCAAGTCCCGGTGATCTGAAGATCACCAGGATCTCATCAGCATATATGTTGAAAGAGCAAAGGAAAATGTTTGTAAAGATAGAAACCAATCAGGGTCTTTCCGGTTATGGCGAAGGTGAAGATGCTGTTATCGGCACACACTATCTGGTCAAATACCTTGGTCAACAATTAATTGGCAAGAATCCCCTTGATGTCAATCGTTTGTTTGATGAACTTCGCAGGACAAATAAAGACAATGTTTTTGCTGGTTCACAGTCCGGAACAACAATTGCTGTTTTATCGGCAATTGAAATTGCCCTCTGGGATCTTACAGGAAAGGCATTAGGATTACCGGTTTACAGGCTTCTTGGTGGAAAATACAGAGACTCAGTTCACCTCTATACACACCCGCTGGACAACAGTGGATCACCTGAAAATATTGCGGCTTCGTGTCTGGCTGCAAAAAATGCCGGATATGATGCAGTAAAATTCTGGGTCGATTTTGCTTCATTCGAATTTGATCCTGATCAGCAGGATAATTTTAATACGCATCCTGGCAATAAACAGATTGACAGGATAATAAACACTGTGGCTGCTGTCAGGAGTGCCGTTGGTCCTTTGATGGGTGTAATGGTTGAAATGCATACAAAATTTGACCTTCCATCTGCTCTCAAGATGGTAAAGGCTCTGGAACCATATAATCTCACATGGATAGAAGAACCGGTACCAGCTGAGAATATGGAATCACTCAAAGAGGTCACCAGATCTACAAATATCCCGATTTGCGTCGGTGAAAATCTTTACCTGGCCCATCAGTTTGAAACCCTTTTACAGATGAAGGCTGCAAATATTATAATGCCTGATGTGCAGAAATGCGGAGGTATCGGTGAGTCGCAACGTATTGCCAATATTGCTAATGTTCATTATGTGCCTTTTGCGCCTCATATGGTTGGTTCACCCTATGCAATGATGGCTTCAGCACATGTCTGTGCATCTGTTCCCAACTTTCTGATGCTTGAATCAAATCAAAGAACTATATCAGGTTGGGAGGGAATAATTGCTGATCCGCCGGTTATTAAAAATGGATTCCTTAAAGTATCTGATAAGCCAGGTATTGGTCTTGAATTGATCGAGGACGGACTGCGTAAATATGCAACTCCGGGAATCCCATTTTTCGAATAGTAAAAATATATGCTATTTATCATAAATAATATTTGATAGTATACAATTAATTTATTTTAAATTGCCTGTTAAAATTATAACAATACTTTATTGATAAGTTGTTTAAATTAATCTGTAATGGATATGGACAAAATTAAAATGGATCGCCGTAATGTTCTTAAGACTTTGGGACTGGGAGCAGTGGCATTAAGCATTCCCGGGTATGCTGTTGTAAATACAAAAAAAACAACCGAACGCAGTTTTACAGGACATGGAAAGAAAGCTACCTGGGAAAAGGTTACAACCACCTCAAAAGTCAGCCTTGTTAAGGGTAATGACTGCCGTGATAATACTTTTAAATCTTTAATGAATATTGAAGATGAGATTATGGCCTCTCTTGAAGGAAAGAAGAGAATACTTATAAAGCCGAATTTTGTCAACACGAATATCCCTCTTTGCGCCACTCGTGTCGATGCAGTAAAAGCTATACTTGATTTCCTTAAACCAAGGTGGAAAGGTCCTATTGAAATTGGAGAATCCCCTGCAACAACTACCGGTGGTACCTTTGAAGGTTATAAGAACTATGGCTATATGCCGCTTGAAAAGGAGTATGGTGTAACTCTGTCGGACCTGAATGACCAGACTTATCAGAATCTGTATATTTTCGGGCAGGGCAATATTCCTACCCGTGTCCGCATGTTATCCACCTTTCTGGATAAAGATCAGTACATCATCTCAGCAGCCAAATTAAAAACTCATAACTCTGTCCTGGTAACTGCATCTCTGAAAAATATCCTTATGGGTTCATTATTAAATGAATATAAGGGGGTGAACGATAAGCGTTTTATGCACACCAGAAATGAAAATTCTGCCACAGTAAGAACAAAGGATGATTTATTACATTTCAATATGTTCCATCTTGCACAGCAAACTTTTCCCGATCTTGGTATAATTGACGGATTTGAGGCTATGGAAGGAAACGGTCCCCAGAATGGTACTCCAATTGAAACACGCATAGCATTGGCAAGTCTTGATCCTCTGGCACTTGATATTCTTGCCACTAAGATAATGGGATTCAATGCAAAAGAGATCATGTACCTTAATACAATGTATGAAGCCGGTATGGGTCAGGGTGACCTTGATAAAATCCAGGTTATCGGAACAGATCTTAGTCAATGCCTGTATAAATTCAAGCCAAACGATCTGATGAAAGTACCTTATGGTCTTGGATAATTGAGAAAAATTAAAACATTTTAAAACAGTAATTAAAAGGATTTGATTATTTGCTTCCTGGTCTCATAATATCTTCCATCAGGATAATATCCATCACAGGAAATTCAGTGATTCTGAGTCTGGCACAACCATAAGGAACCAGTGTAATCTTTTCAGGATCTCCGACGGGTCTGACAGGACTTAACGGAGGGATGTCTGCTGAGTTATCCCTGATTATCCATTCCGGTATCTGAATTCCACGCGCTTTTAAAACCAAAGGTGCATCATCCGTTGTTTGAAAATACTTCGCAGAATCTGCTGACCAGACCATATCGCCTTTATCTGAAAAGGGGTACTTCCCGATAGGATTTTCTGTCAGGCTTAAACCCCTCATAATATTTCCTTTATCTATAAGAAGTCCATAATTCCAGGGACTTTTTGGATAGATCTCCCAGTCGGCACTACCTTTGTAACTGAAATTATCATAGTTTATTTTGACATTCTTAAACTCCTTGTCAATCCTTAAAGAAAAGTATAATGGACCGCGAAGCAGTGATACCGAACTATTGAATCTTCTCTCCAGTCTAATTTCCATCGGTATCTCTATTGATATCTGATCACCACTCTTCCACCTCTCTGATATCCTCATTGTTGAACCTCCCTTCGCTCTTTGGGATTTTTCTTTATATTTCACTGTAACTGAATCAGCCCATCCCGGAATTCTCAGATAAACAGGAAATCTGACAGGTTTTAGAGTACTTATACTAAGTTCAACTAATCCGCTGAAAGGATAATTAGTCACTTCGGTAATTGTTATCTCTTTCCCATTCCCGACTTTTGCTTTTACAATTGATGGCCCGTATGATACAAGAGCCAGGCCATTGTCATTGGTTGCCATCCACAGGCTTTCAACAAACTTGGGCCAGCCCTGGTGCATGTTTGCAAGGCAACATGCGAAATTTGGCATCAAACCGTAAATATTTGAATACTCACTATTTGTACTCCAGTTCCGTTTGGCGCCGGTTACAAGAACCTGGTTGCTTTGCTGGTCATACTGATGTGACCACATATCCGGTGTTGTTGTTCCGGGTAAAGCATTATAGGTCAGTAGCTCAAGCCTGTCAGCCAGGCTGTTCTCCCCGAAGATCGCATAGAGCTCTTCCAGGGAGTACATATATTCAACTACAGAGCATAACTCGGTGCCCTGGGCAGGACTCTTTCCCGAGAGATGTTCATCTCCCGAAAACCTTCCACCTGTCTGCCCATGGTTTATATCATATTTTTCTATCCCGGAAAATACTGCCTTTTTATGCCTTTCATCTGATGATTGCTGATACCACAATCCCGGATATTTTATTGCCATTGCATTATTTACAACATGGGCTGTTAAACCATCTGCTCCCCAGTTTAGAGGAATCTTTTTCTCTTCAGAAGCAGTAGAATCCCAGGGGAATTTTTCATAATATGATGTCCAGTCGGAACTGTTCTTCTGAATGGATTCTATTGTTTCCAGGATCCATGGTTCTCCGGTCTGGCGATAAAGCCAGTAACCTGTTACTGCGTTTTCCATTGCCCTGACTCCTCTCCATTCCTTATCAGGCCAGTCAGGAGGTGTATCGTGAAGATATCGGAAATACTTTGTCAGAACATCCAGGGCTTGTTTATCCCCTGTAGCTTCGTAATACTGCATCAACACTTTGTTAGCCACTGCCAGAGGCCATCGATCTTTGTTTTTTGCCGGCCCATACCATCCGGAATCTGTGCTGCTGGTAATTATCTTCTCAATCCAGACATTTGATTTATTAATAAGTTTTTGGTCATCAAGAAGATATGCAAGAGGGACAAGGCCATCAAGGTAATAAGGTCCCCTTTCCCAGGCCTCTCCGTCACCACCTCTCCATGATGAGCTGACCAGGTCTGGCCAGAAATCATCGAGGTTACCGGTAAGTCCTGATGCCTGTGCCTCAAGCTGAACTTTAAGCCAGCCTGCAGGTTTTACGGTGCCCAGTGGAAGCTTGATAAAAGCATTCCTTTCGAAGTGGTGCAGGATTGCTTTTATAGTTGACGTTTCCTTCAGGTTTGTTGCAGCTGAAAAAGAATAATGATAAGAAAATAATAATCAGAAAGGAGTAACTCTTCATGACAGCCGAAGTTTAAACAGGGATGTTAATATTTTTATAAAATTATAAAACTTTGTCGGATACCTGATAATATTCAGTTTATTAAGTTATTCTCCCGGATAATTTTGAGAATTGCTTTATTCTTTTCAAAAGAAGTTCAACTTTTCGTTCTACCTATGAAGAACTTATCTGTTAGCCCAAAGGCCGTTAAGCTAAGTTAATTAATTTCATAAAATGCTGAAAATAGGGGTATGTGTTTATTCAATTCACTCATGCGGTACTTTGTCTCAGTCAGCCTCTCCCCAAACCCCCCGCTTGAAGGCGGGGCAGGCTCTCCCCCGAAGTGGGAGGGGCTTTAACACAGGATTATTGTATAGACTTAGGATCAAAGCTGATAATAAAAAAGAAGGTAACTACAACATCCTGAATGACTTCCCCCTCTCACTCGGGAGAGGGGGTCCCGATAGCTATCGGGAGAGGGGGAGAGGCCTGTAAATACCAGATAATAAATCGTTAGCTTGACGGCTATGCGCTAGTACGGGGCAGGCTCTCCTTTTAAAGGAGGGGAAACTTATAACACATTTACCTTTTATATACCCTTAGGTTGACGGCCTTTGGGATTTAGGGTGAGGTAGAAGGTAAACAGAGTACTATTCAGTCTTGAGTGAATTTGCAGGGTTCATAATTGAAGCCTGGTATGCTTTGTAACTAATTGTAACAAGTGTAATAAGTACTGTAATTAATGCTGCAATGATCAGTAGGGTTGCTCCGATGTTTGTCTTGTAAACATAATTTTTCAGCCAGTTATTCATGAAGTAATATGCTGCAGGCACTGCTATGATTATTCCGATGGTAACAAGTACCAGGAAATCCTTTGAGATAAGTTTCAGAATAGTATTTTCATTAGCGCCAAATACTTTCCTTATTCCAATCTCTTTTGTTCGTTGCTCAACCATGTATGAAGCAAGTCCAAAAAGTCCGAGGCAAGCAATAAGTATTGCAAGAATCGTAAAAATGGTGAAGATCAGGCCCCGTTTTTCATCGGCTTCAAACTGTCTGTTAAACCTCTCAGTAAGGTAAGTATATGTAAAAGGCTGATCGGGCAGGATTTCCTTCCACTTTGATTCAATAAAGGAAAGGGTTGCCTGGGTATTGTTTCCGCTGAGTTTAATGTATATGATATTATTATTTGTCCTGTAAGCAAGCAATAGGGATTCAATTTCATTATACATACCTGTTTGATGGTAATCCTGCATTACTCCGATTACTGTTGCATTAAGCAAGTTTGCATTATTCAGCGCAATTTTTTTACCAATAGCCTCGCTCCACCCCATTCGTTTGACAAATGTCTCGTTAACAACCACTCCTAAAAGAGTGTCTGATGGCATATCCTGCTGAAAATCACGACCTTTTAAAATGTTAATCTTCATGGCATCAACAAAATCGTGATCAACAACAGTAAAGTTTATTCCTTTGGGTACCATTCCCTGATCTGTTTCTACATTGAAAACTATTTTTCCTGATCCCACACCGACTTCTGTATTGGTTGAAGTTACATACTTGATATCCTGATTTTCCAGAAGAACCTGTTTCAGAACGGGATATTTCCTGATCATAGCCTGGTTTAGTTGCAGACTTATTACATTTGTCTGATCAAATCCCTGATCCATATTCTTTAAATAGTTTAGCTGCTTAAAAACAACAAGTGTACAGATTATCATGATAACTGAAACAGTAAACTGGATAACAACCAGAATTTTACGGAAAAGACTTCCTGCTGAACCCTGTGTTATTTCTCCTTTGAGGACAGTTACAGGACTAAAGCGTGAAAGAAAGAAAGCCGGATAACTTCCTCCGAATATTCCAACAATAATTATTACAGACAAAAGTGTTAGTAATACAACCGGGCTGTAAATAATATGAAGATCGAATGTCTTTCCTGCCAGAAGATTGAATTTTGGTAACAGAATTATGATTACTACAATACTTAAAAGAAGTGAGATGATGGTGAAAAATGTGGATTCAGAAAGGAACTGAAGCACAAGCGGACCCCGACGGGATCCTACAACTTTTCTCAACCCGACCTCCCTTGCTCTTCTGGCTGATCGTGCTGTAGCAAGATTCATATAATTCATTGCGGCTATTAGTACAAGGAATATTGCCACTATGGCAAAAATATATACATAGGTTATGCTTCCTGTGGGTTCTGGTTCACCTGCATTTGTTGAATATAAATGTATCCTGGTAATTGGTTCAAGGATGTATTCAACTTTTATATTCATTTTTATAGATTCGAAAATAGGTTTGACGTAGGCATCAAACATTCCCTGTATCTTATTTTCAAATGGTTTTATATCGAAATCTTCCGGAAACAAAAGATATGTGAAAACACCGAAATTCCCCCAACTTCCAAGTTGTTTGGGAAGGTTGTTTCTTGAAGCTATAGCATCAAAACGGAAATGAGAATTGGTTGGACAATCTTTGATAACACCTGTTACCTCGAAGGTATTTGTGCCGGTTGTAAGGGTTTTTCCAATAGGGTCGGTACTTCCAAAATACCGCGCAGCAACTTTTTCTGTAAGTATTATTTTCTTTGGTTCAGTTAGTGCTGACCTGATTTCACCTTTTACAACCTCATAAGTAAATATATCAAACAATGTTGAATCAACATAATAAAAGTCTTCCTCATTAAATTCCTTATCTTCATATTTAAAGAGAGATCTGTTCATTGGAATGAACCTTACAAATGACTGAACCTCAGGATAATCTTTGACAACCTGCGGCCCGAATGGGATCTGGGCAACATTCCATGTAAACTGATCATCAGGTTCTGTGATTTTAGAGGATACCCTGTATATTCGATCAGCCTTTTCGTGATAACGATCGTAGCTAGCTTCATCTGATACATAAATAATCAGAAACAATGCACTTGAAATACCAATGGTAAGTCCGAGAATATTCAGTATACTATAACCAAAGTGTTTAATTATGTGCCTGATAGCTGTTTTAATAAGATTTTTGATCATGTTTTTGAATGGTGTTTAGAGATGAATTGTGTTTAGATATGAATTACAATAAAATTATGAATATTTATTAATTGATTCTAAATAATTTGGATCATTAACAGGAGATTAACACAACTCATTTTTCCTCAAAAACCTTTATCTCATCAAACCAGGCAATTCCCTGCCCCGGCATTTTAAGAATAAGATTTGTCTTGAATGAAGCCAGGGTATCGACAGGAATTGTAACAAATGTTACATATCGTCTCCATTTATTGTCAGGTACAAACCTGGCATGACCAAATTCTCCAAGCATAACTTCAACAAATTGTGGCATCTCATTTTTGTCATATAGACGATTATTTTCCTTATTTGCTGCATTGAAAACTCTCTGTTCAGGATCTGATTTTGCCCAGATAGAAATTGTATATGTTGAACCTGCATTTACTTTAAAAGGAAAAAATCTCAGTGCAGCACTTTTTTTATTTTCAGGGGTGATCATCCTCAGCGAATGATCTCCGGTTAGATGCTCCCTCGAATCAACGAAATATGTTGCACCCCTGTCTCCACCCGGACGGGCATAAGATGCAGATGGTATTCCGGGTGTAATATTATCTTCAAATCCCGGGTCTTTTAAAAGGTTTACATTAAATGATGCTGAGATCTGTTTTTCTGGCTTCAGACTTATAAGGTAGACCTGGGTTCCGAATGGACTTATCTGATCAGAGATCACACCTCCGTTTACAGGTATTGTTCGGTTCTCAAATATTGCTTTTGCTGTTGAGTTATAAACCCCTTTTATTCTTATTGTTGTGCTTACAGGTTCATTTTTTTTATTAGCTGCCATTACAATTAGTTTACCATCATGTATTTTCGAAGTGACAATAATATTCTGCGAGTATGATTCAACCGGAAGAGTTTCTTCATCTGAAAGAAGCCAGGGAGTCAATTCAGCAACTTCAAGTGCTATTCTTCCGCATTCACCCCACATAGCGACCGATTTGGGGAAATAGTTAAGTCCCTGTCGCACAAAGTACTGAATTCCTGTGGCCCCTTTTATGATTGCCTGCCATGTCATCGACCTTACTTCCTGTATTGTTGGTTCCCTGCTCCATATTTCACCTCCGCCGAACGCCTGAGGAGCGATCCAAACAGGCTTTTTTCCAATGAATTCTCTCTTTAGCTGCCCGGTAACATCGCCAACCATTGAAGGTGGAAGGTCCGGAAGAGGGTATGGATCAGCCATGACTATGTCGAGTGCGTTTTCATATTTTTTTGAAGAAAGAAAAGGTGCCATGAATATTATTGAAACGGGATGCCATGGGTCATTAGCTTTGACAACATGGTAAATCTCTTCAAGGGTTTCAGGAGGAATTTTATACCCGTTGGGCTCATCAGAGATGTACCATGCAAGCAGGGCAGGATGGTCCCTGAAAATTTCAATTTCGGAAATGAGGCGTTCTCTCTTTTCCTCCTCGCTTAGTCCTTCAATTTTTGATCCTACACCGCCGCCACCGGCAACGGAAAGCAGGTTATAATGCACCTTCATCCCAAGTTGAGCACAACGGTCCATGTAAGCTTTTCTTTCCGGTAAAGTTTCCGGCAGAATTTTCTGATAGGGAGAGATTACATTAAATCCTTTCACTACTTCTTCTTCAGGCAAAGTTGGATAGACAGGGGAGTAGGTATAAAATCCGAAAGGGAAGAATTCTCTTTTGTTTACAATCAATCCGCCTGTAAATCTGTCTGTTTTTACCTCATTGGGTTTGTATGAAAGAACTGACAATATGGTTCCTGCATGATGTTTCTGCCCCGAAGATGAAGTTATTGTAGCATCCACTGTGTAAACTGAAGGCTTGAGGTTAATTGAAAAAGGGATCCTCAGGATAGTATTTGCCGGTTTGCCATTCCACGAGCTAAGTGTGTCATTGCCTGATTTAAGAATAACCTTTAAATCTTTCTGAATGTCAGTTGCCGGTAGATGAAGCAAAAATTCACCGGATCTCTCATAAGAATAGAAACTAAGCCTTGTGTCCAATTTATAAGCAGCAGAATTAACATTCTGGCATGATAATGAATGAAAATATATCAGAAAAAGCAGAAGAAAAAACACTCTTTTAATCATTCCGGATTATTATTTATCAAAAGGTTCAATATTGATTTCCAGGTAAATAATGGTTGTATGCTGGCAATGTGGCTATAATCTTCATCCCGCATAGCCGCAAATAGATGCACAGTCTTTCATTTTATTTTTGCCAGGCAACCGATGTTAAAATTAATTTATTTTGATGTTATTGAAAAGTAAAATATTTAACTTTAAGTAAGATTTAAAATTTTTGTTTACCTGATACAGTATCTTATTACATAATATATATGTTCTTATAACTGATCAATAAAATTTTTATAAATGAAATCTCAAAAGATTAAGGATCATATAATCAGTAGATTATCTGATATTGAGGATATCAATCTGCTCGAATCAATCAGGAGTTTGATTGATTCGGCAACTGTTGCAGGATCAATTATTCTGACTCCGGAAAACCTAACAGAAATTGCTTCTTCAAGACGGAATATTGATAAAGGAATATTCATTGAAAATAAAATACTGAACAGGGAGGTAAAAACATGGCTAAAAGTAAGATAATATGGTCTGGTATTGCAAAGAAGAAGCTATATACCATTCTTGAATCATCAATCCGTCGGGAACAAAGCAAAACATATGCTATCTCCCTTTATAAAATGATCTCAAAGGGAGTTAAAGAGCTCTTAAAACAACCTGAAGCTGGTATAAGAACATCAGAATACCCGGTAAGGGGTTTATATATCGAGTCTTATTTAATCCTGTATGAGATATCTGATAACAGGATTGTTATTCATACAATAAGCAAATAGTTAAGCAGAATGAGATTTATTTATATGCTTTTACCTTCTGCTTTGATTTCCCCAATCCGTCAATACCCAATTCCATAACATCGCCAGGTTTCAGATAGACTGGTGGTTTCATTGCTAATCCCACCCCGTTTGGTGTGCCTGTTGAAATGATATCTCCCGCGAGCAGTGTCATAAAACGACTGACATAAGAAACAAGGAGCGGTATTTTAAAAATCAGGTTTGAGGTAGTGCCATCCTGCACTGTTTTTCCATTGACAGTAAGCCAAAGGCGCAGGTTATGAACATCTTTTATTTCATCTTTTGTTACCAGCCATGGACCGATGGGAGCAAATGTATCGCAGCCTTTTCCTTTATCCCATGTACCTCCGCGCTCCAGTTGAAATTCACGCTCGCTGATATCATTATGCAAGCTGTATCCTGCAACGTAATCCATTGCATCTGATTCTTCCACATACTGTGTCTTTTTGCCAATAACAACTGCAAGTTCCACTTCCCAGTCAGTTTTTATTGAATTTTTCGGAATGATTACATCGTCATCAGGCCCGATAAGAGCAGTCGTTGATTTCATAAATATCACAGGTTCAGAAGGAACAGTTGCCCCTGTCTCTTTTGCATGGTCACTGTAATTCAATCCTATACATACAATCTTTGATGGTTTTTTAACAGGGCAGCCATAACGTTTTACTTCAATTGCCTGTAGTTTATTTGAAGATAGGACCTTTTCAAGTTTTGCCAGCCCTCCGTCTTCAAAAAACTCTTCATCATAATCCTTTACCCAGGCAGATACATCATAACAGGTATCATTAATAACAACACCCGGTTTTTCTTTTCCTGTTTCTCCGAAACGAATTAATTTCATATTTTTTAAATTTTAATTTTTATTATTTTTTTAGGTATTTAAATAAAGAAATCCGCCATCAATAGGATAATCGCAACCGGTTACAAATCCTGCCTCGTCGCTGCAAAGATAAAGTGCAAACTGTGCCACTTCCTCCGGAGTTCCCATCCTGCCTATTGGCTGAGTTTTTGATAGTTTATCAAACACTTCCTGTTCTTTCCCGGGATAATTTTTAGCAATAAATCCTTTAACAAAAGGTGTGTAAATTCGTGCCGGAGAGATGCAGTTGCAACGTATGTTATTTGAAATGAAGTCTTTGGCAGTTGTTAAAGTCATTGCCAGTACGGCACCTTTGCTCATACTATATGCGAACCTGTCGGGAATACCTACTGATGCAGCAACCGAGCAAACATTAAGGATGACTCCTTTGTTTTGCTGCTTCATTACAGGAATAACTTCATGAATGCTATTATATACCCCCTTAACATTAATATTGAAAATCCTTGTAAAATCTTCTTCGTTTGTCGATTCAGCAGTTCCGATATGTGGAACCCCGGCACTGCACACAATAATATCAACACCTCCTGCTTTTTTGGTGACTTCCTCCACTGCATTACGAACTTGCTGCTGGTTTGTAATATCTAAAATAATACCTTGTGCAACACCTCCTTCAGCAGTTATTTCATCTGTTGCAACTTTTGTACCTTTTTCGTCAATATCGAAAATGAATACCGAAGCTCCCTGTTTTGCGAATAATTGCGCAATTGCTTTACCTATTCCGCTGCCACCTCCTGTTACAATCACGGATTTTTTATCTAATCTGAACATTCTGAAATAAGTTTAAATTATTTAATAGTACCAAAACCGGATGTACCAAATCTAATAAAAAAATCGTTAAGACCTTTCAAACAGTAATGTTATTTTCTTTCAATTGTCAGGTTACGGGGATGAGTGTTTTTACCGGTATACCAAAAACCTGAATAAGTAACAGTGAGCGTTCATCTACTAAAAAAGTTTTTATCGTCAAGTTAAATTTATTATAGCTATTTGAAAACGACCTTTACACTCACTTCCTCATCAATATTTTTACCATCGGCTTGTGCAGGTTTCCATGATGGTCCGTTTAAAATAAGCCTGATTGCTTCCCCGGAGAATAGTTTATCAACACTTCGTACAATCCTTATGCTGTCCACTGTGCCATTGTTACGAACCATAAAACTGACGACTACTACAACCCTTTGTCCTGAAGTAGCACTATCGGGTCTTTGCTGGTTATCCTGAAGATATTTTTCGAACGCCTCTTTGCCTGCAACTGGTTGAGGGGGAACATAGTCTTTAATCGTGTTTTCCTTTTCTGAAGCTGCCCGTGATTTTTTTGAACCTGTAATAATTACTTCATTTGATTCGTAGGCAGAATCATCCTGATTAATGAAATCCTCAAAATCAGATTTTACCTTTTGTTCTTTTATAGAAACATACGCTGTTGCCCTTTCAGTGGTCATCATTTTTGCAGGAGCTGCAGCCTGTTCTGCTGCAATATTAACCTCAGCTGCCTGAATATCATCATCAGGAATCTGTTCGGTCACCGGAAATTCCTGAGTTTTAATTTCCATTTTCTGTCTGGCACCTTTTGGTGTTTTTGCAGCTTTTTCTGATTCAGAGATAACCTTTGTCACCTGATACTTGTCCTTGTCCTCCATCAAGTTTCCCTGTAATCCATCTTTTGATACCGGTTCCTTTAGAGGAGAATTTTCGGCAATTTCCAATACTTCTTTCTTTGCCTCAGCAACAGATAGTTGCCCAATAGAACTTTTTCTTTCAACTAAAATATATACTGAAGAAATAACCAGCAGAACAGCAACAGATGCTGCTATCCTGTATATGATCACTCTTTTGTGTCTTGAAGCCTTTAATTTGATGCGTTTCTGAAGCTCTAAAAGATCTTTTGAGGCATCTTCAGGATTAATTTCAGTAAGACCATCCATGGCTTCCTCTTCGAAGGGATCTTTCTGCAACTCCCTTTCAAAAGAATTTCTCTCTGTTGCTGACATTTCATCCTGCCGGTAACGGAGAAATTCAGAAAGGCTGTTCTTCTTATTTTTATTCTGGTCTGCCATTTTTTTCTTCAAGACAAAGTTTCAGATTTCTTTTCGCATTCTGAAGATGACTCTTCACCTTTTTTTCATCGAGATTCAAAATAGCTGCAATCTCATTATAACACCTGTTATTGTAATAGAATTGTATTATACACTCTTTTTGTTCATTTTTCAACCTCTCAATACATTCTGAAAGCTCTTTTTCCAGATCCTGCTCATCCTTATCAACAGGATGCAGAATTGGAACAGATTCCATAAAAATTATCGGATCGTTTATCCATTCTCTCAGTTTTTCATCTTTTGATTTCTGTGAGCGCAGCTGCATAAGGCAATAGTTTTTGGTAACAACATGGAGCCAGCTCTTAAAGTTATCAATTCTGTGCCTGGGTATTTCAATAATAAGTTTCTCAAATATCTGCATAACAGCATCCTTCGATTCATCACGATCTTTCAGATATTTCAGGCACACTCCGTAAATAAGGTGCATGTAACCTGAATAGAGTTCTCCCAGAACCTCAAGGTTCCCTGTTGACCTGAATTCAGAAAGACGCTCCTCATCTGATTTGGGATCAGACCTTTTCCCTGCAAGATTGAAAATCATCCTTTGCTATTAGACTTTACCGGATTTAAAGATAAAGTTTTTATTGCTTTTGGTAACTATTAATATATCACTGTCATGGTCAACTCATCTAAATTTAAATGGGATCCTGCATAATGCACATAGGTTCTTTGATTTTTCTGTTCGAGGGGAGATTCCTCATTACTCCGCCTGCCGGCGGATGCATTCGGAATTCCGAGTCCCCATACAATTTTGCACACCAGGTATTATGACAAATGTTGATTGTGAGAGCTGGAGAGAAGTGTACTTGAATGAGATAATATTATCTATAAATTAAGCATTTACAATTACTGCTCTTGGTTCAAAGAGGCTCTGAAAGAGCCATATATGAATACCCCCCGGCGCACTTCACCGGGGGTTATTCATCTTTAGCCACTTCGTGGCTTAGAAAAACATAACAAACCTAACGGGAGATGAATTGAAATCAGATTCTGTGGAAAAGAAGAAACACACGGGAGCCATCATTGTTTTTATATTATTTCCGGACTATGAAGAAGAAGCCCTCCTACATGTTTAAAAACACATATCGCTTATAATCCATTAGTTATAAAATGTTGTCATTAGTATCCGCCAACCGGCGGAGAGGTATCTCACTCACCTAATTTGATGTTCTTATTGAATTCCAATTAAATTATTATTCATTCCAGATACTCATTAAAAATATTATAAATGTTTTTATGGAATATATGAAAACCCTGCATCATACATGTAAAGTTTAACTAAAAACATTTATCATGAAAAACAATTTAACAATTTCTTCAATAGTGATTCTGGGAGTTATTATAATGGCTTTCACAGAATTTAGAACAATTAACGGAAAGGTTACTGATAGTATTGGTAACCCTCTGGCTGGTGTTGATATCAGAGCTGAAGGGGCAGCTAATGGCACCTTAACGGATAAAAACGGATATTATGAAATAAAAGTTGGTCAGCAGGCCAAGGTCCTTACTTTTTCATTAGGCGGATATACTTATGTCAGAGAGAAAATTGATGGCAGAAGTGTAATAAATGTGAGGATGATTGAGGAAATTACTACTCATGATGTGTTGGCAGTTCCTGAGTACAGAACAAAGAAGGATATGGTTTCCAAATCAATGTCCCTTCCGGCTTCTGCAGGTATTGCCTATGAATCAGAACGATCATTTCACCGGTTCAATAATAATTTTAATACTGAGGGCTATGCCTCTGTAAATGAGAATGGATTTAAGAATGTAAAGAATAATCCACTTTCTACATTTTCAATTGATGTTGACAATGCTTCTTACTCTAATATCCGCAGGTTTATTAATAATGGAGCGCTTCCTCCGGCTGATGCTGTGAGAATAGAAGAGATGATAAATTATTTCAGATATGATTATCCTGAGCCACGCGGAGAACATCCTTTTTCAGTATACACCGAAATGGCAGTTTGTCCATGGAACAGAAAGCACAATTTACTGCATGTTGGTTTACGTGGGAAAAGCATTGATAAAACTTCACTTCCACCTTCAAACCTTGTGTTCCTGATTGATGTTTCCGGTTCTATGAACGATCCGAATAAACTTCCTTTGCTAAAATCTGCATTCGGTTTACTGGTAAATGAGCTCAGACCTCAGGATCATGTTGCAATTGTGGTTTATGCCGGAGCGGCTGGTCTTGTTCTGGAGTCAACTCCGGGAAACAAAAAAGATAAAATTATGGCAGCAATAGAGAATCTTGAAGCGGGCGGCTCAACAGCAGGTGGGGCTGGTTTGAAACTGGCTTATTCAGAAGCAGAGAAAAACTTCATTAAAGGAGGGAATAACAGGATTATCCTTGCAACAGATGGTGATTTTAATGTTGGAGAATCAAGTAACGGAGGAATGGAGAGACTTGTTGAGGAGAAACGGGAACTGGGAGTATTTATAACAGTTCTTGGATTCGGAATGGGAAATATTAAAGACGATAAGATGGAGATTATTGCTGATAAGGGGAATGGAAACTACTCCTATATTGATAATCTCCAGGAAGCCAGGAAAGTACTTGTCCGTGAATTCGGAGGGACACTTTTCACAATCGCAAAAGATGTAAAATTCCAGATAGAGTTTAATCCTGCCCGGGTTCAATCATACAGACTTATTGGATATGAAAACAGGCTGTTGAATGAAGAAGACTTCAATGATGATAAGAAAGATGCAGGTGAAATGGGCTCCGGACATAATGTGACTGCCCTGTATGAGATTATTCCGGCAGGATCTGATGAAAATATTCCTTCAGTGGATCCTCTTAAGTATCAAAAATCCGTTTCGTCAAATAATGGTGAAAACAATCATTCTTCTGAGTATCTGACAATCAAGCTTCGCTATAAAAATCCTGACGGCAATACCAGTAAGCTTCTTGAAAAACCTGTCAGAGGTTATGTAAATGATATTGAAGATGCATCAGATAACCTTAGATTTGCAGCTGCAGTATCGGAGTTTGGGATGATCCTCAGAAACTCGGAATTCAAGGCCGGTTCAACTCTTCAGGAAGCAGCAAAACTCGCCAGGTCTGCAAGAGGAGCGGATGAAGATGGTTACAGATCAGAAATGATACGACTTATTGATACTGTGAAAGATATGAAAGCTTTAGCAGATAATTAATAGATTGTACAGCGAAACCAAAAGTGCCAAACTCTGGTTCTGTTTCAGTTCTTAAGTTTTAGTTGCAATTACCCGGAGTATTCAGTCAAGCACCTTGGAGTTCTTAGCTTGCACAGAAAGAAACAGAGGCGAACGTGATTTTTTTAACTGCCGTATGCAACACGGCAGTTTTTTTATTGTCTTTGTACCAGAAGTTTTAGTTTAGACCTTAACCTGTCAGGAAATGATTAGAAATGTCTTTTTTTATGCTCTCCGTAATCTGAGTAAACAACGGGGTTATATACTGTTAAATGTGGCTGGCCTTGCTATTGGAATTACAAGCTTTTTGTTTATTTCGTTATATATCATTAATGAACTCAGTTACGACAGATTTCACAAGAATTTCAAGAATATTTACAGTCTGAAAGTAGTGGGCAGAATGGCAGGTGGAGAACTTGACCAGGCAGTTACTGCTGCACCTATGGCACAGGCATTGTTAAATGATTACCCTGAAGTTTTACATGCCATGAGGGTAACAAAGATGGGAGCATGGCTGATACGATTCGGTGATAACAAATTCAATGAAGATGGTGTTCTGTTCGCAGATTCCACATTTTTCAGTGTTCTTGATTTCAGACTCCTGAAGGGAGATCCGAAAACTGCCCTTGCACGACCCAGGTCAATGGTTCTTACCGAGGAATATGCAAAAAAATATTTCGGTGAGATGGATCCAATGGGCCAGAGGATGATTGTGGAAGCTGATACAATTTTATATACAGTTACCGGAATTGTACAGGATGTCCCTGATAATTCACATATTAAATTTGATATGCTCGCTTCGTTGAGTTCTTACCCTCGTACTGCTAACGATAAAAACTGGGTGAGCCATAACTTTTACACATATATTGTTGTGAGGGATGGAACCGATAAGGAAAACCTGCAAAACAAATTTCAGGGAATGGTGGATAAATACGTAGGGCCTCAGATTCAGGAGATTCTGGGATTTTCAATTGACGATTTCCGGAAGGCTGGCAATGATTTCAGTTATGCTCTTGAACCACTTAAGGATATCCATCTTAAAGGTGCAACACAGTATAATCTGGAACCTTTAGGTTCTCCAAGTACAGTTTACATATTTGCAGTTATAGGAATTCTGATATTAATAATTGCAATCATAAATTATGTCAATCTCGCCACGGCAAGGTCAGCTGGCAGGGCAAAGGAGGTTGGGGTAAGAAAAGTCTCGGGTGCTAATAAGCCTGGTCTGATATTTCAGTTTCTGGGGGAATCTTTGTTAATAACAGCATTAGCCACCATACTTGCAGTTTTACTGGTATATGCATTTACACCATCCTTTAATCAGCTTATTGATAAGGAACTATCAGTTGGTATATTTGATAATTATTTGGGAATTATTTCATTGATCATTCTGACACTTGTTGTTGGAGTATCTGCCGGTTTTTATCCTGCTTTTGTACTTGCCTCCTTTAATCCTGTGGAAGTATTGAAGGGGACATTAAATCCGGGTTCAATGTCAGCCAGATTAAGAGGGATCCTGGTTGTTTTTCAGTTTACAGTTTCAATTGTAATTATTATCGGATCACTGATTGTATATGGTCAGTTGAACTTCATGACAAAGAAAGACCTTGGATTTGAAAAGGAAAATCTGGTTATAATTCGTCGGCCTGATGCTTTCTTCAGGCAGTTGGAATCATTCAGGGCCCAGGTTTTACAGATAACCGGTGTTGAGAAAGTTGGTTTTTCCCGTCAGGTCCCCGGAACAAATTTCAGTAATAATGCATTTTTCAATGATGAGGATCCTGAGAAAAAAACCTATCTGTTGCAACAGGCTCAGGTAAGTCTTGATTTTCCTGAGGCATTGGGCGTAAAGCTTGCTGAAGGAAGATATTTCTCACGCGAATATGCAACCGATTCAACTGCAGTTCTGATTAATGAAACAGCAGTAAAGTCACTGGGACTGAAAGACCCTGTTGGGAAATATATTCTCCAGCCACGAGGCCCTGGTCAGTTTCAGAAGCTTAAGATCATTGGAATAATGAAGGACTTTAATATTACATCAATGCATAAGTCCATTGATCCTGTATGCTTCACGGTAATGGGAAACGGAGGGGGTGATCAGTTTGCTACTGTCAGACTTTCAGGTAATAATGTTAACAGAACCTTACGGGAGATTGAACAGAAATGGCAGACTTTTACTACCATGCAGCCATTTCAATATGATTTTTTTAATGATAAATGGAATAACCTGTATAAATCAGAAATGAAGACAGGAAAGATATTTATTATTTTTTCTGTACTGGCTATCTTAATTGCATGCCTGGGTTTAATTGGTCTTGTGACATTTATAACCAACAGAAGAACCAGGGAAATTGGTATCAGAAAAACCTATGGTGCATCAATTGGAGTTGTATTAGGTCACTTGTCAAAAGAGGTGATTTACCTGATTCTTCTGTCATCTCTTCTAGCATATCCCATTGCATATTACGGTTCAAAATATTGGCTTAATGGATTTGCCAGCAAAATTATTGTAAGCCCGATGGTTTATATTTCAGCAACTTTAATAGTTTTGATTCTTGGTTGGTTATCCATAAGTTATCAAACCATAAAGGCTGCAAATTATAATCCTGCCAGGGCTCTGAGAATTGAATAATAATGCTTTAATTCTGTCGGTTGTAATTATAAAAGATTTATGAACCCTGCAGAAGTTTTTTGCAGGGTAACTCTCTTCAAGCTTTGCAAAACTCAGGGTTGCCATAATTTTCTCTTCGGTACATTTGTATTTTCAACTATTGCTAAACAAAAAGCCGATATTCTTGTTAATTAAGTACATCGGCATGTTTGCTGTATTAATCTTTACATTAAGGCAACTGAATAACATCGTAATAGAATAACAAATTGAAAATCCCCTTAAATCATTCAGTAGATCATTTAGATAAGAAAGTGATGGAAGTTAAACACGATTTTGCACCGTATTTACGATACTCGGCCAAGGATATTCTTGATGAGAACGAACTTATTGCATCGCAAAAGCTTTTTAATGATATTTTCAATGCAATTTCCGGAGTTAGTGCTATTATAAATAGGAACAGGCAGATTGTCTATGCAAATAATGATTTTCTCGACCTGCTGGGATTAAAGTCTCTGGAACCTGTCCTGGGAAAGCGTCTTGGAGACATTGTATCATGCATACATTCAGAAGAAGAACCTTCAGGTTGTGGTACTTCAAAAGCTTGTGAATACTGTGGTGCAGTTAATTCAATAATGGAGAGTCAGAGAACTAATAACAAGTCAGTAAGAGAAGCTTTTGTTTCATCTTATATTAATGGTAAGCAGATTAGCTGGGACCTGAAAATTTCATCGGCTCCTATTCTGCTGGGAGAACAGGTGTTTTATGTGCTGTCGCTGAAAGATATAAGCAGTGAAAAAAGGCTGAGAGCCCTGGAGCGAACATTCTTTCATGACCTTTTGAATATCGCAGGCGGATTAAACGGACTGTTGACAATATTGAAAATGGGAACAGATCCTGAAGAGATAAATGATATTATCAACAGATCTGAGGAGGTAAGTCAGTGTATTATAGAAGAAATAATGATGTACAGCCAGTTAAGGGCGGCTGAGAATGGTGATATTAACCTTAAGATTGAGCAGATCAGTTCCATTGGTATTCTGAAAGATGCTATCAGCAGAATATGTTATCATGAAGTTGGACGCAATAAGCAGATATCTTTAGATGAAAACTCATCAGATATTGATTTTCAGACTGACAGGATAATATTTGAAAGAGTTTTGATAAACCTTCTTAAGAATGCACTTGAGGCAACAGGAAATAATGGGCAGGTTAAAACCGGAATTGGTTCAGATGGGGAAAAAGTATGGTTTTATGTCCATAATAAAGGTGTAATTCCTCAAAATGTTCAAAGACAGATATTTAACAGATCTTTTTCAACAAAAGGTGTTGGAAGGGGTATTGGGACATACAGTATAAGATTAATGACAGAGAACTACCTGAAAGGAAGAGTCAGATTCATCAGCAATGAAGAAGCCGGAACTATTTTTACAGTGGAACTTGATAAAAAATTCCCTGAAAATCTCCCTGATTAGAGCTGATTAACAGATATTTGTCTATAAAAGCAACCAGGTAATATCACCAGCCAGTTTATTTGCTCTTAAGATATTTATCAATCTCATTTGCTACTTTTCTTCCGGAAGCTATAGCATTAACAACCAGACTGGCACCACTTACAGAGTCTCCTGAAGCAAATACTTTTTCCTTATTTGTCAGATGGTCCTTATTTACCTTTATGTTTTTTCTGTGATCAAGTTCAATATCCAGTTCAGATAGCAGGCCATCAAGAACAGGGTGGACAAATCCCATTGCAAGTAATACCAGCTCTGCATCAATTATTTTTCTTGAACCAGGTATTACTTCCATAATATAACGTCCATCACTTGACTTCCATTCCACTTCCTCCACCTCAACACCTTTTAGTTTTCCATTTTCCCCGATAAATCTTACTGTCGAGAGGCTCCATTCTCTTTCACAACCCTCTTCATGTGAAGTGGATGTTTTAAGAACTTTGCCATAGTAGGGCCAGGGATTATTATCTGAACGGGTGAGAGGCGGCTTTGGCATTATTTCGATCTGGGTAACTTTTGTTGCCTTTTGTCTTATGGCCGTTCCGACACAGTCAGATCCGGTATCTCCACCACCAATCACAAGAACATTTTTACCTTCAGAAGTTATATAATTGTCAGAAGCATGTATTTGTCCCTCATTTACTTTATTCTGAAGAGTGAGGAAGTCCATTGCAAAATGTACCCCATTCAATTCCCGTCCTTCTGCAACTAAATCCCTCGGATGACCTGCTCCGATTGAAATGCATACTGCATCAAATTGTTCAAGAAGTTCTTTCCCCGAAATATCTTTCCCGATTTCTACACCTGTTTTTATTATCAACCCCTCCTGCATCATTAACTTAAGACGACGGTCGATAATATTTTTACTCAGTTTGAAATCAGGTATGCCATATCTTAGAAGTCCACCGGCTTTTTTATCTTTTTCGAAAAGGGTAACAGTATGGCCTCTTTTATTTAATATATCAGCAGCTGCCATGCCTGCAGGGCCACTTCCAATAACAGCAACGCTTTTACCTGTCCTGAATTTTGGAGGTTCGGGTTTAATAAATCCCTCAGCAAATGATTTTTCAACAATTGCCGCTTCATTTTCCCTTATAGTAACGGGCTCCTGATTGATATTCAGTACACAGGAATGTTCGCATGGTGCAGGACATATCCTTCCGGTAAACTCAGGAAAATTATTTGTGGAATTCAGTCTCTGGTATGCGCCTTTCCAATCGCCCCTGTATAACAGATCATTCCACTCAGGAATCAGGTTATCTACCGGACAGCCCCAGTGGCAGAACGGAATGCCGCAATCCATGCATCTTGATGCCTGGAGCATTCTGTCTTCGCTGTTAAGAGTCTGTTCAACTTCACTGTAATCACCGACCCGATCATGTATGGGTCTGTTTCCTGCTTCCTTTTTCTTTATCTTTAAAAATCCGTTAATATCAGCCATAATAGTACTTTAATAATTATTCAAAAAATGATTAGTGTGAACTTATTTCAAGATCAAGTTCTACATCAGCTCTTTTCTTTCTGAGCTCTTCAAGTTTCTGCTCCTCAAGAACCATTCTATAGTCATACGGGATAACCTTGATGAACATAGGAATATATTTATCAGGATCATCAAGAATCATTTTTGCTTTTTTACTGTTTGTATATTGGTAATGTCTTGAAATAAGCTCTGTCAGCTCATCTACATCGCTGAAATCATCAACAAGTGAAAGTTCAACCATTCCCATATTGCAGTAGTAGTCAAAATCACCGGTTTCGTCAAGCACATATGCAATACCACCACTCATACCAGCAGCGAAATTGCTACCAGTAGATCCGAGTACAACTACCCTGCCACCGGTCATATATTCACAACAATGGTTCCCGACTCCTTCAACAACAGCAATTGCCCCGCTGTTTCGAACACCAAAGCGCTCGCCTGCAACACCTGAGATGTATATTTCCCCTCTTGTTGCTCCATATAAAACAGTATTACCTATTATAATGTTCTTGTCAGATTCAAATGTGGAGCCAACCGGAGGTACAACAATAATTCTTCCACCGGAAAGTCCTTTACCTAGATAGTCATTTGAGTCACCTTCAAGATATAGTTCAACACCTGGTGAAAGGAAGGCTCCGAAACTCTGACCTGCAGACCCTTTAAAACTGCATTTAATTGTTCCGTCAGGCAATCCATTTGAGCCATATAGCATGGCTATCCTTCCTGAAAGCATAGCCCCGGTTGTCCTGTCTGTATTGTGAATTTCCCTATTTATAACTATAGGTTGTTGATCGGTCAATGCTTTTTCCGATTCGCTTATCAGAAATCTGTCAAGAATATTTTCAATTTTATGGTCCTGAACATCAACACAGTGCATTGCATTTACTTTGGCTTCTTCCGGAAGGTAGAGCAGACCTGAAAGATCAAGATTTTTAATTTTCCAATGATCTATTTCATGATTTCTCTCAAGCAGATCAACCCTTCCTATAATTTCATCCATTGATCTGAATCCAAGTTGAGCCAGATATTCACGTGTCTCTTCTGCCAGGAAATTGAAAAAATTCACCAGGTTATCTGCGTTTCCTCTGAATCGTTTCCTGAGTTCTGCATTTTGAGTAGCTACACCGACCGGACATGTGTTCAGATGGCATTTTCTCATCATAACGCATCCCATTACTATAAGTGCACTTGTTGCAAACCCGAATTCTTCCGCCCCAAGCAATGCAGTTATAATTATATCTTTTCCATTCTTCAACTGTCCATCAGCCTGTATTACAACTTTTCTCCTCAGATTATTCATCAGCAGAGTTTGCTGGGTTTCTGCAAGGCCAAGTTCCAGCGGCACTCCTGCATGTTTTATTGAGGATGTCGGACTGGCACCTGTACCTCCCTCGTAACCACTAATTGTTATAAGGTCAGCACCAGCTTTTGTAACTCCTGCAGCTATTGTTCCCACTCCACTTTCCGAAACTAGTTTTACACTTATTTTGGCATTTGGATTGACATTTTTCAGGTCGAAGATCAGTTGTGAAAGATCTTCAATTGAATAGATATCATGATGCGGAGGAGGGGATATAAGAGTTATTCCGGGAATAGAATACCTGGTTTTAGCAATGATTTTGTCGACTTTGTGCCCGGGTAATTGTCCTCCCTCGCCCGGCTTTGCTCCCTGGGCAATTTTAATTTGAATTTCATCTGAATTAACAAGATATTCGGTTGTTACTCCGAATCTGCCACTGGCTACCTGTTTAATAGAGCTTCTGATACTATCTCCGTTTTCCAATGGTTTGAAGCGTTCAGGATCTTCTCCTCCCTCACCTGTATTACTCCGGCCGCCAATCCTGTTCATTGCAATTGCCAATGCCTCGTGTGCTTCCCTGCTTATGGAACCATATGACATTGCTCCTGTCACAAATCTCTTCATTATTTTCTCTTTCGGCTCAACCTCCTCAATCGGGATAGGATTAGTCTTTATTTTTAAGAGACCTCTTAAAAAACCAGGACTTGATGTATCTGCATCCACCAGGTTACTATATTCTTTGTACTTTGCATAGTCGTTTGACCTGGTGCTCCACTGAAGTAATGCTATTGTCTCAGGATTCCACGCGTGGTGTTCACCATATTTTCTGAATGCATATACTCCCTCTGTAAGAATATCGACCTGAAGTTCTTCTGAAAATGCTTTTCTGTGAGGAATCAGAACCTCTTCAGCAATCTCATCCATACCGATACCGCCGATTCTTGAAGTTGTCCCTGCAAAATACCTGTTAATTACATCCGGATTGATTCCAAGAGCTTCGAAAATCTGGGATGATCGGTAACTTCTGAGTGTACTGATCCCCATCTTGGACATTATCTTTAATATGCCTTTATTTATTGAGTTAATATAGTTCTCTTCAGCTTTCTGATAATCAAGCTGAATTGCTTTTTCCTTAACCAGTTTACTGATTACAGAAAAAACCATATATGGATTTATAATGCTTGCCCCATATCCAAAAAGAAGAGCAAAGTGCATAACCTCACGTGGTTCAGCTGTCTCAACAACAATGTCGATCTGCATTCTTTTACGCTTATTTATTAAATGATGATGCACTGCCGATACTGCCATTAAAGATGGAATAGGAGCTACATCCTTTGTTATGCCCCGATCGGACAGTATTATATAGTTCTTTCCTTCATCAACAGCTTTTTCTGCATCAATACATAACTGATCAACCGCGTTCTGAAGACCTTCACCTCCTTTTAAGGCATCAAAATGTAAGTTGAGATGAGCGGCTGAGAAACCTTTGTATCTTAAGTTTTTTACTACATTGAAATAGGTATTGGAAATAACAGGATTCTTAAATCTCACCATTTTTACATGGTCAGGTGATGTTTCAAGAAGATTTTGCTGGAGTGATCCCAGAAAACCTGATAAAGTCATTACCAGTTCTTCCCTGATAGGATCAATAGGAGGATTCGTGACCTGTGCAAATAATTGTTTGAAATAATTAAACAACCTGTAGGGCTTTTTTGAAAGAACAGCAAGAGGTACATCATTTCCCATTGAGCCGATGGGCTCTTTTCCTGTTGCTGCCATTTCCTTTATTATCCTGTCTGTATCCTCCAGCGAGTAATTGAACGATGTCAGGTATTTGTCATACAGAATTCCCATGTCAGGAGACTGCTGATGAGCTGATTCAATCTCTTCCAGATTAACCATGTTCATCTTTATCCATTGTCTGTATGGAAATTCTTCTGCAAGTTTTGCCTTTAATTCAGGATCGTAATAGATTTTACCCTCTTCAGTATCCACAAGCAACATTTTGCCGGCTTTGAGTCTTCCTTTCTCTCTTATCTCCTCGGGAGCAAAACTCTGCACTCCTGTTTCAGATCCCATAACAATCAGATCGCTTTTTGTAATAAGATAGCGGGACGGTCTTAGTCCGTTTCTGTCGAGCATACCACCTATATATCGTCCATCGGAGAAAATCAGGGAAGCAGGTCCATCCCATGGTTCCAGAAAAGTAGAATGATAATGATAAAAAGCCTTTAGCTCTGATGATATCGGATTTTTTGAGTTTATCGATTCAGGAATAAGAACAGACATTGCGTATGGAAATGATTTTCCACTCATTATGAGAAATTCCAAAACATTATCGAGTGAGGCTGAATCGCTCTTGTCTGGTTCAATGATCGGATAAAGTCTTGAAAGATCACCTAGTTTATCAGATTTAAGAATAGACTCCCTGGCTTCCATCCAGAAACGATTTCCTTTTATGGTATTTATTTCACCATTATGTCCAAGCATTCTGAAAGGTTGTGCAAGATCCCAGCTTGGAAAGGTGTTGGTGCTGAATCGGGAATGCACAAGGGCTATGGCACTCTGTAACCTTACATCATTAAGGTCCAGAAAGTATTCCCTTAACTGCATTGTTGTAAGCATCCCTTTATAAATGAGTACTTTTGTTGACAGACTTGGTATATAAAAGAAACTCTTCTGTTTAAGATCAGAATTACGGATCTTGTTTTCTGCAAGTTTTCTTATAATATATAATTTACGTTCCAGATCCTCCTGTGATAGATCAGCTGCCAGCAAAATCTGAATTATTTCAGGTTCTGTTGCCCTGGAAATTTCTCCAAGAACTTTATTGTTTCGGGGAACATCACGAAAACCAATAAGGTTAATACCCTCTTCTTTGATTATAGTTAGAAGTGCATCCTTGCACTGCATTGCTTCATTGCTATCCTGAGGGAGGAAAATTAGCCCGGTTCCAAACTGTCCCTGAGGAGGAAGTGAGTAACCCTGGATAAGATAAAAATCCCTTGGCACCTGGATTAATACGCCTGCACCATCGCCTGTTTTACTATCTGCACCTTCAGCTCCCCTGTGTGTCATGTTTTCAAGGATCTCCAGCCCCTGCCTGATAATAGAATGGGATTTTTTTCCTTTAAGATGAGCAACAAACCCTATCCCGCAATTCTCATGTTCAAACTCCTGTCGATACAAACCCTGTTGCTTTGGCCGTTCTTTTTTCATAGTTTCTAAATGTGTTATCAGTCTTATATAAAAAAACCGTTCTCTTTTTTTGGAGAACGGCTATCTTTAATCAAGTACAATTACCATTCTCAATAGTTTCCTTTAAACCTTATAATAAGGTGCAAATATATCATTGTTTTATCTAACTTCATTTTGATTTACAATTGCTGGCAAATATAGTGTTTTTCTTACAAATTATAATTAATACCATCAAATTATGTGATAAATTTTCATCAACTTGGCTAAATATCAAAAAATCATTAAAGAATAAATGTTGTTATTATGAGAAATTCTTTTCATATAGTGACAAAACTAAACTTACATTCTGATTATTCGGGTAAATTGAAGAGTTTTTTGACTATATTCATATTTATTTATGAACTTTAAAGGACCTTTATGTACTCTATGTTCAGGATTTGAAAAAATAGTATATACTCACGGAACTTTTTGATTTATTTATTGTTTGAAAATATAAAAAGATGTTGAGACAAGTTATAATGGAAAACCCGGGAAACCTAGTAATAGTAATTTTCGGGGCTTCAGGCGACCTTACATCGCGCAAGTTAATCCCTGCAATATTTTCACTGAAGGCACAGAATCTTATGCCTGAAAAGTATGCTATTGTGGGAGTTGGAAGAACGATTATCTCATCTGAACAATTCCGGGAAAAGATGAGAAAGGCAATACTCTCATTTTCAGAGGAGAAAGTAACTGACTCTGATCTGGTGAGTAATTTTTTACAGAATCTCTTTTATCATTGTATGGACAGTTCTTCTTCAGAAGCATATAGCGAACTGGATGTTTTTTTGAGAAAGACTGATACCCGGTATGGTAATTGCGGGAACTATATTTTTTATATGGCTACTCCTCCCAGCTTGTATCAGCCAATTTCACTAAATCTTAAAAGTGCCGGATTGACTGATCAGAATTGTGGTTTCAGACGGATAATAATTGAAAAGCCCTTTGGATATGATCTTGAATCAGGTAAGAAGCTTAACAGGACTTTGCATGAGATAGTTTCAGAGGAACAAATATTCAGGATTGATCATTATCTTGGAAAGGAGACAGTTCAGAATCTGCTTGTTACCAGGTTCGCCAATGGAATGTTCGAGCCATTATGGAACAGAAATTATATTGACCGTATCGAGATCACTTCATCTGAAAGTATTGGTGTGGAAGACAGAGGTGGTTACTACGATTCTTCAGGCGCACTCAGGGATATGGTTCAGAATCACCTGCTCCAGATGGTAGGTCTTACAGCTATGGAACCACCGTCATCTCTTGATGCAGATGCCATCAGAAATGAGGTTTTAAAAGTCTTCCAGTCATTGCAACCAATAAGGGAAGAGGATGTTCCAAAGCAGGTTATCAGGGGGCAATATACAGGATCACTTATTCGTGGACAGTGTGTAACAGGTTACAGGTATGAGAAAGGTGTTGACCAGAATTCAAGGACTGAAACCTTTGTTGCTATTAAATTTTTTATAAACAACTGGAGATGGGGCGGTGTTCCTTTTTACATTCGTACAGGGAAAATGTTGCCTACAAGGGTAACAGAGATCGTTATTCATTTCAAACCAACTCCACACCATCTTTTTCAGAGAGAATCAGGCAAGATCTCTGCCAACCAGCTTATAATCCGGATTCAGCCTGATGAAGGTATGTTATTGAAATTCGATATGAAGGAGCCTGGTGCCGGATTCAATGTAAAGAATGTGAACATGGATTTTCATTATAAAGATCTTGCAAATATAAGAGTCCCTTCAGCCTATGAAAGATTATTATATGATGTTATGCTCGGAGATTCCACACTCTTCTCCCGTGATGATGAGGTTGAAATGGCCTGGAAATTTCTGGAACCCATACAGCGTGCCTGGGCAAATAATCCCTCAATTAAAGTATTTGGCTATCCTGCTGGTACATGGGGACCTGAACATGCCAACGATCTTATTGAAGGCGAAGGGTTGACATGGAGATACCCCTGCAAGAACCTGGCTGACGATGAGTTGTATTGTGAATTGTAGGGATAAGATTTTTATTTAATTTACAGGTAATCATAAAGATAAATTGGAAAATTCCGTAAAAATATTCAGAACCTCCTACGAACTTGCAGAAAAGTTTGCCGAGGAGTTGGTAAAGATGATAAAAAGTTCATCAGATGGGAAGCAACAATTCACCATCGCTTTATCAGGAGGATCTACTCCGGAATTGCTTTTTACTCTGATCAGCAATCATTTTGCCAGTGCAGTGGCATGGAAGAATGTGCATCTATTCTGGGGAGATGAAAGGTGCGTCCCTCCTGATAGTGCCGAGAGTAATTATGGAAAGACAAAAAGGCTTTTAATTGATAAGATTGAAATTCCTGTATGTAATATTCACAGGATTATAGGTGAAAGCGATCCGGCTATTGAGACAGAAAGATATTCCCATGAGATTTCTGCATTTACAGGAAACAGGAACGGTTATCCGGTTTTTAATCTTGTAATACTTGGCCTTGGCACAGATGGACACACCGCCTCTATTTTCCCAGGGAATACTGATCTGTTTACGTCAGGAAAAACCTGTGATATTGCAGTTCATCCTGTCACTAATCAGAAAAGGATAACTATAACTGGTACGATTATTAATAATGCTGACCGGGTGGTGTTTCTTGTTACAGGTAAAAATAAAGCACCGATAGTTAAGGAAATTATAGGAAAAAGCAAATCTGCCTTGAAATTTCCTGCATCTTATATTCTTCCTTCTGTTGGTACTCTGTCATGGTATTTAGATAAGGAAGCTGCTTCGTTGTTATAATAGGAGGTGGTTTTATACTGAATTTTGATCTTTAATTTTGATGTTTTTTATATATTTGGATAACTTTTTATTAACTTTAATATTATAGCCATGTCACACGAAAAAGCAAAAGAACAGGTAAAACACAAGAAGGAGCCAACGAAAAATCTGAAAGAAAAACGTGCTGCCAAAAAGGCAAAAAAAGAAGAGAAGAAAAGATCATAGGTATTCTGACTTAAGTCTTTATCTTGCTGATATTTAATAAAAAAGCCGGTGAAAAAATCACCGGCTTAATAATAAATTTTTTTATGGATAAACTAAGCTAGTCTCACATCTACTGCATTAATTCCTTTCTTACCTTCCTGAAGTTCAAATGTTACTTCATCATTCTCTTTAATCTGATCTTTCAGACCTGATACATGTACAAAATATTCATTATCCGAATCTGCATCTTTAATGAATCCGAATCCTTTTGAGACATTAAAAAATTTAACTGTTCCTTTGTTCATTTTATTCTGTTTTTAAAATTAGTGCCGCAAGCTAGTAAATAAAATTGAATAATCTAAATATTTTTATAATATTCTGATATTTAAATGATTTATTGTGCTGACAGGAAATCATTATCAGACATGAATTATTTTTTTACTTTTATCATCTTTAATTCATATTTAGCCAATTATGAAGAAGATAATTATCATTTTAACAACAATACTCTATTTAATATCTGATGCAGTTGGTCAGTTCGACTTCAGAACCACCGCTGAAGAATCGGATTATAAGTCAACATCAGATTATGATGATGTTGTCTCTTTTATTGAAAAACTTAAGAATTCATCGCCATTAATCAGAACAGAAAGTATTGCCACATCGGTGGAAGGCAGGAATATTCCACTCATGGTTATCGGAGATCCATTACCATCGTCACCCTATGATCTCAAAAAAGATAAACGGATCGTAGTTTATATTCAGGCAAATATACATGCTGGCGAGGTGGAAGGGAAAGAAGCAGCTCTTATGTATGCAAGGGATCTCCTCAGGGAAAAGAATCCGGAGATACTTAAAAATGTTGTACTTCTTATTTGTCCCTTAATTAATCCGGATGGGAATGAGAAAATAAGTCCACTTAACAGAACTGAACAAAATGGACCTGTCAATGGGGTAGGTGTAAGGTATAACTCTCAGTTTCTTGATCTTAACAGGGATGCTATGAAGGCGGAATCGCCAGAGGTGAGGGGATTAATCACAAATGTATTCAATAAGTGGGATCCTTCAGTTTTTATGGATTGTCATACAACAAACGGCTCCTATCATGTTGAACCGGTGACATTCACCTGGATGGTGAATCCAAATGGCAATAATTCATTAATAGCTTATATGCGCGACAGGATGATGCCTGAAATATCAAAAACTCTTCTTATTAAGTATAATATAGAAAATTGCTTTTACGGAGAATTTTACGACATGATGGATCCTGAAAAGGGATGGGTTATGGAGGCTTCTGAACCCCGCTATATGACCAATTATTATGGTATCAGGAACCGTCTGAGTATTCTGAATGAGAATTATGTTTATGCAGATTTTAAGTCACGTGTAACTGGTTGTTATTTTCTTATGCATTCATTAACCGGATATGTGTCTGAAAATAAATCAGAAATAAAAGCGATGTTACAGGCAGTAGACGCTATGACAGTAGAAAGGGGAGTTGATCCAGCTGCAACAGATTCATTTGCAATAGAATATAAAGTCAGAGCCGCTTCTGAAAAAGTTAAAGTAAGAACCTATGAGGCAGAACTTCTAACAAATAGTAACGGAAGAAAAATCTATAAAAAAAGCGACAGGCAAAAAGATGTTGTAGTACCTTATTATATTGATTATTATCCTGTTAAAAGTGTCAGATTTCCATTCGCTTACATCCTGAAAGTACCTGACCCTGAGATTATTGAACTTCTGAGATTGCACGGGCTGAGACTTGAAAAACTTGAAAATGACACTAAAATAATGGTAGAGAGATTCGAAATCAGCGAATTAAAGGGCGCCTCACGTTTAAATCAGGGGCATTATACAAATACGATAAATGGCAGCTATATAAAGGAGGCTGTTGATTTCCGATCAGGAACCATAATTGTAAGAACAGACCAGCCCCTGGCTGACTTGGCTGCATATCTTCTTGAACCTCAATCAAATGACGGACTGTTAACATGGAACTTACTCGACAGATATTTAATGCCTCAGTGGGGAATGGGTTTTAACCACTATCCTGTTTATAAGGTTCCCGGCAAGATAGAAATGAAAACTGTTAAATTCTGATTAAAAGTATATTGATCAGACAGGTTAATTTTTGACCTGCTTTACCTATCAAATGGATTCAGCTGATTTTATGATCAAAATTCATGTTAATTTAATAACATTGTAAAAAAGACAAATTTTTCAGACCTTTGCGGCCTGATTAAATTGGGCAAAACTTCTATTATGAGAAAATGGCGTGTCGAAGATTCAGCTGAATTGTATAACGTTAATGGCTGGGGTGTAAATTATTTTTCCATTAATGAAAAGGGGAATATAACTGTTACTCCTAAAAAGAATTGTGTTTCTGTAGATATTAAGGAGTTGCTTGATGAGCTGATGCTGTCAGATGTTTCAACTCCGGTGCTGATCAGGTTTCCGGATATACTGGATGACCGTATAGAAAGCATTTCAAAGTGTTTTAAATCAGCATCGGAGGAGTACGGATACGAAGCTCAGAACTTTATAATCTATCCGATAAAAGTGAATCAGATGAGGCCTGTGGTTGAAGAGATAGTAAGCCACGGAAAAAAGTTTAACATCGGCCTTGAGGCAGGATCAAAGCCTGAACTTCATGCAGTTATTGCAATAAATACTGATCCTGAATCTCTTATAATATGTAATGGATACAAGGATGAAGATTATATTGAGCTTGCCCTTCTTGCTCAGAAAATGGGTAAAAGAATTTTTCTGGTTGTCGAAAAGCTTAACGAACTAAAGCTTATTGCAACTATTGCCAGGCGACTCAAAGTGAAGCCCAATATCGGGATAAGGATAAAACTGGCAAGTGTGGGAAGTGGAAAATGGGAGGATTCCGGAGGTGATATCAGTAAATTCGGACTAACATCCAGTGAATTGCTTGAAGCATTGGATTTTATAGAGAAAAACAAGTTGCGTGATTGTTTAAAACTGATCCATTTCCATATCGGCAGCCAGGTTACCAAAATACGCCGGATAAAAATTGCTCTGCGCGAAGCTTCCCAGTTTTATGTACAGCTGCGGACACTTGGTTTTAATGTTGAGTTTGTAGACATTGGAGGAGGATTGGGGGTCGATTATGACGGTACAGGTTCCTCAAACAGTGAGAGCAGTGTGAATTATACAATACAGGAGTATGTGAATGACTCGATCAGCACTTTTGTTGATGCCAGCAATAAGAATAAGATCCCGCATCCAAATATAATAACCGAATCAGGTCGTTCATTAACTGCTCATCACTCTGTATTGATTTTTGAAGTCCTTGAAACAAATACTCTTCCTGCATGGGAAAGTGAGGATGTTATTAACGAGAATGATCATGAACTTGTTAAGGAGTTATACATCTTATGGGATAACTTTAATCAGACCAGAATGGTTGAAACCTGGCACGACGCCCAGCAGATAAGAGAGGAGGCTCTCGACAGGTTCAGCTTTGGCCTTATAGATCTCAAAACAAGAGCACAGATTGAGCGGTTATTCTGGTCAATAGCACGCAAAGTATACCAGATGGCTAAGCTGACGAAGCATGTCCCTGACGAGTTACGACAGATTTCAAGGATGCTTTCAGATAAATATTTTTGTAATTTCTCACTTTTCCAGTCACTTCCCGATGCATGGGCTATCGATCAGATTTTTCCTGTAATGCCAATTCACCGGTTAAATGAAGAACCTTTACGAACAGCTACAATTCAGGATATGACATGTGATTCTGATGGTAAAATAGATAACTTCATATCTACACGTAACTCTTCACACCATCTTCCGGTTCATTCTTTAAAAGGCAAAGAACCCTACTATCTCGGAGTATTTCTGGTCGGCGCTTACCAGGAGATTCTGGGCGACCTGCATAATCTCTTTGGCGATACAAATGCTGTGCATGTATCTGTTGATGATGAAAGGTATAAAATCGATCAGATAATAGATGGTGAAACTGTAGCTGAGGTTCTCGATTATGTTCAGTATAATTCCAAAAAAATGGTACGTACCGTTGAATCATGGGTAACTACATCTGTTAAAGCCGGGATAATTACACTGGAAGAGGGTAAGGAATTTCTCTCAAACTACCGTTCAGGATTATACGGATACACGTATCTTGAATAATCAAATCTGGTTTAAATTATTTTATTAGCATTTAAAGAATTATTTTTTTATCTTGGTTCATTGTTTTCCTGACTTCTGACGTTTTCAAATTTTATTGCTGTCTTGATCTTCAAGTAATTGAAATTGAATAATATATAGATTTAATTTTTACTGCACTAACCCCAATTTCAGGCCTATGTATATGTTAAGAAAGAGCCCGTACCCAGCTCCTTCTATTTATATCTTAACCCTTCCCCTGCCCCTTCCCTTTAGCAAAAACTACTCTTTATACACATCTTACCTCCCGGATAAGTTGTAAACGGTTGATAAGATTCAACAGAAATTGTGAATATTCCAGGGGATTCCTCGCTGCGCTCGAATGACATGCTATTATATTGTTATAGAGCGAAAAGCGGCGATTCCAAAGATAATTTATTTTTTGAAAACGCTTTCTGATGAATCGCCGCTTCTCCCTCTTTCTTCCAAAAACCAGGTGTCATTCCGAACGAAGTGAGGAATCTCCAACTCACATATTATGAGGCGAATAAAATTTGTTTTTAAAATTGTGTATAAAGGGTAGTTTTTCTTTAAAGGGAAGGGGCAGGGGATGGGTTTCGTAAATTCATATACATAGTGGAGGGATCCTCTACCGCAGTAATTGTCAGAAGTCAGGTCTGGAAGAGGGTAAGGAATTTCTCTCAAACTACCGTTCAGGATTATACGGATACACGTATCTTGAATAATCAAATCTGGTTTTAATTATTTTATTAGCATTTAAAGAATTATTTTTTTATCTTGGTTCATTGTTTTGAAAAATTACTGATCGTTAATTAATAACCCTTTTAATTATTAAAACTATGAGCAACGGAACCTTTGATGTTAATGATTTTATCAAGGAATCAAAAGATGTCCTGACAGATCCTAAAACTTACTTCTCCACGATGAAAACATCGGGAGGGATACCGGAACCTTTGATAAAGGCAGTTATCTATGGAGCAATTGCCGGTGCAATCACATTCCTCTGGAGCCTGATTGGTATCGGTGCTGCAGGAAGTTCCTTATTAGGTGGTGCTATCGGAATCATGGCCTTTGTGTGGTCGATTATTGGAGCAGTTATTGGATTATTTATAGGTGGAGTGATTTTACTTATAATATCCTCAATTTGTAAGGGCAATACCGATTTTGAAGCTAATGTCAGAGTTACCGCTGCTATTATGGTAGTTATGCCGATAAGTGCGTTACTTGGATTTTTAGGGCACTTTAATTTATACCTGGGTGTTATTGTTGGCCTGGCAGTAAATATTTTTGCTTTATGGCTTCTTTATAATGGTCTTGTTGAGGCCCTTAAAGCAAAGCCTGAAACAACTAAAATTGTCATGTATGTTCTTGTTGCAATTTTTGTACTTTTTATGATTGCCGGATTAGGAGCTAAAAGAAAAGCCAGTCAGTTCATGAATGAATTTAACAATGAAGATCTCAAAGAGTTATTGGAGGAAACTGAGAAAGAAGAATAAATTACTTGATATTTAATTCAGCGCCAGGCTCATATGAGAAATTCAGCATATAACCTGGCGTTTATTTTTAACCTATGCGGAACATTATTGTATTTATCTTTTTAGTTTTTTGTTTTAATCTGAGCGGACAGACAGGAAAATTTTATTCAAGCAGGTGGCATTCCGTTAAGAATGAGAAGAATCCTGTTGACGCTGACGAATATACTTTCCATAAGAAGAGTAAGCTACACTATTTTCTTTCAAATGACTATACGAAAATCTACATCATTCTGAAGGTGGAGGATCATGTTGTCCGAAACAGGATATTGAAAGAAGGACTGACAATCTGGATCGATATGGACAATAAGCCGGAAAAGAATATGGGAATTCTATTTCCTGTCGGTTATGAAAATATTGAAAACCGTTCAATCAATGATTTTTCGAAAGAAAGCATTGATGCAGATAAAGTGCTGGCAGAGGCACTTAATCTTGCAAATACCATTGAACTGATTGGTTTCAGAAATGAACCAGATAAAATATTTCCTGCAGAAAATAGCGATAGCTTTACGGGTAGCATTGAGAGTGACGAAAATGGTGTCTTGCATTACAGGTTGATCATACCTGTTGAGAAAATACCTGTAAGAAATTCAAGAGATGGCAGTGGTGCAATGCCTTTTACAATTGGTGTTGAATATGGACATGTTGCCTCTTCAAACGAAACCGGGAAGAAAGATAGTTACAGTAAACAGCAAGTAACCGGTTCACCATCAGGACATAAAGCGATCATAATGTGGATAAAGAATGTCAAACTTGCCGGGGAGAGGTAGTTTACATATATTTATGAAAATATTGTCAATAGGTTTTTATTCTCTAAAATAATAATAATCAGGTCATTATATGAAGAATTGGCGCTTTTCAGGAAATATTTTCGTTGTTCTTGCATATCGGATATTCCTTGTGATGGTACTTTTCTCATTATGCAGGATAGGGTTCTACCTGTTTAATTATAAGATGTTCCCCGGAGTTACGGTAAACCAGTTTTTTACTATTCTAAAAGGTGGACTGGTATTTGATATTTCTGCTGTCGTATATATAAACCTTCTTTTTATTTTCCTGCATAGTGTACCATTTGATTTTCGTTACAGGGATGTCTATCAGTCAGTTCTGAAGTATGTTTTTATTATTACCAATGGAGTTGCTGTGGCCATGAACGGAATGGATTTTGTTTATTACAGGTTTGTTGATAAAAGAGCAACTGCAGATGTTTTTCAGACATTTGAGAATGAATCAAATCTGGTAAAGCTGTTTTTCAGTTTTCTGTTTGATTACTGGCCGGCAACACTTTTAACAATTTTCCTGTGGTTTATGATGTATTTCCTTTATGGTATAGTAAAACCTGAAAAGCCAGTTCCGTCAAATAAAATTATTTATCATTCAATAAATGTACTTATGGTGCCGTTGATACTGGCACTTGTTGTCGGGGCTGCCCGGGGTGGTTTTAAACACTCAACACGACCCATAACTATCAGTAATGCTGCACGATATGTAGATACTCCAAGGGATGTGGCTCTTGTTCTTAATACACCTTTCAGCATATTCCGGACATTTGGCAAAAAAGTACTGGTGAAGCATGAGTTCTTTGATGATGAAAAGCTTAAGTCTCTTTACAATCCGCATTTTATTCCTGAAAGCAATGGCTCTTTTACCAGTGATAATGTTGTCATAATAATTCTTGAAAGCTTTGCGCGGGAATATATCGGAGCATTGAATCCGAAACTTGAAGGTGGAACATATACCGGATATACTCCCTTTATTGATTCCTTAATCAGGGTTAGCCTTACTTTTGATGTATCAATCGCCAACGGTAAAAAGTCAATTGATGCCATGCCTTCAATTCTTGCTTCGGTTCCTTCACTGATTACACCATATATAATCTCACATTATGCTAATAATAAGATAAACGGACTTCCTGATTTGTTAAAACGAAAGGGATATTATTCTGCTTTCTTTCATGGAGCTCCCAATGGATCAATGGGTTTTGACTCTTTTGCAAAAGTTGCAGGATTCGATGATTATTTTGGACTTGATCAATATCCTTATAAAGAGGATTTTGATGGGATGTGGGGAGTCTGGGATGAACCTTTTCTTTCATTTTTTGCAAATAAACTTAATGGTTTCAAACAACCTTTTTTAGCTTCTGTCTTTACAGTTTCTTCACATCACCCGTTTAAAGTTCCTGAAAAATATGAAGGGAAGTTTAAAAAAGGGCCTGCTCCAATTGTAGAGGTGGTTGGCTATACTGATTTTTCCCTGAAGAAATTTTTTGATGAGATTTCAACATCCAGATGGTTTGGAAATACTCTGTTTGTTATTACTTCTGATCATACTAATGAGTCGATACACAAAGAATTTCAGAATAATTTCGGCGGTTACAGTATCCCTGTGATCTTTTATAAACCCGGAAGTGATTTAGTAGGGATGAAACATCGTATCGCCCAGCAAATAGATATAATGCCTACAGTTTTAAGTTATCTGAATTTTGATGAGGAGTATATTTCATTCGGAAACAACCTTCTTGATGATTCTTATGAATCATTTGCATTCAATTCCACAGACTACAATTATCATCTTTATATGAAGGATCACCTCTTAGAAATGCTTGAAAATAAGCCGGTAGGGCTATTTAATTATAAGGAGGATACCTTTTTGGAAAGGAATATTATTGGTACTGAGCCAGAGCTTCAGCTTGAGATGGAGGAAAAACTTAAAGCAATAGTTCAGACTTACAATCAACGGCTTATAGATAATGATATGACTGTTCGCAAAAATGAGTAAGTAAATATTTTTAATTCATTGGTTACCTTTGTGATACTTCGTGTTAAAAAATCTTTAACCACTAAGGAACTCAAAGGATCCAGATAGCTATCGTGACACAAAGGATCCACAAAGTTTAAGAATAATATAAGTCAGACAGAAAAAAATCTTATATTTAAAAAAAATATTTATGAAAACACGTCGTCAGTTTCTTAAAGTCGCAGGTACTGGTGCTCTGGCCTTGAGCGCCAATTCATTATACTCTATACCTTCAGTGTCAGTAACTGCTGATACAAAAAAAGATCTTTTCAGTATCGGCATGGCCGGATATAGTTTTAAAGAGTTTTCAGTGGCGCAAACTATTGAAATGATGAAAAGGATAGGCGTTATAAATCTTTCTTTGAAAGATTTTCATATGCCTTTGAACAGTACTGCGGATACGATCAATTCGGTTATAAATGAATTCAAGTCAGCTGGTATAAATGTTTATACTGTTGGTGTGGTTTATATGAAATCAGAACAGGCAGTTGATCAGGCATTTGAGTATGCTAAAATGGCCGGAGTCAGGATGATTGTAGGAGCACCGGACTATAATCTGCTGCCTTATGTGGAGAAAAAGATAAAATCTTATGACTTCAAACTTGCAATCCATAATCATGGACCTGATAATCCTCTTTTTCCAAATGCAACTGATATCTGGAATCATATTAAAGACATGGATCCACGTATGGGCATTTGTATTGATATAGGTCATACAACACGTGATGGCCAGGATCCTTCAGAAGATATAATGAAGTATAAATCAAGAATTTATGATGTTCATATCAAGGATGTTAACCTGGCTTCAAAAGAGGGTAAAACAATCGAGATAGGCAGGGGAATTATTGATATCCCAAAAGTCATTACAACTCTAAGAAAAATAAAGTATTCCGGTATGTGTAGTCTTGAATTTGAAAAAGATATGAAAGATCCTCTTGCCGGAATTGCAGAATCTATCGGTTATTTCAAAGGGGTAATGAAGTCGGTCAAGTAGTTGTTGATCTGCGTGTAAATAAGTTATGAGTCAGATTGTATAATACATCTGGCCCGGTATGAGATTACCAGGCTAATACTTCCTGACTTCTGACGATTATTTCGGTAGAGGATACCTCCAATATGTTAATGAATTTACGAAACCCATCCCCTGCCCCTTCCCTTTAAAGAAAAAGGGAAGGGGTAAATCAGCTGATTATAAATAGATTAAAGCAACAATATGAACTTTTCGCTCCAAATAGTATTGAATGTTATTTGATATCTGATACTTTTATTATTATAAATGTACGAAAGTGACAAAGAGCTGATAATATGCAGGATGCCCCCTGCCCTTTTTGCTAAAGGGAAGGGGCAGGGGAAGGGTTAAGATATAAATAGAAGGGGCAGTGTACAGGTTCTTTCTTACCATTTGCTTAGGCCTAAAATTGGAGTTAGTGAGGTAAAAAATAAAAAATAAATCTATATATTATTCAATTTCAATTACTTGAAGATCAAGACACCACTAAAATTTGAAAACGTCAGAAGTCATGATTACCAGGCTAATACTTCTTCAACAGTGCAAGCAGTTTAGAGTCTAACTTATGGCCGTACCAGTCACTGTAGTTTACATCCTTGCGCCCTGAATCGAGTATCCCAAAATCACCCCTGAAATTCCATAGGGCATAACCTATTCCTGCATTTGTCAATATGTCGATAACATCTGTAAACCATGCAAGGAACACCTCGTGCGGTGTATTTTTCCAGCAACCGCATTCACCGCAATGCACTCCCACTCCCTTATTCATAACCTCAATCCATGGTTTATATAGTTCTTCAAGTTGCTGGCGGCTATAGTATTTTCCGTCCATGGTTCCTGGCCAGAGAGGTGCCGGAGCCTTTGAAGGATCTTTCCACACCCATGGTGCCTGGTAATGCGAAATAGTTCCCGGGTAATAGCCTCTGCAACTCTGCCCTACATTCAGATCGATTATTTCAGGAGTGACATTATTTCCTACATTGTTTCCATCTGCAATTATCAATCGATCAGGGTTTTCTGATCTGATGGACCTGGCGGCTCCCTCAACAATCTTCCGGTAGGTTTCACCCGGAACAGGTCCCTTCTTTGCATGCTGGTTGTTCATATCATCAATATAAGCAGGCTCATTTAGAAGATCAAAGCTCAATTTTTCCGATGAGACATTCTTATGTCGTTTTGCCCACATGCCCCAATGAAAATTAAATGCATCCTGTGCCTCTTTGTCATTCCAGAGGTTATATGGTTCATGAAAACCGGCATTAATACAATAACCTGGTGCCCGATGAAGATTAAGGCTAACATGTAGTTTATATTTTTGAGCTGAGTAAATGAGTTTGTCAATTTCATCCAGAACCTTGGGATCCGTTTTATAGATATCATCCTTTGTTATATCTTTTGTCCTGTCGAATGAAAGATACCTTGGATAAGCCATTGGGATCCTGACAAAGTCGAATCCCCAGTCTGACATCCATTTGAAATCATCCTCAGTTGATTTGGCTGAGTCATTATTTCCGGGTAAGTTGGGTGAAAAGAAATCGAGCAGGTTAAATCCTTTCCATCTTGGTAATTTATTAGTGGAAGAAAACGGATTTTCTGAAAATAATGCATCGTTGCTTAATGTCAGCACTGTGGCGGCAAGGGTTGTATTCCTGATAAAAACTCTGCGATTAATATTCTTCTGATTCATAGCCTTAATGATTAATAGAGGTATAAATTTAAATTATTATATTGGAATCCTGTAGTCTTCTGAGATATTATTTATGAGGAACTAATAATAGCCCCTGTAGTATTACAGCATGTCCGGTGTTAAAGTAATCTCCATGGTTTTTAGACAGCCCGGACGCAATTAACAATAAAAAAATAGTAGGGTTTTTTTGTGAAAAGACCTAATTTATCAGTCTGAAAATAAGATAGTAAAGTGAATTTAATTATTAGTATCTTTGCAGCATGAAAAATGAAATATTAATACCACTTCTGAAGGAAGAAGATTTTGTTGCAGCCAATAAGCGCAGAGACTCATATGCTTTAACAAGAGATTTACAAGCGTTGGAATTTAACGATGCAATTATAAACAGGTTGCATGCTGAAAAGAAGAATGTAGTTAAATGCGAAACCTGCGGAAAAGAATTTTCAGCAGGGATCACATCCGATATTTCTTTGAAATGTACTGATTGTAAGTAACAATTATTTGAGGTTATTACCTGGTGAAGCTCATTTCAACTTTTATTGTTAATGATTCAGGGATATCATCATCATTAAGATCTTCACTATCGGTTACTTCAAATTTTACTTTCAGACTTTTTGCCGTTAATTCCAGGATATCAGATATCGAAGGAACATCGGTGCTGGAATCTATCGTAAGTTTTTTGCCATCGGCAGATAGTATCCATGTACCGGAATCAACTTCGCCACCCAGAGTTGATGTATAAGTATTGTCAGCTTTAAAAGTGATAGTTCCGGTAAAACCCTGTTTTACCAGCTCGCTTATAATTGTGTTATATAGTGCTGCCTCGGAGGCGGAAAGTTTTACTACGTCGATATAGTACTGCGTAAGGGTTTTGGTACCTACTGTTACTGCTACTGTAGAGGTTCCTGTGGTCCATGTTCCTACAATATCGTTGCTTGGTGAAGGATCATCTTTATCCTTTTTACACGATGACAAACTCAAGCCTGTAATTAGTACAAGAATGAACATACTGTGAATTAACTTTCTCATTTTGCTCTGGTTTTAGTTTTGGATTCAATTTCTCTGTGATGGATATTTCCGTGAATGCATTAATTATATACTGACTTAAAAGTTCTGTATTGTTTGCTGATATAAACACAAATGGTTTAGCTTTTGTTCAACTTATTATCAATTTGTTAAAGTTGTCCCTGTTAAAAATAAAATTTAAAGCAATGTTCAATAGCATAAAGCCTCTGTTTTGGTATATATAAATCAGATTTTGATTCTTTAAAATTAATTTATTTTTTTTAACTTATTAATTTTTATGACTATCGGTAATCATTAATAAAAAAACTGAAGTATCTTGAAAATGAATGAACTCAATTCCCCGGCCCCGTTCTTGAATTTTTACCTCACCCCCTCTAATCCCCCTCTCCCGAGTGAGAGGGGGAAGATAACCAACTCATTTTCAAGTCCCTCTCCCCTGGGAGAGGGATTTAGGGTGAGGCTGATTTCAGTGGTCACTCTGAGTTCATGTGACCTAAATGAGGAAATATCTCATTATCAAGTTCCATAAATACTATTATTACTCTTTCCCGATATTCAAATTAATTTTTACCTGTTTATTTGCCAGTTATGCCTGAAACCTGTATTCAATGTTTTTTTCTTAATCAACATATCTGCAGGATGATACTTGTCTTAATTATAATTAACTTTGCAACTATTTTAAACGAATCATTACATTTCAACTAATTGGTATTATTATGACAGGATACAAAAATCGAAATCTATACCGGGCGCTTTTTATCATAATAGTATTTTTGACTATTATTTCATGTTCTTCTCCGATAAAAATGACCTCTTCATGGACAGGCGAAGATTCCCGTGTGATTAAGTCACCACTTATAATGGTTATGGTTATGGGTAGAAATCAGGAAAACTCTCAGATCATAGAGGGAGATATAGTTAATAAATTAACGAAAAAAGGTTTTAAGGCAATTCCTTCCCGTGATGTTCTTAAGCCTGATGTTCAAAAGTACGATTCTGTAAGTTTGGTGAAATTACTTAAAGAAAATAAAATTGATATGCTTCTGACAAATGTTGTAGTAAGTGTCAAGCAGATAGAGAAGTATGTTCCCGCTTCAACAGAGATGGTTTCAGGAGGTTCTTATCCGACAGCTTATAGCCCATATTACCCACCGGGTACTTATTATGGAGGTTATAATAATTTTTATGGATATTATAACTATTACGGCTATAATTACCTTTATGAGGAGAAAAAGACTCAACCCTCTCTCGAGACGGATGTTGAACTGATTATTGAAAGTAAATTGTATGATGTCGAAAAAGTTAAATTAATTTACATCGGACAATCAAAAAGCATTACCGGAGAGCCATCCCCGGAATTGTTCAATATATTTTCAAATGTTGTTGTCGGAGACATTCTGAAAAAAAATCTTATTGAGAAATAAACAGTTCAGGATACGTGTTCATTTAAATCCTTCAGGTTAAGATAACATGAAGGATTTTTTCATTTATCCCACTTCAGGGTTTAATTAATTCTTAGTAAATAAGCCTGAACCAGTAATAATTTTACTGATATATCAAAAAGCAGGATTTGAATAAGCTTTTCCATTGGCATATATTTTGTACTAGATTGGTTATTAAAAACAAAAGTTATGAAAACACATATAATTAAAAAACTATTTGTTATCTGTTTAGTTTCACTCCCTCTTTTTGGTTATTCCCAGGATGCAAAATTAACCAGGAAGGAACGAAAAGAGGTAAGAA
Organism: uncultured Bacteroidales bacterium; assembly: GCA_963732435.1. Classification (GTDB taxonomy): domain Bacteria; phylum Bacteroidota; class Bacteroidia; order Bacteroidales; family VadinHA17; genus LD21. Next base: position 22,955 of record CAVSZL010000009.1, on the reverse strand, counting down.
AAGCTCAGATGACTGAAAACTTCTATATTCTTGATTCACTTCTGAATTCAAGGCGCTTTGTTCTTGAGGCATTTTACCTGAAGAATAAGTACGGTGACATGATATCTGTTTCATCAATGGTCAATTTTATCAGAGTTAACGGATCAACAGGCGTTCTTCAGACCGGATCATACCAGACCATCGGATCGAATGGTGTTGGAGGAGCAACTGCCGAAGGAACAATCGGACTCTATGAGATTACCAGAAATACAAAAAGCCTGACATATAATCTCAGGTTTAATCTTCTTACAAATATCGGGAACTATGATGTTCATATGACAGTTACTTCTGATAACCGTGCCTCAGCAACAATTTCCGGTTCAACCTCTGGAAAACTTACCTGGGACGGCCATCTAAGATCACTTGATAATTCGAGGGTCTTCAAAGGTCAGAATACTATATAATTTGTTGATGACTGCATCCTTGTGATTTTGGTGGTATAGAATTATTTAAGTACAAGTTGATGAAAATATTGTTTTAAATTTGCATTAAATATTTAAATAAGGAGTTAATAACCAACCCAAGAAATTCACAAATGAAAGTTCTGGAAAGTTCCAATCGATCATCTCTTTTGAAGATATCGCTTAGGTTACTATTACTCGTTTTTCTATCCGATTCAGTAATTGCATCAGATACTGACAGCCTTTTCAAATCTGATGACATAATCAATATGGAATTACGTACTGATTTTTCAGCAATACGTATTGACACAATAGGAGAACCACAATATCATGATGGTGAATTGATATATTATTCAGCCGATGGTTCCTCAGAAAAGTTTTCAGTTAAAGTAAGAATAAGGGGAAATTTTCGTCGTAAACCTGAGAATTGCAGCTTTCCACCTGTGATGGTAAACTTTAAGAAGGATGAAGTCAAAAATACTTTGTTCGATAATCAGGACAAACTGAAATTAGTTACCCCGTGTCAGAATGAAGAGGATGTTTTCAGTGAATACACTATATATAAAATGTATAACCTTGTAACTGATAAAAGCCTGAAAGTAAGACTTGTTAAAATGCTTTACTTCGACACAGGCCGGGGAAAAAAGGTTTTTGAGAAACACAGCTTTTTTATTGAGGATGAAAAAGGAGTAATGGACCGGAATGAGTCAATTGGATTGGATAATTTTATTTCACCATTTGATCTGGACAGGGAAAATGTGAAAAGAATGACAATTTTTCAATTCATTATTGGGAATAAAGACTGGATCTTTACCTCTGGTCATAATCTTATTTTTATGCAACCGGCAGATACTGCAAATCTGCCTTATGTAGTACCATATGATTTTGATTTTGCCGCCTTTGTTAGTGCAAATTATACTAAACAGCCAGGAGTCCCTGAATATTTACAACCTGAAAGAAGGGTATATAAGGGATTGTGCTTTACTGAAGAGGAGTTTAGAGATGTATTCGAATTTTACAGGCAATTAAGAACGGAATTCGAAGCCTTGATAAACAATATGAGCTTTCTTTCAAAGATGACCAGGAAGGAAAAGATAAAATATATAGATTATTTTTATAAAGTCATTGATAACAAGGAGCTTATAAAAAAGGAATTTCTGGATGTATGTCAGACCAAAGATGATTTTAAAATAATTGATTTACTTAATAAAGTCATTTAGTTGCTGATGTTTATCTGTTTTCTTTAATCCTGATATTTTCTGTTAGTCTGAAAATGTCAGCAGCTCTGTTAAAATGTTCCTCTTTTGTAAATACATAATCAGTATTGAAGGTAGAAAGAACAAAAACACTGATTCCATTATCTTTTAATGGTTTTGTAATATCATTGATTATTCCTGTCATTGAAAAGTCCAATACACCTTCTACCATAAAACCTTTCCAGTTTTTACTTGATTTCAGGAAATTAAACTCAGTAGTACAGTTTGTCACTATTGAAATTTCATCTTCTGTTTTAGTTATAGAATAAAATCCGGACGAGATTATCTCATCAGGGATTTCATGTTTATCAGTTATCTGATAGATGGTAAAGGTATCAGCAAGAGGTATTAAGCTTATCATAGGCTAATTAATTAGTTAACATTTATAATTTTGGTTCATTGGTGGGCGCTTAAAACCCACTGATTATTAATTGATTATTTTTTAGTTCTTTGACATTATTGTAATCGCACTTCGTAAGTATCTCTTTTATAGGCGTTTTGTCTTGTAAAGATATACTCAAAATATGGAGGATTTCGTAAATTGATAACATCTATTAAATAGTTTTACTTTACCGTTGGCTTTAGCCAACGGATTAGAGTACCCAACTGATCGGGCTTTAGCCCAAAAATAAAGGACTAAAGTCCTTATAAATGAGGACTATATACCGTTGGCTAAAGCCAACGGTAATTAAAAACAAAAGCAAAAAAATTGATGGCCTTTTAATTGGAAATTTGGTTATTTCAAATCGTCACGCTTCAAAAAAACCTACAATTACGATTACTTCATAATTTCAAAGAACAAGTTTTAAAATCTAATGCCCACTAGTGATTTTGGTTATTAAAATATAGTATTTCCATTTTCTGCAATCTGCGCTGAAGAAACACATCCGGCAATCAAAAATTTAACCACTTCATCAGGAACATCAGGTTTTAAATCTCGTTATTCAAATCATAAGTTGTTCTTTTTAATCCTTGCATCATAATAAGGTAGATTATTACTATTACTGTTGCCTGATGCTGTTATCATCAAGGCGGCAGTTGCGCCAAATATGATCCAGGTGAATCCTGTCAGAGAACTTGCAATCATGGAGCAGATGCTCTGTAGGCCTGTAAATGTTCCTATTGCAGTAGCTATATCTTTCTTATCAGAAATATTTGAGATCCACGCTTTAGATATTCCTTCCGTTGCTGCTGAATATATTCCATAGAGAAAAAAGAGTACAAAGAAAATATAAAGGTTATCATTTAACGATATTACAGAATAGACTATTGTGAACATTATGAGGCCCAGAATAAAAATGGTTTTGAGGCCAATTTTATCTGCAATTATTCCAACAGGCAATGAAAACAACGCATATATGAGGTTGTAGAAGATATATATTCCTATTAACATTGTATCATCAACTCCCGATTGTTTTACCTTAAGTAAAAGAAAAACATCAGAACTGTTGAATAGAGCAAATGCAAGGAGTCCGATTACCAGTTTTTTATAATCAGAGGGACTTACTTTCCAATACTTCAAAAAAGAAAAGAAAGGAGTCCTTACTTTTACCCTGCTGCTGCTAACATTTTTGTCTTTCAGGTATCGAGTTGCTAAAATTGCAAGCAATCCGGGAAAAAAGGCAATAAAAAAAGGGTTCTGTAATTCTGGGGATAAAAGTAGAGGTAAACCAAAGCAATTGAAGGTCCCAGTACGGCACCAAAAGTATCCATTGACCTGTGAAATCCGAATATTTTACCCTTTGTTGCAGGAGTCGCCTCAGATGATAGCAGAGCGTCTCTTGCACCGGTTCTTATACCTTTGCCGAACCGGTCAAGCGTTCTTGCAAGAAAAATCCATAACGGATATATAAATACCGCCATCAAAGGTTTTGATACGGCACTCAGAGCATAACCAATCTGAACAAATGGCATTCTTTTCCCGGATAAGTCAGATAACTTTCCGAAATATCCTTTGCTGAGACCTGCGGTTGCTTCAGCAATCCCTTCTATTATCCCAATGAGAGCAATTGAAAAGCCGATAGATTTTAAATAAACGGGCATAATCGGATATAGCATTTCACTTGCAGTATCCGTAAGCAAACTCACAATTGATAATATCCATACTGTTCTCGTGATATTCTTCATAAATCAGGAGACTGGGTAGCAATATTTCTATTTTTTCAGATGGTTAACATAAAATATGTGAACCTCTGAAAAGTGTTTTCTTAAAGTAAATGCAAAATATTCAAAAAAATATCGAAATACAATGAGTGGTACATATAAGTATTGTAATTGTTCATCTGAAATATTAACTTTGATCACCAACAAATCTTATGAAGAAATTTATTTATATTCTGATTGTTCTGACTGTTCTTTGTTCATGCACAAGGACACTTCCTCCTGCCTATTCTGCTCAGGGTAAGTATTATAAGACTAAACTTTATATAAAGACCGAACTAAACGACTGCAAATTGAGTAAGCGGAATGATAATGGTGTAAAACCAGTTAAAAAATAAATTGCCCTGAGATTATTAAGGTACATTAGTAAATAAATATTGATCAGAAAATCAGAATATTATGAGAAAGGCTACCGGGATTATTTCATCGATTCTATTAATGAGTATTACACTATGTATTATAATTCTTTTCTCTGTTCAATGCACCGGGAATAAATCTTCGGAAAATAATAAAGCAAATCCCTCTGATACAACAATAAAAGCTCTTGCTGATAAAGCCGTCATTTTAATTGGTGTGAGAGCTTTTCTGAAAGACTCATTGCAGAAAGCAATTGTAGAGAGTGAATTCAATACATCAACCCGTACCTGCTACCCGAGGGAAATCAATTGGGCTAAAGACACCAACAAAATAGAAAACTTCAACACAGGAGTTAACTGGCTGTTTGACAGAGGCATGAAACCAATGCACCATATGTTATTCGGTCCGAGTCAATATGAATCAATGTGGGTCAGGGAGATAACCTCACCGGAAGAACTTGAGTCACTTATGGAACAACGGATCAGAATTATTATGGAAGCTAATGGGAATGCTGATAAGGTATATGTGTGGAATATTGTTAATGAATCGCTTGACTGGAACAAAGATAATGCGGGAAAGTATTTTGGCCAGGATATGGTAGTATGGTCCAGAATGGGATTTGAAGACGATAAATCGGGACTGACTGGTGAAGATAAAATAAACGACAAACACCCGGTTTATATCAGAAAAGCGTTCGAATATGCCGCAAAATATGCAAAAGGCAAGCTTGAACTGCGTGATAACGGATGCGAAAAACCCGGAAAAAAAGCACTTGCTTTCTATCAGCTGGCAAAGCACCTGCAGAATTCCGGTGTCAAATTGGATGGAGTAGGTTTTCAATGTCATTATAATCTTGAAGGTGATGGTGTTATGAATATTCAGGCTCTTTCAGAAGAGGTCAGAAAATATAGGGGAATTGGTCTTGAAGTCTATTTTACAGAAGTTGATTTCGGTTGTAAGGAAGTACCCTGGACTCCTGAACTGGCACAAAGGCAAAAGGATGAATATAAAAAAATAATAAAATTAGCCCTTGATGAAGGAGTAAGCCAGGTGCATTTCTGGGGTCTGAAAGATGCAGATGAGTGGTGGAGAGGTAATGAAAATCCATTGCTTTTCGACGAGAACTTAAAACCAAAACCCGCATATTTTGGAGTGAAGGAAGCATTAAAAGAATATCTGAATCAATAGTTTTCTAATTGATCAGAATGACCATCGATGGTTAGAGTTAAGAGTCTGTCTTTTAAATTAATACTAAAATCCTGTTATAAATGGACAAAAGCGATAGGGGCATCGGTTTTTGCCACCGGATTCAAATTATCTCCGAAGGCCTCAGCTTATGTTTCTGAAATTATCATAACTTTATCATCTTACCGGATTTTCAAAATTGGCAATAGTATACGCATAAGGTTTTCAGATATTTACAATGGGTGAATATTAACTCTAATAAGAAATGAAATGAACACTCAACAACAAAACAACATTTATGACACCTCCATCAGGTTGGTATTTCTTGCATTAATTATTGCATGGTGCCTGCTGATCTTATTACCTTTTGTAAGTATAATTCTTTGGGCTGTAATACTTGCAATTGCATTTTCACCCTTGCATACCTCTCTTTCCAGATGGATGGGAGGCAGTGTAAAATTATCCTCGACTCTCATTGTGGTGATTGGTCTGGCTATAATTCTGATTCCGGGCTGGCTGTTTCTTGATTCCATAATTACTGGAGCAAAAGAATTAAAAGCAGATTTTGATAACAGTTCATTTACCATTCCGCTTCCTACTGAAAAAGTGAAAGACTGGCCGCTGATAGGAGAAAGATTTTATAATGTCTGGATGTCTGCCTCGGCTGATCTCAGCGCCTTTTTTGCCCAATACAGAGAGCAGTTGGCAGGGATCTTCGAAAAACTGGTGAAAGGTATTTTGAGTGTCGTATCCGGTGGTTTCCAAATGATTGCATCCACGATTATTGCAGGAATTCTGCTGGTTCTGAAAGGTTCCCGTGAATCAGTTTTAAAAGTATTCAGAAAACTTGCAGGTGACCGAGGTGAGGAGTTTGTTGATCTTAGCTATAAAACTGTTGGAAATGTGGTACAAGGTGTTTTAGGTGTCGCGCTAATCCAGTCATTTCTCATCGGCCTTGGCTTTCTTTTATCAGGAGTTCCGCTTGCTGGTCTATGGACCTTATTTGTGTTAATTTTTGCGATCTTGCAACTGCCTGCAATATTAATTATTTTGCCGGTTATTATCTGGCTTTTTTCATCACTCGACACCCTTCCTGCGGTCTTATGGACCATATATCTGGCAGCGGCCGGGTTATCTGATAATGTTCTGAAACCGATTTTGCTGGGTAAAGGTGCACCTGTCCCAATGCTTGTAATATTTTTGGGTGTAGTTGGCGGATTTATTTTCTCAGGATTTATTGGCCTGTTTACCGGTGCAATAGTACTATCGCTTGGCTACAAATTATTCGTGGCCTGGATTGATTAATCAGGCTGATTATGTGTTGCCAGGGCACAGCTGGAAAGGGCACAAAGTAACTGGAACAGAATCCAGATTGTTCAAAAGAAAAATCCGGGGCATTTTCACAGGCATTTGAAGGCGGAAGTATAACTACCCTTTTTTCCTACAGATTAAAATTGACCATTTTTTCTGAGTCATAATTCTTCATCCTTTCAGTTGACAATATTTTCCGTGACTTCTTCTTTGTTGTTATAATTCATTTTTACCTGTTCAGAGCTACTGAATAGTCGATTACATTTGAATGATTTTTCTTTTCAACCCAATCATCCTGAGATAATTTCAGCCAGTAACCCAGCTCCTCTCTTAACATCTTCTGATCCTCAACGGGGAGAGAATCAAAGGTAAGGTTTATTTGCTGGTAAGGGTCACTCAGGTTATTGAACAATGTCACTTTCCCATCTCCGTCAACCGCAAATGTATACTTGTCTGTACGTACACCTTTCTTTTTGCCTTCGATTGAAATGAAAGGTGTGGATGCTGGCCGGGTTACACTCCCGGCCTTCGGTTTTATGATAATATCAGCATAGTTTGTTCCTGCTACCTTATTGGGAATCAAATGCTTCAGTCCCATTAAGCCCATAAATGTCGGAAAAAGGTCGGTAGTTCCGATCAGCAAATTATCTGTCTTATGTTTCAAAACTCCCTTGTATCTCATAATCAATGGTACACCGAACGATTCCTCGTATTCACAGTTTTTTTGCATCCTTCCCTGACTCCCGAGCATCTCACCATGATCTGAGGTGAATATCACAAGTGTATTCTCGTCTAAGCCCAGGGCATCAAGCGTTTCAATAACCTGACCAATATACTTGTCTGTTGAAGTAACATTGGCAAAATAAACACGAGCATTAAGGTCAGTAGCTTTGCTTGTACTGTTAGGACGATTAAACAGCTCATCGTGAGTCATGTTTTCGTACAATTTGTACGATTCGGGTTCACAATCTGTCAGACTTCCATACGGAGGATGAGGGGGATTTAATGACCAGGTGATGCAAAATGGCTTTTCAGGATCGCGCTGATTGCGGTTGTTCTTTAGATAATCTATTATGGTCCGGGCTTCGTGCTTTGATGAAAACTCTTTTGCCAGGTACATTTCACCATCCTTTTTCCCTCCAATAGCAGCCGGGTCATTGGAATAAACGTAATTGGAGAAATGATCGTCTTTCAGAACCTGGTACCAGTACTCAATACTGTGCCTGGAGGGTCCGGGCGGAATATAAATATCGAAGAAGTTAGGTAAGTAGCCTCCCGGAGGATCTGTTTTACCGATGTAATTATATTCTGCATCAAATACACGGGTAGGTTTAATCCAGTGGCATTTGCCAAAATAAGCTGTATTGTACCCGTTTTTGTAAAGCACATCGGTAAAACATTGTATGTCATCCCTCAAATTGGTAGTTGAAGTCTCGTGACAGTTTCTCCATACCCCATTTTGAGTGGCAAACATACCACTTAGCAGCATTGCCCGGTGTGGACTGCTAACGGGGTGAGTGCTCATTGCCTGAGTAAAGACAACTCCTTCAGAGGCTAGTTTATCGAGGTTCGGAGTAAATACCTGATCGCTTGTCCCATTAATTGCTCCTTTATATTCGGGCTTTTGCCAGAATCCCATAGATTGTCGCCTGTGTTCATCGGTAAAAATGATCAGCAGGTTTGGTTGTTTTTGCACTTGCTTTTTTACAGTAGTACTTGCCGATAAAATAGTCGGCAGTAACATCAAAAACGGAATTGTTTTATTCATTTTTATAGAAGTTATAAGATCATTCTGATAATACTAAAGAATAGAATAGTGGAATGGTGATGAATCAAATCTCCCACCCGTTATGATATGGCTCTCTGATTAGCTTATTTGCATCTTCGTAATTTGTGATTTTCATATTTGCACCATCCCACTCGAGTTTTTTACCAGCTCTTATGGCAAGGTTACCAAGCAAAACAATCTCATTAAGCATACTGCCATATCCAAATTCAACACCGGCGGATTTACCTCCTTTGCATGCTTCTACCCATTCTTCATAATGGCCTATTGAGCGTTCCTCAGTTTTAACTGGTTTTTTATATGAATTCATCTTTGATTCAGGGATAAGTCTGGGATTTTCGCCGACACTATCACATAGTATTGATCCTTCAGTGCCTTTAAAAAGGATCCCTGTTGAAGGAAATTCCTTGTTGCTTTCAAGTTCAGAAGGTCTTTCGGGTTTTAATCCGCCGTCGTACCATGTAAGCCTGACCGGTGGCATTTTTCCTCTTGCAGGAAATTCATAATGTACTATTGAAGCTAATGGAAAAGTCTCAGGAAACACTTTTGATGAACTGGCCTCTACACTTGTCGGATGACCAAGTTTTAGTGCCTTTACAACAGGATTGAAAAAGTGGCAACCCATATCTCCAAGCGCTCCTGTTCCAAAATCAAACCACCCTCTGAAGTTGAACGGATGATAAGCAGGGTGGTAGGGGCGGAAAGGTGCAGGTCCTATAAACAAGTTCCAGTCAAGTGTATCCGGAACCGGAACATTCTCCAGAGGACGTCCCAATCCCTGTGGCCAGATGGGTCTGTCGCACCAGATCTGAACTTCATAAACATCCCCAATGGCCCCGTCCCCGATCCATTCCCTCATAAGCCGGTATTCTTCAATTGCATCACTCTGTGTGCTCATCTGAGTTGCCACACCTGCTTTTTTTGCTGCCTGAGCAAGAACTCTTGATTCATAAATAGTTCGGGTTAAAGGCTTTGCACAATATACGTGCAGTCCTTTTGCTATAGCTGCCAGAGCTGCTGTTGTATGAGTATGGTCGGGGGTTCCGATCATAACTGCATCAAGGTCTTTCTCCTTATCAAGCATTTCCCTGAAATCGCGATAATATCTTGCTGAACTGATTTTTTCCAGAAAGCCTGGTTTGTAACCTTTTATTGCATTCTCATCAGTTAATATCCGTTTGTACATAACCTCATCAACATCGCACAGTGCAGGAAAATTTTCAGTAGCTGCTCCATTCAGATAATGTTTTCCCATACCTCCGACTCCAATACCGGCAATATTCAGCTTATTGTTAGGTGACAAATGGTTTCTGCCACCCAGAATAAATGAAGGTAAGATTGTCAGACCGGTAAAGGCGAAACCTGATTTTACAATAAATTCGCGACGACCCAGTCCTTGAGTAGCTTTTTGGCTTTTCATATGTAGCGTATTTTATTTTCCCAATTTATGAAAAAAGTGAGGTAACTCAATGATTTTGCTTTCTTTTTATTACCAAGTAACCTCATTAATTCATAAAGTTAAAATTAAGCAGTCTGAATTCATTTTAGTGTTGCAAAATAAATAGGCTGGTACATAACTGTCTTACAAGCATGGGGTAAGTATTAAGGTTCTCTGTTAAAATTAATTGACTTTGGTCTATTCTTGTCATAACTTGCATCATATTTTTGATTAACAGTTATTTAGTCTTATCCATTAATCAAACCATAATCAAATGAAGAAGTTATGTTTTACCACATTGATTGCAGCTTTCCTTTTAGTTCAATCTGCCTGTACTTCTCCCCAAATTGAACAGTTGACGCAGCAGCAACAAGACCAAATCAAAAAAGAGCTCAGCACAGTAGTCGACAGCTTATTCGCAAAATTTGAGAAACTGGATTGGCAAGGAGCATTACAACTTTATTCTCCTGAATTAGTGAATGTTTTCGATACATCAGTAGTCTATTATGAAGCATATAAGAAGAGATGGAGTGGGATAGGCAATGCTGTGAGTATCAAAGCCACCCCGATTCGTGAGAACTATATTGTTCTTTCAAAGGACTTTGTCATATCTGATTGGATTGGGAAATTGGAAATCTTGTGGAAATCGGGAGACAAGTTAATATGGAATCGCATAAGCTATACGAATGTCTTAAAAAAGATTGATGGTCAATGGAAGGCAATATACGAGCACCCCTTTGGCACTCCTGTTATACAGGCTGCTGACAAGAAATAAAGGCAATTATCTCTTCACACATCATGTAGTAACGGAAGTTTTAATATCAATAAAATGCCCCAAGATTTAACATTTTGGGGCATTCTGCTTTTATATTGTATTAATATACAGATATATATACAATCTTCCCGCTTCATCCCCATTCATCCGTTATTGTATCTAATGAGGGGGATTTTTATAAATTTATTATGCAGATAAAAATCAATAGAGAATGGAGTAACATAGAAGTTCTAAATACGAACAATACTTCACAATAATGAATCACTAATCCTGCTGCACGTCATCTGAAAAGATTTATTTGACTTTGGTTCTAAACAGGAGTAACTTGCTTCATATTTCTGATTTACAGTCATTATACTTTTATACATTAACCAATACCTATACAAATGAATGCACTTAGTAGAACCATAATTATTGCTGTATTAATATTATGCGGCATAATTGGGATTCAGGCACAAACAGGGGGATGTATCTTATTGGAATTGTGGTGAACTTTATAACGTATTTGCTTTTGAACCTGATATTATTGTAATTAAATTAGGTACAAATGATGTTCGACCAAGAATGGACGGTAAACAGGGTACTAATTGGAATGATGTGAACTTTAGTAAAGATTATCAAGCCATAATAAATACGTTCAATACCATTAATACTAAACCCAAAATCTTTCTTTGCTGATACTGAAACATAAAAATATTGCAGATCTACTTGAAAAGAGCGAACATGGAACCAGTACTTCAGAAAGCATAGTCCTTCCAATAAACCCTCCACCCTTTTGGACTCTTCCTGAAATTCTCTTCACTGTAAAGAAGTGTGGACGGCAACCATTGTTACTTTCAGGTCAGCTGCCGATTTTATCATGCCCCCAACCAAGTGTTAATCTTAGCGTCTATACCTATTTAGGAGAAATGTCCGATTGTTTGCATTCTACCAAAAATTTGCTTCATAATAACCTCCTGATTGGCAAAAAATTATTTAAATCCCGAAACCATCATTTTATATAACTTTTCGGCATCTTCTCTCCTGCATAGCTCTGTACCAGGCGTCATAACGGCAGCAGAGCCAGATGCTATCCCGTAAAGTATTGCATCGTACAACTTTTTGCCCTGTGCCAGGCTTAGGACAATGCCGGCAACCATGCTGTCTCCTGCGCCAACTTTGCTGATAATAGGCACAGTAGGAGGGTATATATGTTCAACAAATTCTTCCGATACTACAATGGCACCTGAAGCTCCAAGGGAGATAACAATCACCTGGCACTGACCGCTTTTAACTAACTTTTTAGCTTCCGCCCTTATTTGTTGTTCGTCTTTACTCTCAAGTCCAACTAGTTCCCTGAATTCGCGGATGTTTGGTTTAATAAGGAAAACGCCTTCTTGCAGGGCATGTTTTAAAGCTTCGCCTGAAGCATCTACAATCACTTTTGTCCCTTTCTTTTTTTCAATAGCTGCTATTTGTGCATAAAAATCATTTGACACTCCAGGAGAAAGGCTTCCGCTTAGCACGAGGTAATCTGGAGGTGGTTCTATGGCCGATAATTCATATATGCATCTTTCCCATTCATGTTTGTTCATTTCTGCTCCTGGCATTCCAAAACGAAATTGTTGCCCGGTTGATTCTTCCAAAATAATGAGGCTTTCCCTTGTCATTCCTTTAATAGGTATCAACTGATGGGTAATTCCTTCTTCCTGAAGAAGAGCATTGAGCCTTTCGCCGGTGTAACCCCCGGCCGTGTAAACGAGTTTCGATTCCCCTCCCAGTTTTTTAATTGCTCTAGCCACATTTATACCACCACCTCCCGGTTCAAAGTGAGGAGTCTTACAATATAATTTTCGTTCAGCAACAACATTTTCAACGCTGGAAGACTTATCAATCGCTGGATTTGTAGTAAAAGTAATTATTGTTTTCATCCGGAAGTAATTTTATTGTATAAGGTAGGAACTAAAATATTTCCATATCCAGAAAATAGGAATAGTAAGCACTAAAATATATATTCATTAAATGTAATTGGCTCTATTTTAAGAACATTCTGCATAAAAGGTCTATGCAGTCATTCCACCATCAATAGGGTTGATAGTTCCGGTAATGAAACTGCTTTCATCGCTGGCAAGAAATACCGCCAGAGCAGCAATTTCTTCATTATTAGCATAGCGGCCCAAGGGTATAGCTTTCTCAAAACTTTCTTTTGCAGCTTTTGCTTCTCCCTGGGCAAAACCTTCCTCCAGTGAGCGCATCATCCGATTATCAACAGGGGAGGGGTTTATGGTATTTACCCTGATTTTATGGGGTGCTCCTTCCAGTGCTGCTGAACGCATCATACCTATTATGGCATGTTTACTTGTTACATAAGGTAACACGTTAGCTGTTCCACCCATTCCGGCAACAGAGGATGTAATGATAACTGACCCACCCTTCTCCTTCATCAAGGGGAAAATATAGCGTAAGCCATAATAGACACCGTTTATATTCACTTCTATAATCTTGTGATATAGATCGAGAGGATATTCATCCAGTGGTTTAACTTCTCCTTCAATCCCGGCATTGTTAAAAAACACATCAACAACTCCGAAAAGCTCCTTTGCTTTTTCGGCATAAGCCTTTACCTGATTTTCATCCGTAACATCGGCTGCTATGTAATATAATTCAGTTGATTTTATCTCTTCTGATACTTTCTTCAGTGCTTCTTCATCCAGGTCGGTAATTAAAACCTTTGCCCCTTCTTTAATCATTCTCTGGGCGGTGGCCTTACCTATTCCACCAGCACCTCCTGTTATTATGACAGTTTTGTTTTCCAATCTTTTCATCTTTTTGCTTAAATTTAGGTTTAAACTAAATTCTTGATTTTTTAACCAGCACATATTCAGATAAGCTCTATTTGAACCCTAATTCATTTTTGAAAGAATATATCCAGGTTAATGATGATTATCGTTTACGTTTTGTTTGATTTGAAGCCAGATCAAATCCTTCTTGTAAACAGCCAAATGCATTTTTATAACCAGTGTTTATTCTTTTTTTGTTTCAACTATTAAGATTCCAATCATGCTATTAAAACCCATTATAGGGGTAATTATTTTCACGATATTATTTTCTCTGAGAACAACTGAATTGTTTAATTCAAAATTCAAGTTCCCTGAGTATTGTAGCCCTTCATACTTTTTATCAGATGATAATAAAACCAGTTTATCCTCAGGGTTTATAATCTGAACTAAATCAGCCTCTGATTCCTTGACAAATACTGTTAAAAGCTGATTGAGGTTTTCTGTGTTGTTTCTTAGCAACTCACTACGAATTGACCAAGAGAAAACCTTTGAAGCAAATTCCAGGTGTTTGACATGTAAGCTATCTCTCTCGGTTTCATACTGAGTAATGAGTTGAAATTTTTCATTTTCAAAATGATTTGAATTGATATTAATTTTCACCGTAAACCAGATGGCAATCAAAATTAAAACTATGGAGAGAATGACTGAGATGAGATTCTTTTTCAGAAATATTGCCAATTTTTCCTTAAATATCATTCTTGATATTTCGTCTTTTGATTCAGAATTCTTTTCGGATTCTGATTTTTTTTCTATGTCCATACTTTCTATTATTAGTCCTTAGTTAGCTGCTTTCTCACTCAGAGAGAATTGAAAACACCAAACACTGACAATGCTCCCCCGACATCTGCTGCTCCCAGAAAGAGCAGCAACAAAATGATTTTTAAAATCCTTCTGGTTATTTGTTAAAAGAAGTCCGCGAAATCTCAATTCCAGCAGGATAAGACAGGTCACCCCGATCTTCTGCAGTTATGAATATCTCTTTTACTTTAAAAGGTGTTGTAATTGTTAAGGATGCTTTTTCTGCATTTTTATTTGTTAACTGCCCTACATTCTTAACCATGCCATTATCAGCTACAATCCATACGCTATAATTGTTTCTGGAGGGGCTTAACCTGCTCGCCTCTGCCATGTGGTTTGCTGTTATTTCAATAATATTATTACTATTTTTATCCTGTTTCATTTTTGCAGTAATCTGTGCTGCAGGAATAACGGCTGATACCGGAAATTTCACTATTGATGCACATGATGTTAAAAGTGCAACAACAACAATGATTACAATACTCTTAACTATTCTCATATTTATATTTTTAATTGTTCATACTCATATTGCTTTTTGAATTCAGCCGCTTTGAAATTGAAGATATCTCAACTGTCAAGAAGGTAGCTATTGTAACGATGCCTTACATTTAACCGGGCGGAATGAGAATATTCCCAATTTTTGTCAGATTATTCCATGGAATTATAGAGAAAGATATAAGGTTTGGGAAAAAACGAATAAAATGAGAATTCCAAGCTACCTAAGAAAATTTGTGTTTAATGGAACCACTTATTTTCAGCGAGCTAATGATGATCATAAAATAGATCAATGGAAATGTTCGTCAATTTTCAATTGCAGCAATATTTCAACTTTCAAAAAATGTGTAAATAAGAAAAAATGTATTCAAGAAAATAACTACAGAGAACTAAAGAAGAACTACATTATTGGAAGTAAAAAAACACACAGCGATTGGAATAAATCAAGAACTAACTGGAAGGAAATAGCAAAATACCTTAAAAAGCCTACAGTATTGAAGGACAAATCAACTCATAGACATCCAGAAATAGAATTATCAAAATCTGAAGCAATGAAACTAATTGCGTATATGAATAATAAACAACCTGCTCAACCCTTACAAAACTAAATGTTATATCCTATTATGTATCTAAAAATATTGATTGATATTTACTCTCAATTCCGTTTATTTCTGAGGCCGACAAAGCCACAAATTCTTTTTCACTGGCTCTTTTTGATATCACTCCATTATTTTGTTCAAGAAATCTGATAAGTAAGGCTACCATTTTGTCTGGCATTTCAAAGCGATCATCCAACCAAGACTTCATAGAATCGTACTTCTGCAGATACCTGACTTCTTGTGGAATGATATTATTAATGGTTGATTCAACACATTCAAAAAGGAATTCGGCTTGAGCTGTCGCGTCAAAATACCTGTAATAATCAATAGTATCATTTAGAACTTCAACATTATTATCAGGAGTTTTCTTCCACTTTATAAAGTCTAGCGTTGGTTGAGAATAAGTTTCAAGTACTCTTCTATAATCAGTAATCCGGTCCAAAATTGCTGACGACACAGGAAATATTATTCCTTGAGGAGTGAATTTCATATTTGATAGAAGATGATGGATTAAGTATCTATGAATTCTCCCGTTACCATCCTCAAATGGATGAATAAAGACAAATCCAAATGCGATTTTAGTGGCACTTAATACAGGATGAAATTTACTGCTTTCTAACAATGTGGCAGTTTCAATTAATCCGTCCAGTAAGATATTTAAATCTTGCCACCTTGCAGAAATATGTTCTGGAATTGGTTCTCCAGTAGTTCGATCATGTTCACCAACGAATCCACCCTTCTTTCTAAAACCCATATCCACAAACCGGCTATTTTCTATCACTATTTGTTGAAGACGTACTAATTCCTCCTTTGATAACGGTTTGTTACCAGCCTGACCAATTGCTTTTCCCCATCTCATTGCTCGATTCTGAGTTGGTTTTTCACCTTCTATTGTGAAAGATGCTTTTGAGTCTTTCAATAAAAGAAATGCAGAGGTCCGTAATAGAATATCTTTATGAATACCATGAATTACTTCAGTAGTTTTTTCCGATAGGTTTCAGGCAATGTAGTCCTCCAATTTTTCAGTCCTTTGTATTAGTGGACAAAAATTAACTGTGCCAGGCAGATTATTACGTATTCTATGTCTTGATGAATTAATGCTTAAAGTACTTGCATACTGCAACTTATCATCCAGGAGTGGAATGAAATTCTTAAATGTTAGATCAGCAATTGGTAACTTTTTCAGCATTAACCATTCATATAAGAACCAAATCTTCCTCATATACTGTCCGGAATACTCAGACATTATAATTTTTACAACCTCTGATTGATCTATCTTCTCAAATAGTTTCTTAAAAAGCAATAGGTTAACTCCTTCGTATTTCAATGCAAAGACTAAATGTCCAGTTAATGTATCAGAAGGTTGATATTTCGGCCCAAATACTATCCAACCTGGTTTATTATAGTTTTTGTTCTTCTTGCTTATCAAAGCTAGTGTAGCAGGAGTCGGTACTTCTAAGTTATAGTACTGGATAATTGCGCCATAACCTGTTATAAAGCCGGTTTCTGGAGCTGTTCGTCCATGAAAAACGAGTATTTCTTGTGAAAAGTGGGTATTTTTCATTGTCTTCTTTGAAATGTAGGTACATGCAAATATATGAAAAATAGGTACAAATAATGAAATTAAGGTAAACAAAATGATATTTCAGGAAAAATGGGTATTTTTTGTTGCAGAGAAGCTAGGTTAAAGCATAAAATAAACATATATTTTAGTTTAGTACTTTATTACTGCCACTCCTTCAAAAATTCTTTAAATAGATGTGTTTTATGATGATCATTTAATAGCGGATCAGGTCCGTTGACCATAGGATCATACCACGACACTTTCTGTTCTGCCCAGACCAACCATTGAGTGAACTTTTCCGTAATATTCCCTTTATTCATCGCATCTGCTTCAACTGTTTGAATGTAGTTCCGGATTATGTTAGTCTGATGAAGTCGTATAGCTTGTTAAAAGAGTTTTTTAAATGCCTTTGCTTCTTTGTCTTGTCGTTCCTTGAGTTCTCTTTCAATTTTTTCCTGCTCTTCTCTTAGCTTTCTTTGAATTTCATATCTAATCCTTTGTTCCATCATCCTTTTACCTGGAAAAATCGGACATATTGACCACCCTGGATCGTTTTCGTAAGACCATGCATTTCCGGCTGCCAAAGACCACCCTAAGTTAACATCCTTTTTTGCCTCATTTTCATCATAATTTTCAGGGTGATTTTACAAAGTTATTTTTTTAGTCAGTTTTTCCAAGTGTTATATTCATTTTATTAATGTGTTTTCTCAATGATTCCCCAGAGAGTTCAATGCGGTGTGCCTGATGTACGATGCGGTCCAATATAGCATCTGCGATAGTATTTTCTCCTATAATCTCATGCCATTGTAATACCGGGAGTTGTGAAGTGATGATTGTTGAGCGTTTGCCATGACGGTCTTCAATAATTTCCATGAGTGAAGACCTGCTTTGATTATCAAAGGGCTGTATACCAAAGTCATCGAGTATTAATAGATCCTGCTTTTCGATACGTGCTATTTCTTTGATGTATGACCCATCAGCTTTCGACATTTTAAGTTTAGCAAATAGCTTTGTGGTATTAGCATATAAGACTTTGTATCCCAGCATGCATGCCTGATTACCGATGGCTGAAGCAACATAGCTTTTTCCAATGCCTGTACTGCCTGTGATAATTATGGTTTCTGATTTATCAATAAAGTGACAATCGGCAAAGCGCATGATTTGATTCTTATCAAGGTTCCTTTCTGTTGCAAAGTCGAGATGTTCGATATTTGCTTTGTAACGAAAACGAGCTTGATTTATGTGCCGTTCAATGCGGCGGTTATTACGATGGTCCCATTCCGATTCAACCATGAAAGCTACCATCTCATCTGCTGTCATGCTGGCCATGCGCCCGTCTTCAAGTGTGGTTTTAAAGGCCATAGCCATTCCCTGGAACTTCATTTGTTTTAGTCTCTGTAATGTCTGATCATTCATATAATTATATTTTTAAAAGTTCGTAAATGGATTTATCCAGCCACGGGCTTACCGTGACCGGATAATTGTTAAACTGATTATTTGTAATATCCTCCTCCCCGCACATTGCGATGCCCGGGCATTTTTTTATTGTCATCTTCTGAGTCAAAAGGCTCCTGGTCCAGTCGTTTCTCGATGATTGTCCGGATTGCATTATAACTGAAGTCACCATAATATAGTGCCCTTCGACAAGCCATGTTCAGACGATCACTGCCAATGCGGGAAGCAAACCCGAGGATACCCTGACATGTTTTATAAGCCTGTTCGGGATGTTGCCTGATCTCAAGTATATGGGCAATATAATCCCTGGTATCGCTTCCTATAAAGGTTGCCCTCTGAATGAACTTCTCAGGCGTCCAGTCGCTTTTAAACTGATGGTGGGATGCCAGATGATCCTCGTTGGTAGTGTATCCGTAGAGCTTTAAATTACGTGCATGGCTTGCTATCTGGTCGTAATGGTAAAAGACTTCTACCAGATCCTGAGTATAAAGAATGGTAACCTTCTTTCCGATGTAGCGATAAGGAACGCTGTAGTAGTGCTTGTCTTCGGCAAGACAGACATGATTGTTTTTCATCACTGTAACTACTTTCTTGCGTTTAGCCTGGTACCTGTGTTTGGGCAGTGGCTGAAGATCCGATTTTTCTATTTCTTCAAACAGTTGTCTCCTGCTATACGGGCGATTGGTTAACAGTTTATTATTGTGATCCTCAAGTGCTTCTCTGATAGCAGTATTTAAGTCTGTTAAAGAAAAGAAGGTGCATTGTTTAATCGTGTAGAAAATAGTCCTGTATATTATCTTAACCGCTCCCTCAACCAGAGCTTTGTGCTTCGGTTTATAAGGGCCTGCCGGAAGCGCTGTCATATGATAATGTTCCACAAAATCCCGGAACATCTCATTAAGCGTAGGTTCGTACCTGTCACTTTTAATAACAGCCGATTTTAAGTTGTCTGTTACAATGGCCTGTGGCATACCTCCGAAGTAATGAAGGGCGTTTTCACAGGAACTGATAAAGTCTTCTTTCCTTTGAGTCATGGATGCTTCAACATAGGTCAGCTGGCTGGACCCCAGGATGGCGACAAAAACTTCTACCAGAACCACTTCTCCTGTTGACTGATCAACAAAGGACAGCTTATCTCCAGTATAGTCCACATACATCTTGTCACCGCTCTTATGCTCCATGTGCATCGAAGAGTTCACCTTCTTGCTCCATAGATTATAATGTTCATTGAACTGCGTTTTGCGATAACCATCCGGATGTTTAAGAAAATATTGTTCCCACTGTTTTTCTCTGGTCTCGCCTTTGCGTTTGAGAGCTTTCTCCATGCCAGAAAAGAATGCCATTAGCTCTTCTTTTCGCTTGTCTGAAGGGACCTCCGGTCGGGGCGTTGAAAACACTGCTTCCAGCTGAGTGTCACTGAGTTTATTAATCTCTTCCAGTGTCTTACCCATAGCAATAAATTGCCGGATATACTTCTTTACCGTGTTTCGTGTTGCTCCTGTGCGGAGACTGATTGATTGTTTACTTACACCCTCGGTGTACATTTTTAAGATGGTTCTTGCTTTACTCATAATAATTAAATTGTTAGACATAAATGATAGGTATTGTATAATACCCTCAACGTTAATCATTCAGCCTAATAAATCATGATAAAAAAGCAAGACTAAAGGGGGTGGTCTCTTTGCTCCGGTATTAGGTGGTCATTTTGGTCCGGACAGGGGTGGTCAGTTTGCTCCGGCGAAGGGGTGGTCAATTTGCTCCGATATTAGGTGGTCATTTTGACCGTTTTTTCCAATTATGTGCTCTAACTTTTATACCAATTACTATTTTAATTAGTCTACCCAAAAAACTGACCGGCTCTTTTTACAATAAGGTCATGGTAATCAGTTTTCATATTATCAGGGAGAAAACTGATATCGATAAATTTGTGCCAATTATCAAGTGATGAATTGAACTCTGTTGAATATATTCTCGATAGCTTTATTGTCGACTTGAAATCGGGCAATTGTCTCAACAAAGTCTTTTTTCCTTAATTTCCTCTTTTTGCCATTTAAAGTCAAAGCCAACTCTTCTTTATCTCCCTCAACTATTAAGCTAGATGCAACCATATCATATGCCGGCTCAAGATGTATCCCATATCAGAATTGTCAATAAGTGAAAAATTCTTTAAATGCATGTCTGTGTTACCGGTAAGAAAGAGAAAACGGCACTTGCTCAAAAAAATTAAGTACATCTAATCCGGGATTAGCAGAATATTTTAATATTGCTTTTGCTATCTGCTCATACGATCCATGATACTTTTGTTCTGTCAGTCTTTCAGTTAGCTGACACATATCTTCCATATGAGTCTTTGATCCATTCTTCCGGTCAATACGTTTAGTTATGTATGAAAGTTTTCCTGAACTTAACCTGATTAAGGGAATGTGGAACAACTTCAATTCCTGAAATCTCTGCAAGATGCATTGTTAGATCTTCCACCTCTGGAAGAAACTTGTATTGTTTAGTCGGAGGTTTTAAAATGTAACCACTCCAAAGACCTACAATAGTGAATCGTTGAGGTTCATGATTTTTTCACAACCTCTCTCAATGTCTAACGATAGTTTTGGTTGAACCCCTGTCACAGATGTTTGAGTCTTTATTACTTGCTCGGCCAACTGCAACATGTGATCCTCTGAATATGGTATGTCAGGTGGGTTAGGTGATCCAAATATCTTCCTGCGACAACCTGGATGAAAATCATTTGGTTCTTCTCCTAATCCATCGTAACAATATAAGCATCTTCCCATAATCATTTATTAAGAGTTATCAGCTTCAACACTCACTGAACCAATGCAATCCTTGCAGCAAGCAATAACAAACCCATCCGATCCCTGGCATTTAGTTTCCAATTATTTTCAGCGATTTCCAGTAGCCATCCTTCTGGAATCAGACCCATCAAAAAAGGGAAACATAGTTTTACTAAAGTAAGCTGTCTCCGTGTAAAGGAAGCGTCAAACTCACTGGTTTGACTGTCGATACCAGCCAAGTAATTTGTGTCATATGAAAATTCGTAACCATCATCGGTCTCAGTTAAATAACCGGCCAGTTCCTTCTGCATATAGACTTTTGCTTTTCTCATTCATTTACTAGTTTATTCCGGTTAATTGGTTGAGGTCCCAGTTCTTGCCCAAAAAGTTTTAATACTTGATTTACTTTATCCATTCGGAGAGTAGTTTTTCCTTGTTCAAGATCACGTACAAATCGAAGTCCTACGCCAGCTTTTTCAGCCAATTGCTGCTGACTTAGATTTAATTTTTTCCTTTTGTCTTTAAGAAAGTCTGATAATGACATTGATTTTTGTTTTATATATTATACCTTATCGGGTATAAAGATAAACATTTTTACATACATTATACCTTATCGGGTATAAAAAGTGGTATTTTAATATAAATTATACCTTTTCGGGTATAATAATGAGTATAATTAGGTGAATTATACCTGTAATAGGTACTCCAAGCGAAATAAGTAATCAAAGACATCCTTAGTGAGCAATCGCTGGTAATCTTACACAAGCAAATTGTTGATACACGTTTTGCAGCAACAAGTTTTCGTGATTTTCAGAATTATATTGGCCAGACAACATGGAATTATGATGAGATCATTCATTATGTCTGTCCGCCACCGGAATTTCTTTCAGATTTAATGAGAGATCTTTTAAATTCTGCTATTAAGATGGAAGGTGTTAATCCAATTGTCCGGACAGCAGCTATTGCCTTTGGATTTGTTTTCATTCACCCGGTTGAAGATGGAAATGGAAGAGTTCATAGATTTCTAATTCATGATTTTTTGTCGAGAGATAATTTCTTACCTACAGGAATGATAATACCGGTTTCTGCGCATATGATAAATAATTTGAAACTTTACGATGACGTTCTTGAAGCCTATTCTAAACCAATTATGCAGATAATTAAGTACACGAAAGATAAAGAACAAAAATTAATCGTTTTAAATGCCTCAGAAGTTGAAGGATATTATAGCTTCCCAGATCTCACAGCACAAACGGAATATTTATCTGCAGTAATTGAAACAGCTATATCCCAGGACCTTCCAAACGAATTAAATTTCTTGCAAAACTATGATGAGGCTAAAGAATTAATGAAGCAGAAAGTCGATATGCCTGATAAGTTAATTGATTTATTTATCCGGTTTACTCATCAAAACAGCGGAATCTTTCCAAAAAGGAGAAGAAACACATTCCTTATGCTAAAAGACGATGAAATTGAAGCACTTCAGTCTATTTTTAAGGATGTCTTTACTTCAGGTAAATAGTCAGCGAACATTATAGGTATATATCTAATATTATGCTGAAACCTCTTAGAATATCTAAATTTATGCATTAATATTTGTTTTTATGCGAAGATTTCGCCATCTGATATAATTAAAATTTAGAAATAAATCAGAATTCAAACTCCAGAAGTTCTTCCTCTTTGCTAACTTCATTCCAAAGTTCAATGGGCAATATCTCATCAAACTCCCTG
>CAVSZL010000008.1:0-296720 GCA_963732435.1 uncultured Bacteroidales bacterium | reverse complement strand
CCCGGCTGTCAACTTCCAGTTTCAGAAAGATATTCTTTAAATGTGTTTTAATGGTATTTAACGAGATAAAAAGCTTATCCGCAATTTCCTGATTTGACAAATTACTTGCTATATACTTAATTATCTCTATTTCCCTGCTGCTCAGCACATCTATATTAGTCATTTTCAAAACTTTCCTATGCCTTTCAATAGCAACCTTAATATTTTCGATAAATTGAGGCGGTATTTTTTCGATATAAGCAGGTTTCTTAAAGATTACTGTGAGTAAATCTTCAATTTCACCGATATTATGTATAAAAAACATAACCAGCTTCTCTGCCGCAGCGTGTTCTAATGCATCGATCAGCTTCTCGTATGCTTTATCGAAGTCGTTTGTCACTTTATAATAAATTGCATAGATAACTTTTACGGCAATTAATCTTTCTATTCTTTTGCTGGTATATGTAATTTCATGTAATTGAAAAAGGATGCTACCCGCTTCTTTATTTTGTCCCTGTACAAGAAGATAATAAGCATATGCCAGGTATACTGCCTCATTTAGGTGATCAATTTTATCTGTTGGGCAGAGTTTTAATTTATTGACAATTAATTTTGCCTTTTCTTCTTGCTTCCTGTTAAGATAAAACATCAATTTTAAAGATTGTAACATATTATACAGATAGGGCAAAAGTTGATTGTTCTCGCAAAGTTTCTCCGCTTCAAGAATCATCAGTTCTGATTCCTTTTCTTCACCCCGAGTACTCAATACCATAGAATTGAGCAGGAGTACTGATATTCCAAGCATAATATCTTTACTTTCTTTGTACATCCTGTAAGCTATCTGCGCAGATTCATATGCTTCATCAGTGTTGCCCCACATATAATGAGTATTGCCAATGGTGACATGTAACCCGGCATATGACCAATCCGAATTGACAATGTCAGAATAGCCATTATCATTCATATATGTAATAAATTCTGCGCATTTCTCATAAGCTGAACGATAATGCCCAAGCTGTTGTTCGCTATCTGACATCCGTTGTGCAACAGTGGAGATAAGATGTATGTTATGCGATTGTTTGCCAAATTTGAAAGCTTCATTGAAGGAATTTATACTTTCTGACAGATCACCCAGACTAAATTGAGCCATGCCAAATGCAAACCATCCCCATCCCAGCCATGATGATTCTTCAGTTCTCAGGTTGTCAAGTGCAATTTTAAAATATTCAATTGTCTTAGCAGGATTATTTAACTGGGAATGTAAATATGCAGAAGCAACTGTAATTTTACCCCATAAATTCTTTTTATCAGAGCTGCTGTTGTTCAGAATATTATTATCGTAATTGCTGTCAAAAAATGTTTCAGCATCATTTAAAAAGATTGCTCCTTTCTGAACCTGCCCTGAAATGATCAAGACCCATGCATAGTATAAACAAAAGTTTACATTTTTCTTTATTAACTCTTCCGGCAATATGCTTCCATAGTTCAAAATCGCTACATGATGCCCTTTCTCCCACATTTCTTCAACCACACTACCAATCAGTTGTATGCTTTTTTCATGATTTTGAATAGCAATTGCATGCCTAATGGCAAAAACAAACATTTTGTTATTGACAAACCAGTTACAAGCTTTATTGTGAAGTTCAATAATGACTTCCTCATATCTCAATTGAAGTCTTTGTTTTAGTAAATCGGCAAACAGATGATGATATCTATACCAATTTCTTTCATCATCTAAAGGAATAACAAACATGTTATTTTTTTTCAGTACCTCAAGAGTCTGCTGACTGTCATTTCTATTCAAAACAGTGTTGCATAAAGGAGCCGACATTTGCTCGAGTATTGATGTCTGTAATAAGAATTCTTTGATGTCGTCGGGTTGAATTTTCAGTACCTCTTCCATCAAATAATCCATGATATAGCTGTTATCTCCCTTTAAGTCCTGAATAAATTTAGAAGGATCTTCACGACCTTGCATTGATAAGGCCGTTAACTGAAGGCCTGCAATCCAGCCTTCGGTTTTGCTTTCGAGCAAATTAGCATCCTCAATCGATAATTTTAATTTTAGTTTTTTATTAAAAAGTATTGAAATATCATTTACTGAAAAACCAAGGTCTGATGAACGTATTTCTATTAATTGATGTTGACTTCTCAGCTTTGAAACAGAAAGTGCAGGGTCGGAGCGGGAAAGGATTACAATATGGATATTAACAGGAATACGTTCTAATAAAAAAGTTACTAATTCCAATATATCACTGTTTGTGATTAGTTGAAAATCGTCGAGAACTAATAAAAAATTTAGTTTAATCTGGAGTAAATCGTTTATCAATAAACTAACAATTGATTGGTTCGGGGGTTTGTTGGGAGAATTTAAAAGAGTGATTGCGCTTTGTCCAAATGCTGAATGAATACCTTGTATCCCGGCAATAATATAGTTAAGAAATTCTACCGGGTCATTATCGGCTTTATCAATAGAAAACCAGGCGGTTGGAATTTTATTTTGTTCAATCCAGTCACTCACCACAGTGGTTTTACCAAATCCTGCAGGAGCAGTGAGAAGAATCAGCTTTCGGCTTAGCCCAATGTTCAGTTTTTCAAACAACTCTGACCTGTGAACTGTGTTATTTCCTGCAGGAGGAATATGTAGTTTGGTTAATAGCATGCGTGAAATTAAGAAATATTATGATAGCAAGATTATTTCTTCCCATGAAAGAGCTTGCAAAAGAACTAGCTTAGCAACATATAGAAAGTTTCAAATGAATATCCTGCAAAATATTAAAGTCATCCAAAAAACTTGCCACAACATAATTAATGGTTTTCGCAGTTTCAATGCATCGTTCATTATAATTGTCTGTCCTTTGGCATGTAAACAACAAAGAATTTAAAATGAACTCAAACAGGAAAAGAACAATTATTGCCGGCTCATTATATATAGTTGGAACTGTCGCAGGTGTATTAAGCATATCATCTGCAGTCGATGCTCCCGATTATCTGGTAAAAGCATCAGCGAATGCGAATCAGGTATTATCATCTGCGTTATTTCAGTTTATTATGACAATTGCATATCTGGGTTTTACGATAACGTTGTACCCGATCTTAAGAAAACAAATGGAGAGTTTGGCTCTTGGATTTCTTAGTTTCAGAATTGTAGCAGCTGTTCTGAATATTATCGGTTTTTTATTCCTTCTCATGATATTGTCATTAAGTCAGCAATATGTAAAGGCGGGAACACATGATCTACCGTATTTTCAGACTTTAGGTGATTTATTGCGAACAGGTCGTGATTTTGTAAACCATGTCGCAATGATTTTCGCCACAAGTGTTGGGGGATTAATGTTTTATCTTCTGTTGTTTAAAACAAAACTCATTCCCGGGTGGCTTTCACTCTGGGGTCTATTGGGAACTATATTTACAATATTGGCCAGCCTTCTGGTAATGTTCAAAATGATAGATATTCTGACTTCGACATACCTGGTTTTAAACCTTCCTCTGATTTTGCTTGAAATAGTTTTGGCAATATGGTTTATTACCAGGGGTTTTTATTCAAATGAATTGAATTCTATTGTCGTCAATTGAATGACACGCAGTGAATGACGTGCACAGCGCAAATGACAATTGAATGACGCGCGCAGCGCTAATGACAACAGAATGACACAAAGTAAATGACGGCGTAGCCAAATGACAACAGATATTAGCAGTCATATAAAAATAACTTATAATTTAATCTAACTCTATGAAAAACAAATTCGTTTTATTAATGCTTTCCGCCCTGGTTGCAACATTCGGTTTCTTTAATTCTTCGGTTAATGGACAATCCTCTGCAAACAGAGATACCATTATTGTCGCTGCTCATGAGATAATCAATGAGACTACTTATTGCGGACTTGTTACTATCGATTCTTTGGGACAACCACAGACCAGGACAATGAATCCATTTCCTGTTAAAGAGGACTTCGTAATATGGTTTGCTACCGCAAGAACAAGCCGTAAAGTAAAAGAAATCAAAAAAAATCCGAATGTCAGTGTTTACTTCGCAAACCATATCAATGCAAAAGGGTATGTTAATATTAACGGAACAGCATCAGTTATTGATGATAAAGATTTACTCATCAAAATGAAACGTGAATACTGGAATGGCATAAAAGGCTGGCAGGATATATTTGTACTTATCAAAATAGTCCCCAAATCAATTGAGGTAATAAACTATAAACACGGAATCAATAATGATCCAAATACTCTAAAAGCGCCGACGATCTCTTTCTGAATATAGACAGCAGCTAAAATGGGTTTTGCAACAGATGGTGTCTAATTATGTTGCAAGCCCATTTATATGCGGTTTAAATTTATTTGGCTCTTTCCATAATGTGCAGTATTATTAATTAAGTTTGTACATGGCGACAGGGAAGTTCTTTCAACTACGTCCGGACTCAAAGCCCCGAATCGTTGTGTGCCGGTTAAAAGAACACCTATCAAAAATTGAGACTTAATAATGAACAACCCTATAATTCCATTTTATAAACAGGCTGATAGATTGATAATCAGGTCAGAGAATTGTTATGTTTATGATTCTGACAATAAACAATATATTGATTTTGAATCAGGAGACTGGGCATCGAATCTCGGACATTCAAATCCAATGATTAATGAACGGATTAAACAGCAGGTTGATAAACTGATACATGACGGTTTAAGGTTCCGAAATAATGAATCGGAACAATTATCTTTAAAACTACTTGATAAATTAGGACTGACCGGAGGACAATGTGCTTTTCTCAACTCAGGTTCAGAAGCTGTTAATCTGGGAATAACTATCGCCGGAAAACTGATAGGAAGGAAAAAAGTATTAAAAATGGATTGTTCCTATTTGTCGGCTTTTGGACTCGGACAGATTTCAGAGAGTAACACTGATCTATTTAATATACCTTTCAATAATTCTGACACTATCTCTGAACTTGACTTCAGGGAGATATCAGTTTTTGTATTTGAGCCCGGAAATTCTTCAGGTTTAATTAAATACCCCGATTCAGATTTTATAAAAACAGTAGCTTCTGAGATTAAAAAGCATGGTGGATTATTAATGGCAAATGAGGTTACAACGGGATTTGGACGAACCGGGAAATGGTTTGGATTTCAACATTATGACTACCAGCCCGATATTGTATCTGTCGGAAAAGCATTAGGTAATGGATATCCCATAAGTGGATTAGCTATTTCATCAAAAATTTCAGAATTATTCCAAAAATCGCCATTCCGTTATGCACAATCTCACCAGAATGACGCATTAGGCTGTGCCGTTGGATTAGAGGTTATAAACACAATTGAAAAACTGGACCTGATAAGCAAAGGATCAGATAAAGGAGAATATTTCAGACAAAGATTGATTCAGTTGCAAACTAAACATCAGGATATTATTGAAATAAGAGCCAGAGGATTAATGCTTGCAATTGAACTCAAAACAAAAGAAATTGCTGATTTTATTTACAACCAGCTAATTGAAAACGGATTTTTAGTTGGATTTAAGGAGAAAACATTGAGGTTTATTCCACCATTGATAATTGAACGGGAAAATATAGACGAATTAATTGAAACGATTGACAGAATAATAACCGGCACAGAATCAGGACAGATTTATTAAAGCTCTTACGATCTGAACAAAGACACTATAATAAAAACTCCGCATAATACTGATAATTCTATGAAAAACTTCCCGCCTCACAGGTCAGGTTTTCACGCTTAACTACTATCCGGATTTGTTCAATACAGTTATCGCTCAGATCGATACGAAGTGTATAATTCACAAATATTTTTTAATCATTGGTAACCTTTGTGATAGAGTTGCCCTTTGTGGTCCTTCGTGTTAAAAAAATCCTTAACCACCAGAGAACCCAATGGATTTCACAAAGGATCCATAAAATTTAAGAATACTATAAGTTCAACTGGCCGGGGAAAAAGGTTTTAAGACTACCTCCGGTTTTCAAGGGACAAACAGTAAAAATTTATCTGGGGACTACTGTTAATACCAAACCACAAATAAATGCAAAATCTGCTGTCCATTAAATAAGAATTGCATAAATTTGGTATTAAGGATATGCTTCATTAACTAATAATTAATGTTTTATGGCTAGCCTTGTACCTTGTTACGTCAACAAAATCTTCATATCTGATTACCGGAAAAAGGTAGAAGATGACAATAAGCCCTCGCTTTACATGGCAGATTCTTCAACGTAGTTACTCGCTTTGGTAGCTGAAAACTTAACTATAAGACATATTGTAATAAATCTTTATATGGCACATGATGTTTTTTTAAGCTACTCCAGTATTGACAAAACCATTGCTGACACTGTCTGTTCCATACTTGAACAAAATGGCATAAGCTGCTGGATCGCACCGCGGGATATTACCCCGGGACTTGATTTTGCAGAAGCTATCATCGATGGTATAAAATCATCGAAACTCTTTATCCTGGTCTATTCATCAAACTCGAACAACTCCAAACAGGTCATCAGGGAAGTGGACCGGGCAGTACATGCTGGACTCCCGGTCATTAACCTCCGGCTCGAGGATGTACCCCTTTCAAAACAACTTGAATATTACCTGAGCAGTGTTCACTGGCTCGACGCAAAGACACCTCCCCTGGAAGAGCAAATTGAAAGATTATCGGGAGTAGTTAAGATCCTTCTCAGGAGAGATGGTGCCAAAGAGGAAGATCTCGAAAAAGCCATACGAAATGGAATACTGCAGGTAGGACAGGAGAAGAAATCAATTGCAGTCCTGCCTTTTAAAAACATGAGCAATGATCCTGACCAGGAGTATTTCAGCGATGGGATGATGGAGGAGATCCTTGACCGTCTTTTCAAGATCGGCGATCTTAAGGTTATTTCCCGGACTTCTTCAATGCAATATAAGAATTCTGACAAGTCGATAAAAGAGATTGCCCGCGAACTGAGAGTTGCCTGCATAATTGAAGGCAGTGTGCGCAGAATTGGCAATAATGTACGTATTGCTGTTCAGCTGATTGATGCCGGAACCGATGCCCACTTATGGTCGGAGATATACAATGGAGACCTGAGTGACCTGTCACGAATTTTTATAATTCAGAGTGAGGTGGCACAATCAGTTGCCAGGGAGCTGAAGGCTGTGATAGTCCCTGAAGAGAAACAGCTCATTGAAAAAATACCAACAAAAGACCTGACAGCCTATGAAGCATATCTTAAGGGCAAATTTTATTTGTATAATCTCATCAATCAGGATGACATTAACTGGGAAACCGCAATGAAATTCTTTGAGCAGGCGAAAGAAATAGATCCTGATTTTGCACTGGCATATGCAGGTATGGCTATGGGCTGGATGTTCCGTCAGCAAATGGGACTCGCATCTCCTGACGAGGCAATTCCAAAAATAACGGAAGCTGTAAGAAGGGCTCTTGAACTGGACAACAAGCTGGCGGAAGTGCATAATGTAATGGCGGGTATGAATTACCTGGTAATGTGGGACTGGGAAGCTGGTGAAAAAGCTTATAAGAAAGTAATTGAGATCAATCCCAACCACCCCGAAGCACATTCATTGTATGCGCATTTACTTATCATTCTTGGACGAACCGAAGAAGCAATGGAACATGCTGAACTATCGCTTAAGCTGGATCCTCATAATCCATGGATAATAATATGGTATAGTGCTGTTCTTTTATTTGATCGCCGGTATGACGATTGTATTTTGCTATGCCGTGAATTCTACAATAAAAATCCAACCACCTTCTGGGTTCTCACGAGTAGCCTCTACATCGCACTCCACATGAAAGAGAAGTACGATGAGACAGTAGAAGTTTTGAAATTATCTGTATCCTTCCAGTATAAAGACTTCGACCATGTTTTTGATCAATATGATAAATTAGGCTATGCTGGCACACTTAATCTCGAAGCTGATACACTCCTGACGCAGGCAAAAACTAAGTATATATCACAATCTGACATAGCCACTATTTATTCTTTAGCCGGGAACAACGAGGGGGCTCTTGATTGTCTTGAGCGGGCTTACGAAATGCACGATCCGGTTGTACCTTATATTGGAGTCTTTCCAAATTTTGCCATTTTACACGATGAGCCCAGATTTCAGGAGATTATGCGCAACCTGAATCTGCCGACTAATTGAAAATATCAGCTAAATGACCTCACTGAAAAATTTAAAAGGTCTACTCATAACAGCTGGCCGTTATAAACTAACCCATGTGCCAACTGGAAAATGGTTCAAGTCCAAAATAAATTTAAACTTGACTTGACTGTCTTAATTATCTAATTTTGATTAAATTATAAAACAAATCACGTTAGTTTCTAATAAGCAAAACATGATGGCAAGTATCATCCCCGGTTACAACTACGACATCTTCATCAGCTACCGGCAAAAGGACAACAAGTACGATGGCTGGGTGACTGAATTTGTTGAAAACCTTAAGAGAGAGCTTGAAGCTACCTTCAAGGAAGAAATTAGTGTCTATTTCGACATCAATCCCCATGACGGCCTTCTGGAGACCCATGATGTTGATGCCTCAATCAGGGATAAACTGAAGTGCCTTGTCTTTATCCCAATCATTTCCCGCACCTATTGTGATCCCAAATCCTTTGCCTGGGAACATGAGTTTAAGGCATTTGTTGAACAAGCTGCAAATGATCAATTCGGATTGAAAATAAAGCTTCCTAATGGAAATTATGCTAACAGAGTACTTCCAATAAGGATCTACGATTTAGATAACACAGACATCAAACTATGTGAAGCTGTATTAGGTGGAGTAGTTCGTGGTATTGAATTTATTTATAAGTCAGCCGGAGTAAACAGACCATTAACTCCATCTGATAACCCTGAAAAAAACCTGAACAAAACCTTCTACCGGGATCAGATTAATAAGGTTGCCAATGCAATAAAAGAGAATATCAACGGATTGAAAAGAGAACCGCTGATATTTGAAAGTGAGCCGGAGGAAGTTATTACAACTATTAAAAGCACCAGGGTAAAGGGGAAATCAATTAAAGTTACCGCAGGTTTTAAGAAACGGATACTGCTGATTTCAGCTGTGTTATTGGGTTTGGCAGGCATTTATGTGACGTTAATCCTTACGGATGTGATCAGGGGTGGAAAAAGTTTAAAGGCTGGTGACATAAAGTCCCTCATAGTTCTTCCATTTTCAAATTACTCAGGACAGGATAGCCTTGATTGGTTTGTATCGGGAATGCATGCTTCGCTTGTACAGGATATAAGTAAAATAGGCAGTTTACGTATCCCCGGTACAACAACATCAAAAGTTTTTAAAGATTCAAACAAAACAATAAATGAAATAACATCAGAATTACAAGTTGATGCAGCACTTGAAACAGCTGTTTTGTGCCTGGGAAAGGACTCTATCTGTTTCCAAACCAGATTAATAATTCCCGGACAGGAGGAGGTACAACTCTGGAGTGCCGATTACAGAATAGCAAGAAACCAGATTCTGAACTGGTATAATGGCGTAACTAAAGAGATTGCGAATGAGATTAAGATAGAATTAACTGACAGAGAAAATATGTTACTTTCAAGATCAATAACGATTGACAGGGAAACCTATGACAATTACCTGAAAGGTCTTAATTTTCTGGAGGATGTTGACAAGGAATCGTTGATGAAAGCAATGGAATATCTGAATCGTGCTGTGGAAAAGAATCCTGACTGGGCACCTCTCTATAATGGCCTGACTATGGTATGGGCATCATTGGCTCAAATGGGGTTTGAATCACCTGAAATTGCCGGACCTAAGATCTTTGAAAACATGAATAAAGCACTTGAACTGGATCCGGATAATTCTGATTCCAGGTTTCTCAGCGGAGAGATGGCTTTCCTGGCAGAGTGGGACTGGGAAAAGAGTGAAAAGGAGTTATTGAAAGCTCTGGCCATTAATCCCAGTAATGCCATCGCAAGGGTTATATATGCACAGTTATTAAGCAGCCTGCAGCGGCCCGGGGAAGCATTAATGCAGGCCAACATGGCGATCGACCTCGATCCAAATAATCCAATGTTACAGTTACAATATGCAGCAGCGTTATTATGTGTCGGTGATTGTAAAAATGCCCTGATTCAGACAGAAAAGATAACAGCTGATGATCCGGGGCACTATCTTGCAAATAGTATCATTTTATGTGCAGCTATTCGATGTAAAGAATACAATAAAGTGATTAAAACTGAAAGATATCTTCTTCCTGTATTTAACTATAAAGAAGATGATATAAAAGAATTTGAGAGGAATTTCAACGAGCAAGGTTTAATCAAGGCATATGAGAAAGTTATGAAACATCTGGAGAAATTTGCCGAAAACAATTTCATTTCGCCTTTTGATATTGCAATTAGATACATGATGGTGAATCAACCAAATGAAGCCCTGGAATGGATTGAAAAAGGATTTGAGTTACACGATCCAAGTATGGCATATTTTACCACTGCCTTTTATAGTTTTGATCCTTTATTCAGCAATCCCAGGTTCATTGCCATTTGTGAGAAAATGAACCTTCCACCTCCTGAACCTGACTAATTTTTCCGGTTATGACTGGGCAAAAAACCCGAAAAGAGCTCATAAAAGCAATCGATTTCAATTTTTACCAGATAATGAATCAGATATGGCGCACGATGTTTTTTTAAGCTACTCCAGCCTCGATAAAACAGCTGCTGATACTGTCTGTTCCATCCTTGAACAAAACGGTATAAGCTGCTGGATCGCACCGCGGGATATTACTCCGGGACTTGATTTTGCTGAAGCCATTATCGATGGCATAAAATCATCGAAACTCTTTATCCTGGTCTATTCATCAAACTCGAATAACTCCAAACAGGTAATCAGGGAAGTGGACCGGGCAGTACATTTGGGACTTCCGGTCATTAACCTCCGGCTCGAGGATGTACCCCTGTCAAAACAACTTGAGTATTACCTGAGCAGTGTTCACTGGCTTGATGCAAAGACCCCTCCCCTGGAAGAGCACATTGATAAATTATCGGGAGTAGTTAAAATTCTTCTCAGAAAAGATGGTGCCAGAGAGGAAGATCTCGAAAAAGCAATACGGGATGGAATACTGCAGGTGGGACAGGATAAAAAATCAATTGCCGTCCTGCCCTTCAAAAACATGAGCAACGATCCTGACCAGGAGTATTTCAGCGATGGGATGATGGAGGAGATCCTTGACCGTCTTTTCAAGATCGGCGATCTTAAGGTGATCTCACGTACTTCTTCCATGCATTATAAGAATAGTGACAAGCCGATAAAAGAGATAGCCAGGGAGCTTGGAGTTGCCAGCATAATTGAAGGCAGTGTGCGCAGAATAGGCAATATGGTACGCATTGCTGTTCAGCTGATTGATGCCGGAACCGATGCCCACTTATGGTCGGAGATTTACAATGGAGACCTGAGTGATCTGTCACGAATTTTCATCATTCAGAGTGAGGTAGCTCAATGCGTGGCCAGGGAGCTGAAGGCTGTGATAGTCCCTGAAGAGAAACGGCTTATTGAAAAAATACCAACAAAAGACCTGACAGCCTATGATGCATATCTGAAAGGTAAATTTTATTTATCTAAAGCGACACAGGAGGATATTAATACAGCTCTTCATTATTTTGAACAGGCAAAAGGAAAAGATCCTGATTTTGCTCTTGCATATGCAGGAATAGCATCAGTATGGCTTTTCAGACAACAATTATTTATGGCATCCCCTGAGGAATCGGGCCCCGCAATGATGGGAGCCATTGGTAAGGCTCTTGAACTTGACGACTCACTGGCTGAGGTATATTATACAATGGCAGGCGTGAATGTATATGGAATGTACGATCTGGAGGGTGGTGAATCAGCTTTCAAAAAAGCTATTGAGATCAATCCAAATCATGCCGAGGCACATGCATTATATTCACATCTGCTGAACATGCTGGGACATTCTGAAAAGGCCATGCAGCATGGTGAATTAGCCATCAAATTGGATCCTCATAATCCAACAGTAAAGGTTTGGTATAGTCAGGATCTATTATATGCCCGCAGATATGACGAGGTTATCTCAGTAAGTCGTGAAATATTCGAGAAGAATCCAATAATGTTTATGGCCCTTGAAGCACTCTACCAGGCTTATTATATAACAGGAAGGTTCGAAGAATCATTTCAGGCATTGAAACTTCATTATTGTGAATTTTTAAAAGACTATATACATGTATTTGATCAGTATGAGAAGTTGGGTTATAAAGAAACACTTAAACTTGAAGCTGACACTCTGATTGAACAATCGAAAACCAAACCTATTCCACATATTTGTTTATTTGAATTGTATTTTTTTATCGGAAATAAGCAAAATGCTCTTGATTATCTGGAGCAGGCTTACGAAATGCATGACCCCAATGTTCTATACATTGGACGTCCAACCTATTCTGCCCTTTTCAACGAGCCTCGTTTCCAGGACCTATGCAGAAAGTTGAAGATACATTGTAACCCAGACTAATCTTTTGACAGAACAAGCTTGATAACCGGTTATAATAACGGTATCTGCTTTTGCTCTGACTAATACAAAAATCCAAATAACCATAAGGGTATTTTCTTATTGTAGGGGAAGTCAATATCATCGGCTGCTATATAGCTGTCTTTTTTACCCGATACTTGTCCGGCATTTTTACTTTTACCCCCGACCTCGATCAAATACTTCCTGTCAACCAAGAAATCCCCTGATTCAGGATAAGTGATTTTATGTTTTACTTGTAGCTGGTTAAGCAGGAAAGTCTCGCGCAGCATTCCCTTATCGGGCTTCTCGCTGTTTAATGCAAACATCAGATTTGTATTGTTAAGGTAGATCTTATCCGGTTTGTTCAGATAGTTTATACCAAATGTATCTTTTGTCAGCCATTTGATAATATCAGCTTTTTCAAGGTAGGATAAATACCTCAGCAGGGTGTCCCGTGTCGTATCCGTCTGCCTGGCCAGCTTCTCTATGTTTGGCTTATAGGGCACAATCCTTGAAAGGACAGCAAGCATCTTTTTAATTTTCATTACCGAATAGTAATCAATATTGAAAATAGTCGGCAAATCATTTTCCAGGACAAGATTCAATATGTTTATCAACAGATCCAGATAATTGCTCTCCGATTCAATATAAAAAGGATAATAACCAGTTTGCAGGTATTCTTCAAAGAATTTCATGGGTCGTATTTTTCCTGTTATCTCCCTGGCAATACTTCCTGAATTAAGCAGTATTTCATCGATTGGATAGGCCTGGAATTTAAAACCATACTTCAATTCCAGAAACTCGCGGAATGATAAACCCGGAAGATTATAAACCACAGCTCTGCGACTCAGGTCATAACCTCCCCTGTATATATCGAGCGCAGAAGAACTGGTAAAGATAATCTTAAGATCGGGCAGGTTGTCATAGATATTTTTCAGCTCGCGTGACCAGTCAGGATATTTATGTACCTCATCCAGAAACAGGTATTCTCCTCCCCTTCTGGAAAATTCTTCCGCAAAAAACACAACCGGATTCCCTGCAAAATAAATATCATCAAGGCTCGCATATAGAGCGTCAGTACCAGGAGGTAAGCTGCTTTTCATATGCTGCAATATAAGTGTGGTCTTTCCGGATCCCCTGGCTCCTGAAATACCAATCATCCTGTCGCTCCATTGTATTTCATCCATTAGGAACCGTTTAAAACCAGTCTTAACCTGGCGTAACCTGTTCTCTGATATTTGCTTAAGTCTTTCCATTCCACTGAATGTTTACG
Source organism: uncultured Bacteroidales bacterium (assembly GCA_963732435.1). Classification (GTDB taxonomy): domain Bacteria; phylum Bacteroidota; class Bacteroidia; order Bacteroidales; family VadinHA17; genus LD21. Next base: position 282,983 of record CAVSZL010000008.1, on the reverse strand, counting down.
CAAATATAAGAAATATCACATATATATAAGTATATATATTATACTTTATCACTTATATATAATTGATTTTATATTTTTTTCATGTTTTAATAATTGTTATATTTTATGATTATCCTTTTTATTTCACTGTGAAACAGTGAAATACCTGACAATGTAACAGCATGGCATATTTATTTTGTTTTTTCGGTCTTCGGTTCCCGCCAAGGCGGGACTTCGTCACGGAGTCTACCCCGCAGAGCGGTATTCCTCAGTTTCCGGCAAAATATTCTTGACTCATATACATCTGATTCTTACCTTTACCATAGAACTGGGAATACAATAATCCTTTGCTTAACAAAACCTTTTATGGCACACGATGTTTTTTTAAGCTACTCCAGCCTCGATAAAACAGCTGCTGATAGTGTCTGTTCCATCCTTGAACAAAACGGTATAAACTGCTGGATCGCACCCCGGGACATCACCCCGGGACTAGATTTTGCTGAGGCAATCATCGATGGTATAAAATCATCGAAACTCTTTATCCTGGTCTATTCATCAAGCTCGAACACCTCGAAACAGGTAATCAGGGAAGTGGACCGGGCAGTAAATCTGGGGCTTCCGGTCATTAACCTCCGGCTCGAAGATGTGCCATTATCAAAACAACTTGAATATTACCTGAGCAGTGTTCACTGGCTCGACGCAAAAACCCCTCCCCTGGAAGAACACATTGATAAATTATCGGGAGTGGTGAAAATCCTTCTCAGGAAAGATGATGCTAAAGATGAAGATCTTGAAAAAGCCATCCGGGATGGAACACTACATGTAGGAAAGGGTGCAGGAGCAATTGCCGGTAAAAGTTCCTGGAAGAAGACAGGATTACCGATGGCAATACTCGTGGTGATATTTGTCACAGCAGCACTGATAATCCTACCCTGGTTAAAACAGAAAATAATCCCGGAAGCAACCGCAATGGACAAATCAATTGCTGTGTTGCCTTTTGATAATCTCAGCGGTGATCCTGAACAGGAATATTTCAGCGACGGAATGATGGATGAAATACTCGACCGGCTTTTCAAGATAGGCGATCTGAAGGTAATTTCACGCACTTCCTCAATGCGATATAAGAATTCAGACCTGTCGCTGAAAGAGATAGCAAGGGAACTGGACGTCTCGGCCATTCTTGAAGGCAGTGTAAGGAAAGCAGGGAATTTGGTACGGATTACAGTCCAGATGATTGATGTCAAAACCGACGCTCATTTATGGTCAGAGACATACGACGGTGATCTGAGTGATCTGTCCCGCATTTTTATAATTCAGAGTGAAGTGGCGCTGTCAGTTGCCAGGGAGTTGAAAGCTCTTTTATCTCCACACGAATTAAAACTTATTGAGAAGGTGCCCACGAAAAGCACTGAAGCTTATGATGCTTGCCTTAAAGGAGGATTTTATTGGAAAAAACTGACGCAGAATGACCTTGAGACTGCTTTGAAATACTATGAACTGGCAAAGGAGAAGGATCCGGAATATGCCCCTGCCTATGCAGGAATTGGAGCTGTATGGATTGGGCGGCAGCAAATGGGATTGGTCTCACCTGCAGAGGCTCTCCCCAAGGCTAATGAAGCTCTTATGAAGGCATTTGCCCTTGATAGTACAGCAGTAGACCTGTCAGGATATTATACATGGAGCTTGTGGGACTGGGAAAAAGGTGAAAAAGAATTTAAAAGGGTGATTGAACAAAATCCCAATAATGCAGAAGCACATGCTTACTACTCACATCTCCTGAATATTATAGGGAGACCCGTAGAAGCCATGGCAGAGATTGAGATAGCCCTGACCCTGGATCCATATAATCCTTTGTTAATAAGTCTCTATAGTGCTGATTTATTATTTGTGCGCCGTTTTGATGATGCTATTAGGTTTGCCAGGGAAGCGATAAGGATGGAGCCAGCAGCTCCGGTAGCTCTTTCAATACTCGAGTGGGCCTTACATATTACCGGAAGATACAAGGAAACCTGGGAAATAGTAAAAAGAGATTACGCGGGCGTAGGTCTGGGGCGATATTTTAATCAGGACTTTAATGAATCAGAATATGCTGTTGAATTGAACAAAGCTGCGGAAGCCATTAAAATCTTAGCGGATTCGATTTTTGTCAATCCCTTTCTCCTGGCAAATCTTTATGTTTTAGCAGGCAATAAAGAACCAGCACTGGAATGTCTGGAGAAAGCCTACGAAATTCATGAGCCAAATCTGCCTTACCTGAGAATGCCAATTTTTGACATTATTCGCGATGAACCACGTTTCCAGGAGATTGCCCGCAAGATGAACCTGCCTTACAAGTAAAATTATTAGCCAACTGATCTCTCTTTGAACAAAACAGGCCTTCTTATAACACGGACAATGCTATGATAAACTTCCCTCCTTACGGGTCAATTTATCCCGATATATCGGGAGACTCACTTTAGTGTTAATGGATTAATTATCTGCACGATAGACAGCTTCCTTACATACTCCGATCAAACAACGATAGCTAACCTGGCACATTTTCTTTTGTGCAAAACCCTTCTAAACATATATTCAAAAGTAGAAGAGCCAAATGCCTTTGCAGTTATTCTCCATAATAGTCAATTACCCGTTTGAAAGTGTTTCACTGATATCTGTTTAATTCAGCAATGGTATCATTGAGGGACTTCTTTAATACTAATAGCCTGTCAATACTTTCATAATACAGAGAGAGCTCATAAAAATATTCAACAAGGGATAGTTCTCCTTTGTCCAGTGCTTTAAGCAATAAGCCTGAATTATTATACTTCTGCAGGTTTAATTGATAGTCATTCAGGCTGTTTTGCAAGCTTATAGCCTTTGTATGCAACGCTTTTAAGTTATTATAGAATTGCAACTTTGTATCCGCTTCAATACTTTCTATCGCTATAGTTTTTGCCTTTGCATACTTCACAGTATTCTTGTTTTCAAGCAAAGGTATTGTTAGCCCAAATGCAATCCCCTGATACTGCTGCCCGACAACATCTTCACTCATATAACCTGCCTGTAACTTTGGAAGACTCATCGCTGTATTTAATTTTTCATTATTCCGGCTGATTGAAACTTCCTGTTTCAACCACTGCAATACAGGATTATTTTGCTCAACCTGAACATACCATTGCTCAAAATCCTCAGCAACCGCCTGTAACTGGAAAAGGCTATCAGTAAATTCAACAGGTATACCACCATTAAGGATTTGCAGTTCAGCCAATAAAGCATTTTTGTCAATCTCATTTAATTCTCCATCCTTGATAGTGTTCAGCAGGAAAACCTCTGCTTTGTTGTAATCAATTATACTTGCCTCACCTATATTATACCTGGTTTTGTATGATTCAGCCAGTTTCCGGGCATTTTCTGTTCTTCTGAGAAGCTCAGTACTCATCAGGCCGGAATAAATCAATCCATTATAAACCAACCGGGTTTGGGTAATGATTGATTTATGCTGTTTCTCATATTCAAGCTCCACCTGAATATTCCGGTATTCCGAAATTTGATTCCGGTAACCGTAAGCAGTCGGAAAATCAAATGACTGAAGAATACTTATATCTTTCCTGTTTCCAATGCTTTCCGGGCTGCCCCACAAGTAATTAAAGGCAAATTCCGGATTACTAAGTGATAGTCCTCTCTTATTGCCAATACGCTCTGCTTCAGCATCTTTTCTGAGAGAAATCAGTGTTGTATTGTTCTTTTCCACTACAGCAATAATCTTTTCGATATTTTGAGAGAACAGGTTTGAACCTGTAAGTATGAGTATACTTAAAAGTATTATAATGTGTTTCATCTGTATATAAATTAATTTTTAATGGTCAGATGGAATAGCCATGAAGAGAATATTCATCCCGGTTGGTGTTATTCACATCATGGCTATTTCATAAATTATCGTTTTTTAGTATTCCACGATTCTTAAGTGTACTATAAACTATAGGTACAATGTAAATGTTAAGCAAGGTAGATGTAATCAATCCGCCAAGAATTACTTTTGCCATTGGACTTTGAATTTCATTTCCTGCAAGATTACCCCTTAGCGCCAGTGGAATAAGAGCTAGTGCAGCCGTTAATGCTGTCATTAAAATGGGATTCAGCCTGTCTGCCGAACCCTTAATGATTACCTCTGATAATGTGATATCGTTTTGCTGCAAATTCTGATAGTGAGAAACTAAAAGGATTCCATTTCGGGTGGCAATTCCAAATAGTGTTATAAACCCTATTATCGCGGGGATGCTAAGTAATCCTGATGTAAAAAATATAGCGAAAACGCCACCTATCAGAGCTAAGGGTAAATTAAGCAGGATAATTCCTGCCAGTTTGAAGTTTTTAAATTCCTGGAATAATAACAAGAAGATAATTAAGATTGCGATTAAAGAAGTCAGCATAAGAGTTTGCGATGCTCTTGCTTCACTTTCAAACTGACCGCCATACTCGATTCTGTATCCCTCCGGCAATGTAACAGTCGCATTAATATTTTTCTGAATCTCCTGCACTGCTCCGCGTAAATCACGACCTGCGACGTTTGCCGAAATGACAACTTTTCTTTGGACGTTTTCACGGCTGATTGAACTTGGTCCGGCAACAGATACAATATCAGCAACCTGCTCCAATGGAACTTTCCTGCCGTCATGTGTATCGATAAGAGCACTTCGGATACCTTCAATGTCCTCTGTGTAGTCTTTATCCAGTCTCAGGACAAGACCAAAACTTCTTTGACCTTCATAGATGTCTGCCAGTTTTTCCCCCCCGAAAGCAATATCGATAAACCCGTTAAATTCCTGTATGGTAATTCCGTATTGTGCTAGCATGTCCCGATTAGCCCTGATTTGTATTTGAGGAATCTCTACCTGCTGATCCACATTTACGTCAACAAGTCCTTCAATTTCTGTAATGGAACTTTTTATCTCGTTACCTATAGAGAACATCCGGTTAAGGTCCGTACCGAATAGTTTTATTGCAATATTAGCTCTTGTTCCAGAAAGCATATGGTCAATACGATGTCCAAGAGGTTGACCAACCGTAAAGGCTATTCCCGGAATCCTCGATAATGTGCTGCGAACATCATCCATAAAATCTTCCCGGCTACGGTCTTTTAATGTAAAATTCACATCAATTTCAGCACTGTTTGTAGTTTGTGAATGTTCATCGAGTTCTCCTCGTCCTGTTCTTCTTGCTGTGCTCGATATTTCAGGGATTGATAATAATTCGGTTTCCACAAGATTCCCCAGCTTGTTGCTTACTTCCAGGGAAGCTCCCGGTTTAGTAACTACAGAGATAGTTAATGAACCTTCGTTGAATTCAGGTAAAAAACTTCTGCCCATGGAGGACATAGCTATTAATGCTATGATAAATAATCCGAATGTTGAAAGCACTATCAGTCTTTTATGATTAAGTGACCATCTGAGTGAATTTTCATAATAGTATGACAGCTTTCGGACCAGCCATTTATCCTTTTCATTTTTAGCCAGATACTTGTCATCTGATAAAAGCATTTTGGACAATAATGGAGTTAGCGTCATTGCGACAACAAGTGACACAAAAAGTGATACAATAAAAGAAATGCCAAGCGGTTTCAACATCTTTCCCTCCATACCTGAGAGAAAGAATAATGGAATGAATGCTACAATAATTATCATCGTAGCAATAAGTATTGAGGCTCTGATTTCTTTGGATGCTTCAAATACAACTGTAAAGGCATCCTGACGTTGCTCAATGGGCTTTTGCCTGTTTTGGCGAAGCCGCTTATATACATTTTCAACATCAATAATTGCATCATCAACCAGAACACCAATTGCAATCGCCATTCCGCCAAGGCTCATCGTATTGATGTTTAATCCAAGGAATTTCATTGCAAGCACCGCCCCAAGCAAGGAAAGTGGAATTGCAAGCAGTGATATAATTGTTGTCCTGAAGCTTCCAAGAAAGATAAAGAGAATAATAACAACAAAGATTGCACCTTCAAGTAATGCATCCTGAATATTGCGGACCGAAGTTTCTATGAAATCAGCCTGCCTGAATATCCTGGTATCCAGCTTAACATCAGGAGGTAAGGTCTTTTGTAATGTCAGAAGGTTCTCTTCTATTTTATGGGTTACATTAAGAGTATTTGTGTTTGGCTGCTTGGAAATGGAAATTATTATGGCAGGTTCAGCATTTTCAGAAGCATGTCCCATCTTAACTGCACTTCCAATTTTTACTTCGGCAACATCGTTCAGTCTGACTGGTTTACCGTTTATTGATTTGACATATGTATTTCCAAGAATGTCTAAATCTGTTGTCCTTGCAATTCCTCTGACAACATATTCATTACCATACTGCCTCACAACACCCCCGGTTGAATTCTGACTTATTCCTTTACATACCTCTGCCAGTTCAGTCATTGTAACTTTGTAATACTTCATTTTCGGGGGATTTGCCAGTACCTGATATTGCTTATAATCTCCGCCAATGATCGTCACCTGTGAGACTCCGCCTGTAGCAAGCAGTAATGGTTTAATATTCCATTCGGCAATTGTTCTTAACTCCATCAGGCTTGTACTATCAGCCTGAATGCCAATGAAAAATATCTCTCCCATTACACTCGATTGGGGTGCAAGTATTGGCTGACCAACTCCCAGGGGTATAAGTGAGGATACTGTAATCAGTTTTTCACTTACAATCTGTCTTGCTTTAAAAATATCAGTACCCCAGTCGAATTCAACCCAGACAAATGAAAATCCCTGTGATGATGCCGAACGGACTCTCCGAACTCCCGTTGCACCATTAACGGAAGTCTCAATCGGGAATGAAACCAAACGTTCTACCTCCTCAGACGCCATTCCATGAGCATCAGTCATAACGACCACCGTTGGAGCAGTCAGGTCAGGAAAAACGTCAACATCCATGTTAACAGCAGTTCTCACTCCGAAAACCACCAATACCACTGAAAGCAGAATAACCAGATACTTATTATTCAGTGAAAATTTTATAATATTATTTATCATGTGTTCCCTGATTATCAATGTACATGACCAGAATGTGCATCTAAAGTTCCCGTTGCCTGAGCAAGCCTGATCAGTATTGCGCCTTTCGTTACTATACGCTCCTCATCACTTAAGCCCCTGATGACTTCAGTATGACTCCCGTCTGTTGCTCCGGTTTTAATTTCCCGTTTCTCAAATAGTTCAGGAGTAACCTGTACAAATACAAAAAAAGTTCCCTGATCTTCAAGAATTGCTGAATTCGGTATAATAAGAGCATGATTATCCGTTATTGTTTTCAGATATAATTCCACAAAACTCCCCGGGACAAAACCTCTCAAATTATCTATCTCAAGAGTAAGAGGTATCAGGTAGTTATCAGGAGTGGTAGTTTTTCCGACTGACAGGACCTTCCCGTTTAATTCTTTAAGAGTATAAGTCATGTTGTCTTCAGCAGTCCTGATGTTAACATCGGCAATTGAATGAAGAAAAGGTGCGTACTTTTGCTGAACTTCGGCACGCAGCAATAGTGATTTGTTTTGTGATATTAGAACTATTGGCTGCCCTGCCTCAGCATACTGTCCGTTTTTTACATAAAGATGCTTTATAAAACCTGACATAGGACTTGTAACTACCTGCCCTGCAGCATTAAAATCTTGATTTAAATTATCGTAAATGGATTTGGAATTTTCGTAGAGTGTTTTGGCTTCAAGTAATTGCTTTTCGGAAACAATCCTGTCTGCTGCCAAAAGACTTGCCCTTTCATAATCTACTTTCGCTTTTTCAAAATTGTTCTTTGCTTCTGCATAACGAACTGCAGAATTATTTTCAGCGAGACCACTTGCTTTAATAGTCAAAAGTGTCTGACCTTCTGATACTTTTATTCCCTCTATGATGCTCCTCTCTGAAAATGATATAATCCCGCTTGTTTTCGCTGTCACAATCACTTCATCTCCCTGTGCTGATTGAACCTGTGCAGTGGTTTTTATTACCCGGCCGAATGGCTTCCTGATCGGGTAGCCGGAAGAGAAATCTATCTTCCATGATTGTTCCTTTGTAAATACAGTTGTATTGGTACTGGAAATTATATTCTTTTCAGCGGCAGCAATCGCTTCCTGAGTATTGGAAAATACTTTCACATCCGGAACAACCACTTTATAATCACCTGAATCAGTTGAAATAAAATACTCCAATGTTCCTTCACCGCTTACCTCAGGCTTAATATCAAAGCTGTATATCCCTCTTCGCAACGGACTTTCAAGCGTTTGTTCAGTGGTATTCCCATTGACAATAATTTTCAGGGTAACTGCACCTTTTGTAACAGCTGTAAATTCCGGCAGATCAGAGAAATGCGAAAGAACGATTGAAGTCTGACCAGTTATAAAAGGATCTGCTTCGGCAAATAATTCAATGTGTTCGCTATATGCTGTATATCGAACCTTGACTTCTTCAGGTTCCGTGTTAATTTCGTTTTCATGACTATTATTGCATCCGAAAAATGCAAACAGTATCAATGAAGTCAGTAATAATTTAAAATACATATTTCTGTTTATTTAAGATTTATAGAAATGATGGAATAAGTGCTACAAAACATTAATTTCTAATGTAACTGGAGCTTTTATCCGGTACTAAAACCTAAACAACAGGGGGAGCTCGTAAGCCTAACGAATTTGAAACAAGAGATGAATAGGAACTATTTTGAGATTTTTCAAAAACAGGAGTTAATGAAACAGGTAACTTTAATATTGAAGAGTTAATTAGGTTGGCAAAGTAAAAACAATCACTGCCTGAATTTATAGTTGTGTTATTGAAAAAATCAAATTCAGTTTTATTCTGATTTAATATTGAAAAAAATGATATTTTTAAAACACAGTCGTCAGAATTATTATCTCCATCATGACTGTGACTTTTCCCGTGAGTATCATGAACGTCTGCTGTATTATCATTGACACAGTGTTTGATATTGAGGCAGACCTGCTTATCATGATGATGATGCGGAACAACTGCATGGCCAAATAATAAAATATTGGCAAGTATTAAGAAAATATAAGTTGTTCTTTTTATCATCATTCCATCAAAATCATTGCAATTATAACAAAAAATATTACAATTCGTTCATTATAATTGATCTAATCCCTTTACATGGGTCCTGTTTTGTAACTTTTCCATCACTCAGGACAGAATAAAAATAAACAATCTGCGCAAAACATATTTGAAAGCCTTTTAATGAGATCTGAGGAAAAAAACCAATACATCGGATTAGGAACGGGAAGAGAAACTATTAAGAAGGTTGAAAATCAGGGACCACCGGGTAGTAACCCCGGTCCAAACCTTGCTCCTCCTAAGCAGTTACATGAATGCGAGGGGGAGCAATTTACTAAATTGAGTACATCTTGTTTTGCTGAAATTTTTGGTGATACATGAAAACATTTGATTATAATAATTGTTATTCTTTAAATTTTTCAAGTAGAAATACAATGGCCTCCAACAAATTGCAGATATCTCCGGAACAAAGTGAAAAGCTTATCAGTGTTTTAAAAGTCCGTTTTGAGAATAATAAGAATCGCCATCAAGGACTTGAATGGACTAAACTAAAGGCAAAACTTGATATGCCGGGTGGGGCAGGAAAACTGTTTTCACTCAATGAAATGGAAAGTAGCGGAGGCGAGCCGGATGTTATTGGCTATGATATAAATACGGGCGAATACATATTTTGTGATTGTTCAGAGGAAAGTCCCAAAGGCCGCAGAAGTATTTGTTATGACAGGGAAGCCCTGGAGTCAAGAAAAGAGTATAAACCAAAAGATACCGCTCTGGATATGGCTGCTGCCATGGGTATCGGAATCTTAACGGAAGAAGAATACAGGGAGTTGCAGAAGCTTGGAGAGTTTGATACAAAAACATCGAGCTGGCTGAAAACACCTTCTGATATCAGAAAACTTGGCGGCGCCATATTCGGTGATCGTCGGTTTAATAAGGTATTCGTGTATCACAATGGGGCAGAATCTTATTACGCCGCCAGAGGATTTCGTGGCTCATTAAGGGTCTGATTATCCCACCATATATTCATGAACCTTAGAATGGGTAAGTGTGGTAAATTTGATTTATTCACCTCCTATGGAAAGAGAAAAGATATCTTAGATAGCAACTACAAGATTTTTATAATTATTTAGGTTTAATTCACTATTTATTTAAATTTGTGAGGTTAAAAATTAATAATTATGAAAGAACTAGTACGCTGCCGCCCATGTGGATATGTAATGGAAGCTGATAAACTGGGTGATGTTTGTCCTGCATGCGGACTCCCCAGAAAGGTGTTTGAGCCTTACAGGGAAAGAGTGTCACGCAACAGACTGATTCTGCTGAATTTAGATCTTCACCCGATTGTAATTCATCTGTCACAGGCTTTCGTAATTGCAATTCCCATGCTTGTCATACTGACAAAACTATTCCCCGGATTTCAAACGGAAATGTTAAAAAGTGTCCTGGTATTTTCAATATTTCTTTTCCCGTTTACCCTTGTTATGGCAATAATTACCGGAGTTATTGACGGATTAACACGGTTTAAAACACTTGCCACCCCATTGTTAAGAGTTAAGATTATATTCAGCTTTATTATTCTTGCTTTATCTATCGTGCTCTTTTTTGTTGCTCCGAATAATGACTATGCCTGGCTAACAATGGTGTTAAGCATCTTATGCCTTGCGGCAGGAATTCAACTTGGATTGTGGGGTAAAAAGCTTATAAATGTTATACTTCCGGGAACTTATCCGCAGAAAAAGGGAAGTAAAAGCAGCCAGTCAAAAGAAGAGGTAGCATAGTTGTTTTATTGGGGGTGTAGAAAAAGTCAAAATCGATTTACCGCAAAGTTCGCTAAGTCCCGATAGCTATCGGGATCGCTAAGGACTCAAAGTCTTGTTTTACATGTATTTAACTTTGCGCATATTTTACCCTCCGAAGTTTCAACGAAGGAGGGCTTTGAGTACTTTGCGGTTAAAAATTAGTTTTTCAACAGCCCCAATATTATCAATCTTTATATTATGTTTTGCCTCTGAGGCAAACTATACTCTGTGTTGGCTGGAGGCTTTTCTATTCTTATTACTTTTCCGTTAAAATTTATTATTTTTGATATATTCATATCCGTAGAATAGTTTAAGTGTAATGTTCCAACTGAATCGGGTATTATAATCTTAATTTTTAACCTTAAGATATTGGCTCGTATAAAGTACATAAATCCAAATAGAGACTAAGATGAACAGATCAAAACTGGCAGTACTGATATTTTTGAGTTTTTTTACAATTTTATGTAATGCCACCGAATATCATGTATCGGTGAAAGGAGCTGATACCAATGATGGTTCAGTTTTAAAGCCCTTCAGAACAATTTCAGCCGCAGTCAGGGTTGCTTACCCCGGCGATATTATAACGGTTCATGAGGGAACTTACAGGGAATGGATCAATCCTTTAAGAGGTGGCGAAACCGATTTAAAAAGAATTGTTTATCAGGCAGCCTCAGGTGAAAAAGTTGAAATTAAAGGATCTGAGATTATTAAAGAGTGGAAAAAAGAAAAAAGTGGGATCTGGAAGGCTATAATCCCAAACTCAAAATTTGGTGATTACAATCCATATAATGATCCTATTTACGGGGACTGGTTTACCGACATGGGCAGAATTCATCACACCGGTGAGGTTTTTCTGAATGGTAAATCACTTTATGAAAAAGCAACTCTCGATGAGGTAATATCACCGGTGACCTTCGATAAAAGCAAGGATCCTGAAGGATCACTTTATACCTGGTATTGTACAAGTGATGAATCCTCTACTACTATCTGGGCAAACTTTCAGAAGTTTGATCCAAATAAGGAGCTGGTTGAGATCAGTACCAGGAGAACCTGTTTTTATCCTGATAAACCTGGTATCAATTATATTACCATCCGTGGTTTCCATATCAGTCAGGCTGCTACTCAATGGGCTGCCCCAACAGCAGAACAGATAGGGATGATAGCAACCCACTGGAATAAAGGATGGATAATCGAGAATAATGTAATAAGCGACTCCAAATGTTCCGGTATTACTTTGGGGAAAGAGCGCGGGACAGGACATAATGTATGGCTGGGAGACAGAAGTCTTGACGGATCCCTTCATTATATAGAAGTAACATTCAATACATTAAGGAATGGCTGGAGCAAAGCTAATATCGGATCACACATTGTTAGAAATAATGAAATTTTCAACTGCGAACAGACAGGAATGTGCGGAAGCATGGGAGCAGCTTTCAGCGTAATCGAGAATAATCATATTTACAATATCTGGACAAAAAGACAGTTCACCGGTGCTGAAATCGGGGGTATCAAGTTTCATGCTGCAATTGATACAAAGATTGAAAGAAACCGCATCCATAACGCAGGACGTGGAATTTGGCTCGACTGGATGGCTCAGGGTAGCCGTGTTACAAAGAACCTGCTGTATCATAATGATCTTGAGGATCTTTTTATGGAGGTGAACCACGGACCAACACTTGTCGATAATAACCTCTTTTTATCAGATGTAGGGATCATAACCCAGTCACAGGGCGGAGCCATTGTCCATAATCTTTTTGCCGGGAGGATCGCCATGTGGCCTGAGCCGGGACGTTTTACTCCTTATCACCTCCCGCATTCAACAGAAGTGGCCGGATTATCAACAATATTTTCAGGTGATTACAGATGCTATAATAACATTTTTCTTGGGACCGGAGGAGAACCGGATAAGGATAGATATCCAAGAAATGTAAAGTATCATTATGGTCTGGCCGGGTTCAGTGAGGCAAAGCTTCCTGTCTGGATAGATGGGAATTTATATTATAATAAAGCTGTTCAGTTTAAAGAGGAGAAGAATTTCATAATGAATCCTGATTTCAAACCTCTGATGGAAATCCTGGAGGAAGGGAAGAATGTATTTCTGAATTACTCTTTAAACGGAGAAACAACAAGTTTAAAAACACAGTTCATTACCACTGAAATGCTAGGCAAGGCAAAATTGCCGAAACAGGCATTTGAGGATCCGGATGGGAATCTGATAAAAATCGATACTGATTTTCTCGGAAATAAGCGGTCTGAAACAAATCCTTCAGCAGGGCCGTTTGAAGATCCCGGGAAAGGGTCTGCCAAATTAAAGGTATGGTAATTTAGATGCAATCAATAAAAACACAAATTATGAGTCATTACTTTTTTGCAAATATCAGGATTAATAATAAGGCCGAATACCAGAAATACCTGGATAAGGTTGATGAGGTTTTTGACAAGTATAATGGAGAATATCTTGCTGTTGACGAATCACCGGTCATATTGGAAGGGCAATGGAATTTTACAAAGTCAGTCCTGATAAGATTTAATAACAGGAAGGATTTCGATGACTGGTATTATTCTGCTGATTACCAGGAGATATTGAAGCACAGACTTGGTTCGTCAGATAGTGATGCAATTCTTGTTAAAGGTCTGGAATGAAAGAAATAGCAGCAATCATTCTTGAAAATGATAAAGGCGAGTTTTTACTTGCTTTACGTGATAACAAATCATGGATCCCCTTTCCAAATCACTGGGATCTGATAGGCGGGCATGTGGAAGAGGGAGAATCACCTGAAGAAGCGCTTGTAAGGGAAGTTAAAGAGGAACTGAATATCGACCTGAAGGAGTATGCTTTTTATAAAAAGTTTGAATGCCTCAACGGCGATGCTTATCCTAATGTCAAATATATTTATACAGGGAAGATTAACATACCAATTGAAGAGATTACATTGCTCGAAGGTGAACGTCCGCAATATTTCACCAGGGAAGAAATACCGGATGTTAAATTTGCTAATGTTATTAAATCCATCATGATGGATTACATCAATAATCAACAAAAATAAATAAAATCTACTCAGATGAATTCAATAAAGACACTTGGACTGATAATTGTTTCAATTTTCGGATCAACCTTAAATGGCCAGAACATTTCTGTAAAATCACCTGACAACAAAATTATCGTGACCATAAGCAACGATAATAATCTTAGTTATTCGGTAACCTATAATGGCCGGAATATCATAAATCCTTCGTCTCTTGGGTTTGAATTTAAGGATGAACCTGTCATGAAAGGGGATTTCACAATAATTGAACAATCTATAAAGAATTTCAATGAGACATGGATCCCTGTTGTAAAATCGAAACATGCCGAGATTGAAAATCATTATAATGAACTGCAGCTGATCCTTAAAGAAAAAACAGGCCAGATGAGGCAAATGGATTTTTTTGTAAGGGCTTATAATGATGGAGCAGCCTTCAGGTACAAACTATATAGAGGGGCAAACGCAGGTGACAGAGAGATTGTTAAAGAGTTAACAACATTCAGCATTCCTGGCAATCCTAAAGCCTGGGTTGTTGAATATAAGGGATATGCCTCGTCAAATGAGGCCGAGTTCTTTGAGCATCCCCTGAGCTATATTAACGATAAAACGATAGCAGGAATGCCTTTCCTGATGGAATATGACAGGAACTGCTGGGTTGCAATTACCGAGGCTAAGATTGATAACTATGCAGCATTTTATATTGGTACAAATGGTAATTCAAATCAGCTTACAACGAAACTTGTTCCGGTCCCCGGGGAACCTGAATCAGGAGTAAAAGTTCGTTTTGATGATGAGGTTTATACTCCCTGGCGGGTTCTGATGATCGGGGATAATCCGGGAACTCTGATCGAAACTGAAATCATTCAGAATCTTAATGATCCATGTGCTATCAAAGATCCTTCATGGATCAAACCCGGAATAAGTGCCTGGGATCACTGGTGGAGCGGGGAGGTGAAAATGGAGATGCCTGTAATCAAACAATATATTGATCTGGCCTCAGAAATGAGCTGGCCCTATATGCTTGTTGACTGGCAATGGTATGGAAAATTCAATACCCCTGAAGCTGATATAACAAAATGGGCACCACAGATTAACATGCCTGAAATTATCGAGTATGCAAAATCTAAAAATGTTAAAATACTTGTTTGGATCTACTCGAGTGATGTTAATCGTAATTCCGCCTATAAAAAAGCATTCCCCATATATCAAAAATGGGGGATTGCAGGCATTAAAATTGATTTTATGGACCGCGATGACCAGCAAATGGTAAACTGGTACCTTGACATCATTAAATGTGCTGCAGAGAATAAGCTTAT
The DNA here is from genome assembly GCA_963732435.1 of uncultured Bacteroidales bacterium. GTDB lineage: Bacteria > Bacteroidota > Bacteroidia > Bacteroidales > VadinHA17 > LD21. The sequence continues at coordinate 267,837 of CAVSZL010000008.1, read as the reverse complement.
GGTTGACTTTCATGGTGCTTACAAACCTGATGGCATCATCAGAACATGGCCTAATATGATAACCCGTGAAGGAGTTATGGGAAACGAGTATTACAAGTTTTCAGATAAGATGAGTCCTGAACATAATGTGAAACTGGCATTTACACGCATGCTTGCGGGACAGATGGATTACACACCCGGTGGCTTTTTAAATGTCACACGGGAACAATGGAAACAACAGGTGCCTGCACTGGTGTGGAACACACGTGCTGCCGAACTATCAAAATTCATTATTTATGAAAGCCCTCTGACCGTAGTTTGTGACCATCCCGATAATATTCTGAATCAGCCGGGTGCCGACTTCCTGAAAATAGTTCCGACAGTATGGGATGATATGAAGTTTATCAGCGGATATCCCGGTGATTATGTTGCGCTAGCTAAACGTAGCGGAGATAAATGGTTTATAGGGGTTATTAATAATAGTATCGGTAAAGCAGTTGAATTGAATCTCCCCTTTTTACCGTCAGGAGAGTATACAGCGGAAATATGGGCCGATACAAAAAATTCTGATAAAGAACCAAAAGATGTAAAGAAATCTGTAATAAAAATCAAAAAGGGAAGTCCGCTTAAAGTAACACTGGCTAAAAACGGAGGATTTGTTGCTATAATAAGAAAAATGTGATGAAAAATAATTAGCTGTTTCCCGCAGATTGCGCTGATTAACGCAGATTAGTATTAGTTCAATCTGCGAAAATCTGCGAGATCAGCGCGAGAAATAAAAATATAGACATGACTATAAACCATTGATTCTATGCAGCTTTAAGTACAAAATTATCTGAACATATGAAAAAAAACCTGCACCCTTTACAGTTTTTTACCTTTGTTCTTCTTTTACTGGCTTTCTCCTGTGAAAAAGATATTCTTTCTGATAATACCTGTAATGTGGATAATCCGCTTGAACAACTCGACTGGCTCAAAGATACGGTTCAGAATCTCGGGCAATCAAATCCTGAGTGGTCAAAATATTACCTCGTTACAATGGCAAAATACAGTGGTGAGACTGTTTTTATAATAAGTAACTGTAATCCAGTGGCAAACTCAGTTTTCCCTGTGCTGAATTGTTCAGGTCAATTAGTGGGTGTTCTGGGAGAGGTACCACTTGAAAGTTTATCTGATAGCAATGTTATATGGAAATCCGTGAACTCAGTTTGCCAGTAATGGGTTGGTCAGTTTATAATACTTCACTTTTAAAATGGTGTAAAGGGGTACTAATTGGCTTGAATGGATTGAAATTTAAATAAACAGACCAGAAATGAAAATAAGGTTAATTGTTACAGGAGTTACAGGGATGGTTGGTGAAGGAGTCCTTAAGGAGTCGCTTTTACATCCTGATGTTGAGAAAGTACTCGTTATTAACAGAAGACCATGCGGAATCATCAATCCTAAACTTTCTGAGATCATTCATTCTGATTTTCTCAATCTGAACCCGATCTCAGATCAGTTAAAAAGCTATAATGCTTGTTTCTTTTGTCTTGGTGTCTCATCTGTAGGCATGGATAAAGTTCAATATTACTCATTGACTTACACCCTAACGATGCATATGGCTGAAATTATGTCAAAACAAAATCCTGATATGACATTCTGTTATATTTCAGGAGCCGGCACTGACAGTTCGGAAAAGGGAAGGATAAGTTGGGCAAGGGTGAAGGGAAAAACTGAAAACGATCTCATGAAGCTACCTTTTAAAAATGTTTATGCATTTCGCCCGGGATTTCTTCATCCATCTGAAGACCTTAAAAACATACATGGATATTATGGAATATTCAAATTTCTGTATCCTCCTTTACGCTTATTACTTCCGAAATATGTTTCAACATTGAAAGAACTTGGGATTGCAATGATAAATGCAGTTTTAAGAGGCTACGAAAAACCTGTCCTTGAGGTAAAGGATATTGTCGAACTCTCTAAAAGGAAATAACTCAATTGAGAAGTTCACAGATTTTATTTATATTTATAAATTAAAAATAATCATGAGCAAAGAATCAACATCAACAAATACTTCATTTGGAACCAGAGTGGTCAGGAAAACCAAAAAATTCCTGAGGTGGTCTTTGGCCATATTGATAATCACCGGCAGTATATACATTTATTGGAAATATTTCTACACCTACAGCGAAGGTTATAGGGCAGGATTATTGCAGAAATTTTCCAGCAAGGGCACTTTTGTTAAAACATATGAAGGTGAGATGATACTCAGCAGTGTTTCATCCAACAGGGATGTTGCCCTTGCTTCAGAGAAGTTTTTGTTTACGCTTTCCAACAAGAATCTCGTAAGGCAATTCGATACTCTGCAGGGTGAAATGGTAATAATACATTACAAACAAAAAAACGGCACCGTCTTCTGGAGAGGGGACTCACCATATCTGGTTGACAGTGTAAAAGTCAAACGCTGATTATTATTTCATCACCTTTTTCAGGATCCCGAATACTCCTCTTATGAAAGTAGCACTTGTAAGGACTTTAACCATCTGGTCCTGAGGTGTTCTTGTGCTCCTGCTCGAAGATCTTGGAGCAGATCTACCCCACTCACCTCTTCTCCCCTTCTCCTCTTCTCTTCTTGCTTTCTCCTCTTCAGAAGCTTCCTGTATCTCAGAAACCTTTTTGCTTAAAATCTCATAGGCACTTTCCCTATCTATTATCTGCCCGTACTTTTGAACAAGAACTGATGATCTGTTGATTGATGATATCTCAGCCGGTGTAAGAATATCCATTCTGCTTACCGGAGCTCTCATCATTGTAGCAGCCAGGGGTGTTGGAATTCCCTTTTCGCTCAGAGCTGTGACAAGAGCTTCACCTATACCCAGACTCGTTATTGTTTCATCTGTCTTATAAAATTCAGATATAGGATAGTTCTCTGCTGTAAGTTTTATTGCTTTTCGGTCTATTGCGGTAAATGCTCTCAGTGCATGTTGTACCTTGAGTCCGAGCTGAGATAATACTCCGTTGGGAACATCAGTAGGATTCTGAGTGACAAAGAAAATTCCGACACCTTTTGAACGGATTAATTTCACAATATTCTCAATCTGATCAAGTAGGGCTTTGCTTGCCTGGCTGAAAATGAGATGAGCCTCATCGATAAAGATTACCAGCTCAGGTTTTTCCGCATCTCCCTTTTCAGGCATCTGGCTGTATACCTCCGCAAGAAGTGAAAGCATAAAGGTTGAAAAGAGCTTTGGCTTATCCTGAATATCTGTCAGACGAATTATGCTGATGTATCCATTGCCATTCTTATCCATTCTCATAAGGTCCTTTATATCAAAAGAAAGTTCACCGAAAAAAATATCAGCATCCTGTTGTTCCAGCTCGATTATCTTTCTCATTATTATACCTGTCGTTGCAGTGGAAATCTTTCCATACTCTTTTTCAATCTCAGCCTTACCCTCTTCAGTAACGTATTGAAGTACTTTCTTGAGATCTTTCAGATCGAGAAGGGCAAGCTGATTGTCATCGCAATACTTGAATATAACAGAAAGCACACCCTCCTGTGTATCGTTAAGATCAAGAATCCGTGAAAGCAGAACGGGTCCGAATTCTGATACTGTTGCTCTTAGCCGTACACCGTCCTGATGCGAAATGGTTAATAATTCAACAGGATAACCTTTGGTCGTAAAAGGAATATTTATTTTAGAATGCCGGTCAAGAATGAAAGGCTTAGCTTCACCAGCAACAGCAATTCCACTGAGATCTCCCTTAACATCCATTAAAAGAACAGGAACCCCTTTTTCGGAAAGTTGCTCCGACAAAACCTGAAGAGTCTTTGTTTTCCCTGTACCTGTTGCACCAGCGATAAGCCCATGTCTGTTCATTGTTTTCAGCGGCACTTTAACCTGTGTTCCTGAAACCGGTGCACCATCGAGTATTGCTGCCCCCAGAAGAATTGAATCTCCCTTACAGGTATATCCCTCGTTAATTTTTGCTGTAAATAATTCCTTTCTGTCCATAGCCTTAAATGTCAATATTATCCTGCTAAATTAATCTTTTTGCAATTTACTGGTTTAAACGAAATTGCCAGTAGATTTTTATTAAAAAATTCTGACAAAAAATAATGAAGAATGTCTTGTATTTACTTTATTAATTTATATCCTGAATTAGCTTGTACAATGTGCTAACTAAAAATATATTGAAAACATTTAATAAAAATTAAACAAAATATATGTTTTTTTGTTTGATAGACAAACTAAATTATAACTAACTCTAAAATCAATTATTATGGCAAAGTTCGAAGTTTACCAGAGTGGAAAAAACAATGAATTTCGTTTTAGGTTAAAAGCCGGTAACGGACAGATTATCCTCAGCAGCGAGGGTTATACAACAAAAGCTGCGTGCATTAATGGAATCGAATCTGTTAAGAAAAACTCTTCCGATCCAAAAAGAATTACAAAATCACAAACACCGACAAAAATGTTCCGGTTTGCACTTACCGCAGCCAATAGTCAGGTTATTGGAACCAGTCAGAATTATAAAAGTGAAAGTGGCCGTAATAAAGGCGTACAATCCGTGATTAAGAATGCTGTCAAAGCAGAAGTTAAGGAAGTCTCCAAATAATAATAAGCTGATTGATTTATCTGTTTACCCATGCTATCATATTTATTATGGTTTCATGGGTTTTTTATATCTTTAACAAAAATAGTTACAAATGAATAGAAAAATAGTTTCAATCATATTTTTACTTGGCATTCAATATATTTATGTATTCAGCCAGGTTACAGATGCTGAGAAACAGCTTAGAAGTGTTACTACCGATACATTGCAGGGATGGAAAAAAGGAGGCATAGTTACTTTAAGTCTGGCCCAGACCTCCCTTTCAAACTGGGCTTCCGGAGGACAAAATTCTGTTTCCCTAAATGGATTATTCAGCGGCTTTGCAAATTACAAGAAGGGGAAATTTGCCTGGGATAATAGTCTGGATCTTGGTTACGGACTTTTAAAACAGGGGAAAGATGAAGATTTTACAAAGACTGATGATAAGATTGACTTTGTATCGAAATTCGGTCAGGAGGCATTCGGCAAATTTTACTACTCAGCCCTGTTAAGTTTCAAAACACAGTTTAGCCCGGGCTATAATTATCCTGACATTACAAATAAGATTTCAGACTTTCTGTCGCCAGCATATATCATGGCAGCACTGGGATTGGATTATAAGCCAAATGCATATTTCACTGCTTTTCTTGCTCCCCTGACGGGGAAATTCACTTTTGTAACGGAAGAGTCTCTTTCAGCAGCCGGCGCTTTCGGCGTGAACCCGGGAGAAACATCCCGAAGTGAGATAGGCGGATATTTCAGAGCGGTATATTCAAGAGCTGATTTCAAAAGCGAATTCTTGAAGAATGTCTCATTTACTACTAAACTTGATCTGTTTTCCAATTATACAAACAACCCTCAGAACATAGATGTAAACTGGGAGACACTAACCGGATTGAAAGTTAACAAATTTTTAACCGCCAGCTTTATAACACAACTTATTTATGATGATGATATTAAGGTACCTTTTGATTCAGATGAAAGTGGAGTTATTGATTCAGGAGAAGGGATAAAATCAAAAGTCCAGTTCAAGGAAATTCTTGGCGTAGGATTATCAGTTAAATTCTAATACTAATCTTTTCTAAAATCTGAAATTATGAAACTTGTTGATGAATTTAAGGCATTTGCAATGAAAGGCAATGTTGTAGACATGGCCGTTGGTATAATTATTGGTGCAGCATTCGGAAAGATTGTTGCATCAATCGTTAATGATGTTATAATGCCCCCGATTGGCTTGCTTGTTGGAGGTGTGAATTTTACAGATCTTAAATTTATACTTAAGGCTGCTGTTGGAGAAAATCCTGCAGTTACCCTGAATTATGGAAACTTTATACAGGTGGTTTTTGATTTCTTAATTGTTGCTTTTGCTGTATTCATGGTTATTAAAGCAATGAACTCTGCAAAGAAAAAGGAAGAGGAAAAGCCTGCTGCTCCTGCTGCACCCCCGGCTCCTACTAAGGAAGAAACACTCCTGACAGAGATTCGCGACCTGCTTAAAAAATAGTATGTACAAAACATAAATAAAGAACACGCTCAGGCGTGTTTTTTTATATCGAAATCACATGAGGCTTACATACAGTTGTAAAGTCTTTTATTATCTGATAACTCTATAATACAACTCATTTGCAGACCTGTTATGATAAGAATTCAATGGATATTTCTGATATTAAACCTGATCTCAAATATCTCATTTTCTCAGTATAAACTTGAGATTGATATTACGGAAATCAGAAACGACAACGGGAAATTAATGTTTCAGCTTTTCGATGAGAACGAACAGATAATTAAACAGGAAATTGGAATTATAAAGGATAAAAAATGGTCCGTTTCAATTGAAAACCTGAAAGCAGGAAAATATGCAATCCGATATTTCCATGACGAAAACCTTAACGGCAATCTGGAAACAAATCTTGTTGGTAAACCAACAGAAGGGTATGGCTTTTCCAATAATGTTGTGGGTAAGTACAGTATGCCTCCGTTTAAAAAATGGCTTTTTGAACTGAATGGTGATCAGAAAATGATCCTGAAACCTACCTACTGATCCTAACATACAATTTAACCAAAGTGTAACGCGGAGTTTACACTGAGTCACACTGTATAACAACTCCGTGTTACTCGTATAAACTCCGAGACACTCCGTGGTTAGCTATCCTTTTTATCTTTTCTGTACAAGAAGCATAAAGGAAAATATTAATTTGCGTTTCCAATAATGGGACAAATTCATTTCTTTGTAGTCTTTATCATAAATTTCATAAATAACACTTTAATAAATATGACCGGTAAAAAATCGGTAGCTATCATAGGCGCAGGTATAGGAGGTATTGCAACAGCAGTTTACCTTGCAAAAAATGGGTATGCTGTGGAGATCTTTGAAAAAAACGGATCTCCAGGAGGCCGGTGCAGCCAGATAATTCGGGAAGGACACCGTTTTGACCTCGGAGCAACAATGCTTCTTATGCCGGGTATTTATAACGAAATATTCAAATCCCTTGAAATTCCATTCTTTGAAAATGGAGATATTAAACCTCTCGAAGAGCTCTACAAAATCTATTTTGACGATAATGAAGTAATCACATTTTCTCCCTCGGAGGAGAAAATGAAAATACAGCACGAAAAGATTGAAGCCGGTAGTTTCAAAAAATCGCAAAAATATGTTACTGATGGTTACGAGATTTTTCAGATCGGGATGAATAAACTTATTGACAGGAATTTCGATAACATCTTCCAGTTTGTGAACTTTAGAAATATAGGAATGCTGATAAAGCTCAAAACCTATATTTCAAACTGGTCATATGCAAAGAAGTTTTTTAAAAATAAACATCTTCTGATGGCTTATACTTTTCAGAATATTTATGTCGGCCAGAGTCCTTTTAATTCCCCTGCAATGTTCTCGATGGTACCAGCCACAGAAATTACTGAAGGTTCATTCTTTCCTCAGGGTGGAATGTATAGCATCGTGGAAAAGTTATTAAGTGCTGCGAAATCTGCAGGTGTTAAAGTGAATTATAACATGCCTGCAAAAACAATCAGAGTATCAGGCAACCGGGCTGAAAGTCTCGTTCTTGAGGATGGATCTGAAATCAAAGCAGATATTATAGTGGCAAATGCGGATCTTCCATATGTTTACAGGAATTTATTACCAGATAAAAGAAAATCCCGGAGTCTCGATAAAATGAAATATTCCTGTTCAGCCATCTGCTTCCACTGGGGCCTTGATAAGGTGTACCAGCAGTTGGGTCATCATAGTGTTTTCCTTTCAGATGGCTTCCGGGAAGGGCTTAACAAAATCTTTATTGAAAAATCAGTAAGTGATAATCCAAGTTTTTATGTTCATGCGCCCGTAAGAACAGATCCGTCAGCTGCTCCTGAAAATCAGGAAACACTTTCATTTATTGTCGGAGCAGGACATGTGGACAAAATGAAAAAACAGGACTGGGATGCTCTTGCCAAAAGCACAAGAAGTGCAGTTATTAAAAGGCTAAAACAACTTGGACTGGAGGATATTGAAGAACATATCAAATTTGAAATCTGCTTTACACCGGAAAACTGGGAAAGTGTCTGCAATATATCGAGGGGTTCGGTTTTTGGGAGCCTGGCTCATAACCTGATGCAGATGGGATATTTCCGGCCACATAACCAGCATAGCAAATATAAAAATTTGTATTTTGTGGGAGGCAGTACTCATCCTGGTAACGGAATACCAAATGTACTGCTCTCAGCAAAACTCACATCTGAAAGAATCCTGAACAATTATTATCTTTGACGTTACAGAACACTAATAATGAAATCGCAAAGGGAACAGTTTATCGAGATATTTGATTCTATTGATTTTCATAAGATTAAAGATCATCCGAACATACTTGTTGCTGCAAATTTCTGGGAATCAGACAGATTCTGTGCAGCAAAAATCTGCTATAAATTCATGCGGGCAATCGATGACCTTATAGATGATCATAAGGCTAAGAATAAACTTATCCATGAAGGTGAAAGGGAAGAATTTAAGGCAAATGTCGATGACTGGCTTAAGATGATCATAGTATCACAGGAATGCAATCCTCTTCAGAATGAGCTTATTGAAACAGTTGATAAGTTTCAAATCCCTCTCTGGCCAATGGAAGCTTTTGCCAGATCAATGATCTACGACATCAATAATGATGGTTTCCCTACTCTTGATTCTTTTCTTGAATATTCAGAAGGTGCATCGGTTGCTCCTGCTTCTATATTCGTCCATCTGAACGGCCTTCAGAAAAGAAACGGAACTTATGAAGCTCCTCCATTTGATGTTAAGTGGGCCTCTACCCCATGCGCTCTGTTTAGTTACCTTGTTCATATTATTAGAGATTTTCAGAAAGACCAGCTTAATAACCTCAGCTACTTTGCTGATGATCTTATTATTAAAAATGGCCTCAACAGAAGTGTTTTACGCGAATTTGCCGGGGGAAAACCTGTGAACAATGATTTCCGCAATCTTATAAAACCCTACTACAATCTTGCCGACCAATACAGGAAAAAAACTTATGATATTATAAAAAATATCAGTCCGTTTCTTGAACCAAGGTATCAGCTGAGCCTTGATGTTATTTTTAATCTTTATCTGTTGGTTTTTGAGAGGATCGACATTCAGAATGGCAGTTTTACTACTGAGGAACTTAATCCTACACCTGATGAAACCAGGCAAAGGGTTTTTGAGACCATACTGAATTTCAAAACATTGAGATAAAATGAATATCTCTTTTCTGACATCCGGTCATGACCCGTATGATGACAGAATATTTTATCATATGGCGAGGTCTTTGAGTGTCCATGAGAACAATGTATCAATAACAAGCAGTAAGAAAGACCTTAAAGAAATCGTTGACGGTATTTTAATTGATAGCTTTGAAGGTGATAACCTGACTAAAAGGGATAAGGTAAAAGAGTTCGTAAAACGCTTAAACGGTTTTAAACCCGATACAATTATCTGTTCTGAACCTCTTACTATTCTGGCAGCAAGAAAATATTCTGACAATCAATCCAAAAAAATCAGGATAATCTACGATATAACAGAATGGTATCCATCAAAAAAAAATCTGGCTGATCATATCTTCATTCTGAAATGGTTCAACTTTCTCAAACTTATTTTCTTTAATTTTTGGGTAACACGACATGCTGACTCTTTTATATTCGGAGAATGGTACAAGAGCAGACCATACAGGTTACTATATCCCGGTAAAACATTCATTTTCGCATCATACTATCCCGATTTAAGATATATTTCTTACAAAGAGCCAGTCATACAGAAAGGGATTCTGAGTCTTAGCTACTCAGGCAAAATTTGTATGGAAAAAGGATATGGAAAATTTTTCTCTGTAATAAAAAAGCTTAACGAACTGGATAAAGATCTTAAAATCAATGTAACAATTATCGGTTGGTATGAAAGGAAAAAAGACAGAGATGAATGCGAACATTTATTTAGTTCGCTTAATCCTGGTAATACCTTACAGATTTATGACAGACAAAATTTCAAATTATTTGCTGAGTTGATAAAGGAATCGGATATTTTTCTTGATCTGAGGTCCAACGATTTTGAAAACCAACACTGCCTGCCAATAAAACTTTTCCTTTATGCTGCTTATGGAAAACCGGTTATCTTCTCAGATCTTAAAGCAATCAGAAAAGAGGTCGAAATCGATAAATTCGGGTTTCTTATCAATCCGTCTGATATTGAAAGAACAGCCAGATTAATTCTTGGTTATCTTGAGAATGAAAATTTATATAAAATCCATTGTGTCAATGCCAAATATCTTGCAGAAACTGTTTACAACTGGCAAAAGATAGAACCACAGTTCCTAAAGTTTATATCCAACTAAAAGAATCCCGGATCAGAATGCTGAGACAACACCGACACTTACTTTTCCGAATGACCCTGGAGAGAAAACCTGAGTGAACTCCGAAACAAGCCTTACATTACGCCTTAACAGGTAACCGGCATGAAAAGTAGCAGATTTATAGTCAAGCTCATCCAGATCCGAATCAACAATGTTTGCAAGTCCTGTCAGATACCAGTTGCTCATATCTCCTTTTGGGGAATAAATAATTTCAGCAAAACCACCATCTGTTACTATATTGCTATTTATCCCTCCCATTCCATCAAAAACCTGGGAATCGGTTCTCCTTACATACTGAACATTCACTACAAATTTGTCTTCGAAATTTATTGAGATATCAGGACCTATCATTTTAATATTATTTGTAATGCTAGCCCAAATATTAGCCGGATCTGAGAGCAATTCCTTTCCCGTGTAGCCAAATAAGCCAATACTCAGACTGGGTCCGATAGATTGGGTTATGCGTCCCATAAAGTTTTTGTATTTATCATTATCAAAGAGATTGCCCGCACCAGCTTCTCCAATACCGCAGCCATTCAGAATCTGAGCGACAACAGTTGTCCCTGTTTTAAAATCCCTGTCAAAAATAATTCCCCTGTCATATTTTAGATCTGCCAATGAATTTCCGGGAGTTGTTCCATATATTTGATATGGTTCAAGTGTATATCGTAACTCCCCTTTAAATAAGGGATCGGATGCCTGAAACTGGCCAATATAGAAATTGATACCGGAACCAAACAGGTCACGGTACATCAGAAAAGCATCCTCAACACCGGCAATTGATCCTCTTTCATTAAACAGAAAATAGAAATAATAGGAAAGTTTTTCAGATAACTCACCTCCTGATAATATTTTCAAAACATAAGGTGAACTGAAGTCTGCCTGGCCTTCATTATTGAAATTATAAGAAATAAAACCATCCATCCTGATTGCAAGTGGCAACTCCCTTAGCAATGAAAGCTTATCATCACCGGCAGGAATAAAGTATCTGGGCGACTGATATTCAGTCATCCTGAAACCATTCCCTGCAAATTCGTCACCAAATGCTTTCAACCTAGGCATTGCAGGAGCATGGCATACCTGGCAGCTTATCTGGTACTTACGTGCAAATGCAGGTATTGCATCAGATTTATTTGCCGGAATTATTAAAAGCAGAACTAAAGCCACAATGGCAACATGATTCAGGTTTTCTCTATTCATAACTTTAAGAATTATAGTCTGTACTCATCCTGCTAAGGTAAAATGGTTACCATAGTTGAATGCTCATTCACAACTTTTATCTCTGATTCATCTGCAGGCACTTTAAGATAATCTGCCACAGGTTTCACAAGGAGCTGGTAATTCAGAACTGCACTGATTTTCATTTCACCCGGGGCAGTATCAAATGGCAGTCTGAAAGTAAATTTCTCTACTTTGGTTTCACGTGGACCAATTCTGTAATCGACTCCCAGTTTTGCAGTATTCCACTGCATAATTGTCATCCTTCCCTCAGGATCGAAATATGGCATCCTGAAGATTCTGTTACCCGATGGTATACCATCGCGCTGAACACCCTTAAAATCCGGTTGTTTAAGTGGCACAGCCATATCCTGGTAAGCCAGATAATCACCTGATATTGTATATTCTTCCCCTTCAAATCCCTTTTTATCCACATTAAGATGGTACACCCTTCCCTTAGCATCTGTTGCTTCAACCTGAAGCCATGCTATCCTGTCCTCAACAGAACCGGTCGGAAATTTATGACCTGTTTTCTGATTAAAAAGAGCAACCTGGAATACAATACTCTCGCCCGGCTCTGCCTCCCGGATATCAGGTTCTATACGGAGTTCTATGGTCCCTCTTACTTTACCCGGATCATGGGCTCCATGAAACAGGTGAAGCCTAGCATCATCATAAGGCTTAGCCATCAGTGCATTCAGATATGGACCTCCTTTAGGCATATGACAATCCTGGCACCTGACTTCCTCTTTTGCATAGGGTCCCTCTTTCCACTCCAATTGAGTACTTTTTACCCATATCCCAAATGGATTTTTTTCGTTGTGGCAATTCCCGCAAAACTCAGTTGTTCTGAAGAAATCATTTGTCACAATTTTATGGGCAGGAGATTCTACTGCCGGAGTTCGGACAGCGTATTTTGTCGTTCCGGGTTTAATAAGATAGCTGAAATTAAAAGGAGGATCGGTTTGTGCAGATTGTGTCAGATGACAAACTTCACATGATACAGATTCGTTTGCCATACTATTTTCTGAGGGTCTGGGAGGAGGAAATGGTCCGCTCATAAACGCCAGAGGAGTATGACAGCCATTACATCCGTCAACAGCTTCCTTCAATTCCGGTTTGGCTTCTGCATGGGCTACTGCCAGATCGAAATATTCAATTTCATCCCAGTGATGTGTATATGCCTGCGACATCATTGCCTGGCTCCACTGTTGATAATTACCAGGATGGCATGTTGCGCATTTTTTTGCCGATTCAAAATCCTTAAATGAGTATTTGGCCTTAAGATCCTCCTGTGGCATCATTTTGCTTATAGTGAAGGAGGTAACTAAAAATAACACAACAACAACCGGAATAAGAATTTTTAACAAGGTGGTTTTTAGTATGATCATAGGATAAATTCTTTTATATGACTATCGGGAAAGAGTAATAATAGTTTTTATGTAACTTGATAATCAGTTATTTCTTCATTTAGGTCAGATGAGCTCACACCGACCACTGAAATCAGCCTCACCCTAAATCCCTCTCCCAGGGGAGAGGGACTTGAAAATGAATTGGTTATCTTCCCCCTCTCACTCGGGAGAGGGGGATCAGAGGGGGTGAGGTTAAAATTCAAGAATTGGGAATGGGGATTGAGTTCATTCATTTTCAAGATATTTCAGTTTTCTTATTACTGATTACCGATAGTCTTATTCTTTTATTTGTACTAAGATACGAATTTATTTACCTTTATTGTTAATGAGATAACAGAGATTAATAATTTATAATCAGATTCATTAAAAGAAAATTTTAAATATTCATTTTAAATAAAGTAGCTTGAAAATAAATATCTTTTGGTTCAGAAGGGACCTCAGGCTGGATGATAATACCGGATTGATAAATGCCCTAAATGCAGGCTTACCTGTACTGCCTGTGTTTATATTCGATACGAATATCATAGATGAGCTATCCGCCGATGATCCCAGGATCAGCTTTATTTATGAGTCTCTTTTATCAATAAACAGAGAACTTAGAAAATATGGTAGTTCAGTTTATATACTTAAAGGAAATCCCGAGCAGGTCTGGAATAATATTCTGTCAGCATTTGATATTAATGCGGTTTATATCAACAAAGATTGTGAACCATACGCAATTAAAAGAGATAATGCAGTTGAGGTTTTACTCAGAAAAAAACAGATTCCCCTTATAAAATTCAAGGATCAGGTAATATTTGAGGAAAAGGAGATCACTAAATCTGATAATAATCCTTATACCATCTTTACTCCATACAAAAACAGATGGCTGGAAAAAATTTCAGAAAAAATACCTGTCCCTGATAGAAATACGCCAAAATCCGGACTAAATTATTATCAAAGCAATTTTGAGTTTCCAACTATTGAAAAAATCGGATTCCGGTTAAGTTCTGTAAAAGTTAAGCCATTTGACCTTACAATAATAAGTGAGTATGATAAATATCGTAACTTACCTTTTGCAGATAAGACAAGTTACCTTTCACCACATCTGCGTTTCGGGACTGTGAGCATTAGAAGGATAGTGGAAAAAGCCATACATACAAATAGTACTTTTCTCAGTGAACTGATCTGGCGCGAATTTTTTATGCAGATACTTTTCTCCTTTCCGCGGGTAGTAACAGAAAATTTTAAACCAAAATATGATAAGATCCAATGGAATAACAACGAGGATGAATTCAGAAAATGGTGCCAGGGAGAAACAGGATACTGTATGGTAGATGCCGGAATGAGGCAATTGAACAAAACAGGCTATATGCACAACAGGGTAAGAATGATAACAGCCGGTTTTCTGTGCAAACATCTCTTAATCGACTGGCGATGGGGAGAGGCTTATTTTGCTGAGAAACTTCTTGATTATGAGCTATCTTCAAATAACGGCAACTGGCAGTGGGCCTCAGGTACAGGATGTGATGCCGCTCCATATTTCCGTGTTTTCAATCCCGAAACACAGCAGAAAAAATTCGACCCGAAAAAGGAGTATGTAAGAAAATGGGTTGATGATCTCGATAAATCAACCTATCCCAGACCTATGATTGAGCATGACTTTGCAAGAAAAAGAGCAATAGCAGCATACAGAGGATACTTAACAAACGAAGATTTTTAGAAAACGATACTTTCCCGAACATTCCTTCCATATTTCTGTTATTTAATAAAAAATTGGCAGAAGTATTTGGATTATATAAATCATTACCTTTGCAAAACATTTGTAAGATAACGATATATGACATTAGTTGCACCGTTACCTCTGAATGAAATGGATGGCCGAAGGTTGTATTATACCTTTATCGCCGGAGCCAGGAAGGTTATCGAACATCAGGTTGAACTTAATAAGATAAATGTTTTTCCTGTAAATGACGGCGATACCGGGACTAATCTTGCTTCAACTATCAGGGCAGTAATTGATTCCCTGCATCCTCACCGGTCATATAAGATCACCGCCGACCGTATTGCAGAAACCACACTTATTAATGCAAGGGGTAACTCCGGGATTATATTTGCTCAATTCCTTTATGGCATGAGCGTTGAAACCGGAGATTTTAAAACAATAACTGTAAAACAATTCGCTGAGAGCATCAAAAATTCAATACGTTACATATATGAAGCTGTCTCCAATCCTGTTGAAGGAACCATGTTGACTGTAATTAAAGACTGGGCTAATTATATATATGACAACAGGTTAAGAATATCTGACTTCAACGAAATGTTTATTAGTTCTCTCAGTGTATTAAATAAATCACTGATTGAAACCAAGTCGAAACTTGAAGTTTTGACAAAAGCAAATGTAGTTGATGCAGGTGCCAGAGGCTTTGTGTTTTTTGTCGAAGGCATTATTGATTTTATTGCAAGCCGCAATCTGAAGGACCTTGTCCAGGTAAAGGCAGAAACCTCCCTGTTCGAAAAAATTGAGGAATCTATTCCTGAAAAAGTTGACTTCAGGTACTGCACTGAAGCCCTTATAAAAAACAGTAATATTGACAGCAAAGCACTGTCAGCACTTCTTGAAACATATGGAAATTCAGTGGTTGTCGCCGGATCAGACAAGATGAGAAGGTTACATGTTCATACAAATACTCCGGCCGATCTCTTTAACAAACTCCGGAAAACCGGGACTCTTGCCTTCCAGAAAGCCGATGATATGATCCGCCAAAGCGATGTGGTATATAACAGAAAATGGAAAATCGCCCTGGTTACTGATTCAACTTGTGATCTCGCACAGGAACTTATCGATGAATATCAGGTCAATATGCTTCCTATAAATATTAATTTCGGCGAAAATCATTATCTCGACAAAGTAACTATTCAACCTGAACAGTTTTATACTCTTCTTGAAGAAAATATTCACTCTCCGAAATCTGCTCAGGTGAATGAGAAGACCTTTACAAATCTCTATTCCCACCTTGCTTCGCACTATGATTCCATAATAGCTATTCACCTGAGTGACAAGCTCAGCGGGACATTCGGAAGCAGCCAGAAAGCTGCCCTGGCTATCAGCAAAGAATTCAACAAACCAATTTCAGTTATAAATTCCAAAAATCTTTCAGGATCACTTGGATTATTGATACTCAGAGCCGGAAAGGCTATCCAAGAAGGGTATACACATGATCAGGTTGTGGAACTGATAGAAGATTCGGTTAAGAATGTAAAGATCTTTGTAAGTGTCAGGGATATTAAATACCTGATCCGCGGTGGCAGACTTTCTGCAACTAAAGGTCTGATCGCAAGAATTCTCAATATTAATCCTATTGTTTCTGTCGATGATTCAGGAAAAGCTATCGTTTTTGATAAATCGTTCAATCAGAAAGCCAATATGGAAAAGGTAATGGGACATATAAGGAAATTGATTCAGGAAAGAACTGTATGGAACTATATTGTGTTGCACGCAAATAATCCTGAAGCTGCCCGCTGGTATTCTGAAAAAATGGAGAAATTAAGCTTAAAAGCACCTGTTTCTGTTGTGAATATCTCACCTGTTATCGGGGCTAATGTTGGAATCGGAGCTGCAGCTGTTGCACTCCTCCCTGAGTAATATTTCCGGTTATGAACTTCTTACAAGTATATTTTCAGGCATTTCTGGTGATAATGATATTTATGACCGCCTTGTGGGTGGTCAGCATTATTATCAAGAAATGTCAGTATTGTAGATATATTCTGGGGGATGGGGTTTGTGTTGGCCTCACTGGTATATTACCTTCAAACAGAGGGCTTTGAGCCAAGAAAAATTCTTACTATTTCACTGGTTACCATCTGGGGGCTGCGCCTCTCCGGTTACCTTGCATACCGTAATATTGGTAAAGGCGAAGATTTCAGGTACAAACAATTTCGCAGGAATTATGGAGAGAACAGGTACTGGTGGATAAGTTTTTTTCAGACATTCCTTTTACAGGGAATGTTAATGTGGCTCATTTCAGCACCCCTGCTCGGAGCCCAGTTTTATGGAAAGGAGAATCATTTGGGGATCCTTGATTTTGCCGGAATTGCCGTATGGCTGACAGGTTTTTTGTTCGAAGCAGGAGGCGACTTTCAGCTTGCCAGGTTTAAAGCTGATCCGGTAAATAAAGGTAAAGTACTGGATAAGGGATTCTGGAGATATACCCGACATCCTAATTATTTTGGCGATTCGGCTGTTTGGTGGGGTTTTGGATTGATCTCAATTGCTTCAGGCGGTTATATTCAGGTATTGGGTTCCATTCTTATGACAGTATTAATAATTAAAATCTCGGGTGTGGCTCTCCTGGAAAAAACTTTGAAGGAACAAAGACCACAATACAAAGAATATATCTCAAAAACCAGTGCTTTCTTTCCGTGGTTTCCCAAAAAGAATAATCATGCTAGCTGATCAGGATTGAATGAACTGAAGGCTGAAGGCTGAAGTCGGAAGTCCGGAGTCGGAAGAAAAACAATATCAAAATAAACAAAGCTTGAAGTTCATGCTCCATGAAGTATTAAACAGAATTCTATTTTGATGATCGTTTTGAAAACCCATTAGTTAGTAAAAATCGATGTGCTCTGTCTTCGGTCTCCGGTCTTCTGACTTCCGACTGATTATTACAATTAAATTATTTAAATCATCAATTTTGTTAAACTTTATATTTCCAAAGTATTCACCTTTCCCCGGAGAGAATAAACTTATTATTGCTAATTACGTTATCCTTTCATAATTTTACAGTAACAATAGCTCTGCAGTGAAGACATTCCTGAAATTGTGGTCCGGATCTTTCCCGGAATATATTGTTTTTCTTAAAAGTAGTCTTTCAACAATAGATAGGAAGAACTATTTCCCTGTTGTATTTTTGGCAGCTATTACCACCATAATTATCAGTTGCAGCAAGGATGACACCCCTGAACCCATAAGAGATATTGAGGGAAATATCTATAAGACCGTCAGGATAGGAACTCAGATCTGGATGGCCGAAAACCTTAAAACAACCCGATTGAATGACGGTACCGAAATCGCAGAGGTTGTCAGTAATGAGGCGTGGTCAAACCTTTCAACAGCAGGATATTGCTGGTATAATAATGATAAAGAGGCTAATAAAGATACTTTTGGTGCTCTTTATAATGGATTTACTGTCAATACAGGGGAACTTTGTCCGACAGGATGGCATATACCATTGAGGGAAGACTGGCTTACACTAAGGGAATTTTTAAGTGATACAATAAGCGGAGGCAACGATCTGAAGAAAACCGGATCCGAGTATTGGTTTCCATCCAATAATTCGCCTGATAACAGCACCGGTTTTAGTGCTCTTCCATCAGGGATCCGCTACTTTGAGGGAACCTTTAGTTCAATTAATTCATTTACATCTTTCTGGTCAGGAACCGAAACCGGTCAGCATGAGCTGTGGTATCTTAGTCTCTATTCAGGCAATTCAGTTGTGTCAATGCGTCACATATCAAAAAAATACGGCTTCAGTGTACGTTGTGTTAAGGATTAAGATAATTAATTGAACAATTATTAATGAATTTGTGTTTTTGTAACTGATACCACTAATTTAAGACATAATTTGTAAAGAATAATTTAAAAGTACCAATGATGAAAGAAAAGCTTCTCACAATTGCATTGCTGATTTTAGCCACTCTCGCCTCATCTGCTCAGCAAGGGTTAACAGTAGGAGAAAAAGCACCACAGTTTAAAGCCACTGCTGATAACGGTTCCACCTGGAATATTAAAGAATTTCTTGGAGAGAAATACATTGTGGTTTATTTCTATCCGGCTGCAATGACCGGAGGATGCACAAAACAAGCCTGCTCTTATCGTGACCACAGGGAAGATCTGCAATCTGCCGGAGTCGAGGTTGTAGGTATAAGCGGAGACAAAGTTGAAAACCTCAGGCTTTTCAAAGAGGCTGAAAAACTCAACTTCACCCTTTTATCTGACGAGAAAGGCGAAATTGCAAAATTATTTGGAGTTCCCGTTGGTGATGGTGCTTCAATTAAACGTACTGTTGGAGGAACGGAGCACGAACTTGTGAGAGGAGTTACTGTAAAAAGATGGACTTTTATTATCGGGAAAGACAAGAAGATCATTTACAGGAATGAGACCGTAAATGCAGAAAAAGATACTGACGAGGTACTGGATTTTATAAAACTTCAGGCTTCCAGGTGATAACATCGCTTAATTAATGCATTAACCCAAAAGGGAAGTTGCATTACATTATGGCCTGTTGATTATTATATTTCTTTTAAGCATTTTGAAATTAAAGCATTATTGCTCATAACTGAAATATGTTTAGTTTAGGTTAAGTTTCATATGATCTTAACCTTTTTTTTTGGTAGTATGAGAAGGTAAACCTTTTAATGTATAGTAAAGCTTGTTTTGAATTAATCTCCATCAATCTAAGGTAAGCCCTGGAAGGATGGATTTTTTTTTGACTTATATTGTTGTTATTCGTAACTTTAACAAGAAACAGGTATTTACAATCATGTTTTTACTTCGGATACTTCTTCTTGTGCATCATCAGAGATTACCCTGAACAACATTATTAATAATTAAATCGCACGAAATGAAAAGTCTGATAATCGGTACATCCTTATTCTTTATGACATTAACCGTCATTTCCCAGACAGTAACGGATTTTGATGGAAACGTTTACAGTACAATAACTATAGGGACTCAGGTATGGATGGACAGAAACCTGAGAGTTACTCATTACAATAACGGGAATACAATCCCAAAAGTCACAAACGGAACAATCTGGATTACTTTAAGCTCAGGTGCATACAACTGGCAAAATAACGATTCTGTTACCAATGCTGTAACTTATGGTGCACTTTATAACTGGTATGCAACTGAGGCCGGTAATTTATGTCCAACCGGTTGGCACGTCCCTTCAGATAATGATTGGACCATATTAACTACCTTTCTTGGTGGAATGGACATTTCCGGTGGCAAACTTAAAGAAACAGGGACCTCACATTGGATAACACCAAATACCGGAGCTACAAATGAGGCAGGTTTCACTGCCCTGCCGGGAGGAAGTTTTGGAGGTTCCGATGGCGTTTTTCATGACTTTGGGAAATTCGGATACTGGTGGAGTGCTACCAAAACCAGTGATGGCTGGGCATATGTGCGCAGACTAGGCTTTATGGAAACAAGTGTGACCAGAAATACCTACCTGACCAGGGGCGGATTTTCGGTTCGTTGCATAAAGGATATCGTTACAAAAGTTACATATCCTGATTATTCGAAGGAACTGTTTTTTTATCCCAATCCCGCGACTGAAATTATCTATGTAAAGAATAACAATCATGAAGACGGCATCCTCAATATTTATGACCTTCAGGGCAACCTTCTGCTTAGCAAGCATATCGACAGTAATCCTGTAGACATTTCAAATATTAAGAAAGGTATTTATATTATTAAGCTGGTTAATCCGGAAAATATTTGTATTGAAAAGTTAATAATAGACTAAAAACACCTAAGTCTGATTACAGACAAAATGAGAAAATGGGCTACAGGTATCCCGGTAACTCCCCGAAAGAACGATTTATACCACTGAAAATGTGATAATTCCCGGAAAATTATCAATAATAGTAGGCTGTTTGTCAAATATATATTTTCAAAATTTTCATCCTAAATTAGTCGGTAACCTTTATGTATTACCCTAATATTCATTGTATTACAACTATATTCAGCATCCTGATCCCTTATTTTTTACCTGATTTTCAGTCAATTTCCTTCTTTTTTTGACGAATTACCTTGCTTCGCACATCAACGGATAATAACTGATAATATTCATCAGAAAACGTTAGACCAACCCATAGTCAATCCTTCTATATATCTCAATATTAGGACATTTACATATTGATGTGAATATTCTTTTAGCTTACCTTTAACTTGTTATCAGAATCAAAAATGATGAGTAATACCTCCGTTTTAAGATGTACAGGATTTAATTTTTTTCGTTACCTGAAAAACCTTGGCATTTCGGGGGAGACTAAATTAATTGTACTCTCTTCAAAAAACAATTATAGCTATGATGATAAGGATTTAAAAGATGTCAGGATCATAATAAACCGTAAAAGGCTGAATCTTATTAAACATCTTGATATGTTTCTGAATACCCTTGTCCGTATCATGCCCCCGGATACAAGTTTTATCGGATATTTTTCTGATAATACAGTGAACTGGTATGGTTCTTTCTTTAAAATAATTATGAAATCATTTAACAGAATCAATATTTTTTCGGATTCCAAAAGAGATTACGTAATGAATAAATATGAGGTCTTGCAAATTCTTGAAAAAAACGGTTTTAAAACTATTGATATGAGAGTGATGAACGGACTTACTTATTTTGTTTCCCGCAATGTCAGTTGCCCTGTTTAATAAGAATTTATAACACTTAATAAAATTGCCGATAGTATCAGAAATATCTTTCATTTTATTCATTCAGAACATAAAGTGATGAAAGTACATTATCAGATTATCTCAGAAGAAACCGGGATGGTTCTTTTAAGAAACAGAAAGATTGCTGAAGCATTAGGTTGGTGGTTAAGTAAGAATGGATGTTCCTTCCAGAGTGATTTTTTTGTTCCCCGTGCCTTTTATTTATTCAGATCAAGGAACCTGTGACCAATAAGACTTAGGTTGTGACTTATACAGGTTTATGGTACTATGATCGGGCATCTGATTATTTCCCTGGCATCTGAAACGACTTCGACCCTGAAAACAAAATCGACCAATCCCCGGGTGTGAGTTGTTGCATTTCTCAATGATATATTTTCACACTGTCTAATTTCAACAATTCATTGGTAATCTGATTCGGGGGATGATAATAAGTATACTTTGTAAGGCCGCTGTCAACTTTAAATAAGTAACTCCACCCCTGTTGGCTTGAATTGCCTTCCTGCTTGATTTCGAATACCGGATCATGCTGGTATCTTCTGAAACTGATTTCCTTAAATAGTATCATTGATGAGGAAGACAGTAATGAGGATGATCTATCCTCACTGATCTCAAAAAATCTCAGACTATCTGAAATTATTATTGTCTGGCCTGCTACCTTCAGTATAGCATTAAACTTCCTCTCGATCCTGTAACCATCTGTATTCCCCTGTGAGGAAACTGAAATCACCTTCCATATTTCAGTCCCGTTGGTATAGGCAGAAATGCCGGTATACCGGTATTTGTAATATGTATAATAAAACTCATTCCCTACTTTAAGCGGGAAAAGATCATATTCCGGTTTTTCACATGTACTTAATAAAAAACCTGTTAAAACAAACACTATAAATTGTAAATATTTCAGGAATATTCTCATAACATGTAAGTTATGCAATTTTTTTGATTTAGGTCAAACAAAAAGCGCAAATAATCACATTCCGGGTACAAGATCGTTTAGCTCCGAATCCTGTTTATTGGCTGAGTCATGTTGTATTTTTTAAATTGCTATTTTGAAATAATTCACCTCAGCTTTATCAACTCAGGAACCACTGAAAACCAACAGTGCTGATTGCACCCAACCAGTCTAGATTGATTTGGGTGGATGGATTTTTATGTAATATGACTATCGGCAATAATTAATAAGAGATTACAAACCGCTTGGGGCCGGGGTAAACGAAGAACCGTAGCGAAGCGGAGCTCGACGAAGTCAAAATCAATGATTTTTTATGTATGATTCCTGATACACATATTATGTAAAAGTTACATTTATTAAAAAAAAGAGTAAATTTGATTACATGCATCTTCCTAAAACTTTAAATACTTCAAATGAATAAATATATAATATTCCAGTTCAATTACTTACAAACAAATCTAAAATTATGAAAAAACTATTGAAACAAGTTGATGAGCAGAACAAACAGTGGGAAATGGATGAAGTAAAAGCTATTGAAGCTGAAATTTCTGATCCAAAAACAACAAATAGTCGCAGGGAATTTCTTAAAAAAGCGGCTATCGGTGGCATTGCTCTTGGAGGAGCGGCTAATTTAAATTCTATTGAAGAAACTATTGAACAGACCACTTCGAAGGTCCAACGTTCTTCGGCACCTTCTGAGCTTAAGATAACAGATCTTCGTCTTATAGCAGTTGATCGTTGCGGGATAATCCGGATTGATACTAATCAGGGTATTTATGGATTAGGCGAAGTAAGAGATGGAGCTGATCCGAGGTATGCCCTTCCTTTAAAAAGCCGTATTCTGGGGCTAAATCCATGTGATGTTGAAATGGTCTTTAAAGTAATAAAGCAATTTGGTTATCATGGTCGCCAGGGTGGAGGTGTTTGTGCAGTTGAAATGGCAATGTGGGACCTCTGCGGTAAGGCATATGGTGTTCCGGCATGGCAGTTATTGGGGGGTAAATACCGCACAAAAGTGCGTATGTATTGTGATACTCCTACCGTTGCTGATCCGGCTGAATTTGCAGCTAAGTTGAAATACAGGATTGAAACTCTGGGTTATACATGGTTAAAGATGGATCTTGGAACAGGGGTTATAGCAAAATCGCCTAATGCACTTGTAAATAACAAATTCTGGGCCGATATGCCACAAGACCAATACAGTAGTTTGATAGGTACAAGGAATACTTTACATCCCTTTACTCAGATACAGATAACTAGATAAAGGATTGGATGAAATGTCAAAGTATATTGAGGCAATAAGAAATGTTGTAGGTTATGAGATTCCTCTGGGAGTTGATCACTTTGGTCATTTTGACAAGAACAATGCTATCCGCTTAGGGAAAGCTTTTGAAAAATTCCATCTTGCCTACCTGGAAGATCTGGTTCCTTGGTTCTATACAGATATGTGGAAAGAAATCAGTGATGCTCTTGAAACACCAACACTGACAGGTGAAGATATCTATTGTCTGAATAATGGATTTAAACCTTTGATTGATGCAAGGGCAGTAGATATTATTCAACCTGACCTGGTCACTTCGGGCGGACTCTTAGAAACCAAAAGGATAGGTGACTATGCAGAAGAAAACGGTATTGCTATGGTATTACATAATGCCGGAACACCTGTTGGTTTTATGGCCAATGTACATTGTGCGGCTGCAACCCAGAACTTCCTGGCACTTGAACACCACTCAGTTGACAGAGACTATTGGGAAAATCTGGTAAAGATGACCGGAAGTCAGCCAATGATAACAAAAGGATTTGCGAATGTGCCTCTTGATTCTCCCGGACTGGGAATAGAATTAAATGAAGAAGAAGTTAAAAAGCATCTGTCTCCAACAGTAAAAGGATATTTTGAACCAACGCCAGAATGGAACGAGCGTATTGGTAATGACAGGCTCTGGAGTTAGTAATTCTTAATGACCTCATTATTAGGAGTTTTATATTGAAAGAAATTAAATAGCAGGAGTGAAACTCAAAGGGGTGCCTTCAGAAGCCTAATTAACCGTTAAATCAGCAAAGCCGACACAAAGACATAAAGTTAAAACATTGAATAATAACACTTTGTGATCTATACTTAAATTCTTTGCAATCTCTGTGGTTTAAGGATTTTGACTCCTGACGGCCTCCTTATTTTAAGAAAAGGAAAACGTATTCTTTTGTCACACTATTATCTTTCTGAAATCAGCCAATCAGGTGTTTCCTGCTGTTATGAAAGATAAACAATTGAAACAAATTCAAATCCCGACACTGCTCATATATGGAGAAAAAGAAGTAATTTACGACTACTCATTAGCTATTAACAGGGCACAGCAATCACTGCTGAAAGGTAAGATTGAAATTATACCCGGGGAGAACCATATTACAGGAGCATCCCGAACTGATTTGACAAATGATGTTATTCTCAGGTTTCTTAAATCAGTAAGGTGAAATGTAATTACCAGGAATCCCATGTCTGGACCCAACAATATCATTTATAAATTGTTTCTATCAGATAAATAAGCAACATAAACCAAATGCCAAAGATTAAACCTGCCAATGTGGAGGAATACATATACGCAGCACCGCTTTTTGCACAGGAAAAGCTAAGAGAAATTCGCTCGATCTTAAGAAAAGTTGCGCCAAATGCCACCGAGATGATCAAATGGGGAAATCCGGTATTGTTTGAAAAGAGAATTCTTTTTTCCTACGCAGCATTTAAAAAGCACATAAATTTTATGGCCACCGGTCCGGCCATGAAACCATTTGAGGAGGAACTATCAGAATTTACTACCGGAAAAGATACTATTCAATTGCCTTATGATAAGCCTCTCCCGTCTGCTCTAATTCAAAAAATTGCTGAATACAGGGTTAACGATGTAAAAGAGAATGATGCAAAATGGATGTATTAAAACAAAAACGAAGAACGAAGTATAACAACATAAAAAAATAGTGAAATGGCAAATAATACTATTAAACTGCACAGAGTTTTTGCAGCAAGTCCTGAAAAAATATTTAAAGCGTTTAAAGATTCTGATGCAATGGCTTCCTGGTTGCCGCCTTATGGCTTTGTTTGTAAGGTTCATAGTATTGACTTTAAGGTTGGTGGTACGTATAAAATGTCGTTTACAAATTTTACAACAGGTAACAGCCATTCATTTGGTGGCGAATATTTAGAAATCATACCTGATGAACTGCTAAAATATACTGACAAATTTGATGACCCTGATTTACCAGGACAAATGATAACAACTATTGAATTAAAAAAAGTTTTTTGTGGTACAGAATTTTTTGCAACACAGGAAGGAATACCTGATGTAATACCTGTTGAAATGTGTTATTTAGGCTGGCAGGAATCACTGGACAAATTAAAACATCTGGTAGAACCAAATATTCCGGATGCCTGATAGAATTTAATAGAATAACTATGGATAATTCAAGAGTTTACAAGATGATATTTGCAGGTGTTTATCCTCTATATCTCCAAAAAGCAGCGAAGAGAGGCAGAACTAAAAAAGAAGTTGATGAAATTATTTATTGGTTAACAGGATATGACGAAAAAGCATTGAATAAGTTGTTAGACGACAAAATTGATTTTGAAACATTTTTTGCCAAAGCCCCACAGTTTAACCCAAATGCAATTAAAATTACAGGTATTATTTGTGGTTATCGCATTGAAGAAATCGAAGATGATCTGATGAAGAAGATAAGATATCTGGACAAGCTGATAGATGAATTAGCTAAGGGTAAATCAATGGAAAAAATATTAAGAAAATAACATGAAGCAATAACAGCTACCTCCTGCAAATGGTATTATTTCAGCTGTTTGTACTAAATAACACTTAAATAAAAAAGCGCATTCAGACACTAATTCACTATTTGCGCTTTTTAAATAGTTGACCCACAGGGGCTCGAACCCCGACTCTTCAGAACCAAAATCTGACGTGTTGCCAATTACACCATGGGTCACTCTTCCTGAAAAGGAGATGCAAAAATAGAATTTTTTTTTGAAAATGACCTCCTGTCAGGAAATTTGACAAACAAATAGTTACCGAAACCTATAAAGTATCTGACAGGATCTTCTCATATATGTCAGGATTCATGGCATCAACCTCAACAACAACAAAAGGACAGTCAATAAGAGAACGGATAATGAATCCGAGTTCACACATATCTTCATCACCCTGTTCATAATACCAGAATACCTTTGAATTCTTTTGAAGATCCTTCATGTCCGATAATACCTTCAGGATAGCAAAGATCCACTTTGTTGAACTGGTATTTATATACTCAAAGCCCAGGACTATTCTTGTCTCCCCTGAATTTTCCTTGGCATAACAGGAGATCCAGTCATGTACGGGCCGGTAAAAATCCCCTGGATTCTCAGGGATGGATCTTCCCATTATAAAAATTGTTCCTTCCTCAAGTATTATCCATGGGGTTCTCTTTGAAGGTCCATTCTTAAATTTTTTAGGATACATCATGTAAGAGATAACGGAAAATCCATAATAATTATTTAAATATCATATCAGTAATTGAAAAAATAATAGAGATTCTCCAATTTTTCAATCCACAAAATGTAAAATTAGAAAAAGAGCAATAGAATCCAAATGTTATGGTTAAACATTCTGATTAAAGAGAGTAGGCTCATTTTCCTCCCATAAGGTTGGATGATCCTCCTCGAACTTCTTTAGTATGGTCATCATTAAGGTTTTGCGGAGGAATTCTGATTTATTCTTTACCCTGTACCTGTTACAAAAAATACCCAATGCCTTCATTTCCCTGTTATTGAGCATCAACGACAGGCGGTTTGTACGCTTTAATCTCTCTTCTTTATATATGATACGACGGCTTTCCATTATTTGTAAATCACACAGCTAATTTAGAAAAACAGATTATCCGGTATCTGTAGTAAAAAAATAGTTTTAAACAAAAAAAATACAGCCAGTAATTAAGTAACTGGCTGTATGTATTTTATAATATTAACAACTTTCTGGCAGCAACTCCCGGCTTCTGATGATCTTCCCCCTCTCACTCGGGAGAGGGGGACCGAGGGGGAGAGGTATTATTAACAACTTTCTAATAACGATTCATCGCATTCAGATCAGCAAAAGCCTCCTTGAGCCTGGCAATAAATGTCTCTTCTCCTTTTCTGAGCCAGACCCTTGGGTCATAGTATTTCTTATTGGGTTTATCCTCTCCCTCCGGATTACCTATCTGTGACTGAAGGTATCCACTCTTCTCTTTTGAGTATTTGTTTATACCATCCCAGAAGGCCCATTGCATATCAGTATCAAGATTCATTTTTATTGCGCCATATTTTATTGCTTCTTTAATAAGATGCTTCTCTGATCCTGATCCGCCATGAAATACAAAATTTACAGGATTCGGTCCTGTCTTGAATTTTTTGATTATATAATCCTGTGAGTTTTTAAGAATTACAGGTTTAAGTTCAACATTTCCCGGTTTATAAACTCCATGAACATTGCCAAATGATGCTGCGACTGTAAACCTGTCGCTGACTTTTAACAACTCTTCGTAAGCATAGGCAACATCCTCAGGTTGTGTATATAATCGTGAACTGTCAACACCAGTATTATCGACACCATCTTCTTCTCCACCGGTAACACCAAGTTCTATTTCAAGCATCATCCCGATCTTTGCCATCCTCTCAAGATAAGTTTTGCATGTTTCAATATTCTCTTTCAGAGGCTCTTCGGATAAATCAAGCATATGTGAACTGAAAAGAGGTTTACCATTGGTTTCATAAAACTCTTCTCCAGCATCCAGGAGAGCATCAATCCAGGGAAGAAGCTTTCGGGCAGCATGGTCGGTGTGTAAAATCACCGGGATTCCGTAGTATTCAGCAACATTATGCACATGAAGAGCACCGGATATACCTCCAGCTATAGCTCCAATGAGATTCTCCTTAGGTAAACCCTGACCTCCGAAGAAATGCGCCCCGCCATTCGAAAATTGAATAATAACAGGCGAATTCACTTCTTTAGCTGTTTCCAGAACAGCATTTACTGAATTTGTACCAACAACATTTACGGCAGGAATGGCAAAATCATTTTTGTTAGCAAAATCAAAAAGTGATTTTACATCATCTCCGAAAATAACACCAGGCTCAAGTTTTAATCCCTTACTAGTCATATAATTAATTATTTATTGATAAATATTCTCCTTCTCGCTGCAAATATAAATAAAATTAAAGCCTGAGCGAAACATTTTAAAATGAAGATAAATCTTAGGCTCACTCCCTGATAAAATTTTTATTCTCTTGAAGATATTAATTATCTTCGTAGACTTATTTTGAAAATCATTCTGCATAACAGTGAAAGTTAATTACTCTAAATTATTATTAAATTTGTCTGTATTGTTTGAAATAATTAGCCATGCTCCCATGTCTCTTAATAATGAACACCAATAGATATCTTTATATTAATATTGTCGGTTCATAAAACCTTTGAAATCTAAATTTCTTTATGATGAAAAAATTCTATATATTAATATTTATCGGTCTGTTTTTTTCCAATGTCCACTCTTTTTCCCAGCCAAAGGTTTGGACTCTTGACGAGTGCATTTATTATGCAATTGACAACAACATCCAGATTAAACAGCAGGTTGTACAGACAAAATACCAGGAAAACTCACTGGAATTGTCAAAGTACAGACTTCTTCCTTCGGTTTCCGGAACTGCTTCTCATAATTATTCCTGGGGACGTTCCCTTGATCAGACAACCTACAGGTACACTGAAGATCAGAGAGTGCTTTCAAATAATTTCTACATTGGCGGCAACATGAACATATTTAATGGATTACAGAATTACAATACAATAAAAAAATATGAGTATGAATTGATGGCCGGGGAACAGGATCTTCAGAACATTAAAGAAAACATTGCACTCACCGTTGCTCTCAATTACCTTCAGATCCTTCTTAATAAAGAGCTCGTAGCAGCAACAAGTGATCAGCTCCAGATCACTTTGCAGCAAATTGAAAAAACAAGGAAACTTGTAGATGCCGGAAGTGTGGCAAGGGGAAATCTTCTTCAGATTGAATCGCAGGCAGCACAGGAAGAAGTTCAGCTTATAAATGTTAAAAACCAGCTCGACCTTTCATATCTTGATATTACACAGCTGCTTGAACTTAAATCACCTGTTGGGTTCGAAGTTGTTGTCCCCGATATAAGTGTTGATACAAATGCAGTCATCACAGAAACAGTTGATGATATTTTTGCTATTGCTCAGGGCTCAAGACCCAATGTTAAAAGTTCAGAATTAATGCTTGCAGCCAGTGAATATGATCTTAAAATTGCCCGGGGAGGAAGAAGCCCGCGAATTACAATGAATCATTCACTTACTACCGGATATTCTGATGTCCGCCAGAAAATACTGGGCCTTGATCCCAACGATGCCTCGATACTTTATGGAGATTATCCATTCAATGAACAATTTAAAGATAACAGAAGTTTTGGTCTTGGATTTACTCTGGCTATCCCGATACTTAATGGATGGCAGATCAATAAAAACATCGCAAATTCCAAACTTAGCCTGGAAAATAGCCAGTATGCCCTTGATGGAACTAAAAAACAACTTTATAAAAACATTCAGCAGTCATATGCTGATGCTGTTGCTGCCCTAAAGAAATTTACTGCCAGCAATAAAGCTGTTGCTTCAATGGAGGAGTCTTTCCGTTATACTGAACAAAAGTTTAATGTTGGATTAGTAACCCCGGTCGACTACAATACGGCTAAAAGCCAGCTTCTAAAAGCCCAGTCAGAGTTGGCTCAATCAAAGTTCGAATATATTTTTAAAACGAAAGTTCTCGATTTTTACAGAGGAATTCCATTAAGTCTCGATAATAAATAAACATTATAAGTTATATATACCATGAAAAACAATAAGATCCTGAAGATTTTACTTCCAATTGTTCTTGTTCTTATCATTTTTGCAATTATCGGCAAAAAGCAGGGCTGGTTTGGAAAAGCTTTAACAGTTAAGGTTGCCGTTGAAAATAGTGAAAATCGTACTATTATTGAGACCATTACAGCAAATGGTAAGATACAACCCGAAAAAGAAGTTAAAATCAGTCCCGATGTTTCCGGTGAAATAGTTGAGCTTACAGTGATGGAAGGAGATCAGGTTGAAAAAGGACAACTGCTCCTCAGGATAAAACCCGATACTTACATATCACAGAAAGACAGATCACTGGCAGCAATAAGCTCAGCAAGGGCAAGACTTGTTCAATCTGAGGCACAGTTCACCCAGGCCGAATTATCTTATAATAGAAGCAAGCAGTTGTACGAAGAGCAGACTATTTCAAAGTCTGAATATGAGCAGGCAGATGCATCCTATCGTGTTGCAAAAGCGGAAGTTGATGCTGCTAAATATGCTGTAGTAAGTTCCGAAGCTTCACTGAAGGAAGCTAATGAAAACCTTATAAAGACATCTATCTATGCACCGATGTCAGGCACTGTATCAATGCTTCTGGTTGAGCTCGGAGAGAGAGTTGCCGGAACCAACCTTATGGCAGGTACAGAATTGCTTCGTGTAGCTGACCTCTCAAGGATGGAAGCACAGGTTGAAGTTAATGAGAATGATATTGTACGTGTAAGTCTCGGTGATACTGCAACCATTGAAGTGGATGCCTATCTTGATCAGAAATTTAAAGGAATAGTGACTGAAATTGCCAACTCAGCCAAAACAACAGGCGTATCAGCTGACCAGGTTACCAACTTTGATGTTAAAATTCTGGTTCTGCCGGAATCTTACGAAAACCTTGTACGTGCAGGCAATAGCAATCCTTTCAGACCTGGAATGTCAGCAACAGTTGATATTCAGACCGATATCAAGAATGACATATTGACAGTACCCATACAATCTGTAACTACCCGCACCGATTCTACCAAAACAACAACTACTGTTTCTGATGAGGATATCCGGACAATTGTGTTTATTTCTGACGGGCAATATGCTCTGGCTAAAGATGTTAAGACCGGAATCCAGGATAATAGCTACATTGAAATAACCGAAGGAATATCAGTTAACGATAAAGTAATTTCCGCACCTTTCAGCGCAATAAGCAAAAAATTAGCTGACAGCACTCTTATTGAGGTTGTCAAAAAAGAAGTGCTGTTTAAGCAAAAATAATTATTTGGTATTTCTCCATAATTATGATACTATGTCTTGAAACAGCAACTGATCTTTGTTCGGTGGCATTATGTGACAGTACTGGTGTAATTGCCCTGAAAGAGAGTAAAGAACAGAAATCTCATGCTGCTTTGCTCACTGTATTTATTGATGAAATACTCAGGGAAAATAGTCTCAGGGCAAGCGAACTTGAGGCAATTGCCGTCAGCAAAGGACCGGGTTCGTATACAGGACTCCGCATAGGAGTTTCTGTAGCAAAAGGAGTTGCTTACGCAGCTTCAATTCCACTTATTGGTATTGATACTACTCTTTCGATGTTCTGGGGATTAAAATTATCAAAGGAGAGAAATCCGGAAGCCGATATAAATACATTATTCTGCCCGATGCTCGATGCCCGTAGAATGGAGGTGTATTATGCAATATATGATAACAAAGGTACTCCCATAAAAAGCATAGCAGCAGAAATAATAAATGAAGAATCATTTATTTCTGTATCTGAATCTAATAATATAATTTTTTTTGGCAATGGCGCAGCAAAATGCAGGGAGATAATTAAGCACCCTAATGCTTTTTTTGAAAATGACTTCAGGATATCTGCTTCACATATGCATATTCCTGTTTTTGAGCATTTTAGAACAAGTATCTTTGAAGATATTGCTTATTTTGAACCTTTTTACCTTAAGGATTTCATAACCTCGAAACCCAGAAAAAATATCCTTGGAATTTAATTGGCACGAATACTGCTTGATTAAAAGAAGAGATATGAAATGTACGATATACATATTACTGTTTTCAATAATATTTTCGTTCGCCGGATGGAGTCAGCCTGTTTCATACAAGATAGGTGAGAAAGTATACTATTCGGTCCAATATGGTGCTATTAACGGAGGAATAGCCTCCCTTGAGATAGATTATGACAGCCTTGGTGGAAAACAGGTATGGCATTCAAAAATAACAACAAAAACAACCGGGATAGCTGATGCTATTTTTAAAATTCTGGATATTTATGAGAGTTATATTGACCCGGCTACAGAACTTCCAATGTTTTCAATACGTAACATCCGGGAAGGAAGATACAGGAAATATAATGAGGTTATTTTTGATCATAACACCAGACCCGATTCAGCCATCCTCACCAGCGATCTTACCGGTATCCATATTGCTCCAAAAGGAATTCATGATGTTGTTTCCTGCTTCTATTATTTCCGGAATCAGATTCTTTCTAAAAATCCGGATCTGGCTGTTGATGATATTATTACAATTATGACATGGTTCACCGATGAACTTTATCCGATCAGGTTAAAGTACAGAGGGATTGAGGAAATAAAAACTAAATTCGGGAAATTAAGATGTTATAAATTTAATCCGGTAACAGAAACCGGCAGACTTTTTGAAACTGAAGAAGATGCTACCATCTGGTTTTCGGCTGATAAAAATTTTTTACCAGTTAGGATTCGATTTGATATCTTTGTAGGGTCATTCTGGGTTGAGATAATAAAATATGAAAATGTATTATACCCGCTTGAATTTAAAAAGAGATCTTAATTATATAAATAGAGAATAACTAGAATACTTATGGCAAGTACAGCAGATTTCAGGAATGGTCTGGTTATTGAGTTCAACAATGACCTATATACGATCGTGCAGTTCCAACACGTTAAACCAGGAAAAGGACCGGCTTTTGTCCGTACAAAACTAAAAAGTCTGAAAAGCGGAAGAGTTATTGATAATACATTTTCTTCAGGTACAAAAGTAAACCTTGCAAGGGTTGAAAGACGTCCTTATCAGTATCTTTATAAAGATGATATGGGTTATTATTTCATGCACCTTGAGACTTTTGAACAGATTCATGTACAGGAGGCATTAATCGATAATTATCAGTTTCTTCTTGAAGGGCTGAATGCTGAAATAGTTGTACATGCAGATACAGAAACTATCCTTTCAGTAGATATCCCTCAGTTTGTAGTAATGGAAATAACCTATTCAGAACCGGGACTCAGGGGAGATACAGCAACAAATACGCTGAAGCAGGCAAAAGTTCAGAACGGAGAAACAATTATGGTTCCCCTGTTTGTAAATACCGGAGATAAGATCAAAATTGACACTCGCGACAAGACTTACGTTGAAAGGGTAAAGGCTTGAGATAGAGTAAAATTATGGAAGACAAAAAGATCTTTGCTGACAGGTTAAAAATTTCCAGATTTAAACTGGATTCTCTGCTTGATATTACTTTATCAATCAATGCAAATCTGCCGACAGAAGATCTTTTATCAAAATATGAATACATCCTCAGGAATAATCTTGGTATTGGAAAAATATTGATCTTCAAACGATCTCTTACCTGGGAATGTCTTTTAAACGGGGGGTTCCCGAAACAGCTTGAGTCCATAAATATAGAATCACTTCTGGGGTTTACAGAAATTGCCTTTGTAACACCTGATTTGGGGTTTGAAGGTGTTGACATAATTATACCTGTTTATAATAACAATGTACATCTGGCATTTGTTTTCATTGGCGATATTGAGGAAGAGGGTGAGGGCATGAGCCCTGTTCTCAAGCACCTGAATTTCATACAGACAATTTCAAGTATCATAATAGTAGCTATTGAAAATATAAGGTTGTTCAATGAAAGCCTGCGTCAGGAAGCCTTTAAAAAAGAACTTGAGCTTGCTTCGAGAATGCAGAAAATGCTTATTCCCGATAATATACACATGCCTAAAAATCCTAAAGTAGTTGTTAATGGATTTTATTATCCTCACTTTGAGGTAGGTGGTGATTATTATGACTGCCTTCGTCTTTCAGATACAAAAACAGGATTCTGTATAGCAGACGTTTCAGGGAAAGGTATCTCGGCAGCTATACTGATGTCCAATTTCCAGGCCAGTTTGAGGGCTCTTTTTACACATGATATTAAACTGGAGACACTTATTAATAAACTAAATTCCATTGTTGTAGCCAATGCTGCAGGAGAAAAGTTTATAACTTTCTTTGTTGCCCGGTATGATCATAAAACAGGGATCCTCGAGTATATCAATTCAGCACATAACCCTCCGGTACTCTATAATACTGTAAATGGAAAGATAATGCATCTGAAACCTTCATGTGTCGGACTGGGGATGCTTGATGAAATACCTTCTGTTGAAAAATCAGAGATTGTAATAAATGACTACTCAAAAATAGTATGTTATACCGATGGCCTTTCTGAGCTTAAAGGAACCGATGGCAAAGATATTGGAACCGGTGTGATAATCAGGTACATTTCAAACACAAGATCAGTTGAAAACAATATAATTGAGATGATAAATGAATTAGGATTGCCGGATAATAACCCATCAACTTTTGATGATGTTTCAATAATTGTAGCTGATCTGCGTAAATAATACTAACGGGTTCCCTCCTCTCTTCCTTTGCCGACCTCTCCCCCTCGAATCCCCCTCTCCCGAGTGAGAGGGGGAAGTCATTCAGGATGTTGTAATTACCTTCATTTTTATTCCCAACTTCAATCCTAAGCATATACAATTATCCTATGTTAAGCCCCTCCCACTCGGGGCTAATCTTTGTACACATCTTTTGTTAAGCTGGTAAAATTCAACCTCAAGGTATTATGTTTCTCCTGTGATTAAGGCTAAAGCAATCATGTGATTATAAATATCTGGATTGAGTAAAAACAAGATGTGTACAAAGAGTAGTCACTCGGGGGAGGGGTTTGGGGAGAGGCAGGCTGGGGCAAAGAACCTCATGAGCGAATTGAATAAACACAGCAGTTATAAAATCAACTTAGGTTGACGGCTATGGACTCAGGGGGAGAGGTCTAACTTACCCTGATCAGGAAATAATTCTTCTTTCCTTTTTGTACAAGAATATATTTGTTGTTAAGGAGCATCTCCTCGGTTACCTGCATATCAGGATTCTCTATTTTAACCTTATTCAAACTCAGACCACCTCCCTGTACCAGCCTTCTTAACTCTCCCTTTGATGCAAAAACCTGTGATTTCTCCGCGCAAAGTTCTGCAATGGAAACTTTGCTTTTTATAACATCCAGATTAACATCAAATACCGGAACTCCTTCAAAAACAGAGAGAAAAGTACCTTCGCTCATCTTTTGAAGTGTTTCGGTTGTTCCTTTTCCGAATAAAATCTGAGATGCTTCCACAGCACCTTCATAATCATTCCTTGAGTGAACCATTACTGTCACCTCCTCGGCAAGCCTTTTCTGCAGAAATCTTTCATGAGGAGCTTTATTATGTTCATTTACAATAGAATTTATTTCCTCTTGTCCCAGAATTGTAAAAATCTTAATATATTTTATGGCATCTTCATCTGATACATTCAGCCAGAACTGATAAAACTGGTATGGAGTGGTTTTTTCAGGGTCGAGCCATACATTACCCGACTCTGTTTTACCGAACTTGGTACCGTCTGATTTCGTAATAAGAGGACAGGTAAGGGCATAAGCCTCTCCTCCGGCTTTTCTTCTTATAAGCTCAGTACCTGTTACTATATTTCCCCACTGATCAGACCCTCCCATCTGTAATTTGCAACCATAATTATTATACAAGTGAAGAAAATCAGTGCCTTGCACAAGCTGGTAAGAGAACTCCGTAAACGACATCCCCTCTTTTGATTCAGAGCCTATTCTTTTCTTCACAGAGTCTTTCGACATCATATAATTTACAGTGATGTGCTTTCCTATATCCCTGATAAAACCTAGAAAGGAATACTCCTTCATCCAGTCGTAATTATTAACCATAATAGCCCTGTTGGGCTTATCAGACTGGAAATCAAGAAATTTAGAAAGCTGCTTTTTAATACCATCCTGGTTCTTTCGTAAGGAATCCTCATCAAGAAGATTGCGTTCTTCAGATCTGCCCGAAGGATCACCGATCATGCCGGTGGCTCCTCCTACAAGGGCAACTGGGGTATGACCTGCCCTCTGGAAATGCATTAAAAGCATGACCTGTACCATGTGTCCGATATGCAATGAATCGGCTGTAGGATCAAATCCGATATAACCGCTTGTGATCTCTTTATTAAGCAATTCTTCTGTACCTGGCATAATATCATGTATCATGCCTCTCCATCTGAGTTCTTCAACAAAATTCATAATACTGTTTTTCGAATTGCAAATATAATAAACAGGCTCAGATTGTAACCTCTTCCGGATTTTTTTTAAATCTGTCGAAACTATGATTAAAATTACCTTCTCCGATTATCGGAAAAATAGCCGGAGCGATATCGGAAATAGGGTTAAAGAACATCGACTCCTCGATCCTCTCCTTGGGAAGAAAAGGTTTGTGTGCATCAATTGCCCGAAATATTGAGAAGAAGACACTCATTATCAACACTGATTTTAACAGCCCGAAAGCAATACCCAGGAGTCTGTTTACAAATCCCAAAGATGCTGCGTCAATAATTTTATGAACCAGGATCCCTATAAAATGTATAATAACAACTATTATCCCGAATGTTATAATAAATGATATTATTCCGACATAGCGGCCTGTCATATCAAAATAATCATATAGCCTTTCAGCAGTGAATGTTGAAAATTTAATAGCTCCCCAGATACCCAGTATCAATGCAGCCAGGGACGCTACCTCCCTGACAAAGCCATTTATAAACCCCATCACTGCCGATAATATCAGAATTATTACAATAGTTGCATCTATCCAGTTCATACAAAAAAATAAGTTTATTAAAGTATGAAACAAATTTGAGTTATCAAAATTGCATTTGGGGTATCTGTCAATCTGAATACCGGGTTTACAGATTCTTGCTCCTGTGCTCTTTAATCAGGTCCTCGATTGTATATGATTCAAAATACCGGATAATAACTTTATTTAAACCAAACCAAAAATCCCGTGCTCCGCATTTTTTTGATAATTCACAAACATAATTAGATGACATACAATCAACAATCACAATACCTGGTTCGAAAGCATTATAAATATCAAGTACTTTTATCTCCGATGGTTTGCGTGTCAAGATATAGCCACTTTTTCTGCCATGTTTATTTAGGATGAGACCGGCACTTTTCAGAGCTGGAATAATATGATCGAGATATTTTACAGAAATATTCTGTCGTGCACTTATATCCTTCTGAAACACTCCATTCCCGGATTCATCAAGAGCTATTTCAAGCATAGCTCTTATTCCATACCTTATTTTTGTGTTAAATTTCAAATATCAGTTTCTTGTTAATATTAGAACTTCCTCATTCAAACTGAATCCAAATTTAACAATAATTTCATCCTTAATTTTAATAAGACCAAAAGATTTAACCGGAGGTATAATCCCCAGATCGGTAAGCCTGATTTTTGTCGTTCCAATCAGAACAGGATTCCCTTCTGATGAATAAATAATCCTGCAGCTGATATTATATTTTTTAGGGAGCCCTGCAATTATAATTTGAACATCCTTTATTTCAACCATATCACCTGGTCCGTTTATGACAATTTCATCCCGTGGAAGAGATATACTCAGGTACGGAAACTGGTTTACCTTCAACAAAGAGATAAAATCCTTGTATGCGATATGATTTGTAGACTGGAACTCCTTAACCGGTACAACCACATGAATTTCTGAAGCATTTCCAGAATTACCTGGATAAGCCCTCTCAGGGGGGCCTTTATCATTCAAGTTATATGTAAACAATACTTTATTTATATTTGATTCGACAGTAATATCAATATATCCTGATGAAATTTCTGATCTCCCCGGTTTTTTTTCTTCGGCAATGAATCCTGTATATAAAGGATATCCCAGGATCAGGATCAATATCAATATTTTAACTTTCACTTTTCGATATTAAAAAATAGATCTGGTCTGATTTTCATTTTATTCCTGCAAATGATTAATCAAATACATTTGCTACAATAATTTAATTTCTCATAGATATTATCAGAAAGAGATGCCTGCTTCCAGCATAAATCCCTCAAATCCTGCATTGCCACCATACAGAGTTGTAAAATCAGTATAATTCTGATCCACATATTCGGCTTTGATAACGATATTTTTCGTCATGAACCAACCGGCGCTTATCTGAAGACGATCTACTGACATATCAGTATTATTTATTGCATCACCATACCTTGCACCACCATAGAAATTCTCCTCTTTCCCGAAACGATAGACAGCCTCAACAGCATACTGTGAGTATGTGAATTCATTACCTCCAAAGGAAGGTGTCCCTGTAACAGTTTCGTAAGTCCCGAAGAATTCAAGGCCCTTATATTTTGTAAAGAGATTCACCATCACTGAGTTATCCTTATCAGTTAATCCGGGACCCCACTGACCTGACATATGTCCCGAAGCAGGATCAACATCGGTTGCAGAATTTTTAACACGATTCATAACAAGATAATATCGGGAACCAGTCCGGTCACCATTATAAAGAGATCCGAAATGGTGATTCGCACAGAAGTAACCAGATACTGTAGCCCTGATCCTGAAATCATCACTGATTTGTTTGTCATAACCTGCTTTTCCATAGTAGGCAAGCTCTTCGCCCATATAATAAGGAGTATATGTTTTTGTTGCTGCACTATAACCGGTAAGGGCAGGTTTAAGTGAACCGGTAGTTATTGCACCCATTAACAGGATCCCTTTGGAACGGAACAATAGTTCAAAAGCAGGAGCAGTTGTAAAGGCATCAATTACAAGATTGCCAACAAACGGATTCCTGATCACATTACCATTATCTGATCTCCTGAAATGGGCATCACCATAATTAATTTCCATCACCCCCGCTTTGATTGTAAGAAAGTCCATTGCTTTTGTTACAAAATCCGATTTAATGAAAGGCAGTTTGTCTAAAAGAAGGTATCCTCCCTTAACCCAGGCTTCAACATGATGTCTTGAAGACAGATATGTGGTAAGGTTAACCTGAATACCATCAGCGAGTGTTGCATCGATAATAAGGTTGGCTGTTGGCAGATTGATCCCTTTTCCCAATGGGATAAGAGCACTGTCGGCATGGTGCTCAAGTCCCTGATACTGCATGGCAAAATCAGCTCCGACTTTTACCTTTACCTTATCAGGTTTGTCGTCATTCCCGATTGATTCCTCAAATTGCTGTCCGTAAACTCCTGCGGATAAAACAAGTGCTATTAAAATTGATATTCCTTTTTTCATGATTTCTGGTTTAGTAATTTATGATCTGAAAAATTATTTTAA
The DNA here is from genome assembly GCA_963732435.1 of uncultured Bacteroidales bacterium. Taxonomy (GTDB): domain Bacteria; phylum Bacteroidota; class Bacteroidia; order Bacteroidales; family VadinHA17; genus LD21. Next base: position 228,037 of record CAVSZL010000008.1, on the reverse strand, counting down.
CTAATTGTATTGCTTCAATTATATCTTATCTGTTTAATCGCTATTCCGGCACCAGGAGGACAGAAAATGACACTGAAATAGCATCTCCTGTCTTAAGTGTACCAAGCATGGCAGTTGGTGGATCAATTTTAAACTGACTCATTTTAAGCTCGATTTCTCCATTAATATCTATTGTTCTGTTACTCCTCATTGTACCACTGAATGGGAAGTTTACCCTTCTTGTCTCACCTGCAACAGATAGATCCCCTTCTAGTTTTCCGCTGAATTTATTATTATCAGATATTAAACCGGTAAGAGAAGTTTTAATGAATTTTATTTCCGGGTATTTATCAGACCTCAAAGCAGAATAAGCTTTCTTGTCCATCAGGTTACTTTCGCTTTTTAATTCTTTTGTCTTTCCGGAAAATTTGATCTCCCCGATATCTTTCAACCGGGATCCTTCCAAAATTAGATTAACATTACAATTCATGCTCACCATTTCCATTACCCAATCGTGTAAAGATGATGTTCCCTTTACATGCATTTTACTTTCTTTATCGGAAAGAGAAAATGATTGCCCGTAAAGAGTAAAAGTGAGTATTGTAAAAAATAATAAGATCAAACTCTTTAATAATTTTTTCATCTAACTTTATATTATGTCCTACTTGTCCTATCGTTTTGCTAGGTCAAACATACAAATTATTTTTATAAATCAAATATTTTTGTGTCTTTTTTATATTTTCAGGGCTGGAAAAGGAATAAAAATGACAACTTCTTCTGCAATTTGAAAAGAAGAAAAAAATGAGCTATTTTTGCGGCTCGTAACACACCCTATAATTCAATGGATATCCATATTCCCCAGGACGCTTCGGGGAAAAAGGACTGGATGTTTACTGAAGATAATGAGGGATATGGCCCCATAGTTCAATGGATAGAATGGAGGTTTCCTAAACCTTAGATTCAGGTTCGATTCCTGGTGGGGCTACAAAAACAGAGCGAGTGTGAGAGTGAGAGCGAGCACACTCATTCTTATTAATTAAAGGCTCAGAAAAAAATTCCTGCACTTTTTTATTGTATATCCTTCTGAAACATTGCCTGGACAACAATCAGTGACCTCCAGGATTTAGTGGAATGACCAGTAAGAGATTATCGGCTATTTCCAATCAAGGTACATCCTCATGCTAGCCAGTTACTTTCTCGGATTTTAAATAACAATCAATAGCATAATGCCCTGCATATATTAAGGGGGTTAGTGCTAATGCGATAATTAATTTAGCTATATATCCGGTACCGGCAGTGTTAATATACTCAATAAAAGTAAGTTTTCCGGGTAACCAAAAAGCAATGCCCGAAACAATAAAAGTATCAATTAACTGCGAAATAACTGTTGAGCCGGTAGCCCTTAACCATAGCATTTTTTCCCCGGTTTTGCTTTTAATGTATAAGAAAACAATAACATCAATTAACTGGGATGTTAAAAAAGCTGTGATACTTCCGGCAATTATCCATAAACTTTGCCCGAAAACTGAATAAAACGCGATATTGTTAACGGGTGAAACGGATGCTGCCGGTAAATACATGGCGGCTAAGATTAAAATAAAAGCATAAACAATAAGCGCTGCAGTTAAAAATGTCAAACTTCTCACAGCAGCTTTTCCATAGTATTCATTAATTAAATCGGTGGTTAAAAACACAATGGGCCATGGAATAATCCCTACACTAAGGGTAAACATGCCAATTTGTATAAGCTTGCCCCCAATCATTTCGCCAACTATGGCATTGGTAATAAAAAAACCTGCTAAAATTGTAAATAATATGTCTTTACGTGTTTTTAACATTTTTTTTTATTAATAAATATAAATTAAGATTTTAAGTTCAGGATAATTAATATCATCAAAGCATATCCGCTTTATTATCCTTTCACTATTGAATCCAAATTAAATATATTTCAGGGAATTTACAACAAATATCCTGAAGTGGGAAACAGCCAAATATTTCAGTAAGTTGTTGCTTCTCATAATCAGTATAAGTAGGTCTCATATGAAAGTCGAATTCTATCGAAAACCAACAGGTATCTTCAATTACGTACCTCTTGTAACTATTTTACATATCAGTCCTTGGGTAAATTGCCTGAAATATAACCTTGAATAAAATAAAACCCAGGATATCAATTACATAATAACTTCAAAAATGAAAGTGACTGGAGCTAAATCTGGGATTGACAACATTGTTATAAATTGAACCAAAAGTATAAGTTATCTGTATTCCTCCTTCAATACGATAATTTGTTGCCAGCTCTCTTAATTGCAGCAATCTTTCAGCCTCAGAAATTCCTCCCTTTTTAAGATTCAACTGATCATTTATATATGCTACTCCTCCGTTTATCTGCAGTGACAGGCCTTTAAATATCCGGATATTTATTGATGAGTTCAGTACAATTCTGTTCTTTGAGAAATCGTTGAAGTAATTTGAACCTGCCAATGCCATATTAATAGATCCCCATTTCTTTTGTATCTGGAATGCTATATTTAACATCTGCAAATACAAACTCTCACTTACTTTATTATAAATTGTTGTATCAATATATTTATTATACTGATAACCTACACTATATAAAATTCTTAATTGCCTGTGAGTCGATTCTGAGTAAGGAAATATATCATATTCAACGGATGGTAATATTACGGATTTGAAATCATAATTCTCCCTGGTGGATGAGCCAAATTCCGCCTTCAACCCTGCTGACCAGTGATCACCTAGACTTTTCACAAAAAGCATATTCATTATTTTCTCACTTGTTATATAAGTATTCGAGCTGGCAGTATCACTATCTGCATTTTCAATGAACTGTTCCTCATTATAAAACTGATCCATCTCAACTTCCAGTTTTATATCTGGTGTGACCTTTGAAATATTGATTGAATTTCTAAGCTCCAATCGCTTATTTGCCTCCTCAGACTGATATTGAGGTTCGGTGGATATCTCAAAAACCCAATTATTCCATCTGTCGACAACCTCACCCTGTTCAAGCTCAGCATTATGATTAATTTCAATCTCATCTATTAGCGGAGTTTTGGCAACAAATCGCATCAGACCCATTTTTAGTACTCTGGTTCTCTTTTCCCTAATAATAGTACTTGTATGGTCAGGGCTGCTTGTATATGTCAGAGTATCATTCATCCCGGCAAATTCGCCCTGTCCCTGAAATATGAAAGTAAATTGATCTCCTCCGCTTCCGGCATTCTGATTGGTTTCAAGTATATAAACCTGCGATTCACGAACATCGCGGACATAGTTTATATAGGGAATCTCCTGCCTGATATAATTCATATCGCAATCCTGACAATCTAAAAATATCTTTACAGCAGTTCGTCTTACTGTATCGGCAATAATTTTATCTGTCTGGCTTAATCCTGTTTCAGACAGAATTAAAAGCAACAGGCAAAATTTCAAAATGATTAGTGCTTTTTTTTTCATGTTCAGAAAATTTTAGATTTAGTTTGCTATTCCAAGCTGAGATATTCTGCATTTTTGATTTTGCTATATGATGATATTTTAATTTTATTTATCATAATTCTGGTCATTCATATAACCTCGTAAAATGTTTATCATCACAATATTATCTTAAATTTGTACAAATTACAATCATTGTTGAATGATGTATAAACAAGGTCAATTTATTATCCTGTATTCATTAAATCCCGATGGATCACATTGGTCATCCATAATTTTTCGTGTAAAAACCTTCTTCTGAGTCATGAAATATAGATTCAATATCATGAATTGGTCTTAATGATATTTCTGTTCCGGTTTCTCCTTTGACAGAAAAATCGAAAGGATTATCAAGATCTTTGATTAGCAAAAACATATAAGAAATTAAGAAGGATATTAATACTGTAAGAAATAAAGAGGCATAAAATGGCTCAATTTTAATAATCAGAAGACCAAATACTGTTAAGAATCCCATCGCCTCGACAATTGCGTAGGCTGAACCAACAAACTCCGTATCCCTGATTGTATCAATCCTTAATATTAATTTTCTTATGTAATTTTGTTCATTCTTCATTTTTATAATGTAATTCGCTTGTATCCCTTCTTTATCGAGTTCAATAAAAAAATCATTCATTTGACTAATCTTTTTAAGAATCGATTGGGTTCTTTCTTTTCTGTAAAACCAGTCTTTCAGCGAAGTGATTAGGATCTTCTGATAATCAATGAGTTGTTTTGCTGCTTCAGAGTTTTTTCCTTTATAAATTGTGTAAGTATCATCAAATAAGTTTCTTAATGATCCGGCAAGGTCTCCTGGTATTTTTTCACTTTCCTTATAATCAGCTAGTACACCACTAATAAGAAATCCAATAAGAAAAATTGTACCCGCTACCAAACTTGTGAACAAGGCGTTTAGTTCCAAAACCTCCAATCCAAACCTATGTGTAATAAACTTCAATATCCCTACTACAAGAACTAAGGGAAAAATCCTTAGTGCTATTGACCATTTTTGAATAATATCTCTGGTGAATTTCATATTATATTTTGCAGTATTTATTTTATCTTATAGGCCATTAATACATCACCATGCCTTATATATAGTTTCCCGCTGCTTATCACAGGATGAGCCCAGAAGGGACCTTTTCCCTTAGTTACCTGAAACTCACTAACTATATCAAGTTTTGTAGCATCAGGCTTTACCAGTGCAACATGACCAGACTTTTCTTCAAAAAAGTAAAGCATACCATCGGCAGAAATAACTGATCCTCTTGAATACCATTTTGTTGTCCACAGTGTTTTACCTGTTGTCCAGTCGACACAGGTCCACATGTCAACCGGATTTGACATATGAGTTGTTCCATAAATATTATTTCCCAGAAGGACAACTCCACCGAGTTGTGAATCAAAATTTCTGTTTTCCCAGACAATTTCAACTGAATTTCCGTCTGGAGAAAGCTTAAGCTTCAATGCAACCCAGTTGTACCCGTTTACAATAAGAATATTTCCGTCACGGTATATTGGTGTGGTTGCATGATTTTTCATAACCCTCCCTGTGGCAGCATTAATCTCGGGGTAATTCACCTTCCATAGTACCTTACCGTCTTTTGAATCCACGGCAAAAATATAGGTGCCCATTACATTAACAATCATCTTTTTACCGGCATATTCAATGAGTTTGGGATTCACATATTGCGGTTCCTGTCCGAGAGGTTCTGCTTCCCAGATAACTTTACCATCACTTATATTAAAAGCAACCATCGATGCTTTCTTCCCTCCGGGTGATGCAATAACCATATTATTGACTACAAGAGGAGATTCAGATATTCCGAACATGATCGGTTTGCTTTCATATAATCTGTAATGATTTTTTGACCATTTTATCTTCCCGTCCGAACCAACACAGACAATATCCCCGCTCCCGCTTATGAGGAAAATATTTCCGTTGTAGTATGTAGGAATACATCTCGATCCTGTATGATTTGCCAGCCAGGCTTTTCCATACACTGTCTGCCATTTTACTTTTCCGTCAAGTGTAAGTGAGGTAAGAACATCTGAACTGTCTTTTCTTCCGGTAACATAAACAGCATCATGAGTAACAGTTGGTGAAGAATAACCATCACCCATATTTTCAGATTCCCATAAAAGAGCCGGCCCACTCTCCGGCCACTTTTTAAGTAATCCGGATTCATTATAAATGCCGCTTCGGTCAGGTCCGCGCCATTCATAAAGCTGACAGTAACCAATCGTCAAAGAAGCTGTAAAGAATAATACTGATAAAATTAATTTTGGGTAAATTGATTTCATATTGCTTTTTTTAAATTTATGAGATTAATACTTTTGTTAAAGTCTGGTTAAATATAATTTTACCATATAATTCAGAATTAAGTCAAACTGCAACTTTAATCATATATAACTTTTTTAATTTTTAGGCATTCTTCACTTTTTTATAGATCTCGAACCATGTGATGCTAAAGAGACCTGCTAAAGTACATACCAGAAATTCCAAATACCCGATTTTTTCAAACTGAAACAGGTCAAGAAGAAATGGTATGTTCAAAATCAATATGAGGAAGATGACTGCACCACTAACAATCCAGGTAACGGCTTTATTTGGAGTAGAAAGAATATTAAAAATACCTGATGTCCAGGAGCGGTTTGAGAGAATAACAGCAATATTTGAGATAATTAATGTTACAAAAGTAAATGTCCTGACACTTTTTTCGGAATATCCCATTTTAAGACCAATAAAATATATAAATAAACAGATCATTAAGATTCCGATACCCTGAGTACAACTTAGTAAGATTTTTTTTGCGCCAAAGAATGGTTCATTAATATCTTTTGGAGGCCTTGACATCACATTTTTCTCCTCTTTTTCTGCTTCGAAAATCATTGTACAGGCCGGATCAATGATTAATTCAAGGAAAACAATATGAACTGGCCACAGAATTAATGGTAAGTCAGCGAACAGAACAGGTATCAAAGATAATCCGGCAATTGGAACGTGTATGGCAAAAATATAACCTAACGCTTTTTGAAGGTTATCGAATATTTTTCTCCCCATTTTAATAGCCCCTACAATGGAAGAAAAGTTATCGTCCATTAATACCAGGGAAGATGCCTCCCTTGCGACATCGGTACCCTTTTCTCCCATAGCGATTCCAATGTGCGAAGCTTTTAATGCCGGAGCATCATTAATTCCATCTCCCGTCATTGCAACTATTTCACGGTTTTTTTTAAGAGCATTCACAATTTTAAGTTTCTGTTCTGGAACCACCCGGGCGAAAATATTTATTGTTTTAATACGTTCACAAAGTTCATCCTCAGTCATAGCTTTCAGCTCAGAACCAGTTATGCAGAGTTCCGGGTTTGTGATTCCGATCTCCTTTCCAATGTTGGTTGCCGTAACGGGGTAATCGCCTGTAATCATGATTACCCGTATACCCGCTTTATAACATTCAGTTATAGCATCAGGCACATTTTTCCTAATTGGATCAGACAACCCTATCAACCCTACAAATTCAAGATCAAAATCGTGTTGAATTGGTGGCAGTTCCACAGAAATTAAATTTGCTCTGGCCACCCCTAATATGCGTAATCCGTCAGAGGCCATCCGGGCCACTGCTTTTTCATAACAAGCAACTCTTTCACTATTCAGGTGGCAAAGATCAAAGATTGCTTCTGGGCTTCCTTTTACTGCAATTACCAGTTCTTTAGTCGCAGAATTTGAAAAAACCCTCGACATGGCCAGCAGGTCCTTAGACAACGGATATTCTTTTTCCATTACCCAATCAGTATGGATATGTTCTGAATTCTTCAGAAACTGGTCTCCGATATTTATGATAGCCTTCTCCATTGGGTCAAAAGGATTAACCTGACTTGACAAAATACCATATTCGATAATTTCGTGGAATGGTTCAGGGAAGTTATCTCCTGAGACTATGTCATTAAAATCAGTTCCGTTAAAGAGTCGGGTAACAGTCATTTTATTCTGGGTCAATGTGCCTGTTTTATCAGTACACAGAACTGTTGCAGAACCTAGTGTCTCGATTGCCGAAGGTTTCCTGGTTAAAACTGATTTTTTCGATATTCTCCATGCTCCAAGAGCAAGGAAAATGGTTAATACCACAGGAAATTCTTCCGGTAACATAGCCATTGCCAGGGTTATTCCAGCCAAAAATCCTTTTAATAAATCACCTCTGGTAATAGTATAAATTATTACTACCAGTATACATAATAGAATTCCAATAATGGCAAGCCTTTTCACTAAGGTACCCATTTCTCTTTTTAGCTGGGTGGGTTCCTCTTTAACTGATTCGAGTGCTTTGCCTATTTTCCCGATTTCAGTACCTAATGCTGTGGCATAAACCTTTACCATCCCATTTCCCTGAACAATCATTGAACCTGAAAAAACAACAGGTATCTCTTCGCCTCCGGGAGAGAAAATACTATCATTTTCTATCCATTCTCTTTTTCTCACAGGTACAGATTCTCCTGTTAACAGAGACTCATCAGACAGTAAATTGTTATTCTTAAGAACCAGTGCATCAGCAGGGACTCTGTCTCCTTCCTGCAATACTACAATATCTCCCTTAACAACTTCTTTCCCGGATATTCTGATTGTTTCTCCATCACGGATTACAAGCGCCCTTGGACTTGCAAGGTCTTTTAACGCATCCAGAGCTTTTTCTGTTTTTTTCTCCTGATAAAATTCTATCCCCATAACAACAAATACGAAGCTGAGGAGCATTAATCCTTCCTGGATGTCACCAAGTGTCAGGTACAAGGTTCCACAAGCAACTAACAGAAGGAACATAGGCTCTTTTACTACACCAAAGGCGATTTTAAAGATGCTTTTTGGCTTTGAAGAGGGCAGTTCATTATATCCTTCATTTTTAAGTATTTCAGAGGCTTCTTTCTGTGACAGGCCTTTAAGATCTTCTGATTTATACGACAGGTTCATTTTAATAAGTTTATTTTTAAGTCCGTATCAATACACAATTGAGAGATAAATATGCAGTCCATAAGACATCATAAATGTTAATATAATACATAAGCTGTTTTAACGAAAATTCTTATAATAAGAAATGTTTCTATAGGGATTTTGGAGGTTGCCAAACGAATCCTGTATAGTCTTCCGTTCCTTTTTTAAGATAATTGGGGAAAAGCAAAAGCTTTGCAGATAAACATGAAAATCTAATGGAATTTAAGTTGATCCATTTCTCAACATCGCATCTATTAATATTATGCTGATGAGGTATTTCAAGTTCCTTATTTTGATTATGGTTAAGATGGATTTCTATATTATCACTAATAGTCATTATAGTTCTACCTTCATCAATGATTAAGAAGGAGATAAAAATAACCAGCAGGCTTATAAAAATCCGTCTGACTTTATTCATAATCAAGCAAAAATAAAACAAATGTTTGTATAAATATATTATGATTATTATATTAACTTTTTATTAACCATAATGGTCAATCTCACATCACACAATAGACTTCAAATAAAGCATTCTCCGCAATAAATCATAATTTTACAATTAGTATTCAATAACAGACATCAGAATTAATTTACATCCAGGCTATTTATGATTTAATATTATTAAGGCCAAAATGTATTATGTCACACGTTCGTTTACACTTTCTATGCAAAATATTGAATCAATAGTTCGTTTACATTCTTTATACTTGCCCATAGGGGCGCCGGTTCTAAAAAGAGCAAAATTTCATAAGTACATTGAAATTTTGAAATTTTAGTCACCAGGCATAAGCAAATCCAATAAACAGTAAGCCCCCGGAATTAATCCGAGGGCTTTTAGAGTAATACTTTTACAAGTGGTTAATTAATCATTTGTACAACGGACAGAATTACCATCTTTTTCATCGAGTAAGTTGCTAATTACATTAACACCAGAGTTAAGTACTGTTCTGCCTCGAGCTACTACTGGCAATGCCTCTGTAGGACTCCACCAACGAGCAATATATGGAAAGGTTAAGAAATATCCATCCCAGGAAATGAGGCCTCCCGAATAGCAATAAAACCTGTTTCGTTAGTTGCTCAAATGTTTAGACTTGCCAAATGTGCTGTTCCAGTTTCTTTCAGTTTGTCGCCAGTTGAGGCTCCTAAGTAATTGGATAACGTTGATCAAGCATCTGAATAATTTTATATCACCCTGATCAGCATCAGTAAAATATTTAAGAAATGTCATCCTGAAAGCGTACTTTTATGTTAACAATTTATATGCATATGTTAATTACTCTATCTCTTGATTAGACAGGTATGAACTAATTTTAGTTGAAACAAGCATTATACTTATATCCAGAATATTTTCCGGCATGAATGAATTAAAAGGGTTATATGTTGAAGGAACAGGTAAAACACCTAAGATTGAATTTACCCATATTATAGGGGAACTTGTGCTGGAAGGCAGATCGATCCCGGAAGATACTGCAAAAGTATATGAGCCTTTACTTGCCTGGATAAATGAATATGTAAAATCTCCCTGCTTAGCCACAAATCTTCATTTGAAACTTGAATATTTCAATTCTTCATCACTCATCTGGATAATTAAGATTATTCTGGCCTTAAGTAATATTGAGATGAAAGGAGCTATTCTTTATGTTCATCTGTACTTTGAAATTGAAGATTATAAAGATGGAATTACAGATGATGTCCAAAATATAGTTGAGGTTCTGAAGGATAAGATCCATAATGTAAAATTTAACGTTGCCGTTAAAACTCACGCTACCAACAGTAAAGGCAAAATAGTCAGGGAATCAACAATCCTTATCTGACTTTCCGGGACTTATCAGACTTCCCTGGAAGCTACTTATTAAAATTGTTTACTGTTAAATCCATCCAAATAGATTATTTTTGGAATATTCTCTGGTTTGATCTTAACAGCCTGTTTTAAGAAAACAATTAATAAACCAGTTGATAAACAAACTATTATATAATTAACTTTAAAAAATTGTTTAGAATAATTTTAAGTCCGGTAAAATGAAGAAAGCGATATTAATAATAGGAGTATTTGCAGTTTTTTGCACTTTTTCTGTTGCTCAGACTAAGAATGATACAATACAAGAGCTTCAACGCAAGATTATGGATCTTGAAAACATGAATTCCAGACTGTCAAAACAGATCAATTCAGTCAATTCAAACATCAGAAAACTTGAACAAAGACTCATATCTGCCGCCGATAGTGTTGAGGTCGTGAAAAAAGAATTGGTTCTTACCAACAATAGCATAGAGGCACTGGCAAATAAATTTGAATTGCAGATCCGGCAATTAAGCGAAAAATCAGAATCTGATTTTTCTGCTTTATACAAAAGAATGAACCGTAATAATCTGTATTGGATCCTTGTCATTGTCTTAATAACATTGATTCCCTTAATTCTTTTCGGCTTGCAAAAAAACAGGTTAATTAAGGTAAAAACGGAATTGTCAGACCAGATTAAAAAGTCATCTGAAGGTATCCGGGAAGAGATCATAAAAATTGATAATCAGTTGTTCTGGTCACTTGATTTTCAAAAAAAGATGAATACTCCTGAACAAACTGAATCAGAGAATATTGACCATTCGCTTGCTCTGAAAGTTGCAGATGAAATTATCCGTATTCAAAAGAATTTAAGCGGTATGGATCCGGAAACCAAAGGATTAAAACAACTCGAATTTGCGGTTGATCGTATACAGGATAATTTCAGGGAAAATGGTTATGAAATGGTTGAACTGCTAAATAAACCTTATGATAAGGGGATGAAGGTATCTGCAAAATTTAAGCCCGATAAAACCCTTAAGCAGGGTGAACAGATAATTACCAGAATTATAAAACCACAGGTAAATTATAATAATGAGATAATACAGGAGGCCCAGGTTGAAGTGAGTGTCGGCGAAATGTAATTAGAAAGCTGGTTATAGGGCTAAAAATGTTCAGATTACAAAATGCAAAACCCGGATGTTTGTAAAAAACTACACAAATTTATTTTCAAGATGCAAAAATATTTTACCGTTATCTTATTGATGCTTCTCGCCTGTAAGAGCCATTCCCCGCAAATAACTCTTCCTCTCGAAAAAAATAATTTTCAAAAACCCACATCTTATGATGAACTAAGTTCCTTAGTGGAAAAAATGGATAAGGAAAGTGATATTTTAGATGTTGAAGTAATTGGCCAATCTTTGCAGAATCGAAATATCTACGCAATGAAATTTTCCGCCGGCAGATTCGGTAAGGATAAGTCCAGAATAAGGGTTATTTTCTTTGCACAACAACATGGAAATGAACAATCAGGTAAGGAAGGGGCTTTAATGCTTGCGGTTGAATTGTTAAAACCTGAAAACAGATATCTTTTCGACAAAATCGATTTTGTGCTTATACCCCAGATGAATCCTGATGGATCTGAACTCAATAGTCGCAGGAATGGAAATGATATTGACCTGAACAGAAACCACCTGATACTAACAGAACCTGAAATACTTGCGTTGCACAGGTTTTTTGACAAATATATGTTTGAGGTGAACCTGGATGTTCATGAATACGATCCCTATGGCGAAACCTGGGAAAAATACGGATACAGAAAGAACTTCGATATTACACTGGGTGTTGCAACCAATAATAATATTTCAAAGGATATCAGGGACATCTCAAATGACAAAATTGTCCCTTATGTCCTTAAACAACTGAAAGATAATGGATTCTCTTCATTTATCTACTGCCCCGGAGGACCACCTGAGATAAATTATATCAGACACAGTACTTTTGATATAAATGATGGTCGTCAAAGCTTTGGTATTCAGTCCACTTTCTCTTTTATTCAGGAAGGTATGAACGGAAGAGATAACTATGCTGAGAATTTAAAACACCGTGCCTCCGGACAGATGACAGGCATGCTTGCTATTCTGAAGTATGCTTTTGATCATAAGGACGAGATTAAAAAAATTGTTTCTCTTGAACGCGAAAAGCTCATAAACGGAAATGCTGACAACAATATATCGATCCAGGCTGAACATTCCGCCACAGGGGAAAAGCTCTCTATTCCTCTATATTCCTATTTCTCAAAAACCGACTCGGTTGTAATAGTTCATGACTACAGACCTGTTGTAAAATCCATAACCAATGTTACAAGACCTTATGGTTATCTTTTCCCAAAAAACAATCAGGCATTAAATAATTGGATAAAAAGACATCAGTTTATAGTTGGTGAGTATAAGCCTTCAAATGAACATCATATTGAGCAGTATTTCATTAATCGCTTAGATTCAATTGATTTTGAAGGAGATACTGTTATTGATCCATCTCTTGAGGTAAGCATTTTCAATGGAACTATTAAACCCTCAGATTATAACTTTATTCCTGCCGGACAGGTAAAAAGTAACCTGATCGTTCTTGCCCTGGAACCCAAATCGATGATTGGATTAAGTACATATACGGAATTCTCCGATTTAGTAAAGGTCTCCGGGTATTTTCCTGTACTTCGCGTTACTAAATAACAGATAATTTAAGTTTTAATTTCATACCTGATAAAAACATGCGAATAGAAAGAATTCAACTCCGGCATATTAAAATGGATCTGGTTAGTCCGTTTGTGACCTCCATGGGTACAGAGTATGATGAGGAGCATATAATTGTCAGGGTCGATGCCGGAGGTATTACAGGATGGGGTGAGTGTGTGGCTGAAGGAACCCCATTCTATTCCTATGAAACAGTGCAGACAGCCTGGCATATCCTGAATGACTTTTTAATTCCCTCAATTCTCGGAAAAGATCTTAACAATGTTAGTGAAGCTATTGCATGCTATTCAAAGGTTCGGGGGCACATGATGGCAAAAGCAGGACTGGAAGCGGCGCTGTGGGATGCATTCGCAAAATCGGAAAATATTTCTCTTTCCAGCATGATAGGCGGGACACGCAAAAGAATTGATGTCGGTGTCAGTATAGGTATTCAATCGTCTGAATCAGAGTTAATACATAAAGTTGAAGGTTACCTGGCCGAAGGTTATAAACGCATAAAAATCAAAATAGCTCCGGGTTTTGATATCCGGTATGTGGAAGCGCTTCGTACAAGATTTCCTGCAATAATGCTTCAGGTTGACGCGAATTCTGCCTATACGCTTGATCATATTGAGTTGTTTAAGGAAATGGATAAATATAACCTGATCCTTATCGAACAACCTCTTGGTTATGAAGATATTTATGATCATTCAAAGCTTCAGCGGGAATTAAAAACACCTGTCTGTCTTGATGAAAGTATCCACTCTCTTGATGATACGCGTGCTGCAATTGAACTTGACAGTTGCAGGATCATCAATATAAAACCCGGAAGAGTCGGAGGTTTTACCGAATCTAAACTGATTCATGATTACTGCGCTTCCAAGAATATACCTGTGTGGTGTGGAGGGATGCTTGAGTCGGGAATCGGACGCGCCGGAAATGTAGCGCTGGCATCATTATTTAATTTTACCTTGCCGGGAGATATCTCAGCCAGTAAAAGATACTACAAGGAGGATATAGTCGAGCCTGAATTTGTTATTAATTCCGATGGGACAATGGATGTGCCGGTTAATCCGGGTATTGGTGTCGAAATAAATATGAAAACTATTAATAAAGTCACTGTAAGGAGCTGCGAACAAAAAGGATAACATAAAACTAATTACCCTTTACGTTTTCCATAAAGAGTTGAAGTGACTCATTTATCAGCTTAAGTACATTTCCCATTTTTCTGAAATCAGCTTTTGATGCAATATCCTGAGTTGTATGATAATCGTTATGCAAACCCGTATTAAAGGTCAAAATCGGTATTTCTTTTCCGGTAAATGACGCATAATCACTACCCGACCGGCCGGTAACATCCCAGAGATCAAGTTTAAATGGTTCCATTAAGGATGCATTTATGTTTTTCATCAACTCACGGAGATTTTCATCACTCCTTCTGGTTCCGATGCTGAGTTGCAATCCTTCAGTATCTTCAGCTACACTTCTTGAAATCATATCCATATTTACATACAGAAGAATACTTTCATGAGGTATTTTAAGTGAATTGACGAAATAATTACTGCCAAGCAATCCCTTTTCTTCGGCTGTCCAGGAGGCAAAAATAATATTGACTTCGGGTTGTATTCCTTTTTTGGCCCAGGTATCTGCCAGTGCAAGCAAACCTGCAACTCCAGATGCATTATCATCAGCACCATAATAAATCATATCTCCCCGTTTCCCAAGATGATCATAATGAGCTCCCAGAATAATATATCTGGTTGTATCCTTTCCCGGCAATATGCCTATAATGTTTTGAACTGACAGGTTCTCCTTTTCATTTTTTATGGCAAATCTGATATTCAGATCTTTAATCCGGGGCATCTCATCGACCTGAAGTTTTGCTGCTCTTTTCTCATAATCAATAAAATCAACTCCCATTTCGGTTAGCCATGGAAGGTTTAATGCTGAAATATTGAATACCGGAATACGCTGATTAACAGAATCTATAAGAAGCTCATATTCAGCATCTGTATAGATAAAAGAATCTTCTTTCTGGACCGCCAATGGAATATTCGTGGTACTTTTTTTTCGATTTGAGATTTCTGTAATGCTTTTAATTCCTTCCATATTTATCTCAACAATTCCCTTCGCTCCATTTAAGAAGGCGTTTTTCATTTTAGTATCCTTAAGGTTATCAGTGATAGTCGATTTATTTAGTTTTTTCCAACCTCTCGAACTCTTCTCAGAATGACCAGGGAATCCTTCTAACAATAAAACAATTTTCCCTTTAACATTGATTGATTCATAATCATTGTAATCAATTTCAGATATGGTCAATCCATATCCTGCAAAAACAAGCGGGGCATTCACGGTTATGTTATTTGGCCCCGAAATCACCTTAAAATCAGAATCAGTTTCAAAGGTTATTAATGAGTCAGTACCGTTCCATTTTTTTATCAGTGAAAAACTTAATACTTCATTCTTATACTTTATTAACTTAAAATCCTGATAATAACTGCTCTGTCCTGTTTCCGGTGGATTGAGTATCCACTTATTACCAAAAGGAAGGATTTCTGTTGTTTGCATCATTGATGCAATAAAAGATGCAGCCATTAAGGCACCCCTGGTCCCTGTTTCACGCCCTTCCATCCGGTCAGATGCAAGAACTTCATAAATAACTCTGAAATCACCTGCAGCCGGTGAGGAATCTTTTACCTGGAGGCTTTGTGTGTATGCAAATGCATGAATTAGGATAAAAACAATGGGCAACAATAGTTTTAAACGCATAATGAATAAAATTTCTAGAGATACTGGTCCAAACGTTTCAATAAATGATCAGATCTTTCTGATCCGGCATAAAGCACAAATTTAAAATTTTCTTTCTCAATCTATTCTTAATCGACTTAACGCTGAACCAATAAGTTTTGCGTCATAAATTTTTTCCACAAATATTATCATTCAGGCAACCTGAACAAAACAACAAATTATGTTGTTTTATCGTTATTAAAGCTAATCGATCCTGTATGTTGATTGTAAGACCTATTTGATGAAGAATCTGACACTATTAGTTTTAATCAATTTTATACTTAATACTATTTGTTTAGCCAGGGTTCCTGGAAATACCATTTCTTCAGGTTCTGCAAATTCAAGAGAGAGTAAATTTATGGTCGGGGCCAAAGGTGGTCTTACTTTTGTACAGCCAATAGTTCTGCAAAAGTTCAATGTGGTAAATCCCCTTGATAATGCTATTTCTCAATCTGGTACAAAAACATACAAACCTTTTTATCAGAACATTGGTTATCAGTATGCTTTTACGGCCCTATATAAACTTAAGGAATCGCTTGATATTCGCATTGAACCTAATTTTACAACTTATGTCTATAAATACCAGACCGAATATTCCTGGATAAGCAGCGGGAGTGATGCAGAAAGAATTGATATGAGCATAAAACACCGTCATTCGCTAAATTATCTTGAGATTCCGATTACTTTACGATACCTCTACGGGTCAGGCACTGCCAAACCTTTTATACAGGGTGGAATTTACTATGGTTTTCTTTTGAATGCAATTAAGAGTTCTGAAAAGACTGAGACTTATTCAAATACCACAGGTTCCTCGACATTGAACTCGGAACAGCAGACAGGTGATGCCAGATTACTTTATGTAAAATCCCGGTATGGTTTCAATGCCGGAATAGGAATTGACTACGATTTTTCTTCTGTTCATCTAACTTTTGACATTAATCTGAATTTTGGAATAAACTCAGTAGCCAACGAATCCGGACGATATTCTAACCAGCAATATACCAGTGGATTGTACGACATCCAGGACAATATCAGGTTTATCATACCTTCAGTTAATATTGGTATCCTGTTTCCGCTGAATAAGCCTTCCAAATCGAAACTTGTTTGTCGTAACTGATCAGTCATTAAACCAGGAGACCAGCATATGAAATTCAAAATAAATATAATATCCTTTAACAATCAATATTCCAATTTCATAGTACTTGTCCTGCTGATTATACTCCTTACCCGGTGTTCGAAAAATACAGAGATGGCACCTGATGAAAATTGGGTAAAAGTATACGACCACTCTGATTTTAACAGGCTTTTTTATTCGGTTGATGTAGCAGAATTACCTGACAATAATTTTATAATCCTGGCTTCAAGTAAAATAGATACAACTGTATGGCCTGTTCCTTATTTAATATCAACAAACAGGGAGGGTGAAATACTCTGGAAAGTTGAGACAGAAAATTATACAAGTCCTGTACCGGGAATAATTGCATCAAATGGTGGGTATTACTTTTTCTGCATGGACAACTCTTTAGGGACACACTTATTAAAAATAAATACAGACGGATCACCTCCTTCCCTGCATAAATCATTCACACAATTTACATACCCACTGTTTGCAACACAAACATCAGACAACAAAATTCTGTTAACCAGTTATAACAGGATTACGAGAAGCACCGTTCTGACATGTTTTGATTTCAATTTTTCAATTCTGTGGAGTAAAGAATACCCAGGTATCGAAAACTATGAAGAAAAAGTAAGACTTCATCTTACACACCAGGGAGATAATATTCCTTTTTTTGTCGGAGAAATAAGGACCAAAACATCTGCTTACTATTTTGTTAATGGCTTTTATAATTTCGTATTCTCCCTGCTTTTCATAAATCCCCAGAACGGTTCAATGACAGGTGTTATAAATGGCATTCCTTACAGTGCTGCAGCCAGTTCTCTTATTCAGCGTAACGACAGCAGTTATATACTTTCAAGGTATGATGAAAATCAGAACTATATTAACAGCAAACCGGTTCTTTCATTTACTTCAATTTCCAATATTACAGCAATGGGCGGAGCCAGCTGGCCGGAGGTAGATAATCATGCAATTGTTAAACCTTTGAAAACAACAATAAACGGTAAAGTATCAATTATAGTTAGTACTATAACCCGTTCAAACCAGGTATTATTATTGTTTTTCGATCCGGAAACCGGATTACTTAAAAACTCAAGATATTTTGGAAGTTCGTACCCTTTAACTCTTGCTTCGACTATTGCCACCAAAGAAGGGGGGTTGGCAGTTCTGACCCATACTTATATTGCCGGACGGTTCTCACGTCTGCAATTATTTAAGATACCACCTGAAAAGCTTTAGGCCTAATACTTACTTATTACAAGCTTTTTTGCATCCCGGAACTCAGGCGTTTCAATCTGGTAAATATATATACCTGCAGGGAAGGGTGAAACATTATATGATACTTCTGTCTTTCCATAATAGCCCTTTTCATTCATTATAACCGCAATCTTTTTTCCCTTTATATCAAAAAGTGTAAGCTTTACATTTGAACTATGATTTAGATAAAAGGAAAACCTGACAATATCAATTGCCGGATTAGGTATACAGTCATATAGAACTGATGATTCATTATCAGTAGACAGATCTTCTATTCCTGTGGCTTTGAACAAACTCAGCTTCTTGTCGAGCCATGCATTAAATTTTGTTGCCGTAAGAGCTTCATCAGAAGCTCCAAACCAATCCTGAACCACTGATGTATAAACCTGCCTGTAGTCCACCTTATATTTGAGATTTCCGCCACTCAGGTCAGAAAGGTTCGGGTTCTTACCTCCGATACCCTGTTTTAATCCTTTTCCGAATAAAAATATCGGGAATGCCGTACCATGATCTGATCCGTAGCTGGCATTTGAATACACCCTTCTTCCGAATTCTGTAAAAGTCATAGATAAAACTCTGTCATCGATACCAAGTCCTTTAAGATCATCGTAAAAAGCCTTTATCGCACCAAAAAGATGATAAACAAGTGCAGCATGAGTACCCATTGTGGTGTCAAATTTTTCAACCTGGTTCGCATGGGTATCAAAACCGCCAATCCGGCACATAAATATGCGGGTTTTGCAACCTCCTTTCAGCAACCGGGCAATCAGGCGCAGCTGACCGGAAAGCGGATTTGAAATAGCTGTAAGCGGTGCACTGAAGGGATATGTTGATGGATATATAACTGATGATGTGTTAGAACCATTTGCATAAACTTCCTTAAGCCGGGAAGCATACTGATTACTTTTCTTTTCAAATTCCATCAGATAACGTAATTCTTCACCGGCATGACTTTCGGGGAAAGCAATTGGAGGTGCAGCTCCGACTCCGTTAATAAGATTATAAAAGGCTTCAGGACTATCGATACTGAAACCGATTGGTATTCCGTTTTCCCTATGAAAAGCAAGTGACATTGAGTTTCCAATCTCAAGAGCAATAGGATCACGCATTGTTGAGTTAGGATAACTTATCGGGTAACCCGGATAGTTATAATCCATTAACCTGCCCATCCATCCTGAGTTAAAATAGTCTCCTGATCCGCCACCCATGAACATTATATCCCTGCCACGAAAATGAGACAGGTTCATATCTTCGAATCCTACATTAGGAACAACTGATGAGAGTCCCTGCTCGTACATTTGCTTGAAGGCGATCATATCAGGATGTATTCCTACCTGGTCGTCAAGCAGAAGAGTTGTATCGAGGTTTATTAACTGACGTGATCCCTGGTTTGGAATAGCAATATTCGGCCGCAGTTGTAAATATGTGCTATACTGATTGATTGGTATAATGCAGTTTAGCCCGTCATTTCCACCATGAAGCTGTATTAAAATAAGAATATTTTCATTAGTTGCGGCCAAAGCTGCCTGTTCGAGATCAGGATTATTTTCCAGTAATCTGACTGGAAGACCTCCTAACATAATACCACCGGCACCTAATAATGCAGAGTTTTTAAGAAAATATCGTCGGTCCATATTTTTCTCGTTATTAATTAAAACAATTGAAATTCCGGAGTCTGGATTATCTTGGAAACCAGGGTTTCGAGGCGTACTTTTACTACTGCATCACTTCCACCCGCCTTATAGGCATTCCATTCATTCGTCCAGTTATAAGCTGCCAGACTTTCAAGAAAAATTGTATTCAGAAAATAGTTTAACCTGTCACCATTTATTTCAACGGCTAATAAGTAATCGGTAAGTGCTTTCACAACAGATAATGCATCTGACGGATTTGCAACATACCTGGGGTTATCTACAAAAGCTAGAAGATCAGCTCGTATAACAGCACCTGTCTCTCCCCTGTTAATGTTTTCTATTAACCGCTGGGAAAAAAGATATCTGTTAGCAAGGTTTACTGGTGTTATCCAATTCCTGTTATAACCAGGGACCTGAAAATAGGCATCATATCCGGCAACATCGTACGGTTCATAAAATTCAAGGCCCTGATCATAAATTAGTTTTGTTACACCGTTTATATAGCCATCATCATAAAAGCTCTGACCGGAAGCAGGAGGAAACTGAACGTTAAAAAAACGTAAACCTCCTAATGTCAGTTCAATTGGGGACTTTATTATAGCACCAATATTATTATCAATTGTTAATGCATTATCTGCATCATAAAAATGTTTGCTCGATAACAATTCGGAAATTACTGATTTCAGATTATATCCTCCTGATTTAAAGGATTGTGCCAGAGGAATTATTATTTTGGTTTCTATTTCAGGAGTAATATCGTAATAAACGAAAAAACGATAAAGTTTTCTGCAAAGGAATCGGGCTGTCTCCTCCTGGTTGAATATCATATCGATCATTACACTTAATTCTTCTTTAGCCGCTGTTGCAGTTGCATAACCACCATCGGTTGCGGAAGGTTCAATCGCCATATTTTGAAATGCAGCGCTAAATGTCTTTTTACCAGCATCATGCAATATTGCTCTTGTACCATTCAATTCAAGTTTGCCTATAGGAATATTTGTTTCGGTATCAATATTTGTGAATGTTATATCGTTTTTATAACCTGAGAGAACCCGGGCAGCCTCCTTAATATCCTGTTCAGTAAAATTCGTATAATTTCCATCTCCAATCTGTGGACCCTTTCCAATGGAATAGAGCTCAAGCATCTCCCGGGCAAAGTTTTCGTTTGGCCACTGATTAATGTTTAACCTTCCATCAATATAGACCAGCATGGCATTATCGATACATATTTTTTTAAACAACTCTTTAAAACTTCCAAAAGCATAATACCTGAAAAGACAATTCTGGTAATACATTGCTTCACTACTCTCAACAACCGACCGTCGGGTAGGCAGATGAGAGTGGAGAAAGTATACGATCCGTTCGCAGATGTTAGTTCCTGAAGTGCGCATCTGATCAAGGTGCCAGGCTATAAAATAATCTACTAACAAACTGTCTTCGCTATTTACATTCAAAACAGCTTTTGGATTTAGCCAGGTTGAGCCTGTTTTAGGATCAACCGGGGGAACTGGCAAGGGTTGCCGGGTAAATAAAATATCAAGAGCCTGGGACACTGTTTTGCCTGAAAAGGATTTGATATCATCAATAGTCGGTCCAAAAGTGGACCTTCGTAAAAGATGGGCGGCATTTTTTTCACCCAGGTTCCCTGTAAATGGATCTAAATTGAGCATATAAGGTGTATTACAGGTTATAAAACAAATAAAATGATCTTTATCGAACAATCAGTAGAGTATAACAAACGATAAATCTCTTTTGTTTATTGCATTGCAGTCAACAAGTACTTCTTATAGACTGAACATAAGATGAATATTATGAATTTTTAACACTAAGGTTCATTTTTCTGATATTCAACATTATATAAGAATACATTTGTAATTTATGATGTTTTCCTTTAGCTCTCTGACTATTGGCTGTTCTTTAACAAATGAACCTATGCGGATTTTGATTGTTTTCATTTAAAAAGGAGATAGCATGTTAAAAAAAATCTTAATCAATACTGTAATAGTACTCCTAAGTGCTTCATTTAATGGATTATCAGGGCAAAAAATCGAATACCTGAAAATCCCAGATCTGGAGAAAATCATAAAGAATCCTGATAATAAGTTACATGTGGTTAATTTCTGGGCAACATGGTGTCCTCCATGTGTAAAGGAATTACCTTATTTTCAGAGTGTTGCAAAGGAATATGATCCATCAAAGGTAAAATTTATTCTTATAAGTCTTGATTTTCCCAGCCAGATAGAAAAACAGCTGATTCCTTTTCTTAAGAAAAACAAAGTGCTGCTCGATGTTGCAGTAATGACCGATCTGGATTACAATTCATGGATTGATAAAGTTGATGCATCCTGGGAAGGTAATATCCCGGCAACAATTGTTTTTAACAATTCGCTTAAATTACGTCATTTCCATGCAGGAGAACTAAACGAAGCAGAACTTAAAAGCATAATTAACAAATTATTATAACAGGTTCTTTAATTATTAAACTAAAAATTGATATCATGAAAAAGTTAATATTCAGTTTAACAGTATTGTTAATGGCAACCTCTGCAATCAATGCAGTGGGTCCTTATAAAGCAGGGGATAATGTAGCTGACTTTAGTCTTAAAAACACTAAAGGTGAAATGTATTCTCTTTCAAAGGCAACTGATGCAAAGGGATTTATTGTTGTATTTTCATGTAATACTTGTCCTGTTGTTATTAAATATGAAGAAAGAATAAAGGATCTTCATAAAGAGTTCAGCAGCAAGGGCTATCCTGTTGTTGCAATAAACAGTAACGACAAAGGAGTCTCTCCGGGTGATTCATATGAAGCAATGCAAAAGGCAGCTAAAGAAAAAGGCTTCTCTTTTGAATACCTTTATGATGAAAACCAGGAGGTTGCAAGGAGTTTTGGGGCTACTAATACACCACATGTTTATCTGTTGTCGAAAAATGACGATAAACTTAAAGTTGAGTATGTAGGTGCAATTGACAATAATGCTGACAATGCTGCTAATGCTGATAAGAGATATGTTGCCGATGCAATATATGCCCTTATGAAGGAAGAAAAAGTACCTGTAAGCAACACGAAAGCAATAGGATGTACAATTAAGTGGAAGAAATAATTATCACAGATGGCCTGATCGAAATCATTGATCAGGCCATTTTTATTTAATTTTCTTGTATTTGATCCTGACCGGGGTTGTATCGGCAACGCGCTTCTTATAGTTTTCTTCATATTCCGAATAGGATCCTTCAAACCAGACAACCTTTGAGTTTCCTTCAAAAGCAATCATATGAGTTGCTACCCTGTCAAGGAACCAACGATCGTGAGAAATAATTACTGCACATCCTGCAAAATTTTCGAGACCCTCTTCAAGAGCCCTGAGTGTGTTAACATCAATATCATTTGTAGGTTCGTCGAGTAGTAAAACATTTGCACCTGATTTTAGCGTAAGAGCCAGGTGCAACCTGTTTCGTTCTCCCCCGGAGAGAATCCCGCATTTCTTTTCCTGATCAGCACCTGTGAAATTAAACCTTGCCACGTAAGCCCTGGCATTAACGAGTCTGTTTCCCACCATCACATCATTCTGACCACCTGAAATTACTTCATAGACAGTTTTTGCAGGATCGATTTCAGAATGAGCCTGATCAACGTAGCCAAGTACTACTGTTTCCCCGATTTTAAAAGTCCCGTTAGATGGGTTTTCCTGTCCCATAATCATCCGGAAAAGAGTTGTTTTGCCGGCGCCGTTGGGTCCGATAACACCGACTATTCCGTTCGGAGGAAGACTAAAATCAAGATTTTCAAATAGCAGTTTATCATCAAAAGATTTAGCAACAGATCCTGCTTCAATTACTTTATCACCCAGCCTGGGTCCATTGGGGATAAAAATCTCAAGTTTATCTTCCTTTTGTTTAACATCCTGATTAAGAAGATTTTCATATGCACCGAGCCTTGCTTTGGATTTAGCATGCCGGGCTTTCGGAGACAATCTCACCCATTCCAACTCTCTCTCAAGAATTTTTCTCCTTTTTACATTGCCCTTTTCTTCTACTTCAAGTCTTTTTGCTTTCTGTTCAAGCCATGAAGAATAGTTACCTTTCCAGGGTATTCCTTCACCCCGGTCAAGTTCCAGGATCCATCCTGCAACATTATCAAGAAAATAGCGGTCATGCGTAATACAGATTACCGTTCCATGATATTGTTTAAGTGTTGTTTCGAGCCATTGGACCGACTCAGCATCAAGGTGATTTGTAGGTTCGTCAAGCAGCAGGACATCAGGTTGTTGCAGCAGCAGTCTGCATAAAGCAACCCTTCTGCGTTCTCCCCCTGATAGAACACTTACTCTCTCCCCGCTTTCGGGACATCGCAGAGCGTCCATAGCACGTTCAAGTTTATGCTCAATATTCCAGCCATCGTGGAAATCGATCTTTTCCTGTAAAACAGCCTGCCTGTCCATCAGCTGTTGCATCTTATCAGGATTCTCATAAACCTCTGGCTCTCCGAAACTATTGTTGATCTTCTCAAATTCCTTTATTATTTCAAGAATATCCTGCACTCCTTCCTCAACAATTTCTCGTACAGTACGGTTTTCATCAAGAAGCGGATCCTGTGAGAGATGTCCGACCGTATATCCGGGAAGAAAAGTCACATCGCCCTGGTATTCCTTTTCCAGACCTGCGATAATCTTAAGAACGGTTGATTTCCCTGAGCCGTTAAGTCCTATTATCCCGATTTTTGCTCCCAGAAAAAAAGAAAGGGATATGTCCTTAAGCACTTGTCTGTGGGGAGGATAAGATTTCCCAACCCGGTACATCGAAAAAATGATTTTATTATCGTCAGCCATAGTATTTTGTTTATATTCCCCAACAAAAATAAATCAAATTGCGTTTCCTTTTGTATAAAAACATTACAACTTTTTAAGCAATTTTTTTTAATATCTTTGCACTGTAATCTGAGGGATATGAAAAGAAAACTACTATTTGGAGCTTCATTTCTGCTCCTGGCATGGGCCGCAACCTCGTGTGAAGCGCTAAGCGACTGTGAATCATGCAAATGGGTTACTTATGATTCCGCAACAGGAGATACTACCGAAGCTCCGAACGAAACAGAATACTGTGGTGCAACATTATTGGCAATCAAATCAAAGAGTACCACAAACGGAACCCGCACCACTACTTATAAATGTCGTTAAGCTAATTAAGACAAAGGTCTTCAGTTTTATATCCTGAACCTTATAAAATACTAATTATCAGGTATTCTGGAATAATTTAATAGTTTCATCCTGCAAAAGGACCCAGAGGGAGTAAACTCCTTTAAGTGTTCCGATTGGGATATTCAGGCATCCCAGAGCGGCAACAACGATTACAAGATATCTGGCCCACGATTTATATGCAAGGAGACCAATACCACCAACCAAACCTAAAGTTGATAAAAATCCTATCAGGATGGGGAGGCTGACTGAAAGGAAACCAAGAACTATTGTCGGGATCTCCTCACTCTCAACAAAACCTTTTGCAAAATTCAGTGCAAAAAATACTGCAACAGCACCAATTAATCCAAGAATACCAAAACCAATATGAATTGCTCCCACAATAGTTACATGTTTTTTCATTTTAGAATCTTCCATGGCAATAAATTTTAATGTTATTTATAATTTTTTTCATTCCTGATTTAATGACTCCCTTTTTCGGTAATTGATGCATCAATTTTGAAATTAATAAAAAATCTAACTTTTATTCTAACCTGTTATTCAACAGATAAGAGTTTTATTATCTTTGATCATTAATTTATTATAGCATGAAAAGAAAGTTACTTTTAGGTGCTTCATTTATTATTATAGCATGGCTTGCTTCTTCCTGTGAAGACACCAATTGCCAGCAGTGTAAAATTGTTACACGCAAGATAAGCGATAATTCTATTGTTTCCAGCACTGGAGGAACAGAATATTGCGGTGCTGAACTGGCTGCTTTTAAAGCTGCAAATCCTGCAATTACCAATACTGTCCTTGGCACAGTTACAAAAGCAGAATGCAACTAGTATCTTACTCCAATTAAAGTAACATCATCAACCTGGGGACTATCCCCACGCCATTCCTCAAAGATCTCATTCAGCCGTTCACCTTGTTTGAGCATAGGCTCTCCCGCCATTGATACAAGGGTTTCTCTCAACTGCATTGACATGAATTTCTTTTGTTTAGGACCACCAAACTGGTCAGCATACCCGTCAGAAAAGATATAGAAAGCATCCCCTTTCTGTAACTCAATTGTATGAAGAGAGAATGGTAACATTTTATAATGAATTGCAACAGGCATTTTATCTGACCTGTAATGGAAAAGCTCTTTCTCTCTTACAAGGTACAACGGGTTATTTGCACCTGCATAATAAAGTATGCTTTTATCAAAATCAACCAGGCAGACTGCGATATCCATTCCATCTTTTATACTATCCTCTTCGGCCACCTGTCCCAACGATTTTATAATTCCGTTTCGCAGATTATCAATTATCTGATCGGGCATGATTATTTTCTTCCCATTGACTATTTCGTTGAGTAACGTAATTCCAAGCATACTCATGAAAGCACCTGGTACACCATGTCCCGTACAATCTGCAGAGATTATTATCTGCATATTCCCATGAGAACTGACCCAATAAAAATCACCACTTACTATGTCCAATGGTTTATAGAGAACAAAGTGCTCAAGCTTATCACTGAATAATTCAAGCGATGGTATAAGTGCTGTCTGTATACGCTTCGCATACATAATGCTATCAGTAATATGCTTTTTCTGGTAAGCTATCTGATCTCTTTGGGCCGCAGCCAGATCGCGTTGTTTTTCAATTTCGTCCTTTTGCAAAGAGATTGTCCTGTTCCTGTCTTCCAGTCTGATATTTGCCTCTTTTTTAATCTTATATCCACGGTAAATATAGTAACCGAGAAAGCTAACAAGTAACAATGCCAGAAGCACAAAATACAGAATAAGCTTCTGTTTTTCAATAGCTTCAAGTTGCATTGTTATCTTATTGTCCTGCTCTGAGATTTTCATAAATTGTTCATCAATCCTGGCCAATTGAATCTGTATCTTTTCCTTTTGACTTGACAAGGTATCTTTTTGTACCTGAACTTCTTTTTGCTGAGTAAATATTGTACTCATGTGGCCGGAGATTTCTCCCTGCTGCCTCTTTATCTGATTAAACTGCTTCTCAAGTTCCTTTTGCTTCTCATTAAGGATTTTTTCTTTCTCAACAATCTCTGAATCCAGACTATCCAGTAAAGTTTTTTGTTTCAGAATTTCCTTTTTCTGAGTTTCAATCTGTTCAAGTTGTTGCCTTATAGTCTCTTTCTGAACTTCAATCTCCTTGCTGGCTATATCGAAGAGGTTCTGCCAGTCTTCTTTGGTTTTAATTGCTGTAAAAAGAAGAGTCTGAGGAACTGTCATCCCTTCTTTTTTTATGTAATCTTCATTGATATCATATTGAGGTTTACCATCGACAACAATGAAATTGATCATAGATTCCCTGAATTCATAGCCCTCAGTAATAAGCATAGTTTGTTTCCCTGCAATCTTACTCTTTATCTTCTCCAGGTCAAATCCTGCATTTTTATTGACATAAAGAACCTGTGTATGATTAAGGCTTTCCAATCTTCTAAAACCCATAACTGAAACGGGTTTATCCTGAATTTTGGTACGTGTCTTGGCAAGGTTTCCCATTTCGTTAATTAGATCATAATCTCCGAGGAGCATACCGATCTTAAATGAGGAAGAATCTGCAAAGCCAGGACCCCAGTTGACATATTTTGCAACCAGGTCAAAAATATACAGAGCCCTGGTAGGATTATCAAAACCTCCCTGACCGTAAGAAACATGACAAAAAAGGATTAGCCCTAATAAATAGCTTGAAGGATTTCTGAAAAGGTTTTGTTTTAACATGGTTTTCAGGGTATATTATTACGAATATGCAC
Organism: uncultured Bacteroidales bacterium; assembly: GCA_963732435.1. Lineage (GTDB taxonomy): Bacteria > Bacteroidota > Bacteroidia > Bacteroidales > VadinHA17 > LD21. Next base: position 200,335 of record CAVSZL010000008.1, on the reverse strand, counting down.
TTTTTTATTAAGGAATCCAAATATTATTCTTTTGATAAGGCACAATTATTGTTAATAAATTGTTTATAACTGAACATATAAGCAGGCTCATAGTCCTTTTCTTATATTAATTTTATACATGTCTAAACAAATTCGGAAATGGCTTTGAATATCAGCAGCTTAGAACTTAAAGGGAAGAGTATAGTTATTGTTGAAGATGATGTTCCATCTATCAGATACTATGAAACTCTTCTGAAAAACTCCGGAGCTGATGTCAGAATATTTCATACCGGTAAAGAATTCGTTGATTATATAAGACAGGGAGAAAATAGTATTGATCTTGTTTTTATGGATTTTCTAATCCCTCTCATTAACGGAATTGAATGCGTCAGAATACTCCGGAAAGAGAGAAAGAACATTCCTGTTATTATGATTACTGCCTATTCCTCCGAACAGGCTAAAACTGAAGCTTATATTGCCGGTTGTAATGAATATGTACTGAAACCTATCTATCCTGAAAAGATATTCTTCCTTATTGAAAAATATCTGAAAATCAATACATCAGTTTCAACTTTATTTTAGTTGAATTTTCCCGCTTCTGATTACAATAAAGCCAGTGTCTCCATATTGGAATTATAATTAGTTATCTGAGTGATTTAATTATTTTCAGAAGCCCCTGGTTGCATAAATCCTACAAATGAAGCATAATAACCTTCCAGCTTCTTGTTTATCTCTTTGGCAACCTCTGCTTGTCCAAATATCTCACAGGAGTTGGCAACCTTTGATGTATATTGGATTGCACTCTGAATTTCATATTCTGCTGAATTAACAATATATGGTTTTTGCTTCAGGTAATAATCAAGTTTAGAATAGTAATAATCGCAGAAGTCTTTTGTCATTTCCAATGCTCTTTCTGATCCTCCGGCAACAAAATAGGCTTCAATAATATCACTTACATAAGGGTCATATGGAACATTATCAAGAGGCAATGCCTCCATACATTGGTCGAGTACTTCGATAGCCTTTTCATTTTTCCCCTCATTTGCCAGTGCTTTAGCAAGCCTTGCATAATTTAATCTGGCTTTCACAACGATAATAGTCCGTTTATGATTATAATCAATATTTACATCTTCATTATTCGCGCCACCCCAGACGAATTTCTTTATAAGATTTTCATATAAAATATCAGTATCTATGCCTCCGTAATCAATCCAGCTATTATTTGCTGACTTAATTGGGACCAGCCTGAATACCAGTCCTTCAAGCTGAAAATATTCTTCCAGATTAAAAGCATCGTTATGATAGCCGGTAACATAATAAACAGGACGCTCCCAATTATTATGCGCGAGAATATCCAAAACAATGAGCTGGCTCTTAAGAATTGAATTTCCTTTAAGTTTAATATCAATATACGGAACAATTTTCCCTGCATCCTCAGGTTTAACGGTACCTGAAGCAATTACCTTACTGGCATCAACAGGAATTCTGATAGTTCTCGATGGTATTATATCGAGAATCTCTGTTGTTGAAACCTGTACTTTTGTGGCTTTATTATCGCTGTTTACCCAATCTATTATTGTTGATATATCAACCGGGTCTTTAGTTTTTTCGACTATAAATACCTGGTTATTAATGCCATCATAATACTTTTTTACAGGCAATGTAATGGGAAGAGGATCAGATTCGTATGTTTTGCTTTTCATCTGGTTAATATACCAGTCAGTGTTAAGAAGCATAAGGTTACAGACCCTTATATCGGTCCTCATTCCTTCCACCTCCTGTGCATACCATAAAGGAAATGTGTCATTATCTCCATTGGTAAAGAGAATTGAATTGGGTGCACATGAATTCAGGTAATTAAAAGCCACATCCCTGGCCAGGTATCTTCCTGACCTGTCATGATCATCCCAGTTCTCTGTTCCCATCAGAACAGGGACAGAAAAAAAACATAATATGCCTGCTACAGGAGCGGCAATTTTTTCGTTTACAAGCCTGGATAATCCTTCAAACAATGCCAGAACCCCAATACCTATCCAGACAGAGAAAAAATAGAATGAGCCTGTAAACGCATAGTCCCTCTCCCTTGGCTGATTTGGATATTGATTCAGATAGAAAACAATCGCTAATCCTGTCATTAAAAAGAGCAACATAATTATCCCCCAGTTACGGTTATCCCTGTTTAAGTGATAGAATAATCCGACAAATCCGAGAATGAAAGGCAAAAGATAATACTTATTTCTTGACGTATCTTTTCCAATTGAATCAGGCAGATCCTTTGTGCCAACTCTGGGTTCATCAAGAATATTTAATCCTGTTATCCAGTTGCCACTAACTGCCCCTCCTGAACTTTGAGTATCATTTTGTTTGCCTGAGAAATTCCACATGAAATATCTGAAATACATAAAGCCAAACTGATAAGAGAACATAAACCTCATATTCTCTATAAACGTTGGTTTTCTCACAACTTTCTTTTCGCCACTCTGATCAGTAACCTGAACCGGAATACCTTTAATGCCTCCCCACTCCTGGTAAGCCTCTATGTGGTCATTCTGATCGCTCCACATCCTCGGAAAAAGGGTTAAAAATCGCTGATCATATTCTCTCTCTATATTATAACTGGTTATTACATACTTATTATTCTCAAGGGAATACTTTGCTTTCCCGTCTTTATAGTTAATAACAGGAGCATTATAATAGGCTCCCCTGAATAATGGACGCTGCCCATATTGCTCCCTGTTCAGAAAGTATAAAAGGTTAAACGGATTTGAAGGATTGTTTTCATTCAAAGGAGTATTTGCAGAGGATCTTATCACGATTATTGCATTGGAAGAATAGCCTATTAATATAACTGCAATTGAGGTAAGTAAAATATTAAGTATGGTTCTGCTTTTAGAAGCAAGATACCACAAGGTTCCGCTAACAAGTAGCAATATGATGATATTTAAAAATGAAGAACCTGAGACCACCCAAATACCTGTGAAAAAGAGAGCGGCTATTGCTAATGATCCATTTTTTACTCTTTCATCAGAAGTAAGAGAATACCTTATAGCCAGAATTAAGAGGAGCGATAAAAGCAGAACGTGAAAAATCATCCCACTGTTTGGAGGAAGGCCAAGAGAATTTACAAAAAACAGGTCAAATTTTGAAGATATTGTCACAACTCCCGGCATTATTCCATACATCAGAAGCGCCAGTATTACAACAGAAGTAAAAATAGATATCAGAAATCCTCGCCAGGAAAAATCAAACTTTTTAAAATAATATACTAATACAATTGCAGGTATGGCAAGCAGGTTCAAAAGATGAACTCCGATTGAAAGACCCATCAGGTATGCAATAAGAACAATCCATCTGTCAGCATATTTCTCGTCTGCCACATCTTCCCACTTAAGTATTGCCCAAAAGACAACGGCAGTGAACAGAGATGATGATGCATATACTTCACCTTCTACTGCAGAGAACCAGAATGAATCTGAAAATGTATATGCTAATGCTCCTACGACCCCTGAAGCTATAACTGCGAATACCCTTGATGGATTAAATTCAGTGCCAGCTGTAAATAATATTTTCCTTGCAAGATGAGTTATTGTCCAGAAAAGGAACAATATTGTAAAAGCACTTGCAAGTGCTGACATTGCATTTACCATTACTGCAACATTTGAAACGTCTCCTCCTGCAAAAAGTGTAAAAAATCGCGCCATCACCATAAATACCGGGTTCCCGGGAGGATGTCCAATCTCAAGTTTAAAAGCGGAGGCAATGAATTCACCGCAGTCCCATAGACTGGCTGTAGGTTCAAGAGTCATAAGATAGGTAGATGCGGCTATCAGGAAAACTATCCACCCTGCTATATTGTTGATTATCTTATAATTTTTCATTGCTTTATTTGTTTGTCAGAATTGTCCCGATAATATAAATGACGAAAATACTTATTTTTTTCATACCTGCTTCAGTTTAAAGTGTCTCACAAATTTTACTATTTTTGAACATTAATGTCTGAAATGAGATCACCTGTTTTAATTCTGTATATAGCTTTATTTGTGTCAGTTCATAACACATTTGCCCAATATTATGATACTGGAACAGATCCGGCATCTCTGAAGTGGAAGCAAATTAAGACCAATCGGTTTACTGTTATCTTTCCCGAAAACTATACAGAAGGAGGGTTAGTCTATGCAAAATCACTTGAAAAGGCATACTCCGATCTTCTGGCAATTTACCCTGAAAAAAACTTTAAAATACCCGTAATCATACATAATTACTCGACCCGGTCAAATGGTTATGTATCCTGGGCTCCCCGACGGGTAGAACTATATACCACTCCTGAGCAGAATACAATACCAATTGCACCTGAAAAACTACTTGCAATTCATGAGCTCACTCATGTATTCCAATTGAACTCCCTGAACAATGGCTTAACAAAGGCTTTATCCTTTGTTTTAGGTGAACAAATAATCGGTGCTGTATCTTCTTATCTGCCACTCTGGCTCCTGGAAGGAGAGGCTGTTTTTGCAGAAACAATCCTCACAAATTCAGGACGTGGCAGGAGCCCCTTGTTCCAGAATCAGATAAAAGCTCTAACCCTGGAAAAGGGGAAAATGTATAAATATGATAAAATCCTGAACGGATCTTTCAGGAATTTTGTACCTAACCATTATGAAACCGGTTACCAGATGGTAGCTTGGGCCCGGGCAAAGAATGACCCGCAGTTATGGAATAAGGTATTTGATTATACCGGCAAAAATCCTTACTCATTAAATCCTGTTAACATAAGCCTACACAGAAACGCGGGATTAACAAAGAATAAACTTCACATTGAAACCTTTGACTCCCTCCGGGCAATCTGGAACAAAGAATTATCAATGAACAATACTGTCACATATGAAACAATGAATCCCGATAAAATGGGAAAATATATCAATTACTATTCCCCTGTAGTAATCGGGAAGGACAGTATTCTGGCAATCAAAACCTCCTTGTCTTCTCCTGCTTCCTTTATGATTATTAATCCTTCCTCTAAAACAGAAAAGAGGCTTCATACACCCGGGCAGATGTATCCCTGGCATTTATCAAATGCAAAAAATAAGATTGTCTGGGTTGAAGCACAAACTGATCACAGATGGGAGAACAGAGACTATTCGATTATTAAGGTGATGGACTACAACAATAAGTCAGTCAAAAAGATATCGAACAGAACCAGGTATCTATCAGCATCGATCTCTCCAAATGGAAAAACAATTGCAGCTGTCGAAAATACAAGTGACAATATTAACAAACTTGTTTTTCTTGATTCTGAAACCGGAGTCATTCTTTCAAGTGTCACAACCCCGGATAATGTCTACATTCAACGTCCTCAATGGGCTGAAGATGGTGAAATTATAACCTCAATATTTTTAAAAGGAGACTACGAAGGTATAATATCATTCACTTTGGCAAATAGTGAATGGAAAGCCCTTATACCAGCCGGAAATGAAGATATTCAATCTTCAGAATTGAGGAATGATTCTCTTTTCTTCGTAAGTTCGAAAGATGGAAACAATAATATTTTCGTCTGTACTCCGGATAAAAATATAACTGCATTGACCAGATCAAGATTCGGAGTAACTGATCTGAGTATTGAAGGTGGAAAAGTTTTCTTCAGTGATTACAACTCAACTGGGAATAGTATCTGCAGTATAGATCTGAAAGGTGACACATCCGGTATTTATAAAAAACCTTACTCATCATCATTCCTGATTGATCGTTTTGAAAATATGCATAAAGAGGATGACACTACTTCATTATCAACATATTCACCAGTACCTTACAGAAAATGGATGCATCTTTTTAAATTTCACAGCTGGATGCCATTCTATGTTGACTTAGAAGAAATACAGACAGATCCTACAGACATCAGACCCGGTGTTACTATACTTAGCCAGAACCACTTAAGCTCGTTTATATCATCAATTGGTTATGAATATTCCGAAGAAAAAAATCACGTTTTTCATACACGTCTAACATGGAAAGGATGGTATCCTGTATTTGAATCACAACTCGACTACGGGAATGACCCTTCAATTGATAAAACGGGAAACAAGGTTGAAAATCCTTCTGAAGTTTTTCCCGGATTAAGATTCTATAATACGGTTTCACTTCCTCTTAATTTTTCATCCGGAAAATTTTCTCAATTTTTACGTCCATCATTTACTGCCGATTACAGGAACAGATATGTTTTTATTAAAGAGGACAGTATTTATGATTACGGACAAACGGTTCTTTCAGGGAGGATGTTTTTTTCTAACTACCACAGATCCGCAATGCGTGATATTTATCCCAGATGGGCACAGTCTTTAGATCTCAATTACACGTTTGCTCCGTTTGATAATAATATATATGGAACTGCCTTTGCAATAAAAAGTGCATTTTACTTCCCTGGTTTTTTACCAAATAATGGAATTAAAATAAGGCTGGAAAAAGAGAAGCAAAACCCTGGTAAGTATCTTTATGGAAACAGGGTTTCATACCCAAGGGGATATAAAGATATCATATCTAAAGAACTTGAGCTCTATTCAGTTGATTATGTCCTCCCTCTGGCGTATCCCGATTTTAATCTTTCAAGCCTGCTATATCTTAAAAGGATCCGAACCGGTCTTTTTTATGACTATGGTGCCGGTACAGGAAACTATTATTTAAGAACCAGCGGCCCGGGTCAGACTACAGGATCATATCATAATTATAAGGAGACCTTCAGATCATTTGGGTTTGAAATGTTGGCTGATTTTTATGTTCTGCGTATTCCTTTTATGATATCGGGAGGTGTTCAGACAGCATGGAAATCTTTTAGTGAGTCTCCCACTTTTGAGCTTCTGTTTAATATCGACCTATACGGAATGTCTATCGGCAGAAACCGTATGTAGAGAATCAATTTATTAGTTTATACTCCGGGCTGTAGTTTTGATCAGCTCCCAGGCTTTAACAACATGATTGAGTGTTACATTGGTCTGGGCTGTTACCATTCGGAGAGTATATCTTCCATTTAGTACTGTATGCGTAAGATACAATTCACCTGAATCATTTAAGAGATGATTCAGTTTTTCATTAACTAAATTTATTTTCTCATTAGTATATCCTGAAGGATTATACCTGAAACAGACCACGCATAAAACAACCGGGGCAAGTATCTCAAAATCTGATTCATCTGAGATCATCCTTGCAAGCTGAGCCGCTATAGAAATATGTTCCCTGATTTTTTCACGGAGCCCTTCTGCACCATAAGTTCTTATAACGCTCCAAAGCTTAAGTGCCCTGAATCTTCTTCCCAGAGGTACTCCCCAGTCACGATAATCGTTAACTGTTCCTCTGGTCCTTGTTTTAAGATACTCAGGAAGTACTTCAAAGGTTTTAATCAGAGATTCAGCATCTTTAACAAAAAAAGCTGTACAGTCAAAATTTGTAAACATCCATTTATGTGGATTGAATACAAAACTGTCAATATACTCTTTGCCATCGATCATCCATTGAAATTCAGGCAAAATAAGAGCCGTTCCGGCCATTGCTGCATCGACATGGAGAAATATCCTGTTTTTATTACAAACCTCGCCAATCTCTCTTAAAGGGTCAACAGCAGTGGTCCCTGTAGTACCAATCGATGCAACAACACAACAGGGAATAAATCCTTTTACTTTATCGTTAAATACTGCTTCACGAAGTTTTTCAGTATCCATTGAGAAGTCTTTCTTAACAGGAATTTTTACAAGGTTTTTCCTTCCTATCCCTGAAATTTTCACAGCCTTTTCAATAGAAGAATGAGTCTGTTCTGAACAATAGACTCTCAAAGTTCCCGACTCACATGCGCCATCATTATTAATTGAAAAGTTAGTTATCCTTTCCCGTGCAGTAAGTATTGCTGCAAGTGTTGCAGTTGAAGCTGAATCCTGAATAACACCTTCAAAATCAACAGGTAAACCAATCAGTTCCCTGAGCCATTTCATCATTTTCTCCTCAAGTTCTGCTGCTGCAGGTGATGTTTCCCAGATCATACACTGAGATCCAAGAGTGGCCGTAATCATTTCGGCAAGAATTGATGAAGGGCTGGTATTTGCAGGAAAATATGCGAAGAATTTCGGATTCTGCCAATGGGTAATCCCTGGCATTATTAAATCATTGAAATCCTTCATAAAGAAATCAAACGACTCAGAATATGAGGGAGGTGTATCTGGAATTTTTTTGAAGATCTCGCCTGGTTTAACCGATGACTTCACCGGATATTTTTCAACATTTTCCATATAGCCTGCCATCCATTCAACAAGCTCATGGGCATGTTTGCGAAACTCTTCAGATGTCATTTTACATATCTTGTTTTACAGAATCTGCCAGAAGAATTATTTTATTAGCCTTAACTTCAATTACACCTCCACTGATCTGTAAAGTTTTCTCGTTGCCATTCTGGTCAACGATCATTACGTAACCGCTGTCGAGAGTCGATACTATCGGGGCATGGTCTGTTAACACCTGGAAGGATCCCTTTTTTCCGGGAACCCTTACAGATTTAATATCTCCTTCATATACTTTCCTATCAGGTGTGATAATCTCTATTTTCATCAGATATGATTATTTTGACTGAGCAAGTATTTTTTCGCCCTTTTCGATTGCATCTTCTATTGTACCGACAAGCATAAATGCAGATTCAGGATATTGATCAACCTTGCCATCGAGAATCATGTTGAAGCCTTTGATTGTATCTTCTATTGATACAAGAGCTCCCTTTATACCTGTAAATGATTCAGCGACAGTAAATGGCTGTGAAAGGAATCTCTGCACTCTTCTGGCCCGGTGAACTACAAGTTTGTCTTCTTCTGATAATTCGTCCATACCTAAAATAGCAATGATGTCCTGGAGCTCATTATATCTCTGAAGCAATTCTTTAACACGCTGAGCACAATTATAGTGAGCATCACCCACAATCTCAGCAGTAAGAATTCTTGATGTTGAATCAAGCGGGTCCACTGCAGGGTAAATACCAAGTTCTGATATTTTTCTGCTCAATACAGTTGTTGCATCGAGGTGGGCAAATGTAGTTGCAGGAGCCGGATCGGTAAGGTCATCGGCCGGAACATACACAGCCTGAACTGAAGTAATAGAACCATTCTTGGTTGATGTAATCCTCTCCTGCATCATACCCATTTCTGTTGCCAGAGTCGGCTGATAACCTACAGCTGAAGGCATCCTTCCGAGAAGTGCTGAAACTTCAGATCCTGCCTGGGTAAACCTGAAGATATTATCCATAAAGAACAGGATATCTCTTCCTCCGCTATTTCCATCTCCATCTCTGAAATGTTCTGCAACAGAAAGACCGGAGAGTGCTACTCTTGCCCTTGCCCCGGGAGGTTCGTTCATTTGTCCGAATACCAGAGCCAGTTTGGATTCCTTAAGCGCATCCATATCAACCTTTGACAGATCCCATCCTCCTGATTCCATGCTTTCCAGAAATTCCTTTCCATATGTTATAACACCTGCTTCAAGCATTTCGCGAAGAAGGTCATTCCCTTCCCTGGTTCTTTCACCTACTCCGGCAAATACTGAAAGACCCGAATATGCTTTTGCAATATTGTTGATCAGTTCAAGGATCACAACTGTTTTTCCCACCCCGGCACCACCGAACAGACCAATTTTACCGCCCTTTGAATATGGTTCAATAAGGTCGATCACCTTAATTCCGGTATAAAGGATCTCTTTTTCAGTTGAGAGATCTTCATATTTCGGGGGCTTTCTATGTATAGGATATCCTCCCTTCTTATCGAGTACACCAATACCGTCAATAGCTTCACCCGTAACATTCATCAATCTCCCTTTTATCTGATCTCCAATTGGCATAGTGATGGGAAGGCCTGTTGCAATTACATCCATTCCTCTGCGAAGTCCGTCAGTTGAATCCATCGCAATAGTACGAACAGTCCTCTCTCCTATATGTTGCTGGCATTCAACAACCAACACGGTACCATCATCCCTCTTTATTTCAAGAGCATCATAAATATCAGGCATATCCAAACCCTGTTTCTCGAATGTGACATCAACAACTGGTCCGATAATCTGGCTGATTTTTCCGGTATTCTGTGACATAAAAAAAATTTATTTATTTAAGTTTTGCAAAAGGTACAAATTTAGTAATTTTTATAGATGAATAATTTTTAGGCAATATTAATTCACATATTATTGATTAAAATACATAGTTTTTCCCTCTGCACTATATATGTAAAAAGGTATTATGCAACTCTTCCAATGAGAGAAGTTACAATCTGATTTATTTCCTCCTTCCTTTCATTATCTACCTTTACTTTTTCAAGGAACAAAAAGGCATTATTTATATATTCATTTGCCACTTTTTCAGTAATGGATTTAACATTTAGCTTATTGAACAGATCTATTACAGTCTTCACTTTAAGATCAGGAACAATATCTTTCATCGAAAACTGTTCATGCAATAGTCTTAGTTCCTCCCCAGTGGCGATTTCAAAAGCCTTAACCAAAAGAAAGGTCTTTTTGTTTGCCAGTATATCTCCTCCCGGAATCTTTCCGAAGAGTTCGAAATCACCATATGTATCAAGAATATCGTCCTGTATCTGAAATGCAAGTCCCAGGTTCCGTCCAAACTCATATAAGAGGTCTGAATCTCTGTCATCAGCACCACCTATTATGGCTCCAATTTTAAGCGATGAAGCAACGAGAACAGCTGTTTTCAGTTCGATCATTCTCAGATACTCTTCCTGTGAAACTGTGGCTACTTTTTCAAAATCAATGTCAAGTTGCTGTCCAACACACACTTCAATTGCTGCTTTATTAAAAGCTCTGAATACTTTAAGGAGAGATTTTGATGGTGTATGTAAAAAGCAATCATTAGCAATAAAAGCCATAACGTCACCAGAGAGAATTGCCTGATTTGTGTTCCATTTTTTATGTACAGTTGGGAAATTCCTTCTTAAAGGAGCCTGATCCATTATATCATCGTGCACAAGTGTGAAGTTGTGAAAGACTTCTATTCCTACTGCCGGCATAATAGCCTCATCTATCTTATCACTAAAAAGATTACATGCCATAAGAGACAGAACAGGTCTCAGCCTCTTGCCTCCGATTGAAAGAATATATTTTACAGGATCGATAAGCCTTACAGCTTCATCATTTAATGTAAGGTTTATTATAGCCTTATCTACTAAACCTTTGAGCTCAGTCTGATTGTACATAATTGTCTTTTAACAAGCTGACAATTTCGCTAGCCTTTTAAAGCTTCAGCGCCACTTACAACTTCAAGTATCTGATTGGTAATCGTGGCCTGTCTTGCTTTATTATACTGAAGAGTCAGATCCCTGATCATCGTTGTTGCATTATCAGTTGCCTTATGCATTGCGGTCATTCTGGCACCATGCTCTGCAACAAAAGAATCAAGAACTGCTTTATAAAACTGAATCTTTAATGACTTGGGAATTAGCTCTTCAATGATTTGTTCCTGATTTGGTTCATAGATATAGTCAACACTTGCATGTTTTGAACTATCAGTTTTAATATTCTCTACCGGTAAAAATATTTCACTAACCAGATTTTGAACAGCTGCATTTTTAAACTGATTATAAACCAATTCTACATGGTCGAATTCCTTTGATACAAAACTCTTCATTACCTGCCCGGCAAGTTCGGCAACATTTTCAAAAGTAAGTTCATTAAGCAGGGCGTTCTGGTCGGGAAGCATCTCTATTTTTAATTTCCTGAAAAAATCATACCCTTTTTTACCAATGGTAAGGATTTTCAGGTTTCCATTCTTATATTGAGAATTATACTTTTCTGCAACCAGTCTCCTTGTTTCTTTTATTACATTGGAATTAAAAGCTCCGCACAGACCCCTGTTAGATGTTATTACAACCAGCAGTACTTTTTCCGGAGGAGAAATTCTTCCATATACATTCTCTATTTCAGATTCTGAGAGGCTCTGTGATAATCCAACAAGTATTTCATGCAATTTATTAGCATAAGGCCTGAGTCTCACTATTTTATCCTGAGCCTTCCTTAACTTGGCCGCAGAGACCATCTTCATGGCAGAAGTAATCTGCCTGGTAGATTTTACAGAAGTAATCCTTATTCTTATTGCCTTTAGATTCGCCATTTAAAAATCATTTATTCAGATAATTCTGTCTATTATGGCTTAAATTTTAATACTAAGTCTGTGGCTACTTTCTCCAGAACATCAGTAATTTCACTGTTCAGGATTCCATCACGCAGACTATCCAGGACATTTCTGTGTTTAAGATTGAGAAACTCCAGAAATTCAATCTCAAAATCCTTTACTTTCTCTACAGGTACATCTTTTAAAAGCCCCATAGTACCACAATATATTATTGCCACCTGCTTTTCCACCGGAACAGGAGCATATTGTCCCTGCTTAAGAATCTGAACGTTTTTGGCTCCCTTATTAAGAATAGCCATAGTAGTGGCATCAAGATCAGAACCAAACTTGGAGAACGCTTCAAGCTCCCGATACTGTGCCTGATCCACTTTCAGTGTCCCAGCAATTTTTTTCATCGATTTAATCTGGGCGTTTCCTCCTACCCTTGAAACTGAAATTCCAACATTTATTGCCGGACGGACCCCAGAATTAAAAAGACTTGATTCAAGGAAAATCTGTCCATCAGTAATAGAAATAACATTAGTCGGAATATATGCTGACACGTCTCCTGCTTGTGTTTCAATTATTGGTAATGCTGTCAGAGAACCTCCACCTTTAACCAGGTGTCGTATTGCTTCCGGAAGATCATTCATCTTTTGAGCTACCTCATCTGATTCAATGATTTTCGCTGCTCTTTCAAGAAGTCGTGAATGAAGATAAAAAACATCACCCGGGTATGCCTCACGTCCTGGTGGACGGCGAAGCAGCAGGGATACCTCTCTGTAAGATACAGCCTGCTTGGAAAGGTCATCATAAATAATCAGGGCATCACGGCCTGTATCGCGAAAAAATTCTCCAATCGCTGCTCCTGCAAAAGGAGCATAAAACTGTGAAGCTGCCGGATCTGAAGCAGTAGCAAGGACTATTACTGTATAATCCAGTGCTCCATGCTCCTCAAGAGTGGCAGCAATATTGGCAATTGTTGATCCTTTTTGACCGATTGCAACATAGATACAATAAACCGGCTTACCTTTCTCAAAGTTACTTCGTTGATTTATAATTGTATCTATCGCAATTGCCGTCTTTCCTGTTTGCCTGTCACCAATAATCAATTCCCTTTGACCGCGACCTATTGGTATCATAGCATCGATTGCCTTTATTCCTGTCTGGAGTGGTTGTCTAACCGGCTGGCGAAAAATAACCCCGGGGGCTTTCCTTTCAAAGGGAAGATTAAAAAGCTCACCCTTAATAGGTCCTTTGCCATCAAGCGGCTGACCCGTAGGAGAAATTACTCTTCCAAGTAAACCCTCGCCAACTCCAAGAGAGGCAATCCTTCCGGTCCTTTTTACAATATCCCCTTCATTGATCGCTTCTGTCGGACCCAGCAATACAGCACCGATATTATCTTCTTCTAGATTAAGTACTATTGCTTCTATACCATTTTCGAATTCGATAAGCTCATTCGACTGAACATTTGAAAGTCCATAAATACGTGCGATTCCGTCACCAACCTGAAGTACTGTTCCAACTTCCTCAAGTTCAACTCCGGTTTGAATTCCTTCCAGCTGCTGTTTGAGAATTTTTGAAACTTCTGCCGGTTTAATATTTGCCATATTATTTATCTTAAATATTTCTTTAATTAATTTTATTCTGAGGTTATAATGCTCTCTTTGAGCTTTTTACTTATTTTTCTGAGTTTAGTCCTCACACTGCCATCAATAAAATTGTCATCAATCCTGATGATAAATCCGCCAATTAAATCAGGATCAACATTTTCTTTAACTTCAACTTTTATTTTGAATGCCTCCGAAATAATGTCAGCTATCTGCTTCTTAACTTTTGATTCAATCTTTATGGCCGTAGTCAGGTTTAATTCTGAAATGCCTTTGTATTTTATTGTCTCATGTATGAATACCCTTGCAATAGAAGGAATATAATTTTCCCTGCCATTTTTAACAACAAGGTCGATCAGGCTTAGTGTTATTTTTTCAACACTATCTCCCAATATTTTATGAAATATATCTCTCTTTTTCGAGGGAAATATAATGGGGCTACTTAGGAATTCATGCATTTCAGGAGTTTTGCATAATTCAGAAATAAATATCATATCCTGATTTGCACTATCGAGTAATTTCTTCTCAACAGCCAACTGGAAAAATGCCCTTGAATACCTTACAGATATTTTGCTATCGTTCATTGCAGATTTACTTCCTAATTCTTTTTGAAATTTATCTCCTTGAGGTAATTATCAATCAGTTTCTCCTGTTCCCCTGTCTGCTTGAGTTTCTCTCCCAATATTTTTGAGGCGATCTCTATTGAGATACTTGTTACCTGCTCCTGAATTTCTGAAATTGCTTTTCGTTTCTCATTATCAATGCTTATCCTTGCCTTTTCAACAAGTTTTTCAGCTTCATCAGCTGCTTTCTCTTTGGCTTCAGCTATCATTTTATCCCTCACATCCCGTGCTTCCTTGAGAATCCCCTCACGTTCTTCCCTTGCTTTACGTAAAGTTGCTTCATTATCGCTCTGCAATTTTAGCATTTCCTTTCTGGCGTTTTCAGCAGATTCCAGAGAACTTTTAATCATCTCATCTCTGGATTTAACAGCCTTCAAAATTGGTTTCCAGGCAAATTTAGTAAGGATAATAAAAAAGAGACCGAAAATAAGTACTGACCAAAAGAAAGTTCCTATGGCGGGAGTGGTCAGACTGTTGGCTAATAATATCATATACTTGTTATTATTGATTTCATAAAATTAAAGTCCTGCAACCAACCGTTGCAGGCTTTAATAATCTTAGTTACTACATGAGAGCAACTACAATTGCAAATAAAGCGGCTCCTTCAATAAGGGCAGCTGAAATGATCATGGCAATCTGGATTTTTGAAGCGGCTTCCGGCTGTCTTGCTATTGCGTCCATTGCCGATGAACCAATTCTTCCAATTCCAAGTCCTGCTCCTACAACTGCGAGACCTGCTCCTAATGCTGCTAATGTACCTGTCATAATTTAAATATTTAGTTTAACAAAAATTATTAATGATGCTCTGCTGTCGCAAGGCTTATAAACAATGCTGATAACAGAGTAAAAATATATGCCTGAAGGAATGCCACCATAAGTTCGAGACAGTCCATAAATACTACAAAGAAGATACTAACCGGCGCGAGCCACACTGTATTAAAAATAAATATAAGACAAACAAGACTCAGAACTATAATATGTCCTGCAACAATATTTGCGAATAACCTTATCATCAGTGCAAAAGGTTTGGATATTATCCCTATTAATTCTACCGGAATCATAACGGGTAACATCCATAAGGGCACACCAGGCGTAGCAAATATGTGCCTCCAATATTCTTTATTGCCGTTGATCTGGGTAATGAAGAATGTGCAGGCAGCCAGAGTGCCAGTAATTGCCAGATTGCCTGTTACATTAGCACCGAAAGGTGGAGGAAATGGAATAAGTCCCATTATATTATTAATAATTATGAAAAAGAAAGCCGTAAGTAAATAAGGCATGAATTTTTCATATTTATGAGGACCAAGGTTCGGAATAGCGATGTCATCGCGTACAAAAACTATTATTGGTTCAAGAAAGCTTTGAATCCCTTTCGGGTGGCTTATACCAGTTTTCTTATAGGAACGGGCCAGCGACAAAAATAGAACCAATCCAATTATTGCAGCAGACAACATACCAACAACAGTTTTAGTCATTGATAAGTCGAGAGGTAGATTCTCTTCATCAACAATTCCTTCAGAATTTACAGAAACAATCTTACCTTTTAATTCACCCTCCTCTTCCAGCCGGAATCCTTTGTAATCATGTCCATGTGCCAGCTTTTTCGAAGAAAAAACGTTCAACCCGCTCTCCTTGCTGTAAACAATAACAGGAAGATAAATAGCAACATGTTCCCCATTTTTTTTCGTAAAAATATGCCATTCATGAGAATCCGCTAGATGTTCAAGTATATAGGCACTGGCATTAAATTTTTCATTCCCGTCCTCTTTTGTTTCAACGTCACTCGCAGAAACAGAAGCAGTTGTTCCTGCTAACAGAAAAAAGAGGGAAAAGATCAAAAATATTCTAGTTTTCAAGTCAGTGTTAGTTATGTAAATTTTTGTTATTCAATATGTTTAATATAAATCCAATCGAAATCAAAGAGAGCGATAAATATAATATAAAAAATACAAAAACAGAGGACAAAGAATTTTTTTTCAAAAGAATGAACCAGACAAGAGCTAAAATCATTTCAAGCAGGAACTTTAAACCAATCGATATAAGGCTATGCAATGTTTGAGAATCAGCTTCTTGAGTCCGGCCTCTTAAAAAAATGAATACTGTCAATATTGAAATTGAGGAGAAAGCGGTTGCAAGAAATACGATTTCTGCTATGTTGAAGCTAATTTTAAAATATGAAATTAGGTAATGTATTGCTAATACCAGCAGGATATTAGATGAGAGTATTATTAAAAGATATTTATAAAACGGTTTCAAAAAAATATTACTTAATAAAATCTTTTACTGCTGTATATATTGCAGCAAAAACGCCAAGAAGGGAAAGAATTATCGTAAAAACAGGTTTATCAAAGTCAGTCAGTACATCAAGTTTTTTTCCTCCCCATGTTGTAATAAGAATAATACCAACCATCTGGAAAGCAATGCCCGAATATCTGGCGAAATCCCTGATCCCTTTATTTCGCTGGTTTGTCGGATTCTTTTTCTTTACTTGCTGCTCCTCCTCCATTATTATTGTCCTTGTCACTCATTTTGCAGTTTCCTGTGAATTTTGCGCCTGGCTCAATTGAAAGTTTTGATGTAGCAATATCTCCAATTATTTTTGAAGATGCTTTCAGATTTAGCAACTGCTCTACAGATAATTTACCCTCAACAATTCCTGAAACTTCCGAATTTTTGCAAATAACCTCACCGTTAACCTTTCCGGTAGGACCAATTACAACTTTGCCTTTGGTATTCAGACTGCCTTTAAGGGTTCCATCAATCCGAATATCTCCATTAGAAATAACATCACCTACAATATCTGTTCCGTTACTGATAAGGTTAATTGTAGTATTATCTGTCTCGTTGTATTTTGCCATAATTTTTTAAAAGTTTAGATATTCAGACTTAATAACTCACAAATATAAAAACTATTGCAGATAAAAGTAGAATTTAAATTTATGTTTAAAAAAGGCCTCCCGATAGCAACAATATTCTTAATGTGAGGCCGGGTATTTAATTCTTAAAATGATAGATGTTTTTATAAACCTTAGAAAGGTTATTTCGGATCATAAGCCCATTTCAGGTAGATCGATCCCCATGTAAAACCACCCCCAAAGGCTGCAAGTATTAGGATATCTCCTTTTTTAAGTTTTTGTTCATATTCCCATATACATAATGGAATTGTAGCAGCTGTTGTGTTACCGTAATTTTCAATGTTGATCATTACCTTTTCAGGAGCCAGTCCCATCCGTCTCCCGGTTGCATCAATTATTCGAAGGTTAGCCTGGTGAGGAACAAGCCAGGCAATATCTTCAGATTTAAGATTATTCCTTTCCATTATCTCTACAGCAATGTCAGCCATATTTGAAACAGCAAACTTGAAGACACTTTGTCCTTCCTGATAAATAAAATGCTCTTTTGCATCTATTGTTTCATAAGATGCCGGTTTTACAGAACCTCCGGCTTTAAGATGAAGGAATTTTCTACCTGAACCATCTGTACGAAAAATATAATCCATTACTCCAAATTCCTCCTCTGTAGGCTCAAGAAGAACTGCACCTGCAGCATCACCGAAAAGAGGACAAGTGGTACGATCGGTGTAATCAGTTATAGACGACATTTTATCTGCACCGACAACAATAACTTTTTTATATCTTCCTGTTTCAACATATGCTGCAGCTGTTTGTAATGCAAAAATAAATCCCGAGCATGCAGCAGCAAGATCAAAACTAAATGCATTCTTAATCCCGCATTTATCAGATATTATATTTGCGGTTGCCGGAAAAAACATGTCAGGAGTAATTGTAGCACAAATAAGCAGATCAATTTCTTCAGGAGCAGTATTTGTTTTTAATAACAAGCCCTTAACAGCCTGTTCCCCAAGATCAGAGCTTCCAAGTCCCTCTCCTTTAAGAATTCGTCTTTCCTTTATTCCGACCCGCTGCATTATCCACTCGTCGGAAGTATCAACCATTTTTGAAAGCTCCTTATTTGTCAGCCTGTATTCTGGTACCCAGGCATTAATGCCTGTAATAGCAGCTCTAATTTTACCCATAACTATATAGCTTCTTTTATCTTCTGAGCAAGGTTGGCATGAACAACGGCCCTGGTCTGCAGGAGCATATTCATAATAGCCCTTCTCTTTGATATTCCATGTCCAATAACAACATTGGCATTTATTCCTACAATTGGCGTTCCGCCAATATTTTCCCAGTCGAGGCGATCAAAATAATCGTCTTTGAGATTTCTGATTTTGTAGATATGATAAAAAGCTTCTCCTTGCTTTAAAATGACATTTCCAACGAATCCATCGCAAACAATTACATCGGTCATTGTTTCACGAAATAGAGCATTTCCTTCTATATTTCCAACAAAATTCAGACCAGGATGACCTTTCATTAATTCATAAGCTGCTTTAACTGCAGGAGTACCTTTGGTCTCTTCCTCCCCGATGTTTAATAAACCAACAGTTGGATTATCTGTGCCCAGAACATATTTTGCATAAATACTGCCCAGAATTCCATATTGTAATAGAACATCGGGTTTACAATCAGGATTTAATCCTATATCAAGTATCACTGAGTCACGGTTATCAATACATGGTAAGACAGTTGCCAAAGCGGGTCTGAGGACTCCTGGAATCACATTGACAGTGTAACTTGCACCGACCAGCATTGCACCAGTATTTCCTGCACTGCAGAAACCATCAAGCATGCTGTTTTTAAGCATTCCATATCCGACAGCAATACTCGAATCCTTTTTCTGGGAGAAAGATTTAGCAGGATGATCTCCCATTTCAATTACCTGGGAAGTATGCACAATCTCAAAAAGAGATGGCTCAGTCCTCATCTCATCAAGCTTCTTGTAAATTAAGCTTTTATCGCCAATAAGAACCACTCTTTCATCTTCTGCCAAATGCTGAAGGGAATCAACTGCGCCCTCAATGATTGCATCAGGTGCATAATCTCCACCCATGACATCAAGGCCAATCTTCATATTGCAAAATTTTTGATTAATAAAGTTTAGGTAGTTACCTTCTTCTCAATTGCAAGTTTGCCTCTGTAAAAGCCACACTCAGGGCAAACCCTGTGATAGAGCACCGAAGAACCACAATTAGAACAACTTGCAACAGTAGGTGCTGTTGCCTTATAATGAGTTCTGCGTTTATCTCTTCTGGTCTTGGAATGTTTGTGTTTTGGATGTGCCATTTCTAAATAATTTAATTATCGTTCATTAGTTTCTTTAATTCATCCCAACGAGGATCATTTTCAGGTTCCTCATCTATTATAAGTTCATCAAGCTTTTTTAACATCATTGGATCACATGTACTTTTACCATCCTCATCCTGGGGATGTACTCTCTTAATCGGAATAGCAAGAAGAATGAATTCATATAAATGCTGCTTTATATCCAATTCATGGTCATCAAAAGATACAGAAATAATATCCGGATCATTGTTATCAATGCTTTTACCAAACTTAACTAAAAGTCTGTTATTACATTTAACAGGGAAAAAAAACATCCCTAAACATCTGTCACAGCTGATTAAAACTGTGCCGGTAATACTTATTTCAAGGTCTGCATGAGTGGATCTTTTATCCATTTCAATACTTGCAATAAGGCTTCCTTCCTTTACTTCCGATTCTTCAAAAAGTTCAAAAAACTCGTTACCAATCTCAAAATCAATAGTGTGCCGTCCTACCTTTAATCCGCTTAACGGTATAGTATATGTTCGGACCATCTCTTCAAATTTTGGTTTGCAAAAATATGAATCCTTCTTCAATTAAAAAAATTATCAACAAAAAAGTAACAATAATTACCATAAAAGGTCAAATACCGACAAAATTATGTCATTCGCCGATTTTCTGTTAAAAGCTCTGTTATTGTAAATTACATTTGACACAGAATCAATATTATCAGATATGAAAAATAAACATTATCAACGAACAAATTATAAAGAGCATCACCCCAGGATCGGTGTGGGATTGTTCTTTATAGTGCTGGGAGCTGCTCTCCTTATTGCAACCAATGATCTTTTCAATATAGGGAGTGTGAGTAGCTACTTTACATGGGAAACAGCAATGATATTTATCGGGGTGCTACTTCTGCTTAACCTTAATTTCACCGGAGGCATCTTGCTTATAGCAGGTGGGATATGGTTTCTCCGCGATGAGATCTTTATGTTCACACCTGATCTTTTCAGAACTTATTACTGGCCTGCCATAATCGGATTAACTGGAATTTCATTCATCATATCATCGTTTTTTAAAAGAATCAAATAGAACAAGTAATTAAAAATAAATAATTTTACTCTTATGGAAACAAATGAAAACTACAGAGATGATAATCGCAGTCCAAGACGCGAACATCATCACCTTCAGAATAACAGGGCAATTATCGGGATTATTCTGGTTCTCGTCGGAATATTTCTTGTTATGAGAAACACCGGTTTCTTTCCCTCATTTATTGATAATATTATCTTCAGCTGGCCAATGTTACTTGTAACAATAGGTCTTGTAATTACAATAGGGTCGTCCGGAGGAAAAACCTCTGGCATAATTGTAATGGCAGTTGGCGCATTTTTCCTTATTCCAAATATTTTCAGGGAGACTTTTGATGTAAATATGTTCTGGCCATCCATATTTATAATTATTGGTATTGTATTTATTTTCTCGAAAAGAAAAGGGTGGAATTCTGTTTCAACAACTCCACAGACAGGTGACGACTACATTGATTATATTCATGTCTTCAGCGGAGGAGAACGACAGATAGTATCAGAGAATTTCAGAGGAGGAAAAGTAACAGCAGTATTCGGAGGAAGTGAAATTGACCTGACAAAGGCAACGCTGGCTCCCGGGGTATCAGAACTTGAACTGGCTTGTGTATTCGGTGGTACAACAATTATTGTCCCTGATAACTGGAATGTAAAAATTGATGTAGTGCCTGTTCTTGGAGGCTTTGGTGATTCCCGGAAACTAAATCCTGGCAGAACAATTGATACAACAAAACAGCTAATAATTAAAGGTGCCGTTGTGTTTGGCGGTGGCGAAGTAAAAAGCTATTAATCATATTCTTATGAAGCATCCTGTACTCCAGAACAGAGTCCGGCTTATAGTATGGTGGCTGATCTGGCTCTTCCTTGCAACGGGCCAGTCGCTGCTATTCTATTTTGCATACGGGAGTTTCTTCGAGTTAAGCCCTGCCGATAGTTTAATCTCTTTATTTATTTACTCTGGCATTGCCCTTTCCTTATGGTATCCTTTCAATTTCTTTAATACAGGGAAAACCAAGCCAACAACTCTTATCTCAAATCTAGTTTTAAGTGGAGCCATTTCCATAACCTTATGGGTGATTATAACTAAGTATATTATGCTGCTGGTAATAGCGGAGGAGAATAACTACCAGGCATATTGGGATGCAACTTTTCCGTACAGAATAGGTACCGGAATTTTTATATATAGCCTGATAATTTTGTCCTACTATCTTTTTATAAGTCTCACAAACCTTTCTGAAAAAAATGCAAAGGAGGCAAGGCTTGAAACTATTTTAAAAGAGACTGAAATTAAGATGCTCAGATCACAAATCAATCCACATTTTCTCTTTAACTGCCTGAACTCAATAAGTTCCCTCACAATTACTGATCCTGAAAAGGCCAGAGAGATGGTTATTAAGCTGTCTGATTTCATGAGATATGCACTTTCAAAGAAAGATGAACAACCTGTTTCTCTCAGAAGTGAACTTGAAAACATGAGATTATATCTTGATATCGAAAAAGTCCGCTTTGGCGAAAGATTGTCAATTGAAGAGGATACTGCTGATAACTGTCTCGACACCAAAATTCCAGTTATGCTTCTTCAACCTCTGATTGAAAATGCAGTGAAACATGGAGTATATGAGAGTACTGAAAGCGTAAGAATTTCGACACAGGCAAAGATTATTGATGATCATGTTACAATATCAATAACAAATAATTATGATACAGAATCCTCATCTAAAAGAGGAACAGGAACCGGTCTGATAAATGTCGGAAGAAGACTTGAATTATTCTATGGGAACAAAGCTTCCATCAGAACGATGAAAGAAGGAGGATTATATACTGTAACAATCTCTCTTCCGGTAGTAGAATAAAAAATATGCTTTAAAAAATATTTTATACATTTATGGTTGAATTCTGAAGGTGAATTAAATAATGTTTCGGGAAAAAGAAATAATGGAAAATATCCGTATCGTAATAATTGATGATGAAACACCTGCAAGAGAGATAATCAGACATTACCTTAAAGAAGTTGAATCAGCAGAAGTTGTTGGTGAGTGTGCAGATGGCTTTTCCGGTTTGAAGTCAATTACCTCCTTAAAACCCGATCTTGTTTTCCTCGATATTCAAATGCCACGACTAACAGGAATTGAATTGGTAGAGGTTCTTACTGAAAAGCCTGAAATCATATTTACCACTGCCTATGATCAATATGCATTAAAAGCCTTTGAACTTAATGCAGTTGATTATCTGATGAAACCTTTTCCAAAAAGAAGATTCCTCGATGCAGTAAATAAAGCAGTTGAGAAAATCAGATCAGGTAAAGGTAATAAAGAGCCTGCGAATCAACTCCTGATAAAAAAACCAGAATTACCATCTTCATTAAACAGGATTGTTTTACGCAAAGGGAGTGCAATCAGCCTGATACCTGTTGACCAGGTGAAATATATTGAATCTCAGGATGATTATGTCATGATATATCATTCTACAGGCAAAGCCATGAAACAGCAGACAATGAAATACTATGAGGAGACACTTCCAAAATCAGAATTTGTCAGAATTCATCGTTCATACATCGTTAATGTAGCAGAGATAAAACAAATCGAACCATATGGTAAAGATAATCATGTAGCTATACTTCTGTCAGGAACTAAGCTACCTGTAAGCAGAGCCGGATTTAAGCAACTGAGAGAAGATCTTGGTTTCTGATTGTCAGATATTTTTAAAACCTTACGAGTATTACCGTTTCAGCCGGTTTTCTGTTTTCCACCGGCAAAATGGCCGGTATCTCCGGAAATGAAAAAGGGGAACAGGGTCATAGCCATGAGTGCCCCCTGGCCGACATCTAAATATCCTTCCGGTTCCCAAAATAAGACCGGTAACCGGACCATGAATCTTTAAAGCATCAAGCATATATTGTGAACAGGTAGGCTCATGACGGCAAGATGGTCTCAAAAAAGGTGAGATGAAATATCTGTAGAACAGAACAGGGAGAGACAGGAGAAATGACAATGTAACAATAATTAACTTTATCATTGAACAAAGATAATAATTGACTGGTTATTGTAGTATAAGAGGCAAATTATAAATGGATTATCAGGGATTTTATGACAAAATGACAATAAATTCAATTACTGTTGATTTTGGCAGAAATTTTGCAGTTTTAATTTAAATTAAAATTAGGAGGAATAAAAACTATGAATATCTGGATAATTTTTATTGGCTTTATGATCCTGAGTTGGATCGTTAGCATGGTATTAAAATCGAAGTTTAAAAAATATTCGAAAATAATTGTTGATAACGGGATGTCCGGACGAGATGTAGCTGAAAGGATGCTTCGTGACTATGGAATTAAAGATGTAAAGATAATAAGTGTTCAGGGGCATCTGACAGACCATTATAATCCTTTAAACAAAACAATCAATTTAAGCCAGGATGTCTATAATGGAAGAAACATATCCGCTGCTGCAGTAGCTGCCCATGAATGCGGACATGCTGTTCAGCATGCGACTGCCTATTCATGGCTTGGTTTCAGGTCAAAACTTGTACCTGCTGTAAGTTTCTCATCAAAATGGGTTCAATGGATCCTTCTCGGTGGAGTATTGCTTGTAAATACTTTTCCTGCCCTTCTGCTTGCAGGAATAGTCCTATTTGCATTGACCACCATATTCAGTTTTATAACATTGCCCGTTGAGATCAATGCCAGCCAGAGAGCCCTTGCATGGCTATCTAATGCAGGAATTACATCTTATCAGAATCACGATAAGGCACAGGATGCTCTAAAGTGGGCAGCTTATACATATGTTGTGGCGGCTCTGGGTTCACTTGCAACATTGTTATACTATATCATGATATTTTTAGGTTCAAGGGATTGACCACGATTTAATCTGATATATCTCCAACCGTATGATAAAAATGTGTCATGCGGTTTTTTTTTGAGTTATTATCTCCCTTCAATTTCAAACAACCTGGTACGTTTGTGAATTGTCCTTATAATAATCCATATAAGGAAAGCAGAAGAAAATAACCAAATCCACATTTCTGTAAAATAAATACGTTCTGAAAGAAAGAAATTTCTGAATAAATCCAGAATAGTGAAAATCACGAATATATTAATAAAGCTATTATATTCTCTTTTAAGAACATTCCTGAAAAGAGAAAGGAAGTTTTGAAGGGATATATCTGAAAGAATAAGGAATAAAAGAACTTACAGTCTCTGACCATTTGTCATATACCTCACCAAATTTCCTTCTGAGAAATTGCTCCTCAGCAAACATGATCCTCTCATAATAAAGCCAGTAGAGTAATCCGAAAAAAATAGTAAAACCTACCGAACGCAAAAACAAAGCTGGTCCGAGCCACATAAAAAAATTACCCAAATAAAGAGGATGACGCAAGATTGAATATATTCCGGTAGTATTCAGTTCATCGGCAAGCTGCCCATGAACAGTATTTCTGCCTGATGTGTTTTTTGGAGCGAATCCTACAGTCATAATTCTTATAACCTGTCCAAAAAGACTGACGCCCAAAAAAATAAGCTCGTCTCTCATATCAAAGATGATAGCCTGACGGTTACCAAGATACATCATAGCAATACCAGCAACAACCATAAAAACAGGCAGCCAGCTTCTTCGTTTAAATAACCAGTTCCCGCTATTCTCAAATTCATGTACCAGGGCCATTTTAAAATATTTAGGTGAAGCAGCAAAAGTAGAAAAAATCTAGAAACTATACTTTAATCTGAGAAATCCCAGATTCATCCTGGTTTTCAGATTATTTACCTCACTGCTGAAATGCTGCCAGTAAAGTGAAAAATCGACATTTTCTGCCAGCGAAAAATCGAGGGAGCTGCCTGCAAAGTATCCTTCAAGGTCTGGAAACAACATCCCTGAAACACTTATTGTAAGCAGAGGTGTTATCGGGTATGAATAAAGGCCAAATGGGGTAAATTTCGAAAAAGCCAGCTCCTTTGTTGACAGGGAACCTGTATAGAATGATAGAAAATTTCCGTAATCAGCAGGATTATTGCAGTACATAAACTGAAATTGCAGCATCGAGTTATTCTTAAATACTTTGTCAAACCCGAATGTAAAAATTCCTGTTCCTGTTGAATCGGCAAAATGCTCAATTGACTGAAACCAGGACATTTCTCCTCGGAACGAAACAGATCCGAATGCACCAGACCATCCTGCCCCTGCAACAAAATCCTCACTGTTAAAATATCCTGAAAGAAACTGGAAGTCGTATCCCCATTTATTAAACCGGTACAGTGCAGCTGTAGTAACCCTCTCTTCATAATCTGCCTTTATGGCAATTTCAACAGCTGAAGAATATCCGGGAAAATACTGTAACCTGATGGCGTCGCTTCCAGGTCGTTCTATATAGTCAAACTCGAAGAATGAATATGCATTGAATATGTCATTAGGATTCCAGACAAGGGTTTGACCCCAATTGATCCGCTGACGGCCAACCCTTGCCTGAAACTTATCATAATTGAAATCAATCCATAACCTGTCAATGGTTGTATTCAGAAAAAAAGATGGTTCATTCATCAGGTTCCACGACATATCTATAAATCCTTCATCACTGGCAACCATGTCGGAGTAAGCCGGGCTGTTCCTTACCATATCTCCGATGAAAAGCCTGTTCCTTAATTCTGTGGCAAATGTTATATTATGATTAATATATGCCTTGAAATTTAATCTGTTATGTATAAGATTATCAATGACAAAAGGGCCTGAAAGGGAATCAAATATCACACTCTGCATTGTGCTGACATAACCATTCAGGGAGAATATTTTTTCATTATCCTGGGAATGTATCTTACAATCAACAAGAAAAAATAAGACAATGGATATTTTAAGAATTTTAAGCATGTCAAATCTGAATACCTGTCATTATTCCCTTATGTCATCGGAAACAACTTTTCCATCTTCAAGTGTTATAACACGGTGTGCCATTTTAACCACACGCGGATCATGAGTTGAAAAGATAAATGTTATTTTCTCTTCATGATTAAGTTTTTCCATTATTTCAAGAAGTGTTGTGGCTGATTTTGAATCGAGGTTTGCAGTAGGTTCATCCGCCAGCACAAATTTAGGTTTGGAAGCCAGTGCCCTCGCAACAGCCACCCGCTGCTGCTGACCTCCTGAAAGTTTTGAGGGTCGGCTGTCAGCCCTTTCAGCCAGACCAACAGCTTTAAGAAGCTCAAAAGTCCTTTCATCACGTTCTTTCTTCGACCATTTCTGCAATGACATTATAAATTCAACATTCTCCCTGGCTGTAAGCACAGGAATCAGGTTATACGCCTGAAAAACAAATCCTATATTCCTCATTCTGAAATCTATAAGCTTAGATGATTTAAGCTGTGACAGATCAGTACCATCGATTATTATACTCCCGGAACTTGGCATATCCAAACCGCCAATAAGGTTGAGCAGTGTGGTTTTGCCGGATCCTGACGGACCAACTATTGCTGCAAATTCTGCCTCCCTGAATTCAAGTGATACATCATTTACAGCATGAACATGCACTTCGGATCCGTTATATATCTTATTAACATTTTTCAATTCAAGTATTTTCATGACTATCCCATTTTAATTATCGAATTATGTTATTCTGTTCTTATTGCATCAGCCGGATCGAGTTTCAAAGCCTTTAGTGCCGGATAAACTGATGAGGCAATACCTGTTATAATTATCAGAAGCATAACCATCACAAAGAAACCGGCTGAAATTTCCGGGAAAATATGTGCCGAATAACCGAAAGCTTCCATACCTTCGGCATACTGGGCAAAGTTAATCCCATTTTTGGCTGTCAGAATTATTGTAATCCAGCCTATAATCATACCTGTAATGCCGCCGGTAATTGAAAGGAAAACTGACTCAAGCATTATCATCGAAAAAACCTTTCTTTTATTCATCCCGATGGCAGTGAGCATACCTAATTCCTTTGTTCTTTCAAGCACAACCATAAGCATTGTATTTATTATACCGAACGCAAGCGCTGCCAGTATTATCCCCATAAAAAAGCCGTAGATCTGATGAACATAATCTGTCATCATTGCAAGGTCGGGCTGAAGCTCCTTCCAGTTTTTTATATCAAGTCCCATAAACCTGTTCCGGATGATTTCGGTAATGCTTTCTGACTGTTTAACATCACTTATGCGTATTACAACCTGATGAAATGCGCTATCGTCCATACCGGTCAGACGGCTGAGAACTTCATTTCTGATGAAAACCTGGCTCTGTTCAAACATTGTATTTTTTATGTCAAATATCCCGGCAATCCTGAAAACAGAAGAAACCTGGTTGTTGTCTTTGTCAAGAAACGTTAATGTCATACGTGAGTTTTCACGGTATGACCATGCTTCCTTTTTAATAAGCTGGCCATATTCCTTAAGTTCTTTTTTTGTCAGTATTGATGTTACAGTGGAGGTGAATTTCTTTTCATTTGGAAATCTTCTTCCTGAAATTGACTCAAGTTTTCCGATAACTTCATCAGAAACCTTTTGCGCTTCAAGCCTTGATATTACTGTACTGTCAATTGAGAAGCGGATAATATTTAACTCCTTTGCGAGGTCCTGACCAATAAGCGCAAGTTCATATCTTGATTCTCTTTCAAAATAATCACCTGTACCAGGTATAATAGTTTTATAAATCTTAAATATCCTCTTTTCCGCATCAGGATCAATTCCAATTATCTGAACCCCTGCACTTTTTGAAGCCGTACCTGCCATTCCGGTAATAATTTTTCTTACAACAATCTGCTCGACTCCCGGAATAGCTGATACTGTTTGTATAATTTCATCTCCGGAATTCATAAAAATTGAAGGGTCATTATTGAGGACATAATCTTTACCGGTAATCTGGATATGGGAAATTTCCTCATCAATTGCTGCATCAAAACGCTGTGCAATCATTCCGTTCATAAATGCGACAGAAAAAACACCCGCAAATATCCCAACAGTTACCGATGCTATTACCACCAGGCTCCTGACCCGGTTACGCCACACATTTTTCCAGGCTGTTTTCAGTATCATATTACTTGTTTTTTAAGCCTTTAATGAATTAACTACCTTCATCTTGCTGATTTTTCTCAAAGGATATATAAGGGCAATAAAAACAATAATTGCCACAACCAGCGACTGCCAGAGCATATATAAATCCGGAAGAAGGAAGGGCATTACTGCCTCCATTCCGTAATCTTCATACATTTTGGCCATTTCACCATGAAACCGTATAGGATGAGAATACCCATAGAATATTACCGGAAGAGAAGCAATAATTCCGGAAGCTATACCAAGTAATCCCATCATTATCAGTTCCATGGTTACAACTATAGAAAGTTTATTCTTCTGCATACCTATTGCAACAAGCACACCGAACTCTCTTCTTCTTTCTGCTGTCATCATAAGTACAGTTCCGAAAATTCCGAAAGCAATTACCAGGTAAAGTATAATGATCATTATCATTCCGCTTTTGCTGTCAGCGTCCATCTGGTTTATCATCAGCTTGTTCATTTCGCGCCATTCCATAACTTTAAGGGGAGGTATAATCTCTTTTTCTATATCTTCAATCATGCTTTGAATCGTTTCGTCATCATTGTCTTTTATGCTAATGGCTAATGATGTAAGCATTCCGGGAGCATTATATAGTTCCTGGCAGATATCATATGGAAGATAAACTATCTTATTGTCCAGGTCAGGAGCCGGAAGCTTAACGATACCATTGATCCTGAATTTCCCTGCAGCAGTTGTACCGTGATAACCCTGACCAAGCAATACAATCGTATCGCCAATTCCGGTATTAAGATATAATGCCAGCTTTGATCCGATAAGTGCACCCGGTTCTCCCAGGCTTATATATCCATTTTTGAATGATGCATGTTTTCTGAATATACTGAGAATCGAGGATGAATCCTTATCATCAATATTAAAATCTACAGCAAGTGATGAATTGCTGGAATAGAAATTCCCCTTAAAAAGATCAAGATTTTTCTTCATTGTCTCAGGCAGATCTGAATCTTTCAATAACTCTGTATTTCTCTCATTCAAATGATACAATACAAGTTTGCTTTTTGTATCTGAAAGAAGAGCTTCTCTTTCAGGATCAATGCCCATCACCAGGACTCCCTTTGTCAGTGTACCGGATGATGCAAGGGCAAATGATTCAAAACGCGGTACTGTTCCGGTAACATTTTCCATGTTTCGGAGATATTCATCAAGCTCCTCTGTATTTACAAATGTGTTGTCTACAACCTTATCGTCCCAGAAATCCTCATGCTGTACCTGAATGTAACCAGTATATGATTCTATTGCATTCCGGAACATGTGATCGTAGGTTCCAAGCTGAAGTGACCGCATAATGAGTGCAAAAAATACCGCAAAGAAAACAGAAGCAACAGTAATCAGGGTTCTCCTTCTGTTCCGCCAGAGATTTCGCCATGCTATCTTGTAGTTCTTCATATCGTTAGAGTAATAATTGAGCCACATTTGGTCGGAAGTCCGTAGTCGGAAGTCCGAAGAGTTTTTCAATATAAAAATCTGCCTTCTGCCTTCCGCCTTCCGCCTTCCGCCTTCTGCCTTACCTTACATTCTTCATATTCTGCTGGGAGAAAAAGCTCTCTTCAACAGGAATATTGAACTTCATCTCTTTAATGGTTACAATAGTCTTATTTCCGGGTTCATCAGCAGGAATCAGTTCAATTCTGGTCTGAATTGTCCTTCCATCCATCATCTTTATGTCAGTGCCTGTCTCTGTTCTCACCAGAATACCATCTTCATCATACAGTTCAGCCCTCAGCACAAGAAATTCCTTTTTATCAATCCATCTGACCTGATGTCCCCAAACCACTGCAGCATCCTCTTTTGCTTTCATCATTATCCTGTAACAGTCCCTTCCATCTATAATTTCCTCAGCTGTTACATTATGTATATAATCATTAACAGCACTCGATTCCTTAAGTATATCGTCATTTGTATAGTCTGATCCCATCCATCCCTGCGACATCATTGAAGGAGGAAGCTTAATAAGCCTGCTAATTGAAGGATTCCAGTTCCACATTTCTGTCTCCCTCTTCAGGAATGTCTGACCGGCATCTTTTGCGGGGAATGTAATTAGAGTAAGTGAAAATTCACGACCCAGTGACCAGCTTTTAAAATCTACGGTTCTTTGCCATGAAGGCCTTATTATTGTCATGGACATAACCATATAGCTCGATTTTTCGCCATTGAATTTATCTTCTGCTTTTCTGATAATTTCTGTCGGGGCAAGGTTCTGGGCTAGTAATTCAAAAAAACCAAAGCCCAGATTAATAATCAACAGACTGACAAATATTCTTGTTTTCATATCCGTTTATTTGTAAAGCTCAATAATCCTGTTAATAGTCTTCTCATAATATTCTTCATCAACTTCTTCCAAATAAATATTTGTTATAGCAAATCCTTTTAAAGTAATAATAAATATATTCAATTCCAGATAAGGATCATAATTACTTAAATTACTCTTCACTTTTCTTGCAAAATAGTCAGTCATTGTTTTCATAATGCCAGAGAAAAAATGGTCCTCAGGATTGTCTGTAACAAAATCTGGTGAAAAATTATATGAATAAAAAGATTTCAAAAACTCGTCTCTCACTTCTTTCTGCATTAAAATCTGAACAAGCAATCTCCAGAATGCCTTTTTTTCATTCAGGATCTGAAAAACCCGTCTTACGAAAAATTCAAATTCCTCTTCTGTAAGGTAACCATCTTTGTTAATGTCAAAATGTTTATAGATTTCAATAATGGACCTTTTTAAAATTGCACTTAACAATGCCTCTTTACTCTCAAAATAGTTATACATAAGACCTTTTGAGATTCCAGCATGCTTTGCAATATGGCTGATCGTTGTGTTATGAAATCCTTCCTTCGCAAAAAGTTCAAGGGCAATATTCATAATAAGGGTCTTTTTTTCCTCCCTTATCACTTTTATCTGTTCCTGAGTTCTTGGTGACATTGGTTTTCATTTTAATTTCAATACGAAAACTCTGTCTTTCTATTTATGACTGAACGTCCGGTCAAAGTTAAAACAGAAATTTATAATTGTCAAGTTTTTTATATGCTTTTTTTTACATTACCACGAAAATATTCCCTTATTGATACTTTTAAGAAGGTGTGAAAACCCATTATGTCGAATATAATTACTTAATATCCATTCATTTAATGACTATATTAAGTGATGATATTACTACTTCCAGGATGTTAATAGCTTAATAACTTCTGAGAGCATTAACCATTTTGTCACGCTCAGTTGTTCCCTCATGTTTCCTTATTGCCGAATTTATCCATGGCCCGTACATGGGATTAGGAAGTATGATAAAATCTGTACCTAATCTTTTCTCATTACTCTTTACAGCGCGAAAACCAAGATCATCACCCCTTATATCGAAAACCTCATCAAAATCTGCGAGATTATCTCCAATAAGAAGCAAAATATCATACTTTTCCTCAATTGAATTACGTCTAATCTCTTTAGAACCAATATCACGTCGAAGCAATACATGAAGCGAGTCAGCAAAAGGGAGCCCTTTTTGTCTGAGATTATTTAAAGTAGGAAGGTACTCTTCTTTATAATTCCGGTTTGACACATAAAAAACCTCTACACCAAGAGAATCTGAAAAATTTATGAAATCCGCTACACCAGGCAGTGTTTCAGCCGAAGCTTTCTTTATCCAGGAAACCCATAGAGAGTCTGAAAATGGCAGATTTTTAATTATCTGCAGAGCTTCTACAGGACTGTTATCAAGTACTGTCTCATCGATATCCATAATAATAGCTTTAGGTTTGCCACTTTCAGGATTTTCAAGTTTGTCAAGAAGGGACTTCTTTGCAATATTATAACTCTGATAAAACAGGGCCTGCATTTCGGCTGAGCGTTGAAACCATAATACAGACAGCAAAAGCTGATCATGATTTACTGATTCAGTAGTCTTTGTATGTAACCTGTAACTGCAAGAACAGAATAAAACAGGAAAAATTAAGATAAATAATATTTTTCTCATAGATTAAGATTTTCCAACCTCGAAATTTATTGATTTTTAAACCTCTTTTCATTATCGCCATTCAAAAACAATTATTTAAAAGAATCGTGAACAATTATTCTGGAAAGATTTTTTATCTTTATCAGTTGTACATAAACCAATTTTCCAATGGCAAGTCTCAAGCTTTTACTGGGAATGATCCCATCGACTACGAAAATCGAACAGGCTGAAAAGGCATTGATTACTGAATTTGAGAAATTACATACTTTTTCAAAATCAGAACAGCTGACTAAGTATATCGAACTTGACAAATTAGTTGCATCATCTGAATTCATTCAGAAGAGGAAGGAAATAGAGTCTCTTAATTTTAATAATTCAGAGGAAAAAAGAAAGGAAAAAGAGTTTCTATCTCTGCAAAAAGCTAAAGATATTGTACTTTATTACAGAACCATTGCCAGATCTGAACTTAAAAAGTTTAAGGAGCTCGATGGCTCAGAAAAGATAAAAAGCTTTGAGGCACTGGAAAAGGAAGTTAAATCACTTGAATTCAGGCAAAAGATTAAAGCCAAAGAATTTAAGGGATCCGACGATTTTAAAAAGTTCCAGGAATATAAAAGATTAAAGGACAGTAAAGAGATCCAGGACTATTTTAAGTTCAGGTCCTCTAAAGAATACGCTAACTTTTTGAATACTGATGGCTCGGGTCGACTAGCAAGATATAATGAACTTAAAGAGTACGTCGGAACAGCAGATTTTAAGAAACAGAAGGAGTATCTGCTTGATAAAAAAAGATTTCAGAAGACTGAAATGTTCAAAAAGCTTCAGGAGTATGACATACTGAAAAAGAATGAAGATATTCTCTGGTACTATAAGGTAAAAGACTCCAATAAATTTGATGCCCTTAAACATAAGGAGTTGACGTTCAGCGAAGAATTTGACGGCAATAATCTTGATACAAACAAGTGGCTTACAAACTATTATTGGGGTGAAAAATTGTTAAAAGACAGATATTCAGTAGAATCAGATCTTCAGGCATATACTGAAAAAGATAATTTTGATCTAAGGAACAGCACTCTTAAGATCAATACCAAATCACAGAGAATCAAGGGAAAAGTCTGGTCGGCAGCTAATGGATTTTCTACAAAAGAATTCAGCTACACCTCCGGTCTTATTAATTCCGGGGCCAGTTTCAGACAGAAGTATGGTATTTTTTCTGCAAAAATCAAACTCGGAGATCCAAATTCTAAAAGTGCATTCTGGATGCTGGCTGACAAAATAAGACCTCATATCAATATTTGCCGCACATCGAATGGGAAAGTCTGGTTCGATCTGTTCTCTGCAAATGGTAACAATTTTACGACCTCTCTCGGATCAAGATACGCTAAAGACTTTTATATCTATTCCCTTGAATGGACTCACGACAAACTTGTATGGAAGATTAATAATACAGTGGTATCTACTCAAACAACTGATATCCCACAGGAACCAATGTATGTTCAACTGGCTGGAGGTACTGATAAACCGTTAAGCGGAATGACAACGTTGGAAATTGACTGGGTCAGAGTGTACAAGACACTATAATTTTACCTCCTGTCTACTCTTTAACCTGAATCATTCTTGTTTTTGCAGACAGAGATGTCAAAATTTTCCTTGTTAATAATATCACTAACACTATTGAGATTGTAATCATTTCTATACTATTTAACCTGCGAACAAATTAAGATTTTAAAAATATTAAATGGCCTTCGCAGCAAAACAAACCAATTATATAATGTAGTAACAGATATTTGTCTAAATTGTTGTGTAACCTTTATTAAAGAGTAGAAAATATACAATGGGTATGAGTTTTTTATACATGTTTATAAATATCCCATTAAGATAGTTTTCAACTATTTAATTATACTCTATATTTCCCACCAATTCAACCAGATCTTTTTTTCTATTAACAGCAAGTGAACTGTTAAAGAAACCATTAGTGCCAACAATTAGTCCAAATGTTGTTTTATTCATATAAAGATTTATTTTACAATTTTCTTATATGTTACCCAGTCAAAATATGCTTTAGCAGAAGAATCTGAATATGCATATAATCCAAAATAAGCTCCAATAAATCCTCCGGCAATCTTAGTGCTTAGAATCTTTCCATCAAGGATTTCTCCGCAGGGCAACCATTCTACATTGTCCAGACTATATTCACATTTGAATTCATTTCCAAGAGAAATCATTTTCAGAAAGATCTCATTCCCTGCTTTGAATTCCTGTATTTCTGTTTTAATCAGCTCATTCATGCCTGAGGAGATCGTCAGATAATGTTTTCCTGAAGATTGCAGCAATACAATCTTATAATAGAATTTTTCGTTTTGGAAGGCAACAAGCCCTGCCTCCATTTCCTTTGATTCTTCAAGCTTCACAGATGCTGTAAATTCTGCATTGATATGTTGAAGCCTTCTTCCTATAAACGAAGGATTTCCTACTTCTGAAATACTAACTGGTCTTGCATCAATAATAAGAGAATTATCCATTAGCTCATACCATTTTTCTTTAGGAGTTCGTATGAA
The DNA here is from genome assembly GCA_963732435.1 of uncultured Bacteroidales bacterium. GTDB lineage: Bacteria > Bacteroidota > Bacteroidia > Bacteroidales > VadinHA17 > LD21. The sequence goes on along the minus strand of CAVSZL010000008.1, from coordinate 165,173 downwards.
ATTCCAATCCATTTTTAATGTTGGTTCCCCGAAATCATCTCTCCAGTCTGAGGAATATTCAGCAAAAGTTACTTTCCCCGGAACAGCTTTCAGAGGAGAATTTACTGTCTCCGGAATTGCTAATCCTTTCTCAAGAATTACCGGCCATTCTCCACTCCAGTCAACCGGATTAAAAAATGTTTGCCGGCCGGTATTAAAATATTCCCCGGAATAAGGCTGACAAGCGAGAAAAACAGATACCCAGTCACCATCGGCAGTCTGAACCATATCTGCGTGACCTGCACAAGTTACAGGTGAGATCCGATCGGCCGGAAGATCCCGCTGGGTTAGAATAGGATTCCCGGAATAACCCTCATACGGGCCCCAGATTGATCTGCTCCGGAAGATAACCTCTGAATGATCCAATCCCGTGCCACCTTCAGCAGCAAGCAAATAATAATACCCATCTCTTTTAAATATATGCGGACCCTCTATCCAGATGGGTCTTTTTGAAATATCTGTTCCGGCATTTACTATTATTTTACGTTCACCTGTAAGTTTTTGTGATGTGAGGTCAAATTCCTGCAACCAAAGCGCACGGTGCCCATCATAAAGTGGATTATTCTCAGGAGGAGGGCCGTTGTTTATAATATAAACTTTACCGTCTTCATCAAAAAAGAAAGAGGGATCAATTCCTTCAATTTCCTTTAGCCATGTAGGGTCAGACCAGGGACCGGCAGGATTTTCAGCTGTAACAAAAAAGTTGCCGCCATCACCTACTAATGTTGTAATCATATAAAAAACTCCATTATTATACCTGATCGCCGGGGCATAAATTCCTCCTGAAATCCATTGGTTTATAAGGTTTAGTTGAGAAGAACGGTCAAGTATATGACCAATTTGCTCCCAGTTTACAAGATCCTTGCTATGGAATATTGGAACTCCTGGAAAGAATGAAAAAGAAGAGTTTACTAGATAATAGTCTTCTCCGACTCTGCATATGCTTGGATCCGGATAAAAGCCAGGAAGAATCGGATTTTGGATTCTGGTTTCATTACATGATAAAAACAGAATGACGCTGGCAAGAAGCATTATCAGTTTTTGCTTTAACGATTTCATAATTATTTTTTATTTATGCTGATGATTATTTTTGAGCTCTACAATTCATAAGTAAATGAAATATTTAAAAATATCTGGTTTAGATAGATTTTTTATACAGTATACAATTTTAGAGATTATTCCCGGATTTCCAAATATTTATCAGATTAGTTTTTCCGATAAACCTGTTTATTTCAAATTATTGTAACTTTTTACATTTTCATCCGTCTTTAGACTGTAACTTACTTTATGACAGTAAAAGAATACAACCGGTCAGTAGAAGAGTATGCCGATGCCGTTTACCGCTTTATCAGGGGTAACCTGAAAGATGAAGAGAGGGCAAATGATATTGTGCAGGATAGCTATGAAAAGCTATGGATGGTCGTGGCTGAGATTGAATATCCGGTGGTGAAATCGTGGTTATTCACTACAGCATATCATAAAATGATAGACATTATCAGGAAAGAAAAGAGACCGACCATTCTGGAGGAGGCTCATGAAAAAGAGTATACCAATGATTTGCAATACAGTGATTTGAATGAAATCCTTCATGAAGCTTTGGAAAGGCTTCCTGAACAACAAAAAACATCAGTGTTGTTAAGGGATTATGAAGGATATAGTTACAAAGAAATAGCAGATATTACAGGACAATCTGAAGCCCAGGTAAAAATCAATATATACCGCGGACGATTGACACTAAGAAGCTATATCGTTAAGATTGAAACTATTATTTAGCCATGGAAATCAACAGATCGAATTACGAAATATGGTTTACCGACTGGATGGATGGCAATCTTAATCCACAAATGGAAGAGATATTAAGACGATTTCTTATTGACAATCCTGATCTCCATGAAGAGTTTATTGATTTATCCTCTATATCTATTGAACCGCTTAAAATACAATTTAACAACAAAGAACTTTTAAAGAAATCCCCGTCAGATATTTCAAAAGCTCAGTTTAATTATTTATGTATTGCATATCTTGAAAACGATCTTTCTCCTGCACAACAAAATGAATTAGCTGAGATAATTAAACTTGATAAAAAGAAGGCAGTTGATTTTGCAGCGGTTCAAAAAATAAGACTTACCCCGATTCAGAGCAGATACAATAATAAAAAGAAATTGTTACGGAGAACTTTGACTCATAATGTAATAAGGCTTTCAGTTATTGGATTAAGCGTTGCGGCAGCAGTTGCTTTTGTAATAACGACCTATTTGTCTATCCCTCTCAACCCATCTTCAACAAACATTTATACATCACAAAAAATTATACCTGACACTCTCCTTAATAATTCATCAACCGGTTTAATCTCTGATAATACGATTCCAGATCAAAAGATTACAATCAATAATCAACTAACTGAAGTTAAGCCTGTTGAAGTTCCAAAGGAAGGGATTATTGAAAATACATCTGATCAGAATATGGAGACTAAAGCAGATTCGTTGAAAACAAACAATTTTACCAGGGAAGCCCCTGTTAAGAAGATTTTTATTCAGGCTCCTGCTACGGTCAACGGAACACTTACACCTGATAGGCTCATTGCTTTTAATCCCTCCATAATTTTGCCTCCAGAAGAGGAAGAAAGAAGCACTATCGCCAGATTCGTTTCAAAAAACTTCAGGGAAAAAATATTGAAGGAAGAGTCTCCGGAGGATAAACCCCTAAAAGGCTATGAGATTGCTGAAGCGGGGGTTACGGGAATCAATAAATTATTGGGTTGGGATATGGCACTGAATAAAAAAACTGATGAGAACGGAGAGATCAGTTCAATTTATTTCAGTTCAAAAATATTAAAGTTTAACACCCCTGCTAAAAAGAGTCAACCTGTACCATAATGTCCCATCTCACTTAATAAAGCTATTACCTTCCTGGTTATTAATAATATCATTTTCTCCCTGCACCACCAGATTCTTTTTTTGTTTGATGCATCTCATGTATATTTGTAAATAAGTCAATACAATATACAATGGAATCCCAAATGCTCTCATCAATAGAGCTGAGACGGTACAGTAAACAAATTATGATCCCTGAAATCGGGATTAAAGGTCAGGAAATGCTCAAAAAAGCTAAAGTCCTTGTAATTGGTGCCGGCGGTTTGGGATGTCCGATATTGCAATATCTTACAGCAGCAGGAACAGGAAAGATTGCAATTGCAGAATTTGATATGGTTGATGAGTCAAATCTCCAGAGACAGGTATTATATGGTTCATCAGATATAGGTAAACTTAAATCAATAATAGCAAAAAACCACCTGGAACATCTTAATTCATTGGTAGAGATTGAGACAATAAATCTCCGTATTGACGAATCAAATTCTTTGAATGTTTTTAATAAATTTGATGTAATTGTCGATGCCACAGATAATATTCCTTCAAGATATGCTATAAATGATTCTTGCGTCAGACTCAATAAGCCCATGGTACATGGTGCTATATATAAATACGAAGCTGTAATATCCGTATTCAACTATAAGAGTGGACCAACCTACAGATGTTTCAATCCTTCAGGAGCTGATAAATCATTCATTAATCCGCTTCCGTCACAGGTTGGATTATTTGGCGTTCTTCCGGGGATTGCAGGAGCATATATGGCTAATGAAGTGATAAAAATTATCACGGAAACAGGTGAAGTTCTCAGTGGTAAAGTGCTGCTATTCAATATTTTTAATAATACATTCAAGACTTTTACTGTACATAATATCCCTGAAAATCATAATTATCCTGAACTTAAATAAAAGCATTGTTAACAGATAAATAAAAAAGATGAGATTATTACTTATCAGCAATTCAACCAATCCGGGAGAACCATATCTTGATTATCCTAAGAATAATATAAAGAACTTTTTAGGTAATACTCCGGTTAAAGCCCTTTTTATTCCTTATGCTGCTGTAACTTTTTCTTATGATAGCTATGAAGAAAAAGTTTCCGAACGATTCAGGGAAATTGGTCATGACATAATATCAATTCATCACTTCCAGGATCCAAGTTCTGCAATAATCAATGCCTCTGCAATAGTAGTTGGAGGGGGTAATACATGGAAACTTCTGAAAACAATCAGGGAAAATATGCTGATTGAGGCTGTCCGTCAAAAGGTAATTTCAGGAACACCTTATATCGGATGGAGCGCAGGATCAAATGTTGCCTGTCCTACTATAAGGACAACAAATGACATGCCTGTGGTTGAGCCGGATTCTTTCAAGGCTTTCAACCTGATCCCCTTCCAGATTAATCCTCATTATCTTGATTCAAATCCGGCCGGACATGCGGGAGAAACAAGAGAACAAAGAATCGAGGAATTTATTGAGATTAATCCTGATTTATATGTGGCAGGATTGAGAGAAGGTTCAATGCTAATTTGTGAAGATAACAAAGTCACTCTGGCCGGATCGCGAAATATCAGAATTTTCAGAAAAGGAGAAGTGCCAAAAGAGCTGGGAGCTTCCGATGATTTATCCTTCCTGCTTAAATAAAAAAGGTATTTTTACAAAATGAATTAATTTTGTTCACTGGTTATTTAACTGGCAGGCATATTTATCATATGAAACCTATTTTTAAAATATTTAAACTATTATCAGCAGCCATCATTGCTCTTTCTCTGATTCTGTTCTCTGCCTCGATCCTTTTACAGGAAAAGGTTTCTGAAATAGTTATTAATAAACTTAATAAGAATATTTCCACTAAACTGGATGTAGGTTCCTTCAGGCTCTCTTTTCTCAGAAGATTCCCAAAAGCATCATTGGAACTTAAGAATGTGCTTGTTCACTCATCCTTTAAATTTAATCCTGCAACATTTCCTGGGATTAATACAGATACACTGCTGTTTGCAAGAAATGTGTCAGTGGAATTCAGGTTTACAGACATACTTAGAAGCAATTATAATGTTGAACGTATAGGTGTCAGAGATGGAAAAGTTAACTTTTTTGAAGATAAATCAGGTCAGATAAATTATGAAATTTCACCAAAAGAAGATAGACCAGAGGATGAAACTTTCACGATAAACCTCGAAAGAATTACAATTAACAATATTGATGCTTATTATAATCATCAGGGTACAAAACTTATAATTGAAGGATTATTAAAAAATGGCAGACTTAAAAGCAGCATATCAGGTGAAATTATAGATTTTACTGCCAAAACAGAAGTGGACCTGACAAACATACAGCTTAAAAACACAAAAATATCCAGAACAATTGCCGGGGAGTTAGACTTAACTCTGAGAAGTTCAAAAAGTGGTATTTATTTTAAGGAAGGTACACTGGCAATCGACGACTATGATTTTGGACTCAAAGGGACTGTTTATACCAACGATATGCTTGATCTCGATATAACAGGAAATAATATTGATATTTCAAAAATAAGAAATTACTTTCCTGAAAAATACTATGACTTAACATCTGATTTCAATCCCTCCGGGAAATTAAATGTCAGTTGTAAGATAAAAGGAATTCTGAATAATTCGACCAATCCTCATATTGAAATAAACTGGCGGCTTGATAAAGGTAATATAACATCCCGCATATCAAAACTTGCAGCAAGGGATCTTGCTTTTACCGGTCAGTTTTCAAATGGGACTAAGAACAGGAATGAAACATCAACGTTTTTAGTAAATGATTTTAAGGTAAAATTCGGATCTTCAGAATATACGGGGTCACTTAAAATATCCAGACTAAATAAACCCCATACAGAGTTAATTCTGAAGGGAATGGTTCTTCCATCGGAAATAAAAGAATTCTTCAATCTGAAGGATATTTCAACAGCAGGTGGCTCGGTAGATTTGGATCTTAATCTTGTTACTGATTTCTGGCCAAAAGGTAAGATTACAATAAATGATATTATTGATAATAAATCAGATGTAAATTTTAAATTCAACTCCTTCGCTATCGGATGGATGCAGAATAAAATTTTGTTTGAAGAGGTAAATGGTAATCTTTCAGTTTCAGATTATGTTTATACAGATAATCTCCGTCTTTCATATATGGGACAGGAAATGGAGGTTAATGGTAAATTCCATAATCTTCCTGAATGGCTGGCTGGCAGACCTGTAAAGTTGATCGCCAATGCAAATGTTTCTTTTAAAGAGTTGAATCCCGAAGTCTTTGAAAAAGGGCAAACAGCATCAGAGTCAGATGCTGTTCGTAAAACTGCTTTCAATCTGCCCGGAGACATTTTGTTTGATATAAATCTTAAAATTGACAACTTAAAGTATAAAACATTTTCTGCATCTGACATAGCAGCCAGGCTTTCCTATAAACCCCGGTTATTAAATGTTAATTCCCTTAATATGTCGTCGTTAAGCGGACTCATCTCCGGTAATGGTTATATTGCACAAAACATTAATAAATCAATCTTGCTGAAAGGGATATTTGATGTAAATGAAATCGATGTGAACAAAACATTCACCACCTTTCATAATTTTGGACAGACTTTCCTGAAAGCAGAGAATATCAAAGGTAGCCTTTCCGGTTCTATCTCACTGTTGCTCCCGCTGGATTCACTTCTTAATCCTCAGATACAAACACTTACATCTGAAGGCAAGTACATTCTTACAGATGGAGCTTTAGTAAATTTTGATCCTGTAAAACAACTTTCATCATTTATTGAACTCTCAGAGTTAGAGAACATAAGTTTTGATAAGCTTGAAAATGACTTTTTCATACGAACCAATTTTCTTTACATTCCTCAGATGGACGTAAGATCTTCAGCTGCAGACCTTTCAATAAACGGGAAGCATAGTTTTGATAATAATTATGAATATCATGTGAAAATTTTGTTATCTGAGATCTTAAGCAAAAAACGAAAAAAAGGCAAAAGCAATAATACAGAATTTGGCGTTGTGGAAGATGATGGTCTGGGTCGGACTTCCCTCTTATTAAAAATTGACGGAAAGGGAGAAGAAGTCAAAGTAGGATATGATATGAAAGCTGTGGGAACTGAACTTAAAAACGATATCAAATCTGAAAGAAAGGCTCTTAAAACGATCCTTAATGAGGAATATGGGTGGTTTAAAAGTGACACTTCGGTAACCATTAAAAAATCCGAAAAGAAAACGCGGTTCAGAATTACATGGGATGAAACAGATAGTTCAAAAAACAACTCAGGCTCTCCTGCAAAGAAAAAGAAGATTCAATAGGTTCTTAATATAAAAGGATGACTAATTTAGCCGATAATTTTATACAGGGAATAAGCTGGATTTTCCTGTTTAATATCTAAAACAAATTGTGAATATTTTTCGAAATAAATCTCTCTGGCAGCTTTTTTTACTCCTCTTTGCAGTATTTATTGGAATGGGATCTCTTATCTATACAGGCAACCTGGTCGAGAAGCTAAAGATTGAAGAGAGAGAGAATATTGAGATCTGGGCAGAAGCTACCAGACTTATTTCCCTATCTGATAATAACCAGAATGTTGACTTTCTTTCATTAATTATTGATAATAACAACACGGTACCGGTTATTCTTACTGATGAATCGGATAGCATTATATCAATAAGAAATATCAATGTTGAAAAAACTTATGACCCGGAATATCTGAGAAAAACATTAAATAAATTCAAGGAAAATAATGAACCTATTATAGTTGAATTAAACAAAAAGCATTATAATCTGATCTATTATAATGACAGTATTATCCTGACGATGCTTATTTACTATCCATATATTCAATTGGGTATAATTCTTCTGCTTATTTTAGTTTCCTATGTGGCGTTTCGTTCTTCACAAAAAGCTGAGCAGAACCAGGTGTGGGTTGGAATGTCGAAAGAGACCGCACATCAACTTGGGACTCCTACCTCCTCTCTTTCCGGGTGGATTGAATTATTACAGCAGAAACATCCTGAAGTTTCAATAACAAGAGAACTCGCACTTGATGTTGAAAGACTTGAAAAAGTCACAGAAAGGTTCTCCCGGATAGGGTCTAAACCATTACTGACAAATGAGAATATTGTTGTAATTATTTCCCATACGATTGAGTATTTAAAATCAAGAACCTCTTCAAAAATAAAATTTTCAAACGACTACAGTAATAAAAAAGAAATTCTTGTTCCTCTGAATGCAGCATTATTTGAGTGGGTAATCGAGAATGTCTGTAAAAATGCAATTGATTCCATGGAAGGGAAAGGAGAGATAAACATCCGTATTACAGATTCAGATAGAAATGCAATAATTGATATATCAGATTCCGGAAAAGGAATTCCTAAGTCTCTGATTAAAAAGATTTTTAATCCGGGTTTTACAACAAAGCAAAGAGGTTGGGGATTGGGGCTATCACTTGCAAGGAGAATTATTGAAGAGTATCATAACGGGAGAATTTTTGTAAGACATTCTGAAGTAGGAAAAGGCTCATGCATAAGAATTATTATTAATAAGGGAAAACCATAAATCTAAGTTTATCTCCTCCGAATGAAGCGAAAAGATATTGAAATAATGGCACCCGTAGGATCATATGAATCCCTTATGGCAGCTATCCAGGGAGGTGCTGATTCGATATACTTCGGTGTCGAGAATTTGAATATGAGGGCGGCCTCTTCAAATAACTTCACTCTTGATAATCTCAGGGATATCTCATCAATCTGCAAAGCCAGGGGATTAAAAAGTTACCTGACTGTAAATGTTATTGTTTATGACCAGGAGATTGAACAGATGCATCGGATAATTGATACAGCATTTGATGCTGGCATATCTGCAATCATTGCTTCTGATATTGCTGTAATCAATTATGCTTTCACATCCGGATTGGAGGTACATCTGTCAACGCAATTGAATATTACAAATCTGGAATCATTGAAATTCTATTCCAGATGGGCTGATGTAGCTGTTTTAGCGAGAGAATTAAATCTCGATCAGGTAAAAAAAATATTTACCGGTATTCATGATCAGGATATAAGGGGACCTCGCGGAGAACTGGTTAAAATTGAGATGTTTGCTCATGGGGCTCTCTGTATGGCTGTATCAGGAAAGTGTTATTTAAGTCTTCATGAAAACAACAAATCAGCTAACAGAGGAGAGTGTTACCAGACATGCCGGAAGTCATATATTGTAACAGGCAAGGAATCGGGATACGAAATGGAGATTGACAACGAGTATATAATGTCACCCAAGGATTTATGTACAATCGGATTTCTGGATAGACTTATAGATTCAGGAGTGAGGGTATTAAAAATAGAAGGAAGGGCACGTTCAGCTGAATACGTGAAGGAAGTAACATCATGCTATAATGAAGCCGTTCTGGCTCTTGAAAATGGATTATATGATGAAGTCAGGATCGGGGAATGGAAAAAAAGATTGTCATCTGTGTTTAATCGTGGATTCTGGGACGGTTATTACCTTGGACAAAAAATCGGGGAGTGGAATACCAATTATGGCTCAAGTTCTACTAAAAGAAAAGTTTATATTGGCAAGATTACCAATTATTTCACTAATCTGAAAGTAACTGAAATCAAACTCGAAAACGGAGATTTAAATATCGGGGATACAATTCTTATAACTGGTCCGACTACAGGAGTCATTGAATACATAGTAGAGGAAATAAGAGTTGATCTAAAAGTGACTGAAAAAGCAGTAAAGGGAGAGCTCTGCTCAATTAAAGTATCTGATTATCTCAGAAGATCCGATAAGGTATATAAGTGGGTGGATGCTAAAGAAGTTAAAAGTCAGTAAATAAATGCTTTTACCAGGTTATCTTAGCTGATGCATCAAGTACTTTTTTGCTGTTTATCTCAATATTATCAGTATCTGTTTCAACGTAAATGATATTTTCTGTCTTTTTATTCTTTAATCCATAAAGATAGGCCTTGTCATAGTAATGAAGAGTAATTTCTATGGCTTTTGCTGTATCTCCACTCTCCACTGCTAAAAGCGCATCCCGGGTATTGTCACCTCCAAGACGTTTACTTATTTTTAAAACAGATGCCTTCAGTGCTTCCAGGGGATATTTTGAATATTCTTCAATAAGTCTTGGCAGTCTGGTTTTTACTTCCATTATCAAAACAATAACCTTAGTGTCCTGCATATTTGAATAAAACAGCTCAGGCATAAATACTGAACCAATATTTCTGCTTTCATCTTCAACCCATACAGGAAAATCCTGATGCGTCTTTCTCCAAACATTAAACAGCAAATTTCCAAACTGTTCTGTGGATGGTTGAGCAGGTTGACCCAATGCCCCGAAAGCAGAACCCTTATGCTTTGCAAGTCCCTCAAGATCAATTACCTGCTCGCCCATGGAACTCAGAAACCTTAGAATATGTGTCTTACTGCTTCCTGTCATTCCCCCCAGAACTATCATCTTTCTTTTCAATGACAATGACTCAAGAATATGATGACGATATGATTTATAACCACCCTGTAGAACTTCTGCATCAATGTTTCCTAATGAAAAGAGCCATGCCATCGCTTCCGACCTCATACCCCCTCTCCAGCAATGTACCAAAAGCCTGTTATCAATAGCCAGTTCATGCGCCATTTGAAGCTTAGCTGACAGTTCCGGGGCAGTAAGATTAAGTCCTTCATATATTGCAGAAAGAGTTCCCTCCTTCTTATATCTAATCCCAACAGATTCTCTTTGCTTATCATTAAACAGAGGGATGTTTACAGCACCGGGGATATGTCCGGCAAGAAATTCAGAAGGAGATCTTACATCCACAATGGGTGTAGTTTCTGCTTTGTCGAGAAAACCCTTAATGTCAATTTTCTTTACTCCTGCTGCTACCATTCAGTATTTTAAAATGAATTAATCAGCCAACAATAAGTTAATTGAGATTCTCTTTCAGAAAGTACTTTGCAAAAAGCCTTTTAAGGTCATCGATCTTAACTGGTTTAGATATAAAATCCTTAATACCTGAAAGTTCTGCTTTCTTTTTTGTTTCAGGCATATTATCGGCAGTAAAAGCAACAATTAATATTGAATTATCATATTCCAATATTTTTTGAGCTGATTCAAAACCATCCATTTCAGGCATAATAAGATCCATAAATATTATATCAAACTTTCTGATTTTTGCCTGCAAATATCCATCTTTGCCATCGTTAGCTAAATTGAAAGAGTATCCTAAGCTCTTTAACATTGTACCTATAACTTTTTGATTCATTTTGTTATCATCTACAACAAGGATTTTGATGTCATCTCTGACGCTACCAATGTCAACAGATTCGGATGGATTTTCAAGGAAAGGAAAACTATCTTTAAAGGTATTTACTAATTCGCGGATATCAAATGGTTTAACAAGATAATGATCAATACCCAGCATTATACAATTCATGTAATTACCCTTTTTATCGTTTGAGCTTATTAACAGTATAATAAAACTACCCGACAAATTATTCTCCCAGATAGCCCTGGCTGCATCAAATCCATTAAAATCCTTATCATCAAATATAATCACCAGGTTATAATTATCGACTTTACTACTAAGGTTCGCCTTTATCTGATTAACTGTAGTTTTCTGGTAAGTTGTTATTGATACTCTTAAACCAAGTCTGTGAAACGCCCCTAATAGCTCCTCATCCCTGCTTTGATTACCTGTGATAACAAGTGTTTTGATCTGTTCGAACTTTGTAAACTTATCATATTGTAGCTCCTTGATCAACTTGTCGTTAGAGAATGTCTTAACGGTAAATGATACTTTTACTCCGCTATTATTTAATAATCCGGAAGGACATTCTACCAAAAGTTCGCCACCCATTAGTTCAATAAGTTGCTTTGAGAGAATCGGGCCGAATCTGGTATCTTCGTTTATTCGTATTGCATTGGACTCAAAGTCAACAAAGTCACCAAACATTTTTTTCAGACTTGCTTTATCAAATGATAATCCGGTATCAAGTAACTCAAATCCTAGTACAACTATCCCGTTTATATTGCTTTTCAAACCGCAATTCAGACGGATCTCACCATCATCAGTGTTTTTAATGGAATTGTTTATCAGGTTTGTCAGTACCTGTCTCAGTCTGAAGGGATCTCCTATAATACTTTCAGGAATGTTCTCATCAATATTACACTGAAGATTCACATTACTTTGCAGGATACTTGTCCTTGCTAAATCAGTACTATAAGTAATTTCCTCTCTGATATTATAAGGAATCTCCTCAAGGAGCATTTTCCCTGCTTCAATTCTTGAAAAATCGAGGATATCGTTAATTATATTAAGGAGCACCTCTGTTGAACTATTCAGTAATGCAACAATTTCTCTTATTGCAGGTGAAAGATCATACCTGTTAAGAACATCCGTCATTCCAATTATTCCATTTAACGGAGTTCTGATCTCATAGCTCATTCTGGCGAGAAACTCTGATTTTGCCACATTTGCCCTCACCTCCTGCTTCCTCGCTGATTCGAGCATAGTAACATCGATAAGGATCTCCATTGTTGAGTCTTCTCCCATGAAAATTACAGGAATACTATTCCTATATAAAACAATTTCTCCTATCTCTTTCTTAATAATTACAAATTGGTCGGGATTAAAGGCTCCACCAAGGTTTTTGGAAAAATAATCACTGTTGTCTTTAAAAGATGATTCAGGAAATATTTTTCCCTTCATTTCACTTTCCGACGAATATGAATACTGACTTGCGGCTACCTTATTAGCTTTAATTATTTCCCTGTTGCTATTATGAATTATCACCCCAACAGGCATCTCCTCTATCAGTTTGACAAGCATCTTTTCAGAAGTATACATACGATCTATCTCTGCCTGTTGTGCCTTTAAATACCTCCAGAAAACAAAAATTATCACAAGCAAAATAAGCATGGTGCTTATTACTATGAACAGAGAGTTTCTGATTATGAATTTCTGGAAAAAAACTGTTGTTGCTGAGAACACAATACCAATCTCTTTTTCAAGCAACTGAGTAGAATAATATGATGAAAGGATTTCTGTATCCACTCCGTCAATTAAGGCATTATGGATTTTATTTTCAATTGACCGGTCTTCAAGATCAAGAATAATTTTATCGAGTTGAGAATATGAAATTTTTGATCCGCTATTATCATAAATTATATCTCCCGAATTGCTTATTACCCACTGCCATTGATAATCTTTAAGATTAAAAGCAGAAAATATTTCATTAAAATATTTCTGGTAATCAACAGTAACTACAATATTACCGATTACTTCATTGGTCCTCTTATTTATAACCGGCAAATAATAATTTGATTGTCGTCCCTCATCAACCAATTTTTCAATCAGGAATATTTCGGGTTGAACATGAAGCAAAAATGTCTGCTCCAACCATGCTTCTGTTTCTGTGTCAGTATCTTTTTTAAGGGTAAACTCATTTTTATTATTATCATAAAGTTTTATACTTGTAACGAATTCATTATATTTTGAGAAAAAAAGCCTCATGCTCTCCCGTGCCCTGTATTGATTATCAGAATCCGTAAAAAACATGGGCAGGTCTTCGGAAAAACCTATCCTGTTCAGATCACTTATAAAACCGTTATTGATATTATCAACCGAAATTCCTATGATCTGAACCTGCCTGTCAAGCAACTCAACTATGTAGTTTATCTGATTTTTATAAAGACTCCTGTAATAGACTATATTAACCAAAAGAATAAATATGAACGCTGAACAAACAATAATTAGGATTCTTCTCATTTCAATAATTATCTAGGGTTTATATGCAATAAAGATAAAGTTTAAATATTAAATTTTTCAGCTCAGCGGTATTTTCGACCACCATCTTCGAGTATGTTTAAATAACTTCTGTAACGCAGAAAATCAATTTCTCCCTTTTCAACGGCACTTCTGACTGCACAGCCAGGTTCATCAAGGTGCAGACAACTAGCAAATCTGCAATCCTTTGATGTTATGAATATCTCGCGAAAAAAATGGGATATTTCATTTCGTGCCATATCCACTACCCCGAATCCCCTTATCCCGGGTGTATCTATTACAAATCCTCCAAATGGCATCCGATGCATTTCAGGAAATGTTGTAACATGTTTACCTTGTTTGTGATATCCTGAAATCTCCTCTGTTTTAAGATTAAGTTCAGGATTCAGATAGTTTAAAAGTGTTGTCTTACCTACGCCGGAATTCCCTGATATCAGTGTGATTTTGTCTTTAACCGACTCCCTGATCTCCTCCAGTCCTGTTCCTTTAAATAAAGAGAGTTTGATAGTTTTATACCCAATTTTATTGTACATTGAAATCAGGTATTCCATTTTGGTCATTTCGTCTTCTCCATAGAGATCTGTTTTATTAATTATGATTTTCGCAGGGATCCGGTATGCTTCTGCTGTAATGAGAAATCTGTCTATAAATTCAATTGCTGTTGCAGGAAGCACTATTGTGATCATAAGCATCACCTGGTCAATATTTGCAGCAATAATCTGCGAATGCTTTGAAAGATTTGAGGCCTTCCTTAAGATGTAATTTCGCCGGTCAAGAACTTCACAAATAACTGATGCATTGCTATTGAGATCTCTTGTGAATAAAACATTATCTCCAACAGCTATCGGATTAGTTATTCGCAATTCTTGAATCCTGAGCTTTCCTTTCACAGAACAATCAACAATTAATCCATTATCGTCTAGCACCTTATAGTTACTTCCGGTAGATTTTAGAACAACTCCCTTTTCCAATTTCAGACTATTTAAAACAAAAGTAAAGAAAATTGTTTCCGGATTTCAGAAATCAACTTTAAAAACGCAATTAGTATCAAAAAGAAAAAGCAGAATGAATTGTATCATCCTGCCTTTAAATAGTATACGCAGTGGTTAACCTGAAAACGGATAAACATTTTACTGAATTTCAAGAACCTGATGCCATCAGAAGAAATGGCTTTTTCTCGAAACTATGATAATGAGGTCTTAGTCTTTCCGTGTTATAATATTCAGCAACATCAACAAGCTTCTTTGTCTTCGTAACTACATCAATTGGAAGATCTCCGTATCTTCCATCTTTGAGAACCACAATTCTTCCATGAACTCCTTTAAGAATCAGGTCGAGCGCCAGATTTCCATATGCCATCGGAACAATAGAATCGAGAGCATCAGGATCTCCTCCGCGAACCATATAACCAAGTTTTTGTGTAATAATATTTATGGTTTTACCATTGTTATATTTCCCTGATAATTCTTTTAGGTTTGATGAAACCATATCACCAATACCCCCCAGTTTTGCATGGCCGTAAGCATCTTTTTCGCTATTCGAAAAGATCATCTCCCCTCCTTTAAACATTGCTCCTTCTGAAATCAAAACGATCGAATATTTACTTGGATTCTGATTACGGTCTTCAACCAAAAGTTTAGTCAGGTGTTCAATGTCAAATTCATATTCCGGTATTACACAACGGTTTGCTGCTCCCGCCATAGTTGGTAACATTGCAGTGAAGCCTGCATATCTGCCGAATACTTCAAGAACAAGAAGTCGCTCATGTGAACCTGCAGATGTTCTCAGGCTATTGGTCATATGTATTGTCCGGGTAACACAAGTACTGAAACCGATGCAATAATCGGTTCCCGGTACATCATTGTCCATAGTTTTAGGAATCGCAACTACATTTACTCCATTATTGAAAAGATGAACGCCATAACTCAGGGTATCATCTCCTCCAATTGGAATTAGATAATCGACTCCAAGCCATTCAAGGTTTTTTATTATTTCCGGTGTAAGATCATTTTTTTCAGCATTATAAGAACTTTTCAGATGCTCAGGTACAGACTCCTTATCCATGTGACTGGGTCTGGTTCTTGAGGTATGTAAAAAGGTTCCCCCTGTTCTTCCGGCCTTATTTACTATCTCATTGGTAAGTAATTGAAAATTATTGCTGTTATCTGCTTTACTGTCCCTTAATAATTCTGTTATACCTGCCCAGCCCCTTCTGAGCCCTATAACTTTGTATCCTTCCCTGTTTGCACGGATAGTAACTGCCCTAATAGCTGGATTCAATCCCGGAACATCTCCACCTCCCGTAAGAATAGCAATCGTACCTTTGGTTTTTCTTATATTTACCATATTTAAATTTTATAAATTTGAATAATATTTAACCGATTTTCCGGCTTCAAAAGTACACCTTTTTCATTTCATAACAAATAAGCTAATTTTATCATTGATATGTTAAACAATAATAACAAAAATGGATCCTCTGTTTTGATTGCAGGCGGAAGTGGACTGATAGGGAGATACCTCACCTCATCTCTTCTGGCAAGAGGGTACAAAGTATCACATTTATCAAGAAAAACCAATCAGTTCGGAAGAGTAAGGGTATACAGGTGGGATCCCGGGAAAATGATTATTGATCCTGGAGTATTTAATGGTATTGATTGTATTATAAATCTGGCAGGAGAGAATTTAGGAGAAAAACGATGGACAAACAATCGTAAGGATGCGATTATTTCAAGTCGTGTGGAATCAACAGGATTCCTATATGAGACAATAAGTAAAAATGAAATTCCCATAAAAACCTTTATATCTGCTTCAGCAATAGGTTACTATGGAAATATTACAACTGATAAGATATACACTGAAGATGATGGCGCCGCATCCGACTTTCTTGGATCAACCTGTAAAGTATGGGAAGAAAAAGCAGATCTTTTCCTTAATTCAGGGATAAGAACTGTAAAAATCAGGTCAGCTGTTGTATTGGAAAAGAATGACAGGGCTTTTTCAAATCTCATGAGATCATCAAAATTTGGTTTTCTTGTTCAGGTAGGCAATGGAAGGCAATTCATGCCTTGGATACATATCACTGATTTATGCAATATCTATACTAAAGCTATTGAGGATCAAAGTATGATTGGTCCATATAATGCAGTATCTCCACATCACATCTCTCATAAAGATTTTATGAAAGCGCTTTCCGGAATAATTAAACGACCCGTTCTTTTCCCTCCGGTTCCTTCATTGCTTGTAAAAATAATTCTGGGGGAGATGGCAGATGTAGTTATAAAAGGCAGCAGGATTTCGTCACAAAAAATAATAGATTCGGGTTATCATTTTATTTTTGATAACCTTGATGATGCAATTAAGGATATAATATATAATCAATAGATTAAATCCGTATTTACGTCAGAATCGAAGTATCTCTTAAGGAATAACATACCCCAAAGAAGTATTAATCTATCGGTAAATGAAAAAGTACCTTTTGGCAGATTCAGTAGTAAAAATATAAAAGATAACTTTTTAGAGAGCCTTTACTTAATTATAAATTCTTTGTCTTTTAACACTCCACCTCTGGTCGAGAATACACTTGCTTTACCTGGGAGTTCAGACCGGTTAAAAAGCCGTATAATAAAAACTGTTTTTGTTTCAGATCCTCCCTGGGTGTAAGGGATATTCTTTGAAAAACTACTTTGAAGAACAGTGTTTTCCTCATCATTATATCCCCCTCGTGTCTCCCTATCTTTAACTGGCTTTTCGTCCAGTATAACTTTATATGTAAGTTTCCCTGAAGACAACCCTGTGGTGTCGAAATCAAGAACAATCCTATCTTCTTTTACTATTTTAACCAGATGGGCCTGTTTTAAAGCAGTTGGAAGTTTGCCATAATTTCTGAATGATAATGTCAATTGATAATCAGTTGAATCTGCCTTATATTGTTTTAATTTCTTTACCTCAATCTTCTCCCATTTTATTTCCGGAAGATGTTTTAATAATTCCAGATTAAACAAAGCTTCCTTTCTGATCCATGGTTCAAGATGCCTTGCTGGTGGGTTTTGTGCGAAAAATTTCGGATTAAATCCTCCGATCTCAATATCACCATAAACAGGATGTTTAAAGGATTTCCACTCAAAGAATCCCTCCCCGTTATTCTCCTCATCATCCCATCTTAAAATTTCGGTCTGATCAATTTTTTTGTCCCCGTTATAATCTTTATTCTTTGCTCCGTTCCAGATCTCATCACCGTACCAGATTGCCCCGTAATACCAGTATCCAAAATCCGGACCATGACCAAAAAGAGGATTCCCGTTACCATAATCATTATAAACATCTCCCGCTTTTTCATATCCGGTAATATGCCTGCCTAACTCATCAAAGATTTTATACCAGCTCAGGTCCTCAGGATACATTCTTTCTTCCGAAGATGAGGTTGAAGGAGGTCTCAGGTGCATAGGAACACTTGTATCCATAGAATTAACAACATAAATATTAGGATGAGTAAGAAGAAAACTTACAACAGCTCTTGTTTCATTCTCACTTAATGGATATTCCCCGGCACCACTCTGAGTAAAACCTCTTCCGGTAGTTTCTGATTTTGGTCTCCAGTTTTCCGGATAATTTCTATGCAGATCTAATCCTCCGATACCATCTTCATTTATTTTACCATCACAGTCATTATCAATACCTTCCGATGATGTGAGATAAATACCCTTGCCAGCAGGAACTCGTTTCATTATCCTGCTCGTGGAGTCTTTTGGATCAGGAATCCAGGTACCCTTTGTTTCGTCCTTCCACCTCATTGTCAATATAATTCCATCTCCATCAATGTCTTCCGGAGGATCTTCATCAAGAAGATTATCTCCGTCATTATCTTCAGGACGTACGGTGCTCCGGTTACTTTGAGCAGTATTCATGTACAGATTATGACCATCCGGGTTATTCACGGGTCTCATATAAATAGCCTTTGTATCAATCAGATGTGTTACATCAGAATCTTTCCCATAATTTTCCAACAAGTACTTTAAAAGCCATAGGACAGATTCTGTTGCTGTAACTTCACCACTATGGCGACCTCCCTCAAAAAATGCAGCCGGTTTATCTGTGTCTTTACCCGTACTTTTATTTGTTATTGTCATTTGTAAAATAGGACGTCCCTCAAAACTCCTTCCAACTTCATACAGGTCTGTAATGTCAGGATATTTTTCAGCCCATGTCTGAAGCCATTTATTAATAACTTCTAATGAATGATACACTTCAAAGGTTAAGCTATCTCCCGGAACATACTGAACCGCCTTAAGCTTTACTTTTGGAAAAAAACTTATACCATGCCTGGCGCCGGTTAATGTATAATTTTTCTCATTTAATCCTTTTTGGTACAATGGTGAAAGTTGCTGGGCTGAGGTCCTGCAATTTAAAATAGCAGAGATCAATAAGATTTCAAAAACAATACAGATTTTCTTCATGGATACTAATTATTGGAATAAATGGAAATGAGTTTTTATATCGGAAGGGATAATTAACCACGTTTGGATATTCCTTCCAGCTTGTTTAAATCAACTACTTCAATAGTTTTGCCAAAAATCTTAATAATCCCCTCTCTCTTGAAATCGGACAAGGTCCTTATTACATTTGCAGTACTCATTCCAATGTAGTCGGCAATTTCTTTTCTTGAAACCGGAAGGTCAAAGACTCTAGAGTTATATATTTCTTTACTAAAATATAAAAGGACAAATGCCACACGACCGATAAGGTTTTTTTGCCTGATATCCAGAGTCTGGTTAATTATTTTATTATTTATCATTGCCATTTTGGTTAGTAACCCCATTGCAAAGCTTCCATTCTTATTGAACAAGTCCTTAACAAAGTCCAGATTAATCATACAAACGACAGAATCTTCAAGAGCAGAAACAGAATAGAGGTAACAGTTTTCAGAAAAAATACTCACATTACTGACAAATTCGAAGGGTCTGGTTATTGTTATAACCTGCTCATTTCCGGATGATGTGCTTCTAAATAATTTAACAAGCCCGCTTTTAAGGTATTTGAAGTTAATAATTTTATCTCCTTCGCGGTTAATTATATCTCCCTTTTGAAAAAACTGTTCTTCCTTCATCCTGCAAAACTCCTCAATTGCGCTTTTATCAAGATGGGAGAAAATAGCTTCCCGAAATTCACAATCTGTGCAAATACAGGGTATTATAGTTTCCTTCACAATATTTAGTTTTCACAAATTTATCAATTTCCTGACCAAAATGATATATCTCAATTTGTTTTATTGCTAAAATTAGCCCTATTTTGAAACCGATTGTAAAGGGTTTTTTAATAAATGGTTTACAGAACTGATTATCATATGCATTCCTCTTTCAGCGATGGCCGCAGTTTGCCTGAGGAATATATTGGTTACGCCTTAACAGCGGGATTAAGCGAAATTGGATTTTCTGATCATTTATCTGTTATCGATCAACTTGACGATAATAACATGAAACCGGCAAACATTTCATCATACATTAACCATATTGCAAAACTTCGGAATGAGACAACTAATATCAAAATCCGGATTGGACTGGAGGTTGATTATTTTGAAGGAAAGGAGAGAGAAATCCGCGATTTTCTCAGACCACAGCCACTTGATTTTGTAATTGGCTCGGTACATTATCTTGGTAAAAAATCCGTCGATCTTGGAACTGAAATATATGAGCACGAAAACATTAATAAACTATTTGAATCTTATTTTGACTCCGTTTGTGCTGCAATATCATCAGGATTATTTGACATTATTGGTCATTGCGATCTGATCAGAATATATGGCTACAAACCATCCATTGATCAGGAGCCTCTCTACAGGAAACTTGCAAAAACAATGAAAGCACATAATGTAGTATTTGAAGTTAACACCAATGGAAGAAACAGACCGCTTGCTGATTTCTACCCAAATCGTAAGTATCTACATATTTTCAGGGAAGAAAATGTACCTATCTGTGTAAATTCCGATGCTCATATGCCATCAAGAGTAGGTCAGTATTTCGATGAAGTTTATGAATTATTAAGATATATAGGATATACTGAAATGGCCATTTTTGAAAAAAGAATCCGGTATATGGTTCCTTTCTGAAATACTCTTAATTATCAACCTTTCTGACAATCATAACCCTGATATATTTACACTTTGGTAAAACGGATTAAGGTGTTTTAGATCCTGATCAGTTACTTTCACTATGCAAACATATGCTCAATAAAAATTTTTAAACCAATTGCAATTAATATCAGGCCTCCGACAATCTCAACATTACTTCCAAGTTTATATCCAGCTGACTTACCAATCCTTATTGCAGTCATTGAAGCTAAAAATGTAACAAGTCCTATAATCGCTCCTGAAACCCAAATTTTTACATCAAGAAGGGCAAAACTAAAACCTACTGCAAAGGCATCTATACTTGTCCCCAAAGCGATTGCGAAAAGAACAATTACTTTGCTATAATCCGACACATCTTTTTTTTCAGTTTTCTTCAATCCTTCCAGGATCATTTTAATCCCGAGAAATAATAATAATCCCAATGCAATCCAGTGGTCAATTGTTTTGAGAATAACTGAGAAAACAGACCCAAGAAAATACCCTAAAATAGTGAGTCCACCCTGAAATATTGCAAGTACAATTGCGAACCAGAGTGCCTGCCTGAAGTAAATTGCGCTTCTTATTACTCCATATGATAATGAAACAGCAAACGTATCAAAGGATAATCCAAGGGCAATAGCAATTATTGTGAAATAATCCATTCTCCGGTTGTAAGATGCGCAAATATAATATAAATCATCACGTAAATATTTTAAAATTGATTGTATACATTTGAAAAAAAAAAGAATGTGAGAGCAATAATTCAAAGAGTAACAAGCGCATCAGTAACTATTAATGCAAAAGTAAAAGCAGAAATAGGTCATGGATTACTTGTTTTTGTCGGAATTGAGGAGCCTGATAATGATACTGATAATGAATGGTTGTGTAACAAAATAGTAAACCTGAGAATTTTCAATGATGCAAATGGTGTAATGAATCTTTCAGTTCGTGGCGTAGCCGGAAGTATTATGGTAATCAGCCAGTTTACACTTTTTGCAAAGACAAGGAAAGGGAACAGACCCTCATATATCCGATCTGCAGGGCCCGATATTGCTATTCCTTTATACAATAAATTTATCAACAGACTTTCAGAAATAATGGGAAAGGAAACACTCTCCGGAGAGTTTGGTGCAATGATGAAAATCAAACTGGAGAATGATGGACCGGTAACAATTATAATTGACACAAAAGAAAAGGAATAAATCTTTAGTTTTTTTTTAATCCCCTGTAAAAATGAATCCTGGCCAAACTGAAAATAAAACCTCAAAAAAAACTGTTCTTTTTGTTGCAACTTTTGCAGCTTTTCTTTCCCCTTTTCTTAATTCAGCAATAAATCTGGCTCTCCCATCAATTGGTAAAGATATGCAGGCAAGTGCAGTAAGCCTGAGTTGGGTTATAAGCAGTTATATGTTATCCACTTCAATATTTCTTCTTCCTTTTGGACGTCTTGCTGATATTACAGGCCGAAAGAAGATCTTTTCTCTTGGAATTTTACTTTTCACTATATCAAGTTTTCTGATACTGTTCTCCGGAAGCATCGTTTCTCTCATAATCTTAAGAATCATTCAGGGACTTTCGAGTGCTATGATATTCGGAACAAGTCTGGCAATAATCACATCAGTATTTCAACAGGGAGAACGTGGAAAAGCAATGGGAATAAATATTACTGCCGTTTACCTTGGACTCTCATGTGGTCCTGTAGTAGGAGGATTGCTGACTCAATATTTTGGATGGAGGAGTATCTTTGCAGTATTGCTGCCTTTTGGAATTGTTTCGCTTATCCTTATAAACAGAAGAATTAAATCGGAATGGGCAGATGCTGCAGGAGAGTCTTTTGACTGGCTCGGGTCATTAATCTACGGGGCAGCACTATCGGCGTTTATGTACGGATTTTCCAAACTTCCATCTGTTCTTGGATGGATATTAATAATATCAGGACTCTTCCTTGCTTATGTTTTCATGATCGTTGAAAAGAGAGTTAAGAATCCTGTTTTTGACATTAATCTTATTCTTCAAAACAGAGTCTTCGCATTCTCAAGTCTTGCAGCTTTGATCCATTATTCGGCAACAAGTGCAACCGGTTTTTTCATTAGCCTTTATCTTCAATATCTGAAAGGCTATGACGCAAGAATCGCAGGGCTGATAATGATATCACAACCTGTTGCAATGACACTTCTTTCTCCATTAGCCGGAAAATTATCGGATAAGTATAATCCGGGAGTTATTGCTTCTGCCGGAATGGGCTTAACTGCTTCGGGTCTTATCTTCCTTTTTTTCGTCAGAGAAACTACCCCTATTTATCTTATAGTTTTATTACTTATAATGATGGGTATTGGTTTTGGACTGTTTTCTTCTCCAAATTCAAATGCAATTATGAGTTCTGTTTTACAACGGCACCTGGGAGTTGCATCCGGGATTGTAGGTACCATGAGGATGGCTGGTCAGATGATGAGCATGGGCATTGCGATAATGCTAATATCATTATATCTGGGCAAAGAAACTATCAATCCGTCAACCTATCCCGGACTGATATCAGCAATGAGAACTGGATTTCTGATATTCTCATTGCTATCAATTCTGGGAATTTTCGCATCGCTTGCAAGAAACGAGAAACTGCGGGCAAACACTACCCATCAAATATGATATTTAATCCGAAACAACCATTGTTATTCCTTTCCTGGCAAGCCCTGAGTTCCAGCATCAAGAACAAACTTCCAGCTTTCATCTTTTTGTTTTTGCCAGATGGTAACATAGGTACCTCTGCTTATTTCTGATGTAAGTATATCCTTATGAACATAGAGACCATAAGTGTATCCGAGATCTCCGCTTTCAGATATTTTTTCAAAAAGAGGTTCCCAGCTTAGAACAAAAGTTGTATCTGGCATTGATGAAAAAATTGCCGAAAGAGCACCTTTTCCCTTAACAGGAAATGAGTTATCCTTAAGCAAAATTCCATCTTCAGCAATAAAATGAAGGAAAGCTTCATGCATTCCATTTTCAACTGACATAGCAGAAAATTCATTGTCAATCTTCAATAAAACACCGGATAATGGTTTTTTTGAGTTATTTGAACAACTAAAATTTAAAATTAAATTAATTATCAAAACAAAAAGCATTATATTGAACCCGCGCTTTTTTTTCATTTTTCAGGTTTTTAGATTAATAATTGCACAACAACATGACAAAGCTATATCAAAAACTGATCAAGTTGAGCCCATCTGAAACAGAAATAAAGAAGGGACTTAAAAAAGCATTTGCAGGCCAGCCTGATGTGCCAGGTAAGCATCTGTTAATGGACATTTTGAATCTTATCGATCTTACCAGCCTTAATACAACTGATAATAAGAGCCATATTTTACATTTAACCGGGAAGGTAAATAGTTTCTCAGGAAGGTATTCAAATATTCCGAATGTTGCAGCTATTTGTGTGTTTCCGAACTATGTTTCAGTTGTTAAAGAAAGACTTTCTTCAAAAAATATTAAGATTGCATCTGTTGCGGGTGCGTTTCCTTCTTCACAGACATTCAGGAGTATAAAAGTTACTGAATGCAAGCTTGCAATAGAAGCCGGAGCAGATGAAATTGATATTGTAATCCCTGTTGGTGCTTTTCTGGGAAATGATTTTACTTTGGTCGCAGATGAGATAAGGGATATTAAAGCAGCAATCGGAGACAAACAATTAAAAGTCATTGTTGAATCAGGCCTCCTTAACGATTATGAGCAAATATTCAAAGCCTCAATGATAGCAATGGATGCAGGTGCTGACTTTATTAAAACATCAACAGGCAAAACGCCTGTTAGCGCAACGCCGGAAGCTGCATTTGTCATGTGCAGAGCTATTTCAGATTTCTATTCTGAAACAGGTATCAGAGTTGGCTTCAAGGCTGCCGGGGGAATTGTTAACCCTTCTGAAGCAATAAGTTATTACAAAATAGTCAAACATTGTCTCGGCGAAGAGTGGTTGAATAATTCTCTTTTCAGAATCGGAGCAAGTCGTCTGGCAAACAATATATTATCAGAAATATCTGGCTGTTCAGTAGAGTATTTTTGATTATAAACTTAGTCCTCAGTTTGCTATAATTCCTCTTATTAATCATTACTTTTGTGTTTTCATTAAATGAAATGGTAACATTTTTTTATATAAAAACTCAACAGGATACCACCCTTAAGGTTAAAAATAATATATATCGAGACTCTGTAAGTTTAAATATTGATTCAGCTCATGATGTTACATCAAATCAATTCATTGATTCATTACCAAAAAAAAGAACAAAAATAGCCAGACCACCTGATATTATTAATACTGACACCACTTCTGTCTGTACTGTAAATATTATTTCCCCCGTCACATTTTATGATCCGGATAACATTGTAACCAGAATTAATCAAAATAATACCGGACGTTTTCCCTATACATTTATTGAAATAAATAAAAAAACAGAAGCTGAAGCTAAAACCACCTTATTAAAGAAACTCAGATCGGGACAGGAAATGCCTTTCCATCATCTTCATGATGACTGGATAATTGCCGTTATTCTGATTTCAGCTTTCCTGTTTTCCTTTGTCAGAAATACATATAAAAACTTTATGCCCAAAGTAACATCCTATTTTCTGTTCAGGGGAATAAATGAATCTGCATCACGAAATGTGGGAGAACTGTTCCAACTGCAATCAACAATAATGAATTTTTCTTCCTTCTTAATAATTAGTCTTTTCGGTTATATAGCAGCAAATTTTTATTCAATTATCCCTTCTTCAATTCCTGGAATTATATCCTGGATTATTTTTCTGGGAATTATTATCTCTTCATTCACTTTGCGACATATTGTTTGCATTGTTACCGGCAATTCAAGCGGGCAAATAGAAATTTTCAGGGAATATCTAGTCAGTATTTATACTTTTTACAGATTAATTGCAATCTCATTTTTGATCATAATTATTTTGATGACTTATACTTCATTATTCTCGTCCCGGTTCTTTCTGACTACGGGAATAATTATTTTATGTATAATGTATTCTTTCAGGATAATCAGGTTATTTATAATTTTTATAAACCGGAATATTTCAATATTCTATTTGATTTTATACCTTTGTGCGCTGGAAATTCTACCTGTTTTAATAGCAATAAAGTATTTCACAGGTCTTGTTTAGATTGGCGAGTGTTACTTTGGGGGTAAAAATTTAAACTGTAAAGAGTTGAAAATAAGGAAGATTTTAGTATCGCAGCCAGAACCTAATAATCCGAAATCACCATATTTCGAGCTGGCAAAAAAATACAATCTGAAAATCGATTTTAAACCCTTTATTCAAGTAGAAGGAGTTTCATCTAAAGATTTTCGTCAGCAAAAGATCAATATTCTTGATTTCACTGCTGTTATTTTTACAAGTAAGACAGGGATTGATCATTTTTTCAGAATTTGTTCTGAACTTCGGACAGTTGTCCCTGATACTATGAAGTATTTTTGCATTACTGAGAATGTTGCTTTTTATCTGCAAAAATATATAGTATACAGAAAGAGAAAAATATTTCATGGAAAGGCAAAATTCCAGGACTTAATTGATGTTATTGTTAAACACAAAGAGGATATTTTCTTTGTTCCTCTTTCTGAACCCCATAATGCAGAAATACCTGAGTTACTCGTTAAAAACGAGATCAGGTACACCATTGGAACTCTCTATAAAACAATCAGTATTGACTTTTCAGATGTCAAAGATTTTGACTATGATGTTCTTGTTTTTTATAGTCCGTCCGGAATTAAATCCCTTAGAGAAAATTTTCCCGGATTTGTCCAGGGAGATGTAAAGTTTGCTGCTTTTGGACCTACTACAGCTTGTGCTGTTGTACAGGAAGGTTTCAGGCTCGATATAAATGCACCCAATCCCAAGGCTCCATCAATGACAATGGCGCTTGATGAATTTCTGAAAGAGCATAACAAACATCTTAAGTAAGATTTCTTTCCTTTATTTTACTCATTCTGAAGATCTGAATTTGTCATCAGGAAAGATATCTGATTAAGATTATTTTTAAAATGAATACCAAACGGGAAACATTTAATAAGTCTGAAAGATTATGCAGCAAAAAAATCATTTCCGGTTTGTTTGAAAATGGAAATGTTTTCTACAATAATATTTTTAAGGTCGTTTGGGCAATAAGCCCTGTTTCCCTACCGGTTCCTGCACAGATAATGTTTAGTACCCCTAAAAGAGGTTTCAAACTTGCTGTTACGAGGAATCTGATCAGGAGAAGGATGAGGGAATCATACAGAAAAAATAAGTTCATACTCTATGAACAACTAACATTGCACAACATTCAACTGATAATTGTTGTTATTGTAAATGGTAATATAGTCCCGGATTATCAGATAATAGAAAAATCAATGAAAGATATTATAAGCAAACTAATTGTCAGCATAAAAAAGAATGGAGAATTATGTTAAAGTTATTTTAAATGTTTCTTAACCAAAACCATTCATGCATTTTCTTATTATTTTCGCTGTTCTAATTTAAACCAACTTGGTTATGAGAAAGATAATCACCCTAAAGATCACAATAATATTTTCTCTCCTGTTCCTGGGAGGAATAAGTACCGCCTTCCTGATCAATCAGGAAACAAGAGATTTCAGAATTGCAAAAAATCTTGATATCTTTTTTTCACTTTTCAGGGAACTGAATACTTTTTATGTAGATGAGATTGATCCTGATAAACTAATCAAATCAGGCCTTGATAATATGTTAAAGACACTGGACCCTTATACTGTATATTATCCTGAAACAGAGGTAGATGAATTTACTTTTTTAACAACCGGAAAATATGGTGGTATTGGTTCTCTTATTCGTAATAACGGAGATTATGTTGTCATAAGTGAAGTTTATAAAGGGTTTCCTGCGGATAAAGCCGGGATAAAACCTGGAGACCTCCTTAAAAAAGTTGATGGGACATCTCTGAATGGTTTTTCAACTGATAAGGTGAGTGATAAACTTAAAGGTAATCCCGGAACAGACATCACTCTTACAATAGAAAGAAACGGAAAGGAAAGTGATTTTCTTATTAAGAGGGAAAAAATTGCTATCCCTCCGGTTCCTTATTTTGGTATGATTGACTCGAAAACAGGATATATCCGTTTCTCAAGCTTCACTCAAAATTGCATTGAAGATGTTAAAAAGGCTTTGATTTCCCTGAAGGCAAACAATCCGCAACAAATCATATTGGATCTGAGAAGTAATCCCGGCGGATTACTTACAGAAGCTGTTGATATAGTGAATCTTTTTGTAGGACAAGGTAATGAGGTTGTATCGACTAAAGGAAAGGTTAAACAGTTTGATGAAAGTTTTAAGACTACAAAATCTGCAATAGACGAAAAAATTGCCCTTGCTGTTCTGATTAACAGAGGTTCTGCTTCAGCATCAGAAATCGTTGCAGGTGCAATTCAGGACCTTGACAGGGGCATAATTGTTGGTCAGCGTTCTTACGGAAAAGGACTAGTTCAGATTACCCGGCCTTTAAGTTTTAATACTCAGCTTAAGGTTACTACAGCTAAATATTATATCCCAAGCGGCAGATGTATACAGGCCCTCGATTTTTCTCATCCCAACAAAGATGGAAGCGTTGGAATTATTCCCGATTCGCTTATTTCTGAGTTTAAAACAAAAAACGGAAGGATAGTAAAAGATGGCGGCGGGATTACTCCGGATTTTGAAGTCTTGCCTGAATCTCTAAGTCAGATAGCAGCTGAACTTTATTTAAGAAATTTTATTTTTGATTATGCTACAAAATATTATTGGGCTCATCCAGATATTAAATCACTTGATCAATTCTCTTTTACTGACAAGGATTATGCAGATTTTCAAACATATCTGAAGAGTCGTAATTTTAGTTACAAAACCGTTACTGAGGAATCACTTAATGAACTAATTGGTAATGCAAAAAGGGAAAAATATTATGAGATACACAAAGATCTTTTTTCTGAACTTGAGAAAACAATAGTGCATAATATGGACCACGATCTATCTGTTTTTAAAAGTGAAATAATCGAATTGCTTGAAGATGAAATCATCAGACGATATTTTTATGAGGAAGGGGCTATTGCATGGACAATAAAAAAGGACGAGCAGTTAAATAAGGCTCTCGAGGTGCTTAGTGATAAAAACAGATACGAAGCAGTTCTGAAAGGGAAGGCAGGTGCGATAATGGTAACAGTTAATAATAAAGAGAAAATAGAAAAACCTGATCTAAAGGAAACCAGCTCGGCAGAGGCTGTATAATAAGGGAAAGAATATTATTTCCACTCGTAGGAATTATCTTCAAATAGTTCTTTTTTCCATACCGGAAACCGCTGTTTTATAAGCTCAACAACTTGGCTGCATGCCATAATAGCATCTTTTCTGTGACCAGCTGATACAATCACAAAAAGAGAGATCTCCCCTGCATTTACAACTCCGGTTGAATGAATAATATCAATAGTTTTGGCATCAGAGAACTGCGACAAAACTGATTCATTAATTTTATCTGCTTCAACTTTTACCATATCCTCGTATGCTGAATATTCTATTGCCCTGACCCTCTTACCGTTAATAACATCTGACCTGACCTGTCCGATAAAAATGGAGTGGCCTCCCGAATCGGGTTTACCTCCGATCTTACTGATCATATCAGCTATCAATTCATTTGTTATTGCTCCTTTAAAAAGAATATTTGTGGACATATTCTGAATATTTTTATAGTTATTATTGGCTATCCACCTGCAAAGGGAGGTAACAGAGCTACTTCATCATTATCCTTAAGCTCGCAATTACTGCCAATTAATTCATTATTAAGTGAAATGCGGTAGTCATAGTGTACTACCTGAGGAAAATCGTCAAATATCCTGTGTTTCAGATCGGATATATCCTTTACTTCATTATAGTGTTTACAGGATGTCCCTGTTACCTCTGCCAAAACACCAAAAAACAAAACTTTAACCTGCATATTCTTTACCTCCACTCCAACAATTAGAATCCTTGTTTTGTATCATCAACTCAATCAAATATTCCTCTATTATTTGTGTTTCCTGGATTTCAAATATTATAGGGCATTAACTATTTCTTATCCAGAAGTATCCGGCATCGCTTTATTAATGTGCTTCAAACCAGTTCCTTCCTGTTCCCCAATCAACTTTCAAAGGAACATCAAGTTTAACAGCATTAGACATCTCGCTCAAAACCAGACTCTTAAGTCTCTCAAGCTCAGAAATCTCAACTTCAAAAATAAGTTCGTCATGAACCTGAAGGATCATTTTCGAAAGATAGTTTTCGGATTTCATCTGGTTGAAAATATTAATCATTGCTATCTTAATAATATCTGCCGCGCTTCCCTGAATAGGAGCATTAATAGCATTTCTCTCCGCGTTTCCTCTGACGACCTGATTTCGTGAATGAATATCAGGGAGGTATCTTTTGCGTCCTAACATCGTAGTAACATAACCAACATCCCTGGCTTTTTTAATACTTTCATCCATGTAAACTTTGACTTTCGGATAAGAATTAAAATAACCATCTATTAGTTCTTTTGCCTCTTTTCTTCCGATTGTCAGTCTCTCTGAAAGACCATATGAAGAAATGCCATAAATTATGCCGAAGTTAGCTGTTTTTGCCCTGCTACGCATTTCCCGTGTGACATTGCTTATCTCCACTCCAAAGATTTTAGAAGCAGTTGCAGAGTGAATATCATTTCCTGAAAGAAAATCATCAATCATGGTCTGATCTTTACTCAGGTGTGCCATCAGTCGCAATTCAATCTGGGAATAATCTGCAGACAGAAATATATGATCTTTCTCCGGAACAAAAGCTTTCCTGATTTCTCTTCCTCTGGCGTCTTTTACTGGAATATTCTGAAGATTAGGATTATTTGAGCTGAGTCTTCCTGTTGCGGCGACAGCCTGATTATATGAAGTATGAATCCTTCCTGTTTTCTTATCTACTAAAAGAGGAAGTGCTTCAACATAAGTAGTCAGAAGTTTTTTAAGCCCCCTGTATTCCAATACTTTATCTACAATAGGATGTTTGCTTGTAAGTCTTTGTAAAATTTCTTCATTTGTAATAAACTGCTTCGTTTTTGTTACCCTGGCATTTTCATCAAGTTTCAATCTTATAAATAGAATATCTCCCAGCTGCTTAGGAGAGGATATATTGAATTCCATTCCAGCCAGTTCATAAATTTCCTGTTCCAGTAAAATAATATCTTCCCTCAGGTTTACTGTTATTGCTTTAAGATCCTCCTGGTCCAGTTTCACACCGGTTCTCTCCATTTCAGCCAATACATGTATAAGCGGCATTTCTATATTTTTGGAGAGATCTTCGAGATTTTCCTGTTTAATCCTTGGTTCAAAAACCTGTTTTAACTGAAAAGTAACATCAGCATCTTCAACTGCATATTCCTTTACCAGATCGACAGGCACTGAACGCATGTTTTTCTGATTATATCCTTTTTCTCCGATCAGTGTTTCAATATGTATGGGACTATATGATAAATAAGTTTCTGACAAGAGGTTCATATTGTGCCTCATGTCAGGTTCAAGAAGGTAGTGGGCAATCATTGTGTCAAATAACGGTCCACGGACGGATATATCATAATTTGCCAGTACCTGTATATCAAACTTAATATTCTGTCCTATTTTAAGTGCTTCTGATTTTTCAAAAACAGGTCTGATGATCCGGAGTAAATTTTTTGTTTCTTCCTGTGATTCCGGGAAATGAATGAGATAACCAATTCCTTTTTCCCATGAAAACGCCAGTGCTACCAATTCTGCTTCAAGAGCGTTTATGCTGGTTGTTTCAGAATCAAAACAAAATTCTTTCAGATTCATTACTTTGTTGACAAATTCAGCAATTGCAGAATCTCCTTCAATTATTTTGTAATTATGAACTACATTCTCTATGCCTGATTTTTCCATAACAGTACTCGCCGGTTGCTCACCAAAAAGAGAACCCTGAAGTGAATCTTTCTGAGATACAGATAATTCCTGTGTTTTACGAGGAGCTTCAGATTTATCTATTTCGGCAAATTTCCTGATCGCAATAGTTCTGAATTCCAATTCGTCAAAAAGAATCTTAAGTTTATCAGGATCCGGTACTTCGAGGATAAGAGCATTTTCATCAAGGTCGACCGGTACATTCTGTTCAATTGTGACAAGCTTTTTCGAAAACTCAATCTGCTCTTTGTTATTTTCAATGATCTCCTTAAGTTTTCCTTTTAGTTTTTCGGTATTCCTGAATAGTTCTTCAATACTCCCATATTCCGAAATAAGTTTCATTGCTGTTTTTGGTCCTACTCCGGGAGCACCGGGAATATTATCGGCAGTATCACCCATAAGAGCAAGTATATCTATTACTTGTTCCGGCCTCTGCACAGAGAATTCTCTTTTAATATCATCAACTCCCCATAAGATTGATTCATTCCCGCTTCGTGATGGCTTATACATAAACACATTTGATGAAACAAGCTGGGCAAAATCTTTATCAGGCGTCATCATAAAAGTTGTAAAACCCTGAGATGATGCTTTTCTGGCTAAAGTGCCTATAACATCGTCTGCTTCAAAGCCCGGAAAATCGATAATAGGAATTTTATATGCTTCCAACAGTCTTTTTATATAAGGAACTGCCACTTTTATATCCTCAGGTGTTTCATCACGGTTGGCCTTATATTCCTTGAACATTTCGTGCCTGAAGGTTGGAGTAGGAGTATCAAAAACAACAGCAATATGTGTTGGCTTTTGCTTCTGAAGAATTTCCTCAAGAGTCAGAAGGAATCCAAATATAGCCGACGTGTTTAGTCCCTTTGATGTTATCCTGGGGTTTTTAATGAATGCATAATAGGATCTGAAAATCAGAGCATAAGCATCCAGTAAAAAGAGTGTTTTTGATTGAAATTCAGGTATATTCATACTATTAATTATCAGAAGCAAACCATTCTGAATAAGAAGTGGCTGTTTCGTAAAGTTTAAGACTAAATAGGTTCACTCCGCCAGGCAGACATGGGATGATCCTTTCTGCAAAATCTGCAACAAGGTTTTCACATGTTGGCTGGTAATCAACTATGATGGTATTCCCAAACGTTTTTACAAATATCTTCTGTTTTTCCTTATCATAAGCTTTGCTGACTACTAACGAATGGTCAAATACATCGACAATTTCCTTCCTGACAATCTGTTTAAGGTCCGTAAAATCTATAACCATTCCGTTTTTCGGATTTTCATTATCATTAATGGGAGTACCGGTCAGGGTGACAAAAAGACGATATGAATGGCCATGAACATTTCTGCATGGGCCATCATAATTACATAATGCATGGGCCATTTCAAAAGCGAATTCTTTGGTTACTCTAATTTTTGATGCCATAATTTTTTTTGATGTTTTTTGCAAAATTAACCATTCCTGCCAATAATAGCTGAATGTTTTACTTTGATTTTATGCTGATTATGTGAATAATAATCACCCATACAGCCTTCCTGGATTTTAATTCGTATCTTTGCATTTCATAATTGGCTTAAGAATAGGGGATAATGGAAGAAATCAGTACCAGGTTAACTTTCCCTGCAATGTTCAATGAAACATTAAGAAAGTACGGGAACTCTAATGCATATGCATTTGTTGGTGAAGAGCCAAAGAGTTATGAAACAGTCAACAGAGAGATTAAGTCTGTAATAGCTTTTCTTGAACTAAACGGAATCTGTCCGGGAGATAAAGTCGCTTTACTGAGCTCCAACATGCCTAACTGGGGTGTGGTTTTCTTTTCAATAACTTTTATGGGGGCGATTGCTGTGCCCATACTGCCAGATTTTTCAAATACAGAGGTAAGTAATGTACTGGAGCATTCCGGGGCTAAAGCTATATTTATATCATCTTCGTTATTACAAAGAATTGAAGGGATTAAACCGGAAGAACTTAAAACAGGAATTCTGATCGAAGATTTTTCACTTATTTTTTCTGAAAAGAGCACTTCTGTGTATGACCCTTTGGCTACACCTGTAAATCAATATGAAGTAAATGAGGAAGATCTTGCTTCAATAATCTATACATCAGGAACAACCGGCCGGTCAAAGGGTGTCATGCTTTCTCATAAGAATATAACTTTTAATGCATTGAAAGGGAAAGTTATACAACCAATGGATGAGAATGACCGTTTTTTGTCAGTATTACCATTGTCACATACATATGAGAATACCCTTGGGTTGGTTTTACCTATGATTTGCGGATGTTGCGTATATTATCTCAGAAAGCCGCCAACTCCTCCTGTCCTGCTCCCTGCCCTTGCAGAAATAAAACCAACAGTAATGCTGACCGTTCCCCTGATAATAGAAAAGATTTACTTCAATAAAATTCTACCGGCATTCAGGGATAAACTTATACTCAGGCTTCTCTACAAGGTCTCGTTTATGAGAAAAATACTCAATGTGGCTGCCGGGAAAAAACTGATGAAAACATTTGGAGGTAATCTTAAGTTTTACGGTATTGGTGGAGCCAAACTCAATAAGACAGTCGAAAAATTTCTGATCGAAGCAAAATTTCCATATGCTATTGGTTATGGCCTGACAGAAACAGCTCCGCTTCTTGCAGGAGCTAATCCACAGAAATCAGTTTTCGATTCTACAGGACCAGCCATTGAAGGAATTGAACTAATAATAAATCAACCTGATAAAAAAACTGGTGAAGGCGAAATATGGGTCAAAGGACCAAACGTTATGAAAGGCTACTATAAAGAACCTGAAATGACAAAGGAGGTGATGAGTCCTGATGGCTGGTTTAAGACAGGAGATCTCGGAACACTGGATAAAAACAACAACCTATACATAAAAGGCAGATTAAAAAATATGATTCTCAGTTCCACCGGAGAGAATATATATCCTGAAGAGATTGAGTCAATAATAAACAATTTCAGATTTGTTGTAGAATCGCTTGTTGTTCAACAAAAAGGCAAGCTTGTTGCACTGGTTCACATTAATATGGAGGAACTTGAAAAGAAATACCATTCCCTGAAAGAGGACGTGGCAAAGCAAAAGGAGGATATATCGCATCAGTTTGAAGATAAAATTGAGGAGGTACTTACTGAATTACAAGGGTATGTTAACTCTCAGGTTAATAAATTCAGCCAGATCAATAAGGTTGTTCTTCAGCCGGTTCCTTTTCAGAAGACTGCCACACTTAAAATAAAAAGGTTTCTCTACTCTTAGAGAAACCTGTTTATCAATTAAATTTATTTCCTGAATATGGAAAGGAATTTAAAATAATCCCTTTTACTCTTATTCTGGTGTTCCAACCAAAAATTTTATTTTTAAGTTATTCGCTGATATCCACAATTACTTAATTGCCTTCTCATATCTTTTGTTTACCTCATCCCAGTTTACCACGTTCCAGAACGCATCAACATAGGTAGCTCTCATATTCTGATACTTGAGATAATATGCATGTTCCCAAACGTCAATAGCTAAAAGTGGTATACCTTTAATGGTTGCGTTATCCATATGAGGATTATCCTGATATGGAGTGCTTCCGACTGCCAGATTTTTATCCCCATTAAGATAAAGCCAGGCCCATCCGCTACCAAACCGTGTTTTGGCAGAATTATTAAATGCCTCCTTAAATTTATCAAAGGAGCCGAATGATTTATTAATTGCAGCCAAAAGGCCGGCTGAAGGACCAGCAGAACCTGTACCAAGGTTATTCCAGAAGAATACATGGTTATAGTATCCGCCGCCGTTATTTCTAACTGCATCAGTCTGCTTGGAAATTGAAGCAAATATGGATGCTAAAGACATTTTTTCAAGTGGTGTTCCTTTAATTGCAGTTACAAAGTTTGTATAATAAGCACGGTGATGCTTATCGTAATGAATTTCCATTGTCCTGGCATCAATATGAGGCTCAAGAGCGTTATAGGCATAAGGTAACGGAGGAAACTCTGTAACCGGAGAACCTTCAATATCAGACGAATTCTCATTGCCCGGATTACCGGCAAATACATTAATGCTAACATAAACTGCAATTGCTAAAATTACAGAAGATTTAAAAATTTTTCTTATTTCCATGTTTTAATTGTTTTTCCTTATAAACAACTAAATTCTATCTTTGTTCAACAAATTGTTAAATGAAATACAAATTCCTATGCTTTTTAACACTTTTAAAGTGAGTCTGAAAAAAATTAATACATTTATAGTGTTGTTTAGAGGAGGATATTTTAAATATTAATTCTGTTGAATATGAAAAAGATAAAATTGATTGATAGTCTGATAATTATTGTTTTATCATTTGTGATATTATCATGCACCGGCAAGGGAAATAAATCAGAAAACCAAACGGTTCAGCTTGAAGCATCTGAAATTGAGGTGGCTATTGGAGGAATGACATGCCTTGCCTGCGAGGAAACTATACAGAGAGTTGTTGGAAAGCTGGAGGGTATTAAATCTGTAAAGGCTTCATTTACCGCAGGCAATGCAATAATCGAGTACTATCCCGGATTAGTTGATTCTTTAAAAATAAAAGAGGCCATAAACGGATCGGGCTATAAAGCAAATAAATGCATTATTCCTCAAACCGATGTAACAGTTAATTAGGTTTTAGAAATATCAAATTTAATTAAGAATATGTATCAATCCTTATAAACATTCCCATCTTAATTTTGATAAATAATTCCATAAAATAAACGCAATCAAAAGTATATCAACAAATTCTGTATCTAAATATATTTAAACATAAGACATCCTTTTAACAAGAATTTTTATCCTGAAATTTAAACCATCAGAAAATGAAAAAAATGACAAACATTGGCAGAATTATTTTCGCCATTCCATTTGCAGTTTTCGGGATCAACCATTTCGTCATGAAGGATTATTACCTTGGAATGATTACCTCATTCATCCCCCTGGGAGCCTATACAATAATTCTTACCGGAATTATGCTTATTGCAGCAAGTATTAGTATTATTTCGAAAAAATTTGTGAAATTTTCAACAATCACCTTAGCTATACTGCTTTTTGTTTTTATAATTACTATACACATACCCCATCTCTTCTCTAGTGCTGATAAGACAATTACTCTTGTAGCACTATTAAAAGATATTTCACTGATGGGAGGATCGTTAATGATTGCAGGTATTTACTCAGATGAGGAGGAGGATGGTAAAAGATAATAAAATGTAAACATGATTACAATATTACTTCCTGTAAGTACTTACAACGAATTTTTAATATTAAATTGATTATTATTACAGGAGAATAGAAATGATGAAAAATTCTAGATATGCTGAAATAAAAATCTATAACTTTATGCACATTAACTATTTATTACATGCAATGATCAAAATAAGGAGTCTTTTTCTGTTTCTGATTTGCATGATAAGTATTGAGTCGTTTTCGCAGACTTCATTATTTGATCAGCAAATGCAGGTAGGTTTCGACGAAAAACAGGGACAGTATGCAGCAATAGATGCAAAACTTATTAATGAAGAGGGTGATACGGTTTTGCTGGGAGACATAATTAAGAAACCCACTCTCCTTTGTCTGGTTTACTTCAGATGTCCTGGCACATGTAGCCCTCTTATGTGGGGAGTATCAAAATTTATTGATGAAGTAGATCTTGAACTAGGCAAAGATTACCAGGTAATTACAATAAGTTTTGACTATACAGAAGGTATTGATTTAGGAATTCAAAAGAAAGAGAACTATATCAGTACCATGAAGAATAAGGAGTCTGGAAAATACTGGCAGTTTTATGTCTCAGATAGTTTAAATATTGCCAGACTTACTCAATCGGTAGGTTATAATTTTAAATTAGTTAACAATGAGTTTGTACATCCGACAGGATTAATAGCTCTGGCAGCTGACGGAAAAATTACCAGATACATGCGTGGTATAGAGTTTTTACCCTTTGAAATTAAAATAACAATGGTAGAGGCAGCAAATGGTAAAATAGGACCAAGCATAAACCGGGTTCTAGCAGTTTGTTATTCCTATGATGAGAATGATAATAAATTTGTTTTTAATGTAACCAGGGTTTCTGCTATTTTAATAATTTTCATAGCAATTGTAATATTCTTATATCTGGTTATAACTCGGAAAAAAAATATAAAGGAAGTTTAGATTATGAGTGTTCATGAAGGATTACAGGAACCCAACTATCTGGAGTATAAGGGTAAGTACAAAGGTATCTATTCCTGGATTTTCTCCACAGATCATAAAAGGATAGCATTATTATATCTTTTTTCAATTCTTTCACTATTTGCCATAGGAGCAACACTTGGCTTATTGATGAAATTTGAACTTATTGCTCCCGGCAAAACAATAATGGATGCAAAATCTTATAATGCTTTTTTTACTCTCCATGGTATTATAATGATCTTTGCAGTGGTTATTCCAGGATTACCTGCAGTATTTGGAAATTTTATGCTGCCCATTCTTATCGGAGCAAAAGATGTTGCGTTTCCAAGGCTGAATCTTCTCTCCTGGTATTTATATGTCGCCGGAGTATTATTGGTTGTTATAGCTCAATTTACAGGAGAACAGGCTCCTGATACCGGATGGACTTTTTATGCTCCATACAGTTTCAGAACCGCAGGAAATATGCTCCCTGCCGTATTTGGGGCATTTGTTCTTGGTTTTTCATCTATCCTGACTGGCTTAAACTTTCTGGTTACAATTCACAGAATGCGTGCGCCGGGAATGACCTGGCTAAAAATGCCTTTATTCCCCTGGACCCTCTATGCAACTGCCTGGATCCAGTTACTTGCTACTCCGATTGTTGGTATTACTTTGCTTATGATCGTTGCAGAAAGATTATTTAATATAGGATTTTTCGATCCGACTCTTGGCGGAGATCCTGTACTATATCAACATTTATTCTGGACATATAGTCACCCGGCAGTTTATATTATGATTCTTCCTGCCATGGGAGCAATATCAGAGATTATTCCGACTTTTGCCCGAAAAATCCTTTTCGGATATAAATTCATGGTTGCATCCAGCCTTTTAATTGCCTTTGTAGGTTATTTTGTCTGGGGACATCACATGTTCACATCAAATATAAGTGGCACTTCTCTTTATATTTTTTCACTTCTTACATTTCTTGTGGCAATACCCAGTGCCATTAAAGTATTTAACTGGATATCTACAATGCATAAAGCTTCAATAGATTTACAAACTCCATTTTACTGGGCAATTGCCTTCATTTTTGTTTTCATGATCGGGGGATTTTCAGGACTTATTGTTGGTTCGCTTGCAGCTGACGTACACCTGCATGACACCCATTTTGTTGTTGCTCATTTTCACTTTATTGTTTTTGGAGGAACTGGTTTTGCTTTTTTTGCAGCGGTTCACTACTGGTTTCCTAAAATAACCGGAAGGATGTATGAATCACTTTGGGCTAATATAGGCCTTACTATATTTTTTATTGGATTTATTACACTTTATATGCCGATGTTTTATCTGGGAGTTGAAGGGATGCCAAGAAGGTATTTTGATTATGATGAGGTATTTCATGCTGGCAATATTATATCTACAATGGGCTCATGGATCCTCTTTGCCGGACTTTCAGTGATAATAATTAATTTGTTTGTCTCTTTAAAAAGAGGGGCAAAGGCTCCGGCAGATCCATGGGGTGGAAAAACACTTGAATGGACCATTCCCTCACCACCTCCTGTCGAAAACTTTATGGAGACACCAATAATTACTCATGGTCCATACAATTATAAATGAGCCTTAATATGGAAGAACACCGAGACGATCTGGCATCTAAAACAGGAATGTGGCTGTTCCTTTTCACAGAAATGCTTCTGTTTGGAGGACTGTTTGTGGTCTATTCAGTTTACCGGTATATGAATGCTGAAGCATTTCACCAGGCTGCACACGAGCTGAATGTGTATATAGGAACCCTGAATACTATCATTTTACTGATAAGCAGTGCAACAATTGCTATGTCGATAACTGCAATTCAGAAAAAGAATAAGAAATTTGCTCTCATTCTTCTGAGCATTACAGTTTTACTTGGTTTAATATTTCTCGTGAATAAATACTTTGAATGGGGACACCATATCAGAGAACAGATATATCCGGGATCTTCTGTTCTTGCAAGCCGGGGTCAGGGTGATGTACTTTTTTACGGATTATATTATTTCATGACCGGACTTCACGCTTTACATATTATAATCGGATTGGTTTTTATCGGATTTATGATGGTGTTTATTATAAAGGATAAAATAGTATCAGACAATTTCGTTTTGCTTGAAAACAGCGGACTTTACTGGCATCTTGTTGACTTAATCTGGATATTCCTGTTTCCTCTGTTTTATTTGATCACTTAATTAATTAAATGCAGTAATTATGGAGCATGAAAATAATCATATAATTCCCTATCGTACGTTTTTGATGGTCCTTTCCATACTGATAGTCTTAACCCTGGTGTCTGTGTTTGTTACAAAAATTCATCTGGGCCCTCTGACTGTTTTAGTTGCACTTCTAATTGCAGCAGTCAAATCATCGTTCGTGTTAAGGATTTTTATGCATCTCAAATTTGAGAGTAAAATGCTGGTTACTATGGTAATCGCTGTCATTATAATAATTTGTGTAGTAATTTTTATAACCCTTCTTGACTACCTTTATAGATAATAAGTATGCAATCAACTTCAATAATTGACGCTTCAAACTTTGTATCCTCATTCAATCTTGCATTCTACTTCATGGTTGCAGTATCCCTGTTATTTCTGATCGGATTAACAATTTTGATGCTCTATTTTGTTTTTAGATATAACAGAAAAAGGAATAGTGTAGCTGTACAGATTGAAGGATCTGTCCGTTTAGAAATACTCTGGACAGTTATTCCTACAATTCTGGCTCTACTGATGTTTTATTTCGGTTGGAGCGGATGGAAACCTATGACAAAAGCCCCTGATGATGCAATGGTTGTTACAAGCATTGCAAGGATGTGGAATTTTTCCTTCGAGTATGAAAACGGTAAACAAAGTCCTGAGCTGGTTGTTCCTGTCAATACTCCTGTAAAAATCAATCTTGTCTCATTAGATGTAATTCACAGCCTGTTTATTCCAGCATTCAGAATAAAATCTGATATGGTTCCGGGAAGGGAAACAATGATGTGGTTTCTTCCTCAGCGGGAAGGACAATATGATCTGTATTGTGCTGAATATTGCGGCCTTCAACACTCTTACATGACTTCAAAAGTGAGGGTTGTTTCAAAGGAAGAATATGATACCTGGTTTGCCGATACTACCTCAGTTGTCAAAGTAGCTGATACATCAGTTCCCGGAGCAGAGGGTCTTGCTATTATTGAAGCTCAGGGTTGTAATGTATGCCATTCAAGTGACGGATCAAAAATCTTAGGCCCATCTTTTTTAGGCCTGTTTGGAAAGGAACATATTGTTATAAGAGATGGAAAAGAAATTTCCGTTATAGCAGATGAAGAGTATATTAAAAATTCAATTTTTTATCCTGATGCAGATCTTACAAAGGGTTATCCTAAAGGATTAATGCAAAGCTACGAAGGTACAGTAACTGTTGAAGAAATTGCCAAGATTATTGAATACCTGAAATCTCTTAATGAATAAAAGCATTGTAAATAAAATTAAATCCTACAGGGAGCTTAGTAAACTTAATATAATGATTCCGGTAAGCTTAACAGGTTTTACCGGATATTTTATTTTTAAACCAGGGATTTCTCCTGAAATAATTATGGTCAGCTTAGGAGTATTCCTGCTGGCAATCTCCGCATCTGTTCTCAACCAGATTCAGGAGGTTGAACTCGACAGTAAGATGAACAGGACCAGGTTGCGGCCACTTCCATCCGGGGCTATAAAGATTCATCATGCTGTAATATTTTTTTTTACTAATCTTATTACAGGTACAATTCTTATTTACACCTGGGGAAATATTACCGGTGTATTAATAGGATTAATCACTATTTTTTGGTACAATGGCATATACACATATGCAAAGCGGATCACTGCATTTGCAGTAGTTCCAGGAGCAATCACTGGTGCCTTACCCCCACTTATAGGCTGGGTATCTGCCGGTGGAGGGATATGGGACAAACCGATAATATTTCTTGAATTCCTCTTTTTCACAGGACAAATACCTCACTTCTGGCTACTTATATTAAAATATGGGGAAGAGTATGGAAATGCAGGCTTTCCTAGTCTTTCAAAAATAATGAGCAGGGCACAGATAAACAGGCTTACATTTACCTGGGTTGCAACTTCAGCAATGGCAGCATTATTCCTGTGCTATTTTGAAATAATTCAAAATGGTCTTATTGTT
Organism: uncultured Bacteroidales bacterium; assembly: GCA_963732435.1. Classification (GTDB taxonomy): domain Bacteria; phylum Bacteroidota; class Bacteroidia; order Bacteroidales; family VadinHA17; genus LD21. Next base: position 123,097 of record CAVSZL010000008.1, on the reverse strand, counting down.
ATTATTCTCATGATCGCATCAATCTTGCTGATTTGGCAATTCTACGGATTAATCAAAATATCAGAAACAGGTAAATACAGAAAATATTCCACTTTTCTTGACTCCTATTTTTTGCTTATTATAATATTGTTAATCACCGACAGAATAATATCCTGATCATTTAAAAATTTACCTGAACTGAAAGGAAAGAATAATCTTAAACGATCCTTTTGCAGAATTTTGATTAGTAAAGAGTATGAGAATATTATTTTAAGGGCAATAATAAACTCATTAAGCCAGAATCTCCCTAAAAATGATGATTTATACTTTCCTCGAGATAAGGGTGGTTAGAAGGCATTAATTTGGCTTTACTGAGCGTGGTAGCAACAACCAGCGAAAATAATCCTGTATATCCTATAAACAAGCCTGCCTCTATCCATCCAAATCTTAATAATCCTGATGTTCCCGGAATAACCTGAACAAAGAGATCAAGATATTGTCCGAGTATAAGGCATACTATAACTCCGGTGATTACATTTAAATTTCTGCTAGTTTTTATCGGAAGAAGTATCATAAAAGGGATTGCCCAGTTAAGTGCTATCTCAAGAAAGAATAAGATCTTCCAACCTTCCTTCCATCGTACGGAATAATATATTGTTTCTTCAGGAATATTTCCATACCATATAATAGTAAATTGAGCAAACCAGAAATAGCCCCAGACAATTGAAAGCATAAAGATATATCTTGCAAAATCATGCAGGTGGTATTTATTGAGAAATGGAAACTGACCTTTCTTATATAGAATAATGACGATAAGTATCATGATTGACACACCATGAAGGAACGCTGCAACCAGATTCTTCAGGGCAAAGATAGTACTGTACCAATGCGCATCTATGGACATAATCCAGTCAAATGCCGAGAATGAAAATGTAATTGCAAGGGAGAAAATAAACAATTTAGAATGAAACTCAGTTTTGCCAAACAGCTTCATTATTAAACTCTGGTTTCCTGTATCTGCTAAGTCCTCTGATATTGAAAGCTTTCTCAATTTCCAGATAAAAAAGATCCAGATTGCAAAATAAATAACTATCCTGATGAAGAAAAAAGGTACATTCAGGTAAGGAGATTTATGTAAAAGTATTGGATCGTGTATAACCGCCTCACTGTGAGACCAATGATAAAGTTGGTGTATTCCAAAATAGAGAAGTATAAAGAAAACTGCAGCAAATGGAATATACGACATCATTGCTTCCGGAATGCGTTTGAAAGCAGATGACCATCCGGACTGTGAGATATTTTGAAGAACAAGAAAGAACGCACCACCCAGTGCAAGAGATAAAAAATAATAATTAACGATCAGGTAATTGGCCCAGGTTCTCTGAGGATCTGAAAGCAAACCGAAGATAAAAGTAACTGCACCAATAGCTATTAATGTCAGGGTGATTATTCTGAAGGTTCTTGAAATACTAATTTGTTCCTTCATTATATTTTTCGGGTATTAATGGTTATATTTTACTTAACAATCTTAAGTTATTCATTTTTTTTGATCCTTTTCATTTAAAGATAACTCTACGGCATCTTCCTGAAGTTTTCTTATATAAAGAACTAACTTCCAACTATCTTCATATCCAATCTGAGCCCCATGTGCTCCCATCGAGCCAAAGCCTAATGTTATACTATGAAATATCTCACCATCTTTTAACTTTACAGCAATATCATTAATCAAGGGTCGTGGTTTTAGCTGGTATAATCCTTTTTCATAAAGAAGTCCGTTACCTTCTCCTGTTATACCATGGCACCCGGCACAAAATGCTGAATAAACTACCTTTCCCCGGATAATAGCTTCCTCTGTTGAATGGACAGGATTAACAAGTTCATTTCCTGCCCTTACTCTGGACTCAGGATCAATTGTATAATTAAAAGGAATATAGTTTCGGGGAACAGTTCCTGACACAGGAACTCTCATTGTCAGTCCATCCTTAAAATTCGGATTTTTCGTGAAAGTCTCATAAGCAGTTGAATAAAACATATCCGGAAAATAATCCCATCCCGGATTGTTCCTGTTCCTGTCGCATCCAAACAAGATAATGGCAACAAGAAGCAAGAAGATTACTTTAGAAAAAGTGCCAAAAGCATTTATGTTTTTCATGCTGTAATATTTTCAATCTCTTTATCAATAACCTCAACTGCGCCATTCTCTTTCATCACTATCACCGCTTTTTCAGCTAAAGGATCATCCTTGATATCAGTACCGACAACAATGACAAACTTGTCATCCGTTGCTCTGTAATCAAAGATTGTATTCTCGCGCCCGGGATAAAGTTTTGATCGTGCTGAAAAGGCTGCAAGACTTGCAATTGTTACAGTAAAAATTGTAAGTATTATTGTAACAACAATGAATGAAGGAAAAGAATTAAATGGCTTTCCACCATAATTAATGGGCCAGTCAATTACAGATGTATAATATAAAAACGCAAGTACAGTAATTATTGCAATCAGGCCAAAGAAATACGCTGCTGTGGGGAGTCTAGATTTTCTCTTGAGCAAGTGAAATACTTCATGAATAGGATAAGGAGTAAAAACATCATAAATCCTCAATTCTTTCTCCTGAAGCGATTTGATGGAAGAAATAAATTTCTCCTCTTCATCAAAGATCCCTATTTTAAAAACTTTGCCCATAACTTAGCCCTGTTAATCCTCTATTTTACTCCCAATATGAACGACACTCTTTACCTCACTGATAGCCATTATCGGAATATAACGAAAGAATAGCAATATACCTATAGCAAACAAACCCAGAGTCCCTAAATAAACACCAATTTCAACATAAGTGGGATCGTATGATACCCAGTTAGAAGGCAGGTAATCCTTACTGAGGGAAGTAACAACTATATTAAACCTCTCGAACCACATTCCAAGGTTAATAACCAGTGAAATTAATAACAGACCTATCCAGCTTCTTCTTATCTTCCTGAACCAGAAAAGCTGCGGTATTATGGCATTACATATTATCATTCCCCAAAACTGGATAGTATAATCCCCTGTGGCTCTGTTTCTGAAAAATGTGAACATCTCATATTCATTACCTGAATACCATGCAACGAATACTTCTGTTGTGTAAGCTGTTCCCATTATCAGAGAAATAAAAACCAGGATACGGGCAATTGCATCCATATGATTATCAGTAATGTAATCAGTTAGCTTATAAATTTTCCTAACAAGTACCATAAGTGTCATAACCATAGCAAACCCTGAAAAAATAGCCCCGACAACAAAATACGGAGGGAATAGAGTTGTGTGCCATCCCGGAATGATTCCGACAGCAAAGTCGGTCGAAACTATTGAATGGACTGATACAACAAGCACTGCTGCGATGCCTCCAAGAATAAAACTAAGAGATTCATACCTTATCCAGTGGTGACTTGAACCTGTCCATCCCATGCCAAAGAAAGCATAAATTGCTTTCTTGACCTTTGACTTTGTCCTGTCACGGATTGTTGCAAAATCCGGCAACATTCCAAGGTACCAGAATGAAACTGAAATTAAGAGATATGCTGTTATGGCAATGAAATCCCAGAAAAGAGGTGAATTAAAATTAACCCAGAGTGGCCCACGGGTATTCGGGTAGGGGAAAATATAGAAAGCCAGCCAGACCCGACCCATATGCAATGCAGGAAAAAGTGCAGCTGACATTACCGCGATAACAGTCATGGCTTCAGCAGCCCTGTTAATTGAGGTTCTCCATTTTTGTCTGAGAATAAGGAGAAAAATAGAAAATGCTGTTCCTGCATGTCCGATACCTATCCACCACACGAAATTGATAATCTCCCAGCCCCATCCGACAGAATTATTCAGACCCCAGGTTCCAATTCCCTTAGTCACTGTTATATAAATTGCATAAAAACCAAACAGTGCTGCAATTGATGAAATTCCCAAAGCTATGTACCACCATAATCCGGGAGTGGTTTCCATAGGATTAAGTATGTCTTGTGAAATCTGACTCAATGTCTTATTTCCTTCAACAAGTGGTCCTCTGATTTTTCTGTTATACATTTATCAAATTCTTGTTATTTATGATTTTGATCCTTCATCATTTGAGACCTTGGTCATATAACCTACTGAGGGTAAAGTATGTAACTCTTCAAGTAAATGATATCTTCTTGGACTTGAGAACAATTTTGAAACCCTGCTGTTTTTGTCGTTCAGATTGCCAAAAATAATTGCTCCTGCGGGGCATGACTGCATACAAGCTGTTTTGATTTCATTATCCTGGAGTTTCCGGTTTTCAAGCTTAGCCTGCAATTTTTTCTCCTGTATCCGCTGAACACAGAATGAACATTTTTCAACCACACCTCTTTCCCTGACAGTTACATCTGGATTTAATACCATTTTGCCCAGATCCGAAGCCATATTAAAGTCGAAATCCTTATTGTCTGTATACCGGTACCAGTTAAACCTTCTAACTTTATAGGGACAGTTATTAATGCAATATTTTGTTCCTATACAACGGTTGTATGACATCTGATTTAATCCTTCACTACTATGGTTGGTTGCGGAGACCGGGCAAACGTTCTCGCAAGGAGCATTATCACAATGCTGGCACATAAGTGGTTGAAAATAAACTTTTGGATCATCGGGAGTATCTGAATAGTAACGATCTATTTTTATCCAGTGCATAATCCGTCTGAGCTTAACTTCTTCTCTCCCAACAACTGGAATATTGTTCTCTGCCTGGCACGAAATGACACAGGAATTGCAACCGATACATGCATTCAGGTCTATAGCAAGGCCCCAATGAAAACCATCAAAATTTACTTCGGGATAAAGAGTATTATGTTTCGATTCGAATTCCTCATGGAGTTCATTTCCTGAAGAAGGATTTTCCTTAAACTTACTTAAAACTGTTTCTCTGACTATAGGTCTCCCTTCCATTGAATGATGAACCTGTGTCAGAGCTAACTGACTGATTTTATTTGTGTTTTCCAGCGTTGAAGCAGTAAATCCGTAAACCCTGTTTCCTTCGTTAATCCTTATATATGGATATAAATTTACCCCGACACCATTTGCAACAAGTCCTGAATTCACATGACCATACCCCAGAGCAATCGAAACTGTACCCTCTGCCTGTCCGGGCTGAATAAAGGCTGGAAGAAGCAGATTATCTCCCAGCTTAATTAATTGCCCGGTATTTATACCCATTTTTTCTGCATCAGCCGGAGAAACAGAAGCAACATTATCCCAACAGTGGCGTGAAACAGGATCAGGCAATTCCATCAACCATGGATTATTGGAATGCATTCCGTTTCCAATAGCAACACTTTCAGAAAGAATAATTTCATAGCCGTTTGTTGGTGAACTTTCAACGGATCTCATCACCCGTGACAGCATTTCGGTTTTAAAAGGAATCTCATCCCCGGAAGTGATATTGTAATTGAAAACACCATTACTGAGACATTCGTCCCAGAAATTCTTGAAATTCGATTTTTCTGATTTAGGAAAATACTCCTTTTCCCAGCTTGCCATCAGATAATCATGCCAGGTAATTGTATTGCCAGACCATTTTAATAAAGAATCCTGAAATGACCTGGTGTTAAAAAGGGGACTGATACATGGCTGACCCAGACTTAACTGACCCGGAATTATCTCTGCATCATCCCATGATTCAAGATAGTGATGAACCGGACACTCATATTTACATATTCCCACTGTTTCGTTTAGGGATCCTGACATGTTCACTGTAAGAACACTATTTTTTAATCCTGAAACAAATTTTTGAGAGTCCGGGTAATCATAAGCAGGATTGACATTATAAATAAGTAATGCTTTTACCTTTCCATCATTTAATTCTTGTACCAGGTCTTCTGTTTTTTTATCAATTCCGGCAGCGATGTTGATATTATTGTCCAGGTCAATACTTTTACCGTAATTTCCTAAAAGATTATTTATCCCGTTAACAAGGATCTGAATATCAACATTATTAGTGCCTGAAATAACCAACGATCTTCCTTTAGAGGCAACCAGGCTATCAGCGAGGAACGAGATGTCATGTTTGTTGTCCACTTCGGGAAATACCCCGGCGCCGGTTTTTTCTGCAATTCTGTTATATAAATCAACAAGCAGAGTTTTTTCTTCTGATGGTTTTATTTTAATTCTTTGATCAGCATTGCTGCCGGTAAGGCTCATGCCAGACTCAAAATGAATATGCCGGAGCATACTCTTTTCGCCATTGTCGAGTTTTCTGCGTGAAACATATTTGGGGATAAAATGGACAGGTGATATCCATGTTCCAAGAAAGTCAGCATTAACAGAAACAACTAAATCTGTATTCTGGAAATTATAATCAGGAATAACTTCTCTTCCAAAACATAAAAAATTTGCTTCCCGGATAGCAGAATATGATATAGCATCATATTGAACCCATTTAAAACGCTTAAACCTGGCTCCGAATTCCCTGATTAATTTAATTGTGGTAGGTGAAATTATAGTTGAGGTTAACAGAACTATTTCACCATCCTCTGAATTAATCTTTTCAAGATCTTTAATAATCTTCTCATCTATGCTTTCCCATGAGGATGGTGAATTTTCCTCTGTCGGTAACTTCAGGCGAGCGTCATCATAAAGACTCAGAACAGATGCCTGAACTCTGGCAGAAGTTCCTTCCTTATTAAAGGCTGAAAGAATATTACCTTCAATTTTAATTGGTCTTCCATCGCGTGTTTTAATAAGGATCCCGGAGTATTCATGCCCGTCAAAATAGCTGGTTGCATAATAAACCGCTTTGCCTGGTGTGACTTCTGGTGGTTGGATTATATAGGGTATTGCTGTCTGAACCGGTCGTTTACAGCTGGCAATTATAGCAGCAGAAGAAAGGCTGAATCCGAATACTTTCAGGAAGTCTCTTCTGGATGCATTTTTCTTTAAAAAATCATCTTCAAGTAATGCAAGTACCTGATTTTTCTGCTCAACCTCATTAATATTGTCATCACCTGCAGTTTTTCCCTGAAACTCTTCCACGCTTTTCCAGTACTTTTTCATATAAACCTTCTTATTTCGAAATCCTGCTTAATAGTGGCATTTCATACATTCTGTTCCCCCAATTGATTCGACGGAAATATTTTCCATTCCGCCATTTCTCATTTTTTCTGCAATACCCTCATACTCTGAATAAAACTTATTGTTTTGAAAATCAACATTTCTAGTACGGTGACATTCTATACACCAGCCCATGCTCATCTCCGAGTTGAGTTTTACCCTATCCATTTTTTCAACAGGTCCATGACATTCCTGACAATTGATTCCTGCCGCACCAACATGCTGGGCATGACTGAAAAATACATGATCCTGCAGATTATGAACTTTTATCCATTCAATGGGTTTCATACTTTCAAAATCACGAATAACCTTAGCTATTTCAAATGTTCCTGACCGGGTTCCGTTACGCACAATCAGATGGCAATTCATGCAAACGCTTTCTGAAGGAAATCCTGCCGATTTACTTTTATGAGCATAACTATGACAGTAAATGCAATCTGTTCCATTCTGACCTGCATGTATTGCATGAGAAAATTTTACAGGCTGATCAGGCGCATAATCGGGGGAGTGTCCAATTGCCAGAGCATTGACCACCAGGGAATAGGTAATATATGTCATACTAACTGAAAGAATCACAAAATGGATCCCGAGTATTTTTAATTTTTTAAATACCAAGAGGTCCGCTAGTGAATAAAGAAGTAAAATGGAAGCAAAAATGAAAAATATAAGATTTGTGATTACCGGCTTATCAGGTATTAAACCAATCTCCGGAAGTTTATCCATATATGCTTTAACAAGAACAATATCTTCCTGAGTTAAATTAAAATCCTTATGTGCAAGAGCCATCTTTTTCCCGGCAGGAGAAAGCAGTACTTTACTTAAATCTCCGGCTGTTTTATCCAAATATTTTACAGAGATTTCCACAGCATCCGGATTCCAGTTTAGAGAATCCGAATAACGGGTGTTATGACATGAAGCGCAATTCACTGACTTATTATCCCGGTATACCAATCCAAAGAAAAGCCTTTCTCCCCTTACAATTTCTTCTGCCTTAAATTTTCTTGATTTAAACAGGACTGAATCTTCCTCAGCCTGTAAATTAGAAAAAGCAGGGACAACGGTAATAAAAAACAAAAATGAAAAGAATATATATTTTAAGAATCTTGCAGAAGAGGATTTATACATTACAGATGAAGTTTAAAATATATCAGTTTCAAACCAACAAATTTTTTGTTGAATTGCATGCAAGATAAATTAAAATCGAAAATATGCAAAAATCTATTCAATAATAATTAAGTATCAAAAATAAACATTCTTCACTGCAATATTAAATAGTCAACTCATCAATTATATTTATTACTGAGTTTATATCTTTGCATTAACTAAATACTATTTAACTGATTTCATCGTTATCACATAAATTTAATGTTAAAATGAAAAGATTAGTCTCCCTGTTTCTGATACTTATTTTTATTGCAGGTTACTTCAGCAGCTGCAAAAAAGATAAAGGATCTCCTCCTGTTTTACCTCCTGCCGAATCAATGTCAATTGATTTCAGTAATTTCACCTCCGGAAAGAAATCGGCAGATTTTGTCAGTGATTCCAAAGGTATCGAAGATTCTCACTATCAATTTTCTGTAATTGTGGCTGGTATTTGGAACCTGATAATTAATACAACACTTATTGTTCCTGTAACCTCTTTTAAATTAGCAGAGAATCAGACTCCGGTTTATCTGGATGATAAAACCTGGCAGTGGAGCTACGGAGTAAATGTTGCAGGTTCAGCATACACTGCAAGGCTTACGGGTCAGATCCGTGAAAGTGATGTATTATGGAAAATGTACATTTCAAAAACAGGGACAGGAGCCTTTACAGACTTTCTATGGTATGAAGGCACAAGTAAAATAGACGGAACCGGAGGCGAATGGAAGCTATATCAGAGCTCTACGGTACCTGCTGAATTACTCCTGATTAAATGGACTAAAGAGGGAACATCAATCGGCACTATTAAATATACTTATCTGAAAAACGACTCTTATAAAAATAATTTTATAGAGTATGGTTTAAAAAGCAGCACCCCCTATAATGCATATTATACAATTCAATATTTCAATGGCACTAAAGTTTCCAATGTAAGTATTGAATGGAATACAACAACATTCAAAGGAAGGGTTATGTGTCCTGAGTACCTTCTGGGGACGTGGTATTGCTGGGATGATAAAAAGACCAATTCCATTTGTCCATAATTCTTTTTTCATATAAGAGATCCCGGTCAAATCCGGGATTTTTTTTATACCAAAGTCAAATTCGCTAATGACCTTCTTTAAATAACACACTATTAATGTAATAAATATTTTTACTATTTTGCGGCCTCAATTTTATTATAAACTTTATGTCATTAGGAAAAAAATCTGTACTACTTATTTTATTTATACTGATAGCTGATCAGGTACTAAAGATTTGGATAAAAACCACAATGGAAATTGGCCAGGAAATCCATCTTTTAGGCAACTGGGGAATGTTGCACTTCATTGAAAACAATGGAATGGCCTTTGGCATGGAGATGGGAGGAAAAACAGGCAAATTGATTTTAAGCCTCTTCAGAATTATTGCAATATTCGCAATCGGATGGTTTCTCAATTCCATGATAAAAAGAAAGGCAAATACCGGTTTAATTCTTGCTGTCAGTGCAATTATGGCAGGGGCTATTGGAAATATTATTGACAGTGCTTTTTATGGTATAATTTTTAACGAAAGTTTTAACCAGGTTGCTGTTCTTTTTCCTCCGGAAGGTGGTTATTCATCATTTCTGCAGGGAAAAGTAGTGGATATGTTCTATTTCCCTGTAATTAACACTCACTGGCCTGATTGGTCTCCTTTCAGACCAGGAGAATCATTTGTGTTTTTCAGACCTGTTTTTAATATTGCCGATTCTGCTATTACCTGTGGTGTAATATCAATAATATTATTTCAAAAGAAAATGTTCAGTGATATTTCCTGATTCAGATTATTCTCTGTAACCAGGTTAAACCTGTTATTGACAACAAGAACTTACACAATTTAATATTGTTCTTAGGTTTTCGTGTTTAAGAAAATAGAGCGTATTCTTACCATCCCTTTTTGAGGCCAAAACTCCCTTATCTTTTAAAATTCCAAGATGATGAGAAGTTGTTGACTGTTCAATGCCAAGTTGTTTATGAATCTCGGTTACAGTTCTTTTTTTCCCGTCTTCAAGACATCCCACAATAGAAATTCTTACCGGATGCGCAATTGCCTTTAGCATACCGGCTGCTCTTTCTAAACTTTCCGGATTAAGCTCTTTAAATTCCATTTTTCACATATTATTGTCGCAAATATATATATAAATATGTTGATATGATAATTGCTCTGATCAACGAAGGTAAAAAGTAAATAGTAATGGAATTTCAAAGTATCGACATTGATACTATGATTTTACTATATTTGAACGAAATATTTTTATATGCCAATTCTCACGCGTATTAAAAAACCAATTGAAAAGGAGATGGCTGCATTTGAAGCCTACTTCAATAAAACTATGCGTAGTGAAATTCCGTTGCTCAATATAATCCTTAACTATATTTTACGACGGAAGGGCAAGCAGATGAGACCATTGCTGGTATTCCTGACTGCAAAGCTTAACGGGACGATTGGTGAGTCAACATATGTGGCAGCTACCTTTATTGAGCTACTGCATACAGCCTCTTTAGTGCACGATGATGTTGTTGATGATGCACATGAAAGACGTGGGGCTCTTTCAATAAATGCACTCTGGAATTCAAAAATTGCTGTTCTTGTCGGGGATTATATGCTTTCAAAAGGAATGCTTATAAGTGTTGAAAAGAACCGCTTTGACATGCTTGAAATCGTATCTGAGGCAGTTAAATCAATGAGTGAAGGCGAACTGCTTCAGCTTCAGAAATCCAGAAAGTTAAATCTTACAGAGATAGATTATTTCAAGATCATTAGAAGCAAAACGGCGGCTCTCCTTTCTGCCTGCACTGCCTGTGGTGCAAAATCAGTTACAGATGATCCGGATACAATTCTTCTCATGAAAGAGCTCGGAGAGAACATAGGAATTGCTTTTCAGATCCGGGATGACCTTTTAGACTATGAAGGAACCGGGTTAACAGGCAAGACCGTTGGAAATGATATTAAAGAAAAAAAGATAACTCTCCCACTTATCCATGCTCTTGAAAAGGCTGCCAATTCGAAAAAAAGGCAGATATTGGGAATTCTGAAAAACAAGAAGAAAACAAAGTCAGAAATTTATGAGGTGATTAATTTCGTGTCAGAGTATGGTGGTATGGATTATGCTGAACTTAAGATGAACCAGTATCGCGATAAAGCCCTGGCAATTCTCGATTCATATCCTGAATCAGAAGTTAAAGATTCTCTTAAGGAATTTGTTTACTATACTACATCAAGAAAAAAGTAGCTTCCTGCTGATTCTTGTAGAATATCTCTCATCAATTCAGGCAACCTCCAGATCAATCCTGGCAACCTTTCCAAGATCTGAAACATAGTGTCTCGAGCCAAGCCAGAAAAGAATAGTCCCTAACAGAAGAACCAATGGCAGCACTGATAATGCAGTCTGGATATTTGTAAGATCATAAATTTTTCCCATAATTATAGGTGCTGTTGAAGCACCAAGCAGGTTCTGAACGACTACAGCAATTGCATATGAGGATGCCCTCAATCCCGGATGAATAACATCCTGGGTAACAGCGGCAGCACCTGAAATGAATGATAATACAGAGATTCCGAACAGCAGAAAAACAACATACTGAAATGTTCCTTTTAATAGCGCAAGTGAAATAAACAGCAAAACAGCAGAGATAAGAGTTGATAGTGCCGGATAAAGTAACCTTGCATTTTCCCTTGTCTGTCTCCATCTGTCTGTAAGATATCCTCCAAGAGGGGCACCAATAAGGGCAAGCAACATTACAGAACTAGCCATCTGTCCTGCTTTCTCCTGGGGAATTTCTCTCACTTTCTCAAAATATGTCGGAAGCCATGTAAGAAGAGACGTTGTAACAAATACCACACAGGCGATTCCGAAGTATGTATATATAACTGATGGTTTTGTAATAAACTCTTTGATTATATCTTTTCTTTCCATCTTCACCCTGTTCCTGGCTTTATCAATGAATGAGAGATCTACAGTTTTATAATCCTTAACAAAAAGGAAAAGAATCGCAACAATCAATCCCGGAATTGCAACGATCCCAAATGCATGTTTCCACCCCAGGTTAACGGCAATTACTCCTCCAAGGAGCACTCCAATAGCAGAACCAAGAGGAATTGAAGCATTCCAGATACCCATCATCTTTGCTCTTTTATCCATTGGATATAAACCAGAGATCATAGCACTACCTCCGGGAGCATAACCCGCTTCTCCAACACCTATCAGAAGACGAGCCATGAATAACTGAACAAAATTCCCGGTTAATGCACATAATGCTGTTGCCAGACTCCACATAATTGCCATTACTCCAATTGTTTTGGTCCTGCTCCACCTGTCAATAAGAATGGAAACCGGAAAAGTTAGAAGGACAATCGCCCAGTAAACAGCAGAAACCAACATACCGCTCTGTGTATGTGTAATACCCCAGTCACGTTCAATTGATGTAAACATACTTGTGATAACCATTCTGTCGATATAATCAAACATATATAACAGAAAAAGTAATACAAAAACATAATTGGAATATCCTTTAGAAAACAGGTAACCGGTATTGTCTTCTGGCTTTTTCATAGTAGGAGTATTAATTGAATATACATTACCAAGTTAAAAATAAAATATTTGTGTTTATTATGAAACAGCATTTTTAAGTCTTTATACTTACTTTGCAAAATAGTAACTTTAAGTCCATATATTGAAAGCTATCAGTAACAAAATATATTTTTGAACCTTAAAGAATTTATTTTAATTTTATTGTTTGCTTACATAAGTTAATTAACCTAAAGAAGACATTATGACATCACTTAAACAAATAAATGATTTTATTAACTCTCAACCAATTGCGATGGTAGGAGTATCACGTAATCCTAAAAAATTCGGGTATACCGCTTTTAAAGAACTTAAAGAAAAAGGAATGAAAATCATTCCTGTCAATCCTGATGCAGTTCAGATACTTGGAGAAAAAGTTTATCCAAATATTAAAGAAATGCCGGATGATGTTTCAGCGATAGTGGTCTTAACAAAAAAAGAAAAAACTGCTGATGTAATTAGGGAGGCAAAAGAAAAGGGGATAAAACAGATCTGGGTTCAACAAATGTCCGAAAGTAAAGAGGCCCTTGAAGAATTAAAAAATTCAGATATCAATTATATTACAGGAGAATGTATTCTTATGCATTATAAGCCTCATAGCATACATAAATTTCACAAATTTCTGAAAACATTATTTGGTCGTTTCCCAAAGTAATAATCAATATAATTCTGTCGGGCATACTTTAATAAATACCCCTAGCCATACAAATCCGGACAGTCTGGTTATTCCGGAAATATTCTTATTATGAACAGGTTTAATTTTGTGATAGTATGAGATTTAAGATATGCATTTTCATCTCTTCAATTATTTCCGGAATCATTTCTGCTCAAAATCCGATTTCTCCTCCGGGATTCTATTTAGCAGATCCGTCAGCACATGTTTGGAATGATGGAAGACTTTATCTATACGGCTCTTTGGATGAGAGTTGCAACTATTATTGTTCAAACCGGCATCATGTTATTTCAACGGATAATCTGAAATCCTGGCAATTACATAAAAATGCACTTGTATCATCAGGTGAAGGAGATGGCATTTCATATAATGATAATCTTCTCTATGCTCCGGATGTTTCTTATAAAAGAGATACTTTCTACATGTATTATTGTCAGCCGGGGAAGGATTTCGCCGAAGGAGTTGCAACATCTACAAATCCGACCGGACCCTTTACAAACGGAATAAATATTAATCTCAAAGGTTATAACCAGATTGATCCATCTGTTTTTGCCGATGATGATGGCCAGTCTTATTACTTATGGGGTCAGTTTACTCTTAAAATGGGAAAGTTAAAGCCAAATATGAAGGAGCTTGACTTAAACACTGTAAGGGATTCAATCCTGACTGAAGGTTCACATCATTTCCATGAAGGTGCTTTTCTTACAAAAAGGGAGGGTATTTACTACCTTGTATTTGCAGATATAAGCCGGGGTGATGCACCAACTTGCCTTGGATATGCAACAAGCAAGTCTCCGTTTGGTCCGTATAAGTATGGAGGGGTTATAATTGATAATAACTACTGTAATCCGGGAAACTGGAACAATCATGGCTCAATAGCAGAATACAGAGGTAAATGGTATGTCTTTTATCATCGTTCGACACATGGCTGCAATACTATGCGAAAAGCGTGCATGGAACCAATTTCTTTTAATCCGGATGGATCTATTTCTGAAGTTGAAATGACCTCACAAGGGGCTGGTGAGCCTTTAAATCCTTTAACAACAATACAGGCAGAATGGGCCTGTCTTTTATCAGGAAACCTCAGGATCAGTCAATTTGCTGATGAGGAGGAAGAACTTGGAATGATAAATAATGGAGATAAATTTTGCTATAAGTACATCGATTTCGGAAAAAGCACCAAGAGTCTTACAATTAAATATCTGTCGACAGGAAAGACCGGAAAATTACAGATATATATTGATAAGCCATGGCACATGAAAATTGCTGAAGCCGAGATTAAATCTTCCGGTGAAAATCGGAAATGGCAAACTATCATAGTTCCGGTTGAAAAAGTATCAGGTATTCATTCATTATGGTTCCAATTCAATAGTAAAGAAGAAAAGGGATTGCTTTCAATTGACTGGTTAAGATTTGACTAACCCGAATTTTTCAGGTTTGAAAATGTCATTAATTATTTACTTTTTGTATCAATTATATTTCATTAAATTCTATCAACTTAAATCCCACTTTTTTTGGAGAGAGTATTACCGTTAATTAATAAAAAATTAGAATAGATAAATACTTTTTTTGTATATGCATCAGTAATATAAAAGACATTTTACACTCCAAATCTACAATTCAAACTAATATAATATTTCAAATGAACTGGCCTGAATAATTCTTTAGAAATTCTTATACTTGTATTAATATTTATTACGTTAAAATTCGATATTGATTTTTAACCAGTGGAAGATAAAAATTATTCTTTTAGCCTTGAGTTCATCGTCAGGGATTATGAATGTGACTTACAGGGAGTAGTAAACAATGCTAATTATCAACATTATCTTGAACATGCCAGGCATGAATTCCTGATATCAAAAGAGGTTAATTTCGTTAATCTCCATGAAGAAGGAATTGATCTTATTGTGACAAGAGTTGAAATTGATTACAAATATCCTTTACGAAGTCGCGATAAATTTATTGTAAGGCTAAATATTGAGAGAGAAGGTAATGCAAGGTTGTTATTTATCCAGGACATTTATAGGATTCCTGATGAAAAACTTGTTGTTAAAGCCAAAGTAACAGGAGTGGCAACAAAAAACGGACGTCCTGTTCCTCCTGGCAGCCTGGTAGAAAAATTAGGGTTAAAGTAAACCACAATAAATAACAGATAAACAGAGAAGATATGGCACGAAATAAATTAAACCGCCGGCAGTTTGTTACCACATTAGCTGCAGGAGCCGGTACTGTATTTTTAGGAAATACATTAACCGGATCAGTAAATAAGCTATCTGAGGCTTCACCAGCTTCCTTGCTTAACGTAAGTTTAGGTAATTCCGGACTAAAAACCACTTTTCTGGGCATGGGAACCGGATTCTTCGCAGGAAACCGTTCTTCAAGCATAATAAGAGCGGGTAATGCAGAGGTGATTATTCGTCAGGCTTATGATAAAGGAATACGTTTTTTTGATTGTGCTGACAGTTATGGAACACATCCTTATACAGCAAAAGCACTTTCAGGCTTAGCAAGAGAAACTTATCTCATCAGTTCAAAGATCTGGGTTTCACAGGGAGGAATTCCCGAACCGGAACGACCGGATGCGGATAAAGTTGTTGATAGATTCCGAAAAGAGCTTCAAACAGATTATATTGACCTTGTGCAGATACATTGCATGACCGACGGACAATGGACCAGCAAGCATAAAAAGCAAATGGATATACTTGAAACACTCAAAGCTAAAAAGATTATTCGCGCTCACGGGGTTTCTGTTCATTCACTTGAAGCTATGGAGGCCTGCGTTGAAAATCCCTGGGTTGATGTGGTTCATGTTCGTGTTAATCCTTACGGTGAGGCCATGGATAAAAAAGATCCCGCACTTGTAATTCCCGTAATTGAAAGACTGCATAAGGCAGGTAAGGGTGTGATTGGAATGAAACTCATTGGTAATGGGGAATTTCGGAATGATTCCGAAAAGATAGATTCATCACTGAAGTACGTGATGAGATTAAAAACAGTTGACATGATAATTATTGGATTTGAATTACCTGAACAGATTGATAACTACATTCAAAGAATTGTATCCGCCTCTGAATCAAAATGAATAATTTACATTGTTAAAATATCTATAAAATACTATATATCATGAAAATGTTCAGGATCGTTAAGCTAATCCTTCTGTCTTTAATTGGTTTTTCTTTTGTACAGCAGGAACATAAGTCAGAATTAATACAAGCCGGAGCAAAACCTGAAATGCTTGCAGATGGATTTAGTTTTACTGAAGGCCCCACAGCAGATTCAAAAGGGAATATTTATTTCACAGATCAACCTAACGACAGGATTATGATCTGGAGTATTGACGGACAGCTCTCAACTTTTTTGCAGCCTTGCGGACGCTCAAATGGCCTATCTTTTGATAAAAACGGATATTTATGGGCCTGTGCTGATGAAAGGAATGAACTATGGAGGATCTCAATGGATAAGAAAGTTACTGTGATTCCATCCAAATATGATGGAAAACTGCTTAACGGGCCAAATGATCTTTTTATTCTTTCAAACGGAGGAATATATTTTACTGATCCCTATTGGCAAAGATCATGGTGGGAACACAAAACAATGCCACAGGATAATCAGGCTGTATATTATCTATCGCCAGACCATAAAACAATTTCGAGGGTTATAGAAGATTTTGTCAAACCCAATGGCATTGTTGGTACTCCTGATGGCAAAACACTTTTCATTGCTGATCAGGGCGATAAAAAGATATGGAAATATAAAATCAACAAAGACGGAAGTCTCGGCAGTAAAACTCTTTTTTGCGAAAGGGGAAGTGATGGTATGACAATCGACTCAAAAGGGAATATTTATCTCACCGGAAGAGGCGTAACAGTTTTTGATAAAAAAGGAAAACAGATTGAATATATTGAAATCCCTGGCAGCAACGGGACAACAAATGTCTGCTTTGGAGGTCCTGATCTCAAAAGTCTGTTTATCACCAATCAAAAAGGCCTTTACAGGCTCAGAATGAACGTTAAAGGAACTGCTGAGTAGTATTCGTATTTATCTTGATCCTGTAATAATAATATCATTTCCACATAACTAAAATTGGCACACAATTGTGTTTATAGAAATTATTTCTATTATTGTAATATGATAGCTTTCTGTAAGGTGATATTTTCATCTTAATGCTGGCACATTAATTTAACTTAATAAATTCAAATGGAAGGAACTAATCGGGCTAAAATTAAACCGGGAATTGAAGTATTGGTAGAATTATCTGAAGATAAGCGTTCAGGAAGATTAACAGGGGGAATTGTAAAAGAAATTCTGACTTCATCTCCAAATCATCCTCACGGCATCAAGGTTATACTGGATAACGGATTGGTTGGAAGAATTAAAAAAATTGTCTGAGTATAAACTTTGTTATTTCTAATTTTCAAATAATATTGATCAATAAGAGGTTAGTCTGATTCTATTTCCCCTGGATTTTAAAGCTTATTTATTTATAAAATGAAATACGAGGAGTTTTTAGTAGCATCACTTGGTAAAAGAGGGGTTATTTCTCCTCTTAAGCAAATTCATCGTTCAGAAAGTCCTGTGGGAACATTTGTTGATGATGATGAGCGAATAATATATGATGTATCTCTCGATAATTTCATTAAATGTAAAGAATCCGGAGTCAATCCAGTCTCTTTTGAAAAGGCCGGACCAAAGGAAAATATCTTTTTTGAACCAGCCAAGACGAAAGTCGGAATTGTTACATGCGGAGGGTTATGTCCGGGATTAAACAATGTAATACGAAGCCTTGTTAACGAATTATATTACAGGTACGGCATCAGTCGGGTGCTCGGTTTCAAATATGGTTTTGAAGGACTAATTCCGAAGTACAACCATCCTATTGTGGAATTTACTCCTCAGATGGTTAGTAACATACATCTTATTGGCGGATCAATTCTTGGTTCTTCAAGAGGAGACCAGGATGTTGAAAAAATAGTTGATACACTGGAGATTATGAATATTAATGTGCTCTTTTGCATCGGAGGTGACGGAACTCTTAAGGGGGCGCATAGTATATATGAAGAAATTGAAAAGAGAAAGCTTAAGATTTGTATTGCCGGAATTCCAAAAACAATTGACAATGATATAGATCTCATTCAAAAATCATTTGGGTTTGAAACTGCTTTCTCAATAGCAAATGACATTATAAGATATTCACATAATGAGGCATCCGGAGCTTATAACGGAATTGCCCTTGTTAAACTTATGGGTCGTGATTCCGGGTTTATTGCTGCCAGTGCGGCTTTATCTATTCAGGAAGTTAATTTTGTTCTAATACCAGAAATCTCCTTTGATCTTTACGGTCAGAGAGGATTCCTTAAGATCCTTAGAAAGAGACTTGAAGAAAGACATCATGCTGTCATAGTTGTTGCTGAAGGTGCGGGACAGGAATTCTTTGAACAATCGAATATAGAAAAGGATGCTTCCGGAAACACAAAGCATAAAGATATTGGAATATACCTTAAAGATAAAATCTCAGAAGAATTCAATAATAAGGGATTTCCGCATTCAATAAAGTACATTGACCCTAGTTATATAATACGAAGTTCTCCTGCTAACGCAAATGACAGTAAATTCTGTAATCTGCTTGCTCAAAATGCAGTTCATGGAGCCCTGGCCGGAAAAACTGATTTTGTAATCGGTTTCTGGAATAATCAGTTTACTCTGATGCCCATTTCAACAGTGATTGCAAAACGTAAAACAATAGATATTAAAGGCGAACTCTGGTGGAACGTTCTCGAAGCAACCGGACAACCAATAGAAATGAAAAATCCCTGATATGATAAAGAATATAGTTTTTGATCTAGGAAATGTTTTGATAAGCTTTAAACCTTCAGAATATTTTGACAATAAGAAATATCCTCAAACGATCAAATCGAAAATCATCTCTGAAATATTTAATAGCAAGGAATGGAAGATGTTAGACAATGGAGATCTCACAACGGAGGAGGCTATCGAATCTATTGCTGCAAGCTCTTCTCTTAAAAGGGAAGAAATATCTCATATCTTCAATTTGCGTACTGAGATAATGTTTCCCCTCGACCAGAACGTCAGATTGCTTCCTGACCTTAAAAAAAGGGGGTTCCGCTTGTTCTTTTTGTCCAACTTCCCAATAGATATTTTTGAAGAGATAAAAACAGGATATTATTTTTTCAAACATTTTGATGGGGGTATTATCTCATCAGAGGTCAAATTCTCTAAACCAGACATTAGAATATACCAGATTCTCCTCGAAAAGTATTCCTTAAAATCGTCTGATTGCCTGTTTATTGACGATATTGAAGAGAATGTTAAGGCTGCTGAAGTGGCAGGAATGAAGGGTCTTATTACTTATGGATCACCTGAAATCTACCGGGAGGTTGAAATCGCCCTTTCCTAAATAGTAGGCTAATAAACGATCTTCAGTTTCTGCAATTTCCTTGAGTGAAGATAATAGTCTATGGGAAAATTGTTTTTTATCCTGTTTCGTTTTTTGGAAGTATTGGATTGCAGATCTCAGGTTCTGACTCAAAAATTAAAGGGAACGGTTACAGACAGGGAAACAAAAATACCCCTGGCAGGAGCAAACATCTATATTATTGATTCCAAAGTGGAATAGAAATTACCATAGAAAAAGCATTTACCAATAATTACTATTTCATGACGACCGGCTCATTCTTTAACTCAAAATACAAGTCAGGAGATCAAAAATGGTATAATACTTATTACAATACCAGGTATGCCGGCAACGTGCTTTTTGGTAAAGACTTCCCTCTCGGGAATGATCATCGGAACACAATAGGTTTAAACTTTAAATTTCAAATCAGAGGCGGGTACCGGTATACTCCTGTCGATTTTTCTAAATCCCTGAAGTCAAAAAAAATTATTCAGGATGTATCAAAAACATACAACAGCCAACTCCCTGATTTTGCCAGATTGGATGCCGGAATAAATTTCAGAAGAAATAATCCAAGATTTTCATGGATTCTAATGCTCGATATTCAGAATGCAACTAACCGGAAAAATGTCCTGCGGAAGAAAGATCTTTATGAAAACGGGAATATTAGTACTTACGAAGTTCTCAGTCTTGGTATAGTTCCTGTTCTAAATTTCAGAGTAGAATTTTAAGTATTATTTAAAAATACCTATGCTATTGATTAATCTTATCTGGAACAAATTATTAAGGCTTCAAGATGCAATTATTCACGGACGAATGGCTTTTAGAGCAAAAATAATCAATTCTCATGGCCTTAAGAGACGAGATAACATAGCGTATAATTCTCATTATCTGTATTTTATATCTTTTCTCCTGAAAAGTGTTCCACGTGGAAACCAGAGTTACTTTCCAAAATATTCTGACAAAATCCTGGCTTTTTGCTGACCTACTATATCATAAAGTTCGGAAGCTTCTGCATCTCTGATTTTTTCTACTGAACCAAAATGTTTAATTAAGAGCTCCTTTGTTTTAGGTCCAATTCCTTTAATATTATCCAGATCTGATCTTACCATGTCGGATGAGCGTTTATCCCGGTGAAAATTTATACCGAACCGGTGTGCTTCATTTCTCATCTGCTGGATTATTTTCAGACTGATAGAGTTTTTATCGAGATATATTGGAACACTATCTCCGGGAAAATATATTTCCTCCAGTTTTTTTGCGATTCCGATTACTGTTACCTTTTGTCTGAGTCCAAGCCTCTCGATGCTCTTCATTGCCGAAGATAGCTGACCTTTTCCTCCATCAATTATAACCAGTTGAGGAGGATCCTTCTGCTCATCAATCATCCTTTTATATCTTCTGTATACGATTTCTTCCATCGACGAAAAATCATTTGGCCCGGTAACTGTCTTAATATTAAAATGGCGATAATCATTTTTACTTGGCCTTGCATTTTTAAAAACAACACAAGCGGCGACAGGATTAGTTCCCATAATGTTGGAATTATCGAAACACTCGATATGAAGAGGCAGCGCTGGCATATGGAGGTCGCTTTTAAGTTTCTCGAGATTTTTACCTGTACGAACCTGAGGCGAATGCTCCATCATTTTCTTCTTCTGTTCAAGTTTATAATAAATAGCATTACGTTCCGCAAGTTCAAGAAGTTTCATTTTGTCACCAGCCTTTGGTATGGTATAATTGATTTTCCCGATTAAAATATCAGGTTTAAATGGCACAACTATTTCCGGAGAATCACTGGATAGTCTTTGCCTTATTTCAGTGATTGCAAAGGCCAGAATAGATTCTTTTTCCTCATCAGTCCGGATCTTTAGTTCCAAGGTAAAAGCCTGTATTACAGCTCCTTGTACTACTTTTAAATAATTAACATAGGCATTGTCTGCTTCTTGTGTGAAGCCGAATACATCAATGTTTTTTATACTATTGCTTACAATAGTTGACTTACTTTTAAACCGTGTTAAAACCTCAATTTTTTCCTTTATTCTTTGAGCATCTTCAAAACGAAGTTCAGATGCATAGTTATCCATTAACTTTTTCAGATAATCTATTACTGAAGAGATGTTACCCTTAAGAATTTCTTTTATATGTGTCATGTTTTCCAGGTAATCGCTTTCATTCTGAAGTCCTATGCAAGGCGCTTTGCAATTACCCAGGTGATATTCGAGACATACTTTAAACTTACCCGCTGTAATATTTGAAGAAATCAGATTCAGGGAGCATGTTCTCAGTGTGAAAAGCTGACGAATAAGACTTATCAATGTTTTTACCATAAACCCTGAGGTATATGGTCCGAAATAGACAGATCCATCCCTTATGTAGTTCCTGGTACTAAATATTCTTGGAAAAGGTTCTTTTTTGATGCATATCCAGGGAAATGTTTTATCATCCTTCAATAGAATGTTGTATCGTGGTTGATATTTCTTTATCAGGTTGTTTTCCAGCAGAAGGGCATCAGATTCGTTATCTACGACAATGTGTTTTATATCTTTTGTCTTTCCGAGAAGTACGATTGTTTTCCCTGATTGGTTTTTCGAGAAATATGATGCTACTCTCTTTTTAAGGTTTTTGGCTTTACCAACATAGATCACAACTCCATTTGAATCTAAAAACTGATATATGCCCGCCTTGTTTGGAAGCAATGAGATTATGATTCTGAATTTTGCTTCTGCTGACATTATATTGAATTCTCAGTTATGAATACTTATTGTCTAAAAGATAATAATAAATCAACTATTTTTTTTCTATGTTAAACTATAGATGATGTCTATAATCATTTTTATTAATACATTTTATTGAACAATACATAAAAAATAAAGGGTCTGTAACCAATAGAACGTAATACAATCTGGATTTCAGACAAACAAAGGAACAAGTTCAAATTTATTTCCGTCAAACAAACCCTTGTCTCCTATTTTCAATTCAGGAATAACCAGTAATGCCATGAAGGAAAGTGTCATAAAAGGGGCCTTCATTTCGCATCCCAATTCTCTGGCCATTTCATTAAGCTTTTCATAATCCACTGCAACAAGGCCACATTTTGATGTTGTCATAATACCTCCAATATTCAACTTAAGAGACGTTAAAGATCCTTCAGAAGAAATTGCAAGGCCTCCCTTCATATTTACAATTTTATTAACTGCACTAACAATATCTTCATCACTTGTGCCAACCGAAATAATATTGTGACTATCGTGCGCAACAGAGCTTGCAATAGCTCCTTTCTTAAGATTAAAACCTCTTATAAAACCAATGATCGGAGGCGAATCAACATACCTATCCTTCACAATAACCTTAAGAATATCAGAATTCGTATCCGCTTCAAGGAAATCTTTTTCATCTGCAGATACAATTAGTTGTTTTGTTAATAATTCCTCGTTAACAGTATCTATAACTCTGATACTACCTCCTTTGTTTTTAATGGCAATATCGTTAGCTCTTAAGGGTGTACAATGAAAATTATTTATTACTTTTCCAGGATTATACTTAAAATTTACTTCACCGGCTCCGAACACTTTTCGTCCATTTATCCAAGTTTCATAAACGTTCATTTTATCAAGGCTGTCAACAACAATGAAATCTGCAAAATCTCCACTTCTGAGTAAACCAGAATTAAGATTATAATGTATCGCGGGATTATAAGTAGCACTTCTAATTACATCAAAAATATTATATCCCTGTGAAATCAGATCTGCTATAATTTTGTTAATATGCCTCCTGGCAAGCATCTCGGGATGAAGATCATCGCTACACAGCATAACCATTTCCGGATTGTGGTTATATAATTCCTTCAGGGCCTCTAAATTCCGGGCAGCACTTCCTTCTCTGATCAGGATCTTCATGCCTAAATCTATTTTTTCCAATGCTTCCACAATAGTAGAACATTCATGGTCTGTCGAAATTCCCGAATTAACATACTCTCTGAGCGCTTCACCTGATAGTCCCGGAGCATGGCCATCAACCGGTTTTCCTCGCTTCTTTGCTGAATTAATCTTATCAATTACATCTCTATCCTTATAAATTACTCCAGGATAATTCATCATTTCTGACAGATAATTAATCTCTGGTAAATCAAGAAGCTGATCTACTTCACTTGTACCTATTTTTGACCCGCTTGTCTCAAATTTAGTTGCAGGTACACAAGACGGAGCGCCAAAAAAGAATTTCAGTGGAACTTTGCCAGCATCTTTAATCATATACTTAACTCCTTTCACCCCAAGTATATTTGCAATCTCATGAGGATCCGAAACAACCGAGGTTGTCCCATGTCCAACTACTGCCTCAGCGAAAGCCCCCGGTGTCAACATCGAACTCTCTATATGAATATGCGCATCTATAAGTCCAGGCAATATTAAATACTCAGGGGCTATTTTGACTTTTTCAATCTTTTTAATTATTCCTCTGCTAAAAACTATCTCGGCCGGATAGATCTCCCTTTTATGAATATCCACAACTCTTCCACAGATTTTCATAAATATTTTTTATATTTTTATAAATATTGTTCCACGTGGAACATTTATCTGCCCAAATACATTAACAGAATATTAATATCTGATGGTGATACTCCGCTAATTCTTCCTGCCTGAGCAATATTATCAGGTTTAATTTTGCTTAACTTTTGACGTCCTTCTGTTGATATAGATACTAACTCACTATAATCAATATCCTCTGGAATCTTTAGTTTTTCAAGACGTTTTATTTTGTCTGCCACAATCTTTTCCCTCAAAATATATCCTTCATATTTAATCCTTATCTCCACAGACTCTGAAATCTCAGAAAATCTTTGTGAGTTATATGCTTTCAGTTCTTTACCTCCCTGAACCTTATTAAGCAGAGCTTTAATGATTACCTGCGGCCTTGAAGCAATTGTTATTGCTTTTACACTTTGTGTTAGAATGTTTGTGCCGGCATCTTGCAAAAAAGTATTAATTTCCTCAGGGCTAATACTCTTTGTCGTGAGAAAATCCATCACCTCTTTTATCAAAAATTCCTTCTCCTCCAACCGTAATACTCTTTCCTTTGGTATAGTACCAATATCATAACCTTTCCTTGTAAGTCTTTCGTCGGCATTATCCTGTCTCAGTAAAATTCTGTATTCGGCTCTTGAAGTAAACATCCTATAGGGTTCATCCACTCCTTTGGTAACAAGATCATCAATCAATACACCTATATATGACTCTTCTCTTCCCAGTACTAAAGGTTCTTTCTCCCTTATTTTCAGAACAGAATTTATACCTGCCATTATACCCTGAGCTGCAGCTTCCTCATATCCCGTTGTGCCATTTATCTGACCTGCAAAAAATAAATTTGATATCTTCTTTGTTTCCAGGGTATGCTTGATTTGCGTTGGTTGGAAAAAGTCGTACTCAATTGCATAACCAGGTCGGAATATTTCAACATCTTTAAGTCCTTTAACTTTACGAAGCGCTGATAATTGAGTTATTAATGGAAGGCTACTTGAAAACCCATTAATATAGTATTCAACAGTATCTAAACCTTCCGGTTCTAAAAACAACTGATGTGAATCTTTATCTTTAAAAGTAACAATTTTATCCTCTACGCTAGGACAATATCTCGGTCCTCTCCCTTTTATTCTCCCACTATAAAGCGGACTAAATTCCAATCCTTTTCGAAGTTCTTCATGAACTTCTTCATTTGTATGAGTTATAAAGCAACTTTTCTGTTCCATTAAATTTCCGGAATCTTTCATATAGGAAAAAGACCCTCCTTCATCATCTCCCTTTTGTTCCGTCATTTCCTTGAAATCAATTGTTCTCCCATCAATCCTTGCACTGGTTCCTGTTTTTAACCTCTCTACCAAAAAGCCAAGCTCTTCGAGTTGTTCACTTAAGCCTGTTGATTCCTGGTCACCAGATCTTCCTCCCTTAATTTTTGAAAACCCAATATGCATCAATCCATTCAGAAATGTACCATTTGTAAGTATAACAGCTTCAGAATAAAATTTAGCCCCGAAACTTGTTTCTACTCCTATAACTTTTGATCCATCCAGCATAAGTTTCTTTGCCTGCTCCTGCCATATATGCAGATTATTGGTTTTTTCAAGAATCTTTCTCCATTCGATTGTAAACTTCTGCCGATCACATTGCGCCCTTGGACTCCACATTGCCGGTCCTTTTGATCTGTTTAACATCCGGAACTGTATCATACTTCTGTCTGTTACAATTCCGCTCATTCCTCCCAATGCATCAATTTCTCTGACTATCTGGCCTTTTGCTATACCTCCCATAGCAGGATTACAAGACATTTGCGCCAGCTTAGTCATATCCATGGTTACCAGAAGTGTTCTTGCCCCCATAACCGCAGCTATATGGGCAGCTTCACATCCTGCATGTCCTCCTCCTACTACAATTATATCATATCTGAAATCCATTTTCTAATCTTCTAATTCAGCGAGCCAAAAATCTTCTTTATTCTTCATAATAATTCTATCTCTTCTTATCTTATCATTATAACCAACAAGATGAAGAATTCCATGAATTACAACTCTTTTAATCTCCTCGCTTAAACTAACATTATAGTTGAACGCATTCCTTTTTACAGTATCAATGCTTATGTAAACCTCTCCGTTAATAATATTATTGACACAATAATTAAAAGTAATAACATCTGTATTATAATTATGTTTAAGGAATTGGACATTGATTTCCCTCAACGTATTATCATCCGTAATTATTATCATTACATCGCCTGCTACCATATTACAGGATAAAGCAATACTCTCTACTATCTTTTTAAGTTTTCTCCAGCTTCTTATCCTGTAGTTAACTTCGTCATAGAATACTTTAATACTCAAGATTTGATATTTTTAAAAATCATTGTTACAGTATTTGCCTTTTTGCTGTATTTAATCTTATCTGCAAGACGAGACATAAGAAACACTCCTCTTCCATTAAGTGATTCAATATTGCCAGGTGTTGTCGGGTCAGGTACATCACTTGGATTAAATCCCAATCCCTCATCAGTTACTTTAATCCTTAATTCATTGCTTTTATACCTGATATTTACTTCAACAATTTTATCAGCAATTGAATTATTGCCATGAATAATAGCATTATTCACAGCTTCAAGCGTGGAAACCAGAATCTTCCCATAATTCTCCTGTGAAATCCCAATTTCTGCAGCTGCTTCATCAATAGCTTTTTCTATTATCCTTATGTTTGAAGGAATTGATTCTATTTTAATATTTATACTCATAAACTATGCCTGACAAGTTATACAAAGCTTAATAAAAATAGTTACATTAAAACTTACTTCTTCACAATCCAGAACTCCGGATCCATATATTTTGAATTATTTTCAAATATCATAAATTTTAGAATACTATTACCTGTTGTCGGATCCGAGTAAACATCACCTAAATCATCTTTCGTTTTGACTTTATCTCCAGGCTTTACTTTTACATTAACAATATTTGCGTAAACTGAAAGATATTTACCATGCCGTACAATTACAGTCATATTAGCACCCTGAATAGCAAACACCCTTGCAACTTCTCCCTGAAAAACAGTTCTTGCACTAGCTCTTCCTGAGCTGGTAATTTCTATACCAATATTTTCCTCTTCCAGATATTTAAACACAGGATGTTTATGTACTCCAAACTGGCTCGTTATAATACCTCGCTCAACCGGCCATGGAAGTCTTCCTTTATTACTAAAAAAATCTTCCCCGATCAAACGCTCTTCCGGAGTAATGTCGGATTTACTACTTTTCTTATTTTGCTCTGCGATTAATCTTGCGATTTCTCCTTCAATTTTTTTTGCGACCCGTTTCTTCTCCTCAAGTTCCTTCCTGAGTTGCTTTTCTTTATTTGCCAGAGATTTAACCATCTTCTGTTTTCTATTCTGTTCTTGCTGTAAAAACATTTTCTGCTGTTCCTCGCGTGATTTCAGATCGGAAATTTTATATAAGTCGCTTTGCAGCTTTAATTTAGAGGTTTCAATCTGAGTTTTCAGTTCTATAATAATTTCAGTTTCTCGTCTTCTGAATTTAGTGACCTGCTGCAGATACTTTAATCTCTTATAGCCCTGATTGAAATCTTTTGCAGATAACAAATACATCAGCTCCGGATATCCTTTTTGTGTTTTATAAGAATTGATAACAGCTCTGGTATAATCATTCTTTAATTTAACAAGATCACTTTCCATAATATCAAGAGCCAATGTATTTAGTGATATCCTTTCTGAAAGTAATGCTATTTCCTTTTTCATACCCGATAAGACGGCTTCCCGGAGATTTAATTTTTTACCAATTATATTAACAGCATTCATACTTTCATTTTTCTCCTTTGCTGTTGTCTGCAATAAATCATCCACATAAGAGATCTCCTGCAATGTTTTTTCCCTTATATCTTCAAGCTCTGCCTTGCTCTGGCTATAAACAGCACTGCAAAAAATCATGCTTATAAAAATAAGATTTAAAATATATCTCATAATATTTCAACTCTTTTATACTTATTTCCAGGCACAAACTCAAGATCTCCTTCCCACGGCAGATCAATCTTCCGTATAGTAACATTCATTATCTTAATATCTGGTATTCCAGATATAATAATACGTTGTGGTATAATAATATCAGCGACCTTTATAAAATCATTAAATAATATCTCTAATTCTCCTTCTCTAAATTCTTTTATAAGTCTTAACACTTTTACTTTTTTCCTCTTACAATCAATTTTATAATTTATTTCTGTCTCTCTGTCATAGCATTTAACAATCAGAACATCGCTTTCACAATCACCGTTATCTTTATTAACACATTCAATATTTACATAATCACCAAATATTAATGATAATAATTCTTTCTTTAACCCATATTTCCCGTAAAACTTGTCAGGTGATCCATAATAGTGAATCCTGTTAAATCTGTCATTAATCTGGATCGTGTCATCAGTTATAAACATTCTTACTGCTTCTATTCCTGCTTTTGATTTAAGACTTATCAAATACCTGTCCGGTTTTACGAATTTTATACTTGCCACAAATTCCTCTTTCTTCTCATTTTCATATATTACTTCGATCTCGGCCTTAGTTATGAAAAAGGAGTTATTAGTAATGTTTTGCTCGATAACGTTTTCTAACAATAAAGTGGATGAAAACTCAATTGATTGTTCCGAACCACTGTTTATCTTCCTTCTGGTTAAAGAACAACTTATCGTTACTATAAAAATCAGTAGTATACTAATTACTTTTTGCAATTTTGTATTTCTGTTATCAGATTAGTTTTAGTATTATCAAGCTTCAGGGCAATATTCCATATTTCCACAGCTTTTGAACATTTTTTTTGTGCTTTTAAAATATATCCGTAATGCTCATACCATTCTGCATCAGGAGCTTCCCCGCTATTAATAATATCACTCATAATCTTAGATGCCTCCTTTAACTTTCCCCGCTTGTACAGTACCCAGGCATATGTATCTAAAAAAGTTGAATTATCCTTCTCCTTTTCAATAACGAACGCTGCCATCTCTTCCGCATCCTTCAATCTTACATCTTGCTCTGCCAGATAATATGCAAAATTATTCAACAGAGTAAGGTCTTCATTGTTTTTTTTCAACGCTAGCTCGTATAACTCAAAAGCTTTATCATATTCCTTCATTCTGTAATACACATCAGCCTTCATAGTATATACCTGAGTAATATATTCAACATTATCTCCTGCAAGAATTTCAGCTTTCCTTAATTCCTCAATCGCAACCGGAAACTTCCCCAATTCCATAGCTGCTGTAGAATATAAGATTTTGGCTAAAATTGATCTGTTAAACTTAGTAGCACATTCTTCGGCCCTGACATACAATTTAGGATAATCACGCAACTGCAGGTAGGATAAAAGCATTTTTTCCCATGCATAATAATTATCAGGGTTTTTCTTTACTACTTCTTCAAGCAAATCAGTAGCTTCCCTGTATTTACCTTGGTTCGTCAAAAATTCAGGTCGCATAAGTGCTATGATTTCATGATCTGTATAGGATGCTTCCAGTACAATCAGTGATAGTATTACTCTGTTGCTGTTCTCTTTAATCAATTCCGGTTCTGAAATTATTCTTGCGAACAATCCTATCTTGTCTTCAAGAGTTATTTCAGCATTTAGAACCAGGCCATTTATTCTCAGGAATAATTCATCGTAGTTTTTCTCTGTAAGTAAAAAATCACACAATGAAATCTGAACCTGAGCATTTTCTGGTTCCTTTAGGATTAATTGTTTAAAAACATCAGCAGATTTTTCGTTCTCTCCCATGCTCTGATAAATAGAAGCCAGAAGTCTGCTATATAGAATTTCATCCGGATATTGCTTAATCAGTTCCTGAATCTTAATCAATGCTTCATCATATCTTTCAGCTTCAATAAGTCCTTTAACAGAAGATAAAGTAGATGCCTCGTTAACTCCATATTTCTCATCAAATGAATCAAATATA
This sequence comes from uncultured Bacteroidales bacterium, assembly GCA_963732435.1. Taxonomy (GTDB): domain Bacteria; phylum Bacteroidota; class Bacteroidia; order Bacteroidales; family VadinHA17; genus LD21. Next base: position 92,718 of record CAVSZL010000008.1, on the reverse strand, counting down.
CCCTTAGCCTTGTCATAATTCTTATTTTCGGAATACAGATTTCCGAGAGTTAACAGAAGACTTTCCTTTTCAGGATAATACTTTACTGCTCTTTCATAAAATATAATAGCACTATCCAGATCTTGCTCCTGATAATGTAATCCTGCTAACAGTACAATATACCAGAAATTTTTCTCATCCAATGAAAGTGCTTTTGTAGCATATTTCTTTCCATTTCCGGTATCACCATTTGCAGATAATATCTGTGCCATTTGATAATAAGCAGCATCACTTTCAGGATTAAGCTTTATACATTGTTCCATGTATTTCAGTGCATCTCCGGTGTTTCCCATTAACTTCTGCTTAACTCCTTCCACATATACGTAATTAAAAGCTGCTTCGTCATAATTCTTGCCTGACTTCACTCCTTTAACCGGATATAGCTCCTTATTGCATGAATTAAAATAAACCATTACAATAACCAAGACCAATAATATACTGTATGTCTTTTTCATATTTCAATCTTACCTGAACAATAAAAATGCTTCGTCTATTTCTCTATAGCTTATATTTCTTCTTAACATATAATAATCAATAATTCAGTTGTTTACATTATCCATTTATAAAATTCATTCTCATCTTTATAACAAAGTCATCGTCTGATTAGTTCTTAAATCTTTTTGGTACCGACCCTTCTTCACTAAAAGAACAATTCTCCGATATATTCTTTACTACTCTAATTTTGTATTAGTGGATATAACTCGCTCATATCTTCCCGAAAAATAATCCTACCTTTTGAAAAAGACTGTTAATATTTTATCTCTGTTCTGTGCATAAATAACGAACAAAATAATAAAGAATGTATTTATGATTAACTCACTCCAGATATTAGGATAATCAAAGAAAAATCCAAAAATTACAAGTCCTGTTGCAAATATAAAATACGGAATAAGCTTAACCATATTGTAATTAACCTTGTAATGTCTTTCTGCGAAAATAAAAGACATAACTATCATTGCCCCGTATGATGCAATATGTGCCCATGCTGAAGCCATATAACCATACATCGGAATTAACAACACATTTATCAGAACAGTAACCAGAGTTCCAATAAGAGTAATATAAACACCATAATTAGTAAGATCATTTAATTTATACCAGATACTGTGATTAAGATAAACTCCATACAACAGATACGCCATGCTGACAATGGGTACTACAACCATTGCTTCTCTAAAACCCTCTCCTACAATAAATTGAATACCCGAAATATACAAATTAATAATCAAAAAAATTAAAAGCATTATTATTACAAAATATTTCATAACAAATGCATATGTCTCCTTTGCATTTTCATGTTTAGCTCTTTCAAAAAAGAATGGTTCAGCAGCAAATCTGAACATCTGTATAAATAAAGCCATAAGAACAGCAATTTTATAACCTGCTCCATATACTCCCACTGTTTCAAGTCCATTTTCCGGACCTATCATCCTTCTTAACAATACCTTGTCCAAAGTATCGCTGATTGATGCACTTAAGCCGGCAATTAGAAGAGGAACAGAATAACTTAACATTTTCCTCAATATTGACCAGTAAAAAATCATTTTTGTCCGGAAAATGACCGGAAGCAACATTATCAATGTGGCAGTACTTCCAATCAGATTACCAAGAAACACATATCCAACTCCATAATCCGGATTATAAACCTTTCTAAACCATCCATTACTATTCTCATAGATCTCCGGAGCAACCATTAGAAGAAACAGTACAACGCCAATTGTTAATATAACATTCAATATTTTAATGATACTAAAAACCACGGGTCTGTTTTCTTTTCGCAACCGTGCGAATGGAATTGCACAAACTGCATCAAGAGCAACAATACCGGCAAACATTTTTATATAGTCATGATTATTACTGTAGTTAAGCAATGCAGAGAATGGCTCTATAAAAATAAATACCAGAAGTAGAAAGAAGGTTGAACTTACGATCAGGCTAATAAGAGAAGTGCTGTATACTTTCTCATACTCATCTTTATTCTGCGCAAATCGGAAAAAGCCTGTTTCCATTCCATAAGTTAAAACAATCAGTAACAGAACCATCCAGGCATAAAGTTCTGTAATCACTCCATATTCAGCTTTATCAAAAATTCTGGTGTAAAAGAAAGTAAGTATTCCATAATTAAGAAATCTCGGAATAATTGTACCAAAACCATAAATCAGTGTCTGTCCGGCAAGTTTTCTTACTTCTTTCACCTTAAACTTTTAAGTGCAAAGATATATTTAATGACCCAAATCCCTGACCTAATACATCTATTTGCATCAAATAAATGGATATCAGAATAATATTTTCCTGTATATTTCAAAGTTAAATATCTTTGCATACTTATTTATTCAAGATTATTAACCATAATATTAAATTCATGAACATACGATTTAAGAAATTTCTTCTTGCTCCTGCGTTAATTTTTACAATCTGTTGCAGTTCTCCCGGGAGTAACGAAAATTATATTGTTCACATCAAAACCACTTTTGGTGATATAAAAATCAAACTATATGATGAAACACCCCTGCACAGGAATAATTTCATTAATCTTGTTAAGAATGGGTATTATGACGGTGTATCATTTCACAGGGTAATTAAGGATTTCATGATTCAAACCGGAGATATTAACACAAAAACAGCAGACACCAATACTCTTCCAGATTCCCTAAAAACATACACAATACCTGCCGAGATCAGAAAAGAATATTTCCATAAAAAAGGTGCGGTTGCAGCTGCGCGGGAAGGAAATGAAGTTAATCCGAACATGAGATCATCCGGAATGCAATTTTATATTGTTCAAGGTGTTAAGTACAGTAAAGAAGAGCTTATTATAGCTGAACAACGTGTTAATTCTAACATAAAACAAGCCATTTTCAATTTATATTTAAAGGAAACTGCTGATAGTATAAATTCAGCCTCTTCAGAAACAAATGAAGCTATGATCCAGGAAATAGCTTCGATAAAAATGTTCAAATATCTGACGAATAATCCTGAATTTAAATTCTCTGAGGAACAACTTAATACATATATGAATCTGGGTGGTACTCCGCGACTTGATGGTACTTATACCGTTTTTGGTGAAGTAATTGAAGGATTAGATGTAGTTGACAGAATTGCTTCTGCAGCTACTGACCCTGGCGATAAACCTCTAACAGATATAAAAGTCATTAAAATTAAACTTGTAGCAAAATAATTGTATTATTGATTTAATAAATCTTTTTAAATGCTTCAAAAAATCACAGAACTACTAAAAGAGATATCAGATTTCTCTGTTAAAGACACTGAAGAATTAGAGTTATTCCGCTTAAAATACCTTAGTAAAAAAGGACAGATCTCAGAGATTTTCGAGGAATTCAGAAATGTTCTTCAGGAAGATAAAAAAGAGATCGGTTCAAAAATCAACATACTTAAACAGAATGCTCTTGATAAGTATAACTTACTTAAATCCGAATTACTCTCGAAAGAAGAAATTCCGGTAACATCAGATCTGACAAAGCCCCCGTTTCCTTATTCATCAGGATCACGTCATCCTATTTCAATAGTGAAAAATGAAATAATCGATATATTTAAACGAATTGGTTTTACTGTATCAGAAGGCCCTGAAATTGAAGATGACGATCATGTTTTTACCAAACTTAACTTTGCCCATGAGCATCCTGCAAGGGATATGCAGGATACTTTTTATATATCTCGCCTTTCATCAGAAGAATCAAATCCTCTTGATATTCTTCTTCGTACTCATACTTCATCTGTACAGGTAAGGGTGATGCAAAATCAGAAACCCCCTATACGTACCATTTCACCGGGACGAGTTTTCAGAAATGAAGCAATCTCGGCCAGGGCTCATTGTATTTTTCATCAGGTTGAAGGCTTGTATATTGATGAAAATGTATCATTTTCTGACCTTAAACAGACTTTACTCTTCTTTGCAAGAGAAATGTTTGGAAAAGAAACTGAGATCAGATTACGTCCATCTTACTTTCCGTTTACAGAGCCATCGGCAGAGATGGATGTAAGTTGTAAAATTTGTGGTGGAAAAGGATGCAATGTATGCAAGTATACCGGTTGGCTTGAAATCCTGGGTTGCGGTATGGTGCATCCTAATGTTCTGGATGCCTGCCATATAGATAGTAAGAAATACACGGGATTTGCTTTTGGTATGGGCATAGAAAGACTTACAATGCTAAAATATCAGGTAAATGATCTTCGCCTCTATTTTGAGAACGATATTCGATTTCTTGACCAGTTTAAAAGTGCATTTTAGCAAAAGAATATTCTTCTGATAAATAATATGGCTTTCAAATAATATTATTGAAAATACTATATGAAACAACAAGAAATTCATGTGCCGCTTTGTGACCATTGCTCCTTTGATTCAGGTTCCATATTTAAATTTCTTAATCCTGAAGAAACAGATATCCTTAACTTTGAAAAAGATTACAGGCAATATAAGAGAGGTGATATTCTTTACCAGGAGGGTAACAGGATAAGTGGCTTTTTTTGTATTAATAAAGGAATTATTAAGGTATTTAAAACCGGTTTTGACGGCAAAGAACAAATAATTCGTTTTGCTAAAAAAGGAGATATTATTGCATACCGGAGTGTTTTAAGCAATGAACTTGCATGCACATCAGCCAAAGTAATTGAAGATTGTAATGTTTGTTTCATCCCTTCTGAAATATTGATAACCTTCATAAAATCAAACTCATCATTTGCAGTGGAACTACTTAAGCTTGCCTGCCATGAATTGGGGGAAGCTAATTCTTTTATAACTGATATTGCACAAAAAACAGTCCGGGAACGTCTAGCTGAAGTTCTTATCTTCCTTGTAAATGATTTTGGACTTGATTCGGAGCAATATCTTAACATTTCCCTTACCCGGGAAGAGCTTGCAAATATTGTAGGTACAGCAACTGAATCTGTTATCAGGTTATTATCTGATTTTAAAGCTGATAAACTTGTAGAACTGAATGGAAGGAAGATAAAAATTCTTAATTCAAAAGGTCTGGAAAAGATCAGTAATGTTTTTAAATAATAGTCTTCGAAGTGCAAATAATGTTTTAGAATAAAGCCCCCATTTCTATATTTCCGGGAATTTTTCCAAGATGCTTGTATGCATGTTCAGTTGCCTCGCGACCTCTTGGTGTTCTTTTCAGGTATCCTTCCTTAATAAGAAATGGCTCATATACCTCTTCTATTGTTCCGCTTTCCTCGCCCACTGCAGTCGAAATCGTGTTCAGTCCTACCGGACCTCCGCTGAATTTATCAATTATTACACTAAGAATTTTATTATCCATTTCATCGAGTCCGTGCTCGTCAATATTAAGTGCTTTAAGTCCGAACTTTGTTATTTCGATATCTATTTCTCCTGATCCTTTAACCTGTGCAAAATCTCTTACTCTTCTAAGCAATGCATTAGCAATTCGTGGTGTTCCCCTGCTTCGTCTGGCTATTTCAACAGCTGCCAGATCGTCTATGCTTACATTAATAATTGATGCTGATCTTTTTATAATACCTGTAAGGATATCCTGATCATAATATTCCAGATGGAATTTGATCCCAAATCTTGCTCTTAACGGGCTGGTAAGTAGTCCTGACCGCGTAGTTGCGCCGATAAGAGTAAAATTATTTAGTGACAATTGTACTGATCGCGCACTTGGGCCTTTATCAATCATAATATCGATTTGGAAATCTTCCATAGCCGAATACAGATATTCTTCAACAACAGGGCTTAACCTGTGTATTTCATCAATAAAAAGCACATCGCCTTCCTGCAAATTCGTTAATAAGCCCGCCAGATCCCCGGGTTTATCAAGAACCGGACCTGAAGTAACCCTGAGGTTAACCTGTAATTCATTTGAAATAATAGTAGCAAGAGTTGTCTTGCCCAATCCCGGTGGACCATGTAACAGAACATGATCAAGAGATTCTCCCCGCTGTTTAGCTGCAGTTACAAATACAGACAAATTCTCAATTACCTGCTTCTGTCCTTTGAAATCAATAAATGATAAAGGTCTGAGTTGTTTCTCAAATTCTTTATCAGCAACTGTGTTTAATCCTTTTCTGATGTTGATATTATCTTCCATACAGCAAAGTAACTATTTAATAAGCTTTGTGTCGCTTTCAGGAAGCATAATTTTTACACCGTTAATACTTGTTTCAACATCGTTCTTATATGTAATTTCAAGCAGCATTATTCCATTCTCATCAAATTTTTTCCACGTCTTTTCTCTTATACCCATCTTGAAATATTGCTCCTCTTTAATTTTCCCTGTATCATAATAATAACTGTGAGCTCCATCGGGATTGTCTTGCTGATAATTGCCCTTGAATTTAAGTTTTCCATCCAAAAAATAGGATTTCCATGTTCCATCCTTTAAACCAATAATATATTTACCCTCTTCGGTAAAGTCACCTGAACTAAATTTCCATTCTCCGTTTTTTTCACCATCCGAATATTGCCCCTGTGTTATAATATCTCCTTCAGGTGAGTATTCGGTGTACAAACCGTCCCTTTGCCCCTGAAAATATTCTTCTTCACGCAGGATAGATCCGTCGGGATAGTACCACTTCCATAAACCATCGGGACGACCATTATTAAAGGAACCTGTTTGCTCCACTTTTTCGTCCTGGTTATAGAATTTCCACATACCCGAGCGTCTGTTATCATTATACTGGCCTTCAGCCTGCTTCTTTGTATTTGGAAATAAATCTACCCATTTGCCATTTCTGTTTCCGGCTTCATCAACTATACCTTCAGACAATTTTAATCCGTTATCGTTATAAATGAAGGCATTACTTACTTTTCCATCCTTGTTATATTCCCTGTGAATTCCAACAGGAATTTTATTACGATATGGTCCGCTATAGATTATTTTTCCATCAGCATCATACTTATTTACAATTTCAATATCCGGCTCATCTTCAACTTTTGATTTAACTATAGTCCCATTTTCATACAGCATGGTTAGTACCAGTTTTCCCCTGTTGTCATATTCTTTATAATAACCATGAAGCATATCGTCCTTAAAATACCTCTCTGTTTTAATTCCTCCATTTGGATAGAAATCCTTCCATCCTCCCTGTTTTAGTCCTTTGTTATCTGTCCTGTTAATCCTTTCCCTTGTTACAAGAAAATCATTACTATACTCCAATAATGTAATGATGTTGCCCTCTTTATCATATTCTTTTGATAAACCTTCTTTCTTGCCATTGTTGTATGCAATTGTCTGTTGTACTTTTGAATCGGGAAAATAGACATATGCTATTCCTTCCTTTTTGTCAGCTGCAAAAAGTTCTTTCGACCATAAATAAACTCCTTTGGAAGGTTCCTTTTTAAATTTATAATACCATCCATTTTTCTTACCAAAAAGGTAATTTATTTTTTCAGTAGTATCTCCTGCCTGATCATAAAATATCCATATACTATCGAGAAGAAAATTCGTTCTTCGTCCTTCTGATTTTTTAACTCCTGTAACATAGTAGCTTTTCCAGAATCCCTCAGGCTTTCCATTCTTTATTAAACCTTCACTTGATACTGTTCCGTTCGGATATTTAAATATTTGATATCCATCCTTTAAAGATCCATTATTCTGGGAAAAGAGGGTAAAACAGAAAAACACTAATATTATAAGAAAAAAGAATTTTTTCATTTTCAGAGTCCTAGTTTTTCAGAAATTTCTATCATTCTTCTAATGGGTTTCTGTGCTTTTATCAATGTATCTTTATCTACAAAAATCTCTGGTTTCTCATTCAAAATACAATTGTATATCTTTTCTATTGTTATTAGCTTCATAAAGCTGCATTCGCTACAACCACAGGTAGAATCTCGTGGTGGTGCAGGAAGATACGTTTTTAATGGTTCCGCCTTTTTCATCTGATGAATTATACCTGCCTCTGTAGCAACGATATAACAATTACCATCATCTTTCATTATAAAATTTAATAAAGCTGCCGTTGACCCAATAAAATCAGAAACCATTCTTATTGGCAGCTCACATTCCGGATGAACAATTATTTTCGCATCAACATTTTCTTTTTTAAGCTTTAGTATGGCTTCCAAAGAAAATTCTTCATGAACGTGACAAGCACCATTCCATACAATTATATCTCTTCCAGTTTTATTCAGAACATAATTTCCAAGATTACGGTCAGGTGCAAAAATTATTTTAGTATCGTATGGAAGTGATTCAACAATCTGTACTGCATTTGAAGATGTACATATAATATCAGAAAGAGCTTTAATATCTGCTGTGGTATTAACATAAGAAACAACAATTCTTCCGGGGTTTTCTTTAATAAAATTTTCAAACTCCTCGGGTTTGCATGAATCTGCAAGCGAGCAACCAGCCATTAGATCAGGAAGAAGAACCTTTTTTTCAGGGGCAAGAATTTTAGCAGTCTCAGCCATGAATTTTACTCCTGCAAAAACTATAATATCAGCATCATTTGAAGCTGCTTTTTGCGATAAAGCCAGGCTATCACCAACAAAATCTGCAATATCCTGAATATCTCCGGTCTGGTAATAATGAGCCAGGATTATAGCATTTTTTTCAGCTTTTATCCTGCTTATTTCGTCAATATATTGTTCTTTGCTAAGTTGATTCATATAGTTTCAATGTTGCCAGTAATCAATTTATAAATTTAATCACTACTTGTCAGGTAAATAATAATATTAGAATACATTTCAGGCATAATATTAACAACATAATATTCTTTATATTTTAAATTTAAATTTCTTTATTATGGTATTAATAGACTGTTAACAATGTTGATATAAAAAAACGAATTTTATTGTTTTTGTTATTATAATCATTGAATAAACATCTTATAAACATCTCAAAAAACATACCGTTTTTGAATATCAACAGATTAGAAAAATAATTAACAATTGTTAAGTTCTGCTTTTAAATGATACACAGGAAGCAAAAGTAAAGTTTTTAAGGTTTATTTAAGGTTCATATTTTAATATTATTTTCTAAAAACTTTGTTATAAAAGCGATAATTGAAGATTCGACTTCTGAAATGTTAAAAACATAAGAGTTACTAAAATTTTAACAATATTTTATTTACATGTTATAAACATATAATAAATGAAAAAATCTAAATTTTACATCAGAAAAAGAACAATCAGAACTTTATTTTGTTAACTTTTTAATGTTCAATATAGGTATTTAAATATTTTATATAACCAAACCAATTACTTTACTTTGCGCAATGGTTAAAAAAGAATAACTAACACATATTAACATGAAAAAGAGAAAGATAGCTATTGCGTCGGATCATGCCGGGTTTAATCTTAAGGAAAAACTGGTAAAATATCTCATTAAGGAAAACCATGAAATTAAGGATTTTGGTTGTTACTCTGAAGAGAGTGTAGATTATGCTGATTTTGGTCATCCGCTTGCCAATGCAGTTTCTGCAGGAGAATATGAACTTGGAATCTCTATTTGCGGATCGGGAAATGGAATTAACATGGCTGTAAACAAGCATCAGGGTATCCGAAGTGCCTTATGTTGGAATGAAGAGGTAAGTCGTTTGGCAAGGGCACATAATGATGCTAATATTTGTGCATTACCAGGAAGATTTATTTCAGAATCAGAGGCATATTTGATTGTAAACACATTCCTCAATACATCATTTGACGGAGGCAGGCATAAAACAAGAATAGATAAGATTTCATTAAAAATGTATTGAAATGCTCTCATCTTCATGTAAGTATGGTATAAGGTCTCTTATTTATTTATCAAAGAACCCTTTGATAAACGGGAAGATTGGTATAAAAAAAATCAGTGAAGACCTGAATCTGCCTACACCATTTATGGGCAAGATTCTTCAGAAACTAGTAAAGGAAAAAATTCTTGCTTCCTCAAAGGGACCACATGGAGGATTTTCATTATTGAAAGATCCCAGAAATATAACTTTGCTTGATATCGTAAATACAATTGACGGAGAAGGTTTTTTCAAGAATTGTGTTATGCATAATGGACTATGTGTAATTGCAGAAACGAAAAGGAAGCAATGTACAATACATGAAGAATATTACAAAACCAGAGAAGATCTGAAAAAGTTATTTAGCAATATGACAATTTATGATCTTGCTATTAAGGCAGATAATTCTGAATTAATAGTTATTTGAAAGTTTCTTTTGCTGATTGTTTTATCATTAACCAGATTAACATGGCAACGATAATACCTGCAGAATTAAAAATAAAATCTGAAATGCTTCCTTCGCGTGAGGAAGTTAATGATACCTGCAAAAACTCCATTAATATACCATAAAACAGAGGTACCAGAGATGTAATCAAAAGGTTTCTTGTCTTTGCCAGAGCTTTTTGATTTTCAAAAATAATTGCTGACATAAGACCGAAATACATGCCAAAATGAACAATTCCATCGTAAAACGGTATTTCAGATAAGTGTAATTTGTCAAAAGTAGATGCACTTGTCAGGCTTAAATATAAGATAATCAAAGCAACCAGAATTGAAAATTTGTTTTTCCAGACCATTTTGTATGTTTGATGCAAATTTAATCAGCAAATTGATATTTTATTTATAATTTTCATGATCTCATTTTATTTTAATGGCAGGGATATATATTCACATACCTTTTTGTAAAAAACTCTGTTCCTACTGTGATTTCTATCATGTGATATCACCAACAGATAATACTTCTTTTATTAATGCCCTTATGAATGAGGCTTCATTAAGGCAGGATTACACAGGAACCGAAACAATTTCAACCATATACTTTGGAGGAGGAACCCCTTCAATACTAACGATCATAGAACTTGAAGTAATTCTTAATCATATTTATAAATCGTTCCGGATTGATAATAATTGTGAAATAACAATTGAATTAAATCCGGATGATATTAGTTCAGATTATCTGGCGGGTTTGACGAAGATGAACATTAACAGGATAAGTTTAGGAATACAATCATGGAGGGATTCAGATCTGAAAATGCTTAACAGACGGCACAGTTCAGCTCAGGCTGTAATTGCTCTGGAGGAGACATTCAAAGCAGGATTTGAGAATGTTACAATTGACCTGATTTATGGAATACCGGGTATGAGTAACACTGAATGGGCTGCAAACCTCGATTTTTCTTTTTCATTTGACATAAAGCATTTATCGGCTTATCACCTTACTATTGAGAAAGGAACTGTATTCGGAAAAATGCAGGAGAAGGGAATTTTCAAGGAAGTTGACGAAGAGACAAGTCTTTCCCAGTTTAATCTGCTTATTGAAAAATCTGAATCTGCCGGTTTTATACATTATGAAATTTCAAATTTCGGCAAACCCGGATATTTCTCCCTCCATAATTCAAATTACTGGAAACAAATTAATTATTTAGGATTGGGTCCTTCAGCACATTCATTTAATGGTTATTCAAGACAATGGAATGTCAGGGATCTAAAGAGTTATATTAAATCTGTTAATTCGGGGAAACCTTTCTTTGAGAAAGAGGAACTTGACACAAAAACGAGGTTTAATGAGTATCTTATAACTTCACTAAGAACAATGTGGGGTATTGATCTTGATTTTGTTGAAAAAACCTTTGAGAAAGAGGGTTATGATTATATTATTAATCTGGCCGGCAAGTTTAAAGAATATGGTCTGATGAAACAGGACAATAATAACCTTATTCTTACAAACCAGGGTAAGATGATTTCTGATAATATTATTTCCGAATTTATTATGCCGTTGGATTAGTATTATTTTTTTGAAAGCATAAAGGTTGTCCTTCCAATAATATTGTCTTCAAGATATAGCTGAACACTATAATTACCAACGATAAAATCACCTGTATTATCCATATAGATACACATTTCCACATCCTGATTCATATAATCCACCTCTCTGCTTGCTGAATAAATAATCCTGTTGCCCTTATATTCGAAAAGATTATCCGGACTGCTGGTTATAACAAGAGAATCTGGTCTTATTACTCTCATATATACCTCCTTAGGGCCACTTTTTGCCAGAGGATTCTCACGAAGAGTGAAGCATATCCTTAGTTTATCCAGCATACTGATCCGATTGGTCTCTTTTCTCTTCTTATTCAGAGAAGCGGCATAAATATCTTTTGCCTGAACAATGGAAGCAATTTCAACTTTATTACTCAGCTCTTCTTTGACTTTGGAAAGTTCAGTATTGGTGGTTCTTACTTCTTTCATCTGCTGACGTATCTCTGTATTTTCAGCTACCAGAACTTTATTTCGGGTGTTAAGGGAGTCGATCTGAACAATATAACTTTTCATAATTTCCCTCATAGTCGTAATCTCGCTCTTATACTTTTTTATAAGCTGGACATTTGATGCATTTATTGACAATAACTGCACAATTCTTTCTCTTTCCTTCTGAAGGCCGGCATTCAGGCTGTCATTATTTGTCTTTAAAGTGTCATAAGCAACAACCATGAGTTTTAACTCATTTGCCAGTGAATCTTTTTCCTGTGTGAGAACTGTTTCCATTTCAACCATTTTGCTCTTTTGGTCGAAATACATAAACACCAGAAAAATCAGAACTACTCCAAGAATGATTGATGTAGCCACCATTCCTATTGGCACCTTTTTATCAGGAGCCTTACCAATATTTGAATTCGCAGTTGTTTCTGTCATTTTAACTGTTTATGTTTAAATGTTTCTTATGCAAAAGTAATAAATATACTGTTATATTAAATATTATCAGGTTCATTGATTAAATTTACAAATTCCTGGTTTATTGTTAACTAATTTATATTCAGCAACATGAGTGGATTTTATGGAATAGTTTCTAAGAATAATTGTGTGGAAGATGTTTTCTATGGAACTGATTATCATTCGCATTTGGGAACAAAACGGGCAGGCCTTGTTTTTATTGTACCAGGAAAAGGGTTCAGGCGATCGATACATAATCTTGAAAATGCCTATTTCAGGAATAAATTTGAGGAGGAATTGAAACAGTTTTCAGGAAATTCGGGTCTTGGAGTCATAAGTGATACTGACCCTCAACCAATATTGTTTAATTCTCATCTTGGCAGATTTGCAATAGTCACAGTAAGCCGGCTTGTAAATATCCCCGAACTTGAAGAGCGATTTTTAAGAAAGAAAAAGCATTTCACTGAGAACTTTGAAGGAAATATCAATCCAACAGAAGTTGTAGCAAATTTGATTTGTGAGAGGGATAATTTTACTGATGGTATTGAGAATGTATTTGAAAATATAAAAGGATCATGTTCACTACTGATACTTACTGACAATGGAATTATAGCGGCACGCGACAAGCTGGGAAGAACACCTGTTGTAATCGGAAAAAAAGATGATGCATATGCTGTTGCATCAGAATCATGTTCGTTTTCAAACACAGGTTTTGAGCTTGACTATTTTCTTGGTCCTGGCGAAATAGTCCATATTAAACCAGAAGGATTTCAAAGGCTAAGAGGACCATCAGAAAAAATGCAGATATGTTCATTTTTATGGGTATATTATGGTTATCCCCCCTCTTATTACGAAGGAATTAATGTTGATGAGTGTCGTTATCGCTGTGGTGCATCGATTGCAAAAAGAGACACAGTTAAAGCAGATTTTGTATGTGGAATTCCTGATTCTGGTGTCGGGCATGCAGTTGGTTACGGGAATGAAAAGAAAATTCCATACAAGAGAGCTTATTCAAAATACACACCAACCTGGCCCAGAAGTTTTATGCCACAAAATCAAATTCAGCGCGACCTGGTGGCAAAAATGAAATTAATCCCGAATAAAGCTGTGATTGACGGAAAAAAGATGGTTTTTCTGGATGATAGTATAGTAAGGGGAACCCAGTTAAAAGATAATACTGTTGATTTACGGAAATCCGGTGCTTCAGAAGTTCATATGAGAATTGCTTGTCCCCCCCTTTTATTTGCCTGTGATTTTCTTAATTTCTCGGAATCAAGATCAATCTTCGAGCTGGCAGGAAGAAAGGCAATAGATCAACTTGGGGGAGCTGAAAAGGATCTTCCTGAGTATGCCAATCCTGATTCGGATAAGTACAATGAAATGGTTCAGCAAATTGCAAAAAACCTTGATCTGGATTCATTAATATATCAGCGCCTCGATGATCTTGTAAACGCGATTGGTCTGCCGAAAGAAAAATTATGTACACATTGTTGGGACGGAACCAGTTACTATTAGCATCAGAGATTGTTTATTGCCTCATATTTTGTTATAATTATCAGTTAAAACAGAAATAACAATGAAATACATTGGTGCACATGTAAGCGCAACAGGAGGTGTTGAAAACGCCCCGGTAAATGCAGCTGAAATAGGAGCCAGGGCTTTTGCCCTATTCACTAAAAATCAGAGGCAGTGGTTTTCAAATCCTCTTACCAGATCGAGTATTAAGGCTTTTCGTGACAATTGTGAAAAATTGAATTTTAAACCTTTTCAGATATTGCCTCATGACAGCTATCTGATAAATCTGGGTCATCCGGAAAAAGAACCACTTGAAAAGTCAAGAGCAGCCTTTCTTGATGAGATGCAAAGATGTGAACAGCTTGGTCTTGACAGGCTGAACTTTCATCCCGGAAGCCATCTCAATGCTATAGGAACAGAGGAGTGTCTCAAAAGAATTGCTGAATCTATAAATATTGTTCTTGATAAAACAATAGGTGTTACAGCTGTAATTGAAAATACTGCAGGACAGGGCACAAACCTGGGGTACAATTTTGAACAACTCAGGATAATTGTTGATAATGTTGAGGATAAGTCAAGAGTTGGTGTATGTATTGATACTTGTCATGCATATACTTCAGGTTATGATGTCAAGAGCCCTGACGGATTCAGAAAAACATTCGAGGAATTTGAGTCGGTGGTTGGCTTTAATTATTTAAAAGGAATGCACCTCAACGATTCAAAGAAAGAGTTTGGTAGCAGGGTTGACAGGCATGATAATATTGGAATCGGATTTATTGGTGAAGGAACTTTCGAAATGATAATGAGTGACCCGAGGTTCGACAATTTACCTCTGATACTGGAGACTCCCGACGAATCACTGTGGGAGGCAGAAATTAAGAAGCTTTATTCTCTTGTGAGGAGCTAACGTCTTAACGATCAGACTGTAAGCTGATAAACGCCTGAATATCAGTGTTTTTCAACTTCTCCTTTGTTGCATTATAACCGATTAAATAAAGCTCCCTGGCTTTATCAGGGTCGAGAATTTTATAATTTCTCAATTCAGGAGGTGCAACAAATAAATCAAATTTGCGTGCTTTTTCAATTATTTCTTTTGACATACTTAGCATAAAAGTCCGCTCAGCAATATTTATTAGTCCATTGATTTTCTCAACAAATCCAACCGGATTAACAAAAGAGCCAATCAGGAATCTGCAATTATTTTCAATAGGTTTCAGAGGCAGATTATCCATAACGCCACCATCTACAAAATGAATATTATTAATTACCACTGGCTGAAATAGCACAGGTATGCTTGCCGAGGCCATAACAGGATCCAGTAACTCACCTGTTGAGAAATACACTGATTGTCCGTGATTCAGATCAGTAGCTGCTACATACAAAGGAATTTTAAGCTCTTCAAAGTTTATTGCTGATAAACTGGCTTTTAATATTTTCATTATTCCACCGATCTGCAGCAAACCTTCTCTTGGCAGTGTTGGTCGCATAAAATCAAGACGGCTCCCGGAATTCAACAGTTTCATGATCTCTTTTGGAGTATAACCATCAGCATATAAAACACCCACAATAGCCCCTGCGCTGGTACCGGATATTACATCCGGATAAATTCCTGCTTCATTTAATGCCTGAATAACACCAAGATGAGCAAAACCTCTTGCACCGCCACCACTTAATACCAGACCAATTTTATATTGCTTTTCAGACATATAAATATTTTGTTAGAAAAATTATTTTATCAGGATATCTGTCAGCAATTTAAAATTCAGGAATATAACAATTCCGGCAATAACAGATAAAACACCGATAAGGAAAGGGCCATTTGCATATTTTCCCATTACTTTTTTAGAAGATGTGAGATAGATCTGAATAAGTATTGTGAAAGGAAGCTGAATACTCAGAAATACCTGCGACAGAATCAAGCCTTTAAAAGGATCTCCTATAAAGAATATTAACATCAATGCTCCTAAAAGAGATATTAAAATGCCTATCCGGGAATGATTGTCTTTAACATCATATGGTTCCTTAAACATACCGGAAACAATTGATCCCCCGGCCATTCCGGATGTAATTGTTGAGGCTACTCCTGCAAACAGCAGAGCAACAGCAAAGACAACAGAAGCATTGTTTCCAAGCAATGGTTCCAAAAGCTTTTCAGCTTGCTGCAACTCATTGACAATTAAACCATTTTTAAAAAAAGTTGCTGCAGCCAGAATTATCATGGCACTATTTATGGCCCAGCCAATTATCATTGAAAAGAGTGTATCTGCAAACTCATACTTAAGTTGTTTCTTAATGATCTTTTCATCCTGCAAATTCCACTGACGGCTCTGTATCACTTCAGAGTGAAGAAAAAGATTATGAGGCATAATAACCGCACCAAGGATACTCATAATCAGTAAAATAGATCCTTCGGGCATAGATGGTTTCACCCAGGATATTCCTGCAGTAAACCAGTCAACATCAACAAGAACCAGTTCATAAAGAAATGATAATCCAATTATTGAAACAAAACCAATTATCCATTTTTCTATTTTCTGATAAGAATTTGTAAATAAGATTATTGTGACGAATATTGTAACAAGAATTGCTCCTGCATTTAATGGAACATCAAATAGCATATTTAAGGCAATTGCTCCCCCGAGAATTTCAGCCAGTGAGGTTGATACAGATGCCAATACAGCAAAAGACAAAATAAGTTTTGAAACTTTCGGATGAATATAAATTGTTGCAGCCTCTGAAAGACATAGTCCTGTTGCAATACCGAGATGCGCAACATTATGCTGCAGAATTATAAGCATAATTGTTGATAAAGTAACAATCCAGAGAAGGGAATAACCAAAACTTGAACCACTGGCAATATTTGCAGCCCAGTTGCCAGGGTCTATAAATCCGACAGTTACAAGTAGTCCGGGGCCAATATATTTGAAAATATCAAGTGCACCATAAGCAGGTGTATGATCTTTTCTTTTCAGATCTTTAACGAATCTGAAAGGATTAAATATATTCTTGTATTTCAACATATTGAAACGCCCGAAACCACAACTGTCTGTCTTCTGGCATTATTAAAAATTACATGCAAAGATAAACAATGATATGAAATATATTAATGGTATCATAACGTCAATATATTTGATAGAATTTGTTATAAATTTGAAAGGAGAAAATTTAATTAATTAACAATAACAGAAGTAATATGCAATTTTTATTAATAGGTTATGATGATACCGATCCTGAAGCTCCGGCAAGAAGACTTCGGGTACGCGAAGAGCACATTGAAAACATAAATAAGTTGAAAAAAACAGGAGAATGTCTGTTTGGCGGAGCGATTCTCAATGATAACGGGCATATGGTAGGATCGATGATTGTTTACGAATTTCCTGACAGAGAATCGCTCGATGCGATGCTTAAAGAAGAGACATATATTATTAACGGCGTGTGGAAACAGATTGAGATAAAACCTTTCAGAGCAGCAAAAATTATTTAATTACTCAGGTTAATCCAGATAATGTAGTCAGAAAATAAACAAGATAACTATCGGAGATTATACAGTTAATTGTTAAATCTGAAAACATGGATGACAGAACAATTCGGGAATAAAAGTGTTAATACTAATAAATAATCCAAAGAAAATGACTTTTACATTACAACCAGGGAAGAAAGCAATAGATTTTAACCTTACCTCGACAGAAGGGAAAGAGTACAGCCTATCAGATTTTAATAAATTTAAATTTCTGGTGATCTTTTTTACCTGCAATCATTGTCCTTATGTTATTGGATCAGATGAAGTTACCAGGGCAACAGTAATAAAATACCAGAATATGGGAGTCGGGTTTGCCGGAATTAATTCAAACAGCGAGAACACCTATCCTGAAGATAGCTTTGCAAATATGGAGGATCGCATGAAAAAACATAAATTTCCGTGGGTATATCTGTATGACAAGACACAGGATGTTGCAAGATCATATGGCGCATTAAGAACGCCGCATTTTTTTGTTTTTGATGAGGAAAGAAAGCTCGTTTATACCGGCCGGGGTGTTGATAATCCCAGGGACACCACAAAAATGACAGTAAATAATCTTGATATTGTTCTTAATGAGTTAACGAATGGAAAACCGATTTCTGTACAGATGACTAATCCAATAGGTTGTAATGTAAAGTGGGACGGCAAAGATGCACACTGGATGCCGGCTGATGCCTGTGATCTTGTTTAGATTTTAACCCTATGGTGCAAGACGTTCTATGTTCCATTTATTTTTTACTCTGGTGTAGGTAATCCGGTCGTGCAATCTGTATTTTCCTTCCTGCCAGAATTCAAACCATTCCGGTATAATGCGAAATCCTCCCCAGTTTTCGGGTTTTTCAACAGGATGAGTTTTGAATTTTTCTAAGTAAAAATTATATTGTTTTTCAAGATATTGCCGGTCAGGTATTGTGGAACTCTGATCACTGGCCCAGGCAGAAATCTGGCTTTCGTAAGGTCTTCCGTTAAAATAGGATCGGGATTCTTCTTCGGATACTTTTATAACATAACCTTCAATCCTGATCTGTCTTGCTGATTCAGGCCAGTAAAAGAGTAATGCAACCCTGGGATTTGAGGCCAGCTGAATACCCTTTTTACTGTTATAATTTGTAAAAAACACAAATCCCCTTTTGTCAAAATCTTTCAAGAGAACAGTTCTTAATGAAACCCTTCCTCCTGAATCTGTAGTGCCTAAGCTTACTGCTTCAGGAATTTTAACCTCTGAGTTAAGATGTTCTTTATACCAGATATCAAATTGAACGAAGGGATTCATATCTGCTGTTTTTTCTGAAAGCTGGCTGATGGTTCCCATTTTGATTAATTATTTTCTGTTTACATAACAGAATATAAAAAGCTTTGTTCTGATGGGAATGAAATTATAATTTAATATATATCTTAACGCAAATAATTTAAAGCCATTGTTATTATGAAGTCTAGAAGATTTGTTTCTGGTATGAGTGCTATAGTTATAACAGTAAGCATTTTCTCCTGTAGCAAAAAGACAATTACCGACCTTTCCAAAGAAAGTATAATTCCCAAACCTGTTGCAGTAGTATCTTCCGGTAATAGTTTTGAATTTAAGGAAGGAACTGATATTTATTATCAGGGTGAATCGGAAGAATTGAAACAGATAGGCCAATATCTTTCAGATAAACTTGGACCACCAACAGGATTCAATATAGAGGTAAAATCTGCTGATAGATTGCCAAAGGCCAGGGCGATTGTTCTCTCTCTTTCCGCAGCCGATTCTCTCCCCGGAACTGAGGCATATAAACTTACAATTACCAAAAAACTGATACTTCTGACTGCCAGGAAACCGGAAGGAATATTTCGGGGAGTACAGACAATGATACAATTATTACCACCAGAAATTGAACTTGCTGAAAAGCAAACCGGTCCATGGAAAATAGCAACTGGGATTATTACTGATTATCCCTTTTACGACTATCGGGGAGCAATGCTTGATGTTTCCCGTCACTTTTTTGAACCGGAAGATGTTAAGAGATTTATTGATTTTCTGGCTTTCTATAAAATGAACGTTTTGCATCTTCACCTGTCTGATGATCAGGGATGGAGGATAGAAATCAAATCATGGCCAAATCTGACTGAATATGGAGGGAGTACGCAGGTAGGAGGGGGCAAAGGAGGATTCTATACCCAGACAGAATATTCTGATATTGTAGAATATGCAAGTAAAAGGTTTATTACAATTATCCCTGAAATTGATATGCCCGGCCATACAAATGCAGCACTTGCATCATATGCAGAATTAAACTGCAACGGAAAAGCAACCAAATTATATACTGGTACGAAAGTGGGTTTTAGCTCCTTGTGTACAAATAAAGAGATTACCTACAAGTTTATAGATGATGTTATCAGGGAGTTGGCATCTATTACCCCCGGGCCCTGGTTACATATAGGAGGGGATGAGTCACATGCAACAAAAACAGAAGACTATATCCCTTTTATAAGCAAAGTTCAGGAGATCGTTTTAAAACATGGTAAGCAGCCAATCGGATGGGATGATATCGCAATATCAGATATAAAAGCGGGCTTCATTGTACAACACTGGGCAAGTATTAAAAACGCTGAAATGGCTGTAGGCAAGGGAGCAAAAGTATTAATGTCACCGGCAAAAAAAGCCTATCTGGATATGAAATATGACTCTACAACAGCTCTTGGTTTAAGCTGGGCCGGTTATATAGAAGTTGATAGCGCTTACATGTGGGATCCTGCAAATCTTATTCCCGGAGTTAGTAAAGACAAAATAGTTGGTATAGAAGCGCCGTTATGGTCTGAGACTGTCACAAACATGGATGAAATCGAATTTATGACGTTTCCCCGATTACCCGGATATGCTGAAATCGGATGGACTATGCCATCTCAAAGATCCTGGGATGAATATAAATACAGGGTGGGAAAACACGGAGAAAGATTCAGGACAATGGGGATTAATTTTTATCCGTCAAAGCTCATACCCTGGCAGGTATTACCAAATGAATCTAATAAATAGTTGTAATTATTCAATTCATATTTTAAATGAGAAGAAAAATCATAATAATCTGTTTCACTCTTGCTTCATTTATAGTTGCAGGAAAACTTTTTGGCCAAAGTTCTCTCTCCATCGGTAAAATTATGATGGGAGAACGATTCACTGGTTTTTCGCCTGAGGATATACAATGGTCTGCATCAGGCAGAACCATATATTTCAAATGGAACAGAGACATGGAAATCTCTGCTCCGCTTTATTCATATAATATTGATAATAATAATCAAACAAAGGTGGAACTTGAAGAAAGAAAAAAACTTCCTTCATTCAATGGTCAATTTAACCGTAGCCGGACAAAAATGGTTTATTCAAAGGAGGGTGACCTTTATCTGATGGATACAAAATCCGGAGTTATTACACAGATTTCAAAAACTGCGGCTTATGAAAGCAATCCTGTATTCAGCCATGATGGAGGCAAGATACTTTTCACGAGCGGGAATAATCTTTTTTCATGGGAAATAAACAGTGGTAAGCTGGCACAGCTGACCGATTTTAAGGCAGGAAAGGAAAAGCCAAAAGATCAGCCTTACAGTAATGAAAATGATAAATGGTTGTATTATGATCAGTTACGTAATTTCAGGATTCTGGCAGACAGGAAGGAAAGCAGAGATCTTGGTAAAAAAGAAGAGGATTCTCTTAAACCGGAAAAACCAAAAATAATCTATACAGGTCAGGAACAGACCTCATCTGTTAACCTGAGTCCTGACGAAAACTATATCACCTATCAATCCTACCAGCCAGCTGAAAGTAAAAGAACCATCGTACCGAATTATGTTACGGAGTCAGGATATACCGAGGATATTCAGACCAGAACAAAAGTTGGCACATCGTTTTACAAGTCGGTCAGTCTTAATATTTATGATCTCAGAAGGGATACAATTTATCAGGTCAAGCTTGATGATATACCCGGACTTGATGAGCAGCCAGATTATGTTTCAGACTACCCGGCGAAGATCTCATCGAAGCCAAAGAAAAGAGGTGTAGTGATTGATAGTCCTGTATGGTCTGACGATGGAAAAACTGCTGTTGTAGATATTTTTTCAGACGATAATAAAAGTCGCTGGATAATGATACTTGATATTAATACCGGAGGGCTGAAACTTCTTGAAAAGCAACATGATGATGCCTGGATTGGTGGCCCCGGAATAAGATATGGAGGACCACTTGGCTGGTTACCTGACAACAGGACCATCTTTTTTCAGTCTGAAGAATCAGGATTTTCACATCTGTATACCATCGATATTATTACCGGGCAAAAGAAAGCCATTACCTCTGGCAAATTTGAAATCTATGATTTAATTCTTTCCAATGATAAAAAAACATGGTATTACATATCAAATGAGGTAGATGCAGGAGTCAGGGAATTGTATAAATTGTCTGTAAAAGGAGGATCTAAAGTCAGGCTTACCAGTTTTGAAGGAGGGATAGAATATGTTTTATCACCTGATGAAAAATATTTTGCCCTGAGGGTTTCACATTCAACAACTCCATGGGAACTTTATATAATGGAAAACAATGAGAAAGCTTTACCTGTTAAAATCACAGAATCGGTTTCTCAGGATTACAAATCATACAACTGGAAGAAACCTGATATTATCCGTTTCAGGGCATCAGACGGATCGTATATCCCTGCCAGGTTATACAAACCGGAAAATTATAAAAAAAACGGCCCGGCAGTAATCTTTGTTCATGGAGCGGGATATCTCCAGAATGCACACCAATGGTGGAGTAGTTATTCGCGGGAATACATGTTCCATAATTTTCTTGTTGACAATGGCTACATTGTTCTGGATATTGATTACAGGGGCAGTGCCGGATATGGAAGAGACTGGCGTACTGCCATATACAGACATATGGGAGGTAAAGATCTGGATGACCATGTTGACGGGGCAAAATATCTGGTTGAACAATTACAGGTGGATGCGGGCAAGATTGGTATTTACGGAGGATCGTATGGCGGCTTTATTACACTAATGGCAATGTTTACCAAGCCCGGAACATTCAAAGCAGGTGCCGCACTCAGGTCTGTTACCGACTGGGCTCACTATAATCACGGTTATACTTCAAATATTCTTAATACCCCGGTGTCTGATAGTCTGGCCTATGTAAAAAGCTCCCCGATATATTATGCCGAAGGACTTGAAGGTGCTTTATTAATATGTCATGGCATGATAGATGATAATGTTCATTTTCAGGATGTTGTAAGACTTTCCCAAAGACTTATTGAGCTTGGAAAGGAAAACTGGGAGATGGCTGTATATCCACTGGAAAGACATGGTTTTGTAGAATCATCCAGCTGGACTGATGAGTATAAAAGAATATTTAAATTATTTGAAACAAACTTAAAATAGTGTCGTTTTAGTGAAGAAAGCTCTGAGACTGAATAGTTTATTTTCAGATCAGATACTTTTGTAGAAATCGCTTTTATACATATCGCCTACTGGAATAAACTTATTACCTATTTTAATTCTGTCCCTCTCGATGCTTTCTATTTTTGCCAATGGAACTATATAAGATTTATGGCATCTGACGAAACTTTTGGGTAGTATTTTTTCCAGTTCCTGAAAAGAGTGACTTACTAATATTTTGCTACCAGGGGTTACAAAGCATTGAAAGTCCCTCATTCCTTCAATATATTGTATTTCGTTCAAAAATATCTTAACTAATTTATAACCTGATTTAACAAAAATGTATTCAATAACATGTGGTGTTGGTTTAAAAGCTGCTGATTGCCAGAGGATATATTCAGTTGCTTTATTAACAGCCTGGCTAAAACGATCGAATGTATATGGTTTGAGTAAATAATCAGTAACAGCAAGCTCAAATGCTTTTATTGCATATTCATTATAGGCTGTAGTAAAAATAACCTGCGGTTTGCTTACCATTTTCTCAACCATTTCAATACCGTTTAATTTACCCATTTGTATATCGAGAAAGACAAGGTCTACCGGGTTATTGATTAAGAATTCATAAGCAGCAGAAGAATGAATGAACGTTCCCAATAACTCTAATTGAGGTAGTTTTCCAATGAATGATTTTATCTTTTCAATAGCCAGAGGCTCATCATCAACGGCGATACAACTAATATTCATCCAGTTCAAGGATTAATTCAATCTTATATCTGTTTTGTTCTTCAATTTTTTTAAAACTGTGCCTGCCCGGATAAATAAGTTCCAGTCTTCTCTTTACTATATTTAATCCCAGGCCACCTTCTGGTGTTTGTGATTTTAAGGAGCTGTCATATTCATTGTTAATATTGAATTGTAATTTGTTGTTTACAATTTCAATTCTGATATCGACAATGTTTTCACCTTCCTTAGTAGATGAATGTTTATAGGCATTTTCAACCAATGGCATAAAAAGCATTGGTGCTATTTGTAAATATGAGATCTGCCCGGATATCTTGTAATTGAGATAATTTTTGCCAGAAGTTCTTAATCGTAGTAAATCAATATAATCTTCAATATATTTTAATTCTTTTGATAACGGGATTTTTTCAGCTTCTGTATCATAAATCATGTAACGAAGTATGGCGCCAAGTTTAGAAATTGAACCGGAGGCTTTTTCTGTATCATAGCTTACCAGATAATCTATATTGTTGAGTGTATTAAAAAGAAAATGAGGACTAAGCTGCATCTTCAATAAGGCCAGTTCACTTTTCGTGTTTTGAAGGATTAGAAACTGTTTTTCCTGTTCAAGTCTGATGGAGTCAGAAAATTTCCGGAAAATTAGTGCCAGTAATATAAGTATCAAATGAGGAATAACAGAGCTCATAACCTGCCAGACTCCAAATTTCATGGCAGGAATTGCAAAAAAGACGAGAAGAGCCAAAAGAATAAATGAAAAAATAAACAGACTTAGTTTCTTCTTTTCTACCCATTTTATTCCAAAAAAAGTAATATAAAAAAAGATAAGCCCCATTATCAATTCCAAAAATACTACATAGAGTAAATGTTGTGAAAATGGGGCATCCGGCTTAGCCTGCAGATAGATTTTGCTCAGCATAAAAACAAATGCTGTAAATATTATCCAGAAGAATATGTGAACGAATATTTCTATCGACTTTTTCATGATTGTGTAAATTTAGTCTTAAAATATTAAGCTAACATTAATATCTGCAGAAAGCTTAAGAAAGGAGAGAAACTTAATTATGTCAAAGACCTTACAGAAATAGAGTATAGTTTTAAAAGAATTGCAACAAATATCAGTAACAAATGAGGAATAATTGAACTCATTACTTGCAAAACCCCGATCTTCATTGCCGGAAATGCAAAGAACATCAAAAGGAAAAGAAGAATTATTGTCAGGATTAAAGCATTAGTTTGTTTCTTTTTCGCCCAGGGAATGCAAAAGTATGTTGTATAGAAAAAAATAACCCCCATGAATACTTCCAGAAAAATTACATAAGTGAAATGATTTGAAAAAGGGGCATCAGGTTTCACTTCCAGATAAATTTTACTTAGTACATATACAACAGCAGTAAATAAAATCCAGAAGGTAAGATGGATTGAAATCTCAGTAAATTTTTTCATAATATTAAATTTTTAGTTAAACATGAAGCAAATATCAAGAGTCAGTTCAACTATTAAAAAAAAAATCTGCAAACCGGTTAATTCCGGCGACGAAACTTTATCTTTCTGGTTAATATATGAATAAGACAGGCATACTGAAGCTTTTATTTCCATGCACATGAAGAAAAAGGCAGATTATTTTAAATGTTTTAAATACCACTAAGTAATTTATATTACTACTATTTTAACTTCTATGGATTACAATTATGTTGAACAAATTGAGTTATATATGTTCACAACAAATAAAATTCACTATTTTCACATCTATTATTAATTATATCTCCATGGAATGAATCAAATAATAGTTTACACTTCAGGCACTTTTGATCTTTTCCATAGTAATCATCTCAAAATGATTAAATATGCAAGAGGATTAGGAGATGTTCTGATAGTTGGTGTAAGTACAGATGAACTGGTAAGTACATATAAAAAGCCGTCAATAATTCCATTTGAGGAAAGAATTCAGATTATAGAAGCTCTCAAATATCCTGATATTGTAATCCCCCAGCATACATTAGACCATACAGAATTAATAAAGAAGCTTCATATTAATTCATTTGTAATTGGGGATGATTGGTTTGGAAAATACGATTATCTTGAAAGTTTAGGAGTACAAGTCTTTTATTTCCCTTACGGCAAAGGGACTAACAGTTCAAATGTAAAAGAGAAGATTCATGCAAACTATCTAAAGATGAAGAATAAAATAGATAAGCATAAGAATCCTGATATTAAATAGGATAAATGAAATATTCAATTGTAACCGGAGGAACAAAGGGAATTGGAAAAGAGATCTGCCGGCAGCTATTAAATCAGGGCTTTGCAGTAATATCTGTTTATCATAATGATGATACATCTGCTCTTTTAACCAGGCAGGAATTTGAAACTGAATTCGGAAATTTTTACTATCTGATCAAATGCGATCTCTCGAATACAGAAAATATTGCATTCCTGTTTTCTGAAGTTAAGAAAATAACTGAAACCATTGATGTTCTTATTCTGAACGCCGGAAAGACAGTAAGAAAAGGTGTAACTGACATTACAATGGAGGAGTGGGAATCTGTTGTTAATATGAATATCACAACACCATTGTTTTTGATTCAGAGGTTTTTACCATTGTTAAAAAGCGGGTCAAATATTATATTTACCGGTTCTTCAATGGCAATATTTCCACACTCTGTATCCATTTCATACGGCATTACCAAATCCGCAGTTCATGCCATGGTTAAAAATCTTGTAAAATTTCTGATTCCTTATAACATCAGAATTAATTGTGTATCGCCGGGTTTTGTTGATACAGAATGGCAGAAAGATAAACCGTCAGATATCAGGGAAAATATAAAGTCGAAAATATCATTAAAACGTTTTGCTACACCGGAAGAAGTTGCTTCTGTCTATTTATTCATTATAGATAGTCATTATTTAAATGGAGAGATTATTACAATTGATGGTGGGTATTCATATCAATAAAGAAAGGGGAATTATGAGCTGGTTTACTGAATATAAAAAATCTCTTAAAATGACAGAGGTAGAGGAATTTGTCGACCTGATTATTTACAGGCCCCTTGCATTCCTCCTTATCAAATTGATTTATAATACAAGAATTACACCGGATCAGCTTACATTAGCCGCAATTGTAATGGGATTAATCGGAGGAGTATTCTACACATTTGGTTTACAGTCGGCCAGCAATATCGGCGCTGTTTTCTTTATATTGTTTATTATTCTGGATTGCAGTGATGGTCAGCTTGCACGGCTAAAAAAAAATGGTTCTTCAATGGGCAGGTTACTCGATGGTATAGCCGATTACATTGTTGTAACTGCAATTTATATAGGGATTGCAATCGGATATTCACAAAAAGACGGACAACCCTTTTTTATTTTGGGTCTGTTGCTTTTATCCGGTGTCAGCATTATAATTCAGGATATGCTGGTTGATTTTTACAGAACACGATTTCTTGATATAATCAATAAACGGAAGAATACTTTTGCTGAAGGTGTTGACGCTTACAGGGAAGAATACTTAATACTGAAGGAGCAAAAAGGAAAATGGATTGAAAAAAATGTTATTGGGATTTATCTTGTATATTCAAAATTCCAAAAAAACCTTATTGGCAAAAAAAAGAAACCTGAATTACCCAATGTCTCTTCAGAAGAGTATTACAGGAAGAACAGATTTCTGATTCGTCTATGGGTTTTTATGGGACCGTCAATTGTCAGAACAGCATTGATTGTCTGTTCTCTGTTCAGTCGTTACGACATCTATTTTTGGATTACAATTGTGGGTCTGAACATCTATGCACTGATAATCTGGATAATTCAGCATAAAGTCGATAAATCATACATTACTCAATTTAAGTTAGATCACGTAATTATTAAATAACAATATTAATCCGGAGAAAATATTTTTTATGCTTTGCGAATCCTCAACAGAAACATAACAAGATAAAGTATGTACTTATATTAAATCATTTTCAGTAAAGCAGGAAAGGTTAAATGACAGAAAGTATAATTACTATATCAATTGTTGGATTACTTGCAGGGGTTATTTTTTCGATGCCAATTGCCGGACCTATCAGCATCCTCATTACAACCAATGCACTCAAAGGAAGGTTCCGCTATTGTATTTTGGTGAATATCGGGGCATCTCTTGCAACATTTACTTATGTATTTGTCGCAGTCTATGGTTTGACAAAATTGTATTCTTTTTACAAACCGGCCATTCCTTATCTCCTCTCCTTCGGATCAATAATTCTTTTATATCTGGGATACAAGATTTTCACTACGAAAATTGATTTTGAACATTTTGAAGATAAAAGTCAATTGAGTGAGAAAATCAGAAAAAGGGAAAAAGGTGGTTTCTATACAGGAAGCCTGATTAACTTTTGTAATCCAATGTTATTAATCGGATGGCTTACTTCGACATTCCTGGTAATCTCCTTTGTTTCTTCTCTTGGATTTAATACAGGAGGATTGGATATTTTTATAGACCAGAGTGTTAAGGAAATCAGTAATTTTGAAAGCAGTTTAAATGATAGTTTATTTATTAATTCAGCTACCGGACAGGGAGTAAAAAACACTCATAATGAAAATTCCAATTTTCCCTCCTATTTTCATTTATTAATTAGTCTGTTTTATGCTTTTTTTATTTCAGTAGGAAGTATTTCCTGGTTTTATATCCTGACAGTTCTTATAACCCGATTCCGAAAAGCAATCAATATTATGTTTTTGTCACGATTAGTTAAAATCATGAGTATTGTTCTTTGCCTGATTGGATTATATTTTGGGTACTTAGCCTCTCAAATGTTTCTTAATATTCAAACCATCTGAAATTATAAGGTTGCATAATAATAATATTTCTAAATGAAAGCAATTTTAATTGGAGCATCCGGCTTAGTAGGGAATTTGATACTGAAAGAAGTTCTGGATGATAACTATTTCACGGAAGTAAGGATTTTTGTCCGTAAACCGACGGGGATTTTACATGAAAAAATAAGAGAGACTGTTGATCCATTGACTGATGTCTTTTCCCTGAGTTCTTATATTAAAGGGGATGTGTTATTTAACGCTTTGGGAACAACAATAAAGCAGGCAGGCAGTAAACAGGAACAGCAGCGGATCGACAGGGATTTACCTGTAGGTTTTGCCAGAATTGCTTCTGAAAACGGGGTTGGAATCATGCTGAATGTATCAAGTGTTGGGGCGAATAAGAAAGGCGGATTTTATTTGAAAACAAAAGCAGAGATGGAAGAAGGCACAGAGAGGTTCTTCCCCCAAAAGGTATTTCATTTCAGACCCGGACTTCTGGTCGGGAAGAGGAAAGAATTTAGGCTTGCGGAGAAAATTGCTTCATACGTTATGAAATTGACGGATCCTGTCCTGACAGGATCTTTAAAAAAATACAGGAGTATGCCGGTGGAAAAGCTGGCAAAAGCAATGGTTGGTTTAAGTAAAAATCCGGTTGGCAAGCCATCAGTTTTACATTATCCTGAGATTTTGCAATGTATTTAATCGTTTAGTCTGGCATTTCACTTCTTCCATCCGGAATACAATTACAGAACTCATTCATTATTTATCTCCCGGTTCTGCATATCAGAAGATTCTGTTATCCTTTGATTCTGTTTATTAAATATTCTGAACGGATCAAAAATCAGGTTTTACACAATTTTATTACAGATGATCAGTTTTAATAAGTGTCAGGTTTTAATTAACCGTGAATAGAAATAAGATATTTAAATTCTGGTACTGATATTTAATATTTTGAATTATAACATAATCCAGATTGTCATGAAAAAGTGGACTATTTTTTTCCTCCTGCTGGTATCGCTAAGTATCTCTGCACAGAAACTTCAACCGGATATTACATTCTCCGGCAACAAGTTACAGGTTCTTCTTGCAAGAAAGGATGCAATGAAAGCCCAGGGTAAATTATCCTCAAGTGAAATGGTCAGGGTAGGATGTAATCAGGGGTCATGTTATTTTGAAATTGTATATAAAGACAGGACAGTGAAACAAATTGTAGGAGAAGATATTTCCAGGCTGAATATTTATGAATATGATTTTGGTGCAGATGGTGATATGGAAATAGTGGCAGTAAATGAGTATAAGGGAACAGCATTTCTTTTCGTTTTTTTATATAGCAAAGGCATAATCCAGGAACTGTTTAAAAAGGAAATAAAGTATAACAAAGTCCTTATAAATAAAGACTATATTGAATATTATCTGCCTGCAGGATTCGATTCAGTCTGGAATTTCTATAAAGGCCAATTCTGGACAATGAGCCCATATAAAAATTAACTGAAAAGCATTACTCAGAATACAAGTCCGGTCACCCAACCCCAGATCACATAGCGTAAAAATTTTCCAGCCAGCATGGCAGTGGCAGTAATTATGATATTTGCCCTCAGAATTCCGAGCCCGACCGCAAAAATATCTCCTACTGCCGGAACCCAGGATAGAAAAGCAAAAAGAGCTCCTCTTTTGTAAAGCCGGTTATGCCATTTTTCAATGGTTTCACGTTTTATCCTCAGGTACTTTTCAATCCATTCCCATTTACCAAGATAACCAATGGCAAAGCTGCTCATCCCCCCCAACCAGTTTCCGGCTGAAGCCACTATAACTGCTGTATAAGCATCTGTTCCGTTGATTATGAGGTAGGAGAGGAGCGCTTCCGAACTGAAAGGCACAACAGTGGCTGCCAGGAAACTGGCCAGAAATAATCCCCAGAGGCTGTAATCAAATAATCCTTCTATCAATTTTTAAGGTCAATATATTTGATGAGTTAAGTCATGATCCCGATTGATGCAGGCCTGATTTAATTTATATTCAAGTCTTTATATTGTTAAAGCTATAGCACTATTCCTACAGGGCAATGATCAGAGCCGGTCATTTCTTCCAGAATAAAGGCATCCTTTACTGCAGGCAGGAAGGATTCGGTGACCAGAAAATAATCGATCCTCCATCCTATATTCTTTGATCTTGCACCTGCCATGTAACTCCACCAGGTGTATCTTCCTGACTCATTCGGATGAAGACGGCGGAAGGTATCAGCCAGTCCTCCTTCAGTAAACCGGTCCATTCCATCTATCTCCTCCTGCATATAACCTGCTGATTTATTGTAATTGGCTTTCGGGCGAGCAAGGTCGATCTCTTTATGGGCAACATTTAAGTCGCCGCACACAATAACAGGTTTGTTCCGTTCCAGATCTTTCAGATAGTCAAAAAAAGCCTTATCCCAGGACTGCCGATAGCTTAACCGCTTTAATTCACTGCCAGAGTTAGGCACGTATACATTTACCAGGAAGAATGATTCAAATTCCAGAGACAATACCCTGCCTTCCGTATCATGATCCTTATTATTAATACCTTTTGTTACATTCAGTGGAACAATTTTTGAGACAACAGCTGTTCCGGAGTAACCAGGTTTATCCGCAGAATTTGAATAGATATGATGGTCTTTCAGTGGCGCAAGAGTTTCGGCAACCTGATGTTCCTGGGCTTTTGTTTCCTGCAGGCAAAGGATGTCGGCTCCAAGAATTTCAAGATCAGTAAAAAAAGATTTTTTGGCAATAGCACGGATTCCGTTTACGTTCCAGGACACAATTTTCATAGTCTCAATCTTGGTAAATCGCAAAAATAGTTATTATGGTATAACAAACAGAGGAAGTTTGTAATTATTAAACAATGACTCACATATTGTTAAAATAAATTTTTCATTCATTGGGGATAATCGGAACCAGATTGCAAGTTTAATTCGGATTTTACACTTTAAGTCTCTGCTTTATAGTCTCAAATTGTAATCAGAGAACACTATACACCAGTAATAATCCAACAAGTATTGCTCTCAGACAGGTGTAATTATTTTTTCTCAGGAACAAGGACAATTCAACAGGTTTTAAATAATACTTATATATACCTTTGGCTCCGATAAAGAAAGAATTGATGAGTTTGAATTTTTGCAGTCTCAGTAGCGGAAGCAGCGGAAATTGTTATTATCTGGGTAATGAATCTCATGGAATTCTAATCGATTCAGGAATTCCGGCAACCTCCATACGTAAGTTTCTCAGGAATATGGAAATTCCGATGCAAACAATTATGGGAGTAATGATAACACACAATCATATAGATCATATCAGAGGATTGGAGTTGTTAATCAGGAAGAACAACCTTCCTGCATTCACTACCCCCAAAATATGGAATAGTATTCTCTCTTCGCAGAAGAAAATATCCCCGGATTGTATACGCGAAATCGGATTAAAACAAAAATTCCATCTGGCAGGTTTTGTTATCGAAGCATTTCCGGTTTGCCACGATGCTCCTGAAACGGTTGGATTCCATATTTGTTATGGGGATAAAAAAATAACAATAGCTACCGACCTTGGCCATATCTGCCAGACTGCTGCTCATTATATCAAAGCAGCCAACTTCATTATCATAGAGTCAAATTACGATGAGGAGATGCTTGCAAATGGCAAATATCCTCATTTTCTGAAAGCAAGGATTAAATCAGATCATGGTCATTTAGGAAACCATCAGACCTCATCTTTTCTGGCT
The DNA here is from genome assembly GCA_963732435.1 of uncultured Bacteroidales bacterium. Classification (GTDB taxonomy): domain Bacteria; phylum Bacteroidota; class Bacteroidia; order Bacteroidales; family VadinHA17; genus LD21. The sequence goes on along the minus strand of CAVSZL010000008.1, from coordinate 60,347 downwards.
GAAATTATGAGTGAAAACCTTAGAGATATCTATCTTGCCCATCTGAGTAAAAATAATAATACACCGGAATTAGTGCTTCATACCCTTCAGCAGACTTTCTCTGAAAGGGGTATAGTTCTAAGTGATCAACAGAATATATCAGTACTGAACCGAAATATGCCAACAGAAATGATAAGACTGATTGATTAGGTATGGTGTTTTATAACCAATCTTATATTAGTAATACATTCCTTAATTTAAGAAATCCAAAGCAGTAAATCTGGCTTAATTGGATTCTGATAACAGACTATAAATAATAGACCATACTTTGTTAAAACCCGACCTTTTAAATAAACATAAGGAAACAGTAGCGGGCACTTACTGTTAACCTTGCTCCATATAAATAGATTAATCAAGAGATAGGATTTTTCATCATAGTCTTTTCTTAATCAATAATTTTATATTATTTTCACTTGCTGTTGGTATTAACAGGTCACTGGTAGATATAACAGTATGCTGATTGTATTCTTATTAATCATGAATAATAAATAAGGAAGTTCATCATGGAACAGTTAGCATGGCCGGTATAGCAGCAGGTAGGGGAATTGATTAGTATTCCCTGATAATGCATAGGTATCTATAATTTTAAATCAGAAAGTATTATGCAACGCAGAAAATTCTTGGCAGCAACAGGTTTGTCTTTATTCGGAATGAATAAATTATTTGGGAATTTACCCCGAACTCCGGAGATAATAAATAAGAAAAGATTGCAGACTATTAAAACAAAAGTATTAGTAGTTGGAGGCGGTCCGGCGGGAATCGGTGCTGCAATTGGTGCTGCAAAGACAGGTGCTGAAACGATGCTGATTGAAAACTATGGTTTCTTCGGGGGAGTTGCCACCTGGGGTGTTGGAATGTGCATGAATCAAATGCGGCCTGATTCAGAACCGCGCGGATTTATACATGAACTTTTACTGAAGAAGCTTCAAAATTATGGAGAACAGGCAGTCAGACTCAGTACACACCAGTTTTTTGTAAATGTTGAATATCTTAAAGTGGCAATTCTGGATGCTTTGGACGAAGCCGGATGTAAATACCTTGTTCATGTAAAAGCAGTAGATGCCATTACGGATGGGAACAGGGTTACTGGTGTAATTGTCTCCACGAAATCGGGATTGGTAGAAATTATGGCAGATGTCGTTGTCGACTGTTCAGGTGACGCTGATATTGCATATTTTGCCGGAGCTCCTACTTTGAAGGAAACAGGAAACCTTGCCCCTCAGACATTACTTTTAAATGTGAGTAACATTGACAGTTATTCACCCAAAGATATGACTGACGTGGCGAAAAAAGCTAAAACAAAATATCCGCTTATTCCTGACGGATGGGGTCTGTCAAAAATCTCAAATTGTAACCATTATTATATCAATCACTCCGGGACCAAGGGAATGGGGAATTTTGATGTTACAGATCCTGAACAGTTTTCCGGTGCGGAGTGCCAAAGTCGTCGGCAGGCAGTTCAAATGACCGAAGCTATGAGGGAATATGGCGGCGGAGAATTAGGAAAAGTTGAGATCGTGGGAGCATCCACGCAGATCGGCGTAAGGGAATCACGGAGGATCAGGGGATCCTATATTATAACAGAAGAAGACTCCATTAACGGAAGCAGATTTGAGGATGTGATAGCCTGGCGAAGTGGCTGGCTGGATATCGGTTTTGTAAGGGTTACACAGATGAAGATTCACCAGGTACCTTACAGATCTATAGTCCCTGAGCAAATAGATGGTTTGCTTGCTGCGGGACGATGTATTTCTGCAACCCATGAAGGTGCTGCAGCGGGTAAAAGTATTGGTAATTGTGTTGCAACAGGTCATGCCGCAGGTATTGCTGCTGCTCTTTCCTCAAAAGAGAAAAAGATGCCAAGAGAAATTGGGGTTAAGAAAATACAGGAAATCCTAAGAAATGATGGGGTTGATCTGACAAAGGGCGGTGAGGTTCAGGATAGTAAAATGGCAAATTAGAGGAATATAAGAACACAGCAGGTAACATTTACTATTATAATTACTTTACTCTGAACCAGTCAAAGTCAACATAACCGCCGGGAGTAGTTGTTGCATAATTGAACAACCCGAATCGATATCCCATAAAGTGGGGCATTGAGTATTCCATTTTCAGCTGGTTGCCAATCGGGATCCATTTTTTGCCGTCGAGGCTGTAAAAAAAGTTTGCCACGTCGGCACGATCCCTGAAATCGCAATCAGCTTTCAGATAAACAGTTTTCTGGTTTAAAGGAACAGCCTCGATTTCCACAGGCTTGTTTGTCTGAGCACTGATCATAATTACCGATTTGGTTCCGTTGAGGTATTTAACTCCAACCTGGCCGAATTTTCTCTGTAAAAGAGCCAGTCCTGCAAAATCCCCCTCCTTCATATTTGTAACATCTATTAGAGTTGATCCGGAACATACCGGCCCGAATGTGCGCTGGGTCAGAGTATTACGGGCCTGAACAAAGAGAGTGTCTATACGTCCGGTTGTAAGACGTAATAATCCTTTACGAGCAGTTACAGACCATAAGTCGTTAACAGGATTATGGTTCCATTGCCAGACAAGAGGTAAAGCTGGTTCTCCCTTTTTACGCTTAAATTCATCCGTAGCAACAATACCGGTGACTAATCCTTTGTTTGCAGGAAGATCCATAAAATCAGGAACTTTCCCGTCAATCCCTATTACCGGCCAGCCATTTTCCCATGTCATCGGAACTATATAAGGAATGCGTCCGACTGATCCGTAATCGCGAAACAGAAATGCAAACCAGCGACCATCGGGGGTATCAACCATTCCTCCCTGTGCCACACCTTTATCCTGAAATACTAGCTTACCTTCCCATGGACCGGTAAGCCTATCCGCCCTATGGACAACTACTGTACGCATCCCACCTTTGGGCCAGGTTATGTTAAAAAGATAGTATTTACCATTATACCTGAACAGTTGAGATCCCTCACCAAGTCCGCTGTCGGTTCCCGAAGGAAGGCTGGAATTTTCAATTATGACCTGATTTATTCCTCCTGTTTTGACACCAGATAAATCGGCATTAAGTTCAACCAACGTAAGTCTTTTATTGCCATAGATCAGATAAACCCGGCCATCATCGTCGAAAACAAGAGTATGATCATGAAAACTGGGACTGAAAGAGATCTCTTTCCAGTGCCCCTTTTCAATATCCCCGGTTGACCAGATATATGTTTTACCTGTAGTAGATGAAAACGAAGAAACATAGTATGTATTGTTATGATAACGGATACAACTGGCCCATGTACCACGGCCATATGCGTTTTTGCCGTTATTAAGGGTCAGCGCATCATTTTCACCTAGTGTGTTGTAAGTGTAACCAACCAGCTCCCAGTTCACCAGGTCTTTTGATTTCATTATTGGAACGCCGGGAGTCATATGCATCGTTGTGCTGCTCATGTAATAGGTGTTTCCGACGCGAACCATTGATATGTCGGGGACATCAGCAAAAATTACCGGATTCTGAGCCTGTTTTACCTGAGCTGATACCCGGTTAAAACAAACTGAAACTAAAAGAACAATAATGAAAGTGTATAATTTTTTCATAGGATATTTCTTTCTTCAGCAGATAAACGATTAGTTATTAATGGGTTACTTTTTATAGGCTTCGTTATTACTGTCAAAAATTGATACTATAAATATAATTCTCTTTTTCAAGTGAAACTAAATAGTATTATTTAATGATTATTTGGCTCTGTTAAGAAACTCAATATCAGGATTATGGATAAATATGCCACCCTGCATTGAACCAGGAATACTTTGTCAATTTGCCCGATCATATATATTATATTTCAGTAAGAGATTTGAAGGGTATTAAATAAATTTATGTAAATTAACCGCAGTTTTTAAGCAATAATGGTTGATATTATGTTCAACACCATTTATACTTTATTCACCATCATCTTTGAAATTTACCAGTTATCATTCTAATAATAAAATAACTATTATGGGAAAAAAGTTAAACCTCTTGTTTTTTATTCTACTTGTTACCAGTAACCTTATACAGTCACAGACAAATGACCCTTCAGGTGATTCAAAACCGGCATCAACTAACATTCCGGGACAGGAATATCCCCGTATTGATTCGCAGCTGAGAGGAATTTTCAGGGTCACCGCTCCGGATGCACAGAAAGTCCAGTTAAGTCTGTCAGAGACTTATGACATGATAAAAGGAGAAGATGGGATCTGGAAAGTTACAACAAAACCACTGTTTCCGGGATTTCATTACTACACTTTGATAATTGACGGAGTAGCCGTTGCAGATCCCTCAAGTGAATCTTTTTTTGGTTATGCCAAGGTACAAAGCGGGATTGAAGTTCCGGAAGAGGGGGTTGAATACTATTCTCCGAAGAATGTTCCACATGGAGAAGTACGTGCCTGTTATTATTTTTCAAAGACCACGGGTTCTACAAGAAGATGCTACGTATATGTACCAGCGGATTATGATACGAAGTTAAATCAACGATATCCGGTGCTTTACCTTCAGCATTGTATGGGTGAAGATGAAAGGGCATGGCCTACCCAGGGTAAAATGAATTATATCATGGATAATATGATTGCTGAAGGAAAGTGTAAACCAATGATTGTTGTTATGGATAACGGGGGTATATCTCCAATGCTCGGTTCAAAATTACCAAGGCCATCCGGCCCTATGACACCTGAGGCCCGCGCAGAATATATGGCTGCCAGGATGGAATTTGGTTCCGGATTTTATCCAATTCTTCTTAATGATATAATTCCTTACATTGATAATAAATTCAGAACACTCACTGATCGTGAAAACCGGGCAATGGCAGGTACATCATGGGGCGGACTGCAAACCCTTCATGTGACACTTACAAATCTTGATAAATTTTCATACATTGGTGGTTTCAGTCCAGATCTTCCTGAGAAAACTCTTGAGACAGTTTATAATGATGTTGCTGGCATCAACAAAAAGGTAAAAGTTTTTTTCTTAACATCAGGAAGCGAAGAGGGGAGCAGGAATACCAGTATTAAAAATTTGCATGAAAGTCTTACAAAAGCCGGAGTTAAGAACATTTATTATGAGTCACCGGGGACACTACATGAATGGCTTACTTTTAGAAGGTCATTATATCAGTTTGCGCCATATTTATTTAAATAGTTAATCCTGTTTTCCTTTGGTACTATTCTCTGTATATTTGTATTGTATATCAAAAATTAAAGGAATAATTCCTAAACAGATAACTATTTCCATCAAATTAACAAATTCATGATATTTTTACCAGATATGCAGAATCATTTAATTATTAACCATTTATTTAATAAACTGTACCATGAAACTTAAATTACATGTCGTTTTTTTATTGATTTTGTTTGCATTGACAGCAAATTCTATGTCAGGCCAGACCCGGTACGAACAACCGTTAGCACCGGGCATACCAGTTGGTATTAAGCCAGCTGAGGCAAAAACTCTGCCATTGACTGACCGTATAGGTCACTATGATAAATCAAAACAACGTGAGTCAAAAAGTGTACATGCCGGTCCCGGAAGTTTAACCTATCAAACATTACTGGGAGCAGGGACGATTAAAGATCTGGTTTTCATGCACAGTGGACCTATTAATCCGAAAAGCGGGATAGGGCATCATTTTCATTTATTGGCAGATGAATTGTTCCTAATATTGGATGGCGAAGCTGAATTTACCATTAACGGACAGACAGCGCTTATTAAAGGTCCGGCGGGAGTTCCTCTTAAAGCAGGAAATTCACATGCAATCTATAATCCTACTGATAAGCCTGTTGCATGGTTGAATTTTCAGGTAAAACTACCGACTATAGATAATCCATATGGTTCACGAACCGGTAATGCATACAATTATTCTGCCGATCCGGGATCGGGAGCTTTTGATCTCAGAGATGGTCGTGTAGGAGTTACTCTGGAAAAACAGCCGACTTTTATAAATACTCTCACTATGACAAAAAACATTATGCGTCCGGTCTTTCAGATGAATGGCGGGAAAGATACTGTTTTTTACAGGAGAGCACTAGGGTCTACTGCCTTTGCCTCGAACTGGTCTTTCTTTGATCACCTGCTGATTCCTGCAGGAGCATCGGTAGGAAGACACTTTCACGCGGGTGTTGAGGAGATATATCTGGTTACCAAAGGAAAAGGAAAAATCTTAGTAAATCATGAGATGGCTGATATAGTCTGGGGAGATGCAATACCGATTTATACAGGTGAAATTCATTCAATTGAAAACAATTCAAATGAACCACTTGAGCTCATGATTTATGGTGTTGCACATGAGAAAGGAAAGCTGGATGAAGTTGCTGTCCCATTGAAAATGACCAAACTACAAATGTTTTTTGAAGTTGCTCCGGAAAAATGCGATGCTTTTGAACTTAACTACACGGATACGTATATTCCTGCTCTCAGGCAACAGACAGGATATCTTGGATCAAAACTGATACGTGTATATCCTCCAAACATTACCAAGAGTATTTCTGCAGCAACTTCTAAATTCAACTACCAGATGGAGTTAATGTTTGATACGGAGGAACATCGTCAGATGTGGACAAAGACCCAGGTACATGATGTTGCATGGGGTAAGACGGCAGCCCTGGCAAAAAGTTTCGAATGGCGTGGTTATGATGTTGTGGGCATGGACCAGGTAGCGGATCCCGTCGGTCCCAGATCACTAACTACTGAAAAGAAATATTAATTCAACTTTTCGAATCAACTGATGTAATCATGTTATGTTTCTATTTTATTGAAAAACATGCATTTAATTAATACTACTAAACTCAAAAACAAAATATCATTAAAACTCAAAACAAAACTATGAAAACAAAATCAACGAAAAAACTTATCCTGCCTGTAGTCTTACTGGTTTTAACATCGGTAAGTCTTATACAGTGTACAAGCAAACCTGAATGGCAAAAAAAGAACAGCGAACTTATCAAGCAGTATAGTCTTACAATTCAGAAGGTATCAGGTATTCCGAAAACCGGTATTGTCTCAAATCTTGAGCCCGCGAAGGTAACCAGCCTTGATAATGTCAGCAGTGTACTTCTGTACCCGGGTGTAAATGCTAAGCTTTACTGGGGGCAAGGCAACCTTGCCGGCATCCTTGACCTTGAACCTAATGCACAAATACCTGAGGAAGTTCTCTCAGGCGATCGGTTTTTATTTGTGTTGGAAGGTTCTGTTGATCAGCTTATTGATGGGAATCTTGTTACAATGGTCTCTAAACCCAGAGAAGCTATAGACGGCACACATGGAGGGACTCCCCGTATAGATTTTGTCTATCTGGAAAATGGGAGCAAGAATGCTTTAAAGGCAGGGCCATCGGGAGCAAAACTGTTAGAGGTATACAGCCCTGTACGTTTGGACTATCTTCAAAAAGCGGGTATATCAGATATTCCTTCAAAAAATAAGGATATCCAAACCCAACTTAATCCAAATGTAAAGCCAAATACTGTTTATGATGTTTACGATCTTCAATTCACAGAACTGGTACCTGGAGCAAATTCAAAGGTAATTACAGGCAAGAATACTCAGATCAGTTTCCTTTCGATGGGGCCAGGATCCGTTTTTGAACGCCATATTCATCCTGCTGAACAATTGATGCTTGTTCTTCGGGGAGGATGCAATGAAATAATCCTTGACGGAGAACAACCCATGAAGAAAGATGATCTGCTTCTTCTTCCACCCAACATTATTCATGGTGCGAACATCGGACCTCTTGGTTGTGATGTTATCGATATTTTCTGGCCGGCACGGACTGACTATGATGAAAAAGCTCAGGCCAGAGAAGCTGCTTATCGTAGTTTTATTCCTGAAAATGCTAAGGTTGAGCTTGTTATTGATGGCAAAAATACAAAACCAGGACTTATTTTTACAGAAGGACCCAAATGGATCAATGGGAAACTGTATTTCTCAAGCATGTATTTTGATGCAGCCTGGAATGGGGATCCACGAAGAAGTGCCACTGTAGAAATGGATCCGGACGGAACATACCGCTATATTAGTTATGGGAAGATGCAGACCAATGGTCTTTATCCCTATAAAAACGGCAATCTGCTGGCCTGCGACATGATGGGTCACAGAGTAGTGGAGATGACCACAAAAGGAGAGATCGTGAACATACTCAATAACAAATTTAATGGAAAACCGGTGGATGGTCCGAATGACCTTGTTGTTGATCCTAAAGGAGGTGTTTATTTTACCGATCCACAATTTACCATGGACCCTGTGAAGTTTCAACCCGGAAGGGCTGTCTACTATATTTCACCGGATAATAAACTAATAAGAGTTACTGAACCAAATGATTTTGCAATGCCAAATGGTATTTTCCTTTCTCCGGATGGTAAAACAGCATTTATTAACAACTGTTACGATGACGACCCTGGATATCCTGTTAGCAGTGAAAAGGATAATTTTGTATGGGCATATGATGTAAATGAAGATGGAACACTGAGCAATGGTCGTAAATTTGCAGAATTGTTTATAAGGGAGTCGATGCTTGATTTAAAAGGGAAATCAACAAATGCCGACGGTATGGCAATAGATAAAGAGGGTAACATTTATGTAGCGACTGCTGTTGGTACACAGATCTTTAATTCAGAAGGGAAATTTGTTGGGATTATCAACACTCCTATTGCACCGGTAAGTGTCTGTTTTGGAGATGATGACATGAAGACACTCTACATTGCCGCCTATAGTAATATATATAAGATCCGTACCAATAAAGAGGGATTTATTCAGAAATTAGATTAGAAGTAAACAGAGTCGTCAATCTTGAATATAAGAGAAACAACTTCTAATCTGGAGTCATAGTGCTCAGATAATTCCTGGTCTTGGTTCTGCAGCTGGTTATCCGGAGGATTTTTGGATATTCTGGCTGTAGAACCTAAGATAGGAAACCTGCCCCCAAACCTTTGGTGACATGAAGGAACAGCCGAGTTGCCTTTTAGACAGATACTAACATGGCACTAAAGGTCCTGTGAGGTAATAAAGCCGTTTAAATCAAAGGTTCTGCAAGGATCAACTAAGTACAGTTATTAGTATGTAAGCGGCATGAATTAAGAAGGCTGAAAAAGCAGGCTTCCTCATAATTATTTTAACTAAACTGGTATCCGGAATTATAATAGTTCTGCGGTAATATTTATTGATGTTCCTGCCGGGATATCATAACTTTTGGTCTTCTCACCATATCCCACAATGCAAGGATTTCCCAGAATTGATTTTATTTCACACGTTTTAAGGAGTCCATTTTCCCAACTCATATTTACTTCAAATCCACCTCTGGCTCTTAATCCTGTTACGATACCTTTATCCCAGCTGGGGGGTAATGCCGGCAGTAATGAGATTTCTCCTGCGTGACTCTGCAAGCAGACACTCGGCAACTCCTGCAGTAAATCCGAAATTGGCATCCGACTGGTTGCTGCTGGGATTATGAAGGTTATTACCAATACCTGCCTTGGCATCTGATTACCTCCTTCGCCACTTCTCATTGGTGTAACCCTGAAAAACTGGTTAATTGCCGTATCTGCCCTTACCCCATTTTCAAGTCTTGCCCAATCACAGATATCCCATGCGCTTGTCCAGCTTAATCTTGACCGACGTGGCTCAAGCCATTTTTGAATTGCCGCAGCAATTTCCGGATTTCCCCTCAACGTTATGGAATTGCCCGGAAAGAAACCGAAGTTAGCAGACATATTATGTCCTTCATTGCCCCTTATCCAATCCTCTATCCAAACCTGAAGTAAACCATCCTTACCGATCATGTATGGTGGTATTTTTTCGAGTGCATCTGCGAGTTTTGCACTGAAATCCTGATCAACATTAAGGATTTTAGCAGCCTCAATACAATGAGGAAAAAGATCTTTGACCATTCCAATATTCATTGTTGTTGTCGGCGCCAGGAAGGTCTCTTCTGCACCCTCTCTGACAAAAAAGCCCTGTTCAGGTGACATTGAGAATGGAATCACCAGGTAGTTATATTTGGGATGTATTACCATAATGTCCATCAGGAACTGGGCAGCCCCTTTCATTACCGGATAATATTCTCTGAGAAAGTCCGCATCTCCTGTAAAAAGGTAATGTTCCCAGATATGCTGACAAAGCCATACGCCTCCAACCGGCCACATTCCATAGCGTGCTGCATCAACAGGAGCTGTACCCCTCCACAGATCAGTATTATGATGAGCCACCCAGCCACCGGCGCTGTAATAAATTTTTGCTGTGTTAGAACCGTTTTCGGCCAGATCCTTTATCATGTGAAATAATGGTGTGTGTGTCTCCGACAGGTTTGTTACTTCGGCTGGCCAGTAATTCATTTCTGTATTGATATTGATGGTATATTTACTTCCCCAGTTGGGCAGCAGATCCTGGTTCCATCTTGCCTGTAAATTAGCAGGTTCACTTCCTGTTCTGCTGCTTGAAACCAGAATATAACGGCCAAACTGAAATATTTTAGATAGCAGGTCCGGGTCTTTGAGGCCTTTCTTAAGATCAGCAACTCTTTCATCAGTTGGTTTTTGATTCTTTAAAGGGTCGCCAATTTTAAGATGCACTCTGCTCATAAGATTACTGAAATCACTTAAATGAGTATTTTTAAGTGTATTAAAGTCTTTACCATTAGTTGCAGTCAGAATTTTTTCACAGGCAGTTGCAGGATCTCCGCTTATATCTTTATAAGTTAAAAAACTTGTTGCGGATGTGAGTAAAAATGTAACAGAATTGGCATCAGAAACAACAAGACTTGAATCGGTTGCTTTAAGGGTGCCTTTTTCAGGAATAGCGGTAATGGCAGTCTGGAATCTCATTCCTGTTCCTTCAACCCTGGCAATGAGCCAGCTGTCTTTTTCGGGAAGATATCTCCACATCCCGTTCAGGATCAGTTTGCCATCTTTTGCTATTATTTCTTCTTTAAAAGGACTTTTTAACTTAGCTTCTACAGATACCTTTCCGGGTTTATTTGCCGACACTTTCATGACCATAACATGGTCGGGATAAGACATGAATACTTCACGTGTCATCTTTACATCACCATCGGTATAGCTGACTCTGACAATTCCGGTTTCCATATCCAGCTCGCGGTAATAATCTTTTATGGAATCACCTGTAACTTTAAAGTCCAGGAGAAGGTCTCCAACAGGCGCATATGCCTGCTGTGCAGCCGGTATTCCATAAAAATGTTCATCTGCCAGCTTTTCAGCTTCCTTGAATTTTTCAGCAAATACAAGATCTTTAATTTGCCCGAAATACTTGCCGGCATCAGGATCGTTATAATCATGAGGCTTGCCTGACCAGAAAGTAGACTCATTCAGAGCTATTCTCTCGTTCTGCACTCTCCCGAATACATTGGCACCCATGTAGCCATTCCCAATGAATAATCCGTCCAGCCATACTTTATCTGCAGGTTTATTATACCACAGGACCATTTCTTTAGATTCAGTCTGGTTTTTCGTACAGGATGTGTGTGTGACTATAATTGTCATTAACACAATGAATACGATATTAATGGAGGTTGTATTTTTTTTCATTTTAGTTTTCCCCGGATCAAGGTTAAAGAATGGGCAGGAAACGCATAAGTAACTATATTTCCATTTGGTTTCAGGTCGGGCTTGGAAACAGTCCTGACATTTTCGATACCAAAATCATTTGTTGCCTTGATATCTGGTGCGTTGATCTCAGATACCTTAAGAACATCAATAAACTCACCTGACTGGCTGATAATATCGGTCTTAATAGGATTGTCCTTATGTCTGTTGATAACGCATATTACAACCTCTCCATTATTATATGTGGCAGATACATCGAGGTAAGGTACATTCGTCTGTTTTGTTGTAGCCTCACCAAGGCCTATGTAAAATTCATCGGTGTTATATGTCGGACAATCAACAAAAAGATCAAGTGATTTTCCCTTCATATTCTTAGCAAATAGTTCCAACGGGAAATATATTGTCTGCCTGAAAATCCCCTTTTCTTCTGCGAAAACCGGAGCGATGACATTTACAAGTTGAGCCATATTGGCCATTTTAACAATGTCTGCATTTCTTATAAATACATTTAGAAAGCCACCGATTACCAGCGCATCCTCAAGATTGTATTTTTCCTCCAGAGCTCTTGTTCCCTTCATCGTTTCATCTGTTCGTGCCCTATACCAAACATTATACTCGTCCCAGGCAATATACATGGGTGGTCTGGTTCCCCTGTCGGCTTTTTGCATTGCCTCATCAATCATTCCTCTTACGATACGGGTTCTCTCTTCCATAACAAGTGGAGTTGAAAGGAAATTATAATAGTTATTGTCAGGATTCCCGACATACATATGAAGAGCAATATAATCAACAACGTCTTTAAGGTGAGTTATTACAGACCTGTTCCAATAATCAGGGTCGGCGTGAGGTCTGTAATTTGATGATCCTGCTGCAACCAGTTTTATATCAGGAGATGTCAGTCTCATCAGCTTGGCAGCCTCCATGGCTTTTTTATTGTAATCTTCGGCATTTAGATGTCCCATCTGCCATTCGCCGTCCATTTCGTTTCCAAGACTCCAGAATTTTACATTATAAGGCTCCGGGAAGCCGTGTTTCCTCCTGAGCTCTGCATAATAAGGCCCTTCCTTCACATTACAGTATTCAACCCATCTTTGTGCCTCTTCAATGGTGCCGGTTCCCATATTGACCGAAAGATACGGTTCGCTTCCTGCTGCCCTGCAATATTTAACAAATTCATTAGTTCCAAATTCGTTGGTTTCAAGTCTTGCCCAGGCAAGTTCCATTCTTGGAACTCTTTCATTTTTTGGACCCACTCCATCAAGCCAGTGATAGTTAGATACAAAATTACCTCCGGGATACCGGATCAGTGAAACATTCAATCCTTTAACAGCTTCCAGTACATCTTTCCGGAACCCATCAGGATCTGACAACTTTGAACCGGGTTCATAAATTCCACCATATACGCATCTGCCCAGATGCTCAACAAAATTCCCATACAGGTTTTTATCAACCTCTCCTTTTATACGATCAGTATCGAATTTGATCCGGGCATTTTGTCCTGAAACAGAAACCAAACTGAAGAGGAAGAAAAAGATAATAATAACCACCTTGTATAGTTTTACTTTTCTTCTCATAATTCCTAATTTTTAAATTTGGATTAACTAATTATTTTTAAATCTGAATATTAATATTTAATGTTAATTCATTCTTAGCTCTTTTTCTCTCATCTCACCTTCGATTGTATGCCCCGGGTCAAATCATTCATGCATTAATTGTCTTATGAGATTCTTCCCCTCGTACATGACCAATCTTCGGGTTATTTTAAATCATATCATAGCAGAGTTTGCATTACCCAAAGCTACCAAATAAGGGACAATCTTACCAAAACATATTAAATTTTCCATTTTACAAAAGTTTATTACTATGGTTTTATGACATATAGATTTGGCCTGCCGGGAGTTGGAATGTTACTTGCTACCTGTGTCCCTTTGTCATGAGCCCTTTCTAATGGAGAGGTGAACGTAATACCGCTTCCAGACACCTGAATGCCAGGTGTATGCGCTATAGTAAGAGGTGTTGAGACGGCAATAGAATCCATAGGGGTGTTTACCGTACTGGCTCCAAATCGTCGACGGGCGACAGTGACAGATGAGATAATAGCTGTTTCGGTGTTTTTCCCTTCGTCAACTGTGATGGTCTGACCAGTGCTAAACCCTTCCGAACTTGCAACTGCAAAAACTTTGGTTCCAGGACTTGTTGCAGAACCGAGAGTAGTACCTCCAGGAGTACCGATATTTGATACAACTCTTGTCTCGCTATCTTCCCCTGAACCAATGATAACCTTTTGACCGATGCTGAAGTCTGCGATACCTGTAACTTTAATATTGTTTGTACCTGCCGGGGCCGGAAAAGTAAGTATGGTTGTGCCCTGAAAGAAGAAATCGTTGCAGTTACTGTCAGTATCAGTTCCATCAGGGAATCGACCAGCGCTTTTGTTAGTTTTGCTTGCGAACGTGGCGAAAGGCCCGGAACCCGAAGTAGTACCTGGTGCTATTACAATACACCCACCCTGGCTCTGATTTCCCTCAAGAATAGAGATCTCGGGGGTGGTGATGATACCATTGGCGCTTGAGTTGCTCTGTTGTGATCCGTAGACGATTGCATCTACTACCACTTCACCACTTGCATCCAGGAGTGTGACCGATCCGGCAGAGGTTGATATAGGTGCTCCATACCATTGATTTGGTGTTACTGCCCCCTGATAACCCATTGATGTGACCATCGGATTTAATACTGCTGCTCCGACTTCGTGATTCATTTCCAACGCATTTTTTAGTGTGATACCGCTACCGAGTGCCTGTACAGCGTCGCCGCTCTTGTGTACAAACCTTGTAGCCGGAAAGAAACTGATTCCTGTGCCCGGAGAAGATACATCTACATTCAACATATGGTCAGATTTGAGCGGTGCAGTCAAGACCACATCACCCGGAGAGGAGGTGCTGTATCCTGGTTGTTCTGGCCGCAATGATGGAGCCGTAACAACATTTAGAATCCGTTTAACCCTGACGAGTTCCTTACGTGAGCCGGTATTTAATGTCAGTATGTCACCATTAGTTATATTGGCACATGCCGCAACTTTAATTATTGTATCACCGGTATTCGCTGCCTGAGACAGGATGGTTTGTGTTGCACCCTTACCGACTACTGTGACCGTTGCTACCTCGTAGTTGCCACCTAAATCGATACCGATCTTCTGCCCAACCTCAAAACCGGTTGCAATCGTGACGGGCAGGTTGGTAGAGCCGGCAGGGATTATAATCCAGGGCCCTGTGGAAACAGGAACAAATATTGTGGTGATAGGTGTGGCCGCTGTTCCGACGCTTGCGATCGTACGTATCTCACCCTCAATGTCTATCTGGTGGCCAGCCTCAAACCCGGTGGTACTTCGAACGTTGATGATGTTTTCGCCACGGTTTGCGGGGGCAGCCAAACCTGAAGGTGAGAGGCCAAGCAGGAAAAAGCCCTGAGCAGCGAGTTTCGTCCCGGCGGTGATCTTCCCTAACTTTACAGGAGCCCACATACTTTGAGCGCTGATCAGGGTCCAGCCGGAGAGATCAGTCTCACTACTGCCTGAATTATAAAGTTCAATAAACTGATTTGTCGGGCTTCCGCTGATTTCGAATCGAACTTCGTTGATCTTTACCGGATATACATTTCTCACTCTCTTCGAGGTTGTCTCGGAATCTATCAGGCCGGAAGCCTGGTACTTCCATTCGGCTTTTCCATTAAGGAAAAACGTGCCGGTTATGGCGGGTGATGTAACGGCAAAAGAAGCAGTTACACTTTCTCCAGGGGCAACCGGGTCACGGAAAATCTTTACAGATTCTTTAGAATCAGCAACAGTTGATTTCCATCCCTTTGGGACGGAGATGGATATTTTGACACCTGTAACAGGAGCTTCGGTTATGTTAGTGAATGTTGCAGTAACCGATTGTTCAGATCCCGGATAAAAAGAGGCAATACGTGAAAGATCAAGACGTTGAATATCATATCTGGCTGCAACAATGTTAGTCTGCACAGCATCAGTGGTAGCATCGGATGGATATCCTCCGGTCATTACCCCTTCATAAAATGTACCGGCAGACCCGTTGCCATTGTCCCCTCCATTGCCCATTTGTACGGCTCCTTTCCTGTGCATAGGGTAATAAAAATTATTGTCAGGGGAATGAGGCCTGATGCCGTTATAGAAAGTTGAAAGATTTCCGTTTTGAGCATCTCCGCCTCTTATCTGCCATTTGTTTCCATCGCCGCCGTTTACTACTCCTGTGACAAAGTTCCAAGAATCGATAGTGGGATTCGCTAAGTTCTGTTTAGCGTTATAACCGGAAAAAAGTCCGGCCTCCATGTCGGACATTATCCATGGGCCTGTGCCGTTGCCTCTACCCCAGGCAGTTGAAGTACCAAAGTAGACTGTTTCCATTGTTCCTCTGCCCACAGCACGGCTGTTAGTCGAAGTGTTGCCGTAATTGAAGCAACATCCACTGTCAAAGTGCTTACCGTCACAGACCATGTAAATACCCTCTGGTTCATCATTGATAGCAAGCCCGGTTGCATTGTTGTTTCTCAAGCCCATGCCTGGCATGATATAGACGCCGTAAACCTTATGTCCCATGATTGTAACTGGTGCCATATCCGCAATTGGTAAAGTATTAAATCCACCTTTAGCCGGTCCCTTGAAAGTTCCCGGAGGCGCCTGAACTAGGTGATTACCTTTTCCTGACTGGTCGTATATAGTGGTTATCCAGCATAAGGTTCCTGAGCAGAATGCATCCTGAGCTGCTGCGTCGGCATATCCGCCCGGATCTTCCCCGGTAGGTCTGACTGTACCTATGTCGAGGGTCTTACCGTCGGACTGACGCATAACCTGGTACAGAGCTCCCTTATATGATGCGTACAGGGCACGCGTACTGCTATGGGCAGCAACACATGGATTGCCTGCGGCGGCATAGATGTCGCACGGACATTCCTGTCCGGATAGATAAGCTTTCTGTGCAAACCCTGAAAGTGATATAAGCATCATAATGGTGGGTGGTATGAGCGTCAACATATGAATGCCATTAAAACGACTTTTCTTTATCATTTTTAAATTTCTTTATTCTGTTATTTTATAAAGTATCTCTTTTGTCAACAATTAATATTATATGATACTATTTTTTCCTGGCTAAGCGGACATAAAAAACCTGGCTTGTTGATGATCCCGGAACAGACTGGATTATTACCCTGACCTGGTTTTTGCCTATGATCAATGAATCCGGGATGGAATATTCAACATCAATAAACATGTTCTTATCAAGCCTGCCTGAATTATTCTCGGAAATTAATTTATCGTTGTCGATATATATATCAAACTTTCTGGCTCTGCGTTCCATACCCCAAAATCGTAAGATAAGTGAGAGACTGGTTTCGGAATTTGTTTTCAAGAGGTAGCTGAAATTCCCTCCATCGCGGGCATCGCGCCAGAATTCATCGTTAAGGGTGCCGGTATTTGAATTTGAGTTTTGCATTTTATGATCAGCTTCGGGTTGCTGTTCACCCGGCGCAACAAAATCTATGGTACGTTTCTGAAGCTCCAGTTTCATCTTATCAACTAATGCAACAGAGTCGATGTAAGAACTATACTCATCATTTGACAAGGCCATCCAATACATCATGTATCTTGAGTCGTGGATCCTGTAAAACGGCTCCAACTCGATGTCTGAACCATTAATCACTTTTAACCCCGGAGCGGTAAATGTCATTTGTTTATCTTTTACCGCTAATAATTTACCGGGTATCCCTGTTATGTTATCATCAATCAGGATCGGCGCTTTCGCAACGGGGAGTTTTTCGCCATGAGCTATGTGTCCCCATCGGCTGTCATCTGCTACCAGTCCTTTCAAATCTTCGGTGCCTGTTTTTGCACCGAGTAATATCGGACCATGCATGAAAGCAATGTACTCTGGTACGTTTGGCAGCTTTACGATTGAATTATGCATAGGAAGTTTAATGAGCACAACATCACCTTTTTTCCATTGTCGGTCGATAGCTATATATGATGAGGGTTGCGATTCAATCGAAATAGCTTTACCATTGATTGTGATTTCAAGAGCTCCCCGGTTGACCCATGATGGATAACGTACCATTAGTTTAAATCCGGATGAGCCTTCTATAATTGTCAGTCTGGTCTGTTCTTCATCGGGGAAAGTGGTTGATTGTCTGATTTTTATACCTTTTTCCTTCCAGTTCAGTTCTGAAGGAATAAAAAGGTTCAGAAATAGCGAATCCTGATGGTGAGTATAGATAAACTGATTGTATTTTCCGTGATTTTCCATACCGCTTCCTACGCAACACCACATCCCCTCATTAGGTGCTGAATAAACCCTGTAATGTCGCGGACGTGCAGGAGTGAAGTAAACATAGCCGCCATGTTCCGGATGCTGGGTCGACAAGATGTGGTTATATAGTGTTTTTTCGTAGTAATCGGCATATTTTGCCAATGGTCTGGCCCTGAAGAGATGCTCAGTTAACCTCAGCATGTTATATGAATTGCACGATTCCGGGCCTTCTACTTCAGTTACAAAATCAATGTATGAAGCTAAAGCCGGAAAATATTCTCTCCTGCTGTTACCACCAAAAGCCAGAGACCGGGTTCCGGTTACAGTTTCCCAGAAAAAGCTTCCTGCCTCATCAAACATCTTATCGCTGGTAAAGTCAGCTATCCGCTGAAAACCGACTGCTTTCGGAACCTGAGTATTTGCATGTATATTATCCAGATTATCAGTATGTGAGGACATTGCATCCAGAAGCATTCTGTGAGAAAACCGTTTTGCTGCATTAAGATATTTCTCATTTCCTGTGATCTTAAATGCATCTGCGAAGATTTCATTCATCCCGCCATGTTCCATATCAAGCATCGATTGCATCTGTGTGTCAGACAGGGCAGAGGTGATATCAATTCCCCAGTCGCAGAATTTCAGGAATATGACTTTAGCATCTTCATTACCTGTATATGCCCATGCATCCCTCAATCCGGCATACATCTTATGCACATTATACCATGGCACCCATGCAGCCCTGTACGCTTTAAAATCACCTTTCTGCAAAGAGCTCCAGATATTTTTGCTATTGGGGACACCTCCGAGGTATCCTTTACCCCAGTCAGGATTGTTTATACCATTTGCATCCTGGCAGGCTTTTAGCCCGGCAATCATGTAATCCATACGTTTTTTGCATTCAGCATTTCCTGTGGCAGCATAGTTCATAGCTAATGCTGATAGATAATGACCGCCAATATGACCATCCAGACCCTCCCAATTAGGAAATAATTTCGCTTTTTCAGGTAATCCGGCTTCTTTCCTGAATGGAGCGAGCAGACGGTCTACATCGTATTTTAACAAAGTTTGAATATTCAGGTCGCGGGCATGTTTAAATTGTCCGTCAAGCAATGTTACATCCCCTAATGGGAATTCATTGGGATAGAGTACATTCTGAGCACCTACTTCACAGAAAATCAAAAAGCACGCGATTACACCTGATATATAAACATATTTTCTCATGCATAAAGGTTCTAAAATAGCTTGAAAATCAATATATTCATATCATTGATTCCCGATACTCATAATAATAGTTATTTCGTGGTTTTATTCCTGAACAGATTCGGGTAGAAACGATAATACAATAAATGACGCCAGGTTATAAGATCATGCGCACCTCTGGATCCAATATAATACTCGTGTTTTACATTCAGTTTCAGAAGATCATTATGTAAAACTTCGTGTCTGGCACCTGGTCTGGTTTCATGTGTACCAGCTCCGACAAACAGGTAATCAAGCTTTGAATTTATATCAGGATCTTTTAGAGAAGGGGTTTGATCGACCGGTATAGCTGCACTGAGAATGCCGATGGAAGCAAAAAGATCAAGATTGTTTAACCCAATATACTGGGCATGTCTGCCTCCCATAGATAATCCGCTTATAGCCCTGGAATGTCTGTCTTTAATGACACTATAATTGTTTTCAACGAATGGAATTATCACCTCTTTAAATTCTCTTTCGACAAGACTGAATGTAAGTTCAGTGTGTTTAGGGTGCGAGCGGTTAACCAATTGATTATTAGGCATTACAATCACCATTGGAACAGCTTTTCCTTCAGCAAGTAAATTATCCATTATGAAATTAGCCTGACCATGCATATACCATGTTTGAGCCAGATCTCCGGAACCACCCATCAGGTACAATGTGGGATACTTTTTCGACTTATCATACCCCGGAGGTGTGTAAACCAGCATTTCTCTTTCACCATTGGTGACTGATGAATGATAAAAATGAGTTGTTATCGCTCCATGAGGAACATTTTTCACATCGTAAAATGCAGGTCCGTCGCCATGTACAAAAAGCATACTGAATGCCGGCATGTTTGCAAAGCCCACAAAAGTATTATTAGGATCAATCACTTTTACACCGTCAATTAAAAAATGATACAGGTAAATATCTGGAACAAGAGGGCCTATCTTAAGGGTCCAGAGCCCATCCTCACCTTTTGTAAATGGAACTTGTTTACCGGCTTCTTCACCTACATACATAGTTCCAATAAGAGCTACTTTTGATACATCAGGTGCTTTCAACCTGAATATAACTGTGTGATCATCAAAAACTTCAGGAGATATCACATTTGCAGAAAACGGAACCAGGTTCTCTTTATTCTTCTGAGGGTCCCAATCAAGATTAATATGTGCCTGCTGCGCAGTTACATTTAATATTGTTGTTGTAAAAAGTAAAATAAAAATCTTTATGTTCTTCATAATTAATGATTTATTAAATAGTTTGACAGATAATTGCTTTATTCATCTAATTGTAATTTAAATAGTCAGGTGCGAAATAATTTAAGGTTATTCACCTTGTAAGCTATTTGCGTGCAGTTGTATTATTTCGCCCATGCCTCTCCTTCAGGTGTTCGTCGCCATGCAAAATAGGCATCAAGACTCCTAAGTGATTCAGCGCTTGGGACCGGTCCTGTATGTGGTTTCTGGTTAAAGTGCATTACCACAGGGCTGGCATCGCTGAAGGCTGGCCACACCGGAACCCCTTTCCCATTGGGATCGCCATATTTGGCGAAGTTCGTCCAGTAGATGGCCATGGCTTCAGAGATTTCCAGGTCAGTTTTAGTAGTTAGTGGATCTGTTGCGTTGAGATGCTGAAATACATAGGCCACATCCTGACCGTGAGGAGAACCATATCCGGCTTTAGGTGAATCCTCCGGATAGTCAGGGTGCTGATCAAAATAATAGTAGTAAGCATTAGATTTTCCTATCTTCGACTGAAGCCGTGCCCATATCCATGTATGCCAGCCAAACGCTGCATCGCGGGCCAGATCACGGGCGGTCTTGGGAACAATCCCTGAACCGGCAGGATAGGCCTTAAGGAGACTCTCCGCAAAGGGTCCGTAGCGCGTTTTGACACTGGCAATATATGCCTCCGGTGTTCCTGGTGGTGAGAAACTGGCACCTTCATCTGAATTATAACCAACAAGAATCGGTGTGTCATTGAACCGTCCCGTTTCGTAGAGTTTGTACTGATCGTCTGGAATTACCCACCCATCGATGATCGGCCATGACATCCCAAGTCCTCTGCCTGCAGGTAGTTTGTCAGGACCGATCTTCCTGAGTTCAGCAATGGATGAAACCCCTGCGTTTTTTACATACGCCTGACCAGAACTCTCAGCATTGGCAAGTATTTTCAAATTCTCGCCCGGAAAGGTGGTAGGGCGGGGAGGTCCGAATGAACCCCCGCTTTGTGAAATCGCGCCATGGAATAATCCTTTGGCAAGTGGAGATGCACACAACATGCTGACTGCTATTCCCCCTGCAGATTCACCGAAAATGGTCACTTTTTTCGGGTCGCCACCAAATGCTGTTATATTTTTCTGCACCCATTGGAGACCTGCAATCATATCCAGAAGGCCGTAATTTCCTGAAACATTATTCGGACTCTCTTTGCTCAACTCAGGGTGAGCCAAAAAACCAATTTGACCGACACGATAGGCAATACTGACGAGGACCACTCCCTTTCTGGCCAGATTTTCCCCGTTGTAATTCCGCTCTGATGTTGATCCTGCACCGAATCCTCCACCATAGATCCAGACCAGCACAGGTATAAGGTCATTTGCAGATTTTGCGGGTGTCCAGATATTCAGGTACAGGCAGTCTTCGCTCTTTCCTGAGGGAGGATTTCCTCCCTGTATGGGTCCGGGAGCAAACTTTGTGACTTGCTTTATACCCTCCCAATCAGATGGTGGCTGAGGTGCGCGCCATCGGAGATCACCAACTGGAGGAGCCGCAAAAGGGATGCCTTTGTAGACCATCAGCCCGTTTTCGGAAGTTCCCTGTAACAATCCGCTCTCAACTCGTACAGGAGAAGATTGCTGGGCGATTCCAGTTATGAACGAAAACATCACAACCAATGTAAGTAAAATAGTTATCTTTTTCATAAGATTGCTTCTGTAAAAAATTATTATTCTCCACTTTGCTAAATTACCTGAAAAGAAGCTGGGCAAAATTATAGAGGTTGTTTCTCCAAACCGGCCAGGTATGACCTCCCGGATATTCACTGTAAAGGTACTTTATTTTTAGTTCATCATATTTAGCTAGCATTGCCTTACTATTAGGATTCGCCCCATCTTCCTTACTGCCTGTAGCAACCCAAAGCAGTTTTAAGTTATTATTGACCTTATCGGCATTCTTGCTTAAAAAATCATATTGAGCTTCAGCAAGTTTGTTATCTGCCGGGATTCTCCAGCCCGAACTGAAGACACCAAGATAAGCAAACAGGTCAGTGTTATTAATTCCGGCATATAATGTCTGAATACCTCCCATTGATAATCCGGCCAGAGCCCTGTTTTTCGAATCGGTTTCAGCTCTGTAATTCTTTTCCACAAAAGGAATAATGCATTGTTTCAGTTCTCTTTCAAACATTCTCAGACCACTTTCAACCGTTCCCTGAGCATTCGTATTCCCATCGGGCATTACAATCAGCATGGGTTTTGCCTTTTGAGCAGCTATCAGGTTATCCAGGATAAGATCTGTTTTACCCTGTGAATACCATCCTCTTTCATCTTCGCCCCCTCCATGCATTATGTATAATACCGGATATTTTCCATTAATATTGGTATCATAACCGACTGGTTTGTAAATATAAAACTGTCGCCACTGGTTCAGAACAGTTGAAAAATATCGCTTAACGCTGATTTCCCCGTGAGGAACATTTTTTACAGCATAGTAATCATCTCCTTTGAAAGGCACCTCAATCCCACTTGCCATACGGCCCATTCCGTAATATGTCTCACTGGCAGGATCTGCAATTGCAGCTCCATCTATTATAATAGAGTAATAATGAAAGCCTTCTGTTAACGAATCGGTTGTAACCTCCCAGGTTCCATCACTGGTTTTTTTCATGTCGTACTTCTTTCCTAAATCCAGTTGTACATTCTGTGCCTGGGGTGCATTGAACCGAAAGATTGCACGGCTGTCAGGAAGGATCTGTGGAAATCCTGCTCTTCTCACATTTGATGTTGCCCTTGTACCAAGGGGAGAGTATTTTGTAAATTTCGAAGCATCTACAGGTTTAAAAAGAAGCTGCGAAAACATGTATAACCCATTCTTCCATACTTTAAAATCATGTACCCCGGGCTCGATATAATAAATATGAGGGACATCATTTGCAACAAGGTATTTATGTGTTCGCTGACTAAATGTTATCAGGCCATCAGCATCTCCACAGGAAATCCAGAGCAGTTTCAGCTTCTTTTTTGCTTCCTCAGGATCGGGCAGCAATTGCTCCGGAACTTTAGTATTAGGAGCCGATGAAAATCCTCCAACCCAGGCAAACTTATCGAGATTTCCCAGCCCGAAGTTAAGAGACTGACCACCACCCATTGATAAACCTGCAATTGCTCTGTGCTCACTTTCCCTGAGTACCGGATATTTCTTTTCAATAAAAGGGATTAAGTCGTTCAACAGATCCTTTTCAAATGTCGCAAATGCTTCAACTTTTTCAGGTGCCATAATATTCCCCTTAGCACTGTCATCTTTTGTTGCCCTTCCATTAGGCATAACCACGATCAAAGGCTCGAGCTTCCCGTCAGCATAAAGGTTATCCAGAATAACCTGTGGCTGACCACCCTTTAGCCATTCCTTTTCATCACCTCCGATACCGTGCAGAAGATACAGAACCGGGTACTTTTTATTTTTTGAATACCCTGGGGGAGTATATATCAAAGCCCTGCGTTTGGAACCGACTGTTTTTGACGTATAGGTGATGGTATCAATTTTCCCCTGGTCAATACCGGTACGTGGAATATCAAATCCCTCAGGCGCATGTTTCTCAATATTCTGCGAATGAGCATAATAGCCTAATCCTGTAAGGAGTACTAAGGTGGAAATAATATTTTTCATAATTATTCTGATTTGTTTTTGATTAATCCTATCACCGGTTTTGGTCTTGTATGATGTTCAATAACAATAAATTAATCTTTAAATAACAGCTGCAGAGTATTTGTCAGATACAGTTTGCAATTCATCCATGTATGGCCACCGGGAACAATAAGGGACTGAACATTCAGATTTTTTGCCTTAAACATTGCAATAAGCTCCATGGCATTTTCATAAAGAAAATCATCAGTGGCAATATAAATGCTGAATAATTTGAGCTGTTTGTTTATTAATGTTGCATCTGGTGACCAGTCGGAGAAGTTAGTCTTGAACTCGTCAGTAGCCGTATAGGGTGCATAAGAGCACACATAAGAAAATTTGTCGGTATTTGTAAGTCCGATGTTAAGTGTCTGGCCACCTCCCACAGAAAAGCCTGCAACGGCCCGGCTTTTACTCTCTTTCAGAACCGGATAGTTTGCTTCAACAAAAGGAATGATATCACTGATCATATCCTTTGTAAATCCTTCGCGAGGGCCAGGCATGACATTAGCATAGGGCATCACTATGATCATGGGCTTTGCTTTTCCCTGAGCAATCAGATTATCTGCAATCAGGTTTGCGCGTCCTACTTTTGTCCAGGTTTCTTCAGTATCAGAACCGCCGTGAATAAGGTAGAGAACAGGATATTTGATTTTACCATTCACATCAAATCCGGGAGGTGTATATACCAGCATCTGGCGTGTTCTTCCAAGTGTTTTCGAATTATAATAAACGTAACTTATTTTGCCATGAGGCACATTCTGCAGAGAATGAACAAGTGGCTGATTTCCACGGATATCCACAAGACTGAATTTGAACCTTTCGTTGGCGAAAATCAGGGTATTGTTTGGATCAGCAACCTGTACGCTGTCAACCCAGAATGCATAAGGATAAATATCAGGTTTTACAGGTTCAACTGTAATGCTCCAGACGCCTGAAGGTTCTTTGGTCATTCGTTTATTTGCAGTTAAAAATTGTGCCTCTAATGTAACTTTCTGTGCATTTGCTGCATAAAACCGGAAAGTAATGCTGTTATCAGGATGCACTTCAGGTGAAATTACCATTGCAGGTCTTTGTCCCCTGACAGTAAAAAATGCCAGGGTTAATATTGATATTATAAGGAGTGACTTTTTCATCTTTTTTTATCTGATTATTTGAATAGTAATTGTGCCGTCTCAGTCAGAAATATTTTTGTATTCATCCATGTATGACCTCCTGTAGTAACAAGGCTCTTATAGTTAACTTTCTTTTCTTTAAGGAAGTCCATGAATTCAACTGTTGATTTATACAGAAAATCTTCATTACCAACACTTACCCAGAGCAATTTAAGCTGTTTATTAGTCTGGTCCGGATTATCGGCTACAAATTTGTATTCTTTTTCCATCTCATCGGGTGTTAAATAAGCGCTGTAACAGCAGATCCATGAAAATTTGTCCATATTTCCGAAAGCAGTTCTAAGGGTCTGACCTCCGCCACGTGAAAAACC
The DNA here is from genome assembly GCA_963732435.1 of uncultured Bacteroidales bacterium. Classification (GTDB taxonomy): domain Bacteria; phylum Bacteroidota; class Bacteroidia; order Bacteroidales; family VadinHA17; genus LD21. Next base: position 34,839 of record CAVSZL010000008.1, on the reverse strand, counting down.
GCCGATAGCGCGATTATCTCCGTTACTGATTACACGGTAATTTTTTTCAATATAGGGGATGACGTTGTTCACCAGGTCATCTCTGAAAGTTTTGGCTCTTGTAACTGCTTCAGCGCTTTCCCTGCCAACAGGGTCAGCCGGTTTAAGTCCGCCTTTCTGATCAGCATTTCTTGCTTCCACATTACCATTGGGCATTACAATTATCATAGGTTTGGCTTTTCCTTCGGCAATCAGGTTATCCAGTATCAGGTTGGCATGACCGACTTTAAACCAGGCCTCTTCAGTATCTGTTGTTCCGCTTATCAGGTAAAATACCGGATATTTTTCTGACTTATTCTTTTCATAAGAAGGAGGAGTGTAAACAACCAAAGATCCGGTAGTTCCGTCAGACGCAGGGTAATATTCATAGGTTACTGTCCCGTGAGGTACATTCCTCAATGAATGGATCAAGGGCGTTTCACCGGGAACATCAAGCAGACTTCCCTTAAAGCGTTCATTAGGGAAGAAGGCAACATTTCCCGGGTCCATAACCTGGATCCCATCGACAATAAAACTATACGGGTAGATGTCCGGTTTAACGGGACCGACTGTTACGCTCCATATTCCTGAAGTATCTTTCGCCATTTGTACAGGCGTTTTTTCGAATTGAGCGCTTAGCTTAACATCTTTTGCCAGAGGTGCTATATATCTGAAAACAACTGTTTTATCAGGATTAATCTGAGGTGACCTTGCAAGAGGACCTCTCGGAGGCTGTCCGATAGCCAATCCGCAAATACATATCAATGCTCCGGCAATAAGTGAGCGAATGATTGTTTTCTTTTGAATATTAGTACTCATTTTTACAAATAATTTTAGTTGATAATGCTTATTTTTATATTAATCCCATTAAACTATCGTGAGGTCGCGACCGGAACCTGAGCGGGCATAACCTTTCCTGTAAGTGGTTCCGGTGCCATACCCGGAAATCCGGGGCCACGCATACTGCCACCTCTGAATGGCTTCCGCTCAATAGTAACATTCAGGGTTCCGTTCTTTTCGGCAAATTTGAAAATCACTCCTTCTGCACCAAGGGATTCTTCAACGAAACGGGCTGTCAGCTCAAGCGTGTTGTCATCGGTCCATGAGTAACTCGCGGCACATTTAATAACAGGTTGAGGTATGCTGTAATTTGCATCTCTCGATTTCGGGGAGGCTGGCCTTAGTGCTGACAAAAGAGATGTGAGGTATGTATCGGAATATTTCCACGTATCCTGGCCTGCTTTTATTGACTGTATATCTGATTCCTTCTTATATGTCACAAGACAATGGTCGCTGTTAAATGTAAATGCTATCTCCTTAATGCCGTAGTTATTATCCCCGAAAACCATTGATTTACCTGAAATTGCAGAAACAAGAGGAGATGTAACTGATTTTGCTGGCGAGGGAGAAATATAAAGTGATGTAATCTTTTTCCGGAGTTCATCAGATGCTTCAGTATCATCGGGAAGTTCACTTTCATCTTTTATAGCCGGCAAAAGATATTCCCATACAAGGTCCAATTCTCTCTGTGTATTCTGTGCATTTGCAGTAAGTACAACAACAGCATCCTGATCGGGAAGAAGTATTACGAACTGTCCGGCCATACCATCAAGCCTTACACTGTTATTTCTTCCTCTCCACATCTGATAACAATAACCCTGAGACCAGTCGTTGATATTGGCAGCGATTTTTTCATTTCCGCCACGGCTGTCAATTTTGGTTGATGTAGCTTCTGCGACCCACTCTTCAGGGATCAGCTGTTTGCCATTCCATTTCCCATTCTGAAGAAGCAGTTGACCGAATTTTGCCATATCTTCGGTGTGGAGACGTAATCCAATCATACCCAGGTTTATGCCCTGAGGGTTCAGGTCCCAGTCAATTTCCTTCAGACCAAGTGGTTTGAAGATCCTGGGTTGCAGATATTTATATAATGTTTCACCGCTTACCTGTTGCACAATTGCAGAAAGCATAAATGTTGCAGTGTTATTGTATCTGAAAACAGAACCGGGTTTATCAATAGGTGCTTTTGCCAGGAACGACCTGATCCAGTCATCATTCTGACCACGGCGTGGCTCTGCATCCTGACCTGTTGACATCATCAGCAGGTCCCTGACAGTCATTTCCTGCATATATTCACTCAGAGTGTCAGGAACAGATGCCGGGAAGAATGATACTACCTTGTCTGTAAGCTTAAGCCGGTTCTCTGAAATTGCGAGGCCAATACCGGTTGCAGCGAAGGTTTTGCTGGCTGAATACATAAGATGTTTGGATCCTGACGCATAAGGTTCCCACCATCCTTCTGCGATCACTTTTCCATGACGGAGGAACATGAAACTATGAAATTCAAGTTTACCCGTATCAATTGCATTAAGGAAGTCAGTTATGCCTTTTGATGATACTCCCTGTGATTCGGGTGTACTCCGGGTTAATTCCTCATTATTCTGTGATGTTTCGCATGATGCAATCAGAAAAGCCAGAAGAATAAAGAACGGGACATATTTCAATTTGTTCATATTCAGTACTATATTAAATGTTAAAAGAAAATCAAAATCAGTTATTTCTGAACAGGTGGTTTCCTGTAAGGTTCGAGTTGTTCATTAAATCTGACAACAAGTTCTTTAAGAGCTTCAAGGTTAACTTCACCCTGCCTCAGCATTTCAACCTCCCGGGTTGGCGGGAGCCTCATCGCAGTCAGTTCCCCTGCTTCCAGAAGATGGGCAGCGGTCTCAGCCAGATCCAATCCGTCTTTCCATGTTCCTTCCGGATCTTTCAGCCATATATTACTCTGGTCTGTCACCTTTGTGACCCAACCTTCCTTGTCTGCATCAGCCGGAATTATATCCGCAGTCCTTTTGCGGAAAAATCCCATTATTGCAGCGGCAATTGAAGGATCTCTGACGCTCCCGTCTTCATAAAATACCCCATGAACTGTACCCCAACCTTCACGGACGATCATCAGTTCCCATATATACCAACCTACTTTTGCATTCATATGCTCCTGTAATGTAATATCGTACGGATTTGCACGTGCAATACATCCTATTTCACCATTTATCAGGGGCTTGTTTACTTTTGCAGCAAATTCCTTAGCTCGATTAATGGTATCCCTTATCTCTTCCTTTGTTTGCATGTAATCGTGAAACTGGAGTACATCCACATAATCAGCCAGTTCAATCATGCCATCGACAAAAGCATTCCCGACTGTAACCGGGGTATTTGGGTCAAGTTCATGGAAGGTATTAGCAAGGAACTTACAATTTTCAAAATTCCTTAAAACCCTCTCTCTGGGTGTTGTAGGCCAATCCGGTTCATTCATCACATCCCATATTGCAAGTCCCGGTTCATCCGATAAAGCATCAATCAGGAACTGAACCCATTCTCTTCCCTGGGCACGCAGCGATGTATCTCTTACCCACTGTCCACTTCCAACTACAGGCATTACGCCAATACCTCTTTTATGGCACTCACGTACAAAGTGCCTTAGTTTTTCCGGAAGTGCATCCTTATCCTCGGTATAAACTGTATATGGGACAAAGACACGTACCTGATTAAGATTGAGGCTTTTAGCCAGGTCAAGATCAAATTTAATTGCAGTAGAATCATATTTTACCCAGGTATCGATATGATGCCGGGGAGCAGCTACATTAGCAGGTGTATAATTGAATCCCCTTATCAGAGACGGATCCCGGGGGCCTGTAAAATCGAATCTTGAGATATTTTTGTCAGGCCTGGAACAGCTGGTAATAGCAAGAAACAGAAAAAACAATGGGATAAAAACTGAGTTTTTCATGGTTGGGTTGTTTAAAAATGAAGAATATAAAGTTCTTAATAATATATTGCAGAATCTTTTAAAATTAAAGCAAAATGTGACGAAAAAATGAAAGTCAATACAACCTGAACAGAGGACTTGTTCATGCTCACAACCGGAATACCAACCTTCGAAGTGGAGACTATCCCGATTTGGTAGTTGGTATGTTCAGATGACTAAATTACTAACCCCACCACTTTTCCCCTTCAACAAGATATTTCGTCGCAACCTCTTTATTCAGATCAAGCCCAAGACCGGGTTTGTCGGAGAGTTGAATATACCCATCCTGAATTATCTCTTTGTCATATATAACCAGGGTTTCCCATCCGGCATGACCATCACGGGAATCCTGTTTATAATCATAACTCTCATGTCCTATAAAGTCAAGCATTGTTGCGGCACAATTTGCTGAGGCAATTGTAGCTATTGGTCCCATAACATTATGAGTTGCCACAGGCATGTAATATGTATTTGCCAGGTCGGCTATTCTTTTTGCCTCAAGCAGACCACCAGTCATAGAAATATCTATTTCAACTATATGCACGGCCTGGTTAATTATAAACGGGAGGAAATCATACACTGTATAAAGATTCTCTCCACAGAGAATGGGAATCGGTGAGGCTGCTGCAAGTTTGGCCCAGGTATCCACATAATTTACGGGCATAGGGTCCTCGATCCACCATGGTCTCATTGGCTCTAAAGCTTTTGCAAAACTAAGGGCATCAAAAAATCCAAATTCCCAGTGACAATGCACAATTATCTCGAAATCATCACCTGCTGCCTCCCTTAAATTACTAAAGGCTGTGATATTCGTTTTTAGCTCAGAATTTGAAAGGCGGCGATTTAATTCACTCCCCCCGGGCCGTCTCGATATTCTAAAAGGTTTTGCCGCAGTCCATTTTTGTACAGAACCGTTAACGTAATCGATCCATTCTTTACAGACTGCCTTATCGAGCATATTTCTTGGCTGACTGGTCAGATAGGCTCTTACACGGTCAGTGTAGCATCCGCCACCAAGAATCTTACGGAGTGGCATTTCAAGAAGTTTACCTGTCAGGTCCCACAGGGCAATTTCACAACCTGTAACTGCATGTATGCCTATGCCACCGTTACCACCAAGATATGAAACACGCCATTTCATCATCTGGGCAAGACGTGCGATATCGAAAGGATCCTGATTTATTAAAAGTTGTCTGAAAGCATTCAGTACAACATCTTTAGCTCCTAACCCCGTTACATCGTGGTGGCATTCACCGATCCCATAAACTCCTGCATCAGTTTCAATTTTGACCAGTGGCAGTACATGGCCCCTGCCAATCTGAACACGCATGAACTTCACATCTGTGATCTTTACTTTTCCGGGAGCAGCTTCGGAAAAATTGCCAAAGTCAGGTGCAAAAGCTGCAACCGGAACCGTTGCAGCCATCGTCTTAATGAAATTATTTCTGTCCATTTTTACCTCCAGGTTTTAAGATTTTTATTTTAGTATCTGATTAGAAGTATGAAATTACATTCATTGAGCTCTTCCCGCAGAGCCATAGCCGTTAAACTAAGGATTTGTTTATCTTAAATTTACCGGCCTCTCCCCCTCGATCCCCCCCGCTTGAAGGCGGGGCAGGCTCTCTCCCGAGTGAGAGGGGGAAGTCATTCAGGATGTTGTAGTTACCTTCTTTTTTATTCCCAACTTTTATCCTGAGAATATACAATTGTGAAAGCCCCTCCCACTTCGGGGGAGAGCCTGCCCCGCTCAGGTTGACGGTTATGCTCACAAAGCATTGTGCCTAAATTAATATAATTACAAACAAAGAAATTATTTAAAACAAATAAATACTAATTTTAAATATTCAAAGAACTATTAAAAACCTGATTAATGAAGACTATTCTAAAAAATTCTTTCATTGCAGTAATTCTTTTCTGCTTAACTATAGTTTCGTGTAAAGAAAAACCTATTACCAATTCACTTCCAAGGAGTATTCCGGAATCAGAAGGAGTTTCATCGCAGGATATAATTACTTTTCTTGATTCTGCAGCTGCCGGCAAACATGAGTTTCATAGTTTTATGTTTCTCAGGCACGGTAAAGTTATAGCCGAGGGTTGGTGGAATCCCTATGGTCCGGAATTAAAGCATACTCTTAATTCAGCCAGTAAAAGTTTTACATCTACTGCAATTGGTTTTGCAATAAGTGAGAAGAAAATTAGTCTGGACGATAAGGTTGCTACTTTTTTTCCGGAATACCTGCCTGACACAATAAGTGTTTTTTTATCACAACTAAGAATAAGGGATCTGCTTAGTATGACAACAGGTCAAAAACGTGAAGCGATGCTATCAGGTGACGATATTTGGATTAAATCATTCCTGGCTATGCCTTTCTTCAATGAACCGGGTTCAACATATCGTTATAGTTCAGTAGCTTCTTATATGTTATCTGCAATAATTACGAAAGTAACCGGACAAAAGGTTATTGACTATCTGACACCACGATTCTTTGAACCTCTTGGCATTGAGGCAATGGACTGGGAAACAGACGCATACGGAATCAACACAGGAGGATGGGGCTTAAGATTGAAGACAGAGGATCTGGCCAAATTCGGACAGTTTTATCTTCAGAAAGGCAAATGGAATGGCAGGCAGCTTCTCCCGAAAAAATGGATCGAAGAAGCTACATCAGTGAAAATATATCAGAATCCTGAAATGACTCAATCAAAAAGAGATTCCTCTCATGACGGTGTTCAGGGTTATTGTTATCAGTTCTGGCGTGCACGAAACAATTCATACCAGGCTAACGGAGCTAACGGACAGTTTGTACTTGTAATGCCTGATAAAGATGCTGTGGTTATATTTACTGCTGATTCTCCCGATATGTGGGGTGAACTGGATATGGTCTGGAAATATTTATACCCGGGAATTCAGGATAAAGCATTACCACAGAATGAGAATTCTTCCAATGAGTTGAAACAAAGACTCACTTCTCTTGCCCTGCCCGTTCCTGCAAAAACCACCAACGAGGCTCTTTCATCTGCAATATCTGGTAAATCGTTCACTTTTGCACAGAATGATAAACATATTCAGAGCATTACTATTCAGTTTAAGGATGAACTGTGTTTACTTAATCTGAAAACCGATACAGCTTCTTTTGATTTTTCATTTGCTTCAGGAAGATGGCAGCATGGAGAAACAGCCAGACATGGACCTTCAATATTTTCCCATGCAAAGAATAATCAAAACGGATTGCCTCTTTTTAAAATTGCCCAGGCTTATACCTGGTCAGATGATAAGACACTTGAACTTTCGTTGCGGTACATAGAAAATGTACAGTCCGAAAAAATAATTATCAAATTTGACGAAATTGGAAAGAAAAAGATACTTGTTGACTTCAAAATCAACAATTCAAGGTTCAACAAGGCTTTACCGCTGGAAGGAATGATGCAATAGTATTAACGTATTTCTTCATTAAATTCCATTACTAACTGAACCCAATAAAAATCATTAGTAAATATTTCCAAAATGAAAACTTCATCATCAGGATTATCCGTAAAAATCAACAGCTTAACAGCATTATTATTTTTCCTGTTAATTTATCTGCCAGGAAATTTGATACTGGCACAGGAAACCATTGATGTCGGCAAGACAGGCTGGGATGTCAAAAGGCCGGTAATGGCTGCAGCCTGCGAAAGCGGATGTCCATGGGGAGAGCTTGGCGACTATGTTAAAAAAGCAATGGAACCGTATGGTTATTCGGTTATACTTTGCCGTAACTGCAACAGGGCCTATGGTCCGCCTCTGGTATCAACTAACAGCTACCCGCCACCACTGGATGAAATAAATCTTGAAGATGGAACCAATGTACGCATAAACGCACGTGTCGATTTTGGCGTAACATCAAGTGCCATGTTGAGTTCAGCTTATAATGGGACAACAGGGAATAAGGCACCATATCGTAACCTGCGCCTTATCGCAAAAATAGAAGATCCCTTCTATTTTCTGGTAGCAGCCAGGAAAGAATCAGGAATTAAGGATTTTGCACAAATAAAGCAAAAGCAGTTACCTGTCAGAATTATCGGTGCCGATAACAACATGATTACCATTCTTAATTATTATGGTATATCTGCTGATGATATTAAAGCATGGGGCGGGAAGACCGGAGTTCCCATGGAAGAAGCATTGAAAGGTGATTTTGATATTGTTTCCGGTTTTCTGGCAAGTCCGGCATTGAACCGTGAATCTTCATCCTGGACAACCCTTAGTCAGAAATTCGATCTTTATTTTTTTGAATTGCCTGAAGATCTGTTGAAACTCATCGTGCAACAAAATGTGGATGCCGAATTAGTTGAGGCCAGAAATGGTTTGCTCAGGGGAATTAACCGACGGATCAAAACTCCTGGCAGATCCGGAGAATCTGTATTTGCACGTGATGATACCCCTGAACAGGCAGCTTATGATCTGGCTAAAAGCATTGATGAAAATCACGGAGCACTAAAATGGTTTATCAGGGTATATACCTACGATCCGAAAACAGTCTGGAAAAATTTCGGTGTACCTCTTCATCCCGGTGCTGAAAAATATTACAGGGAGGTTGGCTACCTTAAGGATTGAGTAGTTACTTCCTGTCTTCTGACGCTATCGGGATTTCGTGTGGCTATTTTTATTCAATTAATTGAAAATGAATAGTATAATAATTTTATATTTGATATTTGATATTTACCGCACTAAGATCTGTTTTTAATCTTACGGCCTCTCCCCCTCAGTCCCCCCCGCTTGAAGGCGGGGCAGGCTCTCTCCCGGGGTGAGAGGGGGAAGTCATACAGGATAATTGTACATCTCAGATTGAATTGTGAGAATAATTAAGAAGGTAATAGAAAAGAACATGTTCCTCGGTGCAAAAGCTGAGTTGTTTACACTTGCTTTGCAGATGAGAAAGAATCCGACTGAAGCAGAAAGAGCTATGTGGAATATACTCAGAAAGTTCCGTCATTCAGGATTTCCATTTCGCCGACAGCATCCAATTGAATTCTACATTGCTGACTTTTATTGTCATAATCTGAGACTTGTTATTGAAGTAGATGGAGAAATTCATTCAGAAAAGGATATTCACTATCATGATGAAGGTCGTACTGGCGAACTTGAGAGATTCGGAATAAAAGTTATCCGCTTTACAAATAACCAGATTTTACATGATAGCAATCTGGTTATTGAAAAAATAAATGCTACTATAAATGAATTAGCTAAAATATCCTGAATGATCTTCCCCCTCTCACTCCGGGAGAGAGCCTGCCCCGCCTTCAAGCGGGGGGGACCGAGGGGGAGAGGCCGATACATACCAGATAATAAATCCTTATGTTGACGGCTATAGGCCTGAGAGGGAGAGGTCGGATTGACGTATTATTTTGATTCCCTGATAAACTGAGAAGGGGAGATCCCAAATTGCTTCTGGAAACTGGTTGCAAAATATGATGGTGATGAGAATCCTACAAGGTATGATATTTCATTGATCCTATAATTTCCTTCAGCCAGTAATTCCGCAGCTTTTTTTAATCTTGTAAGCCTCATATATTCAACAGTATTGAGATCTGTAAGGGCTTTTACTTTTCTGTACAGGGTCGAAATGCTTAATCCCATTAACGATGCAACCTTTTCTACGCTTAACTCATTCTCAGCGATATTATCCATAAGGGTTGAGTGAAGTTTTTTAAGGAATTCCTCGTCAGTTTTATTCATTGCAACAGATTTAAAATGTGCAAGCGGAGAGTTGATAAAGATTTGTCGGGAGGAACTTCTGTTTTTAATGAGATTTATAATCTGGGCTATTAAAAGATCAGTTGAAAATGGTTTCTCAATAAAGGCATCAGCCCCGGAATCAAGACCTTCAATCTTTGCGTTAAGATGTATTGTTGCTGTAAGAAGTATTACAGGCAGATGGCTGAATTCAATATTGGATTTAATATGCCTGCAGAGTTCATATCCATTGATAACCGGCATAACAACATCGCTGATAACCAATATAATATTAAACTTCTTTAACGCATTGAGCGCTTCTTCACCATTGTGAGTCAGAATAACATTAAAATTCCCGGATATTTCTTTGGAAATGAATCTTCCCATCTCAATTTCATCCTCCACCAGAAGCAGATTTGGACGGGTATTTTCAAGAGATCCGAATATTTCAAACTCCTGATGTTCATACAGGTCAGTTTCATCATGCCCGATATCAACAGCAATTGATTCTGGCTGATATTTGGGAAGTTCCAAAACAAATGAATTATAATTCCTGTTATTGTTGTCGAGATAGAGTTTGCCATTATGTAGTTCAGCCAGAGAACGTGCAAGTGAAAGTCCGAGTCCCGTTCCTTTTTGACCTGGCTTATCGAAATCGATCTGGTAGAACGGCTCAAAGATCTTATCTCTGAATTCCTGTGGAATCAGTTTCCCATCGTTATTAACACGTATCCTGACAATGTTTTCCTTTTCTGTCCCGGGTTCGAGGTATACATCAACCACTGTATCGGCAAATTTAAGAGCATTTGAAAAAAGGTTACTTAGAATCTTGGTAATAGCCTCCCTGTCAACCGCCAGGTTAAAATTAGTAAACGGGGAGTGCAGCTGAAATGACACCATTTTTTCCGAACTGTATGGAAGGAAGAGGTTAAAATTTGATTCAATCAATTCATACAAATCACTTTTTATAAAATTAAGTTTAAAAATATCTTTCTCAGTTTTCCTGAAATCAAGAAGCTGGTTAGTAAGACTCAGTAACCTGTCAGTGTTTCTTTTTATAATTAAAAGATTGTCTTCAGAATCTTTTGAATTATTTTTTATGCCCGATTGTAAAATCCTGTCAAGAGGTCCTTTTATCAGAGTCAAAGGAGTACGGACCTCATGAGTGATATTGGTGAAAAAACTGATTTTTGCATTTAGTATTTCCTTCTCCTTATTTGTTTCTATTATATCAATTCTTCTTTGCTGTTCAAGGGCTTTCTTCTTGAGATAAAAGATGATAATAGTGTATATGATCAATGTTGAAATGATTATATAAAAAGCGTAAGCAGGTATCGAGAGCCAGAATGGAGGTAGGATTTCTATATTCAGCATGGTCTCATCAGAACTCCAGGTATTGCCGTCAGATGATGAAATAACCCTGAATCTGTATTCACCCGGAGAAAGATTTGTGTAATAAACTTTTCTGTTGCCAGAGATTATAACCCAGTCCATATCTGAACCTTCCATTTTATATTTATATTTTGTCAGAGTGGGGCTGGTGAAACCTGGAGATACAAAGTCAATACTTATTGAAGATTGGAAATGTTTTAATTGTATCTGATTTGTTACGAGGATTGATCTGAAATCGGCTGATCCTGTTGTATTTATGAGGTATTCAATACCATTAACCTGTAATCCGGTCAGAATGACGGGAGGATTATGTGTATTTTCTTTAATTTCTGCCGGATAGAATGACACCAGACCACTTACTGTTCCGAAATACATTTTGCCATTTTTATCCTGAAAGGCTGAATTATAACTGAAGTTATTATCCAGTAATCCATGGTCTTTTGTATAAGTTATAATTTTACCTGAATCAGCATCAAGGCGAATTAAACCCCTGGTAGATGTTATCCACATGTTCCCGCGACCATCCTCAAGCATGGCACAATATATAGCAAAATCGATATCCTTTCCCGGAATGTACCTGGTTACCTCCTTTGCCGGATCAATATAGCTGAAGCCGTTTCCTTCTGTTGTAAACCAGATCTTATGATTATTATCCTCAAATATTGAGGTAACAAACTCATTTTCCAGACCTTCGTAATCACCTTTAACTGATAATATTTTTCTGCAAATACCTGATGATCTGTCATATTCATACAATCCTCTACCATAGGTTCCTATCCAGACATTTCCTTTACTGTCCTCATATAATGAATGGATAAAAGTTCCTGCAGCCACTTCATTGAGGAACTTAAATGATGAAGTCTCATTATTAAATCTGTATAATCCGCTGACACTTCCGGCATAAATTGTGCCATCGGTTGTTTTCAGGAATGTAATAAATGAATTTGTTTTCAACCCACTTCTTTCATCATTCTTGTCAAAGTGATTTACAATTTTTCCTGAAGGGATATTCAGTTTATATATTCCTTTATCATAAGTACCTATCCACAGATCATCATTGTCTACCGCGAGACCCTGGATATTTCTGCTTTCAATATCTTTAATCCCTGGAGAATCTGTTATATTTGTGAATAACCTCGTTCGGGGATCAAATTTTATCAGACCAGCATCTTCAGTCCCTATCCAGATATTTCCGTATGTATCTGCACGGATCTCCCTCACCACGTTCCCGTCAAGCGATCCCTGAAGCCCTGTTGAATAGAACTTTTCAAAAGGTTTATTTTCCTGTGGAAGATAATTTACACCTCCATAGAATGTACCAATCCATACCCCGCCTTCCTTATCCTTTGTAATTGTTCTTATTGCGTTGTTCGAAATTGAATAAGGATCTGTCCGGACCATCTTTTGGTTAGTGACATAACCGGATTTCAGATTATAAATATAAATGCCTGATTCTGAGCCAATCCAGATTTCTTCAGTATTATACAGGGATGTAGTCCGAATCTGGATATTACTCCAGATCTTATCTCTTTTGAACAGGTCCGTAACCTTTCCGGAATTTGGCTCAAATTGTTTTAAACCTGCACTATTGCTGCTAATAATTAATCCATAACTACCAGCATCAAGAATATTTAACAATTGAACAGAAGCAGATATTTCTTTTTCGGTCAGTATATTGTAGCTTATAAAACTATCAGTTCGTTCATCATATTTATAGATCTTCCCGTTTGCAGCAGAGAGCCATATATCACCTGCATTTGTCAGGTTTATATTTCTTGGTGTAAAATATTTTTCTCCCGGATAAAAGGTCAGGCTGGTACTTTCTTTGTTATATTTATATGTGCCTGTAAAAGTTGCTATCCATATATTATTATTTATGTCAGCCTTAACATCAATAATAAAATTGCTGATATTTGCATTTTCATATTTAATTGATCCAAAATAATCATTCTCAGGAATATAATAACAAATTCCTTCAGAAGTACCTATCCAGATCCATCCGTCATCGTCCTCGCATAATGTTGTAACATAATTGTTTATAAGACAGTTTGGCACCGAAGGGTTATGAAGATAGATTTTAAACTGGTAACTATCGAACCTGGTTAATCCTTCTTTGGTGCCGAACCATACAAAACCTCGTTTATCCTGTATACACGCCATTACAGTATTATTCGACAAGCCGTTATCATTCCTGTATTGTCTGAAATAATAGGATCTCCCATGTATGACTAGTGGGAATAATGAAATAATCAGTGATATAATGAATAATTTCTTCCTCAAAATAAAAATTACTTGTAGAGATTGAAAACCATTCAAAGATAAGATTAAGGTTATTTAAATTTTAATCATCTCCTTATGAATTTTATCAAAAGCAACTTAAGAAACCGGTTTTGACAGATTTTTTAAAACAATTGGTTGATTCCTGTCATTAACTATATTGAGTTAACTTAATTTTGTTTATCCGGTATAATAGATTTTGTATCCCAATTGACCAACAACAAATCAGTAGTTAAAATGATGCTAAATGAGTTTGCACAACTATTATTAAACTAAAATCTCCATAGATAATCAAGTGCCAGATTAACAAAATATATTTAAATTACAGGTACTTAAAAATATCATCAATGAAAAAGCTAAAAATTTTACTCTGCAGCCTGATTTTGTCGGTTCTTATTTCAGGAAATCTCCTGTCGCAGGAACCAGCTGTCATTAAAATTGATTTTGACCGTAAAATAGGGACGATAGATCCAAACATTTACAGTGGCTTTATTGAACCTATACGTACAATAGTGTATGGCACTATCTACGATCCTGCTTCTCCTCTCGCTGATGAGAACGGCTTCAGGAAGGATTTTATCGAGCTTATGAAAGAGCTCAAGATCAGGACACTTAGATGGCCGGGGGGTAATTTTGTTGCTTCCTATTACTGGGAAGATGGCATTGGCCCAAAAGATCAACGTCCTGCAAGACTTGACCTGGCATGGAACCAGATTGAAAAGAACCAGATGGGAACAGATGAATATTTCAAATTTACAAATCTGATCGGGGCTGAAAGTTTTGTCTGTTTAAACGGAGGGACTGGTACACTCCAGGAGGCAGCCAACTGGCTTGAATACTGCAATTATGAAAAGGGAACCTATTACTCTGACCTGAGAAGGAAATATGGTAATGAAAAACCTTATGGAATAAAGTACTGGGCACTCGGAAATGAGGTTGATGGTCCATGGCAGATGGCTCAGAAGAATGTTGAAGATTATACCAAGTGGGCTCTTGAAGCACAAAAAATGATGAATATTGTAGACAAGAACATCAAATATATCGGGTCAGGTGCTTCAAACTACACACCGAAAAATGAATGGATTGACTGGAATGATTATGTTCTGGAGCATTTGGCAGGAAAAATAGATTATATTTCTGTTCACAGGTATGCAACAGAGGCATTGGGAAGCGACAGAAGTTTTACAGGTATGATGTCTTTAGGAATTGATATTGATCAGAAGATTGAGATGGTACAATCCCTGATAGAGAAAGCAACACTCAAGACAGGAACAAAAAGACCTATATATATTTCATTTGACGAATATTCGGGCGGTGGAGATAATCTTACCGGTGCATTGGTGCTAGCACAACATCTGAATTCATTTATCAGACATGCCGATATAGTTAAGATGGCAAATATTACAATGCTTACCAGCCTGGCAGGCAATGCCCCTGACGGAGATTACAGGAATTCATCCTTCCATACCTTCTCTTTATTTTCCAATAATTGTACTGGTACATCACTCGATGTTTATACAAATTGTGAAAAGTTCAGTAATAAGGTATTTACTGATGTCCCTTACCTTGATGTAACAGCAGTCCTGAATGAGGAAAGCAAGGTACTGGTGGTCAGCGTTGTTAACAGACATGAGACGAATGCAATCCCGGGTAATATAATAATGCAGTCAGGTGTTTTTACAGGAACAGCAAAGGTGAGTGAATTAAACGGAAAAAACCTTACTGCAAGAAGTACCAAAACTGAACCAGCTGTAAGCGTCATTTCCAGGGAAGTAAAATTCACAGGAAATACTATTAATTATAGCTTCGCTGCACATTCACTTACACAACTCGAGATTCCACTTAAATAACTGATATGAAAGTGACAAGAATTTACCTTACCCAGCTTATTTTATTTTCATTTTATTGTTCAGTGTGTTTTAGTTGCACACCGTCTAATGATAAGAAAAAAAGTGAAAACATCCCTCAATCTGATTTGAATGAAGTAAGGGTTATTGAAAATATTCCTTACCGCACAGGGCCCGGTAAATCATGGCTGCTTGATCTGGCACAGCCTGTTGATGATGGTATAGAACTCAGGCCGGCAATTGTTATTGTTCACGGTGGAGGATGGAGAGCCGGAACAAAAGAGGATTATGTTTACAGAAGTATGTTGCTTACTTATGCTTTGAAGGGTTATGTAACGATGTCGGTAGAATACAGATTGACCCAGGAAGCACCATTCCCGGCATGTATTGAGGATGTGAAATGTGCCGTCAGATGGCTTAGGGCTCATGCGAAAGAGTACAGGGTTGATCCGGATCATATCGGGGCATTCGGCCATTCGGCAGGTGCACATCTGGTTCTGATGCTGGCAATGTGTCCTGCTTCAGCCGGTCTGGAAGGTGATGGTGGCTGGAATGAGTTTTCAAGTAAGGTCAATTGTGTGGTTGGGGGATCAACACCGGTTGAGATTGGACCTCAGAGAGCCGAAATAGCAAAACCGGAATGGTGGCCGGTCAGTTATATTGCAGAAAAGGATATCCCCCCGATGCTTCTTATCCAGGGCGGATCTGATCCTATCGTTAAGGCAGTTACGGTTGATAATTTTGTTGAGAAGATGAAACAGGCCGGACATACTGAGCTGGAGTACATCAGACTGGAAGAACTGGGGCACGACGTATCATATTCAACCGGACTCAACATCACAGCCCCTGCCATGGAAAAGTTTTTTGCCCGGACACTCATGGGTGTAACACCTTGAAAATAATCTTTAAATAAGCATATTAATTAATTTAAAAGGAGGTATCGAAATGAGAAAAACATTACTATTTATTTTGCTGATGGTTATTTCAGTCAGTGGGATTTATCTGATTCAGTCCTGTAAGGGCAAGGGTCCAGCAGAAGTTGCACCTGTTTTTGAAGCGCATCCTTCACCTTACAATCTCTATGGAGCTCAGTATCCGCGTATTGAAGCTGATTTGAGGGTTACCTTCCGCTTCAATGCACCAAATGCCAAGAAGGTGCAGGTTTCCATTGCAAACACTCCGTTTGATATGGCCAAAGACACCAGTGGTATGTGGGTCTACACCAGTGAACCGCAGGATGCCGGTTATCATAACTACTGGATGATTGTTGACAGTGCTATTATGCTCGATCCGGCTACAGATTCATTCATCGGTTACAGCCATGCATGTAATGGGTTCGAAATCCCGGATCCGGATGGTGGTTTTTATGAGTTAAAAGATGTGCCTCATGGTAAAGTGCTGATCAAAAATTACTTTTCAACAGTTACTGAATCCTGGCGTCATGTCTACATCTATACTCCTCCTGATTATGAGAAAAATCTCTCAGCCCGTTACCCGGTGCTTTATCTTCAGCATGGCGGCGGCGAGGACCAGAGAGTGTGGATTGAAATGGGACGGACAAATGTAATACTCGACAACCTTATCGCCGAAGGGAAAGCCAAACCATTTATAGTTGTCATGGAAACCAGTGCAGCCTATAAACCGGGAGAAACTCCTCCCCAGCCCCGTCTGTCAGCAGTTGGCGTTGCCCGGAGCGGGCAACCAGTTCCGGCTCCACAACCGGCACCTGCAACCCAGACCAACCGGTTTGCTACATACAAAGAGCTTATGATAACTGATCTTATTCCATGGATTGACAGCAACTTCCGTACACTGACCGATCAGGCTAGTCGTGCCATGGCAGGACTTTCGATGGGTACCAGGGTGACCAGGGAGGTAGCTCTGCCAAATCCGGATAAGTTCTCATATCTGGGCATCTTTAGCGGCGGTACCATCGCCCCGGCAGACATCCCCGATAAATCCAAAATTAAATTGGTATTCATGAGTTATGGCAGCCGTGAAAAAGGTGCTGATGGTCTTAAAGAGGCAGCTGATGTTTTGAATGAAGCCGGCATCAAAAGTGTTTCGTATGTTTCCCCGCTGACTGCACATGAGTTCCAATCCTGGAGACGCAGTTTGCGTGAATTCGCTCAGCTGTTGTTTCAGGATTGACATTAATAATTGTAGTTAAATAATGGTTTTATTAATTATATAGGAGATTTTAAAATGAGAAAAACATTGCAATTTATTTTACTGATGATAATGTCAGTAAGTGGATTAAGTCTGGCCCAGACAGGGCAGAATCTGATATCATCCAAGTTAGCAGGGAAAACACATGCTTCACCATATAATGTCTACGGTGTTGAGTATCCGCGTATTGAAGCCGATTCGCGTGTAACCTTCCGCTTTAAGGCACCTTATGCACAGAAGGTACAGGTATCAATCGCCAATGTACCCTTTGATATGATTAAAGGCAGCGACGGTGTCTGGACATACACCAGCGAACCTCAGGATTTAGGTTATCACAACTACTGGATGATTGTTGATGGTGCCATCGTACTCGATCCGGCTACAGACGGATTAATAGGCTATAGCCATATGTGTAACGGCTTTGAAATACCCGATCCTGATGGCGGTTTTTACGATCTGAAAGATGTACCTCATGGTAGTGTACTGATCGAGAATTATTTTTCCAAAACCACTAATACCTGGCGTAAGATCTACGTTTACACACCTCCGGACTATGAGAAAAATACCACATCACGCTACCCGGTGCTTTATCTTCAGCATGGTGGTGGCGAAGATCAGAGAGTCTGGATTGAAATGGGCCGGACCAATGTAATACTTGACAACCTTATCGCCGAAGGGAAAGCCAAACCTTTTATTGTTGTAATGGAAACCAGCGCAGCATATAAACCGGGTGAAACTCCTCCACAACCACGTCAGCCGCAACCTCCTGCAGCAGTGCAAACTGCACCTCCTGGCCCAGGACAGGGAGCCCCGGCCGGACCACCTCCTGCAGGCGCCCGTCCACGTTTCTCATTTGACACATATAAAGAGGTTATGATCAACGATCTGATCCCTTATATTGACAGTAACTTCCGTACACTGACCGATCAGACAAGTCGCGCTATGTCAGGACTTTCGATGGGTGGCATGTGCACGAGAGCGGTGACTCTGGCTAACCTCGATAAGTTCGCCTATATTGGAATCTTCAGTGGCGGAACAATTACCCCGGAGGAAATTACCGACAAATCGAAGGTCAAATTGGTATTCATGAGTTATGGCAGCCGTGAGAGAGGCTCTGAGGGTGTTAAGAGTGCCGCAGATGCACTGCAAAAAGCCGGTATTAAGAGTGTATCCTATGTTTCTCCGTTAACTGCCCATGAATTTCAATCATGGAGACGCAGCCTGTACGAATTCGCACAACTTTTATTCATTAATTAAAAAATAAAAATTATGAAACAGTATTTAATTAGTTTAGTTCTCCTAATAACTTTATCAGGGTCTCTGTGTTTAGCGCAGACAGCCCAGCCGGCGATAATCGAAGACTTCAAACCCTCAACACTGAATCAACCGGGACAGGAGTACCCCATGGTCAATTCTCAGGGCTATGCAAGATTCCGTATAAATGCACCATTAGCCCAGAGTGTTGTTGTTAGCCTGGGGCTGGGAGGTACAAAGGGCGGAACCCCACTCACTAAAGGTGAGGATGGATTCTGGATTGGTACCACGGCAGGACCAATGGAAGAAGGTTTCCATTATTACCGACTGACAGTTGACGGTGGAGTATTTAACGATCCCGGCACATTAAATTTCTATGGTTCTACCCGTTGGGAAAGCGGTATCGAAATACCTGCTCATGATCAGGACTTCTATGCACTTAAGGATGTTCTTCACGGAAAAGTGCAGCAGATCCTTTTCCCCTCAAAGAGTACAAACACCTCACGCCGCGCATTTGTCTACACCCCTCCCGACTACGACAAGAGTCAAAAGAAACGCTACCCGGTGCTGTATCTGCAGCATGGCTGGGGAGAGGATGAGACTGCATGGAGTAACCAGGGTCGCGCCAACCTGATCATGGATAACCTGATTGCCGATGGCAAGATCAAACCTTTCATCATAGTGATGACCTATGGTATGACCAACGATGTTAAAATGGGAGGTATGAAAAATTTCAAGATCGATGGATTTCAGACAGTCCTCATCGACGAACTGATTCCTTATGTAGATGCTAACTTCCGCACTTTAGCTGATCAGCCTAACCGGGCCATGGCAGGCCTCTCAATGGGTGGTATGGAAACAAAAACCATTACACTTGCCCGGCCTGATGTGTTCTCACACTATGGACTCCTCAGTGGCGGAACCTACGCACCTGCTGATATCAAGGACAAATCAAAGGTCAAACTCATTTTCCTGAGCTGTGGCAGCTTCGAAAATCCTGATGGGGTCACTAAGGCTGCTGCTGCACTGAAAGAGGCCGGGTTCAATGCCGTCTCCTTTGTTTCTGATAAAACACGTCACGAGTTTCAGACCTGGCGTCGCAGCCTGCTTCAGCTGGCACCGCTATTATTTAAGTAACTGGTACCTGGATTGTAGTTTTGCATTCTCTACCGCTGAGGCGCATAACCGTCAAGCTAAGGATTTTGAGAAGTATAATTGGGAAACAAAAATCTCCCCTCCTTTTGAAGGAGGGGTGGCCGGGAGATTTGATTATCTGATATTTACAATGTAATTTCCCGGCTGGGGTGGTTGATTGCTTCATCCTGTTCCTCTTTAACTTAATTAATATCTTTCCTAATCTCAATTTTTTTAGATTTGATATTAATCGTTTCTTAAACTTCCTGTAGAAGAGATATTTTATTATATATTAAATACTATATTAACATGGTGAATCAACCACCCCGGCCGCAAATGGCGCTTCAATATCATGAATATCAATGTAATGCGGCCACCCCTCCTTCAAAAGGAGGGGAAACTTATAACACGTTTTTCTTTTAAATACCCTTAGCTTAACGGCTACGCGCTAAGACACGGAGGATTTTTGAGACAACCTCTTATAATACTGGCCAGGAACTCATAGGATAAGAGAACTAAAATATTACTAACCTAAATTAATAAATTCATGAGATACTACACCTTAATACTTCTCCTGATCCTTACGGGAGTCAGGATTATTTTTGCACAGGATGCCGCTGAAGGTGTTCCTGCACCTACTAATGTTACGAATGCCAGGTATCCAAGGATACTCACTGACAACAAGGTACTCTTCCAGGTAAATGCACCCCAGGCGGATAAGATGCAGGTTGATCTGGGTAAAATCTATGATATGACAAAGGATGAAAAGGGAGTCTGGACAGTAACTACCGATCCCCAGGTACCCGGATTCCATTATTACTCACTGGTTATAGATGGTGTACGGGTCTCCGATCCTGCAAGTGAATCCTTTTATGGGACAGGAAGAATGTCGAGTGCCATCGATATTCCCGAAGCCGGAGTCGATTTCTACAATGCAAAGGATGTACCGCATGGTGATATCAGGAAGAAGATCTATTTCTCAAAAACAACCGGGACATGGAGAAGTATTAATATTTATACACCCCCGGGCTATGATAATTCAGGTAAGGAGCAATATCCTGTTTTGTATATTCAGCACGGAGGAGGTGAGGATGAACGGGGTTGGGCCATCCAGGGGAAAACAGATCTTATCCTCGATAACCTTATTGCAGAGGGAAAGGCTAAACCGATGCTTGTGGTAATTCCTAACGGGAACGTTTCGAGACCCGGGAGTACTACCGGAGGATATAATGAAGAGGCAATGGCAGCTTTCAAAGAAGAGCTGTTAGTAAATGTGATACCATTCATTGAAAGCAACTACAGGGTACTGCCTGGTGCTGCAAACAGGGCTCTGGCCGGATTGTCGATGGGAGGAGGGCAGTCGTTTTATACGGGTCTGCGCAATACAGAGATGTTTGCAAATGTAGGAATATTCAGCACTGGTCTTTTTGGTGGTATTTCCCAACCAAATGCAGCGGCGTTTGATGCCGAAGCAGTAATACCCGGAATACTGACCAGCCCGGAATCGTTTAACAAAAAGCTTAAAGTATTTTATATATCTGTGGGTGAGCAGGATCCCAGGATAGAACATACAAAGAAGCTGGTTCAGACATTTAAGGATAATGGACTGAAGGTTGAATTTGCATCATTTCCGGGGGCACATGAATGGCAGGTATGGAGGAAGTCTCTTCATGATTTTGCCCAAAAACTTTTTTAAATCCACCCCTAAATCCCCCATGGGGGGACTTATTAAAAGACAATGATTTGTAAAGTCCCGTTAAGCGGGATTTGGGGGTTAAGATCGGCTTATGAGACATCCCCTATGATTAGATAATTAACTTGATAACTCTATTTACAATGAGAATTAAAATTTATTCTTTATCCGCATTAATTTACTTTTTCAGCGTTCTGTTTTGCATTGCCCAGGATCTTTTACCGACAACATCTCTTGTATATCCCGGTACAGACGGTAAACTCGTATATATTGCTGACAGTCTGGGCAATAAAATCCCCGATTTTTCAAATGCCGGATATAAAGGAGGAGGTGTACCCATTCCTTATGTAGCAGTTAAAGAAACTGTCTGGCCGGTACTTGGAGATAATTCTGCCACAATCCAGGCAGCAATAGATAAAGTATCAGCTTTGCCTCTTGATGCTTCAGGATTCAGAGGTGCAGTGCTTCTGAAAATGGGCACCTACCCTTTGGATAAACCTCTCTATATTAAAGCATCAGGTGTAGTTCTCAGGGGAGAAGGGTCAAGTGACATCGGAACAATACTTATTGGCAGAATACCAAAAGAGAAACAGACTTTTGGCAGGGCCGGACTTGTGAACATTGCCGGTGCAACAGGTATTACAATAATGGAAGAGACAAAACAGTTAATAACTGATAAATATGTGCCTGTCGGAGCCCGCAGCTTTAATATTGTATCAGCGAAGGCTTTTAAGGCAGGCGACAGGATCCTTGTACGCAGGGTCGGGAACCAGGACTGGATAAAAGAGATCGGTGAGGACAGTGTGGCTGCAGGCAGGAACAGATGGAGGCCATTTAATATAACCTATGACAGAATAATAACAGAAGTAAAAGGAAATACGATAATAATTGATGCTCCGATATTTACAGCAGTTGAAACCCGGTGGGGAGGAGGTGACATAGTAAAATACAATGATGAACGCATAGAACAGTCAGGAGTTGAAAATCTGCGTGGGATCTCAGAGTATGATCCCACAGTAAGGACAGTGGCTTACGGAAATATGGATCGAACCTCATTTGAAGACCCTAAGATCAGGTATGAGGGCGAAGAGTATTATTCCGATGAAAACCACATAAGCATATTTATAAATATTTCAAATGCAAAGAATGTATGGGTAAGGAATATGTGTGCACTTCACTTTGTAAACAGTGTGGTACAGAGTAATGCAGGTTCAAAATGGATCACAGTTCAGGATTGTGAATCGAGGGAGCCTGTCTCCATCCGCATGGGTGCAAGGCGTTTTACCTACCAGATGAATGGCCAGTTTTGTCTTGTACAGAGATGTTTTTCACAGAAAGGACGGCATTCATTTGTTTTGCAGGGTTCCGAGGCAAGTGGTAATGTCTATCTCGATTGCCAGGCAGTTAATCCTTATTCCACAAGTGAACCCCATAACAGATGGGTAAACGGGGTGCTTTATGACAATGTAAAGGCGCCGCTTACAGCCCGGTTCTGGAAGAATATCAGCATCGGATGGGCCGGAGCCAATATTGTTTTCTGGAATTGTGAGGGAGATTTTCTGATCCAGAAGCCACCAACAGCACAAAATTATTCTTTCGGACATATTGGTATTGCTGCTGTCATATTCAATACACCCCTTCAGGACCTTTCCAAAGAGAGAGGTTATATTGAATCATTGGACAGGCATGTAACTCCCAGGAGTCTCTATCTTACACAGCTTAAAGAAAGGCTTGGGGAAGCGGCTGTTAAAAATACAACAAGAGAAAGTCAGTTGCAGTAGCGGGAAGCATCCTTCATTATTTGCTCTAAGATTGTATTCAGAATAATAATACACAGGATTTCTTGTCGCTACAGGGAATGGTCTGAATGGATTCAGGCAATTCGTAACTTGGAATTATAATAGACCTGCAAAACCTCCATGTCATTAAACCTAGCAGCTTAATGACAACAGAATGCCACGCAGTAAATGACGCACGCAGCGCCAATGACAACAGAATGACATGCAGTGAATGACGGCGCAGCCTAATGACCATTGAATGACACGCAGTGAATGACTGCACAATAGAAAAAATTGGATGAATCATGTCTCTATTAACAAATCTTACGTATATTAACATAATAATTTGTACTTAACATGGACGCAAAATTAACAACCAAAAGAACCATTTGAATAAGCCATGGAAATAAGCTTTACAAAAAAACAATATAAAACGCTCCTGCAACTTTTATACCTTGGAGAATGGGTTGCAAATAGCAGCAAGATCAAAGAGGACAAGCTTTATAAAGAATCTGATGCACTTGAACAACACATTTTTTCTTTTGCTTCTCAGTTTGGATCAGAGGACTTGATAGAATACGACCAACAGCTTAAAAAGTTCTTACCAACTTTAACTATGGAAGAGAAATTTCATCCTTTGATTGATAAATATAACAGGAGACAAATAGAATTACTTGGTGATTGATATCATCTATACCACGACGCATAAAAAATAATTAAAGCTGTTAATACACAGGGACAATCTGAATCCGATTAATAGTAATCACTTATTATCACTCATCATGACAACAGAAATCATCTCCTTTAATCTGGGTGTGACCAGTTGCTATTTAATAATTGGTAAAGAGATAGTAATGGTTGACGCCGGGATGCCAAATAAACTTCAACTTTTCAGGAAAATCCTGTCAAAGCATAAAATTGATCCATCACGGATTAAACTTATTGTCCTTACTCATTCACATTTCGACCATTGTGGCTCTGCCCGTGATATAAGAGATTTGACGGGGGCTAAGATTGCAATCCATGAAAGTGAAATAGAATGTGTTGAACATGACAAAGTATTAATACCAAAAGGGGTCAATTTCAAAGGTAAAATTACTCAACCTTTAATATTCACTTTTAAAATTCCGTTCCCAAAATTCACCCCGGATATTCTTCTTAATAATGATCCATATTCACTCTCTGAGTTTGGAATAGATGGGCAAATAATACATACTCCCGGACATACTATTGGGTCCCTTAGTGTTGTTCTTAATTCAGGAGATGCATTAGTAGGTTGTATGGCACATAATGGTTTCCCATTCAGATTAAAACCCGGATTACCAATTTACGCTCAGGATATTGAAACCATAAAAGAAAACTGGAGAGCTCTTATTGACAGAGGGATTACTTTTGTTTACCCTGGACATGGGACAGCTTTTCCAATTGAAGTAATTAAAAATCAATTGAAATATCCTTCAAACAACTAATCGGGGGAATATTACATTTAAGGGCAGTTCTCCGGCTCAGGATATCAGGATCACCGGTTTGGAAGATATGCGTAGCTTCCGGTTTTATCAACATTTAAAGACCTATCAACGTGGAGGTTGAAAAGAGGGACGAGACAAATGTGCCCTGCGCCCTGAGCCCTGAGCCACACAGTACCGCACTACCGCACGACAGCCTTCTTTATCCCTAGTTTCTGTTTACACTCTTCACAAGATTTTCGGGTATAGATACAAGTTCTATACCTTTTCCTGTTCCAAGATTGCGTGAATATTGTTTATCGATCGGATTATTCCAGTGTTCATGAACACCCAGAACCGGAACAAGTTTTCCACTGTTATCCGGATCGTATACTATGCCTTCCGGCCAGTTTGCCCTGTCGGCAGCCTGGTGCAGGTAATCATCAACACCGAATACATTTGGCATTGATTCCCACTCATTATTGACACTATCATGTTTATGCACTCCGTCAAACTCCGTTCTAAGGAAGTCATAACCAACTGATTCTATGGCAACAGGGTCGAGTGACATGAACATAGAGTTACTCCAGTCGTTATTAAACGGAGGCATAAAATATTTTACCGGTCCCTTTATTTCGCTGCTGCCTCCACCGAACAGACCTTCAACAAACCAGAAAAGTGTATTCTGTCCGAGATATTTGCTACCCATCAGATCAACAAAGACTCTGTATTTATGGTAACCGGTGTTGTTTGGAAATCCTTCCCTTCTGTTTGCAACATGTGAATAATGAAGATGGCCTGCACCATTTCTTCCGATATTTCCGAAATTAAGTTTTGCAGTTAATGAAATTCCTGCAGCACCATGTGATTTAAGAACTGCCATATAGATCATATAATCAGCTTTTTCAATGACATCATAAAGTTTGTCAGTTATCTTTTTATCGGAATAGAAAACAAGAGGCTTCTCTGATATATTTATCAGGGTGCGCCCGTAGGTTGTGGAGACTCTGTCGATATACCTGACATTTGGGAATTCCTTGAACCACACATCGTAGTTATGTGCATAGATCGGATTCATTGGGTCTCCCACCCAAATATTTTCCTGGGGTACGCCAACCTCATTGACAAGTTCCCTCAATAATTCCAGAACGGCATAAGGGCCGTTTTCAGTGGGAGGCATACTTATCTTTCTTCTTTCCTGTTCTTTAGGAAGAGTTTTTGGAAGAGCGTAACCGTTGGCTTTGTCTTCCTTGCTGAGAACCCATCCGGCCTGTCCCTGGTTGAGTTTGATAAGAATGTTTTCACCCTTTGTATAACCAACTTTCCTGTTATGCTTCTTCTGATTGAAGTATATGAACATCTCATCCCATGCTTT
The DNA here is from genome assembly GCA_963732435.1 of uncultured Bacteroidales bacterium. Taxonomy (GTDB): domain Bacteria; phylum Bacteroidota; class Bacteroidia; order Bacteroidales; family VadinHA17; genus LD21. Next base: position 8,936 of record CAVSZL010000008.1, on the reverse strand, counting down.
ATCTACCTTCTTCTTGCCTGTGAGCTTAAGAACACCGTCGCGGAACATTTTTGCAATTACCTCGGGATTGTTATTCTGAGGACTAGGGTAAAAGGAGTAGTTATCAAAATCATTATGTTCAAATTTTTCATTTGTTGCATCGGGATTCCAGATCCAGACTACTCTTCCGGGGAAAATTCCTTTAGGTTCACCGAATGGTTTGTTTGGGCCATCTTCCGGTCCGGTTCTGGTTTCTGTTGATTGTATTGCGGTCTGTGTATTATTTGATGGAGAAACAGCCATAGCAAGCAGAACTCCTGCAAAGAGGAGAAACATTGCCATATATCTTACATTTAAAATCTTCTTTTTTGATCTCCTTGATATAGCGGTAAGGCCCGCAACTGCCAGAAGGTAGGTGACTAATCCCGACATCATTGGCGCAGCCACTCTCATACAGGGATAGGTTGCTCTCGATGGTTTAGGTATAACCCTTACGAGGAACCATATAGCAGAAATTATACCCATAATGAAAAATATCAGCCTGGGTGAAATGTTATGACTATCCATCCAGTCTCTGATCCGTCCCAAATTTCCTTTTAATCCGGAAATATCAAATTTCATTTTTTGCATGGCAGAATATGTTATATGATCATATCCTAAAGATTGTAAATTTTATTCAGATTACAACTATTATTATGCGCTAATATTAAATATTGCATCTAATGTAACACCGGTTCGGGAGGAAAATTTTTCAGCCTATTTCCATAAACAGTATCTCAAATATATACTGCATTAATCGTCGATCCATATCATATATCAGGATACTTCCGAATAACAGGGATTACTGATGTAAAAAGAGAAAACATTTTTGAACAAAGTTGTCAGGTATTTGGTTAAAGATTTTATTCATCAGACTTTGACCGGCTGTGATAATTTTTTCTGAATACTGGGATATTGAAAAAAATTTCTATTTTTAAAAAATTTAAAATATTTATTTTTAAAACGCTATAATCCGGATTATTATGAATATGAAAAAAATGAGAAAAATTGCTGCGGTACTTTTTCTATCCGCAATTATTGGTTCAAACCTGAATGCACAGACACGGAATGATGTGGTAAATGTGTACAATGAAGGGGCGAAGGCAATGCAAACCGATCCAAAGGCCGCTATTGAAGCATTTGAGAAAGTAGTTGTATTATCTGATCAGGTTGGGGAAACAGCTGCTGACCTGAAACAAAAAGCCGTTCAGGTATTACCCGGATTATATGTTAAGGTTGCCTCTGCCACCCTGACCGAAAAAAAGCCGTCAGCGGAAACCATTAAAGCTGCAAAAAATGCAGCATCAGCAGCCGAAAAATATGGTAGTAAAACAGGCAAGGAAAATGCAATGAAGATATTGGTACAAGGTTATTATAACCTGGGTACTGAATATTTTACCAAGAAGGATTTTGGAAATGCCCTTCTGACTTTTGACAGTCTTTTAGTGATTAATCCGGATTATATAAATGCTATTTATAATAAGGCTTTAATATTCAGAAACCAGAATAATTCAGCGGCCTTTGAGGAAAATATAGATATATATCTTGGTAAGGTGAAAAGTACTAATGATACTGTAAAAGTACAACAGGCATCAAAACTGGCACTTGAATATTTTCGTGCTTCCGGATCAAGAGCAAACCAGGCTAATAAGCTTGATGAGGCGATTGATATGCTGAATAAAGCTGCAAAATACGGAGACGACAAAGATCTATTCTACTACTTTGCAGATGTCTATAATAAAAAGAAGGATTTTGACAAAGGAGCAGAATATGCCCAAAAAGGTCTGGCACTTGAAACAGGAGCTAACGAAGCAAAAGCGAAATTTTACTTTCAACTTGCCCTTGCACAGGAAGGGAAAGGACAAACAACTGATGCATGTGCTTCATATAAAAGTGCCATGTTCGGCGCTTTTGCAGAACCCTCAAAAGTACAAAGGACTAACCTTAAATGTCAATAAGGATAATATTTAACTCTTTGTGACTAATCAGTCGGAAGTCAGAAGACCGAAGTCCGAAGTCAGGGCCCATCGATTTCTGATTACTTCCACCGGAATGTCATAGGGATTCCCACAAAGAGTTGCATCTCCTGACTTCGACATTGGAACACTCAAATCATTGAAAATCAATTACCGTCGGTTTTAACCGACGGTTAGAGGAACTTTCTCCTTTTATTTTTTGCATTATCTCGGAAATATTTTGTTTCCCTCCCAAGGATATAAGGGCATGGAGGTGTTCATTATGACCATTTATGTGATCAATGTAAATGCCTTTTAGTTTTGCATTATCCCGGATATGAAAAATTACTTCATCCTTTAACTTATCCTTTAAATATGGGATCCTTTTATTTGTGGTCCACACACAGTGTACCCAGATTTTTAAATATGACATATTGTTTGAAATGCTAGCGATTAACAACTTAAAGATAAACAATTTCAAACTTTAGAGAAAATCTCATTTCAGGTTTTTTTTATTTCACAATTTTTAATAGGTGTTGGGCTAAAGCCCTAAATTGGAGGGATTCTGAATCCGTTGGCTGAAGCCAACGGTAATTAATTTAAAAGGGAGATGCCCGAGTATAGCTAAATTGTTGTCGGTTTTAATCAAAGACTTATAACTTTTGGATTTTCCGGACTTTAGTCCTTCACCTTTTTAGACAAAGCTATTTATCTATCTCAGGACACCAAAAACAAACATCTCGTAAATTATAAAATACTGATTTATTATCTATTATGTTTGGGAATTTGTAAAAGAGCCGAAGTCAGGAAAAACAGCGACATAATCAATTGATTTTGTATCAAAGTAGATTACTATTTACATGCGCCGGAATATTATAGGAATTCCTTTACAGAGTTGCATCTTTTTATCTTTTTTCAGGGAGTAAATATACTTCAGACCCTCAACTCTGGTTACAGCGGTAAATATGAGGAGATTAAGAAGATAAAACAAGGGCGTTTAATTCAGTATTTTATCCGTAGTTTCATCGGCCCATGTAACTAAAGCTGTAACCTTTTCCTGATCCAGCTTTGCATCTCTGTGGATAAGAAGATATGATTTCAGGGGCATATTCCCAGACTCAACTTCATCCTTGATATCTTTGAGAATACCTATTTTTTCACGATTGCTGTAATCTTCCCATTCGGAAAAGTTCAGCTTTGTTTTTCCTTCATTGATATGATCTGCAAGCATCCATGATGCCGGTGCCAGTTTTGAATACCACGGAAAATGAGTCTGGTTCGAATGGCAGTCAAAACATGATATTCTCAACTGCTCCAAAACAGGTTCAGTTACCTGGTTACTGCTTGCAATGCTTTTCATATCCTCAGGCTTATTAATTGGGATTCCTGATGGTATTAACTGAATGGAAATGAAAACCACGGGCAATGCGATCAGTATTATTTTAACTGCTTTCATAAGCTTAACTGAAAAGGCTTTATTAATATCTTATTTCAGCATGTTGTCAGCCGTGGCTTCGGCCCATGTTTGCAGAGTCTTAGTTTCCCCGGGAAGCAATTTCATCTCAGGATACTTCTCAATTGTCTGCTTAGGAGGCATTTTGTTTTCTTTCAGCACCTTGATGATGTCATCAAGGGTAGCCACAATCTTGCCTTTCTGTAGACCCGGCAGACTATCCCAGATAAGTGCATCTTTTGCATCCTGTGATTTGCCTTTTATACTATGGCAGCCATAGCATTTCGCATCAATCACTTTCTTTACTTCAGTTGGGTATACTAATCCGCTATTCTGTCCGCCATTGTAAACAGGAGAGCTCTGAATAAAGAAAAAACCGATAATTATCACCAGAACAATAATGGAAGCTGAAGTTTTCATAATTTAAGGTTTTATACAAAGTTAATTAAAATTATGAGCAACGTGAATCACTCACATAAATAACTTTCTGAAGTAATCGCGACTACTACGTATAGAAATTATCTGATTATTTATTTGCTGTCGATTTAATTGGTGACAGTATATTTCCTGGTCACCTTACCTCATCCATGCGGTTCCGAAAACCACATAAAATGCAAAATCATCATTACTTAATGCAAAATCCATTCCCATATTTGTGCGTAATTTCCTGGCAAGAAGGTATCTGAAGCCGGAACCTATTGTTGTCACACTTTTCCCTTCATTAAAATCGTTAAAGTTTTCGAATGCATTTCCCAGCCCGGTAAAACCAAGAACAGTCCACCGGTTGTAAAAATTCCAGTCTACTTCTGCTTCAATGAGTGTGGTATTGCTGTTCTGGTACTTCATCAAAGGAGCACCTCGCATGTTTACTATCGGGCGGGCATAAAACGGTACATCACCCAGTGAATAAATACTTTCGTGCCTTAACCCTACAAATACCTTATCGTTTGCAGGTATATATCCGATAAGAGTCAATGCGATCCTTCCATAAAGAGCATCACCTCCTAACCATGTGTCACTGTAGGAAGTTGATAATCCAAGAAACAATCCTTTTGACGGGGAAAAGACCGAATTCCGGGAATCAAGTTCAAACTTCAATGACACTTCGCTTAGGGTTGAACTGAATTCATTACCGGTGAAATAAGGTATATCTATAGGGGTATCAAAAGTATTATAGGTGTCAAACAGTAAATACTGTCCGCCAAGGAACAGATTGGTTTCGCCCAGTCTGAATTTGATACGCTGAACCAGCAACCAGGCATCCAGGTTAAGATTTACCGATTCAATATCCAACAGACCCAGGTTCCCCGAGCCATAAAAACCAAGGTTTACATAGGTTCTTGCGGCTACTCCAAGGTATCTGATTCGGTCATTTTTCCAGAATCCGGCATGAAGGAGGCCCGCAGCCCAGGTCCCGTTCTGAGTATAAGCGCCTAAAACACCTGATATGCTTGGGGGTCCCTTTTTTGCTGAATACGATGAGTGGAAATACAGGGCAGCCAGAGCACCTCCATAACCTACAGCCGGTTCCGTAATGAAAGTAGGCATAAGCAGAACACCTTTCTTATTTACCAGCCAGTCGCTTATATCTATTTTATTATCAAGGCTATCCCGGAATGATGACAGGAATCCGGATTTTTCCTGAGCATTCAGATTTATTAAGTTGAGAAAAAGAATAAATGCAAGAAAGATGAGCTTAAGGGATTTCATTTGCTGATCGCTAATACATTATAAATTCAAATTCTCAATAATTATATAAAGGTTATAATAAAGAAGATAAACACCTTGTACTATTATTCAGCATTTTACTTTTTCCTGTCAATAGTGACATAGTTGATTGACCCGTTGAATTTTGATGATGCGCCATAATCTGCAACATGAGTACCGTCATCAACGCCGACATCTGCCAGATCATCAACTGAAAATATTCCGGGCTGGGTTTTTTCAATTCTCTTTTCTGCAACTTTTTTGTCATTTACATAAATGGTACCAACGCCACCTTTACCCATTCCACCACCATCATATTTAAAGTCGTAAACCAGCTTATAATTTCCCGGTTTAAGTGCTTCATTGGCCATGATATGAGTTGACTCCATTCCCAGATAGTTGTAGCTATATGCCGGTTTCCCGCTTTTTAAATAGAAAGATAACCCGCCAAATCGTCCACCCTGGCATACTATAACGCCATTTCCTTTTGCATCAACTGCTACTTCTGAAGTAATTGTAAATGAGGTACTTCTAAGGTCAATGAAGACATCAACGCCCATTCCTCTCATGCCTTCTCCGTAAGTTACAGAATTTCTGTCACCCATTACTGTAGGTCTGCCCATCAATTCTGCATTGGTCCTTTCCAGCAGGCGGTCATCTATTGGAAGAACATGATATTTTTCCGCTTCTGCCATAAACAAATCCTGCATTACCTTAAGTTTATCAGCATTTTGTGATGCCAGATCATTGGCCAGGCTGAAATCTTCTATTGTATTGTATAACTCCCACTTATCTTCCTGCAATGTATTGTCAGGTTTCTGTTTCCAGGCCGGCCTGTGAATAGTACGTGCCAACCATCCATCCTGGTAAACTCCCCTGTTGCCAAACATTTCAAAATATTGAACTATATGTTGTTCTGCTGCTACTGCATCATTGAATGTATATGCAAGACTTGTCCCTTCGATTGGATCCTGCTCAATGCCATTTACCATGTTTGGTGCCGGTATCTTTGCAACCTCAAAAACAGTTGGAGCGATATCGATGACATGGCCAAACTGCGAACGCAATTCTCCTTTGGATTTGATACCTGCAGGCCACTGAATTATCATTCCGTTTCTGGTTCCTCCAAAATCAGAAGCCACTTGCTTAGTGTATGAGAAAGGAGAATCCATAGCCACTGCCCATCCGGCAGAAAAATGAGGATAAGTGCTTGGTCCGCCCCACTCATCATAATGTTTTAACATATCTGGAACAGTTTCCGGCACACCGCTGAAGTAGGTCATCTCACTGAACATCCCGTTCATCTGGCCTTCAGCGCTTGCACCATTATCCCCGGCAATGAAAATAATTACAGTGTTTTCTATTATTCCTAATTCCTCAATAGTTGAAACTAGCCTTCCAACTTCATAATCAGTTTGTTCGGCAAATCCTGCATACACTTCCATCTGGCGTGTAAACAATTTCTTTTCGTCAGCTGAAAGTGTCTCCCAGTCTTTAATATCTTTCGGTTTAGGCGCCAGTTTTGTGCCAGGAGGTACAATGCCTGATTTTAACTGGCGTTCCAGGGTCTCTTCACGGAGCTTATCCCAGCCCTGGTCAAATTTCCCTTTATATTTTTCGATCCATTCTTTTGGTACATGATGTGGTGCATGGGTAGCTCCCGGCGCAAAGTACATAAAGAATGGTTTATCGGGTGCAAGAGCCTTTTGAAAACGAACCCAGGAGATGGCCTGGTTGGTCATATCTGTAGTAAAATGATAATCCGGATCTTCCGGTATTTCGACAGAGTAATTCCATCATACACTAGTGGAGCCCACTCATTGGTTTCACCTCCTATGAAACCATAAAACTTCTCGAATCCTGAACGTGTTGGCCAACGGTCCTGCGGGCCTGAATTAGAGATCTCCCATGGAGGAGTCTCATGATATTTACCAAATGCTGCAGTATTATAACCATTCTGACGAAGCACTTCTGCCATAGGGGTAATGGATTGAGGCCTCACTGCGGTATTTCCAGGGAATGTAGTGGCAGTTTCTGCAATACTGCCCATGTTGTTACTGTGATGATTATACCCTGTCAAAAGAGCTACACGTGTTGGTGATGAAAGTGCAGTTGTATGAAAACGGTTGTATTTCAGGCCGTTTTGTGCCAGCATATTCATCGTTGGTGTCAATACCGGGCCTCCGAAGGCTTCAGAGACTCCGAAACCCATATCATCAATGAGTACTACAACCACATTTGGGGCCCCTTCGGGGGCTTTAACCTCAAATCGCGGAGGAGGAGTGACATTACGGGCATCAAGTTCCTTATATGTCGGACGAACAGGTTCCCTTATCGGAAGGAATGTACGATCATATCCATCTTCAGAGACAATTGCCTGCTGGGCTGCCTTTTTCTGGGTGCAGGAACAGGGAACTATCCCTGCCAGTACTAATATCCCTAATGCATTCTTGTTCATGGTTAAAAGATTTATTAATTATTTTTGAATAAAAGGTACTTAACTTCTTCAATCTCACCTGGGCTCCAACTCTTATCAAACCAGGCTTCCATCGGCTCATAAAGTCGCAAAATCATAAACCAGATTTTCCCCGGGAATTGTCTGTATCCAGTTGCAATTGTTTTCTTCAGAAATCTCTGGTCCAAACCAGACATCCACGGAACCATTATGATTGACAACAAGTGACTGACAATTACTGAATACAGATGGCCATTTCTGATCCGTTCTGATAATCAACCGTGTCTGTTTTTCATATACAATGACCGACCAGAAATTCCTTGCAGGAATATTATGTGGTAAATGCATTTTGTAATTTTTACCTCCTTCCAGGGGATTACCATCAGAGTCGCAAGTTACAATAAATTCGATTTCTATTCCGGGAAAGTTCGAAACAATACTTGTCATTTTTCAAATCTCATAAAAAATGGATAGGAGTTATGTTTACGAAAGAGAATTTAAAGTTACTATTTCTTATCCAAGGATATACTACTTATCAATCAGTATTTCTTATAACTTTGTTAGCTTATAATGTTAGCGATAATTGTGGCTTTGAATCAAAAATATACCTTGTTTTTCGATTTTATCAAGACCTTCTCTCCGGTTGGTTTCAAAGGAATTGACAGAGATCACCCTTTGGTGGAAGATCTTGAGAATATGATGAAATGCAATAATCAGTTTTTCTTTGTGGCCGATTTAATTCAGGTGAAGATACTTTTCACAAGTAAGAGAAGTGAAGAAATGATTGGCATTAATCCAGAGGACATCAGCCCCTATCATTTTTTTGAAGCCACACATCCTGATGATATTCAACGACACAGTTTGGGAAGGTCTAAATTATTCAGGATGGGACAGGAATTTTACATTGCTGAAAAGGAAATGGATTACTGTCAACGAATCTTAAGTTAAGAAATCCTGACGAGGGTTTTACAAATTTACTCTTTCAGTGTTATTTATTTTATTGCCCTGTTCCTGTTAAAACAGTCTATGTCATTCAAATTCATACCGATATTGAATGGTTCAAAAAAATAAGACATGGTTATCACTATTATACTGGAAATGATTTATCCTATTCGATTTCCTGATAATGAAATGCTGAAACTTGGTAATGTTTTATCTAAATCGTGAATTTGAGATCATTAAACTGGTACAATTAGGATTGACCAGTGAACAAATAGGTGAAAAATTATTGCTTAGCAAACATACGATTAACACACATCGAAATAATATTCTGATAAAGACAGGAAAAGCTCATATCTGGGATCTGATTTATGAATTTAAGGAGCATGGACTGCTCTAAACGGCTGGA
>CAVSZL010000007.1:0-267203 GCA_963732435.1 uncultured Bacteroidales bacterium | reverse complement strand
CTTGAAAAAACAAGAGCATTCCAGTCTGAAATAATGAATCCACCCTTTACCCTTCGAACTTAAAGCTAAAGCAAGATTCGATAAAGGAGACTATTGGTGGGAATTAAGAAACTGGCGCGTATTATCAATTATTTGAACAAACGAAAATCATATTTCCAAATCTCCAGAATAGTAATAAGTTTTCATTGGATCAAAATGGCATCTACTAAATACGCCAGCTGTTATGTTATCTCTCTCTCATTTAAATAATCCAGTACAAGAAGGAAAGTTTTTACTTGCTATTCTTAATTCTAAATTAATATGGTATTTTTTAAAATCCATCTGTGTTGTAAGAAGCGGAGGGTACATAGAAGTTAAACCGACAATACTTTGAACAAATTCCAATACCTGCTATTAAAGAAGAATTCCAAAGACCACTTACTGATTTAATAGAAACTATCTTGATCTTAGTAAAGGAATATCAAGAGATAAAGCAAAAATTCCAATGAACCATCCAGCGTAAATTTGCTTTAAATCAATGATTTACCTAATAAGCTTCAAAAGTGGTATCTTTTATCCTATCTACAATTTATTTCGGAACTGGGGAAGAATAAGCGCAGATTAAACCTCTTCAGAAGAAGCAGAATCGGGAGAGCTATTTCTTACAGGAATCTGAAAAAAGCATTCGATTTGGCAAGCAGAATAGTGCCTATGAAATAAAGATTAATCAGATGGTGTATAACCTTTATAAGCTTACTGATGAAGAAATTGAAATTGTTGAAGGAATAAATACTCAAGTATGAAGTTGATTAAGCCGGCGGAGACCTCTGCGAAGATTATGACACTGATAGATGAAGCTGAAAAAGAGCTTATAATTGTCTCTCCATATAATAATCTAGATGGTTGGACCAAACTTACAAATAAAATAAAAAAAGCACAATCTAAAGGGATTGAAATATCTTGGTATAGTCGAAAGAATAATGTAGACAAGAGTAATTCGGAAGAAGTCAGATCAATTGGAATCGAACCGATTTTAGTAGAGTGATCTTCATGCCAAAATATATATGAATGAAGAATTTGCGATTTTTACTTCAATGAACATGAGCAAGGTTTCTGATGAGAAAAATCTATTGATTTTGGATATATTACAGAAAATAAAACTGAATATGAGGAGCTTTATAATACGTTTCTAAAACATATTAAATCAAAAACTAATAGAAGTAAGATAATTGAGAAATTAGAAACTATCCCCGACAAGCAAAAAATCCCTAATGAGAAATTTTTAAAAATAAACTCAAATGAGCATTATATTAAAGCTATTCATGAACATATTATCGAAATTATGAGCATTTGAATTCATATATAAGAAATATGAAATTCTAGAATATTATGATTTTAAGAAATCTGGGTACAAAATACAATTTATTCCTTATTCACAAGCAATAAAGGTACACATCTATCTACCTCCATCTCAACCGCTAAAAAGTATTGAAGAAACTTTAATCCGAGATGGGGATAAACTGTCTCAAGAAGAATTTGAGGGATATGAGGATATAGATGATAATTATTTAAAATATTACTTTGAAGTGCCTTATAAAAAAGTCATTGACTGGGGAAATAGCACAATTGACAAGTTCCTAAAAGATTTTGATATACTTATGGAAATGGTGTTCCCCAATACATAATTTAAAGAAATTGATCCTACTGGTAAATGATATAGTGTCTCATCTGTTTTGCATCAGAAAGAATTTCTCAACAATCGATACATATTGTCTCGCTGCATTTCTCAATTTGATATGATTGAGTTACCCTCATACTTGAGGTTCCATGTCTGAATAAGTGAATGTGCCTCCCTTAAGCATATAATATGTATCAAAAGTGCCCTCAGTATGATTGTTCTTGTAATATTACTGTTTCACGAATCTTCTTAACAATTCCTGATTCATTCTCAATTTTAATCAAGTAGATCCCATCCTTCAAATTGCTTACATCAATTTGGTTGTCAATAAGTTGTTTATTCAATATCAAATTTCCCTGAATATTGTAAATAGAAACTTTATCATTTTCTTTTAATCCAATTATATATAGGGTATTTACCACTGGATTAGGATATACAATAATTTCTGAGTTATTCTTAATTTCTGCTGTATTCGTCGTACTACCCCATATTAAGTTTACATATTCAGGATGATCAATGAATGGGTTCCTATTATGTTGGTAGCTATAAATTACATTATTCCTATTTCTCTCATAATTGTCAACAGGGTCCTCAATAGACCATTGTAACAATGAGCTCAACTTTGCATGAATAGGTTCTAATGTGTTATCATCGGCTGGTAAATAATCAATCATTTCAAGATCTGGTTCACCATTATCTCCCTCGTATCTGGTTGCCATATAAAATATCATCCTAGCTACATCCCCTTTTACTTTATCTCTTGGTTGCCAGACCCAACTTGTGCTACTTGTATAACAACCTGTAGGAATTCCATCTATAAGGTATGGTTCTGTACAATTATCAAACCATCTATTAATCCTTGCACTATTAGTATTATCATCCACGGGTCTAAGATGATGTGCATCAGTCCCTGGACCCATTGTTGTACCAAAATCACCTCTAGATTTAGCCCAAACATGCTCTCTAGTCCATCCATTACCGTTGTTATATTCCTGGGCTGCATTGACTGACTTACCAGTATAAAACAGGATTACGTTGTCAGGGTTAATAGTATCCTTGTCGGTATGTTTCAGAATATCCCAGGTATCAGTATTTGTGCTTGTATACGGATACTCAGTATGTCCCTTAATTATATTGTATAGAGCTGTTTTTAAGTTTTCACCAGTTAATCCTTGGGCAGTTGAGTAGTAACCATCTGGTATCTGGCCTAATAGATTTAAGCTGAGCAGTATGAGACCAATAATACCAAATACTTTAGGCATTTTCAAGTGTTAATTAAGTCTGAAATATTCCTATAAGTCAATATAAATAAATAAAAAAAGTATGAATAAAGTATGTCAACACTTTTTATAAATTTATAAAAAATATTATAAAAAATATTTGATTTTGGCCCTGGGGGAGTTTATATTTGATAACGCAGACAGTTAGCACGGTTTGCAAGCGAGATTAACTCAGCCCCTAGTAGAAATGCTGGGGGTTTTTGTTTTACATAAACTAGTAAATTATTTTACAAAACGAATGAATTTATCGAAAAAAAGAATAGTTAGTTGCTATTGTATTAATCGGAAATTGTGTAAATTTATAGACAATCAGATAAATTCATTCGAAAATCATTTTGTTTAACCCCTTAATTCTTCTCATTATGAAACGAATCTTAATGTTATTTGTCGGTCTTTTATTTCTCTTTTCCTGTGAATTGACCATTAATGAGGATATTTCTACTCAATATCTAGTTGATGGTATGACTAATGGGGATTTGGATATTTACTTACAAGGAACTCAAATATTCAGGTACAAGGGAAAACCTGGAGTTGAGACAATTCCAATTGGAAATGAAAATCTTTCCCAATATGAAAGCTGTTTTGTTTTACATGTTGCTACTGGTACAACTACAGAGACTATTGTATCAAGTGCTATAATTAAACTAGATGGTCTTGAAGTATTAAATACTTCTGACTTTTCAAAGAATGGAGGACAACATACCTTCGAGGTCTGTGATATTACCCAGGCATCATCCATAACGGTCGAAGTTAGGGGAAAACCAGGTTCGTATATTGAAATATGGATTGAAGGCAAAAAGAAAGAATTAACAGTTACCGATTGTGATGGAAATATCTATAAGACAGTTAAGATTGGTGAGCAAATATGGATGGCAGAGAATCTGAAAACGACTAAATACAACGATTGTACTCCCATACCATATGTTCTGGATAACACAGAATGGTATAATTTGACATCACCTAGCTATAGCTTTTATGATTTTGATGAATCAAATAAAGATATATATGGAGCATTATATAATTATCATACAGTTGCTACAAACAAATTATGTCCTATCGGATGGCATGTCCCAAGTTATGATGATTTTAAGCAATTGGTAGATTATCTTGGGGGTAATGAAATTGCACAGGCTGAATTAAAGGAAGGTGGTTCTTCTGGATTCAATCTTGTATCTGGTGGCCTTCGCGACTACCCTGGCAATTTTGGCGGCGTTGGAGAAACAGATTTTTTCTGGCTTTCCACTTACCACTGGTTCGTAACAATTAATTCGAAGAATCCTCCTCATGATATAATGTGGTGGTATTGGCAAAGTCCTATCAGTAACAACCGTGGATTCTCAGTTCGCTGTGTTATAGACAATTAACAATTAACATTAATAATCTAGAATCAGCCCTCGGAAATCAACCCGGGGGTTTTTTTCATAAAAGAGGGCGACACTCTGTTTTGAAAGTTGATGTCTGCAATACAATCCTGTTATGAAACTGTCTGATAAAAGGATAAAGTGTCGCCCGGGGAGTTTTTATATATTATTAGTTTTATGTTTAAGACAGTATACCAAATTTATAAAATGTAATTTAAATTTCATAATTTTATGTAGCCAAAATCTTTTATATACATGAACAAAATAGTAATAATTCCTTATGATGTTATTGCCCATGCTGATTTGCCTGAATTGTCTGTTGATCAGATCCCAAGTGATGGTGACCCAATTGAAATCAAAGGTGAATTATACTTTGTTTGTGAACAGAACATCAGGCAAAACGCTGACCCTCATGTGATTGGAGTGATCCCATTAGTTGTAAGAAATCCTGCTAAAGTTGAGAACATAAATAAGTATATCCAATGTTTATCAATAGCTCACAGAAAAGTTCAATTTAATGATAAGGGGATTTGTGATATCGATAACTGCAATGAAATGCTTATTTCATAGCTATCACCAACCCCAAAACCCCTCATTTAACACTCTCAGGTAACCTGGGATATATAAACATAATAGCTTAAACCCGGAAATGTTTCAGTAGTGTTTCAGTACAATTTACAATAAAAAAGCGCATTCAGTTATTATATCACTGTTTGCGCTTTTCGTTTGGCTCCCCAGGTAAGACTCGAACTTACGACCCACGGATTAACAGTCCGTTGCTCTAACCAACTGAGCTACTGAGGAATATTTATTATTATAAAAATTCAGCACAACATCGAAGTGTATTAATCCTGCACGGATTAACAGTCCGTTGCTCTAACCAACTGAGCTACTGAGGAATATTTATTATTTTATATAGTCAACACATCATCTGAGTGAATTAATCCTGAGTTTCAGGATCCATCGACACTTTGAGGTGCAACTGAAATAAAACCAAAGAACCTGCTATATTTTAGCAGGCCAAAAGTAAGGGCTTTTAGTGAATTAAGCAATATCTTTGAGAAAAATTTTCAAAATGAAACAAATCCTTGGTCTTGGCAACGCATTAGTAGATATAATGACATTATTGACTGACGATCATCTTCTGGATAAGTTCCTTTTGCCAAAAGGAAGTATGCAGTTGGTTGATGAGGAAAAATCAACTTTGATCAAATCCGGAACACAGCATCTTAGCAGAAGTCTTACTTCCGGAGGATCTGCTGCAAATACAATTCATGGACTGGCAATGTTAGGGGTTAATACCGGTTTTGTGGGATCAATTGGCTATGATGACCTGGGAATCTTTTTTGAAAATGATATGAAAAGTGCAGGTATAAATACAATGCTTACACGTCGGAATACTGCAACAGGAACTGCAGTTGCTCTTATTTCTCCCGATTCTGAAAGAACTTTTGCAACTCACCTTGGAGCTGCAGTAGAATTAATGGCAGAAGATCTGAAACCTGAATTCTTTAATGGTTATGATATTCTCTACCTTGAAGGATATCTTATTTTTAATAAACAGTTGGTAGTATCTGCCTGTAAAATTGCGAAAGATCTTAATATGAAAATTGCGCTGGATCTTTCAAGTTATAATGTAGTTGAATTGAAATTAGCTGATTTTAAAGAGATTGTTGAAGATTATATAGACATAGTTTTCGCTAATGAAGAGGAAGCAAAGGCTTTTACAGGTAAATCCCCTGCTGAGGCTCTGAATATAATTTCAGGCATGTGTGAAGTTGCTGTTGTTAAAACAGGATCAGAAGGATCGATAATTAAAAAAGGAGATGAATTAATTAAGGTTAAGGCACATCCGGTTAACTGTAAGGATACTACCGGAGCAGGAGATTTATATGCCGCAGGTTTTCTCTTTGGATATTCAAATGATCTGGATATAGAAACATGCGGACTTATAGGTTCCCTTGTAGCAGGAAAAGTTGTGGAGCATATCGGAGCAAGAATCAGTATAGATAGTTGGGATATGATAAGTCAGACAATTAGGAATATTATGAAAAAGTAGGTGATATATTTTCGAAGCATGTACAATTCAGACAAATATGGGGATAAATTTTAACAAAAATAATTCAGGCATATTACTCTCATTTCTCGCAACCTGGGGCATTTTAAAT
This sequence comes from uncultured Bacteroidales bacterium, assembly GCA_963732435.1. Lineage (GTDB taxonomy): Bacteria > Bacteroidota > Bacteroidia > Bacteroidales > VadinHA17 > LD21. Next base: position 260,737 of record CAVSZL010000007.1, on the reverse strand, counting down.
CTGCTGCAGGCTTATCTGACACCTCTGAATAACGATGAAGCATATTACTGGATGTATTCAAAATATCCTGCCTGGGGTTATTTTGACCACCCCCCCATGATAGCAATCATGATTAAGGCAGGCTATTATCTTATTAAGAACGAACTGGGAGTAAGACTTCTGGTTGTATTGAGTAATGCTTTAACATTGTTTATCATCTGGATGCTGATTAGTGATGAAAAGAAAAGCAAAAAAGGGAATGATTTGCTTTTTGCAATGTTGATTATTCTGCTTCCGGTTTTTAATATTTATGGATTCATAGCAACCCCTGATGCTCCTTTATTATTATTTTCGGCTCTCTTTCTTATGGCTTATAAACAGTTTATAACCGGAGAGAGCTGGAAAAACACATTTTTGCTGGGACTATCAATGGCTGCCCTGGTTTATAGTAAATATCACGGGGGACTTTTCATTCTTATTGTTATTGCTTCAAATCCTAAATTATTGAAGAGCCCCAGGTTCTATATAGCCTCAATTATTGGTGCAATTTTATTTTTACCTCATATTTTATGGCAGTTCTCAAATGATTTTCCTTCAATTAAATATCATCTGGTAGAAAGAGTTTCAGGCCTGGCTCCAGGACATATCCCTGAATACCTGCTTAACTTACTGGTTATCCAGAATCCGCTGATATTACCCGTCTGTATCTGGTTAATATTTAAACCCGGAACAAAGGATCAGTTTGAAAAAACATTAAAATCAATTGTCATCGGATTCATTGCTTTCTTCCTGTTAGCAAGTTTGAGGTATAGTATTCAACCTCAATGGACAGCTATAATAAGTATTCCAATGGCAATTATTTTGCTGAATAATATTGAACTTAAGTCACCTGCCGGAAACTACATAAAATGGACAACAGTTTTCCTTTTGCCAATAATGTTATTTGTCCGGATCGCTTTTATGTTTGATTTTCTTCCGGTCTCTTTTCTTAAGAAGGAGTACCACAATAACAAAAGATGGGCACAGGAAATTAGCAAGATAGCAGGAGAGCGTCCGGTAGTTTTTACTAATTCATACCAGGATCCTTCAGAATATACGTTTTATACAGGCAAATTGGCACACTCGCTGAATAATCTGGCATACCGTAAAACACAATATGATATCTGGGATTTTGAAGAGAAACTTCACGGCAGGGAAGTTCTTTATGTTCCTCACTATCTTACTGATTACCTGACAGAAAACCTTACCAAACATAAATTAAGTTATGGGGATTCCGTTTATGTAAAGGTATTTAAGGATTTTCAATCTCTGCAGCGGGAGTGTATTATATTAGACGATGATGATTACTCTTTCAGCAGCAGTGCGGAAAATACAATACATTTCAGGATCTTTAATCCCTATCCTTACAATATAAATCTTAAACAAGAGGAACAACCTGTTGTATTTCAGATTGCTTTCCTGAAAAACGGGAATATGGAAGTTAAAAAGAACCTTGAGCTCTCTGATAAGATAGTTTTAAATGTTGGTGATACGATTTCTGTTGATTGTCAGTTTACTCTGGAAGATCTTCCGGCAGGCTCATATAAGTTTGGTATATGTTCTGAAACCGGAATTTTATACGACACTTTTAATAGTGTTATCAGGGAGGTTAAGATAACTGAATGATAAAATAATCTTAAAACCTTAATATTTAGGTAAAGTCCAGCCGTTATGATATTCAGGGATAATAAGTTTATTTGCAGCAGATGAATTAAATGATTGCTTTTGATTATCCCATCTGACCTTTTCCCCTGTTCGAAATGCAATATTCCCCATTTGGGCAACCAGGGCAACATCTCTGCCGGCATTTATATCTGCCTTAAGTTTACCGGGAGTGTTGTTTTTAATACAATCCAGGAAATTTCTGACATGAATATCAAGGCCGTTTCCAATATTTTTCTGGACAGGTACTGGTTCAACGCGTTTCTTTTCGGGGACAACCTCCCATCCATTGCGATCAAGTATCAATGTGCCATTTTCACCGATATATGACATTCCATGAGGTCTTCTCCAGTTTCCTAAACCAATTCCGATTGTATGTTCCCAAAGCATGGTAAAATCCTTAAAGTCATAAACGGCAGTCATGGTATCAGGTGTTTCCATAGCATCGTCAGGAAAGGCATATTTACCCCCGATTGCCATCACAGATTCTGGAATCTGTTTTCCCATCCCATAAAGAATATAATCAATCATATGCACGCCCCAGTCAGTCATTAGACCTCCTGCATAATCCCAATACCACCTGAATGTAAAGTGGAAGCGGTTTTTGTTAAAAGGGCGTTTTTGTGCCGGTCCCAGCCACATGTCATAATTCACACCTTCCGGAACTGGTGAATCAGCCACATTTGGGACCGGTCCTTTCCAGTCGACATATGACCAGGTTTTACATGTTCTGATGCGTCCTAACTTACCTGACTTAAGGTAATTAACTGCATCAACAAAATGGGGTTGGCTCCTTTGCCATTGGCCTACCTGGACTATTTTACTATTTTTTTTAACAGCTTTTTGCATTATATTAATTTCGGCAATTGAGTTCCCAATTGGTTTTTCCACATAGGCATGTTTTCCTGCTTCCAGTGCATCAACCATAATAAGGCAATGCCAGTGATCGGGAGTACCAATAATAACAGCATCTATGTCCTTGTTTTCAAGCATTTTACGATAATCGACATAAAGTTTGGGTTTTGGGAATCCAAGTTTTATAAGTGCATCGGTCCGGTTATTAAGAACATTCCGGTCGATATCACAAATTGCTGTACATTCAGCATCAGCATTCTTAAGGAATGATGTAAGATCGTTAAATCCCATTCCGTTTGCCCCGATTAGTCCAATCCTGATCTTATCACTGGCAGGGATTTCTCTGCCTGGTTTGGGAAATGAATCTAAAGTAAAGACGCTGCCTGCTGCCATAACGGAAGCAGTCTTTAAAAAATCTCTGCGAGTTGTGCCCATAGAAAATGAATTAATACATTTGGCAAGTTAATTGATTAATTTAAAATATTTAATGAGTATCTGGAATCATGCATAAAGAATCATTGATTTTGACTTCGTCGAGCTCCGCTTCGCTTCGGTTCTTCGTTTACCCCGGCCCCAGGGCATAGCCGTGTCTCAGTCGGCCTCTCCCCAGGCCTCTCCCCCGAGTGGGAGGGGCTTTAACATTGGATAATTTTATATACTTAGGATTAAGGTTGAGAATAAAAAAGAAGGTAACTACAACATCCTGAATGACTTCCCCCTCTCACTCGGCTACTCTTTGTACACATCTTTTTTTTTGCTGATGTTCAATTGTGTAGATAATATTTAGTGAAAATGTATATGCTCCATGGGATTCCTCACTTCGTTCGGAATGACAGACTATCTTATTGGTAGAGAGGGAGAAGTGGCGATTCGTAAGTAATTTAACTTTTTTATTGGCTATTCTGCGAATCGCCACTTCTCCCTCTCTCATCCCAAAAACCAGGTGTCATTCCGAACGAAGTGAGGAATCTCCAACTCCCATATTATGAGGTAAATAACATTTGTATTTCAAAATTGTGTACAAAGAGTAACTCACTCGGGAGAGGGGGATTGAGGGGGAGAGGCAGATAAATACATGATACCAGATCCTTAGCTTGACGGCTATGCGGCCCCAGGGGAGCGAAGAAAATCAATTTACTCCCCTTGGGGATGGGGTAAATAAATTGATTTTCAAGCGATTTGTTGATCTTGTTCATGATTGCCGATAGGCATACAATTTTTTATATACTTATAACTAAAAAATTCCATACTCGATTCAAATTCAGTTTTTTAGTAATAATTCGTGGGTATGACATTATTTCTTAAATTTGCCCTTGGATATGTTTCTGAATAAGTAATATGCTGCATTACTCAGGATCAAAAGGTTACTGACTAAATTAAGGTTGATAAAGATATTTCTAAAATTCATACTATGACAAAGTTAAGAATTGTAATTATTTTAACATTGCTGGGATTTATATCAACAGTATTGGTTGCCCAGATCGTGGATCCCAGCAAAGCAATTCCTGCTGATCCCTCAATTAAAATTGGCAAACTTGACAATGGAATCACCTATTATATAAAGGCAAATAAAAAGCCTGAAAAACGGGTCGAATTCAGGCTGGCAATAAATGCGGGCTCTGTTTGTGAAACTGATGGACAGCAGGGTCTGGCACATTTTGTTGAGCATATGTGTTTCAACGGAACAAAAAATTTTCCAAGTAATAAAATGGTTGACATGCTTGAGGAGATGGGAGTGAAGTTTGGTGCTGAACTGAACGCGGGTACAGGTTTCGATCAGACAGTATATATGCTCAAAGTTCCGACTGATAAAGAGGAATGGATTAACCGTGGATTCCAGGTATTGGAAGACTGGGCGCATCAGGTAAGTATGGAAGAGAGTGAGATTGACAAAGAACGCAATGTGATAGTTGAAGAGTGGAGACTAGGACTCGGGGCTGAAGACAGAATGCAGACGGAGTATATTCCTGTAATTTTGAAAGATTCAAGATATGCAGAAAGGCTTCCTATTGGAAAGGTTGATATTATTAAGAGTTTTCCATATGATACTTTGAGAAGCTTTTATAAAACCTGGTACCGCCCAGATCTGATGGCTGTTGTTGTAGTCGGGGACATTGATCCGCAGTTAGCTGAAAATAAGGTTAAAGAATACTTCGGAAGGATTCCAAAAGCAATCAATCCCAAACAGAGAGTGGAATTTCCTATCCCTGATAATGTTGAACCTCTGATAAGTGTTGTCACAGATAAAGAAGCATCAGGATTCGATGCATCAATATTCTTTAAACATCCAAAATCTGATAATATAACATATTCAGACTATCGGAACCAGTTAATGAGACTATTATACACCGGAATGTTAAATAACCGCCTGTTTGAGATTGCCAGGAAACCTGAATCTCCTTTCTTGTATGCAGGAGCTGGTTATGGATCTTTTATTGGTCGTACTATAGATATATATTCATTGTCTGTTGGGGCTAAAGAGAATCAGATAGAGGAGAGCATTGAACTTTTACTTACTGAAAATGAAAGAGTTCGCCAATACGGGTTTACTCCTACAGAACTTGAAAGGGAGAAAATGGAGATCATTTCGAATTATGAAAAGATGGCTAAAGAATCTGATAAAACTGAATCTGAGTCTTATGCTGATGAATTTGTCAGAAACTATCTGGATAAGGAGTGTATTCCGGGAATACAGAAAGAATTCGAGATAACAAAAGAATTTATACCTCTGATAACTCTTGAGGAGATCAATGCTATGGGCAGATCGTGGACAACCAGTGAGAATCTGCTGGCGCTTATAACTGCTCAGGAAAAAGAAGGTGTGATTGTACCTTCGGAACAACAAGTAGCAGAGATAATTAAATCAATCAGTTTACAGAAAACAGAAGCTTATGTGGATAAGGTTTCCGATACTCCTCTTTTGGCTGACCAGCCAACTCCATCGAAAGTTGTTAAAAGAACAGATAACAAAGATTTTGGATTTACTGAGATTGTTTTCGGAAACGGAGTCAAAATGGTGTTAAAACCTACTGATTATAAAAATGACGAAATTATTGTCACAGCTTTTAGTCCCGGAGGTACTTCACTTTATCCCGACAGTGACATCATGTCTGCGACTTTGGCTGCAACCATAATCACCCAAAGTGGTTTGGGAGATTATGATTATACCGGTTTGCAAAAGAAATTATCTGGTAATACTGCACGAATTGCTCCTTATATAGGTGAACTTTTAGAGGGGATAAATGGTAGCTGTTCTCCGAAAGACCTGGAGACATTACTTCAGCTAAACTATTTGTACTTTACTAAAACCAGAAAGGATCAAAGTGCTTATGATTCATATATTTCCAGAATGAAAAACATGATTAAACCGATGCGGACAACTCCGCAAGCAATTTTTGCAGACACTTTGGCGAAAATAGTTTCCAGGAATTCTGCGAGAGTCATTACTATGCCTTCAGAATCACAGTTTAATCAGCTTAGTCTTGACAGACTGATCGAAATATATAAAGATCGCTTTGCTGATGCCAGTGACTTCCGGTATATAATGGTTGGCAATTTTAATGTAGAAGAGGTGATTCCGCTTATTGAGAAATATATAGGAGGTCTTCCTTCAATAAATCGGCAGGAGAATTGGAAAGATGTAACACCTGAATTCCCTGAGGGACTATTGGTTGTGGAGGTTCCAAAAAACTCTGAGCCTCAAAGTTCTGTTGCAATGGTATGGAAAGGCGATTTCAGGTGGAAAGAAAAACAAAGATTCGGATTCACTATGTTAATGGATATACTATCAATAAAATGCAGGGAATCGATGCGTGAGGATCAGGGTGGAGTGTACGGAGTAAGCATCAGCGGGAGCCCGTCAAAGTATCCGGAATCAAAATATTCGATAACTTCGACATGGGGTTGTAATCCAGATAATATTAATAAGTTATCTCAAACAGTTCTTGATGAAATGGTAAAGATTAAGAAAGACGGACCTTCAGAAGCAGATATGAATAAAGTAAAAGAAACATTGATCCGTGAACGTGAAACCCGTATAAAAGAAAATGGTTTCTGGATATCTGTCCTTCAGAATCATTTCCTTTATGGCAACAGGTTGCTTTCGCAGCAGGAGTATGAAACAATTGTTAAATCAATCTCAAACGATGACATTAAAGCAGTTGCCAATAGATATTTAGATACAGAAAGCTATGTTCAGGTAGCTTTAACACCGGCGATAAAGGCAGAAACTAAGTAGAAAAATCACATAGTTTACATAGCTGAAAAACTGATAAATAATCAGTTTGGTTTAGAATAGTCCGTGAAGTTCTGCGTTGATTTTATCTATTACCTCACTGAGGTGATCCCTGTTATTTGGAAAGTTATAATGATCTGCTTCAATTATAAGAACTTTGCCTAAGTTGTAAGATTCCATCCATGCTTCATACCTCTCATTCAACCTTTTAAGGTAATCGATTCTTATAGAGCTTTCATACTCCCTGCCACGTTTTTGTATCTGATTAACCAGGGTAGGAACAGATGCTCTGAGGTAAAGCAGGAGATCGGGTGGTTTTACAAGAGAACTCATCAGCTTAAAAAGGGTGAGATAATTATCAAAGTCACGGGTTGACATCAGACCCATTGAATGAAGGTTCGGTGCAAATATATATGCATCTTCATAGATTGTCCGGTCCTGTATAATTGTTTTCTCGGATTTCCTTATTTCCAGAATCTGGGTAAAACGGGAATTAAGAAAATAAATCTGAAGATTAAAAGACCAGCGCTGCATATCTTCATAAAAGTCGTTAAGATAAGGGTTGTCGTCAACGTCTTCATAATGAGCAACCCACCCATACTGTTTTGCAAGAAGACCTGCAAGAGTTGTTTTTCCCGATCCGATATTTCCTGCTATTGCTATATGCATTAGTTCTTTTTTTGTTTTTAACAATTTATAAAAATACTAAAATAGATACAATTTATAAAGTTTTAAGAAGATATTCATAAAGGAATGAGTCGGTTAAACTGCATGCAATGAGATGCATTGACTTTAAGCATTTTCTTATTTACCAATTCCTGCAATAGCATACAATTCTTCAATAAACTCACGGCTATTTGAAAGACGTGGAATTTTATTTTGTCCTCCAAGCCTGTTTTTACTCTTAAACCAATTTAAAAAAGTACCTTTTGGGACAGATCTGACCAATGGAAGAATTAGATTTAGATCCTTGTGTCGCTTAGCTTCATAATCAGAGTTAACTTCCTTAAGTGAATTATCGAGTAAGTTTATGAACTGATTGAAATCTGAAGGTTCTTTTTCGAATTCAATTATCCATTCATGCGAACCTTTTGAAGAAGTACTCATGAAAACCGGACCTGCAGTATACTCTCCAATCACAGCTCCTGTCTGCTTACAAGCTGAATCAAGCGCCCTTTCAGCATTATCAATTATAACCTCTTCCCCAAAAACGTTAATAAAGCTTTTTATTCTGCCTGATATCCTTATCCTGTGTGGATTCAGACTGGTAAAAACAATAGTATCACCCATCATGTATCTCCATAATCCCCCATTAGTTGATATTATTATTGCATAGTTAACTCCCTCTTCAACCTCTCCTATTGTATATACCGGAGGAGAATCAGAGTTGATTTTTTCTGCAGGAATAAATTCATAAAATATTCCATAATCAAGCATTAGCAACAAGTCATTACGGGAAGGATCATCCTGTATTCCAAAAAATCCCTCTGAAGCGTTATAGGTCTCCATATAGTGAATCTTTCTCTCCCCGATAATCTGATTATACTGTTCACGATAGGGGGTGAAGCTTATTCCTCCATGGAAAAATACTTCTAGATTGGGCCATACCTCTAAAATATTAGATTTTCCGGTAGAGGCCAGAATTTGTTTAAATAGTACAAGATACCAGGACGGGACACCTGAAATACTGGTAACGTTTTCATTGACAGTTAGTCTTGTAATAATGTCAAGCTTTTCTTCGAAATCGTCGATAAGAGCAATTTTCTGTTTCGGGGTCCTGAGTATTTCAACCCAGAAAGGTGCATTCTCGATCAGGATTGCAGACAGATCGCCATAAAGAGAATCGTTACTGAACTGATTAATTTTGTGGCTTCCTCCGAGAGTAAGGTTTTTTCCATAAAAGATCTTTGTTTCAGGCTGCTGAAAAGTGTAGATTATGAGGATATCCTTTCCTGCCTTGTAATGACAATCTTCAAGTGATTCCCTGCTCATGGGGATAAATTTGCTTTTTGTTGAGGTGGTTCCGGAAGATTTTGCAAACCATTTAATTTCACCCGGCCATAACAGATTTGTTTCTCCTTTTCTAAGCCTTTCCACATAAGGGACCAGATCATCATAAGTCTGTACAGGAAATCGTGATTGATAATCTTTTATGGAAGAAATTGATGAATATCCGAATTTTTCCCCCCATACTGTTGATGAGGCTTTTGCAAGAAGTCGGTATAATGTCTCCTGTTGAGTTTCGGTTGGAAATTTTTTGAAAAGCTCTATCTGGCTTATGCGCTTTGTATTTAACCAGTTAACTATAGAGGGAATAATCGCCATTTATTGATTTATTATGCCAATAAAGATAGGTAAAATAGTTTTCAGAAATAGTATTCTGAATCAGTTGAAGACCTCCTTCAGTATTTCAAGGGACTTAATTTTTTTTAATCCCGGAAGGTGAAGAGCGTAGTATTTTACCAGGGTATCGAGAACTTCATTGCGCATTATTCCGTTAAGTGGAATATTTGATGCAGAGTCATATGATGAAATGAATAATTCAGCAAGGATATCTGAAACTTCTTTTCTTACATAATTGCCATGGTGAGGAGGAATTGGTACAAAGGTACCATTTGTCATATCAAAAAAAACATCATCACTATCAGCTCTGGTACCGGGTTCAAATCCCAGCAGTCTGCTTAATCCTGCTAAAAATGAAAGATGAAAATTCGCATATTTTTCTTTTGAATTTTCAAAGTAGATAATTGATTCCTCAATAAAATCAAACAGTTCCTCCTGTGGACTTTCCTCTTTCAGAACTGTAGTTAAAAATTCTCCCAGAAATAATACCACACAACTCTTCTTAATATTGGAATAGATTTCATAAAGGTTATATGCTACCGAAAATTCCTTCATGACCTGCAATTCGCGTGAAGGCTTATAGTTCATTTCCAGATCCAAGATTGACATAGGTTGAAAAAGGATATTATGCTTCCCTGTTTTCCTGTTTCTCATACCTTTGATTAAAAAGGATTGTCTTCCATATTCCCTTGTATAGAATCTGGCAACAATTCCTGAATCGGTATATTTTATCTGGCTTAGTATTATCCCCCTTGTCTTTACAAGCATATTGCTGAGTTGTAAATTCAAATATAGAACTATTCATTCTTGCTGGCACATTTTATTTCAATATCTTTGTGACAGGTGACTTTCATAAGATAATCTTCTGCAATATCAGTATAATATGATTTTAAAATTAGCTTACGGTAAAACAGGTCATAGCATTGAATTGCCTGACAACTATAAAGTAGATATTATTGAACCCCTCTGGGTTGATAGTGTTAAAGATCAGAGCAATGCTGTAAAATTGGCTCTTAAGGATCCATATAGCAGCAAACCTTTAAAGGATAGGGTCCAATCAGGCGACAAAGTTGCAATAATATTCAGCGATATTACACGGGCAACACCGTACAGAGTAATATTGCCTCCGTTATTGGAAGAGTTGAAACATGTGCCAAGGGAAAACATAAGATTTTTTTGTGCCAACGGGACACATCGTTTTGCAACAGACCAGGAACTATTAACTATTTTAGGCGAAGATATTGTCAGAAATTATGAAATAGTGCAGAATGATGCCAATAAACCAGAGTTATTCAAATATGTAGGAACTACAAAATCAGGTAATGAAGTTTTTTTAAACAGGGAAATTCTGACGTGTGATGTAAAGATTTTGACAGGATTTATTGAACCCCACTTTTTTGCCGGTTTTTCCGGTGGAGGAAAGGCCCTGATCCCGGGAATGGCATATGCTGAAACCATAAAATTCAACCATTCCATTTCCCATTTATCCATGGATAATGTAGCATGGGGGGTAACAAATGGGAATCCTCTGTGGGAGGAGCTAATGGAGTCTGCAGATTTTGTCCCGGGATTGTTCCTGTTAAATATTACCTTAAATAAAAAGAAAGAGATAACATCTGTTTTTGCCGGAGATATGAGGATGGCTCATAATGCAGGATGTAAGTTTGCGAAAAGTTCAGCAATGGTAGCCGTTGACAAACTTTATGACATTGTGATTACAAGCAATTCAGGATACCCTCTTGATTTGAATGTTTACCAGACAGTAAAAGGGATGAGTGCTGCTGCCCAGGTGGTTAAACCGGGAGGCAATATAATTATGGCTGCCGAGTGCTGGGATGGTATCCCTTCAGGCAGTGACTATGAATCAATTTTGAAATCAGTCAGCAGTATTAACGATCTGATGTCCTTTATTAAAGAAAAGGAAAAAACAATCAAGGATACCTGGCAGATATTTTTTCAGGCTCAGATTCAGAAAAAAGCTAATGTATTTTTATACAGCGATAAACTTGACGAAGATACTATTAAAGTGGCGCTGTTAAATCCGATAAAAGATATTTCTGCTCTTGTCAGGAATCTTGTTAACGCTATAGGGATTCATGCTGATATTTGTATTTTGCCGGAAGGACCTCAGACAATTCCATATTATGAATCACCTCATTGATAGTAAACATATTTTGAAAAGGTAAAAAAGATCATCTTTTAAGATCTCCCGGGACTAATGAAAATTGTTATATTTACTGTTCAATCAGGTTTATTATGCCAGAAAATACCAATGAAGAGCTTGTAAAGAGGATTGCCCGGCTCGTGAAACAAAACCAGGAGCTTGAGGAACATATCAGGAAATTGGAGAAGGATTATGAGAAGCTTACCCGTGAAAATGATAAAATAAAAGCACTTAATGAAAAAAGTGTACCTGAAAGAATTAAGGAAAATTCAGGTGGAGAAAAAAAGAAAAGTCGCTAAAGTTTAATATGGCGACAGTTTTGTTTGCTGATATTCATGGGTTTTCAAAAAGTATAGAAGGGATGAATTCATCTGATGTGATGGATGAGCTTGATGAAATACTTTTTGAATTTGAGGCTATAGTTGCCCGATATAAAATTGAAAAGATCAAAACTATTGGTGATACTTTCATGTGTGCCGGCGGCATCCCGGTCAAAAATATAACAAATCCTGTAGAAGTGGTTATGGCTGCAATGGAGATGCGGGGTTTTCTTGAAAAGTTTGAATTTAATAAAAGAGGAAGCGAAGACAGAATATGGGATCTTAAGATCGGTATCCATACTGGTCCCGTTGTTGCCACAATTTCGGGGAGAAAAAAGATTAATTACGATATAAAGGGTGATACAGTTAATACTGCAAGTCGCGTTGAAGGTATTTCCGACAATAGGACAATACTCATATCAGTAATGACTTATGAACTGGTGAAAGAGTTTTTTGATTGTGAATATTTTGGGAAATTACCGGTAAAATATAAGGGAGATATGCAGCTTTACCGGGTAAAGGGGCTTAAACCAGGTTTGTCTTTAAATGGAGCCGGAATGGTTCCGAATGAAGCATTCAGAATAAAATTCGGATTAATTCAGTTTACAGATATCCAGGAAGTTATTCTTGATAAACTTGAAAAAGAGTTGCCCGCTTATCTCTATTATCATAATGTAAAACATACTGTTGATGTCGTAACAGAGGTTGAACTGATAGGATGGGGTGAAGGCTGTACCGATGAGGAGATTCTTTTACTGAAAACAGCAGGATTGTTTCATGATGCCGGACACACAATTGCATATGACAATCATGAATTTTACGGAACCAGTCTTGCGCGGGAAATACTTCCTAAATACAATTATAGTCCTGAGCATATTGAACAGATATGTTCACTGATTATGGCAACCAAGCTTCCACCAAAGCCTACCAATCTTCTTGAAAATATTATTTGTGATTCTGATCTTGACTATCTGGGAAGAAGCGATTTCATTCCTGTTTCCTACACTCTTTATGAGGAACTTAAAGCTCAGAATAAAATGGGGTCACTTAATGACTGGAATAAGATCCAGGTTAAATTCATAACAGGGCATCAATATTTTACAAATACAGCACGAAGTTTGAGGGAAGTAAACAAACAACTTCAGATTGAGAGGATACAGAGCCTGATAACGGAATAGTTTTATCTAATAACAAGAATCTTGGTTACAGCAGATTGAGAACCGTCACTGCTTGAACAGAACACAATATATACCCCTGTTGCCACACGTCTTCCATTGTAGGTTGTCAGATCCCACGTTGCCATCCCTCCGTCAGAGACAGTTTCGTAAACAAGATTACCACTTATATCTGTAATTTTGATCTGGGAGTCTCTCACTAACCCGGTTATTGTAACATTTCCGGTAAAGTTTTCCCTGACAGGATTGGGAAAACTGTACACTTCAGAAAACATCTCTTCTCCTTTTGTGGCATTTCCTCGGTAAGACTGAATCCCTTTTGATGTCCCCAGCCAGACCTCTCCGGTTTTATCATCAACATCAAGACTGACAATGTTATTTGAAAGTATAGGGCTGTTCGTTTCATTAAAATTTTGTAACAACTCAGTACCGTCAGGAGAAAGATAATATGCTCCTGATCCGGATGTACCTATCCATTTCTTATTGGCACCGTCCACAGTAATTGAGGTAATTGTTTCAGTTTTAAGCAGGTAGTCATAAAGACCCGACCCGTCATTTCTTGGAATTTTTATCCTGTTGGCTTTCAGCTTATTTTCAAATACCGATTCAGGATTATAGTATACAAGGGGCCCCTGATCGGTACCAACCCAGATGTTACCATCATTATCTTCAGCAATTGAATAAACATTCGAAATAATCTGGTTTTCAGTATCTTCAATAATTAAATACTTATACCTGTCATCGCTGAACACCTCTGGAGTTTTGTTGTCATCCAGAATAAATATTCCATAACCTCTCGGAAGTACTATCCACTTATGTCCGGCCATTGTAATGATAATATCTCCGATTGTCGGGGCATCTATTGTTAAAGGATTCACAATCCAGGTTCCATCTGGTTTAAGTACTTTTATGCTACCTGGTACCTGGGTTTGTGTCATCCAAAGGTTCCCGGATCTGTCAAATGCCAGACCGCATAACCTTACATAAGCTTTTCCCGGGATAATAGTCTGCAAAGGAGAGTTTGCATCTGTATACTGTTTTACTATTAAATTCTCATTAATATCGAGAAGACCGCCACCCCATGAAGCTACGTAGATATGTTTGTTATTATCCGGATCCACAATGGCTCTCATAGGATCCTTTATGTTGTCAGAGAGCAGGAGGTCCCAGGAATTATTTTCATGTGTTGATATCTGAAGAGGCCTTCCCTGGTTATTCCATGAAACATCTGCACCCCCTCCGGTTATAATAGTCGTCCCGTTATATGATGTGATACTGAAAGCGTTATCGGAAGCTGGTCCGGGGAGTGCCAGGGATTCAAAAACAGGCATATTTACATTTTCTCCTCTTATTAATCCTGCATTTAGATCAGCAATCCATATATCACCGTTTGAAATAATGGATTGCGATACATTCATGGCACCCCAACCATAGGAGGTAAAAGTGTTTTTTATGCTTCCTTCACTATTAAAATAACGGATCCTGGAAGGGGATGATATTGTGAATCCTTCAGACGACTGATCGAAAGATGTGTTGATAAGACCAGGAATATTTGAAAACAGAGAGCTTCCTCCGTCAATTACATAAACCGAGTCTCCATTTGCAGGAGAACCTGAGAGGTTTATATAAAGTTTATTGCCAATGAAAATCAATGAAGTATACTTTCCGGTCGGATTTTGGAGGTTGTCGAGACGACTCCAGTTTCCAAAATATGCCAAACCAGGGTTAGAAAGATCTGCTGAAAATACTCCTTGACCGGTTGCTGCAAAAACTTTATTATTGCTGAATGCAACATCCCATATTTCAAGAGTCTCTGTGCCAGTTCCCGGTTTCCAGGTATCATATATCTCCTTTTTTACTAAATCCACCAGTACAATACCAAAACTGGAGGCCAGATAAGCATACCTTCCTTTTATTCTTATCCTGTTGATTTCTTTCTTCCCGGGGATATTCTTTCTGTAAATATCAGGGATATTAAATAATACATTATTGATAAGGAGATCTAAATTTGTGTTTGTGTAAGCAATAATAAGTGTTTTATTCTCTTCTGACCAGGCTAATGTACGTATTCCTGTTTCAGTCAGGCCATTTATGCGCGACATCTTTTTTAGTTCGGCATAAGATTTATTATAAACAATTATAGATGAGCCTGTTGAGGCGTATACCTCTTCAGAACCTACTGCAACACTATTAGCAGTATTATAAATAAGATGATCAGACCATGTTCCAACAGGTGTTTGCCCCTGAGCGGACAAGACGATAAGTAGAAATACTGTTATGATCCGGATTCTAAACATCTATAAATAAAACAAATGATTTATGATATTATTGTTTAGAGAGCATTCTGTTTTAAGAATAGAATTAACTTTTCAAAAGCTCTCGCTCTGTGCGAAATACTGTTTTTTTCGACCAGATCCATCTCTGCGAATGTTTTTCTTTTCCCATCGGGGACAAAAACCGGATCGTATCCGAAACCCTCAGTACCTCTTTTTTTGCTTATTATTGTTCCGGTAACTTTTCCCTCAAACAAATACTCTTTTTTGTCGAGAATTAGTGCAATTACAGTTCTGAATCTGGCCTTACGGTTCTCGGATTTACCAAGCAATAAGAGCACCTTTTCAATATTTGCTGCTGAGTTCTTGCTTTCACCGGCAAATCTTGCTGAATGAACACCGGGTAACCCGTTCAGGGCTTCGATTTCGAGACCTGTATCATCTGCAAAGACATTCATTCCGGTCCTTGAATGGATGAACCTTGCTTTTGAAAGTGCATTTCCCTCTAGATCAGGTTCATTTTCAGGAATATCGTCAGTGATATTCACATCATTGCTGCTCAATAGGTTAAAGTTGTTGCCAAGAATGCTTTTTATCTCTTTGATTTTATGTTCATTGTTGGATGCGAAAATTATTGTCATAAAAACCAGTTTCGTTTATGATGCAATAATAGTCAAAATTGAGCTTTCCTTTTGACCTGACTTTTATAAGTATTACATTTGGATTAATAAAAAGAAAGTTAATTTTTTATGTTCCGCACAGGGAGATTATGTTTTATCAGCTTGAATCTGCTGTTATTTTTCCTTTCATCTTCATTATCAGGTCAGCCGGATGATAATTCTATATTTATTCACCCTGTAAAACACATTATTATAAACGGAGATTCAGTTATAAGAATTCCTTCAGAAAAAAAGGAGAGAGACCTTTTATTAAAGAAGGGTATTGTGCTGAACAACCGGTTTAATAATATTATAATTGAATTGGATTCATCCTCAACATTTGATTATCAGTTTCTTCTTGAAGGATTTGACAGTGATTGGAGATCAGGGAGTTATAACAATTTAAAAGAATACACAAACCTTCCTTCGGGCAAATACACCTTCAAAATTAAGTATAATGATGGAAATAATGAATCTGATGAACTATCCATTTTTGCCTTAAGAATACTGCCTCTGTGGTATTTTTCAAGACTGGCGATTATTTTATATATAGTTTTGTTTTCACTTATTTCCTGGTCTCTTTATGATCACCTTGATCTTCGCTTTGCACGCCGGCAGTATATGCTTGAGCAGATAATAAACAAACGAACAGAAGATCTTATTATTGAAAAGGAAAAAACTGAAGCACTTCTTGCCAATTTGCTCCCTAAAAACACTGCAAATGAGATTATGGAGAAAGGAAAGGCAACAAAAATAAAATATAATTTCGTTACAGTTCTTTTTTCAGATATTCAGGGCTTTACAAAGATTGCTGAAGAGATGAACCCGGAGATTCTGATTGATGAACTGGATAAATTCTTTTTCTATTTTGATTCTGTTGTTGAAAAATATGGAATTGAGAAAATAAAAACAATCGGAGATGCCTATATGTGTGCCGGGGGTATTCCTGAAAAGAACCGGACAAACCCGGTTGAGATCATCCTCGCAGCGCTTGAAATGAAGTTGTATATGAAGAGGCTTAAAGAATCTTCAGAAGTTGAGGGAATGAAGTATTGGGATATCCGGATCGGGATTCATACCGGTACAGTAGTTGCGGGAGTTGTGGGGCAGAAAAAACTGTCTTATGATATCTGGGGTGATACTGTAAATACAGCAAGCAGAATGGAATCCTCAGGGGAGGCAGGCAGAATAAATATTTCAGGGACGACCTATGAATTCGTTAAGGAGTTTTTCATTTGTGAATACAGAGGCAAGATGCCTGTAAAGTACAAAGGTGAACTGGAGATGTATTTTGTTAACGGCATTATTCCCGAATTATGTGATGAAAACGGAGGTCCGAACAGGAAGTTTATTGTAAAAATACAAATGATAAGACTTCAGGATATAGAGGAAATGATAATTAAAGTATTTGATGATGAAGCCCCTCCAAATCTATACTTTAATAATGCTTCTCTTGTCAGAAATATAAGCAACCAGGTTGAATTGCTCTCCAGGGCAGAGAATCTTCCGGATGAAGAATTTGTCAATCTCAAACTTGCATCTCTTTTTCTCCTTACCGGGTATATTTCTGACTATGATAAACCAATGGAAGCTTCTTTACGTCTGGTTGAAGAGATGCTTCCAAAATATGGATTCAGCCAGGAAAACATTGAAGCAACTTACAAACTTATAAGAAACTCTTATTCAGGTCTGCATGAGTCATTATCAGATAAAGTGATGCATGATGCCAGATATGATTATATGGGACGTGTTGATTATATTAAGTTAACTGAAAAACTTTTCAGGGAAAGAACAGAATATGGTAAGTATTCAGAAAAGGAAGAATGGGTTGAACATCAAATACAACAGTTATCTTATCATGATTTTATTACAAATACCGGAAAATTACTCAGGAGTGTGTCTATTGATGATCAGATTAACTTGCTTAGAGAGAATGCTTATTTATCTAATTTATGAGTAAAAGTGCAAAAAATATGTATTAAAAATGTACTTTTACAACTTATATAAAAAGTTGTTGTATGGAAAGTCTCGACTGGAAATCATTGCCATTCGGTTATATCAAAACAGATTATAATATTCGTTGTATTTATAAAAACGGTAAATGGGGAGAGTTGGAGGTGTCTTCTTCAGAATTTATTGATATTCATATTGCTGCTACCGGGTTGCATTATGGACAGGAGGCATTTGAAGGACTGAAAGCATATCTTGGCAAAGATGGAAAGACAAGACTTTTTCGGTGGGAGGAGAATGCCAGAAGAATGATTTCATCAGCTGAGGGTATAAAAATGGCTGCTTTTCCTTTTGAGAAGTTCAGGGAGGCCCTGTTCAAAGTTATTAGTCTGAATAAAAGGTTTATTCCCCCGTATGGTTCAGGAGCTACTTTATATGTCAGGCCGCTGCTATATGGAAGTGGTCAGGAGGTAGGCGTCAAACCTTCACATGAATATACCTTTTTAATTTTTGTTACTCCAGTAGGCCCTTATTTCAAAGGAGGTGTTAAACCTGTAAATATGATGATCTGCAGGGATTTTGACCGGGCGGCGCCATTAGGTACTGGCATATATAAAGTGGGTGGCAATTATGCTGCAAGCATGAGGGCTATTGAAGCTGCACATGATGGAGGTTATTCAAATATTATCTTTCTGGATGCAAAAGAAAAAAAGTATATTGATGAATGTGGACCTGCTAATTTCTACGGGATAAAAGACAATACTTATATTACTCCCAAGTCGGAATCGATATTGAACTCAATTACAAATATGAGTCTGATTCAGATTGCAGAAAGTATGGGTATGAAAACCGAAAGACGAAAAATTCCTGTTGAAGAATTATCGACATTTATTGAAGCAGGTGCATGCGGAACAGCTGCTGTTATAAGCCCTATTGCCAAGATTTTTGATCCTGAAAAAAACCAGGTATACGAGTATTGTAAGAGAGGTGAACCAGGTATGCTTACCATGAAACTCTATAATAAACTTGTTGCTATTCAGAATGGTGATGAATCTGATCCATATGGATGGGTTACGATTTTGGATTAATGAATAAGACTAATTAAAAGTGAAGACCAGAGAGGCAGGTTTATCCAAAGCAAAATTACGAAGTTCATACCTGACACTTGTAATCAGTGTCTCACTTGTTCTTTTCCTTCTGGGAATTTTAGGGTTGATACTTATAAATGCAAGGGAACTTTCAGATTATTTTCGTGAAAGTCTTTCCTTTTCTGTGATGTTAGATGATGAAGCAAAGGAAGCAGACATCAGGATGCTTCAGAAAGATCTTGATGCAAAGCCTTTTGTTAAATCGACGGAGTATGTCTCAAAAGATGAGGCAGCTGTAAAAATGAAGGAAGATCTGGGAGAGGATTTTATTGATTTTCTGGGAGATAACCCTCTTCCGCCCTCTATTGACGTTTATCTCTATGCCGGATTTACCAGTCCGGATAGTGTGGCAAAAATTGAAAAATATGTTCTGGAATACCCGTTTGTAAAAGAGGTTTATTATCAGGAGTCGCTGTTATTTCTTATAAACGAAAATGTAAAAAAGATCAGCCTCTTCCTTCTGGTAATAAGTTCATTTCTTTTTCTTATAGCCCTTACAATAATTAATAATACAATCAGACTTTCAATCTATTCACGCAGATTTCTTATCAGAACAATGCAACTGGTTGGGGCAACCCGCGGTTTTATAAGAAAACCCTTTATTCTTCAGAGTGCTTTTCACGGACTGCTTGCTGCTCTTATTGCAATGAGTTTATTAATGGGACTACTTTATCTGATTGAGAAAGAGTTTTTTCAGATGGTGAATTTAGATAGTATAAACCTGTTGTTCCTTCTGGGAGCTTCACTAATTTTGATCGGAGTATTAATAAGCAGTGTTTCTACTTTTTTTTCCGTTAACAGATATCTGAGTATTTCAGAAGACAAACTTTACTATTGATATATGAGTACAAAAAATGAAAATAAAGAGAAATTAAGTTTTGCTCTGGGGAAAGAAAACTATAAATTATTGGCAATTGGTTTTGTGATAATTGTTATAGGTTTTCTGCTGATGTTAGGCGGGAAATCTGAAAGTCCCGATAAATTCAGTGACGATATTTTCAGTTTCAGGAGAATAACACTGGCTCCAATTGTTGTGCTGGCCGGATTTATTTTCGAAATATGGGCAATAATGAAAAGGCCCAAAGAACCAGAAGAATAGCCTTCTGGCAGACAACTTGACAATAACAAAGCCGGAAGTTCAAATAGGGAAATCTGATCAAATTTGTATTTGTGACTTCGACATTTGAAAAACCTGCCATTAATAGCATAAGAACATATGAATTTGTTTGAAGCATTTATCCATGGTCTGATCCAGGGGTTGACTGTTTTTATTGGAATAATACTTTTGGTTTATTCTTCCATTCAAGCTGCAGCTCATTTCCTGAAAAAAGGAGTAATGAAAATCAGGCTCACGGATGCATTTGGAAATAGCATCAATTATTCTGAATAAAGTGGATAGACTGAAAAGTAATATTTTTGAGGAGGGTCAGGTTCTTTTGTTTAACAAACCTGTTTACTGGACATCATTTGATCTTGTGAATAAGGTAAGGATAATGATCAGAAGTGCATTTGGGATTAAAAAAATTAAGGTTGGTCATGCAGGAACTCTTGATCCTCTGGCCAGTGGATTGCTGATAATATGTACAGGCAGGGCTACAAAAAGAATCGATGATTTCCGTGATCTTGATAAAGAATATATTGCAACAATCCATTTGGGCGAGACAACTCCATCATTTGATCTTGAAACTGAAGTGGATAACCACTTTAATACTGACCACATAACACAAGAATTAGCCAGGAAAACCCTTAATGGTTTTTTAGGAGAACAGATGCAACTTCCCCCGATTTATTCGGCTAAACTGATATCCGGAAAAAGAGCTTATGAGTTTGCCCGTAAAGGAATTGAAAAAAAACTGGAACCGGTTTCTGTTGTTTTCAGGGAAATTGATCTTCTTTCTTTCGGTATCCCGGAAACTAAAATCAGGGTAGTATGCAGCAAGGGGACATATATCCGTTCCTTTGCGAGAGATTTAGGATTGGCGCTTAACAGTGGTGGATATCTTTCATCACTTGAAAGGACGGGAATTGGTTCATTCAACCTTAGTAATTCATTTAGTCTGGAATCTTTTCATAGTTATATTGAACAATTAAAATCTCAGGTTGTTAGGTGATAATCAAGAATAAACATATAATAGTCGCATTAATCATAACTCATTATGAGAAATAATATGGGACTTTATGTAACAAAACTGGAATATTTACGTAAAAAGGAATTTTTATACTGAACCAATTATATTAATAATTTATGAAATTATCACAATTCAGGTACAATTTACCTCCGGAGCTTATTGCCCTTTACCCAACTGAAAACAGGGATGAATCCCGGTTATTGGTTGTAAACAGAAAGAGTGGTGAGATCCAGCATAAGATTTTTAAAGATATAACAGAATATTTTAATGAGAATGATGTATTGGTTTTCAATAATACTAAAGTATTTCCGGCACGTTTATATGGTAATAAAGAGAAGACAGGAGCTGAGATTGAAGTGTTCCTGCTGCGTGAGTTAAACAGGGAACAACGTCTTTGGGATGTGTTGGTTGACCCTGCAAGAAAGATAAGAATTGGAAACAAGTTATATTTTGGTGAAGATGATCTTCTGGTTGCCGAGGTTATAGACAATACAACCTCCAGAGGCAGAACTCTGAGGTTTCTTTTCGACGGAACATACGAGGAATTTAAAGAAGCTTTATATAGCCTGGGAGAGACTCCCCTTCCAAAATTCATAAACAGAAAAGTTGAACCTGAGGATAGTGAGAGGTACCAGACAATTTTTGCCAAGCATGAAGGGGCAGTAGCTGCACCTACAGCAGGACTGCATTTCAGCAGAGAACTTCTGAAGAAACTAGAGATCATTGGTGTTGAATTTGCGGAAATTACATTGCATGTTGGTCTGGGTAATTTCAGAAGTGTTGATGTTGAGGATCTAACTAAGCATAAAGTGGATTCTGAACGAATAAATATTACAGATGAATGTGTTAAAATAGTAAATAAGGCAAAAGATAATAAATACAAGATATGTGCAGTTGGAACCACTGTTGTCAGGACACTTGAGAGTTCTGTTTCAACAGATGGGTATCTTAAGCCTTTTGACGGATGGACCAACAAGTTTATATTTCCACCTTATGATTTTAAGGTTCCTGATATGATGATCAGTAATTTTCACCTTCCTTATTCCACTTTATTAATGATGGCTTCAGCATTTGCAGGTTATGACCTGTTATTTGATGCTTACAAAACTGCTGTAAAGGAGAAATACCGTTTTGGGACGTATGGAGATGCTATGTTGATAATCTGACAAAAACACCAGGATTTAAGAGATAGGTCCGGAGGAATATCAATGGAATGTTGGATTAAAGAAATCGTGAATTCAGAAGTGTTTAATGCTTCTGAATTTTTTTTTAATAAGATCATTAAATCCAGTTACTAAGATTTCACAGCTTCTTTTGGCATTTACTTCTGATTATTAAATGTTTGAATATTAAATGAATTTCCCTTTTCATTTTTTAAAAGTCAGGAAAGAGAGTATAAATACGGGTTTAATTCCACATTATTTCAGATATTATTCTGGACCTTAAAGGCGAGATCCTGTAAAGAGGATTATCACTTTTCACTGCTCACAAAAGTTAAGGGTAATCAGTTCCCGGGAGATATTTACACAAGATACTTCCTAACACATTACTAAACAGACTTTTAATACAATAATTAACCGGATTCCCCGTTTCATCCGGAGAAAGAGGTGTTTATATCTATCATAGCTATTGTCAATGAATTAATTGAGTTAATCAAAAAAAACATATATCATATAAAATAATTTATATCTTTAAATTATTAATAAAAGGATGATGCATTGCAACCATAGGTTTAAATTTATGGTCTAGATATAAGTTGTTTCCGTTTTAATTTAGTAAAACGGAAGATATAATTATGAATATTGGCCGGCTTAAAAAAAAAAGAAGATTGAGCCGGACGATATTTTTTTGTTTAATACTGAACCTGAGATTTTGATTAGAAAGTTAAAACATACCTTATCACATGGAGTAACTGTTAAGAGCAGACTAAAGGGAAGTGAATTTCATAAATTATTGTTAACTCTGATTGTGCTAATATCGGGAGTACTAATTTCATCCGGTCAAACAAATTATTATTCAAAGTCTGCTGCAAATTTAAATAATCTTGCTACCTGGGGGACAAATCCGGATGGATCAGGTACTACTCCTGCAAGTTTTAATGCTCCAGATCAGATTTTTAACATAAGAAATAATGCATCTAAAACAATTGATAATAGCTGGACTGTTTCAGGTGCAGGATCAAGAGTCATTATTGGAGATGCTACCAATCCCTGTGTGTTTACAGTTCCGGCAGCATATGTTTTTAATGCGACAACAACCATCTCAAATAATGGAACTTTACGAATTTCAAGCACTGCTGGAACGCCTTATGTTGGTACTTTAACAGTGAATAGCGGGGGAACCTATGAGCATGCCAAAGACGGGGGATCAATTCCAACAGCAACCTGGGCTCCTGCATCTAATTGTAATATTACCGGAATTACTGGAAGCACTGGTCTGACAGGTGGATTGGAAGGGCAAACTTTTGGCCATTTTACTTGGAATTGTCCCTTGCAAACTTCTAATTTTTACTTGGCTGCAAATTTCGCAGTCGCAGGTAATTTTACAGTTTCAGGAACAGGTTCTTTTTCTTCCAGTGGTCATGTTCTTCGGATGTCGGAATTCGCTACAAGTTACACAATAAGTGTGGCTGGTAATTTTGTTATTGACAATACTTCTACTTTCAAAATGAACAATGGCTCCGGGGCATGTACATTGAATGTAGGTGGTGATTTCACTATTTATAATGGTTCTTATTTTACAATTGTTACAGGAAATGCCAGTTCCACATTATCTGTCACAGGTCATGTGAATATATTGGGTACCCTAGATATGCAAGAAGAAAGCTCCATGACCGGAACCTTAAATGTTGGAGGTAATCTTACTCTTGCTGGCAGCGGGTTAATTCAGGAATCAGCTACAGGTTTAGGGGTAATCAATTTTATTGGAAATACTACACAGACCTACCTAAAAACAGGAGGGACTATTTCAAATAATATAAATTTTAATGTCAACAATGGTTCAATTCTGGATGTTGGAACAAGCCTGATAGATGGCAGTGATGGTAATTTTACACTCAATGCCGGTACCGGAATTATTACAGCAAATGATGACGGGCTTTCTTCAACTCCAGGATTAGGCAGCATTCAGGTTAATGGGTCAATTACATTAAATTCTGGGGCAGATTATACATATAACGGTTCCAATGCACAGGTTACAGGGGATGCTTTACCCGTGACCATAAGAAACTTTACAATTAACAATGCAAACGGTGTAACTAATTCTCAAGCCCTTACAATTACAGGATCCTATTCATCCAATGGCCAGTTTTCATCTGCATCTGATATAACCTTTAATGGAACAACAGTTTGCGGTGGCAGCATATATGCTACAGCAGGTACAATAACATATTCCAATACTGCTCTTAATATAATCGCAGGGACATATAATAATCTGATTAAAGCAGGAGCATCCACTGCAACACTTTGTGGTGCCACAACAGTTAACGGAACCCTTACACTTTCCGGGGGTATCATGAGTTTAGGTTCTTATACTCTTACTATATCAACCTCAGGACGTGTTTCCTGCACAGGTACTGGTGTAATAGACAGCAATGCAGGTTCATCATTTACCATAAACAGTAATGCTCCCACAAGATTCCCTGATGGAAATTATCAGAATGTGACAATTAACAGTACCGGTGCAATTACATTGTGTGGAAATACTACTATTAACAATACACTTACCCTGACATCCGGTTCATTTAACGTGAGTAACAGGACTCTTACTTTAAATGGACCAACTATCACCGGAAACCCTTCCCAATTATTAACAACCAATCTATCCAGCCTTATATTTGGAGGTACTTCTTCCGGAGTTTTAATTCCAGCAAGTGTTACTGCATTAAATAATCTTTCCATTTCCAATACAAATGTTGTTTCACTTCAAAGCTCACCGACTATTTACGGCACTTTTGACCCTCAGGGAGCTGGATTATCTATTGGAGCTCATTCATTAACACTTAATGGTCAGATCAACTGCGGCTCTCTTTCTGGAGGAACTTCTTCAAATTTAATCATAGGAGGAGCTGGCACATCAAGTTTATCTTCTGTTGTGCTTAATGATTTTATATTAGACAGAGCAAGTGGAGTTACTCTTTGTGGTGATGTTACTGTAGATGGTACTCTGAACCTGATAAATGGTTGTATTAATTTAAACGGACATACATTAACAACAAATATTGTAATTGAAGCTAATCCTCCTGTTGCAATCTGTCAGAACATTACAGTCTCTTTAGACGCAACCGGGAATGTTACAATTACTCCTGCACAGGTTGATAACGGATCAACAGTTAATTGCGGCTCTCCAATATTAAGTCTTAACCGGACAGCATTTACATGTGCTGATATTGGAGTTCAAAATGTAACTCTGACAGTTAGTGATATCTATGGAGTGCAGGCCACATGTAATGCATCAGTAACTATAACAGATGAGCAGAATCCTACTATTACTTGTCCGGCAAATGTTGTCAACATACCGGCCGATGCCGGAGAGTGTTATGCAACGGGTGTTGCCTTAGGTACACCAGTAACAGGAGATAACTGTGGAGTATCGACTGTTACGAATAATGCTCCAGTACAGTTCCCGGTAGGAACAACGGTAGTAACATGGACAGTAACTGATGTCAACGGACGAACAGCAACCTGCAATCAGAATGTTACGGTAGTTGATCTTCAGAATCCGACAGTAACCGCAGGAACGAATGTAGTCACGACGACATCTGCTGACGGTACAGGCAACTGTACGGTAGCAGTAGCAGTTCCTGCAGCAGTCTTTGGTGATAACTGTTCGAGCACACTTACGTGGGCTATGACAGGTGCTGTATCAGCCAGTGGATCAGGACAGGTAGGGACATACACTTTTCCGATAGGATTAACAACGATTACGTATACCAATACAGATGGAGCCTCATTAACAGCGAGTTCGGTACAGACTGTAACAGTTACCGATAATGAAGCACCGACAGTAACCGCAGGAACGAATGTAGTCACGACGACATCTGCTGACGGTACAGGTAACTGTACGGTAGCAGTAGCAGTTCCTGCAGCAGTCTTTGGTGATAACTGTTCGAGCACACTTACGTGGGCTATGACAGGTGCTGTATCAGCCAGTGGATCAGGACAGGTAGGGACATACACTTTTCCAATAGGATTAACAACGATTACGTATACCAATACAGATGGAGCCTCATTAACAGCGAGTTCGGTACAGACTGTAACAGTTACCGATAATGAAGCACCGACAGTAACCGCAGGAACGAATGTAGTCACGACGACATCTGCTGACGGTACAGGTAACTGTACGGTAGCAGTAGCAGTTCCTGCAGCAGTCTTTGGTGATAACTGTTCGAGCACACTTACGTGGGCTATGACAGGTGCTGTATCAGCCAGTGGATCAGGACAGGTAGGGACATACACATTCCCGATAGGAGTAACGACGATTACGTATACCAATACAGATGGAGCCTCATTAACAGCGAGTTCGGTACAGAATGTAACAGTTACAGATAATGAGAACCCAACGATCGCATGTCCGACCGCTGTTGTCAACATACCGGCCGATGCCGGAGAGTGTTATGCAACGGGTGTTGCCTTAGGTACACCAGTAACAGGCGATAACTGTGGAGTATCGACTGTTATGAATAATGCTCCAGTACAGTTCCCGGTAGGAACAACGGTAGTAACATGGACAGTAACTGATGTCAACGGACGAACAGCAACATGCAATCAGAATGTTACGGTAGTTGATCTTCAGAATCCGACAGTAACCGCAGGAACGAATGTAGTCACGACGACATCTGCTGACGGTACAGGCAACTGTACGGTAGCAGTAGCAGTTCCTGCAGCAGTCTTTGGTGATAACTGTTCGAGCACACTTACGTGGGCTATGACAGGTGCTGTATCAGCCAGTGGATCAGGACAGGTAGGGACATACACTTTTCCGATAGGATTAACAACGATTACGTATACCAATACAGATGGAGCCTCATTAACAGCGAGTTCGGTACAGACTGTAACAGTTACCGATAATGAAGCACCGACAGTAACCGCAGGAACGAATGTAGTCACGACGACATCTGCTGACGGTACAGGCAACTGTACGGTAGCAGTAGCAGTTCCTGCAGCAGTCTTTGGTGATAACTGTTCGAGCACACTTACGTGGGCTATGACAGGTGCTGTATCAGCCAGTGGATCAGGACAGGTAGGGACATACACTTTTCCAATAGGATTAACAACGATTACGTATACCAATACAGATGGAGCCTCATTAACAGCGAGTTCGGTACAGACTGTAACAGTTACCGATAATGAAGCACCGACAGTAACCGCAGGAACGAATGTAGTCACGACGACATCTGCTGACGGTACAGGTAACTGTACGGTAGCAGTAGCAGTTCCTGCAGCAGTCTTTGGTGATAACTGTTCGAGCACACTTACGTGGGCTATGACAGGTGCTGTATCAGCCAGTGGATCAGGACAGGTAGGGACATACACATTCCCGATAGGAGTAACGACGATTACGTATACCAATACAGATGGAGCATCATTAACAGCGAGTTCGGTACAGAATGTAACAGTTACAGATAATGAGAACCCAACGATCGCATGTCCGACCGCTGTTGTCAACATACCGGCCGATGCCGGAGAGTGTTATGCAACGGGTGTTGCCTTAGGTACACCAGTAACAGGCGATAACTGTGGAGTATCGACTGTTACGAATAATGCTCCAGTACAGTTCCCGGTAGGAACAACGGTAGTAACATGGACAGTAACTGATGTCAACGGACGAACAGCAACATGCAATCAGAATGTTACGGTAGTTGATCTTCAGAATCCGACAGTAACCGCAGGAACGAATGTAGTCACGACGACATCTGCTGACGGTACAGGCAACTGTACGGTAGCAGTAGCAGTTCCTGCAGCAGTCTTTGGTGATAACTGTTCGAGCACACTTACGTGGGCTATGACAGGTGCTGTATCAGCCAGTGGATCAGGACAGGTAGGGACATACACTTTTCCAATAGGATTAACAACGATTACGTATACCAATACAGATGGAGCCTCATTAACAGCGAGTTCGGTACAGACTGTAACAGTTACCGATAATGAAGCACCGACAGTAACCGCAGGAACGAATGTAGTCACGACGACATCTGCTGACGGTACAGGCAACTGTACGGTAGCAGTAGCAGTTCCTGCAGCAGTCTTTGGTGATAACTGTTCGAGCACACTTACGTGGGCTATGACAGGTGCTGTATCAGCCAGTGGATCAGGACAGGTAGGGACATACACTTTTCCGATAGGATTAACAACGATTACGTATACCAATACAGATGGAGCCTCATTAACAGCGAGTTCGGTACAGACTGTAACAGTTACCGATAATGAAGCACCGACAGTAACCGCAGGAACGAATGTAGTCACGACGACATCTGCTGACGGTACAGGTAACTGTACGGTAGCAGTAGCAGTTCCTGCAGCAGTCTTTGGTGATAACTGTTCGAGCACACTTACGTGGGCTATGACAGGTGCTGTATCAGCCAGTGGATCAGGACAGGTAGGGACATACACTTTTCCAATAGGATTAACAACGATTACGTATACCAATACAGATGGAGCCTCATTAACAGCGAGTTCGGTACAGACTGTAACAGTCGCAGATAATGAGAACCCAACGATCGCATGTCCGACCGCTGTTGTCAACATACCGGCCGATGCCGGAGAGTGTTATGCAACGGGTGTTGCCTTAGGTACACCAGTAACAGGCGATAACTGTGGAGTATCGACTGTTACGAATAATGCTCCAGTACAGTTCCCGGTAGGAACAACGGTAGTAACATGGACAGTAACTGATGTCAACGGACGAACAGCAACATGCAATCAGAATGTTACGGTAGTTGATCTTCAGAATCCGACAGTAACCGCAGGAACGAATGTAGTCACGACGACATCTGCTGACGGTACAGGTAACTGTACGGTAGCAGTAGCAGTTCCTGCAGCAGTCTTTGGTGATAACTGTTCGAGCACACTTACGTGGGCTATGACAGGTGCTGTATCAGCCAGTGGATCAGGACAGGTAGGGACATACACTTTTCCAATAGGATTAACAACGATTACGTATACCAATACAGATGGAGCCTCATTAACAGCGAGTTCGGTACAGACTGTAACAGTTACCGATAATGAAGCACCGACAGTAACCGCAGGAACGAATGTAGTCACGACGACATCTGCTGACGGTACAGGCAACTGTACGGTAGCAGTAGCAGTTCCTGCAGCAGTCTTTGGTGATAACTGTTCGAGCACACTTACGTGGGCTATGACAGGTGCTGTATCAGCCAGTGGATCAGGACAGGTAGGGACATACACTTTTCCAATAGGATTAACAACGATTACGTATACCAATACAGATGGAGCCTCATTAACAGCGAGTTCGGTACAGACTGTAACAGTTACCGATAATGAAGCACCGACAGTAACCGCCGGAACGAATGTAGTCACGACGACATCTGCTGACGGTACAGGCAACTGTACGGTAGCAGTAGCAGTTCCTGCAGCAGTCTTTGGTGATAACTGTTCGAGCACACTTACGTGGGCTATGACAGGTGCTGTATCAGCCAGTGGATCAGGACAGGTAGGGACATACACTTTTCCAATAGGATTAACAACGATTACGTATACCAATACAGATGGAGCCTCATTAACAGCGAGTTCGGTACAGACTGTAACAGTTACCGATAATGAAGCACCGACAGTAACCGCAGGAACGAATGTAGTCACGACGACATCTGCTGACGGTACAGGCAACTGTACGGTAGCAGTAGCAGTTCCTGCAGCAGTCTTTGGTGATAACTGTTCGAGCACACTTACGTGGGCTATGACAGGTGCTGTATCAGCCAGTGGATCAGGACAGGTAGGGACATACACATTCCCGATAGGAGTAACGACGATTACGTATACCAATACAGATGGAGCCTCATTAACAGCGAGTTCGGTACAGACTGTAACAGTTACCGATAATGAAGCACCGACAGTAACCGCAGGAACGAATGTAGTCACGACGACATCTGCTGACGGTACAGGCAACTGTACGGTAGCAGTAGCAGTTCCTGCAGCAGTCTTTGGTGATAACTGTTCGAGCACACTTACGTGGGCTATGACAGGTGCTGTATCAGCCAGTGGATCAGGACAGGTAGGGACATACACTTTTCCAATAGGATTAACAACGATTACGTATACCAATACAGATGGAGCCTCATTAACAGCGAGTTCGGTACAGACTGTAACAGTTACCGATAATGAAGCACCGACAGTAACCGCAGGAACGAATGTAGTCACGACGACATCTGCTGACGGTACAGGTAACTGTACGGTAGCAGTAGCAGTTCCTGCAGCAGTCTTTGGTGATAACTGTTCGAGCACACTTACGTGGGCTATGACAGGTGCTGTATCAGCCAGTGGATCAGGACAGGTAGGGACATACACATTTCCGATAGGAGTAACGACGATTACGTATACCAATACAGATGGAGCCTCATTAACAGCGAGTTCGGTACAGACTGTAACAGTTACCGATAATGAAGCACCGACAGTAACCGCAGGAACGAATGTAGTCACGACGACATCTGCTGACGGTACAGGTAACTGTACGGTAGCAGTAGCAGTTCCTGCAGCAGTCTTTGGTGATAACTGTTCGAGCACACTTACGTGGGCTATGACAGGTGCTGTATCAGCCAGTGGATCAGGACAGGTAGGGACATACACTTTTCCAATAGGATTAACAACGATTACGTATACCAATACAGATGGAGCCTCATTAACAGCGAGTTCGGTACAGACTGTAACAGTTACCGATAATGAAGCACCGACAGTAACCGCAGGAACGAATGTAGTCACGACGACATCTGCTGACGGTACAGGTAACTGTACGGTAGCAGTAGCAGTTCCTGCAGCAGTCTTTGGTGATAACTGTTCGAGCACACTTACGTGGGCTATGACAGGTGCTGTATCAGCCAGTGGATCAGGACAGGTAGGGACATACACATTCCCGATAGGAGTAACAACGATTACGTATACCAATACAGATGGAGCCTCATTAACAGCGAGTTCGGTACAGACTGTAACAGTTACCGATAATGAAGCACCGACAGTAACCGCAGGAACGAATGTAGTCACGACGACATCTGCTGACGGTACAGGCAACTGTACGGTAGCAGTAGCAGTTCCTGCAGCAGTCTTTGGTGATAACTGTTCGAGCACACTTACGTGGGCTATGACAGGTGCTGTATCAGCCAGTGGATCAGGACAGGTAGGGACATACACTTTTCCAATAGGATTAACAACGATTACGTATACCAATACAGATGGAGCCTCATTAACAGCGAGTTCGGTACAGACTGTAACAGTTACAGATAATGAAGCACCGACAGTAACAGCAGGAACGAATGTAGTCACGACGACATCTGCTGACGGTACAGGCAACTGTACGGTAGCAGTAGCAGTTCCTGCAGCAGTCTTTGGTGATAACTGTTCGAGCACACTTACGTGGGCTATGACAGGTGCTGTATCAGCCAGTGGATCAGGACAGGTAGGGACATACACATTCCCGATAGGAGTAACGACGATTACGTATACCAATACAGATGGAGCCTCATTAACAGCGAGTTCGGTACAGAATGTAACAGTTACAGATAATGAGAACCCAACGATCGCATGTCCGACCGCTGTTGTCAACATACCGGCCGATGCCGGAGAGTGTTATGCAACGGGTGTTGCCTTAGGTACACCAGTAACAGGCGATAACTGTGGAGTATCGACTGTTATGAATAATGCTCCAGTACAGTTCCCGGTAGGAACAACGGTAGTAACATGGACAGTAACTGATGTCAACGGACGAACAGCAACCTGCAATCAGAATGTTACGATAATAGATCTTCAGAATCCGACGATCACGTGTCCGGCTAATGTAGTCACTACTACCTCAGCAGATGCAACGGGTAATTGTACGACCACTGCCACACTTGGATCCCCGGTTACAGGAGATAACTGCAGTGTATCAGGAGTAGTTGCACAGGTAGGAGGATTTACGATCAACCCAGTCACATATGCTTTCCCGATAGGCTTAACTACAGTCACATGGATAGTAACAGACGGAAGTGGGAACACAGCGAGTTGCAACCAGACTGTAACAGTCACAGATAATGAGAACCCGACTATCACCTGTCCGGCAAATGTTACCATCAGCTGTGAAGCTGATAACACACCGACAGGAACAGGAACGGCTACTGCCACAGATAACTGTGCACCAACAGGTAATATTGTTATTACCTCAAGTGATGTAAGCACCTATAGTGCAGACCCGGCGAATATTCTTCATTACAATTATGTTATTACCAGGACATGGAGAGCGACTGATGTTGCAGGGAACTTCAGTACCTGCGATCAGACTATCACGGTACAGGATATCACTAAACCGGCAATAGTTTGTCCGGCAAATGTTACCATCAGCTGTGAAGCTGATAACACACCGACAGGAACAGGAACGGCTACTGCCACAGATAACTGTGCACCAACAGGTAATATTGTTATTACCTCAAGTGATGTAAGCACCTATAGTGCAGACCCGGCTAATATTCTTCATTACAATTATGTTATTACCAGGACATGGAGAGCGACTGATGTTGCAGGGAACTTCAGTACCTGCGATCAGACTATCACGGTACAGGATATCACTAAACCGGCAATAGTTTGTCCGGCAAATGTTACCATCAGCTGTGAAGCTGATAACACACCGACAGGAACAGGAACGGCTACTGCCACAGATAACTGTGCACCAACAGGTAATATTGTTATTACCTCAAGTGATGTAAGCACCTATAGTGCAGACCCGGCGAATATTCTTCATTACAATTATGTTATTACCAGGACATGGAGAGCGACTGATGTTGCAGGGAACTTCAGTACCTGCGATCAGACTATCACGGTACAGGATATCACTAAACCGGCAATAGTTTGTCCGGCAAATGTTACCATCAGCTGTGAAGCTGATAACACACCGACAGGAACAGGAACGGCTACTGCCACAGATAACTGTGCACCAACAGGTAATATTGTTATTACCTCAAGTGATGTAAGCACCTATAGTGCAGACCCGGCGAATATTCTTCATTACAATTATGTTATTACCAGGACATGGAGAGCGACTGATGTTGCAGGGAACTTCAGTACCTGCGATCAGACTATCACGGTACAGGATATCACTAAACCGGCAATAGTTTGTCCGGCAAATGTTACCATCAGCTGTGAAGCTGATAATACACCGACAGGAACAGGAACGGCTACTGCCACAGATAACTGTGCACCAACAGGTAATATTGTTATTACCTCAAGTGATGTAAGCACCTATAGTGCAGACCCGGCTAATATTCTTCATTACAATTATGTTATTACCAGGACATGGAGAGCGACTGATGTTGCAGGGAACTTCAGTACCTGCGATCAGACTATCACGGTACAGGATATCACTAAACCGGCAATAGTTTGTCCGGCAAATGTTACCATCAGCTGTGAAGCTGATAATACACCGACAGGAACAGGAACGGCTACTGCCACAGATAACTGTGCACCAACAGGTAATATTGTTATTACCTCAAGTGATGTAAGCACCTATAGTGCAGACCCGGCTAATATTCTTCATTACAATTATGTTATTACCAGGACATGGAGAGCGACTGATGTTGCAGGGAACTTCAGTACCTGCGATCAGACTATCACGGTACAGGATATCACTAAACCGGCAATAGTTTGTCCGGCAAATGTTACCATCAGCTGTGAAGCTGATAACACACCGACAGGAACAGGAACGGCTACTGCCACAGATAACTGTGCACCAACAGGTAATATTGTTATTACCTCAAGTGATGTAAGCACCTATAGTGCAGACCCGGCTAATATTCTTCATTACAATTATGTTATTACCAGGACATGGAGAGCGACTGATGTTGCAGGGAACTTCAGTACCTGCGATCAGACTATCACGGTACAGGATATCACTAAACCGGCAATAGTTTGTCCGGCAAATGTTACCATCAGCTGTGAAGCTGATAACACACCGACAGGAACAGGAACGGCTACTGCCACAGATAACTGTGCACCAACAGGTAATATTGTTATTACCTCAAGTGATGTAAGCACCTATAGTGCAGACCCGGCTAATATTCTTCATTACAATTATGTTATTACCAGGACATGGAGAGCGACTGATGTTGCAGGGAACTTCAGTACCTGCGATCAGACTATCACGGTACAGGATATCACTAAACCGGCAATAGTTTGTCCGGCAAATGTTACCATCAGCTGTGAAGCTGATAACACACCGACAGGAACAGGAACGGCTACTGCCACAGATAACTGTGCACCAACAGGTAATATTGTTATTACCTCAAGTGATGTAAGCACCTATAGTGCAGACCCGGCTAATATTCTTCATTACAATTATGTTATTACCAGGACATGGAGAGCGACTGATGTTGCAGGGAACTTCAGTACCTGCGATCAGACTATCACGGTACAGGATATCACTAAACCGGCAATAGTTTGTCCGGCAAATGTTACCATCAGCTGTGAAGCTGATAACACACCGACAGGAACAGGAACGGCTACTGCCACAGATAACTGTGCACCAACAGGTAATATTGTTATTACCTCAAGTGATGTAAGCACCTATAGTGCAGACCCGGCTAATATTCTTCATTACAATTATGTTATTACCAGGACATGGAGAGCGACTGATGTTGCAGGGAACTTCAGTACCTGCGATCAGACTATCACGGTACAGGATATCACTAAACCGGCAATAGTTTGTCCGGCAAATGTTACCATCAGCTGTGAAGCTGATAATACACCGACAGGAACAGGAACGGCTACTGCCACAGATAACTGTGCACCAACAGGTAATATTGTTATTACCTCAAGTGATGTAAGCACCTATAGTGCAGACCCGGCGAATATTCTTCATTACAATTATGTTATTACCAGGACATGGAGAGCGACTGATGTTGCAGGGAACTTCAGTACCTGCGATCAGACTATCACGGTACAGGATATCACTAAACCGGCAATAGTTTGTCCGGCAAATGTTACCATCAGCTGTGAAGCTGATAACACACCGACAGGAACAGGAACGGCTACTGCCACAGATAACTGTGCACCAACAGGTAATATTGTTATTACCTCAAGTGATGTAAGCACCTATAGTGCAGACCCGGCTAATATTCTTCATTACAATTATGTTATTACCAGGACATGGAGAGCGACTGATGTTGCAGGGAACTTCAGTACCTGCGATCAGACTATCACGGTACAGGATATCACTAAACCGGCAATAGTTTGTCCGGCAAATGTTACCATCAGCTGTGAAGCTGATAACACACCGACAGGAACAGGAACGGCTACTGCCACAGATAACTGTGCACCAACAGGTAATATTGTTATTACCTCAAGTGATGTAAGCACCTATAGTGCAGACCCGGCTAATATTCTTCATTACAATTATGTTATTACCAGGACATGGAGAGCGACTGATGTTGCAGGGAACTTCAGTACCTGCGATCAGACTATCACGGTACAGGATATCACTAAACCGGCAATAGTTTGTCCGGCAAATGTTACCATCAGCTGTGAAGCTGATAACACACCGACAGGAACAGGAACGGCTACTGCCACAGATAACTGTGCACCAACAGGTAATATTGTTATTACCTCAAGTGATGTAAGCACCTATAGTGCAGACCCGGCTAATATTCTTCATTACAATTATGTTATTACCAGGACATGGAGAGCGACTGATGTTGCAGGGAACTTCAGTACCTGCGATCAGACTATCACGGTACAGGATATCACTAAACCGGCAATAGTTTGTCCGGCAAATGTTACCATCAGCTGTGAAGCTGATAATACACCGACAGGAACAGGAACGGCTACTGCCACAGATAACTGTGCACCAACAGGTAATATTGTTATTACCTCAAGTGATGTAAGCACCTATAGTGCAGACCCGGCGAATATTCTTCATTACAATTATGTTATTACCAGGACATGGAGAGCGACTGATGTTGCAGGGAACTTCAGTACCTGCGATCAGACTATCACGGTACAGGATATCACTAAACCGGCAATAGTTTGTCCGGCAAATGTTACCATCAGCTGTGAAGCTGATAACACACCGACAGGAACAGGAACGGCTACTGCCACAGATAACTGTGCACCAACAGGTAATATTGTTATTACCTCAAGTGATGTAAGCACCTATAGTGCAGACCCGGCGAATATTCTTCATTACAATTATGTTATTACCAGGACATGGAGAGCGACTGATGTTGCAGGGAACTTCAGTACCTGCGATCAGACTATCACGGTACAGGATATCACTAAACCAGCAATAGTTTGTCCGGCAAATGTTACCATCAGCTGTGAAGCTGATAACACACCGACAGGAACAGGAACGGCTACTGCCACAGATAACTGTGCACCAACAGGTAATATTGTTATTACCTCAAGTGATGTAAGCACCTATAGTGCAGACCCGGCGAATATTCTTCATTACAATTATGTTATTACCAGGACATGGAGAGCGACTGATGTTGCAGGGAACTTCAGTACCTGCGATCAGACTATCACGGTTCGTGATATTACTGCTCCTACATTTACTGTACCGGCTACAAAAACTATTTGCAGAGAATCTAATTGCATTTATAATATTGACGCATCTATTACAGGAGATGTTACTGATGAATCAGATAATTGTACTCCTGGATCATTATTGAATGCTACATACACTGATGACTTCACTGGATTGGTCAACTGCGATAGTTTTGGATTTGTTTTGAGAACTTGGACGCTGACAGATGTTACAGGTAATTCTACTGTTAAAGTTCAAACAATATGGATTGAGCCGACACCCCGGGCAACAATAGTGACTACAACACCTACTGTATGTAATGGTAGTAATATAAATGTTACAATCAATAGTCCGACAGTAAGTATAACATCAACCAATCTCAGTTACATTGTGACTGTTAGTAGTACAGACACACCAAATTTAGGTGGTACAGCAGCAGTTGGATTTACCTTGGTTAAGGCAGATCTGCCATTCTCCATCACTGGGACACTCACCAACAGTAGTGATGCACCTATAGTCGTAACATACACAGTTACACCGAAGTTAATTGGTTGTAGCGATGGGCCAGTACAGACAGTTACAGTCACAGTCAACCCTACCCCGCAGGTCGTTCCAAGTACTTTGTCACAGATTATTTGCGATGATGGAACAACAAGTATAATATTAAGAAGCCCGTCAGTATTTTCGAATGGAGTAATAACATTTAATTATACAGTAGTAGCCACTGGCGGGGTAACCGGTTTCACGACACCAGTTATAGGACTCCAATTGAATCATGTTATCTCTGATGTATTGAATAACCCAACCAACGAACCTCAGACGGTAACCTATACAATTGTTCCAATAAGTCCTTCCGGATGTCCATCGGGCCCGCCTAAGGTGGTAGTGATTACTGTAGAACCGACACCACAGATCGTACCAAGCACCCTTGCACAAACAATTTGTAATGATGCCAGAACAGATGTAATTTTAAACAGTCCAACAATAGTCACAGGAGGCGTGATAACATTTAATTATACTGTAGTAGCCACAGGAGGCGTTACCGGTTTTACAACTCCTTTAAATGGGTTGCCTAATGGACATAAAATTGAGGACCTTCTTCATAATCCGACCAATTCTTTTCAAACAGTCACTTATACAATAGTCCCGATAACTCCTATATGTACAAATGACCCAATTCAGACTATCGTGATAACTGTTAATCCGACACCGCAGGTTACACCTTCCACTCTTACCCAAACTATTTGCAATAATCTGCCTACAAATGTTATATTAAACAGCCCAAGTATATTTAGCAATGGTCCTATTTCATTTAAATATACTGCTGTTGCTACGGGTGGCGTTACCGGATTTGTCCCGGCACTTTCCGGACTAAACAATGCCCATCCTATAATAGATGTATTGAATAATCCTGGCGATTCATTTCAGGCTGTAACCTATTCAATAACTCCTCTAAGCCCCACTGGTTGTCCTGATGGCCCTATAAAAGATGTTAAAGTTACAGTTAATCCTACACCAAGGGTGATCCCGTTAGTATCACAGATCTGTTTTGGAGGAACCACAAGTATATTACTTATTTCTCCGACAACCATGACGCAGCCAAATGTAATTAAGTTTGACTATAACATTACGGCCACTGCTCCTCCTGCTATAGTTGGTGGTCCCAGGGTTCCCGCAACAGATGTGCCATATGGATCTGTACTGGCATATCCATATACCAATAAAAGTGATATACTTCAGTCAGTATACTACAATGTTACACCAACAGCTGTTGGTTTATGTCCATCGGGCATCCCACAACCTTTTGAAGTTGTTGTTCATCCTAAACCTCTGCAACAATTGTTTTTATCAAAACCACTTCTTTGCAACGGAGCCAGCGATGCCATATTAACTGCCAATCTTTCAAAAGGGTCTAAACCTGACTCAATAATCTGGAGTGGTAACTTTGGAAGTGGTGACAGATTCATTACAACTGCAAATTCTGTTGATATTGTAAACCTTCGGACATCATGGTATTTCGTAACTGTCAAAGATATCTTTGGTTGCCGCTACGATTCAGCTGTTTTTATCTCCGGAGCAGTACTTGACTCATACTTCCAGCCAATTAATAAAATTGTAAATGGTTTTGGAACAACCTGTCCGGAATCTAATGATGGTGAATTGTTGTTGCAGGAAAACTCAAGCTCTACAGGTATAGCTCCGTTTACATATACAATATTAAATAATGGTATACCTGTACGTACTGGAATCTTAGCTGGTAAAAATATACCGAGGATCGAATCAAATTTACCTCCGGGACATTATACGCTTTTAATGACTGATGCTAATGGATGCCAGAATGAAGGATCTCAGGAAGCTGATATTACTGCTCCCGATGTTATCTCTATGGAATTCAATAAGAAAGTCTATCCGGGTGGATTCAATATAACCTGTAAAAATGAAGACGATGGTTCAGTCGAGGCTGTTAATATTCAGGGAGGTAATGGAGGCTATACTTATCAGTGGGTGGCTGCAAGTGGTCTACCGCTGACTGTCCCTTCAAATACAACCCGACTTGACAATGTTCCTGCAGGAAAATATTATCTCTATACAACCGACAGGCTTGGTTGCCAGGTGAAGAAGGATAGTGTAACCCTTATCGAACCAGATGGCATGACCCTTCAAAGCAGCGAAGTATCTGAAAGTCCTGATGGTAATTCAAATATTTCATGCAACGGAGGAAATGATGGATTCATTAAACTAAATGTATCAGGAGGTTCAGGTAATTATACTTATTCATGGACAGGTCCGAATCCTCCATATCCCGGCACAAAAGATATTATTGGTCTTACAGCCGGATTTTATGAATGTACTATAAGGGATCAGACAGGTTGTATCCTGCTTTTGCCAGGATCAATACTGCCTGGATTTACTCTTACTGAACCAGCTCCGCTTGCTGTTTCATATACTGCATCAACCTCTATTGACGGATTACACAATATTAATTGTAATGGAGGTACCGGTTCGGTCTTAATTTCTGTTACCGGTGGTTCTACAGGGAACTATACATATACATGGAGTACTACTAATGGATCAGGAATTGTCCAGGGGCAGAGGGATCAGAATTCACTTACCGCCGGCCTATATAAACTTATTGTAAAAGATTTGAATAATTGTGAGACATCAGTGGATATCACCCTTACTCAACCTGCTTTATTGGTGAATGATCTGGTACCAACACATATTTCATGTTTTCCGACTAGTCTGGATAATGGTTCAATAAATCTGACAACTTCCGGAGGAATTGCTCCTTATTCTTACTTGTGGTCGAACGGAGCCACAACAGAGGATCTGTTTAATCTTACAGAAGGAAATTACTGGGTTACAGTTACTGATCGTAATGGTTGTATAAGAACCGATACGGTCAGAATAAATTTGCCTCAGCCTTTAGTTTATACAAAAGTTTTATCAGACTATAACGGTTACAATATCAGCTGTTATGGGTATTCAAACGGACAAATAAATATCAACCCTCAAAGTGGAACTCCTCCTTTTGTATTTTCATGGACAGGTCCAAATGGTTTTAATGCTGTAACTAAAGATATATCAGGTCTTACTGCAGGCAGATATACCTTGACTATTACCGATGTAAACCTTTGTAGTGCTACAGAGGTTTTCGATCTGACTGAACCGGGTATGCTCGGTATAAACATTGATCTTTCTTCGAGTACTGCCGGCGGTTATAATATTAACTGTTATGGAGAAAAAACAGGTTATATTAATATTGAACCTCTTAATTATGTAAATACAATTGATTACCTCTGGTCCGACGGCATATTTGGTAAGACACGGACAGATCTTCCTGCCGGGGAGTATAATGTAATCATAATTGATGCAAATAAATGTAGTGCGAACTCAACCATTACACTCACTGAACCAGATTCTATGACATTGACGTTTGAAGTAATCCAACCCTTCTGTCCTGATAAACCGGATGGGGAAATCACATCAATTGTTACAGGAGGAGTGCCTGGGTCAGATTATCTTTACAAATGGTCAGATAACTCAACAGGCAGAAACCTTACAAATATCCCGGAGGGTTTTTATGAATTGGAAGTTACAGATCTGAATGGCTGCTCTGTATATAACTCGGTTAAGGTAGATCCTGTGAATGAGACATGTTTAATTATTCCAAATGCAATATCACCCAATGGTGACCTGATAAATGACATCTGGAATATAGGATTGGTTGAACTTTATCCTGAAATAGAAATTAAGGTATTTAACAGATGGGGAGAACCGGTCTGGAGATCAGAAAAGGGATATCCTCAACCGTGGGATGGAAATAGCAACGGAGAAAATCTCCCAATGGATTCTTATCATTATATAATCGATTTGCACAATGGAACAAAACCTATTATTGGAACTATTACAATTGTAAGGTGATAATTGATCAATAAACAAAGTGAGAAGAATAGTTTTTATATTAATCTTTATTACCATTTCTGCTTCAATCGCCGGGCAGCAGCTACCTATCTATAGTCAATACCTCTATAATAAGTTTCTGATTAATCCTGCGGTAGCCGGAAGCGATGGGTACACAAGCATTAGTATGTCTGCCCGGGAACAATGGATTGGGTATTCCGGAGCACCTCGCACTGTCTCTGTCAGCATGCAAACCCGTATGTTGAAGAAAGGTTATCGGATTAAAAAGACAGGTTCAAACAAGCAGGTTTTTAAACCTAAATCAGATGGTAAAGTTGGACTGGGAGGATATATCTTCAATGATAAAAATGGACTAGTTCAGCGTACCGGGTTTGAGCTGTCTTATGCTTATCATATGTGGTTGAAACAGGAGACACAACTTTCCATGGGACTGGGATTTACAGGATATCATTACAGGATCAATGAAGATGAGATTGATTTTGAGGATCCGAATGAGCCCTGGTTGAATAGTGATCTTCGCAGGGGAATTTTTGTGCCTGATGTGACTTTCGGAATGCACATACTAAATGCCAGATATAGTTTTGGATTTTCTGCAGCTCAGCTTTTTGAAGCTTCAGCAAAGATCGGAAACGATGCTTATAACAATTACCAGGTCGACAGGCATTATTATCTTTTCGGATCATATGATTTTAGCTCTGGAGCAAGGAATATTATTCAACCTTCCTTTCTTGTTAAGATGTCAGAACAACTTAAACCACAAGCAGATATTGGTGCCACCTACATTTTTAATGAGGAATTCTGGACTGGCCTGGCTTTCCGGACAAGTGGTGCAATAATTACAACCGTGGGGGTTAAATACCAGAATATTTATATAGGTTATGCTTTTGACTTTACTTTGCAGGAGATCCAGAGAGTTACCTATGGAACTCACGAATTGAATTTTGCAATTAAGTTCGGTGATAATAAAAGAAAGTACCGCTGGCTGGACCGTTATTAATCTTTCAAGCCTCTAATTAATTATAATGTACTGATTCAGTGATTGATTTCCTTAAAATGTATATAAGGGAACTGCTTCTTTCTTTTCTAAATAATGATTTTAGAAAGAAAGGGATTGCCTTAATTATCCCCTGTATAAAAGATAATGTTGACCCTTTATATTTTTCACTTAATAATGAAATATAAAATACATCAAGAGGAAGATTTCTAATCCCGCAAAGCTTTAGTCCTGAGTTTTTTATGAATAGTTTAAATGTTACCGGGCTGAAATGCCATAAGTGTCTTGGAACATCAAATGCAGCCCAGAATTCTTTATAGCAGACAGCATCATATGAATTGCTGTTTGGCAAGGCTATCAGGCATATTCCATCGGGTTTAAGCAACCGATGAATTTCATTTACATATCTGAAAGGATCATGGAAGTGCTCCAGAACGTGCCATAAAGTTATACACTCAAAACTGGCTGATTGCAGGGTAAATATATCAGAGGGGTCAATAATTTCCAATCCAAACTTTTGTTTAGAGTAATTATAAGCCTTTTTGTTTATCTCTATCCCCTTTACCTGCCATCCGGCATTGGCCATCGCATGGGCGAAATGACCTGTACCGCTTCCAATATCAAGAAGATTACCACTATTAATGCCTGTTACTTTTCTGACTATGCCAATCTTTCTCTTGAGCATAAAATTCCTTGCCAGATGGTAAAGTTTGTTTGAAAAGCCTTTTGCCGTATCACTATGCGAAATGTAATCTTCCGATTCGTAATACGATCCAATTTCTTTTTCATCAGGAATATCCTGTGTGAATAGAAAACCGCACTTCAGACATTTCCCTATTGGAAAAACCTCTTTACTTATAAAATGATCAGTACAATATAAATTCTTAGAAATATCCGTAGATTCACACAGAGGACATTGTTTATGATGAATCATTTTATTCCGACTTAGATTGAATCAGGATCTTTGAAACAAGAAAACCTGTGATTAAAAGTATCAGCAGGACCGAACTTGCCAGGGAAATTTTATTACCTGTAATGTAAGATGAAGGTTCAAATGAGAATTTAATTTCATGATTACCAGAAGGAACAATCATTCCTCGGAGGATATAGTTTGTTCGAAAGTGATCACTCTCTTTACCATCAATATAAGCCTTCCACCCGGCAGGATAATATATTTCAGAAAAAACTGCAAGTTTCTCATCATTAGCTGTGTATTTATATACTAACTCATCAGCTCGGTATGAAATAAGCTCGATTTTGTCTTCCTCTGATAACGGGTATGAAGATTTTGTAATCTGATCCTTAAAAATATCATCAATTACTGCCTCTTTTAAGGGATTAAATTTATTAATTGAAGAAATCTCCATATTGGCATTTTCCACAAGAACAGGAGTTTCAACGAACCATGCATTTCCTGCAGCTTTCATATTTGTTAATGGAGGAGCTTCAGGATTATATATTATATATTTAGTGTTTAATATATTGAGAGCATTTGTGTTGTAAAAGACATTTTGAAAATCTTCGAGAGTCTTTGCATTATTTCCAACCATCTGAATGAGTTCCAGATTATGAATAAGTGCTGTATCAATAAATTCCTGATATCTCTCCATTTTAGCACCATGATAGCCTCCTACTGATTTGTGGAAATATGAAGTCGGTGAATTATCATTGAAGGTTGAAACAGTGAGATTAAGAACTCTGAAATGTGAAGGATCTTTCAGGATAAATTCATCAGCTGCAGTTGCGGTGAAAGACTTTTGGATAACACTGGGTTTCTCAAATCTGTCAGAATTCAGGTATCTTTTGTCGATTATCCACAAGTCGAATACAATAAGCAATGTTAAAATTAAAAATGCATGATTCTTACGGAGCTTCTCAAAAATGAATCCAAAAATCGTTAATGCTGAAAAGAGAATAAAAATCATTGACCTGAATGCATCGGTTTTAAGCAGATCTTTTCTGTCAGTAACCAAAGCATTTTTTAACCAGTCGGGATACTCAATCTCATGTTGTCCGAGAAACGATCCTGCAATACCCGGAAAAATCAGTAACAATAAAATAAAGCCAACAGTAATTCCCAGTGTAATCTTCAATCCTTTAATCATTACATTTCTCGGAAGAGATCCGTTAAAAATATCTCTCAATGCTAACACTCCAAGAAGGGGTATACAGAATTGAGCAATTACAAGGATCATAGTAACTGCCCTGAACTTATTATAACCCGGGAAGTATTCGATAAACAGATTTGAAAATGGCATGAAATTTTTCCCCCAGGCAAGCATTATAGATAAAACTGTTGCTGACAACAGCCACCATTTCTCGGGTCCCTTAATAAGAACCAGTCCAAGAACAAATAGAAACACAACAATAGCCCCAACATAATGTGGTCCGTCTGTTCCGGGTTGACTACCCCAATACTTCTGAAGTTGATTGACAGCTGACTGAGCATTATTTTTATTTAACGCTTTGACTGTTTCAGAAGTTCGGTCAAATGGCCGGCTAGAACCGCCCTTGTAATCGGGTATTAAAAGATTAAAAGTTTCGTCAATTCCGTAACTCCAGAATGTGATATAACCTTTATCCAGTCCGGAAGTATTGCTCTTGTTCTCAAAAGTCAGGTC
Source organism: uncultured Bacteroidales bacterium (assembly GCA_963732435.1). Classification (GTDB taxonomy): domain Bacteria; phylum Bacteroidota; class Bacteroidia; order Bacteroidales; family VadinHA17; genus LD21. Next base: position 216,050 of record CAVSZL010000007.1, on the reverse strand, counting down.
TGACTTTCCTCTGATTGAGTATTTCCCATATTCATATGTTGTATAGAGACTTGCGAAATTTATACCTATTGCAATTATAAACGGAATAATAAGCAGAGCCGAAGTTTTAAGAAATTTTATTACTGATTTACTTTTTATGGCATAGATAAATTCTACTATCGCAAAAACCAGCAGACACATCATTGCATAGTAGGTTATCTGAGGATGATTTGCAATTATTTCCAGAGTAAGGAAAAATGCAGAAAATAGAGCCCCTTTTAAAGCATCAAACCGATAAGCGTAATAAATTCCTCCTATCATGGGAGCCATGTATGCCAGTGCTATTGCCTGAGTGTTGTGACCGGCAGCAAGTATCTGAAAGAAAAATGAAGACAGACCATATGCAAGAGCCCCTGCTATGGCAAGCCAGGGATTTACTCCGAAAATTATCAGCAAAAAGTAAAATCCTGCAAGGGAGAGAAATAATACAGAAACCGGCATCTTAAATATTCTCAGAAATGTGTCCGCATATTTGAATAGATTACCCGGATACCTTGTTGATATCAGATATGCCGGCATTCCTCCGAATATCGAATTGGTCCACAACGGTTCCCTGCCATACTCTTCCCTGAAGTCCTGTATCTCCTTGGAATTGATTCTTGAAACAGTTGAGTCGTTTGCTTTTAATACTTTACCTTCAAGTACCGGGTAAAAGTAAGCGAACGAAATAATTATAAATACGAAAACTGCAATCAGATGTGGCAGATAGGGCTTAAATTTTTCTTTAAGTTGCATCGCAATAAGATTAAGGAGCTTTTGGAATGACAAAAATATGTATTTACAATGATATATCGTTTTAAAGTATTCTTTAGATTTCTTCGTTTATTCCTTTAAGTGAAGCCAGGTTTTTCCGGAGATCTTTTAAACGGCTCCATTTTCTGATGAATCCATTAATTGCCTGCAATTCAACAGGTTCATAAAACTTAAATACGAAGAGTATAAAAGGGAAACTAACCAGGGCTAGTGTCTTTATTAATAGTCTGGGAAGAAGATTCAAATCATTTAGAAAAAGACAGGAGAAGGAGATGAGCCCTCCGATTATCACAATCAGAATTATCTTTCTGATTTCATAGTTAACATAAAAGGCTTTCTGTGAATAATAATAGCAGGAATACCAGTAAAGTATCTGCGACAGGAGCGTTGCTATGGCTGCTCCTGTTATTCCCCAGCGTGGTATAAACAAAATATTAAAAACAAGACTCATTATTGTTGAGAATACTACAATTAAACCTATTATCCTGGTCTTTTTTGCAACATGTAAGCCATATATTGTTACATCTTTCATATTAACAAATAAGATTGACAAAGATAAAACTGGTACTATTATTACTGCTTCCCAGTATTCTTTTGAATTGGATATCAGCTTGATAATTTCATATGAAAACAATGAAATCCCGATTATTGAAATCATGAGAACATACGAGGAATATAACAATGCCTTTGAGTAAAATCTTTGCACATCAGGTGAATCCATCTTTTTCAACAGCATTGGGCCAAGTGCCATTTTAATGGAATCCACAATAACCAGTTTTAACACGCTTGTTATTTTAAAGGCAAGTGTATAAAGAGCGACAGATTTGAGCACAGCCATGGAATTCAGAGAAAACCGGTCCACTACTGTTAAAAGTACGGCAGATAAATTTGCCAGGTACAAAGGAAAACCATATACATTCATCGATTTGAAAACATCACTGTCAAAGTATAATCTTGAGTTCTTAATAGTATAACCCAGAAGTATAAGAATAGCAAAACTGTTGCCGATTATTTGTGCTAAATAAATACCTTCAAGCCCCAATTCCCTTGAAAGTATAAAGTATATTGTCAGAGACAGAACTGATGCAAGTTTAATCAGGTTGGTTATTGTAAATAATAAAGATTTTGATTGAAGCCTCATAAGGGTGTTTATGATATTATTTACCGATTGAATTGCTGAAGAAACAATAACCAGTACTATTACCCTTGACCAATCGATCTTCGAAAATATGAGCAGAGATAATTTGTCTGAAAAAGGAATCAGGAGTAAACAAAAAATTAGAGATACAATAATTTGTGTTGCTAATGTCATGAAAAATATTCCTTTTTGATTGTCCTTATATTCTTTATCCCAGAACCACCTTGTGAGGCTCTGAGGCAAAGCAGATGCAAGTGCTGCAGTAAGGACCAGCCCTGAAATTTCAAGGATTCCAAGTACTCCGAAATCCTCAATCGAAAAATACTCAGGATCAGTATATAAAGGAATAAGCAGCAGACCAACAATTTTTACTGCTATGTTACCGAGTCCATATACCAGTGTATCTTTTAATGAAATTTTTATCGACTTTAACATTGCTTTTATTTTCCAAAAGATATGTACCTGACTGATTCTGAGGTGTAAAAAATAATATAATCATTACGAAGATACTATTTCGATTTAAAATGCAAACCGTGGAAGGCTATAATTGGGAAAAATTCAAATTTTCGATAAAGAGGTTCTAGTTTTATCGGTATAAAGAATTTAATTGTTAAGTGATGTGCGCAGTAATTAGTAATTTTACATATTTCAGTTTAATAAATAGACAATGTTTATAAAAGTAGGAGAGCTTAAACCACCTGATTATAATGGAATTAAGGTATTAGCTGCTTATGGTCTGCACCCTGATGTCTTTAAGCTATTACATCCATTTCTGAAAAAAGATATGCATATACTTGACTTTGGATGTGGGCAAGGAGCATTTTCTCAAAGACTTATTGATGCAGGAATGATAGTTGATGGCTGCGATATCGATACGAATCAGATTAAAGCAAAAGTTAACAGGAAAATAACTCTGGATCTCAATAAGGAGCTTAATCCGGAAATGTTTTCAGAGAAGTATGATGTATTGATAGCTCTTGAGATTCTTGAGCATCTTAAGAATCCCTGGAAGTATCTGAGCGATTGCCTTTCACTTATAAAAGAGGATGGAATAATTGTATTAAGTACACCCAATATTTCAAATTTTGTTTCCCGGTTAAGGTTTTTTATGAGAGGAACTCTTATTGCATACGAAGTTCCGGATCTTGTTCATGGACATATTACGCCATTATCATTTATTCAAATTGAAAATATGGTAGACCAGTCAGGAATGAAAATATTGAAAAAAGGATTTGCCGGTTCGGTTCCTATATTGCATATTTCAGGATTTTCACTCTTTTCATTTTTAAGGAACACTGTTCTGCCGTTATTCTTCCCACTTATGTCAGGTCCGAAAAGAGGCCGTGCTCTGGTTTATATATTGCAGAAAAAATGAACAATACCGATTTTGCCCAATTCTATGATAAGCAACCGGAGTATGTAGCTTTCCGCAATGATTTGCATAAAAGAGAGTATTATAATGTTGCTTCAGATTGGAAAGTAAGAGAGCTTGTAAGTCTTGTTCCTTATAATAAGGTTTTCAATAATGTCCTTGAGGTTGGGTGTGCTTTCGGAGTCTTGCTTAACAATATTTCAGACAGACTTAATATTAAAGCAAGGACAGGGATTGATATATCAAGTGAAAATATAAGTACTGCAAAAAGCGACTGGCCGGAATGTACCTTTTTTAATGGAACTGTTGAAGAGTTTATCAGGGATGTAATGCCGAAAATGCAGAATTTCAGGTTTGACCTTGTTGTACTTTCAGACATAGTTGAACATATTCCTGATGATCTTGGTTTTATGAAGACTATCAGAGAAATTTCCTCCTATGTATTGCTAAATCTTCCTCTTGAAAAATCTATTAGTACAAGGAACAGAGTTTATGACGAAAATGATCCCTCCGGACATCTTCACTGTTATGACAAGGAACTTGCAATGAACCTTATTAATAGTTCGGGTTTTAATATTCAGAAAAGTTTTACCTCAATTGCATTCTTCGACAGGCAGTTCAAGATGGCATATAAAATAAACCGGAAGGAGAGGATCAGCAGAAAGCCTATCTACTTAAGGATTTTCTGGACTCTGTTTTATTTTTTCCAGGACAAACTGAAACTTGCGAGCAAGATTTTGTATGAAAAAATGTATGGTACAAATTATTTTGCCTTGCTCAAAAGTAATGATATATGATGTCAGATTAATCTCCTGTTATGCCAGAAGATCTTGATAGAGTTTTGTGATATTATCTACGAAGGAATTCTTACCATACTTTTCATATGCGTATTTACGAATAAGATCTTTGTTGTAATTAGATATATTTTCTGACATAAAACTGATAGCCCTGGCCAATGCTTCCGGATCTTCTTTTTCTACCAGAATTCCCGTATCACTTGTTATTATTTCTTCAGGGCCACCACATTTTGTTGCAATAACAGGTATTCCACAGGCCATTGCCTCAATAATAACAACACCGAAAGTTTCATCCCTGCTGGCTAAAACAAAAAGTTCAATTAAGGAATAAAATTTCAGAACCTCAGAGGGTTGTATTTCTCCGTAGAATTTACATCTGTCTTCAACCTTTAACTCTTTTGCCATTTGTTTAAATTGGACGAGTAGTTGCCCTTCACCACCGATATGTAAAAAGAAATCCGTGTCATTCATAAGTGAAACGGCTTTAAGCAAAATATCCAGTCCTTTTCTGAAATTTCCCAATCCACCAAGTAATCCGATATTTAGTGGCCCTATCTTAACCTTTTCTGATATCCTGAATCTTTCTACATCTATAACATTAGGGACAACTTCAATACTACGCTTACAAAACTTGCCAATATTATCTTTTAGTGCATCACTTACAGAAACAATAGCAGCAGCATTATTAAGCGTGTATAAAACACATTGCTTGTGTATCCAGCTTCGGAAATACTTGCTGATCCAGGTATGTTCTGTCAGAACATTCGGGATTTTTTTTATTTTCTGAATTATAGTTCCAAGAAATCCTGCAGGATATGCATGGTGACTATGAATTATATCAGGCCTTCCATGTTTCAGTATTTCATTGTTTATGAATCTGTATGTATTTGATAAATACTTCAGTTGAGTAATTACAGGGAAAGACTTACTGATAGTGACAACAAATTCTGTAATATTACCATTGATGGTCTTATTAAAGGAATACTTTGCAAATGGGGCGAAATGTGAATAGTTTACCTTGAAATAAACCACAGTAACTGAGTGCTCTTCACCAAGTGCTCTTACCTGTTCCTGAATAAATGTTCCCCTCCATTTAAGGTTTGCATCAGGATATGAGTGAGTCAGGAGCAATATATTCATCAGTAGTTTATAATTGTTTTGTACAGAGACAACAACTCATCCTTTACTATGCCGGTATGATAATTATTAATAACAGCTTCATACCCGTTTTTCCCTAAACTATTTCTTAATTCCTTATTATCAATAAGCTTTATTAATGAATCCCGAAACTCAATAGTATTCTCGAATACCAGTCCGCATTTATGTTTCAGAATCAGTTCTTGCTGAGGCTTACAGTTTGACACCACCAGAGGTTTTCCTGCAAGCATGTAATCAAATATTTTATTTGCGATTCCTGATTCATGCTGAGGATTTTTATGAAAAGGGGCAATACATATATCACAAATATCAAGGTATGAAAACAAATCCCCGGAGTCGATCCACGGGATATAATGAATTTGTTCCTTGTAGGACTCTGTATTTATCATATCCAGAAATCGGTTTTTGTCTGTTTTATCAACCGGTCCGATTAGGAGAAAGTTAATCGGATATTTCTCTTCTGTCAGACTTTTGAATACCCCTAAAGCATCAAAGACTCCTCTTCTTTCAGCTATTACCCCGTAATAAATAATTACACAATAATTATGGCGGAATGGATTTTGAATAACTTTCCTCTTTTTGTTTTCAATTCGGGAAAGATCAGGAACATTTGGGAGAACCGTGAAAATCTCTTTTGAAATATGTGGATATTTCTCAAGAAGAACATCTCTGTATTCATTACTAAGAACAATTATCCTGTCAGTATACCCGAGATACTCTTTCTCCTTCTTTTTCCATTTTCCCGGTTGTGAAAAAAGATTTCTGAAAAATCCTTTTGTCCAGTTGTAAGTTGTAACCGAAAAGGGATAATTTTCATGAAGGTCAAGAACCATGGGAATGTTGCGACCGCTGATTTTTATTCCATTATGCGATGCTTTGGACATATACAGGTCGTGAACATGAAGGATGTCAATCCTGTTTTTGCTGATAAATTTTTTTATATTAATTGTCCAAAACCATTCATATATAGGAATCGTATTTAGAAAGAAAAACAAGATATTCTTTAATCTTCTGCTGATACTGATTCGTGTAACTTTTATTTGGTTTATGGGATTTATATCTTTTTTACTAAATGCAAAACATAATACAGAAATCTCAAATCCATTCTCTTTAAGTATTCCTATTTCTCTCAGGACCCTGATATCATTATTTAGCTCATTATCAACAATAATCCCGATTTTCATAACTGACTTTTATCAAAATATCTATAAGAATGAATCTAAAGGATAAAGGTAAAAAAAGCCCGCTGGTCAGACAATAAAAGAATTGCTAAATATTATTTCTTAATAATCCCGACAATATTTCTTGTTAATTCTTTTCTGCTGTAAATTACCGGAGGATTTTTTTCAGCAAACGGGGCATCAGACATTATTTCTGACAAATACTTCAGCATCCCCTCAGTATCCATATACGAGAATGTTTTTCCATGATCAGTCTCACTTAAAATCTTAGCGGCATCGCCATTCTTTGGCCCAAGGCAAATTACTGGTTTTCCGGTTGCCAGATATTCAAATAGTTTTCCTGTAATAATACTCTTGCTGCTTGGATGATCAGGAATTATTAGCAAAAGCAAGGACGACTCAAGCATATATTTTATTGCTTCGTCGTGTTTTACATTATCAACAAATTCAGCAGTCTGACAATATGGAAAACCCAAAATAGTTGTTTTCTGTTGTGACGAAACCGTCCCTATGAACCTTAATTTAAAATTTTGGCCATTTTGCCCGAGCCTTTTGAGAGCATTTAAAAATCCATCTATAGGATAATCATTGGAAAGAGTTCCTATATATGAAATTGTAAAGATTTGCGGACTGCTTGCCTTTAACCCTGTAAAGTCATCACTATCATATCCGTTTGTTACCACACTTGTCTTATCCTCTATTCCTTCCGCTTTTTGTGAATATAGGGATTTAAGCGATTGCCCGACTGTTATTAATCTGTCAGTTCTGACAAGTACCTTTTTTTCTAAACATAAGTCAATTTTTCTTGAAATAAAGGTCGGATAGAAGTGATTGTAATAGTAAATATCAGTCCATGGATCACGCAGATCAGCAATCCACCTTATGAAGGGATATTTCTTTTTGATTTTTAAACCAATGAGTTGAGTTGAATGAGGAGGACTTGTGGTAATAACATGATTTATTTCTTTAGTTTCAATTAATTCGCAGGCTTTATTAAAGGCATATTTATTCCATCCTTTTCTTGGATCAGGTATGAAAAAATTACCTCTGATAAACCGAAGTATCTTGTCTTTAAATGAACTTTCCCTCGTATTGGCAAACCCTGCTGTCGGGATTTTTGATTTATCCTTTTTGTAGATGTTAAAATAATCAACAGCTTTTGTTTTATGAACTTCGACCGATGAGTATATGTCAGATTCAAGCGAACTGTCAATAACGGGGTATGCAGCGTACTTTGGATCTACTGTCAGCATAACCGGCTCCCATCCAAATTCGGGCAGGTACTTAGAAAATTTAAGCCATCGCTGAACACCTGCACCTCCGCTTGGTGGCCAGTAGTAGGTGATAATAAGTACCTTATTCATTTTAAAGCTTCTTAAGCAGGCTCTGGATAGAAACTTTTTCTTTAATTATTTCCTTCAATTGTTCAATACCTATTCTTTCCTGTAGCATCGAATCGCGATATCTGATTGTGACACTCTTGTCTTCAAGTGTCTGATGGTCAATGGTTATGCAATAAGGGGTGCCTATTGCATCCTGTCTCCTGTAACGTCTGCCAATTGAGTCTTTATCATCATACTGGCAGTTAAAGTCAAATTTAAGATCATTTACAATTTTTTCTGCTATCTCAGGAAGTCCGTCTTTTTTAACCAGGGGCATAACAGCCAGTTTAACAGGTGCAAGAAACGATGGAAGTTTGAGTAGAACTCTGGAATCTGATGATCCGTCTTCTTTCTTCAATTCTTCCTCTGTATACGCTGCTGATATAACCTGAAGAAACATTCTGTCAACCCCAATAGATGTCTCTACAACAAAAGGCACATAAGATTCTCCTTTTTCAGGATCGAAATACTGAAGCTTTTTACCGCTATACTCCTGGTGTTGTTTAAGATCGTAGTCTGTCCTTGAATGAATCCCCTCAACTTCTTTAAATCCGAAAGGAAATTTATATTCGATATCTGTTGCCGCATTTGCATAATGAGCAAGCTTAGTATGATCATGGAAGCGGTAGTTGTCGCTACCGAATCCAAGTGCCTGGTGCCATTTCATTCTTGTCTCTTTCCATTTCTTAAACCAATCAAGCTCACTACCTGGCTGAACAAAGAACTGCAACTCCATCTGTTCAAATTCTCTCATCCTGAAAATGAATTGCCTTGCAACAATTTCATTACGGAAGGCTTTACCTATTTGTGCGATACCAAAAGGGATTTTCATTCTTCCGGTCTTTTGGACATTGAGGAAATTTACAAATATACCCTGAGCTGTTTCGGGTCTAAGATATATTTTATTTGCCCCTTCTGCAGTGGATCCCATCTCCGTGGAAAACATAAGATTGAACTGTCTGACATCCGTCCAGTTGCGCGTTCCTGATATTTGGCAGACAATCTCATTGTCAATAATTATCTGCTTTATTTCATTTAGGTTTCCATCATTGAGCGCCTTCGCAAACCGAATATTGAGTTCGTCGATTTTGACCTGGTTTGCTAAAACACGAGGATTAGTCTCCCTGAATTTCTTTTCATCAAACTGGTCTCCGAATCTCTTTTTTGCATTATCCACCTCCTTGTTAATCTTATCTTCAATCTTTGCAAGGTGCTCTTCTATAAGGACATCTGCCCTGTATCTCTTTTTCGAATCTTTATTGTCAATGAGCGGGTCATTAAATGCATCAACATGCCCAGATGCTTTCCAGATAGTCGGATGCATGAATATGGCTGAATCAATACCAACTATATTTTCATTTAGTAACACCATGCTGTCCCACCAGTATTTCTTGATATTGTTTTTAAGCTCGACACCATACTGCCCATAGTCATATACAGCACTTAATCCGTCATAAATTTCGCTTGATGGAAAAACATATCCATATTCCTTACAGTGAGCAACTAACTTTTTAAAGACATCTTCCTGAGCCATACTATATTTGTTTTACTTTTATGGGAGGCAAAAGTAAACTAAAATCTTATGTTTTACAAAGGAGATCCTTCAGATGTGCTTAGGCAAGTAAACTTTCCCCATTTATTTAAAAATCAATTATGACGGCCTCTCCCCAAACCCCTCCCCCGAGTGGGAGGGGCTTTAACACATGATAATTGTATAGACTTAGGATTGAAGTTGGGAATGTAAAGAATGTAACTATAACATTCTGAATGACTTCCCCCTCTCACCCGGGAGCTACCCTTTATACACAATTTTGAAAAACTAATGTTATTCGCCTCATAATATGGGAGTTGGAGATTACCTTCGGTGAGCTCGCCCCGCGGAGCACATAGCCGTCAAGCTAACAGTTAATTAATTTTAAAAATGCTGAAAATTAGATTAATATGTTTACTAAATTCACTCTTGCGGTACTTTGTCTCAGCCGGCCTCTCCCCAAACCCCTCCCCCGAAGTGGGAGGGGCTTAACATAGGATAATTGTATATTCTTAGGATTAAAGATGGGAATAAAAAAGAAGGTAACTACAACATCCTGAAAGACTTCCCCCTCTCACTCGGGAGAGAGCCTGCCCCGCCTTCAAGCGGGGGGGATCGAGGGGGAGAGGTCGGTAAATCAAAGTTTACAGTGATTCGGCACGAACCATTGAATCTATAGAGGAGATTAAAAACTAATTTCTATTTGTATATTTACACTTTGTATCCAATTTGGAATCATGAAAAGGAAAACAGATTTTCTTGTTATAGGGTCAGGTATTGCCGGTCTTACTTTTGCACTAAAAGCAGCCAGTTTTGGCAAGGTAGCAATTGTGACCAAAGCAGAACTTAAAGATTCCAATACTATGTATGCTCAGGGGGGTATAGCTGCTGTTTTCAGTGAACCTGATAATTTTGAGAAGCATATAAATGACACACTTATTGCAGGGGATGGTTTTTGTAATGAGGAGATTGTCAGGATGGTTGTACAGGAAGCCCCGGACAGGATAAAGGATCTTATTGATATCGGAGTATCTTTTGATCGCAAAGAGGATGGTACATATGACCTGGCAAAGGAGGGAGGACATTCTGAGTACCGCATACTTCACAGTAAGGACAGAACGGGAGAGGTAATACAGAATAAGCTGGTAGAGCAGGTAAAGGATAATCCGAATATTGAGATATTCGAAAACCACTTTGCTATTGAAATCCTTACTCAGCATCATCTGGGTGAAGTGCTCAAAAAAAACTATCCCGACATAAAGTGTTTCGGTGCATATGTTGCAGATTTTTTGAATCAGAAGGTGATAACTTTTCTTTCAAAAATTACTGTAATAGCCACAGGAGGAATGGGTAATGTTTATATGACAACAACTAATCCGGAAATAGCTACTGGTGACGGAGTTGCAATGGTTTACAGAGCCAAAGGGACTATTGAAAATATGGAATTCGTTCAATTTCATCCTACTTCACTCTGGGATCCGAATAAAAGACCTTCCTTCCTTATTACAGAAGCATTGCGAGGATATGGAGCCGTTTTGAAAAATATGGCCGGTGAAAAGTTCATGAGCAGGTATGACAGCCGTGGATCACTCGCTCCGAGAGATATTGTTGCCCGGGCAATTGATAATGAAATGAAGATATGGGGTGATGATCATGTCTGGCTCGACTGCAGGCATTTGAATGCTGCGGGTTTAAAAGATCATTTTCCGAATGTTTATGAACACTGTCTTTCACGCGGTATTGATATAACAAAAGACCTCGTACCTGTTGTTCCGGCAGCACATTATTCATGTGGTGGTGTAAAAGTTGACAAAGACGGGCAAAGCAATATAAGCAGACTGTATGCTATTGGAGAAGCAGCATCTACAGGATTACATGGTGCAAACAGACTTGCTTCAAATTCCCTTGTGGAAGCAGCTGTTTTTGCTCGCAGAGCATCATTGCATTCAGCTGATAGAATAAAAGAACTCTCATTTGAAAATCATATTCCTGATTGGGATTATAAAGGAACAACTCACCTTGAGGAGATGATCCTTGTTACTCAGAATTTCAAAGAGGTACAAATGATAATGAGCAATTATGTTGGTATAGTACGTTCAGACCTTCGTCTTGAGAGGGCATTGGTGCGACTTGAAATAATTTATAAGGAGACTGAAAGTCTTTATAAGAGATCATTGATCTCAAAAAAGATATGTGAATTAAGAAATCTTATTAACGTCGGATATCTGATAATAAAAATGGCAAAAAACAGACAGGATAGCATTGGTTTGCACTATTCTATTGACCATCCAAAACGAGGTATCTCAGAATTCTGATTTGTCTGATTATGAATCATCTTGAATCGGTTTTCACCGGAAAAAATAATCTGTGGAGATATATTTTAATGATTGCGGTTGTTATTATTGCCACAAATACTATTGGCGGCCTGCCGTTTTTAATAGCATATGCAGTAAAACTATTATCAAATACGGCTGGATTATCTCAGGCAGCTGAAACTCCTTTTAATATAAATGCATTAGGGATTGATCCGATTATTTCCCTGGCAATGTTAATTTTCCCTTTCATTATTGGATTGCTGGCGTTTGCTTTATTAATGAAGCCCCTGCATAACAAGACCCTCAAGAACGTTATAAATGGTACAGCGAGGATAAGATGGGACAGGTTTTTCATCTCGGCATCGGTCTGGCTTCTGCTTGCTGCTCTTTATTTATTGGTAATTATTAAAGTTAATCCTGAAAATTTTTTAATAAGTAACAAATCAAAATCTATAATCATACTTGCAATTGTTTCAATAATTCTTATCCCTTTTCAGGCCGGTCTTGAGGAAATTCTCTTCAGGGGATATTTTATGCAGGGATTTGCCGTAATTTTCAAAAACAGGTGGTTTCCATTAGTGATGTCTTCATTGCTGTTTGGACTTTTACATTCATTTAATCCTGAAGTAAAAGCATTTGGGTTCCTTGTAATGATGCCTCAGTATATTCTTTTTGGTCTGTTATTTGGCCTGATCACGATATTTGATGATGGGATTGAAGCTGCAATGGGAGCTCATACAGCAAATAATATTTTCCTTTGTATTTTTATAACAAATAAATCAGCATCATTGCAGACTCCTGCACTATTTGAACAACTGATTATAAATCCGTTGACAGACTTTATTTCACTTTTATTGATGGGATTGATTTTTATTTTTATTCTGGCAAAACTCTTCGGGTGGGCCAATTATTCAATTCTTTTTGAAAAAATAAAGAAATAATCGCAAGTTTTTTCTTGTTCCTCTGACTGGCAGGAGAAACATTTATTTTGATTTTTTATCTGTTCAGTTCTTATGTATTATAAACAGATGTCTTATCCTCTGTTCTGAAATCTCCCCATTTCTCTCTTATCTCATTTATTATAATTTTAATTTCATCTGCTTCAGGTGCAGTAAGAAGTCTTAGTCGGGTTTCTTTAAAATGGGGTAATCCTTTAAAATAATTCGAAAGATGCCGGCGCATTTCGAGGATAGCTCTTTTTCCTTCTTTGAATTCAAGGGATTTTTCAAGATGAAGAATTGCAAGATCAGCCTTTTCATTTACACTGGGTTCCTCCAATAAATTCCCTGTGTTAAGATAATGTCTGATATCACGGAAAATCCATGGTCTTCCTACTGTGGCCCGGCCAATCATAATCCCATCAACCCCATACCTGTCAAACATTTCCTTTGCCTTCAACGGACCATCAATATCACCATTACCGATTACCGGTATTTTAATTCTCTGATTATTCTTTACTTTTCCGATCAGGGTCCAGTCAGCTTCACCTTTGTATAACTGTGCCCTGGTTCTCCCGTGAATAGTAAGGGCCTGGATACCAACGTCCTGTAAGCGCTCTGCAACTTCCTCTATGTTTCTGTTCTCATCATCCCAACCTAATCTCGTTTTCACTGTGACAGGGAGTTTTACTGCTTTTACAATTGCGCCAGTCATACTAATCATAAGTGGAATATTTCTGAGCATTCCGGCTCCGGCACCCCTGTTTGCGATCTTTTTCACAGGACAACCAAAATTAATATCAATCAGTTCGGGTTTTGCCTCTTCAGCGATCAGTGCTGCTTCAACCATTGGATCAGTCAGATGTCCATATAACTGAATGCCAATTGGTCTTTCAAAATCATAGATATCAAGTTTTTTTACACTTTTCTGACCATCCCTTATTAGACCATCGGAGGATATGAACTCTGTATACATAAAGTCAGCTCCATTAATCTTACAAATCATTCTGAATGAAGGATCTGTAATATCCTCCATTGGTGCAAGAAATAATGGAAAATCAGGAAGAGATATATTGGTTATTTTCAATTGATTATTTTGAATAGGTAATTTATTAACTTTAATTTTCTGTTTTTTAACCTTTGTGAACCGTGGTGACAACCTTTGTGTGCTTTGTGGTAAAATCTAAGTTATTGAACCACAAAGCATGCCCTGACAACGGAAGGGGATCACAAAGTATTACACAAAGGGTCCGCAAAGGCTTGTTTTTATATATTTAACTTTGCGCTCATTGCGCATTCTATGAGTACCGCGGTTAAAAATTACTTTTTCAAAGTCCACAAAGGAATAAGCTGAAAAAACTGATGCAAAATTAATAAAATGAGCGATAAAAAAGGCAATAATATCCTGTACAACAGATCTCCTGGTTATCAGTTAATTATAACCTTAATGGTTATACTTGGAGCTGGAATACTTATTTTTACTCTTTTTATTGTTGTCGGATTATATGCTTTTGATGCTGATTATAAGTTGCTTGAAAGTTTTACCAAAGCAGCGAACAAAAGTGAGATGTCATTTCTCCGATATGTTTTGATAGCCCAGGAAGTTTCATTTTTTATAATTCCCGGAGTAATTCTCCTTATTCTTCTTAAACCTTCATATCAGTCATTATTTGCAGTTGTAAAAATTGCTCCCGGATCAGATTTTCTGATGGTAATTTTACTGGCAATATGCCTGTTTCCGCTGACAAGCTTTACCGGTTATCTTAATTCTGCGATGGATCTTCCTGTTTGGCTTTCTGGCGCTGAACAATGGATGACTGAGAAAGAGAATGAACTGGCAGATTTAACCAGTCTTTTAATGGCAAGTGATAATCTTAGAGATCTGGTGGTTAATCTGGTAATGATAGCAATACTTCCGGCAATTGGAGAGGAGTTGATATTCAGGGGCATACTTCAGAAGATCTTAAACAATCTCATTAAGAACAGCTGGCTTGCTATTGGGATTACTGCCTTTGTGTTCAGCGCCATACATTTACAGTTTTATGGATTCTTACCGCGATTTATTCTTGGACTGGTTTATGGGTATCTTTTTTTCTGGAGTGGATCATTATTACTTCCTGTTATGGCTCATTTTGTAAACAATGCTGTTCCGACAATCGGGGCTTATCTGAATACAATGGAAAATTCCGGGATAAGTGAGGAAACTCCCGTTCTTACTCAGTTGGCGGGACTGGTTTTACCGATAATTTTAGTTGTTCTAATACTTTCCTACTTCTGGAATAAAAGGAAAATGGACTTAAATGGATAGCAACCAAATATAAATGGGAAAACTTATGAAAGAGATTGCTCAACAGCTATTAATGCTTTGATCTTCTCCAGTTCATTTTTCCTGTAGAAATATACAAGTCCATAGTTCTCACACTGAACCTTTCTTATTTCCTCGGGGTGATTAATATGGGTTTTTTCTATTTCATTCCAAAGCATCAGAATAAGCTCATCGGCCTCTTTGCGCAGTTTTAAATTTTTCTCATTATAATCTGCAGTCCGTTTTGCCAGTAAACTATGTTGCGTCCAGGCTTCGATGAAATTTTCAAATCTGACTTTAACAACTGCTATTGTCGGATTTGTGATTGGACTTCCTCCCTTTCTTATCCTGTACACTTCGCCATCAATGATCCTTTTTCCCCAACTCATTAACTCGTTTTCAGTGTTAAGCAGAGGTACTGTTGATTCATTTGTTGGTAGTCCGTAAAAAGCCCTGGTTTCAGTGGGAAGCTCACCGCGATATATTGCCATATTCATTACCCTGATAAAATGAGTAAGATAAATCCTTGCTTTTTTTACAATATCATTATAATCACGGTTTTTCTTATTTTGAGCTGACAAAGAATGCTTATACGCTTTAATATTTTGTTCGAACTGGGGAAGGAACTTTTCAAGTCTGACAATTGTTTTTGAAGAAAAAGCAAGCCTGTGAGGAGGAAGTTCTTTCCCCTTCTCCAGAGCTGTCCTCATTGCCCTTATTCTGGCAGTGTCTGTGTTTGGTAACCTTCGATATGGCATAAAAAAGAGGGTGTTAATAACTTGTTGATAAGAGATACGAATATAATTAAATTTTAAATACTTCCAAATGCATTCGCATATAAAATGGATTTTAAAATTAATGACTATCAGGAATCAATAATAAGAGGACTGAAATATCTGAAAATCCATAAACTCAATCCTCTGTTAAAGGGGTGTGTTGAAAAAGGCAAAATCCATTAACTGCAAAGCTCGCCAAGAATTTTCGCAAAGGACGCAAAGGCCTGTTTTACATATATTTAACTTTGCGTTCTTTGCACCTATTTTACCCTCCGAAGTTTCAACGAAGGAGGGCTTTGAGCACTCTGCGGTTAGAAATTACTTTTTTAACACCCTCTCTGGGGAGA
Organism: uncultured Bacteroidales bacterium; assembly: GCA_963732435.1. Taxonomy (GTDB): domain Bacteria; phylum Bacteroidota; class Bacteroidia; order Bacteroidales; family VadinHA17; genus LD21. Next base: position 200,018 of record CAVSZL010000007.1, on the reverse strand, counting down.
GGCCGGCTGAGACATTAAGTAATTTGAAATCTTCTTCTCAGGAAATTCAGATTCTGGCCAGGGCAATACAGGCAGCGTGTAAGCTTATTGTAAGAGTGAGATACAAGATCTCTCGCTCTCTCAGGGTTCATTTTAAAGAATTTATACTTTATGGAGTTATGCTGGCAACCTGCAAGACAATCGCCACATAGGGTACAGGTAACAGAAGGTTTTGAGTTTCTTATATCTTCAGAATTCAGGGCATCATATTTACAGAATTTTGTACAATGCATACATAGGGTACAGCTCTTGTCAATGTATAGCCTGAAAGGGTTAACATATTTAATAATATTGACAATTGTACCGATGGGGCAGTACATAACACAGTGTACCATTTTTTTCCTTTTAACTGAAACGAGAATCATTATCGCAATTCCCGTTATTCCAAATCCTGCAGCAAGCATGGTTGAAATTAATACCGGGAAGTTAAACCATCTCAGGGTAAGTGCCATAGCGATAACAAGCAATAGTATTGTTGATTTTATTGTTCCCTTATGTTTGAGAATCTCCCTGGAAGTTTTGCCGTCTGCAGCAAGATTATCAAATGCTCCAAAGTAACAAAGATGGCTGCACCAGGCTGGTCCGGTTAATATAACAGTGCTTAGAAACAGAATTGTCATTATTGAGAGCTGACCTCGGTATACAGGTCCGCCAAGTATCATCATCGGAATTGGCAGATGAAGCTTTCCTGTCATCAGGAATTTATCGAATCCGGAAAGTCCTATGATAAGCTGGGTGAAGAAGACAATAGAAAAGATAATCCAGGTTATTCTCCTCCATCGTGGTACATTCAAAGGATCCTGCATTTTAAATGCAACAATTGCTCCGTAAAGTGAAATAATTACTATCTCTATCCAGCCACCTCCTTCAATAAATCTTTCGGCCAGGATCATCGGCCTGTCCAGCTTTATCTGGACTATTGCAAGAAGCGAAAAAGTCAGGGAAAAAACTATTATTGATAATATGAATTCTCTTTTCATTGTTTTTTCTTCCTGTCAGTCTTAAGTTTATCATTATAAACTTTGAGAGCAAGACTCTGTACAGTCTCGCCAGATACCAGCCTGTTTATCGACTCCCTGATGGGAGCGTATTTTTTATGTACGGGGCAAGGATTCTGTTCAGAGCATTGTTTAAGTCCGAAACCACATCCTGTAAAGGTGCTGTGTCCTTCAATTGAAGTAATCAGTTCGCGAAGCGTCAGGTCAGGTTTATCCGGATCAAAATAGAATCCTCCGCCTTTTCCCTTCAGCGATTCCAGATATCCGGCCTTTACCAGTCGCTGGAGGATCTTAGCGGTAAAGAAGTGTGGTGCTTCAATCTCTTTTGCAACTTCTGCAGTTCCGGGTCTTTTTCCCAGGAGATTCTGTAATTTGATGTAAACCAGTCCTCTGAGAGCATATTCTGTTTCCTTGTTGAACATCTTATAAAAATTATCTGATGTATGCAGTTGCAATAGTAATAAAATATTTAAAAATTACCAAAAGACCTTTTTGTCTTTTATTAAATAATTATATAACTTTGTCCCGATAATTTAATACAAACTAAATGAAAGTTTCAAATATGAATAGTTATACAATTGGAGAAATTGTTGCACAGGATTACCGGGCTGCGGCAATTTTTAAAGAAGCCGGAATAGATTTCTGCTGTGGTGGGAAAAAGAATATTGATGAAACCTGTTTAGAGAAAGGTATTGATAAACTGGAATTAATAAAAAAGCTTGAGAAACTTGAGTCGACTCCAAATACCACAACTCACAATTTTAATGACTGGGACCTGGGATTTCTTTGTGACTATATAATTAATACACATCATAAATATGTTCTCAAATCATTACCTGAAATTGTGCATTATACTGAGAAAATTGCTGATGTTCATGGCGACAGACATCCCGAGTTAAACGAGGTTTATGTTCTCTTTTCAGAGATAAATCGCGAGCTGCTTCAGCATTTAAAGAATGAGGAAGAAGTTCTTTTTCCTGCAATAAAGTCAGCAGTTAAAACCGCATCACCTCAGTTAAGAAAAATTATTGAGTCTGAGATTGTGCGTATGGATAGAGAACATGAGTTTGCCGGAGGAGCCATGGATAAGATAAATGAACTGACAAAACAATATTTGGTACCTGAAGACAGCTGCAATACATACCAGGTTACTTTTAGACTATTGCAAGAGTTTGAAGATGATCTTCATACTCATGTACATCTCGAAAATAATATACTATATCCCAAAGCATTAAAAATCTGATAAATATTTTAAAAAGGCTTTTTGAGGAACCCGGGCGAAGGGTAATATTGATCGTATTTACACACTTGCTTCATTCTATAAAGTATAAAATAACTCCTTATTAATTAAAACTAAAACTATTATGACAACACGAAAACTCTGGATTGGCTTCATTTTGGTAATGGTTCTGTCTTTTGCTGTACTTCTTTATTATGGCAGAGAGATTTACCGTCAGGCTCCTCCAATACCTGAAAAGGTAGTTACCCCTCAAGGAAAAGTATTGTTTACAGGTCAGGATATAAAAGATGGGCAGAATGTCTGGCAGTCACTTGGAGGTCAGGAAATTGGCACAGTATGGGGGCACGGTGCATACCAGGCTCCAGACTGGAGCGCTGACTGGCTTCATAAAGAAGCAGTTTTTATTTTGAACAAACTTGCTGTTCAGCAGGATGGTATTCCTTATGAACAACTAAGTGATGAGAGAAAAGCCTTCCTCAAAATTGTATTGCAAAAGGACCTGCGGAAAAATACCTATAATTCTGAAACAGGAATTCTAACTGTTTCTGAACTCAGAGCAGAGGCAATAGCTTCAAACAGTGAGTTCTATGGAGGACTGTTTACAAATGATCCGGCACTCGCTGATTTAAGAGATGCATATAGTATACCGGAAAACTCACTGAAGGACCCTGAACGGGTACCTCTCTTAAACAGCTTTTTCTTCTGGATTTCCTGGGCTTGCGTAACAGAACGCCCCGGAGAGTCAATTACATATACAAATAACTGGCCAGCTGAAGAACTGGTTGGTAACAGACCTACAGGTTCGTTACTACTCTGGACCGGATTCAGTGTGATTGTTTTACTGGCAGGAATTGGACTAATGGCATGGTATTATGCACGGCGTCGCGGAGAAGATTCAGACAGAATACCTTCATCATTTCCATTGCTCGGAGAGACCCAGACTCCATCCCAGAAAGCAACAGTAAAATACTTCTGGATAGTTTCAGCTTTGCTTCTTGTTCAGGTTTTAATGGGTGTGATTACAGCACATTATGGGGTTGAAGGTCAGGCATTTTACGGCATCCCGCTATCAAAGATTCTGCCTTATTCGATATCAAGGACATGGCACATACAGATAGCGATATTCTGGATTGCAACATCGTGGCTTGCCACAGGATTATATTATGCTCCGGCTATTTCAGGAGTTGAACCAAAGTTTCAGCGACTTGGTGTCAATTTGCTTTTTGGGGCGCTGCTTTTGATCGTTATTGGTTCGCTTGCAGGTCAGTGGTTTGGTGTAATGCAAAAACTGGGTTATATCCAGAATTTCTGGTTTGGTCATCAGGGGTATGAGTATGTAGACCTTGGCAGGTTCTGGCAGATTTTCCTGTTTGTCGGACTGATAATCTGGCTCCTGTTAATGGGACGTGCTATATGGCCTGCATTAATTAAAAAGTCAGAAAGCAGAAATCTTCTGATTCTATTCCTTATTTCAACAATAGCAATTGCGGCATTTTATGGAGCAGGACTTATGTGGGGCAGGCAAACCAATCTTGCCGTGGCAGAATATTGGCGCTGGTGGGTTGTCCATCTCTGGGTTGAAGGATTCTTCGAAGTTTTTGCTGCCGTTGTTGTGGCTTTCCTTTTTGTACGACTGCAATTACTTAAGGCAGCTACAGCAACTCTTGCTGTCCTCTTCTCTACTATAGTTTTTCTATCAGGAGGCATACTTGGTACTTTCCACCATCTTTATTTTACGGGTACTCCAACAGCAATAATGGCTCTGGGTGCAACTTTCAGTGCACTGGAAGTAGTGCCTCTTGTGCTGATGGGTTTTGAGGCATGGGATAACGTGAAACTAACAAGAAGCACCACATGGATAAAAGCTTATAAATGGCCTGTTTACTGTTTTATTGCAGTTGCTTTCTGGAACCTCGTTGGTGCCGGTATTTTTGGTTTTCTTATCAATCCTCCGATCGCACTTTATTACATGCAGGGACTTAATACTACTCCTGTACATGGACATACCGCATTATTCGGTGTATACGGAATGCTCGGTATAGGTCTTATGCTTTTCGTTTTAAGGGATATGAATAAAGATGTAATATGGAAAGACAAATGGGTAAAATTTGCTTTCTGGAGTATTAATATAGGTCTTGCTGCAATGGTTTTGTTTAGTGTTCTTCCGATTGGACTTGCACAGACTGTAGCAAGTGTGAAAGAGGGATTATGGTATGCCCGTTCAGCTGAATTCCTTCAGCAGCCGGCGATGTTAACTCTAAAGTGGCTAAGAGTTATTGGTGATACCATCTTTGCTTTGGGTACTGTTGCTCTTGCCTGGTTTATTTTCGGACTTAAGTTGGGATGGAGTACAATGAAAAAATAGATATAATAATATTTATAGTGCCTGAAGTGAACCGGGATACGAATTCCAATTATAATTAGAAGGAATTTCATGCTCTATTCACTTCATGCACTCTTTTCATAATATTGCTTCGTTTCATTATACTTACTAACTTAGTAGTTTCAAGTAAAACTTAATTGAGCAGGCATGTTTAAAAGTGAAGTATATATCAGGAGAAGAGAAGAACTCCGAAAAAAAATGAGGACCGGGATGGCCCTCTTTCTGGGTAATAGTGAGGCCCCGTTGAATTATCCTGCTAACACTTATCATTTCAGGCAGGATAGTGATTTTCTATATTTTTTCGGACTCGATCTTCCGGGATTTGCGGGTATTATGGACTTCGATTCGGGAAAAGACCTGATATTCGCAAACGATTACGATATGGATGACATTATATGGATGGGTCCTCAGCCAACCGTTAAAGAACTTGCCCTCAAATGTGGGATACATGATTCAGCCCCATTGTCTAAACTTGAAGAGACAATTAAAGATGCCCTCTCAAAAAAGAGAAAGATACATTTTCTTCCTCCTTACCGCGGAGAAAGTAAAATGACCCTGGGTTCACTCTTAAAAGAAAACCCCTGCCAGATGAAAACAAAAGCATCTGCAGATCTGATTAAGGCGGTTGTTTCAATGCGATCCATTAAGGAAAAAGGAGAAATTGACGAGATATCAAAAGCAGTCGATATTGCATACGAAATGCATGTTACTGCAATGAAAATGTGCAAGCCAGGCATAAAAGAGCAGGATATTTTCGGTATGATTGAAGGTATTGCACTTTCAAAAGGAGGAGGAACATCATTCCCGATAATACTTAGCGTTGATGGTCAGACTCTTCACAACCATTCACACATGAATGTGCTGAAGAAAGGAAAGATGATGGTTACAGATGCAGGTGCAGAAACAAATATGCACTATGCTTCTGATATAACCAGAACAACCCCGGTAGGGGGCAAATTCAGTCAGCAACAAAAGGAAATTTATGAGATTGTTCTGAAAGCTAATACCGAGGCAATAAATTCTGCTAAACCAGGTATCTCAAACCGGGACACGCATTTCCTGGCATGTAAAATTATTGCCTCTGGCATGAAAGATTTAGGATTAATGAAGGGTGATGTTGATGAAGCTGTAGCTGCCGGAGCTCATACGCTTTTTATGCCACATGGAATCGGCCATATGTTAGGCCTGGATGTTCATGATATGGAAGCTCTCGGTGAAAACTATATCGGATATAATGATGATATTAAACGAAGCGACCAGTTTGGTACGGCATTTCTAAGGTTTGCCCTTCCTTATAAAGAAGGACATGTTTTTACAGTGGAACCCGGATGTTACTTTATCCCTCAACTTATAAGTTCGTGGAAATCTGAAGGGAAGTTCAGGGATTTTTTAAACTATAGCAAAATAGAAAGTTTTTTACCAATTGGCGGTATCAGAATTGAAGATAATGTTTTGATAACTGAGAAAGGGCATAAAGTTCTTGGTAAGCCAATTCCGAAAACTGTAAAAGAAGTGGAAGCAATCTGCGCCTGATATACCCTGAAGTATCAGGATTAGTATGCTTTAATGTATTTTCTGTTAAAGGTAAGGATCAGGAGCCTGGATCATGGATCAGAAAGAGTTCACCTCCATGGAGCATAGTCGTCAATCTAAGGATTTATTATCTGTTATGTCTCGGCCTCTCCCCCTCGATCCCCCCGCTTAAGCGGGGCAGGCTCTCTCCCGAGTGAGAGGGGGAAGTCATTCAGGATGTTGTAGTTATCTTCTTTTTTATTATCAACTTTGATCCTAAGTATATTCAATAATCCCGTGTTAAAGCCCCTCCCACTTCGGGGGAGAGCCTGCCCCGCCTTCAAGCGGGGGGTTTGGGGAGAGGCTGGCTGAGACAAAGTACCGCAAGCGTGAATTGAATAAGCATTTTAATCTCATTTTCAGCATTTTAAAAATTAATTGATTGTTAACTTGACGGCTATGCTCCGAGGAGGGGAACCTGTACATTAAACCTCTGAATAATAGAACAGCCTTTGAATCCTTTAACTCTAATAAATAGGATTTTCCACTGTACTTATCATCAGAAGTCAGATTAACATGCGCCTGACTTACCTTGAAGTATCTGGATTAGTACGCTTTAATGTATTCTCTGTTTAGCCTTGCTATATTGGTAAGTTTAATCTGTTTCGGGCATTCAGCCTCGCATGCTCCTGTATTTGAGCAGTTTCCGAATCCAACCTCATCCATTTTAGCTACCATGGCTCTTACCCGGTCTATTGCTTCAATACGTCCCTGTGGCAGAAGAGCAAACTGTGAAATTTTCGCAGAGACGAAAAGCATTGCAGATGCGTTTTTACATGCTGCAACACAGGCTCCGCATCCAATACATATCGCGGAATCGAAAGCTTCATCTGAATCTTTTTTCTTAATACGAATATTATTGGCTTCAGTTGCTGAACCGGTATTTACTGAAATGAAACCACCTGCTATCTGGATCTTATCAAAAGCACTTCTGTCAACGATAAGGTCTTTAATAACAGGGAAAGGTTTAGCCCTCCATGGTTCAATCCATAAGGTGTCTCCATCTTTGAAAAACCTCATTGAGAGATGACATGTAGTTAATGCCGGCATAGGTCCGTGTGGATGTCCGTTTATATACATTCCGCACGACCCGCAGATTCCCTCTCTGCAGTCGTGATCAAATGCCACAGGATCCTTATCCTCTTCAACGAGTTTTTTATTAAGTGCGTCAAGCATCTCCAGAAATGCCATCTCAGCGGATACATTATCCATTTTGTATGTAACGAAGTCCCCTTTCGCTTTTGCATTCTTTTGACGCCATATCTTTAATGTGAGCTTCATATCTTTATGGAGTTATTGGACTAAATTAAATTTATTTTATTAGCTCAGGGCTCAGAGCTCAGTGCTCAGTGCTTTTTCCCTGCGCCCTCTGCCCTGCACCCTGCGCTGTTATTTATAACTTCTCACCTTCATCTCAACTTCTTCAAATTTAAGCTCCTCCTTATGCAGGTTATGTGGCTTCCCTTCACCTGCATATTCCCAGGCAGCCACATAAGCATATTCTTCATCGTTTCTCATGGCTTCTCCATCGGGAGTCTGATACTCTTCCCTGAAATGAGCTCCGCAGGACTCTTTTCTATTAAGAGCATCCGTAACAAGAAGCTGTGCAAGTTCAAAGTAGTCAGCCACCCTGCCGGCCTTTTCAAGTTCCGGATTCAATTCACCAGCCGGACATGGAATATTGAGATCCCTGTAGAATTCTTCCTGGAGCTCGCTGATGAGTTGCAGAGCTTTTTTCAATCCTTCTTCGTTTCTGATCATCCCGCAGAAGTCCCACATAATTTTCCCAAGCCGCTTATGGAATGAACCGGCCGATTGTTTTCCTTTTATTGATAACAATTTGTTAATTCTTTCCACTGCTGATTTTTCTGCTTCAGCAAACTCAGGTTTGTCGGTAGATATTTTTGCTATACTTATCTCATTTGAAAGATAATTACTTATTGTATTGGGAAGGATAAAGTACCCATCACCTGATGCCTGCATTAAGGAGCTGGCACCCAGGCGGTTTGCTCCATGATCAGAGAAGTTTGATTCACCAACTGAATAAAGCCCAGGTATAGTGGTCATTAGTTCATAGTCAACCCAGAGTCCGCCCATTGTGTAATGACCGGCAGGATAAATGCGCATAGGTTCTTCATAGGGATCGATTCCCGTTATATTCCTGTACATTTCAAAGAGGTTGCCATATTTGTTTTCAATTGCTTTCTTCCCCTGTTTTTTTATAGCATCCCTAAAATCAAGATTCACGGCAAGACCTGTCTCTCCAACACCATAACCAGCATCGCAGCGCTCTTTTGCTGCTCTTGAAGCAACATCTCTTGGTACAAGATTTCCGAATGTCGGATAACGACGTTCAAGGTAATAGTCTCTTTCCTCCTCAGGGATTTCATTTCCTGCACGTTTATCTCCCTTTTTTGCGGGTACCCAGATCCGGCCATCATTTCGCAAGGATTCCGACATCAATGTAAGTTTAGATTGAAACTCGTTAAGCTGAGGAATTGATGTGGGATGAATCTGTACAAAGCTTGGGTTAGCGAAAAAAGCCCCTTTCTTATGTGCTTTCCATGCAGCAGAAGCATTTGAATTGACGGCCAGAGTTGAAAGATAATAAATCGTTCCATAACCACCGGTTGCAAGAACAACTGCATGTGCAGAATGCCTCTCAATCTCACCTGTTATAAGGTTTCGGGTAATAATTCCGCGGGCTTTTCCATCAATCAATACCAGGTCGAGCATTTCACGACGTGGGTACATTGTAACATTGCCTTTTTTAATCTGTCTGTTCAGGGATGAGTAGGCTCCGAGCAAACATTGCTGACCAGTCTGCCCCTTGGAATAAAAGGTTCTTGAAACCTGGACTCCTCCGAATGACCGGGTGTCGAGTGTCCCTCCATAATCGCGTGCAAAAGGAACTCCTAATGCTGTATAATGATCAATAACCTCATTGCTTACTTCAGCAGCTCTGTATACATTTGCCTCACGAGCCCTGAAATCTCCTCCCTTGATCATATCATAAAACAAACGGTAAACACTGTCTCCATCGCTCTGATAGTTCTTTGCCGCATTTATACCACCCTGAGCAGCAACCGAATGTGCCCTTCTGGGAGAATCCTGATAACAGAAAGTTTTAACACTATAACCAAGTTCGCCAAGAGCTGAAGAAGCTCCTGCTCCTGATAGCCCTGAACCAACTACGATAATTTCAAGTTTCTTCTTGTTTGCAGGATTTACCAGTTTAACTGAAGCCTTATATTTTGTCCACTTTTCAGCCAATGGGCCATCTGGTATCTTTGAAATTAGTTTTCCCATATTATGTCTTCTTTTTAGCTCTATTTAAATAACCATAACGAAACCGATATAAGACTGAATCCAGCCGGTATGATTATAGCGTATATTAATGATACTACTTTTACTACAGGAGTCCAGATCCTGTGATTTAATCCGAGTGTCTGGAAAGCCGAAGAGAAAGCATGGTAAAGATGAAATCCAAGCAATAAAAAGCAAGTCAGGTAGATATAATTATATGCAGGAATCTTAAACAGATTATGTGCAATGGTGTAAAAGTCCTCAGGATCGCCAGCAACAATTCCAAGTTTTATAAAATAGAAATTAAAAAAGTGAAGTACAAGAAAGGTAAGTACTGTTAATCCCGTCCAGATCATAAATCGGGAGAAGAATGATGTCTCAGATTTACTTCCGCTGACATATCCGATGGGTCGTGCTAGCCAGTTCTGAATCTGAAGAGTGATCCCCCAGGTAATGTGTATAAGAATTGAGCCGATCAATGCAATTTCCATTATTCTTACCAATGGAAAGGTTGCCATGAAATGGGCAGCTTTATTAAACGGTTCGGGATCGCTCTTAAGAAGCATAAGGTTGATGATAAGATGGACCGGTAAAAAAGTGAGCAGGAATAATCCGGCTAATGCCATCACCAGTTTTTTGGAAATCGAAGAAAACAGGATCTTATACATTGTATCTGAGCTGATTATATTTTATCTGCATATAGTTTATGGAATTAAAACAAAGTTAGTTTTATTAATTATAATTACAATAATCACTGAATGATAAATATCACAAATCTTATTCTCAAGACTTAACCGGTTCAGGATTTTAAAAAAGTTTATCTTTACAAAAGCGAATGGCATTAAGTAACTAAAGAAACCGGAACTATTTTTTCCGATTTGGTTACTCCGTTCTTAAACTAAAATCATGTACTTAGGTAATTTAAATTAATATAAGTATTGGGAAAGAGTAATAATATTTTTTATGGAACTTGATAATCAGTAATTTCCTCATTTAGGTCTCATGAACTCACACCAACCCCTGAAATCAGCCTCACCCTAAATCCCTCTCCCAGGGGAGAGGGACTTGAAAATGAATTAGTTATCTTCCCCCTCTCACTCGGGAGAGGGGGATCAGAGGGGGTGAGGTGAAAATTTAAGAATGGGGCCGGGGGATTGAGTTCATGCATTTTTAAGATAATTCAGTCTTCTTATTACTGATTACCGATAGTCATTTCAATTATTTTCTTAATATGTTTTTAGTTTATCAGGGACGAAAGATTTATTATTCAGACTCCGGTTCAGGACCGGATCCGGCAATTATCCTCCTTCATGGGTATCTTGAGTCATCAGAAATATGGAATAGTTTTGAAGCGTCCCTCTCAAAAGATTTCAGGGTAGTATCTGTTGATCTTCCGGGTCATGGTAAATCTGATGTTTATGATGAGATTCATACCATGGAGTTTATGGCAGATATTGTAAAAGAACTTATCCAAACTATTGGCATTAAAAAAGTGTTTCTCACCGGCCATTCGCTTGGAGGATATGTTGCTCTTGCCTTTCTTGAGCTGTTTCCGGAATATCTCTCAGGTTATGCCCTGTTTCATTCACATCCTTTTCCTGACACTCCTGAAGCTATTGAAAAAAGATTAAGAGAAATTGCAATTGTCAGGGCCGGTAAAAAGGAGCTGATGTATCCTGATAATATAATCAGAATGTTTGCAACATCCAATCTTGAATACTTTGCTGAGGCAATTCAAAGGTCAAAAGATATTGCATCACGTCTGGATGCAGATGGAATCGTTGCTGTCCTAAACGGCATGATTAAACGTCCATCAAGGTTATGGCTGATGGAAGAAGGTAGGGTTCCCTGTATATGGATTCTGGGTCTTATGGATAATTATATTCCGTGTAATCTCATCAGGTCAAGGGTGAAATTGCCTCATAATGCTGAAGTTGCGATCCTTCAACATTCCGGCCATATAGGATTTATTGAAGAATTGGATGAATCAGTAAAAATATTGAAGAATTTTATTCTGAACTTACCTGATGTCTCACCTGTTAATTGGGAATGATTCATAAACAACCCAGACATTCGACAGGTAGTTTGAAGAAAACCTTTATTCAATTTATTGTCTGGCAATTCTTTACATTAATAATAAGTATATCTGACATTTCAGCACAGGATCCTGACACTTTAAATCCGGAAAAACTTGTGGAACTTGGAGATGTCTCGGTGATTGGTCAGCGAAACCCTTCTGTTTTCAATAATCAGGCCCGGAAGATAACAATAATAACCAGGGATGAAATTGTGGCATCGCCTGTATCCACAATTCAGGATCTGCTTGAATACGCTGCCGGGGTCGATATAAGGCAGCGAAACGTTCATGGTGTTCAGGCAGATATTCAGATTCGGGGTGGTTCATTTGATCAGGTGATGGTTTTGCTTAATGGAGTAAATATTTCAGATCCTCAAACCGGCCATTTCAATCTTGATCTTCCCGTTGAATTGTCTATGATTGAGAGGATTGAGATTTTGCATGGTACAGGTGCAAGGGTATATGGTGCCAATGCTTATAAAGGGGTGATTAATATTATTACAAAAAAAGACACTGATATGATCACTGCCGGTATTAAATACGGTCAGCATAATTTACTTCAAACCAATATTTCAGGAGGTATTAAGAGTGGCAGTTGGTTTAATTCTCTGGGATTTTCCCGCAATTCTTCATCTGGCTATACACAAAACACAGATTATAATATGAACCAGGTGTTTTATCAGGGAGGATTAACTTTTAAAACCGGGGTTCTTTCCTGGCAGGGGGGTACAGGCAACAAGGCATTTGGTGCAAATGATTTTTATTCTCCAAAATACCCTGAACAATATGAAGAGACATCTTCAGGTTTTGCAAGTGTCGATCTGACAAAACAGGGGAAAGTAAACTATTCATTTGCAGGTTACTGGCGAAGACATAGTGATCATTTTCTTCTTAAAAGGGGAGATCCATCATTCTATGAAAACTTCCATAAAACCGATGTTATTGGATTAAAAGGAAATGCTGACTTCTCAACAATCCTGGGTAAAACAGCTATCGGATTTGAAATAAGGGATGAGATGATCCTGAGTAACCGTCTTGGTGATCTGCTAAGTTCACCTGTAAAAATAAAAGGAGAGGACAGTGCCTTCTATTCAAAGTCTTTTAACCGGGCCGCTTTCAGCTACTTCCTTGAGCAAAATTATATTGCAGGAAATTTTTCTTTTACAGCCGGAATTTTACTTGACCATAGCAATAATTTTCAGGGGGAAATAGGACTGTATCCGGGAATGGATATCGGTTACAAAATCCTGAAAAAAAATGGCCGGTTATTTTTATCAGTCAACAGATCTCTTCGCAGGCCTACGTTCACAGATATGTTCTATGAAGATCCTTCAAATGAGGGAACCCGGGATCTTGAGCCGGAAGGACTTCTTGCTCTAGAAGCAGGATCAGATTTAAAGTTTGGAAATTATTCGGCTAATATTACTCTCTTCAGCGAATATGGGAAAAAAGTAATCGACTGGGTTTGGCAGGCAGACAGAAATTTATACAAAGCAATGAATATTGCAGAGATTGATACCAGAGGATTAGAGATTTCTGCAAATTACACAAATACCAGCCTTGATAAAACATTTGAAATTAATAATATAGGGTCCTCATTTTCTGTTATATCTCTTACAAAGGTTACAGTAGATTTTATTTCAAAATATTCACTGGACTTTCTGAAGTATAAATTCAATTTTCATGCAGACTTCAGTTTTACAAAAAGTATTTCAGCAAATATGCAGGTAGGTTACTATTCCAGAAACGGAACCTATCTCGATTATTCGGAAACTACCGGACTTTCTTCCGAAATAGCTTATAAACCCTATTGGCTTACAGATATCAGGCTCAGCTATAGTAACCGGGCCTTCCGGTTCAGCATTGAAGTAACTAATTTACTCAATACAATGTATACAGATGTAGGCAATCTTATACAGGCCGGACGCTGGTTAACCGCAGGTATTCAGATTACTCTTTCAGGTAATCAATAGCAACCTTAAGCGTAGTGTCAATATCTTCCCAGATAGGATAGAATCCCTTGTTATCAAGCATATTCCTGGCAATATAGGCCTTGATCTGAGTATGAATAATATTACCTGATATATTTATTCCTTCACTATCTTTAGTAATACCGTTCAAGGCGGCATAATCGATAAATTTCTCGAGAAGTGCCTGTTTGTCAAGATACTTTTCCATATCTGCGGATTCAGAGAACCTCTTTAACGATTCCCTGTTATTTTCAGTATATTTAAGTGCAAACCTGTAAATGATAGGTCTTGTTTTAATAAAATACTGTGATATACCAGAAGTATCAACCGGTACAAACCTGTCAGGCATAATTCCTCCTCCGCCATAAACAATACGACCTCCGGGTGTAGTAAATTTGAGTGAGTCAGAAAAGTGAATACTGTCAGAAACTTCAAATTCGCCTCTGTTAAATCTTTCAATCAGGTCCTCATTATACTCATCGAAACCGTTATTATAGGGTTTTTGTATTGATCTGCCAGTAGGGGTATAATAGCGTGCAATAGTTAAGCGGATGCCGGAACCATCTGAGAATGGGATAGGCTCCTGTACCAGTCCTTTTCCGAAAGAGCGTCGCCCTATAATGGTACCCCTGTCATTATCCTGAATTGCGCCGGCAAGAATTTCGCTGGCTGAAGCACTCCATTCATCGATTAACACCACCAGATCTCCCGTTTCAAATTCCCCTTTACCTGTTGCAACAGCTTCATTTCTTGGTTGTGCACGTCCCTGAGTATAGACAATTAACTGGCCTTTTTTCAGAAACTGATTTGCTATTTGTACAGCGGCTTCCATAATACCCCCTGAGTTGCCCCGCAGATCAAGTATAAGTTTGGTCATTCCCTTATCCTTAAGCTCTTTAAGACCTTTCATGAACTCATCGAAAGTAGTCATTGCAAAATTATTGATCCGGATATAACCGGTTATATCATTTATCATATAGCTGACATCAACACTGTAGATTGGAATCTTATCACGTGTGATCTCAAAGGTGAGAAGCTCTTTCTGGCCGTTTCTAAGTATTTTTACTATGACAACAGTTCCCCGTGGCCCTTTAAGCATTCCCATCACTTTCTGATCACTGATGTTTTTGCCGGCGACAAGAGAATCATTTACATATAGGATCTTATCACCGGGAAGCAAACCAAGTTTTTCAGATGGACCACCAGGAATAGTGCTTAAAATAAGAATTGTATCTGTTAGCATGTTGAAGGATATTCCAATACCTTCAAAATTTCCCTGCAAAGGTTCATTTGCACGGGCAAGATCTTTTGCGGGAATATAAACAGAATGCGGATCCAGTTTTTTTAAGATTGCAGGAATAGCTGCCTCAACCAGATCGTTGCGGTTTATTGTATCAACATAATTTGATTCAATAATATTCAGAATAGTATGAAGTTTATCATTCTTTGAATTGACACTGGATTTTTGCCTGATACCATATCCTCCCGACAAATAAGTTCCAATTACTATCCCAATAGCCAGGGCAACAGAAATAAGTAATGGAAGATATAATGTTCTTTTTTGATTATTGTAGTTCATAAATATTTTTTTCTGGATCAATATATACTATTTCTATGCCTGCACGCTTCAGTATTTCAAGACCGTCGGTATTATGGTAACGGTTGCAGTAAACAACCCTTTTGATTCCTGACTGGATTATAAGTTTCGAACACTCCATACAGGGAGATGTTGTAACATAAAGAGTTGAGTCCTCACTTGAGTTATTAGACTTGGCAACCTTTGTTATTGCATTAGCTTCTGCATGAAGGACATATGGTTTTGTTATATTGTTCTCATCCTCACATACATTTTCAAAACCGGAAGGAGTCCCGTTATAGCCATCAGATATTATCATTTTGCCTTTAACAATAAGAGCTCCGACCCGGCGTCTTTTACAATATGAATTCTCCGCCCAGATAAGAGCCATCTGAAGATAGCGTTTATCAAATGCAATTTGTTTTTCACCGTATGGTCTCAGATAATTGTTATCTGACATTTGGATATAATTAAGAAGTAATTTAAAGGGGGCAAAGTTAATTATTTTCTGATTGGTTTACTAATAGGATTAGTACTTAAGAGTAAGGGTTAACTGTTTTGGCATTACATATTTATTATTTATATGATTGTCGGGACAGAGTAATAAGATTTTTTTTGGAACTTGATAATCAATTATATCCTCATTGATGTCTCATGAACTCATGCCGAACACTGAAATCAGCCTCACCCTAAATCCCTCTCCCGGGGGAGAGGGACTGTGAAGATTATTTAACTTTCCTTCAGGGAGAGGAGGATATGAGGTGGTGAGGTGAAAATTTAAGAATGATTCCGGTGGATTGAGTTCATGGATTTTCAAGATATTTCAGACTTCTTATTATTGATTCCCGATAGTCAATATTATTTTAATGACTTTAATAATAGTATTTTATTTTCTCAATTATACTTTAAACTCTATATTTGAGCAGTCAAATCAATTAGCTGACCGGGTTTGTAGCACATTATTTATTAGTTTTTACATTGGCCACCCAACCTTGAAGATTGAGTTGACGGATGAGTGGATTTAATAACCTATTTAATTAATTTTTTACTTATGAAAACAATGTTAAAATCAATTCTTTTTATTTCGACTCTTATTCTGCTTTTTGGTTGTACAGCGAAACAGGTTAAAACTATCGAAAACCTTAAAGAAGCCTATAATGGAGAATCTACAGCAAGTGCAAAATATGCTGCATTTGCCGAGAAGGCCAAAATGGAGGGTCTTGATACAATTGCCGTTATGTTCATGGCTACGTCAAAGTCTGAGGCAATTCATGCACAAAATCACAGGAATGTACTTGAAAAGCTTGGAGAAAAAGTAGAAGGACCACAGATAGGTGCATTTGAAGTACTTACAACTGCTGAAAATCTTGCTGATGCTATAAAGGGGGAGACTTATGAAATTGATGTAATGTATCCGGGTTTTATTACCACTGCGGAGGAACAAAATTATCCGGATGCCGTTGAGTCATTTACCTGGGCAATCGATACAGAAAAGAAGCATCAGGTTATTTATAAGACGGCACGTGAAGTGGTTAATACAGGTTCCGAAAAGTCATTACCTTCACAATGGTTAGTTTGTCTGGTCTGCGGGAATACTTACATTGACAAAGATGTCCCAAATGAATGCGAATTTTGTATGACACCAAAAGAGGAGTTTATGGTATTTAAATAATATTCCTTATGACCCGGCACTGTTAAACAGTTCCGGGTTTAATTTGCCTTTATTTGTCAGGTTGAAAAATTCTATTCAGAGTTCTATATTAGTTCAGTGGTACCGTTGGGATTCACTTCAGAGAATTCAAAAGGTGGAGTCGTAAACTATAATTATTACGACAGTAAAAAACTAATGGAAGTAGTATATAACTTTATTGTTGAAAGTCTTTGGATGCAACTTGAGTTCGGCATAAAGAGAGATGTCTGTTTTTGTCTGGGAACAGGACAGAATTTTAAATTCCTCCTGAAGCTTAATTCAGAACTAAAGCTTTTTCAGGAAATTGTCCCCCTTGAACACCCCAGGTATGTAATGCAGTATAAGACAAAACAGAAACAAAAATATATTGACAAGTATATTGCTGAATTCCGAAGGGTCAATTATGAACGTTAAAATTTTAACAATATTCTGAAGATTTGTTCTCATAATTAAAAAAATTTATACTTTTGTTTCGTAATTAGACGAAATACTAAATGAAATGGAGATAAAGGAGAAGGTGAATGTTTACACAGATAAACAGGAAAAAATTGCCCGTTACTCAAAAGCGTTGGGACATCCTGTGAGAGTGTTTATAATGGACTTCCTCGTTAAGAATACAGATAAATGCTGTTATAGCGGTGATATGGCAGAGGAGCTTCCGATTGCCCGTTCAACACTTTCACAACATCTTAAAGAATTAAAAGAAGCTGGTTTGATACAGGGTGAAATTAATCCACCTTATATTAAGTATTGTATAAATAAGGCAGGTTGGTCAGAAGCCAAAGAGTTGCTTGGATCATTTTTTAACAGGAAATAGTAAATGATAATCTTATGGAAATTAAAATATTAGGTACTGGTTGTTCCAAATGCAAAACGCTTGAGGATATTACCCGTAAAGTGGTAAAAGATAATAGTATTAATGCTAATATCACAAAAGTTGAAGACATAATTGAAATCATGAAATATAACATTATGACAACTCCCGCCCTGGTTGTAAACGAAAAAGTTGTTTCAAAAGGACGTATACCCTCAGTTGATGAAATAAAACATTTTCTAACTAGCAATTAAATATTTTAAAAATTGATAATTTGAGAATGGCATCTCATTTTCAAATTGGCACATTTTCAAATTTTCAAATTATATACTAAACCTATGAGAAAAATATTATTATTAAGTTTAGCATTGATTACCCTGACTGGAATTTCCTGCAATTCCCAAACAACGCAGAAACCCACAGCATTAGTTACAAAGAGTGGCAATGTTGAGGTATATTATTTTCATACAAGCATACGTTGCGTAACCTGCAAAACAGTTGAAGCTGAAGCAAGAAAAAACGTTGAGATGCTATATGCTGATAAGGTTAAATCCGGTAATATAAGTTTCACTTCTTTAAATCTGGAAGAAGCAACAGGTAGATCAATGGGTGAAAAACTTGGTGTAAACAGTCAGACCCTGCTTATTGTAAATGGTGATCAGAAGATCAATATTACAAATGAGGGTTTTCTTTATGCAGTTTCTCAGCCACAAAAATTTACTGAGGTAATGAAGTCAAAGATTGATCCTTTACTAATTAAATAATTTGATAATTTGATAATTTGATAATATGGATATAGTATCATTTTCAAATTAACACATTTTCAAATTTTCAAATTGTTATGAACGATTTTCTCACAGGTATTTTGGAAAGTAGCAGTACCCCCTGGATCACTGCCATGTTACTTGGTCTGATGACAGCTATAAGTCCATGTCCCCTGGCAACTAACATCACTGCAATCGGATTTATAAGCAAAGATCTGGAAAATCGTAACAGAGTCTTCTTCAACGGATTGTTTTACACACTTGGAAGGGCAGTTACCTATACGTTAATCCCACTTATTATTTTTCTTGGAGCAGATCAGTTTAAATTCTCAGGATTTTTTCAGCTGTACGGAGAGAGAATAATTGGACCACTATTATTGTTAATTGGAATATTCATGCTTGATATTATCAGGATAAATTTCCCGGGCTTAGGGAAACTTTCTGAGAAGATGGAAAATAGAAAGTCATGGCGGTTTATTGATGCACTATTGCTGGGGATCGTATTTGCTCTGGCATTTTGTCCCTATAGCGGTGTTCTTTATTTCGGCATGCTGGTTCCACTAACCATATCAAGTGCATCAGGGCTATATCTGCCCGTTATTTTCGCCATTGCTACGGGGATCCCGGTGATTATTATTGCATGGGTACTGGCTTACACGGTTTCAGGAATAGGAAGCGTTTATAATAAGATCAAAGTCTTTGAACTTTGGTTCAGAAGAGTAATTGCTATTGTTTTTATCATTGTCGGTATTTATTATATGATAAGAGTTTACCTGTAAAAAATTTATAAAATTATTTCGTAGTATGACGAAATAATAATTCCCGTTAAATGAAAAACATTAAAACAAATATCTGGATACCTGTTGTACTGTTACCTGTCTGGTATGTTATATATCATAATCTTCAACCGGGAACTGACTGGTTAATTGATAAGGTTTTTGGAATACCAAAAGGGGCACATCTGACTGAAGCCATTCGTTTCTTTGTTTTTGAATTCCCAAAGGTCATGATGCTGCTTACATTAATCATTTTCTTTGTTGGAATTATCAGGACATATTTCACTCCTGAACGAACCCGTAAGGCACTTGAAGGGAAGAAAACTTTCACCGGAAATGTAATGGCATCACTTCTGGGAATTGTAACTCCGTTTTGCTCATGTTCTGCCATTCCTTTATTCCTTGGATTTGTAGAATCAGGTGTTCCTCTAGGGGTTACATTCTCATTTCTTATATCCTCCCCGATGATTAATGAAGTTGCTGTCATCCTTTTATATGGAATGTTTGGATGGAAGGTAGCTGCAATATACGTCGGAACTGGTTTGACCATAGCAATTATTGCAGGATGGATAATTGGCAAACTCAGACTGGAAAAATGGGTAGAACCATGGGTCTATGAGACACATCTTGGTCATAATGCAGATGAAGAAGAAAAAATATCATTCGGTAGCAGAGTCAGTCTTGGTTGGGATGCCGTTAAAGATATAGTTGGAAAAGTGTGGATTTACGTAGCCCTTGGTATTGCAGTAGGAGCGGGCGCACATGGTTATGTTCCTGAAGATTTTATGGCTGATTTAATGGGTAAATCTTCATTGTACTCAGTCCCTTTGTCAATTTTAATTGGTATTCCATTATATTCAAATGCTGCAGGCATTGTGCCAATTGTTTCGGTACTGATTGAAAAGGGAGCATCCTTGGGAACATCTCTTGCATTTATGATGGCAGTAATCGGATTATCATTGCCAGAAATGATAATACTTCGTAAAGTACTCAGGCTGCCTTTAATATTCACATTTATTGGAATCGTTGGAGGAGGAATAATGATAGTTGGATATTTATTCAATATGATTTTTTAAGTAATTGAATATTTTATGAAAAACTTTAAATAACTCGATTCTAAAACAATTGGTCTTGCAGGGGTCGCAGTTGAAACTTAATTTCAAATCATTAAATTTTATAAAATGCGAAAAATTAATTGTATCAAAGAAGTTATGATAGCCTCAATGCTGTTTATTGCATTATCTTGTAATTCACAACAAAAACCTGCGAAAGAGCCTGAAGCACAGGATAAAAAAGTTGCAAACTACAAAGTAACATTTGTAGAACTAGGTTCTGTAAAGTGCATACCATGCCAGCAAATGCAACCTGTCATGAAATCCATTGAAACGAAATACGTTAATGATGTAAAGGTTGTATTTCATGATGTTTGGACCGAGGCCGGTGCGCCTTATGCAAAACAATATGGTATTGAAGCTATTCCCACTCAGGTATTTCTTGACGAAACCGGAAAAGAATACTACAGGCATGTTGGATATTTCCCTGAGGAAGAGTTAGTAAAGGTATTACAGCAAAAGGGGGTAATTGTGAAATAAATGAGTAGTCTATTTGATAATTACGGCTTTGTAAGTGGTGGAATGTTAAATGTTTCACCACGTGAAGCATATGAATTATGCGGGAAAGGAGCTATAATAGTAGATGTAAGAGAAGAATATTTAAATAATTTTAAAAATTTTAAGGTGCCGGAAATCCTTAATATCCCTCTGAGCATACTTTTGCAGAAATTATCAGAATTACCCCGGGATAAGGAACTCATATTTGCAGACACTGTTGGATTAAGGAGTAAAGAAGCAGTATTCCTTCTTAAAGATAAAGGGTTTATTAAAATCGCCAATATGGCAGGCGGGATTGTCGACTGGGAGCGTGATGGATTACCTCTTAAAACCAACATTGAAGAAAGATTATACGGGTCTTGTATGTGTCAGTTGAAACCGAGGGAAGGCAAAAAAAGAAGGGACAGTTCCATGCCCTCTGATCAGGAAAACAAAAAGTGATGTTTATGTTTAATCCCAAATCATACTAATTATGAAACAGTCAATTGGTTTTATCGGTGGAGGGAGAATTACAAAAATCCTTCTGCAGGCATTCAGTAGCAGGAATGTGAAATTCAAATCTGTCGTTGTTTCAGATACTAACAGCGATGTGACTACCCGGCTGAAAAACATTTACCCAACCATTGCAGTTGGGAATGCCTCTGAAGCAGCCGCACAGGATATAGTGTTCATATCTCTACATCCTCCTGTGATAATGGATACACTTGAACTCCTGAAGAATAATTTCAGGAGTGACACCACTGTAATATCTCTTGCTCCAAAGATCAACATTGCTAAAATATTCTCAAAGCTTGGACAGG
This sequence comes from uncultured Bacteroidales bacterium, assembly GCA_963732435.1. GTDB lineage: Bacteria > Bacteroidota > Bacteroidia > Bacteroidales > VadinHA17 > LD21. The sequence goes on along the minus strand of CAVSZL010000007.1, from coordinate 178,403 downwards.
TTAAAAAAATTGTCAGACTAATTCCCAATGCCACTTCCTATATTAATGATGGTTATAATCCGGTAAACTTCTCCAATGGATTTAGCAAAGAGGAAAAGGCCTCTGTTCTTGATCTGTTGAAAAATCTTGGTCACACTTTCGAGGTCGCTGAGGAGAAACTTGAAGGCTATGCTATCATCTCCGCAATGCTACCAACCTACTTCTGGTTTCAATGGAAGTACATTGAAGAGATCGGTATGAAAACCGGACTAACAAAATCAGAATCAGAAGAAGCTGTCCATCAAACACTTTTGGCTGCTATAAATCTCATGTATACATCTGAACTAGCACCGGATGAGGTTATTGACCTCATTCCTGTAAAACCTATTGGAGAACATGAAGCTCAAATAGCTGAGATTTATAATACAAAACTGGTTGGATTATTTGAGAAGATCAAACCCTGACCAGATCTCTTTTCGATTTTAGATCCTTACTTACTGCTAGAGCGCCACTTACTGTAACCAGTAGTTGATGAAGTACCAAACTTACTTTAGATATTGAGATAACCACAGCATTTGAGGGAAATGAAATTTGGAATAAAATATTAATGAGAAAAATTTGCTTATTAAATCTATATGTCGTATGTTTGCGACATTAGTTAATTAAAGATGAACAAAGCAGAAATATTTGATGAATCATTACAGGAGCTTGCAAGATTTGCAAAGGTGATTTCACATCCTGCCAGACTTGCAATCCTTAAATACCTTGCTGAATCAAAATCCTGTATTTCAGGTGATATATCTGATTATCTTCCACTAAGCCGAACGACAGTTTCACAACACCTTAAGGAACTCCGCGACATTGGATTAATCCATGGTGAAATTGATGGGTTAAAAATTAATTATTGTTTATGCTCAGATGAGATTGATAAATATCTTGACCTTTTTGACAATTTCTTTGACCCCATTAAAAATGTAAAAATAACCTGCTGAAAATTATTTATTATGAAGATACTAATTTTATGTACAGGAAACAGCTGCCGAAGCCAGATGGCTCATGGATTTCTGGAATCATTTGATAAAAGGATAAAAGTCTTTTCAGCAGGCACCGAACCAGCCAAAAAGGTTAATCCGATGGCAATTGATGTTATGAAAAAAGCAGGAATTGACATAAGTCATCACAAGCCAACCAATGTGGATCAATACATTATTGAGGAATGGGACTATGTAATCACTGTCTGCGATCATGCAAATGAAGTGTGTCCTGTTTTTCCGGGAAAAGTCAGGCACAGACTGCATATGGGTTTTGAAGATCCATCTGAAACAAAAGGTAACTATACTGAGATAATCAATGAGTTTTACAGAATAAGAAATGATATCCGTGATGAGTTTTACAATCTTTATGAAAAGGAACTAAAGAAAAAAATTTGAAAACGGACGTAAAAAATTTTTAAATTAATAGATGGATTCATTTGTATCAGGAAACATTATTGTTTCGGGAAATATAGTACATTCAGTTGCGACTAAACTTATTCTTAAAGATTATCTCGGAGCCACAATGGTTAGGTGGGGTATACGTCGTGGGAGGTATCGTGTTTCACCCGGTATTTATGCCGTAGGCGCACCGGATGAAAATTCAGATGTTTTTGTTACTGCCAACTATAAGCTCTCATTTGATCATGTACGTAAAAATCTTTCGGGATTAAGCGGATGGATTCTTGTTCTTGATACTAAAGGCGTAAATGTCTGGTGTGCAGCCGGAAAAGGAACATTCGGGACAAATGAATTAGTAAACAGGATAAAGGCAGTCTCTCTTGAGAAAATTGTTAAGCATAAAAGAATTATTCTTCCTCAGCTTGGCGCTGTCGGAGTTGCCGCACACAAGGTAAAAGAAGAGACAGGTTTCAACGTTCAATATGGTCCGGTACGAGCTTCAGATATTAAAAAATTTGTAAAGTCAGGATACAGGACAGATAAGAATATGAGGCAAATTACTTTCACCCTCTCAGACAGATTGAAACTTATTCCGAACGATTTTATTTATGGAAGATATTATTTTCTTGGAGCGTTATTAATTGTATCTCTGATTTCAGGGATATCTGCTACCGGAATCTCTTATCTTCACTTTTTAGATGATTTCGGACAAGCTACTCTAAACGTGTTCCTGGCATATTTTTCAGGTACTGTTATAACCCCGGTGTGCCTTCCGTATATACCGGTACGTGCTTTCTCATTTAAAGGACTGATCACTGGGTTCCTTGTGTTCCTGATTCTTTTAGCCCTGAATCATACAGGGGAAAATATTTTTGAGACTCTTTCGTGGTTTTTTATTATAACAACCATCTCATCGTTTCTTGCGATGAATTTTACAGGGTCCTCTACATATACTTCATTATCAGGAGTAAAAAAAGAGATGAAGATTTCTATGCCGTTTCAGATTGGTTTTGCGATTGCAGGTGTTGTTTCGCAGGTTATTGGCAAATTGATTTAAATGAAAATTATTATGGAACTTATTTACTTGCCGGATGTCGTAACTCTTCAATTGTGTGAAGAGACGTGTAATGGTTGCGGGATGTGCATTAAAGTATGTCCGCATGAAGTTTTTGAACTCTCAGGAAGAAAGGCACATATCATAAGAAAAGATTACTGTATGGAATGTGGAGCTTGTGCCCTCAATTGTCCGGTAAATGCAATTGATGTAAAATCAGGGGTTGGCTGTGCTGCCGGTATAATAAATGGTATTCTGAATAATACAGAACCGACATGCAACTGTTCCGGTCCGGATACAAATTGCTGTTAGGTTCATTTGCGAATGGATATCATTGAATGCAAAATTTTAATCAGGTAATATGAAAGCAAAATTGAAGTTTCTCGACAGGTATCTTACATTATGGATCTTTCTGGCTATGTTCATCGGAGTTTTTTCCGGATACTTCTTCCCGTCAATAGCCGCTTTCTGGGATTCATTGAAAGCTTCTCCTGAAAGTACAACCAACATTCCTATTGCCATAGGGCTTATCCTGATGATGTATCCTCCATTGGCAAAGGTAAACTATGATGAACTCGGAGGAGTTTTCAGGAACTTTAAGATCCTTGGCTTGTCGCTGGTTCAAAACTGGATTATTGGTCCGGTTCTTATGTTTGCCCTTGCAATTATTTTCTTCAAACTTTTCCCTGGAGAAGATAATGCTAACCTTCCTTATATGTATGGTATTATAATGATTGGACTTGCAAGATGTATTGCTATGGTTATTGTCTGGAACGACCTCGCAAAAGGGGATGCAGAGTATTGTGCCGGTCTGGTAGCATTTAATTCAATATTCCAGGTGTTACTTTTTTCTGTCTATGCATGGTTTTTTATTGCAATTCTTCCCGGATGGTTTGGTGTCCCAACCAATTCTATAGTTGAAAATATAACTATCGGACAGATTGCTAAAAGTGTCTTTATTTATCTTGGCATTCCTTTTATTGCAGGTTTTCTTACCCGTTATATTCTTATCAGGGTTAAAACAAAGAAGTGGTATCAGACAAAGTTCATCCCTCGGATTAGTCCGATAACCCTGATTGCCCTTTTGTTTACGATACTTGTAATGTTTTCGCTGAAAGGAGAATACATAGTTAAACTTCCCCTTGATGTTATAATGATTGCTATCCCGCTGATAATATACTTTCTCTTCATGTTTTTATTTTCATTTTTTATGAGCAGGAAGGCAGGGGCAACATACGGGCAGACAGTAACTCTGTCATTCACGGCAGCCAGCAATAATTTTGAACTGGCAATTGCCGTTGCCATTGCAATCTTCGGGATTAATTCGGGTGAAGCATTTACAGCAGTAATTGGTCCCCTGGTTGAGGTTCCGGTTATGATTGCACTGGTGAATGTGGCGTTCTTTCTGAAACGAAAATACTTTCCTTCAGATCAGTAATTGCCATATTCCGCAGCTGCTTTAATCATTGACTCTATGGATTCAGTAGAAACATCGGCTTGAAGAATATGGGCAGGAGCTAGGAGATATCCTTTATCTTTTCCAAGTATTTCTATCCGTTTTTTTATCTCTGAACGTATTGCCTTTATATCGCCTGAAGGAAGCAGTTGCTGCTGATCGATTCCCCCGAAGAAAGAAATCTTTGATCCGTATTTATCTTTGAGTTCCTGTGGATCAGAGCCATAAACATTGGGTTGTAAAGGATTATATACATCAACGCCAATTTCAATAAAATCATCTATAAGCGGAGCCACTGCTCCGTCAGAATGCATTATTATAATAATCTCCGGATTTTCATTTCGCAGCCGTTCGATCAACCTTTTGTGTCTGGGTTTAAACCTGAATCTCCAGTCCTCCGGGGAAATAATTGTAGAGGTCTGACTTCCCAGGTCTTCTCCAAGCCAGATGGCATTTACGCCAGCTCTTACCAACTGAAGAGCCAGACCTGTGCTCCATTCTTCCACTTTATCATTCAGGGGCTCCAGCCATGGTTCATCACATAGCATTCCAACCATATACTTCTCAAGACCTGTTAAATGCCAGGCTAATTCAAAGAGGGTAATCTCAACATCTCCTATTATAAAGAAATCTTTACCAAATTTATCAATATCCCTTTTTGCCTTTTCAAACCTGCCGGGAGCAAAAGCATCAGGAAAATTATAACTTTCAATTTCCCCTTTTGTCGATACATTTTCAAGGGGGCATTTTACAACTTCTACATAGAGTGAAGTTGGCTTCATATGCATCCCGAATTCGTTCATTGTAATTTCACCTGAAACCACATCCGGAGAGTATCCATCCGGAACAGTTCCTCCGACCACCACCACATCACTTCCCATTTTTGTTCTTATCTCATTTGCCGAGATCCTGTATGTAAGATCCTCATAATACGAAAGGGCATAATCCGGTTTAATCCCAAGTTTTTTTCCAAACGATTCAGTATGCTGCCTGCACAGGTCAAACTGTATTGGCACCCTGTCGGGTACTCCCTCCTTCTTTCTTAATGCCCTTAAAACTCTCTCCTTTGAAGTCATATTTATCTGGTATTGCTTTTAACCTTTCACTTGACTCTTCTCCACTTCTCCCATTCTCCCGTTCTCCTTTTCTCCCCTTCTCCTCTTCTCCTCTTCACCCAATCTCCCCTTCTCCCACTCTCCCCGTCATTTCTTCTTACCTGCTTTATGCATAATAATAGTTGTATCATCCATTGTTATAACGTGTCCTTTCCCAATGCTCTCAAAAAGGATTTTATTGTTCTTTAAAAATTCATCTATTTTGTGAGATTCATCGATGATTTCAACCACCAGAGGTAATTTCTCAGAGATCTCCCAGAGTTTACTGGTATATACCTCACTGCTTGAGCCATAACCCATTATGCCCTTTATGACAGTTGCTCCGCTGATTCCGCTTTTTCTTGCCGCATATACAATTACCTCATATAATGGAGTATGTTCAAATTTGTCTGTTGAACTTATGTATATCCTTAACCGTTTTGCTTTATCATAAGGTTTCATGATATTAAAATATTTTTGTTATTAAAACTCCCAGAAAAGTAGCTGAAATACCAAGTACAACACTTAGAATAGTATATGCAAAAAAGTAGAAAAATTCACCATCTCTTAAAAGTGCCAGATTCTCGTTTGCGAAAGTAGAGAAAGTGGTGAATCCTCCGCAAAAACCTACAGCGAGGAACATTTTCCACCCGGTTGTAATTAATGAACTTTTTTCCGACAGGCCATAAATCATGCCAATAAGAAAACAACCGGAAATGTTCACAAAAAAAGTCCCGAACGGAAATGCAGAAGGAAAATTATTTTGCATAAACCGGGATGCCAGAAATCTGAAAACACTTCCTAAAAACCCCCCGGTTCCTATAAGTAGTAATGTTTTTATCATAATATACAGAAATCCTTAGATATTTTGATGATATTGTTTAAAACAGAGCTGTATTTGTTAAAGTGTCAGGTTAGTATAATCTTTAAGCATGACTCAAAAATACAAATAAATAGTTTCAGTTCAATCAATTAATTCTTCCTTGGGGAATCTTAAAAATTCAGTAAATTAGATGTAATTATAATACTTAATACTATAGGTCATGTTAAATAATCTGATACTTCTGGCCATATTTGGTATTGCAATGGCCCATTTTGAGGGAGTGGTTGTTGTCTATCTCCGCAAAGCCCTGGGAATGATTGATTCGGAATCGAATAAGGAGTCCATAGAAAAATTTCCTAAAAGATACCTCTATATTGAAATGACAAGAGAAGCAGCTACAATAATAATGCTGGTGGTTATAGCTTATCTTTGTGGTTCAACATGGGTTTATAAAGGAGTCTTCTTTCTGTGGACATTCGCTTTCTGGGATCTGTTTTACTACTTGTCCCTGTATATCCTGATAAAATGGCCTCCAAAACTAACTACTATTGATGTTCTCTTTCTTATTCCAAAGCCATGGATTGCCCCTGTCTGGTTTCCAATAGGTGTTTCTTCGGTTACAATATTAACTATCATTGCACTTTACTTATTCAAAGTGTTATAAGAAACTGTACCACTGCACTATATGTTGATTTTTTATAAAGTATTCTATTGTCATGAAAATTAATTCGGGTAGAAATTGTCATGATATTTTTATCCATTCAAAAATTTATAATGTCTTAAAAGAAGTTACTTTTAAGGGATCGTAGAATGGATAATTATTTATGTAGTGGGAATAAGTCTAAAAAGTTCCGGCAGATTCAGTGTGATGTTTCGCTCACTGCAATACAGGAATTACCGTCTGTTTTTCAGCGGACAGGGTATTTCACTGATTGGCACCTGGATGCAAAGGATCGCAATGCCATGGCTGGTTTACAATATGACAGGGTCAGCCCTGTTACTCGGGGTTGTCAGTTTTGCAGGTCAGATACCAACATTCCTGCTCGCACCTGTGGCTGGTGTTCTTACAGACAGATGGAGCAGATACAGGGTATTACTAATTACCCAGATTATTTCAATGATTCAGGCATCTCTTCTTGCCTGGCTTTGCCTTTCCGGTTTAATTCAGATCTGGCATATAATCGTATTAAGTATCGCTCTTGGTTGTATAAATGCTTTTGATGTTCCTTCCCGTCAGTCATTTGTAATAGATATGGTCGGGAAAAAGGAGGATCTGGGTAATGCAATTGCACTAAATTCACTTATGTTTAATATTGCAAGACTAATTGGTCCTTCAGTTGCCGGGATATTGCTAGCCACTACAAGTGAAGGTGTATGTTTTCTCCTGAATGCAATCAGCTACATCTTTGTTGTTATTTCATTGCTTATGATGCGACTGGAAATTAATGATGTAAGAAAAAAGAAATCAGAAATATTAAAGGAACTGAAAGAAGGACTGAATTATACATTCGGCTTTTCTCCGATAAAACATCTGTTACTGCTTCTCGGACTAGTAAGTCTTTCGGGAATGTCATATTCAGTTCTTATGCCGGTATTTGCAAGAGAGGTTTTAAATGGTGATTCTCATACTTATGGTTTCATGATGGGCGCTGCCGGTTTTGGTGCCCTCCTGGGAGCTCTTTTCCTGGCTTCACGTAAAACAATTCTTAAACTTGGAAGAATAGTTCCGGCTGCTGCAATACTTTTCGGATCAGGACTCATCCTTTTATCATTCTCCAGATTTTTTTCTGTTTCACTGATTCTGATGATTTTCGTTGGGATGGGATTAATGCTTCACACAGCAGCGAGCAACACAATTCTTCAAACAATTACTGAGGATGATAAAAGGGGCAGGGTAATGAGTTTTTATACAATGGCCGTAATGGGTACGGCTCCTTTCGGAAGTCTTTTAGCCGGAGGACTTGCAAAGTATATTGGTGCTCCGGGTACAATCCTTGCAGCAGGGATTTCACCTATAATTGCTGCCTTATTTTTCTTAAGGAAATTACCGGAATTGAAATCAATTGTCCATCCGATTTATGTTAAAATGGGTGATATCCCCGAAGTAGCGACAGGAATTCAGATCGCTTCTGAACAAAATACAGAAACAGGGAGATAGCTGCAACTATTTTGTCTGGTTTCCGGTCTTGTTTATAAATCAAATAATATAGCGATATCTTACACGTTATCTGAAAAGATCTTGTTGAATACAGAAATCAGTTAAAAATAATTAATATGAAGATTTACAGCGTTTTCATCGTTTTGGTAGCAGCCTTATTATCAGGATGTTCGAAAAGTGATGATCCTGAAATTGAGCAGGTTAAAAATCCGGATGATTATATTATTGACCACAGGTGTGTGAAACTGGCTTCTATACCGGCAACCTGGATAACTTCAGCAAAACAAAAACTCCATATAGCTTACTCACATACCTCGCATGGCAGTCAGGTTACCGAAGGGATGAAAGGATTGGTTAGTTTCAAGGGTGCCTCTTACAGCTGGAACAATGACGGTTCAGGCGGAGCGCTTGATCTTCACGATTATGCTATAACCGGTGATCTTGGAGCTCCGGACAGAACATCATGGGCAGGCAGTACAAGATCTTACTTAGCAGCAAATACTGATGTTAATGTTGTTATGTGGTCATGGTGCGGACAGGTATCAACTGCTACCGAAGCAGACATTACAACCTACCTGAATCTGATGACCAGTCTGGAAAATGATTTCAAAAATGTAAAGTTTGTTTATATGACAGGTCATCTCGATGGTACTGGATTAACTGGAAACCTGCACCTTAGGAATGAACAGATAAGGAATTACTGTAAAACAAATAAAAAGATATTATTCGATTTTGCTGATATTGAATGCTATGATCCTGATGGAGTGTATTTTGGGGCGAAAAAACCCAATGATGCGTGTGACTATGATAGCGATAACAATGGTAGCCACGACAGCAATTGGGCAATACAGTGGCAGAATTCACATACTTCCGGAGTCGATTGGTTCAATTGCTCATCAGCTCACAGTCAGCCACTGAACGCAAATCAGAAAGCTTATGCTGCCTGGTGGCTTTGGGCAAGACTTTCTGGTTGGGATGGCTCCATCTGATTTAACAGATCTATTGGAATAAACTTCTCCGCTTATTATCTTTTATCAATTTAATCCGCCTTATAATCAGGTAATTTTTAAAAAAACATGTAAATTTATCCATCTTAAATCATAAGGCTATTAAAATAAAATATTCTTGTGGATTAGAAAATAATTTTGGATAGTGCATGTTACACTCAAAGGAAAAATTTTCTGATAAATTTTTTACACATATATTTTCAGATGCTGAAGGTAAAAAAACTATTTCGGCATATCTGAGAATCATCCTTTATGTGTCTATTATTGTTTTACCTGCACTTGCATCTTACAAGATCGTTTACTTCTCAGTCCTGTATCCCATTGATATAATTCTCCTTGCTCTTACACTTTGTTGTGCCTTTTTGCTTTATCTTACAAATAAAGGAAGAATTAAAACAGCTGCTGTTCTTCTTATAATTGTAACATGGATAGCATTGACTTTGATGGCTGCCTATTCAGATGGGGTTAAAGATATTGCAATAGTTGCCTATATAGTAATTATTTTTCTTGCAACCTTACTGATAGGAGCAAGGTTTTCATTTGCCCTGACTCTTATCAGTATACTCTCAGTATGGATTATGGCCTTTATTCCTCCAAAAAATGGCTTTATGCCACCTGGTGATATTCCGGTAGTAATGAGCATAGATTATACTGTGTTATTTATTATAGTTATTACTTCAATTATTTTATTTGAAAGGAGTTACAAGTACTCATATGATAGAATCAATAAGGAGCTGAAGGAAAGAATAATTGCAGAAGAGAAACTGTTCAGGAATGAACTAAGCCTTAAAGAAAAAAACGAAGAACTGAACAGAAGCAATACTCAGATGTTAAGGATAAATGAGGAGTTATTGGCAGCTAAAGAGAAAGCAGAAGAAAGTGACAGGCTTAAAACTGCTTTTATTCAGAATATTTCTCATGAAATAAGGACTCCGATGAACGGGATTGTTGGATTTCTGGACCTTTTACAACGGCCTGAAGTCAGCACCGAAAAAAGAACAGAATATATTGAGATTATAAATTCCTGCACAGCGCAATTGGCAACCCTCGTAAATGATCTGATTGACATTTCAAAAATTGAATCAGGAGCAATTGACTTGTATCTTTCTGAATTTGAAGTTGATCAGTTGTTGAATGAAGTCAATGCCACATATTCCAAATCTGCAATTAACAAAAAACTTGTTTTAGAAACTGTTAACGATATTGGCAATGTTTTGATAAAAACAGATCGTGATAAGGTTAAACAGATTCTGAATAATCTTGTAAGTAATGCAATAAAGTTTACCGAAAAAGGAACCATCAAAATAAAAGTTTCTGGAAATGAAGGGAAATTATTAATTACTGTAACTGACTCTGGTATAGGAATAAGTGAACATACTAAAATGATTATTTTTGATCGTTTCCGGCAAGCTGAAATTGGTCTTAACAGGTCATTCGGAGGTTCAGGTTTGGGTCTGGCTATTACAAAAGGATATGTCGATTTCCTCGGGGGAGAAATACGGGTTGATTCCACACCTGATATAGGTTCAGTCTTTACGGTTTCAATACCTGTGGATTTTGTATCAGGTATGAATTCTTCCCCAAAAGTAGTCTCAGGGATTCAGATAACTCAGAATTTAAAGATTCTGGTAGCAGAAGATGATGAGGTTAATTATCTGTATATTAGGGAATTGTTGAAACTTCCCAATATTGAGGTTATATGGGCAAGGAATGGTTCTGAAGCAGTTGATTTATTTAAATCAGATTCCGGTTTCGACCTGGTTCTGATGGATATTAAAATGCCGGTCCTGAATGGTTACGATGCTACACAGAAGATCAGATCTATAAATCCTGAAATTCCGGTAATAGCAGTTACAGCATTTGCCTTTAAAGAGGATATTGAAAGAGCTACGATGGCAAATTTTAGTGGTTATGTTGTAAAACCAATTGATAAAAAAGAGCTGATAATGAAAATCAACTCCGTTTTGAAATGATAAAAAATGTTAATTCTTCCTATTTTAGATTTACCATAATAACTATACTTGAGTAATTCATATATATTTGAATGACCTAATCTCTACTATCCTGATTATATTCATTCAAATGAAACAGGCTCTTCTTTTTTCAATAATCCTTTGGTTTAACCTCTTCATTTTTACGGCACAATTGTTTTCTGTCGGTTCATTACAGAATCAACAGGATACAACTGTAAAAAATAGTACACTAAAACAACCGGTTTATACAACTACCCGTCTTATTGGTTCAAAACCATTTATTGATGGTAAACTGGATGATGAATGCTGGAAAAACGGAACATGGGCCGGCGATTACACTCAGTTTATTCCGAATGAAGGGGCTCCGCCATCTTATCCTACCGAGTTGAATATCCAGTATGATGATAAATATCTTTATGTTGCGTTCCGTGCATATGATGGAGAACCTGAAAAAATGCTTAGAAAGGCTGGTGTCAGGGATGAGTTTGCCGGTGATATTGTCGGAATAACTTTTGACAGCTACCACGATTATCGCACAGGTTTTGAATTCTCAATTACTTCATGGGGTCAAAAAATTGATCTGATTCTCTTTAATCCCATGAACTGGGACTTCAACTGGAATGCTGTATGGAAAGGTAAGACCGGGGTGGAGGATTCTGCCTGGATTGCTGAGTTGGAAATACCCCTGAGCCAGTTGCGCTATAGTGGTGAAGAAGAGCAGGTTTGGGGCATGCATACATGGAGATGGATAGATCGTCTTCAGGAGGAAAGCAATTGGGAAAAACAAAGTAAAACCGGCCCCGGAATGATCTATAATTTCGGAGAATTGCGCGGCATTAACGGATTGAAGAAATCAAGGCGCCTTGAGATAATGCCTTATGCCCTTGGAGGTATTGAAACAATGGAAGAAGAAGCGGGCAATCCCTTTACTGAAAATGGAAGGAACTGGCGGGGAAATATTGGTCTTGATGCCAAGATCGGAATCTCCAGCAATTTTACACTGGACCTTACTGTTAATCCTGATTTTGGGCAGGTGGAATCAGATCCCTCAGTTATGAACTTAACAGCATTCGAAACATTTTATGAAGAAAAAAGACCATTCTTTCTTGAGGGACTGACAATTTTTGATTATAAGTTTGATAATCAGAGCCTTTTTTACTCCAGGAGAATAGGACACTCACCATCTCTCACTCTGAGTCCGGGCACTGACCAGTTTGTCGATTCACCAGATAATACAACAATTCTGAGTGCTATGAAGCTTAGCGGGACAACTTCAAAAGGGCTCTCCGTAGGACTGATACAGAGTGTTACAGCAAATGAATTTGCCAGTATAAGTGATAAGGATGGTAATATCAGCAAGACAAAAGTTGAACCACTGACAAACTATACTGTCGCCCGTGTACAAAAAGGGTACAATGCAGGTAATACAGTTTTCGGAGGCATGTTTACATCTTCTAATCGTCTTATTGAAGATGCGAATCTTGAATTTCTTAGTAACAATGCATTTACCGGAGGATTAGACCTGTTACATCATTTTAAGGATAAGGAATTCTTTATTGATGCCCGTTTAATAGGCAGTTACATTGAAGGTAGCGAAGAGTCAATCACTAAGTTGCAGGAGTCTTCTGCCCGCTATTACCAGCGTCCGGGAGCAGATTACCTGGAATATGATACAACCCGTACAAGCCTGAACGGAGCCGGAGGAAAATTCAGGATAGGGAAAGGCTCGAAAGGATTCTGGCGTTACTCGACAGGAGCTACCTGGCTCACACCGGGACTGGAACTGAATGATCTGGGCTATATGAATACTGCTGATGAAGTTACACAGGAAAATGAGGTATCATATTTTGTAAATCAGCCGGTTTCAATTTTCAGGACTTATGATATAGGCCTTGAGCAGTTCAACAGGTGGAATTTTGATGGAACATATCTGGGGTCAGGAGGGCATTTTTCATTTACATCAGAATTTAAGAATCAGTGGAAGTTTAACACAAATCTGATTTTCGATTCAGAAGCATATGATACAAAGGTTCTGAGGGGTGGATATGATATGATAATGCCATATACCATCAGATCATTCGGTGGAATAGGTACAAATTCTTCAAAGAATATCATAGCACAAATAAGGTACATGTACAAATATGGAGGAGATAATTCAGCTTCAGGTTACCGGCTCGAACCGGGCCTTACAATCAGACCATTTACTAAACTTAAGTTCGGGTTGAGTGCACTTTATGAAATTAACAATGACATGCTGCAGTATGTTACCACAGTGGATTATTCCTCTGAAAAACGATATATACTTGGTACAATCAACCAGGAAACAGTTGGTCTTACCTTCCGTGTTGATCTGAACCTCTCTCCTGAGTTTTCTATTCAGTATTACGGAAGTCCATTTGTATCAAAAGGAAGTTATACTGAATTCAAGAGAGTCACAGACCCTGATTCAGAGAATTTTGAAGACAGGTTTGATATTTACAATAATGCAGTTCTTTCTGACGGGATCTATTATTTAGATGAAAATGATGATAATATACCGGATTATACAATTGGGGATCCAGATTTCAACTTTCATCAGTTACGTTCAAATTTTGTGGCAAAATGGGAGTACCGGCCTGGATCATTTATTTATTTTGTATGGTCATCTGAAAGAACAGGGAATACAGGATCTTCTGATATTTCACTTGGAGATTCCTACAAGGAACTACGAGATATTTACCCTAACAATATTTTTCTTATTAAGTTGAATTATTGGTTTTCTTTGTAAAATCTACGTGAGATCCGGATGATAAAAAGTATAGTCAGAGAAGTCTTTTCAGTATTGCTGATTCTATGTACCTCAGGATATCTGACATTTGGACAGAAAAAACTATCATCAGATCTTAAAAATGCACTGGTAATTGAACAGCTTACTCTCCCAATAACTTTTGATGGGATCCCGGATGAAGAAGCATGGAAGGCTATTGGGCCATTAAATTTTATCATGCATTCCCCGGTCTTCGGAAAAGATCCCTCAGAGAAAACTGATACCCGGCTGGCTTACGATGATAAATATCTCTATGTTGCATCAAAGATCTATTATAATGATCCTGAAATGATTCAGTCAGCAAGTCTTAAAAGAGATTATATGGGAATGGGAGGTGACTGGCTTGGAGTAATTCTTGATACATATAATGATAAGGAAAACGGACTGGCGTTTTTTACATCCCCTGATGGTCTGAGGTGGGACGCAACCATATTGAAGGATGCTGTAACGCAATCACCCACTCAGTTACCATTGAATATCAGCTGGAACACATTCTGGGATGTTCGTACCAGTTCTGATAGCTCCGGATGGTCTTCTGAGATCAGAATTCCCTTTTCAAGCCTTCGATTTCAGGAGATAGATGGTGAAGTCAGAATGGGATTGATTGTTCAGAGATGGATCCCTTCCAAAAACGAAACAGATCTTTTTCCTGCAATTCCACCGAACTGGGGTCAGGTTTCAGTACTGAAACCATCACAGGCACACGAAGTTATATTGAGAGGAGTGAAGCCTGAGAAACCAGTTTATATTGCACCTTATCTTTTAACCGGATATCAAAGTGCCAATAAGTTAAACAGCGGTGGAACTGAATATATTAAATCAGATAAACCTGTTCTGGAAGCAGGACTTGATGTTAAATACGGTATCACCAACAACATCACAATGGATCTGACTGTAAACACTGATTTTGCACAGGTTGAGTCTGATGAACAGCAGATTAATCTGACGCGATTCTCGCTCTATTTTCCTGAGAAGAGGACTTTTTTTCTTGAGAGGTCAAGTGTCTTTGATTTTGCACTGGGTGGTAATAGTAATCTGTTTTACAGCCGGCGGATAGGTCTGAGTGATGATGGTGACCCGGTAAGAATTTATGGTGGTGCCAGAATTACAGGCAGGATTGGAAAATGGGATCTCGGCATACTGGATATGCAAACGGCAGCACTATGGAAAAATAATGAAGAAGGGATCTCAGAGGAAGTCCTTCCTTCGGAGAATTTCGGAGTACTGAGATTTCGTCGTCAGATCCTGAATGAGAATACTTATGTTGGTGCAATTATGACAAGCAGACTTGGGGTTAACGGTACCTATAACCTTGTTTACGGACTTGATGGAATTTTCAGGGTCTTTGGAAACGACTACCTTGACCTCAAGTGGAGCCAGTCCTTTGAGAATGATGTCAAAAATGAATCATTTTCTGAACCTTCCCGGCTGGCTGCAAGATGGGAGAGAAGATCAAGTAAAGGACTTGGGTATAATATTGGAATTTCTCAGTCAGGAACAAATTTTAATCCAGGCATTGGCTTTGAAATGATGGATAATTATATAGCAATAAGGGGAGGTATAAAATATGGTTGGTTACCCGGAGAAAAGGCAAAGCTCTACAGCCATTCTCCTGAGATCGCATTTAGGTATATACGATATATCGACGACAAATCTCTGATGTCATTTAACCTTACTACCGGTTGGACATTCCTGACAAAAAGCAAGTGGGAGTGGACAGTTAATCTTGTGTCGAATCAGGAGATCCTGAGAGATACACTCACCTTCCTTGAGGATGAGGTTTTTATCCCGGTAGGAGAATACCAGTTCATGAATCTGGAAGGAATTATTTCCACCCCGGCTACTAAGCCATTTTTCATAAAGATGACAACCCAGGCAGGCGGTTTTTTTGATGGTAAAAGGTTATCTGTGAATTTTCAACCGACCTGGAATGTATCAAAGCACCTGGAACTCGGCACAGTCTATAACTTTGACAAGCTAAATTTCAAGGAGAGGAACCAGGAATTGACAAACCATATTTTAGGGATCAAATCATTGTATATGCTTGATATACGTCTATCTGTAAGTGCTTATATTCAGTATAACACTGCTATGAAGGGCATTTTAACAAACCTGAGATTAAGATATAATCCAAAGGAAGGTAATGATTTTTATATTGTCTTTGATGAAGGCCGCAATACCAGCCTTACCAGGGAGATACCCAACTTCCCTGCCTATAGTGCCAGATCAATATTATTGAAATATACTTATACTTTCAATCTCTGAGTTTTGCAAAGGTAGATTTGTGATCTTCTGTCTCTAAGATTTAAGACAAAGACAACGAACCTGCGGTGTTATCCCGAGTTTATTTTCAAAAATTTTGCATATCCAGTATTATAACAAATGTTGCAGGTGAGAGCATTCGAAACGTGTACTTTAATGAAATAATATAATCTATAGCATAAACAGTTACAATTACTGCTCTTTGCTCAAAGAGGCTCTGAAAGAGCCATATATGAATAACCCCCGGCGCAATTCACCGGGGGTTATTCATCTTTAGCCACTTCGTGGCTTAGAAAAAGATAACAAACCTAACGGGAGATGAATTGAAATCAGATTCTACGGAAAAGAAGAAACACACGGGAGCAATTATTGATTTTTATTATATCCGGACGATGAAGAAGAAGCACTCCCATACATTTAAATACACATATCGCTTATAATCGATGAGTTATGAAATGTTGTCAGTAGTAGTGACAACGAGGGATCTCCACGATTTAGTTGAAGATTTATTATTGATTCCCGATAGTCATATCAAATATTTATAAAAAATACTTTAAAAAAATTGGATATAATGTTATGTATATCTAACTTTGTGTTAGATATAATTAACTATAAATCTATAATTATGAAAAAGACTGTTATTGTATTTATTTTGTCAGCATTGCTTCTTACAACCATAGGATTTTGGTTGTTTTCATCAGGAAAATCCGCTGAACCATTTGATTTGTTGACTCTCGGTATATTAATACTTGTGGTTGCATTAGCTGTTTTAGTGGGATTAAGGAGATTGAACAGTACCCGAAGAGGAGAGATTCCGGAAGATGAATTATCAAAGAAAGTAATGCAAAAAACCTCTTCCGTTTCATTTTATATCTCGTTGTATTTATGGTTAGCGATTATGTACTTTTCTGATAAGATCAATTACGAGACCCATACAATTATCGGAGGTGGAATTATTTGCATGGCTGTTATATTCGTTATTTGCTGGCTGATTTTCAACTTTTCAGTCATACGCAATGAATAACAGGATAAAGGAGTACAGGGCAAGATTTAATCTTACCCAGGATGAACTGGCAAGAAAGGTTAATGTCAGGCGGGAGACAATAGTGTTTCTCGAAAAGAATAAGTATAATCCGTCCCTTAAACTGGCTTATGATATCTCAAAGGTTTTTGGTGTTTGCATTGAAGAAATTTTTATTTTTGAGACGTTTCCGGGTAACGAAAAGATATAAAATGGCTGATTCAGGGGTTACTTTCAGACCGATCGAACAAAAGGATAACAAGAAAATTGCAGAACTTATCAGAGTAATATTCAGGGAGTATAAGATTGATATGCCGGGGACTGTATATACCGATCCTACAACCGACAACCTTTTTGAGTTATTTCGCATGTCCGGTTCTGAATATTGGATTGCTGAAGAGAATGGCGTAATTATAGGCGGAGGAGGAGTTTATCCGACTCCAATGTTGCCTGAAGGTTGTGCTGAACTTGTGAAGCTATATTTAGCTGTTACACACAGGGGGAGGGGCATAGGAAAGGAAATTATTAATATGATCTTCAAATCGGCTGTCAGACTAGGTTACAGACAGCTATACCTGGAGTCTTTCCCGGAGCTTGACAGGGCAATCAGTTTGTATGAAAAAACCGGTTTTAAGTATATATCAAAACCATTGGGTAATTCAGGTCATTTTGCCTGTAATGTCTGGATGATTAAGGATTTGCAGTAATTTATAAAATAGTATCGGACATCGACGGTACTCTGTGATTTTGAATACAGGAGAAGGAGATCCCTCATTCCTCCAAACCTCCGCAAGCTCCGATTTGTCGGAATTTCGGGATGACAGGTTATTTTGGGGTATAATGTGAGGGAAAGAAGCGGCGAGCCGCAAAAGTATTCAAGGATCAATAAAGAATGGTAGCTTCGCGGCTCGCCGCTTCTTTCCCTCTGTGTCTCAACTAATTGCCTGTCATCCCGAGCTGAAACCCAGAGCTGAAACCCAGAGCGAAGTGAAGGGGAAGTGAAGGGGAAGCGAGGGATCTCCTTCTCCCTTCAGCATCTAGCTAATTTGCAGATGTGATATAAGATTAGCCCGAGTGAGAGGGGGAAGTCATTCAGAATGTTGTTGCTACCTTCTTTTTATTCCCAACGTCAATCCTAAGTATATATAATTATCCTGTTTTAAAGCCCCTCCCACTTCGGGGGAGAGCCTGCCCCGACCGTAAGCGTCGGGAGGGTTGGGGATGAAGAAATACAAAGCTGGCGGACCGGGATAAATAAGCAAATTTATCAGTGACTTTAAACTGGTAGTTTCATACCTGAATCCTGATATTTCTACAAAAAATGCCGTTCTGAGCGATTTGAAATTGTTGATTTCTCTAAAAACAGTGTCATTTCTCTGTTTTTAATCAAATGTAAAAATCCATTCGTCAAAACTTCTCTTTTGCTTTATTCCTTACCTGTATTGATATCAGTTAATTTATTGCACTGATATACAGCTAAATAGTCAATTGATCGGCTTGCATGCATGAAACTTGTCTGAAAACCAAATAAAATTCACAGCTTTTTTGACGAACGACCACCTTAGAGGTATTAACAGTTTATTCTCTTTAATGATCATCATAATTACTTAGACTAACAAAACTTAATAGCATCTCATTTACCCACCAACAGGCCATTCGCGCTTGACAGCAATGTATCTGTGATTTACTTTTACAGTAGTTAATAAAGCAAAAAAAATGGAATACAGTTCAACATTAAGTTATAAGGATATTCTTGAAGGCAATTTGGACCTGATAGATATTAACTGGAAAAGGAGCTCACAGGTAGCTATTGGTAATTCTTCCATTAGTAAAGTAATTTCTGTTAGCAAAGAAAACTTTATGCAGTATCTGAGAAGACTTAATCTTAACAGGGAATCTGATGTGCTTGTTCTTCCATCTGATCATCATTATTTTTATGATGAGAATGAAATGAAGAGTGTCAAAACTTTGGTTAACCTCAGGAAGCTGAATCAGATGAAACACCCGGGCAGGTTTTTACAAACTCTTTTTAATGTTTTACCTGCGGATGCAAATTTTATCGGATGTTTTTCTGACGACAAAAGATCCAAATATAATGGAGGGAATTTCTATAAACCTTCAAGATTAATGAACAGGTTTATAAATTTCATTGATTCCAGGGCAGATCATATTATGGATAAAAAGGAAGTCTCTGAACTTTTAAGTACACATGGATTTAAGATAGTTGATATGACTGAGATTGAAGGAACAACTTATTTTTATTCACAGAATATACGCAGACAGATTAAAAAAAGGGCTTAATTTTTTTATCCGAATAGTATAAATATTTTCAGATTTAAATAAATACAGTAAGTTTTGAAAACGTTCTACCAGATATCTTCTTCCGAAATAGGAACAGTGGTGCTGAAAAAGCGAAAAATCGCAAAAGCATTACGCTGGTGGCTGCGTGACAATAATTTCCCCTTTAACCATACATATTTTGTGGTTAATTGAGTTTTTTCTTCTTCTGCTTTCGAGCAGCGAGTAATATGAAGCCTTGATAATATTGTTTATCACGGCTTCATTTTTTTTGATCCCCCAACCCCCCTAATCTAAAATCACATCTTTTTTATTAAGTACCTGTCGTGAGAAGGAGATCCCTCTCCCGCTGAAGCGGGATCGTGAGCTGAAACCCAGAGCGTAGCGAAGGGCCAGCGAGGGATCTCCTTTCACTTTCTGCAATTGACTTAAATTGAGATGTGATGAAAGATTAGCAACCCCGGGGGCTTTAGAAGTCATCATATTTTAATAAGGCCCCATCTGGTTTTACTCTTTTTCTATTCATCTGCAAGGTGTTCGGCAAGGAACTTTTCCATAGACCTGTAGAAGTCAAACTGGTTTTCCTGATTGTAGAATCCATGACCCTCATTATCTTTTACCATATATTCAACAGACACACCTTTCTTGCGGAGGGCATCCACAATTTGATTTGATTCGGCAATATTTACCCTGGGATCGTTGGCTCCCTGGGCAACAAACAGTGGACATTTTATACGGTCAACGAGGAACACAGGTGATACCTCAGCCAGCATCAGGCTGTCTTTAACAGGATCACCAATCATTTCATAATCCATCTGTCGGAAAGGTTCCCAGTATGGTGGTATCGTTTTCATCATGGTAAACATATTCGATACTCCAACATAGTCAACTGCGCAGGCGTACAATTCCGGTGTCAGCGTAATACCTGCAAGAGTTGCATAGCCTCCATAACTTGCCCCGTAGATTGCAATACGAGAGGAATCTGCTATACCCTTGCTGATAAGCCATTTTACTCCATCTGTTATGTCATCCTGCATTGTTCGTCCCCACTGTTTAAAGGAGGCTTCCCAGAATTTTCTGCCATAACCTGTGGATCCTCTGAAGTTCATTTGCAACACAGCATACCCTCTGTTCGCCAGGAACTGAACTTCAGGATTGAATCCCCAGCTGTCGCGGGCCCATGGTCCGCCGTGCGGATTAATCACAACCGGAAGATTTTCAGCCTTCATACCTTTTGGAAGAGTCAGATAACCATGAATTGTCATCCCGTCACGGGATTGATAATTCACAGGTTTCATTTCTGCCATGTTTTCTTCATTTAACCAAGGTCTGAAATCCGCAAGTTTGGTCAATTCTCCGGATTTTACTTCATACAGAAAATATCCCCCGGGATACCGGTCGCTACTGGTATAAACCAACAGTTTTGTTTCGTCTTTACTCTTACGGGTTATCTGGAAGATGTAATCTGGGATCTGAGCTTTTATTTTATTGTCAATCTGGTGCATTGCTGAATCGAGAAAATACTTTTGCAGTTTGTCAGTTTCGTAGTATGCTGCAGTTAATACCTTCCTTAGTTTTGAATAGTCCAGCCCTGTAATGTCTGCATCAGGATTTTCATATATTATTTTCACTTCATTTGCGGTATTTGGATCAAATTCCACTACAGCAGTTTTATCTCGCCCAAGATTTGAGAGACAATACAGATTTTTGTTGTCGAAAGTAAACAAAACAGGTGCAAGTGTTTCTTTAAAACTTGTTGTTATAACTGTTTTAAATTTATCCTTTTCAGTATCTCTGTACATAACGCTTGTATTTACACCGTCAGAGGTAACAGCTGCCCTTATTTTTCCACTATGATCGGTAATCCACGATGTAATATTTCCGGGATTTTCAGCAACCATTTTCAATTCCCCGCTTTCAGTATTAAGCAAATAGACATCAAACACCTGTGGATTTCTCTTGTTACTGCCAATAAGTAATTCATTCGGTGTTTCTTCCAGTATATCAATAACCTCAGATCTCACTTTCTCAAAGGGAGTATGATCAACAAGCCCGCTGCCATCTGGTTTAACCGACAGTACATGCATATTCTCATCACCACCAATATCTTTTGTGAATATGATCCTGTCATCCGATTCCCATAAGGCATCATAGATACTGCGCTCGGTTTCCTGTGTGATTGGAACAGCAGTTGTATCGCCCAGCTTCTGAACAAAAACATTCATGCGTCCCATATGTGGAGCGCGGAAGACGATCATTTGACCATTTGGAGAGATGCGGTAACCCACTTTTTCAGCATCCTTAAAGAAGTCTTCCATTGGTATTACAACTGCCGGTTGATCTTTAGGTTTGCAACTGGTAAAACCGACCAGGATAAACATGATAAAAGATAAAATCAGATTTGTTTTCATGTGAATATGAGTTTAATTATAAAAAGTAAACAACCTTTTAACCTGCAAATTAAAATCCCGGTTAATCAGGTTTTTTAATTCTAATCAGCTGAAATAATGAATAGTTTTTGTATTAATAATTCAAATTTCAGAAATATTTAAAACATAATCAATTAAATATTTAGTAATTAAATATTATGGGGTGGAATTAAAACTCAGTCCGACTTTGTTAAGGAATGATCTGGATTAAATTGTTTTAGTTATTTCATAGGACTAATTTTTGATTTAACTTATAGAATGGTAAACGGTATTTTAAGACCATAACCATGAAATATTTTTCAGTTTTTAAAGGAATCATTTTATTATTCCTGACTTTGTCTATAAAAGGATATTCTCAGGAGAACCAATCCGCGATAAACTTTTTCCTCGAATGTGAAGATTGCGATCTGACATTTATCCGCCAGGAACTGACTTTTATCTCCTTTGTTCGTGATCCTCTTCTCGCTGATGTTCACATTCTTGTAACGGACTCAAAAACAGGAGGTGACGGGCATAAGTACTTTCTGAACTTTCTTGGGAAAAAGAAATTTGAAGGAGTTGATAATGATTACACTGTTATTACCAACCAGCCAGATACAGAAGATGATATCAGAAGGACTCTTCTTAAAACCATAAAAGTAGGGATACTTCAGTATTACTCAAGGACTGGTTACCTCGAAAGACTTAATATAAACATCGAAGATAAAGAAAACAAAAAAGCCGATGAAATGCTGATTGACCCCTGGAATAAATGGATTTTCAGATTTGAATCAGGAGGTGAGTTTCAAAAGGAGGAGAGCCAGAACAGGTATTCTCTTAAAAATGAGACCAGGATCCAGAAGGTGACTGAAGAATGGAAAGGGAGTCTTGAGGCCCTGTATGAAATTAACAGGGAGAATTTTTATGATGAAGGAAATCTTATAACAAACAAGCAGGATACCAGGGAGATCTCGGCAAGATATATTAAAAGTCTGACAAACAGATGGTCGGCACGTATCTATGGAGAATATTTATCACGAACATATCTTAATATTAAACACAAATTTGATACTTCACTGGCTGCTGAGTATAATATTTTTCCCTGGAATGAAAGTCATAAAAGGGTACTTGCTTTAAGGTATAATATTGCAGTTTCTTCTTACAACTATATAGAGGAAACCATTTATGATAAGATGGAGGAACACTTTTTTCTGAATCTCTTGAGATTCATATGGAACTGATTCAGCCATGGGGTGAATTATCAGTAGGTCTTGAAGGCAGACATTTATTTCAGGACTTTTCAAAAAACTCTCTCACTTTTGAGTCTGATATTTCAATGTATGTAACAAAGAATATATCTGTATTTTGCGGATTTGAATCCGTTATGATCCACGATCAGCTGTATTTACCTAAAGGCGATGTATCTCTTGAAGATCTTTTATTTGAACGCAGAAAACTGGCAACAACTTATGAAATGAGCGGGCAGATTGGATTGCGTTTCACATTTGGTTCCATTTATAATAATTTAGTAAATGAAAGATTCTAAATCAAATCCCGGAATTCACTAATAATACATGATGTGGTATCCGTACATCTCAAAGAAAATTTTAAATTTGTTAAAAACACTATCTACTAAGGAGAATTTAATACCTAGCCTGAACTAAATAAAATGAAAATGCGCTTGTCTCTAATCCTAATATTCTGCTTATTTATTATGGTGTATTCAGGTTGTCAAAAAGATCAATCCGATTTAATAATTTCAGATCTAGAGACTTATAAGGAGAATGCCTTGTTAAAGCAAATTTTGCTTTACTCTAAAATTGACTCAGAGGTACCAATAGGTATAGCTGAAGAATATGAATATGATGAAAAGGGAAGAATTAGCAGAACATCATCACCAATGTACGATAATGGGGTAATTGTTGGTACGATAAAGTATAATTTGTATGAATATAATGCTTCAGATCAGCTTGTAAAGATCAGCAATTTTAATGCAAATACCTATTCTCCGACAGGTTACATTAATTTGCAAAACTATATCTGTTCTTATTCTGCTGATGGGAAAAAGATTAAAGAATCAATTGAAAATCTAAATGGAATTACCTCTGAATTCACAGTATATGAGTATGAAGCTGATCAGCTTTCAAAAATTAAAAAGTATTCTCATAACACATTGGAGAGTTACACTGAGAACCAATATGATAATTCAGGAAGATTGATTAAGGAGACTCGGTATGCCGCTGATAACAAATGTTTATCCTATACAATTCATTCATATTCAGGATCGCTGCAAATAAGATCGGATTTATATAATAATCATAATGGTACACGCTACCGTTCAATTAAGCGAACTTTTGATGACAACAAAAACTTAATTATTCTTGAATCAAACGAATTAGCTCCCTATAGCTCAATGATGAGCCACGTTTTGAGATATAAGTATTTTGAATGAATTCAAAACAGGTTTAAACTGCATTGCAAAATAATTTCCCTCACACCAGAAATATTCATGGAACTGGCATTAGGTTTATTTTATTGCTTTATAAGTAAAGTTATTAAATGTAACAGCTCCATTCCCAATTGAGCAAAGTCCCAAACGTAAACTTAAAAATCCGCCCAGAACATTATGATGTAATCCGGAGACTTCCACGGAATTTTCTATTTTATTCCATATAGTTCCGTCAGTGCTGTAATACATATCAACTATATTGTCAACTTTTTTCAGGCGAAGAAATACATGATTCTTAATAACATTTTTTTCTGTTGTGAACTGCCAGCGCTGAAGATTTGCCAGTATATTCTCATTATCAGCCAATATACCCGAGTATGCTTTTTTGTTATAGAAAAGCACTAATCCACCTGTAGCAGCTCCCTCAATAACTACTTCCACTTCCGCAATATATGAATGGTCAGGTGGTATACAAAGCAATGGGGAACAGTCACTGATTGAATCTCCTTTAGCTTTGATGAGTAATTTATTATCGGCAAAATGAAACCGATTAGTATTGTATTCGCCAAAAAATTGCCATTGATGTTTTAACTGATTCCCATCAAAACTATCATTTAAGGAAAATGCTGGTTTTGAGGCAGTACCTGCAGGTCTTTTAACCGGATCATCCGTTTTTATTTTGTCGGGAGTTTTGAACCAGCCATCTTTTGTCCATTCTATTGGAAGAAGCAAGGTTTGACGCCCCATATTCGAATATCCGTTTTCATATCCGTGAAAAACAATCCACCAGTTCCCTTTTGCATCATCAAATATGGTTCCATGCCCCTGCGACCACCATTTCTCTGAAATATCATTTGTCCGAATGATAGGATTGTATGGTGAGTTTTCCCAGGGACCAAAGGGTGATTGAGATCGTGCAGAAGTCACCATATGACTTGTAGGTGGCCCTGCTGTACCTCCCGCAGCCATTGTCAGATAATAATAATCACCATGTTTAATAAGTTTCGGACCTTCAAGACAAAAACATTCAATTGTCCATTCGCGGGGAATTGGCCAGCCGTTGTATGTCTGTTTTAATTCCCCGGTAACAGAAAGACCATCATCTGACAGAGGTACATAACCACCAGAGCTAAAATACAAATATCGTTTGCCATTCGCATCTGTAACATGTCCGGGATCAATATTACCGACTTTTAAATCGATAGGATTGCTCCAGGGTCCTATGATTGATTCGGAAGTAACCACATAATTTGTATTATTGGCAGGGAAATAGATGTAATATTTATTTTTATGTTTTATAAGATCAGGAGCCCAGACCGGACCTACATATTTATGCAATGCATTTACTACTGGTGTCCAGTTGATCATATCTTTTGAATGCCAGATCAGCAAGCCCGGATAGTAATCAAAAGATGAATGAACGATGTAATAATCATCCCCCTCACGCAATATACTCGGGTCAGGGTAATCGCCCGGGAAAACAGGATTTAAATAGAATTCATCACCCTTTTCTGTTGCATTGATCTGATATTGTGCATTAGAAACAAATGTCAGTTGAATGAGGAGTATACTTATTATAATTTTCTTCATATCTGCTTATTTTAATCTGGTGGAATTTAAAATTACTGAAATTTGTCAATTATCCTTGCCGGTAAAGTATGTATACTCATAAGCCCAGCGTTCTTCCCTGCCCGGACCTGCATGCAGATCAATGAACGCCTCAAGTGATATATTTGTAAAGATTGCCCATAACATTATCTGGGACAGTGGTCTGTCGCCCTGCACTGCATAACCGGTCCCGGTCCGGATATTCTCCACGCGGAAGGAATAATCTTTTGCAACAGGCTCAAAACCATCGATCCATGTAACAGCCATTTCCTTTGGAGAGAACAGTTTTGTGAACAGCAGCTTGTTATCCTTGATGTGAAACAGATCGGCTCCCTGTGTACGGCTTATTTTCATTTGGTAAGGTGTTGTGATAACATAATCAGGCCCTGTGTGATGATTGTTCGTAACAAAGAAGTTATGGTCATAAACACTGGTGGTAAGCGTCTTGTTACCGGTGTTTTGAAGAAGATGCTCTATCCGCATCATGGGTTTGTTTTGAATCAGTAGCAATGTCTTGGTATAAATATAGCCATATCCGCTCTCCTTATTGGACAGCGTCTGTATGAACACAACCTTATCGTCACTGGTCTTCGTTGTCCATTTACCGCCGTCGACGATCTCATAATCGCGATAACGGTCATAGGGCTTATCATCCGGTCGTCTGAGAACACCTACCCCGATCTTGAGGAATGTGTCGCCCGGTTTCGCTTCGTCGAAACCAAGTGCCTTGTCGCTGGTCAGAAACTCTTCAGCAGGTCCTAATCCGCTGCTCGCAATTCCGGTGACAACTTCACCCTTTCCATCCGCCCCAACACGCTGGACGTTATTGTGAATGGACTTATCTATTCGGGTATACCATCTGCCGTAGTATTCCTCGTCCTTGTAACGAAGAGAATAAATAATGCCCGACCAATCGAACCTTGTACCCCGATAGTACCCTTTTTCGGCATCGGGTATGTAGAAATATACATTCACCAGTCCATTGGAGATCTGCCCGGAAGGGTAGTCTGGTTTTGTATCAGTTGTTTTATCAGTTTGCCCCTGGGTGAGGAGTGCGGAAAAGATAAAAGCAATCAGCAAACATATTTTTTTCATATAATATCAGTTTTATTTTATATGAGTATGATAAACAATACTTATTTGCCATACCTGTCTGAAATTTTCATATGAAGATATTAAGTAAATGGCTAGCAAATATATATAAACAAATTGATTCGAGGGCAACAATGTAAATGAGACACTGACAGATCTAAATTGTAATTATTTTAAAGTTTTATCTTCCTTTCAGATTTCAGAAAACTAAATATTAAACAAGTTATTTGAGATTGCTAAGTGTGATTTGAAAATAGATATATATTTACGCATTTACCTTAGCAATAAACCCTCTACTTATTTACTTTTGTTATGATTTTGCTTTGTTAATCCTGTTTCAATAGAAACCTGCTCGTACTTAGAATATCATAAACATACAAAAATAACGGATTTCAGAATCGAATCAGAAATCAAAGCTTGCCATCAGGGAGATCCTTGTGGAACTGCCTTTCTGATTATTGAGGTTAGTTCTGGAGCCGGCAGTTAATTCAAAACCAAGCCTTATAGTTTCAATGGGATTATAGAATGTGTTTGCAGCGAGGTAAAAACTTGACTTGAAAGTATCTGGTGACTCAAAATCCTTTGCAGCGAGATATGATGTGCCGCTTGTAAGAGAAAATCTCCAGGAGGCATCATGCACATAACTGTAAGTCAGAAATCCCCCCCTTATGAATTTTAGTGTCATTTTCTCAGTAACAGGATCATATATGGCATCCAACTGCCGGCCTGTAAATCCGACATAATAATTTGATATACCGCTTCCTAATGAGTACTGGCCGAAGAGGATATTTTTCTTATTTATATTAACATTCATACTCACTAAAATACCCCATCCGTAAAGAGTATTCATCTTCGTCTGATCAAAATACTGTATTCTTCTCAATATTCCGGCGACCTGTATATGACCAGGTTTATTGAAATATTTATATCTTCCGGCAATGTCAAAATTTCCCTGCTTGCTTTTGTCAACAGTGAGAGTATCTGTAGGATTGTAATAATCAGTGACAGGTGATTCAAGAGAGATCCCCGCAATACTTCTCAGGCCGTATTTTCTTTCATACCTTATCATTCCAAGCCGCTTGGAAAGAGCGCTGTTGGGTCCTTCAAAATCTACAGTAGCAGGGAGGGAGGCATTATCCATAAATGTGCTCCAGCTATATCCCAGCTTGAAGAAATTCCATTCAGCATAAGCATGCCTTAAACGCAGAAGTGATTGATTGGCGCTTGCAAAATCAACCTCAATATATGTCTTAATATTACCCACCCTTGTACTGGCGCTTCCTTCAACACCAAGGCGGGTCTGCCTGGCTCCTGCATATACGCTTGCCAACCCTTCAACTTTATCTATCCCTACAGGAATATCATAAGGCATAAAACCTTCAGTATCTGTCATTCCTGTAAAATCATAATAAGCGTTAGCCCTTACACTTCCCATAAACCTCAGACGGTACTTTGATCCGGCAAGATCAAGGGGATTGATGTCCTTTGCCACTTTGCTGGTATCAGTCTTTATTGGTTGCAATGCTATGGTATCAATACGGGTTGAAAACAGGAAAACAGTGTCCTTTTTAACCTTTACATCTTCCCTTTTTATGGTAAGCTTCAGGGTATCCCTTACCTGGGCAAACCCTGTGCTGAAGGTCATGATAAAGAGGATCAGCAATAAATATCTCAAAGGATTTGAGGTCATTAAATGTGGCCGGAGAATTAATTGAGATGAAGGGCAATGTTTCATAAAGTAAAATTCCATTTATAAACAAATCCCTTTTTCAATACTTCCCTACCGAAGACAGGATATATTCCCGGAGCTGAAGAAAAGTAGGTAATATCTTCATCTGTCAGCAGCAGATATTTCTTTTCATACGGATCGAGGTGATAGATGATTTTGTTTATCCACACGAACAATGCCCGATCAGTATGGTTAATCAGCTCAATATCAATATTCTCTTTGCTGGTAGTATCGGATCTCTCGAAGTAAAACTGTTTTTGAAAATAAAGAGTATCAGTTATTTCAATTAAAGATTCGTAAACATATCCGAATGAATTGGATTCAATATCAAAAACCTTAACATATCCGTATTCCTGTTCCTGAGGAAGAATTACCAGAAGGTTTGATCTGCTGATAGTAAATAAAATTTTTGAGTTAAGGGCGGGTCCTTCCCTGAAATTTATTTCTGATTGTGAACTGCCCATCTTTAACTGGCTTAAAGCAGGCATGCTTATCGAAGTAAGCACTATCAC
Organism: uncultured Bacteroidales bacterium; assembly: GCA_963732435.1. GTDB lineage: Bacteria > Bacteroidota > Bacteroidia > Bacteroidales > VadinHA17 > LD21. The sequence continues at coordinate 149,241 of CAVSZL010000007.1, read as the reverse complement.
AGCAAGTATTAAGTTGGATTTTATGAACTGCATATATGTTTTACCTCTTAATAGCGGTGTCAGAAATGAATAATTCAACTTCGTCTCTTTATTGCAATTATTATACAAATATATTCTTAATTTTCTTCATTGCTCCACCTGAAAAGGTAAGATATTCCACTTAAAATGTGAAAACCTTGTTGCTGAATGGAAAGTTGCAAATATTGTTTATTGCGATAGTGGGATTTGGGAAGACAGAACTATTAAGTGTGAGATTTTAGGAAAAAGGGACGAAAGTGTTCGTCCGAGCTTTTGCTCTCACTCTCACTCTTTTACAGTACGTTGAATAATATTTTTTCTGAACCTTTTTTTAAAAGATTTTGATTTGATCAGATAGAGTGAGTGTGAGAGTGAGTTTTGAGGAAAAAGAGATGAGAGTGCTCGCTCTCGCTCTCACTCTCACTCTTTTTCAGTACCCGGAGCCGGGATCGAACCGGCACAGCATTGCTGCCACTGGTGTTTGAGACCAGCGCGTCTACCAATTCCGCCATCCGGGCTTTTAAAGAAATTGGTTTATTTTGTTTGATTCAAGTCATCTAAAAGAACTTTTGCCTGTCTCAACAGATGGCGGAATTGGCCACCCCTGCCATCCGGGCATAATTTAGTCGGATTGCAAAAGTATAAAAACTTTTGTCTTTTTACCTTTGTCTTTTATCTTTTATTGTTGTTTTTTATCTTTAGTAAGATCAAGAATCTCAACCTTCCTGAACTCAACAGGGTGACTCTCAGCCTGAAGACAAATATATCCCTCCTTAAGCAACGTTCCCTCTGCCAAAGGAAATCCTTCCGGGATACTTCCTCCGCCGATCTGGGGTTTCATATATGTAAGTACAGTATCTCCTTCAACAATATGATGAATTATGCTGTCTCCAAGTACAACCATTTCTGCTGTTACCCAGACATCTCCGTGATATGTCTTTGAGGTCGATTCATTACAATGTTGTGTAATCAGCTGCCCTTCCATGACAATATTTGTTCCTGGTGTACAGACATTTAAGGTATGCCTTTCAGCAATACCATCTCCGCCAAGAAATTGTGCCTCAATTGAAACCGGAAATTCCTGATTCAGTCCCATGGAGGCAGCAGACTGGGAATGAAGCATCACACCACTGTTCCTGAATGCCCATGACTGTCCTCCTGAGACCTGCTCACCAGTAAAGCGATACTCTATCCTTAACTTATAATATGAAAAGGGGGTTTTATAAAAAATATGTCCGAATTCTTTACTGAATTTGTCATATTCATCATAACTGACCCGCATCAAACCATTTTCAACCCTGAAGGTATTATTAAAATTATTGTTCATCTCATAGCCATTAATTTTAATATCCCATCCTTCAAGATCTTTTCCATTAAAGAGACTCACCCATTCCTCTTTTACATTTTTATTTGTAGAAGAAACACAGGATGCCAGTAAAAGCATTAACAAGAATAAATTTGTCTTCATATTTTAACATTGTTTAAAAGTTTTTTTACCACGGAGCTTCACGAAGGTGCACTGAGGAACACGATTTCATTTAGGTTCAGGTCTTTTTATCTCAATATCACTTCGTCACTCTGTCACTTCGTCCCTGAGTCTCCCCACCGGAATTTATTTTATATGCACCGTCATTGCGAGCCCGACGAAGGAGGGTGAGGCAATCTTACCATCATTTCTCTTATCGCAATCTCAATTCCTTCTTCATCAAAGCCGCATTCCCTTTGCAATTCCTCCTGTGTTCCATGCTCAACAAAATAATCCGGTATCCCAAGGCGTCTGACCTCGGATGAATAACCATTATCAGTCATAAATTCGATTATTGCACTTCCGAATCCTCCCTTTATCACGCCATCTTCAACAGTTATGATATACCTGAATTTCTCAAATATTTTATGAAGCAACTCTGTATCAAGTGGCGCAACAAACCTCATATCATATTGTGCAATATTGATTTTTTCAGTTCTGAGTTTACTGATAACTGTTGCAGCAGTATTTCCGGGATGACCGATAGTAAGGACGGCAATATCATCCCCGCTACTTATTATACGTGCCTTTCCGATCTCTATTTCCTGGAAGGGTCTCTTCCAGTCAGAATACTTCCCTCTTCCACGGGGATAACGTATTGAAAAAGGAGACTTGTTCTTTGGCAGTTGGGCTGTGTACATCAGGTTTCTGAGCTCAATCTCATCCATTGGAGCTGTAACGACCATATTCGGTATGGTTCGCAAAAAGGCAATATCAAAAAATCCATGATGAGTTGCACCGTCAGCACCAACAAGTCCGCCCCTGTCGATACAAAAAATGACAGGAAGATTTTGCAAAGCCACATCATGTATTATCTGGTCATACGCTCTCTGCAGAAATGATGAATAGATGTTGCAGAAAGGAATTAATCCCTGTGTGGCAAGACCGGCAGAGAATGTCACGGCATGTTGCTCTGCAATGCCTACATCATAGGTTCTTTCAGGCATCTTATTCATCATTATTGATAATGAACAACCTGTTGGCATTGCCGGAGTTATTCCGGTAATTTTGTCATTTAACTCTGCAAGTTCAAGTATTGTATTTCCAAAAACCTCCTGGTAAGAAAGGATCTTATCACCTGATTTAGTTTCAATAATTTCTCCTGTTTCTTTGTCAAATTTTCCGGGAGAGTGAAATGTTGTCTGGTTTTCTTCAGCCTGTTTAAATCCTTTTCCTTTAACTGTAATGCAATGAAGAAGTTTCGGGCCGGGAATTCTCTTCAGGTCATCAAGTACCTTTACAAGATGAAGGACATCATGTCCGTCAATTGGTCCAAAATATCTGAAATTAAGCCCTTCGAAGAGGTTGCTTTTATCAAGAATAGTGCTTTTGAATCCGGCCTCAAGCTGAGCAGCAAGCGACCTGGCATTTGGTCCGAATTTCCCAAACAAACCGAGTGCTCTCCACACTTTATCCTTAAATCTGTTATAGGTTTTGCTTGTTGTAATATCGAGTAGGTATTCTTTGAGTGCACCTACATTTGCATCTATCGCAATATTGTTATCATTCAGGATAACGAGGATATCTGATTTTCCGATACCTGCATTATTCATTCCTTCAAATGCCTGACCTGCGGTCATTGCACCATCGCCTATTATTGCCACAACCTGTCTCTTTTCCCCTTTACTCCTGATTGCATGAGCCATACCAAGAGCAGCTGAAATAGAAGTTGAGGAATGGCCTGTGCCAAATGCATCATATTCACTTTCAGCTATCTTAGGGAATCCGCTGATTCCCTTGTATTTTCTGTTAGTTGAAAAATTCTCTCTTCTTCCAGTCAGGATCTTATGCCCATATGCCTGGTGTCCAACATCCCAGATTAGTTTATCATAAGGTGTGTTAAATACATAATGAAGAGCTACAGTTAATTCAACCACACCAAGACTGGCTCCAAAATGCCCGGGATTATTACAAACCTCATCAATAATAAACTGACGAAGTTCCGTACTAATCTGAGGAAGATCTTGCGGATCGAGTTTCCTGAGATCATCAGGATTTGATATTTTAGAAAGTAAATTCCCCTCCAGGTTCATTCAATTGTTATTAATTCTAAATAACCTGCAAATATAACAATTATTATTCCCTTGTGTTTGCCTGAGCATACACAGGATTTTGTTATTTTTGTTCTGAAATAAAGCTTGCATGTAACAATTTTCTGGTCTGTTTGGTTGTTATTAATAAAGTAATACATTAATTATGAATAAATCAATCCTTCCCGTCTTTGGATTAATTCTCGTGGTGATATTTTCTGTCTCATGTGTTTCCGGTAAAAAACACGGCAGTTTACAGGAAACAAGCAGACAATTCATGAATGAAAGGGATACTTACAAGACCGACAATATCGGACTTGAGATGAAAAACAGGGAACTGGAAGCGCAAATGGCTTCACTTGAAAAGGAGATGGGATCAATAAAACAGGAGATAACTACTGTACAGGCAGAGAAGGATAAGGCAGTTGATGACTATAACAGATTGTCTTCAAGGTATGATGAACTTCAGAGTGCCCAGGAAGAGCTTATTAAGGGAAACGTAAAGGAGACCCAAAGACTACTGAGAGAGCTCCAGGCTACCCAGGATAATCTGCAGAAAAAGGAAGATCTTCTCCGCCAGCTCGAGCAGAACCTAGATTCTAAAAAAGGTACACTTGATGAGCTTACTTTTGAACTGGAAAAGAGAAATGCAAGAATGGCTGAGCTTGAAAAGATACTTGACAGTCAGAAAAAAATTGTTCAGGATCTGAAAAATAAAGTATCAGAAGCTCTTCTTGGTTTTGAAAACAATGGCCTTACTGTTTCAATGAGGAATGGTAAAGTATATGTATCTCTTGATGAAAAATTGTTATTCAGATCAGGAAGCTATGAGATTGATGCAAACGGAAGAAATGCTTTGAAGAAGCTGGCCGGAGTGCTTGAAAAGAATAAGGATATACAGGTTATGATTGAGGGGCATACTGACAATGTTCCATATAATCCGGGAAGCGGTCAGTTAAGAGACAACTGGGATCTAAGTGTTAAAAGAGCTACTACTGTTGTAAGGGTTCTGCTGGAAGGTTCAGGAATTGACCCGAAACGGCTTACAGCTTCCGGAAGGAGTGAATATCTTCCGGTTGACGAACGCAATACTCAGGATGCCAGGCAGAAGAACAGAAGGACAGATATTGTTCTTACCCCTGATCTCACGGAATTGTATAAACTTATTGATAAATACTAGTATATTTTAGCGGATTTTGGATTTAAGAGGCAATCCGTATTTACTTCGAGAATTCCTGTAGCTTAACATTCATGTTTTTAAGTGCCTGGAGCAGATCATCCTCAGGTCTCAGAAAATTCTGATTTTCCCAGAACTTAGCATCGTAATCATTGATGGTTTTTGAGAAAATCGCATGGATAGGAGCAACTTCATCCCTGTCAAAACGTGAAACATTTTCTAATTTAATTTCAGTAACAGCTAATTCAAAGAAGACCCTGAACTGTGTGTTGAACAGTTTTTTCTTTTGATTGGATATGAACAGGAGATCACCTCTTACATGATTTAAAAAATATCTGTTGTCCAGTTTTCTATAGCTTATGGAATACTTAATTGAAGAAGGCCAGGTGTTGAATCCGGGAGCTGAGTTGGATATAAAAGAATTCTTCACAGTATGAATCAGGGAGGGATTAAGTTCAAATTCAGCATGAAGAATGCCAAAATCATTTGTATTTATATATATAGCTCCTTTAAATAATGCAGTTTCTGTATTTTCACGCTGTTCAAAATCAACTACATAAGCAGATTCACCATCGTAAGTAACAATATCCGTTATTCTATATATATAGTCAGCCATACTTTGCTGGTCAATAAAGTCATATATTTTTCTGGCACCATCAAGTTCAAGAGAGGTGCTAAGTCCTGCTTTAAGCCTAATTGCGAGTGTATCGGTACGTTTACTGTTTTCAATCTTTCTGCTTTTAATAACCTTAATCTGGTCATTTAGGAATGAACCTGAATAGGCACTTTTAAAGATCTGGAGAATAGCTTCAGAATAACTCTGAAGTTCGCGTTTCTTTATTACACCTTCTCTGTAAAAGCCTGTTAAAAGGGCAGGAGTGTTCCCAAAATTATCAGGAATTGACATTCTTGCCCTTGTGATAACCTCCTGTGGAATCTGAGTTCTGATTATAATCTCTGGAATTGAGATGAATTCTCTTTTCATTACAATGGACAGATCATTTCCCAGGGATTGATTGACAGCAATTTCCCTTCTGAAATATCCCAGGTATGAAACCGAAAGGGTATCCGAAAGCTGATCGGAAGTGATCTTTAATCCGAAATTGCCATTGTTGTTGGAAACAGTACCAAGTCCTTTATTCTTCAATGCAATTGTTGCATAAGGCAGAGGTTCTAAAGTCACCTCATCAAGAATAGTCCCCGTAATGTAATTTACTTCATCGGTGGTTGATGAATCAGCTTTATAGGAAACAGATTTTTGCTCTCTTGAGATAATGATATATTTATCGATAACTGAAAAAGAAATCGAATCATTCATAAGGATATTATTCAGGATCACTTCAAGAGGTGTATCAAGAAATGTCATATCCGTTTCTTTCTCCCCATTAATCAGGCGACTATCATATGTGAAGCTATAACCGGATTTCTTGCTTATGATTGTCAGGGCAGAAGAAGTTTTTATTATTCCTTCTCTGAATGTGAATGTTGAATCAAGAATACTATTCTGACCATCTGCCTTATGAACAGAAAGAAGCAGAATTATTATAAGGGCGGGAATTATTTTTAATATATTACCACCTGATGATGACATTGTATAAACAGAGTTATTTTTTTGAAAGATGATAAACAGTACCATCTTTAGTATAACTCAGGTTAAAGCTAAGACAAATTAAGCGAATAATTGTTTCCTGCGACTGATTATCAATTGGAGATGTCCATGTATTTTCAAGGATGAGAGGGTCATCAGCTACAATATCCATATTATAAACCCTTTTGAGATCGCGAAATACGATGTCAAGTTTTTGGCCATCATACTGAAGCAGTCCGGTGTTCCATGAGAGATAGTTAGGATCATTATTAACGATTTTTTGAGCTTTTTCCGCATCAATAGTTCCGACATACTCAGGATCGAGAAGTATGGATTGGGAACCATTAAGATCAGATAACATCACTTTCCCTGTTTTAACATAAACTTCAACTGCAGACTCGGAGTTGCATGTAATTACGTTGAAGGTTGTTCCTACAACTTTAACAGAGGCATTGCCGGCATCAACAATAAATGGTTTTGATTTGTCTTCAGCAATGTCAAAGAAAGCCTCTCCAGTAAGCTTTACCTTTCGGTTAAGTTTCCCGAAATTGGAGTGATATATGAATTCAGAATTCCGGTTAAGAAATATTTTACTCCCGTCCGGAAGATCAACCTGAAGATTCTTGATATCATTATTTGTAGCAACCCGGATTTTTTTGCTGAATGAACCCTGATTGATAAGGTAGAATGCTGCTGTCCCGATGGTGATAAGCATAAGCAGAAGTGCTGCTACTCTGAAAAAAGTTCTTCTGAAGAGAGGTATTCTTAACTCTTCACTATTTTTAAGGTCATTTATGCTGCTAATTTTTGAATTGACTGTATTCCATGCATTATCAACATTTATTTCCCTGTCGTTACTTAATTTTTTTAGTTCTTTCCACCTGGTAACAGTGTCTAATGTATCCTCATTAAGGAAACGGTTGATATGGATAGTCTCATTATTAGTCTCATCAGAGAGGTATGAAGCAAGTTCTTCCCAATCCTTATCTGTAAAATCTTCTGTGTTATAAATATCTTTCATTGCTTTTTTAATTCTCTTCTAAATTCTTTAAGTGCTTTACCCATATTGGATTCAACAGTTTTTACAGAGACAGATAACTTTTTTGCGATTTCAGTGTATTTAAGTCCTTCAAATCTGTTCATATAAAAGATCTTACCGCATCTCTCCGGTAATTTTTCCAGTATTGTGGCTATTCTTTCCTGAAGTTCTTTATAAAGAAGAATATCAGAAGGGCTATCCTGGATTTGTGATTGATGGTATGAAACCTCTTCCGCATGTCGTTCCACAACTTTGTTATGTTCAATGTAATGGAGGCAGGAGTTATGAACTGCCCTGAACAGGTACCCGTTTAAAGAACTCTCAATTTTAATTTTTTCCCTGTTTTGCCAGAGTTTGAAAAACATATCCTGTACAACTTCTTCGGCATAATCATGATCTTTTAACAGAGTTTTAGCATATCGTACCAGCGAAACATAGGAGGATCTGAAAAGCAACTCAAACTGTTTAACATCACCTTTTTTGATCCTGCCTATTATCTCACTTTCCCTGTCCATTGATTACAACCAGTTACTTTTCCTCTTCCCTGTCACTAAACTTGAGTTTTCTGTTGAGTTTACGAATTGCTGTTTCAATACTCTGGTCAGGTTCAATTACATTATACTCACCCCAGTATTGAGGATCAGAAAAATCATTTACTTTTTCAGAAAATACATCAGTGGTTCTTATCTTATCTTTAGATGCAAATTTAATAACTTCCTGGTCAGTTCTATCAGTTATCGCAATTTCTGACATTGTTGTGTAATATGTGTTGAAGAGTTTCTTCTTCCAGTTTAATTTAAACTTAACCTCAGCTCTTGAGTATGCAAAATACCATTTGCCGTTTTGTTCACGATATTTGGTCCGGTAGGTTACAACCTCAGGTGTTACTTCCATGCCAAGCGGTTTTTTCCTGATAAATATCGAAGTTGCTGCCTCTTTATCTGATAAGTTGAATCCAAATTCTGCTTCAGTTACTGCATAAGAATCCATTTCAATATAAAGGCTTCCCATGAATAATGGTAATTCAACAGAGGGTTTTTGTATAAAGTCAATGACATAATGTGGCTTTCCGTCAATTTCAATGACCCCTCCAATTGAATAATCGTAATTATTCATAGCTTCTTTGGTAAGTATGTATTCTGAGTTTTTTATTATATCAAGTTGTATAACATTTACAGGTCCGCCCTGAAGCTTAAAAAGAATTGTGTCCATTTTTTCAACATCTGAACTTTTTCTGCCTTTATATATTTTAGCGCCATCATAGCGGACATCATTGTTATAGGGTGCCTTGAATATCTCAACAACTGCTTCACCTATTGAAACATAGGTGCGGTTTTTCCTGATCGTTTCTCTGTAAAATGCAGTCATCAGGTTTGGAACAGATTCATAGTTTTTCTCTGTTTGTCTTATTGTATTTTCCATAATATCAACCGGATCAACAGGTTTTACAATGATCTCTTTTATAGGAATCGGGGCAGCATCCAATGAAATAACATTTTTATAACCATTCTCCCTGAGGTCACTTATCGGGATGATCTTATTTTTAAATCCCAGAAATGATACTTCAAGATTTTGTGATGTTCCCGTTTCTCCTATTTTAAGGGTGAATTCCCCATCTATATTTGTAACAATAGCTACATTTGATTCCTTTACAGCTACTGTAGCGAATACCAGTGGTGTCCCTTTTTCAGCATCAACAACTTTCCCCTTTATTGTTTTAAAGGTTTGCTGATCAGATTTTTTCCTGTCTGCGGCATTGCCGGCAGATACAGCCAGAGTCGTAAAAACAACAAGCATTGCTGTTGCAATAATCGACATGTTTTTAATTGTTTTCATAGAACTTAATTGTTTATGTTAATAATACTGATTGTACATATAAATAATTACCGGAGTATATTTCAATTCTAAGACCGTTTACCCCACCGTTTACCCTATTACTTTTATAATATTTATTTTCTTACTTTACTTCCTTAAAACAATTATTGATGATCCGGCACCTTAACAGAATTCAAAATTTATTTCTGGCTACTTATTCTTATATTAAAAGCTATGTAACCGGGAATACTATTGTTTATGGTATGCCTGTAAGCATTGGCGTTGAGTTGACAAATCACTGTAATCTTAATTGTCCGGAGTGTTTGTCCGGGTCAGGCCTGATGCAGAGGGAACGTGGATTTATGGATATTGAGCTTTACAAAAAGATTATGAAAGAGCTCACTCCTTATTTATATAGTATGAATCTTTATTTTCAGGGTGAATCTATGATGCATCCTCGGTTCTTTGATTTTCTGTTAGTTATCAATAATCGGAGAACGGTTGTTTCAACCAATGGTCATTTTCTTGATTGGGAGAGTTCTCAAGAAATTGTTAAATCAGGGTTGTATAAATTGATTATATCCCTGGATGGTATTGATCAGGAATCATATTCAGCTTACAGAATTAATGGGGATTTTTCTACTGTTCTTGAAGGAATTGTAAATATTACCGAAGCGAAAAAAAAGTTCAGATCAGCTCTTAAAATAGAAATTCAATTTCTTGTTAACAGGCTGAATGAGCATCAGATTCCTGATGTGGAAAAACTGGCAAACCGGTTTAACATTAAACTCCGGCTTAAATCTATGCAGGTTATTAACAAAGAGCAGACCGCATTCTGGATGCCGGAGAAGACCAGGTTCAGAAGATATATCAGAAAAAATGGGGAATATGTTATCGGGAGTTCATTGCCTGACAGGTGTGCAAGGCTTTGGTTTAACCCGGTAATTACATGGGATGGTAAGGTTGTTCCCTGTTGTTTCGATAAAGATGCAGAACATGTTATGGGAGATGTTAATCATGAAACATTTAAACAAATATGGAGGGGCGAGAGATACAGGATATTCAGAAAAGATATCCTTTCTGGCAGAAATAATGTAATAATATGCAGAAATTGCACCTCCGGATTAAGAGGCGTTAGGTATTAAAATCTTTAAGTGAGGAAGTATATATCCTGAAGATGTATTCTTATACAGTCATTACATCTTTCTCTTTCAACGCCATTACCTTATCGATCTTGCCATTAAAAGAATGTGTCATTTCCTGTATAACTTCAACTGCATCCTTTTCCATATCTTCCGGCAATCCATCTTTAAGCAGTTGTTTGAGTTCATCATTCGCCCATTTTCTTGCATTCCGGACGCTGATTTTTGCTGTCTCTCCTTCATTACGTACCTGCTTTACAAGCTGGTGTCGTCTTTCTTCGGTGAGTGGAGGTATATTTATCCTGATCACTTCACCATTATTTACAGGTGTCAGTCCGATATTTGCAGCCATAATTGCTTTCTCAATAGTCCCGAGCATATTCTTTTCCCATGGCTGGATCAAAATCGTTTTAGCATCGGGAGTATTAATATTCGATACCTGTGAAAGAGGTGAGATAACCCCATAGTAGTCAACTGTAATACCATCCAGGAGGGCAGGATTTGATCTTCCTGCACGTAACCTCGCAAGTTCATGCTCAAGATGTTCAAGTGCTTTTTGCATTCTTTCACCAGTCTCTTCAGTAATAAGTTCTATTTCTTCGTTCATAGGTAGAAGGTTAGATAATTTTGACCATTGATGGTTATAAGATTCCTGTTCTTTTATATATTAATTGAGGTTTTGCAAAACAAAAATAGTAAAATAGCCGGAAAATCAATAGCCCTTTAGTTTGTAACAGTAGTTCCGATATTTTCCCCAGCAATCAGTTTTTTCAGATTTCCCCTTTTATTCATATCAAAAACAATAAGGGGTATATTATTTTCCATGCACATTGTAAAGGCAGTTGCATCCATGACCTTAAGCTTCCTGTTAATTACATCTTCAAAAGTCACCCTCTCAAACCTGACTGCTTTTGGATCTTTTTCAGGATCACCAGTGTAAATACCATCAACACGTGTACCTTTAAGAAGGACTTTTGCTCCTATTTCAACAGCCCTGAGAGCTGCAGCAGTGTCGGTAGTGAAAAAAGGATTCCCGGTTCCTCCGGCAATGATACAAATTATGTTGTTCTGCATTGCCTCTACTACAATGTCCCTTTTATAAAGTTCTCCAACAGGTTCCATTCTTATTGATGTGAATACCTTTGCTTTCCCTCCATTAAGCGAAATAGCATTTTCTAAAGCAAGACTGTTTATAACCGTTGCAAGCATACCCATCTGATCGCCCTTTACTCTGTCGAATCCGGCTTCAGTCCCCCTGAGACCACGGAATATATTTCCTCCCCCTACTACGATAGCTACTTCGCATCCATTATTGACAATCTCAATCACTTGTCTGGCATAATCTTCCAGAACTGAATCGCTGATTCCGTGACTATCTTTTCCTGAAAGAGACTCCCCGCTTAGCTTGAGTAGAATTCTTGAGTATTTCATTATATTTATTGTTTATGAGGAGGTATGAAACCATATAAACAGGTTTGATACCCGATTTATTAACGCCGCAACGAATTTAGTAAATCGGAAGGGAATAATAAAGAGGAGGAATAATTAATAAATTTTGGTAATTCAGTTTGTCAGTTAAATGATAAGTAATTTTCATCCTGATATTGGATTTCAGAAGATTTCACTTATTTTTATTTAAGTTTCGGACTAAATGTGAAACAGATTATTATTGTATTTTGTATTTGACCTTTTGCGGAAGATTCACAAATAAATATTCCATTATTGCATGTTTAAATAAGTTCATTTTTACAGACCCTAACCAATTAAATTTATTATTATGGCTGAAAAGACAAACAAACAAAACAAAGCCCTTGTGGTAATAATTGCTACAGTGGCAGCTACAGGAGGTTTATTGTTCGGTTTTGATACAGGTGTTATTTCAGGAGCAATTCCATTTTTTCAGAAAGCTTTTGGGATAGCAGATAACTGGGTTGAGATAATTACTACTGCCGGACTTGTTGGAGCAGTTATTGGTGCGATGTTCAGCGGAAGATTAGCTGATATTGTTGGAAGGAAAAAAGTAATTCTCGCTTCAGCGGTTATTTTTGCTATTGGTGCTATATGGTCAGGTATTTCACCAACTGCAATGATGCTGGTTTTTGCACGATTCTTCATTGGAATTGCTATTGGTGTATCTTCATTTGCTGTTCCGTTATATATTGCGGAGATATCTCCTACAAAGACCCGTGGGACACTGGTATCAATGTTTCAGCTGCTCATAACAATTGGAATAATGGTTTCTTACCTGAGTGATTCTGCATTTGCAGTGCCTGATGGGCATCCGGATTATACAACATGCTGGAGGCCAATGTTTTATGTTGGAGTGTTTCCTGCATTAATAATGTTTATCGGAATGATCTTTCTTCCTGAAACCCCAAGATGGCTGATTAGTAAGGGTCATGATGAGAGATGCCGGCAGGTTTTGGAAAAGGTTGAAGATCCCTCTCTTGTTGAGGAGGTTATTTCAAAAATGAAGGCAGAAGTGGAGATGGATAAGAAAAATAAGGTAAGGTGGACAGATATCTTTAAGAAGTGGTTGAGAGTTCCTCTTATTATTGCTGTCGGAATAATGTTTGTACAACAATTTACAGGTATAAATACTATAATTTACTATAGTCCGAAAATTTTTCTGATGTCAGGTTTTGCAGATGCACAGGCTGCTGTATGGGCATCAGTGAGTGTGGGTGTAGTAAACGTGGTATTTACAATTTTATCATTATTCATGATTGACAGACTGGGACGCAGAAAGCTATATTTTATCGGATTAACAGGTCTTGTTGTTGCCCTAATTGCAATGGGAACATGTTTTGCTCTTCAGGCAACTCTTGGCGATTCAATAAAATGGCTTACAATTTCTCTTGTATGGGTCTATATAATTTTCTTTGCTATAAGTCTTGGTCCTCTCGGATGGCTTATAATATCTGAAGTATTTCCTTTAAGCGTCAGAGGAATCGGATCAAGTATCGGAGCTCTTTCAAACTGGCTGTTCAATGGTGTCGTTGCGTTTACATTTTTCAAGATAGTGAAGGGGCTTACAATGCCGGATACATCAATAATACTTAAAGGGGAGGATCTTGGTAACCCTGCCGGCGCTTTTTTCCTTTATGCAATTGTTGGAATTCTGGGATTAATTTGGGGATACTTTTATATACCTGAAACCAAAAATGTTACTCTGGAGAAGATTGAAGAACACTGGAGGGAAGGAAAGCTTCCACGTGATCTCAAACCTTAATAAACCCCACCCTTGTCTTGCCCCATATAGGGAAAGATAACATACAGAATATCTGGCTCTTACACCCCTTCTCCCTCGGGAGAAGGGGATGGGGGATGAGGTTATCTCATGGAAGAAGGGGATGGGGGATGAGGTTCACCCCTGGTATGGGGAATGAGGCATAAAAAAAGTGGCACCCTGGGGTGCCACCTGAATATGAAATATGAACCTACGTATTACAGATTAAGAGAATAACGTTTAAAATCAGTAACTGTCAGATCCTTGTTGATTGACTGAAGATACTGTCTGATTGTCATTTTATTATCTTTCACGAAATCCTGATTAAGCAAGGTGCTCTCTTTAAAGAATTTTGAGAGTTTACCCTGGGCAATTTTTTCAAGCATCTCTTCCGGTTTTCCATCACGGCGAGCCTGTTCTTTACCAATCTCAATTTCCTGAGCGATTACTGATTCAGGAACAAAATCTTTATCAACTGCCACAGGATTCATTGCAGCAATCTGCATTGCTACATCTTTATAAACCTGTATGTCAGCACCAGCTTTTGTAAAACCAACAAGAGTTGCAAGTTTGTTTCCGGGATGAATATATGCCTGAACATGTGCAGCTTCGATTTTTTCGAAATATGATAGTTCGATCTTTTCTCCGATTATGCCGACATATTCAATAATTTTATCTCCGATTTTTCCTCCATCCATCTGAAGTGACTTCAGATCTTCGAGAGAAGATGGACTCTTGGATAGTGCAATCTCGAGGATTTTATTTGCAAGAGCCATAAAATCAGCATTTTTTGCAACAAAATCTGTTTCGCTGTTCAGAACGATAATTACACCCAGTTTGTTATCAGCAGAACTTTTTGACAACACTGCTCCTTCAGTTGCATCTCTGTCTGCACGTTTGTTAGCAACAGCCTGTCCTTTTTTACGAATTATTTCAATCGCTTTATCAAAGTTGCCTTCAGCTTCCTCAAGTGCTTTTTTGCAATCCATCATACCGGCTAAAGTTACTCTCCTTAATTTGGCAACATCAGCAGCATTAATAACAGCCATAGTATATTATTTTAATTGTGTTATAAATAGTAATTCTTAAACTTCTTCTTCAATTTCATCTGATACTTCAATAATATCATCATCTTCATTTACGATAATATTATCATCATCATCATCAATCTCTTCCTCTTCCTCCTCTTCGACTATTGCTTCAATAATAGCGGCTGGGATATCCTTGGTTTCAAGTTCTTTTCTTATAATCTTTTTGTCTTTTTGCTGAGGCTCTTTATCTTTTTCAAGTTTTCTTTCGCCTAAACCTTCTTCAATAGCCTGGCAAAGAATACCTACTATTAATGAAATAGATTTTGAAGCATCATCATTTGCTGGTATTGGGAATTCTATATCTGATGGATCTGAGTTTGTATCTACCATTGCAAAAACCGGAATCCCAAGTCTTTTTGCTTCTTTAACAGCAATATGTTCTTTTAATACATCAACAATGAAAAGTGCTGAGGGGAGTCTGGAGAGATCTACAATACTTCCAAGGTTTTTCTCAAGTTTTGCACGCTGCCTGGTAACCTGTAATCTTTCACGCTTGGAGAGGTTCATAAAGGTGCCATCAGTTGCCATTTTATCGATAGATGACATCTTTTTAATAGCTTTGCGGATAGTCGGGAAATTGGTAAGCATACCACCCGGCCAGCGCTCAGTTACATAAGGCATTCCAACAGATTTAACTTTTTCAGCAACAATCTCTTTTGCCTGTTTCTTAGTAGCAACAAACAAGACTTTTTTACCAGACTTGGCAATATGTTTCATTGCTGAAGCTGCCTCGTCAATTTTAACTACTGTTTTCTCAAGGTCAATAATATGGATCCCGTTGCGTTCCATAAAAATATATGGGGCCATTGCAGGGTTCCACTTTCTTTTAAGGTGTCCGAAATGCACACCGGCATCAAGTAATTCTTTGAAATTAGTTCTTGGCATTTTTTTGTTTTTATTAAGTTTACATTCCTTCAATCAATTGCAAAGTAGTCCCTCACAGAGGAAGTCTTCACAATTTAGATACTAAACTTGCATCTATAACGACTGATTTATCAATTTCTAACGTTTACTGAACTGGAATCTCTTACGTGCTTTTGGCTGACCAGGCTTTTTCCTTTCAACCTCACGTGGATCACGTGTAAGAAATCCTTCTGCTTTGAGTGCAGGTTTACATTCAGCATCAATCATAACAAGGGCTCTGGTAATTCCAAGGCGAAGAGCCTCAGCCTGTCCTTTTACGCCACCACCATCAAGGGTTACATTAATATCATATTTGTCTGTGGCATTAAGGAGAACAAGTGGCTGTGTAACTACATACTGAAGTGTCTCAGCACCGAAGTATTCTTTATAATCCCTACCGTTCACAGTAATTTTCCCTTTGCCATCGCTTAAATAAACCCGGGCTACAGCTGCTTTCCTTCTTCCAAGAGCATTGATTGGTTCCATATCTGTTGCTTAAAATAAATTATAGTTCAATTTGTTTTGGTTTCTGTGCTTCATGAGGATGAGCTGATCCTGCATAAACATGCATATTTCTGTAGAGTGCACTTCCAAGTCTGTTCTTGGGGAGCATGCCTTTTACTGCTTTTTCTACCAGACTGATAGGATTCTTTTTTAATAATGCCTCAGCGGTTTCAATTCTCTGTCCCCCCGGATAACCAGTGTGTCTGATATATTCTTTATCTGACATCTTCACACCTGTTAAAGCGATCTTTTCAGCATTTATAACAATGACATTATCACCGCAGTCAACATGAGGTGTAAAGTTGGTTTTGTGTTTTCCTCTTAACATTGAGGCCACAACAGATGCAAGCCTTCCCAGAATCTTGCCTTCAGCATCAATAATTACCCACTCCTTGTTTACAGTAGCTTTATTTGCTGATACCGTTTTATAGCTTAAGGTGTTCACTTGTTCTTATTTTTTAATTTTGTACACTTATACTAATTGAAATACCCAATAATTTTGGGGACTGCAAAAATACAATATATTTCCTAAAAAAAAAGAATATTGCACAGAATTTATTTGTGCTATGCAAAACTAGATTAATTTTATATGCTGAAAAACGGAAGAAGTTATAATTTTTTTAATTATGAAACAGGATATATTATTTCTTCACAGGGCAATTGAAATTGCGGGAAATGGAATTCATTCAGGAGGAGGACCTTTCGGGGCTTTAATAGTCAGAGATGGGAAAATAATTGCTGAAGCTCATAACCGGGTAGTTTTAAATTCAGACCCTACAGCTCATGCTGAGGTTCTAGCTATTAGAGAAGCAGCTGCATTCCTTAATTCTCATGAACTTCCGGATTGTATTATTTATTCTTCATGCGAGCCATGCCCCATGTGTCTGGGTGCAATTTACTGGGCTGGAATAAAAAAGGTTATATATGCATGTGACCGTAACGATGCTGAAGCTGCCGGTTTCAGCGATAAAATGATTTATGATGAGATCATTCTTGATCCTGCAATGAGGAAGATTGATTTTATAAGGATAAGTACATCAAAATGTTCCGAATTGTTTAAAACCTGGGAGGAGACGGAAAATAAAACTCCATATTGATAAGTATGAGTTCCGGAGAAAGACTTTTAAAGCAATTTTTTATTCATGATGTCCTGGATGTAGCACCTGCAATACCCGGAAAAACACTTGTAATAAAGTTGCCTGATGGTTCATTCGGCAGATTTAAAATAACAGAGGTTGAAGCATACCGGGGTATGGAGGATAAAGCCTGCCATGCTTCAAAAGGTAGAACCGCAAGAACTGATATTATGTTTCATGAAGGAGGGAAGTTGTATGTATATATGATTTATGGAATTTACTGGATGCTCAATATTGTTACAGGAGGGATTAATGAACCTCAGGCAGTATTGATAAGAGGATTGGATAAATATGATGGTCCCGGAAAGTTGACAAAATCACTTGGTATCGATAAATCATATAATGGCGAAGATATTACCACCTCAGATAGAATATGGATCGAAGACTCCGGAGTATTTCCTTCGGTTAAAACAGCATCAAGGATTGGAATAGATTACGCCGGTGAATATTGGAAAGCAAGACCATGGAGGTATTACATTTAATTGTTAGTTGTGCTTTTGAGGAATATCTGCTTTTTCTAACATCTGAATAATAAGTTAGTTATAGTGATAATTTAATTCATATAAACATCTCCCCAAAGAAGTTAAAATGTTGTTAATTTGAAATGTAAATGAGGGGGTCTTATATTTTTTTACGTTATTTGCTTTCTTAAACAATCGAAATATTAAGTTATGAATTCATTTTGGGGTAATTACCGCCGTCTGAATAATATTACAGGTTGGTTTCTATTTGTTTTTTCAGCTGTAGTATACCTTTTAACTCTTGAACCCACAGTAAGTTTCTGGGATTGCGGGGAATTTATTCTTTCAGCCCATAAACTTCAGGTAGGACATCCCCCGGGAGCTCCTCTCTTCCTTATGGTAGGAAGAATCGCAACACTTTTTGCTTTTGGTGATACCTCAAAAGTTGCTTTAATGGTTAACATTCTTTCAGCTATTTGCAGTGCTTTTACAATCATGTTTCTATTCTGGACAATCACCCATCTTACCAGAAAGTTTTTTGAAAATGGTTCTGATCCGGAAATAAAGCATATTCCGGTAATATTGGCAAGTGGCATACTGGGTGCCCTGACATATACATTTTCTGATACATTCTGGTTCTCAGCTGTCGAGGGTGAATTATATGCAATTTCATCACTGGTTACTGCCGTAGTTTTCTGGGGAATGCTGAAATGGGAGGAGGAAGCAGACAGTAAATATTCCGCCAGATGGATTATTCTGATTGCTTATATCATGGGAATTGGTCTTGGAATACACAGGTTGAACCTGTTAATAATTCCTGTTCTGGTTTTTGTATTCTACTTTAAGAACTATGATATCACGAGAAATGGAATAATTAAGACACTTATCCTTTCCATTGCCCTCCTTGGTTTTCTGGTTTTTATTTTGATACCAGGAATTCCGGAAGTAGCAGGATGGATAGAATTATTATTTGTTAATAGTCTTGGATTACCTTATAACAGCGGTCTGTTATTTTATATTATCATCTTTTTTGGCGCTCTTGCTTATGGTATTTATTATTCAATAAAGCAGAAAAAAATAATTCTGAATTTTGTTCTGACATCCCTTACAGTCATTATGATAGGTTATTCATCATATGCCCTGATTATGATCAGATCAGCTGCCAGACCTCCAATGAACCAGAATAATCCATCTGATATTTTCTCTCTTTCATACTATATAAATATGAAACAGTATGGAAGCTCTCCTAAGTTTTATGGTAATTATTACAATGCACCTGTTACCTCGGTTAAACAGGTTATTGCCGGATACAATAAGATCGATGGCAGGTATAAGCCCTATTTTCGTCCGGAATATGAGTACAGTAAACAATTTGAAACAGTTTTTCCAAGGATGTATAGTTCAGATCCTGAACATGAAAGTGCTTATAAGTATTGGGGGAAGGTTGTGGGAAGAAGGTACTCAGTGGGTTCCGGATCAGAAAAGGAAGCACTTGTCTGCCCTACTTTTGGCGAGAACCTGCGATATTTTTTCCGGTATCAGGTAGGATTCATGTACCTGCGATATTTTATGTGGAATTTTGCAGGCCGGCAAAATGATGTTCAGGGTAACGGAAATTCCATTAACGGTAACTGGATCAGTGGAATCGACTTTATTGATGAGGCACGGCTTGGTAATTTGGAATATATTCCGGATGATCTCGAGAAAAATCCTGCTCATAATAAATACTATTTTCTTCCGCTTTTAATTGGCCTTGCCGGAATGTACTGGCAATACAAAAAAAATAATACTGGTTTCTGGCTTGTAACAGCATTTTTTATTATGACCGGGGTGGCGATAATTTTTTATCTTAATCAGTATCCTAATCAACCCAGGGAAAGGGATTATGCTTATGCCGGGTCATTTTATGCATTTGCAATATGGGTTGGAATCGGTTTTATGTTTGTTTATGAGATGCTTAAGAAGCTTATGGGAGAAAAAGGATCTGTAATTGTCTCTCTGGTACTCCTTTTAACAGCAGCACCTATCCTGATGGCTTCTCAGAACTGGGATGACCATGACCGTTCTGACCGGTACACTGCAAGAGATATCGGAGCTAACTATCTTAAATCATGTGCACCCAATAGTATTTTATTTACCTATGGGGATAATGACTCATTTCCTGTCTGGTATGTTCAGGATGTCGAGGAAGTAAGAACCGATGTCCGGGTAGCAAATCTGAGTTATATTCAGGCAGGTTGGTATATTGGGATGATGAGGCAAAAAGCTTTTGACTCTGATCCGTTGCCGTTAACACTTGGCCCGGAAAAATACTTAGAAGGAGAACGTGAACAATTACCTGTCAACAGCAGAATTGATAAAGCCGTTGATCTGAAGGAAGTTGTTTCTTTTGCAGGAATGGATGACAATAAATACAAGACAGATGTGAGTGGGAGGGGTGATTATCTTAATTATCTTCCTTCAAAAAAGTTTCTGATTGAAGTTGATTCTGCAAAAGTTATTGCCAATGGCACCGTGAAGAAATATTATCAGGATAAAATAATTTCACCAATGATATGGGAATACACTGATGAATATGCTTTTAAAGGGGATCTTGCCATTATGGATCTGCTTTCAACCAATAAATGGGAAAGACCTGTTTATTATTCAACAACAGTGCCTTCATCCCAGTATAAAGGTCTTGAGAAATATTTTGTTCAGGAAGGACTGGCTTACAGGGTAGTTCCTGTAAAAACCGATCCTTCTGAACAGGGTGAATTCGGAATGATAGATCCGATTGTCATGTTTGATAATATGATGAATAATTTTTCCTGGGGAAATGCTGAAGATCCTGAAGTGTATCTGGATGAAAACAACCGCCGCATGTTCAGTAATTTCAGAAGAACCTTCGGATCTTTAGCCAAAGAACTTATGGTTCAGGGGGATACATCCAAAGCAATTGATGCAGTTCATAAGGGCCTTGGAATTGTTCCTGCTGAAAAGATGCCCCACGACTTCTTTAGCGTCGGACTTGCGGAAGTGCTTATCAGAACAGGTCAGAAAGCAGAGGGAGATAAGTTGATAGATGATATAATTCAATATTGTAAAGAATACCTTGATTATGCCATCTCGATCAGTCCTGATGAACGTTTCGGACTCGATTATCCGACAGGAATTAATATGCAGGGACTTCTCGATATTTATAATATGGCTATGCGCCTGAAACTTGATTCTCTTGTTGAAAAAATTGAACCGGAGATCAATAATTACTACGGAAAGCTTTATTCAGCAAGATAAAATGCGGTTTTTCAAACCATGCTTTGTTGCTGGCTGGATTTATCCAAAAGCACTATTCAGGATAAATACATCTGAGAAGTTATTGTTTCTGACATTTGATGATGGTCCCGATCCCGGGTCAACACCCGAATTGCTGGCGATACTTAAGAAATACTCAATTGCAGCAATTTTCTTCTGTAATGGAAAAGCGGCTGAGAAATATCCCTGGTTAATTGAGCAGATTAAATCCCAGGGCCATATGATAGGCAATCATGGTTACAATCACCTTAACGGCTGGAGAACTTCTACTGAGCAATATATTTCTGATGTTGAGAATGCTGCCGGATTTACATCTTCTGATTTATTCCGACCTCCCTACGGACGATTAAATATGGGTCAGTACAGAAAGCTGAAGAATAAATACAGAATAATATTTTGGGATATAATGCCTTACGATTTTGATATTAGATTCGGTGTAATTAATTCTATTAAAATACTAAGAAGAAAAATCAGACCAGGATCGATAATTGTTTTTCATGATACACCTGAAAGTGGTATGCTTAACCTTATAGAAGAATTCATCCTTTTTTCAAAAGATGAGGGTTACCGATTCGATAATAATGTATAGGAGGGGTGTAAGCCCCATATACGTCAACCTAAGGATTTGGTTAACTTTGATTAACCGGCCGAGTGAGAGGGGGAAGATCATTCAGGATGTTGATCCTGAATTAAAGCCCCCCACTTCGGGGGAGAGCCTGCTCCGCCTTCAAGCGGGGGGGTTGGGGAGAGGTAGTTTTTTTAATCAGAATGAAATGTTACATTTGAAAAGCTAAAATATTTCCTTGAAATGAATATTCTTATCCTTGGATCAGGCGGCAGGGAACATGCACTTACCTGGAAACTTGCGCAAAGTAAAAAAGTAACCAGGATTTATATTGGTCCGGGAAATGCCGGCACATCAGATCTTGGTACAAATCTGAAACTTGATCCAATGGATTTTCAGGAGGTTAAAAAGGCTGTTGTTGAAAATAAGATTGATTTAGTTATTGTTGGTCCTGAGGCTCCTTTGGTAGAAGGTATTCATGATTTTTTCCTTTCCGACAGTTCCCTGAAGGATATCCCGGTAATTGGTCCTGATAAATCTGCTGCCCGTCTTGAAGGAAGTAAGGATTTTGCAAAGGCTTTTCTTACGAGGCACAATATTCCCACAGCTGCTTATAAGAGCTTCCAGAAGTCAACACAGAATGAAGCTGTTTTATTTCTCAGGGAATTGGATCCGCCATATGTCATAAAAGCCGATGGACTGGCTTCAGGAAAGGGAGTTCTTATAGTCGACGATATCAGAGAAGCTGAGAAGGAGGTTAAGTCAATGCTGGACGGCAAGTTTGGAGCTGCAGGTCAGAAGGTGGTTATTGAACAGTTTCTAAAAGGCACCGAACTTTCTGTCTTCATCATTACGGATGGTCATTCTTACAAGCTATTGCCTGAGGCAAAAGATTATAAAAGAATCGGAGAGGGAGATACCGGTCTTAATACAGGCGGTATGGGTGCTGTTTCTCCTGTACCATTTGCAGACAGTAACTTCATGAAGAAAGTTAAAGAAAGGATTATTGATCCTACAATTCTCGGACTATCTGAAGAGGGTATAGTATATAAAGGATTCATATTTTTCGGACTTATAAATGTTGGAGGTGAACCATATGTTATTGAATACAATGCCCGGCTTGGAGACCCTGAAACAGAGGTAATTATTCCCAGAATTAGATCAGATTTTTTTGAACTGATAGAAGGAGTTGCACGTCAAGACCTTGCAACCAGGGTACTTGAAATTGACGAAAGATTTGCAACCACGGTAATGCTTGTTTCCGGAGGATATCCTGAAGAATTTGAAAAAGGAAAGACTATTCATGGATTGGATTTAATAAATGGAAGCATGGTTTTCCATGCCGGAACAAAAAGTGTTGATGATAAGGTAGTTACTTCCGGAGGCCGTGTTCTAGCTGTCACTTCCTGGGGCTATACAATGAACGATGCGCTGAAGACTTCTTATCAAAATGCTAAATTATTAAAATACGAAGGTATCTGTTACAGAAAGGATATCGGATTTGATCTATAAATAAATGCTTTTACGAATATTTAAAGGGACTGTTCCTGGGGTAGTAATTCTGATTATTATTACTCTTTTAATCGTATGGATTGGGGCCTTTATTAAACTGCAAGGTCAGTTTTCTTTGTATTTTGATCTTGATCCGATGCCCCTTTACAACATATTTAGTTCTATAATCGGCACAAATCCTCTTCCCGGAATATTGATAGTTATATCTTTGATTTCCCTGATGGCCTTCTTAATGGTAAACCTGAATACCAACCTCGTATTCATAAATGAACGGACATTTATTCCAGCTTTGATCTATATCTTATTAAGCGGATTATTTTCTCAGTATCAGGTACTTAATCCTGCTGTTTTTGGTGCTGTTTTCCTGATGATGGCGATCAGGCAAATCATGGAATCTTATCGTGTTCAGGGAATTGCTTACAACTTTTTCGATGCGGGAATATTGATTGGTATTGGAAGTTTGTTTTATGCGAATCTTATATGGTTCGGATTACTGGTCTTCATTGGGATTGCATTACTCAGGTCATGGGATATTAAAGAAATAGCTATTTCTGTTTTAGGACTGCTAACTCCTTATATTTTAACTTTTGGAGTTTATTATTTATTGGGAAAAGATGCAAATTATTTATTTTCTCAATTAGGGTATAATCTTTTTGAAAAACCCTCTGATTATGTTTTTACCCGATTAACTATCGCAGTAGTTTTCTTTTCAGGGTTGGTCACATTCGTTAGCATAGGATATCTTCTTATGTCAATGAATGCAAAAAAGATCAAATCAAGAAAGACCTTTTCTCTTTTGATATGGGTATTTATTATAAGTATGGTAGTATATACCTTTATCCCATCAGTATCTGTGGAGATGATTTATATAATTGGAATACCAGCCAGTTATTTTCTAACCCATTATTTTGTTCTGGCGAAAAGCAAATTAATCCCTGAAATATTATTTGCTGTGCTTTTTATTCTGATAATTCTTATCCAGACAGTAAACCTGGTGGCAGTTATTTAACCATTGATACAATGCCAACTCCTGATCCCTGTTGCCCGTTTGTGAAGTCAAAACTGAGTTGGTATATACCGCTTTTATGACAGACAAAATCAATGAACGGATATATTTTACCACTTTTCTGATCAAATGATGAAACCACTAATTTGTTGGTATCATCTTTAATATTAAGTATCAGTTCTCCTTTTGAATCCTCAGTATTACATAAGGTGAACCTGTATTTTGTGTTTTTCCAGAGAGACATGTTTGCCTTATATCTGAAGTCACTTTGAGTGGCAGATTGTCCAAGCTGAATCCTGAAATCCTTCAGATATTTAGCATCAGTTCCTGATTTGGCAAGACAACTACCTACAAGTGGATCAGATGATTGTCCGTAACAGACCAATCCCAGTGCAAGGAATATAAGAAGAGTAATTCTATGTTTTTTCATATTAAATATTTAAAACAAGTCTGTTCCTTATGTCTTTAATAGTCTCAATTATAGCTTTAAGCTGCTCATCTGTCATTTCTACAACACTTGTTTCTGTTTGTTCAATAACAAGGCCGCCGTCTTTTTCAGTACTTATTGGTTCTCCTGCAGTATAAGTTATTCTTACATCTCTGTATATATCTTTTATACCCTGAAGGTCATGACATAATTGTGTAAACTCAGAATCCCTGTTACAATAGGGATTTATAAGAAGAAGCAGGTCATTAAGAATGATTTTCTGTTCTCCTATCCTGTCACGGAGAATATCATTGGGATACTGGTTAATTACCTGGGTTGCAAGATACTGGCCCTCAATCCATACGCCGATTATCATAAGTGCCGAGAGTTGTCCCCTGTCATTTTCTCTCAGGTAATTATCAATCCTGGTATAGGAGTCAATAGAGATAAAAAGAAGAGAATCAAGATTTGATCTGCTTTGAGAAAGTCTTTTTATTGATTCGAAATCAAAAAACTGTCCCACTTTTATATCCTCTGCAATTTTCCTGATTGAGGAGAGAACATCAAGTGATGATCCTGTTTTCTCATACATATTAAGGTATCCCAGATCAGCTCCAAGAATTCCCAGTTTAAGGGCTTTGTCAAAATTGGTTCCCTGTTTGTTGCCATCAATGGAGGATGCAACGTAACTTTGAGAGAATGGGACTTCTAACATTTGCAGAAGGTTGGCTATCTCAACCGGTGAAGAAATATTACGTGAGATGTCAGCGATTGCTTCAGGACTAAGCTTTTCTGCTTCAGATACAGGGACAGAATCTGCTTCGGGAAAAACAAACTCTGCCTTTTTTTCTGATGAATTTCTGCATGAATAGCAGATAATCAACATTAATAAAAATATGAAAATTCTTCCTTTCATTCAGGGCATTATGGGTTAAACAAAAATACAAAAAAATCTGTCTAAAAATACATTAAATATTCATTTTAGGAATTTTAAATTCTCAAAAAACCTTATACTCCTGCCAAGAAGTTCAAAATAGAGGACAATATAAAGAAATATTGTCCCTAAAATAACAAGTGAAATATTGAAAATAAAGGTGTCTGTTTTTATTCCGAAAATATATTTTGACGGGGCATAAAAATGAGCTCTGAATTTCAGAAATCCTTTTTTATCGGGATCAAGGTATATAGGATCAGTATTCTGTATCAGATAGTTATTGTACATTAGTACCTTTTTTCGTTCATATGGTTTTGTAACGATCTCAAGTAATTTATAATTATAATAGTCGTCTTCGAGCCTTCTGAGATACAAATCATTGATACTATGAAATTTGTCACGTCTGTCGCTTGCCGAATTTGAGATTTTACTGAAAGTTATATAAATCCTGTTGAGATACTTAGTAAGAGAATCAGCAACTACCTGACTGAATCCTTCCGGCGTAATATCAGAAAGGTAATTAAATTGCGGTATAGTTCTTATTGAGGTCAGTTTCATAAGCTCATTTCTCAGAAGACTTATCTTACTGAATTGGGGAGTTGTCTTTTTAATTGTTAAATCATAATCATTTCCCGGATTCTTAGTAATTCTTCTGTATTCGAAAAGGGTTGTTTCAAGGGCTTCCCTTAAAGCCTTTATCCTGTGTACCTTATTGAACTCAGCTTCACTTATTTGTTTCTCAAGTTGAAATTTTGTCTCATTGCTTTTGGTATATACCTGCCTGCTGTATTTGTTATCTTTAAATTGCGTCACAATAAGAGCTTCGTAAGTCCATCTGGTTGGCATCAGTTCGGCAATTATCGGCACTTTATCAAAATTACCGATTCTCCGGTTGAGTTTATCAAATGAGAACATTGCTCCGCTAAGGACCATCATCGGGATTATTAAAAGAGGTATTACAATATAAATAGTTATTGCAGAATTAAATGAGGCCGAAATATTAAGCCCGATCATATTCGCACATAATGCTGTTGTAAAGAGAGTTAGCCAGTAATTAATGAACATTCCCTTTATGCCAAGAATTGGATTGGCAACAATAACAAACAGAAAGGTCTGGATTGCAGAAATAATGATAAGAATCGCCACTTTAGACGAAAGGTAGCTTGTCCTGCTGAGATTGAGAAAATGTTCTCTTTTAAGAATTTTCCTGTCCCTGAAAATTTCTTCAGCGCTTATAGTCAGCCCGAGGAACAGGGACACAATAATGCTCATAAAAATATAGATCGGGATATTTTCATTCTCAGAAAAAATGTAAATATCTGATTCAGGATCAGGTATATATCTGATAATAAATGATAGAATAAATCCCAGAACAGGAGCTTCCAGCAAAGTAAGCAGGATATACTGACTGTTGGATACTTTGCTTTTTACATCTCTCGTAAGGTAAATTATAAATTGTTGGAGTCTTCCGGGTCTTTTAAGATTATTTTGAGGTGGCTCTTTAATATCCGGAACAGGAGCTGAAGGATGTTTTGTATTAAATATCCGTGCCCATTCTTTAGGACTGACTTTTCGTTTTTCCGTATCCCTGCCGTATTCATCAACGATCTGTGTATCAATAATGTTAAAAATAGTTTCAGGATTTACATTTCCGCAGGAGGGACACTCTCCGAGTTTTGAATTTATCTGGGCATCAAGAGTTTTAAAATAGACAACTGCATCAACCGGATTTCCGAAGTAAGCCATGCATCCACCAATGTCGAGGATGATGACTTTGTCTAACATTTTGAATATTTCTGATGAGGGCTGGTGAATAGCGGTGACAATAAGTTTCCCATTTAAAGTGAGATCACGAAGAAGATCCATCAGTGTTTCTGAGTCTCTTGAAGAAAGACCGGAAGTAGGTTCATCGAGGAACAAAATAAGTGGTTCCCTGATAAGTTCAAGAGCAATGTTCAACCTCTTTCGCTGGCCTCCGCTGATAACCTTGTTAAACGGATCTCCTACTTTAAGATTGCATTTCTCAAGAAGTCCGAGGTTTGAAAGCGTGTGTTTGACAAGAGCAGTGATTTCCTCTTTTGTTTTATCCCCAAAGCATTGACAAGCAGCATAATAAAGGTTTTCGAATACAGTCAGATCCTCTATTAGCAGATCGTCCTGTGGTACGTATCCAATTACTCCTTTAAGATATTCTGGTTCATTAAAGAGATCAAATCCATTAATTTTAATAGATCCGGAGGTCGGTTTCTGGATCCCGCTCATCATATTCAGCAGGGTAGTTTTGCCCGAACCACTTGCTCCCATAATCCCGATAAGCTTACCTTCCTCAATCGAAAAATTAATATTGTCAACTGCAACCTGGCCTTCGTGAAAATGATATGAAAGATTCTCAGCATTAAAGGATAGCTTCTGCGTGATATTATCAGATGTGAAAGATGTTCTGATGTCGCTATAATATATAGAATGACCCTGCAAGGATTTTATTGAGCCGGCCTGTGCAAATGTGTATACGTTTCCTGCGCTTATAGGAAGCCCATTCAGATATAATTGATCAGCTGAAGTATATTTAATAAAATACAGATTAACACTGACAACCCTAAGAACAAAGATCCTGGTATCGGTATATCCGATTGCCATTTTATTACATAATTCACATTCCACATTACCCGGAAAGAGAGCAATAATTGCCGGATTCTTCAGCTTCTCAGGATCGTTATTCTTTACGAATTGTTCAATAGCAGCAAATTCAGCCTGGGATATTTTAAATACCTCTGCAACTGTGTTTATTATGTTCATCCTCTGCGGAGTAACCTTTGAGTTGGCATTGGTAAGTTCATACAATCGCACAAGAACTACTATTTTCTGTTCCTGGTTAAGTGTCCTGTTTATTTTTTTGCAGATTGCCAGTATTTTAACTGAGTCTTTAACAGAAGGAGTGGCATTTTCTTTTACGACTGAGTTTTCATTAAGAGGACCGGCATTTGAATCAAAAAGGGCAAGGTATTCACTGACATCCTCCCTGGTTAACTGTTTGTTAAGGAAGTCTGAAACATATTCCCGCTCGGCAAAAATCATTCCCCCATCCTGCTTTACAATCAGGGCAAACAATTCCATAAATGCCTTAAGAATTTCCTCACTCATATATTAAAAATAGTTCCAGAGTCCTAAAAACCGAAGTTAACGAAAATCTAATTCATTACATGACCTGGCTAACAAAATTTCTTTTACCTAACGCGGAACAGGCAGGTTATCAATAATAAGATATGGATTCGACTAATTGATTTTATTGTGACCAGCTATCTGGTTCTCGATCCCACCTGTGTTGTTCCAGTACTCTCATTAACTTACTCTCAAGAGGTCCAGCGTCACTTGACTTTATATTCATTTTAGTATGAGAAGGTTTTCGCATTCCCGGAATTATTGTACTGACCGTTGGTTCCCCGAGTATGAACCGGAGTGCCATTTCAGGCATTGTCATTCCTTCAGGGACTAATGGTTTGAGAGCATCTGCATGTTCAACAGTCGGAATAAGATTTTCCGGAACAAAGTAGCTGTTCCTCCAGTCGCCTTCCGGCCATTTGCTATCCTTTGTTAGCGTCCCTGTAAGTGAACCCTCATCAAAAGGTACCCGTGCAATTACACCCACATTCATTTCCCTGCAAGCCGGAAAAAGCTCATCCTTTGGGTTCTGGTCAAAAATATTATAAATGACCTGAACACAATCGATTAATCCGCTCCTTACGGCTTTCACCCCATTCCAGGGTTCCCAGCGGTTCATGCTTATTCCGATGGCATTGAATAAACCCTGCTCTTTAAGATCAATCATCTTTCTGATTCCTCTTTCATCCTGAAGCCAAAGATCTTCCCAGGTATGTAATTGCATCAGGTCGAATGAATCAAGACCAGCGTTATGAAGACTTTTTTCTACATATTTCTCTATATGATCAGGAGGAAAACAATCATCCAGCGAATATTGCCGTTTGCTGGGCCATTTGAAATTTTTAGGAGGAATTTTTGTAGCTGTGTATAATTTTTTATTCTTATTGGCCCTGACCAGATTTCCCAGAAGACCTTCACTTTTTCCCTTTCCATAGCCCCAGGCTGTATCGAAAAAGTTACAACCCATATCAACAGCAAGTTGAAGAGATTCAGAGGATTCTTTATCATCCGAGCCTGTCCATCCACCCATTCCCCACATTCCATAGCCTATTTCACTGATATTCCAGTTGGTTTTACCAAGTTTTCTGTACTTCATAGGTTCTTTATGTTTATAAGTATGATATTTTACAATGAAAACAGTAAGATACAATTAAATTTACTCTATTGCGTGTTCATAATCAGGATGTTTTTAAAAATCCTGATTTACAGATATTTTAAAGACAATAATCAGGAGTACGTCATTTATTTTCATGCCACTCTGACCGGTCCGGCGGAGCAGGAATGGTTACACCTTTAACTGGCTTTTCGCTGAGTTCCTTAAGCAGTACTTCAACAGCTTTTTCAATACAGGAATCTGTTCCCTTAGCAAGATTCTCAGGACGTTCAACAACTTCTATATCAGGATATACACCAATACCTTCAATGATCCATCCTTCATCGCGGTCAAAGACTCCGAACTGGGGCACTGATATACTTCCTCCATCAACAAGGTTTGCATTACCCGAGATACCTACGAGCCCACCCCATGTCCGTGTGCCAATAAGTTTTCCTAATCCCATTTTCTTGAAAAAATATGGGAATGCATCACCCCCTGAAGCAGAGTAGCCATTTATCAGCATTACCTTTGGTCCGTCATGGGCAATGGCCGGAGATTTAGAAGGAATGAGACCATTACGGTGCCAGTATACCAGTGTCTTTCTGTCAAGAAGATCAGCCATCTGATCAGGAATAAATCCCCCTCCGTTGTAACGATCATCAATTATCAAAGCCTCTTTGTCATAGTAAGTGTACATCCCATGGTACAGCTCACGATTACCATCTGCTGATGTGTTTGGAACATGAATATATCCAATTCTTCCCCCCGACAGGCTATCTACCATTTTCCTTCTTTCATTTACCCATTTTAAATATAAAAGTTCCAGTTCGCTGCGAATTGGCTTAATAAGTGAAGTTCGTAAACTGGTTGAAGATGGATTGCTGTTTACTGTTATTTCGACAGGTTTTCCGGCACTGTTTTCGAGATAGAAATAGGGATTGACTGAAGTATTGATATCCTTGCCATTGATTTTAATAAGATAATCTCCTTCTTTAACATCAACACCCTGTTCTGTTAATGGTGATCGCCGTGCCGGATTCCAGTTCTCGCCCTGATAGATTTCAGAGATTCTGTATCGCCCCGAAGCCGCATCGACCGAAAGTGCAGCTCCAAGCAAACCGTTATCAATTCTTTTAACCCTTTCAAAATCACCCCAGTCTACGTAAGTATGTCCTGTATTGGTTTCAGATACAATCTCATTCAGAATATAATCGAGATCAGCACGGTGACTGACAGATGGAAGCAAGACATTATAACGCTGTTTTATTT
This sequence comes from uncultured Bacteroidales bacterium, assembly GCA_963732435.1. GTDB lineage: Bacteria > Bacteroidota > Bacteroidia > Bacteroidales > VadinHA17 > LD21. Next base: position 118,321 of record CAVSZL010000007.1, on the reverse strand, counting down.
CAGTCCAGTTAACCCCATGAAGATTACCTACATAAAAGTAATCACGAAAAATTCTCCAGGCATCAACATATATCTGATTCCACTCTTTTTGAGGATCAATCTTCATTTCAAGTCCGCTAAGATTCAGTTTCCCTGCCCCTGATTTCTGACCCGGTGACAGTTTCAATATTCCGTAATCAGCTTCCGGAGCGATACATAACCATTTTTCCGTCAGATGAAAGAGTGGCGGTCATTACCCTGTCAAGGATCTCTTCGTTCTTTTCATTTGATAAACTGAATCTCATTAATTTCCTGTCACTGATATAAACCAGTCCTCCATCGGCAGCACCAACAATTCGATAGCTGCCGGCTTCTCCGGGAAGAGCAGAAATACGGTTGTTGATACCATCAAAGTCAATCTCAACTTTAACCTTTAACTCTTTTTTCTCTAAGTGAAGAGGAATCAGGAGCATTGCTCTTTTTCTTTTTATCGTTGGTTGAAACCGGAGGCGGTGTGGTAGTTTTTTCTTCCTTAACTGGTTCAATGTCATTTTTATCTTTGAATATTTTGGGACTTTTAGGGGTCAGTGAAATGGCATACAGACGGGTTGCGTTAGTATAATTATAATCAAACTCAAAGTCAGAAAATGAAAGGTTATAATCCCTGTTGGATTCAAAAAACAGATAGTTTCCGCATAAACTGAATACTGGATTATCATCTGAAAAAGCACCATCTGTTACCGGTTGTTTTTTACCGGTTGAAATTTCATAGATCCATAATGCGGACTTCCTGTTACTACCCTCTTTCGGATAAGTTATCCAGCGTGAATCGGGAGAGAAGTTATAGCTTCTTAATTCATTGGTAGTTGCGTGATCTATTTCTGTGATTTTACCAGTTGCAGCCTCCACCATTCTCAATTTAAGGGTTCTGTCAGAAAAGAGAAGGAACCTGCTGTCGGGTGACCATGTCGGCTCATACTTCCATGCAGAAGAATTGGTTGTCACTTGTCTTGGCTTTGATCCTTTTTTATTTTCAAGAAGGAAAAGTTCATACTCGCCTGTAATGTCAGAGTAGTACGAAATATATTTCCCGTCCGGAGACCAGGTAGGAAAAATTTCACGAACTCCCTGGCTTTCAGTCAGATTTTCAGTAATTCCGTTTTCAGCGGGAACAGAAAAAATATCACCTCTCGCATCGAATAATGCACGTTTCGCTGTTGGAGAAAGGGAAAAGCTGTGAATGTTATCTGTTACGTTCTTATAATACGGGAAAAGATTTGGATTATCGAAATTGATGTTCACCTTAAGTCTCTCTGATTGACCGGTTTGGAGATTAAGATTGTATATAAATCCTCCGTTTTCATAAACCAGATGGTCTCCATTGCCTGAGGGCCACATAACATCAAATTCCTTATGTTGTGTAATTTGTTTTGTTTCTTTTGTAACAGTATTGTACTTCCAGATATTAAGTTTAAGGTCACGGTCAGAAGCAAAGTAGATATCATTACCTGACCATGTCGGTAGTTGATCTGTTCCTTCAAAATCTGTGATCTGGTCCGATGTATTTTCTTTTATATTATAAATCCAAAGATCGCTGGCTCTGCCTCCCTTGTAACGTTTCCAGTTGCGGAATTCACGGTCAACAGGTGTAAATACTATATTGGATCCATCAGGTGACAGAACTCCAAATCCTCCATTAACAATCGGAAGAGACTTCTCGAATCCTCCATCAAGACTGACAAGAAAATATTTTCCATTCCGGTCACCAAAAGAGGTGCGGTTTGCCCTGATAAGTATCTGTTTACTGTCAGGTGTCCAGTCGAGCACTGCATGATCATAACCTCCCCTGGGAGGCATGGTGCCTATAGAATTATACCATGTAAGCTGCCGGGGCAGGCCTCCGTTTGCCGGAATGACATATATTTGCCGGCTACCTGTATATTCCCCTGAAAAGGCAATCCACTTACCATCGGGAGAGATCTTTGGAAAGAGTTCCATCCCATTATGTGATGTAAGACGACGTGCTTCTCCTCCGTTAGAATTTACCGACCAGATGTCGCCGGCATATACAAAAGCTATAAGATTTTTATTGATATCAGGGAATCGAAGCAAACGGGTATCATCTGATGCTGATGCCTTATGAGATAATTGGATTATAAAAATCAGTACAAAAAACCTACTAATTAAAGTATTCATGATTAGATATTTAAGATTTGAGTTTATCCTGAAATTTCAAAGGCTCAAATTTATTAAGAAATTCTTACATGTGTTGATATCTTAAATGAAAGATTTGTTTTCCTGATGGGTTTCTTCAAAATAACAAGAAGCTGTCTTCTTTTTGTTTAGAGACAGCTTCCTTTACCTCACATTATCCTGTATAGTGCTATTTTTTTATTGCATTTGCCGGAACGCCGAAATGAGTTCCAACCATTGGATAGTCATATTGTGGTGTAGGCTCGAAGTACCCTTTAATAATTAGGTGTTCCTTCATGACATCATCATTCAGTTCAACACCAAGACCCGGAGTTTCAGGCAAGGTATATTGTCCATTTACTATTTTCATATGGTCCCCTTTAACAAAAGTTGACCACGCCGGATAATCAACAGAGTGATTCTCCATGCTTATAAAATCATCAACCAGACAAGCACAATGAAGACTGGCTGCAGCAGTAACTGGAGAACCAGCCATATGGAACATTATAGGAATTCCATGCAGGTTGGCATAATCAGCAATTTTCTTTGTCTCAAGTATCCCTCCCGAAGTACCCATATCAGGATGAAGAATATCAACTGCATGATTTTCGATCCACGGTCTGAATGTATCGAATCCGAACATATCTTCCCCGTTGAGTGTAGGTGTAGGTGAACCTTCTGTTATTAACTTGTTCAACTGCATCGAATCTGTTCTGTCCCAGTTAATTACATCCTCGATAAATGCCAGGCTGTATTTTTCCATTGCCTTGCCAAGACGTATTCCATCATCTACGTTAAGGTAGCCAAAATGGTCTGCGCCAAGAACTTTATCAAATCCGATTACTTCTCTGGCTGCGGCAACATATTCGCCCCAGTATTCCAAACCTTTATCTGTTGGTGACTGACCGGCTAATGCACCCGGTTTATTCTGAATAAGTCTCTTCTGTAAATCCATTTTGTAATGGGTGAATCCCAGTTCAACACGGGTTTTCATTTTTTCCCTGTACACATTCTGATCCAACTCTGAAGGGGAATCGCAATAAGCAGTAAGTTTGCTTCTCCGTTTTGAGCCAAGGAGCCTGTATGCCGGAATGCCAAGAACCTTTCCTACAATGTCGCACAATGCCATGTCAATAGCACTGTAACCACCACCGTAACGAGTCTGGCCTGCTGCCCACTTTATTCTTCTTAAAATTCCCTCGATATTCATAGGATCCTGTCCAACGAGAAATGATTTTAAAATAAGTGCCTGTTCAACAGGTGCGCTGTCACGAACCTCACCAATTCCGTAAACATCCTGGTTGGTGTAAATTTTAATGATCGGGTAGTTCTCTCCACCTAATCTGGCTGTAGCTCCCCTGATATCAGTGATTTTGAGGTCTGTGGGTTTTGAAGCTTGTTCAGCGGGATTTATCACCATCCCGCTAAGGGCCATTCCTCCTGCTATTTTAGCTGAGTCTTTTAAAAATCTGCGACGTTCCATTTTCTGTTTATTATTAGTTTAGTTAACATTATTTGACTGAAGGTATTAGTGCCCTATAAATAGGCTCATTCCACATGCCTTTATCGATATCATATACTATGAAATCAGAATCGAACTGCCAGTATGTCCAGCTGAAATCAAACTCCTCTGCAGTTCTGGCCACTAACGAGGTATAACGAACCCGGGAGTCAATATCGGCCTTTTCATATGCACCGAATTCGCCTAAAAGTATTGGCCTTTTTGATGCATCTGACCACTCTTTAGCTTTTTTAAAATCAGACCGCACTGCCGCCTTGTCCTCTTCACTTCCCCATTTGGTTCCAAGCCAGCTGTTCGATTCCTTACCTGCCCATGGTGCACCCTGGTGGGTAAAATGATGAGGACTGTAATAGTGAATTGTAACGATAATATTCTGATCATTCTCAGGTAATTTCAATTCTTCAAGATGAGGAATCTGATTCCAGAATCCGGGTCCGATGATAACTGTCCGGGCGGGATTAGATTCACGTATAATTGAAAGGGCTTCAGCGAGAAATCCGTTCCATAATTCAGGAGTAAGCTGACCATTTGGTTCGTTGAGTATTTCAAAAAGTACATTTGATGGTGAATCCTTATAGCGAGGAGCAACCTGTCGCCAGAAAGATAAGAAGATTTCCTTCTTGGATTCCGGTTTATCGGCCATAGAATTGTATTCATGAAAGTCAAGGATAATCATGAGATCATTTGCAACCGCCTTTTCTACAACCCAGTCAAGTAAATCAAACCATGACTGAGGTAGTTTGTAGTTGTTGTTTTTATCCATATACCTGAATGGATGTATATTAACACGGACTGTCGAAAATCCGCCTTCTTTTATTATCCGGAAATGATCTTCCGTGAACCTTGCTTTGTCACGTGACTGCCAGATAGGATCGTACCCGATAATATTGACCCCGCGACCAAGTTTTTTATTCTGCTCATGAGCAGTAGGGGCCTTTTGTTGTGCAATTAAATTGTTTGATACACTTGCTAACAGAAGTATCAAAAAAATGACTGAAGAAAAACTGAATATTTTTTTCATAATCTATTTATATTAACAACTGTTTTTGACATTGTTTTTTTCCCATTCTGAAAGGATTCTTATTATTCTGATCGGGTTTTACGAACTACTTATTATGGTTAAATAATTTTTATGATGTTTCAATCTGGTATTCTGTATTCAATGTTATGTTCTGTTTTAGGGCAAAAACCTTTCCGGTTACTTAAACTATTACTTTACCAATTCAAAGTTAACATAGTCGTAGTTCATCTGTCCTATTTCAACTGTGTTAATTGTAATTGTCTGAAGGCCTTTTTTCAGATCGAGACGTGCAAGGTTATCAATATAGTTCCAGTGATGCCATTGCCTCCAGGCAATTGTGTCAGCGGCTACAAATGTGGAAGTAATTAAGAGGGGCCCTGTTTTATCTTCATCATTAACTGAAAAAGAAATTTTCCCGTCCTGATTGGATGTGTACATAATTCCAAGCTCATAAGTGCCAGATACATTGACGTTAACGGTGTATTTTGCCCATTCTCCCGGAGCTGTCCATCCAACATAAAGCTGATCTTCAAAGGGTTCCGCAAAGTTATACGGGCTGTTATCGATAGCCGGATCCCTGAATTTAGTAAAAGAGATGTCGACAGCTTCATTTATGCGAAACTCATGCAAATAGGAACCATCAGCAGGATTAAGTCTTCCACTGCCTGAGTTGGTTGTATCGTTATCATGATATGCGATTCCTTCACCACCAAAGTCATAATATTCACACTGCAATTTACCTGGAATGGTTTGGGGACCTGACTTATAAATTGAATCGGTAAAAGGTGTCCCCTGGTAGATATTATTACTCCTGCCTGACTGGCAACTTTCAGACAATCCGATTACAGTTAAGATTAAAATGATGTACAGAATGGAATGAATGTATTTTGAATTCATATGTAGTTTATATTTTGGCACTTTATTTCATGGCTTTCCAAAAGTAATTAAATATTTAATACTATTACATGAAAACAACATTTTTGCTGAAAAAAGGCTGGATTCGTTGCCATTGTAAATATTTAGCACAAGCCCACCACTATGTCCAAAATAAAAACTTTAACCTAAATTAACCCAAAATTGATTTTTGCTATTATAACCGGAAAGGAATATACGGACCTTTATACTTTACTACGATTACATTATCAATTGGATCAATAGGCTGTTCTGGAAGATTAATCATCAATCCCTGAGAAAATACATCCACTTTCAGCGATTTTTTTTCCTTATCCGCCAGTAAATAAGCATTTTCGAATTTATTGACAAAATCATTCAGGTATATTTTCTTATCACCTGGCCATCTGAAAAGGTGAAGGTACAAAGTATCGGTTTTTGCAGTAATCCCACTGATGCTATTGTTCCATCGAACTGAGGGACCGCCTGATGTTGTGCCATAGATTGATTCACCATTGATGGATAGCCATTCACCTACGTCTTTTAATATAGTACGGGCTTTTTCAGGTATAATTCCTTCATCCGTCGGACCAACATTCAAAAGATAGTTACCTCCTTTGGATGCTATATCTACAAGGTTGGAAATTACAACTCCTGCACTTTTAAAACTGGTATCTCTTTTCGCATATCCCCAACTTTCTCCAAGTGTCATGCAGACTTCGAATGCAGTATTTTGTGATCCTCCGGGTATCTCCTGTTCCGGAGTACCGTAATCTGCTCCGACACCTCCCATTCGATTGTTTATAAGACATCCAGGCTGCCATTTGTGTATTGAGTCGACTAATTCCCGGGCCATTCTTCTGTTTTCTTTCTGATCGGGATCGAATGCAGGTCCGGACCAATCCCACCATATAATCCCTATTTCACCATAATTTGAAAGAAGCTCCTTTACCTGGCCCTGCAGGTAAGCGAAATACTTTTTATAGTCTGCATCAGGATTGGGGAATCCATGAAAACCTTCGGGATATTGCTTTGTATGGTAAGTATATTTTTCGGGGAATTCGGGATGGTGCCAATCTTTGATGGAATAATAAAAGCACAATTTTAATCCCTGCTTTTTACATTCCTCAGCAAGCTCTTTCATTGGATCTTTTTTGTAAGGTGTTGCATCAACAATATCATAATCAGTCAGTTTTGAATCGAACATGCAAAAACCTTCATGATGCTTGGTTGTTATGACAATATATTTCATCCCGGCCGTTTTAGCCATTGACACCCACTCTTTGGCATTGTATTTTACCGGATTAAAATGTTCTGCTATTTTCTCGTATTCCTGCCCCGGAATATTGGCACTATATTGAATCCACTCACCATAATTATTTTTACCATTCCATTCTCCGGCAAGTGATGAATACAGTCCCCAATGGACAAACAAACCAAATTTTGCCTCCTGGAACCACTCCATGTTTTTTTGAGGTTCTCTAACTAAATCATCTTCTGATGATTCAGTCGTCTTAGACATGCATGATAATAAGCTAATCGGAATCACAAAACTTATTAAAACCAACTTAAAGAAGAAGATAATGTTTAAATGCTTCATTTTTTTATATTTGAATAATCACTCTAATATCCTTTTTTGTGAACATTCTAGGTTCACAAAATCGACTTTCCTTGTGCCAATATAATTATTTTTCAGCGAATTCCTTACTTACAACTTCAAATCCGGCAGAAAGAAAATCATTGGAACTTTTTCCAACCTGGACTTCAAAATCACCTGGTTCAACAACACGAACCATGTCGGGACCAAAATATTCCAGTTTCTCCGGAGTAATTGTGAACTCCACAGTTTTGGTTTCCCCTTTCTTCAGAGTGATACGTGAAAAATCCTTTAGCTCCTTTACAGGACGGGTAACAGTGCTTACAATATCTTTTATGTAAAGCTGAACAATTTCATCACCATCCATATCACCCGAGTTGGTTATATCCACAGTGGCTGTAACAGTTTCGCCGGCATTAATTTTATCTGTATTCAGTTTGAGGTTTGAATAGTCGAATTGTGTATAGCTCAATCCAAAACCGAAATGATATAATGGAGAATATTTGCCATCGATATAATCAGCCCGGTGCACATATGGTTTCCTATTGTAATATACAGGCAACTGGCCAACATGGCGTGGAAAAGTAACTGCGAGTTTACCACTTGGATTGACTTTGCCGAATATTACATTGGCAACAGCTGTTCCCTGGTCCTGCCCTAAATACCAACCTTCCAGCATTGCCGGAGCATTTTCTGCAAGGTAATTTACAGAGTGAGGCCGTCCATTAATCAACAGAACTGCAGTTTGTTTTCCGAGAGCAAATATTGCTTTAGCGAGATCTTCCTGGCGTCCCAGAAGGCCAAGATCATAATAATCACCCGTATGGTTAGACCATTCTTCGCGGCAGGTCAGCTCATTTCCCCCCATGACAAGCAAAACGGCATCGCAGCTTCTGGCAAGCTTTACAGCCTCTGCAATTCTCATATCTTCCGCCTGACGGGTCTTTTCAGACTCAGGGATAGACTTGTCATTTTCATATATCTTAAATCCTTCTGAATAGAATACTTCAAATTTATCTTTTCCGTAACTCTTCATCCCTTCCACAATTGAGATTCCGGGCGATATGTCGTTTGAGTAGTTTCCGTAATGCACTTCGTCAGCATTCGGACCTATAATAGCAAGTCGTTTGATAGTGCTTTCTTTGAATGGAAGAGTTTTGTTTTCGTTTCTGAGAAGTATCATCCCCTGTTCAGCTGCTTTAAGAGCAATCTGTCTGTGGTTCTTCTGCATTTCGAGTTTCTCCTCTTCACTTATCACCTTAGCGTATGGCTGTTCAAACAGTCCCATGATAAATTTATTTCGGAGAACACGCACTACAGCCGAGTCGAGTACTGATTCCTTAACTGCACCAGCTTCAATTAGTTCAGGAAGGTAAGCGAAACAATAATTTTTCCAGTCACTTGGACATTCAAAGTCCATCCCTGCATTAATAGATCTCATTGCAGCCTCTGCCTTGTCTTTGGAGGCATGATGCTGGGTAATCATTCTGTTAACAGCATCATAATCGGAGATTACATAACCGGTAAAACCCCATTCGCTTCTGAGCACGTCGTTCAAAAGCCAGTAATTGGCATGATTAGGAACGCCATCGATCTCATTGTATGATGCCATAACGGTCCTGACATTGGCTTTTTTTACTGCCATTTCAAAGGGGTAAAGATGAATTTCACGAAGTATTCTCTCAGATAAATTGCTGGGAGCAATATTTGTCCCTCCCTCGGGTTGTCCATGGCCTGAGAAATGTTTTGCACAGGCAATAAGGTGGTTCTCATCGATGAGTTCAGATCTTCCCTGCAATCCAAGAATTGCTGCCACACCCATCTCAGCCACATGATATGGATCCTCACCTAAAAACTCATCTGACCTTCCAAACCGTGGATCACGCAAGACGTCTATCACCGGGGTGGCTGCATGTGTTGTTCCATAGCTGCGCATCTCTTTGGCTACTGCAGTGTACACACGCTCAATAAGTTCAGGATTCCATGTACTTCCAAGAAGGGGAGGTGCCGGAAATACTGTCGGATTACCCTCATTGCCAACAAAACCGTGGCAACCTTCAGCATTGGAGATCGCAGGAATTCCCAGGCGGGTCTCTTCAACAAAATATTTCTGGATAGCATTGAATCTTGCTGCATATTCTGCCTGATTCATCCTCACCTGGAATTGAAGGAAACCAATTCCGTTTTTAACCGTATCTCCAAGAGCATTAATAGCTTTGGTGAGCTCCTCTGGTTTGCTTAAATCCATTTTCGGATGCCAGATATCGATCTGACGTAATTTCTCTTCAAGAGTCATCCGTCCCAAAAGATCCTTTATCCGCTTTTCCATCGGAGCTGCCGGATCTTTGTAAACGGGCTCCCTGTCGCACGAAATTCCTCCTGCAAATAAGATCAGTACATGTATTAAGATTGATATTTTCTTCATGATATAAGTTGTATCAGTTGTTGTTTTATTTTATGATTGCGGCTATTCCGGCAGGAATAACTTTTCCGTCAGGTATAGTTAATTCAGCCTCGCAGCTGTTATTCTGAAGGTTAAGATCCCTCTTCTCTGCCACAACGATTTTTGCAGTAATATTGAATTTGCCATTCTTTGCAAGCCAGTTTGCTTTTTTTATTCCCTCTGCACATGCAAATTCCATACCTCCAACAGGAATAGCAGTCGACTTTGAGTAATAGTAGGCTACTTCAACGCCATCAACATAAAAACGTATTAAATGCGAGTCCCCGATATTTGTTGCACCCGTTCCGTTGTTTATCAGGGAAGCCATGAACACAACCTCATCGCCCTCTTTCGGGTATGCAGGCATTGTACGGATATTCTTCACAATAAGGTCGGCTTTTCCCTCAGCGTTAGTCATGGTAAATTCAGTTTTTAACGGTAGTATATCAGATGATCCTCCTACCTGTACAAAGAATTCCCCTTCAGGCACCTGGTACGATTTTGTCTCTTCATTATATATATACAACTCTTCAGGTGAAAGAGTAAACGTGATTGTCTTTGATTCTCCCGGATTCAGCATTATTTTTTCAAAATCCCTGAGCTGTTTGACAGGCATCTGAATGTCAGGTATGATTTTCCCTGTTGAGAGGTAGAGTTGTGCAACCTCTTCGCCGGCTCTCTTTCCTGTGTTTTTAAGGTCGAATGATACTTCAATCAGATCACCAACTTTAGGGGCTGCATTGTTTATACTAATATTTGAATACTCAAAAGTTGTATAGCTTAATCCATAGCCAAATGCAAATTCAGGTGTCAGTTTCTGTGAATCAAACCAGCGGTACCCCACCCCTTTGCTTACAAGGTTACGGAAGTCTGGACTGATCGGGAAGATCTGTCCATCGTCTTTAGGCATGGTGGCGGGCATCTTGCCGGATGGATTGTAGTTGCCAAATAGAACATCTGCAATTGCACGTCCCGCTTCCTGCCCAGGATAAAATGCATACAGCAACCCTTTTACGTTGTTAATCACAGGAGTTACACTGCATGTTCCCCCTGAGAGTACTACAAGGATAATATTTGGATTTACCTTTGCAATTTCATTTATAAGTTCATTTTGCAACCCCGGAAGCAATACAGACTGATTTGCCCTGTCGGGACGGGTAACTTCACCTCCTCCTTTTTCATCGGCATCTCTGAAAAGGAAGTATCCTTCACCTTCAAGTGTACTGTCGATACCTGCAACAAAGAGTACATATTCCGATTTTTTTGCAGCGGCTATCGCCTCCTTAAAGAGTTTCCTGTCGTTGTCATTTATATTGCACCCTTTTGAATAGGTAACACGAGCATCATCCAGAATGGTACGGACAGCTTTTTCCACCGGTATGCGATAGGTGGGGATCACCTTTGAGCTGCTGTTGCCGTCGAGCGGAAGATGGGCAGCATTTGGACCTATAACAGCTATTGATTTTAGCTTATCCTTATTGAGAGGAAGGATGTCTTGTTCGTTCTTTAAAAGTACGAGCCCTTTCAGTCCGCTTTCATATACCAGTTCACGGTGTTCTTTGCTATCAATAACGGTTTCAGGTATTACCGGTACACCATCTATCATTCCTGAAAGAACCTTGGTTCTGAGTACATTTCTTGTAGCTCTGTCAACAAGGGTGGTGTCGAAAAGTCCGTTTTTCACACCTTCAGGCAACTCTTTAATATACAGGTCATTTCCTTCGCAAAAATCAAGTTCCGATTCCAGTGCTTTAAGTGTTTCGCTGAATCCGCCCCAGTCGCACATTGTGTAGTAATTGAAACCCCAGTGGTCGCGAAGAAGATTTTTGATAAGGAATTTATTTTCGGCACATTTATCTCCATTTATCCAGTTATAGGCACACATCACTGAAATTGCTCCACCCTGCTGTATGGTGCGCTTCCAGTGATAGCCCCAGAATTCGATTAGGCTTCTCTCGTCGCTTATGTAGTTATTTGTGCGACGATTGAATTCGTATGTGTTTAAGTTATAATGTTTTATTGTCCCGAAAACTGAGGTTGTGTTTTGTCCCAGGACAAATGCCTCGGATATGCGTCCACCAAGAAAAGGATCTTCTCCAATGGTTTCCGGAGCCCTTCCAATACGTGGATCGATCAGTAGATCCAGTGTCGGCCCGGCTATACGATCTCTGCCCCGTGCTGCCTGTTCAAGCGCGATGGCCCTGCCTACCCTTGTTATAAGAGCCGGATCCCATGTGGCTGCCATAGCAATTGTTACAGGGAATGAGGAGAAACCCTTCGCATTATTCCCAATGCCATGAGGTCCGTCACTGCCTGTGAACTGAGGAATACCTAAGCGGTCGTTTCCATCAGTTTTGTAGTAAAGTTGTTCGATTTTTTCCTGCATGCTCATCTTTGCGATAATAGTGTCCAATCGTTGTTCAAGTGCATTTTCTGTCTCATCATTGGGTGATGAACACTTAACAGTAAGAAATACTGTTAATGCTGTCAGGATCATTATTAAAAAGTTAAATTTCAGTTTTTTCATTTTTTTGATAAAGAATTAGTATTTGAAGAAAACTTATATATATGTTTTTGCCCCAGCAGGCAGGGACTCATTTTCTGAGCATTTATTCCTTGGGTAAACACAAAATTACCTTAAATGTATTGGACGGACATGCTTTTTCAACCAATACAATGTCAAGTCAAAATTACCTCTTAAACAGGAGCATTTATATCTTTTTAAACAGTTTTTGCATCTCTTGAACAAGAAACTGATAAAGAGCCAAATAAGACTTCGAGTATAAGAATTGTATTTAGGGTATTTAATGAAATAAAATGCCTCTTTATATCTGTATCAGAGGCATTCTTCATTTGATTATTTGATTTTATTCAGCGTAAACTTTTGCCCTTATATCCTGAAGGTATTTCAGCGATTTGGCACTTTCGTATTTGAAATCCATTGTTCCTCCTTTGGTACTGACCCAGGGGCATGCAATACCAACTGTTTTATTGTATCCGATACTGCGAAGTACGCGGAACATCCTTGTATGATATTCAGTCATGTCTCCAACACCTGGCTGACCAGCGATGCCGGCAGTATGGGTATGAACAACAAGATCCGGAGCTTTTCTGATTTCCTCAATATCCCATTTTCCTGCAATAAAATAATTGGTGTCGGCCATTATTTTTACATTGGGATGATCAAGCCGTTTCAAATAATCAATACCTTCTGTATAAAGTTTGATCAGCGATTGGGGATGTCCGTTCGGTTCCACAACAAGGTTCATATTGTATTTTTTTGCAATATCACCTGCCATGGCACCGAATCGAAGAGCCTGGTCCATACCTTTTGTTTTAGAATATCCTTCGGGAACTGCAAAAAAATCACCATAAACACCCGGATTTTTTATTCCCAGTTCGCTCAATCTTTCGAATGATCTTTTTGTCCAGAATTCAACCAGATCCCAGTCAGCATTCGGGCCGATGAATGGAATTCTTCCCTCTTCAGGCTGGTCGTTGGTAGCAAAAAAGTGGCTTGCCGCATAAATCGGTGGGAGATTCCATGATTTAATTTTAGCTTTTGTCGATTCCCACGTTCCTTTTGGAGTAAGCGGTCTTATTACCAATAGGTTAGGGATTTCACAAAAATCCCAGCCCGGAGCAAGCAAGGCCGGATTGATATCGCTATCACCTACAACAATGCAAAATTTGAACTGCTCCTTGGAGGCCTGGTCTTCTGCTTCTCTTAGCACATTAAATGCCAGTGAACCTGCACCGAGAGTTGCAGTTCCGGCTACCATTGAATTCTTTAAAAATGTACGTCGTTCCATTTCAGATTCCTTTCTTTTTTAGTTGGTTATATAATTGGAAAAAATCTTCTACCACAATTCAAGCGGTTTAACTTCGATTGTTGAAGGTTCGGAAGAAAAAACAACGCATATTGTTGTGTTACTTCCTTTTCCGTTCAGATCGATTACCAGCTGACGGAAACCTGTATTTTTATTTTCAGGTGGTGCCTGCTCAGCAGAGACAGAACCGAAAACGGCTCCATCAGGTCTGATTATGGATACGCGGAAAGTTTTGCCATCCTTTGTCAGAAGAGCTTCCTTGCCTGTTATTTGTATCTCCGCATCTGTTGTGATTTGCCAGCGTATTTTTTTGTCTTTACCCGACCAGACGATTTCATCCTGAACTTCAACAGTTTTGTTATCTATCAGGGCTACCCCTCGCATAACCGATTTGGCATGAGGTTCATATGCTGTAGTCATATCAGTTACAGCAAACGATCTGGCATCTGAGAAACCGGATTTCACTATAGGAGCTTTTGCTGCAATTCTTTGCCGGTCATTATTGATAGTAAGAGTGTTGTGCGAGAAATTGTTCAGGCGGAAAATATTCCACCTGCCGCCACCTTCAGGAGTATTCCAGTAACCAGGAATATCGTAGTTGTCACGGCCCAGATCAGCTGCCCAGCGGACACCATTTGCATCGAAGACAACAGAGCCAATGTCGAGATGTGCATGATCAGCGGTGTTGAATCCTCCCTTGAAACCCACAAAAAAAGCATTTGGATCATTCCATGCACTTCTCATTGTAACTGAACCTGTACCATTGTAAATTATACCCAGAGGGAGAGGTGCAACGTCGGCCGGTTCCTGTTGATACCATACTATATTGAATGTGATTGGTATGACATTGAATGATTTGGGTGTTTCAGAAAGCGAGGTCTGCTTTCTCAGCAACCTGTGGTTCTCCTTTATAAAGTAAGGAGTTTCGTAGATTTTTCCAAGCCAGAAGAGTTCAGGTTTTGTCACGCTTTCCGGTGCTCCGCCTGCAAAGTTGTAATAGAGACCAATCGGACCTTCGGAGTAGATTGGGAAGAAACCGGTGTTCCTCAGACCCTCCGATTGAGTTAGTCCATAATCACTGCCCAGTGTGCTTATTATGGCATCGATTGCCAGTGCACTGTAACGGGTTGCATAACTCCAGTAATCAGGTCCGGCTTCCCATGAACCATCATTACGGTATGAGGCAAACATCAGAGGCAGGTTTTTTACAGCTGTATTGACTATCGGGGCAGCTATTTCAGGAACCTCGTCAGCAACAGCAAGTGCTCCTACGGTTAGACCCCCGTTGACAACACTGTTCCAGTTGGTAGGAGAGGTTGTCCAGTGAACACCATTTTGCATTTCTGCCAGTCCCACTTTGAGTCCCTTTTCGACCAGTGCTGTCCTGATTATTTCACGTTCATTAGATGTGAGACCTTTATAGAGCCAGTCGTATCCTAATCCAAATGCAAGGCAAAGCTCGGCACCGTCGAGAAAATGATCTTTATTCCAATGTGGATCCCTGGCTGCATTGAAAAGCTCCTCTTTTGCCCGCTCCAGATATTTTGATTCATTTGTTATATTGTATGTCAGGGCCAGAGTTGACACCCTGTCGCCTATCTGCTGGCAGCGGTTAAGCATTCGGGGACCAATAATCTTAAATTCGCATACAGGCTCTCCTAAAAATCCATCAGCCCTAACAATCAGTCCTTCTATAAGCCGCTTAAGCATCTGATCGCTCTCTGACAGTTTTTTCAACTCCTTAATACGTTCTGTATTGATAAAAAGACGTGGATGTTCTTCGATAAGAAATGTTTTAAGCGATTCTTCTGTGATTTCGCCACCCGGATTTATCTTAACTTCCTTTTGTCGGTCACAGGAGATTGTTATCAATATGAAGAAACAAATAATAAAAGTTGGAAATGCAGTCATATTATTGTGTATGTCTGCGTTATCCTTTTTGCATTCAACAAGAAAGAACTTTTTCATGTTATTGATTTATTTGTTATCAGGTTAAATGACAGCATTGATGATTCAATTAATAATCCTAAAAATTGTATTATTTAACTTCTGGTGGCAGATTTTTCAGATTGTGTGTCAAGCCATATATGAATTGCTTCTTTACTTCACCTGTCTTTGATAAAACCAACAACATGGTCGTTTGATTGGGAATAGTACCGCTGATTATTTTATCCAAGCCGAGGTCAGCATTAATTCTTAATGATTTAGGTGAATCTCCAGCACTATTTAGTACAATATCGAATGAGAAATCATTAACCTGGTCACTGTTTAGTATCATAATACAGACCTCAGAATCATTTTTTGAACCGATGGTTTTGACATACGAATTACTACTTGTAGTTGGAAGGAACTCACCTTTCATATTTACTGCCATCATCTGTGTGTGGTAATAACTTGAGCGCGGGTAAAACTCTGTTGGTAATCCGATATAGCCAAAATCGGTTCTGACCCTGTCTGTTTCATTTATGCACCAGGGGGAGACTGTAAAGGCACCATATTCCATACCGATACCATACATCTCTGCTATAAACTGTCCACCCAGAAACGAGGGGCAACCGATTCCTGAAACCTCTCTTTCAGGATTACCAGCGGTAACGTTTATCTCTGTAAGCCCCCACATTAATGCTGCATCTCCTGTCCGGCCATGTTTCCTGTTTGCCCTTTCAATCAATTCAAGCAGCTGTTTTGTTGACTGCCTGATCATATATGTTGAGGAGAATATTACATGATCCCTGGTATAATTTTTATTATTAGGATAACTATGAAAATTAATACCATCGATCATCCAGTTACCGTTTCTATCCTTGCCGGTAATATCAAGTCTTCCTCCGCATATAGCCTCAATAGCCTCATAATTAAACTTCTCCGTATTATCTATTGGCAGCCCTTCACAGTCGAACACAAGGATTTTTATGGTTGGATCGGCTGCCTTCATTGCCGGTGCAAGTCTAATCAAAAACCTGTATACCACTTCTTCAAGTGTTTTCATCATTGCATCCTTATTATCGCGAACACGAAGCAACGGTTCATTACCAATTGACCAGTATTTAATGGGTTTCCTTTTTGGATTTTTATTAAAATAGGAAACCAGCTCAATTGCCTGTTCAGCTGTATAGTGGCTGGGTACCTGCAAAACAGGTTCAGCGCCGATCCCCTGGATAGAGTCAATTATAGCGGTCAGTGTTCCTCTTTCTGGTAAATTACGTTCATAGCCTCCTCCTCCTATTCGCACAGTTTTTATGCCGCTTGCTTTAATTTTTGGCCAAAGCATATAAATGTACCCGGGACGAGATCCTTCATCACTTCTATCCATCCAGTGGTTTTGACCAAACAAACCAGGACTAATTTTTTGTGCGTTTGTTTCATATACAAATACAGCAGCAAAAATCAACAGCAGCTTAATAGTTTTCATATTCAGTTTGTCTTTAATAATAAATTATTTAACAGGAAAAATGACACGAAATCCTACGCTGTTACTGAAGTGAGTAGGTGTATTGCCAAAGCGTGCACTGATCCTGTTTTCAGCTTCCCCCGGGAACCAGCTTCCTCCCATGTGAAGAACAAAATCATTCTCGCTTTTCAGAGTGTCTTTGAGGCACCATTCCCAAGCATTTCCACTCATGTCGTAAATATTCAGCTCATTTGGCTTAAGTTCACCAACATCGTGGGAACGTCCTTCGCAGTTGTCTCTGAACCAGCCCACCTCTTCCAGGATATTTCCACCGGAATAAGTATAATTTTTACTTTTCAGTCCTCCTTTGGCAGCATAACTCCATTCCGGTAAGTTTGGAAGTCTGCCTCCAATCCACTTGCAGTAATCGACAGCTCCGTAATAGTTTACCATTACCATAGGGCGTTTCTCCTTACCCTCTCTGACCACCCATTTATCGTTTTTGTATTCCACCTGCAGATCAGGAGAGGAGATATTAATTATCTGCATACCATTAAATATGCCATCCTTCCCTATATTTTTATCATTCAGGAACTTTGCATACTGAATATTTGTTATCTCATACTTTGTGATATCAAAATTTCCTACAAAATATTTTTTATTATCAAGAGTTATCTCTCCGCCTTCCACAAAAACGGTTTCAGGTTTGGCTTCGGTCACCTGAAAATATGTTTTAATATCACACCTAACTTCTCCTGATAAAGAGGCAGGGAGAGTGGAAGTAAACAAAGGTTCAGTCAGGTGAGATTGAGGAGGCAAGAGGGTCCTTAAAAACAAAGAAATTACTAAAAATGTATTTTTCATTATTTCATGATTAATAATTCTTAAACTTTATTTCAGCTCTTTTCAAAAGTAAACAATATTTTTAAATATTTCAATTAATCTGTTTTTCTTTATTGAATTTTAGTGTCTTTAAAATTTCATGATAAACGCAGTCTAATTCAAATAAGTGATTAGATGTTTATATAAGTTGTTTAATTTTGATTTAAAGGGTTTTATGATACTGTAAATTTTGCTGTCAAAATTTGGAGGTTCACTTGAGGATCATATTTTTTTTATATTTTTACATCCTGCTCAAAGAACATGACAACTTTTTATCAGGTAACAGGGAAAGCAGTAATTTTTAACAGCTGGCATAATCATTATACAAAGTTGAGAAATAAAGATGGCGGAAAGTCAAATAGAGAATCAAGATTTTAAAGGGAATCAAAACCGGATTAAAGTACTTCAACTAATCAGAAATGAAAAGGAAATTACTCGGGCTGATATTATACGGCTGTCAGGATTAAGTGCTCCGACAATTACAAGGATCGTAAATTATCTTATACAGCTTAATCTTATACAGGCAGATGAGGTAGGCTCATCAATAGGAGGAAGACCGCCTCAGTTGATCAGTTTCAATTCAAAAGAAAACTTTGTTATAGGCATTGACCTGGGTGCCACTTTTATCAGATCTGTACTTTCAAATCTGGATGGCGATTTTATATTTGAAATTCATGTACCAACGAATCTGAAAAAAGGATTCGACGGGGTTATGGAACAGGTAGGAGAGCTGATTGGGAAACTCTGCGAACGGGCAAACCAGAAATCTTTGACACTCTGGGGAATTGGTATAGCAGTTTGTGGTATGGTGAATAAAAACACCGGGATTGTCGAGTATTCACCAATTTTTGGCTGGAAGAATGTTAATGTTCAAAAAGCTTTGTCGAAATATACAACTCTGAACATTGCTCTTGGAAATGTAACCAGCTTAATCGCATTGGGTGAATTGCTATTTGGAGTTGGCAAGGTTTACAAAAGTTTTATTTGTATAAATCTTGGTTATGGAATAGGATCCGGTATAATTATAGATGGTAAACTTTTTGAAGGAGTCGACGGGATTGCCGGTGAAATAGGCCATATCGTAGTGGATAAAAACAGTTCCCGAAAAGGACTGGAAGAGATACAGGGAACTCTGGAGGCTCTTGCTTCCGGATATGGACTGGCAGATATTGGACGTGACCTTGCAAAAACTAACAGTAGAAGTATTTTATACTCCCTTAGTTCAGATGATATTGAAGCCAAAGAAATTTTTGATGCTGCAAAAACCGGAGATCTTCTTGCTAGTGAAATAATTGATTCGGCTGTAACATATATAAGTATTGGAATAGATACTTTAATTAAATTATTTAATACGGAATGCATTGTTTTATCAGGAGGACTTCTTAAGAATGGAGATATGCTTATAGATAAGATTCGTGAAGAGATAAATAAATACTCCTTGAGTGCAATTTCCCGATCGGTGCCGGTAATAGTATCTGGTTTTGGTGAAAGAGCTGCAATAGTTGGATCATTTTCTCTGATTCTCGAAAAAATATTATTGCTGGAAGGTACCAAAAGCTGATTAAAGCATCTCCATCAGTATTCTTTATCCATTTAGCCTGATTTGCTTAATATAGCTTCTATAACTTTAATCAGTTCATTATTAATCAGTAAAGTTTAACTATAGCTTTCTTGAATTCATTCACCTTGCTTAGTACCAGCTCGAACGGATAATATGTTATATCACGAATAAGTAGTGTTTCAAGCGAAAAATACACTTTATAACTACCCTCTTTCACTATCTTAACCAGTCGTTTATTATCAGTAACAATTTCGCTTCCAAGTCCAAACACGCTCTATTTTACCTGCCAGTTTATGGCTTAAGGTACTACTTCTGCTCTCCTCTGAAACAGCAATGATGCAGTTCGGTTATTCATACATAATTCAGTTAGATCATGCCACTTCACTTCTGAACTGCAACGATGAAGCCATTGAATACACGAAGAAATAGATTTTTGCATCATGCTACAGGACAGTAGCGGAATGGTCAGGCAAATCAATCAAATAAATAACCGGAGGCCGCAGCCCGGAAAAGTCATCCAATACAGTAGGATGAGGTTCACCATGGAAAAGGGTTCGAATTGAGACAAATTTCAGAATAATTATTAATACGGGAAAAAATTGGAATAGAAAGAATATATAGTTATTTTCACTAAGCCTTTAAATAATGTGAATCAGAAAATTACTTGTCTCTTATTGCTTTTAGTTAATTCAGCTTTCAGTACTCAATGCAAAAGCTGCAGCAAAAAAGTATATGATGGAAGACTAGCTGACCGGTAGAGTTGTAATTGCGATGGTATTCCTGAACATTAAATTAGTAGTATATTAATGCCAAATTATTTATAAACCCCTGGATTATGAAGAATGTTGTCAATCCTTTGATATTAGTTCTTGCCGCAGCGGCAGGATGTACCCAGCAATCACCTAAAGATACAAGGCCAAATATTATTCTGATCGTCGCTGATGATCATGGCATTGATGCTCTTGGCTGTTATGGGAATTCTGTGATTAAGACACCGAATCTTGATAGTCTTGCTTCAAGGGGTGTCCGTTTTAAAAACTCATTCTGTACCAGTGCCAGCAGCAGTGCCAGCCGCTCAGTTATAATGACAGGATTATATAATCATTCTATCGGGCATTACGGCCATGCACATGATTATCATCATTTCAGCACTTACGATACAGTGAAGTCACTACCGATAATGCTGGCAAATAATGGCTATATGACAGCAAGAATAGGTAAATACCATCTGGCGCCTGATAAAGTATATAGTTTTCAGCAGGTGTTGACAGCAAACCCCCGGAACACAGTTGAAATGGCAAATAACTCCAAAGAGTTTATCAGTTCTGCAGGCAATAAACCGTTCTTCCTTTATTTCTGCACAGATGATCCTCACAGGGACTTCCCATATAAGAGCGATCCCTGGGACATCCCAAATAATTTCGGAAACAAGCCTGAAGGCTACCCTGGTGTTGAAACAATCAAATATTCGCCTGCTGAAGTCATCGTTCCTCCCTTTCTTCCTGACACTCCTGAGTCAAGAGCAGAGCTGGCAGAGTACTACCAGTCGGTTTCACGTATTGATCAGGGCATCGGTCGCCTGATGCAGATCCTTGAAGAGTCAGGTAAGCTCGATAACACAGTGATCATCTACATCTCTGATAATGGAATTGCTTTCCCGGGAGCGAAAACAACGCTCTATGACCCTGGCATGCGTGTACCCTGTATTGTTAGTGCCCCGGGAATTGAAAGAATGGGTGGAACAAACAATGCAATGATAACCTGGGCAGACCTTGCACCAACCATTCTTGATTTCGCCGGTTTATACAATAATCCTGGCAGATTCCACGGACGTTCCTTCAGGGGTATACTGAATGTTGAGAGCCCTGAAGGCTGGGATGAGATATATGCATCACACACATTCCACGAGGTTACCATGTATTATCCAATGAAAGTGGTAATGAACAGGGAGTTTAAACTAATCTGGAATATTGCATGGAAGCTTGATTATCCATTCGCATCAGATTTATGGGATTCCCCTACATATCAGGGAGTGTTAAAAAGCGGCCAGAAACAGTATGGTAAGAGAACACTGGAAAATTACCTGCACAGATCTGAATTTGAATTATATGACATGGTATCTGATCAGGATGAGATAAATAATCTGGCAGATGACCCAAATTATGAATCTGTGTTAATTGAGTTGAAAGAAAAGATAAGAGCTTTTCAGATCAGAACCAGAGATCCCTGGATAATAATCTGGTCGAATGAGAGTATGTTTCAGGATAGTGGTGTAAATCTGTAAAATTTTAAAAGGTATTTTATTACTGAACAGATAGCTTTGAAATTAAGATTTAATCTATGGAGTGATGACATCAGATAAATCAATCAATTAATAAAAGGAATTATGAAAAGTCTAAAAAGTGTATACGGAATCCGAATTTTCCTGATGTGGTTATTGGTTTTTACCCTATCCTGCAACAACGAGCTTCCCCCTGGTTTCAGTTTCACTACCGGCGGGGAAACTGTCTATCACATCAGGACGGGTACTGTTAAAAACGGAAAGAGAGCCGTAATAACGGCTTCCGTGCATGGTATCGTTCAGGGATTTACACCTGAGGGCAAGTTATTATGGACAGCAGAGACTGACGGCGGCTTTCCTTTTGATCTTTGCGTTGATGATATTGACGGGGATAAGCTCGACGAAGTACTTGTGGCCTCCGGGAACGGTTCATTATTTGCTTTTGACCAGGACGGAAAACTGTTGTGGACCTTCTCAGGAATTACCCCTTTATACCAGGTAAGCGTGGCACAAGGGACAGATGGCAAAGCCATAATCTTTACCGGTGGACCTGAACAGATACTTTATGCCCTTTCACCTTCGGGAGATGTTGTAAACAGCATTGCAACAGAACATTGTATACGTCATATCAGAACAGGTAATGTGATGAATGACGGAAAAGAATATGTTGCTCTGGCAACCACTAACAGCGGACTAAGCGGTGTGCTGAGCCTTTTGCTTATTGATCCTTCAGATATGTCGGTTGTCTGGACCAGGACAAACCTGGGCAATTGGTTAGCAAATACCGGGAAACGTTTTTTCAGCCTGCTTGTGATGAACCTTGACTCAGATGAAAATGAGGAGATTATTCTCAGTGGAGGCTGGGGTGAGAACGGAAGGGTTTATGCCTTCGATCAGGATGGAAAAGATCTCTATTCGCAATCCGATAACAAGATTCCTAATATTCCATACAGGATGAATCTTCTAAGACAGGTTACACTTCCTGAAGATACCTGCATCCTTGGCCATTTTGGTAATTTTCTGATTATTTATGAAACTGACGGGACATTAAGGGAAGTTATCCATGGATCATATTCAAATGCTGATCTGTGGTTTGACAATGAGTTGAAAACAATGTTCCTGGGAAGCCCTGTATCGGGTGGCGATGAGGTTTATGCGATCCGCCTTGATCAACCCGGATGGCAGAAACAATATGAGTCCATTCAATCAGTAGGACGGCTTGCTGAAATAGAGGATAACTTAAGATTACTGAATAAGCAGATAGCGGACTTCGAACCGCCGGTTTACCAGCCAGCTCAGAGAGAGGTATTGGTTCTTTCAAGGAAACCACGGGATAAAGAGTTTGAACACCTGTCGTTTATTTCAGCCACCAGCATGAGCCAGAAAATTACTGATAAGAATGAGCTGTGGTGCAAAAATACAGACATCAGGCAGGGTTATGACCTTACAGTAAGTGAGATGATTGAAAGAGCTGCAAAGTATGAGAGAGAAGGAACTGACTTTATAATATGGGGAGGTCATGGCTCAGCTGCATATTTTCCCTTGCCCACTTTCGAAAAGCTGATCAATGCTGCTCCCAGACATCTCAGAGGGTTCGAATTTGCCGAAATGGAGGGAGTAGACGAACATATGCAGGAAGTTGTAAAAAAGATAATCCTTCCTGTTGCCGAGCTTTGCAAAAAACATGGCAAATTTATTGTTTTCCGGAATAAGAACATCTTCTGGAACGGAACCTGCTATGTTCCTTTCTGGAGAGAGGTGCTGCTTAATGAACGATACAGCGATGTGATCATTCCGGGGCTGGAAGAAACAAACTGCCGGACCCAGGAACTGAGTCTTGCCGGCAGGATAGGACTGTGGCAGACCGGTTCTTTTGACAAATGGGCATGCCGTATGGTAACAGATAATGCAAATTTCGACAGGATGTTTGAGTATGGCGGCCAACAGGTTATAATACATCATTTACGAAATCTGGTTTCCACTGCATCACTGGGTGCAGAAGTTTTCTTTAACAGTATACATGGTGGGCCGGATACTGATACACTCTATACTCAACTTACCACGTTTTATGAAATGCTGGAAAAAGGGATCATTCAGATTCCTGAAAGAGAACAGCTTCTCTCTCTTTCTGAATTTGCCATTGGGATGAAAGATCCACCCTCAGACACTTACATAAAACATGGCACCAACGGACACAAGTACTGGTTCCCAGCGGAAGGTAAACCCGAAATGGTTTTTGATAAGCTTGATACCTATTTTGGCGGAAGCAGTCTTGATCCGCATGACTATTCATTCTACGCCATGAATGTAAAACAACGGATGACCAACTTCCTGCCGGAAACACCTTTTGGAATGACCGCTATAATTCCTTCAGAAACAAGTACAACAGGCCGGTTCAAGAAGATCCTCGTTACTGACGGGCAGTATTTTTATGATGACCAGGGAGCTCAGCACAGTGCCAGTGAATATAAACCTGTTGTGATTAAGGAGCTTGAGGCAGCGGCTTCAGGATTACCAGTACTGGTAAGAGGCGAGGTTCACTGGTCGGTGGTTAGACTTGATGAGAAGCATCTGAGGATTACCCTGATTGATCCCGGCTACCTTGATCCGGCTCAGAGAACGGCGGTGATTTTACTTCAGAATGTTGAAGGAAAATCATGCACAGATATACTTAGCAGGGAAGTTATTCCAATCAATGACAGTAGAATAAGTGTAACAATTCCTGCCGGTATTTTCAAAATAGTAGATGTAGAGTTATAGTTTGGATTAGGCAGAAAAATAAATGTTTTATAATTATTTGTTTAGATATTATGAAAGAAAAACATAACCGGCGTGATTTTCTAAGGAGAAGTGCGATTGCCGGATCGCTGTTAATGATCCCCGAGGCATTCAGGGCGTTGGACATTTCAGATATCAGAAACCATAACAGGACCTTTCCGTCAAATCCTGTTCCTCCGGAAATCAATGATGATGAAAACTTTATAAATGTGACGAAAGCTCCTTTCCTGGCTGATCCCACCGGTAAAACAGACTCGACTAAGGCCTTGCAGTCAGCGCTTGATGAATCACGAAACAGTCAGAAAGTATGCTTCTTTCCGGTCGGAACATACCTGATCTCCGATACTATATCCTGCGAGCAGAGAGTGAGGAAGCAGGATAAACCACAATATACTGATGGAATGCGTCAGACATGGTGGGATATCGCATCTGATCGCTATTATATACTGGGCTCTACGAAAGACGGAGGAAGGCCTGTAATTAAATTATCTCCTGACGCTAAAGGATTTGATGATCCCTTAATACCAAAATTTGCTTTCTGGATCTGGGCTCAGACAAGGAACGATTACCCAGGAACACATGATCCCAAATTCGGAAGCGAACAGCCTAATATTTCATTTGGGCATATTTTTAGGGGTATTGATTTTGACATTTCCGGTCATCCCGGCGCAATAGGATTACGTTTTGCAGGTTCTCAGGGTACCCTCCTTATGGACTGCAGTGTTATGGCAGAGGGAGCGTTGGCCGGATTTAACGACTGCCCGGGACAGGGTGGTGGAACATATAATATTTCAACCATTGGTGGAAAATATGGTGTAATAATTGATTCTAATTATCGTTTCCCGATGCTGGCCGGATGTACATTTAAAGGGCAGAGCATTGCCCCTGTAGTTTACACTTCCGGCAACCTGCCCCTGATGATGGTGGGTTGTTACCTTGAGTCAAACGGACAGTCAGCCATCGACCTGACAAGGATGAGTGATTTTCCGGGAGTCAGCCTTGTGGATTGCCAGATCAAGCTGAATAAACCTGGAAGTGTTGTAAGCCAGACGATAAATCAGAACCTGTTTATGGAAAATGTATATATCACAGGCGCCGGATTTTTACAGAATGACAATGTGAAGGTATCCAGTCCAAAGAAATGGACAGAAGTCAAAAGATATTCCAGTTGTTCAGACAGTTCGGAGAATCTGATAAACGGAGTTACATCGAAGGAGATGCTCCTGGATTGGAAGACAGCGTCAACAGTACCATCAATGGCTGAGATACACGACATGCACTGGAGAAGGCTGCCTTCCTTCGAGGATAAGGATTCGGTGAATATAAAAGATATCGGCGCAAAAGGGGACGGTTCTTCAGATGATACTGCTGCTTTGAGAGAAGCATTGAAAAAATCAAAGAAAATTTTTTTTCCGGCCGGACAGTACAATATAGCTGAAACTATAAAGCTGGAGCCTGGTACGCAATTGTTCGGTATCAAAAATTCAAGTATCAATGCACCAGCCATATCAACATTTGATTCAATTGAAGATGATACTTTTCTCTCTTTTATTTCCGTGAATGGCACCCTGGAATGGGGATCTGGCAAAGGCAGAATAGCGTTTGGTGGCGGAAGGGTTAAATTTACGGAAAACGGAGGCGGAAGATTTTATGCAATGAGGAATATCGGTGGCAGAGGGAATGCAACTTTGTTTGAAGGTACAAAGCAGCCCATTTACCTGTATACATTAAATATTGAGAGGAGGACAACAAACCCCCAGTCTCTTGTTAAGAATGTTAAAGGACTGAGGATATTCTACTTTAAAAGCGAGGCGTCGCCTGTCGGGTTCAGTGCGGAGGGAGGGTCTAATTCAGGAAACACTCCGATGCAAATAGTTGATTCTGAAGATGTTAAAATATATTGTGTTTGCGGAAATGTTGAAACACTGGAGCAAAGGCCGTTTATTGATGTTTTAAACTCACGGAAAATAATCATCTCCCAGCTAAAATCTTTCAAAACAGGTGACTTTCCACAGATAAGAGAGACTTTTAATGGTCAGAAGATCGAAATAGCGTCAGACAGAACAGCTGCTCTATTCATCCGCGATTAAGTGTTTAATATTGAAAAACTGAAGATTATGAAAAAGCAAACAATACTTTGGACAATAATCTTGTCTGCAATAATATTTTGTTCACAGAATATAAAGATTTCAGCCCAGTCAACTCAGGATAATACAACAGTGCAGCAGACAATTAAAGATGTCGAAGGTAATATTTATAATACTGTAAAAATCGGGAACCAGGTCTGGATGAAGGAAAACCTCAAAACAAAAAAATACAGAAATGGGGACCCGATCCCTACCACTGTCCCGGCAACGAAGGATATTTCGCCGGAGGAAACAATTGATCCGCTGGCAGGTAAAGATTACAGTACCTCGTCAGCACCGAAAACTGAACAATCGGTTAATCCAGGATACCAGTGGACATATAACGGGGATGAGTCCAATGCCTCTTTCTATGGGCGTCTTTATACATGGTATGTAGTCGCTGATAAAAGGGGTGTTTGCCCTGATGGATGGCGAGTGCCTTCAGACAATGACTGGAATCTTCTTTTTGAATTTCTGGGCGGGAATCCAGGCTCAGGTGAAAGGGGGAACGCAAATGCAGGAGGAAAAATGAAGGAGACGGGTACGGATCATTGGGAGGCGCCAAATAGCGGAGCAATTAATAAAGGCGGATTCACGGCTCTTCCTGGCGGTGGAAGGAACATCGACGGCACTTTCAGCGGAAAAGGCATTTACGGTGCATGGTGGGCAACTTCTCCTTCAAGCTACAGGCACATTGAATATGATGATCCGTATGTATACAGAAATTATTATTACAGTTCAAGAATATTCGGATTTTCGATACGGTGTATTAAAGATTAGATGCATTGAAAATCCTGAACTTAGAACAGCACAATTAAATCAGAGAATACGATAACCGGGGAAATATTCAACTAAAAGTTAACAAATGAACATAAAATTTAATTATTTGCTGATTCTTATATTCATGTCAGCATTGACGGCTTTTCCGCAGAAAGCAATAAGGAAAGGCATCTATGACGCCCGCACTGCCGACTGGCAGATACTAACACCACCGGCACCTGAAGCCCCAAGGATAAACGGCCCGAAAATATATGGTGTCAGGCCTGAAAGGGAATTTATCTACAGGATACCCTGCGAGGGAACTCGACCGATTAATTTCACCGCTGACGGCCTGCCTTCAGGATTGGTACTTGAAAGTAGTAATGGTATTATTACCGGTAAAGTTCCTGCAGTAAACGGAACGTACAAAATCAAATTTACTGCATCTAACAAAAATGGAACAGTTTCCCGTGAATTCAGACTCATTGTAGGGGATAAAATCGCCCTCACCCCACCGATGGGATGGAACAGCTGGGGCGGTCACATGCTTCAGGTAAGCGATGAAATTATGAGGAAAGCCGCTGACGTTATTGTAAACAGGGGACTGGCTGATGTGGGTTTCCAGTACGTATCCATCGATGATTGCTGGATGAGAATCGATCCGGAAGTGTACGCTTCAAGGAAGGAAAACTATGCAAAACGTGCACCGGGTTATCCTTATGAAAAAGTTGTAGGACCGGTGAGAGACGAATGTGGCAGAATACTTCCCAACAGCTATTTCCCTGATATGAAATCTTTGACCGGTTATATTCATTCTTATGGATTGAAGGCAGGTATCTACAGCGGCCCCGGTCCTGAAACCTGCCAGCTCTACGTTTCATCATTCGGGTATGAAGCCTCCGATGCAAAACAGTTTGCTGACTGGGGTTTTGACCTCCTTAAATACGATATGTGCAGCTATCGTGAAATCATGACCAGATTAAATAAAATCCTTCCTGAAGGATCGCCCGAGATAGGTGAAATAACAATATGGCAGCCTATGTCCGAATTCCTTTTGCATCAGGATCGCGACATGATTTACAATCTGTGCCAGTATGGACGACAGGATCCATGGCTCTGGGCTCCAAAGATGAATATGCAGACCTGGCGCACCGGTATGGACCTGAATCATAACGTGAAATCGTATTTTGATGGTGCCATGCTCATCATGAAAAAGCTTCGTGACTACAGTAAAACAGGGCAGTGGAACGATCCGGATTTCATGTATTTGGGAAAAATTCATGATTTCAGGAATAAGATGGCTGCTCCGCAGGATATCCCGCTTACATCCAACCAGAGGTATCAATATGTGTCACTCTGGTCGCTTATTTGCGCTCCATATTTCTTTTCCGCCAATATAAATGAGCTTGATGATTTTACGGTTGGATTGCTGAGAAATGCAGACCTGGCCAATATCAACCAGGATGAACTGGGGCAAGTGGCAGAGATAGTCCGTGAAACGGAGAAAGAAGTTATCCTTTTGAAAAAACTGGCAGATGGCAGTGTGGCAGTGGGACTTTTTAACAGGGACCCTGTAGCTGAGAAGATTATCGCCCTTAAGTGGGAAGAGATAGGTCATAGTGGTGAAAGGTCAGTAAAAGATCTTTGGAGGCAGAAGGAACTTGGTAAAGTGAAAGACGGGATATTAGTTAATATCAGCGCCGAAGGCTGTGCTGTATTTATTATTAGTCCATAGATCCATATTAAATAATTAGCGGTCATTCAAAAATGACTTCTTCTCCAGGTTTTGCATCGTACAGGAAATCAAAATAATCCCTGCAGTTTTCTTCTGTTATCCTGATACTGTTGATTACCAGATTACGAAATACGACCCTGCCATATTTCACATTTGATTTTGTTATAAATCCTGCGATTGATTTATATCGGATACGCTTAACATACTTTAGATGGCTATCCTGAGATTTACAAATTGCTTAAAGATGCCAGTTCATGTATAGGGTACCATCTCTGTGGAGCATACCTGGAAAACAGATGCAGGATGAGGGGATTATTGAAGGAGAATGAAAAACCAAACCAGGATATTACAGACATTATGACAAGTGTCAACATGGATATGCAGAAATGGTTTAAAAATTATTAATGTCAGTATTATTTATCTGTTAAGCCTGATTTGTCTGATATGGCTGCTGCGGGTTTAATCAGCTCATTATGAATCAGTAAACTTCAGCAATAGCTTTCTCCAGCTCATTTATCATGTTTAACACCAGGGCGAACGGATCATAGGGTTTATCACGAATCAGCAGGGTTTCGACCGGGAAAAATCCTTCATAACCACCATCTTTCACTATCTTTACAAGGCGTTTATAATCAATGGTAATATCGTTACCAAGCCCAAAAACACTCTCTTTTACCTGCCAGTTTATGGCATAAGGGACTACTGCTGCAATATCCTTATATGGATCTTCAGTCTTAAAATTACCCGTATCTACAATCAATCCAACCCACTCTGAGTCAACTTGTTTAAGAACATAAATACATTGTTCTGCTGTTTGAAGCATATCTCCATGATTTTGAATGCCGATTTTTACACCGTACTGTGCACCATAGGAGGCTAATTCTTTGTAACATTCTATCATCCATCCTGCCACTTCTTCCCATTTATAATCTTTGGGAATTTCACCCGCAAAAACGCGAATAACAGGAGCTCCCATTTTTGATGCTGCAATAATCCATTTTTTGGCAAGTTCCACTCCATCAGCCCGGATTGATGAATCGGGAGAAGCAAAATTGTTTCTTATTCCGGTTCCACTGATTGCAACACCTAACTTTGCTGCATAATTTTTAAATCTTTCAAGGTATTCATCAGATGGTACTTCCGGATATGTAGGAAAGAAATATGCTGTTGGATCCAGTGCTTTTATATTATTAGCAGCACACCAGTCGAGTAAATTGAATAGTGAATATACATGTTGTTTATCACGATTATTTCTTGCCTCCAGCAAATCGCTGAATGAATAGGCGTTTACTGCAGGAATTAATGAATCAGATGACTTTTTTTTTGATTCCTGTTGATTGCATGATACATTCATGCTGAAGATAGAAACTATTGACAGTAGGAGCAATAATTTACTCATGGTGAAATTTGATTTCATTATTTTAATATTATTGTTTATTTCCAAAAATAGTTTGTTTATTATGGTTTTATCCACTCTTTTCCTTTTATTTCACTTTCAAACTGATTCTGATATACCATTGCTTCTCCGGGATTTATTGTTGACCCGATAGTGTTTTCCCCAATTATCCACGCATTTGCCCAGGATTCAGTAGCAACCAGATATTCATATTTTTTAACTTCATTTTCATATTGCTTGCGTTGTTCTGAAGTCAGAACAGGAGGAATCTCAAAAACATCGTATGACATGCCGTATTTGACAGCCCAGACTTCAAGCCATTGCTGAAGCAGCCAGTCCTGAGGGTTCATAATCTTATCCTCATTGTAGCTTGTTAAGGACCATGCTTTATAGGACCTTAATACAGCCAGTTTTGCTTTAGGTTTTTCAGGCGGGTTCTCATTCAACATACTGTGAAATTTCGCTGCTTGATCCCAGCTTTCTGGCCTGGTCACCGGGTAGGTATTATTTTTTCCATATCCGAGCCAGATTACTGCATCCACTCCAACGGAATATTGTTCTTTCCCCATCCGTTCAACATGTTCAGGAGAAACATGTTGAAGGCCGCCAGGTCCTCCATAGGTGTGTGCCTGCATCCATGGTATAAGCAAACGATTATATCGCCTGGCCAGGCCTGAATAGTAGTGCATATCGCGAACAATATCATCTCTGTAACCCGATCCGCCCCACCATGCACCACCGACAGGATAAGGATCCAGGTGGGTCACATTCAACTGTTGAGTCAGTAATTCTGGTCCGCTGCCATCATGATCATTGACAATTGAAAATATGCCAGCACGGGTAGTATTCCTGAAGTATAACAATCCGGGAGCATATTTTTCGGCTTCCTCAACAGTTGTTTTAATTAAAGTTGCACTATTTTGATGCAGAGTGTACAACCACCAAGCATACGCATCAGCACCATAAATTTCAGGGTATCCCCAGGTACGGGGATATTCAATGGTACCAGCATTTTTTCTGAAAACATTCAGTGCCGGTTCGCTATAATCCCATAATGGAAAATTAACAGTCTTATTTGGTTCATAAAGATGTCCTGTAAGGTAAAAGCATTCATCACCGATTCTTGTAGCTATTATAACATCAATTGGAAAGGTACCACCATTAGCCTCTGTCCATATCTTTAGCTGATTTCGGGCATCCCTTCGGGCGGCTTCAATTGTGCTTCCGGCAACCGGACTAACTGTTCCATGTCCGAAAATATACCATTTATCAGAACCGTGAAATGGCCAGTAAACAGCTACCCCGATCTTATTAAGAATTG
This sequence comes from uncultured Bacteroidales bacterium, assembly GCA_963732435.1. Lineage (GTDB taxonomy): Bacteria > Bacteroidota > Bacteroidia > Bacteroidales > VadinHA17 > LD21. The sequence continues at coordinate 86,615 of CAVSZL010000007.1, read as the reverse complement.
CTTCATCCAGTCCTGTCAGATCAAAGGAAATTCTATATAGTATCCTGTTTTTTATTTCATTGGCTATCATCATATCAGGGGTGGCACTATCCTCCTCCGGTTTGGTACCAACAGGCACTTCTTCAATTGTGGCAGAGATAACCTTAAGGTGTTGTTGTCCATCGTATTGTTTTAGCGGGACTATGATTTCTGCTTTTACAGGAGCAGGAATGTCAGGAAAATAATGAGAATTTGGTTCACGGTCCTCATATGCAAGATTTTCCTGCTGACGTGAACGGTAAGCAAAATGAGCATTATAAACAGGTGGTTCCACAATGATTGAATGTTTGGCGGGAGAAAAATCAAAAAGGAAACGGTCGATAGCCATTCCTTTGTAAATTCCACCTATCATCAAAGCATCTACTGGTTCAAGTCCCATTTCCTGCACTAAATCCCTTCTTTCATTTATCTTATTAAACTGAATATGGAATTTCATACCATATTTTCTGGCCAGAGCTAGTTTTTTCCTGGCATCCTCCACGGTTCCTGTACTCATTGAAACGAGTCCCACGCCATGTTCTTTAAGGTCGATAAAGTCTTTTTCGATGGAGTCGATTTTACTATAGCTAACCCATGCACGTGGCCATTCAGAATGGCCAGGACGAATTAGTGTTTTGGATTTGGTATTATCCTGACAGGATCCTGTAGAAAATAGAAGGATAATCAGATGAAGGAAGAATATTAAATAAGTGAATGTTTTCATATAAGGATTATTTTCAATCAAATATAAACGATATATTCATTCATATCAAATATCAGGTTTCAGTTAGTTATGAAATCATATTAATTACAGTCCAAACAAAAAAACCACCCTTTATGGATGGTTTTGTGGAGAATAGGAGAATCGAACTCCTGACCTTTTGACTGCCAGTCAAACGCTCTAGCCAACTGAGCTAATCCCCCGTAATTGTATCGCAAATGTAAGAATAAATTGAAAATAATAAAATCGGGATAAAGGAGAATTGATAATGAAATTAAAGATTCTTTACTTCTATGGGTAATCAGCAGGGCAGACAATCACCATTATCTGATAATCATGGTCCCCGTTTTGTCTGTCATGTAGAATTCTGTATCTTAATGTTTGATGAAAAGGCGCAATTTTGTAATTTTGCCCGATTATTAAAAAGTTGGATCATTTTTATTTACATTTACTATCATTAACAAATGATAGTTTGGTTATTAAACATAACATCATAAATTGAATTTTAGAAAAATATTAAAAAATGTGGAAACGGTTCAGTTTTAAATAGCGGGTGATATGTTCGAAAATCTGAGAAAGGAATATGAATTTGATGACCTGCTGTTTGAAAAGCGGAACAGGGATTATGGTGCCTATCAGCTGCGTAAAAGATATAATTCAGTGTTAATGGCAAGCATCTTGCTTGCAGTATTAATTGTTGTCTCCGCTTTAGTTCTTCCCTTCTTACTTACTCCTGATTCCGACCGGGTTTTTGAAGGTGGCGTACGTTATGTACAGGTTCAAATGGATAATCTTGAAACTCCCCCTATCGAAGAAATATTCATACCACCACCACCACCACCCTCATCATCTTACCCTCAGGAAGTTGTAAAATATGTTCCACCTGTTGTTGTTGACACAGTTCTTCCTCTTGAAGCCCGGCAGATTACTGCTGATGAGGCTATTTTGCAGGTTGAAGGAGATCAGGTGGAAAGCGTTGGGATACCTAATGGTACAGGGGATGATATTTTAACAGGGCAGGAGGGGATGAGTACTGATGATGCCTTCTTTATGGTTGAGGTTATGCCGGCATTCAGAGGTGGGGATATTAACAAATTCAGAGAATGGGTTCAGAAAAGGACTAATTATCCCCAAATTGCAATTGATAATAAAATCCAGGGAAGAGTTTATCTGACATTTATTGTTGAACCCAATGGAGATGTAAGTAATGTAACAGTTGTAAAGGGTGTAGATCCCATAATTGATATTGAAGCAGTTAAGGCAATTCAGGCTTCTCCGAAATGGAGTCCGGGATTGCAAAGAGGTCAACCTGTAAGAGTAAGATTTTCAATGTATTTAAATTTTGTTTTTTAATTGTAATGACCAGGGGAAATGAATGACTTTAATAATTGTTTATTTAATGTTTTTCCTACATTTATAAAAAAAATATTTATCGATAGACTTGATTTTACGACAGTAATGCATAAAATTGTAACACCAATGAACATCAATTGGAAAATACCTAAAAATTTAAACTTATGATAAAGAAAATTGCACCCGTTATCTTTCTTCTGACTATCATCCTGTCAGGTTGCGGTTCATCCAAAAAACAGCTTGAGAAAGGAAACTATGATGCTGCCATTGACAAAGCAGTGAAACAGCTTCGTAAGGATCCTGATGATGCCAAGCAGATCGAGATTCTTACCCAATCGTATAAAGTGGCAAATGATCAGAATAATGAAAGGATCCGTTTTCTGAAAATGGAGGGACGGCCAAACAACTGGGATGAGATTTATCTGAATTATAAAGCATTATACGACAGGCAGACATATGTAAGGACAGTGACTCCTTTAAATATGAATGGCAGGTCTGTAGATTTTCCATATGTCGATTATATGCCGGAAATGGTTAATGCTAAACAAAAAGCAGCTGATTTTTATTATGGTCATGGTATCGAACTGATGAAAACCGGTCTTAAAGATTCATACAGGCAGGCATATAATGAATTCATAAGAGCAAAAGAATATGTGGGCGATTATGAAGGGATAGATAATAAGATACAGGAATCAAAATATCAAGGAATGAGCAGGGTTTTTGTAACAATTCAGAATAGCTCAATACTTAAATTTCCTCCGGAGTTTGAACAGGATCTTCTTGCTCTGGATTTTCCACGTCTGAACTCCGAGTGGGTTGAATACCATACTCAGAACCTTAACTCAAATACAAATTATGATTATTTTATTAATGTAAATGTTAAAAGTATAGTTGTAAGTCCTGACCAGACAATTCAAAAAGATACAGTCGTTAAAAGAGATGTTGAAGACGGATTTACATATGTTCTTGACAAAAAAGGTAATGTTACAAGAGATTCTCTTGGGAATGATGTTAAGATTAAAAAGTATAAAACACTTCAATGCGCCCTGGTTGAATCTCTGCAGAGCAAAGCTTGCCGGATCGATGGTGACGTTGAACTGGTACAGATGAATCCGAATCAGGTTCTTAAAAAAGATCCCATGGGAGCTCAGTCTACATTCCAGCATATTTCTTCACGTGCCCTTGGTGATACACAGGCCCTGACTCCGGCTTTACTTGAACGAACCAAGTCAGCTCCAATACCTTTTCCAACTGATATTGAAATGGTAATCAGGTGTTCTGAATCTCTTAAACTGGCTATAAGAGGAGCTGTTCAGGAAAACAGACGGTTCATTTATTAAAAAAATATTATTGAAAAGTAAAACTTGTTTTAACAGTCATGAATCGAAGGAAGGACGGGAAGGTCTTTTGACGTTGGTCTTCGGTCTTCAGACTTCCGACCTTTATGGTATATTTAGATGCCATTAATGATTGAAACCGGTAAACCCATAGAAACAGCTATCCTGGTAGGAATTATTTATCCGGGACAGGATGAGCGTGAAGTTGATGATTACCTCGGGGAGCTTTCATTTCTCACAGAAACAGCCGGTGCCAAACCGTTAAAAAGATTCATACAGAAGCTAGATGCACCAAATCCACGTTCATTCGTAGGTTCAGGGAAAATAGCGGAAATTGCATTATATGTACATGACAACAATGTTGATATTGCGATTTTTGATGATGAGTTGACTCCCAGTCATTTAAAGAATATTGAGAAAGCCCTTGGATGCAGGATCCTGGACAGAACAAATCTTATTCTGGATATTTTTGCCCGTCGTGCAAGAACATCCCATGCACGTACACAGGTAGAGCTTGCCCAGTATCAGTATCTTCTTCCCCGGCTTACAGGTATGTGGACTCACCTGGAGCGTCAAAGAGGTGGTATTGGATTAAGAGGACCTGGCGAGACTGAAATTGAAACTGACAGGAGGATAATCACGAGACAAGATTTCCCTTTTAAAGACTCAGTTAAAGAAGATCGACACCCAGATGTCTACCCAACGTCGAAATCGTGGTAAAATGGTCAGAGTGGCACTTGTCGGGTATACAAATGTTGGTAAATCAACAATAATGAATCTGCTTAGTAAGTCAGATGTTTTTGCCGAGAATAAACTGTTTGCCACACTCGATACAACTGTCAGGAAAGTAGTTATCGGTAATCTGCCTTTTTTACTTTCCGATACTGTTGGATTTATCAGGAAACTCCCTCATGACCTTGTGGAAGCTTTCAAGTCGACTCTCGATGAGGTCAGGGAATCTGATTTGCTTGTTCATATTGTTGATATCTCTCATCCTAATTTTGAAGAACAGATGCGGGTGGTTAATGATACTTTAAAAGAATTGGATTCTGCCGGAAAGCCATCAATAATAATCTTCAACAAAATAGATTCTTTTAAATATTCCCTGAAAGAAGATGACGATCTGACTCCTGTTTCCAGAGAGAACTATTCCCTGTCTGATCTGAAGAAATCATGGATGGCATCTGATAAACATCACCATACAGTCTTTATATCTGCAAAAACAAAAGAAAACGTCGAAGAATTACGTAACCTTCTGTACCAGGAAGTCAAAAAGATTCATATTACAAAGTATCCGTATAACGATTTCCTATTTGATTCAGGTTTGACCCCCTAAATGCTACATACGACCCCCTAAATCCACCAGATGGGGACTTTTAAGTCAGAGGATATTTTAGTCTTAAGACAGCCTCTCCCCAAACCCCTCCCCCGAAGAGGGAGGGGCTTTAATTCAGAATCAACATCCTGAATGAACTTCCCCCTCTCACCCGGGAGAGGGGGAGCGAGGGGGAGAGGTCGGTAAATCAAAGATGACCAAATCCTTAAGTTAATGGCTACGTGGTCGTGGGATTAATAAAGCTTATTCGCCGCCATATATTCTGCAATCTGAATCGCATTGGTAGCTGCACCTTTTCTTATATTATCAGATACTATCCAGAGATTAAGGCATTTTTCCCTTGAGTGGTCACGCCTTATCCTGCCAACGAAAACCTCATCCCTGTTGTGAGCCATAATAGGCATTGGGTATTGGTTTTCCGATGGGTTATCAAATATAACTACCCCCGGGAACTGGCCAATAAGTTTTTTAACATCCTCAATATTGAAATCATTCTCAAACTCAATATTTACAGCTTCAGAATGTCCTCCTACAACTGGTATCCTTACAACAGTAGCTGTTACCTGGATAGTCTGATCTTCAAGAATTTTACGGGTTTCGTCGAGAAGTTTCTGCTCTTCAGTTGTGTAGCCATCCGGTTGGAAAGAACCTCCATGCGGGAAGCAGTTTTTATCAATAGGATGGGCATATGCCATATCTCCCTTGATTCCGGCTCTTTCATTTTCCATCTGCATAACAGCCTTTACTCCTGTTCCGGTCACAGACTGATATGTGGCAACTACAAGCCTATTAATCTTATATTTACTGTGAAGGGGAGCCAATGCCATTACCATTTGAATTGTTGAGCAATTGGGATTTGCAATAATTCTGTCACCTTTTTTGATCGCATGACTGTTAATTTCGGGAACAATCAGCGGTACATTCTTATCCATACGCCAGTATGAAGAATTGTCGACAACCACTGTACCGTTCATGGCAAAAAGAGGTGCCCATTCTTTCGATGTAGTAGCACCAGCGGAGAAAATTGCAAATTCAGGTTTTGATTCAACGGCATCCTTTACACTTACTATCCTGACAGCTTTTCCTTTAAAACTGACCTCCTTACCCACTGACCGCTCTGAAGCTGCAGGAATTAGTTGAGAAACAGGGAAGTTTCTTTCTTCCAGTACTTTAATCATAACCTGACCAACCATTCCGGTGGCGCCAACAACTGCTATTTTCATTGTATTTTTCTTGGAATAAATTAAGTAATTAATTAAATTTACTAAGACTTTTTTAAAACGGTCAAAATTAACTTTTTTTTCAATTCGTCGCGCTGCATGAAAAAAGTTATTTTGCTGGCATTATTGATGCCCTGTGTGGCATATGGCCAGATTTTAGAAAATTTTGAATCCGGATCTCTTACTCAATGGGTTCAAAGTGCTGAAAATCACTGGAAAGCAGATACTTCAGGATCTCTTTCAGGAAAATTTTCATTACACCATTTTTTTGATAATCCTGAGTCAGGTGATGACAGGATTGGTATCAGGATTTCAGACCTTCATCCGGCAGAGGGTAAAGTGAAATGGTCATTTGTTGTGAAGCATGGTTATGATCCATCTTCATCCAATAACTGGTCTGTTTTTCTGATGTCTGACAGTGAACCCGGTTTGATGTCGGTTGGATCAGGTACAAACGGATTTGCCATCGGAGTAAATCTGACAGGATCAGACGATACGCTTCGTTTATGGAAGGTTGAAAATGGAATTTTGACCACAGTTCTTAACTGCGGGGTAAACTGGCAAACTACAATCGGAGTAAGTACACCTGCCAGGATAATTGTCGAAAGAACAGAAACCGGCACCTGGAACGCCAACATTTACAGGATGAATGGTATTCAGGCAGGGCAGGCTACTGGTTTTGATAATGAATTATTTTTCACATCGTGGTTTGGAATACAATACAGGTACTCTTCAACAAGGGACCGTATGCTCTGGGTTGATGATATTAGTATCGACGGGATTTTTTATAAAGATGCTATAGCTCCTGAAATAACAGGATGCAGGTTAACAGGGAGAAATTCAATTGAGATTGTTTTATCAGAACAACCGTCAGAGGATCTGATGATTCCCGGGAATTTCTTCCTGAACGAAGATGGGATAAAGCCATTGTCAGTATTAAAGACAAAACCTTTCACTTACCTTATAGAATTTCAAAATGATTTCAAAAATAAGTCGCATTATAGTTTGTCAGTCAATAAGTTATGTGATAATTCAGGTAACTGTAAGAAAGATATAATAGTACTGTTTAATGCAGTATGGGCTGAACGGGGCGATGTAATAATCTCTGAAATTATGGCCGATCCCTTGCCGGAAGTTTCTCTTCCGGGGATGGAATATCTGGAGATAACTAACAGAACAGAATATTCGTTTAATATGAAAAGCTGGAGTTTGCTGGTTGAATACAGAAATTTGAAGATACCCGATTTTACTATTAATCCTGCTGATAATCTGATACTTTGTTCACCGGCAAATGCTCCATACTTTGCAAAATTCGGGAAGGTGGTTGAAATTTACCAATTTCCCGCACTTTCAGATGCTGGCATGATTATCTGTATATCAGACAGTACAGGAGCAATTATTCATGGTGTTGAATACTCGCATTCATGGTATGGGGATAAGCTTAAATCATCAGGAGGCTGGTCTCTTGAGATGATCGATATCCGCTTTCCTTTTTTTGCTGAAGGAAACTGGTCCGCTTCCGTTTCTGCGAAAGGAGGCACCCCGGGATCAGCTAATTCTGTATCTGTTTATAATCAGGACAATTCTTTTTCTGGTATTGTCAATGTGTTTCCGGAGGATAGTGTTAGCATAAAATTAAAATTCTCTGAACCGGTTTTTGTGCTTAATGAGAAGATAAAGAGTATAACAGTAAAAGATAATCCGATTGCGGGTCTCATAGCTGTTGACCCTATTTTTCGTGAATTCCTGATACGTCCGGCTGAGCCTCTTCAGCGGGGAGAGATATATGATCTGAAGATATCATCAGATCTGGCTGATTTTGCAGGGAACAGGATTGAAAAATTTAGTTTTTCATTTGGATTGCCAGAGTATTCTGCATACGGTGATATTCTGTTTAATGAGCTCCTTTTTAATCCTTTACCGGGTGATGCTGACTATATAGAGTTATTCAACAATTCAAAGAAAATAATTGATGCTTCACGACTGCTCCTGGTATCTAAAGATGACCTCTCACAATATTTGTCACAACCCATTCAGGTTTCTGAAGAAAAGAGATGCATTCTGCCAGAGGATTATTATGCAATTACAACTGATAAACACAGTATTTCTGACACTTATTTCTCATCAGTCCCTGAACATCTTTTCGAGGCGACCTATCTGCCTTCAATGAATGACGATAAGGGACATCTGATACTTTATAACAGGGAGCTGAACAAGATAGATGAAGTTTACTACAATGATAAAATGCACTTTTCTCTTTTGTCTGACAATGAAGGTGTAGCACTTGAGAAGAGTGGTCCATGGAATGCCTCAAATGAAGCATCAAACTGGCATTCAGCTTCTGAGAGCTCGGGATGGGGGACACCCGGTGCTCCGAATTCAGTTTATGTGGAATTACCTGGAATTTCAGACGATATAGTTTTTTCTTCCTCAAGAATCACCCCGGATAATGATAGTTTTGAAGATATTCTAGTAATAAAAATGAATCTTACAGGCAGTGGGAATGTTGTATCAGTAATGATTTTTGATGAAACCGGAGCTTATATCAGAAGACTTGCTTCAAATCTGTATATAGGTCCTGAGGCCTCAGTTATCTGGGATGGAACTGCTGATGATGGTACTCTTGTCAATTCCGGAATATATATTGTTTTTATTACCTTATATGATAATTCCGGTAAAACAGAAAGATGGAAAAAGGCATGCACTGTTATCAGAAGGTGAGTCTTAAGTAAATTTATTTATAAAGATTTGAAGCTGTTTTAACCACTAAGTAGCACATAGTTGTAAATTCAGTAAGTTAGTATTACTTTCCCCTCCTTTTGAAGGAGGGGTGGCCGCAATACAGTGATAGTCAGAGTATTGAGTTACTTATGGCGGCCAGGGTGGTTGACTACCGTGAATCCAAGACTCTTCATGTATTTATCCCTGTTCCCATCTTCCTCTATTTCATGATATTCACCATGGGAATCTGGTTAGATCTAAAGATAGAAAGAAACGAATAAATCAACCACCCCGGCCGGGAAATGAGCTTTGTAACAATCAGAAAATCAGTTGTCCCGGCCACCCCTCCTTCAAAAGGAGGGGAAAGTTTATCAACTCACTTTGCTTACAATTCTAATCATGTGAAATCCTCGTGAACCTCTTCCGTTGTCAGGGTATTCTTTGTGGTAAAATGACTAAAGTGAAGCAATCAAATCAGTCATGATTGATGTCATCAGTGCCTCACTTTTGGCAGCTTCGTTTTGAACTGACTCATGTGTTATGTATTCGATTTTACCTTCGATACCCAGATCTGTAATTATGCTGAGAGCAAAGCATGGAATATTCATGTGACGAGCCACAATAACCTCAGGAGTTGTTGACATACCAACTGCATCTGCCCCTATTATCCGGAAATGTTTGTATTCAGCAGGAGTCTCAAATGTTGGCCCGGAGGTAGCTATATAAACCCCTTTATGTACTTTAATTTTGTGTTCATTGGCAATGTGTAAAGCCTTCTCAATAAGTGGTTTATCATAAGCCTCTCCCATGTCAGGAAATCTGGGTCCGATACGATCGTCATTAGGACCAATAAGTGGATTGGGGAGCAAATTTATATGATCAGTTATTATCATTATATCACCTATCTTAAAGTCAGGATTAACTCCGCCTGCTGCATTGGAAAGAAATAAATATTTAATCCCAAGGTATTTTAATACTCTGATTGGTAATGCAACCTGCTCAGCTCCATATCCTTCATAGAAATGGAACCTCCCTTTCATTGCAACTATTTTTTTCTTGCCAAAGTCCCCGTAAATAAGTTTCCCGGCATGGCCCTCAACTGTAGAAACAGGGAAATTTGGAATGTTTTTATAATCAATCTCAATTTTGTTAGTAATTTTCGCCGTCAATCCTCCAAGACCTGTTCCAAGAATTATACCCGCTTCGGGATTAAGTATTCCTTCCGATTTCAGAAATTCTGTTGTTTCGTTTATTTTTTCTAACATACTCAACTAATATATTATCAAACTCTTCTTTATCATTATTTAAAAAGTGTATTCCAACCGGAATATAATATAACAATGATCGTACCGGCTCGGCGAAATTACTAAATTCCTGTAACCTGACAGCATCCTTTTCTGTGGTAACCAGATACTTTTTTGCCGATTTAAGGTTATTGAAAGCCGATGTTATACTTTGAATATCTTTATCCTTGAATTTGTAATGATCGGGAAATGAGAGATGTGTAATTTCATCAAAATATTTATGAAGATACTCTTTAAACGGTGCTGGATTTGCAATCCCTGTTATAAGAACAATTCCACAATTTGTATCCTTTGATATTTTAAACAAGTGATCAGTCTTTCCCATGTTACTAAAAAGCGCGACGGGAGATTCGTATTTTAATGAGGTAAAGTAGAGTTTCTGATAAGGCAACTTATTAAACTCTTTTACAATCACCCTTCTTTGAATAGGAGAAATGTTTTCAGGTGACTTGGTTATAAGAATGATATCAGCTCTTCTCATATTATCGGCACTCTCCCTTAGATTTCCGTAAGGCATCATCTGATCTTTAATAAATGGTTTTGCAAAATCAGAAAGAAGAATTGAGAATCCTGGTGTCAGGCGTCTATGCTGGTAACCATCATCAAGGAGTATTACATCCGTTTCAGGGACTGTCTCAAGGATTTGTTTTATCCCGTTAACCCTGTTCCTGTCGACAGTTACCATTAAATCGGGATATTTCCTGAATATCTGCAGTGGCTCATCCCCGATTTCAGAGATATGAGACGATGCTGAAGCAATTTTGAAACCTTTGCTTGCTCTTTTATACCCTCTGCTCAGAATTGCAACCTTGAAATGATTTTTAAGTAATTCTGCAATATATTCGGTATGAGGTGTTTTTCCGGTGCCTCCAACAGTAATATTTCCAATGCATATAACAGGAATGCTGAATTCCACCGATTTCAGGATACCGGTATTGTACATAAAGTTACGTATTCCGGTTATCCATCCATATAAAAGAGAAAGCGGATAGAGTAGAAAGTTCTTACTATTGATCATATATTAATGAATCTCAATAAAATAGGGAAGTCTGGCCTGAATCCCTGTCAGTTGTCTGATCTCCTGAACCATTTTATAATACTTTGCCGATTCACCAAGTTCATTATTCAATATTTTCAACCTGATCTCACCACCAAGTTGTGAGAGTATTTTTGTATAAGGATCTTCCTGTTTTGGAAGTTCTCTTATTGACCAGGAATCGATACCAGCCAGTTCTGCAGCCCCTTTAATAGATGCCTTCAGTCCTCCGATTTCATCTACAAGTCCGATATTCATGGCCCTTACTCCGCTCCATACTCTTCCCTGGCCGATATTATCAACAGATTCAAAACTCATATCTCTGCCGGATGCAACTTTTGATACGAAATCACTGTAGAATTTCTCAATATTCATTTGCAAGACCTCTTTTTCATATGTACTCAAAGGCCTGAAAACTGAAGGGAACTCTGAATTCTTATTTGTATTTACCGTCTCCGTGGATAATCCGAGTTTCTCTTCCAATAGTTTATTAGCATTTGGAATGAGACCAAATACTCCTATCGATCCTGAAATTGTTGTTGAATTGGCATATATTTTTGTTGCCGGAGCCGAAATATAGTAACCTCCTGAAGCAGCGTAATTACCCATTGATACAACGACCGGTTTTACTTCTTTGGCCAGTTCTATTTCCCGCCACATTATATCAGAAGCTATTGCATTTCCTCCCGGTGAATTCACCCTGAGTACAATGGCCTTTACAGAAGAGTCGAGTCTCTCTTTTCTTATAACTTCTGCATAATGATTTCCTCCGATATTTTCTTCATTACCTTTGCCTGTAACAATATTGCCCGAGGCATAAATTACAGATATTCTGTTTTTTACAGAATGACTCTTTTCTGGATCAGGTACTTTACTATATTTGGTCATCGATACCAGGTTAAGATCTTTATCTTTACTTATCCCAGATAAAACTTTAAGTGTATCTGTAAGTTCATCAACATACATCAGTCCATCTACAAGATTTGCTTCAAGAGCCTTTTCTGCTGAATAACCTGTTAAGCTGTCTGCCATAAGGTTAAGCCTTACAGTACTGATGTTTCTTGAATCAGAAACAGCTTCAATAATACTGTTCCAGATAGATCCGACATAATCAGTGATCTGTGCTTTGTTCTCCTCACTTAACTTATCAAGAATAAACGGTTCAACTGCTCCTTTAAATTTGCCATGCCGTGTTACCTGAACCTCAACACCTAATTTGTCAAGTGCTTTTTTATAAAACATTATTTCACTGCTTAATCCTTTAAAATCAATCATCGACCCGGGATTGATATAGATCTTATCAGCAACAGATGATAAATAGTAGCATTCCTGTGTCATGACATAATCAGAGTAGGAAATAACAAATTTGCCATCGTCTCTGAATTTTTTCAGAGCTTCTCTTATCTCACCTGTTGTTGCCCAACCTGAAGACATAAGTCCGTTATCAATTAAAATTCCTTTAATCTTTGAATCGGCAGATGCTTTCGCAATATTCCGAAGGATTTCATTTAACCCGGGAGTCTGGGAGAAAGTCATATTTAAAAGATCAATACCGGCAACAGGATTATCATTTCCCCTGTCAGGTATTGGTACCCCGGCTTTCAGTATCAATATGGAATTTTCACTTATTGATACAGGTTTATCTCCTGAGGCTACAAGTGCACTCAGGCTGGCCAGCATTACAATAAAAAGCAGTATTGAAGTAATTATGATACCGGTTATTGTAGCAAGGGTGTATTTAAGGAAGTTTTTCATAATAAAAGTGTTAAATGAATTGGTTTTAAATATATAAAAACTAAATCAACTTGTAAAGGTAAGTATGTATTTATACTTTTGATACTTGGCTATTTATTAATATGAATAAAATTTATCTTGGATTAGGATCAAACCTTGGGAACAGGGAACATAATATTAAGAAAGCATATGCCGGAATTGAGGAGCATATTGGTAATATTGTGAAATCTTCCTCAGTGTATGAAACAGAACCATGGGGCTTTATGGCCAGAAACGCATTTCTTAACACTGTCTCAGAGGTTGAAACAAAACTTACTCCTTCAGGTCTGCTTGATGCAATTCTCATGATCGAAACTTTGCTTGGACGAATCAGAGAGGAAGTACAGTATTCTTCCCGGGTTATTGATATTGATATTCTCTTGTATGATGATCTCATTGTTGATGAGGTTAATCTTAAAATTCCTCATCCGCATTTGCACAAAAGGATGTTTGTTCTTGTACCTTTTTGTGAGATCGCACCTGATGCTATTCATCCTGTGTTTAGTAATGTCAGTCCTCCATTTACATAAGATCTGTACTGATAAAAGCATAGTAAAGCTCTATAACACTTAGGACCTGCAAAACTTGCACGACCTGCATGACATTTATAATAATCCGTTATCAGCAAAACTATAGTAGTCTTTATCTGAAATTATCAGGTGGTCAAGGAGTTGGATATCCATAAGTGCCCCTGCCTCCTTGATTTTCTGCGTAATTTTAGTATCTGATTCGCTGGGATTAAGATTTCCTGATGGATGATTATGACAAACTATTATACCTGATGCAAGGTATTCAATAGCTTTTTTCATAATTATTCTGACATCGGTTACGGTACCACTTATTCCACCCTGACTCAGTTTCATGGTGTTAATCACTTTATTTGATCTGTTCAGGAAAAGGATCCAGAACTCTTCATGTGAAATATCTGAAAGCATTGGCTGGAAAATATCTGCAACATCTTTCGAGCATTTGATTTGTGTAACATCCGGGATCTCAGAAAGTTTCCTTCTCCGGCCCAGTTCAAGCGCAGCAGCAATTGTAACAGCCCTTGCAGTACCGATACCACGTAATTTTTTCAGATCTGAAATAGTAAGCTTCCCGAGACTATTGAGGTTGTTATTAGCAATACCTAATAGCTCACGGCCAAGATCAACAGCAGATTTATCCTTTGTTCCGGAGCTGATGAGAATCGCAAGTAGTTCAGCATCACTCAGACTTGAAGTACCATTCTGCATAAGCTTTTCCCTGGGTCTGTCTCCGACAGCCCAATCAGTAATTTTAAGAGACATACAGCACGAAATTTGAAATGCATATGCAAGGTAGTTAAAGTATAGGAATTAGCAAATAAAAAAGCTGTACCAAAAAGATACAGCTTCCTGAAATATTATTAAAATGATAATTATAAACTACTTACATGTTTTGTAAGAGATGACTTCAGGTTAGAAGCCTTCTTCTTGTGAATGATATTTTTCTTTGCAAGTTTATCGAGCATAGAGGTTAATTTTGGAAGAAGAACAACTGCCTCTTCCTTATTTGTTGTTCCGCGAAGTGTTTTAAGAGCATTACGTGTTGTTTTTGCGTAATACTTATTGGCATCTTTTCTTACTTCTGTCTGCCTTATCCTCTTTTCCGACGATTTATGATTTGCCATGCTTATAAATGAATTATCTTCAAACTCTTAATAAAATTGTAGTCCATAGGGGAATCGAACCCCTGTTACCAGGATGAAAACCTGACGTCCTAACCCCTAGACGAATGGACCATGCAAAGAACTTTAAAATGCGGATGCAAAGAAAAGATTTTTTTTCTGATCTGCAAAATATTTTTACTAAAAAACACCGGTATAACTGGTTTTGCTATTCAAGAAGCCCTTTAAGATCATATCCATCAAAATCTCCGGAACTCATAAAGAGAAACACGGGGGATGAATAGTTCTGATTTTTGATATGATTGAACAACTCTTCAGAGTTATTGTAAACATGAACGTTCGGGCAATCAAAAGCTTTTTCCACGTCGTCCCCGGATAGCGGTCCAAGTTTTTTTAACTCAATGGCATGAGGATTAAAATAGACATAAGCCTGTGCTGCTTTATCAAGTGAACCTTTGTATTGAGGGAGGAACTCATTATTAAGACTTGAATAGGTATGCAGTTCAAGACAGGCAATTACCTGTCTGTCAGGATACCTTGCAGCGATAGCTTCCACAGTTGCTCTGACTTTTGAAGGAGAATGCGCAAAGTCGAGATATATTATTCCATGTTCATTTTCCTGCAATTTCTGAAGTCTTTTTGAAGTTCCTGTAAAACTTTTAATTGCTTCATAAAAATCATCCTCTCCGACACCTGCTGAAATACATGCATCCCGGGCAGCTGAAAGATTCTGCATATTATGCTCCCCGAATACCATCAGAGGGATCACCTGGTTAATGGTGGCTGCATAGAAACCTGTTTTATTCTGGAAATATCCATGGACTTTAAAAGGGATCTTCTTTATGTCTTTCCTTGCAGCAAGAGCTATTTTTTTAGATTCAGGATCACCATCAAAATAGATAAGAGAGCCATTTTCTGATATCTTATCTGCAAAAATTCTGAATTGTTCTATATAATTTTCAAATGTTGGAAATACATTCATATGATCCCATGCAATGCCATTGAGGATTGCAATATCGGGCATATAAAGGTGAAATTTGGGTCTTCTGTCCAGTGCTGAAGTCAGATATTCATCTCCTTCAAAAACAACAATATCAGCTTCATTGGATAATCCAACCATTGTCTCAAATCCATCAATCAGGGAACCAACCATATAATCAAATTTTATCCCCAGAAACCTGAATACATGCATTATCATTGCAGTGGTAGTTGTTTTTCCATGACTGCCTGCAACAACAATTCGCTTTTTATCTTTGGTCTGTTCGTAGAGATATTCAGGGAATGACATAATTTTTATACCAAGCTCGTGTGCCCTGATGAGCTCAGGATTGTCAGATTTAGCATGCATTCCAAGGATTACCGTATCAATTTCAGTAGATATCCGGGAGGGGTCCCATCCGTATTTATCAGGAAGCAGTTTATAGGCTTCGAGACGTGATCTTGCCGGATCAAATATCTCATCATCTGAGCCGGTTACTTGATATCCTTTTGAATGAAGAGCCAGGGCAAGGTTATGCATAACTGCACCACCAATGGCAATAAAGTGTATTTTCATGCTAAACGTCGCAAATCAGGATGCATTTCTTCAATGACGCAAGTTTGTCTTTCTGTAGCGGAACAAACTCCTGACCCACAAATCCTTTATAACCGGTCTTGAGCAATGCCTTCATGATTGCCGGGTAATTCAGTTCCTGTGTCTCATCAATCTCGTTTCTGCCAGGCACTCCACCTGTGTGAATATGCCCTATATACGAACTGTATTTGGTAATTGTCTCAATAACATTACCTTCCATGATCTGCATGTGATAGATATCATAAAGGAGCTTGAGCCTTTCGGATGCCACCATTTCGCAAAGAACTGCTCCCCAGGATGTTTTATTGCACTGGTAATCTTTATGCCCGATACTGTTTAAAAGCTCAATAATAATTGTTACACCATATTTTTCAGCAGTCGGGATTAGTTTCCGCAATCCTTTTGCGCAATTTATTAGCCCGTCATGTTCACTCTGCCCTTCACTGTTCCCTGAAAAACATATAAGATTCGGAACACCTGCGGCAGCAGCTTTTGGTATCATTGCCTCAAAATCAGAAATAAGTTTATCGTGGTTTTCAATGCGGTTAAAACCCTTAGGTATGCCATAATCTGTTGCGTAACCGACTGCACATTTGAGCCCGGCTTTTGAAACAGTTGCCCAGTCCTTTTCACCAAGCAATTCTATAGACTCTATTCCCATCTCTTTACATGCCCTGGCAAAGTCTTCGAGTGGAATGTCATCATAACACCACCGGCTGACTGAATGATGAATATTTCCTTTAAGCGGGGCAGATAAATCGTTATTTCCCGTAAAGACGCTGTTTAATGGGGTCGCTGCAGTTACAACTGCCGCCCCTGCTACTTTTCCTATCATATTTCTTCTGTTCATAAGTGAGTCATTGAATAATTCACTTTAAAAATAGTAAATATTATTTGCTGGCGTTGTTTTGAGGCCATTTATCGAGACTTTTTCCTGTATATGAGGTATTCTCCACTGCACCCTCGGGGAGAAGAAGGACATTTAAGACAGACTTTGTATTTCCGGGGATTTTTACCTCAAAGCCTACCATTATGGTTCCCGGATTAGGGGCATCATAACTTTTTGTTGATACTGTACTCCAGGTTTTCATTTCTATACCCGATGGCTCACTGATCTTTATAGTAAGCTTTTTCCCGTTTTTAAAAAGGTTTGCAGAATTATTGCCGGTAATTTTGACCTCAGCCGAGGTTAAGAGATTCCATCGTATAACAGCTTCATCTCCGGATGTCTCAATTTCATCGCGTATATTAATATATTGATTATCAATGATTGAAGCACCTCTCGCGACCTTCTGCAGTTGTCCTTCATAAATGCTTGTAAGGTCAAATATAGCATTCATCATTTCAGGCATATCTGAATAACTTGTGACAGGGGCATGCCCATTAACATTTTGGAACTGATTATTCACAGAAAGAGTATTATGGGCGAGATTATTATAACGGAATACATGCCATCGCTGTGAATTTTGTGACTTATTCCAAAGGTCAACCTTGGCTGTTTCGAGAGAGTTGTAATCCTGCATTCCAAAATCCGTCGCCCACCTTTCACCAAGAGCTTCTGCAATGAAAGACCCTGCATCCATGTGACCGTGATTAACAGATGGAGAGCCTCCTTTTATTCCGACATAGATTGCGTTTGTATCTTCCCATGAAGTGCGCATTAATGCAACAGGATTTTTTCCATGTCCCACCCATATTTTCTTCGCAGGGGCAGCAATTTTATCCAGTGTAAGCCCTGCATTCCAGATTAAAATTGATGGAAGAAGCCGGTCATTACTCTGATTTTTATTTAAGAGATGGTATTTCTCCGACCATAAGAGTGTGGGATCCTGAAGTTTATCAGCAAACCAGAACATGGCCGGATGCGTACCGCTGCCTGAACCAGCATCTGAATAGTTAAATGAGTTACCTGTCGGACCTGTCATATTTTCAAAATATTCAGCAGTCCTGAGGAAACCAGGATTAATTGTAATTCCATGATCTTTGCCATAGGCTTTTTCCATTGCACTTAAGAACATAATGTTAAAACTTGTTCCATATCCCCAATAATTATATCCTTCAGGATAAGCCCCATCCGGCAGGTAATCTTCCATTGGCAGCAAAATAGTTTTTTTTGCCCTTTCAATAATTTGTGATGCAATCTCCGGCTGATCTTCATAGACTGCCAGGGCTCCGTAAGTCATTCCTGCGTTGCAAACCTGGTTCCAGTTATGTGATGCGTTAGCCCAGGAGTTATACGTTGAATCGAGTGAAGGTATTAATCCTTTCTGAATTATGGCTTCCCGGACAATAGCCCTTGTATCGGCAGATAATTCCTTGTAAAGCCAATCATAGCCTATTGATAATGCCATCGTCATTTCTGCAACATCAAGAAAATGTGAAGGATTCCAGTCGGTGAAAGAGGAAACGGCAAGAAGTTCTTTTTCCGCCCTATCAAGATATTTGACATCTGAAGTCATTCGCCATGCATATGACAGATAAAATACTCTGCGAAGAGCCTCTCTCGATTTATCAAGAAGTCTTCTTCCTGTCACTATCCGTTCGACAGGTGGTTCTCCGATCAGCATATTGCACTCCTCAATAATGAACTGATGTGTTGCTGCCCAGATTGAATCAGAAGAGATGGTAGACTTAATTGCGGCTTCTTCTCCCTTTAACATAAGGATCCTGGGATGTGAGGGGAGCCCATGGTTGTTAGCTTTTCTACAACTTTGGTGTGCGGCCAACAAAAATATCAGGCACAAAACAGCAAAGAATTTCATAATTAATTTGTTACCTTTCATAGATGCTGTATTAGACTAATCAACAAAGTAATGCATAAATTGTGAAATTAGTGATCTTGATGTTATTGTTTTATATTTGTATCAGGCATTTGATTGTAGTATATTAAAATGAGAATTCCATCACGTCACGATTACAGAAGTGGGCATTCAATAGAACTTCTTCAGAGCGGGGAGTCGTATTTTGCTGCCTGTGAGAATGTGATAAACGAGGCAAAACTTTATATTCATTTCCAGACATATATTGTCGACGATGATGAGACCGGAAGACGGTTCGTTAACTCTCTGATCAGGGCAGCAAAGAGAGGTGTGAGGGTTTATTTTCTGCTTGATGCTTTTGGAGGCAGCAGTTTCACTAAAGATCTTATAAATATGGTTGAGTCAGCTGGCATCCTTTTCCGGTTATTCTCTCCCGGGCTGATCACTAAAGGATTTCAAATGAGTTTAAGACTGCATCATAAAGTCCTTCTGGTCGACGGAGAAATTGCAATAATAGGAGGAATGAATGTTGCTGACCGTTATCATGGAACATCATCAATGAGAGAGTGGCTAGATTTTGCCATCCTGATCAAAGGTCCGGAATGTGCTCACGTTCTTTTAATCCTGAAACGATTATGGAACAAAGCGTTTCTCTCCAAAAAAGACAAGTCAAGGGAGGTTATTCATAGTCATTTATATTATGCTGATGTGAAACTGAGAGTTCTGCAGAATAACTGGTACCGGAATAAAATAGAGATATTGGATAGTTATCGTTCAGCAATAAAGCATTCACGTGAACGGATGATAATATTTGCAAGTTATTTTCTGCCAGGACGAAATTTGCGCAAACTTCTGAGAAATGCAAGCAGGCGGGGAGTTGATATTAAAATCGTACTGGCAGCTGAATCTGATGCACCTGTATTTAAACGGGCAACTAATTTTTTATATGATTTTATTCTTAGGAATAATATAAAGATATTTGAGTACCTACCTTCAAATATGCATGCTAAAGTTGCTACTGTAGATGGCAATTGGTGTACTATTGGCAGCTATAATCTAAATCACCTGAGTGATTATGGCAGTGTAGAAATGAATGTTGATATTCTTGATGCTGTCTTTACCGAAGGATTTGACAGATATCTTCTTGAAATTATGGAAAAGGATTGCCGCCAGGTGTTTTTCGAGGAGTATATTGCACGTAAAACCTGGTTTTTAAAGCTCACTGACTGGCTCTCTTACCAGATGATAAGGTTCTTTTTGAGGATTATGTTTTTGCTAGCTGTAAGAAAATCAAATAAACAATCAATATAGCGGAGACGTATTGCAAAGATTCTCCGCTAAGAGTGGTTACTATTTGATTATCAGAACTGATGAAAGGCCATTGATACAAACTCGAGTACCTTTGGCAATGATTCTCTCCAGTAGGTCCAGTTGTGAGCACCATTACGGACCCTGAATTCATGAGGTATTTCTTTTTTACGCATAGCTATATGAGCCAGTGAATTTCCTTCGAAAAGGAAATCATCGTCACCGCAATCAATATACCACCTGACAGCTTTTTTCTGATCGTCGGGCATATTTTCGATCAGGCTCAACACACTGTAGCGCCTGAAATATGCCTCTTTATCAGCATCTTTAATTCCTTCTGCCCCTTTCAGTTCCCTTGAATTATTCAGTTCTTCCAGGTTCCTGGGGCCTGTTGATGCACTTAACGGACACGCTGACGAAAATAGTTCAGGATGATGAAGTGCATAAACGAAGGTTCCACCGCCTCCCATTGACAAACCGGAAATGGCACGATATCTTTTTTCCGGTTTGATCCTGTATGTCTTTTCAATAAACGGCATAAACTCCTGGAAGAAAAAATCCTCATAAAGCCATTCCCCCTTAATATCATTATTATAACCACGTCTTCCTGTGTTACCATCAGGCATTACAATGATCATGGCTGTTGCCAGACCTGACTTAATAGCCTCATCTGCAATTGAAAGAACTTCTCCGAACTGCACCCAGCCTGTCTGGTCGTCACCTGAACCATGCAACAGATAAAGAACAGGATAGCTGCGCTGTGAGGTCTCGTAATCGGGCGGAAGATAGATTGCATATTTCCGGTCCATTTTTAAGATTTTGCTTGGGAGGGTAAGATTATCTGAAACCTTACCTGTTTGGGCTATCAGGAGTGGAGAAATTATGGTTAAGGCTAATAGTGACAGAAGTTTTTTCATGGCGGAAGGTTTAAAGATTGAAATATTGAGTTTATCGATTTTAAAGGTATTAAATTTCTTATAATTGTATAATATTTATTTTGTATGAAAATTCACCTTTTCAATATCGCAAATTTTCTGGTTGACGGAGGTGCAATGTTCGGGGTTGTTCCTAAGGTTCTTTGGTCAAGAGTTTATCCTGCAAATGAGCATAACCTTATCACCCTTACCTTAAGATCTCTGATAATAGAAACAGGGAAACAAACAATTCTGGTTGATACAGGATGGGGCGATAAACAGGATGAAAAATTTTTCAGACATGTCCATTTAAATGGAGGCGAAGGTCTTATTAATGGTCTGAATAAAAGGGGATACTCTCCCGAAGATATTACCGATGTATTCCTAACACACCTTCATGCTGATCATTGCGGGGGAGGAGTTCAGCGAAGTAACTCAGAAAATGGGTTTAAGCTTACTTTTCCGAATGCAACATATCATGTTAGCCGGCATCAGTGGGAGTGGGCAATAAAAAATAATCTGCGGGAAGCTGATGCCTTTCTTGAGGAAAACATACTTCCCATCGAACTAAGCGGACATCTTAACCTGATTGATGAAGAAGGTGAACTGTTTCCCAGTTTTTCATCTCTTATCTGTTACGGGCATACACCCGGATTGATGCTTCCGGTTATAGAATACAAAGGCAGAACACTTGCTTTTACAGGCGACCTCATTCCCACTGTTGCTCATATTCCTCTGATCTGGAATATGAGCTATGATATTGAATCTCTTAAGACAATTGATGAGAAAGAAAAGCTTCTGAAGAAAGCCTGCGAAGAAAACTATATTCTTGTATTCCAGCATGACGAACATATTGAATGCTGCACACTGGAGATAACAAACAAGGGAATAAGGGCAAAAGAAAAATTTGATTTTCAGGCAATATAAATTTAATAACAGATCTTATGGCAGATTTCATCTACGAAAAACCTTTTCAGATTGAAAGGGACGAAACCAGCTACAGATTACTGACAAAAGATTATGTCAGGGTTGTTGATGAGGGTGGAAGAAAAATACTCAGAGTCGATCCGAAAGGATTGGAACTTCTTGCCAGAGAGGCAGTATCAGATATCTCTTTCTATCTTAGGACGTCACATCTTGAGAAGCTTGCATTAATTCTTGATGATCCTGAAGCTACAGATAATGACCGTTTTGTTGCATATATAATGCTTCGCAATACTGTCATCTCTTCAAAAGAGGATCTCCCATGGTGCCAGGATACAGGTACTGCAATAGTCATCGCCAGGAAGGGCGAGGATGTCTTAACAGGAGCGAATGATAAAGAACATCTGTCAAAAGGAATATTTGAAACATTTAAAAACAAAAACCTCAGATATTCCCAGGTAGTTCCATACTCGATGTTTGAGGAAAAAAACACCGGATCTAACCTGCCTGCTCAGATAGATATATATGCCACAGAGGGTGATACCTATGAGTTTCTATTTATAACAAAAGGTGGTGGGTCGGCAAATAAAACATTTCTCTATCAGCAGACCAAATCCTTACTGAACGAGGAGTCCCTGGTTAAATTCGTTAATGAAAAGGTGAAGGATCTTGGAACATCTGCCTGTCCTCCTTATCATCTTGCACTTGTTATTGGAGGAACATCAGCTGAAGCCACTCTCTATACTGTAAAGTTAGCCTCTGCCGGGTATCTCGATAATATTCCGACTACAGGCAATGCAAGTGGCAGGGCTTTCCGCGATATTGAGTGGGAGAAGAAGATCGAGAAGATTTGTCATGAATATGGAGTCGGTGCACAGTTCGGCGGCAAGTACTTTGTTCATGATGTAAGGGTCATAAGGCTCCCCAGGCATGCTGCTTCCTGTCCTGTCGGGCTCGGAGTAAGTTGCAGTGCCGACAGGAATATTAAAGCATATATCTCAGATAAAGGGATATTCCTTGAAGAACTGGAGAGAAATCCTTCACGATTCATGCCTGCAAAGGCTCCAGAACTTGAAAAAGCTGTAGAGATCAACCTTGACAGGCCAATGAAGGAGATCCTTGCAGAACTGACAAAACATCCGGTTAAGACAAGATTAAACCTGACAGGAACTCTTATTGTTGCAAGGGATATTGCTCATGCCCAGATCAAAAAGCTTATTGATGAAGGTAAGCCTATGCCGGAATATTTTAAAAATCACCCAGTCTATTATGCCGGACCTGCCAAAACTCCTGAGGGCATGCCATCCGGAAGTTTTGGTCCTACGACAGCCGGGCGTATGGATTCGTATGTTGATCTTTTCCAGAGTCTGGGAGGATCATTAATAATGCTTGCAAAAGGCAACCGCAGCAGACAGGTTATTGAAGCGTGTAAAAAACATGGTGGATTTTACCTCGGATCGATAGGCGGCCCGGCAGCCATACTTGCAGCAGAGAATATTAAGTCGGTTGAAATAGTTGATTTTGAAGATCTTGGGATGGAGGCTGTGAGAAAGATAAGAGTAGAAAACATGGCAGCTTTTATAATCACTGATGATAAGGGGAATGACTTTTTTGATGTATACAATTCAAGATGAATACTGAAAGGGAATGAAGGATTGCTTCGTCGCTTCGCTCCTCGCAATGACCGAGAACATAACTTACCTTGGGTTAACTCCTAACCATAAATAAACTTATGTGTACCGTCATTGCCAGAAATTAACTTACGTGTACCATCATTGCCAGAAATATACTTACGTGTATCGTCATTGCGAGGAGCGAAGCGACGAAGCAACCGTTTACTCCCATAACTAAAACAGGATCAGTTAATTTCTTCAATTATAAATATTTCATGCCTGTCTAAATCCATCCAGTACTTAATCGAATTCTTCCGTACCAGTTCCCAGTAAATATTGCTGTCGAGACCATAAATAAAGTTTATCTCCTTAAGTTCTGAAGAGATCTTCTCGGTTATTTCCGGTTTAAGAGTTAACCGGATTTTCCGGTTCATATATGTGAATTCAACAGAAGGTATCGGCTGAGAATCATTTCTCACAGTAAGAAGACCATGACCAGGTGTTGCCCCGGTGCTTACCTGTATGCCATCGTTCATACAACTCAAAGGTGGAATGGAGCCTGCTGATGAAACTGCTTTAAACTCATCAACCCCGGTATTAAAATATTCCCTTGCCCTTATTCCCATTTTTACTCCGATTATCGCAAAAACTCCCAGGTGACGGTGCAACTCGTTTGCCAGGACACCTGAGGTCCATTCATCAATTCCATATTTGTAAACTATCATATCTACAGATTGTTCAATGTCGTCAAAATAGAAATCCGGGTCAAGAGGGAACTCCTTGATGACCTGGTTTTTAGCGACTGTTTCTCTTCGTAAGATCTTAAGCATCCCTTCATTCAATCCCTTAAAATCACCAGGGGTACAATCTGAAACAAAGCCAATTGTTTTATTGAGAAAACACTCAGGGTAATGAAGAAAAAGAGCAACCATTTCGTCGGTTGCTTCGAAGGAGGAATTATTGGCTTTTGAAATGTCTGAATTCAAAAATTCATAAATCTTCTGTGCATATGGCGTATTTATTTGTCTTATTGATCTTATGAGCTCATCATCATAAAATTGGGCATTATTAAGTGTCCACTTTCTGATTATTTTGACAAGTGTCTGCTGTTTCAGCATGCTTTCAGAAGCTTTTTTATCAATACTGTAGTTGAACCCGGATTTATTTTCTGCTCCGTCTGCACTCCAGATTATGTCTTTTACATGTTTGGAGAAATCAGGAATATCTTTATAGGCCTGGTAAGCTGTAGACATACTTCCAAGACAAATAAAACTCACAGGAGTCTTCTCTTCAGAAAAAATTTCACCTATCAGCTGTATACAATCCCCGGCTTCGTTAATGTCGATTTTCCCCTGGTCTCCCCAGACATATTTCAATGATACAGGTGAATTAGGAGATATATATTTACTTTCGGTGTTAATTCCAACCGGAATCCCCTCATGATAATATGAATTCAGGAGACTTTTAACCTTTAAATATGCAGACTGGGTATTTATTATGCCTGGAGAAACTGTAACGGCCAAAACCCTTACATCAGGAGAGGCAAGAAGCATGGTAATGGTTCTCATATCCTCTATTCCTCCGTCAGTATCAACAATAATATAATGGCCTGGTTTCCAGGGATGTGAAAAAGAGTATATGCTTATTGTAAAACCTAAAAGGAAAATTAATAGTTTCTTCATTATTAAAGAATTTAATAGCAAAAATAGTATTAAATATAAAGTTAATCCTAACGTAATAACGGTATAATTTAGCTTTTATTAATCTGAAAGAAAATCTTTTATTTCTAATAATTAAAATCAGGTCCTTTATAATTATCAGTAAATATTTGTTGATCACGAAAGATATTTTTTATCTTGACGCCAAAAATTTTGGTCTATGAAGAAAATCTTCCTGTGGTTTACCCCGGGTCTCATTGTTGGAGCTGCTTTCATTATGGGTGGTAATAAAATGTTAAATGTGACTTCAACCAATGAATATTGTATGTCCTGTCATATTCATCCGATGGCAGATGCTTCATGGAAAAGATCTGTTCATTATGATACACAATCGGGGTATCGGGTTGCGTGTGTTGATTGTCATCTTCCACCAAAGGGGCATGGATATCTCTGGGCAAAAGGAACAACAGGACTGCGTGATCTGTGGGGAATGTGGACAAAGGATTCGGCTTCATTTGACTGGAACGAAAAGAGTAGACTGGAGGTTGCGCGTCATCATGTTTATGAGAGTAGTTGCATTAGATGTCATGAGAACCTTTTCCCGGCCAAACTTACAAAAGCAGGAGAGGATGCTCATCTCTATTATACTAAAACAAAAAAGACAGATGAATTGCATTGTATTAACTGCCATCTGAATGCAGGCCATTATATTGAGGGATATACACATGGAAGTAATTCAACATTTGGAAAAACATCTTCCTCTGCAAAGGAAATTTTCAAAGAAGCAACTAAGGTTACCGGATTTGACAATTACACTGAACAAATCCCCGGCTCTTCAGTATCATTTAAAATGATCGCAATAGATGGTGGAACCTTTAAAATGGGAAGTCCGTCAGATGAACCTTTCCGACGGGAGGATGAAGGGCCTGTAAGGGATGTAGAGATAAGTCCTTTTTATATGGCCGAAATTGAAGTAAGCTGGGATGAGTACCTGACCTTTTATAGTCAGACTTCTGCAGAAGGAAGGTCTACTGATACAGAAGGTCTGAGGAATAAAGTATCTTCAGTCCATGATGCAATATCCGGTGCAACTCCTCCATACGGGCAACCTGATCAGGGTTGGGGACTTGGGAAAAGACCGGCAATATCTTTTTCATTTCATGCTGCAGAAACATATTGCAAATGGCTTTCTTCGGTAACAGGGAAAGTGTATCGTCTCCCGACTGAGGCGGAATGGGAATATGCCTGCCGGGCCGGTACTTCAGGGCCATATTTTTTCACGGGAGATCCTGAGAAATTTGAAAAAAGAGGATGGAAAGCAAAACTTTCAAAAAACGATACCGCTGTAATTAATTCTTACGTAATTTATATAGGTAACAGCAAGTCAAAAACGCAGCTTCCTGAAAATGTAAAACCTAATCCTTTTGGGTTGAGGAATATGATTGGTAATGTATCTGAGTTCTGTTCAGACTGGTATGCATCAGATTATTATTCTAAACTTCCTGATGGAATTATCAAAGATCCTAAGGGTCCGGAAGTGGGTACTGAACATGTAATTCGCGGAGGTTCGTTCTTGAATAGTGCTGGCCTTTTAAGAAGCGCAACCCGTGATTCTACACGGACAACTGCCTGGCTAAAAACAGACCCTCAGATGCCGAAAAGCATTTGGTGGTACTCCGATTGTTTTAACGTAGGATTTAGAGTAGTATGTGAATTTGATAATAACACAGGAAAGTTGTAAATTGGCGAAACGAATAATCTAAAACCAGATAATATGAAAAAACAGACCATTTCAAGACGTAATTTTTTAGGCAAAGCTACCACCGCCGGTGTAGCCGGAGTAATTGTTCCCTCCATACTTGCAAGTTGTTCACGTGAGACAAAAAAAGTTGTTCCAATTCCGACTATGCTAGATCAGGCGCCGGATGGACCTGTTCTGAAAGCCGGGGTCATCGGATGTGGTGGACGGGGAACAGGAGCTGCAATTAATTTTTTAAATGCAGGACCAAATCTTCAGATTGTGGCTTTAGGTGATACTTTCAAAGACAGAGTTGATGCTTGCAGGGAGAAAATATTAACAGAAAAAGGACAGGAAGTTCCTGTTGAAAACTGTTTTGTGGGTTTCGATGCTTTTCAGAAAGTAATTGATGCCGGAGTTGATATAATTATTCTGGCTGCACCTCCTTATTTCCGTCCTGAACATCTGGCTGCTGCAATTCAGGCAAAGAAACATGTATTTGCTGAGAAACCTATGTGCGTTGATCCGGTTGGGGCAAGATCAGTTATGGCAACAGCAGAAAAGGCCAAAGGTATGGAATTATGCATAGTAACTGGAACTCAGCGTCGCCACCAGCGCAACTACGTTTCAACCTGGCAGCAAATTGCCCAGGGAGCTATCGGCGATATCGTCGGGGCAAATGTTTACTGGAACCAGTCTAAACTCTGGCACCGCGACCCTAATGCATCGTGGAGTGAGATGGAGTATATGATACGTAACTGGGTCAACTGGACATGGTTGTCAGGTGATCATATTGTTGAACAGCATGTGCATAATCTCGATGTTGCAAACTGGTTTATAGGGGCCCATCCTGTAAAAGCTGTTGGATTCGGATCAAGATTGCGTCGTGTAACCGGAGATCAGTATGATAATTTCAGCATTGATTATACATTCGAAAATGGTATTCATGTCCATAGCATGTGCCGCCAGATAAATGGAACTGCAAATAATGTTTCAGAGAGAATTCAGGGAACTAAAGGTTCCTCCAACTGTGCAGATACAGTTCTTGACCTCACCGGCACGGAAATTTGGAAATATGAATATCCTCTTGATAATGATGGTAAACCTACCAATAAAGTAAGTGTTGACCCATACGTGCAGGAGCATATCGACCTTGTAACTGCCATCCGTACAGGAAAACCGATTAATGAAGCAGAAAATACAGCGATTTCAACTTTGGTTGGTATAATGGGACGTATATCTGCATACACCGGTAAAGAGGTAACATATGAAGAGCTGATGAATTCCGACCTGAAACTGGGACCAGCAATATTTGAGTTTGGTAATGTTGATATTGTAAAAGAAGTCCCTGTTGCAGGTACTGCTTTTGTTCCTCAGACATAAACTTATCACAACCCATTATTAAGAAAAAAGTATTTATGGAATATTCAAGAAGAAGTTTTCTTAAGAAGGCTGCAACTACAGGAGCAGTAATTATTTCTGCCCCTGTAGTTCTTGGATCTGTTGCAGGATCAGGTACGCAGAAGGCATCTGATGCAACATCTCCATTCAAGTTAAAATATGCACCAAGCATGGGGATGTTCCCCGAGCATGCCGGGAAAGATCCTGTTGATAATATAAAATTCTGTTACGATATGGGTTTCAGAGCCATGTTTGACAATGGATTGATGAAAAGGCCGGTTGAGGAGCAGGTTAAGATAGCAGATCAGATGAAAAGTCTTGGAATGGAATTAGGTCCATTCGTATTATATGCAGATTTTTCAGTTACCTCGTTTGTTCTGAATGATCAGGAAACTCGTAATATGCTGGTTAACAAAATGAAAGAGGGTGTTGAGGTGGCTAAGAGAACTGGTGTGAAATGGGCCCTTGTAGTTCCTGGAAGATATGATGAGAGGCTACACAGGGATTTCCAGACCGGAAATGTTATTGATAACTTAAGGTATTGCTGTGATGTAATGGAACCTGCAGGATTAACAATTGTTCTTGAACCACTCAATACTCTCCGCAATCACCCCGGACTTTTCTTAACCGGTATCCCACAAACATATGCCATCTGCAGGGCCGTAAACAGACCTGTATGCAAAATTGTAAATGATATATACCATCAGCAGATCACCGAGGGAAACATAATCCCTAATATTGAGTATGCCTGGAGTGAGATCGGGGCATTTCATTGTGGAGATAATCCTGGTCGTAATGAACCTACTACAGGAGAGATAAATTATAAGAATGTATTCAAATATATCTACAGTAAAAATTACCAGGGTGTTATATGCATGGAACACGGCCTGAGTAACAAGACAAAAGAAGGAGAAGCCCGTGTTATTCAGGCTTATCGTGAATGCGATAGTTTTGAGGCATGAAAAAAATTAGCCTGATTATATATGTTATGATTCCAATCATATTGTTATCATCATCATGTAAAGATGATTCCATACGGCTTTTTGCCAGCAAGTTTGCTGCACCAGGTGAAAAGGGTTTATATATCTTTGACTTGGATCTGAAAAATGGAGCATTTAACCTGTTATCGTCAAATGATGCAGGACCTAATCCGACTTACTTTTGTGTTTCACATAAAAACGGATTAATATATGCAGGAAATGAGACAAAGATTTTCAACTCTTCTGAAGGTGGTGGTGTTACAGCATCAAAATATGATGTTAAAACAGGTGAAATTAAAAAAGTAAAAGAAATCAGGGTCCCAAGTGGTGGCCCTGGATTCATTTCCTTGTCTCCTAATGAAGATTTTTTGTTTCTGACGAGTTATTCAGGTGGATATGCTGCTGTTATAAAACTTAATGGTATGGGAATTCCTGTAAATGTAACGGATACAATATTCTATCATGGAGAAGAGGGGACTGTATCGCATGCCCACATGATGTTATCGGACCCGGCAGGTAAAAGGGTTTACATGGCTGATCTGGGCTTAGATCAATTTCTGATTTACAATCTGGATCCTGCATCAGGTAAGCTAACTCAAACTCCCAATGGACAGTTTTCACTCCCGAAAGGTTCTGGTCCCAGGCACTTTGTATTTAATTCAAAAGGTACAAAATTATATGTGATCAATGAGCTTAATTCGACTGTAACAGTCCTTGATGTAAATGAAAATGGTGAGTTACATTCACTTCAGACAATAACTACATTAAGTGATGGTTTTGTTGGTAAAAACTCATGCGCTGACATTCATATCGGTAAGAATGATGAGTATCTCTATGGGACCAACAGGGGAGAAAATACAATAGTCACATATAAAATTGGTACAAATGGAACATTAACTCTTGCTGATAGTCAATCATCAGGAGGAATCTGGCCAAGAAATTTTGTTATCGATCCTACAGGAGAATTCCTTTTGATAGGTAATGAGCGATCGGGAGACATTTCCATCTTCAGAATTGATAAAAAGACTGGTAAGCCGCTTGCAACAGGGAAAGATTATAAGATTGTCCGACCTGCCTGTCTGAAGTTTTAATTTCTTTTCTCCGGTAACATCTTATTCTTTTTTCAAAAACTGATCTGTGCTTTTAATCTGTGAGTAGTTCTTAAGTGTGCTAAGGGTAGAGAGATGAACATCCTCAGCCTTAATAGTTTTTTCTCCGTACTTCAGATTTTTAGTAGCGCAAGCATCATGAATAAGAATACAATAATATCCAAGATCACTGGCAGCTCTTGTTGCTGCTTCCACACACATGTGTGTCTGCATACCACATATAACAAGAGTATCTGTCATCTTTGATTTCAGGAAGTCATGTAAATCGGTATTTTTAAAACAATTCACTTCATCTTTTGAAACTACTTTCTCTGATGGTAAGGGTCTCACAATATCATTTATCTTACCCCCTGATTCAGAATTATGCCGGACGTGAACAACTAATAAATTCTCTTTTCTGAATCGTTCTAATAATAGGGAAGCATTAACAGCAGCTTTTTCAGGGTCTATAAGGGCGGATTGCCCGCCGGGGAAATAAAAGTCCTGAATATCAATAATTATTAATGCCATGTTCCGCACCTGTGAAGAAACATTAAATACAAACACAATTGAAATAACTATGGATAATAAGGCTCTTTTCATGATTATAGTTCTGATAAGTGGTTATTTTTTGATGCAGTTTCAAAGTTATTATATCTTTTTGTTATCTATATAACCAAAATTAAATGAGTGTGATTGTTTATGGTTTTATTATTTTAAGTTAATCAGCTTTGCTTGTAAATGAGTTCCGGGAAGTGTATATTTAAGCTTTGTAATATCTTTTTTAAAATGAAGTTGTTTGCAAGATACCTTCTTATTTCTCAAAGTTGGAAAGAGGTGTACATAAGGAGAATCATCTATTTCGTTATACTGGTTTTACTTCAGGGATTTATTAAAGACAGCCGTAAACCTTTCAGAAATTATGTTGTCCTGGTTTCATTTGATGCCTTCAGATGGGACTATAATAAAATATATAGTACACCTAATCTGGACAGAATGGCTTCTGAAGGGGTTAAAGCTGACTGGATGGTCCCCTCGTTTCCGACAAAAACTTTTCCCAACCACTATTCAATTATAACCGGCCTTTATCCTGATAATCATGGGATAATTGATAATAGTTTTCCTGCGCCTGACCTGGGGCTCTTCTTTAGAATAAGTGACAGGGCCGCAGTTGAAAATCCGGCTTTTTATGGTGGAGAACCGTTGTGGGTGACAGCTGAAAAGCAAGGAGTTAAAACCGCATCTTTTTTCTGGGTGGGATCGGAAATACCTGTTGAAGGCAAGCATCCTGCCTACTGGAAAAAATATGATGAGACAGTAACTTATAAAGCCAGAATAGATTCTGTAATCAAGTGGCTGGCCTATACTCCCGATAAACGTCCGGAATTAGTAATCCTGTATTTTGATGAGCCGGACCTTTCAAGCCATGATTTCAGTCCGGTCTCTTTAGAGACAGGTAAGGTAGTGACATATCTCGATAGTATCGTTGGCGTAATCCGTGTAAAACTTTCATCCCTGCCACATGCGAAAAGGATTAATCTTATTGTTTTATCAGATCATGGAATGGGTCCTGTCTCTCCTGAAAGGTATATTAACCTGAGAGAGGTGGTTCCGGATAGAATGATTGCATCTATTTCAGGAGGTAATCCGGTCTATATGATTAATCCTGCAATAGGGAAAGCAGATAGCATTCTCTACCTTATCAGTTTAGTTAAAGGTATGAAGGCATGGAGAAAATCCGAACTCCCAGCCAGGTTGCATTATGGTACAAATCAACGTATTCCTGAAATAGTAGTTATTGCCGACAGTTCCTGGAGCCTGGGCACCAGACGTGATGGATCTTCAATAAAAGGGGGTGCACATGGTTATGACAATGCAAACTCCGACATGTTCTCAATTTTTTATGCAGCAGGGCCTGCATTTAAGAAGGGATATGAAATCAAAGAATTAAATAATGTTGACATATATAACCTTATCTGCAGAATTCTTGATATCTATCCTGCCAGAAATGACGGTGATCCGGAACACATTGAAGGAATGCTCAGGTAAGACAAAGAATTAACCGGAAGATTTATAATTAATTTGCAGAATGAATCGGGCCTTTCTAATACAGGAGTTACGAAGACAATCTGATGAAACGTGGGATATAATTGTTATTGGCGGAGGTGCAACAGGCCTTGGTGTGGCCCTTGATGCTGTTTCCCGTGGATATAAAACACTATTGCTTGAGCAATCTGATTTTGCAAAAGGAACATCATCCCGCAGCACAAAACTGGTTCATGGCGGGGTCCGATATATGGCACAGGGCGATTTACAGCTTGTCATGGAAGCCCTGCATGAAAGAGGTTTGATGATTAAGAATGCACCCCATCTTATCATAAATCAGGATTTTGTTATTCCTGTTTATAATTTGTGGGATTCAATAATTTATACGGTTGGACTTAAATTGTATGATCTGCTTGCCGGAAGGTTAAGTCTGGGTAAATCATACTTTATTAACAGGGAAAAGACAATGAGCCGGTTACCCCTGCTTAATCCAAAAGGTCTGAGAGGAGGAATTGTTTACCATGATGGACAGTTTGACGATTCGCGGATGGCAGTTGCTTTGGCTAAAGCTTGCATTGAAAGAGGTGGAATTGTTCTTAATTACATAAAAGTCATCAGGTTAATTAAAGGGAGTAACGGGAAGATTAATGGAGTTATCGCTCTTGAAAAAGTGACAGGAGAAGAGTTCAGTTTAATGGCTAAAACTGTAATAAATGCAACCGGGGTCTTTACAGATAGCGTATCGAAAATGGATAACCCAAATTCCAAACCAACCATTAAGCCAAGCCAGGGCGTTCATCTGGTCATTGATAAGTCTTTTCTGCAGAGTAACTCAGCCATAATGATTCCAAAAACGTCTGATGGCAGGGTGTTATTTGCAATTCCATGGTACAATAAAATCGTAATTGGTACTACAGATACTCCTATAGAAGATCTTAGTCTTGAGCCTGTTGCCCTGAAGGAGGAGATAGATTTTATACTTAATACTGCAAGAAATTATTTTATAAAACCACCTCAGAAGAAAGACATCCTCTGTGTTTTTGCCGGATTACGGCCTCTGGCAGCTGATCCCGATAATCCTTCTTCAACCAAAGAGGTTTCGCGAAGGCACAAAATTACATTGTCACCTTCAGGGCTTCTAAGTATAACAGGCGGAAAATGGACAACATACCGCCGGATGGCAGAAGAGACAATTAATAAAGCAATAAAGGCAGGTTTTATAGTGAAGAGAAAATGTGTTACTTCAACACTCAGGCTAATATCAAATGTGAACTCCTGTAATAATAACAGGTTTAAAATATATGGGGACGGGGCATCAGAAATTGAACGGATGATCAGTGAAAATCCTTCACTGGGTGTACCTTTAGATCATAGACTTCCTTACACAAGGGCTGAGATTTTATGGATTTGCAGATATGAGATGCCACAAACAATTGAAGATATGCTCGCCAGGAGAACACGCTCATTATTTTTTGACGCAAGGGCAAGTTCAGATATTGCAGCTGTTATTGCCGCATTGATGGCTGAAGAACAAGGTCGCAGCATGATTTGGCAGAAAGAACAGTTGGAATCGTATAATAAGTTGGTTATGAATTATATTTAAAGAGACATGAAAAAATTCATCCTGGCATTAGATCAGGGAACAACAAGTTCCCGTGCGATAGTTTTTGACCGGAACGGGATTCCGGTAGCAACTGCACAAAAGGAGTTTACTCAGTATTATCCTAAACCCGGTTGGGTTGAGCATGATCCTGAAGAGATCTGGTCAACACAGGCCGGCGTAGCACTGGAGGCTATCACAAAAGCGGGCCTGGAAAGTGAAGACATTGCTTCGATAGGAATAACTAATCAGCGTGAGACAACAATTCTCTGGAACAGGAAAACAGGTAAGCCTGTATATAATGCAATAGTCTGGCAGGATAGGAGAACGGCTGATTTCTGTGATAAGTTGAAAAGAGAAGGACAGGGCAGGACGATCGTTGAAAAGACCGGCCTTATTATTGATGCATATTTTTCGGCGACAAAGATTCGATGGATTTTAGATAATATAAAGGAAGCAGGGGATCTGGCAAAAAGTGGTGATCTGGCATTCGGGACTATCGATTCCTGGCTGGTATGGAACCTGACAAAGGGGGAATTGCATATTACAGACGTGTCAAATGCATCCAGGACAATGTTGTTCAATATTCATACTCTCAGTTGGGATGAAGAGTTGCTAAAAATATTTGGTATCCCTTCAGGATTGCTTCCTGAAGTGAGATCTTCCAGTGAGCTCTATGGTACAACCAGGGGACTTTTTTCTTCATCCATTCCGGTTTCAGGAATTGCAGGTGATCAACAGGCTGCACTTTTTGGGCAAATGTGTACTGAACCGGGAATGGTTAAAAACACTTATGGTACAGGTTGTTTCATGGTTATGAATATTGGAACTAAGCCGATAGAATCCAAAAGTCAGTTGTTGACAACCGTGGCATGGCAAATCGGGAAAGAGACACAATATGCCCTCGAGGGAAGTATCTTCATTGCAGGGGCAGTGGTTCAATGGTTGCGGGATGGTCTTGGAATTATAAACAAATCAGAAGATGTGGAAAAACTGGCCGCAAAGGTTAAAAATAGTGATGGGGTATATTTTGTTCCGGCATTTGCAGGGTTAGGGGCACCCCACTGGAACCAGCATGCCCGTGGAACAATTGTTGGTATTACAAGAGGGTCAACATCATCTCACATTGCACGGGCAGCTCTCGATAGTATAGCATATCAGACACTTGAGGTCCTTCTGGCGATGCAGAAAGATTCAGGAATAGATATTCGTGAATTAAGGGTTGATGGCGGCGCAACAGTTAATAACCTGCTCATGCAGTTCCAGTCCGATTTATTGCAGGCAAAAGTTGTACGACCAAGAATAACTGAGACCACAGCACTTGGCGCAGCTTATCTGGCAGGAATTGCAATAAATTTCTGGAATGATATTGAAGAGGTAAGGCAACAGTGGCAGGTGGATTGTACCTTTTCACCTCAGATTAAGATTGAGGACACCACTTCTTTAATTAAAGGATGGCATCGTGCAGTTAATGCATCCAAATCATGGGCTGACGATGAAAATTAATTGTCAGGTGCGGGCAGGATTTGTTTTACGCTCCAATGTTTTATTAAATAGGGAGTATTAGATCTTTTATATGAATAACTTTTCAGATAATTTAAAACTATTATAAAATGAATGCATTCTTCGCAGAATTTTTTGGAACTGCTATGATCATTGTATTTGGCAGTGGTGTGGTTGCAAATGTCCTACTCGATAAAACCAAAGGAAATAACAGTGGCTGGATCGTAATAACATTCGGATGGGCAGTCGGGGTTTTTACAGGGGTTTTGATTGCTGCACCCGTAAGCGGAGCCCATCTGAATCCTGCAGTTACACTTGCCCTTGTACTGGCCAATAAATTCTCAGTTTCCCTTTTACCTTTATATTTCTGTGCTCAGCTTTCCGGGGCTATGTTTGGCGCTTTTCTGGTTTGGCTTGCATATAAAAAGCATTTTGATGCTACGGTTGATGCCGATTTAAAACTTGCGGTTTTTTGTACATCACCGAATATACGAAGCTACTGGTATAATGTTATAACCGAGGTAATTGGAACTTATGTCCTTGCCCTGGCAGTACTTTATATGGCTGAACCGGAAGTAGGACTTGGTTCATTAAATGCATTACCGGTTGCTATAGTTGTGCTTGGTCTTGGTTTGTCTCTTGGAGGCCCAACAGGATATGCTATTAATCCTGCAAGAGATCTTGGTCCCCGCATTATGCATTTTTTTCTTCCAATTCCTTTAAAAGGGGATAGTGACTGGAAGTATTCGTGGATTCCGGTATTGGGACCATTTATAGGGGCATCTGTTGCCGCTTTTATGTTTGACTTATTTGGCGGTTAAATGAAATATTCCTGCTGGGTTACCTCCTCTTACCGGTAAGCTCTCTCTCAATTTGCTCAAGTGATTTACCTTTGGTTTCAGGCAGTCTTTTGAACATATAGACAAAACCAGCAATACATATAATTGCATATATTGTAAATGTTCCTGAAGCACCAAATGCTTTGTTTAAAAATGGGAATGTGACAGTTAAGATTAAGCATGCAAGCCAAAGAGAAAAGGTGGCAACTGACATAGCATGGCCCCGTATTTTGTTAGGGAAAATTTCTGACAGCAATACCCAGGTTATAGGTGCCAGTGTAAGACTGTAAATACTTATTGCAGTAACTACCCAGAAAAGCATAAATAATCCTTTTATCTGCAGGAAGTACCCTGCTGCCATAATCAGGTAAACTACCGCAAGGCCCGCGGCGCCGGTAAGCATAAGACCTCTGCGTCCCCATCTGTCAACAAAGAACATTGAAATAACAGTAAAAATCAAACTGACACTACCCGTTAAAACAATATTGAACAAAGTACCGGAAATCCCGTATCCTGCCGAGGCAAAAACCTCTTCGGCATAATTGAAAATCACATTGATACCACACCACTGCTGAAATACAGCCAGAATTATTCCAAGAATAAGAACCGGAGCAATAGCATTTGAAAACAGGTATTTGAATGGGAGCTTTTCCTCTGTTCCGGTTGTCTGGCTAATTTCATCTGTCTCTATTCTGGCATATTCTTCTCCTCCTATCCTTTTCATTATTCTAAATGCCTTTTCTTTTTTCCCGGCTTTTACCAGCCACCTTGGACTTTCAGGTACAAACCACATAAAGATGAAGAAGAAAGTGGCAGGGATACTACACGCCCAGAACATCCACCTCCAGCCTGTCTGACCGTTCCATGATTCCGAAATCATTATATCAGTTGCCCCGACCGGAACC
Organism: uncultured Bacteroidales bacterium; assembly: GCA_963732435.1. Lineage (GTDB taxonomy): Bacteria > Bacteroidota > Bacteroidia > Bacteroidales > VadinHA17 > LD21. The sequence goes on along the minus strand of CAVSZL010000007.1, from coordinate 49,299 downwards.
GGTTCTGCAATAAGCATATTAGTCAACTGTGCTGCCAGAACTCCAAAAGCTATTGTTAACTGGTTTATTGCCACCAGCTTACCTCTCATGTGGGCTGGGGCAATTTCAGCTATATAAACGGGCGATACATTCGATGCAATCCCAATTCCGATACCACCAAGAACCCTGAAGAACATGAATGAACTGAATGAATCAAAGGCGCCTGTACCGAGTGAGGTGAAAATAAAAAGGAATGCTGCAAAAAGTAAAGGGATCTTCCTTCCGAATTTATCGGTAAAATATCCTGATATTGATGATCCAATAAGGCATCCAAATAATGCACTGCTCATCGCAATACCCTGAAATGTAGGAGAAGATGTGATATTAAAAAAGCGTTCATAAAAGGGTTTTGCCCCTCCGATCACTACCCAGTCATATCCAAATAATAAACCTCCCATTGCTGCAATCAGTGCAATAAATAACACATATTTTTCGTTGATCTTTTTTTGTTCTTTCATGTTGTTTCGGTTATATTCTCCTGATTTGCGAATTGGCAACTTCAATGAAGGTTAGCATGTTTATGAGGCTTGTATCCCCTTCAACATTATGGGAAGGTGAAAATATATATGATCCTTCTGCCCCTGCATCTATAAGTTTCTTAGACTCATTTCTAACTTCTTCAACTGTTCCGTAAGGAAGGGTTTTCTGCATTGAGAGTCCTCCGTGGAATGTGAGCTTATGTCGGTATTTTTTCATCAGACCAATTACATCCATAACCTCAGGTTGAAAAGGATTAAAACAATCCAATCCGATAGCAATTAAATCGTCAAATAATTCATCAACATCACCACAGGAATGAATAAATACATACTTTCCCCCGTCGTGTACTGCATTGTACATTCTTTTTAGCTGAGGGTAAATGAATTCTTTCCAGATATCATAACCCATAATTAAACCTGACTGCTGACCCCAGTCATCTCCGAAATATACAGCATCAATGTCGTATTTAATTGCTTCATTTACCTGAGCTATGTTATAATCGGCAATTGCTGCGAGAAGCCTGTGTGCAAAATCAGGATTAATCATGAAGTCTGTGAGCAGATTCTCCATCCCGCGTAATGTCCAGGCCCGCTCAAAAAGAGAAAACCCGATCTGAAAAAGTCTGAACATATCTGGTTTTTCCTTAATTGATGACTCTATATCAGAATAAAACCTTTTATCGAGTGGATCAGGAAAAGTGTAATTTTTTATAGTAGGTGAATCAATAAGACTACCTTTAATGTTACCAATATCTTTATCGATGCTTCTGTCCCATACTACTCCAAATACATCCCTGTATAAATCTTCACCTATCCGGTCAAAGAATCCATAATCATTGCCCAATAATAAAATATGATTATACAGGATATTATCGAGATCATTAATTTGATAATATTCCCTGAGTAATGTGTTTGCTTCCACAGTGAATTTAAAAGACCAGGGTGTATAGGGAGGTTTTTTTCCATCCAAAACACCTTTTATTACCTCTCTTCTTGTCATCTGTCTTTTAAAAAAATCGAATAATCGTCTTCATGTCAGCACCAAATATACAATAGAGTTCCATATAAACCTTAAGTAGCTTATTAAAGTATTTGCAAAACAAAGAGATTGACTCAGATGTACATCATACAGAGAAGGTAAAAAGATTTGCAGTAAATGCTTTTTTTTAAGACATTTGATTTAAACAAACGAGAGACTAATTAAAATATCCGGAATCATTGGGATGTATCCTTATGAAGTCCGGGTTCACAAATATTAACCTGCAAAAATCACTTATCTGCAAAAGGTTTGAGATATCTGAAAAATGCAATAAAACTTTAAGGGAATCAAATGTAAAAAAGATATACTATGGATTATCTTTATAATTATGGTGTATCCCAGGAAGATGCACTTTCTGAGATCAGTGCACTAAATCTGATCAGTGGTGATTCATTGCTCTGTATTGCAAGTGCTGGTGAGATTCCGATGAATATTGCTGCGTTGTGCGATGTTAAAATAGTTGCTTCTGATATATCTGCGGGACAGTTAAGATTATGCAAACTTAAGCAGATAACTGCGCAAAATTTTGACTCTTTGACAGCAGCTTCCTTCCTCGGTTATATGAATATGAATCCGGAAAAGAGGGAAGAATTTTTCAGAGAAGAGCTTTCCCCTTATTTATCGGACGACGATAGCAAATTCTGGATAATGAATATGAGTGCTATAAGGGGAGGGGCTATTAACAAAGGCAGATTTGAACAATACATGATGAAAATTGCCGGGGTGGGAAGATTTATTGTCGGTGAAAAGAATCTTTACAGTCTGTTTGAATGTAATTCTCTTGAAGAGCAGAAAGAGATATTTAATAGTAAGATAAATGGCTTAGTTGTTAATGGACTGTTCAGGATAGCTTTTCATCCCCGGATATATAAAAACAGGGGTATAGATCCGGCGGGTTTAACCCATAGCGGGGTCAGGAATATCGGAGAATTTTTTTTCAATCGCTTTCGGGATTTCTGCTGTAATACGCTTTCCAGGGAAAATTATCTTCTGCAATATACATTTTTCAACAGGGTCCTTTTTCAGGAAGCATTACCAGAGTTTCTCCAGCCTAAGTACCATGATGATTTTACTAAGAATATAACTAATATTGAATACCGGGAATCATCAATTGAAAAAATTTTGACCGAGGGAGAATCGGGAATGTATAATAAAATTCATTTATCAAACATCGGAGACTGGTTGTCAGAAGAATCGATGGCCCTCATATTCAGATTAATAAGTGATAAGACTTTACCCGGGGCCAGGGCAGTAATGAGATTTATTCACCTTAATCACAAAATTCCACTATTCGTACCTGAACTTGTATCAGATTACAATTTGGGTGAGGAGCTTGTATTAAAAGACCGTTATCCATTCTATTCAATTGTACCTATAATCCGGAAATGACATGAACCTTTACCATATTGAAGCAATTGGCAGGAGTTATAACTCTGAAATGCTCAATATACTCAGGTCTTCGCCAATTAATACCGAAAACCTTACAGTGTGTTTTGACAGGCAACCGGATTTTTTCAGGCTGCCTGAAATCAGATATAATCCATATTACTATTACGGATTCTTACGTCTCGAAAAGTTAAAAGGCTTTTGTGGAATGGGTTATCATGATGCAATGGTAAACGGATCAAGAGAGACAGTTTTTCATATGAGAGATTATTATGTTTCACAGGAGGCAAGGGGTAAAGGATTCGGATATAAGGTAACTGAAAATTTTTATAAAGAGACATATAACCGGTCATTCGTTGGTTATGCAATCATTATGGCTGGCAACAAGCCTTCACTCCACTATGTTGGTCGCAGAAATGATGCATTCCCGTATATTCCTTATTCGCGCATTATCAACCAGTTGGATGTCAGGAATATATTGCTTATATGGCCAGTCAGCAATTCACGCGACTATTTTATACGAAAGGCGGATATAAAAGATATTCCTGACATTGTTATGCTTCTCAATAACGAGCACAGACTACGATTGTTCGGTAATATTTACGATCAAAATACATTTCAGAGATGTCTTGGCAACCAACAGGGTCTTACAATTAGTAATTATTATCTGGCTTTCGACAGGAAAGGGATACCTTGCGGAGTATGTGCTGCATGTGATTGCTCATCCTTCAAACAAACCAGAGTTTTGCGGTATGGAAAAAAATTTCTTCCGGCAAGGATACTTTATAAAAGTCTCTCCCTGCTTCTAAAATTGCCCCCACTGCCAATCCCTGGCGAATGTTTCAAAGATTTGATAATCACTGATTATGCATCAAGGGACCGAGATCCTGGCATTATGAATGCGCTGCTTCGTTCCATCTATAATGAATTCAGAAAGCTGGGATTCCAGAATATGATGTGGGGAAGTTCGGCAGATGATCCCCTGTTGAAAGCATCTGAAAGTTTTTTTTACCAGCAGGTTGTTTCAAACATTGTATTGATTTCAACTAATCCTGATATAATAGAAGCTAATAGGATTAAGAACCAGCTTCCTTATATAGATATTCCCTGCCTTTAGATTCCTTCTCAAAATTGTACACATAGGCTGGTTTATCTGGTTATAGCGACTAGGAATAAGTTCCCGTAGTACAGAAAAATATCCGGATTATCTCATCCGGGCCAACTCATTTTCTCCCACTGCTTTTGTGATAATGATGCAAATAAAATGGTATATTTACTCTCAGTCGTGGTTTTAATGTTTCAAATATTGAGTCATCGTTGGTTTCTTTTAATATTTTGAATAACAAGGTATTAAGTTGAATTGTGATTATAATTATCAATTAGTTATTAATATATGTTATTGGAATTCAATTTTTTGAGATTTTTGTCATGTGCTTCTAATAACTAATAAAGGGAAATGATCTATGAAGCAGATTGCATTTATTGTTTTTATTATTGCCATTTCATTTACTCTTTCTGGGCAGGATTTAGTTGTACAAAGCGCCGATACACAATTTGTGCAGATAGATGTAAGTGATCTGATAAGGAAAGCACTTCATAAACCACCAAAAAATAAACCGGAGTCAGCAGGTTCTCTTTTGCTGGTTCCCATTATTGGCTCTAATCCGGCAACAGGATTTATGTATGGAATTGGTGGTCAGTATGCTTTTAAAATGTCTGGTGAAACTTCATATTCCACTCTGATAGGCAGCGCTCAGGGTACCACAAAAGGCCAGATCCTTTTATTGTTAAAAAATAATATCTACACCAAAAATAATCAGTTGTTTCTGACAGGCGACTGGCGTTATCTCATATATTCCCAGTCAACTTACGGACTTGGTACTACTTCGCCTGAAGGGGGTATACTCGATTATCAATTTGCAGTGGCAGGTGTCGAAACAGGAAGTGATTCATTGACCCAGCCCATGAAATACAATTTTTTGAGATTTCATCAGTCTGTTGGATTTAAAGTTACTGAAGGTTTTTACTTAGGCATCGGTTATGCCTATGATGGTTATACAAAGATAGTTGATGAAAAACTCAGACTTGAACCAGGTGACACATTTCTGACAAGTCATTATTATTATAACACACTCTATGAATTTAATACAGCTAGTTATTCTTTATCTTCCATGAGGGTTAATATCTCATACGATACCAGAGACAATATGATCAATTCATACCAGGGGATATATGCAAATGCCAGCTGGATCGGAGGGTTTAAATTTTTAGGCAATGACAAATCTGTAAACTCTTTTCAGTTCGAATTTAGGGGCTATCATTCATTATCAAAAAGCAGACCCAGACATTTGATTGGTTTTTGGGCACTTGGAGATTTTACAAAAGTGGGCCAGTTACCATATCTTATTTTGCCTGCTACTGCCTATGATCAACGGAGCAGAAGTGGTCGAGGCTATACCCAGGGTCGTTTCAGGGGACCAAATATGGTTTATACTGAGGCAGAGTACAGGTTTCCTTTAGGGCCCAGAGGAGTTCTGGGCGGAGTTATGTTTTTAAATGGAACTACAACTGATAATCCTAAGCTAAACCTGCAGCTATTCGAATCTATCAAGGCGGGTTACGGAGCAGGATTAAGGATTATGGTAGACAAGCGGTCAAGAACTAACCTTGCCGTGGATGTCGGCTTTGGACAAAAATCGTTTGGTTTCTATCTTGCTGCCTCAGAGGCTTTTTAAGTATGGTTATCTCCTTTCACTTCAACCATGACAGGATGTATACCTCAAAATTTGGAGATATATTGAAATTTGTATTTAAAATAACTTAAAAAGATTATAACTGTCACTCTCCTTTCTTTTTATCTTTGATACAAGAATATTTTGAACTATGATAAGGAGTCTTCCAACACGCAACAGAAAATTTTCTGTACACCTTTTACTATTATTGTTTCTGTTTATACTGAGCCATGAAGTTGTATTATCCCAGAGCAACCGTTATTGGGATCAGAACCTGAATTCAGAGGCAGCACTCTTATCGGGGGCAGTTGTGGCAGGAGAAAGTGGAATTGCAGCTATCTATTATAATCCGGCAACTATTTCAGAAATGAAAAAGACAAATTTTTCCCTTTCTGCAAACCTGTTTTCTACATATTTCTTTAAGGCCGAAAATGCTCTGGGAACTGATCTGCCTGCCGACCGTCTTCAGCTTGATATCTATCCGAGAATCATTACACTCACTCTAAAACCAAAAAAAAATCCGGATCTCTCAGTTGAAATAGCTTATTTTACTAAAGCCAATGAATATCTTCAGATAAATGTAGGCACTTCTCTTACAGATGATATTATAGCTTCAAATCCGGGAGATGAATCGTATACAGGTGAATATTATCTGCGTTCTAAATACCTGGATTATAATGGTGGTGTCGGGGTTTCTTACAAGGTGTCAGAAAGACTTGCATTGGGGGCTTCCGGCCTAATATCTTATAAGGATGATCAGTTCTACACCCTGGTAACAGCTAATGCCTTTACACTGCCAGGATCTGATCCGGGCAATGAAATTCAGTATGTCTCTGATTCAAGGTATCACATCAAGTATAATATGTTTGATGTCAGGCTGGTCACGAAGCTGGGATTACACTATAAACAGGAAGCCTGGGCTTTCGGAGTAAATTTAAATCTTCCCTCATTAAAGATTTTCGGAGATGGAACTGTTGTCCGGCATTATGAATACTCCAATATTCACAAGGAGCCGGGTAGTCCTGTGGAATCCGGCAGGTTTTACGGTGGCCGGCAATCTGGCTGCACCGCTCACTTCAAGGATCCATTTTCAGTAGCCGCAGGTGCCAATTTTTACAGTCCTTCCGGGAAATCCATCCTTCTTTTTACAGCTGAATATTTTGTGGGGATAAAGGAATATGATTATATTGAAGCACACAATGATACGGGAGAAAACGGTTACGATTTTACTCCGGTAGAACCTGAGGAATGGCTTACTTTTACCCGTTCTCATGAACCAGTTCTCAATGCAGGAGTAGCTTTCAAGCAATATCTGAAATCAGATTTGATGATCTCCGGTGGATTCAGGACTGATTTCAGATATTCAGACAGCTCGGAACGACAAGGACTTCCGGTATATAATGAAAAGTCGACCTATCCTATGAATGTTTACCATTTAAATTCCGGATTGGGATACAATTTCAAAAGAGGATCAATTATACTCGGGTTGCAGTTCACATACGGGCAGGATAAAAATCAGAAGCAGACAGTAAACCTCACCAAACCTGTAGAATATATTAGGGAGACAATTATGCCCCTGACAGGTGAATTGAACAATAATGTTCTTATCAGGTATTATGATGTTACTATCTACCTTGGATTTCTTTTCAATTTCATGAAAGAATAGAAAAAGCATGTTTAGGAAGAATGATAACATTTTTATGGAATTGTATCTGAAGTTATCAGAAATATCAGCATGAGCCAGGAACTAAATCGTATATAATTTTTTTTTATATGTTAAATTTGGTAATTAAGATGTATTAAATACAACGGGACTCTATGAATAACTTAAAATTCATATCATCATTTCTTTTTACGGTCCTGATAATTTCAGGTAATCTTGACGGAAAAGATAAGAAACCGGTGATCAGAGAATTATTGGGTGATCACAATGGCAGTGAAGTATCCCTATTTTCGCTGACAAATAAAACCGGAAATGTTTTGAAGGTTACAAATTATGGTGCAAGAATTGTAACTATTCAAGTTCCTGATAGATATGGTGTAAAGGCTAATGTTACAAGGGGATCGGAGAAGCTTGAATCTATAATAAAAGGAGATATGTTTGGAGGTGCCATAGTCGGAAGGTATGCCAACAGAATAGCAAATGCTAAATTTTCTCTCGACGGGATTGAGTATAATTTGCCTGTAAACAATAAGCCAAACACTCTTCACGGAGGTCCAAACGGTTGGTTTTCAAAAGTATGGAATGCCAGGATTCCTGAAAATTCCAGATATCCGGCAGTAATTCTTTCATATATTAGTCCGGATATGGAGGAAGGTTTTCCCGGGACATTAACAATTGAAGTTACATATACATGGACTGATAACAACGAAATTATAATAGACTATAATGCAATCACAGATAAAAAAACTGTAATAAATGTTACAAATCATGCTTATTTCAACCTTCATGGAGCCGGTAATGGGTATATCTTTGATCACATTCTCACATTAAATGCTTCGTCGTTTACCCCATTCGACACATACAAGATTCCGACCGGCGAGATCTTTCCGGTGAATGGAACTCCTTTTGATTTCACTACTCCGCATGCAATTGGTTATAAGATTGGTGAGTCCTACGAGAATTCTGATTTTGCTGGATATGACCATAATTATGTACTTGATAACAATGAAAAGGTTGATGCAACAGTATATGACCCGATAAGCGGCCGCGTTATGGAAGTAATTACTGATCAGCCGGGAATGCAGTTTTTTTCAGGCAATGGGATGATTTGGAAAAAGACAGCGGAAGATGGTAGCAAGGCGGTGAATACCAGGTCGGGATTTGCTCTTGAAACTCAACATTTTCCTGATAGCCCTAATCAAACAGGATTTCCTTCAACGGTATTGAACCCGGGAGAGATATTCAAATCAAGAACAATCTACAGATTCTCTGTAAGAAAATAGTTGATATAGTAAACTATTAAAATTAAGAGTATTATTTTTTCAAAAGGCCAAGAAAATATAGAATAATATTTGGATTGAAGAAAATTTATGTTTTACTTTGTAGTTCAAAGTACTTTTAAGATATGAAAAATGATTTAGAATCTCTGGATGAGTTAAAGGCAATCAGGAAAATAATGGAAGAATCTTCCAGATTTATTTCACTCAGTGGCCTTTCAGGAGTATTTGCAGGGATTACAGCAATTGCCGGAGCACTTGTTGCATACTTTTTTATCCTGGATAACGGGAGTATTCACTTAGATGATTATTTCAGAAGTTTAACGGAAAAAGAGATTTTGGCCCTGCGATGGCAACTCATTGCTGATGCTGCTTTAGTGCTTGTGATTTCAGTGTTGTTTGCACTTTATTTTTCAATAAGAAAGGCTAAGAGGGATAAGAAAAATGTCTGGACTCCGGTTTCAAAAAGGTTTCTTATTAACCTTATTGTACCTCTCGCCTCGGGAGCAGTTTTTATTTTTGTACTCCTGATTCAGAGCAACTTCCAGTTGATAGTTCCATGTTTTCTAATTTTTTATGGTCTTGCACTGGTCAATGCATGCAAGTTTACTTTTAGCGAGATTTTTTACCTGGGAATGCTTGAAATTATTACCGGTCTTGTATCAGCATTTGTTCCGGGTTGGGGACTGATATTCTGGATATTCGGATTTGGGATCCTTCATATTATCTACGGACTGGTGATGTACAGAAAATATGAGACATGAAAGATCTTATTTCCAATATAAACAAGGTTTTTGAGAGCAGGGTAAGATTGGGGATCATGTCAGTTTTGATGGTAAACGAATCTTATGACTTTAATAGTCTGAAAGAGACTCTGGATGTGACTGACGGTAATCTGGCCAGTCATCTTAAAGCATTAGAGGAAAAGGGAATGATTAAGGTTAACAAACAATTCATCGGACGTAAACCAAATACCAGCTACTCAGTTACTGATGCCGGAATATCCGGATTCAGGCAACATTTGAAAGCACTTGAAAGCCTGATAAGAGAACAATAATTTTTTTTTGTACCTGTACTTTGTTATTCAAAGAACTTTTAAAACATACTAATTATGAAAGAAAGTATTAAAGAACACATTAACAATCCTGAGAAACTTGAACAATTATATCATGATGACAAAAACTCATTTGAGTCAGGGTTTGAAGAAGTTTATTCAGAGGTTGAAAAATCTGAATTGTTAAAATTCTGGAAGATCAGATTGGATTACAATAAACTTTCTGGTGCGATAAATAAAACTAATATACTGGATATAGTAATATTGATTTCAGCTTGTTTTATTGCGGGATTACTTATTAAAATACCAGACATTTTCAATATTGGGGAGGCTGAAATATTTTATGCCAAAAATGCTGGAATAATTGTATTTTTTGGCTTGACTATTTATATAGTGTTGACTGACAGGGTTTTTTATTTGAAAAGACTAATCCAGATTCTTATTACTTTTTTAATACTGGCAATTTATGTTAATATTTTACCATCCGTGAGCGACAGTGCGTCAATTAATCTGGTATATATCCATTTACCTCTTCTTATGTGGGCTATTTACGGATGGGTTTTTATTGATTTCAATCTGAAAGATAAGATTAAACGTATTGATTATATCAGATACAATGGTGACCTGGCAATTCTGATGGCAATTCTGACTATTTCCGGGGGTATTTTAACAGGAATCACAATTGGTTTATTCGATGCTATTGGAATTAATATTGAAAACTTTTACATGAAAAATATTGTAATAGTTGGTGCTGTTTCCGCGCCAATTGTTGCGTCATTTATTATAAAACACTATACTCTTTTAACTAATAAGATCGCCCCGATAATAGCCAATATTTTCAGCCCTGTAGTTTTGGTTACAGCAATTTTTTACCTTGTAGCTTTGGCAATTTCGGGAAAAGATCCTTACAATGATCGTGATTTTTTACTGGTATTTAATATTATGTTGTTAGGCGTTATGGCTGTAATTGTTTTTTCAGTTTCTGAAACATCAACAATTCTGAAAAAGAGGTTCAATGAATCGATTTTATTTGCACTTTCAATTGTGACAGTAGTTATTGACTTAATCGCCCTCTCTGCAATTTTTTATCGCCTTGGTTCATTTGGAATTTCACCAAACAGGTTAGCTGTTATGGGTTCAAATATCCTGATTTTAATCAATTTGGTTTTGATAATCATAGATTTGTATAAAGTCAATTTCAAGAAAGCCCTTATAAAAGAAGTTGAGTTGACCATAGCAAAGTTCATACCTGTTTATCTGATCTGGATAATTTTAGTGATATTTACATTCCCTCTTATTTTTGGTATGAAATGAAAAGCCTGTAAGTCATTATCTTACAGGCTTCATGGATTATGTTTTAACAAGTTAATACAATATCAAATTTTCTTGAGTCTCTAATAAGCTATTGTTTATCATATTTCAATACCACCACAAAATTTCCGCTTTCTTTTCCGGGAACAATCTTCATTTCCATCTGTCCAAGAACTTCCAATCCTTTTCCCAGACTGGAAAGAGATTGTGATATTGTTGCCTTGTCATCCGGTCCGATTAGATCAGCTTTAGTAAGTTCTCCTCTCCACAATACAGGTCCAAAGGTATGTCTGAATGTATATTCGCCTGGTGTTATACTATCAAACACATACTCATTTAATCCTTCTTTAACCATTTTTCGTTCAATCATTTCCCTGCCTTTGAGAAGTTCAATTTCTGCACCTCTACCCATAGTCTGTTCCGTCCTTTCCCTGTAATAATCAGTGCCACTGTCAAATGCTTCAACTTCGAAATAATATTCAGGATCCTTGTTGAGACTATGGATTGTTAAAGTATAATTATCATAAACCATATAGTTGTTGTAAAGCTTCCCCGGTTCAATTCCATAACGGACAACATAACCATCGGCCCCTTCCACTGGCTGCCAGGTAATTGTTGCGTCGCGCCGATCCTCCGAGTTGCGGGCAACCATTACATCATCGACTTTTGTAAATTTGGCCTTATCGGGATTCCCGAAAATACGTAACTCCTGAATTGCAAATTTCGATGAATCATGGGTAAATACGTTGGTTACTTTTAAATATCTTGATTTTACCGGTTCCGGAAGTTCTGTATAGTCATGTCTGATATCAGCTGTATTATTACTCTTGTCAATCAGCATCGACCAGTTCGCTTTGTCACTTGAAATTTCAACTGTAAATGACTGGTAACGACTTAAAGGACTTGGCATGGCAAAGCCTCTGCCTACTTCTACTTTTGCATCATGCCGGTCAAAATTGATCTGTAAAGCATATATATCACATTCCTTGCCAAGATCGACTGTAATATATTCTCCGGGATTACCGGTTTCGGCCACCCATTTTGTCATGAAATTTTCATCAACAACATTAGCGGGTCCATATCCCTTAAGTGTGGATGAAGTTTCTATGTATTTTTTATGCGACAGGAGCATCCAACCGGTAAAATTGTTATCTACTGCATTTTCCCTGATTCCCGGATAATACTGTGGATAGTCTCCAAAAGCAGTGTTGGAGTACATAACACCTTCAGCATCAACGGCAGTTGGGAAGAGGACTGTTTCTCCTCCACCCCTTCCGCCATAAAATGCAGGTATCATACAAATGGTCCAGAACTGACCGTTTTTATCCCTGAAAGTGCTGCCATGGCCTGCACCAAGAACATATCCTGTAGTTTTAAATGTCAGAGGATTGTGCTCGGAATATTTAAATGGTCCTGTTGGACTATCAGCAACATAGACTCCATGGGAGTAGGATGAAAACTCAAGACCAATGGCAGCATACTGCAGGTAATATTTACCATTGTATTTTACCATCCATGGCCCTTCTATCCATGGTGATTCTTCAGGAAAATATTGCCTGTGTGTGAAGTAAGGAAAAATAACATCTGCATCTCTTCTTCTCTCAAAACCATGCTCTTCGTAATCACCAAAGAAACAAAAGACAGGTTCCCCTTTTTCCTTGAATCCATTTTCCGGATCGAGTTCAACAACCTGGAAAGGAAGGATCTGAGACCATCCCCAGTACATATAAAAGCGGCCATCATCATCAATAAACATGTTGGCATCACCATAATCCCTCTGGTATTCTCCAACTTTGTTCCAGACTCCATTTTTGGGATCAGTGCTTGAAAAGACATCGTGTAATCCTTTGTCCCCTGATGCATATAAAGTATTCCCATCACTTACAACAGATGGACACCCTCCGGGGAATGTGGGAGAACTTACATAATTCCAGTCTCTCATATTATTTGAATACCAGTATCCTCTTCCTCCGGTAATAAAAAGATAATAATCATCCTTGAACAGTACTACAACTTGTTCACCTTGTCTGCGAGCCCTGTCGGATCCAACGCTCAGGTTGTAAGGATTACAAAATGTCAGAGGTTTGTCAGTTATCCCAACTTTGAAAGTTCCCTGCTCTTTTTCAACCCGGGAACATGAGGTACTCGCAAGCCAGAAAATTGATGTTAACAGGATTGCTGATTTTAAAATAGATTTGCACATGTTGAATTCAGATTAGTAGGTTATGATAATTAACAAATAAATTTAATAAATTTTTCATCATTTGAGACTCCATGAATTAGGATCATTGAAAAATACTGTTTTTAATATGGCTCAACTTTAAAAAATCGTTCAAAATGTTTTAAAGTTTGGCCTTGTGATTGGAAATTTATTGCAGGTTAATACTATTGCTATATATTTGAAAAGCATTAATGTCATAAACGAAATTAAATTAACCAAAAAATTATCGATACAATGAAAAATCTATTCTCATTTCTTCTATGGTTCATATTAATAGCGATAACTTCCTGCAGTGATAAAAATCCTGTACTGACAATTAGTGGTGGACAGATAGTCGGTGTGGAGACCCTGACCAAAGGCATTATCGCTTACAAAGGCATCCCTTTTGCAGCACCTCCGGTAGGTGAATTGCGTTGGAAAGAGCCCCAACCGGTTGTTCCCTGGGAGGGAGTAAAAGTGGCAGATACTTATGGTGCTGCTGCTGAGCAAATAACGTGGGATCCGCAAAGCTTTTATGGAAGGGAGTGGAGAGCCAGCGGCTCTGTACCGTTCAGCGAAGATTGCCTCTATCTTAATGTATGGACACCGGCAGCAGGTAAAACGGGTAAGAAACTTCCTGTTGCAATGTGGATCCACGGTGGCGGCTATCGCGAAGGTTTTGCCTATGAGCCGGAAATGGATGGTGGTGAGGACTTTGCTTCACGAGGTGTAATTTTAGTACAGGTAACTTATCGGCTTGGTCTTATAGGGTTTCTTTCTCACCCTCTTCTATCCACTGAAAGCCCAAATAGTGTATCAGGAAATTATGGTTTATTCGATCAGATAGCTGCCATTAAATGGATCAAAAATAATATAGCCCAGTTCGGTGGTGATCCTGACAATATTACAATTTTTGGACAGAGCGCCGGTGCCGGCAGTGTTCAGTCATTATGCTCTTCTCCGTTGGCAAAGGACCTGATCAGGAATGCAATAATCATGAGCGGTGGCGGTCTTAACCCGTCAAGACCAGGTACACTTCTCGATACAGCCCAGATTGCTAACAAGAGTATGATGGACTTTTTTAATAAGACTACATTAGATGAAATGCGAGCTCTATCGTTCGATGAACTTGTAGAAATGTCGAATAAGTACGCAGATACTACTAAGAAACGCACAATGTTGGGTCCTGTTGTCGATGGGTATCTCTTAAAGGATACCTTCACCAATGTGGCTTTAGCTGATGAAATTGCCGATATCCCGTATATGATTGGATTTACAGCCAATGATATGAATGATCAAACCCAGGCAGTAAAAGATTTCTGTTCACTGCGGGCAGAAAAGAGCGGCAAACCTGCTTTTGCATATTTATTCACGCGATCCCTGCCGGGTGACGACAATGGAGCATGGCACTCCGCAGATCTGTGGTATGTGTTCCATTCTTTCAGACACAGCTGGAGGCCATTCACAGCAGGCGACGAGGCGCTGAGCCTTAAGATTATCGACTACTGGACTAATTTCGCCAAGTCCGGTAACCCGAATGGCACGGACGGAGGGATTTGGACTCCTTACTCAACCGAGGTTCCGGAATTTATGATCTTCAATGCAGATGAAAACGATGCAATCTGTGCAATGAGTAAAACTCCCGAATTCAAGGGCCCATCCCCAAGGAAATAAAAGCAGTCTCTGCCCGAAAATTAATGCAACAGATTAAACTTTTTTCCACCTGACATATTATTTTATATTTTGCAAAAAAGGCCTGTAAATGAGTAGTTTTACAGGCCTTTATATTTTAAGAATTATAGATAAGTGGTTTGAAATATCTAACCATTATTTCTAAAGGATATTAATATATTTATCAGTTAAAAGATGCTCGATTGCTTAATACCCTTAATTCTGAAGGGAGAGGGGTATCACCTATGCAAAAGCCCGACTAAATATTTCTGGAAAACAGCAAACTGGCTTTTGCACTAAAAGAAAAACCGGATATTGGAAATGTCTCAGGGAGACATTTGTTCTGAATCAACTACTTAATGTAGGTTTAAATATCAGTTCTCCTGTTGAGGGAGATATCATTACAGATGGGATGACTATTGAGCTAGGAGGTAAAGGCAAAAATAGCAGCCAGGTTAAGCAACTTGAAAACTATTTAATTGGAAGATGGAGTTCATGAAGGAGGAATAAACTACGCTTTACTCACTTTTATCCTGCGGAGAAGTTTAACTAGCTTACGGGAGGTTTGAAGTATCTAACCCGAAACTGGTGAAGTATCCGGTAAAAATTGTATTCTTTTTACGCGATATAGACAAGATCTGACTCTGATTGATTGGTATTATTTTGGACATATATGCAATGCGATTGAATATATGTCTGCTTATTTTAGTATATTTGAATATGATAAATAGAGAAATAGCATCTGTTATTATTAAACTCCGGAATCAATTCCCTGTGATAACACTTACAGGACCGAGGCAGAGTGGCAAAACCACTTTACTTAAATCAATATATAACGACATTCCCTATGTCAGTCTTGAGGATATTGATATCAGAAAAAGGGCTACCAGTGATCCCCGTGGGTTCCTAAAAAACTTCCCTCAAGGCGCAGTTCTTGACGAAGTTCAGCGTGCTCCTGAATTATTTTCTTATATTCAGGGCATCGTAGACAGTAATAATGGGGCTCATTTCGTCCTTTCGGGTTCACAGAATTTTTTACTGCTTCAGAACATTACTCAAAGCCTGGCCGGAAGAGCTGCAGTATTAAAATTGCTCCCACTTGGAATGTCAGAACTTCAAGTTGAGAATATTGTATTTGATAATTATGAGGATAGCATTTACAAAGGATTTTATCCCGGATTATATGACAGAAAAATTGAATCTAATTTTTTCTACCCTTCCTATATCAGCACCTACATTGAAAGGGATGTTCGACAGATAAAAAACATTGAAAACCTGAACAGTTTTTCAAATTTTCTTCATTTATGTGCCGGAAGGGCTGGTCAGATCCTTAACCTGAATTCACTTGCTGTGGATGCGGGCATATCGCAAAATACTGCGAAATCATGGTTGTCAATTCTCGAAGCAAGTTATATTATTTATTATTTGCAGCCTTACTACAAGAACTTCAACAAAAGAATCATAAAATCTCCAAAACTGTATTTCTATGATACAGGACTGATTTGCTCCCTACTCGGTATTGATTCTGCAGATCAGGTAAAAACATATTATTTAAAAGGAGCACTCTTCGAGAACCTTATCATTACTGAATTAGTGAAGAACAGGTTACACAGAGGAGAAAATCACAGGTTCTATTACTGGCAGAATAAAACAAAACAGGAAGTTGATTTAATAATAGATAATCCGAATGGTCCTATTCCTTATGAAATAAAATCAGGGATTACCATGAATGAAAGTTTTTTTGATAATCTGAAATACTGGCAGAAGATAACTGGAGAAGCATCTGAAAACCTTAATATCATTTATGGTGGAGAAACTAATTTGAAAACATCAGAAGGAAATTTCATTTCCTGGAGAAGCCTGAAAGACCAAAAAATCTAACTTAAAAGTTCGATGGTCCCTTTTCTGTAATTTGTTCATATTCAGTATAAAACAATGCTATCAAAAAAGGACTCCCAATCTATTCTGATATAAAGTCTTCGGAGATCCTCCCCTCCCGGTTAATTTTTATTCGAAGCTAATAGCTTTAATTCGCGATCCTTTCATAATTGATTAAAATTAAAATAATATTTGCTGTGAAAAGAGCTAAAAATCACTATCAATTAAAAGCTTAGAGTTTTTCATATGCTTCTTATTTCAAATAATAAAGCTTGTATATAGTAGTCATACAGGCATTGATAAATTATTTTATAGCGGAAAATGGTGAAAGATCTAACCTGGGATAGTTTGAAGACATTTTTAAAATATTGGAAATCATAGAGTCTGTGAATTCTGGTTATTAATGAATATTCTGAATTCGACAGAGATTCTACTATTCGAAAATCATGTTAGATTTGTTGTACTAAAGTATTTTTCTAATAATTAATCCTTTACACATCTGACGGAGAACCCAAACTCTTTTGGAAATCCGTAGTAGTGGCTGGCACGGAACCACCCTATACCTGATTGATTGTAATCAAGGTTACGATTAAAAGCATATGTGGTAATATTGAAATACTCTGTGGCAGTCCAGAAATATGTAGTTTTGCCCACATCGCTGAACAAGCCATTACCACTGCGTATACCTGCAGGAAGGGCTGAAAAACCACTGCTATTGGTGCCATTACCATTGGAATACCATCCCTCTTTTGCTTTCAGTTTAGAACCTTCATTGGTTCCTCGCCAACCAACAAGCCATGCTTCATCGTAGCTCATGCCTAACTCCATTTCCAGGATAATCCATTCCCCATCGCTTGGCAAGTGCCATCCGGCAGGGCAGACACCACGAACGTTGCTCGGAGTTAATTCACTGCTTTCCGTGCTATTCATAGCTGCTGTCCAGTTGTACAATACGCCGTAATTACCTGCATTAGCCAAAGAATTATTATAATAACAATATGCATTTTCTGAAAAGCCAAGATTTTCCCAGTTTTCATTATTTTCAATCAGATTAATTTCAGATCCATCAGAAAAATGGGTTGTTTTCAGGTTCTCGGCCATCCACCATTGGCTGCCAATTTTTACTGTTTTGTATATATTACCATCGTAATCTTCGACCGTTCCTGTTTCCAGAATGTCCATCTCTGCTTCAATAACAAATATGGCGATTTCGAGAAAGGTTTCATTGTTGCTGTCATCTTTTACCGTAACACTAATTGTGTGTCTGCCAGGAATTGCATCAGTTGTATTCCATTGATACTGATATGGGATACAAAGGATTGTGGAAACTCCTGTATTGTCTATTTTAATTGTTACTTCGGTGACAAGTCCATCCGCATCGTCCGCTTCAATAGATATCATTTTGATTTCTCCCTTAACCATTTCATCCCCATTTTTTGGACTATTAATGTGACAGGTTGGAGCATTGTTTATTGGTGATTCTGTCTTATTACAGCCAACTGTCATGGTGAGAAAAGCGAAAATTATTATATACGAATAGAATGGTTTTGAGATCCGGTAACTGCTAATAAAATCATTCATGTTGTTGTCTTCTAACCAACTATAAAGGACACCTAAGTTACGGGAAATAATTAATCACTATTATTACTTTCAATTTTTCTCCAAAAAATTCTAAAACAAATATTTCTTCTCATCAATTTCAATTTTCTGTTATTCGTTTTAATTGAACCAGGACATACTCCTGTGATTACCTAAAATGTTAATGGGAAAGAATAACCAAATAATTTAACCGGTATTGAATCTAAACAAGGCTTTCCCATTATATAGGAAGCTGATGAAATATCTAACCATAATTTAATCAGAGACAATGCTTGAATTATTCAGGTAAAAGTGGTATAGTATGTGAATATATATAGGCCTCCAATATATCAGTTTTAATCAAGCAATCCCGGACTACGATTCAATCTTCCTTTGGTTAATCAGATAATAGCCAAACCAGATCATAAACGCCAAATGCAGGATTACTATACCCCATCCCATGGTATTCATCAAGCCCTTTAATTGAGTGATCAGGAGAAGTATTGTACTCAGGAGAAGGTAAACAAAGACAGAATAAATTACCCCTCTTTTAAACTCAGTGCCTGACGATTTACGTGCAAAGAAAAGCAGAACAGGGATACTTAGAATTAAAGTGCCCAATAACCTGGCAAAGGTTGTTGATGTTTCATCGAGTTTCACTCCCATCGGACCCATAAGTAAGGAAGGAGCGAACAGGAAGCCAATACCAAATATGGCTTCGACAATCATGTACGACAGAAATAGCGTTTTCATTTCAATCTCTCTTTTTTAGTTTTATCAGATCGTAAATTTCATAAAAAATTAAATGCGTGTCAATTATATTTATCAGACATGAGAGTTAAAAGTGAGGGTATGAAAACATTTGCATGATCTTAAAACAATTCAGAAAAAAGCTTTGCAACGGTTTCGCCTTGAAAGTATTCTTTCATGATTTGTTTTGGGTAATAACCCAAAGAAAAGCCGTTTATAGGTCTTCGGTTTAATCTATGACTTATAAGCCCCCTTCTCACTCCGGGCTACCCTTTATACACATCTATATAACATAATAAAAACATGCTACGTAATACACTGAAAAACAACAATATACAAACAATGTATAAGATACAGGGGATTCCTCGCTGGCCCTTCGCTACGCTCTGGGTTTCAGCTCGGAATGACAGTTGATTTTTACAGGGAGGAAGGGAGAAGCGGCGATTCGTCAGTAAGCGTTTTCAAAAAATAAATTATCTTTCGAATCGCCGCTTCTCCCTCTATAACAATATAATAGCATGTCATTCCGAGCTGAAACCCAGAGCGTAGCGAAGGGCCAGCGAGGAATCCCCTGGAATATTCACAATTTCTGTTGAATCTTATCAACCGGTTTTACAACTTATCCGGGAGGTAAGATGTGTATAAAGGGTAGCACTCCGGGAGAAGATGATTTAGGGGATGAGGTCATAGAAGAAAAGGATCGCTATTACAAAATTTGAAGTATTTTGCATTGGTTTATTAAAGCTTCAAAAATATTTTTTTGCATTTGGTCTGGTAATGGTTTAATTTTGATAATGAACCAAATAACAGACTTATGTCAAGCATTATTGAAGGATTTAATTATGACATCTTCATAAGCTACCGCCAGAATGATAATAAGTATGATGGTTGGGTTACGGACTTTGTGGCTAACCTCAATAAAGAATTGGAAGCAACAATAAAAGACAAAGTAACTGTGTACTTCGATGCCAATCCTTATGATGGTCTGCTTGAAACTCACTTAGTTGACAAGTCGCTGGAGAATAAAATGAAGAGTATAATTTTTATTCCTATACTCTCCAGGACTTTCTGTGACCCGAAGAGCTTTGCATGGAACAATGAGTTTCTGGCTTTTCTGAAAATGGCAGGGGAAGACACTATGGGACTTAACATTAAACTTAATAGTGGCAATGTTGCAAGCCGAGTATTGCCGATACGTATTCACGAACTGGATGCGGAAGATGTTATACGTTTAGAAAGCCATCTGGGCAATATCCGCTCAGTTGATTTTATTTATAAATCTGCCGGAGTCAACAGGCCCTTGCGTGCGAGTGAAGATCACCCGCATGATAATCTGAATAAGACTTATTATCGAGATCAGATTAACAAAGTTGCGAATGCTATTGATGAAATTTTACATGGTTTAAAAAGCCTGAAATCGGAAACTCCCGGTGAAGAGAGAAAACAAGAAAACAATTTAAAGGATATTGAACACCCTTTCAAAGAATCCTCACGTAAACAGCTTCCTGAGAAAGAAAAATCAGATTCAATTGAACAGAATACTGTAAAGGGTGATCATATTCGAAAGAAAATAAGAATCTACAGCATCAGCTCATTAGGAGTCATTCTTGCCCTGATTACTCTCTTCCTTTTTTCCAGCGGAAGCACTTTACCCTTTTCTGAACGAAACTGGATATTAATAACCGACTTTGAAAATCAAACTGAAAATCCGGTCTTTGATAAATCTCTATACACAGCATTTTCACTAACTGCCAGTCAGTCGAGTTATGTAAATATACTTCCCCGGTCTAGAATGTTTGAGACTCTGACAAGAATGGAAATGAAAGATCTTACAACCATCAATGATAAGACTGGCAGAGAAATTGCAATAAGGGAAGGAATTGCTATCTACATAGTGCCAAGTATAAGTTCAGTAGGAAACAGGTATGTTATTGCAGCAAAAATAATGGAGACCAAAACCGGCAACATCCTGAAATCAGAAGTCTTGTATGCAGAAACTGAGGATGAGATCCTGGTAAAGTTAGACAGGTTGAGTAAAAATATCCGTCGGCAGCTTGGCGAATCAAGATATGATATTCTGGTTCAGGACAAGCCTTTATCGAAAGTTACAACGTCATCTTTAAATGCACTTAAACTTTATTCTCAAGGAATTGACAATCATTTAAAATCGGATTTTGCAGGTGCCAAAGATTATTATGAAAGAGCACTGCGGATTGATACTGGTTTTACCGCCGCCAGAGCATCCCTTGGGAACCTTCTCATTGAAAAATTTGATTCCCTTGAAAAAGGCCGTGAATTACTGAAACTGGCCGTTAAATCTGTCGACAATCTTACCGAAAGAGAAAGACTCGGGATACTTGCTTCTCATGCTGTGAATATTGAAAATGACATTCCTAATGCTATCAGATATGCAAAAATGCGAATTGATTTGTACCCTGATGATCCTGCTGCCCATAACAACCTGGGCTGGTATTTTCAAAGTTCAGGAGAGTGGGAAGAAGCCCTTAAAGAGTATAAAGCAGCTGTTGGCATTAATAAAAATATGGTACTCACATATAGTGGAATATTATGGATCTATCTTGAAAAGATTGGGAAAGCAGATTCTGCAGTAGTCTGGGCTGAAAAAATGATCGCTGATAATCCGCAAAATGTATGGGGATATTGTAATCTTGGTGCGGCCTGGCTATGCCTTGATAGTCTTGATAATGCCGAGGTGGTTTTTAGGGAAGCCAGGGAAATAAATCCGGATTTTACTGTTAACCTTTATCGGCTAGCTCATACCTACCGTCTTAAAGGTGATTATGATAAAGCTATTGAAATATTGGAAAAAATCCCGGAGAAGAATCCGGAAGAAGCATCAGCATATTATGATTTGGGTATTAACTATCAGGCGAAGGGAAACCTTGCAGAAGCCTGCAGAAATTTTTCTGTATTCAAGAAAATTGCAGAAGTAGAATGGGTTAAAAAATGGCCTGATCATGCAGGAACCTATGCTGCATTAAGTGCAGTTTCAGCTCGGTTAAATGAAATGGAGTCCTCGAAACTAATGCTCCGGAAAGCCATTGAAATTGATTCAACACTTCACACCCGGTTTGCTGAAGCCTATTGTGCACAGGGAAATTTAAATAAAGCAATAATTGAATTAGAAAAGGCATTTCAAAATGGATATCGTAATCTATTCTGGTTAAAAATGTCTCCTGATTTACAAGTATTGCAGTCTGAAGTCAGATATAGGAATATGATTAAGAAGGTTTACCAGTAAATACTTTACCTTATCTCTTTTTCAAATTGGGTAATATTTTGTTAATCATCAGCCAGCAGTGGTCATAATACATTGCAAGACTATGCTTTAGCAAAGTTCTGGAGCGAATTAATGAGGTTCAGGATAATTACATCGTGATCCTCTGTGTGTAACAGCCCAAAGAAAAAACCCATTCATCCTCCTTTATCGGGTGCCTGGGCTTTTTTATTGTTCGATCCTCACAAAAGCAAGCTTTTAACGGATCTCCAATAAAAACCCCCGGTGTTTTCGCACCAGGTTTTTTTCTTTGCAGACAAGAGGTTTGAATTATCTAACCTGGATATGGTGAAGGATTTGATGGAAGTGGTCGAGTCGCTGGTATTTCTAATTAGAGTTGCTTCCCCGTAAGCAGTTTTAACATATTTCCCATCATCTTTTGTTTGGTTACTTTGTCGCTCAATATGCCCAAATACAACATCGCAGCATTTCTGGGAGGGATCGTTTTTTTAGTTTTTCCCATAAGTTTCAGCGCTTCTGTTTTACAGGTAGTAACACACAGGCCGCATCCAATACATCGATGAAGGTCAATAATTGCTTTTTTATTTTCAATCTGAATGGCCTCCATCTGACACCTGTTAACACAAATCGTGCAGCCAGTACACAATTCTTCCTCTACTTTTGCATAAAAGTTATGCGCAATTAATTCAGCAGGTTTTTCATATTTTTTTGCTGAGGTCAGCACGCCACAACAACACCCGCAGCAAAGGCAGATACAAAATGGTTGAAGTGAGTTACCGGGTTGCAGTACCAATCCTTCCCGTTCAGCCCGGTTAATGATTTCCATGCACTCGTCTTTAGTAATGGTTCTGGCCTTCCCCCTGTCTAAATAATTTTTCGCATCAAACATCAAACAAACTTCGATATCTTTGGTTTGTTTGCAGGGCTTACCAAGTATTGCTTCCCCTTCCTTGCATACACAATTTGCCACCTGTATGGACTTGCTTGTCTTCTTCACAATTTCACGCATATTATCGTAGGTGGCGATATTAAATTCAGGCACAATAGCCTTCATATGGGGACTTGTACGTAACTGCGGTAATGAAGACCTGAAAAATTCATCATCAAAGCCCTCATCGAAGTATTGGTGAACCATCTCAACCATTTCCTTGCTTAAGTCACCTACCTGATGTTCAAACATCCCGATGGCAAGCATTGCATTACTATATTTGAATGGCTCCATACGAGACCTGTTAATAGCACCTTTCATAAACATATCATGAAGTATTCTTGCTACTTTTTCGATCTCATACGAAATATTGAATTTTTTTTCAAGTCTTTTCCTTACCGTTTCAACGGAAGCATTTCCCAGGCTCAGGCAGAGAGACACTTTTACCTCAACAGATGTAAAAAGTAATTGAAGAATCTTTAATTCTACTCCTGAATTTGTTTTAGGATACCCAATGGGCAGCTTATCAAGATGTTCCTGTAACTGTCTATAATATATAATTTCTGAATCCATGGCTTAATGATACGAAATAAATTATAATGGGCAAAACAAAAAAGCCCTCACTGCTTTCGCAACAAAACTACTACTTTGTATCGGAGGGAGGATTATCCGCCAGCTGGCGGATGATCCGTTTTGGGTAACAGCCCAAAGAAATAACCCTGCACCAGAGCTTTTTCTTTGTAGCGGAGACTGGTAAAATATCTAACCTGGAATTGTTTGGAGACATTATTAAAATATTGAAAATCATAGAATCTGTGAATTCTGGTTATTAACGAATTTTCCGCCTTAAGCAGAGATACTTCTATTTGAAAATTCTGTTAGATTTGTTGTCATATGAATTTTTCAAATAATTGAATATATCAGTTAATGCGGGAGAAATATTTTCTATTTGATCTTGACAACAATTCTTTTTTATCATTTATCAATAATCTTACTGAAGATGATATAAAGTTGAACAGCGATTATGTTATTTATCGGAGAGGCAGGGAGTACTACACCAGAGGACTCGTAAAAGAAGTGAGCTTTGACACTTCTCAAAACACTGTATCGGCAATTGTTAAAGGAGGAGAAAAATATAGTGTAAGGATCTTCTCTGAAGATGATGAAGTTAAAGGATCCTGTTCCTGTCCGTACGAAGATGTGTGCAAACACATTATTGCGGTGATGATTTTTATTTCTGAGAAAGGGATTGAAGAAAAGCCGGAGTCAGCAGGGGCAAAAACAGGGAAGGATAAAAAGGATTTGGTCTGGAAAAAATATCTTGATTCTCTGAGCCACAAAGAACTTGTCGGGCTGGTTGAGAAATTTGCACCCCCGCATTACAGAACAGAAATTTTTAACAGAAATTCAGGTAAAGCTGAGGCAAAGGCCGTTTTCAGGAAAATCCGTGGAAAAATTGAAAATTTATTTAATGATGAAGAATTGCTTTATTCCCCATCTGAGTTTGAAGCAGCTCTTTTAAATAACCTTTATAAATTAAAAGGCTTTGAATCACATTTGGAGGAGGAAATTGGGAAACTAATTCTGTTTATAATTGAAGAAGTTAATCATGCTTTTGATGGCGGGTATTTGTATATTGATGATTTTCAGGGTGATGATTTCTTTGAATCGGAAGAATTCTGTGATTTTGTCGCCGGATTTGTGAGACTGCTTGATTTCGTCGAAAAAATTGAGTTCCTCGAGGGCTTGGACGAGTCGCTCAATTATATGGAATACAGTACGTTTGAGCAGATAGGCCTGGATTTTTCAGTTTATTTTCAGGAGAATGAAAAGAAAATGCTTGGCGAGTTCCTTTTAAAAAATGCTGACAGGCTTTCTATCTCATATATATCGAGATTTTATAAGGGAATATCAGACCTATTAAAAGAGACAGAAAAGATTAAACTATTAAAAAAACTTAAGGAGGAAAACGAAACTGATCTGATAGAATACTGCACCATACTTATGTCAAACGAAAAGGATGAGGAAGCCTTCACGGAACTGGAAAATATTATCTTATCAGAACGAGCGATATGGAACCCAGACATCAACCTTCTTTATCTTGAACTTTCAATGGTTCTGTGTAAAGATTTAAGAACAGCTGCTTTAATAGCGATGAATAACTGTCCGATAGCAAAAATATTGCATCAAATTAAGCATATGAATATCATTGAATTTTCTAAGATTTCCAATATTCTTAAAAGCAAAAATCCTGAAGAATACCTGGTCTATCTTGAAAAAGAACATCTATTTGCTGAGGCGGTTGATTTTATTAAAAGTGGCAGAATTAGTGAATACGTGGTGTTTGGTTTTTATAAAAGAAACAAGAAGTATGTTATCAGGGATGCAGAAAATTTCTTTGTTGAAAGAATTATTAAAGAATTGCCATTTACCGGAGAAAGCCATTATATAAAAATTACAGAGGCACTTGACCAGATCAGTGCGATTAACAGGGAAAGGGCAGGAATGATATCTGAAGAACTGCGTACAAAGTATAAGCGAAGGACAAGTCTGATAAAGATGATTTCCCGGTTTTGAAAAATATAAGAGGCTTTGATTTCAGAATGTATTCAGGTTGCTTTTAATTCTTTCTTTTAAATCATTTCTTACCTCTGCTAGTTTGGAATATTTATTCCATGACTTTACAATAGAATTAATGTCTTCAATAATTTTTTCACCTTTTTTAATATTATTTTCCCTGGCTATAGTCATCAAATCCTCTTTAGTTATTCCAAGTCTTTTTCCATTAACACTTAGGGTTTGTTTACTTACCCAGTGATTTGTCGGGTCGAATGAAAAACATAAATCATATGCTGCTGCCAGTTTCCAGCGGTCATCTTTTTTTAAAATGAAAGAAAAATTCTTTGTATGGTCATCATAGTTGGTAGCTATTACATTCATTACCATTCTTCTAAACATTTGTTCAGCTTCAGGATAAGTTAATCTTAGTAATCGCATGGTCTGAAACAATTGTTCATAACTGTATCCATACATATCATTAAAATCATAATGTTGCAAACCACAGAGAGATTGGATATGATTCTTGATATTGCCATCTCTGTCAAAGCGTCTGGTCATAAAATGTGCTCTTCCATTTTCTTCAAGCAACTGACATTCACTCATTTCAATTTCACTGTCTCTTGCCATCAGATAATAGGCATATTCGACTCGTCCCCAGCCAGAACTTTCACCAAATTGTTCTCCACTAACACCATCCAATTTGATCAGCCAATGTTCGAAACCCTTGGGTACATTTCCCTGTCCTGATCTTACTTCTCCAGTTTTAGGGTTATATGCGATGATGGCCTTAGGACGTGCTCCGCCTGCTGAAGTGCCTATTTTTAATATTTCCATCATTGCCCTTTCTGATTCTATATTCAAATTTGTTAAAAAAGATTCTCGTTCATTAAGAATTTTTTTTGCAACGTCAACCAAACTATTCAGCTCTAGCGAAAAACTTTTTGTTCCTGTTTTGATTTGTGCGGGTTCAAATTCTAATGCGCCCATTCCTCTTGAACCGATAAAGCATAATTTCTCCACAGGATTCATGCTGTTTTCCGGCCTTCCTTGTTTAGCTAACCAGACATTTATCAGTTTATTTCCATACTTGTCAGGTAAAGCATCAGCCAATAGTCCTGGTAATCCTTTGAACGCATCTTCAGTATCATAGGGTCCTTTTCGTAAATCAGGGAAACTATATATTCTGGAACCCTGAGAGATTGGCATTTTTATCGGTGATAAATTCCAATCCTTTTGAATAAACTTTGGATCATATTGGAAATACCCCAGATTCCGTGATTCATCCCAGCGAACTGCACCAACTAATTCGTTCCATATTCGTATCTCTGCAACATCTACCATCCTAGATTGTCTTTGTTTTTTGTCTTGGTTGGTTTTTTTCTGACTCTTTCCTTCTTGTGCTTTTTGAGTTTTGCATATTCCAGAGGGCTTATTTCATCAGGAACTTCAAATGCATTCAAAACAAATAAAATGTCCAATGCCCTCAAAATTTGAATTAAACTGGCTAAAGTAATAGATTCCCCATTCTCTATTTGACTAATGGTCCAGCGATTTAGACCTGCCATATCCGCTAGTTGAGCTTGTGTCCTATTTTGTTGCAAGCGCATCTGTTTTATGTAACTCCCTATTTGTTTCACGATAGCAACATCAGACATCTGAACCCAATCAATGCTGGTATTTCTCATCAGTAAACAATTTATATGTACTTAATTTAAGTATGCCCCAACAAATATATAAATTAAAACAATAAGATGAAAATAAATATGCGAGGAAATGCTAACATTAAAGGCTCTGGAGGAACTTATTGATAGTAATTACCATCATATATAATAATGAAAAACGGCAATATCTAACCTCAAAGGTTATTAGTCTGTTTTCCTTAAAACGTCATTATATGGGAGGTTAAGGTGATAAAGAGAAAAACTCCCCATCAAAAATGATGATGAGTCCTCTTTTGTAGCGGAGGGAGCGCTAAAAAATACTGTTTTATAGCATATTACAAATTTACGAATGTTTACATATGAAATGCCATTAAATGGGCCTTTGAGACAGTAATTGTGTAAAATATGGTAAAAAAAGTTAATAAAAATCAAGCAAATGTTTCCCAAATGTTTCCCATTTTATTATTTTTGGTTCAAATATTATTCCGCTAAACACTAAAACTATGGCAACTGTAAAACTGGTCCTTAAGCAACCTTATCTACCGTCCAAAATAGGTGTTCGAGAGAAGGAACTTAATCCAAAAGAAACTCGTCTTTACGTAATATTAATTATTGATAGGAAACATGTAATTAAAGTTAAAACTGAGCATGTTATTCTCCCAAAAGAGTGGGATTTTAAAAAGCAGCTTAAAAAAGAGAAGCTTGCAGGTGCTCCAGAATTTAATGATGATTTGCAGAAACTCAGACGAGATATATTGGATAAGTACACCAAAATTATTAAGGATCATCCAGATTGGCCTTTTGCTTCAGTTACTAAGGCACTTCAGGATTATGCTAAAACTAAGGAAGTTCCATTTAAAGATTCAAATAAGGATTTTTTTCAGGTTTTAGATGAATTTATTGTATCTATGGAGGGTGAAGCTGCTCCCGGGACAATAAAAAAATTCCATACTCTTAAAAATAGTTTAATTGCATTAGGCAAATCGATACATAAATATGAGAATCTATCTTTCAGTAATATTGATCATAGCTTTTATGATGCATATACTTTATATCTGAGGAATCAGAAGCCAAGAGGACGCCAAAAGAACCGTCCTGAAGGGCTCCAGGATGGCCTTTTAAATGATACCATAGGAAAATATATTGAGTGTCTAAAAACTTTCTGTAAATGGGCAGAGGATCGTGACTATAACTTTTATTACACTTATAAAGAATTTTCCAATTTTAGTAAAGCAAACAAGAAGAGGAAAAAATCAACTAAAGATATTGTAACTCTAAGTTTACAAGAGTTGAAACAGTTTTATTCTTTTAATTTTTCAGACAATCCTTCCTTAGAGCGTGTCCGTGATCTATTCTGCTTTGGAGCATTTACTGGCCAACGTTGGAGTGACATTGAACGACTTGAAAGTGCTGAAATTCAGGATGACATATGGAGCTTTACAGCTTTTAAGACTAAGAAAGAAACTGAAATAGATCTGACAGGATATGCAGCACCTGCCCTTGATATTCTGAAAAAGTATAATTATAATTTGCCCAAGATAAGTCTTACGAACTTTAACTTATATATCAAAGAAGCAGCAAAGATTGCAGGGATTGATACCCAGGTTAAAATTAGACGCTATGTTGGCAGCAAAGAAATTGAGATCACGAAGCCCAAGTATGAATTTATTGGAAGTCATACAGCCCGAAAAACTTGTGTTTCAATCTTGTTGAATAATTATAATATGAATGTTACTCACGTTCTGCAATTGACTGGCCATAGTGACCTCAAGACTTTGCAAAAGTATATTAATACAGACAGGAAAGCACGTAGAGAGGCTATGAGCAAAACTAAAAGTATTACAGAAATCTTAACCATTGTTAAACCTAAAGTAGGATGAAAAAGAATAGTAGCGCTGAATTAGGTAGAAAAATTGCGCTAAAAAGAAATGCAGATAAAAAGGGAAAAAAGACAGCAGGGAAGGAAATCCATAGGGAAAAGCACCTAGCGCCAATGGCAAATTTTGATTCAGCAGATCCAGCTAGGGAAAATAATGAAATTAATAGGGAGCAACCAATTATAATGATAAATTTATATCCTGCCGATTCTGATGAAAGGGAAATCATAAATAAGTATTATTTTCTTAAGGATATAAACTCACTCGCCACTATTATTCCTGATGATGATGATTTTGCCTCAGAAATGAATATGAAATATGATGTTCCCATAGATGATTTACGATGGTTAATCAGGGATATAAGAGACGGAATCCAAAAAAATCAATATGATTTTAATGCAGGGATGTTATCTCGTGACAAACATTTTTGGGATATGCTATGTAGTCCAGGAATAGAGTTTAAGAAAATAAGTATTACTTCCAATATGGGTGTTATTGACATTGAGGCTTCTCATCCTTTTTGGGAGGTTTATTTTTACCCTCAAATTCTGAAAATAGAATCATTGCGCTCAAAAATATTAGATTCTCAAACTAAGGATATAAAGTTTTATCAGATTGATATACCATTAAATAAGATATGGAAATTTTTTAATAGAACTTCTCTAGGTGAATTCCAAAAAAGAGTCGCGATTGGAATGTTTCTAGTTCATTTCAAACTATATAAGGGAAAACCATATTTAACGGAGTCAGAATGGAATGATCAGACAGAGGCGCAGGATTATGACCATTATTTGTCTGATATTGTAAAAGCCAGATTAAAAGGTTTTTAATTATATCTTCCAGCCAAATCATTGATTTCCAAAGGGGGTATTTTAGAATAAAAGATTTCTAATTTACCCCTATTCCATTATTTGACACCCCTTTACCTTTGATGACAAATCTATTAATTAATGTCATTATGGAAAATCCTTTTGTCGCAATTGAAGAAAGATTAACAAATATTGAGAGTTTGCTGACAGAATTTAAGATGAGACAAGAGCCTATCCCCATGGAGCCTTTAACCGAGCAGCCTATTAGCCAAAAAGACGCGACCGAATTTTTAGGCAAATCACGACAAACTTTAATAATGTGGAGGCGCCGAGGTATCATCAAAGCTCATATTCTAGGGGGTAGAGTTTATTTCTTGAAAAGTGAACTTTTAGCCGCCTTAACAAAAAATAAATAGGAGCATAAATATTAAGTGTTTTGTAGATGTTTCTCTTGATTTAATAGTAGATATAATTAAAAATCAGAAAAATGCAGAATCTAAATGATACAGAAAAGCAAATCTTGATCGATGCTATAGATGCATACATAAAAGATACTGAAAAGTCAAATAAAACTCTAA
The DNA here is from genome assembly GCA_963732435.1 of uncultured Bacteroidales bacterium. Taxonomy (GTDB): domain Bacteria; phylum Bacteroidota; class Bacteroidia; order Bacteroidales; family VadinHA17; genus LD21. Next base: position 18,571 of record CAVSZL010000007.1, on the reverse strand, counting down.
ATATAAGATATGATATTGAATTGACTCGGTTAAAGTTGATTTTGAATTTTCATCCTGAAACAGTATGTGAATATAATGATGCTCTTGCTGATCTTAAAATGAAGTATTGCGATCTATCTGGAATTCCAGGAGTCCATATGTAGTTAAATTTTAAAATCAATATTTACGAAAGTGAAAATAATTATTGATACATCGACTTCATTTACAAAAACAGCTATGAATCCTAAATTTGATATATCTCTAATTAATCCCGAACAGATAGTATCCCATATTCAGAGTTTAATTACAGTACCTGAACCCATACTACATTCGGAACTATTATCTTCTCTACTTAAGCAGTTTGAGACATTGGACTTTGAACACTTGTCATCTCCAGACAAAATCACCAAACAGCATCTGATAGTATTATCAATTGAGAACGTGCTGGGAATGGCAAAAAAGAATCACTGGGATCTATGTAAAAACCATGACTTTATATATGTTTATAATTCAACATATTGGTCATGCATTGAAAAAGAAACATTTCAAAAATTTTTAGGCGAGGCAGCTGAAAAAATGGGGGTAAATTGGGTTCGGGCCAGATTTTACCTGTTTAGAGAACAGCTATTCAAACAATTTCTAGCTACAGCTTATCTTCCTACACCTGGGCCTCGCAAAGATATTGTTCACATAAATTTGAAGAACGGCACATTCGAGGTAACATCAGATGGGATAAGGTTAAGGCCCTTTAATAGTGCTGATTTCCTTACATATCAACTGCCTTTTGAATATAATCCAAATGCAACAGCTCCGATATTCCAAGCTTACTTAGATAGAGTATTGCCTGACAAACGTCGACAAATGATATTGGCAGAATACTTAGGTTTCATCTTTATAAGGAATGGGGGAGGTGCAACGAAAGAGGAAAAAGCTCTTGTGTTGTATGGTACTGGTGCAAATGGGAAGTCAGTATTCTACGAGGTAGTTAATGCCTTACTTGGACCAGAAAACGTAAGCAGTTACTCATTACAGTCACTTACAAATGAGACCGGATATTTCCGAGCTATGCTTGCTAATAAGCTTGTCAATTATGCATCGGAAATAAATGGTAACCTGGAAACATCCATTTTTAAGCAGCTTGTATCAGGTGAACCGGTTGAGGCTCGGCTACCTTACGGCCAACCTTTTACACTTAACCAATACGCGAAAATGATATTCAATTGCAATGAATTACCAAGAGAAGTGGAACACACCAAGGCTTATTTCAGAAGGTTCCTGATAGTTCCCTTTGAAGTTGTGATACCTGAAGTAGATCAGGACAAGCAGTTACATTATAAAATTATCGAGGCTGAATTGTCTGGAGTATTTAACTGGGTACTGGAAGGACTTCACCGGATGCTTAAAAATAAGCGGTTTACTGATTGTGAGGCTGTGCATTTAGCTAGAGAGAAGTATGAAAAGCAATCTGATAGTATTTGGCTGTTCGTTGAGGAGAATGGCTACCAGAAAAGCTCCCATAGTTACGTAACTTTAAAGATACTTTACAATGATTATAGATGCTTTTGTATCGAGGACGGCTTTAAACCGGTAAATAAATCAAACTTCATTAGACGGTTGCATGATCAGGGAATCTCGATTGAGAGAAAGAATTTCGGCAATGTGGCTTACCTCGCTAAAAGTACAGAATCATGTTAATGCAAAAAAAAGATTTGTTTAAGCAATCACAGTTTTCACCTTATTCACCAAATGAATAATAATTACCGATATATATTAGAGAAAAACAGTAGAAAACATCTTTGCCCTAGATGTGGAAAAAAATCCTTTGTCTGGTATGTTGATGCCGAGACTGGACAACCTCTTCCAGAACAATATGGACGGTGTGACCGTGAAATAAATTGTTCCTATCACAAAAAACCATATAAAGAAGGATATAGTGCAGAAAAAATGAATTCCTTTTTTAGGGTGCCACAACAAATAAGACAAAATCCGGCATTTATACCAGTTGAAGTGCTTAATCAGACATTGACGGGATATGAGCGGAATACATTTCTTTTAAACCTTTTATATCATGTGCCATTTCCGATTAAAGAAGGAGACTTAGAAATGGCAGTTGCTTTATATTTCCTCGGTTCGGTGAATAGTGGTTATAGAGCTGGAGCGATAACATTCCCTTTTATCGATGTAGCTGGCAAGGTTCGGGCAATACAGGTTAAACAGTTCAACCGTGAGAATAATACCACTAGGACTGATTTTTTGCACTCAATAATTGAGAAGCAATGCCAACAGAATAATGAACTTTTACCCGAATGGCTCATAGAATATCAGAAGAACGAAAGAAAGGTCACGTGTTTATTTGGAGAGCATTTGTTGAAGAAATACCAATCCAATCCGATTGCATTAGTTGAAGCCCCAAAGACGGCAATATATGGGACACTTTATTTCGGCTTTCCGGATAACTCGAACTGTTTGCTTTGGTTGGCAGTATATAACCTCAGCAGTCTCACTTATGAAAAATGTAAGGCGTTAAAAGGTCGCCATGTATATTTATTTCCCGACCTATCAAAAGACAGTAGAGCATTTAACATATGGAGCAAGAAGGCAAAAGATTTATCAGAGATGATGCCAGACACAATATTTAAGGTTTCTGACTTCCTGGAAAAGAGGGCAAGCGAAAATGAACGTCTCAAGGGCTCGGATCTTGCTGATTTCCTGATAAAACAAGACTGGAGAAGATTCAGGCTTCAACCAATTAACGTTGAGCAATGTGAAAAAGGTGAAAAAGGTGAATCTTGTAGAAAAACTTATTTCTCAACTAAAGAAGGAGTGAAAGAATTCCCAGACTGGAAAAAACGGTCAAACTGACCACCTCGCGCCGGTTTAAACTGACCACCTGACGCCGGAGCAAATTGACCACCTCGCGCCGGAGCAAACTGACCACCTGAAAAGAGTTTTTCTCATGTTTAAAAAGTAAGTTATAATCCTTACTGTTGGTTTTATATTAACAGAGGGATTATGGCCAATAAAAAGACAGACATGAGTAAACTAAGACAAATGCTGCGGCTCTATGCGCAGGGCGAGAGTAAGCTGAAGATCAGCGATCTGACGGGTGTGTCTCGCAACACCCTAAAAAAATACCTTAAAATTTATGTCCGCCTTGGCCTGGATCTTGCGGAGGTCGACAAGCGGAGCGACCTGGAACTGGATCAGTTGTTTGGCGACAACCTGATGCCAGAACCCAGCGACAAATATAAAGCCCTGGAACCCTTGTTTCCTCTCATAGAGAAAGAGTTGAAGAAAAGAGGGATGACACGCCAGATTCAGTGGGAAAGGTATATAGCAATGCATCCTGATGGCTTTAAGCCTTCACAGTTCAAACATCATTACCAGCAGTGGCTCCGCCGCAGTAAACCGGTCATGCATATCGAGCATGTTGCCGGCGATAAGATGTATATTGATTATGCCGGGGAGAAGCTTCACCTGGTTAATAAAGAAACAGGCGAGATAACAGATGTAGAGGTATTTATATCTATTCTTGGAGCAAGTCAGTTAACCTATGTTGAGGGAACATTAAGCCAGCGCAAAGAAGATTTAATCAGCTGTTGCGAGCATGCCTTATTTTATTACGGAGGTGTGCCAATGGCAATTGTACCCGATAATCTTAAGAGTGCTGTAATTAAGAGCAGTCTTTATGAGCCTACATTAAACCAGGCATTTGAGAACTTTGCTTTGCATTACAGTACCACCATTTTACCCGCCAGGGCTTATAAACCTAAAGACAAAGCTCTTGTTGAAGGAGCCGTCAAGATAGCTTACAGGCGTATCTACTCTGTGCTGGATAATAAGGTCTTCCATACTCTTGAAGAATTAAATGAGGCAATAAGAGAGATAGTAGAGCTTCATAATAATACAAGGATGACGGGGCGGCCATATAGCCGCAGAGATCTGTTTGAGGATGTGGAGCGAGCCGTACTGCATCCTCTTCCTGAGTTACCTTATGAATTTAAACGGCATCAGCAAGCTACAATATCTGTAAATGGTCATGTTTGCCTGAAGGAAGACCGGCACTATTACAGCGCTCCATATCAATATATTGGTAAAAAGATAAAGATCATGTACTCGACCACCCATGTTGAGATTTATTACAATTATGTTCTGCTGGCCCGCCATAAAAGGGACCGCAGGCAATATGGTTATACGACCGACAAAGAGCATCTGGCGTCAACACATAAATACCTGACAGACTGGAACCCTGACCGCTTTATTAACTGGGCAGAGTCAATCGATGGATCTGTCAGGGAGTTTATTGTAGGTCTGATGGCAAGTAAAACCCATCCCGAGCAGGCTTATAAAGCTTGTCAGGGCGTTCTTGGCTACGAACGCAAGGTAGGCAGGGAAAGACTGATAAATGCCTGCAAAAGAGCCATTGAGTATGAAAATTACTCCTATGGTGCAATTAAGTCAATACTGGAAAACAAGTATGACTTTTTAACTTATGTGGAGTTAACTTCAGAGATCCCGGATCATGAAAACATCAGGGGTGAGAACTATTACAGGTAAAAATGATAATATAAAAAGTAAGTAAAATGACAAAAGAAATACTCGACAGAATAAAGAAGCTCAGGCTGCTCGGAATGGCCCGGGCTTATGAAACCAGCCTTGAGAATGATAAGCTTGCAAACCTGTCAGCTGATGAGCTGATAGGAATGTTAGTGGAAGCGGAATGGGATGACCGTCAAAACCGTAATATTGACAGAAGGCTGCGCAATGCAAGGTTCCGGTATCAATCATCAATTGAGAGCATTGATTATGAGGCAAACCGTAATCTTGACAGGAACCAGATGCTACGCTACGCAGAATGCACTTACATCAGAAAACATGAGAACATACTTATAACCGGAAGCACCGGAATAGGGAAAAGTTATCTGGCTACAGCACTTGGGCATCAGGCATGTACTCTTGGGTTTAAGGTATATTATGCAAATATGGCAAAGCTATTTTCCAAGCTAAAGATGGGCAAGGCCGATGGTTCCTATATACGTGAAATATCAAAAATAGAACGGCAGGACTTACTTATCCTTGATGACTTTGGACTATTACCAATAGATAATCAAAATCGCTCTGCACTGATGGAAATAATAGAAGACCGTCATAATAAAGCATCAGTGGTAATAACATCCCAACTACCAGTAAACTGCTGGCATGAGGTCATTGGAGAAAAAACTATTGCCGATGCAATCCTTGACAGGATCGTTCATAACGCACACAGGATAGAACTAAAGGGAGAATCTCTGAGAAAAGGCAGGGACAATTATAAAGAAAATGGAAATTTGAATTAAAATAGATAGATTTGTATAACCACTTTTTATGATGGAAAAACTCTTTGAAAAATCAGCAACTTCGATGTGGTCAATTTAGACCGGCTGAATGTGGTCAGATTGACCGGCTTTTGTAATTTATCTGCAATCCCTTTATAAATTAGGTTGCATAAATCAATGGCTTCTACAATTATTTCTTTACTTAACATTCCGATGTTTTTTGAGGTGCTATTGAAAACTACATTTCTAAAATTGATGTCATCATTTTTCTTAAATCCAGAGGAATCAGTTCTTTCGAGTTCTTCCAAAACCTTTTCACAGATAGTGTCATAGTATTTTGATACCTCAAATATCTCACCAAATCTCGTGTAATATGCAACAGGACTCCCGTCAAATTTTACACTCGTATCATTTATTATGTTTTTTGAGATTATACCAAAAGAGAATTTTCCTTTTTGATTTCTTAGGTCAAGACAATAACGTTGACCCACTAAAAAATGCAATGTGTTTTGTTTGCAACTAAATACTACTCGTTTGTCATCAATTGTAATCTTAAACTTATCAACAATTGCGCGCAGAGTTTCTATGAAGAAACTTAACTTACTTCTTTCTAATGACTTAATTACACTAAAATACTCTTCCTCTTCAATCAAATCTTCATCTTCTTCTTTCTGATTGCTTTGCCAAGCTAAGATAGAAATCTCATAATAAGGTTTTTGGAATATTAGTTTTACTTCATTTATTACTCTCAAGTAATCTTGAAGGTTTTCTACTTCAGTCTTTATGCCTTTAGCTTTCAGAAAACTTTGATGTACATCAATTGGATAAAAAACTTCAGGATTTATCCAAAATAAACCTTGTGTAAGCTTAGCAATTCTAATACCGGGCAATGAAAGGACAATTTTAAAAGTCTCATCTAAAAGTTCTCCTTTAACTGCTTGTTCAGATAAATCCCATAGTGCATCTATTTCAAATCCCTTCCTTTCTTTTTCAAAACGGAAGTAACAAAGTTGCATAGGTTGTGCAGATGGAATTCCGTCAAAGTCTGTAGGAACTGGTGATTTTAATCCAATTCTTTTTTTTAATTTGGTTAAATATTCAGTTCTTTTTTCTTGATTCTTTACTTTATGAAAGAATCCAAAAAAAGTGAGAGGGTCCATTACTTCTAAGGGTTTTCTCCCGTTAGAATCCTCATCAACTAAGTTACCCTCAAAACCAATTTCACGAAGTATTTCACAAAGGGCTTTTTGGTTGCCTCGATATTGCAATATCCAATTAGATATTTCTTTAAAAATCTCTAACCATGTAAACATATTTAAGATGTAGAGGTTTAATGCGTTAATTGTTAATCAAATAGATATAAGAAATCTTGCTTTTTAATGGAACCATAACTGACGATTACACCAAAAGTAAGCTAAATTTCCCAAAGGTAAAAGAATTGACAAAGTTTGCCACTGTTTAAATCTGAAGGCAATGGTTTTTCTAGTTTGGATAAAATAGTTGTTATCAGATAGTCCCAGAATACTAAACCGGAACTTAAAATTTTAAATAGAATTTGGTAATAAACATTGTCAGAGATTGGGCAACAATTTGGAAAGAGGATCACGTTAAAATAGCAAATCCCTTGATATACAGAGGATAAGCAACTTTGAAGGACTATGCGGAAGGGCAATGAATCCGAAATCTATTATTCCCAGTTCTTGACTTATTTGAATATCAATAGAACTAAAACTATGGTAATCGTTTCCCACATGCTTCTAAATCTATAAGGAATCTATTATAAAGAGTTAATATCAAGGGTTTTAAAAATATGAATTATAGCGGGGGAAACGCTAAATAAAAATGAATATCCAGAGCGGTGAATAAGTTATAAAAATAATAGTTTACCTCATTAGATTATAACTGTGCAGCACTAATGTTTTTCATAATAAAAAAAAATTTGTGAATCATATATAAAAAGATTAGTGTAGGTTCAAGAAAGGTTAAGGTAAGAACCACTAAACAATGACATCTTACCTTATTAGTGCTTAAAAACGGGTATTTCACCTTAGTAAAAAATGAAAGGAGATTATTGGGATTATTTTTGAATTTGCAAAAAACTTTAATACTCAAAGGTTAAAATAAATTTGACTTATATACTATTTTCATTGTACCTTCGAATATAAAAGGGAAATATAAAGGATAATATTCTTTCCAAATTCGCAACAAATTTTTTGCCTGATTTATTAGTATTTTGATTTTGTTATAAATGATATTATGAGGCTTTAATAATTAAAGAATAAAAAATTTAAGGCTCTGAATGATAAATATAGATTTAAACTAATCATAAATAATGTTTATTTCTGTCACATTATACTATTTATTATGGCACAACTAGAAAAACTCTTTGTAAAAACAGTATTTAGAAATACTGGTGGATTCTTGGCTACTTGGCCAATTGGGAGGCAGGTAAAACTTGGAGACATAGTTTCAATAAGATTCAGAAGAATGGATTATGTGGGAAATTTAGCCGATCCCGGGATTGGTATTAAAGTTATACCCGGTAATGATATAACCGGAGACGATCTTAAATGGCAGAGTAAGAATTCAGTGAATGTCATAACAAAACTTGCTGGAGAAGCACCTCTTCCTGAAAGTAGATTAACTCAAGCTGACGCTGGCATAACAATTGAATTTTCCAAAAGTGGTGGTTTCCTTTTTGAATCTAAAGGCATCAAATACAATAGGATTGAAAACTTTGTGACTGTAAGAAAGGAAGCTATATCTAAACTTACTTCGACCATGTTTGGAGTATTAAAAATTTATATTATCAAAGAAATTGGAATACTTGATTCGTATGCCTTGACTATTTCTCAATCAAATAAATCCAAATTAGAGGTTTCTGCAAAAGGTAAAGTTAGTATCTCTACAAAAGACCTAGCAAGTCTTGATTTAAATCTAGAAATTAAAAAAGAAGAGCTTTTAGATTTTAATTCTATTGGTACAAAAGGGGGTGCAATTTTCTTCAAGGGTGAAAGGATTATACTTAAACCTTCAAAAAAAGATGAATTAGTAAAAGAATTCCCTGCTTTTGCAAATGCTTCAGAAGATGTACTGTTGTCCAAGATTAATACAAAGAGTGTAAATTCTAATAATGCAAAAAATTATTTTTCTTTTGTAGATATAAACGACGATGATATTGGTCAACTATTAGGGGATAGTGAAATAGCATAATAAATGGCAAAAACAAAACATAAACTTACTCGTATCCTGTCTATTGATGGAGGAGGTATACGTGGAATTATTCCAGGACAGATTATTGTGACCTTGGAAGAAAAGCTCAAAATAAAAGTTGGTAATCAGGATGCCAGGATAGCTGATTATTTCGACCTGATTGCAGGAACCAGTACTGGAGGTATCCTCACGTGTGCATATTTATGTCCAGACCTGAGTAAGCCGGAGACGCCTTTCCGTCCTAAGTTCACTGCCCAAGAGGTTGTTAATCTTTATCTTGAGCGTGGAGGTGAAATTTTTAATATTCCATTAAAACACCAAATAAGAACTGCAAGTGGAACAATAGATGAAAAGTACCCCGTGAAAGGTCTGGAAGACGCATTGCAAGATTATTTCGGAGAAACTAAACTTAGCCAATTACTAAAGCCCTGTCTCATTTCTTCTTATGATATTAAAAGAAGACAGGCACACTTCTTCACCCAGCATGACGCCATAAAAAAAGAGGGTTGGAATTTTTATATTAAAGATGTGTCTAAAGCTACCTCATCCGCTCCAACTTATTTTGAATGCTCAAACATTAAATCGATGACAAACATTAGTTATCCAATCATTGATGGTGGTGTGTTTGTCAATAATCCTGCGCTTTGTGCTTACGCAGAGGTACACAACAAATATAAAGTTACTGCAAAAAATATGGCCATTCTTTCTATCGGTACTGGTTATGTTAAAAAGGCATATAACTATAATCAAGCAAAGAACTGGGGTAAGATTTCATGGGTGAAACCACTTATTAGTATTATGATGTCAGGCGTGTCCGAGGTAGTTGATTATCAACTCAAACAAATTTACTCTGCGGTAGGAGCTCCAAAACAATATTTGAGAATCAATATTGAATTTCCAATTGGTGTAAGTTCTGATATGGATGATGCTTCCCAAGAGAACTTAAATGCATTGAAAGAACTTGGCACAGAGACAGCTCAAAAGTTTGATAACCAATTAGATGAATTTGTGAATTTGCTTGTTGAAACTAATCCTTAATTTCTTTCGAAAACTAATCAAAACGGAGATAATTATGAGTGAAAAGTTAGAAAAGTTAGGGATGGGGTGGTTACCAGACTATCCGGACTTCCGCGACTGTACTGTCGATCAAGATGTAGTTTCGGAAAAATTGTTAAAATTGGGAGAAAAAGATTCAATAAAAAAAATGCTCAAAAAAACCGGTGTTGAAAACCCTACAAGGAAAATCAGTAAAAGTCTTGTAAATTTACAGGAATGGTTTTCCCCTGTTGAAGACCAAGGGTCACTTGGATCGTGCACTGCCAATGCTGGGGTTGCATTGGTCGAATATTTCGAGAGGAGAGCCTTCAAAAAGCATATCGATGCCTCTCGCCTCTTCTTATATAAGGCAACAAGAAACCTAATGCATCAGAAAGGTGACAACGGGGCATTTCTCCGAAGTACAATGGGAGCATTAGTACTCTTTGGCGTTCCACCAGAAGAATATTGGCCATATGTAATCTCCGATTTTGACCAGGAACCTACTTCATTCTGCTATGCATTTGCCCAGAACTATCAATCGATGACCTATTACAGGCTTGATCCTCCAGGAATCTCAAAAATTGATTTATTGAACCAAATTAAAAAAAATATTGATGGAGGCCTTCCCTCAATGTTTGGGTTTACAGTTTACAGTTCAATTGAAGAGGCAGGATCGACTGGGAAAATACCTTATCCTGTCAAGGGTGAAAAAATTCTTGGTGGTCATGCTGTTGTTGCAGCAGGTTATGATGAGAAAATGAAAACTAAAAATGCTACTGCTCCAGGTGCCCTTATGATTAGAAATTCTTGGGGTAAAGGATGGGGAGAAAATGGTTATGGTTGGCTACCATATGAGTATGTTTTAAAAGGATTAGCTGTTGATTGGTGGTCATTACTCAAAAATGAATGGATCGATACGGGCAACTTTAAAGCTTAATTAAAAATGTTAATTATGAGTACATTAAGAAAAATCTCCAAACAAATATTCTCTAATGAGGCATTAAAAAGTACATTAAAAAAAATATTTCAAATGTTGCTAATCTGTTGCTTTTCATTTCCCAAAATAAATGGTCAATCTGATTTGCGAGAGTATAGGGACTTTTTTAATCAACAGGTGAAAGAATTCGGTATTTGGTTAAACAAAACCAATATTAGTAGTATAGCTCATATAGAAAGTTTAGAAGTTAATTCTAATAATTTATCTCTTATTCTTATAAGCAATTATAAGACAGATGATTCTCTGAAAATTGCATGGAAATCTTTACAGAATGCATTTGACAAAACTCAAAATGAACAAATAAGTGAAAAGATATTAAACACCTTTGCTTTTCTATGCGATATTGGTCCCGATTCAGTTACTATTTTCATTAAAGGGAAAGAGTTTAAGAATTCCGGAATAAAAATTTATTACAAAGACTATGTGAAAGTTGACGAAAACTTTTCAAATACCTTAGCAAGTGGAATTCTTGAAATAAAACTCAAAGATTTAAGTATTGAACATAGTAAAACAATAAGTAAAGACACATCCGGCGCTTCAGTTTCTCAGGTTAGAAAATTGATAAGTAATTTTATTAAAGATTATTATTCTCATAAAAATGGTCATTGGTATACGGTTAATGTGGATACAACCAGAAACTTCTTTAACAAGTTCACCTATATAGTAACCTGTATAAAAAATGAAATTATATCAGATGGGTATTTTGAATTTATTCAAATTCAAATACAAGTTTATCAAAAAGAAAAACAGCTACAGTTAAGTTATGACATTATAGGGAAATATGCTCCTGGGATTTTATGTCCCAAACAAAGAGATAAGTTTTATAAAAGTATGGATACTTATTATCCTGGTAAAGTTGAACAGTACGCCCAAGAGACAATGGATAGGATTAATACATATCTGAGGGGTAGTTTATAAACGTCTAGATGATAAAAACCACTAATCTGAATATACAAATGCTAACAATAGTCAAGATACGAAACAGACTTGCTAAACAGATCATTTTGTTTAACATTTTTCTGATAATTATTACAATTGTCTATTACTTATTTCATGGTTTTGACCTTGAAGAAATGTCGTTCATAGTTACCCTTCTTTCTTCATTAGCTGCAATCTATATAGGAGTTTTATCAAAATACATAGGCGATAGCTTTAAAAATACATCCAAGGATGTTGCAGTGGAGACCTTTCAACCTCCTTTTGGCAGAATATTACAATGGATTGTACCAGTTCATTATATTATCGTTTTAGCAATTATTTCTATAAAAGCTTTTACTCAAATGACTTATGCTGAAATGAATCTATTTCTGGGCTTATTGGAAGCTTCCTTCGGAGGCTATATTGGTTATATAATCAGCGCTATTTTTAAAGAAGAAAGCAATCAAATAAGATGAAGTATATCATTATCTCTATCTATATTATTTTATTGACGGCAGGCCAAGTAACTATTGCACAGGATGCTAATTATTATTATAATAGTGGTGTAGTTTTTTTTAGTGCTTCAAAATATTCCAAAGCCATTAGTGAATTTAATAAAGCTATTAAACTCGATCCAAATTATTCAGAAGCATATATTTACAGGAGTATTTCAAAGAATAAATTGGGTGCTTCTAAAGAAGCAGAACAAGATTATTACAAGGCTATTGGTATAAATCTAACTTATGCAAGTGCATATTCTAATAGAGGGATCATATTTTACAATTTGGGTCTCTATCCGGAAGCTATAAAGGATTTTAATAAAGCTATTGCTCTAGATACTTTTATTGTTGATGCATATATTACAGGGGGGCCTCTAAATACCAATTAGGTCTTTATACGGAAGCTGCACAAGATTATAGCAAGGCAATTGAAATAAATCCTTATTCTGCACCATCATATAATAATAGAGGGCTGGCCTTTTACAAATTAAGCCACAATCAGGAAGCTGTAAATAATTTTAATAAAGCAATTGAGCTTGACCCTAATTTTGAAGATGCATTCTACAACCGGGGGCACACTAAATACGAATTAGGTCTTTTTAAGGAAGCTATTAGTGATTTTGATAAAGTCATTAAATTAGATTCAGGTTATGTTAATGCATACATATTCCGAGGACTTATTAAAGGTAAATTTGCCCTTAATGAAGAAGCAATACAAGATTTTAACAAGGCAATTGAATTAAGTCCTACTAACACTTTGGCATACTATGACCTAGGGGATATTTTGTTCAAATTAGGGAAATACGATGAAGCCAAAACAGTTTTTATAAAAGCTATTGTACTTAATCCTAATTATGTTGATGCATACAACGCCTATGGGAATGCCGAATACCGATTAGGCCTTTATGAGAACGCCAGAGATTTTTTTATTAAAGTAATTGAATTAGATTCTAATTATATTAACGTGTACTATAACCTTGGTTTATCCTATAAGGGTTTGGGAAATTTCGATTTAGCCATATATTCCTTAACCAAAGCCATTAAGCTATTCCCTGATTTTTCTGACGCCTACCATAACAGGGGGATTACCTATTATTATCTAGGATCTTATCTGAATGCTATTCAGGACTATAGCAAGGTCATTGAATTAAAACCTGATGATAAAGATGCATACTATAACAGAGGAATTGCTAAATTCTATTTAGGTTTACATCAGGAAGCTTTGCAGGATTATAATAAAGCTATAGAGCTAGATACTAATTTTGAAGATGCATACTATAACAGGGGCTTAGCTAAACAGAAATTAGGCTTATCTAAGGAAGCATTAATAGATATAAATAAGGCTTATGAATTAAACTCTAAAAATATTCAAGTAAGAACAGCTCTTAATAATCTAAAAGATCAAATGGTTGATAATCCTGTAACAAAACCAAAAATCTGGGCTGTTGTAGTAGGTTTAAGTGTTTACAAGTACGAAAAAATAATGACCCCCCTCAATAGCCCAGTAAAAAACGTCTATGACTTTGTTCGTTTTATGGAGAGCATTAACTTCATCAAAGAAAAGATTCCGGTATTAATTAATTCTTCAGCTAATAAAGACAGTATCCTACAAACAATAAAATCCATATTTCTTGATAAAAATAAGGTAAATGAAAATGATATGATTATATTCTACTACTCTGGTCATGGAGAAGCAGTAGGAAATCAATCTGGTATCTGCCCGTATGAATATGTTTATCCGGAACAATTAATCACAGACCAGGAAATTTTGGATATACTTCAGAAAAGTCCTGCTCATCATAAAGTATGTATAATCGAGGCGTGCAAAACTGAAACGGAAGTTATGTCTCCAATATCGGAAGCATCATTTGATCAATTTAACGATGAAAGATTAAAAATTCCAGGAAGTATAGTATATATTACTTCAACTAAAGTTGGTGAGAAATCTATAGAAGCCCCTCAAATAGGTGCAGTATTTTCTCATTATTTTCTTCAAGGAATAACAGAAGGAAAAGCAGACAGTAACAATGACGGAATAATCCGGGTAAAAGAACTATTTAATTATGTAAAAGACAATGTTTCTAGGGACACTAGGAACACTCAGATTCCTCAGATTAATCAGGAGGGATATGAAAGTGATATACCAGTTTTGGTATATAAATAATTAGTGTTTCCATTGAATGAATAGTAATTAGGAAGTCCTAGCACATTAACTATCTCTATCTAAGGTAGTTGATCCTTTAAAACATGAGGTAAGGTTTTTTGTTTTTTGTTATCTTTATTTGGAATTTAACCAACCAATTTTGGTTATAAAATATGCTTTTGCTACTAGTCCATATAATTAGAAAATCCCCTATGGTCTAATACAGCATATCGATAATTATTATTGGACTTTTATAAAGACAATTCTTGAATGGCTATATTATTTAAATTAAGATACTTATTTGGATACCTATCATGTATTGAGTATTTATGTTGATCAATTGTTATCAATTGCATATTAGATGGTTTATCTGCACCACCTTCTGATAATGGAACTATATGATCTACTTGATAGCCATATGGAACTTTATCATAACCTTTACTTTTAAGAAACTCAGATTTAGCAGAGGAGCTTCTTTCAACCTTAGGTTTGCCAGTAGTTGAATAAGTCTCTCCGTAAATATATATTGTCCCATTTGATTTATAGGTTTGCTTATCCTGCCCAAATAAAGAACCACCAACGTTTATGAAGGTTATATAAATAATAAAGAATAGGATTCTAACTAATACTTTCATAATACATAGTATAAAAGAAGCGGCATTTCCTGACTAGTACGTCGTGCTGCGAAGTGAAAGTCAGTGTCTGTCTGAGATGGAAATACCGCTGAAATCAAATTTATGAAATATTATTCAATTAATGAACTTGACTTTGAGCTACTTGAGGATAAAATTATAAGTGATTGTACCCTTCTGGATCGCAGGTGCATCTTGTTTTGCTTCAAAAATAGCCTCCATGGCAGCATCTTTAGCAGCGTTTAGAAGGGATACATCAAGCGTGGTTGAACCTTTTATACCAGGAACTGCCTGAATAACTTTTCCTGTTCTGTCAACACTTACTTCCACTACAACACTTCCAGTTTCCTGGTAATTATATTTTGGTTTTGGTAACTTCTGAATCTCTCTACCTTGAAACGCATAAGAATTACCACTATTTTCCGACCCACTTCCGGTGCCTCCAGTCATTCTAGAATCATTTTTAACCTCAGTATATTTCCAGGTACCATCAGCATTTAAAATTACTTCCTTACCATATGAGGTTGTGGCTTCCTGAGTTTGCCCATTAATTATAATAGGGATAAGGGAGAAGACTAGTAACAAAAGAATTTTATATCTCATTATAAAACTATTTATAGAAATTACATTGTCAAAGAAAAGATTATCTATTAAAAAATGGCATCTCCATTTGATTTGAAAGTCATTTGTCAAACATTCCTGCATATATTGAAGAGGAAATGCCGCACTCTAAATTTCAAAATAAATTTTGAGTTATACCAATAAAATTGACTCTGTTTTGATTGTGATTAATAATGAATCCTACATCAATGGCATGATCTTCAATCCCGTCATTGTAGTTATCCTAGTAGTTTTGCTAAAAAAACTTGACTTGGCCTAAGCTAGGGTGTAACTTTACATACAAAAATATAAAATTAAAGTACTTCCAACTATTTGCTTTGAAATACACATGAGATCTTCTATTTCACCTATATCAATTGAAATAACAAAATACAAAACCAAATTCGAGAGAATTTACATTGGGAAGCCTTTCAACTAATAATTTCTAGAATATTTATTTCGGTAGTAAAAACTAAAATAGGAGGTATTAAAATGTCAGCAAGTTTAAGAAGATGGCTTAATTGCCCAATTGTCACATTGAATCATCAATTTGGTGCTGGTTCGGTAGAATGGAATGACCAACCTAATACGCAAATTTTTTCAATGGGGGATCAAATCGAGATAAAAGTCAGGACGCAGTATAAAGACCCTTATGGAGGGTGGTGCAAGTTTAAGATATGGGTGGAAAAGTATATACCTAACAACGACTGGATTCTAATTCCTAATGGATATAAAGAACCTTCTTATACTCTCTCATCAGGAGCTGAGGATCGATATGAATGGCATATTGAGGATCATAGTTTTGTTGTCAATCTCGACAGTAACGTAGCTAGGTTTAGAGTAAGGGTTGCAATAAAGCAGGGTAGATTACCCAACAATTATACTGATCCTGAGACAAGAGAATTTTGTGCATTTGTTGATTACTTCGGTGACTTTTCGCTTGATTATATACCAATTACAATTCTATATTGCCCTCCTGGGCAAGATATGACGAACAGTCTTAAACAAACAAGTAATTGCATGACAAATTTAAGTTGTGGATTTTCGAAAACTGTTGGTTCAAAAAATTCGACAGGTATGGAAATTTCTGGAGGGATCGGAGGATTGACAAAATTTGTAAGTGGGTCTGGATTAATATCCTCTAGTTCATCAGAAACAAATAGTCAAAGCATAGGAAATTCTGTCACAAATATGATTTGCTTGAACTATTTGTGGGGTACTAACTTAATCGCAGACAATCATCAAGCAATAGGAAATAAATTCTGGGGGCCACTTGGAGATCTTTTTCTAATTTTAAAAAATCCATGGTTGTCTCTTCGTGGCGATGAAAAGGGTAGTTATTTGATAGAGTGGTCAGAATCAAAAAGTTTTCTGACCGAAATATTAGTTCTTCCAGCCCATAAATTATTAAGACCAGATAAGGATCCGATAGCATCTCATATTCCAGCAGATTGTAGAAGAAGAATGCTTGAATTAGATCCTTTCATTACTAATTTGGATGACTTTTTCCCTATTGACAAAGGTTTAGAGCTTTCCATAGCTGTAAATCCTTATCAGGATCCATCTGTTGGCAATCCTTCAACAAATACTGGAGATAATAGAGCGGTTCGTATAGCACGATATTCAATAAGCAACGGAGTGATTCTTGATTTTTCGATGGTATCAGAAATTAATTTCAGAAATATAAACAACAATGAAACAGAATATTTTTCAGAAGTAACAAAAACTGATAATTATGTGTTGAACCTGGGGATTTTTTTTGATGCAATTAGTCTTGGATTAAGTGGAAGTAATGCAACAAGCAAATTTACTCGTTTGACTTATCAAAATTCAGAAGAATGTTCAGTTGGAAAGATCTTAACAGCCACATGTAAATTGATACGAAATCAGGACGAAACTGATCTATCTGATATAGAAATATGGTGGGACAAGCATTTTAATACGTTCATGTTTAGAAAAATACATCCCTGCAAACCCATAAAAGTAAAAATCTCGGGTACGGAACTGTTGATTTGCGAGGGTATTAGACTTTCTGGCACTGTGATATCAATAGATGGGCGGAGGTTGGGTAATGTCAAGATCAATATAAAATCGACAAAGTCTTCATTGTATTATTCAACTATGACCGATCATTTAGGTAAGTTTTCATTTGAAAACATAATCGTGGGAAAATATGAGATAGAGTGTGGAGATACAAAGCATGACTTAGAAGTCACAAATGAAAACCTTGCTGATTTGGGGATATATATTGAATTGAAGAATGTAAAAAGGGTCATTGATCTTAAAAATACGCCTCTTTGGGAATTCGCTGAAGCCTGTCAGATATCTATTCACAGGGCCAGAGAGATACAGCTAGCTATGAAAAAAGAAATAAAGTTGGATAAAGTAACATTCTCTAAATTACTTGATAGTTTCAAACTCAAGTTACCAAATATTGAAAATAGAATATCTATTAAATATTAAATTGTCGGCTTCCCCAAAGTAGGTCCAGTTAAAATTAGAGTATAATCTTTAATTTTACACCTATTATGAAGAAAGCAAGATTTACAGAAAGTCAGATTATTTCTATTCTTTCAAAACAGGAAAAAGGAATTTCGGTATGCAGATATCTGTCGTGAACACGGTATCAGTAATGCAACATTCTTTAATTGGAAAGGGAAGTATGGAGGAATGAGTCCAAGTCAATTAAGAAGGTTAAAGGAGCTTGAGATAGAGAATGCCTAACCCTGTTCATTTTCAGTAGCTCTTGAGTTGATAAAGTTGGTGTGAACCACCTCAAAATAACAATAAAGAAAATACGGCATAGCTTAATAACTATTTACAAATTTCGCATTTGTCTGGCTTACCATAATCAATAACACAAAATCATAATTATATTGATATCCCTAAGAACAATGAGCACATTTAAACTTACAAATTATTAAATAAAATAATTCCAACCTGTACGAGTTGTAATATGCAGATATTATGCACTTTAGAACGATAACTAAGAAACTAGCCAAAATAGTTTTGTAATTCAAATGTCAGAAATGCAAGTTATCTAAATATCGCCGTATTACATTAATATACAGATACATACAGTTTGTACAGAATGTGGGTACAGATAACACATGCAAAGCACACATAACTCTCATACAAGTCTCTCTATATAAGAATTTTAAAGTTTCCCATATGTTTCCCATATCAA
This sequence comes from uncultured Bacteroidales bacterium, assembly GCA_963732435.1. Lineage (GTDB taxonomy): Bacteria > Bacteroidota > Bacteroidia > Bacteroidales > VadinHA17 > LD21. Next base: position 49 of record CAVSZL010000007.1, on the reverse strand, counting down.
ATAAAAAAACCTGTATGTTATTATCATACAGGCTAATGCGTTTCCGCCT
>CAVSZL010000006.1:0-1318007 GCA_963732435.1 uncultured Bacteroidales bacterium | reverse complement strand
TATTACCCGTCCAAACTGAGTTCATCCGGGAAAACAGCCAGTGAGAATGGTTTTGAAACGACTGTCCCGATTTATAGGGAGACTCCCGTTATAGGTAAGCTACTGATTACATGACAGGTCCTGCATAGCAACAAAAAAAATTCCTGCATCTCAGACACCGTATCTTGACAGGACAATTTTCTGCTTTCTATCTGTACTTTGCCGTGCACAAAAATTTTAAAATTTGCGTAACCATAAGTTTCTCATTATTGCTTAACACCAATTTTGCTCACTTAAAGAACATTTTGACGGATTTAAAGTGAGTATTTGAATTAACCAAAATATATCATAATATTGAGTAAATTTGTTTCATCGAGATCTGAAGTAGTAGTCGGTGCTGACATGATTACCTGGGCCATAAACCGGGCTGGATTTGAATTGCAGGAATTTAGTGCTATAGTGCCAGAGTTCAGGATGGATTGATGGTACGAAAAAACCAACTGTAAAACAACTTGAAACCTTTTCTAAGAAAGTTCATTTACCCTTTGGTTATCTCTTTTTACCTGAACCTCCAAAAGAAAAATTGCCAATTCCATTTTATAGAACTAATAATACACCAGCAGAAAAGGTTAGTGTGAATGTTTATGATACGATCCTTCTAATGCAGCAGAGACAAGACTGGCTGAAAGATTATTTAATAGAGAATGAATTTGAGGCCCTGTCTTTCGTAGGAAAGTACCAAAATCATTTGAATGTTCAAGAGATAGTCGCTGACATACGAAGAACATTATCTTTAAATGAAAGTTGGGCAAGTAATTTCAGAACTTGGCAAGATGCACTTGATCATTTAGTTAATGTCATCGAAGATATAGGGATAATTACAGTTTTTAATGGAGTTGTAGAAAACAATGGTCACCGCAAAATTTTGGTAGATGAATGTCGTGGATTCGTTTTAGTTGACAAAATGGCTCCGTTTATGTTCATTAATAATTCTGATGGTAAAGCTGCACAAATGTTTACAATTGTTCATGAATTAGCGCATGTCTGGACAGGCAAAAGTGCTGGATTTGATTTCAGAAAACTTCAACCCGCGAATGATCCCAATGAATTGATTTGTGATAAGGTTGCAGCAGAATTTTTAGTTCCCGAAAATACGTTTAATAAAATATGGCGAAAAAATCCAAGTATAAAAGATTCTTCCAGATTTTTTAAGGTTAGTGAAATTGTCATTGCAAGAAGAGCATTAGATACAGGGATGATCACAAAAAAAGAGTTTTTCGAATTTTATGAAGAATATACCAATAGGGAATTTGAAAAAAAGGAGAGCAAGAGTTCTGGTGGCGACTTTTATGCCACAACCAGAAAAAGATTAAGCGTAACTTTTGCTGCACACATTAATAATGCTGTAAAATCTGGTAAATTATTATATCGAGATGCATATAAACTCACTAGTTTAAAAGGTGACACTTTTCAAACATTCTTCTCTAAGCACCTATAACAAATATGAGATTATATGTTGTTGATAGTAATTTTTTTATTCAAGCACACAGAGATAATTATCCACTAGATATTGCCTTCAGCTTTTGGAACAAGGTCAAGCATTTAGCTGACAATGGAATCATTATCAGTATCGATAAAGTAATGAATGAGCTTTATGATAAAAACGATGCTTTGGAGAACTGGTGTAGAGCTAATTTACCGGACAATTTCTTTAAAGACTCATCGGAAGTAATAGCAGAATATGGAAGAGTTTCAGTTTGGGCAAACTCAATGATTTCCCACTATATGCCAAATGCTCTAAAAGAATTTTTAGATGCAGACGAAGCAGATGCATTTATTGTTGCATATGCCTTGGCTCATCCAAACAATAGAATTGTAGTTACTCAAGAAATAAGTCAGCCAAATAGAAAAAATAAAATCAAAATTCCAGAAGTCTGTAACGCTTTGAATGTTCAGGTTGTAAATACAATGGGCATGTTCAGACAGTTAGGAGAATCATTTTAATTATAATATTTTTCTCACTCCCTCTTATATAAGAAGGCTCTCTATAACCATGCCAATTTGTTGGTCAACATTTATATTAATTAAAACAAATAATTCATACCAAGTCAATTTACTGATATCGAGACAGTAATAAAAGCCAGCCTATAACACGGACAATGCTACGTGGAATAATGTTAATGTACCTACTGAGAAGAAAATATACGAATTTTTTGTCATGCAGTCTACAGTCATGCAGTATTTAGTCTCCTTTGTATTTGCGGAGGAGAGCCATGCAGGTCGTCTGATTTTGAGTTGACTGCAAGACCGCATGACTTCTTCTTTACACCGGTTCTCTTGTGAATAACTGATTATGCGAATTAGTCGAGAGACTTTTAAGTAGGTAAGCACATGCAGCGCTTATTCCGGCAATTAAAACCGGTTTAATATGAATCCAGTCAAAAACAGCCCCGTTTCCAAGAATATCAATGATTCCGGTCAGGATAGCCAGTAGAAAGAGACGAAGTTTATGTTGAGATATTTGATAAGGCTGAGAATTTTAAGAGATACAATATGGTCTGACTTTTTAATAGATGTTCCTGCAAATAAAATAATTTAATCTGTATATATTCAATTTCACACTTTAAAGTTAATATCAGCACAAAATGATATGATATTTACAACATTATAGTTGTATTATTGAAAAATAGTTTTATTTTTGAAACAATTAAACTTATGGCATCAAAACAGGAAGTTGAAGACTTCTTACAAGAGTTTAAAGAAAAAATGAAAATATGGGATGTCCTGTTTCGTTCAGACAGGGATTCAAACATCCAGGCGCTTGCAGATCTTGACATAAGACCAATTGACAGGAAAGAAATTCTTGAAAAACTTAAATCAAAAGATTATTCAGAAGGACCGCTCGAGGAGAAACTACATGGCGGAAGCAGTATGTGGGTATTTGGAAAGGAGATCAATAAACAACAGGTTTATATAAAGATTTCAATGGGTTTAAATAACAGACAAGTTATTTGTATTTCCTTTCACAAAGCAAAGTATAAAATGACCTTACCTTTTAAATCACATTAATATGAAAAGCCCCTACACAGGTAAAGAAATGATTTTGTGTAAAGAAGAAAGACCATTCACATTTCGTAAGGAGGAATTTGTAGTTGTATATCATTACTTCAAATGTTCCGACAGTAAAGAATCCTTTACCAACACTGAAATTGATGATTTAAACCTTAACCAGCTGTATAATCAATACCGGAGTAAGTATAAAATTCCTTTCCCAATTGAAATAAGGCAATTAAGAAAACTCTACGGGTTATCTGCTTCCAGAATGTCTGAAATACTGGGTTTTGGGACTAACAATTACAGGAATTATGAAAACGGGGAAGTTCCAAGTTTATCTAATTCAAGACTTATTCAATTAGTTAAAGATGCCAGGGAGTTTAAAAAGCTAATCTTGCTTAGCAGTGGAAGCGAAAACAATTCATTAGGTAAACTACTGGAAAAAGTTGATATTACTATTAAAGATCAGAGAGATCACAGGTTCGCCACACAGTTGAAAGAATTTCTTATTGGAGCTCCGGTTGCTGATAATTTCACCGGCTTCAGATTACCTGATCTTGAAAAGTTTACAGAAATGATAATCTATTTTACAGAAAAGCTTAAGCCATACAAGACCAAGTTAAATAAGCTTCTTTTCTATGCAGATTTTATAATGTATCAGAGGTCAGGTGTATCGATGAGTGGAATGAGATATGCTGCAATCCAGATGGGACCGGTGCCTGATAAATACGACACTATATATGACTATTTAGCCAGGAAAGATGATTTCGATATTATTCAAACATTATTTCCAGATGGTGGTACTGGCGATAAGTTTAAACCAAATTCAAATCGTGAATTTAATCATGGTTTATTTAGTCCGGCTGAATTATCTGTTCTGGCAGAAGTTGCTAAAAAGTTTAAAATTACCTCCACAAAAGATATTATCGACATAAGCCATAAAGAAAAAGGATGGATAATGAATAAGGATACAAATGGAATTATAGATTACAAATATGGTTTCGATATATCTTTTTAATCTGAATCCATAATCATTCTCTTTTGGCATACAGTTCTTATAAAGAAAAATTAGAAACCTGCCGCTTCAATCGCAGCAGGTTTCTTTTTTTCCTCTGAGCTCTGCGCTCTGAGCCATTAAGCAGGTTCTTTTGTAAATAATTGATTGTGAGAATTAGTAGACAGACTTTTCAGAAGATAAGCTAATGCTGCACTAATCCCGGCAATTAAAACGGGCTTAATATGTATCCAGTCAAAAACAGCCCCATTTCCAAGAATATCAATTATTCCTGTAAGAATAGCCGTCAGAACAGCAACAAAAAGTCCGTTTACCAGGTCCCTCCAGTCGAGTGTGAAAAGTTTTGATTTCATTGCATGTTGATTTTAATTATTGTTTCCCCCTGCGCCCTGTGCTCCCGCAGGGCGGGATTTCCTCGTTTCACTCGTCAACCTCTGCCTTCCGCCTTCCGCCCTCCGCCATCAACACTTTTCCATCTCCACCACCATCTCGCTTCTCTCCCCCTCATTTACTCTTACCGAAGTCTCCTTTTCCAGGTACCCCTCCTTGCTGATCACAACCTTATAGGTTCCGGCATTCATGCTCTTTAAATGGAAGTTACCCTTTCTGGAGGTTTTCTTTACTATCTCTCCGTTACCATTGCCTCCTGAGCCAATTGTTGCTTCCGGTTTGAAGGTAAAAAGTGCACCAGGCAGAGGTTCACCATTGGCAAGATCCCTGGCCGCAGCCTTTAATGCAAGGCTTCCGGAACTTGTATCGACAAGCTTCCGCGAATTTTTATATCCGTTGTAAAAATCGGGATAATCATTTTTTGCGGATCCTGCCGCTAAATCCATTATATCTATTTCTGCATCGGCCTGATCGAATAGCACCGGTAACTTTTGTGTTGCTTGTCTTCTTTCAGTAATGCCGGTGCGTGGTGCCGCAATCGAATTATTGAAAGATTGTATCATTTCCTGAAACTGTTTCTGGGTGTCAGACGTAATTCCCTGTTCCTCAAGTGAGGCTATATTTGACTCTACCCTGTCATGGATAAATTGTGCGCGATCCCTTAGTGTTACAGCTGCCAGGACAATCAGATCCGATTCATTCAGCCTTACCTCCTTAAGAAGGGTTTCATTATTGTTTGACTTTGCCAGAATAGCAACCTTATTGGAATACTTAATTGTCATTGCAATTAGTTGCTTTTTCAGTTTCTTTTTATCCAGAGCAAGTCCGGTCTTATTTATTCCCTGCATCTCCGCTATTTGCTGGATTTCGGCGACTGTGCTCATCAGCTTTGTGAAACTTGCTGAGAATTTAGGAATGTTAGTTGCTGCCTGCTCATTCAGATTAACAAAATTTCTTAATGCCAGGTACATGTTCAGCCTGATTTTTTGTTTTGTGTTCATCTTCTTGAAGTTTTAATGTTATTAATTGAAACTTTGATATAAAATGTATTAAGCTTTTAAGAGAAAATTCATTACACGAAAACGGATGATCAGTGCCGGCTGAAGGGAGATCAATACCTGCTGAAGGACCAGTGGTGCAGGTAACAGGACGATCGCTGCAGGAAACCGGAAGATCAATACAGGCAAAGGGATTGGTGCTGCCGGTGTTCACAAGAATGCCGCAGGCAAAGAGATGATTGCTGCAGTCATTCAGACATGGTCTGCTGCCAGCCGGATGATTAATGAAGTTATCCGGCATGGTGTTGAAGACGACCGGATGTTCGTTGCAGTTATCCGGATGATCTTTGCCGGCACCCTTACAGGTGTTGCCTGCGGGAAGATTCACGATAAGCCCGGTAGCAGGGTAGCTTTTATGGAAAGAGATAGTATTAAATGATTGTTCCACAGTATTTCAGGATTATTGCATTACGAAATTATTTAATAGATCAATCCGGCGCAATGATCAATTAGTACCTGTTTGAATAGATTCGAATTGATCCAGTGAAAATCCGGATTTTGCGGATTTTATAATTGCTGGTATAAGGAAGATTTCTTAATTTTAGAGTTCTGTTAATACACTTCCATTTCGGGATCTGAAAAGTTCCGGGATAAAAGGCTTTTGATGTTTAACAAAAAACTCTGGTTATGAAACAAAATTTCTTAGCTGCAATTACGGTAGTAACTGCTGTTTTATTGAACTCATGCACTCCGGTGAAGTTTTATTCAGGGAGTGACTCTTCGAAGGTATCGGGTTTGAAATATTATGCTGCAAAACCCTATCTTCAGGTTGAAAGGGATGTAAACAACAATGTTGTTAAGTCGGCTGTAATTTATATGCCTGATCTCTCTGAACCAATGTATGTTGTTTTTAAGGACGGACCGGGATCGAGAAAGGTTGACATTAAACTCAACGATGGCATACTTACGTCGCTTGGCATTGCCACCGATCCGAAAGTCAGTGAAACAATTGAATCACTTTCGGCACTTGTCTCCAAAACCACATCTGCTGTCTCCGATCTGGCTGCATTGAAAGGCTTGCCCGCGACTCCGGCAGCCTCAAATGTTACAGAGCTGTATGAAGTACTTATAACCAGGGAGGGCACATCCCTTAGAAAAGTAGAGATAAAATAACTTTAAATGTTCAGGATTATGACAAAAGAAAAGAACATCCTTTTGCCGCAAAGCATTAATATGAGCATTACAAATCTTAACCATGATGTTTTACTGAGTATAAGGATTAAAAGGAATCAGCTTCCGCATGTAGTAAAATCGCTTTCAGAATTTACTGCAGGTTTTGATGACAATAAGTCTGAACAAACCGAGGTACAGGAGAGTGAAAATGGGTCCGGGATGAAACAAACAGAAGCCTGTCCCGTAATATGGATAAATGATAAATTGTACCTGACAGCACGTGAGATCAAGGTAATGGATCGTCTGGTGCTGGGAAGAGAGAACAAAGAGATTGCAGCCGATCTGAATCTGCAGGAATGTACAATTAAGAACAATCTGCAGAGAATCTTCAGAAAATTCGGTGTTAATAATCGAACTGAGGCCAGCAATAAATACCAGAAATGCAGAAACAGACAGGAGTCATGAATAGTTCTTAAGGTTACCGTCGGTCTTTAAAAGTCAAATAATTTAAAAACTAAAGCTATGAATCCGTTAAATCAAAAACTAATTCTTAAGGAAACCAACATGATAGTTGGTACCGGCTGGCTCCCGCCAAGGCCCGATCTTCGTGATTATACTGAACAGAAGAAAGAGATTAAAGAATTCAGTAAGAAACTTGGAATAGGAGAATCAAAGAAGAAAGCGGCAACAACAGTTGATCTTCGGAAATGGTGTTCGCCGGTTGAAAACCAGGGAAATATCGGATCCTGTACCGCACAAGCCGGAGCAGGAATCGTTGAATATTATGAAAAGAGGGCATTTGAGAAGCATTTAGAGGCTTCCCGCCTGTTCTTATACAAAACTACCCGCAACCTTATGCAGGTTACCGGAGATACAGGAGGATGGATTAGAACAACAATGGGGGCACTTGTACTTTGCGGAGTTCCCCTGGAAAAGTACTGGCCATATAAAACCGATGATTTCGATGTGGAGCCCGATGCATTTGTTTATTCGGTAGCTAAGAACTATGAAGCACTGAAATACTTTTGTCACGATCCCTTAGGTACCAAAGTACCTTACAATGACGTTCTTGCATCAGTAAAGAAATATCTTGAAGCCGGGATCCCTTCAATGTTCGGTTTCTGGGGATTTCCTTCATTCGAAATGTCGGATACTAAAGGAGGCATTCCTTATCCCGATAAAGGAGAATCGGCAGAATGGGGTCACGCCATAGTAGCTGTAGGATATGATGATGCGAAGAAGATCAAAAACACAAAAAACAACAAAGCAACTACCGGGGCACTTCTGATCCGGAATTCCTGGGGTGCCTCCTGGGGTGATAAAGGCTATGGTTGGCTCCCTTATGATTATGTCCTGAATAACCTGGCGATGGATTTCTGGTCGTTGTTGGGGATGGAGTGGGTGGATTCGAAGCAGTTTGGGGTTTAGGAAGGTCATGAGGGGGTCATTTGGTGGTTATTTGGTGGTCATTCGGTGGTCATTCAGTGATCAATCAATAGTTATTAATAAATTGATATTAGTAGTGCTGCGTTGAATTTTTCAAAAAATTGCATAAAACACTGATAATAAAACTTATATAATCGTTCTTTAATTTTTTTGAATTGACGTATTTACCCCGAAGGGGTTTAATTTGAATAACCGTGGGTGCAACCCACGGTAACATAAAAAACATCCTTGGTAACCCCGAAGGGGTTAAATATTAGATTCGATTTAACAGTTTAATATTCAGCCCCTTCAGGGCTGTTATATTCAGATTGTTGTTGCCCGTGGGTTTCACCCACGGTTATTCAGATTGTGCCACTTCGTGGCAAAATTTACAATAGAAATCAAACGCATCATTAATAAACAGATATTTATGAAATTAGAGGAGTTAAATGTTTACAGATTATCGATGGATCTGTCGGAAAAAATATGGGAAATAGTAGTGATATGGGATCACTTTACCAAAGACACAGTAGGTAAGCAGCTTGTCCGGGCAGCTGATTCGATTGCAGCAAACCTGAGTGAAGGATTCGGACGGTATCATTATAAGGAAAACATTAACTTCTGCTATTACTCAAGAGGATCACTATATGAAACAAAAACCTGGCTGACAAAAGCGAATAACAGAAAGCTCATTCCTGATGAATCATTTGAATCATTCGTTTCCGAAATAGATAACATAGGCGTAAAACTAAACAATTATATCAGATCAATCGGCACTAATGACCACCGAATGACACGAAGTGAATGACGCGCGAAGCGCAAATGACCATTGAATGGCACGCAGTAAATGACGCGCGCAGCGCAACTGACCATTGAATGACGGCGCAGCGCCAATGACAACAGAATGACACGAAGTGAATGACGGCGCAGCCTAATGACCATTGAATGGCACGAAGTAAATGACGGCGCAGCCTAATGACCATTGAATGACACGCAGTGAATGACTGCACAATAGAAAATATTGGATGAATCATTTCTATGTTAACAAATCTTACGTATATTTGTATAATAATTAGTACGTAACATGGACGCAAAATTAACATTAAACATTAATAAGGATGTTGCCCGCAGGGCAAAAGTCTATGCAAAGACAAAAGGAAGAAGCCTTTCAGATCTTGTAGAGAATTATCTCAAACTCCTTACAAAGAACACTCCGGTTGAAGAGACTGAGTATTCACCTTTGGTAAAATCTTTGCTCGGGAGTGCAAACTTACCTGCTGACTTTGACTATAAGAAAGAACTTGGTGACGCTTTAGTTAAAAAGTATCTCTGACATGATTGACATTTTTATCGATACAGACGTTATCGTTGACTTTCTGATTGACAGAAAACCTCATTCAAGAGAAGCGGCTATCATCTTCACCCTTATAGAACAGAAGAAGCTCAAAGGATTTGCTTCATCATTAACTTTTAGCAATTTATATTATATACTTAGAAAGATTGAGTCCCGTAATAAAGTAATAGCCAAACTGGACGCTATTTCCAGATTGTTGACGATCCTTAAAGTTGACCAGCAAACGATTAAGTCTGCAATCGCATCCGGATTCATAGATTTTGAAGACAGTATTCAATATTATTGTGCTCTTAACTTTAAAAAGATTGACGTTATAATTACAAAAAACATAAAGGATTATAGAGGATCCGAAATTCCTGTGATGACTCCTTCTGAATATTTAAAAATAGTCAGCAGCTAATGTGCCGGTAATCAGAGTGACAACTAACCTTAGAACTAATGAAAACAAATCTAAAACTCAGAAATGAGATTTTCAGAATAATTGAAAATCAGATAGAGGCAAATGATCCACCTGATACTCTTATAACTCTTAAGAGATTAAAGAACCAGGGTTTCGGTGATTTTGAAGTAAAACAACTAATAGGACAATGCGTTGCTGTTGAGATATATAATGTTATGAAATTTAAGAAACCTTTTGACAATGAACGATATATCAAAAATTTAAATAATCTCCCAAAAGAACCATTTGAATAAGCCATGGAAATAAGCTTTACAAAAAAACAATATAAAACGCTCCTGCAACTTCTATACCTTGGAGAATGGGTTGCAAATAGCAGCAAGATCAAAGAGGACAAGCTTTATAAAGAATCTGATGCACTTGAACAACACATTTTTTCTTTTGCTTCTCAGTTTGGATCAGAGGACTTGATAGAATACGACCAACAGCTTAAAAAGTTCTTACCAACTTTAACTATGGAAGAGAAATTTCATCCTTTGATTGATAAATATAACAGGAGACAAATTGAATTACTTGGTGATTGATATCATCTATACCACGACGCATAAAAAATAATTAAAGCTGTTAATACACAGGGACAATCTGAATCCGGTTAATAGTAATCACTTATTATCACTCATCATGACAACAGAAATCATCTCCTTTAACCTGGGTGTGACCAGTTGCTATTTAATAATTGGTAAAGAGATAGTAATGGTTGACGCCGGGATGCCAAATAAACTTCAACTTTTCAGAAAAATCCTGTTAAAGCATAAAATTGATCCATCACGGATTAAACTTATTGTCCTTACTCATTCACATTTCGACCATTGTGGCTCTGCCCGTGATATAAGAGATTTGACGGGGGCTAAGATTGCAATCCATGAAAGTGAAATAGAATGTGTTGAACATGACAAAGTATTAATACCAAAAGGGGTCAATTTCAAAGGTAAAATTACTCAACCCTTAATATTCACTTTTAAAATTCCGTTCCCTAAATTCACCCCGGACATTCTTCTTAATAATGATCCATATTCACTTTCTGAGTTTGGAATAGATGGGCAAATAATACATACTCCCGGACATACTATTGGGTCCCTTAGTGTTGTTCTTAATTCAGGAGATGCATTAGTAGGTTGTATGGCACATAATGGTTTCCCATTCAGATTAAAACCCGGATTACCAATTTACGCTCAGGATATTGAAACCATAAAAGAAAACTGGAGAGCTCTTATTGACAGAGGGATTACTTTTGTTTACCCTGGACATGGGACAGCTTTTCCAATTGAAGTAATTAAAAATCAATTGAAATATCCTTCAAACAACTAATCGGGGGAATATTACATTTTAAGGGCAGTTCTCCGGCTCAGGATATCAGGATCACCGGTTTGGAAGATATGCGTAGCTTCCGGTTTTATCAACATTTAAAGACCTATCAGCGTGGAGGTTGAAAAGAGGGACGAGAGAAATGTGCCCTGCGCCCTGCGCCCTGAGCCCTGAGCCACCCAGCACCGCACTACCGCACTAAAGCCTTCTTTATCCCTAGTTTCTGTTTCCACTCTTCACAAGATTTTCGGGTATAGATACAAGTTCTATACCTTTTCCTGTTCCAAGATTGCGTGAATATTGTTTATCGATCGGATTATTCCAGTGTTCATGAACACCCAGAACCGGAACAAGTTTTCCACTGTTATCCGGATCGTATACTATGCCTTCCGGCCAGTTTGCCCTGTCGGCAGCCTGGTGAAGATAATCATCAACACCGAATACATTTGGCATTGATTCCCATTCATTATTGACACTATCATGTTTATGCACTCCGTCAAACTCTGTTCTTAAGAAGTCATAACCGACTGATTCTATGGCAACAGGGTCGAGTGACATGAACATGGAGTTACTCCAGTCGTTATTAAAAGGAGGCATAAAATATTTTACCGGTCCTTTAATTTCGCTGCTGCCTCCTCCGAAAAGACCTTCAACAAACCAGAAAAGTGTATTCTGTCCGAGATATTTGCTACCCATCAGATCAACAAAGACTCTGTATTTATGGTAACCGGTGTTGTTCGGAAATCCTTCCCTTCTGTTTGCAACATGAGAATAATGAAGATGACCAGCACCATTTCTTCCGATGTTTCCGAAATTAAGTTTTGCAGTTAATGAAACTCCTGCTGCACCATGGGATTTAAGAACTGCCATATAGATCATATAATCAGCATTTTCAATGACATCATAAAGTTTGTCAGTTATCTTTTTATCGGAATAAAAAACAAGAGGCTTCTCTGATATATTTATCAGGGTGCGCCCGTAGGTTGTGGAGACTCTGTCGATATACCTGACCCTGGGGAATTCCTTGAACCACACATCGTAATTATGTGCATAGATCGGGTTCATCGGATCTCCCACCCAAATGTTTTCCTGGGGTACGCCAACCTCATTGACAAGTTCCCTCAATAATTCCAGAACGGCATAAGGGCCGTTTTCAGTGGGAGGCATACTTATCTTTCTTCTTTCCTGTTCTTTAGGAAGAGTTTTTGGAAGAGCGTAACCGTTGGCTTTGTCTTCCTTGCTGAGAACCCATCCGGCCTGTCCCTGGTTGAGTTTGATAAGAATGTTTTCACCCTTTGTATAACCAACTTTCCTGTTATGCTTCTTCTGATTGAAGTATATGAACATCTCATCCCATGCTTTATCTACCTTCTTCTTGCCTGTGAGCTTAAGAACACCGTCGCGGAACATTTTTGCAATTACCTCGGGATTATTATTCTGAGGGCTAGGGTAAAAGGAGTAGTTATCAAAATCATTATGTTCAAACTTTTCATTTGTTGCATCGGGATTCCAGATCCAGACTACTCTCCCGGGGTAAATTCCCTTAGGTTCACCAAAAGGCTTGTTTGGGCCATCTTCCGGTCCGGTTCTGGTCTCTGTTGTTTGTACTGCGGTTTGTGTATTATTTGATGGAGAAACAGCCATAGCAAGCAGAACTCCTGCAAAGAGGAGAAACATTGCCATATATCTTACATTTAAAATTTTCTTTTTTGATCTCCTTGATATAGCGGTAAGGCCGGCAACTGCCAGAAGGTAGGTGACTAATCCCGACATCATTGGCGCAGCCACTCTCATACACGGATAAGCTGCTCTCGATGGTTTAGGTATAACCCTTACGAGGAACCATATAGCAGAAATTATACCCATAATGAAAAATATCAGCCTGGGTGAAATGTTATGACTATCCATCCAGTCTCTGATCCGTCCCAAATTTCCTTTTAATCCGGAAATATCAAATTTCATTTTTTGCATGGCAGAATATGTTATATGATCATATCCTAAAGATTGTAAATTTTATTCAGATTACAACTATTATTATGCGCTAATATTAAATATTGCATCTAATGTAACACCGGTTCGGGAGGAAAAATTTTCAGCCTATTTCCATAAACAGTATCTCAAATATATACTTCATTAATCGTCGATCCATATCATATATCAGGATACTTCCGAATAACAGGGATTACTGATGTAAAAAGAGAAAACATTTTTGAACAAAGTTGTCAGGTATTTGGTTAAAGATTTTATTCATCAGACTTTGACCGGCTGTGATAATTTTTTCTGAATACTGGGATATTGAAAAAAATCTCTATTTTTAAAAACTTTAAAATATTTATTTTTAAAACGCTATAATCCGGATTATTATGAATATGAAAAAATTGAGAAAAATTGCTGCGGTACTTTTTCTATCCGCAATTATTGGTTCAAACCTGAATGCACAGACACGGAATGATGTGGTAAATGTGTACAATGAAGGGGCGAAGGCAATGCAAACCGATCCAAAGGCCGCTATTGAAGCATTTGAGAAAGTAGTTGTATTATCTGATCAGGTTGGGGAAACAGCTGCTGACCTGAAACAAAAAGCCGTTCAGGTATTACCCGGATTATATGTTAAGGTTGCCTCTGCCACCCTGACCGAAAAAAAGCCGTCAGCGGAAACCATTAAAGCTGCAAAAAATGCAGCATCAGCAGCCGAAAAATATGGTAGTAAAACAGGCAAGGAAAATGCAATGAAGATATTAGTACAAGGTTATTATAACCTGGGTACTGAATATTTTACCAAGAAGGATTTTGGAAATGCCCTTCTGACTTTTGACAGTCTTTTAGTGATTAATCCGGATTATATAAATGCTATTTATAATAAGGCTTTAATATTCAGAAACCAGAATAATTCAGCTGCCTTTGAGGAAAATATTGATATATATCTTGGTAAGGTGAAAAGTACTAATGATACTGTAAAAGTACAACAGGCATCAAAACTGGCACTTGAATATTTTCGTGCTTCCGGATCAAGAGCAAACCAGGCTAATAAGCTTGATGAGGCGATTGATATGCTGAATAAAGCTGCAAAATACGGAGACGACAAAGATCTATTCTACTACTTTGCAGATGTCTATAATAAAAAGAAGGATTTTGACAAAGGAGCAGAATATGCCCAAAAAGGTCTGGCACTTGAAACAGGAGCTAACGAAGCAAAAGCGAAATTTTACTTTCAACTTGCCCTTGCACAGGAAGGGAAAGGACAAACAACTGATGCATGTGCTTCATATAAAAGTGCCATGTTCGGCGCTTTTGCAGAACCCTCAAAAGTACAAAGGACTAACCTTAAATGTCAATAAGGATAATATTTAACTCTTTGTGACTAATCAGTCGGAAGTCAGAAGACCGAAGTCCGAAGTCAGAGCCCATCGATTTCTGATTACTTCCACCGGAATGTCATAGGGATTCCCACAAAGAGTTGCATCTCCTGACTTCGACATTGGAACACTCAAATCATTGAAAATCAATTACCGTCGGTTTTAACCGACGGTTAGAGGAACTTTCTCCTTTTATTTTTTGCATTATCTCGGAAATATTTTGTTTCCCTCCCAAGGATATAAGGGCATGGAGGTGTTCATTATGACCATTTATGTGATCAATGTAAATGCCTTTTAGTTTTGCATTATCCCGGATATGAAAAATTACTTCATCCTTTAACTTATCCTTTAAATATGGGATCCTTTTATTTGTGGTCCACACACAGTGTACCCAGATTTTTAAATATGACATATTGTTTGAAATGCTAGCGATTAACAACTTAAAGATAAACAATTTCAAACTTTAGAGAAAATCTCATTTCAGGTTTTTTTTATTTCACAATTTTTAATAGGTGTTGGGCTAAAGCCCTAAATTGGAGGGATTCTGAATCCGTTGGCTGAAGCCAACGGTAATTAATTTAAAAGGGAGATGCCCGAGTATAGCTAAATTGTTGTCGGTTTTAATCAAAGACTTATAACTTTTGGATTTTCCGGACTTTAGTCCTTCACCTTTTTAGACAAAGCTATTTATCTATCTCAGGACACCAAAAACAAACATCTCGTAAATTATAAAATACTGATTTATTATCTATTATGTTTGGGAATTTGTAAAAGAGCCGAAGTCAGGAAAAACAGCGACATAATCAATTGATTTTGTATCAAAGCAGATTACTATTTACATGCGCCGGAATATTATAGGAATTCCTTTACAGAGTTGCATCTTTTTATCTTTTTTCAGGGAGTAAATATACTTCAGACCCTCAACTCTGGTTACAGCGGTAAATATGAGGAGATTAAGAAGATAAAACAAGGGCGTTTAATTCAGTATTTTATCCGTAGTTTCATCGGCCCATGTAACTAAAGCTGTAACCTTTTCCTGATCCAGCT
Organism: uncultured Bacteroidales bacterium; assembly: GCA_963732435.1. Lineage (GTDB taxonomy): Bacteria > Bacteroidota > Bacteroidia > Bacteroidales > VadinHA17 > LD21. The sequence goes on along the minus strand of CAVSZL010000006.1, from coordinate 1,302,454 downwards.
TTGCATCTCTGTGGATAAGAAGATATGATTTCAGGGGCATATTCCCAGACTCAACTTCATCCTTGATATCTTTGAGAATACCTATTTTTTCACGATTGCTGTAATCTTCCCATTCGGAAAAGTTCAGCTTTGTTTTTCCTTCATTGATATGATCTGCAAGCATCCATGATGCCGGTGCCAGTTTTGAATACCACGGAAAATGAGTCTGGTTCGAATGGCAGTCAAAACATGACATTCTCAACTGCTCCAAAACAGGTTCAGTTACCTGGTTACTGCTTGCAATGCTTTTCATATCCTCAGGCTTATTAATTGGGATTCCTGATGGTATTAACTGAATGGAAATGAAAACCACGGGCAATGCGATCAGTATTATTTTAACTGCTTTCATAAGCTTAACTGAAAAGGCTTTATTAATATCTTATTTCAGCATGTTGTCAGCCGTGGCTTCGGCCCATGTTTGCAGAGTCTTAGTTTCCCCGGGAAGCAATTTCATCTCAGGATACTTCTCAATTGTCTGCTTAGGAGGCATTTTGTTTTCTTTCAGCACCTTGATGATGTCATCAAGGGTAGCCACAATCTTGCCTTTCTGTAGACCCGGCAGACTATCCCAGATAAGTGCATCTTTTGCATCCTGTGATTTGCCTTTTATACTATGGCAGCCATAGCATTTCGCATCAATCACTTTCTTTACTTCAGTTGGGTATACTAATCCGCTATTCTGTCCGCCATTGTAAACAGGAGAGCTCTGAATAAAGAAAAAACCGATAATTATCACCAGAACAATAATGGAAGCTGAAGTTTTCATAATTTAAGGTTTTATACAAAGTTAATTAAAATTATGAGCAACGTGAATCACTCACATAAATAACTTTCTGAAGTAATCGCGACTACTACGTATAGAAATTATCTGATTATTTATTTGCTGTCGATTTAATTGGTGACAGTATATTTCCTGGTCACCTTACCTCATCCATGCGGTTCCGAAAACCACATAAAATGCAAAATCATCATTACTTAATGCAAAATCCATTCCCATATTTGTGCGTAATTTCCTGGCAAGAAGGTATCTGAAGCCGGAACCTATTGTTGTCACACTTTTCCCTTCATTAAAATCGTTAAAGTTTTCGAATGCATTTCCCAGCCCGGTAAAACCAAGAACAGTCCACCGGTTGTAAAAATTCCAGTCTACTTCTGCTTCAATGAGTGTGGTATTGCTGTTCTGGTACTTCATCAAAGGAGCACCTCGCATGTTTACTATCGGGCGGGCATAAAACGGTACATCACCCAGTGAATAAATACTTTCGTGCCTTAACCCTACAAATACCTTATCGTTTGCAGGTATATATCCGATAAGAGTCAATGCGATCCTTCCATAAAGAGCATCACCTCCTAACCATGTGTCACTGTAGGAAGTTGATAATCCAAGAAACAATCCTTTTGACGGGGAAAAGACCGAATTCCGGGAATCAAGTTCAAACTTCAATGACACTTCGCTTAGGGTTGAACTGAATTCATTACCGGTGAAATAAGGTATATCTATAGGGGTATCAAAAGTATTATAGGTGTCAAACAGTAAATACTGTCCGCCAAGGAACAGATTGGTTTCGCCCAGTCTGAATTTGATACGCTGAACCAGCAACCAGGCATCCAGGTTAAGATTTACTGATTCAATATCCAACAGACCCAGGTTCCCCGAGCCATAAAAACCAAGGTTTACATAGGTTCTTGCGGCTACTCCAAGGTATCTGATTCGGTCATTTTTCCAGAATCCGGCATGAAGGAGGCCCGCAGCCCAGGTCCCGTTCTGAGTATAAGCGCCTAAAACACCTGATATGCTTGGGGGTCCCTTTTTTGCTGAATACGATGAGTGGAAATACAGGGCAGCCAGAGCACCTCCATAACCTACAGCCGGTTCCGTAATGAAAGTAGGCATAAGCAGAACACCTTTCTTATTTACCAGCCAGTCGCTTATATCTATTTTATTATCAAGGCTATCCCGGAATGATGACAGGAATCCGGATTTTTCCTGAGCATTCAGATTTATTAAGTTGAGAAAAAGAATAAATGCAAGAAAGATGAGCTTAAGGGATTTCATTTGCTGATCGCTAATACATTATAAATTCAAATTCTCAATAATTATATAAAGGTTATAATAAAGAAGATAAACACCTTGTACTATTATTCAGCATTTTACTTTTTCCTGTCAATAGTGACATAGTTGATTGACCCGTTGAATTTTGATGATGCGCCATAATCTGCAACATGAGTACCGTCATCAACGCCAACATCTGCCAGATCATCGACTGAGAATATTCCGGGCTGTGTTTTTTCAATTCTCTTTTCTACAACTTTTTTGTCATTTACATAAATTGTCCCGACGCCACCTTTACCCATACCACCGCCATCATATTTAAAATCGTAAACCAGCTTATAATTTCCCGGTTTAAGTGCTTCATTGGCCATGATATGAGTTGATTCCATTCCCAGGTAATTATAGCTATATGCCGGTTTCCCGCTTTTTAAATAGAAAGATAATCCGCCAAATCGTCCACCCTGGCATACTATAACTCCATTTCCTTTTGCATCAACTGCCACTTCTGCAGTAATTGTAAATGAGGTACTTCTAAGATCAATGAAGACATCAACGCCCATTCCTCTCATGCCTTCTCCGTAAGTTACAGAATTTCTGTCACCCATTACTGTAGGTCTGCCCATCAATTCTGCATTGGTCCTTTCCAGCAGGCGGTCGTCTATTGGTAAAACATGATATTTTTCCGCTTCTGCCATAAACAAATCCTGCATTACCTTAAGTTTATCAGCATTTTGTGATGCCAGATCATTAGCCAGGCTGAAATCTTCTATTGTATTGTATAACTCCCACTTATCTTCCTGCAATGTATTGTCAGGTTTCTGCTTCCAGGCCGGCCTGTGAATAGTACGTGCCAACCATCCATCCTGGTAAACTCCCCTGTTGCCAAACATTTCAAAATATTGAACTATATGTTGTTCTGCTGCTACTGCATCATTGAATGTATATGCAAGACTTGTCCCTTCGATTGGATCCTGCTCAATGCCATTTACCATGTTTGGTGCCGGTATCTTTGCAACCTCAAAAACAGTTGGAGCGATATCGATGACATGGCCAAACTGCGAACGCAATTCTCCTTTGGATTTTATACCTGCAGGCCACTGAATTATCATTCCGTTTCTGGTTCCTCCAAAATCAGAAGCCACTTGCTTAGTGTATGAGAAAGGAGAATCCATAGCCACTGCCCATCCGGCAGAAAAATGAGGATAAGTGCTTGGTCCGCCCCACTCATCATAATGTTTTAACATATCTGGAACAGTTTCCGGCACACCGCTGAAGTAGGTCATCTCACTGAACATCCCGTTCATCTGGCCTTCAGCGCTTGCACCATTATCCCCGGCAATGAAAATAATTACAGTGTTTTCTATTATTCCTAATTCCTCAATAGTTGAAACTAGCCTTCCAACTTCATAATCAGTTTGTTCGGCAAATCCTGCATACACTTCCATCTGGCGTGTAAACAATTTCTTTTCGTCAGCTGAAAGTGTCTCCCAGTCTTTAATATCTTTCGGTTTAGGCGCCAGTTTTGTGCCAGGAGGTACAATGCCTGATTTTAACTGGCGTTCCAGGGTCTCTTCACGGAGCTTATCCCAGCCCTGGTCAAATTTCCCTTTATATTTTTCGATCCATTCTTTTGGTACATGATGTGGTGCATGGGTAGCTCCCGGCGCAAAGTACATAAAGAATGGTTTATCGGGTGCAAGAGCCTTTTGAAAACGAACCCAGGAGATGGCCTGGTTGGTCATATCTGTAGTAAAATGATAATCCGGATCTTCCGGTATTTCGACAAGAGTAATTCCATCATACACTAGTGGAGCCCACTCATTGGTTTCACCTCCTATGAAACCATAAAACTTCTCGAATCCTGAACGTGTTGGCCAACGGTCCTGCGGGCCTGAATTAGAGATCTCCCATGGAGGAGTCTCATGATATTTACCAAATGCTGCAGTATTATAACCATTCTGACGAAGCACTTCTGCCATAGGGGTAATGGATTGAGGCCTCACTGCGGTATTTCCAGGGAATGTAGTGGCAGTTTCTGCAATACTGCCCATGTTGTTACTGTGATGATTATACCCTGTCAAAAGAGCTACACGTGTTGGTGATGAAAGTGCAGTTGTATGAAAACGGTTGTATTTCAGGCCGTTTTGTGCCAGCATATTCATCGTTGGTGTCAATACCGGGCCTCCGAAGGCTTCAGAGACTCCGAAACCCATATCATCAATGAGTACTACAACCACATTTGGGGCCCCTTTGGGGGCTTTAACCTCAAATCGCGGAGGAGGAGTGACATTACGGGCATCAAGTTCCTTATATGTCGGACGAACAGGTTCCCTTATCGGAAGGAACGTACGATCATATCCATCTTCAGAGACAACTGCCTGCTGGGCTGCCTTTTTCTGGGTGCAGGAACAGGGAACTATCCCTGCCAGTACTAATATCCCTAATGCATTCTTGTTCATGGTTAAAGTTTTATAAAATATTTATGTAAAACATTACTTATAATTGAGAATATTTGATTTTCATATTAAACCACAGACAAGAAGTCCTCGGCAGTTGTTTTGGGAGACAAATGCAGCCTCTAATTCCTTGAACCATAAACTGGTTGATGCCAATATCAACTGATGCAATATATATTATTTCTTGTGCTATTATTATCGGAAACAAAACTGGTATAATACCGATTTAAAAAAGAGGTATCATGATACAAGTCTTTATTTTAAACAAAAATACTTTAAATATCTATAATGCACAATACCCGCAAAGGAATTAACAGGCTTCCGGAAAAAGCAATAAAACAGAAAGTGCCATTCACCCTGATAAATTATGCAACAGGTATACATGGATTTGATATTTATTCTGATAATAAAGAAGCAAGAGAAAAAATAAGGACAACTCTGGAATTCTGGGAATTCAATTTAAAATAATGCAGAACGCTTTAATTCACAACTTTTTAACCACCAAAAACGATAACTGTTGATGTCTCACAGCGGGATGGGTATTCATATTTCACTTTCAGGTCAGAAACATCCTTTTCCTTCAGGTCCCGGCAGAATAAAAAAAGTGTGAGAGTGAGAGCGGGTGAGGGAAGAATGATCTCAAAATTGGTAGCTCTGACCAATTCTCGTTATTATAAATTGACAACTAAAACCAGGATTAATCCATTAATTAATGAGAAATATAGAAAAGTTTATCATTCTTATAAACTGTGGTTATGGTAATCGGTTTATGTATTATCTTTAATAGTTCGGTTTACCTTGTTACGTAATTATAAAACTACTGATTAACAGCTTTTTAAGAATGTACCATATACTTTGAAATTAAAACAAACCAATACCCATGAAAACCAGTAGGAGAAACTTTCTTTCGACAGCTGCCCTGGCTGGCAGCGCAGCTTTATTACCTTCTTGCGGCAAAATGCAAAAAGATGTATCAGAAATCTACCCCGACTACACCAGATTGGATGAAGCAATAAACAGACCGGTTTTAAAACGCGAATTGTTTACAAATCCGGTAATTATTGAAACTCTTGAATTATTGCGCGACCGCGATAATTGTATTTGTCGGGTCAGGTCAGGTGACGGGGCGGAAGGAATTTCCATCGGTCACCCGTTTATTGCAAAAGAAAGTTACCCCATGTTCAATAATATTCTTCGGCAGCATTTTTTGGGGAAAGATGCCCGCGACCTTGACCAGTTGCTGTTCAACGCAGTGGAAAATAATATCAAGCGTCAGGGGATACCGATGAATGTGCAGGTTGCATCCATAGAATTTGCCATACTCGATATGCTAGGCAATATTGCAGGCTTGCCAATGGGAAAGTTAGTCGGCGATATTCACCATCCTGAAGTTTCAATTTATCTCGGAACCCGTATTGGCGAATTGCGCCAGATGGAACCCGAAGAATCCCTGGAACTGATGTACAAAGACTGGGAAGAGACAAAGGCTAAAGCTATAAAACTTCGTGCCGGGGCAGGAGATAACCTCGGTATGGATAATGACAACCAAACGAAAAGCACCGAAAGACTTGTAAAAATGGGGCGGGAAAAATTTGGCGATAACATGGTTTTAATGATTGACGGCAATGGTTCGTACACAACGCAAGGAGCCATTAAGCTTGGCAAATTACTGGAAGAGTATAACTACTATTTTTACGAAGAACCAGTACCATGGGATTGGTACGAAGAACAGAAACAGGTGGAACGCGCTCTTAATATTAAGATGGCCGGAGGTGAAGAAGAGTTTGGCATTCATGCTTTCCGATGGCTGATCGCGAACAATGTCTTTCAGGTAATACAACCCGATTTGTTTTATTTCGGGGGAATTATCCGATCAATGAAAGTTTCGCGCATGGCAGAAGTGATGGGGTACACTTCCACACCTCACATGTCGGGAGGGGGGCTTGGTTATCTATACATGCTGCACAGCGTATCGGCAACTCCAAATGCCGACAAATACCACGAATTTAAAATGTTTGAAACCCACGACGCTAACGGTACTTTAATACCAATAGAGAGTAAAACCGATCCGCTTACAAGTGTGGATGGGGTGATAAAGGTACCCACTGGTCCTGGCAGCGGGGTAATTATTGATCCTGATTACATAAAAACTCACGAGGTTTTTAAGGGCTGAAACCTTTGACTCTTCTTATGAAAAAGCTATCATGGGTGTCGGAACGCCGGCCCAAACAGAAGAAAATGCAGAATCTGTTTCAGTAAGAAAAGAGGCTTCAGATCAAATGGAGTCAGCCAGTGGTCAGTATATTCAAAATGATATTCCGGATAAAACAGAAAATGGGTTCTTTGAAAAGATAAAACGGAGTATCATGTCGTTCCTGAAGTTGTTTTCAAAAAACCATAATTAGATTTACCAAACCTCCACAGTATCATTATGCAACAATATCTTACACCAGAAAAGCATTGCAAACCATGCACCTCTGTTGAAGGGGATGAATTATTCCATAATGGTATATTCATCTTCAATATTTCCAGAATGATCAATTATATTCAGGAAAATCCTGATCTTTTTACGCCAGAGATTGTTGCTGTGAAAGACATCTATTCCAGATCACCTCATATCAATGAAGAGCATCTGGATTCCGTTGAGGTTACAAAGCCTGTAATTCTGGCGGAAATTGCACCAGACCGTTATAATCTGATCGATGGACATCACCGGGCGGAAAAAGCGGTTCGGCAGAATATGGATACAATAAAAGCATACAGATTAAAGTCTTATCAACATATTCATTTCCTGACCAGCCGGGAGACTTATGAAAAAAATGTGGAGTACTGGAACAATAAAAAAGAGACTTAGAAAAGCATCCTTAGGATGATTGGGCTGAGATTAAGTCAGGTGACATCGTTCTGATAACTCATTTTACGATCCCCTCCGAGCAGCAAGAGACAATTAATAAACATTATCCCAAAATGGGATATAATACAAATTATTCTTATATTTGCAAAATGAGAATCATTGCATTTAGAACTTTGAGAACGTTTTTTGAAAAGCCAGAATATGCTGATTCTGAGGTTTCTTTGCGAGCTTGGTATCATGATGCAAAGACAGCCGATTGGATAAACTCTAATGATTTAAAACAACAATACAAGAATGCAAGTATCGTTGGAGATGGCAGAGTAGTCTTTAATATAAAAGGCAATACTTACAGATTAGTTGTTGCAATTGATTATGAATTTCAGGTAATTTTTGTACGATTCATCGGAACTCATAAAGCAATATGATAAAATAGATGTTAAAACGATTTGATTATGGAAATCAGACCCATTAAAACAGAGCATGATTACAATGCTTCGATTCATAGGATAGAGGTATTATGGGGAGCAAAAAAGGATACCCCGCAAGGAGATGAATTGGATTTGCTTATAACTTTAGTAGAATCATATGAAATGAAACATTATCCAATTGCACCTCCTGACCCGGTGGATGCGATTAAATTTCGCATGGAGCAAATGGATATGACAAATGCGGATCTTGTACAATATATCGGCAGTCAAAGTCGGGTGAGTGAGATATTAAACAGAAAAAGAAAATTAACACTTGGCATGATAAAATCCTTATATAAAGGATTAAGGATTCCCGCTGATATTTTATTGGCATAAGCCAATCTGGTATAATAGTAAAATTATCTTCTCGTTATATTATCAATACGTAGCTTTTCTGTCAACTTAATGTGTTCTGTAGAGAACGATACTATTAAAATGTATCCTTCACATAGGAGATACCGACATAAAAAATAATCAAAACGTGGTTGGAGCTTTAAGTGTCATTGCTGCCTTTAAAGGGACCTGATTTATTCAATTCTTATTAACTTTAGGCACTCCAGGACTCCAAACTCTTGGTACTGATTTGTTACTAAATAGTTAATTATGATACAAACAAAAACAATTGCCATCGGATTAGCTTCACTTGCTTTGTGTGCATGCAGTAAAAAACAGGTAAAAGATAATAGTAAGCCCAATATTATCCTTTTTTATATGGATGATCTGGGTTATGGTGATATTGGTGTTAACGGAGCACTTAAGTACGAAACGCCGAATATCAATAAATTAGCGAATCAGGGGATGAATTATACAATGTATTATTGTCCTTCAGCAGTAAGCACTGCTTCAAGGGGTGGTATGCTTACCGGATGTTATCCGCCAAGGATAAGTTTCGGTGGTCCTGGTTTCCCTCCATCATTAAAAGGAATTAATCCTGATGAAGTACTAATCCCGGAGATGCTTAAAACAGCAGGATATCATACAGGTATTATTGGTAAATGGCATCTGGGCGACAGTAAATATTTTCTCCCGTTACAACATGGATTTGATGAATATTTTGGATTGCCTTATTCGAATGACTGGTGGCCTCTTGATTATATCGGAGATAAAGTCCGGCCTGGTCGTGAAAATTTCCCTAACCTTCCTTTATATGAAGGTAATGAGATTGTTGAAGAGATATTAACAATGGATGATCAGGATCAGCTAACAACAAAATACACAGAACGGGCCATTAAATATATAGAAGATAATAAAGATCAGCCATTCTTCCTGTATCTTGCTCACGCTATGGTTCATGTTCCATTAGGTGTTTCAGATAAATTCAGGGGTAAAAGTGAAATGGGATTATTTGGAGATGTCATGATGGAAGTCGACTGGTCTGTTGGAGAAGTTATAAAGACACTGGAAATAAATGGATTAACTGAAAACACGCTTGTCATTTTCACCAGTGATAACGGTCCATGGCTTTGCTATGGCAACCATTCCGGATCAACAGGAGGTTTGCGTGAAGCTAAATGGACAGCTTTTGAAGGAGGCCAACGTGTCCCTTGTATCATGAAATGGCCGGGCGTTATTGGAGAGGGTTCAATTTGTAATAAGCTGGCAAGCTCAATAGACTTGTTTGCTACGTTTGCTGATATAACAGGAGCACAGATGCCTTCTCATAAAACTGATGGTGTTAGCTTACTTCCTTTGATGAAAGGTGAAAAAAATGCGGATCCACGGGAAGACTTTTATTATTATTATGGAGGAGGTCTAAGAGCCGTTCAAAAAGGAGGGTGGAAATTAGTCTTTCCTCAGGTAACCAGAAGTTATGAGGGTTATTTACCAGGAAAGGATGGCTGGGAAGGTGACTACGGAGAGATCACAATTGAAAAAATGGAACTTTACGATCTTAGATTAGACCAGGGTGAAAGATACGATGTGTCTGAATTACATCCGGATATAGTTGAAGAACTCGCAGCAATCGGTGACAAAGCAAGAGAAGAGCTGGGAGATGCAATAACTAAAGTTACAGGTAAAAGTATCAGGCCTATTGGTGTCTTACCTGAAGAATTACAGAATAACTAACAGAAACCAGATGGCGCTTCAGCCTGGACGACGCATATGGATTTTGGTGGTTATGGAGTTTAGGTCCTTCCCGGAAGGAAAATAACTGTACCAAATGAAAGAAAACAGCAAAATGGAGAGACTCACATATATAGTAATTGCCGTAATATCATTAACCGGCTTGAGTAATTGTTCTTCTGACAAAAGTTCTATTGTCAGAGAAGATTGGGGAACTTATAAAGATAAACCCGTATTTCTTTACACTATCACAAATTCTAATGGCTCAGTTATGAAAGTAATAAATTACGGTGCAATAATAACATCTGTTATCGTTCCGGATAAAAACGGAGTTTATGAAGATGTAGTTATGGGTTTCGACTCGCTTCAAAATTATATAGACAATGGAATGTGTGTTGGTGCTGTAGTGGGTCGTGTCGCAAATGTTATTAAAGATGCAAAATTTGAGATTGATGGCATTGAATATAAATTGAAAAGTGGAAACCATGGAGGCGGAGAATTTCATACCTCCGTTTGGGATAGTGAAATAATCGAAAATGAATCAGGGAAAGGTATCAGATTTCATCATTTTTCTCCTGATGGCAGCATTGGTTACCCCGGAAATCTTAACGCATATGTTACATATTTTTTTACGGACGACGACGCTGTTCATATAATGTTTGAAGCTTCTGCAGACAAGGCAACACATGTAAATATGACTCAGCATAGTTACTTCAATCTGATCGGGAATTGCAAAGAACCTGTTTTTAATCACTTAATAAAAATCGATGCCGATAATTATGCGACAATAGATGAAAGAAATACTCCGCTTGGAACTTATACATCTGTAAAAGATACAACTCTTGACTTAACAACAATGAAACCGATCAAAGAAAACATTCATAAATTTGACAGGGGAGGATATCATTTTTGTTATGTATTTAACAGACCTGCCGGCACTTTGGAAAAAGTAATTGAAGTTGTTGAACCGGAATCCGGAAGGACCATGGATGTTTATACTACTCAACCGGGAGTTCAGTTTTATACAGGTAATACTATTACTAAAAATCTGAAAGGGAAACAAGGTGCTATTTATGATCCATATTCTGCATTTTGTCTGGAAACCGAGCATATCCCCAATACTCCTAACTGTCCGGATTATCCATCTACTCTTGTTCGCCCGGATGAAATATATAAGGAGATTTGCATATATGATTTCGGGGTAGTTGAAAAAATATAAATGGTTATCACTGTTCTTATTTATATATCAAGGATTTAATTCCTGACTAACGTTGATTTATTAATAAGAATTTTTACAATAATGCTCTTTCCTGCTATTTCCAGTCATTCATTTTCTGGAATGTAGAATTCTGCATATTTTTAAGGATTTAATATTTCTTAATCATAAATCATAATAAAAGACAATATGCTTAAAATGCGAATTACATTATTTTTACTGTCAATGCTGGTTGTTATGCCTGCACGCAGTAATTATGACCGTCCTTCCTTAACCGGTTATATTGATCTGTACTTCAAAGCGCTTCTCGCAAATAATGCATCTGCAGTTCCATTGGCAGAAAGTGCAAAAATTACGCTCAATGGTGATATTAAATCTCTTTCTGAAACCTTCTGGCAAAATGCAGAAAGCATTACATTCCGTTTCGATATTGTAAATACGCGCCGCGGAGATACAGGCACTGAGGCTGTAATTAAGAATTCCGACGGATCCTTCACAATGTTCATGTTGCGTATGAAAATTGAGGGTGGCAAAATTGCAGAAATTGAGGCAATAAAATGTAATAAAGGTGAGGCTGACCAGATCTGGGATGCTGATAATCTCAGGGAAGTATCATCTTCGTATCTTATGTCCATACGGGAAGTTGAAAGAGATTCTTATTATGACCTGATAGGCACAGCAGAGAGTTATTGGCGGGCATTTCAGACTAACGGTTCATCAGAGTACAGACCCGCACGTTTATTGCCCGATTCAAAGAGATTCGAAAATGGAATGCAAACTACAGGCATGATCAAAGATGGCCAATATGAATCAACAGCAAAAGGTTTTGACACAGGTTTCTTCAAGGAACGGAATATTTGGGATCGCCGTTACCCGGTGGTGGACGAAGAGAGAGGAGTAGTACTATCAATTGTAAGATTTGGAATTAAACCTGGTTTAAAAAGCAGAAGTGAGGCAACTTCCCACGATCGACTTGTTGCTGAATTTTTTGCAATCAGGTCTGGTTTGATCCAGGAGATTCAGGCTGTTATTGTCAACCGGCCTGACGAAATGTCTACCGGATGGATACCAGATTACGGACCAGACCGGGCAGAAAAAGATACTTATAATAAGTAACCACATTTTGTTTTTATCGGGCACTAATGGAATGAAAATATTATCTTTAATTAAATATATATGAATAAACTTTTACTCATTATGAAAAAGATTTTATTGTTTTTAACTGCAACAATGTTTGTATACAATCTTACTGGCCAGAATATTTTGGAAACAACCAGGCTATCGGAAACTGCACTCTTCAAAAGAGATTTTCCACGGATTGATGAACAGGGCCGGGCGTATTTTTGCATTTATGCTCCTCAGGCTGAAAAGGTAGCAGTTAATCTTTATCATGTTGGTAAAACCTATGAGATGAAGAAAGATGAAATTGGATATTGGTATGGTGTAACTGATCCGATTGTTGTAGGATTCCATTACTACAACTTTATCATTGATGGTGCAGAAGTTGCAGACCCGGATAGTAAAACATATAATGCACTTTTCGGGCGGACCAGTGCTATTGAAATTCCTGAGGGACCAGAGGGAGATTACTATCGTCCGCAAAATGTTCCTCATGGTCAGGTACGTTCATGTTACTATTATTCGACATCAAACAAGGAATACAGGAGGTGTTGTGTCTACACACCTGCCAGGTATGAATCTAATCCGGATGAACATTATCCTGTACTTTATCTTCAGCATGGGATGAGTGAAGATGAACTAGGATGGACTGAACAAGGAAAAATGAACTTCATCATGGACAATTTAATTGCTTCCGGAAAGTGTAAACCCATGATTGTTGTAATGGAAAGCGGAGACGTTGCCATAATGATAAACTCAGCAAAACCACCGAGAATCGGGAGCAAACAAATTCAGATGACCAGGGAAACCTTTGGAGCAACATTTCAACCAGTCTTTCTGAATGATGTGATCCCTATGATTGATAAAACTTTCAGGACAATTCCGGATAGGGAGCACCGTGCAATGGCTGGACTTTCATGGGGTGGACTTCAGACATTTCAGATTGCTCTCACTCATTTGAATTTATTCAGCTATATCGGAAGTTTTAGTGGAGCTGGCCGGATCCCGGGAAATGACCTGAAGACCGCTTATAATGGCGTTTTTGCAAATCCTGATTCATTTAACGACAAAGTCAGGGTATTATTTATTGGTATTGGAAGTGAAGAAGGTCCGGCGGCAAAAAATTTTAGTGAAATGCTCAGTAAGAATGGAATTAATAACGTCTTTTACGAATCTCCGGGTACAGCTCATGAGTGGCTTACATGGAGAAGATGTCTAAAAGAATTTGCCCCTAAATTATTCTGACAATGACATGTAAAAACTGTACACTCAGAGTGGAAAAAACGCCATCATTGACCAGCCTTCTCCGGCACAGCCAGACCATCTCATTTAGTTGATTGATAATTGTATAATGTGGTCAGCCAAATCAGGAGGCAGGTGGTCTGATGATCCGTTTTATCCAGTTACTGGATAATCTCATTATAAAAATCTTTTTCTAAAATAACCGGAGAGTAAACTATACCATAGGTCTTAAGCACACCTGTAAAAGCTCTGAGGTGATTTTTTGAACCCCTGATAAGGTTGTTGTAAACGAATTCAATATCCTGGTTATTTATACTGTTTTCCAATTCATTAATGAGATCACGGATATCGACTTCTTCAATTAGAGCTCCGACTTTAATTGCCTCTGCCGCACTCTCTTTCCCTCTTTTGATAAGATTGTTATATAACTCCTGTAATTCCTTATTAATAAACTCTCCACTGGCTTTACCTTCTGCAGGATCGCTAATTTTATATCTGTCAAGCAGAAATTTAATAGCATCCATATGTTGCTGTTCACTTTTAGGAATATTAATGAATACATTTAAATTATAGTATTCATACAAGTAATTATAAACATCCCTTGCAAGTTTCTCTTCTTCGCGGAGGAAAATAAGCCCCTCACGTTCTTCACCGCTCAATGCCTCAACTGTAATCGATTGCAACTTAACCATTATACCTGATTGCATAATAGGCAGTGCTGATTCATTGCCAACTGATTCAGACGCACCATCCTGTTTCTCACAACCTGAAAGTGAAGTGTTTAAGACAATAATTGTTAGAATTATTGACATTACCTGTTTGCTCCCTGAATTTTTCATTTTAATAATTTTATTTTATATATCTATATATCTATCTATATGAATAATCATGCCAAGTAAACAAAAACAAAACAATTCAAAAAATATTTTCAATGAATGGCAATAAATATTCACCGGATTACCCGATTCTTTCTATGAAAGTATCGGATACCAATGAGATCATATCTTTTGAAAGGAATAAACCACCATTGATCTTCGTTTATTTTTAAGCGAATTATCGCAAAATCTATATAAAACCTGGCGCAATAAGAAAAGTGTGGGTGTGAGAGTGAGTTTTGAGAAAAAAGGACGAGAGTGTTCGCAGCCTCATTGGCTATCGCTCATAATGGATATGTTAAAAAGTTGAAAGTGTGAGTGTGAGAGCGAGTTATGAGGAAAAAGAGTGAGAGCGTGAGCGAGAGCGAGCGAACTCACTCTTTTTCATGTGGGCCCAGCTGGGCTCGAACCAGCGACCCCCTGATTATGATTGTTATTATCTGGTTTCCAATGCCTTACATAGATTTGTTTTTATATTCAGTATCAGTGAAATTAGTATTGAATCTGTCCATAGGTTAACACTGGTTTTCAAAATGTCTGGCTCAAAAGCTGGCGTACTTTACTTTGTTTTGAAGAAGAAGATCCTTGAATTATTAATCTCTATTTGATAATACCACTAGCACTCAAAGTCAGAGTTTGGCCAGACACTAGAATGTGAAATTATTTAATGTTTAGTAGTCAAAACGATTGTGTTTTAAGGCCAGAATTTAAGCAAACATTAAAATGTGGCTTTTTTAATGTTTGATAATGAAAGCATGCTAGTTTTTAAGGTCAGAAACCTAATAGACATTAAAACACGGTTATTTTAAGGTTTGGTGGTTAAATGAACCTAATTTTTAAGGTCAGAATTTGAGCAGACATTAATAAAGACGCTTTTTAATGTCTGGGAAGTTAAAAAATCGTAACTTTGAAGCCAATATATTGAAAAACACGAAACATTAGTTGAACCATGTCAGAATTACTATATCCAATCAATCCAAACAGAGATATCCCCTGGAATAATATTCCGCCATTACCAATTAGAGAGGAGCTCCATCAAACAATAGAAATATTGAGGATCCTTGGAGATGCAAAGGCTGCGTTAGGAAAACTTCAGGGACGTAGTGTTGTAATTCCCAATCAAGGGCTACTTATTAATACAATTAGTCTGCAAGAAGCAAAGATTTCAAGTGAGATAGAAAATATATTTACAACAGTTGATGAACTGTATAAGGCGTTTAGTGATAAGAACAATGACTCGAACGGAGCCTCAAAGGAGGTATTAAGATATAGAGAAGCACTCTGGTATGGCTTCAAGTATTTACAAAATGTTAAGAAATTTGATCAAAAATACTTTATTCAGGTATTTCAGCAAATAAAGCAAACAACTGATACAATTCGCCCTAGCTTTGTTCCACTAACTATAAAACAAGGAGGGACAGGCCCTACTGCTGGTCAGGTAATTTATACTCCTCCGCGAGACTCTGCTGTAATTCAAGAAAGATTAGAAAATCTTGTAAGCTTTGTCAACAATGATGAGCAATTCAAAATAGATCATCTTCTAAAAATGGCTATTGCTCATTATCAATTTGAAGCTATTCACCCATTTAGAGATGGAAACGGAAGGACAGGGAGAATATTCAACATCAATTATTTAACCAACAAGGGTTTGCTCGATGTTCCGATATTATTTTTGAGTAGATATATCTTAGACCATAAGAGTGATTATTATTCAGGATTAATGGGCGTTTCCCAAAGAGGAGACTGGAAAAGCTGGTTATTATTCATGTTGAGAGCTGTAGAAAATACCTCACATCAAACATTCAATAAGATTAATGATATTGTTTCAGCTAAAGACTCAATTCTGGAACATATAAAGAAAGAAGATCCAAAATTACGAAACCCTGAAGATTTGATAGATGCTCTGTTTACACAACCATTTACAAAAGTAAAACACCTTACCGATGCTAAAATCTATGCCGAAAATACAGCAAGGGAATATTTAAACAAGCTGTGTGATATGCAGGTGCTTGAAAAGAAAGAAATGGGAGGTCATCACTATTACCTAAATCTTGAATTATATCGTATACTTTCGGAATAATTTTGGGTAATCTATATGAGGCTATTAAAATACTAAGGAGTAGATTGTGAACTCATTAAAACGGGACACATTTTTTTAAGAAAACAATTACCATCTGAATTGACATTATTTGACCGGTCAAATGAATTTGAATTATAATTCGGGTTTAAAAATTCAGGCTCAGATTATGGCCAATTATTCATAACAATACTGAATTGATTTCAAATGTTCTTTAAGGGTCTATACTCAACAGATAATGTTCCGTAACTATTGAATTACTGTGACCCAGTATCTGTCCTATATCATCCCGGGATTTTTCCTTTCTCATAAGTGTAGAAGCATAACAATCTCTTGCAGTACTCAAATTCAAAGCGATTGGAAGGTTCAATTTTTTACTTATTTGTGAAAGATTTCTATTAATCTGTTGTTTGATATTATGATTTTTATTTTCAAAAGTGTTCAATATTCCCGTTTTTTCTCCGGGAGTAAAACAACTCAAACTGCACAAAGGGTAGATGAATGACTTGCGCCTGTTGGGTTGTCAGGCTCCAGTGGTGGTATCAAAATGCTCTAAAAAACAGTAAAAAAGTTGTGCAGTTTGACATGTGTCTCTTGGGTCTTCAGGTTCCCGGGTGAGTTCGGGAAGATCATAAAAAGAATAATGTTGATATGCAGTTTGAGTTTAGTTATTGCCCGGAATACCCCCTCATCACCAACCCGAGCCCGGCCTTCCTTGGGGTTACAGCCGTTCCGCCTCTCCAATAAGAAGATAATGAGATACATAGAAGGGGGTCGATACTCCGAAAGAAATTTTTTTGGCCCGAAAATCTCAAAAAATTGCCTTTTTTGGTAAAACTGAAATAAGAATATTTGGCAATTTTCTGTAAATATTGGAAAGGAGGTCTATTTACATGAACCAGACATGAACCATTCTGAGAGGTATAAGCCAAATTTAGAAAATTACAGGCTTAATATGTTTACCTTGGTATTTAATCTACCATAAAAAAGAATCTTTAAGATGACATCCCGGATTCCCCGGATATTTTTAAATTTGATACAATTGTGAAAGTATAAGTCAGGTATAAGCATGTAAAAGTTTTGATTCGGGGTGGTGGAGGTGGTTGCTTATGGAACTGACAGGGCGTAAGGAAAAATTGAAATTTTCAATGGTAAAAGAAAGACTTTATGTCCACAATAATTACAATATTGGCAGATTATTTCTACTTTAGGTCCGCATATAAAATGTTGTATGATATTAAAATAAGATAAATAAATTATTATGAAAACAGCCTTTCAGCTACTATTGATTGTATTAATCACATTCTCGTGTACCGGGAACAAGGGTAAAAAAGAGACTATGGTATCTTCTGAATTGTCATTGGACTCCATCCGTTCCATTGCAAAGGAAGCCTATATTTATGGCTACCCGATGGTAGATAGCTACCGAATTCAATACGGCTATTATGTAGACAGTACAAATTCTGAATTTAAAGCTCCATGGAATCATTTAACGAATATAGCTAGTGTTTTTACACCTGCCGATATTGCTATACAGACACCCAACTCTGACACTCCTTATTCATTTGCAGGTTTAGATCTGCGTGCAGAGCCTATTGTATTAACATTACCAGCGGTGGATGAAAATCGCTACTACAGCATTCAGTTCGTAGATGCGTATACTTTTAATTTCGACTATTTAGGTACTCGCTCTTCGGGAAGTAAAGCTGGTAAGTATCTAGTTGTAGGCCCTAACTGGAATGGAGAAGTTCCTGAAGCTATAAACCGTGTAGTGAAATCGGAAACTGAATTTATCAGTTTACTATATCGAACACAACTTTTCAATCCTGACGATATTGATAACGTGAAAAAAATTCAGGCCGGCTATAAAGTTCAGCCATTATCCTCATTTTTAAATACGCCACCACCTACAGCTGCCCCTGCAATCGATTTTATTAAGCCACTAACTCCAGAAGCACAAAAATCATCTTTGGATTTCTTCCGGATTATGAATTTTGTGATGCAGTTCTGCCCAACGAATCCAACGGAGACTGAATTAATAGAACGATTTGCAAAAATTGGAATTGGTGCAGGAAAAGAATTTGATGTTGAAAATCTTTCCCCTGAAGTGAAGGCCGCTTTTGAAGAGGGAATAAAAGATGCATGGTCAGTTGATTTTGCGCAATTAATGAAGAAAGTGAATGCAGGACAGGTCGCTTCGGGTGATGTATTTGGGACGCGAGCGTATTTAAAGAATAACTACCTATATAGAATGGCCGGAGCCGTATTAGGTATCTACGGAAACTCAAAAGAAGAAGCCATGTATCCATTTTATGGAGTAGATTCGGATGGAAATAAATTAGATGCAACGACAAACAAATATACCCTACATTTTGCCGAAGGCGAACTACCTCCTGTAAATGCCTTCTGGTCTTTGACCATGTATAAATTGCCGCAAAGTTTATTGGTAGAAAATCCCATCAATCGTTATTTATTGAATTCACCCATGTTACCAGGTTTTGTAAAAGATAAGGATGGAGGTATCACGCTGTATATTCAAAATGAATCTCCAGGCAAGAGCAAAGAAGCCAATTGGTTGCCTGCCCCAAAAGGCCCATTTGTAACAATCATGAGATTGTATTGGCCAAAAGAAGTTGCACTAGATGGTAGTTGGAAAAGACCATCCTTGAATAATGTAAAAAATGAAACTAATAAATAGTTAAAAATGAAACTAATAAAATTCAAAGCACTGTTAGTGATTACAATAATTGGAGTAATCGCTGCATGCAATCAACCGCAGTCGAAAGATGCACTAGTAGCTAATAATGCTGTTTCACTTACTGATGCTACATTGCAAGGCGATGAATTGATTAAAACCAATTTTGGTGATATTCAATTGAATCAAAGCTATATAACTAAAGAGTCCATTGCTAAATTAAGTGACCAATTGAGCTTACAAAGGGCTATTGAAGTATATCAATGGTCGCTTCCGGTAACCACTTTTCAAATGTGGTACAATGCGCATTCTGAAATATATGGTGGAGCAGATTTGGATTTTGTGGAATACAAATCATTCAATGAAAAAGTAGGCATTCTTACTGCTAATGCTACTACTCCTTATGTTATCAGTTGGGCAGATCTTTCTAAAACAGGACCTTTGGTTATTGATTATCCTGCTGGTGCTTCTGCCGGAGGAGTAGTGGACTTTTACCAACTTTCCTTGGGCGACTTAGGCTTGATGGGGGCAGATAAAGGAAAAGGCGGCAAATACCTTGTCCTTCCAAATGGATATGATGCTTCAAAACTAAATACCAAAGGGTACTTTGTTATCAACTGTACAACCAATAAAATAATGATTGGTACCCGGTTTCTATCGACTGATGAAGCGGAAATCAAAAAAATGAAAGAAAATTTTCTTGTTGGCAAATATGGAGAGGTTTCAAAACCAGCAAAATTCATTTCCAATACCGACAAGCGTTTTGAGGGGATGCCATCCAGGGGCTTAAAGTATTTTGAATTGGTGCATCAGTTTATTCAAAATGAGCCACAGAAGGAAGAAGATAAAATTTTCTATACCTACTTAAAATATCTAGGTATTGAAAATGGTCAACCCTTTAATCCTTCAGAAAAACTAAAAATGATTCTTACGGAAGGAGCAAATTTGGGCGAATTGATGTGTAAAGCTAACCAAATAGAACCGCGTCATGATGAAGCTTATTATGAAAATAGCAGCTGGTACAGATTGTTAACCAATTTCCCATTAACCAAAACGAGTAACTCGAATTATTTTTTAGATGAAAGTAATCAGTATTATTATGAAGCTGTAACTGTAACAGCAGGAATGCAATCTAATACGCCAGGGCCTGGTACGACAAGTTATTTAAGCACCAAGGAAGATAAAGATGGCAACTTTTTGCTTGGGTCAAATACTTACAAGATCCATTTACCAGCAGGTATTCCTGCTTCTAATTTCTGGGCCTTGACTTTATATAGTGAAAACACTCGCTGTTTTATCGACAATAAAAATGCAAAGGATAAACTAAGGGCTACTAGTGTCGATTCAAGAGATAAAAATCTGATCAAAAACTCAGATGGCAGTGTGGATTTGTACATCGGTCCAAAAGCACCCCAAGGCAAAGAAAGCAACTGGTTACAGACCAACGTTGATGAAGGTTGGTTTCCCCTGATCAGAACCTATGGTACACAACAAGCACTTTTTGATAAAACATGGAAGCCTGGGGATTTTGAATTGATAGAATAACATCATACAACATTTTAAAATTTAAATGAGATGAAAGCAAATAAATTAACGATTAGTTTAACCTCTTGACAATTCTCATTGTTGCAAGTTGCGAAAAAATAAATACAGACTCCCCATACATAGATGGGTTGTCAATCGAAAACTATCCGATAATAGATGGATCAACGTCAACATTACCTCTAAATAGAGTTATCGCTTGCGAGTTGTTGGGCCTTAACGCACATAACCTTGCTGACTGGAATGGTCTGGTAAATTATGCTGCTACTCCTGATCACCTTAAGGAATCTGGAACTAGCCATTGGCTTGCCCCAAATACAGGAGCAACTAATTCAGTGCTTTTTACAGCTTTGCCGGGGGGAGTTTCTACAGGTGGTAGTTACTTTGGTCTTGGTCAAATCGGAGGCTTTTGGCTGACAAGAGAAATAGATGCGACAATTGGAATGGGTTTTTTGCTTTATTATAATAATAATCCGACTACAGGAGATTATGTCTACAGACAGAAAAGCTGGGGTCATTCTGTCGGCTGCGTTAAGGATTAATGTGTTCCATTAATGAGACAAACACCTATATTTTATTATGTAAGTATTTGATTATTAGTTCTCCCATCAGGCCTCAAACCTGAACTCAAAATCCGTCCTTCTTTGACCACTTCAAAAGACGGTCTGATTGTAGCTTATGAAGATGTCGTATTCATATCCTGGGATGAGGCTTGCAATACGAATTGTTTTTCTTAATTTTCAAATCTCACTTTCTGCATTATTTCAATAAAGTCCGGATCGGACCTGAGATTTGCGTATGAGATCGTGTCAACGCGCATTATTAGCAAAAAAAACTCTTCTTTTTCGTCATAACCTTTTCTGAGATAACTAAGAGCTTCTTTTTCCCTCCCCAATTCTGCCATTAAAGCTCCTCTCATAATGTAAGGAACAAATTCAGTTTTTGCCCTGGTTTCAAGGGTGTCGAGCATTCTTTGTGTTTCATTCAAAGCACCTGATCTACTGTATGCAATGCCGAGGTGGGTTATCGAAAGAGGAGAGAAACTCGCTAGCGTTTTCTCCAATTCATCAATCGACTTTTCATACTCTCCTTCAAACAGATAAATTGCTCCTAAATAATAGTGACAGACAGGAAATTGCCCTACCAATTTTGTAAGATGCGTTATGGCGTAATCCTTCTCCCCTGCCTTATAGAGATGCACAGCAAACAAGCCGTCGGTTACTGAATATGACGGGTCTATAGTTATGGCACGACGATCCCATTTAACTGCCTCTGAAAATTGTCCTTTTAAGAATAATAGCTCAGAATAGGATTTATAAATTCCGAGGTTATTTGGTTCTAATTCCAGAGCCCGCTTATAGTTTCTTTCAGCACTGACAAAATCGTAATCGTACCACAAATCCACAACGCCAATGATATCATAAGCATCGGCAGACAGGCTGTCCAGTTCCAATGCTTTATATGCCAGTTCCAGGGATGGAGGGTAAGCTTCTTCCGGGCTTAGATTAGCATAAAATGAAAGATTCCCATAACAATGAGCAAGTCCGGTATATGCTCCTACAAATCCAGGATCAGCTTCAATAGCTTTTTCAAACAATTGCCTGGCTTTCCATAATGATTTCGGAGTACGCTGATTGCGCAGGTACTCCCCCAGCAAATAATAATCGTAAGCTTCGAGATTTTCAGTTGGAATTTTCTCAATCAGATTCCTTTCTTCAGGTCTGATGACAGCTTTAAGCTCCCTGGCAACAGTCTGTGCCACTTCGCTCTGAATTGAAAATATATCAGATATATCTTTGTCATATATCTCCGACCATAAATGTGTATCAGTTTTGGTATCAATAAGCTGAACTGTTATCCGTACATTATTCCCTATTTTTTGTACACTGCCCTCAAGAATTGAAGAAACACCCAACTCTTTGGCAATCTCTCTTAAAGAGAGTTCTGTATTCTTATATCTCTTCGTTGATGTACTGGAGATTACCTGCAGATCTCCTATCTTGAAAAGTCGGTCTAATATCGCATCTACCATGCCATCACTGAAGTATTCCTGGTTTGGATCATTGCTAAGGTTTGCAAATGGTAATACTGCAATCGATTTTTCAGGTTGATCTGATGACTTAAACAGTTTTGAAATAAAGAAAAAACCAATGATAATTAATATCAAGATTATTACAGATCCTACAATGATTCTTGTTTTACGATTTTTTTGCAGAACAGATACTGGCTCAAATACTTTCTTTTCTACCTCTTCATCTAGTGGACTAGATTGAGCTATTGAAGTAATAATCTCTCTTATTGCAAGGGCAACTTTGTTAATTTGATTTCTGTAATTTGTTTTATTCAGGTTTTTCTCATCGTTATCCTTTGTCGTCAAAGGTCTGTCAACACCTGGTTCTTTATAAATGAATTCAACTCCCCTAAGCACGCCACCCAGGACAGATTCGCATAGTTTTATGTCGGGAGTGTCTAAATCATGAATATGTACAGGCAGTACCCTGCTTGCAACATTACCGTTCGGCAGTTTAACTTTCAATCCAAACTGATCCCGCGATGCCTGTTCAACAAATACTTTAAACTCATGTTCCCATGCAAAGGATTTTGGATCACAGTAAGTCCTTGAAATAATTGGGATAAAAACCAGACATTTCAGCTTCTCTTTAAGAGATTCATCCACATCATGTGTCTCCAGAAGTCCGTCATGAGGATTGATATCAAAATAAACGCTTATCTCTTCCTTGAAGGTGGATTCAAGTTCTGTCTTCAAAGAATCAACGAACTCACTTACCCACCTGTCGCCTTTGTTGTCCTTCTGGCGGTAGGAGATGAAGATGTCGTAATTATATCCTTCGATTATGCTGGACATCTGAAGGTTATTTGGTTCACTATCAAATTTACACCTTATTTGAACCAAAGTCAAGTTCCTTTCAGATTGTAAGAGGGTTATGGTTGGGGTGGGAAAAGAGTGGTGTTAACGGCCACCGACCTATGTTTATTTTTAAACAGATGCCAGTTGGGTTATCAATGTTTGATTTCGTTCAAAATCCGTCCTTCTTTGACCACTTCAAGATCCGGTCTGATAAAACAAAACATACATGGGTAAACAACAATATTTAACTCCGGATTTGGGTGGTCAGTTTATTCCGGGCAGCTATCATGACGGTTACTGGCTTTACCATTTTATTTTCATTGCGATTATTAAAGGGGTGTAAATATTGATTACTTATTACTGTTATCCCACTTAGTCTTTTGCCAATCGCTAACTACACCTTCATTTTCACATTCGGGACAATACCAATGAATTTCCCCGTTATCAAGTCGTAATGCAGTTTTAATTAATCCACTACATCCCTTTTCAAAGCATCTGACATTGGTAGTTGTAAGTGTATGTGAAATGTTAGTTGTGGTTGTATCAATAATCTGAGTTAAAAAGCCTATAAGTTCTCTGACTCCTATCGGCATCTCATCTGACATTTTTTCTGAAGCATCGAGAAGGTGTTGGAAATTGTTTATATACATTCTGAATATCTTTAGTTTTATACTGAGATAACTTACGAGCCTGATTAATGTTATAAATAGGCACAGGATAATTTTTGGAGGTCTAATATAGACTATCTATTTCAATTGCAAAACAATTTCATTCGTTAATTGAACCGATTATCAGGATTTGAATTAAATTTCTAATTGGACCAGGAAATGAATGAGGTAAACTACTACCTGCCAAAATATAATTTTGAATTTTAGCAGATCTGAACAGATTTTAAAATGCGTCCTTCCTTGACCACTTCAAAAGACGGAATGAGAACATTTAACAAATGAGAAAACCATTTCATCTAATTTCATATTCACTTTTTAATAATTATGTATGGTACATAAATTTGACTTTAGCTTTTTGCTGGTTTAACTTTGATTACATCTTTATGATATTTAAGAATCATGATGATCACAAAAAAGACATGGAATCGGATTCTACTCGCCGGAGTATTATTGATTGGTTTAGTTATAATTCTTTTAGCACTGTTTGAGATACCTGTAGCGAAGGATAGTCCGAACGATCTGGCTGTAGGTGGATTATGGATTATTATAGCCCTTCAATTGATTGTCATGGTAGACCTGGTCTACAGCAGGATTTTCAGCTTTTCGGAAGGGCATTTCGAAAACGGGTTCATGGTAGGTACGGGTTTTATAGCGTTATTCCTGGGTTATGCGCTTTCTGATGCAGCATTTTCAGGAGGACAAATAATACTTTTCGTCTGTTTTGGTTGCGACCTGGTCACTGCCATTCTTGCTTTTGTTGCAAGATATTTCAGATGGCATCTTAAAACAGGCTCGGGCGTTTAATTGATCAATCATGTTATTGCTGCTTCCGCCTGACGAATTACAACCCTATTCCACAGGTAGAAATTATACTGAGAATTGGATCTTCTTTTCTCTAACTTATAAACACAGTTTGTTTAAATTTAAATAATAATTCTGTTTGATTTCTTTAATTAAAACGGTCCATTTATGTTATAAACCTGGCATAAACCTGGCGCAATAAGAAAATTGTGGGTGTGAGAGTGAGTTTTGAGAAAAAAGGACGAGAGTGTTATTCATAAAACTTGGCGGATTACCTGGCGGGTTTTTTAACCATCTCAACTAATCAAAGTATTGATGAATTAATTCCAAATGTACTGTCCGGATCTAGCCCGTCAAGGTAGTGTTCGGTAATAACCATATTGCTGTGACCCAGCATCTGACTTGTCTTCTCACGAGGAGTATTATTTCGATCAAGTGTACTAGCGTAGCAATCTCTGGCAGTACCAAGCTGAAGTGGGCGTGATAGTTTTAGTTGGTCCTTTATTTAATTCAGTATAACTGTGATCAATATTTTCCGGCGAAGGGTGGTCAAGGTCACATGATTATCCGCCGACCTTCGTTAAAATCTAAACTGTTGCAAATGGGCTAGGGGTATCTGATTTTCTTCAAGATCCGCTCAGATTCAACTTAGCAAACATTTATAAACAACAAATTTAACTCCTGCGATCGGTTGTCAATTTATTCTGGTCAGTTTTGGTCAAGGTTTTTGGTTTTCCCATTGTAGAATTTCAGTTTAAGCGGATTAAGGGAAATGAACTTTTCATCCAATATTAATGTTTAGAGTAAAAATGGTATGAGATGAATTATAATTTTTAAAATACTTACAGATGAATACTAAAAAAACAATTGTTGTGATAGGCTCAACAGGAGCCCAGGGAGGGGGGTTGGTACGGGCAATTCTGAACGATCCAGACCATGAGTTTAATGTGCGTGCCATTACCACTAATGTCAGCTCAGACAAAGCGAAAGAACTAAAAAAGCTTGGGGCCGAAGTTGTGGCAGCAAATCTTGATGATGCCGATAGTCTTAAAAATGCTTTTCATGGAGCTTATGGAGCTTTTTGTGTAACTTTCTTCTGGAATCACTTTTCTCCGGATAAGGAAATGGCACATGCAAAAGCAATGGCTGAAGCTGCAAGCTATGCCAAAATTAAACATGTTATTTGGTCTACTCTCGACGATACACGGAAATTGATTCCTCTCAGCGATGATCGTATGCCTACTCTCAAGGGAAAATATAAAGTACCTCATTTTGATGCAAAAGGAGAGTCTAACCACTTTTTCACTGATCTTGGATTACCTGTTACTATGCTTAATACTTCTTTTTATTGGGATAATTTTATATATTTTGGATTGGGGCCCAGGAAGGGACCCGATGGTAAGTTTGCCATTACATTGCCAATGGGTGATAAGAAGCTTCCTGGAATAGCTGCAGCAGATATTGGCAAATGTGCTTTAGGAATTTTCAAAGCAGGATCTAAATATATTGGAAAGACGATAGGAATAGCAGGTGAGCATCTAACTGGAGAACAAATAGCTGAGACCTTTTCCCATGTTCTTGGCAAAGCGGTAGTATATAATTCTGTTACCCCGGAAGTTTATCGTAGTTTTAATTTTCCAGGTGCCGATGATATGGGAAATATGTTCCAGTTTAAGCGGGATTTTGAGAAGGAATACACCAAATCAAGAGATATTGAATTAACCCGCTTGTTGAATCCTTTTTTGCTTAATTTAAATGAATTTCTCATTCAAAATAAAAATCTTATCCCGTTAGAATAACATACAGATATTAAAATTATCTTATTAAGATCTGGTTGAGAATTCATTATATTATTGAAATCAGACGGAATCTAGCTGACAAATACATAAGTTCCGGTAGAAGGGGTGATCAGAATCTGGGATGATTGATTTGGATTGACAAGTTTATTGACCACGCATCTGGTGGAAATTTGAACTCTGGTGTTTAAAAGTTTGAGTGCGAGTATGAGCTTTGAGAAAACAAAACCAAAGTGCTACAACTCGCACTTTTATTAATTATACCGTCAGGTCTGGAACCTGAACCTTCACCCCGGAGAACCCGGCTGGATATTCGACAAATTCCTGGATTCAAATGTTTAATATTTCATAAGAAGATTACGAAATTCAATTCTAATAACAGACTGTTGGTTTTAGCTACATAGTCATTCCCTTCATTCTCAGCTTTGTAACTCATAAATCTATAGTTTAAAGATGGTTCCAGTGAGACTTTTGAGTTTATAAAAAAAGCATACCCAACACCAGGTTTAAATGTAAGAGTATTATTCCTGCCAGAATTGTCACCTAATCCACGCAACCAATCATAAGTTGTTTCACCTTTGATAAGGATCCCATTTCCAAAATAGTACTTTACTGTAGGTCCAATTCCAAATGAATAGTACTTATTATTAAAATTTGTATATGATCGGTAACCAAAATCTGTAATGAGTCCTATTGTGGAAAAAACGCTGGCATTGACCAGCCTTCTCCGGTACAGACAGACCATCTCAATTAATTGATTGATAATTGCATAAGGTGGTCAGCTTATACCGGTGGCAGGTGGTCTGATGATCCGTTTTATCCAACTTTTCAATCAGCACCATTTTTATTCCCTGGATAAATCCTCGTAAACTGTAGCAACATAAAGCTTAGCTGGTATCCAGGATTCCCCGCCTTTATATAGATCTTTAGTGGGATCAGCGGCAATTACCTCGTCAACTGATTTCCCCTCCTCGATAAGGTTTGAAATCCTAATCCTTGATTCAACCAGCATATTCCTGTAATCCTGTAAATCCTGACGATTAGAAGGATCACCATGCCCAGGAATAATAACTGTATTATCATTACAGATCTTTAAAATATCATCTAAAGCCTTAATATATCCATCAATTGTTCCTCCATACCAGACATCAAGAATAGGAAATCCATTTGATTCGAACAGATCACCTGCATGAAGAACATTGGCATTTTGAAAATAAAAAATCACATCGCAATCTGAATGGGCATTTGGATAATGAATTGCCTGGACTACATCATTGTTAAAATAGATATTCATAGAATCTTTAAAACAGATTTTTGGTAAATATTCTATAGAGTAAGGTAGAACAGGTGAATATTTTACGTCCTGAATTTCAGGTACTTTCCACCCTGATAACATATGTTTCCTTGTATTTTCATGGGTAATTATGACAGCTCCATCTTCTGCAAGTTTCATATTACCTCCGACATGGTCAAAATGCAGATGTGTATTTAAAACATACTTTACAGGCAGATTTGAAATTGTCGAAATAACTGAATCTGTTTTTAAAGCAAAACTTTTATGACCAGTATCAATAATTAACAGACCATCCTGCCCCACCATTACCGCAATATTACAGCCATAGTCCTTAAGCAGGTAGATAGTCTCTGCTATTTTTTGACCTGAAGTAACATTGGTCATCGAATTCTGAGAATAGGACCCATGACTCAATGATAACAAGGGTAAAATCAGCAGTAAAAAATAGTTATATAAGTTTTCCCTTTTCATGGTTATATATTTAGAAAATGTAAACTGGCAACAGTATGTTGGTATGTCTGGGTCGTTTTATTGTTCGGTCGCATAGGCTATCAATAAATGGTTATCCTTCAAAGTTCTCCCATTCGTATTTTACCCGCTCCATTAATTTTTTAAACCGCTCCTCACCACGGATGTTTTCAAGAAATGGATCGATTTCCGAAATTAACGGGTAATTGATTAAGCCTCGATTTACTGCATTTTCAAGATAATCAAGTGATTTTTCTTTCTCTTCAATATAAGAGTAAAAAGTCGCTATATGATATGAATTCTGTGGATCGATGGTAATTGTCTTGACAAAATCTGGAGTTAGTAATGCATGTAGCTTATCTTTTTCTTTTATTATAACATACTTCAGAAATATGGTCAGTTGAGTCCACATATCCCGAGCAGGCTCATCAACAAATTCACATATGAATTTAAAAGTTTCATCACGAAGATCATTATAAAAGAGGATCAGAGCTTTAAAAAACTGATTCATCCCACTGCCAGGAGTTAAATTATATGCAGAGATAAGTGGATCAAGTGCAAGGTCAAATCTTCCGCCAAAAAAATAATTCCAGCCGATAGCTGAATCATTTAACGGGTTGATTGGATCAATTTTTATCAGTTTGTTAACTATTAACTTCCCCTCATCAATTTTCCCAATAGCACTGTATCCTAATGACAACCAAACCAGTATTTCAGGATCTTCAGGTTTCCCAGAATGAGCTTTAGACAGATGCTTGACGGCTTTCTTTAGATCTCCGTTAAGTGCGCAAATTAAACCTTTTATAGCATGAGCTTCTGCTAATTCATGATCCAGATCAAATGCTTTTTCTAAAAATTCTTCAGCTTTTTTGATGTTTTTTTCGTGCTCATAACCTAGATTAACATACTGCCAGTATGCGAATGAAACTCCAGCATAGATCAAGGCATTTTCACCTGCTATGTCGAGTCCCTTTTGAAGTAGGTTTAATCCGTGTTCCAACCGTTCCTTCGACATAAACATAATTTCAGAATAGGCTCTCTTATAACAATCATAGGCAAAAACATTATCTATTGGTCTTTCATGAATTTTCTTCTTTTCACTGAAGCTTAATTTTATTTTAAGTTCATTGGCAATTGAATGTGAAACCTTTTCCTGTATCTCAAAAATATCATCAAGTGTTCCTGAGTATTTCTCAGCCCAGATATGCGAATCATTTATCCCATCAATTAACTGTGCAGTAATGCGAAGATTGTTTCCTGATTTCCTGACGCTCCCTTCAAGAACATAATGCACATTGACATCTTTAGCTATTTCACCAATTTTCTTTTTTGTCCCTTTAAAGGTCATTGCTGAACTTCTCGATATTACTAGGAGGTCATTAATATTGGACAGGTCAGAAATAATTTCCTCGGTCAGCCCATCACTGAAGTATTCCTGGTCTGGATCCGGGCTGATATTCTCAAACGGTAGAACAATTATTGATTTTTCTTTTATGGGTGGTTTATCTTCTACGAATTGAACTTCATTTCTCTCTGAAACAGATTCTATGGGTTCTTTCTTCAAACCAGAAATGATTTCCTTTATCGCATTTGCAACCTTGTTTACTTGGATTCTATATTTGGTTTTGTTTAAATTCTTTTTTTCATCGTCATCAGAGGTAAGTGGTTTGTTTACTCCTGGTTCCTTGTATATAAATTCAATTCCACGAAGAACACTTCCCAGTATCGATTCACATAATTTATTATCAGTTGTATCCAGATCGTGAATACGGATAGGTAGCACCCTGCTTGCCACATTGCCATTCGGGAGTTTTACCTTCAATCCGAATTGATCCTTTGAAGCCTGTTCGATGAATGCTTTGAATTCATGCACCCATGCAAATGATTTCTGGTCACAATAAGTTCTTGAGATAATGGGTATGAAAACAAGGCATTTTAGCTTTTCTTTGAGAGATGCATCCACATCGTAGGTATCAAGCAGTCCGTCATGAGGGTTAATGTCAAAATAAATACTTATCTCTTCTTTAAAAGTCGATTCAAGTTCGTCTTTTAAAGCATCCACAAACTCACTCACCCACCTGTCGCCTTTATTGTCTTTCTGGCGGTAGCTGATGAAGATGTCGTAGTTGTATCCTTTTATGAGGGATGCCATCAGAGGTTTATTTATTTCATTATCAAATATAAACCAAAGTTGGAATCAATGCAAATATGTTATCAGGTATTGAGAGCAATAAAACGATTTGATTCTATCTGAAACATAAATCGCAATCCTCACAACTGATAATTGCGAATCTGAGATTGAATTTGATTGAGGGAATCTGGAAAATCATTTGTATTTCAAATGATATATGGTATTACTTCTACTATACTGTTTATTAGGTGTTTTTGGGTAGTTATTTATTTGTATTGCAATGCAACTTTGTTTATATTTGTTAGATAAGCAGACAAAACTTCGAAATCGAGAAAAATCTTATATATCCTATGGCAAGTATTATCTCCGGTTATGAATACGACATCTTCATTTCATATCGTCAGAAGGATAATAAGTATGACGGTTGGGTAACAGAATTTGTTGATAATCTTAAACTCGATCTGGAGTCAATGTTTAAAGATGACGTTAGTGTCTATTTTGACATTAATCCCAGCGATTATCTCCTTGAGTCTCATGATGTGAATGCTTCACTTAAAGATAAGCTCAGGTGTCTGATCTTCATTCCGATCATATCGCGAACTTATTGTGATCCTAAATCATTTGCATGGGACAATGAGCTGAAAGCATTTATTAATTCAGCTTCCAAAGATCAATTCGGCTTAAAGATTAAGCTTCATGGTGGTAATGTAGCTAACAGGGTCCTTCCGGTACGGATCCACGATCTGGATATTACAGATACCAGACTTTTTGAGTCAGTAGTTGGAGGAGTAATGAGGTCCATTGATTTTGTTTATAAAGAAACTGGGGTGAACCGCCAGTTGAGGGCAAAGGATGATGATATAATTAAAATCCCCGGGCAGATACTCTATCGTGACCAGATAAATAAAGTTGCTCTGGCAATAAAGGAAATCATTGAAAGCATGAAATCTCCGGGCCATGATCAGACCCCAAAGGGGGCAAAAACTTCAAGCATTGGTGACGGGAAGAAGCCTAAAAACCTTAGAAAAAATATTTCTGACAAATCAATTGCGGAAATCTCAATAGCTGTATTACCTTTTAGTAATTTTACAGGAGATGCCGATTTGGAGTGGTTAATTACAGGTCAACAAGATGCACTGTATACAGAGCTATGTAAAATAGGACAGGTCAGACCTCTTCGTGTAGTTGGTGGGCGTACATCTGCTGCTTTAAGCGATGATCGAATGTCGATTCCTGAAATTGCGCGTAAAATAAATGTTGAATTTCTGGTTGAAGCATCAGTCAGGGTATCTGGCGACTCGGTTTTACTTCAGATAAGATTAATCCAGGCTTATCCCGAGGAGAAACCTGTTTTTGCAGAGACATATACCAGTGATTTTCAGGATATTTTTAAATTGTATAGCAATATTGCCGGTCAATTAGCACAAAAAATCAACCTGGATCTTTCTCCGGAAAATCTAAGGAGACTTCCTTCACCCAGGCAGGTCCAACCCGAATCATACAAGGCTTATCTGCGCGGGATGTATCATATACGCCAGCTTACACCAGATGAAATATTAAAGGGGATTGAATATCTTCATGAGGCTATCAAAATTGATCCTGCCGATCCGTATGCTTATGCCGGGTTAGCAATGGGCTATCTTGAAATTGCACATGGCCCTTTTGATCCCGGTGACTCCTACAAAAAAGCTTCAGCTGCAGCCTTCAAGGCTGTTGAGCTTGATAATACCATTGCTGAGGTTTATACAGCTCTCGCTGAATTATATATGTATTCGACATGGGAATTTGAAAAAGCTGTGGAGTGCTTTAAACGTGCACTTGAGTTAAATCCTAATTCAGACCAAACACATTATCACTACTCATGGGCTCTTTATCTTTTCGGTCGGATGGATGACGCTGTTATTGAGCATAAACTTGCACAGGATTATGACCCTTTCAATCCTTTATATACTGCACTTCTTGGAGCATTATATAGTTTTGATGGTCGATATGAAGATGCCATTAAGGAAGTTAAAAATTCATTTCAAATTCAAAAGGATTTTCCTTTTGGTTATTGGGTTCTTGGTGATACATATCTGGCTATGGGTAAAGAAGATGAGGCAATAGCAGCACATAAGAAACTTGCAGAGGTTGCCCCCTGGTTTACCTGGGCACTTGGCAATACCTATGCATTAACAAATCACAAGGTTGAAGCAGAAAAAATTCTGAATGAATTGCAGAAATCCGGGATCAATAACTGGAATGCTGTTGGACTTTCAGTGATATATGGAGCACTGGGCCAAATGGATGAAGCATTCAAATGGCTTGCATATGAACCGCATCATATGTGGATACCCTGGGTTACTACAATGCCTATATGGAAACCACTTCGTGATGATCCTCGTTATGAAAAATTTATCCGAAAGTTTAATTTTCCAAAATAATTGCCATTATCAGGTATTTGTTCCCTTTCGCTATGTCTCGTCCTGAAATAGCTTGTCACCTAAAATCTATTCAGGATGAGACATACATTTGATTCAATCCAATATTAGTTGGAAAAAACGCAACCAAAGACCAGCCTTCTCCGGCATATCCAGACCATCTCATTTAGTTGATTGATAATTGTATAAGGTGGTCAGCCAAAATCGGTGGCAGGTGGTCTGATGATCCGTTCTATCCAGTTATACGGAGTACTCTACTACACTTGCCTACTTTCGCTATGTGAATTACAGGTATAGCAATGTGGGCAGACTCAGTACCAGTAAGAGAGCTGGTTTCTCTGTTCGTTGTCTGCAAGATTGATGATTAATACATCTATTTGAAAGTGCGATAAATATTTAGTTAATTATCCGCCCAAAATCATATTGATGATACCGTTACGGCATTATAAAACTTTGGTTTAAGGGTTGTCAGAAATTACAGAATTTCTCCCTTTACGGGTTCCTATTATTGAAGCAATTAAAGATAGTGCCAATCCACTACAAATAGGAATCAACATTGATGTTCCCCCAAAAATTGGGTCTGCGATAGCTGCAATAATAAGTAATGAATTGATTATCAAAGGTGCGTACCATAAACTTTTGGGATTTTCCCTAATAATAAAAAAGCAAGCAACAGCGTTCAGAAGACCAGTTACTATATATCCTAACCTTTCAGCTATTAAAAATTCCGCTATAGATGATCCTATAATCATCGTACCAATGAGAGTGATTAGTGCTAATACCCAACTTGGGTTTCCTGCTAAAAATGACTTCTTTCCATTAAGTTTCATATAATTGGAGTATTTAAAAAATATTTTATGAAAGTCCCGATGTGGTATTGGTGTAATGAATTGTACTTTTCATCATTGTTTAACAACCGACCTTCACCTTTTATTCTTTATTCCATAAACAATGAAAAAGATGCTTAGGATGAGTAGTGGGATACCCATTGCAATCCCAGCACCACAATCACTTGTGCATAGGAAAAAGTTATGATAACACATCCCAATGAACCAAAGGATAAAGATTACTCCAGAAGCCAACTCGGACTTCCATGAAATAACATAGCCAATAATGAATACTCCAAATAGAATCTTTAATGTAGAATTATCAATATTCCATGAATTTGGAGCATTTATAGGGAAAAAGTAGTCAGTGATAAAGATTATATAAAGTGCAGCATAGATACCAAGTAGAATGCGTAGAGTCCATAGTCTTCTGTTTTTACTTTTTTCCCTGTTATCATCTAATTCTGTTTCCATATCAGTAATTATTTAAAGAAAAATTAAAATGTTCTTGTATTATAACTGGAATCAATTTGTTGATAAATTTACTTCAAGGGTAAGTCAAAGTCAAATATTTCTATTTCACAACATAATTAATAAACGCTACATATGATGAAGAGTGTTGAGGTAAACACTCAAAAATAATACCCTGAAAAATTAAAGTTCAGGGTATTATTTTATACTGTTGAAAGTACAAAGTATCTATTTTACTTTATTAAATTTTAATTCTCTTGTTTTTGTACCACCTGTATTAATAAAGGTAAAGGTCATCTTTGTTGGAGTTTCCAATAAAAGTTCATTTTTACCTAAAACTGTTTCTGGGTTAAAGTTTTGAACTATATCTATACTGAACTTTTTTTCAGTAGTCCATAAAGCTATCCATGTTAAATAGCGTCCATCGGCATAAAGAACGAAGCCCTTGAACTTCCCATCTTTTGAATCAATACAATAATTATTAGTATAGTAAGGAGTTTTCTTACCCTTAATAACATGAGATACATTATTTATAAATGCTTTTCCATATTGTTGGGCATCCCAAACTTCAACAGTGTCCTTCCCAACTGTTGCTTCCCAAGTTCCAAGACCTTGTTGCATTAATTTAAATTGGTCAAGTTTTGGTTGTGTAGTTTGTGCCTGTATTCCATTTGTGCATAGTAACATGAATACAGCAATCATGGCGGTAAAACATAACTTTTTCATTTGATTGTGGTTTGATTAATGGATAAGACTAAATAACTGTTAATCAAAAATATGATGCAAGTTATGCCAATATTGAACCAAAGTCAAATATATTTAATTCACCACATTTTAACTTATGGCTTTCCTCATATTTAGAACTTCGATACGACTCCATTCTCTGTTGATTTTTATCTGCGTAATGAATTTATAAAATACCCCCTCTTTAGATAAAATAACTGATGTTGCGCTGTAGGGGGGGAAGGAAAACTCCCGACTCATTTTTTCGGTCAAAACATCCCATTTTCAATCAAAACCTGGCGTAAACCTGGCGCAATAAGAAAAGTGTGGGTGTGAGAGTGAGTTTTGAGA
Source organism: uncultured Bacteroidales bacterium (assembly GCA_963732435.1). GTDB lineage: Bacteria > Bacteroidota > Bacteroidia > Bacteroidales > VadinHA17 > LD21. Next base: position 1,266,936 of record CAVSZL010000006.1, on the reverse strand, counting down.
AAAAAGGACGAGAGTGTTTGTAGCCTCACTGGCTATCTCTCATAATGGATATGTTAAAAAGTTGAAAGTGTGAGTGTGAGAGCGAGTTATGAGGAAAAAGAGTGAGTTCGCTCGCTCTCGCTCACGCTCTCACTCTTTTTCATGTGGGCCCAGCTGGGCTCGAACCAGCGACCCCCTGATTATGAGTCAGGTGCTACTAACCAGCTGAGCTATGGGCCCCTTCCGTAAAATCGGACTGCAATATTAGTTATTTAACGGTAATTTTGCAAGAACTAAATGAAAAGAATAAACTGAATGCTATTTTACCGCAGGAATTACTTCCTGCAGCAGCCTTATCACCTTGTTTACATTGTTATTGAAAACCTTTATTACCTCTTCCCATGTCACTGATTCCTCATCCTCCTTCCAGCAATCGTAATCGGTGCTCATTGCAATTGCGGCATAGGGTATCCCAAGTTCATTGGCAAGGGTGGCCTCAGGAGCTACCGACATATTGATAACATCCGCCCCCCAGATTCGGAACATCCTCGATTCCGCCCTGGTGGAAAACCTCGGACCTTCAATAGTGATAACAGTTCCCCGTTCATGAATCTCAACTCCTATTCTGACTGCTGAGGCAATTATAAGATTTCGCAAATCCTTATCGAAAGGATCTGCCATAGGCGTATGATTCATCTTTCCCGGCTCAAACTCCTCAAAGAATGAAATACTCCTGTGACGGGTGAAATCAATGAACTGATCAGGAATCACGATATCACCCCTGCCAATCTCCTCCCTGAGACTTCCACATGCTGTTGTAGTTATTATGTGAGTGCATCCGGTTTCCTTCAGGGCAAAGATATTAGCCCGGTTGTTTACTTTTGACGGAGGAATAGTATGGTGCCATCCATGTCGCGATAATATGACAATTTCAGTGCCATTCAGCTTGCCACATAAAAGGGGAGAAGATGGAGCACCATAAGGAGTTTCCACTGTTAATTCCCGCGGTAATTCAAGAATACCTGGCTTATCAAGCCCTGAACCGCCAATGATTCCTATTTTGACCATCCTTACTTCCTGAGATATTCCATTAATACATTAACTGCCTCATCCATGTCATTGCCAAAGGTCAGTATCCCTGCCCTGTCGCCTGCCATTACAATTATCCTTTTCTCGATTACATCTGAATCGCTGAACAATCGAAAGATATCTTTTGCCAGACCTACTGTTCCATAATCCATTGATGGATTAGTAGTTGGCACTTTATAGATAAGTTCGTTCCATAGTTCAATGCTGTGTACATGAACAACAGCATTTGCGCCGGGATCAGCCGAATAAATTGCAGCGTGAGTTAACGTTTCCGATGAGGCCTTAAGCGGTCCCACACATTGTATGGCATTGTCCTCAATATTAAATGAATTGACCTTAACATAATGGCCCGGCTCCAATTCAGGGATTTCTCCTGTTGATGAACCTGTTATAACAAACTGATTACCTCCTTTAAGCCTCATGCTGATGTTCCCGAAACCGACTCCATTTTCATAGGCTCCTATCAGATCCATATTGTAAAGAATTTCACGCCAGTAATTTATAATTTCATATTGTTCATCAGATATTACCGGACCTGACTGGTTCCAGTGACAATTGAATTTTACCGCTCCTTGCATATTAAATGAATTTTTCTGAAAACATCTCTTTTATATCTTTTTCTGTTGCCCTGCATACCCCTCTTTCGGTTATCAGTCCTGTAATCAGCCTGGCAGGCGTAATATCAAAGCCAAAATTGGCAGCAATTGTATCCTCCGGGCAGATACGGACGGATTGTATCTTTCCCTCAGCAAATCCTGATATACTTGTTACTTCCTCAGGATCTCGTTCCTCAACAACGATCTCTCTGTTTCCGTCTTTAATTGTGAAATCAATTGATGTGGATGGAAGTGCAACATAGAACGGAATGTTATTATCATTGGCTGCAAGCGCTTTTAAATATGTTCCTGTTTTATTTGCCACATCTCCAGTACGGGTTGTCCGATCGCTTCCAACTATAACAATATCAACCATGTTTTGTTGCATCAGATGTCCTCCTGAATTGTCCGGGATCAGAGTATACGGGACACCATGTTGTCCTAGTTCCCAGGCAGTAAGTTTTGCACCCTGGTTCCGCGGGCGTGTCTCGTCTACCCAAACATGTACAGCAACTCCATTATCATGTGCCAGGTAAACAGGTGCAGTTGCTGTACCAATATCAATGCAGGCAAGCCATCCGGCATTGCAATGAGTAAGGATATTTACAGGTTCTCCTTTCTTTTTTTTGCTGATATCTTCAATGAGTTTCAGGCCATGAATTCCTATCTTCCTGCAGTTTTCCTTTTCCATCTCACAGATTTCAAGAGCTGCTCCGAGAGCTTTTTCTACCAGGGATATCAATGGAAGATCATTACTTAGTTTTGTCATCACATAGTTGACAGCCCAGGAAAGATTCACGGCTGTCGGACGGCAGGAAATCAGGTATTTTGCTGCGTTATGCAGATGGTCTCGGATATTTGTCCGGGAATTAATTTCAAGCGTTGCAAGGTAAATACCAAAAGCCCCGGCAGCTCCAATAAGCGGAGCACCTCTTACGGTCATTTCTTCTATTGCTGTATAAATATCATCAACTGACCTGAGGATTTTTATCTCAAAAAAGAATGGTAATTTTTGCTGATCAATGACCTTTACAGAATCCGGTTCTTCTTTATCAAACCAGATGCTCTGATAATATTTATTCCCTACCTTCATTTTTCTGCCTCTTTTTTCTGATCAATCTAATTCAAAATTACAAAATATTAAAAGATTTGACAGATATCAAATAAATCAGTTTTGAACTGAATAGAGAGACAGCAAGAAAAACTCAGTTTTGAATTTAACTTATGATTATACTACGGTTTTCGAATTGTCGACCAGAATAGTCTAAGTATTTGATGGCCTTTTATAATTATACTATCTTTGCGGTTGAGATAATAAATTCCATAAAATTTAGTCATATGGTTAATAAAGAGGAGTTTAGAAAGAAGATTATTAATTCAGCGGGGCAGATATTCAGCCGTTACGGATTTAAGAAAACAACAATGGATGAGATCGCCAGGGCCATGAAAATAGGTAAAAGCTCAATTTACTACTATTTTGAAGGCAAGGAGGAGATTTTTGAAGCTGTAGTCCTCAATGAGGCTAATATACTTAGAAATGAGCTTACAACAGCAATAAAACTGGTTGATTCACCTGTTGAAAAAATGAGAAGCTATATTTTTGTAAGGATGAGAGCGTTCGAAAAACTGTCAAATTATTATAATGCAATATTTGACAAGAACCTTTATCACTTTGATTTCATAGAAACAGTTCGCGAGAAATACGACAGGGAAGAACTGGCAATAATCAGACTGATACTATATCATGGAACCCGAAAAAAAGTCTTTAATGTTGAAAACAGTGAATACACATCAATGGCAATTCAGACAACACTTAAAGGACTTGAGGTTCCGCTTTTCTGGAAAAAGAAAGAAGTTAATATAGCAAACAGGCTGAATGCTATTCTCAATGTTCTATTTTACGGGATAGTAAAAAATTAGTACTCACCTTTTGATTACAGCCCTTTTTTTGTTTTTCAGACTCCAGTATAAACCGGTAAAACCCAGAATAACAAATGGAATACTTAGCCATTGCCCCATGTTTAATTTCATTGATGCCTCAAAAACAACCTGATCCTCTTTCAGAAACTCTATGAAGAACCTGGAAGTAAATATAAGGATACAGATAAGGCTGATAAGTAATCCCTGGATATGCTCGCCCTTTTTTGACCAGTAAATCCTGTAAAGTAAAACGAATATTGCCAGGTATGCCAGTCCTTCGTAAATCTGCGTCGGGTGTTTCGGAGCCACTTCATTATTCCTGAAAAATACAAATCCCCATGGAACTGTTGTCTCGATGCCATAGATTTCAGAGTTCATAAGGTTTCCCATTCTGATAAAGAATCCCGAAAGTGCAACAACAATTGCAATCCGGTCGATGGCCCAGAAAAAGTCTTTTTTCTCTTTCCTGGCAAAGAGCCATACTGCAATCAGAATCCCGATAGCAGCTCCGTGGCTTGCCAGACCACCATGCCAGATCATAAAAATCTCCAGGGGATTTTGAAGGTAATATCCTGGTTCATAGAAAAGGCAATGTCCTATTCTTGCTCCTCCAATAACACCAATAGCCATATAAATGGTCAGACGATCGAGGGTAGCTTCACTTAAATTTTCATTTTTGAAAATCCTGTTCATTATTATATATCCGAATAAAAAAGAGCAGGCAAATAGTAAGCCATACCATCTGACGGCAAAAGCACCAATTCGGAATATTTCAGGATTAACATCCCAGGTAATGATAAGAGAATGCATGGTAAATCAGTTTACAATATTGTCAAAGGTAGAAAATATTCTTATTGTTTATAATCAATAATGCTCTCCACAGAAAGGGTTTTTAACTAATTATTGAAAAAACTCGAAAAAAAATGATGTAAGTTTGTAAACATAAATAATCCGATGAGTTTATGACCAGGAACATGGTTAGCCGTATTTTTGTTTTATTATTATTTGATGTTCTTCTTGTTACCTGTGCAAAAATCAGTAGTCCTTCTGGCGGTCCAAGAGATAAACTGCCTCCGGTTTTAGTCAAAAGTGTCCCGGAAAACGGAGCAAAGAATTTCAAAGAAAAATCATTTATTGTCACTTTTGATGAATTTGTTACCCTGGATAATATAAATGAGAAATTATTGGTTTCCCCCCCGATGAAAAAGAAACCAAAAGCGCTCATAAAGAGTAAGAGCGTTAATGTAGAATACGAGGACGAACTTAAAGATAGCACAACTTATGCTTTCTTTTTTATGGATGCAATCAGGGATCTTAATGAAGGAAATAAGCTGGACGATTTCAGGTTTGTTTTTTCAACTGGTCCTGTAATTGATTCTCTTTCAGTTACTGGTAATGTATTTAATTCGCAGGACCTCGAAATACCGGAAGAAACCATTGTAATGATGTTCAGGGAACTGGCCGATTCAGCAGTAAAGAAGCATCTTCCTGATTATATCACAAGGGTTAATCAGGATGGATATTTCCGTATCGATAATGTTCGACCCGGAAAATACAGACTCTATGCTTTAAAAGATGAAGATAACAGTAAGAACTATAATCTGCTTGAAGAAGAGTTCTCTTTTCTGGATTCAGTTATCACAATAACACCTGAACGAAATTTCATCCCTGAAGTTAAAGATACAGCTGTTATAAAGAAGATTGTACCGAAACCCGCAGGTCAGACCAAGATTGCTGACACAAAACCAGTAGAACCTGTTGCATTGAAAGGAGAATATCAACTCTTTCTTTTTAAATCACCTAAAAAGAATCATTACCTTGCCGGATCTTCAAGGGATAAAGCCTACAGGCTGAATTACTTCCTGTCTGCCCCGCCCGACACAATGAAGGTTGAGTTTTCAATAACCGGTGCAGATGATAAATATTTCAAAGAATGGAGCAGAGAGAAGGATACTCTTTCCGTTTGGCTTACAGACAGTTCACTTTACACACAGCAACAGCTTACCACATTTTTAACCTATCCGTTCACAGATACTCTTCAGGTGCTTGGGTATAAGATGGATACGGTAGTTATGAGATACACTGCACCTCGTGCGCCAAGGTCTGCAAGAGTTAAGAAGACATTTTTTAAAGTAAATACCAATATTTCAGGAGGTTCTCTGAAACCGGGTCAGCCACTCCTTTTTGAATCAGAGACACCTTTTAAAGAACCTGATACAACGCAGATAGCTCTTTATGAAATTGAGAAATCAGAAGAGAAAATAATTAATTACACTTTCAGAAAGGATAGCATAAATTCCCGCAGATATTATCTTGACACTTCTTTACAGCCAGGGAAAAAATATCTCTTTCGAGCATATCCCAATGCTTTTGGCAACATCTATGACGAATATTCTGATTCAATAAAGATAAACTTTACTGTTAAAAAGTTGGAGGATTATAATAAACTCACATTAAAGTTTACAAATTATAGTGGTGCAAGAATCATTCAGTTGCTCGATAAAACTGAGAACCTTATAAGTCAGACTCTTATCAGCAAAGAAGAAAAACTTGTATTTCCTCTTCTTGAGGCCGGATTTTACAGGTTGCGGGTAATTTATGATCTGAATGGTGATGGTAAATGGACCACAGGTGATTTTGATACAGGACGACAGCCGGAGCCGGTGTCTTATTATCCTGAAGAAATAGAAATAAAAACAGGTTGGGAACTGGATCAGGACTGGGATATGGGAACTATGAATTTTAAAGATCAGAAGATGAAAGAATCAAAGAAAAAATAGAAATATATTTAACAATGGATTTGATAATTGTGAAAAATCAGTCGGAAGTCAGAAGACCGAAGTCGGAAGTCAGAGCGGACTTCAGGCTTCGGACTTCGGACTTCGGACTCAAATTCATTCAACACTGGTAAGTTACTGATTATTAATAACTAATACATTCTCAGATATGCGCGAAGTTGTTGCAGGTATGGACATTGGAGGAACCAACATTATTTTCGGATTGGTTGACAGGTCAGGAAATGTACTGGCTGAAGACAGAATTAAGACTGCAGAATACCCGGATTTCAGGAAATTTGTAAAAGCCACATCTGCAGCAATTGACAAAATGATGGAAAACAAAAAAGATCTGAAACTTGCTGCTCTTGGAATAGGTGCCCCCAATGCCAATTATCACAAAGGGACAATAGAGCTTGCACCGAATCTTCCGTGGAAGGGGATTGTTCCTCTTGTTGAATACATGAAATCGGAAATTAATGTACCCGTGGTTGCAACAAATGATGCAAATGCTGCAGCAATGGGAGAGATGATCTTTGGTGGAGCGAAGGGGATGAAGAATTTTATTGTTCTTACACTTGGAACAGGACTCGGTAGCGGAATTGTCATTAACGGAGAGGTTGTTTACGGGCATACAAGTTTTGCAGGAGAGCTTGGTCACACTATAATTGTACCAGGGGGAAGAGAATGCGGATGTGGGCGTAAGGGTTGTTCTGAAACTTACGCTTCAGCATCGGGGTTGGTCCGGACAGTTTTAAATATGTTAAGCGAGATGAGGATAGATAGTAAATTGAGAGATATTCCTCCTTCACAGCTGACATCTAAATTGATAGTCGATGCGGCCAATGAAAATGATCCTGTTGCACTGAAAGCAATTGATTATACAGCTGAAATGCTTGCTTTTGGAATTTCCAATGCAATTGTATTTTCAAGTCCTGAAGCAGTCTTCCTTTTCGGAGGACTTGTTAAAGCCGGAGAGATTCTTCTTGCCCCTGTAAGAAAATATGTTGATAATACTGTCATGCCAATATTTAAAGGGACCGTAAAGATTTTGCCTTCAGGAATTTCTGAAAGTAACGCAGCAGTATTGGGAGCCGCGGCACTTGCCTGGAGTGAATTAAGGAAGTCTTAAACAATTTACCTGCCACAGGTTTCTGCCAGATGCTTATTATTATTGACCTTCAATGTAATCAGTAATTTGTATTGCGATGAAAGAAACAGTTGTAATAAGAACCAGTCTGAAACCTGCATATCCCGATCTGGAAGAAATTTCAACATGGCTGGATAATAATTGCAGGAAAATACCAGTTGATTCGGTTAACTGGGTTGAGTATGATTATAAGCCAGAGGTATTATTTGCAATTGCATATAGCTCTGATGAAATTTTTCTGAAGTTTTATGTAACTGAGAATTATTTCAAAGCTGAAAAGACAGATTCAAATCAGATGGTTTATGAGGACTCATGTGTTGAATTTTTTGTTTCGCCTGAAGATGATGGAATATATTATAATTTCGAATTCAATGGTATCGGAACATGTCTGTATGGATCTGGTACCGGGAGGAATGATAATAAAAAGGCAGATCCTGAGGTTATTTCACAGATAAGAAGACTCTGTTCTGCGGGAAAAGACCCGATCAAAGAAAAAGTGGGTAAATATTCCTGGACAATAACCATCGCTATACCTTTATCGATTCTTAATAACCATATTATTAAGGATTTGAAAGGGAAAAAGTTCAGGGCGAATTTTTATAAATGCGGGGATAAGCTTACTGTTCCTCATTATCTTACATGGAATCAGGTAAGAACCGAAAAGCCGGATTTTCACCAACCGGAATATTTTGGAACATTGATATTTGTTTGAATATTTGCCCAAGAGTTAACTCGTTTGGGTGATATTAAACAGATTTAAAATAGATCCAGGATTATAATAACAGGTAATTACAGGATATTTTTATGGAATAACAGATCAGAAAATGAATTCCTTAGTATTATATTTACATATACAACAAGTTATTTATTCATCAGAATGACAAATAAAGAGGTAGCTGTAGGGATAGATATCGGAGCAACTAATACAGTCTTTGGTTTTGTTGACGCAGAAGGAAATATTCTGGGAGAAGAGCAGATAAAAACCAGCCAGTATGATGAAATAGAGGTTTTTGTCGCCGCTTTATATGAAAAGATCCTTATAACCGGGAAAAAGATTAAGGATAATGTAACTACAATCGGATTCGGAATCGGAGCTCCGATGGGAAATATAAATAAGGGGACTATTGAACATTCTGCTAGTCTGCCATGGAAAGGGATTGTACCAATAGGTGAGGTTTTTGGCAGGCATACAAACCTTCCGGTAATAATCACAAATGATGCTAATGCTGCAGCCGTCGGGGAAATGGTATTCGGAGGAGCCAGGGGGATGAAAGATTTTGTTGTAATAACTTTAGGTACAGGTCTGGGCAGTGGATTTGTAATAGACGGAAAACTTGTTTATGGTCACGACGGATTTGCAGGTGAAATAGGGCATACAGCCATTCGACCCGGACCTTCCAACCGGGAATGTGGCTGTGGAAGAAAGGGATGTCTGGAGACTTATGTTTCTGCAACAGGACTAAAGAGAACTCTTTTGAAGATAATGGCCGACAGCATGGAACCCAGTGAATTGAGAAAAATAAGTTTTGAAGAACTGGATGCTGAAATAATTTATAATGCTGCAATTAGGGGTGATTATATTGCAAATATGGCATTTAAACATACCGGGATGATGCTGGGTTTCAAACTTGCGGATGTTGTGGCGCATACTAATCCGGAAGCAATTTTCCTGTTCGGGGGGCTGGCTCTTGCCGGGAATCTGATATTTGAACCTGCAAAAGAGTATATGGAAGAAAACCTTCTCAGCATTTACAGAGGAAAAGTCAAACTTCTTCCTTCAGAGCTGAGTACCCGGAATGCCGCAGTACTTGGAGCTAGTTCACTTATCTGGTCGATGAACAAATAATTATAAATAAATTAATTACAGCATATATGGCTAATTTTTCAGAGATACTTAATCATATACTTGGAGTTGTTTTTATCATTATAGTATTCTCCCTTGCCTATGCATACCTGAAACCACATCAGTTACATAAACGAAGATTAGGTTCAACTCTGCTTCTGAAATCAAGTTACCTTCTTTACCTGCTTGTACTTTTGATAATTATATACCTTTCAGCCCTAGTAAAAGGGGGACTTGAAACTGTATTTTTCGGGATTGAGTTTTTTGTCTTCCTGGTTGTTCTTTTTGTACCGACAATTGCTATTTTCGCACGGAAACTGGGTCAGTTCAGCAAAAGAAGAGAAAAATACAACTATTTTTTCTCAGCTGTAAATGTACTTTCAATTATCATAATTCTTATTATGTATTTAATATGACAAGACCACCAGGTATTAAAAAATGAAAAAAAGCGGTGGCCTACACTCCAGTTGCGTTTCAAATTGTAACTTTATAAGATAATTTTAAAATTCAAAGATATGATCAACGAAAGATTAATCGGGTATATTGAGCAAAGTATAAGGCAAAACTGGGATATAGAGGCTTTGTCTGATTATAAGGAAAAAGGATACACATATAAAGAGATTGCATCCAGGATAATTAAGCTTCATATCTTATTTAAGGAAGCAGGAATAAAAGAGGGAGATAAAATTGCCCATGTTGGAAGAAATTCGGCTAACTGGTGCATTACATATCTGGCAGTAGTTACATATGGTGCTGTAATAGTTCCGGTTCTTCCTGATTTCAAGCCGGAAGATATTACAAATATTATCAATCATTCTGATTCAAGATTGCTTTTTACAGATGAGAAGATATTTGAAAACATTGATATCAATAAGATACCGGATATCATAGGAGTTCTTTCACTTGATGATTTCAGAATGATAACCTCCCTAAGTACTGCTGTTAAAGAAATATACTCCTCCCTGGAGGAAAAATATACCACAGCATATCCGGAACTAAAGAAAGAAGATATTATATTCTCTGATATCTCAAATGATCATCTGGCAGTTATCAGTTACACTTCAGGCACAACCGGGTTTTCGAAGGGTGTAATGATAACACATAACAGTCTCGCAGCAAATGTCAGATATGCCCAAAAAAATATGCCGCTGGAATCGGGTGATCCGGTAGTCTCTTTTCTTCCCCTGGCTCACACATTCGGATGTGCTTTTGAGTTTCTCTTTCCATTTACCTATGGCTGCCATATTACCATTTTGACAAAAACTCCTTCTCCCCAGATTCTTATACAAGCCTTTAAGGAGATCAAACCCCGGCTAATTCTATCGGTTCCACTGGTAGTTGAGAAAATTTATAAAAAGCAACTACTTCCGGTTATCAGCAAGCCTCATATGAAGTTTCTATTGGCAATTCCCGGAATTAATAAGATACTTCTCAAAAAAATAAATGGAAAACTTACTGAAACCTTTGGTGGAAGATTTAAAGAACTTGTAGTGGGAGGTGCAGCTTTTAATGCTGATGCTGAAAAATTCTTCAGAAAAATGGGATTCAGATTTACAGTAGGTTATGGTATGACAGAATGCGGGCCTCTGATAAGTTATGCATCATGGGATACTACAAAGCCTGGCGCCTCCGGAAGATCAGTTGATACTCTTGAGGTTAAGATTGATTCCCCTGATCCTGAAAATATTGTCGGTGAAATTATACTTAGAGGTGAAAACGTAATGGTCGGGTATTATAAAAACGAAAAGGCAACCAGGGAGATGATAGACGACCAGGGATGGATGCATACCGGCGACCTGGGCCTGATTGATAAGGAAGGCAATATTTTCATTAAAGGAAGAAGTAAGTCAATGATACTTGGCCCATCCGGTAAGAATATATATCCTGAAGAGATCGAATCTGTCATTAATAATAAAAACTACATTACTGAATCTCTTGTTATTTCAGAAGATAATAAGCTTATAGGTTTGATATATCCTGATAATGAAATGATAAAGAGAGACAACATCTCTGAGGAACAGCTTCTCAAAATACTTGACGAAACCAGGAAGGAAGTTAATGAAAGATTACCTGAATTCATGGCAGTAAGTAAATTCAGATTACACCCTGAGGAATTTGCAAAAACGCCAAAGAGAAGCATAAAAAGATTCTTATATACAAAAGAATAGGCTGCTTCAAGTCAGAAGTCGGATCCGCCAGCTGGCGGACGAAGTCAGAAGTAATAGTGGGCATTAAACACTGATTAGTTACAAAGTATTGAATTATTTATATTATGGAATTGTATGCATTAATTGTAGCAGGAGGAAGTGGCAAAAGGATGGGGGGAGAAATTCCTAAACAATTTCTGGAACTTGCCGGACGACCTGTTTTAATGCATACCATTGAACGGTTCAAATCATTTAATGAGGCTATTGAAATAATTACAGTATTACCTGAAAATCAGTTGAGGCACTGGTGCGAACTTCAGGAGAAATATTCATTTAGAATTCCCCAGACGCTAGTTAAAGGAGGTCCTTCAAGATTCTATTCCGTAAAAAATGGTCTTATGTTTGTCAATGTACCAGGGTTGGTTGCTATTCATGATGGTGTAAGACCCTTTGTAAGCACTGACACAATAAGAAGATGCTTCGAAACTGCGGAAAAACTTGGAAATGCTATTCCGGCAATTTCACCTGTTGAGTCTCTGAGAATGTTAACTGATAAGGGAAACATATATATAAACCGCTTAAATGTAAAGCAGATCCAGACTCCCCAGGTATTCGATGCAAAGCTTATCAAACAGGCTTATTTACAAGAATATAAACCGGAATTTACCGACGACGCCACAGTCCTTGAAAGCACAGGAGAAAAAATTAACCTGATTGATGGTAATCGCGAAAACATCAAAATCACCAATCCGGAAGATCTTATATATTCGACAGCTCTTCTTTCAAAAGTATTGTGAAATTAAGTCATTTCCTTCAGATACATATTATTGCATTTTACTCATTTGAGTCACGCAACTTATTTGGTATCTTGCAACAATTATTCAAATTGTATATTATGAAATTTAAAATCATCTTTTTATCAGCGGTTATGTTTATTTCTGCAGGATGTGCCGAGGTACTAAATGTGCTTCAGACTTCCGGTCCTGTGCCGTTAACGGAGGAGGAAGTTGCGGGAGGATTAAAGGAAGCCCTTATTACCGGCTCAGGAATTGCTGCACAAAGACTGGCTGCAGAGAACGGTTACTTTGGGGATGAGGCAATTAAGATTCTTCTTCCTGATGAGGCAAAAATGATAGTTGATAATATTTCGAAATTGCCAGGTGGTGAAAAGCTTGTTCAGGATGTTATTTTAAGGATCAACAGAGCAGCTGAGGATGCTGCGAAAGAAGCAGCTCCGATTTTTGCAAACAGCATAAAGCAGATGACTATAAGAGATGCATTCAATATTCTCAACGGAGCCGACAATGCTGCAACGGCCTATCTTCGTGCAACCTCTTTTAACGACCTTTTTGCACTGTATAAACCAAAAATTCAAGCTTCAACTGAGAAAGAAATCATAGGAGACATTTCTACAAAAGATTCATGGTCAACGCTTACCGGCAAATGGAACGGTCTGGCTAATTCAGTCCCTGGCCGTCTTGCCAGCCTTAAACCGGTAAACACGGATCTTGATGCTTATCTCACAAACAAGGCACTGGAAGGTATGTTTATGAAGGTTGAACAGGAGGAACTAAAGATAAGAAAAGAGGTGTCTGCGAGAGTATCTCCATTACTTAAGCGTGTATTTGGCAGTCTCGATAGTAAAACAAATTAACCAGAATCTGATTGTGATGTTTGAAAGGAGTGTTTTTGAGTACAAAGGGCTGGAGGTAAAAGTTTCTGATTATGCAAATGAGGGGATACTAGACATTCTTAACCATGCGGTCCAGGGGTCTGAGGGTGGATTAAGATTTTCACTGCAAAATATTGCCCCTCGTATTGCAGCATATAAAGAGCATATCAGATTTGTGTCCCTGTATAAAAAGAATAAGATTGCCGGTACCGTTGGGTCGTGTTTCAGGGTATCCGGACAGGGTAAGTTGCGGTATGCTTCATCCTATCTCAGATATCTTGCATTCCAGTCAACATATCAGTCAGAATTGACATGGAGAAAGCGTAGCAAGGCAATTATTAAGCCTGAAAGAGATGACAACTTCAAGCAAAAAACACTTGAGATCTTCAGTAAACCTCACTTACTTGATCTTGATAAGGTATTTGAAGGAGATAAACATATAATGTATGCGTTTATCGAGAGCATGAATGAAAGATCAAAGAACCTGGTTACTCAGGCAGGATATGAGTATATCAGATCATTCCTCACGATGGCATTCAGCCGGTTTTCTCCAAAGCTCGATCCGCGTGTGACCAAACTTTCATTTACAGAGAGAAATAAAATGGAATCTCTGCTAATAGAATATTACAGGGATCACTCCTTTTTCAGTACCGATTATTCTTTTTATGGTGACAGATATTATGTATTGAAAGAGGCAGATGAGATTATTGCAGGAGTTAGTGCAATACCTTCAGTTTACAAAGTATTTGATGTGCCGGGAATATGGGGGTGGGTAATGATGAGTGTTCTCCCCGGGATCCCATATTTCAGAAGACTATTCAGGCCGGGGGAATTCAGATATCTGGTATTTGATGCGATATATTGCAAACCCGGAAAAGAATATCTTCTTGCACCACTGTTTGAATCAGCCTGCGCTGAAGAAGGATTCAATACCGGTCTTACATGGCTCGATGACAGGAGCGATCTTTATGATAAGATGCGAACCGAAGTTGAAATGGGAGCACTTAACAGAATGTTGAATGCCAAACCCGGTCTGGTTTATACAAAGTTTATAAACCTGACCCAGGAAGAAAAAGAACCCTTTTATGATGCGCCTGCCTATATTTCGGGTTTCGATTTTTCCTGATAATTCAGATTTGATTCACAAGATACTTCTTTATCTTTCAAGAAATCCTCCAAGAAGCGAACCTGCTTCTTTCCTTGTGTTGGAACCTAATGGGGATAATGCCCTGATAAGTTTTCGTATCGGCATAGATTGAAGCCATACTTTTCCGGTACCTCTGATTGTTGCCAGGAATAAGCCTTCTCCCCCAAATACCATTGATTTAAGGCTTCCTGCTGCCTCAATGTCAAAGTCCAGGATGGGCTCATAGGCAACAACACAACCAGTATCAATCCGAAGCGTTTCGTTGTTTAGCTGCCGTTCAATCACGGTACCTCCTGCATGCAGGAAAGCTTTTCCGTCTCCCTCCAGCTTCTGAAGAATAAAGCCCTCACCGCCAAGCAGACCCGAGCCTATCTTTTTATTCAGGGTAATCGATAGTTTTGTGCCAAATGCTGCACAAAGAAAACCATCTTTCTGTACAATTAGATTATTCTTCACCTGCCTTAAATCGACAGGTATTATTGTTCCGGGGTAGGGAGCAGCAAATGCAACACGGCTCTTATTATTACCATGGTTTGTAAAATGGGTGATAAACAGCGATTCTCCGGTTAACAGGCGGGAGCCTGCGGAAAGTAATTTACCCATAAGACCCTGGTTGGGAGTGGATCCATCTCCCATTTTTACTTCAAAGCTGATTCCCTCCTCCATATAAACCATTGTTCCGGCTTCAGCGATAACTGTTTCCCGGGGATCGAGTTCAATTTCTACGAACTGAATATCATCTCCGAAGATTTTGTAATCAATTTCATGTGATATCATAGTCTTTTTATTAGAGAGTTGGTGTTGTTATGTCTTACATCAAAATTATGAAATTATCATGACAAATATTTAACCTGAATTTGTTTATGTGATGAAGATTTCTTTTTATTGTTTGGAATCTGTTTATTATTGGAAAATTCCTATTTTTGCCCTCTAACGGGACGTTAGCTCATCCCGATAGCTATCGGGAGGTTCAGAGCGCCTGCCTGCCGATGAAACGATAAGGCTTAACAGAGGTTCTTTATACTATGGGACGTTAGCTCAGTTGGTTCAGAGCGCTTGCTTGACAGGCAAGAGGTCACTGGTTCGATTCCAGTACGCCCCACAATACCAAAAGCGCAAACAGTGAATTAGTAACTGAATGCGCTTTTTGCATACTGCTGATAAATAGATCGTGTCTGAAATAGGCTAGAAATGCCCTTAAATGGCATTGTCGATATATATCATATAGTTGATATACTGTGATATACAGTATTTGATGATATGTTTGGGGATTTGGGGAACAAATTACGGCTTCAATATAAACTATACTAACCAAAATATTTAGGTTTGTTGTTATTTCTGATTGGCAACAGCCTTTTTTACTGCTTCGAGGTGAAGGTACATTTCATGATTATAAGGAGCAGCTGTATTCAACCTTATGTCCCAGCTTTTCTGCATAAACTCCAAAGCTTCTCTGTATCTGCCCAGTTGGTATAATGCCCAGCCTTTCCTGTGTAAAGAGGTATAATTTTCCGGAGATAATGACAATGCCCTTTCTGCGAGTTCCAACGCCTCATTTGCATTTCGGTCATCAAACAGCATAATCCAGGCATTTGCATTCAGGGTAACCTCATTAACAGATTTTACCTGAAGGATTTTGTGACAATATTCCCTTACTTTTTCAGGCATATGTCCCCATGAATAAATGTTAAGCTGACCTGATATTATACTAACTTCGGATACTGAATTCTTCTTCTGAATTGATAGCCATTCCTCAACATATCTATTCCCACTAGCAGTGTCTCCTGCCATAAATGACAGGATGGCTCGCGGGCTGTTTAAATTAACATCAGGATAGTCCTTTTGATATTTTTGTATGAGTTTTTTGCCTTCCTCATGCCGACCGGTTCTGAAATATGATTGAAGCAGTGCACCATAGAACATATAAAGCCATGATGGTTTTATACCCCATTTCTCATAAATCCCGAGGCCTGTATTCAATGCAGAGATAGCTTTTTCAAGTTCACCCATATCCCTGTAATTCTCACCTAACAAATAATAAGTGATCGGCTGTTGATCATCATTATTCAGGATCTGCTGCAGGTATTTGATTTGGTCAGAAGATGATTGAAATAAAAAAGCATACTGCGATTTAATCAATAACTGTTGCATCGGAGGTGCCTGATCCTTTCGTCCGTATATTTCCAGGCACCACTTTTTTGCAGAATCATAAGCGGCAAGGTTACCATTTTTTCCAGCTCTTATATATTGCCATGTGGCGGTTGTATAGGGTAAAGTAAAGGATGAGTCGACAGATACCGATTTTTTAAACCATTCTATCATTGTCTGAAAATCGGGAGCATTCGACCCATAGATGTAATACCTGTAGGCGTCAGGTGAGTTTGTTGTAACCTGAAAAAAATCATCGCTGGTTTGTTCTTTCCCCATTCCCTTTTTCAATTCAGAAATTACAAGATAATCCTTTATGAAACCTGAAAGTGTATCAATTTCAGGAAGGAAATTCACTTCGCCTGAAGGTCCTTCTATCTGAAAAGATTTAATAATCTCCTCCGTTTTTGAATCTATTAACTGTGCCATTAAACGTATTACATTCCCTGACTTTATTATATTTCCATAAATAAAAACATCTGCATCGAGTTTCTGAGAGATTTTACCGGCAAGGGAAGGTGTGAAAGAAGCATAATTTGTAATTCCATTACTAATGAGGAGATCTCTTATTGATTCTGTTTGTCTTACAAGAAGATGTTCCGGAAAATTTGAAAGGTAAGAAGTCAGACTGGTTTGAATTATATACTGATAGTCGTTCCAGTTAATTGTATCATTAGTCAGGTTCTGAAAAGGCATTACTGCAACAGAAATTCTTTCACCAGATGATCGAAGTATGTCAATGGTGTTTTTTTTGAAAATCTTCGGAAAAGTTACAATTCCGGCCATTATTATCAGAACAATAACAGCTATTGTGGATATTAATTTAAGCTTCTCTGATAATTCTGATTTCTCATTTTCAATCCTTCCCTTAGGTTCATTGATTTCTTTCAATAATTCCTTAGCTTGTCCCCTTTCGCTTATGACCTCAACCGGCTCTTTCTTCATTCCCAGAATAATCTCTTTTATCGCATGAGCAACTTTAATCAGCTGGATTCTATATTTTGTCTTGTTTAAATTTTCCTTTTCATCATCACCTGGGGTAAGGGGTTTGTCGATTCCGGTTTCTCGATAAATAAAATCTATACCACGAAGTACTCCTCCCAGAACAGATTCACATTCCTTAATATCCGAAGCATCCAGGTCGTGAATACGTACAGGAAGTATCCTGCTTGCCACATTCCCGTTTGGCAGTTTTACTCTCAATCCAAACTGATCCTTTGAAGCCTGCTCTGCAAATACTTTAAATTCGTGCTCCCATGCAAATGATTTCGGATCACAATATGTACGGGAAATAATGGGAAGAAAGACCAGACATTTAAGCTTATCTTTCAGAGACTCTCCCACATCATAAGATTCAAGGAGATAATCACTGGGGTTGATGTCAAAATACACGCTGATTTCTTCCTTGAATGTAGATTCTAGTTCAGTTTTAAGAGCTTCGACAAACTCACTTACCCACTTCTCTCCTTTGTTATCTTTTTGCCGATAGCTAATGAAAATGTCGTATTCGTAACCTGATATGAGACTTGGCATATGAACTCTATTTAATTCATTATCAAATTTAAACCATAATCAAATTCAAAACAATTTTATTTTATCATTCCCAAATCCCCAGGTTGCAGTGTAGGTATTGTCTATATAGTAAGATAGTAAATTGCAATTGGAAACTTAATATATCTGTCGCAGGGGGTTGCAAAATCAATCGCAGGGATAAAGGAAAATGTTGAAGTCATATCTGAGTATCAAACAGTTTAGTTATTGTACCCCTGCGATTAAAAATGAGGTTATATACAGAATGATATGTTTGAGGAATTGGGTCTGCAATTTGCGAATTTGTCTTTATTGCTAATATCCAACATCTTAATCAACTTTCATCATAAATGCTTTTTAACAAGATTATTAATCATTAAGTAATGAGACAAGTAAATTGGTTAGAACTAAAGAAATATTTGACTTTGCTCTTGTGCATGTGTAATTTGCATAATATTCTTTCTAACAATTATTTCGTTTCTTAAACAATTAAAATTCTTTGTATATGAAAACACCCTTTCTCCCACTAATTATGGTAATGGCTCTTCTCCTTGTATCAGGATTCATTCAAAAAAAGAGCGACCAACTAAATCAGAAACAGAAGGATCAGATTAAGAAAGAAATCACTTTAGTATTTGATAGTGTTATGGCAAGATTTGAAAACAAGGATACTGAGGGAGCAATGAAATACTATTCACCTGATTTTGTAGGATTCGGATCAGGAGGGGAAAAATATACACTCCAAACAACAAAGGAACAATATATTAATCTAAATGCTGCTGCCGAATACTATAAATGGACTACCAATAGTTTGGACTTTATTAATATTACCAAAGATATAGTCGTTATAGCAGTGGATGGGAAGAACGAGACTGTTTGGAAGTCTGGTGGCAAATTAATTTTTGATCCTTCTCACTATACTTTTGCTTTCAAGAATGTTGATGGTCAGTGGAAATTATCTTATCATCATTTTTCTGGTAGTTTGTTAAAGTAATAGTATCCTTAAAAATTATCTGATAAAGCTTTCTTAAAAGCTGGATAAAAAACTTTTGGATTTTCTAAGTGAGGATTATGGCCACTTCGTTCAATTGAAATCATTTTTGTCTGTGGTAGTAATTCTTTAATTAAATAACAACCTTCCTCAGGCAGCACATCTTGTCTAGGTTTTATTATAATACACTGTCCCTTATAGTTTATTAGTTTCTTCTTCAAGTCGTAGTTTTTAACTAAATCTTTCCACATTAACGAATATGTGGTAGTATTGAATGACAACTTTGATAAGAAATCTGATAATAATAAATATCCATTATTATGATCATAAAAGTAAGGCAACCAACTAAAAAGAAGTTTCTTATGTTCTACTATTGGACTAGAAGGTTGTTCACTCCAATACTGTAAAGAATCTCTTTCGTTAGGAAATCTTCGCATCCTGACATTATCATTCATGGCTGGAAACAAAGTCATATCTGGTCCGATAGTACTTACCAATACCATTTTTTTTACACTTTTAGGATAAAATGAGGCATAAGCTTGGGATAAACCTCCTCCCCACGAAATTCCACATAATGTGATCTGCTCACTTCCAAGATGTTTGCGTAATTCATCAATATCCTTTGTTGCTCTTTCAAGATTAATGGTTGTGCTGTCTAATCTTACATTAGTTGAAAGACCTGTCCCTCTTTGATCAAACAGAATACATTCAAATTTTGTAGATAGTGTATCTACCCAAGGTTGAATGGAACTAGCACTTATTCCAGGTCCTCCAGCTAGCAAAATTATTGTTGGTCCCTTTCCTTGTTTTGTATAAAAAAGGGATTCACCATCAGTTGTTTTAAATGACAGAACTTCCTGACCGTTTATAATATTGAAAATTAATAGAAAATAAATTAATAGTCTCAGTGTTTTCATGTATTAATAATTTAGCTAAGAATTGAAGTTCTACTGTACTACCCAATCAGTCCAGGTCGAAGTATATGTCCCATATTTTTTCAATTCCTCCATAACAGGCCCAAATTTTTCACCTATAGATTTACCTGCTTCTGTCTGACTTCCATCAGCATTGTAGAATTTGTCCCTTACCTGATCTGATTTAACAACATGAATCAAGCCAAAACTGTCTTTCTTGACATTCCCTCTCACACTTTTTACTAAATACACCTTCCAGTCCGGATCCATTTTATTATATTCTGGCAAAACTTTACTTTTAAAGACCTCCATGAACTGTTCAATAGTGACTCCGGGTTGAAGTGTCACATTTATTGTATGAGTGCCCATAAGATTTCCTTTTTGTAAGTTCTGCCCATAGGTTAGATTTACAGCAAGAATCATAGTTGCGAATAAGATTAGCTTTTTCATAAGTAAATGATTTGATTGTTAATCCAAAGTGAATTAGTGATTTAAATCAAAGTTACTTCAACAAAAAGCCAAAGTCAAATTTATTTAGTCAATAACTTAGTCTTTAGGCTTTATATCCAATGCCTTACATAATAACCTTTAATCAATAGTGATACAAATGATCCCCAATTACCCTCAACCAAATTCAATCTCCGGCTCGCCGTCGCGAAGGGCCGAGCGTAAAAAAACAGCCAGTCAGGCTGTTTTAGCTAGGAGCCAGCCTGTAGGGGAGGGATTTTTTCGGCATATGAAGTGGGGTTATTTCATGACTAAAGCAAGGCTTATGTAATGACCCGGAGGGCTTGTCCTTGATGGGTCATGAAACATTAGAAAACTGGAATTGTACTGCTTTAAAGTTATCAGAAATGTATTCCAGTAATCCACGTATAAAAACAATAATACCAACCATTTCCAGGGTTTCTTCCACATTTTGTAACATGCGGTAAGTTAAATTATCCTCCCCATGCAAATCAGAGTAGTGTCCTCCGATAAGTTCTAATCCGAAAGCCCCTCCAATCATAAGTGTAGCGGCTATCAGGAAATATAGCATTACTTTTCTTTCAAGTTGAATAAGAAATCTTAAAAAGAATATCGCAAGCATGACCAGAATTACAAAGCCAGGTATGACCCAGGCGAAAGTAAAAATGCCTGAATTTACCCCATCCAGCAGATTGGAAACAGGTTCTGTTGTATACTCATGAATCATTATCATTTCATCAAGGGCTATGTAAAAGAACACTAATGAAAGGCTGATCCACTTAAAAACATTTTGACCTTTTCTCTTACTTTCCAGTATTGAAATAAGCAAAAGAAGCAGAGCAGATAAAAGTTCACATGATGAGATGAAATATGTAGGGCAGTTTTGCTCATAGCCAAGAAAAAACAAGCGGATTAAAGTGTCAGGAAAATCAAATGAAGTAAGGTAATTTATTAGTTGTCCTCCAACGCTGGCAACAACCAGAAAAAATGCGATGGCTCCTAATGCACTGACTAGATAAGATGGTTTAACCGATATCTTATTTAAGGTAAATTCATTCTGACTCATCTTTTGTAATATTTAGTAAAAATTCTTTTTCAAATATAAGTATAAATATATCCCACTTGTAAATACTGAACATAAGTGGGTTTAAATTTTGCAGACCCGGTCAAATAAATATAATATTTCCAAAATCACAATTTCTAATGTATTTTTAACCACCCTTTTTGATGAAATATTATTCACGAATTTAATAAGATATGAATTTCGACCAGATATTTCAAAACAATGAAGAATGGATAACCGGGAAGTTGGCTCTTGACTCTGACTATTTTTCCAAATTGGAAAAAGGGCAAACTCCTAAGTTGCTTTACATTGGTTGTTCTGACAGCAGAGTTAGTGCCGAAGAATTAATGGGACTAAACCCCGGTGAGGTATTTGTTCACCGGAATGTGGGAAACCTTGTGATAAGCACTGATAATAACCTGAATGCTGTTGTTCAATATGCCGTTGAGCATCTTAAAGTCGAGCACATTATTGTATGTGGCCATTACGAATGCGGAGGGGTATTTGCTGCAATGAACCCAAGCGATATGGGACAGTTAAACAGTTGGTTGCAATCCATAAGGGACGTTTATCGTCTGCACAGAGCTGAATTGGATTCCATTAAAGACGAGAAAAGCCGATATGATCGTCTTGTAGAACTTAATGTCAGGGAACAGTGTATAAACATCATTAAAATTGATCATGTTCAGAAAGCATGGTATAAAACAGGTTTTCCAACTCTTCATGGCTGGATATTCGATGTGAGAACAGGGAAACTCTTCGACCTGGGTTTAAAAATGAGTGATATTTTCGGTGATATAAGAAGTATTTACGATTTAAAATCCTTTGACGAATAGAGAATTGTCAGAACTTTTCACGAAATACACCAGGCCATATCCGGTTATTTAGAGTTAACTCATTCTATCAGGGTTTACGGATTATATAAATAAAGGATGAATCTGATCAATCTCACCTGTTCTTGTAAACAGCCACCCCGGGATAAATAATCAGATAACCATTATCTCCTGAGCTTTTCAGAATCTTTCTCAGGAAAGCATTGTAGGTCTTGCTGAAAAGAAGACTTTCCCTCTGAGGCGATACTATAGCAAGAAGATCATTACTTCTTATTATCATTTTTGGCTCAGGGATTTCTTTATCGTCGATAAATGAATAGAAGTTGTGAAGTAACGGGCTCCGGAGTCTTTTTAGGTGGGCTTCTATAAATAATGCAGCGTGTCCGTAGGAATATGATTCTAAAGGCATTCCATTGATTTCTGCAAGACTAATGATCCTGTCAAGGATATTAATAAAACTGATCTCCTTCTCAATATGAGGTGGTAGAAGCAGGAATATCCTTTTATACAGATTCAGAGAAAAGACCGGATTATAGACATAAACATTCTGTAAAGAATTTTTTATCAGTTGTTCAGGATACCGGCCAAACAGGAAATCTGCCAGATTAGGTTTCCCTGAAGTGCCCATAATTATGTCTGTCGCACTCTTTTCCCTGGCAACACGCTTTATTCCTGCTGAGACATTATTATCTATAGTTGCGAGAGTCTCTATTTTTCTTCCAACCGCCGATGCCCTTCCTCCTGCACGTTCAAGAGTTGATCTTGCCAGGGCAAGTCTCTCATTGGCAGTTTCATCGTCGTTAACTACAAAGAGACCATACAGGGGATTGGCGTGATTTTTCTTTTTAACAGTAAGGGCAAGGTCAAGCAACCGCTCCATATTCTGAGGATTTGAGAGCGACACTATAATAGTTTCATGAGTCTTCTCAACAGGTTGTATCATGCTTTCGCTTATACTTAAGGCGATTTTTCTCGCTGCTGCCTCAGTAACAACAGAAGAAACAAGGCATGTTATGAGAATTAGGAAAATTGTTCCGTTAATTACATTTTCATCAATTATCCCGATCCGGTAACCTACCATGATAACTGCCAGTATTGCAGCGGCATGGGAACTGGTAAGACCAAACAGAAGCCAGCGTTGATTTGGGGTGAAGCCAAATATGCGTGAAGCTATCTCAGAAGCTGCAAATTTGCTGATTAGTGCTACAATAGTCAGAACAGCTGCAATAATAATTGCCATCGGACCTGAAAATAATATACGAAGGTCAACAATCATCCCGATACCTATCAGAAAGAATGGTATAAACAGGGCATTTCCGGTAAAGTCGATCCTGTTCCGCAGGATTGATCCGGCAGGGATTAACCGGTTCAGAACAAAACCTGCAGCAAAAGCGCCAATAATTGGTTCAAGACCTGCCAGCATTGACAGAAGTGCACAGAAGAATACTACAAGAGCGACAAAAACAAACTGAGAATAGTTGTCATCCTCAAGACGATGGAATATCCATCGTGAAACAACCGGAACTATATAAACCACAAAAAGAAGAAAAAGAATGAATGAGATTAACAGGCTTCCATAAAGATCTGGACCACTTCCTTTTGTCACAGTGCCTGTAATAACTGCCAGCACGAGCAGAACAAGTGTGTCAGTTATTATTGTACCTCCTGTGGCAACTGCAACTGCTTCATTTCGTGTCAATCCCAGTCGTGTGACAATCGGATATGATATCATTGTATGAGTGGCAAACATGTTAGAGATCATAAGACTTGTAATAAGGCTGTAATCAAGGATATAATAACATACCGGGAGCCCCAAACCAAAAGGTATTGAATAGGTAAGTAATCCGAAGATTAAGCTTTTGTACCTTGTCCTGCGAAATTGCTGCTGATCAAGATCAAGTCCTGCAATGAACATCAGTAGTAGCATACCAATAGTGGCAAACAGATCTATGGCATTGTTTTTTTCAATGATATTAAACCCGTTGGGACCAATAATAATACCGGAAACTATCAATCCTATGAGACCCGGGATCCTGAACTTTCGTAGTATGACAGGTGATATAAGTATCACCAGAAGTATAATTGCAAATACCAGAACAGGGTCATGTATTGGCAATTTTATGATGTTTCGTATATGGTCATTTGTGAAGTTCAATGATTATTTCCTTAACTTGATGAGTCACGCAATTTAGCAAATTCCTGTAAAAGAATGTCCCCATTTTCCTCTAAACTTACCAGGATTCATTATCCTTGATATTAATAATCCTTGCATTCCGGGCCTGCGGATTATCTTAAAAATGTTTCATCAAATTTGTATTGCGGTATTTATGTGATATAATTGTAAATTGGGGCAAAAAAATATGATCCAAAATATAAATGTCAACCTATGAATGCAACAAATTCTTTCAGCAATAAAATGAAAACACTCCTGTTTTTAATTTCTCTGCAACTGTTCCTGCTTAATTCATGCGGACCAGATTCTTCAGAAAAAAGAGAATTGAAGTTATGGTATAACCGGCCTGCTGAAAAGTGGGTGGAGGCTTTGCCACTTGGAAACGGAAGATTGGGGGCAATGGTTTACGGGGACCCGGTTCATGAACAGATTCAGTTAAATGAGAATTCATTATGGTCGGGCAGTCCTAACCGGAACGATAATCCTGATGCAAAAGAGGCATTGTCGCTGGTAAGAAAATTGATTTTTGAGGGCAAGTTCAAAGAAGCTCAGGAGTTGGCTGATAAAAAGATTATCACAAAAACATCACATGGAATGTCATATCAGACTGTTGGAAATCTGAGGCTTAATTTTTCGGGACAGGAAGCTTACACAGGTTTCTACAGGGAACTTGACATTGAAAAGGCAGTAGCTACAACTATGTATAATATCGATGGAGTAAAATATTTACGGGAGGTGTTCACTTCATTTCCTGATCAGGTGATAATAATCCGGTTATCAGCCGATAAACCCGGGAAGATAAGTTTCTCAGCTTCAATGGATCGTCCGGCTCCTGTGAAAATTACTACGGAAGGTGACAATATGCTGATAATGGAAGGGATCAGCAGCGATCATGAAACTGTTAAAGGCGGAGTTAAATTTCAGTCAAGGGTAAAGGTTATTCCTCAGGGAGGTGAACTAATAGCAACCGATAGTTCTTTAATTGTATCGAATGCCAGCAGTGCCATTCTCTATGTTTCTATTGCCACCAATTTCGTTAATTACAATGATATAAGTGCAGATCCCGATGAAAAGACAAGATCCTATCTTATGAAAGCAGATAAGAAAAACTATGATCAGCTTATAAATGATCATATAAACTTCTACCAGGCTTATTTTAACCGCGTTTCGCTCGATCTGGGACAGACCGATTCCATAAAAAATCCTACAGATGTAAGGATCAGGCAATTCAGCCGGGGTAATGATCCCGGTCTGGCGGCATTGTATTTCCAGTTTGGACGTTATCTGTTAATCTGTTCATCACAACCGGGCGGTCAGCCTGCCAATTTACAGGGTCTTTGGGGCGATAAGTTGTTTTCTGCATGGGATAGTAAATATACTGTTAACATTAATACTGAAATGAATTACTGGCCATCGGAGGTCACTAATTTATCGGAAATGAATGACCCTCTTGTGCAAATGATTAAGGAATTATCTGAAACAGGAAAGAAAACCGCAACCGATATGTATGGCGCCGATGGCTGGGTTCTTCACCATAATACCGATATCTGGCGTATCTGTGGTCCGGTTGACAGATCTTTCCATGGTATGTGGCCCATGGGGGGCGTGTGGCTCAGTCAGCACTTATGGGAGAAGTTTGCATACAGTGGTGATATGGAATACCTTCGTTCAGTTTACCCTGTTTTGAAAGGTGCATCTGAATTTTGTCTGAGTTTTTTAATTGAAGAACCGGAACATGGCTGGTTGGTAATTGCACCTTCTGTTTCCCCTGAGAATTCCCCTGCATCTCATATTGAATCTTCTATTTCAGCAGGAACGACTCTCGATAACCAGCTGGTTTTCGACCTGTTCTCAAAAACTGCTGAGGCGGCAAGGTTGCTGAATTCTGATTCTGATTTCATAAAAGAAATCGAAAGTGCAAAAGCGAAACTTCCACCGATGCAAATAGGTCAGTATTCACAACTGCAGGAATGGTTATACGATTGGGACAATCCTGAAGATAAGCACCGGCATGTTTCTCACCTTTATGGACTTTATCCTTCCGGCCAGATTTCTCCGTATAGTAATCCGGAATTGTTTGAAGCTGCCAGGAACTCACTTATCCACAGGGGTGATCCTTCAACCGGCTGGTCAATGAACTGGAAAATAAATCTCTGGGCACGTCTGCTCGACGGGAACCATGCCTATAAACTGATGTGTGAACAGATAAAACTGGTCGGGGTCGATAAACCTGGAGATAATTCATTCAGGGAAGGAGGCGGAACCTATCCAAACATGTTCGATGCTCATCCTCCGTTCCAGATCGACGGTAACTTCGGATTTACATCCGGACTTGCCGAAATGATGCTGCAGAGTCATGATGGAGCTATTCACCTGCTTCCTGCATTACCCGATATCTGGAAAACAGGACAGGTTAAAGGTCTTCGTGCACGGGGGGGATTTGAAATCATGGAATTGAAATGGGATGAGGGGAAGATTTCTAAACTGGTAATCAAATCAACCCTTGGAGGAAATTGCAGGATCCGTTCCGGTTCTGAATTGAGACTTGAAAACAATACAAAACTTGTTTTTGCAGAAGGAGAGAATCCGAATCCTTTTTATAAGGTCCCGGATGTGAAGCAACCTCTGGTATCGGAGAAAGCCATTTTAAGTGGTGTTGTTTTAAGAGATACTTATTTATATGATATTGATACCAAACCCGGAGAATTAATGGTAATAATTCCGAAATTATAGATTTAATATTAACTATGTAAGTTAATTACTTGATGGGAAAATTAATATTGAGATTTATTCTGTTTTCTTTAATTGCAGTTATTCTTACTAACTGCAATAATCTGAAAACAGATCCTGGCGACTTTCAGGAAGCAGCTGAAAATGGCAAGCTGGTAAATGAAGGTTTTAACCGGTGCATTGACTATGTTAATGGCTGGATGAAATATGCTGATTCAACAACAGGATTAATACCAAGGAATGTCTATGATTCAGATAGTTACTGGAATGCATGGGATGCAGCAGCTGATAATTACCCCTTCATGGTGCTGACATCTTCAATCCTTATGCCGGATTTTTTTAAAGGTGATGCCCTGGAAATGTTGAAAACGGAACAAAGCATTACCGCGAGAATCGGGAAATTGCCAGATACATATTCTTTTACGAAGAAGGGATTCAGAAATGAAGTCCCTGATACAAGTCAGATAATTTTTGGGTCGGCCGAATATATGAAAGATGGTTTGATCCCGTTGACAGAATGGCTGGGACAAAGCCCATGGAGTGACCGCATGCTCGAAATATTGAATGATTTACAATCGGTTACCCGCGTGGTTAAACAAGTAAAGGGGGAATGGTTAGGTAACAACGCTACGGTTGAAGTAAATGGAGATTTGCTTCAGGTCTTATCCCGGATGTATTGGTTTACGGGTAATCCTGAGTATTTCGAATGGGCTGCTGAAATTGGTGACTATTATCTTAATGATGAAAGACTTCCTACAATAGGATCAACTCATTTGCGAATCAGGGATCATGGTTGTGAAATTATCTCCGGATTATGTGAGGTTTATTTAACTGCATATTATGCTATGCCTGAAAAGCGGACTCAATGGCGCAAGTATATTCATATGATGCTTGACAGGATCCTGGAAGTTGGCAGAAATGAGGATGGATTATTTTACGACGAGGTAAATCCTAAAACAGGTGAAATTCTTGCAAGCCGTTTAGCTGATAATTTTGGTTATACCTTTAATGCCTACTATTTTATTTCACAGATAGATTCCACACCATCCTACCGTGATGCAGCAATTAAGGCACTGAGTTCATTAAATGTTAAGTACCGCAATCACAACTGGGAAGATAATGCTGATGGGTATGCCGATGCCATTGAAGGTACCCTGAACCTTTATAACAGAGAATTAATTCCTTCAGTAAAAGAATGGCTTGATAGTGAAATCAGGGTGATGTGGAATTTTCAAAAACCTGATGGGCTTATTGAGGGGTGGCATGGTGACGGAAATTTTGCACGTACAACAATAATGTATTGTCTTTGGAAAACACAAGGCATAATAGCCAGCCCATGGAATTCAAAACTTATGATAGGGGCAGTAACTGATAATAAAACGGTTAAGATTGCAATAAGTTGCGAAACAGACTGGGAAGGAAGTTTACAGTTTGATTCACACAGATTCAGGGAAAAGATGCACATACCAACTGATTATCCGCGAATCAATCAGTTTCAGCAATGGTTTACAATTGATGCCGAAAAAAAGTATAAACTGAAATTTGTTGCGAAAGGAAATACAAAGTCCATTAATGGCAGTGACCTGATCAACGGATTACCTTTGAAGGTGAAAAAAGGTGAAACTATTTATCTTACGGTTAATTAATTTCTTTTTTATACTTCTAAGCCATTACATTATTAAGGTGAAACATTTAAACCGTTAACCTTTTGCAGTATGCCTTGATCTCTGCATCCTTAGCACCAGGCCCTGCCCAGGTTTGTTGCCTGCCTACAGCTCGCGTATCTTTATATTCCTGAACCAGACAGGATATCCATGATCCTGAAGACCTATGTAGCCATCTTTAGCTATTCCTTCTATAAATCCCGGAAATGTCTTGAATTTGCTATGGGCAACAAGAGTATCCCATTCCGGTGTCCATAGTTCATATTCCAATACCCTGACTCCATTCTGAATATGAGTAACTTTACCTTTTTCAACAGATATTTTTATAGTATTCCATTCTCCGGCAGGATTAACTGTTTTCGGATCTGCAGCAATCATATCATAAAGTGACCCTGCGAGGTGACTGTCTACTTTATTATCAGTTGCATCAACATTATCGAGAATCTGTATTTCAGGGGCAGCATAATAAATTGGTTTTTCGGGGACTTCCCTTACATTGAAGAAAAAGCCGGAATTTGCCATTTTACTTGC
Source organism: uncultured Bacteroidales bacterium (assembly GCA_963732435.1). Taxonomy (GTDB): domain Bacteria; phylum Bacteroidota; class Bacteroidia; order Bacteroidales; family VadinHA17; genus LD21. The sequence continues at coordinate 1,237,574 of CAVSZL010000006.1, read as the reverse complement.
TTTCCAGTCGATTGTTAATTCAAAATTGCTGAACTTTTTTAATCCGTATACAATATCCCCGTTAGCCCCCTGACCAGGTTCTTTTCCTTCCCCGGTAAATACTTTCATGGCATTCTCTTCAATGACCCAGTTTGCCGGCATTGATGTTCCGTTGTATTGTCTCCAGCCACTGAAATCTTTTCCGTTGTAGAGCAATACCCATCCTTCTTTTTTCTCTTTGCCTGATAGTTTATTCACTTTTTCTCCGCATGAGGAAATTATTATTGTAATGGCAAGCAAACTTGATAAAATGAAGATTCGTTTCATAGAGATAGTTTTAAATTTAGTATTCAGATGCAAATTAGTTAAAATATTTTGATTCGAATAAGTATTAGATTGAAATGAATATATTAAAAGTTCCTGCTAAGGGACGGGGGTGTTGAAAAAGTCCTCAGTGGAACTCTGTGCCATCACTGTGTCCTCTGTGTAAGTTCTTAACTTATTGTTGCACAGAGATCCACAGAGAAGACACAGAGTCACACAGAGAACGACAAGGTAGAAGCTTTGACTTTTTAGACCCCCCCAATTCATAGTAATGCAATTGCCTATATAGCAGTGTATTAAAAAGATGTATTTAACGATTAGTTTAAAGGCTTATAGTGCATGTACTTAACAATCTTAAAAACAGAGGATTACGTAATATGACTAAAAATATAGTCATTTTTATATGAAAATATTTGTATGACTATAAAAATAGTCATATCTTTGTATTGAAGGATTGACACTAAAGGCAGAAGGCAGAAGGGTGTTAGAGACGATTTCCTGTCTGAAGATTCATGGCGATTTCGTCAGAACATCTGGGATGGATTGATAAATTTAAAATTATAATAATATGCACCTGACAAAAGCAGAAGAGCAGATAATGCAGATTTTGTGGGAGATGAAGGATGGTCTGGTTAAGGATATCCGTGATAGTTTCATTGATCCCAAACCTGCCCGTAATACAGTTTCAACAGTATTGAGGGTTCTGGAAAAAAAGGGATATGTTGGGCATAAGGCTTACGGAAATGTCCATCTTTATCATCCTCTTATTTCAAAAGGTGAATACTCCAAAGGCCAGCTTTTCGGACTCATGGAGAGATATTTCAATAACTCTTTTCCTGCGATGGCTTCATTTTTTGCAAGGGAAAAAGACCTGTCACTTACTGAACTTGAGGAATTGCTTGAGGATACGAGGAAGGAATTATCAAAAGGTAAAAAAAGAAAGTAATGGAAGCATTTGGTATTTATTTGTTGAAGTCAGTAATATGGCTTTCATGTTTTGCCCTGGTCTATGCACTTTTTTTAAGAAATGAAAGGTTTTTCAGAATCAACAGATTTTTTCTGATCGGGGGAATTCTGTCTTCAATATTTCTTCCATTTTTGACAATTCATTACTCCGTTGTATTACCTGTAACTCAGGAGTTGCAGGAAGACAATACTCTGGTTAATGTAATTCAGTCTTCCGGACAGAACAATCCTGGTACAGGATCATTGTTACTCTTTCTTTATTTTTCAGGAATCATTTTAGTAGCATTTTTTATAATAAAGCAAAGCATATCAATTATTAAATCTATTAAAAAGTCTCAGATTAGCACCACTGGAAATATAAAAATAGTTCGAACATCTGATTATATCAATTCGTTTTCATTTTTTTCTTATGTATTTGTCAATCCTTCAGTTACAGATATTGAAATCAAGGAAATCATGAATCACGAAGAGGTACATATCAGGCAGAAGCACTGGATCGACCTTGTGCTTTCAGGATTACTCGGTATGATCCAATGGTTTAATCCGGTTACCTGGATTTATTCACGTTTCATACGACAGAATCATGAGTATCTTGCCGATGAGGTGGCGCTGCAGCGAACTACCGATCCGGCAATCTACAGGGCAACTCTTTTAAATCAGATCATCGGTTCGCCGGTTGTAGTCCTTACGAATTCCTTTAACTATTCACTTAACAAAAAACGATTTAACATGATGACAAATATAATTACCTCGCCATACAGGAAGATGAAAATTCTTTTTATCCTGCCTGTTATCGCAATTGTGCTATATGCATTTGCAAGACCTGACTATAAATATGTTGATACAGAAAAAAATCTTTCAGGGATTAGTTCAGTTTCTTCAAGTATTATAAAAGAAGTCAAAGGGTATGTTATTCAGGACAACGGGAAACCCCTTCAGGGGGCAACAATACTTGTAAGAGGCACAACTATGGGAACTTCTGCAGCGGATAAAGGCTATTTTAAGCTTGATAATATTCCTGATGATGGATTATTGGTGGTTACTTATGTAGGATTTAAATCCAAGGTTGTTAAACCTGATTTTAATTCCGAAATGACCATAAAAATGGTTAGAGATACGGTAAAAATTATGGGTTCAGATGTAGGGGCTCCTCCACCTCCACCTCCGCCCCCGCCACCTCCACCTCAAAATCTGAAAATACGAAATACCAATGGTGGCCCTTCTCCTCTTGTATTGGTTGACGGGGTCATCACGGATATCGAAATTACAAAAATTGACCCCGAAACAATTCAATCAATAAATGTTCTGAAAGATGAAACTGCTGTTGAAAAGTATGGAGAAAAAGGAAAGGATGGCGTAATAGAGGTGACTACCAAAAAAGCTCATCTATCTGCAGAACAGGGCAAAGTATCGGATGTAAAAGTTACGGGATACGCCGGGAATCAGAATACAGACAAAGACGTTTTTGTTATAATTGAAGAGATGCCGGAATTCCCGGGTGGAGGAAGGGAAGCTATGACAGCATGGATTAACGCCAATCTGAAGTATCCGGCTGAGGCGGCAAAAGCGCATATAACTGGTAAGGTTAATGTGGATTTTCTGGTAAGCAGTACAGGTAAAGTAAAGAATGTACATGTAAGCAAACCTCTGAATCCGCAGTTAGATACTGAAGCCAAAAGAGTTATCAGTAATATGCCTGACTGGAAACCCGGAAGTCAGGCTGGCAAACCCGTTGATGTTCAGCTAATGGTTCCGGTAGAGTTTAAATTATAGCACTTCAATAATTTCAGGATCTGGTAATAAACTTATTGCCAGTCGTTTTCAGGACTTTGAGGGCTTTTCTTTTGATTTTTACATTCACATTTCCGGAGATATTCATTGGTTCGCCATCGATATGAAACCGTGTCTCATTAGTCTGAATCACAATCTCTTTATCGGTTCTGATATGTCTGACATATTTCGATTTGGTAATTCTTTTAGTGAATAATCTCAATATAAAGAGTGAGCCTAATATCTTCGGGAATGGTTTTATTAAAATAAGGTCGATAATACCATCATCGGGACGTGCTGCAGGAGCGATATAGGCATTATTTCCAAATTGTCTTGTATTTGCAATTGTTAGAACAAATAGTTCTTCAGATACAGTTTCTTCTCCTCCGATATAAAGTGTAACATGAAAGGGGACAAGTTGTAAAAAAGTTTTGAAAGTCAATGCTATATAAGGAAGAAAACCTCTAAGTTTAAGTGTGCTGAAAGAATGTGCAACAAAACTGTCGAGCCCGATACCTGACACATTAAGGCATAGTTTGTCATTTATTTCAATGACATCGATATCCATACTTTCGGCTTTTTTTATTTCCGACAGGAGTGACCTGACATTCATTTTAAAACCAAATTCTTTAGCAAAACCATTACCTGAACCTAAGGGTAAGACTCCAAGGATTTTGTCTGTTCCAACCAGTTCGCTTGCCACGGTATGAACGGTTCCATCACCTCCTGCCGCAACAATAATATCATGTTTATCAAAATTTTGTCTGATATGTGAGCAGGTGTCTTCTTTATTTATTGATTTAAAGAAGGACAATTCATTCTTATGCCATTCAAGATCTTTTGCTACGATAAAATTTACAGGAGGAACACCTGAACCAGGGTTCAGGATAAAAAGAGCTTTATTCCTATTTTCTTTCACTGGCATTTCGTGCTCAAATTTACAGAACTTTTTGTCAATGTACACTACTAACAGTGAGAGATATTCCGGCTTTGTTATTAAATTCCGGGAGTAACTTGAGATTTACAGGTTTATTCCATGAACGGATATTTGTAATCTGTTGCAGGGATTAGTGTCTCTTTGATAGTTCTGGGGCTGACCCAGCGGAGAAGATTCAGGTGACTTCCTGCCTTATCATTCGTTCCTGATGCCCTGGCCCCTCCGAATGGCTGCTGACCTACCATTGCTCCTGTTGGTTTATCATTTATATAAAAGTTGCCGGCAGCATAACGCAGAGCCCTGCAAGCTTTAATCATGGCATACTTATCATTGCTGAAAATAGCTCCTGTCAAACCATATGGAGAGGTTTCGTCACAAAGCTTAAGGGTCTCTTCAAACTGGTCGTCGTTATATATATATATTGTCATAACAGGACCAAAAATCTCCTCTTCCATTGTAAAGAAATGAGGATTTTCAGTAATAACTACTGTTGGCTCAATGAAGAAACCTTTTGATTTAGAACCATTTCCACCGGCAATTATTCTGGCCTCTTCCGACTCTTTTACTCTTTTGATATAGGACATAATTTTATCATATGAGACTTCATCTATTACTGCATTGACAAAGTTATGGAAGTCCAAAACATCTCCAGTTTTGATTTCTGAAATCATCCTCAGCATCTGGATTTTTGTTTCTTCCCAGATAGAGCGTGGAATATAAGCTCTGGATGCAGCTGAACATTTCTGCCCCTGGTATTCGAATGATCCTCTCACAATAGCAGTGGCAAGTTCAAGAGGATTTGAGGAATTGTGGGCAAAAATGAAATCCTTGCCTCCTGTCTCTCCTACAATCTTAGGATAAGATTTATATATTGAAAGATTTTCAGAAACCTGTTTCCATAGAGTATTAAAGGTTGAATTTGAACCGGTGAAATGAATACCGGCCAGATCTCTGTGTTTAAGAACGATACTGCTGATAAGCGATCCTTGTCCCGGGATAAAATTAATAACTCCGGCAGGTAAACCAGCTTCCTCCAGTATCTTCATCAGGTAATAGTTTGAAAGAAGAGAAGTTGTAGCAGGTTTCCAAACAGTTGTATTCCCCATAAGAACTACGCTTGTATTTAAGTTGGAGGCAATAGCGGTGAAATTAAAAGGGGTAACAGTATATACAAAACCCTCCAGAGGTCGGTATTCGAGCCGGTTGATGTTCTCATTTTCTGAGATTGGTTGTTCACCGTATATTGATGAGGCAAAATATGTGTTAAACCGGAGATAATCTGCTACCTCGCATGCAGCATCAATTTCAGCCTGAATAACATTTTTACCCTGTCCAAGCATTGTTGACGCTACTAACTGAAACCTGTATTTCCGTGAAATCAGTTCAGCTGCTTTAGCCATAATTGCCGCCCTTTCCATCCATGACAGATTCATCCATTCAGATTTAGCATCAAGGGAGGCCTCTATTGCCAGAGATACTTCCTTTTCTGTTGCAGTATGATAAGTTGCAAGAACATGTTTATGGTCCGAAGGCATTTTCAACTTTCCAGTCTTTCCCGTGCGGATCTCCTTTCCTCCTATTATTAGAGGAATATCTATCACTTTATTGCTTTGAATCTTTAATTCTTCTTCAAGCAGTTTACGTTCAGGGCTACCTGGTGCATATGAAAAAACAGTTTCATTTTTTGGTTCCTTGAATAAGTATATGGCGTTGTTCATATGAGTATTATTTAGTACAAAAAAAATTATTTGACGCCCAATAAGCAATGATAATTTTCCTGTTTGGCATCGAACTTCCAGAAAACCATAACAGTTTATTTATATATATGTTCAGAAAGAACTTATAATTTCAGAACTCTTGGTAACTCTGGTTAAAAAATCTCACAACTTTAGGCGCTCTTGTCATTTTGAACTAAATTTGATATATGTCCTGACTTCTGACGTTTTCAAATTTTAGTGCTATCTTGATCATCAACTAATAGAAATTGAATAATATATAGATTTAATTTTTACCGTACTAACACCAATTTTAAGCCTATGTATATGTTAAGAAAGAGCCCAAACCATAACAGTTTTTTATATATATGTTCAGAAAGAACTTATAATTTCAGAACTCTTGGTAACTCTGGTTAAAAAATCTCACAACTTTAGGCGCTCTTGTCATTTTGAACTAAATTTGATATATGTAATTATTATTAGGGCCATCCAAAAACTTAAGGATATGTCAGAATCAAAATTCTATCATTTTTCAGAAACAGGATTGTTTTATGGCATTAAAACTGCTGAAGCTGCTGTAGCGGCATTAAATGAAGGTGGTTTTATCTGGTTAAATTACTATAATCCGCCAAAAGAGGAGTTTAATTTCCTTATTGACAAGCTGGGGATCCATCCGTTATCTGTGGAAGACTGTCTTGATACCAGCCAGGTACCAAAAATGGAACATTTCCCGGAAAGCACCTTTTTTATTTTCAATGCACATAGCTACATATCCAAAACACTTTTTGTTGATGAAGTGGATTTTATTCTGGGGAAGAATTTTTTGGTAACTGTAAGCGGGATAAATTCAGATAACAGAAAACCTTTAAATAATATTGAAGCAATTGTAGAGAAAGACCCCGGACTTTCAAAAAGCGGACCTGCGTTTCTTATGCATGTGGTTCTTGACTATGTGGTTGATGAGAAATTTCACGCATTTGAGGCTATGGAGGATGAGCTTGAGGAATCAGAAGATGCTGTAATTGATAATCCTGAAGCATTTAATCCTTCAGAGTTAATCAGAATAAGGAAATACCTTGTAAATCTCCGTAAGAGTCTTTTTCACGAGAGAGAGATTCTTATAAAAATATGCAGAATGGATTGTCCGTTTGTTCCGGAAAAGGCAATTTTTCATTACCGTGACATATATGATCATCTTGCCAAATTTTTTGAACTGACAGATTCATATAGGGAACTTGTAACCAGTTTAATGGAATTATATAGTTCACTGCTTAATAACCTTATGACAAAAATGTCGAATAAGACCAATGTATCAATGAAAAGGCTTACCCTTATAGCTACCATATTTATGCCTCTTACCTTGCTTGCAAGTATTGGAGGGATGTCTGAGTGGTCAATGATTACTGGTCCTGAAAACTGGAAAATCAGTTATCCGCTGTTCTTACTGGGTATGTTATTAATAGCTGTAATGAATTACTTTGTTATTAGGAGGCTTGAAAAAAAGCAAAAACCTGCACAGAATGACTAATCCTGAAAATCAGGATTTATTTATGTAGTTAAGATCAAACATCGGAAGGTGTTTTTCTCCAAAAGCTCTGATAGCATAAGAAAAGAACAGTCCTGAAAAAATGTCTATACTATAATGACCATGCGCCAGGAATAAAGTAATTATTACAATTATCAGGCAGGTTAAAATAATCCATTTATATATCTTGTCTTTTACCAGAAGAAACATTAAAAATACATTTCCTGCATGTCCCGACGGATATACTCCGAGATCGTATTTTGCAAAACCATTGAATAATGGATCAGAACCACTAAACATCGGTGGGTTTCCAAAAGGGGTCAAAACAATAAAGATACCTCTTACGATATAAAAAAGGGCGCTCATCATTATAATAAAAGGGATTCTGTTATAATCCTTTTTATGTACAACATATATTAATACCACTATCAAAGGCAGGAGGGCAAAAATGTCATAATAGATTGCAACATTCACAACAGGCAGATTGTCAAGTATTAAATCTGATAACATTGGGAGTGTTTTTCCCTGGCTTAAATAATTATGAAGATATGTTTGTGAAGCAATATTCAATGCTCCGCCAATTAAAAAACAAATAAGAGCCAGATAAAAATATTTGCTTTTAAACAAAAGAAGTACCGGATTAAGTCTTCTGTGAAAGGCTGTAAGTCTGTTCTTAATAGGTATCGGATTCATTTCCCTGCTGGATACAAGTTAGCATTATTCTTAACCAGATGAACATTAAAATGGAGTTCAAAGATAGAAACTATTGTCAGATTTAAGACAGTAATTTTAATTATGAATTTTTTGACATCTGGTCAAAGATACTCAGAATTTCATCCCTGTACTCTTCTGGCGCCTCAACATGTCCCCATCCTGACTGGAGCTGCCAAAGACCATCATAAGCAGAATCGTGATATGATCTTAAAATATGTGGTATTTTTTTTTCAGTTAAGATTTCACTTAACATTCTGGCTTCAAACTCATTATTGAAAGTAAGTACTTTTACAACCATAATTTTTTTAGTTTAATGGATAAAAGATCCGTATTTGCTTAAGATACTGATAAATTCATGTTCAAAGTTTGGGGTAAATATTCCCTTTCCGAGTGATTCTTTTATTTTTTCCAGGGCCCAGTATCTTCCCTCGTCAATCTCTGTAATATTTATTACCGGAATATCATCAGTTATCGTTGAGAATGAATCAACTAGTTCTTTTTCCATCGGTGAACTCCAGATGTATCTGCATAGAAACCTGTAACTAAAATTTTTCAGACCTAATTCTTCAAAGGCTTCTCTTAGAAGAGCATCCTCAACTGTTTCCCCCGGACCAACATGTCCTCCCACAGATGTGTCCCACTTCCCAGGCTGGGTATCTTTGTTCATTGATCTTTTTTGCAGAAATAGTTCCCCGGAACTATTGATCACATGAAGATGAACAACAGGATGGAGCAGCATACTCTTTCCGTTATGACAGACAGAACGCAGTTCCTCGCCAATAACATTGCCTTTAATATCCACAATTGGAAATAGTTCGTCAGGATTGTGATTTTTCATGCCAGATAAATTATAAATTTATTCTTAAAGATTACTATTGATGCGTTTGATTTCTAATGTGAATTTTGCCACGAAGTGGCACAATCTGAATAACCGTGGGTGAAACCCACGGTGAACAACAATCTGAATATCACAGCCCTGAAGGGGCTGAATATTAAACTGCTAAATTGAGTCTATTATTCAACCCCCCGCAGAGCGGGGCAGGCTCTTCGGGGTTACCAGAGATTTTTTTGTATAACCGTGGGTTGCACCCACGGTTATTCAAATTAAACCCCTTCGGGGTAAACACATCAATTCAAAAAAAAAGAACGCTTATATAAGTTTTATTATCAGTGCTTTATGCAATTTTTTTTAAATTCAACACATCACTACTACTTAAAGATTGTAATGTTTTGCCGGGATTGCAAAGGTGGATCAAATCTCCCGAAATTGCAATTTCAAATTATTGTAAAGGAACATTTAATAGAATTTCCATCTTCATCCACTGCAGTAAGCAGATGATTGCCGGCGCCTGCAATTATCTCTATTTCATGGATATATCTTGTAGTACCCAGATACATTTCATCGAGATGCCAGAAGATCTTTTTTGAGGGATTTCTGTGTGCCAGTTCAGGAATAATCCTGGTCTGCTGACCTGTCTGATCACGCGGGATAAAAATTTTTATTCCGGAGGTTGGATAAATAAACTCCATGACAGAAATATTACTGCTTATCTGGCACCCTGGCGAGACCCGGGGAAGTACCTTATATTCAGGATGTTTCTGACGGTAATAATATTCCATTGCAGGAGTGAGCACAAACCACGGGACATTTACAATATCCTTTTGTGATACACATTCTGTTGAAGCCTGAAGGTTATTTGATCTGTTAAGATGAATGATCTTGTGAAAAGGACAGGCTCCGCTTCTTAATCCATTTATGCATGCCTGGATTTCAATAGTTTCCGGGCAATCAGGTCCAGCGCGGTATCCACTTTTACTACAAACAGTTATCATTGTCAGATCTTCACGTGGAATGTCAAACCATTTATCTGATCCGATAAGGTTTACCAGGTCAAAAAGTATAGGAGCTGCTGCAGAAATTCCTGTAAGTCCGGGTCGTCCCTCCCCGTCTGCATTACCGGTCCAGACGCCGATAACAATTCCTGAAGTTGTACCTACTGCCCATCCATCCCTGAAGCCATAACTGGTTCCGGTTTTCCATGCAAGATCATGGGAGGAAGAAAAAAATTGCCATCCCGACTCACTCTCGGGTCTGTTAACTTCCTGAAGTGCTTCATATGTTAGCCAGATCGATGAGGCAGAAAGGGGAGGATCTGTCTCCACTGCTTCTTCTTTAAGTACATCTTTCTGCTGTAAAAGGAGAGGAGGGTGGTAATCATACTTATAATACTTTTTTTCTTTTAAATATCTGTTAAGGACTCTTGATAATGAAGTATATACCCCTGTCAGCTCCCAAAGTGAAGTTTCTCCGCCTCCCAGTATCAATGACAGTCCATAATGATCTGCGGGCATGTTGAAGGTAGTTAATCCAGTTTTATTCAGGAGAGTCAGGAATTTTTCAGGACTGTATTTTAAAAGCATCCTCACAGCAGGGACATTAAGTGATTGTGAGAGTGCTGATGAAGCAGGAACTGCACCGCTGAAACTCTGATCAAAGTTTTTTGGAGAAAAACCTGTAAAACGGGTCGGGATATCTTCTATAAGTGTATTGGGCAGGATGTCGCCGGAATATTGCATTCCGGCATAGAGTATTGGTTTTAAAATACTTCCGGTACTTCGTAATGAACGAATGATATCAACATCTCCTCCATGCGACTTAATTTCTTCAAGAGTATTGTTTCCTACATAAACAAGTACATTCCCTGTCTCTACCTCTGTTATTATACAGGCCGAATTGAATATATAGTTCTCTGCGAGTTTTTTCTGATGGGTATTAATTATTTCAGTAGCTTTTTCCTGGAGAGCTGAAATGATATTGGTCCTGAGAACAGTACCTCTGTGAGTTAAATATAAGTAGTCGGTAAGATGTGGTGCTTTGGAAGGGAGGGCTCTGGGCTCACCCGGAACAGGTTCTTCAAGTGAAAGGACAAGTGTAAGAGAATCGATGAATTCTCTTTCAAAGAGTTTTAACAGAAGGTTATCGCGGCGTAATTTTAGTGTTTCCCTGTTTCTCCCGGGAAATACCAGACCAGGAGAGTTTGGGAGTATCGAAAGTGCTGCAGCTTCTGCCCATGTCAGTTCTGATGATGGTTTTCCTGTATACCTCCATGATGCGGCATCCAGACCAACTGTGTTTCCTCCGAACGGAGCATTGGCTGCATACATCTGCAGGATTGTTTTCTTTGACCGGAAAAGTTCAAGTTTTACGGCTGAGAGCATCTCAATGATTTTCTCACTATATGTGCGGGGCTTGTTTCCTCCGGAGATCCTGGCAACCTGCATAGTGATTGTACTGCCTCCGCTTATCACCTTACCGGCTTTGATATTTCCTGAAAGTGCCCTTAAAATTGAAACAGGGTTTATGCCGGGATGGTAATAGAAATAACGATCCTCAAATGTAAGAAGTGACTTTTCGAATTTGTCAGGAATATGTCCGGAACCCGGTAATCTCCATTGTCCGTCATCAGCGATCCTTGCACCAAGCAGACTTCCGTCGCTTGCTTCGACAACAGTTGAAAGAGGTGCACGAAAACGAGGCATCGGGGATATCAGTACCGTCGTAAAAACCACAGCGGCAGACAGAAGAGCTATTTTATTTTTCCTATTCAAACTTTCTTCCTGTAACCTTTACCTCATTTCCGGGATGTCTTGAATAAATACCTCTGTTATACATTGCTTCACACCACACTGATGGCTGGTAAAAGGAGCCTTTATATGCTGCATTGAGCATCAGAACAAAGGTCTTAGTTTCTCCCTTACCTAATGAAAAATATGTACATATCCTGTCGTCCCTTATATCGCGGTAATCAAATTTACTCTCTTTTATTCCAAAGTCTGCCTCAAAAAGTCTGCTGTTCCTTATCTCCCATCCCGATGGAACCATTTGAGTAAGAGCAATATTATCTGCTGATGAGAAGGTATTATTGGCCACCTTCACAACCATCATAAAATCAGATCCCTGTTCAAGGTTTTTCTGATTAACAGGCTTAAGCTTCATATCAGCATAAAAGATATTCATTGATATCCCTTTATCCTCCCTTACGATATCTGAAACAATTGGAATACCTTTTCTGATGAGAGTTGCATATACAGGATTTTCGGATTTGTTCTCAACAATAAGAGAGTTGTTTCCAATTTTTGTTTCAATAGTTTTCGACCATACCTTTTTCGATGCAATTGTCTGTTCCTGTTTCTCACCGTTAATATTAACACTTACTTTCGAAGGATTATTCTGATCACCGGGGATCATATCGATCCACTTCATATATGCAAAAAGACCCCATGCAACAGACTGGGTACTGTACCATATGTCTTTATTGAAATTTTCACATAATTCTTTCAATACCGGTAAAGCCTGTTCATCATTTTTAAGGAGTATAAGTGTATATAAAATAATGGCCTGATCGCGGATATCGCTTCCATAGAAGTAATTCTGAAATTCAGGTTCTGTTGATTTTACTCTCATGTCGAGAAGATCACCTGCTACTTCAGGGCGACCGGTAGTAGCGTATGTAGCCGCAAGCAGCCACCTTGATAATTGTGGAATTCCGGTGGATTCTCTTAGCCTGTTCATAGCTGTTTTGTCAGGGTGTCCTGCAAGAGCAAGGGTGAAGAGCCTGTACGCCTGGTCGATTGCAGAATATTTGAATCTGGCATCAAAGTGCCACTCTCCGGATATCTTTTTCTGGTAACCAATCCACTTTTGTTTTGCTCCCGGGGGTATCCGGAATCCTTTTCTTTCGGCCTCCAGTAAAAAGTGGCCGGAATAAGAAGTTATCCAGTTATCTGCCTGAAATGAATTTGGCCACAGGGCAATCCCGCCACCTGTCATCTGACGTGAAACGACTTTATTAATTGCTTCAGCAATATTATCTGATACATTTTTATTTAATCCGGCATAATTGCCTGTAAGTTCACTTAGAAATAGTTGCGGAAATGCTGCAGAAATTATCTGTTCGGAACAACCGTGTGGATAACTTATCAGATAGTCGAGTCGTTTTTCAAGGTTTATTGAAGGAAGAGAAGTGACCTCAATTACAGTTGAATTTGAACCCTCCATTCCGAAAGGGCGGAAATTTGTCTCCCATTTTTCACCTTGCCGGATAACCTTCATTTCCGCTCGGGTTTCCGGGGGATTGGGACTTCTTACATTAATTTCCAGGTTATACGTAGTACTCTCTCCACCTCCTGAAGCTGTAACATTTAATCTGGCAACTCCTGTTTTTTCACCAACAGTAAAGTTAAATTCGGTATCTGTTTCCCCTTTGCCCGGATCAGTCAGGGTCTTACTGCTATCACTGAAACTTATCATACCATTGGTCTCTGCTTTTATTGTAATATCTCCTGATATATCATTCTGAACAAACAGAGTCATTGGCAGGGCAACCTTTTCTCCGGGGCTTATTACACGGGGAGCGGTAACCAGCAACATCAAAGGATCTTTTACCAAAACAGTTTTTTCGGCGAAGCCAAACGATTTGTCATTACCTGCTATTACCATTGCCTTTACTGAACCGGAATACCTCGAAAGTCTGAAATTATGAGTATTTGTTTTTCCCGGACCAAGAGTAAACGGGCCGAGGAATTTTACAACAGGAACAAACCGTTGTGCTTTATTTGCCGATTTATCAACTATTGCATCATCGCCTCCGATAGCAAAAATCCTTTCCAGTGTTCCGCCGAAAGCTCCGAGAACATTATCGTAGAGATCCCATGTCTGGACACCAAGAGCTTCCCTGGCAAAGAAATAATTCCAGGGGTCAGGTGTTTTGTAACCTGTAATATCAAGCAGACCCTCATCTACGATAGCAAGGGTATAGGTCATCGCTTTTTTATTTGATTCAGTGACTTTAACAATAACTGGTTTTTGTGACCTTATTTCATCAGGCATATCAATTAACGGAGCCAGTCGTGTATCAGGATCTTCGACCATAACCGGCACAATTCCGTAAAGCCTTACCGGCATATCATTTATTGTCTGTGTATGTGGCTGGATAACTGTTACATAGGCGTAAACATTGGGGGCCATTTCAGGTTTTGCACGTAATTTAACAGAGGTATTTCCTTTTGTAGTATTGACGCGGAACTCTTCCAGTATACCGGTTGAGTTTTCTATAGTTACAATTGCCTGAGAGTTTTCGGGGGCCGGGAAAGAGAGGTTTATTTCATCGCCGGGTTTGTATTTTTCCTTATCAGTATTCACTGCCACGAGCGTTGCCCCTTCAGTATTCTCTTTCATTCCGTATTCCCATGGCCAGTCGATCAGAATTATCTTTCCTGTGGAATGTCCGGCAGGTGAGGTAGCCCTTACAAGGTAACGGCCCCAGTCATTTTTATTTATATTGAAACTAAAGGATCCTTGCCCACCGATTGTTGATACTGATTTTCTTATAACCGGTTTGTAAATGTCATCTGAGATGTAATTGGCAAGGTCTTCCTCATCAGACTCCCACCACCATCTGTACGCCATTTTGTACAGTGTTACCTCTACCTCTGAATTTACAGGTCTTCCTCTTTCATCGACTGTTACAATCTTTATCTCATTATCCTTATCGGTAAAGAGCATCCTTTTTTTCCCGTCCAGACCCGGCAGATTTATGCCAACGAATACAGGGAAGGGGGCATATTTATATGTCTTTTGGGTTATACTTTCATCACCACCGGATTCCGATGATCTCGCCGTAAAAACAGCATTAAGCATTCCCGGAGCATTTAACTCACTTCCTGGTTCAAAAATTATATCAGCATTGCCATTATCATCAATTGAACCGTCAAAAATATTAATGGTTTCGGAGTAAAATTCACTTATCGGATCATCAAAAATATACTGTCCGTATTTTTCAAATTTAGTTTCTGTGCGTTTAAGGATATACTCAACTGATGATTTCAGATCCCTGGCAACATTACCATTAAGCCATTTTACATTCAGGGTTCCTTTTGCAACCGGATTTGCACCTCCCAATACTTCACCGGGGAAATCCAGATTTAACTTCAGACGGTTAGGTTTTACAGTTTCAATCCTGATCCTTTTTGTGAATGTTGCACCTCCGATCCTGAAAATTGCCTGATAATTACCGGTTAAGGCGTCAGTTGAAGTTTTTGTTTTGAAAACAAGCAGGTTACTCTTCTCAGGCTTCTGAACCTGGTTATCCACTTTCTGGTCGAGTGGATTTACCAGCTCAAACTGAACCGGATGACCAGAAGGAAGAGTGCTCTTCATATCTTTGATGAAGATTGAAAGGAAGATTGAATCTCCGGGTCTCCAGACATCTCTTTCGCCATAAATAAATGCTTTAATTCCATTGTCAGGCTTATTTCCTGTAACATCAAAAGAACTAAGGGAGAGACTGGAACCATCACTTATTTTAAGATAATTCTGGTCCTTATTTTTTTTTGCAATAACCAGGAATGGTTTTCTTTCACAAAGCAATCCGACAGATCCGTCCTTGTTAGTATTTCCCGAGACAATAAGTTGCATCTGGTAGTCGTAAACCTCTATTAAAACTTCCGTAACCGGCATTGCAGAAGGAAGGTCATTGACCATAACATGCAGAATATTGTCATCTCCTTTTTTTGCTATTAATCCGAAGTTTGAAGCAAGTATGTTCTTTGATACCCTCTTATCAGGGCTGTAATAGGCTCCTTTACATGGATCATCCCTGTCCTCCCAAAGGAATCCGTATGTGTAGTAAATGGCATCGCTACCAGTCTCATAATAGTTATCAGGATCACTCCACAATTCCTTTTCATTTTGCTCTGCCTGCTGTAGCATCTCTTCATATCTGATATCTTCTTCGTTGTTGTTGCACGGATAAAGTGAATATGATTTTCTCATTGAAAGATCAACCTTATACAGAACTCCGGGCTCGACATTTATATAATCAGCAAGATCGATGGTATAGAGGTTCCAGCCACCTGTATTGATCTCTTCCCTGTTAATCAGATCTACTCTTCCTGAATATACAGGATATCCGAATTTTTTTACAGAGTACCCGTAGTTGATATCGTTTTCCTGAAGAAAATATGGGAGATTATTTTCATATATTTTTATAATCCTGAGATCAACTGCTTTAAGATTTACAGCTTTGAAAGGAAATATAAGATTTTGCGAAGCAGGAAGAATTACTCCGTTTCCAACCATCTTTATTTCCGGAGGGAGTGAAGTAAAATCAAGTTGTTGTGATAAAGAGGATGAAAGGGTTTTTCCTTTATTGTTCCTTATTGATGATTCAACATTCAGATTAACAATTCCTGTAATTCTTCCTGAAGGGAAAATACTGATAATATTGGAGTTATAACTCATGGTGATCTCTGTTGAAGGATTAAAGTGGATCAATCCTTCCGATTCCTGAGACACATCAACCGGATCTGAAAATACTATTTCTACTCTCTGGCTTTCTCCCGGTATCGTAATTAAACCGATGACAGAGAAAACATCTGAAGGAGGAATATTGACTGATGTTACACCTTTCTGTTTTAATCCTGCTTTAGTTCCGTCCCAGGAAAGGGAGAGTTTCTGCTCCTTTTCTTCCCGTGTTATTCCTGTAACAGTGAAGTTATGAATCAAGTCATTTGAATGGTCCCATGTTATTTCCATTCTCTTTCTTCCAAGTTTCGCATCCAGATAGCTCTCTGCTTCTGAAGGATTTATATAATCAGATGTAATTATTTGTCCATTAAGAATATATTCTGATCCTTCTGAAGTGCTGCACTCCAATGTCCCGACTTTAATGCGGAAATCCTTTTTTAGGGTCTGTATCCTTAGCGGGAAAACTTTTAGCCGCTCCTCAACTGCTGATAATCTTGAAAGGTTAAATTCACCGGAATATATTTTCCCCGGGTCAAGAAGGTCAGAGGGAGTAAAAACAACAGTTGTTCCATCTTTCCATTCAGTTTTACCTTTTATTACAGGCTTAAACTCAAACAATCCTGAGGTTATTTTGTCGGCTTTTGCTGCAAATTCAGGTGTGAACCGGATCTCAATGACTGAGTTAGCCTGTACAATTCCGGATGTGTATCCGGTAATATACTCACTGAACCCCTTATCAATCGGGATTATTGCAGGAGATGATTCGGGCAGCAGGTTTTTCAGAATAGTGAGTGATTTATTCTCTTTCGGGCCACATGATGTCAGAAAAACAAGGGTAAAAAAAACTGAAACGAATTTTGCAGCTTTCATAAAAAAGGAATTTTGGATTCGAAATCTAAAATACGAAAAAAAGAGGAATAAGTCTGTATAAGGTGTTTAAGGATTGCTTCGCCCTCCTTTGTCGGGCTCGCAATGACGGTGTTGCTTCGCCCTCCTTCGTCGGGCTCGCAATGACGGTTGAGGTAAGATGGATTCAGTTTCCCTTCTTCGTCGGGCTCGCAATGACGCTGCAAGTTAGAGGGATTCAGGATGTTGGTGAGGGATTGCTTCGCTGCGCTCGCAATGACAGTGCATGTAATCTAATCCTGTTTCGTTAAAACTGAAGTTAATAAATTGCTGCGTCATTGCGAGTCCGCCAGCCGGCGGACGAAGCAATCCTTATATCTCCTCTACGGAGTAACTATCTCTGCCCTCAGTTTTGCAACATAATCTTTAATCTTATTCAGGGTTTCGACAGTAACTGTCATTTCACTACCTGAAGAACGAAAGACCTGTTTTGCTGTGTCAATCTCAAGGTCCCCTATTTTGAAATAGATCTCAAAACTATCGAAATAGTTTTTAAGATATTTAAGCTTCTTTGTATAGTAAACAACAACCGGATCATCGTAATAATTTTTCATGAAACTGAGCAGAGTGGTCAAAGTATATTTTTGCTGGGCAATCTTTTGTATAACCTCCGGATCGGGTTTTAGCGGGTCATAAACAAGCTGGGTGGCAATATACATAGCTTCCACCCATCCCCCCATTACCATCAGGCCTGCAGTACTCTCTCTGCCACCTTCTCGAAGATAGGTCTCCATATCCGTATATGCCGAATTCATTATTGTCATAATTGAATCAGCATCAGATAAATCGGCCTGTATTCTTCTGATTGGTACTGAAAGGTATTGATCAGGAATACCAAGTTTATTGCTCATCTCTCTGATTGTCAGCACATAGTCTATCATCTCCTGGCCGATACCGAACATTTTAAGATATCCCAGATCAGCACCATAAATCCCTGTGTTGAGAGCTGTTTTAGAACTGCTCAGGTACAGATCTTTGTTTGAAAACGGATTAAGAATCTCGTTGCTGTATGGAACACCCAGTCTGTTAAAGATTACACTTATTTCAACGGGGGTAAGTACCCCATAATGTATCTCATTTTTTTCCTTTACATTATTTGATCCTGCAGAATCTGTTGTATATGTAGAAAAAGCCTGTTCGAAAGTCTCATTGTTCCTGGGGATCTGTTTACAGGAAAAAAATAAAAACAACAAAATCATTATCAGGAAAGGGCAAAGACTTTTCATAGATATCTTATTATTTCTGACCAAAATTAATAATAAATATGAACAGGAGTCAAATGTATCCGGAATTTATCTCCTAATAAGGAGCATTATACAAGTGAGGTAAACCGGGCATTATCAGAGCAGGATTCTGTTTCCAAGTTTTTTGGAAATAATCCCAAGTACAACATTCAGGTTGGAATATCGTTTCTGCAACATCAGGACTTTTTCTGTATCATTTGCTTTTACAGCCTCCTCAAGAAGTGACATGATCTCTTTTCTTTTTATCAGGATCTTATCGCTCTTGAATTTCAACACAGTATCACCTACAATATCTTTCAGTTTCATCTCCTCAGTCTCAACATAGGTCTGCTTATCTTTCCATATTCTGCTTAGTTCGTGTGAATCAGCGAGCAGATTGGCAGAGAAACTCGAAATTTCAGGATCTTCATTCTTTACAAACTGTTTATCACCAGTAACAAGCCCGTTTTCAACATGAAACCTGAACTCGGCAAATATTCTGGCACATACATTTTCATCGAAATGAAGGTCGTCAGATGTTATTTCCTTAACAATGTAATCGGCAACATTAATAACTTCTTCTTTACCATCCTCCTTATTTATTATCTTCTCAAATTCCATACTTCCGAATTTGAGCAGGAGGCGTATAATTTCTTTCTCAGAGTAATAGGATACTATTTCACGAAGTACCGGTTTAATAATCTGTGGCGGAGGAACCGGGAGATCTTCAGGTGCCGGGTATTTATTTCTGTCCTGGAAATTCTTTTGATGGCGCAGTTTATTTACTTCATTATAAAGTATCGGTTCGCTTATTTCAAGCACTGTACTGCACTCTTTGATATAAACGGTTCTGGTAATTGCTTCAGGGATAACACCAATTGATTTTACAATGTCACGGATCAGATCTGCTTTTTTAACAGGATCACTCTTTGCTTCTGAAAGGAGAAGTTGTGTCTTGAAGCGAATAAAATCAGTTTCGTTTTCCGCAAGGTATTTCAGGAACTCTTCATTACTGACTTTTTTTGAATAGGAGTCAGGATCCTCATTTTCAGGCAGCAGGACAATCTTGACATTCATTCCCTCCTCGAGTACAAGGTCTATCCCACGGATTGATGCTTTAATACCGGCAGCATCACCATCATAGAGTATTGTAATATTCTGGGTGAAGCGTTTAATTAACCTTATTTGTTCCTGGGTAAGTGAAGTGCCGGATGAGGCAACAACATTTTCAATTCCTGCTTCATGCAGCGATAACACATCGGTATAGCCTTCAACCAGGTAGCAACGGTCATCCTGCATGATTGCCTTCCTGGCCTGAAACACTCCGTAAAGGATCCTGCTCTTATGATATATTTCTGACTCAGGCGAGTTGAGATATTTTGCACTTTTGGGATCGCTTTTAAGTATTCTCCCACCAAAACCCAGAACCTGTCCGGAAAGAGAATGAATAGGGAACATTACTCTTGCGGCAAACCTGTCGAAAATCCTGTCTTCATGTTGAATTGAGAGACCGGTTTTTACAAGAAAGGCCTGATTATATCCATCTTCCAGCGCTTTTTTGGAAAAGGCATCACGTTTCTCAAAGCTGTATCCTATCTCAAATTTCTTCAGAATATCCTGACGGAAACCTCTCTCCCTGAAATATGATAATCCAACCGACATTCCCTCATCTGTCTGGAAAAGGTTTTCAGCGAACTGCCTTGCAGCATAAGCTGTAACAACCAGAAGGCTCTCCCTCTCATTCTGTTTGTCAATCTCATCCTGGCTGAGTTCTTTTTCAACTACTTCGATATGGTATTTCTTTGCAAGGTATTTGAGAGCTTCCGGGTATGTAAGATGCTCATGCTCCATTACAAAGTTTACTGAATTGCCTACTTTGCCACAACCAAAACATTTGAAGATCTCCTTCGAAGGGGAGACAGTAAAAGAAGGTGTTTTTTCATTATGAAACGGACATAATCCCAGATAGTTAACACCTCTCTTTTTCAGAGGAACAAATTCCTGCACCACATCAATTATCTGTGCAGCATCAAGTATTCGTTCTATGGTGGAGCGGTCAATCATGAATCAAAGATATCATGAAATTAGCTAAGTAGGATTAGGTGATGAAATTTTCTCTGAGAAGATGGGAAAGGGGGAGACGGAGCATAGCTGTCAACCTAGGAGTAGAATTGTAAGCAAAGTGATTCGATATACTTTCCCCCCGCTAGTGCGGGGCAGGCTCTCCTTTTGAAGGAGGGGTGGCCGGGACAATTGATTTTCAAATTGTTACAAAGTTCATTTCCCGGCCGGGGTGGTTGACTTATTCGTTTCTTTTTAGTTCCACTCCGGCTGAGGCAGAATTATGGGACATTTTAAAATCAAAAAAACTTGGAGGAAGGAAATCAGAAGACAACACAGTATTGGTAATTACATCGTTGACTTTTGTTATCCTATAGAGGAACTGGTAATTGAACTTGACGAAGATCCCCATGGAGAATATCATAAAATACAGGCCTTGGATCCACTGTAATAAGGTTTGAAAACAAATTTGTATTCCAAGAACCTGAATCTTTAAACAATGAGATAAGTAAAGTTTTCAGAAAAAAAAGAATCAATCTAATATGCCAATCAACCACCCCGGCCGCTACAAATCTTTTAAACGCCTGATAATAAATGTGATGCGGCCACCCCTCCTTCAAAAGGAGGGGAAAGTAATATTCACTTACTGAATTTCAACACTAAAATCCATTTGCATTTACTTATCCTCCCTTTAAAACTTTTTAAAGACCTCTAAAGTTGACGGCTATGCCCCTTTCCCAGTCTCCCCATCTCCCCTTCTCCCCCTCTCCCAATCACTTCCCCAGCACTTCCCTGAAATACTCAATGGTCTTTTCCAATCCTGATTCAGCATCAATCTTCGGAGACCATCCCAGTTCCTTTTTTGCCAGGGAGATATCAGGCTGGCGTTGTTTAGGATCGTCCTGTGGCAATGGCAGGTAAATTATTTTTGATTTTGAACCGGTCATTCTAATGATCAGTTCCGCGAGGTATTTAATACTAAACTCAACCGGATTTCCCAGGTTTACCGGACCTGTAAAACTGTCAGGAGTATCCATAAGTCTTATGAGCCCATCAATAAGATCATCAATATACTGGAAACTGCGGGAGTGGGACCCGTCGCCATAAATGGTTATATCTTCCCCTTTGAGAGCCTGAACTATAAAGTTGGATACGACCCTGCCGTCGTTGGAATTCATTTTTGGCCCGTAGGTATTAAATATCCTTGCAATTTTTATTCTTACATTATTCTGATCATGGTAATTCATAAAAAGGGTTTCAGCGCATCTTTTCCCCTCGTCATAACAGGCTCTTGGTCCAAGCGTATTCACGTTTCCCCAGTAACCTTCATGCTGAGGGTGGACTTCAGGGTCTCCGTAAATTTCACTCGTTGAGGCCTGAAGGATCTTGGATTTTGTTCTCTTTGCAAGCCCAAGGGTGTTAATAGCACCCATTACCGATGTTTTTATAGTTTTAATGCCATTGTACTGGTAATGAACAGGAGAGGCAGGACAAGCGAGGTTGTAGATCTCATCCGTTTCAATGAAAAACGGCATAGTAACATCATGTCGGATCATTTCAAAATAATGGTTATCGAGAAGGTGGACAATATTCATCTTGGAACCGGTAAAATAGTTATCAAGACAAACCACCTCATGTCCCATATTTAAAAGTCTCTCACACAGATGTGATCCAATAAACCCGGCTCCGCCGGTAACCAGAATTCTTTTCATTTTATAAGTATATGATACAAATATAATAAAACAGGGTCAGCATTTGTTTGTTATTATAAACAGATTGCTTCGCCCTCCTTCGTCGGGCTCGCAATGACGGTGCATGTAATGTGAATTCGGTCGCCCTCCTTCGTCGGGCTCGCAATGACGGTGCATGTTAGAGGGATTCAGGATGTTGGTGAGGGATTGCTTCGCTGCGCTCGCAATGACGGTTGAGGTAAGATGGATTCAGTTTCCCTCCTTCGCTGCGCTCGCAATGACGGTGGTTGCTTCGTCCTCCGGTTGGAGGACTCGCAATGACGGTGGTTGCTTCGTCCTCCGGTTGGAGGACTCGCAATGACGGTGTTGGTAAGGTGGGTTTATTTAGGGAGTTGGCTCGGATGTTATTAAGTCCACGGTCATTGCGAGGAGTCACGCGAAGCGGGACGACGAAGCAATCTTTCTGTCCCAATCCTGAAAGCCGGTTGACTTTATTTCACCTAACCATTTTTAGAAATCGCGATCCGGACTAATACCTCATCTATCTCTATCTCCCTTGTATTGGCTACAGTCATGTTCTTTTCAAGGGTAACGGTTGTGGCAAGGGTCTGTGAACCAATATATGAAGCATGTCTCTTTACGGCCTCGTGCACAAATTCCTGATCTTCAATGAGAACTGTAATCTTATCAGTGACATCGAATCCGGTTTCCTTTCGTATATTCTGGATCCGGTTGACGAATTCACGGGCAATACCTTCATACCTTAGCTCATCAGTTACTGTAATATCAAGGGCTACTGTAAGCTTTCCATCGTTGGCTACCTGCCAGCCGGGGATATCTTCAGAGATTATTTCAACATCTTCAGTGGTGAGGGTGACCGGTTGTCCGTTAATTGTTACAGTAAAAATGCCATTGGTATCAAAGGCAACAATCTCCTGTGGTGTAAGAGAAGAGATGGCATTACTGATATCCTTCATCATCTTGCCATAACGTGGACCCAGATTTTTGAAATTGGGTTTTATCTTTTTCACCAGAACAGATGATGTATCATCTATATATTCGACCTCCTTAACATTTACCTCTGCAAGTATCAGATCCCTGACCGCTTCAAATTTATCCCTGAAATTTTTATCGGGAACAGGAACCATTATCCGTGCCAGTGGCTGACGCACCCTGATACTCACTTTTCTTCTGAGGCCCAGGATCATTGAAGATACCTTCTGTGCAATCTCCATTCTCTCCTCGAGGTTCTTGTCAATAAGCAATTCATCACATTCAGGAAACAGGACAAGATGAACAGAGTCTTCATCATGACGCTCAGTGATGGAATTCAGATCTATGAACAGGCGGTCCATGTAAAAGGGAGCAATAGGAGCCGCAAGCTGGCTTACGGTTTCGAGACATAAATACAGCGTCTGATAGGCAGCGAGTTTATCCTTATCATATTCTCCTCCCCAGTAACGCTTACGGTTAAGGCGTACGTACCAGTTACTCAGGTTTTCTGTAACAAAATCCTGAATTGCTCGTCCGGCGCGAGTAAGATCATAATCCTCATAACATTTGCCAACCTCTTTCACCAGTGAGTTAAGTAGTGAAATTATCCATCGGTCTATCTCTGGTCTTTCGTTAACCGGTATCTCTTTTTCTGAATACCTGAAGTTATCCACATTGGCATACAGGGCGAAAAAGGAATATGTATTATACAGAGTACCAAAGAATTTCCGTTTAACCTCATCTACTCCCGAGATATCAAATTTTAGATTATCCCAGGGTTGTGCATTGGTTATCATATACCATCGCAGAGGATCGGAACCGTACTCTTCGATAGACTCGAATGGATCTATAGCGTTACCAAGACGCTTCGACATTTTGTTTCCGTTCTTATCAAGAACCAGCCCGTTGGAGATTATGTTTTTAAAAGCAACAGAATCGGATATCATTGTTGAAATTGCATGAAGAGTAAAGAACCATCCTCTTGTCTGGTCAACACCCTCTGCAATATAGTCGGCCGGAAACATTTCGTTGAAATTATCCTTGTTTTCAAAAGGATAATGAGCCTGAGCATACGGCATTGCCCCTGAATCGAACCACACATCAATGAGATCAGGTTCACGGAACATTTTTTCCCCTTTATCGCTTACCAGTATTATCTCATCTACAAACGGACGGTGAAGATCGAACTTTTCATAGTTTTCAGCTGAATTATCTCCTGGTATAAAACCTTTAAGCGGATTCCTTTTCATGAATCCTGCCTTCACAGACTTTTCAATCTCATCTCTCAGTTCTCTTGCCGAGCCAATACATTTTTCCTCTTTCCTGTCCTCTGTTAACCAGATAGGAAGCGGAGTTCCCCAGTATCTTGAACGGGAAAGGTTCCAGTCAACCAGGTTCTCGAGCCATTTGCCAAACCTGCCTGTACCTGTTGATTTGGGGTTCCAGTTTATTGTATTGTTAAGTTCAATAAGCCTGTTGCGGAATGCTGTTGTACGTATAAACCAGGAATCGAGAGGGTAATAGAGAACGGGCTTGTCAGTTCTCCAGCAATGCGGATAGCTGTGTACCTGTTTTTCAATCCTGAAAGCTTTGCCCTGCTGTTTTAACATTACAGCAATTTCGACATCGAGAGTTTCAGTTTCAGGAGCCAGGCTTGCATCGTACTCATTTTTAACAGGACGGCCCTCAAATCCGGAATATGATTTTGTATTAACGTACTGTTTTATAAATGATTCATCAAGATCCGCTACCGGGACCATATATCCGCGTTTATCTACCAGAGGTCCGGTTGAGCCGTCTTTTCTCTTTACGATCAGCGGAGGTACACCGTTCTCTTTAGCAACACGGTAATCGTCGGCTCCGAAAGTAGGAGCAATATGAACTATTCCGGTACCATCTTCAGTTGTAACAAAATCGCCTGTCAGCACACGGAATGCACCTTCCCCGGGATTAACCCAGTCTATAAGCTGCTCATAATTAATCCCTTCCAGAGATTCTCCCTTAAACTCTCCGAGTACCTTGAATGGTATCTTTTTATCGCCTGGTTTATATCCGGAAAACTCAAGCCCTTCATTCGATTCAGGAAACATGGCATTCAGAAGTTCCTTTGCCAGGATAACAGTTATAGGGTCGCCGGAGTATGGATTGAAGCTATTTACTTTTACATAAACAATATCTTTTCCGACTGCCAGTGCCGTATTTGAAGGAAGTGTCCATGGAGTTGTTGTCCATGCCATAATATGGATGGGTGAATTGTCTGTATTGCTGTACAGGAATTCGGACTTCTTATCTCTTTTGAGTTTGAAGAGAGCAATGCATGTTGTATCCTTAACATCCCGGTAACAGCCAGGCAGGTTAAGTTCGTGTGAGCTTAATCCGGTCCCTGCTGCCGGAGAGTATGGCTGAATTGTATATCCCTGGTAAAGATATCCTTTGGAATAGAGTTCCTTAAGAAGCCACCAGAGGGTTTCAATATAGCGGTTATCGTAAGTCACATAAGGGTGGTCCATGTTTACCCAGTAGCCCATTTTGCGGGTAAGATCTTCCCAAAGGTCGGTGTATTTCATTACATCGGTACGGCATGCCTTATTATAATCTTCAATAGATATTTTTGTACCGATATCCTCTTTTGTTATACCCATGGCCTTTTCAACGCCCAGTTCAACCGGCAATCCGTGTGTATCCCATCCGGCCTTACGTTTAACCTCATATCCGCATTGCGTTTTGAAACGGCATATAGCGTCTTTGATCGTACGGGCCATAACATGATGAATTCCGGGGATCCCGTTGGCTGAAGGGGGACCTTCATAAAATACAAACTCACCTTTTCCGTTTAACTCCCGTATACTTTTATGAAATGTATCATTCTTATCCCAGATTTTAAGAATGTCTTTATTTACCTGTGAGAGATCAAGACTTTTATATTCAGGAAACCGTTTCCCCATTGTATCAAACAGTTATTAATATTGGTGTTATTCTAAAATTTGCGACAAAGATAACAAAATTGGGAATAAATAATGATAGGGAGAAAGGAAGAATGGGAGAAGATGAGAAGGGGAGAAGATGAGATGGGGAGAAAGAGAGTCTCGGGCATTTGACACGGATTATATAACGGGCATTTGAAAGGATATAAAAAATGGGTATTTTTGAATTTGAAAGATGTTATGATAAAGAATTCTATAATATTGATCCTTTTTATGATCTGTTACGTTCCGGTCAACGGGCAGGAAAGGGATTCGGTAAAATATATATCACTGGAGCCATATGATTTTCATCTCACCTATCTGAAAGAGGATAATGCAATTCTTATTGATGTCAGAGAGGTTTTTGAATATAAAGGCAAAAGGATAAAAGATGCAGTGAATATACCATCAGTCTCAATGCTCGAACAGGCTACAGATACTTTAGATAGAGAGACGGCACTTTTTGTATACTGCTCAACTGATTACAGGAGTAAAAATGTTGCTGAGAAACTGTGCCAAAAGGGCTTCCTTAAAGTATATAATCTTGAAGGGGGGATTGTGGCATGGAAGAGGGATGGATTCCCGGTGACAAGGAAGGATCGTAAACGGGTTGCTTCGCTTCGCTCGCAATGACGGTGCGGGTAAGGTGCATTGGTGGATGTGAGGAAGGATTGCTTCGCTGCGCTCGCAATGACGGTGCGGGTAAGGTGCATTGGTGGATGTGAGGAGGATTGCTTCGCTGCGCTCGCAATGACGGTGTAAGTAAGAGGGATTCTGCTTCGCTGCGCTCGCAATGACGGTGTAAGTAAGAGGGATTCTGCTTCGCTGCGCTCGCAATGACGGTGTAAGTAAGAGGGATTCTGCTTCGCTGCGCTCGCAATGACGGTGCGGGTAAGGTGCATTGGTGGATGTGAGGAAGGATTGCTTCGCTTCGCTCGCAATGACAGTGCATGTAATCTAATTCTGTTTCGTTATAAACTGAACAATAAATATGCTCGTCATTGCGAGCGCAGCGAAGCAATCCTTGTCTACCATCCTGAATTCAAATCAAATCCTTCCACTCCGGATTCATACTGTTAATTAATTCCACCTTCTTTTTCCTGGATCCACCTTTAATCTGTTTTTCTCTTTTAATAGCTTCACCGATTGAATCGAAACTTTCATAATAAACAACCTTACTGATGTTATACCTGGCTGTGAAACTCCCGGGATGTTTTTTGGATTTATGCTGGGCAACACGTTCCTTAAGATCGCGCGTGACCCCGGTATAAAGTACGGAATTAGTACCCGTTGTCATAATATAGACAAATCCTTTCATTTAAACTACCTTGCAAGCTGTTGCTTAACAATCTTTGCAATATACTTTCCGAGGATATCAAACTCAAGGTTAACAACGGTTCCTTTTTCTATCTGGTGAAAATTTGTCACTTCCCAGGTAAAGGGGATAATGGCAACCTGGAAGGAATTTGATTTTGAGTTTACCACGGTCAGGCTTACTCCGTTAACGGAGACCGATCCTTTTTCAACTGTAATATAATCATCCTGAACAGGCTCATATTCAAATGTATAATACCAGCTTCCTCCTGCCTCTTTCACCTCTGTGCATACAGCTGTCTGATCGACGTGACCCTGTACCATATGTCCGTCAAGGCGTCCGTCGAGTTTGGTGCTGCGTTCAAGGTTTACCTTATCTCCGGGTTTAAGTAAACCGAGGTTAGTCTTGTCGAGAGTCTCTTTTATTGCAGTAACTGTATATGTATCCTTGTCCTTCCTGACAACAGTAAGACAGACACCATTATGTGAAATGCTCTGATCTATTTTCAGTTCATCGGTAAATGAGCACTTCATTGTAATGTGAAGGTTATCTTTCTCTTTCTCAAGTTTTACAACTTTTGCAGCTTCTTCTATTATTCCTGAAAACATGATATGTTAATTTTAGTTTTTATTGTAAAAGTACGGATTTATAAATTATAAGAGTATCGGGAATTTTTTAACCGCAAAGAACTCAAAGAAAGCGCAAAGAGCGCAAAGTTAAATACATGTAACACAAGCCTTTGCGTTCTTAGCGCATCCTTGGCGAACTCTGCGGTTAAAGGATTCTGATTACCTTGATTACCTGCTATAGAGTCCATATCAGCTTCTTTCCAAAACCAAACCTGTTATCCGTCATTTTAATATAAGTAAGTCTGACCACCCAGAGATGGGTTTCCATCAATGATGCAACAGGGAATCTTTTAAGATAAATGCTTTTTGCCTTTGGAAGAAGGCTTTCATCCGGTTCTGATACTACCCCTGAAAACTGGATCCCGCGGATCTTTCCTATAACCATTGTTTCCAGCACAACAGTACCTGCAACAGAAGAATTTTTAATAAACTCCTTACCATGACGTGTGTCAGGATCTGTTGTAAAAACCAGGGAATTCTCTTCCTCAAGATAAACGTAGAAACAGTTGGCGCACCAGGGTTCATTTTCAACTGTTGTTGCAATTGTAAGAACATGATGTTTTCTGAAAAAGCCGACGATCCTTTTATCAATCATTTTCCATCCATCTGTAACTGTTGTTTTCAAAACCTGCCAGATCAATTATCCGGTTCACCACTGTCATAACCAGGTCTTCTATTGTTTCCGGATTGCTGTAAAAGGATGGTGATGCCGGACAGATAATTGCACCTGCCAGGGTAAGTGTTTTCATATTATTAATATGTATAAGGCTATAAGGAGTTTCCCTGGGGACAATAATCAGTCTTCTTCTCTCTTTAAGCATAACATCAGCGGTTCGTGCAATCAGATCATCTGAAGTCCCGTTAGCTATCCGACCTGCTGTTCCCATCGATGCCGGGCATATGATCATTGTGTCATATAGGGAGGAACCTGACGCGAATGGTGCAAAAAAAGAATTATTGCTAAATTCCTTCGCAGGTGGTTCCGGAGAGTATTCTTTGCCGGTCTCTGATTTCCAGATCTCTCTGGCAGTATCAGAAAATATAACTGCGATCTCATCCGGGGGAGATTTTAGATTCTGCAGTTTGTCCAGAAGTTTCAGGGCATAAACTGACCCGCTGGCTCCCGTTACTGCCAGTACTATTTTTCTGTTTTTTAAGATATTATCATTCATTAAAATAGTTTTTGCAAAAGTAGTTATTTTAATTCCTTTTCCATAAAGCCATCAATGCGGCCACTGCTTTCATTAACTATTAAACTTCCTTCCCCGGCAAACAGTTACTTCCACATTTGAGCCTCAATTCCATTTAATAAAAAAAAAGCCCCTGCATTTAATTGCCTGGGGCCTGATATTCAAGCATATATGTTTAATATTCCTATGAGATATAATTTTCTTTATATTCATAGTTCTTCTGAGAGACCTTATTTGCTGAGCCTTGCAAATAGGATTTCGATCTGGTTTTAGGATAAGCCGGTTCAGTACCGATTATTTTCTTTAAAATGTTAACGTTAATTGTATCTGCCTTATCTTTATTCATCAGATCAATTATTCTCTGCAGTTTTTCTTCCGTTATTAAATCTTTCTTTTCCACGACTGTCTTTTATTTATAGTGCAAAGTTACGCCAGAAAAAAGCCAAAGTCAAGTTTATTTACATTACAAATTATCTTCTGATATCAGGTCTGCACTTGGGATTTGATTTTCAAATGTGTTTCTACTGGAGATTGGAAATGTGCAGGTGGGGCTGTTGAAAAAGTCCTCAGTGGAACTTTGTGCCACCTCTGTGTCCTCTGTGTAAGTTCTTAACTTATTGTTACACAGAGACCCACAGAGAATACACAGAGTCACACAGAGAACAATAAGGTAGAAGCTTTGACTTTTTAGACACCCCCCTCTTTTCTGCTTCATGATCAAAGAAGCTTACCTTTCTTACCATTTACACAATGCAAAAATAGAAGCTAGTGTGGTAAGGATCAAAAATGAACATTTTATAGTATTCATTTTCAATTAATTGAACACTTCTATTTAATATCTTAACCCTTCCCCTGCCCCCCGCTTTGTGCGGGGCAGGCTCTTCCCTTTAGCAAAAACTACTCTTTATACACATCTTTTCTTTTTACCGATTTTCAACAGTACAGATTATATTTAGTGAAAATGTGAATGCTCCATGGGATTCCTCACTTCGTTCAGAATGACAGACTATCTTATTGATAAAGAGGGAGAAGTGGCGATTCGTATTGGATTTTTCTTTTTTACTGATTATTCATCGAATCGCCACTTCTCCCTCTCTCTTCCAAAAACAAGGTGTCATTCCGGGGGTTTATTCAAAATATTTTTTGCACTCCTGCAATTATGACAACTGGCTCTGAAAGAGCCAAATATGAATAACCCCCAGCGCCAGCTGGGGGCTGGGTACTACAATCATCCTCCAGCTCTGCAGGAGCTGAATATATCAATTAAGGAAAGAACTTCTCATCCGGGATTATTCCATAGTCTAAAAGAAGTATCCTATACTCTTCCTCAAATGTAATCTTTTTGTGATGTTCCGTTTGTATCTTAATGTATTCCACCAATCTATCTAAATCTTTATATGAGCAGGTAAAAGAACCATATCCTTCTGCCCATCCCTTAAATGCAGGAAATAGGCCGCTACTTTTCATCCATAATCAAGTTGATACTTTAACATCTCTAATGAAATCCATTGGTGCAATTGACGGATGCATATCTGTAAGTATATGAAGGTGATTTTCAACGCCGTTAATACGATACAGATGGCTGTTTTTATTTTTTACAAAACCTGTGATGTAGGAATAAAGCTCATTTACATTATCCTGCTTTATAGTATACAAACTGTTTTTAGTTCTGAAAACAATATGATAGATATGTTGACGGTAACTTGACATTTTTAATTATTTGGTTTGTAAAACAGAGAGACAATGCTAAGATACAAAAACAATAAATCATTCCAAATATATTAAGCACCTTCAGTGCTTCAGGGTCAGTTGATGACCTTACCCCCAGCTGGCGCTGGGGGTTATTCATATTAAGCCACATCGTGGCTTGAAAAATAAAACATAATCGTTTGATATTTTTACAGAATCTGTAATTACCTACTAATCTGTGAGATGTGAAATATTGTCATTAGCAACGAAGTGAGGAATCTCCAACTCACATATTATGAGGCGATTAAAATTTGTTTTCAAAAATGTGTATAAAGGGTAGTTTAGCAAAAAGGGAAGGGGGCATCCAGTATATTATCAGCTCTTTGTCACTTTCGTGCATTTATAATAATAAAAGTATCAGATATCAAATAACATTTAATACTATTTGGAGCGAAAAGTTCATATTGAAGTTTTAATCTATTTATAGTCAGCTGATTTACCCCTTCCCTTTTTCTTTAAAGGGAAGGGGCAGGGGATGGGTTTCGTAAATTCATATACATAGAGAAGTTATCCTATACCGCACTAATTGTCAGAAGTCAGCAAAAATAGAAGATAGTGTGGTAAGGATCAAAAATGAACATTTTATAGTATTCATTTTCAATTAATTGAAAATAGCAACCACATTAAATCTTAAAAGCATTAAAAATCAAAGCAACCTTTCAGTTAATATGGCAATACCTGTTGAAGCTTTTTCCTTTATCACTTCAACTTTCCTGTAAACAGGCACTGTAACATCTTTCGGATCAATAAGCCACAGAGAGGCTCTGTCGGGGACATAATTGACAAGTCCTGCTGCAGGATAAACATTAAGAGATGAGCCGATAACAACAAATATATCAGCCTCAGATGTAAGAGCCACAGCCTTTTCCATCATTGGCACCTCCTCACCAAACCAGACTATATGTGGTCGCAGCTGAGCTCCCTTTTCGCAGGTATCTCCAGGATTAATATCCCTGTAACCAATATTATAGACCAGTGAAGGATCAGCAGTGCTTCTTGCTTTGGTCAGTTCACCATGTAGATGCAGAATATTTGAACTGCCTGCCCTTTCATGGAGGTCATCAATATTTTGTGTTATGATCTGTACGAAGAAATGCTTTTCAAGCTTTACGAGGCCCAGGTGTCCTTCATTTGGAGAACAACCTTCCAGTTGTCTTCTGCGTTCGTTGTAGAACCGGAGCACAAGCTCTCTGTTTTTCCTCCATGCCTCAGGGGTTGCAACTTCTGTTACATCATACTTTTCCCATAAGCCACCGGAGTCTCGGAAAGTACTGATCCCGCTTTCTGAGCTCATCCCTGCCCCTGTAAGTATAGTGAGGTTCTTCATATTACAGAAAAAGCTGCCCGTCACCGTGCAGCTTAATTATATTTCTGTTATTTTTCAGCTTGTTCTGTCTGCCCGGAGATGTTACTTTTGTTTCATCTTTGCGTCCATACATAATGTGGCATGAGGAACAGCCCTTAGTCTTTCCTTTGAAATAAGCTGACCAGTTTCACGGCATATGCCATAGGTCTTGTTCTCGATCCTTATCAGAGCAGCCTGGAGATGCTGGATGAACTTCTGCTGACGCTGGGCCAGTCTGCCTGCTTCCTCTTTCGATAATGTGGTAGCCCCTTCCTCCAGTACTTTAAAGGTAGGAGAGGTATCCATGGTATCATTGCTCTCTTCGTGTGTTATGCTGGACTTCAGTATCTCATAATCTTTTTTGGCTTTATCCAGCTTCATGAGGATAATCTCCCTGAATTCCTCAAGCTCATCATCCGAGTATCTTGTCTTCTCAGCCATAGTCTTACGAATTAAATATCCGGCAAAGGTAAAGTTTTTTAATTAATAAAAAAATTGAACAAATTAATCGGCGTCAGACGGCAACAATATGGATGTATACTTGTGTAATGTTGGTGGTAATCTGCCATTCTTTTAAACAAAGAACAAAAAAGCTATCTTTGCGATCTTCTTTAGACCATGAGAAATGAGTGAACAGGAGCCAAAAACCAACGGAGAGTTAAAAAAGATAAAGAACGTAAGTGCTGAAGAGAAATGGTATGCCATATACACCCGTCCCAGGGCTGAGAAACTTGTATATAACAGGCTTATTGAGGCAGGAGTGGAAACCTATCTGCCCCTTCAGAAGACGTACAGGATCTGGAGCGACCGGAAAAAACTTGTTGAAAAGCCTCTTCTCTCTTCTTATATATTTGTAAAGACAATCCCAAAAAATTTCCCAATAGTTTACAGGACCAATGGTGTTGTTAAATTCGTTTCATTCGAAGGCCAGCCTGTTTCTATTCCCCCTGTCCAGATAAATAATCTCCGCCTTCTGATTGACAGCAATGCAGATATTGAGGTATCTTCAGAGAAATTTGCCCCCGGGGATAATGTTGAGGTGGTTAACGGGTCACTTATGGGACTTACAGGAGAACTCATTAAGATCGGAACCCACAATCGTGTTATTGTTCGTATCGACAGGCTCGATAAGAATCTGATACTTAAAATACCCAGATCGTTTTTGAGGAAGATGTAAGGGAACAAAAACAGGGGCTGAAACCCCTGCTTATATCTATCCAAAATATGACAATATGACAATCTTAAATCTTCCAATCAACTAAACGGTTTATCACCGAACGGACTCTGAAAAGGCTCATTTGAACCTCCCTTTCCGCCTCCTCTTGGTGGTGGGTCAGTTGGAGAAGATGCCATCTGAAGAGAGATGGAATAATCAAGTTCTATCTTTGTTAACTCGGGTTTTATATAGACTTTTTTATTCACACGGCAAATTTAATACTTTTTTCGACTATTAAAATACAACTATTTTTGATATAAACGGCTGGCCGCCAGATTTTATAATTATAACGTACATGCCGTTTGACAAACTAACTGGTACCTGTATAGTCTCTCCGGCTATCAGAGACATCTTGTTATTAGTATAAACAGGTCTGCCCTGCATATCCATAATTTCAAGAATGCAGAGATCTGAAGATAATTGATCGGGAGAATTAATATATAAAAGTTCATTATTATACCAGGTCCTGAATTTTCCCTTAACAATTTTCTCCACCCCTGTCGGAGTATTAGTTTCACCTATTATCAACTCAAAATCGGTGAAAGTGCCGGCTGCCGAGGTAAATGTATATGACGCATCCTGATTCAGGATAGTTTCAACTGTGCCATGTTTTAAAATAATTTTTACATCACCTATGTTTTCAAATTCCGTAATGTTTATCTTATATGTTCCCGGAGTTTTTATTATTACAGTGACAGGGATTATGGATTTAGTCTGTCCGGGTTCAGGCAGAGAATTAATTGCATATTTGATCCCATTCAGTTCAGTGTAAATTGAAGGGGATGTTGCATTGTTGGCAAATAGTTTATAAGCATCGTAATCACCATCATATCCGGTAGTTGCATCTTTAATCATGCACACAATCGCTTCATCCCGTGCTGTTCCGTTATTCAAAACTAGTTTAATCTTCTTTATGGGATCGACATTTGTGTTTTTAGAATCTCCGTCACTATCAGTTGACCCTTTGGATCTCACTGGCAAAGCAGCAGAACCGGTTTTGAAACTGGCTGGCAGAGATAAAGAAGTTGATGCAGTTGTAATAACAAAAAAGCCCTGCATTGGTGGTAAAATATCCGAGTAACCTGATGATCCGACGTTTGTCTCAACATTCCAGTATGTATATCCACCATCATTATTGAAATAAACTGTATTATCTACTGCATCACCTGTAGTTGTAAGTGCTGATATCCCGTTCAGGTCATAATTACTTGGAAATGGATTTCCGACAAGGTTCCAGCCGGGAGCCGGATTTGTACCTGTGTAATCAAGACTGAAACTATGATCAGAACTGTTCAACTCTCCGGTAAAGGTAATTATGTCACTGGCTGTGAGATAGATGTTATAGCCATTTGATGAAGTTAATGAGGAGAATCCTGAAGAACCTCCATATCCGTCAAAATACTGCCAGCCATCATTCTTGTTTATGATCGCTTCAGGTTCATCATAACTCAAAAGGTCGCCGTTAAAGTTTGTGAGACCCAGGGCAGCTGATGTTCCGGATATTGTGGTTGGCTCAATGCTCATCGACTCAACAGGAGGAACGAAATAATGAAAAGCAGGGCCCAGTGAGCCAGCTCCTCCCGATAATGCCAGCTCTACTGTGGCAGGTACAGCGGAAGTGCTATTTATCAGTTTCCCGTCATTTCCATTTCCTGCCGATTTAATAACAAGACCCGAATTTCCACCATTATTTGTGATATTGGTTACTGTCAGCGTATTTGGTGCTCCAATTATAAACTTACTTGCCGGGTTTATTGTCAGACTGGTAAGGGTAAAATCGGTTCCAAGAGTGACCCCTGTGCTGTTATTGCTTGTGATACTGTTAGTTGCATTTCCCGGAAACTCATCGGTGGCAATCAGTTGGGATGCAGTTCCAGCATATTCTATTGATAAATTTGTTAAAGTCTTTGTTGAGATTGTGTATTGGTTTGAAAAGTCACCGGCTGTTCCTGCCCTGCTGATTTTCAAAATCCCGGTTCCTGTGAGTGTTCCGGTTCCACCAAATGTCTGAGATGCAGCACCCGGAATGAATGTTCCGTTTACAGTCAGTGTGCCATCCGCAATTATAGAATTAGTAGCTGTGACAGATGCTCCTTCGGAGATGGTAATTTCTCCTGAGATTGCTGTCTGAGGTAAACCACTACCGGTCACCTGCGAACCGGCACCATTATAAATATAATTTGCACCAGCGCTAAAGTCTCTTATATTGGTTGTACGTATGTTTCCGGTATTGTTTCCCAGTGCTGCTATACCGTTTAATGAACCTATCTCAATTGTCGCGCCGCTCATCAGTGAAAAATCACCCGCTCCTGATATAGTTGAGGTAGCTGAACAAATTAATGTGGCCCCATTTGCAATATTGACACTTCCGGTATTTGTATTCATTGTTACCCCAATAGAACCATTATTCTCCAGTTGTCCGTCAACATTTAAGTAATTTGGGCCTGTACTTCTGCCATTCACAGTTATTGTTCCGTTATTAATCAGGTCAACACCCGGATCATCAGCTATTGTAAGTGTTATGTTGCTGGCAAAATCCATTGCCCCTCCATTATTAATTATGAGTTCATCAATATACATTGTTGAATTAACTCTTACACTGGTCCCGCTTTGAATTGTAATTTTGCCGCTTGTTATTGTAGGAACACCCTGTCCGGCAGTAGGAGTTGCCCATGATGTTCCATTGAAAAACTGCCAGGTAGCTAAATTGCTCCAGTTGCCGGAGGCAACGGACCTGTAATCCCCGGCACCCGGGGTAACTGCAGTAGTACTTGTTTCGATTCCACTACTCCAGTTTGTTCCCTGCCGTGTGAAAAACTTAAAGTAATAGGTTGTGCCATTGGATAAACCGGAAACAGTTTGCGGTGAGGTTACCCCCCTGTAGACCACATAGCCACCATCAAAACCGGTTCCTGAGCCATAAACAAGGTTAGCGGTGTAAGCTGAACCATCGCCAGATGGAGAAGCTGTTATTGAACCGGCTTCTTTGGCAACTATCATAATTTCATCATAGCATGCCACCGGATTTGTCCATGTCAATATTGATTGTGTATCGCCTTCCTGAGCTGATGGAGCGGAAACATTTTCAAAAGGTTCAACGGTTATTATAGTTGCAGTGTTGTTACTGGCTATTGAGCTGCTGCAAAATTTTGAATCTGCAGCCAGGTTTGTTATAGTTAAAGTTGTTGAACCGGCATTAACCAGCGCAGTTGTTATGAATGTTCCGGTACCTGCAGCACTTACTGTTGCTGTTGCTGTTAAGCCGGTTGCTATATTAGCACCGGCAAGATTATAGGTAACGGTATAGCTGCCGACAGGAAGTCTTCCCGATCTTATAGTAACTGTAGAGCTGTTTCCTTTGCATAATGATGATGTTGCTGCTGTACTGTTAAGCGTAAAATATGATATTGTTATTAAACCTCTCGCTCCGTTTCCTCCGCGACGGTTTGCAGAGATCCTGTAAGCACCGCTGCCTCCTCCTCCGGCAGCTGTTCCCGTAAGCCCCGGAGCATTCAAATTAACTATACCTGCACCTCCATTACCGCCGCTGAGAGGTGTTCCTGTTCCGGCTGTACTTCCGGAGGCATTTCCTCCTGCACCTGTGGAACCGGCTCCACCACCACCTGCTCCGCTGTATGCACTGCTGATCGCTTTTGCGCCGTTACCGCCGGCATAAATTATATCTCCTATGCTTAGGGCCCCTGATCCGTTTCCTCCGTTACCACTCCCGGCGACGGTGGCACCTGTTCCACCCTGTCCGCCTTCGGCAAAAACAGTTGAAACGGTGTTAAA
The DNA here is from genome assembly GCA_963732435.1 of uncultured Bacteroidales bacterium. Classification (GTDB taxonomy): domain Bacteria; phylum Bacteroidota; class Bacteroidia; order Bacteroidales; family VadinHA17; genus LD21. Next base: position 1,200,263 of record CAVSZL010000006.1, on the reverse strand, counting down.
CCATGAAGGATTTCCCGGTAATCCGTTCCCAGTGACTCCGGCAACCCTGGCACCAACAGTAACAGGATAGGCTGTTCCGGGAGTAAGAGCAACGATCTTCCCTGCATAAGCACCACCTGCTCCTCCTCCTCCTCCAACACCTATACCGCCTATTGCACCACCACCGGCACCTCCTCCGCCCCAGCACTGGACTGTGGCATAAGTAAGTCCTGCAGGACAGGTCCATGTGTTAGTGGCAGTAAAGTTGACAACTGTCTGACTCCATGCTTCTGTAAAAACAGCAAGCAGTAAAACAACAACTGTCAGAGCTGCAGCTTTTTTCCTGCCGGTGAAGTTTTCTTTTGAAGATCTGTTATTAATAGAGTTAAGATCTGCTTTTCCCGATCCGGTATTCACCTGTACACTCTCTGCATCCCGGCAGGTTATAAGGGTGAATTTATTGCAGGTGAATGAGTATATATGTCTCATCTATAGTAAGATTAATACGTTAATAACTTTGTATACCGGTTCTTAATCATTCCTGTACTTAAAGCAAAAATAGTAAATAGGAGTAAAGTTTTCTTCACTTTATCTTTGATTTATTATATGACTTTAAATCCATCTGACAGGTTGCATCTTAGGATCAAAATTCTGTCGGAACAGTGTGAAATTAAGACCACCTTCAAAAATAACGTATATTTATCTAATTACAAAATAATTATAATAATTGCCGGCATTTACCCTTCAACCCTTCAACATCATTTCTATACACTGTCATTGCGAGTCCCGCGCCAGCGGAACGAATCAACTTAATCCCCCTCCGTCATTGCGAGTCCCGACCCGGCGGAACGAATCAACTTAATCCCCCTCCGTCATTGCGAGTCCCGACCCGGCGGGACGAAGCAACCGTTTTAATCCTTAACCATAATAACACACGGTTTATTTTATATTCCATTTCATGCGGTATCCTGCTTTTAATCATGTCCTTACTGCCATCCCTAGTATAAGAATTTACCAATCCTATTATCTGATCGCGATGCCATGGAAGATCGCTTTCAGACATTGAATCACCTCTGGTTATCAACAGTAAATTACCTGTATCATCTTTTTTAATTTCCACTAACCTGTGCATAACAAAAACGGTGTGCGGCATGCGGCATGCGGCTTGCGGCTTGCGGGTTTCACCTTCCGCCCTCCGCCTTCCGCTCCCGCGGTGCGGGATTTCCTCGTTCCACTCGTCAACCTCTGCCATACAAACAATAACGCATCCTGGTTCCGGCAATGTCGCCTCAGATAAAGGACTGACAATCACCGTGTCTCCGGGCCTCAGAGTCGGAAACATACTATAACCTGTCGCCGTCAGCTCAACAGAATGACCCGATTCCAGTACCAATAATACAACATCTATCCCGGTAGTGTCTGTGGTCAGTTTATCAGTATGCATCGACATATATTAAAAATTTATTAATTACCATCGTCATTGCGAGTCCCGCGCCAGCGGGACGAAACAATCTTTCCCTCCCATTCCCCACCGTCATTGCGAGTCCCGCAACAGCGGGACGAAGCAATCTCAATCTCCCATCCACCAGCATTATCTCAAGTACGCCTCACACCTCACACCCCTCTACTCCCTTGTCAGAAACTCTGAAAAATTTTCAGGAGTGATTACATGAAACTCCGTACCGGGATATCCATTTGAAAAGGTTTTTGATAAATTTAACCTCTTACCTGAATTCCATTTGAACTCAAAAGCATACAGCTTCCCTTCACGTTGTTCTATATAATCAACTTCCTGCTGCTGAGTTGTTCTCCAGAAATAGGATTGGAAATCAAGATCTTTATTCCGGAGGAATTTATATCTTTCGCTGATAAGAAAATTTTCCCATAATGCACCAGTATCAACTCTGGAAGAAAGCGGCAGAAAGTTCCCTATTATTGCATTTCTTATACCATTGTCACAGAAATAGATCTTCCTTCCCTTTTTTATTTCATTTCGGATATTTCTGTTCAATCCATTCAATTTGAATATAATATAGACCTTCTCCAGAAGATCTATGTATTTTTCTACTGTCCCTTTATCAGAACCGGTTAATCGCGCTAGTTCAAAATAAGACATCTCATTCCCTGTTTGTAATGCGAGTGCTTTCAATATCTTTTCAAGCAAAACAGGTTTTTGAATTTGTTCCAGTGTCAGAAGATCTTTATAAAGAAAACTTGATGTAAGCGATTTCAGAAGTTTAAGCTCATCTCCGTTATTAAGGGTAATGTCAGGGTAATATCCGTATATCATCCTGTGCTCCAACAACCTTGATTCTGTAAGGAAACCATGATGATCAACCATCTCTCCGAAAGAAAAAGGGTGCAGAAAAAACTCAAATTTACGCCCGGTCAATGGTTCATTGATCTTATTTGCAAGGTCAAATGATGACGATCCGGTTGCAATAAGCTGAATATCTTTAAAGTTATCATGTATAATTTTCAGAACAAGTCCTGCTTCAGGAATTCGCTGAGCCTCGTCAATCACCACAATTTCATTTTTACCGATAAACGGTTTCATTTTTGTTGGATTCAGATCTGATAATGCCTCACGGACATCGGCATCATCACCATTCAGAAAAAGAGTCTTGCCCGGATATTTTTTAACTAAACTTTCGACCAAAGTGGTTTTTCCAACCTGTCGTGCCCCATAAATAATAATAGTCTTCTTTTTAAAAAGATACTTTCTGATCTCCGCTTCCAGTTGCCTGATTACCATAGGTCAATTTTATACAAATATAATATTTTGCGATTCAAATCACAAAAAATTATATTTAATTGTGGTTGAAATCACAGGTCCTTACCCCCTCATTCCTCACTCCTCACACCTCACACCTTCCCCCTTATCCCTCCAATCCATCCTGAAATATGAATCCACCGCAAAGGATAATATAATAATGTTCCTGCAAAGGTTCTGGTATTATATTTAGCTTTCATGTATTTAAAGGAAGGACATGCATAACCCGTAACAAAGAGAATTTTATTTTTAATACCAGGAATATATTTCAGGGTTACCAGCGGATTATATGGGCCTTTTGCCAGGTTATTATCATCAGGATGCCGGAGAAAACGGATGAATTTTTCTGTAACCGGTGCTGTTTCTATTTCCTGCAGATAAGATAATACCCATTCAGGATAGGAAACACCCCAGAAGATCTCCAGTATTTTCAGTTTTTCTTTCAGGGCACTTTCAATATTTGCTTTTCCTGCATCATTAAACAATTCCTGGTTAACGATCTGATCAGCATACATTTCAAGCATTACAGCAAGGTCGGCATATAATCTTAATTGGGAAGATCCTTCTTTTTCATGATTATCAAGATGTTTTACAAGATAAAGAAAAAACAACCGGGGTTCGGGATAGAAATGATCATTTTCATTGGTCGTGCAATAAGCATTATCAAATAATTCGCCTGTAAGTGAATTACCTTTCTGCCTGAAAAGCTTAAAATGAATTTCAACAGAAACACCAGATTTTCTCAGTTCAGGCAGGTGTTTACCATCAGGGAACAAATTGTTTTCATAAAGAGGTGAGATGAGTGGTGTTGATTCAAATCCGTTATTAAGAAATAACTTCCTCAGTTGAAGTGCTTGTTCCGGCATAACTAAAATGTCAAGATCATTCATCTGCCTCAAACCCTTGTTTCCGAAGACAGTTTTTTCAAGAGCAATTCCCTTTAGCAAAACAATTTTAATATTTTCCTTTTTTGCATGAGAGATCACATCATCAAGCATATTGAACAGGAAAGTATTCCTGGTTAGACTTTTAAGATATCCTGAATGTAATTTCTCCAGAAAAGGAGCCGGAATATATTCTGAATTCCCGGTTTCTGTTATATTATGCCAGCATAGGGCGATTATCCCGTGTTCATTTGACCTTTCAACAAAAGAATTCCAGTCACTCACGTCCTTCATCATATCCCGGATAGCTGTTCTCTGCTCATTATTGAAACTCATCCTGCATAATGCGACCAGGAGTTTTTCTTCTGGAGTCAGGATTTGAGATGGTTCATTCATGGATAGGATGGAATGTTGTTTTGTAAAGATATTAATTCTTTGTTGAAAGATTAACGGCATAATAATAACAGAAGTTCTTTCATTGCATGGACTAAGGTAGAATATTTATTTCTTATGACTAAAATATTAGACATTATCAATTTATTTTTTGATTACTAAGAGCTCACTATGTTCGCGATTAATCTTGTACTTTCTTTTTACGCAAAAAGAAAGTACGAAAGAAAAGGCGCCCAAAAAGAAAAGTTAATGGCTTTGTTGCCCACGGGCCTACCCGAACCAGGGCACAAAGCCATTAAGTTGGCTTCGCCGAGCTCGCAGTATTTAAAATAGTTTTAAAAAAGGATTTTTAAAGCTGCTCGGTTCACACCTTTTTGGGTTTTGCCTGCGCGCCGCTAAAGGATATAATTTTAAATAAGTGTTTATCAAACTTCCTACTAAAATGGATATAGCACTTGTTTAATGAGATAGAAATCCAAAAATGCACATTTTAGTCTGAATTTAATAAGTGACGGCGTGTAGGCAGACCGGAAATGGTGCGAACTTCAACCAAAACGGTTGCGCCATTAAGGCCCGTGTAGCGGGCTTCCGTTTTGGCTGAAGTTGTCATTTCCGGCGCCCCTTCTTTGGTTCTTTCTTTGGACGAACAAAGAAAGAACAGAAAAGATAAAGAAAGTACAAGAACAACTGCGAAGGAAGTATACTTACTGAAGGCAATGAACTAACATCTTCTGGGCAAGCATAAGAACCGACTACCTTTTCTTTATTTCAAGACAAAGAAAGTAACATTTATTTCTGGCAGGAAAAAGAAATGAACATTTATCAATACTGATTTGGAGAATAAAAAAAACCGAGTAAATTTGTTACTCATTAAGCCGACCTGATGTTAAGCAGTCTGATAACTTCTCAAACACGGATTAAACTGCTGAAGAAATTTTTTCTTAACAGCAGCACAAAAGCTCATCTCCGCGGACTCGAATCTGAATTCGGGGAGTCATCCAATTCTATCCGTGTTGAGCTCAACAGGTTTGAAGGTGCAGGTCTTTTAAATTCTTTACGTGAAGGAAATAAGAAGATCTACCAGGCAAATGAAAATCATCCTCTTTACAGGGATATCCATAGTATTATTCTGAAGGAGACCGGTATTGACAGAGTTATTGATAAGGTTATTCATCGTCTGGGTAACCTTCTGTCGGTTTATCTTGTTGGCGATTTTGCACATGGCAGGGATAGTAAAGTCATAGAGCTGATACTGGTCGGGAATGAAATTGACAGGGAGTATTTAACGAGTAAAGTACTTCAGGCAGAGGAGCTTGTGGGGCGCAAGGTAACTTATACCATCCTCGATCCTGCAGAGGCAGATAAAAAACTTGAAAGCCTTGAACCGTCAGATCTGCTGCCGCTGTGGAGTAATGGGGAAAAGGAAAGAAGGGGAGAAGAGGAGAAGGGGAGACAGGGAGAAGAAAAGAAAGTGAGAATGGGAGACAGAAAGTCAGGGAAATGAGGCTCCCCTCCCTGGAGAGCTTGCCCAGAACGAAGTGAAGGGGGCTGGGGGTGGGTTCCAGGATAACAGAGTCAGTTGTTATTGAGAGTTTAACTGACATAATTACAATAAATTACAGCCTTGTCAGACATCTTTAGAAGATGTGACTGACGGGGCGGAAGCTTGGTTGGGAGCAAGCGTAAAGCGTAGGGACGAGAGAGGAATAAGGGATGAGGAATGAGGCGTGAGGCGTGAGGTGTGAGGCACTAACTTACCGATTACTGATTACCGATTACTGATTACCGATTACCGATTACCGATTACCGATTACCGATTACCACTCAACGCTCTGCTCATTACGCATTTACCTTTAATACATATTTTGTATCATACTAAATTTGTCTTATCTTTCGGATAAAAATGGATCTTAAAGTTGGAAAACCTGTAACAGGTACAGACCTGATAGGCCGCGAAAAGGAGATCAGAGAAATAATAAATACACTCCGGTCGGGGCAGAGTGTGGTTCTTATTGCTCCCAGAAGGTTTGGTAAGACATCTATTATGATGGAGGTTCAGAATCGGCTGTCAGAAGAGAAGTATTTTACCGGCAGCATTGACCTCTTTACCATACCCGACCTGGGACAACTTGCTTATGAAATTACAGGTCAGGTTCTTAAAAACAGAAAGTTTGAAGAAGCATTTGTTAAATTAAAAACCAATCTCGGGGAGATTTTAACGAACATTAAATTCAGGGAGGAGATCCAGGATGCTGAATTTATTCTGAGTTTTGGAAAACCGCAGAAGGATCCCTGGGAACAGTTAAGATCATCAGTCAGATATATTGAATCTTTTGCTGCAAAGCATAGAAGAAAGATCAGTTTTGCTTTTGATGAGTTTGGTGATATTGAAAAACTTGACGGTAAAGAGATAATTAAACTGTTCAGGGGTATCATACAGGGGCAGAAACAATCAGTTTATCTCTTCAGCGGCAGTTATGAATCGGTTATGAACAATCTGTTCGTTACCAGCAAATCGCCATTTTACAGAATGGTCAAAATAGTAGAACCTGGATTTATTGGAATTCCTGAGCTTATAAAGTTTGTTGAAGCGAAATTTGATGAACTTGGAGTTAAGTTTAAACCTGATCAGGTTAGGAAAGGCGTTGAATTTATCAAGGGACATCCGTATTATGTCAGGTTATTTATTCAGGAGTATTATTTTCAGTTTCTTCAGGATAAGAGGCCATCTGAAGCAGAGAAGATAATCAATAACATGATGCTGTCGGAGAATAATTATCTTGAAAAACTCTGGGACGAGATCTCGGGTAAAAAAGAAACAAGGCTGGTAATACTTAAGATCATAGAAACAGGAAAACCATATTCCGGGATTGATAATAACAGGATAAACATATCAAGGGCAATTAATGAACTTATAGGCAAGGGAATTATCTTTTCCGAAAAATCAGGTTATACATTATCAGATCCGCTGCTTGAAAGGTTTATAAAGGAAAGGATACTAAAACAGCAACAAGTATAAGACAATAATTGTATCATACAAAAAACGTACTGATCACTCATCTCTCACCACTCACAGCTCAGTGCTCAGGCATAAGGCGTGAGGCGGTATATACACACTCTCCAATTACTGATTACCGATTACTGATTACCACTCTACGCTCAACGCTCTACGCTCTACGCTCACCACTCAACTCAATAACCCCATGAAACACCTGTCCCCGATACTTCTGCTGGCCTTGCTCCTCGCCGCCGGCTGCACCTCCACCAAAAAACTAACCTACCTCCAGAATCTCCCTGAGCCTTCCGGAGAAGAGAAAGTTCCCGTACTATATTCCTGATTATAAGATTGAATATAAGGACATACTGTATGTCACTGTTAAAACATTCACTGCTGAGGGGAAGCTTGAAGATGTTTACCAGGCAAGCGGGCAGACAACCCAGAATTCGATGCAGATGGAAGGCAGCCAGTACCTGATAGGGTATAACGTTGATATTGATGGAAATATATTGCTTCCGGTTGTTGGAAAGATCCAGGTAGGAGGGATGACGCTCCCGGTGATCAGAGATATAGTTCAGAAAAGAGTCGACTCGGTCTTTAATCATGCTTATGTTGAAGTGAAGTTACTGAGTTTTAAATACACTGTTCTCGGTGAGGCAAGGAGCCCGGGAACCTATACTAATTATAATGACTATATTACTGTTCTCGATGCAATCGGAAAGGCCGGCGGGGTAGGCGATTACGGCCGTCGTGACAGGGTTACTGTGGTCCGCTCCACAAATGATGAAACACAAACCTTTCGTCTCAACCTGAATGACAAAAGCCTGCTCTCCTCTGAAGCCTACTTTCTTCAACCAAACGATGTTGTAATAATTGAAGTCACAAAACAAAAAGTATTCAACCAGAATCTTCCTACAATCTCATTTGTTCTGACTACTATTTTCGGGACGCTCACTACGACGTTGCTTTTGATTAATTACTTTGAATAACAGAAAGAAGATGGCTCAGGGCGCAGGGCTCAGAGCGCAGAGGAAAAAGGATACGGCTCAGGGCGCAGGGCGCAGAGCGCAGAGGAAAAAGGATACGGCTCAGGGCGCAGGGCGCAGAGCTCAGGGCAAAACTGATGTAGCTCAGGGCACAGAGCAAAATTGATATGGCTCAGAGCTCAGGGCGCAGGGCGAAACAAAGAAGTAACAACTAAAAACATTCTTACAAAAGTGGAAGATTTTAGATTTGAAAAGCTTGACATCTGGAAAGATTCAATTGAGATATCAGATGTATTGTTCGATTATGCTGATAAAGCTGATGAAAAAAGAAAGTATAAATTTGCAGAACAATTAAGAGCTGCCGGAATGAGTATATCTAACAATATAGCTGAAGGCTCAGGTTCTTTCTCTGATAAAGAGTTTGCTAATTTTTTAAATATTTCCCGACGTTCGATATTCGAATGTGCTAATATCTTATACATTTTCGAAAGAAGAAAAATTATTTCGAGTATCGAAAGATTAACAATTTATTCTCAACTAATTATATTAAGTAAAAAGATCACAAATTTCCGTAAAACCCTAAAATAACCATGCGCACTGCGCCCTGAGCTCTGAGCTCTGCGCCCTGCGCCCTGCGCCCTGCGCCCTGAGCCCTGCGCTCTTAACCCCGAACCCCTAACCCCCCACCCCATGACCCCCACCGACCACCTTCCCCCATCACACTCCCAGCTTCGCAGAAGCCGCCCTTCTGAAAATGACGATGTAGACCTGCGCCGGTATTTTGGCCTCTTTCTAAGCAACTGGTACTGGTTTGCCATATCATTGTTTATTGCAGGACTGGTATCCTATGGGATCAATACCTATTCCGAAAGGGTATTTACCGTAAGTGCATCATTACTTGTAAAGAGCGACCAGGGAGGTTCCGATATGACAGGGATGGACCAGGTACTTCCCGGAGGAAATATCTTCAGCAGCCAGCAGAACCTGCAGAACGAAATGGGGATCTTAAAGTCATTCAGCCTGAATAACAGGGTAATGCACGAACTGCCTGAGTTTCATGTCACAATCGTTGAGATAGGAAGGAGAGGGATCGCCCAGAGAAGACACTATAAATCAGAACCATTTATGGTGGTATATGATTCTATCGGTGATCAGATCACCGGCCTGCCTGTAAAGATCCGCATAAGGTCGGAGAAAGAGTATTCCATCGAGATCAACGGGACAGAATTAAGTAAAGAAAGATTTTCATTCGGTGAGAGATTTAACGAGGCAGGATTTGATTTCAGATTAGAGCTCAGGGATCCGTTGAATTTCAGATACGATGATGACTACCTTAACAAGTTCACTTTCTGGTTCAACCAGACCGAATCGCTTGCCAACCATTACAGGGGAAAGCTTTCAATTGCCCCGCTCGAGGAGGATGCATCGCTCCTTACACTGAGTGTTTCAGGACCAGTACCCCTGCAGGAGGCTGAATATCTGAACAAACTGATTGAGGTATATATCCAGCAGGGTCTCGATTACAAGAACCAGACCGCTGAAAACACAATTAAATTCATAAACACCCAGCTTGGTTTAATTGCAGATTCACTTTCGAAAGCAGAAACACGTCTCGAAAATTTCCGTCTGTCAAATAAGCTTGTTGACCTGAGCTCCGAAGGAACTGTTATAAAGAATAAGCTTGAGAGCTATACCCGGGAAAAGATAGCCGCCGGTTTGCAGAAACAATATTATGAATATCTTGACAATTATATCAGAACAAGAAATGAATCGGGCGAGATAATCTCTCCTTCCGTTATGGGCGTGAACGACCCGATCTTAATGGCTCTGGTGACTGAACTCGCAAAGCTTCAGCTTGAAAAGAAGCAGCTGAAATATAATTTTTCAGGCAGTCAGCCTGCAATAAATTTTGCCGATTCGAATATCGACGATGCCCGCAATACCCTCAATGAAAATGTGAGGAACAGTCTGCTGAATATCGACAGGACGATTGCTGATATTGACTTCAGGATCTCCGAAGTGGAAAGGGAGCTTAACAAACTGCCGGGTACCGAAAGAAGGTTTATTAATATCCAGCGAACCTTTGACCTTAACAATACAGTTTATACATATATGCTCGAGAAACGCTCCGAAGCAGGCATAGCAAAGGCATCGAATGTTTCCGGCAACCGGATTATTGATCCGGCTGAACCATTCAATTCTTCCATGATCGCACCGATGGTGAACAGGAATTATTTGTTCGCTTTGATGCTCGGGCTTTGTTTACCCGGATTGTACATTTATCTCATGGACCGTTTTCACAACAAGATCATTGACAAGCGCGATATTGAAAAAGGGACACAGGTACCTATAATAGGATTTGTCGGACACAATACCTCTAATGACGAAATGCCGGTACTTTCAAGACCGGGAACTTCCCTTGCCGAGTCATTCAGGTCGATAAGGACAAACCTGAAATTCTACATGAACGGAGAGAGCAAGGCCGTGATTTCAATCACTTCAACAATAAGCGGAGAGGGCAAGACATTCATCTCGCTCAACCTGGCAGCTGCCCTGTCGATGCTCGGAAAGAAAACCCTTCTTGTCGGAATGGACCTGAGGAAACCCAAGCTTGACAAGGTTTTTAACACCGACAGTAAAACAGGTCTGACAACATACCTTATTGGCGAAAGCACTTATGATCAGATAGTTAATAAAACTTCAACGAACAATCTCTTTTTTGTACCTTCAGGACCAGTGCCTCCCAATCCGACAGAGCTTATCGAGACCGACATGATGCGGAAGTTCATGGCAAAGGCAAGGGAGGAATTTGATTATATTGTTCTCGACACTCCACCTGTGGGAATTGTGTCAGATGCTTTGTTACTTGGAAGTTATGCCGACATTAATATTTTCATAATACGTCAGAGGTATTCATTTAAAAGCACACTTGAGTATATCCAGAATATCCTCAACAAGAAAGAGCTTAAGAATCTCACGATAGCAGTTAACGATATCCACATCTCAGGTTACTATGGTTACGGCCTGCGTTATGGTTACGGATTCTATGAAGGTTACGGGTATAATTATGGTTACGGCCAGTATGGGTCGTATGGAAGAGGGGATTATCATAAGTATTATACGGAGGAATGAGTCCGCCAGCCGGCGGAGAGCATAAAGCGTAAAGCGTAGATTGGTAATCAGTAATCGGTAATCAGTAAGTTAGTGCCTCACGCCTCACACCTCATGCCTCACACCTTTTTCCCTGCGCTCTGAGCCCTGAACCCTGAAACGAAAATATCTGTTGCAATTATGTTTGTTAAACATTATGTTTGTAAATCATAATATTAAACTGTGTTTGTAAACCGGGAAACAGAAATAGCAAGACTGAAGAAGGTATTGAGTAGCGATACAGCTCAGTTTGTAGTCATCTATGGGAGGAGGCGTTGTGGTAAATCGACTCTTTTGAAGCATGTTATGGATGATAACACCATCTACTTCTCAGCTGACATGAGAGAAACTCCTCTCCAGATAATGGCAATTTCTCAGAGAATTGAAAAACTTATTCCCGGGTTTGCAAGTCCGGTTTATCCGGGATGGGACTCCTTCTTCAGGAGTTTGAATACGGCTCTGAGGAGTCGTATCACTCTATGCATTGATGAATTTCCATACCTTGTGAAGAATTCACCGGAACTGCCATCAGTTTTACAGAACATTCATGATGATGAGGCTCACAGCAATTTCAATATTATCCTTTGCGGATCATCCCAGGTGATGATGCAGGGTATGGTTCTCGATAGTCATGCACCGCTTTATGGGCGGGCTGACGAGATTATGAAGATCCAACCTATGTCTGTAGCTCACCTGAAAAAGTTTCTCGGTCTTTCGGCTGTTGAGGCAGTAACGGAATTCGGGATCTGGGGTGGTATCCCACGTTACTGGGAGATCCGGAAAGAATCCGGCTGTCTTGATGAAGCTCTCAGACACCATGTCGTAAATCAGTATGGTCTGCTGGTTGATGAGCCCGAAAGACTCTTTTCAGATGAGATCAGGACCTCGGTTCAGGCATATACCCTGCTGAGTCTGATAGGTTCAGGCTGTCACCGGCTTTCTGAACTGGCGGCGCGTATGGAAAAACCATCAACTCATCTTTCAGGTGCATTATCATTTCTTACGGAGTTAAAATATATTAGACGCGAGATTCCTTTTGGCGAATCATTACGATCGACTAAAAGAAGTCTGTATAAGATAAATGATCCTTTTCTTAATTTCTGGTTCACATTTATTATCCCGGAGAAGAGTCGCATTGATCTTGGACTTACAAAGCAGGTGCTAAAAGAGATAAAGAAAAAGATGCCATTATATACTTCTGCCATCTGGGAAGAGCTTTGCCGGCAATCAGTTCCTTTTATTATTAAGTCAAATGAGTTTAATCCCGCATCACGATGGTGGGGCAGGGGCTCAGGTGGTAGTCAGATGGAGATTGATATAGTTGCAGAATCGACTGATAAAAAGACAATTATAGTTGGAGAGGCTAAATGGAGTGAGAAGACTGATCTGATAAAGGAAACAAATGAACTAAAAAGAAAAGTGGCTGATTTGCCTTTCATCGGGAAACAAAATCTGATTCCTGTTCTTTTTGTAAAACAAAAACCTGACTCTGTCCCGGAAGGAATCCTTGTATTCGGACCAGAAGATGTTGTGAAGAGTCTGGAGGTGAGTGATAATAATTAATTGGTGGATGGGATATGAAGATTGCCACGCCCTACTTCGTCGGGCTCGCAATGACGGTGCAAGAATGAGCTCTGAGCCCTGCGCACTGCGTCCTGAGCGGTGAGCGTAGAGCGGTAATTCTGAAACCAAAGAGTAAAGCGAAATAAAATTAAATTTTAAACTTGATTTCAGGTAAATAATTATTTACTTTTGTCAGATCAAATATGAAGTGTTCTGAACTCTTAAGACTTCTTTTAAAAGATGGGTGGATAGTAGTTTCAACAAAAGGGTCGCACCTAAAGATGAAGCACCCCAAAAAGCCGGGAGTCATAATTTTTCCGGATCATGGTGCCCACGAAATGGGTAAAGGAATGGAAATGAAAATCCGCAAAGAAGCAGGTTTGAAATAGAGATAGTCTGATATGGCAGCAAAAAAGAAGATATTTTTTATTATTGAAAAGACAGATACGGGATTTTCTGCCTATACACAAGACTATCCTATCTATACTACAGCAGCTACAATGAATGAATTGCTTGCAAATACCTATGAAGCATTCCATCTCTACTTTGAAGATAAAAAGTACAATATCCAACAGATCTATTTTGAAATAGATTTTAAACAGTTCTTTCAGTACTATAAGGTAATAAACTCCAAAGCTCTTGCTGAGAAGATCGGAATGAATCCTACACTCTTATCACAATATGTGAGAGGACATAAAAGACCTTCCGAAAAGCAAAGCCGGAGGATTCTTTACGGGATTAACAAAATCGGACAGGAACTGGCTGAAATGAGTGTCATTTATGAGAAAGGCAACAGTGGTAAGTGATGAGGAATGAGGAATAAGTGATGAGGGATGAGTCCGCCAGCCGGCGGAGAGGAATGAGCCTCACACCTCACGCCTCACGCCTTTTTCCCTGCGCCCTGCGCCCTGCGCCCTGAGCGGTGAGTGATGAGTAGTGAGTGGTAATCGGTAATCAGTAATCGGTAAGTTAGTGCCTTCGCCCTGCCTGCACTGAGCCCTGCGCTCTGCGCCCTGCGCCGTGAGTGATGAGTGTGAGTGTAAGCGTAAGTGGTAATCGGTAATCGGTAATCAGTAATCGGTGATCAGTAATCGGTAAGTGAGTGCCTCACGCCTCACGCCTGAGCCCTGCGCCCTGAGCCCTGAGCGGTCGTGAGCCTCACGCCTCACGCCTCACGCCTTTTTCCCTGAGCCCTGCGCCCTGCGCCCTGAGCGGTAAGTAATGAGTAGTGAGTGGTAATCGGTAATCAGTAATCGGTAAGTTAGTGCCTCACGCCTCACGCCTCACGCTTTTTTCCCTGAGCCCTGCGCCCTGAGCCCTGCGCCCTGAGCCTTTTATTATAATTTTATAAAATATTATCATAAAATGAATCCATTTAGTTACGGTACAATAGTTAAGGGACAGTACTTTTACGATAGGATTGAGGAGTGCCGGCGAATAGTTACAACCCTTTCTGGCGGAAATAATCTTGTATTGTTTGCACCCCGCCGGTTTGGTAAAACCTCGCTTGTGTTTCGTGCCATTGAGGAATTGGAGAGCTTAGGGTTTATTTGTATTTATTTTGACTTTATGCCTGTTTACTCAAGGGAGTCATTTATTGAAGCCTATTCCAAATCAATACTCTCCCGACAAAATAACCTGCAAAAGGGTGTAAAGAAATTCGCAACTCTGATAAAAGGTATCCGGCCAAAGTTGGTATTCGACCAATCCGGGAAACCTGAATTCACTATGGATTTTACAGATAATAAAGTGAGTGAAAAAACCCTTGAAGATATTATTGACTTACCGGAAAGTTTAGCTTCTGATAGTAAAAAGTATATCATTGTTTTTGACGAATTTCAGGAAATTAACAATCTTAACGGAGAAAATTTTGAAAAACTTCTTCGCAGCAAAATTCAGCAACAGGAACATGTAAACTATCTTTTTTTAGGAAGCCGGACTCATCTGCTTAACGATATGTTTAATAATAAGGCCAGGGCTTTTTACAATGCAGCAATGCTGATGCAGATAGAATCCTTACCCAAGGACGATACTATTGAATTCCTGAAAAGCAGATTTTCCTCTTCCGGTATTCTGATTGACGAAACGGTTTCTCTCTATCTGATAGAACAAGCCGGGAATATTCCTTACTATATTCAATTACTTGCTTCCGAAGTATGGCAATATATGAGTTTCATCACAACAAGAGGTAAATGTTGAAGTTGTTGGTTTATGTGCTGAGCGGATAGTTGATTTGAAAAATGATTATTATTTTGAACTTTACGGCAGACAATCAGCTTATCAGAAGAAATTACTGAAATCACTTTTAATAAGCGGTGAAAATATGTTTTCAGCAGATTATGCCAGACGGTTTCGGTTATCGGCAACCTCTACCACACAAAAAGCACTTGCAGTATTAGTTGAAAGCGGAGTCGTGGAAAAAGTTGAAGGAAATTATTTCATATCTGATCCATTCTTTAAGAGATTTCTTTCCCGTTACGCCTGAAAGCGTTACGCCTGAGAGCGTAGAGTGATTAGTAGTGAGTGATGAGCCTCACGCCGGTTGCCCTGGGCTCTGAGCCCTGAGTGGTGAGTGGGAGTGGTGAGTGGTGAGTAATCGGTAAGTGAGTGCCTCACGCCTCACGCCTGAGCCCTGCGCCCTGAGCCCTGAGCGGTCGTGAGCCTCACGCCGGTTGCCCTGAGCCCTGCGCCCTGAGCCCTGAGCGGTGAGTGGTGAGTAATGAGTAGTGAGCGTAAAGTGGTAATCGGTAATCAGTAATCGGTAAGTGAGTGCCTCACGCCTCACGCCTCAGCCCTGCGCCCTGAGCCCTGAGCGGTGAGTGGTAAAGTAAGTGAGTAATCGTAGCGGTAAAGTGGTAATCGGTAATCAGTAATCGGTAAGTTAGTGCCTCACGCCTCACGCCTCACGCCTGAGCCCTGCGCCCTGAGCCCTGAGCGGTCGTGAGCCTTACGCCTCACGCCTCAAGCCTCACTCCTTCCGCCTTCCGCCTTCTGCCCTCAGCCCTGCAAATAACTTTAACCTTGAATTAATGGACCCCGAACCTATGGACCTCAAACTTATCAACCTTCCCAAGATCCTCGATCCCCGTGGTAATCTCTCATTCATTGAGGAGGAAACGCACTTACCATTTAAGATAAGACGGGTTTACTGGATATATGATGTTCCGGGTGGGGAGCATCGCGGGGGCCATGCATTCAGGGAGACAGATGAGATTATTGTAGCTCTCTCAGGCAGCTTTGATGTGGTTTTGCATGATGGGGAGAAGGAACATAGGTTTTCATTGAACCGCTCTTACTATGGTGTATTAATTCCGAAGATGATGTGGAGGATGCTTGAGAATTTCTCTACAAACTCCCTCGCATTGATAATTGCTTCTACAGATTATTCTGAAGCAGATTACATAAGAGACTTTGATAAGTTTATAGAAATGGAAAGAAAATGAAGAAGAGTACCATCTACGATTGTCCAATTATTGAAGTACCCAGGGTCAATGACCGTGCTGGTAATATATCAATTGTAGAGGGATTTAAAAACCTTCCATTTGAAGTTAAACGGGTATTTTATTTATATGATATTCCCGCGGGTGAAGCAAGAGGAGCTCATGCTCATAAGAAGTGCCACCAATTCATTATTGCTGCAAGCGGTAGTTTTGAAGTCTCCCTTAATGATGGAATAAATAAAAAGACAGTAACACTCAATAGACCTTACTATGGACTACACATATCTCCCGGAATTTGGGCAAATGAGTTGAATTTTTCTTCAGGAGCAATCTGCCTTGTACTGGCATCAACTAAATATGAACCAGAAGATTATATTAGAGATTATTCAGAATTTCAAGAGTTTAAAAATGATACATCCAACTTCTGATGTCCAAAGCTCCAGTATTGGAGAAGGAACAACAATCTGGCAATATGTAATTATATTGCCACAGGCAGTAATTGGTAAAAACTGTAATATTAATGCCCATTGCTTTATCGAAAATCAGGTTATCATTGGTGATAATGTAACGGTAAAATGTGGGGTTTACATCTGGGATGGTATCAGAATTGGTAATGGAGTTTTTGTTGGTCCCAATGTCACATTTACAAATGATAATTTTCCACGATCAAAGCATCATCTGATAAATTATCAGAAAACTGTAATTGAAGAAGGTGCCTCCCTTGGAGCCGGAAGTGTAATACTCGGAGGTATAATCATAGGTAAAAATGCAATGATAGGCGCAGGTAGTGTTGTTACAAAAAATGTTCCTACCGGGGAGCTATGGTATGGGAATCCTGCCAGATTTATCCGGAAACTATAAACTAATGATAGAATTAGATGATGTTATATCAAATATTTAAGCAGATTTATAAATTTCTTTTGTTGCCATTTACTTTATCAGGGGCATTAAGGAGGAGAATCTTTAATTTTATGTTGCCAAATATTCTTGTATTTATTAGGAAAGGTATATCTTTTTCAAGTTACCCTGATTGTATTCAGAAGACCTTGATAACTGGCTTTGGAACAGTTGAAATTGGTGTAAATTGTTGTTTTGGCTTTAAGTTAGGAGGCTTCTTTCGGAAAGGATTTATTGAAATTCAATCACGAAATCACAAATCGCATATTAAAATAGGAGATAGAGTATCCACAAATAATAATGTTTTTCTATGTGCAGCAAATTGGATTGAAATTGGAAATGATACCTTGATCGGTCAATATGTAACCATAATGGATTTTGAAGCTCATGGAATTCCCTATAATTTGAGAAGGGAAACAGGAGAAATTGGAATAGTAGTGCTCGGGAAAAATGTATGGATTGGGAATAATGTTATAATTCTTAAAAATAGCATTATTGGAGATAATTCTATTGTAGCAGCAGGTGCTGTTGTTACAGGGACTTTTCCGGAAAATGTTATTATTGGAGGAGTTCCTGCAAAAATTATAAGACAAATTTAGTGAAGGAAGACCAAGCTAAATATCGCCAGATCTTTAAAGCAACCTCACTTTTTGGTGGTGTTCAGGTTTTTAATATTATCATTTCAATTATCCGTTCGAAATTTATTGCTATTCTACTTGGTCCGGCTGGAATGGGTATTGCAGGATTACTTACCTCAACAACAGCATTAGTAGCAGGCTTAACAAACTTTGGCCTTGGCACGAGTGCTGTACGAGACGTAGCTGCAGCAAATGAGAGTGGTGACATAAACAGGATATCAAGGGTGGTAACAGTCTTCCGTAGACTGGTTTGGATTACCGGAACACTTGGGCTTGTACTAACTTTAATTCTATCGCCCTGGCTCAGTCTTCTGACTTTTAAAAACAGAGACTATACTCTGGCTTTTATGTGGATATCGGTTACGCTTCTTTTTGCCCAGCTTACAAGTGGTCAGAGTGTACTGTTACAGGGTATGCGCAAACTTAAATACCTTGCAAAGGCAAATATGGCCGGATCTGCAATTGGTCTGATAGTGTCCGTCCCAATCTATTATTTCTTACGGATAGATGGTATAGTACCTGCAATTATACTGACCTCTGTTTTTTCACTCGTGATTGCCTTATATTTTTCATCAAAAATAAAAATCGATAAAGTTGAGATTACAAGAGTCGATACAATTCTGGAAGGTAAAGGGATGCTGCAGATGGGATTTATGCTTAGTCTGAGCGGATTAATTACTACGGGTGCATCCTATATTGTAAGTGTTTTTATCAGCAGGACCGGCGGTGTGGGAGATTTGGGACTATATAACGCAGGAATGAATATAATACTTACTTATGTTGGTCTGGTATTTACAGCAATGGCCACTGATTATTACCCACGTCTATCAGGAATAGCTCATGACAATAAAGAGGCCACACTGATGATCAACCAGCAGGCTGAAATTGCTATCTTAATATTAGCTCCGATCCTTACAGTTTTCCTGATTTTCATTAACTGGGTCATTATTATATTATACTCCTCGCGATTTACTCCGATAAATGACATGATCCACTGGGCTGCACTTGGTATTTATTTTAAAGCAGCAAGCTGGTCCATCGGATTTATTTTTCTGGCAAAAGGGGCATCAAGAATATTCCTCTGGAGTGAGGTAACTGCAAATAGTTATATGCTTATTTTGAATATCCTGGGATATAAACTTGGTGGTTTGGAAGGAATGGGGATCTCATTTCTGGTGAGTTATATTTTAGTATTTCTGCAGGTTTATTTAATTGCCAGGTATAAATACAGCTTCTCCTTTAATAATGAGTTTAAAAAGATCTTTGGACTTCAAATGATATTAGGGCTTCTTTGTTTCTTTATAATTAAGTTATTTCACTTGCCCTGGGCTTATATAGCCGGGCTGATATTTATTTTTATTTCCGGATGGATTTCGTTCAATGAATTAGACAAACGGATAGGATTAAAACAGGCATTAATAAAAATAAGGAAAGATTTATAATATTAAATCTAAAACAATTTTATTATTCAATTAATGGATAATAGTGATAGCATATTAAAAAAACCTGAAGTCTCAGTTATAATTTTGACTTATAATCAGGAGAAATATGTTGCACAGTGTATAAATAGCGTTTTAGGTCAGGTATCAGAATACTCAATTGAGATTATTCTTTCTGATGATCAATCATCTGACGGAACACAAAATATTATCAGACAGTTTGCAGAACAAAATCCAGATATTATAAGATTTAACTTTAATGAAAACAATCTGGGAATAATTAAAAATTATTTAAAGGCACTTGATTTATGCAAAGGAAAATATTTGTGTCTGATAGGCGGTGATGATTATTGGATAGACCAATACAAAATTCAGAAGCAGGTTGATTATTTGGAATTTAATCCAGAATATGGTTTGGTGTATACAGATTATAATATTTTGAATGAACGGTCAGGAAATATTAAAGAAGGTTGTATTGTTAGTTCAGGGAAAAACCCTATCGAGGGTGATGCTGCACATTTGCTGTATTTAGGATCCAACCAGATAATGTCATTAACTATTTGTATTAGATCACAATACCTTAATGAAACATATAAAAAAATTATGGATGACAACGGTTTCTTAGCTGAAGACTACCCTACTTTTTTTTGGATAAGTATGCATTCGAAAATTCATTATATGTCGCACATTACAGCAGTTTACCGGGTCCATAAAAATTCTTTTACAAATTCAAACAATAAAATTCAAATATGGAAATTTGCCAGATCTCATGTCTATATGCGTAAAAAACTGATGAATTATTTCAACTATAAACCTGACAATATTGAGGAAACAAATGCAATTATTAACAGAAAATTGATGAGGCTTTCGCTTAAAACAAACGAAGGAAAGAATATTGCCATTGTTGCTTACAAATCACTAAAATTAAATAAAAAAACTCAGCTTGAAGATTATATTACTTATATAGGGTTAAAATATTCACATACTTCCTTAGTTATACGTTTCATCTTATTGATATGGAAAAATATACATAAAAATACCAATATTATTTAATAGGTTAAAAAATTTATTTTATATACTGATAACCTGACATTTGTGTAATTGTAGTTGCTTATAATGCTTCAAAGCATGTACCATAGACTTTGGAAAGTATTAAGGATCAGACGTATCAAAAAATTGAACTTATTGTAAGAGATGATATGTTGCTTTCCGATTGTATTTCAGAATTTATTAAGGAATTCTATAGATTACCCGGAGAGAGCTTTTTTGCATCTGGAATGTATACATTAAGAGGTCAGGACAATTCTAAAATAATCTCTACAAATCCGGAATTTAAAAAAATGGATTCCAGGGCCCAGTTAAGTACATGGCAATATTTTTGTCCTATATCCCATCACCAGCAGTAATGTATAAAACAGAAACACTTAAGGTATTAAATGTATTTGATGAAAGATTTAAGTTTATTTAAGTCTAACTCCTTTTTATGAAAATCATAGCTGAAGGAAATCGGTTTAACCAAATACATATGCCACTTGTTGTATATCATAAGCACAATCAGATTATTGCAATTCAAAATTCCACTCTGCTTCAGGAATCCTTTAAATTTTTTTTTAAGAAGCTTCTTACACTTCGCTAAGGGCTGCTTATGTGTCGCTATTATTAAGGCATTATAGATTAAAAGACAGGTTAATTAATAGTTCAGATTATAAAGAAATACTTTTTTACTAAATTATTATGACATCAACTGATCCTTCCTCCTGGTATTTTAAGTATCAGAAAATATTTAACAATTTAACACCTTGGAATGTCATAAAAAGAATTACAATTTCAAAATATTAAAATTTTTGGATTGGTCCATGCTAAGTGAAATTCACATTATTTTACCATAAAACTTCCGAACATTGTCATTGGGAAAATAAGGGAGAATTTAATTCATGTACATTGGGATCGAGGACTGAATAACTTTGGGGCCTATCTCGCACCTGTCAGACCTAAGTATTATGGTTACCCCGTCGATTCTCAGCCAAACGATTCTGATATAATTCTAGCAAGAACAATTCTTCAATTAGTACCGAAACAATATTGCGGAATAATCTTCGGAACCGGAGCTGACGATGTGAAATTAGATTTTCCCAATGCTAACATGTTAGGACTAAGAGGGCACCTAACCTTAAAAAACTTAAATTTCACCACAACATATCATTTTAGGTGATCGAGGATCAATTATGAATTGAGTTTTTCCACAGCATATCAGAAGACGGTTTGAATTAGGTATTGTGCCACACTTTGTGGAAAAGTATCACTGTATTGTAAATGAATGGAAAGCTAGATTTGGAAAGATTGTGTAGTAATTGATATTCAACAAAAACCCAGGAAAGTCGATCAGACAGATTAAAAGTCTGTAAATTCATAATCTCTTCATCATTACATGGATTAATAATATAAGATGCGTTCAATATACCGAATGCTCGATTGTTATCAGGGAAACAATGCCAATCCATCTTCTCGATTACAAGATTGATGATCACTATTCCTCTTTAAACATTAAAACAATTACATTAGAGGCAAAAGGAGATGAAACATTGGACAATATACTAAAAAAAATGAGACTACACACCGACCAGGTCACCCAGTTGCAGAATAATCTTGATAGAACCTTTAACCAATTAAGGCAGCATTTTAATAAATGAGAATTTTCTTTGTTGCTTCAACATCATTCCATTTTTTCTATGGTGGTGGCCAGGTGTATGTTAAAAATGTTGTTGATGAACTAGTGCGGCAAGATTTTTTGCCAATTATTGGTACTCCTGGACAAATAGGAGAATCGAAAGGGACTTACAATGGCTGTACGACTCATCAATATGATGCTATCTAATACAGAAGGACTTTAAAACTTTGCTTCCATTGTTATCAGAGATCAGCCCTGATATTGTACATGCTCATGGTTTCAAGATTTCATTTATAAGAGCCTGCAAAGAGAAGAAAATACCCTGTATATTAACAGCCCATCATGGAGGAATATTATGCCCTGCAGGCGCCTTATTAAACTATCGGGATGAAATTTGCAGTATAAAAGCAAATCAAAAAGATTGCCTGCCATGTGTACTAAAGAATATCAGGGGGGGTTTTATGCGTGGCCGATTTTGAGTTATTTCCACTTAATTTCAGATTAAAGCTTGGTCGTTTTATGGAAAAAATCCCTTTTATTATTTATATAACACCTGTGTTAAAGACTACTCTCTCAATTTATAACAAGTTAGATGAATGGAAAACAATACATAAAAATGCTTCTCTGATAATTGCTCCTTCATTTGGCATTGCTGAAAGCATGATCAGGAACGGAGCATTTCCGGAGAAAATTAAGATTCTACCCCATGGCATACCTTTACCTAACAAATTTCATTTTTCTGAACCTGTATGTATGGTGAAAAAAGAAAACCAGCCTCTCAGTTTCTTTTATGTGGGCCGGTTATGTCATATTAAGGGGATTCACATAATGCTGGCTGCATTTATAAGATTACACTGCATTGCTGAGCTTCATATAGTTGGGGGGACAGGAAACAAAGTTGAAGAGCGGTACATGAAAAGATTACAAAGGGAATACAAACATAATTCTCAGATTAAATGGCATGGGAAAGTTGAATATAAACATCTTTACAATTTAATTAAGCAGTTTGATATAATGATCCATCCTGCTATCTGCCTGGAAATATTTGGTTTAAATATTGCAGAAGCTCTGGCATTAGGTAAACCGGTAATTGCAACACGATGCGGAGGAGCTGAAATGCAGATTGAAGATGGAGTAAACGGATGGCTTGTTGAGCCAAATGATATTAATTCCCTTAAACTGGCAATAGAATTGGCTTATGACAGGTATTTGGCAAATAATTTACTTAAGGTGGATACTTCACGGGTAAAATCAATTGAAACGCATACGAAAGAATTAATTGAGATCTATGAAGAGCTTATTGATAGACATTAATTCTGTGGTGCCTTTTTTTGTATCAGGAAGAGTAACAGGAATAGGTCGTACAACATTTGAGCTGATAAATTCACTTCATAATATATCATCAGATCTCCCTTTCGGGGTGACTCTTTTTTCACAAAACATGAAAGGGATAGGTGCTAGAAATCTGAACTTATCCTTTCATAAGAAACATTTATACCTGCCAAACCGTGAAGGAGTTAACAGGTTAATCGGAAGGTTACCAGTCATGGAGTTGTTGTTCCCGTATGACCTGATGCATATTCCGCACAATTTTGAATATGTTCATTGTCCCGGGAAGACCATTGTAACACTTCATGATGCACTCTTTATGCTTATAAATGAGAATGCTTTTGATCATTTGGGAATGAGAAAAAGAGTGCCTTCATTAATGCAGAAGTGCAGGGGAATAATTACATGTTCAGAATCATCCAAAAAAGACATTGTTAAAACAATGGGAATTGATCCACAAAAGATTGATGTTATATATTGGGGAATTAATCATGATACTTTTAAATTTCAACAGGATAAGGATAATGTTAGGATGAGACTTTCAAAACAGTTTGGTATTAATAACCCATTTTTTCTAAGTGTTTCATGCAATGTCGGGCGTAAGAATTCACATATCCTTGTTGAGGCATATCTCCGGCTCCTTAAAAATAATCCTGTAAATGACCTTGTATTAGTGTGGAGCGATCCTCCTGCATTTGTAAAGAAGATGGTTGACAAATCAGATACAAAGAGCAGGATCCTTATCCTTGAGGATGTTTCAGATCCGGATCTGGCCTTGATATACAATGGAGCAACCTCGCTTATTTATCCCTCATCATATGAAGGATTTGGTTTACCGGTATTAGAGGCCATGGCTTGCGGGACTCCTGTGGTAACCTGCAGTAACAGCTCATTGCCGGAGGTTGGTGGAGAGGCAGTTTTATATATGGATAACCCAGACTCAGATAATATTTTTAATTTTCTGGAAGGATTTGAGAATTCAGAATTTAATTCATTTCAGTTATCTGAAGCCGGAATACATCAGGCTTCAAAATTTAGTTGGAACAAAACTGCATTGGAATACCTCAGATTATATACAAGATATTTAAGTATAGTTGGATAGAAGATGAAGATTGTCTATATAATTACATCTTTAGGTAATTCCGCCGGGATGGAACGTGTTTTATGCACTAAAGCAAATTATCTTGCTGATAAGATTGGTTATACTGTGCATATAATTACCAAAAAGCCCTTACCTGTGGATACTTTTTTCGAATTTTCATCTTCAGTCATTATTGAAAGCCTTGAAATAAATTCAAAATCAGGGTCTCGATTGTCAAAACTTTTAAGATTAATCAGACCCGATCCTGTTTATAAAAACAAATTATCTGCCAGGCTGAACCTGATAAAACCTGATATCACTATCAGCATGTATGGTGATGAATATACTTTTTTACATACACTTAAAGATGGCAGTCTTAAAATAGTTGAATTTCACTATTCCAGGAATTATCTGGTCCATCTTATCAGAAATATTCCCGGGATCCGGTTTCGTCAGTTACGTTTAATTCTTGCATTCTGGGAGCAGTACAGACAAAGGAAATATGCAGAAAAGTTTAGCAAAGTTGTTTTACTGACACAGCATGATAAAAGACTCTGGGGAAATAAACCCTTTCTGACAGTAATTCCCAATCCGGTTTCTTTCAAAACAGATAAAACTGCATTGTTGCAGGAAAAGCAAATTATAAGTGCCGGCAGACTTATTGCACAAAAAGGATTTGACTTGCTGATTGAATCTTTTAATCTGATTGCAAAAGAAAACCCGGAATGGAAAATATTGATACTCGGTGAAGGTCAGGATAAGGCATATTTGCTGGAGTTGATAAATAAGTATGAACTTTCAGACAGAATATTTATAAGGCCACCTCAGAAAAATATTCAGGACCTCCTTCTGGAGAGTTCTGTTTTCGCACTATCCTCCAGGTA
This sequence comes from uncultured Bacteroidales bacterium, assembly GCA_963732435.1. GTDB lineage: Bacteria > Bacteroidota > Bacteroidia > Bacteroidales > VadinHA17 > LD21. Next base: position 1,175,161 of record CAVSZL010000006.1, on the reverse strand, counting down.
TGAAGGATTTGGCCTTGTTTTGACCGAGGCCATGGAATGTGGATTACCCTGCGTTGCATTTGATTGTGAATGTGGCCCTTCTGAAATAATCAGGCATGGAGAAGATGGATTTCTGGTTGAAAATGGCAATATTGTTCAATTTGCCGGACATCTTAATAATATTATGAATGATGAGCAACTAAAAGCAAAATTTGGTAATATGGCCAGACAAAATGTAAAAAGATTTCATGTTGAGCCAATTATGAAAAAATGGATGGATTTGTTTTCTGAATTGCGCTTACCAAATAAACAGTGAAAGTACTGATTTTTTCTCCTGAAAAACCCTACACCGGAGCTGAATCTTTAGTTACATGCAAGCTCATGCGTGTGTTGATCAACCACGGTTGGGAGGTAAATATGATATTTCATGAAACTGACTTTTTATACTCATCAAAAGGCGACATTTTTTCCATTCAAAATAATTGTTATTGTATTGAAAACAAAAAAATTAGATTTCTCAAGCATGGGTTAAAGGATTTGCTCACTTTTAAAAAATATACATTATTTGGATTCTCTGCTTTGGGTAATAAAAGCATTCAGATTAGCTGTTAAACTTAATAGAACCAAACAATTTGATCTTATCTTTTCAAGAGTAATGCCTCAATACGGCCATTTACCTGCATTCTTCATTTAAGATCTTTCAAAAAGAAAACTCCATGGATAGCTAACTGGAGCGATCCTTTGCCTCGTTCTAAATCACCCTTTCCCTATGGAAAAGGAGTTAAGGCCAAAACTAAAGTAACAGAATCATTCTTTATGAGGTTGATTATAAAGTATGTTAGCTGGAATACATTTCCCTCAAATCGTTTAATGGAATATTTTCAAATTTATTTACCTGAGCTAAAATCGCATTCTTCTGTTTTGCCTCATGTGTTGCTTAATAATGAAAATATTACCTCTTTATCTGGCAATGATGACAAATCATTAATAATAACTCATGTAGGTGGTTTTGGATTAAGGGATCCCAGCAATCTGTTACTTGCGTTTAAAAAATTGAAAGTATCAGGAGAACTTAAGGGGAAGTTGAAATTCAGATTCATTGGTTATATTGATGCATATATTTTTGACTTAATAAATAAAAACAATATGACGATGGACTTTTCACTTGAAGGTGTGAAAACTTATGAAGAGACTTTGGAAGCTATTAAGATGTCAGATATTATGCTGGTTGTAGAGGCTCCATTATTGGAAGGTATTTTTTTGCCTTCTAAAGTTCTTGATTATTTGCAATTCAATAAACCAATACTTGCCATATCTCCGGAAATTGGAGTCATGAATGACTTATTGGGGCAATTTGGTGGAGGGATAGCAGTCGATTGCACCTCAGAGGATACAATAAGGACAGTATTATCAACATTATCAGAAGATTGTTCTGCTGTTAAAAACAGTGAAGGGATCTATAACACAAACAGATTATGTGCCGCATTTTCGGAAAACAAATTATGAACGACTTAGAATTAATTTATAAAAAATGCCGTATAGAATGATTACAATTATTATTTAATGACTACTCTTATTGACCTATTCTATGTGTGAAAATCCAATCCAAGAAAGATATTATTTGTATTTGGCACTCGCCCTGAAGCTATTAAAATGGTACCCGTTATTATGGAAATGCGGAAATTTCCTGATGTTTTTAACTTTAAGGTTTGTGTCACTGCGCAACATCGTGAAATGCTTGATCAGGTGCTAAATGTTTTTAATATAATACCTGATTTTGATCTGAACCTGATGGAGAAAAACCAGGATTTATTTGATATAACCTTAAAAGTTTTATTAGGAGTAAGAGATATATTAATAAAGTATAAACCCGATGTTATTTTAGTGCACGGAGACACAACGACAACTATGGCAGCTGCCATGGCTGCATTCTATTTGCATATAAGAATAGGTCATATTGAAGCCGGGCTTCGAACTAATAATTTGTATTCTCCGTGGCCTGAAGAGATGAACAGGCAGGTCACTGACAGAATTAGTGATTTTTATTTTGTTCCTACATCTGCATCCAGGCAAAACCTGTTGAATGAAAATGTGCCGGGTGAGATGATTTTTGTAACGGGGAACACTGTTATAGACACTCTTTTTATGGCTGTTAAAATTATTGAAAGTGATCCCGGAATAAGGGAAAATATAAGAAAATTAATCAATAGTTATGGATATAATTTTGCAGATAAATTTGAAATGCAACGGCCCTATATACTAATAACAGGTCACAGGCGTGAAAATTTTGGGCAGGGCTTTATAAATATCTGTCAGGCTATTAGTACTCTTGCAGAAAATCATCCTGAACTGGACTTTGTTTACCCCGTACACCTAAATCCTAATGTACAAAGACCAGTTTATGAATTGTTATCAGGACATAGCAATGTTTATCTTATACCTCCGGTTGACTATTTACCTTTTGTCTATATAATGAAAAATTGCTATTTTATTCTGACAGATAGTGGTGGAGTACAAGAAGAGGCGCCTTCATTCGGAAAACCAGTCTTGGTGATGCGTAACATAACAGAACGTTCGGAGGCTATTGAGGCCGGAACAGTCCTCTTGGTAGGGACAGATAAAGATTCAATTTTATTCCATACAGAGGAATTATTGAATAATAAAAAACTATACAAAAAAATGACAAAAACCTACAATCCCTACGGAGATGGTTATGCTGCTGAAAGAATTGTAAAAGCTTTGCATAGACAGCTTATATAATCTATGCCTAAATCATTTTGAAAGTTAATAGAATTATTGTGTTTCAAAGCATTAAATCTTTTTGAGTATTTCAGGATAAGCCGACAAGTACCATTCCTTTTTGCTCTTGTATTTTGGTTACTTTTAATAGTGGGAACAATACCTTTCAGACTGTTTGGTTTTAATTCCACGGGGTGGGGCTGGGTAATTCCCTTTACTATATCATTATCCATTATTCTGATTTCAGGAGGTAAGATACGCTTTCCATTTGTCATATGGTTACCATGGCTTTTGTTAATCATCTCCGGGTTGTTAAGATCTCACATTTATAGTTTACAGTCAACCATACAGATAATTACACCAGTAATTATAGGAATCGCTGTGAGCAAAACTCGAAAGTCATTTTCATGGTCTGTAATAATTGAATTAATTGAAAGAACTTTTTTAATATGGATTTTAATTATTCCACTAATAAAACTACCACAACTTTTTTTTGGAATAGTCCCAGACGTAACTGGTCTAGCATTGGAATGAATTACTTCTCTGCTTTTTCAGGCTTTCTTTTAGTCTCTTACCTTAATTTAGAAGGAAAAGAGATCTTTATTTAAATATTTGCTCAGCATTTCTTGTACCTATCGTGACTATGACCCGAGGCCCAATAATTGCTAGCTTTGTTTTAGCAGTATTGAGAACTCTTCTCCATTATCATTTGTTAGAAGATTGTTAATTGTTATTACAGTGGTTATAATAGGTATACTGATTTTTCAGACATCTCTCCGATTTCAAATGAAAACCTTTACAAAAACAGATGTCTAGTATTAGTGAGGCTGTTAAAGAAGACCAGAAATTATTAAAACAACTGGCCGGGAACGTATGTGGCAATCAGTAAATCGAACAGGATCAATAAACAAATGGTGGGGAAGAAGGTTCAAATGCTGCAGTATCAAAAGCAATTTCCCTTGGGTATAAAAAGAACGATCCATCACATAATGGGACTGGCTCAGGATTAAATATGATTATGGTATTATTGGGGGATAACATTATTTTTTCTTACAATTCTTTTTCAACTTATTCATATGAATAAATTCTTAAAATTTAAGCCATACATAATAAAGATTTTAGGCCTAAGCGCTGTATCAGCATTTATTCCCTTGTATGGTAGTAATGTATACAGATAATATTCTTGATTTACGCTACTCTTTTGGAAGTTTACAGTTTGCTATTTTAGGTTTAGTATATTTGGCAGATGATGAAGTAATTCAATGAGCAAAATTCTTACAAATCATGATTTCGAGCGTTTGTATCATTCATTCATTTATACTCAACTGCAAGATAATATTTCGAATTTTTGTTTATAAATGGAGAATCTAAGTAGTCATTCCTCATTACATTAATAGAACGACATAATAAAAGAGCTTTCCAATCGGCTCTTAAGATCAAACATATTTAACCTCAAGACATACTTCTTCTAAATGATGGAGACAACCTATCTCGATCAAACCTCATCGTAGCAGAATTAAAAAATCTCTAGGTGAAATTAATCAATAAATAGAAACAGGATCTTCCATCAACTTGGAAATGCATGAAAGTTGTATTTACACATACAGATTTCCGGATCTACTGGCCTGCCAGGTTAGATGCACTTAATTCTTTACTTACTGCTAAGGGGATTGAATTTTTTGTGGTTGAGATTTCAGGCGCGGGCAGTCCATATAATTTTGCCGGTGTGAGAAGAATCTCCCGGAATTCTGGCATTGTCTTTTCCCTGATAAAAAGATGGAGGAGATCAAAGCAGTTACTGCAAATAAAGCTTTAAGGCGAAAACTAGATGTTTTACAGCCAGATATTGTAATTTCAGGAGCCATAGCATATACATCAGGGGCCGCTGCAGTGCGTGGGCCGTAAAAATGAGAAAAAAAGTTATCATTTTTGACGATGCACGATTGAAAGATGTACCAAGGTCATGGTTGGTTGATATATAAGGAAAAAGATTTATTCGTGCGTTGACGCTGTTATTTGTCCCGCACCTGGATGGATAGATTCATTCAACCATTTTGGATTTACCACGGAACAACTCTTTTTTGGTGTGGATGTAGTGGATAACATGTTTCTGGAGACAAGGAAAATAAACAGAAAGTCCCGGTTATCCCGGCTCAAACTATATTCTTGCGGTAGGCAGGCAGATCACCAAGAAGAATTTTATATTTCTGTTAAGATCATACCATAAATATGTTAAGAATGAAACAGATCCGCTGCATCTCGTACTTGTCGGAGAAGGTCCGGAACATGGCCAACTCAGATCATTTGTAAAAGTAAATGACCTTGATGATCTGGTCCATTTCTATCCTTTCATGTCACAGGAGGAATTGAGACCTTTCTACCATAATGCTTCATGGTTTATACTCCCCAGCAGATTCGGCGAAACCTGGGGTCTGGTTGTAAATGAAGCAATGGCATCGGGATTACCTGTACTTGTAAGCGACCAGGTTGGGTGTGCATCTACCCTTGTTAAGGATGGGGTGAACGGATACACCTTTTCACCTGAAGATGATAATGAACTCTCAGATCTTTTATTCAAAATTGGCACTTTAAATGATGATCAAAGGCAAGATATGGGGTTGAGTTCGATGGAGATCATAAATGAATGGGGGCTTAACAGGTTCTGTAAAGGAGTATATGATGCAATTCAATATGTTAACAGAACTGAATTGAAAAAGCCGGAATTAATATCCAGGTTGATCCTGAAACTCTGGAAAGGCCGTTACAGGCCAGTGTGAAATAAATAAGGTATAATATTAAATTTTAAATGAGAATTTTTGTCAGTCTTTTCATACTGATTCATTTTCTTCTGAATAAGTCGGGTTTTAAACTTAAAGGTTTAGGTGTAGTTCAAAGGTTTTTAAACCACAGCTTCATCTTTGAAGCATTTGATAAAAAGTTCTGGTATGACCCTGATATTGAAGGAAGTTATGATTACCTCCTTATTGGCAAACCGAATGAACCAGAGACACATCTGTTTCTTGATAAGTTATTAAAACACCCTGAACAATTTAATTTTGTGGATGTCGGAGCGTCGGTAGGTGAATTTATAACAGGTGTGAGCAGATATAAAAACATTAAGAATATTTATGCCTTTGAGCCACGTCCTGCCTGTGCCATTGTCCTGAACAGAAGTGCGCAATTGAACAAAGAAGACAGAATTAAGGTATTTGAGTTTGCTGTTGATGATAAGGGCACGGGAGAAATATCCATTCATCTTAATGCCGGGGGCACATCTTCAGGTTTTTACAGTATACCTGACAGAAAAGGAGGGAGATTCATCATGGCAAAAACTATAACATTGGATAATGCTCTTCCTCATACCCTGCCAAATACAGTTGTATTGATAGATGTCGAAGGAGCTGAACCACTTGTGATGAAAGGTGCAGCCGGCTTTATAAGAGAGAATAAACCTCTGATTATTTTTGAATACAACCACATAAGTAAAAAGTATTTCAGACTTGATGAAATAATTGGCATCTTAGGAACGGACTATAATATCTACAGGTTAAGTGGTGATGGCAATTTAGACAACGATTTTGATAATTCCTGGAATTGCATTGCTGTTCCTTCAGATACCTTGTTCGAATCGCTAATAAGATCTTCGATTAAGTAATATCGTGAAGATTCTTTTCATTCTGCATTATCCCCCTCCAATTCACGGCTCATCCCTGGTTGGCGGGTACATCAAAAAGAGCGGGATTATCAACGAAACCTTTGATTGCCGTTACATCAACCTTGGCACTTCTACTTCCGTTGAGGAGATAGGCAAAAATCCTGCTGTTAAGTTTATACGCTATATTAGGCTTATCTGGCGAGTTAAAAAAGAGCTGATCTTCTTCAGACCTTCTCTCTGCTACCTTACAATCTCATCAAAAGGCGTCGGTTTTTACAAAGATGCACTTATAGTTTTTCTTGTCAGGCTTTTCGGAGTAAAACCGGTTTATCATTTTCATAATAAAGGTGTAATCACCAGGCAGGAGAGGTTCTTTGATAACATCCTTTACCGTTTGGTCTTCCGGAACGCTGATGTTATCCTTCTGTCAAAACATCTTTATTCTGATGTAAGCAAGTATGTTTCGGAAGCGAGGGTGCATTATTGTCCGAACGGGATTCCGGATGTGGAGAGCTCAGGGCGCAGAGCTCAGGGCACAGGGCACAAAGCTCAGAGCTCAGAGCGCAGAGCGGAGGGCGGAGAGCGGAGAGCAGGGCATGGCAATCTTACCCTCCCATACCCTGTTTCAACACCGTCATTGCGAGTCCGGCGTAAGCAGGACGAAGCAATCTTACAATCCCTTCCACCTGCATTTTATCACTCCTCACGCCTCACGCCTGAAATACTCTTCATTTCACATTTGATTGAATCAAAGGGGATCTTCATACTCGTTGATGCGCTAAAAATATTACAGAACCGCAATATCGCCTTTCACTGTACCATGATAGGAGGTGAGGGTGATGTTTCAGCAGATCAGCTAATTGCAAAGATCTATGAAGCAGGACTGAGTGAAAATATCCTGGTTGCCGGAAAAAAATTCGGTGCTGAAAAGGAAAAAGCATTTGAGCAGGCTGATATTTTTGTTCATCCCACCTACGAAGATTGCCTGCCGCTTGTTTTGCTTGAAGCTATGCAACGCTCCCTGCCTGTTGTTTCAACATTTGAGGGAGCAATTCCTGATGTTGTTGAGGATGGTTTAACCGGGTTCCTTGTACCACAGAAGGATGCCTCTGCACTGGCTGAAAAACTTGATTTACTGATAAAAGATCCGGAATTGCGGACCCAGATGGGCGCTGCAGGGCGGATTATGTATGAGAAGAAGTTTACTCTCGAATTTTTTGAGATGTGTATGAGAAATATTTTGCAGAAGTTGACTATAACAAAGTGAAGAATAAATTCTGCATAACATGAAGGATCACAATCCAATGATTATTCAAGATTAGACGAGTATATAATTTTTGTTTTTATTTATATGGCTGGTCAAAAAAAAGAAAATACGTACAATTGAAGCAATTAGAGGCTTCGCTGCAATTTATGTGATGCTTGGACACATAGTGCAATTTTATAAACCATATGTATTCTTTCCTAAATATGAGTTTATTACAAAAACCCTTTTTGGTTATGGACATCAGGCTGTCTTGCTGTTTTTTATTGTCTCAGGTTTCAGTATAACTTACAGTTCATCAAATATGGATATTTCTGATCCCCGGAACATAAAAGACTATTTCTTTAAAAGATTCAGGAGGATTTATCCGCTTTTTTTTATAGTTCTTTTGATTTCTCTTTTTGTTTTACCTGTTACAGGAACTGAATCTGATATAAAGAGAAATATTATGAGTTTCTTTTTCCTGACGGATATTGCTGCAGGTTCCATTCTTAATCCTATCCCGACAAACTATCCCATCTGGTCATTAAGCTATGAAGTTATATATTACCTCCTCTTCCCAAATATGCTATTCTTTTGGCGGAAAATAGGGCAAACAAGATTTTTTTTCATTATTCTGATTATCTCTATTCTAGCTGGGATAATAGGATTATCAGGCTGGCCAAATCATATCTTTAATATCATGCAATATTACTGGATTTGGATTGCTGGAGCAATGCTGGCAGATGCCTATATTATGAACAAGAGAATCAATTTTGATTATATAAACGGAATGCTGATTTCTTCAATGGGATTCATGATCACAATTGAAAAAATGCCCATTATCTCCTATTGGTTTTGGGCATTATTCTTCCTTACAATTTTTATAACATTCTTTATCAAAGTAAGTTCGGTAAAAATAAAAATCAGGCTGTTAAATTTTATAGTTGGTATTGTTTCTCTATCAATTTGTTTTTGCTTTACATACTTTGATGAAATTGTATATCATTCAGGATTAATGCGAATTCTTATAATTGCTATTGGATTTGGTTCCGTATTTTTGATTTTTTTGCACTCAAATACTTTGAATTATGCAGTTAGAAAATTCCTCAATTATTTTGTAAGATCAGGATCATTCAGCTATGCTTTATATATAATCCATTGGCCAATGATAATGCTTTCAGTTTTTATATATGAAAAATATTTAAAAGCTTCATTTCTTTATATGAGCTTGTTAATTTCCATAAACATTCTGGTAATTGTTTTATTCTCCTGGTATCTTGAGGAAAGGATTCAACCAAAAATTGTTAAACTTCTCAATCGAATATATTACAAGAATCAAAAGCAATTATAATCCCATCATAAAACAAAAAATTGTCTGCAAACAATCCTTTCTGCATCTTCTCCCGTTTCCTAACCCTGCGCTCTTCTTTGCCAGACAAAGTTTTAAAGCTGGTTGGTAACATGAGCCTAATATAATACTACCAAAACATTAAGATTATGAAATTATCGCAGAGTGCGTTTTAGCTCTTTTCTGTATCTTATCTTTCTGCCCTTCATGGATGCTAAGAGGTTAGCTAATACATTAAAGAGTCAGTGCTCAAATGGTCTAATTCCCTATATCTAAATATAAAAGGATCATGCGCTTTAATACACTACTTATTAAAACCTCAAAAAGAGGCTATATTATGTATTTTGAATATAACTAATTTCTGACTAAAGATTAATCAATCCACAAACTCTACACTCATTACTCATCACTCACCACTCACAACTCACTCATGCTCTTCAACAGCTACGAATATTTCCTCTTCCTGCCAGCAGTAGTATTCCTCTACTTCCTTCTGCCCTGGAATTGGAGTAATCCGTTCCTGCTGACAGCATCTTATTATTTCTACATGAGCTGGAAATGGGAGTTCGGATTGCTGATGCTTTTTACATCGCTGGTGAATTATCTGGCAGGACTAAAGATAATCTCTGCCACAAACCGGCCTGAACGACGCATATGGCTCACTGTTGCAATATTAGCATCACTGGGGGTGCTTGTTTATTTCAAATATGCCAATTTCTTTATTGCTGAAGTTACATCATTAATGAAAGTGATTGGATTGGATATAAGGGAGTCTTATCTGAATGTCATACTGCCTGTGGGGATTTCTTTTTTCACCTTCCAGGCACTGAGTTATACGATCGATTTATACAGGGGTCAGATGCATGTTGAAAAAAATATTATTAACTTCCTTCTCTTTGTCTCTTTCTTTCCCCAGCTTGTGGCAGGACCTATCGAGCGAGCCACAAATCTTCTTGACCAGTTCAGAATTAAACAACACTTTTCCTCTGACCGTCTTATTGCAGGATCAAAACTTATTTTATGGGGGTTGTTTAAGAAGGTGGTAATAGCTGACAGACTGGCAACCTATGTGCAGCAAATATATTCATCGCCGGAGTCGTTCGGAGGAAGTACACTCTTCCTAGCAACATTTTTTTTCGCATTCCAGATCTATTGCGATTTCAGCGGCTACTCAGATATTGCAACAGGCAGTGCACATATACTTGGTTTCAGGCTTATGCAGAACTTTAACCTTCCTTACCTTGCCACCTCTGTCAGGGATTTCTGGCACCGCTGGCACATATCACTCTCGACATGGTTTGCCGATTATGTGTATAAGCCTCTTGGTGGTAGCAGGGTCCCGGCCGGAAGATGGATGTTCAACATTGTAGCTGTTTACCTTGTGAGCGGACTATGGCATGGGGCCAACTGGACCTTCATTACCTGGGGAGGCATCTTCGGATTGTTGTATCTTCTTGAGCATTCAGGAGATAAGCTGATCAGGAAAGCAGGTATTAATGGTTTTTTTTACAGTTCAAAAATAATCCATGCTCTGCGTGTAGTAATAGTATTCATATTTGTACTTATCGCCTGGGTCTTCTTCAGGGCAAACAACATGAACGATGCCGGATTCATCCTGTCCAATATGTTTAAAGGTTGGGACAAGATGCCATATCTTGGGATCTCAGCCTTTGAAACAGTATTGGGCCTGGCATTGATTATGTTGTTATACCTGATTCAGGTTCTGCAGTATCGTGGTATGTTCTCGATCTATATGAGTCCCTCCCGGGTACCGGTTAGTCTTCGCTGGCTGGGTTATGCTTCACTTATCATATTAATAGCCTTGCTGGGGGTATCGTCGAAGCAGTTCATCTATTTTCAGTTTTGAGATTTATGAAGTCACCACTTATTTCTGATCTGCGGGGGGATACGAGATTGGTCAGAAACCTGGTCAGAATAGTTGCATTCCTTCTTCTTTTTATTCTCCTTGACAACATTGTTTCGCGGGCAATATTGAAGGGGATCAACCGGAATTATGGTCTTAAAGAGGATACGGAGATACTTATGATTGGTCATTCACACCTGATGCTTGCGATAGATAAGGTATTTCTTGAGGACAAAACCGGACTGAGTGTTGCAAAATACACAAGGGAAGGAGTCAATATTGCTGACCGGAGGGTAATGCTGGAGCATTATTTCAACACCTGCCCGGTGAAGCCAGAAATCGTTATTATTGGTATTGATCCATGGCTCTTCACCGGAGAGGGGCTCAGCACAAATTCATACCTGCTTTTTTTGCCATTTATGGATGATCCTGAAGTAAGGAAATATATAAAAGGATCTGCAATTGATTACTTTGATTACCTGTTACCTGCACTTGTCAGGAACACCCGCTTTAATGCCACACTGCTGAATGCCTCAATAAGAGGATACCTTGGTAACTGGAGTAATCTGAAAAACGGCATTATCGATAGTGTCAGAATAAGAAAAGAAATTTCGGGTGGATCTTTCCGGAAGATAACCTTCGATAAGGAATTGACGCATGAGTTTTCAACGCTGCTTGATAACCTTGCCGGAGAAAACGTGAAGGTTTTACTGCTGAACACCCCTGTATGGAAACCTCTTGTTGCTGCACAATCTGAAGAATACACCAAGTCGATGCAGATAATTGATTCACTTGCACAAAACCACTGTCCGTCAGCTGTACTGATTGATCTTGTGCCCCGTTTTTCTCACAAAAGCAGTTACTTCTTCGATCCTATACACCTTAATCCTGAAGGGCAAAGGATTGTGACGGTGTTTGTTTCGAGAGTGGTTGATAGTATGATGGTGGAAAGGAAGTGGTGAGTGGTGAGTAGAGTTAAAATCTTAAGCGTAGAGAGTAGAACGTAGAGCGTAGAGAGAGGAGAGTAAATCGGGGAGGATGGATAATACTTAAGCGTAGAGCGTAGAGAAAGGAGAGTAAATCGGGAAGGATGAATAATACTTAAACGTAGAGCATAGAGCACAAAGCGTATAGGAAGGATCTTAAAGCATAGAGGAAAGAGAATAAAACATGTTGGATGAATAAGAGAAAATATGTATATTTGCATTTAGAATGCAAAACAACATAAATAATGATTAGCAGAACGATAACACCACATCTCCGGAAGATGCTGAAGAAATTCCCGGTAGTCTCGCTTACAGGTCCGCGACAATCGGGGAAAACTACATTGCTCAGATCGGAATTTGGCAATTACAGGTATTATAATCTTGATCGGCTTGATACACGGGAGATTATAAATGCCGATCCGCTGGGGTTCCTTAAGGATAATGGTCCCGGGGTGATCTTTGATGAGGCACAGAACCTGCCTGAACTTTTCAGTTATATCCAGTTCGTCTCCGATGAGAATAGGATAAATGGACAATATATACTGTCCGGCTCCCAGAGTTTCCTCCTCAATAATCACATAAACCAGTCGCTGGCAGGCAGAGTCAGTGTCAATATCCTGCTGCCTTTTGACATTATTGAACTTGGTGCCATAGAAGAGCATACGCCGGCGCAACTCATCTTTAATGGTTTTTATCCGCGACTCTACGATCAGAAAATTGACCCTCCCGATTTCTATCCTTCATACTTACAGACATATATTGAAAGAGACATCAGAACTCTGAGATCGGTTGAGAATCTGCAGACCTTTTCACGGTTTCTGGGTTTATGTGCAGGCCGGACCGGGCAGATCCTCAATTTGTCTTCACTTGCCAATGATGCCGGGATTGCAGTGAATACTGCGAAATCGTGGCTTTCATTACTGGAAACCAGTTACATTATCTACCTTTTGCAACCTTATTACAGAAACTATAGCAAAAGAATAATCAAATCACCAAAACTTTATTTTTATGATACAGGAGTTGCTTCATCACTTCTGAGGATTACGGGCTCTGAAATGTTGAGTACTCATTATTTATACGGAGCCCTGTTTGAAAATCTTGTTATCAGTGAGATAATCAAGTCGCAGGTGCACCGTGGAAAGCGCCCTTCAGTATATTACTGGCGAGAGAGTAACGGCTCTGAGATTGACTGTATTGTTGAAAGAGATGGCAGAGATATTACAGCCATAGAAATCAAAGCAGGACAAACATTTAATGAGGGCTATCTGAAAAACCTGCGGCTCTTTCCGGCAGGGGATAAGGGACAGAAAATCAGGAAAATGGTTGTTTACGGAGGCCGGGATTCAACAGTTATAAAAGATATCCGGATCACTTCGTGGTATGAATTTGCTGAAAAGATAGGGGAGTTTTGTGAGTAATGAGTGGTGAGTGTTGAGAGGACTTAAGCGTAGAGCATAGAGCGTAAAGCGTAGAGGGAAGAACATAGAGGGAAAATATTTTTTTGAAGATCTCGGGATCCGAAATGCCATAATAGGATATAAACCTGATGACAAAGCAAAGATCATAGAGAATGCAGTTTATAATGAGCTGCTTTTCAGAGGTTTTGAAGTTAAAACAGGATGGGAAAAAGATCGTGAGATAGATTTTATAGCAACTATGAAAAATGAAAAAATATATATTCAGGTTGCACTGATCCTTGATAGTGATGAAACAATAAGACGTGAATTTGGCAACCTCCTTGATATAAATGACAATTACCCTAAAATGGTTATTTCAACTGACAGACAATACAGGAATACGATCGGGGGCGTTGAACATGTTAATCTCAGGAAGTTTCTGATGGCGCAGGGCGCAGAGCACAGGGCGTAGGGAGCAGAGCTCAGAGCTCATTCTTGCACCGTCATTGCGAGTCCGGCATAAGCAGGACGAAGCAATCTTACAATCCCTTCCACCGGCATTTCATCATACATCACCACTCACCACTCACTACTGGAAAAAGATGACAAATATCCCGACAATTAAATTATTAAAATACACCATCTTCTCCGGCGAGAAAGAGTTCTTCTCGCAGAAAATCACGGGAATCGTCAACACCATCAGTCCTCATTCATACATCATCGCCAGGAAAGATGATCTCTTCCGTGAGGCACTGATGGCATCTGATTTTATTATTCCTGATGGAGTAGGAATTGTAATGGCGGCGAGGTTCCTGAACGGGATCAGGATTAAAAAGATAGCAGGATCAGATCTGCATGAGGAGATAATTAAATCACTTAATAAGCAGGGTGGCTCATGTTTTTACCTTGGCTCATCTGAAACAACCCTGGCATTGATAAGGGAGCGGCTCGCTCGGGAACAACCTGCTGTAAGGGTCGGAACATACAGTCCTCCGTTCAGGACTCATTTCACTGATGAGGATAATACCTTAATGATAAAGGTGGTTAATGAGTTTGATCCCGATGTACTCTTTGTGGGTATGACTGCACCAAAGCAGGAGAAATGGGTTTATGAGAACCGTAACAGGATAAATGCCCCGGTGATCTGTTCCATAGGGGCCGTATTTGATTTCTATGCTGGTACAGTGAAGCGTTCCGGTAAATTCTGGATTGATCATGGTCTCGAGTGGCTCCCGCGGCTGCTCAGGGAACCGGGCCGGCTCTGGAAAAGGAATTTTATTTCAACACCTCTGTTTCTGTTTTATATATTTTTTGAAAAGTTAAAACGTTTATTTGTGACTTCTGACGATTAGTGCGGTGGAAAATCCCATTTTTTAAAGTAAAAGGAGTCAAAAGGCAGTATTATATTGTAGAGGTTGGAGAAATAAAAAATTTGAAAGTTTCTTAAATTGCTTTGAAGGATCTTCCTCTTGATAGGTGATACCGGAGATTGTACATGCACGGGTTCCCCTCCTTGGAGGGGTTAGGGGTGGGTTTTTAAGTATTTGTTTATTTCTTAATTCTATCCAGAGTAGTATTTTTTTAATAGTAATACCTTTTCTGAACAATTTCGCCTGTACTTTTAATTGAGGCTTGTATGTGATTATTTTTCTTTTGCCAAACAATATGTTTTATCTCCTGCATAACTTCTATTATAACATTTAACCCACCCCTAGCCCCTCCCAGGAGGGGAACTCTTTCTGCTTCATGTTCGTAGGACTTGACCTTTCTTACCCTTTACACATGGTCTCGAATGGCTCCCCCGGCTGCTCAGGGAACCTGGCCGGTTATGGAAAAGAAATTTTATTTCAACACCACTGTTCCTGATCGTTATATTTTATGAGAAATTAAAACTTTTATTTATACCTTTAAAGCAGAAAAAAAGATAGAAGGTGAAAGAATCTTTTTTTGTGAATATCATGCACTTCAATTTTTATAAGCAGTTAAGAATTAAATTGTTATATGCCTGACATTACTGTAATGGGTATCCCTGCCATTTTCCTGGCATTTTTCAGTGCCATGATAATAACATGGTATTTTATTCCCCGGGTTATTAGAATTGTCGGCGAGCATAACCTGACTGACAGACCGGGCAAGCATAAGATCCATAAAGGGAAGATTCCCTCTTTCGGTGGGATAGGTATTTTTGCAGGATTCACTATCGGGTTTCTTGTGGCAGTGAACGGGTACATTACCGGGATCTCATATTTCACGGCAGCTGTCATGTTGCTTTTCTTTGTCGGTCTCACTGACGATCTTTTACGGCTTCAGCCTAAGAAAAAGCTTCTTGCTGAAATTTTTTCAGTTCTTCTGATAGTCCTCTTCACCGACCTGCGGTTCACAAATCTTCACGGATTCCTTGGTGTATCTGTTGTACCCGCATGGGCATCATACGCCATTTCAATCTTTCTTATAGTGGTCATTATCAATGCTGTAAACCTTTGCGACGGCATTGACGGACTGGCCGCAGCGATCGGTATAATAGCATCTCTGGCATTCGGCACCTGGTTCTTCCTGGCTGGCGACTATGGTTATTCTGTGGTAGCAGCTTCTCTGCTGGGGGCACTGGTGGTATTCCTTTCATTTAACCTATCAGAAGGTCCGAATAAAATATTCATGGGCGACTCCGGGTCGCTGGTCATTGGTTTTACACTTGCGGTGTTTGCCATTCATTTTAATGAGTTGAACCTGACAGACAGGCCGGTTCATCACCTCAATTCTTCACCATCGGTATCCATTGCAATACTTATCATACCACTCTTTGACACCCTTAGGGTAATGATCCTTCGGATCCGGAGTAATCAGAGTCCGTTTGTCGGGGATAACCGTCATGTTCACCATATGATGCTCAGGGCGGGCTTCTCCCATATCGGCGCCACTTCAATAATTTCAGTTTTCAATATCTTTTTAATTGGTATTGCCCTTCTTCTCGATCATATTGGGATCCTTTACCTCGGACTTATTTTGCTCATCCTATGTATCGCGTTTGTTGGGGTTATTATGCAGATGGTTAGGAGGAGAGAAGGGAGCGTAGAGCGTAGAGTAGTGAGTGGTGAGTAGTGAGTGATGAGGGATGAGTGGTGAGTAGTGACCGGGTTCCCCGCAGTGCCTTTGGAGTAATTGGTGAATGAGATATTAAGATTGCCACGCCCTCCTTCGTCGGGCTCGCAATGACGGTGCTGAAACAGTGTATGGGAGGGTAAGATTGCCGCGCCCTCCTTCGTCGGGCTCGCAATGACGGTGGATGTAATATTAATTCCGGATGGGATTTAACCGAAGTAACTAAATTCCAGTGTCATTGCGAGGAGCGAAGCAACGAAGCAACCCCCCGGACAATCTGAAAAGCCTCTAATAAAAATCATAATACAGATTCCTTAAACTCGTTCTGAATCCAAAACTGAAATAAGCATACCTGTTATCCATCTTTTCATTCTCCTCACGGCGGAACGTTGCCCCGATCCAGAGGTTCATATTTGTTGCCGGATTTACAAGATAACTTACCGACATATCGAGCTGGTTGAGAGTGGTATATAGTCCCTGACCGGTGTAGTTTCCGTACTCATTGGGATGATCGTCCCAGTTCCTGAAGATGTTTTTGCCGTAATATATTCCGGCACTGTCGAGACCGGTTCCCTCCCACACATATTTTACATTGAAATAAAGCCGTTTGTAATTGTATTTTCCGATTACAACGGCTTCTTTTGTGTTTGCACCTGCCGGATGTGCCAGAGGTTCGTTTGCATTGGAGTAATTCTGAATAAGGGCACGATGCGAGTAGGTGTAGGGTCGTATAAGGTTAAATTCAGCCTGGATATTCAGATTTTCAATTCCCAAACAGGTCAAAGGTTTTCATCCCGGCCTGTATGGTGTATTTATTTCCGGCCCATCCGGTGTTTGAAAGCATATCTTTGGTTCTCATGTCATCAAAAACATACTGTGCGTAGAATGAGATCCACCGTGCAGCTGTAAACCTTAGATTAAGCCCCATAACCTCGTTATCGTAAGATCCGAGATTAAATTCGACCGGACGGAAAAAGATTACAGGATTAAGGTAACTCAGTTCAAAACCACGGTAGTAAGCTGAATCGGCATTTTGCCACACCACTGCTTCAAACAGTGAGATGTTCCATCTTTTACCCGGTGCATAGCTAAGGTAATGCATTGTACTGTATTTCTTTGCATAAACCGAGCTCCCGTCGTTATTTGTATAAACGGTGACCGACGGATGTGAAAATTGTGAGTAAAGGACAACATATTTGATCTTCCAGAAGTTTGTGGATATCATAAAGTAAGGGTGATAATAGCTTAAGTCGGACAATATCATCGATCTGTAGCCATCTCCCCAGAACTGTTTCCCGTGTCCGAACTGGAAATTAAAGTATTTTGAGGGCGACCAGGAAAAGTACCCCGAAGCGTTCTGGAAGTCGAAGGCATTATTTTCAGTGATTTTATATCCTCCCTGTCCGGGAACAGTATTTCTTTCTCTGGCATAGTTATCCACCCACAGGGGAAGTTTAACCTGTGTTTCATAAAAGCTGGTGGAGAAGGCAAAGTTTTTACCAATATATCCTTCAAACAGAAACCCTCGGGTGTTGATCCATGATGACCTGTCATTTTGTATGTCGTAGCCATATCCAAAATCAAACAGAGGATCGAGGGTAAAGCCGAAATCATTTTTATTGAGCACGATCAGGTTACGGTTAAATAAAAGATTCAGGGCTTTTTTTGACTTGTACTTTTCTATCTGATATGATGCTTTTACGGAATCATAGTCAAATGCCTTTTTCATTTCATTAATAAGATAAGGCCTAATAGAAGTATGGTAGGTTGAGTCTTTTGAGTACAGATATTTTTCGAAGGAGACGAGGGAGTTATTTTCATAGATCGAATTCAAAGGCTGGGCCATAATAAGTCTGGAAGCAAGGAGGAAGATTGTTAAAACCAAAAACTTTTTCATCGGCACCGGGTTTCCACAAATATAGGAAAAATTTAGAGGTGAGGAATGAGGGATGAGGAGTGAGTCCGCCAGCTGGCGGAGAGGAGTGAGGGATGAGAGGTCTCACGCCTCACTCCTCACGCCTCAATCCCCATGCTCTGCGCCCTGAGCCCTGAGCCCTGAGCCCTGAGCGGTAGTAAGCCTCACGCCTCACGCCTCACGCCTCACGCCTCACGTCCTCCTTCGTCGGGCTCGCAATTAACGGTGCAGGTAATATTAATTCCGGTGGGGAATTTACCGAAGTAACTAAATTCCAGGGTCATTGCGAGGATCCGCCAGCTGGCGGAGACGAAGCAACCTCCGGGCAATCTGATAAGCAAATAATATTTTAAAGAAAATACTGTACTTATTAATTATATTGAGTAAATTTGATCACTATATTGAGTAAATTGTAATTTATGATAGAAAGAGATCAATTACAGGCTTTTACAAATCGTATTTCAGAGCCACGAAAGTTTATTCAGGTGCTTATGGGACCACGTCAGGTAGGAAAAACTACTATGGCTTCTCAAATGCTGAAGAAGGTTACTATCCCCTATATATTTGAGTCGGCTGATGCTATTACTGCTGTTAATGCAGGTTGGATTGAACAAATATGGGAGACGGCAAGGCTAAAGATGAAAGTTCATGCGGCTAAAGAATTTATTCTGGTAATTGATGAAATTCAAAAAGTCCATAATTGGAGTGAGAGTGTGAAGCGTTTATGGGATAGAGATTCTTTGGATGGAACAGCCATTAAACTGGTTTTATTAGGATCGTCCCGTTTACTGTTAAACAAGGGATTAACAGAATCTTTAGCCGGACGCTTTGAGACGATCTATCTGGGCCATTGGTCATTAGGTGAGATGGAGAAAGCCTTTAACTGGAATGCTGATCAGTATGCATGGTTTGGTGGATATCCGGGAGGTGCGGAATTAATTACAGATGAAAATCGCTGGAAGAATTATATTAACAATTCCCTCATTGAAACCAGTGTTTCAAAAGATATACTGATGCTGACAAGAGTTGACAAGCCGGCATTATTGAAGCGATTATTTGAACTTGGTTGTCATTATTCCGGTCAGATACTTTCGTTCACTAAAATACTTGGACAACTTCAGGACGCAGGTAATACGACTACTTTATCACACTATCTGAATTTACTTGATACAGCAGGATTATTGGCCGGTATAGAAAAGTACGCCGCTAATATTATAAGAAAACGTTCTTCGAGTCCCAGATTTCAGGTACATAATAATGCTCTCTTAAGTGCACAGAAAAACGAATACTTTAAGGAAATCATTCAAAAGCCGGCTGAATGGGGACATGTTATAGAATCTTCAGTGGGAGCACATCTGATAAATAATTCAATATCACAAAATTATTCGGTAAATTATTGGAGAGAAAGAAATGATGAGGTAGATTTTGTACTTGAGAGACGAGGGAAAATTATTGCTCTTGGAGATTAAAAGTAATGATTCGGAAAGCAATAAGGGTCTGGAAGTATTTAAGAATAGGTTTAACCCTGACAAAGTATACCTGATAAGCAACAGGGGTATGTCGTGGCAGGAATTTTTAAAAATCAATCCGATAGAATTGTTTTAGTTTGCTGTAATGAGGGATTGCTTCGTCCTGCTTATGCCGGACTCGCAATGACGGTAATGATACAGTATATGTGAGGTTAAGATTGCCACGCCCTCCTGCCCACCTGCGCCACCTCCTTCGTTTTACTTCGGAGGTCAAAGAAGGCTTCGGCGGGCACTGTCGGGCTCGCAATGACGGTGCTGAAACAGTGTATGGGAGGGTAAGATTGCCGCGCCCTCCTTCGTCGGGCTCGCAATGACGGTGGATGTAATATTAATTCCGGATGGGATTTAACCGAAGTAACTAAATTCCACAGTCATTGCGAGGAGTCCCGTCACTCCGAGCGAAGTCGAGGAGGACGGGCGACGAAGCAATCCCTCTGAGCAATCTGATAAGCTTTGAACCTCACGCCTCACGCCTCAAACCTCATACCCTGAACTTGAACTCAGTGTGGGGCAGAAGTGTGTTAGAATGCAAAAAGACGTTAAAAAAAATGATTAATTCTACATAAAGTCGTTGGGAAAAGTGTAAATTTGTGTAAAACCAGCGATATGAAAAGAGACAGGATGTCGGACCTGATAGCATGGAAGAACACTGTTTCACCTAAGCCGTTGATAATTCGTGGTGCAAGGCAGGTTGGAAAAACCTGGTTAATGAAAGAATTTGGTAAAACAGAGTATGCTCAAACTGCATATGTTAATTTTGAGAAAAGTAAGCACCTGAAGGGATTATTTACAGATGACTTTGATGTAAAAAGAATCATTATAGCCTTACAGGCAGAAACCGGAATGACCATAAATCCTGAAAACACATTATTGATATTCGATGAAATTCAGGAGGTGCCTGAGGCAATAACGGCATTAAAGTACTTCAATGAAGATGCTCCCGGTTATCAAATCGTTGCCGCAGGATCACTGTTGGGAATTGCCCTTCATTCTGATTTTTCATTCCCGGTCGGCAAGGTTACCTTTTTAGATCTTTATCCGTTATCATTCACTGAATATCTCGATGCAATCGGAGAAAGCTCTCTCATAGAGATACTTAAAACATCTGACTGGAAACTGATCACAGCATACAGGTCAAAATTTGTTGATCGCTTAAAGCAGTATTATTTTGTAGGTGGTATGCCAGAGGCTGTCATTAAATTTAGTGAGACTTCTGATTTCAATATAATCAGGGCCATTCAGAAACAGATCATTCAGGGTTATGAGTATGATTTTTCAAAACATGTACCTGCGGAGACAATTCCGCGTATCAGAATGGTATGGGATTCAATACCGGTCCAACTTGCAAAAGAGAACCGAAAGTTTGTTTATGGTATGCTGAAAGAGGGATCCCGGGCGAAAGATTATGAATCTGCATTATCATGGTTGTCAGATTGCGGTCAGATCCATAAAATCAACCGGATAAAGAAACCATCAGTACCGGTTAAAGCCTATGAGGAAAGAAACTCTTTTAAATTGTTTCTGGTAGATATAGGTCTGATGTCAGCAATGGTTGATCTTGATGTAAGGACAATTCTTGAAGAGAATAAAGTATTTATTGAATTTAAGGGAGCCCTCACTGAACAGTATGTTCTGCAGCAACTTATCTGTAACGATGAGTTTCATGTTTCATATTGGTCTGCCGAAAGCTCAACTGCAGAGGTTGATTTTATAATACAGGTGAATGGACTGCTCATACCAGTGGAAGTAAAGGCTGAAGAAAACCTTCAGGCAAAAAGTCTGAAAGTTTACAATGAGAAATTTTCCCCCAATATATGTATTCGAACTTCCATGTCGGATTTCCGTAAACAGGATTGGATGCTTAACCTGCCGCTATACGCAATAAGTTTACTAAGCAACATACTTTCTGAAACTTTAAAACACTGAAACTTTAAATCCTGCAACACCCTGTGCACTGCGCACTGCGCTCTGTGCGTGCTCACGCCTCACGCCTGAGCCCTGCACGGAGTGCCATTGGAATAATTTGGTGAATGGGATGTTAAGATTGCCACGCCCTCCTGCCCACCTGCGCCACCGACTTCGCCACCGACTTCGCCAAGGCTCCGTCGGTCAAAGAAGGCTTCGGCGGGCACTGTCGGGCTCGCAATGACGGTGCTGAAACAGTGTATGGGAGGGTAAGATTGCCGCGCCCTCCTTCGTCGGGCTCGCAATGACGGTGGATGTAATATTAATTCCGGATGGGATTTAACCGAAGTAACTAAATTCCAGGGTCATTGCGAGGAGAGCGACGAGCAATCCCCGAAGCAACCTTCCACTCACATCCACCACCATCATTCCTGGCCCGCCCTGTGACAAAGTTTCTTTTCTTGCCCTCTGCCTTCCGCCCTCTGCCCACCGCCTTAACAAATTCATCTCCGTTGCGCCGGTATATTAATCATCCCATTTATCTGCCTTCAGCTCCGGCGCCAGATTTGAATAAAATCCTGCTTCTACAAATATTTCGCCACTCTGTGGCTGAAATCCGGTCTCTTCGTCCCTATGTCTCTTCGTCCCTAGTCTCTTATTCTTGCCCTTCAGCCCTCAGCCTTCCGCCTTCCGCCATATATCCAATCTTTTTCGTAAATTTAATTCGGAATAATTATTGTCAAACCTAAATCGCTGTATTATGAGTCATTTTGGTGAAGAAGTAGGTAGTAGGAAGTAGGAAGTAAGAAGTAGGAAGTAAGAAGTAAGAAGTAAGAAGTAAGAAGTAAGAAGTAAGAAGTAAGAAGTAAGAAGTAAGAAGTAAGAAGTAAGAAGTAGAGGAAGTAAGAAGTAAGAAGTAAGAAGTAGGAAGTAAGAAGTAGGTAGGATAATAAAAAAATCAGAATATGTCAAATTATCAGGGATTCAGGGATTTAATTGTTTATCAGAAATCGTATAAACTTGCAATGGAGATTTTTGTAATTATAAAATCTTTTCCCAAAGAAGAAAAATATTCACTCGTGGATCAAATTAGAAGATCATCAAGGTCAGTTCATTCGAATATAGCTGAGGCCTGGGTTAAAAGGAAATATCCCAAATCATTTGTCAGTAAATTGTTAGATTCACTTGCCGAAGAGGCTGAAACTGAAGTATGGCTTGATACCTCAAAAGACTGTAAATATATTGATGATCAATTGCATAGAGATCTGTTAGATCGATATCAGGAAATAGCAAAAATGCTTAATTCAATGATAAATAATCCCGAAAAATTCTGCAATTAATATCACATCTTACTACATACTTCCTACTACCTACTACCTACTTTTCACTAAAACACCGATACGTAATTCCCGTCTTAAACCTGTCTAAAATTTCAATCATCATCTTCCCTGCGTGCGTGCAACCTTTTTTCCTATCTTAGAGTCTTCAATTTAACCGCATTGGTTAAAGTTTTTAGTGCAACCTAAACAACCTGACATGGAACCGTCAAATCGCACAGAGTTTGTAAGATTTTTAAATATGAAAACAAGAAAGATCTGCCTGCTGTTTTCGCTTTTCGTTTTATCATTTGCTGCATTGACTGCACAACCAGTATGGGTGGCCGGAACGCCAAATGCTACTCCTAGTCCTATGGATATAGCTTTAAGGTTTGGGATAAATGTACCAGGTACTGTTTATGGTTTTTTGATGAGTTATGATTATACTGCGCCCTTAACTCCCTTGGATGTTAAGCAAAACTCAGGTTTTCCCTTATGGTCCGGACGTATCAGAAACATCCAAACACCTGTAAGTGGGGTAGATGTTGGCAATATATTAACCTTAACACTTATAAATGATTTTGCTGGCACATATCTATTACCAAACCATGTTTATAGCATTTTCTTGGTAGCTGAAGATAATGCAACTCATACTCTGACAAGTGTTACAAAAATTCTTGTAACAACCCCCCCCTGTCCGGCAATTGTAATCAGTACCGGTATTATCCAACCAATAATTTGCATAACAAAAAACCCGGTTGCAACAGTTTTTTATAATATTCCTGTACCTGCATTATCCGGCATATTAAAAGGGACTCAATGGATCCTGAACTGGGGCGATGGTTCCTATAGCTCTCCGAACCCCTATATTTCAACCGGTTTTAATGATGTACCTCCTCCATCCTGGTTTGAGCATACATATAACACAACTTCAGACTGTAATTATCTCGTTACTTTAAGCCTTAAAAATCCATGTGGTGAAGTGGCAGGTGGTAGTTATGTAGCTATTGTGCATGGAAGGGATATCATTAATGATGGTGATGGCAGACTGGTGATTGTCAATAATGCCGGAGGTCCTTCACCTATACAGGTTTGTGCTGGTGTACAAACAACAGTGACCATAAGAGACAACAGTACCTGGAACTGTCAGAATCCCACTGTCTTTGGAGCTTTACCTGCCAAGCCTAATCTTGATCCAAGGAATATTGAGTGGCTTTACGGAAGAGATCCCTCCGGTACAGAGATTAATACAATCACTGGTTCTGTTGCTATAGGGGGTGGGCTTGGAAATGCCCCAGCAACTAGCGGAAGAATTTCACCTGTTCCTTATGGTCCGTCCTCTTTAAGCCAGACTATTACAATACCTAATACCTGCAAGGACGGAGAAATGTTCAGGGTTTATCTGAAGAACTGGAACAAGTGTAACTGGCTCGATCCCGAATATATAAGCACCTACATTGATATTCTCGTTACTGCGCCGCCTGCTCCCGGAGTAGGCACCACTACTTTCTGTGTCGGAAGTGTTTCCCCTACTATAACTGCAACCGGAACAGGTGGAACAATA
Source organism: uncultured Bacteroidales bacterium (assembly GCA_963732435.1). Lineage (GTDB taxonomy): Bacteria > Bacteroidota > Bacteroidia > Bacteroidales > VadinHA17 > LD21. The sequence continues at coordinate 1,150,619 of CAVSZL010000006.1, read as the reverse complement.
AAGTGGTATAGCGATCCTTCACTCGCCCCTGCATTTTTGCTTTCTACCGGGCCCAATTTTACTCATGGTAAAACTACTGCAGGTTTCTATACATATTATGTTAATGAAACTTCAGCCGCCGGATGTGTCGGACCTGCAACAACTGTTGTTCTTACAATAAATCCTCTCCTTCCTGTTAGTGTGTCAGTAGCAGCATCGGCTACAACGATTTGCCCGGGGACTTCAGTAACTTTCACAGCAACTCCGACTAATGGAGGCGCTGCTCCTGTTTATCAATGGCGACTAAATGGTGCAAATGTCGGATCGAACAGTTCAACATATACAAATAATACACTTGCAAACGCAGACAAGATTACATGTGTTTTAACTTCAAATGCAACTTGTCCTACCGGAAATCCTGCCACATCGAATCAGATAACAATGACGGTTAATCCAAACCTGCCTGTCAGTGTATCTATTGCAGCCTCGGCCAATCCGTCATGCGCAGGCAACTCGGTAACTTTTACCGCTACCCCGACAAATGGAGGTGCAACACCTTCATATCAATGGAAGCGTAATGGCATTAATGTTGGTATAAACAGCAATACATATTCATATGTACCAACTACAGGCCATGTTATTACCTGCGTACTCACATCCAGTATTACTCCCTGTGCAACAGGAAACCCGGCTACATCGAATGCCATAACAATGACAGTAAATGCAAATATACCGGTAAGTGTATCTATTGCAGCTTCCGTCACTACCATCTGTGCAGGGACTTCCGTAACCTTCACAGCCACCCCTGTTAATGGAGGTACAACACCTGCATATCAGTGGAAGCGTAATGGAGCGAACGTTGGTGGAAACAGCCCAACATATACCACGGCAGGTCTTGCTAATAACGATGTTGTGACCTGTGTCCTTACCTCAAATATAACCCCCTGCCCTACAGGCAACCCGGCTACCTCAAATGCGATTACAATGACAGTCAATCCGATTTTAACTGCAAGTGTAACGATTGCTGCGTCAGCCAACCCGGTTTGTACCGGTACTTCAGTGACATTCACAGCTTCACCTGTCAATGGAGGTACAACACCATCTTACCAGTGGTACAGAGGCGCTGTCGCTGTTGGGGGGAATAGCCCGACTTATACATATACACCCGCTAACGGAGATGCTATAAGGGTTGTTATGACTTCCAATGCAACTCCTTGCTTAACAAGTAGTCCGGCCACATCCAATACGATCGTAATGGTCGTAAATGCATCATTAATTCCAGTCGTAACAATTGCAGCTTCGGCAAATCCTGTATGTGTAGGAACTACGGTTACATTTACCGCAACACCTGTGAACGGGGGTTCCCCTCCGATATATCAATGGTACAGAGGAGCAACTCCTGTCGGGACAAACAGCGGAGTATATGCATATGTTCCTGCAAATGGAGATGTAATTACCGTTGTGATGACATCAACTGCTTGTGCTATAGGCGGTCCGGTTACTTCAAATGCAATAACAATGATCGTAAATCCTAATCCTACAGTAACAACTACCAATCCTGCGGCAGTATGTTCACCGGCAACGGTAAATCTTACGGCAGCGGCAGTTACAGCAGGCTCAACGGCAGGTCTGACTTATACCTACTGGACCAATGCAGGTGCAACTATCGCTTATGGCACACCTGCAGCAGCCACTGCAGGGACCTATTATATCAAAGGAACCACAGCAGCAGGCTGTTATGAGATACAACCGGTAACAGTTACAGTCAATCCAACCCCAACAGTAACTATCACGAATCCTGCAGCAGTATGTTCACCTTCAACGGTAAATCTTACAGCGGCAGCAGTTACAGCAGGCTCAACAGCAGGACTGACTTATACTTACTGGACAGATGCCGCAGCAACACTACTGTATGCTACCCCTGCAGTAGCTACGGCAGGGACCTATTATATCAAAGGTACAACGGCATCGGGTTGTTATGAGATTAAACCGGTAATAGTAACAGTTAATCCGACTCCTACAGTAATAATCACCAATCCGGCAGCAGTATGTTCACCTTCAACGGTAAATCTGACAGCAGCGGCAGTTACAGCAGGTTCAACAGCAGGTCTTACATATACCTACTGGACAAATGCAGGAGCAACAACCGCTTATGCTACACCTGCAGCAGCAACAGCAGGAACCTATTATATCAAAGGAACCACAGCAGCAGGCTGTTATGAGATAAAACCGGTAACAGTTACAGTCAATCCAACCCCAACAGTAACAATTACCAATCCTGCGGCAGTATGTTCACCTTCAACGGTAAATCTGACTGCAGCAGCAGTTACATCAGGCTCAACGGCAGGTCTTACATATACTTACTGGACAGATGCCGCAGCAACACTCGCTTATGCCACACCGGCCGCAGCAACAGCAGGGACCTATTATATCAAGGGTACAACGGCATCGGGTTGTTATGAGATTAAACCGGTAATAGTAACAGTTAATCCTACTCCAACAGTAATAATCACCAATCCTGCAGCAGTATGTTCACCGGCAACGGTGAATCTGACAGCAGCAGCAGTTACATCAGGCTCAACAGCAGGGCTGACATATACTTACTGGACCAATGCAGGAGCAACAATAGCTTATGCCACACCGGCAGCAGCAACAGCAGGGACCTATTATATCAAGGGAACTACAGCAGCAGGCTGTTATGAGATACAACCGGTAACAGTTACGGTCAATCCAACCCCGACAGTAACAATCACCAATCCGGCAGCAGTATGTTCACCGGCGACAGTAGATCTGACAGCGGCAGCAGTTACAGCAGGCTCGACAGCAGGACTGACTTATACCTACTGGACCAATGCAGCAGCAACTATCCTTATGCCACACCGGCAGCAGCCACTGCAGGGACCTATTATATCAAGGGAACCACAGCAGCAGGCTGTTATGAGATACAACCTGTAACGGTTACAGTCAATCCGACACCGACAGTAACTATCACTAATCCTGCAGCAGTATGTTCACCTTCAACAGTAAATCTTACAGCGGCAGCAGTTACAGCAGGCTCGACGGCAGGACTGACATATACTTACTGGACAGATGCAGCAGCGACACTACTGTATGCAACCCCGGCAGCAGCCACGGCAGGGACCTATTATATCAAAGGGACCACAGCATCGGGTTGTTATGATATCAAACCGGTAACAGTAACAGTTAATCCGACTCCGACAGTAACCATCACTAATCCTGCAGCAGTATGTTCACCTTCAACGGTAAATCTTACGGCAGCAGCAGTTACAGCAGGTTCAACAGCAGGACTGACATATACCTACTGGACCAATGCAGCAGCGACAATCCTTTATGCAACACCGACAACCGCTACGGCAGGGACCTATTATATCAAGGGAACCACAGCAGCAGGCTGTTATGATATCAAGCCGGTGTTAGTCACAGTTAATCCCTTACCTGTGGCAGCAGCTGGAGGTAACAGAACAATCTGTTATAATACAAGTACCACCATTGGTGCAGCAGCTGTAGCAGGTAACACTTATAGCTGGACCTCTTCACCTGCAGGCTTTACATCAATAGCAGCCAACCCAACGGTTACCCCACTGGTTACTACTACCTATACATTAGTAGAGACCATTACAGCTACAGGTTGTACCAATACAAACAATGTAACAGTCACAGTTGTTCCCTTCCTGCCACTTCAGATATCGGAGGCGGGGGCAAAACAACAATGTGCAAAGGCACTAACGGGCAATTCTATTCGGTTGATCTGCACGCAGGAAATACCTATAACTGGACAGTTCCGGCCGGAACAACAAAAGTCGGTGGTGGAAGTGCAGCAGATAACTTTATTGTGCTTAACTTCCCAAATGCAGGTACTTATAATCTTACTGTACAGGAATTCACTTCTGCACCTATCGTTTGCGGCGGCCCGGTAAAGACTCTAACAATAACTGTTTATGACCCACCTACAGCAGATGCCGGTCCTGCACGTACAATATGCGAAGGCGCATCGGTAGCCATTGGCGGAACACCGACAGCTTCAGGCGGATCAGGTACATTCACATACCTCTGGGTACCTTCAACAGGTCTCGATGATGCAACAGCAGCAAACCCTGTTGCAAGCCCGAATACAACCCGTACCTATACATTATATGTTACCGATGTTGTTTCAGGATGTGCACCTGTTATAAGGACAGTTGTTGTAACAGTTAACCCTGTTCCTACTGCCTATAATGTTACAGGTCCGGATTATTACTGTTTTGGCACAGGAGGAATAACTCTTACCCAGAGCGGCTCACAGCTTGGGTGTAAATTACCAGTTATATAATGGTGCAGCCCCTTCAGGCGCAGTAAAAGCAGGTACCGGTGGTGCTCTTACATGGGCAGGATTACTGACAGGAACCTATACTGTAAGGGCAACCAATCCGACAACACTCTGTACGAATAATATGAACGGAAGTGTTACGGTTGCTGAAAATCCTCAGATGACAATAAGTAATGTTGTACTTGTTCCGCCGAGTTGTAACAGCTTCAGTGACGGTGTCATCTCGATAACTGCTTCAGGAGGTACAGGTGCCCTTTCATATTCAATAAATAACGGAGCTACGTTCCAGACATCAAATACTTTCGGCGGATTACCTGCCGCAACATATAATATTGTTGTAAAAGATTCAAGGAATTGTACTGTATCAGCTGTGCGTGTTATGAATCAGCCTGTACAGATGACAATAACTTCACTTACGGTTGTCACCCCCATTGCCTGCTTTGGAAATACCAACGCCAGTGCAAGGGTAGTTGCTGCAGGAGGAACTTTTCCTCCTATACTTACCAGTGGTACTTTGACTCAGGGCTTACCAACGCTATCGGAGGTCAGACAGCCGATCTGCTGACAGGAAGAGGAGCAGGGACATACTGGGTTAAAGTGACTGACTTTAATGGTTGCTGGATCTCAGGCAGTATTATAATATCACAGCCACCCGCGATCACTGCAACGGCTGCAATAACAAGCAATTACAACGGATCACATATCAGCTGCAACGGTGCTGCTGATGCAAGGATAACTGTTACTGCTTCTGGCGGAACAGGCACCCTGTCATACGTATTGATTGAAGCAGCAACCAACGTAACAGGCGCTTCAAGCGGGATCTTTACAGGTGTTGGTCCCGGAACCTATACCGTACGAGTGACCGATGCAAATTCCTGCACTATGGTTACCTTACCTGTTACGGTAACACAACCTGCTGCAGTAACCGGATCGGCCCTTGTAACAAGCAATTACAACGGCAGCCAGATAAGCTGTACAGGTGCTTCCGACGGAAGGATAACTGTAACGGCATCAGGTGGAACAGGTGCCCTGTCATATCTGCTGAATGAGATCCCCGGAAATATTACAGGTTCAATTACAGGAATCTTTACCGGTCTTCCGGCCGGGCCATACACAGTAAGAGTAAGGGATCTTAACCTCTGTACAATAAATACAGTTCAGGTAACAATTACTGCACCAACTGCAGTTACAGCAACAGCAGCTGTAACAAGTAATTATAACGGCAGCGAGGTAAGCTGTTTTGGTTCTTCCGACGGAAGGATAACAGTAACCGCTTCAGGTGGCACCGGGGCTCTTGCATACCTGCTTGTACAGTCTCCGGGAAACACTACAGGAGCTGCCACAGGGATCTTCACCGGTGTTCCTGCAGGAACCTATACTGTTAAGGTTACCGATCTTAACGGATGTAATGTTACCACATTGCCGGTTACAATAGATAATCCGCCTGCAATAACAGCACCAATAGCAATAACAAAATATTACAACGGAAGCCCCATAAGCTGTTTCGGAGCATCCGATGGCGAAATAACTGTTACAGGCACAGGCGGCACAGGGGCGTTAAAATATGTTCTTGACCAGAATCCTGCCAATGTTACGGGATTAAACTCAGGCATCTTTACAGGATTAGCCGCAGGTACATATACTGTCACTGTGACTGACCTGAATGGTTGCACAAAAACCTCCTTATTTGTAACTCTTAATAATCCGACACCGGTAACCGCCATAGCAATGGTTACCAGTAATTATAACGGCAGCCAGGTAAGCTGTACCGGGGCATCCGACGGAAGCATAAAAGTGACTGCTTCAGGCGGAACCGGCGCTCTTTCATACCTGCTTGTAGAGTCAGCTCTCAATGTTACAGGTGCAGTAACCGGTATATTCACCGGAGTACCTGCGGGTACCTATACTGTTCGTGTAAGGGATCTGAACCTCTGCACTGAGATAACGGCACCGGTAACAATAACAAATCCGCCACCGGTAACCGCCACAACAGCGATCTCGAGCAACTATAACGGCCGTGATATAAGCTGCTTCGGGGCATCCGACGGCAGGATAACGGTTACAGCTTCAGGTGGCACAGGGGCACTAACCTATCTTTTGATAGAAGTACCTCTGAATGTTACAGGATTAAATTCAGGAATATTCAGCGGGTTGCCTGCTGGAACATATACTGTACGGGTGACTGACAAAAATGGTTGTAATGTTACAACTGCCGCCGTAACACTGGTCAATCCACCGGTGATAACAGTAAATGCTGCAGTTACAAGTAATTACAACGGCAGTGAACTAAGCTGTAACGGCTCATCTGACGGAATAATAACTGTGCTTGCAAATGGCGGCACAGGAGCATCTGAATTATTCAATAGTTCAGCTGCCTGGTAACCTTACCGGGTGCAGCAACCGGGATCTTTACCGGAGTACCTGCCGGTACCTATACTATAAGGGTAACTGACATAAATGGTTGCAATGTGAATAGCGCACCGGTTACCGTGGATAATCCTCCGGCAATAACAGCCAATGGATCTGTGACAAGCTTTTATAACGGACAACATATCCGTTGTGCCGGATCATCCGACGGAGTGATAGAAGTTATAGCAGCAGGTGGTACAGGGGTGCTTGCCTATGTCCTTGATCAGAATCCGTTAAATACTACCGGAGCAGTAAATGGAATTTTCACCGGCCTTAATGCAGGCAGCTATACTGTAACTGTAACTGATATCAACGGGTGTAAGAAAACAACTCCTTTAATAACAATAATCAGTCCTCCGGCACTTACAGCTGTTGCGGCAGTTACCAGTAACTATAACGGGAGCCAGGTATCGTGCAATGGTTCATCTGATGGAATTATAACTGTTACATCAACAGGAGGAACAGGAACGAAGAATTACGTACTTGTCGGATTTCCTCTGAATGTTACAGGTGCGTCGACAGGTGTCTTTACAGGTCTGGCCGCAGGAACTTATACTGTAACAGTTACGGATGTGAATGGATGTAATATTACCACACCTCCGGTTACAGTAAGTCAGCCGGCTGTACTTACAGCTACAGCAACAGTTACAAGCGACTATTTCGGCAGCCAGATTTCATGCAGCGGCTCTTCCGACGGACGGATAACTGTTACCTCCGGTGGTGGTACAGGCACCCGTTCTTATGAACTTGTAGGACTTCCATTAAACACAACCGGTGCAGTTACCGGTGTCTTCACTGGTCTTACTGCAGGTTCCTATAACTTCAGGATAACTGATGTGAACGGATGTAATGTTCTTATAGGGCCGGTTACAATAACTCCTCCACCCCCTGTTACAGTAAGTGTTACAGTAACGAGCAATTACAACGGAAGGGACATCAGCTGCTTCGGAGCATCTGACGGCCAGGCCAGGGCAGTTGCAGGCGGAGGGACAAGCTTATACTTCTACCAGTGGTTCAGCGACCCGGGAATGACTATCCCGATCGGGCAGATCACCCCGGATGCATTCAGTCTTTCAGCCGGAGATTATTTCGTAAAAGTGATGGATATCAACGGATGTTCAGTAACAGGAAGTGTGATACTTACACAGCCGGTTGCACTTGATGCTTCAATAGTTACACAGACCAATGTCACCTGCTATGGTGCTGCAACAGGATCTGTTACTGTTGCTGCTGTTCCATTAACAGGAACAGCTCCGTATCAGTACAGTATAAATGGAGGTCTTACATGGCAGTCGGGTGTGTTTAACGGACTTGTGGCTGTTAATTATACAGTTCTTGTGAAGGATATTAATGGTTGTGTTAAACCAGTTCCGGTTACAATAACCCAGCCGGCACAGCTTACTGCAACAGTCAACACTTTAACAAATGTATCGTGTAACGGAGGAAATGACGGGTCAGTGACAGTTACAGCAACAGCTGGCACGGGCACTGCACCATTCAGTTACAGTAAAGATGGAGGTACTACATGGCAGCTGGGCAGCGGTACGTTCCCCGGCCTGACTGCTGGTTCATATAACATTACTGTCAGGGATGCCAATAATTGTACAATAGTTATACCGGTAACCATTACCGAGCCTCTGGTACTTGCAATGACCAAAACAGCAGATGTATTACTCGACTGTTATGCTGATAATGACGGAACAGGCACCTTCTTCGTTTCGGGTGGCACATTAAACTATATATTTGCTCCTCCACTGGTAAATACCGCTGGAGCAACATTTGCAGCTGCAGGATTTAATTCCCTGACCTTCTTCAATGCCCATGCAGGTGTTGTAACTGTTGAGGTAACTGATGCAAAAGGGTGTAAAACATCTGCAACGATAACATTTACAGAACCGACTGAACTTACACCGGGATCTGTATCAGCAAACCAGGTTATCTGTTACGGAAGCAACCCCGCTACCCTGAATGAAGTAACACCTGCAGCAGGCGGCCCCGGAGCAAGAAATTACCAGTGGCAGGTTTCATTCGTAGCCGGCGGACCTTTCACCAACATCCCACTGGCAACGCTGAGCACATATACTCCGCCAGTTGCGGCAACTTCGACATTATTCTACAGAAGGATGGTTACCTCAGGTATCTGCACTCCTGTTTACAGCAATGAAATTCAGATAGCTGTTAATCCTCTTCCGATTGCAACACTGTCAGGAGGAGAAACAATCTGTCCTCTTGGATCTTCAATCCTTAAGGTAACAATGGCTGTAGGAACCGGTCCGTTCTCAATTGATATAGAGAATTACCCGGGACTCACCATAAACGGATATGTAAGTGGTGCAGACATAGTTGTATCGCCAGCCATTACAACAACATACAGGGTTCTCAGGGTAAGGGATGCCAATGGCTGCCAGGTAGTGGCTCCATCTCCGAGCATACAGGGAACGGCAACTGTTACTGTTGACCTGCTTCCTTCGATAACTTCATTCACCCCATCGCCTGCTGTCTGCGAATTCACAGTAGCAACATATAAGGTAGTTGCCGGTGGTACTAACCTTACCTATAAGTGGTATGTAAATGAAGGATCAGGATTTAATCCTATTTCAGACGGCGGAACGTACTTCGGCTCATCAACATCTGATCTGCAGATCTTTAATACTGTGAGGACCATGAACGGGTTCATATACCATGTTGTGGTTTCGGGCTGCGGAAATAATGCACAATCGCCTGATGCAACACTGACAGTTAATGTTGCTCCTGAAATTACGAAGCATCCGTCGGACGCAACTGTTTGTCTGGGCACCAATACAACTATGGAAGCTGATGCAACCCCTGCCGGTTTGGCATGGCAGTGGTTTGTCAATAAGGGAGCCGGCTTTGTACCGGTTACTCCTGATGGCAACTTCAGTGGTGAGACAACCAATACCCTGGTGATTACAAATGCACTGGCATCGTTCAATAACTGGATCTTCAGGGCCAGGGCAACAGGTGTTTGCGGAGTACCAACCTATACCAACTTTGGAAGGTTGTCGGTTATTAATCCTCCGGCAGTTACCCTGCAGCCGCTCCCGAAAACAATATGTGCAGACGGCACCACAACATTCCTGGCGAATGGTTCTGGTTACACCGCATTGCGGTGGCAGGTAAGCACAAATGGTGGCAGCACATGGACTGACATAACTGATGATGCTATCTATGTCGGATCGATAACCAACCAGCTTTCTATACTGAATGCACCGGCAACATATAACAATTATCGTTACCGTCTGGGACTTATAGGATCATGTACAACAGTTTATACAAATGATCCCTCACTGACTGTCAATCCTAACCCGGTTGTTGACTTCTTCCTTATAGATCCGGTAAGAGCCTGCGGAGGCATTCCTGTTGTGCTTAACGGTAATCCTACCCTTGGTTCAGGTTCATATACACAGCACCGATGGACAGGAGATGTAGGTCCGCTGAATAATTATGCAATACAGTCACCGACCTTCAACTCTCAGATAACAGGTTCATATAATCTGAATTACAGGGTTACCGACAGTAATGGTTGTACGGCAAATGATGGCCTGGTGGTAATAGTTGACAGTCCGTCGGCAGATTTCATCCAGGCACCTGATAATGGTTGTACTCCTCTTACAGTCAGCTTCACGAAGGATATGACAGGTATTGCCAGTTTCTCATGGGACTTTGATGATGGTTCACCTGTTGAAACAGTTAATCCAAACCCGGTTCATCAGTTTACAAACACCAATGCTACTGCAATAGAATACCGAAATGTTACACTTACGGTAGTATCGCCCGGCGGATGTACTGACAAGTTCACCTCTCTGGTGACTGTTTACCCGAGGATTGATGCAACATTTACTGCAAGTACAAATATTATCTGCAGCGGTAATTCAATAACATTTACGGCATTACCCGGTGCAAGCAAGTACTTGTGGGATTATGGTGACGGGGTTAGTACAACAGGATCGTACAGTTCGTCACATCTCTATACCAATTTCACCACAGCACCTGTTGTACATCAGGTTAAGCTTACAACAATCTCGTTCTTCAACTGTTCCGATGAGAAGACTTTAAGTATAACTGTGATGCCGGTACCACTTCCGCAGTTTACAGCACAGCCTGCAACTCAGATCTATAATCCGGCAGGGAACAGTGTTACCTTTACCAATGCCACCAATCCGGGCAGCTGGACATGGTTGTGGAGGTTCGGTGATGGTTCAACATCGACCGATAAGGATCCGGTGCATAACTATACAAATGTCGGTGATTATGAGGTAACCCTTATTGTAAGTAACGCAAACTGTTCAGACAGTGTTAAACACTCAGTGATGGTGACTCCGATACCACCTGTAGCGGACTTTGATCCGCTGCCATCGGGTTGTCAGCCATTGTCTGTTACCATAAATAATACATCGCAGAACCTTACACCGGGTACAACATACAAATGGGACTTTGGTGACGGAAGCATATCCACGGCTAAGAATCCTAGTTACACATGGTTTGATCCGGGTATTTACCGTGTTGAGCTTACAGTTACCGGTCCGGGTGGAATTTCTGTCAAGTCGCAGGTTATAAATGTGTATGCATCACCCAAAGCTTACTTTGAACTTGCTCCGACCTTTGTCTTCGTGAATGATGAGCAGGTACGATGCTTTAATCTTAGCCAGGGTGCAGTAGCTTATCTCTGGGACTTTGGCGATGGAGACACTTCGAAGGTTAAGGAGCCATATCATAAATATCTTGAGGAAGGAGTATTCGATGTAACCCTGTGGGCATACTCAGCCAATGGCTGCAGTGATAAGTATGTACTGTCGCCGGGAGTAACAGTTGAGCCTGCAGGAGATGTGGTATTCTCGACAGTATTTACTCCAAATAAGGAAGGTCCTATAGAACGATCAGATCTTCCTACCGGAGGCACAGAAGTTGACCAGTTCTTCTATCCGCCTATCAGGGAGAAGGTACTTGACTACAAGCTGCAGATCTTTAACAGGCTCGGCGTGCTGATCTTTGAAAGCCGTGACATAAATATCCCATGGAATGGTTATTACAAAGGGCAGTTGTGTCAGCAGGGTGTTTATGTATGGTATGTAGAAGGCAAGTATGCTAACGGTCAGCCATTCAAGAAAGTGGGAGATATAACGCTTCTGCATTAGATTGCCACGCCCTCCTGCCCACCTGCGCCACCGACTTCGCCAAGGCTCCATCGGTCAAAGAAGGTTTCGGTGGGCACTGTCGGGCTCGCAATGACGGTGCTGAAATAGTGTATGGGAGGGTAAGATTGCCGCGCCCTCCTGACCACCTGCGCCACCGACTTCGCCAAGGCTCCGTCGGTCAAAGAAGGCTTCGGTGGGCACTGTCGGTGCATATAATATTAATTCGGGAGGGGATTTAACCGAAGTAAGTAAATTCCAGGGTCATTGCGAGGATCCGCCGGCTGGCGGAGACGAAGCAATCCCCCCGGGCAATCTGAAAAGCATTGAGTTAATATTTCCAGGTTCATAGCAAAATTTATACAGATTATACGCTCGGAATAGTTAAATATATCGTATATTTGATTGCGAAATAATTCGTAACGAAAAAAACCGGAAGGCAATGAACTCAAATCCATTTAAATTCGGAACAATAGTCGATGGCACATACTTTACCGACAGGGAGGATGAAATATCTAAAATCAGTTCATATATAAATGGTGAAAATCATCTTATTCTAATTAGTCCACGGAGATTTGGAAAAACCAGTCTCATCAGGAAAGTAATAAGCGATTCCGGACGTCGTTTTATTTATCTTGATTTGCAATTAGTCATTTCAACAGAAGATTTTGCATCGCAGCTTCTGAAAAGAATATACAGGATCTTTCCTTTTCAGAAGTTGAAGGGTTATATTAAAACATTCCGGATAATACCCTCATTCATAATGAATCCGGTTACAGGAGAGGCAGAAATATCCTTTAGACCCGGCTCAGAGGATCTTGCACCGCTTGAAGATGTGATGAACATGATTGATAAGCTGGGTATAGCTGATAAGAAGATCATTATTGTACTGGATGAATTTCAGGATATATTCAGGATTAACTCAGGGCTTGACCGGATGTTACGATCGGTAATGCAAAGTCAAAAGAATATAACCTATATACTTTTGGGAAGCAATGAGTCGATGATCAGAAATATTTTTGAGAAGAAGAGTTCACCTTTTTATCGTTTCGGTTCTTTGATGACACTCCCTAAAATATCTGCTGAGAAGTTTTTAATGTTCCTTGGCGAGAGGTTTTCCAAAATAGCAGATAAGTATGAAATCATCTCAGAAGCTATCCTGGCTATATCTGATTCACATCCATATTATACACAGCAGCTGGCATTTACAGTTTGGGAACTTCTTGTTCGTTCAGGTTTTACTACTGAGATAGTTGAAATTGCAGCAGACGATATTGTACAAAGTCACGATAATGATTATGAACGTTTATGGAACAACTTAAACAGGACTGACATGACTATCCTGACCGGTATGACAGATAGCAGTTTATCACCACTTACAGATGGGTTTTCCAGGTTATATGGCACAGGGGCCGTAAGTACTGTTTTTAGTTCTCTTCAGCGTCTGGTGCAAAGGGGTATGCTGATCAAGGAAGGCTCAGTATATAAATTTGATGATCCGTTTTTCAGGCGATGGATCCTCATGAGAAGGAAGATCTAGATCAGCTTATTTTCAAGGTAATCGGTGATCGGTAATTCTTCGCCCTCCGCCCTGAGCCCTCTGCCATCTGCCCTCTGCCCTGCGCCCTGCGCCATCTGCCCTGCGCCCTGCGCCCTGAGCCCTCTGCCCTGCGCCCTGCGCCCTGCGCCCTGCGCCCTGCGCCCTGAGCCCTGCGCTTTTGGACCTGAAATTCCAAATCCTATATTAACACCTATAATCTCATATATAATAATAAGGTATACCCATCCATATTTTTATTCTGAGTAGTATTAAAATAATTTTCTGTTTTATAGCATCTGATTAAAATATTTCTTAAATTTGGTTTAGCTGCGTTTCAAACTTGTGAAGTCATGTCTCTTCTGAAGTATATCGAAAGATTACTATGGATTTTTGTCTGGTTACCTATATCTTCATATATGCCAGGTAACTGCAAAGCCTGTATAAGTATCCGTCATTTCAAAATATCATCCTGATAACGCCATGGATCTTATTCCCTTCTCAATATCAAAATACAGTCTTGAGACATACCTTGGAACAATAACTACCAGGAGCAGGATAATTTACTGGATAATTATTGGAATGATCATATCAGGTATTGTAGTCCTCCCTTTTGTATATGTTGATGTTTCAGTTCAGGCCAGGGGTTATTTTCAGTCAGATATTGAAAAGCAGATAGTCTACACCCCTTTTCAGGGTAAGATTGTATACATTTCGATCCATAATGGTAACCGGGTATCCAAAGGAGACACCCTCCTGATCATTGATTCTGAATCTGTCAGAGCGCAAAAGAATGCCATATTACAACGGATCAATGAAAATAATTCATCAATAAGGGATCTGGAAAAGCTTACCAGTATGACATCGCCTGAAAACTTATCGGTGATTAATGGAATTGAAACTCAAAGGTACAAGGCTGAGCTGGCAAATCTCAGGAACCAGTATACTATTCAACACCAGGTTTATCAGAAGAAAATGTCTGAGCATGAGCGGAACAAACTCCTTTATGAACAGAATATACTAACGGCAGTTGATTATGAGAACAGTCATTTTGTCCTGAATTCCGAGAACGATAAACTCAGTCAGATTTCAGTATATCAGGCTTCTTTATGGCAAAGTGATCTGACTATAAGAGAAAATGAATCTGTTACATTGCTTGCTGAATTGGAGAAATGTGGAGAGCAACTTAATAATAGGATCGTTCAGGCCCCGACAGACGGTGAAATAATACAGAGTTCAGATATTCAGGTTGGCAGTATTATTAGTCAGGGGCAGAAAGTTGCAGAAATTTCACCGGATGGAGACCTTTTAGCAACGTGTTTTGTAAAACCGGCTGATATTGGGTTTGTTCATGAGCATCAGAAGGTAAGAATCCAGGTTGATGCTTTTAACTATAATGAATGGGGTATGATAGAGGGTGATATAATTGATATATCAGATGATATGATCGTGGAGAATGGTTCAAATGCTTATTTCAGGATAAAATGCAGACCCGGCCAGACATATCTGTCCTTAAAAAACGGTCATAAGGCAAATATAAAGAAGGGGATGAGCCTTAATACGAGGATTGTGGTTATAAGGAGGAGCCTTTATAACCTGTTGTTTGACAAGGCTGATAAATGGTTTAACCCATATACTTTTAAACCTGAATAGAAAAATAATGTCAATAAAAGTAAAACAACGGGATATAACTGATTGCGGAGCTGCCTGTCTTGCTTCTGTCGCTGCTCATTATAATCTTAAAATGCCTGTTGCCCGGATCCGTCAGCTTGCGGGAACTGATAAGAAAGGCACTAATGTTCTGGGCCTGATAGAAGCTGCTGGTAAAATGGGATTCCTTGCAAAGGGTGTAAGAGGAGAATGGGCCAGTCTGTTTAAGATTCCAAAACCTTCAATTGCGCATGTTATTGTGAAAGGAACTCTTCACCACTATGTAGTAATTGTCAGTACAAGCGATAAGTACATTGAAATTATGGATCCCACGGATGGGATGTTCCATAAGATTCCCCACGAGAAGTTCAGAAAGGAATGGACAGGAGTACTTGTTTTGATTACTCCAGGAGAGAGGTTTACCGTAAAAAATGAAAAGGTTTCTGTTACTCAGCGCTTCTGGAAACTGATAAAACCCAGCAGCGGTATTCTTATTCAGTCTCTGACAGGGGCATTGGTATTCTCAGTGCTGGGTCTGGCGACATCTATTTATGTAGGGAAGCTGGTTGATCATGTATTACCGGGGGGGAACCTCAACCTTCTAAATCTTATGGGTGTAGCTATGATTTTAATAATAGTTATGCGTTTGGTGCTTAATTATTTCCAGTCTGTTTTCATACTTAAAACAGGACAAAGAATTGATGCAACACTTATTCTTGGATACTACCAGCATCTCTTAAAACTGCCGCAGAGCTTTTTTGACAATATGAGGACAGGAGAAATAATCTCAAGAATCGGGGATGCTGTTAAAATAAGGGTTTTTGTAAATGAAGTCTCTATTAGCTTTATTCTTAACATTTTCATTCTTATTGTTTCATTTGGTCTTATGTTTACTTTTTACCCAAAACTGGCGTTTTATATACTTCTTGTGATCCCGCTCTATGCCATTATTTATTTAATATCAAACAGACTAAACAGGAAAGTTCAGAGAACTGTCATGGAGAGGGCTGCTGATCTTGAGGCACAACTGGTGGAGTCGCTCAATTCAACAGGAACAATTAAAAGATTCGGGCTTGAGGAGTTTGAGAACTTAAAAACAGAGACCAGATTTGTAAGTCTGCTGGAGATAATTTATAAATCAGGACTGAATGGACTATTTACATCAAGTTCATCCAGTCTGATCTCCCAGGTGATAACAATTCTGGTTTTGTGGGTAGGGTCAGGATATGCAATAGGATCACAAATAACACCCGGGGAGTTACTTTCATTTTATTCAATTATCGGATATTTTACAGCTCCTGTTACATCTGTAATAGGTTTTAATCGTACACTTCAGGATGCAAAGATTGCTGCTGACAGGTTATTTGAAATATTTGATCTTGATATAGAAGATGATACAAATAAGATAGAACTCAAACCGGATATGGTTGACGATATTTATTTCGAAGGGGTAAAATTCAGGTATGGTACAAGGGTTGATGTTTTTGATTCACTTAACCTAAAGATAAAAAAGGGAGAAATAACTGCTATTGTCGGAGAGAGTGGTTCAGGTAAGACAACGCTGATCTCACTGCTTCAGAATATTTATCCGATTCTGGAAGGGCATATACGAATAGGTCGATATGATCTCAGGAACCTGACTAATAATTCACTTCGACATATTGTTTCTGTGGTACCACAAAAAATTGATCTGTTCTCAGGGAATGTAGTGGAAAATATTGCTGTCGGAGAGTTTGAACCTGATATGAACAGAGTCCTCATGATATGCGATAAACTTGGAATGACAAATTTTATTGAGAAGTTACCTTATGGATTTAATACATATCTGGGTGAAAACGGAGCAGCTCTTTCCGGTGGACAGCAGCAGCGTATTGCAATTGCCCGGGCACTGTATCGTAATCCTGAAATACTTATTCTGGATGAAGCAACCTCATCTCTTGATTCAATGTCTGAAAAATTTGTACATGATACACTTAAGGTACTTAATGAAGAATCTAAAACGGTAATAGTTATTGCACACCGTCTTTCGACAGTAACACTTGCACAGAGGGTTGTCGTACTTGATAAAGGCGATGTTGTTCAGGATGGTCCTTTTGAGCTTCTTTCGTCTATTGATGGGCCATTCCGGAGAATGTGGATGCAGCAGACACTTGAAATACCTGAACCACTATATAAAATTAATACCTATAATAATGAAAGTATTTGAATATCTCGAACGCATAAGCTTAATGCACAAGCTTATTTCGCGACAAAGAACAGGCACGCCGGAGGAATTTGCAAGGCAACTTGGAGTAAGCAGGACAACCCTTTACGAACTTATAGATGAGATGCGGTCCAGGGGAGTACCCATTATATATTCCAAGTCATCAAAGACATTTCTCTATCAGTATCCGTATGATGTAGCTGTTACATGCCTGCTTCGTCCACTTACCTATGCCGAGGAACAAGAAAATAGTGGTGGTTTAAATTTTTTCTCTAAAATCCTTTTTTTCCGTACGCTGCACTCCGAAATTAGTATTGTAACGTTACCATGCTAAAACCCCTGGCATGTTAAAGAAATGGGGAGAATTTTACTTCTAAACTAAAACCTAATCTTAACTAAATTTAAAAATAAACAAATTATTCAGAATGAAGTAAATCTTTTGTCTAACTAAAAATTTCACGACATGAAAAACATAGATTTCAACTTACTTAGTGTTCAGGAGTTGAATGCTTTTGAAATGAAAGGTACTAATGGAGGATGGGTATGGCCACTGGTTTTTGGGTACATACTCCTTCAAGCATGTCTTAATCCAGAAGCGCATATTGAAGCTTTTAAAGAAGGATGGGATATGTATGAACAATAATATTACGAAATTTATTTAAAAAAGCTATGAAAAAATTAGAATTTAAGCAATGCAAAGTTCAAGAATTGAATAATGCAGAAATTGCCTCCATTAATGGAGGAAGTGAGTTTAGTGAAGCAATCTTTAGACTCTTGGGCTACGTAGCTCATGCTTGTGCGGATAATGGTTTGAATTCGATTAATCTTGCTCATGGACATTAGGAGAATGGTTTTAATTAAAGACCATAACTATTTAAATGAGTGTAAGAAAAGATCTATATAGATAAATTGCCGGATTGAATTAAAATTACTAAGACTTTGAGATAATCCCCGTCTTAAAAGCGGGGATTGTTATCATGTCTAAAAATCCACGATTTCGGAATAAAGTTATAATAATAAATGTATTGAATTTAGTTATATTTCATGACATATAATTTCTAACCAGATTCACAAATATTTTCCTGTATGAAAATCAAGTACATTATGATATCATCAATTTTCATTCTCATATATAGTTTGATTTTTATTTACTTTTTATATAAAAATCAAACTTCCTATGATATACTAATACATTTTATATTTTCCCTTGTTGGGATGATTTTTCTAGTAATGCTAAATTTAAAAGAAAAATCTAACTTTGTTTTATTCTTCACCGCAACATCATTTTTGTTTTATTTTTTTGATTCATTTTTCCCTGTTATTTACAGCTTATTAAAAGGTGAAAATGTATTACTAAACAATAGAGGATTTTTGTCTAATACTGAAGGATTTATTATGTTTTTAGGTACAGGATATATTTTATTAATATTAAGTAGAAGAAATAAAGAGTGATATTATTTTATTCTTTCTTAAAAATTGTGTTTTTTACAGTAATATGCTATGCTATACTGTTCATCGCAGGATTACCTTTCTTTTTTATTCCGGATTCCTATTACCCAAATCTTTTAAGTTCAATCGTGATTAAAGAATCTTTGTTCTTAATTTCCGGATTACTTATTATTATTTCTTCTAAATTCTTGTGTTTTTATACTGATATAAATTTCAGGTTATCAAAAACATTATTATATTATATTTCAACAATTTTTATCACAATTATTTTCTGTTATATCCTTTATTTATTACGAGTAGTTGATGTTGAACTAAAAACAATAACAAATCTATCTTCTTTTGGAAAGTTCTTAATATTTTGCACTATTCCAACTTTTCTTACTGGATTTGGTGAAGAGTTTATATTCAGATGGTTCCTTATAAACAGATTGAGAACTTTCTTAAATATTGAAAAAACAATTATTATCAGTTCATTGATTTTTTGTTTAGGACATAACTGGAATATTCCAAATATGCTTTTTGCTTTCACCGGAGGTTGTTTGTTTGCATTGGTTTACCTTCAAACAAATTCAGTATTTAATTGCATTGGTATACACTCCGCATGGAATTTTGGACAAAGGTTTTTTTTTGAAGGAATGAGCGAGTTTAAGTATGATGCCCAAAGACTGATTCTTCTTGAAATAAAAAATATCAGTTTTTATAATTGGGTTGAATTTGCTTTTTGTCTTTTGATTTTGTGTATTATAATATATTTTCAAAAGGACAAAATGGGTCTTAAATTAGCCAAAGACTAATTTGAAAATTATTTTGAAATATAATTTAAGCAAGCTGTTATGGACCATTGTGTAAGATACATACTTTTCTCAATGGTCATAAACTTGAATTATTAATACTACAAAAGTGACACAATTTAAATAGTACCAAGTGTAAGCCAGAGGTTGACCGAACAAATTGAAATATATTGAAAAGAAATTCATTGTCCGGAACATTTTCACAAATTTACATTCATATTGTCTTTGCAGTAAAAGGCAGGGAAGTAATAATTTTTTAAAAGTACCCAGATGAAACATTATGAAAAATACCTGATGTTATTAACATTCTCTCTTGCTTTTTTAGGCATTATTGGTTTGGCAACCCAGGTTATTTCTTTTGTACTTTGGCTTTCTGCCAGTATTTATTTGTTCCTGGGGTGGATGTTATTATCCCCTTTAAAAATCAGTAAGATACAATTAATACCTTTCCTGGTATCTTACCTGATATCGCAATCCATTATCGTTGTTATATTTGGCATACACAATTATCCAATGAAAAATGAATTTTCTTATATAACATCTTCGTTATTGTTAATAGCTATTATCTTATTATTGATATTTAGGAAAACTCTAATAATTGATTATCCGATTAATAAGTATTTGATTAGATTAATAATATGTATTATGTTTTCATTGGCTCCAATTTGGATGGAAGCTTTAAAATGAATATAATGTCTTTAAGGGTATTTGTCAGGGAGAAACCGAAAACTGAGTTAGTGATTTGGGGTGTTATAATGATTTTTTTGTTTTTATTTTTAATTTATAGTTTAATACTCGTGCTCAACCAGGAGACACCTTTATTTACCAGAAATCATATGGCAAATGAGTGTTTTGTTATCTCTTCCTTGATTTTTATAATTCTTGGATTCATCAAACTCCCGAGGATCAGGAAATCTTTGAGCAGGAAAAATGTTGAAATAGAAAATTCCAAAAAGAAAATTGAGCATTGATTAATCATCGCCGGCTTAATTAAACACACATTAACACATGTAATTAATCTCGGTATATTATTGAAAACCAATAATATATAAAGCTCCTTTAAGAGGCTCGGGGTAAATATAAAAGAAACCCGGAAGAGGTCGTATCTTCCGGGTAAGGGGCTGGTCGTCAGTGTCACCAGAAGTTGATATAGAACCATGCATTTAGCACGAAATGCAGCGAGACTTACCCGTTAAACCAGTTGGTCCTAAATAAACATTACCCCTAATTTTTTTTTTATCAATGTACAAACAAGTACAATTATTACGGTTTTAAACTCTCACTCAAACAGTCGAAAAGCATTAACTATAGCTAAATTAAAAAGTGCCGGGGACACAAAAATGGGCAAGGCACATGTTATACAACATGTTTTGCATTTTTTTATTCCAAAACATATGATCTCCTTACCTGACAGTACCTGATATCAGTCCCTTCTTCACGGATTTCTCTTACCATCCGCTTAATACTCCTTTCACTAATCTCAAACCTGAATGCCAGTTCTGCCGGTGCACCAGTACTTTTTAAAGCAGCAAGTTTTAAAAGCCTACCTTTATAAGTCTCTTTCTGAAACTTGTTCATCATTACCAGATTAAAAATTATTTTGATCAGACAGATCAGTTATAAAATTAAACAAAAACCCAAAATAATCCAAATATTTTCTAGAAAATTCTGAGCTAAAAGTTTAAAAAATAAATATTATTCTTTATGAGTATCGGTAATCAATAATAAACATGTTATATAGTCAGGCATCTTTTACACTTAACCCCGCCTCCAACCCCTTTTTTAGACAGTAAGGGAAGGGGCGAAACATTACGGAAATAACGGATTTGTGCCCTCCCCTTATTTGTTTAACTACCCTTTATACACATTTTTGAAAACAAATTTTAATCGCCTCATAATATGTGAGTTGGAGATTCCTCACTTCGTTGCTAATGACAATGTTTCACATCTCACAGATTAGTAGGTATTTACAGATTCTGTAAAAATATCAAACGATTATGTTTTATTTTTCAAGCCACGATGTGGCTTAATATGAATAACCCCCAGCGCCAGCTGGGGGTAAGGTCATCAACTGACCCTGAAGCACTGAAGGTGCTTAATATATTTGGAATGATTTATTGTTTTTGTATCTTAGCATTGTCTCTCTGTTTTACAAACCAAATAATTAAAAATGTCAAGTTACCGTCAACATATCTATCATATTGTTTTCAGAACTAAAAACAGTTTGTATACTATAAAGCAGGATAATGTAAATGAGCTTTATTCCTACATCACAGGTTTTGTAAAAAATAAAAACAGCCATCTGTATCGTATTAACGGCGTTGAAAATCACCTTCATATACTTACAGATATGCATCCGTCAATTGCACCAATGGATTTCATTAGAGATGTTAAAGTATCAACTTCATTATGGATGAAAAGTAGCGGCCTATTTCCTGCATTTAAGGGATGGGCAGAAGGATATGGTTCTTTTACCTGCTCATATAAAGATTTAGATAGATTGGTGGAATACATTAAGATACAAACGGAACATCACAAAAAGATTACATTTGAGGAAGAGTATAGGATACTTCTTTTAGACTATGGAATAACCCCGGATGAGAAGTTCTTTCCTTAATTGATATATTCAGCTCCTGCAGAGCTGGAGGATGATTGTAGTACCCAGCCCCCAGCTGGCGCTGGGGGTTATTCATATTTGGCTCTTTCAGAGCCAGTTGTCATAATTGCAGGAGTGCAAAAAATATTTTGAATAAACCCTCGGAATGACACCTGGTTTTTGGAAGAGAGAGGGAGAAGTGGCGATTCGATGAATAATCAGTAAAAAAGAAAAATCCAATACGAATCGCCACTTCTCCCTCTTTATCAATAAGATAGTCTGTCATTCTGAACGAAGTGAGGAATCCCATGGAGCATTCACATTTTCACTAAATATAATCTGTACTGTTGAAAATCGGTAAAAAGAAAAGATGTGTATAAAGAGTAGTATTTGTTTAAGGGGAGAGCCTGCCCCGCAAAGGGGATTAGGGTGGGGTTTAGAATACAAATAAAAGAGTATTATTAACTTAATTATTCATTCCAGATAGTTATATTATTCTTTATGACTGTCGGTAAAGAGTAATTGGATTCTGCAATTGACTTAAATTTAGATGTGATGAAAGATTAGCTATAAGGAGAGAGGGATCAGAGGGGGTGAGGTACACTGAGCAAATTTTTACGCTGGAATTCAGCCGATCAATTGTTTAAGCGACTGCTCTGTTTGGTAAACATACTGAAATATCGCCCACCCTTCTTCATCAATTCATCATGGGTCCCTGTCTCAACTATTGATCCCCTTTCGAGGACAATTATCCGGTCGGCAAGAGAGACATTTGTGAAACGGTGACTGATGAGTATTGAGGTGCGTCCCTTAACAATTGACCTGAACCGGTTGAAGATATCATATTCTGTATCAGCATCTAAGGTACTCGAAGGCTCATCAAGGATCAGTACAGGTGCATCCCTGAAAAGAGCCCTGCTCAAGGCAATCTTCTGCCACTCTCCCCAGCTGAGCTCACGACTGTTATCAAATAAATTACCTATCGGCGTATCATATCCATTGGAAAGACCTGAAATCAACTCATGAACTCCGGTTTCAACAGCAGATGAGATAATTCGCTCGTCAGGCAATTTGTTATCAATATTACCCAACCGGATATTTTCCCCTGCAGTAAGATTGTATAACATGAAATCCTGAAAAACAACAGAAAACTGTTTTCGGTACTCTTCGGGATGCATATTCCTTATATTATATTTATCGAACATTATGTTACCGGAATCGGGATCATAAAGTCTGCATAATAACCTTACCAGCGTGCTCTTACCTGATCCGTTTGCGCCGACAAGGGCAAGTATCTCTCCCTTTTTTATCTCAAATGAGATGTCATTTATTGTTTTTCCGCTATTTCCAGGGTAAGTAAATGAAAGCTTTTCAATAGTGATTTTATCATTTAATTTAACAGGTGATATTACAGGTTCTCTGGCAACAATATTCTCTTTAAGATCAAGGAATTCGAAAGTATCTCCAATAAAAAGACCATCTTCGTATATGCCTGCCAATGAGACAAAAAGCTCTTTGATATAGATCATTCCCTGCCTGAAAGCAAGAAGAAACATTGCCATCTGCCCAAGGGTTAGTTTGCCATTTATTGTTTCACGAGCAATGAACATCAGGGTAAAAAGAAGTGCACCTGCCTTAAAAAGGTTAGATATGAGCTCAATAAGGGTTCTCTTTTTAATAATATTGATCTCTTCTTCTTTTACTTTCAAAAATGATTTTTTAAAGAGACTCATAAAATAATTCCCAAGTCCGAAAAGCCTGAGTTCCCTTGAAGGTCTGTCGCCTGTAAGAAGCCAGTTGAAATATGCTGATTTTCTCTCTTCCGGTGTCTGTTGTCGTTGAAACCTGTATAGTATTTCAGCGTAATGCAGCCTGAGCCAGATCCCCGGTATATTTGACACTATAAGAACTAATGCAACGATCCAGTGAAGGGTCAGTATCAGTCCGGCCATAAGTAACAGAGATACCATGCCCCGAAGCATTGATATAATATTATTCAGGATGCTGTTGGGTCGCCAGGGAGCCTCTCTTGAAGCACGGGAGAGAGAATCGAAATATTCAGGACGTTCAAAATTTATCAGGTCAAGTTTAATGGATTTATTATGAAGAAGGTTGTACATGAATGACTCAAGCTTCAGCGACTGTTTCTTCCTGACATAATTACTCAGATCAGAGGAGACTTCACCGAGCAGGTAAACTGCTGTTATAACAACGATCATCCTGATAATATTGCCCGGTTCTGTACCAGGTCCATTACCGACGGCCATGGTAATATCATCAATAAGTTGCTTCAGCAGCCATATTAAAGCAAGGGGCAGGAATGAGAGGATAAATGAAATGAAGATGTTGGCAGTAGTCCAACCCGGAGCACTTTGCCATACAAGTATTATTGATTTACGGAATAGTTTTACTTTATTTTTCATCCGAATATAAAATATTTTACTGTCCGGATAGCCTTCCCCGCTTCAACGCATAGCCTCAAGCTAAGGATTTATTATCTGGTATTTACCGGCCTCTCCCCCTCGATCCCCCTCTCCCGAGTGAGAGGGGGAAGTGATTCAGGATGTTGTAGTTACCTTCTTTTTATTCCCAATTTAATCCTAAGAATATACAATTATGTTAAGCCCCTCCCACTTCGGGGGAGGGGTTTGGGGAGAGGCCGGCTGAGACAAAGTACCGCATGAGTGAATTGAATAAACATATTAATCTAATTTTCAGCATTTTTAAAATTAATTAACTATTAGGTTGACGGCTATGCGCTTCAACGGGGTAATTATTCAGGTAACTAGTCATTTTCAAGAATAAGATCAATTACGCTTCTGTCGGGTTTAAAGCTTAATTTAGATACCGGGATGGTTCCGCACATAATTGAGATGGAACCCAGTAGCCTTGCTATAATGTCGGAACCCCAGTTATGCTGGATGCAATTTGACATAACGAGACTTACAGCTGCGGCTCCCTTTACCGGTACAAGTTTATTCTTATTGCCATGCTCAATAATGAAAATTTTATTGAGTTGTGAATCTCTTGGTTCATCGTTATTATAAATAGGAGTATTGTGCATCCTGTATCCATTTCTGGTCTTTCTTAAGATCAGTCTGTCATCATGAATAACTTTTGCTCCTGATTTATCCCAGAGTTTTGCAATTGTTGATTTACCTTTTCCTGATATCCCGCTGAAAATGTAACCACGACCAGAGTTGGATACTCCTGAAGCATGTATCAGGATATCACCATGCAGTGCAGTCAGGTAATAAAGGATCAATCCGTCAAGAGGATATTCAAACGGATCAACTGCTTTATCATCACCTTCTATCCACAGATCCCAGTCTCTGGTTGTAAATGAGAATTTAAGAACGGCATTTTTCTCCGAAGGGGATAATGGAAATATTGTCTTGATGAAAAGGTCTGACTGAAATTTCCAGATACTCCAGAAAGCCATATTATTCTGGATCAGAAGACCATTTATCTCTTCAAAATATGGTGCGTGAAATACCATTTCTGCTTTTCTGGGCAGGTCATAATATCCTGAATGTATCCGGATCATGATATCAGTCAACCTTTGTTTACTAAGGTATTTTTGAAATGGTCCCGAGGGAATAAGGTCAGGTCCGTCGGCTGCTGCTTCAAATCCTATATTATACCCGGCTATATTTAAATTATAGTTTTTCATATTCCCAATCTGCAGAATGGTGATTAATATTTTTGTTAATATTAATCTATTCTTTTATTATAAGGTATTTATTCATATTATCGATGAATGAAAATACATCCTCTGAAGCGGTTTTGTTATCAGTATCATATTCAGAAGTTAAGGCACTTATGATTTCCTCAACATTTTTTTCCCCGTCAATAAGCTCCCATATAAACGCACCTGTTTCATTCAAAGTATAAACGCTGGTCATATCAGCAATATTATTGGTTATAGGGACAAGAATATATTCATTTCCTGTTTTTCTGGTAACTACAGAGGCTGAATGAGAAAGAATTGATTTCAAACCTGGCATGACTTTCATTTAATAAATCAAATGTATTAAAAAATCTGGTTCATTTTCTTAACTTCGCAAAAATCGATTATATGAGCAGGAAGGGACAGGGTAAAGGTTATTCAGGAATTTCAAGGGAAAATCTTACCGGAAATATACTTGCAACATTAACCAAAAGTCCCGATCAGGGATTTAATTATAAGCAGATTGCAAAACGTATTAATATCACTGATGCAGCTTCAAAAAAACTGGTATCAGATATATTAAGGGAACTATGCAAAAAAGGTGATGTTCAGGAGATCTTTCAGGGAAAGTACAAGGCTAAGGTAAACCGTGGTTATGTTACCGGTACAGTAGATATGACACGGAATGGTTCTGCGTTTATCTCAACTGATGATCTTGAAGAGGATGTATTTGTCTCGGCTAAAAACCTTAAGACTGCCCTCCATGGTGATAAAGTTAAGGTCTGGTTATATGCCAAACGAAAGGGAGCACGTCCTGAGGGAGAAGTGGTGGAGATAGTTGAACGATGGCGCACCTCATTTGTAGGGACGGTGGAGATTATGCCCAATTTTGCATTCCTGATACCGGATAACAAGAACATGCCTTTCGATCTTTTCATCCCCACAGCAAATCTGAACGGTGCAAAACAGGGGCAGAAAGCTGTTGCAAGAGTTGTAGAATGGGATTCAAAATCAAAGAACCCGGTAGGTGAGATTATTAACGTTCTTGGTTACCCGGGACTGCATGAAACAGAGATGCATGCCATACTGGCAGAATTTGAGCTTCCTTATCATTTCACCGATGAGGTTGAGGCAGATGCAGATAAGATCCCGGCTGCCATTACTGAAAATGATATAAGCTCACGCCGCGATTTCAGGCAGATACCCACCTTCACTATCGACCCTGAAGATGCAAAGGATTTTGATGATGCTATCTCTTTAAGGCAGCTTGAAAATGGAAATTGGGAGGTTGGAGTTCATATTGCAGATGTGACACATTATGTTAAAACCGGATCGCTGGTGGAGGAGGAGGCTAAGCAGAGAGCCACATCTGTTTATCTCGTTGACAGGGTTGTTCCCATGTTACCGGAAAGACTTTCAAATCATATATGTTCTCTTAATCCTGCTGAGGATAAACTTACTTACTCTGCTGTTTTTGAACTCAATGATAAATCGGAGGTTGTTGATGAATGGTTTGGAAGAACGATCATAAATTCAGACAAAAGATTCTCCTACAATGAAGCACAAAAGGTAATTGATACAGGGGATGGTGATATGAAGGACCAGGTTCTCCTGCTTCACCGGCTTGCACAGCAGTTACGCACAAAAAGGTTTTCTCTGGGGGCCTTTGCCTTTGAGAAGGTTGAGGTAAAGTTCGAACTTGATGAGGCAGGGAAGCCTCTGGCGATAAAATTCCGGGAGATGGGAACTGCAAATCAGCTTGTCGAGGAGTTCATGCTTCTTGCCAATAAGAGGGTTGCAGAATATGTAGGTAAAAAACTTAAGGGAAAGACATTTGTGTACAGGATACATGATACTCCTGATCCTGAAAAAATCAGCAACTTTACCCATTTTATAACACGCTTTGGCTATAAACTGATTGAAGATGATAAAACATCACTTCCCAAAGCAATGAATAAACTATTAACCTCAATAGCCGGGAAAAAGGAGCAGAATATTATTGAAACACTTGCATTAAGGTCGATGGCCAAAGCAATCTACTCAACTGAGAATATTGGTCATTATGGATTATCTTTTAAATTTTATACCCATTTCACATCTCCTATACGAAGATATCCCGACATGATGGTGCACAGGCTCCTTACATATTACCTGAATCAGGAAAATCCGGGTACTCAGGACAAATATGAAAAGCTGTGTAACCACTCTTCCAAAATGGAGAGGCTTTCGGCTGAGGCTGAAAGGGCTTCAGTAAAGTATAAGCAGGTAGAATACATGAGCGACAAACTCGGAAAGGAATTTGAAGGAGTTATATCAGGGGTTACTGAGTGGGGAATCTATGTGGAGATCATTGAAAATCAGTGCGAAGGGATGATCCATATAAGAGAGCTTGCCGATGATTTCTATGAGTATGATGAGGAAAACTATTGTATAAAAGGCCGTTCTACCGGTAAAGTATATACACTGGGAGACCGTGTTAATATTGAAGTTGTAAAAGCTGATCTTCAAAAGAAACAACTCGATTACAGGCTTGTCTGATCCTTTTCTATCAACCTGAGCAACTCTTTAACAGCATCTTTTTCAGGAATATTCTTAATTACCGGATCCGTTCCCCGGTATATATGCACTTTCCCGTTTGCTGCCCCTACATATCCATAATCAGCTCCTGCCATTTCACCGGGTCCGTTTACAATACATCCCATTACTGCGATTTTAAGACCTTTAAGGTGACCTGTGGCCTCTTTTACTTTCCTTACAGATTCCGGGAGATTGAATTTGGTCCTGCCGCAGGTTGGGCATGAGAGGTATAATGTCCGGGTAATGCGTGTCTCTGTACACTGAAGTATTGAAAAGGCAGTTGATGTCAGATCTCTGAATCGGATATTCCCTATGTTGCTTACCGATATCCCTGAAACCCGTTTATCAATAACATAGGATCCAAGCAATGACGAGGCCTTTATCCGGAGTGTTTCAACTTCATTCTCATGAAAGAGAGGATTAAGCACTACATTTATTTTCAGATTGTTTTCTTCAAGCAGGTTAAAAAAGTTATCTGCTGCGTATCTGTTTATATCAGGATCAAAATTAAAAATTATGAGAGTTGAATCAGGGTCAGATTCCTTCAGATAATCAATTTGAAGATCAGGGCCGGTTTGAATAATATTTAGCTGCTCTGACCTCAGGGTACTTTCATGAAACCTCTCAGGAGAAAAGATCGGATATAATCTCTCCTTATCGTTGTGCTCAGACCAGGTTTTGTATGGAAGGCAGAGTTTAACATCACAGGGAATATTTTCAGGAGTTTCAGAGGCTATAATCAGGTCTGCAGAGTTGTCTGTTACTTTTACATCCCCCGTTTCAATATTAGTTTGATAACCTGCATCCTTATAATCCTCTCTGTTTATTTTACCATAGGATGACATATCTGAAATAACCAGGGGACCGTTTATATTCTTTAAGAATCCGGGTTTACCGGCAGGAGATTTAAAGATGACCCGATTTTCTGGCTTTGTCCGGGAGATATCTCTGTTATAATAATCAACCAGTCTTCTTGCAACCGGGATCTCCTTCTCAGGATCCTCAGATAATGAAACCCTTATAGTGTCACCGATTCCTTCAGCAAGAAGAGCCCCTGTTCCGGCAGATGACCTTATCCTTCCGTCTTCTCCTTCGCCCGCTTCTGTAACGCCAAGATGAAGAGGGTATGATAAACCTTCCGATTGCATTCTGCCGACAAGCATCCTTGTCGCTTCTATCATAATTGCGGTATCTGACGATTTCATTGATAAAACCAGGTTATTGAAGTTCTCAGACCTGAAGATTTTAATAAATTCCAGTGCTGAAAACACCATACCCTCAGTGGTATTTCCATATCGTGACATAATACGGTCAGAGAGCGATCCATGGTTAATACCCAGGCGTATTACTGTTTTATTCTCATGGCATATTTTTATAAGGGGAAGAAGTTTGGAATGAGTCCTTTCAAGTTCTTCAGAATATTCTTTTTCAGTCAGATCATATTTTTCAAAGAGGGCTCTTTTGTCGGCATAATTACCAGGATTGATTCTGACCTTTTCAACTATTTGTGCAGCTTTTTCAGCAGCAGCCGGATTAAAATGCACATCGGCTATGAGTGGTGTGTCGAAGCCTGCTTTTCGCAGCTCCCTTTTGATATCAGACAGGTTCTCAGCCTCCCTGATCCCCTGGGTTGTGAGTCTTACATAGTCAGCCCCGGCCTCAATGATTCTGATACATTGAATTACAGATGCTTTTGTATCAAGTGTATCAGTATTTGTCATCGATTGAATACGAATAGGATGGTTGCCACCAAGAGGAACATTGCCAATATTCAGCTGGGAGGAGATGTATGGAGTTATGTATTTTATCGGGTCCATTAATATTCTTTATTATACAGAGGTTTCATATCCGGTTCCCCAATTTTATTTGGGTTCCCCTCGCGGGACCCCCTTAGACAGGAGCTTAGGGATTGTTATTTTATCACTTGTCAGATCATTCCCATAAGGGTTCTCCTCCCTGGAGGGGCCAGGGGTGGCTTGGTTTTTTGCCATTAATCCCTCACGGGAGAGATTGTCCCTCTCAGACTGGAGCTTAGGGATTGTTATTTTATCACTTGTCAGATCATTCCCATAAGGGTTCCCCTCCCTGGAGGGGCTAGGGGTGGGTTTGTTTTTTGCTATCCAGTCCTCAATAACCCTTAGCACATTATTCATATTCTTTTTAACCTCTATATCTTCAAATCTTAAGAAATTTATCCCTAACTTCTCAAGATTCCTTTGTCTCTCTTCATCATAATCATACTTATAAATATGTGTATCCCCATCAATTTCAATAGCCAGCTGTAATTCCTTACAATAAAAGTCAACTATAAAATTACCAATTGGTCGCTGACGATCGAAATCAAACCCCAACATTTGTTTTTTCCTTAGTTCATTCCAAAGAAGAACTTCAGAAAGAGTCATATTTCTGCGAAGTTCTTTGGCAAGAATCTTTAATTCAGGATTATATGAGAAAATCTTTCTTTTGGTTTGCATTAGGTAAATATTTAAAACTTATAGCTAGACCCCCGTTTTACATTAAGTATTTAAAACCCACCCCTGGCCCCTCCAGGGAGGGGAACATGAAAGAACCACGCCTTGACCTCAAGGAGGGGAACATGAAATAACCACCCTTTGACAGGATTATATGGGATAATTCTTCTTTTGGTTTGCATGTAGTAAATATTTAAAACTTATCACAAGCCTCCCGCTTTACATTAAGTATTTAAAACCCACCCCTGGCCCCTCCAGGGAGGGGAACATTAAACTCACTCCTCATTCCTCACCACTCTACTCCCTTTCCCATTCAGCTCCCTCTTTCAGATCCTTTAATACTATCCCTGCATTTTTTAGTCCTGCGCGGATCTTATCGGAAGCTGCCCACTCTTTTTTGTTTTTGGCATCCTGCCGTAGGTCAATGATAATCTTCATCAGTTCCCCGGTGAGTTTTTCATCACTCATTCCTGTTGACTCATCTTTAAGACCAAGTATCTCAAATACAAACGTATTAAACAGCTTTTTTAATGAATCCAGGCCGGCAGCATCTGTTTTTTCACTGCCATCTGACAGTGAATTTACAATTCTGACTCCTTCAAAAAGGTGCGACAGCAAAATCGGACTGTTAAGATCATCATCGAGTGATTCATAGCATTTCTTCCAAAGTGTTTCAATATCAACAGTTGAGTTTGCAGAAGGTTTTACTTTTTCAACTGTAGAAATAGCTTTCATTAATTTCTGCAGCCCTCTCTCTGCTGCCTGAAGTGCCTCATTGGAGAAATCAACAGTACTCCGGTAATGAGCCTGTAGAATGAAAAACCTTATGGTCATCGGGCTGTAAGGTTTTTCCAGAACAGGGTGATTACCGCTGAATAGCTGATCAAGGGTAATAAAATTTCCAAGAGAACGAGCCATCTTCTGACCGTTTATTGTGATCATGTTATTATGCATCCAGTACCTCACTGCTTCTTTACCAAGCACTGATGTTGATTGTGCTATTTCGCAATCGTGATGAGGAAACTGAAGATCCATACCTCCTCCATGGATATCAAATTCAGTTCCGAGGTATTTTGTGCTCATGGCTGAACATTCAAGATGCCATCCGGGAAATCCCATACTCCATGGCGATGGCCATTTCATAATATGTTCAGGGGTAGCTTTCTTCCAAAGTGCAAAATCAAAAGGATTCCGTTTCTCATCCTGTCCGTCAAGTATACGGGTATTGCTCTGAAGTTCTTCAAGAACGCGCCCCGACAACTTTCCATACTTATATTTTTCATTGTATTTAAGAACATCAAAATAAACCGACCCGTTTACTTCATAGGCATAGCCTCTTGCAAGTATTTCTTTAATAAACTCCTGTTGTTCAATAATATGTCCTGAAGCTCTTGGTTCAATAGAAGGGTGAAGAGTATTCAGCTGATCCATATTTTTGGTGTAAGTATTCATATATTTCTGAACAACCTCCATAGGTTCGAGATGCTCAAACCTTGCTTTCTTTTCAATTTTATCTTCACCCTCATCTGCGTCATTTTCAAGATGACCAACATCGGTTATGTTACGTACATAACGTACCTGATATTCCAGGTGAGTCAGGTACCGGTACAACAGGTCGAATATTATTGCAGGCCTGGCATGTCCAAGGTGAGCGTCACTGTAAACAGTAGGACCACAAACATACAAACCAACAAATGGTGAATGGAGAGGTTTGAAGAGTTCTTTCTTCCTTGAAAGGCTATTATAGATAAAAAGGTTGTTTTGCATCTGATCAGAATTTGATATGACAAAAGTAAGGTAATTATTTATTTTTACGTTTTTTTGAGATTTCCAAAATCATTTTTACCTTTGACCCCACAAATCAGATATTCCTTTCTGTAAAAGGGTGTTTGATTTTTATTAAGAAGGGTGAAGAGATTAGGCTCTGCGAAACCCTGGCAACCAACCTGCCATATGGTGGATAAAGGTGCCAAAACCTAATCCCGGAAAGCCGGGAGATGATAAAAATTTTAACACTGAAAAATGAATTCAACACATCCCGCAAACTACAATCTCCTGATGCATTTCATGCCTATGTGCATGTGCAGGTAAGAGTTTTGAACAGCATCACACTTTTTTAAGGTTAATCGCCGGAAACAGTGAATTATTTAAAATTTCTGTATTTCCGGATATTTAAATGATTTAAAATTCAATAGAATGAAGACAAGAAAAGTAAATTTTGAGACACTTCAGGTCCATGCAGGCCATCATCCCGATAAAGAGACATTATCAAGAGCAGTACCTTTGTATCAGACATCATCTTATATCTTTAAAAACGCAAAACATGCAGCTGATCTTTTTGATCTGTCAGAGTGGGGAAATATTTATACACGTATAAATAATCCCACAACCGATGTATTTGAAAAAAGAGTTGCTGCTCTCGAAGGAGGAATAGCTTCTCTGGCTGTATCATCAGGTCATGCAGCGCAGTTTATTGCTCTTACCACAATAATGAGAAAAGGTGAGAACTTTGTCACTTCACCATTTCTTTACGGAGGAAGTCATAATCAGTTTAAGGTGACATTTGCAAACTTCGGTATCGAGGCAAGGTTTGCCAGAGACCTGGAGCCAACGTCATTTGAAAAGCTGATTGATGGTAATACAAAAGCAATATATGTAGAGACAATAGGAAATCCCGGGTTTAATATTCCTGATTTTGAGAAGATTTCCAAAGTGGCTGTAAAGCATGGTCTTCCTCTTGTTGTGGACAATACATTTGCAGCCTGCGGATACCTTTGCAGACCTATCGAATATGGGGCAAATATTGTTGTGGAATCAGCAACCAAATGGATAGGAGGACATGGCACAAGCATTGGAGGTGTTATAACCGATGCCGGTAATTTTGACTGGAACAATGGTAATTTCCCTGTATTTACCGAACCTGCTGAGGGTTACCATGGAAAGATCTTCGGAGATATTT
The DNA here is from genome assembly GCA_963732435.1 of uncultured Bacteroidales bacterium. Taxonomy (GTDB): domain Bacteria; phylum Bacteroidota; class Bacteroidia; order Bacteroidales; family VadinHA17; genus LD21. The sequence continues at coordinate 1,116,848 of CAVSZL010000006.1, read as the reverse complement.
TCTCAAAAACATCACCTGCAGGCAACATAGCATTCATAGTGAAAGCACGTGTTGAAGGATTAAGGGACCTTGGTCCTGCAATAAGTCCGTTTAATTCCTTTCTGCTTCTTCAGGGACTTGAAACCCTATCGCTTAGAATGGAACGTCATGTACAAAACACTCTGGCTCTTGCAAAGTGGCTTGAAAAACATCCGGGAGTGGAAAAAGTAAACTATCCCGGTCTGCCCGGAAATCCATATCACGAACTTGCTAAAAAATATCTTCCGAAAGGTGCCGGAGGGGTTCTGAGTTTTGTTCTTAAAGCTAAAAAATCAAGAGCTGTCAGACTTGTGGAACATTTTGAGCTTGTGAGTCATCTTGCCAATGTAGGTGATGCTAAAACACTTATTATTCAACCGTCTGCAACAACACATTCGCAGATGTCTGCTGAAGAGCAGGCAGCCATTGGAATTGAACCCGGTTTGTTCAGGGTTTCAGTGGGGATTGAACATATTGACGATATTATTTATGATTTTGAACAGGCTTTCAGACAGGTTTTATAGTCAACCAAAGAGTTTATCATGACAAAAGAAAAATTAAGAATAGGACTTTTCGGATATGGATGTGTAGGACAGGGTCTGCATGATGTTCTGAACAGCAGCAACGGCTTTAAAGCAGATATTATAAAGATTTGTGTAAAGGACCGTTTTAAAAAAAGGAGGATCCCTATGTCTAATTTCACATTCGATAAGAATGATATACTGAACGATAAATCTATCAACCTGGTTGTTGAACTGATTGATGATGCTGATGAAGCTTTCAGTATTGTTACAACTGCCATGAAAAGCGGTAAGAATGTTGTGACTGCCAATAAGATGATGGTGGCAAAACATTTCAGGGAACTGGTTGATATGCAGCGGAAACATAAAGTCTCCCTTCTGTATGAAGCATCAGCCGGAGCAAGTATCCCGATTATAAGAAACCTGGAGGAATATTATGATAATGAGTTGCTTTACTCATTACGGGGAATATTAAACGGGACAACAAACTACATTTTGACGAAGATGCACAATGAGGGTATTGAATATTCAGAGGCATTAAAAGGAGCCCAGGAAAAAGGATTTGCCGAGTCAGACCCTACACTTGATGTACAGGGATGGGATGCAAAGTACAAACTTTGTATTATTACAGGGCATGCCTATGGTTTGTTCCTTGAGCCTGAAGAGGTCTTCCATTACGGTATCAATACAATTTCAAAGTTTGATATACAGTATGCTAAAGAAAAAGGATTTAAAATAAAACTTGTACCTTATGTCGGGAAAACAAATGACAATACTATAACAAGTTTCGTGCTGCCGAGGTTTATCTCATCAGATAAATATCTGTATAATGTAGATAATGAGTACAATGGAGTCATTACAGAAGCTGCATTTGCCGATAAACAGTTTTTCAGCGGAAAGGGAGCAGGGGGACATGCAACAGGGAGTGCCGTACTTTCTGATATTTCTGCAAATTCTTACGGTTACAGATATGAATATAAAAAAAATCAGCAGGGAATGGTAACAAATTATACAAGAAACCATAAACTCGAAATATACTTAAGGTATAATGATGAAAAGGATAAGGAATTATTTGGATTTGAGGAAGTCTCGGAATACTTTTGCAGCAGATTTTACAAATATGCGGTTGGGGTCGTAAATCTTGAAAGACTTTACACAATAAGGGAACAACTTCGCAGTATGGATGTTTTTATTATAAACACCGGAAAAAGAGTAGATTAAGACAGTTTTGAATTTATAAATTGAAGAAGAGAGTTAAAGAATCGATCATTGGAGAGTAATAAACCAGCAAAAAAGAGAGTGAAGCAAAATTTATCAGATATTATTCAGCATAAAATACTGATCCTCGATGGAGCAATGGGGACGATGATACAGAAGTACAAACTTCAGGAAAACGATTATCGTGGTGAAAGATTTAAAGATCATCCGATGCTTCAGAAAGGGAACAATGATCTTCTTTCAGTAACGAGACCTGAAATAATCAGTGGTATACACAGGGAATACCTTGAGGCGGGGGCAGATATTATTACAACAAACACTTTTAATTCAAATAAAATTTCAATGTCAGATTATGGCATGGAGGACCATGTTTATAATTTGAACCTTCAATCGGCCAGGCTTGCTTATGAGGCAATTACGGAGTTTGAAAAGTCTGGAGAACCTCAGGAACATTTCGTTGCCGGAACTCTTGGTCCGACAAACCGTACAGCTTCAATGTCGTCGGATGTAAATGATCCGGGGGCAAGAGCTGTTACTTTTGATCAGCTTGTTGAAGCATATTCTGAACAGGCAAGGGGCCTAATAGATGGAGGTGTGCACCTGCTTCTGGTTGAAACAATATTTGATGTGCTGAACTGCAAGGCTGCTCTTTTTGCAATTGATTCTGTTTTTGAAGAAAAAGCAAAAAGGTTGCCGGTAATGGTTTCAGGTACTATTACCGATGCCAGTGGCAGAACACTTACCGGTCAGACACTTGAAGCATTTCTGGTATCTGTCTCTCACTTTCCGTTGTTCAGTATCGGCCTGAATTGTGCGCTGGGTGCAGAGCAGCTTCGCCCGTTTGTTGAGGAGTTGTCGTCAAAGACAGGATTTAATGTTTCGGTTCATCCAAATGCAGGTCTGCCAAACCAGTTCGGTGAATATGATCAGTCTGCAGCATTTATGGCCTCTATAGCAGAGGATTTTATGAAAGAAGGGTGGATAAATATTATCGGAGGATGTTGCGGCACAACACCTCTTCATATAAAGGAGATCGCTGAGGTATCAAAAAAATACAAGCCAAGAATAAGTCCTGAGATTAAAAAATACACACGATTAAGCGGTCTGGAAGTACTCACAATAACTCCTGAAACCAATTTTGTTAATGTTGGCGAAAGGACAAATGTTTCAGGATCAATAAAATTTGCACGTCTTATCAGGGAGGAAAAATATGATGAGGCTCTTGCTATTGCCCGCAGTCAGGTAGAGGGAGGAGCTCAGGTAATTGATATTTGCATGGATGAGGCAATGCTTGATTCTGAAAAAGCCATGGTTAAGTTTGTTAATCTGATAATGGCTGAACCGGATATCGCAAAGCTTCCCCTGATGATTGATTCTTCACGATGGAACGTAATTGAATCGGCTCTTAAGTGCATTCAGGGAAAATCTGTGGTAAATTCAATCAGCCTTAAAGAGGGTGAAGAAAAGTTTCTTGAACATGCCCGGCTTCTGAGAAAATACGGAGCATCGGCAGTTGTTATGCTTTTTGATGAGACAGGTCAGGCTGATACTTACGAAAGAAGGATCAGCGTTGCCGGGCGTTGCTACCGTCTGCTTGTGGATAAACTTGATTACCCTCCGGAAGATATAATATTTGATCCGAATGTACTTGCTATAGCTACAGGTATCGAAGAACATAATAACTATGCGGTAAATTTTATTAAGGCAACAGAATGGATTAAAAATAACCTTCCGTATGCCAGGGTAAGCGGAGGAATCAGTAATCTTTCATTTTCATTCCGTGGTACTGATAAGGTTCGTGAGGCAATGCATTCAGTTTTTCTTTTCCATGCTATTAAGGCTGGTCTGGATATGGGAATTGTTAACCCTGGAATGTTACAGGTATATACCGAAATAGAACCTGTCCTTCTCCAACTTACAGAAGATGTTGTACTTAACAGAAGGAAAGACTCAACTGAAAGGTTAGTTAAATTCGCCGAAAGTTTAAAGAATGAGGGTAAGAAAGAGGAAAAGGAGGATGCATGGCGTCAGCAACCTGTAATAGATCGTATAAAGCATTCTCTGATCAGAGGATTTGATGAATTTATTGAACAGGATGTTGAAGAGGCAAGGCCACTTTTCGGGAGATCGATCGAGCTTATCGAAGGACCGCTGATGGGAGGTATGAACGAGGTGGGAGACCTGTTCGGTTCAGGTAAAATGTTTCTTCCTCAGGTTGTTAAGAGTGCCCGGGTAATGAAAAAAGCAGTTTCAAAGCTTGCTCCTTATATTGAATTGGAGAGCAAGGGCGAGGAGAAGAAGATAGCCGGAAAAATCCTTCTGGCAACTGTTAAGGGAGATGTTCATGACATCGGAAAGAATATTGTGGGAGTTGTATTATCATGTAACAACTACGAAATAATCGATCTTGGAGTAATGGTTCCGGCAGAAAAAATAATTGACACTGCAATTAGGGAAAACGTTGATGTTATAGGTCTCAGCGGGTTAATAACACCTTCACTTGGAAGAGATGGTTCATGTCGCTTCTGAGTTGGAGCGGAGAAATATTAATCTGCCTCTGCTTATCGGGGGGGCAACTACTTCAGAAATACATGCAGCTGTGAAAGTGGCTCCTGCATATTCAAATACTGTTATTCATGTAAAAGATGCATCAAAAGCTGCAGGAGTGCTCTCCTCTTTGCTTCAGAAAGACAATGTTGCGTATATAACTGAAGTAAGGAATAAGTATAAGAGGATGAGGGAAGATCATAGTTCGCGACAGACTGAAAAAAGTTTAATTTCCATTTCAGATGCCAGGAAAAATGGGTATCATACAGACTGGCAGACATATAAGATCTTTGACCCTGTAAAGCCGGGGCATCATGTTTTAGATTCGGTAGATCTTAATGAACTTACAGAATATATCGACTGGACCTTCTTTTTCTTTTCATGGAAATTGTCAGGCAAATACCCCGCGATCTTCAATGATCCGCTAAAAGGAGAAGAGGCAAAAAAACTTTTTGCTGATGCTCAGAAGTTTCTCAGAATTGCAATTGATCAGAAAATTCTTGAGGCAAAAGCTGTATTTGGTATATATCCTGCTGTATCTGAAGGTGATGATATAAAAGTATTTTCTGATAAAAGGGGAAAAGAATTACTTACAATCTTCAGGTTTTTAAGGAACCAGGAGAAAAAAGAGAAGGGGGTTCCTAACCTCTCCCTGTCAGATTATATTGCACCTGAAACCTCCGGATTAATTGATAATATTGGAACTTTCGTTGTAACTGTCCCAATAGATAATGAGAAATTAAATAAATTTAAGGAGGATGACTATGCGACTATTATGATCCGTATCTTAAGTGATCGTTTTGCTGAAGCTGCAGCTGAGTGGCTTCATGAAAAGATACGGACAGACTACTGGGGTTATGCGCCTCAGGAAAAACTTCCGATAGAAGATTTATTAAAGCTTAAATATAAAGGAATAAGACCGGCCCCCGGATATCCGGCTTGTCCTGATCATACTGAGAAGAGGGTTCTCTTTGACCTGCTCAGTGCAGAAAAACATATTGGTGCTGAACTTACTGAAAACTATGCGATGGTACCACCGGCATCAGTAAGTGGATTCTTTTTCTCTCATCCGGGATCAAGCTATTTCAATATTGGTAAAATAAATAGTGATCAGTTAAAGGATTATGCTTTTAGAAAAAATATGACAATTGAAGAGGCATCCAAATGGCTCGCTCCAAACTTATGATATTTTGAAAATGACTGTTATAGAAACGATTAAAAACGCAAAAGGACCTCTGTTTACCTTTGAACTTCTTCCTCCCCTCAAAGGTCATAGTATTGAACGCACTTATGCGGCAATTGACAGGCTTATAGAGTATGCCCCTGCTTATATAAACTTCACTTCCCACCGGAATGAAACACTTTACAGGGAGCGGCCTGACGGACTTCTTGAGAAAAGGGTGGTGAGGTTAAGGCCAGGTACAATTGCACTGGCAGCAGCAGTTAAATATAAGTATAATATACCTGTTGTTCCTCATATCCTTTGTGGAGGATTCAGCAAGGAGGAGACGGAAAATGTGCTGATAGAAATGCGGTTTCTTGGTATTGACGATGTTCTTGCATTGAGGGGTGATCCCCAGAAAGGCAGCCGGACATTTATTCCTGAAAAGACTGGTCATACATATACATTTGAGCTAGTTCAGCAGATTGCCGACATGAACAGGGGTAAATATCTTGAAGAAAATCTTGAAAATGCCGACCCAACAGCTTTTTGCATAGGGGTGGCCGGTTATCCTGAAAAACATTTTGAGGCACCTAACAGACAGGTTGACATGGAAAATCTGAAACGCAAGGTTGATGCAGGAGCCAGCTATATTGTGACTCAGATGTTTTTTGATAATAACAAATTTTGCAGATTCAGGGATGAGTGCAGGAAGATGGGGATAACTGTTCCGGTGATACCTGGTATTAAACCTATTTCAGCAATGAATGATATAAAGTTATTACCTCAGACCTTTCATATTGATTTACCAAATGATCTTTTCAATGCTGTAAATAAATGCAAAACAGATGCTGAGGCACGCGAAGCAGGAATAGAATGGGCTGCAATGCAATCGAAAGAATTAATAAAACTTGGTGTTCCGGGCATACATTACTATACACTCGGAAGATCTGATAATATCGCCAGAATAGTTAAGGCTTCGTTCTGATCTTAAGTCCTCTTCACCTGCCAAGAACCCTCCCTATCTCCCTGATATGCCCGGGAGTAGTACCACAGCATCCTACCTGACTTCTGATGATTAGTGCAGTGGCAAACCCCATTTTTTAAAGTTAAAGGAGTCAAAAGGCAGTTCTATATTGTAGAAGTTGAAGAAACATAAAATTTGAAAGTTTCTTGAAATGCTTTGAAATATATGCCTCTTGATAGGTGTTACCGAAGATTGTTCATGTGCGGGTTCCCCTCCTTGGAGGGGTTAGGGGTGGGTTTTTAAGTATTTGTTTATTTCTTAATTCTCTTCAGAGTAGTATTTTTTTGATAGTACTACCTTTTCTGAACAATTTCGCATGTACTTTTAATTGAGTCTTGTATGGGATTATTTTTCTTTTGGCAAACAATATATTTTATCTCCTGCACAACTTTTATTATAACATTTAACCCACCCCTAGCCCCTCCGAGGAGGGGAACTCTTTCTGCTTCATGATTTGAAAGGAACTGACCTTTCATACACTTTACACAAGGCAAAATTAGGTGTTAGTGCGGTAAGGATCAAAAATAAAATTTTTATAGTACTCATTTTTAATTAATTGAAAATTTCAGACACACTGTATCCCTAAAGCGTCAGAAGACAGGATAAGTTTCACCTGCCAAGAACCCTCCCTATCTCCCTGATATGCCCGGGAGTAGTACCACAGCATCCTCCGATGATGCCAGCGCCGGCGTTAATAAGTTCAGGAATAAATGATGCCATCATTTCAGGTGATTCACGAAATACTGTTACTCCGTCAATAAGTTCGGGAATACCTGCATTTGCCTGAATCATGACAGGAATTTTTTTGTCAACTGCCCTTATGGCTTTAACAATTCCTAACATATCCCTGATGCCATTACCACAGTTTGATCCGATTATATGAGCTCCGGCTTCTATCATTGAGACTGACCATCTCTTCAGGCGAAACACCCATCATTGTACGGTATTCTCCATTTGTGGCTTCTGAAAATGTCATTGTAATTATAACTGTGCAATCGGTATTCTCCCTTGCTGCCCTGACAGCAAGGGAAGCTTCATCGAGTGCTGACATTGTTTCAATAATAATAATATCCGCACCTCCCTCTTCAAGAGCTTTAACCTGAACTCTGAAGGCATCGTACAATTCATCTTCGGTAACATCACCCATTATAAGCATCTTACCTGAAGGACCGACCGAGCCTGCAACATGTTTTTTACTTCCGGCAGCCTCTCTCGATATTGCAGAAGCTGCCTTATTTATTTCATGTACACGATCACCCAGACCATATTGGGAGAGTTTAAAAATACTTCCTCCGAAGCTGTTGGTTTCTATAATATCTGAACCTGCATTGATATAAGATTCAGCAATACTAAGAACATCATTCCTGTGAGTTATATTCCATAATTCCGGGCATTCTCCGGGATTCAGACCTTTTGCCTGAAGAATTGTACCCCACGCACCGTCTGAAAGGAGTATCTTTTTTTCTTTTAATTCATCCAGAATATTCATGAGAATCACTAATTTATAATCTTCAGTTCTCCCTTTCTCCTCTTCTCCCTTTCTCCCTTTCTCACTTTCTCCCCCTCTCCCTCACTTAACACAGGAGACAAGTACTATTATATCTTAAAGAGCTTCTTCAATTTGTCCACATAATCCAGTTTTTCCCAGGCAAAAAATTCTACTTTCTTCTGGTAAACGTTTTTTCCGTTTCCGTTTACTGACTTTGATTTACTTCCCGGAACTTCATAATAAACGTCAACTGTTTTTGTTATACACTCACGGCCAAAATGCCCGTAAGAGGCCGTTTGCAGAAATACCGGATTTTTAAGTCCGAACCGTTGAACAATAGAATAAGGACGCATGTCAAATAACTTATCAATCTTAAGTGCAATTTCTCCATCGGTAAGAAGCTTGCCTTTACTGTCTTTGACTTTACCTGTACCATAAGTATTTACATATAATCCGACAGGTTGTGCAACACCAATTGCATAGGCGACCTGTATAAGGGCCTGATCGCAAACACCTGCTGCAACAAGGTTTTTTGCTATATGACGGGCTGCATAAGCGGCAGAACGGTCAACTTTTGAGGAATCTTTACCTGAAAAAGCCCCACCTCCGTGTGCTCCATGTCCGCCATAAGTGTCGACAATGATTTTGCGGCCGGTAAGTCCGGTGTCACCATGAGGACCTCCAATTACAAATTTCCCGGTTGGATTTACAAGAAATTTATAATCATTTTTGAACAGTTTCTGTATTCTGGCCGGCAGATTTTTCTTGACCCTTGGGATAAGGATTTTCAGGAGATCCTCACCGATTTTCGCCTGCATAGCCTTCTCAGCTGCAAGTTCAGCCTTGGCTGATTTATTTTTCGGTAGAATAAACTCGTCATGTTGTGTACTTATAACAATAGTATCAATACGAACGGGATTATTATTATCATCGTACTCAACGGTAACCTGCGATTTACTGTCCGGTCTGAGGTATTTCATCTGTTTTCCCTCCCGTCTGATGGCTGCCAGTTCCTGGAGAAGCCTGTGAGCGAGTTCAATGGTTAATGGCATATAGTTATCCATCTCACGACAGGCATAACCAAACATCATACCCTGATCTCCGGCTCCCTGTTCTTCAGGTTTCTCACGAACAACTCCCTGGTTTATGTCACTTGACTGCTCATGTATGGTTGAAATAACTCCGCATGAATCACAGTCAAAACGATATTCTGCTTTTGTGTACCCGATATCGTGGATCACTCTGCGGGCAGTTTCCTGAACATCTACCCATCCAATGGTTTTAACCTCGCCGCCACATACAACCAGCCCGGTTGTTACAAAGGTTTCACAGGCAACTTTTGATTCCGGGTCCCACCGGAGAAATTCGTCAAGAAGAGAGTCTGAAATCTGATCGGCTACCTTATCAGGGTGGCCTTCTGAAACTGATTCGGAGGTAAATAAATATCCCATAATATTAATTTTAAATTTATATTAAAAAAATGGGAAGCTTGGTTGATTGTACAAAAGGAATTAATTGTGGTTTAGCATTTTTTTCCTGTGGTTGCAATCAGCTCAAATCTTTCCACATACATAACAAGGATACAAAGAAAATAAAAAGAAACGGATTACCAAAATATTATACATTAGTAATATGCCTGAAAACTTCTTCAAGATTACTCTCATGTCTGTTCATTGAGAGAACAGTAAGATTGTTATTGACTGCAAAATTGAAAAGAGAAGGACGAATGTCCTCATTACTACCTGATTCTATAAGCCAGATATTATTTTTTACATTTCTGACACTGATCACATTTTCAAGTTCCCTTATTTTCAATTCATTTATCTCTTTATCGAACTCTATCTGAACCATTTGATTTGAAGACTTAATGACAGAATAGATATTACTCTTCTCTTCATTTGCAACAATAATACCTTTATCAATTATTATTATTCTGTCGCAAATAGCTTCAACCTCCTGCATAATATGCGTGGATAGCATCACAGTCTTCTTTTCCCCGGTTTTCCTTATGAGGGCACGTATCTCAATTATCTGATTGGGATCGAGACCTGTTGTCGCTTCATCAAGTATTAAAACTTCAGGATTATGGATGATCGCCTGGGCAAGCCCTACCCTCTGCCTGTATCCCCTTGAGAGCGCACCTATCTTTTTATTCTGCTCAGGAGTTAGTCCGGTCAGGTTTACAATATTATCTATCTGTTGCTTTTTAGGTAGTCCTGAATTGTATATTGATGCAACAAATCCAAGGTATTCCCTGACATACATATCAGGATATAACGGATTGTTTTCAGGAAGATACCCTATCTGTTTCTTAATTTCAGGGTCATTTGTTTCAACCTCAAGGCCATTAATAAGTACTTTGCCTGAAGATGCAGGGATAAAACCTGTAATGATTTTCATCATTGTTGATTTTCCTGCACCGTTAGGACCCAGAAACCCGACAATTTCACCTGTTTTTATTTCGAAGGAGACATTATCAAGAGCTTTTTGCTCTCCATAATACTTGGTAACACCCTCTATAACGATTGACATCAGTCTGGAACAGTTATTGATTATCAACCATACATAAACTGACCAACCTTGGCAAAAGTAGCTTTAGGATTAATACAACATACCGGTATTTTTGAGCTGTTTGCAATTATGTATTGCTCATCTGCGCCAATAACATAATCAGCCAGGGTTATATTTTTTGTGGTCATTATCAGAATCAGATCTGCATTTTTCTTTTGGGCAAAATCAATTGTCTGTTGCGCAAACTTACCTTTAGGAATTTTATGAATCTCATATTCAATGTTATTTTGAATAAGATATTTAACAGCGAAATTCAAATTAACGTTTGTCTTCTTCAGGAGGTTTTTATCTGAACTTACAGCAACAAGCATATGAACCTTTGATTCAAAATACTTACCCATGAAAATAGCCATATTCATTTTTTCCTTGTTTTCACCTCTGAAGTCAACTGGAAAAACAATATTATGATACCTCTCCTGGTCGGTTGGAGGATCCTGAACAACAATAAAAGGCACTTTTGATTTTACAATTACTTTCAGAGCCCAGCTTCCGGTCAGCTTCTGCATGCCTTTCATTCCGTGGGTACCCATAATAACAAGGCTTGCCTCCTTTTCATTAGCATATTCTGCAATGGAGGTGAAAATACTCCCCCTTTTGGTAAGATAAGTTATGGGAACATTATATTTATTACTGCTTTCTTCAGCCTGTTTTTTCAGAAGCGACCTTTTTTCCAGTTCCGCTTTGGGTTTAATTCCCTCGTCTACAATATGAAGCATAGCAATATCATTACCAACCATACGGCTTATTTTAACTGCATGTGCAAGGGCACTCTCAGCAACACTTGTGAAATCCCAGGGCACTACTATAAGTTTCTTATGTTCTTCCATAGCATTTTCTGTTTTCAAATTTATATCAAAGTTATTCAGAATTTACATATTTTCAAACCATTCACTACTCCTGAGGCACCATTTTATAATTAATAACTCTTAATTGCTAAGAATATTATTCCAATTATTATTTTTGCGCATCAGTATTTGATGATTATAGTTGAAAATGGTTAAGCTAACATGTTTTGCAAAATAGGGTTATTTATAATTATTGCAAAATAAGCAGGTTCAACCGGTTAATGAGATAATTTTATTATAATGAAAAGAATTAAGGTAAAACAATTATTATCCAGTCCGGAGGTTGGTGCAGATGTTCTGGTAAAGGGATGGGTAAGAACTAAAAGGGGGAACAGGAATATAGTATTCATTGCACTTAATGACGGATCAACAATTAATAATATCCAGGTGGTTGTTGATACTGCCTCATTTGATGAGGTAATGCTAAGAGATATTTCCACAGGCGCCTGCATAGCTGTTAAAGGAGTATTGGTTGAATCACAGGGACAAGGGCAGAGTGTTGAGATAAATGCTTCAACCATTGAAATATATGGCAAGAGTGATTCTGAAAGTTATCCCCTTCAGAAGAAAGGCCATTCAATGGAGTTTCTGAGAGAGAACGCGCATTTGCGTTTCAGGACAAATACTTTCGGCGCTGTCTTCAGGATCAGGCATGCAATGGCATTTGCAATACATAAGTACTTTAATGATAAGGGATTTTTCTATTTGCATACTCCTATTATCACAGGGAGTGACTGTGAAGGAGCCGGAGAAATGTTTCATGTTACAACAATGGATCTGAAAAAAATGCCCCGTAATGAAGACGGATCAATTGATTTCAGAAACGATTTCTTTGGTAAAGAGACAAACCTTACTGTTTCCGGTCAGCTGGAAGGAGAGCTTGGAGCACTTGCATTAGGGGATATTTACACTTTCGGACCTACTTTCAGGGCTGAAAACTCAAATACACCAAGGCACCTTGCGGAATTCTGGATGATCGAACCGGAAATGGCTTTCTATGATCTTAAGGATAATATGGACCTGGCAGAAGAGTTTGTCAAATACCTTATTAAATATGCAATTGATAACTGCCGCGATGATCTTGATTTCCTCAATAATATGATTGATAAAGGCCTTCTTGACAGATTAAAATTTGTTCTCGACAATGAGTTTGTAAGAATAACATACAGTGAGGCTGTTTCTATTCTTGCTGCTTCTGAAAAGAAGTGGGAATATCAGGTTGGCTGGGGACGTGATCTTCAGGCTGAGCATGAGAGATACCTGGTTGAGGAGCATTTTAACAGGCCTGTGATACTGACCGATTACCCAAAAGAGATCAAAGCCTTTTACATGAAGCAGAATGATGATGGTAAAACAGTAAGGGCAATGGATGTATTGTTTCCGGGCATAGGGGAGATTATTGGAGGATCACAAAGAGAGGAGCAGTATGATAAATTGCTTGCCAGGATCAAAGATATGAACCTTGCGGAGAAAGATTTCTGGTGGTATCTTGATACCAGAAAATTTGGAACAGCTCCCCACAGCGGCTTTGGTTTAGGGTTTGAGAGGTTGATATTATTTGTTACCGGAATGTCGAATATTCGCGACGTGATACCTTTTCCAAGAACACCAAGGAATGCTGAATTTTAAAAATATCTGATCCTGAATGGTTATCTTTACGGTATTAGGATGTTAAACCAGAGATTACAACAGAAGTTATTACAGAAGCTCTCTCCACAGCAAATCCAGATGATCAAGCTGTTGGAGGTTCCTACTTTGCAGATAGAAGAGCGGATTAAAAAGGAGCTCGAAGAAAATCCTGCACTTGAAGAGGGACAGGAGGAGGAGGAGATAAATTCAGAGACAGAAGAGGAGGACCTCTTTGAGGATTCAGATAAAGATCAGGACGAGTTTACAATAGATGATTATATTGAAGAAGATGATATTCCTGATTACCGGTTGCAGATTCAAAACAGCGGTAAAGATGATGATAAGAGAAATGAGATCCCCTTTTCAGTAGGATCTTCATTCCATGAGCATCTCGAGTCTCAGCTTGGTCTGAGGAATCTGAATGAGAAGCAAAAGGTCCTTGGCGAGTACCTGCTTGGGAATATTGATGATGACGGATACCTGAGAAGGGAGTTGATAAATATTGTTGACGACCTGGCTTTCCTCCAGAACATTGAAGCAACAGAAAGTGATCTTGAGGAGGTGCTGAAAATTATTCAGGATCTTGAACCCGCGGGAGTAGGAGCAAGAACTTTGAGAGAATGTCTTTTACTTCAGATAGAGAAGCGTGATAAGACTCAACCCTCGCTGGATCTTGCACATAGAATTCTTGATACATATTTTGAGGAGTTCACAAAAAGACATTATGATAAAATTATTGCCAGGCTTGGAATCTCTGAAAATGAACTTAAAGCTGCAATTGATGAAGTTTTAAAACTCAATCCAAAACCAGGGGGAGTATTTAGTGACCCTTTCAATAAAACATCTCAGCCAATTATTCCCGATTTTATCCTTGAGCTTACAGAGGATGGCTTTGAACTACATTTAAACTCCAGAAATCTTCCCGAACTCAGGTTAAGTTCTGCTTACAGTGAAATGCTTCATTCGTACAGCAAAGACAAAAGCCAGAAAAAGGAGATGAAAGATGCTGTTCAGTTTGTAAAACAGAAAATTGATTCGGCCAGATGGTTTATTGATGCAATAAAGCAACGACAGAATACCCTTCTTCTGACAATGAACGCAATTCTCGAATACCAGAACGATTACTTTATTGATGGTGACGAAACAAAGCTGAAACCAATGATCCTTAAGGATGTTGCCGAAATGACGGGACTGGACATTTCTACTGTATCAAGAGTCGCCAATAGTAAATATATTCAGACTCACTTCGGGATTTTCCCCCTGAAGTTTTTTTTCTCAGAAGGACTGCAAACTGATAGTGGGGAAGAAGTGTCAACAAGAGAAATAAAAAGGATTTTGCAGGATTGTATTGAAAATGAAGAAAAGCGGAAACCATTGACTGATGAACATCTCACAGAAATTCTTCAGGAGAAGGGCTATCAGATAGCCCGAAGAACAGTGGCAAAATACCGCGAGCAGCTCAATATTCCGGTTGCAAGACTGAGAAAGGAAATTTAAAGAGTAATAAGCCAGTAATATTTAAGTATTACCATATAGGGGTTTTCCAGTGATCTGAAATTATTCTCCGTTTCAGATTTTTTTGTGAGGTTCTTTTAACAACTCTTTAAGAGCCTTGTCGAGAAGCAATTTACTTTGTTCAATAATTTCTGATGAAGGTATAGCTTTTTTCAAAGGAAGATTTATTCCTTCATTTAACTGGCACTGGTTTATTGTGTCAAACCATCCCCTTTCTGACAAATATACTGCAAGATACTCTTGTTCTGTCTGACCTGGGGTTGGTATGAGTAATGCACTGCAATTAAGGCTTATAAGCTCCATTATTGATGTATAACCAGATCTTGTGATAATGATTTCACTTTCCTTTAACATTGGTTGCATTTCAGAGGCAGGAAGATGGGTATAGTATAATATATTACCATCCTTCACAATTTCCCTGATCTTGTCAGCTCTTCCTTCAAGAACCACAGTTGTGATCTCTTTATCTTTAAGGATGGCTGCCAACCGCTTTTTAAGTATCCCCCTTTGTGGCTCAGGGCCTGAAAGTATTATTGTAATATGTTTAGTTTGAAAACAAGACTCTGCCTGAGGTGATGTTTGTAACATGAAACGTGACATGATTCCTGTATATCTTACATTATCCGGAAGTTTCAGATCATGCGATAACCTGCCTGAAATATTCATTTCTCCAGGAAGATCAGGAATGAAACAGAAGGAATATTTCTTTATTATTTCCCTGTGCAAAAAGATACCTGTAATTTCAATAAATCTGAGAGCTTTGGGTAAAGGAATACGGGGCATATGAGTTACATATACTGTTGTTACTTTACTGTTCCATAATCCGAAGCGGTTATCGCTTACTACTATATCGATTTTATACTTTTCAATGATCTTTTTAAGTCTGTTATGTTCCCTGAAAATATGATAAATAAGTAAAGGAGTTTTCAGAAGTAAAATAAGGTATTGAGGTAGAAAACCTGAGTACCTTGGTTTGAAACCATTGAAAACGATGCATGAAACACCGGGTAATTCATCTATAAAAAGCTGATGATACTCCTTCCCGGATCCAATAATGATATTATTGCCCATCTCCATCAGCCTTCCGGCAAGGTAAATCATGCGGGTGGAATGACCTAATCCCCACTCTAAGGGACAAATAAGTATATTGTGTTTTTTGTTCAATATCAACCTGAAACCTTTGTCTTTATGCCCAGCTTTCTGACTTTTGATGCAATTTTATTAAGTTCATCTACAGGGATTCTATCCAATTGCGAACCATCAGGTGTATCTCTCGATATGGTATAGATCATCACTTCAGAAGGTCCGATTCTTTTGATTGCCTTTAACCAGGCATTTATTTCTGCCGTTGTAGTATTGT
The DNA here is from genome assembly GCA_963732435.1 of uncultured Bacteroidales bacterium. Taxonomy (GTDB): domain Bacteria; phylum Bacteroidota; class Bacteroidia; order Bacteroidales; family VadinHA17; genus LD21. The sequence continues at coordinate 1,100,946 of CAVSZL010000006.1, read as the reverse complement.
CAATCACAACTCCATTCTTTAATCCCCGCAGGAAGAGTGTCTGTATAATTAGTTTACCGTTAAATCCGGTAAGGTTATTGATCAACTCTTCAATGTTTATATTTCCAACTGGCTGATTATGAAGCATAATTGTAGAAATAATTGCTGAATCGAGTTTCAGGATGTTCATATCGACCAGTAATAAAGCCTCTTTTACTGAAGGATTGCTTATTGTGGTGGAATTTGACAGTACTGCAATTTTTGCTTTCGGGAAGTATAAATCCCTAAGTTTTATACTATCGTCAATTATTCCGCTGAATTCAGGATGGAGAGTAGGTTCTCCGTTTCCTGCATATGTTATTACATCAGGAGTCTGACCTTTTAATTTCATTTCTGAAAGTGAATGTTCAAGTGCCTCATAAACATCTCTCCTTTTGGGAATTAAGGCACCTGATTCTTTAAAATCCCCGGTCAGGCCGCACTCACAATAGATACAATCGAAATTGCAGAGTTTACATGTTGTTGGCAAAAGATTTATCCCAAGAGAAATCCCAAGTCTCCTGCTTTTCACAGGTCCGAATACTATCTTATCAAATAGGAAAGTTGCCATTTTTACTGCCTTTTCGGGGGTTAAAATTAGCATAAATTAGAGTAACTCCTTGTAAGTGAGAACTCATTTCAGGTTTTGATTTACAACCGGTAAAAATTTCATTCATAAAATAATGTCCTATTTGAATAAGTACTGAAAAATGATGAGAAGTTGTAAAATTCAGGCAAGTCTTGTTACGGTTGTGCCGGGCAATAGTTTAAAACTTTGCAGGTCAACGTTCTGCAGCAGGAGAAGACCCGGTTTTTTCCCGGCTTCAATCTTGCCAAAATCGGATTCCACCCCAAGTGCTTTTGCTCCGTTTATTGTTGACCATTTTACCAGATCCTCAACAGATATTTCCGGGAAATTAAACTGAAGAGTTTTAAGCTCATCAAGGATACTTAGCTTTTTGTTTGAGGCAAGACTGTCAGTCCCAATTACAATATCACAACCTTCTTCCATAAGAGTATCAAGGGGAGGAACCTGATTCTCAATAAAGATGTTTGAATTCGGACATAAACACCAGAATAGATTCTGACGTTTCATCATCATTCTTATTGTGTTTTGGTCGGCAAAAGTGTTATGAACAAGAATGAGATTTCCGGACCTGGTTATATGATTCATTACTAAATCAGTATGATTTGTCACATTATCAAGTCTCTCAGGAAGCAGACCAGATAGCTTGTACGATGTCATTAAAGGACCGGAATGGTTCTCAATAAATATTTTTTCCCCCGGGGTCTCCATAAAATGTATGGATGTAACCTTATTATCTTTAGTCTTAGCCAGGAGCAGATTAAACAATTTGAGTGAGGTAGAATACGCGGAGTGTGGAACCATTGAATAATTAAGTCCCATGTCATTAGCCGCATCTGCAAGGTTATCCAGTTCATTGATTCGCTTTTCAGCTTTATCCGGATCTATTCCGAAGACTTCCAGCAGATTTATGTATTTTATTCTGCTCTTAGCCCTGATCTCAAAAGTGACAGGAGTGTTACAAATATCAGCACATAAGTCTACTCCTTCATTATACATATCTGAATCCGCTATATATGCTGACTTTAGAATATTATCTGAATTATTTTCCCTGGTATTTCTTACCTGCAATATAAAATCTCCAAGGCCGCTACCTTCTTCAATACTACTCTTCATATGAGATAGCTCAAGATGACAGTGGCAATTAACAAACCCCGGAATGATTATACCATTATGATATTCAACTGAATGTTTCTCTTTTAGTTCTCCATCGGTATTCTCGATACTGATTATGGTACCATTATCATGTGTATTAATTAACGCTCTTTTAAGAGGAGGACCAGAGTTTGTGATTATATATTGAGCGGAGAAGGTTCTCATAATAACCCTGATGACTGCTTAACTGAGATATTGTATATTATGGCATGGGTGTCCCACTTATTGGAAATGTTTCCTGAGTCTAAAAACCGGCCTTTCAGGAATACTTTTTTATTCCATGGAACTTTAAAATGCAGATTATATCTATGTGGAATTCCATCCTTAATAAAGTTAATGGCTTCAAGAGAGTATTTTTTACCGGTATCAATACTGTCAGCATCGCATGTATAAGCTGTTACAGTGGGATTCATTGACTGATCATCAGGATATAGTAAAATTGAAAAAGAAAATGAGTAATTACCCGGAATATCAATATATGTTTCGAACTGGATGGAATCATTGCCGGTATTGTCTGGCAAGAAAATGGATGTGCTCCCTCTCCAAAGATTTGTTTTTAGTTCTTCTTCAAGTAAGGTTTCTTTTGCAACAATTGATTCCATCTCACTTAAAATTCCCAGAACCTGATCATAAATCTTGATTAATTGTTTGGGTTTATTATGGAAATAGAAATGGATGGTATTATCGAATTCTTCTTTTGTATAGCCATTATTTTCTATTGCCTGATTATACATAAAAAGGGAATCATGTGAAGAAGCCAGGTTACGAAGATCGGGAACCATAAGCAATCCATCTGTCAGATAAATATCTGTTAAAATAGGAACCAGTTTTTCCTCAGGTATCAAACTACGCTTATCAGGCTTATCCTTTCTTTCTGAACAAGAGCCTGCAGTTAGTGAAGACAGGAGCAATAGATAAATAATATACCTGGTCATTCTTTAATATAGTTGTGATAAATTTGCATTCTACTTCAGAAATTTCTTTGTAAGGTATCTTACAGGATACCATGCTGCCCAATACCCTATAAGCAGCACTGTTGCAGGTACGATTACGAAATCTTTAATTTTCATTACAACAGGATAAGAATCCATCATTAAGGAGTTACCGTTAAGTTTTACAAATCCGAATGTTTGTTGCAGCCAGCATATTATAAAACCTAAAATTATACCTGTAACCGCACCTATAAATGATATTAGCCAGCCTTCAAAAATAAAAATCTTTCTGATAAGGTTATTATCCGCTCCCAGGCTTTTCAGAATTTCGATATCACGTTCCTTCTCAATTATAAGCATCGTAAGAGAACCGATAATATTGAAAGAAGCTATAATTAGGATAAGTGTCAGGATCAGGAATATAGCAAGTCGTTCAGATCGCATTACCTTATAAAAAATCTCCTGTTGTTCATACTGGTTCTGAACTATAAAACCCTGGCCAAAAATATTTTCTATACGATTCTGTACAGTCCGGGGATCCATCTTTTCATTGATTTTTATTTCAACAGAACTTACACCGTCCTCCTTTTCAGTCAGCTCTCTCGCGAACTCTAATGGTATATATACATATTTTGAGTCATACTCTTTCTCAACTTCAAAAACTCCTGAAGGGAAGATAAATTTCCTGTTAAATGCATCATCAGGATTTAATGTGGTGCTGCCTGTTATCCTCGGAACATAAATAAAAAGCGGAGTTATGAAACTGACTCTTAATCCGAGGTATTGAGCTACTCCTACTCCCGGGACAGCAAAAGGACGACCATTTTCAGACTTCAGAGTAAATTCACCCTCCCACATTGTACTGTCAATATGTGTTACCATTGCATAGTTGTCATCAACACCCTTTATTGTGGCAATATATTGTCTGTCACCATACTTCAGAAGTGCGTTTTCCTCTAAAGTAAGTGAGTAACACGCGACCCCGTCAATTTCCGAAAGTCTTGTAAGTAGTGAAGTATCGGCGATAAAGGTTTTACCTTCAGAGGCAGTTATTTTTATATCCGGATCAAAAGTGTTGAAAATGGCACTTACCATTGTTTCCAATCCGTTAAAGACTGATAGTATTATTATAAGAGCCATAGTACCAACCGTAACTCCAGAGACAGATACTGCGGATATTATGTTAATGGCATTCCGCGATTTTTTCGCGAAAAGATACCTTTTTGCTATATATAATGAGAGTTTCACTTTTCTGACTTTATAGCAACAACCAGCAAGCCGGTCCCGGTTTTATGAGTAAAACGCAGATCTAATAAGTTAAGTAATATTGATATAGGAAAGAATATCAGATAATAGAAGGGAAGAATAATAAAAAAGAGGTAAGAGATATTAAGCATTTTTACAGGATACTTCATTGATAACTTCCATGAGATATTTCCGGGTTTTCCATATGTATAAACACAATCAATTTTATTGAACCCGGCATCTGTAAGTTTTTGAGTTATATCTGCAATACTATATCCATCCCTGACGTGTTCATCGATGAATGATTCCTCAGATTCATTGTGAACATCAGATCCCCCCTTATCTGAAGGGGTGGAAATTATCAGAACACCATTATTTTTAAGTGACCTGAAAAAGTTATTGAATACCAGGTTATCTTCTTTAATGTGCTCCATAACATCAACAGAAAGGATTATATTATAGAGGTTGTATTCATTAAGAGAAGTAAGGTCCCGGGTTCTGAAACTTACTCTGTCTGACAATCCTGTTTTTATAAAAAAGCGGTTACAGTCATCTATTTGTTCGCTGTTAATATCAACCGAATCTATTTTCCACAATTTATTCATCCTGCTCATTCTCCAGGTATACTGACCAAGTCCGGAACCTGCATCCAGAATCTGTGCTTCACCAGGATATTGCCTTAATGTTCTTTTTAGTGCCCTTTTTACATGCCATGTTCGCAGAAGCAGCAGGTCAAGCAGAAAATAGAGAGTTTTTCTTAATAGCACTGAACCGGCAAAAAACCGGCCTAAAACTTCTTTAATAGGTTCGTACTTCATACATTTTATGATTTCAGTAACTTGTCTATTTTATCAATATAGTCAAGACTGTCGTCAATATGAAATGCAATATCAGGAACAATTCGAAGCTGCGACCTTACCTTCTGTCCCAGATCAAATCTGAATTTAGAGCTGTGATCCTCCAGGGAATGCAGAATATCCTCCTGGTTTGTTGCAGGGAAGATACTGATATAAACTTTTGCAAAAGAGAGATCGGGGCTCACCCTGACCCTGGTTATAGAGACCAGTTTCCCGTGCGCAAATTCATTGCCTCTTTTAAGAAAAATATCAGCAAGCTCTTTCTGAATCAGGCGCGATACTTTTTTTTGTCTTGTTGATTCCATGGTCACTATTATTTTGATCGTGCAAAGGTACTATTTTCCGGTGATTTCTTTATTTCAACCCTGACACAATCTGTTAATCAGAATATTTCCCTGTTTATGTTCAACTTAGCCCGATTCAGAAGTAAAGGTTTTCCGCAGCCCGAAAGGCAGAGGTGTAATATTAGTTGTTACTGTCAGGGATTACAGGTTCTCTGAATTTCGAAATATTAATTAGCTTTGCATAAAATTTTTATTTAGAGGGACAATGGATACAGTTGTTAGTGGGATCAGGTCGACAGGTAATCTGCATCTTGGAAATTATTTCGGGGCTATCAGGAACTTCCTTAAAATGCAAAAGGAAAATAACTGCTTTTTTTTTATTGCTGATTATCATGCCCTTACAACTCATCCAAAACCGGAAGACCTTCATGGTAATATTAAACAGGTTATGGCTGAATACCTGGCCTGTGGAATAGATCCTGAAATTGCTACTGTATTCATTCAAAGTGATGTTCCGGAAGTATCTGAATTATACCTTCTTCTGAATATGAATGCCTATGTAGGGGAACTTGAAAGAACAGCCTCTTTCAAAGAGAAAGTAAGACAGCAACCTGATAATGTTAATGCCGGATTATTGACATATCCGGTACTGATGGCGGCAGACATTATTATTCATAAGGCACATAAGGTTCCTGTAGGAAAAGACCAGGAGCAACATCTTGAGATGACCCGCCATTTTGCACGTCGATTTAATATGATGTATGGTGTAAATTATTTTCCTGAACCTGATGCATACAATTTTGGTGAGCAACTGACTAAAATCCCCGGTCTTGATGGAACCGGTAAGATGGGCAAAAGTGAAGGTAACGGGGTCTTTCTTTCAGATACACCTCAGGAAATCAGAAAGAAAGTAATGAGAGCCGTAACAGACACCGGTCCAACGGAGCCGGGCATGGCACCATCAGAACCGGTTAAGAATCTGTTCACAATAATGAGTATGGTCTCAGATCCGAAGACTTTAGATTTTTTCAGGGAAAAGCATGCATCATGTGAAATCAGGTATGGGGACATGAAAAAACAGCTGGCTGAAGACATAATCTTATTTACTGAACCAATCCGCAGCAGGATTAAAGATATACTGGAAAATAGTAAATATCTTTCCAGAGTTGTTTCAGAAGGAGCTGAAAAAGCCAGGGCAAGTGCTTCAAAAACTATCAGAGAGGTAAGAGAAATAATCGGATACAGGTCATTCTAAAAAAAAAGCCAGGGGTTTGACCTGGCTGCCCTTGGTGTTCAGGGATATATTTGAGATTGCCTATGTAATATCATTAATTCAAAATGTGTGCCAAACAGAGTTCTTTTCTGCTAAATTTTTTATACAATTACTCTTAGTGAAAGGATGAAGTTTCTTCCCGGCGCAACCAGCCCTGATGAATAGGGTCTGTATCTTGTGTCAAATATGTTTTCAACACCTGCATTTGTAATTATCCTTTTAAAGAATGTGTATGATATCTTGAAATTTAGGGTTGCCCATCCGGGTGACCATGGATTACCATTTTCATCTTTTGAATACATGTATGGTTTCTCAATTTCTGAAGGTGGCATCTTTTCAAATGTTTTTGCACCGTTATATGAAGAATACAGGTCTGCTTTCAGTTTAGACTTCTCGAATACCAGGTGAGTTGATCCAAAGAGAGGAGCTGCATGTCTGAGAGGAGTTCCGTTTTTTTCCTTCCCTTGTGTAACATTAAGGGTTGTTTTTAAAATAAGATCCTTCATAAGATTTGCCTGAATATTCAAGTGGAAACCATAAACAATGGCTGACCCGGCATTTGTGATCGCTTCAACTTTACTGTATTCCCCGTTATACATCATTGAGTCCTCTCCGTTGAACAGAAAATCGTGTCGTATCATTGCATTTGTAAGCCATGTGTGGAATAATGTAAGATCCGCATGAATAAATCTTCCAAAATCATTTGAAAAACCAAGGTCGATATTATATGCATATTCCGGTTCAAGATCAGGATTAGGGACTACAACTACGCCGGGAGCTGAATCAAATATCTTTCCTGCATCATCCAGGTTTGGAGCTCTGAATCCAGTGGAAAAGTTCAGGTTGAACTGCATTTGTTTATCAGTATGGTATACTAATCCAGCTGCTCCTGTGATTGCTCCATTTGAGATTGAGATTGTCGAGAAGGGGAAATTGTAGAAGGAATTGTCAGCAATTGTTGAATAGAGGTACACATAATTATACCTGATCCCGGTATTGAGGGAAAACTGATCAGAAAGGCTATTTTTATAACCTGCATAAATTGAAGCAGTATTATATTTATTATCACCATTAGGGTATCTTGAACCTGCAGGTGCAGAAGTATTTGATAATGTATTTCGTGTTTGTGCCACCGATTTGATTTTGTTGCTCACAAGTTCCAGTCCGTAATACAGAATCTCTTTCTCACCATTGATTTTTTTGTCAATATCCAGATTAAGAGAGAGGATTGACACATCTTCAAACTGTTCATTAACAGTTACATATCCATAACTTCTGTCATGTCTGCTCTCCCCGTATTTCTGATGGCCTGCTATTAATCTGATCTCATCTGAAAAACGTGTTTTATTCCTGTAAAGGAACTGAAGGTTGCTCATAATCCATATCTGGGGACCATAATACCAGTCGCCATATCTCAGTTTACCTGATTTATATTGTATGAGCCTGTCGTAACGCGGTACATCAGATAATTGTGAGTAATGGTTTGTAAAAGTGACATCAAGCTTTTCAGATAATTTATACCTTAACTTATTTGTCGTATTAAACTGGTTGTATCCTGTTGTCATCTGAACAAGAGGATCAGGATTCTGAACAACTGAATCTTTTTTGGAAAATTGAGTTACATATTCAGTTCTCATATAATCCTCGTTATTCTTTGACCCCATTTTCAGATTGTCAAACGATGACCAGGTAATACTTGTCAGAAAGGCCAGTCGTCTGCTCCCGATATTCAGGTCAAAGTGCCCTGTCATTTCATTATTAGCTGAGGAAAACCTGGTAAGGGCATCGGCTTTAATAAAGAGTTTTTTCCCTGTTGAATACAACGCTTTTTTTGTATGAAAATCCATTACTCCACCGATAGCATCACTTCCATAAACAATTGCCCCGGGTCCGAATATAATCTCTGTTGACTCAACTACTGAAGGATCGAGAGAAATAATATTGTGAATATTACCCTCCCTGTAAATTGCATTATTCATTCTGACCCCATCAACCACTATAAGTACACGGTTTGTGGCAAATCCTCTGATCATTGGACTTCCTCCCCCGAGCTGACTCTTCTGGATATATACTTCATCTGAAATTGCCAGCAGATCAGCAGCAGTCTGAGGATTCTGTAATTCTACAGCTGGTTTAAGAACAGTAGTAATTTTGTTGGGAACCTCCTTTCTTTCCTGCTGCCATCGATTGGCTGATATAATAAATTCTTCAAATGCAAAAATCTTCTTGTTGAGTTTTACAACATAATTTGCGGACTTAATCTCATCTGAACTAAAGGAGACACGATCATAGGTAAAGTGCTGAAAAAAGAACATCTCTGTGCTATCGAATGTTGAGATATCTGCTCTTCCTGAAGGGTTTGAATATATTATTTTTGTTTTTGATTCATTGAGAATGACTACATCGGGAATCGGTTTAAAATCCTCATTGTCAATTACTGTTATTATCTGAGAAAAGCAGTTTTGAATTGTGAAATTGATAATCAGGAAGCAGATAATAAGTAATCTCATTTTAATATTCTCAGGTGTAATCAATAAACCCAACAAAAAATGTTCCAAATTTGTTGGTTAATAGATTGTTATACAACCAATATCCTGTTAACTCCAAATAAGCGTTTGAGAGAGAGGGATAACCAATTATTTGTTAAATTTGAAAAATAACAATAATCAATGATCTGAAAGTGGGAAAACGGGCTGCTATATTAGTGTTGATCATTCTTGTTAGTTGTGTTACTATTATTGGTTATTCTTTAAGGCAAAAGCGTAAGAACCTGGTGACAGATCCTTACAAAGCTGTTTCTCCGTCAGCGGGTATTGTGCTTGAGACCCGCGATCTCCAGAGTTTTATTAATTCACTTACAACTGGTAAAGGAATATTCGGGGAGGCTCTTAATGTTAAGGAGTTTGACACTTTTAACCGGAAACTTAAATATCTTGCAGTTCAGGCAAATACATCCGGATTCAGGAATTTATTTGAAAACAGTACTTCCGTTATATCATTTCAAACCGATAGCAGAGGTAATCTTCAGATGCTTCTTTCTGCAGCTGTACCATTGACAATAAGGTTCAGACAGATATATGATATTTTAGAGTCATCCGGAATAAAAGTTGTTATCAAAGAAAGAGTCAATTCCAATACTTTACTTAAGTTACCTTATAGTATTAATAACCTTAAAGATACAGCATATATATCTGTAAAAGCAGGATTAATTCTTTTAAGTGGATCTAAAGAGCTGATTCTGGGGAGTCTGTATCAGACTACAAGAGATACTGATGTCAGGAATAAAACGGGTTTTTCCAAAGTTTTAATGGCATCGGGTAAAAATGAGGATAAGCTATTTGTGGTTTTCGATAATCTTGGTGCGATGTTCAGATCTCTTCTTGGAGGAAAAGGTTTAAGGTTTGAAGAAAGGATAGGTAATCTGGCCGGTTCAGCCGGCGGGGATATTTTTATCAATGACGAAGGGATTATATTAAGTGGTTATACTGAAAGCACTGATTCATTGGAAACTCTTCACAGGTATAAGAGCTTTCCTCCGCGGGAGTTTCACACCTATGAAATTTTGCCATCTGCCACTGTGCTTTTTGAGACACTGGTACTTCCTGGAGGAATGAAGATGCAGAGTACATCTGAAAACGTTTCCGAGAAAGCTAAAGTTCTCTCATTAAAACTTAAGGATCATATAATTAGTGAAATTACCAGAGCTTTGATTGACATAAAAGGAAGCCCTTTTGTTGATAACTTTCTTTATGTATATGAGCTGGATAACCGGGTTGTTGCTGAGCAAATCTTTCTTGGGGAATTGGACCCGAATACTGAAATACTTTATTTTAAACCAGATGATCAGGTAAATATACCTGTTTATAAAACCTCCTATATAGGGTTTATCGAAACAATTTTACCCGGTTTTGCCCCGGAATCAAATGAGGTCTATTTTGCTTTCTATGATAATTACATGGTATCAGGTAATTCATATTCAACAATTAATAAATTCCTGTATGATAATCTTTTAAATAAAACTCTGGCAAATGACCTTGTATACCGTGATTTTGAAAGTACTCTGCCAAGCCGTGCCGGATACTTTTTCTTTTGTGTACCTGAACGGATAACAGATTATATTTCCGGTTTTCTGAATGATGATCTCAACAGAGCTCTAAACTCCAACAGGAATTCTCTCAGTAAGATTCAGGCTGCAGGTTACCAGTCAGCGTCCAGTAACGGAATGCTTTATAACACCATATCGATCAGGTATAAAGAGGAGGTCAGAGAAGAATCAAAGACTGACTGGGAGACTCTTTTAGATACAACTGCAAGTATCAAGCCTTTCTTTTTTACCAATCATTTATCTGGGGCAAAAGAGATTTTTATCCAGGATATGAAGAATAACATTTATCTGATAAATGCTGCAGGCAGGGTCTTGTGGAAAGTAAATCTTAATGAAAGGATTATCGGGAATGTTTATATGATAGATTATTACAGAAACGGTAAATTTCAGTTACTATTCTCCGGGAGGAATTATTTTCACCTCATTGACAGAAATGGTAACTACGTTGAGAGATACCCGGTAAAATTGAGGTCTCCGGCTACAAACTCGCTCTCCCTTTTTGATTATGACAATAATCGCGATTACAGACTATTTATTGCGGGAGAGGATAAGAATGTTTATTCTTACGATAAAACTGGAAGTGTTGTAAAAGGTTGGAAACCTTTCAGGACAGCTGGTCATGTAAAGGGAGAAGTGAGTTATTTCAAAGTATCAGGGAAGGATTATATTGTAGTATCAGATGATAATTCACTTTACTTTTTAGACAGGACAGGAAATATAAGAGTGAACCTGAAGGAGATTGTAAAAAAGGCTGCAGGTTCTGCATTGAGGTTAAATCCCGGATCGGTATCATCTGTGGTATGCACCTCTGTTGATGGGACTGTTCAGAATATATATTTTGACGGTAGCATTAAAAAAACGAGCATGAGGAATTTTTCTGAAGACCATTCTTTTGATTTTTTTGATGTGGATGGAGATGGTGTTGGTGAATATATTTTTATTGAAAAGGGGATTTTATATCTTTACGATCGTAACAAAAAAGAGCTCTTTTCAAGAGATTTCGAAACAAGTTTGCTTGGAGGACCTATAAATTTCATTTTTTCACAATCGGATCGAAAAATCGGAGTATTTGACAGGAACAAAAATCTGATATATCTGATTGATAAGAAAGGTGAAACGATGCGCGGATTTCCACTCAGAGGAGCCTCAATGTTCTCTATTGGGAAGTTAGCGGACAAGAGTGGCTGGCATCTTATTGTTGGCGGGACCAACAGGTTTTTGTATAATTATAAAATTGAAAATGATTTAAAATAAAATGTTTTTAATTAGAGTAATCTTAATCAGCCTGATAGTTTATCTGATAGTCAGATCTTTTCTCAGGTCTTTGGAAGTAAATGAACCGGAACATCGCAAACCGGAACCTGAGAAGAAAAATAATGTAACAATTAAAAGAATATCAAAGGAAGTTGGTGAATATGTAGATTACGAAGAGGTAGAATAGCCGGATCTGACTTATTTTTTGCCATCGGGCCGCAATTTCTTGGCCAGAGAATTTGCAAATACAAAATCATTAAGTATTTCTGAATCTGAATTAAGAATTTCGTTTTTATTGCCTTCCCAACATTTGTCGCCGTCACTTATAAATATGATTTTTTCCCCGATTTCCATAACCGAGTTCATATCATGAGTATTTATTATTGTTGTCATTGAATACTCTTCTGTCAACTCTTTGATTAGTTCATCAATCAGGATTGCAGTAATAGGATCAAGACCTGAATTGGGTTCATCACAAAAAAGGTATTTGGGGTTTAATGCAATTGCTCGTGCAATAGCTACCCTCTTTTTCATGCCTCCTGATAATTCAGAAGGGAATAAATTGTTGGCATTGATTATATTAACCCTGTTAAGGCAAAAGTTAACCCTTTCAATTTTTTCCTCGGGAGTTTTGTCGGTAAACATATCAAGAGGGAAGCAAACATTTTGTTCAACGGTTAAAGAATCAAAAAGAGCACTTCCCTGGAAAAGCATACCCATTTCGCTCCGGATGCTTTTCTTCTCTTTAAAATCGAGTTTATTGAAGAGTGTATTCTCGTACCAGATCTCACCTGAATCTATCTCGTGAAGCCCGACAATTGATTTTAGAAGGACAGTTTTTCCTGAACCGCTTCTCCCTATAATCAGATTTGTCTTCCCTGTTTCGAAAGTGACCGAAATATTATTCAGAACACTCTTGCCATTAAATGATTTATTAAGGTTTTTTACTTCTATCATGACAGGAGCAGTTGAGTGAGGATTACATTGAACAACAGAATAGTAACACTACTGTATACAACTGCTTTTGTACTGGCTCTTCCAACTTCAAGAGATCCGCCTTCAACATAGTATCCCTGGAATGCAGAAATACTGGTTATTATAAATGCGAAGAATACTGTCTTTATAAGGGAATAAGTTATATAGTAAGGTATAAATGCATATTGAATTCCATAAATAAAATTCTCTGAAGTAACAACACCTGATAATGTACCTGCAATCCAACCTCCGAAAATACCTACTATTATAGCAATAAGTGTTAATATCGGATTAAATAACAGGGTAGCAATTATTTTAGGAAGAATAAGATAAGAAGCAGAATTGATTCCCATAATTTCCAGAGCATCAATCTGTTCACTAACTTTCATCGTTCCTATTTCTGAGGCGATATTCGAACCTACCTTCCCGGCAAGTATAAGTGCAGCAACTGTGGAAGAGAACTCCAGAATGATAGAATCGCGGCAACCCAGACCAATTAAGTACTTTGGATAAATAGGATTCTCTGTATTGTATGCAGTTTGTAATGTAATTACTGCCCCCATGAAGAATGAAATAATTGCAATTATTCCTACCGAAGTAAACCCAAGGTTTACAAACTCACGCATTGTTTGCCTGTAATAAACTGAAGGTTGCTCTGGCTTGGAGAATACTTTTTTCAGTAGTAGAAAATATATTCCGAACTGCGAAAGAAATTTAATCATGAAAATGTTATTAGTCAGAGCAAAATTACTAATATTTATGGTATTTTACTTAGCAGAGTTTTTGAATCCTTTATGCATAATAAATTATATATTTGTATTTATTATTGCCAAATCTAATCTTTTATGGATAACAGATATGTTATAATAATGGCAGGAGGGGTAGGAAGCCGTTTCTGGCCTCTTAGTCGTGACGCGAAACCTAAACAGTTTCTTGATATACTCGGTAAAGGAGAAACACTTATACAACAGACTTACAGGCGATTTAAGAGTATTTGTCCTGATAAAAACATTTTTGTTGTAACAAATTCAGATCATAAAGATTTGGTAATTCAACAATTAGGGATTGATCCTTCTCGGGTACTTGGCGAACCTTTCCGACGTAATACCGCACCATGTCTGGCTTATGGAACTTTCAGAATCCTCACGGAAAATCCTGATGCTGTAATTGCGGTAACACCTGCTGACCATCTGATTGTTAAAGAGGAGGAATTTTCAAAAGTAATTGAAAGCTGCTATAGCTTTGCAGAAAAAAATGATGCTTTGGTAACATTAGGTATAAAACCTGACAGACCAGAGACAGGATACGGATATATACAAGCTGATCAGAAGAAGCCCGTAAAGGGATTTGATAACCTGCTTAAGGTGAAAACATTCACTGAGAAACCAGGTATCGACCTCGCAAAGGTATTCCTTGAGAGTGGTGATTTTTTCTGGAACTCCGGCATTTTTATCTGGAGCATAAAATCAATTCTTTCTGCATTTGAGAAGTATTTACCTGATACTTACTTTTTATTTGATGAAGGCCGTAATGATTATGGTACTTCACGGGAGAAGAGTGTTATAGCGAAAACATACTCTGAATGCAAGAGCATCTCGATAGATTATGGCATTATGGAGAAAGCTGAAAACGTATATGTTATGTGTACTGATATTGGGTGGTCAGATCTGGGTACATGGACATCTCTTTATGAGCATTCACAAATTGACAAAAGTGGTAATGCCCTCGTCCGAGGGGATATTTTATCATACGACAGCTCGGGAAATATCTTTAACATATCCCCTGGAAAAATTGCTGTAATTCAGGGATTGGATGAATATATTATTGTTGATTCAGACGATGTATTGCTTGTTGTTAAAAAGGATTCCGAACAGAATATTAAGAATTATCTGGATGATGTGAAGAAAAAATCAGGTAACAAATATTCCTGAAGAGAGAAGGTATAAAGGCTCCGGTTACCTCCGGTCTCTTATAAAGTCTTTAATATTAAACCATATTAAGTGTAAAATAAAAAAAGGCAGTCTCTAGGCTGCCTCTTTTTTCTTCTTTTATGATTAGTATTCCCAAAGATCATGTTCAAAATTGAAAAGCTCAGCCTTTATCCTTTCTGCCTCAAAAAGAGTGTATTTGCCAACCTGATATTCCTGAATCAATCTGTCATTATAAACATTTGATTCTCCGGAGATAATACTTCCGAATTTTCTTTGCATAAAGAGATCGTCGAATGATATCCTCTGAGCGTCATTGTTGCTCATAAATACCTCGTGTTTCGCAAGAGCATCCCTTACTTCGTCATATTTAATCCAGAATAGCGGTTTTTTAAGAACCCTTCCGGCTTGCTCATCGTATGCCATATAAATAGGCTGAATCATAATGATTCTTACATCGAGTTTAGATAACTTCTTATCAAAAAACCATTCTTCATAAAGAACAAGTTGTTTTACCTCTTCAGGTTTGGCATCCTGTTTAATCAAAGTATCCCTTGTCAGTCCGGCAGCATTAACTGTAATTGATTCTGTTCTTGAAACAGCTCCCATTTTCCCTTCTATATCAGAATAAGTTGTGCTAACGTTAGGTTCAAGAGGATCATATGCATTGAGTCTGCCAGCTTTGATCTCATCAAGCACGACATTGATGAAACTTTTTCTTCCGTCCATAGTATGTCCGGTTGGATAATAAAGAGACTGATTAATTTTTTCTCTGAGGTCGATAATGCGGTAATAACTTTTACCCCAAATAACATCGGCTTCGCGGAGATAAGGATATTCAATTTTCTTAGCATCCGGAATCGATTTCTGGTAAATATCACCGAAACTCTGGGCATTAACAATGCCTGAGAGGGCAAAGGAGATAATTCCAAAAAGTAATTTCTTATTCATGATATTATTATAATATTAGTCAATCTTTAAAAGTATAGGCAACAGGTCTTTTGGTTTACCATCTGGCCCAAGAGCCTTTATATCTTTAATAATCAGATTCTTACCTCTTGTTAGTCTGTTAATTAGGTCTTTCTGTTTTGGAGTAAGGTTACTGTTTGAGCTACTCTCCTCATAATCATTCCCTTTGTCAGAAAAAAGTACAGTAAACCCTGTAACCTGGTATTGCAGGTCGAAGTCAAAATCAGGCATAATTGCGAATACACCCTGTTGTGCGGCAGCAGTTGCCCTTGGGACACTACCTGTACTTTTATTTGCAAACACGGCAACGGGAACCGGAAGTGGTTTTACCCTGAACTCATAAGGAGCATATTGTATTGTTTTTCCGTTTATATCAGCGGAAGCAATAACCTGTACATTCTGACCAACGGCATTTGGTTTTACTGCCCAGCTTCCCTTAAAATTCTCCCCTTTGGGATTCTTCACTTTTTCAGAAGTGAAGGTACCGTTAACGACACGTATTTTAATCTTATCAGGACTTACACCGGGTACTGAAACGTCAATAGGGTTTGTAATACCGACATACATGACATTCATAGCAGTAGCTGAAACTATAACATTAGGTTCACCTACAACATATGATGCACCGAAATCATAGCTTTTAATTGAGCCATCGGGAGCTTTTAGAGAGATAACACCACCCCATCTTTTTTGTCCAACTGATGAAGCACGAACTTTATAAATACCTTTACCTGCATCATCAAGAGGAAGAACCATGTCACCGACAGTTACTTTTGGTGATTGTGTGGTATCAGTTGCAGAGATAAATACCTGTGCTTCATAATCACTTCCCAGAGTAACATAATTTGAGTTTGGAATTACAATCGGAGTAAGTTTATTAAACTTAAATGATGATGCATCAATCTGTGTATAGAGGTAGTTAAGCACTTCAGTTTCGGCGTTTCTGATACTAAGCTGATATTCAGAAAGAATGCAGATCACGGCAACCAGCGGTAATGTCTGGAAGTTGAGATTCTCCCATCGTTCAGTAGCACCATCTTTATTCTTACCGTCGTCAGTATTGAGGCTCGTTCTTAACGCCTCTTCTGCTGTTGGGTTTTTACCTTCAAGAGTTCCAATGAGAAATTCGCGATATTCTGCAAGTATTGCTTTGAGATCGTTTGCTTTTCCGTCTTCATTGGCTCCGATAAGGATTTCGGAAGGGACATTTGGATCGTCAATTCTTTTAACCTCCTCAATAAAGACTTCACTACCTTTAACAGCAGGAGTCTCAGGTCCTTCAGCCGTTGTGATTATTTCTACTTTTAGACCCTGTATAAAGTTGAAAGCTTCATCAGCTCGCTCCTTGACCTGATATGCAGAAGTTTTAAATTTTCCGGCTTTGGTAGGATTTTCAGCAGCAGCCCTGTCGAATTCTCTGTATATAAGCTCGTTCTTAATGGCATAATTTGCAACAGCCTGGGTAAGACCCTTATCAACTTTTTTAAATGCTTCAACGGCCTCTTTTGATACGTTAAGTGCTAGCATAGCTGTAAGCACCAGGTACATCATACCTATCATCTTTTGCCGCGGAGATAGCTTTTCGTGAGCCATTTTATTCCAATTTTAGTTATATTAGGGAAGCTGCATTATTTAATATTCATTGCGGAAAGCATATTTCCGTAAACATTATTCAATGCTGACAGGTTGTCGTTTAGTTTTGATATCTGTTCGCGGTATTTTTTAGTATCACCTGTTGAATCAGTCAAATCTTTCATAAGGTCCTGAACACCTTTATAAAGGGCATCAGTTTCTTTTATATGTGCATCTGCTCCTTTACGCTGGAGTTCGTAAACAGCATTAAGGGCGGAAAGGTTTTTATTAAGTGATTCAAGTTGCTGCTGGTATGATTTTCCTCCCAACTCAACAGCAGAGAAAGACTCAGCCATATTTTTATAGGTTGAGCCGGTTTCGTTTATAGATTTAGTTGTTGCCTGGTATGATTCGGATAGTTTACTAAGGGATTCATTGGCTCCGTTAACAGTATTCATATATTTCAAAGATGCAGCAGAAACATCACCCATTGCGTTCATGTTGGAAGTAGATTCGCTAAGTTTTTTCATTCCAACTCCAAGTTTTTGGAAGAGATCAGGTGTGATTTCTGCTTTTTCAAGCATTTCATCAAATTTTGAAAGAGCAACAGAACCTGCTCCACCGCCGCCGCCACCGGATACAGCCCCGTGATGTCGTCCTCCGCTATGTACAGCAAATTCGGCTGAATCCTCTTCTGGTATACCAGCAAGTTCGGGATAAACAAGAGACCAGTCAACTTCTTCATGCAACGGCTCAAAAGCTGAAAAGAAAAAGATTACGGCTTCAGTCAGAAGGCCAAGGGTAAGCATTTCACCTGCCAATGGCCAGTGTTGTATTTTGAATAGTGCTCCGATAATTACAACTGAAGCACCTAATCCATAAAGTTTGGAGATAAAATTTTTCCATCCACTGCTTTGAACTAATTCTGCTAGGCTCATATACCTTGTTATTTTAGGGTTATTTCAATTATTTAATTTACACCAATATAAGATCTTACATTACGGAAACCGAC
This sequence comes from uncultured Bacteroidales bacterium, assembly GCA_963732435.1. Taxonomy (GTDB): domain Bacteria; phylum Bacteroidota; class Bacteroidia; order Bacteroidales; family VadinHA17; genus LD21. Next base: position 1,082,781 of record CAVSZL010000006.1, on the reverse strand, counting down.
ATAGGGTTTTGTTGAATCCTGGTATTCGTAATCTCTTGAACTTGTCTGCAGGAAATATGCTATATCTTTCCAGGATCCTCCACGGATTACTTTCCTTTTCATAACAGGAGGATCCTGTGGAGTAGCGTTATATTCATAGTTTGGCTGCAGGTCATGCTGGAAGATATAAGCTGAAGGATGGTATGCACAGCATGTCCATTCTGCAACATTACCCGACATATCATACAATCCATATTCGTTTGGTTCATACGAACCCACTTTACCTGCGTATACATTACCATCGTCGATATAGTTACCACGTAATGGTTTGAAATTAGCCAGGAAACAACCTTTGTAATTTCTTGTATATGGGCCTCCCCATGGGTACATAGAAAGATCGAGACCTCCTCTGGCAGCATATTCCCATTCTGTTTCAAGGGGTAACCTGTAGTTTTGAATATCTGCGATACCGTTTTTGCGCAGATAAGTATTCATAAAATCTGTTCTCCAGATACTAAAAGCAGTTGCCTGAACCCAGCTTACTCCAACAACAGGATAATCATCAAATGAAGGATGCCAGAAATAGAGAGATGCCTGAGGGTCATTGAATGAATAAGTAAAATCTCTGATCCAGCATAATGTATCCGGATAAACATTGATTATGTTATGTTTAATGAAAGATGAGCGGTCTTTAACATCTGTTCTGGTACCATCAAGATTTGTAACCTGTCCCTGGTAGGCACCTGTGTTGTTTGCATAATCGTATTTATAGGTTGCCTTTGAAGCCTGTTGATAATCAACCCAATAATATGAGTAATTCAGTTTTCTGACATCAATCTGTTTTTTACCGTTAAATCTTTCTTCAGGAGGGTAGAACATCTCTTCCATGACAGCTGCAGTATTTTCTTCTTCAGGATCAATTTTTTCTTCCCAGTTGATAATATTCGGTTCAATTATATTATCCTCATCATCAACCATAAAATAATTCCGGCCATCAATCTGTGCATCACCCAGCTTGGTTCTCAGAATAGAATCGCGTACATAATAAACAAACTGACGATATTTGTTATTCGTAATTTCAGTCTGATCCATCCAGAAAGCTTCAACTGTGACAGACTTAGATATACTATTCATTGCAAACACTGCATCCTGATCGCTTGGGCCCATCATGAAGTTTCCGGCCGGGATAAATGCCATCTCCATTGGTTCAGGCTCAAAGAATTTTTTCCGCCCGAGCACACCCGTAAGTTCTCCGGTATTCGAAGAGCCACAGCCAGTTAGCAGGATTATCACTATTAGAGCAGATAAAGCTATCTTTTTCATATTACTTAAGAATTATATAATGCAAGTAAGTTATTTTTTTTAAATAATCATAAAAATCTGATACTTTTATATTTCATAGTACTTTTCCCCCTGTTGAGATCAAAACAATAATTAACCAAAAATTCATGCGATCCCGTACTGTTGGTTTTCATATCGGAAGTTGTAAAATCATAAGCATAACCAAGTCGTAATCCGTTATATAGCTCAAATCCTATCATCCCGATAAAGGCATCTCCTGACCGATAAGAAACGCCTCCCCATGCTTTTTTATTGTATCTTATTATTGAACTTAGTGTAAACTGGGCAGCTTTTCCGTCGCTGACGGCAAATACTGAAGGCATAAATTCAAGTGACGGATTAGGTAACTGGAAAGTATATCCTGCAGTAAGGTAGTAGTGTCTGCTAACGTAAGTCATTCCCTTTGAATATTTGATGTCAGGCTGATTCAGGTGTGCAACGGAGAATGCAGCATAATACTGATCAGCTTTATAATATAGTCCGATTCCTGCATCAAAGGCAACATATGTTTCATTATTTTCAGGGATAAGCGGATCTCCGGAGGCCGGGGTATGTGCATCTCCTGATGGAATTTGCCAGGTAGGTGTGAGGTTTTTATTAAGAACCCCCAGATTTACTCCTATCCCAAGTTTCCCGGGACCGAGATCCATGAGGTAAGAATATGCGGCGGAAATAGATATATCCTTATCAAAACCAATATTATCACTCTCAATAACCAATCCCACACCGCTATTAATTTTAAATAATGTAACAGGTGCACTGACGCTGAAAACAGTTGTTGCCGGGGCTCCTTTGAATCCGACCCATTGCTGCCGGTTCAGTGCTGTTGCACAGATCTGACCGGAAATGCCTGCAAAACCGGGATTATAAGTCATTGTATTAAACATATAATGACTCGATAACGGATCTTGCTGTGACAAAACCTGTTGTACTATAAATATTGAAAAAAGAAATGTAGTCTTAAGCTTTTTCATTCCTTTAATTAATGCCACATTGCACTTTCATTGAACGAGTAAAATAAATAAAAATAAAGATCGATTACAAATTTCCATTCAAATATTTGACCAAAAAATCTTGCTGACCGCCTGAAATATCTTCATTTTATAAAACTCATTATCTCAGCGATTATTATACTAAATGGCATAAAATTCAGGATTTAAATCTTTCGGAAGAATTTATCCACCTTTCAGGTACTTCATTTCTGTTAGCCTTCAGATAGTCTTCATGTGAGCAGGCAACATAAATATTCCGGTCTTCTCCGGCAGAAATCTCTATCCACCATCTGTCGGTAAGATTGCTCTTGATGAATATAAGGTCGTCATCAAGATCAGTTACTCTTACATGGTACCTGATAAACCTGCCTGAATTGCTGAGACTTAACACAGGTGTTTCGTATTGTTTCTGTGAGAAGCCTTCAAGGAAGAACCAAATGATTTGGGCCCCTAATCCGGAGGTCTGAAAACGGATATCAAGCTCAGGATTTACATCGAACAAACCAAAAGCCTTAATTTTATCAGAGATCCCAGCATATCTTGAAAGGAGGCATATTTCTTCTCCATAAAAGCCATTTGGTGAAGGATTCATTGTACCTGGCGCGTCTGATTGCCTGACTGCTGAAATATCAACTATTACTGCATCGGAATCTCTGAACAGAGGCTCAGTAAGATAAATTGCCTGACGTACATCTCCAATCCTAACAAGTTCAGACCTGCGTTTGAGAAATCGGTTTATTACCTGCTGATCATTAAGGTATGTCTGATAACCTATATTTATGTAATGACTGAATGTACTTTTATGGTTGTTTAATATTGTATTCAGATAATTAAACGAATCAGGCTCTTTTCGTTCATTTGTATAATCAATTCTTGGATCAACAGCTGTAAGAGTATATCTGATTTTTTGCAGGGAAAAAGCTTTGTCTATTGCAGGAATAACTGAACTGCTGCCTCCAATAATTACAGGGAAAACATTTGCCTGCATCAGAAAGAGCAATACATCTGTAAGACCTGCAATGGTATCACTGAAGGAGATACCCTGTTTCATGTTTCCCAGATCAATTACTTTTACTTTTCCGGGGATTTTAGCAAGTTTATATAATTCTCCCCTGATAATGTCGGGTCCTTTTGCTGTGCCAATATTCGGGGAATTTCGTCCCTCCGGTACACCAAGGAGTGCAATCCTGTACCTGTTTAAATCTTTTATTGAGTTATTTTCAGTATGAATTGTGATGTTATGAGGAAACCCGGCCTGACCTGTCAGATGCTCATAATCAGGGCCTTCTATACTTACTGGATTAAAATAGTCATTCAGGTCTAACATAGGATTATTTAAGAACTCTTTTTGGTTTTATCACTCTTACCGATTATTTCAATACACTCTTCCTTTGTAAGTTTTTCTGCATCAGTGCCTTTAGGAAGTCTGAAATTTTGCTTGTCTTTAACAATGTAAGGTCCGTATCTTCCATTCAAAACCTTAATGTCTCCGAAATCCTTAAGAACTTTCATTTTGTCACTCTCATTTTTTTCGAGAATAATCTCTGCAGCTCTCTCAATTGTGATTGTATAGGGGTCATCAACACCTTTTTTCAATGAGTAAAATTTGCTTTTATGCCTGACATAAGGACCAAACTTCCCAATACCCACAATTATTTCTTCCCCTTCGTGTTCTCCAAGTTTTCTCGGGAGTTTAAAAAGATTTAGCGCCTCATCAAGCGTAATTGTTTCAATCAACTGGTTCTTTGACAGACTTGCAAATCTGGGTTTTTCATCGTTTCCGGTTTCCCCGATCTGGGCTACTGGTCCGAATTTACCCATCCTCACAGTAATCTGTTCACCGGTTTCAGGATGGTTTCCCAGGATACGAACGCTGGTTTTTCGCTCTTTCTTTTCAAGTGTGTTGGTTACAGTTTTATGAAAAGGGGTATAAAAATTTTCTATCATTCCTGTCCATTTCAGACTACCAAGAGCAATCTCGTCAAACTGCTCTTCAACTTCAGCAGTGAAATGGTAATCAACTATTTCAGAAAAATTTTCAATAAGGAAATCGTTCACTATCATACCAATATCCTGAGGGAAAAGTTTTGATTTTTCTTTTCCTGCAATTTCTGTTTTTGTTGAAGAAGTAATTTTTTTATTCTGAAGTGAGACGATTTTAATAAGACGCTTTTCTCCGGGTCTGTCTTCGCGTGAAACATACCCGCGGTTCTGAATTGTTGAGATGGTAGGTGCATAGGTGGAAGGCCTGCCTATTCCAAGTTCTTCAAGTTTCTTCACAAGGCTTGCTTCCGTAAACCTGGGCGGCGGCATTGTATATTTCTGGGTAGCAACCATATTATCGTAAGATAAAGGCATGCCCTTAGAAACAGGAGGGATTACATACCTCTCTTCATCATTGTTTTCCTGGTCGGTTGATTCTGCATACACTTTTAGAAACCCATCAAATTTTATTACCTCACCATTAGCCTGAAACAACACCTCTGAGTTGCTCATATCAATTGAAATAGAGGTTTTTTCAATCTCGGCATCAGCCATTTGTGATGCTAAAGTTCTTTTCCAGATCAGTTCATAAAGTTTTTTTTCATTTGTATTACCTGATGTGGTAGGGTTATCCAGATATGCAGGCCGTATAGCCTCATGAGCTTCCTGAGCACCCTTCGATTTGGTTTTAAACTGCCTTGTTTTGGAATATTTTTCTCCGAACTCCGAGACAATCATTTCACGCGCTTTCGCAAGAGCGAGCTTTGAGAGATTTGTTGAATCGGTTCTCATATAGGTAATTCTTCCGGCTTCATACAGTTTTTGTGCAACAGCCATTGTCTGAGCAACAGAAAACCCAAGCTTCCTGTAAGCCTCTTGTTGGAGAGTGGACGTTGTAAAAGGAGGAGCAGGCGATCTGGTACCGGGTTTTATACTTATATTGGCAATTGAATATTTTGATTTATCACATAACTCAAGAAAGGAGGTAGCTTCTTTTTCATCCGGAAACCGTTTTGTTGCTTCAGCTTTTAAAATTGCCTTTTCACCTATTGCTGAGTTAATGTTAAAAACAGCAGTAATTCTGAACGAGGCTTCAGTAGCGAAAGAAATGATCTCTCTTTCCCTTTCAACAATTAATCTTACAGCAACTGACTGAACCCGGCCCGCTGAAAGAGAAGGCTGAACTTTTTTCCAGAGTACAGGAGATATTTCAAAACCAACCAGTCTGTCAAGAATACGGCGAGCCTGCTGTGAGTTAACCAGGTTCATATCAATCTGACGCGGAGTTTCGATTGCATTTGAAATAGCTTCCTTGGTAATTTCGTGAAATACAATTCTTTTTGTTGCAGCCAGGTCAAGTTTTAATACACTTGCAAGGTGCCATGCAATTGCCTCTCCTTCCCTGTCTTCATCAGAGGCGATCCATATATTTTTTGACTCTGCGGCAGCTTTCCTCAGCTCACTTACTACTTTAGCCTTTTCCTTAGGGATTTCATAATTGGGAGTAAAATTATTCTTTATATCTATGCCCAGGTTTTTTTTAGCCAGATCTCTTATATGACCAAAACTGGATACTACCCGGAAATTCTTTCCCAGAAACTTCTCGATAGTTTTAGCTTTGGCAGGTGACTCTACAATAACTAGATTTTCGATCATTAAGAAGGTATTTATTCTTTTATCAGACGACAAAGTAAATCATTTAGAGGCCAATCTTCAAAATAAACGGGTAAGATTCTTTATTATTTACTATTTTTGGGGCAAACTAGTTAGTGAAATGAAAGGTACTAATAACAACAAGAAATACCTGATCTGGTTCTGGATTTTATTCATATTTCCTTTTACCCTGATAGTTTTGCTGTTTATTCTGATTTCTAAGGAGAAGCTCGGTCCAATGCCATCATTCAGGCAACTGGAAAATCCTGAATATTATCTTGCGGCAGAGGTCTTCTCGGAGGATGGAGTTCTTCTTGGGAAAATTAGTATTGAGAACCTTACCTGGACCGAGTATGATGAATTATCTCCATATCTTGTCGATGCTCTTATTGCAACTGAGGATATCAGGTATAACAGGCATTCGGGGATAGATATTCGTGGCCTGGGACGGGCAGCTATCCGCACAATACTGCTTGGGCAGAATACAGGTGGCGGAAGTACTATTACACAACAGCTTGCCAAGCAGCTTTATCCGAGGGATACAACCAGAAGTTCGGTATTTGTAAAGAAAATCAAGCTTGGTGTTTCTAAATTCAAGGAATGGCAGACAGCTGTCAAGCTGGAACGAAGCTATACAAAGGAAGAGATTATTACAATGTACCTTAACAAGTTCAACTTTAGTTATAATGCAATCGGAATACGATCAGCAGCAAAAGTATACTTCAATACTACACCCGACTCTCTTAACCTGGAACAATCAGCAGTACTTATTGGGATGTTAAAAGCATCCACAAAATATAACCCGGTAAGGAATGCAGACCTAATGCTTCAAAGGAGGAATGTTGTTATATCTCAAATGGCAAAATATGGCTATCTGGCACCTGCATTTGCAGACTCTGTAAAGAAATTGCCAATAAAAGTAGATTTCAGGGTGGAGGATCATAATACCGGACTTGCAACTTATCTCAGACAATATCTGACAAATATAATGAGGAGAGCTGAGCCACAGAAAAGTCTTTACAGAAATGAATCTTCTTACGAGGATGCATTATGGGAATGGGAAAACAATCCTCTTTATGGCTGGTGCAATAAAAACAGAAAACCTGATGGTACCAGTTATGATATTTATAAAGACGGACTTAAGATATATACTACTGTTAATTCACGTATGCAAAGATATGCGGAGGAAGCGCTTGCCGAACATTTATCAAAAGAGGTTCAGCCTGATTTTTATATGCGGGCAAAAAAGTTTAAGAATCCTCCCTATTCTAATGATCTTTCCACCAGAGAGGTCGACGAAATAATGGCATCATCTGTTGAAAGGACAGAAAGATATGCTACAATGCGTCGTGCAGGAATTTCTGAAGATTCTATTATGCTTGCCTTCAATACACCTGTTAAAATGAGGGTTTTTACATGGAAGGGGGACACAGATACTATTATGACCCCTCTTGACTCATTAAGATATTACAAATTTTTTGTCAGGTCCGCTTTTCTTGTTGAGGATCCCCATAATGGTCATGTAAAAGCTTATGTGGGGGGACCTGATTTCAGATATTTTAAATATGATGCCATAACCCAGCAGAGAAAACAGGTAGGAAGCACAATAAAACCATTCCTTTACACAATTGCAATGCAAAACGGCTATTCTCCATGCTATGAGGTTGAAAACATTCCAAGATCTTTTGATGTTGGTGACTCTATACCATGGACACCTAGAAGTTCAGGACCCAAGGCATTTCATGGTAAAATGGTTTCACTTAAATGGGGATTGGCCCAGTCAGAGAATTATATATCGGCATGGTTGATGGAGCAATTCAAGCCTGCTGCAGTGACCGATCTCATGAAGAAGATGGGAATCAGAAGTTTTATTGATCCGGTACCCTCAATTTTTTTAGGGACATCAGATATCAAGCTTGAGGAGATGGTAGGAGCATATGGTACTTATGCAAATAAAGGAGTATATACAAGACCGATGTATGTTACCCGGATTGAAGATAAGAATGGAAATGTTATTTCAAGGTTTACCCCTAAAATTGAGGAGGTACTCAGCGAGGAACAGGCATATTTAATGCTTAGCTTATTACAGAATGTTGTACTTACTGGTTCAGGCAGAAGAATGCGGGTAGAGCCTTATAATCTTTTAAACCAGATTGGTGGAAAAACAGGAACAACCCAGAATCACGCAAACGGATGGTTTATGGGTGTTACACCAAACCTGGTAGGAGGTGTTTGGAGCGGATGGGAAGACCAGTCAATTCATTTTGAGACTCTTAACGAAGGACAGGGGGCAAATATGGCACTTCCCATAATGGCAATATTTCTCAGGAAAGTATATAACGATCCGTTATTCGGTATAATGGAAACAGACGAATTTGAACGTCCGGCCAACTTCAGCATGGAACTTGATTGTGATAAGGTGAAACGACAAAATACCATCAGGGATAATTCACGAAGGGTCAGATACTGAAAGGAAATTGTATCATGGACCTTCCTTAACTGAAAATTGACCTTACAAGATTTTCAATTTTGCCTACTTGCACCACCTCAATATTCAAACTATTAGTAACAATATTCCTGTGGTATTTTGAAATGTATATTTTCGTGAACCCCATTTTCGATGCCTCCCTTATACGTTGTTCTATTCGTGAAACAGGCCTTATTTCGCCGGATAATCCTGTTTCTCCTGAAAAACAGATATTCCTGCTTATAGGTATATCTAAGTTAGACGACAGAACGGAGCTTATAATAGCCAGATCCATTGCAGGATCATTCACTTTAATACCACCGGCAATATTCAGAAAAACATCTTTTACACCAAGTTTAAAGCCAGCTCTTTTCTCAAGAACTGCCAGCAACATATTAAGTCTGCGTATATCAAAACCTGTGGCACTTCTCTGCGGCGTTCCATAAACAGCACTGCTTACAAGTGCCTGGGTCTCTATCAGGAAAGGTCTTAATCCATCAACAGTTGCGGCAATTGAAATTCCGCTCAGAGTTTCATCGTGCTGATTTATAAACATCTCCGAAGGATTGTCGACTTCCCTTAAACCAGTCTCAACCATCTCGAAGATCCCAATTTCCGAAGTAGATCCAAACCTGTTCTTAGCTGAACGAAGAATGCGATATACATAATTATTGTCACCTTCAAAATATAGTACCACATCAACAATATGTTCAAGTACCTTAGGGCCGGCAAGTGTACCATCTTTTGTAATATGACCGATCAGGAATACAGGTACCCCGCTAACCTTTGAATATTTAAGCAATTGTGCAGCACATTCCCTGACCTGTGATACGGATCCTGCAGAAGATTCAAGCATTCCGGTGCTGATTGTCTGGATAGAGTCGATAATTATTAAAGAGGGTTTAATATTCTCAGCATGGGTAAGTATACTTTCAAGTTCAGTTTCACTCAGTATATAACACTGCGGATTTGTGTTTTTCATTCTTCGGGCTCTGAGACTAATTTGCTGTTCGCTCTCTTCACCGGATACATATAGAATGTTTTTACCCTTCATTGCCAGAGCAAGCTGAAGAGCAAGTGTTGATTTTCCTACACCTGGCTCTCCTCCGAGTAAAATAAGGGAACCACCAACGATACCTCCTCCCAGGATCCTGTCAAGTTCTGAGATCCCGGTCCTCTGCCTGCCTTTTTCATCTGCTTTTATACTGTCAAGAAGTTCAGGTTTCCTTTTTTCGTGACTAATACTAAAGGAGGAATGAGGTGATGAGGAAGGAACAATTATTTCTTCATGATAGGTATTCCACTCTTTACAGGATGGGCACTTTCCAATCCACTTGGCTGATTCAACACCGCAGTTCTGACATACAAATATGGTTTTACTCTTTGCCATTCAATTATATTTCTCACTATAAGGAAGATATTTTTCCATGCCCTTATACTCTTATTAATAAACTTAAAAGAAAATTTATTACTGTAATCACATATTAAAGATAAGAAAATGATTTCCAGTACAAGAGAACAGGTCGCGGAATATAGAAGCAAATATATAAAAAGGTCAGGAGATTTCCTTTTTTGGTTCTGTTTTAAAGATTATGAAGAAGGAAATGGCTCCGATTATTGCGACAAATATCAATTGCGATTCATGTGTCAGAAGGGCATACACCAATCCATCCTCAAGAGGGATACCTTTAACCAATAATAATCCTCTTGAAATAATATAATGAAAAGCTCCAAGTCCGCTCTGTACAGGTGCCGACATAGCCAGTCCTCCAATAACCAGAAGGAATATGCTATCACCAAACGTTAAGTGAGAGGTACTTTCCAGAGAAAAGACAACAACCCAGGTCATAAGAGCATAGTTTATCCAGATAAAAAATGTATGAAAGATAAACTCCCACTTTCTTTTTAGGTTGGTTATTGTTTTTAATCCATCTATTACACCTCTAGCAATGTTAAAGATCTTTGAAAAAAATCTGATCCTTCGAAAATACTCCTTATAAACAATAAGCAGTACCAGCATTATTACAGCTATCAGAAAAAGAATGACCCAGACAATCCATGAAGCGCCAAAATATGCACCTGCCTGTTGTTGAATAGGTATCAGAATACTCTCTCTGAGGAAAAGTCCTATCTGATCTCCGCCGGTGAATATCAGAATAATCATAATTGACAGAAGGGAAAGAAAGTCGATTGTACGCTCTACTACCACTGTTCCAATAAGTTGATCTACAGGTATATTTTCCTTCTTCCCCAGGGCGATACATCGGGTAATTTCACCAACCCTTGGTAAGGCGAGGTTTGCCAGGTAACCTGTCATCAAAGAAAAAAAGGAATTCTTTAATGCAGGTTTGTAGCCCAGGGGATTAACAAGAAGTACCCACCTTCTTGCCCTGCTTACAAAAGCAAAAAATCCGAATAAAACTGATAACAGAAGCCATGAATAATCAGCTTCTCTCAGGTCATCAACCAGTTTTGAAAAGTTGATACTCCGGAATGCAAGCCAAAGCAATAGCACACCGACAGCAAAAAATGCAGAAAATTTCAGCGTCTGTAGAATCCCTTTTCTCAAATTCAGATAAGTTTATTTGTATTTGTATCGGGAAAGATAATTGTTGGTTTAAATGATTTTGCCTCCTGAAAGTCAAGTAAGGCAAAAGACATTATAATAATAACATCACCAATAATAACTTTACGGGCAGCAGCCCCGTTAAGGCAAACTTCCCCTGATCCTCTTTCACCTTTAATTACATAAGTAACAAGTCGTTCACCATTATTAAGATTCAATACATGAACCTTTTCATTTTCAATTAGGTTAGCTGCTTCCATAAGATCTTCATCAATCGTTATGCTCCCGATATAATTCAGGTTCGCTCCGGTTATGGAAGCTTTATGGATTTTTGATTTGACAACCTCTATTAACATATTATACTCTCTTGTTAATAATATACATCTGCAAAGTTAAAGAACCTTTTGGTTCATACCAACCTAAATTCAATATTATCTATCAAACGTATCTTTCCGGCTTTTAGTGCAATGCATCCAAAATAGCGTCTACCTTTCTTTATTTGACTTTTTTTGCTTACGGGAATCAGATCTGTATCGTCAACAATTTCAAAGTATTCAATTTCGAAACCAGGAACGCTGTTTATATTTTTTCCGACATAGGATTTGATTTCAGGAACATCTGACAAACTGATCATCGAAGCGGCAACTGTAAGAGTTTTGAAGATTATTCCTGCATTTTTTCTTATTTCAGGCTCAAGCAATCTGTTTCTGCTGCTCATTGCCAGTCCGTCTTCTTCACGGATAATTGGGTATCCTGTTATTTTTACCTTATTGCCGGTTTGTCTCACAAGCTCTTTTATAACTGCAAGCTGTTGGAAATCCTTCTCTCCAAAAAGTGCAATATCAGGTTTTACTATATCAAAGAGCCTGCTTACAACCTGCGCAACCCCGTTAAAATGTCCTGGCCGGTGCAAAGCCTCCATAACCAAATCAAGATTTCCGAATTTAAATTGCCTTTTGTCTTCTTCGGGATATATTTCATTATTGTCAGGTGTAAAAACCACGTCATTAGTTCTGAGAACTTTTTCAAGTAATTTGAGGTCAGCCTCCAAAGTACGCGGATAATTAATCAGATCATTTTTATCATTAAACTGATTTGGGTTCACATAGATACTAACTACTGCAACAGGACATTGTTTAACAGCACTTTCAACCAGGGATATATGTCCTTCATGCAATGCGCCCATAGTTGGGACAAATCCCACAGGTGAAAGTTTCGTTTTGGCGATATGATTTTGAAGTTCTTTTTTGGTATTTATGGTCCTCATAATATTATTTTAATACAAACTTATATGAAAAAAATGCATATTAAAAATGTAACAGCGATTTCACGTTTTGGGAATGCCAGACTTCTTCCATAATTGCATTGAGGTAGAAACAGCTCAAAGTTATAATATGAATAATCTACTCCTGATCTGGTTCATTTTTCCCGGGTTTAGATAATGTTTTGCGTGGAATTATATTATACTTTAAGGGTTTTGATCAAACAATACAGGCAATAGTTAAAAGTTTCAGAAGGTGAGCTGTATTTATTAATTAATTTATTATTACTATCTTTGCACCTTAAATAGAAATGGTATATCCAGGCATTTAGATGGAAAGCAGAAAGGTATTATTCATTTCACAAGAAATCACTCCTTACTTAGGTGAAACAAAGTTATCGAAGATTGGAAGATTTCTGCCACAAGGTATTCAGGAACGGGGAAAGGAGATCCGGACTTTTATGCCAAGGTATGGTTGTATCAATGAAAGAAGGAATCAGCTTCATGAGGTGATAAGATTATCAGGCATGAATCTTATAATAGATGACACGGATCATCCGCTCATTATTAAGGTAGCATCTATTCAATCGGCACGCATGCAGGTCTATTTTATTGATAATGACGATTATTTCCAGAGAAAACATATAATAAGTGACGCCCTTGGTCAGGAATTTGAAGATAATGATGAAAGAGCTCTGTTCTTCGCCAGGGGAGTTATTGAAACAGTTAAAAAACTGCGGTGGGCTCCTGATATTGTGCACTGTCATGGATGGATGTCAGCACTTGTTCCGGTTTATCTCCGGAGTATTTACAATGATGATCCCCTCTTCCATAACTACAAAATAATATATTCGGTTTACAATAATGATTTTAAAAATCCGTTTAGATCAACATTCTCCGACAAATTGCGTTTTGATGGGATTGATGGGGATAATCTTAAAATAGTGAAAAAGCCTGATTTTGTAAATGTATCAAAACTGGCTATTAAATATTCTGACGGGATAATTATCGGAAGTGAAGATATAAATGAGGAATTAAGGAAATACCTCAGTTCTGTTAACAAGCCGGTTCTTTCTTACAAAGATGAGACCGAATATATAGATGCCTATAATGACTTTTATGACAAGATACTATCATAGCTGCAAAAATCATTTCAGAGTCAAATCTGTTCTTCATAATTACTTTTTCTTCTTTTGTTTTTCCTTTTTTGCCCTGACAGTTACTGTTTTAACATCGTGCGAAGAAGATCCAACGAAGATCGGTACAAGTATTCTTCCGGGAAATGATTTTGTCTTTATAAACTCGACCGATACTCTGAGTATCTGGTCATATACAATGTATAATAGTTCTGAGAGAACAGATAATCCTTCCTATTCTTTTATGGGTCAGTTGAATGATCCTTATTTTGGGACCACCACTACAGAATTTGTATCACAGGTAAGACTTCAGCGCCCCCTTGTCGATCAGGAATATGTAATTGATTCAGTAAAGATTTTTCTTGAACTAACTGTGTTATCAGGATCTACTGACCTTATACAAACCTTACGAATGACTGAGATTGCCGAACAGATATATATCGATTCGGCTTATTATTCTGATACCATGTTAGATACAACAGAGGTTGGTCTGGCTGTTAATCTTCCGCGCCTGAGGTCAGATACTCTGAATAAAGTTTCAGTAAGACTTCCGAACTCTTTTGGAGAGTATATTTTGCGCGATAAATCAAAGTTTTTCTATAGTAATTCCCAACCTGATTTCAGGTCTTATTTCAAAGGCCTCTATTTCAGGCTGAATCCATCTGTAGATCCATTGTTAGTTACAGTAAGACTTGCTCCAAGCTCTTCAGGAGATTATACCAATTACATTATAATCTACATGAAAGATCTTACAGGGAAAATTACTGACTATATCTTCGTTCTTGATCCAACTAACAGAAATGCATGTTTTAACAGGTTTGCACATGATTTTAGCACTGCAGATCCTGATAAAGAGATAAAAAATATTAATCAACCGGTTAGGGATACCCTTTCATATCTGCAGTATTTGAACGGTGTATTCACCAGGATTGTGATTCCCGGACTCGAAAATTTCAAAACAAATCCCGATCTGTCAAAAATAGCTGTAAACAAGGCAAGGCTTACTGTTCCAATATTTTTTGACGGTGAAGATTATACTCCATCCAATGCTCCGAAAGAGCTTCGACTCAGGTACAGGACCAAATCCGGATTTACTTACGATGTTCCTGATTACACTTATGACCCGGATTTCTTTGACGGAAAAATAGATACAATAGCTAAAACATATACATTTAATATTCCCAATTTCGTTCAGATATATCTGGATGATGCTACAGGTTTTATCAAACCGGAGCTGGAGATTTATCAGCCTTCAGGAACCAGGAATGCTATTCTGAGGGCTAATGATAACAGCAAACCGGTTAAATTAGGATTTTCATATACCAGGTATTAAATGTTGTGTTTCATTTTATTTACTTTTAATTCTGATAAGATAATAACTGGATATGTGTGGAATAGTTGGATACATCGGAACAAAACCTGCCCGTGAAATAATTATCAATGGCCTTAAAAAGCTGGAGTACAGGGGGTATGATTCAGCAGGCATTGCTCTTGTTAACGGAGAGACAAAGATCTTCAAATGTGCCGGAAGAGTAAAGGAACTTGAAGAGATGGTTAACAAATCTTCTTTCAATGGTACAATAGGTATCGGACATACAAGGTGGGCAACACATGGTGAACCTAATGAATTGAATGCCCACCCGCAGGTTTCTTTTAAAGGTAACTTTGTAGTTGTTCATAATGGGATCATAGAGAATTACAGCAGGCTTAAGAAGCATCTTGAAGGGAGAGGTGTAGTTTTCTCCAGCCAGACTGATACTGAAGTTTTGGCCAATCTTATCGAACATATGTATCTTGAAGGAGATCTCACAGCAGAACAGGCTATTACTCTGGCGCTCAACAGGGTTGAAGGGGCTTATGGTCTTGTTATTATATGTACCAATGAACATGACAGGTTGTTTGTTGCAAGAAAAGGAAGTCCCCTGGTTATCGGTGTAGGGGATGGTGAAAACTTTATCGCATCCGACGCAACTCCAATTGTTGAGTACACGCAAAGAGTTATTTATCTGAATGACGATGATATTGCAATAATAAAGAAAGACGAGCTTATTCTTAAAAATCTAAGATCAGAAATGATCCAGCCTGAAGTTAAGGAGATAGACCTCAAGATAGGGGAGATAGACAAAGAAGGTTTTGCCCATTTCATGCTTAAAGAGATTTTTGAACAACCACGTGCTATTCACGATACTTTCAGGGGCAGGGTATTTCCTGACCATACGGGGGTGATGCTCGGGGGGCTTCATAATGTGCTTGAAGATATGACTAAGGCCGAAAAAATTGTTATTATAGCCTGTGGTACTTCATGGCATGCCGGATTGCTTGGTGAATATATATTTGAAGAATATACCCGTATACCGGTTGAGGTGGAATATGCGTCTGAATTCCGTTACAGGAATCCTATTATTAAAAAAGGTGATTTTGTTCTTGCCATAAGCCAGAGTGGTGAAACTGCCGATACTCTCGCCGCAATAAAGCTTGCAAAGGAGAAGGGGGCGACAGTAATCGGAATATGTAATGTCGTAGGAAGCAGCATTCCCCGTGAGACTCATGCCGGAGTGTATACCCATGCCGGACCAGAAATCGGAGTTGCATCAACCAAGGCATTTACAACCCAGGTGACTGTTCTGGCTATGATGGCATTTGAAATCGGAAATAAGAAAAAGATCATAAGTGATTCTGAATACAAAAATCTGATTACAGAATTGATCTCTATACCTGTTAAGATTGAAAAGGCTTTGACACTAAATGATCAGGCCTTAGAACTTGCAAAAGTAATTCAGAGTACACAAAATGCACTTTATCTTGGAAGAGGATACCTCTTTCCAGTTGCACTAGAAGGTGCTCTAAAGCTGAAAGAAATTTCTTATATCCATGCCGAAGGTTATCCGGCTGCAGAGATGAAACATGGTCCGATTGCGTTGATTGATGAAAATATGCCTGTTATAGTTGTTGCTACCAAGGATGATATATATGAAAAGATCGTCAGTAACATACAGGAGATAAAAGCACGAAAAGGAAAAGTTATTGCAATTGTTACAGAAGGGGATGAAACTATCAGAAAAATGGCTGATTATGTTCTTGAAGTTCCTGATACAATCCCGGCATTTGCCGGTCTTTTGGCTGTTATTCCTCTTCAGTTGCTATCATATCATATTGCTGTATTGCGAGGGTGTAATGTAGACCAGCCCAGAAACCTGGCAAAATCGGTTACTGTAGAATAAAGATCCATTAAAGTTTATAGATATTTCTTTAAAAATATCTCCATGAACTCTAACTGTATTTTTAATCTGCCTAAGGGATTATCTGCCTGTGTACATTTGATCATAATATTTTCCATAATCGCCTGATAATACCCGCTCAAGCCATCTTTCATTTCCAAGATACCATTCAACTGTCTTTTCAAGACCATCAGCAAATTCAGGTATGGGACTCCAACTCATTTCATTCTGTAACTTGGAGGAGTCGATGGCATATCTCAAATCATGACCTGGTCTGTCTTTGACATATGTTATCAGCTTTTCAGAAGTACCTGAAGGTCGGCCCAGTTTATTATCCATGATCCTGCAGAGAAGTTTAATAAGGTCAATATTCTTCCATTCGTTATTTCCCCCTATGTTATATGTTTCTCCGACTCTGCCCTTATGGAATATTAGATCTATTGCTGATGCATGATCCTCAACATATAACCAGTCACGGATATTTTCACCCTTCCCGTAAACAGGGATTGGTTTACTGTTTTTAATATTATTGATAGCAAGTGGAATTAGTTTTTCGGGAAACTGATTGGGTCCGTAATTGTTTGAGCAGTTCGAAATAACTGCCGGTATCCCGAAAGTATGATTATATGCTCTCACCATATGGTCGGAACATGCTTTTGAAGCAGAATAAGGGCTCTTGGGATCGTATGGTGTCTGTTCAGTGAAAAGTCCATCTTTGCCGAGGGATCCATATACTTCATCAGTTGAAATATGATAGAACAACTTTCCTTCGGAGTTTGATTTCCAGCCTTTAAGGACTGAATTCAGAAGGTTGACAGTACCAATGATATTAGTATAAACAAATTCATCAGGACCTGTTATTGAGCGGTCAACATGAGATTCTGCCGCCAGATGAATTACTCCGTCAAATTTGTACTTATCAAACAGATCCAAAACAGATTGTTTGTTTACGATATCTGTCTTCTCAAACTTATAATTGCTTTTTGTTTCGATATCAGTCAGGTTTTCAAGGTTCCCGGCATAGGTTAATTTATCTGCATTAACAATAAGATAGTCAGGATACCTGTTCACAAACCTTCTGACAACATGAGAGCCAATAAACCCGGCTCCACCCGTAATAAGTATTGTTTTCTTCATTAAAATCATTTTTGAGTTCTTATCTTCTTTTCCCACTCCCAGGCTGTTTTCATTGCTTCATCGAGTGAACTTATGGTTTTCCAGCCAAGCTCATTGTTGGCAAATGAAGGATCGGCCCATATTTTTTCAATATCACCTGGCCTCCTTCCAACAATTTTATACTTTAATTTAATACCTGTAACCTTTTCAAATGATCTGATTGCTTCCAATACAGACACTCCCTCTCCGGTCCCTAAATTAAAGACTTCATAATTATTTCTGTTTCTGGCTTCTATAAGCCGTTTTACAGCAATTACATGTGCCCTGGCAAGATCGACTACATGCAGATAGTCTCTTATGCATGAACCGTCAGGTGTGTTATAATCATTTCCAAATACCTTCAATTCATCTCTTAATCCATATGCAGTTTGTGTGATATACGGAACGAGATTCTCAGGCACGCCTCTTGGCAATTCTCCAATAAGAGCTGATGGATGAGCGCCAATCGGATTAAAGTATCTAAGGGCAATTGCTTTGATATTCTTATCGGAGAATGTTGTATCCCTTATAATCTCTTCACATACCTGTTTTGTATTTCCATATGGGGAGGTAGCCGGTTGCAACGGAGAATCCTCTGTAACCGGGAGTTTTTCAGGTTGGCCGTAAACAGTACATGAAGATGAAAAAACAAGTGATGGGATGCTAAACTTTTTCATAGCACCCAAAAGATTCATCAGAGAGATGAGATTATTTCTGTAATAATCCAACGGCTTGCTTACTGATTCAGAAACGGCTTTATAAGCTGCAAAATGAATAATAGCCGAGATATCTTTGTGCTTTTCAAAGAATTCATCGATTTTAATTTTGTCACATATATCAATTATTTCCAGATGAGGCTTAACTCCTGTTATTTCACTTATTCTTTCAGCAACAAATTCTTCTGAATTATAAAGGTTATCAATAATGACAACTTCAAAACCTGCTTCAATAAGCTCCACACATGTATGTGATCCAATATATCCTGTTCCCCCGGTAACTATTATCTTTTTTTTCATTTACAGACTCCAGTAATGATGGTTAGTTATTTTTTTCCTAAGCACACCTTTTACATCTACAATGATACCTTCCCGGTTCATTAACGGTGTGAAGAATGATTCGCCTAAATTAAGATATTGTTTATGACTGACTGCAAGGATTATAGCATCATATTTGCCGGATGGATGTTCCTTAAGGTCAAGACCATATTCTTCTTTCACTTCATTTTTGCTGGCACCGGGATCAATTACATCTACTTCTATACCAAAATCGTCAAGTTCGCTTATCACATCAACAACTTTTGAATTTCTGATATCAGTAACATCTTCTTTAAAGGTGATACCCATTATTAGTACACGTGCTCCCTTCAGGTTTTTTCCAGTTGCAATGATTTTTTTTACGGTAGTTTTCCCAATATACCTTCCCATACTGTCATTTATAAATCGACCGGAATCTATCATCTGGGGATGGTATCCAAGTGCTTTTGCTTTAAATGAAAGATAATACGGATCGACACCAATGCAATGACCACCAACCAGACCCGGATAGAACTTAAGGAAGTTCCATTTGGTTCCTGCCGCTTCCAATACCTCGAAAGTGTTGATCCCCATTCTGTTAAATATAATAGATAACTCATTCATAAACGCAATATTTATATCACGCTGAGTGTTTTCTATTATTTTTGCAGCTTCAGCAACCTTTATAGAACTTGCACTGTGAACACCTGCTTTAATAATCAGTTCATAGGTCTTTGCTATGTTTTCAGCAGATTCAGCATCACATCCACTGGTAACCTTAACGATTTTTGTCAATGTATGATTGGTATCGCCAGGATTGATTCTCTCGGGTGAGAATCCTACTTTGAAATCGGTCCCGCATTTTAGGTTTGAATATCTTTCCAGAACAGGAACGCAATCTTCCTCTGTACATCCCGGATAAACGGTTGATTCATAAACAACATAATCACCCTTCTTTAGTATTTTGCCTACTGTTTCTGACGCTTTCAGAACAGGAGTAAGGTCAGGCAGATTATATCGGTCAGTAGGTGTCGGAACTGCAATAATGTGAAAAGATGCTTCTCTTAATTCGTCAGGATTACTGGTAAGAACTATATCAGCTCCTCTGAAGGCTTCTGATGTAAGTTCATTGCTCGGGTCAATCCCTTTTCTCATAAGTTCAACCCTTTCAGGTTTGATATCAAACCCAACAACCTTTATTACTTTTGCAAACTCAAGTGCAATGGGAAGACCCACGTACCCGAGTCCGATGACTGAGATTTTTGTTTCTTTATTTTTTAACCTGTTAAACATCTTCCAGTATTATTTGAGTAAAGGATGAGTATCTCCTTTAATTCCTGCAGGCTTTGCATTTCTTATTGTGTAAGCAGTTTCCACAGATTGCCTGGCGTCTGTTAGGCCAAAACCTCTGCCAGCTAACGTTTCTTTATATGTAAGTGTATGAAGATCAGTAAATCCTTCACTGAATTCAATCTCTTCCCCGTCGACAGATATAGATCTGAATGTTCTTTTTCCGGTTTTTTTAACTGCATCGGGAATATCATTATAATCCAGGCTTAGAAACCATCTAACACGGGCATTTTCAAGCTCCAGATATCCGGCTGCTTTATGTGGTTCGGAAATATGAACTATATTATTCGTGGTATTTCCGAAGATCCAGCAAAGCAGATCGAAAAAATGGATCCCAATGTTTGTTGCCACCCCTCCCGATTTCTGAATATCACCTTTCCATGATATAGAATACCAGTTTCCACGGCTTGTGATGTATGTTAAATCAACATCATAAATCTTTCCTTTGGGGCCATTTTTGATCTTTTCTCTCAGTTCTATCAGTTTCGGATGAAGTCTGAGTTGCAGTATTGTATATATTTTCCTTCCCGTTTCGTTTTCAATCTCCTGAAGTGCGTCTAAATTCCATGGATTCAGCACTATAGGTTTTTCACAAATTGCATCCGCATGATGTCGCAAGGCAAATCTTATGTGAGAATCGTGAAGATAATTCGGTGAGCAGATGCTTACATAATCAATCTTTGTTCCTGTTCTCTTCAGCTTATCAAAGTGTCTGTCGAACCTTTCAAATTCCACAAAAAAATCACTTTCAGGAAAATAGGCATCAATCAGCCCTACACTGTCAAATTTGTCAAGGCTTGCAAGGAGATTATTTCCGGTTTCTTTAATTGCTTTAAGGTGTCTTACTGCAATATATCCTGCAACACCTATAATGCCAAAATTTTTTGGAGCTTCAATCATAAACAACTACATAATAAGCGGGTAAAAATACTAAATAATTTTAGAAACATTGCCGTTCTCAAGGCGGTATCTCTCATTACTTTCGATACAAATTGCATCCCCGTTAGGGCCAAAAATAAGCTTATGTCCGAATTCACTTATCCATCCTGTCTGACGAGCCGGATTACCAACTACCAGGGCATAAGGTTTCACATCTTTTGTTACCACAGCTCCTGCACCAACAAAAGCATATCGGCCGATAGTGTTACCACATACAATTGTTGAATTTGCCCCTAATGAAGCACCTTTTTCAACGATAGTCGTCAGATATTGATCTTTTCTGATAATTGCACTTCGTGGATTGATCACGTTTGTAAATACCATGGAAGGTCCCAGGAAGACATCATCTTCACATATTACGCCAGTATAAAGTGAAACATTATTCTGGACCTTGACATTATTCCCAAGCTTTACACCCTGAGATACAACAACATTTTGTCCTAAATTACAGTTTTCACCAATTTCCGAACCAGTCATGATATGGGTGAAATGCCATATCTTAGTTCCCTTACCGATTTTGCAGCCATCATCTATTACAGCTGTTTCGTGGACAAAATATTCTTTATTCATAATTAATTGTCGAAGAATTTTCTGATATTAAGTACTATATGATCAATCTGTTCCTGTTCCAGATCAGGATGCATCGGCAATGATAACACCTCTCTGCATAAGGTTGAGGTAACCGGAAAATCATTTTCATTTAATCCCAGATATCTGTATGCTTCCTGCATATGAAGCGGTCCCGGATAGTATATCATTGTAGGAATACCCTTTGACTGCAGATAACTCTTCAGTTCATCGCGCTTCCCGTTTTTAATCCTTATTGTATATTGATGAAAGATATGTGATGAGTGTTTCGCTCTTAAGGGAACTGAGATAGAGTCACATCCTGAAAGACCTGTATCATATTGATCAGCAGCGATTTTGCGCAATTTATTAAACTGATCAAGATATTTAAGTTTTACCCGCAGAATGGCCGCCTGAATAGAATCAAGTCTTGAATTTACGCCGATATTTTCATATTGATACCTTGCTTTCATGCCATGGTTGGCAATGCTTCTGAGTTTTAAAGCAAGAGCTTCATCATCTGTAAATAATGCACCCCCATCTCCATAACACCCCAGGTTTTTAGACGGGAAAAATGATGTGGTTCCGATATGTCCGATTGTCCCGGCTTTTTTTATGCTGCCATCATTTAAGATAAAATCTGTCCCGGTAGCCTGGGCTGCATCCTCTATAACAAACAGATTTTTTTCTTTTGCCAGGTCCATTATTTTATTCATGTCGGCACATTGACCAAACAGGTGTACAGGAACAATAGCTTTAGTTTTTAAGGTGATGGCACTCTGAATAGCCTCAGCAGAAATATTGAAAGTATCAGGATCAGGTTCAACAAGAATAAGTTTCAGACCGAGTAGAGCAACAACCTCAGCCGTTGCAATAAAAGTGAAATTTGTGGTTATTACCTCATCTCCCGGTTTCAGGCCAAGGACCATCATTGCGAGATAGAGAGCATCGGTACCATTGGCACAGGAGATTACGTGCTTTACGCCAACATATTCCCTGAGTTCTTCTTCAAACAGCTTTACATCAGGACCTTTAATAAAAGTGGTTGATTCCAGAACAGATTTAATGGCAAGATCAATTTCTGTTTCTATCTTTTTGTACTGGGCTTTCAGATCAACCATCTGAATCTCTCTCATATATAGATTTTTTTTGTAATGCGAAGATAACAATTTTAGCCCATCAAATGAAAATAACCCCTTATTGACTATTCCGGGTAATCATAAAATAATTATTTCCCCTTTTTTTCATCAGCTCTCTTAAAATTTCTTAAATTTGTAAATTAATAAAGATGGTTTAACATTGGATATTACAGCTTTCATAAGGGAATTGTTATACGGACACGATTGTGTTATTGTTCCGGGTTTTGGAGGATTTATCGGAAACTATACCCCGGCTCGGATTGATAAAAACTCAGGTACTTTTTATCCTCCTGTCAAACAGATATCCTTTAACAGAAATCTGAATCACAACGACGGGTTATTGATTGGAAAAATCTCAGGTTTTTCAAATATGACCTATGCTGATACAAGAATTATGATTGAGGAGTTTGTTGCAGGATTACGCAAAAAACTGGAGAAAGGAGAAAAAGTCGTATTTGAAAATATTGGGAGCTTCGTTAATAATCAGGAGGGAAATGTTCAGTTTGAACCAGACCGTAATGTAAATTATCTGCTCGACTCATACGGACTGGAATCGTTCCAACTTCTGCCTCTTGAAGGGTATGATGTGAGAAAACGCATTATCAGGCATGCTGAAAAAGATCCTGTGAGGCAGGCTTCAAGAAGAAAGATTCTCTGGAGGGCGGCTGTTATAATACCTCTGCTTGCAATTATTGTTGCCGTACCTCTTAAAACAGAGCTTTTTAAAACAAAGATTGAAACTACAACAATGAATCCTCTCGTTTCAGCTGAATTTGAAAACAATAAAGCTGCTGTTGACGGGGCTGTTCTTGAAGATAATAAATCACTGAAAGAGGTTGTAGTTCCTGAGATAAAAGAGACAGAAACTCCTGTCGAAATATTACCGGAGAATACCGCAGAAGGTTCTTTTTATATTATTACAGGCAGTTTTAAATCAGAATCTAATGCGATACAACAGGTAGATATACTTAGATCAGAAGGCTTTATTCCTGAAATTGTATCTGCCCCAAATGGATTTTACAGGGTTTGTGCAATGATGTGCACAGATATGAATACTGCAGTATCAAAGAAGGACAGCATAATTAAGAAATTTCCGGGAACCTGGATTTCAAAAAAGAGATAATTCTTTATCAGCTTTTAAAGATTCTCATGATATTTTTCCACCATAATGTGTGGTGTTGTTTTCTCTTATTTTATTGAACTCCCATTACTAACCTTCTCAGAAGGTGTTACCATTATGAGCTTTCCGTCCTTATCTTCAGCCATAAGGATCATTCCCTGTGACTCTATTCCTTTAATTTTTCTTGGCTCCAGATTGGCAACAATTGATATCTGTTTCCCGATTATTGCTTCAGGTTCATAGTATTCAGCAATTCCCGAGACTATAGTACGGATATCAAGGCCGGTATCAATCCTGAGTTTAAGAAGTTTGGTGGTTTTTGGAACCTTTTCCGCTTCAAGTATTGTTGCAGTCCTGATATCAATTCTGGAAAAATCATCAAAGGTTATTGCACTTTTTCCCGGCAACACTTTTGAATCAGCTGCTTCATTGGACTTTTTCGTAGCAAGCAGTTTATCTATTTGTTTTATAATTACTTCGTCTTCAATTTTTTCAAAGAGCAGATCCGGTTTGTTTATTTTATGTCCTGGTTGAAGAAGATCTTTCAATCCGGCTTTTTCCCAGTTCATATCACTGAAATTGAGCCATTTACGTAAAGTAGCCATTGAAAACGGAAGAAAAGGTTCGCAAATTACAGAAAGGTTAGCTGTAATCTGCAGGGCGACATTCATTATTGTCTTTACACGCTCCGGATCTGTTTTAATTACTTTCCATGGTTCCGCGTCAGCAAGGTATTTATTGCCAAGACGTGCCAGGTTCATTGCCTCTTTAAGCGCCTCACGGAATCTGTATGACTCCAGGCTCGTTTCAACATTTCCTTTGATAATGCTTATTTCTGACAGAGCCAGTTCATCATCAGGTTGTGTAATCCCTCTTTCCGGGACACTGCCTTCATAGTAGTTGTTAGTGAGCACCAGGGTCCGGTTTATGAAATTACCCAGAATTGCCACCAGTTCACTATTATTTCGGGCTTGAAAGTCTTTCCACGTAAAATCATTGTCTTTAGTTTCAGGAGCATTTGCGCAGAGGGCATATCTCAGAACATCCTGTTTGCCGGGAAAATCCTGAAGATATTCATGAAGCCAGACTGCCCAGTTTCTGGAGGTAGAGATTTTATCGTTCTCAAGGTTAAGAAATTCATTTGCAGGCACATTTTCTGGAAGAATATAGCTTCCTTCTGCCTTTAGCATTGCCGGGAAGATGATACAATGGAAAACAATGTTATCCTTACCTATGAAATGAACCATTTTTGTCTCATCATCCTTCCAGTATTTTTCCCAGTCTGCAGTAAGTTCTTTTGTTGCAGAAATATAGCCAATAGGGGCATCAAACCACACATAAAGAACCTTACCTGTTGCCCCGTCAACCGGCACAGGCACTCCCCAGTCGAGGTCACGGCTGACAGCCCTGGGCTGTAATCCCTGGTCGAGCCACGATTTACATTGCCCATAAACATTTACCTTCCACTCTTTGTGATCTTCAAGGATCCATTTTCTTAACCATGGCTCATACTTGTCGAGCGGAAGGTACCAGTGCAATGTATCGCGCAATATTGGTTTACTACCGCTTATAGTTGAATGAGGATTGATAAGGTCATTCGGACTAAGTGATGTGCCGCATTTTTCACACTGGTCTCCATAAGCATTCTCATTTCCGCAATGAGGGCAGGTTCCCATTATATATCTGTCGGCGAGAAAACAGCCTGCTTCCTCATCAAAATACTGTTCAGAGGT
This sequence comes from uncultured Bacteroidales bacterium, assembly GCA_963732435.1. Classification (GTDB taxonomy): domain Bacteria; phylum Bacteroidota; class Bacteroidia; order Bacteroidales; family VadinHA17; genus LD21. The sequence continues at coordinate 1,057,169 of CAVSZL010000006.1, read as the reverse complement.
TTTTTCTGTAAATTCTCCCTTATCATAAAGGGTTTTAAAGATTCCGGATGCAGTTTCGTAATGAACTGAATTTGATGTGCGTGAGTAGATATCAAAAGCTATTCCAAAATCCTCAAAAGCCTTTTTATTTATTGTATGATACCTGTCAACTATCTCCTGTGGAGTAACTCCTTCTTTACGGGCTTTGAGAGTGATAGGGACACCATGTTCATCAGAACCACAAATAGATATCACATCAACTCCTTTCATTCTCAGGAACCTGGTGTAGATATCAGAGGGAATATATACACCAGCAAGATGTCCGATATGTATCGGACCATTTGCATATGGAAGAGCCGAAGTGACCAGGTATCTTTTAAATGTTTTCATGGAGGTATAAATGAAAAATTCGAAAAATTAGAAAGCGCAAATATAATAATTTGAAACTAATCAGCCCTCAAGTTTGGATCGCCTAAAGATTTCATACCTGATTTTGTTTTTTCAGATTACTGAAAAGATCACATGATATGATCAGTATGGTTTGGAATTATTCTATAAATTTGAATTTTACAGCACTTTGTTTCATTATGGCATAATTCATTATTTGAATGAAGGCATTTAAGATTCAACCGGAGTATTTGAAATTCGGAGATGAAGTAGCAATCATTTCTCCTTCATTCCGAATTGATGAGACCAGACTTGCTGAGGGTGTGGCGTTTCTGGAGAAATGGGGGTTAAGGGTTCGTGTAGGTAGGAATGCTGCCAAACAGCTTGGTCCTTTTGCAGGAACCGATGAAGAGAGACTATTTGATTTGCAGGAAATGACAAATGATCCTGAGATAAAGGCTGTTTTCTGTTCCCGGGGAGGATATGGAGTATCAAAAATAATCAACAGGGTTGATTTCTCATCACTTAAAACTAATCCTAAATGGTATGTAGGATTCAGTGATATTACGGTATTGCATTTATGGCTTAGTGAAGTTTGTGGAATCATGTCGGTGCATGGTGATATGCCGCTTAATTTTCATAACAGTGAAAAGACAAAAGCCACTTTCAAAACACTCCATCAGGCCTTATTCGGAAGGTATGAACCAATTGAGTGGACAGGAACTTATATCAGGCAGGGAAGTGCATCAGGTGAAGTGACAGGGGGAAACCTGTCGTTATTGTATAGTCTGACAGGTACTCCGGCAGAACCTGATACCAGGGGTAAGATTTTGTTTATCGAGGAGATTGGAGAGCATTATTACCATATTGACAGGATGTTAACTTCACTTAAGCTTGCAGGGAAGCTAGATGGTCTTTCAGCATTAGTGGTTGGAGGAATGAATAAGATGGAAGAATCAAAAATCCCCTGGGGAAAGAGTATTGAAGAGACCATTTCAGGTATTTTAAGTGAATATGAATTTCCACTCTTTTTTAATTTTCCTGCAGGTCATATTTCAGATAACCGTGCATTTTATATCGGAAGACAGGCAAAGATTGTTTTGAAGGGCAAAAAAGCTATACTTTCCTATTCCTGAGGGTCAGAAAGCTGATATCAGAAGATCGAGGTCCTTGGATATAATTCCGAATTTCTGTCCAAGTGTTTCATTTGTGAGCATTCCATTATACAGATAGGCTCCATTGCGCACACCCTGATCGTATTTGAGTAACTGGGTTATTCCGCCTGCATCAGCCATACTTTGCATCAGAGGAGTGAAAATGTTACTCAATGCAATTGATGCTGTCCGGGCAACACGTGAGGGAAGATTCCATGCCGAGAAATGCACTACGCCATGTTTTTCATAAACAGGATCTTTTAGTGCACGACATTCGGTAGTTTCAATGCATCCTCCGCGATCGATACTAAGATCTATTACAACAGCCCCCTTTTTCATAGTACGGATCATCTCTTCAGTTATGTAATACCATGGACGAAGATCCTCAAGTTCGATGGCTCCGATGAGGACATCTGCCGATTTCAGTGCTTTGTTTAAAACCTGGGGATGAAAAACTGAGGTCTGAAGTCTTTGTCCGAGCAGATTCTGAAATCTTCTTAATTTGTGAAGCGAATTATCAAAGATTTTAACTGTTGACCCGAGTCCGATTGCCGCTCTTGCTGCAAATTCACCTGCTGTATTAGCTCCTATTATAATTACCTCAGTAGGAGTTACTCCGGTAATTCCACCAAGCAACACCCCTTTGCCACCATGCATATTGGTCAGGTATTCTGATGCTACCAGGACCGAAGTGATTCCACATATTTCACTCATCGATTCCACAACAGGCATAACGCCATTCTGGTCACGGATCTTTTCAAAAGCAATAGCTGTGACTTTTTTTCTGATAAGTTTGCCGAGAGTTTCTTCGTTGAGCTTCAGAACATTAAGATATGATAATACTACCTGGTTACCTCTGAGGTAATTTGTTTCTGCTTCCGTAAAAGGTGCGACCTTTATTACGGCATCTGTGCTATAAACTCTTGCAGGAGATTCGCTTATTGTGGCACCGTTTTCACTGTAATCCTTGTCAGTGTAATTCGCTCCTAAACCTGCGCCTTTCTGGACAATAACTTCATTATCGCTTTCAACCAGAAGGTTCACTGCTTCCGGAGTCAGAGCCACTCTTTTCTCATCGTCCTTTTTATCACATGGAATTCCAATTGAGATCCTTCTGGTTCTCACGGCAGTCTCCAGCTGCTCCTCTTTTGGCATGTAAGCCGTGTTACTGAAAGTAACTTTTCCACTCTTTGTTTTTTCGTTCATTATTAGAGGGAATTATTTTCTCAAAGTTAAAAAAATTGGGTAACAGCACAAAATAAGAAGTAATTATGAGACCAGCATGATCTTTACATACTTAATTAACAAATAAGTATGTATAAATTCAATGCTGGTTCTCCCGCTCAACGGGGCAGGCTATATGAACATTTAAAAATAAAATCTATACACCTTAAACAGATAGTATACGTTCTTCATTGGAGTTTACTTCTATTTTAACATTTACAGTACCCTGAGGCAGAATATCACCAATAAGTTCAGGCCATTCCATAAAGCAGTAAGAATCGCTGGTCAGATACTCCTCTATTCCAAAGTCATAAGCCTCTTCCTTCTTTTTAATTCTGTAAAAATCAATATGATATATAGTTTCTCCTGATAATGTCCGGTATTCATTTACGAGGGTAAATGTTGGGCTGCTTACAATTTCAATGGTACCCAACACTTCGCAGACGGCTTTGATTATTGTCGTTTTTCCGGCTCCCATTGATCCGAAGAATGCAAAAATCTTCTTTTTCCCAGAATACTCAAGTAGAGTTCTCGCAGCTGAATGCAGATGCTTTTTATCCTTAATTATAATCTTCATTACAAGCCACTTATGTTTAACTAACAGAACATAAAACAACAAATAACTAAATTGGTTCAAGACATACTACAGGCAACATTATTTCCTGCATTGAAATTCCTCCATGCTGAAAAGAATCCTTATAATAGCCTGCAAAATGGTTATAGTTGTTCTGGTATACCAAAAAATCTTTATTTGTTGCAAAGATATATCTTGAACTTATATTGCTCTTTGGCAACATTGCTTTTTCAGGGTCCTTTAACTCAAAGACTCTCTTTGGATCGTAATCCAGATTTCTTCCCATTTTATACCTGAGGTTGGATGATGTTTGCCTGTCTCCAACTATCTTTAAAGGATTCTGTACTCTTATCGTTCCATGGTCGGTAGTGAATATCACCTTAACAGGATGTGATGCCAGTGCTTTTAGCAATTCAAAAAGTGAGGAATGTAAAAACCAGGACCTGGTCAGACTTCTGTAGGCAGCCTCATCCTTTGCAAGATCCCTGATAAGTCCGGCTTCAGTTCTTGCATGAGACAACATGTCTACAAAATTAAAAATCAGGATATTAATATCATTATCAAGCAATGATCTGACTTTATCATTCAGCTTCTTACCCTGTTGACCAGAGCTGATTTTATTGTACGACCATCTGTATTTAAGGCCTTTACGTTTAAGCTGGGCATCAAACAACTCCTCCTCGAAATTATTTTTCCCCTCTTCTTCATTATCCTTTATCCAGAACTGAGGCATTTTTTCTGCAATAACTGATGGCATGACTCCGGCAAATATTGAGTTCCTGCTGAATTGAGTGGCAGTAGGAAGAATACTGAAATAGATCTCCTCGTCAATAGTCCGGTACAGGCCTGATAATTCAGCTGAAATAGTCCTCCACTGATCATACCTCATATTATCGATGAGGATAAAAAAGATTGGTTTATGATCCTGAACAAGCGGAAATATTTTACTGGTAAACAGAGCCGGTGAGAGCAATGGTTTATTTTTGTTATCTGCAGTATGCCAGCTTATGTAGTTATTTATTATGAATTTAGAGAATGAATTATTGGCTTCATTCTCCTGTAATTTCAGAATTTCTGCCATTCCCTGGTCTTCAGATTTTTCAAGTTCGGATTCCCAAAAGACGATTTTCCTGTACAATTCAATCCAGTCAGCGGTGGTTGAGGCTTCTGAAATCATATTGCTTATCCTGGTGAACTCCTGTCTGTAATCTGTTGTAGTTTTTTCAGTGATCAGTCTTCGCTGATCGAGTATTTTCTTAATAACCAGAAGTACCTGCTTAGGTTTTACAGGTTTAATGAGATAATCTGCAATTTCTGATCCTATTGCAGCTTCCATCAACTCTTCTTCATCACTCTTGGTGATCATGACAACAGGAATATCTGTCCGGACCTCCTTTATCAGTTTCAATGTTTCAATGCCACTGAGACCAGGCATATTTTCATCAAGGAAGATCAGATCATATTGGTTTTGCCTTACAAGATCTATTGTATCGTTCCCGTTTGAGCATGTATCAATCTCATATCCTTTCTCCTTCAGGAAAAAAATATATGGCTTCAGGGCTTCTACCTCATCATCCGTCCACAGTATCCTTATCTTTCTCATTAACTTTTCTGATATTCCATTTCTTTATTCCTTACGGGATGTAATTATTTAAGGTAATTTTCATTGAAAAACATCTGATAACGACCAGGATCTTTATCGTTGTTCAAAACCTTAAGGTTTTCATCGCTGATAATGAAGGAGAGTATTTTTGAACCCCTTGGATTTCTTACAAGCTTTTCAACATTAAATGAATTATAATAATCGAAAGCAGTATTATAATCAGAGAAGCCTGAAACGGTTATCATAACATACTTGTTGTCAATCAGCTGTCCCTCGGTCTTGTAGTTATTGTTGGTATAGTTGTCAATATTATAACTTATGACATCAAACGTAGCCAGATTGACATTGAAGCCAGGATCAGCAACCAACAGGATAAAAGAATGTATGGCGCTTGAATCTGCCAGGTAAAGTTCTGAGGCAATTATCCTGTCCTCTTCAACTTTAAGTTCGGGTAAAGCCTGGTTTAGGAACGATATTATTTCATCCGCCTTTTTGCTTTCAACAGTTTCAGGCCAGGATTCGATAACTAAATTTAGAGCTTCTTTAAAAGCTCTTTCATCACTGATTTTCGCAATGCAATATGCTTTGAGGAGCATAAATTTTGGAGCAAGATTACTTTTAGGGTATCTGGTTAGCCCATCATCGCAAATTGAAACTGAAAAATCATATTTTTCCTCAAGGTATTTATCATATGCCTCCATATAGAGATTCTCTGTGATCCTTTGTTCAGCCATTATTTTCTCATAATACTCAGGATCTGAAAGGATTCTGGCAAATTCACTTTCAGGATATTTTTGCAAAAGCCGTTGCCTGTAAGCCTCAGACTTTGCATTATTTTCATCCTTATTAATTTTATAAAGGAGGAACAGTGTTTCGGGAACAAGCTCGCTCTCGGGGAAACGGGTTATAAGAGATTCAAATGTTTCAGTAGCTTTTGTCTGGTCTTGCATCCTTTCAGAATAAGCTTTTCCGGCGTTAAGGACAGCATATGATATCTTTTCATTTGATATTGTAAGAAGCGAATCTGTAAGCGGCAGGTTCATAAGGTAGAATTCAGGCTTCTTATTATCGAGAATCACAGTTGATGTATCATTTTCATTTTGCGATATTTCTCCGTTGTTTTCTGTTACCTGGGATATGTTGACTCTTGCCCTGTTAGATCTTCTCCAGTTATCTTCAAGTTTTCTGGTTCCCCATCTTCTTCGGAATTCTGTTCTGCCGAAGGTTAGAGCGGCCTGATTATAGAAATACCATTTCCCCTCCCTGTCAATATTTTCCTGGAAACGTCTTTCATTTTCATAGTATTGCCCAAGATTATAATTGTCAGAAGTTTCTGAGAGTTTACCTGCATTTTCATCACTTACTACCTTGGCAATTATTGATTCTATATAAGCATTCCTTTCAGCTTCTGACATTGAAGCCACTCTCTGGAGACTATCTTCTGTCTGGATTATAATCAATTCTGATACCAGAGCATTAAGATTTTGCGATTTAAGATTTAATTCCGTATAATCAGGATGCTTCTGGTCAAGAAAATATAATACACTGTCATAGAACATCCCGGCTTTAATATAGTCTGGGATCTTAAAATAGTAGTCTGCAAGTGCGAGGTAGGCTCTGCCTTTCTGATTTAGATTTATCATAGCGGCATTTGCAGATTTTCTGTAGAACTCCAGAGCCTCCGTTTCATTTCCCTCTTTCATTGCCAGATTACCCAGGGCAAAATATATCTGATCATGAAAGTCTCTGTTTTTGGAATTTCTTAGCATCTTTTCAAGATCTCTTTTCATCTCCCGGGGATCCCCCGAATTTATGTCAAAGGCTCCTGCAATATTTATCCTGGCATTGAATTCGACATCATAAGGAGGGTTCATTTTTACTACCTGCCGAAAGAGAGCTGATGCTTTTGACCCATCTCCTGTTTGTTCAAATAGTTGTGCCAGAAGATAAGTAAGCCTGTACCTTGTTCTTTTCCCGGAAACCAGGTCAATTGATTTTTCAAGGGGTTCAATTGCTTCAGAATACTTTTTTTGTCTTATAAAAAGATCAGCTAAAGAGGTATAGTACATTGATAATAAAGATTTTGAAAAGTCTGTGTTGATTTCAAGCTCTTTAAGTATCCTTAAAGATTCACTATAGTTACCTGTCTCGGTATAGATTCTTGCAAGCCAGATTGTAGCTTCTTTTCTTATTAATAAATCGTTAGCCGAATTTATAGAGTAGTCGAAAACAGCTGTTGCTTCATTAAACTCATGTTTATAGAAACGGGCTTTAGCAATTAACAGATAACTGTCGTCAACCCATTCATTATATTCTTTTCTCTCAAGAAGGGATTTATCTAAGTCTGAGAGCTGATCTTCTTCTTTTTTCTCGGGTTTAGCTGTAATGGATTTCAGGGAAATAAGTTTTGAGGCCTTCTGTATAGCCCTTTCCATATCAGATGCACAAAGTGAAGCAGAGGCAGGATCGCTGAACTCAAATACCCTCAGCATCTCTGCATAGTCATCCTGATATCCATTTTCTATTTTTACCAGACCTGTTTTAAAGTTCTCATAACCATTAAAATAGATATTGTACCTTGCGGTCATGCTATGATAGAACCTGGTGGCACCGGTGTTTTTTTCAACAGAACATTTTGTCAGGATCAGATATAACCCAACCAACACCAGCCATTTATATGATGCTCTATTTAAAACCAATAATCCTCTTTTAATACTATAACTCACTAAATTTGTGTATAGTATTTCAAAGGTAACTAAAATTGTACTGATCTGTTTTTTCAGGCTGAAATTACTCTCCTTATTTCAGGTACTTCTTTGATTATAGCCTGCTCAACACCAGCTTTCAGGGTTTGCATACTATATGGACAGCCATGGCAGGCTCCTTTAAGTTTCACTTTAACTGTCATATCATCAGTTACATCAATAAGATCTATATCACCTCCATCCGACTGAAGATATGGTCTTACTCTCTCAAGTGCTTTCAAAACACGTTCTTTAATGTTATTTATATCAGCCATATTTTTTATAATTAATTTTTTTCCTTTCAATATCCTCTTTATTATTTCTTCTTCAATATAGTATTAACCCGGCAGGGTTGATTTAAATTCTTATTTTGTTATCTGAAGTTTACGGGTAGGTCTGAGTTCCCGGTTCCTTTTTTCTACGCTCTCGATTACCATGGCAGCGAGATCCATGAATGCATTTCCGGTAATAGAGTCGGCAAGTGCTACTGGTTTACCATTATCACTGCCCTCACAAATACTCTGGACAAGCGGGATCTGTCCAAGAAGTGGCACATTCATCTTTTCAGCAAGTATTTTACCACCATCTTTTCCAAAAATGTAATATTTATTTTCGGGTAATTCAGCAGGAGTGAACCAGGACATATTTTCGACCAGCCCCAGGACAGGGACATCTATTTTATCACTCCGGAACATAGCAATTCCCTTAACAGCGTCTGCGAGGGCCACTTCCTGGGGTGTTGTAACTACTATCGCACCTGTAACAGGAACCTCCTGTACAAGAGTTAGGTGGATATCGCTGGTCCCGGGAGGAAGATCCACCAGAAGATAGTCGAGAGTACCCCAATCTCCCTGCATAATAAGCTGCTTCAGAAAACCAGAAGCCATTGGTCCCCTCCAGATAACTGCATCTGCAGGATCAACAAAAAAACCTGTTGATAATATTTTTACTCCATGTTTTACCAGTGGGATAATCATATCATTGTTATCAACATGTTTTACCTCTGGTTTATACTTTTCTTCATTAACCATTTTTGGCACAGAAGGTCCGTAAACATCAGCATCTAAAAGACCAACTGTATATCCTTTCCGGAAAAGAGAAACTGCAAGATTAACAGCAATTGTTGTTTTCCCGACTCCTCCTTTTCCTGATGAAACTGCAATAATATTGGTCACTCCTGGTAATGTATCCCGTTGTTTTTCATGGGCTTTTCCTACAATAACCTTTGGCTGAACCTTAATCTCTTTTATAAAAACATCATTGCCCAGAACCTCTTTCATTGTTCTTACAATTGTACTTTTAATTGATGAGATAAACGGGTCGTTTGATTTTTCAGGTGTTATTGTGACAGATATCCCGTCCTTGCCGGTTTCAATATCTGAAATCATTCCAAGAGTTACAATATCTTTACCTTTTTCAGGGTGTTTAATTCGAGATAGTGTATTTAAAATCTGTTCTTCCGAAATCATTGTTCTGATTTATTTATTGCCCGAATACCTCAGGGACGGAAGTTAATAACCGTTTTACCTCTATATCCAGGAGCTTATTCTTATTTGATTTAAATATAAACAAGGTGCAATTTTACCAATAATTTGGCAAATCACAAAATAATCACTTCAGTTCTGTTGAGGGATCCCAGAATTTTTCCCTGAAGTTAACAATCTTATCATCTTCAATAATTAATCCTTCATTGGTCAGAAGCTGCTCCATTGTGGAAGAATTACCAAAATGATGTTTTCCTGTAAGTAAACCAGAGCGGTTTACTACCCGGTGAGCTGGTATGAATTCCTCGTTATTGTGACATACATTAAGTGCCCATCCGACCATTCGTGCTGACCTTCCTGATCCAAGAAACCTTGCTATTGCACCGTATGAAGTTATTCTTCCATAAGGTATGAGCCTGGTAATATCATAAACCCTGGAAAAGAAATCATTATTTAATGCTTGTTTTTTACCTGGCATCTTCTATCTGCTTTTCTTTATCCAGTTTAAAAGATATAAAATTGATCTTCAGCCCTTTTTTAAGAAACAGATTCTCATAATGTGTTCTGATTGTGAGAATTTCCTGTGGAATATAATTAATTATCTCTTTTTTCTTATCAACAGAAAATTGTTGTGTATCTGTCACAGATAAACCCACTCGGAGATCAGATTCAGTAAAATTATTTCCGGAATACAGGTCACTTGTCACTGAGATGATTTCAAGTTTATTGTATAATATGAGCGCTTTTGTATAATTATAAAGTTCCGGATTATCTGTTTTGAGATGGATAGTTGCCTTATCATTCAGAAATGAGCGGTATTTATTCAGGAACCATGGTGAGGTAAGTCTTTTATTGGAGTTTTTTCCACCGGGATGGGGATCAGGAAAAGTAATCCATATTTCTGAGACTTCATCTGAATCAAAGAAGGAGTTAACAAACTCAATTCTTGTGCGAAGGAAGGCCACATTGTTTAAATTGTCCTCATTTGATGTTTTTGCGCCCCTCCACATGCGAGCTCCTTTTATATCAACACCAATATAATTTTTTCCCGGGAATCTTTTTGCAAGACCAACAGAGTACTCTCCCTTGCCACATCCCAGTTCAAGAACAATCGGATTCCTGTTTTTGAAGATCTTCTCTCCCCAGTGGCCTTTTACAGGGTGATCGTTAGCAGCAATGGCTCCTATTTCCGGCTGTATCACATTATCAAAGGAAGCCAGCTCGTTCCATTTGGCCAGTTTATTTTTTGCCACCCCGAAAATTATTTTGTGGTTTTTTCAATTCTTATTCCGAAATCATAAACTCCTTTCAGGTCTAAGATGCGCATACCATGATTAACTGCAAATGTATAAGTGCCTTTGACTGGGAAAAAAACATTTGATTTATATGGCAGATTAAGTTCATTAATATCCCCGAATCCTTTCCCATACCATTTCCCTTTTTCATCAGCAAGGTAATAGTGGAGAGTATCTGTAATACTTTTCCCGTCAGGAGAAGTTGTGGTTACAAAAAGGTAAATGTTGCGGAAAGGGTATGTTGATCCTGTTCTAATTATAAATGAAACATTATTGCTGTTTATTGTATCTGATATTAGAGCGGGGAATTTCACACCATCATTTACATTCCAGATATTATCTCTTACCGGCTGCGAGTCGGTAAAAACTACATTGCCATTGCAGGCAGCAAGCAGAAGCAGTATAGTCAATAATGCTATGTATGAGGGACTATTTATTCCTCTTATCATTAAATCTTCTGTTTTTCTTTTTGTTTTGATTCCGTGGTGCCCTGTTTGTATTATCAGGAGGATCAAACCTGGTGAGGCTGTTGTTTTTCAACAAGTCCTGGGAAACAGGAGTAACTTCCCATGATTCCTCAACAAGTTTAAGTTTATCGACCTTTTTCCCCTTTTTGTTTATTGCCTGAATTTCCCTTACTCTTTGTACAGGCAGAGCAATAATGTTAGCAGTTGAATGCTGGTCGGTAGAGTACCAGTAAAGACCTTTATGTACTTCAACCTTAAAGAAATATGCCGTACAATCCATTGCTTCAAGGGGCACTTCTCTCGGAGGAAATGAACGTTGTGCATCAACGTATGAGTCGAGCTCAAAGTTAAGGCAGCATTTAAGTTTACTGCATTGCCCCGCAAGTTTCTGAGGATTTAACGATAATTCCTGGTATTTTGCGTGAGTGGTTGTAACTGAGACAAAATTGGTAATGTGCGTGGAACAACACAGTTCTCTTCCGCATGATCCTATTCCGCCAATCCTTCCTGCTTCCTGCCGGGCTCCGATCTGTCTCATTTCTATTCTTACCTTGAATTCATCAGCAAGAACTTTTATAAGTTGTCTGAAATCAACTCTTTCATCGGCAATATAATAAAAGATTGCTTTCGTCTTATCTCCCTGATATTCAACATCTCCGATTTTCATATTAAGTCGTAGCTCTTCAGAGATCTTTCTTGAGCGGAACATAGTCGGAGTTTCCATCTTTTTAGCTTCCTCCCACTTTTGAATGTCTACAGCTTTTGCTTTGCGATAAACCTTCTTCAGGTCATCGGAGGAAGTAACTGACTTGAATCTCTTAATTTGTTCGTCAACAAGATGTCCGATCATCGATACTCTTCCGATATCATGCCCGGGTGAAGCCTCTACAGCAACAACATCGCCAATCTCCAGTCGTAATCCATTTACATTTCTGTAAAAGCCCTTCCTGGTATTTTTAAAACGTATTTCAACAATATCATTCTCGTCAGGAATTGTTGGAATATCCTTCAGCCAGTTGAATGAGTCAAGTTTATTATACCCTGGCTTATATGTTATATCGGGCATCCTGATCTCGTCACCGGGCTGTCCCTGTATATCTTCAATATCTGTCATAAAACACCTTCTGCTACTGAAATTTCCCTGCAAAAATAGTGAATAAATGGATCAAATTCAATATCATTAATAACGATCAGCGTATGAGTCTTGTAACTTTCAAAGCCAGATCAAGAAAAATGATTTTTGCATTACCGTTGGCTTCTATTTGTGAGTAGCCCTGATTGAACTCGTCGGTAAGGGGATAAATATTATCCTTATTAATATATGGATAAAAGTTCCGTGAAAAAGATGCCTCTTCTCCAGTAAGGAAAACAAGATTGTTTTTTAACTGATCAAGAGATAGCATAAGGTTTTCACGGAGTATCCTCAATGAAAAAGAAATGAAATTCTTTTGTGCTTCCCTTCCGGTTGAGGCCATCTCCTCCGACCAGTTGATAATTGAAATAACATCACGTTTCCAGGCAAATCGCATGAGACCCTTAAATCGCTCGAGATTTGCAAGGGAGGAATCCATGTTTTCACACAGTTCAATTGCCCTTGTGATATTACCCTTTGAAACCCTGGAAATATCGGATACCTTATCGGGCGGGAGGTTAAACCGATGAGATATATATTTTTCAATATCCTTTTGTGTGAACGATGGGATCTTAACAAGCTGACATCTTGAAAGTATTGTGGAAATTACTTTATCAGGCTCCTCAGAAACCAGCAGGAATAGAGTTTTTTCAGGCGGTTCCTCAATCATTTTCAGAAGCTTGTTGGAAGTTGACTGATGCATCTTTTCCGGCAGCCAGATGATCATAATCTTGAAATCCGATTCGAATGTTTTAAGGCTCAGCTTTTTTATTATTTCAGATGCTTCAGATGAGAAAATCATCCCCTGGGCATTGCCAACCTCAATTGAATCGAGCCAGTTATTAATAGTGAAAAATGGAGATCTGCTTACAAATTCCCTCCATTCTTCAATATAATTGTCACTAACCGGATCAGTCGCTTTTTTCCCCTTAATAACAGGAAAAACAAAATGAAGATCAGGATGTATCATTTTCTCATATTTGATACAGGACTTGCATGATCCGCATGAGTCTTCTACTGACCTGTTCTCACAACTTATATATTTTGCATAAGCAAGAGCAAGGGCCATGCTGCCGCATCCTTCGGGCCCCGAGAATAGCTGGGCATGGCTTACTCTTTCTTCATGAACCGAGCGAATCAGTTTTCTTATTATCTCATTCTGACCCGGTATCTGTGAGAAATTCATATTAAACAATAGTATCAGGGAAAGTGACTGCCTGCTTTATTAATTTTTATAATGCAGCAAGAACTTCTTCATAATCAGGCTCATTAGACATTTCAATAACTTGCTGGGTATATACCACCTTTCCGTTTTCATCGATGATAATAACACAGCGGGCGTACAGGCCGCCAAACACACCGTCAAGCACATCAATACCATATAATTTTCCAAATTCCTGATCACGATAACCCGACAATGTGACAACATTGGCAATCCCCTCAGATTCACAGAATCTTTTGTGAGCGAACGGGAGATCTTTTGAAATGCAAAGAACCATTACATCTTTCTTCCCGGCTGCTATCTGGTTGAATCTGCGGATTGAGGCGGAACATGTACCAGTTTCCTGACTTGGAAATATGTTAAGTACCAGTTTTTTCCCTTTAAGGTCAGATAGTTTCAGATAAGAAAGATCAGATTTTACCAGTTTAAAATCAGGAGCCTGGCTCCCAACCTTGGGTAGGTTGCCTGATGTTGTTACAGGCGCTCCTTTAAGTGTAAGTTTTGCCATAGTTTTTTTTTCAAATTTAATTAAACTTTTTCATCTTGAAACACATAAAGGTTATGAATGGTTCAATCGTGGGTGGAAATAAGTTCTTTTTTTGTATAGCTGGTATTTGTTTAGAGATAGATTAAAATCATATTATCTGGTTAATGTTTAGCAATATTCAAGGTATATTAATTCCAAAAAAAATGTAGTTTTGCATCAGCAAATTAATTTTGGAAATTTAAAATATTCAGATCTATGAAAATGATTCAGGACTTTAATTTCAAAGGTAAAAAGGCGATAGTAAGGGTCGATTTTAATGTACCCCTCGACAAAAAAACATTTGTTGTGACTGATGACACCCGTATAAGAGGTGCCTTGCTGACAATTAATAAAATACTTAACGATGGAGGTTGTCTGATACTTATGTCACACCTGGGCAGACCTGAGGGACCAATGGAGAAGTATTCCCTGAAACCTGTTTTGCCTGTTCTTGAAAATCTTCTTGGCAGGAAAGTTCTCTTTGCTGATGATTGCCTGGGCGAATCAGCAGTGAGAATGTCTGCAAACCTTAATGCAGGAGAAATTTTACTTCTTGAGAATGTCCGCTTCTATCCTGAAGAAGAAGGGAAGCCGATTCTTCCTGAAACGGTAACTGAAGAGGAGAAGAAGGCAGCGAAAGCCGAAATGAAAGTAAAGCAGAAAGAGATGGCAAAAAAACTTGCAGGATATGCCGAAGTATATGTTAATGATGCATTTGGTACGGCCCACCGTGCTCATGCTACGACTGCTGTTATGGCTGATTATTTTGAGACTGATAAGAAAATGTTTGGGTATCTCATTAATAGTGAACTCGCTGCGATGGATAAAGTGTTAAATAATTCACAGAGACCTTTCACTGCAATAATGGGTGGAGCAAAAGTATCTGATAAAATTCTGCTCATTGAGAATCTGCTTAACCGGGTTGATAATATTATAATTGGGGGAGGCATGACTTACACCTTTGTTAAGGCAATGGGAGGTAAGATAGGCAAATCTCTATGTGAGGAGGATAAGCTTGATCTTGCATTAAAACTCATTGAAAAGGCAAAAGAGAAAAAAGTTAAATTAATCCTTCCTGTTGATAGTCTTAATGCCGATAAATTCGACAATGACGCCAATACATCAATAACTGCTGTTGATGCTGTTGAAGAGGGATGGCTGGGACTCGATATTGCAGAAAATACAATCAAGCTTTTTTCTTCTGTAATTGAAGATTCAAAAACAATTCTCTGGAACGGACCAATGGGAGTATTTGAAATGGAGAAATTCTCAAAAGGAACCACTGCTGTTGCCAATGCAATTGCGGCTGCCACAGCAAAGGGAGCATACAGCCTTATTGGAGGAGGTGATTCCGTTGCGGCAATTAATAAAAACAAGCTTTCTGACAAAGTGAGCTATGTCTCAACCGGAGGAGGGGCTATGCTTGAATATATGGAGGGAAAGAAACTGCCGGGAATAACAGCTATCCGCGGAGAATAATAGATAATTTCGGAATTGGGATTTTTGATTGCGGATTGAAAATAACTGTAATTATAATTAAAAGAGGGTGTCTCGAAAGTCTGTTTTCTTAAATCTACCCCTAAATCCCCCAAGTCTTGCTCTGCCGTAGCTGCTATGCGAAGGCGATGGGGGACTTATTGAAAGACAACGATTTGTAAAGCCCCTCACGGGGGGGGGCTAATCTTTCGTCACATCTTTTTTATAAAAGTTCCTGCTTTGAGAAGGAGATCCCTCATTCCTACAAACCTCCGCAGGCTTCGATTTGTCGGAATTTCGGGATGACAGGTTATTTTGGGGTAAATGTGAGGGAAAGAAGCGGCGAGCCGCAGAAGTATTTAAGGATCAATAAAGAATGGTAGTTTTGCGGCTCGCCGCTTCTTTCCCTCTGTATCTCAACTAATTGCCTGTCATCCAGAGCTGAAACCCAGAGCTGAAACCCAGAGCGAAGTGAAGGGGAAGGGAAGGGGAAGCGAGGGATCTCCTTCTCCCTTCAGCATCTAGCTAATTTGCAGATGTGATATGAGATTAGCGGGGGGGTTGGGGGTTAAAACAGACTTATGAGACACTCTCTTTTTTTATGCCGGAAAAATAAGGATTATTGCTAAAATTTAAATTACAAAATTTAGATTGCCAAACTTAAATTGCAAAATGTATAAAGACAATATTTCGATGAATCGGGAGTTTTTCTATATATTTGCATTAAATATGAAAAGAACATTTTACATACTCATATCTCTGATTATTGCACTGGTATCCTGCAATAAAGAAGATGATACAAGGACATCAGGGACTGATACAATTAACAATAAAACTTATCAGTCTACCACCTATTATGTTTATGGTTTTTCCTTCTCAAAGGCAGAGCAGGTACCAACTACTTTAAATCCCGGGCCTGATATTATTGTATATGTTAATCAGGACAACACGGTATACAGGTTAACCCTGCAGGCAAATAACCTGTATCCATCCTTTTACAAGGTTGGCGATTATGCAAATGAGGCAGCAGCAAAAGCAGCCTTCGATAATCTTAAAACTGTTACTGTTTCGCAATGGTCTGAAATGGCTGACCCGATTAGCCCAAATCAGGTTTGGATCTACAGGTCGGGTGATGAAGAGTATACAAAGTTCAGGATTATAAGTACTATAAATGAGATAAGACAGAATCTTCCATATGGAGAATGCACCTTCGAGTGGCTCCATCAACCTGACGGAACAGCAACATTCCCCTGAAAATGACAAATGAAATCAGGGATAGGATTTTTAACATTGAAGGTCAAGAAGAATTTTTAAAAACCTCCCTGGAGCTATTTCATTATCAGTTTATTAATAATACTGTATATAATAGTTTTGTTACAAATCTGGGCTGGGCTAATAAGCATCTGAACACCGTTTCAGATATACCTTTTATTCCGATAGAATTATTCAGAAATCATAAAATATTAAGCGGGAACCGTCCGGTTGAAGCTATCTTTGAAAGCAGCGGGACAACAGGCTTTTTACCAGGAAGACATTTTGTCTGCGATTTAAACCTGTATGAGGAGAGTTTTTTTAGTGCTTTCCGGCGTTTTTATGGTGAACCGGAAGAGTATTTTATTGCAGCCCTGCTTCCATCATATACTGAACGGCAAAACTCCTCACTTGTTTATATGGCAGATAATCTGATAAAGAGGAGCAGATATCCTTCAAGTGGATTTTACAAAGTGAATGATGAAACACTTTTAACTGCGATTGATCAGGCAAAAAGTGAATCACGGAAAACAATTCTGCTAGGAGTAAGCTTTGCTCTTCTTGATCTCGCGGAGAATAATTCTCACGACTTGTCAGGAGTTTTAATAATTGAGACAGGAGGAATGAAGGGAAGAAGAAAGGAGTTAACCCGTCACGAGCTTCATAAAATTATCAAAGAGAAATTCAATGTACCTTCTGTTCATTCAGAGTATAGTATGACCGAGTTGTTGAGCCAGGCATATTCGAAAGGGGATGGTATCTATTATTGCCCTCCATGGATGAAAGTACTGATCAGGGATCCGCAGGACCCGCTAACAATTTATTCTGAACCGGGGAAACCCGGGGGGATAAATATAATTGACCTGGCAAATATGAATTCATGCTCTTTTATTGCTACAGGTGATCTGGGGAAAATGTATGAAGATGGTGGTTTTGAGGTTCTTGGGAGATTTGACAATAGTGATATCAGAGGATGCAATCTGCTGGTTGAGTAGTCTTGCAAGTTTTGCAGGTTATGTGGTCTTGCAGGACTGGCAGGTTAAAGATCCGATATAGTCTGTCAGATTCCCAGTTTTGTTTTAATGGCAGGAGGAATTGAGTTCCTGTTAACCATAATGAAAATAGTTTTTGCACGCACATAGCTTTCAGACATATTCAGATATCCACCAAAAGGATTTCCCCCCGTTCCCCAGGAGTTTTTTGTAACATAGTATTTTGTTCCGTTCTGGTCCTTAACAATACCTGTGAGATGCATAAGATGATCGTCGGTAGTAACGGAGTTTTCGTATCCAGACTGTCTCATTTCCTGAGTAATATTAATTTCAGGAAGTGGAGTTGAAAAACTGTAGTCAGTTGATAAGTTACGGTCCTTATTTCTTATTTCAGGAATTATAGCAACCCCGTCTGAATGAGAGAATCCTTTCTCACTGGTATCGCCATCCCAGTTTACAGTATACCCTTTACTCATGGAATAATCGATTATTTGAATAAGTTCATCAAGAGGAACATTATAAAACTGTTTCATCCGCCAGTTATCAGGTATTTCAAGTAATCCCTGGCTATAAAAAGGGAAATGGGTGAAAGATGTAATTTCAACATAGTCTTCAGGATTGATATCAAGGCTTTCAGCGAATGACTTTGGTGTATACTTAACTCCCTTGTAAATAAAACTATCTGAAATTTCTCCCAGATATGTATCCAGTACTGAATTTACTATTTTTTCGTATTGAATACTTTCATAATTTTTTTCTATCGGCACTCTGGAAACTGCATTTAAAAAGGCATTGAGTTCCTTGTGGTTATGGGAGGCAGAACCATAGTTGAGACCGTTATAATTTTCGTCAGGAACAATCCCGTTTTCTGCAAATTCGATCATCCAGTCGTGGGAGAGACTCCCCTCGCCAAGATTACCTTTACCCTGACGAAGATAATTATCCTTAAGTTTGTCTATGTAATTATTCCTTACTATAAACATTTCAGAGAGATCATACTCACCTTTGCCCATACGGAGAAGTTCTGATTCAATTAATGAGGTTGTTGCAAAACTCCAGCAGGTACCTGTTGTAGCCTGGTCTTTGACTGGTGTTGATTTCAACTCAATAACCGGAGTAAAGACATAACCTTCTTCTGAAATTGTCTTTGAGGTATCTGTTTTCTGTGCAGGAGAAATGAAAAAAAACAGTGTAAGTAAAGTTGTCAGAATGAATCTGTTTATCATATATAACTAAATAAAGTATTACAATAATTTTTGCAGATTCAAAGGTAAAATAAAAGTGATATGCTAAACTATAAAAAATCAGGAGAAAGTGGAGCCAGATATATTGTTTAATTATTTATATCACTTTACTATCAGATGATAAATAATTACCTTACAGTCAAATTAAATGTTTTTGTATGAAGACTATTTTTATATTCCCGGAGTTAATTAAACCGCTGATGATTATGTAATTAAAAAAGTTTATAGCCAGTATCCACAGAAACTAAAGATATTACAGAATAAATTGTTCAGGATGTGTTTAAAAACTTTGTGAAGAACCTAGCCATCTAAAATAACAATTGATATGAAAAAGTTGAAAAGAGTTACACTGATAAACGCTTTGCTTTTAGCTTACCTGATTAATGCCTCAGGGGTGGATCTAATCCATGTTGACCCCCCATTTTGGTGGACAGACATGAAAAATTCCGAATTACAGATTATGGTTTACGGGAAGAATATTTCCGGTTCGAAGGTTTCTATCAACTATCCCGGGGTGAAAGTTAAGGAAATTGTGAGCGTTGAAAGTCCCAACTATTTGTTTATTTATCTTAATATCACAGAATCTGCAGAACCAGGTATCATGAATATTGAATTTGGCGAGGGTAAGGAAAAAACTATTCAGCCTTATGAACTTAAGCAACGTAATCCGAAATCCGGGGCTATGGGATTCACTACAGCAGATGTACTTTATCTGATTACCCCCGACCGTTTTGCCAACGGTGATCCTTCAAACGATAATTCAGATGGTGCAATAGTGAACAGAGAACGACCGGGAAGTCGTCACGGTGGCGACATCAGAGGTATCATCAATAATTTTGATTATTTGCAGGATTTGGGGATTACTACAATCTGGTTAAATCCCGTTCAAAAGAACGGCCCAAACACATATCATGGATACGCAATCACTGATTTCTATCAGGCTGACCCGCGATACGGTACCAACGAAGAGTATATTGAGATGATAGATAAAGCTCATTACCGTGGTATGAAAGTTGTAATGGATATGATTTTTAATCATTGTGGCAGCAGTCATTGGTGGATGATGGATTTACCTGTGAGTGACTGGCTCAATTTCAATAATACATATGTTCAGACCAATCACAACAAATGGAGTGTAATAGATGTACATGCTCCCGAATCAGAGAAGAAACAATTTTCTGATGGCTGGTTCACCAGGGGTATGCCCGACCTGAACCAGCGAAACAGGCTTGTTGCTACTTATCTGATTCAGAATAGCATATGGTGGATTGAATATACCCGTATCGATGGTATTCGTCAGGATACCCACCCTTATGCAGATTATGAATTTATGGCCAGATGGTGCAGGGAAGTTATGAATGAGTATCCTGATTTTAATATTGTTGGCGAATCCTGGTATCCGAGTGGCCCTGGTTTCACTGCCTGGTGGCAACGTAATTCTTTGGTCAACAACTCCAATTCCTATCTGAAGACCGTAATGGATTTCAACCTGACATTTATTTGCCAACAAGCTTTCGCAGATGAGAATGTATCTTCTGATGGAAAATCAAAAGGACTATTCAGGATATATGAATCTTTGGCACAGGACTTTTTATATCCCGATTTAAAAAATATTCTTATTTTTCTGGATAACCACGATTTAGGACGTTTCTCAGTTGAGGAGGATACTGACTTACGAAAATATAAACAAGGTATTGCTTTTCTGCTTACAACAAGAGGTATTCCGCAAATATATTACGGTACTGAAATTGCCATGATTGGTACAAAAGAAAGCGGAGATGGGAATATCCGTAAGGATTTTCCCGGTGGCTGGAAAGAAGATCCTGTTAATGCTTTTAATGCAGCAGGACGCTCGGCCAAACAAAATGAAGCATGGGATTATTTGCAGAAATTATTGCATTGGCGAATGAGAAATAAGGCTGTTACTGAGGGTAATCTGATTCATTATTCACCTAATAATAACGGTTGCTATGTATATGCCAGAATCAAAGATGATAATACAGCTCTTGTTATTTTAAACGGTAGCAATAATGACCAATTACTGAATATGGACCGTTACAGGGATGTTATTTGTTCGTATACAAAGGGTGTTGATGTAATAACCGGGAAGGAATTGGATGTTACAACTCCGATAAATGTTCCTGCAAGAGGTGTTTTTGTGATGGATCTTAAATAGCTAACATTTAGATCACTGTTGGCAGGAACTAAGAAGGATATTTAAATAGCTGGTTTCTACCTGTTTTCACCGTTTTCCTGTAATCAGTTGATATGAATGATCGATCCATGAAAAGATCTCCTTATCGGGAATAGATCCATTTATAATTGCAGTGTTCCAGTGTTTCTTATTCATATGATTTTTAACAATACTGTATAAAAAATTGTTATACAACACTTTACCAATAATACAATTATCAGATGTTTAAAATAAGGAGGGTTTTTTGGCCGAGAGATTACTCGATCATAAGCTTAGGTGAAAGAATGTTTGTGTTAGCGAGTGGATTTTATTTTAAGAGGTCTTGGACTTCTTCTTTAAGTTTTGGCAGATTGTTTATCACAATACTCCAGATGAGATCGTCAGATATTTTATCATAACCGTGAACTATTCGGTTTCTTGTCCCTATTATTTTCTGAGCATTGTCGATATTAAAGTCCTTATCCTTTTTAAGAATACGATTAATAGCTTCGCCTATTATCTCTATATTTCGTTCAACTGCTCTTTTTGTTTTTAAATCTAACAAATAATCAGCAAATTTTCTTGGCTTATCAGTATAATAACTATCTATTTCATTTATAGATTGAAGAACGTCGTAAAGCCAAGTTTTAATCTCATTATCCATAGATAAGTTGTTTTGTGGAATCAATTGATTGTCTTAAATATGGATTATTAATTGCTTTATCTTCCAGGAGGTCAACTTTCCGTTTTAATAAATTCTCCAACGAAAATTTAAGATCAAAATAGTTATCTGCATATTCGTAAACATCTATCTCACCGAAATCAACGATAAGATCAATGTCGCTATTTTTCTTGAGTTTATTTTTAAGGATAGATCCAAAAACAAAAAGTCTGGAGACCTTGTGTTTAGTGCACAAGTCCCGAATAGAATCAATATTTTGTTCGACTATGTTCATAAGTCAAAAGTACTATATATTTCTTAAATTTGAAATTGTGCCTAATCAGTCATCACGGAAATTTTGGAAGTAAGAACAATAGGTCAAACAAATGAAGAATGCAGAAGTGAAGAAGAGTTAATTCTGATTTCTGACTTCGTTTGTTCTGTTATTAGTTTGTTTAGAACCGGATCAGAACTGAAATTCAACCTTTTCCTGAAACAAGTTGATATGAATGATCGATCCATGAAAAGATCTCTTTATCGGGAATAGATCCATTTATAATTACAGTGTTCCAGTGTTTCTTATTCATGTGGTAGCCCGGGGTTACAGATGAGTATCGCTCTCTTAGTTCAAGTGCAAATTCAGGATCGCATTTAAGGTTGATGCTTAGCTCCCCGTCGAGGTTAACCAGAGCAAATATTTTTCCGCCAGCTTTAAATACAAGGGTATCCTCGCCGAAAGGAAAACCCTCGGTTGCTCCTTTTTTTGAAATGCAGAATTCTCTGATTGTTTCAATATTCATTTTCAATATTCCAGAAGGATAATCAAATATAAACACTTTTTGGAAAAATTGAAAGTTTACAGTATCGCTCCTGCAACTTATGATAAAAAATCCTGTCTTTTATTGCGAAACAGCTTACAAATTGATTTATCTTGTAAAAAGAGACTATTGAACTATAATTAAAAAGAGACATATGAAAATCAGGACTATCTTTCTTCTTTTATTAATCGGACATAGTACATTCCTAAGTTATTCTCAGGAAGAGACATCAGGCACCAGGAATAATCTTGATCCCGGACCTCAACAACAGAATATTAAGACCCTGTTCGGTAAAAATGGCGGAAAAATTGACCATGGAGGCTGGGGCGGCTTTACCCTCGGTTATACCAAAATTGCAGGCAAAGATACCTTCATCAGTGGGGGACGCGGAGGGTGGCTTATCGATCACCGTTTTACGCTGGGATTAGCCGGCTATGGATTTTTCAGCAATATTGACTTTAATGGTCCATACATTCCAACAATAGATAACTACTCCCTCGGGGGGGGCTATGGAGGATTATTAATTGAGCCAATAATAGCTCCTTTTAATCCGGTTCATATCTCTGTACCAATTTTAATAGGGGGAGGAAGCGCATTTGTGATTGATGAAATGTATTACCATGGGAACTATAACGGATTTTACGATTACGGTTCATTCGGTTCATATTTTGTTTTTGAACCAGGTGTTGACATCGAAGTGAATGTTGTTAAATTCTTCAGGGTAGCATTAAACGTAAGTTATCGTTACACCAGCGATCTTGATCTCGCCTATTACTCCATAATTGGTCTCAAAGAATTTTCAGTACCATCTGATGCATTAAGAGGATTTAATGCCGGATTAACAATGAAATTCGGAAAGTTCTGAGATGATTGGTTCTATGCTGAAGGGCATTTGGTAAAAGTCAAAATGGTTTCTAAGAGCCTGAAAGAAATATATGTTATTTAAGGGTCGGGTAAAAGGCATCCTCAATATGATCGATTTCCATATTTTCTCCCTTTTTTACTATTGTTATAACATCAAATCTGCTCTCCTTGTCGATATTAAATTTCCTGATATATCCTTCTGCAGCCAGTATTATTGATTTCTGTTTTTCTTTTGTAACAGCAGTTACAGGATGCATCTGGTAATCATCTGTCCTGGTTTTTACTTCGGAAAATACAATAAAATCTTTATTTTCTGCGATAATGTCGATCTCATGTCTCCCCCATTTCCAGTTCCGTGAAAGGATCCTGAAACCTGCATTTCTGAGATGCTCAGCAGCAATATCTTCTCCTTTATGTCCGAGGTCGTGAGATTCAGCCATGTTTATTTATTGAAATGAATTAAATCTCAATGAGTTTATTTCTTATTGCAAAGAGGATCAGGCTGGCGGTGTTTTTTGAATTGGTTTTACCAAGCAGGTTTGCTCTGTGTTTATCGACGGTTCGTTTACTGATGAACAGATTATCAGCTATTTCCTGATTTGAAAGACCTTCACAGATTTTAAATAATATCTCTTTTTCTCTCTTTGAAAGATTTGCTGATTTACTTTCGTTTTCTCTGTGTTTGATTTTCTGAATAACATGGTAAAGCAACTCCTGTGAAAAGTAATTGCCGCCTTTTCTTACTGTTAGAATGGCTTCTTTCACATCCGAGATATCTGAATCTTTAAGAAGAAACCCTTTGGCGCCGGCATCCACCATTTTATAATAATACTCTTCTTCTCCGTACATTGAAAGAGCTATTATGTCCATTTCGGGATATAATTTAAGTCCTTTTCTTGTTGCTTCGATCCCATCCATTTCAGGCATGTTAATATCCATAAGGGTAACATCTGCCTGGGTGGTTTTAAGCAATTTCAAAAATTCCTCCCCGTTTGAAGCTTCTCCGGCAACTTCAAATTCCGGAAAGGCGTTCAGAAGTATTTTTAATCCATTGCGAAATAACTGATGGTCGTCTGCTATTATTATGCGGGTTTTTTCCATTTTAATAAATTCAGGTTAAAACAGAATTAATCGATCATTTTGATAAGTGCGCTGGTTCCTTTTCCATGGCTGCTTTCCAGAATAAATACTCCTTCAACTGTTTTAACTCGTGTTTCAATATTTGATAATCCCATTCCTTTTGTATCTTCTTTACTCAGAGTTGAGGTGTCAAAACCGCGGCCGTTATCATAAAACTGCAAGGTAACAAATTTTTCATGTTTGTTCAATTCAATATCAATCTTTGAAGCTCCTGAATGTAGTATGGAGTTGTTAATAAGTTCACATACAGCCCTGTAGACTACAACCTCTTTTTCATTTTCAAGACGCTGATGCTCCATATTTGATTTGAAAGAAATTTCAACGGTCTTTGTCTGGTTTATTTTTGCAGTAAAAGCCCCGATCGCACTTGCCAGTCCAAAATTGGTCAGAATGTGCGGACTAAGATTATTTGATATTTCTTTAATTGTATTTATAGCTTCATTAACAAGATGGTTTGTATTATTCAGGATGATTGTGCCTGATGGGTCTTTTATTCTGTCGACAAGAGCAGAAAGAGACATTTTTACTGTTGAAAGTATCGGACCGAGGCCATCGTGTAGATCCTTGGCAAATCTCTTCCTCTCATTTTCCTCAGTGTTTATAATTGCATTAATCACACGTTTCTCAGAACGCTGCCGGTCCGTTTCTGCCTTTTTCAGAGAATAGAATAATTCCCGGATAAGGATTACACCACTTATTATTAATACCGAAACAAGAACACCGATCCACTCATCTATCATCTGCCAGGTATAAGAAGGAGTACCCCGGAAATACTCAAATAGTTGTATCACCTTACGCACAGCCATAAAAGTGAAAGAGAGTGAAAGCAGGATCCATGAAAGCCTGTATTTGGTAAGTTTCATAAATCTTAATGCAGTTGTTGCTGCAATGATCTGTAGGATAATTGAGATGATCAGGGCTATTAGTCTTACCATATTATGGATCTGATATTTTACAAAAATAGAAGTAATTTATATAACGGCCTAACAGAAAGGATATAAGAAGGAGAGAAAGGGAGAAGGGGAGAATAAAAAGAGAAGGGGAGAATAGCAGAAAAGCAGATGGGGAGATATTATCGGGATGGCATTTTTATTACCTTTGAGCAATTCAAATCATTACCTCATGGCATTGTTATACAACTTAGGGATTCTGTTTTTTTCTCTCATGACTGGTATTTTTTCAATCTTTAACTCCAAAGCCAAACTATTTGTAAAAGGAAGAAAGAACTGGAAGAAAAGGATAACAGAAAAGATAAATCATGGAGACCGGAATATCTGGATCCACTGCGCCTCTCTTGGCGAATTTGAACAGGGCCGTCCGGTTATTGAGGCAATAAGGGATGCCCATCCGGAATTGAGGATTGTACTTACTTTTTTTTCTCCCTCGGGTTATGAGATAAGGAAGAATTATCCGGTTGCCGATTGCATTCTTTATCTCCCTTCAGATACCCCATGGAATGCAGAAAGATTTATAAAACTGATCAATCCGGTGTTTGTAATATTTGTTAAATATGAATTCTGGCACAACTACATTTCTGTACTTTACAGGAACAATATTCCTCTTTACCTTATTTCTTCAATATTCAGACCTGAACAGCACTTTTTCAAATGGTATGGTAAGTTTTTCAGGAGTATTCTGGAGAAGTTTGAAATGATTTTTGTTCAGGACCAGCGTTCTGCTGACCTTCTTTCCGGACTTGGACTGAAACATATTTTTGTAGCAGGTGATACCCGGTTTGACAGGGTTATACAATTAACCACTAGTGCAAAGAATATTCCGCAACTTGAGAAATTCAGAGGTGACGAGAAGTTGTTTCTGGCCGGAAGCAGCTGGAGTCAGGACGAAGAGATAATTGCCAGATATATAAATCAGTTTCCGGATAAAATGAAATGGGTTTTCGCACCACATGAAATTCATAAAACAAATATTGAGCGTCTTGAGAAATTATTTAAAGTAAAGTGTGTACTATATTCCGGATTTGATTCTGATCCGGCTGATGCCAGGGTAATGATAATTGACAATATTGGTATGCTTTCTTCGGCTTACAGGTATGCTTATATAGCAGCTATTGGTGGTGGATTCGGAAAGGGAATACATAACATTCTTGAACCTGCATGCTGGGGAATACCCGTTATGTTTGGGCCAAGGCATGAAAAGTTCAGGGAGGCTGTTGATTTAATCAATGAAAAGAGTGCTTTTTCATTTAATTCGTTAAGTGAATTTTCAGAAATACTTGATAATTGGCTGGAAGATGAGCTATTTTACTTAAAATCAGCTGAACAGGCATCCTCTTATATTAAGAAAAATATTGGTGCAACAGGCAAAATTCTTACAAGAATATTTAAAGAAGATATTAACATCAATAGCTAATATCTTGTTAAAAAGTATTGCCATCCTGTAGATAATGATTATTTAAAGAGAGCTAAATTGTTAGGCTAGATTTAACATTATTGTAATTTCCTTGTAATCAAATAATCAAGTAATTAACATAACCTTATCGAAAATTTATTAATCCTTAATCCTAATTCTTATAACATGAAGAAATTTTTATTCAATTTAAGTATTTCAATTTTTCTGGCCGTTGCAATGGTTTCAAATACATCCGGTCAGGTTACAACTTCAGGTCTTAAAGGACAGGTTGTTGATGATAAAAATGAAGCTCTTCCTGGAGCATCAGTTACTGCTATACATGTTCCTTCAGGTACACAATATGGGGTAATTACAAATGAAGAGGGTCGTTTTTCAATTGGCAACATGAGAGTAGGAGGACCATACCAGGTTACCGTCTCTTTTATTGGTTACAAGCAACAGGTTTATAACGATATCAGCTTAAGCCTTGGTAACGTAACGGATATGGTAATAAATCTTGCTCCTTCATTAACTGCTCTTAGTGAAGTAGTGGTTTCTGCCGGAAAAACCAGTATTATCAACTCAGAGAGGACCGGAGCAGCTATTAATCTTTCTAATGAAACGGTTAATTCTGTTCCTACAATTTCAAGAGGATTGAGAGATTTTACGAAGATCAGTCCCCTTGCTAACAATTCAGGTAATGGAACCTCTTTTGCCGGGACGAATAACAGATACAATCAGTTTGCGATCGATGGTCTCGTAAACAACGATGTATTTGGCCTTTCAGGAACAGGTACAAATGGAGGTCAAACAGGAATTGAACCAATAAGTCTTGATGCAATAGAGGAATTTCAGATCAACATTGCTCCCTATGATATACGTCAGGGAGGTTTTACCGGAGGTGGTATTAATGCAATAACAAAAAGTGGTACAAATCAATTTACAGGAACGGCATACTATTTTGGAAACAGTGCAAAACTTGTTGGGAAAAATGAACCAAAGACAAATACAGAAATCCCAATAGCAGATTATACTGATTATCAGGGAGGATTCACCCTAGGCGGCCCAATTGTTAAAAACAAACTATTTTTCTTTGTAAGCGGGGAAATCACCAGGCAATCCTATCCGCTTGCAAATGAACCCGGTTCAGCAACATCAAATATCACAATTGCAGAAATTGACCGGATAAATGCTGTATTAAGCAGGGTGGCTCCGACATATGATCCCGGAAGTTATCTTGTCATCAACGATGAAACAAATAGCAATAAGATACTGGCAAAAGTTAACTGGAACATCAGCGATAAGCATAAATTAGTGCTAAGGCATAGCTATACTTATGGAGAAAACATTGATAACAGCCGGACAAATAACGCCTTTCGTTATTACAACAATGGACAATTCTTTCCGAGTACAACAAATTCAACAGGATTAGAACTTAATAGCATACTGAGCAGCAACAAATCTAACCAGTTGAGTCTCGGTTATACAAGCGTAAGAGATGACAGGGATCCTCTTGGACAGGATTTCCCAACTATTTTTATAAATATGGCTAGTGGTAAAACAGCAACCATTGGCAGTGAATACTCTTCAGTTGCAAACCAGCTTGATCAGGACATTTTATCTCTAACTGATGACTTCTCTGTTTTCAAAGGAAAGCATTCATTCACATTTGGAACACATAATGAGTTCTATTCATTCTACAATATTTTCGTTCAGAATATTTATGGTAATTATGCTTATAAAACTCTTGAAAACTTTGAGACAGTAGGTCTTCCGACAGAGGTTTCTCCTACCTATTATGCTGTTGGATATTCATTTGATCCCACAGATAATCCCTCCCAAAGTAAAGGAGCTGCTGATTTTTCTGCAATGCAGCTGGGATTTTACGCACAGGATGAATATCAGGTAGTAAATAATTTTCTAGTGACTGGAGGTCTCCGTTTAGATATTCCTGTATTCCCTGATAAGCCTATGGCAAATGATGCTTTTAATACTGCATACGCTTCAATGGGAGTTGCAACAGGAGTCCTCCCGGAAACAAGAATTATGTGGTCGCCACGCTTAGGATTTAACTGGGATGTATTTGGAGATAAAAAAACACAGATCAGAGGCGGATCAGGCTTATTTACCGGAAGGGTGCCTTTTGTATGGATTTCGAACCAGTTTACAAACAACGGTCAGGTTAATGGAGCCTATAGTGTCGGAAGTTCTTCATCCAGTGCTAATCCGATTACTAATCCTGCCGGTCTTAAGTTTGTGGCAGATCCATATGCTCAGAAACTGGCTGAAGATCTGGGAAAAGTTGCAGGGCGCGGTGCTATTAACGTGGTTGACAAGGATTTGAAATTTCCACAGGTATTCAGAACTAATATTGCAATTGATCAAAGACTTCCATGGAATATTATTGCAACTGTGGAAGGTATCTTCAGTAAAACCTATAATAATGTAAATTTCATAAACTTGAACAGGCAGGTTGATCCGGCTTTTGCTTTTACTGGTGTTGATCAAAGACCCCGGTACATTTCAGGGAGAATTGATCCGAACTTTGATGAGATTATTAAGTTTGAGAACACTGATGAAGGTTACTCCTATAATTTTGTTTTCATGCTTCAGAAACAATTTGACAACGGTTTCAATGCACAGGCTTCATATACCTATGGAAAATCTATGGATCTGAACTCCGGAACATCGAGTGTTGCTTACTCGAACTGGCGATATGTAAATAATGTAAAAGGCCCTAATGATCTTGAGCTTACACGATCTAATTTTGACCTTGGATCAAGAATAACAGGTCTTATATCGTATAAGAAAGAGTATATGAAAGGTAAGATGTCAACACAGGTGTCCCTATACTATAACGGACAATCTGGACAGCCTATCTCATACATATATAATGGTGATATGAATAATGATGGTACCACGAACGATATTATATTTATTCCTGCCAGTCAGTCTGATATTAATCTTATTCCTATAACAGGGACGGCTCCTCAGAGTGCTGATGAACAGTGGGCTGCACTTGATGCATTTATTGCAAATGACAAATACCTTAACGAGCACAGAGGAGAATATGCTGAACGTAATGCGGCACGCCTTCCATTTTCACATCAGTTCGATATAAGGTTTCTTCAGGAATTTAAAATAAATACAGGAGCTGTCACCAACAAGCTTCAGATTACTTTTGATATCCTTAATTTCGCAAACATGTTGAATGGCGAATGGGGGCATTCGATATATGCCAGCAACCAGCAGTTTAGTCTTATTAATTATAAAGGTCAGGCTACTTCACCTAACACCACCCCTACTTTCACTTATGATGCATCTGGTCAGACAAATGGCAACGCATATTTATTCTCTGATTTTATTTCAAGATGGAGAGGGCAGATTGGTTTACGCTATATTTTTAACTAGAGAGATCTACCAAAAAATATTTTGAGGCTGTCAGATTTTGGCAGCCTCTTTTTTTTCCGGAAAATCGGTTTTAATAGGTTATCTGACAATTATTTAACTGCATTTTTGTTACAAAACTGTTAACATGGTATTACAATTGTGTATTGAACTTTTACCAAAGTTAATTGTTATTATTTAATCAATATATCATCTAAGTTGTTGATATTGAGACAGAAGAGCGGCGGTTAATAACTATACTATCAAATGTTAATAAACTTAAAAATTAACTCTTGCATTGAGAAGATCGCTTGTATAATTTAGCATTTACCCGCTTAAAAAATCAGTGGTCGTATAATCTCATTAAAATCAGAGAATAACAAAAAGATATGGAAGAATTATTTGTCCAGGAACCAGCTATTTCATCAGAAAAGCCAGCAAAAAGTCAGGCAGCATCCGGTATGGAAAAAACAGCAGAAGTGAAAGAAAGTGGAAAAACAAAAGTTAAGGAAAAGGAGAAACCTGTTTATACCCATGAAGAAGCAGTTGATTGCAGTATCCAGTATTTTAATGGCGATGAACTGGCAGCACGGGTGTGGGCAAATAAATATGCTTTGAAAGATTCATTCGGAAGCCTGTTTGAAAAATCACCTGATGATATGCATCGAAGGTTGGCCAGTGAAATATGCAGGATAGAAAAGAAATACAAAAATCCCCTCTCGGAAGAGCTTATTTACAGTGTACTTAAGGATTTTAAATACATTGTTCCTCAGGGAGGACCAATGACAGGGATTGGAAATGATTATCAGATAGCGTCATTATCAAACTGTTTTGTGATTGGCAATGAGGGTACTTCCGACTCATACGGAGGTATAATGAAAATCGACCAGGAGCAGGTACAGCTTATGAAGCGCCGCGGTGGTGTCGGTCACGACCTTTCTCATATCAGGCCAAAAGGAACTCCCGTACTTAACAGCGCTCTCACTTCAACCGGAGTGGTTCCATTTATGGAACGATATTCCAACTCAACACGTGAAGTTGCCCAGGATGGCAGAAGGGGTGCCCTTATGCTTTCCATCTCAATAAAACACCCCGATTCAGGGAAATTTATTGATGCCAAACTTGAAAGCGGCAAAGTAACCGGGGCTAATGTTTCTGTGAAGCTTACAGATGATTTTATGAAAGCTGTTGAAGACAAAACCCTTTTCAGGCAGCAATACCCGGTAAATTCAGATAACCCGAAAGTTGCAAAAGACGTGGATGCTGTTCAGCTCTGGAGTAAGATAATTCATAATGCCTGGAAATCTGCTGAACCCGGGGTCCTTTTCTGGGATACAATAATTAAGGAGAGCGTTCCCGATTGCTATGGCGATCTTGGTTATGCGACTGTTTCAACAAATCCGTGCGGCGAGATACCATTATGCCCGTATGATAGCTGCAGGCTTCTGGCAATTAACCTTTTCAGCTATGTAAAAAACCCTTTTACGGCACAGGCTGAGTTTGATACTGAGTTGTATAAGGAACATGTTGGTCTGGCCCAGCGAATGATGGATGATATTATTGATCTGGAACTGGAAAAGATAGATGCTATTCTGGCTAAAATAGATAATGACCCCGAGATAGAAGAACTGAAGCGCGTTGAAAGAAATCTCTGGAAAAATATAAGAACAAAAGCAGAAGAGGGCAGAAGAACCGGAATTGGGATAACTGCTGAAGGTGATATGCTAGCAGCTCTCGGATTAAGATATGGCAGCGACGAGGCAACCGAGTTTTCTGTGGAAGTACATAAGACCCTGGCCCTGGAAGCATATAAGTCTTCAACGTACCTTGCTAAAGAAAGAGGACCTTTCGCCATTTACAGCGCTGAACGAGAGAAGAATAATCCGTTCGTTCTCAGGATGAAAGAGGCTGATCCGGTAATGTATAATAATATGGTTAAATTTGGCCGGAGAAATATTGCACTTCTTACAATAGCTCCGACAGGAACCACCAGTCTAATGACTCAGACAACATCAGGCATTGAACCTATATTCTCAGTTTTTTATAAGCGCAGAAGAAAAGTAAATCCTAACGATAAAGATGTTAAGGTAACCTTTCAGGATGAGGTAGGTGATTCCTGGGAAGAATTTGTCGTATTCCACCATAAGTTTGTTGACTGGCTTAAACTTAATGGATATGACCCTGATGAAGTAACCAGGATGGGTGATGAGGAAATTGAAGCTATAATAGCAAAATCGCCATATTATAAAGCAACTGCCAATGATGTTGACTGGATAGCAAAGGTTAAGATGCAGGGTGCAATTCAGAAATGGGTAGATCATTCTATAAGTGTTACAATAAACCTTCCGGCCGATGCAAAGGAAGAACTGGTGAGTGATCTTTACCTTACAGCCTGGAAATCGGGTTGTAAAGGAGCAACTGTCTACCGTGACGGTTCGCGTAACGGAGTTCTGATAGCCGGTAAGACAGAAATTCGTCCGGAAAGACCAAAACGCCCTAAAGTACTTGACTGTGATGTAATCAGATTTAGCATAAATGAAGAGAGATGGGTTGCTTTTGTCGGACTAAAGGAGAGCAGACCATACGAGATATTTACAGGTATTGCCGATGAGGAGATATTTCCTATTCCCAAAAGCATAATTAAAGGGAAAATTATCAAAAACAAGGATGATGATGGTAATACACGCTACGATTTTCAGTATACCGACAAATATGGTTATAAGAAAACAATGGGTGGCCTGTCACATATGTTTAAACCTGAGTTCTGGAATTATGCAAAACTGATATCAGGTGTATTGAGACATGAGATGCCGATTGCCGATGTTGTTAACCTGATACAGTCATTAAGACTTGATAGTGAGTCAATTAATAACTGGAAGAACGGGGTGGAAAGAGCGCTTAAGAAATATATTCCAAACGGGACAAAAGCCAAAGGAAAATGCGGAGAATGCGGCTCTGAGAACCTTGTTTATGAAGAAGGATGCCTGATCTGTAAGGATTGCGGATCATCGAAGTGCGGATAGCACCTATTTAAGGACACCAAGTTCTCTTCCGATTTTTTCAAACGCATTCATAGCTTTGTCAAGATGCTCTTTTTCATGTGCCGCTGAAAGTTGAACTCTTATTCTTGCCTGGCCTTTTGGGACAACCGGGTAGTAAAAGCCGATAACGTAGATACCTTCATTAAGTAGTTTTGAAGCAAACTCCTGTGAGAGTTTTGCATCATACAACATAACAGCACATATTGCTGATTTAGTAGGCTTTATATCGAATCCGATCTTCTTCATTCCTTCGATAAAATATTCAGAGTTCCGGTGAAGCTTATCCTGCAGCACATTTGTTTCTGTCATCATTTCAACCATCTTTATTCCTGCAGCTGCAACCAGGGGCGGGATTGAATTAGAGAAAAGGTACGGACGTGATCTCTGGCGGAGAATTTCAATTATCTCTTTCTTCCCTGTTGTAAAACCTCCAATTGCTCCGCCAAAAGCTTTCCCCAGAGTTCCTGTTATTATTTCAACTTTACCTTTTATATCAAATAGTTCTGTTACACCTCTCCCTGTTTTTCCCACCACACCTGCAGAATGTGATTCATCGACCATAACCATTGCATTGTATTTTTCTGCCAATGCTACAATTTTGTCAAGTGGAGCAACATTCCCATCCATCGAGAATACACCATCGGTTACAATAAGCCTGAATCGTTGTGACTGCGAGAGCTGAAGTTGTTTTTCAAGATCAGCCATATCACTATTTTCATATCTGTATCTCTGTGCTTTACAAAGCCGCACACCGTCAATAATGGATGCATGATTAAGTGCATCTGAAATAATTGCATCTTCTTCATTCAGAAGTGGTTCAAAGACTCCTCCATTCGCATCAAAACAGGCAGCATATAATATGGTATCCTCCATATTGAAAAATTCAGCAATCTTACTTTCCAGTTTTTTATGAAGATCTGTCGTTCCGCAGATAAATCTTACCGATGACATTCCGTAACCATGATCATCGAGCGAAGCTTTTGCTGCTTCTATCAGTGACCTGTTGTTCGACAGGCCAAGATAATTGTTGGCACAGAAGTTAAGAACCTTCTGACCTGTATTAAGTTCAATTTCAGCGCCCTGAGGGGATATGATAACCCTCTCGTTCTTGTAAAGTCCTGCTTCCTTAATCCCGTTGATAAGGTTAATTAAGTAATTCTTGTAATCATTATACATAGATCTTTGTCTTTATTCCCAGTTTAGTATTACTTTTCCACATTTACCCTGCTCCATAATGTCAAATCCCTTCTGAAAATCATCTATATGGAACCTGTGCGTAATAACCGGATTAAGGTCAATTCCTCCGATTATCATCTGTTCCATCTTATACCATGTTTCCCACATTTCACGTCCGTAAATACCTTTTAACGTGATTGCCTTAAAAATAATCTCACTCCATGGTACCTCGAAGTTTGAAGGCAGTATCCCAAGCAAAGAAATGCTTGAGCCGTTATACATATTATTGATCATTTCTACAAAAGCTTTGGGTGATCCTGACATTTCCAGACCTATATCGAATCCCCTCATCCCAAGTTTTGCCACAGCATCAGAAATCTTTTCTCCTCGGGATGGATTGATTGTTAATGTAGCCCCCATTTTTTTTGCAATATCGAGACGATAATCGCTCAGATCGCTGGCAACAATAAATCGTGCCCCTGAAAATTTAGCAATTGCAACAGCCATGCTTCCTATTAATCCTGAACCAGTTACCAGAACATCTTCTCCAAGGAGTGGAAATGACAAAGCAGTATGAGTTGCATTCCCGAAAGGGTCCATAATTGCGGCCCATTCATCGGGAATTCGCGGGTCGAGCGGGATCACATTCTGAACAGGTATTTTTAAATACTCGGCAAACGAACCATCGATATGGACACCGATTCCTACACTGTTTTCACAAACATGCTCTTTTCCACGCCGGCAGTTACGGCAATGTCCACATGCAAGATGGCCTTCTCCGGTTACTCTGTCACCAACTTTCAGGTTGATTACCCCTGCACCCATCTTTTCAATTATCCCCATATATTCATGACCAATTGTCATAGGGGTTTTAATAGTATTTTGCGACCACTCATCCCATTCGTAGATATGAAGATCTGTACCACATATTGCTGATTTTTTTATCTTAATAATAACATCATTCAGACCTGGTTCAGGAACAGGGACTTCCTCCATCCATAATCCCTTTTCGGGGCGGATTTTTACAAGGGCTTTCATCTTTTTCATAAAGGCCTTTTTTGGTAATCTTTAATTAATATTCTGCTAAATTAATACAAATATGCCGCACCAACCTGATTTTTGTAATACTATTAAATATAACCGGCTTTACCTATCTTTGTGAATATTTCAAACAGAATCAAGAGTAATATGGCACAAGTGCGAGTACGTTTTGCCCCAAGCCCTACCGGTCCGTTACATATTGGAGGAGTCAGGACAGCCCTTTACAATTTCCTTTTTGCAAAAAAGAATGGAGGGACTTTTATCTTAAGAATTGAAGATACTGATCAGACCAGATTTGTTCCGGGAGCTGAAGAATATATAATGGAATCGCTGGCCTGGTGCGGACTGGTTGTTGATGAAGGAATAGCAGAAGGTGGAAAATATGGCCCTTACCGTCAGAGTGACAGGAAGGATATCTACAGGCAATATGCAGATATGCTTATTAATAAAGGAGATGCATATTTTGCTTTTGACACACCTGACGAGCTTGAAATGTTACGAAAAGAAACAGAAAAATCAGGGAACACATTTATTTATAATTCTTCAAACAGAGGGAATCTAAGCAATTCGGTGGCATTGCCGGAATCCGAATGGAGAAAAAAAATTGAAAAGGGAGAATCTTATGTTATCAGGTATAAAATGCCCGATAATGAGGATATTCATTTTGAAGATATGATCAGGGGATCTATTGTTGTGAATACAGCTACACTTGATGATAAGGTGTTATTTAAATCAGACGGCATGCCTACCTATCACCTGGCAAACATTGTAGATGATCACCTGATGGATATAAGTCATGTAATACGTGGTGAAGAATGGCTTCCTTCGCTTCCGCTTCATTTTTTACTTTATCGTTCCTTTGGCTGGGATCCTCCTCTTTTTGCTCACCTGCCATTACTTCTTAAACCTGACGGTAAGGGTAAGTTAAGTAAACGGGACGGAGATAAAATGGGATTTCCTGTCTTTCCCCTTTACTGGCCATTTGGAGAAACTGCAAAGGGCTATCGCGAAGAGGGTTATTATCCTGAAGCCTTTGTAAATATGCTCGCATTTCTGGGATGGAACCCGGGTACAGAGCAGGAGATTTTCTCCATGGAAGAACTTATTGAAGCTTTTTCTATTGAAAGAGTAGGAAAGTCAGGATCGCGTTTTGACCCGGAGAAAGCGAAATGGTTTAATCATCACTATCTGCAGAAAAAGGAGAACGATCAGATCGCAATTGAGTTCAGGGAGTTTTTGAGGGCAAAGGGAATTCATGATGATATTGTCAGACTTGAGGTGCTTATTGCAATGGTTAAGGAGAGGGTCAATTTTGTAAAGGAGATCTGGGATCAGACTGATTTCTTTTTTAAAGCTCCTGAATCGTATGATCAGGAGGTAATAAAAAAGAGGTGGACAAATGAATCTTCTCAGCAACTTACTGAATTAAAGTCATTTTTGGAAGATGTCGATGATTTTTCCTCATCGGCTACTGAATCTGTTGTTAAGGCATGGATAGCTGAAAAAGGATATAATACCGGGGCAATTATGAGTGCTCTGAGACTTGTAATTGTTGGTGCCTCCAGGGGACCTCACATTTTTGACATAATGAGTTGGATAGGTAAGACCGATACACTGAACCGTATCGAAACAGGAGTATCAGTAATTGGTAAATAACAGCTATGAATATTCCACAGCCGGGAGACTATATTGACATACATACACATGGTGCAGAACCAGTTCCCGGGATCTTTTCAGTTGAGAACCTGATGCCACATGAGGCAAGGGCTCCTTCCGGGATTAAAGGACTCGCTTTTACTTATGGGATACATCCATGGTACGTTAATGAACTTAACCATATTTCACTGATCAAAACAGTAAAAGAAATTGCTGGAAATCCCTTCCTGTCAGCTATAGGGGAAGCGGGTTTTGATAAACTCCGTGGTCCTTCACCTGAACTTCAAAAAATAGTATTTGAGGAACAAGCCATTATTGCTGAGATCAGTAAAAAGCCATTAATTATTCATTGTGTCAGAGCATGGGATGAACTCATTGCTTCTCATAAAATTCTCAAACCACTGATGCCATGGTTGATACATGGTTTCAGGGGTAGTCAGCAGCTTGCAGAACAGCTGTTGTCAAGAGGCATGTATCTTTCATTCTGGTATGACTTTATTCTCAGACCAGAATCCGCTAATCTGTTGCGGGCATTGCCCGGAGATCGCATTTTTCTGGAAACTGACGGTGCAGAAGCAGATATTAAAGATATTTATAGCAAGGTATCTGATGATCTGAGTATTACTACTGATGAGTTAAAGAATATTATTTACTCGAATTATATGAATAATTTTGCTTCAAAAAATGAGTGAATGGCTTGCACGTACTGAGTTAATAGTCGGAGATGAAAGTTTACAGAGACTTAAGGCTTCGAATGTTCTTGTGGTCGGTTTAGGAGGGGTAGGGGCATATGCAGCCGAGATGATTTGCAGGGCAGGCATCGGGTCGATGACTATTGTTGATGGTGATACAGTAAATCCTTCAAACAGAAACAGGCAGCTGGCAGCTCTTAAAAGTACCGAAGGCATTGCCAAATCGGAAGTAATGGGGGAGAGATTGAAAGACATTAATCCGGATCTTAATCTTACAATAATTCATGATTATATTAAGGACGGAAAGATTGATGAAGTTCTTGATAAAGGGTTTGATTATGTGGTAGAT
Organism: uncultured Bacteroidales bacterium; assembly: GCA_963732435.1. GTDB lineage: Bacteria > Bacteroidota > Bacteroidia > Bacteroidales > VadinHA17 > LD21. Next base: position 1,019,068 of record CAVSZL010000006.1, on the reverse strand, counting down.
GCAATTGACACACTCTCCCCAAAAATATTTCTTATCTATCGCAGCCTGCTTAGAAAGTTTCCGGTTGTAAGTTCAATGGGTGCAGGTGGAAAGTTTGACCCAACAAGAATATCCATCTCAGATATTTCTGAAACAACCGACTGCCCTCTTGCACGTATATTAAGAAAACGGTTGCACCGGCTTGGAATACGTGAAGGTTTTACAGCGGTTTATTCCACTGAATCCATTGATAAAAGCAAAGTTATTTCAACATCCGGAGAGAATAATAAGGCTTCGGTTGTGGGAACAATATCCTACATGCCTGCAGCTTTCGGAATTGCCTGTGCATCAGTAGTTATTAGAGATCTTGCAGACATTGCAAGGTAAATCTATTTCTTTGTAGTACTGTTTTCAGCAGTTATCTCTTTTGCTGTGTACCCAAGTTTTTCAATAGACTTTTTAATTTCTTCAGGATTGTTCTTTTCCTTCTGATATTTTACAGCAATCTCTTTTGTTTTAAGGTCACATTTCACATCTTTTATTCCCTTCTCAAATGGAAGATTAGTCATGATTGTATTGACACAGGCTTCACAATCGATTGAAGTTACAAATTTTACAGTTTCCAGGGATTTCGCCTTTTCCTGACCCATTACAAGGACAGGTATCGAACATAAAATCATCGTAATGAGAATTTTTTTTAAAGTTTTCATAATCATGTAGTTTAAAATATAAATTATTTATTGGTATTTCTGTTAAGGAAGAATCTGAATCCACCATAAATTTTCCGTCCGTGGATAGGACCCCAGATCAGGCTGGAATCAAAATATTCACCAAAAGGATCTTCAGCTGCAATCAGAGGCATATGCTGACTAAAATCGAAAAGGTTTTCTGCACCTGCATAAATCTGCCATTTTTTGAAATTACGTGTAACCTGCGCATTCACAACAGTATATGCATGGAACGAATCGGCCCTTTGATATTCCTCAGGATTTGAACTTGTTGATGGTACTCTGCCGGGTCCGTTAAGTTGCAGGGTGAGGTCGTACTGCCATTTCCGGAGGCGTGACAGGTACGATGCTGTAAAAAGACCTTTATATTTGCTCATCAGAGGTTTGCTGCGTAGCGATCCGTCTATTGTCATTTTTACATCGTTCCATCGCCAGGCAGCCACAAGATCAAGACGATCAATTATCTGTCCCGAAACTTCAAATTGAAGTACATTTGAATACGACTTCCCCTGAAGGTTATAGAATCTAGCTTCATCAACATCAGCATCAAGATCAGTTATTATCTGATTTACAAAGTTTGTATGAAAAAACTCCGAAGACAGCTTCAATTCTTTTCCAAATACAGGAAGAGTTCCTGTTAGGCTTATTCCTGAATTCCAGGCCTCTTCTATCTTCAGATCATCTGCTATTATCATACTTCGGCTGCTTGCCAGCATATAGGAATTTTCAGCCAGGATATTCGCCGACCTGTATCCCTTTCCTATCGATCCTCTTAGAATTAACTTCGGAACAATAACATATCTTAAATGAATACGGGGAGTTATAAGTGTGCCATATAGATTATGATAATCAGTTCTTATACCTGCTACTACCGTAACTTTTGAAGTATCTGCGTAGGTGTACTGCATGAATACCCCCGGAACAGACTCCTTTTTATTCATGGGAAATGCATCAAGACTCTCCTCATAGCGATCGTATTTATAGCTTAAACCGGCATCAAGTGTGTGTTTGCTGAGTAAAGGATTCCACTGGTAAAGAAGATTAGAATAATAGCTGTTCTGTGTGCCATCGTATTTTCTATATCCGTATGATGACTTCTGTTCATGGTAGGCTACGTTCTGGATCCATCCGATTGACATGCTCCTGTCTTTCATAAATACTTTTCCTGTTTTAAGAAAGGCTTCGAGTCTTTTAGATCTTATTTCTATTCCGAATCCGTCAGACCATGTATCATCTGAATTTCCATTAAAACTAATCTGACCTCCCATACGTTCCTCTTCTAGGTATTTTATTCCTGCCCTGATATCAGCCGTGCCTGTCATGTAATCCCATCTGTTAAAGAAATGATACTGCTTAACATCAGGTTCATCCCTGAAATTGTCATCGTTATGATCTTTCATTCCGTACTGGTTTTCAGCATGTGCCATCAGCATTGTGCTCAGTTTTTCATTCAGGATCACAGATGCATTTGCATTGATCTCCTGCCGGCCAGCATCGCTTACAAAGCCATTCACATATACCTCTTCACTTGTTGCCGGCTTTTTATATTCGACATTTATCTGTCCTGCAACTGATTCATATCCATTCCTTACCGATGAAGTTCCTTTTGCAACCTGGATGGATTCCATCCATGAGCCCGGAATATAGTTAAGGCCATAAGCTGAGGCCAGACCATACATTGCCGGAATGTTTTCAGTTAGTATCTGTGTGTAATTTCCGGCCAGTCCCAGAAGCTGTATCTGTTTTGCCCCAGTGGTTGCATCTGCATAATTGACATCTACTGAGGCATTTGTCTCAAAGCTTTCCGAGAGATTACAGCATGCGGCTTTTCGTAGTTCTGCCGAAGTAATATTTACTGTAAGTATAGGATTTACCTTATTAATAAAGGATCCGGGAGCTCTTCCAAAGACCACCACTTCTCCTATCTCATTCTGTTGATTCATTGGGTGTTTAATATATTCCTCATCTGGACCAACTTCAATAGTATCGCTCTGATATCCTATGAAACTTACCACCAGACTGCTGGTCTGTTTTACCCTCTTCAACTTAAAATATCCTGCTGCGTTGGTAGAAGTACCTGTAGTTGTCCCTGCCCAGATGACATTAGCACCCGGAAGTCCCATCTCATCATTATCAAGGGCATCAATTATTTTTCCCTCGATGAATTTCTGCCCTGATATCTGAACATGGAACAATGCAATAATAATCAGTATCAGATAATATATTTTTCTCATCCTGTATGTTTAAATGAATTATAAGTGCCAATTATCGGCACGATAAAATTACATCAAGGCTGGATAGCCATTAAAAACAGGAAATGAGATCAGATCAGGAATTGACGGTTGGTAATTAAGATATCGCGACCACCACCATGTTTATTGTGAACGAACAGAGGTAGTTTGTGTTGTTCCTCTGATAACTGAATTTCTTCAGGCAAGAAAACAGGTTGCATCTCCGCTATAAATGAGGTAACAAGCTGTTTAACAGGAAAATAGCTTGTGAGTTTAAGATTTTCTGTTTTGAAAGTACAACATCCCTTAGAAAGATAATCAGATGTAACAGGAGAACAATCGGAATGCGAAGCAGCACAACATGAATTTTCTGAAGGAGAGTCAAAACTGAATATTGTAGTATTTACAGAAACACCACATACCTGACAACTCTTAATGATTATAGTGGCACCGGTACTTCCTATGAGTAAAGCTATAACCAGAAACCCTGATAATAATGATAATATGATTCTTCCTTTTTTCACAATGCTGCAAATATAATCACTATTATATTACAATATTATAACAAGTGATATATGCGATTGTTCGGATGTATTTTTTATAATGCAATTTACCTTAAAATTCTCCTTAAAATATTGCCAATGAACTAAGGAGTTACAGACTTATTGCTTCTCATGAATAGGTAATAAGCCGGAATACCGATAATTACAGTAACCATTGCAATTGACGATTCAACAGGTCGTTCAAGAAATGAAAGTACAAGAATCAGTATTCCTGCAGATACAAAGAGAATTTGTGCAACAGGGAATCCTATCATTAATGAGGATGAAGATTTTTCTTTTCTCAGTTTAAAAACTCCAAGAACTGTAAGGATCGGAAATATACCCAGGGAAAACCCCATATAGGTGAGGACCTGTTCAAATGTTCCTGAAAGTGTGAGTATTACAGCAATTATACATTGAAAGACTATGGAATTTGATGGTACCTGGAACCTGGGATGTATTTTTGCTGCGGATTTAAAGAAGAGATTATCTTTTGCCATTGAGTAATAAACTCTTGGGCCAATAATAATAAAGGCACTGAGAGATGAGAAAAGAGCGAAAGCTATGAGCAGGGAAAAAAGTGTATCAGCATTTCTGCCGAACAGGTTTCCCATAGCAAGTCCTCCGATAGATATGACCCCCTTCATGTCATCGGGCTTGATGCTGTAGATATATAATACATTTATAAGCAGGTAAATGACAATTACTATTCCTGTACCAAGGATCAGTGACCGGGGCAGGTTTTTTCGAGGGTTCTTTATTTCTGCTCCAAGATAGGTTGAGGCATTCCAACCACTGTAGGCAAACATGATCCACATTAGTGACAACCCCATGGTTTTCCACCCCGACAGACCAGGTGAAACCCATCCACCGGAGCTGAAATTAGCCGTATCTCCTTTTCCTGAAAGAAAACCCGCAAGGAGCAGGAATAATATCAATGTAACCTTCAGGAGAGTAAGGATATTCTGAATCAGGGCACCTGTTTTAATTCCCCGGTAATGGATAAAAGTAAAAATAAGAATTACTGAAACGGAAAGAAAAGTTCTGGTAGCGGAAGGATTCATTATTCCATTACTTTCAAACCAGTATGGAATAACTGGCAAGGCACGGCAGAAATATTCGCTGAAGCCAAGAGCTGACGCGGCAATAGGAGCAGAGAAACCAACAATAAAAGAGATCCAGCCACTTAGAAATCCAAATATCGGATGATAGAGCCTTGATAGGAAAAGATATTCACCTCCGGCTCCGGGCATTGCCGCACCAAGTTCTCCATAAGAGAGTGCACCGCAAAGTGCTATTATTCCACCGGTTACCCAGAGGGCAAGCATTAAGACCGGATTGTTAAGCCCTGCCATCAGAAGACCGGAGGTTGTGAATATTCCTGCCCCGATCATGTTGGCAATTACAATGTTGGTAGCAGGGAAAAGCCCAAGCTTCCTGTCTAAAGTGTCTTCCTTCATACCCGGAGGATGTTATTTCATTGATTTTTTGTAACTTATTGATACTCCTCCGCCATCTGAATTGACAGTTGTCTCATAATTTTTTTTGCTTTTAATATATTCAAGGAATTCACCCGTACCTCCGTATCCTCTTCCGTGTGCAGAGATATTATGAGCTGTGAAACAACCTCCGGAAACCAATTTCGGGTCAACATCAATGAAATAATTCTTATACCAGCCTTTATCCGCGTCGCTGAAAACAAAATCGAAAGGTCCTTTTAGTTCTTTTACCTCCTGATGGGCATCGGCCAGACGGGCATCTATGTAATCTGATAATCCTGCCTGCTTAAAATTTTCAAGAGCCTCCCTGTGTCTTCCTTCATCAATATCGATAGTTATAAGCCTGCCACCTGTCTTACTCAATGCCCAGGCGATCCAAATACCAGAGTGACCGGTGGAAGTGCCTATCTCAAGAGCACTTTTGTAATTGTTTTTTATGATGATATCATATAAAAGTTGCCCGTCGGAAGCAGGGACATTCATATCATACCATTGGCGTGAATTGTCGGAGAGGAACTTTTTCACTTTTTCATCAAGTGATGGATTTCCCTTCAAAGGCTGAGCGTTAACAAGACCAGGAAAAAGCATTGCTGCCAGCAGCGGGATCATTATATGGAAAGAAAGATTCATCTTCATAAACTTCATTTTAGTGATGAATAATAAATACATTTATTGTTTGACAATAAATATAACAATTATATTCCCTTAGTGTTTGGGATAAGATTGTTTTAAAATATTATTTAACTTTAATCTTAAGTTATTCGATTCAATTGTCTTTATAAAAAGTAAGTACCTGTATAAATCATGAAAGTCTTGAAAGGAATTCTCAAAGCCGTTTTGGCATTAGTTATTCTGATTATTGCCGGGCTTACCGGGATAATAGCATATGCAATTATTTCAGATTTTAAGCCTGCTGAAAAGGAGGTTGTTGCAACTGAAATTTCGCCTGTTTCTATAAGCGACTCAGCTGAATTTTCTTTTCTTACCTGGAATATCGGATATTGTGGAATGGATAAGGATATGGATTTTTTCTACGATGGTGGTACTAAAGTTATGACCCCAAGAAAGAGTTGCCTCGATAACCTCAATGCGATACTTGGCTTTCTGAAAAGCAATGACAGTATTGATTTTATTATTCTCCAGGAGGTAGACAGAAAAAGTAAAAGGAGCTATAAAATAGATGAATATCTGACAATTATTGAACAAATGCAGCAACATTCTGCATATTTTGCAACTAACTATGATGTGTTTTTTGTGCCGGTACCTCCATCATCCCCGATGGGTAAGGTTTTTTCGGGCATTTCGACTCTAAGCAAATACATACCTTCCTCATCAGTCAGGTATTCTTTCCCCGGAGAATATGGATTTCCTAAACAACTCTTCATGCTCGACCGCTGTTTCCTTATTAACCGCTATCCAATGAAAAGCGGTAAAGAACTTATTCTGATAAATACTCATAATGAAGCATTTGATCCGGGAGAAATCCGTAAAGCCCAGATGGAATATTTGAAGAATTTCATGATAAGTGAATATCAGAAAGGTAATTATGTAATTGCAGGAGGCGACTGGAACCAGTGTCCTCCTCAATTTAATCCGGATTTTTCTTCAAATCAGGTAAATAAAGAGCAAATGGTTATCTCCGCTGATTATCTGACATCGGGATGGACCTGGGCATATGACAATAAAAATCCTACAAACAGAAGTGTTATTACGGCTTATGATTCTGCAAACACCACCACAACAGTAATCGATTTCTTTCTTCTCTCTCCGAATGTTGAAAGTGCTTCAGTAAAATGTATAAATCTAGACTTTAAGAATTCTGATCATAATCCGGTTATTATAACTGCTAAACTTAAATAAGTCTGAAAAGAAAGATATTTTTTGTACCTTGCAGGTAAGATAATTTGAAGGTTATCTTCTGATTAGCTGCATGTTAAATGATTGATAGTAAAATAATTATAATAAAAATCAAATATGAGTTTCACGGATTTTATTACAGATAACGGAAAGAGAATAAGAAAAGAACACTTTATTCATCTTGTTCAGGTTGCCAGGATGGACGACAGGGTAAATCAGTCTGAGCTTGAATTGCTTCACAAAGAAGGGAAGAAGTTCGGGCTTACAGATCCTGAAATTGATGATATAATCAAATCAGAGAAGACACATTATTATGATCCGCCTTATAGCCTGAGTGATAAATTTGATCAGCTTTATAATATTTCCAAGATGATCCTTGCCGATGATATTGTAACAGATGGTGAAAAGAAGATGATTAAAATTTACGCAATAGCTGCCGGATTTAATAATGAAAATGTCGAAAAGCTTCTCGATCTTTTTGTTGATGAGATCAGAAAAGGAACCGATGAGGAGGCTCTGTTTAAAAAGTTACAAAAACTTGTTAGCGGCAGGTAATCACAACCGGTTGTAGATTAACAGCATTCCTTAAAAGAATAGCTATTACCAGAACCTTCTTTTCAGGATTGCTCAGCTTCCCTCTAAAAGAAATGATATAGAGCCAGAAGCAGTCTTAGGTTAGATACATTCTTAATGTTTGTATTGACTATTCCTCCCTGATCAGGAGTTCCATATTGTGCTGATGTATATTCAATTTCCGGTGCAATTCTGATTTTCTCAAGGTTTATTATAACGCGGGGTGCTATCCTGTAAACTGATTTTATATTTGCACCACGGCCGTAATAAGCTCCTGTGTAATTGTCCTCTGTTCCAAGATTTTTGCTGTAACCTGCGAAAATGGCTGTCTGAATTTTTCCGTTCGTATAAATCTCAGTCCAGGCTGAAAAGTTTTTAGCCGGGGTATAACTATAAGTCCATTGATTGCTTAGATCGATTGATTTAACTGCATATCCTCCCATCATAACATGGTCGAATAAATTGCTTCCATAAATTGCATATGCTTTTATTGTCACAGCCTTTAACCTGAGCTTTCCATAGGCAGTCAAAGCATATGATTTTACATTTTCATCACCTGCAATATACAATGTATCCTTACCATCTTTCGTGTTTAAATCTGCCTGGGTGGACAGCCTGGGTACCAGTCTCTTATATTCAGCACCTACTCCTAAAAACAACTCATTCTTATTTTCATATAAACGTGAATATTGCCAGTGAATGTTCATATCGGGAAGCACTGCATTGCTTAGATATTTAGGATTGACCCCGTCGGGTCCGTTGCTTGAAAAGTCGCGTTGTGTTGCTGCAGCAATTATCAGTTTGAAGTTATTTACTTTCTGGGTTAGTCTGATTTGAGGATTCCGGGAAAAGGGCTGAAACGGAGATCCGGTATTGAATGAAATCACATCTGGGAAACATTCAGGGACAAACAACGGATGCCAGTATTGTCCTGCCAGTAATTCTGTATTGGTCCAGTTTAGTTTAACATAGGCATGTCGCATTCTCAGTCCATTGACATCGGAGAAGTTCATGTTTTCATTTCCAAAAAAATCAGCCTCTATCAATGCTGATGTTTTCGCCTTCAGCAGATCCGGACCTGTAATTCTTGTAGTAAATCTTGATTGAATCGAAAGAATATTAAAATGGTCTTTTGAGTTAATATCTTTCCCGTTTATATCGGGTTTGGGGCCTTCAGGATATATTAAAAAGTGACCTTCCCGGATACTTACAACCTGCCGGGTGTCATAAAACATATCTGTTTTTACATATCCTGACAGGCTAATGCCAAATTTTGATGGTTCCTTTTTCTCCTGTGCCTGACTAGTCAGTGAAGTCAAAATTAATAAGACAAATCCAAATCTTACTTGCTTTACCATGATGTATTTTTAATTTTAAAAGTATGATGAAACCAACAAGTTAATACAAAATACTTATTTGTGTCAGTGTTTAAAAAACATGTTGGTTTCAAAGTTAAATCTATAAAATGAATTGATGCTTCAACTAACTGAAATCCTTAGAAGCATTATCTTTCTGCGTCAGGAGCGAAACCACCACCAGAGTAATCACAGCCAATGGAATGGAGATGATACCCGGATTGTCGAGAGGTATAGGGGCATCCTTTGGGATCAGACCATATTTCTCATACATGGTTGGCGAAAGGAGAATAATTCCAATAGAAGATACTATTCCGACAAAAATTGACCAGGCAATACCCTTTGCAGTTGTTTTTTTCCAGAACAGGAGGAATAATATGGAAGGCAGGTTAGCCGAAGCGGCAACTGCAAATGCAAGTCCTACAAGGAAGGAGACATTCATCCCTTTAAACAATATTCCTAATACTATGGCAAAAAGCCCAACACTGATTGCAGCAATTTTTCCGGCCTTGACTTTTCCTTTGTCGGTCATTTCAACCCGGAGATATTTATCGATAAAATCGTGAGCAATAGCCCCGGATGAAGCAATAATAAGGCCACTGACAGTTCCCAGAACAGTAGCAAAAGCAATAGCAGATATTATTGAAAACAAGCCTATCCCAAATGTTTTTGCCAGGAGGGGAGCTGACATATTGCTGCTCTCAACATCAAGTGCGCCATTTATCATCGATCCAAGTCCCATAAAGAGGGTAAGAACATAGAAGAACCCTATTGCTGATATTGCAACAATTGTAGATTTTCTGGCAGCACGCTGACTTGGTACAGTATAATATCTTATTAAAATGTGAGGCAATGCGGAAGTTCCCAGAAATAATGCCACCATTAGGGATAAAAAGTTTAATCTGTCCCAGAATGTTGCACCGGCAGATTTTGAAATTTTATAAAGCAGTCCGGGTTTCATTACATCTTTCCCGCTTGTAACATTCTGATACCAGGCTGTCACTTTGTCTTCTCCATCCGTAAAAGCTTTCTTTGAGAATCGCACAATATCACTGTTTTCAATTGTTTTTATAAACTCAAATGGACCAACCGGACCTGTTTTATCTACTTCCATACCGTCAACAATAATTTTGCTGAGGTGTCCTACCTGATAGAACTTCCTTTCTTCTTTCGGTGCTCCGTTATATAGTTTTTGGCCATCCGGAGTAATAGTTATATAAAGCATTTCATTCAGAGTGGCTTTGCTCTCTGTTCTGGTTAATTTATACCATCCGTTTGTACCATTATTTTCAACTTTAACAAATACTAAATTGTCAACAACCCGGGTGGATTTTACAACATAATCAGGATCAGATATACTTACTATATTGTCATCAGTAACAGAGGCTTCTATTTGAGTAAACTTATGATAGTTTTCTCCAGGGGTTAATGATAATCCATTATTTAAAATATAACCGGTAAGTATCGTGGAGAATATTACAAGTAATGCTCCTTTGATAAACTGAACATATGTAGTGGATGTCATTCCGGCGGTAGCAACAATAAATATTACAATTGAACCGACAATAACTACTCCCATCCAATGAGGTAATCCAAGAAGCGGAACAACCAGGTCTCCGGCGCCGACCATCTGGGGGATTAGATAGAAGACAGACACTATCAGAGTACTTATTGAAGCTGCAAGCTTTATGTGTTTGGAGTCGAATCTTGAATCCAGCGCATCAGCAAAAGTATATTTACCCAGTTTTTTTAAAGGTTCAGCTACTAAAAATAATGCAACTACCCAACCTGCCAGATATCCGATTGAATATAAGAATCCATCGTAGCCCGAATATGCGATCATACCGCATATTCCGAGGAATGAGGCCGCAGATAAATAATCGCCTGCAAACGCAATTCCATTCACTGCCCAGTGAATTTTTCCACCAGCAGCGTAATAGCCTGACGCTGATTTGGTTTTTCTGGCAAAATAAAACGATAACCCTAAGACTAATCCAACTATGAAAAGGAAGATTATAACTGCTAAATTCGAAACTTCATAAATCATATCAAGGGAGTATTAATTAGTTTTATTCATTTTATTTTCCATTTTAGTGCAGAAATAGTTATAGATAAAACCCATAACTATTGCCAGAATTATCAGCCCGAATCCATATATTATGGCCATATTCTGTCCGCCGATTAATTCTAATCCCATTAATTCGGGTTTAGTTAAACCAATAACCACAAAACCCGAATAAACCAATGTGTAAACAATGAACATTTTAACTCCCAAGCTTGCCTTTTTCTCTGCTGCTTTGTCAGTTCCTACTTTAGATGCCGGTTCGTGTAACATAAATCCTCCTTTTTTTTCTGAATACGGAATTTTTCTAGTTTTTTCAAAGATATTAATATATGCATATCGTATAATTATAATTTAGTTGTTCTTAAACATTGTTTTATAACAACTAAATTATATTTTTGACTTGGAAATAACTATATGAAATTTTCTAAACACCCTGGTTGTAACTTGTGCATTCTGAAATGTGATATTCACCCGGCACTTAAAATGGCAGGAAAGGATTTCGCAGAGAGCACCCCACTTCATGCACAATTAAAAAAGCATGATATAATCTGCAAACAGGGAACAGAGGTAACGCATGCAATTTTCCTTGTTAAGGGATCGGCAAAGCTTTATATTGAAGGGCTTAATAACCGGAATATTATTTTGTATATATTAAAGCCGCCGGCATACATCGGATTATTATCATTTTTCGAGAGCCCGCATTACTTTTATTCTGTCAGTGCCCTTGAAGAATCAGAAGTATGCTTTATTGAGCTTGATCTGGTTAAAAAGCTTTATGTTGAAAATCATGATCTGTTATTGAGTCTGAATAAAGCATTCGGGAAGTCAGTATCAAATATTATGAAGAAAATTATTTCGCTTAACCAGAAACAGATCAGGGGGAGAATTGCTGAAAATCTTATTTATTTGTCTGAAATAAATAATAGTACGAAATTTCACCTTGGTGTATCAAGAAAAGAAATAGGTGAGATGTCTGCAATCTCAGAGGAGAATACGGTCAGACTTCTTTCTGAGTTCTCAAGAGAGAATATTATTTCCATAGAGGGCAAGGATATTGAAATTCTGGATATGCCACTGTTAAAAAAAATATGTGAGGTTGGATAAAAATTTATTAATTAAAATGTGGTTACATGAGAATTCAGTATTGTTCTGATCTCCATCTTGAATTTGGACATAACAGCAATTTTCTTTCAACTAACCCTTTACAGGTTTGTGGCGACATTCTTATTCTGGCAGGAGATATCGTTCCACTGCATGATGAATTTCTTAATAATTCATTTTTTCGTTTTATCTCGAAAAACTACAGGCAGGTTTTTTGGGTACCGGGTAATCATGAGCACTATTACAGAGATATTTCTGATTATGGCAATTCATTCAGGTTTACAATCCGGGAGAATATTGATGTTTTAAATAATATTGAGCTTCATTTTGAAGGTGTCAGATTTATCTTCAGTACATTATGGTCTAAAATAAGTGAGGCTAACGAGAAGTACATAGAACAGAATGTCTCCGATTTTGAATGTATTACGAATAATGACAAGAAATTCAGAGTCACTGACTTTAACGGACTTCATACCGATAGCCTTGAGTTCATTTCACAATCATTAAACCAGAACAATAAAAAAACGGTCGTAGTTACTCACCATGTTCCTTCAGTTATGTGTAATCCGGCTGTTCATACAAACAGTTGCATAAATGAGGCATTTACTGTTGACCTTACCGGGTATATTCATGATAGCAATGTAAATTTCTGGATCTACGGACACAGTCATTATAATCAGAAACCTTTATATATTGGTAAAACAATTATGCTCACAAATCAACTTGGGTACATTAAGTTAAACGAGCAGCAGGGATTCAGACATAATGCTTATTTTTCTATTTGAGCTGTCCTTACTCTGGCCTCTCCCCCTCGATCCCCCTCTCCCGGGTGAGAGGGGGAAGTCATTCAGGATGTTGTAGTTACCTTCTTTTTTATTCCCAACTTCAGTCCTAAAGTATGTACAATTATCCTATGTTAAGCCCCTCCCACTCGGGGGAGAGCCTGCCCCGCCTTCAAGCGGGGGGTTTGGGGAGAGGCCTGCTTAGACAAAGTACCGCATGGGGTATAAGCTAATTTGTTATTCTGAAATCAGTTTTTATTTTGTTCTGGATCTCCGGTATAACCAACAATACTTTCCTGAGGAGATACACTTCCATCTCAATTAATTTCTTAATATTCATAGAATTGGATAGCGGAAGTTTGTTTTTCAACAGATCTGCCTGGTTTCTGAACCGTAGTTTCATCAAAAAATTGTAGGAGAAAAGTATTTCATCTACTGTGGTTTCAGTTAAAATCTGTTTCTCTTTCAGTGCGACCAAGCGATCAAATGTATTGGTACTTTCTATATTGTTCTGTATGGAATATGTTCTTGCAAACATTGTAATCGGACTTACTGCACCTTTAAGGTCAATTATGTCAGCATTCCGGTCTGACAGGATATTTCCCGTTGAAATATGAGGAGGTTTTGTATTGAAAGTGTTATAGGCAAGATGATACAAAAACAAAGGATTTTCCTTAACGGAATCAGAAACACTGCTTCTTAATCTTTCAGTAATAGTCTCATCACCAAAAACAGTTCTGAAGTCAAAGAATACGCAGGCATCAAGAAGATTCTTCGGTTCCGGGGTGGAGATCCATCCGTTGAAATAATTTATCCATACACTTACCGGCTTACACCATTGAGGATTTTTCGCCATTATATCACCTTTACAGAAGGAGTAACCAATAAAGTCCAACGAATCACAAACCCTTTTACCCAGCTTAAGAAAATATTCATTGACATCACTTTCCTTTTCTTTTGTGACATCTTCATATATTAATGCATTATCCTGATCGGTGAACAACGTTTCTTCTTTCCTTCCTTCGCTCCCGAGGCAGATAAAGGCAAACGGTACCGGCGGGCTACCTATTTCGGTGATTGTTAACTCAATTATTCTGTTTAATACAGCATCTGAGAAGGCTGTTGAAATATTTGTTATGTGTTTAACGTAAACTTCACTTTTTATTAATGGTATTATCAGCTTTTTAAGGTCATTGTAACATTGTTTTAATTCAGATTCAGTTTCCGCTCTCCTGACATTCCCGATATAAAATGCTAGTGAACCTACTAGTGCCTTATGCAAATCCTGAGTCCTTAACATACCACTTATTTCACCAGCCTCGTTTTTTACAACCAGATGATTAATACTATTTTCATCACTTATTCTGATTGCATCAAGTACTGGAATGCTTTCATTAACATATTTAACAGGGGAACTCATAATAAGGTATGCAGGATTATCAAGGTCCAGATTAAGGGCGAGTATTCTTTTCTGAATATCTGTACTGGTAATAATCCCAAGATAATTATCCCCGTTCCTTGTAAGTAAAACACTATCGGTTTTGTTCACTGTTAAAATGCGCATTGCATCACTTATAGTAGAGTCAGCATCAAGTGTTTTTACAGGAGTTAAAAAGTCTCTGACTGATTGTTCAAGAAGGAATTCATTGGCTTTCAGTTCTGCAACCAGATTGGTAGTTTGCAGATTATCTTTTTCCTGCAAAGTGATATCCTCAATAATACCGTCAAATATCAGATCGTCAGAGTTCTCGTCATTAACTAATACCATGGACAAGGCAATGAATGAATAATCGCCGCTTTTCTTATTGATTTTCAGAACTTTGTTTTTTACAGAGCCGCTTTCAGTTAATATCTTACTCAGGTATTTTCTTTCATCGGGATCAGCAATTAATCTTAATATATGCGTCTTTGACAAATCTTCAAAACTTTCATATCCTAATATTCTTATTGCTTTATCATTTGCGAATATAAACTTACCCCTGGGATCAATTCTTGCCTTAAAAAAGCCAATATCAAGATTGCTTACAAGCTTCTGAAAGTTTATTTCTGAAGTGTATAATTTCTTGTCAGTCGAAATATCCTTTACGATAATGATATTTACTGCTTTGTCATAATACATAGTTGTGGATGATGTTACCAACACTTCAGTAGATCCACCACCTTTCATATTAAGGTTCAATTCAAATTTTCCCTCCCTGACAGGATTTTCAGAAAAAACAGCTAAAATATCCTTATAGTTGTTTCTGCTTATTATTTCATTCAATGATAGATTTAGCAATTCTGAGCTTTCAAACCCGGTTATTTTACTTATGACACTATTTGAAAAACTTATTTTTCCATCGATAAGCATAATTAAGCCTTCTGTAGCAGCCTCAACCAGTGTCCTGAATTTTTCCTTCGATTTATGTAATTCATTTTCGGCCTGGATCCTTTTGCGTTCAATACTAAGACTCTGTTTAATAATGTAAAAGAGTAAAACTGCTATCAATATGGATATGGCTGTAGAAATCCAGATCATTCTTTTTGTAAGGGCAGATATTTCCCTTTTTACATCTTCAATATAAACGCCTGTACCAATTACCCAGTTCCATGGTTTGAATATACTTACATATGAGAGTTTGGGTACGATCCGCAGAGAATCATCCTTCCACTGCCACATATAATCTACATACCCGTGCTCTGATTTTTTTACAGTTGATACAAACTCAACAAACATTCTCTTTCCGTGGGGATCGGTGAAATTTGTGAGATCTTTTCCATTCAGGTCGTCTCTGAATGGATGCATAATCATTACCGGAGTCATATCAGTAATCCAGAAATAGTCCTTATTCTCCTCTCCGTACCGGAGGTATTGTATTCTTGAAATGGCTGTTTTCTGGGCTTCATCCCTGGTAAGTAAACCATCTCTTTCATCGTTTTCATATTTTGACAGTATACTTACCGCAGAGTTTGTCAGCTCCTTGATCATCTCTCGCTTACCGTTCATTATATTTTCCTGAAAGCGGGGAATAATTATTAGGAAAATAGTAAGAATAAACAGGAGTATAGATAAGATAGTGGGAAGGATTATTTTTAAGTAATTCTTTTTCATTTCTTTAAATACCCTGAATTAGAATAGATCTTTCACAAAGTTAACTAAAAGAGGTATACAGTCAATATTAAATTTTGAGGATAAAATAGTATTAATCTGCATTATTCTAGAAAAAAAGATAAAAGACAAAAGGCGGACTTCGGCACTTAATTTTATCTTCTATATAGTTAATGCAGTAAAAAGGTTAAATGATGACCTCTTAAAATTGGATTTGCTGTTACAGATGCCGGTTATATAGTATTATTATTATCTTGCCGGATAATTTTATGAGAGTTAGATACAATCCGGTCTTTTATTATAAATAATATTATGAATAAACTGTTTGTCAGTGCTTTAGCATTCTCGTCCCTTATTAGTTTTTCTTCAGTATTTGCTCAGAAAGATAAGGTGGTTAAATCAATAATTGAGATCGGTCGGACCGATAATAAGACTATGGAGCATCTCGATGTTCTGTCAAATCGTTTTGGCGGAAGGTTGATTGGTTCCGATGCTTATGAGAATGCTTCAATATGGTGCGCAACACAGCTCAAAAAATGGGGAATGGAGGTTGAGATGGATGAAGTCGGATCATTACCGGTTGGTTTTAACCGTGGTCCATGGTTCGGAAGAATGCTGAGCGAAAACGGGATGGTTCTTCATTTTGCCACTCCTTCTTATACTTCGGGCACAAAAGGAGTTCAGAGAGGCCATGTGGTTTTGGAACCTCAGTCTCAGGCTGAATTTGACCGGATGAAAGGTGTACTTAAAGGTGCCTGGGTGCTTATTGGAGGTACAAACAGTGGATGGCCAATAGATTATTCATTATCAGCTGATTCTGCACGGGCAAAAATCATTTCAGAGAATAATGAAATTGCAAAAATCAATAGTGAAATAATGGCTGAGAACTTCAGGAACCGAACCGCGGAACCTAAGGCAACTCTTCCTCTTAAGGAAGAACCTGCTTTATTCTTCAGGCAGATGCGTGAAGCAGGTATTCTGGGCATAATTCAGGCTTCGACAGTTCCGATCAGGGCACTATATGACAGGAAAAATGTTGAGAAGATGACATTTGAGACACTTCCTTCAGTTCCTGACATTAAGCTTGATGAGCATCAGTATAATGTTATTAAACAGATGGTGAAAGAGAGGAGATATTTTCAGCTGGAGTTCGATATCCGCAATCATTTTAAAATGGGACCGGTTAAATATCATAATATTATAGGGATAATAAGAGGGACCAGGTATCCTGATGAATATGTTATGATGGGAGGTCATCTGGATGCTTTTGATGTTGCGACCGGTGGTGTTGACGACGGATCCGGAGTAACACCTGCCATGGAAGCTGCCCGCCTGATTATGGTTGCGGGAGGAAAGCCCGAACGAACAATACTGGTCTGTCTGTGGGCAGGAGAAGAATTCGGACTTTGGGGTTCGAAGAGCTGGGTCGAGAGAAACAGGTCAAAACTTGGTAAGATTTCCAACTATTTTAATCGCGATGGTGGTCCTACTGTTGCAAGCAGTCTTACAGTTCCGGACGCAATGTTCAATGATTTTGAAAAGATATGCGAGCCTCTTAGCAGTATTAACCCTGACTTTCCTTTTACTCTTTTAAAGAGGAAAGAGCCGGCCGGACCCAGACCTACAAGGGCCGGAGGATCTGATCATGCACATTTTGCAATGAATGGTGTTCCTGCCATCAGCTTCGGTACAACCGATCCGAAAGGGTATGATTTCAATTATAATGAGATATGGCATACTGAAAGAGATCTTTATAACAAGAGCATTCCTGAATATCAGGAACATACAGCCGTTGTAACAGCTGTTGTGGTTTATGGACTGGCAAATCTTGAACACATTCTTTCAAGAGAGGGATTGTATATTGATTAAGAAGAGCGTTTCAGCTTCTGCATTTCGGTAACAGATATCCTAAAGCTGCTTATAATTAAGCGAAAATGTGGGGTGTATAAAAAGTCAAAAATTACTTTTTCAATAGCACAGACTTCTAAAATCTGAACCCCCGGGATTAATATTTCTAAAAAAAATTCGAAAAACATTTGCATTTTAATTTAAGAATGTTTTATATTTGCAATATATAAGACAATTAAATATATAAAAATCATGATATCATCTGAATTGTTAAAGGGGTCATTAAAGACAATAGTCCTGAAAGTGCTGGAAGAAAACGGGCGTATGTATGGATATGAGATAACACGAAAAGTTGAAGAAATAACCAAAGGTAAGATAATGCTTACTTATGGTGCTCTGTATCCTGTTCTTCATAAGCTGGAGGATGAAGGTGTTCTGATTACTGAATCGGAAAATTTCAATAACAGGATACGTATTTATTACAGACTGACTCCTCAGGGAAAGACAGTTGTTAATGAGAAGCTTCACGAAATGAAGGAGTTCCTTGAGACGCTCAGACAGATAGTTGAACCTCAACCTGGATTTAAAAATGGCTGAACTGAATCTTTTTCACATCGATCAGATAACCAGTGATGTAAGGATACAGGAGATCGGATTTTCCCATCTTTTCCACGATCTGACAGATCATATCTGTTGTGATGTGGAATACCATATGCAACAGGGGATGAGCTTTGAAGAGGCATATTCTGCTGTAAAGGAAAAGATTGGATACAGAGGACTCAAAAAAATTCAGGAGGAGACATTATATGCAGTGGATACCAAATACAGGAATATGAAAAAACTAATGAAAATTTCCGGGATTGCCGGGACAGTTATGCTTGGATTTGCAGTTATTTTAAAGATAAACCATCTGCCCCTGGCCGGTGTTCTTATGACACTCGGAGCACTTGTTTTGTCCTTTTTATTTCTGCCTTCAGCACTTGTTGTTCTATGGAAAGAGACAAAAAACGGAAATAAACTGTTTTTGTTTATTTCAGCCTTTTTATCGGGTGTTGCATTTATCATCGGTATGCTGTTTAAAATTCAGCATTGGCCGGGGGCCGGACTGGTGATTAGCTTCGGTCTGTTTTCAGGTATTTTTATCTTCATCCCTTCTCTTCTATATCATCTTTTCATGGATAAGGATAAGAAATACAAGCGGCCATTATATTTAACTGGAAGCTTAGCGGCAATGATTTATTGTACGGGATTCTGGTTTCGTATTATGCACTGGCCATTAGCAAATATTTTAATTCTTTCAGGCTCTTTCCTCATTATATTTATTGTGTTACCATTATTCACATGGGTGCAATGGAAAACTGAGAAATATATTAATGCAAGATTTATTTTTATGGTGGTGGCTCCACTCCTGTATATTTTACCCGGGGCCCTGGTGAACCTGAATCTTGAACGTAATTATGATGGGGGATTTTATTTACGTATGGGTGAACAGGAAGTTCTGACCGATATACAGAAGGTAAGCACCAGATATATGCTGGAACGTTTTTCAGGCTCACCGGAATTTCAGAATATGGAGGCAATTCACCTGGCAACAGAGAACCTGCTTGGTACAATCAGAAAGATACAGCATAATATGGTAACCATTTCTGAAGGTCCTGCCGGAACCCCAGATAAATCTCTACTGGAATTGACAGGACCCGGAATTAATACCCCGGTAAATTACGACGACCTTAAAAAACCATTTCATCCTGCTCCTGCAACGCAAATGATTTTACCTGGTTGCCAGCCAAGGAATATCCTTGAAGCGGAAGTTTCAGCATATAAAGATCTCCTGAAAGTTTACCTGGGAGCCGAATGGACCAGAGAACATGATCAGCTGATGAATGTCTCTTCATTTCTGCCAGACACTGTTGGTAATAACAGCGATCTTGCTCTGACTGTGAATATTAACAGATTATCTATTCTGTCAAGCGGGATAATGCTTATCGAATCAGCTGCCCTGAAGCAGTTATCATCAATAAACAAAGAAAATTAATTCAATCTGTCATGAAACAAAAAATATATATTCTTGGTATCGTCACATCGATGATAATGGTTATGGGCTCTATGTTTAAGGTTAACCATTGGCCGGGTGCAGGTGTATTATTAACGATCGGAGCATTCTTACTTGTGTTTCTGTTTCTTCCTCTGGCTCTTTTCAATAACTTCAAGGTTAATGGAAATGCTCAAAACAGGCTTCTGTACATTGTTATATGGGTTACCTGCCTGGTGATATTCAGTGGTATGCATTTTAAGATTATGCACTGGCCCTATGCCGGTCATATTTTGATGATTGCGATTCCTTTTCCCTTTGTGGTATTTCTGCCGGTATGGCTCTATGTTACTTCAAAAATAAAGAACTTCGAGATAAATAATACTATCTACATTCTCTTTCTGCTTGTCATGCAGGCGGTATTTTCAGCTCTCCTATCGCTGAACGTGACCCGCGATAGGATAAATGCCAGCCTTGAGTTTTCCGGAAACCTGTATTCATTAAATCATACTATTGAAACCCTTCCTGCCATACCTGACAGGTCAACACTGAGCCGGGCCGCTGACGATGTTATTAAAAACATTGACGAGTGCAGGCAACTTCTTTTTAAAAGAACGGGAATAAGCAGGGAAAACTTATTGAATGGGACAAGTAATGACCGGTATTATGATTCAAGGAATACAGCTTTGCAGCTCCTGTTAAACACAGGATCACCTACACCAGCCGGGAAGCTGGAAGATTCGGTCCGTAAATTTGCAGATGAGCTCAGAAAAGTGCCCGGTTATGAAGATATTGCAAAACAGACAATTAATCTGTTAGAGTTAGATGAAGCCTCGGGAGAAGGTACTTCATGGGGCGAATTATTGTTTGCCGATAATTACCTCTCATGGGTAATTGTTGATCTCGATGCGATGGAGAATATTGTAAAGGTAATCAGGATGAGTGTTTTGAACTGAAAAGTAAATTGAATAACCGGAATCCTGATTTTTTCCTTTCTAACTATTTATTGTTTGGTTTTAATTTCCTAACTTACAGGCAAAGAAACCTGATTATAAACTAAAACAAGTTAGAAAATGAGAATCCTGATTACCGGAGGTGTTCTGTTTGTGATCTGGGCTGTTTTTTCATCATGGCTGTATAACGATGTGTTATTGCCGGTGATAAATAAGCCAGTCGTGGTACAGACAATACCTGAACCGCCAAATCCTGAGGCTGATTCCCTGGCAAAGATTCTTGCTTCAATGCCAAAACCTCTTATGATCTATTTTGATTTTGACAAAGCAAAATTCAAATCAGATCAGAATACTGACAGCAGAATTGCTGATTTTAAATCATGGCTTGATAAATATCCGGCTTCAAGCCTTATAGTAACCGGACATACCGATATGGTAGGTACTCCTGAGTATAATCAGGAGCTGGCACTCAGGCGGGCAAATATCCTGGCAATATACCTCGAAACGCAGGGAATAAATGCAGGCAGGATGCAGACTTTGTCAAAGGGAGAAACAGAACCTGCTGCCGATTACCTTAAACCAGAAGGAAGAGCATTGAACAGAAGAACAGAAATTTCACTAAAAATGCAATAACATGACACAATTATTTATTCAACTCGCACAATCAGTAACAGGAGCAGTGATCACCATTGTGGGTTTGCTGTTGGTTGCTGCTATTATAGGATATCTTACAGCATGGTACTACGCAAAATCAGTATATACACCGAAAATCAAAGCTCTTGAGGATGAAAAAGCAGGTCTCAGGAGAGAGATTGACAGTCTTAAGAGTGAGATCAGTAAGCTGAATGATGAGAAATCCCTCATGCATAAAAAAATAGTAAGGCTTGAAGAGGAACTGGCTGAAATGAATAATGGTACATATGTAGTTAAAAAATCAAAAAGCGGAGATGTTTTCTTTCATCTGAAATCATCTCTGGGGAAAACAATTCTTTCAAGTGAAATGTACACCACGCGCGCAGCCTGTAATAACGGAATTGAATCGATCAGAAAGAATTGCACGGAAGATAAAAGATATGAGAAGAAAATTTCATCGGATAACCTTCACTTTTTTAACCTGAAGGCAAACAACGGTCAGGTAATTGGTACAAGTGAAATGTATGAGTCAGAAGAAAATATGCTGAAGGCTATTGAAATGGTCAAAAAACAGGGTACCAGTATGACCCTTGACGATTCACAGGCATAAGATCTGGTTTTATAATATCGGACAACACAACTCATTTACAGAATTTTGCAGGCATCTTAAAGAATTCATATTTAATGGTTTTACTTATTTGCCTTGCACATTCCCTCCTGACGGAATTTCAGGTGCAGAAGAGTTTGAGCTCACCAGGATTGGTTGTTCCTGTTGATACATCCACCTTAAGTTGCATTTTTATCTGAAGGAAGCGAAATAATATTCGTTTATTTACATGTTTAACAGTCCCTAAAACTATCATCTAACAATTTCACAAAATGAAATGTATTAAACTTATTCTCTTTATTATAATTATCAGTCCCGTCAGGATATTTTCTCAGGATAAACCTCAGTCTGCTGATCAGAATTGGAAATCACTCTTTAATGGTAAAAACCTTGATGGCTGGATTATTCAATCTCTTCCGGCTGACAGGGGAAAAACCTACTGGAAGGTCGATAATGGAACCATTTTCTGTAACTCCCTTGGAGATCCGGATCATGATTATGTATGGCTTCAGAGTGCTGATGAATTTCAAAACTTTGAACTCAGATTAAAGTTCCAGGCATATAAGGAATCTCCGGGGAACAGCGGGGTGCAGATAAGGAGCCGGTATAGCGAAAACAAACTTGCACCCGGGGGATACTGGCTCGATGGCCCACAGGTTGATATTGATCCTACAACTCAGTGGAGAACGGGATTAATTTATGATGAGACATTTGAAGAGAAAAGATGGATTTATCCCAGTCTGAAAAACTGGGAAATTGATAAATCGTATGCTCCTGCAAAGGTCCTGTTCATTTTTGGAAATGATAATGACCAGTGGAATGATTTAGTTATTGTTTGTAAGGGGAATACTATCAGTACTTATCTGAACAACATTCTTATGGCTGAATATGATGGAGAGGGAGTCCTTGATAATGAGTATCATGTAAAGAGAAATGTGCATAAAAAAGGACATATTGCATTACAGCTTCATATAAAGGACCAGCTGAAGATCAGGTATAAGGATATTTACATCCGTGAGCTGGAAGATTAGTTTTTACCACTAACTCCGCAAGGAATGCATAAGGTAAAAGTGCAGAATAATAACTATTTGCATACCTGGTGCGGTTTAAGGATCCGGACTTTTCACAGTCACTTAATCAACAGGCAGGAATGTTCAGAACATCTGGTTTAAGTAGGCTGTTCTGAACTGATTATCGGGAGTGTTAAAATAATCGTAAAGAGAATATGTGATTCTGGTTTGTGTATCGGTCACTACTAAGTTGTTTCCTGACTGGTAATTTGTTGTTCGTCCGCTAATAAGTTCTCCTTTCAGGTAAAGCCAGAAACTGTTCCCTGTTCTCATCCATAAAACATCATCCATGTAGCTTATTACCCGGACTGGTTTTAACTGATTTGTAGCTGTTTGAACAAAATACCCCTCAAGAAGATAGGTTATATTTGTCATCTCATCATATACAAGAAGATCATTATTTGCACGGCTATTTTTTGTTCTCGCCTGAATTTCATCACCCTTTACATACAGCCAGTAGGAATTTTGAACGCGCCGCCAGAAGGCATACTCAGCATTGTCGAACAGTACTGCAGGGCGGAACTGGTTATCTGCACTTCCTGTAAAGTTCCTGAAAATATATGTTGTATTGGTCGGTTCGTCATAAACAAGAAGGTCATTATCAACTGTTACCCTTTTTGTACGGGTTGCAATATATGTCCCCTTTACATACAGGTAATAGTAGTTTGCATCAAAACGCCACCATGCATCGCTGCTGTTTCCCAGTATTGTTGCAGGGAAGAGCTGGTTGGGTGCCTTATTTACATAATCCTCAAGCAAGAATGTAATGTTTGTTACAGGATCATAAACGAGCCAGCTGGTACCGCTCCAGGAGCCTGTTGATCTCCATGAGATCTCCTCCCCGTTATGATAGAGCCAGAAACTTTTTTCATCCTTTTTCCATGTGGTGGCATTATTTATATCAGTAGGGGTATAACTGATAATGTTCTGGTTAATAACAAAATCAGATTGAACAATACCGGTAGCGGTATTATTTACAAAAAAGAAATCTGCCGTCAGGGAAGTGGATTCCCATGGGATCTGTTGCTTATCGGATTTCGATGATACTGTTCGCCTGACATTCTGGAACATCTGCAGGATATTTATACCAGGTAATTTAATATTCTCAAGAAGTGCTGAGGTGTAAAGACCATTTGCGCCGCTGCCGTCGGAAGCAGTTCTGCCCGGTGAGGTTGCATATGCGATCAGTGAGCCTGACGGGGCATTCATAAATGCCAGCCCGGTGCCATTGGCAGCACGCGACCAGCTTCTTTCAAACGGATTATTGCGACAGGCATCGAGAATAACAATATTTATCTTCGATCCGGCTGCCTCCATTTGTCCGAGAACCCTGTCGGCCTGGACGCAATCATATTCTACCTGTTGTTCAGACTGGATCAGAGCATCGACAGGAATAAGATAGTTTGATCCTTTCGACTGGATACCATGGCCTGCATAATAAAACAGTCCCACGGAATACTCCCTGAGCCTCTGCCCGAATTCATCGATTGCCTTTTTAATCTGTGCCTGGTTAAGGTCTTCATATTCATACACATCGAAGCCTACACTCATCAGGATGGCCTTCATTGCCCTTGCATCATTTACAGGATTTGCAAGTTCATTTGAATTAATGTATTTCCCATTACCTATTACCAGTGCCAGTCGTTTTTCGGGGATTGAAGATATGTCTGCAGGCTGTGAGAATGAAAAAAATGAATTCAGAAACAGAATGTGAAATATGGCGAAAACAGATTTCAGAAGTTTCATATTTGTCTCTTTAGGATATTTTGAGAAATAAATATGTATGATATAGTAAAATTACTGCTTAAGATTTTAATAATCAAGTATGCTGGGATTTTTTGCAAAACTGGTGTTCCCGGTTAATAAGAATTGAAATTTTGTTTAAAAATTTGTTTAAAATTCTGTATTTGTTTACCCCCTATCCAACAACTTAATCGTAAATTTGTATAAGGATTTACTATTGGACTACCTCAATTGGACATTTTTATATAGTACGGATAGATTTCTATTCACTTTATCACATAACGTAATGCCAGATAATTTGAGGAAGATAGTAGTTTTGATTCTTTTATTCCTGTCATTCACTTTCAGGTTATCAGCTCCGGTCAGAGAATCTGTAATAGTTATTCATACTCCGCCTGCAGAACCATTCAGAAAGCTTATCATCGCCACGGGACTTGTTGAAAGCAAAGGTGATACTCTTGCCTACAACCCCATTGAGGAAGCTGCGGGTTACTTTCAGATCCGTCCGATCAGACTTCAGGATTATAACAATCGCACAGGTAGTAAATATACGATGGAAGACATGTTCAATTATTATATTTCTGAGAAGATCTATTTATACTATGCAAGTAAAGAGAGCCCCTACGACCTGGAGAAGATTGCCAGAAACTGGAACGGATCCGGCCAGCAGACCACATACTACTGGAAAAGTATAAAGGAACTTCTTTAACCGCAATGCAACCGTAACCTGCCTTTGCTAAAGCTCTATACGGTAATATATGCACAGAGATCGTTTCGGCTGCATTAAATGCGTAAATAAAAGATCGGTACATTCAGATAATTTTTTTTTACGAAGGAGAGGCTGGATCAAAAGTCCTCTGTGTAACTCTTTGTCAGTTCTTAAATATTTGTTGCACAGAGGATCATAGACCTGCCGGCAGGCAGGGAATGCACAGAGAAACACAGAGAAAGCAATACCAATATTTCTGACTTTTGATACAGCCTCTTTCTTATTCCATGGCATTTTTTTTAACTTGTATAGAATTGTGAAGGTGAGGTTAGTCATGAGCTATTTTATTAAACGATTGATCGGGAATGCTAATGTGGCTGACTTTTCTTTGCTGCAGAAAAGATAAAAGTCACGAGATAAAATTTACTTGCACTCTTACTTTTATCTTTACAAAATATACTTAGAGGTATTATGATTGATATAGAAATCATTGACCTAATTCCGGAGAATATTGCAAATTATGGTGTTTGTGGATACAAAGACGTGGAAAAGCATTTGGAGTTAAGAAGAAAGATTGACTGGTTTAAGGAGTATTATCCCAAAGGTTTAAGAATAAAAGCAGTTTTATCAAAAACAGGTGGTTATCAGGGTATGCTTGAGTATATCCCAGGTAAATATGCTCATCGGCCTGTTGACGCTGAGGGTTATATGTTTATCCATTGCATATTTGTTGGTTTTAAAACAGAATTCAAAGGGAAAGGATATGCTTCATCTCTTATCGATTCCTGCATTGAGGAGGCAAAGGGTCTGAATATATTTCGCTCTGCACAATGTCCTTATTCAGTAAAAAATGTGGATGCAATTCTAAAGACTGCTAAAAAACTCAAAATTCAAGCCAATCTGATAGAATTAGAGGATTCTGAATCGGCTCAACTAACTCCAGGTGCCTTCGGGACATTTTGTATAATTCATAATATTGAGGTAGTAAGCCATCACCCAATCAGTAACACAAGATTTGAAAATATAATGGCCAAAAGGCAGAGCTGACTTTCAGAACAATTACCTGACAGACAGGCCATTATTATGGCAAAACAATTGCTACGACTACCATACCCGTATGGCAAGATTAATGAGTCCCCCATTTTAAGTGGGAAATTGCCCCGGATTAAAAAACAGAAATACAGATTCATTCTGAATCAGGTTTACACTTTTGTAACCAAACTTATGAAGAATGAGCACGGAACCCTGAACAATAGCTAACATGTGAACATCAACAGGGGAAGAACTTAGTATTGATCCAACCGCTTTAAAGGTTTGGAATGCTATTATTATTGGTCTGAAAAATAATTTTAGCACCAAAACCCAGATGATATCCCGAAAAGAAACTGTCCTTCCGGTGTACTGTAAAGTAGATGATTGACACTGTTTTTGATAAAACGGAGATATAACTGACCGTTACTTCATTAAAAATTCTTATTTTAGTACTATAAACACCAGGGAGGAGATATTATGAGTGGAATTAAAACCAGACCGGGAGATTTTGATGTTGATCAATTCCTGATAAGTGTTGAACCTGAAAAAAAACGCGAGGATAGTATTGAGTTGAAAAAGTTGTTTGACAGAGTAGTAAAGGAAAAAGCTACCTTGTGGAATAACAATATGATAGGATATGGCTCTTATCATTACAAATCAGATCGTAGTAAACAAGAGGGTGACTGGCCTTTAACCGGATTTTCACCCCGCAAACAGTACCTGGCGGTATATATTATGTCAGGAGTTAACAATTATAAAGACCTGCTGGACAAACTGGGCAAATATAAGATCAGCTCAGGTTCATGTATTTATGTCAATAAAATTGAGGATATCAATCTTGATATACTTGAAAAATTAATTTCAGCATCAGTTGCAGATACGAAAAAAATGTACAAGATTGATTGAGCACTAAGCCTTAAGAAAAGAATAGAAGGCATATATAATTACAGTCCGGGTAAGATTTTTATTACAATATCTGTATAAAATGAAAACACTGGTAACTTTTGACAGCTTCCTAATTGCGCCTTGTGGAATGAATTGCGGTACCTGCATTGCTTATTTAAGAGAAAAAAACAGGTGCCCTGGTTGCCGTATCTACTCTGCCGACAAAGCTATTTCTATTCAACGTTGCATAATTCCAAAGTGTGTTCATCTTGCCAATACAACTTCAAAATTCTGCTATGACTGTGGAAAATTCCCCTGCAAGAGAATAAAACAGCTTGATAAACGGTATAGTACAAAATACAATACAAGTTTTATTGAAAACCTTACAATGATAAAGGAAGAAGGGATTGACAATTTCCTTGCCTTCGAGTCAAAACGAAGAACATGTAAATACTGTGGATCAGTATTGAGTGTGCACCGCGACTACTGTCTGATCTGTGCGAAGAATTAAAATAGCGTATGAAAGCATAGACAATTATTTTTGCTAGTTTATTCCAATACATTGACCATGAAAACAATACGGATTAGTTTAGCATTAATTCTATTAATTTATTCAATTCCTGCTCTATTGTCAGGACTTGATATTTACAAAGGCACAGAACCAGATTTATCCGCAGAATGGATTATCGTATGTATTTTTTATATATTGAGTATTGTTCTTTTTATTTCCAATTTGATAGAATTCATAAAGCGGGATAAATAAATCATAACATAAGAAATGACATTGCGGGAAGCATTATGAAATATTAAATGAGCAGGGTAGAGGAGGACCTGTCAGCCTTTAGGCGGATAGGCCCTTTAGCCAGACGGTAAGGTGCCTTGATAAGCTAACAGGAAAAAACAGAGACAAGATGGGAAAAATGAAAGCTGTACTATACAGCAAGAAAGGCTCACCTGAGAAACTTTCTTTGTATGAAATTGATAAACCTGTACCTGGCGATAATGATGTATTAATCCGGGTACACGTTGTTTCCTTAAATGCTGCTGACTATCGTTCTATGAAGATGGGGTTAATTCCAAAGAGAAAGATATTTGGTGCAGACGTAGCCGGCAGTGTAGAATCCATCGGAAGGAATTGTTCAGTTTTTAAACCCGGAGATGAGGTAATGGGTGATCTTGCAAATTTCGGATTTGGCGGACTTGCCGATTATGTTGCAGTTCCGGAAAAAGCTCTGGTTTTAAAACCAAAGCATGTTTCATTTGAGGCAGCAGTTACTTTACCATTGGCTGGAATTACAGCTCTTCAGGCTTTAAGGGACATTGGCAACATTCAAAAAGGACAGAAAGTTTTAATTGTCGGCAGTGCCGGCAGTGTCGGACCATTCGCAGTACAGCTAGCCAGATATTATGGAGCTGAGGTAACTGGGGTTTGCAGTTCAAGGAATATAGAACAAACATTATCGATAGGTGCGGATTATGCAATTGATTACACAAAGGAGGATTTCCTGCGCAGGAATGAGCGTTATAATTTAATTTTAGGTATAAATGGCAACTACCCTCTGCTTGGCTACAGGAGAATACTGGCTCCAAATGGCAGATATATCATGGTTGGTGGCTCTATATCTCAAATATTCAAGTCCTTATTATTTGGATGGCTATTATCATTTGGTTCAAAAAAAATGAAATCAGTAGCAGCTAAACCGAATAAAAAGGATTTGGAATTTCTTGTTAGCCTTCTTGAAAATGGCAGTATCAGACCGGTAATTGAACGGAGGTATTCACTTGATAAGAGTGCCGAAGCGATGAACTATCTAAGCCAGGGACATTCAACCGGGAAAGTGATAATTAATGTAGTTTCAGAATAAAAAGGAACACCTGACATATCCTCCAGGTGTCTGAATCGTTCAATTAATGGCATCTATATGCCCTGACTTCTGACTTCGTCCGCCAACCGGCGGATCTGACCTCCGACTGATTAGTCACTTGTTTTTAAATACTTTTACTGTATTTTCACAGAATTAAACTTCTGACAGACTTACAAACATTATTGAAAAATGAAGATTGATAGAAATAAAATTGTATTAAAAAGGGCAACTGTTTCTGATATTGAAACTCTTATCGAGTACAGAGTAATTTTCCTTTATGAAATACAGGGTAATTCCGATAAAGAAAAAGAATTGGTCTTAAGAAAATCCTTAAAACAGTACTTCACAAAATCACTTAAGAACGATTCCTTCATTTCCTGGATTGCCGAATATGATAATAAACCAATCGGATTCAGCGGAATGGTAATCAGAGAGCAGCCGGGGAATTTTGAGATCCCGCTCGGAATAACCGGATATATTCTGAATATGTTTATCCTTAATGAATATAGAAACAACGGTATTGGTACCCTTCTTTTCAAAAAACTTATTGATGAAGCAAAACAAAGGAATCTTGATCGGATGGACCTGCATGCAACTCAGGAAGGCGAACCGTTATACAGACGATTTGGATTCAGGGAACCACATGAAAAAGTACTGGAACAAGTACTAATAAAGTAATATATAAATTTGTGGCAAAGCATTAGAAATTTATCAATTAGTAGTTAACAGAAATATGAATATTACAATCAGACAAGCAACAGAGGATGATTATCCTTCAATTCTATCACTTATAAAGGCTCTGGCTGAATTTGAAAATGCCTCTGAACAGGTAACAAATTCCATCGAATTAATGAAAAGGGAGAAAGATTTTTTCCAGTGCTATGTTGCCGAAACAGAGGAAAATGAGATTGTAGGAATGGCACTTTTTTACTTTGTCTATTATTCATGGGTAGGAAAGTCTTTGTATCTGGATGATATTTTCGTAAAAGAGAATTTAAGAAAACATAAGATCGGAACGGCTCTTTTAAGAAAAGTATTCGAAATTGCCAGGAACGAAGATTGCAAAAGAGTCAGATGGCAGGTACTAGACTGGAATCAGCCGGCAATCGAAATGTATAAAAAATGCGGCGCCGTTATTGATAATGAGTGGCTGAATTGTACTTTTGATTCTGAGGGGATAAAAAACTTCACATTAAGAATTATTTGATATATGAAAACAAAGATTTTTTTATTGTCAGTATTGATTGTGATAATAGTCTGGTCATGTAGTGACTCCCCCACAGGATTGACAGTTGTTTTTCCTGAAGTCAGTGGTCCCGTTCAGATAACCAGCAATGAAAAAGAGCATTTTTTTGCAAGTTATTATGGAATTAACTCATGGAGCAAGGATCAAAAGTATGTAACTGTTCTTCAAACAGATATAAAGTATAAACTGCCTGATAAAAATGATCCTGCAACACTTGGAATCGTCGATCTTAAGACAAAAGAATTTATTCCATTGACACAAACCCGTGCCTGGAATTTTCAGGAGGGATGTATGGCTCATTGGTTAGGTTTTTCTCCTGATTCTCTTATAATTTTTAATGATTTCAGAGAAGGCAAATTTGTTTCAGTAATACTCAATGTATATACTAAGAAAGAGATTAGAACTATACCTTTTCCTGTAAGTGCCGTATCTCCGGATGGGAAAGAAGCAGTCAGCATAAACTTTTCACGATTGCGTATTACTCGTACAGATTACGGTTATGATGGAGAAGGTCAGGATTCTAAGCCAGGTATACAATTTCCTGAAGATGATGGTCTTTTCCTGGTTAACTTGTTAACAGGTGAGGGAAAACTAATTGTATCAATAGCACAAATCAGGGAGATGGTTCCTGCAGTTCCGGAAGAAGGCATTGAATATTTTGCACATACACGTTTTAGTCGTGAGGGCTCAAAGATATTCTGGCTGGCACGGGCAATCCCTGAGAGAAATACGACTTCTTTAACAGTAAACAGAGATGGTACAGATCTCCGGCGTTGTTTTCCCGATAATTGGGGCGGGTCACATTTTGACTGGTTAAACGACAATGAACTTATGATTACCGCAACTTATGAGGGTAAACAATATGCTCATGTTTTGTTTACTGTGGGAGAACAAAATTTTAAAAGATTAGGAAACGGAATCCTTGATTATGACGGACATGGCACATTCTCTCCTGATGGGAAATGGATGGTAACCGATACCTATCCCAGTGCCGGAAGCCGGGAGCAAAAAATCTATCTGATGGACATGAAAACCCAGGCTGTCTTACCCCTGGGACGATTTATTGAACCTGAAGAATTTACTGCAGGTACAGGTTTTTGGCGTTGCGATATTCATTGCCGCTGGAGTCCCAAAGGAGACATGATTGGATTTAATTCAACATATACAGGTAGCAGACAGGTATATGTTTTTAGTCTTTCCCGTTAATTAATAGTTTTTGAAAAATATCTATACAAATGAAAAACACTATTGCCAAATTAATTGTTCTGATTGTGCCTTTTATTATTTTCGGATGTTCATCCGGGGTTCAATCTCTTGAGCAGGAGGAGAAACCGGTTACAGATGATTATTATGTGGCAGCCTATATCTGGCCGTCGTGCCATGATGATTCTCTGGGCAGGGAGAAACTATGGCCGGAAGGAACTGGTGAATGGGAAGTGATTAAAAAGGGCAATCCCCGTTTTGACGGACATTATCAGCCCCGTCAGCCACTTTGGGGCTACGAACTGGATAATGATCCGAAGGTGGTTGAAAAATGGATTGATGTAGCCACTGACCACGGTGTTAATGTATTCGTATATGACTGGTACTGGTATGAGGAGGGCCCATACCTTGAAAGCGCACTTAACGATGGTTTCCTGAAAGCAGAAAACAACGAAAAAATGATGTTCTACGTCATGTGGGCCAACCACGATGTGAAGTATAATTACTGGAACTATCACCGCTACGGCGACAATACTTCTATACTGTGGAATGCTGCTGTGGATTGGGATAACTATAAAATTATTGTTGACAGGGTGATCAATCAGTATTTCAATAAGCCGAACTATTTCAAAATCAATGGGGAACCGTTATTCTCAATCTTCAGTGTACCCAAACTGTTAGAAAGCTTTGGAGGCAGTCCTGAAGAAACCAGAAAGGCGCTTGATTATTTTCGCGATGAAGTAAAAAAAGCAGGTTTCCCCGGTTTGCATATCCAATGGAACCAGGGCGGTGGCGCATTAATGTCAGAAGAAAGATCCAAACAGTTTAATGACATGGTGAAAACAATGGGTTTTAACAGTGTTGCTATGTATAACATGGGGGGCCGGGAGGAAGATTATATAGTTTATGGTACCAATTCTATTGCAATAAGAGAACAAATGGATTCCATACTGGATATTCCGGTTTTTCCATGCGTTTCAATCGGCTGGGATGATACACCGCGATTCCCGGGAAAAGGCATTAAGGATGTTGTTCACTACAATAATACTCCACAGAGTTTTGAAGCCCTTCTGTCCAAAGCGAAAAAATATGCTGACAATCATCCCGAACAACCCAAACTTATTACAATTAACGCCTGGAACGAATGGGTGGAAGGTAGTTACCTGTTGCCCGATATGCTCAACGGATTTGGCTATCTGGAGGCAGTGAAGAGAGTGATAATTGACGGTAAATACGACAGATATTGATCCGGAAAATACAGCTACTTTTTACATGAGATAGTAAATGTTGATTCAGGTAATGCACCGGCACTGACCCGAATGATTATGTCGCCAGGATTTCTTGTTGACTGGATTGTAGCAAGAGCTTTCCCAAAATATGTTTTAACCTTATTACCACTGAATGTTACCTCTCTCCTCAGATCACCATTATCCAAACCTTTAAGCTTTCCGTTTCCAAGCACTTCTACTGTAATCAGCTGGTCTGAATCAGGTACAGTTATTCCTTTATCATCAACAATTTTTATAGTTATATGCGAAAGATCCTGACCGTCAGCTATAATTGAACTTCTGTCTGCCGACAGGATAACCTGGGAAGCTCTTCCTGCTGTCTTTAATTCATAGCTGGCAACCTCTTTGCCATTATTGTACCCCCTGGCTTCAATCTTACCCTCTCTGAAGGGGACATGCCATACTATTGTATTATTAGTATAATCGGAAGTCCGCCGTTTTCCTAGTACCATATCATTTATAAGGAGTTCAACACTATCACAATTTGTAATCGTCTGGACTTCAATAATGTGACCTTTATATTGTGGAAAATTCCAATGCTCTGCAAGGTGTGGCCAGCTCCAGTGATCTTTGCCCGGATCGATATCGAGTGACTGATCCGCAACAGCGATTCTGACTACCGGGTTTTTATTCCATACGGCTCTGTGAAATGCAGCTCTGGGCTTTTCGAACATACAAACATCAAACAGGCAGGTAGGCCACCCTTTGCTTGGCCATCCTGAACTTTCACCCAGGTAATCTACACCGGCCCAGACAAACTGCCCAAAAACGAAATCATTATCCTCAACATTATACCAGGGATTATTCGGATTAAAATCCCTTATGCTGTTCTGCCTGCTCAAATAATAAGGAAAAGCTTCTGCTATGTACATAATGCGACCAGGAAATCTTTTTTTATCTTCTTTCAGCCAGGGTTCCTGATAATTATAACCTACAATATCAAGTGCTTCAGTGAACCCGTTTTCATTATAAGGTCTTTTTAAAACATCAGCAGGGGCAATGACTGCAGTGACCGGACGCGTGGGCTCAATCTCGTGAATATAGTCCTGCAGCATTTTAGCCAGTGAAGTACCTGCACCTGTCAGGTCATTTTGTTCATCAGTCTCATTTCCAGTACTCCACATTATTATTGAAGGATGATTTCTATCCCGGAGAACCATTGCATCAACATCTTTCTTCCACCATTCATCAAAGTATTTGGTATAGTATCCCCAGAAATGACCTACCGTTTTCCATTTGTCATAGATTTCATCAATTACAACAAATCCCAATCTGTCACACATATCTAAAAATTCAGGGCTGGGTGGATTGTGTGAACATCTTATAGCGTTACATCCGTATTCCTTGAGGATCTCCAAACGGCGTAAGTATGACTGGTCGGGTACAGCAGTGCCTAAAGATCCCGCATCCTGATGGAGATTTACTCCTTTTAGTTTGATATTTTCCCCATTCAGAAAGAATCCCTTATCCGGATCAAATTTAAAATAGCGGATTCCAAAGGGAGTATTATACCTGTCAACAATCTTCCCATTTGCTTTGACAATTGTTTCCATCCTGTATAAATAAGGGTCGTCGATGGACCAAAGAACCGGACTCTGAAGAGTGAGAGACTGATCTATATTTGCAGAATTATTTATACCGATCAAATGTGAAGAGATTGCTGAAGTAATCTGTTTCCCGGTTGAATCAATTATCCTGTTTTGTACATGGATTTCCTCCTTTTTATCAGAATAGTTATTGATTGTTGTAACAATTTTTATGTCAGCTGATTCATCCGACACCTCAGGAGTTGTAATATATGTTCCCCAGGTCGCAACATGTATCGGACTAACTGCTTTCAGCCAGGCATGACGATAAATCCCGGAACCTGAATACCATCGCGAGGTTGGGCTTATCTTATGGTCAACCTTTACCAGCAATTTATTCTCACCTCCATATTTTAAATAAGGAGTCAGATCGTATTCAAATCCGGTATACCCATATGGATGGAAACCAAGATGCTTTCCATTAATGAATACGTCACTTTGATGGTATACTCCGTCAAAATGAATGTAAATCTTCTTATTCCTGTACTCAGTCGGGACATTAAATGTTTTTCTGTACCAACCAATCCCACCTGGTAAGAATGCCATGCTTCCACCGTTTTTTTCATTGAAGGATAATCCTATACTCCAGTCATGTGGCAGTTGTACATCTTCCCATTTTGAATCATCGTAAACCTCAGCAGAAGCTTCGATGGAATCGTTCAGAATGAATTTCCAGTCGAAATCAAAATTCTCTCTTACACGAATTTCTTTCTGGGAATAGGAGAGAACCGGAAAAACCATCCAAATGAAGATGATTATAAATTTTGATCTTTTCAATTTACATTGGTTTAATATACAGTTGAACTTTAATTAAATAATCAATGAGATGGAGAATAGAGTGCCTGAAGTTAACTTTGAACAAATTCAAAAATAAACATAAAATATATCAGAATTTCAAAATATTTAAGATAACAATTATTCTATTTTTCATTACAGGCCAACCAGTTGACGGATCCAAATAAATCAAGAAATTATGGATTAGAGTTGCAGTCAGTGTTCACTTCAGATCAGTACCTGAAAAACATCACATGTTATAAAATACTTTTTCAATGTTTCCCATTAAATAGGCTAAGATGATAATCCCCAGTATAACCAGGTAGGAATATGGATTGGCAAAGTTTAATGTCCATCCCATCCCAACATTCCTTTTCGGCAGAATAAATCTTGAATCTTTAGGATTGAAATAAAAAATCCCCCATCTATAATTTTCCGGATCATTCCTCATCCTGTCAAGATCATTTTGTTCAAATTGTGTTTTCATAGATATCAGTATCGGATTGAACTTATTTATTAAGATGCAGGTAGACACGCCAATAAACTCTTGCTTTCCTGTTAAAATGATTTTCAATTTCGCCCCAGTGAACACGCATGAACTGATAAGGTTTTAACCAGTCCTGATTTTTAATTTCTTCTTCTGTCGGTGAAGTGCCATGAGGCAATTTATATTCGGTCGCATAGTATTTATATACAAGGAGGAATGCATTGTTTTTAAAGATCCCATAATGGCTGATATTTTTATTCCAGTGTGCCTTGTAATATTTTTTTTCATTTGCCGTCAGGATCAGTACTGAGACATAAACTATCAGAAGGTATGTCGGGATGACCATAAGTACCCACCAGTCAAGAAAATAGACTCCGGTTATAAATGCTCCAAGCATTATAAAAATATGAAACTTCTGGAAGACCATTAATGGGATATTCAACAGTCTCAAAAGAGCCCTGCCAAGACGAAGATTAATAATGATTTGTCCGCAAAAGTATAAACTTGCTGGAGCAATGAACCTGACCTGTAAATCGACATTTATGATCGAAAGTATAAGAAAAGATAATGTAAACAGAAAATTTGGAAATTGAATAAAGCTGTCTGTAAGAGATAAGAAGTCAACCGGGTTGATTTTTTTTGTAAGGCGGTGAAAAAGCAACCACTCTGTCTTCCCGTTTATATCTATTATTTGTCCTTTTGTGGTAATCATTTGGGTAGTAATAATCAATCACAAATATAAAAATTGTTTCCCTGACAAAGTTATGTTCAGGATGTACTGAAATTTGAAATTATTGAAAAATGTTTAGAAAGTCTGTTGAGGTTGATCGGGTTACAGGAAAAATATCCCTTTAGCAACAGGGACTTCAGAAATTGTGACAATCCTGACGAGCAAAGTGAATCAACATATCTTTACCCGGTTTATGCTTAGAATTCGTTTTTATTCTTGTCTTTTAAATAGTTCTTTATCATTTTTCCGAACACCTTATCTTTCTTTCTCTTTTCAAAAAGGGTTGTCCTGAATCTTTCCTGTTCATTTTGAATTCTAAGGTAGTTTTCATAAGAATCATTGTCGATATCCCCATTATTCAGAGCCTCGATTACTGCACATCCTATTTCGCTAACGTGTTTACAATCAGGAAATTTGCAATTTAAAGAGAATTTAAAGATCTCCTCAAATGTTGATTTAATTCCCTCTGCATTATCTGTCATTCCCAACTCTTTCATTCCGGGGGTATCGATTATAATACCTCCATTTTCCAGTATGAATAATTCACGATGCTCAGTTATGTGTTTTCCCTTATTTGTACTGGTACTTATTTGTCCGGTTTTTAAAATGTTCTTTTTTAACAAGTTATTTATTAACGTAGATTTGCCTACTCCGGAGGATCCAACAACACAATATGTTTTTTCCTTTTGAATAAATTCCAGTATCTGGTCAAGCCCCTTTAAAGTCAGGTTACTAAGCAGGATGTACCTGACTTCTCTATCTCTTTTTTCCAGTTCGGTGATCGCATCAAGGATTTCTTTTTCAGATGATAAATCAATTTTACTGAGTACCAGAACTGGTTCAATTTTAGCGGAATAACAGATTGTAAGGTATCTTTCAAGCCTGTTGATATTGAAATTGTTGTTTATTGCCTGGATGATAAAAGCAACATCAATATTGGTTGAGATAATTTGAATTTCTCCTGATCTGCCAACAGCCTGTCTTTCAAGGACAGATTTTCTTGGGAGGATTTTAGTAATAATTGCCTGGTCAGAGTTATAAATTGTCATCAATACCCAGTCTCCAACAGCAGGAAAATCAATTCGTGAGTTTGCTGAAAATCTTATATTACCGGTTATCTCAGCATCATACTCATTATCGCCATCTGATACGACGTATCTTTCACGGTGTTCCTGAGTTACTCTGCCCACGGATATTTCTGACAGGTTATTTTCATTCAGGTAAGTAATGAGGTCGTCAGTAAAGCCAAGGTCCTTCAGAGTCATACTGTTTTGCGTCTTTTGTAGTAGTAAAATTATGAAGATTTTAATATTCTTATCCTAAACAACTGTATAGAAGCCAATGTCAAAATAATGCCGATGCCAGTTAATATAAGAATTTTAGGCAAAACCGATTCTAATGGGAGGCTCCTCCAGAACACATCGTAAAACCCCTGGATTCCCCAGTAATTTACACTGAAAAGAGCAATTTTCTGCAGGATGGAGGGCATAATAAACAGTGGGATCATACTTCCACCAATAGCTGACATAATCAGTATAATGATAGTACTAAGGTTTTGGGCCTGTTGCCGTGTCTTTGCTACTGCAGCAAGGAAAATACCCAGACTCGATACCGCAAAAGCTGTTGCAACAATCATTAGTAATAATGCCGGAATACTGACTCGCATGTCCATGTTCAAAATCTGCCATGCAAATACGAACATTGTTATAAGTTGAAGAATTGAAATAAAAAACGCAAACAACATTTTCCCGTATAGTATTGAACTGCCTTTTAATGGTGAATAAAGCAATCTGTTTATTGTTCCGTTTTCCTTTTCTTCCAGTATGCTTGTTCCTACTCCGGCAACGCTGAAAAGCAGCATTAGGATGGCTGTTCCGGCAACGGCTTGTATTAGACCGAGTTTCGTATCATTTTTCTCTCCAACAACTGAAGTCCATTTTATTGTTGATTCATTACTTTTGTTTTTTATTTCAGTTTTGAGTATATTATTAACTATACTTTTATCGATTAAGGGGAAATTGGAGTTCAGATAGTTTTCAATGCTCCTGCTGACAATTTTTATGCCGGTTGATGACATTATTGTACTTGTCAGTGTCTGCTGAAGAATTCCTATTTCCATTTCACGCGACCTGTCATACACCAGTTCCAGCTGAGTTGGATTCCCTGCTTCCAGGGAATCCTGAAATCCTTTATAGATTATTAAAGCACATGCATATTTACCTTTAATTACCAGTTCTTTAGCCAATAAAGAATCTGCGAAAGAGATTTTCAAATCTTTAAGTGAATCAATTTTATTAACAATCTCTTTTGAAGATTCGCTTTGATCCAGATCGGCAATCAACAGGTATACAGGTTCAGAACGGCCATCAAATAATCCTATGCCACCATAAGCGAATGCAAAAAGGCTTATCAGGATTACAGGGAGCAGAAATGTAAGAATAACTGAACGCTGATCATGAAAGAACAATATCAGATCCTTTTTGAATAGCTTAAGCATAATATTAGTCTCTTAATTCTTTACCGGTTAACTTCAAAAAGACAGATTCCAGATTTGCCCCCTGGGTGTAAATTCTTTCAATTACACCACCTGAATTCTGAATATGATTTATAATTATTGAAATATCTTTACTGATGCTAACACTTTCTACCTGCAGGGTGTTATTTGTGCTGTCAAACCGGAATAGCGGGTTTGCTTTTATAATTCTGGATATTGTTTCCTTCTCTGAATCTGCCAGCTTTATTGTTATCAGATCTTTCACATCGCTGATTTTTCTTAGCTCTTTAAGTGATCCCTGAGCAATGATGCGACCTTCATCTATAATGGCAATGGTGTTACAAAACCTTTCAGCTTCTTCCATGTAGTGGGTTGTATATATCATTGTCATTCCTTCATTATTAAGTCTCTCAATGACCTCAAAAATATGATTTCTGTTTTGGGGATCAACACCCACAGTAGGTTCATCAAGTATTAATATCCTGGGATTATGAAGCAATGAGCAGGCAATATTGATCCTGCGCTTCATCCCTCCTGAAAATGTTTTAATCCTGTCATCCTTTCTGTTTGCCAGGTCTACAATCTCCAGTGTGCTGTTGACAACTGCCATAAGCTTCGATTTCGGGATATCATACAACCCGCCCCAGAACATAAGATTCTCAAAAGCTGTAAGCTCTTCATATAAGGCTATTTCCTGAGGAACCACCCCCATTATCAACTTGATTGTATCTCCATCGTTCTTAATATTGATACCATCAATTATAACATCACCCTTATCCGGTTTAACCAGAGTATTTAAGATGTTTACAATTGTTGATTTACCAGCACCATTTGGTCCGAGGATACCAAAGATCTCTCCTTTATTAATAGTGAAACTGACATCATTTACAGCTTCAATATTTCCAAAGGATTTAGAGATTGATTTTACTTTTATCATTATGTGGTCCTGATCTTTTTCATTTGTTTTAATATCCGGTCAGCTGCCAGTTTCCCGGTTAAAATAGACATTGGTACACCAGCAGGACTGTAGGCCCATTGTCCGGCCTGATAAATTGAAGGTACCGGTGTCAGAACTGAACGGTCGGCTATCTGTATTTTGTTTACAACCGGCATGGATTTTTGAAATGACCATCCAGTTATAGCTCCTTCTGAGCTGCCAACCCTGTTCTCAATGCTTAAGGGTGAAAAAGAAAAGCGTGAAATAATTTTGTTTTTAAGCATCGGATAGACAGAATCAGCTATGACACTTATAACACGGTTCTCAAGTTCCTGAATAAACTCATCGAGCCAGCCTGCTTCCTGAATTTTGCTGAATAAATCATATTCAGCAAGAAAGCTGATTATTATACCTGTTTTGCCCGGAGGCACCAATTCCGGATCTTTAAGTCCGGGAATAGATATTTCGTAGGTGTTTAATCTGGTAAATTTGTCAAGCCAGGTCAATACCTGTTGTTTATCTGCTTTCTCGAAGTTACTTAACAATGAATCAAGTTCCTTCCTGTGGGTTTCACCCAATCCAAGTTTAGAGGGTGTGTAAAAGAAATGTCCGTTTGCAATTTGTCTGAAACTTTCAATAGGCTCATTTACTC
The DNA here is from genome assembly GCA_963732435.1 of uncultured Bacteroidales bacterium. Taxonomy (GTDB): domain Bacteria; phylum Bacteroidota; class Bacteroidia; order Bacteroidales; family VadinHA17; genus LD21. Next base: position 978,493 of record CAVSZL010000006.1, on the reverse strand, counting down.
CAAGGAACAGGGAGAACACAGAATCTCCGCCTCTGTTTTTCATCATCCTGTTTTTTGAACCTTCGAATGATAATTTGATTTTGGGCATTAACCCTTCTGTTTCAGTAATTTTATAGAATGTTTTCAGATCAGCAGCCCAGATAAGATTATCATATTTATATATAATATTATTAAGGTCAATAACAAGTTGTGGAGCAGCCTTCAATTCAACGACTTTTGTTTCTGTTTTAATTTCTCCTCCAAACTCTGTTATCTTGTTTTTCAAGGCATCCGATAGTTTTCCTACACCGCCTTTTGGATAAAAGTAATCAAGGTACAATGAAAAGTAGCTCATTGCAAAGAAAGCAGGGGTATTTTTGAAGAAATGCTGTGAGATAATATCCAGAAGTGAACGCTCCTTTACAATCTTTCCTAAATAATCCTCAACCGGCATATTCAACCGGTTAATTTTTCCCACAGTTGCAATAAATTTAGGAAGCCAGGGTAAAAGCTTTTTGAAAATAAAAGCTCTGTCATTTTTTAAATCTTTAAATACAGGATTCTCTATACCATAAAGTACATCCATGTGTTTCATTATTTTCCTGATCCTCCTTATAACCTCATCAATATCTCCCTCACTTTCAGGGTAAAATCTCGCCAGAAGGTTCCTGTATTTAACTATACTTTCATAATTATCAATATTTAAAATATCGTTTTCTATGCCAAGAGAAACCGGACTCTTAACAACCTCAAGCTGGATGCCCAGATCATTTAGCATAGGGAAAATAATACCTGCATCCTCCAGTGCTCTTACTCCGGCATCAAAATGAAACCCGTCACGGGTAAAGGAATTGACAAGACCTCCGCATTCCCTGTTTTTTTCAATTAGCAATACTTTTTGTCCTTCACGTGCGAGATAAGCTGCAGAAGTTAATCCGGCAATTCCTCCTCCAACAATAATTGTATTATACCTGGTCTCAGACATTATCTTTTATTTCAGAAATATCAATAAATTAATTCCCAAAATTAATTACTGTATTGGTTTATTCAATCTGGCTGATATCAGACTTTTTTCCCAAAGTTCATAAGCTGCTTCTTTATCCAGCGCAGGGGGTGCTGGTTCTTCCTGAGTGGTTAAATTAAAAAATTTTCCGCTTACACCTTCCATCTCTTTTGAAACACCAAGATAATATAATGCTTCAGCAGATATTTCGGGAGATTTCAATGTTTTGTCAAGGATATTTCTTTTATACCATTTGTAAACAGGCCCGTTCTCCTGTCCAGTCTCCGTCTTAACAGCTCCGGGATGCATCGCATTTATTGTAATGCCGGTCTTTTGAAATTGCTCATCAAAAACAATCATTGATAAGAGTTGAGCAAGTTTTGCAGAACCATAGCTTTTCAGCCCGGAGTAACTACGTCTTTCCCAGTTGAGATCATCCAGTCTCAAACCCCAGGCTGCAAAACGGTGACCTTCGGAATTAACCATAATAATTCTTGCCCCTCCCTGAGATATCAGCTTATCCTTTAAAATGTAATTTATAATAAAGGAAGCAAGGTATTGAACTACAAAAACCTTTTCAAGTCCATCGGGAGTCAGTTCCCTTTTAGTGAGGTAAACACCTGCGTTATGTATAAGTACATCTATCGGGGTGTTAAGCTTCAGAAGCTCTTCTGCCACATTATGAATATCTTTCAGATTACTCAGATCAGCAATTTTGTAGTCGCATCTGACACCATAATCCCGCTCAATCTCAGTGCGTAATGCCTCCGATTTCGTTTGATTGCGGTTTATGCATAAAAGGTTTGCTCCCTTTGAAGCATATTTACGGGCAGTTAAGTAACCGATCCCCGACGTGGCACCGGTAATAATAACGAGTTTTTGATTAAAATCTTCTGTACATATTTTGGGGTCTAACATGTTGTTTTTAATCATTGCAAATATGTTAGACCATTCATATTCTTTAAAATATTTAAAGAATTTCCTGTTTTTTTTTGCCGTATTGTCATTTCCCATCCGATAATAACTTTATTCGTTCGAATTTCAGTGTTGACAATATTATAAATATATCCCGATAGTGAAAGTATAATCCTGATTACGCAAAGGAGCCGGGTCCTGCCCTGTGGCTGTAGGCATCATCAATGTGTTCCATCCGATATTGAAACGGTAGTCAAAAAAACAATCTTTCTTAAAAAGTTTAAAATCCAGACCAGCCCCGTAGAGAAATCCGTAATCAAAGATATCAACCCCTTCGAGGTTAGTTGACTCGGAAAAGGATACCAGATTTCCACCGCCTATGTCAACACTACCATCTAACTTTGAGTCACCATCAAGCAAAATAGAAAGTGCAAAACCACTGCTTCCGTAAATACCGAAATTCCCCAGTTTTACGAATGTGTAACGAAAAATAAAGGGAAGCTCAAAATAATTCAAGTTGTATTCGGTGTGGGTTTTTACAGGTTGGGTAGTCATATTAATGTCTTCTCTGGAGCCTTTTGTGACATAAAGGAATTCCTGCTGTACTCCAAAAGATTCAGTTATAGGATAATATATGAGAATACCACCGGCTAATCCATGCCTGTAATACGAGTCAACAGTATATGGAATATCCGGGATGTTTATTCCATACTGGGTAGATAAACTGTATCCACCCTTGAGTCCAAAACGGACACCTGTTTGGGCTGATAAAGAACTGGTTAAAAAAAGAGTTAAGAAAAACAATGTATAATATACTTTTTTCATGGATTTTATTTAAAGTGGGAAAATGTAACTTATATAACTTTCTTCTAACTGATTTTTTACCCAAACTTTCTTTTCATAAACTTTCTGTATGCTTTGCCGAATCTTGGAATATTGTCGAAGATATCACCCCACAGATCATAATAATCTCTTTGTTCGATAATTTTTCCTGATTCATTTAAAGTCAGCCGGCTTGATCCGAATAAGACAGAACTGGGATATTTCTTAAAACTCAGGGTCATTTCCCATTCCATAAGAATTACATTCTCCTCCATTACAGCATTTACAATTTTCATTTTCAGGTCTTTCGAGCGTTTTGTAAGACGCTCGGTCATTGCTGTAAATTCTTCTTTTCCGCGTATTTCCTGAATTGAATCCCTGAAATATATACTTTCATCGTAATAGGGCAGAATATGTGACCAGTCTGGTCTCCCATCAGTGTTGTAAGTTTTACTCCATAACTCAATAAATAAATCCTTTGTCAGCATATAATGTCTGTATAAATTTAAAAGCTTAAGATATCACTCTATTACAGGTTACCCGATTTCCAAAAGTAATTAATTTTTTATATGATGGTCAAAACTGTGAAATATTTAATACGCTTCGGGAATTATGATCAGACTGATCTGCAGATCAGTTTTCCTATTAAAAAGTTGGCATATAAGGCCTAGGGAAAGTGAATATCTGTATTTTGGGCCTGTTCCGGAAAGCGATGTAAAGTCACGGGAGGATTGACGAGGTATCTTTTTGGTTATTATCCGGGGAATAGTTATTTAACTATACCAGACAGGATCAGGAAGTTAAGAAATATTTGCCTCCCGGTTTTTTGATATTCGTTTTCTATACTGCCATAATCAGACCGTAACTGTTCAGCATCAAGTTCCTGAAGATCATTATCTTCATTAATCCATGATTCCAGGAGTTCTTTTGTCAGTTCAAAATGAGACTGAATCCCATATGCATTCTCACCAAATTTGACAATCTGATTTTGGCAATATTCACCGGTTGCCAATAATTTCATTTTAGGAGTGATTTTAACCGTCTCACCATGCAGCTGGAAAACCGTAAGGTGATCTGGCAGATTGTCAAAAAGTTTATCATTTCTACCTTCAGGTGTTAGTTTTACCTTGAAGAACTGGTTATCCGGGTCACGAAATCCTACTTCTTTGGTATGACATTTAGTAACATTACCACCCATTGCTTTTACAAGAGTCTGCAGACCAAGACAAATACCTAAATATGGTACATTTGATTTAATGGCTTTGCGGATCAAATCTAATTCGTAAAGCATCTTTTGACTCAAATCATTTGCACTTTCTGGTCCGCCGAGTACAATTAGTGCAATATAATTCTCTAATGATAAAACAGGTGTAGTGTGGTCAAAATCAATAATTTGGAATTTAATGTTATATTCTTTTAATATGTTCTCAATAATTCCCGGATTTTCCCTGGGAGTGTTTCTTATTATCAGGATCTCTTGTTTCATTGCTATGAAAAAATATGGGGTGTTGAAAAAGACAAAGAAATACTTTTTCAACAGCCCCAACTTAACTACTTCAGATTTATTTCATTCAAAAAAAGGCACACCCGGTATAGCATATTTTTTCATTGCTTCCTGGTTAATATCAACCCCAATCCCTGGTTTATTCGAAACAGTAACGAAACTGTCCTTTACCCAGTCTCCTTCATCATAGGTGACGATTTCCTTAAACATAGGGTTGGTATGAAAGTACGATTGCCACTCCATAATTAAGAAGTTTGGTACAGAAGCACATACATGGGCACATGCCATGGCACCCAGAAATGATGCGACCATGTGAGGGGCAAAAGGTATGTAATACAGATTTGCCAGGTTGGCAATACGTTGTCCTTCTCCCAGACCGCCACATTTCTGCAAGTCGGGCATTACAGCCTCAACACCGCCTATTTCCAGCAGCTTCCTGAATCCATAGGCAAGATAGATATTTTCACCGGCAGCGATCGGAGTACTTGTTTCCTGAGCAATCAATCTGAATGCTTCAACATTTTCTGCAGGGATTGGTTCCTCGAGCCAGAGCAGGTTCAACGGTTCGACCCTTTTGGAAATTGCCAGGGCAGTATTCAAATCATACCTGCCGTGCATATCAACAGCTATATCGATCTTTGGTCCCACTGCCTCTCTGACAGCAGCTAACTGGTCATACATTCTTTGCAGCTCACCCTGGCTGGCAGTCCAGTTGTACCTGTCGAATCTATTTGGATCAGCTGCCTGGTCTATATCAAATTTAATGGCATTGAAGCCCATCTTAACTGCTTCCAGGGCAGAATCAGCAAATTCTTTTGGCAAAGGATTGTTGGACCTGTAAAGTGCAGTGTCGCTGTATACCCTTACCTTATCGCGGAATTTTCCACCAAGTAACTGATAAACAGGAATATTCAGTGCTTTTCCGGCCAGGTCCCACAACGCTGTTTCTATGGCAGAACTTACTGCAACATACATACCTGCCTGAGCTCCCCCGAAAAACCCCCCTCTCCTGATGTCTTCAAAAATCCTGTGTATATTTAAGGGGTTTTGACCTTTAAGCCTTCTCCCTAAGTTCTGAACCAGGTGATAAGTTCCTGAAATGGCATCCACTCCTTCGCCACATCCATAGATATCCTGATTAGTGTATATCTTCACAAAAAGACTTCCCCTGATGTAAGCACACTTCACATCTGTAATTTTAAGATCAGCAGGAACTGATGATTTTGTTGTACCCTGTATTGCTCTTTCAAAACCATTTCCAAAGCCAGCGAATGGGGAAACAGCTGCTACAGTAGCAATACCCGCAGCTTTGCCTAGAAATTCTCTTCTTGAATTCATTCTTTTCATCTTTTAGATTGATTATTTAATTTAATTTGATTCTGATTCGTAAATAATATGAAAATTTAATTGGTTTAAGAATAGGTAAAAATAAACCTTTTGATTAAATAGTAATAAAAACTTCAGATATTCCCTGAAAAACTGTATTATAGTTGCCAATGGAAACCGATTAAGATATTACTTTTCTACCTCCCATCCATAATCTACATATCTCCATTGAAAGTCATCTGGATGAAAAGTAAGATATATGAAGCCTTCTTCAAAGCCCATATTCGGACCCTTCCACCATCCGCCTGAAACGGCCCCACCGGTAATGAAGTGAACATTATCAATAAAAATATCTTCGACAGTATGTAGATGCCCCTGCAATACCAGTTTCAGATTATATCCCCTGAAAAGGTTAAGGATTTCTTTAGAATTAGAAACAACCGTAGAAGAGTCACTGGCCAGGGTAGATCCTTCATATTTTTGAGTATTTGCTGTTATAAAAGGAATATGAGTGCTTATAACTATCGGAGTAGCCGGGTCTGTTTTTTTAAGTTCACTCCCGATCCATGAAAGCTGCACAGAGTCTATCATTCCGACATATTTCCCCCTGCGGGTATCCTCAATTGAATTGATTATCATAAATTTCCATCCTTTGTGATCAAAAGAATAATAAGAATTCCCAAGGCGTTTTTCGAACATTTTCTCACCGTACTCCTGATTTGAAGGATCTGCTCCGCTTGATTTATAAATGCCATAAATTTCGTGATTCCCCAAAGTGTTATAAACCTTAATATTTGTTTTTTTAATTACCTCATTATAGAGATTGTAAAGCGAATCTGCCCGGCCGAATGACTGGCCAAGTGCATCCATGATCAGATCACCTCCTGTTATTATAAAATCCGGATTAAGTCTGTTTATTGTATCAAGAGCCTGAGAGAAACCCTTAAGGGCATTTCCCTCCGGTTGCAGATGTATGTCTGTCAGAAAAGCTACGCTGAATGAATCCTTTTCTGTTTTCTTCTCTTTACATCCGGCAAACGGAAGCAGTACAATAATGATCATAAGTGTACTGATAAGATTATATGAACCTGTCTTTTTCATATTATGTTATGGGTTAATTAAAAATAATACTATAATTCAAAGTTAAATGAAAAATATATGCGGGTAACAGAAGATTTACTGTAAAATTAAGTTCTTGGTTCAGCAAATACCAATTTGTAATTTATTCTTAAATGACTATCGGGAATCAGAAATAGAAATTTATCGGTTTTGACTTTGTCGTCCTCCTCAGCATACTTTATCAATTTCTCATTTATAACCAACCTGAAATGGATTTTATAAGTCATAGTCTTTCAATAAGTTCCCCCATTGGGATTTTGGGGAAACCTAATGAAACAGACTTTTGAGACACCCTCTTTCAGATCAGGCCAGATCGAAACGATCAAGGTTCATTACTTTGTTCCATGCAGCAACAAAATCCTCAACAAATTTTTCCCGGGCATCAGTGCTTCCATAAACTTCCGCAAGGGCTCTGAGCTCTGAGTTAGAACCGAAGACAAGATCTGCCCTGGTTCCTGTCCATTTTAGTGCGCCTGTTTTGCGATCGCGTCCGTCAAATATCTCTTTGGTCTCAGATGCTGGCATCCAGGCAGTACTCATGTCGAGAAGGTTTACAAAGAAATCGTTTGTAAGAACTTCGGGATGTTTTGTGAAAACACCATGTTTCGAATTATCATAGTTTGTGTTCAATACCCGCATGCCTCCGACCAGTACTGTCATTTCCGGTGCAGTAAGAGTCAGTAACTGGGCCTTATCAACCAATAATTCTTCGGTACAGATAGTGAATTTCGTTTTCAGATAATTGCGGAAGCCATCAGCTGCCGGTTCCAGTACTGAAAAAGAATCTGTATCAGTTTGCTCGGTGGATGCGTCCATTCTACCCGGAGTGAATGGAACCGTAACAGCAAAACCGCCATCTTTTGCGGCTTTTTCAACACCGGAACATCCTGCCAATACAATAAGGTCCGCAAGAGAAACCTTTTTCCCGTCTTTTTTAGAGCTGTTGAATTCTTTCCGGATGCTTTCCAGCTTTTCCAGTACTTTCTTCAGCTGCGCAGGATTGTTAACAATCCAGTCTTTCTGAGGTGCAAGACGGATACGCGCCCCGTTAGCGCCTCCACGTTTATCAGATCCGCGGAAAGTTGAGGCCGAAGCCCATGCTGTTGATACCAGCTGAGAAACAGATAGTCCCGATTTTAATAGTTTAGTTTTTAATTCCTTAGTATCTTTTTCATCAATCAGAGGATGATTCACAGGAGGTATCGGATCCTGCCAGATAAGTTCTTCTGCAGGTACTTCAGCACCAAGGTAGCGTGAGCGTGGTCCCATATCACGATGAGTCAGTTTAAACCATGCGCGGGCAAAGGCATCTGCAAATTCAAGGGGATGTTCATAGAAACGCCTTGAAATCTTTTCATAAACCGGATCAAAACGCAATGAAAGGTCTGTGGTAAGCATCGTTGGTGCATGTTTTTCAGATGAATTGTGGGCATCAGGCATCACCTTGTCTGCATTTTTTGCCACCCATTGATTAGCACCTGCAGGACTCTTTGTCAATATCCATTCATATTTAAAAAGGTTTTCGAAGAAATAATAACTCCACTTGGCCGGAGTCTGTGTCCATGTAACTTCCAATCCGCTGGAGATAGTGTCTCCCCCTTTTCCTGATTTAAAACTGCTTTTCCAGCCTAGTCCCTGTTCCTCGATTCCGGCAGCTTCCGGTACTGGTCCGACATGTGCCACATCTCCTGCTCCATGAGTCTTGCCGAAGGTATGCCCACCGGCAATAAGTGCCACTGTTTCTTCATCGTTCATGGCCATACGGGCAAATGTCTCCCGAATATCTTTAGCCGCTGCAACCGGATCGGGATTCCCGTTTGGTCCTTCAGGATTTACATAGATTAATCCCATCTGTACAGCTGCAAGAGGATTGTCAAGTTCGCGTTCACCCGAGTAGCGTTTGTCGCTTTCCAGCCACTTTGCTTCAGACCCCCAGAAAATGTCCTCTTCAGGCTCCCATACATCTTCACGTCCGCCACCGAATCCAAAAGTTTTGAATCCCATTGATTCGAGGGCTACATTACCTGTAAGGATCATAAGGTCAGCCCAGGATATTTTTCGGCCATATTTTTGCTTTATCGGCCAAAGCAGCCTTCGGGCCTTATCGAGGTTTACATTATCGGGCCAGCTGTTGAGAGGGGCAAATCGTTGCTGTCCTCCACCTGCACCTCCACGTCCGTCGCCTGTGCGGTAGGTGCCTGCACTGTGCCAGGCCATACGGATGAATAATGGCCCGTAGTGGCCGAAATCGGCTGGCCACCAGTCCTGGGAGTCAGTCATAAGCTTGTGAAGATCTTTTTTTATAGCTACCAGATCCAGGCTTTTATACTCCCTGGCATAGTTAAAATCTGTACCCATGGGGTCGGATTTACATGAGTGCTGTCGTAATATGTTAAGCTTTAACTGATCAGGCCACCAGTCGCGATTCTTTATGCCGCTGGTGCCGGTACTGTGCTTCTGAGTTGCTCCTGTAACGGGGCACTTGCTGAATTCATTTTTGTCAGTTCCCATTTTTATAGTTATTAGTTTATTAAAGATTCTGTATAGTGCTGTTCTAAATTCACATTACTAATTGTTTCTCAGAAATTTGCCTATGATCTGTAACTTTATATCTTCAATTTTAAAACCCGGGATATTCTTGTTTTTGAAATAATTCTCTATAATTTCATTCAGCTCATCATCAAAAAAATCCTCAATCCGATCGGATTCGGAACAATATAAATGATGATGGCTATCCATAACAGCATCATATCTCATAACATCCCGTTCTGTTTTTACCTTCCTGATTATTTCATTGGCAGTCAATGCATCAACTACTTTGTATACTGTTGCTGTTGAGATGTTTGGATAGTTATTACGGATATAGTCAATTATATTTTCAGCGGTAGGATGATTATTAAGTTTATTAATGGCCTCAAGAATTGCGATCCTTTGAGGAGTTACCTTTAGTCCTTTCTCAATTAGCTTGTTCTTTATTTCGGCTACTTTCATGCTAATAATTATCAGATGATAATGATTATCTTATAATAATAAACAAATTTAAGATTAAAATTTTAGAAAGTCAAGTTTTTACTGCTTTGTTTTCATCCTATTCAATATGTCGCATCATTTAATCAGGCTTAAACCTTTATTCCGGAAATTTGTTACCTTGTCATACTTTAAAAACAAGTAAGTGATTAAAACAATAGGATATATTCTATTAATTATTTCATGTCTTTTGTTTCTTTTGATTCTGGTTGTACCCTGGCTGGGGTTTTCGAAAGTTCAGATAGCAGGGATCACAACAGGATTGATAATAGCTGGTGAGATATTGTTTTATCTCAGCCTGATAATCCTGGGAAGAAGTTTTTATGATAAGATTAAAAGAAAATTGAAATTCTGGAAAAAGCAAACCAATGACCCTACCCTTCCCGGACAGGGTGATCAAAACAATGTCGCTGGTGAATAAAAGCTGTCTGGTTTCAATTAAAAAAGCAGTTCCCCGGAAATGAATTATATAATCATATTATTCTCTCTGGAATTGAAAAAAAGAATTTCTTAAGTTTTACTGGTTAAGTGCCAATAGCCACAGATCATGCACTTATAAGCATTTATTTTCTTACGACTCCGGTTCTCATTTATATACTTAATCATATCCTGAGCCTCTTCAGGTGTATAGTATATTGTCTTCTTGCATGATGGTTCAATCGGATTAATACTTTTTATTTTTGAAACTTTATAACCCATATTACAAAATTACATCTGTGAGTTCTGTTCTTTCAGAAATCATTTTCAGGAAGTCTGTTCAGATCATTTCATGTTATCAAAACTAATGAAATTGAAAGTTAAATAAAAGACCAAAACAGTTTATGTAAATTTGGTATTGGATTTAATCAGTAAGTGCTTGTATTTCACGATTATAATATAAGTAAATCTTATTGTGGCTTTTGATAAAGAATGGTCTGAGACTTTTTAATGTATAATACTAAGGCGTAATTTATTAGTGCGAACTTTCTGTAACACCAGTTAAACTTTTCGGGTTTTGGATTGTTTCTAAGCTTATAGCCAGTAATTAAATACAAAAGAATATGGAAACTATTTCTGTGAATTATCTAGCAATAATTGCCGGAGCAGTATTATCTATGATAATTGGTGCAATTTGGTATGGGCCTCTTTTTGGTAAAAAATGGATGGAAATTGTTGGTGTTGATCCTGCCGATGAGGAGTCAAAGAAGAAAATGCAAAAATCAGCCGGACCTCTTTATGCCGTGCAGTTTGCACTTACACTCTTTCAGGTTTTTGTGCTGGCACACCTGATAGCAGATACAAAAATTGCGAGCGGTCTCGAAAGGTCTCTTTGGATATGGGGTGCATTTGTTATACCTACTCTGGCAGGAGCCGTAATGTGGACCAACGAGAACAGCCGCTTAAAATGGTCACGTTTTCGTATTCAGGGAGGTTACCAGCTGATATTATTTATTGTGTTTGGTCTCCTGTTACAGTTTTGGAAATAGATCTGAATTATTTTTTGGAACCCTGTATGGAGGAGTCTTTTCATTACAACTTATCGCAATTGACCATAATCTCTACAAGATAAGTTTTATTTCTACATATTCCTTTCAGAATTACTTTTTCTGATCAACAAATCTATTTATAGAATAATCTCTTTTTTGTTCTATATTTGGATTACAAAAACTACTAAAAATATTCTGTGATGTACAGGTTTAAATCTGTCTGGCAAGCTCTTTTTGGCGATTTAGACCAGATTAGTTCAGAGAAGTACTTCGTAACATTAACATCCTTTGCAGCAGCTGTTTTTTTATTGATTCTTTGCTTGGTCCACATATTTATGGGTCTGAAAATGGCTCCGGTCATACTTGCCGGTAGCAGTTCCCTGGTAATGCTGGGACTTTATTATTTTCTCAGATTCCGTAATTGTCTGTATATACCTAAAGTTATCTTAACGGTATTGGGACTATTTATGCTTGACCTTACATGGTATTCAAAATATTTGTCAAACGGGCCGGTTCTTTTCTTTATCTTCATATTTGCAGCCCTTGTTATCTGGGTCTGGGACGGTAAATGGCTGGCTATTTTGCTTCTGTTTTATTTTCTTAACCTGGCGGTTCTTGGATTTATCGATGCCAATGCCCCTGCTAGTTTATTTCAATATCCTGATGCAGATAAAAGGAGCCTTGATATTTATTTAAGTCACTTCCTTTATTCATCTCTTCTTATCATTTTACTATATGTTGTAAAAAAAGAATTTGTCAGGCAGAAGGAGAAAGCAATGAAGTCAGACAAGCTTAAATCTGCTTTTCTTGCAAATATGTCTCATGAAATAAGAACTCCTATGAATGCTATTGTAGGGTTTAGCCAGCTACTGAGTAACGGGACCAGTAATGAAAACAGGCAAAAATATATAGATATTATTCAAACCAGCGGAGACAATCTTTTACGGCTCATCAATGATATCATTGACCTTTCAAAGATCGAAGCAGAAGACCTGAAAATAAAAAATTCCGAATTCAGCGTCAGGGAACTTTTTGTTGAACTTCAGGAAATTTATTCTATTGAATTGGATAAGAGAGAAAAGAGAGATATCCAATTTAACTTTAATCTTCCGGATGATGATGTTATTATTAATTCCGACCCTCTTCGGTTGAAGCAGGTATTATCAAATTTGCTCAATAATGCTATGAAGTTCACTTCTCAGGGAAAGATAATTTTAAGCTGTGAAAAGAAAGGAAAGGATTTCGTTTTTTCAGTATCTGATACCGGTACAGGAATTCCAAAAGAAGATCAGGACAAAATATTTGATCGATTTACCAGGTTTAATTACCTGGGAATGAATACCGAAGGATCAGGGATAGGTTTATCAATAGCTGAAAAATTGGTATATTTGCTTAAGGGAAAAATATGGTTCAAGAGTGTATATGGAAAAGGTTCTGATTTTTACTTTTCAATACCTTCTACAGGTAAAGGTGAAAAGTCTGCATCAGGCAGGAAATCAGATAAGATGATTTTATCGCAAAAAACTAAAATTATGAGACCTATTCTGGTAGTTGAGGATGATAAGACAAGTTATATACTGATACAAGAGTTCCTGAAGCCGTTGGACTTGGTTTTACATCATGTTACTGACGGGGAGAAAGCTATAGACTACATAAAATTGAATCCGGAAATACGGCTTATACTGATGGATCTCAAGTTACCTTCTGTAGATGGCTATGAAGCTACAAAGATTATCAAACAGATAAATCCGGAAATACATATTATTGCCCAGACAGCTTATGCAATGCTTGGAGACAGGGAGAAAGCAATCAATGCAGGCTGCGATGATTACCTGACCAAACCAATAGATCTTAAAAAATTACAGGCGGCGGTCAATAAGTATCTGTAAAACCAGAACTATCCTTCCAGAATTAAATTTTATTGACTTTACCTTACCTGAGGATTTTTGATACAATCCCTTCGGTATATGAAGAATTTAGATTAATTATTCAGAATTATCTCTGCTCCCAAAGCCTGAGCACCGGTTCCATTAACCAGGCCTTTTGCAAATACAGTATAGATTTTACCGGCCTGTATTGTTATTGCAGGTAAAACCAGTACCACCGTGGAAGTTCCTGCTAATCTCACATCGAGGTTGTAAGTACCCTCATTAAGTGGAGTAAAACCCGTAAATCCTTTAAAACCAACATTTCCAAAAACAACAGCTCCACTACTGGCTATTGCTATATCAACAGCAGGAGCATCAGGCGACAGATGCAAAAATCTGACATGTGATTTTCCTGCCGCAGGTGGAGTCAGATCATCTCCAAGTACCACTACGGAAAGTTTAGCAACAACATCTATTGCGAATAAAGAGTAGTTTTTGTCCTGTTCCACAGTCAAGTCTCCGTTAATAACATTAGTGGTTGTACCTGAAACGTTCACTTTAATATTTCTTGTACCTGATTCTATTGACAGATAACCAGTGTTATTCGGGTAATTAAGGGGAGTACTGTTCTTTTTGACATCATCGATAAGAAGGTCCACGCCTGGAGCATCAGGAGATGCATGAACAACCATAAGGTCAGCATATGTTTTCTCATCATCTTTTTCACAAGACGAAACCAGTGCCATCAAAGCAAAAAACATAGCTGGTATAATTAATGAAATTCTCTTTTTCATAATGAGTTGGTGTATTTAGTTTAATTCTCTAAATAACACAATATTACAATATATGTTCAATTTTTTACCACCGTACCCGACAAAAGTTACCATGTTTTATAGCTTTTTATTCCCGGGAATATTTATAGAATTCTTTTGAATTTGTGTACTTTTCTGAAAATTTAAATCCCTTTATCCATGCCGGAAGATAACCTTTTTAATAAGAGCAGGAAGTATCTTGAAACTTTATGCTGCGGGATTTCCGGGTGTTGTGTTGGCAGTATTGGTAACAGGCAGGCCTCTTATTTATTCGATAAGGAACTCTCATCACTCGGATGGGAAACTGAAATGAGTGAATTTGATGCTATGGATTGGGAGGAAGAAGGAGCAATCCTGAGATCAGGTGAAAAGGATTTTAATGTTCTGGTAAGTCCCTACTCTCCTGGTTTTAAAGGAGAGGCTGAACTTATATCCGCATCTACTGTGGTTGAATTAGAAGCAATTAATGCTGCTGGTAAAATACTTCTTCTGCATGGTGATTCGCTGCGGAACAACTGATGCCCAAAAATTTTGTATTTTATAATCCTGAAGAGCATCAGAGGATCATTAGTGTACTTGAAAGTAGCGGTGTTAAGGCGATTATATGTGCAACCGGACGGAACCCGGCTTTGGCAGGCGGGGTCTATCCATTTCCTCTGATTGAGGATGGTGATTTTAATATTCCGTCTGTTTATATGACAGAAGATGAGGCTGCTAGGATTCTGCCATATGTTGGTAAGAAAGTTTTTCTTCAGTTTGGAATTTCGGCTATTGCAGTTTCTTCAAAATGGTTTATCGACAATATCAATGGACAAGATATAACTCACACTCCCAAAGACAATGTTGAAATTGTAGATTGCAATAAACTTGTGGAAATATCTCACGCGCTCAATACACTAATCCGATCTTTATAGTTCAGGAATTTACTTCCGCTTAGGCGGAATGGGATAAATTTATTGATTTTCAAGCGATTTGTAGTCTTTTATCTATGATTGCTGATAGTTATTAAATATAAAATGACTTTGAAGCTTTACGATATAATTAAGAAGTTGTTAAGCTATCAGAAATATTTGCATTCTGCTTGAGAATCCCATAACTTTATATCTGGTTATCAATTATATGTCAATTATTATATTGCTAGTAATTAAACTAATCATATGAAAGGGGATAATTATGAAAACCAGAGTACTGTTTTTTATTCTTGCCTTGATCTTAGTTAACACAGTTGTAAGGTCTCAGGAGTCAGAATTAAAAGACACTCCGTATTTTTCCGGAATGCCGAACTACATAATCTATGATGGGGAAGATTTAGAATTTGACAGTTATAACTTCTTCAATGGTAAAAACTGTAATACAGTTGAAGGGAAAAAAATAAAAAGAACATATGTTGTAAAGGAAAATGCAGAGAGGTCGAGTGTCATCCAGATAATGCGCAACTATGCCAACGCTGTCAGGAGCATGGGAGGCACAGTGATTTTTGAGGGAGCACCTCAGGAAGCCGAATGTGCTGAATTAAACGGGCTTAATATGGTTGTAGGTAAGGCTGTAAAAGATGGAAACGAAATGTGGATCGAAGTTGCTTCTCTTGGGGGAGATGACTTTTACCTTACGCTTGTATTGAAAGAATTAATGAAACAGGATGTAACAGCAAGCGCAATGTTTGAGACTCTTAATCGTGACGGACATATTGCTCTTTACATAAACTTCGATACCGGTAAATCAGTTATTAAACCTGAATCAAAATCAATCATTAACGAGATTGTTCAGATGATGAAGGCAAACCCTGATCTTAAAATCAGTGTAGAAGGACATACTGATAATGTCGGAAATCCGGCATCAAATAAAACCTTGTCTGAGGAAAGGGCAAAATCAGTTGTTGCCGCAATAGTTGAACAGGGGATTAATGCTGAACGTCTGAGTCAGGCAGGATATGGACAGGACAGACCAGTGGGAGATAATAATACCGTGGAAGGAAGAGCCAGGAACAGAAGGGTTGAACTTGTAAAAAAATAGAAAGAGGCACTCTCAAAAGTAAAATTTTAGCCCTCACCCCCCCCCGGGGGTTAACTACCTGTAAATTAGGAAGTCCCGCTTGGGGGATTTATGGGCAAAAATATATCCCTGAACACCATTTTTTCACATATAACTATTTATATCCGGAGTTAAAATCATCATTCAAAGCTATTGTCTCAGTTTATCGGTATTTTCTTTACCTGTAATTTTTATTTATATTTATGCTTAAGTTTTATATCCATATACAATGAAAATAAATTTTTCGCTCCTTTTATCAGGTGGTATTTCGATTATAATAATTGCCGGATTCAGAGGGAGAGACGATAGTATCATAAGTACTGAAACCCAGGAATGTATAGAATGTCACAGAAGCATAACACCCGGAATTGTTGCCGATTGGGAGAGTAGTTTGCACGCAAGAACTACTGTTACATTATCACTGGCAAAACCAGAACCTGAACGAAGAATATCCTCTTCCAATATTCCGGAAAGCGTGAAAAATATTGTTATCGGATGTTATGAATGTCATGGTTTGGAGAAAGGAAATCATAAAGATAATTTCGAGCATTTCGGGCATTCAATAAATCTTGTGGTGTCTCCGAATGATTGTTCCTCATGCCACGAAACTGAAGTAAAAGAGTATCAGCATTCTAAAAAAGGGTATGCGTTGGATATTTTGCGAAAGAATCAGGTATACTCGAAATTGGTAGATACTTATACCAGTCTTCAGACTTTAAATAATAAAAACGAACTTGAATCAACAATCCTTGCCCATTCAAAAAATGAAAGCTGCTATGCATGTCACGGAACAGAAATAGGAGTAAAAGGCTTAAGGAAAATTGAAACCGATCTTGGCGAAATAGAAGTTCCAGAGCTTACCAACTGGCCCAACACAGGAGTTGGCAGAATAAATCCTGATGGGAGTTTTGGTTCATGTACTTCTTGCCATCCGCGGCATAACTTTTCTATTGAAATAGCCAGGAAGCCTTCTACTTGCGGACAATGTCATTTAGAACCCGATGTTCCGGCTTACAATGTTTATAAAGAGAGTAAACATGGTACTGTCTCAGAAAATTTTGAGAATAAATTCGATTTTAATGCTGTACCCTGGGTTGCAGGGAGAGATTTTACCTCTCCGACCTGTTCAACCTGCCATAACAGTTTAATAACAGATCCGGAGGGAAATATTATAGCAAAACGGACCCATGATTTTGGTGCGAGATTATGGGTCAGACTTTTCGGATTGCCATTTGCACATAATCAGCCAGTTACACCAAAAACATACGAAATATTAAATAATGATAACCTTCCATTGCCAACAACATTTGCAAATGTTCCAGCAAGAGATTTTTTAATAACTGAGAGTGAAATTTCCGAACGAAGGGTTAAAATGGGGAAAATTTGCCAATCCTGCCATGGAACTACCTGGTACACATCACATTTTGCAAATCTTGACAGTACCATTTTTACTACAAACAGAATGACAAAAACCGCGACAGATATGGTATCGCTCGCATGGAAAAATAAAATTGCCGATCCGGAGAATCCTTTTGATGAACCAATCGAACAACTATGGGTCTCAACCTGGTTGATTTATTCTAATTCAATACGATATGCCATGGCTATGAGCGGACCGGATTATGCCGGATTCAAAAACGGATATTATGATTTAAGCAATACTCTTCAGCAAATGCAATATTCACTGAAACAAAATAAGAAACGGAAATAGCAGTACCTGTTCAGAAAAAGTGTGTTAGAGGTAACTTCATATTTAAGTATTAATATCTTTTCTATGAAAATGCAGACTGGAAAAATCATTTATTTATACTTGTTCCTTGCATTAACAGAAGTTAATGTATTCTCCCAGCTTAACTGGCCATCTGAATCATGGGAATCAGCTGAGAATATTACTCCGGTTATGGATCCGGATGGGTTATCTGATATAAGCGGTCTGCATTGGAATCCGGTATCAATGAGATTATATGTCGTTAATGGTGGTAATGGCTTGAGGGTATTGCAGTTGAACGAAAAATCAAATAAGTTTACTCAGATAGCCAATAAATCCGGACTGAAAAGTGGTGAAGGAATTACCCAGGCAGATTACAAACTTAATGAGTTTTACATTATTGATGAAAATTCCTACAGAATCAGAAAATATACTCATAATTCAGATTTTTCGTCTGTTACAAACACCTTCAACTGGAACTTGCTAATTCCGCCTTCTCCCATGAAAAATACCGGAAACATCGGCCCGGAGGGAATTGCATTTGTTCCAGATGCTTTTCTTGTTTCAAAGGGTTTTATCAGCCAGGCAACAGCCAAGGTTTATAAATCAGTAAAAGGCGCCGGGGGACTCTTTTTCATTGCGCACCAGAGTAAAGGATTAATTTGGGTTTATGACATAAATCCGAATGTTTCCAATGATTTTTTATTTGTAGGGAAATATAAAACCAGCAGTGATGAAAGTTGTGGTCTGGAGTTTGACCGGAGCACAGGGTTGTTATATATTTTACATAATGCAAAAGAAAATACACTTGAAGTGACAGATTTATCAACAACTGCTTCAGGTGATGGAAGAAAATTTAAAACTTTGAGAGAGTATAAGATTACAAAACCACCGGGAAACGAAAATATTGAGGGATTTGCAATTTCGCCAAAATTGAAAGAAACAACCCAAGTTAGTGTCTGGCTTTGCCGTGATGTTGAAAAAAGTGCAAAACATGCAACCAGAAAGGATTGTGTCCGATGGTTTTATCCTTTTACTGAATAAAGTGAAAATAATGGACATAAGAATTTTTGCTTATCAGGCAATACTGTATCTGTTTCTTGCAGGAATTATGTCCGCTCAGGAATCCAATGATGTCTATGTAAAGAAAGTTATCATAAATAAGATTCCTCCGGCAGGTGACCTGTTTTTATTAAAGCAAACGAAAATTGAAATCCATCAGGCCGATTTCGACAGGGCTGTTTATAAAGATCAGATAGGTTATCCCAGGATTGATTTTAATAAATTTAATATCGATAAACAGGGTCATATAACAAAGTCATACCAAGCTGTTATCCTTGAGAACAAATATATAAGGCTGACATTGATACCCGGGAAAGGCAAACCTTATTCTATGATCTATAAAGTTACAGGACATGAAGAATTTTATATTCCACCTGTTGCCCAGATGCACCAATCTCAGAATCTGGGCTGGTGGTTCATTATGGGAGGTGTTGAGTATACCTTGCCCAATGATGAACATGGCGATACCTGGGCTGCTGACTGGGACTGGAAAGTGACAGAAAATTCACCCGGGAAAAAAACGGTGAGGATGAGTGTAAAGGAACTTAGGCACGGACTAACGGAGTCAATTGATATTTCAATCTATCCGGATAAGGCTTATTATGAGGCAGATATATCCATAAGCAATCTGACGGACAGTATTATCCATTTTCAGCATTGGATAAATCCTATGTGGGTTCCCGGTGGTGGAGAGGATGGATTAACAGCAAATACTGAATTTATAATTCCTACGCAGGAAGTATATGCAACTGAACGTGATTTTAATAAATGGATGTTAAGCTTTAGTCCGGAAGGCAACAGACTACAACCTTATGAAAATAATCCAATGAGAGTTTTTAAAAACTGGAAGTATTATGGTGATCTCCTGGCATGGAAGCTTGAACATGGATTCTACAGTGCATTCTCACATGAAAAAGGCGAAGGTATTGTAAGAGTATTTCCTCTGGAGATGAATCCGGGTTGCAACATCTGGACATGGGGATTTGAGCCTGATGTTCGGAATATGTTATTATTTTCAGGAAAAGAAAAGCATAACGGATATGTTGAAATGTGGGGAGGAATTACTCATGGATTTAACAAGTATTTTCCCTTGGCCCCTGCAAAATCAATTTCCTGGAAGGAATATATGTATCCCTATATTAATACAAAGGGGCTTCACTATGCAAATAATGATTTTGCTGTTACATTTCTTAATACCGGAGAAGGGAGTTATGAGGTAAACTTTTGTCCGGGCGGAGAAATAAAAGGTATAGTACTAAAAGTTAAATCAGTTTCAGGAAAAAGTGTTTATCTGGATGTAAATATTAAATCACTTTTCCCGAATAGCGACATAACAGGATTTCCTTTTAAGACAGATGATAAGGATATTGAACTGATTATATACAAAGACAACATTGAGATTATCCGGTTTAAACCTGTAGTCCCTTTAACCTTTTAATTGGAAATCAGAGGAAATATTATTTTATGTTAACAATATCAACTCCGGGATTTAACGTATTGGGTTCCTTCTCAGGATTGGTTGCAGTTATTTTTCCTTACCATTATTAAATCTGATCCTAATACTTACATTTGAAAATAGTCAATATGGAAGAGATAAATATAGATTATGCTATTGACCCGGTTATGCCAGTCCGGCGGGATATCCGGATCGGTTGCATCGGTGCAGGATTTATTATGTCCGATTGCCACCTGGTTGCTTACAGGGACGCAGGATTTAATCCACACGCTATTACTTCGCTGAAGATTGAAGAATCGAAAGCAGTAGCTTCCCATCACAATATTCCGAAAGTATATGGAACATGGATGCAACTGATCACAGATCCGGAGATTGAGATTGTCGACATTGCAATTCCACCTGATGCTCAGTTGGTGGTGATAAGAGAACTGGTTAAACAGAATGATCATATTAAAGGAGTTCTGTGTCAAAAACCTCTGGCAATGAATTATACAGATGCTAAAATGATTGTTGATCTGTGTGGTAAGGCTGGAATTAAACTGGCTGTCAACTCCAATATGCGTTATGATCAATCAATCAGGGCGTTGAAAAGCATTTTGAATCAGAGACTTCTGGGTGATCCTGTACTTGCGACCATTGAGATGAGGGCTATACCTCACTGGCAGGAATTCCTGAAAAAATATGACCGTATTGAGATCCTTAATATGGGAATCCATCATATTGATACATTCCGGTATCTTTTTGGAAATCCTGAAAGGATAACTGCTCTCACCCGCAAAGATCCGCGGACTACCTTTAATCATATTGATGGTATATCCCAGTATACTCTTCAGTACAGGAATGATTTTATGGCTGCAAGTCTCGATGACGTCTGGGCTTGGCCGGGTGAGGGAACAGAAAAGGATATTTATATCAGGTGGAGGGTTGAAGGGATGGATGGTATAGCGAAAGGAACCATTGGCTGGCCGGCATATCCTGTTCCAGCTCCAAGTACCCTGGAGTTTACCTCAAGACATTTTCCGGGCAGATGGATCCGTCCCGAATGGGAAAAAGTCTGGTTTCCGGATGCATTTCAGGGAACAATGGCCCAATTGCTTGTGGCAGTGGAAAACAATTCCGAACCTGAAATCAGCGGCAGGGATAATCTCACTACTATGGCGATCATTGATGCTTGCTATGAGTCTATTAAATTACAGCGGACCATTTATTTATCTGAGATTGAAAACTAAATATTAAGGAGGACAGTATATGATTTCAGTAGGAATTTTCAACGGCTATTTTCCGTATACCCTTGAAGAATCGATAAAAAGGATTAAAGCATTGGGTTTTACTTCAGTTCAGCTTGATCTCTCATTTAAGGGGATGGATCTCTCAGTATGTTCTCTCACACAGAAAAAATGCCATCTGATAAGAGACGCCTTTCGTGATGCTGACCTGCCGGTTGTAGCTGTATCAGGTTATACAAACCTGGTACATCCCAATCTGAAAAAAAGGGAAGAAAATCTTAAAAACCTTAAGACTATTCTAAAATTTGCACGCGATTTAGGTAGTCCCTATGTGGTTAGTGAAACAGGAACTTTTAACTCTGAAAGTGATTGGGTTTATCACGAAAAGAACGGAACTGAAGAAGCTTATGAAACACTTTTCGGAATAGTCACAGACCTGGCAAAACATGCATATGACAATGGCTCTGTCTTTTTGATAGAAAACTATGTTAACAATGTAATTGGTACCGTAAACCAGGTACTGAGGTTGTTTTCAGATTTGAATCACAATGCATTAGGCTTGCTTATGGACCCTACAAACTATTTTTCTGATGTAAATATTGATGATGTGGATGGAGAGCTTAACAGAATTTTCAATTCATTATCCGACAAGATCAGAATCGCTCATGCAAAAGATTGCAGGAGAACTGCGAACATTGAAGAAAAACATGCCGATATAGATGCCTCTGAATCTCATTCTTTCAGGGGTGCCGGTTCTGTAGAACTTCCTGCACCTGGATTGGGTATATTGAACTATGATCTTTATTTAAAGAGATTATCCGAACTTCATCCAAATATTCCCCTGATCATCGAACATCTTGATGAAGATGATATTCCGAGAGCTAAAAAGTTTATTGATGAGAAGCTTAAGAAAACAGGTTGCTGAGGTAATAAAGATATGAAATGTTCTATTGAACGATGATCAGGAATTTAAGACCGGAAAATACTGAAGATGCATATCTGATAATTAAGGATGTCATTTCTTCAATGAGGAAGCAGGGTATTGATCAATGGGATGAACTTTATCCGGATAAACCTGTGATCATGAAGGATATATATCTTAATCAGGCTGTGGGTTATTTTGATGGGGATAAATTGGTTGGTTATATGGCACTAAATGATGAATATGCACCTGAATACGACTCCGTTCAATGGGAAACCAATGTTCCGGCTTTGATTGTTCACAGGCTTTCAGTGATCTCAGCAAAACAGGGAAGCGGGATTGCAGGGAATATGATGCTGTATGCAGAGCAATATGCAAAGGAGAATAATTATTGTTCAGTCCGATTGGATGCTTTTGTAAATAATCCCTCTGCAAACCGGCTATACATGAAACTGGATTATGATAAACCGGGAATTATTAAATTAAGAAAAGGAGTGTTTAATTGTTATGAAAAGAGAGTCTCAGCAGAATGCAGTCAAAAAACCATTAAAAATCTGTAAATGATATAGTGACAATCCGTAAACAACATGTAATTTAGACGAGAAGAAATCCACAATAATAAATATATAATGGACAAAGTATTGATTTTGCAGCCTGAAGAGATGGGTAAGAACTTTATCTCCGGGGAATTTATCCCGGAAGGAAAGGATGAATACTATATAAGGAACATGCAAAAAACTCCTCCGGTATCGGGTTGGAGAAACCTGAGTGCTGAAGAAATTGAGAGGCTCATTAAAAATGATAATACTGCTAATAGTTGGGATGAAATACTGGTAACAGATGAGTTTGATCCTGGTCAGATAAAAAATTCAAGGTTTTTCGGACTCGTGAGGATAGGAGTAATGAGGAATGTGGTCCTCCAGCATCACGACCTGAGGGTACCGTCAGGTATCACCAACAGTCTGATAATCTCATGTGATATAGGCGATGATGTTGCTATACATGATGTACACTATCTGGCACATTATATTATCGGAGATCATTGTATCCTTTTTAATGTTCATGAAATGAATACAACTGATCATGCTAAATTCGGTAATGGAATTGTAAAGGAAGGTGAGCCTGAAAATGTGCGTACATGGATTGACCTGATGAACGAAACAGGATGCCGCAGAATTCTTCCTTTTGACGGCATTACTACAGGTGATGCCTATTTATGGGCAAAATATATTGATGATGAGGCTTTACAGGCAAATCTTAAAAAGATAACCCAGAACAGTATTGATAATCATCGGGGTTATTATGGTGTGATTGACAACGATTGTGTTGTTAAGAATTCGCTGATACTGAAAGATGTTAAGATGGGTTCCTATTGTTATATTAAGGGAGCAAATAAGCTGAAAAACCTTACAATTAATTCTTCTGAAGCTGAACCTACACAAATAGGAGAAGGAGTAGAGCTGGTTAATGGTATCATTGGTTACGGGTGCCATATTTTTTATGGTTGTAAAGCAGTGAGATTTATACTTGGTAATAACTCAAACCTGAAATACGGCGCACGTTTAATTAACTCATTTCTGGGTGACAATTCCACCATTTCATGTTGTGAAGTATTAAATAATCTTATTTTCCCTTCTCACGAACAGCATCACAATAATTCATTTCTGATTGCTTCTGTTGTAATGGGTCAGAGTAATATGGCAGCAGGAGCCACAATCGGTTCAAATCATAACAGCCGGGCTAATGATAACGAAATACAGGCCGGTCGGGGATTCTGGCCCGGGTTGTGCACCAGTGTAAAACATTCATGTCGTTTTGCCTCTTTTGTATTGCTTTCAAAAGCAGATTATCCTTCTGAACTTGATATTCCATTGCCTTTTTCACTTCTTAATAATAATGTTACTGACAATCAGCTTGAAGTGATGCCGGCATACTGGTGGCTTTTCAATATGTTTGCCCTTGCACGCAATTCATGGAAATACCAGCAAAGGGACAAAAGGGTAAGAAAAACTCAGAATATTGAATATGAGGCCTTTGCTCCTGATACTGTCGAGGAAATAATAAATGCCCGCAGGTTACTCGAAATCTGGACTGCTAAAGCGAGTCTGCGGCAAAACGGAAAAATATCAGACCCGGAAGATGTTGCTTCCCTGATACAACTTGGACGGACTATATTATCAGGAGATGAGAAATTTGTGAACAGTCTGGAGGTGTTGGGTGAAAATATGGAGAACTCAAGACGGAAAGTAATTATTCTGAAAACATTTAAAGCCTATCATGCTTATGGCGATATGTTGCATCACTACGCTTTAAAAAACCTGCTTATGTATTTCGGCTCAAATCCTGATGCAAATGTTTCATCGATGTATGATGATCTGAAAGGGAAACGCCGGGAGGAATGGATAAACCTTGGTGGTCAGATTATTCAAAAAGCAGATCTTGACGAACTTCGGGCTG
The DNA here is from genome assembly GCA_963732435.1 of uncultured Bacteroidales bacterium. Taxonomy (GTDB): domain Bacteria; phylum Bacteroidota; class Bacteroidia; order Bacteroidales; family VadinHA17; genus LD21. Next base: position 953,790 of record CAVSZL010000006.1, on the reverse strand, counting down.
ATATAAATAATGGGAAACTAAATTCCTGGGAAGAGATACATGACAGGTATAATAAACTGTGGAAAAAATACCCTTATGAAAAACAGAATCATTCGTATGCTGTTCTTTGTGAATTAATGAATACTGAAAGAATCTCAGATATTGAATGGGAGTCATCGTTAAAAAAGGCAGTTGATATTCAGGAATATATCTGCGATCAGGTATATGCATCGCGTAAAAAAGATTATGACAATGCCTTCCGTCAGGCAACTTTCAGAAATGCAGCGGAGATGAAAGCGGCAATAGGAATAATTGATGAAAACAGTTTCATAATGCAGGTCAGAAAAGAGACAGAAGATTTTAAGAATCTTGTAAAGCAGATATTAAGAAGGAAGTAGACTATAAATATTCCTAGTTTAATCGCATAATAATTAATAAAGAAGAGCAAATGAATTTAAAAGATCCCAGCTATTCACAGTACGCCCTGGTTCAGGAAATGATGCAAACCATTGAGGTTATTAAAAATTTCAATCCGGATAAGACAAAAAGTATTGCCGAAAAGATTAAATCTGCAGGTAAACTGTTTCTGACCGGCGAAGGTTCCAGCAGAATCTTCCCGGCTAAGAGTGCCATTCGTAAAGCTTTGACCTGGGGCATGGACCTTTCAATATCAACAGATGGCTCCCGTCAGGCAGCTCAATATGATTTATCAGAATTCGCAGTTTTTTGTGCCTCAAATTCAGGCCGGACAAAAGAAGTTGTTCTGCTTGCAAAGATCCTGGCTGCAACAGGTAATGAAAACAGGTTTGCATTAACTGCCAACAATGATACTCTGCTTGAAAAGGAGTGCATTAAAACATTTGTACTTAACTGCGGTTGGGAGCAGGCTGTTGCAGCAACAAAGAGCGTTGTTGAGCAGGCGCTTTTTTATGAATCAGTTCTATGGCATATCAGAGGAGTTGATAAAACCGGAGATTGTTTGAAATTGTCTGGATTTATTGAGAAAGCATTGACCGCAAAAATTCCGGAAGAGATAATTAAACTGGCAGCCTCGGCACCTACCATTTACTTTGCAGGATATAATGATGGAGTGGCAGAAGAGCTGACACTTAAGACCAATGAAATCACCCGGAAAAAATCAGACTTTCTTGAGGGTACTTATGCGGTTCACGGCATAGAAGAGGTCATGGAGAAAAATGATATAGTATTTGTTATTGATCCGATCGAAGAAGAGATTGAAAAGTTCCGGGAAGTGCTTGTCAAAGGAGTAGGGCTCAAGGTTGTTGCTATTTCTGACCGGGATACACCATTTCCAACAATCCGGATTCCGGAAGCAGGCGAAATGAAGCCATACGTTCTTTTAAGCGCCGGCTGGAATCTCCTGGTTGAAATAGGACTGGCAACCGGTATTAATCTGGATAAGCCGGAACGTGCCCGTAAAGTCGGGAATGAGTTTTTGGAATAAGTTAGAATTTATACTTAAAGGATATTCTAAAAACGTTGCTCTGGCTAAAAATCTAAACCGGTTATAAACTTTATAGTCAAATAAATTATATTTGCGCAATTTTATCAATTCCTGAAACGTTATGGGCAGGTATAATTGAATTTCAATAAAGTAAAACTAATTATGAAAAAGGCATTTGTTGTAGTAGTTGTGTTATTAAGTATGAGTTTATATACACGTGCTCAGGTCAATCCGCATGCAATCGGATTACGCTTCGGCAGTAACGGAAATGTAAGCGGGGCTGAGGTTTCCTATCAGCAGGGACTAAGCAAGGTTAACCGTATAGAATTTGATCTTGGTTTTGGAGGCAACAAAGACTACAGCCATCTGGTATTTACAGGAATATACCACTGGGACTGGAATATTACCGAAGGACTGAACTGGTTTGTTGGTCCCGGAGCAGGAATTGGATTTTATTCATATGACGACTCTGATGATTATATAAATTTTGCATTGGGTGGACAGATCGGCCTGGAGTATGATTTTAGTTCTTTAGGTGCACCGATTTTATTAAGCCTTGATACGCGCCCCATGTGGGATTTTCTTGGGGAGAATGCCGGTTTTGGATGGGGCATGGCGCTTGCAGTGCGATATGTATGGTAGCAGCTCAGTGACAGGTATGTTTTTCAGATTCTTTATCGATAGTAACTTTTCAAACCCTCCTTACTGAAAGTTATGAAGGATAGGATAATACAGACAGTAACAAATAAAAAGACTCTGATAATTCTGGTTGTATTATTTGCATTAGCAGCTAGTATTCAGTCACTTGTGTCAGGATCAAAGACTTTTCAGGAAGGAGGCATTGAGTATAAGAGTTATAATAACTATACGATTTTTGAGAGGTCATTTTATCATTTAAAGGAGAATAAAGATCTGTATATCTTATATCCTGAAGAACATTGGGATCTCTACAAATATACTCCCACATTTTCTGTTTTTTTCGGTTTATTTGCTGTCTTGCCTGATTGGTTGGGATTAATCCTGTGGAACCTGCTGAATGGATTATTTTTGCTGGTAGCTGTTTATTATTTACCACGTATTGGTAATATTGAAAAGGGCGCAATTCTTTTGATTGTGTTAATTGAATTAATGACATCAATGCAAAATGAACAATCAAATGCATTGATAGCTGGTCTGTTAGTATTGTCATTTGGTCTGCTTGAAAATAAAAAGTACCTGGCGGCAACATTTTTTCTTGTTTTTTCGGTCTTTATCAAGCTGTTCGGGATCGTGGGATTTGCGCTCCTTCTTCTCTACCCCCAAAAATGGAAATTAGCTTTATACTCGGCAATATGGGTATTAATTCTTTTAATAATACCTCTGTTTTTTATCAATCTGAATCAGTACCTTAATTTGTTCCAAAGTTATCGGAATATGCTTTTATCTGACCATTCAGCTTCTTATGGTTACTCAGTTATGGGCTGGCTGAACTCATGGTTTGGTGTTGAACTGAATAAGAACATAATTGTAATGGCTGGTGTGCTTATTTTTTTAATTCCGCTTGTGAAAATAAAAGTATATCAACAATTCATTTTTAAGTACCTCCTGTTATCTTCTGTTCTTATATGGATCGTGATTTTCAATCATAAGGCTGAATCACCCACATTCATAATTGCAATGACCGGGGTTGCTTTGTGGTTCACAAATGGTGAGAAAAATATTATTAATATTATTCTGTTTGGCAGTGCATTTGTACTTACATCTTTATCTCCGACTGATATCTTTCCCAGGTTTTTACGTGAAGAATATGTGAGGCCATACACACTTAAGGCGGTTCCATGCATTCTGATCTGGCTTAAGATAATTTATGATATGCTGGTTTATAAACCGGAAAAGGGTTAAATATTTTCCCCCAATATACATTCCTTCCTCTGTCAGCTTCATTCTTTCATTTACCTTAAGATCATATTGTTAGAGGAAAATACTATTACAACAAATTTTGATTTTACAACCCTGATTTTTGTTAGAAAAAAGTCTTTTATTTGATTTTTTCTTCTTAACTTGCTGTTTGGTTTGCTTTGTTTTTTGAAATTGATTAGCCTGAATTAAAGTAAGTTGATCTTGAAAGATGAGCAGAAAGTTCAGTTTTCTTTCAACATTTTCTTTTAATTGGTTACATGTAATAATATCTGCCGTAGCCCTCTTTGCAGGCGGAATGGTATATATTTTATTCAGACCCTCCGAACATGTTTTTTTTAGTTGGATCAGTGCAATAGGATTTGACAATTGGTTCAATCTGGCCAGGAATAGCTCTCTTCATTCAACCCTTACTGTTCCTCAATGGGTAGTTTATTCATTGCCTGATGGATTATGGGCTTTTGCTTATGCATTGCTTATAACAGCTATCTGGTCAGGGAGCAAAACCTGGCTAAGATATCTGTGGTTAGCCAGCATCCCTGTTCTTGTACTTGGTTATGAAATTCTTCAGTTACCAGGAATCGTTCCGGGGACTTTTTGTATTCAGGATTTAGCTCATGGAATCGCAGGACTTACTGTTGGTATTATGATTGGAACAAAAATAATTAAACCAAATTATCATGAAAAAACATGTGACTAGAAAGGCATTCTGGCAATCATTATTGTCGGTGATAACGTCTTGGTATTTTTATCCTGTTAGGTGTAGGATCAACACTATTGGATGATTTTATGAAATACGATATAATATGTCTGGGTAATGGGGTGTATAAGGAAACTAATTATTATGAAGGAGATGAAGAAATAATTACAGGCAGACGTGATAATAAAGGGAGATGGCAAGGCCCGGTTACTATTCATTGGGTAAGAGATAAAAGTTTTACCGATAATAGTGTTGAGGAGGTTAATATGGTTAATGGTCGGCGAGACGGTGAATCAAAAACTACTTATTTGTATTGGAATCCCGATCATAATGTATATATACATAAATACTCTATGGGTAATATGATTGATAAAACTTATAAGAAGGAAGTTTCGTTAAGCAGTAAGGCCGATATTTCTGCATTTCAGATTCTTCGTAATAAATATCCATGGTTTCTGTATTCACTAATTTCATTAGGTTTTGACAGTGTATATGTTAAGTCATATATGGATACTTTTGAGACTAAACTTAGCGCATATACATTTGATATAGCAGAATTCGATGAGTATTACGGAGATGTTGTGGATGAATTGGAGGAGACTCCTTATGATAGTATTATTACCTTAAATTCACAGTTAACTATGTTCCAGGGCTTGGATGCGATGAAAAATTCAGAATTCAGGCTCGCAATTATTGATCGCTACTTGTCATCAGCAAGTTCAACCTATAATATAATAAGCACCACTTATCCGGGTTATTTACTTACCATGAACACAAAAGAGGTGAATAATGAGGATTTCAGAGTTTTCTGTCAGGATATGGATAGTAGAATGAACAGTTATGGAGTCCTTGACAAGCAAGACCCATTCTATATTGACAGCGTGGATGCCCGCATGTTCAGGGCAATATTAGCTATTTCGAATGCCGGAAAATCTTCCTCATTATTAGCAGAACCATCGTTAAGCAGTATGCTCTCGAATTATAAAAACCATGATATCAATGATATATATGATGAAGTTATACAAATACTTAAACCATCACTTTCAAAATCAACCCCCAAGGAAGTTTCGACAATAGTTGTGAGTGACATGCTGTCGCAATATTATATTCCATCAGAGATCATCTATATGGCAGTCAAAGAGGCTTATTACATTAAAAAAGGTATAAAAAGGCTTGCAACGGCTACCACGGTATTCGAAGGAAACAATTCAACTACAAGTGTTTCCCTCAAAGGCTATGTTATAGAGGATGGAGGTGCCACTGTAACGTCCAGGGGAATAGCCTGGGCCCCTTTCTATAATCCGACAACAAATGACAATAAGGCAGCTCAGGGAAGTGGAACAGGAAGCTTCCCGGCCACACTTACAGGACTGACTTATGGAACCACCTATTATGCAAGGACCTATGCCACCAACAGTGCAGGAACTGCATATGGAAATTGCATCAGCTTCAACACTAACATAACTACAGCGATCAATGATATTAAACCATTATCTGCACAGGACTTTTCAATATATCCTAATCCTGCATCTTCATCTGTATCCTTAAACTTTAAGCTTGAAACACAAGGCAAGATTAAGCTAATATTAATTGATATGAAAGGGCAGATTGTTATTCAGAATGAGCTTGGTAACTTACCACCAGGAGAAAATGAAATTCGATTGGATATATCAGCACTTCAGAATGGAATCTACACCTGTATTCTTAGTAATGGTAAATCTAAAGTCATGGAAAAGCTTTTAATTGCCCGTTAATGCAATAATAACTTTTGCCAGGTGATTTATATTTCATAAATTTATTCGTATGAAAATCAGTATGATTGGATTTCTGTCACATATTATGAGATCATAATTACTGATAAAAAGGAATTGAAAACAAAAGTGATTATTAAAGAGCTTTCGAATAAAACAAAACATTTATTGAAGTGTTAAAATAGTGGGACACCAATAAATTAATTGAACATGAAATCAATAAAATTGTACTTGTGGTTACTTCTTTTGTTGATCTCAATCAATGTTTCCGGGCAATGTGTTAATAGCCCGACAGTTACACTTAGCAAAACCACAGGCACTACCTGCGGAACAGCATCTGTTACTGTTAGCGGAAATACTTTCGGAGGCAGTGCCACCCGGGTATATATTACAGAGAACGGACAAGGATCAGTTAGTCCGACTTCAGCAAGCAGTTCCCCGTTTTCATTTACATACACCCCCAAGAGCGGGGATATAGGTAAGACAGTTATTATAACGGTAACAACCAATAATCCTTTAGGATCACCCTGCGTTGCAGCAACCAGGACTTTTACCCTGACTGTAAGTGCAATTCCTTCAGCCCCGTCAATAGGAACGATCACCCATCCAACATGTGTGGTACAGACCGGTAGTGTGGCATTAAGCGGATTGCCATCTTCAGGTACCTGGACTTTAACCCGCACGCCTGACGGAGTTACTTCAACAGGTATCGGAATAAATGCAACTGTTTCAGACATTCCTGCCGGAACATATACTTACAAGGTATCAAATTCATCAGGATGTATTTCATCTCAATCATCAAGTTTCACAATTAAGGTCCCGCCTGCAGTTCCTGGAATCCCTGAACATACTATCGATTGCAGCCTTGGTTCAGGAGAAGCTGTGGTTCGGGTTACAAACCCTACAGGGACAGGTCTTACTTACCGTCTGGATAACGGGGAGTATCAGAGCTCAACAACCTTTTCTCATGTTAAAGATGGAAACCACACGATAACTGTCAGAAATTCAGCGGGGTGCACTGCAGCCGGGAGTAGTTTTGTCGTCGACTGCAAGTGTCTGAATCCGGCAATTGTTATTCTGAGCAGCACAAGCGGAAGTACATGCATTAATACATCTCTTACCGTTACGGGTAATACATTCGGTGGAAGTGCAACAGGCGTGACAATAACAGAAAACGGAGCAGGCACAGTGAGTCCGGTCACAGCAGACAGGTCCCCGTTTGCATTTACCTACACTCCTGCAGCTGGAGATGCAGGAAAGAATGTGATAATATCGGTGAAAGGGAATAATCCGGATAACCTTGATTGTGAAACGACTGTAACCTATACATTATCTGTAACTGATAAACTTCCTGCACCTGTTGTAGGAACAATAACCCAGCCATCCTGCATTCTGTCAACAGGAAGTGTAGTATTAACCGGGTTACCATCAGCAGGAACATGGTCATTGAGACGATTACCTGATGGATCAACAATTACAGGAAGTGGCTCAGCTTATACTGTAACAGGTCTTTTAAAAGGCAGTTATACATTTATAGTAACCAATCAAAATGGATGTGCATCAAATGCAACAATGGCAATTGTTATAAACGAACAGCCAGCAATTCCTTCAACTCCTGTAATAGGAACCATAACACCCCCGACATGTGCCTTACCGGAGGGAAGCTTAGTAATAAGCGGATTACCGGCAACAGGACAATGGATTCTGACCCGATTTCCCGGTACTATCAAACTTACAGGTTCAGGTGCAACTGTAAAAGTATCCGGTCTTCCTTCCGGTACATACAATTTTACAGTGACAAATGCAGCAGGATGCATTTCTATGCCATCACAAAATGTAATAATTCCTGCCAAACCTGAAAATCCATCGCCACCAGTGATAGTTGCTATAACACAGCCAACATACCTAAATCCGAAAGGCAGTGTATTCTTAAACGGATTGCCTACATCCGGTTCCTGGATCCTGATACGAAAACCCGATGGAAGTACTGTACAAGGTTCAGGAACAACTATCACCATAAATGATCTGATTCCGGGAGTCTATACCTTTTCTGTTACAAATTCCATTGGATGCACCTCTTCAGAATCTGGCGAAGTGGTAATAATTAATCTCGATATCCCGGTTGTAAAAATTACTGATCCGGCAAAAGTATGTGAACCTGCAACTGTCGACATAGCGGCACCGGGAATAACTGAAGGTTCTACTCCCGGATTGATTTTTACCTACTGGAAAGATGCAGGGGCAACAATCCAATATGGTACCCCGGGGAAAGCCGTTTCAGGTACCTATTATATCAAAGGTACAAATCTTTCAGGCTATTCTGATATTAAACCTGTCACAGTAAGTGTAATTCCTGCACCCTTTGCCGATGCGGGGAATGATCAGGTACTGGAATACAAGTTTGAAACAAAACTCGATGCTGAATTGGAGAAAGGCCTGACAGGAATATGGTCCCTGGTTGCAGGAAAAGGAGAATTGTTTGATAATAGTAACCCAAAAACCAGTGTTACTGATCTTTCAGTAGGTGATAATATTTTTATGTGGACAGTTACTAACGATATTTGCCCTCCGGCTCTTGATTCTGTAACTATAAAAGTAAATGACCTTATTCCTCCTTCGCTTTTAACACCAAATATGGATGGGAAAAATGACTATTTCATTTTAGAAGGTGTTGCCAATTCGGAAAATACGGAATTAATGATTTTTGACAGATGGGGAGTTCAGGTCTATAAGAATGAAAACTACGATAATTCCTGGAATGGGGTTGATTTTAACGGAAAGCCTCTACCTGATGACACATACTTTTATAGCATAAAAACATATTATGGTAGTTTTGTAAAAGGGTTTATTGTAATCAGAAAATAGGATCTGTCATGGCATCTGTCGGTGAACTTCAATCACAACCAGACAATCCCTATAGATATTTACCTGATTAGATAGAGTTTTTCCTGCCTTCCATCAGCAAAGCCTGCTTTCCCTCCTGAAAAAATTATGTCATCTTCAACTCCAAGTCGCACTGACTCATTTTTCCACTCCGGTATGGTTGCTGACACACTGAATTCGAGCGCATAGGTTGTGTTATTGTATAGTTTATGCTCACCTGATACTTTAAGGAATGTCTGTTCCTCAGTTACTCCTATTGTCATACCTGATCCGTGTCCGTAATAGTTGACAGGATGGCTGTACATAACCGGATTTAGTCCTTCAGCCTTTCCTTTGGTGAGAACAGCCTTTAGAATTTCATTACCTGTTCGTCCTTCAATCATCTCTTTCAGACAGATATCCTGGAATCTTTTTCCCTTCTCAAACAGAGTCCGGATACCTGCAGGAGCCTCATTTTCATCAGTATTAAGAACATAAGCATTATGTTGCATGTCGGTTGTAAGCCCCATATAGCTTATGCCAACATCACAGTGAAGTAGATCTCCACGGCGGATAACCGAATCGCTTTTCCCATACCTGTTGCGGTTTTCTGATGAACGCCCGATATCGATCGACGGGAAGAACCAGTAATTGAGTTTTTTTTCTTTTATTCTTTCAACAAGCCACCAGGTAACATCACTGGATGTAGTAACATCCGGGGTAATAACAGCATTGCTGAAGAATTCTTCAATAAGATCGTGAGTTACTCCAGCCATATGCCGGAAAAAGCTCTCCTCCCAGGGAGTCCGGGTTTCAAACCATCCCATGACGATTTTTTTTGCAGAAACAAGTCGTGTCTGGTATTTCGGATCCAGGGCTGAGAAAAGCTTTTCGTAATGGAAGTGAGATAATCCGTTGGCATGAGAAAAATCATCTATAATCTCAGGATCATAGTTAATCCCTATCCGACCGGGATCGGCCTGTTTAATATAGTCGGCTACTGCCTTAAACTGACCTTCGGCACCATTTGATCTGTCAGTAAAAATGCTCTTGTACATATATCCCGATGCCGCTGCTCCATGCCATGTTGCAGAAAGTTTTTTAAAACCATCAGGAGCATCATGAAAGAGCAGTATTGAAAGACGGCGGGCTCCATCGATGGGCCATGTTGTAAGAGTTTTATAAACCGGATCTTCGCTGTATTCGAAACAAATAATGATCCACATGTCGATTTTCTCCCGTCTCATAACCTGAGGAAGAACATTATCAAGTTTCCATTCGAGATTCTTATTGTACAGTTCTGCCTGTTCCTTCTGGGAAAGGGTAGTCTTATCGATATCTCTTTGCTGGGTGTAAGAAAATGTTGTTATAGAAAGAATCAGAAAGACCAATAAAGTTCTTTTCATAGTATAAAGGTTATTTGATGTGCAATATAAAGATTTTATTGGGTTACTGCCTGTCTGCTGGTTGGAGCTTCTAAACCTGAATGAATTTTAAATAAACGGTTAAAAGTTTCTCTGGAAGCACCGGTTAACTCGCCATATGGTCTGTCTGTAACATCAACAAAACCAATATTGTAATTCTCTCCGTCATTTCGTCCTGTTGCTGGTTGATCCATCCATTGAAACCAATGGGTTCCAATAATAGCCGGATTTGAGGCAGCTTTTTCCACATAAAAAGAATAGGCCAGACCACGTTCAGCCTGATTTGCTGTCTGAGCCAGTCCGGGAGAAAGACCTCGTCCGGGTACACCAAAATGAAATTCACCAATAACCATAGGCAGTCCAGTCAGATCATACACTCTTTTTATCATATCCGGATTTACTTCGTATCCATAACTGTTAAAACTGAATACATCAAAACCCACTGATGTTTTTACAATCTCGTCAGGTGCAGATCCGCCGAACCGCAATCCCAGATTAAGGTGATTGGGATCATATTTTTTTATAGCTGTATTAACAGTGGAAATAAATTTGGAATATGTATCGTAGATGAAAGCTTTACGAAGTTCCGGAGTATCTCCTTTTTCAAGATATTTTTTGAATTCGGCCTGCATGTAGGTCGGATCGCCGGTAAGAATAACGTTTGCCAGTTCCAGTTCCCTGTTTGGCCATGGAGGCTCATTTCCTATGAAGTAGCCAAGCAGATAGGGATCATCTTTTTTCGGTGCACATTGTTGGGCGGCAGCTTTATCAACAATCCCGGCAAACTCGGGTGAGTAAACATCAGGCATACCCATCAGGCCGGTTTCAATTCCCCATCCCCTGAGAGTTGCCACATAGGCTTTCCGATGACTGTTTCCCAGGGTTGGATCCGACCAGTTTGCAATAGTATTCAGGCCCCAGTTGTCCATGCGGCGTATTGTCAGATCCATCCACTTCGTATACCAGTCAGTGCCAAACCTCCGAAACAGATTCCATGTGTAAAATGAGTAGTTTGAACCTGCTCCAGTATTTGCTGGAGAATTTGATGCAGTAGCTTCAGAGACAGGTGGAAACGCTCTATAAATATATTCCCGTCCTTTTATCCTGGCGAATTCAGCCCGGGGGCCTATTCCTGTTGCTCCGGTTGAGAAGAATAAATATCCCTCAGGGTCAACAAACCACCATTTGCCATCAATCTGTTCTACCCTGAAAAATCCGGTCGATTTTGTCCTTGTTTCCAGGAATCCACCATACTTTGAAATATTGGCCGGGCCCTCCCGTAAATCCTTATCCTCTTTTTCCCAGTCTGAAAGAAGTTCATCAATAGAATCCGCCTTACCATCCCATTCAGCAGGGATCCATTGGCCAAACTCATCAATAAGAGGTACCGGACCAAATATGGTATCCATTGCATTCATTGTGAGCTGTACATTGCGGATCTCGAGTGTTGCGGGCTCTATTGGCAACCTCATCGATACCCCTATAGAATCAATATGGTTTATTGAACCAACTGCATTTGAAAAGCCAATCCAGTAACCCGGACGCGGAGTTTTCCCTATTGCAGCCATATCCATTCCTTTCGTGTTCCGTTTCTGATAATGTATAAGTGGAACAGATGCACGGATCCAGGTTCCCTGGAAGGGATTTATCGTCAGCCTCCGAACTCCCGAGGTATCATACAGTTTAAGATCAAACCGTTGTGTTGTGGATGATTTTAATTCGAAAGTAAGGAATCCGAATGATGACCAGTCTGATGGCATATCAGGATTCAGATCTCTTACCGCCCACTTTGTCTCTGACAATTTACCTTCAAATGTTACATTAACAGATTCATTCTTAACAGAACAGCCTGCTAAAAGCAAAAAGGAGACAATCTTAGTTATTAGAGAGAACTTTTTCATAAGTCAGTTATATTTATTACCAATATCGGGAATTTCACTATCAAATTGTATTATCAAGAAAATCCGGCTAAGAAGTTTATTCCATTTTTTCATTTACGGGATTATACTCCTGTAAAAATCAAATTTAATGAATTAAATGATTTATTACAAAAGGCCAAATTCTATTGTCCCACTTGTAGCTGAGATAATTATAAAATTAACACTTATGTAAATTATTGACCTTGCGGATTGGTTATTAATTATTGAAATATTCCGTTTTTTCTCTGTTTAAAAGAGCATTTAGTCAAAATGGAATATTGAGTAAAAATATTGAATAATTGATAACCATGGTCTCATATTAAACTGTAATTCTTTTCTTTAGCTTCTTTGAATATTCTGATTATTTACTCTTATTCAAATTTGATGGTAAATTTTACATTCTTTTTGACGAATCCAATCTGTCTGTTCATAAATGATCGGTTCCTGTAATTATTCAGCCGGAATTCTGCGATAAAAGATACTTTTCAAAGCTCATTTAGCCTGTAATTGGTCACCTGACACTTGACAATGATACTTTTTAGCTGTACTTTTATTTAATAGATAATTGAATTGAAACAGAGTGAAATTTCCAGATGTAAAGATCTGAAGTAATTAATGATTTAATGTGGTTTAATGACGAAAATAGTTGAAGAAATTAAAAGCAAAACTGACAAATGAAAAAACTTTTGTATTTGTTGTTATTGGGTGTTATAGTTTCATGTAATACGACAAAGAAAACTTCCTCAAATCTTCCTGAAGATGAGCTGTTAATATCAAGAAAATATATTGGTAATTTCATAGATTATTACCATACCGGACCGGAGATAGTAGGAGGCAAAGATCTTATCTGGATAAAAACTACTGTTTATAATTCCTTTGGCAAAATATCTGTTTATGGCAGATCATGTAGCTTTGCAGTCGGCGACAAGATTTATCTGAAGCCTGTGTATTCAACACCCGGAAATTTTGGATACTGGGAGTATCAGGTTGAAAATGATTCTTCAATTAATTACAGGGTAAGTGAATACAGGTATGAAAACAATATTTTTTTAAAGAACAGGTCTCTGTAGCTTTATCAGGTATGAAGGTCTTGCCGTGGTGTAAAATATTCAATTAATTTATTCGATATACTAATTTCTGCTATAAGAATTTATTTTTATAATTATCATTTTATCACTGATATTTCAGGGCGAGTAGTAATATTATCAAAAATTTCTGAAGGTTTTTCATGAGAGATACTATTTCAGAATTAAAAGAGACCGGGAAGACTCAAAAGAGGCTATCTAACTATCATTACCATTTTGAATCGAGTCTTGGATGAATGGATCCTTATTTAGTTGCAATTCAATTAAACAATCTTTAAATTTGAGATAGTTACCCGGGAAGTAAATCTTGTATGTTTCAATGTTTATTGTAAGAAAAACAATACTGCATGCCATAGCTCCGTTTGCAATGGTTGCAAATAAAATTAACTGGAGGATTGGCCGGCCTTACAGGAGTCAATTTGCAGCCTTGCAACCGCATATTGAGAAACTTGCTCCGGGAATGATAATACTTTCCCACAAGGATTTTGAATTAACAAACTGGTTCATAAATGGATATTGGACACATGTAGCTGTAATTGCTTCTGAAAACCATATTATTGAGGCTGTTAGCAAAGGAGTTGTTAAAACAAATATTTGTGATTTCTTTTCATCAGTTGATGATTTCATTATTCTTGAACCTGTATTTTGCTCAAGGTCTTCAATGCTGGAAGCTGTCAGGTTTATGGAACAATATATCGGCTACCCCTATAACTTTAAGTTCATACCCAGTAATCAGTCGTTCACCTGTATTGATCTTGTGGGGCGGGCTTACTCATTGTCAGAAAATATTGAAAAAATAAAGTCATCCTCAGCCCCTGGTTTAATCAATTACCTTACCCGTGAAGTGATTTTACCTGAAAACATCATGAAAATTGAAAATGGCTGGAAAATAGTATACAGATTAACAGCATGATTAAATTAATTGGCTGATATAGATCGTGATAGATTATACTTGATTTACATAATTCGGGTTCAAAGAATTCATTTCTTTTTATCCTGAGCCGGAATGAAGTTCCAATAATTTGTCAGGTCTGATGACTCCTCCAGTCGTATCAGACTATTAGGAGGTTAACCTTGGCATTGAAAATAATTTTATTTATTAAATTTTGTATAATTCTGATTTTCAATCATCAACACTTCGTGTGAAAAATTCTATGAACGGGACAAGCCCTCACCGAAGTTAATTTTTCAGGTTAAGAAGTATAAATGTCATAAATAAAAAATGATTACGCAATTACCACAACTTCATGGTCTGATATCGATTTGATTTCGAACCGGGCATAACCATTTTCTACCTTTACTGAGAACTTCTGGTTGGAAACTAGAGAGCGAACATTATTTCCTTGCACTGAAGATGGTAATTTAACATTTACTTTAAATGGTCCGACAGCAATCAGCTCATCCAGAGGCAAACGCCATGTTGCAGCACTTGTCAGATTAACAATGTGCAAGATAAGATTTTCAGATTTTTGGTATAAGTGACAATCAATAAGTCCCACTCCATCCACCGTCAATGGTAAATCCTCTTTTGCAGTCCATTTTACAATATTTGCTAGCAGATTTCCATGGTCAGGATGATTCAAACGAGCGAACTGCCTGTCAATGTCCGCAGGCATAAAGACAATTCTGCCACCTTTACTGTTTAATCTTAAGATTAAACCGGGAATATCAGTTACAGGTTCTCTCATATATGCGGTTTCTGGCGGATATGTTGGAAATTGGGGAATATAGGTCAACGGTACTTCTGCTCCTGAATCTAATCGGAGTGGTTCAAGCAATCCTCCATACAATAAAATATCTGTTTCTTCAAAACCCTTAAGTATCGGATGCCTTTTACCAATAACCTCAGGTTCCCTTCCTGTTTGGGGTCCGTTCACCTGTGCCCGAAGTTCAGGAGTTAAGCGCAGGTAAGTATGATAGGCCGCATTTGCAAACTTTTGCAAAGGTACTACCCGTTTTGAAGGTGGTGTGACCAGATGGGCTCCAAACAGATCTGACAATCCATAATCTGAACGGGTGTCGCCCTCTTCGTCATATAAACTTGTATCTCCTGTTGCTATCAGGCTGCCACCGCGATCTACAAAACGTCTTACTGCTGCCATCTGGTCATTGGTCATTATTGCCAGATTGGATAAGATCAACACTGAGAACTGACCGCCATCCCGGTCAATATTATCTGCATGCACAGGAATATATGGAATTCGTGCCCTCAGAAGAGCATGCGTCATTCCACGCCATGGTAGTTCAACTAATTCTTCGGCATTGTCTCGTCCGTAAAATTCAGTGCTCTCCTGAGACCAAACCAAACCGATATTAGCTAAAGGTTTACGATTTAAAAGATATTCATTATTGTCCTTATACCATTTGAAAATGGGTTGGGCAGTATGATACATCCTCCGGTCCTCATGGTAGGCAGCGATCATATGCCACCATGGAGATATCCCCCCGGCAATACCATTTATCATCCACATTCTTGATTCATGTACAGGTTTGCTTGCCAGTCTGAAATAGGCATCACTATGGTTGTATAATGACATGCTTTCCGGTATAAGCTTATCCCATCCTAATATACCATGAATGAGCTGTCCTATTTGAGCATTATGCTGAAAACCTTCCTCATTTGAACGTGACTGATCATCAAGCATTAAAATATCTGCCCTTTTGGCAATCTCTTTATAGTTTCTGAACCGTCGGCTCTGCTCAACAAGAGAACCGCTGTTCATCCCAGACCATGTACAATCTGCCCCTCCAACACCCTTGGTTGTATTATTGAATAAATCCCAGATTTCAAGCCTCCGATTATAATTCCACCTTATCCATTGCTTATAAACTTTGTCATCCCAGTTTTTCTTTAAAGGAATGTTCTGATCAGTTTTGTCCCTGAAGCTTTTTTTACAATTTTCACAATAACAAATCGAATTCCGGTCTAACCCGCTCCAGCTATTATCAGTAAAGCCTTCCGGCTTATATAATTGCCAGATCTCTTTAAGTATTGCAGGAATATGTTCCTGATAATATGGACTGTTTACACAGCTGACATATAGTTCACCCGCTTTATAAGGTTTTCCGTTAATATCAACAGCGAACCAATCAGGATGTGCTTTATAAAACTCTTCATGAGCTCTGTTTGAGTCCATCCTTGCAAATACTGCAAGTCCGTCCTCATGAGCTGCACGACTTAATTCACCAAATAAGTCCCTGCCTCCCAGATATCTGGCCGGACGGTGAAGAGGAATACGAGTTGGATAATACGCTACAATCCCGCCGGCATTAATAATAACACCTTGAATTTCTGTAGCTTTCCAAAATTTACGCCACCACGAGATATCATATTGCTGAGGATCCATTTCCGTTATATTGACTTGTCCCCAACGGCTGATATTACGATACCATGGTGTTTTCTCCTGTAGTTCTTCTCTTCCAAATATTTCATTTGCAGAAAGTGTTAATATATTTGTGCTCCCCAGTGCAATAGCAGCTGTACCTGCTTTCTTAAGGAATAACCGGCGACCAGTAAAATCATTAATACCGGCATTTTCTGTTTTTGATTTTTTAAATTCTGAATGACTCATACCTGAAATATTATGTTTGTGATTATCCTTTTTCACCACTTAAATCGAATCTGAAGCATAATACAGGCACTTCAATACCAGTATCAGTTTCTATATCAAATATACAATCGATTAATAGAATATCAATTAATTAATTGCTGAAGTATATGTATTAAACTGCTTCTGTTTTGTCTAAACAGGAACTGGCATTTTTCCCTTCATTATATTATGAAGCAGAATATATATTTCAAAGAAGACATAACCAGTTGATATTCCGGCACAATTAAATCCAAAATAGTGTTTGTAACATATAATGATACTATTGAATTACTAATATTTCCTGATTTTTCATCTTAATAAACTACCCGCTTGTCAAAATCTAATACAGGATTATTCGTATAAAAGAGATGTTGTTGGTTTATTGTATAATCCTGAAATTCATATACATAAATTCATTTGCTAATTGTGTTTTCTGAGAATACCCTGATTTTTTAATAAAACTCATCTGTTTTTTGACGAAACTGATCTTTTCAGTTATTAACCTTTAATTCCTGTAATTATTCGTCAGGAATGCTTCGATTAATAAAATAAAACATGGCTCATTTTGCCTGAAACTGAGCCTTTAACACTTGACCTGAGGCTTTTTAAATTCTATTTTTACCTTGATAATTAACCAATATAATTGCCAGGATAATTTCTAGACTTATTAATTATGAGAAGGGTATTTCTGACAATATTAATAATTTTAGCTCCTCAGATCTGTTCTGCTCCGGTACTTGATTTCAGATTGAACATGCTAAGGTTTTTATCTGTAGCCGGACATGTCAGAATCAAGTTCCATGAATCAGAATTTTCAAGATTTGTTAATGACCTGGGCCACAGGGAATCCGGAAATAACTGGCTTTCTGTTAACAGGATAGGTTGTTTCGGGGAATGGCAGTTTGCAGAATCTACTTTAAAGTATCTGGGATTCAGGAATATAACTCTGAAAAAGTTTAAAGCAAATCCTAATATTTTTCCGAAAGAATTGCAGTTGAAAGCATTAATGACCCTGATAGAAGTAAACCAGGGGTATCTGGAAGATTATGAGCATTATATTGGGAATTCAATTAAAGGAGTTGAAATAACCAGATCAGGAATGATAGCTGCCTCACATCTTGGTGGTGCCGGCTCACTGAAGAAATTTCTAGATTCAAACGGTAAGATAAATAAGAAGGATATTTTTGGAACATCCATACGTGATTACCTTAGTAAATTTTGTAATTACGAAATCGAATAAACGAAATAAAACAGAAACCAGATAAAGATAGGTCCTTATAAGTATCATATTAACAGTAAATTATAAACTACACCGATGACAATTAATATTATAAAATTAGATCTTGCAGGCAAAAATATCGTTATTGTTGATGATGACATGTCATCAATAAAGTACTATGAAGAGGTGCTGAGATATACCGGTGCGAATGTAAAGTACTTTCAGACCGGCAGAGACTTTGTAGATTATTCAGCCAATGAGAATAATAAAATTGATCTTGTATTTATGGATTTTCTTATCCCATTGATTAACGGAATTGACTGTGTAAGGATATTCAGGAAGGAGAGAAAAGCCACCCCGGTAATAATTATTACTGCATATTCTTCTGAACAGACTAAAACCGAGGCTCATATAGCAGGATGCAATGAATATTTGTTAAAACCAATTTATCCTGAGAAGTTGTATTTCCTTCTGGAAAAATACCTGATGCTGAATATTTCTGTTCCCTCTGCCTGATAATCCTTCTGAATATTAATCTAAGATTTTGTCTTTCTAAATCTGATAACCTTCCTGTTTTTACCCCTGATCCCATTAGGGAACAGGCCGGTTTTTCAACTTTCACCCCTTGGTGCCGGTGTAAAAAAGCTGAAAAACCAAATAATTTTGTTATCTTTTAAAGCAGAATTAATAATATAACATGCCTGTCGGGAAAGATTAATAATATTTCTTTATAACTTGATAATCACTTATTTCATCATTGTGTGTTATGAACTCACTACTGCCTCTGAAATCAGCCTCACCCTAAATCCCTCTCCCAGGGGAGAGGGACTTGAAAACGAATTGGTTATCTTCCCCCTCTCACTCGGGAGAGAGCCTGCCCCGCCTTCAAGCGGGGGGGATTAGAGGGGGTGAGGTGAAAAATTAAGAATGGGGCAGGGGGATTGAGTGGATGCATTTTCAAGATATTTCAGTCTGCTTGTTATTGATTCCTGATAGTCATTTAATATAAAAGCTTTTTTTAAATTTGAGAGAAGTCCTGACCGGATTCCCTATTATATTTATAGCATGTAACCGGGAGTTAACCAAAACATCCTGACTTAATTATAAACCTCATGATTAACTATCATAAATTACAGAATAACACCAAAGTAGCTGAACTGATGCCAGGCAAAATAAATATCAGCAGTTCCGAAGAAATACTTGACCTTATTGTGGAGGCGGGTTACCAGGATAGTATAGCATTGATCATGCATTCTGAAAGCTTACACCAGGATTTTTTCGATCTTAAAACAGGATTGGCAGGTGATATACTTCAAAAGTTTTCAAATTACAGGATGAAGCTCTCAGTTATCGGAGATTTCTCTGGGTACGGAAGCAAGAGTCTTCAGGATTTTATCAGGGAAAGTAACAGAACCGGAATAATCAGTTTCGTGGAATCGCTTGATGAGGCATTTTCAAAGCTGAATAAATAATAACATGATCTTTCAAGTCGGCGAGAGTACTTGAGTATTGCAATGAATACTTAAGAATTAATTGTAAATACCATATTACAAACTGCTTATTTCGTTAAACCATCTGATTAGTTTTAGTATTTATATCGATTAAAGCATTAGTTTTGCATCAATTATCACAATGTCACATAACTTACATTTATAAGCAATAAAAGATGAAAATATATCAGAAATTAATCTTGTTTTTAAGTATATCCGGATTAATTATTGCCTGTTCCCCAACCACCCAGTTACGTAAAAGCTGGGCAGATCCATCTCTGGCAAATAATCCGGTTGAGCCATTTAAAAAAATCTTAGTGCTGGTTAAATCCAAAAAAGAGGTGAATCGGAGAGCTGCTGAAGACCAGCTTGTTTCACTGTTTAAAAACGGAAAGGCTATCCAGTCATATACTTATCTTGCTCCATCCGATACCTCAAAGAAAGAACTTGTTGAAAAGCTTATAAAAGATGGTTTTGACGGGGTTGTAGAGATGCATGTTAAAGCTGTTGTACAAACCAGGACGAAAGCCACAAGCAGGGGAACCTCTTACGAAAGCTGGTACTCTGATGGTAATTACTATGCCCATTCCTACACATATACTTTTGATAAGTCGGGAAACAACGCATCTTCAAATATTGAAGTGGATAGTCCAAAGGATTATATAATCGAAACCAATATTTATTCGCTCGAGACAAAGAAACTACTATGGTCAGGCTCAACGGCATCGCTTAGTGCAAAAAAAGTTGATAGTGCCATGACAGGTATTTTTGATACAATCAGAAAAGAGTTACGGAAAAAGGGTTTTGTAAAGGACTGATAATCACAGTTTTTTAAAGTTCACTCCGGGACAAATCCCTGATATCAACTGATCAACAGGCTAATAACAGCTATATTTTATTCACTCTATGAGATAAAGATCCTATATCTCTGTTTTCTGGTTTAGTACGGGGAAACTGGATTTTTATTTGCACCTTTTTAATTTCTTTCCTGACTTCTGTGGTTTTCAAATTTTAATGCTGTCTTGATATTCAAGTAATTGAAATTGAATAACATACAGATTAATTTCTTATTTTTACCGTCCTAATCCCAATTTTAGGCCTATGTATATGTTAAGAAACAGCCCGTACCCAGCCCCTTCTATTTATATCTTAACCCTTCCCCTACTCCTTCCCTTTAGCAAAAAGGGAAGGGGGCATCCTGCATATTATCAGCACTTTGTCACTTTCATGCATTTAATGTGATAATAAAAGTATCACATATCAGATAACATTCAATACTATTTGGAGCGAAAAGTTTATATTGTAATTTTAATCTATTTATAATCAGCTGATTTACCCCTTCCCTTTTTCTTTAAAGGGAAGGGGCAGGGGATGGGTTTCGTAAATTCATATACAAAGTGGAGGTATCCTCTACCGCACTAATCATCAAAAGTCATGATCCTATATCTCTTTTATCTGGTTTAGTCAGGGTATCCTGGATTTTTATTTGCACCTTTTTAAATTCTTTCATACATTTAAACAACCATAAAGAGTATAATCAGGATATTGTTATTATCGGCTGGGAAGTACATTATATTGAATAGGAACAATATTATCTGAATACAACGAACTTTTAGCCGTTATAAGGATTAGAATAAGTACCAATTTTTATATTTGAACTATCCTTATCATATAGCTGACAGTTATTTTGTTACAATTTATTAATTGCGAATGAAAAAAGATAAATTAAGCTTCAGGATTGTTATACTATTGTTAACTGTGCTCCTTTGCCAAACGCAGGGCTTATGCCAGCAAAAGGACATTTCTCAGAAACTCCATCTGATTACAGTTAAGAATCCGAAGGAGCTTATGGATTTATTCCGGTATAAAAACGAGGCATTTCCATTAGTCAGTGCCCACAGGGGAGGTGCCCTGATCAACTATCCTGAGAATTGCATCTCAACTTTTAAAAATACATTGAACCATGCTTTTGCAATTATGGAATGCGATCCGAGGTACACTAAGGATAGCATGATAGTACTTCATCATGATCCGACATTACATAGGACCACAAACGGAAATGGAAAATTAACTGATTATACTCTTAAGGAATTAAAAGAATTGAAGTTGAAAGATCTGAACGGCAATATTACTGAATACAGGATACCTACATTAGATGAAGCATTGGAATGGGCAAAAGGGAAAACAATTCTGGTACTTGACCAGAAGGATGTACCTGTGGCACAGCGTGTAAAAAAAGTTGAAGAGCATAAAGCAATTGCTAATGTGATTCTGATTGTTTACAGTTTTGATGATGCTGTATTATGCCATAAGCTAAACAAAAATATTATGATGGAGGTGATGATCCCTGATAAAGAAAAAGCTGTCGAATTCGAAAAGACAGGTGTCCCATGGAGTAATGTCGTGGCTTTTGTTGGACATAATCTTCCTGCTGATCCGGAACTTTATAAATTTTTACATCAGAAAGGTGTTCTTTGCATGGCAGGAAGTTCAAGAACAATCGACAGAAAATTTCTTAGTGGGGAAGTAAAGGATTACAGTCTGTTAAAGAATGATTATACCGGATTTCTCGAAAAAGGGATTGATTTAATAGAAACCGATCTCCCGTCAATCCTTGGACCATTACTGTACGGAACCTTTCCCAGTAATTTGTCAGGAGCCAGATATTTAAAGTATTAGTATTCAAAATTGATCAGTATTTGAGTCAGGTTGAACAGCAATGCATAGCGTAAAATACAGTATATCAGCAATAATAGAGCAAGTTATATTTTGAGGTAAAGATTTGGTTAGTAAAACAGAGATTGTATACTAATGATACAGGTAGCATAATTTATTAACTTCATAACCCTAACAGAAAATGGCAAACTCAAACAGAAGAAAATTCCTGAAATCTGCAGCTGTTATTGCAGGAACACCAGTCCTTGCAGGTTTAACAAATTGCGTTTCCCGGCAGGAAAATAAACCTGGCGCATCAGAAACACTAATACAACCTCTTAGCGGTATTAAAAGGGAAAATATAAGGATTACTGATATAAGGGTAATGCTTCTTTCCTACCAGTTAAAGCCGGAGGAATTGTGGACAGACGGAGATAATAATGGCATCATATGGCAAACCTCTTCGGTTATCATGGAAGTTTTTACTGATGTTGGTATTGTTGGTATTGGCGGAGCAAGCCGTTATAGAGGGCCCGAGGAAATGAAGCTCTACACGGAAAAAGTTATCAAGCCATTTCTTATCGGTAAAAATCCTTTCGACGTGGAGATTCTTACCGGAGGGATTGCCGGAGAAGGAGCCAGAGGAGCATGGGCCGCAGTTGATGTAGCGCTCTGGGATATTATAGGTAAAGCGAAGGGATTGCCCCTTTATAAAATTCTGGCTCCGGATACTGAACCGCAAACCCATCTCAGAGTATATGCAAGCGGTGGGGAATTTACATGGAGAAAAGATTCCCAGTTTACTGATATCGGACCGGAAAGTCATATCAGGCAGGCTCTTCAGCATAAAGAGGAGGGTTACACGGCTTTTAAATTCAGAATGGGAGGGGGATTTGGCAACCTTGGCATTACAATTAAGGATTACATCCCTCATTTATATAAGTTGAGAGAGGCAGTGGGGCCTGATTTTGATCTCATCCAGGAAGCAAATACACGATGGTCTGTGGAACAGTGCCTGGAGATATGTCCTGTACTTGAAGAGCTCAAATTTCTATGGTTCGAGGAACCTACAAAGAGAGTTATAGATGATTACCTCAAGATAAAAAAAGCGCTTCCTACTGTAAAGATCTCAGGTGGAGAGAATCGCAACAACAGATACCAGCTGGCAGAATGGATCGATAGTGGCGCATATGATATTATCCAGTCGGGCTGTGATGATGCCGGAATGACAGAGAACTGGTACATAGCACGGTTGGCACACACCAGAGGAAAACTTTTTACAGGCCATAACTGGCAGGATGGCCTTATAACAATAGCCAACGCTCATTTGCTGGCTGCTGTTCCAAACAGGTTTTTGCTCGAAACCAATATGACTGCCAATCCATTGAAAGAGGGACTGTTCAAAGAAAAAATCACTGTAAAAAACGGTTACCTCGATGTCCCTGATAAACCGGGTCTTGGAGTGGAACTTATTGAAGGTCTGGCTGAACAGTATCCGTATATTCCCGGAAATTGGAATAAACCTGATCCCGGGATGCCGAAATAAGATATTTATTTGATAGAAAAGCCTGGAGTATCGACCACATCTGGACTGTGCTACTGTAATTATCATAAATAATTTAAAAATTATCACTTATATACAGTTTAGGATGGGCAATTAACACCTGTGTTTGGTGGTCATAAGCACTTGTTTTTCCAAAAGGCGATTATTAATATCTAAACTTATTTTATTATGAAACGTAAAGACTTTTTAAAGAAGGGATTAGCCTCTGGTGCATTTATAGGATCTTCTGTGATGGTAACAGGATTAGATACTACAAATAGTTATCAGAACCAGGGTGGAAAAAGCAATAATTTTGCCATGGTAACAGGTGATCCTGAAGAAATAGTAATTGAAAGATCTGTTCCGGGTAAACCACATGCAGGTAAGGTACTTCTTGCCATACAGGCGCACTCAGATGATATTCCCCTTTTTGCAGGAGGAACTGTTGCAAAACTTATGGATGAAGGTTATAAAGGCTATCTTTTGCGTACATCAGATGATAAAAGTGGTGATTATGAAGGAAATAGAGCTGATAATCTAAATATTGCCAAATTTTTTGGAATGGAGAAGGCATATGATTTTTTATATCCCCACCACCAGATGGATGCTATTCAAATTCAGGATCTTAAAGCAAGGCTTATTTTTCTCTTCAGGCTTCTCAAGGTAGATACTGTAATCTGTTGGGATCCTTGGGAGCATTATGAGGAAAATCCTGATCATATCGCGACAGCTCATGCTGTAGAAGCAGCCAGGTGGATGGCCGGAATGAAAACAGATTATCCGGAACAACTCGATGCAGGGTTAACTCCTTATAGTCCGAAAGAAATGTATTATTATGCCAGAACACCACAAAAGGCAAACAGAATTGTTGATATCACAAATTATATTGATAAAAAGGTTGAATCCAACATGTTAAATGTAACTAAGGGACCGGCCGGAAACGGAAAGGGGAAAGCTTTAAAGGCACAATTGGCTAAGGAGGGTAAAAAACTTGATATTCTTGGTAATGATGACAACCTTGCTGACTTCAATTATATAAAACATTTTGTATTTGATATTGATGCGAGACGACTGAATTTTTCCAATATCTCCAATAGGGAGTTGGGAGAAAAATATGGTCTGGGGTGGGCAGAACGTTTCCATTATATTACTAGCAATTCTCCAAATAAATCAGAACAGTATATCAAAGAAAATGCAATCGCAGTATAAGGAGTAGGAACTAATCTTTTATACATATATTTTAATCAGATCCAGGACCTTTTTAATACACTGTTGATTAACTAATTATCTGGTAAAATGAAAACACAAAATATTTTCCTTTTTTTTCTTTTAATTTTCTTATATGGTTGTCTTTCTGAAGAGCACCTTAAATTTCTTAATGTTCCGATAAATGGCAGTATTGATAAATTTGAAAATGAGTTGATAAAAATTGGATTCACTGAAGCTCCCCTGAAAGAAGAAAATCATCTAAGATTAAATGGAATATTTATTGAAAAGCTCTGTGAAATAGATGTTTATGGATCCGATAAAAGTCAGACAGTATATAAAGTTAAAGTCAATCTGCCAAAAGAGAGTCGTGATTCACTTGATGTTAGTTTTGGGAAAATACAAGATTTGTGCTCATCAAAATATGGAATTGGAAAAAGCAGATATTATCAGTATAGAAATCCTGACAGGTTTCATTTTAATGAACCACGACGTAAAAGGGAGTTAAATGCAGGAGATTTTACCAGATATAGCACAGCTACAGGGACAATAATGGTAGAAGTCCTGACAAGTTCCCTTTCAATAACGTTTACAGATAAATTGAATAGCGAGATTCAGAATAGTGAAATGGTGTTGGGTGAAGAACCCGGAAAAAACTGACGACTTGAAAGGCCAGATGATTTGAACACATTTGCCAATTTTTTAAGTCTTAAAATAGAGATATTTGAATAAATATTTTAGTTTTATGATGATTTGAGAAATTGATTATTGTGTTCTGCGATTTCTCTTGAATCAGAATATGAGAATGGATTTTTAGCATTGTTTTTATAAGGTACTTTAACAAATAATACCTACACAAATGAAATATACTTTTCTTCTTCTCCTTTTTGTAACACTTCAGGGTTATAGCCAGCTTACATTTAAGCAGGCACAGGATTCCCTTCGTAAATATCATCTGGGAGTATCTACCTATTTTGATGATTTCCAGGGCCATGCGTCATATGGTGCCGGGATCAATCTTACAAAAGATGGTGGCGCCGCAGGATTTGGTGACGGAGACAATGGTTTAGAGCTGATCAAGCTCGATAAAACCGGTAAAACAGAATGGCGTAAAAGCATTAAAAAGCAGTTCGAAGAAACGGAAGCTCAGTGTGTAGCTATGGATAACCTCGGGAACTTCTATTTATTCATGCTCAACTATAACCCTGAAGGTTATCGCGGAGGATCTGAACGTTTAGTCTGTTTTAGTAGTAAAGGTGAACCATTATTTGACAAAATGCTGGGAAGCTACACCCTGCTAAATAACCCGGTTGTATCTTATGTTAGAACCCTTGATGACGGGCGTATCGAAATGCGTGGGCATATCGTAAATGAAAAACCTCTGCCCGGAAAAGATCCTGTATATCATTACTGGCAGGGTTGGTGCAATAGTAAAGGGGTAATTACAACTAAAACAGGTGATGTCATTGTCTGGGAAAATCCTGAATGGATGAAAAAGTTTAAGCCGGAAAAATAAATTAATCAACTCAGGCATCTCCCGTAACTGAAATCACTCATGCTGTGAACATGTTCACAGATTTATACTTCTATCCTTAAATCCAGTAAATAAACCTTGCAGGATAATAAGCTATATATCAGACAGATCGAGATATGAGAAAACACATTAATATAAACTTTAACCAAAATAGATACTATTTTATTTATTTTCTGGTTAATTTTACCGGACGTTTAAAACGAAGTATTAGCCATGCCCCGATTCAGATGTAACATAAGCTTATTAGTTGGTCTGGTTTCGCTGTTTTCTTTTCAGGCTTTTTCACAGCAAACAAATATTAGTACCACTCTGACTGATGATAAATCTGATATGCTTATTTTAAAGCCCAGGTTAAACTATTCGGTTGGAAGCACCTTTATGTTTATTCCTAATATCGGAAGTGTCACTGGATTTACACTATCCCCTGCATTATCAGTTCCATTGTCTCCAAAATTGTCGGTTAATGGCGGAATTATTGCCGGACGTTATTATTCTAATTTATGGAGTTCCAGCCCTGAAGGGTCAATGTATGGGGCATTTAATGAATTATCTGTTTACGGATCAGCCAGCTATCGTGTAAATCCTCAGTTGACTTTGCACGGTACGGGGATCAGGCGAGTAACAGGTAATTCTCCATTTTATTCTCTTCCAAAAAGCAGTTATTCTATTGGATCTACTTATAATTTCGGGAGTTTTTCAATAGGTGTTACTCTGCAGATGTCAGAATGGGATAACATCTATAGTCCGTTTCCGATAAATGGCCCTCAGGGATTTTATTCCCCTTTTGAGCGAAGCTGGATCCCCCGCTGATAACTGATATGCTGTTCGTTGAGGCGAAACATTATCATTTCACTCCATGGATTTTCTCCCTTAGTTCCTTAAATTCCCGACATGCCAATTTCATGTTTTCTGTTCTGATACTTAAAAGACATTCTGAAATGCGGTGTTTAAATTACCAGATATCTGGTTAAGCATTACTTAAAACGGAGCATTTAAAATAAACTTGACTTTTGTTTATACAATGTTTAATTTTGATAATGCGATTTAAAAAAGCTCTGAAAACCAAATTCTTAGAAGGATTTTTTTTGTAATAATTCACTATTGTGATGTATTTCTTTAGATTTCTAACAACAACGTTATTAGCCTTTTAATGATACATTTAAAATAGTCATACTATGAAACCCACATGTTTTACAGACACAAACACTTTAAAAATAATTATATCAAACATGTGTGGTTCCATCATATCATTAAAATAAAAATTATATTATGATGAAAAAGACTTTTCAGTTTTTATCAGTAATTGTGTTTTTAGCAACAATTCTGTATGTTGTGGGATGCTGTCCGGGAAATAATGGCATAACCACAGATGACCTTAAAGAAGTTACAATCTATTTGAAGTCTGTTGAAATAAACGGGGTAAAGTATCTTCTGATGTTCGATTCAAACACTGATGCGGATATTAATAATCTTAAAACTGTTGTCAGAGAAGGTGGTAAGGTAAAATGGACACTTGCGGCAAATAGCGGAATAGTTGAGATTGACAGGATTTTCCCTAATGCAGATAAACCTAAGATATTCCTTAAAGAACCCACACAAAGCGGCAAATATTTTATTTTAGATGTACCAGCTGATGTAGAACCTGGTACGGAAGAAAAATATCTGATCTCTTTTACCCTTGACAACAAAACTAAAGTTACCATTGATCCCTATTTAAGGATTCCGGAATAACAATAGCTTAATGCATTATAATATTATTTCTTCGTTTTGTTTTGCTCTTTTTGTAGCATTTTCTTCACCTGCCATGGTTATCGGGCAGTCAACAGACAGCCTGCTATACTTATTGAATAATAATCTTGTTAAAGACGATACTGCAAAATACAACCTCCTGTGTGAGATAATAGCAAATACAGATGATGCCGAAACCAGAAAACAGTACTGTGACCTGGCCATAAAACTAGCTGAAAAACTTGATATTATGCCTGTTCGGCCACTTTTTTCGAAGGGTATTGATAATCTCAATTCCGGTAATCTTGCTATTGCGCTTGAATGTTTTATCAGAGCAGCCGGTTATTATGAAGCAAATGGTAATAATAGAGGTTTGGCGAGGGCATACACTTATATAGCTGAAACATATAATCAACAGGGAAACTATAATACTGAAAAACAATATCTTCAGTATGCCATTGAAATCTATAAGAAGGAAAAAGATTCAAAACTCCTTGCCTATAACCTTTGCAATCTTGGGTATTCTCATTACAAAACGGGACAATATGACACTGCATTGGTCCTTTTTGCCACAACAAGTGATTTGTTCAAAAAGTTAGGCTCACTTACTGAATATGCATATTCTATCGGGAATTCGGGTTTGGCATACTCGAAGTTGGCAGATTTTGATAAGGCAGAAAAATCCCTGCTGGAGGCTATTGAAATACTTTCCCAAAAGGGCGATGAGCGTGCCATTGCTGAGTATATGATAGAATATGCCCGTATTCTTCAGCATAAGGGAGAACTTAAAAAAGCTATTAACTGCGCAACCAGGGCCTTTAACAGTGCGGTAAAAAATGGTCTGAAGGAGTATGAACGCGATGCCTCTTATGTCATAGCCCGGCTATATGAAGCTTCATCCGTTTATGACAGTGCTTACTATTATCAGTCGTTATATATAAACGCAAATGATAGTATTAAAAGCAACGAGAATATTCAGAAGATGGCCGATCTTCGCACTGAATTTGAAGTAGCAAAAAAACAGTCAGAGGTTGAGATATTAGAAAGAAGCAAGTTATTTCAACGTATAGTAATTTTAGGACTTGCAATAATTCTTATTCTGGCTATAGGTATCATACTGGTTTATTATTTAAGTCTGAAACGCTCCGGAAAGCTTATGGCAGCCCTTGATGAACGACGGGTATTACTTGAAAAGCAGAGTTCTGAACTGATTGAGAAAAATGATAAAATCATCAGGGCAAATGATGAACTGAAACATCTATATGAAATTACCAGTAATCAAAAGGAAGAAATAATCAGTAGCATAAATTATGCCCAAAGGATGCAAACAGCCATTCTGCCGCCTGAAGCTTATATGACTGAATTGCTGAATGAAATTTTCATTCTGTATAAACCAAAAGATATTGTAAGTGGAGATTTCTACTGGATTAAGCAGGTAAAGAATTATATCGTGCTGGTAGCCGCTGATTGTACAGGTCATGGAGTGCCAGGAGCATTTATGAGTATGCTTGGGATAAGTCATTTGAATGAAATTGTTCAAAACAGGGAGGTTACCCAGGCAAATCAAATATTGAATGAGTTGCGGAAGCAGATAAAAAATTCGCTCAGACAATCCGGTAAAATAGAAGGTTCAAGAGATGGCATAGATATGGCTTTGTGTGTTATTGACAGCAGGAAAAACGTTATGCAATATTCAGGTGCTAATAATCCGCTGTATATAATAAGCAATAATAGCGGAGAGTCAGTATTGGAAGAAATAAAAGCTGATCCAATGCCTGTGGGTGTTCATTTTTCAAGTGATAAGTCATTTACCAATCATGAGATTCAGCTTCATATTGGTGATACTTTCTATATTTTTTCAGATGGTTTTGCAGATCAGATCGGTGGGCAGGGCGATCATAGATTTACAAGTGAAAAGTTTAAAAAGTTACTTTTGGACATCCACGATCAACCAATGTATGAACAAAAAGAAATTCTGGAGTATGCCCTTAAGGATTGGATGGGTATACAGTCTCAAAGAGATGATATATTAGTTATTGGGGCGAGGTTGTGATATTGATGTTCTGAATAAAAGTCAGGTAAATATTGATTGTATATTTTTTGTAAAATCATTCCGCACCGGATATTTCTTCCGGATCAAAATCTGGTATTGATTCTCACTTCGACTCCTGAAAAATCAAGAACCTCATAACATACTCCTGCATTGCAGGCCGGACCTCCCCGGCGTTGCCCTGCAAATATCTGAATGTTGTTTTTATTGTTTATCTGATACTTGACGTTGGTTCCAAGCCATGTCTTTTTTGTTGCATCAGTAAGAAACGGATCGTTGCTTATTTCGGCTATCAGGCTTGCTGAAATCTTTGATTTATAGGCATATCCAAGAGACAGGACATGATTATATACCCTGTTCCCGGACCGGCTAAAGGTCTGAAATTCATAATCGGTCTTTATCGTTGTAACTCCGGAGGTTTTCCAATCTGCATACACTCCTGAAGAAATACGGTGCATCTCCTCTTTGAACGGATCTTCTGCAAAATCTGCAAAAAGTTTTATATCGTGTTTCCGGAATAATGTAAAATCATAAGCTGCAAAATACTCCTGAAAGATGAACTTTTTATTCAAATCATTTATTGCAATTGTGTTATTTAATGTCAGGGTTGAAAAGTCGGAAAATGTGTAGAAGAGTTCAATCTGATATCCTGTTTCATTAATCGGTTGAAGCACATGGGTGCTACGGTTCAATACTTTGTAGCTATGCTCTTTTACCAGGGCAGGAGGTTCATTGATGCCTGCCCCGATAAGGAAGTTTTTATAGTTTTTGTACTCTGCGCTGATTCCCAGATTTCCTGAAGATATGCTAATACCGCTGTATATGGCATACGATGAATTTTCTGAAAAGTCGGTTATTTTAAAGTCACTGACATTTTTGGCTATTTCCGTATAGTACGAAACTAAGGGAGAAATTGTTCCGGAAACAGTAGCCATTCCGTAAGTGACATTCCCGCTGTTGTTTTTAATATTCATGACTGCTGCGCCCAAAGTCTGTTTGCCTAATGTGTACTCTGAATATAAAGATTTTAACAGATCCGCTCTTCTTGTGTTTTCGGGTTGCGAAGGAGGAAACACATTATCCAAAGGTTTTCCGTATAAAACCTTTGCAGAGAAATTTTTGTGCGTGAATTTTGAACTGAATCCAAAAATATCACGATGGAAATAATTACGCGACCTGTAACTTAAATCTTCAAGTATTGCTCCGGGTATTTCAAAAGATCGCAGCAATAATCCACGGCCAAGGGTTTCATAAAAGCTTCCTATTTTTATCTCAAGGGGATCTGATGTGTACTGCAAGTAATACTGAGTAGGTTTAATATAGTTCCTCTCGTTATATTTCGTATGATACTGCTCTAGTGTTGCTCCTGCCTTAATTCTTTTATATGTGTAATTTAGAATAGCCCGGTCGTAAAGCGATGAAAATCTGCTAGTATCATCCGGGATCTTGCCATACTGATATTCAAGAAGATTAGTTCCATTAAATTGTGCATTTAAAATCAGTGATGAACCCCAGAAAAGAGTAATAAGCTGTAATACATTTTTGGTCTTACCCATTTCTATCAGGGACTTAGATGTTTTTCTATCTGAGTAATAATATCCCTGGTGTCACCCTCAACAAATCCTTCATGGATCCACACAATTTTACCATCGGGATTTACAAGAATAAGAGTAGGGAAAGCCGAAAGGTTCAGTTTGTTCATTACTTCTGAGTTGATGTCGAGCAATATACTATAACTGATCTGCAATGAATTTACCATTGGAGTAACTTTTGAAACGCTTCTGGGACCGTCGCAATTTATTCCAATTACATTAACTCCTCTGTCTTTAAATGTCTGATAGATTTTGTTAAGCTCAGGAATGGCTTTTTTGCAAGGTTTGCACCACGTTGCCCAAAAATCAATAACAGTTAACCTGGCGCCTTTTAATTCTTCAAAGGATCGGGATGTGTTTGTTATATCCTTTAAACGAAAGTTGCTAACAGTCTGGGCGTTTAAGCTCAAAACCAACGGAATAATGATCGCCGAAAGAAAATATGGTTTCATATTGTCTGAATGAAGGATTACTTCATTGTTCCGAGGAGTGATTCAACTTTTTGCTTCACTTCGGTTATATCTGACGCCGCTCCCTGCTTACCAGAGAATACAATATCTCCCTTCTGATCAATAACAACCAGTCTGTCATATGTTGTCTTATATTCTGAAGCAACACCCGATGCATTGAGAAGCAGTGAAAAGGTCACTCCCGTTGTTGATTTAAAAGACTGAACCGCAGATGAGTTTCCATTCCACTGATCAAGCCCAAGTAATTTATAATCAGAACGATTTGCGAAAGGAGAAAATAGCATGCTTTGTATGACTGGCGCTGCAGCCTTGCATGAAGGACAGCTACTGCCTAAGAAGAAAAGCACTACAACCTTTCCCTTATTATCAGAAAGCTTTACATTCATTCCATCTAAAGATGTCAGTGTAAAATCAGGGGCAGAGTCCTTCAACAAGTGGTTCCGGAGTATCCTCTTTCTCGCAGGCGTATGTAGAAGTAATTAATGCTAAAACAAACATCAGCTTAACAGCCAATTTAAAGATATCCTTTATGTTATTTGAAGTTTTCATAATTATGTTATTAATGTTAGTAGTTGAATAACAGTTTACTGGCCGGATAGTTTAAGTTGTTCAGAATTTTTATAATTACGATTTCCGGCTTAAATCCTGTAATGGTCGCCCGACCAATCAAATCGTTGTCAGTTGTTATAGTTTATTATAATAAGAAGGCGAAACCATTTTGATTTCACCTTCTGAATTATTTTAAAGTTCAAATTAATTTACACCGCTTTTAGCATTGACTAATGCCTCGGC
This sequence comes from uncultured Bacteroidales bacterium, assembly GCA_963732435.1. Lineage (GTDB taxonomy): Bacteria > Bacteroidota > Bacteroidia > Bacteroidales > VadinHA17 > LD21. The sequence continues at coordinate 920,840 of CAVSZL010000006.1, read as the reverse complement.
AAGTTTATTGTCAGGTTCTGCCACACTAATCCCGTTAATTAGGGTTTTGGTTTTGGCATTATAGAAATATACCATTCCTGTTCCGGTATATTTTTCCGTCACTTTATCGAGACCAAATTTCTTCAGTTCTTCAGCTGATTTCGTTTTGGTATTATCATCGGTTAAATTGTTTCCGATAAAAAGTACTGCCATGTCTTTATTATTTGACATTAATGCGGCCATTGCCCTTTCTCCGTTTGCTTTACATACCGAACACCAGTCAGCTTTATTAATTACTGCTATAACTTTTGCTTCTGACTGAGCCATTACTGATACAGATACTAATAAGAAAAGTACTGCGCTCATTAAAATTGATTTTACTGTTTTCATCTTTTCTAGTTTAAATGATTTCTCGATTAATTGTAATTCTTTAAACTAATAGTCGGAGAAATAGTAAAACCTGACAAAAATATATGTGGATTTTCAAATAAAAGCAGGAATTGATGCTAAAAATCAAATTAACAGCAACATGAGATGGTGCTATTTTTTCTTTTCACCAGCCTTTAAATCTGATTCTTCAATTATTCTGATCAGTTCCTTCTTGAAGTTGGTCAGGTCAATTGACACTTCTTCCTTGTCTTGTTGTCCGGCAAGTGCTTTATCCAGAATATTGGTCTGTTTTGAGTATAAAGAGCATGCATCGCACATCATCTTATGAATCGTTAATCTGATCTTTTCAGTTAAAGAGAGTTTGAAAAGAAGTTTCTTCTCGATCAGCTCGGTCGCCTTAAGACATGATAAGAACATTTTATTCATTAATCTCTTCACCATTTCTCAATTTTTAAACCAGTTATTTTCAACACATTCTCTTAACTGAACTTTTGCTCTATGCATAATCTGCCATAGATTGGTAGATGAAATGCTCAGTTCCTGACAAATTTCGTCACCGTTTTTATTAAAAAGATATTTAAGTTTGATCGTGGCATTCCACTTTTCAGGCAATTCACCGAGACAATCATTCAGGACTTCTCTAAATTCCTCATTGTCTAAAAGTTCTGTTTCATCTTCATCCCAATTCTTTGGCTTCCTTACAGGATTCCATCCTCCGTTTTCATCAAAAAAGAGTAAAAGTGATTGATTCTCAATACTTGAAGGCAGATTGATCTTTTTTCGATAGTAATCAATTATCTTATGATTCAGAATAGAGAATAACCATGTTTTAGGAGAACTATCTCTTTTAAAGTTTTGAATTCCTTCCACAGCGGCCAGAAAGGTATCCTGAACAAGGTCTTTAGCGAGTTCGGTATCGGAAACCTTATGAAAAGCCCAGGAATAAAGCTCTTTCGTATAACTTTCCACCCATTGTTCTAATCTCTTATCTCTCGTCATATTTTGATGAAAAGCTAAAAATAGCAATTACTAGTTGATAATTATCTTAAAATCCCCGAAAACATGGCAAGAGCCTGGAGTGAAAGGGTGAGAGCCCTTCTTCGCAGAGGCTACGAAGGTCGATGCGTGAGTGAGAACTAAAAGAGAAATTGAGGAGTTGGTTAAACCAAACCTGTTGTTCCGGATAATATTCCTGTGATCAGGGTTCAAAACCTGAAGGTGGAATTTATTAAGCTCTGATCTTACTCTTTTTTCCAGCTGTTCCGGAAGAAATCAAGTTTTTCTTTGCCAAGTATAGAATCAGCTATTGATTTCTCGTTGAACCTCATCATACTATTTTTCCCTGATGGCCATTCAGGAAGATCCCGGCCATTTGGATTGCCTGTCTTAATAAAATTCACCCAGTATGATGAGATCAATTCTGACAGTTGCCAGTCTGACTCCTCCCACGGACGGTCAATAAGATGCAGGTTTCTGAACACATATGGCAGTTCGGATGAATGAAAGGCTCCGTACTGAGGATAGTCTGGCCAGGGGGTCACTCTTTCAAGATAATAATTAAAGACAGGGGTCTTACTGGTTAAAGCACGCTTTTCAGCCCATAGGTACATATTTGCCAGCCCGGCATCTCTTGCACTTTGTTTTTGAGAAATTGAAGCCTCTGAGTTATTGCCCGCCGGGTAAAACCTGAAAAACTGATCTGCATCTTTCCCATATTCACCTTTCATCCTCTTCCTGAATTCTTCAGCCGGCAGATTGCCATATTCAGGAGATGAGCTGCCTTCATCAGCTGTGATTCCTGTTATTAAAGGAACATCATTCTGTTGTCCATTGGAGAATATAACTCCGACACCTTGTGGAAGGTACCACCTGTCTACCACAGGTCCAAATCTGAAATTCAATTTATTGATTAACAATTGCAGGGAATCTGCAGGAATAGCCCGTAATTCTGCAATTGATTTTACTTTCAGACTATCCATGAGACGTATACCATTCTTTTCAGCCTCTGAAAGAAGATTATACGGAACCCTGTCTGAATAAGGGCTGCTTTGAGCTATAGCCCTATGAAACAGTCCTTTGGCCATCGGGGAGGCAGTAAGGATATTGACAGACCTTGCTCCGGCCGATTGTCCGCATATTGTAACATTGCCAGGATCGCCTCCAAAAGATGCAATATTTCTATGAATCCACCTAAGCGCTTCAAGCTGATCGAGTAATCCATAATTGCCTGAAGATTTCTCAGGAGATTCTGCTGTAAGTTCGGGGTGAGAAAGAAATCCTATCAGCCCAACGCGGTAGTTTATTGTAACTACAACCACCCCCTTCTCTGCCAGCCGTTCCCCATTATATAAAAGTACCTCTCCCGATCCGCCTGTAAAACCGCCACCAGGAATATGTACAAAAACAGGAAGTTTCTCCTCCGGCCGGGTTGCAGGAGTCCAGATATTGAGAAAGAGGCAATCTTCGCTGTACTCATTCTGAGGCATATACTCTTCAGTCCAGGGAAGGAGTCTTCGTTGTACATTCTGAATACAACTGGAGCAGTACTCATTTGCATGCCGAACTCCCTCCCATTTAACCGGAGGCTGAGGTGGTCTCCATCTCAGATCACCAACCGGGGGAGCTGCATACGGAACACCTTTGAAAACTGTTATAGAGGTATCCTTGCCAGGTAATCCAGTCAGAAGTCCGTTTTCAACCTTCACCTGATGCCGGATATCTAAAGTCCTTCCCCCGGTACACGAAGAGACTATGTTTATAATCATAAGAAACATAAATGCCCGCAAAAAAGACATACCGGTTATTTTATTGCAGATCCTTTTCATAGGTTTGAGTTTTATTTTATATACATAAGGGCACTTCCGAATATTATTTTACAGTGTAGTTGTTAGAAGCAAATATATTTATTCAGTTTTCTAAATACCTAACTTAATGATCTTAACTTAAATCTTCTCGGATTGAATTACAGGTACTTACACAAGTTTATCTTTCACATCCTGATATCCTTATCCCATTGCAACCACCATTCCTAATTCAGTATAGCAACAAATATTATTTGTCAGGTTCACCAGGTGAAATTATGAAGCTTTTATTTCACATGGTGAATCATTCCGATTTTTGTTTTCGTTTTTGCAGTAAACCACAAACCATATTAAATTTTACCTCATTAGTTTTCGTCAGAAAAGCCATAAGTTAAAAATGTATTGAATTAAATATATCTGACTTAGGTCATATGATTATCTAACTTGCAATCAGAGTACTAATCTAATTGTATGACTATGAAAACAAAAATTAATCTACTTGACTTTCTGGCAATATTCTTTATTGTCTTTTATTGCGCCTCTTGTATGCAAAAAGTTAAAGAATCAGAAGATGTCAGCAAAATTGAAAACACATTAAAAAGTGTACATATTATGAAAGATTCAATTGGGATTGATCCATCCTTAATACTTTCATACTTTGACCGTGTTAATAAGGTTATTGATTCTATTGGGTATCCTGATGCAGGCTATAACCTATGGGTTGTTCAAAGTGACACTGTTAAGGATTTAAGGTTTATATTTGAAGGGAATTGGCCTAATCAGGCTATTTATGATACAATTCACAATCATGAATTATTCAAAAACAGTACTCCAACATCAGAGGAGGAGAAATTATTTAGTGAGTTAAAACGAATTTCCTACAACCGGTTTGTTTTATTAAAATGATTTCGATAACCAATAAAACAGCTTGGTTCAAAAAGCTGGAAGATACGGTCATTCACAGACCTTTATTATTCCGAAACAATTATCTTAAAACCCTCCAAACCCCTATCAGGAACCGGGCAAGAGATAAGTGTGAGTGTGAGAGCGAGAGTGAGAATTTATTCTTTTTATTTCAAAAACCTCACTACTTCATATAATGGGCTTTTCGGACATTTTTCAAAAATCTTCTACTGAATAAGAAATAAAAAGGGATACCTATCAATGTCAGTAAAAGTCCTATGAATGATTGTTCAGTGTGCTCCCAGATCTGAACTACCGTCAGGGAGGCAGCACAAACAAAGAATATTATCGGAACGAATGGATAACCAAACAACTTCTCCTTTATTGTTCCATTCACTTTTAATTTGATGAGTGCTACTCCAAGCATCCCATAAAAGATATACCCAATAAAGATCACAAGGTCAGTCAACTGATTAAAAGATCCTGAAAAGATAAGCAAGCAGGTCCAAATCATTGAATAGATTAGTGCAGCGACCGGAGTCTTAAATCGGGAATTTACCCTTGCAGCATTTCGGAAGAAACATCCTTTCTGGGCCATTCTGAAATATTTCCTCGGTAAACTTATGATGTTGCTGTTAATGGCACCAAGTGTGCAGACAATAACAAGTATCAATACAAAACTTATTCCAAGTCTTCCCATTAAGGCTCCGGCCACAATTAAAGCTGCGACATCATTATCATTCAATAAGGCTAATACAGGTAGAGTCAGCACATGGATATAAACATAGTTCGTCAGAACATAAATAATTATGGTTATCCCTATGCCTAAGGATAAAGCAAGTGGAATATTCCGTTTGGGATTTATAACTTCCCCGGATACGTTAGCAGCGAAAGTCCATCCTTCATATGCCCAGAGAGCGGCAACTAATATGACAAAAAAATTCTTTATAAAAGAGATTTCGGTTACTGCTCCTGTTTTATTAATTACTTCTGGATTTGAGACCGGATTTTGAGCAGGAAGTACCAATCCGAGTAAAATAATGGACACGATCCCAAGTATCTTTAGAGAAGTTATTAAATTATTAATAAAGCCGCTTTCCCTTGTACCAATCGCATTTATTGCAGTAAGAATAACTACAGTAATTATGGCAACAATCTTGATTCCAAAATCCCTGAAAGGGAAAATCTGACTTCCCAGGGAAAATGTCTCCAGTGATTGTAACGGATTTGGTATTGTTATCACCTGGTTTATAGACTCAGCAAAAAGAAATGCAATTGCAGCACTGGCTCCTGTGCCAATGATCATGAAATCTGCCCACCCCGAAATAAAGGCAAAGAATTTTCCAAAAGCTATCCTGAAATATTCATAGGTCCCTCCTGAATCTTCAGTTATTGATGCCAATCCTCCCAAAGTAAACGCACCCAAAAGGCTTATTACCCCTCCAATTAGCCAGGCCAACAGGATCCAAAATCCATTAAGATCCGATTTGGCCATAGGTATGATCTTCTGGAAAATTCCGCTTCCCACCAGCATTCCTACAACCAAAAGGGTAATGGTTATCAGACCAAATTCTCTTTTCAGTGTATTTTGTTCAGGTGCGGTAATTTCTTCCCGGTATTTCAACTTTGCTTATAATATTCTGGTTGGCAAATATGTCAGGGGGAAAATTCATCACCTTTGTTAAGGTTCTTGCCGTAGGAGATGAAGATGTCGTAATTATAGCCTTCAATAATGCTGGACATCAGGGGCTTATTTGATTCATTATCAAATTTAAACCAAAGTCAGCCTAAATACAAAAATTTGTTTATTAGGATAAGTCAAAAACCGATAGTACAAATTTGATATGCAAAGCTATATTGTCTAAGAGTGGTGTCAGATATCACCGACCTTCATACCATTCTGAACCGATAATTATAAAAATCCACTCAAAAACTTAGGAATAACCTGGCAATTAAGTGTGAGAGTGAGAGTGAGAGCGAGAACAAAAAGAGTGATGCACTCGCTCTCGCTCCCGCTCTCACTCTTTTTGTTGTCCCGTCCCCGCTTCTCAGCCAGTTGGCGGATTCGCGAGGGCATGCAGGCCTCTCATCCAATTTGCGAACCTGAACTCTTCTGATCCGGAAGAATACGAGAATATAATATTCTTTTCTTAACACATTGAATATCAATGGTGAGTTGTAAAGACAAAATCATTATATTTCCATTATTTAATACCTGTTATCCCCAAAACCTAGCAAGTAACCTAGCAAGATCCAAACAAGGATTAAATATCAACAGAGAAGTCGGTATTATTTACGCCAGTATAGGGAAATCTTTGTAGAACTTCAACAATACGATAGTTTCAGTTTTAAGTTTTTTACGGACAAATTTTTTTATATCGTCATTCATCAGGTCACCAACGCCGTGCAACAAAGATCTGTCATTTACTGATTCGACCAAAATTATACATTTCTGGATATAATCGGCTAATGGGATATTCATTCTCGTTTCAACAATATCTTTGTTTAAAGGAGTATGATTTTTCATAAAGAACCAGCAATCGAATATGTCACGTCCGGTTACTGAACTTCTGTCGAGGAGAGCGCATAGTTTATGTGCGAACATATCAGGCCCAATCATTACTTTCATGTTTATTCCCAATAAATTCCTTATTTCATATTTGTCTTCAAACTTTCGATTTGAGATTTCTACCTTCAATTTGCGCTCTCCAATTCCATAGTCCAGCACAATAAGAGGACCAAAAAATTTAGAGGCTTCATCATGAATTGACCCGTACTTTAAAAGTATTTCACGGATTTTTTCAGAAACAGTTTTCTCTTTTTCTTCTTTTATCAGATTAAAATCGAGATCAACTGAAAATCGAGGCAAGTCATAAAAAAACATTAGGGCAGTGCCCCCTTTAAAACCGAGACAATTTGCAAGCTCAATATCTGAATAGATGTCTTTCAGAATTTGAACCAGAAAAAATTTATGTTTATTAATATCAATCATTTTTTATCAGTTTAGTGACGGATCTGTGGATAATCCTTTTGATTGGTAAACAGGGAGAAGCTTACGAATGAGGTCTTTGTTTAACGGATTCAGATTATCAAAATAGTAATCTTTCTCAAGGTAAAGAAGATCCAAAAATGCCCTCTCCGGGGATGCAATATTTGTAAAGTTTGTCTGCCTTATGATTCCTAAAGTATTGACAAGAGCACTTCCTTTGATTTTACGGAACACGAACTGTTGATTTCCTACTTCAATGTTCCTGCTGAGGTAGCTGACGGATGTAAGCCGTGAGTCATACTGAAAAACGATGCCGGATTTTTGTAAAACGGACTCAAGAGAAATATAGGAAGGAGTAAATATTGTGCATGCCAATTCTTCTAGATTGTAGCCCGGTTTTGCATATATTCCTTTACGAGGATTTTCCAATTTTCCTGTTCGTACATAATAGTTCAGTTTTTTGTTGAGTGACTGAAAGCTTTCTTCGCCCACCAGAATTGCAATATCCTTTAATCTGAATACAGTCCGGCTCTCTTTATATATTGTCAGAACAATATCGATTTTTGATTTTGGTGAACTGAACATTCCAAATATTCGTATATATAGTTCACAAATATAGATATAATCTTTTATAAAACAAGACACTAGTGAATATAATGTGTCAACTCCCACAGAACTTCAATATAATACCAGGCCTCTCCATTACCACTTTTCTTTGTTTATTATCAAATGATTCCATTAAAATTCCTCCAAAACCTAGCAAGAACCTGGCAACAAACAAAAAACCACTTACAAAAAATCTTGTAAGTGGTTGATTATCTGGTTGTCCCGTCAGGTCTCTCCGCCAGTTGGCGGATGAACTCTTCTGATCCAGAAGAATACGAGAATATAATATTCTTATCTTAATACATTGAATATCAGTGGTAAGGTATAAAGACAAAATCGTTATATTTCCATTATTTAATACCTGTTATCCCCAAAACCTGGCAAGAAACCTGGCAAGTTTTTTTAAGTATTTTTTCCGAATAGAACTAACCTCAGCTCAGAAGATGGTAAAGCCGAAGATTAATATTTTGCTACAAACTAATGCATCCTATCGATTACCGTTACTGGAGGTCTTGAAACCTATTGCTTTTCTGGGTTTTGGATTTTCATGTTTCTCGATAAGCTCATCAAGGTAACTAAAGACCAGTTCTATGTTTTTATCATGGTCTCTCAGTTGCTTTTTAATTTCTTCTATTTCAAGTCGAACACTCAAATTGTCCGTCAGAATCTCACGGATCTTGGAAAATACACGCATTATCCGGATGTTTACCATTATTGCCTGATCACTGTTAAGGACACTTGATAACATAGCCACACCTTGTTCAGTAAAAGCCATTGGAACATACCTTGACCCGCCCCAACTTGAGGTCACAATTTGTGACCTCAAGATTGAAAACTCCTGATTAGTAAGTTCGAACATAAAATCTTTTGGGAAGCGTTTTATGTTTCTGCGTACAGCTTGCTTCAATACTTTTGTTTCAACCTTATAAAGTTTAGCCAGATCATGGTGGAAAATCCGGTCACCCAGTCCACCTTATTCCGGATGCATTGAGTAAATGATTCCGGAAACGATTGAGCACCATAAACAGGAATGTAAACAGCACAATATCAATGCAAATCTGTTGTATTATATATTTTTCAAAGGACTATGCTTATTAAACCGGAATAGGGTGCTCAATATCTCCGGAATTTACAAGTTAGTTGATAATATTGAAGTCTTCCTCGACGATGAAATTGATATAGTAGTTGGAGGTCCTCCTTGTAGAAAATCCGGTCATTCGGAGCATCTCATTCCGGCTCAACAATAAAGCGATTCCGGAAATGATTGAGCAAAATAAACCGGAATGTAAACGATAGAATATCAATACAAACCTTTTGTACGATTTCTTTTTCTAAAGACTGCTCACATTAACCCGGAATTAGGTGCTCACTGAAACCGGATTTTTCAGTAAGAAAGGTGAATAGGAATTTCACGAGCACCTATGGCTAAATTTGCCAAGTGAAGTCCATCGGTGCTCCAGAGACAACCTTGTCGATATTGGGACTTCCGTCATCCGGCACCGCTCTAAGGTATGAGTTTCCCGTAGGATCATAGAATGGGAAACCAACAAATGAGACAGGACCAACACGACCTATATAAGTCTTGTGCCTGGGTCCGCGGTAAATTCTATAAATTTTGTTTGTAGAATTTTTTACATACAATTCACGAATTATTCCCATAGCTAGTTGTTTTTAGTTTGTAGTTAAGTATATCGTTTAAAATCATATATAATATTAGAATATTCAACTCAGTTTCCAATTTTCACTATCCCATCAGCAACTTTCGGAAATTTTGAAAAGACAAGATCATCGTGTCCAGGTATTATGAAATCAGGATTGGTCACTAATGTTTTCATCCTTCTCATAGCTTCTACATATGCCACCGGATCAAAACAAAGTGTAGCCGGAAGAAGGTTGTTAAGATTATAATAAAACCATATTGCATCAGAGGCAACAATTATTTTGTTTGTTTTTGAATTTGAATTGACAAGTAAGTACATATTATCGAAGGAATGCTTTGAACCTGTATAAACTCTTATGCCAGGTATTATTTCGATATCGTCACCTTTGACTAGTTTCAATCTGCCATGCAAATTGATTTCAACAATGTTACGGACATCATTTTTACGATAAAATTTTGAAGACTCTTTATCTTGCCAGGCTTCACCGACAAAGTATTCGAAGTCATCCTTCTGCATCCATACTTTAGCTTTAGGAAACAGGGTTATTCCGCCAATATGATCATAGTGAGGATGTGTGATTATTACGTCTGTAATATCAGAAGGGGTTACATTAATTTTTTGCAAAGCCACGTCCGCCTGCATAACGAGTTTCTTAGATGTTTTTGCAGTGTCCAGATATCCAACATCAACTAGTATATTCTTACCATTTGCGCCTTTCAATAACCAGACCATCGCAGAAACTTTTAAACTATCAGTTGGATTTGCTCCAACAACATAATTTTTAGCGAGAGAGTGGATAGCTCCAGAATGTAATTTAAGGGCATAAACCTGATATTCATCTCCACTTTGACCACTTAATATTATGGCAGTTAATACCAGTACAAAAAATAGAAATAATTTCTTAATCATGATATAACTATTTAGGTTTTTCTAGTTTAACTTACTCTCCTGATTAATGAAACAGATAATCAAAGTTACACTCTCATAAAACCCAAGTCAAATTTATTTTTCTCCAGTATGGATTAAATAGTATATAACATTATAATGTTATATCTGGTTTTAAACCAAATTGTTGACCTGCTAAAATAAATTTGACTTTGGTTTTTAGCTGTTCTAATTTTGCTAAACAAATTACTGACTATTGACACATTATTCACTAAATCATGAATTATGAGAGGAATATATGTTTTTTTTATTGTAGTTTTTTTTTGGATGAGTTCTAATCTTCATGCTCAGGACACACAAAAATTAAAAGCTATAGAGGTAAAGCTGAAAATAGCGCTGCCAAGAATGCCAGAAAAAGATGTAAAGGCTTTTGCCTACAGCATATCTGTAGACGAGCCTTACGGGCTGGGAATAGACTCCAAAAAGCACGATGGTGTTCCCGAAGGAACCATAACTAAATTTCACTGGATCAACAAAACAATATTTGTTGGAATGCAACGTGATTACTGGCTTTATGTTCCCAAACAATACGACTCTTTAAAACCAGCTTGCCTGATGATATTTCAGGATGGCCGCAAATATCTCGGTCAGGATGTTCAGGCAAATGTAGTCCTTGACAATTTGATTAACAAAGGAGATATTCCAGTGATTATCGGCTTATTCATTAATTATGGTGATAAAGGCCCTGGAGAGGGATGGGGCAGCACAGATAACAGAAGTGTCGAATATGAATCTGTAAATGATTTATATCCTCGTTTTCTGATTGATGAAATCATACCTGAAATAAAGAAAAGTTACAATATTACAGATGACCCTGCTGGAAGGGCAATTGTCGGAATGAGCGCAGGAGGAATATGTTCATTTAATGCTGCTTGGCAGAGGCCTGATGCATTTGGAAAAGTTATAAGTCATTGCGGGGTATTTGTCAATAACTTTGGAGGTGACAGATTCTCAGACATGATTCGTAAGTCTCCTAAAAAACAAATTAGAGTTTTTCTTCAATCAGGAGAGAAAGACTTAAATGCATCTATTGGTAATTTGCCGTTAAAAAATAAGGATATGGCTTCCGCACTTGAATACAGTGAATACGATTACAAATTTGTATTCGGAGAAGGGGGACATACTCTCATGCACGGAGGCGCAATATTTCCAATTACCCTGCGATGGCTCTGGCGTGATTATCCTAAAAACTGACAAACTAATATTGAATCTGATAATGAGTAAATGTTATCGGTAACCCGGAAAATAAATTAATAAAAGAATGGTGTTAACCACCACCGACCTTAAATTATTACGAATAATCTTAGTAAATCCTCCAAAAACCTAGCAAGAACCTAGCAACAAACAAAAAACCACTTACAAAAAATCTCGTAAGTGGTTGATTATCTGGTTGTCCCGTCAGGTCTCGAACCTGAACTCTTCTGATCCAGAATCAGACGTGTTGCCAATTACACCACGGGACAAATTTGAGGCTGCAAATATAAAAAAAATCTTACAAGTTTTAAGAATGAGATGAATTTTAAATAAAAGACACAACCTGTTTCCAGATTGTGCCCCTTATTATTCTTTGTTTCAGCCCGTTTGTCAGATCGGAGTAAAATAAACAGTAAGCCTCGGTCTCATCAAAGCATCCGAAAAATCACTTGAGGCAAACCTGAAGCCAGAGAACTTTTCAGTCGGGAAAAGCTTGAACAACATTCCATGGTTTGGTAATGCATTCATTGAGGGTGTTATAAAAAGAGATGTTACATCAACCTCTATAAAGTTTGCATTTCTGATGAATGGAGAAATAAATACCTGGTTTATTTCTGTTGACTTTGGCTGAGCGTTCCATGTGACTTTCCCTTCTTCCCATGGTTCGATAATCTGTTGTAAAACAGCGCCATACCATGTGCTTGTACCGGGAACCGCATCAATTACGGTTGTGTTAGACAGTGGAACAGGTACATCATATGACAACTTAAGGATCACTTTTTTGATAATGGATGGCTTTGGCACCTGACTCAGATCAAACCAGATCAAACTTCTGTTCGATCTCATAACTGTCAGTACCGGTTCAGAAATAAATGTGGCTTCGAAATACTTGTGGGCTCCGAAATTCTTATCAGGTTCAAGATTTGAAACCATTGCATCTTTTCCTAAATCAGGTCCCGGCTGAAGGGTAATTGTTTTGTATGTCTGACTATCCCATGGTATCCTGAGGTAAAGTGGATTTTCTTTTGTTGCAGCTATAAGGACACTTGCCTTATACTCAGCTTTAATTGGTTGAAATCCCTCTTTTTCCAGTACGAATGTATAAACTTCGGATCCTCCCCTGATAGTCAGATTATTTAACCCGGCAAACATTTTGAAAGTATAGTGCCATCCATCCCTTGCATATACAGTTAATCTTGCTTCAGTAAACTGAGGGAAAGGAGCCATTATCATAGGATTATCAATGACTGCACCAGTCCAGAAAGATAACGGTTTAATTATTTGTACTCCAAAACTGGCATAACCGAACTGACTGGGGGGCTGATCACCAACTGCAAGCACTTCAGGCATAATTTTGGTAACCTGCTTCGGATAAATATTGAAATTAAAAGGGAGAGGTCTGGATGCAAGATATGCCAGAGGAGATCCTGCTTTCGGTGCAGCAAAGACAACTGCACCGGATGGATCAATAACCATAAATTTGGTCAGTTTGAACTCACCGGTTTTAATTTCTATATTTTCACTTACAAATCCTGTCCCGAATGTATAGACGGGGATAAGCTTATCTGTAAAAACTGCATTGCCGGCCATATCTTCCACTGAAACCATAACCTGGTATGAGATGCCGGTCTCAACATTGGAATCAGCTGATTTAGCCTGACTAAGATCATCAGGAATACTGATTGAGAATTCGGCTGTTCCGATACTGTCACTGTCGACACTTTTCTTTTCACATGAATAGAAAATGCCGGCAGCCAGCAAGATCAGTCCGATACGAAATGAATTGATCAGAGCTTTCATAGTTAAAAGGTATTAAATAAGATAAGGTAATTGTCTAAGTATATACTTAAAGACAAAAATCATGCCGGGAAGGTTGCTTTTAAATAGTCTTGCAGTACCCCCGACTTGCAAGACTCCAGACCTGCAAGACCTGTAGGACAATTACTTATTTATCTTAGCCCAGGTATCTTTAAGGGAAACAGTTCTGTTGAATACAAGTTTTGATTCGGTTGAATCATAGTCAACACAAAAATAGCCCAGTCTCTGGAACTGGAACTTATCCAGGGGCTTCCCGGATGCCAGGGAGGGTTCTACTTTGCAGTCTTTAAGAATTCTTAATGAATCCGGATTCAGGAATTTCCTGTAATCATCATCTTTCTGTCCTGCCGGATCTTCATGATTAAATAACCTTTCATATAACCTCACTTCTGCATCAATAGCATGATTTGCTGAAACCCAGTGAAGTGTCCCTTTGACTTTTTTATCTGAGGAATTTCCCCCGCTCCTTGTATCTGCATCATAAGTGCAGTATACTTCTTCAATGGAACCTGTGGATGGATCTTTTTTAAATCCTTCACATTTAATAATATATGCACCTTTAAGACGTACTTCCATCCCGGGGGCAAGACGGAAAAATTTGTGCGACGGGATCTCCATGAAATCATCCTTTTCGATGAAAACCTCACGACTGAACGGGACCAACCTTGTTCCCATACTATCATCTTCCGGATTATTAACCAGTTTAACATTCTCAACTCTGTCCTTCAGGATAGTTTGTGATGATCACTTTCAGTGGATTCAGTACTCCGAATACCCTTGGAGTTCTCATATTCAGATCCTCCCGGATGGCATGCTCGAGAAGGGATACATCATTTATTGCTTCAACTTTTGTATAACCTATAAGATCAACAAATCTTTTTATCGATTCAGGAGTGTAACCTCTCCTTCGAAGACCGCAAAGTGTTGGCATTCTTGGATCATCCCAACCGGCAACTTTCCCATCCTGTACAAGTTCAAGTAACTTTCTCTTACTCATCATTGTATAAGTAAGATTAAGCCTGTTGAACTCTATTTGTCGGGGGCGATAATCATCAGTCATAAGCTGATCAATGAACCAGTCGTAAAGAGGGCGATGTACCTCAAACTCGAGAGTACATAGTGAATGTGTTACTCCTTCGAAATAGTCACTCTGTCCATGGGCGAAATCGTACATCGGGTATACCTTCCAGGTGGTTCCTGTACGGTGATGTGGAGTATTGAGTATCCTGTATATTATAGGATCGCGCATATGCATATTGGGGGAGTTCATATCGATCCTTGCACGTAATACACGGCTTCCCTCTTCGAATTCACCATGATTCATCCTGCTGAAGAGATCAAGATTTTCTTCTATTGGTCTTTTCCTGTATTCACTTTCGATACCGGGTCGGGTGGGTGTACCTTTTTGTTCGGTGATGATATCAGCTGGCTGGTCATCGACATAAGCCAGCCCTTTTTTTATCAGAGTAACTGCAAATTCATAAAGTTTACCAAAATAGTCAGATGCATAAAATTCCCGGTCTTCCCAGTCGAAACCGAGCCACTGGATATCTTCCTTTATTGAGTCGACATATTCGACATCCTCTTTTTCGGGATTGGTATCATCAAACCGGAGATTGCATTTTCCGCCATATTTGAGAGCCATGCCAAAATCGAGGCATATTGCTTTTGCATGTCCGATATGAAGGTATCCGTTGGGTTCCGGAGGGAAACGTGTTATTATCTTTCCGTTATTCTTCCCTGCATTAAGATCGTCGGTAATAAATTGTTCAATAAAGCTTATTGAGGGTTTCGGGTCTTCTTTATCCCTCAGCACATCATCACTCATTCCTGTAAAAATTAAGACTACAAAAATAGGATGATTTTGAGATGAAATGGCTTGCAACTGACTATATTTTATTTTCTATCTGCATTAATCAGCGAAATCTGCCGGAAATTTTGTTTTTTCCCGCAGATTACGCAGATTTCCGCAGACCTATTGTTCTCATTCTGTGCGAATCAGCGAGATCAGCGGGAACTTTTTTCCCTGGCACCCCGAATATATTATTTTTGAGGTGTCGGTTTAATATATTGTTCAAGGATTTTTACATACTCCTCAAATTTGTTTCGTCCTAAACGGGTAATCCTGCACATGGTCTGAGGATAATTTTCTTTAAACCTTTTATCAACCTCAATATATCCTGCTTCCCTGAGTTTTGATATTTGTATGCTAAGGTTACCGGCTGTAGCCCCGGTCTGTTCCCTTATATAGGTGAATTCAGCCGCTTCAGCATTCATCAGTATTGATACCACTGCCAGACGCAGTTGGGAATGCAAAACAGGGTCGAGTTCATTAAACCTTGCCATGACGAACTTTGTTTTTTAACATATATCCCGGAATGAGATATCCGGCTACCACTGCAACAGGCATTCCAAGAGGAAAAATTTCTGGTCCGGCAAAGCTCATTATAATTGCAATGATCCAGAAGCAGATTCCTCCGATGACAAGCGGTCTGAATTTGAGTATTATACCCGAAATAAACGTTGGTAGTCCTGCAAGAACCATGATGTAAGGAGCAACCATATCCATTCTTTTAGATTGTACTATGAATAATGTTATAAATGCGAAACAGGAATCCTATCCATGTCCACATATAAAGCTTACTGGCATAAGTATGAACCTTTTCTTTCCGGCCTTTAGTAAAGCCATAAATAACTGATACAAACATACCGGGGATTACAAATAACCATACATAATATGGTTGTGCGAAACTGGTTAGTTTCATAAGGAGATACTCTGAAAGGCTGCATGCAAATATCAGCCAGCCCCAGAATAGAAGGTGAAAACTGCTCTGGCTTATGTTTACCTTTGTTTTATTAATCATTTCTGAAATGATCCTGCAGACTCTCTTCACCTGTCATAAGTTTTTCTTCGTTTTCCATAATAATGATTATTTTTATGTTTTGGCAACTACAAGTATAAATATATTGCAAATATAAAGTAGTTTATAATATAAACCAAATAAAAAGAGTATTTTTAAATATTTCTAAATCTTAAGGAGAATCGAACTACTGCTTAACCTAAGTACTGAAGGCATATAGGGCTTTAGGCACATAATTTATTAAATGCAACGTTTAAAAAAATAAATTATGGGACTAATTCAAATCGAAAACATGGAGTTTTACTCTTTTCACGGACATTTCAAAGAGGAAAGGATAGTCGGAAACAAGTTTCTTGTTGATCTTACTGTGGAAACAGATATGAAACTTCCGGCTGAGAGTGATAATCTTAAGGATGCTGTTAATTATCAGAGACTATATGAGATTGTAAAACAGGAGATGGAAAAGAAATCTCACCTTCTCGAAAATATTGCAGGAAGGATCCTTGATGCGATTTACTCCGAAACTAATGGAATTATTAAAGCAACAGTTAAGGTTTCGAAAATGAATCCGCCAATGGGAGGTAAGATAGGTTCTGTAAGTGTGGAGATCAGTAGTTCCGGGCCACGACAGAATTAGCTTTATATGACTGAAAATTTTAAAATATTTATTTATGGTGATGCAGAAGATATTAATAGATTGTTTAAAGAGAGCAGGTAAGATCCAATTAAGCCACTTTCGGAATATTGATAAAATATCGAGGAAAGAATCAATCAGCAGCATTGTTACAGAAGTGGATCTTGAATGTGATAAAGAAATAACCGGAATAATTCAGGAAGGTTTTCCTGACCATAATATATTATCAGAGGAAACAGGTCTGAAAATAAATAATTCTGAGTTTACATGGATAATTGATCCTCTGGACGGTACTTCGAACTATGCCGCAGGCTTACCGTGGTTTGGCGTTTTAATTGCAGTAATGAAAGGGAATATGCCTTACATGGCCGGAGCTTATATTCCTTTCTCAGATAAACTGTTTCTCGCGGAATCAGGAAAAGGTTCCACTTTAAATGGAGAGTTTTTAAAAATTGAAAATAAAAGTATTGAAGATGTACTGTTTGGCTTTTCAATGGATTATACAAAAGATGATAATTATTTAAACAGAGGAATTGAAATATATAAGTTCCTGGTAAAGAATTCCCGGAATGTGCGCACAACAAACAGCCTTATAGATCTGTTCAATGTTGCTGAAAATACTTTTGGTGGCGTGATAAATATGTATAATGGGATATGGGATATTGCAGCTCCATATCTGATAATTAAAGAGGCAGGCGGAGTTGTAAAGGATATTTATGGTTCTGAACTTGAATTTAAAGTGGATAAAAGCAATATTTATAAAAATTATCCGGTAATTACGGGCTCAGCGTTAATAGTTGAAAGGGTCATTAAAGGAATCCTCAACTGATTTCATTCTGATAGTGTGATTCGCTGAACAGCATATAAATTATTATAAAGGTCAGGAAAAATCAACCGGGTTTATTTAAAAGATTCATTTTATCAAATTCCCCTTTCTCTGCATACAATATATTATCAAGGCATTGCCTGGCCATTCTTTCACAGGCTTCCAGTGTTGAACTGCCAACATGAGGTGTCATAATTACATTGTTAAGTGTTCTCAAATCCATTCCAGGATCAACGGGCTTGTATGGTTCAAACACAAAAACATCCAATGCAGCACCTTTTATTTCTGAAGATGTCAGAGCTTTATAAAGTGCTCTCTCATCTATTACTGCGCCGCGGGATGTGTTAATTAACCAGGTATGATCAGGAATACTCTTAAGCCGTTCGGAATTTATAAAGTCTTTTGTCTGAATGTTTGAAGGTATATGGAGAGAGACGAAGTCAGCACCACTAACCATGTTTTCAAAGTTATTACCAGCTTTCTCTACTCCATATTCCTTAAGCATATCCTGTTCAATAATTTTGCGGTTGACACATGCACTGACAATCATTTTAAAACCGAATGCAGCGATTTGAGCAACCCTTCTTCCGATTGGACCCAATCCGATTACCGTTAGCTTTTTTCCCTTTTAATTCACTGCCTACGAAAGGTTCCCAGATACCGGACTGCGTTTTCCTACCGAGATTTATTGTGCCTCTGGAGGCTGCCAGTATTAAGTTCATTGTATGCTCAGCCACTGAATCATCGAGGGCCCCCGGGGTATTGGTACATAAGATGCCCCTTTCAGTTGCCTTTTGTTTATCAACTCCATCGTGGCCCACGCCAAACCTGGCAATAACATCATTTCCATTCAGGGAATCATATAGTGCCCCGGTATATTTATCAATCCCGATAATTACGTAGTTCACCTTTTCTCTGATTATAAGAGCTGCCAGCTTATCTTCTTCAGCAGGTGCCGGAATAATAGTGAAGTCAGTTACACTGTCAAAAATATTCCGTGCTTTCCTGTATTCCATTTCTGTAACTGCAATTTTTTTCATAGGATAGAAAGGTTAGTTGCTTTTTTATTCGACTCTAATCTATATAAAAATATTGTGACTTCCGACTTCAATTCATCCATCACTGATTAATTACAAAATATTGAATATTTGAAGATATTATGGTCTGCCTGATACTCATTCGTTTTGAATTAATATCTTAGCATTGGATTGCTTGCACTGTTTCTGTTAATTGAAGATAAATAGTCATATTGTCAGTTTATTTATTTGGATCATGTATTGAAAGATTTGTGATGTAGTAAAGAACTTCAGAAGTTTATGTGCAGATAGAAAAAATATAACCTGATGGATAATAAAGTCATGAAGAGAATAGTATCGATATGTTTTTTAGTGTTTTTTGTATTATCACTTTATGCACAGTCAAATGGCCCGTTAATATATGGAGATGCCCTCAAAAAGAATAAAAGAATGCAAAAGGCGGGTGCTGCAATGACTATAATTGGTGGAGTGACACTATTTGCCGGAAATGTTATGTATTGGAAGGTCTATAATGATGATGGCACCAGTGAATCACAGGAAGATAAAGTAGACAAATCCGTTAATGTTATGCTTGGGGGACTAGGATTATTGGCAGTAGGAGTCCCTTTATTTACAATAGGGAAGACAAGAGAAAAGAATATAAGAATTGAGGCCAGAGTTGACAGTTTCAGAGGTACTGCTTCAATAAAAGGCATAGGAGTAAAAATTAGATTTTAAATTTCGATAAATTCGTTTGTCTTAATACAATCCTGGTGTTTGAAAGGAGAATTCGGAGAAAGCAGATCTTTGAAGAAAATTCAGCCGGCTATTTGACGAACTGACTGAAACTGTTGATATAAAAACCTGAAATCTCTTGCCTGAAAATTGAAGATTGCCGACCTTTGATTATGCGCTAATGATGAAATCAGAAACATCTAAAGTCGCAATGAAGCCTCCGGTCTTAAACAAGCCGGAGGCTTTTCGTTTATGTCAGGAATTTTACCTTAAAGATACTGCCATTATTAGGTCGGAAAAAATATTTGATTTCGATTTATTTCTGTTATAAATTGCATCAACAAAATGAATTCTGAAATTTTAGTTTTATCTATTAGCTAAAACTAAATAATATGAAAAGTTCATACTTTACAACGATTACATAGGTTGTATTATTATCGATTTTGGGATTCGCCCCAAAGAAAAGTGATCAATTAAACCAGAAGGAAAAAAACTTAATCAAGGTAGAAATAAACATGGGGTATTTAGAAACTGGTTGGTGACAGATATTTTTTTGCTTATAGATTTGCTAAGTCTTAACTTTGATATAGAATACAACAGTTCTTTGATAAATTATTATAAAATCCTTATTTACAATGGCTAGCATTATCCCTGGTTACGAGTGTGACATATTCATAAGCTATCGTCAGAAGGACAACAAGTATGATGGCTGGGTTACTGAATTTATCGATCATCTGAAAAGAGAGATTGAGGCAACTTTTAAGGAAGATGTATCGATATATTTCGATGAAAATCCACATGATGGATTGCTTGAGATCCATAATGTCGATAAGAGCCTTGAGACAAAGTTGAAAGCAGTGATCTTTATTCCCGTCATTTCGCAAACCTATTGCGATCCGAATAGCTTTGCCTGGCAAAACGAATTTGTTGCATTCAATAAAATTGCCGGTTCTGATCCGATTGGAAAAGATATTAAGCTGGCAAGCGGCAATGTGTGCAGCAGAATTATCCCGGTTAAAATACATGACCTGGATGCCTCAGATACTGAACTAATAGAAGATGAGATGGGCTGCAGATTGCGGGCAATAGAATTTATCTATTCAAGCGCCGGTGTCAACAGACCTTTAAAGCCTGCTGATAACCCTGATAAAAACCTGAACAAGACTTTCTATCGCGATCAGATAAATAAAGTCGCAAATGCTGTTAAGGACGTGATCTATGGAATCCACCCCGATCCAAAGAAGAGAGCATCAAAATCATATCAGACTGGCGCTGGCAGTTATCATGATGCTGCTATTGAATCAACAAAAGGAAAGGTTGTTTCAGGTAAGCGTCTTTCAGGCAACCATATACTTTACGGAGCCATGGGTCTCCTCCTCGTATTAGCACTTATATTTTTTATTCCAAAATTGTTTAATAGAAACGTCTCAGATACTGCATCTACAGAAGTGATTAAGAAAGCAATTGCTGTCTTGCCGGTCGCAAATCTGACAGGAAATCCTGATTTGCAGTTCATTGCTGAAGTTCTTCAGGATGAGATCACCAGCAAACTTGGCACAATTAGCAGCCTGAATGTGCGGCCTAAACTTTCGACCCAGCAATTTAAAGACACCCAGGAACCAGTACAACAGATAGCGAAAAAACTAAGTGTAAATAATTTGATCGAATCATCAATAAAAGGATCAGAAGATAATCTCCAGATCGAAGTAAGACTAATTGAGGCTTTCCCCGAAGAAAAGTATTTATGGAGTTCTTCATTTGCCCAAAGCTGGGAAAAAACATCTGACATTTACCGGGAAATAATCAGTTCCATAATTGAGGGAGCCAAAATAAAGCTGACATCTCAGGAAGCGAATAAACTTTCGGTGGCTCAGAATCACAATCCTGATCTTTTGAAAGCCTGTGCTAAAGGAAGTTACTATATGAACCTTTACACTCCTGAGGGATTTGAACAAGGATTGAAATTTTATAATGAGGCAATAGCTATTGATCCTTCTGATCCTCTACCGTACCTGGGCCTTGCTCTTGGATACAGCAACACCGGTCATGTATCGCCTGTCGCCTCAGATGCATCAAACCGTGCAAAGGCCTATGCCAAAAAAGCCCTTGAACTGGATTCTACACTGGCTGATGCTCACTCAGTTCTGGCCACCAAATACCTTTATACCGACTGGAATTATTCTGAGGCTGAGAAATCATTGAAAACCGCCCTCAGACTTAATCCGAGTCTGACAGCGGTTCATTATACATATGGTTGGTATCTTCTGCTGTTCAATAAAAATGAAGAAGCTTTAGCCGAGATGAAGAAAGCAGTTGAGATAGATCCTATAGATCCTTTATGCCAGGGATACCTGGCCTGGCTCTACCTTTCTTTGGGCAAACTTGAAGAGGCAATCCTGGAAGCCAGAAAAACACTACAGATTGATCCCAATTATAGTATGGCTTACTATGTTATGGGTGCAGCTTATTCTGAAATGGGAATGCATTTTGAATCAATAGAAATGCATAAGAAAGGTATTTCAATCAGCCCGGGATATGAAAGCGGGCTTGGTGTCGCTTATGCCAGGGCAGGACAAAAAGAAAATGCCCTTGAAGTTGCCATCGGTATGGAAAAGAATCTTGATAGCTGGTATGCATGGGGTCTTGCAGAAGTTTATGCTGCTCTTGGGGATAAGGATCAAGCCATCAATTATCTGGAAGAAGCATATAAACGACGTCAGGACTTTATGCCATGGCTAAAGACTCTTTCATCATTGAAAATTCTATGGAACGATCCGAGATTTAAGGATATTGTCAGCAGGATGAATCTGCCTTCCTGAGGTTACAAGTTTCTGCAATTTGAATATGATGAGATGAGGTATGAGAAAAACAACACTAATGTTGTTTTTGTTTCTGTAATGCACTATATTTGTTGCATAATAGAAATAAAATGAATTTCATTGAATTCAGAAACAGGTTTCAATCTCTGGCATGCTTTACCACAAACCAGGTGTATGCATCATATCCTGGGTTTAACAGGAACAATCTGGGTCGCTGGGTATGGCAGGGTTACCTCGTTCGACTAAGGCAGGGTTATTATGCCTTCCCTGAATACAGGGATTCAACAGATTTTACACTCTATTTTGCAAACATAATATACAAACCCTCTTACATATCTTTACATACTGCTTTGTCATTTTATGGGATTATCCCCGAGACTATTCCTCAGATAACCAGCGTAACGACTTTGAAGACAATGAGATTCAGTAATGATTTCGGTGAATATTCATACAAAAATATCAAGCCTGAAATGATGTTTGGATATGATCTGAGGGAGATGGAAGGTGGCAGGCGGATAATGTTCGCCACACCGGAAAAGGCATTAATAGACATGCTTTATCTTTATCCATTTTATAATACAGAACATGACCTGGAAGAGCTGCGTCTCGATGAATCTTATATGGAGGAAAACATAAATTCAGAATTATTAACTGAATTTTCGGACCGTATTGGCAGTAAAACACTAAGTAATCGCATAGAGACGCTGAGAAAAGTTCATAACCTAAGGTAAGAAATATATGGTAGACCTTAATTCAATTAAGAACTTTTTCCCTGAACAAGTCAGGAATAATACGCTTCTTGGTAAAAGCATGATGAAAGAATATATTCAGTTATCAATTCTCGACTACCTGTCCACGACACAATACATCCGTAAGCTCATTTTCATCGGTGGTACCAATCTTCGTCTGGTAAAGGGAATTGATAGATTTTCAGAAGATATAGACTTTGATTGTAAGGAGATGAACAAAGAGAAGTTCCTTCAAATGAGTGATGATGCCATACATTTCCTTAAAAGAAACGGATACAAAGTAGAATCAAAGGATAGGAAGAGTCCGAAACTCAAGGCATTCAGAAGAAACATTTACTTTCCTGAATTCCTTTTTGATATAGGGCTTTCAGGACACAGGGATGAAAGGTTCCTTATAAAACTTGAAGCTCAGGATCAGGGTGTAATCTATACTCCGGAAATAAAAAATATCAAAGGTTGTGGTTTTTACTTTCCCTTCCCTGTACCTCCGGACGCTGTTCTATGTGCAATGAAAGCAACAGCCCTTCTGGAAAGAGCAAAGGGTCGTGATTTCTACGATCTGATGTTTCTTATGGCTCAAACTAAGCCTGATTATGACTTCCTTGCAAAGAGGATCGGTATTAAGAACGCTGTTGAGTTAAAGGCTTCAGTTAAAACTCTCCTTAAGAATACTGATCTGACAACCAAAACCAAAGATTTTGAACATCTGCTTTTCAATAAAGAAAACAACAGACGTATACTCAGATTTAAAGAGTTTTTTGAAGAGAGTACTCTATAAAGAAACTAAAAGCTGAATGCTGAAAGCTGCAGGGCCAAGTAATTTATTATTAAATAGATCAATGCATTTAATTAGCAATAATATTCCAGTTATTTAATGTGAACTGTTTATCCACGTAAAGACACAGGAATAGATCTTAAATATTAATTTTATTACATTTGCCTGCAGGTGATAATCATCAGTCTGATTTTTCCCGGAAAATTTTCGAATTTGAATTTATTAAGAAAGAAATGCCAACAATAAGTCTGAATAAACTGATCTTTCTCTTTTCCGTAATGTTCCTTTCCCTCTCATTGGCAGCCCAGGATTGGCCCGACTGGCGAGGCAGTAACCGCGACGGGATATGGAAAGAAACAGGAATAATAAAAAAATTCAAAAGCGCTGATATTCCTCTGAAATGGAGTGTGCCCTGCGGCGCAGGGTATAGCGGTCCAACTGTATCGGGAGGCAAAGTCTATCTGACAGACCGTATGGAAAAACCGCAAGAGTCTGAGAGAGTGCTTTGTCTTAATGCCAATGATGGTAAAGTTATATGGACTCACAGTTATGAATGTCGTTACGGAAATGTGAGTTATCCTGACGGTCCGCGTGCTTCGGTGGTTATCAGCGATGGAAAAGCTTATTCCTTAGGCACAATGGGACATTTGTTCTGTTTCGACGCTCTGACAGGCAAGGTAATCTGGACAGCATGATCTGAACAGTGAGTACAGTATTAAAATGCCTACATGGGGAATATCTGCCACTCCTTTGATATATAAGAATAAAATAATACTGCATATCGGGGGAAGCAATGGTGCCACGGTACTTGCACTGGACAAGAATTCAGGAAAAGAGCTATGGCGTTCAATGGATGACAAAATATCATACGCAGCACCGGCCCTTATCCAACAGGCAGGGAAACCCGTTGTTGTAGTATGGACTGCAGAAAATCTTAACGGTCTGGATGCAGAGACAGGAAAAGTTTACTGGAAAATACCTTTTAGCGTAAGAATGGGCATGGGAGTTTCAACTCCTGTAAAATATGGTGATTACCTTTTTGTCAGCTGCTTCTTCAGCGGTTCCCTTCTGGTAAAGCTCAGCAGCGTTACAACCACTGCTGAAAAAGTATGGTTGCGGGCAGGAGAGAGTGAGACTAAAACCGATGCGCTACACTGTGTAATCAATACACCTGTAATTAAGGATAACTTCATTTACGGTGTTGACAGTTACGGAGAGTTACGTTGTCTCCGGCTCGAAACAGGTGACAGGATATGGGAGGATCTTTCAGCAGTTAAGAGAAACAGGTGGGCTAATATCCACTTTATTGAACATGGGCAACAGACATGGATGTTCAATGAACACGGTGAGTTGATCATCACAGAGCTTTCTCCGCAAGGTTTGAAAATTATCAGTCGTGCCAGACTTATCGAACCAACTACCGGTCAGCTGAACCGCAATGGAACGGGTGTTACATGGACTCATCCGGCTTTTGCAAACCGTCATGTATTTGTCAGGAATGACAACAGGGTGGTTTGTGCATATCTGGGTGAATGAGATACAGGAAAAAAGCGACAAGTGGTCGGGTATGCTGCCTTACACCTGAATACCTGTTAATCCGCCAAAAAAACCACTTAAAACTCCACCAATAGCGAGTTTATTTCTGCTGAATTGAATTTTTTGCACTGAAGGTAAAGCTGAACAAGCTGTCTGATAACTCCCACAATAAAATGACCATCTATCGCAAGCATTCCTTTGAAATCAAGATAAATTTCATTTTTTGCTAAGATTGATTCTGGGGTTCTTTGTTTAAACTAAAATGAACTTGCCTTCCCCTATTTTGTTTCGTAACTTTCCTGGTTAATTCATTGCAGTGACCTTATTAGCTACAATTGCGATTAATATATAACTCCAAAGAACAATTTTTAAAATCTGATGCCCACTAGTGAACTAATATATATTTGTTTTAACAAAGGCACCAAAAAAATAGCTTTTCGAGGTATCCTTAAAAGAGACAGGATTATTTTTTTCAAAATTTATTATATTTACTGCTTATTATGCCCTCAATACATAGTTAATTCTGTCTATGTATTAATTTAAAACAGTGTTAAGCATGAAACATAAAGAAAATCAATTTGTTACCGGAAGACGAGATGCTCTGAAAATGTTCGGCCTCGGATCAGCAGCCCTTATGATGGGGGAGTTTGGAAGAATTCCTTCTGTTGATATGTTTGAGACCCCTGAAATGGCAGTCAAAAATAAAGCCGTTACCCAAGTTGGACGTACCAGTGTTGCATTCACAAACGGAACCGATCGTCGGGCAATGATGTTTGAAGTATTGAAACCTTTTGAGGATAAAATACGTAAAGATATTAAAGGGAAACAAATTGTCATCAAGCCTAACATGGTATCGACAAAGGTACCACTTTGTGCTACACATGTTGATGCTATCCGCGGACTTCTGGAATTCATAAGTCCATTCTATCATGGTCAGTTTATTATTGCTGAAGCGTCAGGTGGCAGTGCTAATGGTGATTCTGCCCCGGGGTTCCTGAATTACGGATATCTTGACCTGCAGAAAGATTATAATATTAAATTCATTGACCTGAACAAGACAACAGGGACGCCAATGTGGATCCTCGACCAGGATCTTTATCCTGATAAAATTCAGATTGCTGACATGTTCGTTGATCCAAAAAACTATTTCATCTCGATATCCAGGCTAAAAACACATAATACTGTAATCATGACTGCAGGTGTAAAGAATATGGTTCTGGCAGCACCTATGATTATTCCAGGAGTTAATGGAGAAAAACCGTTACACTATAAAAGAAGAATGCACGCAGGCGGATCACGATGGTTACATTACAACATGTATCAGATTGCAAAACAGGTCCGTGCCGATTTTACCATTATTGATGGTGTCGAAGGAATGCAGGGTAATGGTCCTACTGGCGGATATCCTGTAGATCACCGTATTGCTCTTGCAGGGGAAGATGCAATGGCAGTTGACAGTCTTTGCGCTAAACTTATGGGCATACCTCTTGAAAACCTTGGATACCTGAACTATTGCGCCGCTGATGGATTAGGTATAATTGACCGGGATAAGATTGACATATTAGGCGGATTGGATCCGGATAAATACGTTATTCCATATAAGCTCGCTGACAATATTGCTACTCAGCTCGCATGGAAAGAACCATTGATCCCTGTACAGAAGTAAGGGGCAACTCAATATTATTGCGGGCAACAATACGTATGTCCACGGTAAATGTATCGCTTGCAACTAAATATGTCACATAGTGCAAATCAGGGATTAGCATTTTCATATGGATATATCAAGACGTTATTACATACAGTAGCCTCTGAATCATAATGCCCTAATATATATTATTTGAATATATATTTTTTTTTGTAAACGAATGATCAGAATTCCAGCGCCATTACCCATACGGGCCACTCTCCTGTTTCGTAAGCTTTAAGCATGGATAAAGAGCCATCAGCCTGTATGCGGTAAAGTGCAATTCTTCCGGAGCTCTCACCTGCAGAAATGATATATCTTCCGGAGGGGTCAATTTCAAACTCCCTTGGATCCTTTTCAGTCGGGAAATATCCTGTTAGTTTTAGCTCTCCGCTTTTATTATCAACCGAATATCCTGCAAGTGAATCATGTCCCCTGTTGGAAGCAAAAAGGAATTTGCCATCTGGCGTGATATGAATATCAGCGCAGGTGTTCTTAGTTACATAATCTGCAGGCTTTGTGCTTATCTCCTGGAAAGGGCCGGTAAGAGTCCCATTCCCCCTGTTAAAATAAAATGATTGTATCGTGCAGGATAGCTCATTAACAACATACATGATATCCATCGAAGGATGAAAAGTAAAATGTCGCGGCCCCGATCCCTGCTTAACCTTAACTACACCGGGACTATTCTGTTTAAGTATCCCATTGGCTTGAAAAATAAACTGTTGGATAATATCTCCTCGATAATTTGTAACAAATACATATTTCCCTGAAGGATCGGTTTTGATCATATGTGGATTTACCATCGCATCCAAAACCTGAAGAGGTTCTTTATTTACTCCACTTTGTTCAAGAGGATATACTGCACTCTTGGTCCCGGAATTTGATGTAAAGAGTAGAAATTTCCCTTTGGTATCAGTTGAAATGTAAACGGGGTTGTCTTTAACGGGGGTATCTTTCAAATGGGTTGTTCTTCCCGATTTCTCATCAATAGATAAGGTTGCAACACTTTTCAAATCGCGCAAACCGGCATAAATCTTTTTCCGGGATGGATCTGCGCAAAGAGTGCCCGGCTCACCTGCCAGATTCTGAATGCCGATATATACTAACTCGCTGCGCTCAGGATCAAGCCTGTAAATCATAATTTTCTTCTCTTTATTTACGGAAATATAAATATAGCAATCAGTCTTCTTAGGAATATCTTTATAAATCTCCCTGCTTCCAGCGCTGACATTTATATAAGTAATAAGGATTATGATTATTGAAAGCATTCTTGTTCTCATAGAAATAGATTTACGTCAGGCTAACAAATCCTAAATTCAACTAGTAAATGCAACTTTTTGGTGAGCAAATTTAGTTAAATAAAATTCATTTGGTGATAAATAATTAAAAAGAGGGGGGGGGGTAGAATTTGGTTTTTCGAAAATCACATAATATATTTATTTCAAACAACGGCACCAAAAAATAGTTTTTCGAGGTGCCATGTACATATTCTATATTGAATCCTGTTTTAATAAAAAACAAACATCTTTTAGATTGGAACTCATTAAGCAATAACGAAAAACTTCCATGGACACTTGAGTTTATTGAAAAATTCAAAGATTTTTGGAATTGGGATAGTTTGAGTGGGAATGAATCTCTTCCTTGGTCAGATGAAATAATTGAAAAATTCGATAATAAATGGGAATGGGATTACATAAATGATCCTTATGAATCTTGCCTTACTTAGAACCTATAAAATATCCAGATATTAATAATGTGGGGCAATAATGGGACATTTTGAGAATTTAAAAATCCTATCATACTGACATACAGTACTGATAGGCTTTTAAATTGAGGTCGGTGGCGGATTATTGAAATGATCCGGTTTTGGGTGACCCTTCAACAAATCCCTGCTGCCTCTGGCAGCTCAGGTCTTTTTTGTTTTTTTTACTCGGCTCAGCGAGCTGGCCTCGTGCAAAAACAAAAAATCCCTGGCACTTTGTGCTTAGGGATTTATTGAGGTCGGTGGCGGATTCGAACCGCCGTACACGGTTTTGCAGACCGCTACCTAGCCACTCGGTTAACCGACCATGTGCACCTAAGAACTTAATAACCTCAATCCGTACTTCTTGGTGGAGAAGAAGCGCCATATCTTTGCGGTGCAAAAATAATAAAAATTATAATATTTTAAGTTTTTTAGTCTGATCAGCTCTGTTATTTATTTAGTTTCAGAGTTGCAGTATTCACCATTCCCTGAAATGGCCCTGGAATATTTTGTCCTGTTGTCCTTCCGCGTCCGAAAAAATCAGATTCGCAATCCTTTACTAATGGGACAGTTGGAAGTGTAGACCCTGATTTCCAATAGAGAAGCTGATCGTCATCGTCAAATGACATTTCTCCATTTATGGCTAAAGAATGTTCCCCAGTGTCTTTTGCCGCTGTCTTGTCGGTTTTTGTTGATATGTATACGTTGTAATCAGCAACATTACTTGGATCATCAGTAATAATCTGTTTTCCCTGGTCAACAACCAGATTATTAACGATCCTGTTACCCTTTGAAGTAAGCCTGCGTCCTCCCAGTGAGCGGTCAGTAGCCACTCTGGCAAATACCAGTTCTTCTGAAACATTTGCAAAGAGGTTATGCGCAATAATAGTATTATCTGTATCAGCTATCCTGACTCCCTGCCCGCTAATATTCCAAATAAAATTATTATCTACCAGGTTCAAAACCTGTGATGCTTCAATGAAGATTGCACCCTGCACAGTGTTGATGTCATGAATAATATTTCCGGTAACACGTGAGTTTTTATTATTCCAGTCAAGCCATATTCCACACCCACCCTGTATTCTTGCAATGTAATTGTCGCGAACCACCGTACCCTGAGCAAGTAAGAGTTTGATACCGGCAATTTCCCATACAAACTCTATATCCTGCCATCCGCAGTCAACAATGTAATTCTTTTCAACCAGGGCATTTGTGACACCCAGACCGCGTATTCCGGCACCACCGCACTCTGTGATCCTGTTGTTTCTGATAATATTGTATCCGGTGTCAGGGTCCGTACGTCTGGTATATCTCTTATCGCGTGATTCGAATATCTGGAATCCAACTTCAATACCTAATGAATTGATCTGACTTATTGTATTATTCTCAATTATCCAATGGTGTCCTCCCATAGTGAAGAGCGCTCCGACTCCCGTCCGGAGAAAGCCATTTGCACAATGTTCCAATAATCAAACCGCTTACCCGTATAAAACCTGTTCCGGCTGTCTCAGGCTGAAAAATATGTGGTTGTATTGCAGCTTCAAAAAGAGTTCCGTTTGGATTGATGCCACCAAAAGGATGCATGTGAATAGTCATTCCGTCAGCAGCGACCCAATAAGATCCTGGTAGTCTGATAAGATCTTCGTATGTTGATAATTGAGTAAGGCGATGTCCTTCCTGAAAAATCATACCACGTGGAAGAGAATAGGGTATACGCCCTTTCCATCGTAATGCCCATTCCATCAGATCTATCTCCTCATCACTGCAATTAGGGGTGCTGAATGCAAAATAACTGTTCTCGAAAAACGACTCAGGGAGAGATGTCATCCATATCTTTTTTGAAAAGGTGTTTCCTGTACCAGGGTTTACTGTTTCACTGGGCCTTGACATATTTTCCTTATCATTGGGATCAATAGAACGCGTCCAGGTGGATTTAATAACTCTCGACCCTCGTATTATAACCTGGTCTCCGGGTGCAGCCTCATAAGCAATCATCCGATCTGCTCCCTCGCCGGAATACCTGGGGCGAACCAGTTCACGGTAAATACCTGAATGAATGCGTACACGTTCACCAGCCTTTACTAACTGAGCTGCATGGTTAATAGTAAGGAAAGGGTGCCCCTCTGTACCGTCATTTTTATCTGATGCCAGAGGATGGTTTTGATCTACATGGTATACGCGGGTGTAATTAGTCATATCGCTCCAGGTAAGGTAAGGTGTCCCATCGGCCAGGAGAGGCTGTATTCTTTCAGACTGTGAACTAACATCTGAAATATAAATAAATAAAAGGATAAAGATTAAAGTATTCAGAATTGCAAATCTTTTTAAAATTGTTTTCATGAGGTATAATATTTCAGAGAATAATATGAAGTTAGTTACTGCAATATACAAAATAACTATTTACGAATTCTTTTAAGAAAGAAATTCAGTTTCTTAGTTTATGAAAGGCAGAATGGAACAGTAAAATTTTCTTAAAAAATACCAAATTACTTGTACGTCCTTGTCATTGAGGTTGGGACTGCAATAATGAAATCGGCTTCATTCTTCTTTTCAGAACCCAATTTATCAATGTCATCCTGGAGGATAGTTGAAATAGTTACCACTTTAATTGACGGATCATACTTATTCAGGTACCAGATTATTCCCATGTACCTGGCTGAATGGTAACTTCCATTGAAATGAAGAATTATCTGACCTTTAACATGATTGTTCCGGATAAAATTTGCCATAGTTGCATCCTTAATGGCCTGGGCTTTTGGCAGGTTTTCATTTACTTTTCCTCCCGCGGCTCCACCAATCGCTCCGCCCATTGATAGCATATCCTTGTAACATGCCAGTTCAGGATCATACTCAACCGGAAGAGGGGCAATATATTTCAATCCTTCAGATGAAATTTTCTGAAGAGCTTCAAAGCCTCCTGAAGCAACAGCCGAGGCATA
This sequence comes from uncultured Bacteroidales bacterium, assembly GCA_963732435.1. GTDB lineage: Bacteria > Bacteroidota > Bacteroidia > Bacteroidales > VadinHA17 > LD21. The sequence continues at coordinate 889,233 of CAVSZL010000006.1, read as the reverse complement.
GCGACGCGGAATATTTGATGCTATAAATTTCAGATTCTTCTCTTTAGCAAAGTTAAGAAGTGGCTTGTAGTCAGTACCATAGTTCTTCCACAGACGAACTTCACTTTCAAAGGAGGATTCTTTTATTAAACCTGCAAAATATTCATCAATAAGCAGCTGATTATCAGCTTCAAACATTTCAGCAGCAAGCACAAGGTTTTTACCTTTTGTTTCAAAAAGGCTCTTTGATATTTCAAGCTCCAGCCAGTGTGCTATCGGATTATCATGCAATTCTCCGAAGAAGACCACATCAGCTTTGATAATCTCTTTAATAATATCTTCATAATCAGCTTTTTTACCATTACCTGTAAATATATTATAAGCAGGTTTACCCTGAGAAAATGACTGTAATGATATAGCCATAACTGATATGAAAAGAGATAGTTTCATGCTAACTATATATTAGTAGTTATTAAACTGAGGCAAAGGAAGAAACAAAAACTGATCCTGCAAAGAAGAGTTGGGAATAAGACTGTTTAAGGGTTTATAATTGATTTTGGATTCGCCGAGTTCGCCCGCAAATGTGGTCTCGGTTCTTCGCTCCCCCCGGGGTCGGGGTAAACGAAGAACCGAAGTGAAGCTCGACGAAGTCAAAATCAATGATTTTTAATGCTTGATTGATGATACTCAATTTACTTTAAACCAAAACGGTAGCTGAATTTAATGAGGAAAACATTATGAGGTTTGTTGTTATCAGGATCAAAAAGATCTCCCATGTCCTCAAAATAATCCATTGATCCTGAGTTATTTGAGCTGCTCCGGGTCTGACTCCATACAAGATAAACTGATGATCCCGGATTATATTCCCATCTGATAACAAGGTTTGAGAGAAATTCCTGGATATTAAAATCCTTTTTATCAAAAGAATAATCAGTTGTCCCGTCCATATTTTCATCAACATTGTACTGATCACCGTCAAGACTGATCTGATCTTCTGTATAGGTATGAAAACGATCATGATAATTATCTGCCATAGGATCGGTAATATATTTATGATCGTAATACATTCCGGTGGCAATAAACGGCTGTCCCCAGTATTGTAAAGTGAGATCAGGACTCAGATTCAGGTTGACCCTGAAAGAAGTGCTTATGGTTTTCCTGTCGATACTTCCAAAAATATATTTGTCAGCATTATCTACTGTTTTTTTAGTAATATATTGAAGTTCAGAGAATGATTTACTAAAATCGGGAGTTAAGGATAAGACAAGATAATTTGTGGGTTTATATGATATTTCAACGCTGGTATATAAACTGTTAGAATAGTCTTCAAACCCAACATTCTTATTTGCATATACTTCAAAAACAAGTTTTTTCCGGCTATCACTTGAAAATCCGATCCGTCCTCTGATACTTCCGGGAGTCTTCATCATGGGTCCACCCCTGAGTATGCTCTGGTTCAGGGAAGAGCTGGTCAGCCCTCCTCCTGTCCATATATTCCAGTAATTCTTCAACTGCATACTTGCATTCCATTCCAATCCTTTTGTTAACCAGTCGCCTCCGAAATTATTTATTGCATAAATATCTGAATTGATATTAAACCTTCTGTAAATCCATTTTGGATCCCATTGACTATATCCTCCCCATATTAGATTGAAAACCTGATCTGCCTCACGGATATAGCCAATGTCATTTATTTCAAAACCCGGTGATTTCCAAATAGTTGAAGCAAGAAAATTCCAATGCCCGTTTTGCTTCATTATCTGCATTCTTCCTCCTGATCCGTAAAGTGAGGTGCGGCTAGTATCGAGAGCTTTATAATCCTGGTCAGGTCTCTGGAAATAATGTACCGAAGAAGTCTGGGTTTTTTCTATTGCCTGTTTTGAACCCTCTACAGCGCTAAACGCTGCATTAATATTGAACATCCAGTTTTTATTATTGGTGTATTGAGTAAAATCGACTCCACCTGAGTAGGCAGCCTTATGCAAGGAATTGCTCAGGTTTGCGTCGAGATCCCTGTTGGTGCTTGTAAAAATCCCACCGATAATTGTTTTTCCTTCATTGATGTCTTTTTGTACTCGTCCGATCATATAATTTGTAAGTGGTTCGGTCGTTTCGTACATTCTTCCGCCAACTGTATCGATTTCAGCCTTCTCTTCTGCTGTTACTGCTTCAACAAAACCGATTGAGAGCCCATCCTTTGTTTTACCTGTAATTTTTGCTGCCCCTATGATAGTTGATTGTTTTGGCGCATCGGCATACCATCCCTCTTCAAGCTCCGGATCCCCGTGGGGCTCACGGCCTATTCTTCTGGAATAGAAGAGATTGTCATTCCCAATATCTCCGTCACCCAGTCCTAACCCGAAGCTTGTTATATTATTCCCTTCGATAAAAAAGGGACGTTTCTCTTTAAAGAAGGTTTCGTAAGCTGTAAGGTTTACTTCAGAGGGGTCTGCTTCAACCTGTCCGAAATCCGGATTTATAGTCAGGTCCATTGTCATATTATTTGTAACACCTATTTTGGCATCCATACCTGCATTCAAACCTGTTGACCTGCCACTGGCAAGAAACGGATTTTCAGGAACCTTTTTAAAGGTTTCAGCCCGTGCAACTCCGTAGGGTGTTATATCAAAGATCTTCCTGGGCTTAATTTGTTCAAGGCCCGATAGTTCGCCAAACAGATTGACTAGTCCGGGGGCATCCTTCGGGATATGCTGCCAGAAACTTGTTTCATTTTTTCTGTAAAGGACTCTCGCAAGTTCAAGTCCCCATACATCACCTGAATTCTTCTCAAACCTTAACTGGCTTAATGGAATTTTCATCTCTGCACACCACCCTTCGTTGTTAATCTGAGTTTTTACCCACCAGTTCGGATCCCATGTTTCATCCTCATTTTGCCCGTCATTGGAAAACATCAGGTCGTATTTTACTCCTGCTGAGCTTACACCAAATAGAAATCCAGTTCTCAGGTCATGATAGCTGTCAAATATAACAGCAACCATGTCTCCATCAGCCTGATCTCGCCTGGTCAGACGATTAACAATACTGTCGGGACTTGTATCGAAAGCCCTGACACCAACATACAGGTTGTCATCATCAAAGAGGATTTTAAAATCGGTTCTTTGTGATGGTTTTCCACCATTATATGGTTCATGTTGTATGAAATCATTTACCCAATCTCCTGTTTGCCAGATATTTTCATCAAGAATCCCGTTTATTTCAGGAGGAGATGAAATCTTTGTTGCATTATAACTCTTCCTGGTTATCTGACCATTTAAATATGGTATAAGGAAAAAGAGAATCAGGCCAGATATAAAGTATCTTTTCATTAGTCACTAAAATATTGAATTTTAATAATGACGTATTTAACAGTAAACTGATGCAGCAAAAATCAAAAAATATTCATTCTAAATAAATTTAAGGAGATCCGCCCGGCTCTGAACTAATCATATAATTGTATAAATTCATAACCATTCCCGGTATGGGCCAGAAATTTAAGAAAGTCAGATTTTGAAATTATCAGGGTAGCTGTGTTTATATTTGGATGAAAGGCCAGCCGTTCAGATTCATTAAGTTTCTCATCAATAAAAAGATATACATGTCTGTCCTTGTCATTGATCAACCCGAAAGGAGTCACAGACCCGGGTTCCACCCCAAGATGTTTTTTAAGACGTTGATCGGATGCAAAGGTAAGCTTTCCCTGCCTTAACCTTTTCTCCAGATCCCTGATGTTAAGTTGTCTGAGATGTTCCAGAATGATGAGATAGTGACGGTCACCCTTATGATTCCGAAAAAAAATATTCTTGCATCTGCCTGAATTATAATATTTCCAATGAATTTTGGTATCCTCAATTGTTGCCAGTGGCGGATGTTCAAAATATTCGAATGAGATATCCAGCTGTTCAAAAAGCTCGTAGAGTTCCTTTTGCCCTCTCATCCGAGTTTACATTTATTTTATTTTATATATAAACTCAACACCAATGAGGGCAGCTATATCAGCCCCGGCTTCCTGCATGTCGGTATCTTCTTCATCATAATTCCATTCAACAATAACCGGAATGCCAACTGAAGTGATTTTGTGAAAATCTGAAACTATATCGAAAATAAATTTTGCTGAAGATGAATTAAAATACTCGAGATCGATCTGAAGTTTTAGAGGAAAAGCAGATGAGTACTTTTTTTCCTTACCTTCAATTATTGTATCAGTAAAGGCGTTAATCCACTCAATTACAGGATAATAGGTTTCGCGAACATCTTCCGGGGAAGAAATTCCCCGCAGAAAAAAAATATTTTCCTCAGGAGAAAAATGGATCTCCGGAGAAGTTGATTTGGGACTTGCGTAATATTTTTGCATTTAACTCTTTTTACAAAATTGCATCATATTTTTATAAATACAAAACTGTTTTTTATAAGCAGGGGTTTTCAGAGTAATATATTATTGTTTTCTTCCGGTGTGTAACCTGTGTCTTCATTGAGTATTCCATTTACATAGGCATTTACAGCCAGCCTGTCGCATATTTCATTTTCAGTATTATTTGAATGTCCCTTTATCCAGATAAACCGTACCTTATGTTTTCTGTAGATTGTCAGGAATCTGATCCAGAGGTCAGCATTTTTTTTCTTTTTGAATCCTTTTGATTCCCATTGAAAAACCCATCCTTTTTCAACGGAGTCAGAAACATATTTAGAATCGGTATAAACCACAACCCTGCTGCCAGGTATTTTCAACGATTCGAGGCCTGAAATAACTGCCATTAGTTCCATCCTGTTATTGGTAGTGAGCCTGTAACCTTCAGATTTTTCAAGCCTGTGCTTTCCGTAAATAAGAACAACACCATAGCCACCGGGGCCGGGGTTTCCACTTGAAGCTCCATCAGTATATATAGTTATTTCACCTTGCATTCGGAAGGATGATCCCTGAATTGGTAATGAAGAGTTTTATTGCAATAGAGAGCAGAATGACCCCAAAAACTTTCTTAAGAATCTGAAGTCCTCCGGCTCCGAGAATTTTTTCAAATAATGATGTTAAGCGTAATACTAGATATATAACTCCCATATTAAGGACAAGTGCAAGGAATATATTGATTGTCTGGTATTCAGCCTTTAATGAGAGAACGGTTGTAATTGATCCTGCTCCTGCAATCAGAGGGAATGCTATGGGGAATATTGAACCGGTTACATGAGCATCATGTTTGAACAGTTCAATACCCAGAATCATCTCCATAGCAATAAGAAAGATTATGAATGAGCCTGCAATTGCAAAAGATGAAACATCAATACCGAATATTCCCAGCAAAGGACTTCCAATAAACAGAAATGCAAGTAATATCAGAAATGAAACAAGTGTTACTTTGGCTGATTTTATATCTCCTGACTTGGATTTCAGGTCAATAATTATAGGAATTGACCCGGGAATATCAATTATTGCAAACAGGACCATGAAGGCTGCAAGAATTTCGATGAGATTGAAATGCATTGAACTTATATTTTATGTAAAGATAAGCACAAAATGCGAAAATATATTTGTGCAATTATTTACTGAACTATTGTCATCTCATCCACAAGATGTTTAGCTCCTGCAAATACATCCATAACCCAGAGAACATATCTTATGTCGACTACGATTGTCCTCTGGAGTTCAGGTTCAAATGCGATGTCTCCGCTCATTGCTTCCCAGTTGCCGTCAAAGGCCAGACCGATCAGTTCACCTTTTCCATTTAACACAGGACTGCCTGAGTTTCCTCCGGTTATGTCATTCGTTGTCAGAAAACAGACTGGCATATATCCCTTGGCTGAGCCATATCTCCCGAATTCTTTTCCTGCATTCAGATCAATAATTCTTTTCGGAAGGTCAAACTCATAATCGCCTGGTTTATATTTATCAACAACACCCTGGAGGGTTGTAAAATACTTATTAGTTACTCCGTCTTTAGGATCGTAGTCCTGAATAGTTCCATATGATAATCTCATTGTGGAATTGGCATCGGGATAGAGGGTATTCTCAGGATCCATCTCCATCAGTGCAGCAACCCAGAGCCTTTTACCTTTCTTCAGCTGGTCATCAAAATTATCCACACCATACGAAATATCAACCGCAATTTTATAAACTGAGGCAGAAGCAACGTACACCAGATCATTTTCAATAGTTTTCAGAACTGGTTTATCAAGAAAAGCCATGAGTTTTGCTTCACTTGAAAATACTGTTTTGGCGAACATGTCATCGACAAACCTGTCAATATCTCCTTTATATTTTTTATCTATGATGTTTGCATAAAAGTCAGGATGGAATCTTTCGGGAATATCAGATTTGTAAAGTTTGAGCATTGCGCTTGTAGTTTTCTTATCTGTTGAAAGGTTATAATCTTTATAAAAACCTTTTACATAACTTTTGACCCGCGAAACTGCCTCTGCTGTTTTTTGATTATCTCCCTGCCTGAGGGCATTTATAAGAATTCTTGAGACCTGGTTCATGCTAAACAGCTCGCAGCCCTGGATACACTCTGTAACATATTGATAAGCATTGTAATGATCCGCCCTTCCTTCTGTTGCAGTTTTTATCAGATTAAGGGCCTCTCCGTATTTTTCTTTACGATCAGGAGAAGCAATGACCCATTTGCTGAACCGGTTCTCAATTGCCACCTTCTTTGCCCTGACATTAAGTTTTTCGAGACCGCTCTTTTGGCCGATTGAATATTTCCAGTAGTTGGAAGACTTAAAATATTTGTCAGAATACTGAATATTAACATTTTTATCCGCCTTCATATCGTTCATCCAGATCTCCTGCTTTAATCCCCTGATCTTTATTCGGGCCGGGTGTGTAATCCGGAGCAGTTCATCTACTTCAAATGAAGTCATATATCTGTTTGTACTTCCCGGATATCCCATTACCATGGTAAAATCGTCCTTATTAAGCTCTTTAATCGAAACAGGAAGTGAATACTTCGGTTTTAAGGGAATATTTGCTTTTGAATATGACGCGGGTTTTCCTTCGGGTGAGGAGTATACACGGAATACGCTGAAATCACCGGTATGACGGGGCCATTCCCAGTTGTCAGTGTCTGAACCAAATTTACCTATTGATTGAGGAGGTGTACCAACCAGTCGCACATCGTTATATCTTTCATAAACAAGTAGATAAAAATAGTTACCCCCATAGAAGCTTCCGACTTGTGCCATATAATTGTTTCCAGCTTCAGCTTTGGTCTCAATAATTTGACTTGCTTCATTTATCGTAACAGTTCGCTCGGATTCAGTCATTTCCGGCTTAGTCTTATCAAGGATCTGAGTTGTAACATCTTCAATTCTGATCAGGAAAGTAACACTCAGAGTAGGATTGGGAAGCTCCTCTTCCTTTGTTTTCGCCCAGAATCCATTGCCCAGATAATCATGCTCTACAGTACTATGAGACTGAATTGAACTGTAGCCGCAATGATGATTGGTAAGAATCAGTCCCTGTGAGGATACAATCTCCCCGGTACATCCACCTCCGAAGATCACGATTGCATCTTTTATGCTTGGTTTATTTAGATTGTATATGTCATCAGCCGAGAGTTTCAGTCCCATCTCAGTCATTTTACCCATATTTAATTTTTCAAGCAGCGGAAGAAGCCACATTCCTTCATCAGCTTTAAGATTGGATCCGATTGTAAAGACAAGGATCAGCAGTATTGCAGATATTCTTTTCATGAATTGGAATTATTCAGTGAGATTAAATTTTCGGCCAAAGATAATGTTATTACTTAAGAAGAGAATAATCAGAATTGAAATTTCAACTGGGTGTCAAAGAGGTTGAAAGATCTCCTGTGATACGGCGTGATACCATGTTCAATTATGGCTTTTCTGTGGAAGGAGGTGGGGTAGCCCTTATTTTTATTCCATCCGTAATCAGGGAATTCAGTGTGTATTTTTTCCATAAAATCATCGCGGAATGTTTTTGCCAGAACAGAGGCTGCTGCTATTGACAGATATTTTCCATCACCTTTAATAATTGTCCTGTAATCTATTTTTTTATATGGGTAAAACCGGTTACCGTCAATGAGCAGAAACTGAGGTTCCTTTTTCAACCCTTCAATTGCCAAATGCATGGCTTTAACTGAAGCCCTTAAAATATTCATTTCATCTATATCACTACTATTCACAAATGCAACTTTCCAGTCCACCGCTGAATTGATTATTACATCTCTAAGAAGGAGTCTTTGTTTTGCTGTAAGCTTCTTTGAATCATTCAGTTCGGAATTTTTAAAATTTTTTGGAAGTATTACAGCTGCTGCAACAACAGGTCCTGCCAGACATCCTCTTCCTGCTTCATCACAGCCGGCTTCTGTAAGATTTTTATAGAGAAAAGATTTAAGCATCAGGGATTAATTCACAAAAAGAAAAGAGATAAAGACAAAAGGTGATTTTGAAGATTCATAAAATACGAGATTTTTTAGTGTCTTCAGAAATTAATTAAAGTAAGTTATTAACACATTTGTCAACAATTTCCTTTATTTTGTCAAAATAATATTTATTTTTGAACCTTCAGATCACCATATAACATGACTAAAGGGACCAGAGTTTTAATATTTTTATTACTTGTTTCTCAGGGTAATGCTTTTGCCCAGCAACTTTCACATCAGGTTCTGGTACCTGTAGCCGGTATTATGTCAACAGGTGATGTCAATTATTCTCAAACAGGAGGTGAGACTGCTGTAGAGATAATCGGTTCATCTGATTTTGTTTTTACACAGGGATTTCAACAACCGGGTATTAAATATTCAAAAGAAATCGTTCCCTCAGGTAACGGAGTAAAAGTATATCCAAACCCTGTAACAGATTATTTATATATTGAATTATTCGGGTCAGGGGCAAGGAGTTTCAAAATCGATATAATAAACCTGACCGGATCAGTAATTCAAAATGAGAAGCTTGTTTTTAATGAGGAGTTCTGGCATAGAGAGGCCATATCATTTGAACATTTGAGTACCGGACTCTATTTTGTAAGGATCATAAGTGATGATGGAATAGTAAACAGGACCTTTAAGATTGAAAAAATGTAATTTGCAAAAAGATGGCTTTATTAAAACTGAGATGTTATTTTATCACTTTCATTTTTTTAGCAATTGGCCTTAAAAGTTACGGACAGGGAACTGTGCCTTTTGGTATCCATTACCAGGCTGTTGCCAGAGATAATTATGGCAAGGAATTAGCTGACAGGGTTATTGATGTAAGATTTTCAATAATTTCAGAAAATCCTCTTGGTACGCTTGTTTACCAGGAGCTGCATTCAAAGGTAAAAACTTCAAAATACGGGGTTTTTACACTGGTTATCGGACATGGAACCAATACAGGGGGAAGTGTAACTCAACTTTCACAGATTAACTGGGCACTTGCATTTCATTACCTGAAGGTTGAGGTAAAATTTGAAAGTCTTTTCATGGATATGGGAACAATGCAGTTCCTGGCAGTGCCATATGCGTTGTATGCACAGAAGTCTCTTGAGCCTGGTCCTCCGGGGCTGAAAGGAGACGCCGGACCGAAAGGCGAGGCAGGTGATCCTGCCACCGATGATCAGACAATATCATTTGACCAGAGTAATCTCACAATAAGCGGAGGGAATTCAGTGCCTCTTACAAGCTTACTTCAGAATCTTACAATCACCAGCAGTGCTGAAGGTAATTATCTGGGAATATCAAGGGGTAACTCGGTACTACTGGCAAATATTGAGGCAGATGGAGATCCAAAGAATGAGATCCAGGATCTGATTTATGACGGAGCAAAGAGGGAGTTAAGGTTACTCAGGAGCACAGCGCCTGCAATAGATCTTTCTGAGTTAAAGAATGATGCCGATGCAAGTCCGACAAATGAGTTACAAAATCTTACATATAATCAATCAAGTAATAGTCTTTTGATCTCTGGTGGTAATAGTGTATCATTAGGAAGTATGGTTGCATTCAGGGCCAGAAAACTTCTTTCCACCACAGTTTCGTCCATGACAGATGTAACATTTATTCCAAGTACTGTTGAATATAATGATGGTAATGCATTTAATGATGCCTCAGGTGAATTTGTAGCGCCAGTTACCGGAATATATACATTCTCAATAAGCTATTATGCTGATGGATCAGGCGGTTCAAGAAAACTGGTACTTTATTATAATTCAGCAGTATACGAAGAGATTGCAATTGAACTTGCAGCGTACTCTTTAACTTCCAGGAGTATAACAATGAAACTAAATGCAAATAGTGTTGTTAAACTGGTTATTAATTCGGGTGCTTCAACTCAATCAGGAACTGGTTCATTTTCTGGCTTCAGGGTCAATTAATGCCTGATCATATAAAAAACAAGAAAGAACAATTAAATACTAACCAGCTAATAAGAGATAATCTTATATCCCCGTTTAAGGTATTTTGTAAGCGGCACTCCCATACCTTTTACATCAACATTACACACTTTCAGATCATCGGTAACATCATACATATTTGAACATGCGATACATGCCTGGAAAATTACACCCTCCTTTTGCATTGATGAAATTTTGCTTTTAAGGGCTTCATTTTCAGCAAGAAGCTTTTCTGAAGGTCCCCATACAACTACAATAACCTTGTTAAACCATTTGTACTTATTCGCAGCATTGGCATACATCAGGCATGCCTTCTCAGCAACCTCAGGATCACCACTTGACCATAATACTACAAGTGTATCAGCAGGGCCAGCAACAGCAGCCTGTTGAGCAGATGCAATATTCAGAGATCCGTAGATCAGCAGAGAGCAAACAAGAATCAGACTGTGTTTCATAATCTTATAGTTTATGATTTTAGAGAAAGTTTTAATATGTCAACTGTAAAAATAACTATTTAGGATTCTTTCTTCAGGGAATATAGTAAATTTGTGCAAATTTTTTGTAATGATAACTAACGAACAGATAAAGGCTTTATCGGGACGCCGCGATGCGTTAAGGAGGTATCTTTGACATCGAAGGTAAACTGGAAATTATAGCAGAGAAGGAAAATTTGTCTTTACGTCCCGGATTATGGGATGATCCGAAGAAGGCTGAAGAACTCCTTAAGAGCATTGCCCGGTTAAAGAGCTGGACAACGGATTTTGATAAGATAGGTACCGCAATAGACGATCTTACCGTCTTATTTGACTTTTCGAAAGAGGGGGAAGCAACTGAGGAAGATGTAGATAATCAGTATATGAACTGTTTATCACAGATTGAGAACCTCGAAGTCAGAAATATGCTGCAAAGGGAAGAGGACCAGCTGGGTGCCATCTTAAAGATAAATTCAGGGGCTGGAGGTACAGAAAGTAATGACTGGGCAGATATGCTCATGAGAATGTATCTCCGGTGGGCGGAAAGAAACAACTACAAAGTTAAGGAACTTGATCTTCAGCCAGGAGATGAGGTAGGCATCAAATCAGTCACAATTGAGATTGATGGTGACAGGGCTTATGGATACCTGAAGAGCGAAAACGGGGTTCACCGGTTGGTACGGATCTCCCCTTTCAATGCCCAGGGAAAACGGCAGACAACATTTGCATCTGTATTTATTTCCCCGATAGTGGATGAAAATATAGAGATTGTCATTAATCCGGCGGATATATCATGGGACACTTATCGCTCAAGCGGGGCAGGCGGACAGAATGTTAATAAGGTAGAGACAGCAGTAAGGCTCAGGCACCATCCCACGGGAATTGTTATTGAAAACCAGGAGACACGTTCGCAGCTGAATAATAAGGAAAATGCACTAAGAATACTGAAATCCCAGCTTTATGAGCTCGAACTGAGAAAACAACTGGATGAAAAGGCAAAAATTGAAGGAGAGAAGAAAAAAATTGAATGGGGTTCGCAGATTAGATCATATGTGCTTCATCCATATAAGATGGTAAAGGACCTGAGAACAAGTTATGAGACAGGTAATGTACAGGCTGTACTGGATGGTGAACTTGATCCTTTTATTAAGGCTTATCTTATGGAGTTTGCCGGTAAATAATATGTCAATCGCAATATAATCAATATGATAAAGTTCATTTATCCATTATCCCGAATAATCAAAATTGTAATCTTATTCACAACTTCCAAGGAATGCTGAAGAATGAAAAATTATTTGATAAGTTCCCTCCTGTAACTACAGATGAGTGGATGGAAAGAATCCACATTGATCTTAAGGGAGCTGATTTTAATAAAAAGCTGGTATGGAAAACCACTGAAGGATTTGATGTAAATCCTTTATACAGAATGGAAAATATTGATAATCTTTTGTATATCAATAGCTTGCCTGGTGAGTATCCTTATTTAAGAGGAACCAGGATTAACAATAACTCATGGCTGGTAAGACAAAATATTGTTGTAAGTGATTATGCGGCAGCAAACAGAACAGCTCTCGATATTCTTATGAAAGGCGTTGATTCACTTGGATTTACAATAGTTGATCCTGAAACAATTAATGAAGATAATTTCAGAGTTCTTCTTAATGATATACATTTGGATATAATTGAAATAAACTTTCTTTCAGAAGGAAAAGCAAAGGAGATACTTGATATAATTATCACTATTGCAGGTGAGAGAAATTATGAGCCGTCAGGTATAAGAGGAGCTATAGAAGCTGATCCATTGGGACGTACCATGCAAAATGGTAAGTTATGTGTCCCGGTTGAGGCCGGGTTTGATTACCTGGCATCCCTGACTTCTAAATCGCTGGTTCTTCCAAACTTTCGTACTATTCATCTGAATGCTTCATGTTTCATGAATGGAGGAGCAGGTCTGGTTCAGGAACTCGCTTTTGGTTTGTCAATGGGCAGCGAATATTTGTCACAACTTACTGACAGGGGAATAAGTGTTCAGGCTGCAGCATCAAAGATCAGGTTCAGTTTCGGAGTTGGCTCCGACTACTTTCTTGAGATTGGAAAGCTGAGGGCCGCCAGGCTCTTATGGTCAGTTATATCAAACAGGTTCGATCCTTCAACCGGCAAAATGGTTAAGATGGATATTCACTCTGAAACAACCAGATGGAATAAGACAATATATGATCCTTATGTTAATATGCTGAGGACCCAGACAGAAGCTATGGCAGCCGTTCTTGGCGGAACCGATTCACTTACCGTGGAGCCATTTGATGCTTGTTTCAGAAAACCTGATGAATTTTCAGAGCGAATTGCACGTAATCAGCAGCTTTTACTTAAAGAGGAGGCATATTTCGACAAGGTTGCAGATCCTGCTGCCGGTTCGTATTATATTGAGAACCTTACTGTCCTTATTACGGAAAATGCATGGAAATTATTCCTTGAAATTGAAGAGGAAGGAGGATTTCTTGCCTCATTAAAATCAGGCCTGATTCAAAAAAGGATACTGGAATCGGCCGGCAGCAGAAAAAAAGATGTTTCTCTAAGAAAAAATATCCTGCTGGGAACCAATAAATACCCGAATGGTGAAGAATCATATTCACGTTCTGTAGATCTGCACAAGGCATTTAATACCAGGACTTATGATAATGATCTGCTTGTCGATCCGGTAATATTATTCAGGGGAGCAGAGGAGTATGAAAAACTGAGAATTGCAGTTGATAATGCCGATAAACGGCCGGTTGTGTTTCTTATGACAATCGGGAATATTACTATGAGAAATGCCCGTGCACAGTTCTCCTCTGATTTTTTTGGATGTGCAGGATACCAGATAATTAAAAGTAAGGGTTTTAATACAATTGAGGAAGTGATAGTTTCCAATGTCGATCCTGCGGCTGATATTATTGTGATTTGCAGCTCCGATGAGGAATATCCGGTTGTTGCCCCTGTCATTTATTCAATGTATAAAGACAAAGCAATTTTTGTCGTAGCAGGAAATCCTCCATGTATTGATGATCTTAAAGCATTGGGGATTAAATATTTCATCCATGTCAGAACTGATGTAACTGATATGCTGAATAGCATAAATAATCTTCTCGGAATTAACCTGTGATTTGATTGAGATACTATATGAGACCAAAATTCAGATATAATGATATCAGTACTCTCCCCGTCAATAAACTATTGATCGGAAAAAAGGCGGATGAGAATAAAGGTGTATGGTTAACGCCTGAAAGAATCCCTGTAAAGGGTTCATATACCAAAAATGATCTGGCAGGGATGGAACATCTTAATTATGTTCCGGGGTTTCCTCCGTTTTTACATGGCCCTTACTCTGCGATGTATACCATGCTTCCCTGGACTATACGACAATATGCAGGGTTCTCCACTGCAGAGGAGTCGAATGCTTTTTACAGACGCAATCTGGCTGCCGGCCAGAAAGGGTTGTCAGTGGCTTTTGACCTCGCTACCCACCGGGGATATGATTCAGATCATGAGAGAGTTGCAGGAGATGTCGGGAAGGCAGGTGTTGCTGTTGACTCAGTTCTTGATATGAAGGTGCTTTTTGATCAGATACCCCTTAATCAGATGTCTGTATCAATGACAATGAATGGGGCAGTGCTTCCCGTGATGGCTTTTTTCATTGTAGCTGCCCTGGAGCAGGGAGCCAGGCTCGATGAATTGACCGGTACCATTCAGAATGATATACTTAAGGAATTCATGGTCAGGAATACATATATATATCCTCCTGAGTTTTCAATGAAAATAATAGCTGATATTTTTCGCTATACTTCAGATAAAATGCCCAAGTTCAATTCAATAAGTATCTCGGGTTATCATATGCAGGAGGCTGGAGCAACATGCGATATTGAACTTGCCTATACACTTGCCGATGGGTTGGAGTACCTCAGGACAGGTCTTAAAAACGGACTTGACATTGATGCCTTTGCTCCGCGACTTTCATTTTTCTGGGCAGTAGGGATGAACCATTTCATGGAGATAGCCAAGATGAGGGCGGCACGTATGCTATGGGCAAAAATTGTAAGTGATTTCAATCCTAAAAACAATAAATCGCTGGCGCTCAGGACTCATTCACAGACTTCGGGATGGAGTTTAACGGCACAGGACCCTTTCAATAATGTCGGCAGAACATGTATTGAGGCAATGGCTGCAGTTCTGGGCCATACCCAGAGCCTTCATACAAATGCCCTCGATGAGGCAATTGCCCTTCCAACTGAATTTTCAGCAAGAATTGCAAGGAATACCCAGATCTATATCCAGGAAGAGACTCAGGTATGTAAATCTATTGACCCTTGGGCCGGATCATATTATGTTGAAACACTTACCCATGAAATTGCCCACAGAGCCTGGGAACATATTCAGGAGATTGAAAGTCTTGGTGGAATGGCAAAAGCGATTGAATCAGGTTTGCCAAAATTACGCATTGAAGAGGCTGCAGCAAGGACTCAGGCCAAAATCGATTCAGGTGTGCAGTCAATAGTTGGTACCAACAAATACCGTCTTGGGAAAGAGGACCCTCTTGAAACACTTGAAGTCGATAATTCAGCAGTACGCGATTCGCAGATTAAACGTCTTGAAAAGCTGCGGGCTGAAAGAAATGAATCTGAGTGTCAGTCAGCCCTTGAAGCAATTACCAGATGTGTTCAGACAGGGGAAGGCAACCTGCTGGAACTTGCAGTGGAAGCCGCTGCAAAAAGAGCAAGTCTGGGTGAAATATCTTATGCATGTGAAAAAATTGTCGGGAGGTACAAAGCAGTGATAAATACAATTTCAGGTGTCTATTCATCAGAATATAAATCAGATGAAGACTTTAATGATGCTGTTGCCCTTACAGTGAAGTTTGCTGAAAAAGAGGGTCGTCAGCCAAGGATTCTTATCGCAAAGATGGGTCAGGATGGTCACGATCGTGGCGCTAAAGTAGTTGCAACCGGATATGCCGATATAGGATTTGATGTTGATATCGGGCCACTGTTTCAGACTCCTTCAGAAGTAGCTAAACAGGCAGTTGAAAATGATGTCCATGTGCTTGGTGTATCAAGTCTTGCAGCAGGTCATAAAACACTCGTTCCCCAGGTTATTGCTGAACTGAAAAGGCTTGGCAGGGAAGATATTCTTGTAATAGCCGGAGGTGTAATTCCCCCACGTGATTACAAATTTCTGTATGACTCAGGTGTTGCAGCGATCTTCGGACCGGGAACATCAGTATCAAAAGCCGCAAAACAGATCCTTGAAATAATGCTTCATTCTTTTGAATAGAAAAAATTGTAAATTGCAGACTTTAACTGTAGATTTTCAATGAGAAATTTTTTGTCCTTATTGTTTTTAATTCTGATTTTTAATGGATGTTCAACTATTAAAAAATCTGATACTCTGTCTGCTGAAAGTGAACATAAAAATGGAACAGGGGTAGATTTCTCTGAGCAATCAAGCTGGCTGCTCGGTTATTTCAATTTCAATCAGATAACCAGTCAGCCCCATTCTGAATGGTTTTTCAAAGAGTATGATAACTACCAGATAAACAATGAATATCTTAATAAATTACTTGAAACAGATAATGACAGCATATCAATAAAAATTGTATTGGGAACATGGTGCCCCGACAGCAGAAGAGAAGTACCCAGGTTTATGAGAATCACAGATCTGTGGCAATTTCCTGCAGCAAAGATTAATTTTATTGGTGTTGATAACGCAAAGCTCTCTCCTGTAGGTGAATATGAAAGTCTGGATATACAAAGGGTACCTACTTTTATAATTTATAAAAATAATATTGAATCGGGACGCATCATTGAAACTCCAAAGACGTCTTTAGAGCAGGATTTAGTTAATATCCTAAAAGGAACAAGTAATAATTAATCATTTATATATCATGGAAGAGGTTCGGAACAATAACAATACGGGACAAAATCTGGGAATTGCAGCCCTGGTTATAGCTATAATTACATTTGTACTTTCAGTTATTCCCTGCGTAGGCCTGATCGCAATTATTCCGGGTATTATTTCAATAATTCTTGCTTCGGTCGGGCTTAGTCAGGCTGCAAGAAATAATTCTCCGCGCGGAGTATTAATTGCAGGACTGATAATAGCTATTATTGCAACGCTTATTTCGCTTTCACAGGTATTTGTTGTCGGAAAAATTGCTCAAAAGGCCGATAAATGGCCGAATGAGATCCAGAATATTATTAATGACGTTCAGGATAATGTAATCAAAGATCTTGAAGATGCTAATATCTCAATTAAAGTTGAAAGCAATGGTGAAAAAGTCGAAATAAACACAAGCAGTGATAAGGAGGATCGTCGCAAGGAGCTTGAAGAACTGGAAAATCCCCAGGGAGAAAACACACAGAAGGATGATACCTTACAAAAGGAAAAATAGCACATCCTCTGATCTGAAGGTGAGTCTCAGAAATGAGCCTTACCTTATTATAAATACCTTTTTTGCCGGAGTAATAATTCTGATATTTATTTACTCCGGCTTTTTTTCACCTGAAAAAAATAACTATCCGGTTGTCTGTTTGCATGAAAAACTTACAGGAGAACAATGTGTTTCATGCGGATTATCTCATAGTTTTTCCCTGATTTTGAGAGGAAAATTAGAGGAGGCATTCCTCTGGAATATTTATGGACTGAGAGTATTCCTGTTTTTTGCTTCACAGCTTCTGCTCAGAGTGGTTTTTTCAGTTTATTATCTTATGCAACCCGCCACACGGACGCAATTGATTGTCATTGACTGTATTGGTTCGGGACTGATTTTTATGATCTCATTCTGGCCATTTATCCTGAGTATTGTAACAGGTCTTTGACCATCTTGTTCGGAACCTTTCCCAACCCCCAAGGGTATAACCGTCAACCTGGGAGTAGAATTGTAAGCAAAGTGAGTCGATAAACTTTCCCCTCCTTTTGAAGGAGGGGTGGACGGGACAATTGATTTTCTGATTGTTACAAAGGTCTCTTCCCGGCCAGGGTGGTTGATTTATTCGTTTCTTTTTATCGTTAAATCTATAAAAAAAAACCTCTTCAACAGAAAAGGTCTTAAATCTTACAGATTGTCTCTAAGGAACAGGTCCACTTCAGCTGAGGCAGAATTATGGAACAATATAGAATCAAAAAATCAGTCAACCACCCCGGCCGCTACAAGTCCTTCAATGTACTGATTATCATTGTACTGCGGCCACCCCTCCTTCAAAAGGAGGGGAAAGTAATTTCAACAGCTCCGGACTTCACTTAATGCTCTTCTGTATCACTAAGGATTTCATATAATAAACTGCTTTCAAATCCTTTTGATAATCCGTATCTCAGAAGCTTTCCTTTAAGGTCATACTGGTTTTTGGCTTTAACAGATTTTTTATGCAGTGTTATAAGCGATCTGAGAGTATTAGCATATTCAGTATGGTCTATTGAATCGATTGCTGAACTGATCACGTGATCCGGTATTTGTCTTAGCCTCAGATGAGCAGAGATCTTAACTTTTCCCCATTTATTGTATTTGAATTTATCTTTAACAAAAGCATTGGCATAACGGGTCTCATCAATAAATTTTTCATTGGTAAGTACAGAAATGATTTTTTCTGAATCATCTTTTGATGTCCCCCATATAATGAGCTTTTCACGGATATCATAGCAACAATATTCCCTCTTTGAGCATATGTTCATTGCTTTGCTCAGGGCACTCTTATAGAGTTCATTTTCAGTCATGCATAATAGCTTTAATTATTCTCTCCTTATTATTAATATCATTTGCGATCTTTATATCTGAATACCTGCATTCTGTCAGAAGATTTACAATAGATTCTCCAAGAGCTTCATTTATTTCAAAATATAACCTTCCTTCCGGTAAAAGAACATCGTCTGCAATTTTTAATAATGATTTATAGTACAGCAGTGGATCGTCATCCGGCACAAAAAGGGCTATATGAGGTTCAAAACCAAGAACATTGTTCTTCATCAGCGATTTTTCAGAGTGACGCACATAAGGAGGATTGCTTACAATAATACTTGCTTTTTCAACCGATGAGGTATCAAAATTTAAGATATCACCCGAAATAAATGATACAGTTACTGCATTCATCTGAGCATTTAGTCTGGCTATATTTATTGCCTCCTCTGAAATATCAATTCCTTTAACTGAGCTATCTTTTAAATTCAGTGCGAGAGCAATAGCAATGCATCCTGAACCGGTTCCAAAGTCGAGTATATTATTTTTCAATCCTTTGTTTTCCCTGATTATTAAATCAACCAATTCCTCTGTTTCAGGTCTGGGAATAAGTACCGACTGGTTAATCCTGATAATACAACCATAAAAGTATGTCTCTCCGAGAACGTACTGCAAAGGTTTTCCTGTTAAAAGCTCCTTACAGATATTTAAAATTCTTTCTGTCTGTTCCGGATTAACCTGAGATTCCGGTTTATATATCTGGAGAAACTTTGTGGATCCCGTAACGCTCCTGATAATTTCAGTGCAAAGTGCACTTAATTCCGGTTCGTGATAGATTTTCGAAAGTTCCTTTGAGAGGTAAAACCTGATATCTTTTATTGTTTGTATATTCACACTCATATTTCAAATTTAGCATTTTAGTTGAAATGGATGGGACGAATCACGATAAATTCATGAGGAGATGCTTAGAGCTGGCTTCAAAGGCAGAGGGATTAACTTATCCGAATCCGCTTGTTGGATCAGTTATTGTTTATAAAGGAATAATTATTGGCGAGGGGTATCATCTAAAATCAGGAGAGCCTCATGCTGAGGTAAATGCAATAAATAGTGTAACGGACAAAGAAAAATTAAGATATTCAACTCTTTATGTAAATCTTGAACCCTGTTCGCATTTTGGAAAGACACCACCTTGTGCTGATTTGATTATATCCTTGTCTATACCCCGTGTTGTAATCGGGACAGTTGATACCAGCAAAAAGGTATCAGGGAAAGGAATTAAAAAATTACAGGATTCGGGATGTGAAGTTATTACCGGAGTACTTGAACATGAATGCAGGAGACTAAACAGGCGATTTTTTACATTTCATGAAAAAAGCCGGCCGTATATAACATTGAAATGGGCACAAAGTGCAGATGGATATCTGGATATTCTGCGATCTGAAAATCATATAACAGGACCAAACTGGATATCCGGTAAGCCTGAAAGGGTTCTTGTTCATAAATGGAGGGCATCAGAACAGGCAATACTTATTGGCGCCGGAACTCTGCGGACCGACAAACCAAAGCTTAATGTAAGGGAATGGAAAGGACCAGATCCCTTAAAGCTGATCTTAAGCAGTTCAGGATCAATTAATAGGGATTTTGCTGGTAAATCAATTGTGTTTACTCATAATCGTGAAACTGAAGATTCAGACATAACGAAAATTGCACTTGACATAAATTCACCTTCGGCAATTCAGATCTGTGATTATTTATTTAAAACAAATGTTCAGTCGGTATTCATTGAAGGGGGGGCTCAGGTTCTTAATCACTTTATTTCATGTGGATTATGGGATGAGATGAGAGTTTTTACAGGGAAAAAAACTTTTACCGGAGGTATTAAAGCACCCCCGGTTTCCGGCAGAAAAATATATAGCAAGGTCTTCAGTGGAAGTTTGCTTGAAATATACCTGAATGACGCGGGCATCAAGAAAAATTGATTATTAAAATAAATATTTTTATTTTTGATAGTTGGTCATGTTTATAAAGTTATCTTAATCATATGAAGAAGCGAATATTTTTTGTGGCAATCCTGACAGCTGTGTTATCATTTAATACACTTGGGCAGAATGCCAGAAAGTATTACAAAGCAGGGACTGAATTTGTTGATAATTTAAAGTATGAGGATGCCATTGCCCAGTTCAACAGTGCAATAGAGCTTGATCCGTCTGACCCCGATTTTTATTATGCAAGAGGTCAGGTATATGAAAAGCTGTTAAAATATTCAGACGCAAATTCTGATTATGAGAAGGCTCTGGTCTTTTCTCCGAAAAACCTTGATATACTTGTTTCCCTTGGTGCAATCGCTAATAAAACAGGAAATTACGAAGAGGCACTTAAACTTCTTAACCAGGTTTCGGGAATTGATAAAAGAAACCCGGATGTATATCCTGAAAAGATAATCACTCTTATCGGGCTTGAGATGTTCGACCAGGCCCTTAAAGTTTCAGATACTGCAATTTTACTTAAGGATACTCCAAAAGAGTTTTATTACAGGGGAGTCATTTACAGAAAGCTTAATAACGATATTCTCGCAAAAAAGGAACTGGAGAAATCTATATCAAAGGATAAAAAGTACCCTGCCCCAAGACTTGAACTTGCAGATCTGCTTATCCCTTCTGATACTGAAGAGGCAATGAATCAATGCAATGAGGTTCTTGAGTTTGATGACAGGAATACTGATGCCTATATGATGAGAAGCAGAGTATATAAGAGTAAACTGGATTATCCTGCTGCAATAGATGACATCTCAAAAAATATCCTTATTGACCCTCTTAATCCGTCATTTTATCTGGTCAGAGGAATTTATTATCAGGAATTCAATCAGCATACAAACGCTATAAATGATTTTTCGAAATACATATCAATGCAGGGAAATGATCCTGATGCATATTTTGCCAGGGCTAAATCATATGAGGAGATCATGAATTTTGAGAAGGCTATGGAGGATTATACAAAAATCACTGTTCTGTCGGAATTTGATATGAAAGCACGGAAAATGCAAAAAGATGCAGAGACAAGACTTTATGAACTAAACAGGGAAAAGGCAGCTCCTGAGATATCAATTGCCAATCCTGTACCAATGGGTAATGCTTTGGAGATCAGAGGAGATAAATCATTAATGCTCATCTCCGGAAAAGTTAAGGATAAGAGTAAGATTAAATCATTTTTGATTAATGATAAGAATGTGATCCTGGCAGAAAAAGGGGGCGAATATGAATTTTTATCAAACGTTGATGTTACAGGGCTTGATAAGATTACTATTATAGCGCGGGACAATTATAATAATGAACAGGTAAAAAGCTATGCAATAAAGCGTACTGAAATTAATCCGCCGGTCATAACTCTGGTCTCCCCTTATACCTCTGAGGATGGAAGGGTATTCCTTGATTCTCCGACTCCCAATGTCGCGATTCAGGGGAGGATCACCGATGAAAGCCAGATCAGATCTATTACCATCGGGGATGTAACAGCAAGTTACAGACGTGATGAGATGAATCCTCGGTTTACAGCTATTCTGGAAGTATCGAATCTGAACAAGTTTTTAGTTGTTGCTGAAGATGTTTATGGAAACCTTAAGGAAACTGAATTTGTAATTAACAGGGAAGGTGCAAATATTACTGCTTCCAATCCAATGGGCAGGACATGGGTGGTATTTGTTGAAAATTCAAGTTATGAGACATTTGCAAGTCTTGATGGTCCGATAAAAGATGTAAGCATCATTCGAAGGGCCCTTGCTAATTACCAGATTCATAACATTATCCACAAGAAAGACATGACCAAGTTGGAAATGGAAAGGTTTTTCAATATTGAACTCCGCGATCTTGTTAAGAAGAATCAGGTAAAATCTTTAATGGTTTGGTATGCAGGCCATGGTAAATTCATCAATGACGTAGGATACTGGATACCTGTTGATGCAAAGAGAGATGATGAGTTTACATATTTTAATATCAACGGACTGAGAGCAGGGTTGCAGGGTTATGGTGATGTGGTAGTGCATACCCTTGTAATTTCAGATGCCTGCGAATCCGGGCCCGGATTTTATACCTCAATGCGATCCCTCGTCGGAGATCCCAAATGCGACAATACATTTATGGCATCATCAAAGTCGGCCCAGGTACTCACCTCTGCAGGATATGAGCTGGCTGTGGATAACTCAAAATTTACCTCAACATTTGCCAATTCTCTGCTAAATAACAGAAACGCATGCATTCCGATTGAAACTATTGTCAGGTCGGTAAGTGCTGTTGTTGCTTCTGAGAACGGCCAGAAACCAAAGTTTGGAAAGATACAGGGATTAGAAGATATGGGCGGGACATTCTTCTTTATTTCTAAATAGATATCATATGGCAGCCATAAGATTCTTTTGTGGCCAGAAAAATATTGTCTGGATTATACTCTGTTTATATGCCTCAATATTACCCTCAACAGGGCAAAAGTATTTTTTTGATAACTACGGCATAAAGCAAGGATTAAGTGAACAAAAAGTTTATACATTGCTGCAGGATTCCAGGGACTACATCTGGCTTGGAACAGCTAACGGGGTCTCCCGTTTTGACGGAAATCAGTTTATTAACTTCACATCACGCGACAGCCTTGCCTCAAATGGGGTAAAAAGCATTATTGAAGATTCCGGTGGGAACATTTGGTTTGGTCATCTTACAGGAGGGATATCACGTTATAATGGCAAAGTATTCGAAAAGGCCTCATTTGACTCACTTAAAGTTACCGGTGACATTACAGGTATAGCTCAGATTGGAGATAAAATCTGGTTTACATCAACTCATGATGGTGCAATTCTTGCTGATTTCCCGGTGAAGGATATCAGGCATATTCAATCAACTCAATTCAGGGGAAAAGATGGTTTGAGTGACCAGGTTTTTGGTGCATCTGTGAATAGCGACAGCTCATTGATTTGTATAGCAGATGTTGGTGTAAGACGGTATAACAGAGTTGAAAAGAAGTTCGAAAACTACAGGATGCCTCATATGACAACATATTTTAATTCAACCTGTGTACTTGAGGATAGCAGCGGGAATATATGGTTTGGTACATACAATGGGGGTATTTATAAGTATGTAATGTCGGAAAGCCGGATGGAAGTTTTTGACCTCCCTGAATCAGGTATAAAGAGCAATTGGGTAACCTGTTTAACCGAAGACAGCAAGGGACGTGTCTGGGCAGGTACCTGGGAGGGTGGAATTGCACTTTTTGACGGAAATGTAATCCGGAAGTTTGATGAGGAGAACGGGTTGGTACCATCCAGAATTTATGATATTATTGAAGATGCTGAAGGGAACATATTAATTGCCGACCAGAATAATGGTCTGACAATATTTAAAGGGGATGCTTTTATAATTTTCAATGGAAAGGAATTGCTTCCTGATCCGAATGTCAATGCAATATATGAAGATAGAACCGGGGCATTGTGGTTTGGTACAAATGCAGGGATCTCCCGACACACTCCCGGATCAGGAAAACCTCCTGTAATTTATAATGAGAAAAGCAACTCCTTTATCAAGGATATCAGATACTTTCATGAGGATATGGATGGTAATTTATGGATTGGGGCAAATGAAGGCGGAGTGATCCAGTTTAATATGAAAACTACAAAATTTGAATCCCAGCCATATATTAACTCTGTTCTTTATCGTGGCGGCCAGGTAAAAGCCATGGAGATTGATTTACAGAATAACCTATGGATAGGAACTGTTGAAGGTGTTACTTTTGGAAACATTAAAGAAGGTGATTTTCAGAGGTATACTACAATGGATAGCCTGACAGTTTCCCTTATAACTGCCTTGTATTCAGATCCCAAAGGAGTAATGTGGATTGGCACTGAACCACGGGGAGATAAACCGGGCTTAATAAAGTATGATCTGATTACGAGGAAATTCAAGGCAGTCAGGGCTTTTTCAGGAATTATCCCGAAAACAATGATAATGGATCAAAACAGTATTTTATGGGTTGGCACCGGAGAAGGATTGATTGCCTTAAGAAATGATTCAATTATCAGGGTTGTCGGGCAGGAAGACGGATTATTGTCAAATAACATTAATCTCCTCGAAGCAGGGGAGGATGGAAGTATCTTTATCGGCACTAATAATGGTCTTAACAGGTATTTTCCCGCGACAAACAGGATATTTTCCTATACTGAGAAAAACGGGTTTCCAGGGATTGAAACCAAACCAAATGCAACATTTTTGGGATCACGAGGGGAACTTTGGTTTGGAACAGCTAACGGAGCTGCAAAGTTTGATCCGGCAAAAAGTGATACAACAGTCTTGGAACCCCTTACACATATTCTGAGCATGCGTGTCAACTACCAGACCAGGGATATGATCCAGGAAATGAAACTAAAATTTCACGAGAAAACAATCTGGTTCGACTATTACAGTGTATGTCTTACAAATCCGGATGTAGTCAGGTATAAGGTGAAGCTTGAAGGAGCAGATGAAGACTGGAGGCCGGTTACAGACCAGACAAGAGCCTTCTATTCAGCCCTGCCTCCCGGGAAATACACATTTATGGTAATTGCCAGTAACAGTCATGGGATATGGAATAAGCAACCAGTTACCTTTAATTTCACCATCAAACCTCCATTTTACCTTACCTGGTGGTTTATTCTGATCTCCATGGCTCTGGTTGTTGTTCTGATTGTAATGTATATAAAGATCAGGGAAAAGAATCTTATAAAGGAGAAGATAATTCTTGAAGAGAAAGTTAAGGAAAGGACTGCAGAGGTGGTTCTGAAGAGTAAAGAGATTGAAGAGAAGAATAAGGATATTACTGCCAGTATAAGGTATGCTGAGCGCATACAGAGGGCAATGCTTACAGATGAAGATGCTTTCACTGATACTTTTGTACTTTTTATGCCAAAGGACATTGTTAGCGGAGACTTCTACTGGATGTATGATAACGGAGACTGGCTGTTTATTGCAGTTGCCGATTGTACCGGGCATGGTGTTCCCGGGGCATTCATGTCAATTATCGGACACAATTCATTCAATAAGGTTGTCCGTGAATATGGCCTCACACGGCCTTCTGCCATACTTGATCAGCTGAATATAGAGGTAATGAAGGCTCTTTTACAACGACATGAAAAAGCTATTAAGGATGGAATGGACCTTGCAATGATAGCATTTAACAGAAAGAATTTCACTCTTGAATTTGCCGGTGCATATAATCCGCTGTATGTTGTAAGGAATGGAGAAGTAAATATTTATAAAGGAGACAGGTTTCCGATAGGAATGACATCGATGGATGAAAAAAAGAGTTTTACAAACCAGTTTGTCGATATACAGCCTGGTGATATGCTGTATATGTGCACTGACGGATATGCTGACCAGTTTGGATCACCGGAGGTTAAAAAGTATAAATCAAGCAATGTTAAGAAGTTATTGTCCGGTATTTGGAATCTTTCTGTTCCTGAGCAGAAAATAAGACTTGAAAAGGAGATTGCTGCCTGGAGAGGAGATCTTGAACAGGTTGATGATATTTTATTTATCGGAACAAAGGTTCCGGAGAATTAGATCTTTGCAATCTTGCGCCAGTCACCGTTGTTACTCTCTTTCTCCTGTATGGCAATTACTGCCTCTTCCGCGGTATCAACTACTTTCCATATTCCTTTATGTTCGGATCTAAGGAAGTGGTCATTAACCATAACGTCAAGAAATTCAATTAAATGAGTGTAAAATCCCATGGTATTGACGATTATAACAGGTCCATCGAAAAGACTTAATTGTTTAAGGGTAATCGCCTCAGCTAATTCTTCAAGTGTACCAATGCCTCCGGGCAATGCGATTACAGCATCTGATAAGCCGAACATTTTTTTCTTTCTTTCACCCATGTCCGTGGTTGTAATCATATTCTCAACTTTAGTGTGTCCCCACCCTTCATCCTTCATAAATGAGGGAATTACTCCGGTAACCCTGCCTCCATTTGCCATTGCTGCATCGGCCAGTTTGCCCATCAAACCTATTCCGCCGCCGCCATAAACAATCTCAATTCCAGCCTTTGCCAGAAGTAACCCAAGCCTTGTAGCTTCTGAATTATACTCACTGTCGATACGACTGCTTGAAGATGCAAATACACAAACTCTCATTGAAAAGTATTAAAAAGGCCGTTACAGTCAGACAGAACGGCCGGAATGAACTATATCCTTTATTCAGATCAGGGCATTAAGTTTTGTTACAAAATTAGCTTTTGGGACAGCTCCAACCTGCTTGTCGGCAACCTGTCCGTTTTTAAAGAACAGGATCGTTGGAATATTCCTTATGCCAAATCTGGCAGCAACTCCGGGGCTTCCGTCTACATCACATTTTACAACAATCGCCTTTCCTTCATATTCATGAGAAATTTCTTCAACAATCGGGGCGATCATTCTGCATGGTCCGCACCATTCTGCCCAGAAATCAACAAGGACAGGTTTCTCTGATTTTATGACTACTTCATCGAAGTTACTGTCATTTACCTCTAATGCCATAATATATTTTTATAAAAATTTGTGGTTAAGAACAAGTGCAAAGATAGCTAATTTACTTTGAAATCAATGCCGGGATGATCTTCGAGATAAGATAATAATTCGTTATTCAGTCTCACCCGGTAAGACCTTGAAAACATTGGCAGTGAGATTTTGTCATCTGTATCTATGAACAAAAATTTTAACTCAGTTTCACCCTTGTTTTCATTTACAAGTTCCCTGAGTTCATTTATCATCTCAGCGTTAATGTTTTCAGGGTTTATCTTCAGAGTGATAGTCTTTACAAGTTCATCCTTAACACTTGATAAAAGAGTTATTGTTTTGATTTTGAACTCCAGCTCATCCTCCTTGAATTTTCGTTTTTGTACTCTTCCTTTTATGAGCAGGTAATAACCCAGGGTAAAGTATTTGCTGTATTCAATAAAATCCTTGTCAAACATCATGAATCTGAATGAGTCAGAATAATCCTGAAGTGTAAATGACCCGTAAGGCTTTCCGTTCTTGCCGATCCCGTTCCTGGTATCGGTAACCATGCCTGCAACAACCACATCTCTCTCAAGATAGTCCCGGAGGTTTTGCAGATCAGCAAGAGTTGCAGTCGTAAATGTAGTTATTTCCAGTTTGAAATCATCCAGAGGATGTGAGGAAAGATAGATTCCTATTACCTCTTTTTCCCTGTTAAGTTTCTCAAGTTTAGGCCAATCGGGACAGACAGCAGGTTCAGGCCTGACCATATCAAAACCGCCCGAATCTCCAAAAAGAGATTGCTGGCTGGATGTCTTCACCATCTTTGCATTGTTCCCATACCTTATCAGACTTTCAATAAAACTAGAACCTTTGGTGTCAAGAGAAAAATACTGAGATCTGATAATACCCTGGAAGCAATCAAAGGCACCGGCCACTGCCATGGCTTCAAGGTTTTTTTTGTTAAGAGAATTGAGGTTTACCCGTTCAACAAGATCATATATATCCTTATATAATCCATTTTTTTCTCTCTCATCAATTAATTGCAATACAGCACTTTCTCCAACTCCTTTAATTGCGCCCAGGCCAAACCTGACATTCCCTGCTTTATTAACAGTGAACTTTACATTACTCTCATTAACATCGGGCCCCAGAACATCCATCCCCATCCTGCGGGTCTCATCCATAAAGGTTGTGATCTTTTTAATATCACTGATATTCCGGCTGAGTACAGCTGCCATGTATTCAGCAGGATAATTTGCCTTCAGAAAACCGGTCTGGTATGCTATAAGGGCATAACAGGTTGAGTGCGATTTATTGAAAGCATATTGGGCAAACGCCTCCCAGTCGGACCATATTTTATTGGCTATTGTTTCATCATGTCCATTTCTCGCACAGCCTTCCTGAAACTTGAGTTTCATCTCATCCATTATGGACCGTTTCTTCTTACCCATTGCCTTTCTGAGAGAATCTGCTTCCCCTTTCGTAAAACCGGCCAGCTCCTGTGAAAGTAACATAACCTGCTCCTGGTATACCGTAATTCCATATGTGTCATTCAGGTACTTTTCCATTGCAGGCAATGGATAATCAATCTTTTCACTGCCATGTTTCCGTCGTATAAATTTCGGTATATACTCCATTGGACCCGGACGGTAAAGAGCATTCATGGCAATAAGGTCCTCAAGCCGGTTTGGCTCAAGATCCCTGAGGTATCTCTTCATTCCGGTTGACTCAAACTGGAAAATAGCTGTTGTTTCACCGTTGCTGAAAAGTTCAAAAGTCTTTTTATCATCCAGCTCCAGATTATCAATATCTATGTCAATTCCCCTTGTTCTTTTGATATTGTCCACCGCATCCTTTATTATTGAAAGGGTTTTAAGCCCAAGGAAATCCATTTTCAGAAGTCCTACAGATTCAACATGACTTCCATCGTATTGTGTTGCATAGAGATCAGTGTCTTTTGCTGTACAAAGGGGGATATGATTATCAAGGGAATCTTTTCCGATTATAATTCCGCAGGCATGTACCCCTGTCTGCCTCACAGAGCCTTCAAGTACTTCGGCATATCTTAATGTCTGGGCAATCAGCTTATTGGATGATTCTTTTTCTTTCGCCAGTTCAGGAACCTCGGCATATGCCTGGGACAATGTTATTCCCGGCCTGTCAGGGACCAGTTTGGCAAGTCTGTCAGCGTCAGGTAATGGTAGTTTCTGAACCCGGGCAACGTCCCTGATGGCCATTTTGGCCGCCATTGATCCAAAGGTGATTATATGGGCCACTTTATCATGGCCGTATTTATTTACAACATATTTCAGAACAGAATCCCTTCCATCCTCATCAAAATCAATATCAATATCAGGCATTGAAATACGGTCGAGGTTCAAAAATCTTTCGAACAGAAGCCCATACTTGATCGGATCAATATCAGTTATACGAAGGCAATAGGCAACTGCAGAACCGGCAGCGGATCCTCTTCCGGGACCAACAGAAACACCCATTTCTCTAGCTGCATTGAGAAAATCCTGCACGATGAGGAAGTAACCGGGAAATCCCATTTTTGCGATCATCTCCAATTCAAAATCTAATCGTTCAGTCTGTTCTTTTGTCAATGTTCCCCATCTTTTTTCTGCCCCTTTATTTGTCAGGTACCTGAGATATTCATCCTTGTCGGTAAACCCTTCGGGTAACTCAAATTCAGGCATAATAGGATCATGGTCGAGTTTATATTTTTCAACCTTTTCAACCAGATCTGCAACATTATCGACAGCCTCAGGAATATCAATGAAGATAGCACGCATCTCTTCCTCACTCTTTAAATATTCCTGTTTAGAATATCTTAGTCTGTTCGGATCGTCAACATCTTTTGCTGTGTTAATGCAGATAAGCCTGTCGTGAGCTTCAGCATCTTCCGCATTAATAAAATGGACATCATTTGATGCTATAAGCTTAACATTATATTTTGCCGACAATTTTTTAAAAGCCTCAATTACTTTCTGTTGAAGAGGAAATGCTGAGCGGTCGGCATCAGGATCATAGGTTTCATGCCTTTGAATTTCCAGGTAAAAATCTTCACCAAAAATATCGAGATAATCCTTAAGTGCCTCTTCAGCGCCTGAAGTTGTTCCATTAAGGATCTCATCCTGGATCTCTCCGGCAAGACATGCCGACGATGCTATCAGTCCTTCACTATATTTTCTTAACAGTTGTTTGTCAACCCGTGGTTTGTAATAAAAGCCTTTTATCCAGGCAATTGAGACGAGCTTTGTAAGGTTTTTATATCCGGTAAGATTTTTTGCCAGAAGTATAAGATGGTCACCCGACCGGTCCTCTTTTACATTTACTTCGCCGATCGGTTTCTTGGCTACATAAATCTCACATCCGATAATAGGTTTAATACCCTTTTTGACAGCAGTGTTATGAAACTCTTTAACTCCAAACATATTGCCATGGTCGGTTATTGCAATTGCCTCCATACCGAGAGATTTTACCTTGTCGATTAGAGAAGGAATACTTGAAGCTCCGTCAAGGATAGAGTATTGAGTATGAACATGTAAGTGTGCAAATGCTGTCATGTACTAAGAAAAAATTATGGTTTGAGAAGTAAACAAAAGTACTCAAAATTGATTAAAGAACGGAGGAGTTTACAGCTCATTGCATAAAATTTACTTCGTTGACTGTATTATGACAATTGTAAAATCAAATATGCAGTATGTATAATGTATCTGGGTTATTAATTACTATAGGAATAATTTAGTATCAGTGACTTAGTTGTTGAGATAGACAATTAGGAAGGACTAATATTTATGTTTCTATTTAATAACCTAATCAAAAATGCTATGAGAAAAATTCTATTGTTCTTTTTGGTTTTTTGTGGATTCTTGCTTTCGGCAAGTGGTCAGCAAAAGACAATTTCCGGTACTGTAATCGGGGCTGAAGACGGACAGCCTGTTATCGGATGCACAGTACAGTTGAAGGGGATGACTATTGGAACCATTACTAATACAGATGGTAAATATACTATTAATGCACCTGAGGCCGCTTCTGCTCTGGTTTTCTCTTATGTCGGCATGAAATCAATTGAGGTCCCAATATCGGGACGTAGTGTAATTGATGTTGTGTTAGAGGCTGATATTATGGGACTTAATGAAGTTGTTGTAACTGCACTAGGTATTTCCAGGGAAAGAAAATCCCTGGGGTATGCTACCCAGGAAGTAAAAGGAGATGCAATTTCAAAGGTTAAATCGGCCAACTTCGCGAATTCCCTGTCAGGAAAGATTTCAGGAGTTCAGGTTCAAAGAAATCAAAATATGGGGGGCTCAACCAACGTGATTGTTCGTGGAAGTAAATCTCTGGTAAACAGTAACCAGGTGCTTTACGTTGTTGATGGGGTACCTATCAATAATGCAATCGGAAAATACACTGATGTTGGTGTAACCCCGGGCCAGTCCGCAACTGCTGCAGGCTATGATTATGGAAATGCTGCATCCGATATTGACCCTGAAAGTATTGAATCGATAAATGTGTTGAAAGGTTCTGCTGCTACTGCACTGTATGGTTCACGTGCATCTGCCGGTGTTATAATGATCACCACTAAGAAAGGGAAAATCCTGGGTGAAGGGGAGAAAGCTCCTGTTGGTGTTTCTCTTAGCTCCGGTTTTACTTTCAGCAATATTGATAAATCAACTTTCGCTATCTATCAGGATCAATATGGTGCTGGTTATGGTACAGGATACACAGACTGGTTTGCCAGTAGAACCACATCAGGGAGTCTTACAACAAATGATCCTGTCAATGATCCTTTAGTCAGATGGGTTCAAATGACAGAAGATGCATCGCTGGGTCCCAAATTCGATGGCAAACCAGTTTGGGGCTGGTATTCAGTTGACCCGGAATCTCCCTGGTACAAACAATCAAAACCATGGGAATTTTCTAAAAACGGCCCAATAACTTTCTATGAAACTCCATTAGTTTTTACTAATACAATAGCAATTGATAAAGCTACTGATTTTAGTTCAGTCAGGTTGTCTTATACTAATTATAACGGGAGCGGATTGCTTCCTAACAGTTCCCTGAAAAAGAACAATGTATTCCTGACCGGTCAGTGGAACATCAATAAAAAACTAACTGTTACCGGTACGGCTAATTACATGAAACAAAATGGAAAGGGAAGGAATGCAACCGGATATAATGGAAATATTACAACCAATTTCCGGCAATGGCAGCAAACAAACCTCGATTTTAATGACTTGAAAACTGCATATGATCTTACTCAAAGAAATTTAACATGGAACTATAATTCTTCATTAACTTACCCATTATTTACCAATAATCCCTATTGGGATGCTTACCAGAACTATGAGACTGACAGCAGAAACCGCTTTATCGGAAATGCAGCGGTTAATTATAAAATTGCAAACTGGTTAGATGTTTTTGGTCGTATTTCAGCCGATTCATATTATGAAATCCAGGAAGAACGAAGGGCAGTGGGTAGTTCTTCAATTCGCTTTGGGCTTGCTAATGTTCCCGACAGGGTTCAGTCTGGTTACATTCGCAGGGACAATACTTTCAGCGAGTATAATTTTGATTTAATGTTGAAAATTAACAAAAAGCTGGGTCAGTCAATCAGCCTAAATGGAATATTAGGTTATAATGAACGGAGAACTAATAATACATATTTCTATAATGCCACAAATGGCGGATTGAATATTCCAGGAGTCTATTCATTGCAAAACACAAGGAGTCCATTGCCACTCCCAATTGAAGTAAATCAGAAAGTTGGTGTAAGGAGCCAATATGCCAGTTTATCAATGGGGTATAAAGATTTTCTGTTTTTAGATGGAACATTCCGCCAGGATTATGCATCAACTCTGCCTGAAGATAATAATATATACCGTTATCCTTCAGTTACAGGGGCATTTATATTTTCAAATGTTCTTAAAACGAATTGGATCTCTTTTGGAAAGCTCCGGTTAAATTATGCTCAGGTGGGTAACCTGGCAGGATTTGATCAGCTTAAGGATATTTATCTGGCCAACAGCCCTATGAATAGTGCAAATAATCAGCTTACCCCTTCAAAAAAGAATCCCGACCTGAAGAATGAGCGTACAAATAGTATTGAAGCAGGGTTGGAAATGTCATTCATCAAATCACGTGTTGGTTTCGATGTTGCAGTTTACAGAACGAATTCGCTGGATCAGATAATACCTCTTACTGTAAGCCAGACAACCGGATTTCAAAATTTAATGATCAATGCCGGCGAAATTGAGAATAAAGGGATCGAGGTAACATTGAATGCCGATCCGGTTAGTATTGGATCATTCAACTGGAATATTGCTTTAAACTGGTCCAAAAATATGAACGAAGTTATTTCTTTATATCCGGGAGTAACCAATCTTCGCTTGAATTCAGTTAATTTACAAAATGGTGTTACAGTGAATGCAGAAGTTGGACAGCCATATGGTGTTATCAAGGGAAAGGATTTCACCTTTGATGCCAACGGAAAGAAAATAATAGAAGCGGAAACCGGCAGACCGGTTTTAACCTCTTCAGCATCCATTCCTATCGGAAACTTTACTCCGGATTATACCGCTGGTCTCAATAACTCCTTCAGTTATAAAAATTTATCGCTTAGTTTTCTGATTGATATGCAAAAAGGTGGGGATATTTATTCACTCGATATGGATTACGGCTTGTCAAGCGGATTATATCCCGAGACTGCTTATATAAATGATTTAGGTAATCCTGTGAGGGATCCCATTGTCTGGGTTGATCCAGATGATCCAACCAAAGGTTATGCATCAACAAGTGGCGGATTCATTATTGAAGGTGTAAATATCAATTCAGATGGATCAAGTACACCCAATAAAACCCGTGTTGATGCAACTAATACCGATGCCTGGGGAACAAACATTGATCCGCAATCAGCAGCGATATATGATGCCGGCTTCATAAAACTGAGAGAAGTTGCCCTAGTTTATAACATTCCCTCCAGATTTTTAAGTAAAACATTTATTAAAGGGGTATCACTTAGTGCCATTGGTTCTAACCTTTGGATTATTCATAAGAATTTACCATATGCTGATCCTGAATCAGGGATGTCAGCTGGTAATATACAGGGTTACTCAACAGGATCTCTTCCCACAACCCGTGATTTTACTTTCAACATAAAAATTAACTTTTAATCGAAATACCATGAAAAAATTATTGATAATTATTTCGGTTTTCCTGGCATTCTCTGCCTGTACTAAATTGGAAGACTTAAATGTAAATGTAAAGGATTTTGCTGTGGTGTCTGGCGAATCCCTTTTCAATGGAGCTACCCGCCAGTTTATGATTCAGCTGTCTACAGAAGACGTAAATCTTAATCTTACATTGATGTGGATGCAGCACTTTGCAAATACCACATACCCCCAGGAGAGTCAGTATGACATGACTACCCGCGGAGTACCCAATACTACATCAAATAATATGTACAGACTTGTCCTGAATAATTACAAGGACGCTGCAAGGGTATTGAAAACTCAACCCCTGGCCGGCATTTCGCAGGCACAGCGTGATAATCAGTTGGCAATTGTCGAAATAATGACTGTATTTGCATGGAGCTATATAGTTGAAAATTTTGGAGATATGCCATATACGCAGGCGCTTGATTATAAATTCCCAACCCCCGTATACGATGATGGCCTTACCATTTACAAAGATCTGATAAATCGTTTGAATACAGCTATGGAGAAGTTAAATCTAACTGAAGCAGGTATGCCATCAGGGTTTGATAATATCTTCGGAGGAACCGCACAAGGAACTGCGAAATGGTACAGATTTGCAAACACTTTAAAGCTAAGGATGGGCTTAATGCTATATGATGTAGATGCCAGTTATGCAAAAACCGTAGTGGAAGCTGCTGCCTCAAAAGTTTTCATTGAAGGTGATGTTATGACAATGAACTGGCTGTCGGCATCACCCAATCAAAACCAGCAATATGTTGATTTGGTGCAAACGGGCCGTGATGATTATGTTGTTACTTCAAATTTAATTGATGCCATGCAGCCAACATCTCCTGCTCCACAGTATCCTATTTTAAATGTTACTGTTACCGATCCCCGACTTGCATTTTATGCTACCCCTGTTGTCGGAAGCAACCCTCCGGTATATCTGGGTGGTATGCAAGGAGCTTCAAATTCATATCCGTCATTTTCACATGTGAATACGATGCACCTGGCTGCAAACCGACCCTGGATAATAAGTGATTACACTGAAGCTGAATTTCTCTTAGCTGAAGCAGTTGAAAGAGGTTTTGCAGTAGGAGGAACTGCCCAGGAACATTATAACAATGCAGTCAGATCATCAATAATTTACTGGGGTGGAACCATATCACAGGCTGATGCATATTTATCGCAACCATCAGTGGCTTACTCTACTGCGTTTAGCAATTGGAAGCAGAAAATTGGTACACAGGCATGGTTAGCTTACTGGCTCCGTGGAAACACTCTGTGGAATTCTTACAGGAGATTGGATTATCCAAGACTATATGCTCCTCCTGCATACAAACAACAAATTAACAAGGTGCCTGTTCGTTTATTTTATCCTGTTGGTGAACAAACATTAAATGCAGTTAATTACCAGGCTGCTTCTGCTAAAATTGGTGGTGACTTTCCGTTAACCAAGCTTTTCTTTGATAAGGAGATATACTAAAATTGACTAATAATGCTTTTATAACATTGAATTGATAACTAGCCAAAATTAGTATTGAATAAATTTTTCCATTACCAACTGTGTTTGGTGGGATATAAATTAAGAAAGAATCATTTTTTTAGTGAAAGCCGGTAAAATTTTTACCGGCTCTTTTTTTCGGAATTTTTTCAGACCCCCTGAAAATTGGGATGGGTTGATTGAAAATTATATATAATTAAAATAAATAGCGAATAAAATTTTGATAAAATATGATTTGAGTTATAGTTATTAAGAAATTTTTGTTTTTTTTGCAAAATATTTTTTTACATACATTATTTAATTTGTAATTAGTTTTTTGCCTAAATTGTTGATTTTAAATAAATTAATTATGTTTTTTAAAATTTTAACCTAAACCAGATTCATGAAAAAAGTCTTTATTCTATTGACACTGTTGCTATTGACAGGATCTCTTGTCTTAGCTCAAACAGTTCAGATTTCCGGGACAGTGAACAGTTCCGAGGATGGCCTTCCGATGCCAGGGGTATCAATAACAGCTAAAGGAACTACCCTGGGTGTCTTAACAGATGTAGATGGAAAATATTCCATTTCAGTACCTGCAGGAACACAATCACTTCTGTTTAGCTTCGTGGGATTCAAAACGCAGGAAGTATCGATTGATGGGAGAACAAAAATCGATATTGGCATGGTTCAGGACCTGGTGCTTATAAATGAGGTTGTAGTTGTTGGATATGGAACTCAGATCAAATCAAAAGTTACCGGTAGTATTGGAAAAGTAGATGGTGCAGTAATTCAGAATATGCCTGTACCAACAATTGAGCAGGCTCTTCAGGGAAGAACT
The DNA here is from genome assembly GCA_963732435.1 of uncultured Bacteroidales bacterium. Taxonomy (GTDB): domain Bacteria; phylum Bacteroidota; class Bacteroidia; order Bacteroidales; family VadinHA17; genus LD21. The sequence continues at coordinate 852,747 of CAVSZL010000006.1, read as the reverse complement.
GCCGGTGTATTTATCGGGGCTGTAAATGGTAAATCAACAGGTACCACGAATATGAGAATCCGCGGAGCTTCGTCAATTACAGCAACTAATCAACCTCTCTTTGTGATTGATGGAATTCCTTTAACCACAGAAACTCTCAACTTCTCAGGAGCTGAAATTAATCCATTGACTTCCATAAACTTTAACGATGTTGAATCAATAGATATTCTTAAAGATGCAGCTTCTTCAGCAATTTATGGTTCCAGGGGTGCAAACGGAGTTGTTATTATTACTACCAAGAAAGGTATAAGCGGTGATACGAAACTGAATTTCACAATACAGTCAGGTTTCAATGAAGCATCAAGGAGAAGAGAATTCATGAATAGCGAGGAATATATAAACTATTTCAGAGAAGCCGGAGTAAATGGTGATATTCAGGAAGACCTTGCTGAGGGTGACCCTCTTGGAACAAGTACATACTGGAAGAGGCACGTGGAGACCCGTCTTAAAAGATACTCCGGATGGGCAGCTAATCTTGACGGCAGCGGAAACTATCTCGGATCACAGGTCGATACCGACTGGCAGGATCTTGCATTCCAGAGAGGAAAAATCTTTTCAGCAGATATGTCAGCACAGGGAGGTAATGATAAACTTAAATATTTCACAAGCTTATCCTATAATAATACTGAGGGTATCCTTGTTTCAAATGGTCTTGAAAAGATATCTGCACGACTAAATATTGACAATAAGGTAAATAAATTTGTTGATATAGGGTTTGCATTAAGCCTGAACCGTACCGACATTGATCAGGTATCGGCAGATAATGCTTTTTCATCGCCGATGCAGCTGGTTGCTTTAGCACCAATTACTCCCCCCCGCGATCTGGAAGGTAATTTGTATAATACACCGACTACTACCTATTATAATGGTCTTCTCGACGTTGAGTATGCAACAAGGGATATTATAGAATACCGGTCGCTCGCAAACGGATATCTGACTGTAAACCTGATGGACGGACTGAAATGGAGGAATGAATTAGGTTTTGACCTGTATAATCTTAAAGAAAACGGCAGGTATGGGGTTCTTACAGAATCAGGAACCGGAAGGAACGGATATGGTTTTTCCAACTATGGACAAAACCAGAACCTGACAGCTAAATCCTATCTGGATTACCTTGAGTCTTTCGGAGATTTCGGAGTGAGTGCGGTTTTGGGAACAGAGTTTCAGTATACAACAGTTGAAACTACACGTACCGAAGGAGAACAATTCCCTCTTGATGATTTGAAAACACTTGCCAGTGCAGGATTAATTACAGCAGGAACATCAACCCTGACACAATATAGTTTTATATCATATTTCTCCCGCGTGAACCTCGATTATAAAGCCAAATATCTGGTTACACTTTCTGGTCGTATTGATGGTTCCTCAAGGTTTGGTGAGAATAACAGATATGGTTTCTTTCCTGCTGCATCGGTAGGATGGGTATTAACTAAAGAAGACTTCTTAGCAGATAACAACATTATAAGTTTTCTGAAATTGAGGACAAGTTATGGACTCACCGGTAATGCTGGTATTGGAAACTTTGCGCATCTTGGTCTTTATGGTGTGGGCGCTTATAATGGCCTCTCAGGGCTTTCTCCCGGCCAGATTCCAAATCCTGACCTTGGATGGGAAACTACTCATCAGATGGATGTGGGTATTGATTATGGGTTCTTTAATAATCGTATCTCCGGGGAGATTGACTATTATGTCAAAAAAACTGAAGATCTTTTACTTAGTGTACCGGTACCCGCAACGACAGGTTACTCCACACAGATGCAGAATATAGGATCAGTTGAAAACAGAGGATTTGAATTTATAATTAATACAAATAATCTGCCTGGTACATTCACATGGAATACCAATTTCAATTTTTCAATAAACAAAAATGAGGTTACAAGTCTTGGTAGCCAGACTATTATTGATGATGGAAGCGCCCGTTATATGAATGTTGTTAAGGTAGGCCAGCCAATCGGAGTATTCTATGGAGCAGAATTTGCAGGTGTTGATCCGAATAATGGAGATGCACTCTGGTATATTAATGCGCAGGATGCTTCAGGTAATATAGCCAACCCGACAGCCAAAACGAATGACTTCAATGAGGCTGAATTTGTAACGCTGGGCCAACCGACCCCTGATATTATCGGGGCAATTACAAATACTTTAGGATATAAAGGAATTGAACTGGCATTTACTTTCCAGGGCGTGACCGGAAATAGTATACATCTGGTTGGTGATCAGTGGATGGGAGCCAGCGGGGCATGGTACGATAACCAGTTGAGATCACAGCTGAACAGCTGGAGAACACCTGGACAAGTTACCGATATACCACAGGCAAGATTAGCATGGGATAATGGTGTTCAGAGCCGTAATAGCAGATATCTGTCAGATGGCGCCTATATAAAACTGCGTAGCCTTAGCCTCAGTTATGAATTGCCAAAGAAACTGACCAGCAAAATTAAAATTGACAGGATGAGGATCTTTGTTCAGAGTCAGAACCTGCTTATGTTCACAAACTATGAGGGCTGGGACCCGGAAGTATCAACAGATTTTCTTAATGATAATGTGACCCAGGGTGCAGATTTTTATTCAGCTCCTATGCCAAGGTCAGTGGTCTTTGGGATAAATATCGGTATATAATAATATAAAAATTCAGAAATGATGAATAGATTAATTTCAATAATATCAATAGTTGTTCTTCTCGGTGTCTTTACCGGATGTGACAAATATCTCGAGCTTGAGCCTTCCCAGAGCATAAGTGAGAACCTTGCTCTCTCAAGCGATGCGAATATAAAAAATGTTCTTATTGGTGCTTATGCACAATTTGATGACCCGGCAATATATGGTGGTAATCTGTTGAGAAATGCGGAATTGCTTGGTGGTAACGGAGAGATCCAGTGGGTTGGCACATATATCGATCCACGGCAGTTATTCAATAAGACTATGATTGCTACCAATTCTGATGTTACTGATCAATGGATTGACAGTTATGAGGTTATCAATACAGTAAATAATGTTCTTGATGCTCTTAATATTGTAAAGGAAGCTGACCGTCCAAGAGTTGAAGGGGAAGCTTTATTTCTAAGGAGTCTGATGTATTTTGACCTTGTCAGGTTTTTTGCCGACCAGTATGTTGTCGGTGGAACAAATACACAATATGGAGTTCCATTGGTTCTTAAACCTACCAAAGGGATAACAAGCAGCAGCTTTGTTACACGTAACACAGTTGAAGAAGTATATAATCAGGTTATTGCAGATCTGATTTCTGCAGCTTCAAAATTGCCGGCTAAAAATGGCATATATGCAACAAGTGGTGCAGCAAATGCTTTACTGGCCAGGGTATACCTTCAGAAAGGTGACTATGCAAAGGCCAGAGATGCCGCAAACACAGTCATTACTTCAAATACTTACCTTCTTTTACCAAATTATGCTGATGTATTTAATCAGGATAATAATACACCTGAAGATATTTTCGTTACTCAGATCACACCTCAGGACAGATTCAGTTCAATGACCGAGTTCTTTTCTGTACCTGAATATGGAGGAAGAACCGGTGATATAGATATTCTCGCACAGCATCTTGCTCTATATCCTGCAGGTGATGAGAGATTAGACCTTTTCTTCCTTGGAGAAGGCGCCATGCGCACCGGGAAGTGGAATAACCAGTATGGAGGAATTAACCTTATCCGTCTTGCTGAGATGTATCTGATCAGAGCTGAGTGTAACTTCAGATTAAGTACTGTGATAGGGGCCACACCTCTTGCAGATTATAATAAGATCAGGACAAGAGCCGGTCTTACAGCCGCCACCACTGTTACTCTTAATAATATTACCTATGAAAGAAGGCTTGAACTGGCATTTGAAGGATTCAGGATTCATGATCAGAGGAGACTTAAGGAAAATGTAGCCTCATATCCGTATAATGATCCGAAGCTTCTCTTCCCGATACCTTCCAGAGAGCTTGACGCCAATCCAAATTTAAAAAGTCAACAGAACCCTGGATATTAATTAAGTTTGACCTCTCCTCCTCGATCCCCCTCTCCCGAGTGAGAGGGGGAAGTCGTTCAGGATGTTGTAGTTACCTTCTTTTTTAAACCGACTTTAATCCTAAGTATACACAATAATCCTGTTTTAAAGCCCCTCCCACTTCGGGGGAGGGGTATGGGGAGAGGTTGGCTTCACCCGTTTTTTTGTATGTAACGTTTATTTTATTAATAAATATTATATCTTTGCAGCCACAAATTTTTAAACAGGTTAAATAATAAGCGTAAGAATTAATGGCAGTTAAAATCAGATTAGCTAGAAAAGGTCGTAAAAAACTGGCCTTCTACCACATTGTGGTTGCAGATAGCAGATCGCCACGTGATGGCAGATATATTGAAAAGATCGGATCGTATAATCCGGTTACTAATCCAGCAACTATCGAACTTGATTTCGATAAGGCACTGGGTTGGCTGCAAAATGGCGCATTACCTACAGATACATGTAGAGCTATCCTGTCTTATAAAGGTGTATTAATGAAGAAGCATCTTCTTGAAGGTGTCAAAAAAGGTGCATTCGATGAAGCTGAATCCAACAGAAGATTTGATGAGTGGATCAAACAGAATGAAGCAAAAATTGAGGCTAAGAAATCAAATCTTGAAAAAGCTCAGGATGATGAACTTAGGAATGAAACTCAAGGAAGAAAAACGCATTAACGAAGCAAGAGCAGCAAAACTTGCCAAAAAGAATGCGGAGCTTGCAGCTAAAGCAGCAGCAGGAGATAAAGCCCTAGTTGCTGAAGTTATGGGTGAAGAAGAAACTACTGTACAGGATCAGGCTCCGGAAATTATCGCGGAAGAGACTGCCACAGATGTAGTTGCTGAAGACAAGCCCCAGGAGTAATTGAATAGTCATAAGGATCAGAGATCCGATGGCTTATAAAAGCGACATATTACTCGGGCGGATTACCAAAGTAAGCGGCTATGAGGGTGCCGTTACAGTGAAGTTGGAAAAGAACTTTCCTGAAAATATACTCCCGGATGAATCGGTCTTCCTTGAAATTGAAGGAAGACCGGTTCCTTTTTTTATAACCGATTCCGAATATTCAGGAGCCGATATCCTGAAACTTTCATTCGATGGATATGATACACCGGAAAAAATCATGGAATTCATAGGCTGCAGGGTCTTTCTTACAACTGGAACTCCAGAGGGCAATCCATCTGAAGAGATTAATGCACTTATCGGATTTAATGTTCTAATCAGGAAAGACAAATTACTCGGGACAATCAAAGAGGTGATTGAAAGTCCAGGCCAATGGCTTCTTAATGTCATCTCTCCTGAGAAGAAGGAGATTCTTGTACCTCTCCATGAGGATTTTATAATAAACATCAATAAAGCTGATAAAATCATATTAATGGACCTCCCCGAAGGTCTCACGGAAATTAATCGTTAGAATATTTTCTGTTTCATGCAGCTCTTTAATTAAAAGCAAGTCTTTTCATAGTATTTGTATTAAGAATCTAAAATATTAACACTATGAAAAGGGGATATGTATTGACGCTGTTTTTTCTTGCATTTGTTGCTACAACCGGTTTATCTAATGATTTATCATCAGAAAAAGAGACCAGAGACATAAAGGGATTTAAGAGAATAAGTTTCGGTGCATCCGGAAATCTTTACATTAATATTGGTCCGGAGTTTAAGGTTATTCTTGAAGGAGATGCGTCATTACTTGATGACATTGAAACAGAATTATCAGGAGATAAGCTGATAATTAAAAAGGATAACTGGAGTATGAACATGAATGAAAAAGTAACTGTATATATTACGATGCCGGAATTAACCGGTCTCGGAGTATCAGGTTCAGGGAAGGCAGAGGTGAGAGATGCATTAAAAACCGAGGACCTTGATCTGAGTGTAAGTGGCAGCGGAAGACTTCTTACCACAGGGATTAAGGCAGCAAATCTTGAATGCAGTATTTCAGGATCAGGTAACATTTTACTTGCAGGTGAAGGAAATGTCGATGATGCTGAGATCTCAATCAGCGGATCAGGCAACTTTACTGGTGAATTGTTGGAGATGGCTACACTTGAAGCAAGCATCTCCGGTAGCGGAAATTGTATCTGCAATGTTACAGAATCTCTTGAAGCAAGGGTTTCAGGAAGCGGCAATGTAACTTACCTGGGTAATCCGAAAATTGATGCTAGAGTTTCAGGATCAGGCAAGGTAAGATCAAAATAGACTATTTTCTTAAAATCTTTATCGTACCGTCAGTGTCAACTCTGATGACCGGTGATGCAGTGGACTTTTGCCGGTCATCCTGACGATACTTAACAACATAATCGACCTTATCAATAACAGATTTTTCTATCTCAGAATAATTTCCCGGGGAGGGTTTTCCGCTGTGATTAGCTGATGTTGAGACAATTGGTTTACGTAAACGAGAAATAAGCTCTTTACAGAACATATCATTACAAATTCGTATTCCAACTGAACCATCCGGACTACATACTCCCCCGGAAAGGTTTTTCCCGGAAGGATAGATTATTGTAAGGGGTGTATCTGAAACGCTTACGAGATCGTAAACTATTTCAGGAACTTCTTTCACATACCGTTCAACCATATTCTCTCCATTTACCAGAATCAGAAGCCCCTTGCTTTCATCGCGTGATTTTATTTTAAATATTTTTTCAATCGCTTCCCTGTTTGTAGCATCACAGCCGAGCCCCCAGATAGTGTCAGTCGGATAAAGAATTATCCCTCCTCCCCTAAGAGTGATCAAAGCATTTTCAATATCTTCTTCAAAAATCATAAAATGTTGATAATAAATACTTAAAACTTAAGTTTCAACAGTTTCATCCTTTCTTTCATTTCATTTATGACCTCAATCTCCTGTTTAAGGGATTTTGCTTCAAATGTTACAGAAAACCGGATATAGCGACCTGCATCATCCCAGGGAACAGTAGATATCAACGATTCATGTATAAGAAATTCTGAGAACTCAGAGGCTGAGTTAAATACTTTTCCTCCTTCGGTACCTGCAGGTGCTTTCACGTAGCAGTAAAAGGAACCCTTTGGTTTCTTTGCATCAAATCCTAATTCTATTAATGCCTTCACAAGCAGATCGAATCGCCTTGAGTATTTTGCTACAGTTCTGGAAGTTATTTCGGTATGACTTAATGCCTGTATTGCTGCCTTCTGAATTGCCCTGAACTGACCTGAATCAGTATTATCTTTTACAGTTGCATATGCTTTTACTGCTTTACTGTTTCCACAGATAAATCCAATGCGCCAGCCAGTCATGTTGAAGGCTTTTGATAATGAATGGACCTCAACGCCAACATCCAGTGCCCCATCAACAGAAAGAAAGCTTAGTGGTTTATATCCATCGTAGGTTAATGCACTGTATGGAGCATCATGCACAACTATAATATTGTTTTTTCGTGCAAAGTCAACAACCTGTCTGAAAAAATCAGTTGTGGCAACTGCACCGGTAGGGTTGTTAGGATAATTAATATAGAACAATTTAGCTTTTTTCAATACCTCCTGTGGAACCGAATTTAAGTCAGGTAAAAAGGAATTTGATTCAAGCAGAGGAAGATTGTACACCTCTCCTCCGAGATATTTTGTATATGTTGCAGTTACAGGATAGCCGGGTACCGTTGTTAGGAGAACATCACCCGGATTTATAAAGCAGGTTGGAAGCATCGCCAAAATGGGTTTTGATCCCAGTCCATGTATAATATTTTCAGATGGTATTAATCCTGATAAACCATATACCTTTTCCAGGTATCCGGCAGCAGCTTCCTGGAATTCGGGAATCCCATTATCTGAATACCATCTGTTTTCAGCTTTTCCGGCTTCCTCTGCCAGGATTTTAACAACCAGTTCATCGGCAGGCCAGTCGGGCTCACCAACACCCATATCTATTAGTCCTAACTCAGGGTGAGCTTTCTTTGCTGCGGCTTTGGCTCTTTTTATAATTTCAAACTTATAAATAGCTGTTGATTTTCCAAAGTTGATTCCACCAAGTCTTTCAGCAATCTTATCATCAAAAAAATTCTCCATGATTTCCGGATTTGAAGTAATGTGTTAAATGTAAATTTTTATCTATTTCCGGCAAAAGTAGTAAATGAAAAGCGTATTTTAATTTCCTAAAGTGAAAGAAGTAGTTTAACTTTGATATAGATACATCTTTAAGTTCTTTGTCAGTATCGTTTTGCCGGTGAATTAACACTTCTTTTAAATAAATATCGCTATGACTAAGTACATTTATTTAACCTGCAATCCTGAGGCTCTTGTGGCCTCAATGCTTCCTCCTGTGGCATTTGGTCACTATCTGTCAACCGGAACTAAAAAACGAAACAGAGGACAGGCAATATTTTTTGAAGTTGATCTGGAACAGATAACGGGTCTTATTGATATGGATAGTCTCAATACCCGATGTGTTGCAAAACCAGATGGTAATCCGAAAAGTTCGGTCTATCTCTCAGTTTACAAAGTACTGGAAACAATACCATTAACGTCCCTGATGAGCCTCTATCTTGCAACAGATCATGGTTGTGTTATGGAATTGAAAAAAGCTCCTTATGCAAAGGAAAAGGAACCGGTAAAAGCTCTTCATCTGTATCAGGAATTGTGTCCCGTGAACCCTCTGGTTGCAAGCAGTCTTGCTCCTGCTGCATTCGCCAAACGACTTACTGACGGATCAACACCGATTGTACTTCCTAAACTGTTTTTCGTAGAATTGAAGCTGGGCGATCTGTCAACTGATCCTCTGGGAGGTTCAGCAGAAAATCTGCCCTATCCCAATATCGGTCATTTAAGGGATTGTCTGGAGATAATAAAAGGTGAATATGAAAAACAGATGAAAACAGTACAGCGTGTTTTTGCTGGTGAAGTTCTTTACCGAACCATAGAAACTGGCTTCTATGTAGGTTCCAAAGATGAAATTGTTTACTATCCCTATCCGAAAATGAGCATCCTCGAAAAAATTAATTACAACTTTTTCAGGGATATCTGATTCTGATTACCTGCACTCTGAGCTATATTGAACAGGAGCCATACTTACAGTTCCTTATTCTTATATTTATTTGCCGGGATCCTTTTAATACTAAAATACATTAAAAGAATCATTGCTTTTCATTTGTATTATTAAAAAACTAATATAGTTTTGTACCGGTGAAATTTTTTTCAATTTCGAAACCTTATTTTTTAATTTAAAAATAGATATCATGATTAGTAGTATTTTTTGGATTGTGCCGATTTCAGCGCTCATAGCCCTGTTATTTGCCTGGATTTTCTACAGAGAGATGAAATCTCAGGAAGAAGGAACTGACAGGATGAAAGAGATTGCAGAGTATGTAAGGGAAGGAGCAATGGCTTACCTTAGACGTCAGTATACAGTTGTTATCAAGGTATTTATTATTCTTGTTGTGCTGCTTTCAATACTGGCTTATTTTGGAATTCAGAACCCGTTTGTGCCTGTTGCATTCCTCACCGGAGGTTTCTTCTCAGGTTTATGCGGTTACCTGGGAATGAAGACAGCTACTTTTGCTTCAAACAGAACAGCATGGGCAGCTTCAAAGTCACTGAACAAAGGTCTTCAGGTTGCTCTCAGGAGCGGTGCTGTTATGGGTCTGGTAGTTGTAGGATTTGGTCTTCTCGACATAGCTTTATGGTTTCTTATCCTCAACGGCTGGGTATTTACTCCCGAGCATATGGATACTGGTCTTAAATTCCTCGGACTTTCATTTGTACATCCCGGAACTACTGATCATGAAAAACTTATTGAGATCACTGCTGTTATGCTTACCTTTGGAATGGGTGCCTCAACACAGGCTCTTTTTGCTCGTGTTGGCGGTGGTATTTTTACAAAAGCTGCTGATGTAGGCGCTGACCTTGTTGGTAAAGTTGAAGCCGGTATTCCTGAAGACGATCCGCGTAATCCTGCAACAATTGCTGATAACGTTGGTGATAACGTTGGTGACGTGGCAGGTATGGGTGCTGACCTTTATGAATCTTATGCCGGGTCAATTCTTGCTACCGCTGCCCTGGGTGCTGCATTGCCGGCAATAACCGGAGATACACAGATGAAAGCTGTTGTTGCCCCTATGCTAGTTTCAGCAATTGGCATACTTCTTTCAATAGCAGGTGTTTATATGGTTAGAACAAAAGAATCTGCCACTCCTAAAGCTCTTCTTCGTGCCCTTCTTCTGGGAACTGGCGGAAGTTCAGCTCTTATCCTGGTAGTTCTGGCTGTAATGGCAGGCTTTGACTGGATCACTTGGGGTGTATTCGGATCAGCTGTTTCCGGTTTGCTTGCAGGTGTAATCATCGGACAATCAACTGAATATTTCACATCCGACGGAAATAAACCTACACAGGGTATTGCAAAACAGGCACTACAGGGACCTGCCACTGTAATAATAGAAGGTATGGCTGTTGGTATGTTCTCAACATGGATCCCGGTTCTGACAATTGTTGCTGGTATCATTGCTGCCTATGGATTTGCAGGTGGCTTCAGCAACTTTGCAATGGGTGTTTATGGTATAGGTTTTGCTTCAGTAGGTATGCTCTCTACTCTTGGAGTTACACTTGCAACCGATGCTTTCGGCCCTATAGCTGACAACGCAGGCGGAAACGCCGAGATGGCTGAACTTCCTAAGGAAGTAAGAGAAAGAACTGATGCACTCGATGGTCTTGGTAACACAACTGCAGCTACAGGTAAAGGATTTGCTATAGGTTCAGCTGCTTTAACCGGTCTTGCTCTTATGGCAGCTTACATGGAAGAGATCAAACTATGGCTGGGAAGAATAGTTGACAAAACACCTGAAGGTTTTAAACAGATTGGCGACACACTTTTCTATAATACAACTGTTCCTCAGGTTCAGGACGGACAGGTGGCAGTATCACTTTCTTCTTCAACAATAAAGGATTTTGTTACTGCATATGATCTGTCAGTATTCAATCCTATCCTTCTTGGAGGTATTTTTATAGGTGCCATGATGGCATTCCTTTTCAGTGCAATGAGTATGAAAGCTGTAGGACGTGCTGCAGGTAAAATGGTTGAGGAAGTAAGACGTCAGTTCCGCGAAATTCCTGGTATAATGGACGGTACAGCAAAACCTGAGTATGCAAAATGCGTTGAAATTTCAACCGCAGGTGCTCAGAGCGAAATGCTTGTTCCTTCACTTATAGCCATTGCCGCTCCTCTCGTTGTAGGTCTTGTGTTCGGAGTCCCCGGTGTGGTAGGTCTTCTTGCAGGAGGTCTTAGCACAGGTTTTGTTCTGGCAAGTATGCTTAACAATGCAGGCGGTGCATGGGATAATGCTAAAAAATACATTGAAAGAGGTAACTATGGAGGCAAGAAAAGCGAACCTCATAAAGCTTCAGTTGTAGGTGATACAGTGGGCGATCCTTTCAAGGATACTTCAGGTCCTGCTCTGAACATACTTATAAAGCTTATGTCAATGGTAGCAGTTGTTCTGGCAGGACTAACTGTTGCTTTCAGCATTTTCTAGTATAATTATTTTATAGATATTTTAAAGGGACATGCAACCGTATGTCCCTTTCTTTTTTTTTCTTAATTTATCGGCGCTTTCGATTCTTTGTTACTTTGTCCTTCACTTCTTCTCTTATACTGAAATTTAATATTGTTTCTACCTGTTTTGCAGCTATTTGTTTTTTCAAGTATATTTGAGAGATTTATTCAGTTGAAAAAATTTAATTATATGAGAGTAATAGTTGTTTTAATTGTAAGCAGCATTATGATAATATCTTCATGTGCAGGAACAAATAAAAGACTCAGAAAGGGGGGTAAAACTCCAACTGATACGGTTAATACAAGGCCACCTGAGGATAATATCAGGAAATCAGACGCACCGATAAAAGAGGTTGAAGAGACGCTGGTAAAAAATGATGAGGTTTCACCGGGTCCAAGCAAATATTTTGTTATTATTGGTAGTTTCAGGGATCCTGCCAATGCAAAAAAACATCAGGCTCAGGTAAAAAATGACGGATTTACCTCCGAAATACTGAAAAATTCCGCAGGACTTTACCGGGTATCTGTTCTGGCAACTGACGATGTAACTGTTGCCCGTAATAAGGTAAGAAAGATATGGGCTGATTATCCGAAATATTCTGATACCTGGTTACTCATTCAAAAAAAATAGTTGGTTATCATTCTCTCCTAAAATAATAAAATGCAACTGCCAGTACTCTCTGATATTAAGGCAGCCCATACAAGGATTAAACCTTTCATTCATCATACTCCGGTTATGAGTTCAAAACTTCTTAACGAGTATTTTGATTGTACCATGGTTTTTAAATGTGAAAACTTTCAGAAAGCAGGAGCATTCAAGTTCAGGGGTGCCACAAATGCTGTTTTGTCATTAAGATCAGAGGAGAAAAGAATGGGTGTGGTAACACATTCATCCGGCAATCATGCTGCAGCTCTGGCACTGGCAGCAAGGATTAACGGGATAAAGGCAAATATTGTAATGCCCGAGACGGCTCCGGTTGTGAAAAAAAATGCAGTTGCCGGATATGGTGCAGAAATAACCTACTGTAAGCCAACATTAAAGGATCGGGAAGAAGCCACCAGACTGATAATTGAAAAGACCGGGGCAACACTTGTTCATCCATACGATAATTTTAATGTTATTTGCGGACAGGGAACTGCCTCAATGGAATTGCTTGATGAAGAAGCAGATCTTGACTTTGTAATAGCACCTGTTGGAGGAGGAGGGCTGCTGAGCGGTACTTCAATCTGTGTAAAGGGGATAAAACCGGAAATAATTGTAATTGGTGCTGAACCATTCAACGCAAATGATGCATATATCTCATTTACAACCGGCATACTGACACCTTCTGATAATCCTTTAACAATAGCCGATGGACTTCTTACATCCCTCAGCGATCTTACGTTTGCTATTATAAGAAAGAATGTAAATGAAATATTTACTGCCAGCGAAGAGAGCATAATTGAATGCATGCTTCTGATCTGGGAAAGAATGAAAATAATAGTTGAACCATCATCAGCGACAGCACTTGCCGTAATTAAAGAAAATCCCGGGATATTCAAAGGTAAAAAAATCGGGTTAATACTTTCAGGAGGAAATGTGGATTTCAGAAAGTTACCGTTTTAGGTTTTTTTCCGGAAGTAGGCAATAATCGGATAGTGATCTGAAAATCTTACCTTTTTTATTTCAAAAACACTGTTGGTCAGGGATTTATCATAAAGGATATAGTCAATTCTGTTGGGAGGATAGTTACCCTTATAAGTAAATCCGGCTCCATAACCGGAATTAACAAAAGCATCATTTAAATTCTTTCTCAGTTTTCTGTAAGCATAAGACACCGGAGTATCGTTGAAATCTCCTGCTACAATTACAGGGTGAGGTGACTGGTTTATATGATCTTTGACTACCTGTGCCTGCAAAGAACGCTTGGCAAATCCTCTTTTCAGGCTTACAGACAGGTCTTTTACTTCACCCATTGGCTCGCTGTCGTCAGGAGAGGTTATCTCTTCAAGAAATGAGTTTTCCATTCTCTTAAGCCTGAATGACTCAAGGTGATTGTTGTAGATTCTGAAGGTGTCGTTTTGTATCACTACATCGGTAAATATTGAAAGACTCGAAGACCCCGGATGAATTATCTCCCCCTTTTTAATAATTGGATACCTGGTGAATGTAGCAATACCGAAATACCTCCCTTTTCCAGTCCCGATAAGTTTTAAATGAGAATAGTACTTTCCCTTGAGTGAATTTTTAAACAAATTCTCCTTCTGCCCCGGATTACCACTAACAAAAAACTCCTGCATGCATATAATCTCGGGTTTCAGTGAATTAAGTAATTCCAGTATGCTCTTTTCAGAATTAGGATTACTCCTGCCTTCAAAACGATTGAACAGATGAACATTATAACTTAAAACTTTGAATGTATCTGTCTTATCTCCATGTGGTTTAAGAAGCTTCAGATAATTTGAAAAATGGGTAAACCCGATTGCAATAACAACAACCGAAATGAAAGCTTCAAATTTCAACAGCATTGCCCAAATAATAACAAACAGGATATTCAGGAAGAGAAGGTAAGGGTAAGCAAGACCAAAAAATGCCGGAAGAGCAAAGTCTCCGGGATTAATATGAACAGCGAGGTATGATAAAAGCAATGTAACTGCAAAAAAAGCATTTACTGCCAGAAAGGATTTGTAAAAAAAATTTTTCAAATTCCGGATATATGAAAACGAAAATACGCGTAATTGATTAAATTTTTGCTTCAGTCTCTTTTTTTTTGATAAGATCATTTATCAGGTATACAAAAGTATATTTTAGATTGATTAAACCTTCTTCTGACTCTCTTTAAACAGGGTCTCCTTCTCCTCCCTGGTAAGACTGTCATATCCTCCTTTGGATATCTTATCAAGAATTTGATTTATTTTTGCCTGGTGATCTGAACGGATCTTATTATAATCATAATCATTTTTCGGCTTTTTGTATGTGACTTTAAGTTTCTTACGAGGTTTCAGAAATGTTGCAAGAAAATCTATCGCCTTGTTGAAACTTCTACCTATGTCACGTCCCTGACGAAGATTTAACGAGTAGAAGTATCCGAGAAATGCTCCTCCAATATGTGCCAGTTTCCCTCCTGAATTAACCGAAAAATCCATTATTGAAGTAAGGATAAATATAGCCAGTGCCATATATTTGATCTTGATCCTTCCGAGTAAAAATAGTTGAACGGTATAATCAGGAACATAAGCTGCAATAGCAATAACAACAGCCATCACAGATGCAGATGCTCCAATTGCAACCGATTCGGCCACAACACCTGTAAAGGCAGGGAATATATTAAATGAAAGTATGTAAACAATTGCACCGCTCAGGCCTCCCAGCAGATAAACTGCAACAAGTTTCCTCTGATCAAGGTATTCAAGAAAGATCTTTCCAAACCAATATAACCATAACATATTGAAAAGGATATGCCAGATATCCTTATGAAGGAACATATATGTTATTATGGTCCATGGTCTTAATGCCAGAGCCTTGAAAGAGGAAGGTACTGAAAGCAGATTCAGAACTGTTTCTGAGATTGAACTATTGCTGAGAAGAAAACCTGCTATTGCAGTCAGGGTGATAAAAATGAATACTGCAATGTTAATGTATATAATTCTGGTAAGATTACTCCCATTTCTGAAAGTTTTCTTTATGTCGTCCCAAATTCCCATCAATAAAGAGTGTTTGTGGTTTTTCTCCAGTACCTGATCAGTATGTATCCAAACAGCATTCCTCCAAGGTGTGCGGCATGCGCAATATTGCTCCCGGGTTGGGTCAATGCCAGGTAAAGCTCTAATGCACCGTATATCATTACAAGATACTTGGCTTTGATAGGCATTGGAGGAATAAGCAGCATAAGTTGTGTATTGGGAAACAGAACGCCAAAAGCAAGAAGGATTCCGAACACTGCTCCCGATGCTCCGACCGTAGGAGTGTTTAATAACATCTGAAGCTTGAGCATATCCGGATCACCAAAACCCTGTCCCTGTTTGAATAAGGCTGTACCTTCATTAAGAACCTCCTGGAGGTTTTCATAACTCAGACTCTGTGCTATCTGCATGTACTGGTAGCCGATTACCGTTTCATGTATCAGTGCTGCTCCAAGTCCGGTAATTATGTAGTATATAAAAAAGCGTTTTGGTCCCCATACATTCTCCAGCACCTGTCCGAAAATATATAATGCATACATATTAAAGAATAGATGCCAGAAACCTCCATGCATGAAAATGTGAGATACTATCTGTAAAGGTTTGAACTGTTCGGATAAGGGAAAATATAAACCGAGAACCATTGCCAGGTCAATCCCAAAAACACTTTTGGCAGCGAAATCTGCCAGAAGCATTAATATATTGATCATTATGATATTCTTAACTACAGGGGGTAACCCGAAAAGGCCTCTTCCGAATCCGTTCATCTTAAATCTTTTTAAACATTTTTCTTCTCTTCAATTGTCGGGCCAAATCTACTTTTGTTTTTTCATCCGACAATTTGTCATCAGCTACTATTTGAATTTTTTGTCAATTTCTTCCAGAGCGATTATACTAATTACCTGTTTCCCTTTTGGAGAATAATTAGGAGAAGTGCACGCAAATAACGAATCAAACAGATCTTCCATCTCTTTTTGACTCAATGCCTTTCCGTATGAAATCGCTGAAGCTGTGGCCATTGCCGAGGCTATCTTTTCCCTGGCTCCGATGGAAGGGTCTGACTCTGTAGTCTTGTAAGCCTCAAGCAGGATCTCCAGCATCTCTACAGGATCTGAAGATTCACTGCCGGAAGGTCGTCCGTTTATTGTAATTTTATTCTCACCAATATAATCAATGCTGAATCCAAGAAGTCTAAGTTCAGCTTCAATTTCTTTCAGCATGAAATAATCTGCCGGGTTTAATTCCAATGTATAAGGAAACATATCAGATTGACTAACAGCGCGTTCTGCGCTCAGGCACTCAATGTACCGTTCGTATAAAACTCTTTCATGTGCCCTCTTCTGGTCAATCAGCATTAAGCCCGACTTAACCGGACAGGCGATGTATTTGTATTTTATCTGGAAAAATTTTCTCTGCGATTCACTTATACTTTCATTCTTTAAGGGATTGTCGTTACCCTTTTCAAGGGAGGAATACATTTTCTCCCAGTTTTTTAAATTCTCTTTTTCAAATTGTCCGATATATCCGTTTCTGTCACGAGGAATCTCTTTATCGGCAAACGGATTATAGTGTTTGTTAATCTCTATTACCGGAGGTTCAGGAATAAGGGCTGAGGATGACAAAACGGGGATGTCCACCAATGCTTCATTATCAAAGTCAAGGGAAGGAACAATATTGAACCTTCCGAGAGCTTCCCTTACTGAAGCCATAAGAATCTGCCATATTGCCCGCTCATCTTCAAACTTGATCTCTGTCTTGGTAGGATGAATATTTATATCAATTGAAGCAGGGTCAGCTTCCATGAAGATAAAATATGACGGAATAGCCTCAACAGGGAGAATATTCTGGTAAGCTTCAACAACTGCCTTATGGAAGTATGGATGTTTCATAAAACGGTTATTCACAAAAAAGAATTGCTCCCCATACGTCCTGCGAGCATTTTCAGGTTTCCCGATAAAGCCTTTTATGCGGATAAGGTTTGTCTCTGTTTCAAGGCTGATCAGGTCCTGGTTGATTTGTTTCCCAAAAACGCTTACTATCCTTTGCCTGATATTTCCTGCTGCAAGCTTATATATTTCAGTGTCATTATGAATCAGGGAGAACTTTATATCCGGATGAGCTATTACAATTTTCTGAAATTCATTTATGATATGTCTGATCTCAGTGTTATCTGATTTAAGGAATTTACGACGTGCCGGGATATTAAAGAACAGATTCTTTACCGAGAAACTTGAACCGACAGGACAACTGCATGGTTCCTGGGTAACTACCTTTGATCCGCTTATTATAAGAAGTATTCCGGTTTCATTACCCTCCAATCGTGTTTTAAGCTCAACCATTGCCACAGCTGCTATAGAGGCAAGTGCCTCGCCCCTGAATCCTTTTGTTGTAATTGCAAAAAGATCCTGTGCTGTTGTGATCTTTGATGTTGCATGCCTCTCGAATGCTAATCTGGCATCGGTTTCAGACATGCCTGCTCCATCATCAATAACCTGGATCAGAGTCTTGCCGGAATCTTTTATAATTACCGTGATATTAGTTCCACCTGCATCTACTGAATTCTCCACGAGCTCTTTAACAACGGAAGCCGGTCTTTGTATAACTTCCCCTGCAGCTATCTGGTTAGCTACTGAATCGGGTAAAAGTTTAATTACATCAGACATCTGACAATAAATTTTGATAATTTTCGGTAAATATCACTCGGGAGACAGGCTAAATAGCGTGCTTTAAATCCAATTATGCAAATATATAAATTATTGATATATGGTCTCTCAGGATAGTTACATACATTCTGCTTCAATAACTCTGTAAATAATTTGATCCATATGATTATCTTTGAAAGAAATAAACGTAAGATGAAAAGACCCCTGTATTGTTTAATAGTCATTTTATTAACTGCTCTGTGGAGCTGTTCGGACAAATCAGAGGGGAATCCTTTCAAGGTTATGACCTTCAATATAAGGTACAATAATCCGCGAGACAGCATCAATGCCTGGCCCAACAGGGCATCACTGGTTAGTAATTTTATAATAAATGAGAAACCCGATATACTGGGTATGCAGGAAGTTTTGTTGAGCCAGTATGAACTTCTTGATTCAGTTCTGACTGATTATTCATCAGTGGGAGTAGGCCGTGATGATGGTGTGAAAGCCGGGGAAATGAATCCTTTGTTTTTCAGAAAGGAGAGATTTGATATGGTCAGGACTATTACTTTCTGGCTTTCTGAAGCACCTGAGGTTCCTGGGACCAAAGAATGGGGTGCTTCATTGCCGCGTATTGTTACATGGGCGGAGCTTGTTGATAAAATCACCAAAGAGCATTTTTTCTGGTTTAATACTCATTTTGCCCATGATTCTGATTCAGCCAGGATCATGAGTTCAAAGTTGCTTCTAGCTGAGGTTGAAAGAATTGCAGAGGGTTTCCCATTTATAATTACAGGTGATTTCAATATGCTTCCGACAAGCAAAGGCTATTCAATATTGACCGGACCGAATGAGAGTGTCCCATTATTACAGGACTCATATTTAGTATCTGTAAAACCACCTACTGGTCCTTTATGTACTTTTAACGGATTTAGTGATAAACCGGAGACACGCAGAATTGACTATGTTTTTGTGAGAAGTGGCATGAAAGTGCTGGAACACAGAACAGTAATAAAAAAGGAAAGCGGAATTTTCATTTCAGATCACTGGCCTGTGGAATCAGTTGTACTGATCAAATAGGTATTCAGAGTAGAATTTTGAGGTCTGATCTCAAACATTAACCAGTGTAACTTCTGAACATTCTGTTACTGGCTGTGTTTGCCTAGGCGGTTTTCCTATACTGTCTTACTGCCAAAATTGTGAATACAATAGCAATAGCTATAAGTGAAAAGATCTCCGTTCGTATATCGGATATAGAAGAACCTTTAAGTATTACCATTCTGTTTATACGCATCAGATAGGCAACAGGATTTATAAGGTTGAAAATCTGGGCCCAGTCAGGCATACTCTCGTATGGTGTGAAGATCCCACTCATAAGGATAAAGATTATCATACAAAAGAATGCGACAAACATATATTGCTGCTGGGTTCCTGAGAAGGTTGAAATAAAAAGTGCCAGCCCCAAAACGGCTACCAGGAATATTGTTGCACTAAGGAACATTACCAATATGCTTCCTTCGAACGGAATATTAAATGCAAGTTTTCCGATTGACAATCCAACACCAAGGTCAATCAGACCGATAATAAGAAAAGGAATCATCTTGGCTATAATGAACTGATGTTTTCTTACAGGTGTGACATTAATCTGCTCAATAGTCCCTGTTTCTTTTTCTCTTACCATATTCAGACCTGCGAGCAGAAAACCTATTGCAGTCACAAGTATTACAAGTATACCCGGGAGCATATAGTATTTATAGTTTAGTTCTTCATTATACCAGTATCTGTTGGTAATATCTATCATAGGGATAGAAGGTGCCAGGGATGTGTTTAAATTTTCAATGGTAATCTCAGAATTGTAATCTCTTAGTATTCCGTTTATATAGGCCCATGACAACTGGGCTGAAGATGAGTTTATTGCATCTATGATTACCTGCAGCCTGGCAGGCTTCCCACTTCCGATATTCTTTCCGAAATCAACGGGGATTTGAAGAATAATGTCACACTTATTATGCAGCATAAGATTTTCTGCCTCTTTTTCAGAATAAGTTTTCCCTGAAATTTTGAAAAAGGTTGAGCCGGCCAGCTTGGTTATCAATCCTCTCGATTCGGTTGTCAGGTCCTTGTCAATTATTACTATATCGACATTTTTCAACTCAAATGTGACTGCCGGTACAAGTATCAGCATCTGTATAATAGGTACTGCAAAAATAGCCTTAGAGATGAACTTATTCCTGAAGATCTGAATGAACTCCTTGCGGATTAGGTAGAGAATCGTTCTCATGTGATTACTTTTATCTTATTACTATTTTCATTTGTCTTGTTTATAACTCACCCCCCAGGAGGGGAACCGCATTTCCTACACTTCCTGCGCCCTTTGCCCTGTGCCTTTTACTCCAGCCTTACCTTAAATTTCCTTACGCTGATTCCTATAAATATCACCGTCATAACTGCCAGTATCAATGTTTCTTTCCATATATGCATAAGACCTGTTCCTTTAATCATTATGTTCTTTATAATTATTATAAAGTATCGGGGTGGCACTATCAGGCTGACATAATCATACACCTTCGGCATATTTTCAATAGGAAAAATGAATCCCGAAAGAAGTATTGTTGGCAGCATAAGTCCGATCAGTGAAATAAAAATTGCCTGCTGCATTGTTGAGGATACGGTTGAAATAAGTATTCCCAGCGACAAGCTCATTAGTATATAGAGCATTGTTACTGAAAGCAGTAATATAATACTTCCTTTAACCGGAAGTCCAAACACAAACCATGACAGAGCAAGGATAAGAAGAACATTGATGAATGACAGAAGAAAATAGGGAGCTACTTTCCCCAGGATTATCTGCACCGGTTTCAGAGGCGAAACAAGAAGTACTTCCATTGTTCCGAATTCCTTCTCGCGTGTTATGGTAACAGAGGTCATGAGAGCGCATATTAATATAAGAATAAGTGTTATGACACCTGGAACAAACATATAATGACTCTCCAGATTAGGATTGTAGACCATTTTTACTTCCGGAACTATTTTAATCGGAGATGTAAGCTGCGTTCCTGTCATACCCATTGTGAAATCATTTACTATTGCTGTGGTATAATTTGTTATCAGGGTTGCTGTATTTGGTTCTGATCCGTCAGCTATAATGCTCAGTGAGGCCCTGCCTTCGCGTATCATATTTCTCCCGAAATCCTTTTCAAACACAATAACTGCTTTTGTTTTCCCTTTTTTAAGTACATTATCAATTTCATTATAGTCCAACAGATCTTCAGTTTTCCTGAAGAATCCGGAAGAGACAATTTTATGAGAAAGTTTCTTGGTTACCTCATCATTTGAAAGGTCCAGAAAAGCCACTCCTGCATTCTTAATGTCCATACTTATTGCAAATCCGAAAATGAGTATCTCTGCAACAGGTATTCCGAACAGGATGAATAGTGTCCTGTAGTCCCTGAATATGTGTAAAAATTCCTTCCTTACAAATCCCAGAAATCGTTTCATTTTTACTCCTTTAACCGTTTATTATTTCTCATTTGTTCGCTCCATCTCGCTCTCCATCACCCAGTCTCCAATTCTCCTCCTCTTTGACCTCACCCCAAACCCCTCTGTTCTGTGTTTGACCTCACCCCAAACCCCTCTGTTCTGTGTTTGACCTCACCCCAAACCCCTCTGTTCTGTGTTTGACCTCACCCCAAACCCCTCTCCCAGGGGAGAGGGGCTTAATCAAAAGATTATCAGCGACTTACTCCCATTCTCCCGGGGGAGAAGGGGTCGGGGGATGAGGTACAGAAGGTCTCGCAATCTTAATAAACACTTCTTCAACACTTGAGGCATTGTATTGAACCTTAAGGTTATAAGGAGTGTCAAGTGCAACTATTCGCCCTTCGTTCATGATTGAAATGCGGTCACAATATTCTGCTTCATCCATGTAATGGGTAGTAACAAAAACAGTAATTCCACTTGCTGCCGTCTCATAGATCATCTCCCAGAATTGTCTTCTGGTAATTGGATCAACTCCCCCTGTAGGTTCATCAAGAAAGACTATCTTCGGTTTATGGATAACTGCAATGGAAAAGGATAGTTTTTGTCTCAGCCCCAGAGGCATTTCAGAAATAAGCTTATCCTTATACTCCAGGAAATTGAGTTTATCGAGCAAAGTACCGGTTCTTTCTGCAATCTCCATTCTGCCAAGCCCATAAATGCCTCCATAAAGCACTATATTCTCCCTGACGGTAAGATCTTCATAAAGAGAGAACTTCTGACACATATAACCGATGTTCTTTTTTATCTTTTCAGCCTGCTTTCCGGCATCAAATCCGGCAACCTTTACTTTGCCCGAGGTAGGAGAAGATAATCCTGATAATATCCTTATCGCAGTTGTTTTTCCTGCCCCGTTTGCTCCCAGAAATCCGAATATTTCACCCTCGTATACGTCAAAACTCAGGTTGTCGTTGGCAGTAAAGTGACCGAATCGTTTTACCAGGTTCTCAACTTCAATTACTCTTTTTCTCATTCTCTGTATTTAGTAATTCAACTATTCTCCCCCTCACCTGTTCTCCCTCTCATACCTTCATTCTGCATTAATTCCAGAAAGCGGTCCTCAATGCCTGCATCAGTTTCTGCAATTACTGCATCTTTAATACCTAGTTCCCAAAGCAGTGAATTAATATTGTCAGGGATTTTATCATTTTTAAATGTTACATGAACAGATTCACCAAAGGGGAAGGAAGTTATTGTTTCATTTATTGAGCGCAGAGCCATAATTAGTTTATATCTCTCAGATGACCTTACGCTGAACAGTTTTCTGCTAAAGCCATTTCTTACAGCCAGCGGAGTGTCAATAGCCAGAAGAGTCCCGTTCTGGATCAGGGCTACCCTGTCGCATCTCATGGCTTCATCCATATATGGTGTTGAAACCAGGATTGTAATGTTGTTCTTCCTCAGTTTCGACAGCATATCCCAGAATTCAGCCCTGGAAACAGCATCAACTCCTGTTGTTGGTTCATCAAGTACAAGTAGTCTGGGTTTGTGTATCAGTGCGCACGACAGTGCCAGTTTCTGCTTCATGCCTCCCGATAGTTGTCCTGCAAGTCTTTTCCTGAAAGGTTCAATATGAGAATAGATATCAGAGATCAGGTAATAGTTTTCCTTAACAGTTGTTCCGAAAACCGTTGCATAGAATTCAAGATTTTCCTCCACTGAGAGATCCTGGTAAAGACTGAATCGTCCGGGCATATAACCAATCTCTTTCCTGAGTTCCTTGTATTCTGCCCTGCAGTCTTTTCCAAGCACTTTAATTTCACCGCTATCAGGCAGAAGGAGAGTTGTTATTATCCTCATAAGAGTTGTTTTTCCTGCACCATCAGGCCCTATTAATCCAAATACCTCAGATTCATTTACAGAAAAGGAGATATTGCTGAGAGCGGTTGTATCTCCGAAGCTCTTACAAATGGCTGATGTCTCTATAGCTTTAAGCATCATGTCTGAAGTAAATTGTCAGAAAATCGCTTCCCCCGGCATTCCTGCCTTAAGGGTTCCGTCATTTACAACGGCAATGTCAACAGCATAAACCATTGTAACCCTTTCCTCTTTTGTCTGAATTATTTTAGGCGTAAACTCAGCCTTTTCGGAAACAAATCTTACAGTTCCTTCAAATTCCCTGTAAGTTTTTTCCCCGTCGTCAATCCTTATTTTACAGCTTCCTCCTGTTCTGACTTTTCCAAGCTCCCCCCCGCTGATATAAACCTTAAGGATTATAACAGATAAGTCAGCAACTTTGGCAAGCGGCTTTCCTGCAGTAGTTATTTCACCGGCTTCAGCATATTTTTCAATTACGGTTCCTTTTAAGGGAGAAACTACACTGCTTCTGCTTATCTGCTCATTCACAGTTGCTTTTCTGGATTCCATAACCCCCATTTCAGCTATCACAGATTCCCTTTGGGTATTATTGGCTGATATCTGTTTCTGAAGCACAGCCACCTGTCCTGTAAGATCATCATACTGTTTCTGTGTCGCTGCTTCATCCTTAAGCATGTTGCCGATACGGCGTATATTTACATTAAGGTTTTCAATCTGCTGATTCAGTATCTCATTTTGCGCATCAATTGAACCTATCCTGGTCCTGACGCTTTTAATCCCTGACTCAATTTCTGCTTTCTGCAAATGCAGAATGGTTGTATCGACCAGAGCGATGAGATCACCTTTTTCAACCAGATTACCTTCAACCCGGTCGAATTGAATAATACGGCCTGTTGTTTCTGAGGATACTATCACCTCTGTAGCTTCAAAATTACCATATCCGTCAGCATCTCCCTTATTGTCGCCGCAGCTTATTGATATCAACAGTGTTGTAAATAGTAAGATTGTGTTTTTCATATTATTGGTATTATTTACAGTTTTATTCTTTTACACCCCATGTCCTTAAAAGAGGTATGTTTATTTGCAGAATAGAACCCCATTTAGGGGGCGGGGGGCCTTTTTATTCAATTTCTTTTCCGCTTATATTCATGTATTCAATACCTGCAAGAGCCAGGTTTATTTTGTGTATTTCACTGTTTATTGCAATTGACTTTTCAGCATTCAGCTCATTCATATATTCAGTTGCTGTAATGATTCCATTTTCATATTGTGATTCAGAAGCAGCTGTGATCCTTTTTCTGAGTTCCATAAGTTCATCATCGGTCTTTACGAGCTCCCTGAGGCTGCTAATCTCACTCATTTTGGCTTCGAGCTGCCTTTTAAGGTTATCTTCCAGGTCACTTTTCCTGTTCTCGATAATACTTTGCTGCAGGCTTATAACCTGTTTTTCATTTTTTGACTTGTTCCAGTCGAAGATGTTCCATTTAATTCCGGCACCGACTATATAGTAAGTGTCAAATTCGTCATTAAAGAAATCCAACCCGGGAGGATTTCCGTAGCCAAGGGTTGCAAAACCGAACGCTTTGGGCATCCTTTTACTCTGTACCATTTTTAATCCGGCTGAGAGCTGTTCCTTTCTCAGATCAAACATCTGCAGTTCAGGCCTGGCCAGTTCTTCTGTCATTTCAGGAGTCTCTGAAGGCAGGATGAGTTGGGTAGAGTTATCTATCTCATTGCCTGTCATATCTGACAGAATCTTGACAAGTGCATTCCGGCGCAGGTTATTTTCGGTTATCTGCTGTTCCAGCTTAAGCTTCTCAGAGGTTAAAATGTCAATATCCGGCTTTAGCAGTACCCCGTTATTTACAGCACTTTGCATTGTTGAGATACGTTTGCTTATTAGGTTCAGATAATTGTCAAGCAGCTCTTTCTGACGGTTGAGAAGCATAATATTGAAAAAATAAGTATTCACCTGTCCTTTAAGTTTGTACAGATCACTTTCGGTTTGTTTTTCATTCAGGTGAAGATCGGCCTGTTCAATAGCCCTGGCGCTTTTTATTGCGCCACCATCGTAAATAACCTGGTTGATATCCAGGGTGAGCTTGTACTGATCCTGGGGCATCGGACGAAACAATGATGACATTCCCGGTATTGATGCTGTGGCTGTGGCAAAATCAACCACATCTGAGTTATATGTAATATTGGCGTTTGCATCAATACTGGGTAGCCAGCCTTTTTTAAGGTTTTCATCCCTGATCCTTGATATATCTGAATAGGCAGTTTTTTCACCGGCAATAGCATTTGCTGTCAGAGCCATATCATAGCACTCTTTCAGGGTCAGCACTTTTTGTGCCATGCCACCTGAAACGGATAGGATCAGAATAATAATTAATAGTGCAGTTCGTTTCATATAATCTGTTTTTTCATCATCCGACTTATGTAACTCTGGTGTCTCCTTTAACTTCCTGCTTCATCAGTGCCTTTATCACAAAATCAGCTGCAAATTCCTTCCTCTCCTCAAGGTATTCTTCGAAGCTGATACCGATTTTCTTAAAAAGCTCCTCGAATATCCCCCTTGCTGCAAAGGGAAAGACACTGATCGAAGCAATAGTTGTCATGATCTGGGGAATTTTCTCCTTGGTGATATTATATCTGACTAACTCTTCCTTATGTTGTTCTTCAAGTTTGTTCCACAGTTCATTGACATCAATATTGCTGATAACCCGCCTCAACCTTGCCGGATTTCTGTTAATCTCATTGAGTAAGAAAGCCGGAAGTCGTGGATTTTTCTGAAGGAAACTGATATGTTCCTTGTAGAAGAATCTTATTTTTTCCTCAAGGGTGAGTTTTTCATCAAATACTGGTGCAAACTTTGAAAGGATCTTTTGGGCTATCTTTTCAAACACTGCATTAAACATTTTGTCTTTGGTCCGGTAGTAGTAATGCAAAAGAGCTTTATTAATTCCTGCTTTGTCTGCTATGTTCTGCATTCTTGCGCCGTCCATTCCTTTATCAAGGAATTCATCGGTTGCTGCTTCAAAGATTATCTCTTCTGTAAGCTTATCATTTTCAGACATAATTTTAACCTTTTAATTTAATTATAAGGATAAACCAAATAGTTTAACCAAACAGTCAAAATTAAGATGATTTTTTCAAATGGCCAAATATTTTAAGAATTTTTTTAATCTGAAATATGTAAATTATTAGTAAACCGATGAATAACAGGAGATTGGAGTAATGTGATATTTTTCTCTTATTTAATGTTGTTTTAATCGTAATGAGTTAAATTTGTAGTAATTAATGTGAATTGTTAACGAATATACTTTTTCTATGAAATGGCAGGGCAGGCAGGGAAGTGGAAACGTTGAGGACAGGAGAGGGATGTCCCCGAGGCGGATGGTTGCCGGTGGAGGTATCGGTACTATAATTATCCTCCTGATTGTTTTACTGCTTGGAGGTGATCCCTCGCAGCTTCTGGAAAGCCTGCCCATGACAAGCGGGACTGAGCAGGTCACGACTTCTGTTGAAGAGGATCAGATGGCCCAGTTTGTTTCTGTTGTATTAAAAGATACTGAAACAGTATGGGGTAAAATATTTGATGAATCAAATTCCACATACAGGCAACCCAAGCTTGTTCTCTTCAGAAGTGAGGTAGAATCAGCCTGCGGTTTTGCAAGTGCTGCAAGCGGTCCATTCTATTGTCCCTCCGATGAAAAGGTTTATATTGATCTTAGTTTCTGCGACCAGTTGAAAACCCGCTTCGGGGCACATGGAGATTTTGCTGTGGCATATGTTATCGCGCATGAAGTCGGTCATCACGTTCAGAATCTTCTTGGGATACTTGACGATATACAGAGAGAAAGATCAGGGTTAAATGAGAAAGCAGCAAACCAGCTTACAGTAAGACTTGAATTACAGGCTGATTTCTTATCTGGTATGTGGGCTCATTATGCACAGGAAATGCTCAATACGCTTGAAGCCGGAGATATTGATGAGGCCGCTAATGCCGCAGCGGCAGTCGGGGATGATAATCTTCAGATGAAATATCAGGGACGTATCGTGCCTGATTCATTTACACATGGCACCTCAGCCCAGAGGAAAGAATGGTATCTTAAGGGATATAAGACAGGAGATTTAAATGAATCAGATACTTTCACCGCTGATATATAAGCGGAATTATTTCTTTTATTGAATATTGCAGAATAAGATTTTATCAGTTTTAAATTTGCCTCCCGCATAACTGTTATATTTTTTATTAAAATTAAACCTAATTCAAACAAACTATGAAAAAGATTCTCTACTTACTAATGGCATGTCTGGTTTCAGTAATATCTAATGGCCAGGGTATTGATTTCTCAGGAAGCTGGAAATTAAATGGTACAAAAAGTAAACTGAATGCTGAGTTCAGCTTTGCTCCAAACACAGTAATTGTGGTACAGAAAGGGAATGATCTCAAGGTCGAAAAACATTCCAATTTTCAGGGAGAGGATATTACCCTTACCGATAATCTTACCCTCGATGGTAAAGAGGCAATCAATGTTGGATTCATGGATACACAAAAAAAATCTATTGCCAACTGGTCTGAAGATAAAGCCTCACTAAAGGTTACCTCAAAATTATCAATTGGTGACGGAGGTGAAATGACAATTACTGAGGTATATAAACTAACAGGTGGTAACCTGGTTATTGAGTCGAACTCGTCATCCTCTTTCGGCGAAATGGCTGAAACCATGGTATATGATAAAAACTAATTGTGTAAAACTGAGATGAGAAAAAAAATATTCTTATTAGCAATATTTCTGACAATTGGCATTGGCTTCTGCAATGCTGCCAAAATTGATGGAAAATGGAAAACTTCAATGAACGGTCAGATGGAACTCACTTTTACATTTAAGGTGGAAGGAGATAAAATAACGGGTACTGTTACCAGTGATATGGGGATTCTACCTGTTATTAACGGAAAGGTTAAAGGGAACGATTTCACTTTTGATGTTGACATGGAAGGAAGCATAATAGGTCATGCATGTAAATTAGACGGCGAGGTTATTAAAATGAAGGTTACCATGCCTGAAGGCATTGGTGCAGGAGATCCCCCCGGTGAGATGGTTCTGAAAAGAGTGGAAGAAAAATAGTCTTTTAATAGTTACAAATCCGTATTCCAATATTTAAGGTATTTGACAATATTGTCCTGGGATAGTTGTTTCCGAAATAACTGAATCAAATCAGTATCCCTTATTTATTGTATTATATATCATGAATCCAGTAAATATAATTCTGTCTATATTTTTAATTACTCTTCGACAGGTTGAGGATCAGGCATTTGTTTTTGCACAAATCAAGTGCGATGCTTAATAAGTTATATAAGCATCTTTATTCATAGGTATTATAAAAGAATTGTCTGAGAATTATTGGGTCATACTTAAAAAGCGTGATCCGACCTGGTTTTTTATTGGTATCAGATCGAAAAATTAACAGTAATAATGTTAAGGTAAAAATAAGATATTGCAGGCTTGCCCTATAAATAAATAGGGTAAAACATCAAAAAAAGATTAAAAAAGCAGATAAGACCCCTATAAAAACATACAAAAAGAAAAATAAATGATAAATAATTTGCATTTACCCCCGGAACGTATATATTTGCATCGGGAATTTTAGTATTTATGATTTTTAAATTATCAGTTATGAAAGTAAAATGGAAAAGACCACTGTTATTACTGATGTTTTTGTTCCTCAGTCTGACAGGGTTATACGCTTCAGACGGAGCTGTGATTGATACCGGAGCCACAGCCTGGATGCTAACATCAACCGCTCTGGTATTATTAATGATACCCGGACTGGCAATGTTTTATGGAGGACTTGTGCGTTCAAAAAACGTGCTTGGTACAATTATGCATAGTTATGTTGCAATGGGAATCATCAGTGTTATATGGGTGGTTGTCGGGTACAGCATGTGTTTCGGAGGAAATGTACTTGGCGGCTGGTTCGGCTGGAATTCCGACTACTTCTTCCTGAAAGGTATTGATACTAATATTATGGATGCTGGTATTCCCGAATATGTTTTCTCGATGTTTCAGGGGAAATTTGCTATAATTACACCTGCACTTATTGCCGGAGCCTTTGCTGAAAGGGTCTCTTTTAAGGCATATTGTTTCTTTATAGCTCTCTGGAGTATCCTCGTTTATAATCCTTTATGTCATTGGGTCTGGGCATCCGACGGATTCCTGTTTAATCTTGGTGCAAAAGGAGCAATAGATTTTGCCGGAGGTACTGTTGTTCATATATCAGCAGGTGTAAGCGGACTTGTTGCAGCATTATTTCTGGGAGCCCGCCGGGGATATCCGTATCAGGTGATTCGTCCAAATAATCTGGTAATTACAATGCTTGGTGCAGGATTACTCTGGGTAGGATGGTTTGGATTCAATGCAGGAAGCAGCATAGGTTCAGGTCTTAGCACTGCTCAGGCTCTTACTGCAACACAGGTTGCGGCAGCTGCCGGAGCTCTTTCATGGGTGATAATTGAAAGCTGGCACCAGGGAAAAGCGACAGCTCTAGGTTTTGCCAGCGGTATTCTTGCAGGCCTGGTTGCTGTTACTCCTGCTGCAGGAGTTGTTCAGCCCTGGGGGGCAATGGCTCTGGGTATAATTGCATCTTTATTATGCTACATGGCGATTATGCTGAAGAATAAGCTTGGTTATGACGACAGCCTTGATGCTTTTGGAATACATGGAGTAGGCGGTATTACAGGAGCGGTTCTTCTTGCATTTTTCATCAGGCCATCATGGATGGCTGATGCAGCAACAGTTGCCGGAGGTTCATGGTCAGTTTGGAATCAGCTCTGGATTCAGGTTCTGGCTGTATTAATCGCAATTGCTTATGCAGCATTGATGACTTATATATTACTGTATGCTCTCAGCAAATTTATGAAGTTCAGATCAACAGAGGTTGATGAGATGGCTGGTCTTGACAGATCATATCACGGTGAAAGAGGATATGGAATGCTTAATCCCAGCTAATTAGTTTAACCTGAAAATTATTTGCAATGAAACTTATAACAGCAATAATCAGAGAAGTACAGCTTGATAAAGTGCGGGAGGCACTTATCGCTGCAGAGATTACAAGGATTACAGTAAGCCGTGTTTCCGGACATGGTCAGCAAAGAATAGAGGAGATGTACAGGGGACAGAGGATCGTTCCTGACCTGATCCCGAAAATAAAAATTGAAATAGCAGTCAATGAGGCATTTGTTGATATAACTGTTAATACAATATTGAAAGCTGCAAGAACTAACGGAGAAGGATCTGTTGGTGATGGGAAGATATTTATTACCCCGCTTGAAGAATGTATCAGAATTAGAACCGGTGAGCGGGGGGGTACTGCGATATAGGGTTAAGTTAGTTGGTTAGTTTTTTTAGGCCAGGGAATTTCTTCCCTGGCTTTTTTAATTTGTTATCCGCTGAATTTGAAAAGCGGATCTGTTTTTTGTGCTTTTTCTTTAATTAGCTTTACTTCAGACTCTGTCAGAGGCTGAAGAGAGTCGGAAAGGGATAATGCCAGTTTGAACAATTCGGCCTCGCCCGGTGATACTGCAGCAGTAACTGGATGTGATAAAGTAAACCTGAGTCCGGCCCGGGCATCTTCCTTTGTAGTAACTGGTTCATACCAGCACTTGGGATATTTTGTTTTGTCAGCATCCTTAGGCCATGGTCCTTTTGCCATAGCTTTCAGAGCCAGTATACCCATTTTTTTCTCACTGGCACGGCTCAACACCTGTGGTCCAAAATTTCCGTTATACCAGGTTGCATTGTTTATTGGAAAGAGTATTGTGTCAAAATCGAACCGGTTCATAAGTTCCATAGCTGCTTCAACTGAATGCGCTGAAAAGCCGATAAAACGGATTTTTCCTTCTTTCCGGGCTTCCTGAAATGTTTCCATTGCTCCGCCAGGTCCAAAGATTGTGGCTACCTCTTCCACCTTTGTTACTGCATGAAACTGGTAAAGGTCAAAATGATCTGTACGAAGGAGTTTAAGAGATTGCTCGAGTTCAGCACGCGACTCAGCCTTTGTACGTTTTGTTGTCTTGCATGCAAGAAAAACATTCTTCCGGTAAGGTTCAAGAGCAGGCCCAAGCATTATTTCTGCATTACCATAAGAAGGTGCTACATCAAAATAGTTTATACCTGAATCGATGGCCAGTTTAACCAGATCTGCGGCCTCCTCCGGTGTGGTGTCCTTAACCACTATCCCTCCAAAGCCAATTACAGAAAGCATCTCTCCGGTTTTTCCTAACGATCGCTTTTCAATTTTTCCCGTAGTGTTTCTTATTGTAATGTCTGAAAGATCAGCAGGAAACAGCCTGATCACAGGAACAGCAACAGTGGCTGCCTTAATAAAATCACGCCTTTTCATATTGTTTAATATTTAGTTTAATAAGGAAAACTACAGCTTTAAGATAGGCTATTTTAAGCAGATAATAAATAATTTTAGTGAAATTATTGGTAGTTTATATTAAAGCCACATGGAGAAAGGTTTCTAACAAACTGAAAAAGCTATCAGACTTAATAATTCAAGATCCGATAGTGAATTGATCTTGCGTTTTTTAGTCTTTAGCCAATTATCTGAAATTTTCAATGTGTTCCACTATTTGTGATTTAACTTCTGACCGGCATATCAACTTTTATCTTTTTACTTTTGTCTTTTGTCTTAAATTTAACTATATTTGATTTAGTGTTTCGTTTCGTGCTAAAAACTTATCACCATGTTAGTAAGAACATTCGCCAGTGCCGTAACCGGTATTGATGCAGTGACTGTAACCATTGAAGTAAATGTGTCACGGGGAATCCGTTTTTTCCTTGTAGGATTACCCGATTCTGCTGTTAAGGAGAGTCAGCAGAGAATAGAATCTGCTTTGCGTGCAATTGATTTTCACTGGCCCGGTAAACAGGTTGTAATAAATATGGCACCCGCTGATATCCGTAAGGAAGGCTCCTCCTATGATCTGCCTTTGGCTCTTGGTATACTTACAGCTGATGAAAAAGTTATAAAAGATCAGGTTGATTCATATGTGATTATGGGTGAATTATCGCTTGATGGCACTCTTCAGCCGGTAAAAGGAGTCCTTCCTATTGCCTTAAGGGCCAGGGAAGAGGGATTTAAAGGTGTGATAGTTCCTGTTAAAAACGCGCGAGAAGCGGCTGTTGTGAGTGGTCTTGATGTTTATGGTATGGAAAATCTGAAAGATGTAGTTGATTTTTTCAATGGAATCCGGAAGTTTGATCCTGTAAAAGTTGATCTCCTTGAAATATTTTCAGGTGAGGCAAATAAGTATGATGTTGATTTCTCAGATGTCCGTGGTCAGGAAAATGTTAAGAGAGCCCTTGAAGTTGCGGCAGCCGGAGGGCATAATATAATAATGATTGGACCGCCGGGAGCTGGGAAAACGATGCTTGCCAAACGAATTGCGACTATTATACCTCCGCTAACTCTTGAGGAGGCCCTGGAGACAACAAAGATCCATTCAGTAGCAGGAAAAATAGATGACCATACAGCACTTATGACAAGAAGACCATTCCGTGCGCCGCATCATACCATCTCCGATGTTGCACTAGTCGGAGGTGGAACTTTTCCTCAGCCCGGGGAAATATCTCTTGGTCATAACGGTGTATTGTTTCTCGATGAGCTGCCGGAGTTCAAGCGAACAGTTCTGGAAGTTATGCGGCAACCTCTTGAAGACAGGATTATTAATATCTCAAGGGCTAAATCATCTGTTAACTACCCGGCAAGTTTTATGCTTGTCGCTTCAATGAATCCATGCCCCTGCGGATTTCATAATCACCCTGAAAAAGAGTGTATGTGCTCCCCCGGAATGGTACAGAAATATCTTAACAGGATCTCAGGTCCTCTGCTCGACAGGATTGATATTCATATAGAAGTAGTCCCGGTAAACTATGAGAAACTCTCTGATACAGCAAATGTTGAAAACTCCTCAGTTGTAAGGGGAAGGGTGGTAAAAGCCAGAGCCATACAGGCAAAGCGGTTTGAATCTGTAAAAGGTGTTTATTCAAATTCACAGATGTCATCATCAATGCAGAGGAGGTACTGTCATCTGGATGAATCAGGCGGAAGGTTACTTAAAACAGCAATGGAGGTTAGAGGATTATCTGCCAGAGCATACGACAGAATCCTTAAAGTAGCCCGGACAATAGCCGACCTCGATGATTCAGAAGATATTCGTGCTGAACATATTTCTGAAGCCATAAATTACCGTAATCTCGACAGAGAGGGGTGGGCCGGCTGAGCTCGCCTTGGTTCGGCTTCGCTCACCAAGACTCGCCCTGAACGGAAAACTATTGCAGGTTCACTGGGGAAAGTCAGGCTGAGCGAAGCCGAAGCCTGACGAGGAACTTCAACAGGCAAGTCTGGGCCGGCTGATAATTTTGAATCATTTCAAATAGTATCTTAACAACCCCATCTTGTTTCTCATTGTGAATGATTTAACAATTATTAAGGATTATTTTTTTTCTGTGATTTCGATTTATCCCAAATATTTTATTTATTTGCAGTAGTTAGGTTTATGATAATTGGTACAATTATTGGAAGTAGAGGTTAAGAGATAATAAATTATACGTGTAATATAAATACAAAACATTTTATGAAAACAAAATTGATTCTGCTCGTTAGTATTGCTATATTTCTTGGAAATACTGTATCAGCACAGCCCTATAAATATATAGGTTCATTAAAATGTAAAGCATGTCATAACGTTGTTACATCAGGTGAACAGTATAACAAATGGATGAAAGAACCTCATTCTCAGGCAATGAAAACCCTCGGAAACGAAAAATCATGGGAGTATGCCAAGAAAAATGGTATTGCTGAT
Organism: uncultured Bacteroidales bacterium; assembly: GCA_963732435.1. Lineage (GTDB taxonomy): Bacteria > Bacteroidota > Bacteroidia > Bacteroidales > VadinHA17 > LD21. The sequence continues at coordinate 818,672 of CAVSZL010000006.1, read as the reverse complement.
CCAACAAAAGAACCTAAATGTCTTAAATGCCATTCAACTTTTCATGCTATAGATCCAAGTCTGCGTATGGGGATCACAGAAGCAGAAAGTGTATCATGTGAGTCATGCCATGGCCCGGGAAGTGTTTATAAGGCTATTCCGATTATGAGGGATCAGGCTAAAGCTTTACAGAGTGGGCTTATTATCCCTGATGAGAAATTATGCAGGACATGTCATAATAAAGAAAATCCTTTTGATAAGGGATTCGATTATAAAAAATCTCTGCCAGTTGTGTTGCATCCAATACCAGCAACTGCAACACATTAGACCGGGAATTGATCTGTAACATTGAAGCCTGTGGTCTGTTAAAACGGAACCCGGGCTTTTTGTTGATTCAATTCTCAAGTTCACAATTACCCTCTGAGAGTATACTGATTTACAGTAAACATCCCGGAACAGGGTGTTTAATTTTAGGGGACAGTTCTGATTAAAAACAGGTCGGGTAAGGATTCATATTAAGTTTGAGGCTAAAAAGATTGAATTATATATATTGAGTTATATTGACAATTTAATAATAGGTGAGGTTTCAGGAACTTTTTTATTAAAATTAAAATAATAATATATGAGCATAGGTCGAAGGGGGTTTTTTAAAGTACTGGGGGTAACAGGAGCAACTCTTGCTATCGGGAAAGGATTGAAAGCAGAACCCAAGACAGAGGATGTAGTGACTGAGTTCTCTGGCATCTTATACGACTCAACCCGTTGTATCGGTTGCCAGTCTTGCGAGTTAGGTTGCTCAGCAGCGCATGGATTGCCTGATCCGGTTGGTATTCCTGAGGTTGGTGTAGTACGAAAGACAGATGAGTATCACCGTATGGTAATAAACGCATTTAAGACACCAACAGGTGAGAGTTATAATAAAGACCAGTGCATGCATTGTAATGAGCCTGCATGTGCAGCGGCCTGTCTTACCGAAGCGTTGGTTAAAACAAAAGAGGGCCCCGTTATCTGGAGGGAAGATAAATGTATGGGATGCCGTTTCTGTATGATCTCATGTCCTTTTGACTCCCCTAAATTTGAATATAACAGCACAAATCCCAAAATTGAAAAGTGTGATATGTGCGCTGCCAGACAAAAGGAGGGTAAAATTCCCGCATGTGTTGAAAGCTGCCCCGTCGAAGCTCTTACTTTTGGTTCAAGACGTGAACTGATAAAAGTTGCACATAAAAGGATTGTTGAAAATCCGGAACAATATGTCGATTATATATACGGTGAGCACGAAGCCGGAGGGACAGGTTATTTATACCTTTCAGGAGTACCTATTAAAGATCTTGGCTTTAATCCTACTATTTCTAAAGGATCATATCCCGAAATGTCAAAAGGATTTCTCTACTCAGTACCATCAGTAGATATTCTATGGCCTGCAATTTTATTAGGTATCCGTGAAGCAACCAGAAATAACAAATCAAATAGCGATGATAATGAATAATTCAGATTTTACACTTGCCAAAGATTATGATGGGAAAAAACCAAAGTGGAAGTTCCTTATTGGTGAACTAAAACCAAGGGGCAGAATTCTGACACCATTCAATATCATTTCGTTTCCAATAATTGTTCTGACGCTGATAGTTCTTATAATCCGGTTCATGAAAGGACTGGGACCTGTAACAAACCTTTCACAGGAGGTTCCCTGGGGAGTCTGGAAAGGATTTAATGTTGTTACTGGTGTCGCATTTGCAGGAGGTGCTTATGTTATAACATTTATGGTATATATACTTAATCTGAAAAAATACCATTCTATTGTCAGGATAACGGTTCTTAACGGTTTTCTAGCATATTCATTCTATACAATAGCTTTAGTTCTGGAACTCGGACGTCCCTGGAAGATCTTTAATCCATTGATTGGGAATAATTATGGAACAAGTTCTGTACTTTTCCTTGTAGCCTGGCACTTCCTCCTCTATATAATTGCAATGCTGATTGAGTTTTCCCCTGCTATTGCCGAGTGGCTTGGTGCAAAGCGTGCAAGACGAATTCTGTCAAACATGACAATTGGTGCGGTAATTATCGGGATAACCCTTTCAACCCTGCATCAGGCAGGACTCGGAGGAATCTTCCTGATGGCAAAAGATAAAATTCATCCATTATGGTATAATGAATCTATTCCGATATCATTTTTTGTTTCCAGTATTTTTGCCGGCCTCTCTCTGGTAATTCTCCTGGGATCCCTGAGTTTAAAATCATTTTCCGGACGGATCAGTGAAAAGTACATCAAAGATAATAACAGCATTATGTTAGGATTATCAAAGGTTTGTACAGTTTCATTGTTTGCATACTTTTGTCTTCAATTGATAATAATAGTTCATGGCAAGCACCTGGACCTTCTTAATACCCCCATGGGATACTGGTTCTTACTTGAAATGATTGGTTTTGTGCTTATTCCGATGTTTGTGTTTTTTTATGGCTACCGTAGCAGTAGTATCGTGCTGATTAATTTAGCAGCAATTCTGACATCGATCGGGGTGGTATTGAACAGGATGAATGTCAGTATTATTGCTTATAACTGGAATTCTCCGGTTCGTTATATTCCGACATGGATGGAAGTTGTCGTTATGGTTGGTATAATATTTACACAGATCTGGATCTTCAGATGGATAATCAACCGTATGCCTGTCTTAAGAGAATCACCTTCGTGGGTAGAAGATAACCATTAGACTGTTGGTCAGACAAGTATTAATAAAATTTTAATTATGGACGGATTCAGTTATACAAATATTTTTGAGACCAAGGGAATAGAGTACCTTATGATAATTGTCTTTATGCTAATTCTGATACCTTTCTGGATCACATTGAACCGCAAAGCAGGTAAGAAGAAGGATATCAGGAAGAACGACTAGGAGTTTCAATTTGATATTTAAGCTTCAGAGGGAGCGTTATAAAATACGATACTGTTAAATATATCCTCCTGAAATCGTTTTATGTTTGTTGATAAGCAAATTTTTGTATTTTTAGCGTCAAATTTAAACCTGCCAGATCTCAATTAAATGGATCTAACCCGTAGTGTTCGCGATAAAATGACTGAAGAGCGCCTTTTGTTTGCATACAGGGGTGTTGTTACAGATAAGAATTCTGTTCCTCTTCTTATGCTTCTTGAGCAGGAGATGGAGAACTCGGAATATGGTACTGTTGGCAGAAAACGGCTTTTTATGTTTGTACTTGAAAGTCTTCAGAATGTATCAAGGCATGGCTTCAAGTATGAACACTCCGATATGTCTCTGGTTGTTTACTCCAGGAATGATAATGGCTATACCGTTACAACGGGTAATGCAATTCCTGTTTCAGGGGTTGATGATCTCAAATTACGGCTGGATGAAATCAATAAACTTAATTCAAATGAGATCAGAAATGCCTACAGGCAGATGCTGATGAAATCTGAAATCAGTGGTAAGGGAGGAGCTGGGCTTGGTCTGATTGAGATGGCAAAGAAAACAGGGAATAAACTTGATTATGATTTCGTAGAGCTTCATAATGATTTTTGCTATTTCATATTAAGTAAATCAGTTGATTCCGTCGGAATAGGTATACATACCGACAAGGGTGAAGAACCTTTTAACAGTAAGGCAGTCACCCGGCTTGAACATATGATGTCAGAGAATAATATTTACCTTATCTGGTCAGGGCACCTGTCTCTGGGAATTGAGAAAGAGGTCCTTTCTTTTACTGAAACTAAACTTACTGAGGAGGACATTGAATTAAGTATAAGGAAGAGGGTTTTCAGCATACTCGTTGAGATCCTGGAAAATGTAGCTAATTATAGTCCTGGAAAGGAAGCTGAAGAAAAATACGGGATGCCGGTTGCAATGGTCAGGCTGGTTGATAAAGTATATCTCCTGACAACCGGGAATCTGATTCTTAATAGTAAGGTTGACCAGTTGAAAAGAAAACTCGATACCATTAATAAATACGATAAGCTTGGCTTAAAAGATCTTTTCACCCATTCGCTTTCAGGACAAACAATAAAGTCGGACAGTACGGGTAACATGGGTCTTATAGAAATGGCAAGAAAGTCGGGAAGTAAGCTGACATACCAGTTTGAGAATGTTAATGAGCTTTACTCATATTATACCTTAACAGTAAGGGTTGAATATTATACAGGTTAGACAATCTTAATGAAGTTCAGGTTTCTTCCATCCCATTCAGCATAGCTACCGCTAATAATCCAGTCTCCGAGAATTAAAACCTCAGCACCTGTCTTTATTTTGAATTTCATACCAAGATGGCGGTGCCCGAAAACGAAATAATCGATTTTTTCCTTCCCGTTTACCGAATATGCATACCTGAAGAGATCCTCTTTCTCTTCACCCCTGAATTCTTTTACAATTCCTTTCGCAAGTCTGGAATTTAATGACCATTTATGTCCAATACCGACACCTATAGATGGATGAAGGGAGGAATAAAGTACTCTGAGGGGTTTGTTACGAAATAATGCCAGCAGTACCTTATATCCTTTATCAAGTGTTCCAAGTCCTTCTCCATGAGCAAGATGGAATTTCTTATCATTAAGAGTAACTGTAACGGGTTCTGTATGTATTGTTACACCACATTCTTCTGACAAATAATTACCAACCCACATATCGTGGTTTCCGGTGAAAAAATGGACAGGGATCCCTGAATCAGTTATCGAGGATATTGTTCCAAGAAACCTTGTAAATCCCCTGGGTACAACCAACTTATATTCCCACCAGAAATCAAAGATATCACCCAGGAGGTATATTTCTTTTGCTTCAGGGGTTATGTTGTTCAACCATTTTACCACCCTTTTTTCCCTCTCTATCGGAGGTGAACCGGTTGGTAATCCAAGATGAAAATCTGAAGCAAAAAATATTTTTCCAGGTCTTTCCAAGTTTTAACCTTATCTGTTAAACAACTGTTCAAGTTTCAATTGCAGAGCTTTTCCATGCAGGTTAGATGCTATTATTACACCTTGTTTATCAAACAGATAATTGGTTGGAAGACTCTTTACATTGAATAATATGGCATTCTTTGGGTTAGAAGGATCATCTTCCCTGGTGCTTATCCAGGGTAATTCATCAAACCTGACTCCTGCTTTCCACTCTGCTTCGCTCTGATCAAGACTGATCTGGTAGATCTCAAATCCTTTTTTGTTATATAGTTTGTAATACTCTTTCAGCTGATGGTTTTCAAGAATAGATTCTCTGGATGAGGCTGTCCAGAAAGTGAGCAGAACATATTTCCCACGAAGTGATGACATGCGAACTCTTCTGCCGTTTGTATCTATCAGATCAGGATCCAACTCTGCTTCAGGCATATCCTTTGTGATTTCCTGGAGATTTGATGAATACATCCTGCTCAGTTCATTTTTAAAATCCCTTGCCAAAGCCTGTACATGTTTTGAGTTTGGATAGTAACGTGTAAGAGAATCAGAAACTATTTTATAATACTGGAGATCCCGTGGTTCATAAAGAACATAAGCTTCCTCGCTGATCTTCTGATACAGAGCTTTTATGGATGCAAGAGAATTAGTATTGGAAATTATGAATTCAATATTCTTTTTGCGCTGGTCTTTTATCAGATTAGTATATTCAGCATCGAGAAGAGGTCCTTTTACTGGGAAATCAGGATTTTTGGAAATTGTCGAATATAGGGTCGTAAGTGAGTCAAGTTTTCTTTTTGTCTGATTAAGAGTCAGATCGAGTACCTTTATCTTTTCTGATCCCACTGAGCCTTCAACTATGTATTTTTCAAATAGATTTTTACCCTCAAAAATTAGATTGATCTTCTCCCCCGGGCCAGCTAAAAGAGTTATAAAATCAGATGTTGAAAATCCCAGCTGGTAAAAGTCAGGTTCAGAGCTATTAATCTTGAAATGAAAGCTCCCTTTACGGTTTATTTTAGCCGAATCAAGAAAAACCGGTGTATTAACATCAACCTTGTATATATAAATATAGTTTTTTGATTCCCCTTTAATTACTCCTTTTATTGAAAATGAACTTTTGTATTTGCACCCTGTGAATATAAGAATCAGTGTCAGGAGGAATATAAGTCTTTTCATTTAACTATTGATTTAAGTATAATGTTTTGCATTAATTATTAAATAGCTCGGCAAGTTTTAGCTGCAATTGTTCCCCTCTCAGGTTTGTGGCCAGTATCTTTCCATCCTTATCGAGTAAGAAATTTGCAGGAATTGCCTCTATATTATAAATGGGAACAACAACCGAATTCCAGTATTTAACATCGCTAACATGGATCCATTTTGTCAGTTTATCATCATTTATTCCTTTAATCCATGCCTCTTTTGTCTTATCCAATGATACCTGGTATATCTGAAATCCCTTATTATGGTATGTGTTATAAGCCTTGACAAGATTCGGATTTTCCATTCTGCATGGACTGCACCATGATGCCCAGAAATCAAGTAAAACAATGGAGCCTCTTGTTGAAGAAAGTTTTATCGTATCTCCATCAGGGTTTGGAAGACTGATCTCCGGAGCTACCCTGTTTTCTCCGGAAGCAGGATCTGAGGTCCCTTCTCCTTTAACATTACCAACCAGTTCAGCAACTTGTTTATGCAGAGACGTAACTGGTTCATAATCAGGGTATAAGATTGATAACGCTGAGTCAACCTTAATAAAAATATTTCAGGTCGATGGAAGGATTTAAGACGTACACATTAGGTGCTACCTGCTGATAAAGAGCAACAAGACTAACAAGTGATGTCAGGTTTTTATCAATATAGCTTTTTGTATACGAGTTTATATCATTCAGATACGACTGGGCAAGACTATCAAGTTTTTCTATAACAGACGGTAATTCGGGACTATTTGAATTCTCCATATATATCTTATTTAGCCCGGTTAACTTATCAATGGTTTTCCTCAGGGTTTTGTTGTATTCAACCATCAATTCTGTTCCCTTCGACCCTGAAATTGACACAGGATAATTTAATGAATCTTTATGTGCAGTCAGAGCAATATCTTCACCAGGTTCAAGAAGCATTGTCAGGAAATTATTATTGTTGGTTTTAATCAGGTAAAAAGCAGACGATTGTATCTCTCTTTTAAATGAGAAAGAACCATCCCCGGAAACCTTTATTGAGTCAACGGTTTTCAATTCATTAGATTTAAGTTCATCAAGAAAGATATACTCTCCTTGGGTTGGATTCATCAGTGTGCCTGAGATATTAACCATATTGCTTTTGCAACCAGCAATCATTATGGTTGCGATCAGGTAAATTGTGATCTTAATTTTCATTGGTAAATTGTTAATTTTTAATTACAAAAAATTTTGAAATGCAAAGGTATTCATTTTTTTAACTGGTAATACTTAAAGTAGATTATATTCCTTTTCTTTGCATTATTAAAGTCAGTTTGCTAAGATCAGGAAAATTTACTATCTTACATTCTGTTTATTTTTCATACAAACTTCAAGTAAATGAGTTACATTAAGTTCGAAAGGAATCAGGTTGTTAATCTTGAATATTCCCTGACCAGAGAGATCTTAAGGACAAACCGGTCAGGGTCATATACCTCAACAACAATTGTTGGTTGCAATACCCGGAAATATCACGGATTGCTAATCTGTCCCGTTGATGAACTTGGAGGGGAACGGTTTGTACTCTTATCTACCCTCGATGTTACAGTCGTAAATAAGGATAGTAGCTTTAATACAGGAATCAGGAAGTATAAAGGTGAATATTTCAATCCAAAGGGGCATAAGTACATTGAGGATTTTAACATAGATAATATTCCTTCAAGAGTATTCAGGGTTGGAGGTGTAATCCTCAAGCAGGAAAGGCTTTTGGTTCATTATGAAGAACAATTTCTTCTGAGATTTACAATTATGGAAGCTTCTGAACCCTTAAAGCTTCAGGTTCGCCCATTTCTTGCATTCAGAAATATTCATCAGTTGACCCGTTCCAATATGGTTGCCAATACAAAGGTTGAGACCATTGAAAAAGGGATCAGATCAAAGCTTTATGAAGGATTCCCCTATATGAACATGCAGTTTTCCAAAGAAGTGGAGTTTGTTCATGTGCCTGACTGGTATCTGGATGTCGAGTATCCAGAGGAGCAGAAAAGGGGATATGATTTTTCAGAGGATCTTTTTGCTCCCGGGTTTTTTGAGTTTGAAGCAAAAGAGGGAGAAGTAATAATTTTTTCAGCTTCCACTAAAGAAGAAAAGACCTCCGGATTAAAGAATAAATTCGCGAAGAATGTTTCCGGAAAAACTCCAAGGGATAGTTATGTTAATTGTTTAAAAAATGCTGCTCAGCAATTTGTTGAAAAGCGTGGAGGTGCAACTCACATAATTGCCGGCTATCCATGGCATGGTTCAAGGGGGAGGGACAACTTTATTTCTTTACCAGGACTTGCTCTCGCCCGTCATAAACTCGCCCTTTTTACAGATGTTCTTGATACACAGGTTAATAGCATGAAAGATGGTATGTTTCCTGACACTGGTGAGGCAAAAAATATTTCTTATTATTCAGCAGATACATCGCTGTGGTTCTTCTGGGCAGTTCAGCAATACATTAAACAGGGAGGTGTTGACGGCTGGGCCAGGTATGGATCTTCTGCAAAAATAATACTCGATAAATATAAAAACGGGACATTGTTTAATATTCACATGAGAGATAATGGACTTATATATGCAGATTCCCCCGGAGAATCACTTACATGGATGGATGCCAAAGTTAAAGGAAATCCAGTTACTCAGCGTCAGGGCTATGCTGTTGAAATCAATGCACTCTGGTATAATGCTGTTTGCTTTTCACTTGAGATGGCAAATATTAATAAGGATAAAAAGTTCACCAGGGAGTACGGAAACCTGCCCGCTCTGATAAAGGCTTCATTTATAGAGCTGTTCTGGGATGAGAAACATGGATACCTGGCAGATTATGTTAATGATAGCGATGGAAGGAATCTTTTTGTCAGACCAAATATGGTTATTGCAGTCTCACTGCCATATTCCATGCTTGACAAAGAGCAAATGAAAAAAGTTCTTGATATTGTAGATAAAAAACTTGTAACTACAAGAGGGCTCAGGACACTCTCTCCCAGTAACCAATTTTATAAAGGTATTTATACAGGTAATCAGGAAGAGAGAGATATGGCTTATCACCAGGGAACTGCTTGTCCATGGCTCTTTGGCCCATTCTGTGAGGGATGGTTAAAAGTATATGGTAATCAGGGTGTACAGAAGGTTAAAAGGCTTATCTATGGTCTGGAAGATGTAATGAGTGAACATGGGGTAACTACAATTTCGGAAATCTATGATGGAGATCCTCCTCATTCTCCAAAAGGGGCAATATCCCAGGCATGGAGCGTAGGTGAAGTTTTAAGGATAATAGATATTCTTGATACTCAGTATGGTAATAAATAATATTGGTTGGATATGCGAGTGTTAATGTTTGGTTGGGAATTTCCTCCTCATATATCAGGCGGGTTAGGGACTGCCAGCTATGGTCTTACAAAAGGTATGGCTACACTTGATAACCTGGAGGTTATCTTTGTTGTTCCCAAGGCATGGGGAGATGAAGATCAGTCTGTCGTCAGACTGATAGGTGCAAACATGGTACCAGTTGCATATAAGCAGATTTACTATAAAGGATTCCGGAGGCCAATTGAAAAAATAGAAGTTTCATCACGAATTGTACCATATACCGATCCTGAAGATTTCTGGAAAGTGACCAGATCAGAAATTAGTGGAAAAAACATTCTTATACATACAAACAATAAAGGAGTTGTTGATTTTTCCGGAAAATATGAGGGCAATCTGCTGGAAGAGATCAGCAAGTATGCTGTTGTTGCGTCAGTGATTGCTGAAGAAAACAGTTTTGATATTATTCATGCTCACGACTGGCTGGCATATCCTGCTGGTATTGCCGCGATGGAGGTGTCAGGGAAACCCCTGGTAATACATGTTCATGCTACTGATTTCGATCGCAGCGGGGGGAATGTAAACCCTGATGTGTACCATATTGAGAAGAGTGGGATGGATGCCGCTTCTAAAATAATCACTGTAAGTAATCTTACCAGGGATATCGTAATAAACAAATACAATATAGATCCAGGGAAAGTTGAAACTGTTTACAACGCGGTCGAACCGGTGGAAATACCTGAAAGTCATATAATTAAGAAAGGATTTGATGAGAAGGTAGTCACTTTTCTCGGACGTATTACACTCCAGAAGGGTCCTGAATATTTTATAGAAGCTGCATATAAAGTGCTTCAGGTTATGGGAAATGTACGGTTTGTCATGGCAGGATCAGGGGATATGATGGAGAGAATGATTCGGAGAGCTGCTGCACTTAAAATTACAGACAGGTTCCATTTTACAGGATTCCTCAAGGGATCGGATGTTTTTTCAATGCTCGATATGAGTGATGTATATATAATGCCATCTGTTTCTGAACCTTTTGGCATCTCTCCTCTCGAAGCCATGCAATCGAATGTTCCTGTGATCATTAGCAAACAATCAGGAGTTGCTGAAATACTTACCCATGCAGTAAAGACAGACTTCTGGGATATAGATGCCATGGCCGATGCTATTTATGGAATTCTCAATTATCCCGATCTGAGAAGTATGATAATTAAGAATGCGAAGGAAGAAGTTATTAAACTTAAGTGGGATAATTCAGCAAGGCATGTCATGGATATTTATAACAGGGTATTAGCTAATAATTAAGTTTAAAGATATGAGTGCATCAACCAAAAAGGCAATCTGCTTATATTTACAGGTTCATCAGCCATTCCGTCTTAAAAGGTACAGATTCTTTGACATCGGGCACGATCATTATTACTATGATGATTATTCCAACGAGTCAATAATGCGAAAAGTTGCTGATAAATGCTATCTTCCTGCCAACAATATAATTTATGATCTTATTCAAAGACATAAAGGGAAATTTAAGGTAACCTTTTCAATATCTGGTCTGGCTATCAATCAGTTCAGACTTTATGCCCCTGATGTACTCGATTCTTTCCGGAGACTTGCAGAGACAGGTATGGTGGAGTTTCTGGCTGAAACAAACTCACATTCACTCGTTTCATTAAGAAGCAGGAGTGAGTTTGAGCGCCAGATAAATAATCATAAGAAAATGTTGAAGGAGTTCCTGGGGGTTGAGCCAACCTCATTCAGAAATACAGAATTAATATACTCGGATCAGATAGGGTCATGGATAGCAGATATGGGATTTAAATCGATGCTGACCGAAGGAGCCAAACACGTACTCGGGTGGAAAAGTCCGAACTTTTTATACTGTAACTCAATCAATCCCAGACTGAAATTATTATTAAGAAATTTTGTGTTAAGTGATGATATAGCATTCCGGTTTTCAAACAGAGACTGGAACTCCTGGCCATTAACTGCTGAAAAATATGCCTCATGGATAAATAAGCTTGCCCCTCACAGTGAATTGCTAAACATTTTTCTCGACTATGAGACTTTTGGAGAACACAACTGGAAAGAAAGCGGAATCTTTGATTTTCTGAATCATATGCCCGGTATGGTCATTAAAAAAACCCCATTCAGGTTTATGACCCCATCGGAGCTTACTGATATTTTACAGCCCGTTTCAGCAATAAGTATCCCCTCACCTATATCCTGGGCTGATGAAGAACGGGATATTACTGCATGGCTTGGCAATGAATTACAGACATCTGCTCTCAATAAACTGTATAACCTGGCCCTTATGGTAAATAATTGTCATGACGGACAGATAAAAAAAGACTGGGAATATCTTCAGTCAAGTGATCATTTCTACTACATGGCAACAAAATTTTTCTCGGATGGTGCTGTGCATGCCTATTTTAATCCTTATGAGTCACCTTATGATGCATTTATGAATTATATGAATGTACTTAGTGATTTTGAGATCAGACTTAAGAAATACTTTCCTGATACAGCAGAGCAGGATCAGATATATAAGCTTAGTAATCAGGTTATTGAAAAGGATATGATCATTGAGAGGCAGGCATTTGAAATAGACAGGCTGGAAAAGAAGATCTCCCGGATAAAACCCAAAGTTGCTTCAAAAGTAAAGAGTAAATCAGCGCCATCAATAAAGAAAACAGGGATTGAATCCACAATGAAATCTGTTAAAGGCAAAAGAGTTAAAAAAAATGAAGTTGCTGCTTCACTTGCGGTTAGTATAAAAAAGAAGACGCCGGCAAAGGGAAGAACTGTGAAAAAGGTTGTGACACCTGCAAAAGTAAAAGCAAAAAAAGAAACTGCTTTAAAAACAGTTAAGTCAGCAACAAAAAGAAAAAAAATATAATATTAATTATCTGAAACAAATAAGGATTTAAGATGAAGGTTGAATTAATTTTTGAGACCAGCTGGGAAGTATGTAACAAGGTTGGGGGGATACATACTGTTATCTCAACAAAAGCACTTAATATAGTTAACGAATTAGGAGATAATTATATACTTATAGGACCGGATGTCTGGCGGGAGGATGTAACCAATCCTGAGTTTTTACCAGATGAAACACTTTTTATTGACTGGAAGGTAAGGGCATTATCTGAAGGATTGAGAGTTAAAACAGGCCGATGGAATATTGCTGGAATGCCCATTGTTATTCTTCTGGATTTTACTTCATATTTTGGACAGCAGAATGAAATTTTTGCCGGATTCTGGGAAACGTATAAGCTTGATAGCATTTCAGGCCAGTGGGATTATGTTGAACCGGCCCTTTTCGGATATGCTGCCGGTAAATTAATCGAAAGCTTTACCACATATTACCACGAGTATCATAATATCATTGCCCAGTTCCATGAATGGATGACCGGGACCGGGGTACTATACATCGAGAAATATGCACCATGGATAGCGACTTCCTTTACAACACATGCCACTGTTCTTGGGCGATGCATAGCTGGAAATAATCGTCCACTATATGATAAGATGGAGAGTTATAATCCTGTACAGGTTGCCCGTGAATTCAACGTAGTCGCAAAACACTCACTCGAGAAGATTGCTGCTTCGGTGACTGATGTATTTACAACTGTAAGCGAAATTACATCCAGGGAGTGCAGCCATTTTCTTGGTAAGGATATTGATATTGTAACTCCGAACGGCTTCGAAGATTCTTTTGTTCCTGCTGTTGAAATATTTGATCAACGCAGGCAGGCTGCCAGGGCAAAACTTACTGCAGTAGCAGAATCAGTGCTCGGTTACCAGCTCTCTGAAGATTGTCTTTTTGTAGTTAATAGTGGCAGATATGAGTTCAGAAACAAAGGAATTGATCTCTTTATTGAATCCCTGGGAAACTTGCACAAAGAGGGTAAAATTGAAAAGGAATGTGTCGCATTCATCCTTATCCCCGCTTATCATAAAGGACCACGGCAGGATATTATTGATATTCTCAATAATAGTGGAACTGTGAATGGAGGGAACAGATATCTTACTCATAATCTGCATTATCCTGAAACAGATCAGGTTTTGTTAAAAATTGCCGAAGATAATCTGACTAATAATAAGGATTCAAAGGTTAAGATCATATTTGTACCGTCATATCTTAACGGTAATGATGGAATTTTCAACATGCCATATTTTGACCTTTTTATTGGATTTGATCTTTCCATTTTCCCGTCATACTATGAACCCTGGGGATACACTCCGCTTGAAAGCCTGATGTTCTCGATCCCGACTATTACCACAACACTTTCGGGATTTGGTCTCTGGGTTAAGAACTACTTTAAAACTCCCGGTAATGGAATATCTGTTATTGAAAGAAATGACGATAACAGAGAAGTGGTTATTACAGAAATCAGGAAGTTCATTGAAATGTTTATCGGATTCAGCGAATCTGAAATAATAGCTGCCAGAGAAAATGCACACGCTATATCCCGAATAGCCATGTGGGATACTCTTGTTGAACAATATTTTACTGCCTATCAGCAGGCTTTGGTAAACAGTAGCCATAGAAGGGAGGAACCAAGAGAATTTGCAGCATTTGTCGAGGCCCCTGGCTTGCTTATTAGGAAGCCACATCAGGTTCCGGTCTGGAAAGATATTTATGTTCAGAGTGATGTCCCTGAAAAACTCTCTTCGCTAAAGGAACTTGCAAATAACCTTTGGTGGTCATGGAACTCAGAAGCTGAATCGTTATTCAGAAGGATGGATCCTTCTCTCTGGGACGAGGTTAAGCATAATCCGAAACTGCTTCTTGAGAAGATAGATTATAAACGACTTCTTGTACTTGAGGATGATGATTCTTTTGTGGCTGACCTTAAAAATATATATGATATTTTCAGAAAATACATTGATCGCCCGGATGTTGACAGTAATCCATCAGTTGCCTATTTCAGTATGGAATTTGGGATTCATCCGTGCCTTAAGATCTATTCTGGTGGACTTGGAATTCTTGCCGGTGACTACCTCAAGGAAGCGAGCGATTCAAATCTGAATATTACAGGGATTGGGTTGCTCTACAGGTATGGTTATTTCAAGCAAAAACTTGGGCCAAGAGGAGAGCAGCTTGCAATATATGAGCCTGAAGATTTCTCGCATCTTCCGATAAGCCAGGTTAAGGATCAGAATGGGAATCATCTTTGCATTAATCTGATTTGGCCCGGTCGAACAATAAAAATAAGGGTTTGGGAGGCAATGATAGGGAAAGTAAGACTAGTTTTGCTGGATACCGATCTTGAAGATAATTCATATGAGGACAGGAGTGTTACCCATTATCTGTATGGAGGCGATAATGAGAACAGACTCCGGCAGGAGCTCGTACTTGGGATTGGTGGAATAAGGGCACTTGTTGCTATGGGATTGAAACCGGATATATATCACAGCAATGAGGGACATTCAGCTTTTATCAGCCTTGAGAGACTCAGAACACTTATAGGTGAAAATCATCTGACATTCAATCAGGCAATTGAGGTTGTCAGGTCTTCGACCCTGTTCACAACACACACCCCAGTACCTGCAGGCCACGATGCTTTTGATGAAGACCTGCTTCGTAAATACATCTCACATTATCATAACAGACTTAATATTACCTGGGATGAATTAATTGCACTGGGCAGGTGTGAAGGGGACGCGGACAAAAAATTTAATATGAGTTACCTCGCAACGCGTATGTCGCAGGAGGTGAATGGTGTAAGTAAATTGCACGGTGAAGTCAGCCAGGGTATGTTTAATAAATTATGGCCCGGATATCTTAAAGATGAACTTTTTATTGGCTATGTTACAAATGGGGTTCATCATCCTACCTGGACTGCAAAGGAATGGCAAGACCTGTATAAGGAAATTACAGGAACCCCTCATTTTGATCAGGCAGACAGAAATCAGTGGGAGAAGATGTATAGTGTTGATGACAAGAAAATATATGAGATAAAAACCAAACTGAAAAAGAGTCTTTTTTCAAATATCAGAAAAAGAATTCAGGCAGACATGATGGACAAACATGTAAGTCCACGAACCCTTTTAAACATTAGTACACACCTGGATGAGAGAGCGCTTACAATTGGTTTTGCCAGGCGCTTCGCCACTTACAAGAGAGCATCGCTTCTTTTCAGAGACCTTGACAGGCTCGAAGCTATTGTAAATAATCCGGAAAAACCTGTTCAGTTTATTTATGCAGGGAAGGCACATCCAAATGATGGGGGCGGACAGGATCTTATCAAGAGGGTTTATGAAATTTCACAAATGCCCCGGTTTGCCGGAAAAGTAATTTTTCTTGAGAATTATGATATTGAACTGGCTAAGCACCTTGTAAGGGGTGTCGATATCTGGCTTAATACACCCACAAGGCCATTGGAAGCCTCCGGAACAAGCGGGGAAAAAGCCGTAATGAACGGAACATTGCACTTCAGTGTGCTTGATGGCTGGTGGGTTGAAGGATATCATGCTTTTGCCGGGTGGGCCTTACCTAAGAAAAGGACGTATGAAAACCAGGATCTTCAGGATGATATTGATGCTGAAACTATTTATAATATGCTTGAATATGAAATAGTGCCGGCCTATTATTCATTCAATGAACAGAATTTACCCGTGGAGTGGATAAGTCTTATCAAGAACACAATGGTTAAGATTGCTCCTGAGTTTACCATGAAAAGGATGATTGATGATTATTTTGAAAAGTATTATAACAAACTTTTAATCCGTAATAAGTATCTAACCGATAACAACTTTGAGAAAGCAAAAGAGCTTGCAGCATGGAAAAATTTAATGCGCGAGGAATGGGATAATATTGAAGTATTAAATTATAGTTTCCAGAGGTCAGAAGGTAATGTGTACCGGTCAGGTCATGATTACAAAGCAGAGATTGCCCTCGATGTGAAGAAAATTCCTAAAGAAAATGTTGGTGTTGAGTTCATTATCACTCATCTGACAAAAAACGGGGTACATGAATTTGTTGATAGCGAAGAATTTAAGCAGATAAGTTGCAAAAGTGGAAAATGTCTTTACAGGGCGCACCTCGTTCCTGAGAGAGCCGGGTCCTTCTTTTATGGGATAAGAATTTACCCGAAACATAAAGATCTTCCTCACAAACAGGATTTTGCGCTTCTGCGCTGGATTGACTAAAGATCGGTAGCCTTTTTTACCTGCTCCTTCTTAAATACAAGTGCAGTCCGAGAAGGCAGATATAAATAAAGGTATAAAGGAGCATTAATAATGTTCCTTTCTGCTTTTCTGATGGAGAGGTATATTTTAGTTCTGTCCACTCTGTTAAAACCACCGAATGAAGAATCATCAGTATCAAGCACTATCCTGAACCTGCCTTTTACTGGTATGCCATAATCTGTGAATGATGTAATTGGATGAAAGTTGAAGACAAACAAAAATTCACCTCTTATAAAGGCAATAATCTTATCGGCGTTATTCTCATATACTCTCTCAATATTCCTGTTGTCAAGAATTTTGTAGTCGTGATGAAGTTTAATCATATGTCTGTCGAACTTCGCAAGAGAGAAATATTTTAGATTTTTATTTTCTGCAAGATGCCATTGCCTGAGAGCATATTTATAACTCCAGTTGTTTCCTTCACGCGGAAAGTCTATCCACTCCGGATGACCAAATTCATTACCCATGAAGTTTAGATATCCTCCTCCTGAGGTGCTGAACGTGATTAGCCTGATCATCTTATGAAGAGCGATACCTCGATCAATGGCAAGACTATGATATGATTTTTCCATACCTGTATACATCTCTGCATCTATCATCCGGAAGATCAGGGTTTTATCTCCAACCAGGGCCTGGTCGTGTGACTCACAATATGAAATTATCTGCTCTTCAGGACGATGCTGGGTTAATTCATAGATCAGTCTGCCCATATCCCAGTTCTCATCAAGAGTCTCTTTAACAAGTTTGATCCAGTAATCAGGAACACCCATCGAAAGCCTGTAATCAAATCCATAACCTTTTTCTTCGGCAGGAGCTGCAATTCCCGGCATGCCACTCATCTCTTCAGCTATTGTAATGGCATCCTGTTTATAGCTGTGGATCATCTTATTGGCAAGATACAGATACGCCAATGCATCTTCATCCTGTCCTCCATCAAAGTATTCGTCATATGAAGTGAAATTTTTTTCAAGGCCATGGTCAAAATATATCATACTAGTGATGCCATCAAATCTGAATCCATCAATCCTGTATTCTTCAAGCCAATACCGGCAATTGGAAATTAAAAAGTGTAATACATTGTCTTTCCCATAGTCGAAACAGAGCGAATCCCATGCCTTGTGAATTCTTCTTTCATTTGAATGAAAATACTGTCCGGGCGAGCCATCAAACAATCCAAGTCCTTCATTTTCATTTCTAACAGAATGAGAATGAACCAGATCGATAATTACTCTTAGTCCGTTTTTATGAGCTTTGTCGATAAGTTCTTTTAGTTCTTCCGGTGTTCCGAAACGGGAAGAAGCTGCAAAAAAGCTTGATACATGATATCCGAACGATCCATAGAAAGGATGTTCCTGTATAGCCATCAGTTGTATAGTATTATAGCCTGATTTTAATATTACAGGGATAATATTATCTGCGAATTCTTTATAAGTTCCTGTTTTTTCATATGATGTAGCCATCCCGATATGTGCTTCATATATAACAGGGGCCGTTTTTTTTACATTAAAGTGTGGAACTTCCCAGACATACTCTTCTTGCGGATGCCATACCTGTGCACTGAATATCTTGGTTTTTTCATCCTGAACTACTCTTGAAGCATAGGAAGGGATCCTTTCTCCTTTGCCACCCTCCCAGCTTATAAATAGTTTAAAAAGGTCTTCGTGCTTCAAGGCTTCAAATGGAAGGGTAATTTCCCAATCCCCATTAGCATTGATCCTTTTCATCAAAAACTCCTTTTTATGCTTCCACCCGTTAAAAGTACCTGTTAAATATATGGATGATGCATTTGGTGCCCATTCTCTGAATACCCATTGCCCATTTATAAGGTGAAGTCCATAATAATAATGACCCATTGCAAATTCAACAAGAGATCCTTTCCCTGTTAATTGCTTTTCCTTTTCAATATATTTATCGATACGTTTATCTATAATCCCCCTGAATGGATTTAGCCATGGATCAGATTTGTAGAAACTGGCAGGATTCATCGGTATAAATTAATGAAATACTTTCTATAAAAGTACAAAAACAAAATCATTATTTTGTTTCAAATTCACAGGCTTTGCTAATTTTGCAAACAATATATTACAGGATGATTGTTCATGATGGATATGAAGACCTTAACCTGGTTACGCCGGTAGCGACAATTGGAATATTTGACGGTGTCCACAGGGGTCATGTGTCTCTATTGGATTACCTTGTATTAAAGGCAAAGCAAATTAAAGGAGAGTCTGTTGTAATCACATTCTTTCCTCACCCCAGGCTTGTATTGGAAAAAAATACAGGGAACCTCTCATTTCTTACATCCATGGAAGAGAAGAAGATGCTTCTTGAAAAAGCAGGAATTGACCATCTGTTAATTATAGAATTTAATAAGGAATTCAGCGAGATTTCCGCATGTGATTTTGTTAAATTACTGGTGGAAAAGGTTGGTACTAAGCACCTTGTAATAGGATATAATCATCACTTCGGAAGAAAAGGTGAGGGAGACTATAATACCATTAGAGATTGTGCTGACTCATTTGATCTGAAAGTTGAACAGATTCAGGGATTTCGGACAGAAGAGGGAACTATTAGTTCTTCACTGATAAGGGAAGCTCTGTTAAATGGAAAACTTGAAGAGGCCAACAGATGGCTTGGATACGAATACTCAATTACCGGGATAGTTGTTGAGGGAAGAAAAATCGGAAGGGAATTAGGTTTTCCAACAGCTAATATTCAGCCCGATTATGAGTATAAACTTGTTCCTGATAACGGCGTATATTTTGTTGAGGTCAGAATAGATGAATCTAAATATCCGGGAATTTTAAATATAGGCACGAATCCTACGGTTAATAGCAATAGCAACCTGAGAAGCATTGAAGTTTATATCCTTGATTTTAATGAAGATATTTATGGAAAGAGGGTGATCCTGATTTTCAGGAAAAGGTTGCGTGATGAGCTTAAATATGATACTGTCGGGCAGTTGGTAAACCAGATGAATCTTGATAAAATGCAAGTTCTTAAGTTGCTGGAGTGAATACGACAGCTATTTTTTTTATCTTTGCACTTTCAAATACTTAATCTTAATTTGAGATGGATATAACAACACAGACATTGCAATACGAAGTAAAGGATATATCACTTGCAGACTTTGGAAGAAGAGAAATAGAAATTGCTGAAAAAGAGATGCCGGGATTACTGGCAATAAGAAAGAAGTATTCGGCTGAGAAACCTCTGAAAGGAGCAAGGATCACTGGATCACTGCATATGACAATACAAACAGCCGTACTGATTGAGACGCTTGCTGAACTTGGTGCGGACGTTCGCTGGGCGAGCTGCAATATATTCTCGACACAGGATCATGCAGCAGCTGCAATTGCTGCCAGAGGTATCCCTGTTTTTGCCTGGAAAGGAGAAACACTCGAGGAATACTGGTGGTGTACTGCCCAGGCTCTCACTTTTCCCGATGGAAAAGGTCCAAATCTTCTTGTTGATGATGGAGGAGATGCTTCACTTATGGTCCACCTGGGATATAAAGCAGAGAAATCACCTGAAGTACTTGACAAGACACCTTCAAACAGGGAGGAGGCAATAATACTTGCCACTCTGAAGGATATTCTTGCAAAAGAACCGGGGAAATGGCATCGTACGGTAACCGAACTGAAGGGGATATCCGAAGAGACAACAACCGGAGTACACAGGTTATACCAGATGATGGAAAACGGGGAATTGCTGGTACCTGCCATTAATGTAAATGATTCTGTTACAAAATCGAAGTTTGACAACCTGTATGGATGCCGTGAGTCGCTTGCTGACGGAATTAAAAGGGCAACCGATGTGATGATAGCCGGTAAAGTTGTTGTTGTTTGCGGTTATGGAGATGTGGGAAAGGGATGTGCCAAATCGATGAAATCTTATGGTGCAAGGGTAATCGTAACGGAAATTGATCCGATATGTGCCCTTCAGGCATCGATGGAAGGCTTTGAAGTTAAAAGAGTTGAGGATACACTTGATGAGGGAAATATCTTTGTTACAGCTACAGGAAACAGGGATATCTTAACTGTTGAGCATATGTATAAAATGAAAGACCAGTCTATTGTATGTAATATTGGTCATTTCGATAACGAGATTCAGGTTGACTCGATTAATAGTATAAAAGAGGTAAAAAAGATTAATATAAAGCCCCAGGTTGATAAGTATCTCTTCCCCGATGGTCACTCAATTTTCATGCTGGCCGAGGGCCGGTTGGTAAATCTGGGTTGTGCAACAGGGCACCCGTCATTTGTTATGAGTAACTCTTTCAGTAACCAGACTCTTGCGCAGATAGAACTCTGGAAGAATAATTATGAAATCGGAGTCTACCGGTTACCTAAAGAGCTTGACGAGGAGGTTGCACGTCTGCACCTTGATCAGCTTGGCGTGAAACTCACTGTACTTACAAAGGAACAGTCAGATTATATAGGTGTTTCTCAAAAAGGCCCTTATAAACCTGATCACTACAGATATTAAAAGCCTCATCCCCCGGCCCCTCTCCCAGGGGAGAATGGGAGAAAGGCAAAGATAATCAGATGCTTAGCCCCTCTCCCCTGGGAGAGGGGTTGGGGTGAGGCTGATCAAAAAAGGGAGGGATTTAGGGAGAGGCTAACATCAGTTATTCCACACTGTAACGTACCTTCCATTCACACTTGTCTTGTAGTTCTTCAATGGGTACCTGCCGATGCCTGAGACTGGAGTTCCTCCTGCTGACAGGGCATATTTTGTACCACATTTCGGACATATTGCGTAAATTGAGAAAGATGGGTCAATATTTACTCTTACACTCGATCCGTCAATTGAATATTCGTGTGGACAGGTTCGGTCGTAAGCGAAAAATTCATCGACACCGGCATGTACAAGTATTCCGTTTCCGTTATAACCTGCAGCATTTGCTCCCCAGTTATTTGTTTTTGCATCGACTGTTACCGTTCCTCCAAAACCGCTGAGATTAACGAATTCCGGATCACTAAGGTCAATGTTGAAATTCACATAAACATCAGGGATAACATCATTTTCCTTATTGCAGGAACTTAAGATGGATATAAATATGATAATAATTGATAAAAACCCTATTTTTGAGAATGGTACCACTATTTCAAAATTAATAATGCAAAATTAAAAATAGATATGGAACTTAAACGTTATCATAAAAGATTTATTGTCATGTTTCATTGTTAAGAAATTATCTATGAGAAAGTTCTCCTTGTTAATGTTGATATTGTTATTGACAATAAATCCGGTTAAGGCACAGATATTTCATAAAAATCCTGAAAAGGCTTTGTTCGGAAAATCGATCGGTACAAAACAGGTTAAAGTAAAGGAACCACGAAAAGTAACGAAGGCAAAAAGAAAGCAGGAGAAGAAGGATAAGAAATTAAAAAGGGAATATGAGAAGTCTGTTAAAAAATCCAGAAAACGAACCGTTGATATACAGTCTCCTGATGTCCAGGAGCGTATGAAGCAAGATAAGAAAAACATTGCTGAACGTGAAAAAGTTAAAAAGAAGAATAAAAAGTCAGGGACAAAGAAGGCCAGAAAAAAGTATAAATAACTGTGCTGGATTAAAAACATATATTTCAATGTGCCAATTGGCGGGATTAATATTTGTAAATTAATAATAGTTTTTATATATTTGTTTTTGAAGAGTTCCGGCAACCCCGGAATTCTTCTTATTTTTAAATAGAAGAGAGAAAAATGGCAGAGGTTATATACGTAACAGAGGAAGGTCTGCAAAAACTTAAAGATGAACTCAACAATTTAAGAAATGTTGAGAGACCTTCAATATCAAGGCAGATAGCTGATGCAAGGGATAAAGGCGATCTTTCTGAGAATGCTGAGTATGCTGCGGCTAAAGAGGCTCAGGGGATGCTTGAGATGAAAATAAACAAGCTTGAGGATATTGTTGCCAGATCAAGGATCATTGATGAGACAAAGATAGATACATCCACAATCAGGATACTTAATAAGGTTAAAATAAGAAATAAAACTAATAATTCTTTAATGGAATATCAGCTTGTTCCTGAAAGTGAAGCTAATTTCAAACTTGGAAAGATTGCTGTAAACTCTCCTATTGCTCAGGGACTTATGGGGAAAAAAGTTGGTGATGTCGTTCAGATTAAAGTACCTTCGGGAGTAATTCCATTCGAAGTTGTTTCTATATCGTTGTAAAAGAACTATATTGATAACCGATGGCAACTATCTTCACAAAAATCATAAAAGGGGAAATTCCTTGTTATAAGATCGCTGAGGATAATGAATATTTTGCATTTCTCGACATTAATCCCCTGAAAGCAGGCCACACACTGGTGGTTCCCAAAAATGAAACTGATTATATTTTTGACCTTGATGATGACCGGCTTGCCGGATTAATGCTTTTTTCGAAAAAGATTGCCGCAGCTATTAAATCCGCTATCCCTTGTAACCGTATTGGTGTTGCAATATTAGGTCTTGAAGTTCCACACGCCCATATACATCTGATACCAATGGATTCTATGGAAGATGTGAATTTCAAAAATCCCAAGTTGAAATTCTCACCGGAAGAGTTTAAAAAAATAGCAGAACAGATAAGCAGTAACGTCAATATTTAACTCTCCCCGAGAACTATCCAATTACTTATTTATTCTCAATATTTCTCAATGATATTGTGAATCTGTATTTTCTGAAAAGCTATTCAAAAATATTTTTATAACTTTATAAATAATTCTGCGTCGCTGCATGAGTTACTTATATAATTTGTGGGATGATTTCATCAGTCTTCTGTTTCCAAGGCTGTGTTATGCCTGTGGTAACCATTTACTGAGAAATGAAAACTTAATTTGCACAGAATGTTATGTTATTATACCAAGGACCAATTACCATAAAATTAATGAAAACCCTTTAGAACAACTTTTCTGGGGCCGTTGTGTCATAGAAAAGGCGGCTGCTTTTTCATTTTATAATAAAGGAAGCAGGATCAGAAACCTTATTCACAATCTTAAGTATAATGGGATACAGGAGGTAGGATTTGAGGTTGGAAGAATATACGGTTTGTCACTGAGGGATACGGGATTCACTGATGATATTGATCTTATCGTTCCGGTTCCTCTTCACCCTTCTAAAAAACGTGCCAGGGGTTATAATCAGAGTGATACTATTTCAGATGGCATTTCAAGTGCGACCGGATTGAAAGTAGATAAGAATGCCCTGGTCAGATCAAAGGTTTCACCAACTCAGACAAAGCGTTCCCGATATGAAAGATGGACTAATGTGGAAGGTATATTCAGTGTTCCCGATCCGGAAAAACTTACCGGGCAGCATATTTTGCTGGTTGACGATGTAATTACTACCGGATCAACAATTGAGTCCTGCGCAAATGAGCTGTTAAGGGTGGAAGGAGTAAAGGTCAGTGCCGTTGCTCTGGCATTTGCAGTTGTATGAATAATCTAGAAAGGATTTCACAAAGGAAACGCAAAGTTTAAGATTAATATAAGCTAAGCTATTTAACTCTTTTGGGATTTTTATTTATAAAATCTTTCCAGCTGTTAAAAGCTTTTTCCTGTACAGGATTATTAGTCTGATAAAAATGGCATAAGGCAGCAGCCAAACCGTCAGTGGCATCAAGTTTTATATCAGAAAGTTTGAATTTTAAAATATGCACAAGCATGGCAGCAACCTGTTCTTTTGATGCAGCACCCTGTCCTGTTATTGACATTTTAATTTTTCTGGGGGCATATTCGAAAATTGGCAATGAGCGCGAAAGGGCAGCAGCTATTGCTGCCCCCTGGGCTCTGCCAAGTTTTAACATCGACTGTACATTTTTTCCATAGAATGGCGCTTCAATTGCAAGTTCGTCAGGGTGATACTCATCAATAATTCCTGCTGTCCTGTCGAAAATATGCTTTAACTTGAGGTAGTGGTCCTCATATTTTGAGAGATCGATTGATCCTATAGTTATCAGTTCCGGTACAGTTCCCAGAGTTCTTATTACACCGTATCCTGTTATACTTGTGCCAGGGTCGATGCCAAGGATAATCCTCTCTTTTGGTTTTTCCTTCAATTGGATATTCCTGTTGAATTTTTAGTCTTCAATTATGTAAGCAATATTACTTCTTTCAGGTTTTTCATCGAAATGCACCGAAGGTTTGATATTGTATATCCCTTTTGTTGAGACACTACCGTTTTCGAGGTAATATATAGCTTCTTTCAGACAGAGTTCTCTTCTGTCATTCCAATCATGTGTTATATCGTCCGGCACTAATTTTTCAGGAGCAAATCCATCAAAGAAATCTCCCTTATCCTCTGCATTGGTTACTGAAAAAGTGATGGGCCAGAACATGTATGTCGATTGAAAATCAGTGCCTTGCATACCTACAGGTTTTCCACTTGTATTATCACCAATTGTTTTTACATCGAGATATGGTTTTAATCCATTTATAAGATTTTCACTTGCAGATGCTGTTGATCTGGTGGTAATAACAATCAGCCTTGGTAAGTTCAAGGGGAGAGGCTACACTTTTAAAAGTCGTAAGAGCCGTTTTTATACGATTTTTTGTCATTATATACAAGATTCAGGAATAGTTTGTTAATTTCTGGCTGACCCGGCTATATAGCTTGCAAGATTTTGAAGTACAGACAGATCTCCACCATAGTTATATCTTAAATCGAGAATCATTGTTTTTACGTTATTCTTTTTAAAGTAAGCAAATGCAGTTTCAAACTCCTGGTTTGATGGAGGGATAAACTGCTCATATACCATGTGACCTGCAATTCCCGATTTAAGGTGCAGTGTGTCGCTGACAATAACTGTATTCAAGAGTAAATGCAGTTTTTGTTGTTGTGATAGTGGAATCCTTTCCATTTGGCATCTCGAAAAGGAATTTGTTGGTGATTCCTGCTTCAGAAGGACCGACAAGGGCACTATAGCCTTCCCAGTCTTTGTTTATAAGTATAGGAGCTAGTTCAGTATCATTGATTTTTTTTACTATCCAGCCACGACGGACACCTAATGCGTACAAAGGTGACTTGTTATATATAAGAGCAACTCTTGCTTTATTACTCTCATCAAGACCAACCCTTATTCCATGTCCCACAAAAGATCCTTTGGATTCGGATAAAAATTCGTCATACTCCTGTACCCGACTCCACTTGTCAGTTGGTTCATATCTTAAAGCATCCATCAATTCATATGGATCCTTGTACTCTTCTTTTACTACAACAGGCATATTTTTATACCAAAGGTAATTGGCACTCATAACCTCGTACAAATAATCCCTTGCCTGTTCTTCCAGTGTATATTCATCAGAAGGTAATTCATCCTCTTTACATGAGGCAATAAAAATTGAAATTATAATTATCAGTAAAATATTTTTTTTCATTTCAATCACATCTTTTTGTTTCACTAGTTTTTGTCTCTATAATAAACCGGTATTAAGTGGTTTTGTTCTCCGGTTTTGGACAATAATTCCAAAAATGATCAGCAACAGACCAACCGGAGTTGTATAGTAAACGGGTTCATGAAGAATATAGTGTACAAAAATCAGGGAAATAAACGGAGCCAGGTAAACAAGGTTACTTACCTTGTCGGTTGTTGAGGCAAGTTGAAGTGATTTCAACCACAAAAGGAATGTAATCCCCATTTCAAAAATGCCGATGTATATTGATGAAATAGCTCCTTTTACTCCTATTTCTGTTTGCCAGTTCCCTGTTACAGACATGGCAATGATAAGATAAATTGATCCAAAAAGAAAATTAAGGAACAGTTTAACGGATTCATCCCGTTTATCTTTAACATTAAGTATAAAATAAATAGCCCATAATATTGAACTGCCTGTTGCCAGTAAAACTCCTGTTGTATCAGAATGACCAGTACTAAATATCCTTCCCTGTGAGGCAATTATATAAACCCCTGCAAAACTTATAAAAAGGGCAATAAAACTTTTCTTTCCTATTTTTTGTCCAAGAATGGGTACAGAAAGAAATACCAGAATGATAGGCCATATCATATTAAGCGGTTGGGCAATCTGGGCCGGCAGTAACTGGTATGCTTTCAGTAAAATAAAATAGTATCCGAAAGGATTAATGAAACCCAGGATTGCTGAGTAAAGGAACTCTTTTGGTGTAGATTTTATTAGTAGCGAAGCCTTATGTCCGGTTAAAAGTGCAATAAGCAATACAAGGGTTGAGGTAAAAGCAGCGATAGTCAGCATTGTCAGGATAGACAATTCTTCAAGGCTTATTTTAAAAGCTGTCGGCACTGTTGACCAGAACAGGATTGCCAAAATTGCAAATATGTAAGATTTCCGGACTTTATCCATTCAGATCTATCTGCCTGCTGAAATGAAATGCATTACCACACTTGTTAATTGATAATATCAAAGCCGGTATATGGTATCAGAACTGAAGGTATTTTAATCCCTTCAGGGGTCTGGTTATTCTCAAGTATTGCAGCAACAATTCTTGGGAGGGCCAGGGCACTTCCGTTGAGAGTATGTGCTAACCGTGTTTGTTTATCACCTTTTTCTTTAAACCTGCATTTAAGCCGGTTAGCCTGAAACGATTCAAAGTTGGAGACTGAGCTAACCTCGAGCCAGCGTTTCTGAGCAGCCGACCAGACTTCAAAGTCATATGTCAGGGAAGAAGTGAATGACATATCTCCTCCGCAAAGTCTTAGTATGCGGTATGGCAAATCAAGTTTTTTAACAAGGCCTTCTACGTGGTTAACCATCTGTTCCAGTGATTGATAAGAAGAATCAGGATGGGCTATCTGGACAATTTCAACTTTATCAAACTGATGCAGCCGGTTCAGACCTCTGACATGAGCTCCCCACGAGCCTGCTTCCCGTCTGAAACATGGTGTATAGGCAATATTCTTAACCGGAAGTATTTCTCCATTCAGGATCACATCCCTGTAGATATTTGTTACAGGCACTTCAGCTGTTGGGATCAGGTAAAAGTTATCAAGTGTGGCATGATACATTTGTCCTTCTTTATCTGGAAGCTGTCCGGTACCAAAACCGGAATCTTCATTTACCACAATTGGGGGCAAAATCTCCTTATATCCTGCTTTTTCACCCTCATCAAGGAAGAAACTGATAAGGGCTCTCTGAAGTTTTGCACCCTTACCCTTATAAACCGGGAACCCGGCTCCGGTAAGTTTTATACCAAGGTCAAAATCAATTATATCATATTTCTTAATAATATCCCAGTGCGGGAGAGCATCATCAACTATGGCAGGTATAACTCCTCCCTCCTTGACTTTTATATTGTCATCGGCACCATGTCCTGCAGCTACAGATTCATGCGGCAGATTAGGAAGTTTGATGATCTCATTTTTCAGATCATTATCAATAGGAATAAGTTTATCAGTAAGTATTCTGATCTCTTCCTTTAAAGAATATGTTTTTTCTTTGGCGTTCTCTGCTTCATCCTTTTTACCATTTTTCATCAAGGCTCCTATCTCCTTTGAAAGACGGTTCATCTCACCCTGCATATTGTCTGCCTTTGACTGAATTTCGCGACGGGTTGTATCAAGTGCAAGAATTCTGTTTATTATTTCTTCGGCATTAAAGTTCTTTACTTTTAATCTTTCAATAACAAATTCTTTTTTTTCGCGGAGAAGGTTAATAGTTAACATTTTGTTTAATGAGTTTAGAAAAAGAGGACTGATATGGATGCTTGTGTAAAAATACCAAAAACTCCCGATAATACTTTCCTTTGTAAGAAAAGATTTTCGGGAGTTCAGATCTTTAATAAGAAATACTTATTCAGCTATCGGCTTAACCGATACATAAGATTTATTATCTTTTTTTCTTTTGAATTCAACTTCTCCGTCGGTAAGTGCAAAAAGAGTATGATCTTTTCCCAGTCCAACATTTAAACCGGGATTATGTTTGGTCCCTCTCTGGCGAACAATAATATTGCCTGCTTTTGCTACCTGGCCGCCGAAAAGTTTCACACCCAGTCGTTTACTTTCAGAATCGCGACCGTTCCGTGAACTACCTGCTCCTTTCTTGTGTGCCATAATTCTATATTTTTATTGCTTAATAACTTAATATACTACTCTTTACTTTTTGCCGGTTTCTTTGCTACCGGTTTTTTTTCAGCTGTTTTCTTCTCAACAACTTTTTTCTCAGCTGTCTTTTTTGCTGGCGCCTCAGCTTTTTTTGCCACTGTTTTCTTTGCAGCAGATTTTTTCTCCTTGGCTGAGTCTTCAGTAACTGCTAAATCATCACTTTTAACCACTTCTTTTTTAGAGACAGCTTTTTTTGGTAAATGCTTACCATTTATACCAACTATTTCAACCTGGGTAAAGTTCTGGCGGTGTCCGTTTTTGATCCTGTAACCTTTTTTCCTTTTCTTCTTAAAGACAATTACCTTATCGCCTCTCATATGGCTGATAACCATTCCTTCAACAACTGCATCTTTGATTGTTGGTTCCCCGATTGTAATATTCCCATCTTCTTCAAGCAACAGAACCTGATCAAAAATAATCTCTTTTCCTTCTTCAGTTTCCTGACGGTGAACAAAAATCTTTTTTCCTAATTCTACTTTAAACTGCTGACCTGCAATTTCAACGATTGCGTACATCTTATATCTTTTTTACGTTACTCCGTGAGGCGTATATAATCATTTGAAAATATAACTTTAAGTTGCCCCATCGAATTTATCCAAAATTGGACTGCAAAGATATACAAATTAGATTATTTTCAAATCATTGAGGTGTTTTTTTTAGTTTATAATGTAAAAGCTTCGACATAAAATTATTAATCGCGAATAACATGATAAAGTTGATATTCATTATGTGAATATGTTGGTGTGATGTTAATAAAAAAGAATATCCCTGATTCACGTGGTACTGGTAATATCTTTATATTTGTAAGATGTTAATAAATAACCGGTTATTCTTCTGGCTCATAAATATTTGATATGAAGAGAGTAAAGCTTAAAGTAATGGGAATATCTTATAGTCAGACTCAGTCCGGAGCTTATGCATTACTGCTGTCAGAAGAGAATGGAGACAGGAGGATCCCGATTATAATAGGGGGATTTGAGGCACAGGCCATTGTTATTAAACTTGAGAATCTTGATCCGCCTCGTCCGCTTACTCATGATCTGTTTAAAAATTTTGCTGACAGATTTAAAATTTCTGTAGTAGAAGTATTGATTTATAAACTGGAAGAGGGGGTTTTCTTCTCCAAGCTTATTTGTAATAGCGGAGAAAACGAATACTCAATTGACAGCAGAACATCTGATGCAGTCGCAATTGCTTTAAGATTTGAATGTCCGATTTATATTACTGAGGATATTCTCGAAAAAGCCGGAATAACTGTCAATCCTGCTGAGATGAGTGCACCAGAACCCTCAGGACCTGATACGTTTACCAGATCAGACAGTGGAAAATATGGTTCATATTCAGATGAAGAGCTTTATAAGATAATTGATGAAGCGATCAAGACTGAGGATTATGAACGTGCTGCCGCTGTTAGAGACGAGATTGAGAAACGGAAGAAAAAGAAGGGTTGAATATTTTGCTAATAATAGATCTGTTTTATTTTACCGCATTATAATATGAAACCCACATGTTTACCAAACACAGGCACACATAAATATTTTTTTCAAAAGTGGTTCCTCCCGGTTTAATGCAACAGTCTGTAATACATTGCACATCGAAAATTTATAAATATGAAAAGAATACTTTTTGCTTTACTTTTAGTTTTTCTATGTTCATGGAATTCATTTGGGAAAGAGTATAAGGTCTCTTCTCCTGATGGTAATATTGTAATTACTGTTGATATCGGAACTGATATAAAATGGAGAGTAACTAACGGAGGCATTGAAGTTATGTCTTCTCCGGGAGTTGCAATGGTGCTGGGTAACGGAAAAGTGCTTGGGAAAAATGAAAAGGTAAAAAAAGCTAAATACAATTCTGTAAATGAGATAATCAAACCTGTAGTCGCACATAAGAAGTCACAGATTCCTGATATTTATAATGATCTTTCGCTTTCATTTAATTCAGGATTTTCTATAGAATTCAGAGCTTATGATGATGGTGTTGCATACCGTTTTTTGACGGCATTCAATGAAGAGATAATTGTTAAAGAGGAAAATTTCCCTGTTCAGTTTCCTGCGGGTACCAGATCGTGGTATCCCCGTGAAACAAGTTTTATGTCACATAATGAACGCACCTATATTTATTCATCTCTCGACACAATAACCGACCAGCATCTGGCAAGTCTTCCGACTCTGTTCCAGGTTGGTGGGATTAATATTCTGGTAACAGAATCTGCTATTGATGATTATCCGGGAATGTGGCTTGTCGGTGCCGGACCAGGCAAACTTTCAGGCACATGGCCAAAATACCCTGATTCTGAAAAACTTGATTCTGACAGAAATCTTTTTGTCACATCAACAAAGGAGTATATTGCAAAAACAAAAGGAACCCGTTCTTTCCCGTGGAGAGTCTTCGTGATTGCTCAGAATGATGTTAAACTTGTTGAGAACGACCTGGTATTCAGACTTGCCGAACCGAATAAAATTGAAGATACCGGATGGATAAAACCGGGACAGGTAGCCTGGGATTGGTGGAACGCCAATAATATTTACGGAGTTGATTTCGTAGCAGGAATAAATAATGATACTTATAAATATTACATTGATTTTGCCTCAAGGAATGGTATCGAGTATATAATTCTTGATGAAGGATGGTACATCCTGGGTGATGTTCTGAAACAGTCTCCTGGAATTGATGTTGAGGAGCTTTGCAGGTATGCCGAAAGTAAAAAAGTTGGGGTGATACTGTGGGTAGTATGGAATACATTCTGGGATAAGATAGATGAGGCAATAGTCCAATATGAAAAGTGGGGGGTTAAAGGTGTTAAAGTTGATTTTATGCAGAGGGATGATCAGCGAATAGTGAATTTCTACCTTGAAGCAACAAAAAAGTGTGCTGATCACCATCTTTTAATTGATTTTCACGGATCATACAAGCCTGACGGACTGGGTCGCACATGGCCGAATGCTGTCACAAGAGAAGGATTAAAAGGTATGGAGAATAACAAGTGGAGCAGGGATATTAATCCTGACCATGATGTTACACTTCCTTTTACACGTATGGTAGCAGGGCCTATGGATTATACCCCAGGAGCTATGATAAATATGGACAGTACGAATTTCACCCCAAAGTTTACACGTCCGGAAAGCCAGGGAACAAGGGCACATCAGGTCGCTTTATATATAATTTATGAGAGTCCTCTTCAGATGCTGTCAGATACCCCGTCAAATTATATGAAGGAACAGGAAACAACTGATTTTATTGTGAATATCCCGGTTGTATGGGATGATATAATTGGGATCGATGGTAAAACAGGTGATTATCTCCTTCTGGCAAGGCGTTCAGGTAAAGAATGGTTCATTGGCGCTATCACTGATTGGACCAGTCGCGATATGGATCTAGATCTCTCTTTTCTTCCGGCCGGTGATTACCAGATTGATATATTTCAGGATGGAATTAATGCTGATAAGCATGCAAATGATTATAGTCATATTAAAAGGAATATAAAATCGGGAGATAAAATGAAGATACATCTGGCTCCCGGAGGAGGGTGGGCAGCAAGAGTAAAACCAAAATTCTAAATTTTACTTCCAGGATGAAGCAATATCTTGATCTGCTGAACCATGTTATAAAATCCGGAATTGAAAAAAAGGACAGGACCGGAACAGGAACAATAAGTGTATTCGGTTACCAGATGCGATTTAATCTTGAAGAAGGCTTTCCTCTTCTGACAACAAAAAAACTGCATCTTAAATCTATAATCCATGAGTTGTTATGGTTTATATCAGGCGATACTAATATCGGATATCTCACCGACAATGGAGTAAAAATATGGGATGAATGGGCTGATACTGACGGAAACCTTGGTCCTGTTTATGGCAGCCAGTGGCGTTCGTGGCAGGCAAATGACGGCAGGAAAATCGATCAGCTTTCTGACGTAATTAAGTCAATCAGAAGTTCACCTGACTCACGGAGACATATTGTCAGCGCATGGAATGTCGGGGATTTGGATAAAATGGCTCTTCCTCCATGCCATTTAATGTTCCAGTTTTATGTTGCGGGAGGAAGATTATCGTGCCAGCTATATCAGAGGAGTGCCGATATTTTTCTGGGAGTGCCATTTAATATTGCATCATATTCGCTACTCACCATGATGATCGCTCAGGTAACAGGGCTTAAACCCGGGGATTTTGTTCATACACTGGGTGATGCTCATATTTATCTTAATCATATAGAGCAGGTTAAGCTGCAACTGTCACGTGAACCATATAAATTGCCTGAAATGGTTATTAATCCGGGTGTCTCTGACATCTTTAAATTCAGATTTGAAGATTTTAGTCTGGAAGGTTATACTTCCCACCCTCATATTAAAGGTGAAATTTCAATTTAATTTATAAGATATGATTTCAATAATTGTTGCGGTTTCTGAGGATTGGGGTATTGGAAAGGATAATGAACTTTTATGGCATATATCTGAAGATCTCCGTAGGTTTAAAAGACTTACATTGGGTAATACAGTAATCATGGGTAAAAAAACCTGGGAATCATTACCAAAACGGCCTCTCCCGGAACGTAAGAATATAGTTCTTACAGATTTACCCGGAGAGTGTATTGATTTTGCTATAACAGCTTATTCAATAGAAGATTCATTGAATAAGTGCAGTAATGATGAAAATATTTTTGTTATTGGCGGTGGAAGCATATACCGTCAGTTCATGCCGTTAGCTGAAAGGCTTTATATTACACATGTTCATAAAAAGACAGCTGCTGATGTTTATTTTCCTGTCGTTGATCCGCAAATCTGGAAAGTACTGGAGAAGGAGGATTTTATCAGTAATGATAATGACGGGATTTCATATACCTATGTAATATATGGAAGAATATAGGATTGGATTTATAATTGTTTAGACTTTTTCAATTCTCATTATATCAGTTAATTATTATTCCTATTCCTGATGTTGAACTAACAAGGATAAATTTTTTTTTGGTTTGCGATTAAACCTTTTCAATTTGGGTTCATCTATAGGTTTGTTAATCGCAATTACTAATTAAAATATTTGATTTTATGAAAACAAAACTATTACTTACGATAACAGCTCTGGTTATCCTTACTTTTACATCATGTAAAAAAGACTCATCGCTCATTGACCAGGCAAGTATAAATCTGGCAGATGATGATGTTGTGACTGATGCTGTTTATGAGGATGTATTCAGCAGTGCTGATAATGCAACAATTATTCTTGACCAGATGTTAAAAGGAGGAGATGCAAAATCGGAGAATCTTTCTGATTCGTGTCCTAAAATTACAGTTAACAATCCAACAGCTAATATCTGGCCAAAAGTTGTTACTATTGATTATGGAGCCGGTTGTTCCGGATTTTATGATGCCACCCGTTCCGGGAAAATAGTTGTTGAAGTTACGGGACCTCGTCAGCAGGTAGGATCGAAGAGAACTGTAACTTTTGTAAACTACTTTTTCAATGGGATAAAAGTCGAAGGAACAAAAGTATTTGAGAATATAAGGATGGTCAATAATCAAAATCCTGTAATATCCATCAAGCTAACTAACGGAAAGCTGACTCTTCCAGGTGGTAAAACAATTGAAAGGTCAATTGATCATCAGAGAGAATGGACAGCAGGTTTTCTAACCAAAAATATCTGGGATGATGAATGTCTGATAACCGGTACTGCCAGTGGAAAGACTATTGAAGGAGTAGCTTATACAAATACCATCTTAACTGCTTTGAAATGGACCCGTGTTTGTAAGTTCATTGTAAGTGGTGTTGTTAAGATTCAAAAGGAAGGCGCGGATGCAATTGAGTTAAATTATGGAACAGGAGAATGTGATGCAAAAGCAACTGTTTCAAGGGGAACGGAATCAAAGGAGATCCTTCTTCATAATAAACACAGGCTTTTTAGCAGAAATTAGAGGTGAATAATAAAAAGAGAGAGGCTGCAAACGCAGCCTCTCTCTTTTTATTTATGAAGCTTTAAGAACTTTGAGGTTAATTCTTTCAAGTTTCCGGTCAGCATAATCCATTGTAATTTCCAACTCATTTGATTCAACCGATGGCATTTCAAACATTGCGTCGAGCATTATTGCTTCACAGATTGACCTGAGTCCGCGGGCTCCCAGCTTGAATTCTATTGCTTTGTCGACAATATAATTAAGAACCTCCTCTGTAAAAGTAAGGTCAATATTGTCCATCTTGAACAACTTAACGTACTGTTTTACAATGGCATTTTTTGGTTCGGTAAGAATTGCTCTGAGAGCATCCCTGTTAAGCGGATTAAGATGTGAGAGAACAGGCAGCCTTCCGATTATTTCAGGTATGAGACCGTAGGATCTAAGATCCTGAGGAGCGACATATTGTAAAAGGTTATCTTTATCAATTCTATCCCTGATTTTTGAAGCACCAAAGCCTACTATCTGAGTATTAAGACGTTGTGCGATCTTTTTATCAATGCCTTCAAATGCACCCCCACAGATAAAAAGGATATTTTTTGTATCAACAGGAATCATTTTTTGTTCAGGGTGTTTCCTGCCACCCTGCGGAGGAACGTTAACAATAGAGCCTTCAAGTAATTTCAGAAGCCCCTGTTGCACACCCTCACCTGAAACATCCCTTGTAATAGAAGGATTGTCTCCTTTTCTGGCTATCTTATCTATCTCGTCAATGAATACAATTCCTTTTTCAGCAGCTTTTACATCATAGTCAGCATTCTGAAGCAGACGTGTGAGCAGGCTTTCAATATCTTCACCCACATATCCTGCTTCAGTAAGTACAGTTGCGTCTACAATTGTAAATGGAACATGGAGCATTTTAGCAACAGTTCTGGCCAGAAGGGTTTTTCCGGTTCCTGTTTCGCCGATGAGAATTATGTTTGATTTTTCTATCTCCACATCATCACTGTCAGGCTTTTGCATAAGCCTCTTGTAGTGATTATAAACAGCAACGGAGATTATCTTTTTGGCCATATCCTGTCCAATAACATATTGGTCGAGGAATTTTTTTATTTCAGCTGGTTTAAGGAGATTAACAGAGTCAAAAGCAACGTTTTTCTTGTTGCCAAGTTCTTCGTTCATTATGCTGTGGGCCTGTTCAATGCAATGGTCGCAAATATGGCCTTCGAGGCCGGCAATTAGCATATTGGCCTCTTTTTTTGTTCTTCCGCAAAATGAACATTTATCCATAATACTCTATTTTACAGTCTTTTGCAGTATCTCGTCAATCATTCCATAATCTTTGGCTTCCTGTGAGGTCATCCAGTAATCCCTGTCAGAGTCTTTTTCAACTTTTTCTATTGTATTGCCGGAATGTAAAGCAATAATTTCGTAAAGTTCTTTCTTGAGCTTTACAATTTCACGAACAGTAATTTCTATATCAGAAGCCTGTCCTTCTGCTCCGCCCATGGGCTGGTGGATCATAATTCTTGAATGTTTGAGAGCAGACCTCTTTCCTTTTTTACCTGCAGTAAGCAGAACTGCACCCATGGATGCTGCCATACCTGTACATATAGTTGCTATATCGGCTGATATATACTGCATTGTATCATATATTCCGAGACCGGCATTTACTGAACCTCCGGGAGTATTAAAATATATCTGGATATCTTTCCCCGGATCTGCTGAGTCGAGATATAATAACTGAGCCTGAATAATATTTGCAACATAATCATCAATAGGCAAACCAAGAAAAATAATCCTGTCCATCATCAGACGTGAAAAGACATCCATAGATGCAACATTTAACTGTCTCTCTTCAATAATGGTAGGGGATATATAGCTTCCGTATATTGAAGTGTATCTGTGAAGGTTCAGACTGCTTATACCTTTTTTGCTTTTAGCATATTTTCCAAAATCGTCAAGAATACTCATATTATTGGATTATTAGTTTTCAAACAAATATAATAAATTATCAATAAATCATCACAATGCATTGATTACTATTCGAAAAGCTTATTAAAATCCTCTATGCTTATGCTTTTAGGTTCAAGTTTAACCAGTTCTTTTATCATGAGAATAACTTTTCCTTCAACTATTTTATCTGCAATTCTTTTAGCTTCTTCTTCCTTTTTCAGGGTTTCCCTGGCATAATTGGATATCTGCTCGTCGGTAGCATAATAAAGTCCATACTGCTGAAACTGGAAACGGGTTATATTTTCAGCTTCTTTAATCAATTCTTCTTCCGTGATCTTCAGTTCATTATCACGGGCTATTTTATTTCTTATAAGTTGCCATTTCAGATCTTTCCTGAAGCTTTCGAACTCTTTTTCTATCTGCTCCTGTGTAGTATTTTCATTCACCTTGAGGAGCCATCTTTTAAGGAAATCTTCAGGCAGGTCGAAATCGGTTTTTTCCAGCGCAAGGTCTTTTATATCAATCATCACTCTGAATTCGCTTTCCCTCTTCAGACTGACATTAATTTCTTCCTCAATTTTTGCCATAAATTCAGCTTCTGTTTTCACGACACCTTCACCATAAATTTTGCTGAATAACTCTTCATTCAACTCAGCAGGGTAGAACCGGGTTATTTCGTTAACTGTAAATTTGAAGTTCCCTTCAATGCCTTCAATCTCTTCTTTCTGTTTATGTAAAAGTCCTGCAATTTCGTTTTCGTTCGGCAAAGCTTTTTTCAGATCAAAATCTACAGATTCACCTGTTTTAAGGCCAATAAATTGTTTTTTAATTTTTTTATCTGCAATCAGGTCAACACTCATAGAGGCATCGTCTGCTGAAATACCATCAGTAATTATGTTGCCTTTTTTATCAACAGCCTCAAGTTTTCCTTTAATGACATCTTTATCTTCAATGACATCAGCGTTTTTAATGTCACCGAAACGACGTGTATAGTTATCAAGATAACTGTTCCTCATCTTTTCATCGATGATGATCTCATACTGGTTAACTTTGTTTTTCTTGTTAAGTTTGAGTTCAATAACAGGAGATAGTCCAAGTTCAAATGTGAAATTAAATTCCTCCTGGGAATCAAAATCAAATTTTTCCTGTTCATCGGCTTTAGGAAGTGGATCTCCAAGGATTTCAAGTTTTTCGTCAGTAAGATATTTTTGAATATTATCTGTGACTATTTTATTGATTTCATCGACAAGGATTGCCTTACCATACATTTTCCTTACAAGGCCGATTGGAACCATACCGGGCCTGAAACCTTTAATATTTGCCTTTTTTCTGTAGTCTTTTAATACATTTTCAACCTTCTCTTCATAATCGGTTTTTTCGATCTTAACTTTCAGAACTGCATTAAGATCATTAATCTTTTCTCTGGTGATATTCATTTTAATTCCTGTTAATTGAATAGTTAAAAAAACCGCCAAAACGCAATATTAAAGAGGTTACGGGCGGTTTGTTATTTTGTGCGGATGAAGGGACTCGAACCCCCACGTCACGAAGACACAAGATCCTAAGTCTTGCTCGGCTACCAATTACGACACATCCGCGATAAAATTCACCGCAAAAGTATAATAATTTCTTATCAAAACAAATTGCTTGGTTTACCTACGCAGTTCAAAGTTCTTTCCAAGATAGACTTTTCTTACATGCTCATCTTCTGCAAGTTGTGCTGAGGTACCCGATTTGAGGATTTTTCCTTCGAAGAGAAGGTATGCGCGATCTGTTATGGAAAGGGTTTCGTGAACGTTATGATCAGTAATAAGAATCCCTATTTTTTTATCCCTCAGCTTGGAAACAATTTCCTGAATATCTTCTACAGCAATCGGATCAACACCGGCAAAGGGTTCATCAAGTAAGATGAATTTTGGTTTAAGGGCAAGTGCCCGAGCAATCTCAGTTCTGCGTCTTTCCCCTCCTGAGAGCTGTATTCCCTTGCTTTTTCTGATCTTAACAAGTCCGAATTCATTTAACAGAATCTCAAGCCTGTCTCTTTGCTCTTCTTTGGGAAAACCTGACATTTCAAGAACTGCACGTATATTATCTTCAACTGACATATTCCTGAAAACAGAAGGCTCCTGAGCAAGATAACCTATCCCTCTTCTGGCACGTTTATAAACAGGTAGAGTGGTTATTTCTTCATCGTCAAGAAATATTTTGCCTTCAAGAGGTTTAATTAATCCGACAATCATATAGAATGATGTTGTTTTACCTGCACCATTCGGACCGAGCAGCCCAACAATTTCACCCTGCTCCACTTCAACAGAAACATGGTCAACGACTGTCCTGCTCCTATACTTCTTTACAAGATTGTCCGTGTGCAGTTTCATCTTTAACCTTATGATTTAACTGTTTCATTTTTAGAGGAATCATCCTCGCCAAAGAATTCTTTCCGGCTTTTCTCTTTCTGCTTCATCACCCTGGCTGAAATGAGAATGCCGACCTCATATAGAATCAGTAGTGGAATAGATACAAGCGCCTGCGAGAAAACATCGGGAGGAGTTATTATAGCTGCAATCACAAATATTACAACTATTGCATGTTTCCTGTACTTTCTCAGGAAATTCGGAGTTATAATTCCTATTTTCGTCAGAAAGAATGCTATAATCGGTAGTTCAAAAATCAAACCTGTCGCAAGGCATAATGAAGTGAGAGTCCCGATATATGATCTTACATTGATCTGGTTAGTGACTTCGGCACTTACCTCATATGATCCCAGAAAGTGAAATGATAGCGGGGCAAGTAAAAAATATCCGAACAGGATACCTGTGAAGAAGAGAAGGGAAGCGGCCATTACAGCTCCTTTTGCATATTTTGCTTCATTTGCATGAAGTGCTGGTTTAAAGAACTGCCAGAATTCCCATAATATTACTGGAAATGCAACGATCACCCCTGAAACCATGGCGACAGCAATATGAGTAGTCAGCTGGCCCGACATTTTAATGTTGATAAGGCTAAGGTGTTTTGTATTAATGCATAATGCGGAGAAATTCTCTACATTAAATGTTGCATTTAAATATTCCCCGAACTGGCAGAGTAGCCGGTTAGTTAAAAATGCAGGGTTTTTTGGGGCAAGAATTATGCTATCAAAAATGAAGCTTTTAAATATAAAGGCAATAATCATAAAAATTACAATTGCCAGTACTGAACGTATGATATGCCATCTTAACTCCTCAAGATGCTGGAGAAATGACATCTCTTTTTCTTCCTTCTTACCTTTTTTCCAAAACAATGCCATACCTGTTATATAAATTGGTTTTAATACAGCCTGTAAAGATGATAAATCTTATTTTGCAAAACAAAATATTCTTTTTACTGTTTTAAAAATATATCTGTGGTAATACAAAATACAAAAAAGTATGATTAAAACTTCAGGTTTGCCTGATTACTGTCAAATTAATGCAACAGAACAATTATTCTTCATGTGAAATTGCAGGTAAAAACAGTTCATGTCTGTTGAGAATAATACTTTTTTATATATCATTTTTGATAATAACAAAATAAATCCTTAACTTGAATTGGAATTTTATTAACTTTATGTAAACTGTAAAACAGATAACAATCAGAGTTTTTAACTCTTTTCATTTTTTTTAGGAATGTTGAACGATTCTACCATACATGATTATTTAAAAAAGTATTTTGGTTTTGATACTTTTAAAGGAAATCAGGAGCCGATCATAAAGAATGTTTTATCGGGTGGAGATACTTTTGTTCTGATGCCAACAGGAGGGGGAAAGTCACTTTGTTACCAGTTGCCGGCGGTGATGAAAAAGGGTACCGCAATTGTTATTTCACCTCTTATTGCCCTGATGAAAAATCAGGTTGATGCCATGAGAAACTTCAGTACTGATGATGACGTAGCTCACTTTCTTAATTCATCGCTTACCAAGACAGAGATAGCAAGAGTAAAAAGTGATGTATTGCAGGGAAAGGCAAAACTTTTATATGTTGCTCCTGAATCACTTACAAAAGAAGATAATATAGAATTCCTCAAAAATATAGATATCTCCTTTTATGCTATAGACGAGGCGCATTGTATATCAGAGTGGGGACACGACTTCAGACCGGAATACCGGCGAATACGGCCTATAATTGATACAATCGGTCGTGCACCTATTATTGCACTCACAGCTACTGCCACTCCTAAAGTGCAGCACGATATTCAGAAAAACCTGGGGATAATTGAGGCAAATGTGTTTAAATCTTCTTTCAACAGGCCAAATCTCTATTATGAAGTTAAGTCGAAGCAGGATGTTACAAAGGAGATAATCAAGTACATCAAGAACAATGCCGGCAAATCGGGAATCATCTATTGCCTGAGCCGTAAGAAGGTTGAGGAGATGGCTGAAATACTTAAAGTGAATGATATAAAAGCTCTGGCATACCATGCCGGTATGGATTCGTCCACCCGTACTGCGAATCAGGATAAGTTCCTGATGGAGGAGGCCGATGTAATAGTTGCGACAATTGCCTTTGGAATGGGGATTGATAAGCCTGATGTCAGGTTTGTGATTCATTATGATATCCCCAAAAGCCTTGAGGGGTATTACCAGGAAACAGGCCGTGCCGGTCGCGATGGGGGCGAGGGAAATTGTATAGCATATTACAGTTATAATGATATCGTTAAGCTTGAAAAATTCATGCAGGGAAAACCAATAGCTGAACAGGAGATTGGTAAACAGTTGCTTCTTGAAACGGTTTCTTATGCTGAATCCTCGGTTTGCAGAAGAAAATTATTGCTTCATTATTTTGGTGAAGAGTATCATAAGGAGAATTGTGAAGCTTGTGATAACTGCCTTCATCCAAAGTCTCAGTTTGAGGGAAATGAGTCTGTTGTTAGCGCACTTGAAACAATCCTGGCAGTAAAGGAAAAATTCAAGGCCGACCATG
Source organism: uncultured Bacteroidales bacterium (assembly GCA_963732435.1). Classification (GTDB taxonomy): domain Bacteria; phylum Bacteroidota; class Bacteroidia; order Bacteroidales; family VadinHA17; genus LD21. Next base: position 777,258 of record CAVSZL010000006.1, on the reverse strand, counting down.
TAGCTAACATTCTTGCCGGTAAAGTTACTTCTGCAATAAAGTCATACAGGCATCATAAGCTTGAGTATTTCGGTATTGGCGAAGATAAAGATGAGAAATTCTGGAACATGGTTATCAGGCAATCACTGATAGCCAAGTTACTGACAAAAGATATAGAAAATTACGGCTTGCTTAAGCTGACCCAGAAAGGTATGGAGTTTCTTGAAAATCCGACATCCTTCATGCTTGCTGAAGATCACGACTATGCTGACACAACTGATGAAGAGAATGCCTTTGGCGCCAGAACAGCTGCTGTTGATGAGGAGTTGTTCAGTATACTGAAAGATTTGCGGAAGAAAATATCAAAACATAAAAATGTCCCCCCTTTTGTAATCTTTCAGGATCCTTCAATAGAAGATATGGCTATCCAATACCCTGTTACCCTCGAAGAACTTCAGAATATTTCAGGTGTTGGAGCAGGAAAAGCCCAAAGATACGGGCTGGAATTTGTAGAGATTATTAAGAAATATGTTGAAGAGAAGGAGATTATTCGTCCACTCGACATGGTGGTAAAGTCAGTTGTGAATAAATCCGGGATTAAAGTATATATTATCCAGAGTATCGATATGAAAAGGCCGCTCGAGGATATTGCTGATGCTAAAGGACTTGAAATGGGAGAGCTCTTGTCAGAGATAGAAGCAATTGTTAATTCCGGAACACGTATAAACCTCGATTACTATATAAATAATACTATCGATGAGGAGCGTCAGCACGACATATTCTCATATTTCCTGGAAGAAGCAGAAACTGATTCTCTTGAAAATGCGATTAAAGAGCTGGGAAATGAGTTTGAAGAGGAGGAGATAAGGCTTGTCCGGATTAAGTTTCTGTCAGAAATGGGCAACTAGCATTTTCTTTTATTTCCTGATAAAATCGCATATAGAACCACAGTAATAACATAGAAGGGATAGAATACCTGGGCAGGAAGAAACCATTTTAAAAGTTCACTTCTCCCGTATCTTCCTGCAGTATTGTGGAGAATAAGAAAATCGGGAATTGATTTCAACAATAAGAAGAGAAGGAATACGGGCATATAAATAATATTGATAAAACCCGCAAAAGTAAGAATAGCCTGAAACAGGATTGTGACAAAGGTTATAATCCCAAGTACTATTGTATTTATATCGGTATATTTCAGACTTTTTGAGATCCATTTCTTTCTTTGTTTCAGATATGCAAAATGAGTCAGAACTGCGTCTGTTTTTACCACTGCATCGGCTGATTCAAGCCATAGAATTTTTGATCCGGTTGTTTTTTTCAGGCTGTGCAACAGGAAAACATCATCACCGGAATTAATTTCCGGATGTAAATTATCCTTATTGTTGTCATAGGTCGCTCTTTTAAAAGCCAGATTTGCCCCATTACACATTATTCCTTCCATGTTCAAAGCTGAACCAGCGGTTATGCCTTGCAGGCTAAGGAATTCCAGCTCCTGAAATAATCCGAAAAACCCCTTTTCAGGGATAAGCTGGACAGGACAGATAATCATGTCGGGATTATTTTTCTCGTAGAATGCAGCTATTGTCCTTAACCATTGGTTTCCCATAGTGCAATCAGCATCAGTTGTAATTATGAGATTTCCCGCTGAGGCTTCTGCCCCGGTTCTGATGGCCATTTTCTTTCCTGTACCTTTATTATATAAGGTATGTATGTTTCCATATTCGGAAAAACCTGAAGCAATCTCATGGGTATGATCAGTGGAATGATCGTCAACTATTATGACCTCATATAGTTTTTCCGGATAATCCTGTGCAAGAATACTCCGGATCAAACGGGAAATATTTTCCTGTTCATTGTGGCATGAAACTATTATTGTTACAAAAGTTGCAGGATCGGTAGAAAAACTGAAATGCTTTAATTTACGAAGGCCTCTGTAGATATTAAACAGCAAAACCAGATATGGAAAGATCAGTATTACAATAAGCCATTGCATTATTTACTCCTTCATCCATTCAAACATTGTATAATGTTCGTTCTGCATACCAAGCGCTTCATAAGTTTTCTTTGCTCTTGTATTGTTTGTTTCAACATAAAGACGGAGACCTGCAATATTCTGTTTATCAGCTTCATCCTTAATATGATTATACATTGATCTGAAAATCCCTTTTCTCCGGTATTCCGGTATGACATAAACTGACTGGAACCACCATACATTTGAATTTCTCCAGTCACTCCACTCATAAGTTATAAGTAATGAGGCAACCTGGGTGCCATCATCTTCTGCAATCCAGTATTGTCCAAGTGCATTGTTTGAGAAAACAGCATTTACTCCTTTCTCCACTATCTCAGGAACCAGCTTAAGTTTTTCTGTTTCCCATGCCATTTTCTTCTGGAAATCAACAATTGCCGGAGCATCGTGAGTATTAGCTTTTCTGATTGATATCATGATCGGATGTCTGAATGTATGATTGTCAGTATGTATTGTCACTGTGTGATCAGGTCTTTTTATTTTAGTTTTTTAACTATCTGTACTCATCCCAGCTCTTTATGGCAAGGTCATCAATACTCATCCTGCAAAAGGCAAGGATAAATGCACTGGCCAGTCTGGCATTTGTAATAAGCGGAACATTAAAATCGACAGCAGTTCGTCTGATTGTGTAATCGTTGGTAAGTTCCTTGTCAGTCAGATCTTTGGGGATGTTAATAACAAGGTCCACTTCACGTGATCTGATCAGGTCAATTGTGTTAGGTGATTTTTTTTCATCAGGCCAGTAAGCAACATGGGCTTCAATACCTGCATTCATAAGAAACTGTTGCGTTCCTCTGGTTGCATATAGCTTATGACCTTTTTCACGCAGGGCCCTCGCACTGTTAATCAGCTCAACTTTGGAACGGGCCGGCCCTGTTGAGAGCAGGATGCTTTTTTTAGGAACCCTGTATCCGACGGAGAACATCGCCTTAAGTATTGCTTCATAAAAACCTTCACCAATGCATCCTACTTCTCCGGTGGATGACATGTCAACTCCAAGAACAGGGTCAGCCTTGGCAAGCCTGGAAAAGCTGAACTGAGGAGCTTTTACTCCAACATAATCAAGTTCAAATATTGTTTTGCCTGGTTTTTCATAGGGAATACCAAGCATCACCTTGGTTGCAAGTTCAATGAGATTTGTTTTAAGCACTTTTGAAACAAACGGCATACTGCGGCTTGCACGAAGGTTACATTCTATTACCTTAATTTCATTGTCCTTTGCAAGGAACTGGATATTAAAAGGTCCCGAAATATTAAGCTCCTGGGCTATCAGCCGGGATATCCGTTTAATTCTTCTTGAAGTTTCGAAATATATTTTCTGTGCAGGAAAAACCATTGTTGCATCACCTGAATGGACTCCTGCAAACTCAACATGTTCACTTATGGCGTAGGCCACCATTTCTCCTTTATCAGCAACTGCATCAATCTCTATCTCTTTTGCATTCTCGATAAATTCAGACACCACTACCGGGTATTGTTTTGAAACATTAGCTGCAAGTTGAAGGTAATGTGTGAGTTCGTTTTTATTTGATACCACGTTCATTGCGGCTCCTGAAAGAACGTAAGAGGGCCGGATGAGAACAGGAAAACCAATCCGTTCCACAAATTCGAATATGTCATCAATTGAGGATAGTTCTTTCCATCGCGGCTGATTAATTCCAAGGTTGTCAAGCATCTCTGAAAATTTGTGCCGGTTTTCTGCCCTGTCAATTGAGACCGGAGATGTGCCAAGGACAGGAATATTTTGGTTAAAAAGCCTCATTGCCAGATTATTGGGGATCTGTCCTCCAACAGAAACAATAACGCCTCCGGGATTTTCGAGATCAATAATATCAAGAACTCTTTCGTTTGTAAGTTCATCAAAATAGAGCCTGTCGCATATATCATAATCAGTACTTACAGTCTCAGGATTATAATTGATCATTACTGATCTGAATCCCTCTTTCTTTATGGTGTCGATGGCATTTACAGAGCACCAGTCGAATTCAACACTTGACCCGATCCTGTAAGCACCTGAACCAAGCACTATAACAGATTTTTTATCATTTTCACAAATTATATCATGTTCTGTAGCACTGTAAGTGAGATAAAGGTAGTTTGTAACAGCAGGATATTCGGCAGCAAGTGTGTCTATTTGCTTAATATATGGAACAATGCCTAACGATTTCCGGTAATTTCTTACCTTCATCAGATCATTATTGATGTCTGCCGGACTGGAATTCAGTACATGCCTTGCTATCTGAAAGTCACTGAATCCACGGATTTTACAGTGTAGAAGGAGATCTTTCGGAACAGCTTCGAGAGACTTATAACTTGACAGTTCATCTTTAATATTAACTATGTTCTTCAGTTTATAAAGGAACCATTTATCAATTTTTGTGAGTTCAAAGATCCTGTCAACTGACATGCCGGCTTCAAGAGCTTCTGCAATTGAAAAGATCCTCATGTCGGTTGGTTCTGAAAGCTCCTTTTCGATATCTTCGAAGCTAAGGTTTCTGTTCCCGGTAAATCCATGCATTCCCTGGCCGATCATTCTTAATCCTTTTTGGATCACCTCTTCAAAATTTCTTCCAATTGCCATTACCTCACCGACACTTTTCATACTGCTGCCAATGAGGTGCGATACTCCCTCAAATTTATTAAGATCCCAACGTGGGATCTTGCATACTATGTAATCGAGAGCCGGTTCGAAACAGGCAGTGGTGTTTTTAGTGACAGAATTTTTAAGTTCATGAAGGCCATATCCCATACCCAGTTTGGCAGCAATGAAAGCCAGAGGATATCCTGTAGCCTTGGATGCCAGGGCACTCGACCTTGAAAGTCTTGCATTTACTTCAATAACCCTGTAGTCTTCTGAATCCGGAGAAAGAGCATACTGAACATTGCATTCTCCTATAATTCCTATATGTCTTATAATCCTTATTGAAAGTTCGCGTAATTTATGATATTCACTGTTTGTAAGTGTCTGAGAAGGAGCAACAACAATACTCTCACCAGTATGAATGCCAAGGGGATCAAAATTCTCCATGTTACATACGGTAATGCAATTGTCATATTTATCCCTTACAACCTCATATTCAACTTCTTTCCAGCCTTTAAGCGATTCTTCAACAAGGATCTGGTTTGAATATGAGAATGCTTTTGATGCCAGGGTTCCCAGCTCCTCAGCATTAGAGGCAAAACCACTTCCCTGTCCTCCGAGTGTATATGCTGCCCTGATTATTACAGGAAAACCAAGCTTGCCTGCGGCCTCTAAAGCTTTGTCAACGTCATTCACTGCAATGCTGCTGGGAGTCTTTACATCTATCTCGTCGAGTTTCTTAACAAATAATTCCCGATCCTCTGTATCCATTATAGCTGTTACAGGTGTACCAAGTACCTTTACATTATACTTTTCAAAAACACCTGATTTATACAGCTCAGTTCCACAGTTCAGCGCAGTCTGTCCTCCAAAGGATAACAGAATTCCATCCGGTTTTTCTCTGGCTATTACCTTTTCAACAAAATAGGGAGTTACAGGCAGGAAATAGATTTTATCAGCCAACTCTTCAGATGTTTGTACTGTAGCAATGTTCGGATTTATAAGAACAGTCTTAACATCTTCCTCCTTTAAAGCTTTAAGAGCCTGGGATCCGGAATAGTCAAACTCTCCGGCTTCTCCTATTTTAAGTGCTCCTGAGCCGAGTATTATTACCTTGTTAATTGTATCTTTCATCACTTCTGTTTGGGTCACAAAAGTAATACAAATTTTCAATTAGAATTGTTAGTGTTAATAAAATGCATATATTTGCAAATAATATGTATAAATATGCAAAAAACAAAAAGACTCCTTGCAATTGAGAGAATAATTTATGAAGAGAAGATATCTACACAGGAGGAGTTATTAAATAAATTGAAAGGGAAAGGGCTAAGGTGCACGCAGGCAACTTTATCCCGCAATTTAAGGCAGATCGGAGTAGGAAGAATTCCGGACGGTTCGGGTGGTTACAGGTATTCACTGCCTGAGAATTCAAGAAGTAATCCCAATCCGGCAATGAAGGTTAATATTGTTCCGGTTGTTCAGGATATTGTTGAAGCAAAAGGCCTTATGGTGATAAGGACTCTCCCTGGAAATGCAAGTAATACTGCATTTTATATAGATACTGCGGGAAGGTACGAGATAGCAGGGACAATTGCCGGTGATGATACAATTCTTCTTATACCAAGAGATGGAATAACTCTTCAGCAGGTGCACACCTGTCTTGAGATTATTCTTCCGGGAATACACGATCAGATTAAAATGAAATGATCTGTACCGGTTTTAAATAAATTGATTATATAGGATTAGTAGATTTTTTTTAACGTCAAATATTAATAAAATGAAAGAAAAAGTTGTTCTCGCGTATAGTGGTGGTCTTGATACTTCGGTTATACTTAAGTGGTTGATTGAAAAGAATTATGAGGTAATTGCCTTTGTTGCGGATGTAGGTCAGGCTGAGGATTTCGATGCATGCAGGGAAAAGGCTTTGCTGCTTGGTGCTTCCAGGGTAATAATTTCTGACCTCAAGAGGGAATTCATTGATAACTATGTGCTGAAAGCAATAATGGCCAATGCTATTTACGAGGACAGATATTTACTGGGTACAGCGCTTGCCAGACCTCTTATTGCTAAAAAGCAGATTGAAGTTGCCAAGGCGGAAGGCGCAAATGCAGTTGCTCATGGTGCTACAGGTAAAGGTAATGACCAGGTAAGATTTGAACTTTGTTATTATGCACTTATGCCTGGTGTAAAAGTAATTTCTCCCTGGAAAGACAGGGAGTTTCTTGCTACATTTAAGGGAAGAACTGATTTGTTAAAATATGCCTCTGAGAAGAATATCCCGGTTAAGGCAAGTATTGCAAAGCCTTACAGCGAGGATGATAACCTGATGCATATAAGTCATGAAGCGGGTATCCTGGAAGACCCTATGTACACATTGCAGAAAAGTATGCTTGAAAAAATGGTAATGCCTCAGGATGCACCTGATAAAGAGACCAGGATTGTTATTCATTTCAAAAACGGATTGCCTGTTAAGCTTATAAACAAAGAAGATGGAACAACAAAAGAGGATAGTTACGATATGTATGTTTATCTGAATGAACTCGCCGGCAAAAACGGGATAGGTCTGCTTGACATGGTTGAGAACAGATTTGTAGGTATCAAGTCGCGGGGTGTGTATGAGACACCTGCAGCTACAGTACTCCATATTGCACACAAGGATATTGAGGGGATAGCAATGGACCGTGAAGTGATGAGGTTAGTAAGCATGCTGACTCCCAAGTTTGCAGAAATAATATATAACGGATTCTGGTTCAGCCCTGAGATGGATTTTCTTATGGCTGCAATAGAAAAGAGCCAGGAACTTATTGATGGCAGTGTTCATATGTGTCTTTATAAGGGTAATGTACTGATAGAGGGCAGAGAATCGCCTTCCTCATTGTATAACAAGAAGTTGTCGAGTATGGACATCGAGGGCGGATTCGATCAGACTGACAGCAAAGGATTTATCAGAATTAACGCAATAAGATTGATGGCTCACAGGGCGATTGTTGAAGAAAGCCAGAGAAAGTAGGTTATAAAATCCTGGAAATTGTTCAGCAGGAAAATATTTAATCACTGATAAACGGATAAGTTCTGAAGTTGGAAGAATATCCTTAATTTTAGTGGGACACTACTGAAAAATAATATTAATAAAATACTTATATGAAACTCTGGGAAAAAGGGATTAATCCTGAACCTGCTATAATTGAATTCACAGCCGGAAAGGATAGAAAAACAGACCTGGCTCTCACTAAGTGGGATATTATAGGGTCAATGGCTCATGTAATAATGCTGGAAGATGTCGGTTTGGTTTCAAAAGATGAAAAAGATGGATTATTAAAAGCCCTTCACTCTCTTTTTGTATGGGATGAAGAAGGTAGTTTGGTCATTGAGAAAGATGTTGAGGATATCCATTCACAGATTGAGAAGGAGATGTCATCGATTCTTGGTATAACCGGTAAGAAAATTCATACCGGACGGTCGAGAAACGATCAGGTATTAGTTGATATCAGGTTGTTTACCAGGGAAGAAATAGATAAATTATCTGTTCTTGTTCGTAAGCTTTTTACCCGGCTTCAGGTGCTTAGTGAACAGTACAAGGAAGTTCTTCTGCCCGGTTATACCCATATGCAGCCTGCAATGGTCTCATCTTTCGGCTTATGGTTTGGTTCATATGCTGAATGCCTTGCCGATGATATATTGTTGCTTGCAGGGGCCAGAGCTCTAAACAACCGTAATCCCCTTGGAACAGCAGCAGGGTATGGAACAACATTACCGATAAACAGGAAACTGACATCAGAACTTCTTGAATTTGATGATCTGCTATATAACTCAGCTTATGCAAGTCTTAGCAGGGGAAAGGTCGAGATGGCAGTTGCCGCTGCCCTGGCTTCGATTGCACAAACTCTTTCAAGGTTTTCGATGGATATATGTTTGTTTATGAGTTCCGAATTCAGATTCATTGATTTCCCCGATGAATATGTCACAGGGTCAAGCATTATGCCGCAAAAAAGAAATCCGGATGTATTTGAACTCATCAGAGCACGGTCAAATGTAATTCAAACCCTCCCTAATGAGATAGCAATCCTAACCAGCAATCTCCCATCCGGATACAACAGGGATCTTCAACTGCTTAAGCAACTGATATTTGATGCTTTCGATGAAATAAGGAGATGTTTCGAAATAATGCTTTTAATGCTCAATAATATAAAAGTCAGGAAAAACATCACGGATAATCCGTTATACAATACAATTTTCAGTACTGAGGAGGTAAACCGTCTGGTAAAACAGGGCATCCCGTTCAGAGATGCATATAAGGCAGTATCTGATATGGTGAAAAATTCTTCTTTCTCAAGAACATCTGTATCAGATTATGTTCATGAAGGGAGCATAGGGAATCTTTGCAACAGAGAGATAGCTGAAATTTTCGAAAAGAGGATGGAATCATTTAAAAATACTACAGCTGCAGAGCTTGCCGATAAGATGATGCTTCATGTTTCAAAGTGATTGAAAGATTCCCTGTAAGGAGTACTACAGGCTGTATTAATAGTCTGTTCTGTAGGTTGAAGAGACTTCAGATTGCTGATAATCAATGAATCTGGTTTTAAGTCATGTTGATTCAATTGAAAACTGAGCAGGAAAAACACTTTTCATGGACTTTATTAATAAACTCTCCTTAATATTGCTTCAACGGGAGTCTTGTAAACTCTACCTCGATTTTTCTATATTTTCGATAAAAGCATCGAACAGATAATCAGTATCGGTTGGTCCCCCTGATGCTTCAGGGTGGAATTGTGTTGAGAAATAGGGCAGGGATTTATGTTTCATTCCTTCATTTGTCTTATCGTTGATATTTATAAAGAATGGTTCCCAGTCCTTTCCTAAAGTTTCATTGTCAACTGCAAATCCATGGTTTTGTGAAGTTATATAAGCCTTATCGGTGCCAACCTGAAGTACCGGCTGGTTATGACTCCGGTGACCATATTTAAGTTTATATGTATCTGCTCCAGAGGCTAATGCCATTAACTGGTTACCCAGGCAAATTCCGAATACAGGTTTATTCACTTCAAATGCCCTGTTTATGTTATTAACTGTTATCTGGCACATTTTCGGATCACCAGGACCATTAGTAAGGAAAAGACCATCATAATCTTCATTGTTGAAGTCATAATCCCATGGAACCCTGATAATTGTTGTGTCTCTTTTAAGAAGATTCCGTATTATATTATACTTAACTCCGCAATCCACAAGCATAATCTTATATTTCCCATTTCCATATACTTTCTTCTCATGAGTACTTACCTCGGAAACAAGATTTACTTTATTCGGGTCATAAAATTCTGTTTTACTTCCTTCAGGCTCTAACTTTCCGAGCATAGCGCCTTTTTCCCGTATCCTTTTTGTCAATGCCCTGGTATCTATTCCGTATATTCCGGGGACATTATTTCTTTTCAGCCATTCATCAAGACTTTCACTTGCATTCCAGTGGCTGTACTGGAATGAATAGTCTGATACAATAAGACCTGATATATGAATTGATGACGATTCATAAAACCGTAAAAGTTCATTTTCTTCACTTCTTTCCGGTGCCCCGTAATTTCCAACAAGAGGATATGTCAGGCATAAGATCTGTCCACGATACGATGGATCGGTAAGGCTTTCCGGATAACCGGTCATGGCAGTATTAAAAACGACTTCCCCTGCAACGGGAATAGCTGCACCAAATGCTTTCCCATAATAAACCATCCCATCTTCAAGTGTCAGCTTTACATTAATTGTCTCTGTCATATTTTATTGTTCTTAATTCTCATTAGATTTTTTATTCTCATGGTATTATTAAAACTACCTTAATTCAGCAACCGCTTTTTCAATTTTTTCCATCGCCCTTATCAGGGTCTGATGCGTAGTGGCAACGTTCATTCGCATAAATCCCTCTCCTCCGGGTCCAAAAGTGGAGCCTTCGTTCATTCCGATACCTGCTCTTTTTACAAAGAAATTCTGAAGTTCTTTGCCTGTCATTCCAAATTTGCGACAGTCAAGCCAAATCATATAAGTTGCTTCAGGTTTTACAGGAATAATTTCAGGAATCATATTTTCGCAATAATCAGCTACGTAGTCAATGTTCTTATCAATATAATTCAATAAAGCATTGAGCCATTCATGACCATGAGAATATGCGGCTATAGAAGCTATTGTTCCAAAGATATTGCCATTTCCGACATGAAGGTTATCAACTATCCTGTTGAATGATTTTCTGTGCCGGGGATTTGATATTATTACTGATGAAGTTGAAAGACCAGCAAGGTTGAATGTCTTACTGGGGGCTATACATGTGATAGTATTTTCTGCAACTGTTTCAGAAATTGTCGCAAATGGCGTATGCTTGTAACCGGGCAGAACCAGGTCACAATGTATCTCATCTGAGATTATCAGAATACTATTTTTAATACAGATTTCTGCAAGAGTTGATAACTCATCAAAGGACCAGGCACGCCCGATTGGATTTTGAGGGTTTGATAAAAAGATCAGTTTTGTTTTTTTGTCGATTAATTCAATCAGCGATTCAAAATTCATTTCCCAGCTCTCCCCGGTTTCAATGAGTTTGTTATAGCGCAGAGTACGGCCATGCGATTCAACTGCTGAGAAAAATGGGAAATATACTGGTGGTTGAACAATAATATTGTCACCCGGTTCAGTAAATGCAAGGGTACAGAAATTAAGTGCGGGAACTATTCCAGGGGTAAAGCATATCCACTCTTTTTCAATTTGCCAGTTATGTCTGCTTTTAAGCCATCCGGTTATTGATGTGAAGTATTCCGGCGGGCGATACGAATAACCAAAAATTTCATGTGTCATTCTGTTATTTAGAGCGGATATTACAAATTCAGGAGTATTAAAATCCATGTCAGCAACCCACATAGGGATAACATTTTTTGATCCGAATGCATTCTCACACAGATCATATTTGATACAGTTTGTACCATCCCTCGTAACAGGCTCATCGAAATTCCACATTAACAAAATTGTATAATTTCAGCGGTTTAAAGATATAAAAAAATGCAGAAGTCATATAAATGCGCAAATTAATGGCTTGGCTTTGTTAACCAGTAGCAATATTCTTTCTTATTTATGGCACCAACGATCAGGAATATTCAAATTAGCATGCCAGTTTAGATTTTGTTTAATAATATTTTACTACTTTTATGGCAATTTTAAAGTGTTATATTAATATTTAATCTGAATTGATATGAAAAAGAATTTTACAGGTGTTTTATTTTTATCTCTGTTAATAATTTTCGCTTGTTTTACATCATGCAAAGATAGAACTGCCCGGAACACACAGAAAAGCATTGAGCTTGAGCAGGTTAAGACAATTGAGGGAGAGATTGAAGAAACTGTCTATCCGTTGCCTACTTCAGCAGAAGTTATCAAGATGCTTACTGAGCTTGAGGTTGGATATATTATCGGGATATCAAATCCGGTAGAGAATTTAAAGAAATACTTTACCAGCACATCCAGAGCAATTAATCTTGGAGTATATGGTGCCGATCTGAGTTATGCTTCACTTTATAATATTCAGCAAGAAGTGATTAATTATCTTGATGCTATCAGAACTCTTTCTAACGAACTCAATATGTCAAAGATATATAGTGAAGAGTTGTATGAAAAAATCAAGCTGAATTTTGATAACAGAGATGAACTGGTTAAAATTCTTACCAATGCATTCAACGATACCTACATATATCTTACTGAAAATGATCAGCAAACATTGGCTCTGCTGGTTGTTGGCGGTGCATGGATTGAGGGTATGTATCTTACAACACACGTATCGGAGGCAGCATATCAGGTTGCAGGAATTTCAGGTGTTCTTCTGGAACAGAAAAATTCATTTGAATTATATCTTGAGATTACACAGCCTTATGCCACTGATCCGAGTATAAGTGATTTCTTGAAATTACTCGAACCTGTAAAAAAAGTTTATGAAGGAATTGGCACAAGTCTTACTGAGCAAAACATTAAAGACATAACAAGTGTTATTACCGAAGTAAGGGCTAAAACTGTACAATAATATCTGCATGAATAGCTGACCGCAAAGCATTTGACTTTGCGGTCTTTTATTTACATACCACTTTATGAGGGAATCCGTATTACTTGCATTAATTCACATTTTTGCCATTGTATCAACCATCAATCCTTCAGGAATCTCATCAAGGGGCAAAAAGATCTTACGTAGTTACCTCAGGAGATACTTAAACAGGGAACTTGAAGAGGAATATTTTGCTCTTTTTGAAAACAATCTTGAATTTTATTCAAATGAGCTCAAAAGCGTAAACAAAGAGGAGCTCTCGGATGATGAGTCACTGATTTCTTTTCAGATTACAAATATTTGCCGTCAGATAAAGAAGGGATTATTTATCGAAGAGAGGATGATCGTTTTTCTTCAGTTGGTTGAGTTTGCTTTTGAGGACGGAATGATCAGTGAGCAGGAGAAGACAATTATTGATATTGTATCGAAAACGTTTAACATTTCCAAAAAGGAATATGATGATGCAACTTCCTTTATAATTGGCAGATCTTATGATAAAGTATCAACGGAATCAATACTGATTATTGAAAGTGATAATCCGGAGTATTCAGGCGCCAGCCTTTATGAAAATTATGAAAAATGGCGTCACATAAGAATTAAGGGATTCAGGGGTCATCTTGCAGTTTTACATTTAGAGAGCACCGGTACTCTAATCTTCACTTATGACGGACCCCAGACCCTCTATTTTAAAGGACGCGATATTATAGCCTGCAGGCCTTATCTTCTTGAAAGGGGTGTTAATATCAAAGGTGAGGGGATTGAACCGATCTATTATTCAAAGATTTTTAAAAAATTTGTATCAAGAAAATTTCCTGAAAAGATCTCATATGAAGGTCGGGCAGTTGAATTTTTGTTTAAAAATTCAGATAACGGACTTCAGAAGCTGGATTTCAGCGTTGAATCTGGAAATCTAATAGGTATAATGGGAGGCAGTGGTGTTGGAAAAACCACTTTACTTAATTTACTTCATGGTAAGATTAAACCTACATCAGGAAACCTTTATATAAACGGGTATGATATAAATGAGTTTCCGGAAGAGTTAAAAGGGCTGATCGGGTATGTTCCTCAGGATGATATGCTGATCGAAGAGCTTACAGTATACCAGAATCTTTATTACAATGCCAGATTATGTTTTGGTGATTTTAATGAAGAACAATTACAAAAAACAGTTGATAAAGTCTTGCTTGAGCTCGATCTGTATGAGATTAAGGACCTTCAGGTTGGCGATCTGATGAATAAAAAGGTGAGCGGAGGGCAGCGAAAAAGGTTAAATATAGGCCTTGAGCTGATGAGAGAACCTGTTGTCCTTTTTATTGATGAACCTACTTCAGGTTTATCCTCTTTTGATTCGGAAAAAGTGATGAGCCTGATAAGGAAGCAGGCACTTCTTGGGAAGCTTGTATTTACAATAATCCATCAGCCATCTTCAGATATTATAAAATTGTTCGACAGATTATGGATCCTGGACAAGGGCGGCTATATGATCTATGATGGTGATCCAGTTGAAGCCCTGGTTTATTTTAAAACTGAAACATCGCAGGCTAATGCTGCTGAAAGTGAATGTCCAAACTGTGGAAATATCGAAACCGAAAATATACTTAATATAATTGAAGTAAAGGTTATCGACAGTTCCGGACATCCGGGAGTTGAGAGGCAGATTAGTCCCAGGGAATGGAATGAGAAATACAAGAAGAAAATGATGCCCATTCTTGGTAAATTGCCACCCAAGACAGCCATTCCTTTAAGCAACTTCAGGGTACCGAAACAAGCCGATCAGATAAGAACTTTTATTAAAAGAAACCTTACCCGTAAGCTTGCTGACCGTCAGTATATGTTCATTAATCTGTTTGAGCCGCCTTTGCTGGCTTTTATTCTTGGCTATATTACTAAATACAGTGAGAATGGGATATACACCTTTGCAAATAACAAAAATTATCCCGTATTCCTTTTTATGGCAGTTATTGTAGCACTTTTTATTGGATTGACAGTAAGTGCTGAAGAAATATTCAGGGACAGAAAAATACTTGAAAGAGAAAAATTTCTTGATCTGAGCAGATTTAGTTACCTGATATCCAAGATCAATTTCCTTTTTACATTATCAGCCATCCAAACACTTACATTTGTTCTTGTGGCCAACCTGATCCTAGAGGTCAGGGGTATGCTTTTCCAGGAATGGATAATTTTATTCTCAACTGCCTGTTTCGGAAATCTGCTTGGTCTTAATGTTTCTGCCGGTATGAGAACAGTAGTGAGTATTTATATACTTATTCCTCTGATCCTTGTGCCCCAGCTTCTTCTGGGCGGGGCAATGATACGGTTCGATGATCTGCATAGATCAATCAGCAAAAAGATCTATGTGCCGGTTATAGGTGATATCATGGCAACCCGATGGGCATATGAGGCATTAAGTGTTGAACAGTTCAAAAGCAACAGATACCAGTCTCCATTCTTTAAGTATGATATGGATATCAGTCAGAATGACTGGTATGCCTCATTTCTTCTTCCAACATTGAAAGTTAAAGTAAATGAATGCCTGGCTGTCGGAAAAGATCCGGAGTATCAAGAGTATATTGAAAGAAATTTTAACAAGATTAATTTTCATATTGATGATATTGCAATAATATCAGGAGTTGAACCCGGTAGCTGGAAAGAGAAAATAAATTCTGAGGAATTTACCGAATTTATTGCTGACCAGACTAAACTGTATCTTGATAGTGTAAGGACTACCTTCAGACTGAAGAGTCGATCGATTTCTTTGATGAGGGACGCATTGTATAAGCTACAATTAAGTAAAACAGGGGAGGAAGAGTTTCTTAAGATGAAAAGTGAATATTATAATGAAAATCTTGCCAATCATGTTCTTAACCGGCTTACAACCAGTAAAATATATGATTCGCCTGACAAGCTGATTCAAAAAGCTGATCCGGTTTTTATGCCTCCGTCATCAAAGACTGGACGTGCCCATTTTTTTGCTCCGTTTAAACAGATTGGCAATATGAAGATAGGAACCTTATTGTTTAATATTATGGTCATTTGGCTCATGATTTTAGTCCTATTCTTTACGTTGTATTATAATCTGCTGAAGCGTTTTATCGGATCACTGGAATCAATGAATCTGCCAATTCTGAGAAAGTTCGGAAGGGATTTTCTCCAAATTTAAAGGGATTTAATCATCTTTCCTTTCTGCTTTTCAAAGTGAATTGAGTAAGCCCTTCATTCCATTGTAGAAGTTATGAAAGACTCTATAACAGTATTGCTGCAAATGTGCAATGAAATATCGGGTAAGGCTGAGGAATATTAATACTAAAAGATTCTTACAGAAACCAGAATTGATAAATAAGAAAGATGGGAAGAGTACAACCAAAGAAGAACCTGGGCCAGCACTTTCTGACCAATACAGATATCGCTAAAAGAATAGCTTCTTCCCTGACGGGTAACGGATACAACACTGTTCTTGAGATCGGACCAGGAATGGGAATATTAACGGGTTATCTTCTGGAAAGAGGATTCAGTGACTTCAGGGTTATTGAAATAGATAATGAATCAGTTTATTATCTCAAGGCTCATTTTACTGATCTTCATAACATTATAAGGGGAGATTTCCTTACACTCGATATTGAGAATGAGTTTCCTGAAAGAATAGCTATAATCGGGAATTTCCCATACAATATATCAACACAAATACTGTTTAAAGCTCTGAAACACCGGGCAAAGATTGTTGAAATTGCCGGTATGTTGCAGAAAGAGGTTGCGGAAAGAATTTGTGCCGGACCGGGATCTAAAACTTATGGAATCCTCAGTGTACTTGTTCAGGCATATTATAAGGCTGAATATTTGTTTACTGTGCCTGAGCATGTTTTCTCGCCTCCTCCAAAAGTTAAATCAGGTGTAATAAGGCTTACCCGGAATGATGTGCAAAACCTTGATTGCGACGAGGTTTTGTTTTTCAGGGTTGTAAAAGCATGTTTCAACCAGCGCAGGAAAACTTTAAGGAATTCAGTGAGAGCTGCATTTGAACTCAGGCGGGAGGATTATCCTGATTTCGGTTTAAGACCTGAGCAACTATCAGTTTCCCAGTTTGTAGAACTTACCAGGTGGGTCGAAGAGAACCGGATAAAATCAGAATGAAAAGCCAATGGCATCCACAGCATTCATCTTTGCTGCTGAGTAGGCAGGGGCATAACCGGCAAATACTCCGATAATTCCTGATATAAAGATAGCGAGAAGTATATTACCAACTGTAAGGTAAATATTCATATCATAAAGGTAGTTTATAACAAGGGTGCCAAAAAAGATCATAATCACACCGAGCAATCCCCCTATCATTGAAAGCAGAACCGACTCAACAAGAAACTGCTGTAAAATAAAAAATCTCTTAGCCCCGAGAGCTTTCTGAATACCAATTATGTTTGTTCTTTCGCGTACAGAAACAAACATAATGTTGGCAATACCGAAACCCCCTACAAGAATTGAAAAGCCTCCGATTACCCAACCGCCAATATTAATTCCCACAAAAACTGAATCGAATCCCTGAGTCAAAAGACTGGCTTTGTTGACAGAAAAGTTATTAATATCCTCAGGTTGCAGTCTACGGGATGCCCTTAAAATCATTATGGCCTCGTCACTCAACTCCTCCACTGATATTCCGGGTTTAGCCTTCACCATCATTTGTGAATCACTGAATCTGTTTCGCAGGTTTATAAAACCTTTTCCATAGGCGAGAGGAACAAGTATTAACTCGTCCATTCCACTGTCAACGATTCCTCCGGTACCCTCCTTCTTTATAACGCCAATTACCATAGTCTTGAAGCCACCAATACTTATCTCTTTTCCAATAGGGTCCGATTTTTCAAAAAGTTTTTCAGCAAGCACGGATCCCATCAATGCAACATTTTTACCTGATGAGACCTCAAAACTGGAGAAGTACCGCCCTTTATCTATCTCAAACGATCTAACATCCTGAAATTCAATTGTTATGGCTGCTACAGTGATATCGCTTGCACTGTTTTTTTTGTATTTGATCTGTTCAGGTTTGTATACCAGGAAACATGTTGATTCGCTTTTTGTCGATTTTTTAACGATCGCCTGGTAATCACGGTCCGATATCGGAGGCCACTTAATAATATCCCACCAGGCAAGGTTAGGATCAAAAGACCATGGAAATTTCTGAACATAGATAACATTATCGCCCATTGATGAAATCCCATCGCGGACAGATTTTTCCATCCAGTCGAGTACGGTGAATACCGAAATAATTGAAAAAATTCCGATAGTTATCCCGAAAAGAGAGAGAAACGTTCTTAACTTATTTACTATGATGGCTTTGCCAGCAAAGTAGAAACCCTCCTTAAAAAGTCTTAGAAACATTTTTAAACAATGAAGAATTTAGAAATGAAGGTCAAATATACGAAATTCATTCAAATTATGGTATTGAGATCATGCTCAAAGTTTCTGAAGAAGCTTTTAAAAAGGAAGAGATCATTATCATGATGACAGAAGAAATCTAATATTATATAATTTATTGAGGTTAGCAAAAAAATATATATTTTTAGACCCTTTAGAAGCAGAAGGATTTAAATCTTAAGTATCATTGAATGAGTGAAAAAAGAATTACCAGTGCTCTGATTTCAGTTTTTTACAAGGATGGTTTGGATGATATTGTCAGGTTACTTCATAAACTGGGAGTGAAACTATACTCAACTGGTGGCACATACAGTTTTATCAATGATCTTGGAATATCTGCACAAAAAGTCGAGGATCTTACTACTTATCCTTCTATCCTGGGCGGAAGAGTAAAGACTCTTCACCCTTCGGTATTCGGAGGAATTCTTGCCAGACGGGATAATAATCAGGATCTTGATCAACTGGCGAAATACAATATACCTGAAATAGATCTTGTAATTGTTGATCTCTATCCGTTTGAAGAAACGTTAGCGTCATCAGATATAGAAGAGGAGATTATTGAAAAAATTGATATTGGTGGGATATCACTTATCCGGGCAGCAGCCAAGAATTACAACGATGTCCTGATTATATCCGGGAGGGATCAGTATCAGGATCTGCTTTCTATTCTTAAGGAAAGGAATGGCAACACATCTGTTGATGAAAGGCGTAATTTTGCTGCCAGAGCCTTTCTGACATCATCACATTACGATACTGCGATTTTTAAGTATTTCAACAGAAAATCAGCGATCCCGGTATTCAGGGAAAGTATAAATCTTTCTTATCCACTCCGGTATGGAGAAAATCCTCATCAGACCGGCATTTTTTATGGCGATCCGGCAAAGATTTTCGACAAGCTTCACGGGAAAGAGATCTCTTACAATAATCTGTTGGATCTCGATTCTGCCCTGAACCTTATAGATGAGTTTACTGAAACCACCTTTGTTATTATCAAGCATAACAATGCCTGCGGTGTTGCTTCGCGTAAAAACATGTCTGAAGCATGGAGGGATTCACTCGCATGCGACCCTGTCTCTGCTTTTGGTGGTGTAATTGTTACCAATGGTGCTGTGGATGAGGAAACGGCAAAAGAGATCGATAAGATATTTTTTGAAATTATAATTGCCCCTGGTTTTACTGAAAATGCTGTTGAGATTCTGAAGCAGAAAAAGAACAGGATTATTCTGCTCAGGAAGGCATCCGGGAAGAGTGAATCAGGATTCAGATCTTTGCTAAATGGGATCCTTTGGCAGGAACGGGATAACAGTACTGAAACTTCAGATGTAATGAAATGTGTAACTGAAAGGGCTCCCACTCAAACTGAAATTGAAGACCTTGTTTTTGCGAATATAATTGTAAAACACAGTAAATCAAATGCTATAGTTCTCGCAAAAAGCAAGCAGTTATGTGCGAGTGGCATAGGACAGACATCAAGGGTGGATGCTCTTAAGCAGGCAATTGATAAGGCTCGCTCATTCGGTTTCGATCTTAATGGGGCAGTGATGGCATCTGATGCCTTTTTCCCATTTGCCGACAGTGTTGAAATAGCATACAAGGCAGGTATCAGTGCAATTGTTCAGCCAGGAGGTTCGGTTAAAGACCAGGACTCGATCAATTTTTGTTCTTTAAATCAGGTTGCTATGGTTTTTACAGGTATCAGGCATTTTAAACATTAAAACAATAATATCTATATAATGGGTCTATTTTCATTTTTAACACAGGAGATTGCAATTGATCTTGGAACAGCAAATACAATTATTATTCATAATGATAAAATAGTTGTTGATGAACCATCGATTGTAGCCATTGATAAAAATACGGGTAAGCTGATAGCCATTGGGGAACAAGCCAGGCAAATGCATGGTAAAACTCATGAAAATATTAAGACAATAAGGCCATTGCGTGATGGTGTTATTGCCGACTTCAATGCTGCCGAGCTAATGATAAGAGGGATGATAAAACTAATCAACAAAGGGCCAAGGTTATTTGCACCCTCTCTCAAAATGGTGGTCTGCATTCCGTCTGGCAGTACAGAGGTTGAAATTCGGGCAGTACGTGATTCCTCAGAACATGCCGGAGGACGGGATGTTTATATGATTTATGAACCAATGGCAGCAGCGATAGGTATTGGTCTTGATGTAGAGGCTCCCGAAGGAAGTATGGTGGTTGATATCGGGGGAGGGACAACTGAAATAGCGGTTATTGCTCTTGGAGGAATAGTGTGTAATAAGTCGATACGGATTGCCGGAGACGGATTTACTTCAGACATTCAGGCTTATATGAGGCATCAGCATAACATAAAGATTGGCGAACGGACTGCTGAGGACATAAAGATCTCAGTGGGCGCGGCACTTCCTGATATTGATAATCCTCCACCTGATTTTGTCGTCAGAGGACCAAATATTATGACAGCACTCCCCATTGAAATTCCAATTTCTTATCAGGAAATTGCTTACTGTCTCGATAAGTCATTGTCAAAAGTGGAAGCAGCCCTCTTAAATGTTCTTGAACAGACACCGCCTGAGCTATATGCTGATATTGTTAATAAGGGGATTTATCTCGCCGGTGGTGGTGCATTACTCCGGGGACTGGATAAAAGGCTTTCAGATAAAATCAATATCAACTTTAATGTGGTTGAAGACCCATTGCATGCAGTTGCCCGCGGAACCGGCGTAGCTCTGAAAAATGTCGATAAGTTTCAATTCCTTATGAGGTAATAAAATGGATGAATGAGGAATCTGCTGAATTTTTTGGCGAGATATAATAACCTGATCATCTTTCTGATTCTTGAAGGAATAGCAATTTATTTACTGACTACCGGGAATAATTATCATAATGCCAGGATTGTCAAGGCTGTCAAAGGCATGACTTATGGTCTCGAACAGAGAATAAGTAATACCAGGACATATCTGAATCTGAGGCAGATAAATAACAAGCTTGCTGAAGAAAATGTAGCCCTCAGAAACAGTATCGGGCGAATGATAAGGAAGGAGGATTTACTTTTTTCCTCAATTACTGATACCATATACAACCAGCAGTATCAATACTCATCGGCTGAGGTTATTAACAATTCAGTAAACCGGCAAAGGAATTTTTTTACAATTAATAAGGGAAGCAACCAGGGGATTAAAGTTGATATGGCTGTTAATTCAACTTACGGAATAGCAGGCATAATAGTTGGTTGTTCGAACAATTTTTCAGTGGCTATGTCTGTCGTGAATCAGGATTTTAAGCTGAGTGCAAGGATCCGTTCAAACGGATATTTTGGTTCGCTAAGCTGGGACGGAAGAGATTACCGTAAGGCCATCCTGAGTGAGATCCCTCAACATGTCACAATAAATGAAGGTGACACAATCGAAACTACAGGGTTTTCTGCAATATTTCCTGAGGGTATTTTAATTGGCACTATTTCTGATTTTGAAAAAGTTGGAGGTGATTTTTTGAAGATTAATGTTTTACTGGCTACTGATTTTAAAAAACTGAACTATGTGGATGTAATAGGGAATTATAAGAAAAAGGAGCAAAATGATCTTGAAAATCTTTTTCAATGAACAATTCAATAATAAAGTTTAGCCTTATTTTTATACTGCTGACTGTGCTTCAGCTCTTTCTTTTCAACAATATACAATTCAGCGGGTATATTAATCCCTATGTATATATATTGTTCATACTTCTTCTCCCTTTTGAAATTCCTTCCTGGTTGTTATTATTATTATCATTTTTTACCGGGATGATCATTGATTTTTTCTCAGGATCACCCGGAATGCATTCGTCGTCAACACTTCTTATCGGATTTCTTCGTCCGTATATTTTAAGGGCTATTTCCTTGAGGGATGGGTATGAGCCAGGATCTGACCCATCTATGCTTCTTTATGGTTTCAGATGGTTTATGACCTATACATTAATTATGGTGATAATACATCATACAGCTCTTTTTTATCTAGAAGTATTCAGGTTTTCAGAGTTCTTCCGAACTGGATTGAGGGTTATCTTAAGTTCTCTGTTTTCAGCAATATTTATACTTCTTATAGAATATTCCAGGCGTGGTAAATAATTGAGCTAAAGATGAAAGATGCTTTTATTAACAGAAAATTCGTAATAATGGGCCTTATAGTGCTCGCATCTTTTGTATTGATAATCAGGCTGTTTATTATTCAGGTTCTTAAAGATTCTTACAGGGTTTCAGCTGACAATAATGTTTTGCGATATGTCCCGCAATATCCGGCTCGGGGACTTATTTATGACAGGAACGGGAAACTGGCAGTATTTAATCAGGCAGCTTATGATCTTATGGTTATTCCTGCCCAGACCTCCAGAGATATTGATACAACAGCCTTTTGCGATCTTCTGGGAATATCAAAAAGCCAATTTGAGGAGCGAATGAAGGCCGCTTCTGCATATTCAAGACGTGCTCCTTCTGTATTTTTGAAACAGATTTCTGATGAGAGTTATGCACATCTGCAGGAAAGGATGTTCCTCTTTCAGGGTTTTTATGTCCAGCCCCGTACGCTACGAAAGTATTCAAAGCATATAGCTTCACATATACTTGGATATGTGAGTGAAGTGGATGAAAATTTAATAAAGTCGAATCCTTATTACAAACCCGGTGATTATATCGGGAAGAGCGGAATTGAGGAGGCCTATGAAAAAGAGTTACGTGGTAAAAGAGGTGTTAAGATTTATCTGGTAGATGTTTTCAGCCGTATAAAGGGTTCTTATGCTGATGGTTCCCTTGATACAATTGCAGAACAAGGATCAGATATTACAGGCGGGTTTGATATTGATCTTCAGGAATATGGTGAGCTGTTAATGAAGAATAAAAGAGGTAGTATTGTTGCAATTGAACCAAAGACAGGAGAAGTGCTGACACTTGTGTCTTCTCCAAATTATGATCCGGAGCTGCTTGTTGGAAGGGTAAGATCAGAAAATTACTCTAAACTTTCTGCCGACACATTAAAACCATTGTTTAACAGGGCACTTATGGCCTCATATCCGCCCGGGTCTACTTTTAAGCCTATTAATGGCCTGATTGCTCTTCAGGAGGAGGTCATAATTCCATCAACACGTTTTGGTTGTGATAACGGTTATCTGTTTGTCGGATGTCATTCACATAGTTCACCCCTGGATTTGGAAGAGGCTATTATGAATTCGTGCAATTCATATTTCTGCCAGGCATACAGAAGAATTCTTGAAAGTCAGAAGTACCTCTCTGTAACCTCAGCATATGAAAAGTGGAAAGGTTATCTTAATGAGTTTGGATTCGGAAGTAAGCTTGGAACTGATTTTGTAAATGAGCTATCAGGATTTATCCCGGCACCGGCATACTTTGATAAATATCACGGGAAGGGGAAATGGAAAGCCCTGACTGTTATATCAATGGCCATAGGACAGGGTGAGATAGGCACTACACCGCTACAGATGGCTAATATGACAGCAGCGATTGCCAACAGAGGATTTTATTATACTCCTCATATTGTTAAATCTGTTGGTGGTAAGAAAAATATTGACCCCCGTTTCACGGAAAAGCATGCAATTGGAATTGATTCAGCTCATTTTGAAGAGATAATTAAGGGTATGGATGCTGCTGTTAATGGGGGAGCAGGAAAAACAGCAGGAATAGCTGCAATAAGTGATATCGTTGTTTGCGGCAAGACAGGTACAGCTCAGAATCCTCATGGAAAGGAACATTCAGTATTTGTCGCATTCGCACCAAAAGATGATCCTAAGATTGCAATTATGGTGTTTGTTGAAAATGCAGGTTATGGTGCCACCTATGCCGCACCAATAGCGAGCCTGATGATCGAAAAATATCTTAAAGGTGAAGTTACCAGTAAGGTGAAGGAAGAGAACATTCTAAATCTAAACCTTATGGAACAATGAAAAGAAACACCAATATCTGGGAAAGAGTTGATAAGATCACATTAGTGTTGTTTCTCTTACTTGTTACCTTAGGTTGGTTTAATATTTATGCTGCAGTTTATAATGAAGAGCACAGGGAGATTCTTGATCTTTCCCAGAGATATGGAAAGCAGTTTATCTGGATTATTGCATCACTTATTATCGCAGTTTTTGTTATTATTATTGATAGCAGGTTTTACTTCTTCTTTTCATGGTTCATATATGGTGCAGTAATCTTTTTTCTTATTCTGGTGCTTATTGTCGGGGATGAAATAAACGGTGCTAAATCATGGATCATTATCGGTAACTTAAGTCTTCAGCCATCTGAATTTGCTAAATTCGGAACTGCCCTGGCACTAGCAGGATATTTGAATGCAAGGCGACAGGATCTGGCCAGGCTTGAAGTGATGGTCACTTCATCAGCAATTATTATTTTACCGGCACTTCTTATTGGGCTTCAGCCTGATATGGGCTCTACCATAGTCTATCTTGCATTGTTTATTGTTCTTTTCAGGGAAGGAATGAGCCCTTATATTTTTGTAACTGGACTGCTCGTGGTAATACTTTTCTTCTTTACACTTCTTTTTGACAATTTATATCTGACTGTTGTTTTAATTGTATCTGCTTTTATTCTGTTATGGATATCGACCAGGAAATGGAAGGTTTGCCTTGCAGGTGCAGGTATTTTCCTGATTATTACCGGAACTCTGTACTTACTTGACCACTTTGTTATCAGAAAAATAGGCATTGAAATGGTTATTCTGATTTCTGTTATTCTTTCCGGAGTATCCTATGGTTATTATGTATATGTAAAGAAAGCTGTCGCTGTTTTGGTTATTTATATGTTTCTTTTAGGCAGTATTTTATATATAGATTCTGTTGATTATGCATTTAATCATTTTATTCCACCGCATCAAAAGGAAAGGGTGGAAATAATGCTTGGATTTAAGTCAGATCCGCATGGAACAGGATATAATGTAAACCAGTCAATGATCTCCATCGGTTCGGGTGGCTTAACCGGAAAAGGATTTTTGCAGGGCACCCAGACCAAGTTTAAATTCGTTCCGGCCCAGAGCACCGACTTTGTATTCTGTACCGTTGGTGAAGAATGGGGTTTCCTGGGTTCATTTGTGGTTGTAGGTTTATATCTTTTCCTTCTTTTAAGGATTATTCACCTTGCTGAACGACAACGATCGGCCTTTTCGAGGATATATGGATATGGAGTATCTTCAATACTCTTTATACATTTTTTTATTAATATAGGCATGACTATTGGATTACTGCCTGTGATTGGAATTCCATTACCTTTCTTCAGCTACGGTGGAAGCTCCTTATGGGGTTTTACGATACTTCTGTTTATATTTCTCAGACTCGATGCAAGCAGGGCGGAATACCTTGTATGATCAGAACGGAATTGTAATGCGATGGGATATCTCTATTCCAAAGTCCTTTTCAACGTAATCAATAAGCTGTGGGAAAAACTCCATGAAATCATCCTGTAAAGGATAGTAATTCTTTTTCAGCGCATGCATTGCAAAACGTGTCTCATTAGGAAGAGAGGAGTTCTTGCTTAAGGTATTAAGCACATGACGTATACCGTTTAAAGTCTGATAGGATTCTATCCAATTGTTTATTATAAAAAAAGGCATCATCTCCCTTACATTTTCCGGCATCAGTTCATAATTGTTAACCAGAGCTCTGTAGAAATTATAGGTTACGCTCTCAAGTGGTCTTCTGGAAAAGAAATCCCACTCTTTTGTCAGAAAATGGTCATAAATTATATCAGTTATTACCCCGGCGTATTTATGATACTTACGGGTAAAAAAAATCTTGCTCCTGTGCACAACAGGATGTCTGTCGGTAAATCCGTCAATATGCCGGTGCAATATTATCCCTTTTCTTATCAGATCGGGATATTTTAAATAATCCTTTCCTTTTACATAATCTCCTATATAATTACCAATGATAATCTTATCAGAATCACCGGAAAGATATATGTGTGCAAGGACATTCATAATTTGACATAATAGTACAAAGAATTTGCCATATACATCCTCTGGGAATAAACATTTTCTTTAACATGTTTTCACCAAGACAAAAAAGCTGATTAATTATCTGTTATTCAGATATGTATATTGTAAATTGAGCAATCTGAGAAATACCAATATTTACTCGGAATTATGGTATGCAAATTATAAATTTGTTGTCTCATTTTAAAATTGATTAACCTACAAAATGATTTAACTGTAAAAAATGGAGGATCTATGGGAAAGAAAAATGTTATCATAATTGGTGCCGCAGGTCGTGATTTTCATAATTTCAATACCTGTTACAGGGATAACCAATCGTACAATGTAGTTGCCTTTACCGCAGCTCAGATACCTGATATTGAAGGGAGAAAATACCCCAAAGAACTTGCGGGTAAATTGTATCCTGACGGAATCCCTATCTTTCCCGAAGAAAACCTTACTGAGCTGATACATAAGCATAATGTTTCTGACTGTGTTTTTTCGTATAGTGACGTTACCTACCAGAAAGTTATGTCAGTAAGTGCAATTGTGAACGCAGCAGGTGCTAACTTCGTGCTTCTCGGACCATCGGATACTATGGTAAAAAGCACAAAACCGGTTATTGCTGTGGGAGCGATCAGAACAGGTTGTGGTAAAAGTCAGACATCAAGAAGGATTATAGAACTTCTTATGGAGAGAGGATTAAAGGTTGTAGCAGTGCGTCATCCAATGCCATATGGCGACCTTAATGCCCAGAAAGTACAGCGGTTTGCTGAAGTCAAGGACCTCGAAAAGCATAAATGTACAGTTGAGGAGATGGAAGAGTATGAACCACATGTTGTCAGAGGTAATGTAATTTATGCCGGGGTTGATTATGAAGCAATCGTGCGTGCAGCTGAAAAAGATCCGGCAGGATGTGATGTGATACTTTGGGATGGAGGGAATAACGATTTTCCATTCTTTAAACCTGATCTGATGATTACAGTAACTGATCCACACCGGGCAGGGCATGAACTGAAGTATTTCCCTGGTGAGGTTACTCTGAGGATTGCTGATGTTGTAATAATTAATAAAATAGATAGTGCTTCACCTGAGTCAATTCAGATCGTCAGAGAAAGTATAGATGCAGTAAACCCTAAAGCTGTTGTTGTTGACGGAGCTTCACCAATCAAGGTAGACAATCCGGCATTAATAAGGGGAAAGAGAGTTCTTGTTGTTGAGGATGGGCCAACTCTTACTCACGGTGAAATGAAAATCGGAGCAGGTGTAGTTGCAGCCCGTAAATTTGGAGCTTCAGAATTGGTTGACCCAAGGCCCTTCACAGTTGGCAGATTGAGTGAGACATTCATGCTTTATCCTAATATTGGTACTCTTCTGCCGGCAATGGGATATGGCAATCAACAGTTAAAAGACCTTGAAACGACAATAAACAACACTGATTGCGACACTGTAATAATTGCTACCCCTATTGATCTTAACAGGATAATAAAGATCAAGAAACCAAATACCAGGGTTTATTATGATCTGCAGGAAATTGGTGACCCGAATCTTTCCGCTGTAATAAATGATTTTGTTAAGAAACATAAATTAGATTAGCTAAGGTTTTGTTTCAGAATTCTTAACTTAAATAGTTCAATATATTAAAAAAGGAGGGTGTCTCAGATGAGCACCTTCTTTTTTTTCTGAAGATATTCTAAACTTTTCGGTTTGACTGTATAAATACTGAAGTTATTATTCTTGAAAAAAAAGCCATCTCATTTATTCCTGACTTCTGACGTTTTCAAATTTTAGTGCTGTCTTGATCTTCAAATAATTGAAAATGAATAACGTACATATTTAATTTTTTATTTTTACCGCACTAACCCCAATTTTAGGCCTATGTATATTGTAAGAAAGAGCCTGTACCCAGCCCTTTCTATTTATATCTTAACCCTTCCCCTGCCCCTGTCTTTATACCTTAACCCTTCCCCTGCCCCTTCCCTTTAGCAAAAAGGGAAGGGGGCATCCAGTATATTATTAACTCTTTGTCACTTTCGTGCATTTATGGTTTCATTTATTTTCATTATCAGAGAGCCTTTATCTTCCAATTCTTCATTCATTATTCTCAAGACAAATATTCCTTTATCAGATAATTTAGAATCCCTGTCAATGTCATACTCTTTTTGTTTTAAATGAATTGGACCATCCACCTCTATGACAAGTGACAACTCCCGAGAGTAAAAATCAGCAATATAGAAATCTATCCATTGGTAGTCAATTCTATAGACAATGGGATGTTGTCTGAGAAATCGGTATCCGGAAAGATTTTTCCTCCTCAACATATCCCAAGGTAATTTTTCAGAAGGAGTCAGATTCTTCCTTAATTTCCTGGCTAATAAAATAATTTGCCTGTAATTACTATATGGTATGCGCGACATGTATCAAATACTGCGATAATAAAAGTATCGCATATCAAATAACATTCAATACTATTTGGAGCGAAAAGTATATATTGTAGTATTAATCTATTTATAATCAGCTGATTTACCCCTTCCCTTTTTTCTTTAAAGGGAAGGGGCAGGGGATGGGTTTCGTATATTCATATACATAGTGGAGGTATCCTTTACCGCACTAATTGTCAGAAGTCAGGAAGCCGTCTCATTTATTCTTATGAGACGGCATTTTAATAAATGGGGATATATATTGATTAGGAATTATCTTTTGTGAATTCCACCGGCGCTTGATGATTGGGCATCCACATATTTTGGATTACCCTTGTAATTAATATCTCCTGCACTTGATGCTCTGGCCGAAAGTTTGTCTGTAACAGTAATGTCGGCATTACCTGCACTTGAAACAGAAATTTCTGCTTCCCTCGCGATTAGATCATATGCATTAAGATCTCCTGCACTGCTCAGATCAGCATCCAGAATTTCTGATTCACCTGATAGTGTTATATCACCTGAACTGCTTATATCTATCTCGATCTCTTTGGCATAAACCTCAAGTTTGATGTCTCCTGCACTGCTTGCTGACAGGTCGAGCATGTCAGTTTTTACAGGAGTCTGTCCGAAAACATCCCCGGCACTGGATGTTTTTACTGAGTTTATCTCTTTCATTGTAACATAAACCCTCTTCCTTTCTGCTTCCCTGATATTGGCATCGGTATATACATTTAGAACACCTCCTCTTACCTCTGTGATTATATAATCATGAAGGTTTTCATCTGCTTCAACCGAAACTGATTCATTGTTATCCTGTTTCAGGTAAACATCTATTCCTGAACTTACCTTTATCCCGGTAAATTGTTCAGTTTTTCTTTCCATGGTAACCACCTTCCCGTTTCCACTTACGGTTTTTCGCATTTGTGCGTGAGTGCATGATGCAATACTAAGGATGGCTATGGCAATTGTCAGAATTTTCAGGTTTTTCATATCTGTTCTTTTTTCGGATTATTAGTTATATTCAGATTAAAGACCTGAAGAATACTAAAATGCTGCACCAATATTAAAATATTTCATTTAAGGTTTATTCAATGCCATTTGAATATTTTTAAACCGGCAGCAAAGAAAAGTGTCCCGGTTAAAAAAAGAATTAATATGGGAATTGTCACTTCCTGAAAACCTGCACCTTCATTAAATATGCTTCTGATACCGTCTGTAAAAATTGTCAGGGGCAGGTTACTGATTACACCGATACTCCAGTCCGGAAAATTCTGATAGCTGAAGAATATTCCTGATAGCACCATCATTGGCATTACAACAGCATTAATTAGTCCGTTCCCTACTTCTGTATTTGACGTGTGAGAGGAAACAAAAACTGCGATGCCTGAGAAAGCAATATTTCCGGCGAGGTAAAGTATGATCAGAGCGGTAATATTTCCCTGTACTGACATTTTGAAAACAATAAGGGAGAAAATAAGCAATACTGCCGATTCAATCAGATTCATAATAATTCTGACTGTTATAAGAGCAATGAGAAAGTGTGATTTTCTCATAGGTGTTGCCACCAGGCGTCTTAATAATTTTTTTGATCTCTTTTCAATTAAACCATAGCTTATTCCCCACATGCATGACATCATTATGCCCATTGTTATAAGTCCGGGGACAAGAAAATCAATATACCTTGTCCCCGTCAGGGTAAGAGGTTTTATTTCTGAATTGGTTTTTACTTCGGTAGTCTTTCCGCTGCCCAGCACAGAGCTTAACTTGAGATATGTCAGCTCAGCATCGGAATTCATTGGATCGAAATGATATTCAATGCTATTATCTGAACCTGAAATAAGTACATTAATTGTTCCTCTTTTAAGAAGTTTCAGTGCCTCCCCGGATTGCATTTTATAAAACAGAAAAAAAGAGTTGCCAAGTTTCTCATCTTTTATTGAATATTTCCATTCCCATTCTCCCTCTTCCTGTGAAGGATTCCTTTCACAACTGTTCCGGAGAAACTCAGCGATTATGTCTGGAGCGGAAGACTCCAATGATTCATCAATTAAATTTATTATAGCAACTTTACGGGTTATATCAGTTTTTTTAGTAAAAGCCAAACCCAGTCCCAGTGACATCAGAATAGGGAAGAGTATCCCCCAGAACAGCACTCCGGGTTCACGTATTATTTCGTGAAAAAGTGCAGATGTTAATTGCCTCAGCTGATTAAACCTGATCCAGTTATTCATTGATCTTTCTTCCAGTTAATGATACAAAAAGATCATCGAGAGTTTTCCGGCGGCATTCCATGTGTCTTATTATTATGTTCCTGGATTTCATATAACCCATGAAAGCAGGAAGATCATTATCGAAATCATACAGAGTTACAAAACCTTTGTCAGGTGTCTCTCCTGGTCTGATTTTGAAAGTAATTCCCGGGATTTCAAAATCAGAGCTGAGAATATTCCTTTCTGTTGTGAATTCAACTACTTTCTCATTAGTTTCATCATCAAGAAGTTGATGTATGGTACCTTCTTTAAGGATGGCACCCTTGTCCATTATTACAATGTAGTCGCACAGGTTTTCTGCTTCTTCCATATAATGAGTTGTAAGTATCAGCGATGTTTCTGATTTATCCTTAAGTGCATGCAGAATTTCCCATATCTCACGTCTGGCATTAGGATCTAGCCCTGTTGTTGGTTCATCAAGAAGAAGTATTGAAGGATTATTTAAAAGTGCAATTCCTATGGCAAGACGCTGACGTTGCCCTCCTGACAGGTTGACAACATATGATCTTGTTTTTTCCTTAAGACCTGTAATCTCAATAATTTCATTTACCCTCTCATTTCCAAGGCTGAAAAATGATGCAAAGAGTTTAAGTGTTTCTGATACTCTTAGTTTATCAATGAATCTTGTTTCCTGAAGGGAGAGGCCAATAACGTGGTGAAGCTCATCTTCATTTCCTTTCCACCTTTTTCCATTAATCGTAATTACGCCTTTATCAGGTTTCTGGATCCCTTCAATCATCTCAACCAGGGTGGTTTTTCCTGCACCATTTGGTCCTAGTATTGCTGTAAACTGTCCTTTTGGGATCCGTAAGTTTATTCCCTTTACAGCCTGAACGGTCTTGAATGATTTCCAGACATCAGTAACTACAATTACATTCTCAGTTGTCATCTTTAGTTTAAACATTCAGAATATCAGAATTGTTTCAAACCTGGTCCTCTGGTAAAAATAGAGGCATACCGGTATTTTAGTCCTTTGATATTGGAATGGATAATAGTTATCACTTTATTTTGTTCCGAACAATCTGTCACCCGCATCTCCCAAACCAGGCACAATATATCCATGTTCATTAAGTTTTTCATCCAATCCGGCTAAATAGATCTGAACATCCGGGTGGTCTTTGGTAATACGTTCCACCCCTTCCGGAGCCCCAACTACGCAAACCAGTTTAATGGTTCTTGCACCCCTGTCCTTAAGTATCCGGATTGCATCGGTAGAACTGCCTCCTGTTGCAAGCATCGGATCGAGAACCATTACTACAGCATCTTTGAGATTATCAGGAAATTTTGAATAATATGTCATAGGCTTCAGAGTCACATGGTCACGATACATACCTATATGTCCGATCCTTGCAGTAGGTATAAGGTTGGAGATTCCGTCGACCATACCCAATCCGGCTCTCAAAACAGGCACAAGAACAACCTCCATTGCCAGTTCCTGAGTCTGGCATTTCCCCAGTGGTGTTTCGATTTCAATATTCTTTACCGGCAGATCCCTGGTGATTTCATAAGCCATTAATCCGGAAATCTCTTCCAGTGTTTCCCGAAAGTCTTTTGTTCCTGTCTCCTTCCGGCGTAATAGTGTAAGTTTATGTGTCAGCAGCGGATGTTTAAGAAGGTTGAGCATATGATAAAGATTTTATTTGGCTTCCTCAAAGATAAGGGGAAATTTAAGTTTCCTTGTGACATAAATTTGACAAATTTTCTCTGCCTGTAAGTTTTTATTGTGAAAATTATTGTTGTTCCTTGTTCAACTTTTTAATAACTTTAACCAAGATATCTCACTCATTTAAATGATTTTGTTCATTCTTATATGTAACTTTATAAACAGTTTATAAAATATCATTTAAAACCTAAGAATATGAATGAACTCCTTCCTGTTTTCAGCAGCCCCACCATATGGGGAATACTGGCACGGTTTGCAGTAGACCTGTTTTTTCTGATTATCCTTATCTGGTTTATTTATTTCAGATATTCAAAAAAGGAGAAATTTGTATTTACATTTTTTCTTATCGGGATTATTGTCTTTTTTCTTATAACAGTTATGAATTATGTCTCTCTCTCACTGGGATTCGCAGTTGGCTTATTTGCTATTTTCGGAGTCCTGAGGTTCAGGACCACAAATTTCGGGGTTAAAGATATGGCTTACATCTTTACAGCTATCGGAATTTCGGTGATCAATTCCATTGTTTTACGTGGACTGCCATTTGGAGGGAAAATGGTTATTAATTTTATAATTGTTCTCTCCGCGCTGGTGCTTGAAGAAATTATGAGGAGAAACTCATATTCAAGTCATAGAATTGTAATAGACAATCTCAAATTATTACGTCCGGAAAATCAATCTAAACTACTTGAAGAAATATCTGAAAAGTCCGGAAGAAATATATTAAGGGTCAGAATTTCTAAAATTGATTATAAAAATAAAACTGCTGAACTGAATATTTTCTTTAAGGAATAAGCAATGATTTAGTAAGGCTTAAATCTTTATTCCGATCACCAGAATATCATCTGTCTGTTCTTCATTATTTTGTGCTCTCCAGTCTTCAATCTCTCTGTACAACTTATCGCTCTGCTCAGACATAGAATACTTCTGAATATCCAGCAAAAAGGTCTTAAATCTGCCGTTCTGGTATTTTCTGTGATTCTTTCCTCCGAACTGGTCGGTGTAACCATCTGAACCTAAATAAATTGTATCTCCAATATTTAATTGGATCGTCTCTGATAAAAATTTACATTCACAATTTCCATTCCAGTTTTCAATGAAATTATTTGACCGGTATTCAATTAATTCCCCGTTTACTATATGATACAAAGGATTTTTAACTCCGGAATAAGTGAGTAGATTCGTCCTTAAATCTAATTTGCACAATGCAATATCCATGGCATCAGCCAATCCGGTTTCATCTTCATCCCATCTCAGAAATCTATGCACTTTTGAATATAAATGCTGTAGTATTTCAGGAGGGTCAGTAAGTTTAATCTCATTTACAGCCTGGTCAATAATCCCATATCCTATAGTACTGAGGAGTGCCCCTGGTATTCCATGACCCGTACAATCAATTGCAGAAAAGATTACCAGATGGCCCTGCTTACTGAAGAAATAGAAATCACCACTTATTATATCCTTGGGTTTAAATAAAACAAAGCTGTCAGGGAAACACTCCCTTACAAATAGATCATGTGGCAAAAATGTTTCCTGAATATGCCTGGCATAATCATAGCTACCCTCAACCTCTTTTATTGTCTCCTCAATTTTATTATTTATGATCGTGATCTTTTCATCCAACTCAGGAAAGGCACAGGCAATATTTTTGATCTCCTCATTCAGTTGCCTGGTTTCGTTTAAGAGCATATGGATATTACTCTGTGGTTTTATTTCATACGAGTGTGTTCTGATTTTTTTCCTGCCCGCAGAATATGCCTCATGATCAATATCCTGAAGCAGATAAGGAATAAGCCTGACAAGTTCCCTGTCCTTCTCTTTTTCAGACTCCGGCAGTTCCTGGTATGGGATTAAGCCGGGATGGACTTTATTTGAAATATCTTTTACATTGCCGTATATCCATCCATTCAACCTTTTATCCCAGCTCCATCTGATGTGTTCAACAAAAGCCATCATTTCTATCTCAGCCTTATTAAGGTGAAGAGTAACAGATTTAAATCCTTTTTTTACCGGTCTGATTTTATACCCGATAGATAAAAGCTTTGTAGGAATATGCAGGGCATTATCCCTGTTTGAGTATTTGATGTCCTCAGGTAAATTATCAAAGTCAGTCCGGACCTGACTTCCGGAATCATCCTGGGAATTAGTTATAGTATTTTTCAGATCTGTCTCCTTGTTTGCATCAAGGCTTCTCATCTTCTGAAGATACCTCGAGTGAATAGCTCTGGCCAGATTCTTTATCATTGGAGAAGACAAATCATAAATTTCATCTGGTCTGATAATCTCATACCCTATCTTTTTAAGCTGAGGCGGTATTAAATAATTCAACTCCTTAAAGTACCATTTTCTTGCTCCGGGAATACTGTGAAATGGTACATGTCCGGGCTTTATTCTTTTTGTATTTAAGTTATTTTTCCCCTGACCCGAATGTGAAATCAATGAATGTCTTAAATAGTATTCATGATCCATGCAGGCAAGTTTCTCAATATCAGTGTCAGTTATTATGCATGTCCTGCAAAAATCTTTATAGGGTCGGATGAACAGATTTAATGATTTTAGTTTTGCAGGAATTTCTGAAGCATAATCGAACCAGACTTTTTTTTCTTCTGCTGAAAGATCATCGAACTCCTTATTAAATGTAAAAGGTGCTGTTATGAGCATTCTTGCACGACGCATATCTTCATACAGAGATTTTGCGATCTGGTCAATGAAAACTTTTTTATGCTTATCCGTATTTTGTGAAATATCCTTAAGGAATTCCCGGTCCGGATCAAAAAAGATCTCAGTCCATTTAAGTATCTCCTCCTGCTCAAAATTTCCATCCATTGGTGAAAAGTTAACTTGAAATATTTCTGAAAGTCATTACTTATTGCTGTCATTATCTTTCTGAATATATTCGAAAGGAACCTTTGCCAGTCTCGACATTTCCCTTCCTGCTTCGAGCATGTCAATGTCATCATCTTCATAATGCCATCGTACGGTTACGTTTTTACCGTTTAAACGTACCCGACCAAGTTGTTTGCAAAGGTCAAGGATATATTTCGCTGATGATGAGTTAAAATATTCAAAATCGAAGTTAAACTCAACGGGATCTTTGCTTTCGTACGACCTGGAAAGATGCATTGCATAATCATCTGCCCATGTAAGAATTTCTTTATAAAACACCGGTACATCCGGAGGTCTTGATTCCCCTGAAATCTCAAATATTTTCCTGTCAGGATCCAGAATAACTTTAGGAGAATTTGATGTCTGGTTGATAATTAACTTTCTCATGATATATTCATTTACAGAAATCTTAATTTCAAAATATGTATAATCATTGTTAGCTTTAGTAAGCTTGTAGTTAATATTATTGCCTGATTTTAATTTCATCAGCATAAACCCCAGTCCGGCTCCGTTTTCCTCAGGGTTCGATACCTTGTTTATTTTATTTTCATATAATGTTTTGAGTACCTTCTCATCAAGAGAGTTCACCTGATCCAGTTTTCTGACTAATTCACCTGCTTTATCATTCGATACAGGATTGGAGATTTTAATCACAACATTATCCCTCTCTTTAATCACTGAAATGGTTGGTTCTATTTTGGAATATTTTTTTTCAGAATGTTTTGCAATATTTTCAAGACACTCAACAAGTATGGCATAGCTTCTCTTTCCGGTTGTCTTATCCAGTTTGATAAATTCCTGTGACCTTTTAAACTTTTTCAACAGGCGATCGATCATCCTGTAATCTATCTGTCCGGTATATTCAAGAAATTTTCCTTTTTCAACCATATTATAAAAGTGTCGGCTTATGAGTCTGGAATATATGCTATTTATATACCCTTTATAATAATCTATTTATGAGGTTAAAAATATTTTTATGAATGGATATTAATTATTACCTTGAATAGTCTAAAGCAAAGTTAAACTTTATGTTTTTGTTCAGGGTTATCCTTCACAATATTTTTTACCATAATTTTAATCAATGAGTGATCCCATTTTAAAAACACTGATGCAACTTTTTGCATTAATAAGCGACATCCATGATGATACAGTGATTACTAACAGGGAACGGGATGTGGTCAGACTATTACTAACACGTCATCTTAATACTGAATCGGTTTCAAGGTATATGAAAATGTTTGAAGAATACCTTGAACTTTATAATGCAGAAAGTATTGAAAAAGGCAGTATAAAGGACAGGAAGCGTACTTCACTAAATGCTGTAAGGATACTGGCGATATGTGACCAGATAAATGAAGAACTCCAGCAAAATCAAAAAGTTTATGTCCTGGTTAAGTTGCTGGATTATATATCACTGGGTGAAGAAATTACTGAGAATGAGCTGGATTTTCTCCAGACAGTTGCAAATTCATTTTATATAAGTGATTATGACTATCAGAATATTAAGAGCTTTATAACCAGAACATTCGATTCAGTACCTGACAAAAAACGGATTCTTATTATTGATAGTAATAAAATATCTCAGGACTCAGGAATAAAGCATATATGCAATGACAATCTCAAAGGCATAATCTGTTTTTTGCAGGTTCCAAGTACAAACACATATTACGTTCGATATGTTGGTAATGAAGATCTTTATCTAAACGGACAGAATATTTCATCGGGTGAGACATATTCATTTGATCATGGTTCATCAATCCGGGGGTCAGGTATAAAACCAATTTACTATACTGAGGTTATCAGCATTATTTCTGAGGAATCATTTAAAACCAAAATATCATTAATTGCCGATAATGTTTCATTCAGATTCCGGAATAGCGAAAACGGTATTCATAACCTTAATTTCTACGAAGAATCAGGCAAACTGGTTGGCATTTTGGGAGGAAGTGGTGTTGGTAAGTCCACAACACTGAGTATCCTCAATGGTTCACTTGAACCGCAGGACGGGAAAGTACTGGTGAATGGATATGATCTTTATTCTGAGGATGATAAGCATTACCTGAAAGGTGTAATTGGTTTTGTACCTCAGGATGACCTGTTGATTGAAGAGTTAACTGTTTTTCAGAATCTGTTTTATAATGCCAGGATGTGTCTCAATAATCTTACGGAAGAGAAGATCATTGATGTTGTAAATAAAACTCTTATTGATCTGGATCTTGATGAGACCAGAGATCTGAAAGTGGGTAATCCTCTTAAAAAGATAATTAGCGGAGGACAAAGAAAAAGAGTCAACATTGCTCTGGAATTACTGCGCGAACCAACAATTCTTTTCGTTGATGAACCAACATCCGGACTTTCATCGGTTGATTCAGAAATTGTAATGAGGTTATTAAAAGAACAAACATACAAGGGTAAACTGGTTATTGTAAATATTCATCAGCCATGTTCTGATCTTTATAAAATGTTCGATAAGATAATGATCATTGACAAAGGCGGTTATCAGATCTATTACGGAAATCCCACTGAAGCAATCATTTATTTTAAAACTCACAGCAATCATGCCAATCCCGACGAGGATCAATGCATAAAATGCGGCAATGTTAATACAGACCAGATCCTCCAGATAATTGAATCAAAAGTTGTTGATGAACACGGAAAGGCAACCCGGATAAGAAAAGTTTCACCCATTGAATGGGCAGAGAAGTTTAAGGCCAGCAGTCCGGAGATCATCAAGGAAACTCAGAAAGAAGCCCTTCCTGAAAATTACTATAGTATTCCGGGATTATTCAAGCAGTCAAGAATATTCTTTATCCGCGATCTCTTCTCTAAACTTTCAGACAAGCAGTATATTCTGATCGGTCTTCTTGGGCCGCCATTACTGGCACTTCTGCTCGCACATTTTACAAAGTATTCAAAAGGACCAATATATGTTTTCATGGAGAATGAAAACATTCCTGCCTATATGTTTATGTGTGTCATAACCTCGCTTTTCTTTGGACTAATGATAAGTTCAGAAGAGATTATTCAAGACAGGAAAATTCTTCAGAGGGAATCATTTCTTAACCTTAGCTGGTTTAGTTACCTGAATTCCAAGATTTTAATACTGTTTCTGATTTCAGCAATACAGACATTTTTATTTACAATAATTGGTAATGAGATACTGGAAGTGGAAGGGATGACCCTGAGTTTCTGGCTTATTTTATTTACGACATCCTGCTCGGCAAATATCCTTGGATTAATTATTTCATCAGCTTTTAATTCCGTTATAACAATTTACATAATAATACCTTTTATTCTTATACCGCAATTATTATTCAGCGGAGTACTTGTTAAGTTCGATAAACTGCATATAGGAAGCTCAGTAACGAGGGAATTTGTACCCTTTATTGGTGATATGATGACTGCCCGATGGTCATTTGAAGCTATGGCCGTTGAACAGTTCAGCAATAACAGATATGAGAAGTATTTTTTTGATGCAAATATTGAAAGGAGCAGGAACAACTGGTATGTTAACCTGGTTGATAAAATAGTATGGGATATTAAAGGTTCAGTATTATATAAAGATAGTATTGACTACAAGGAAGATGTCGACCATAAATTATATCTGGCAAATAAGTATATTGATCACTTATCCATTCAGGCAGATACTTCCCCCGGGCAATGGAAAAATGAACTGATCAGAGAAAAAATTGATACAGTAAATTCGAAAATGGCACTGGATTATCTTGAATTAATGAAAAAACACTTTTCTTCATTAAGGAATGAATCTAAGGATAAAATTGATGAAATCGGGATTAACCTTAAGAACAAACTGGGGCTGACCCAGTTTATTTCTCTTAAGTCAAATTATAAGAACCTGAGAATGAGTGATCTTGTAATGGAAATGGCAGGTAGCCTGGATCTTGTTGCCGAAATAGGAAACAAGATAATCCCCAGAGCTGAACCGGGATATACAAAAGCTACTTCGAAATACGGGAGAGCACATTATTATGCACCGATAAAAAGAATAGGAAACCTGGAGATCAGCACTTACTGGTTTAATTTTATGGTTATCTGGTCAGTATCAATAATCATGTATTTAGTTCTCTATTTTAATCTTATTCGTAAAGTTCTCACTTATCTTGAAAACCTTCGTTTTCAGAAATCAGAAACATAAAAGCTGTGATTTCCTGACTTCTGACGTTTTCAAATTTTAGTGCTGTCTTGATCTTCAAGTAATTGAAATTGAATAATATATATATTTAATTTTTACCGCACTAATCCCAATTTCAGGCCTATGTATATGTTAAGAAAGAGCCCGTACCCAGCCCCTTTTAATTATATCTTAACCCTTCCCCTGCCCCCCGCTTTGTGCGGGGCAGGCTCTTCCCTTTAGCAAAAACTACCCTTTATACACATCTTACCTCCCGGATAAGTTGTAAAACCTGTATCTTATACATTGTTTGTATATTGTTGTTTTTCAGTGTATTATGTAGCATGTTTTTATTATGTTATATAGATGTGTATAAAGGGTAGTTAGCAAAAAGGGAAGGGGGCATCCTGCATATTATCAGCTCTTTGTCACTTTTGTGCATTTATAATAATAACAGTATCACATATCAAATAACATTCAATACTATTTGGAGCGAAAAGTTTATATTGTTGTTTTAATCTATTTATAATCAGCTGATTTACCCCTTCCCTTTTTCTTTAAAGGGAAGGGGCAGGGGATGGGTTTCGTAAATTCATATACATAGTGTAGGTATCCTCTACCGCACTAATCGTCAGAAGCCAGGAGAAATCAGAAACATAAAAGCTGTGATTTTACAGGTTTCAGGCTTTAACACCTGAATTAATGCTGATCCTCTACCGGCAGAGTATGAATACTGTCCTGATCAGATTACGTAATCAATAACAGGTTTACTTCCAACATAAATAACATATTGCTGTCTTTTTCTTAAGAAGTATATGTTCAGCCGTGCATTAATTACATAAAAAGCCCTGTAAGCAAGATTCTGGAAAAATTCTTTTCTTTTTATTGCAGGAAGCCAGTTCCTGTAAATACTCCACCCTTTCCTGACCTGATGAGAAATATCCTCACTATGGTCAATGACAAGGGCAGACTTGTTGAATTCCTCATCGTACCTTTTCCTGCTCCAGAAGTGATGAACCATAGGCTTGCCCCATATTTTCATAAATCCTTCCCTTTTTTTGCGGGTCGTTAAAATATCAGCAATAAGAAATTTTCCCCCTGGTTTCAATACTCTTTCGACCTCTTCAAGAAAAGTGGTTTTATCGGGATAATGAAAAGCACTTTCGATATTCAGCAGTACATCAATCGATTCAGATTTTATCTTACTCATATTCTGTGCATCATCCACCAGGAAATGAACATTTTCTGTTTTTGTTCTTGCCTTTTCACTGTGTGCAATATCAATATTTGATTTGCTGAGATCTATCCCGGTAATACTCAGTGGATTATAATTGGAGTTTATATATAGTGCCTGGACTCCGTTTCCGCAACCTATTTCCAGAACTTCTTTATTCTCAAATGGTGGTAATAATGAAACACAATAATCAGTAAGGTTTTGCTGGGCCTGGATAAAACTATCAGATTCTTTTACAAAAAGCGGGTAATGAAGCATAGTGTGCTCATTATTAAGCCTCTTGAGAGCCATGTTCATCGATTCATAATATTGACTGTGGGTAAACCCTGTCCCAGCCAGTTTGGTTATTTTTCGGAATAGATTCATAAATTGATCTGGTTTAAAATGAAATTTAAACTAATTGGTCGGGGTTATACTAACAATTTATATTTGACTAAGCCAGTTTTTTACATCTTCCTGAGCAGGGTTCTGAAGACCGAGTTTATTCTTCTTGTTATGACCACAAAGATCCTGATGAAGTTTTGTGTGTTTCTCAACCTCCTTAAGTTTTGCTATGGTTGTGAATCCAAGTTTTTTTAACGGCTCAATCCACTCCTCAGGTATCCCAAGTGAAGTATATTCCTCTTTCAGGCTTTCGGCTTTCACTTTCTGGATCTCAGGTTTCATCTGCGGAAAGAACAGTACATCCTGTATTGAGGACTGATTAGTGAGAAGCATTGTAAGCCTGTCTATTCCCATTCCCATACCTGATGTTGGCGGCATACCGTACTCCAGTGCTCTGACAAAATCCAGATCTATGAACATTGCTTCATCATCACCTTTCTCAGACAGTTTCAGCTGATCCTGAAATCTCTCCATCTGATCAATCGGATCATTAAGCTCTGAGTATGCATTTGCTATTTCTTTGGAATTGATGAATAACTCAAATCTTTCCGTAAGCCCCGGTTTGCTTCGATGCATCTTAGTAAGCGGTGATGTTTCTGTAGGATAATCAATTATAAAGGTTGGCTGGATAAGGCTATGTTCACATTTTTCACTGAATATTGCATCAATTAGCTTGCCCTTACCCATTGTTTTATCATGTGCAATTCCAAGTTTATCGCATAAATTTATCAATCCTGCTTCATCCATTCCCGAAATATCAATACCAGTATTTTCCTTTATGGAATCAAGCATACTTATTCTTTTAAACGGAGGCTTAAGATCAATAGTCTTATCACCATAAACAATCTCTGTTGTTCCGTGGAGGTCGATGGCTGCTTTTTTTATAATCTCCTCTGTAAAGGTCATCATCCAGTTATAGTCTTTGTAGGCAATATATATTTCCATAACAGTGAACTCCGGATTATGTGTTCTGTCCATTCCTTCATTCCGGAAATCCTTGGCAAACTCATAAACACCCTCAAATCCTCCTACAATTAAGCGTTTAAGATACAGTTCATTAGCTATCCTGAGATAAAGTGGAATATCGAGTGCGTTATGATGAGTTTTGAATGGTCTGGCCGTTGCTCCCCCTGGTATAGGCTGAAGAATCGGTGTTTCAACTTCCAGGTAACCTCTTGAGTTAAACAGGTCCCTCATCGACTGAATTATCCGGGTTCTTTTTCTGAATACATCCCTCACCTGCGGATTAACAATAAGGTCAACATAGCGTTGCCTGTAACGCAGTTCCGGATCGGTAACCGCATCAAATAAGATTCCGTCTTTTTCCTTTACAATGGGAAGAGGATGAACTGACTTGCTTAATACTGTAAACTCATCAACATGAACAGTAGTCTCGCCCATCTGAGTTACAAATACATGACCTTTTACACCTATAATATCACCTATGTCGAGAAGGTGTTTAAATACAGTATTATACATTGTTTTGTCTTCACCCGGACAAACATCATCGCGTCGGATGTAGATCTGTATCCTGCCGGAAGAGTCCATTAATTCCGCAAATGATGCATTGCCCATTATACGTCTGCTCATGATCCGGCCAGCCAGGCTAACCTCCTGGAAATTATTTTTTTCAGGTGAATAGTTGCTAAGAATATCTGTGGCAAAAACATTTGTTTTATATTCAGCGGCAGGATAAGGATCAATACCCAGCTTACGGAGTTCAGCCAGCGACTCCCTTCTTATCTGCTCCTGCTCACTTAAATTTATGTTATTCATTTGTTTTGAAAATTTGTGCAAAGATAGAAAAATTCATCTATCAGTAAGAATAAGGGATTTTAACCTCTTAATGATTTAATTTCCGTTTCGAATCGGGCCATAATCAGCCTGGTTAACTTACCCGGCATCCCGTCTGAAAGCATCTTACCTCCCAGCTCAATCACAGGTGTGATTTCTGAAGAAGTGTTTGCTATGAAGGATTCCTGAATAAAATCTGTTATATTCTCATGCACCGCCTCCTCCCTGATTTCAATTCCGGCTTCTCCTGCTATCCTTAAAACATTTTTTCTTGTTACACCTGAAAGTATATAATTAGATTCCGGATGAGTAAAGAGAGTTCCATCAACAATAAAAAACAGATTAGAGTGGCTCCCCTCTGTAAAAAGGCCATTGCGCACAAAAATGCATTCGTTCATACCCTTTTCACATGCCTCCTGAAAGCTGATTGTATTTGCCAGAAGTGCGACAGACTTGATATCGCATCTGCTCCAGCGGATATCCTCTTTAATCATTACTTTAATTCCTGATTCTTTTAATCGGGGGTCAGGAGTAAAACCCCAGGCATAGGCATAAACAGTAGGAGTAGTGCCTTTTGGGGGAAATGAATGGGAACGTTTTGCAGCTCCCCTGGTTACCTCAATATAAATCATTGCCGGTTGCTTTTCGAGGTAGTTGAGTTTTATAAGTTCCCGTGCCACTGATGGAAAGATGTCGCAATTGTTCCATTCTATTTTAAGCTCACCCAGGCTCCGCTTAAGCCTGGTAAGATGACTTTCCATGTCGTAAAAAAACCCTTCGTACCAGCGAACAACCTCATAGACCCCATCGCCGAAAAGAAATCCGCGATCATCGGGACTGATTTTTACCTCTTCTTTTGGAATAAATTTTCCGTTGAAATAGACTGTAATCATTTATTTAAATATTACCTCTCCCCCTCGTTCCCCCTCTCCCGAGTGAGAGGGGGAAGACCATTCACTCGTAGGTTGACGGTTGGGAGGTTGTGGGGTAAAGAAAGTTTATATTGTTGGTTCAATTATTTCTGTTTTGTAATCAATTGCCGATCGTGCATCTTCCGGTGATGATGCATTGCCGCATGCAGCCTGGACAAAAAGTGAGGCACCAAGTACTGTTGTCTCTTTCTGATCTATTATTTTCATAGGCACCCCGGTTGCGTTAGCCCTGATCTGGTTCCATAATCTGTTTTTTGAACCTCCCCCAACGCATAGTATGCTTTCAGTCTTAAACCCGCCGGCTTCTTCGAGCGCTCTTTTACCCTCTGCCAGCCTTTCAGAGAGGGCCTCCAGGATTGCACGGTAAATCTCATCTCTTGTCGATTCCAAAGTTAATCCGGTTATCTCTCCTCCGGGTTTTCCTTTAAGTTCTTCATAAAATTTAGTATTGACCTTAATACCATTTGATCCGGGAGGTACTTTTTCAGCACCGGCTATCATTACATTATGCACATCATTTTTAATATCACTATATAGATTTCTGCCGGCCCATTCAATCACTCCCGATGCAATCCATTGGTTGCCAATGTTATAAAGTCCGGGCCTGGAGTCGAGTTCAGTTGTGAGTCCCATATTGAGCTGTTCTATACCCGATCTGAATGCTTCTGACCGGACCATAAGAATTTCCCATGTTCCGGAACTGAGAACCGGCTGGTTTTTTTCAGCTCCCGATCCAAATACTGCAAATTGGGTATCGTGCCCTGTTGCAACAACCGGGATTCCTTCCGGGATTGATGTGTCATCTGAAGCTTTTGCATTAATTATCCCGGTAATGGTTCCGGCTTCAACTGGTGTTCCAAACTTATCAGCAGTAAATCTGACCTTACTCAGAATATTCTCTGAAAATCCTCTTTTTGAAAGATTGGTCAGCATAGAAGTACCAGACATCGAAACATCGTTTACCATTTCACCGGTTAAGAAAAATGAAAATATAGAGGACATAAATAGAAACCTGTGGCATTTTTCAATTAATTCCGGTTTTTGTTCTGCAAACCAGATAATTTTATTTATAGTATTAAAGGAAAAAGGAAGAACGCCGGATTCATTATATAATTCATTAAGAGGCATATATCTTCCAATATTATCCATAACC
Organism: uncultured Bacteroidales bacterium; assembly: GCA_963732435.1. GTDB lineage: Bacteria > Bacteroidota > Bacteroidia > Bacteroidales > VadinHA17 > LD21. The sequence continues at coordinate 732,387 of CAVSZL010000006.1, read as the reverse complement.
GGCTTTGTTCTTTCGCAATGCCAGGAAATGACAGGGTAAAGCATTTTTCCCGACCTGTCGAAAAGAGTTCCGTCAACTCCAAATGTTGTTACAGTGACTCCGATTATGCTCTGCTTATTGATTTTACTGATAACCTTTTTTGAAGCCAGGCACATTTTATCCCAGATTTCAATAACATCCCATATCCGGTACGATGGATATGCCTGATCCGGCCTGGGGCCGTTTGGTGATGACTCAGCTGCCAGGATTTCACCTTTGCCGTTGATTGCAACAACCCTGACATTTGTGGCACCACAATCGAAAACTATTACAACATCTTTTTTTTGCATATTCAAAGACCTTTAAATATCTCCATGGATATTTCTGAAAATATTATAGTTATCAGGTAAAATGTAAGGATTAATATTATGAGTATTCCCAGGTACACAAAGAAGTATTTAAGGTTCCTGAGAGCATTGGAAAGTTCTTTTTTATCATGATTTTTGACAGCCTTTCTGATTTGTTTAGAGAACCGAAAAAGAAACATTCCCGGGAAGAAGCAAACACAAAAAAATACCACAACCATTATAATTGCCAGCACAAGCGGAACTGAAACACCTTGTTCCCCGGAATTAAAAACAGAAAGAAATGTCCCGGCAATACCTCCTATAACAATAATTAATCCAAGAAGTATGAAACCGATAATCGCAATGAACATGGTCCACTTTCTTGTCTTGTTGAGGTGTTTAAGGTCTTTCTGGTCGATTTCGATGTTTTTGACTTCATTGCGGTTTTCCATCGTCAGAAAATATTTTGTTTTTCAGTAAGAATAAGGCTAATAATAATGGCTACAATTTATTTGTAATACAGGAGAATTCCAAATGGTATCCCAATCTGGCAGAATAATGGATTATTGTTTGGTTTTATTCCTTTACTTCCATACTTGTCGCATAAAACGGGAGGCTATCATGCCTTTATGATCATATATGTAATCTGAAAATATGAAAATCTGATGAATAATCAGAATGAAACAATACTTTATCCCTTAATTCATAAAGATATTTGTCTTTTCCAGGGAATAAAGTCATTTTGCAGGTTTCTTATTGCAGCAGGTTCTGTAATTCCACTGGCAACATCGATAAGATAGTTCATAATTCTTATCCCGGTCTGTTCAATAGTCTCCTCACCGGTGATTATTCCACCTGTATTAATGTCAATAATATCCGGCATTTTACTATAGAGATTGTTGTTTGTAGAGATTTTAATGACAGGTGAAATCGGATTTCCAGTCGGTGTACCGAGTCCTGTAGTGAAGAGTACCAGTGTTGCACCTGATCCCACTTCCCCTGTAACTGATTCTACATCACTCCCCGGTGTGCATAGCAGATAGAGGCCGCTTCCCTTTACTCTCTCAGGATAATCCAATACTCCGGAGATCGGAGCGGTACCTCCTTTTTTTGCAGCCCCGGCTGATTTCATTGCATCTGTAATCAGGCCGTCTTTAATATTGCCGTAAGAGGGGTTCCATTCAAAACCCGATCCAACATCTTTTGCCCTCGAATTGTAGACATGCATCAGGTTTATAAACTTTTCAGCATCAGTTTTATCGATGCATCGTTCATATAAGTCCTGTTCCACTCCGCTTAGTTCAGGAAACTCAGATAAAATAGTTGATCCCCCAAGTGCAACGATCAGATCTGATACATACCCTATAGCCGGGTTGGCAGAAATGCCTGAAAATCCATCTGATCCGCCACATTCCAGACCTATGCAGAGTTTGGAGAGGGGAGCAGGTTTTCTTTCAATCTTGTTTGCATCAATGAGACCTTTAAAGGTTGACTCAATGGCCATTTTAATCATTTCTTCCTCTGTCCCGATTAACTGTTGTTCAAGTTCAATATAGGGTTTTGAGAAATTTGGATCCCGTTTTTTAATTTCATCTTTCAGCATTGAAAGCTGGGCTTTCTGACATCCCAGACTAAGTACTGTTACACCTGCTACATTGGCATTGGTGATATATCCTGCAAGTAATCCGCATAATACTTCTACATCAAAATCAGTGGCCCCGCATCCTCCGGCGTGAGTCAGAAACTTAATGCCGGTAACGTTATTAAAAAGTTTAGTTTTTTCTGTTGATGAAGATATTTTTGTAAGAGTGTTGTTTCCATTTTTCCCGGAACCTGTTCCCTTCTGATATTCAGAAACCAGTTCCCTTGTAAACTGCCGGTATTCTGATTCGGGCTGGTAACCCAGTTCCGAAAGCATTGCCTCCCTGATCTTTTCAGTGTTCCTGTTCTCACAAAAGACCATGGGAATAACAAGCCAGTAATTAGCCGTTCCTACCTGGCCGTCGGAACGGTGATATCCCAGAAAGGTTCTGTTCCTGAAAGCTTCAACATCTGGCAGAGTCCATTTAAAACTGACTGTTTTACCTCTTTCTATTTCCTTAGTGGCATTTTTAACATTCTCTGTGGTTATGGCAGCTCCCTGTTTAATCTGTTTAGTTACCACTCCAACCTTTATTCCATACATATAAATAATATCACCTTCAGACAAATCGGAAAGTGCAAATTTATGTTTGGCAGCGATTGGTTCAGTCAGGACCAGATCCTGATCACCAATTTTTACCTGAGATCCTTTTGCCAGATCTTCGAGTGCAACAATAACATTATCCTGTTGATGTAAACGGATAGTACTTATCTTACCCTGCTGAGCCTTATTGTCCGGTTTATTACTCATGGTTTTAGGATTGACTCCGGTTATGGATTGATTTTCAGATATTTCACCTCCTGTCTGAGAAATACTTTGCTTATCGGAACCGGTTTTTTTAGTCCGGAAGAAATAAACTGTGCCTATTAAAAGCAAAACTACAGCTATCAGGAGTATAATTCTGGCAGATGAATTTTTCATTTTACAGAATTTTGAGTTATAAGAAATGTGGTATTTATTACCTGAGATTTTCCTTCAGAGTAAACTTAGAAAAAAAAATTCTGTAATGGAAACTTTTTGGATTAAAATAACCACATCCCTGAATTAGGATAATATTCACTGAAATATAATGTAATTGTATAAAAAAAGGACTCACTTTCAATTGCTGAAATGAGTCCTTACTTTATTTTACTGCCTCTTTAGCCTCTATCGCCTATAGTGCCTTATTTATACATTGGTCCGTAAGTCTGGCAAGCCCTGTAATCCGATCCCTCCTTATCCATACCGAAAGCGTTCCATGAACTTGGGCGGAATACTTTTTCATCAACGACATTATGCATACAGACTGGTATCCGCAGCATCGATGCAAGAGTGATAAGGTCAGCTCCGATATGTCCGAAACTTGAGGCACTGTGATTAGCACCCCAGTTAGCCATTACTGAATAGACATCTGCAAACGGCCCTTTTCCGGTAAGTCTTGGTACGAACCATGTAGTCGGCCAGGTTGGGTTTGTCCTGTCAGTCAGTATCTTGTTCATCTTCTCAGGAAGTTCAACAGTCCATCCTTCTGCAAGCTGAAGAACAGGTCCAAGTCCTTTTACAAGATTTACCCTTGATATTGTTACAGGCATGGTGCCCTTTGTATCAAACTGGGATGAGAATCCACCGCCTCTGAAATAACCGGTATCTGCCGGAGGCCATTGTGTTGCTTCAAGACAAGCAGCAGCATCTTTTCCTGAAATATCCCAGAAAGGTTTAATGCACGATTCTCCTTTGTTTGTCTGCCTTCCTGAAAAGTCAAGAGCTGATGCTCCTGAATTTATAAGGTGAATAACCCCATTGGAAGCAAGGCCTTCGGGCTTTAATTTTTGTGACTCTTTTAATTGCTTCAGGACTCCAGTATGTGCGGATGTCTGAGAACATTTGTGCTGTATTTGTCAGAAGATATCCGAAAAGCATCGGCACTCCGTTCATTGCATCATTCTCTGTTGCAACAAGATATGGAGGTCTTATGCCGTTCCAGTCAAATGAAGAGCAAAGTATCGCCTCCAGAAAATCACCATTTGGCATATGGTCGGTCCACTGACGCTGTCCCTGGAAACCCGAGAGTATTGCATTGTGACCCAAAGCTTCTTCGCCGTACCCAAGTTTCTTAAGTCTTGGATTGCCCACCATCAGATCGCGGGCAATCAGGGTCATTTTAACCACAATCTCCCATTCCTTATCCTTCTGTTTCCTTGATTTCTTTACACTATTGAGATCTTTGCCTTCCTTGCAATATTTCTTTGTCCATTCAAGTGCTTTAACATATTCATCTTTGTCATAGATCTCCTGTTCAAGTCGTCGGGTGAATTCGCTCATATCAACATATTCATTTCTCATGCCAAGATATTCCTGGAAGAAATCCTCACGAACTATTGACCCGGCTATTCCCATAGAAACAGATCCCATTGAGAGATATGATTTGCCTTTCATTATAGATGCTGCAAGACCTGCCTTAACAAACCTTAAGATTTTCTCAACAACGTCATCCGGGATTGACTGATCGCCGGCATCCTGAACATCATGTCCATAGATTCCGAATGCAGGTAAGCCCTTCATTGTGTGGCCGGCCAATGCAGCTGCAAGATAAACTGCACCAGGTCGCTCGGTGCCGTTAAATCCCCAGATTGCTTTTGGGATATCACCGTTCATGTCAATGGTTTCGCTTCCATAACACCAGCATGGAGTAACGGTCAGACTTACACCGACACCGTTTTTACTGAATTTTTCAGAGCACATAGCTGCCTCAGCAACTCCTCCTATACAAGTGTCAGCTATAACACATTCAACCGGTTTGCCATTTGGATATTTAAGATTTGCTGCAATAAGCTTTGCAGCATTCTTTGCCATGTTCATGGTTATCTCTTCAAGAGATTCCCTTACACCCATCATCCTTCCATCTATAGCAGGACGAATTCCTACTTTTGGAAAATCACCGATAACAGTCTGGTAATGTTTGTTTGTTTTCAATTCATTATTAACCATTTTATTTAAAGTTTTAATTTAATAATAAGTCTTTTAACAATAAACATAAGTATATGTCAGATTCATATTTATGCATTTTTACCATAGCCGTTAACTTAAAAGTGTATCAATTTAGAGAATACTGATAATCAATTAAATATGTTATTTCAGTTCACTTTAGTTAAACTTTGTGTTTGACAGCCTCTCCCCAAACCCCTCCCCCGAAGTGGGAGGGGCTTCAATACAGGATCACATCCTGGACTTCCCCCTCTCACTCGGGAGAGGGGGAACGAGGGGGAGAGGTCCGTAAATCAAAGATAACCAAGTTATTAGATTGACGGCTATGGCATTACCCCGGTTTTACCTAAAAAAGGTCATCAAATATAAATATTTTTCACAATTAATGCTTTAACGATTAAGCAAATGTTACTATTTCTTTTCCATTAAAGGTTAAAATAGGAAATTATTGGTATTAATTTCTTGCTGACTTCCCTGATCTGCTCATATTATTATAACTTTGTCGACCAGAAAGGGAGTTTCAAATGGAAAAAGGAAGACGATTGCCGGGATGGCTTAAGATGCAGAGAGCCAGCGGAGAAAATTATTCGAGAGTTAAACATATTGTCAGCGATAATCATCTTCATACTATATGTACCAGCGGAAATTGCCCTAACATAGGAGAGTGCTGGAATGCAGGAACGGCAACATTTATGATACTGGGTGATATTTGTACAAGGGCATGTAAATTTTGTGCAGTAAAAACTGGCAAACCCCTTCCCCCTGATCCCAATGAACCTGAAAGACTTGCAGAATCTATCAGGAAAATGAATTTGAAACATTGTGTAATAACTTCAGTCGACCGTGACGACCTGCCTGATGGAGGCGCAACATTCTGGGCTGCAACAATAAAAAAGATCAAGGAGGTAAATTCCGGGTTGACTATTGAGGCCTTAATTCCTGATTTTGATGGTAAGCATGAAGATATTCAGAAGATTATTGATGCATCACCAGAAGTGATATCGCATAATATTGAAACTGTAAGGCGTCTTACACCTGTTATCCGTACCAGGGCAAAATATGAGAGGAGTCTTGACGTTTTAAGATATATATCAGATAAGGGTAAGATTGCCAAATCGGGATTTATGCTGGGACTTGGTGAAAATGAAGATGAAGTACTTCAGACCATAGGTGACCTTTATGGATCAGGTTGCCGGATTCTTACAATCGGACAATACCTTCAACCGGCATTTGAGTATATGGAAGTATCAGATTATATTACCCCTGAGAAGTTTGAAATATACAGGGTCTTTTCGCTTGATATGGGTTTTTCATTTGTGGAGAGTAGTCCGCTTGTCAGGTCCTCTTTTCATGCAGAAAAACATGTAATGGCACGATAAATTTTACTATATTGGCCTCACTTAGAATGACAATAAAAATTGAGATATAGCATTATATATAAGGATATTGGGCTAAAAGATTATAAAGAAACCTGGGATTATCAGACGGTTTTGTTTAATAATCTTGTTGATGAAAAAAAGGAACCCGGAAAAATTCTGGTCCAGGAATAAGTACAATCCCGGGAACCCTTATTTTTGTTGAGCACCCGCATGTCTATACCCTGGGAAAAAGCGGATCGGAAAATAATCTGCTTCTTGACTATATTCAGCTAAAGGCAAGGGATGCAGTATTTTACAGAATTGACAGAGGAGGAGATATTACTTATCACGGCCCTGGTCAGTTGGTCGGGTACCCTATCTTTGATCTTGAGGCTATCGGAATTGGTTTGAAGGAGTATATTCATAACCTTGAGGAAGCTATCATTATGACTGTCGGAGAATACGGGATTAAAGCATCAAGACTTGCAGGAGGAACTGGTGTGTGGCTTGATGCGGATGTGAACGGTAAAGCGAGGAAGATCTGTGCCATTGGTGTCAGAGCCAGCAGACATATCACAATGCATGGTTTTGCATTTAATGTAAATACAAACCTGACCTATTTTAATAATATTAATCCCTGCGGATTTACAGATAAAGGTGTTACATCCCTTGAGAGGGAGTTGGGCATCAGGCAGGATTTTGAATCTGTTAAGGATAAAGTGAAGAGGAACCTTGAAAAAGTTTTTAATCTGGAATTGATTAACAAGTAAGGTGATGGAAAAAAGATGGGTTGTGAAAGAGAGGGGCGATATTGCAGTTGTTAAGCAGCTTGCGACTGCATTAAATGTATCAGAATCACTTGCTAACCTGATGGTTCAGCGCCAGATTACAAGTGCTGGCGAAGCTTCGGCTTTTTTTAATCCCAGCCTCGAATACCTTCATGATCCTTTCCTGATGAAAGATATGAATATAGCAGTTGACAGGATCTCAACTGCCGTTAAGAAGAATGAAAGGATACTTGTTTATGGCGATTATGATGTAGATGGTACAACAGCTGTGGCTCTTATGTATTCATTTCTTAAAGATCAGTATTCAAATGTTGAATATTATATTCCTGACAGATATAAAGAGGGATACGGAGTCTCATTCCAGGGACTTGACTTTGCATATCAGAATAATTGCAAGGTGGTGATCACACTAGACTGCGGAATAAAGGCAGTTGAGAAGGTAAAATATGCCAGAACAAAAGGACTTGATGTTATTATCTGTGATCATCATTACCCGGGTGACGAAATACCAAAAGCACTGGCAGTACTTGATCCGAAGCAACCTTTATGCAATTATCCCTATAAAGAGTTATCAGGTTGCGGAGTAGGATTCAAACTTATTCACGCCTACTCAAGAGTTCATGGAATTCCATTTGAGGCTATTTATCATTATCTCGATCTGGTTGCTGTCAGTATTGCTTCTGATATAGTTCCCATTACAGGGGAAAACAGGGTTATGGCATATTTCGGCCTGAAGCAGCTTAATGAAGCACCACGTACAGGTCTAAAAGAGATTATACGTGAATCGGAGGTTACCAGGGCACTGACAATTGAAGACGTAGTATTTAAAATAGGACCCAGAATAAATGCCGCAGGGAGGATGGAAATCGGAAGTAAGGCCGTCGACCTGCTTGTTTCAAATGATTCCAGACTCGCTACAGGTATCAGTAAGGAGATAAATAATTTCAATATCGAACGCCGCACAATAGACCGGTCTATTACCACGGAGGCAATGCGAATGATTTCCGAAGATCAGAGAACAGTAAATTCAAAGACAACTGTATTATATAATCCAAACTGGAAAAAGGGTGTTATCGGAATTGTTGCATCGAGGCTTATTGAAACTTATTACCGGCCAACAGTAATTCTCACTGAGTCAAATGGTTTCGCAACAGGTTCTGCCAGGTCTGTTCAGGGATATGACCTGTACCAGGCTATAGAATCATGCAGCGACCTGCTGGAGAGTTTCGGCGGGCATATGTTCGCAGCTGGCCTGACACTTAAAAAGGAGAATATTAAGCCATTTATGGAACGATTTGAACAATTCGTAAATAGTACAATCACCGAAGAGCAATTAGTACCCCGCCTCTTTATTGATACCGAATTGTCATTTTCTGAAATAAATGAAGACTTTTTCAAAACTATGAATCAGTTTCAGCCATTTGGCCCCGATAATATGTCTCCTGTATTTATTTCAAGGAATGTATTCGACACCGGATCAGGACGTATGGTTGGTTCAAGCGGCGAACATTTAAAGCTCGATCTTTGTCATGAATCAACCGGACAGAAAAGCTTTTCAGCAATTGCTTTCGGTCAGGCAAACCATTTTGAATACATTAAGGGGGGAAATCCTTTTGATATATGTTATTCTTTGGAAATGAATGAGTTCAGAGGGGCTAAAAACCTTCAGCTGAATATTAAGGATATTAAGACTCCTGATATGAATTAGGAGACATCCTGAATAATTTTCCAACAGGCATAAGGGATTACATATTACATTCTTTTCAGATTTTTCACTTTATCCCTGATTCTAAAAGAATACTTTCAGTTGAAATCTTATTTCATCAGTAGAATTAATCGCATATATGCTCTCTTGAAGTGATGATGAAATATATTTTATCCTGAACTCTGCATAATCACTGATCTCCCACTTTACCATAACATAGCTTCTGCTGCCCTCTCCGGACAGAGCCGGGATGCTGAAGCTATAAAGCAGGTCATTCTCATATGTATATATTCTTGAATCCCAGCTGTCTGTGTTATAAATACAATGTCTTATCCATAGTGTTATGGGCAAATATCTGAAAGAGTAAATAATGTCATTCAAAAGAAGTATTCCGGTACCACCTGCCGGATCAGCAATCTTATAATCAATTCTTGTTCCAAGTGTCAGATTATTATGTGCTGAATATCTTACAGAGGCTCTTATACTTCTTGTTACCAATTCATTTTGTTCCGGTATCATTCTGTTATTTACAACATCATTCACTGAAAGACGGTAATTATATAAGGCTTCTATTTTTAATTTGTCACCCGGGAGAAATCTGGCAACCAATTCCTTCCTGATTCCCCTTGCCGGGGCACTGCACCGGTATTGCATCCAGGGGAAAGAGTGAATATCAACACCTCCGGTAATGAAAAGATGTTTTGCGGCTTCAAAACTAAAATTACCAAGTATACCCTGCTCATTTCTTGTCTCTGATCTGACACCAGGTCCCCGTCCATGGAAACTTAAATACGCTGGCTCATAATCTCTGAAAAGAAAGTTAAGACTCAGCCTGTCTGAAGGCCTGAAAGAAAGTCCCTGAACAATTGCATGTCTGAATGAATTATTAACTGAGATCTCTCCAAATAGTAAGATTTTTTTAATAAGACTGTTGTAATAAATTGAATATATACTGTTCCTGTCGCCGGTGAAATCAAATATCTCCTTTGGATCATCTTTTTCAGGGATCATAGGTATTGATAACTTGTCTTCTGCCCACGTTAATCCAATCCTGACATTACTTAAATTGTATGTAAGGTTAATACCATAGGTCTGATTAGCTATCCCATTTTTTTTCTGTATTGAGGTAGCTGAATTATGGATTCCTCCCTGGTAAAAGCTTTGAAAATAATTTGTGTATTCAACAGAATCTGAGATTATTGAGGCGTCAAGGTAGTTATTGGAATAGAACAGGGTTAATCCAAGATTCTTAAATACTAATTCTGTTGCAGCACCTCTGAAATAGTTATTTTCAGCAGTTGAAGTATATGGTCTGATTTCATTTCTTGAAGCCATATAACCCGGTGCTATCATTGAGAGGCCTGTCCGCATGCCGGTATTTATATTTGTTCCCTGTCCGAAACGGCCTGAGTAATCTCCGATAATTATTTTCCTGATCAATCCCCTTCCGGTGTAAGTAATATAGGTTGATACAAAATCCGGCAGTGGCGGATCTCCGCTTAGGAACTTTTCTCCGGGATCTTTTTCAAACAGTATCCCTCCAGAGAGACCCCCGGATGTGAATTTATACTTTGTAAGTACTTTTACCGGTGAGCCCAGGTATGTTGGTTTGGCATTTCCTGTTTTATAATAGATATTTGTTATGAGGCTGTTTCTCAGTTTCATCGAATCCGTACTCATTCTTAGCATATCGTCGAGAGTAATGAAAGGGATCATCACTTCGCAGGTCTCCCTGTCAAACCCGGGGATGTTTGCGATCTCATAAACCGAAACAATCCTTCCTGATGAATGTGCATAATCAGCCAGGGCTTTTACCTGGAAATCAGTGAGGAAAAAGAGCCGTGCGATCTCCTCCTCACCTGAAGAATTAATTTTTACGGGATTTTCTGCAAGTTCATTAAGGCTTTCAATGTAGATAATGGCTGCCTCCGGATCAGATTCATCCGCCGCAAGTTCCTCAGCAATGCTGGATATCGTCTCTGATAATTTTTTTTCCTGACAGAAACACCTTAACTCTAAAAGAATAAGAAATACTATCACTAAATATTTTGACATATTTCAGTATTATGCTCTTGTTTGATTAACTATTTATATTACACAGAGTTACACAGAGAAAAACAGAGTCACACAGAGTTTAAAATTTGTATCTTTTAATTCCATTCCTAAATTTTTACCTCACCCCCTCTGATCCCCCTCTCCCGAGTGAGAGGGGGAAGATAACCAATTCATTTTCAAGTCCCCCGAGCGAAGCGTCGGGAGATTTAGGGTGAGGCTGATTTAAGTGATCGGTGCGAGTTCATGTGACCTAAATATGGAAATAACAGATTATTAAGTTTTTAAAAACTATTATTACTCTTTCCCTATACTCATATAAAATTTATTAATAATCCAATTGGTTTATGTGCAAATTTCATATAAGTAAGTATCTGTGTCTCTCTGTGTCAGTTCTTAAAATATATATTTGTTTGTTTTTATGATTATTCTTTGAGTGCTTTGCGCCTTCTTCGCGAACTTTGCTGTAAAAAAATAGTATCTAATTTTAGTGGATTTTAAAGATTAATGAGGCCGAGGAGGTTATTCCCAGTCGGTCGTGAGTTGTAAAGCTCAGGTCAATCTGGACAATTTTAATAAGGTATCCCAGGCCGAAACCAAATGAATTGTTGTCTGTACTGAATCCGCATCTCATCCAGAATTTTTCAGCTACCTCGTACTCAAGACCTGTTCTGAGTATCAGATTTTTTCCGGTACTGATCTCTGATTCAAGGGCAGTGATAAGATTTCTGCTCAGGTAGGTGCTGCCGCCCACCCTGAGTATTAAAGGGAGTGAGTTTTCTCTGACAGAATTTGGTACAGGATTGAATACATGAATCCCTATTTTTGTCACCTCAGAGGGATTTACAATAATTCCAGCCTCGAAGGTAACTGACTGGTAATTATCATATTCTCCATAAGTCTTATTCGAAAAATAGTCAATCTGAACCCCTGCTGCAACACTTTCGGAGAGTTTTATACCGCATGCCAGTCCGGCCATTTCCCTTTTAAAGTCAGGACATCCGAAATGGGAATAAACAGCCGCCAGAGTGGTTTTGTCCTCAGATATGGAAACGGCAACGGTTCTGGTGCCAAGTTCTTTTATCCCAAACCTGTTTTCGTAGTTAAATCCGGCTGAAGTGACCTTGTAATAAGCAAGCGAAGCCTGATTATGAAAGGATGACCATAATGAGCTTCTGGTTATACATGCATATCCCATTCCTGCTTCACCGGCTCCTGCAGATGGACGATACGGATCACTGCCGCGAGCGCTGGAAAAGAGAAAAACAAATATGACAGAAACAGATATTTTAAGCAGCGAGCTCAACTGTCTCAGGAATATACCTCTAAGATACAAATAAAAAATCAATCCTGAAACAGAATTGATTTATTTTGGAAAAAGTTTGGAGTGCCTAAAGTTTGAAGTGCCTAAAGTCACTTGATGAGCCATAAGTATTGTGGTTACTACTGGCAGTTCTTAATTTGTCTTGTATTCGTATTTGACATCCTTCAGTTCTTCATTGGCCTGAACAATTTTCTTCTTCAGGGATTCCTTGTAATTCACCACTTCTTTCATAAGTGCTTCATCTCCTGTTGCAATTATCTGTGCAGCAAGTATTCCTGCATTCAGGGCACCATTTATACCAACCGTAGCTACTGGTATTCCGGGAGGCATCTGAACAATTGCAAGAAGTGAATCAAGTCCCTCAAGAGAAGCTTTTATAGGAACGCCTATTACCGGAACTGAAGTCATTGATGCAATTACTCCGGGAAGATGAGCTGCCATTCCTGCAGCTGCGATAATAACTTTAATTCCCCGGGATGCAGCATTTTTAGCAAATTTCTCAACCTCATCAGGTGTTCTGTGAGCCGACAGAGCATTGATCTCAAAAGGTATTTTGAGACTGTTCAGGAACTCTGCTGTTTTTTCCATTACAGGCAGATCTGAAGTGCTGCCCATTATTATACTTACAATCGGTTTCATATAAAATATTTAATTTAACTTACTGATAAGGGCAAAAATAGCTATTATTTTCATATTTTTGCACCGGCTTGAATTTCAAAATTTACTTTCATGAAAGAAATCCGGATACTTGATAAAAACTTCAGAGAATTTCTTACAGAGAAAGAAGTAAAGGAGAGAATTGACGAACTTGCCCGGCAGATGAACAAAGACCTGGCAGGAAAAGATGTGGTTTTTCTTGGAATACTTAACGGGGCATTTCTTTTTGCTGCTGACCTGTTCCGGAGGATAGAGCTTGAAGCAAGGATCTCTTTTGTAAAACTTGCTTCGTATGAAGGCACTGGTTCGTCAGGTACAATAAAAGAACTAATAGGTTGGAATGAGGATATAAAAAACAAATCAGTGGTTATTGTAGAAGATATTGTTGATACCGGGAACACCCTGGAAAGGATTGTTGATGAGCTTGTTATAAGAAAAGCATCAGAAATAAAAATTGCTGCTATGTTATTTAAACCCGCTGCCTATAAGAAAAATATTCCCCTTGATTATATCGGATTTGAAATACCAAATGATTTTGTTGTCGGTTATGGACTCGACTATGACGGTTATGGACGAAACCTACCATCTGTCTATACCTTAATACATTAATATAACAACGCAAGGGCATGCTCAATCAGATGTAAAACAGAGATTCCATATTAGGATAATATGAACTATATAAGGTAATTCTATACATTTTAATTTATTTAAATTTTTTATTCTATGGTTAATTTTTTGATTTTTGGCCCTCCCGGATCAGGTAAGGGAACCCAGTCTGTCAGACTGGCAGAAAAATTCAATCTGCTTCATCTCTCCACCGGAGATATGCTACGCGCCGAGATTGCAGCAGGTACGGAACTTGGAAATAAAATGAGTCTTATTATGTCGAAAGGGGAATTGGTTCCTGATGAGGTTGTTATTGAAATGATTGCAAATAAGATTGATCAGAGTAAAGGGACTGCAGGTTTTCTTTTTGATGGATTTCCACGTACTGTAGCACAGACTGTATCTCTTGAGAAGATGTTAAATATTAGGGGGATGAAGATCGATCAGATGCTTGTCCTTGAGGTGGGTCATGATGAACTTGTTAAGAGGCTGATAGCCCGCGCCGAATTGTCAGGCCGTGCTGATGATAAAGACCCTGCAGTAATAGAAAACAGAATAGGTGTTTATAAGGAAAAGACTGAACCAATAATTGATTATTGCAGGGAACGAGGATTATATCAGCCTGTAAATGGAATGGGTTCAATTGATGATATATTCAAAAGACTATCTGAACTTATGAGTAAACTTGTGAATTAAGTATTTTTGAAGGGGAGAAGAGGAGAAGAGGAGAAGGGGAGAGGGGGAGAATTAATCACCCATTCACCCAGTCTCCCCATCTCCCTAAATTTATCTGTAGGTTAATAATTATTAATATGTCGGGATCTAACTTTGTTGATTATGTAAAAATTTACTGCCGGTCAGGGAATGGTGGAGCCGGTTCTGCCCATTTCAGGAGGGAGAAATTTGAGCCGAAAGGAGGACCTGACGGAGGAGACGGAGGAAGAGGAGGACATATAATTCTGCAGGGGAATGATCAGATGTGGACACTTCTGCACTTAAAATTCCAGCGTCATATTTTTGCCGGGCATGGAGTGGGAGGCAGCCGGCAGACTTCAACTGGTGCCGATGGTAAGGATGTTATTGTCCAGGTACCACTGGGAACTATTGCAAAGAATGCCAATACCGGTGAAGTCCTGTTCGAGATAACAGAAAATGGCGATAAGAAGATCATTGCCAGAGGAGGCCGGGGGGGACAGGGAAATACCCATTTCAAATCAGCTACCAATCAGACTCCCAGATATGCCCAGCCGGGGGAACCTGGTGTTGAAGAAGAGTTCATCCTTGAATTGAAAATTCTTGCAGACGTAGGCCTGGTAGGATTCCCAAATGCCGGTAAATCAACACTTCTGTCTGTTATTTCTGCAGCAAAGCCAAAAATAGCCGACTATGCTTTTACAACCCTGGTGCCAAACCTTGGAATCGTTAGCTACCGTGATGGCAAATCCTTTGTGGTAGCCGACATCCCGGGAATAATAGAAGGGGCTCATGAAGGAAAAGGTTTGGGAATAAGGTTCTTAAGGCATATCGAAAGAAATTCCATGCTTCTTTTTATGGTTCCTGCCGATAGCAAAAACATTAAAGAAGAATATGATATTCTGATAAATGAGCTGAAAATGTATAATCCGGAACTGCTTGATAAAAAGCGTGTTCTGGCAATTTCAAAATCGGATATGCTCGATGAGGAGCTGACAAAAGAAATAAGAAAAGATCTTCCGGATATTCCAAGAGTATTTATTTCTTCTCTTACGGGCCAGGGAATTACTACCCTTAAGGATATGATATGGAAAGAACTTACATAAAGTTTGTCTGAGATATATGATTATAAATTTTGATCAGCAGCTTTTACTGTTCATAAATTCGCTGAACTCACCCTTCTGCGATCAACTGATGCATATTATCAGTGGTAAGCTGATATGGGTCCCTCTTTATGCTGCAATACTTATTTACCTGGGGAAAACATATAAAAGGAAATTCCTGGTAATACTTGTTTTTATAATAATTGCAGCTACTATGGCTGACCAGATCTCTGTTATGATCAAAAATCTTGTTCAGCGGCCACGACCCTGCCACGAGCCTGAACTGGCCGGTCTGGTTCATTTGTTCAACGGGGAATGTGGCGGACATTTCGGTTTTGTTTCTTCTCACGCAACAAACTCATTCAATGTAGCGCTTATCAGTCTTCTATTTATTAAGAGAAGATGGTTCACTATAAGTATAATAGTCTGGGCATCGGTAATCGGATACAGCAGGATTTACCTTGGGGTCCATTATCCCGGCGATGTAATATGCGGTTCAGCTCTGGGAGCTTTGATTGGCTGGTTAAATTACAGTCTATACAGATGGACTGATAATAAAATTCTAAAGGATAAGTCATTTTTTGTTACTACTTAATTCTTTGATTTTATTCACGGTCTGCTTACAGATTGTTAAGAAAACAAGAGGAAAAAAAGACTCATATTTGTAAGAACCAGTTGTAAGTGCTTATAATATAATTAATTGTATATTGCACATTATTAAAATGTTGTGTATTGTTTCAGAATCAGATAATCCTTTTTTTAATCTGGCGATTGAAGAGATACTCCTTAAAAACAGTAATGATGAATACCTGATCCTTGGTATCAACAGCCCGTCAGTGATTATTGGGAAACATCAGGTTGCCCACAGGGAGATAAATACAGAATTCATTACAATAAATACAATACCTGTTATCCGAAGGATCTCCGGAGGAGGAACTGTTTACCATGATCATGGAAATCTTAATTTCACATTTATCAGACAAAGTGAATCAGGAAAACAGGTTGACTTCCTTAAAAATACACAACCGGTTATTGATTTTCTGGCCTCAGCAGGTGTTGATGCAAGGTTTGAAGGAAAGAATGATCTGAAGGCAGGAGGATTAAAGATTTCCGGAAATGCTGAGCATGTCCACAGGAACAGGGTTCTGCACCATGGCACTCTTCTTTTCAGTACCTCACTCGAAAAGATGAGGAGCTGCATAAGGAAAGATACTTCCTGTTATACTTCAAGAGCTGTCACATCCAATCCGTCCTCAGTCACAAACATTAATGAAATGTTGTCACACTTTAAAGATATATTTGAATTCAGGGATGGGATGATGGATTATTTAATTAAAAATATTCCATTAACTGAAAGACACCAGTTATCAAAGAATGAGATTCTTGAAGCTGAAGCTCTTGCTGAGTCAAAGTACAGAACATGGGATTGGAACTGGGCATACGGACCGGAATACCAATTTGTAAACAGGTTTGAGTATTCAGGGAAACCGGTTACCTGCACGTTACTTGTTAAAGATGGTACTATCAGCGGATGCAAGCTGGAAGGATCTGATCAACTTTATGTACTTGAAGAAAGACTTAGGGGGAAGAGGCATATGGCTGAAGATATCAGGCAGGTTTTCAGGGAAGAAGAAATAAACGCACCAGATAACACTATTTTTAATTTCTTTTAGCTTTGATTTTATCTCTGAGTAAGTTCTTAACTATTTGTTAAACAAAGAGCCACAGAGAAAAAGTATTTTTGTATATGGATGTTATAAAATCAATTATAGTCTGGATAATAGGGATCTGCTTTATGGTGATCCTTTTCCCTGCTACCTTTATTATATGGATGATAGTTTTCCCGTTTGACAGGGAGAGGTCC
The DNA here is from genome assembly GCA_963732435.1 of uncultured Bacteroidales bacterium. GTDB lineage: Bacteria > Bacteroidota > Bacteroidia > Bacteroidales > VadinHA17 > LD21. Next base: position 715,305 of record CAVSZL010000006.1, on the reverse strand, counting down.
GTAATTCACAAATTGCTTATTGTCCAGAGTCTTATATTGGTAAGGCTGATCCCGATATGGAAGATTAATATTGAAGGACGGGAGAAACCAGTTAATGGGAGAACTTATGTAATAATTTCAAATCACCAGTCGGTTCTGGATATTTTGTTCATTAACTGCCTTGGCTTCAGGTATAAGTGGATATCCAAAATTGAAAACATCAAAGTTCCTTTTCTGGGGTGGTACTTAAGAATGGCTGATTATATTACTGTGAACAGGGGAGATGAACTCAGTAAAACTCAAATGCTTGAAAAGTCATTCATGTGTCTCAGAAGAGGTATATCTATAATGATCTTTCCTGAAGGGACCCGTTCTCGTGACAGAGAAATAGGTTTTTTTAAAAGAGGTGCTTTTCAGCTTGCCCTGGAGGCAAATGTTCCCATATTACCAATAGTTGTTGATGGAACAGGAGATATTCTTCCAAAGCATGGACTTGTATTCGGAAGCGGATATAAAGTAAATCTGAGGATTCTTGACCCGGTAGAGCCTGCCTCGTTTACTTCTGATAACCCGGATGAACTATCTTCAGAGTTCAGGTTATTACTTTCTTCTGAACTTAAAAAAATGCGATCATAAAATAGGAAGTTAATGGCACATAGCGCGGAATACAGGAGGATTTTAACCAGAATGGGTTACTATAATTATCAGAATGGATTGATATTCAGGCATTTGAATCAGGATGGAGGATGGGATGAGCATCTGGGGCAGAGCCGGAAGTTGATTTTAAAAGCGATAGATCTTTACAAACCTCGTAAGATTTCAGTACTTGGAAGCGGATGGTTGCTTGAAATGCCTCTTGAAGAAATAATTAACAGTGTTGAAAAAATATGTCTGGTTGATATTGTTCATCCTCCGGCAGTAATTGAACAGACAGCCGGTATTAAGAATGTTGAACTTGTTTATGAAGACCTTACAGGTGGATTAATTGAGGAAGTATGGAACAGGGCACATAAATATTCATTTCTTAAAAAGCTTAAATCTCTTGAAAGTATTAATATTAAGGAATATGCTCCTGTTTCAGATCCCGGAATGGTGATCTCATTAAACGTTCTGACTCAGATGGAATCACTTATTGTAGATTTTTTAAAAAAGAGAAGCAAAATTCCTGATGATGAGTTAATTACAATTAAGAAAAAGATACAGAAGAGTCACATTGACTTTCTGATCAGGTACAATTCTGTACTTGTTTCTGATATCTCTGAGATCATTACCGGTAAATCGGGTTTGGTAAGTGCGATTCCCACTTTGATGACAGAACTTCCTCAATGTAAGTACAGGGAGGAGTGGACATGGAATTTTGATCCGCATGGCGATGATTATTACAATAAAAGAAGTAAGTTTCAGGTTATCGGAATGATAATATAAAAAAATGATGAGAGACCAGATCAGGGAAACCTATTTAAGTGCATCCTCAGGATACAAAACTCTTGAATCAAAGGAGGAAAGAATATTATTATACCTTTCTATTTCAAGATTTTTATCATTTACCGGAGGATTGGTACTGATATGGTTTGGATTTAAAATTGGGATATATCCCGGATTAGTTATAATTATAGGAGTAGCCGTATTATTTCTCTGGTTATTGAAACTCTACTCTTCACATTCAGCAAAGAAAGAATTTTTTGGTAATCTTTCAGTTATAAACATGAATGAAGCCAATGCCATCTCAGGAGATTTCAGTGCTTTTGACGGGGGCAATTCTTATGCTGATGCCGGGCACGATTTTTCAAATGATGTCGATCTGTTTGGAAGTTCTTCACTTTTTCAATACCTCAACAGAACAGTTACAGGTTATGGACGTGATATTCTTGCAGGATGGCTTTCTGATCCTTTTCTTCTCTCCTCGCAATTGATTTTAAGGCAGGAAACCATAAAAGAGATTGCGGCCAGGAAGAAATGGAGGCATGAGTTTATGGCTTATGGAATGAAGAAACCTCTTGAAAAGAATTATATAAATAGTCTCCTGGAATGGATGGATGAAAGAAACATTGTTAAATCAGCCCCTGTAATAATGGCAATGATCTATATAATGCCATCAATAACTATTTTATCTTTTATATTTCTGTTATCCGGATTATTGCCATATACAGTTTTTACAACATTTTTTCTGTTAAATCTTCTGTTTGTTGTTGCCGGATTAAGACGTACTAATCTGATTCATGCGGTATTATCAAAGAAGTACAATTATCTTACTTCGATGGATGGGTTGCTTAAATCATTCGATAATGAGATTTTTACATCAAAAGAGTTAGATGATATTAAACTGGGGATATCTGATAAGAAACAATCCGCATCTGCCTCGGTAAAGAAGCTGAGCCGTCTGATCCAGTCGTTCGACAGCAGGATGAATATTCTTGCCGGGTTTATTCTGAACGGATTATTGCTCTGGGATTATCACTGTATTTACCGGCTTGAAAAATGGAGGCATATAAACAAAAGCCTTTTCCCGGAGTGGCTTGAATTGTTAGGAAAAGTCGATGCCTATATCAGCCTTGGAAATTATGCAGATAATAATCCGGATTTTTCTTACCCTGTCATCTCAGAAAACGGGAATGTGATATCTGCACTGGAATTGGGGCACCAGCTGATTGACTATGAGAAGAGGATTTGTAATGATTTTGTTCTTGAGCAGAAATGTACTATTTGTATAATCTCCGGGGCAAATATGGCTGGCAAGAGTACCTTTCTTCGGGCAGTGGCAATTAACTTCATCCTCGGGATGACTGGTGCTCCTGTATGTGCAAAGTCGATGAGATTCACTCCTCTCCGGTTGATTACGAGCATGCGAACTACCGACTCGCTTTCAAATAACGAATCTTATTTCTACGCTGAACTACGGAGGTTAAAGATGCTTAAATCAGAAATTGAGCATGGAGAGCCAATACTATTCATACTTGATGAAATACTTAAGGGAACCAATTCAGCCGATAAGAGCCTTGGATCAAAGTTGTTTCTGGGGAAAATGGTCAGCCTTGGGGCTACAGGATTAATAGCTACTCACGATACAAGTGTTTGTTTAATGGAGAATGATTTTCCGGATAAGTTTATAAACCGGTGCTTTGAAGTTGAAATAGACGGGGAACTGATAACCTTTGATTATAAACTCCGGAACGGAATTACACATAAGATGAACGCTGCCTTGCTCATGAAACAGATGGGGATACTGGATTAGGAGCTTCCATTTATTAACAGTTTGGGCTGAATCGTAATCACCAACTAATCAGTCAAATATTTTGGCAATGGTCTTTGCAGGACTTTTGATGTGATAAAATTCCGGCAGATTGTTGAAAAATTCACAAAAATATCCCTTGTCTAAATAGTTATATTTGCGCAAAAATTCTGCAAAATGTCAGTTGGATATTCTGAAGAGCATATTAAAACCCTGGAATGGAGAGAGCATATCCGTCTCAGACCGGGAATGTACATTGGAAAGCTTGGTGATGGCTCGTCACAGGATGATGGTGTGTATGTTCTGCTCAAGGAGGTCATGGACAACTCAATTGACGAATATATGATGGGTAATGGAAAAAAGATAGATGTTTCCATTAACGGGAAGGAGGTCAGGGTAAGAGATTATGGACGTGGAATACCGCTCGGTAAGCTGCTGGATGCTGTCTCCAAAATGAACACCGGTGCAAAATACGATTCAAAAGCGTTTAAAAAATCAGTAGGACTGAATGGTGTGGGTGTCAAGGCAGTAAATGCATTGTCGAGCAGTTTTATAATAAAATCCATCAGAGACGGTCAGGTTAAGACCATTGAGTTTGCTCATGGTGTAACAATAAAAGATCATCCGCTCGAGCCTACAAGTATGGAAAATGGGGTTGAAGTAGTTTTTCAACCTGATGAGGAGATGTTTGGTAACTACTATTACATATCTGAGTATGTAGATACCATGCTGAAAAATTACGTCTATCTCAATGCCGGACTTGTAATCAACTTCAATGGCAATAAGTTTGTATCGCGAAACGGACTGGTAGATCTTCTCAATGAGAACATGAACAAAGAGGGTCTTTATCCGATAGTTCATCTCAAAGGGGAGGATATTGAAGTGGCTTTTACTCACGGATTTCAATATGGGGAGGACTATTACAGCTTTGTAAACGGGCAGAATACAACCCAGGGGGGAACCCATCTGGTTGCTTTTCGTGAAGCTATTGTAAAAACAATACGGGATTTTTATAAAAAAGACTATGACCCTGCCGATATAAGGTCGTCAATTATTGCCGCAGTAAGTATTAAAGTCGAAGAACCGATATTTGAATCGCAGACCAAAACTAAACTTGGTTCAAAAGACATGGGTCCGGAAGGACCTTCGGTAAGGAATTTTATCAGTGAGTTTATAAAGAAACAATTAGATGATTTTCTTCATAAAAATCCTGAAACTGCGAGGATTTTACTTAAAAAGATCCAGGACTCTGAAAAAGAACGGAAGGCAATTTCCTCGATACAAAAACTTGCCAGAGACAGAGCCAAAAAGGTCAGTCTGCATAATAAGAAACTGAGAGACTGTCGCATGCACTATAATTCAAATGATGTAAATAAGCTCGATTCAACGATATTCATAACCGAGGGAGATTCAGCAAGTGGTTCGATTACCAAATCGCGGAATGTTGAAACACAGGCTGTATTCAGCCTCAGGGGAAAACCTCTTAATTGTTATGGTCTTACAAAAAAGATCGTATATGAAAACGAGGAATTTAATCTGCTTCAGGCTGCTCTTAATATTGAAGATGGAATTGAAAACCTGAGGTATAATAATGTTGTTGTTGCTACAGACGCTGATGTTGACGGCATGCATATCAGGCTCCTTCTGTTAACATTTTTCCTTCAGTTTTTTCCTGATCTTGTCAGGAAAGGACATGTATATATCCTGCAGACACCGCTTTTCCGTGTAAGGAATAAAAAGGAGACTCGTTACTGCTATTCACCCGAAGAGAAAGCTAAAGCAATAGCTGCTCTTGGTCCGGCACCGGAGATTACACGGTTTAAGGGTTTGGGAGAAATATCGCCTGATGAGTTTGCCAATTTTATTGGTAAAGATATGCGGCTGGAACCTGTAAGGATGAAGAAAAACGACTCTGTGAACGGATTTCTTGAGTTTTTTATGGGAAAGAATACTCCTGACCGACAGGATTTTATTATTGATAACCTTCGGATTGAAGAAGATATTGTTGACGAGGAGAAGTAGAAGATTATTTTAAGGAAGAGCACTGTTTTTATGGAAGAATCAGATCTTGATAAGACCATTAAGGAAGGGAGTGAAACTGTACCTCAGGGGCCGGTTGCTCTCCATTCTGTTACTGCTTTGTCGGGTATGTATCAGGACTGGTTTCTCGATTATGCATCATATGTAATTCTCGAAAGAGCAGTCCCGCATCTTCATGATGGACTAAAACCTGTTCAGCGCCGGATCCTTCATTCAATGAAGAGGATGGATGATGGCCGTTATAATAAAGTGGCCAATATCATTGGTCATACAATGCAGTTTCATCCCCATGGCGACGCTTCAATAGGCGATGCTCTGGTACAGCTTGGACAAAAGGATCTCCTTGTGGATGCACAGGGTAACTGGGGAAATATTCTTACCGGTGATGGTGCCGCTGCCCCAAGGTATATTGAAGCGCGACTATCAAAATTTGCTCTTGAAGTAGTATTTAATAATAAAACAACTGAGTGGAAATTATCGTATGACGGAAGGAATAAGGAACCTGTAACTCTTCCTGTTAAATTTCCTTTGCTGCTGGCACTCGGAGTAGAAGGTATTGCAGTTGGTCTGGCCTCTAAAATACTTCCGCATAACTTCAATGAACTTATTGATGCTTCAATCGATTACCTTCAGGGAAAGGAGTTTGTAATTTACCCTGACTTTCCTACAGGAGGAATGGTAGATATATCAAAATATAATGACGGGCAACGCGGCGGTTCCATCAAAGTTAGGGCCAAAATCGAAAAGATCGATAAAAAAGCACTGGTGATAACCGAGATACCTTTTGGAAAAACAACAACTACCCTTATTGATTCGATAATTAAGGCTAATGAAAAGGGAAAGATTAAAATCAGAAAGATAGACGATAATACATCAGCAAATGTTGAAATTGTTGTTCATCTCATTCCCGGAGTGTCACCTGATAAGACTATTGACGCATTATATGCACTTACTGATTGCGAATATTCTATATCACCAAATACATGTGTAATTATTGAGGATAAACCCTCCTTTATGGGCGTAAGTTCAATCCTGAAACACTCGGCTGATAAGACTGTTGAACTTCTTAAGACAGAACTTGAAATAAGGCAGGGTGAACTTCGCGAAGAGTGGCATATGTCGTCGCTCGAAAAGATCTTTATTGAAAAAAGGATTTACCGTGATATTGAAGAATGCGAAACATGGGAAGCTGTTATTGCTGCAATCGATAAAGGCCTTACTCCTTATAAAAAGCTGTTGTTGAGAGAGGTTACAAGAGAGGATATTATTCAACTTACTGAAATTAAGATCAAGAGAATCTCAAAATTTGATGTGAAGAAAGCTGATGAACATATCAAAGGACTTGAGACTGAACTTGAGGAGGTAAAAAACCATCTCCGTAATTTAATTCAATATACCATCAATTATTTCAGGCAGATAAAGAAAAAGTACGGAAAAGGCAAAGAAAGAAAGACTGAAATCAGAAGTTTTGATACTATCGAAGCAACAAAAGTAGTTGCCAATAATGCCAAGTTATATATCAATTATAAAGAAGGTTTTATCGGCACAGGACTTAAGAAAGATGAGTTCATTTGTGATTGTTCTGATATTGATGATGTTATTGTCATCAGAAAGGATGGGGTTTATCTTATCACAAAAGTGGCTGAAAAGGTGTTTGTAGGGAATGATATATTATATGCACATATCTTTCTTAAAAATGATGAAAGAACAATTTATAATATTGTATACCAGGATGGTAAGGATGGTCCTCTTCTTGCAAAAAGGTGCTCTATCTCAGGTCTTACCAGGGATAAAGAGTATAATTTAACCAGGGGAAAAGCTGGTTCTAAAATCGTCTATTTAAGCGCAAATCCTAATGGCGAAGCCGAAGTGATTCGTGTACATCACAAACCAAAAGCCCGTCTTAAAAAGCTTGTATTTGAATTTGATTTCGGACAAATAGCCATCAAGGGAAAATCTTCTATGGGCAATATCCTTACAAAGAATGCCGTATTAAAGATACATCTTAAAGAAAAGGGACTTTCAACATTGGGTGGAAGAAAAATCTGGTTCGATGATGCTGTCTTCAGGCTTGAATGTTGATGGAAGAGGTCTCTTTCTGGGAGAATTCAGTTCGGATGATAAGATTTTTATTGTGACTAAAAACGGATTCTTCAGAACTTCAGGATTTGATCTTTCCAATCATTTTGAGGATAATATACTTATAATTGAAAAGTATAAGCAAGGAAAAGTCTATTCTGCTATTTACTGGGATGCTACTCAGAAATTCTACTATCTGAAAAGGTTTGTTATTGAAGAGTCAGAAAAGCTTCTTTGCTTCATAAATGAAGATCCCGAATCAAAACTTATCAGCCTTACGGAAGTTGAGTATCCAAGGTTTGAAATCCATTTCGGAGGTAAACACAAAGACAGGGAGAACGAAATAATTGAGGTGGCTGAATTCATTGGTGTGAAGAGTTACAAGGCAAAGGGGAAAAGGATGACCAGCTATATGGTTGAGAACATTCAGGAAATAGAACCTGTTGTAAAAAAAGAGGTGGAACCTGTTATTGATGAAATAGTCATCAAAGAGCCACAACATCCTGTCATTCATGATGATCCTGCACAAATGAAGTTAGAGTTGTAATGAACAACAAAAGTATCGTTTATATTATTGGTTTCATGGGTAGCGGTAAATCAACAGTAGGCAAAAAACTGGCCTCTCTGCTTGATTGGTCGTTTATCGATCTTGATGCTAAGATCGAGGAGGAATCGGGTAAAACCATACCGGAACTTTTTAGACAATTTGGAGAGGACCATTTTCGTAAGATTGAATCAATTGCTCTTCAGAGTCTTACGACATCCAAAAACACAGTTATCTCAACAGGAGGAGGTACACCGTGTTTTGGCGAATAATATGGATCTTATGCTTGAAACAGGTCTGACAATATATCTGAAATTAACCCCTTCACAGTTGAAAGAAAAGACTTTCAGGATCATATGGAGAAAGACCATTGATAAAAGGGATTGCTGATGCTGACTTGCTTTCCTATATCGAGGGAAAGCTGGCAGAAAGAGAATTGTGGTATAACCGCGCTGAAATAATTATTGATGGCTTTAACATAAACAAGACAAATTTGCTGACATTGGTAAGGAAAAGTATTGGTAATTAGTTATTGATTATAAATCCTTACATTTAGCTTGTTTAATAACAAATTCAGGTTTATGGGAAAACGGTTTTTTATACTCCCTGATAAAAAACAAGATGGCTTATTTAAATCATACGATTGGGATATTCTGAAAAACAGATTCTCCGGGAAATTCTTATTCCGATACAATTTTTACCATCTTATTACAGGCAACCTGCATTCGTTGGACTATATAAATAACAAATGGTTTTTTAAGGAAATATTTAATTATTCCCTTAAAAATAAGGAGATTAATTTTTTACCAGCTTTAAGAAAGATCTCAAACTCTAACAGGTTAGATGAGATTATTCGTCTTAGCGCATCCGAGTTGATACTGATTATTGAAGAGAGGATCCTGATAAGCAAAACACAGGGGTATACAATAACTGTTATTAGTGATGAAGACAGAATTGAGAATGCAAAAAAAATTCTTGCTGATACAAGAACACCCCAGACTACAGAAATTCTGAGGCTTTTAAGAGATAAGTCAATTGAGTTGAGAAGATTTGGTCTTTTCCTGATTGGGAAATTCAGAATGACCGATATGACACTGGAAGCCTGCGGGTCATTGAATATCAGAGGAATTCAGAGAGATGCTTTTATGGTGCTTCAGACATTGGGAGATGAAGCGGAGAAAGAGCTAAACAGATTCTATCTGGCATCCTCCGGAAATATGGTCACAAGTAAAGCGGTTTTGTCTCTTTTGTCTAAAATTAATACCAGTGAAAATGGGTCTTTCTTACTTGAAAGAGTCTGGTCAAACTCAAGACAATTAAAGGAGATTGCATTGGCAGGGCTTATAAATTCAGGTTTTAAAGCTGATAATGATGAAAAAAGGAGGCTTGAAAATCTTGTCTATGAGACCTGTGGTTTGCTTGTATGGATCGTTACTGCAAAAGTATCTCTTCACGATAATGGAGCAAAAAAACTGGTGGGAGAACTGGAAAAAGATTTTCAGAGGTGGAAGACGTTTCTGGCCAACATTCTTACACTGACATTTGATGATTCTGAAATATCGGAAAGTAAAAAAGATATAAAAACAGGGGTAGACGATATTGGGAGAATTATTCCGGAGATAGTGGGAATGCTTTTTAATATTACTTCAAAATCCGGCGAACTTCCGGATAATATTGCTGATAAAAAAATGCTGAAAAAATTGAAGAAATTTTTCCATTTCGAAATCCCTCAATATAAAGATCTTCCGGAAGAAATTCTGAATTACGATTATAATGTTATTAGTGTCTGGACAAAAGCATGTACCCTCAGAAATCTCACTGAAATTAAGAGCCAGGATCTTACTGAATCTGTAATAGCACTGTTATTCAGCCCTTTGGAAATACTTCGAGAGGAAGCAGCATGGTTACTTGTCCGTTCCGGAGTGGAGTTTAACAGATCTGGTTTGGAGCGGCTCCCTGATTCTTTCAGGACAAATGTTGATCTTATTATATCCGGCAAAAAAACTCAGCAGGAATTATTATTTGAAAAGGTGATATTTCTATCGCAATGTTTTAGTGGTATTCCCGAAGATGATTTACTGTTCCTTGCTGAAAAAATGGGGACAATTAAAAGCATGAATGGTGAAGATATGCCGGCTTTTACAGATAATATTATCTGGCATTTCACAAATGAAAATACTCTTTCAGATGTAATTATTCAGCATAAAGAGCTTGTGGATTACAGGGAGATCAAACATAATGGAAATACCTCTGGTTACTATTATGTTTTACCTTTTGAGGTTATTGATGAATTTTCTTTTCAATATCCTGAAAGTATATCATTAATATTAATATATATAGATAAAAACGAGGAATAATCATAAAGTTCTTATGGCTTCATTAAATACTACCAAAGAAAAAATAAATCCCTTTCCGGGATTACGTTCATTTTCTCCTGATGAAAGTAGATTTTTCTTCGGACGAAAGGTTGAAAGTGACCTGCTTCTGAGTAAACTAATTCAAAACAGGTTCGTTGCAGTTATTGGAGCTTCAGGAAGTGGTAAGTCATCACTTATCTCATGCGGTCTGTTACCTGAAATCAATAAACTATCTCTTTCCGGATCTCCTTTGTGGAATATTTTTTATATGACTCCCGGAAAAGATCCTTTTGAAAGCATGTCAGAGGAATTTATTCAGAAATCAAAAATAGAAGACACTGATAACAGCCTCAGGGAAGAGATAATTGCATTATTGAAAATAAATTCAGACGGGATAATTAATACTCTTGACAAACTTCAGTTCAGCCGCAAGGAGAATGTTCTTATAATAATTGATCAGCTGGAAGAACTTTTCAGGTACCGGATACCTGGAAAAGCAGCCGGTTCTGATCAGTCAGTTTTTCTCAATCTTTTAACAAACATATTAAACAGGGAGGATTTAAATATTTACATTGTTATTGCGATCAGGCCTGACTTTATCTCAGAGTGTTCACAATATAAGGACTTTATCCATATTATTAACAGTAGTAATTTTCTTATTTCCCAAATGAACACGCAGAGCCTCCGTGAGGTGATTGAGGCTCCTTTAATAGTTTCCGGGGAAAAGATAGATGAGGAGCTTGTTGAAACTCTTCTTAATGATATTAGCGCAAATGATGATCAGCTTATCATCCTGCAACATGCAATGATGAGGATCTGGGCCCGCTGGAAGGAACTGGATGAACCTGATAGACCTTTAGGTTATTCTGATTACCAGTCCATTGGTTCAATGAATGATGCGATCTCAAGGCATGCCGATGAGGTTTGCAATAGTCTGAGCAGCAGGAGCAAAGAGATATGTGAGAAACTCTTTAAAATTATAACCACAACGGATCATGGCAAGAAGGGCATATCGCGTCCTTCAAAAGTGAAGGCAGTAAAAAATGAAATACAGTGTTCAACAGAGGAATTGTCCGAAGTTGTTGAGAAATTCACAGATCGTTCAGTATCTGTTCTATCAGTAAAAGGTGCGTTCCCGCTTAATGATGACTCATTAATTGAATTGTCGCATGAAAACATTATAAAACTATGGGGCCGTCTCAGGAAATGGGTCGAAGATGAAGCTGCTTCAGTTGAGATGTACCGTTTTCTTTCAGACGCCTCATCGTTGTATCAGCAAGGGAGAACAGGTCTTCTGAAAGAACCGGATCTCCAGTTGGCTATCAAATGGCGTGATCAGAATAAACCAACTCTTCAATGGGCGCAGCGGTATAATCCGGCTTTCGAGAGAGCAATGGTTTACCTCCGTACCAGCGAGAAAAAGCATCTGGAAATTGAAGAAAAAAAGATCAGCCATGCCAGGTGGAAATTGAGAAGGGTAAGAATGATATCATTAATATTTGGTGCAATAGCAATCTTAACAGCGTTGTTTATGGTTGCCTCTTTCGCCTCCAGGTTAAATACTAATAAACAACTTAAGGAAGTTAAAAAACAATATCAGGAGATTGCCGAACAAAAGAATGTAGCCGAAGAGTATGCCACATTTGCTTTTAAGAGAACTATTGAAGTTGATTCAGCTCTCGCGAATGCAACCCGAATGGAGCAGGAGGAGAGAATAAAGCGCGAAATTGCTGAAAAAAATGCATTGGAAGCCAGGAAACAGAATGATATCACCAGGGAACAGTTTGACTCAGTACTTAATAACAAAATGAGCACTGACATGGAATTGAAAACTGCTCTTGATCAGAAAGCAGAGACTCAGAGACAAAGAATGATATCAATTGCAAAATCAATGTCAATCAGGTCGATACAAATGAGTGGTCAGAAAGACCTTCAGACCTTGCTTGCCTACCAGGCTTACCTTTTCAACAGGAAAAATCAGGGACTGCGTAATGATGCAGATGTCTTCGCCGGATTATATAATGCCTCACAAATTAATGGTACATCCGTAAGAAGGTCATATGAAGGGCATACCGGAGGTATTAAGAGCATAGCATTTGTACCCGGGAAAAATGAATTCTTTACATCAGGAAATGATGGAAAAGTTCTCAAATGGTCGCTTGATAAGAAAGAACAGGCAATTCAGATCATCTATTCAGGAAATGAAATAATAGAAGTTCTTGCTGTTAGTCCTGATGCTTCCTGGCTTGCAATGGGAAGCGAAAGTTCAGCAATTAAAATGGTTCCCCTGAATCCGGAAAATACCGGATATGAAATGGCAGGTAGTAAGGGGAAGATCAAATCACTTTTATTCTCTTATGATGGGAAGTATCTGTACTCTGCTTCATCGGATGGTTTTGTTCTTAAATGGGATCTTACAAACCGGACAAATACTGATGTTTCACCCGGAACAATGCAGATAACTTCAATTGACATAACTTCAGGCGGAGATTATATAGCCGGCATAACCAGTGACGGCGCCGTTGCTGTATGGAATCCTCAGAACAGGTCTGACAATTTCAGAATTGAGACAGCAGGGAAAAATATTAAAGTGGTAAAATTCAATCCTGAAAATAAGCTTCTTGCAGTTGGTGATGTGGATGGTAATGTTGAACTCTGGGATATTGATAAACGAAGAAGAATTTCCGAAGTAAAGGCATATAGTGCTCAGATTAACGATATTAAGTTCAATACCACTCTGAAGCAAATGGCTGTTGCCGGAAATGACCGGACACTAAAGTTATATAATATCAGTGACCCGGGCGACCTGTCTGAACCACCTGTCTCATTCGGAGATAATGAAGGATTTGTCGTGGTAATGCAATTCAGTCCTGATGGAGAACTTATAATTTCAGGATCATTTGAAAATAGTCTTAACCTTTTGGGTCGTCCTACAAATGTTGATCTGCTAGCCAGAAATACCTGTAATTCTTTGACCAGAAATATGACCCGGTATGAATGGAACAGTTATGTGGCCAGGGATATTCCCTTTGAGAAGACCTGTGAAGGTAAGGATTACAATATTAAAATGGATCCGATAAAATAGGGAAGCAGCTGATCTTATTTTCTTAGTTCTGACTGATTCAAATTGTCTGAGTCTTAAGTTTATTGTCTAACCTGGACAGATTCAATTATTATCACTATTTTTATGCCATTATTTTAATTTCTTTTCTTGTTGGAAATAATTAAGATTTGAGAACAGCATAAAAATAAGTTGTCATGAGCAATCTATCAAAATCTTTTACCATCATTCTGTTTATAATATGCACTTACTGGAACCAGTCTGACGCCATTTCAGTAGTCTCTTCGATATCAGATTCCAAAAACAGCGGCTCTGCTACTTTTCAGGACAATCCTCCAACGACATCCATGGTTTATCCTGGCACCAATGGGAGATTAGTATATATACCAGATAGTCTTGGTAATACTATTCCTGATTTTTCTAATGCCGGGTACAAAGGCGGAGGTGTGCCCATACCAAATGTGGCTGTAAAAGCTACTGTATGGCCGGTCCCCGGAGATAATTCAGCTAATATACAGTCCGCAATAGACCGTGTATCAGCCTTACCATTAGATGGTTCCGGTTTCCGTGGTACGGTTTTCCTCAAGATGGGAATATATGAACTTTTCACACCTCTCTACATCAGGGTTTCAGGAGTAGTTCTGCGTGGTGAGGGAATGAATGATATCGGTACCATCCTTGTCGGTAAGATTCCCAAGGAAAAAGATGCAAAATCTTTAAGACAAGCCCTTATAAGTGTGGGAGGTACAACCGGCTATACAAGGCTTGAAGAATCAAGGCAGTCAATACTCGATAAGTATGTTCCTGTCGGTTCCAGAAGTTTCAGTGTTGCCTCAGCTAAGGGATTCAAGCCCGGAGATATGGTGCTGGTAAAGCGTTCCGGCAACCAGGAATGGATTGATGAAATAGGTATGAATAGTGAATCTGCAGGTAAGTTTAGCTGGAAACCTTTTGATATAGAATGGGACCGTGTTATTGTTAATATCACTGGTAATACCATTACTCTTGATGCTCCGATATTCTGCGCTATTGATGCCCGATGGGGAGGAGGTGACATAGTAAAATATGACGATCAGGGACGCGTTGGGCAGGTTGGCATTGAAAACCTTCGAGGTATATCTGAATTTGACCCCTCTGTGCGTACAACCGTTTACGGGAATATAGACCGGGGTTCTTATGACGCAAAAGAGTTTCAATACCATGGAGAGGAATACTACTCTGACGAAAATCACCTTTGGAATTTCATAGGAATTTCCAACTCCAAAAACATATGGGTACGCAATGTCTCTGCACTCCATTTTGCAAGCAGTGTGGTATCAGTTAATCCCGGCGCTAAATGGGTTACAGTGCAGGATTGTGAATCGAGGGAACCGGTTTCGATAAGAGCCGGGGCCAGGAGATTTACATACTTGTTAAGCGGCCAATTGTCTCTTGTTCAGCGTTGTAAGTCTCAGAAAGGACGACACTCATTTGTTCTTGGAGGGTACGCATCAAGCGGAAATGTGTTTCTCGATTGTTCTGCCACGATTCCGTTCTCATCCAGTGAACCACACAGCAACTGGGTAAATGGCACACTTTATGACAATGTCAAAGCACCTCTTACAGCAAGGTACTGGAAAGACATAAGTATTGGCTGGGCAGGAGCAAACACTGTTTTCTGGAATTGTGAGGGAGACTATCTGATACAGAAACCACCTACTGCCCAGAATTACTCTTTCGGACATATTGGTCTACATGCCATTGTGTATAATACAGTTTTCCAGAACCTTACAAAAGAGAAGGGCTATGTTGAATCAATGGACAGGCATGTAACACCGAGGAGCCTTTACCTTACCCAGCTGGGAGAACGCCTTGGACAGGAAGCTGTAAAAAATGTTGCATTTAAAGAGCAAATCGAAAATAAGTAAATAAACTGTTATTAATTGTTATGGCAAATAAGAAAATATTGTTGATGATACTTGATGGTTGGGGTATCGGTGATGGATCAAAAGCAGATGTAATAAGTCAGGTCGGTACTCCTAATCTTACCTATTTTAAGGACAATTATGCAAGTTCAAAGCTTCATGCATCAGGAGAAGATGTAGGATTGCCGGAAGGACAGATGGGAAATTCAGAGGTAGGTCATTTGAATATAGGAGCAGGAAGAGTAATCTATCAGGACCTGGTAAAAATCAACAAAGAATGTAAAACAGGAGAGATCAGAAAAAATAAGGTGCTGGCAGATGCTTTCACTTATGCCCGGAACAAGAATAAGCAAGTACATTTTTTGGGACTGATGTCAGATGGTGGTGTCCATTCTCTCGATAAACATCTTTATTCATTGTGCGATATGACAATGGATTATGGACTTAAGAATGTATTTATACATGCTTTTGGTGACGGCAGAGATACTGATCCCCGCAGCGGATTGGGTTATATGAAAAGTCTTCTGGACCATCTCAAGAAGTCGAATGGTAAGGTTGCATCATTCATCGGAAGATACTATGCTATGGACAGGGATAAAAGATGGGATAGGGTAAAAGTGGCGTACGACCTTCTTGTAAGTGGAATTGGCACTCCGGCTGATAATATATTGGCTGCAATGCAAAAATCTTATGACGATGGTGTTACCGATGAGTTCATGAATCCTATAGTTGTAAACAATGAAAAAGGCAAACCTGTTGGTATAGTCGGGGAAGGTGACGTGGTAGTATTTTTTAACTTCAGGAATGACAGGGCAAAGGAACTGACAATTGCTTTTACTCAGAAAGACATGCCTGAACACGGACTTAAAACCATTCCTCTCTATTATTGTACAATGACTCCATATGATGCAACTTTTAAAGGGCTGCATATTATATATCCTAAAGAGAATGCTGAAAACACTATGGGCGAGGTACTCTCAAACGCCGGAAAGAGCCAGCTCAGGATTGCTGAGACTGAGAAGTATGCCCATGTTACTTTCTTTTTCTCAGGAGGTAGAGAGGAGAAGTTTAAGAACGAAGAGAGGATAATGATTCCTTCCCCCAAAGTGGCAACATACGACCTGCAGCCTGAAATGAGTGCCTATGAGGTTAAAGATGCTGTCATTAAGGCAATTGAGACCAGAAAATTTGATTTTATCTGTCTTAATTTTGCGAATGGGGATATGGTTGGTCATACCGGGGTCTATGAAGCAATTGAAAAGGCTGTGAAAACAGTTGATGAGTGTGCTGGTGCAGTTATCAGGTCTGCAAAGGAAACCGGTTATGATGTACTTGTTATCGCAGACCACGGTAACGCCGATATGGCCGTTAATGAGGACGGTTCGCCAAATACCGCTCATTCGCTGAATCCTGTGCCATGCATTCTTGTGAGTGATAGTATTAAGAAGATTAATGAAGGAATATTGGCTGATGTTGCACCTACTCTGCTCTCCATAATGGGAGTTGAGATACCTGAAGAAATGACGGGAAAGGTGTTGGTGTAGGTCGCCTCACCCCCTTCCGTTCCCCGCTCCCGGGAGAGCGGGGGAGACCTAAATTCTTTTTTGAAGTCCCTCCCACCCGGGGGAGGGATTTAGGGAGAGGTAATGCTCAGGATAAACGATACGATATTCAGTTTTGATATACTTGAAAAAAAATTCGGGTGCAACCTGCCTTTATGCTTTGGAAACTGTTGCAGATACGGTGATTCAGGAGCACCCCTGAGTGCTGCAGAGGCTCATACTCTTAATGAAATATGGGAAGAAGTAAAGCCCTATCTCAGACCAGAAGGTATAGCTGCAATTGAAGAAAAAGGCCGGAGTATAACCGACTTTCAGAACGAAAGAGTAACTCCCCTTATTGGAAATGAGGAATGTGCATATACTATATTGAAAGACAATGTTCTGATGTGTGGGATTGAACAGGCATGGACAGATAAAAAGATCTCATTTAAGAAACCTTTATCGTGTCATCTTTTTCCTGCACGGGTAAAGTATTATTCCGATTTCACTGCTGTAAACTATGAGGAACTGGCAATCTGTTCCGATGCCCTTAAGAAAGGCCAAAAGGAAGGTATTTATCTTTATGAATTTCTTAAGGAGCCTTTAGTCAGGGCATTCGGCGAGGAGATGTATAAAGATCTTTGTATTGCTGCTGTTGAACTGAGAAAGAAAAAGTGGAGTAAGACAAGGTAATTTTTACCCCCAAACCCCCCAAGGGATTTAGGGGTAAAAACAAAAATTATAAGCACCATGGATACAATTAAATCTTACATCGAAACTAACAAGGATCGCTTTCTTGAAGAGCTTTTTGAGCTGATTAGAATTCCTTCGGTAAGTGCTAAGGAAGAGAATAAAGATGATATGCTCAGGGCAGTCAACTACCTGAAGGATTCTCTTTTAAAGGCAGGTGCTGACAAGGTGGTGGTTTATCCGACTGCCGGTCATCCGGTATTGTATGGCGAAAAGATTGTATCTGCTGAATTGCCAACAGTAATTGTTTACGGCCATTATGATGTACAGCCTGCCGAGCCCTTTGAATTATGGAAGACATCCCCATTTGAGCCTGTTATTATCGATGGCAGGATCTGGGGCCGTGGGGCGGATGATGATAAAGGGCAGCTGTTTATGCATGTGAAAGCATTTGAACTGATGAATAGTACCGGTACTCTCTCCTGTAATGTGAAATTTATGATAGAAGGAGAAGAAGAGGTCGGTTCAGTTAACCTTGAAAAGTTCTGTGAAGAAAATAAAGAAATGCTGGCAGCTGATGTTATTCTGATTTCTGATACCACAATGATTTCAATGGAGAATCCTTCAATCACATCGGGTCTGAGGGGTTTATCATATATGCAGGTTGAAGTGACCGGACCCTCCCGCGATTTGCACTCCGGGCTTTATGGAGGAGCTGTTGTTAATCCGTGCAATGTATTATGTGATATGATATCTTCATTAAAGGACCATAATAACAGGGTCCTTATTCCCGGATTTTATGATGATATAAGGGAATGCAGTGAATCGGAAAGAGAGGATATGGGAAAGAGACCATTTGACAGATCTCTCTTTATGAAGTCTATAGAAGTCAGAGAATTGAATGGGGAGGCAGGTTATACAGATCTCGAGAGGATCGGAATCAGGCCAACACTTGATGTAAACGGCATCTGGGGAGGTTATACAGGTGAAGGAGCAAAGACTATTCTGCCCTCAAAAGCATACGCTAAAATATCTATGAGACTTGTCCCTTACCAGAATGCAGAAAAGATCGGAAAACTTTTCGAAAAACATTTTCTTTCAATTGCTCCTGCAGGTGTTGAGGTCAGTGCAAAATATCTTCACGGAGGAGAAGCTTATATAAGTCCGCTTGATACTCCGGAATATAAAGCTGCTTCAATGGCTGTTGAAGAATCGCTAAACAAAAAACCTATCCCTGTACGCAGCGGTGGGAGCATTCCAATTGTCTCAACATTTGAGAAAGTTCTTGGAATTAAGTCAATTTTGCTTGGTTTCGGACTAGACACCGATGCGATTCATTCACCAAATGAAAATTTTCCTGTTTTTAATTTCTTAAAGGGGATTGAGACTATTTCATTATTCTATAAGCATTATAAAAGTTTGAAAATCAACAAGTAATCCTTCTGTAATATTTCCGGATTTAAGTATATTTATATCGGATATCAGCAGTTTAGATCCGATTTCCAGTCATTTTTTTGTAATCCATCGAAATTTTTGTCGGGTTAAATAGAGTTAAAATTGTATTTATTTTTGCAATATCCATAATAAGTCTCTACTTTTATCAGGTTAAATTAAAACCTAAATCTAATTCGTATGAAGAAACTATTTCTGCTTGTTGCTTTGTTTGTGTTTGCAAGTGGCTTCACTTTGATGGCACAGACAAAAGTTATTACAGGTACGGTAACCTCTGCTGTTGAAGGGGAAGGTCCGATACCTGGTGTTACCGTTCAGGTTAAAGGGACCACTCTTGGTGCTATTACTGACGCGAGCGGTAGATACTCTATTACAGCGCCTGCAAATGCAACCACACTGGTTTTCTCCTATATCGGGATGAAATCACAGGAGGTTGAAATTGGAAACCGCACAGTGATAGACGGAATGCTTGAATCTGACCTGGTCGGATTGAATGAAGTTGTTGTGACTGCCCTTGGTATTTCCCGTGAGAAGAAATCTCTGGGTTATGCTACACAGGCAGTTTCAGGTGAAGCTGTTTCAATGGTAAAATCCGGAAACTTTATTAACTCGATTTCCGGTAAAGTTGCTGGTGTTAACATCAAAGCTAACAACAACATAGGTGGGTCTACAAACGTTGTAATAAGAGGCTCCAAGTCTCTTACCGGCAGCAACCAGGCCCTCTTTGTGATCGATGGTGTACCTGTTGATAATTCTGTTACCAACAATTCAGGTCAAAGATCAGGGCGAAGTGGTTATGACTATGGTAATGCGGCTGCCGATATAAACCCGAATGATATTGAGTCAATTGATGTTCTGAAAGGTTCTGCAGCATCAGCTCTTTATGGTTCAAGGGCAGCTAACGGGGTTATTATGATAACTACAAAGAAAGGTAGTGTAAAACCAGGTAAAGCTCTCGGAGTAAATGTGAATTCCAACGTCACTTTTGGTACTATGGATAAAAAGACCTTCCCGAAATATCAGACAAATTATGGTGGCGGTTATGGTCCGTATTATAGTGGTGGTGCATATCCAGGCCTGGAAGATTTTGTTGACGTTGACGGTGATGGTAATACAGATCTGACAGTTCCTTTCTACGAAGATGCAGCGATGGGTCAGAGATTTGATCCAAGTCTTAATGTATATCATTGGGATGCATTTTCTCCAGAATCACCTAACTATAAAAAAGCAATGCCATGGGTCAATACACAAAATGGTGCTGATAAGTTCTTCGAAACAGCCGTTTCTTATACAAACAGTGTTGATATATCAGGTGGAGACGAAAAATCAACATTCAGGCTCGGATATACGAATATGAACCAGACTGGTATTATGCCCAACAGTTCAATATTAAAGAACAGCTTTAATTTCAATGGGTCGTACAATCTTCTCAAAAACCTAAAGGTTTCTGCCAATGCCAACTATGTGAATACACAGGGAAAAGGACGTAATTCAACCGGTTACAGTGATAATATTATGTCTTCTTTCCGTCAGTGGTACCAGGTTGATATAGACATGAACATGCTGAAGGAGCTTTACCATAAGACTGGTCGCAATATTACCTGGAACCCTAAAGGTTTTGATGGCGACGGAAACTTCGACTTTACCCCAAATTACTGGGATAATCCATACTGGGTAAGATATAAGAATTATCAGAATGATGAACGAAACAGGTTGATAGGCTTCACCCAAATTGATTATAAAGCAAACGAATGGCTGAGCTTTATGGGACGGGTTTCAATTGATACTTACAGCGAACTGCAGGAAGAAAGAAAAGCAGTTGGTTCAGTAGCAGGAGAACTTGGTGTCAATCGTCCTGATGTAACATCCGGTTATTCAAGGTATACAAGGAATTTTATTGAAACAAATGCCGACTTTATGGCAAATTTCAAAAAGAACCTTGGTGACAAATTCAACCTTAACGGATTGGTAGGAACTAACATTCGCCGTAACAGACTTGACAGAGTATTTGCATCAACAAATAACGGATTAAGTGTACCTGACGTATATGCTTTAAGTAACAGTGTTGACCCAATGGAACCGCCTGAAGAATTATTGGCAAAAATTGGATTAAACGGTTATTTTGCCAGTTTATCTCTTGGATATAATAATATGTTATACCTCGATGCAACTTACCGTATCGACCAGTCTTCAACTCTTCCAAAAGACAATTGGACATATACATACCCATCAATATCCGGAAGCTTCCTCTTCTCAGAAGTAATCGATGCACCATGGCTTGATCTTGGTAAACTCAGGTTAAACTATGCAGAGGTTGGTAGTGATGCTCCTTTTGCCAGCGTTCTTGATACCTATGATCCTATTGCTCCGTTTAGTGGTAATCCGATGGTATCTGTTAATATCACAAAGAACAATCCCGATCTGAAACCCGAAAGAACAAAGAATATTGAAACTGGTTTGGAGATGAGCCTTTTCAGGAGCAGACTTGGCTTCGACCTGGCATTATATAAGTCTAATACTATTAACCAGATTCTTCCTGTAACTGTTTCATATGCAACAGGTTATTCATCTAAGTACGTAAATGCCGGTGAAGTACAGAATAAAGGTATTGAACTAAAACTTACTGGAACTCCGGTCAGAACTGCCAATTTCCAGTGGGATCTGGTTCTTAACTGGTCAAAGAACGTCAACGAAGTCGTTTCACTGGAAGAAGGGATTGAAAATCTTCAGATTGCAAGCCTTCAGGGAGGTGTTACAATTAACGCACGTAAAGGACAACCTTACGGAACCATACAGGGAACCGACTATGTTTTAAATGAAGCTACCGGAAAACGCCAGATACTTGCAACGGGTTATTATCAGACTTCAGCAACCTCAGACAAGGTTATTGGGAACATTAACCCTGACTGGCAAGGAGGTCTGCAGAATACCTTCAGTTATAAAAATCTCAGCCTGAGTTTCCTCATCGACATGCAAAAGGGCGGAGACATTTTCTCACTCGATATGTGGTATGGAATGGCAACGGGACTTTATGCTGAAACAGATTTCATTAATGACCTTGGTAATCCTGTCAGAAGCCCCGTTATCGGAAGTGTTGCTGCAGGATATAGTCCGGCGAGTGGTGGAGTTGTTCTCGACGGTGTTCTTGCAGACGGATCTCCTAACCTGAGACGCGTTCCGGGTGGCGACTATCGTTTGTTCGGCTATTCAAGGAATCCAAACTCTGCATTTATCTATGATGCATCATATACGAAACTTCGTGAAGTTGTATTTACATACAGGATCCCTAAATCTGTTATTGACAAAACCTTCCTTGGCGGAGCTTCTGTAAGCTTTGTTGGTTCTAACCTCTATATATTTAACAAGAATCTGCCTCATGCTGATCCTGAGGCAAGTCAGGGTGCCGGAAATATTCAGGGATGGCAGAGCGGTGTTATGCCAACAACCCGTAATTATGGTTTCAGTATTAATCTCCAATTCTAATTATGAAAATTATGAAAAAGAAATATTTTATTTTATTGGTACTGGTTGCCTTTATTGCTTCCTGTACTGATAAATTCGAAGAATTCAATACAGATGTAAAGAAGCCTGCTACTGTGTCAGGTGAATCATTGTTCAGCAATGCACAGCTTACTATGGTTGACCAGATAACAAGCACTAATGTTAACAACAATGTCTGGAAGCTGTTTGCTCAGTACTGGACCGAGACTACTTATACCGATGAGGCAAACTATGATATTATCAACAGAAGCATACCTGATAATACATTCAGAGCATATTACAGAGGCTTTTTGAAAGATTTTGACGAGGCTGCTGATATTATAGGTAAATCAAAACCAACAAGCCCTATCGGTGAAGCGGAAAAGACAAATAAACTTGCTATTATTGAGTTGCTCATAGCTTATTCATACCAGAATCTGGTTGATATATTCGGTAATGTACCTTATACTGAAGCAATGGATATTACCAAGATTCACCCTGTTTACGATGATGCCGCAACAATTTATCAGAATCTTATCACCAGGATTGATGCTGCAATGACAAAACTAAATGAATCTGAGGGTAGTTTTGGCTCGGCCGATCTAATTTACGGCGGAGATGTTGCTTTGTGGAAAAAATTTGGCAATACTTTAAAACTGAAAATCGGTATCACGCTTGCTGATGCCAACCCTACACTTGCCAAAACCACTGTTGAGGCTGCTATCGCAGGCGGGGTAGTATCATCTAATGATGAAAACGCTCTCTTATACTACCTTGGAGCTATTCATACCAACCCTATCTACGTTGATGTAGTGCAGAGTGGAAGAGATGACTTTGTTCCTGCAAATACAATAGTGGATTTAATGAATACTCTTACTGATCCACGCAGACCCTTGTACTTTACACAGAAGGACCTGACCTATGTCGGTGGTATCTATGGCGAAAGCAATCCATTTTCGCAGTATTCACACATTGCTGATCCTATTATAGCACCTGACTTCCATGGTATTTTGTTTACTTACGATGAAGTTCTTTTCTACAGGGCAGAAGCAGCTGAAAGAGGATTTGCAGCAGGAGGTACAGCCAGTGCCTTATATTCGGACGCTATTAAAGCTTCTATTAGTTTTTGGGGAGGCACTGCAGCTGAAGCAACCGCCTATCTTGCCCAGCCAAACGTAGCATATGCAACTGCCACCGGTAACTGGAAGCAGAAGATTGGAACACAGTCTTATATTGCATTTTATACAAGAGGCCTTGAAGGATATACCCAATGGAGAAGATTGGATTTTCCGATCCTGAATCTTGCCCCGACAATTACTGCATACTCGGAAATTCCTAAAAGATTTACATATCCTGTAAATGAGCAGACCCTTAATGAAGTTAGTTACAAAGCCGCAGCAGCAGCCATCGGCGGCGACGATCTGTTAACAAAGCTTTTCTGGGATAAATTCTGATAAGGAATACCGGAATAGTTTAATTTTTAAATAAGAAGAGGCTGGCGGATTCTGTTAGCCTCTTTCTTTTTAATCTGTAGTATCAGTTTTAAACACTTTCAACAATGCCATTCTTAGCGAGGATATTCATTTTATCTTCTCTTATTCTCAACATATTCTGCGTACAAATTCTGTTTGCCCAGGAATCTTCAGGTACTTCAGGAAATGTTTATGATTCTGATCCATTACTATATAACGGAAAGAAATACACTTTCTTTATCCCTGCAAACACCGGAGGACACCAGTTTTTTTCAGATCAACAGTTTGTAACCGGATCTGTTATCATACGTAGTGTTAAATATACAGGCCTTTTTCTTAATTATGATATCTTTAACCAGAAGCTGGTGCTGCAATACGTAGATGGTCTTGGAGCCAGAAATCAAATTGAAATGTCTGATGCGTGGCTTGAATCTTTCACAATTCAAGAAAAATATTTCGAAATTATCAGAACCGGAGATAGTCTCAAACATATATTCCAGGTGATTGGTTCGGGACATTATTGTATACTTTATAGATGGGAAAAAGATCTTGTTTTAGATGGTTTTATCGGGGCAACAAATCATGCATTTACTCTTCCGCGAAGAGAAATGATTCTCTTTACGGATAATCAACTGTACCGGTATACCAACAATAAGACATTTTATTCTCTCTTTGTTCCTTATCAGAAGAAGAAAATAATTGAATACCTTCGTAATAACAGGATCAATGTTAAAAAATCAACTGATAGTACTATGAGTAATTTGGTTAATTATATAAACACCCTACCATCACAGTGAAGTCTGGTCTGACTATTTTATTGTTAATACTTTCCGTTTTCTGCCTGGAAGCTCAGGTGCAAGATCATGAAAAACTTGTCATATGTCATTATAATGATATTGCTTTCCATGATTTTTGCAGTGATATTTTCCGGAAAACTGGAATATATATTTTTTACAATAAAGATGATGTTAAGGATATCAAGGTATCATTAAATACTGACTCTATTACAGTTCTGGTAGCGGTAAGAAAAGCATTGAGCAGTTCCCGTCTTAACGCAGAATACTGGCATGGCAATATCGTGGTCGCGGGTTCTTTAAACCTGATAAAACAATTACCGGACTATACTCAGATATTACCTTTAGCCGGTGCTCAGGAGATTATAAAACCTTTAATAACAGAAAGTGAAGAGCGTTATATTACGGGAAGAAAGCCAGGAACAACCCGGAAGATAACAGTCGGAAGAGCCGGAATCACACCTGGAAACACCAGAGTCAAAGTACTGGGAAGGATACTGGATGATGAAACGGGAGAGCCCATGAGCTTTGTAACAATATTTGTATCTGAGACAAAATCAGGCACATTAACTGACATTAATGGATTTTTTACTATTATGCTTCTTCCGGGTAAGTATAATTTGCTGGCTGAATATCTGGGATATGAAAAGGAGAAACTCATTCTGGATTTGTTATCTGAAGGAAGCCTTACAATAAGAATGAACAGTTCAGCTATTCAATTGCAGGAAGTTGTTGTAAGTTCAGAACGGCAGGATAATATCCGTGTAAAAGAACCCGGTGTCGACAAGTTATCGGTAAAAACCTTGAAAACTTTGCCCATGATGCTGGGCGAACGTGATATAATTAAAGTATCCGGAACACTTCCGGGTATTATAAGTGCGGGAGAAGGGCGACCTGGTCTGAATGTCAGAGGTGGTGGATCTGATCAGAATGCATTCTATTTAAACAAGATTCAAATCTATAATACCTCTCATTTATTCGGTTTCTTCCCGGCTTTTAATTCAGATATAATTAAAGATTTTTCAATCTATAAGGGATATATTCCAGCACAATATGGAGGAAGACTGGCATCTGTATTCAATATTACAACACTTCAGGGAAATAAGAAAAGGGTTACTGCCCGAGCCAGTATCAGCCCAATTGCAGGGAGTCTTACATTGGAAGGCCCGGTAAAGAAGGATACCAGCTCTTTTATCATAAGTGCCAGGACCTCTTACTCCGACTGGCTGCTCTCGAGAGTCAAAGATACAACAATCAATTCAAGCAGTGCCAACTTCAATGATATATCGGGTGGATTTAACTGGGACATACAAAAGACACAGATATCACTTTTCGGATATCATAGCTACGACCATTTCAGCCTTTCCAACATTAACAGCTATAACTATTCCAATAATGGTGCATCTCTTATTATCGGACAAACTTTTGCAAACGCTCTGCGTGCTGAGTTTAGCCTTATTGCTTCACAATACTCATTTTCAACTACTGACAGACAGGAGATCTCGGCAGCCTATCAGCATGGTTACAGATTGAATCAATATGAAGCAAATACCATTTTTAAACATCGGGTAAATGATAAAAATTCACTTGATTATGGAGCCGGTATTGTATTCTATAACCTTGACAGGGGGAAAGTAGTCCCATATGGACCTGAATCGTTAAGAAACGAAATTAATCTGGGAACTGAAAAAGGAATGGAAAGCTCTGTTTTTATTACAGATTCCTATGATATTCTGCCATGGATAAATCTTACAATGGGCATCAGGTACACATTGTATACACCTATGGGCCCTGCAACAGTTTACAAATACACCGAAGGGGCACCCAAAGACCCCAGATACATCGAAGATACTCTTACCTTTAAAAACAATACTCCTGTAAGGTGGTATAATGAACCTGATCTGAGGGCTGCTCTTAATATAGAAACTGATAAAAACGGGTCGGTGAAACTGGCATTCAACCAGACACATCAGAATATTTTCATGTTAAACACTACGACAACAGTTGCACCCAATACCCAATGGAAACTCTCAGATTATCACTTGCTTCCATCAAGAAGCAACCAGTTGTCGCTTGGAGTTTTCCGGACTATCCCGAATAACAGCCTCGAAGCGTCAGTTGAAGTATATTATAAAAGAGCGAATAACTATCCGGAATTTAAGGATGGGGCAGATTTCCTTAATAATCCAAACGTTGAAACTTCAGTATTGCAGGGCAACCAGAAAGCATATGGTTTAGAACTCTATCTTAAACGGAGCAGACGGAAACTTGAAGGATGGATCTCATATACATTTTCAAGATCATTAATTCAGGTAGATGGCGAACATTCATGGAATAGGATCAATAATGGTGAAGAATATCCGGCGAATTTTGATATTCCCCATTCCTTAAACCTTGTCATGAATTATTACCTGACACGAAGGCTTATTTTCTCAACTATCTTAAACTATCAGTCAGGCAAGCCAATAACATATCCTGAATCAGTTTTTTACATGAACGGATCTCCTTATCTTGATTATTCAAAACGTAATGCCTATAAAATACCGGACTACTTCCGCTCAGATTTCTCCCTTACAGTAGAAGGTAACCTCAAAAAGGATAAACTTATTCACAGCTCTCTGAGTTTTAATGTTTATAATGCAACCGGCAGAATGAATCCTTACTCTGTATATTTTAAGACTGAGAACGGTACGATAAAAAGCTACCAGTACACTGTTATCGGAGTTCCTGTTTTCACTATTACCTGGCTTGGTAAAATTGGAAATTATGAAACAAACTAAAATATTAATATTTTTTCTGCCTGTCATTATCATGATGCACTCATGTATAATTCCTTTTGATCCAGAGATTGATATCAAGGATATTAATAAATATGTGATTTCGGGAAAGGTAACTGATTACAGCGAGTTACAGACTATATTGGTTTCAAGAGCTTCTGCTGTTGGTAGTCCGCAATTCATACCTGTTTCCGGTTGCTCAGTCAGAATATATGATGATAAGTACCATCAGTTTGAAATGTCTGAATCTGAGAAAGGTAAGTATACAGGCAGGATTGACCTGAAATATATTTTTCCGGGTACCTCATTTATGGTTAGAATAATTACACCTGATGGAACAGTTATTGAATCGGATTTTGACATTATGAATGAATGTCCGAAAATTGACTCAGTTTATTATAAGATAGCTGAATTCCCTTCGAATATTACTGATGTTAATACATCAGAACTGCAATTCTATGTTGATCTGAACGGAGGCAATATCAAAAGCCGTTACTTCAGATGGGATGTAATTGAAACCTGGGAGCACCATTCTGATCATCCCAGGGAGTGGTATTATGATGGTACTGTACATCAGATATCTCCACCTGATTCTTCCAGGATGGTTTGCTGGACAACAGAACTTGAGAAGAATATCTATACCCTTTCAACTGAAAATCTTATTGGAAATAAATATTCCATGTTCCCCCTTAATATTGTATATAGCTATACTCCCAAACTGATTTATGGATATAGTTTACTTCTGAAACAATATGCAATCAGCGAAGATGCTTATTCCTATTGGGATCAGATGAGGATAAATAGTAGTGATTTGGGTGGGCTGTATGAGAAACAACCACTGTCAATAACCGGTAATCTTCATAATATAAGCGATCCTGACATGGAAGTTTTGGGGTTTTTCAGTGCCGAGATGTGCAAATCAAAAAGAATATTTATAAAGAATGTGGAAAATTTTAAAATAGATTTCCAGACTCCCTGTAACCCTTCTCCACTTGAACGTGGAGGATTCCTGGAAATCAGTCCTTATGACTACCCTGTCTTCCTTGAAGCGGGAATAGATGAGTTTGGAGTCTCGTTTTATTACATGAGTACTCTTTCTGATGAGTGTGTTGATTGTCTTTATATGGGCGGGACAAACATTAAACCCGATTTTTGGCCTTATTAATATGAATATTACCTGTAGATATGTGCATGTTCCGATCCTGCTGATGCTCTTCAGCTCATACTTTCTTTACGGGCAATCGGGAGGTAGTTATGATTTTAATGAAAAAGTAATCCTGGTCACAGATCGCAATCTGTACATATCAGGAGAGAATATAAAATTCTCAGCTATTCTGCAAACGGGAAACGACCAGCCTCAATCCACAAAAAGTGTTGTATTATACTGTGAGTTAATAACACCAGGCGGGGAAAATATTTACGGAAATAAATATTTTATTGCAGACAATTTCTCATCAGGGAATATTCTTATCCCGGACGACATACCAACAGGGATCTATTATTTAAAAGCTTATACACGGTTTATGCGGAACAAAGGTCCTTTATACTATAATTATACAATTGTTAAAATCATTAACGTTAGCCGGAGTGAGATCCAGCAGACAGAGATAAATCCTGGTTCCGGATCAATTTATGAAACAGCTGATCCGGGAAAGGATATAGCTGATGCATTTAAGATAATATTGAATAAATCAGTTTATAAGAGAAGGGATTCAGTAAATCTAATTATTGATGGCAGCAAACAAAGTCAACAACCCATAACTGGATTAAGCCTGGCTGTAATTCCTGAATATACACTTTCTGCTGACAAGGAGATTTTACCAGGGAGTGTTCAGCATGAAAATGAAATATTTTATTTTCCTGAAACCAAGGGGCCTTCAGTAACCGGGAAATTAACAGGTATTTCTTCAGAAACTTCTGTAAGAAGTGCCAGAATTAACTTATCCATAATGGGGAAGCAAAAAGATTTTATGGCACAGTTAACAGATACTTCAGGCCGTTTTTTCTTCTCAATGCCTGAATTCTATGGATATCACGACCTTTTCCTTTGTACTGATGAATCCAATCATTCAGATCTAAAGATCCTGGTTGATAACGATTTCTGCAATACCCCTGTAAATATTTCATCACCGTCCTTCAGTCTTACATCAGGGGAACGTGATATCGCCTATCAGATGGCAGTTAATTTACAGATCGGATCATATTTTGGTGTTGGCTCACTAGCAGAAGAAAAACCTGATACTATTGAAGAAACCTCATTTTATGGCGAACCGTCAGATATTATCTATATTGATAAATATGTCAATCTTCCAACTCTTGAAGAGTACTTTAATTCATTGCCATCGCTGGTTAAGGTTCGTAAAAATATGGGTAAAAAATACTTTAAGATTTCCGGAACTAAGTCTGATTTATCTGATATTGATCCGTTAGTTCTTATTGATATGGTAGCTATTGACGATCCGATGAAAGTTCTTACAATCCCTCCTGTGAACATTTCACGAATTGAAGTAGTGAATTCCCTGTATGTAAAAGGAGATCAAAGATATGGTGGAATAATTAATATTGTTACGAAAAATGATGATTTTGGAGGGATTGATCTTCCATCATCAGGGATCTTCATAAATTATTGCTTCCTTTCCGAAAAGAGTGGTCCGGCAGCGGTTTTACACCACTTACCAAACTTGCCTGATACACGAAATACACTTTATTGGGAACCCAGGCTTGTAATGGATAATCAAAATATAGCGAAAATCACATTTCCAACGTCTGATACCCCCGGAAAGTTCCTGATTGTTCTCAGCTGGATAGACATAAGAGGTAAAATCAATCGCAAGATTTCAGAATTTGAGGTTTTAAGATAGAATTGGTTTATTCAACTTTCAGACTCACAAGCTCAAGCCTTGTGGTGGTAGCTTTAAGTACTTTGATTACAATCTTCCCTATTCTGATAACATCATTATTCCCCGGGATATTGCCATGATAATAAAGTATCATTCCGGCAAGAGTCTCAAAGTCATCCTCTTCAGGAAGATTAAGATGGTATTTTTCATTGAGGTAATCTATCTCGATGCGACCTGAAAATACGAAATCATTTGGCCCTGTAACCTTTTCTACAAGGTCGTTTGTATCGTGCTCATCTTCAATATCTCCAACTATTTCTTCAAGCACATCCTCAATAGTAACCATACCTGAGGTGCCACCGAATTCATCAACTACAAGAGCAATATTCTTCTTTTCCTCTACAAATAGCTTAAGAAGTTTATTTGCAGCCATAGTTTCAGGTACTATTGTAAATTTCCTGGTAAACGATTTTATGTCAGCAGGATTCTTAAAGATATCCTTCAATTCGAAATACCCTATAATATTATCTATGGTATCCTGATATATAAGTATCTTGGAGAGTCTTGTCTCTATGAATTTTTCTCTCAGTATTTCTACCGGACTTGTACAATCCACAGCTTCAATTTCAGTCCTGGGAATCATACATTCCCTGAGCTTTACTCTTGAAAAATCCAGGGCATTTTGAAAAATCCTTATGTTATGTTGATCACTCTCCGAGTCTTTATTGCTTTTATTACTGATATTTACAAAATGGTCGAGGTCTATCATGCTGAAAATAATATTCTCCTGCCTCTTTGAATCTGGTTTGATCCTGAAAAAAGTTCTCAGGAATATGTTTGCAACTGCCAGAGTAAATTTGCTTAAAGGATAAAAAAGAAAAAAGAAAATCAATGTGGGGATACTTAAAATCTTAAGAAAGAAGTTAGGTGAGATAATAAAAACAGTTTTTGGAAGAAACTCACCCAGGAGTAGTATTATTGCTGTTGAAATAAGTGTATTCACGATCAGGATCAACAGATCAGAATCTATAAAAACCGACAACTTTGGCCCCAGTATGCCGGAGAAGACAAGTCCATAGATTACAAGAGCAATATTATTGCCGATGAGCATTGTTGCAATATACTGACCCGGATTTCTTGTAAATATATTCAGGATCCCGGAACCGGACACACCCTGTTTCCTGTCAAGTTCGATACGGAGTTTGTTTGAAGACACAAATGCTATTTCCATTCCTGAAAAGAAAGCAGAGAGTATTATGGCAAACAGTATGATCAGGATTCCGTCCATAAACCAAAATTAGCCCTTTTTTCTCTGATTATGCCTTATCCAGGCAAAGAGAAATGATACTAATGCGATAAGTGCAAAAACATAGATATTATTACTTCCGGTGGTAAAAAGCTGGTAAATGCCTATGGTGAGGGCAGTTAATCCTGTAATAATCCAGATTATCTCCATAATGAGCATTGCGCTATTCCTCATCGTTAATATAGATTGTAGCCTGGACTTTCTTGATTTTCCGTTTGTTAAGGTGAGAATCGGATTCAAATCCAAAACCGTGAATTATCTGATCTTCGTTAGTTATCCTTACAAACCTGTCGGTGTATATAAGATCTTTTTCCTGGCTCCAGTTCAATACTTCGGTCTCCAGTTTGTCGCCACTCTCATTAATAACTACAACACTGTCCTTTAATTCCCACAGATTATCATTATGAGTATACTTCGCATATTTACCGGTGACGGATCCGATTGGATTTTTATTGCCATCATAAAAAAAAACAATAATACCTGAAATAAACTCAGAATACGGTGAATCTGAGTTCTTATACTGTTCCATAATAGGTGCAGACATAACCAGCTGCAGTTTACCGGAATCTGTAAGTTCCGTTGAAAAGTCTCTGACAGTAAGTGCCGGAAGAGTCAGTATATCATCTTTAGGGATAAGATCGATTTTATTTTCACATGAAAACAGTAGTCCTGTTAACAAAATAAAAAGAATAAAAGGCAAGAAAGTATGGACTTTTATCCTGCTCTTCATTTAATCATATTTTCGTTTAATAAACCAGTAATCGTAAAAATTGAGACTTACTCCGATTGTAAAATAGTTTTCATCGAAAAGTTCGCTTTCCGGAGGACCTGTTCTTCTTGTATAATCAAAAAAGAAATTGATTTTCGACAATGTTCGTCTCAAAGGTATTCCGACTCCGAAACTGGCTCCGATCTCCTTTAGCTGGTCGCCATCAATTATAAGGTAATTATCGTCAAAATGAGTTCCAAGCCGGTACTCTACCCTCTTCATAAAGCTGTAGTTCGAGTATTTATCAGGGATGAACTCGATGCCAAACAGATATGATTCCACATCTGCAGCATAACTGCCTCCAATACTTGGAATCTTTGATTCGGACCATTTGGTGGATACATAATCAAATCCGACGGTGAATTTGTCTTTCTTGCCAAAAGCTAAACCCAGCCTGAGTGTTCCCGGAATATAGGTATTAGTTGATTCATCGCCAACCGAGGAGATGGTATCAGTTAACTGCTGATTATACACACTATTTGTAAAGATCAGATTGTTGTAGTCAGTTTTATAATTCTTATTATTGCTTAGTGAAGCACCGGCATTAAAAAAATAATTATTTTTCAGGGCTGCCATATATTGAAGGCCGTAATTGAAATTTATTCCATTGATCACAATTTTCTCAGTGGCATTATTATTAAATACATTCGGATCGGAAAAATTAACCCTATAGGACCTGTTAAGCTGTCCGAAGAGTACTGTCATATTAATTCCTGCTGAAAAATTTTTGGTTAATTTTATTCCTGTGCCCAGAAACAGAGTGCTCAGACTGCCCTCACCTGAATGTAACGAGGTATATTCCCCAACCAATGGGTCATAATTATCATCATTCTTTGTTACATAATTTACTATTTTGTAATAACCACTGGTGTATGGAAGA
This sequence comes from uncultured Bacteroidales bacterium, assembly GCA_963732435.1. GTDB lineage: Bacteria > Bacteroidota > Bacteroidia > Bacteroidales > VadinHA17 > LD21. Next base: position 682,111 of record CAVSZL010000006.1, on the reverse strand, counting down.
AGGCCTACAGCAACACCCCATCCTTTTCTTAATGGAAAACCCATAATAAGATGATCAAAATTTATATCATCAGAATTATATTTTGATTCTCCGTCCGATAAATAGCTTTTACTGTAATCAATACCAAAATCAAAAGTAAATGAGTTTGTATCAAGACTGCTGTAAGATGCCGGATTCTGATAATATATAGAACCGTTATCTCTTAATGAACTGGCTATTCCGCCCATACCGGTACTTCTGAAAGAACCTGCAGGTTCTATTGTGCCAAGATTGAACCTTGCATATGGAGAATTAATTAATTTCTGTCCTGAAGCATGAAAAACAATGGTGAAAAGCAGGATGGAAAGGGCAAATATTGATTTATTAAGCATTGTATTCTAAAATATAATTTAATCCATCAATCACAATATCAGGCTTATATGTGACCCGATGATTAATTTTGTCTTTAAAGTATCTGCTATCTCCGCCTGTCATAATTATTTTGAAATCAGTATACTTTTCTTCAAACGTGCGAATATACTCATTTATTTCATAAGTAATTCCTGTAATAACACCTCCTCTTATTGCATCAGTGCTGTTTTTACCCGGAGAAGAGAAAACACCAGCTGGCGAAACCAGTGGTAATTTCCCAGTAAAACTGTTTAATGCCTTAAATCTCATCATTAGTCCGGGTGATATATTACCACCTTTGAATGCTGTTGCTGAGAGATAATCAAATGTGATAGCTGTTCCTGCATCTATAATAAGGATTTCCTTCCCCTGAAAAAGATTAAATGCCCCGGCTGCTGCTGCAATTCTGTCAGGTCCAAGTGTATCAGGAGTATCATATTCTATTTTAAAAGGAAGTCTGGATTTGTATGAAAGAAGATGAATTTTTGGAATATTGATTGTCAGTAAATCAAGGATATATTCAGGAATGTCCCTGACTGAAGAAATAATAGCACTTTTGATTTTATATGAGGAAAGTAATTTCTCAAGGTTTTCACAACTTAGCTCTTTAGGTCTGAAAAGACTTTTTTTTTCATGTCCATCGAAAATGGCCATTTTTGTACTGGAATTCCCTATGTCTAATATCAGATTCATGGTGCAAAGTTAATAATATATGATTAAAGTGGCTGAAGTAATTTTTTGAGGATAAGACCAGGCACTTTAATTAGTTCGGTTTCTGGTTGATTCCGTTATTGTAATCAGCAAGAATCGCGCTGAGAATTTGTATCGCAGATTTTACCGATCTTATCTCACTAACTGAAAGACTTAATTTTGAAGCATTTTGTTTCATAGTCATCTGACGTTGCCTTCTGTTGACATAGTTCATTATAGATACAAATAGAGAGCTGAGGTAGAACTGTGAATTTTGATCAGAGACGAAATTTGCAATTAGCAGGTTGTTTTTTAACAGAATTTTTTCGATGCCGAGTTCTACAGCCAGCCATTTAATTCTTACAATATCCAGCAGAGCTTCTGCGGGAGCAGGCAGGATTCCAAATCTGTCGGTAAGTTTATTCGCTAATGAAATGAGAGCTTCCTCTGTTTCAATTTCATTAAGTTCTTTATAAAACCTGATCCTTTCCGATATGTTTGAGATATATTCATCGGGAAACATTATTTCAAGATCAGTATCAATCTGAAAATCAATTACGTATGGTTTTTTACTCTCTGGTTTTTTGGATGTGGTAACTTTTACATTTCCATTCGCTGATTCTTTAAATTCTGACTCTTTCAGTTCAGCGAGAGCCTCATTCAGTATCCGCTGGTAAGTTTCAAATCCGACATCGGCAATAAAGCCACTTTGTTCGCCTCCCAGCAGGTTTCCTGAACCTCTGATATCCAGATCCTGCATAGCTATATTAAAGCCACTGCCTAAATCCGAGAACTCTTCAATTGCCTTAAGTCGCCGTCTTGCCTCAGGTGTCAGAGTACTCAGAGGCGGAGACATGAGATAACAAAATGCTTTTTTATTGGAGCGACCTACTCTACCTCTAAGTTGATGTAATTCTGAAAGCCCAAAATGGTGAGCATCATTAATAAAAATTGTATTGGCATTAGGAATATCAAGTCCCGATTCAATAATTGTAGTTGCAAGAAGTACATCGTAATCACCCTGGATAAAGTTGAACATCACATTTTCCACATGTGGCCCATCCATTTGTCCGTGCACGATTGCTGTTTTAACATTCGGGCAAATACGGTTGATCATCATTTCAATCTGCCTGATGTTGTCTACTCTGTTGTGAATGAAGAAAACCTGTCCGCCTCTGGATACTTCGTACTCAATACCTTCTTTTACGATCTCCTCATTTAATCCATGCAACTCAGTAATAATAGGCATTCTGTTGGGCGGAGGGGTGTTAATTATTGACAGGTCGCGTGCACCCATCAGTGAAAACTGTAATGTCCTGGGAATAGGCGTAGCTGTAAGTGTCAGAGTATCAACATTTGCTTTTATTTTTTTCAGTTTCTCCTTTACTGAGACCCCGAACCGCTGTTCCTCATCAATAATCAGCAGCCCGAGATCTTTAAACTTAACATCCTGCCCTACAAGCTTATGCGTCCCTATTATAATGTCTATTTTTCCTTCTTCAAGTTGTGCAAGTATTTTTTTCTGATCAGCAGCTTTTTTGTGTCGGCTAATATATTCGATATTACACGGAAACCCTTTAAGCCGTGATGAAAATGTTTTATAGTGCTGAAGTGCTAATATTGTCGTAGGAACAAGTACTGCCGTTTGTTTGCTGTCTGCTGCTGATTTGAAGGCCGCCCTGATTGCTATTTCAGTTTTACCGAAGCCCACATCACCACATACCAGCCGGTCCATCGGATGTTCTGCTTCCATATCCTCTTTTACGGCCACAGATGCTGTCAACTGGTCAGGTGTATCCTCATAAATAAAAGATGCTTCAAGTTCCCGCTGAAGATATGAATCAGGAGAAAATGAAAATCCGGGAGAGGCCATTCTTTTGGCATAAAGATGTATCAGATCTTTAGCAATGTCTTTTACTTTGGCTTTTGTAGATTGCTTAAGTTTTTGCCATGCCCCGGATCCCAATTTGTAAATACGGGGTTCAGAATTATCCTTTCCTTTATATTTTGATATCCTGTGCAGCGAATGAATCCCGACATACAGGATGTCATTATCTCTGTAAACCAGTTTTATAGCCTCCTGTATCCTGCCATTTACTTCAATTTTTTCCAGACCCCCGAACTTCCCGATACCATGGTCGATATGAACAACGTAATCCCCCGGATTTAATCCTGTAAGTTCCTTAACCGAAATACTCTCCTTCTTTGTAAAGAACCCCCTGATCCTGAATTTGTGGTACCTGTCAAATATCTGATGATCAGTGAATACTGAGATCTTCAGGTCGTTTTCTGTAAAACCGCTGTGAAGATTTAGCAAAATAGAACTGAAGTGCACTTCAGGGTTTATCTCTGAAAAGATATCTCTTAATCTTTCTATCTGTGATTCGCTTTCAGAAATTATATATGTTTTGTAGCCGCTGATATCATTTGACAGTAGTTTGTCTGAAAGCAGTCCGAAATTTTTATTAAATACCGGTTGTGACTCAGTTTTGAATTCAAACCTTTTTTCAGGAACGAACATACTTTGCTTTCCGAATTCAGTTATCCTGAATTTTTTGCAGTGGTCAAAGAAATGATTTCCTGTCATCACAATTTCCTTCTTCTCATTTATCTGTCCCGATTCCTCCCTCTGTGAAGTCTGGAAGAAGATATTATTTATCTTTTCTTTAATATACTCTGCATCTTCAATCCAGATGAGTGATGAAGGAGGTAAAAAAGCAGTAAATGAATCACTTATCTCTTCAATTGAAATATCCTGTACATTAGGGATTATGGAAATCTGTTTCTGAATACTTACTGATAGCTGGTCATCGGTATTGAATGATCTGATGCTTTCCACTTCTTCACCAAAAAAATCGATCCGATAAGGCAGATCAGAAGAGTATGAAAAAACATCGGCTATACTTCCCCGTATTGAATACTGACCTGGTTCATATACAAAATCTGTTCTGCTGAAATTGTACTCATGGAGCATCTCTTCGAGGAACTCAAGTGAGATTTTATCGCCTTTACTTATATTGAAAGTGTTTTTTTTAAGATTTTTTCTGCTTATTACTTTTTCCATCACCGATTCGGGATATGTAACTATTATCCCCTTTCTTTTTCCTGATACGAGATGGTTCAGAACCTCAGTACGTAATACAATATTAGCCGGCTCGGTTTGTTCATACTGAACCGATCTTTTGTAAGTTGATGGAAAAAAGAATACCGAATCATCGCCCAACAGGGAAACAAGGTCATTATAAAAATAGGCTGCCTCCTCCTTTTCAGGGATTATTGCAAGATGTGTTGTCTGAGTTTTCTGAAAAACAAGTGACATAACAATAGCTTTTGAGGAACCTGAAAGTCCCTCAATACGGATCAATGAAGCCATTGATTCATTGATTGTTTCAATTAATTCCGGAAGTACAGGATGGCTGTTAAAGTGATCTGTAATCTGGTTGTCTTTCATTTAACAAAACGGAGCGAACCCGGTTATAAATTATGATCCGCAAAGATAACTATCCTTAGATACCAGTTAATATTTAAGCAATTAAACTTTATTTATATTCACGAAGGAATTCTTCTGTTTTTTCCACCATATTTTTTGATCCTACATAAAAGGGAGAGCGTTGATGCAGCGATTCAGGGATCAGATCAAGAATCTTTCTGCTTCCGTCAGAGGCTTGTCCGCCGGCCTGAAATGCTAAAAAGGCAATAGGATTGCATTCATATACCAACCTTAACTTACCCTTTGGAGCTATTTCATTTTCGGGATAAAGGAATATGCCTCCTTTAAGAAGATTTCTATGGAAATCCGAAACAAGGGAGCCAATATATCTTGAAGAATATGGTCTGTTGGTTTTTATATCTCTTTCCTGACAATATTTTATATATTTTTTTACCCCGATTGGGAAATGCACATAATTTCCTTCGTTTACCGAGTAAATAAATCCGTCATCAGGTGTTACAATATCAGGATGTGACAGGCAAAATTCGCCTATTGATGGATCGAGCGTGAAGCCGTTAACTCCGTGACCTGTTGAATATACAAGCATTGTAGATGACCCGTAGATAACATATCCGGCAGCAACCTGGCTGGATCCCTTCTGGAGAAAGTCTTCGTTTCTTACTTTTTCTCCAACCGGGGTAATTCTCCTGTAAATGGAAAAAATTGTACCTACCGATACATTGTAATCAATATTAGAGGATCCGTCAAGCGGATCGATGCATACAACATATTTCCCGTTCACAGCGAATGTATCAGAGAAGACTATTTCATTTTCATTCTCCTCTGTCGCTACACCGCAACATTCGCCGCTCGAAAGAAGAGCACTTATAAATACCTCATCTGCAAAAATATCGAGTTTTTGTTGATTTTCTCCCTGGATGTTAATATCTCCTGATTTTCCCATAATATCGACCAAACCTGCTTTATTTATCTTCTTATTTACCATTTTTGCCGCAGTTCCGATATGGTGCAATAGTCCGGAAAGTTCTCCTTTTGCATAAGGGAAGTGCTTCTGCTTTAAAGTAATAAAGTCTCCCAGGGTGGTAATATTATAATTTTTCATGCTAAAAATATTTATTTGTGAATAATCAGTGTTGAATGAATTAAAGTCACATTTATTTTAACTTACAGATAGAGTTCTTTAATAGCAGGTTATTCAAACGAAATAACCTGATTGAGTATCTGGTTACTACTTATCTATTAATTTATAGTAAACACCAGGTGTGTCTGTTTTGCTATTTATGGAGTTCTGCAGCAAATTTAAAAAATTTCAGGTTGATCTGCAATATTAAAATCCTCATATTTGTCAGGTTGTCATGTATATCGAATGACTAAACTTATGGCGGATTTAAAAGTTTAATTGCATATTTTTAGGTATAATGTTTCATCTGGCAGGGAAATCTCCAATCAAGTTTTATTTTCAAAAAAGTCTTTGCATCTGATTGTCATATGATATGATAATTCTAATTTTGGGCAAACTTTGAAGTATGAAGGTATACAAATTCGGAGGGGCTTCTGTAAAAGATGCTGATGGCATAAAGAATCTGGCAAATATTGTATCGGAGGAAAAGGAAAATCTTGTTATAGTAATTTCGGCTTTTGGAAAGACAACAAATGCTCTTGAGCAGGTTCTTAAGGCTTGGATATCAGGAGATAAGGCCTATCTGACAATGCTTCAGTCGGTATATGAAAGCCATAATTCAGTAATTGCAGAACTTTTCGATGGTATTAATGCTGCTTCAGAAAAAATAGATATCGCCTATGCAAGGCTATGCGAATACCTCTCATCCCGGGAGAAATCAGACTATGATTTTGAATATGATCAGGTTGTGTCGTATGGTGAGATCTGGTCCACAATTATTGTTGCTGAATATTTAAAGTTACGGCACTTTGATGCTGAATGGGTAGATATAAGAGACATTCTTCTTACTGATGACAGGTACCGGGATGCGAATGTGATGTGGAGTGAAAGCAGCAGAAGGATCAGATTAAAATTTGACTTTAGCAGGAAGAGGATATATATAACACAGGGATTCATCGGAGGCACTATAACCGGGTCAACCACAACACTTGGCAGGGAGGGTTCTGATTATTCAGCTGCGATCCTCGCAAATATTCTTGATGCGGAAGTCGCTATTGTGTGGAAAGATGTACCTGGTATACTGAATGCAGATCCAAAATGGTTGCCTGAGGCAATGAAGCTCGATGAGGTTTCATATAAAGAGGCAGTGGAAATAACTTTCTCAGGAGCAAAAGTTATTCATCCGAAAACAATTAAACCTCTTCATAACAAAAATATTCCGCTCAATGTAAGATCATTTCTGGCACCCGGTGAGCCCGGAACAATGATAAAGGCAGATATAACCATTCGACAGAGAATACCGGTCTATATGAAAAAGGAGACACAAATTCTTATCTCCATCCTTCCAAAAGATTTTTCCTTTGTAATGGGGGATAATCTCGGGCGGATATTCCATTCTTTTATGAAACATGGTATTAAGGTCAACCTTGTAGAGGCCAGTGCTGTAAGTTTGGATGTATGTATTGATGATGAAAGAATTAAGGTAAATAACCTGATAGAAGAGTTGAAACATGAATTTTCTTCAGTTTACAATGACGATGTAGAGTTGCTTTCAATTAGGCACTATACCGGTGAATCTATTGAAAAGATCACAAGGGGTCGGGAAATTCTTCTCGAACAAAGAACAAGAAATACAGTGAGGTTTGTTGTGAAAGCGACCCTTCTATAACAGAAATTGATTAACGGTCAAATAATAATCTTTGACCACGATATTCTTCATTTACAATACCATCATCGTAAACAATAGTGCCATTAACGATGGTTGTGACAACCTTTGACCTGAAAGTCTCACCTTCAAACGGCGACCAGCCGCATTTATAAAGCAGGTTTTCTTTTGAGACAGTCCAGGGTTTTTCAGGATTTACCAGACAGATATCTGCCTTGTAGCCTTCTCGAATAAATCCCCTCTTCCTTATATTAAACAGTATAGCAGGATTGTGGCACATCATCTCAACGATCTTTTCAATTGTAAATATTTTTTTGTGCCAAAGCTCAAGCATTGCGACAAGAGAATGCTGAATCAATGGTCCGCCTGATGGTGCCTTGAAATAACTGTTACTCTTTTCAGCCAGAGTATGAGGGGCGTGGTCGGTGGCAACTATATCGATAATATTATTATTTACTGCATTTCGGAGTTCATCTCTGTCGAACCTTGTTTTAATTGCAGGATTCCATTTAATCAATGAGCCTTTATCTTCGTAAGATGATTCCTCGAACCATAGGTGATGAACGCAAACCTCTGCTGTTATCCGCTTCTCCCTTAAAGGTTGTTTATTAGAAAAAAGCTTCATTTCATCAGCTGTAGAGAGATGAAAGATATGAAGGCGTGTATTGTATTCCTTTGCAAGATTAATTGCATAGGATGAAGAGATAAAGCATGCTTCCCTGCTTCGGATAATCGGATGCAGACTGAATGGAACATTCTCCCCATATTTCTGCATGTAATAAGCTGAGTTCTTCTTTATTGTATTTTCATCCTCACAGTGGGTGCTGATTATCATATGAGCTCTTTTAAATAGCTCTCTGAGTGCTGTTTCCTTATCTAAGAGCATGTTCCCTGTTGAGGAGCCCATGAATATCTTTATTCCGCACACATTTGCCGGATCAGCTTTCAGAATCTCATCAATATTATCGTTGGTGGCACCAATCAGGAACGAATAATTAATCAGCGATTTTTCTGAACCCAGACTATATTTATTATTCAGGGCATCAATTGTAACTGTCTGAGGTACAGTGTTGGGCATCTCCATAAAAGATGTTACTCCCCCGGCTGCCGCAGCCTTTGTCTCACTGAATATATCTCCTTTGTGAGTAAGTCCGGGTTCCCTGAAATGCACCTGGTCGTCAATTAAACCAGGAAGAAGAAGTAATCCTTTTGCTTCAATAGTTTTTGTCGAATCAGGGATCTTCATCTCATCAGCATTTCCGATAGCTGAAATCAGTTCATCTGCAATGAGAAGGTCAGCATGAAAGCTTCTTCCCTCATTGATTATTGTCGCGTTTCTTATCAGAATACTGCTCATTTGCAGATAATTTTTTAGTATTATCTCTTAGTATCACCCCCTGAATCTCCCATATGGGGGACTTTACATACCCTTTAGCCCCCCATTTGGGGGGTTGGGGGGTCTTAATTGACTTTATAAATATCTCCAGCCACCTATTGGGGGGGCTGGGGGGTCGGATATTTTGTAAACATGCTTCTTAGCCTCATTCTTAATACACCCCACAGAGCTTCATTGAAAATTCCGCCTGTCATTTTTGAGGCACCCAGTTTCCGGTCAGTGAAAATAATAGGTACCTCAACAATCTTATAGCCAAGTTTATATGCAGTATATTTCATTTCAATCTGGAAACCATATCCAACAGACTTGATATGTTCCGGTTTAATGTTTTCAAGAACCTCCCTCTTGTAGCATTTGAACCCTGCAGTTGTATCCATTATTCTCATTCCGGTTACAATTCTTACATAAATTGATGCACCGTAAGACATCAGGACTCGGGAGAGCGGCCAGTTAACAACATTTACTCCACTTATATATCTGGAACCAATAGCAAGGTCGGCTCCCTGGTTTTTACAGGCATTGAAAAGTTTTATGAGATCATTGGGGTCGTGAGAAAAATCAGCATCCATCTCGAATATATAGCTGTATTCTTTTTCAAGAGCCCATTTGAAACCTGTAATATAAGCAGTACCCAATCCCAGTTTTCCTGCTCTTTCAATCAAATGGAGATTGGACATTGTTTTTTGCATTGATTTGACGATATCTGCAGTACCGTCAGGTGAATTATCGTCGATAATAAGTATTTCAAAGTTGATAGGGAGGGAGAAAACGGTTTCAATTATCGCTTTTATGTTCTCTTTCTCCTTATATGTAGGGATGATTACAATGTTTGACATAGCAAATAAATATTTACGAAAATAGTACTTTTCATCTGACATCAATTTAATTCTGAAAGATTTTTTCAAAAATAGACAGAAAAAAAATATCAATTTCTTTGGAAGAAATAATGGAAGTATTATCTTTGTCGTCCCAAAAGCAAAAGAAGTTCTTGGAATAGATTTTAAGAATATAAAAAGAGCCTCCTTCACCAAGGTTAAGGAGGACAAAAGTTCTTTGAAATTATGAAGTAAACAACCAGACGTGATATTTTGTATATCATGTCAAGATAACTTGATAGTATTTTTGAATGAGACACAAGGATTGTTTTTTGTAAAGAGATTTTAAGAATAAATTTTTACAATGAAGAGTTTGATCCTGGCTCAGGATGAACGCTAGCGGGAGGCTTAACACATGCAAGTCGAGGGGCAGCACGAGGTAGCAATACTTTGGTGGCGACCGGCGCACGGGTGAGTAACGCGTATGTAACCTACCTTGTACAGGGGGATAGCCCGGAGAAATTCGGATTAATACCCCATAATGATATTTGAAGGCATCTTTGAATATTTAAAGTTTCGACGGTACGAGATGGGCATGCGTGACATTAGCTAGTTGGTAAGGTAACGGCTTACCAAGGCTGCGATGTCTAGGGGTCCTGAGAGGGTGATCCCCCACACTGGTACTGAGACACGGACCAGACTCCTACGGGAGGCAGCAGTGAGGAATATTGGTCAATGGGCGTAAGCCTGAACCAGCCATCCCGCGTGAAGGAAGAAGGCGCTATGCGTCGTAAACTTCTTTTCCGGAGGAATAAAATTTCGTACGAGTACGGGACTGAAGGTACTCCGGGAATAAGCATCGGCTAACTCCGTGCCAGCAGCCGCGGTAATACGGAGGATGCGAGCGTTATCCGGATTTATTGGGTTTAAAGGGTGCGTAGGCGGATTAATAAGTCAGTGGTGAAAACCTTCAGCTTAACTGGAGAACTGCCATTGATACTGTTAGTCTTGAGTACGGTCAAGGTAGGCGGAATGTGTAATGTAGCGGTGAAATGCTTAGATATTACACAGAACACCGATTGCGAAGGCAGCTTACTGGACCATTACTGACGCTGATGCACGAAAGCGTGGGGAGCGAACAGGATTAGATACCCTGGTAGTCCACGCCGTAAACGATGATCACTCGCTGTTAGCGATACACAGTTAGCGGCTAAGCAAAAGCATTAAGTGATCCACCTGGGGAGTACGGCCGCAAGGCTGAAACTCAAAGGAATTGACGGGGGCCCGCACAAGCGGAGGAACATGTGGTTTAATTCGATGATACGCGAGGAACCTTACCTGGGCTTAAATGTAGAGTGCATGAGGTAGAAATACTTCTTTCCTTCGGGACTCTTTGCAAGGTGCTGCATGGTTGTCGTCAGCTCGTGCCGTGAGGTGTCGGGTTAAGTCCCATAACGAGCGCAACCCTTATCGTTAGTTGCCAGCGGGTCATGCCGGGAACTCTAACGAAACTGCCGGTGTAAACCGTGAGGAAGGTGGGGATGACGTCAAATCAGCACGGCCCTTATGTCCAGGGCTACACACGTGTTACAATGGCCGGTACAGAGGGCAGCTACCTGGAGACAGGATGCGAATCTCCAAAGCCGGTCTCAGTTCGGATCGGAGTCTGCAACTCGACTCCGTGAAGCTGGATTCGCTAGTAATCGCGCATCAGCCATGGCGCGGTGAATACGTTCCCGGGCCTTGTACACACCGCCCGTCAAGCCATGGAAGTTGGGGGTACCTGAAGTCCGTAACCGTAAGGAGCGGCCTAGGGTAAAACTAGTGACTGGGGCTAAGTCGTAACAAGGTAGCCGTACCGGAAGGTGCGGCTGGAACACCTCCTTTCTGGAGAAAAACAATCAGTAAACTGTCTTCCGATAGAAAATGGAAACAGTTACATATCCGTCTGGTTTACTTCATTATTATAAATTGGGGTTTTACCCCCCAACCCCCCAGAAGGGGGGCTTAAGTCCCCTTTAGGGGATTTAGGGGTAAATTCCAATAATACAGGAGAATATACAACCAATCTAAGTTTTACGGAAGTATAATTCAGTCCCGTAGCTCAGTTGGTTAGAGCACTACACTGATAATGTAGGGGTCCGCGGTTCAACTCCGCGCGGGACTACGAAACAGTATTGAGAGTGAGAGTGAGAGCGGGTTTTCTCGCACTCAAAACTCACACTCGCACTGATTAGGGGGAATTAGCTCAGTTGGCCAGAGCATGGCGCCTTAAAGCGCCAGGGTCAATTGTTCGACTCCCTGGGAAAAAAGTTCGTTGTCATAAAGGGGAATTAGCTCAGTTGGCCAGAGCATGGCGCCTTAAAGCGCCAGGGTCAATTGTTCGACTCCCTGGAAAAAAGTTCGTTATCATAAAGGGGAATTAGCTCAGTTGGCCAGAGCATGGCGCCTTAAAGCGCCAGGGTCAATTGTTCGACTCCCTGGAAAAAAGTTCGTTATCATAAAGGGGAATTAGCTCAGTTGGCCAGAGCACCTGCCTTGCACGCAGGGGGTCAAGGGTTCGACTCCCTTATTCTCCACTAGTTAATTTGAAAATTAGTTAATTCGAAAATGAGAATAAAATACCATTTCAATTGTCACTTTTCAAGTCTTCAAATTGAAAAGTTCTTTGACATATTGGTAATAAATAAGTTAGTAAAATTGAATAACTCAAGAAAGTAAATAAGAGCGCATGGTGAATGCCTTGGCTCTCAGAGGCGAAGAAGGACGTGACAAGCTGCGATAAGCAACGGGGAGGAGCAAATATCCGATATATCCGTTGATTTCCGAATGGGGCAACCCACCAGGATGAAGACCTGGTATCCATAGTGATATGGAGGCGAACCCGGAGAACTGAAACATCTTAGTACCCGGAGGAAAATAAAACAAAAGTGATTCCCTTAGTAGTGGCGATCGAACGGGGAATAGCCCAAACCATTGTCGTTTTGGCGACAACGGGGTTGAAGGACCAGTAACATTATTATATATATGAAATGGAACCTGTCTGGAAAGTCAGACCATAGACGGTGAAAGTCCGGTACATGTAAGTATATATACTATAATTGGTATCCTGAGTAGGTCGGGACACGAGAAATCCTGATTGAAACTGCCGGGACCATCCGGTAAGGCTAAATACTTCTGAGAGACCGATAGTGAACCAGTACCGTGAGGGAAAGGTGAAAAGTACCCCGAACAGGGGAGTGAAATAGTACCTGAAACCGTGCGCTTACAACCTGTCGGAGCCACGCTTAGGCGTGGTGACGGCGTGCCTTTTGCATAATGAGCCTACGAGTTACACCTCTCTAGCAAGGTTAAGACTTTAAGAGTTGGAGCCGAAGCGAAAGCGAGTCTGAATAGGGCGTATAGTTAGAGGGGGTAGACGCGAAACTTTGTGATCTATCCTTGGTCAGGCTGAAGTTCCGGTAACACGGGATGGAGGGCCGAACCAGTTGACGTTGAAAAGTCTTTGGATGAACTGAGGATAGGGGTGAAAGGCTAATCAAACTGAGAAATAGCTCGTACTCCCCGAAATGCATTTAGGTGCAGCCTCGTGGTGAGTCTTGCAGAGGTAGAGCTACTGATAGGGCTAGAGGGCTTCACCGCCTATCAACCCCTGACAAACTCCGAATGCTGCAAGATATACACGGGAGTGAGCCCGCGGGTGCTAAGGTCCGCGGACGAAAGGGAAAGAACCCAGACCATCAGCTAAGGTCCCGAAATATATGCTAAGTTGATTAAACGAGGTGCGACTGCTTTGACAGCTAGGATGTTGGCTTGGAAGCAGCCATTCATTTAAAGAGTGCGTAACAGCTCACTAGTCGAGCGGTTGTGCGTGGATAATAATCGGGCATAAGCATATTACCGAAGCTATGGACTCATGACATAAGTCATGATTGGTAGGGGAGCATTCCAGTCAGCGCAGAAGATGTATCGTAAGGTATGTTGGAGCGGCTGGAAAAGAAGATGTAGGCATAAGTAACGATAAGGCAGGCGAGAAACCTGCCCACCGAAAGACTAAGGTTTCCTGATCAACGCTAATCGGATCAGGGTTAGTCGGGTCCTAAGGGTAAGCCGAACGGCGATCTCGATGGACAACTGGTTAATATTCCAGTACCACCGTGTACTGCGAAGGGGTGACGGAGTAGTGAAAGATCCGCGTACTGACGGAATAGTACGTTAAAGGGTGTAGTTATATCACTAGGTTAATAGCTATGTGATGATGAACCTGACAGTACCATGAGCCTTCGGGCAAGTGGATAGTGATCCTAAACAGACTTCCAAGAAAAACCTCTAAGCTCTAGGTACATGGTGCCCGTACCACAAACCGACACAGGTAGTCGAGGAGAGAATCCTAAGGTGCTCGAGTGATCCGTGGCTAAGGAACTAGGCAAATTAGACCTGTAACTTCGGGAAAAAGGTCTCCCGCGCAAGCGGGACGCAGATAAATGGCCCAGGCGACTGTTTAGCAAAAACACATGGCTTTGCGAAATCGAAAGATGAAGTATAAGGCCTGACACCTGCCCGGTGCTGGAAGGTTAAGAGGGGGGGTTATTGTCCGCCGCAAGGCGGATGAGAAGCTCTGAATTGAAGCCCCAGTAAACGGCGGCCGTAACTATAACGGTCCTAAGGTAGCGAAATTCCTTGTCGGGTAAGTTCCGACCTGCACGAATGGTGTAACGATCTGGGCACTGTCTCAGCCACGAGCTCGGTGAAATTGTAGTCCCGGTGAAGATGCCGGGTACCCGCAACGGGACGGAAAGACCCCGTGAACCTTTACTATAGCTTAACATTGATTTTGGGTAAATAATGTGTAGGATAGGTCGGAGACTACGAAGCGGTTTCGCCAGGAATCGTGGAGTCATCCTTGAAATACGACCCTTTATTTATCTGGAACCTAACTCCCGCAAGGGAAGACATTGTTTGGTGGGTAGTTTGACTGGGGTGGTCGCCTCCAAAAGAGTAACGGAGGCTTCTCAAGGTGCCCTCAGCACGATTGGTAACCGTGCGTAGAGTGCAATGGCATAAGGGCGCTTGACTGTGAGACCGACAAGTCGATCAGGTACGAAAGTAGAGCATAGTGATCCGGTGGTTCCGCATGGAAGGGCCATCGCTCAAAGGATAAAAGGTACTCCGGGGATAACAGGCTGATCGCCGCCAAGAGCTCATATCGACGCGGCGGTTTGGCACCTCGATGTCGGCTCGTCACATCCTGGGGCTGGAGAAGGTCCCAAGGGTTCGGCTGTTCGCCGATTAAAGTGGCACGCGAGCTGGGTTCAGAACGTCGTGAGACAGTTCGGTCCCTATCTGTTGTGGGCGTAGGAGATTTGAGAGAACCTGACACTAGTACGAGAGGACCGTGTTGGACAGACCTCTAGTGTACCTGTTGTGGCGCCAGCTGCATCGCAGGGTAGCTATGTTTGGAAGAGATAAGCACTGAAAGCATCTAAGTACGAAGCTCGTCTCAAGATGAGATCTCCTTTAAGGGTCGTTGAAGACTACGACGTTGATAGGCTGTAGGTGTAAAGGCGGTAACGTCAAAGCCGAGCAGTACTAATTACCCGTAAACTTTCGGGGTAGCAATTTTATTAACTTTTTAACCGATATGTCATAATATTGACCCCTCCCATCCTCCCCAATTGGGGAGGAGAGAAGAGCAAAGACTCTTCATGGGAACAAAAGCAAAGTCCCCCATCTGGGGGATTTAGGGGGTGAGTTCTTTAGGTGACTATAGCGGCAGGGTTCCACCTCTTCCCATTCCGAACAGAGAAGTTAAGCCTGCCAGCGCCGATGGTACTGCAATTGTGGGAGAGTAGGTCGTCGCCGACTTTAATTAAAGCCCTGGAGAAATCCGGGGCTTTTTTTTTGCTTCGCTACGCTCGCAATGACATGGGAAAATAGATACCATATATTATATAGTATATGCTGGCAAATAACCTTTGCAAAAAGATCAAAAAAGTAGTTAGTTTTAAATATCTTAAATACAATTACATAGCGATTAAATGCAGGTATAATGAAAAATAATATTAAAAAAACTTTTACATTAATTTGGATTATAAAAAATGTTTCATACATTTGCACCCGCTTTTAAGGCGAAGAGTTGATTGAAGGGTAGGAGAGATAGGATTCCGGCTTGTGAAGAAATGGAAGCGGGGAAAGAAAAAGCCGGAAAAAATATCTCGTTTTTTATTTGGAAGGTAAGTTAGAAAGTATTAACTTTGTCGTCCCAAAAGTGAAATAAACTGCTTTCGCCATGAAAGCTAAGGCAGACAAAAGTTCTTTGAAATTATGAAGTAAACAACCAGACGAGATATTTTGAAATATCATGTCAAGATAACTTGTTAGTATTTTTGAATTGAGACATAAGGATTGTTTTTTGTAAAGAGATTTAAGAATAAATTTTTACAATGAAGAGTTTGATCCTGGCTCAGGATGAACGCTAGCGGGAGGCTTAACACATGCAAGTCGAGGGGCAGCACGAGGTAGCAATACTTTGGTGGCGACCGGCGCACGGGTGAGTAACGCGTATGTAACCTACCTTGTACAGGGGGATAGCCCGGAGAAATTCGGATTAATACCCCATAATGATATTTGAAGGCATCTTTGAATATTTAAAGTTTCGACGGTACGAGATGGGCATGCGTGACATTAGCTAGTTGGTAAGGTAACGGCTTACCAAGGCTTCGATGTCTAGGGGTCCTGAGAGGGTGATCCCCCACACTGGTACTGAGACACGGACCAGACTCCTACGGGAGGCAGCAGTGAGGAATATTGGTCAATGGGCGTAAGCCTGAACCAGCCATCCCGCGTGAAGGAAGAAGGCGCTATGCGTCGTAAACTTCTTTTCCGGAGGAATAAAATTTCGTACGAGTACGGGACTGAAGGTACTCCGGGAATAAGCATCGGCTAACTCCGTGCCAGCAGCCGCGGTAATACGGAGGATGCGAGCGTTATCCGGATTTATTGGGTTTAAAGGGTGCGTAGGCGGATTAATAAGTCAGTGGTGAAAACCTTCAGCTTAACTGGAGAACTGCCATTGATACTGTTAGTCTTGAGTACGGTCAAGGTAGGCGGAATGTGTAATGTAGCGGTGAAATGCTTAGATATTACACAGAACACCGATTGCGAAGGCAGCTTACTGGACCATTACTGACGCTGATGCACGAAAGCGTGGGGAGCGAACAGGATTAGATACCCTGGTAGTCCACGCCGTAAACGATGATCACTCGCTGTTAGCGATACACAGTTAGCGGCTAAGCAAAAGCATTAAGTGATCCACCTGGGGAGTACGGCCGCAAGGCTGAAACTCAAAGGAATTGACGGGGGCCCGCACAAGCGGAGGAACATGTGGTTTAATTCGATGATACGCGAGGAACCTTACCTGGGCTTAAATGTAGAGTGCATGAGGTAGAAATACTTCTTTCCTTCGGGACTCTTTGCAAGGTGCTGCATGGTTGTCGTCAGCTCGTGCCGTGAGGTGTCGGGTTAAGTCCCATAACGAGCGCAACCCTTATCGTTAGTTGCCAGCGGGTAATGCCGGGAACTCTAACGAAACTGCCGGTGTAAACCGTGAGGAAGGTGGGGATGACGTCAAATCAGCACGGCCCTTATGTCCAGGGCTACACACGTGTTACAATGGCCGGTACAGAGGGCAGCTACCTGGAGACAGGATGCGAATCTCCAAAGCCGGTCTCAGTTCGGATCGGAGTCTGCAACTCGACTCCGTGAAGCTGGATTCGCTAGTAATCGCGCATCAGCCATGGCGCGGTGAATACGTTCCCGGGCCTTGTACACACCGCCCGTCAAGCCATGGAAGTTGGGGGTACCTGAAGTCCGTAACCGTAAGGAGCGGCCTAGGGTAAAACTAGTGACTGGGGCTAAGTCGTAACAAGGTAGCCGTACCGGAAGGTGCGGCTGGAACACCTCCTTTCTGGAGAAAAACAATCAGTAAACTGTATTCCGATAGAAAATGGAAACAGTTACATATCCGTCTGGTTTACTTCATTATTATAACTTAAATCAATTAGCTTGAAAATTAGTTAAGAGTTTGCAAAATTTGAGAATATCAAATATTCCAGTTTTTATAATCTGGAATCTGAAACATTTTCAAATCTTCAAATTCAAATAAAGTTCTTTGACATATTGGTAATAAATAAGTTAGTAAATTTGATTAACTCAAGAAAGTAAATAAGAGCGCATGGTGAATGCCTTGGCTCTCAGAGGCGAAGAAGGACGTGACAAGCTGCGATAAGCAACGGGGAGGAGCAAATATCCGATATATCCGTTGATTTCCGAATGGGGCAACCCACCAGGATGAAGACCTGGTATCCATAGTGATATGGAGGCGAACCCGGAGAACTGAAACATCTTAGTACCCGGAGGAAAAGAAAACAAAAGTGATTCCCTTAGTAGTGGCGATCGAACGGGGAATAGCCCAAACCATTGTCGTTTTGGCGATATCGGGGTTGAAGGACCAGTAATATTAGTATATAATATGAAATGGAACCTGTCTGGAAAGTCAGACCATAGAAGGTGAAAGTCCCGTACATGTAAGTATATATACTATAATTGGTATCCTGAGTAGGTCGGGACACGAGAAATCCTGATTGAAACTGCCGGGACCATCCGGTAAGGCTAAATACTTCTGAGAGACCGATAGTGAACCAGTACCGTGAGGGAAAGGTGAAAAGTACCCCGAACAGGGGAGTGAAATAGTACCTGAAACCGTGCGCTTACAACCTGTCGGAGCCACGCTTAGGCGTGGTGACGGCGTGCCTTTTGCATAATGAGCCTACGAGTTACACCTCTCTAGCAAGGTTAAGACTTTAAGAGTTGGAGCCGAAGCGAAAGCGAGTCTGAATAGGGCGTATAGTTAGAGGGGGTAGACGCGAAACTTTGTGATCTATCCTTGGTCAGGCTGAAGTTCCGGTAACACGGGATGGAGGGCCGAACCAGTTGACGTTGAAAAGTCTTTGGATGAACTGAGGATAGGGGTGAAAGGCTAATCAAACTGAGAAATAGCTCGTACTCCCCGAAATGCATTTAGGTGCAGCCTCGTGGTGAGTCTTGCAGAGGTAGAGCTACTGATAGGGCTAGAGGGCTTCACCGCCTATCAACCCCTGACAAACTCCGAATGCTGCAAGATATACACGGGAGTGAGCCTGCGGGTGCTAAGGTCCGCGGACGAAAGGGAAAGAACCCAGACCATCAGCTAAGGTCCCGAAATATATGCTAAGTTGATTAAACGAGGTGCGACTGCTTTGACAGCTAGGATGTTGGCTTGGAAGCAGCCATTCATTTAAAGAGTGCGTAACAGCTCACTAGTCGAGCGGTTGTGCGTGGATAATAATCGGGCATAAGCATATTACCGAAGCTATGGACTCATGACATAAGTCATGATTGGTAGGGGAGCATTCCAGTCAGCGCAGAAGATGTATCGTAAGGTATGTTGGAGCGGCTGGAAAAGAAGATGTAGGCATAAGTAACGATAAGGCAGGCGAGAAACCTGCCCACCGAAAGACTAAGGTTTCCTGATCAACGCTAATCGGATCAGGGTTAGTCGGGTCCTAAGGGTAAGCCGAACGGCGATCTCGATGGACAACTGGTTAATATTCCAGTACCACCGTGTACTGCGAAGGGGTGACGGAGTAGTGAAAGATCCGCGTACTGACGGAATAGTACGTTAAAGGGTGTAGTTATATCACTAGGTTAATAGCTATGTGATGATGAACCTGACAGTACCATGAGCCTTCGGGCAAGTGGATAGTGATCCTAAACAGACTTCCAAGAAAAACCTCTAAGCTCTAGGTACATGGTGCCCGTACCACAAACCGACACAGGTAGTCGAGGAGAGAATCCTAAGGTGCTCGAGTGATCCGTGGCTAAGGAACTAGGCAAATTAGACCTGTAACTTCGGGAAAAAGGTCTCCCGCGCAAGCGGGACGCAGATAAATGGCCCAGGCGACTGTTTAGCAAAAACACATGGCTTTGCGAAATCGAAAGATGAAGTATAAGGCCTGACACCTGCCCGGTGCTGGAAGGTTAAGAGGGGGGGTTATTGTCCGCCGCAAGGCGGATGAGAAGCTCTGAATTGAAGCCCCAGTAAACGGCGGCCGTAACTATAACGGTCCTAAGGTAGCGAAATTCCTTGTCGGGTAAGTTCCGACCTGCACGAATGGTGTAACGATCTGGGCACTGTCTCAGCCACGAGCTCGGTGAAATTGTAGTCCCGGTGAAGATGCCGGGTACCCGCAACGGGACGGAAAGACCCCGTGAACCTTTACTATAGCTTAACATTGATTTTGGGTAAATAATGTGTAGGATAGGTCGGAGACTACGAAGCGGTTTCGCCAGGAATCGTGGAGTCATCCTTGAAATACGACCCTTTATTTATCTGGAACCTAACTCCCGCAAGGGAAGACATTGTTTGGTGGGTAGTTTGACTGGGGTGGTCGCCTCCAAAAGAGTAACGGAGGCTTCTCAAGGTGCCCTCAGCACGATTGGTAACCGTGCGTAGAGTGCAATGGCATAAGGGCGCTTGACTGTGAGACCGACAAGTCGATCAGGTACGAAAGTAGAGCATAGTGATCCGGTGGTTCCGCATGGAAGGGCCATCGCTCAAAGGATAAAAGGTACTCCGGGGATAACAGGCTGATCGCCGCCAAGAGCTCATATCGACGCGGCGGTTTGGCACCTCGATGTCGGCTCGTCACATCCTGGGGCTGGAGAAGGTCCCAAGGGTTCGGCTGTTCGCCGATTAAAGTGGCACGCGAGCTGGGTTCAGAACGTCGTGAGACAGTTCGGTCCCTATCTGTTGTGGGCGTAGGAGATTTGAGAGAACCTGACACTAGTACGAGAGGACCGTGTTGGACAGACCTCTAGTGTACCTGTTGTGGCGCCAGCTGCATCGCAGGGTAGCTATGTTTGGAAGAGATAAGCACTGAAAGCATCTAAGTACGAAGCTCGTCTCAAGATGAGATCTCCTTTAAGGGTCGTTGAAGACTACGACGTTGATAGGCTGTAGGTGTAAAGGCGGTAACGTCAAAGCCGAGCAGTACTAATTACCCGTAAACTTTCGGGGTAGCAATTTTATTAACTTATTAACCGATATGTCATAATATTGACCCCTCCCATCCTCCCCAATTGGGGAGGAGAGAAGAGCAAAGACTCTTCATGGGAACAAAAGCAAAGTCCCCCATCTGGGGGATTTAGGGGGTGAGTTCTTTAGGTGACTATAGCGGCAGGGTTCCACCTCTTCCCATTCCGAACAGAGAAGTTAAGCCTGCCAGCGCCGATGGTACTGCAATTGTGGGAGAGTAGGTCGTCGCCGACTTTAATTAAAGCCCTGGAGAAATCCGGGGCTTTTTTTTTGCTTCGCTACGCTCGCAATGACGTGTCCGTTTATTTGGTTTGATAGTCCACCGGCTGGTGGACTATCAATGACATGGGAAAATAGATAACATCCAACATTTTATCTCAACGTCAGATTTTTAACCAAAATTTGTTATATTTGTCGCCTGTATTAAAAAAGATAAATTTCTAATAATTATTAAAGAAAATATTTAGATGTCAACACTTCAATTTTTACGTGAGAAAGCCGGAGTTTTAGTTGCTGGAGTTATTGGTCTTTCACTTTTATTATTTGTTGTAAGCGATTTCTTCGGAAATGGACGTGGACAAAGACTTAAGCAAAGAAAATATTTTGAAATCGGTGAAATCAGCGGGGAGTCGGTTTCATACCAGGATTACGATCTGAAACTTCAGAACCTTACAGAAATTTATAAACTTTCAGGACGGTCAAATATAGATGAAGCAACAACTGAATCAATGCGTGAGCAGACCTGGCAACAGATGATAAGAGAAAGAATTCTCGAATCGCAGTACAAAAAATTAGGAATCGGGGTTAGTGCTGAAGAGGTTGATGAAATGGTTCTGGGAAACAATCCTCACCAGATAGTGCAACAACTTTTTACTGATCAGCAAACAGGATCTTTTAATAAATCATTTCTTGTAAATTTCCTGAAACAGACAGAGCTTGACGAAACCGCAAAGAGATACTGGTTGTTTTTTGAGAATGAGATTGTAAATGACAGAATGAATTCTAAATATAATAATCTTGTATCTAAAGGATTATTTGTTACTTCGAAACAGGCTGAATTTGACAAAAACCTTGCAAGTAATTCTATTGATTTCAGTTATATCCTTAAAAACTATGCTGCAATTGCCGATTCATCAGTAACCATAACTGATGCTGATATCGAAGCATATTATGCCGGGCATAAAGATTCTTACAAGAGAACTGCCCTGAGAGATATTGAGTATGTTACATTTGACATTGTACCCTCTGCTGATGATATAAAGCAGGCTGAAGACTGGATTAATAAAACCAAAGAAGAATTCGCAACAGCAGCTGATCCGGTTCAGTTTATTAATATGACAGCTGACTCACGCCATGTAGGGTTCTTCACTACTTTGGACGGAGTGCCTGAAAACCTTCAGGAGTTTGTAAAAAAAGAGGATATTAAAGCAGTATTCGGACCATATAACGAAGTTGGATCATATAAACTGGCTAAACTGCTTGAAGTTGCTGACAGGCCCGATTCAGTTCATGTGCGCCATATACTTCTGTCACCCAACCAGGCCAGATCACTTGATGATGTAAGGAAACTTGCTGACAGTCTGATTAGTATGATAAAGACAGGAGCTCCTTTTGAAGTAATGGCAATGTCAAATTCTGATGACCAGGGATCTGCACAGATAGGTGGTGATCTTGGCTGGTTTACAGAAGGAAGAATGGTTGTTCCTTTTAATAATGCATGTTTTTCAGGGAAAAAAGGTGAAATTAAAACTGTTGAGACAACTTTTGGTCTCCATATTATTGAAATACTTGATCAATCTAAGTATTCAAGGAAATATAGTATCGGATATGTAGACAGGAATGTTGTTCCCGGCTCATTAACCACACAGAATATTTATAGTGAGGCAAGCCAGTTTGCAGGTACAAACGATACATATGAAGAGTTCAATAAAGCTGTAGCCGAAAAGAATCTGACAAAAAGAGTTGCTAATGATATTGCTCCACAGCAAAAAACTCTGCCGGATCTGGAAAATCCAAGATCATTAATCATTTCATTATTTCAGACTGATATTAACAAAATAATTCTTGATAATAGTCAGCAGGCAGTTTTTGAAGTGGGTAACAAATATGTAGTTGCCTTCTGTACAAAAGTTCAGGATGAAGGAATAGCCGAATTGGAAGATGTCAAAAACGACGTAAGATTTGCACTCTTAAAAGATAAAAAGGCTGAACTTCTGATATCTGAGTTCAACAAAAATAATGAAGCAGGAAGTACTATTGATGATATTGCAAGGATAATGGGACTACAAGTTCAGGAGGCAACCCAGATAAATTTCAGATCATATACCGTTCCCGGTGTTGGTACTGAACCATCACTTGTAGCTGCTGCTTGTGTGGCACAGCAGGGTGTTGTTACAGGTCCTGTTAAAGGTAACAATGGTGTCTATATGCTGGTTGCAAATACAGTTACTCCTTCAGCAGGAGAAGATATAAAATTATTGCAGGAGAGGCTGACTTCAACTTTTCAGATGAGAGGTAGTTATGAGGCCTATGAATCATTGAGAAAAGGAGCAAACATAGTTGATAAAAGATATAAATTTTACTAATAGTATTTTCACTTTATCAGGTGATTGACTAAAATATTAAGGGTGCTGATCGGCACCTTTTTTTTTGATGTGTGTTCAACACAGGTCCCCTTTGTTTTGCAAAATACTTCTCATAATCCGGTTATCTGCTTTAAGAGACCTCTGGAAAAGCAGGATTCCTTACAATAAGATAAATAATAAAAGTTGTTAATAGTATTTACTGAACAGGTAAACAGGATAACATGTTGTTTTGATTATCCTGCTTCTTTTAATACTATCCAGCTTTAACCTATTTTAGGTAATTCTGCAGCTGATTACTGTAAATGTTTTTATTGATCTGTAATGTGTAATTTGGGGATATGTATGAAAAAGGCATTAAATGTTGTATAAAAGGCCTTAAAAATGGGGGTAATAATAAATATTATATAAAAAAAGTTAAAAATAACTGAAAAAACAGGGGTGTATATTAAAAAAAGTATTATTATTGCAAGAAAAAATTATTAAAAATGGCAAAACTGAGATTTAGTGCATTAAGTGAGGTATTCAACCGGGAGCCGGTTAAGGTTACCAAATCAGGGAAAATTGTTTCCGAATATTATGGGGAAAATGTTTTTGACCTGCCCAAGATGGAACAATATTTATCTAAAGAGGCATATAAGGTAGTTAAAAGGTCAATTAATGAAGGCAAATCATTAACAAGGCTGGAAGCTGATATGGTTGCTGCAGGAGTCAAAGCATGGGCAATAAGTAGAGGTGCAACACACTACACTCACTGGTTCCATCCCCTCACCGACGGGACAGCTGAAAAGCATGACGGATTTCTGGAATTCGGGGATAACGGGTATATTGTTGAAAAATTTTCAGGAGAAGTTCTGGTTCAGTCTGAGCCGGATGCCTCAAGTTTTCCAAGCGGAGGTCTACGTAACACCTTTGAGGCAAGAGGATATACTGCATGGGATGTTTCATCACCCATGTTTATAGTGGGAACAACTCTGTGTATCCCCACAATATTTGTATCATGGACAGGGCAAGCGCTGGATTATAAAGCCCCTCTCCTGAAAGCTCTTTCAGAACTTGACAGAGCTGCAGTTGATGTATGTCAATACTTCGATAAAGATGTTACAAAGGTTATTGCTACATTGGGATGCGAACAGGAATATTTTCTTATAGATGATGCATTGTATTATGCGAGGCCCGATATTATGCTGGCAGAAAGAACATTGATGGGCCATCAGTCATCAAAAGATCAGCAGTTGTCTGACCACTACTTCGGAACTATTACCGAAAGGGTTATGGCTTTTATTGAAGACTTCGAATATGAAGCATACAGATTAGGAATACCTGTAAAAACACGTCATAATGAAGTGGCTCCAAATCAGTTCGAAAGTGCTCCTATCTTTGAAGAGGTAAACCTGGCGGTTGATCACAACCTGCTCCTTATGGATATTATGAGAAGGGTTGCCCGTAAACATAAATTCAGAGTTTTATTTCATGAAAAACCTTTTGCCGGAATTAACGGTTCAGGTAAACACAATAACTGGTCGATGTCAACAAATACCGGGGTTAATCTTTTATCACCGGGGAAAAATCCAAAAACCAACCTGCAGTTTCTTACATTCCTTGTCAATGTTATCAAGGCTGTTAACGACAGTAACGACGTCCTCAGAGCATCAGTAATGAATGAATCCAACTCTTACAGACTTGGAGGTCACGAAGCTCCACCGGCAATTGTTTCAGTCTTCCTTGGCAGTTACCTTGTAAGCATGCTTGAGAATATATCACAGAAAGTGACCGACAAGAAGATGACACCGGCTCAAAAAACCGAACTTAAACTGGGAATTGGCAAGATCCCTGAAATCCTTCAGGATAATACCGACAGAAACAGAACATCCCCGTTTGCTTTTACAGGTAATAAGTTTGAGTTCAGAGCAGTAGGGTCTTCAGCAAACTGCAGTCCTGCAATGATTGTTCTTAATGCCGCTGTTGCCCATCAGCTTACTCAGTTTAAGAAAGATGTTGACGCTATCATTAAAAAAGGTGTGGGCAAGGATGAGGCCATTTTCCAGGTATTGAAAAAGTATATTCTTGAGTCAGAACGGGTTATATTTGAAGGTGATAACTATAGTAAGGAATGGCACAAGGAGGCAAAGAAAAGAGGTCTGTGCAGTCTTACCAGTGTCCCGGAGTCTGTTAGTCTTTATCTGACCAAACAATCAAGGGCAGTTCTTGTTGGATCAGGCATTTTTACGGATAAAGAGCTTGAAAGCCGCGTAGAGGTTGAGCATGAGAAGTTCGCTAAAAAAGTACAGATAGAATCAAGGGTACTTGGAGACCTGGCAATTAACCACATTGTTCCTACAGCTATCAACTATATGACTTCACTTATCGAGAATGTAAAAGGTCTGAAAGAAGTCTTCAGCGAAACTGAGTTCGAGAAGCTGGCAGGAGCTCGTAAGGAAGTGATAGTCAGTTTGTCTGATCATATTACTATGATTAAGAAATTGGTCAATGATATGGTTGAAGAGCGCAAGAAAGCTAATGTTATTGAGGATGCTTATAAAAAAGCCATAGCTTATGAAAGTAAAGTAAAACCATATCTCGATGATATTCGCGAACATATCGACAAGCTTGAGCTTGTTGTTGATAATGAAATTTGGCCTCTGCCAAAATACAGGGAATTGCTTTTCATAAGATAACAGTTTGATTAGACATTCCAGAATTTATTAAAGGATTCCTGTTGCAGGAATCCTTTTTATTTGAAATAAAAATGAGTTGGATGCGTTATTAATTATTACCGGGATTCCTTAAATTGATTACTTTTATGGTCAAATTGGAGGCTGAATCATGAAACGAACATTGTTGCTCATCATTATATTGATAACTGTAACTGTTCCTGAGGTTACAGCTCAGAAGAGAAAAGCTGAGAGAGCTTATTCTGCTTTCAATGCAGGAGAATATTTCGAGGCTATCGACCTTTTTAAAGATGCCTATTCAAAAACAAAAAAAACTGATAAAACTGCAAGGACTGAATTGGTCTTTATGATTGCTGAATCGTACAGAATGACTAACGATCCGAAAAATGCCGAAACATGGTATAAGCTTGCTGTCAGATCTTCATATTCAAAACCGGATGCCCAGTACTGGCTTGCGGAATCATTAAAGAAGAATGGCAAACACCAGCAGGCTATTGACGAATTCAAAAAATACAAGCAGATTGTTCCGTCTGATTCAAGGGCTGATCAGGAAATAAGAGCGTGTGAGCTGGCAATAGAATGGTTAAGGAATCCTGATCCTTATAAGGTTGAAGAGATAAAGGATATAAATTCAAAAGAATCTGATTTCAGTCCTGCTTACGGGCGTGACGATTTCGGACTTATCTATTTTACATCTTCAAGAGATGATGCTTCAGGTAATAAAACTCATGGAGCAACAGGCCAGGGTTTTACCGATATTTTTGAAAGCAGGATAGATAAAAAATCGAAGTGGAGCACCCCGGTGCCGGTTGATGTGTTGAATAGTGAATTTGAAGAAGGAACACCTTCATTTACATCTGATTACAAGGAAGTTTATTTTACCAGGTGTGAGGTCGACAAACGCGATAAGAAGGGTTGTATAATAATGTTCTCCAGGAGATCAGGTGACAAATGGGGCGATCCGAAAAATATTGGAATTCTGTCTGATTCAGTTGTCGCGGCCCATCCTTCTATTTCGCCTGATGGCTTAACATTATTTTTTGTTTCAGATATTTCAGGAGGCTCCGGAAAGAAAGATATATGGAAAGTTACCAGGACGCAGCAGGGTGAAACATGGGGTAAACCTGAAAATCTCGGCCCTGATATTAATACCCCGGGCGATGAACTTTTTCCTTCTCAGAGAGAGGATGGAACTCTCTATTTTGCATCCGACGGGCAGATAGGCATTGGAGGTCTGGATATTTTCAAAGCAGCTCCGCAGCCTGATGGAAGCTGGGTAGTACAAAATATGAAATCACCAATTAATAGTTTCAGTGACGACTTTAGTATTATATTCGAGAACGGTGCTGAGCGTGGAATATTTTCTTCAACACGTAAAGGAAGAGGAAATGATGACCTCTTTTCATTTGAATTACCTCCTCTGAGGTTTAATGTTACCGGCCTGGTAAAAGATGAAAAGACAGGGACACCCATAAGCAGCTCTTTAGTTCAGCTGATTGCAAGCGACGGATCTAATCTCCAGGCAGAGACCGGAGTAGGGGGTGACTTTAAATTTGCACTCAAAGCGGATGTTGATTATATTTTCCTGGCTTCAAAAAAGGGTTATCTTAATGGAAAGGAGAAGGAGACAACAAAGGGACAGGAAAAGAGCCGTGAATATATGGTTACTATATTGCTTACAGCGATAGACAGACCAATCGAACTCCCCAATATTCTTTACGATTTTGGCAAATGGGATCTCAGACCTGAATCAATGGTTTCACTTGATAAGCTGGTTGAAACACTTTTTGATAATCCTAACGTAACTATAGAACTAATGTCGCATACAGACTCACGCGACACAGAGGAGTATAACCAGACCCTTTCTCAAAGAAGAGCACAGGTTGTTGTTCAGTATCTTATTGATAAAGGAGTCGAACCCGAAAGGCTTTCTGCCAGGGGATATGGAGAATCAACACCAAAAGTTGTAGATCCTGAAATAATGAAACAAAATCCTTTCCTTAAAGCAAATATTGCCCTTACTGAACAATACATAAATACTCTTCTTAATGATGAGCAGAAAGAGATAGCCCATCAGATAAACAGAAGAACTGAATTCAAGGTATTAAGAACTGATTACGAACCCCCCAAAAAAACCAATTAATGAAAACAAGACACCTTCTTTGTCTTCTGCTGGTTATGCTGCCTTTTTCATTGGCTGCAATTAATCCGGCTGAGAAGCCAATACATATTCTGGTTATAACCGGTAATCACAGTTATAAGGTCGAACCTTTTAACCAGATGCTTTCATCTCTTGGTGATAACATCACTTACCAGATCGCCGAGTTGCCTGAAGCATATGATATGTTCAAGCCGGAAAACAGAAGTAAATATGATGTGCTGGTGTTTTATCACATGTGGCAGGAAATAACTGATGAACAGAAGGGGGTTTTTGCAGATTGTATTAACCAGGGTAAGCCACTTGTGGCTTTGCATCACAGTATCTGTGCTTATGACAACTGGCCGGAATACTTTAATATAATCGGAGGGAAGTACTTTCATAGTCCAACTACTGTGAAGGGTATTGAGTATCCTGCATGTTCCTATATCCACGATGTGAATTTCAATGTAAAGGTTGTAAACAAAAAAAATCCTGTTACAAAAGGGATATCGGATTTTGATATTTTCGACGAAACATATAAGGGGTATTATGTAGAAGACGGAGTAGTACCTCTGTTAACTACCGAAAATCCGGACAGTAATCCTGTTATTGGCTGGAGTAAAATTTATGGCAAAGCGCGTGTTGTTACATTGCAGAGCGGACATGATGCACCGACATTCGAAAATCCAAATTACAGGAAACTTCTTAAGCAATCAATTGAATGGGTATATAACAAAGGTAAAAATCAGTAGAAGGAGTCAGTTTAACTCCATCCTTTTATTTATCTTCGCGGTCTGATCTATTAATATGCCCGGAGAATCCAAATACAGTAAAAGAGGAGTATCCTCAGCTAAAGAGGATGTTCATAAAGCAATTGCAGATATTGATAAGGGTCTCTTTCCAAAAGCATTCTGTAAAATTGTACCGGATATTTTATGCGGCGATGACAATTATTGTAATATAATGCATGCCGACGGTGCCGGAACAAAATCTTCTCTGGCCTATGTATACTGGAAAGAAACAGGTGATATTTCTGTATGGAAGGGTGTGGCCCAGGATGCCATAATTATGAATCTTGATGACCTGCTGTGTGTAGGGGTTTATAATAATATCCTCATATCATCTACAATCGGACGTAATAAAAATCATATTCCGGGTGAGGTTATTTCAGCTATTATAAAAGGTACTGAAGAGTATCTTGAGGAGTTAAGACAACTTGGTATTGGGATCTGGTCGACCGGAGGAGAAACTGCTGATATTGGCGACCTGGTAAGGACAATTGTTGTCGATTCAACAGTTATTGCAAGAGTTAAAAGGTCTGATATTATTTCGAATCATAATATCAGGGACGGAGATGTAATTGTCGGATTGGCTTCCTCCGGGAAAACCAGTTATGAGAAAGAGTATAACAGTGGTATCGGCAGTAACGGACTTACTTCTGCAAGACATGATATGTTTTCACCATACCTTGCTTCGAAATATCCTGAAAGCCTTGATAATACACTGCCTTATGATCTGATATATTCAGGCAAATATAAATTAACTGATCCAATAGAAGGTTTAAATACAAATGCAGGTAAGCTTGTTCTGTCCCCGACACGAACTTATTCTCCGGTTATAAAAAAAGTAATTGACACCATGCGCCCTGAGATACACGGTATGGTACACTGTTCCGGAGGAGGACAAACCAAGGTATTGCACTTTATCGGAAATCTGCATGTTATTAAAGATAATATGTTCAGTGTTCCTCCATTGTTTCAGTTAATACATGAGCAGTCCGACACACCTTACAAAGACATGTACTCGGTATTTAATATGGGGCACCGGTTTGAGTTATATACCAATGAAAAATCTGCATCGCAGATTATTGACATAGCAAATAGTTTTGACCTTGAAGCTAAAATTGTTGGACATTGCGAACCTTCTGATAAAAAAAGACTTACGATAGACTCTGAATTTGGCAGGTTCGAATATTAGAAGAATACTTTTTATTAACTTTGCACCCTGAAAATTTCTTATGCTATGGCAAATAATATGATTCTGGAGAGACTTGAGGGGGTGAAAGTACGTTTTATTGAGGTTGGCGACCTGCTGACCCAACCCGATATTGTCTCTGATATGAAGAGGTATGTCAAACTTAACAAGGAATATAAAGATCTGTTGCCCATAATTGAATCGTACGAACGATATAAACTTGCACTGAGCAATATTAACAGTGCAAAAGAGATTCTTTCAAATGAGAAAGATGAAGAGATGCGTGAAATGGCAAAACTGGAGATTGATGAGCTCTCTTCTAAGATTCCTGAGATGGAGGAAGAAATCAAGATGCTTATAATACCTGCTGATCCGGAAGATGATAAAAATGCGGTTATGGAGATCAGGGCAGGTACCGGTGGGGATGAGGCCAGTATATTTGCAGGTGATCTCTTCAGGATGTACAGTAAATTCTTTGAATCAAAAGGATGGAAGGTTGAGGTAAATAATATTTCTGAAGGCACAGCAGGAGGGTATAAAGAGATTGTATTAAGTATTACAGGAGAAGGAGTTTATGGTATTATGAAGTACGAATCCGGGGTGCATCGGGTTCAGAGAGTTCCGCAGACCGAAACACAGGGAAGGATTCATACTTCTGCAGCCACAGTAGTTGTTCTTCCCGAAGCTGACGAATTTGATATTGACCTTAGAACTGAGGATATCCGGAAAGACACATACTGTTCATCAGGTCCGGGAGGGCAATCGGTAAATACCACCTATTCAGCTATACGCCTTACACATATTCCGACCAATATTGTGGTTACATGCCAGGATGAAAAATCACAACTCAAGAACTACGATAAGGCATTAAAAGAACTCCGGACCAGGCTCTATAACCTTGAATACCAGAAGTATCTGGATGAGGTTTCACATCGAAGGAAAACAATGGTTTCAACCGGTGACCGTTCGGCAAAAATCAGGACCTATAATTATCCTCAGGGCAGGATGACAGATCATCGTATAAATCTTACAATATATAATCTGCCTGCCATCCTTGATGGCAATATCGCTGAAGTGCTTGGTAAACTGCAAATGGCTGAGAATGCTGAACGATTAAAGGAGAGTAACATTTAAACTGAAGACAATGAACCATTCGGAACTATATGAGAACATTGTCAGAAAAAGATCATACCTCTGTGTAGGACTTGATACCGAAATGGAAAAAATACCATCTTTTCTGCTAAAAGAAAAGGATCCTGTATTTGAATTCAATAAACTGATAATTGATGCTACCAGTGAATTTACTGTTGCTTACAAGCCTAATGTAGCTTTTTACGAATGTTACGGGGCAAATGGATGGAAATCGCTTGAGTCTACGGTCACCTATATAAAAAAGAAGTATCCTGACATTTTTGTTATTGCAGACGCTAAACGAGGTGACATAGGTAACACTTCAAAAATGTATGCAAAGGCATTTTTTGAAAATATGCCTTTTGATGCCATTACTGTGGCTCCATATATGGGAGAAGACTCTGTAACTCCTTTCCTTTCATATAGTAATAAGTGGGTTATTTTGCTGGCACTTACTTCCAACAAGGGTGCCGACGATTTTCAGTATCACAACGAAGATGGTATTAAACTCTTCGAAAGAGTATTGTCAGTCTCAAACAGATGGGGATCGCACGATAATCTGATGTATGTTGTTGGTGCAACCCGTGCAGAAATGCTGAAGGAAATCAGAAAGATTGTACCAGATCATTTTCTCCTTGTTCCTGGTATCGGAGCACAGGGTGGAAGTCTGGCTGAGGTTACAAAATTTGGCATGAACAATAAATGTGGTCTCCTGGTAAACTCTTCAAGAGCAATAATCTTTGCCGACAGTTCCAAAGATTTCGATAAGATCGCAGGCCGTAAAGCTCAGGAGATTCAGACCGAAATGGAGAAATACCTGTCTGAACGTAATCTTATTTAATTATTTTGTCTTGCAGGTCCTGCAAGTCAATTATTATTATCCTCATTTACAACCTGCACGACCTGCACGACTTGCACGGAATAAATATTTTTTCTATCTTTATATTCTTGCTGCTTTCTCTTTTTTAAAGTGCTAAAAAATGAAAGAGGAGTTTCTTCATTACCTCTGGAAATACAGTCTGTATAATCCGGAGAAACTACTTGACGGATCAGGTAATACTATTAAGGTAATCCGTCCCGGTGAGTATAACCGCGATTCAGGACCGGATTTCTTTAATGCCCTTATCTCAATTGATGGAACTGTATGGGCCGGTAATGTTGAGATCCACTCGAAAGCTTCTCATTTTTATAATCACGGGCATCATAATGACCCGGCCTTTAACAATGTTATTCTTCATGTTGTTGCCGAGAATGACAGGAGAGTATTCAATTCAAGCGGGGAAGAGTTACTGACTACTGAGTTGTTCTTTGATACCTCGCTGTATGATCGTTATTTATCCCTTGTAAATAATCCATATATTATTGCCTGCCAGGATGAGTTAAAAAGTATTGACAATATGATTGTTAAGCATTGGCTTAATTCAGTGGTCATTGAAAGGCTTCAAGGTAAATCCGGTCAGATCCTGAAGATTCTTACGGAAACAGGTAATGACTGGGAGGAGACATTTTACAGGTTATTGTCACGGTATTTTGGATTCAGGGTGAATACTGAACCTTTTGAAATGCTTGCTACAGCTCTTCCATTCAGGATAATACGCAAGCATGCTGACAACATTTTTCAGATAGAGGCTCTGCTTTTTGGTACTGCCGGGATGCTTCAGGAGGGTCTTTTCAGGGAGGCACTGAATGATGATTATTATATTGATCTTATAAAAGAATACAGGATCCTTTCAGCAAAATACTCCCTGAAACCAATTCATGGATGGTTGTGGAAATTCTCGAAATTGAGGCCTGTAAATTTCCCCTCAATCAGAATCTCCCAGCTGGCCGCAATGGTTTCAGTTGCAGGAGGGCTATTCTCAAAAGTAATTGAGATAAATGATGTAAGGCAACTCAGGGAACTGTTTGAAGTATCAGCCTCTGATTACTGGAACGACCATTATGTTTTCGGGAAGAAATGCAAAAATTTTACGAAGAAAACAGGATCTCAGGCTGCTGACATTCTGATTATAAATGCTGTGATTCCTGTCCTTTTTGTCTATGGTCAGCACAGAGATCTGCAGGATTTATGTGAGAGAGCAATTACTCTTCTTGAAAATATCAAAGCTGAAGATAACAAGATTATGAAAGAGTGGGAATCATCAGGATTAATTGCTGAATCAGCTTTCTACACACAGGCACTTATTCAGCTGAGAAATGAATATTGTAAAAAAAGAAGATGTCTCGACTGCAGGATAGGAGGTAAACTTATCAGTATGGGAAAGAAACTGAAGGACCATAGGGAACTGCTTCTGGAGCCCTGATAAGGTAACAGTAAGTTAAGATATTGGACAGAATGAGTTAAAAACAGAGGAGGGATTTTTTAAAATTTGCAGCCTTAAATTCAATTATCCAATATTCTGTCTTCTCCAATATCATCCTGAAAAGAGTATATCATCATAAGAAATGTTCAAATCTTTTGACAAAAAGCTTTTTTTGTTTGACAAATATCTGAATATTAACATTATCAGACGCAACTTTTTCTATTGGTTTTACGTCTTTATAACAATAGGAGACAATTTAAAATTTGCTTTTTTGTTCCCTTAAAATAAAATAATTAAAGAACTTTGTAAAAAAAAAGCCAATTGTTTGATAATTTACATAAAAAAGCCTTATTTTTGCGTTCCAAAATTGGAGACTCGATATATTTATGGATAAACAATATTTTAATTAGAGATATGTATTTAACAACTGAAAAGAAACAGGAGTTTTTCAAGACTTTCGGAACATCAGAAATAGACACCGGTACAGCAGAAGGCCAGATAGCACTGTTTTCGTACAGGATTAATCATCTTACTGAACATCTTAAGAAGAACAAAAAAGATTTTAGTACACAGCAGGCTCTTATCAAACTTGTCGGAAAAAGAAGGAGACTTTTAGATTATCTGAAAATTAAAGATATCAGTCGGTATCGCGAAATTATAAAAGCGTTGAAATTACGTAAATAGGGTTAAAAGGCAATTTAAAGTTGCCTTTTTTCATATTATTTACAATTTTTTGTAATTTCAATAATCACAAATCACATATATAATGTTTAAAGTAAAAGAAAAGAATATTGATCTCGGCGACGGGAGGACAATAACCCTTGAAACAGGGAGAATGGCCAGGCAGGCCGACGGATCTGTTTTATTGAAAATGGGTAAAACAATGCTACTGGCAACAGTCGTATCTGCAAAAGAAGCAAAGGAAGACACAGACTTTATGCCTTTGTCAGTGGAATACAAAGAAAAGTATGCCTCATCAGGCCGTTTCCCCGGAGGTTTTCTTAAAAGGGAATCAAGAGCTTCAGATTATGAAATTCTTGTATCAAGACTTGTTGACAGAGTTCTCAGACCACTTTTCCCCGATGATTATCATGCAGAAACATTTGTAACTATAAATCTGGTTTCGGCTGATATGGATATTATCCCGGATGCACTTGCCGGTCTTGCTGCTTCAGCTGCACTGGCTGTTTCAGATATTCCTTTCAACGGACCAATATCTGAAGTCAGGGTTGCCAGGATAAATAATAAGTATGTTGTGAATCCAACAGCCAGTGAACTTTTAAAGGCTGATATTGACCTTATGGTTGGTGCAACCTATGATAATATAATGATGGTTGAAGGCGAGATGAAAGAAGTATCTGAAGAGGAGATGCTTGAAGCTCTTAAAGTTGCCCATGATGCCATAAAGGTTCACTGCAAGGCAGTTATGGAATTTGCTGAAGAGGTAGGCTCAACTGTTAAGCGGACATACTGTCATGAGACAAACGATGAGGATCTCAGGAAAAAAGTGTGGGACGAAACTTATTCAAAATGTTATGAAGCAGCCAGGTCATGTACTGCTGATAAACATAAAAGACTTGAATCATTTGAAAATATTGTAACAGAATTTCTTGGGCAGTATACCGAAGAGAATCCTGTAAATACAGCACTTGTAAAAAAATATTATCACGATGTTCTGAAAGAGGCATCACGAAGACTCGTTCTCGATGATAATATTCGTCTTGACGGAAGAAAACCTGATGAGATACGACAGATTGTCTGTGAGATTGATCCTCTGCCTGCTACCCATGGTTCATCTCTCTTCACAAGAGGTGAGACACAGTCACTTACTACTGTTACACTCGGGACCAAGCTTGATGAGAAA
Source organism: uncultured Bacteroidales bacterium (assembly GCA_963732435.1). Lineage (GTDB taxonomy): Bacteria > Bacteroidota > Bacteroidia > Bacteroidales > VadinHA17 > LD21. Next base: position 646,780 of record CAVSZL010000006.1, on the reverse strand, counting down.
ATTATAGACGACGTTCTGAACAAAGGATCTGAGAAATTCACACTTCATTATAACTTTCCTCCGTTTGCAACCGGTGAAGCAAAACCTTACCGTGGTGTGGGAAGAAGGGAAATAGGACACGGCAACCTTGCTCACCGTGCGCTTAAGAATATGATGCCTTCAGACGATGAAAATCCATATGCAATAAGAGTTGTATCTGACATTCTTGAGTCGAATGGTTCATCTTCAATGGCAACTGTATGTGCAGGTACCCTTGCTCTAATGGATGCAGGTATAAAGCTTAAGAAGCCTGTTTCAGGTATTGCCATGGGACTTATTTCAGATAAGAATACAAAAAAATTTGCTGTTCTCTCTGATATTCTTGGAGATGAGGATCATCTTGGTGATATGGACTTTAAGGTTACAGGAACCCGCGATGGTATAACTGCAACCCAGATGGATATCAAAGTTGACGGGCTTTCAGTTGAGATTCTCACAAAGGCACTCAACCAGGCGAAAGCGGGCAGATTGCATATTCTTAATGTTATGAATCAGGTTATTGCTGAACCTCGTCCGGAGCTTAAACCTCATGCTCCAAGGATTGAAATGCTGTCAATTCCAAAAGAGATGATAGGTGCTTTGATCGGTCCGGGAGGTAAAGTAATTCAGGAGATCCAGCGTACAACCGGCGCCACAATTATTGTTGAAGAAATTGACGGACGCGGTGATGTTAATATTTTTGGTGAAAATGCCGAGATCATTACTGCTGCCCTCGACTGGGTGAAAAAAATTGTAACAATTCCTGAAGTAGGACAAGTTTATAAAGGCAAAGTAAAAACAATAGTTCAGTTTGGGGCATTTGTTGAGATACTTCCAAATAAGGACGGATTGCTGCATATCTCTGAAATAGAGTGGAGAAAGATTGATAAGGTGGAAGATGTACTTAAAGAGGGTCAGGAGATTGAGGTTAAGTTGATTGACATTGATCCTAAAACGGGGAAATTAAAATTATCCCGTAAGGAATTGCTTCCGCGCCCACCCCGCCCTGAGCATCCTAAAAAAGATCCAGATCAGAAATCGGAATAATTTTAGCAGAGCCGGATATTATCATCCGGCTTTTTTATTGCTAATTAATATCCTATTTTTAAATTTGATTTGTCGAAAACCAAAAACCAGCTTTCAGGGATGGCTATCAGATATAATTATGTAGTTATTGAGGGCAATATCGGAGCCGGAAAGACCACCCTGGCAAGCCGGATCGCAAACGAGTTCAATGCACAACTGGTACTTGAGCGTTTTGAAGATAATCCGTTTCTTCCCAAATTCTATAATGATCCCGACAAGTATTCATTTCCTCTTGAGCTCTCCTTTCTGGCCAGCAGATATAAACAACTTAAGGAAGAGATTGTTACCCAGGATCTTTTCAAAGCTTTTACTATTGCTGATTACTATTTCATGAAATCCCTTGTATTTGCATCTTCCACATTAACAGGTGATGAATTTAATCTCTACAGGCAGATCTTTTATATTATCTACGGATCTTTACCAAAACCTGACATATATGTATACCTCCATCTTAATACCGACAGGTTGATTAAGAATATTGAAAAACGCGGACGCAACTACGAAAAATCAATTACAAAAGAATATCTCCAGAAGATCCAGGAAAGCTATTTCATGTTTTTCAGGCAGAATCCGGAAAACAGGTATCTTATAATTGATATAAATGATACAGACTTTGTTGCAAGTGATGATCATTATAAAAAGGTGGTAGAAACAATATTTTCTGTTGATTATCCGACAGGAATTAATAAAGTTATTTTGTGATTTTTTTTAATGCATTTTTTAGATAATGACTATTTTTTAATTAAATTTGCAACTATATTGAGAAAATTAGTATATTGTTCAGAATTAACAGATAAACAGGTATAATTAACAAATAACACTTTTAACTATGAAAAAACTCCAAAGCTATTTTATCCTTATTCTTGCTGCCGCTCTGATGACAAGCTGTAGCGGACTGAATAAGATGAAGAAAAACTCCGATCAGGTAAAGTATGAAGTAACTCCAAAGGTTCTTGAAGCTCATGCTGGTATGGTTAATGTAACTATTAAGGGTTCATTCCCGGAAAAATACTTTGATAAGAAAACCACTGTCACAGCAACTCCTGTTCTTACATACGCCGGTGGAGAAGTTGTTTTTGAGAAGGTTCAGGTTATTCAGGGTGAAAGTGTTCAGGGAAACAATAAGGTAATTAGTTACTCCGGTGGAGACTTTACATATACAGCTGCAGTTCCTTATAAGGAGGCTATGAAAATGTCAGAGCTGGTATTAAGGGTAAATGCTGTCAGAGGTAAGAAGACTCTCGCATTCGAGCCTGTTAAACTGGCCGATGGTGTTATTGCAACATCAACTCTGGTTGTAAAACATGGAAGGGCTATAATGATGAAAGACAATTATGTCAGAATCACTCCTGAATCACAGGTTGCTGACATTAATTACCTGATCAACAGATCAGATATACGCAGTACCGAACTCAAAGCAGAAGATATTGCTCTTCTGAAAGAATACATCAAAGCTACAAGTGCTGATCCAAACCGCCAGTTAAAAAGTGCTGTTGTCAGTTCATATGCTTCTCCTGACGGAAAATTTGATCTGAACCAGAAGTTATCAACAAACAGGGGTGCTGCTGCTGATAAACTGATCCAGAAAGAATTTGAAAAGATTGAAGTTGCTAAAACAACAGGTTTCTTTGATTCAAAAACCACTGCTGAAGACTGGGAAGGTTTTAAAACAGAAGTTGAGAAATCATCAATCCAGGACAAAGAACTTATTCTTCGTGTTCTCTCAATGTATTCAGATGCAGAAGTGCGTGAGAAGGAAATTAAAAATATGGCTGAAACTTTTGAGGTTCTCAAGACTGACATTCTTCCAAAATTGAGGAGATCACAGATGATGGTTAACGCTGACAAGATTGGTCGCAGTGATGAGCAGATTCTCGCTCAGGCTAAAGCTGATCCAAGCGTTCTCAGCCTTGAAGAAATGCTTTATGCTCCTACTTTGACTAAAGATGCAAATGAGCAGCTTAAGATTTACAAGGCAGCAGCAGCTGCATATCCAAAATGTATCCGTGCAGCAAACAACGTTGGTTATACACTGATGGCATTAGGCAAAACTGATGAAGCAGTTGTAGCATTCGAATCTGCAAGAGCTCTCCAGAATAATGATGTTGTTAAGAATAATCTTGGTTTTTGTGCACTGGTAAAAGGTGACATGGTTAAAGCTGAGGAGTATTTTAATTCAATGACAGCTGCCACTACGGAATCAAAATGGGGACTTGGCGTTATTGCTATCACAAAAGGAGAATATGACAAAGCCGTTAATTTATTTGGAAGTGAGCCTTGTTTTAATGCTGCACTTGCAATGGTTCTCAAAGGTGACGTTAACAAAGCCAAGACTATGCTTGATGGTATGAAGGAAGGACATAAAGATGGTTCAACTGCCTATCTTAAAGCTATTGTCGGAGCACGTCTCGATGACAAAAACTATGCACTTAACAACCTTCGCGAAGCAGTAGGAATGAAAGCCGACTGGAAAGCTTATGCGAAAACTGATCTTGAGTTTGCAAAGATGTTCAATGATGACACATTTAAATCAATCGTTCAGTAAGAATTTTCTCTGATATATGAAGGCTGCCTGATTCAGGCAGCCTTTTTTAATTTTAGTAATATCCTGTTACGGTAACATTTCAGTTCTTATTCAAAAAAGCATAACTGGCAAAACAAACAGCATCAGCGATGATTGGTGAACTTCCTGACTTCTGACGTTTTCAAATTTTAGTGCTGTCTTGATATTCAAGTAATTGAAATTGAATAATATACAGATTAATTATTTATTTTTACCGCACTAATCCCAATTTTAGGACTATGTATATTGTAAGAAAGAGCCTGTACCCAGCCCTTTCTATTTATATCTTAACCCTTCCCCTGCCCCTGTCTTTATACCTTAACCCTTCCCCTGCCCCTTCCCTTTATACCTTAACCCATCCCCTGCCCCTTCCCTTTAGCAAAAAGGGAAGGGGGCATCCTGTATATTATTAACTCTTTGTCACTTTCGTGCATTTATGGTTTCATTTATTTTCATTATCAGAGAGCCTTTATCTTCCAATTCTTCATTCTTTATTCTCAAGACAAATATTCCTTTATCAGATAATTTAGAATCCCTGTCAATGTCATACTCTTTTTGTTTTAAATGAATTGGACCATCCACCTCTATGACAAGTGACAACTCCCGGGAGTAAAAATCCGCAATATAGAAATCTATCCATTGTCGGTCAATTCTATATACAATGGGTGTTGTCTGAGAAATCTGTATCCGGAAAGATTTTTCCTCCTCAACATATCCCAAAGTAATTTTTCAGAAGGAGTCAGATTCTTCCTTAAATTCCTGGCTAATAAAATAATTTGCCTGTAATTACTATATGGTATGCGAGACATGTATCAAATACTGCGATAATAAAAGTATCACATATCAAATAACATTCAATACTATTTGGAGCGAAAAGTATATATTGTAGTTTTAATCTATTTATAGTCAGCTGATTTACCCCTTTCCTTTTTCATTAAAGGGAAGAGCCTGCCCCGCAAAGGGGGGCAGGGGATGGGTTTCGTAAATTCATATACATAGTGGAGGTATCCTCTACCTCAATAATCGTCAGAAGTCAGGAAGCATAACTGGCAAAACAAACAGCATCAGCGATGATTGGTGAACTTCTTATTTATCTCCCATAATATTATACCGACACTTACTGATATATTAAACGAATGTTTGGTGCCAAACTGGGGAATCTCAATACACATATCACAAAGGTCTATAACAGCTTCGTCAACCCCGTGCACTTCATGTCCGAATATTAATGCATATCTTTCACACTCCTGTGCTACAAAATCCTGAAGTTCAACAGAACCTTCAACCTGCTCAATGCCAATAATCTTATAGCCTTTACTCTTCAGTACTGTAATTGCCTCCAGGGTACTTTCAAAATATTTCCAGTTAACAGATTCAGTGGCTCCTAATGCCGTCTTTTGGATCTCTCTGTGAGGTGGTTTTGAGGTAATACCACATAAGTATATTGCTTCAGTAAGGAATGCATCCGCTGTCCTGAAAACAGAACCGACATTACTTTGGCTCCTTACATTATCAAGGACAATAATTACCGGAGCTTTTTCTGAAGCCTTGAATTGTTCAAGCGACTTCCTGCCAAGTTCTCTGTTAAGAAGCTTCCTCATTATTTTTTATTCTAAAAGTATTAATTATTCTGCTATTTATTGTTATTTTGTCAGCAACGAATACCTGATTGATACATACCTCCCAACCAATACCGGGGCTAATGAATCAAAGGGATGTAATCATTTGAAATAATGTTTGTTGTTTAACCAAACTATTGCATTATGAATGTTCATGAATTTCAGGGTAAGTCTTTACTTAAGGCATATAATGTAGACATTCAGGAAGGTTTTGTAGCTGAAACACCTGAGCAGGCCATGACTGTTGCAGAGCAACTTCGTGAGATTACGGGAACAGAGTATTTTGTTGTTAAAGCCCAGATTCATGCAGGAGGCAGAGGAAAAGGAGGAGGTGTAAAACTTGCAAAATCGGTTGAAGAGGTTGGAAGAATATCAGGGAATATACTGGGAATGCAGCTTATTACGCCTCAGACAGGCCCTGAAGGAAAAAGAGTTAACAAGGTTCTTATTGCACAGGATGTTTATTATAAAGGGGAGTCTGAACCCAAAGAGTTCTATGTTAGTTTGTTGCTTGACAGAAACAAAGGCAGGTTTGTTTTTATCTATTCACCTGAAGGTGGCATGTCTATTGAAGAGGTTGCAGAAAAATCTCCTGAGCTTATTTTCAAAGAGGAGATTGATCCCGGAATAGGGCTCCAGTCATATCAGACTCGTAATATTTCTTTTAACCTTAAGTTGTCGGGAAGTTCTTTTAAGAATATGCAGACATTTCTGTCAGGACTATACGAGACTTTTATAAGCTGCGATGCACAATTGCTTGAAGTTAACCCTGTGCTCAAAACAAGTGATAACAAAATAATTGCAGTTGATTGCAAGCTTGTTCTGGACGATAATGCTTTATTTAAGAATCCTGAGCTTGCCAGTATGAGAGATACAAACGAGGAAGATCCGACAGAGGTTGAAGCAGGCAGACATAATCTGAATTTTGTAAAGCTCGATGGCAATGTCGGCTGCATGGTAAATGGTGCAGGTCTAGCTATGGCGACAATGGATATTATAAAACTATCCGGAGGTTCTCCTGCAAATTTTCTCGATGTAGGAGGCGGAGCCAATGCTAAAACAGTTGAAGCCGGCTTCAGGATAATTCTTAAAGATCCGGCTGTAAAGGCTATTCTGATCAATATTTTCGGGGGAATAGTCAGGTGCGACAGAGTGGCAAACGGGGTTGTGGAGGCTTATAAATCAATTGGTAAAATTGAGGTACCCGTAATAGTGAGGTTGCAGGGAACAAACGCTGAAGAGGCAAAGGCTATTATAGATAATTCAGGGCTTGCAGTGTTCTCGGCTGTATCATTCAGGGAAGCAGCTGACCTGGTAACTAAGGTTTTACAGAATTAACATTTGTAATATTATATTCTCTTCAGCAAGCCTGTAAATCCATGTTGCTGAACGGGAGGGTTCTGATAATTCTATGATTTTCTATTTCTTGTGTGAATCATCACAGAATGGCTTATTCTCTGATCTTCCGCATCTGCATAGCCATACTTCTGTGGAAGTATAAACTTTATCTCTCTTTATGTCTTTTATCTCAAAATTTCCGGTGACTTTCAAGGGACCGTTATCAATCACTTCTACTTTTGCCTCTGGTATAAATGGCTTATTATCTTCCATACCTTAATAATTAACCTGTAAATCCTATCTTTCTGTGCTTCCCGTCGCAGAATGGCTGCCTGTCACTTACTCCACATCTGCATATTGAAATAATGCTGTTTTTAACCTCTTTCTCAATGTTATCGTGAACAAGAGTGAAATTACCTTTGAAGACAATTGGTCCGTCAACCATTATTTTCACAGAAACAGGTTCTGCTTCCACCTTAGTCTCCTTTATATTCATAAGTTCAGGTCTTCTGAACTTAATATGATTAAGCTGATTACTTTCAATATTTTCATTTTTTGCTTCGTCATTCCACTTCCATGACAGGGCGTCGGTAGGGCACATATTCACAACTTCAATAATTTGTTCAGTAGTTGCACCATTCATATCAACCCATGGCCTTCGGCTCGGATCAAAAACCTCAATCAGCTCCCTGTAACAGTAGGAAGCGTGCACACATGTTGAAGGTTTCCAATAGACTGTTATGTCCTCGTTCCTGTATCTCTTACCTCCTGAAAAATGACTTTTTTCACCTCCCATTGTTGAACTCTTTTGATATTGATTTTATTAAAATATTTACAAAATTAATATTTCCAGGTATCATATAATAAGCAGATTATAATTTAATATTTGAAATTTTATAATAATAATCTACCGGCCCGCAATTTAGCATTTTTTAGATAGATCTTATATAATACAATTATTTGATTGGGATAAATGTTTATTATCATGATTAAGATTAAGAAATTTTGTTTATTTCGGGCCGTAATTTAAAAGTGGATCTGAATATATTATTTCAAATGGAACTGTTATTTGTTTATTATATTTGTTGAAATATTCATAATATTACATATCGGGTGCTGTTTTTGTGAAAGTTGAGATTATGTCGATACTCATGGGTGAGAATAGGATAAGAATACTATCGGATATCAGGAGAAGGGAAAGCCGTATTTGTCTTAAATACACTGTCTTTACAGGTGTTTCACTTTTATTGTCAAACCTGTCATTTGCGGCTGTAACCAACGTCGCAATTACTCCGTCAATAGTTCTGAATTCAGTCGGATCAGGTATTAATTATCTTTATTCAGGAGCTATTCTGATCCTTTTTGCATTGTGCCTTATAGTTTTCCTTTTTTTACAGAAGCAGAAAAATGAGAATAAGAGACTTCTTAAAAAGAACGAGGAGATACTTAATAAGTTTGAAGGCCTGGAGAAACAGACTAAAGAGTTAAAAAACCGGAAAGAACCTTTAACAGAAGTTCACTTTGAACCAAATAAATTTTATGAAATCCTTGTCAAATCAACTGACGATGGATTTGCTTTTTACGACACTGAATGGAATCTGAAATACGCAAACTCATCATTTTATTCAATGATCGGAATCGATAAGGAATCTTATAGTTCATCGGTATTTCAGAACAGGTATCATCCGGATGATAAAGATTTTCAGGCAAAACTCAAACAGGCATTAGCAAGCGAAGGATTCTTCGATGGAGAACTCAGAGTTCAGAATAAAGACGGGAATTATATTAATCTGTCAACCAGATCAGTCATTGCCAGGGATGATAATGCTGAGGCTCTTGGTTTTCTGACAGTAACCCGTGATATTACGAGGTTAAAGCAGGTTCATGAAGAACTCATCAAAGCAAACGTGGACGCAGAGGCAAGTAACAGGCTTAAATCCAGCTTTCTGGCAAATATTTCACATGAAATCCGGACTCCTCTTAACAGCGTGGTGGGCTTTTCGAACCTGCTGCTGTCTGACAATCTGACCAAGGCTTCAAGAGAGGAATATATAGAGCATATCAATTATAACAGTGAAAAACTGCTTCAGATAATCGGGGATATAATCGACCTGTCAAGGCTGGAGAGCTCTCAGATTGAAATCAGTTATGAGGAAACATCTCTTGATTCTATTGTAAATGAGATAATTGATGACGCCAGGCAGGTAATCAGACGAAATGAAAAACCTATTATACTAAATGTTAAAAACCATTTTGGAGATAACGGGGATCTTCTTTTTACTGACAGAATATGGCTGAAAAGAGTGTTGAACCATTTAATGGATAATGCTGTAAAGTTCACTCTTGATGGATCAATTGAATTCTCATATCTGAAGGAAAACGAAAATATCATTTTCAAAATTAAAGATACGGGCATAGGGATTAAGAAGGAAAATCTCAGTCGTATATTTGAAGAGTTCCGTCAGGAGATAGATGGCCATCACAGGCCTTTTGAGGGGCTCGGCATTGGTTTAACCCTGGCTAAGGAAGTTGTGGAACGAATGGGAGGGAAAATATACGTTCAGTCAGAAAAGGGTTTTGGTTCTGAATTCAGTTTTTCAATCCCATACCGGCCTGCAGGCAATAAGAAGGTTAAACAGATATCAGTCTCTGCAGATCCATATTTAATGCCAATTGACTGGAGTCTGAGAAAATGTTTGATTGTTGACGATAATAAGGATGTTCTTCTTTACCTAAACAGGATTCTTCTCGACACAGGGATTACAGTTTTAAAAGCACGTTCAGGTATTGATGCCATCGAAATAATCAAAAACACTTCTGATATCGATGTTGTACTTCTCGACATGCAAATGCCTGAAATGAATGGAATAGAAGCTGCCAGAGAGATACGTAAAATAAGGAGTAACCTTCCTATTATTGCTCAGACTGCATTTGTTTTCGAGGATGAAAAAGATATTGTACTTGAAGCCGGCTGTGATGCCTGTCTCCTGAAACCAATTAGAAAAGACCACCTTATAACTGTAATGACAAGTTTCATTAAATCGAGCTAAACGATTATAAGGACGTTATAGTCAAAAGTTTACTCTCTGCTTTAACATATGACAGATTCCTGGTATGCTGATGTAATTCTGCCTCTTGCAGTAAGAGGAAGATTCACCTATGCATTAAGTCAGGACCAGTCAGAAATTATTAAACCGGGAGTTCTGGTGAGGGTTCAGTTCGGTGGTAGTAAAACTATTACTGGTATTGTTGGGTCAGTCCATCAGAATACTCCGGATTTTAAGAATATCAGGACTATTGCAGATATTCAGGCAGCGAAGCCTGTAGTTAATGAATATCAGCTGAAACTCTGGAAATGGATTTCAGAGTATTACCTGTGCAGCGAAGGTGAAGTTATGAAGGCAGCCATTCCTGCTGATATAGAATCAGAGAATTTTAACTCAAAGCTTGAGGTATTTATTAAGCTTGCGGATGCATTTCCTGAAGGGGAACTTAATGGGATACTTGATAACTTATCAAGGGCACCAAGGCAGCAGGATCTCTTGTCTTCATACCTGAGGTTAACCGGTTATTGTGATGGTTCTGAAATCAAATTGCTTAGCCGAAGTTTTCTTTTGAAAGAGACAGGTTCCTCTCCGGTTATTCTTAACTCACTGATCGATAAGAAAATCCTTTGTAGCGAATCACTGCCTGTTCTGAAATCAGAATCAGGTTATGTTCTTACAGAACGCCCGGATCCCTTAAGTAATGCACAAACCGATGCAATTGGAGAGATCAGGAGACAATTCACAGAAAAAGATATTGTGCTTCTTCACGGGGTTACTTCAAGCGGAAAGACAGAGATTTATATTCATCTTATTGAAGAACAGTTGAAAAAAGGAATGCAGGTTTTATACATGCTTCCTGAGATTGCACTTACAACACAGATAATTCAAAGGTTAAAAAGGCATTTCGGAAATACAACAGCTGTATATCATTCAAAGATAAGCGATTCAGAAAAGGCTGAACTCTGGAGACATATTGCAGGGGACGATGAAAATGCATCCGGGAGGCTTATACTGGGAGTCAGATCATCTTTGTTCCTGCCATTCAGCAAGCTGGGCCTTGTGATTGTTGATGAGGAGCACGACGGATCATACAAGCAACATGATCCTGCCCCCCGTTATAACGGGCGTGATACTGCAATTATGCTGGCTTCAATTCATAAGGCAAAGACAGTGCTTGGATCGGCTTCACCTTCAATTGAGAGCTATCACAATGCATCGGCAGGAAAATATGGATTGGCAGAGCTGACTGAACGGTTTGGTAAGATAAACCTGCCCAATATAATTCTTGCCGACACAAGGCAGGCATACAGGAGAAAACTGATGGTTTCTCATTTTACGCCTGAACTGCTAAATGCAATGGATGAGGCCCTCGGAAAGAAGGAACAGATAATCCTTTTCAGAAACAGAAGAGGATTTTCACCATACATAGAATGTTCCGATTGTGGCTGGATCCCGGTTTGTGTTCAATGTGCCGTGAATCTTACCTACCATAAATCAATCAACAGGCTTGTTTGTCATTATTGCGGATTATCTTCTCCTGTCCCTTCAAAATGTGGTAACTGCGGCTCGGGTGGTATGACAACAAGGGGTTATGGCACAGAGAAAATTGAGGATGAAATAAAGATCGTTTTTCCTTCGGCACGTGTAGCCAGGATGGACCAGGACACAACCAGAAGCAAAAACTCTTTTAATAAAATTATCAGATCGCTTGAGGAAGGCAGAATCGATATACTTATCGGCACCCAGATGATTTCCAAAGGACTTGATTTCGAGAATCTTACTGTTGTGGGCATTCTTAATGCTGACAACCTGCTTAATTTTCCTGATTTCAGGGCACATGAAAGAAGTTTCCAGCTCATGGAACAGGTAAGCGGAAGGGCAGGACGGAGGCAGAAACAGGGAAAAGTAATTATTCAGACCTCAGATACTTCAAACAAAATAATAAGACTTGTTGTCAGACATGATTATAAAACTATGTTCATGATGCAGAGTGATGAAAGGAAATCATTTAACTATCCTCCTTTCTGCAGAATGATAAAACTGATAATAAAACATAAGGACAGGGCATCGTTGAATCTCTATTCGGATATGTTAGGCAATGAGTTGAAAAGGATTTTTGGAAAGCGTGTGCTGGGCCCGGAATCACCTGTCGTAGGTCAGGTTCAGGCATGGTATATTAAGAATATTCTAATTAAGCTGGAAAAAGAACGGCCTTCAGCAAGTGCCAAAATGCTTTTGCTTGAAGCTGTTAGCAGGATTGAAAAAGAAAAGGGAGCTTCATCACTAAGGATAAATATTGACGTGGATCCTTATTAATCTTTTTCCTTTTCACCCTGGTGGGGCTGTTGAAAAAGTAACTATTTTTGAGTTGATAATAACCACGATATGAAAATTGAAGTCTCAAACGGAGAAATAATTGACAAGCTGACTATCATCCGGATAAAACTTGAACGTATAAAGGACAAGGCAAAGCTTGTAAATCTTCAGAAAGAGTATGATGAGCTTATAAATACTTCAGCGTCAATTATATCTGCCTCCGATACCCTTTATAAGGAGTTGTATGAAGTGAATTGTGAACTTTGGGATATTGAGGATCATATACGCGACCTGGAAAGAAAAAAGGACTTTGGTGATGATTTCATTGCTACTGCCCGGGCAGTTTATATAAAGAATGACAGGCGGTCGGAAATAAAACGGGCGATAAACATCAGGACATCTTCAGGCCTCATAGAAGAGAAATCGTACGAAAAATATTAAAATGCGACTTCTTGTAATCAGGACCTCCGCAATGGGCGATGTTGCCCTTACCACTCCGGTGTTAGCCGGAATGCAGGCACAATATCCTGATATTGAGCTGTTAATGCTTACAAGAGAGGCGTTATCACCCCTTTTTATTACGATAAAAGGTCTAAAGCTTTTTTTCCCTGATCTGAAAAGTCGCCACAGGGGAATTATCGGGCTCATAAGACTTTACAGGGATATTTCAAGGCAGTATAAAATTGATCATGTAATCGATCTGCATGATGTAATAAGATCAAAAATACTTCGCTGTATCTTCAGGCTATCCGGAGTACAAGTATCAGTAATTGATAAAGGAAGAAGAGAAAAGAGAATGCTTATAACAGGCAGGAAAAAGGTACAGCTTAAACATTCTGTTGACCGGTATTGTGATGTTTTTGCAAAGGCCGGTTTTCCTGTTAACCCGGTAAAAAGTATATGTATTGCTCAGCCATCCATGGCTTTAGCTAGAGCAGTTTCCATACCTGATGCGAAGGACGAATTTATTATCGGTGTAGCGCCCTTCGCAAAGCATAAACTTAAAATATGGCCTGAGGAGAACATGATAGGGCTTCTTTCTATGATTGCAGAAAACAGGAAGGTAAAATTCTGGCTGTTTGGAGGCAATGAGGATATTGAAAGGATGGCATCATTTCAGTCTAAGGTTTCCGGATCTGTCAATCTTATAGGGAAGTACACATTAGAGCAAGAGCTGGCACTGATGAACCGGCTGAATTTGATGATTGCGATGGATTCCTCGAATATGCACATGGCAGCTCTTTCCGGAACAAAGGTAATATCGATATGGGGAGGAACTGATCCATTAAGTGGTTTCGGTGCATGGAATCAACCCGAGAATTACTCAATATCAGTTCATGTTAACGAACTTACCTGCCGACCCTGTACAACTTTCGGTAAAGGAGAATGTAAAAGAGAAGATTTTGCCTGTATGAACTGGCTGACACCGGAAAAGGTATTTAAAAGAATTGAAGCCTGTGGATTATTAGGTACCGACATTTGAATTACTATTATTACAATGATATTTTATTTAACTTTAGAATATCATCTTTATAAATAATCAATAAAATTACATAACCTGCAGAATATGAAAAATTTATTTACGGTACTATTATTAAGCATTTCTCTGCTGGGAGTAAATGCTCAGAAAACACCTGCACCCCGGTTAGTTGTCCGTGGGGACGACATGGGCGGCACCCATTCAATAAATCTGGCCTGTATTGAGAGTTCCCAGAAAGGAATTCAGACCTCCATTGAAGTTATGGTTGTTTGTCCTTGGTTTCCTGAGGCTGCAAGGTTACTTCGTGAAAATCCGGTTATTGATGCAGGAATACATCTTACAATAACAAGCGAGTGGGAGAATTTTAAATGGCGACCAATTACACATTGCCCCAGCATTACAGATAATAATGGATATTTCTTCCCGATGATTGTCCCTAATAAGGATTATCCGAACCAGTCAATCAGAGAAAATAAATGGGACCTTGATGAGATAGAACGGGAATTCAGGGCTCAGATCGAACTGGGACTGAAAAATATTCCTCAGTTGAGCCATATCTCAGGACACATGGGAGCAACTGCTTTTGATAAGGAAGTTGCAAAGATTTCCAAAAAACTTGCAGCAGAGTATAATCTTGCAGATGTAAGCACTGATCCAATTACTGATTATGGGCTTATCAGAACCACCTATGATGGTCCCCATGGGACTCTGGCAGAAAAAGAGGCAAGCTTTATTAAAATGTTGAGCAACCTGGAAGCTGGAAAGACCTATTTTTTTGTTGATCATCCCGGTTATTATAATATTGAGATGCAACCATTGTATTTTGCCGGCAATATGGGAGTAGCGGCTGATCGTCAGGGGGTTACTGACCTGTTTACGAGTTCAAAAGTCAAAGATGCGATCAAAGAAAAAGGAATAGAACTGGTAAGTTACAATCAGGCAACAAAAGCACTACCCCGCAGCAAGCCTGAATTGGAAGGGATCTCCCCGGAAGCGGTAAGCAGTTTCCTGGCAGGAATTAAGGATAAGGGTTTGGATTTACACAGTATTGTGATATTACGGCATGGTAAGGTAGTGGCAGAGCAATGGTTTGGTGAAAATGCTCCTGACAAAAACCATGTTATGCACTCAGTAAGTAAAACATTTACCTCAACAGCAATAGGTTTTGCAGTTGCCGAAAATAGGCTGAAAGTAACAGATAAGGTTATCTCTTTCTTTCCTGATGAATTGCCTGAGGTTGTCTCTCCTAATCTGGCTGAACTGGAGGTGCAGGATCTGCTTACCATGACAGTTGGTCACGATATTGACCCCACTGCAGAAATAAGAGCCGCCGGAGGAAGCTGGGAACGGCAGTTTCTGGCAAAACCTGTTAATAATAAGCCGGGTACCAGGTTTGTCTATAATAGTATGGCTACTTATATGTTGTCTGCAATAGTTCAAAGATTAACAGGTGAAAAAGTTTTAGATTATTTATATCCCCGTTTATTCCGACCATTGGGTATTACAGGTGCTGAATGGAGTACCAGTCCGACAGGGGTGAATGCAGGTGGATGGGGCCTGTTTATTAAAACCGAAGATATGGCCAAGTTCGGGCAGTTTTATTTGCAGAAAGGCAAATGGGCTGGTAAACAGCTTTTACCGGAAGCATGGTTTGATGAGGCAACTTCGGCAAAAATAACAGAGCCGGCTATTTGGGTAAAAGCAGGCACCAAACCCAAAGACAGCGATTACTTGCAGGGTTACTGTTATCAGATGTGGCGCTGCCGGCACAACGCCTACCGTGCTGACGGTGCAAACGGACAGTTTATTATTGTTCTTCCCGATAAGGATGCAGTAATTGCTTTAACTGCAAATATAAATCCTACGCAACAAGAACTTGATATGGTGTGGAAGTACTTATTACCAGCTTTCAAATAATCCCTGACAGATTATAGTATCAATATCTTGATTCATAATTAAACTGGTATAAAAACTAATTATGCCGGGAAATAGTATTGTATATCCCTGGTAGCCTGATTATATTTTTAACCTGATATTAAATCTTGTTAAAAGGTTTGTTACCCATAAAATTATAACCGTCCATATAATTGAGCCCGCAACAGATATAAAGAGATATGACGATTGCTTATACAACAGAAAAGGTAATCCTGAAATGCTGATAAGTGAATATAACATTGCCGCAACTAAAAATGTCATTAGTGAGTTCTCTCCCGCGGGTTGAATCAAGGAAGTCCGGGCTGATAACTTCATAATATCAACTATCCAGAAGAGCAGTGAAAACAGTATTGTACTGATTCCGATACAAATAAGACCCCATCCTGGCATTGCAGATATTTTTAATACAGTCAGCAGGTAATGCAGGAGAAGACCTGCAGTAATAGTTATAGCTCCTATTGTAACAATTGTAACAATTGCCTTCCCGGGAGTGGGGGAGAAGTGTTTTTTCAGAATCATGAAGGTGAGGGTCCCCGAAATGACAATCATCGGAACATAACCATCAATAATAACCCCAAAGTAAGGCTTAACAGGATCGAGGTAAGTCAGCAGACCAAGTTCTGAAAGGATATTCATTGAAAGGAAGGAGAGATAAGCAATAACAATATTCAATATACTATCGCGTGCTGCCAGGTAAATAAAGGCTACTGACAAGTATCCCCAGCCGATGATCCCCAGGGCACCCCACGAACCTGTTATTAATGAGCCGTTATTTTCAAACTCACCGGAACGGAATTTAAAAACCAGCGCTACCAGAACACCCATGCCCAACAAACGTAGTCCCTGAATAGAAAAAAAGTTGCTTTCGTTTTCCTGGTACTTATTCCAGACCAGGAAGACACCTAAGTACATAATAATTGTCCAGAGGTTTTTTCCGATACCTGTAAATTCAGGATTAACTCTTTCTGAATTAAGCATCAGAATACCAATGATCAGCAAGCTTATGCTTCTAACTGCAATATATTTTGCGATAATTATATTTTTTTCTCCCATGGAAATCCTTTTCCCGATTGCCAGAGGGATAGCCATTCCGGCTATAAAAAGAAATCCTGTGAATATCCAGCCCGATAGTCCTGTGTCGTTGAAATTTAAATCACAATAGCCTGAACCTGCTGTAGCCAATGGCATATTCAGGTTGGCGACAAAAAGCATCAGGAGAATTGTGAGCCCTCTCATGACATCTATCGATAAAATTCGATTGTTATCTGTCATTGATTTTGAATAAAAATGATGGCGAAGTTAGAAAAATGGCTGCTAAGATTAAGCATACCGGTTATTTTTCTTTTCAGCTGAGAAATAATTGCTGCTATCAATCTTTTTAAATTTCCGGTTAGTAGTGATGAGTTGAATTTTTTAGAAATTGTATAAAGCACTGATAATGAAACTTATATAAGCGTTCTATGTTTTTTTGATTTGAATTGATGTGTTTACCCCGAAGGGGTTTAATTTGAATAACCGTGGGTGAAACCCACGGAAACACACAAAAAATCTCTGTTAACCCCAAAGGGGTTGAATAATAGACTCATTTTGCCAGTTTAATATTCAGCCCCTTCAGGGCTGCGATGTTCAGATTGTTGTTGACCGTGGGTTTCACCCACGGTTATTCAGATTGTGCCACTTCGTGGCAAAATTTACAATAGAAATCAAACACATCAGTAGTAATTTCCAATAATATGTTTGGGATATTGAGTATTGAGCAATTATGATCTTTTTAATAGTTGTCATATCACGAATGAACAACAGAATGTTTAATTATGTTTATTCAAAAAATGTTAATCTGATGGGAGATCTGAAGAGATACATTTTTGAATATTATAACAGTAAAGAATGTCAACTGAAAAGAAAACCGCTAAAGATGATATGCCAGTCATTCCTTTCAAAACAAGTGGTGAGTGGAGGGATTGGCTTGAACAGAATTACCAGAGTATAACAGGGATCTGGTTAAAATTCTTTAAAAAGGATTCAGGTATAACATCAATAAACTACAGTGAAGCACTGGATGAGGCCTTATGCTTTGGCTGGATTGATGGGCAGGCAAGACCCTTTGATGATAAATCATGGCTTCAGCGGTTTACTCCCAGAAGAAAACGCAGTATCTGGTCGAAGAGAAACATTGAGAATATTGCAAGGTTGGAAGCAGAAGGCAAGATGAGACCATCGGGATTAAAAGAAGTTGATGCTGCCAAAGCTGACGGCAGATGGGATAAAGCATACGATTCTCCAGGTAGCATGTCGATACCGGATGATTTCTTAAACGAATTGTCGAAAGATAAAAGGGCTTTTGCATTTTTTGAGACATTGAACAAGACAAACAGATATTCAATTGCATGGAGACTGCAGACAGCTAAAAAACCTGAAACAAGGGAAAAACGGATAAAATCAATCCTCGACATGCTGTCCAGGGGTGAGAAATTTCATTAGATGTTACCTCTGAAAGACGTAACTTGAATGTTGTGAACTGCTACTGATGCTGCCGGGAAAAATGATTTTCAGAGGTAATCACCAATATTGCCATGAAGGAGTACCTGTACGAAATCGATATGATACCACATTTTTGAATAGAAATAGAACAGAACCAGCAATCCTGCAAAGAATGCAAGTATTAATCCAAAGTGTTTTCCTGCAGCAGATTTTCCTGATTTTATAAATTTCACTGAAAAATGCTTAACCCAGCTTTCAAGTTTAATAAATAGAGGATAAAAAACTACCACTATGATTGCCATACCTATGAAAGTAAAAATAATCGGTTTATAGCTGTTTTTATAGCTTACCATATAATTGCTGATGGCATTGGTAATCAGGTTTGCAGTGAGAATTGTGATTGTCATCACGAAAAACCGGAATAAATAGCGGTACATAGTTATAATTGTTGGAAGCGTAAAAAATATATAATCAGCAAATTACGTGTTTAATATGGAGCGAATGGCCTATCATTAAATATGCAGGAGAGCATACACTCTCAGTTTCTGACTTCCAGATCCCCGTCAAGTTCATAAGTCATTCCCGATTCAGTTGCTGAGGTAAATGTTTTTCCATTATATCTTATTTTCAGATCACTTCCTGCCAGTGATTTTATCCTGCAGGAAACCATTTTTTTCTCTTCCCATTTAATGCTTACCTCAAATCCTCCCCTGGCTCTTAATCCTTTCACTTCGCCGGCAGGCCAGGCATCTGGGAAGAGCAGGAAGAATCTGAATTACAAAATCATCATCTTCAACAATATGACTCTGCAGAAGCATCTCAGTTATTCCGGCAGTTGCTCCGAAGTTACCGTCGATCTGATAAGGAGGATGTGCACAGAAAAGGTTCTGGTATGTCCCTCCGGCATTTGACATATTTAATCCCATATTATCAACAGGCTGTAATACATTCTTCAAAAGCTGATAAGCCCGGTTGCCGTCCTGAAGTCGTGCCCAGAAGTTAACCTTCCATGCAAGCGACCAGCCTGTACCAATATCTGTCCTTGCTTCAAGGCTCTTTCTTGCAGCGGCAGCCAGATCAGGTGTTTTATCGGGATCTATCTGGTTAGCCGGGATGAAGCATATAGAGATGCGAGACATGCCGGTGTGTAGGATCCGGTTCCGGGAATTCCTCTCTCCATTCCATCAGCCTGCCATCTGAGCCGATCTTTGGAAGTGCAAGTTTTTTCAGGGCTGATTCAACTCCGGGCAATAATGGATTATTATCCTGTAAAACCTTTGAAGCACTTAGCACATTGGAAAAGAGCTCATGTATTACCTGCTGATCGTGAGATGGACCCATGCTGATCTGTGCAACTGAGCCATCGGGAGCAATAAATGAATTTTCAGGCGATGCCGCCGGACCAGAAACAAGCTCTCCTGTAATAGGGTCTTCAACAAGCCAGTCAAGATAAAACCTTGCCGACTCTAAGCATAACAGGATATACTCTTCTCAGGTATTCCTTGTCCATGGTAAAAGTATAATGGTCCCAGAGATGCTGGCACAACCATCCTCCTGCACCCACATGCAAACCCCATCCGGGATGCTCACCGGGGGCAGTGAATCCCCACACATTTGTTATCGGATGTACACACCACCCGGATGCCTTATACTGGATGGCCGCAGTTTTCTCACCCGGCTTGACCAACGATTCAATAAGAGCTGTCAGAGGTGTATGGCACTCGGCAAGGTTTGTTGCATCGGCAGGCCAGTAGTTCATCTGAACATTAATGTCGGTATGATAATCGCAGTTCCATGGTGTCTGGATCTTGTTTGCCCATATTCCCTGCAGGTTTGCAGGAAGTGATCCTTCCCTCGAAGATGATATCAGAAGATATCTGCCATATTGAAAATAGAGCTGTTGAAGATGAAGATCATCAGGATTGATTTTCTGATCCCTGAGACGTACATCGGTCGGTATGGTATCAGTTATAATATCTGTAAGAGCGAGACTCACCTTGCCAATGAGAAACTTATAATCGTCAGTGTGTCTTTTTAAAAGCTCAGGATAAGTATGAGAAGAAGCACTGTTAAGCTGATCAGATGATGTTTTCAAAGGATCGGAACCTGTATAATTAGGGTATTCCTGCTTGTAGTTTGTGGATGCAGTGAGTATCAGGATTGCCTCATCAGCATCCTGAATTTTAATTGAAGAACCTGAATACTCAACTTTGCCACCTTTTGTAACAGCCTTAATACGGGCAGCATATTGCATCCCATCTCCTCCTTTTCCATTGCTCAGGGTCCCTTTCATAAGCAGGTTATCAGTTTCCGGCAGGGTCTCAAATCGTTCCGGCCTGTCTAAAGTACCAGAGAAGCTTATCTTCCCTTTTTTATCAGCAGTAAACCTGATTATAATTGCGCGGTCGGGATAAGAAGCAAAGATCTCTCTGTTATATTTTACACCTTCCTGATTATAAGTTACATTAACAATCCCATTATCAAGGTCAAGTTCACGGTGGTAATTATCATACGAAGCGGTTTTGGCAAAGTCAAGACGCAGGTCGCCAAGGGTCTGGTAACATCCGAAGGGTACAATAGCGCCATTACCGTGCCCTGATCCTTCCCCGGCGCACACCTGTGTTTTGAGTGTAAGGGCAGTTGCTTCCCTGTACTTTCCTTTGAAAAGCAATTCCCGTATTTTTCCAAGTGATTCAAAAGCTTCGGGATTATCATTGTCAGCCGGACTGCCCGACCAGAGAGTTTTCTCATTCAACTGAATACGTTCGGTATTTACATCACCAAATACCATGGCACCTATAAACCCGTTTCCTACAGGTAAAGCTTTAAGCCACTCTGCATCGTTTTGCCACCCATTCTTAACATCAGCTGCATCAGCTGCAGCAGGTTTGTCATACCATATTTTCAGGGCAGTGCCGTTATCATCTTTATTGCAGCTGTAAATGGCTATGATAACAGTGGTAATGAACAAAAACTTTCTCATCAGATTACATGTATAAAATTCACATAAATATAAAGATAAATTAAGATCGAATATTGGGAGGGTAAACAATTCTTCCTGAAGCAAAAGATCTTTGCATAAACAGAAAAAGGTTTGAAGTCACTTGTATAAAACGCTGACAGAGCAGCAGTTTACAGACGGATCTTGGTAATGCAATCAATACTATTATGAAGCTATTATTTTTCAGATAAAAATTGCTATTTTTGCAGACCTGATTCGGGGTGTGGTCCCGCTTTACGGGATAAACTCCGTTGGTAGCGCGCTACGTTCGGGATCCCGATAAATCGGGACAGGCTCCAAGGCCTGAAGTTCGTTGGAAGATAATTTGTAATACTTATATGATGCTCCTACGCCAAGGCTACGGAGTACAATGCGGGGTGTGGCGCAGTTGGTAGCGCGCTACGTTCGGGACGTAGAGGCCGGAAGTTCGAGTCTTCTCACCCCGACTTTTAGGTACTGAAAGTCAATAAGTTACAAATATTTTGTACTTTTTTGTACCTCTTCGGAAAAACCCTGTCAGAAATGGCAGGGTTCTTTTTTTATAATGCATGGTTTAAGAAGATTTACTTTCCTATTAGTTTGCAACATTTTGGTCACATATAGAAACTGTATTTCAGTTGCATAGTCTCATTGGTCTCCAAATACTTCAATATTTCACCAACATTTCTTGCACATTCAATTGTAATAGGGAATTTTCTATCAAATTGTGTGTTATTCCAATTCATTTTAGTTAAGGCAATTATCTCATCACAAATGAGGTTAGGAGATTCATCATAATATGCGAACTTAATTTCGATTGGACTTGGAATATATTTTCCGGGATAGGTTTCATAGAATGGAACAGAACCTCTGGTATATACTATATGGTGTGTATCCGAAATGATAAGGTGAGTTCCTCTCATTGGTGGATAAACCCCTTGCCTATACAATCGTATATCTGAGGAATGAATTGACACTAAATCTACCTGATTTATGTGAAATGATTTTGCAGCTTCTTTGAATCCATTTACTTCTGCATCATTGAAATTTGAGGTTTTATGAAGCACTAACCGTTTTGGGAAAATTTTTACTGCATCATAGTATTCCTGCAATGATAGTAGCAGTAATTTGAACGATTGTTCTTCTGAAAGATGTGGCGTTAAATCATGTTTTTTAAGTTGTATTTCCTCACCCCTTAATATTACTCCATTTCCAAGTTCGTTAAAGATTTGTGCAAGGCTTGTTTCTGTTCTTTTTCTATCACGACTGCGATAAAAACTTATTCCGGCATAACATGTCGCTTCTGATGAATCCCTTCTAATCATTGCCCATGGTGTTCCAGACGCTTTATAATAAAGGGCAGTAAAAAAATTCCAAGCAATAGTTGCTTCATCTTGCATTTCAGATGTAGGTTTTGCAATTCTATCCCGAACAATCTGAATCGGAACATTATACTGCATCGCCTTTGCCTTTAAATATCTTCTGAAATTTTGTTCTTTTACGGACAAGTCCTCAGTTTCTATTTCATCGTTTATTTCTTTTGAAACTTCATCACCTTCATCTTCCTGTAGTACTTCATCCTGAATAAACGAAATGAAGTTTTCTGATAATGCACAAACAATAACATCTGGATTTTTATTCTTTGTTAAATACTTAATTTCTCCCAGATATAATGCAGCAATTTCTTTTATTCGGATTTCAAGGTCGGTTTGATTTTTGATTATTTCATCGAACTCAGAATTTTTCAGTCTTCGGATATATGTATCATCATATACTATTTCGCTGTGAAAACCAATATTTTTATTAAAACCACAAAAGTTTAAAAACAAGTTTGGATGTGGATTCTTGCTCTCCTTCCCTTTGATATGACTTTTACACGATTCTATCCAACTTAAAATTTTTTCAATACTTTCACCTTTGCCAATTATTCCAATTGTAATTTTTTCTGGGCGCACTTGGTTAATATCAAATGGATTGTAGTGATAGATACCTGATTTCGGACAAATATGTTGATTTGTCCCGAACTGTAATGAAGGTTCGTTTATATACCTAAGTTTCATCATTCAAAATAACTATTGTCAAATAATTCATTATCCTTCTGAATGTCAACGTCTATTAAATCTTTTACTGTGTTTGGAATTTTTATTGGAATCCAAGTGTTTTCTTCCAAGCTTGGAGACATTGTTAATGGTAAAATTGTTTTAATGTCAATAAATGGATATGTTTTTGAAAATAAATCAAAGTAAGAGAAATAGTATCCGAATATTCTATAGTAATTATATACAGCACTGTTATTTTCCAGCCTTTTTATCCCGGACATGTATGCTGGTTCAAAACGACTTTGAAGATATCCCCCCGGATTTGTGAAACTCCATGTGGGATTAATTATTATAAACCACTCTTTATCAATATTGATGAAAGAACACCTAAATGCTAAATTTCTGTAACAGATTAAATGGTCGTCCTTTTTATTCCTTATTTCAGCTATAACTGTTCTCGTTGCTTCTTTTTTACCCTTCCACTTTATTTGCTTTGAAGATGGATTTTTAGGATTATTTGCGAAACGAAAAATATGCTTTCTCCCAAACCACTCAATACCTTTTGTTTTACAAAATTCCCCAAATGTATTTCGAAGTAAGTGCTTAAATACATTAGCATTATCTTCATTTCCATCATAGAAATCTTGACACTCAACTTCGGTAACTGTACCAACATCAATAATTTTATTAATTGGTTCTTTGATATCTGAAAAGTCCCTGAAGGAATATATCCAGTTTTCAAACAATATCCAATCGTCACATTTTACACTTAGTTTTTTTAAGGCATACTTTATAAGTTTTGCTTTCTGAAATCTTTTTACATTTCTTCTTCCAATTCCGACAAGGAACTCGTTTATTTCTTCAGCTAATTTCTTTTCATCTATATTTAATTCAGCTTTAAAGAAGAACTTCGGAAATGATATTTTCAATAGATTAGGAAATATCATTTCCGGGTCATTATTTAAATAACCTGCCTGAAATTTCTGCTTTCGCAATTCAACCTGAACATCAGAAAACTCAAGTTCATATAATTTTGCTATATGTTCTATTTTTGAAGTAGAAGTGATTGCGGCAATCCTCTTTAGAATATCAGATATATCTATTATATTATCTGTTGCAGTAAATGCAAAGCCTTTAGGTATGATTTCATTAAGTTTTTTTTCACTTAGATTTTCCTTTTTGTGTGTGATAATGTAGAAATAAATAGAATCGAAATTTTTATTTAATTCATGTTTAAAGAATGTTCTTAGAGTATCATATATCTTTTCACTTGTGCTTGATGAAGTAATTTGGAATGCCACTCTTTTGCTAAAGTCCGCCAAATCTATAGCCGGAAAATTTTTCTTTTGTGTAGTATTAAGATTTTCTAAGGAAAGTCCCAAAATTTCATTTAAAACCGGAACTAAAAAACTTTCAGCATGGATATTAATGTGATATTGGTTTAAAGCATTAAATCCTTCTACTTCATGAACAAATATTGAAGCATACTTTACTATTTTGTTTATGTACTCTATCCTGTTCATCTGAAGTCACATATACTGTATTTCTGACAAAGCTACTATTTTTTCATGATTAGAAATCCCTTACAATCCTTTCCGCAATTAATACTTTTGAAAGCATTAAATCATAATCATCATTGTTCGGGAAAATTCTTTTTAGACTTAATCTTAGGTCTCTGAATTCAGCAAAATTGTTAATTATAATGTACTCGATGACATTTGTACTAATCTGAATTTTTGATTTTATGTATGGATTGGTAAGATTTTTTTTTCTTGCGTTTTCGATACCTTCTTTTATCAAATCAATTTTATCACCAGTTTCAAGGTCATTGTCTTCCGGAATATATCGCCATTCTCTTTCATCGTAGAATATCCTAAAACTTTGTGTGTATGCACCCTCTTCCTCAAGTTTAAAATCCATGCCCATATGTCTTTTCAGAAATGGGAGTGTTGGGTATGTTTTTAATTTGTCAAGTCCCCCTTTGACCAACGCATCAAGAATCCAATGCGACTCAGTATGAATATACATAATTGGACTCACCCCTTTTTCTTTTAGGAATGCTTTACTAATGCCAAGACCATAATTTCCGAACCAATTCAGATGGGTTTTAATTTTGCCAAGAGGAATATCGCAGAAACATTTAGCTGCAACCGTATAATACCATTTTTTATTCGAAATTGGAAGACGTTCATATATATATCGAGGATAAATTCCATGTTCCAACATTGAGATTAGGTATTCGTGCTTGCCTGTAAAAGTGAAGAGTGTATCAGAACTTAAATTCTCCGAAATCTTTGGTTTTGGTGGCTTGGTTCGTTCCATCAGTGGCGTTTGAAATATTTATTTTTAAGTCACAATTACTACTTCTTAAAAAAATGTTAAGTCAAAATCATATCTAATTTTAATAAAAAAGGGCATTCTTATTGCCACATTTACACACTAATATACGATTTATTAATGCATACAACTAACGCTTCTGTTTTTATCTAAATTATGGTGCAAAATTGTTAACTTGCTTCATTTCAGATGAGTCCATTTTTGATAATAGACTTGTAAGATAATTAACTATTTAACACAGTTTTATGGCTATTAAAAAAAGTGAATTGTATTCCTCTCTCTGGAAGAGTTGTGACGAGCTACGTGGTGGCATGGATGCTTCCCAGTACAAAGATTATGTGCTGGTATTATTGTTTATGAAATATGTTTCCGACCGATATGAAGGTAAAGAGGATGCGCTTATCGAAATACCCAAAGGTGGTAGTTTTAAAGACATGGTTGCCCTGAAGGGAAGCAAGGACATTGGTGAAGGTATCAACACCATTATTGCAAATCTGGCTGAAGCAAATGAACTGAAGGGTGTTATTGATGTGGCAGATTTTGATGATGACGACAAACTTGGCAAAGGAAAAGACAAACAAGACCGTCTGTCTAACCTGATTAGTATTTTTGAGCACCCAAGCCTGAATTTCAGTAAAAACCGGGCAGAAGGTGATGACCTTTTGGGTGATGCTTATGAGTACCTGATGCGAAATTTTGCTACCGAATCCGGTAAAAGCAAAGGACAATTTTATACTCCGGCAGAGGTTTCCCGGATTATGGCAAAAGTCATTGGTATAAATAAAGCGAAGAGCCAAGACCAGACCATTTATGACATGACATGCGGGAGCGGGTCTTTGCTTCTGAAGGCTGCTGATGAAAGTGAACGTGGTGTTACCATATATGGGCAGGAAATGGATAATGCCACTGCTGCTTTGGCAAAAATGAATATGATTCTGCACGACAATCCATCAGCAGTAATCTGGCAGGATAATACCCTTTCAAAACCTTATTTCAAGAATCCGGACGGGAAACTCAAAACATTTGATTTCTGCGTGGCAAATCCACCGTTCAGCACCAAAGCATGGAGCAATGGTTTAGACCCGGCAAATGATGAATTTAAACGGTTTGAAGACGGAATTCCACCAAAGAAGAATGGTGACTATGCCTTCCTGCTGCACATGATAAAGTCTTTGAAAAGTACCGGAAAGGGTGCAATTATTCTTCCTCATGGTGTTTTGTTCCGTGGTGGAGCAGAAGGTGAAATCCGTAAAAACATTATCAGAAAAGGTTATATCAAGGGGATTATTGGCTTACCAACAAACTTATTTTATGGTACTGGAATTCCGGCATGTATTATAGTTCTGGATAAAGAAAATTCCCAGAACCGCACCGGGATTTTCATGATTGATGCCAGCAAAGCTTTCATGAAAGATGGTAACAAGAACCGCTTGCGGGAGCAGGACATTCATAAAATAGTAGATGTCTTTAACAATCAACTGGAAGTTCCAAAGTATAGCCGGATGGTCTTACACAGTGAAATCAGTGACCCGAAAAACGACTATAACCTCAATATGCCCCGGTACATAGACAGTCAGGAAGAAGAAGACATTCATAACATTGAAGCACACCTGCTGGGTGGCATCCCTGACAAGGATGTGGAAGACCTGAGCAATTACTGGGAAGCATTTCCTTCACTTAAACAAGTATTGTTTTCTCCATCTGCCCGGACAGGATTTAATGTTTTACAGGTCGAACCACCACAGGTAAAAAAGACCATATTTGAGCATCCGGATTTCGCCAATTACTCCAAAAAGATAGATGTTGTTCTGAAATCATGGCGTGAAAAACATCTGCCGTATCTTAAAAAAATAGATGCAGGTGTTAAGCCAAAAGAAACCATTATGTACCTATCGGAAGACCTTTTACAGAAGTTTTCTGACATTCCTCTGATTGACCGGTACGATATATACCAAAGCCTGTTGAATTACTGGAAGAACACCATGCAGGATGATGTTTACCAGATAGCAGATGATGGGTGGAAAGTAATATTATCGATGGATGAAAAAAAGAAAACTTGGGATTGCGATTTATTGCCGAAGTATCTGGTAATTAATAAGTTTTTCCAGACTGAGCAGAAGCAGCTTGAAAAACTCGAAGCAGACCGTGAAGCAACAAAACAGCAAATTACAGAACTGGAAGAAGAACATGCAGGAGAAGAAGGTTTGCTGTCTGAGGCGAAAAACGACAAGGATAAAATTACAAAAGCCAGTGTTCAGAAACGCATGAAAGAGATTAAGGGAGACAAAGATTATACCGATGAACTGGAATTATTGGAAAAATATTTGAAATTATCTGATTCAGAAGCGGTTTTAGGAAAGCAGATAAAAGATTCCGATGCTGAATTGGACAAAAAGCTTGCTGCTAAGTATAAAACACTGACCACTGATGAAATAAAAGGTCTTGTAGTTGATGATAAATGGATGACCACCATTGAAAAAGATATTAAAACTGAAGTGGAACGAATAAGCCAGAGACTCTCCCAGCGCATCAAAGAGCTTGCGGAACGATACGAAAGCACTTTATCTGATATTTCAGGTAAAGTTATGGACTATGAAAAAAAGGTACAGGAACATTTGATGAAAATGGGATTTTGATTAGTATTTGTCAGTTAATTTTGCTTAATTAGCGACAGAAATACACAAATAATATGAATTTAAGCATTGAAGAACAGATACTTATAAAAATAAAAAAAGCCAAGAGGGGTTCGCTTTTTTTTCCTGAGTCTTTTACCAGCTTTGGAAGTGCCAAAGCAGTATGGAAGGCATTGGAGAGATTAGTGAACTCAGGTGAATTGTACCGGGTCGCCAAAGGTATCTATGTTCGTCCAGTGAAAGATAAATTACTCGGTACTGTATTTCCCGGTATTGAAGATGTAGCAGAAGCCATACGCAAGAGGGATAAAGCCAGAATAGTCCCCACAGGAAGCTATGCATTGTACAAACTTGGACTTACAACTCAAGTCCCAATGAATGTAGTTTACTATACCGATTCTACTGCACGTAAAATTCATGTAGGAAAACAAACCATAACATTTAAACGTGCAAGTGCCAGAAGTTTATCTGCTATTGGCGAAATAAGCATGTTGGCTATTCAGGCATTGAAGACAATCGGAAAAGGAAAGGTCAGCGATGACGAAATCAACAATATAAGAAAGTTACTCACACAGGAAAAACCATACCATTTGCAGCACGATTTGAAATTAGCACCCGAATGGATAAGAGAATTACTAAAACCACGAAACATATAACATTACATGCCTGATTTTGCACATTTAAAAGAGTGGTTAAACCTGTCTGATGAAACCAAGCTGAATATTTTTACCGAAACAGGAAGAAATATGGGTCTTGCCTGCTATAGCCATCGAAAAAGACTGGTGGGTGGTACATACCATTTCACTTATCTATACAATGGATTGTGCCCGGTCGCTTGTTTTCAAAGGTGGAACTTCATTGAGCAAGGGGTGGAACTTGATACAACGCTTTTCAGAAGATATTGATTTGGCATTGGACAGGGAATATCTTGGCTTTACCGGTGAATTGGAGAATGCTGATGTTCGCAGATTGAGAAGGGCATCGTATGACTACATGACAACAACATTTACTGAAGAACTCCAGAACCAAATTTGAAGAGGTCGGATTTACTGATGTAACTGTAAAGTACCGGGAAGTGGTGAACCATGACCAAGACCCGATGATTATAGAAATATATTACCCGAAACTCACCGAAAAAGAGAGCTACTTAAAACCGGGTGTGTTGGTTGAAGTGGGTTGTCGTTCATTGATAGAGCCATTTTCAGACAGGACTTTTGCTACCATGGTAGCAGAAAATTATCCGGGTCAACCTTTTCCGATAAACCGATAACCATTCCCACAGTAAATCCGGAACGGACATTCTTGGAAAAGATATTTCTTCTCTACGAAGAGTTTCAGAAACCTGAAGAAAAAAGACGGGTTGACGGACTTAGCCGACACTTATACGATATCGAAATACTAAGCCGGACAGAATTTGCAGAAATAGCATTGCAAGATGCTGGATTATATAACACCATAGTTGCGCATCGTAGCAAATTTAGTCGCATTTCCGGAGTGGACTTTGCAAACCACTCTCCTGATAAAATTTCTTTTGTACCACCAGAGCATTTATTGTCAGAATGGGAAGCAGACTACAAGCTGATGCAGGAAAACATGATTTATGGTGAATCATTACCATTTACTGACTTGATTAATAGGCTGAAAGAACTACAATCCCGAATTAAAAATATTAATTAGAATTCTCACAGAATATTATAAAATAATGAATACAAGATTTACCCAAAATTTTTCGAACTGCAATATCAATTGTTACTATATAAGAATAGGATTCAAATGGTAAAAGAATTTGAATTGCCAGAAGGATATCAAAGAACTGAATTTGGTATAATTCCAAATGAATGGAATTTTGTTACTGTCGAGGAATTAATCAAGAAAGGTCTCATTGAAAAGCCATTAGACGGGAATCATGGTAATATTCACCCTAAAAGTGATGACTTTGTTAATGACGGAATTCCTTTTATCATGGCTAATGATGTATGGAATGGGTCAGTTAATTTAGATAGATGTCATTTCATTCGCAAAGAACAGGCTGATTGCTTACAAAAAGGTTTCTCATTTTCGGGGGATGTTCTATTAACACATAAAGGCACTGTTGGCAATGTTGCTATTGTTGGGGAAATTGCTACAGATTATATTATGCTTACTCCCCAAGTAACATATTATAGGGTGAAGAACTCAAATGGTATCATCAATTCTTTTTTAAAACAATACTTTTTGAGTGATTCGTTTCAGAAGTATATTAAGAATATCTCTGGGGGTGGAACAAGAGCTTATATTGGAATAACAAGACAACGACAATTATATATTGTACTTCCAACCATCAAAGAACAAACTGCCATTGCCACTGCCCTTTCCGATACCGATGCACTCATTGAGAGTCTTGAAAAACTCATCGCTAAGAAGCAAACCATCAAGCAGGGGGCGATGCAGGAGTTGCTTTCAGGTAGAAAGCGGTTGGCTGGATTTAATGATATCTGGAATGTATTAAAATTAGGTGATTTAGGCATTTGTTTTTCAGGTGGGACACCATCCACCTTTAATCCCCACTATTGGAACGGAAATATTATTTGGTTACCATCCGGCAGGATTCAGAATAATAAAATTTATATACAAGGTACTGAGACAACTATTACTCAATTGGGTCTTGATGAGAGTGCTGCCAAAATCATAAAACCTAATTCAGTATTAATTGCCATTACCGGTGCAACGTGTGGCAATATTGGTCTGCTTACATTTGAGGCGTCTGCAAATCAGTCAGTTATTGCTATTGAACCAAATAATAAAAATGATGCTGTTTTTCTATTTTATCTACTTTTACAGAGTCGAAAAAGTATCTTGTCGCTTCAAACAGGAAGTGCACAGGGGGGTGTAAATCTGAATTCATTAAGAAAACTGGAACTATGTTTGCCAACTTTGCAGGAACAGAGAGCAATAGGCAATATAATTTTTGATATGGATACTGAAATAGAGGAATTGGAAAATAAACTACAAAAATATCATAGAATAAAACAAGGTATGATGCAGGTATTACTAACTGGTAAAATCCGACTTGTATGAAAATATATTATCGATTAATGCTTGGTGCAAAAAGCATTTATGCAAAAGAATGTTTTACCGGAAACTTCATTGGTGTTGATTTTGGCATCCATATGGATTTAACAGGTCGTTTTCACAATACTTGGCGGGAATTCAACAAAGAATTTATACCAATTTATCTTGAAAATCGCCCTCAGAAGAAAAAAGTTGCCGCTGGCTTAGCTTGTGCAACTGTATGGGTTGTTTCCAATTATCTGAAGATTGGGGATATTGTCCTTTGTCCAAATGGTGAAGGAAGTTACATGATAGGGGAAATTCAAAGCGGGTATTTTTATCAGGCAGGTCAAATTCTTCCACATCGTAGGTCAGTTAAATGGTATCCGGTTTTGATTGAACGTTCAGCTATGAGCGAAGCACTTAGAAATTCAACCGGAGCTATTGGAACATACTGCGATATAACAAAATATGCTGAAGAAATTGAATCACTAATTGGTGGACATAAACCACCCACCCTTATAAGTTCCGATGAAACCATTGAAGACCCAACAGTTTTTGCCCTTGAACAGCATCTTGAGGAATTTCTGGTGAAAAACTGGGCACAAACAGAGTTGGGTAAATACTACGATATTTTTAAGGAAGAAGGTGAACTGGTTGGGCAACAATATCCAACCGATACAGGCAACATTGATATTTTAGCGATTAGTAAAGACCAGAAGACCTTATTGGTAGTAGAACTGAAGAAAGGCAGGGTAAGTGATAATGTGGTTGGGCAGATACAACGGTACATGGGATACGTTAAGGAAGAATTGGCTGAGACTAATCAGAAAGTTCACGGGGTAATTATTGGATTGGAAGATGATTTAAGAATTAAACGAGCATTATCTGTTACCAATAATATCGAATTCTATAGGTATCAGGTGAGTTTCAAATTATATAAAAACTGATATGAGTCCCGTAGGTGATATCGAACGCATTACACAAGACAGAATCATTGCATTATTTGCTGACAAGAGCAAACTTGATTATGAATATCTTGGAAACTGGCACGACCGGCTGAACAATAGCAATATTGAAGAAGAACTGCTTCGTAAATATTTGCAGAGAAATGGTTATTCTGACAGGTTAATCAGCAAAGCCATATATGAATTAACAAAGGTTGCTGGTGTCCAGAACAAGAATCTTTATAGCATCAACAAAGATGTCTATACAATTTTACGTTATGGTGCAAAGGTCAAAGAAGATGTTGGTGAAAATACTCAGACAGTCAGACTGATTGATTGGGATAATCCGGAAAATAACCATTTCGCTATTGCTGAAGAGGTATCAATTAAAGGAGAGAACAGGAAAAGACCGGATATTGTAATATATGTCAATGGTATTGCCCTTGGTACTCTTGAATTAAAGAGAAGCACGGTTTCTGTAACAGAAGGAATTCGCCAAAACTTGGACAATCAGAAAAGCATTTTTATCATGCCATTCTTTGCCACAGTACAATTGGTGATGGCTGGGAATGATACAGAAGGTCTCAGGTATGGAGTGATTAATACCCCGGAAAAGTATTACCTGAAGTGGAAAGAGGAAAGTGATGTCGAAAACCTGTTGGACAGGCATATTTTGCAGGTATGCCAAAAAGAACGGTTTCTGGAAATCATTCATGATTTTATAGTTTATGATGCCGGTACAAAGAAAATCTGTCGTCACAATCAATATTTCGGGGTTAAAAGCGGCACAAAAACGGGTCAGGGAGCGTGAAGGTGGAATAATATGGCATACTCAGGGAAGCGGTAAGAGTATGATAATGGTCTGGCTCACAAAATGGATAAGAGAACACATCAATGATGCCCGTGTGTTGATTATCACCGACCGGGATGAACTGGACAAGCAAATCGAGAAAGTATTCAAGGGGGTTGACGAACAAATTCACAGAACCACCAGTGGCAAAGATTTGGTGGAGAAGCTTAATTTATCGCTGCCATGGCTGATGTGTTCGCTGATACATAAATTCGGAAATAAAGAAGAAGCTGATTACGAAGGTTTTATTGAAGATATTTCCAAGTATCTGCCAAGAGATTTCAGTGCCAAGGGTGATATATATGTTTATGTTGATGAGTGTCATCGCACACAATCCGGGGAACTTCATAAGGCAATGAAAAAAATATTGCCAAATGCCATGTTCATTGGTTTTACAGGCACTCCGTTGCTTAAAGTGGATAAGCAAAAGAGCATCGAAATATTTGGAAATTACATCCATACTTACAAGTTTAATGAGGCTGTCAGGGATAATGTGGTATTGGATTTACGGTATGAAGCAAGGGATGTTGACCAGAAAATCACTTCGCAGGACAAAATAGACAAGTGGTTTGGAGCTAAAACAAAGGGGTTGACAGAGTATGCAAAAATGCAACTAAAGCAAAAGTGGGGCACAATGCAAACCGTTTTGAGTTCCCAATCACGTCTTGAAAAAATAGTTGCAGATGTAATGCTGGATATGGAAACCAAAGACCGATTGGAAAGCGGTCATGGAAATGCCATGCTTGTTTCCGGAAGCATTTATGAAGCATGTAAATATTATGAATTGTTCCAGAGTTCCGGATTGAAGAAATGTGCTATTGTCACTTCCTATGTCCCCAGCATAAATGATATCCGTGGTGAAAGCGTGGATGAGGAAAGCGTTACCGATAAGCTGAAAAAATATGAAGTCTACCAGAAGATGCTTAATGGTAAAGCAACAGAAACATTTGAAGATGAAGTAAAGAAGATGTTCATCGATGAGCCTGCACAAATGAAGCTGCTGATTGTGGTGGATAAACTGTTGACAGGATTTGATGCCCCGGCAGCAACATATTTATATATTGATAAAAACATGCAAGACCATGGTCTATTTCAGGCAATTTGCAGGGTTAACAGACTGGATGGTGATGACAAGGAATTCGGATACATCATTGACTATAAAGACCTTTTCAAGAGTCTGGAAGCATCTGTGACGGATTATACATCAGGTGCACTGGAAGGGTATGATAAAGAAGACGTAGCGGGTCTTTTATCCGACCGGTTACAGAAGGCAAAGGAACTGCTGGATGATGCACTGGAAAGCATCAGAACCTTATGTGAACCCGTTAAATTACCTAAAGATACACTTGATTACATCCATTATTTCTGTGGAGATAATACCGAAGACAAAGATGAAGTCAAGAAGCACGAACAAAAACGACTGGCATTTTATAAGCATGTTTCACATCTGGTCAGGACATATGCCGGTATTGCAAATGAAATGGAAGAGGCAGGTTATACTGTTGCAGAAACCGATAAAATTCTGAAAGAAATCCGGCATTATGAGAATGCTAAATCAGAAGTAAAGCTGGCAAGTGCTGATTATATCGATTTAAAAGCATATGAACCAGCCATGCGCCATCTGATTGACACCTACATCAGTGCTGAAGACAGTCAGGTTATTTCTGCATTTGACGACATGTCGCTGGTTGAATTGATTGTAGAACGTGGTGAAAAGGCTATCGACAAACTCCCTGTTGTTATGCGCAGGAACAGGCGAGCGGTTGCAGAGACCATTGAAAATAACCTTCGGAAAGTCATACATGATGAAAGACCGATTAATCCGAAGTACTATGAAAACATGTCCCAGCTTCTTGATGAACTTATAGCACAAAGAAGGCAGGAAGCTATTGAATATGAAAAATATCTGGCACAAATCGTTGAATTAACCCGGCAGATAAAACGTCCAAACGAGACTAAATATCCAAAAACACTTGATACCAGAGCCAAGCGTGCGCTGTATGATAACCTTGACCATGATGAAGAACTTGCAACAGTACTGGACTACGAGGTCATCTATAGCAAGAAAGATGACTGGCGGGGTAACAGGATAAAAGAGAAAGAAGTCCTGTATGCCATTAAAAAACACATTAAGGACGAAGAGAAACTAAAGAAAATCTTCGAACTGGTAAAAAATCAGCCTGATTATTAAATGCATCAGATAGTAGTAAACAATATAGTCATTGATGTTGTAAGGAAGGACATAAAGAACCTTCACCTTTCGGTTTATCCACCATCGGGCAGGGTCAGGATAGCTACTCCTACCAAGGTGGATGATGAGGCAGTCAGGCTGTTTGCCATATCAAAAATGTCATGGATAAAAAAGAATCAGGCAAAGTACATTAACCAGCAACGACAACCGGAAAGGAAATATGTATCAGGTGAAAGTCATTATTTCCGGGGTCAGAGATATTTGCTGAATGTTATTACACACACCGGATATCCTAAAATCGCAATCAGAAACAAGAAATTCATCGACCTGTATGTGAAAGCTGACTATACTCAGGAACAGCGAGAAAATGTCATGACCAACTGGTACAGGAAGAACCTGAAAGAACAAATCCCGGCACTTATTGAGAAGTGGCAGAAAATAATTGGTGTTGAGGTTGCACAATGGGAAGTGAAGAAGATGAAGACCAAGTGGGGAACATGTAACCGGGAAGCAAAACGAATCTGGTTAAACCTTGAACTGGCAAAGAAACCGGAATATTGCCTTGAATACATCATAGTTCATGAAATGGTACATTTCCTTGAACGCAATCATACTGAGCGGTTTGTGGCATACATGGATAAGTTCATGCCACAATGGAGTAGCATAAAAGACGAACTAAATCGTTCCATGCTGAAGCATGAGGATTGGACGTATTAAATGAAGTAATACTTTATATAATATAGTATAATAAACTAATATACAGGAATATATAAAATACCTTGATTAATGACCGAATCTTATGTAAAAAGGCGACCTAAACTGTTGATAATTTTATTTTCTTCACGACAATTATTATATTCGTATGAGTCTAATAATGTGCGATATACATAGGTTAAGGTCGCATTAAGCTCACGGTTAAGGTCACTAATATGAGTAACGAAGGATGGTAACATGGTAAAGAAATCTACACATAGAAAAGAGTATTTAAAAGAAGAATATCTGCCTGTAAAACTCACAGAGAAACTTCAAGAAGATATTTTCAGTAATAGCAGATTTGAGTACCGTACAAAGAATAACTTCCTGCAATGCGTTGCAATGATATTCTATTATCAGGTTACACAGGGTAGTGGTATTCATAACTATGTTCCATTGGGTCGCAATTACTGGAAGAAAGTATATGGTGGAAATTATCATGTAAAAGTTATTGCTCCATTGCTGGAACTTCAAATTATCGAAAGCTTTGATTTCGGTGACCGGACATTTCCTGATAACAAAGCACTTAACACAATAGGGAAACAAGAAGGGCAAGTTGGTATCCGATATCGTATTAAGACAGACTTGCTGGATGAGCAATATCAATTGATACAGTACATTCAAAAAGGTAAAGTACTGACTGCAACCGAACGAATGCTGCTTGATAATCAGGAATTCATCAATACAGGTATTCCAGACCTGAAATTTCATGTTACAATTGACCAAAAGAGGGCAAAGAACTGGGTCGAAGAAAATGCTGCAATTATATGCAATGAGTTTCTAAAACGTGAATATGTTAAGTCTTTACCAGAGGGTCTAAAGATAGAATACCGGGAATATGTAGAAGTGCAAGGGGAAAGGTCATATAATGTCAGATATGGCAGCGTATCAACTGGTAAGATGAGGGCAGAAACCTATAATCTGGATTTTTTCTATTTTAACAACAGCATTTATATAGACAATGTAGATGAATTTTTAAAGCACCGTATTCCGGCACTAATTTATCATTATAAGCATCGAATTTCAGAAATCGGTACAGTACCTGTTGTAGAAACCCGAAGTCCTGTGACATTAAGGCTTTACAGCAATCTAACTAACTTCCCCAGTCGAATACTACAATTTATTAAGATTAACAACAAAACCGTTGTTCAGCTTGACCTGAGAACTTCACAGTTTCTGATATTTGCGAACCTGCTGAATGTTTATATTAACCACGGAGAGCAGCATCTTCAATCACTATTCAAGCAGGAAGTTAATCTTACCTACCTCAAAAAGTTAGTAAAGATACTAAGAGACCATAAAGAGCAACTACCCGATGTTGGGGTTGATATCTGGGATAACAACTCAGGTCGATTTAGTACAAGTGACGTAACCATGTTCATTCGTGATGTTTTCTTCACCGATTTTTATGACGTGGTGCAGAAAGAACTTGGTTTGCAGGACAGGCTATTAGCAAAGCATGTATTATTTAAACTGCTATTCAAAAAAACCAACAGACCAGATGAATTAATAAGTAAGCTATCCAAGCGTTACCCGGTTGTAATGAACATTATTGCTGCTTTCAAAAAGCGAGACCTGAAGCCAAAAGCAAAGAAAAAGACTGACATCAAGGATGATGACCATGAAAGTAATTTTTCTGTGTTTCTGCAATGCATTGAAGGCGAGATATTTGTTGACAATATTTTACGACAACTTAGAGAAAATGATATTCCATGTTTCACCCGGCATGATTCATTAGTTGTTGCCGATGGTCATGAAAATAAAGCTGAGGAAATAGCTAAGAATTTCTTCAAGCAATTAGGATTCAGGTACAACCACAAAGTCGAAGATAAGTTCTGGGAAGTAATAGATTATGAAGAGCTTGAAGAAAGTGATTATATGCAATGGGTTATAGATGAAGAATTATTAAACACTGATTTTTCAATTGAAAATAGTCTGGATGAAAAAAGTGATAACAATTATGATATGGACGAACAACATTTAGCGACAATCGAAAGGCTTAGGGAAATCGGAGTGCAGGATAATTATTTTGGCAAAGTGGATGCTGAATTTCTTGAAGAAATATCTGAACTGCCGTTTCTGACTCAAAAGCAGCGCAATATTCTATATGACGATATTAACAATCTGCATGACGGATTAAGCTTTTTACAAGCCAATACTGAAGAATTGTTGCGTTATCTGGCGAAATAGGTCGCATGGTTATATATGTATTTTAGTACAAATCACTTACCAGTTCCGGGAGTGGTATGCAATAGTATTTAGATAAAATAATCATGTATTTTATGCCGAAGTTGTGGTTGGATTCAATTCTCAGTATTGTATTACGATGGATATTGGTCTCTTCAGCGACTTGCGATTGTGTGAGTCCTGAATTTATTCTTAGCTCACGTAAGTAACAACTGATTTCCCGAAGTTTCTTCTGAGTTTCTTGCGTTGGTGGCGACTTCTGTTTATACATTGTTGTGTGCTTTACAATAATAAATACTATTTCACCACAAAATATTATGAATCAGAAGGTACTAAAAACCGCTTTAAGACTGTATTAAGTGGCAATTATCTGTCATTATGGAATTAAGAATGGCAGTATGAAGCACCTTTAATTAGCCAACAGACAGTAATATTTGCATATTTTCTCACTAATTATGTAAAAATGTGTGCCCGGCACGCAAACGACCGACTGTAAATTAGAAATTATTAGAAAAAATTACAAAGTTTCATCCTCTTTGAAGAAATCTGAAGCGGATTTCTTATGGTAGGTTAAAACGAGCATCAGGTTAAAAAGGTTAAAGTACACCTTCCCTTGCTCCATCTGGCTGTATGCATTACGTGAAATACCAACTTTTTTTGCAAGTGCAGAGATACTTTCAATATTTCTTAATTTCTGAAGTTTCATGCCAAGGTTCAATAAGAATTCTTGGTGTTCAGGTCTGATTTCTTTCGGTGGCTGATACTTTTTCTTTATCAGGTTTTGTTGTTCCGGTATTTTTCCCTTTGATGGCATGTAAATTATTTTCTGTAAAGATAAAGAATTATTGTCCATAATTATGTGCATTCATATTGTATTATTATATTTGCACATAATTATGAGCAATAAGAAAAAGAAAAAAATGGTGATACATCAGAAATCTATCTGTCTTGATAGTAAGAAAATGGCGAACTATCTTGTTTTGATTGAAACAGTAGATAGTATTCCAGTCGCTACTTATCTGGTAAAAATCCCAGAATCATATACGTTTTACAACACTTCCTATTCATATTACAACGTAAACCAGAATTAGTATGCAACAAATAGCCAAAAAATGTGTGTTCAAAAAACCCTCTGAAAATTGCATGTCGGAAACGCCCATTTTTCGGGTATTTATAAAATCAATTTTAACTGCCTAAAAAACACCTGTTAAATGAACACAGACAAACAACACATGAAAGTCGGAATTTACTCCCGTGTATCAAAAGATACCAGTGATAACACTAACCAGTTATTAATTCTCCGGGACTACTGCCAGAAGATGAATTACGAAATCTTTGCGGAGTATGTTGACGTAATTTCAGGTGGGTCACCAAATCGACCAGAATTCAATAGAATGATGCAGGACGCATCGAAACATAGTTTTTCGATGTGTTTATTTTTTGCTTTAGATAGATTTTCGAGAGCAGGAACTCGTGAGACAATTTATTATTTGCAGATGCTGGATAATTATGGGGTCACATATAAAAGCTTTACGGAGCAGTATATTGATTCTTCAGGAATTTTCAAGGATGTTATTATCGCACTTCTGTCAACTCTGGCAAAACAAGAACGTATTCGTATAAGCGAACGAGTTAAAGCTGGTCTGGAAAAATCCCGAAAACAGGGTCGCATTGGTGGTCGTCCTACTCTCGATAGTAATAAAATAGAGAAAATTAGGAAAATGAAAAGTGATGGGAATACGATTGTTGCAATAGCTAAAGAGTTGAAGATTAGCAGAGGAAGCATCTATCA
This sequence comes from uncultured Bacteroidales bacterium, assembly GCA_963732435.1. Classification (GTDB taxonomy): domain Bacteria; phylum Bacteroidota; class Bacteroidia; order Bacteroidales; family VadinHA17; genus LD21. Next base: position 607,158 of record CAVSZL010000006.1, on the reverse strand, counting down.
GTATTTGTAATTTCTGTTCTTGTCAACTTATATTTATTGCAGATTCCTTCATTATTGATTGTAAATCAATTCATTAGGTGATGTGCAAAAAAAAATGAATAGTTGTGCTCAAGGAATGATAATGTTATTTATATTTGGTAATAGCAATATAATCCAATAGTTAGCACTATTATTAAAGATGGATTTATGGTGAAAGTATTCCACCAAGAGAAGTGTAAAAGTGTTAACATTGGGTATATTCTTGAAAATACCCAACGTTTTTCATGTAAAAGCTACAGGGGTCTAATAAAGTTGTTAATTATTCATTCAGCATAGAAGAATAATCATTACGTATTTGAACTAAATGACAACGATATGGTCGTACTTTTTACAGGAATGTCAGGTATTGATATTAAAAAATCCCTAAAAAAATTTAAAACAGAGTTTAAAGAGTTCAGAACCAAATACCCGGAAAGAGAACCTGAGCTTATTGAATTTGAATCAGAGCTTGAAAATGTTTTCTATGAAAAACATCCGGACATTCCAAAAAGTAAACAAGTATGGAAGGATGATATTCTGACCTCACCATATGTAGTTCTTGAAGATTTATGGCAATCCACTTTTAACAACATATATAATAGAATCCAAGAAATCGAGCTTAAACAACCGGATAAATATATCTTTCTTAACATCCATTCATGCTACTATCATAATAAAACGCATGAATATTTATCTTTAATTAATGTTGCTGAAATCAAGAAATTAAATATAAAGATAGTTATAACATTAATTGATGATATATACGAAATACATCATAGGTTGACAAAACCGGGTGGACTTTTTCACGATGAAAAGCTACCTACCAGCACCGCATTAATATTAAGACATATTATGCTACTCGACTGGCGTTCCAATGAAACAATGATGTCTCGATTTATTGCAAAACAGTTTGAGGAATGTAAGCACTATGTATTCGCTATAAAACATTCGTTTGATACACTTTCCAATCTAATATACGAGAAACAACCATCAGCATACCTATCCCATCCAATTACAGAAGTCCGTAGACTGGAAAGGAAGAAAGAATTCGATAAGGCAAATGAAATTAAAACTGAGATTACGCAAATTGCAGAATTTCTGTCATCACGATTTATTTCGTTTCTCCCTACCACAATTGATGAATATAGAATAGATTTTGATAAAGAGGATGTAGTTGAGAATGGCGATGTAGTTGAAAAGAAGACATATTATCCGGTATTAAGACCAAGATGGGAAGAAGATATATTTAAGCGACCTACTAATTTGTTATATACCCATTCAGGTTTTCCAGACTTGAACGAATTATGGCTTAAAAAACGCTGCAAAGAAAAAAATGAGGCTATAAACCAACTACTTACAGCACTTGCAGATATAATCAGTGACCAAGTTACAGTTAGAGACTATTCATTGGTTGAACAAAGTGAAGTATTAGTACTTTATAGACCCATATTTAATGGCAATGCATCAGGTGGTGTTATGGAAGAGTTTAATTACTTTCTCTCTCTAAAAACACTCGGTATTAAAGTGCCATATTGTTTTGTGTATTGTCCGCAGATTGACATTGATAAATTCTATTGTAAAGAATTTACACAGAAAATCAAGAAAGAGATAAATGAACTTAAACACTTTAAATATGTTGATAGGAAGAAGTTTACTGAGTTGACTGAGTCTGAAGGGAAGAAATTATTGGAAGCTAATAGGAATGCACACTTAATCACGGATGTACTTGATGAAATAATGGAACGGTGTAAAATTGCTTTCTCACTGAATAGCTCCAAAACTCCATTGAGTAAGAACGAAGTAAAAGCATTCAAGGAAAAATTTGTTAAAGAATTAATAGAATCCTTTGAAGTAGTTGATGATTACAGAGACTCGGAAAATTCTGATATATTTGTAGACAATATTATGCCAGTTAATGAGTTTTTTAATAAAATATCGTTATTTTTAGTAGATAAAAACTGATACAAATCTAATCATAGAAATGAAAAAAGCAACCTTAGTCAGAGGCACTTCCATTGAATGCGCTCAAGCAAGTCAGGTATTAACAGCATCAAGGATTGAGTTCCGGGAAGTGTATTCGAGCTCTTCGCACCATACTCCTTCGTTAATTGTGCCAGACCGTGCATTTGCATATAAGGGTTTGCATAGTATTAAAGAATATGCCTCTACACATCAGTTAGTTAGAAAGAGATAAAGTATTTATTCCCAAGAATTAACGACTTGTTAATGTAGTTGAATGGAAACATTCTCTCACTAACAATGAATCTGTTAGTCGTTACATGCAACGGTATTATTTTATAATGTTTTTTAAGTCCATTATAATCCACAACCAGAAACCATCCTGATAAGCCATGTTCCAGCTAAGTGTGTAAGCTTGTAAGTTATTTAAACTCTGCACTTTCAAGTACACAATCCCCTCACAATCATAAACCTCAAGCAGTTTGATTGCCTCAGTATGGCTATCTGCAAGCCAATTTTCTGTCTTCATGTATGGCATTCCTATCGTTAAAATCTTATTCTCAGTCAGAATAAATGGGAGATTTAAGCACACAGATTTTCGGGTCAAATACTGAAGAACCGGAGTATCAGTATGACCGGAGTGCGATATTTTATTTAAATCCTTCACCATTGATGTTATCATTGTACTTTAAAGCTGGTTTATATCAAAATTAATCGGGTCAGAAGCACCATTTTCTGTCAGGTTCATTCGACTAATCATATTATTGATATCGTCCAGATTTAGAAACAGATATTGAAATCCTCTTTCATGAATACTGATTGGTAAACTGAAAATCTTATCAGCTTCAATATCCAGCAAATCAAAAACTATCTTTTCGTCCTGATAATTCAGGTTTACTAAACGAACAATGCTGAAGCCGCTCCTTGATGTCAAAATGAATAAATCACCAATTGCTGCTTTTTCTTTTTTACTGAGAAATATCTGAAGATGTTTGAACCTGTTGTCATCTGACATGGCATCCATGAATTCTTCAACTGACATTTCGTTTAGAAAGTCTGGATGATAGGTATGTTTTCTTTTTTGACTCATGTTAATGATTTAACATAAATACTAATGTTCGAGGAAATGGGTATGGGGTATCCACCGCCCCTACATCCCTCTGGGGCAGATAGTTACAGACGGCAGTGGTGGGGCAAGAGTATCAATGAAACTCTTTTTTTAAAACTATCAGCATTATGTGGTCGGATTATAAAAAAATATAGTTTTTTATAATCTGTGGATAATGGAACTTCCCCATTATTCTCGACCGTCAAAAATTTTATAAAAAATTCGGATAAATTCAGAAAAAGGGAGATTCAGGGCAATGTTATGACTTCCTGAATTTGCTAACCAATAAAATAATTTGGAAAATATTTTTGAAACTACAAGAATATCAATGGTCTATGAAAATGCTTTACCCATTTGTCCGGCTTTATATTCGTTGGTTGTGCTTATATATCTATCCATGATTGTATAAGACTTTTGACCAGACCATGTTAAGATGGTCTTAAAGTCAACGCCTGATTGTACGCAGATGCTGATAAATGTATCTCTGGCGCAGTGTGAACCATAATCAGTTCTGTACTTCAAATCAGGTTTGTCAGCTTGCATCTTTTCGAACATTTTTTTAATGTTCCGGTTATAAGGTGCATTTTCGATTTTTAATCCGCTTGTATCAAAACTCAGGTTGGTTAAAAGTTCTCTGCTGTATTGATTCAGGTCAATTTCCGCTGTTATATTATGTCTATCAGTTTTTATCGGCTTAATGATTATTCGTTCCTCATGAATCATATCAGGTCTTATTCTGTGCATGTCACTATATCTTAGTCCTGTGGAACACTGCAAACAAAACCTAATCCGGGTTTTTTCCAGACTTTTATCATCGAATTTATGATTGTACAGTGTTTTGAATTGTTCATAGGTTAAAGGATTTGCCATATTCCGGCTTTTTTCGCCACGTTTAAAGCCTTTCAGCTTAAATTTATCAGAAAGATTTAGTTTAAGTTCCTCTTTTCTAATGTAATAGTGGTTGAGGACTGTGATTAAAATTGTGTAGGTCTTCTCGATTGTGCCACTATTATACTTCTTTTTCAATAAGAATTTTTCGAATGCATCAGACCATGTAAAATTAATATCAGATAGCAGCGTGGTATTCTTTCTGTCTGCATCAAATTTTATAACCCGATTCTTCATTGTGGTAAATTCCTTAGCAGTATTCCGGGTGGTATTTCTATCTTTTCGGTATTGAATATAATCATCAATAAACTGAACCAACGATTTAGTTTCTTTATTACCGGCACGTTGAGCATTCTCGAACTTAGTTGCTAACGCTGCAATTCTTTGATATTTCGTACTACCATGACCAATATTCTCAATATCGTGTGTTATGAACCTTATGCATTTACGCTGATAATATCTTGGAAACTGATTCCGGGATTCCATCAGGATATAAGTGTCAACCTTTTGTTTTAAGTTCAATATCTTCTTATTCTTTGACTGATAGTCCTCTACCTTTGCTGTAAATAAAAGTTTTTCTGTCATTTTACCTTTGACAACTTCTTCATCGGTGGGAATCCGAAGCATATCCTTCCCCTTCTTGAAATATATGATAATATATTCATGCCCGCCAGACTTATTAATTTTCAGTTTACTCTGGGTATTCATATCTTTGAATGTTGGTATTTGACCATACAAACGTATGAAATTTTTGTACCTTTTTTGTACTTTGAAGGATAATATTTGTACTTTTTTGTACTTTTTTCAATTTGTATGTATCTGAATATCAATATAAATAAACGCTAAAATAAGAAAAAATAAAATTACTCGCAAACTACATATTATATAACATTGATAATCAGCGCATAAGGTCGTTATTACTATCGTCTTCTCACCCCGACTATTTACATCAGAAGTCCTTGATTCTCAAGGACTTTTTTTATTGTCCGGCATATAACCTGCAAAATCACATCTTTTTAAAATCACGCACCGCCCTGCCATAGGCTTCAATATTTTTAGTCTGCATCTCATCATAATCGCGGGAGGCAACCAGGCCATGTGCGCCGACATTCAGGGCTGCAAGAGTAGCCTGGTAAACCAATTCCGGGTCGGAAGAGCGCGGAACAACGCCTCCTTCAGGCAAATGCCAGGGCACATCAAACCCAATCCCTGAATAAACTTTGGATTTTCCTTTAGCACCATCCAAACATCGCTTTGTTTCCTGAGCCACATATTCTGGTGGCATACTACTTTTTTCCAATTCCTCCAGCGGAATTTCAGCCGCCGGGTGAAAACGCATCATAGCATAAAAACCGCCTAAAAGTTCGTTTTCGCTAAAATCACGCCCAACCAGTCGGTTTATTCGCTGAATGTACCAGTAACGCAACCTGATAGCAAAAATATCGTGGTACAAAATGGGCTTGATAAAATCGTTGTAATCAGCCATTTTACTGTAAGGAACCATCGCCCTGTAAATAGGATCCCAACTTGATTGCTGATGATCTACATGTCGACCCACCTGAATTGCAGGGTTAATTTTTTTGATGGTATTGAAAATGCCTTTATTGATTTCTTCGCCCCCATCATAAAAGTTATGCTCCCATGAAAGGATCTCGGGATAATGAAAAACGATGTTCATCAGCGAAACGAAAACACCATCTGCAGGAATATCATTATTTTCAGCACGTTTCATCAGTAGGGCAATTTCCCTGAATCCTGCTTTTGCGTGTTCAGGATCAATATTCATGTTACGATTCTTTTTGGTGCAATGTTCACAAAAACAATTGGGAGTTTCGCCTTTGAACAGCAGTTCGGAAAGTGGTCCTACTCTCTCGGCACCATATTGAATCCCATCAATTTGGTAGTTTGTAAAAACATCCTTTACAGTGGCAAAAATCCACGACTGATAATCAGGATTGCTCCAGCAGGGACCTCTTCCTGTTTTTCCATTGATATCTTTGGTTAATACTTTCTCATAGTTTTCTATCCTTCCTACCCCATCTTTGGCCCAGGGTTCAAATAATCGGACATATACCTTCATTCCCCTTTCATCAAGCGGTTTACGCATTTCCGCAAATGCATCCCGCCCATAAAAATCATTCTCTTTCGTTGGTTTTTCGTGTTTCAATAAAAGCCCTTTAAAATATTCGTCGTTGTGATTAACCCAAACTTTTTGAAAATTTCGGTTTTTAAAACTTTGAATACCTTTCCCATGATCGGCTAAAACGCTGTCGGGCCTGCTGTCGGCGCCATAATACGAGTGGCTGTAAGTAATCACCGTATCAATTGCTCCTTTTTCCTGTAAAAGATCGAGTACCCATTCAATGCCTTCTGAAAGCAAGCTGTGGGTACCAAGCTGAATTCCTGAAAAAATATTTTTGTTATTTTCCAGCATATATTTTTTGTTAGCTGCAAAAACCGGAAGTTCGCTGGCAATTATTAGCCCTCCCGTTGTTAACCCCGTTGCTTTTAAGAAATATCTGCGCGAAATACTCATATTGGTTATGTTAAGTTGTTTAAATAATGCAAATTCCAGTGATATTGAGTCCCCCTATTCCGGTTTAAATTGAGCAGTCAATTCCGGAGAAGTGTGAGCAGTGATTTTTTCATCAAAAAATAAAGTCACCAAACTTTGTTTAACCAAATATAACTATTTTTTCAGTTAATGGCCTGATTTGAAATCATATCTTCAAACATAGAGGTTGTTCATTTTTTCTCGTTGATTCTCCTTTTAGCTCTAATCTATGTGATTGATAAACAGGTCTGTTAAGTATTGTACCAACAACAGTTTTTTCTTCTATTATATCATACCAGCCTTCTATCGGAAGTTAAGGATTAGCAAATGTTACCTTTCAATTTTTCCATCTCTTTAAAACATGTATTACTATCTTTGTTTTCATATTATATACATTATGGTTTATTCTAAATATAGAGATATGTGTGATAAGTTTGAATTTTTTCAATAAAAATTACATCCGACCCAAAAAACCGACACAATTCTGTAAAAATTGATATCCTTTTAATCCTGAAATGTAAAGCCATTCCAAGAATGTAAATGGATAACTAACTGATATTTAAATATCAGTGTAAAATATGTGTCAGATTAGTGGAAATGGAGTGTAAATAGTAAGATAGTTCTCATCCCGGCCTTATAATACTTAACATATAGATAGTCAATGGGATATATGTTGTAATGTAAAAAGTAATATAATTTGATTGTTGAATTACCATTTCACTACTCAAACAGCAAGAATAATCAATCGTTTTAGAATTCCAAGGTATGTATTACTTGGAAATGATAAAAAAATTTAATATTATCTTTGCTGTTTCGTAAATTAAAACCTGATTCTTTTCGGGGGAACAATGATTTATATGTTTCTTTTATCTGCTTGGAATATAATATTTTTCTTAAATTTGCAGCAAAATAAACTAGATAAGACACAACACAATAAACTATATATAAAACAGCATAATAAACTAGATACTGCGCAACATAATAAACTAGATATAAATTAGGATCTCAAGGAGTACTACCTACAAAAGGAGAATTAAAAATGCCAACACCAGCAGAAAAACTAGCAGAATCACTTGAAGAATTAAGAAAGATTCAAAGTGAAGATGGGATTACTGCAATTCAGGCCGGCAGTCTTTCCCGGACACATCGTGAAAGATTACTTGAGAATGGATTCATTCAGGAAGTTATTAAAGGTTGGTATATTCCCTGTCGTCAGGGCACTAAACCTGGGGATACTACTTCCTGGTATACTAACTTCTGGAAGTTCTGTTCGGATTATCTCAATAAAAGATTTTCTGGCAAATGGTGTTTATCCCCGGAACAATCTTTATACATACATTCAGGAAACTGGACAGTCCCAAAACAGCTACTGGTAAGGTCTCCAAAAGCGCATAATAATCTGACAAATTTGCTTCATGGAACTTCAATCCTGGAAATAACATTAAACATACCTCAGAAGGATGATATATATGTTAAAAGTGGTGTCAATATTTATTCATTGCCAATGGCACTTATTTCATGCTCAGAGAGCCTCTATGCACAATCCCCGAGTGATATCCGGGCTGCTTTATTATTGATTAAAGATTCATCAGAAATCCTAACTCCACTGCTAGATGGTGGACATTCGCTAATTGCCGGAAGACTGGCCGGAGCTTTCAGAAATATTAAAAGATCAAAAATTGCAGACGATATAATCAATACTATGAAGTCTGCTGGATACGACGTACGTGAAAAGGATCCATTTGATGATAAACTTCCGATAATATTGTCCGAAAGAGATAAATCTCCTGTTGCGCTCCGAATAAAAATTATGTGGCAACAGATGAGGAAAATTGTAATTGATAACTTCCCTGAAGCTCCTGGTTCAGCAAAGGATATTTCTGAATATTTAAAAAAAGTTGAAGATCTCTATAAGCTTGATGCATATAATTCATTATCAATCGAAGGATATAAAGTTACAATTGAACTAATAGAAAAAGTAAGAAGTGGGAATTGGGATCCAACTGGATCAAAAGAGGATACTGAACATAAAAATGCCCTCGCTGCAAGAGGATACTGGCAAGCTTTTCAGAAAGTAAAAGATAGTATCCGGAAGATACTTAAAGGCCAAAACCCGGGAGTAATAATCTATAGTGACCATGGTTCATGGTATCTGGAGTTATTCGCACCAAGTGTTACCGTGGGTATTCTAAAACCTTCTGATCTTGCAGGATACAGAAATAAAGATGTTTATATCAGTCAGTCACGGCATGTTCCACCTGATCCGGATTCAGTCCGTGATGCAATGCCAATATTGTTTGAGCTACTTGAGGCTGAAATGGAACCTTCAGTAAGGGCTGTGCTTGGACATTTCTTTTTTGTATATATTCATCCATACCCGGACGGAAATGGTAGGATTGCAAGGTTTTTAATGAATACAATGCTTGCATCCGGAGGTTATCCATGGACGGTAATTCCTGTAGATAAAAGAGAGAATTACATGGCTGCCCTTGAAAAGGCAAGTGTTGATCAAGATATAAGTGCTTTTACTCATTTTATTGCCAATCTTACTAATGAGCAAATGAAAAAAGAGTCTTCCATTAATATCTAGAATTCATATTTTCTCACCCAGACTGAGTAAATCAAATGGCCTTGTAAATCAAGTATTTACGAGGCTATTTTCATTAGCAGTATAAAATGTGTACAAAATAATTTTGAATTAACTAATGCCTGCTCTTTTCATTTATTTGCCAGGAAGGGGTTGTTGCAAAAGAATATAGGATGAGGTGATATTTTGCAATAAGTACCGTTTTTCGGCCTTTTATGCAAAAAATCAATTCTTGCATCAGAAAAAAATCCGACCTTTAATTTCAATTACCGGAATGAGGCTTTTAAATATGTATTTCTATAATAATCATAAGAGATGAATTCAGAGGAAGATGATGATATCATAAACCCGGAAAAACTTACTATTTACCTTAAAGGGAAGGAGATCTTTGATTTGGTAAATAAAATTGCCTCCCTTATTCCGGAGGACAATGACTATCTTTTGCATGTAAAAGAATGCATGTTAAGTGATGCTGCCCAACTGACTGTAAAAATAGCCGGTGCTGAGGCAGCGGGGTTGTATGACCTCAAAATGGAAAATGCTGCCATAATACGTAAAGCAGCACGAGACCTTATGGTCGCACAGCATTCACTCGATATGTTTGGTTTTGAATATGTGGAATATTATCAAATGGTAAGAGACCTTATTGAAGAATACAGGTTGCTGTTCATAGACTGGGTGGCAGGATTTGATAAATGGGATTATATTATTGACCGTTGGGGATTATTTAATCCTCCGGGTGTAGGTCCTTTCGACAAAGACCCCGACGATGACATACCATTTCATGGTTTTGAAGAGGATCCCGAAGAATGAAAAGCTGCCTGTAAATATTTGGTCAGATTAACCGGAGTATGCAACTAATTAAGCTGCACCCTTTTTTCTCCCCGGTAACTTTTTATTTTCTGAATTCTTTTCAGATAGGAGATAGTCGCATCAGCTGTTGTTATAAATAGCGACTGACCCGGATCGCCGTGCTTGAACTTGTAAACCAGTGTCATGTAACTATTCATGGCAACAGAGTAGGTTTTGTTCATATCAAGATGGGAGCCACTTTCCGTAAGAAGAGTGACATCTGTAATATTACCTTCAGAGCTCACTTTCAGCACTGTCCTGATGCCGGAAGGATAAACAGGAAGCCTGTCATCGACAGGAAAGGCTGCAATCATAAGATCATGAATTTCACTGCCTGTAAGTTTGGTTACAACAAGTTCGTTTCCAAACGGATCAAGCTGATAAACATTCATGATCGCTACGGGTCCTTTTGAAAGATGATCGAGACGTACTCCTCCCGGATTTATAAGTGCTATGTCGGTTCCGGCAGCATCGCGTTGTGCATCGGCCATGAAGTATCCAACCTCCTCATACGATGAAAAATCGTCAGACGCTGTTGCGATAACCTGTTTCAGTACAGGATTATCGTTGTATTTATCGACCATAATACGAATTGTCTCTTTTTCATTCTTTGAGTTCCTGATATCAATGAGTTCCATTTTTCGTTGAAGCGATCCATCACTTTTAACTGTCAGTGTGATAAGGGTCCCGTATTTCAGCTTATTTTCAGCCTGGGTAATAAGAACCCCGTTGAATACCTGCTCTTTGGCGACTTTCGTATGTGAATGTCCTCCAATAATAAGATCGATACCTGCCGGCATAGTCCCGGCCAGTCTGACATCGTTTTCAAAACCAATGTGAGTCAGGGCAATGAAAATATCACTTTTATCCTTCAGATAGAGATATTCAGGAGCAGTTTCAAACGGAGAGCGGTAGGTAAATCCTATCGCATTGTCAGGATGTGAATCGGGAATTCCATTCTGATTGATATGAAGAAGTCCGAGGAACGCCAGCTTCAATCCGTTGGGCAAGGTGATTATTTTACAGGGACTGAACTTTATATTCATAGAATCGGCAGCAGACATGTTGGCACAAATAAAATCGAAGTTTGCCATATGAGTCAGCTTGCTGAATCCTGTAAGCCGGGAATCGAATTCGTGGTTTCCTACTGCACTCACGTCAAAGTGCACTGCATTCATAAGTTCGATCATAGGTAAGCCTTTTTCGGGATACTGATCGTTCACAGGATTTCCTGTCTGGTTATCGCCGGAAGCTACGAGAAGCAGGTTGGGATAAATGGCACGCAGGCTATCCAGAATGAAAGCAAGTTTTGGGAAATTATCAATAGTTGCATGCATGTCGTTTACCGCGAAGATGATGGCTTGTTTTTCATCCTGGCTGCCTGAAATTGCTTTCTTCCCGGTACCGCATGTGGAAAGAAGTCCTATTGCAGCCAGAGCCAGTATAACTGTAAGAAATGCAGATCTCTCTTCTTTTTTTGATTTGATAAATAAGATGTCACCCTCAGTCAGCTCTCCGTCGGGTGCAACTTCATTTCCATATCGATCTTCGACAGGGGGTAGATGTTTTGGGCTTTTTTTACCATGCTGTGAGTAATATTTCAGAATTACATCCTTTACTTTGGCTCCGCTATGGATTTCCAGGGGTGTATTGTTAACTGTGATTTTCATTTGCCGGGTTTTTAGCTAAACCGTTTTTGTGTTACTCCAAAGATACAAATCTTCAGTTGTCAATCAATGGTCATTCAATAGTCATTCAATAGTCATTCAATTGTCATTCAATAGTCATTCAATTGTCATTCAATTGTCATTCAATTGTCATTCAATTGTCATTCAATTGTCATTCAATTGTCATTCAATAGTTTAACAATCAATGACAACCAATGACGCCCCCCGCTCTACGGGGTAAACTCCGGGCGAATGACCACCGAATGACGGCGAAGCCAAATGACAACCGAATGATCTTTCATTTGATTTTTATGTAACAAATTTGTTACAAACAAAAATGTTACATTTATTTGTATCTTAAAACGAACTTAAATGGCCCCCCTTTTTCAGCAATTATCGCAGCAGGTATGGCTGCGGACTGAGGATAAATGCCATAAGGTGATAGTGGAACAGGCTCATCAGTCGCTGGTTGAACAGCTAAGTCTTCTCTTTGCAACTATTACTGAGACACTGAGTAACAGCCAGATCCGTTTTCTGGCAGCTATTGTGGCAGGAGAGACGGCCTTATCATCGTCTGAGGTTATTGAAAAGTATCGTCTTAACTCTTCTTCCAACGTAACACGATCCAGAAAAGCTCTTATCGATAAAGAAATTCTCGACAATAATGCCGGTACTGTTTCTTTTCAGGATCCGATGTACTTCTTTTGGCTGAAAACAAGCTTTTTTGGCTGAATAAGACTATAATTATTAATTATTAGCAGAGGATTTGTTAAAGAAGACTATCAGAAAGAAGTTCCGATAGTACCTCAGAGGGCATATTTAACTGATTGACTGACAGACTATGTTACCCCGACTGGGATGAATCAATTAATTGATGAGAAAAAGATGCTTGAAGATGAATGAAACAATTTGAATAGTGCCAGCGAGTATTAGAAAAGGATAGAATTAAATCATATTAATGTTAAATTACAGATATTGAATAACCGGGAATCAGTACCGGATTGGATCTCAAATATGCTGATAATCGACACCCCCTTTAAAGCCATCAGTGGTCTCAGGGGGAAAATGATGAAAAATTAGAACATTTTTTGATGGGATAAACAAATTGACACCAGCGATAATGAGCACAATTTTTATTACAAACGAACAATTATATAAGCAAACTATAGAACCTGTTGCAACCGCATCTTCATTTGTTTGGATTGGTACTGCCGACATTAAAGATCTGCATGTCCGTTACAAAGGCAGGGTTCAGTCTTTTTTAGGAGTGCTTGACAGTTTATTGAAAAGGAAAGTTTCCATCCGCCTTTTACATGCAAAGGAACCGGGTGCCAACTTCAGAAAAAGTTTCGACAAGTACCCTATGTTATGGGATGGCATGGAAAGGCAGTTATGTCCCAGGGTACATTTCAAGCACATCATAATCGATGGTAAATTTGCATATTCCGGTTCTGCAAATCTTACCGGGGCAGGTTTGGGCATTAAAGGCCCAAATAACCGAAACTTTGAATCAGGATTTATCACTACTGATCCAACGATTGTCCAGGCCATTATGAATCAGTTTGATGAGGTATGGCTGGGGAAATACTGTAAAGATTGCGGAAGAAAAGATTTTTGTCAGGATCCTATTGTTTGACATTTTATGATGGGGAGAAGGGGAGAGGGGGAGATTGGGAGACTGAGATTATGAGACTATGAGACCCATGACCTGCAAGACGTTTTGTGCCCCGTTGTGTTACCCTTTGTGTACCTTTTGTGGTTAATTGATTTCCCATCATCTATAATACATAAAACATTTCTTTTCCTTTTTTCTTCGTAAATTTGATTCAACGCTCGCTGCGTTACATTGGAACATGAAAATATATTAATATAAGTAATTCGGCGTAATATGTTGACAGTTAGTATACATAAAAGGGGGTTATATGGCATGGGAGGACTCACTTCAACTTCATTCTAACTGATTGAAACAGAAGTTCATCTTTGATATTTAACCTTTTTATCTTATTAATAAACATATGATTATGAAAACAATCGTATATCTGGTATTGGCATTTTTAGCCATCGGATGTAAAGAAAACGTTTGTCCCGCTTACTCTGAAGAATATTTGAACTGGATGCCATATAACAAAGGTGAGAATCTATGTTTCGTTAGTGGAAGTGATAGCCTTAAACTTAATGTCGCCTCGACGTACAGATCTGGTCAGCATATTGCTAAGTCAGCATATTTTAAAGAGTTTTGCCAAATAGAAGCAAGTGTCGATATTCTGGATCATTCGGCATCACAAATAATTAGTCAGCTCAGCTATTACATTGAAGAAGCAGGACATGTTACATATGATCTTCACTTATTCAATCATACATCATTTGCTACATTTCAAATTAAAAATGGAAAGATAACAACAGGGTACAGTCAACTACAAACGACCCTGTTGGATGAATACGACAATGGGTTTAAGAAGTATGATAATGTTTTAATTCTCAATATAGATACATTAAATTACAGTATATCAACTATATCCCGGATCTACATCGCAGAATCGATAGGTATTATTCAACTCAAGGGGCGAAAAAATCATAAAACATGGAGTCTGATTGATAAATGATTCTAATTAAATCATTCAGTTATTTCGTTGAAAGCCTTCAATCTTATTTAACCAGCTAACACGGACGTGCTATGAAAAGTAATCGCCCTGGGTTACTTTAGTTAAATAATATTCTTCTCCTTGACCGCATGACTGCAAGACCTGCAAAACATTACTTCATTCGATGGTCATTCAATTGTAATGCAATCAATGTCCACTAATGACAGCGAAGCGAATGACGGTGCAGCTTCGTGTCCCTCAATGCTCTCCGTGTCTCCGTGGTTATTTATTTTACCGCAGAGTTCTTCGCCAGGCTCTGACTATCGAAGAGAACCGCAGAGGTCAACAGGAATGGGAGAAGAGGTGAGAGGGAGAAGAGGAGACTGGGAGACGAAGGGACTAAGAGACAGCACGACAGCACGACATTCTCTGTTATTTCCTTCACATTCCTCTCATCTATTATAAAATTTGTTAAAATAAGTATACTTTTTATCCACTTATAAGCGGGTTAGGTAAAATTGTTGGGCATCTGCAACATTTTCAGATAGATATAGAAAGTTTGCTCTTTTTTTGTAACTTTATGGCGAAATGAAAAACAGAGACCAGATATTGACATTTCTCTCTCAGAATAAAAAACTATTCCGGGACCAATATCATATTGTACGAATTGGATTGTTTGGCTCCTATGCTCGTGGCGAACAAAATCCTAATAGCGACATTGACCTATTGGTTGAATTTGAAGAAAACACACAAGATCTCTATGATCTTAAAATTCAACTTAAAGAGTTTTTCCAGGCACAGTTGGGTATTGATGTAGATATCTGCCGCGAAAAATATATTAAGCCCAGGTTCAAAAGTTCTATCCTGAAAGAGACTGTATATGCTTACTAAAGATCGACACTGTCTCGAATCAATTCTTGAAGCGATAGATAGAATCATCGAATACACTTCAGGTATTAAAACTGCAGATGAGTTTGATAAGGATTATAAAAACAAAAATTCCTACCCTAAAGTCTGACATCAAATTATTGCTAAATTAAATACAACTGTACTAACACGGATGCTGCTATGAAAAGCAATCGCCCCGGGTTACCAAAGTTTAATAATATTCTTCTCCTTTAACCTTCTTAAAAAAATCCTATAAAATCGCACTGCGGACCCTGTCCCCCAACATTCGGCTGGGCTCATGCCGAAGCCTGCGGGATGTGGTCAGTAAGATTTGTATGCCTCATTCAATGTCTTCGCCCGCCGGAGCAATCCCTGAGCTTGCCGAAGGGTAGCGTAGGTGGGTCATTCAATGGTCATTCAATTGTCATTCAATGGTCATTCAATTGTCATTCAATGGTCATTCAATTGTTTAACAATCAATAACCACCAATGACGGCGAAGCCAAATGACAACCAATGACGTCCGAAGGGCTAATGACAGCGCAGCAAATGACCTCCTCCTGTTCTCATCAATGGAATATTTCGTATATTTAACTTTCTAACAATTATGCCAATGAGATATTTGCCTTTATTAACTGTTGCCGCATGTTTTGTTCTTTCATCCTGCAATACACCTTCTATAAAACAGTATCAACCTCAAAATATCTTCTCAATTAAAGGGGAACGTACATTCCTGAATGATAAGGAGATCCTGCTCAAAGGTCTGCGGTTTTCAAATGCATTGATATCTGATGATGCAGTTGATGAGCTGATTATAAACCTCGACACATTTGCGTCTTATGGCATCAATTCTTTCAGTGTTTACCTTCAGGGATCGCGGTTCGGTGATATTAAAGGATATAATGAAGACTGTTCTATTGATACCACTTACGGAAGGAGACTTTCAAAAATTATCGAAGCTGCAGACAGTAAAGGTTTTGTCGTGCTTGTTGGGTGTCTTTATTATGGTAAATCGATGGCATCGTGGGAGTCGTGGGGACAGTCAGAGGCCAATCTTGCTATTGCCAATACTATTCGCTGGCTTGAAGATCATAACTACCGTAATGTTTTTATCGATGTCGACAATGAAGGTATGGCACTTAAGGCGAAGAACTTTGATAACCGACAGCTTGTACTTGCCGGAAAGCAGGCCGACAGTACTTATTATATTGCCACAAACTATCAGGGAGATCCTCCCGCTGAGGCAGATATGGCTATACATCACAGCAACAGGGCAGCTGGAAAACCGTATGCCGAAACTGAAGGATCACCTCCCGGGGTTAAGGGAGGATACTGGGGTGCATACAGCAAACAGGGAGAAGAATGGAATAATGGACCGGACCTTTACCAGTATATTAATATAGGTGTCTATACCGACTCAATGAAAACTGCCCAGGTTAACGCTTCATTTGAACATTTTGACAGGGGCGAAGGATACTTCCTCGCCTCCACCTGGCTTCAATGCCTTCCTCCCGAGGGACCAAACCACCATCCTGGTGGATATGGCAACTCTGATGATCCGGGTATAAGGTGGTGGCTCGTTAGGGTTAAAGAGAGGTTCGGAGGAAGGTAAAATGTGAATAGTAAAGCAGGTAGAGCTGACAGACCAGGGGAGAATGGGAGAGGGGGAGATTATGAGGCTATGAGACCCAAGACCTGCGCGACCCTCCATCGCTCATGCTATGGATGGCAAAGCCTGCAAGACCTTCAGCTGTCAAAGTACGAATTTCTTTCTTCTAAAGCCTCTAAAGCTTTCCGACAGTCTAAATTTTCGTTAAATAAACTTTGTACATTTTACTATCACGCTCGCTGCGTTATTTACCCGTTTGTTTGTGATAGCTAAGTAAGTCACAATATCAGGATTCATCTGCGGGTAATAAGTTTCATCAACCGGTGATTTAGATAATAGGTTGTTCTGCCTCTTTTTAAAGGTTCAAGTATCCCGTTCGATTTAAGAAGATTCAGATACAGTGCTGCAGTTTGCCTGTGAGCAATTCCTTTTTTAACAATCAGGTCGATCTTCAGGTAAGGAACAGTGAACATCAGATCGAACAACTTTTCCCTGTTGTTGAACTTTTCGAGGATAGCCATTGTTTCAGGTCTCATCTCTTTTTGAAGATTCAGAATTCCCCTGATTTTTTCTATAGTCAGCAAAGCAGTTGTATTCAAAGCTGTTGTCATGAAAAGTATCCAGTCGCGCCAGTTTTGCTTTTCGGTAACACCGCGCAGCAACTGGTAGTAATCCTGCTTATTGTCAATAATATATGAGCTTAAGTAAAGTACAGGCAGAGGTATTAAATTCTGATGAACCAGGTAAAGGCTGTTTAATATTCTTCCAGTTCTGCCGTTACCATCACCAAAAGGATGGATTGATTCAAACTGATAGTGGATCAGTGCAAGCTTAATTACAGGGTCAAGCTTACATAATTCCGGATCATTAATAAACATTTCGAGCTTCCTGAGTTTCTCATTTAAGATATCTTCACAGCAGGGAGGAGTATAAATTATTTCCCCGGTAACTGAACTTTTAAGGACAACACCCGGTGTTTTCCTTATACCGCTCTTATTCTGTACAATTATCTGAACAACATTAATAAGCAGGTTTGTTGTGATCAGATTTTTATGACTTTTAAAATATTCCAATCCGGAATATAATGCTTCTCTGTAACCAAGAACTTCTCTTGCTGATTCATTGTTTATAACTTCATCAGTAGCCGCCTGGTAAAGTTCATCCTGTGTTGTAACTATGTTTTCAACTGCTGAACTGTCGCGGCTTTCCTGAAGTATAATTGTATTCACAAGCAGATTCATCAATGATTCCCGAGGTAAAGTCTCGCACAGCCCCTTCAGTTCAGCCAGACTTCGGGCTGCCTTAACAGCATGATTCAGTATTACTTCGGAGGTATCCCTGTCAAATACCAGCGGTAAATCAGGTAAATCATTATATGGTATGTGGGGATTATATGTCATTTTTTTGTTATCGGTTCGACATCATTTTAATTTAATGTCGAATATATTGTAAATATTCGACATTACAAAATCTTAATGTCGAATGAGCAATGATCCGTCTTTAAAGCCTCTACAGCCTCTAAAGATCATTATATTTCTTCGCCGTCCCCTTCGATTTCTCAACCGGATACTTCTCCCCGTTTTTCTTAATCTTCTCGAGAACGATCTCCTTAACATCAAGATTATGTTTACCTGCCAGTAGCAATGCAAAAGCGAAAACATCCGCAAGTTCCTCTTTCAGCTTGGTCCTGTCAACCTTTTCGCACTCCTCTGTTGGTTTCCATAGAAAAAGTTCATTAAGTTCAGCAGCTTCAATTGATATCGCAAGAGCCAGGTCTTTAGTGTTATGAAACTGTTCCCAGTGACGTGCATCGCGAAAAGCCTGCAACTCTGATATCAGATAATTAAAATCATTCATATAATTAATAGTATTTTATAAAGGTAAGAAATGAATGAAAAATAAATCCATGGCACCATATTTAAAACAATGAATAATCTGAATTGAATTCTTCTAACCTGCCCACCATGACAGCTCTTTTCATATCTTGCCCTTGAAATAGCCAAACCAGACAGAGATGTCACTGCAATCGACCTCAATGCAGAGATGATTGCCGATGCCTCAAGCCTATCTGTATTTTCCGAAAAGCAGATCAGCACAACTGTCGCGGCTTTAGAAGAGCATAATAGTGTTAACCAGTTGGACCGAATTATAGGGAAGCCGACACTGCATGCAGGTATCTCATGCTAGTGTCAGGAATCAGATTTCATCACCAGGCTTCAGATAAAATCCAACTGCATTAAGAGATTCGGCCTTACGGTAATACTCAGGATCAGTTAGTTTTGTGTTCTCCAGCCGGATAACTTTTATCATTGAACTGCCATCCTTGGGTTTCATAACCTGAACACCCTTTGTAGACCTGCTTCCTACCGCATTGATCTGAGAAGTGTTGAACAAAACAACCTTTTTAATGCTGCTCATGGTAACCAGATCAATATCATTTTCAATGTGTTCAATAAAGATCAAACGGGATTCGCTATTGAATGCATTCCTGAGTTTTCTTCTCGCGTACTCGGTCTGAAAACTCTCCATGGAAATCTTACCTGTTTTGCCATTTTCAAATGCTACTATCAGAAAACCTTTATATCTCTTATCTCCTGTCAGATAGATTGGTTTTTCTCCGGGTTCAAGATCAATTTTCTGCAGGGCCTGATACTTGTCAATAACCTCCTTTTTCTGAACTTTATAGACATTACACAGGGATGTAAAGACAAGGATCTCACTTGAATTTGAATCGTCCGATACTTTTATTGTTGTGGATTCGGAAGGAGATTCCCTTCTGAAATCTTTTCTTTCTTCCATTTCTATTCTCCTTCTTATACTTTCTGCACTTTGCATAGTTCTGGTGATTTAATTAAAACCCAAATGTGAGAATTATTCTTTTTCTTCCTTCATAAATCAATGTTTTTCTTCACAGGCCACTTCGAGCCAAGTTTTCCTGTAATTAAAAGAAATAAATTAAAGTGGACAAATTTACCACTTTAGAATTTATCATTTGTTTTTATTAAATTAGCAATGAATATGTCTCATCTGATAGCGTAGTAAAATATTGTATGGAAACTGTCACTAATCAGGATCTGCAGCTGGCTTTTGATTTTGTTAAATACACAAACCGCAACATCTTTCTTACAGGAAAAGCCGGGACAGGAAAAACAACCTTTCTTCGCGACCTGAAAAAATCATCGCCCAAAAGGATGATCGTTGTAGCCCCGACAGGTGTGGCCGCAATAAATGCAGGAGGCGTGACCATCCATTCATTTTTTCAGCTGCCCTTCCATCCATATATACCAACATTCTATCTGCCTGAAAATAACCGCGCTGTCCAGCCTGTGCAAAATGATCAGGCCGGCTATAAAATGAGCCGCGAAAAGGTCAATATAATCAGAAGCCTTGACCTGATTATCATCGATGAGATAAGCATGGTAAGGGCCGATACACTTGATGCCATCGATTCAGCATTGAGGAGATACAAAAACCGTTATCTCCCTTTTGGAGGAGTTCAGATGCTTATGATTGGCGATCTTCAGCAACTCGCCCCGGTTGTAAAGGACGAGGACAGGGAGATTCTGGGGGAATATTATGACTCATATTTCTTCTTCGGAAGCAGGGCATTACAAAGCACAGATTACGTTACAATTGAGCTTAAACATATCTACAGACAGAGTGATCAGGTTTTCATTGAACTGCTTAATAAGATCCGCGACAACCATGTTGATACTGAAGTGCTTAACGAACTTAACAAAAGATATGTTCCTGATTTTGACCCGGATTCGGGAGGGGGATATATAACTCTCACAACACACAATAATCAGGCCCGGGCAATAAATGATTCAAAGCTTCAGAAATTACCCGGTAAAACACATTCATTCAGTGCAGTCATTAAAGATGATTTCCCGGAACTTTCATATCCAAATGATAGTGAACTGATCCTTAAAACCGGCGCCCAGGTAATGTTTATAAAGAATGATCTTACTAGTGAAAAACTGTTTTTTAACGGGAAAATTGGTAAGGTGATATCATTTGAGGATGATATTATAGTTGTTAAGTGTACTGATGACGATTTTCCCATAAGAGTGGAAATGTCGGAATGGCAGAACATGAAGTATACTCTCGATGAAGAGACCAAAGAGATTGAGGAGACAGTGATCGGGACATTTACTCAATACCCTCTCAGGCTGGCCTGGGCGATAACAATACATAAGAGCCAGGGACTTACCTTCGACAGGGCGGTGATTGATGCTTTCGCTGCATTTGCCCACGGACAGGTGTATGTTGCTCTCAGCCGCTGCCGTTCACTTGAGGGACTGGTGCTCAGCAGCCGGATCAGTCAGCGAAGCATCATTGATAATCCTCATATTTCAGACTTCATAAACGATTCAGTAAAAAACCAGCCCGGACAAAGCCAGCTTGCTGAGTCAAAAAAAGCATATCAGCAACAGCTGCTTTCAGAACTTTTTGACTTTACTTCACTGTCGCACAGACTCAATTACTGCCTTAAAGTTGTTGATGAGCATAAAGAAAGCATCCTGGGAGATCCGCGTGAAATGCTTGATAATGCAGCAAATCTCATAAGGACAGATCTTATTGAAGTATCTGAGAAATTTCAGCCTCAGTTAAAAGGGTTATTGAAAGGGGAGATTGATGCCGGAGCAAATATTCCCCTGCAGGACCGTCTAAAAAAAGCAGCCGTATATTTTTCAGATAAACTTGAAACCGCCTTAAAAGAGATCCTGGATCGGTTATTCTGTTGAAACAGACAATAGGACAGTGCGTAAATCAGTAAAAGAATCGCTGGAACGGACACGAAAGGAGGGGGTAATTAAGTTAGCCTGCCTGAAAAACGTCATGTCGGGTTTTGATACGGGCAGTTATCTCGATGCCAGGGCCAAAGCGGCCCTGGATATTCCTGAGGTCAGATCTCATTCCCGGAAATCAAAGGAAGATACTTCCGGAGTCATCAGACATCCCGGACTGTTTGTCCTGTTAAAGGAATGGCGAAATGTTAAGGCCAGGGAAATGGCTCTTCCTCATTACATGATACTGCATCAGAAAGCAATGGTCGCGCTTTCCAATGACCTGCCTCAATCCATTCCTGCACTTAAGCTGGTTAAGGGTATGGGGAAGAAGAAATCGGAAAAATTCGGTGAGGAGCTTTTGGATATTATTATTTCATTCTGCAAAAATGAGAATATAGAGCCACCTGTCGAATTGCCTGCTAAGAATAAGCCTCCAAAAAAGATTAAAGAAGAAACAAAGAAAATAAGTTATGATCTTTTTAAGGAAGGTAAAACAATTTCACAAATCGCAGATGAGAGAAGTTTAAGTATAAATACTATCGAAGGTCATCTGGCATATTATCTAGGCACGGGGGAAATTCAAATCAATAGATTAGTATCAAAGGAAATAACGGACCTGATCTGCAAGCCATTTTGAAGGAAGTGATGATCTTAAAATGGGTCCGGTAAAGGAAATCCTTGGTGATAAAGTTACATGGAGTGAAATGAGGTTTGTAGTTAACCATATTAAATATCTCAGGAAAGCTGCTCTCTAATAGGACCGTATGTTTCAAGCTGTACTTGTCTCGTCTCCCATTCCCCCCTTCCCCTTTTCTCCCCCTCACCTTTTCTCCCCCTCATTCCTCACCCCTTTTTTATTTTCCTACTTATTACTATATTGGTAACCTGAAATCTGATCCGAAATCGCAGAATCTGAAAGTCTAACTATTAGTATATATGATTATTAAATCCGCTGAAATGATGAAAAAGACATTGAGATATCTAACAATGCTGACTGTTATTACTCTTTTTGCTGTTTCATGTACTGAGGAGCCAATAACTTTTGATCAAACCCTGCTTACCGGGAAATGGAAGTCAGGAACTCTGTTCTACAAATATCTTGCTAACGGCACAGGCGGTACATGGGATACAGCCGACGATGTCACCGAGGCTGAGGCACAGCCATTTACATGGACCCTTGTTGAAGATTTGCTTACACAAATACACATCCTTCAGATGGGAGGTTCAGTACCAAAGATCTATACAGTTATTGAATTAACTTCAACTACATTGAAATATAAGGATGATTTTGGGGTAACTTTCACCTTTACAAAAGTGGCCAAGTAATATCTTACTGTTGCCAAAAGTTTTTATAAGGAATTGATTATTCAATGCAAAAATTCATAAGGATCTTATCTTTTTTTCTGCTTTCACTGCTGGGAACCCTTATAGTTGCAATCAGTATTGTTATCTGGATTGTATTTACTCCTGAAAGAATAACTCCCATAGTTCGTAAACAGGCAGCGAAGTATCTAACCTGCCAGTCGCAGATTGGTTCAGTTGAATTAACATTCTTCAGCACCTTCCCGAACTTTGGATTGAAGGTGAATGATTTTGCTCTGATTAACCCTGTCAAAGGTTCCATGTCTGATACCCTGGTAAGCGTTAATGAGCTTGTTGGGGTTATTGATGCAAAAGCATACTGGAAAAGGAAAGATATTATTCTTATCGGATTGGAGATGAAGGGAGGATCTGTTAATGTCTATGCCGACAGCCTTGGAAATTCAAACTACAATATTCTGCCTGCAGACACAGCTCCGGCTACCGGCTCAGAGGCAGATTCCATATTACCTTTCATCGATATAAGGAATATTGAACTGACAGATGTCAGCCTGCATTATAATGACCAGTCATTAAAGCTTAACACTTTAATCAGTAACCTCAGTGCAAAGATCAACGGGACAGTTAGCCCCGACAGCATCATCGGCAAGGTTAAGTTAAGCACTTCGATTATCTCGGTTGAATATGGGTATGGCAAAGAAAAGCTCAGCACGTCTATCAAAGACCTGAATTCGGGAATGAACATAATAGTATCCGGGAACAACATTAATGGCAATGTTGATATAAGCAATTCAATTATATCACTTGAATATGCCGGGGAAAAATATCTTGAACAGGCTTCATTACAGCTGGATCTTCCTATTGATGTAATCACTTCCCGGCAGTTAATTAACCTCAAAAATGCAACCGCTTCCATAAATGGTATTGAACTACAGCTTAACGGGACAATTGAAAATGACACTCTGAACAGGAACATTGCCACAGACCTCACCTATAAACTGGCATCAGGCAGGGTTAAGGATCTCCTGACCCTTGTACCACCTTCATATAACTCATACATCAACGGAATCGATGTTGATGGAATGTTGTCATCGGATGGGAGCATCACCGGCAACTATAATGCTTCTCAAATGCCGCTTCTGGATCTGCATGTTATGTTAGAAAAGGGGACATTGAAGTACGACTCATTTCCTTTGCCTCTTCATGATATTGAAGGCGATTTAACTATACACACTGATTTACAGAGCGATGCGATTTCATTCATCCGGATTAACCGCTTCGCAGCAAAAACACCAGCATCTTCATTCAGGACCGAAGGTATGGTAACAAATCTGTTTAAAGATATTTCGTGCAATCTGACAACTACTGCCGGATTAACACTTGATGAATTTAACAGCATGATCCCCGATAGCCTGAAGACTACTGTCAGGGGAAAAGCTTCAGGAGAGGTTAAGTCGCGTTTTACCATGAGCCAGCTTGAGAAGATGCAGATTGAAAAAATGAAATTGTCTGGTTCCGTAACACTTTTGGATTTTGACTTAAAATATGATAGCATATCTCTTGAAACAGACAGGTCAAAGATCGATTTTTCAATGCCTGTAATTAAACCATTATCAAAAAATACCGGTTTTGTTTTTGCTTCAATAGTCTCGGATAATGTTGCAGCCGGGAAACTTGCAAGCTATAATGCCTCGCTTACAAAATCTTCAATTATCTTCGAATCATCTGATGTAAGGGATACTACCCGGATCCCGGATATTTTCTGCAGCTTCATGATGGATGAAATGTCGGCCGGAATGGATGACGTGACACTCTCTATTATGGCTCCACAGGGAAAGGTATCTGTATCTCCCCGGTCAGGCACCTCTGATCAGCCCCATATAATTCTGTCGTATAACAGCGGTGAGTTGAAGACAAACACCGGGAAGAACAGTGCAATTTTTAATAGAATCAGCACAGACATCGACATATCCAACGACAATACACAAACAGATGTCTCTTTGCAATGGCTGGTAAAGGGTAATGTAGATATAAACCAGGGCCTGATTAAAATGTCGGAACTCACAAATCCTATCGAGATCCCATCGGTAAAAATGGATTTCGACCCCGAGACATTCCGCATAAGGGAAAGCAGCATGAAAATCGGCAAATCTGATTTTCAGCTTACAGGCGATTTATATAATATTTTGTCATATTCCAAAGGCGATTCTATTTTGAGGGGCAAATTCAATTTTGTGTCAGAAAAAACAGATGTTGCCCAGCTAATGGCCCTTACAAGCGGAATCGGCTCTTATGATTCAACAAGTGTAAATACGTATGAAAACACCTCTGCTGATACTACATTGACAGGTCCTTACATGGTTCCGAAGAAAGTTGATTTGATCCTTAATGCCAGTGTGAAACTGGCCACCTTCGGGGTTGACACTGCTACAAACATTAAAGGTGCTGTACAGATTAACGATGGTGTTCTGCTTCTCGACGGACTTACTTTCGATACTCCTGCAGCAAGAATGCAGCTGACTACAATGTACCATACACCACGTAAAAACCACCTTGTTTATCGGGTTCGATTACCATATGATGGATGTTGAGATCGCCCAGTTGCTTAAAATGATACCGGACATTGACACTCTGATGCCAATGCTGAGATCATTCGGAGGGCGTGGTGAATTCCATATTGCAGCAGAGACATATATGGATTCTTTATATAATATCAAAAAATCGACATTGCGGGGAGCTTCATCCATAACAGGGAATAATCTGGTTCTGATGGATGGTGAGACCTTCAGTGAGATTGCCAAAACTCTCAGATTCAGTAAAAAGACAGAGAATAAGGTTGATTCCTTGTCGGCTGAGTTCACAATTTTCCGTAACGAAATTGATGTTTATCCTTTTCTGATTGTCATGGATAAGTACAAGGCGGTCATTGCGGGACGTCATAATTTTGACATGTCTTTCGATTACCATATCTCTGTTGTTGATAGTCCGTTGCCGGTTAAACTCGGAGTAGATATTAAAGGCGATGTGAATAACCTTTCATATAATCTGGCCAAATGCCGTTATGCAGAATATTTCCGCCCCACCTCGAGGCATGAGGTTGAAAAAAAGCAACTCGAACTGAGGAAGATGATACAGGAAATGCTGGCGGCAAAGGTTAAGGAATAGGGAGCAAGTGTGCAAGGACATAGCTGTATAAAGTCACGGATCAATCAACGAAACAATTTCTGATCGGTTGTCCTGACTTCTGACAATTAGTGCGGTAGAGGATACCTCCACTATGCATATGAATTTACGAAACCCATCCCCTGCCCCTTCCCTTTAAAGAAAAAGGGAAGGGGTAAATCAGCTGATTATAAATTGATTAATACTACAATATATACTTTTCGCTCCAAATAGTATTGAATGTTATTTGATATGTGATACTTTTATTATCGCATTATTTGATACATGTCTCGCATACCATATAGTAATTACAGGCAAATTATATTCTTAGCCAGGAATTTAAGGAAGAATCTGACTCCTTCTGAAAAATTACTTTGGGATATGTTGAGGAGGAAAAATCTTTCCGGATACCGATTTCTCAGACAACATCCCATTGTATATAGAATTGACCGACAATGGATAGATTTCTATATTGCTGATTTTTACTCCCGGGAGTTGTCACTTGTCATAGAGGTGGATGGTCCGGTTCATTTAAAACAAAAAGAGTATGACATTGACAGGGATTCTAAATTATCTGATAAAGGAATATTTGTCTTGAGAATAAAGAATGAAGAATTGGAAGATAAAGGCTCTCTGATAATGAAAATAAATGAAACCATAAATGCACGAAAGTGACAAAGAGCTAATAATATACAGGATGCCCCCTTCCCTTTTTGCTAAAGGGAAGGGGCAGGGGATGGGTTAAGGTATAAAGGGAAGGGGCAGGGGAAGGGTTAAGGTATAAAGACAGGGGCAGGGGAAGGGTTAAGATATAAATAGAAAGGGCTGGGTACAGGCTCTTTCTTACAATATACATAGTCCTAAAATTGGGATTAGTGCGATAAAAATAAAAAATAAATCTGTATATTATTAAACTTCAATTACTTGAAGATCAAGACAGCACTAAAATTTGAAAACGTCAGAAGTCAGGAAAAAAAGCAACTCGAACTGAGGAAGATGATACAGGAAATGCTGGCGGCAAAGGTTAAGGAATAGGGAGCAAGTGTGCAAGGACATAGCTGTATAAAGTCACGGATCAATCAACGAAACAATTTCTGATCGGGAGTAATTGGATACCGATTTCTCAACAACATCCCATTGTATATAGAATTGACCGACAATGGATAGATTTCTATATTGCTGATTTTTCTCCCGGGAGTTGTCACTTGTCATAGAGGTGGATGGTCCGGTTCATTTAAAACAAAAAGAGTATGACATTGAGAGGGATTCTAAATTATCTGATAAAGGAATATATGTCTTGAGAATAATGAATGAAGAATTGGAAGATAAAGGTTCTCTGATAATGAAAATAAATGAAACCATAAATGCACGAAAGTGACAAAGAGCTAATAATATACAGGATGCCCCCTTCCCTTTTGCTAAAGGGAAGGGGCAGGGGATGGGTTAAGGTATAAAGGGAAGGGGCAGGGGAAGGGTTAAGATATAAATAGAAAGGGCTGGGTACAGGCTCTTTCTTACAATATACATAGTCCTAAAATTGGGATTAGTGCGATAAAAATAAAAAATAAATCTGTATGTTATTAATCTTCAATTACTTGAAGATCAAGACAGCACTAAAATTTGAAAACGTCAGAAGTCAGGAAAAAAAGCAACTCGAACTGAGGAAGATGATACAGGAAATGCTGGCGGCAAAGGTTAAGGAATAGGGAGCAAGTGTGCAAGGACATAGCTGTATAAAGTCACGGATCAATCAACGAAACAATTTCTGATCGGGAGTAATTGCAAAGGGACCGATGATTTTAAAATAGGATCTGATGTCTGCATCTCATTAAATTCTATTTGCTCAGTAGGTAAAGTTAACTATGTTTGCAAAATCTCTTTTGCAAACTATTGTGTCTGTGAATTCCTCTTTTTTACCGTTTCTGTATAAATCCCAGTTTAATTTTGTCATCTTGTCTGCATAAACCCTGGTATTTATTGTTGTAATAACATTTCCGCCAACCCACCATAATTCTCTGGCTGATGTAAGTCCATAGGAGTTATCTGTTCTTCCATTGTTATTTATTGTGTAAGGATACAGAGACAAACCAAAAACATCATTTGACTCCCAGTATAAATGAAGAGTATCGCGCGCAGGTGTTTTGCTTTTTCTGTATATATTTATTGTGAGATCTGCTAATCTATCCAGGTAAAAGAATAGATATTTTTCATTTCTTTTAATTTCACCCAGTGTTTTTTTTTTGACTATAGCCGGATAATCCGGGTTACCTGAAAAGCAAAAATTGTAGTGATAGACACCTTTGATTTTTATCATTGTATATTCGAAGCATCCTGCGCTGTCAGTAGAGAATTGACCGGCTTCTGTTAGTTCTGATTGATTATTGTTGTATACTATTCCCTGAATAATTATGTTTTTGTAGGGAATTCCGGTTTTTGTACTCTCATCCAGAATTTTCCCTTTAATTTTCAGAATTCCCTCAGTTTTAACGCATCCTGAAAACAGTCCTGAAGTGAATATTATAAAAAGACAGATTCTGATATAAACCATAATCTTTTTTTACATATTGACTAATGATCTGAAATTCAGAATAAATTTAACAATTTTATCTCAATCCGAAAAGTATTTTAAGCTGTCATTAATCAATTGTTTTGGCCTTGCATTATCAAGACTTGAATTTTCAAAATGGAAAGACCAACAGTTTAACCATATTGTTTCTTCAATCCGGATTTTTGGTGCAAACTTTTTCCTTTCTCCATTTTCCTTTCTCCTTTTATCTTAAGTAACTTAAGTTGCTAGTTTTTTTTAGATGATATGGTGAATTCAATTCATTGGCCTGTTTTTAAATCCGCCTCTCCCCAAACCCCTCCCCCGAGTGGGAGGGGCTTAACATAGGATAATTGTATATTCTTAGGATTAAAGTTGGGAATAAAAAAGAAGGTAACTACAACATCCTGAATGACTTCCCCCTCTCACTCGGGAGAGGGGGTCCCGATAGCTATCGGGAGAGGGGGAGAGGCCGGTAAATACCAGATAATAAATTTTTACGTTGACGGCTATGGGCTAGGGGAATGAGGTGAATAATAAGAGAATGGAACAAGGATCTACCTGTCGGTAAGCAGGGATGAGTTCGGAAATTAAATGAAAATATAAATTGAAAAATAAAATTGAATTTTGCAGTAAATGGTTTACACTTGATTTACAGCTGTTTAACTACTTTCATTACAAACTATAACTAGCAACTTGAGTTAATTACTCATTATTTTTCACTTATAGTCATTTAAAAAAATACCTCTTAAATAATTATAAGCTATTATTGCAATGGAAATTCAGGATAAACTAAAATATTCAGTATATTGAAACCATGTTTTCTGACTAAAAGCATACGGTTTTTACACTGAAAATCCGGAAATGAAAATAAATTCTAAAATTCAATTAAAATGAAGAATCTTAACAGACGGAAATTTTTTCTATCAGCTTTCGCAGCAATAGCTGGTTTAATTCTTATTGCTCAAAACCTTACTGCCCAACCGGATAAAAAAGCTCAGGTTCCGACTTTAAAAGGGAAAAAAGTATTATTTGTCTGGGGTGGATGGAGCGGACATGAACCAAAACAGTCAGTGGATATTTTTGTTCCATGGATGAAATCTGAGGGAGCTGAGGTAATTGTTTCTGATAATCTCGATTCATATCTCGATGAATCATTAATGGGATCTCTGGATCTTGTTATTCAGATGTGGACAATGGGAAAAATAACCAAAGAACAGTCTGACGGGCTTCTTAAGGCAATTAAAAGAGGAGTTGGTCTGGCAGGCTGGCACGGAGGGCTCGGAGATTCGTTCAGAGAGAATGTTGATTATCAGTTTATGGTTGGAGGACAATGGGTTGCTCATCCGGGTGGAGTCATTGACTACAATGTTAAAATAACCAATCATGATGACCCTGTTACAAAAGGGCTTAAAGATTTCAGCATGCACTCCGAACAATACTATATGCATGTTGATCCCAATGTAAAAGTTCTGGTTACCACAACCTTTACCGGTGCACATGCATCATGGATTGAGGGATGTGTAATGCCTGTTGTCTGGAAAAAATATTATGGTGAAGGCAGGGTATTCTATTCTTCCCTCGGACATGTAATGACAGATTTTAATGGTCCTGAAGTACTTGAAATTCAAAAACGCGGAATACGATGGGCTGCTGAAAGTAAATATCATGCAAAAGAACCATGGCTTGATCCAAAGTATAAGTCAAAAAAATAGCCAATATAAATTAAATCCATGCAGTTAAAGGGATCTTGCCGGTGACCATGATAGACCTGACAACAGGTTCACCAGGTAAGGACCGAACCCTAAGATGCATTTTTCGATTATTCTGGCAGGTCTGGCATGGGGGGATACTCTCCACCTTCTAAGTACACTGAATTCCGGCTCCAGTGCTGGTATAAAGTTGCAATAATTAAATCGTTAGAAAGCCGGATTTGGATCATAAAAGATTTTAAAATATCTATAGAAAATTGCAACTCAACTTATGACCTTTCTTAAGAATTTTTGAAGAGATAATTAAAAAAGTATAAAATGAGAAAAGTTTTCCTTTTATTCCTTCTTATTTGCCTCAGGGGTCTTCAGCTTTTTGCTCAGGATCCTAAAACTGCAGAATTAATGATAGCCCCGGGTGAGTACTGGTGGGCAGGTATATCCTCTCTAGGACATCAGACTCCTTATGATCAGAATACAGTTTTTTCCCTGGATATGTGGGGAGACAACAAGGGCAATCAGGCTCAACCATTGTTATTATCGAGCAAAGGCCGGTACATCTGGAGCGAACAACCAATTAAGTATGATTTTAACAAAGGAAAACTTACGGTTACCGTGAGGGAGGGTGAAATCGTCAGCGGAACAGCGGGAACCAACCTGCGTACTGCATACGAATTTGCAGTTAAAAACTTCTTCCCGCCAAATGGTAATATCCCTGATCAGTTGTTGTTTACACATCCTCAGTATAACACATGGATTGAGCTGATGTACGATCAGAACGAACAGGATATTTTAGAGTATGCTCAGGCCATTGTCAGAAATGGTTATTCCCCGGGTGTATTGATGATTGATGATAACTGGCAGGAGGATTATGGTGTTTTTGAGTTTTCGCCCCGGAGGTTCAGCGACCCAAAAGGAATGATGAAAAAACTGCATGATATGGGTTTTAAGGTCATGTTGTGGATTTGCCCTTTTATAAGTCCCGATTCAGAGGTGTTCCGTAAGCTGGCAGAGGAAGGCTTGCTGGTGCTCGATCCGCAGAAATCGCAGGAAATTCTCTGGGCAAATACCCAAAATAAAGCAGCTATTATACGTTGGTGGAACGGCGCCAGTGCCTGTTTGGACCTGAGTAATCCTAAAACACAGAAATGGTTTAAGGAAAGGCTTGATTACCTGGTAAATGAATATGGTGTTGATGGTTTTAAGTTCGATGCCGGAGATGCCCGGTTTTATATTGATGACATTGTATCTTATAATGTTAAAACCCCGAATGATCACACCTCCTTTTTTGCAGAAATGGGCCTGCATTACCCCTTAAATGAATTTCGGGCTTCATGGAAAATGGCAGGATTACCACTGGCACAGCGGCTTAGAGATAAAACTCACAAATGGAGCGATTTAGAAAAGCTTATTCCGGATCAAATGTCTCAGAGTGTAATGGGTTATGCCTATACTTGTCCGGATATGATTGGTGGCGGAGAATACCAGAGTTTCCTTCGTGGAGCTACCATAGACGAAGAACTGGTTGTCAGATCCGCCCAGGTGCATGCCTTAATGCCAATGATGCAGTTTTCAGTTGCACCGTCGAGGGTATTATCAAAGGAAAATAATGCTATTTGCCTTAAAATGTCGAAGCTTCATGAAGAAATGGGCGGCTATATCCTTGAACTGGCTAAAGCCGCATCTGTAACCGGCGAACCTATTGTGAAACCCATGGAACTTGCCTTTCCCGGAAACGGTTATGAAACCATTACCGATCAGTTCGTGCTGGGTAATGATATTATAGTGGCACCGGTAGTCGAAAAAGGAGCACAGGCACGAATAGTTGTTTTACCAAAAGGGAACTGGAAAGCCGAAGATGGTAAAACATATAAAGGAGGTAAATCTGTTGAGATTATTGTACCTTTGGAACGATTGCCCTATTTTCGTAAGATAAAATAGATATAATTGTAAGGAACAATTGGTCTGGATTGAAGATTCTGGTGATAAAGGCCATAAAACCAGGCTGATTGATTTGGAGAATCTGTCGGGGCGACATACGGAAACGCATGTATAATTTAATCATTATCAGTTAATTAAGGCAATGAAGATTTTGCTCCATTTTTAAATACTTTTTAAAATTATGAAGAAAACCCTATTAATGATAGTTATTTTGCTGGTGACATTGATCAGCTCAGCTCAACAGGATGGCAGCAGGAGCAGGCTTATAATACTGGCAGACATGGGCAATGAGCCGGACGAAGAGCAACAAATGATGCATATGCTTATGTGCAGCAATGAATTCGATCTGGAAGGGCTGATTGCTGTTACAGGCAAGTACCTCCAGCCTGGTCACCCGGAACCTTACAGACAGGTGCTTCACCCTGAGCTCTTTATGAAACTGATCGATGGATATGAAAAGGTGCATCCCAACCTGCTCAAACATCATCCGGATTATCCCGATCCCGGTTATCTGAGAAGCATCGTTGCGTCAGGTCAGCCTGGTTATGGTATCGCCGATACCGGTGAAGGCAAAAGCAGTGAAGGGTCGCGGCTGATCATCCGGGCACTTGAAAAGGAGGACCCCCGGCCTTTATATGTGGTGGTGAATGCAGGATCCAATACTCTTGCTCAGGCACTCCTGGATTTTGAAAAAAAGCACGGAAAAAATAAGCTGGATAAGGCTGTGGCAAAATTGAGGGCATTCGAGAACGGGGCTCAGGATAATTCCGGTGCCTGGATCTGTAACCGTTTCCCGGAGATCCACTGGATCAGGAGTAACTACCAGACCTATTGCTACGGTGGCCCATCCTGGGAAGGAGCTGTTGATGGTACAGGGAAACTCATGGATCTTGGTCCATACACCTGGGAACCTTATGCATATTCGGAGCTTGGCCAGCATCAATGGGCGCTGGAACATATTATTTCAAATAACGGACCCTTTGGTATGTGCTATCCTATTAGGACCTTTAACACCGGAAAGATAGCATTTCTGGAAGGCGGTGGTACAGTTCCCTGGTTGGGGCTGGTGAGTAAAGGTTTATCCGACATCGACCGTCCCTGGTGGGGTGGATGGAGCGGCCGCTTCAGCAAAGAAAAAGTAAAGAACGACTGGTCAAGACACGAATCAGTAAGAGCGGATGAAGTAACATGCGACCCTTTTTACACCTATGCCGAGGGGGTCGATAAATGGACTAATCCGGAAGACGGAACCAGTTATGAAAGTAATTTTATTCCTGTATGGAGATGGCGCAGGGCATATTTCAATGACTTCCGTTGCCGTATGGATTGGTGTACCTTACCCTATAATGAGGCCAACCATCATCCTGTGGCAATGTTAAACGGCGACCAGTCTGACCGGATACTTTTTATGAATGCCAGACCAGGAGAGAAGATCTCACTTGATGCCACAGGAACCAAAGATCCGGACGGCGATCAGGTGGAGCTGTTCTGGTGGTGTTATTGGGAAGCGGGGACCTATGAAGGGATGCCGAAGATCGAATCTTCTTCAGGAATCCGCACCCTGGTGGAAATACCAGGAGACGCTTCAGGAAAGGAGATCCACATGATACTTGAGGTCAAAGACCAAAGTAAAATTGCATCATTAAGGGATTACCGTCGGATGGTAATAACAGTGCAAAGCAAGTAATGATAATACGGATCCGACTTCAATTCATTCAATATTTGTTAGTTACAAAATTTCATATGCTTAAATTTATAAGAAACAAAATGAAAATCAGCCCCTTTTTTCGTAATGTGTTTTACTTTATGCCGACAATAATTCTGCTTTATTCCTGCAGCCAAAAGAACATTACCGTTCATCTGGATTTTAATCATTCATCTCCGCAAATTTTATATGCTGTAGAAAAACTAGAAGAACTGCAGCAATCAGGAGCTGTGGTGTTTTCAGATAGCAAACCGGACCTGACTATTCATGCAACTCTTGATTCAGTTAATTTAAGGAGTGAAGCTTACAGCATTGAAGTGAATAACAGCCAGGTAGAAATTTCAGGCGGCGATGCTGTCGGACTAATGTATGGTTTACTGGATGTTAAAAACCAGCTGAAATCTGGGGAAAGAATTATAAAAAACAAAGAAGAATCCCCGAATCTCGAGTTTCGTGCCATAAAACATAATCTGCCATGGAGTACATACCGGAACAGTGAGGCACTTAGCCTTCACTATGAAACTTGCAGGGATACCCTTTACTGGGAGGCATTCCTTGACATGATGGCAGAGAACAGGTTTAATAAACTTACTATATGGAACCTCCATCCGTTTAACTTTCTTGTAAAAACTGAGAAATACCCTGAGGCATGTGGTTTTAGTGACCAGGAACTGGCAGAGTGGCAAAAAATATGGAAATGCCTGTTCCGCATGGCAAAAAACAGGGGGATCGAAACTTATCTTATTAACTGGAATATTTTTGTTTCACCTGAATTTGCCAAAGCGCACAATGTCTGCGACTATTGTATTGAAAACAAGCATATTGTTCCGCAGGGCGACATTTCCGAAATCATTAAGGATTATACCCGTGAATGTGTTAAAGCGGTGATTGACACCTATCCCGATTTAACAGGATTGGGAATCACCTTAGGAGAAGGCATGGGCGGAATGACTGCCGAAGAGCGTGAACAATGGCTGCTCGACAGTTATATCCAGGGAATGCGCATGGCTTCGCGGAAGGTGAAATTTATTCACAGGGTACCTCTGTCTGCCGGAACTGGAAGTGGTGGCTCAACATCGGCAGAGGTTGAGAAAATGACCAGGGAAACCCTCGACTCACTCACCTGTGTGGATGGACCAATCAATATCGAGTTAAAGTTTAACTGGTCGCACGCTTTTTCCACACCTCATCTTGTAAAAGTGCATGGGGGAAAACTAACCGATGCCTATTGGAATCCGATACCTGAAAAATATTACCTCGCCTGGATGATGCGTAACGAAGATTTTTTCATGTTACGGTGGGGGCAACCCGATTTTATACGCAAACATATTGCTGAAAATGTACATTCTTATGTAAATGGATATTATGTTGGCTCCGAATGTTATATACCTGCAAAAGATTACATTACATCTCTACCCGGCACAAGCTACCGGTATGCATTTGAGCGTCAGTGGATGTTTTACAAAGTGTGTGGAATGCTGCTTTATAACCCCGATACTCCTGACGAGTATTTTGAGGATGCATTTGAACAACGCTTTCCGAAACTTGGTGAAAAGCTTTTCGAAGCACAAAATAAAGTAAGTAAGGTTCCTCTTATTATAGCCTCATATCAGAATGCCACATGGGATTTTACATTGTACACTGAAGGAATGCTCCAGACATCTATTAATAAAGATGGAAAGGCAGTCAGACTGATTTCTCTTGATGACATGGCAGAAAAAATCCCCATGGATCCCGACTATTTGAGTATTTCTGATTTCCTGGCAAATGAAAATAATTTGCCGGAAGGTAAGATTTCACCTTTTCATTTAGCCGATTCTCTTGAATCATTTTGCCGCGAGGTACTACTGGAAGTGAAGGAAATTAAGTCGGGAGAAAACGTTGATTTACTTTACGAAGTTTCTGATATTAAAGCGTGGGCTAACCTGGGCTTATATTTTTCAAGCAAACTGAGAGCGGCAGTTGAATACAAACGATTTCTTACCTCACATGATGAAAAAGACATGGACAAGGCGATAGACTGGCTAACAAAAGCAGCCGATTCATGGCACGCTCTTGTCGAAGTTACCACCCCTGTTTATAATCCGGTGCCACTCGTTCATTATTGTGAAAACGATACAGCACTGGCAGAACTAAATTTCCATTGGTCAAAAATAGAAAAACAGGTAAATGATGAATTGGATTGGTTAAAAAGCCTGAAGAAGGGCAATGCGCAATAAAAACAAATTACTGATAAAGATGTGCTTGAGTGTAACCGTAATGGAGTGATGGGTAGTCTGGTGTTTGAAGAAAATGGTATCGAAATCTGGAAAACAGGTGAGAAAAACAGTAAAAAAGGCTGGATTGGGATATTTAATCGTACTGTTGAGATTAAATCCGTTTCATTGAATCCGGAAAACCTTGGATTAGACCCTGCAGTAACTTATAACCTTCAGGATGTCTGGAATAATAGAGATGTGTCAACTTTCGGTTTTGAGATAAATCCGAATGGTGTGGTTTTTTTGAAATATTCAAATTAAAGCCAGAATTTAGCAGTTCCGGGTGACAAAAAAAATAGTACTTAACAGATAAAAATCTTCAAAATGAAAACATTAATGATTTTTTTATTTTTGTCTTTCTCTTTTTTGTCAGCAATAGGGCAGCCGGGAGATCCCCCCGTAAAAGCTCCATTTGAAAAGCTTGATTTATATTGTGTTAACGACTGGTGGAATTACGCAAAGGAAGTCAGGAACAGCCCTGAATTAATACTTAATGTAGATGTTCCGAGAGACAAGGTAATATGCTTCGGAATATACACTACACAAAATATGGTGATGAAAATGAGCGCCCAGCTTTTTCCACTTTACCCGAATGAAACCAGGGAAGTACGTTTGGAACTTAAAAAGAACGGAAAATGGGAAGAGGTTGCCAGGGAAAAAGTGAATGATATAGGTTGGTCGGCCCTGTTCAGAATTGAAAAATGGGACGAATCAAAAGATGTTCCTTATCGTTTGCGTCATGGTGCCAATGCAGTTTTTGAAGGGTTAATCCGTAAAAAACCAACTGACAAAGAGGAGATAGTTGTTGCCTCTTTAAACTGCAGTTCAAACAAAGACAGAAGCATGCGCGAGGAATACACCCGTAACGTAAATTTCTTCAATCCCGATCTGATGTTTTTTGCGGGAGATCAAAGCTACGACCATACTGAACATACTGCAGCATGGCTGTTGTTCGGACTTCAGTATCGTGAGTTGTTCAGGGAACGTCCCTGTATAACGATTCCAGATGATCATGATATCGGTCATGGAAATCTTTGGGGAGAAGGTGGAAAGATATCCGCTTCACCTGCCGGTGACGATGGCGGCTATTTTTACCATCACGAATATGTAAAAATGGTTGAGCGATGCCAGACTTCACATTTGCCTGATGCTTTCGATCCAACTCCTTTGCTTCAGGGAATAAGAGTATATTATACCAGTATAAATATAGGCGGTATAGATTTTGCAATTATCGAGGACCGTAAGTTTAAAAGTGGTCCGGCCGGAAAGATACCTCAGCAAGGGCCGCGCCCCGACCATATTCGCAATACCGGATACGACCCGAAATCAATCGATCTTCCCGGCCTGGAATTGCTGGGTGAACGTCAGCTAAGATTCTTAAAAGAATGGGGCAAAAAGCAGGATGGTGTTTTGATGAGAGCAGTTCTTTCCCAGACTGGTTTTTGCGGTGGCGCACACAGGCATGGTACTTTTGAGAATTATTTGCACGCCGACCTCGATTGCAATGGCTGGCCGCAAACCGGTAGAAATGAGGCACTCCGCGCTATAAAAGCCGCCGGAGCTGTACATCTGGCCGGTGATCAGCACCTTCCAACATTTATTCAACACGGGATTGATGAATTCAGAGATGGCCCGTTTGCATTTGTGGCTCCGGCTCTTGTAAACAATTACTATAGCAGGTGGTGGCATCCGCTCGATGAAAAACCTGGCAAAAACAAAGATCCGAAGAACCCCCTTCCATTCACAGGGGATTATCTCGATGGACTGGGAAATAAAATTACCATGCATGCTTATGCCAATATCGAAAGTGCTAAAAAGCTCCGCGATGGTTTCGGAATTATCCGTTTCAATAAAAAGGAAAAGAGTGTAACCTTCGAAAGCTGGGACAGGTTTACCAATGTTACAAAGAAAGGAGCAAAACAAATGCCGGGTTGGCCACGCACAATTCGTCAGTCTGGTTCAGGCAATAACATTACCTGGAAACTCGATCCGTTGAAATAATTCAGTTTATGAAGAAAAAATGGCTGATTATCTTATCAGTTATTGCCTTGCTGGCTGTTTTGTACTTTATCGAGTTTAGTAAAGTAAAAACAGAAAAAGTAAACAATATGCCAACACTGGATAATCTGCAGACTGATGAAATATCCCGGAACTGGGACCCTTTTTATAAAGTGAGGGCAACCATAATCGACGGACAATCGGCCAGGTTCTCAATTCCTGATGAAATAAAGAACAACGAAGGAAAGCAGATCGAACTGTTTGGAGCTGTGATTTTCAGGGGAAACGGTTGTACGATGATCGATAGTAACAGAACCAGTGTTAAGTATTTCTTTTTGCTCCCGACGCTGGGATTGGCACGGGCCTGTGAGCTTCAACCCGATGTGGCCATGCGCTGGACCATACGTGTTAATTTAGCAATACCCTTGATTTTGAACAGAAACCAAATGATTGATGCTATGGCAAAAGTTACAGGCGTTTTTAAAATTGACACATCGAAACCATACGAAGCTGCATTTATAATTGAAAATGCAAGTGCAGAATTGAAACCGGAATATGATTAACACACTTTTTAATACTTTACTTGAATCCGCTCCTTATGTTGTTCTGGGATTTATAATTGCAGGGATATTGAAGTTTTATGTCCCGCAGAATATTCTTCAGAAACATTTGGGCGAAAGATCTTCAGCATCGCTTGTTAAGTCAGTTGGAATCGGAAGCATTTTGCCATTATGTTCTTGTGGAACAATACCTTTAGGCATTGGATTATTCAGAAGCGGGGCAGCAATTGGTAATATTCTGGCTTTTATGACATCTACCCCGATTCTTTCACCTGTACTTGTGGCGCTCGCACTCTCTTTCCTTGGTGTTAAACTCACGGTTACTTTTGTTGTAGTTGCAATCCTTGGTGCTTTTGCAATCGGATTTGTCGGCAATCGGATTTTAATAAATTCAAAAAATCCAGATCAGCAGGACAGCAACAACAAACAATACATTCCTGATAATAATTCAATAATTCAAACAAAAAGCAAACTATCCCAGACCTTAAAATGGTCGTTCTTCGAACTGGGGGCCGATGTCAGTGTTGACGTTACGATCGGACTTGTTATTGCGGCACTGTTACTTGCTTTTCTTCCTATGGAATGGATCTCATCATGGCTGGGTCAGCAGGATGTTTATACACTTTTTTATGTGATTTTGCTGGGCATTCCGGTATATGCATGCAGCATACCTTCTATTCCGGTTGTGCAGGGGCTTTTACTGCTTGGCGCAACTCCAGGGGCTGCAGTTGCCTACATGATTGCCGGGCCAGCAACAAATCTGGGAGAGTTGAACGCGATCAAAAATTCTATGGGTCTGAAAACCTCGGTTTATTATACAATTGCCCTTATCGTTTTGGCATTGACTGGCGGTTTGATTACCGACAATCTTGTGTTTCCCGATTACCAGTATCATGCTTACCGGGTTCAGGGCGAACTGGTTGTTCAACAATGTTGCGTGCCGTTAATATTTGGCGAAGGTATTGGAGTAAAGGGTGCCTCCTCTGTGATTCCTGTATGGCACTGGCCATTTGGCATTGCTTTATTTGGAATCATACTGTATGGTATTTACATTAAGATCAGGCACTTTATCGTAAATCCTTGCAAAACATGCACCTGGAAAGCTTATGGTAAAGATGGATTTTGCGGCTCAAAATGCCATGTAAGACGTAAGTATGATTATTTCTAT
Organism: uncultured Bacteroidales bacterium; assembly: GCA_963732435.1. Lineage (GTDB taxonomy): Bacteria > Bacteroidota > Bacteroidia > Bacteroidales > VadinHA17 > LD21. Next base: position 567,288 of record CAVSZL010000006.1, on the reverse strand, counting down.
CGGATAAAAAATAGTTTTGATTAAACCGAAAGAAATATATTTTAAACTCTGTTAATGTTTTTGAGTTACAACTTGATATCACCGAATAATCAAAAATGAAGCTTGAATATAAATCAGTAAACAAACAGGCAAGCCGGTCTTTTCATGTTCTCAGGCAAACCGATCCTTATTTGGGGATTAATTGGCATTTTCATGAAGAATATGAATTGATTTATATCATAAAAGGCAAAGGAATCCGGATTGTCGGGGATAGTATATCTGATTTTGCCCCTCCACAACTGGCACTTATGGGTTCAAAGTTACCGCACCTGTGGAAGAATGATCCGGATGAGGCCAAAAGTAAAGAAGCTGATGTTATAATTGTGAAGTTTAACCGTTTGTTTGCCGGACATGATATTTTTTCCTTGCCGGAATTTCGTGGAATTTCAGAACTTCTGAAATTGTCCCAACGGGGAATATTGTTTGGAAATAAAACCATTAAAAAAATTAAAAACCTGCTAATTTCTTTAGCGGATGCAGGAGAAACACGCGGGCTGATTGATTTGCAGTATATTTTGATGGAACTTTCGGAAAGCAGGGAAAAGCAGCTGATTTCAAGTCCGGAATTCAGTTTACCTTCTACTATAGCCGGTGGAAGCCGGTTAAATAAGATAATAGATTATATTACGAAAAACTATACACGCCCAATTAATCTGGAAGATTTAGCAAGGGAAGCAGCAATGACCCCCACATCGCTTTGCAGGTTTTTTAAAAACAGGACAAATAAAACTGTATTCCGGTTTATCAGTGAGTTCAGAGTTGGAAAGGCCTGCCAGATGCTTATTGATGATAATCATAACATTACTGATATCTGCTTTGGTAGCGGATTTAATTCTATGACCAGTTTTTACAGGATTTTTAAGGATTTAAAACATCTTTCGCCGAATGAATATAAAAAAGTTATGCGGCTATGAATTTGTTAGTGTAAATACTTCCATAAATGTGAACTTAAATTGCCTGCTTATTCGCTGCAAATTCAATACATGAATAAAATTTGCCTACGAATATGAAATACCATAATCTGTCCTTTAATTTAACCTTATATCTATATCCCTAAGATCCTTTCAAAATGGCTATTATTGTCTGATATTCTCCAGTTTTTTTTAGAGAATTAGAATTCAGGGTAATATTTGGGAATAAATGGATAATATTTGAATTGAATTTTACCTGGCAATTCACTATATTTGAATTCATTGTATCATACCTTAAAATATGTGGAAGTCAATGAGGTTGCTAACAAGTATTTTAATAGTGTATTACAGCCTATTCATTTTTGGTTGTAATGAGAAAGAGGATCGTCAACTATACAAAGCCGGGGAAATTGACAATTCGCAAAGTCCATTTACCAAATTACGTAGTATTCCCATGCAGGATACTCGTTTAACGGAAGGATTCTGGGCGAAAAGATTTGATTTGGCTGCAACCAAAATGTTACCCACCCTGGAAAGTACAATGTCAGGAGGTGGAAGTGCTAATCTGAACAGGATAAAACTGGCAGCAGGACTTGAAGGAGGAACATCACATGGCACTCCCTGGGGTGATGGCGACAATTATAAATGGATTGAATCCATGGCTCACGTGTATAATATCAACAAAGATCCGGAACTGGATAAAAAAATGGATGAATGGATTGAAATTATTGGAAAGGCCATGGAACCTGACGGGTATATTTCAACCAATATTGGACATGATAAATCGAAACGATTCCAAAAGGTAAGTGCCCATGAACTTTACAATATGGGACACCTATTAACTGCAGCTTGTATTCATTACCGCTCAACAGGAAAGGAAAATTTTTTGGAAATCGCAAAGAAAAATGCTGACTTTATTTATAATCAATGGAAGGCTGAACCGGTTCACATGGCCCGTTATCCATGGAATCCTTCTGTATTTATGGGATTGGCTGAAATGTACCGAACCACCCGTGATCAAAAGTATCTTGAGCAACTAAAAATAATGATCGATAATCGTGGAAGCAGGCCAAACCCTGATCGGGATCACACAATGGGGGGTACGGACCAAACACAGGATCGTGTTCCTCTTCGCGAGGAAACAATTGCCGTTGGACATGCTGTTACCGGAAATTACTATTATTGTGGTGCTGCCGATTTGTATGCGGAAACTGGTGAACAGGCAATTTTTGATGCACTTGATCGGATATGGAAGGACATTCACTGGAAAAAAATAGATATTATATGTGCAGTAGCAATGAGCCGGGGCGGAAAAGAAATTTCGCCGAGGGGGGATGAGGTTCATGAAAATTTTGCCAATATACCCTATCAACAGCCAAATGGATACAACGAAACTTGTGCTAATATAGGATCGGGCATGTTTGATTACCGGATGTTTATGCTTACTGGAGACGCAAAATATGCCGAATGGACTGAAAGAATGATGTATAATACCTTAAACTCAGCTGTAGATTTACTGGGGGAGCATTGGTTTTATGCCAATCCCTTAAGTTGGGACGGCACTGAAGGTGAAAAAGATCATCACCATGCTGGAGCAGATGCTAACAGGATAGTAGCTACCCATCACAGTGGCCTTCGCTGGGATGATATGAATTGTTATTGCTGCCCGCCAAGCGTAACGCGATCAACGGCAAAAATACACAACTGGTTTTATAATATCTCTGATGACGGGGCACTCTGGGTGAACTTTTACGGAGGGAACCAACTTTCAACTAAACTTGCTGATGGAACTGAAATAATCCTGTCACAAACCACTGATTATCCATGGGATGGTAAAGTCACTATAAATATTGAAAAGATAAAAAACAAAACTATTCCCATTAATTTCAGGATTCCTCAATGGACCGAAAATCCTGTTGTTACTGTAAATAGCGAGAAGTTGCCGGATAATCCGCACCCCGGCAGTTATTTGAAAATTGAACGTAAATGGTCAGCCGGAGATAAAATTGTTCTGGATTTTCCAATGCCGGTGCGCCTGATGGAAGCCAATCCCAAAGCTACTAATCTGAACAACAAAGTTGCAGTAATGCGCGGACCTGTTGTTTATTGCCTCGAACTTCCAAAACAGGAAGGTGGAGAAGAAATATTCAAAAATGGTGTTTTTATTCCTGAAAATATTGAGTTGAAACCGGAATATCGAGGTGATTTTCTTGGTGGTGTTACTGTACTTAAAGGGAGAGTTCTTAACCGGAAAGAAAAAGTAACTTTTGTAAAAAACAATATGTTGCTATCCGAAAACCAAATCTCTGTAGATTGGAAAGAAGATGAATTGTATCGTCCGTTAAAATTAAGAGAGATCTCAAATACTGATGAAGGATCAGTGGAAATAGAACTGATTCCTTATTATGCGTGGGCAAACCGTGGATTGTCATATTTGGATGTATGGATTCCTTTGGCAAGGTAACATCCTATCTAAACACAATACATGGGGAACTACTGAGTGCACTTTAAAGATCAGCCGGAAGTCTGAAGTCGGATCCGCCAACCGGCGGATCTGACTTCAGACTGATTAGTCACTAAAAGTATAATTTCAGGAATTAAAATAGAAACCAATAAAAATAATAATTATGGATTCAATGTTTTTACCATTTGCGCTGGTCATATTTGCCAGCATTTTTCAGGGAAGTTTTGGATTGGGAATGAAATTTATGGCTCCCTTGAAATGGGAAGCATGGTGGCTGGTTCATGCTACAGTCGCTATGTTGCTTTTTCCCCTTTCCTGGGCATTGTTGGCGGTGCCTGATTTATTTCAGATAATAGCTTCAGTACCAGCCAGTATCATTTTTCTTGCCATGCTATTTGGGTTCCTTTGGGGAATTGGCGGAATAATGTTTGGGAAAAGTGTTCCTTACATTGGAATGTCTCTCACCTACGGAATAGTGATGGGTCTGGCTTCATCGGTTGGAAGCCTGATTCCGCTTTTCCAGATAGAAGACGCCTCATCAGTACCGGCATTCCCGTATGTCATTGCCGGGGTTGCTGTAATGCTGATTGGAGTGGTTATTATAGCCTTTGCAGGAATTCTTCGCGATAAACAAAGCGAGGAAAATAAAGTTAAAAATATAAAATTAGGACTTGCAATTGCTATTACCAGTGGGGTGTTATCTGCTTTATTGAATGTTGGATTCGCTAATGCCGCTCCGGTTGCTGCTGAAGCAGTTTCAACTGGAGTAATTGTCCGGAATTCAAGTTTGGCAGCCTGGGTCGTTGTATTGCTTGGTGCTTATATTATGAACGCCGGGTATGCAGTTATTTTGCTGGTTAAAAATAAAAGCTGGAGTTCCTTTTCAACAGCCGGTTCAGGTAAAGCATATTTATGGTCGGTAGTTGCCGGATTATTCTGGTTTGCAGCACTGGGCGTGTATGGTCAGGGAGCTGCCTTGCTGGGCGAAATTGGCCCTGTAATCGGATGGCCTATGCTTTTGGGCCTTTCATTGATTGTCAGCAATATTTGGGCATACATGAACAAAGAATGGACCGGGGCGCGAAAAGCCTTTGCATGGCTGCTTATCGGGTTGGTGGTACTGATTATTGCAACCATTATTCTTGGCTATGCAAACGGAGTCTAACCTGAAAATGACGAACGATGAATATTAAAAAGGTTGAAGTTTTTTCATTAAGGGATAAACTGAATAAAAGTTTCTACTTCTCGCAGTGGGAGTACTCTGAACGAAAAATCTGTCTTGTAAAGATAACAACCGACGATGGAATATCGGGCTGGGGCGAAGGATATGGGCCTGCCGATGTGCTGGCCGCCGGGGTAAAATACTTGTCCCAGTATGTAATTGGACAAAATCCTTTAAACTCGGAAGTAATTTGGGAATTTTTATACCGCCGGACGCTGGATTATGCCCGGAGCGGAATATTAATGGCCGCTGTAAGTGCTATCGATGTGGCAGTGTGGGATTTGAAAGGAAAGATTTTAGGACAACCCGTCCATCAGCTCTTAGGCGGGAAAAAGCGGGATACCATCTTCCCGTATGCCACAGGATTATATTTCCGTGAAGAAAAGGATTTGGCCAAAGCCCTGGCCGACGAGGCTGTTTTTTACAAAGATTTGGGCTATCAGGCTATAAAAATGAAAGTGGGGCTTTCAATTGAAGAAGATATCAAGAATGTGAGCACGGTTCGCAAAGCCATTGGTGATAATATTGGATTGATGATAGATTCAAATCATGCCTATAACCTTCGTGAAGCAATATATCTCTCTAAAGCGTTGGAAGAATTGAAGATAGGTTGGTTTGAAGAACCGCTCTCACCTGAGTTTTACGAACAATTTGCTGAATTAAGAACCAAAACCAATATTCCGGTTGCTACAGGTGAATGTGAATACCTGCGTTATGGTTTTCACCGGTTGCTAAAAAGCAATTCTGCTGATATTTTACAACCTGATATTTGTGCCTGTGGAGGTCTTTCAGAGGCCAAAAAAATTGCCACGCTTGCATCAACTTATGGGGTGGAAGTTGTGCCTCATTCATGGGGAACCTACATCGCAATTTCGGCAGCTATGCATTTTGTGGCCAACCTCGACTCCATTCCGGGCAGGATGAAAATGCCCAAATGTACTTTAGAACATGACCGCACAACCAATGGTCTTCGTGATAACGTTACATTCCCGGATTTTGATATTAAAAACGGGATGTTGACTGTCTCCGATAAACCTGGTCTCGGGGTTGAAGTCGATGAGAAAGCTCTGGTGGAATACCTGGTTAAAAACGATAAAAATTAAAAGAAATGAATTACGGATACAAAAAAATGTACATCAACGGGGAACTCGTTGATGCGGTTTCAGGAAATAAGCAATCGGTTATTTGTCCGGGAACAGGAGAAGTTGTTGGCGAAATTGCCTGGGCCGGAAAAGAAGACGCTGAACTGGCATTAAATGCTGCCAAAGCCGCTTTTAAAAAATGGTCGAAGATGAGTATAAACACCCGGAAAATGTGGATGGAGAAATTTCGGGATGCGGTGATTGCACGTGAACATGAAATCAGGGAAGCGGTAATGTACGAGATGGGTAAAACATACAACCAGGCCATGGAAGACTATGAAACGGTGGTGAATGCCTTAGAATGGTATCCGCAGGAAATGCTGCACCGTCGCGACGAAATTATTCCCGACCCCGACGGGACACATGCTCACCAGATTGTTTCTCAACCGGCCGGAGTTGCCGTTGGTTATCTGGCATGGAATTTCCCGTTACTTAATTTTGGATTTAAAATCGGGCCTGCCCTGGCCGCCGGTTGTACACTTATTGTAAAACCATCGGCAAACGCACCGTTTTCAGCCTATTTGATGGGCGAAATCCTGAACAGTATCAACTTTCCAAAAGGGGTGGTGAATATTTTGGCTGGTTCAAATAATGAACTTGCACTTGCACTTTCTTCAAGTCCAATCCCCCGTGTAATTACCATGATTGGTTCTTCAGTTTCGGGAAGAATGGCCATGCAGCAGGCCGCCACTTCCATCAAGCATTTCAGTATGGAACTGGGTGGTAACGCCCCCGGGATTGTATTTGACGATGCCAGTATTTCTCAGGCAGTGAATGACCTGGCAGCCCTGAAATTTGGCAATTGCGGCCAGATTTGCGTATCGCCAAACCGGATTTTTGTGCAAGAAAATGTTTTTGATGAATTCGTAAAACGCTTTGTGGAAAAAGCCCAAAAGCTAAAGCTTGGTTTTGGTAATGATTCAAGTATTGATATGGGGCCCATTGTTGATCAACGTTCCCGTGAGAGAATTATAAAACTTGTAGAAAAAACCCTGGCAGAAGGTGCAAAACTGGAGTGTGGTGGCAGAATTCCCGCGGGAATGGAGAAAGGATTCTTTTTTGAACCGACTGTTTTTACGAATGTTAACCGTAATATGACTATTTTTAAGGAAGAAATTTTCGGGCCCCTGGCAGCCATTTACAAGTTCAAAACCGAGGAGGAAGTTTTGGATATGGCCAATGATTGCGAGGTGGGTTTATCAAGTTATGTATATACCGATGACATAAATCGTATACAGAAATTCTCCAGAGAACTAGAAGTTGGAGAGGTCCATGTAAATGGTTTCAAATATGCTATTTATCTGCCACACGGCGGCGTTAAGGAAAGCGGCCTTGGACATGATTGTTCATATCTTGCTTTGGATGATTACCTGGAAAAGAAACGTATAACGATTCGGATTTAATTGATTAATTTTGGAAATTCTATAAGTCCCCTTCAGGGGATTTAGGGGTAAAAAAACATGAGTATGCTACCAATTAAACAAAAGTCAATGAACCCCGAAATCATCCGGAAAATTGATGATGCGGGAGTTGTTGCAGTGCTTGTTATCGATGAGTTGAAACATGCGATTAAGGTTGCGAAGGCACTGCTGGAAGGAGGGGTAAACGCCATTGAACTTACCCTGCGAACACCTGTTGCTTTGGATGCCGCCACAGCGATTAAAAAGAACTTTCCGGAGATGAATCTGGGGATTGGCACAGTTCTGACGGTAGATCAGGTAAAGGCGATTGCGGATCTTGGAGTTGATTTTGCCGTTGCACCGGGTTGTAATCCAAAAACTATTGAAGCAGCACAAAAATATGGAGTCTCTTTTGCTCCCGGCATTTCAACAGCTTCAGAACTGGAAACTGCTATGGAACTGGGATGCAGGGTAATCAAATTTTTTCCGGCTGAATCGCTTGGTGGAATTAACTACCTGAATAATATGGTCGCCCCGTACAATTACCTGGGATTGAAATTTATTCCTCTCGGAGGATTAGACATTAACAATGCCCGCGGATATCTTGAATCGAAATTGATAACAGCTATTGGAGGTTCCTGGATTGCCAAACAATCTTTGATTCAATCCGAAAACTGGGAAGCAATAACTTCCAACGCCAAAGAAATCAGAACCTTAATTAATCAAATCAGAAAAAAATAGCTTAAAATGAAACCACTATTTCTTTTATTGTTTACATTCTCTGTACTTTCTGCAAATGCAGAGTCCTTAGGCTTGTTTAGAAATACAGAATCAGGAAAAGTACAATTTGCAGCTAAGGAAATTGAACAAATACTTAAGGAGAAAGGAATAGAATCTGCTGGCTATGCAATTTCCGATCTTAACAGGATTAAAGCTGGTCAAACCAATATTGTTCTGATAAGCAAAAGCGATAAAATTGCTGGTGACATCATTAAAAAGGCAGGCATTAAAAATGCCGGTGAGTTAAAAGATGAGGGGTTCATCGTCCACAAAGCAGGCAAGGATCAAAAAACGATTTATATATTGGGTTATGATGAAGCCGGGACAATGTATGGAGGACTTGAAGTTGCCGAGATCATTAAACTTAAGGGGATTGATGCTGTTCAGAACCAGTTGCAGAACCCATACATGAAGGTAAGGGGAACCAAGTACAATCTCCCTCTCGATATGCGCACTCCAACTTATACAGAACCCAGCGATGCGGCCCAGAAAAACATGGCCGAAATGTGGGATTTTGAATTTTGGAAAGAGTATATCGATAACATGGCCCGTTACCGCTATAACCTCATTTCACTGTGGAGCTTGCATCCATTTCCGTCCATGGTGAAAGTGCCTGAATATCCTGAAGTTGCGTTGAGTGATGTCAGGAAGAGTACCGGTACCTGGAAAGAGAATTACTCACTTAACGGCTGGGGTTTCGATGCGCCTGAGATTATGAAAAGCTACGAAGTGGTCAAAAAAATGACTATCGAAGAGAAGATCGATTTCTGGCGGAAAGTAATGGCTTATGGCAAACAGAGAAATGTAAGATTCTATGTTGTAACCTGGAATATATTTGTTTATGGAGTCGATGGCAAATATGGCATTACCGACAAAGTAGAAAATCCGGTTACTACAGACTATTTCCGGAAAAGCGTAAAACAGATGGTGCTCACTTACCCCGACCTTGCCGGAATAGGACTAACCACCGGTGAAAACATGTATAACTACACTGCTACTCAAAAAGAGGAGTGGGCTTACTCAACTTATGGACAAGGTGTTCTGGATGCATTAAAAGAACAACCAGATCGGAAAATAGACTTCATACACCGTCAGCATCAGAGTAAGGCAAGTGAGATCTCAAGAATTTTTAAAGAAATCAGAAACAATAAGAATATCAATTTCCTGTTTAGTTTTAAATATGCACAGGCTCATGTTTACAGCTCTGTGAACCAGGTGTTTCACCAGGATTTTGTAAAAGATATTCAGGGCGAAAACCTGAAAACATTATGGACACTTCGCAACGATGATAATTTTTATTTCAGATGGGGAGCACCTGATTTTGTAAGGACTTTCATTAAGAATATCCCCTACGACGTTTCCGAAGGGTTTTATTATGGTTCTGACCAGTATGTATGGGGAAGAGAATTCCTTGACAAATACACTGATGGTAAACGTGAACTTGAAATAGTTAAGCATTGGTATCAGTGGATGTGCTGGGGAAGGCTTGGGTATAATCCAAATATGGGCAACGATCGTTTTGTCGATGTTATTCAATCACGGTTTCCTTTGGTTAATGCCCGGGAAATGTTTGATGCCTGGCAAAGTGCATCGATGATTTATCCGCTCGTTACAGGTTTTCACTGGGGGGCGCTCGATTTTCAGTGGTACATCGAGTCCGGACAATCCCAACCATCTGTATCAAAAACTCCGTCGGGATACCACGATGTAAACAACTTCATCAACCTGAAACCCCATAATGGAACAGGTAACATTTCAATTCCTGACTATGTGAAAGCTTTTCTTTCCAAATCCGATGTAAAAGGCATTACACCACTGCAGGTTGCTGAGAATATTTCGAAAAGTGCAGACATCGCTTTAAGCTGGGTTGACAAACAAACAACATCTGATGCACAGGACCTTAGAATTACTATAGATGATATCAATGCAATGGCCTTGTTAGGTAAATACTATGCTCATAAAATAAAGGCCGCCACCTACCTGGCTATTTTCAGGGAAACACTTCAGAAGGAGTGGCACACCAAAACTATTGAAGAGCTAAACAGTTCTGCGGGTTATTGGAGGCATTATGCTTCACTTGGTATATCTAATTACCACAATCCTTTATGGACTAACCGTGTGGGATATGTAGACTGGAAGGATAACTTTCAATGGTCACTTTACGAAATACCTTCAAATGGAGGTATAATTAACCTGGCATCAATGAAACCTTCAGCAGGGGGCACTATACTTGAGGCAGAAGATCTCATTAAAAATCCTTCGTTAATTGAGTCAGAAGTTAAAGGTTTTACCGGAAAGGGTTATGTCGGAAGTGGAGAAGAACACGAAAAACAGCAGTTAACATGGAACTTCAAAGCTCCGGAATCAGGAAAGTACATTTTAGAATTCAGGTATACAGTTAGTCGTGATGATGTTGCGGCTGTTCCCCTGGATATTAATGGGAAGAAGATTACTGATATCGAATTCTGGAGTACCGGAAAACTGGGTGTCTGGGTATGGGAACGCATTACCGTAAACCTTGAAAAGGGGGAAAATACTATTGGTATATTGCCGGAAAAAGCTATCCTTTTGGATCATCTTAACATAATCAGAAATTAGCAGGATCTTGAAATTTGAGATTTCAAAAAATGAGCTTACCTGAGATGCTAAAGCAATACTTTTCATACCTTTACTCTTAAACCCAAATTTTGAGGTCAATAATTCCACTTTCTTTACTATTCGTATCGGAGAGCTTCAACAGGGTTCTTACATGCCGCTTTATACGATTGCAAGCTGACTGTTAACAACGCAATAATTAAAGCAACGATCCCAGCAAGAACAAATACTCCCCAGCTTATTTCAATCCGGTATGCAAAGTTTTGCAGCCATTTATTCATGGCAAACCAGGCAATGGGGCACGCAATTATAATTGACATCATTACCCATAATAGATATTCACCAGACAGCAGGGAGAATATTTCAACGGACTTTGCCCCGTTAATTTTCCTGATACCAATCTCTTTTGTCCTGAGCTCCGTCATAAATAAAGATAATCCTATAAGCCCAAGACATGAAATGATAATGGCCAGGAAGGAAAAATAGCCAACTATTTTGCCCATTCTTTCTTCTGTCCAGTACAGGTTATTATATTCATCATCAAAAAATTTAAATACCAGGGGGAAAGTCAGATGGTATGATTTAAATGTCTTATTTACATAATCAATTGTTGAAGATATCCTGTCAGGTTTCATTCTGATAAAGCAATTGAACTCATCCCCGGACAAAAACATAATGAGTGGTTCAATTTTGGTATGTAATGATTTAAAGTGAAAATCTCTTACTACTCCTATTATCATGAATTTCGATCCGTCTCCGGATGTTACCGCTTTGCCGACAGGATCCTTGTTGAAACCCATGATTTCCGCTGCCTTCTCATTTATCACTATTGCAGAATTATCAGTTGAAAATTCAGAAGAAAAGAAACGGCCCTCTTTAAGCTCAAGCTGAAAGGTTCTGGCATAATCCTCGTCAGTAGTAAGAATACTGAATATATCATCATTACCTTCCTGTTTCCCTTCCCAGCTAAAACCGCCCGAAGTGCCGGTACCCATACCGTTGAAAGGATTTCCTGCAATACTCACGCTCACAATATCAGGATTGTTGCTGAGATCTTTTTTTAGGATTTCCCGGGGAAGACCCATACTGAATTGAAAATAGCCTATGTTATCCTTATTAAAACCAAGGTCCTTACTTTGCATATATTTTAACTGTCTTCCGGCAATAGTGGTGCATAGGATAAGCATAACCGACAGTGAAAACTGGAAAATAACCAGAACTCTTCTGAAACCGGCATTGCCGGGCTTTTTATTAACGCTTCCCTTCATTGAATCCAGTGGCTTTAAAGAAGACAAATACAGGGCTGGATAACTTCCGGCCAGTAAACTGCAAAACAATATAACAGTAATTAACCCAATGTATAATCCGGCGCTATGGTAGTTAACGGCAACGTTCTTTCCTATATGATCATTGAAGTTCATCATTAGCAAGTCACCGCTCTGGTAGTTCCGGATAAGATTATTAAAGCCCGGCAACAGCATTTCAACAAGAATCATGGCAATTATATGGGCTGTAAATACCATCAGCAGGGATTCAGCCAGAAACTGGAAGGCTATTATTTTTTTATTTGCACCTGCCACCTTACGGACACCAATTTCCTTAGCCCGCCTGGCTGATTGCGCTGTAGAAAGGTTCATAAAGTTGATACATGCAATGATGAGAATAAAAATGGCAATGATGCTCAATATCCTTATATAGGCAATATTACCATGGCCACTGATATCTGCCATATATTTTCCGTAAGAAAACAGATGAATTTTTTTGATGTTTTGAAGGAAAACATCCGCCCTGGCATCTTTAACTTTTTGCTGTAAGAACCCTTTAATTTTGCTGTCAAAGATTTTCCCATCGGTTCCTTCATGAAGTTCAACGTAGGAATAAGTTGCATTAAACCCCCATGCATTCAAGTCTGCACCAAATTCAGCATAGAAATTGAAAGGAACCAAAAAATCGAATTGGATGTGACTGTTTCGGGGCAAACTCTTTATAACACCCGTGATGTTGAATACAAAATTCATTGAAACCAATGTTTTGCCAAGAGGATCATCAGAACCGAAGTACTTATTGGCCATTTCATCTGTAATAACAATATTGTGAGGTTGGCTTAAAGCGCTCCTTATATCTCCACGAACAAAATCGATATTAAACATTTCCAAAAAGTCCATATCGACAAATGCACCCGCTTCGATTATATATTCATCTCTTTGTTGAATAGGCATTGCGCGACCTTCATATCGTGAAGACCGTATTATTTCAGGATATTCTTCTTTCAGAGCAGCTGCCAATGCATTTGGTGTTAAAGCTGTCTGAAGGACATTTCCTCCCTCAGTATATTGATTTTCAAGTACACGATATAAACAATCAGCATTTATGTGGAACTTGTCATAACTGAGTTCATTCTGTACCCATAAAAGAATTAAAATTACTGCAGCCAGACCAATAGCCATACCACTAATATTCAGAATTGAATGTGTTGAATATCTTTTAATATTCCGAAGGGCTGTTTTAATGTAGTTTCTGATCATTTGTTTTGGTCATATTATTTTCAATTTAGGAATTTTGATACAATTTTTGCTTTAAGTGAAAGTCCTTTATACCACTGAGTTGCCCGGAGTTTTCACCCCGTTCCCCCCTTCTCCCTTTCCCCCGAACAAGCCCCCCAATTGGGGGGTTGGGGGGTTACTCATACCTCAACGCTTCAACCGGATTTTTACTTGCCGCTTTATAAGATTGCAGGCTGACTGTTAACAACGCAATAATTAAAGCAACGATCCCAGCAAGGACAAATACTCCCCAGCCAATTTCAATCCGGTATGCAAAGTTTTGCAGCCATTTATTCATGGCATACCAGGCAATGGGACACGCAATTATAGTTGACATCATTACCCATAAAACATATTCACCAGACAGCAGTGAGAAAATTTCAACTGACTTTGCACCGTTTATTTTCCTGATGCCGATCTCTTTCGTCCTTCGCTGTATCATAAATGAAGATAATCCTATAAGTCCGAGACATGATATGATTATTGCGAGGAAAGAGAAATAACCAAATATTTTACCCATTCTTTGTTCTGTCATGTACAATTTATTGTAATCATCATCAAGAAAATGAAAATCTATTGGTAGTCCGGGATCAAACGATTTAAAAGTATTCTTAATAAATTCAACAGTTGATACTATCTTATCAGACTTCATTTTGACATAAAAATTGTTGGAGGAACCCAATTGCATAATAACCGGTCCTATTTTGTAATGCAACGATTGAATGTGAAAATCTTTTACCACTCCGATAATATTAAGCCCGGATCCGTGGGAAGTTGTTATTATTTCCCCTACGGGATTCATAAAACCCAGGATCTTTGCTGACTCTTCATTTATCACTATTGCAGTATTGTCAGTTGAAAATTCGGAAGAGAAGAAACGCCCCTCCTTAAGCTCAAGATCATAGGTTTTGGCATAGTCCACATCAGAACCAATCATGTGAAAATAAACATCATCACCTTCCTTTTTACCCGACCAGGTAAAACCGTTCCTCTTACCTTCATAGGAGAAAGGATTCCATGCCCTTGTTACACTAATTATGTCAGGATAGCTGCTGAGCTCTTTCTTTAAAGTTTCCAGCCTTGGATCAGAAGGTCGCGTGGGGAACATAAAATAGCCTATGTTGTCTTTATTAAAACCAAGGTTCTTATTTTGTATATATTTAAGCTGCTTTTCAACTACCAAAGTACTTATAATAAGCAGTATAGATAGAGAAAACTGGAATATTACAAGAACTCTTCTGAATCTGGCATTACCAGGATTTTTATTAATTACACCCTTAATTACATCTATTGGTTTTAAGGAAGACAGATAGAAGGCTGGATAACTTCCTGCCAGTAAACCGCAAAACAATACAACAGTTATTAACCCAAGATATAATCCGGCACTCTGGTAGTTTACAGACAATTGCTTACCAATGAGGTTATTAAACCCGGGCAAAAGCAGTTCTACAGCAATCATTGCAATTACATGAGCCACCATAATGATCAAGAGAGATTCTCCCAGGAACTGAAAGATAATTTTTCGTTTGTTTGCTCCTGCCACTTTCCGGACTCCGATTTCCCTGGCCCTCCTGGCTGATTGCGCAGTAGAGAGATTTAAAAAGTTGATACATGCAATAATGAGAATAAAAACGGCAATGAGGCCCAAAATTCTGACATATTTAATATCACCGGTTCCGTAATCATCTGCCATATATTTACCGGAAGAAAACAGATGAATTTTTTTGATGTTCTGGAGGAAAATCGTCGAATTTGATTCTTTATTATGCTTCTTTATGAAATCCCGGATTTTATTATCAACTAATTTACTGTCAGTCCCCTTTTTAAGTTCAATGTAGGTATTAAACCGCTCGTTCCAGCCATTTATATGACCTCCTAATTCAGTTAACCACTCTATTGGGACCAGAAAATTAAACTGTATGTGACTATTCTGTGGCTGACTCATTACAACACCCGTTACAGTTACCACATAACCACGTGATGCCAGAGTTTTGCCAAGAGCTTCTTTGTCGCCGAAGTATTTCTTTGCTGTTTCTTCTGTAATAACAATATTGTGAGGATCATTTAACGCTGTATTAATATTTCCACGAACAAATTTGATATTAAACATTTTTAAAAAATCCTTATCAACCGAGAAAACAATTTCTTCAATGAATTCATCTCCTTTTTTTAACGTTAATGGATTAGGACAGAATCTCACGGCTCTGATTATTTCAGGATATTCTTCTTTCAGAGCCGGGGCTAATGCTCCCGGAGCTGGCACTATCAGAGAGCTACCTCCACCGGAAAGATTTTGGTTTTCAATCACACGGTAAAGCTCATCAGCATTTTCAAAACCTCTGTCGTAGCTCCATTCATCCTGCACCCATAAAAGAATTAAAATTACTGAAGCCATACCGATAGCCATACCACTAATATTCAGAATTGAAAAAGTTGAATACCTTTTGATATTCCGGAGAGCTATTTTGAGGTAGTTTTTAATCATTTATATCTTTTTGTCATGCAGTCTTGCATTCTTGCGGTCATGCAGTCTTGCATTCTTTCTTACCCTACGCCCTGTGCCTAGTGCCCTGCGCCTTTTCCTATTCATACCTGAGTGCCTCCACCGGATTCTTCGATGCAGCTTTATATGACTGGAATCCTATTGTAACCATTGTTATAGTAAAAATTATGACGGCTGCTTCAGCAAAAACCCACCAGCCAATGCTGGTCCTGTAGTCATAACCCCTGAGCCAGATATTTGTGGCATACCACGCAACCGGACTGGCAACTAAGAACGAAATTGCAACAAGCGATATATACTGCCTTGACAACATAATGAAAATCTCACCTGATTTTGACCCATTCACCTTCCTGATCCCGATCTCTTTTGTCCTGCTTATAGTCATAAATGTTGATAATCCGATTAAACCGAGACATGAAATTAGAATCGCAAGGATGGTGATATAACCCAACAAAGTAGCTGCAATACGCTCAATCACGTACATGCTGTTAAGATCATTACCCAGAAATCTGAAGTCTGGGGCTGTATCATTATAAAATGATTTGAGGGTCTTCTTAACAGAATTAATTGCTGAAGATATATGGTCGGGCTTCAACCTTAAATAGCAGGTTCCACCTGAAGCAGAACCTGGAACCGGTGATATAACCAGTGGCTCAACAGGATAGCGTAATGATTTAAAATTAAAATCTTTCACAACACCGATAATCCTGAATACAATGCCATTCCGGTCGGTTATCACTTCCCCAACAGGATCTTTAAATCCCATGGTCTCTGCTGCTTTTTCATTTATCACGAGCACAGTTGTATCGGTTGAGAATTCATTCGAGGACAAAAAGCTCCCATCCTTCATTTCAAGCTGAAAGGTTTTGGCAAAATCCTTGTCAGTATTCAGGATACTGAATATTACATCGGTTCCTTCCTTCTTTCCTCTCCAGTTTACACCACCTGTTGCAGATATGATATTGAGAACATCCTGGTGAGGAGTAAAAGTAACACTCAAAATATCAGGGTTATTTATCAGTTCGTTCTTAAGTGTTTCCCTACGGATGTCATTGGTTAATTCAAAATGACAGATATTCTGTATATCCAGGCCGATATTCTTGTTTTGTAAATAATTGAGCTGATTCCTTACTATTATAGTACAAATTATGAAGATGAATGAGAGCACAAATTGAAGAAGGACCATTATTCTGATGAATCCTGTGTTCCCAGGACTCTTACCAATAACTCTCTTCATTGTATTCACCGGCTTTAAGGAGGAGAGATAGAATGCAGGATAGCTACCTCCCAATAAACCACAAAACAATACGATGACGATCAGAAACAGATAAAGGCCTGCACTCCGGTAATTGATCTCCATGAACATGAAATTCTTAAACCCGGGTAACAGCAATTCAACAAGAATCATTGCAAGGATATGAGCCACAAATACTATAATCAATGACTCACCTAAAAACTGAAGAGTTATTTTTATCCTGCTGGCTCCGGCAACTTTACGGACTCCAATTTCTTTTGCTCTTCTTGATGCCTGCGCTGTTGTGAGATTCATAAAATTAACACTGGCGATAATCAGAATTAAAACAGCAATAAGACTGGCAAGTCTGACATAGGTTATATTTCCCGTTTCAATATCAGCCGCATATTTTACGGTACTAAGGTGAATATCCCTTATGTTTTGAAGATGAATCTCAGCTGTGGACCCTGTCTTATTTCTCTGTACTATTCCCTTTATTTTTTCTTCAATTAATCGTTTATCAGTTCCTTTAACGATCTCAATAAAAGTATAGTTGTAAACACTACTCCACGAAGCAAAGACACTCTTGTCGGAGTTACCGCCATACTTTATTCCGTAGAATTCAAATGAAGCTATACAATCTGTATAAAAGTGACTGTTGCGCTGCAGATTCTTTATCACTCCTGTAACAGTCAACTTAAAATCGGGATCAACAGTTATTGTTTTACCAAAAGGATCTTCATCGCCAAAGTATCTTTTTGCCATATCTTCTGTAAGAACAGCATCGTAAGGCCCATTCAGAGCAGTCGATTTATCTCCTTTAACAAACTCTATGTTAACCATTTCAAGAAAGTCTTTATCGACGAGGGCAAGCTTTCCTGATATTACCTTATCCCCTTTGTGAAATGATGTTGGCCATTTATGGAACCTCGAAGAGTGCAAAATATCGGGGTATTCATTTTTCAGGGTAGCTGCCAGCGGAAATGGTGTAGTTGCATACAATTGTAATCGGCCGTCAGTTTTTTCCGTCTGAACCACACGGAATAAACAACTTCTATTTTTATGAAACCTGTCAAAACTATATTCGTATCGCACCCACAAAAGGAGCAGAAGTGCAACTGTCAGCCCGATTGTCATCCCACTAATATTCAGAATTGAAAAAGTAGAATATCGCTTAATATTCCGCAGAGCTGTTTTAAAGTAATTCCTGATCATGTTAACAGATATTAATACAATTTAAGAATTCCGTTTGTATTTTTCAATTATCATACCACTATTTATTATCTTCTGAAAATTAGTTGTTTAAGATATGGAATCAAAATATTAATATATATATTTGTCTAATATGAGTGCAGATAATGTCCATATTATAGGCATAGTAAGAAGAGGTTGGAAAGGATTTTCTCCTTCCCCCGGGGGAAGGTTGGGATAGGGGTTATTTACTCTTTGAAACTCTGTGTGTTCTCTGTGAAACTTCTGTGTTAGTTCTTTAGAAACTTCAATAACAGGACAATAACATGAATGGCAAATTGCTTATCGTTGACGATCATAAACAGGTCTTGAAAGCACTGATTCAGTTGCTTGAACCAGAATTTGACGGTATAACAGGTATCTCAAAACCTGATCAGATCCTCAGTTACATTAATAAGGAAGAGTATGATGTCATCTTACTGGACATGAACTTTTCAGCAGGGGTTAATACAGGAAACGAAGGCATTTACTGGCTCAATCGTATATTAAAATCAGATCCTCTTGCCTCTGTGGTGATGATAACTGCCTATTCCGATGTTGATCTGGCTGTCAGGGCTATAAAAGAAGGCGCCACTGATTTTGTAATAAAGCCATGGGACAATAATAAACTTATTGCCACCATGCAGACAGCATTTAAGCTTCGACAATCAAAGATTGAGAATAAAAAACTACGCGACAGGCAAAAGCAGATTAATAAAGGCATTATTAAAAAAGATGGTCCCCTCATTGGGAAATCCCGGGCAATGGAAAGTGTATTGCAGATGATTAATAAGGTAGCCAGAACAGATGCTAACGTTTTAGTCATTGGTGAGAATGGGACAGGGAAAGAGTTAATTGTAAAAGAAGTCCATAATAATTCGCGCAGAGCCGATGAAGTCTTTATCAGCATTGACATAGGCACAATAACTGAAACATTATTTGAGAGCGAGATGTTCGGTCATATTAAAGGTGCATTTACCGATGCCAGGGAAGACAAAACCGGGTGGTTTGAAACAGCTTCAGGCGGCACCTTGTTTCTGGATGAAATAGGAAATCTTTCTCTTACTATGCAATCGAAACTACTTACAGCCATTCAAAACCGGGTTATATATAAGGTTGGCTCAAGTACTCCAATCCCATTTGATATCCGACTTATCTGTGCTACAAATAAAAACCTTGAGGAAATGGTCTCAAGGAATCTTTTTCGTGAGGATTTATATTACAGGATTAACACAATTGTGATTGAAATACCCCATTTGCGTGACCGCGGAGAAGATATCATTTTGCTTGCTGAACACTTTTTAAAGGAGTACGCAGGTAAATACGAAAAATTCAATTTGAAATTCAGCAGCAAAACGCTTGACAAACTAATGAAATACAGCTGGCCGGGAAATGTGAGGGAGTTACGTCATACAATAGAAAAAGCAGTCATCTTATGTGATTCAGACATTTTAAAGCCGGAAGATTTTATTATCTCACATACAATAATGCAACCACATCTTCAGCAGAAACCTCCGACATTTGCCGAAATAGAAAAACAGACTCTGCAAATTGCCTTAAACAACAATAATGGAAGTGTCTTAAAAGCATCAAAAGAGTTGGAAATAGCAAGACAAACCATGTACAATAAAATGCAAAAGTATAACCTTTAGTAATCAACGACATGCTGTTAAATAGATTTTTCATCAATGTACTTATCCGGGTAACTCTTATAGTTTTATCCAGTGTAGTATTAGGAATAGTGTTACAGAATCTTGACCATGGATACTATTATACACTGACAGGTATAATTTTTCTGATATTGTTCCAGGCCTGGTTACTCGTAAATCAGGTTAACAAAACCAATACAGATCTTGAAAAGTTCTTCTCGTCGGTTCAGGATCATGACTCATCAGTTCGATTTTCTGATGATAGAATGAATGGCTCATTCAGAAAATTGCATGACAGAATGAATAATTTAAATTCTGTCATCCAGAATGTCAAAATTGAAAATGAGAGAACAGGCCATTTTCTGCAAAGTGTGGTTGACCATGTTGATATTGGACTATTATCATTTGATATGAGTGGAACGATAGGGATTTATAACAGGGCTGCAAGAAAGTATTTAAATGTACAACAACCGTGGAAATTATCTTCATTAAAATTCAAGAATGATAAACTAATTAATATTATAAATACTATAAAACCAGGGCAGGAGATATTGCATAAAATGAAAGCAGATAATCTTTTACAAAGTATTTTAGTGAAAGCAACCGAACTAAAATTCGAAAGTAATGTAATAAAACTGGTTTCTTTTCAGGATATTACAAATGAACTCGATAAAAAAGAACTGGATTCATGGAAAAGGCTGATCCGGGTATTGACCCATGAAATAATGAATTCCATAAGTCCTATCACCTCACTTACAACAGTAATATCAGGATACTTTAAAAAGAAGGATGAAGAAATCCCCGTTCCATTGGAACATATAGATCACCAAATTGTAAGTAAAACACTTTCCGGACTGAATACAATTGAAGAAACCGGGAAAGGGTTATTGGATTTCGTTGATAAATACAGAAGCTTAACATCACTGCCAAAACCTAATTTGAGTAAATTCACTGTCGTAAGTTTGTTCCGGAAATGCAAACTCCTGATGGAATCAAATATTTCAAATAACATAAAAATTATCGCAAGTGTTAATCCGGAAGATATTTCTGTAGTAGCAGATTATGCCCAGGTTGAACAAATTCTTATTAACCTGATAAAAAACGCTATTGAAGCAATATCCGATGAGCAAAATGGAGTTATTCAACTGAAAGGGTTCCAAAGTGAAGAATGTACAATGATTCAAGTACAAGATAATGGAATTGGAATATCCGGGGATATCATGGAAGATATTTTTGTGCCATTTTATACAACTAAGGAGAATGGTTCAGGTATAGGACTAAGCCTGTCAAAACAAATAATGCAAAATCATGGTGGCACAATTACAGTGAACTCTGCTCTCAATAAGGGATCTGAGTTTACCTTAAAGTTTCATTTGTGAGTATAAACAGGTGAAAAAAATCCGTTTGAGGATTTATAAATGAAGAACGGTGTATGACAACCGGTTTCAGGTTGTCATACACCGTTAACATTATGTTATCCTCCAGCTTTGAAATTGTAGCAGGAAAAATAGTAATCCTCTTATTTCCTCCTTGTTGATTTTGCCGGTTCCGATTCCCTTGTTTTGGAACTTCCTTTTATAGCAGGAGACGATTTCCCTCCCCTGTCTTCTGAGCGATTTGATGAAGATGCACGTGAACCTGACTGTCCCGATCTGCTTACAGATTCAGTTCTATTTGCCGCCTTTGGACTGGAAACCGACCTTTCAGATCGTGTGGCAGAACTTCCACCCTTATTGCCTGAATTCTTAACAGACGATGGATTCACTCTGGATTTTACAGCTTCAGTACTTTTTGACCGGCTGTTATCAATTGATCGTGATCTATCTGTATTTCTTTCACCTGTTGAACTAGTTCCGGATTTACCCGAATACTTAACTGATGATTCATTCACTCTGGATTTTACAGCATCAGTACTTTTTGACCGGTTGTTAGCAATTGATCCTGATCTTTCCGTATTTCTTTCGTCTGTTGAATTATTTACGGATTTACGTGTATAGACATCTGTCGACCGGCTCCTATTCGGATCACTGTTGTTATTGCTCCTGGCGCTAAGGTCTCTGGATGATTTAGAGATCGTTCTTTCTACATTTCTTAATGATGTACTTTTTGAAATAGACCTTGCATCTTTCCCGGAATTCGTTCTGGCGTAAAGTGCCTCGCCTTCTCTTCGTTGATCGGGTCTGGAATAGGTGGCATGGTATTTACCCTCACTGATTCTTCGGCTCACCTGGTTAGAGTACGATCTTTTACTGCTGTAATAGTTGTTATAGCATGTATGTCGTGGTTGATGCCAGTGCCTGTAGTGTCTGTAATAAACCGGATACCAGTTCGAATGATACCCATAATAATAGTGATAGTAGTATGGACTCCAGGAGTGCCAATAAGCAGGGTAATGTCCCCAGTACCAGCGTGAATGCCAGATAGTGTAAGTCGGATGATATATGAACCTGATCACAGGCCATGCAGCTATTTCAATTGTTGTGGTCCTTACAATAGTTCTTCCCGTATATCCCGGATTTGGTGTTTCGTTGTAATTTTCGTTATAAATGGGTTCGATAATATAATTTCTGCCATATAATGCTTCGTCTCCGATAAGCTGGATCTGCACTGATCCATTACGAAGACGCTGAACTGTAAATGCAGCCACATCCTGCTTTTCCTTACTGTTTAACGCAACAGATAATACTATTGTATGATCTGCGCCATCAACATAATCAGTGACCGATATATAGTCAACCATGTTATCCCCGTTCAGGTCGAGGTTATTTATTCTTGATTGTTCTTCATTTAGTTTTCTCTCAAAACCTTCAAGTGTTTCAGATTCCTGAAACAGGTTCATTACTGCATAAAGGTTAAGATTATCTCCCGGCAGACCCAGATATTCATCAGGTCTCTCCTGTGCCTTAACAGTTGTTACGACTGTTGCCAGAAGTGCGAGAATCGAAGTAATTATTATCTTTTTCATGACTGTAATATTTAAAGAATCGTTTCTTAATAATTACTATAACAAAACCTGGGCCACATTTTTTTAGTGCAAAGATTCACAACTATAACACATAGCAAATGAACACTTTGGGATCCTTTGCGTAATTTCATAGCGTGCTGTGCGCTTAATGGATTTAAACTTTATTTCAAACCGGGATTTCTAAATATACATTGTTATCACCAGACCCAGGTTGTACTGGCTGTAGCCAACAGAGTTCCGCTCTCTTTCTCAGTGACAGTATGTAATAATTTATTTGGTGAAACTATTTTACATTCAGAATTGACATGCCTGTTATAGGTGGTCTCTCTTATAAATGTTCCCTGTATGTACTGCAGTTTTGCCCTCTCATAGAATATATCAGGGATAGATTCCATCAGCCATAGCATGTAATGAACATTATTTACGTGGTTATTAGAGTCTATGTCATACCTGTTAACGGAAAAACTTTTCCCTATATCCGGATTTTCTATTCTCTTTTTTGATGGAATTATCTCGTGGTCTATTGCCATTTTATTTCGCAACGGCCATTGTTCATAATAAACTTTATCAACAGGGATTGGTTTTCTCTTTTCCAGGTCAAAGTAGAGCCAGAGCCCGCGAAATCCTCCATATAATATCCCATTTTCAGAGATTACACGGTATTCCCTATGCCCCATAAATCCTCTGAACATTGAGATCCAGGTCTCAATTTTTATTCTTTCTCTGTAACGGGGGTAGTTATCCATATGAAAACAACCTGCATAAAGAACCCAACCTATTCCCAGCTTTTGCAGATCATAAACATTCTTTCCGATAAAAGCACAGTGATCAGCTGCAGTCTCTTCAACAAAATTCAATATTGAAACAGGTGTTGCTTCCTGCCTGTCATTTACATCTTTATAACGTATGTCGTATTCCTTAACAAATAAGGGTACACTATTCTCCTGCATAAAACATTTTTTAATTCAATAGGTATTAATAGCTTAAAATCAGGATATTGAAATCGCTTAGCACAGGTCCTGATTATTACATCTTTTATATGACTTAAGTGCTGAGAGTCCATCTGCGAATTATCTGTAGTCAATACTATTATCAGGTATATATGTAAACGCATCAATATCCGGAATGTTGTTAATGCGTTTTGGTTTTCTGTTGAGTTCAGAACTGTTGAAAAAATAATTATTTTTGTCCCCTTGAATAAAAAGCCGGTTACCAAAAAATCAAATGATTTGAATGATAAGATACTGATGGGAAATATAGTAAATATAATATTGAAAATAAGGTGGTTAATAATATTGCTGGTAGTTGCGGTCACACTTATGCTGGCATATCAGATACCAAAGATCAGAATCAATTCAGATGTGATAAGTTCTTTGCCTGATAGTGACCCGGATGCAGTATTGTTAAAAAATATCGGCGCCAGGTTCGGTGGGAATAATACCGGCATTATTATCATCGAAGCCGAAAATATTTTCACTGCGGAGGTTCTGCAACATGTAATGCAGGTAACTGATACACTGTTGGATACAGAAGGTGTTTCGTCAGTCACCAGCCTGACAAATATTATGGATGTAAAGTCAGATGAAAACGGTTTGGAGATCGGGAAGCTTGTTGATACTGATAACCTGCCGGATTCAGAAGAAGAATTGTTGCTTCTGAAGGAAAAAGTGCTTTCACACGATAATTATAAGGGGACTATAGTTTCCGAAGATGGCACCGCAACTCTTATATTGTTTTCACTTGAAGAGAACGATAATCTTCAGACTCTGGCAAACAAAATAAAGGATAAAACCGAAAGCCTCAGACTTCCCGAAAAGATCTATTTTGCAGGGTCTCCAATGCTTATTACATCCATATCAGAACTTATAGCGGCAGATTTGAAAAAACTGCTTCCAATTGCATTCTTTTTTATTTCTCTGGTTCTGTATATTGGATTCCGCTCTGTAAGAGGCATTATTCTGCCACTTCTGACTGCAGTAATATCAATAATCTGGGTGCTGGGTATTATGTCCCTGGCTGGATCGGAAGTTACTATGGTTTCAAATAATATTCCTATCGTCCTTCTGGCTGTCGGTACTGCGTATGCCATACATGTTGTAAACAGGATTGACCAGCTTAAGGAAGACCTGAATCAGTCAATAATAATTGCACTGACTTATGTGACAATTCCTGTGATCCTTGCGGCCCTAACTACAATTGCAGGTTTCCTCTCATTCCTCTTTGGATCATACCTGACCATGATCAGGGATTTTGGCATTTATTCTGCCCTTGGAACTTTTATCGCCCTTCTTCTTTCAATATTTTTTGTGCCTGCTCTGATCTCAGCCTTTTCCTGGGAAAACAAAAAAAAGAATGTTGAAGCGGTTGGAAATGAGATAACTTTCTACTCAAGGTTCATACATCTTCCACTGCATAAATTATTATTCAGTCATGCTAAAAGAGTACTGATTGTATGGATAGGTATCACGCTTGTCAGTCTGGGGGGACTTTTCCTCATCAAAAGAAATGTTGATGTAAGGAACTATTTTAAGAAGGAAAATCCTGCAAGGATAGCTGAAGATATTATGACTGATAAATTCGGTGGATCGAAACCTGTTTTTGTATTATTCAAAGGCGATATTCAAAGTCCTGAATTACTTAAAACAATGCTCGAGACCGAGGAGTATATGAAAAAGAGCCCGGGTGTTGAAACCACTCAGTCTGTTGCAGGACTTATTGCAGATATCAGTGAAGCACTCGGAGAAGGGAATAAGATCCCTGAGGCCAGGGAGCAGATAGAACAGATCTGGTTTCTTCTGGAAGGGAACGAAAACTTAAAAAAGTTCGTTTCGGAAGATCTTGATGAAGCTATAATTATATCAAAATTTCTCTCCCCTGAGAACAAGGAGAAAAAGGAGTTCAAAGAATACATGGAGAAATTTATCAGCGAGAGATCAAATGAAGATTGCAAAATATCGGTCACAGGGATGCCATTCATAGAATCAACAATGGACAGAAGCCTTGTTAGCAGCCAGATTGGCAGCTTGATTATCGCTGTTATTTTTGTCATTATTGTTGTGGGTTTCATTTTAAGATCATTTATGGCCGGTATTTTTGCAGCAATTCCTGTAATTACTACAATTATTATTCTTTTCGGATTCATGGGCTATGCCAATATATCATTAAATATTGCAACTGTTCTTGTTGCAAGCATAGCAATGGGTATCGGTATTGATTATTCAATCCATGTAATATCACATTTCAACAGCCATATAAATGAAGGAGCCTCTGTTTCTGAAGCACTTGATCAGACGATAGCTGTAAGTGGAAAGGCTATAATTATTAATGTTATATCTGTTTCTGCCGGATTTCTGGTTTTGCTATTCTCAGAAATGGTTCCGCTTGAATATTTTGGATTGCTGATTTCTCTTAGCATGGCAGGTTCCGGATTAAGTACTCTTACTTTGCTTCCTGTAATACTTATTCTGGCACGTGAAAAACGGGTAGCTACGGGACTTGTGAACAAAAATGTTTAAGAATGGTTATTTAGAAATTATTTATAATGATGAAAAAAGTAAGATATGTAAGCTACCTGATCGTTGCAGCGATCTTTTCATTTATTCCTGATTCAGCATCCCAGGATGCTGCTGCAATCCTTGAAAAAATGGATTACATCACTATAGCTCCAAAGGATAAGGAAGGTAAAGTCAAAATAGTCCTGATTGATAAAACCGGCAAAGAGAAAGTGCGTGAAGCCCAACTGCTTCAGAAAGGACCTCATAAAAAACTTTACAGGTACACCAAACCTGAATCGCAGGCCGGAATAGCCACTCTGACGCTTCCGGATAATGTTATGTGGCTCTATTTGCCAGCTTTCGGAAAGCCAAAAAAAATATCAATGCTTACCAAGGACAGCTCTTTCAATAATACCGATTTTTCTTACGAGGATATGGCAACAACACCATATGCAGAAAGATTTACACCCGAAATTCTTGAATCATCAGAAGATATCCATCTTTTAAATCTGATTCCAAAATCAGGCAAATCGAATTATTCAAAGATTATAGTAAGAATTAATAAGGAGAATGGTTATCCTGAAACAATGGATATTTATGATCTCAAAGGGAAGAAATTCAAGGAAGCTGTATATAAGTTCGAAAAGGTTGGTAAATACTGGAACGCAACAGAAGTTGTGATGAAGGATCTTGAAAAGAATCACAGCACAAAAATCCTGATTACGGAGGTTAAATTTGATCAGGGATTGTCGGATGATATATTCCTTGTGGAAAAGATGAAGCCTGCAGATCCTAAAAAACAAACAAAAGAAACAGAATAAAGCAGGATTAGCTCAACCATTAAAGATCATACTCTCTTCTTCCTGAAAATTCTTTTGAAAATGTTATTTCAATAAATGGCCTCTCCCCCTCGGTCCCCCTCTCCCGGGTGAGAGGGGGAAGATCATTCAGGATGTTTTAGATAATTCTTTTAATGTAGCAGTTATCATTTCAACTACCAGATTGCTATCATGCAAAATCTCGTTATTTGTAAACCGGATAACTTTTATTCCGAATCTTTCAAGTTCGCCAGTGCGACCTTCATCATGATTTTGAATTTCCTTTTCAGTATGAATTTCTCCATCGACTTCAATAACAAGTCTCAAATTATGACAATAAAAGTCAGCGATATAGAATTCAATCGGATGCTGTCGGCGATATGGAAATCCTGAATGACGAAACTTTCTGAGTATTATCCACAGGGCTCTTTCTGCTTCAGTCGGATTCTTTCTCATCTGCAAGGCGAGTGTAAACAACTCAGCTTTTGCACCCAAGAACATGTCCTTTTCAATTACCTTCATAATTAGTCTCATAATTCAATCTAAAATATACACAATTTTTCTGAATTATATCCCCCTCTAACCCCGGGAGAGGGGGATCAAGGGGGAGAGGCCGATAAATATAAGATAATCAAATTCTTAACTCTTTATACTTCCTGTTCGAAGGACCGGACCCTACTTACCCTTAACACAAGGCAAAATTAGGTGAAAGTACGTTAATGATCAAAAATATTATTTCTATATTATTCAATTTCAATTAGTTGAATAATAATAATAGCCACACTAAATCTCGACAACGTCAGAAGTCAGGACAGAATAAAGCAGGATTGGCTCAACCATTAAAGATCATACTCTCTTCTTCCTGAAAATTCTTTTGAAAAGGGATTTTCTCTCTTTTTCTGATTCCGGAGGACTTTTATACGACTTTGCCTTATCTCTTTTAAGAAAATCAAAGAAATTATCAAGTGATATTTTTTCTTTGAAATCTGGACAATTAAGTTCCTCAACCAGTTCTGGTGACAAGTCAGCGAAATCAGAAATAAGTTTGTTCCTTAATTCCCTGTTCTCCTCAATGTTTTTTAGTGTCATTGCTACAAGTGGAAGTGCAAGTGCACTACCTGTCCCGTTTCTGTCATCAGTAAAATGTACTGAAGGAAGAGATGCTCCTACACGGCTGACCATTACCAGCTTTGGATTAAAGGCAGCAAACCATGCATCAGCATTGTTCTGCGAAGTGCCTGTTTTACCTGCCAGAGGAAGGGTCACTCCATATACTGATCTCATTGAAGCTCCTGTTCCTTCATTTACTGCTCTTTGCAGAATGGCACTCATTAACAGGCTTGTTCTTTCTGTTATTACTCTCATTCCGGGCTCACTGAATTTATTTTGCCATATTACTTCTCCGTCATGAGTACTGATTGACACAATTTTTTGTGGTTTTATCTTATACCCTCCGTTTGCAAAAGCTGAGTAGGCAATTGCCGTTTCCATAACACATGCTTCAGCAGTACCCATTGCAAGTGAAGGATTATTCTCCAGAGGAAATGAAAATCCCATTTTCTTCCACAGTGAATCAATACCGGTATAACTGATTTTTAAAAACAAGTTAATTGTGGGGATATTCATAGAATGAACCAAAGCACCTGTAAGAGAATACTTTCCCCCATATGTATTATCAAAATTAGCAGGGCTCCAATCCTTAAAATCATCTAATCTGATTGAGTCATTATCAAGATAATAACATGGCTTGATCTCTTCTTCCAGAGCTTCGGCATAGAGAATCGGTTTAAATGTTGAAGCCATCTGTCTCAAAGCAAGTACCTGATCGTACGGTTGAGTTTTAAAATCAATTCCTCCAACCCATGCTTTGATGGAACCAGTCTCAGGGTCAATAGCAATCAATCCTGCATGCAATAGCTTTATCGTATTTATGAGGCTGTCTTTTACAGATATTGAATCGTAAAAAGAGCTATCCCAGTCGAAAACCTGTCTGGGAGTAACTTCATTCATACGATCTGAAAGATTAAGCCTTTTCAATTCATTTTCTGCCATTTTCCCGATAAATCTTTTCCCCGGAGCACTTTCATATTGTTTGTTTATCCTCTTTTGCATTATAGCCAGATGATCATGAAAAGCAGCATTTGCATAGTTCTGAAGAGTAAGATTGAGTGTAGTGGTAATTATTAGTCCATCCTCTTCTATATTCCATTTTTTGCCATTTTCAGAACTCAGTTTCTGAAGGATCTCTCTTGCTTCATTTTTTACCTGGAAAAGAAAATAGTCAGCAGGCCCTTTTGCTTCAATATTTGCATAACTCTGTTTCAAAGGAAGGTTGCAGAGTGAATCCGCCTGTAATGCATCAAGATAATTGTATTTCTTCATCTGAGTTATAACCACATTTCTTCTGTTTTTTGCATTCTCAGGATTCATGCGTGGATTATAGTAATCATTTGCTTTAAGCATTCCTATCAGAACTGCAGATTCCTCAATTGTCAACCGGTCGGTCTTTTTATTAAAGAATCGTAAAGATGCCGCATCAATACCATAAACGTTTTCACCGAATGGAACGGTATTCAGGTACAGAGTGAGTAACTCCTCCTTAGTGAATAATTTTTCAAGACGATGTGCGAGAAGAGACTCGTTTGTTTTATTTTTTAAAGTTGAGATCAGTCCCGATTTTTCTCTCCCGAACATATTTTTTGCAAGCTGTTGTGTGATTGTACTCCCCCCGCCGGAGCTTTGTTTACCCATGAGAACTGTTTTAAACAATACTCTTAAAAGACTTCTTGTATCAATTCCTTTATGTTCAAAAAAGCGGGCATCTTCTGTTGCAACCAATGCATCTATAAGGTGATCAGGAATTTGGCTGAATGGAATTGTTGTACGGTTTTCAGAAAAGATCTTTCCAATCAGGTCTCCTTCCTCAGACAATACTACTGTTGCAGTAGCATTCTTATAGTTTAGCAGATCATTTTTACTCTGAAGGTGTACAAGAGCTCCTGTGAATATTATTACAAAGAATAATACCGGAAGTGTGACTATTACCAATATTAAATAAAAAAATATTCTCCGGGGTTTTCTCATTAATGAAAATTCAAATTATACTATAATCTGCAATTAACTAATACTGCTCATGAGTGTAGTAAACGTGATTAATGGGGAAGAATTTCGTGAAAATATGAAAATTAAGCAAAAGCATTGATAATTCAACCCTTTACCAGTCTGATTGAAATCCCGAAATTGTATTATATTTTTCAATCATGGCTGTAATTGATTCCATATCGCTAAATTTGTTTGATAACTGACCAAAAACTAATCATATGAAAACAAAATCAACTTTATTGATCCAATTATTTTTTATCCTTTTAGGAGTTTCAATACTGGATTGCAAATCTCAGTTACCTGCTGAAAAGCCTCTATGGCCAAACGGCATCCCCGGTAATCCGGTGAAATACAAAGAGGAAAAACTCCGTTCAGAAAGCTCCTTGAAGAGTTCTCTGTCTCAGCATAACAGGGTATTCAGTTGTGTATCTGTACCAACATATATTATTCACAAGGCGGAAAATGGGAAAGCAAATGGAGTTGCCATAGTTATATGTCCCGGTGGTGGTTTTCGCGATGTATGGTTCGATCGTGAAGGAAATGATCTGGCATTATGGCTCGCCAGGTATGGTATAACATCACTTGTTCTGAAATACAGGACATTTAATGCAGATGCTGAGGGATTTACACTTAAAAGGGATGAATATATGCCACATGTTTATGCTGATGCCAAACAGGCAATCCATACATTACGCAGCAAAGCTACCGAGCTTGGTATTGACGAAAATAAAATTGGTATTGCCGGATTTTCTGCAGGTGGTGCATTATCGATGATCGCAGCTCTGGAAAGATATCAAAACGAATTACCTGCTTATTCGGGTTTAAGCAAAGTGAATACAAAGCCGGATTTTGTTGGCCTCTTTTATCCTGGTTTGGATAAGGATATGATTAGTCTCGCTGAGAAGTCAGATGCTTTTCCTCCGGCGTTTATTATGAATGGCGGAGAAGACAAAGTGACCCCTGCAGCAAATTGTGTTGAACTGTATAAAGCCCTGATATCAAAGAACTTCAGCGCCGAGATGCATATTTATGCTAAAGGTAGCCATGGTTTTGATTCCGGACTGGAAAGAGGATATGGAATAAGCACATGGCGCGACAGTTTTATTGCCTGGCTGAAAGATACAGGCTTTATGAAATAATGAAGTATAAAATGGGAGTATTTACAGTCAGTTTTTGAATAACTGATTACTATTTCACATGGTCTGGTAGCTAGCTCTCATTTTTCCCGTGCAGCAGGAGTTCCACGGCATCCTTAAATGTTCCTGCCCGGACAACCTTTCCGGTATTCACAAAGAAGATTTCATCTGCATTTTCAATTGTGTTCAGCCTGTGAGCTATTATCACCCGGGTAGTGGATTCCGGAAGTTTCTTTAATATGGTGTCAAGTTGTTGTTCTGTAACAGTATCAATGTTTGCAGTGGCTTCATCGAGGATAAGCAGTTCAGGTTTGCGGAGTATTGCCCGCATAAATGCAATAAGTTGTTTCTGTCCCAGGCTGATTCCATCTCCTGTTGTCTGAACTTTTGTGTCGAGTCCGTTATCAAACCGTTCCAGAAGACTCTCAAGCCCTGCCTCCGTGATAGCATCCGTTAACTGCTGATCAGGGAGGTTAATGTGTGTAGTATTTCCATACAGAATATTGTCACGGATAGTTCCTGAAAACAGAAAAGGATCCTGAAGAATAAATCCTATTTTCCGGCTTCTTTCTTCCGGGGTGAATGAACGGATATCTCTGCCATCCAGCAATATTGTTCCTCTTGTTGCATCATATAACCGTGCAATAAGCGATGCAGTTGTGGTCTTGCCTCCGCCTGTCGGACCTACAAAAGCATAGGTTTTTCCCCTTTCGAGATTGAAGCTTACTTTATGCAAAACCTCCTTACCATCAGGATACCTGAATGACACATTATTAAAACTCAGGTACGACCCGGATGAAATACATTTGGGATCATCAATCAGTTGCAGGTTCGATTCGAGAGATAACAGAAGCGAAATGCGGTCCCATGCTGCCATTGCCACCTGGAAACTGGCCCATAAAGCAGCAATCTGACGCAAAGGGTTGTAGAAATTGGTTACATAGGCAATAAAACTTATAAGCAATCCAATTGAGAAATGTCCATTCATTATAAGATAAATCCCAAGTATAAGTACTATTAACTGACCTGCATTGGCGGCAAGGGTGTACACAGGTGTAAATATATTATTAGCGATACCTGCCTGCACCGATTTGTTATAATTATCCTTGTTTGCCTCTTCAAACCTTCTGCGGAAAAAGTCACGCCTGTTAAAAGCGATTATTACCTTGAAATTTACCAGACTCTCCTGAATTTCAGCACTTAGGTTTCCGGTGCTTTTCATGCTTACTGCATTCCTCTGCTTTACCCAGGGTGAAATAATTTTTGTAAAGATCCAGATTATAATTGCAGGTGAAAGTGCTGCCAGACCCAGAGGCAGATTAATAAATAATAATATAATCCCTGAACCTGTCATGGTGATTAAGCTGCCAATAAACTGCATCAACGACTGCGAAAAGAACTGATTGACCTTATCAGTGTCGTTGTTTATCCGTGAAATAAGATCGCCTGCTTTGTTCTGATTAAAAAAGTCCTGCGGAAGATCCTGTAGTTTATTAAACACCGCATTACGCAAGCTGTACAGCATTCGCTGGCCTATACCGCCCATCATGAGCATCTGACCATAGTTTACTGAAAAGGCAATTATGTAAAGTGCCAGCAGAATTGCTGAAAATGTCAGCACTCCCTGATAATCCTTAGTCTGTATATATTTATCAATGGTGTATCCGATAAGATACGGACCAAGTAAACTTAACCCGGCATTCAGGAAGATTGCAGCAAACGCTTTGATCAGATTAACACGCTCTTCACCTATAAGAGAAATCAGTTTTCGCAGCGATGCAACATTAGAAGCCTTCTGCTCTGTTTTTTGCGATGGTTGATTCAGATTATAGTTCATAGTGGTGGGTGCTTCGTTGTGAACTATAGATCTGGGCATACTCAGGAGAACTGATTTTCAGATCATTATGTTTTCCTGTGGCAATAACTTCCCCCTCCATTAAGAGAATGATCTGATCAAAATGTTTAATCGGAGAGATTTTTTGAGTAACAGATATCAGGGTCAGATCAGGGTAATTGCTCTGAAGGTTACAAAGGATCTTATTTTCTGTTTTCCTGTCAACGCGCGAAGTAAAATCGTCGAGCAGAAGGATCCTTGGATTTATCGCAAGAGCCCGTGCCAGCATTATACGCTGTTTCTGTCCCCCTGAAAGACTCGTACCACGTTCCGAAACAATTGTACCGAGTTTATCAGGTAATGTGTCAATAAATCCGGTCAGTTCAGCTGTTGAAATTGCTTTTTCCAGCGACTCATCAGTGACCTTATCGCTGAAGGCAATATTTTCCCGGAGGGACATATTAAAGATGACACTATCCTGGAAAACAAAGCCAATCTGGCTATGAAATTGTTCTTTGGTATATTTATCAGCACCGATACCGTCAAATTCTATAGTACCTGAATCAGGGGAAATAAGGTTTGTTAACAGGAACAAGAGCTGGCTTTTACCTGCAGCTGTTGGACCGATAATAGCTGTTTTGCTTCCCGCTTTTACAGAAAAGGAAATATTCTTCAGAACCGGTTTTTCCCCGTAAAAGAGTGATACATCTTTTACAAGTATATCGCCTGTAATATTGCTCTCAACAGTACCTTTATCATCAGTCATAGGAGCCTCCAGTACCTCAGTTATTCTTGAGTAAGAAGCAGATGCCTGTGCAATAATATTACTCATGAACCCGATCATTAGGATCGGAAATATCAACATGAATATATAACTGTTGAAAGCTGCAAACTCCCCGAGTGTCATGGTGCCTGCAACAACAAAATGACCACCCATGGCAAGTATTGCTACAACTGCTAAATTTGACACAAACATTATGGAAGGTATAAGCGTGGCGAATAGTCGCAGAATCGATAATCCAAGATTCCGGGAGACTAAATTTATTTCAAGGAATTTCATGCTCTCTGGTTGCTGGGAGTTCAATACCCTGATCAATGCAGAACCAATAATACTTTCATTTATAATTCTGTTAAGAGAGTCAATATTTTCCCTGCTGAGTTTGAAAAGTGTTCTGACTTTTCTAAGGACAATAAAAAATGCCCCTCCAATAACCGGTACAATTGATAAAACAGTAAGTGCGAGTTTCCAGTTTATAATTATGAGAAGGATGGAGATGCCGACGATGACAAATGCTGAAGATATTATTGTAACAAAAGCCTGAGAAACAAACATCTTTACCGAATCGATGTCGGATGTGAGGTTTGTCAGGAGTTTGGAAGGATTCGACTTCAGGATGTAGGTATAATCCTGCCTGGAAATTTTATCCGAGATACTGGAGCGTAGTTCTTTGGCAACCCTTTCCGAGGCATAAGTCTGGATAATATTTTGAATTGAGGTAAACAGGAATATGGATACCCCGGCTGCTGAAAACATCAAAACAATTTTACTGACATTATAATTGTTGGAAGTAAAAGCATCAATAGCAGTTGCAATAATCTTTGGTATCAGCAAATTAATAGCACTGCCCAGAAGTGCCATGATAATTAACAGGGTCACCATACCGGAGTATGGTTTCAATAAACTGAATATGCCTGCTCTTGGAATAGTTTTGTTATCAGATTGGATTACTGTTTTACTCACGGTTATTATAATATCTTATAAAGGAATTCAATAAACTGCCTTATTTAATTGAATAACACATAAATGTAATTGCTGATTTCATCTTTCCGGCAAAGCAGAACTACCTCACTTTCATCATTGTCCTAACCTGCTGAACGCGTCCATTCTGAAGTCTTGCATAATAGATGCCTGTTCTTTTGTTCTGACTGTTCCATTGAATAGTATATGTACCGGGTACAGTGTATTCAGTATCTACTGGTGTATCAATCACCTGGCCTGCCTGATTTATGATCTGAATAAGAGTGTGTCCCCCGGCTGTTGTGAATTCAATATTGGTATAATCTGAGAATGGATTGGGATAGTTTTCAATCAGAGTATTGTTTGCATTATTCGGAGTGTCTTCAACGGCGGTGGTAGTTTTTATCAGGGGTATGTTTTGAAAATTCTTCAGCATGATCTGCTGCAGATCTTCATTTTTCACTCCCAGCCAATCCTGTAACAATGATGCATAAACGCTTCTGAAATCGTACTGCATCGGGATATTGTCATTTACAGTAACCACTGCAGGTATTGTTGGATTTGCACCATGTATCATGGGATTTGCCGAACTTCCAAAAATAAACTGAGGGGCGGCAGCACCATGATCTGTCCCATAACTGTTGTTACTTTTTATGCGTCTTCCAAATTCACTGAAGGTAAAGCCCATTACTCTCTGTTCCACTTCAAGTAATCTGAGATCATCCTGGAAAGCCTTGATTGCATCACTTACGTTTTTCAGTAAGCCGGCATGTTTCCCGTTTGAAGTATCCCCCTGTGTTACCTGTGAGGAGTGGGTGTCAAAGCCGCCAAAGCTTACCATGTATATTTTGGTTTTAAGACCTCCTTTCACAAGTAGTGCAACAATCTTAAGCTGATCAGCCAGAGTGTTATTAGCGGGGTAGGGAGCCTGATTTGTTGCACTGAGTGCAGCTTTTTTAATTACGTCTGAATATTGTGAGGTTTGTTTGGCTACCATCCTTACGTATTTCAATTCCTTGCCAGACAGTGTGTTGGGGGCTGGATCTTCAATCCCGGCTATAAGGTTATAGAAACTGGATGGATTGCTGATACTCATGCCCATACTCATTTCAGGCCCCTGGAAAACCATTGATGTTACGGAACCAATTTGTATTCCTAAAGGATCAGGCATGTTGCTGTTCGGGTAGCCATCCGGAAAACCGGGATACATATAATCAAGATAGCGCCCGGCCCAGCCGTGTATCAACACCTGGTTACTATCTGAGGCGCTCATCCAGATATCTGTTGCCCTGAAATGTGAAAAATTGGGAGCCGGGTAACCTACGCCCTGTATAATTCCAAGCCTCTTTTCGTTAAAGAGGGTTTTCAGTCCCGTCATTGAAGGATGCAATCCTGCTCTGGTCTCACCTGAAAGAGGCAGTATGCTGTTCTGACTTATTGCGATATTGCTGCGCGCATTATAATAATTATTGTACCCCTCAATGGGGATCACTGTATTCAGTCCGTCATTACCACCCTGCAACTGAATAATTACCAGAACCCTGTCGTTATCTGCAACCTCTTGAAACATAAGTGGGAGTGGACCAGCTGCACCTAATGATTTTAAGGGAAATCCGTTGATCACAACTGGCAGAACGGTTGCAGGAATGGTGATCTTTAAAAACTCTTTTCTTTTCACAATAAAAATTTTTATAACTATCTGGAATGAATAATAAAGCTAATAATTCTCTTTTTTTATATTCTAAACCCCACCCTAACCCTCCCCTTAAACAAATAAGGGGAGGGCACAAATCCGTAATTTCCGTAATGTTTGGCCCCTTCCCTTACTGTTTAAGGGAAGGGGTTGGGGGAAGGGTTAAGAGTAAAAGATGCCTGACGATATAACATGTTTATTATTGATTACCGATACACTTAATAATATTTATTGCTTGGTTCTGTCTTGTCTAACTGAGCTGGTATTCTGCCAGCCGTAATAAGTATTGATAAAGTGACGACAGTCTTGTTTTTACAATAGATGTATTTGCAGTATCTCCTGGATTGCTTTTGTAAGTATTCCAGGCATTGGTCCAGTATGAATCGCTGTCCTGACCTCCCAGAAGTATATCTTTTTTGAGTTGATCCCTGCTTGTTTGAGTGAGAGGTAATGGCAAAAGATATTTTATAGAATCTTCAATAAGTTTACCAGGATTGCCCGGATCAGGCATGGATCCCACAATTATGGTATGGTCAATTTTAATATTCTTTCCTGAACGGGTATAACCATTTGCATTCATCAGGTCACTGAACTGGTTGCGTTTTGGCAGGGTGTCACTGTTTATCCAGAGCTCATAATACTGTGGTGCCTGGTAATAAGCCTGCCATCCTGCCACAGAAGGAGGATCTCCGATATCCTGCTGCAGCGATCTGGCAATTCCCTGAAGATACTGCCACATGAAATAGTTATTTGTAACATCGCTTTCAGCAGGAAAAATAATCCCGAATTCACGACAGAGACCGGCAACTGCATCCAGGGGACTTTTTATAACGCAGCCACGGTTAAGTACATCGAAGAAGTGTTCGCTCTTCAAAAGGGCAGAAACCAGGGGGAGAATTTCATAATTATTGTTCCGGAAGATAGTTGCCAAAGGTTGAATTACTTTCGTTTCCGTTGAAGCATCAATATCGTAGTAGACGAACCAGCGGTAAAGCCTGCGGCAAATATTAGTTGCCACATCAGGTGAAGAAAAGATCATATTCAGCATATCATCCAGTTCAATTAAACCTGCATCAGAACCACTGCGACCTGTTATCAGGCTGTTGTTATAATAAGAGGAAAACTGCTTGTTATTGGTATCATGTTTGGTTATATTGAAGACGGGAGAATTGGTATTGTTATCGATCGACCAGCCTGTAAGTACACGTGCTGCAGCCTTTACATCATCTTCTGAATAAGGAGGGGTTGCATTGTCAATCCCTTTCCCGACAGTAAAAAGTTCCTGTAATTCCCTTCCATAGTTTTCATCAGGGGCAGCTTTGGTGTTCAGGTAACCATTCAGATAACGAAGCATCCCGGGATCAAGAGTAACTGCCCTGGTGAACGTTTTCAGATTACCCAGTGCATGGGTGCGCAGGAGCAGATTATTCCGGTAACACCATATTCCATTATTTATTTCCACCATCTCAGTAGCAAAATGGTTATGCCAGAAGAGAACCATCTTTTCCCTGATATTGCGTTCCTGATTTATCATCAGTCCCATCCACCAGTTTTTTAAGCTCTGCCTGCGCTGAAAGTTGATTCCACCATCGGTGGTATTGGTATTTACCCATGTACTTCCTGCTGGCAGACCTGCATCGGGATCACCCACGGTGGTTGAATTTGCATAAGTTTTTACCGGAGGTTCGGGTTGGGAAGAAGATACAGTAAGCAGGTAATCAACTGCCTGGCTCATGTTCATACCTGAAAAAAAATCTACATCAGATTTTTTGGCGCCAAACATTGTCCTTCTTAAAAGATGCAGAACTTCTGTGCTGGTCCATGGTCCCGAGTATGGCAGTATGCCACTGAGCACACCTGAGCTCTCAAAGGCATCAGATGACGGAAAATAAGACAGCTGCTGCTGCCCGGAAGTTAAAAATGCTCTTCTGTCCACGGCAGTAAATTTTCTCAAAAATAGAGATTATTACGACATAGTCATTTATTATAGTGGCTATTTCCATAAATCACATGCTTTCTGCCAGCAACCTGGCTCCCTTTCAACTATTGTGCTATCCAAAATTTCCTTGTCTGTAGCCTGTGTTGATTTAAAAATGTTTTATTATATTCACTCTGTATAACCTAAATAACCCTTACAATGAAATCCGGAAATATTATTCTCTTTGTCCTGTGCGGGATTGCATTTGCTGCCGGCGTGGCAATTTATCTTGAAGCTTCTGCTTTTCAGAAAACTTCTAAGGTAGCATTAGGAACTGTGGCTAATACCAGTTCTTCACGTTTTGAAATCAAATACCTCACCGGCGATGGCATTGAGAGAACATATGCAGGAAACCATGGTGGCAAGGGGAGAAGGTACCACGATGGTGAAAAAATAAAGGTTTTTTACCAGGTTGATAATCCCGACAAATGCCGTATTTCCGATGGGGTCAAAGTAGGTAAGAAGGTCATATTCTGGTCGTTCATTCTTCTTCTTTTTAATCTCTTTTCCGTTTATCATGGCAGAAAGAAGGAGAGGTCAGATAAACACTTTAAAACAACCGGAAGGAGGGTGGAGGCTCAGATTCTGAAGACAGATACTGATACGACAATTACTGTCTTAAAGAAAAATCCATATTTTATCGATTGCAAATGGACTGATCCAATGACAGGTAAGGAATATACTCATACGATACGGTACATCTGGAAGGATCCTGAGATACTACTGGCCGGACGTCGCACCATAGATGTCTATATTGACCGTGATGATCCTGAAAAGTATTTTATGGATATTGAATTTTTAGGTGAAGGTGCAAAGTAAACTGATGTTACACAGCGCCCTGTGACATAAATATTAGTTGCGTTATTAATCAGACAATCTTGTTCCGAAAATAAACTTATCCTTCCACCAGGGATCGCTAAGTGATGTAATAGTAACGCCATTTTTTGTGGAGAATGGGTGAATGGATAATGACTTTTCTTAAAAAAGCCGGATTTTACCATACATAACGTATACCCAATGCTGCTGCCCAGCCAAATCCGGCATTATCACCTATAAAATCCCACATTGGACGGGCATCAAGACTTAATAAAATCGGTACATCCAAAGATTTAAAATCGTATTCCAGACCAATCTGACCACCTATAGCAATGTTAATATAGTCATCAGAGTTGTCGTAAGTGTTATCGTAGGAATAGAATCCTAAACCTGCTCCTGGGCCTATATACCAGTTTAAACCCTCGGTTATATTCCAGACCCAATGATAAATACCAGCCAGAAAAAACCTGCTGTGATGAGAATTGCCGGCAAAACCTAAATCCAGTTCCAACCTGTTTAATTCGCTAAAGCCTTTTTGATAAGATAGTTCTGCTCCGTTAATATCACCATTACCACCAAAGCGTAAACCTATGGCATGTGAATTCACCTGAGCGTTTAAATAATAGCTCGTACATAAAATAAGAAATGTAAGATTTAATAACTTTTTCATAATTGATTGTATAATAATATTGAATTCTTTGTTAAAGTTGATTGAATTAGAAACTCTAATTAAAA
This sequence comes from uncultured Bacteroidales bacterium, assembly GCA_963732435.1. Lineage (GTDB taxonomy): Bacteria > Bacteroidota > Bacteroidia > Bacteroidales > VadinHA17 > LD21. The sequence goes on along the minus strand of CAVSZL010000006.1, from coordinate 527,267 downwards.
TACAAAGTTGATTCTCTTAATTGACAGGTTCATTATATAATTCCGGGAATATATTACATCATTCACACACTATGATAATGCCGCCATCACAATGATTATAACAATTGTTTTATCATCATTTGTCCTCTAGAAAATTTTACCATTATGAAAACAATACTATCATTATTTTAAATTGCCTCCATGGCAGTGGGACAGTTAAAAGGACAGTTAACAGGCAATTTTGTCATTGATTTTATACTTTCAGGATATTCGGTGCGAAACTATTCAACAGAAACTGTTACTGACCAGTTCCACTTCAACCAATTCCGCTATAATCTTAATTTCCTCAGGGACTTGACTTTGATCTTAACAAAGTTTAAATTGCATAAAGAATTATCAATCCTATAACTGTTTTATGGTTGAATCGGGCGATCAGTTATGCAGGTCTTTCGAGGATCTATAAATTTCTAAAATCTTAACTATGAAAGTCTTAGTCATTTATGCTCATCCTAATCCAATGTCTTTTACTCATGCAATTCTTGATAATTTTGTTAAAGGACTTATTGATGCAGGACATCAGTATGAAATTGTCGATTTGTACAAAATAAAGTTTAACCCGGTTCTTCAGGATAAGGATTATGCTTTTTTTGTGGATAAAGATCTTCCTGAATGGCTTTTCAGGCAAATGGACATGAGAAAGATGATTGTCGAACTTGCGGGTGGGCCTGTAAGAAGGTTTGTTGCAAAATTGTACATTAAGAACAAGAGTGATGATGATCTGCGGGAGCTTATAAGTTCTCAGAAGCCAAGGGATGTGCTTGCACAGCAAAAGAAAGTGGCTGAGGCGGATGTACTTGTATTCATAACACAGGTGATCTGGATGCACTTTCCCGCAATTATGAAGGGGTGGATGGAAAGAGTTTTTTCTTATGGATTTGCATATAGATTGAATGATGAGGGATGGCATGGTGATCCTGATGGGAGAATTCCTCTATTGAAGATTAAAAAAGCCGTTATTATGCATCCCACTTTTTTCAATGAAAAAGTATACAGGGAAAAGGGATTCAAAGAGTCAATGGAAAAAATTATTGATAATTGGAGCCTTCAGTATCCCGGAATTCAAACTGTCGAACATGTCTATTTCCATGCAATACTGGCAGTTGATAATGACTCCCGAAAAAAATACCTTGAAATCGCCTATTTAAAAGGAAAAAACCTATGACATTATGAAAAAAGAACTATTTTTTGCTCTGGTATCAGTATGTGTTATAACTCATATCGTCAGGACAATTTATGAGATATTGAAGCATAAGCAGATCCTGAAACCCGGTATATTATCTTTCGTGATAATTCTTTTTAATATGATTTTGCTCTGGGCAACATGGGTTTTTCTATGCAGTTATGATATTTACAAAATTGATTTTCCTGATATACTCAGATATGCAGGAATTTCATTGGCAATCGCCGGGATGCTGATGTTCCTTACGGGATTATTTACTATTAAAACCCTGGAAAGCTATGAAGGAGATTTAATTACTTCAGGTATCTATTCAAAAATAAGACATCCTATGTACCTTGCATTTATAATCTGGCTGATTGGTTTTCCCCTTATATTTGGAGCAGGTTTTTCCATGATCCTGTCACTTGTTTTTATCTGTAACATTCTGTACTGGAGATTTTTGGAGGAGAAAGAGTTAGCAGCAAGATTCCCGGCATATCCCGAATACAGTAAAAAGACTATTTTCTAGGGTCATGAATATGACATAAGCAGAATTACATCGAGATTATCTCCAGTTTCTTCCCTTCAGTTCTTTCATAAAGATACCTGGCCATATCTGCCTTGTCACCACTGAATGATTTATCCATGGAATTAGCCCTCATATATAATTCATAGGCATAATAGTACTTCCTGATAAACATATAATAATCTCCCTTAGAGTCGTACACATTCGGATTTCCTGGTTCAAGATCAATATATCTGTCGAAGGCTTCTTCGGCTTTATCGGTCTGTCTTAGAGTCAGATATGCATATCCCAGCTGGTTGTAAAAGGGTGCAGGATTGGTTGCAATTTTAATTGCGGTATTTAATGTCACAACCATACCGGTAGTATCACCGGCAACTGATTGAAAACTGACCAGGTTATTATATGAATTTGGATCATTTGGATACATTTCAACCAGCTTCTCACCTGAATCAATCACATTTGTACGACCATTTTTCAGCCTTCCCAGAACATCTTTAAGAAGTTCCTCCGCGTCGCTGAGTTTAGTTTTGCATTTTAAGGCGGCATCAGCATACTCTTCAAAATAGTCAGGATCCTGATTCAGATAAAAGAAAATTGCCAGCTGGTAATTAGCCATGAAAAAATCCGAGTCCTCTTCAATAGCTTTATTAAGTGTCTCAAGTGCTTTTTTCAGTTTAACATCATCAAAATACTTCATCGCCTGGTTGTAAAGTGACAATGCTGAAGTGGATTTTGTTGTGACAGGGATCCTCTTTTCTTTAGCAGTCTGAGAATATATAAGTGTTCCGGCTGAAAGGAATATCATCAACAGAAGTATTTTTTTCATCTTTCTAAATTTTATTATAATTTTCTTCAACTATGAGTCTTAATGTTTATTCTATGTTATTTAAGTTACATTAATATTGCATAACAAATAAAAGCATACATCTGTTTAATAAAGTCATAAGTTGTATGTTTTATCACACAAACAAGGAAATATATCTAAGTATCGAGAATCTTTACGCAGCTGAACCTGCCGAAGCACACTCTGCGCTGCTGAGCCTGCCGAAGCAAGCTCTATGCTCTACGCTCTACCATCTAACGATAAATTATCTCTATAATTTCATAAACTGTATCTTCCTTAGCCATTTTTAATGATACAATATCACCTCTCTTTTTGTTAATTAATGTTCTTGCCAGAGGTGAAATAAAAGAGATTTTTCCTTTGGATATATCAGCTTCATCGACACCTACTATCTGAAAAGTCTGAATGTTTCCTGATCCTGTTGTTTTAAGAGTTACGGTGGCACTGAACTTTATTTCATTTTGTGGTTGCTCATCAGGATCAACTATTCTGGCTTCAGCAATTCTGTTGTTCAGAAGGTGCAATCTGGCGTTAATATAGTTCAGTGCTATTCTTTTCTCATTCTCATCGGGGATGCACAGGTTATCTTTTTCATCGACAAGCATCTGCTTTTCAGTCAGTAGCTGATCCATACCATTAGGTGTAACAAAGTTTGGTACTCCTTCCGGTAAATATGCTCGCTGTGGTACTATCGGAATTTCTTCCTGATCATCTTCCTTAACAAATCCCCTGCTCATAGCTCTTAAAGTGAAATAATAATCTTCTGCCTTTCAGTTGTTTCGATTTTTACCTCTAAATTACCATTTTAAAAATATATTTTCTTAATTATTATTGATTTTTTAGGCCTTTAAGTTTACTTGAATGCTCAGAGTTTGAACCATTGCACCGCTGCGCCATTGTACCATAGCACCCTTTGGCCAACGAAGCTTAAGCGAAGTTGTCATTGTGACTCGTCCTGATTTTTGTTTACTCTTCCTGTAAACCTATTTCCGGACGAGATATGACGACCCTTCCGCCTTCAGTCCACAGCCTGCTGTTAAATAATTAACATCTTCCTTTGTTTAACAAATTATTCTGAGTAAGTTTGAAATGCAATGCACCTCCGATAATAATTTTCTGTTGGGCAAAGCAATAATCTAAAATATACAAACATTCATTTTGTTGGTTTTTTGCTACGGGACTGAATGAGCGGGAGTATTGGTAGGATTGATGGAAGAATTGAGGGTTAACCGGAGAGTTGGGGAATAAGTGAAGCTGTCATTCAAATGCAAACAATCAGTGATAATTGAGTCATGGTTGTTTATGTTCCCGGAAACTAAACCGCAGGAGCAGGGCCAGATGACACTGTGTGCTGCATGTCGAATGCCACAGACCGGATCGCCAAACCTTGTGAATGGAATATGGGTTTAATAAAAAATATTATAAAATGAAACATTTCTGCATCTTATCGAGAATTCAATATATTTCTATAATCACTTTTTGCATCAGCATGATGTCTTTCAATGTAAATGCCCTTGATAAAGAACATTTTAGTGATGAAATAGCCGAAGCTTCAACGTTTATTTCAAACAGATTCACATTTGATCTGACAGGTGCAAGATTTGATATTGCAGATATTGCCCAATATGGCCTGACAGGTACCGCAACGAATGGTTATTATGCTGATAATAATGGAAATTATCCTGTTACTTCCGGGGTTTTGGGTTCAATTGAAATCTATAATATGAATGAAGGTCCAACTGATATCTCATTATCGGCAAGCTCTATCAACGAAAATGTTACAGCAAATTCAACAGTGGGTACATTGAGTTCAACTGATCCTGATGCAGGTGATTCATTTATCTTCACACTTGTTACCGGAACAGGAAGTACCGACAATGCTTCATTCAACATAAGCGGCAGCAATCTGAGGATAACCAGCAGTCCCGATTATGAGATCCAAAGCAGTTATTCTGTACGTATTCGTTCTACCGACCAGGGAAGTTTATACTTTGAAAAGGCATTTACAATTACCATTTTAAATGTAAATGAAGCACCTGTAATTACATCGCCGGCTTCAATAAGTATTACAGAAGATCTGGCTTCAGCCCTTACCGGAATTAGTTTTTCAGATATAGATGCCGGAACTAATATTGTGTTGGTTACACTCTCATCTGCCACAGGAGGAACTCTTGCTGCAACCAGCGGTGGCGGTGTTACGGTGGGCGGTTCCGGAACCTCTGAAATTACCCTGGGAGGATCAATATCAAACATTAATGCATTTATTGCAGCGTCAAATGTTTCTTACACCACTGTATTAAACAGCATAACTAATGTGACTTTGGATATAAGATGTTCTGATTTAGCTAACACCGGGAGCGGTGGAACTAAGTTGACTTCCACTACTACAAATTTAATTGTAACAGCCGTTAATGATCCCCCGTCTGTAAATGGAGGATTAGATGGAACAATTAATGAAGGTTCTGCCTTTTCACAATCTGGTTCTTTTACAGATCATGATGAAGAAGATACACATACCGTCCGTGTGGATTGGGGAGATGGAAGTTCTTTTTTTCCCACTATTGATGTGGCAACAAAGACATTTAGCTATAGTCATGTATATCCAATGGATGGTACTTACACTATTACTATAAGAGTTACTGATAATAATGGTGGGCTAGGTACAGATCAGGTAAGAGTGGTTGTTAATAATGTTACTCCCGTTGTAAGTGCTGGTCCTGATGGAATGGTGAATGAAGGAACTGCTTTTTCACAATCAGGTTCTTTTTCCGATCCGGGTACAGAGGACTATGAAGTAAAAGTGAATTATGGCGATGGTAGCCCTGAGCAGATAATCACCTTCAATCCGGTTGCAAAAACATTTAATTTAAATCATGCTTACCCGGATAATGGTGTTTATACAATTACTGTAACCGTTACAGATGATGATGGTGCGATAGGAACAGATCAGGTTACTGTGGTAGTTCCCAATCTATCTCCTTCAGTAAATGCCGGTACAGATGGAAATGTGAATGAAGGTTCTGTTTTCTCACAATCCGGTTCTTTTTCCGATCAGGGAGCTGCTGATACCCATACTGCAAAAGTGGATTTCGGAGATGGAAGTTCTGTGCAGACTCTCACTTTTGATCAGGTTGCAAAAACATTCACATTAAATCATTTATACCCCAATATTGGCGCTTATACGATTACTGTAACCTTTACGGATGATGATGGTGGAACCGGAACTGATCAGGTAGCTGTTACAGTCTTAAACGCTGCTCCAACCGATATAACATTATCAGTGAATTCTATCGATGAAAACGTTCCCGCAAATTCAACGACAGGCACATTAAGTACCACTGATCCTGGAGCTGGCAGTACATTTACATACACACTTGTTGCCGGAACAGGAAGTACCGACAATGCTTCATTCAACATAAGCGGCAGCAATCTGAGGATAACCAGCAGTCCCGATTATGAGATCCAAAGCAGTTATTCTGTACGTATTCGTTCTACCGACCAGGGAAGTTTATACTTTGAAAAGGCATTTACAATTACCATTTTAAATGTAAATGAAGCACCTGTAATTACATCGCCGGCTTCAATAAGTATTACAGAAGATCTGGCTTCAGCCCTTACCGGAATTAGTTTTTCAGATATAGATGCCGGAACTAATATTGTGTTGGTTACACTCTCATCTGCCACAGGAGGAACTCTTGCTGCAACCAGCGGTGGCGGTGTTACGGTGGGCGGTTCCGGAACCTCTGAAATTACCCTGGGAGGATCAATATCAAACATTAATGCATTTATTGCAGCGTCAAATGTTTCTTACACCACTGTATTAAACAGCATAACTAATGTGACTTTGGATATAAGATGTTCTGATTTAGCTAACACCGGGAGCGGTGGAACTAAGTTGACTTCCACTACTACAAATTTAATTGTAACAGCCGTTAATGATCCCCCGTCTGTAAATGGAGGATTAGATGGAACAATTAATGAAGGTTCTGCCTTTTCACAATCTGGTTCTTTTACAGATCATGATGAAGAAGATACACATACCGTCCGTGTGGATTGGGGAGATGGAAGTTCTTTTTTTCCCACTATTGATGTGGCAACAAAGACATTTAGCTATAGTCATGTATATCCAATGGATGGTACTTACACTATTACTATAAGAGTTACTGATAATAATGGTGGGCTAGGTACAGATCAGGTAAGAGTGGTTGTTAATAATGTTACTCCCGTTGTAAGTGCTGGTCCTGATGGAATGGTGAATGAAGGAACTGCTTTTTCACAATCAGGTTCTTTTTCCGATCCGGGTACAGAGGACTATGAAGTAAAAGTGAATTATGGCGATGGTAGCCCTGAGCAGATAATCACCTTCAATCCGGTTGCAAAAACATTTAATTTAAATCATGCTTACCCGGATAATGGTGTTTATACAATTACTGTAACCGTTACAGATGATGATGGTGCGATAGGAACAGATCAGGTTACTGTGGTAGTTCCCAATCTATCTCCTTCAGTAAATGCCGGTACAGATGGAAATGTGAATGAAGGTTCTGTTTTCTCACAATCCGGTTCTTTTTCCGATCAGGGAGCTGCTGATACCCATACTGCAAAAGTGGATTTCGGAGATGGAAGTTCTGTGCAGACTCTCACTTTTGATCAGGTTGCAAAAACATTCACATTAAATCATTTATACCCCAATATTGGCGCTTATACGATTACTGTAACCTTTACGGATGATGATGGTGGAACCGGAACTGATCAGGTAGCTGTTACAGTCTTAAACGCTGCTCCAACCGATATAACATTATCAGTGAATTCTATCGATGAAAACGTTCCCGCAAATTCAACGACAGGCACATTAAGTACCACTGATCCTGGAGCTGGCAGTACATTTACATACACACTTGTTGCCGGAACAGGAAGTACCGACAATGCTTCATTCAACATAAGCGGCAGCAATCTGAGGATAACCAGCAGTCCTGATTATGAGACCAAAAGCAGTTATTCTGTACGTATTCGTTCTACCGACCAGGGAAGTTTATACACAGAGAAAGCTTTCATAATTACAATAATCGATGTAACTGAAAATGTGGCACCAATAGTTACTACTCAGGCAGTATCAAACATAAGTGGTACCGAAGCTACTGGTAATGGAAATATAACAAGTTTGGGAGTTCCAAATCCGACACAATATGGTTTAGTCTGGAGTATAGCAACAAACCCGACTATAGCCTTGCCAACCAAAACTGAGCAGGGAGCGATAGCCGTAACCGGAGCCTTTACAAGTCCGATTACAGGGCTCTCTGATAATACTCTATATTATGTGAGAGCGTATGCGACGAATAGCGCTGGAACAACTTACGGGAATGAAGTGACCTTTACAACATTGTTAACAGATGTAACCAACTTCACTTTAGCCGCTGTAAAAATATACCCTAATCCGGCAACTGATGCAGTTTACATTTCAACCGGTAATAACTCCGATAGTGGCCTTTACACACTTTTATCTCTTTCAGGCAGAACCCTTAAAAGTGGAGTAATTAATAGCGGTGAGACAAGAGTAACTATGGAAGGTTTCTCCGGGGGAATCTATATTTTGCAGATTAAGATTGGCATTAAAAAAGCCAGCTATAAAATTGTAAAGATATAGACAAAACTCAGGGTTAAGACGGCTCCGCGAAATGGACAGCGTTAAATCCTGTCTTTGTAATCTGGTTCCGTGCAACATTTCACACTTCAACCTCATTTAGAATCTTTCTTTGTAATTTTTGGTGAAACTCTTGCTCTTTTCAAATAGAAACAGCTGTTATTAAATGGTTTATATGTTTGAGATCGCAATTTCTGTATTCTATTTTCAGGATTCATTACTGATGAAAAAGTTACTAAAATAAAGGTAAAATTAGTTTGGCAAATAATTCTGCCAGAGGAGTAATCGTAAGTAAGATCTATTTGATAACGGGATTATAGTCATGTTTGATCGATATTTAGCAGTACTTTATGTTGAGGAAAACGCCATTCAATTGAAAAGCAATAAATGATCACAAATGACAGCCCCCATCTTACGGAAAAAACTCCGACTAAATGACGGTGTTCTGCATTAAAAGTCGCCGATAGGGCAAATGACACTCTGCAAATGACCGCTGAACCATCACTGAGATTAAGTAATAAGAATACAAGTTTCATGAAGCAAAATCAGTTTCATTTCATATTAATGTTTTCATTATTATAATGCTTTCACGCACAACGGAAGCCCAACCATAGGATTATATTAAAGAAAAGGCCAGCATAAAATTATATACACGTTTGGAGGCAGGAAAGTCGCTGAAATATTACAGAGGGTTACCAACATTAATGCATCGTTAGAAAAGATTTTCACCGTGATGGAAAATATTAATAATACTGACTGGTTTGACAAAAATCTCACTCAGATCAAAGTACTGCTTTATGAAAGGGACAAAAGAGCACAGTACTATCTGGTTTATGATTTACCATTTCCATTAACAAATTGCGACTTATGCGAAAATGTTACAATCACAATCAATAAACTGACCGGTGAACGCAGGATTAATGCGGTTGCACTTAACTGAGTCATTCCTGAAAGCAATGACCGGGCGTATTAAAGATTACAGGCAGACATGGACAATCAAACCTGTTGGTAAAGAGATGATCCATGTTATGCTTGAAGGTTTTATTGATCCAGCAGGAAAAGTCCCGCGTTGGATCTACAACATGCTGATAATAGAGACGCCTATTAAACTCATCAGAAGTCTCAGGGAGCGAATGAATAAATAAATAAACAATAATTACCCCTGGGCTTAACGTGAATTGACTGACTCTCCTTGATTTTTTCGCGAACTCTGTGCTCTTCGCCATTGCACACTTGCACCATCGCACAATTGATCCGTTATTTATTATATTTGCACCATGAACGGCGAAACAGGCAAATGGATTATACTTACCGGATTATGTATCGTAATTATCGGTATAATAGTTTATTTTTTCCATAATAAGCTTAACTGGATAGGCCATCTTCCGGGTGATATAAGGGTTGAGAAAGAGAATTTCAGGTTTTATTTCCCTGTAACCACAATGATCCTGTTCAGTCTGGTTCTCTCCTTACTGGTTTATATTATCAGAAGAATGTTCATGTAGCCGGATTGTTTCTTCTCTCTAAGATTCTCCTCACAGGTATGGCTCCCGGAGGCCATGAACATCAAAGCAAAACGGAGTTGAGAAAGAGATATATTGAGAAATACAGACCAGGTTATGTGAAAGAAGCGGAACCATTATCACCTGAAAAAGCATAATTAAAAAACCGGTTGAGGCCGGTTTTTTTCTTCTGGTAACAGGATAGAAAATAGTGAATCCTGCTATGTCATCCGTTGTGCCATTAAACTGCCTTATTAAAAATTTGCAAACAATATTTTACGTATCTTTTAAAAATAGTCATCATGTAAGCCTGAAGACCAACCTTACTGGCAGATACTCACAAACAGTTGCATGCTGTATTCTTAATACCATACCCTTTTTCTCAAAAGTAGTCCATATCCTTCTGTCTTAAGATTTCCGTTCCAGGTCAGATTATTGATAATCCATTTGTTTAACAAATTGTTCATAGTAAGTTCGATATGCAGTGCACCGCATTTGCAAATCTTCTTAGTAGCAAAGAACTTAAATGCTATTACCTGAAGAATTACCTTCGGTGAGGGCTTGCTCCGTTCATAGAATTTTTCACACGAAGTGTTGACGATCGAGAATCAGGATTATACAAAATAGAATAAAATTAATAAAATGATTTTCAATGTCAAGTCATCAGACCTGACAAATAATTGGTTTCCAATTATTTCGTCAGCTCATGACGTTTCAGTCAGAGCATGACCGGAGAGTCATGCCCTTCGGGTGATTAATTCATGTTTATAAATTAATCAGGAAAAAATAATTTTTAAAATTTTGTTTCTTAGTTTTTAAGGAATCAATCCACGTATTCAAATTTCACCGCATCTGCAATCACAAATTTGTCTTTTTCTCCGTAAATTGTAACTTTGTTTTTATACCCTTTTTCAAATACCCAGGATCCAAGTTTGATCCACTTTCCACCATTCTTTTGCTGGTTGACAAGCACTTTTTCTATTCCATCTGAATGATTAATTATAACCGGCACTTTACTATCATATCCATCTGATGATGGGTTCCAGATGTAAACATTGTATTTTCCGGATTTAAACAGATATGGCTTGAATTCAAAAGTTCCATCACTGTTTATGGGCTTAAACCTGAAATTCATTTCGTATCTGCCAGTATGAACGGTTTCCTCCTCGTTCCAAATGCCTGTAAAGGATGTAAAACCTTTCATGTTATTGTCTATGATAATTTCGTCTTCTGAATTCCAGATCCCGTATGGATTATCTTTCAGCGACAACACCTGTTTACCAGCTTTCAGCAGCTGCTGCAATTCATAAATATCGAGTAAATGCAACGGTCTCCCTGCTTTTACTGCCATTGCTGCTGCTGTACCAGCCGATTCTCCCATTATCATGTATTGTGGTTCCATCCGGATGGAAGCAATAGCAACATGGCTTGCAGAAATACAAACCGGAACTATAAGATTTTGGCACTCTTCATATTTTGGAAGCAAAGAGCGATACGGTATTTCATACTGTGACACCGGGATGGACAGATAACCCTCGTTATATACTTCATTTTTCATGTCGGGGAAACGGCTAATTTCGATATATGTGCGCTGCATCTCCCTGATATCAATGTTGTATGAACCCATGCCAATGGCATCGTATTTTATAGTGTCTTCCATGAGATCGTGCTGGGTAAGGTAGTACTCTCCTTTCATACGTCTTGCCTCCCGAATGTATAACTGGTGTGGAAAATGTTCGTTATTTACATACTCATCTTTACAAAGTCCAAAGGTTTTCATGGCGTCCCGGACTTTTTGAGGCACATCAGGATCAGTTGATAAGAACCATGCCAGTCCTAAAGTATAATCTTTGTGCCATTGCCAAATGCTATCTCTAAGTAAATAATCTGCATCAGGATACTTCCAGCTCGATCCATCCAAAAGATTTGTAGATATACCAACCGATGAGTTAATGTCTGATTTTCCGTTAGGCAGGGTTGGCCAGAAACCAATCAATGGGCCCGCTTCGGGTTTGTTACTATAATATCTTCGAGCCAGTTCGTAATTATCCGGATTATAATTGGCCGGTTTCTCCCAGGGCACCATATTCTTCGGGTTGTCAGTAGCAATCAATCTGAAGCAATAGGATTGAATTCCTTTATCACCATCACCTATTTCAACCATCGGTTTCTGATGGATAAGCGGTATAAGTATCTTTTCTTTATCATTGTTGAATGGATTAATACGTGTGTCAATCTGATGGCTGGTAAAAGTGATTGGCTGCCTGCCTGCCCAAGACTCATTATAATCCTTTTTACCTTCTCTTCCAAAGGTGTATGAAACGCCGGATAGTGCCATCAGATCGCCTTCATAACCAGCATCAATAAAAATTTTTGCACTTACTTCTGTTCCATCTGTGAAGACTATCTTTTCAATAGTATTTTTCTTCTTCTGAACCTTAAATATTCTTTTCCCTAACCATAAATCCACTTTTGAGTTTTCCAGCCAGTCAAGCATAATTTGCTCGCCTACGTGAGGTTCTGGTCCTCTCCAGTAAAAAATATGGGTTTTGTAATGTTCTGCTACTTTACGAAAAAACTGGTAAGTCAGGCCGCCGATAACTGTCCGGTCTCCATAATCAGTGTGAGACAATCCCCCTGTTACCATTCCACCAACATTTTTGCCGGGTTCAACCAGTAATACTTTTGCTCCGTGGTTTGATGCTGCCACGGAAGCAGTTACACCGCCGGCAGTTGCTCCATAAACAACCACGTCGTATGACTGTGCTTCTGCTTTTAAAAGTGAAATACATAGTAAAAGAGATAAAATCAACAGGATTCTTTTATTCATAAAAATAATTTTATATAGGTAAGGTTCATTTCAGATGTTTAAAGTAAATAAAATTAGATAAATAATCCGGATCTTAAGATATGAGTGGTTGGAGAATATATTACGGCGAAGCCTGATACTTACTAAGAAAAACGGGAATATCGCCCTGGACATTCCCGTTAATTATGATAGGTAAAGACTATTTACATCTTTGCCGGTCAGGATGTTTTACATTTTTGAAAGGGCAGCAACCTTAAGTTCTGCATATGTAAGCACAAGTACCTGGCCTATGTGCAGCTTTTCGAGCATTGCAGGATCTTCAACCGGAAGAGTAAGGTAATTTCCATTAGGACCTTTTACAGTAGCCAGCATAGAAGGGCGGTTAAGAACCTCAATAGTAACCACTCCTTTTACAATTGCACCTGCTTTGCCTGCAGGATCTAGCCCTTCAGGAGCTTTAGCTGCTTCAGAAACAATAATTAATGGAGTCGCAGTCTCTTCAGGAGTAGGATCACGAAATTCGGCTTTTAAATATCTGATATAACCGAAAGTAATTACGTCACCTTCAACTATCTCATCAAAACGCTGAATTTCTTCACTTGCAACAACGGTCAGTAATTCACCATTTGTGCCCATAATAGTGATCTCACGGGTTTCTTTTTTAACGTCAGTCACCATACCAATGACTGTAAGTGAATCCCATCTTTCCTTAAATTCAGGAAGGGCTTCAGCAACAACGGCAGCCGGCTCTTTTGGACCACATGAGGCAAAGACAACAGCTAGAAGAGCAACAATGTAAAATTTTGTCATTTTCATTTTAAAGAAATTAAGGTTAATACTACACTTTATGTTATTCGGGTTACAGACAGCAAAATAACTCATAATAGTTAAGATATGCAATTTACTTTTATGGTATTTGCGCGCCCTGTGTATTTACATAAATAGAGTACAATGACTGACTGGCTGTCATAAATAGTCTGTTACGCTTAAGCCCTCCGAAACAGAGATTTGAACAGATCTCCGGTAAGCATATTTTACCGATTAATTTTCCGTCGGATGCGAAAATATGAACTCCGTCATAACCTTCACCGCCACCACCGGCTGAAGTCCATAGGTTTCCGTCAGTATCACAACGGATCCCGTCTGAATTGCCTTTTCCCATATCGCAGAAGAGCCGACTGTTTGTAAGTTTCTTCCCTTCAACAACTTCAAATACCCTTATTGGCTGAGGCTTATCTTTCGGTTGTCCGGAATCGGTAATGTAAAGAAGTTTTTCATCAGGAGAAAAGCAGAGTCCGTTTGGCCTAGCAAATTCGTCAGTCACAACTATTATTTCTCCGTTGGAGGGATCAAGTCTGTAGACATTGGTTGGTAATTCAAACTTATCTGTATGACCTTCATAATCTGACAGAATCCCATAGCCCGGATCTGTAAACCAGATACTTCCGTTAGAATGAACCACAACATCGTTTGGTGCATTTAATGGTTTATTCTGGAACCTGTCGGCCAGCACTGTAATTTTGCCATCATATTCAGTCCTGACTAAACGGCGTGTATCATGCTCGCAGGTGATTAATCGTCCCTGCCTGTCCCTTGTTTGTCCGTTAGAGTTATTGGAGGGCGTCCGGAACCTGCTTACTTCCCCTGTCTCCTCAGTCCATCTTAAGATGACGTTGTTAGGGATGTCACAGAACAGCAGAAACCTGCCATCGCCGAACCATACCGGACCTTCGGCCCAACGTGCACCAGTCCAGAGTTGCTCTACAGCAGCATTAAAATTGAAATATTTTTCGAATCGTTTGTCAATAACTACAATTGCCGGATCAGGATAACGTTTTTGTGGCACTGGAAAATGGTCACGGGCTGAAGTAACTATTGAAGGTGCAATAAAAGCACCTGCAACTGTCGTTGAGATTTTTTTTATAAAGTGACGGCGATCTGCAATCTCAGAATGACTCTCATGAATCACCTGACTAACTGTTTTGTATTTACTATTATACATTTATTATCAGAGGTGTATGTATTGTATTTAAAAGTTGTTGCAATGTCTTTGTCTATAATTTATATTATAACTATCTGGAATGAATAATAAAGTTAATAATTCTCTTTTATTTATATTCTAAACCCCACCCTAACCCTCCCCTTAAACAAATAAGGGGAGGGCACAAATCCGTAATTTCCGTAATGTTTCGCCCCTTCCCTTTTTACTGTTTAAGGGAAGGGTTAAGTGTAAAAGATGCCTGACGATATAACATGTTTATTATTGATTACCGATACTCATAACTTATATTATTCATAAACTTAGTGTATCCTTTGTGTCCCGATAGCTATCGGGATACTTTGAGTTCCTTGGTGGTCATGGTTTTTCTACCGCGAAGTATCACCAAGGTATACTCTAACACAAAGTTAAACAATGAATTAAGATTATTCATGAGTAGGACAGATTAAAAAGATTAAATTACAAAGAAATTTTTCCTGTTTATTCAAATCAGCAAAAGATATCAGACATTTTTTTTAAATTTTGCCGGATTGGTAAAATCAATTCTATTCCTTACATTTATTTGGTCACAAACACAAAAGTAAATGACTATTAACAGATGGCTGAGAATCGGAGGACCTTTACTTATTGGCTTATTTGTTGCCTATCTTGACAGGATAAATCTGTCGGTTGCTCTCCCTTCTTTATCCGGGGAATTAGGATTTTCTGGTTCAGAATTTGCTATTACCTCAAGCTGGGCATTAACAACCTTTCTTATTGCTTATGCAGGTGCTAATATTTTTGGTGGCATCTTCACAAGATATTCTGATCCGAAATGGGTTGTCATTTCACTGATGGCAATATGGTCGCTGGCTACATTTCTCACCGGATTCGTCGGATCATTGTTCACCCTGCTGGCCATGAGGGCAATCCTTGGGATTGCCGAAGGGATTTACTGGCCCCAGCAGTCACGTTTTGCAAGAGCATGGTTCGCTCCCCATGAACTCACACGGGCAAATTCAATGATCCAGTATTACGGACAATATCTTGCGCTGGCAATAGGTTTTATAATTCTGACACCCATCTATAATTCATTCGGATGGAAATACCTTTTCTTTATTTCGGGTTTCCTTGGACTTTTCATAGCATTGCCATTATTCTGGATCATGCTGAAGAAGGAATCAGAAGCACCCTTTCTCGCCCGGAATGAGATAGCTCATACCAGGCTTACATTAAAAGCACTTGGCGGAAAACCTATTTTTCTGTTGATATTCAGTAATTTAACACAGGCAATGCTTTTCTGGGGTGTTACTTTATGGCTGCCTATGGCAGTAAAATCACTAGGTTTCACCGGATTCAGGCAGGGACTGGGTAGTGCTCTTCCTTACATCACAGCTATTGTTCTGGCAATTCCAGTATCGTATATCAGTGATAAAACAGGCAAACGGTACTTATTCGCAACACTCGGACTTATTATACCCGGATCACTTATGATATTGCTTCCTCTGATCGATAACAGCCTGGTAAAACTCATAATAATATCCTTTGCCCTGGGATATGGTGCAAGTAACTATTCTCCCAACTTCTGGACTATTCTTCAGACAAATGTGGAACCTGCATCCATTGGTCCCGCTGCCGGGATTCTGAATGGTATTTCTGCTGGTTTTGGCGGCACCCTGGCAGGATTTATCGTCGGAATATTTCTGAAAAGTACCGGATCGTATATGCCGGGTTTTATGGTTCTCGGACTGTTGATTATTCTCGGGGGTATTTCAATGATTTTCTATGGAAGATACTCGAGAAAATGGTCAGTGTAATATTGTCCTTTTACCCGTTTTTGTGAGAGGTATTACTGTTCCCGTATGAAGGTTTACATGTAATTTTAAAAATTAATCATAGCTTTCATTACACCGTCCTTGTAACCGGCGACAAGGTCAAAAGCCTCTGCAACCTGGTCAAAGCTGAAGGTGTGAGTCTTCATGCTGTCAGGTTTTATTTTACCTCCAGAAATAAGTTCAAGTGTAGCATGAAGAGACTCATTCTGCCTTCTTACATTCTGGATACTCAACTCTTTCTTCCTCATCTCATCAGTGCCAATTATCCAGTTGTCAAAAGCAGGTACAGCAACGATAACCAGTCTGCCTCCGGGTTTCAATAGTCTGATAGCCTGATTCAGAGCTTCCTGTTTTCCGCAACACTCAAAAACAACATCCAGCTGCAGGGGTTCTTCACCAAGAATTGAACCAACAATATCCTCCTTATCCGGATTACCTGTCCAGTGGGCTCCCATAGATTTTGCAAGTATCAGTCTCTCCTCAATGAGATCTGTCATATATACTCTTGCAGCACCAAGATGTACCGCAGAAAGCATTACACTGACTCCTATCGGCCCCGATCCCAGAATCGCAATTCTGGCTTTTTTCAGATTTCCACCAAGCATAGCCGTGTACAGGCCTACAGACAATGGCTCAGAGAGAGCGGCCTGTTCATAATTGATATTTTCATCTAGCGGATAACAGCTCGATGATGGTATAACAATAAATTCAGAGAGACACCCTTCTGCCTGGTCGGGGCAACCCATAAAAATAATATTCCTGCAGGTATGAGTTCTGCCGCTCAGGCACTGATCGCATTTAAAACATGGCATTGACGGATCAAATGCGATCCTGCTGCCGGATCTGACATTCTGAACTGCCGGACCAACCTTTTCAACAATTCCGGAACCCTCATGACCCAGGGTAAAGGGGAATTTTACAACCTGGCTTCCGATTCTGCCTTCTTTATAATAATGGATGTCAGATCCGCACACCCCTACCGATTTCATCCTTACCAGGACATCATCAGGTTTTTTTATTACAGGATCAGGCTTTTCAACTATTTCTATTTTAAGCAGATCTGTTAATACCATTGCTTTCATTGTACAGATATTGTTTGTCGGACATTAAAAAACTAATAACAGATGGTTATATTATTATATTGGTTTTCATGTAATAAAAACCACTCACTTTTGATCATTAAATATAGAAAAAATATTGGGTCAGACTTTTTTTCTTAAAATAATCAAATTAAAGAAGTAGTGCCAGCCTTTCTCAGGTTGAATATATTTCTTCTTGCAAATCACTCAGGTTAGATTAAGTTAAGTAAGTTTTGCACAGATTAAAGTTTCTCCCAGAGCAACCTCAATTCTTTGGTAGGGTCGTTTTCAACCCTGCACTCAGTATTGAAGATCATTGTTGCCCTTTTATCAATGTCATAAGAAGGCCAGTAAGGTATTTTATCACAGTTTGGATTTCCTGTTTTCCCAAAAGAAACAATAGCAGATCCGACAATATCCGCCATTTTGCGGGCTTCGGAGGTATTACCGGCAATCAGGTTTCGTGCATTGCCCAGCACCAGGCCCAGGTCAACTCCATGCACAGCACCAAATCTTCCCTCATAAGCCGGAGATGGCCATTCCATAAGATAGAGATATGCGTTACCTCTTTTTTGCGATGACTTTCGCTCAACCATAGTTGTTGCCCGTTTACGAGTGTTGGAATCAGTTCTAATACGTGCCTGTAACTGAACCGGGGTAGCGTTTGGATATACTTTTCTGTACGTGGCAAGAATCCGGTCACCCTCATTTTTATAGGTTTCCTGGCTCCATTTTTGAAGTCCTTCCTCTGTGAGTTCAGGTCCTGATAGATTCCTGATACCTGCATCCTCACGTGTATAACCCACAATCATAGGAATATCCGCAGAAATTTCAGGGGCTTCAGGATCGAAAGGATTTTTAGGGATAACAACACCATCCACCACAGGGCTGAAACCTGTGTTTGTTTTGGCTTCCAGGATTGATGTCCACGGAACCTTTTGAATATCTTCAGGTTTTGATTTACTTATACCAAGCTCTGTTAATAACTGCTCAGCCTGGGCAGCATTTTTTTCACGTGCACCAAGCGTTAAAGTAGAACCGCTTTGTATACCTGCTTTATGGAATAATCCATTAGCTGATGGCATTACCATAAGAGTAGAGACCTTTGCCCCACCTCCTGACTGACCAAATATCATTACATTACCAGGATCTCCGCCAAAACGCGCTATATTATCGCGAACCCATTCGAGTGCTGCAACCAGGTCAAGCATTCCGGCAACACCAGACTGTGCAAATTTTGAAGAACCACTGGCCTGACCCAGGTCGAGATATCCAAATGGACCAAGACGATGATTCACTGTTACAACTACTGCATTACCCATTCTGGCTAGAGGATCACCATCAAATGTAATACCGCCTGAGCCGTTTGTAAATCCTCCGCCATGAATATAGAAGAAGACAGGTCTTCCCCCATTTTCATTAACACCCGGAGTCCATATATTAAGGAAAAGACAATCTTCACTTATTCCTGATTTAACATGTGCATCCCAGTCTACTGATTGGACATACGCATCAGTTGGATCACCAGGCAATTGGGGTGATGCAGGTCCATAGGCAAAAGCATCGTATACATCTTTCCAGCTATTTGGCTTTACAGGTGGCCTAAAACGGTTTACGCCGGCAGTGCTTGCTCCATACCTTATTCCACGGAAAGTAATTATACCAGCAACATTCATTCCTCTGACTTTACCATAAATCGTTTCTACAACCGGAAATCCATTTGCTATTGCGGCATAACTATTCCCCGGGAAAAGCATCCCTGATGCCACAGCTGCTCCAAGTATTGAAGTTTGCCTGATAAATTTTCTTCGTGAGATTCCGAAATTATTTTTAGATTCGTTAATATTTGACATGATTTCAGGTTTTATTTCTATCCAAAAATAAATTTTTTAAGTCAGGAAATAATGGAAGTTCCGATAAAAAATTAAATTCTTTCACAATCATTTAAGAAACCAATCTTGTTTGGAATAAAATGTATAATTTTAAGTGTCAAAATATTATAGGCAAACCTTAAATCATTAACAATATGAAAACACTACTTTCATTATTATTACTTGCTGTGATGGCAACAGGACAATTAAAAGCACAATCAACGGGTAACTCAGTTGTTGATGTTATTCTTTCAGGATATTCGGTTCGGAACTATTCAACAGAACCAGTTACTGATCAGCAGCTGGATCTTATATTGAAATGCGGTATGAAATCACCAAGTGCTAATAACCGGCAACCATGGAAGTTTACTGTAATACGTGACGACTCAACAATGAAAGAACTGGTTAGCAATGTGGTTCCCGGGAATGTGCTTATTGTTGTTTCCGGAATTGAACCGGAACAGGGAGGACGCACTCCGGATTTCGACTGTGGACTGGCAACACAAACCATGTTTTTGGCTGCACAGGGGCTTGGACTTGGTGCACGTATCTACGGCAGGCCCATAAGTAATATGAATTTAAACCGTGAGGCATACCAGATACCAGCTGGCTATAAAGCTGTGATGGTCCTTCGTATCGGGAATATTGACAAGAGTGTGGATGCAGTATCGGCAGCATCTGCCAGGAAAATGCCTGAAGAGGTTATCAGTTATAAAAAATAGCTGTTCTTCCTGACGGATTTGTATGATATTAAATTTCCTCACCGGATCTGTAACTATAATCCAATATCCCACAGATCATTAACTTTCTTTGATTTACCATTTTGAGGATTATTCCCTCATGGTCAGGTTTT
Source organism: uncultured Bacteroidales bacterium (assembly GCA_963732435.1). Taxonomy (GTDB): domain Bacteria; phylum Bacteroidota; class Bacteroidia; order Bacteroidales; family VadinHA17; genus LD21. The sequence goes on along the minus strand of CAVSZL010000006.1, from coordinate 507,131 downwards.
TCCTGATTAGAAGATTAGGGTATAATTAGTTATAAGAGTCAAATGAATGAAAATCAGCAGTTCATGCAAGATTTAAATTGCACAGTATTGAATTGTTGGTTTTGAATAGATTTTAAGCTGATTATGTATTATCCTCTCTTCAATGCAATAGTATTAACAACGCTTTTGCTGAGGCAGGCTTATGTACTTAACAGGGTGATACTATTCTTCAAAGCCTCAATCTTTTTATTTCGCTCAATTGAATATGTTTTGTATTCCTTATCTATAAACTCAAAAAGTATTAAAGATTTTTTAGAGTATTCAAGATGTCCGGATTTATCATTCCTGGCTTTGCAAAGTTCTGCTTCTGCATCGAAGAGCCCGGCGAGTATTTCCAAATGCCCGTTTGTGTAATTATGGTCATGAAGAAGTTTTTCAGTCAGCATCTCCTCTGGTATGACTCTGAAAAATGCAGCATCCTGTTTTAGAATATCATAATAAAGGTTTTCAAGTTCCTCCGATGCAATGTTTATTTCACCTCCCTTTATTCTTCCGAGGATTGCTGCCAGGGCTTTGGCTGCCATTTCAATTAGTCGAAGGATATAATCTCTCTGGTACATGTTTAACTGATTTGGTTACTAAAGATACAAAAATATTCAGCGGTAAGATGGAGTTATTTATTTAAATGACCCTCATATATTTGGGTCAGAAACTTAAATTTTCTGTATATGAACTTTACCTGGTAAAGTAAACTAAAGAATTTAGTAAATTTGATACAGGATAAGTAATTCTGGTATAGCTATGTCTCGAAATAACAGTGCAGGCAAGACATCATTGTATCTTGTTAAATTCATCCTGTTTCTCACAAGAATTTTCCCTTTGAGGCTATCATATTCATTTTGCACATTCGTTGTATTTTTGGGATCAGGTTTCAGATTAAAGAGAAGGAATATTGTTTTAAAAAACCTAAAAATAGTTTTCCCTGAAAAAACAGAGAAGGAGAGGAAATTGATCTTCAGGGAGTCTCTCCGAAAAATGCTGAAGAGTTTTTTTGAATTTGCATATCTGATCGATGGTAAACAGACCGCTAAAAGAATTTTAAAATCGGTAAATGCCACAGGTCTGGAACATCTCGATAACCTGAAAGCAGGAAACAAGGGCGCATTGCTTTACAGCGGACATTTTGGCAATTTTCCGTTAATGATTATATGGCTGGCATCAAGGGGTTATCCGATTGCTGCCATTTATAAAGAGGCAGAAAACCTTCCTGATGATTTTTTTGGTAATGTGATGATGAAATATAATATTACACCTTTGAAATACAAATCCGATACATCACTGACAATAGCAGTTATAAGAGCTTTAAAGGAAGGAAAAATTGTTTTGATCCAGAACGATCAGTCCCATCCTGATGGCATTTACATTAATTTTTTTAATAAATCGGTACCATCACCTTCAGGCCCGGCTTTACTGGCAAAGAGAGTCGGCGTTCCCATAATACCTGCATATGTAATACGTGAAAAATATAATCAACATAAAATAACCATTTTACCGGAAATTCCCCTTCATCATGAAGATGATCTTGAAAGATTCATTCAGGTGAATACACAAATTCAGATCGACTGGATTGCTGAAATATTATTAAAATATCCGACTGAATGGTTATGGCTTCATAACAGATGGAAAGCAGCCCGGGAAATCTAATCATAAACAGTTTACCTTCCTTCATACTACAGATTACTAAGTGGTAATAATATATCCTCAGGCATCACAACCAGGAGTTTTTTATTCATTTCCGGAACAGTAAGTCACAGATAATTGTTTACTATACGAAGTAATATTTATACTGCACTGACTAATGAAACAGAATATGTTCTGAATATTAATCTAATAAATTGTAATTATGGACTTTAGCACTAAAAAATGTATACCATGCGAAGGAGGAATACCACCTTTGGATCCGGGGCAGGTCAAAGAATATAAAAAATATATTAAGGATGACTGGGCGGTTACTGAAGATAATAAAATATCAAAAGAATTTCTTTTTGTGAATTATCATCACACAATGGATTTTGTAAATAATGTGGCGAAACTTGCTGAAAAAGAAGGTCATCATCCGGTTATGCATGTTTATTATGCAAGAGTAATAATAGAACTGTGGACTCATGCAATTAACGGGTTGTCAGAGAATGATTTTATCCTTGCATATAAAATTGATAAACTTTGAAAGGACTGATATTTCAATATCTATTTGAGAGAATTCCAAACATGTTTTCTCAAAATGAGAAAACGAATATAGTTGTACTATTAATTAGCGGCAGTTTGAGATTTAAAACAGTAAGATAATCAACATGTTAGAAAAAATTGTTATTTTGTTCCGCAGACCTTTTATTTGTGGCATGTACTTTGAATTATAAATTGAAAAATAAACTGATAATTGAAGGTATAACTTTTTTTTTGCAGAAATAATGAATGCTACAATGGAATTTTGGAAGGATAAGAAGAATAAGCTTCTTAGCAGATATAACAATCTTACTGAGAAAGATCTGAATTATAAATTAGGTGAGGAGAAAGAGATGATTGATACACTTGTAAAAAAGCTTGGAAAGAACAAGCTTGATGTACTAAGAATTATTATTACTCTTTAATTTGTAATTTAGTAAAATCAATTTTATTAAAAATAATTTCTTTCTTAAATGCCTGATCAGTCTGAATCAGTATATGATATTATTAATATTCCAGAAAGAGATTTCAGGAATATTCCTTATTGAAAAAACTTCAGATTGTATACCTCCATTTGTCTGAATTCCAACAACAAATATCCCCTAAACCCCATTTGAAAGATTCCTGAATACTCTTTAAAAGTTCTTAGGTTTATTTGCATTCTGCAAATCTGATAATCTCACAAACCCAGATTCATTCTCTAAATCTAAATCATTAACTTTGAGAAGTAAATAGATTTTGAAAAATGGCACAACCTTATGTTTGTCCTTCAACATTTTCAGGCAGCCTTGATAACTTTTTGAGGCGTTTGGCACATAAACCAGGGAAGATATTAAAGCCTTTCATAAAGGAAGGCATGGTAGTACTTGACATGGGTTGCGGGCCGGGATATTTTACAAAAGAGATGGCAAGGCTGGTTGGTGACGGGGGTAAAGTCATAGCAGCTGATCTTCAGCAGGGAATGCTTGAAAAGATGACCAGGAAAGTAAGAGATTATGGTTTTGAAAGCAGGGTAGAGTCTCACCTGTGCCAGCCCGAGAGTACTGGTATTAAAAGGAAAGTGGATTTTATCCTCACATTCTGGATGGTACATGAAGTACCTGATCAGACACTCTTCTTTAACGAAATGAAATCATTATTGAATCCGGGAGGAAAGATCCTCATAGCCGAACCTAAGATCCATGTTACAAAAAAGGCTTTTTCGGAAATGATCAAAAGGATTGAATCCGCAGGATTCCGGGTTACTGATCGCCCTGATATTACAATTAGCAGGAGTGTGGTGATAAGTGCGAAAACTACCTGATTTTTTCTCTGTGAAAGTTTTATAGTCATTATTTATCTTCAAATTGCTTTTGCTGATATTAAGTATAGTTTTTCAGGATCGTCCCGACGTTTAATTGCTAAGATTCCAATATTTTGCCGAACTTTATATATCAATAAAAAGCTAAATGTTCTGGCATTTTCTCGATATATTTTTTATAATATTTCATACAACATTGATCATATTCAACCTGATCGGATGGATATGGGTAAAAAGCAGGCGGTTCAATCTGATAACACTCCTGCTTACAGGAGCATCATGGTCGCTCCTCGGATTGATTACAGGTACACCCGGGTATTGTCCGCTTACCGATCTTCATTTTATCATAGTCTCAAAACTTGGAGAAAGTAATTTACCGGCTTCATACATCAAATATCTTGCTGATCGTCTTACAGGACTTGACATAAACAGTAAACTTGTTGATTCATTAACCCTATGGGCATTCCTCTTTGCCCTGGCAATATCCTTATTTGTTAATATTAAAGACATCATCCGGTTACGGCAGCTAAGGAAGTAAAACGGTAATCAGTCTTCCGGAATAAAAGTACAGCACCTCGAGCTTTAGGAATCATTGAGTGACCAACTCAGATCATCACCGGATTGTCTGATGAACAATATGATTATATAAATTGTTTCAAATAAGGAGATTAAAATACTCAGTTTAGTCTACTAGAACCCATTATATTTTTAAACAAGAGCTAAAAATGAAAAAAATAGGAATTATCGGTTCGGGAATAGTTGCCCAGGCATTGGGAAGTGGATTCCTTAAACATGGTTATCAGGTAATGCTTGGCACGAGTGACAAATCAAAACTTGCTCAGTGGCAGAAAGAGGCAGGAACTGATTCACTGCTTGGTTCATTTGCAGAATGTGCAAAGTTCGGAGAAATTATCGTACTGGCAGTTAAAGGTACAGTTGCATCAAAGGTGCTTGATTTAATGGGACATGAGAACTTACGGGGAAAAACAGTAATTGACACCACGAATCCTATTGCTGATGCTCCTCCTGTTAATGGTGTTTTAAAGTTTTTTACCAACCTTGACAGATCATTAATGGAAGAATTACAGGAGAAAGTGCCTGATGCAAGTTTTGTTAAAGCATTTAATAGTGTTGGGAATGCATTTATGGTAAATCCTTCGTTTGAGAGCAAACCAACAATGTTCATATGTGGGAACAATGAAAATGCAAAAAAAGAGGTTTCATTGATTATCGACAAATTCGGATGGGAAACAGCAGATTTCGGAATGGTTGAGTCTGCAAGAGCAATTGAGCCATTGTGTATGCTTTGGTGCATTACCGGAATTACCAAAAACGAATGGACACACGCTTTTAAATTATTAAAGTTATAATCAGAAATAATTAATATTAAAAAATATACTATGTACGTAATAACAGGTGCTACCGGAAATACCGGTAAGATTATTGCTGCTAAACTATTAGAAGCAGGTAAAAAAGTCAGGATTATCAGTCGAAATGCCGGAAAAGCTAAAGAACTGACTGATAAGGGAGCTGAGCTTTTTATCGGAGAGAGTTCCGATACTGAATTATTAAAGAAAGCATTCAATGGAGCTACAGCAGTCTATGCTATGATCCCAATTGACTGGCAGACTAAAAACTATACTGAACATCAGGTGATGCATGCAAATTCTATTGCAGAAGCTATAAGAGAATGTAAGGTAAAATATGCTGTATCTCTAAGCAGTCAGGGTGCTCATCTGGAAAACGGTTCAGGAGTTGTTCTTGGTTTGCACAAAATGGAGAATATCCTAAATAAAGTAGATGGATTAAATACACTTCATCTCAGGCCTACTTATTTTATGGAGAATTCTCTGGGGATGGTAGGGCTTATTAAGCAGGCAGGTATTATGGGATCACCTTTAAAACCCGACCTCTCTTTTTCAGTAATAGCAACAAAGGATATTGGAAATTACGCAGCAAAGAGGTTATTGGCATTGGATTTTAAAGGGCATAATACTCAAGATCTGTTAGGTTCCAGGGAAGTTTCTTATCCTGAAATGGCAAAGGTATATGGTGCCAGTATAGGAAAAGCTGATCTGAAATATGTGGAATTTTCTTATTCTGATTTCAAAAATTCATTGATTCAGAATATGGGTACCTCTGAAAATGTTGCCGACAACTTCAATGAATTTATTAAGGCTATGAATGAGGGTAAAGTTATGGCTCTTGCAAAACGTGATGCAGAAAGTACAACACCAACTACCATTGAAGAGTTTGCAAATACATTCAGATATGTGTACAATATGTAAATAATAACTGGCTAGTAATCAGGTCTTTTTGAGAAGTACCGGGGGTTTTTTCATTAAGAATGATTCCGGATCAAAATATCTTACATTGTTGAATTGAGTTTTTATTTCTCAAATTGATCATACCTCTTTTGTTCCTGTATAGGTTGTATCAATTTATTATTTCAATATTTAACGGGGATGTGAATGAATCCTCATAAATTCACATTCATCCCTTGAATTCACACCTTCATCCTCTTTTCTTTTAGCTATACATGTGTCTGAAGTACTTTTGTTTCATAAATTTTATTTAATAATAATTTTAAAATAAAAAAATGAAAACTAAAGTACTATTAGCGTTGACGATGTCAGTAATTCTTTCAGTAAGTGTCCTTGCACAGGAGAAAGCTAAAAGATTTGCATTTGAGATTAATGGAGGCCTGTCTGTGCCAACAAAGGAATTTGTTGAAGGAATAAGAATGGGCTTTGGCTTTGAGGGTACCTTCCAATACAGATTTATGCCTCATACATCAGTTTATGGTGGATGGGGAGCGAACTGGTTAAGTGCCGAATCGACTAATTCAGAAAACAATATGGATTACGAGGAAACAGGATATGTTTTAGGTCTTGACTTCAGGCACCCGATTGGTGATTCTAAACTGTTATATTATGTTAGAGCCGGAGCTTTATATAATCATATAGAAACTGAAAATGCTGAAGGCGAAATATTAAATGACACAAAACATGGACCTGGCTTTCAGCTTGCAGGTGGCTTAGACTATAACTTAGGTAAAAACTGGAGTCTTACCCCCGGAATTAAGTTCAACTACTTATCACGCGACACTGATAATGGAGGTACGTCAACACAGATTGATTACCAGTATATTTCTTTGAGAATCGGATTAGCTAAGAAGTTTTAATTCAACTGTTGTGAGAGGGTGATATTTATGCAAATAGATATTACTCTCTCATTTTTGAAATCTGAATAATAACAAAAATAATTAAGTCTCCGGCTGAATTAAAAATATATGAGTCATTTTTCGCAGAATCGGGATACTGGAAATTATCATATAAAAGCAATCAGGGTGTCGGAAAAATTAATTTACATTTACGAAATTGATCAATAACCTGAATTAAAGAATATTTCCGATATGGTATATTACATTATCAACCAATTAAGACAATTAGTCTCCTGAATAAAATATTTTGTTTTAAATACCCAAATAAATGTGTTTCAATAGTATTCATAGTTACTTTCCTTTCAAACGACTTTTTTCTCTGTTGTGTGGACTAACAATTCTTATACAGCTTGTTGTTATAACATACAATCACCTTAGTGGTTATCATATTCTTGACGGTTATCAGCATTTTTTTCTACGATTGTTAAGAGGGTCGATATTAAGTCTTGTTGGTGGTTTCCTTATAGCATATCCCGATCTTTATGTGATACGTTATCTGAATAGTATGGCCCCCTGGGGGAAGAGAATAATTATGAGACTTTCATTACAAATCAGTTTTGCGGTTTTTATTTCGATAATAGTTTCAACTGCGATTACTTTATGGGCAAATTGGTTAACACCTTATTCTGAAGATTTCACAGGGGTGCTTATTTACAATGCATTGATTTATTCAGTAGTCAATATCCTGCTGATGTCAGTTCTTGAAGGTTGGATCTACTATTCCGAGAGCCGTCAGGCCAGGCAAATTGCCGAGAATCTTCAGGAAGAACTGTCTCAGATAAGATTTGAAGTTCTTAAGAGTCAGATCAATCCACATTTTATGTTTAATAGTCTTAATGTATTGTCAGGTTTAATAAACGTGGATGTTTCCAAAGCACAGTTATTTATCGATGAGTTTTCTCAGATCTACAGGTATGTTCTTGAAACAATTGAACAACCTGTTGTTAGCCTGAGCAAGGAACTTGAATTTATGCGTTCTTATCTTTTTCTCCAGCAGATCCGCTATGGTAAGAATCTTACATTTACTGTGAATATTCCTGTTGAGCTATTTCCATTGGTTGTTCCACCACTTTCGCTGCAGGTTTTACTCGAAAATGCTATTAAACACAACATAGTCAATGAGACAAAGCCGCTTAAAATCGAAATCCTGAGTGAAGATGGTTTCCTTGTAATAAAGAATAATATTCAGCCAAAAATTTCAGGGACATCAACCGGCCTGGGACTTAAAAATCTGGTAAAGAGATACGCACTGATAAGCAAGGTGGAACCGTTATTTCAGGTTGTGGACAATCACTATGTGGCCAAAATTCCCTTAATAAAAATTGATTCAGATGAACATACTAATAATTGAAGATGAAAGCCTTGCGGCTGATAAATTAGAAAGGATGTTAAAGGAAGTTGATCCATCGATAAATATCATGGCAAAACTTGGTTCTATTAAAGATTCAGTAAAATGGCTTTTTCAAAATACTTCTGATCTGATCTTTCTTGACATTCAGCTTTCCGATGGTATCAGTTTCAGCATTTTTGAACAGGTAACAATTAGTACTCCAGTTATCTTCACAACTGCTTTTGACCAGTATGCAATTAAAGCGTTTAAGGTTAACAGTATCTCTTACTTATTAAAACCCATACGGAAAAATGATCTTGCTGATAGTCTCAAAAAATACCAGACCTTAAAATCAGCTTTCAGCATCGATTTCGATATGCTTTTAGCTAATATTCAGGGAAAAGAGCCAGGATATAAAAAACGGTTTCTTATCCAGATAGGTGAAAAGATCAGAAAGATTGAAGTATCAGAAATTGCCTACTTCTATGTCCTTGATAAAGGTGTTTACATGCGTACATTTCAGGGAAACAGTTATACCGTAGAATACACTCTCGACAAACTTGAAACTATTCTAAATCCATCATCCTTTTTCAGAATTAACAGAAAATACTTTGTGAACATGGACTCAATTGCTAATATGGTGGCATATTCCCGTGGACGGGTGAAGCTTGACCTGAAGCCAAGCGCCGACGATGAACTCGATACTGTTGTAAGTATTGACCGCTCTGCGGAGTTCAAGAAGTGGCTGAATAGTTAGTCTTTTTAAAATTTGATTGGTGAATTATGTTAAAACACTCATATAACCAGCCAGGTAGATATATTTATGGTGTTTTAGCAAGCAGGCTTCTTTTATTTCTCCTGTTTCAGGTTATTATTGCCCTGATAGCAGGGTCGTGGACAAAATCTGAAAAATACTGGCTGCTATCAGCCACATTTACAAATATTGTCAGTATTGCGTTGTTATTTTTTCTTTTCAGGAGGGAAGGGCAAAACTACCTGTCCATTTTCAGGATTAGCAGGTCAGGCTTTAAAAAAGATATCTTAATCTTTGCAGGTATTGTTATCATCTCCGGACCACTGATTTTTTTTCCGGGCTATTTCCTGAGCCTCTTTATATGGAGTGATCCGAATATCCCGGCAGGAATGATGTTTGGTCCTATTGAAAGCTGGCTGGTTTATATTTTATTAATCGCCTTTCCGTTAACAATCGCTTTCGCAGAATTAGCTACTTATTTTGTATATATCATGCCCAGACTAAAAAGCCAGACGAAATTAAAATGGCTGGCTATTTTGCTTCCCGTTTTATTCCTCTCAATCCAGCATTGCACTTTACCTATGATTCCTGATTTGAGTTTTATTCTTTACCGGGCACTGGTCTTTTTACCTTTCGCTTTTCTAATTGGAATTTCAATTTATTTTCGGCCATCACTTTTTCCGTATTTGGCCGTTCTGCATGGTCTGATGGATTTTGGGACTGTGCTAATGTTCTTACTCGAACTCAGATAATCAGTTTACACCCCTGTTTGAACGCTAACTTGCACCTTCAGTCATTTAAAGTAGCCAGTCATTCTCAAAAACAACACCATCATCCCCTTTTACTTCTTAAGCCTGAACAGAGATGTTAGATTTGTAGCATATCATTAAAATACAAGCATCTAACTATTTTAGAAGGAAACTATTCTAAGTCAATTCTTGAGGACAAATACAGGTAAAATGAATAAGGATTGCATAATTGTATATGAGTCGATATACAACGGGAATACAGAAAAACTGGCCAGGACAATGGCTCAGACACTGGGTTGCCACTTTATTAAGCCGCAGGAGGCTCTTGAAACTGATTTAGGACGTTACAAAGCAATCGGCTTTGGTTCAGGGATCTACTTTGGAAGCCATCATCCGGCTATTATTGAAGCTGTGAAAAAGCTTGATAGATCAGATCAGGAGATATTTATTTTCTCCAGCCGTGGCGCTCCGGTACTGGGAAAATACCATGAACCCATAAAGAAGTTATTAGTTGAAAGAGGGAAAAAAATTACGGGAGAATTTTCGGTGAGAGGGTATGATGAAACCGGACCATGGGTGATTATTGGCGGCGGGAATGTTGGAAAACCCAATGAAAATGATTTGAAAAAAGCTTCAGACTTTATAAAAAAATGCCTGCATCAATTCTGTATGCCAGACTATTATTTGCAGATAGATAAAAAATTGCCGGTAAAAGAAGGTTTTGCAAATACTTATGGGTTGAGAATTAATGATAAAATGATAATTTTGAATGGCGATTTTGTTACTATTAATCAAACAGCCTGTATAGGATGTGGAAAATGCGCAAAGGTATGTCCTCTGGGTGTAATAGAGCTTATTGATTATAAAGCCTCCCCCCGGTATGAACTGGATTGTACCCTGTGCAGGTTATGCGAATTAAATTGCAGGGAAAGAGCAATCAGTTTACATTATTTATGGACTGATGCTATAAAGGTTGCAATACGGCATAGTAAAAGATACTCACTTTAAAATAAAATGGGAATGAAGAATATTATTATCTGTTTTATCGTACTGATCTCTGAAGGGATCAGTTCTGCACAATCCAATTTGAATCTTGAGATTATTGGAGCTGAAAAAGATGGAGGAATCATTCATGTCTCACTTTTTAATAGTGAACAATCATATGATGAAAAGAAGGCTTATCTGTCAATCGTTTCAAATCCGGACTCTGCAAAAGTACATTTGAACCTGCCAGCAGGAGAGTACGTAATTTCAATATATCAGGATAATAACAACAATGGAACACTTGATACTAACTTTTTTGGGATTCCCAAAGAGCTGTTTGGATTCAGTAATTACGACGGACGGAGCATTCCCGGTAACTTTAAAAAACACAGAATTCAGGTAACCGATTCGACAAAGACGATATCAGTCAACCTCTATAAAATTTAATTCCCAAACAATTAAGAAAATGTGAGAAATGGATAATAAGTCATTAAAACCTCTGGCAATTACCTTCTTTGCAAGTGGTTTATGGGATACTGTTGCTGCCATTCTTTATTTTTTCGTAATCGGCTCCGGCCGATTAATCGACAATCCTGCAATTGATCCCTTCTTCTCAATTTTCCTGGGATCCTTCTTTCTGTGCTTTGCATACCTGCAGTTTTTGTCGGCTTTCAATATCAAGCGTTATGCTTTCAATGTTGGTTGCCTGATTATTGGAAGATCTTTCTATGTTATTCAACTCTATGCTTATATGAGTTTTGTTACGGATTTCCCATCAACATTCTGGTTCACGGGAATAATAGACGGTTTATTTACTATTCTTTATGTGGTTTTTGCGATTAGGGGAGGATTGGGAATACGTGAATTATTTCTTCCAAGACAAATTTTTGCTTCAAAATAAGTATTGCGTTGGTTGAGGTATGTTCTACATTTTACTTCTTATTTGGTATGCAAACTTTAAAAATTGCAATTTACTGAACAAAAAAATGAAACATTTTTATAATCAACTAATCATCAGGAAGGGAGGCCGTATTATGCTTATTATTCTTTCAATCTTATTAACATGCATACTCATTATTGCAGGCGTGCTATATATGGCGAGTCCCGGTAAACCTGAACCATTTCAGGATGAAAACGGAAATTATATGGTTGGAAGCATTTCTGAAAAAGTCTTTGTCAATATAAATGGTGTGGAACAGGGGATGTTTATAAAAAGCAAAGATTCAACGAAACCTGTTCTGCTTTTTCTTCATGGTGGAATGCCGGTTTATTTTCTTACAAAGAAGTACCCTACCGGCCTTGAAGACATTTTCACTGTAGTATGGTGGGAGCAGCGTGGTTTTGGACTTTCTTACAATCCCAAAAATCTATCAGGGTCGGTGACTCTGGATCAAATGATATCCGATACAAAGGAGGTAACGAATTACCTGCGTAAGCGCTTTGAAAAGGAAAAGATCTACCTCATGGGACATTCGGGAGGTACCTTTATTGGTGTTCATGTGGCCGCACACTCGCCTGAATTATACCACGCTTACATTGCCGTTGCACAAATGTCGAATCAGCTTGAATCTGAAAGACTGGCATATGAGTATATGGTTGAGCAATATAAAGTGAAGGGAAACCGTAAGATGCTACGAAAACTTGAGTCAGCACCAGTCACAATTAAGGATGGTATTCCGGATTCATACCTTTTACTCCGGGATGATGCAATGCACAGTATTGGTATAGGTACAACACATGACATGAATTCCATAATTACCGGTATTTTTTTAGAATCTCTTAAATGCCATGATTACTCGCTAAGTGAGAAGGTTAATTTGTGGCGTGGGAAAGCCCGGTCTGGTGTTCATCCACTGTGGAATACGATTATGGCCACCGATTTAATCAAACAAGTTCCTGAACTCAATATTCCTGTTTATTTTTTTCATGGTGTATATGATTACACTGTTTCTTATACTTTAGCAAAGGACTATTTTGAAAAGCTAAATACACCAATAAAAGGTTTTTACACTTTTGAAAATTCAGCCCACAGCCCAATATTTGAAGAACCAAAAAAATCAGTTCAGATAATAAGGAATGATATACTTAAAGTTATAAACAAAAAGGCAGATCCGTGAAAGTATTATTAGCTATATGCAGGATACTGAAGAAATCATAATCAGAGTAGTGTACAGTTATCGGATTGCTTTATCTGCTGAATAGGGTTAACATTTTATTATTCACTTTCAATACCAATTTAACCTCCTTCATCACATTTTAATATTCTATTTGGGGTAGCGAGCCTTATTTTGTTTCGATAATCAATAATTAGTAATATGAAAACAATATTCTCAGCAAAAGAAGAGAATACCAGACTGGTTGAATCCAGCTTTGTCGCTGGCTTTTCGGAAACCGTCAAATATCAGGTCCCATTACGTTCCTTCGTGCCATTTCTGTTAATTACTTTCGGTATTGCCTGGTCAATCCTTGGATTGTATATCTGTCTGCCCGAAAAAATGACCGGAATATTTGGTGAGATATCAGGAGATCATCCGCTTTTTTTTCTTTCAGTATATGCCCCTGCAATTGCTGCTTTTACTATCATAATATATAAAGCCGGATTTCAGGGCTTAAAGAGTTATCTCTCCAGGTTGCTGATCTGGCGTACGTCTCTTTCATGGTTTGCATTTTTACTTTTAGGGATACCTCTGGTTTTTGTAATTGGATCTTTTATTAAGGGAAACCTTTTTACCGATCCATTTCCTTTTTCGTCATTGTCTGCGATCCTTTTCGCCACGTTTTTTGCCATAATCAAAGGCCCGGTTGAGGAATTCGGATGGCGTGGTCTGGCTCTGCCATTACTTCAGAGGAAACTTGCGCCAATTTGGGCAGGACTGGTCCTTGGTATAATATGGGGCATTTGGCACCTGCCCGCTTTCCTTATGAGCGGAACCCAGCAAAGCGAATGGTCATTTGCACCCTTCTTTATCGGTTGCATTGCTTTAAGTATTATCCTAACACCATTATTCAACAGATCAAATGGCAGCATCCTTCTGACTGCTTTTTTCCATTTTATGTTGATGAATCCTATATTCCCTGATGCACAACCTTTTGATAATTATATAATCATAGTTATTTCGGTAATAGTTACCTGGTTCAACCGTAAAACAATGTTCACGAAAGAAGGAGCAGTCACAAGGGTTATTCCTATTGCCGAAATTAGAAACACCGATATCGGTTTATTGAATGGTTTACGACCAGTAATAATGTAAATGGAATCATGTCTGACTGTGATTGTCATATCTGATTCTAATAGTTTTGGAAAATAATTTTTTACGCCCTCATCACCTCATTTAACACCTTCATCACCTTTGAGTTTTATGCCAGTAGAGTGATCCATACATTTGTTTTAAAGAATGATTATTCAGTTGTAAAACTTCAAAACATGAAAACAAAAGTATTATTTGTGCTGGTTGTGTTCTCAATGATCTCCTTTAATTGCATTGCACAAGGTGTAGAAAATAAATTTGACTTGGGGATAATTGGTCCCACATCTTTTGCCAACCGGATTCAAAGTGATATAAACCGAAATCCGGCCAATGAAACTATTCACTTTTCTAACTCAATTTATATCCCATCGGCAGGTACTGGAAATTATGCAATGCCTTCAAGATTTGTAATCAATGAAATGACTCATAATGAGAAAATTACAGAGGAACAGGTCGGATTAATATTTAACAAAATAAAAGAATTCCCGCAAAGCACCCAGTTATCCATCGCTTTTATTGAGAATGGACGGGCTGTATTTTATGGACTTAAAATACAAAATAGCAACATTGTAAACATTGATAATCAATCTTCTGTCTTTGAAATAGGTTCAATTACGAAACTATTCACAGCCACATTACTTGCAAATTCTATCAATGAAGGGACTATTGCTCCTGATGACCATATCAACAATTATCTTCCATTTAAATTGAATGATAGTATCCAGATCTCATTCAAGGAATTAGCAAATCATACTTCAGGCTTGCCAAGAAACCCATCTAATATGGGATTATCTGCAATGTTGAATTCAAAAAACCCTTACAAAAATTATTCTGAGATTAAACTTGAAAAATATTTAACCAAAAAGATGAAGGTTACAGGGAAGTCTCATAAAGAATTTATATATTCAAATATTGGCTTCGGAATACTGGGGTATATCCTATGTAAAAATGAAGGTAAAAGCTACAATGATTTGCTGAGGGAGCATATTTTTACAAAATACGGAATGATGAATTCATCAATATGCAGAAAAGACCTTGAAAGCAAATTGGTTTTTGCTTTTGATAAGAATGGCAGCAAAGTAGCAAACTGGGATTTCGGATCTCTTGAGAGTGCCGGAGCTGTTTTATCAACCACAGAAGATCTGTCAAAATTTATCATTGCACAATTTAATGAATTGAACAGAGAATTGGCTCTGTTAAGAGAAAATACATTTAACTTAAATGAGAATAGGGCTATGGGTTTAGGATGGTTCATTAACAAAACAGAATCGGGTGAAACTTTATACTGGCATAAAGGTATTACTGGCGGGTACAAATCAGCAATGGCTTTTAATTATAATAAGAAAACAGGAATTGTGATTCTTTCAAATGTTTCAGGTTTTAGAAAAGAGACAGGGAATATTGAATCGCTGTGTTTTGATTTATTGACAACAATAGTAAAAGAGAAGTAATTTAAAATGAACCTCAAATTAAGAAAAAATGAAAATAAAAGAACTGCAACAGATGCTCCTGGAAGCATATACCGTTAAAAATCTGAATAACATATCTCTCACTCTTATAAATTTGTACAAAGCCAGCAATTATGCAACACTTCAGAAGATTTCCGAAATAATAAGCGATTTCGTAACTGTTACTGTTAAGGATGATGGAAAAGGTTTTTCAAAACTTATAATGCTGTATCATCCTGACAGGGCCGGCTATCATATTAAAGAAATAAACAGGCTGGCAGCTGAGAATAATATTGACAGGTTGCTGGAGTATTCACATATACTGAAATTGGAACGGATTGATGAGATTACAGTATCACTAAGGAGTTATGAAGATATCGATTATTCCCCTGTTTATGATTGGGATATTGAAACCGAGGGATTTACTATTATTAGTGATAATGAGCCGGTTGAGATAGTGAAAACAAAAACAAATACAGAATTGATCGGATATGCTTTTTATGATGCTATCAAAATAAGAGAATATGGCCATACAGATATTGAATATCCTTCAATTTATCTCGAAGATATAGAAGAATTTGAATTATCATCATCAGATATTAATGATCTGGATGGGGTGCAATTTTGCATCAATGCTAAAACCATTGATGTATCAAACAACCGGATTTCGGATCTAACCCCACTTTTCGGGCTGACAAACCTGGAGGAATTAAATCTTTCTGATAACCAGATTGGTTACATCGATGGAATAGGCAATCTGGTAAATCTTAAGAGTATACTGTTATCTGATAATTGTATCGAAGACATATCCCCTCTTTTCGAACTGAAAATGCTCGAATATGCTGATCTGAAAGAAAATAAAATTGATCTTCAACAAGTAAAAGCATTAATCGAATCTGGTGTTATTGTGGATTACTAAGTATTAATAAAGAAATACTTTCCCATTCACCTCGTTCCAGCGTCTCCCCGTCTCCATTTTTTTGGAAATCTCTTTTTCTTTTTTGCCATCATTACACCTTCCTCCCAAGAGGGAACCGGACCTATGTGAATTGGTGGCTGAAGTTTTGGAATAGTGGCTCTGATCAGTTGTTCAATCTTTCTGAGCTTATGCAACTCCTTCTGCGTTACCAGTGTTATTGCTTCGCCTTTTGCGTTGACCCGTGCAGTTCTTCCAACCCGGTGAACATAATCTTCTGCATCATGCGGGATGTCATAATTGATAACAAGGTTTATCTCTTTGACGTCGATACCCCTGCTCATTACATCTGTTGCTACCAGGATCCGGATCTGTTTTGACCTGAAATCCCGTAAAACTTCTTCCCGTTTTTCCTGATCAAGATTGGAAGAGATTCCATGAGCAGGAAATCCGCTCCGGTTGAGCGACCGGACAATTTCACTTATTTTGCTTTTTGTAGAGGTAAAAATAATAATGCTGTCATAATGTGTTTTTTCACTCAGGATATGGTTTATTACCATATTTTTCTGATTATCATATACCAGAACTGCCTTTTGATCAATACCTTCAGCAGGTGTGGAGATTGCCAGAGAAATTTCCACCGGATCATGCAGTATTTTCCTGGCCAGATGCCTGATGCTGTTCGGCATTGTGGCACTAAACATCATTGTCTGATGTTTTTCAGGCAGATATGAAATTATCTTTTGAATATCATCAACAAAACCCATATCAAGCATTTTATCTGCTTCATCCAGTATCAGATGGGAAATATTTGTAAATCTTACGTTTCCGAGTTTTAAATGAGATAGTAATCTGCCTGGTGTCGCAATAACTATATCTGTTCCATTTCTGAATGCCTGTATTTCTGAGTCCCAGTCATTGCCGCTGCCACCTCCGTAAACTGCAATTGATTCTGCAGGAACAAAATAGGAGAATCCCTGTATCTGCTGCTCTATCTGAATTGCAAGTTCTCTTGTCGGTACAATTATTAACGTGTCTGTATGATTATCTTTCTTACCTACAAGTTTATTGAGTATTGGTAATACAAATGCTCCTGTTTTACCTGTTCCGGTCTGAGCACATGCTATCAGATCCCTGTTTTTGAGGATAACCGGGATCACCCTTTCCTGGACAGGGGTTGCCGTATCAAAGCCCATGTATGATATGGCTTCCAGTAATTGATCCTTTAATCCTAGTTCTTCAAATGTCATTTTAAATAATATATCCAATTTATATTTTATCTGTAAATTGAATCAGTAACTGAATCAATTCCGGATTTTGGCAAAAATACCTATAATTTACGGGGATATCCTAGAAAGTGATGTTATTTCCCCTTAAGAAGTAATTCAGAAGCAAAATTTATCTGTTCGGGATTTCCCAGGAAATAAGCAATATCATCACTCTTAAATATTGTTTCCGGTATCGGATGTTCGATAATCTCGGATCCCCTTCTGATAGCTAAAAGGGTTACTCCGGTTTTTTTACGAAGGTTAATATCCAGAAGGGATCTGCCTTCAACCCGCGAATCCGGATCTACCCTTACCGCCTGTATACTGATATTTGGGAATTCGTCTAGAACCGAAGGCTGATTGACAATATCCTTATCACTGAAGACTCCAAGGCTTGTACTCCTTATATGAGTCAGTATCCGGTTAACTTCCTTTTGTGGAATTAACCTTTTAACAAGGATTCTGTTTAGAAGGTCAATTGCTATCTCGAGTTTTTCGGGCAATACCTGGTCCGCTCCGGCCTTGTACAGCATCTCCATACTGCTTACCAGTGTGCTCCTGGCTATGATATAAGCGTTTTTATTTATCCGTCTTACTTTCTCAATTATAGCCATAGAGGGAATAATACTTCCAACAGATATTATAACGATATCAGCTGATTCAACATGAGCTTTCCTTAAAATTGGTTCATTAACTGCATCGCCATAAACCACCATATCGCCGTTATTCATCTTTTCACGGGCCAGTGCCGGATCAAAGATTATGGAAACATGTTTAAGGTTATTGGTTTTTGCCATCACCGACAATTTAACAGCACTTGCATCCTTTCCGATTATTACCAGGTGGTTCCTGAAATCAGGCAAGTCAATCTCTTTGAGAGGAAAAATTCCATTTATTATGAATTTGGGAAGAGGTAGCCACAATAGTGCTTTAACCAATGGTGATGAAAGATAAAAGATAAAGGGTGTAAAGGCCATTGTAATGACTGCAACTGCAAGGAAGAGCTGGTAATTAAATGCTGTCAGAATAGAATTGTCGAGCCCTACTTTTGCCAGGATAAATGAAAACTCTCCTACCTGACTCAATGCCAGCCCGATAAGAACTGTGCCCTGAAGTGTATGGCCAAGAATAAAACCAGTCCCTCCGGCAATTATACTTTTAATAACCAGTACAAGCAATACACTTATTATTACCAGATTATAGTTCTCGGCAATAAAGGAGATATCCAGAAGCATCCCTATTGAAACAAAGAAGAAACTGGCAAAAACA
Source organism: uncultured Bacteroidales bacterium (assembly GCA_963732435.1). GTDB lineage: Bacteria > Bacteroidota > Bacteroidia > Bacteroidales > VadinHA17 > LD21. The sequence goes on along the minus strand of CAVSZL010000006.1, from coordinate 488,440 downwards.
TCTTTTATAGGCTGGAAATTTCCGAATGCGTTGTAGCTGTATTCTGATTCAGATATCATCAAACCTGCTAAAAATGCTCCAAATGCGAGCGACATTCCCAGCCTTGATGTAAAAAGAGCAATGGCAAAACATATCAGGAAAATACTCATCATGAACAGCTCCTGGTTCTTTGCAAGTGCTATCAGATGTAGAAGCTTCGGAAACAGCCACCTGTTTCCGGCATATACCAGGCTAATTATGAATATTACTTTAAGTGAAAGAACAATTAATTCTTTCTGGACATCAATTGAGTTATCAGCAAGAAGATTACTGAATAAAAGAAGAGGAGCAAGCAATAAGTCCTGGAAAATCAGAATCCCTAAAACAGTACGTCCGTAGTTTGAGGTGAGCTCTGACCTTTCCTGGAGGATCTTCAGTACAAGCACTGAACTGCTCAGGGCAGCAAGGAAGCCGATGAATATGCTTACCTGCCAGCTCATCCCGAATAAATAGAATGCTACGAAAAACACACCGGCCGTGAAAGTCACCTGAATTAATCCCCCGAGGAACACAATCCTTCTGATCTTAAGCAGGTGCTGTAAAGAGAATTCCATTCCAATTGTAAAAAGCAGCAGCACTACCCCGATCTCAGCAAGAAGCTCTATCTTATTGCCCTCGCTTACGAGAGAGAGAAAATGTGGCCCGGCAATTACCCCTGTAAGCAGGTAACCTAAAACAGTAGGGATCTTAAACCTTGTAAAGACCAGATTGACCAGCGTAGAGAGGGCAAAAATTATAACAATATCTTTTAGTATTGATAATTCCATCCTGCCACTTATAAATCCTGAAAATATACTCCTTAAAGATAGTTATTTCTGTAACAGGATAAAAGCAGAAACAGGGCTTTTGAATGCTATTGCCTTATAAAAGCAATGCGAACCTTTGTTCTCCGGTGATATTTGAAATTTGCCAACGAGCTGCTTTAGATTATCTTTGAGTCTGTAAATTAAACTTGATATGGGCTTTTCATTTGGCGGCTTTGTCTATCAGTTACTTATTGATCCTATCCTGTCGCGTCTTCATGATCCGATACTTGAAAATATTGAATCACATCATCGGGTTTTGGATATTGCCTGCGGAACGGGTTCGCTGTCATGCGCAATTGCAGAAAAAGCATATTCTGTTACAGGAATTGATCTATCTGAGGAAATGATAGTAACTGCTCTCAGATCAGCCAGGAGAAAAGATCTGACAAATATTACTTTTGAACTACGCGATGCCTCATCACTCTCACATTACAGGGATAATGAGTTTGATATTGCTATAACATCGATGGCTGTTCACCAGTTCGATGCAGAACTTGCTGTAAAAATAGTGTCAGAAATGAAAAGGATAGCCCAAGAGGTAATCATTGTTGATTATAATTATCCAATGCCTGAAGGATTTGCCAGGAATATAGCATTTGGCATTGAACGGATTGCCGGTGGTGATCATTACCGTAATTTCAGGTTTTATATGAATAATGGAGGTATAAAGTATTTCACAAACCATTCAGGACTGAAGGCTATATCTGAAACAGTAAGAGGAAGTGGAGTATTCTTAATATCTGTGCTTCAATAATTAGTAATCCTGCTTTAATTGTCCTGGTCAGGGTATTAGCAGAACCTTCCCTCCTGACATATTATCGAGGTATGTATCAACAGCCTCCTGTGCATCTGCCAGGTTAAATCTGCGCTGGATTTTAATTTTTAGTTCATTGCTCATAAGAGATCTGACTTTAATTAGATTTATTATGTTCTTCAGAAGTCCGTTTTCCTTCGCCTGTTGACCCAGAAAAAACCCTGATATTTTGATATTATTGTCAATCAGCCTTCTGGGATTTATCATTATTCTGGGTTCACCAGAGATATTTCCATAAATAATCACAGTACTGCCAGGTGGGAGAACATCGATAATACTCTCAAGTTGAGGGCTGCAGACGGAATCAAACATAAGAGTAGCACTTAACTGATTTGAAAGCTTCCCGAGATTTTCAATGAAATCCGGATCAGAATTGTCCAGAACATGTCCAGATCCAAGGTCAATAAGCATTTCATACTGCTTCCTGTTTCTTACAATATTTATAACCGGGATCTTGTGTTTTTTACCCAGTATTTCAACCATCCTGCCTAATGCACTTGCTGCTGGGTTATTTATAATTGCTTTATGTCCGTTCTTCCTGACAATCTCAAAAAAAGCAAGTGCTGTAAGCGGATTTACCAGCGACATTGAACCTTGTTCATCAGTTACTTTCCTGCCAAGGGGAAAACATTTAACTGCAGGAGTAACCATATATTCAGACCATGTGCCGCTGTAATTATGCTCCGATGAACATGCAACCCGCTTTCCCATTAACAGACGAGGCAGAAATCCATTCCCCGCTGCAACAACAGTACCACTGCCTTCGATTCCAGGAATAAAGGAAGTCAGGTCATTATTTGTATGTGCATGTCTGAGCTTAGCAATGTCAGATGGATTTACTGGAGCTGCAGAGATCTTTATCAATACTTCCCCGGGTCCGGGTTGTGGTGTGTTTACCTCTTTAATAATCAGTTTGCCTGTGGTTTTATCAATAAAAACAGCCTTCATCATTTCCGGAAATGGTTTTATAGATGACATTTGTTATGTATTAATTTTCTAATTCAGCAGCTTATAATGGAGATTTGAATTGCCTGCTTTAAGGCAATATTACGAAATTCTTCGCTCTTGTATCGGGATTATAACGTAATTACTATTTTACCCTTTGTTTTACCTGTCTCAATCTGTTGATGTGCTGCCTGTATCTCATCGAGGGAAAAAGTTTTCGAAACGTACGATTTTACAACTCCTTTTTCAAGCAAATCTGATATCTCGTTCATATTTCTGCTATCAGAATGAACCCTGAAATGGTCTCCGACCAGTCCAAGCCGTGCAGCTTCTTCTTTTATGTTTTCAGAAGTACCTGAGGGCATACATATTATCTTCCCACCTTTTTTAAGTACTTTAAATGATCGTAAAGTATATTCATCTCCTATGGAATCCAAAACAAAATCCATATCATGAAGAACATCTTCAAAACGCTCCTTTTCATAATCAATAAACTTTGAAGCTCCAAGTCCAAGAATAAAATCTTTGTTCTTTTCTGAACCTGTACCTGTAACATCTGCGCCAAGGTATTTCGACATCTGCACAGCAAAATGACCAACTCCGCCGGCAGCAGAATGGATGAGCACTCTGTCACCCTGTTTTATTCCGACTTTTTCCTTAAGTATCTGCCAGGCTGTCATAGCTGCCAGAGAAGCAGCTGCAGCTGCTTCATGAGAAACATTTGCAGGTTTAAGGCTAATATGTGCCTCATTTGCAGCAACATATTCTGCATACGCTTTTCCATGGCCGGGAAAATTTATCATCCCGAAAACTGTATCTCCCTTTTTGAATGCAGATACTTTTTTCCCGGTACCGGTTATAATGCCTGAAACATCCCATCCGAGAATCATGGGATCGAATTCCTTTAAAATCCCTGCTGCACCCCGTCCTTTACGGGTTTTTATATCTATCGGATTAATGCCAATTGCTTCAGTTTTAATAAGTACCTCATTATCAGAGATTACCGGAACAGGATGATCTGCCAAAACCAGATTTTCGATCCCTCCGAATCCTTTCAGAATAATTGCTTTCATATTTTACAGTTCTTTTTGTGGCCGAGATATTAACGCAGGATTTGACTAAATGTTTAATTTTTAAATATCCATGTCATCTTCAGTTTTTCCGGAAAATCAATATTTCATTTCACAATTTTAAAGATTTATTTTTCTTACTGCAATTTCTTCAATGCTTTATCGATTTTTCTATCTGAAACTTCTGCTATCTTTAAAATCAGAAATTAATATGAATATGGCCCGTAAGCAATTTGCAGCAGCAGTAACATTTTTCTTTATAACACTTTCATTACCAGCCCAGGACGCAGTTTTAGTAAATTCTCTCAGAAAACATGTAGCAATTCTTGCCTCAGATTCCTTATCAGGCAGGGCTTTCGGTTTCCCTGAAAAATATATGGCAATTGAATATATTACCAATCAGTTCTCATCTGCAGGTTTCGATATATTGAGCAATGGTTACATTCAGTCGTTCCAGCAATTTAATGGCCTTTACCTTGGTGAAGGGAAAAATATTGTCGGTCTGATAGAAGGTTCTGATCCTGTCCTTAAGAATGAATACATCATATTAGGGGCCCACTATGACCACATGGGATGGCGACTTGAAAACGGAGAGAAAGTAGTTTTTAACGGGGCTGATGACAATGCTTCAGGAGTAGCCTCTATAATTGAAATCGGTAAAAAACTGATGGCAAAAAGATGGGAACTTAAAAGAAGTGTCATTATTGCTTCGTTCGATGCTGAGGAGGCTGGTCTGATAGGCTCTAAAATGTTTCTGGAATACAATGAAAATTACCAGTCAAAGATGAGAGCTATGTTCAGTCTTGACATGGTAGGCATGTACAATAAAAATGGAGGAGTAAATCTGAAAGGATTTAATTCAATGAAGGGAGGGGCGGAGCTTGCATATAAAATCGCAGCAGACAATAATATTAAAATTGTAAAAACATCTGATAAAATTGAGAAACGAACTGATACCTGGTCCTTCGGAAAAAAAGATATTCCGGCTTTTTTTATTACCACCGGCATATTATCTCCTTATCACAAACCTGAAGATGACTATGAACTACTCGATTACGGGGGAATGGAATCAATAGTTAACCTGACGTCAGAAATTGTAACTGAACTTGCAGTAATGGATGTTATTGAGGCTGATAAAAGGTTAATATCCAGGTCGGTTCCTAAGGCAACACAAAAGTTTTTTGTCGGGTACAAACTGGATCCTGGTATGAATTATCAGAATTACAAGGATCAGTATTTCAGGGCGAAACCTCTGTTTTCTGTTGAAACAGGCATTGAAGCACAATACAGGCTTACTCCCAGTATTTCACTGCAACCTGGATTTCTGTATGGATATAACGGTAGTCAGACATCTGACGGAGCCTTTCATATTCACTCTGTAATTCCTCATCTTGACATTCTTCTGACTACTCCTTCTGACGATACAGAAATGCCTTTTGCATTCATTTCTCTGGGGATCTTTCACAGATTCAACCTTGCTGCCTCAGGAGGCGGTTCAGATACTGATTTTGAAAATGACTATAGTAAAAATGAAACCGGGATCAGTTTTGGTCCGGGTTTTCAGGCAGGTAAAATACAAATGGGTTTAAGCTTCAGGTATGGGCTCACTAATTTAAACCTGACTGAGGAGAATGGAGATGTATTTAACCGGGGTACCTATCTTACACTGGTTAAATTTTTTTGAGAGGGATAAAATTATCCTCCTCCTGATATAACCTTAAATAATCAGGTCAAGCGCCCAGTAACTGCCTGACTTTGGCAGAGATCTCTTTGCCATCAGCTTTCCCTGTCAGTTCTTTTGTAGCAACTCCCATTACTTTTCCCATATCGGAGGATGATTTTGCCCCGACCCGCTCAATAATAGCTTTAATTATGTTCTGAAGTTCTTCATCACTCATTTTTGCCGGAAGATATTTTTCAAGAACATCAGCTTCGGAAACCTCTTTTTCATAAAGATCAGGTCTGTTCTGCTCTTTATATATTGTTGCAGATTCCCTTCTCTGCTTAACAAGTTTCTGAATAATTTTCAATTCCTCTTCGGGGGAGAGCACTGAATCAGCCCCTTTTTCAGAGCGGGCGAGTACAAATGCTGTTTTTGCAGCTCTTATTGCCTCAAGGGATACTTTATCCTTTGTTTTCATTGCATTTATCAGATCAGCAGCAATTTTCTCGGTAAGTGACATGATGAAAGAGTTAAGTTTTAGATATTATATTATCCGGAAAGTATAAAGATACAAGATAGAATCAGAATTGGATAATTATTAAATCTGTATTTAATAGTTCAGGCGCAATTTTATAATACCTGATTAAGTTCTGAGGTTCCTGAACTCTTTCAGTTTTTCGGAAGTCTGCCTCACCAGGCGCTGAACAGATAAACCGTGTTCTATTCCCGGGATATATGAATTTGCGTAATTACCAGTAAGAAATACATAATGGGCATGTATCATTGAGCGCAACCACCCGGGGGGAACATGTCCTGAAGGGAAACTGGTAATATTTGTGTAATTGCTTCCCACAATCTGTTTGTTCCACAAACCTGTCTCCTCGAGGTAATATTCAAAATAATCAGCCGACAGGGAAGAGTATCGCAATGAACCCTTTTCGGCAAAAAGTTCAATTGAAAGCTGGTCACCTGTTCCTGAACTTATGCGACTGGCTGAAAGGGTACCTGCTGCTCGGGTGGTATTGTGAAACAATGATATCTGGCTGAAGAGATCTGAGTCGTCTCTTACATCTGTAAAATTGCCTGACTGTATTGCACTTGTAATATGGATGTTATCATCAAGAAAGGCTATTAGCAGACTGATGGCATGCGAGCCCAAATCAGCCATTGCTCCTCCATCGGGGGCAGCTGTAAGACGGGATGAGCGTTTATCCCTGTATTTCCTCTGCAGATAGTCGCCATGGTAATATTTCAAATCGAAATGGATTGGATTTCCAATTTTTCCTGATTTCCAGAATGCCAGGGCTTCAATAACTGCAGGTGTGAAAAGAAACTGAAAACCCACCTGTATCTTTACATCCGGATGTTCCTTTATTAATTCAGCTATTGCAATCTCTTCCTCAATATTTGAACAAACAGGTTTCTCAAGATATACTCTTTTGAGGGATTCCATCTCAATTACTGCCTTAAGATGTTCATAATGAACATTATTAGGTCCCAGGATAAATACTGTATTAATATTTTCATCCGAAACAAATTCTTCTGTATCCGGTGACTTTCTGAATCCATATCTGCTGGCAAAAGAGAGTCGGCTCTCTGTTTTGGCAGATGAAACTGCCTCCAGAATTATCTCTGGGAAATCATTATAGTAATAACGCAATGAGTTCAATGCAAAGGCATGCGATCTTGCAATGCCACCGGCACCAATAAATCCCACGATAGCTTCTTTCTGATTCATTTATAACTATTTATAAAATTTATTCAAAAAATAATCTAAATGAAGACCATCTTATTTACAAGCAGAAATACAATCATTTCAGTTATTCAGAGGTATTTCTAATCAGGTTCAACGTGTATGTTTACTGTAAGGTGTTCATAATTGGTCATAAGCACGTTCTCAATTTTATCACAATACTGGTGGGCGTTTTTAACCGATACATCTTCAGGTATTTCAATATGTAAATCGATGAAACGATAGTTCCCTGCGAGACGGGTACGCAGATCATGATACTTTACTCCCAGGCTGATGAGTATATTTTCAAGCTCAATTATTTCACTTTTACTCCATGCAGTATCAATCAGGGGAGTGAAAGCCTTCTTAAGAAGCATATATGACTCAAATATAATAAATAAAGCAACTAAGATAGCTACAGCAGGATCTAACCAGTTAATTCCGGTAATCATTATCAGAAGAAGACCTGCAGCAACACCAAGCGAGGTATAAACATCAGTTTTAAGGTGTAGAGCATCAGCTTCAAGAGCTACGGATTTAGTTTCACGGGCTACCTTATATAATCTGCCGGATACAATTGCATTAACTATAGCCGAAATTAACATAACAACGGAACCTAATGCTATTGAGTCCAGTTCAGCAGTTTCCCCCAACAGCTTCTTTACAGCCTCAATAATTATCCAGAATGCTGCAAGAAAGATTAATAAGGCCTCAATAACTCCTGATATGTTTTCGATCTTTCCATGCCCGTAAGGATGCCTGGAATCGGGTGGGTTATCGGAAATTCTTACCGAGAGGAATGCAACAATTGCTGCTATCAGGTCCATCGATGAATGAATTGCCTCAGAGATTATACTTACTGATCCGCTCATTATTCCGGCAGTCACCTTCATAATAATAAGAAAAGTGTTTGATAAAATTGAAAGCCTGGCGACTTTTATTTTGGCATTCATGTGGCTAAATATTCAAATACCTGTAGAGTTTGGATCAAACAGATGATAATAAATGATTTCAGATTAAGATAAATTATAAATTTATAAGTTCGTAATCTTTATTTCCAAGGCCTATTTTTACTGCATGTTCAATGCCTGACTGCCATGATGTATCAGGATGCGCCGTGTTAAATTTGTCCTCACCTGAAAGGTCTCCATGTTTATGGTCAGTACAAATCAGGCTTCCCGGAAGGGCAGGAGCAGCTTTTACAAGATCGGCACATGCCTGATCAAGTGCAACAGGGTCAAACGATGCTGCTATACCCAGGTCAGGAACCAGCGGATAATCATTAAATCCCCAGCAATCACAATTAGGGGAGACATTCATAATAAAGTTAATATGGAAGGATGGCTTATCTTTAAGAACTGCAAGTGTGTACTCCGACACTCTTTTACATACTGTTTCAGAGGAACCCTGCCACACTACCTGTGCAGAATCAAACTGGCAAACGGCAACGCATTGGCCGCAGCCGACACAGTTATCATAATCAATATGAGCTATTTTGTCCTTACCTACCTTTATAGCGTCATAAGCACAAAACTTTTCGCATACTTTACAACCTGTGCAGTTCTTTTCATTTATCTCAGGCGAGGCTCCGGAATGTAGAAACAGCTTTCCTCCGACGGAAGCACAACCCATTCCGAGGTTCTTTAATGCTCCTCCGAAACCAGTCATTTCGTGACCTTTAAAATGATTCAGTGAAATAATTATATCAGAATCTGCTATAGCACTGCCTATCTTGGCTGATTTGCAGTATTCAAGGTTCAGATCAATTTCACGATATTCAGTCCCCTTGATTCCATCTCCTATAATAACAGGACAATCTGTTGCAATAGGATTATAACCGTTTTCGAAGGCAGAGTCAATGTGCTCGGGGGCATTGGATCTCCTTCCTGAATATAGGGTATTACAATCAGTTAAAAAGGGGATCGCCTCTTTTGCTTTTAACATTTTAATAATCCGGGCTGCATAGTTTGGCCTCAGGTAGGCCAGGTTTCCCGGTTCTCCGAAATGGATTTTAACAGCTACCAGCTTTCTTTTAAAATCAATTTTTCCCATTCCGGCGCTGATAACAAGATTATCAAGTTTTTTATAAAGGTTTTGCGATGGTTTTACCCTTAGGTTTGTAAAATAAACTTTTGATGGTGTCATACAAATAGATTTTCTATACTGATAATATTTTAGCTAAATCAACAAGGCTGTGGTTAACATCTTTATGGAGTTTGATTGCTTTTCGGAATGGCACCAGTGCAATCTCATTATTTTGAATTCCAACCATAACACTCTTCTGATCATCAAGAAGAGCTTCAACAGCTGCATGGCCTAAACGGCTTGCATTTACCCTGTCAATTGCTGATGGAGATCCTCCTCTCTGAAGATGTCCAAGCACTGAAACCCTGATGTCATAATCCTTAAAATCATCTTTCATCTTTTCTGCAATTGCAAAGGCACCACCTCCTTCATCGCCCTCTGCCACTATTATAATATTACTTGTCTTGAATCTCGAGTTACCTCTTTCGATCATAGCTTTAATGTTACGATCTTCACCTCTGAGTTCAGGAATTATTATAGCCTCGGCACCAGTGGCAATTCCACTGAAAAGAGCTATAAACCCTGCCTCTGCACCCATGACCTCAATGAAAAACATTCTGTTATGTGCGCTGGCAGTATCACGAATTTTATCAACTGCTTCTATAACAGTGTTTAAGGCTGTGTCGTACCCGATAGTGAAATCTGTACCAAATATGTCGTTATCAATTGTTCCGGGTATGCCGATAAAAGGAATATCATACTCCTCATTAAAAAGTCTGGCACCGGTAAATGAACCGTCACCACCAATTACAACAACTCCGTCGATCTGTGCTTCTTTAAGGTTATTGAATGCCCTGAGTCTTCCTTCAGTTGTTCTGAACTCCTCACACCTGGCTGTTTTTAGAATAGTACCACCCCTCTGTATAATATCGCTTACACTTTCTGAATGCAGTTGTTTGAAATTTGCATCTATCAATCCCTGATATCCATGATAAATACCAATTACTTCCAATCCTTCATAAATTGCAGTCCTGGTCACTCCCCTGATTGCTGCATTCATCCCGGGGGCATCTCCTCCTGACGTAAGCACCCCGATTCTTTTGATTTTTCCCATTAAAATATTAAATAAAATAAGCGGACAAAGATAATATAATAAATTTTGCCTTACAAATAATGAGAGATACGGTTATCTGACTTATATTATTCTTAAACTCTGCGGCTCCTTTGTGTCCCGAGAGCTATCGGGATCCTTTGAGTTCCTTGGTGGTTAAGGTTTTCTTAACACGAAGTATCTCAAAGGGCAACTATAAGTATCACAAAGGTAACCAATGAATTAGGAATATTAATTATAAGCCAGACTAAATTGCGGAAATGATATCCCTTATATTTTCAATAAGCCATTTTGGAGTTGAAGTGGCACCACAGATGCCAACTGAATTTTTTCCCTTAAACCAGATTTTTTTTATTTCATCGGCAGATGAGACGAAATGAGTATCGGGATTGATGTTTTTGCAAATTGAATAAAGCATTGCTCCGTTAGAACTTTCCCTGCCGCTGACAAATATTATTACATCGAATTTCTCGGCAAACCTTTTGAGCTGAGGTTCTCTGTTAGATACCTGCCCGCAGATCGTTTTATTTATAAAAAGATTTTTACAGGTGGTTGTTATCCCTTTTTCATTCATCCTCATGCAGATAGTATCAGAAAGAGCATTGAAATCACGGGTGCTCATGGTTGTCTGAGAAAACAGATGCACAGGCCTGGTAAAGTCAATCTTCTCTATATCAGCAGTTTGCGATACGAGAATTCCTTCATAATTGATCTGTCCGAGTAGTCCAACCACTTCAGCATGACCGGGCTTACCGAATATTACAATCTGTCCGTTATCTTTTTTTATTCTTAGCCATGTTTCCCTGATCTTTGATTGCAGTCTTTTCACAATGGGACATGTAGCTTCAATTATTGTGATGTTGTTTTCAAAGGCAGTTTTATATATCTCAGGTGGCTCTCCATGTGCCCTTATCAGTACTTTGGCATTCTTTAGAGTAATAAATTCCTCATGAGTGATTGAGGAAAGTCCCAGATCCATAAGTCGTTCAACTTCTTTATCATTATGTACTATTGGTCCAAGGGAGAATACTTTTTCGCCTTTTAACAAGGCCTCTTCAGCGATCTCAACAGCATTTTGTACACCAAAGCAAAAACCAGACTGTTTATCAATTTCAACTTTCATGCATCTTTTTTTGAATAATATCCCGGATCCATTCCATCTGTTCCGATACTTTCATTCTGCTGTTATCCAGTATAATGGCATCATCTGCTCTTCTGAGAGGACTTATATCCCTGTTTTCATCTGCTATGTCGCGGGCAATAATATTTCTCTTAATCTCCTCAAAATCAGTGTCAATTCCTTTTTCCCTGAGCTCATCATACCTCCTTCTGGCCCTGATATCAGCAGATGCAGTCATGAAAATTTTAATATCAGCATCTGGAAATACCACAGTTCCTATATCCCTTCCATCCATAACGAGGCCTTTGGAGGCTCCTATCTCTCTTTGTAGTTCCACCATGCGCAAACGAACTTCATATATCTGACTTATCCGGCTTACATAAGTTGCAACTTCAATACCTCTGATCTCCTTTTCAACATTTTCCGAATTAAGGAAAGTTTCATATTCGTTTATATTCTCATTAAAAATAAAATCGATTTGAATGTTTTTAAGTTCAGAAAGGATACTCTCATTATCCAAACCATTTTCACCGATAAAACCTTTTCGCATGCAATAAAGAGTTACTGCCCTGTACATTGCACCGCTGTCTATATAAATATAGTTTAAATATTTTGCCACAGCTTTGGCAAAAGTACTCTTGCCGCACGATGAATAACCATCAATAGCTATTATTAGTCGTTTCTCCATATATAAGCACAAAGATTATAAAATAACCTTATTTTACAATAAAGGTTCATTTACGGTATTTTTTGTAGATATTATCCGGACTCAGAATTACTGAAAGGTGTGTTGAGGAGCCTGCGAGATGGTAAGTTGCTCTGCCAAATTCAATATTCATCCATGAGGTATTAATGCCAAAACCCCATGTAAAACCTGCAGAAGACCCTTTCTGATCTACCTTAAGCTCCTGTCTTCTTTTATAATTATATCCAAGTGAGAGATAAAAGTTTTTGTGAGGAATGAGCTCTGTTCCAACAACAACATGTCTCATCAGATTCTCCATGAATTCAGAAGTCTGGGCTTCTGTCTCTTCTGTTGAAGTTGGTTGCCTGTATTGGTATGTGAGATCGAATTTTTCAAGGTGGGTTAAAGTTAATGAGAATCTGAAAGGAGCGTGTGCCAGTCTTTGTGATATACCTGCCTGAATCTCAAATGGCAGTTTCTGGTGAGGTTCTCCTGCATATGATGTAACCTGGTAACCTGCATTTTTAATTACCAGTCCGGCGGAAAACAGTCTGCTGTAATTGTGAAATGATGCGCCAATATCAAATGCAAAACCAAAAGAGGTATATTTTTCAAGATGAGAAAGGATCGGCTTAAGATTTACACCTACAGAAAAAAGTGAATCAATATTCCTTGAATAGATCATTGAAAAAGCATATTCGGCAGCTGTGAAGTCTCCTGTAATTACACCAGATGGATCAGCTTCGGTGAATGTTCCATAGTTAAGGTATGTTAAGCCTGCAGCAAAACTACCAATGCCCTGATAAGACCTTGAATACATGGCGAGTCCGTAATTAATATCAGTAAAATAATTTACATAATTCAATGCCATGCTATGGTTCATTGCTGAATTAAGAAGAGACGGATTATGATAAACAGTGTTAAGGTTATCTGTTGTGAGAGATACATTTGCTCCTCCTAATGATGCAATAAGTCCGGAGTGCGTAAGGTTAAGAAATTCATAAACATTATCTCCTCCTGTCTGTGAAAACGATGGCGTAAAAGCCAAAGAGAAGAAGAAAATATATATGATTCTTTTAAGCATAATTACATTTAGTATCAAATATAAGATGATTTATATAAACGGATGGTAACCGTGGATTAGTATTAATAAAAAAGTGATGCTTATTGTACAGAATTAAGCAGTTTTACCGGTAAGAATAAGAGCTTCATCGATACTCTTTTTTCTGCCATTCATCTGCGACATGAAGAGTCCTGCTATAACAATAGCCATTCCGGCAATGTTCTGGATCGTCAGCTTCTCTCCAAATAACATAAATGAGAAAAGTGCTGTAAATACGGGAATGGAGTTTGAGAATACATTGGCTTTGGTAATTCCCATGTTTTTCATCGAGTACGCGAACAAAATAAATGCACCGCACGATGCAAATATGGCAAGCTCCAATATGGGTATAAACATTTCAAATGTGAACGGAGTATGAATGAACTTTTTAAAATCAAGAATTAAAAAGAGCGGCAGGAAAAGTATAGCACCAATAATATTCTGTACATTTACAATATATACAGGTGAATAGTGACCTACAAGCCGGCTGAGAGTAAGATTATAACCTACAGCAGATAATACAGCAATCATTAGAAGTCCCAATCCTCTGATGTTAAATGAAAGAGAGCCATCGCTGTTAAGGATAAATATCAGTACCCCGATAAAGGAGAGAATAATGCCGGCATAATTAATAACCTTAAGCCGTTCTTTAAATAACAGCCATGCCCCTATTGTCGCAAATACAGGAATTGTGGAGATCAATACAGAACAAACAGTTGCAGAAACATAAGTAAGCCCGTAGCTCTCACCCAGAAAATAAATGAATGGTTCAAAAAATGCCAGCAGGAAGAAAAGTTTCCGGTCTTCTTTGCGTATTTTCATAAAATTCCTTGTGACTACCAGATATGTTGTAAGAAGAACCATTGAAAGTACAAGTCGTATAAATACTATGGTTATAGGGAGGAAGGTTTTATTTGCTTCTTTGAACCAAATGAATGAAAACGACCAGAAGATCATAGCCAGAATCACTGACAGATATGTTTTAAAACTTTTACTCAATTATTATCTTTGTTAAGGAAGACATTTTTTCGAAGCTGCGAATTTATATCTAAATTGTAAATTTACTTGTAAAGAATGGGATATTTTTAATTGCACTTTTTTCAGTTCAATGATTTACAACTTAATCATTCTCATAATTAAGGTATTATGATCCTGGAAATTCTGAAGACATTTAACAGATTCCCTGATTTTTATTTCCTGAGAGTTCTTTTGCCCATGCCCGGGATCTCCTATATTACATTCCTTGTTTTCTCATAATCAGATATTTGCAATTGGGGATTTCTGACCGAAAACCGGCTTAGTGATATAAAACATAGGTTTCGACCTAACGGGAGTTTGCATTTTAATTAATGCCTTATCTCACTGGACAGAAGATAAATAGGAATTAATTATGATTCGAACCCGGATCATAGATGATACATTATTGATTTGATTGTGAATCATAAATTATTATATTTGCCGCCTCAAAGGTTAAAATTTGAAATTAGGATCTTTTAACCATTTTAAGATAAGTTAAATAACTAATATTAGTCTAAATGAAAATTCTGGTTTGTATCAGTAATGTTCCCGACACAACGACAAAAATTAAATTTGCCGAAGGAAATGCTTCAATTGACACTACCGGTATTCAGTGGGTTATTAACCCATGGGACGAATTGTCTCTTACCCGCGCACTCGAACTTAAAGATGATGCATCAAGTGGTGTAAAATCTGTTACTGTTGCTCATGTCGGACCTGCAACTTCCGAACCCACTATCCGGAAAGCTCTTGCAATAGGGGCAGATGATGCAATAAGGGTAAATGCAGAATCTTCTGATGCATGGTTTGTGGCAACTCAGATTGCGGAAGTGGTTAAGAAGGAACAATTTGATATCGTGATGTGTGGTATTGAATCAAGCGATTATAATGGCTCAGTGGTTGGAGGTATGGTATCTGAATTTCTTGGAATGCCTTCAGTTTCAGCGGTATCTGGTATGAAAATCGAAAATGGTCAACCGGTCCTGACCCGTGAAATTGACGGGGGCAAAGAGGTGGTTACCGTTCCTGTTCCATTTGTGGCTATAGTACAGAAAGGGATAGCTAAAGAGCCAAGGATAGCAGCAATGCGTGGTATTATGATGGCACGGACAAAACCTGTCAAACTTATGGAACCTGTTTCTGCTGATCCTCTTACACAGATCATTGTATTTGAGAAACCCAGCCCGCGAGCCGCATGTAAATATGTAGATGCAGATAATCCTGCACAGCTTATCGATCTTCTACAGAATGAGGCAAAAGTTATCTGAGATTTTGATTAAAAACAGTAAAAAAAAAGTATAATGTCAGTATTAATATATACCGAAAACTGGGACGGGAAATTTAAGAAACTATCTTTTGAACTCGTCTCTTATGCAACCGGAATTGCAAAAATGCTAAACACTTCTGTTACCGCAGTTTCAATAGGAAAAGCAGATGACTCTGAATTAAAGAAACTGGGAATTTACGGTGCGGATAAAATTGTAAGCGTTACAAATGACCAGCTGGTAAATCTCGATAACCAGGCTTATGCAAGTGTTATTTCCGAAATTTCAGTAAAAGAAAAGGCTGAAGTTATTGTTATTGCCAATAATAACACCGGGAAGGCAATTGCACCGCGGTTATCTGTCAGATTAAAAGCAGGTATTGGTTCAGGTGTGAGCAGGCTTCCTTTAAGTCTTAATCCTTTCACAGTTTATAAAAGGACCTACTCAGGAAACGCTTTTGCTCATCTTGTAATAAAATCGGATGTTAAGATATTAACACTGGCCCAGAACTCTTTTGATCTGGTTGAAACACCTAAAAATTCTGTAATTGAGAATGTTACGGTGTCTGTTGACGGATCTCTTCTTAAAACATCAGTGAAAGATGTTCAAAAGCAGTCGGGCAAAATTGTACTCACTGACGCTGACATAGTTGTTTCAGGGGGCAGAGGGATGAAGTCGCCCGACAACTGGCCTTCCCTTATTCAACTTTCTGAACTTTTAGGTGCTGCCACTGCATGCTCTCGTCCCGTATCGGACGAAGGTTGGAGACCTCATGATGAACATACCGGCCAGACAGGTAAAATAATTGCGCCCAACCTGTATATTGCAGTTGGTATTTCAGGAGCAACACAGCACCTGGCTGGCATTAGCTCCTCAAAGTATATAGTAGCAATCAATACCGACAAGGATGCACCTATTTTTGAGGCAGCTCAGTATGGTATCGTTGGTGATGCAATGAAGGTACTTCCGAAACTGGTTGAGGCAGTAAAAGAGATAAAAAAATAATAAAGCACAAATTATTCAAATAATAACCGGTAAACTTACAGACTAAAACAGCACTGATAACTTACTGGCTTTGACTGAATTTAGAGCATTCCCGGTTTATTAAGAATAAGCTTTCTGAGGTTTAAGATTATAAATTGTAATACTAAAGAATGACTAAACAGATAATTTTTGCCGTTGCGCTTCTGATTACTATAGGAGCATTCGCTTTGACTGTAAGAAGGATAGTCAGTTTTTTCAGATTTACAAGGCAGGCATTTCCTGTAAGGGATTTTGGAAAGAGATTCGGGGTAATGATGAATGTTGCATTTGGTCAGACCAAGATTTTCCGGATGCCGGTTCTCGGATTTCTTCATGCACTTGTATTCTGGGGTTTCTGTATTATATTATTCGGAAGCGTCGAGATGGTGATTGATGGGCTGTCAGGCACAGAAAGAGTTCTTAAATTCCTCGGACCGGTTTATGGTTTTCTGATGGCGACAGGCGATATTTTTGCTTTCATAATCGCGCTCTCAATCATTGTTTTTCTTTCACGCCGTCTCTTTTTTCATATAAAGCGCTTTGAAGGAATTGAAATGAAAAAAAGATCGCATCGCGATGCAAATATCTCCCTTTCCATGATTTTCTTACTTATGATTTCGCTTCTTGCAATGAATCTGGGGTATGTCGGATATCAGGGAATTACTGGAGAACCTATCAAAGGGGTATACCCCGTGGGAAGTATGCTTCTGAATTTGTTTCCTTCCCTCTCAGCAGAAACTTTTCATCTAATTTATGAGTCATCGTGGTGGATACATATTTTATTGATATTCATATTTGCAAATTATTTGCCTTACTCTAAACATTTCCATGTTTTCATGTCTGTTCCCAATGTATTTCTTTCTCGGCTTGAACCACTCGGAAAACTTCCGAACATGGAAAGCATTACACGGGAAGTAAAACTTATGCTTAATCCTGATACTGCCTTTGCCGCTGCACCTGCTGATGCACAGGTTGAGCGGTTCGGTATAAAAGATGTTGAAGATGCTTCATGGAAGAACTATTTTGATTCACTGGCCTGTACTGAATGCGGCCGATGCACTTCAGTTTGTCCTGCAAATATTACTGGTAAAAAATTATCTCCAAGGAAGGTGATGATGGATCTCAGAGCCAGGATGAAAGAGAAAGGTCCGCTGATGGTCAAAAACGGTAGAGATTTCAACGATAACCGGGCATTGCTTAGAGATTATATTTCAGAGGAAGAGTTATGGGCATGCACTACATGTAATGCCTGCGCAAAAGAGTGTCCTATCAATATCAATCATCCTACAATGATTGTTGATATGCGCAGATACCTTGTTATGGAGGAAGCTTCTGCCCCGGGTGAATTAAAAGCCGTATTCAACAATATCGAAAACAATGGTGCTCCGTGGCAATATTCAGCTGAAGACAGGCTTAACTGGACCAAAGATCTGGAAATAGTTGTTCATTAACTAAGATAGGGAAAAAGAAATTATGGAAACCCGTAAAATTGATGTACCTGTAATGGCCGATCTTTTTGCAAAAGGAGAGAAACCTGAATACCTGTTCTGGGTGGGGTGTGCAGGTGCTTTTGACGACAGGTATAAGAAAGTTGTAAGAGCTTTTACCAGGATACTTACCCATCTGAATGTGAGTTATGCCGTGCTTGGAAAGGAAGAGACCTGTACAGGCGACCCTGCAAGACGTGCTGGTAACGAAATGCTTTATCAGATGCAGGCTCTCCAGGTTATTGAGATTTTTAAAATGTATGAAGTGACCAGGATAATTACAATATGTCCACACTGTTACAATATTTTTAAAAATGAATATCCCGATCTCGGAGGAAACTATGAGGTAATAAATTACCTTCAGTTTTTAAACAAAAATATAGAAGAAGGCAAGCTTAAAATAGATTCAGGATCATTGGAGAACATTTCCATAACCTATCATGATCCTTGTTACCTCGGAAGAGCGAATGATTTGTATGATGAACCACGTGCAATATTGAACAACCTTACAGGAAACCTTATCGAAATGCACAGGAACAAAAGCTTTGCATTATGTTGTGGGGCTGGTGGTGCCCAAATGTTCAAAGAGGCTGAAAAGGGCGATAAGGAGATCTTTATTGAAAGGACAGAAGATGCGCTTAAAACTGATGCAAGAGTTATTGCAACAGCCTGTCCTTTTTGCATGACAATGCTTACTGATGGTCTGAAATATAAAAACAAAGAGGAAGAGATCAAAAACCTCGATATAGCCGAATTAATTGCACAATCACTTAAATTATAGATTAATCCAAATAATTATCATAAAACAATGGAAAATATAAAACTTTTGAAAAGCGGAGAATTTCTTGTAAGTGAAATCGAATCTAAAGATATCTTCATTCCTGAGGAATTCAATGAGGAACAGAGAATGATAGCCCAGACATGCAGCGATTTTCTTGAAGCAGAAGTATATCCTAATCTTGAAAAAGTTGAAAAGAGCGACAGGGAATTGATGAAGAGTATGCTTAAAAAGAGTGGAGAGCTTGGTCTGATGGGCGTTTCAATCCCCGAAGAGTTCGGAGGATTCGGGCAGTCATTTGTAACTCAGATGCTTGTAGCTGAAACAACCGGAGCTGGTTATTCATTCTCAGTCGCTTATATGGCTCATTGTGGTATTGGCACTTTGCCGATTATGTATTATGGTAATAAAACCCAGCGTGAGAAATATGTTACAAGACTTGCTTCAGGTGAATATTTAGGTGCATACTGCCTTACTGAGCCCGGAGCAGGCAGCGACGCCAACTCAGGAAAATCAAATGCCAGGCTTTCAGAAGACGGGAAACACTATATTCTGAATGGTCAGAAAATGTGGATCACAAATGCAGGATTTGCTGATACCCTTGTTGTTTTTGCCAAGATCGATACAGACAGAGTACTGAGCGCATTTATTGTTGAGAGTAAATATGAAGGTGTTGTAATAGGACCAGATGAGCATAAAATGGGAATTAAAGGCTCATCAACTGCCCAGATCTACTTCAATGATGTAAAAGTACCTGTTGAGAATCTTCTCGGCAAGAGAGGAGAGGGCTTCAGGATCGCTCTAAGTATTCTGCATATGGGTCGCCTTAAACTTGGAGCTAATGTGATTGGTGCCGCCAAGAAGACCATTACAGACTCAGTGAAATATGCAAACGAAAGAAAGCAATTTGGTGTACTTATTTCAACATTTGGTGCTATCAAGCATAAATTAGCCGAGCAGGTTATCCGTCTTTTTGCCTCAGAATCTGCAGTTTACAGGGTAAGTTATGATATTGATACATTGTTGAAAAAGCTTACTGTTGATTGCGGAGACTATGGCAGGGCATCAATTGAAGCTATCAGCCATTATGCAGTTGAAGCAGCAATTCTTAAGGTTGTTGGTTCAGAGATGCTTGATTTTGTTGCAGATGAGGGAGTCCAGATCCACGGAGGAATGGGCTACTCAGCAGAAATGGCTGTTGAAAGAGGTTACCGTGACTCCAGAATAAACAGGATATTTGAAGGCACCAATGAGATAAATCGTCTGCTGGTTGTTGATACAGCAATGAAACGTGCAATGAAGGGTGAATTCGATCTCTTTGGAGAAGCAGGAAAACTTTTTGCAGATCTGAAGAATATCAGCGATGGCAAAACAGCAGGAGAAACCTATTTCACTGAGAAGAAACGGTATATCAAAAACTTCAAGAAAGCAATTCTTATCGCAATCCATGGGGCCTCAAAACATTTCGATAAGAACCTTATAAACGAACAGGAAGTTCTCAATAATATTGCAGAGATGATGATGGAAACATATGTATCTGAATCTCTGGCCTTAAGAGTAGAAAAGCTTTCTTCAGTAAAAGCTGATGCATCTCTTTATAAAGATATGCTTGATGTGAATCTTTCTGATACTGCAAATATTGTAAGGAAGTCAGCAATTGAAGCTATCAGTGCATTCTGCACTTCTGAGAACTGTGCAGACCTGATCAGGGCTGTTGAAAACTTAACCAGGGTTGAATGTGTGAATGTGAAGGATTCCAGAAGAAGGATCGCTGACAAACTGATTGAGGATAACTGTTATAAGTTCTGATTACATTGCTTAATTTGGAGATATGAATGTTCCTGGTTTAATAAATTCCAGCATAAATGAATATCTGAACATCATCAGTGCAATAATATTATTTATTGTGATTGCAGGAATTGGCATCCATATTTTTTTTAGGATAAAACACAGTCGTACTCATAATAAAGAAGTATAGTATGTATCTGTACCCAAAATGGATAAGGGCATGGCATGTTTTAAATGCTGTCCTGTTTGTTGTTCTTATAATTACCGGGTTTAATATTCATTTTGCAGATAGCGAAAATACATCTGCAGCTATGAAGTCAACTACATCGGTCAGGTGGCATAACTTTGCATCTGTTCTGCTGATAATCAACTATATAGTTTATGTTACAGGTAATATCATTACCAGGAATGGGAAGTATTACAGAATTTCCGGTAAGACATTTATTGGTGATTTGTACCTGCAGTTCAGATATTATTTATACGGGATGTTCAGAGGGGAGAAGCGGCCTTTTCCTGTAAGTGAAGAACAAAAATTTAATCCTCTTCAGAAGTTATCATATGTGATCGCAATGTACATTTTTGTACCGCTGCTGATTATTTCTGGCATTGGATTGTTTCTTCCTGACTTATCACTACCGGAAATTTTTATACTGAGCGGCTCTCTTTTTATGAACATTTTGCATATTTCAACAGGATTCTTCCTTTCAGTGTTTATTATAGTTCATATATACAGTTGTACTCTCGGATCCAAACCCTCTTCTCTCTTCACTGGTATAATAACCGGTTATCATGTTTCAGACGAAGATTAGTTCTGAGAATCACTGTTCACTCATCTTAACCGTTAAGTGAAAAGTAATAATTGCTAGCTTTGCATTCTGAATAATTTATTAACTTATTTTTAACCTCTGAATTTCAGGTAAACCTCAAAGTGGGTTTTGAAAAGCTTATTAAAAAAATTCTTCAAACAAAGGAAAAATGAATTACTATAAATATCTTTTTTCACCCTTAATGATGGGCATACTGTTTGTTTTGTTTGCAGCTTCAATGGCAGTAGCAACGTTCATCGAGAATGATTTCGGTTCAGCTGCAGCATATAACATGGTCTATAATTCAGTATGGTTTGAACTAATACTCATTTTGCTGGCTGTAAACCTTGTAGGTCAGCTGATAATTTTCAAACTCTTCAGAAGGGCAAAACTTCCTGTTGCGCTGTTTCATATCGCTTTCATACTTATGATTATTGGTGCCGGTATTACACGATATACAGGATGGGAAGGATCAATGCATATCAGGGAAGGAGAGGAGCAGAATATTTGCTATTCAGGTGATAATTATATCAGCTATTCGGTAAAAGACAGGAGTCAAAATGTCATTATAAGTCATTCAGTTAAATATTCAATGACAGCTGTTTCTGCTGATGATTTCAGTGAGAAAATCACAATAGATAACAGTGATTATGAATTGGTACTTTCCAAAATTATCCAGAATGCTGAAAGAGATATTTCAGAGAATACAAATGGTGCTCCGGTTATTTCCCTGTTATTAACCAGGGACATGATGACCCAGGAAAGTATTATTCTGAATGCAGGTGATATAGTAACTTCAAATGGAATATCAATTGGCTTCCTTACTTCAGGAAAAGCTGATGTCAGAATATCATTTGATTCAGGTATTTTCTATATGGCTTCTGATTCGGCACTTGGTGTGCAGAATATGAATACACAGGAAGTTACATTGGTTGAACCGGGTGATTCTGCAGAAATAAAGAAGATGCAGATTGTTACGTTCGGAGATATAAAAATCGTTCCAAAAGAGATGTTGGAAAAAGGCATTGTTAAAGCTGTTGCCGTCAATCCTGCTGAAACAAGAACTGGAGAGAATGCTTTTATTTTTGATCTTAAAGGAGAAAAAGGAACTGAAACAATTTATTTATGGGACAATGTTGCTGAGGAAGTTGCCAGGGGCTCGTGCGTTGTTAATGATAACACTGTGGAGATCACCTATGGCTCAAAGGAAACTATACTCCCTTTTTCTCTAATGCTTAAAGATTTTGTACTGGAAAGATATCCGGGATCAAATAGTCCTTCAGGTTATAAAAGCGATGTAATCCTTATTGATAAGGGCAAAAATATTTCAAAACCGTTTATGATCTTTATGAATAATGTTCTCAAATATGAAGGATATCGCTTTTATCAGTCTTCCTACGATATGGATGAAAAAGGTACAATCCTTTCAGTTAATCACGATATGGCAGGCATGCTTGTAACTTATTCGGGTTATGCAATTCTTATTATTTTCATAATATTTGCCCTTATAAGTAAAGAAGCTGTTTTTCACAATATTAATGCCGGTTACTGGAAGTCAAGATTAAGAAAAACAATACCTGTTATTTTACTCTTGTTCTCTCTTTCAGGATTTTCAAATATAAGCGCACAGAAACTTATTATAGACAAAGGTGTTGCTGAAGAGTTTGGTAAGGTGCTGGTTCAGGATCAGAAGGGGAGGACAGAACCACTATATACCCTTAGTAGCGATATTCTCAGAAAGGTTACAAGGGAGAATGAATTTGAAGGCTTCTCATCTATGCAGGTTTTTCTGGGAATCTACCTGGATTTTAATAACTGGAAAGATTATCCGATCATAATGGTTTCAAATACAGAACTAAGATCCAGACTGGGTGTGAGTGGTAAATATGCCGCATTCTCCGATCTGGTTGATCTGTCAGGAGATGGTTCTTATAAACTGAGTGGTGAGGTTAATGAAGCCTATGCTAAATCACCGGGTGATAGAAACAAACTTGATAAGGAGATAATGAAAGTGGATGAGAGACTGAATATTGTATATATGATCTACAAAGGAGATTTTCTGAAACTTTTTCCATTGAAAGACGGAACAAATGACTGGGGATCATCCGAAATAGCCTTGCAAAGAGCTTTTAGCAAGGAAGATTCTTTATACCTTAAGGGAATAATTCCTGTTCTCACTGAGGCACTGCATGAGGGAAATATGGCTTCAACCAAACAGGTATGCCAGATAATTAAGGAGTATCAGACCACTTTTTCAAAGTATGATTTACCTTCAGAATCAAGAACTAAAATTGAGTTATTATATTATAAGCTAAGAGTTTTTGAACGTCTGTTCCCGTTTTATGCCACAATCGGTTTAATAATGCTTATTAGTCTGATAATCATGGTTATCAGAGGAAAAAAAGTGAAGTCACCAGTTGTCATAATATCCGGATGGCTTATATTTGCCGGCTTCATGTTTCATACACTCGGACTTGGAATGAGATGGTATATTTCCGGACATTCCCCAATGAGTAACGGATATGAATCAATGATATTTATCTCATGGGTAACACTCCTTGCCGGATTTATCTTCAGCAGGAAATCTGCCTTTGCTTTGTCAGCAACAGGTGTGCTGGCTTCAATGACACTGATGGTAGCTCACCTCAGTTTCATGGATCCTGAAATCACCAATCTTGTGCCCGTGCTGAAATCATACTGGCTTACTCTGCATGTTTCTGTGATTACCGGAAGTTACGGATTTCTGGGGTTGGGAGCAATTCTCGGACTTATTAATTTAATATTACTGACATTGTCGGGCGACAAGAACCGTGAACAAGTTTCCAGAACTATAGATGAACTTTCAGTAATTAACTTTAAATCAATTACTCTCGGCCTGTATCTTCTTACTATTGGCACTTTCCTTGGTGCAGTCTGGGCAAATGAGTCATGGGGCAGGTACTGGGGATGGGATCCAAAAGAGACCTGGTCCCTTATAACAATTATTATCTACTCAATAGTTACTCATAGCAGGATGATTCCGGGTATGAAAGATATTTTCACATTTAACCTTATCTCTCTCTTTGCATTCTCTTCGGTACTGATGACATATTTTGGGGTCAATTATTACCTGTCGGGTTTGCATTCATATGCAGGTGGTGATCCGGTGCCGGTCCCCGTTTTTGTCTATGTTGCTGTAATTGTCCTGACAGCCCTCTCTTTTATCGCTTATTCAAGATATAACAGGTTTAAAACTTCATAGGCTAAAAGCCTCTGACAGTATGGCTAAAATGAGATAGTGATGCCGGATTGGGAAAAGTATTTTTTCGAATTGTTTAAGTTTTCCATTCTTCCCGGGAAACCTTAATTAACTGATAAACTTTTATGTCTGTACATTATCGGATGAGAGTTTTCTTACCCGGAACTTTTCATTCATACTGCCTGTTCTGTAACCTTCAAGGTCAATTGTAACATAGCTATATCCAAACTTCTTTAACATATTCACAATTTCCAGCCTGTTTTCCTCTCTGAAGGCAATGTCCATATCCTCGGGCAGGATTTCAAGCCGGGCTATATTATCATGGATCCTTAACCTGAATTGTTTAAAGCGATATTTTGCAAGCTGTATTTCCGCCTGTTCAACTTTGCTTAAATTCTCTATAGTAAATGCCGTACCATAAGGGAATCTGGTGGAAAGACAGGGATTGGGCATCTTATTCCAGGTTGGCAGATTCATTTCTTTGGAATATTTACTTATTTCTTCTTTTGTTAATCCTGCTTCCAGCAAAGGACTCCTTATTTTTAGTTTGGTAGCAGCACTCATCCCCGGCCTGAAATCCTGCTTATCATCAAAATTGATTCCATCTACAACCTGACTGATATTCTGAGAATCAGCTATCTTGATGAATTCACCATATAAAGACAATTTGCAATGGAAACATCTGTCTGGTGAATTCTTAACGAAATCCTTATTATTTAGTTCATTTGTTTTTACAACCATATGTCTTACACCTATTCCGGAAGCGAATTTCCTGGCACTTTCTGTTTCAACTGAACTGTAAATTTCCGAATCAGCAGTCACAGCCAGTACATTATCGTTCAGAACATCTTTTGCCACTTTAAGCAGGAAGCTACTGTCCATACCTCCCGAATAGGCAACCAGCACACTTTTCATATCCCGCAGAATATTTTCCAGTTCCAGAAGTTTTTTTTCTTTCATAACAGAGGAGTTTTATAGAGATCTTTCTTAAGGAGAAACAATGGGGTATTTATTATTGTTCGCAATTCAATTGCATTTGTACTAAATTTTTCAGAAAACAGGATTTTATTTTCCTGAATTCTTTAAGGCATTGCATATATACAGGGAATATTTTTGACAGATTTAAGAACAAATTCGTATCATATGTGTTGTTTCAGATATCAAAAGATTAAACTAAAACCATACAAAAATGAATCAGATTGATTTTTTTGGAGCAAAACTAAAATATGAGATCGATGCATGCGATCTGAAAAATTCTATTGACAGGAATGAAAACATTTATCAGATAGTTGATGCGCGTTCTGAGAGAGCCTTCAGACAGGAGCATATAGAGGGTGCAATCAGTTTGCCTCACGTGTTAATGAATGAAGAACGTGTTAAACATCTTGACAGGAGTAAAATCTATGTTACTTATTGCGACGGTTTAGGATGTAATGCTTCAACAAAAGGGGCATATAAA
Organism: uncultured Bacteroidales bacterium; assembly: GCA_963732435.1. Lineage (GTDB taxonomy): Bacteria > Bacteroidota > Bacteroidia > Bacteroidales > VadinHA17 > LD21. The sequence goes on along the minus strand of CAVSZL010000006.1, from coordinate 462,467 downwards.
CTTTCCGAATTGAATTTTAAGGTAAAGGAACTTATTGGTGGTATCGAATCCTGGAAACTTGAGGGGAATGAAACAGAAAGTGCTTTGACCAAAGAGGAGTACCAGGAATCAATGGCATGCGGACCAACCTGTAACTGCCACAACTAAAAAGCCGATCCCTCCGGACCGGCTTTTTCGGGTGGAAGATGGGGCTCGAACCCACGACCTTCGGAACCACAATCCGACGTTCTAACCGACTGAACTACATCCACCGTTTCTGGAGTGCAAAATAAGTTCAAAAATTCTATTTCACAAAATTTATATTTTATTTTCTCTTCAACTTCCAATCACTATCTTTGGTCACTTAATAAGAAAGTGCTGCTTGTGACACAATTTATCATTATAATCATTGTTATCACAAGGTATCTGAACATTAACAGGAAGATTTGAAAAGAATAAAATTAATCGATAATATTTCAGGGCTACAGCTTTTCCAGTTGATGAAGCCCGTGATCTTTCTGATTGTCAGCATCGTTTTTACGAAAAGCCATCTTACACGTGCCGAAATAGGGCAGTGGGAGATGTTTATGTTTATTGCAAGCGTGATGACCTTTTTCTGGGTAACAGGAATTGTTCAGTCTCTTCTTCCTCTTTACCACAGGAACAAAACTTATAATAAAGTTGGAGAAAGTGCCCCAGCTAAAACGCCGGAGATATTTAATGCCTTCCTGTTATTGTGTTTTTTCAGCCTGCTTTTTTTTATAATAGGGCATTCTCTGAAAGATAATTTTTCGGTATTTAATATTACGGGTAATGTACCATACCTGAATCTTCTTCTACTGTATATCCTGCTAAGCAGTCCGGTATGCCTTATCGAATATATTTATCTGCTGAACAACAGGTCTTACAGGATCTTTCAGTATGGGCTTTATACCTTCACTGCACAGCTCCTTCTTATTATTATACCTATTTTGATGGGAAAGGATATTATCTGGTCTATCTGGGGTTTACTGGGTATTACCGGGATCAGATGGATCTGGCTTATTATATTGCTCAGAAGGTATACCGAAATGAAGATATCAGTTGAGTTCATGAAGGAACATCTTTATCTGGGTGCCCCTCTCATCATAACTTCCCTCATAAGCGGATCAGCTCAATATGCTGATGGTGTTATTATATCATCAGTTTACAAGGACCCTGCAATTTTTGCATGGTTTCGTTACGGGGCCAAGGAATTTCCTCTTGTCCTGATGCTTGCAAACGGACTGAACAATGCAATGCTACCTGAGTTTTCAACACGTGAGAGGATGAGAGAATCCCTTGCCAAGATAAAGGAAAAATCTCAAAAACTTATGCATTTCCTTTTTCCGGCAGCGATGGTTATGATGCTTATTAGCAGATGGATATATCCAAGAATGTTCAATCCGGAGTTCCATAAGAGCGCTGGTATTTTTCTGGTTTATTCACTGCTGATAATTCCCAGACTTGTCTTTCCACAGACAATTATAGTTGGAAGAAAGAAAACCCATATTACACTTTTCGCGGCACTTATTGAACTCGGGTTGAATATACCATTAAGCCTGATGATGATAAAATGGGGTTATGGGATTGTTGGCGTCGCTGTATCAACTTTTATTGTTTATTGTGTCAGTAAGATGTTTTTGGTTGGATACTTATGGTTCAGAATGAAAATTAAACCTTCAGATTATATCCCATTGAGGATATATGCCATCTACTCGCTTATAATCGCAATACTCTTTATTCTGATAGATCACAGGATCATTAATATTCAGTAAAACCCATTCTCTTACTTCTGGCAGAGTGATTTTCTGTCCCAGAATTGCAAATTACCTGTTTAATCAGTTTTTAGATACCCTTTCAGCTCTTTTAAAAATCAACTTCCTGCATCCATGCATTTACATTTGTTCAAAGAACTTCTCCGGGTATGTCGTATTCATTTCCCCGTTTCCTGGCATTAGTATCTTAATAGTGATTTCCGCATATTGAACATTTTAGAAAGGTTACTTTCTAATCATTATTATTATTTTAATTTTGCAAGTCTGTGAATTCTGCCTTATGAGATTATCGTTATGCTTGTTGTTTATAGCGCTTATTGTTTCAACTGATTGCTTCTCTCAGGAAAAAAGATGGCAGGTAGGATTATTCTCATTTTTTGATAACACCGAATTCGGACAATCAGCTGTTAAAATTCCACAAACTATGTCAGGAGTACATTTTTTGCCTGAGGTGGGTTTGTCGTGGGAATCGACACACAGTGTGAATGTCGGATTTGATTTGCTTTATGAGTTTGGAAGTTCCGAAGTAATAGATTTTTTCTACCCTACAGCTTATTACAGCTACGACAGGAAACCTTTCAGATTCCTTATGGGTGCTTTCCCCCGAAAGACAACAATTGATAATTACCCGCGATTATTTTTCCAGGATTCAATATCATATTACAGACCAAATATAAATGGAGTATTCTGGGAGTTTCGCAAAGACAAGGATTATATTAATTTGTGGCTTGACTGGACCGGGAGGATGTCAACAACCACCCGCGAAACATTTTTCATGGGATTATCTGGTAGATACAATCCCGGGATTCTGTATTTTCAGCACTTTGCATATATGTACCATTTTGCAGGATACTCGGACCCAACAGTAGATGAACCATACCATGATAATGGATTGCTTCTCACATCATTAGGGATTGATCTTTCCGGTAAAACGGCATTAACCAGGCTTGATGTAAATGCAGGTTGGGCTGTTGGTCTCGATCGTTCGAGGGCCGATCAGACCGGGTGGGTTGTCCATAATGGTATACTGATAGAAACAACAATAGAGTATAAATTCATTGGCATTTTTAACAGTTTCTATAACGGTGATGGACAAATGGATTTTTATAATGATCATGGAAATGATCTCTATTGGGGAGATCCTGTATACAGGGCAGGAGCTTACAACAGAGCCGATTTATATGTGAACTTCATTAAGAACAAAATTGTGAGTACCAGATTTACCTATTCATTGCATTTTATGGAGAGTAAGGTTTATCATGAGCAGATGTTAAAGGTCAGTTTCAATATAAATAACTATTAACTAATTAAACTGAATCAGCTTTGGTTGTATTTAATTCAATAGGATCGATTTTCCGTGATTATAAGAAACTTTTCATAGCTCTTTTATCTGCGTGGTTTTTAGTAAATTTTGTGCAGTCAATCTTTACTGAAGTATTAAGTGATGAGGCTTATTATTATCAGTTTGGCAAGATATTGGCATGGGGTTATTTCGATCATCCTCCGATGGTTGCACTTCTTGTTAAGTTAAGCTCACTGTTCTTCGACGGGAATCTGGGGATACGCTTAATGACTCTGTTTCTTCAGCTGGCCTCACTTATTATTATATGGAAGATTATTGATGTAAAAGATCCGGAACCCTCACATGTACTATTATTTTTTATCATCGCCAACTCTTTGACTATGTTTACGGCTTATGGTTTTTTTACCACACCGGATGCCCCGCTTCTGTTTTTTACAGCATTATTCTTATACGCTTATAAAAAATTCCTGGTAAATGAGAGCTTCCCTGCATTAATTGTGCTTTCAATTTCTATGGCTGGACTCGTATATAGTAAATATCAGTCGGTGCTTGTAATAGGGTTTGTTCTGCTTTCAAACTTAAAACTCCTGGGACGATATAAATTCTGGCTGGCCGGTATATTATCTTTGTTATTGCTCAGCCCTCATATTTACTGGCAGATAAGCAATAATTTTCCAAGTCTTAAATATCATCTGATTGACAGGTCCGAGGGTTTCCGGTTATGGTACGTCATTGAGTATATTCCAAATCAAATGGCAGTCTTCAATCCTTTCACTCTTGGTGCTGTTTTATTTCTCATAGTCCGGTACAAGTCAGAAAATATGTTCGAAAAAGCACTATATTTCCTTATTACCGGATTTCTGGGTTTCTTCTGGCTTACATCCATTAGAGGTCATGTTGAACCTCACTGGACCGTTGCATGCTCTATACCTATGATAATACTTTTATTCCGGAAAGCATGTTCTTTGGAGTTTATTAAACGGTTTATAAGCAAGTTTATCCTTCCTTCTCTGTTTATCCTGTTCATTATTCGTATCCTTTTAATCTCAAACCTTCCGTTTGTGGCTGAATTGGGATTTAACGGAAAAGAAGAAAGATATGAATATATTGAATTAAAATCAGATAATCTGCCGGTTGTATTTCTGGGTTCTTTTCAGGGTCCATCTCTTTATAATTATTTCACTGGAAAAGAGACTTTCGTAATTAGTTCTTTAAACTCAAGGCAGACACAATATGATATCTGGGAAAAGGAAATGAACTACCAGAATAAAAAGGTTTTCCTTGCAGGATATGAAACAACAGGATCAAGAGTATTTCAGGAAGGTAAATTTAAGCTAACTGGTTATGTTACCGATTCCCTGCAAACAACAAACAGAATTAAAATAATTTTTGATAGTCCCAATGAAATTCTGAATCCCGGAGATTCGGTTGGAATATCAATTGTTATAAATAATCCGAGCGATTATGATCTGGACTTTAACCATTCCCGTTTTCCTGTTGAGATAACACCGGTTTTTGTCGGTAAAGAGAAAATGGTTTTACAGAATTCAACTCTCTCTGAAAAGATAGATATTTTATACAGGGGAGCTTCTGTTCAGCGGACTGTGAAATTTATTGTGCCACTTCTTCCGTCAGGTAATTATTCATTTGGCATTTCATTAAATTCATCTTTAGGTCCTACTTTTAACAGTAAGTTTGTAAGATTAAAAATTGTTGATAATGATTAACGAATTAATAATTTACAAGTTTATTAAGTTCTGTGCAGTCGGATTCTCAGGAATGATTGTTGATTTCGGTGTTACATGGATTTTAAAGGAAAAGATCAGAATCAATAAATACATTGCCAATTCGACAGGTTTTATTCTTGCGGCAACATCTAATTATATCTGGAACCACTTCTGGACTTTCAAGAGCCAGAACGACAGGATTGCACAGGAGTATATAACATTCATTATTATCTCATTGGTGGGGCTGGCTCTGAACAATCTTCTTATCTACCTGTTTTCAGACAGAATGAAATTAAATTTTTATCTTTCCAAGCTATTTGCCATAGCTATTGTTACTATCTGGAATTTTATAATGAATTTTTTATTTACTTTCGTTTGATTTATAATTCTAATACAGAATAACATAATAAAAATATTTCCGTTTTTAAATAGCTTTTATCAGAGACAATCAAACTATCTTTGTACTGTAATACTCACAAAAATTTTTTAGTTGCCGAACCATACACTGATATATAGTTTTATCAAGAAAATCCTTTATCTGATTCTGTTATTTTCTATTCAGGATGTATTAGTGTATAGTCAGGATCCTGTTAGTAAAGATAGTGTCAGGATAGGGATGATTAATATCGAAGGCAACCGTATAACAAAGAGCAGGATAGTATTCAGGGAACTTGCCTTTAAAGTAAATGAGTATGTTAAATGGTCAGAGGTTGATTATCTTAAGGAGACAAGTATAAATAACCTCACTAAAACTTCTTTGTTTAATTTTGTTGAAATTGAGATTGATAATAATAGCCCTGGTATTCTTATTATTACTGTTAAATTAATTGAACGCTGGTATATCTGGCCTACGCTTTATCTGAATCACACAGATCTGAACTTTGCGGAATGGTGGCGTACTAAAGATTTAAATAAACTTGAATATGGTTTTGGTGTAAAAGTAAATAATTTCAGAGGGATGAAAGAAACCCTGCTGCTTAATATCAGACTGGGAAATTTTACCAAGTATGAGATTGAATATAAAGGTATCCATCTAGATCCCACAGGGCGACATTTGCTTTCACTAAAAACCGCTTTTTCTGAACAAAGTTATGTTCCATGGGGAATTGAGGACAATAAGCTTCAGAATTTAAAATCTAACCGGACCTTGCTGACAAGTACTGATTTTGCTTTGAAATACGTTTACCGGAAAGCTTTCTTTAACTCCCATTCTGCCACTTTTGGTTATACTGATGACAGGATTGCAGATACAATTGTGAACCTTAATAACAATTTCTTTGGGCTCGACAGTACCCGTCAAAAATATTTAAGTCTCGAATATGAATTTACAAGAGATACCAGAGACTCAAAAGCCTATCCAAAAACCGGATATTTTTTATTGGCCAGCATCAGAAAAACCGGATTGAGCCTGTTGCCAGAAGAATTCAAGGGTGCCGATTTTCGTTTCCAGTACTCCGATTACAGGAAGCTTTCCAAAAGGTTTTATACTGCCACAGGTTTCTATTTCGCTTCTAACGCAAATAACTATAAGGACTTTTTTTCACAAACAGGACTTGGTTATTTAAACTTTGTCAGGGGTTATGAGTATTATGCTGTTAACGGAGATGAGGCAATACTTTTTAAAAGTCTTCTTAAGTATGAATTGCTGACAAAGAAGGTTGTTAACCTGAATTTCTGGCCTGTCCGGAAAGCATATCAGATAAACAAGATCCCTCTTGAAATTTATGCAAATGTCTATTTTGATGCAGGATATGTTAATGACCGTCAGGGATTATACAGGATTAATAATAACACACTTGTTAATGAGCTTATGTACAGTGCAGGGGTGGGTATTGATTTTGTAACATACTATGATAAGGTTTTGCGTTTTGATTATTCATTCAATGCTTTGGGCGAGAGGGGTTTGTATATTCATTGGAAAGCTCCGATACGCTGAGTAAGTAATGAGAGGCTTTTTCAATAATATTCTTATCAGACTCAGACTATGGCATGTCATTTTAATCTGGTTCGTTGTAAATATCCTTTCAGCATATTTTGCCCAGCTCTACTCCGATGAATCATATTATTTTCTGTTTTCCAGACAGTTAGAATTCGGGTACTTTGATCACCCGCCAATGATTGCATTGATGGTAAAGTGCGGATCTTTTTTTTTCAGAGATGAGCTGGGGGTAAGGATTTTCCCGGTAGTTGCAATTTCTGCTGCACTTGCACTAACCTTCCTGATGGCTGAAACCCTCAATACTGTCCTGTTTCTGACTGCAATTTTATCAATTTTCGGTTTAAATATTTTAGGTTTCCTTGCTCTCCCTGATAGTCCGCTTCTTCTTTTCACAGCTCTCTTTTTCTTCATTTATAAAAGGTTTCTTTATAAGGAGACTCTTTTGAACTCCATTCTTCTCGGATTTATTATGGCAACATTGCTTTATAGTAAATATCAGGGTGTTCTTATTCTGATCTTCACACTGCTATCGAACCTTAAATTACTTAGATCCTCCAGATTCTATCTTGCTTTATTAATTGGTTTATTGATATTTATGCCTCATATTTTATGGCAGTTCAAAAACAACTTCGTTACTGTTTTTTATCATCTGTTTGAACGATCAGCCTCTCATTATGAGTTCTCTTTTACTTCTGAGTATTTACTCGGACAGGTTCTTTACTATGGACCGGTTACATCTTTTTTTATGCTTTTTATAGCCGCAGGAATTAGAGTATCAAATTTATTTGACAAGGCACTGGTCTGGAATTTATGGGGGATAACTGCTTTCTTTCTCCTGTTATCATTGAAAGGCAGAGTAGAAGTTAACTGGACCTTACCAATAATTATTCCTTTACTCATATTATTCATGAAATACAGTGTTTCATATTCAAAATTGGTAAGATGGTTCTATTATTTGGCTATTCCGGTTATCATCTTAATTCTCATTGTAAGGATCGAATTAGTCAGTCAGGTTTTTGGCATCAGGAACAGTCGTATGAAAGATTTGCAGGGACATAAAGAGTTTGCGATGGATGTACTCTCCCGGAGTCATAACTTACCAATAATTACGAATAGTTACCAGATGGCCGGACTATTGTCCTTTTACACAAACTCATACATTCCAAGCATTAATTTAAACAGCAGGAGGAACCAGTTTGATTTATGGCATTCCGGTGATTCAATCAGGAATAGGAAAGTAGCATATGTTAATAACTATCTGGGGGATGGTATTAAGATCGATAATCCGGTTCATACCGGTTATCAGGTAACAATTCTGGATTCACTTCCCGTGATGAATGATATAAATATATCTGCCTTGGTCAGGAACAGAGTTGTAAACAGAAATGAAATTATAAGTGTGCAGGTTGTATTAAAGACTGATAAGCCATTCGAATATTACAAGGATGCAGGAAGTTTTACCACAAGGATATCAGCAGTTGTTTACAAGGATGAAAATCTTCTCTCTGAGGCTATTTCCGGCTTGCCGGTATATCAGATACTGGATAAAAATAGTGGTGTACATGAACTGATTCTCAGAGTGCCAGCCGATAGCGGAAAATTCAGGATTATTATCTCTTTAAACACATCGGGACTTGGCACATGGAGCACAAAGGAAATCTTGTATATGACTGTTAATTAGAAATATAGTTGGAACATCCATGTTAAGTTTTTGCTTTTATCTGTTCAATTGCCTTGGTTGGATGACATGGTTCTCTATATTTCCTATCACAAAAATATCTCTATATTTGCAACCGGTTATTATTATGAATCATTTTGAATTGAACTGGATAAAGGAGAGAAGATAAAAAATTCATGCAACTAACTGAAGTTAAGACAGATACAGACAGAAAGGAATTCTTGGATTTTCCAAAGAGGTTATATATAGATGACCCGTTCTGGATTTGTCCGCTTGATTCGTCAATAGAAGCTGTTTTTGATAAAACAAAGAATCATACATTCCGGCATGGTGAAGCGATCCGTTGGATTCTGAAAGATAGCAAAGGAAGCACAATTGGAAGAATAGCCGCTTTTGTCGACCATGTAAGATCTGCAGCAAACAACCAGCCTACCGGAGGGTTAGGTTTTTTTGAAGTTATTGAGGATATAGAAGCTTCATTAATGCTTTTTGATGCTGCCATAGGGTGGTTAAAAGAACGGGGAATGGAGGCAGTGGATGGTCCGATAAACTTTGGAGAGAATGATAATAACTGGGGATTACTTGTTGACGGATTCATGAAGCCGACCTATAGTTTGCCATACAATAAAAGATATTACAGGAACTTCTTTGAACAATATGGTTTCAGGAATTATTTTGAGCAGTATTCATATCATAGAGAATTACGCGGACCCGACCGGACAATAATAAGGTTTCCTGAACGGATAATGAAAATTGCCGCTTGGCTCTCTAAACGTCCCGGATATTCTTTCCGGCACTTCGAAACTGCAAACAAAGAGAAATATATTAAGGATATCGTTGAAATTTACAATTCGACCTGGTCAGTCTTTAAGGAGGATTTCACCCCAATTGATCAGGGATTTCTCAAAGAGTCTTTTGATAAGGCAAAACCAATAATTGATGAGGAGCTTATTTGGTTCGCATATTATAATGATAAACCAATTTCTTTTTTTATATTATTTCCTGATCTCAACCAGATTCTTGAGAATTTCAACGGCCGGTTGAACCTGTGGCACTATATTCAGTTTGCTTATTTTAAGCTTGCTCATAAGATGACAAGGCTCAGGGCTATTGTAGGAGGGGTACATCCTTCGCATCAGAACAGCGGGGTTGAATCTGCAATATTTTACCATCTATATGAGGTTTTCAAAAAGAAACACTGGTATAAGGAACTTGAACTCTCATGGGTTGGTGATTATAACCCCAAAATGATTGCAATTTATGAAGCCCTGGGGACTAAGAAATCAAAAACACATATAACCTATCGTTACCTGGTAAATAAAAACAATAAATTTAAAAGGTTCAAGGATGAAATGGCTGAAAAACATCACATTAAGAAAGAGAAGACTTACAATAATTAATAATTTTGCATTTCCTTTTGTATTTTAAATAATGTTAATTAATTTTGCAAACCCTTATTTGGGGTATTTTAGTTAGATAATACAGGAAAAAAAAATATAAAGCAATGAAAAACGGAATTCATCCCAGCAATTACAGGTTTGTGGTATTTCAGGATATGTCAAATGGAATTACCTTTATGAGTAAATCAACAGCACCTTCCAAGGAGAACATTAAATGGGAAGACGGGAAAGAGTATCCTCTTCTTAAGCTTGAAATTTCCAATACATCTCATCCTTTTTATACAGGTAAAATGAAACTGGTTGATACTGCAGGAAGGGTTGATAAATTTATGAACCGTTATAAGGATCATGTTGGGAAAAAGAAATGACATCCGGAATAAATGAAATATGAAAGCCCCTTCACACGGGGCTTTTTGTTTTTGTAAAATTCTCTGGCATAATCATTGCTTATTCATCTTTCTGGATTGATGTAAAAATATTATGTAATTTTGACGCAATCTCAATTGAACAGACAGAATAATGAGTGTGAATAATAAATAGATGGAAAAGAAATTCAGTAAACCAGTGAGAGAGATATTATTTCCGGAAATTCTGGATGGAGAGGGAGATATTATTCCTATTATTGCCGATGGTGATGATGGTGAGCTTGAGGAGGTTGAGGTTCCTGATTCTATTCCAATACTCTCGCTCAGGAACACAGTGCTTTTCCCCGGGGTTGTCCTTCCCATCTCTATTGGACGACCAAGGTCAATTCAACTTATAAAGGATGCTTACAGGAACAGCAAAATAGTTGGTACAGTTGCTCAAAAAGATCCGGATATTGAGAATCCTGAATTCCAGGACCTTCACTCTGTCGGAACAATCGGACAGATAGTTAAGCTGCTCGAGATGCCTGATGGCTCAACAACTGCAATCATTCAGGGTCGAAAAAGAATGGTTTTACAGGAGCTTGTTTCCGATGACCCGTACTTTTTGGCAAAAGTTCGATCTATTCCTGAAGTAAAACCAGACGGTTTAAGTAAAGATTTTGATGCAATAGTTGGATCTCTGAAAGATCTCTCTCTTAAGATAATAAAGATAAATCCAAACATTAGCCCTGAAGCCTCATTTGCAATAAAAAACATAGAGAATAATACATACCTTATAAATTTTATCTGTTCCAATACTGATGTTAAAGTTCAGGATAAGCAAAAGCTTCTCGAAGTTAACAGTTTAAGGGACAGGGGATTTATGCTTCTGGAATTCCTTGTTCAGGAGATTCAGGTCCTTGAACTTAAAAATGAATTGCAGTCAAAAGTTAAAAGCGATCTTGATCAGCAGCAAAGGGAATTTTTACTTCATCAGCAGATGAAGACTATTCAGAATGAACTTGGAGGCAACCCCGTTGAAAAAGAAATTGAGGAGTACCGGAAAAAAGGAGGAGAAAAATTATGGAGCGAGGATGTAAAAAAAGTTTTTAATAAAGAACTTGATAAGCTCCATCGTCTTAATCCGGCAGCTGCCGAGTATTCGGTGCAGGTAAATTATATTCAGACCCTGCTGGATCTGCCATGGAATTATTATTCGCAGGATAATCTCGATCTGAAAAATGCCAGAAATGTTCTGGACTGGGATCACTTTGGACTTGATGAAGTTAAGGAGAGAATTCTTGAACATCTTGCTGTATTAAAACTTAAAGGCGATCTGAAATCACCCATACTTTGCCTGTATGGTCCTCCCGGAGTAGGTAAAACTTCGCTGGGCAGATCTGTGGCAAAGGCACTTGATAGAAAATATGTCAGAATGTCACTTGGTGGATTGCACGATGAAGCCGAAATCAGGGGACACAGAAAAACATATATTGGAGCAATGCCCGGAAGAATCATACAGAATATTAAGAGAGCCGGTTCCTCGAATCCTGTTTTTATACTGGATGAAATTGATAAAGTAGGACAGGACTTCAGGGGTGATCCTTCTTCTGCCTTGCTTGAAGTTCTTGATCCGGAGCAGAACGGGACTTTTTTTGATAACTTCCTTGAGATGGAGTATGATCTGTCAAAAGTGCTGTTCATCGCTACTGCCAACAACCTTGGGACTATTAGTCCTGCCTTGCGTGACAGAATGGAATTAATCGAAATAACGGGCTATATAGTTGAAGAAAAACTAGAAATAGCCAAACGTCATCTGTTGCCAAAACAACTTGAGAATCACGGTGTAACTTCCGATCAGATTACAGTTGATAATAAAGTGATCGAAACAATAATCGAAAAATACACAAGAGAATCAGGTGTAAGGGAACTCGATAAACGACTTGCAAAGATTGTTAGAGTTACGGCGAAAAACATTGCTTCAGAGACAAAATATGATGTGACAGTCACTCAGCCGGCTTTGACTGAAATGCTTGGACCTCCTAAGTATAACCGTGACATTTATTCAGGAAATGATCAGGCCGGTGTTGTTACAGGGCTTGCATGGACCACTGCAGGTGGTGAAATATTGTTCGTGGAAACAAGTCTGAGCAAAGGAACCGGCAAGCTGACTCTGACCGGAAATCTGGGAGATGTGATGAAAGAATCGGCAGTAATTGCTCTTGAATACCTCAAATCAAATGCAGATATGCTTGCGCTGCCTGATAGCTTTTCTGATAAGTGGAATATCCATATACATGTTCCTGAGGGAGCAATCCCAAAAGACGGTCCATCTGCAGGTATAACAATGGCTGCTTCTATTGCATCTGCCTTTACACAGCGAAAAGTTAAGAAATTTCTGGCAATGACAGGTGAGATCACACTTAGGGGAAAAGTATTGCCTGTTGGAGGTATAAAGGAGAAAATTCTTGCAGCTAAGCGTGCAAGTATCAAGGAGATAATAGTTTCAGCTGATAACAGAAAAGATGTTGAGAGTATTAAGGAGATTTATATAAAGGGATTAAAGTTTCATTATGTTGAATCAATAATGGAAGTCCTTGAACTATCTTTGCTTAAGCAGAAGGTAAAGAATCCTAAAGTAATTTCGTTTGAATGAAAAAGATCGCAGTATTTCCCGGATCATTTGATCCATTCACTATCGGGCATGAATCAATCGTAAGAAGAGCAATTAACCTTTTTGATGAGATAATTATTGCCGTCGGCAGTAATGCCCTGAAAAAGAGTTACTATCCACTCTCTGTCAGAAAAGAGATGATCTCCACTGTGTTTAAGGATATCCCCAGTGTAAAAGTTGATCATTATGAGGGGCTGACTGTTGATTACTGCAGAAAGAAAGGCGCAGGATATCTCTTAAGGGGATTAAGAACTTCTGCTGACTTCGAGTTTGAAAGAGCCATCGGGCAGGTAAATAAATCAATGGCTCCGGATATAGAATCGGTCTTTATGCTAACTGCACCTGATCATTCTTATATAAATTCAACTATCGTGCGCGATATTCTGAGAAGCGGAGGCGATGCTTCCAGATTTGTTCCGGCAGCGATAAACCTTAAGAAATACAAGGGGAATGCAGATTAACTGAATGTTCCTAGGACCGATGAGTTGATTACTTCCATCAGAGAGAGCCAGGCATTAATCTTTATCTTATTCAGGTCATCCGGAAAAAGCCACTCAACTTTTGTGATTCCCTCGGATTTCTGAGGTTTAATAACCATCTCCCCATCATAATTCATTAGAAACCAGCTGGTTTTTTTAAGGTAAGATATCCCTTCCCAGGTGTAAGTATGATATGTGGGATTTAGAGGTTTAATAATCGTATGACCACTTAAACCACACTCTTCAGAAACCTCTCTTAATGCACAGGTTTCGGGCTCTTCATCTGGTTCAAGATGTCCTTTCGGGAGATCGAGTCTGCCTTTTTTTTCAATAAAGAGGTATCTGCCTGAGGCGTGTTTTACAAGTCCTCCTGCTGCTCCTACCTCTGTGAAATAAATTCTGAATATTTTCCATAAGTGGAGGATGTTTGTTCCATAAATATTAATAGAGGAAATGGTCGTATCTGCCTGAAAATCACTGATTAATTTATAAAGTTCAGTAGTAGCATAGAATTTATGGAATAAGCTGTACTTTTGTAACCGGTCAGGTTCAGAGCTTAATACTATGAATCTGTTTTCAAAGTGGACTTTATACATTTTTTTATGGAGAATATAGCAAAAAAAACAGCCGAATATCTTTTACAAATTAAAGCAATAAAATTACAACCATCAAATCCATTTACATGGGCCTCAGGATGGAAATCTCCAATTTATTGTGATAATCGCAAAACACTTTCTTTTCCAGAGGTCAGGTCATATCTACGTGACTCATTCTCAACTATGATTAGCGATCTTTATCCTGATGCAGATCTGATCGCCGGTGTCGCAACAGGGGCCATAGCCCATGGCGCTCTTGTTGCAGATAAACTTGGTAAGCCGTTCATCTATGTAAGGTCAGAAGCAAAGGAACACGGACTGGGTAACCAGATTGAAGGATCTTTCAAACCCGGCCAGAAGGTTGTTGTAATTGAAGACCTTATATCGACAGGAGGAAGCAGTCTGGGTGCTGTAAAAGCATTAAGAGAGGCTGGTTGCATCGTGTTGGGAATGGTTGCCATATTCACTTATGAGTTCAAAAAAGCTGATGATGCTTTTAAAGCTGTGAACTGTTCATTACATACTCTGAGTAATTATTCTGTTCTTATTGAAGCTGCTTTAAATACCGGATTTATTGGACAATCGGAAGTGGAGACATTAAAAAATTGGAGAGTCGATCCCTCTGTCTGGCATGCTTGACATCTGTAAAAAATTCTCATTTATTAAGACAATCTTACAATGAAAGCATTAATGTATAAGGCGGGACTAATAGTTTTAATATCACTGACCTGGATGTTTTTTGGTTGCGGTAACAGGAAAACCACTAATGCTGAAAATAGTGGAACTGTTGTAAAAACCCCTGAAATGACCCTTGAGATTTCTGATCATAAAAATGTCAGGAGAGTTGGCATGGTGATCAAAATCAATCCTGAACGGATTGAGGAATATCTGGCTGCTCATTCCGATACTAATCCTGGTGTAAGGGATCTGTTAACCAGGTATAATATGAGGAATTTCTCAATTTTCATGACTCAGCTGGAAGATGGAAATTATTATGAGTTCGGATATTATGAATACTGGGGAAAGGATTTTGAAGGTGATATGGCAAAACTGAGTGCAGAACCTCGCAATATTGAGTGGTTGAAGTTATGTGACCCGATGCAGATACCTCTTAAAGGATACACTTCCTGGAAGAATATGGAGAAAATATTCTTTAATTATTAATATTCCACCGGGTTGCTTTTCAAAGTTTGGTTTGCCTTAAACAACATTATTCTATAAAATATGTCATTTAATTCTCAATATAGCAGCAGGGTAGGTTATGTATCATGCTCATCAGAAGGAATATACAATTTTGTAACTGATATAAGGAACTTTGAGCAATTTATTCCGGCCGGAACAATCAATAACTGGCAGGCAGAGAAGGAATCGTGCAGTTTTAGCGTGTCAATGCTCGGGATTGTCACTTTAAGGATTTCAGAAAAAGAGATGAATAAGAGAGTAGTGTTTGAGGGTGATGCACTTAAGAAAAATGATTTCAATCTGACTTTAAACATTAAGAATGTTCTTTCAGACAGTGCTGAAGTTGAGGTATTCCTTAGTGCTGATCTTAATCCTATGATGAAAATGATTGCAGCAAAACCAATTAACCAATTTCTTGAGTCACTGATCTCTGAAATGGAAGTATTCAGAAACTGGAACCCTGTTAAATAATATAATCAATCCCCTTAAATTCATATTCAGATATATTCCCATCCTTTTTCTCCACCTGTAATCTTCCATTGTTTGTTACAGATATAATACGGCCGGAAAAGATCTCTTCCTGATCTCTGAAGTTATGCCACTTGTTAAGACGGTATAATCTTGAATTATAATCATTTCTGAGTATTGTAAAATCTTCTGCAATAAGTTGTTTATACCTTTTATCCAGATCGGAACACAGTTGTCTGAGACAATCGTTGAGATCGTAATACTTTCCGGTGAGCTGACTCAATGAAACCGGATTAGGGGCATCACTGATAAACTTCTGCTGATTTATGTTAATTCCGATACCAGCAATTGTATTTTCAATATGGTCACCCAAAATAGTGTTTTCAATCAGAATACCTGCTATTTTGTCATTATCTACATAAATGTCATTGGGCCATTTAATAGTACAGGAAGGGCAGTATCGCAAAATAAAATCACTTATCCCCAGTGAAATAGTAATTGAAATAAGGAACTGATCGGATGGGGCTATCATAAAAGGAGATAGTAAAATACTTATTAACAGATTCTTACCATCTTCACTTTCCCATTTGTTCTCAGCCTGTCCACGACCCTTCGACTGGTAATTGGTGCTGATAATAGTTCCTTCATTATGATCTTCTCTTTTAAGTAGTTCAGCTCCATAGTCATTTGTCGATGGCAGGTTTTCAAGAAAAATTAGTTTTGATCCTATAATCATGGTTTACAGGCCTTTGGATGAATGGTTATAGTTTTAAATTATAGATTCTCAATTTTGGTAATTATTGGCATTGAAATTGCAAAAGGTGTTCGGTATAAAATTACAGATAAAAATGGTACTTTTGCGACTTAATATCAAACTGATAAAGCATTAATGAAGAAAAAAACAGACAGTACAGAAAAACTTTTAGATAGTGTTGTAAAAGGAATCTTTGAGAAGAAAGGAGATAATGTTATAAAAATTGACCTGAGAAAGCTTGAAAACAGAATAGCAGATTATTTTGTTATTTGTCACGCTCAGTCAGGAACCCAGGTTAGCGCAATATGTGATTCAATAGAAGAAACTGTAATAAAGGGTGTAAAAGAGAAACCATCTCATATCGAAGGACTTGATAATTGTTTCTGGGTACTTCTTGATTATGGTAATGTTATTGTTCATGTTTTTATTGAGGAATATAGAAATTTTTACAGTCTTGAGTCGCTATGGGCAGATGCCACAATAAATAAAGTTGAAGATAAAACACAGTAAGTTAAATATTTATGACAAGGGATACAAATAATAATAATCAGAATCCTGAAAAGAAATCTGATAAAAACAGTAAACCAAAGTTTAATACCAATTGGATTTTTGCAATTCTCGCTGTTTCAGTAATTCTTTTTCAGGTTTTATATTCCGGGGGAAGCGTACAGAAGACCTCTACCAGTGAGATTAAAGAGATGATTGCTAACCGGGATATTGAAAAGCTCATAGTAATAAATAAGGAACAGGCTGAAATCTATCTTAAGAAAGAGGCTGTTGAATCCGGGAGATATCCTAAGCTTCCTAAGCCCGGTGGTACAGGCTTTGGTATGTCGGTTCCAAAACCGCACTTCACCTACAATATCGGAGATATTAGCAGTTTTGAACCTTTCCTTATAGAGGCTCAGAAAAGTGCAGGCTATGCTGAAAAGGAGTTAATCTATCCTGATTACCAGACACGGAAAAACTGGGTCGGAGATATTCTCTCATGGTTGTTGTTTCCTGTACTGCTGATAGGTTTGTGGTTGTTTATGATGAAACGGATGTCAGGAGGAGGAGCAGGAGGAGCAGGAGGTATTTTCAGTGTAGGTAAGTCACGTGCCCAGATCTTCGATAAAGATACCAATGTTAAACTCAACTTCAATGATGTTGCCGGACTTGAAGAGGCAAAGACAGAAGTAATGGAGATCGTTGATTTTCTTAAGAATCCGAAGAAATATACTCAGCTTGGAGGTAAAATTCCAAAGGGTGCTCTTCTGATAGGTCCTCCCGGAACAGGAAAGACCATGCTCGCCAAAGCTGTGGCAGGCGAAGCTAATGTGCCTTTCTTCTCTATATCAGGTTCAGATTTTGTTGAAATGTTTGTTGGAGTAGGCGCTTCAAGGGTAAGAGATCTTTTCAAACAGGCAAAGGAAAAGGCTCCGTGTATAGTCTTTATTGATGAGATTGATGCAGTAGGTCGGGCACGTGGAAGAAATGCAAACTTCGGTTCAAACGATGAGAGGGAGAATACCCTGAACCAGTTGCTGACAGAGATGGACGGTTTCGGAACCAACATGGGGGTAATTATTCTGGCCGCAACAAACAGAGCAGATATCCTCGACAGAGCTCTGATGAGGGCAGGTCGTTTTGACAGGCAGATTCATGTTGAACTGCCTGATATTACTGAACGTGAAGCTATATTTAAGGTACACCTTCGACCGATAAAACTTGAGAAAAACTTCGATATCGCCTTCATGGCTAAACAAACACCGGGTTTTTCAGGTGCTGATATCGCAAATGTTTGTAATGAGGCCGCTCTGATTGCAGCCAGAAAAAATAAAACTGTTGTGGAAAGACAGGATTTTCTGGATGCTGTCGACCGTATTGTTGGAGGATTGGAAAGAAAAACAAAGATAATTTCAAAAGAGGAAAAGAAGACAATTGCATATCACGAAGCAGGTCATGCTACCGTTAGCTGGATGCTTGAACATGCAAGCCCTCTGCTGAAAGTAACAATCATACCACGGGGAAGAGCTCTTGGTGCTGCCTGGTATCTTCCTGAGGAAAGACAACTGACAACACGTGAGCAGATACTTGATGAGATGGCATATGCTCTGGGAGGAAGGGCTTCAGAAGAACTTATATTTGGAAAAATTTCAACCGGGGCTCTCAGTGATCTTGAGAAGATTACCAAGCAGGCTTATGCCATGGTCTCCTTCTTTGGGATGAGTGAAAAGATTGGTAATATAAGTTTTTACGATTCATCAGGGCAGTCTGATTTTGGCTTCACAAAGCCATACAGTGAAAAGACAGCTGAACTCATTGACTCTGAGGTTAATCAAATAATTGTCGAGTCCTATACAAAGGCAAAAGAGGTCCTTAAAAACAATATTAAGGGGTTGACAGAGCTTGCTGAAATTCTTCTTGAAAAAGAGGTAATATTCAGTGAAGACCTTGAGAGGATTTTCGGAAAACGCAAAGCTGATCTGTTAAAGGAAGAGAAAGAAGCCCTCAGTATTGCCGCTGCTGAACAAAAAAATAATACTCCTGGTAAAACAAAAAAGAAGAAAAGATCAGCAAATAATTTAACAGAGAACTCAGAACCAGAATTGAAGGTCAAAAAAGAGTCACCTGAAAATGCAACAGGTAAAAAGACTG
The DNA here is from genome assembly GCA_963732435.1 of uncultured Bacteroidales bacterium. Lineage (GTDB taxonomy): Bacteria > Bacteroidota > Bacteroidia > Bacteroidales > VadinHA17 > LD21. Next base: position 443,505 of record CAVSZL010000006.1, on the reverse strand, counting down.
CAAAGAATACCAAACCTAAGGACAAAAAATAATATACTGAAGTTTTGAGTAATTTTTTCAGACGTACTATAACTGCAGCATGGATTGTAATATTCCTTTTGGGAGGCTTATTGCTCCATCCGGTTTCCTTCCTTATAACAGGATTGGTAATTCTGATCGGATCAAATTATGAATATTATCTTATTATCCGTAAAAGTGGTGTAAATCCACGCATGTGGTCCGGAATTATTATTGGCATATCTCTTTATACACTGTCAACACTAATTGCCTCCGGAATTTTACCAGCGAAAATGTTTCTTCTGCTGATCCCGATTGCTACAGTCATAATGTTAAGTGAACTGTTCAGGTTTCAGGATAAACCTTTCGATTCCCTGGCACACACATTTTTTCCGGTGCTTTACATTGCACTTCCATTTTCAATGTTTCCTTTTTCTGCTTTCGGTAGATCAGGTATCGAAACACTGATCCCTTATGAAAGCCTCACTTTTTCACCCGGGATTGTAATTGGTTTCTTTTTTCTTGTATGGGCAAACGATTCCGGTGCATATCTGGCTGGTGTCTCATTTGGCCGGCACAAGCTCTTTGAACGTATTTCACCCAAAAAAACTTGGGAAGGTTTCTTCGGAGGACTTTTTCTGGCACTTGTTGTGAGCTGGTTTTTATCAGGTTTGCTCGGTGTTGTTGACAGATCCGGATGGTTAGCTGTTTCTGTAATTATTTCTATAGCAGGTACATTTGGAGATCTTTTAGAGTCAATGCTCAAAAGAAGTACTGGCGTAAAAGATTCTGGTTCAATCATGCCAGGTCATGGTGGATTTCTCGACAGGTTTGATAGTACAATAATTTCTTTCCCCCTGGTTTATCTTTTTATTTTACTTTTTGGATGATTGACCGGACTTGATTAGTTTTGTGCAAATTTTTAAGAAATGAGTATTCATAAAGAGGGATATAAAATTTTAGGTTTTGGTTTTTTGATCTTACTGTTACTTAATGTTGCAGTGAATATTATCTGGATAGACAAAGAGATTTTAAGATGGGCATTTATAATATGTTCTACCTTCCTTTATATTTTCTTACTGTTTTTTTTCAGATTTCCTGAAAGGGCCATGGATCCTGATCCGGGATTAATATATGCACCTGCCGACGGCAAAGTTGTTGTTATTGAAGAAACAGTTGAAAACGAATATTTTAAAGATAATCGCCTTCAGGTTTCAATTTTTATGTCTCCATTCAACATCCACAGCAACAGATACCCTGTGTCAGGCAAGGTTAAATATGTCAGTTATCATCCGGGGCATAATATGGTAGCTTGGCATCCTAAATCCTCTGAGCTGAATGAGAGGAGTACTATTGTAATAGAAACCACAAAAGGACCTGAAATTCTGATACGGCAGATAGCCGGCGCTGTTGCCCGCAGGATTGTAACCTACTCGAAGGAAAACCAGGATGTAACTCAGGGTGGGGAGCTCGGATTTATTAAGTTCGGATCGCGTGTGGATATTTTTCTCCCGCTGGGTACTGAAATTGAAGTTCCGATACTTCAGCAGGTGAGGGCAAATAAAAGCATTATTGCAAGAATATAAATTTGTTATTATTTTGAATATGATTGATGATAAAGTTGTAGAGATAACAAGTGATGTTAAATGGATAGGTATACTTGACTATGATATAAGGACCTTTGATATTGTAATGAGTACCGGGCATGGTACTACATATAATTCTTACTTTATTAATTCTCAGAAGAAGGCAATAATTGAAGTAGCCAAAGAAAAATTCATTGATAATTATCTTAAAAAACTGAGATCTGTAAGTGATCCTGCTGAAATAGATTATATTATTCTTGACCATACAGAACCTGATCATTCAGGAAGTCTGCGGCTTCTGCTTGAACTGGCACCTTATGCAACTGTTGTGGGAAGTGGTAGTGCCATACGTTATATTGAAGATATAATTAACGTGCCTTTCAAATCATTAATTGTAAAAGACGGGGATAAGCTTGATCTGGGTAACAAAACACTCAGGTTCATTATGGCCCCTAATCTTCACTGGCCCGATTCAATTTATACCTATCTCGAAGAAGATAAGGTTCTCTTCACATGCGATTCATTTGGTGCACATTACTGTACCCCGGAAATATTCAGTGATTTTACTGAAGAATATACATCAGCATTTAAGTATTATTTTGATGTTATTCTGAAACCCTACAGCAGGTTTATGCTGAAAGCAATAGAGAAGATCAAACCTCTGGAGATAGATTTCATATGTACCGGACATGGACCGGTACACCAAAAGAATATTAAAAAGGCTATCGGTTTGTCAGAAAAGTATGCAACTGATTATATGCAGAATACTGTTGAGAGAAATCACAGGAATATACTGATTGCTTATGTTTCGGCTTATGGCTATACCAAAGAAGCTGCTGAATTGATTGCTGAGGGAATCAATGAACATGATGACATAAATGTTGAGATTTCTGATATTGAGAATATTGATATGGGTGAGCTGGAATCAAAATTGATCTGGGCTGATGCATTGATAGTCGGATCTCCGACGATCAACCAGACGACATTTCTGCCAGTATATAAACTGTTTGCTCTGATCAGTCCATTAAGAGACAGAGGTAAACTTGCAGGCTCATTCGGCTCATACGGATGGAGCGGTGAAGCACCTAAGATAATTATTGAAAACCTGCGGCTATTAAAACTTAAGATCTTTGAAGATATGGCCATTTTCAAATTCTCACCGGGTGGCTCCAAGGAGAAACTCCTGAAAGATTTCGGACGTGAGTTTGCAGTGAAATTTCTTGAAGGTTGCGAACAAATGAAAAATCCCGGTTAGTATCCGGGATTTTTTAAAGGATTATGATATTTCTATCTGTCTGGTAATATTGTTTTTCTCCTCTTCCTGTTTTGGAAGGCCGACATAAAGAATTCCATCCTTGTAGTTAGCCTCTATTTTATCCCTGTCGACATTTTCAGGAATGTAGAAGCTTCTGCAGAAAGAAGCATAGTTGAATTCTTTTCTTTTATACCCATCATTGTTCTCTTCATTTCTGCTTTTTACCTCCGATGAGATTGTAAGAACATCCTCGTTTATGTCAATTTTGAGCTCTTTCTTATCAATACCCGGAACAGCAAGCTCAAGCTTATAGTTCTTTTCATCTTCCAGTATGTTTACTGACGGCATTGAAAAAGTTCTGTTGTTTAATCCGGAAAAGAAATCATCATCAAATAAGTTAGGCATGTAAAATGGCCTGAAACTTCTTCTTGTAATTGTTGGTAACATGGTTTTGTCCTCCTATAATTTAAGTTTAACATTTTTAATATTACATGTACCATGTTTCAAACTATGTTCCAAATCACATAAACTGCCAATATGACATAAAAATAAAAATATAACTGCCATAATGACACTTATGTTAATTTGCTCACTTATTTTTATGCCATTTCACCATACCATGATTGATTTTCATAAAGTTTATTATTGGGGAATTACAAAAAAATGGATTAGGTTTGTATTATTAACCTGAATCCCAAATGAGCTCTACAATAAGGAATCTTCTTATCTTTTTAGGTGTCCTTATTCTTCTCTTCTGTGCCTGGTACTTCCGGAGTATTGTTGTGTATATTCTTATTTCAGGTGTTCTGTCAATTATGGGGCGACCTCTGGTTGATTTGTTTTGCAAAATACGTATAGGGAAATGGCTGTTTCCTCATGCTTTGAGTGCCCTTATCACACTTATTATTATCTGGGGAGTAATTATTCTGTTTTTCAAAATTTTCGTCCCGCTTGTTACCACCCAGATAAATTATTTATCTACTATTAACAGTGAGAAAATCGTTCAGTTGATCGAAGATCCTATTCGCAGGATTGAAAACCTGCTACGGATTTTTAATAAGGATATAACAAATCAGATTTCTATTCAGGATTATTTTGCTGAAAAAGTTTCCGGAATATTGAGTATCAGCATGATACAGAACTTTCTTGGTTCAGTACTTGGTACTCTGGGAAACCTGTTGGTCGCTGTTTTTTCAATAACTTTTATAACATTTTTCTTTCTAAAGGATCAGCACCTGTTTTTTGAATCGATACTGATGTGGGTCCCGGATAAATATAGTGATAATTTTACCAGAGCTTTGTACTCAATAAAAAGACTTCTTACAAGATATTTTATCGGAATTGTTATCCAAAGCACCTGCATTATGATTCTGATTACAATAGGTATGTATATAGCAGGTATTGATTTTCAACAGGCTCTGGTGATGGGTCTGATACTCGGGATCCTAAATGTAATTCCTTATGTAGGGCCATGGCTTGGATTGTTTATTGCCATAATAATGGGTGTCGCTTCACACATGAACCAGGATTTTACAACAGTGGTAATCCCACTTATTACCTACATGGTTATTGTGGAGGCTGTTACCCATCTGATTGATAATCTCATTTTTCAACCGGTAATATTTTCAAATAGTGTTAAAGCGCATCCTCTCGAGATCTTTGTTGTAGTTCTTGCTGCAGGATTTGCCGCAGGCATACCAGGAATGATATTGGGAATTCCTGCCTATACTGTATTGAGGGTTTTTGCAAGAGAATTTTTTTATAATTTTAAAGCTGTTCAGAAAATTACATCCAGCCTTTCTCCTGAAAATATGGAGAGAAAAACTCACCATGCTTCAAAGGAAGATGAGGAGGTTGATAACGGAAGAGATGCTAAATAAATAAAACACATCCATTTGTAAATATTACGAGTCTTTTGTTTTATTTGATTAAATAATGAAAAGTTCCAGAAATATTTTGCAGAAAGTCTTTCTCTTCTATTATGAAGGTTTCAGGAGTATGTCAGACTGGGGACGGAGGGTATGGATAATAATAATTATCAAACTGTTCATTATGTTTGCAATATTAAAGCTATTCTTCTTTCCTGATTTTCTTAAGCGGGAATACGATAGTGATAAACAGAGAAGCGAATATGTTTTGGATCAATTAATTAACTCAACTGATAATCATGATTGAAAATGTCGATCTTACTCTTGTGGACTGGTCACGGGCACAATTTGCCCTGACAGCTATGTACCACTGGATATTTGTACCACTGACGCTTGGATTATCCTTTATCCTTGCAATAATGGAGACAATTTATGTCAGGACAGGAAATGAAGAATGGAAACGGATTACACGTTTCTGGATGACTCTTTTCGGAATTAATTTTGCCATTGGGGTTGCTACAGGCATAATTCTTGAATTTGAGTTTGGAACAAACTGGTCAAGTTATTCATGGTTTGTAGGGGATATATTTGGTGCTCCACTGGCAATTGAGGGTATCCTGGCCTTTTTCCTTGAATCTACTTTTGTTGCAGTTATGTTTTTTGGATGGAATAAGGTAAGTAAGAAATTTCATCTTGCATCTACATGGCTTGTGGCATTCGGATCAAACCTGTCAGCACTCTGGATCCTTGTTGCAAATGCATGGATGCAGAATCCTGTCGGGATGACTTTTAACCCGGAAACAGCAAGGAATGAGATGGTAAGTTTCTGGACCGTGCTTTTTAATCAGGTTGCTGTTGATAAGTTTCTGCATACAGTATCTTCGGGTTATTTGCTTGCATCAATGTTCGTTGTGGGAATCAGTTCCTGGTTCCTGATCAGGAAGAGAGAAGAGCTTATGGCGAAAAGAAGCATACTGGTAGCCGGTGTTTTCGGACTTCTGGCATCACTAATGGTAGCATATACAGGTGATCAGAGTGCCAGAACTATTGCAAAAGTGCAACCGGTAAAATTTGCAGCCATGGAAGCATTGTACGAAGGTAAAAGTAATGCAGGATTGATTGCAGTAGGTATTCTGAAGGACAGTGATAAGAAGATTGGAGAGAAAGAGGTGAAAGATTTTGCTGTCAAAATTGAGATCCCGGGCTTGCTGTCTGTTCTTACCGCGGGCGACAGAGAAGCGTATGTGCACGGACTCAACGATCTTATTTCGGGAAATGAGAAGATGGGACTATTATCTGTTAATGAGAAAATTCTAAGAGGCCTGTATGCAAAAGATGTACTGGTTGATTTTAAGAAAGCAAAAGTTGCTAATGATACTCAGAAGATTGATTCTATAAAAAGTATTTTTCAAGCCAAAGAATTCCAGGAGAACTATTTCAGATATTTTGGTTATGCCTCCCTGGATAAACCTGAAGATGCCATCCCAAGTGTGACTATTTCGTTTTATTCCTTTCATCTGATGGTGATCCTTGGTTTCACTTTTATCCTGATCTTTGCCCTTGCTCTCTACTTCCTTTTCAGGGGAACAATTACAAGTAACCGATGGTTTCTATGGATCGCCCTGCTGGCAATACCACTTACATATATTTCGAGCGAACTTGGCTGGGTGTTGGCAGAAATGGGACGGCAACCCTGGATAATTCAGGATCTTATGGCTGTCTCATCAGGTGTATCAAAAATCACTTCCGGTACAGTGATGACAACCTTTATTCTCTTTGCGGTTCTTTTCACTGCACTGCTCATTGCGGAAATATCAATTATGTTGAAACAAATAAAAACCGGACCCAAGCATTAGGAGGATTATAATATGACAACAATGATATCTTACATGTTCCTGCAGCATTATTGGTGGATTATAGTTTCAGTCCTGGCCAGTCTGCTTGTCTTCCTTATGTTTGTACAGGGGGGGCAATCGCTTATCTTTTCTCTTCCTAAGAGCGATATTCAGAAATCTATGATAGTTAATGCCATGGGTCGTAAATGGGAGTTTACATTTACCACATTGGTTACATTTGGTGGTGCATTCTTTGCCTCATTTCCGCTTTTTTATGCAACCAGTTTCGGAGGAGCCTACTGGGTTTGGATCGCAATCCTGTTCAATTTTATTATTCAGGCAGTTGCTTATGAATTCCGTTCCAAACCCAACAATATATTCGGACAAAACACTTTTGATGTTTTTCTCTTCCTTAACGGATCATTAGGTCCTTTCCTTATCGGTGTTGCAGTCGCCACATTCTTTACAGGCTCACAGTTCAGCCTTAACGATATGAACCAGGTCGAGTGGGCAACACGATGGTATGGACTGGAATCTTTGCTGAACATAAGAAACCTGGCCTTAGGGATGGCTGTGCTATTCCTTACCAGAATCAATGGTATGTTGTACATTATCAATACAATTGATGATGAGCAACTAATTAAATTATCAGGAAAGAAATTGATTCTGAACTCGATCCTTTTCCTGATTTTCTTCCTCTTTTTTGTAATATCGCTTTTAATGTCAACAGGTTTTGCTGCAGACCCTGCCACAGGTTCTGTAACTGCTGAGAAATTTAAATACTTCCATAATTTTATCCAGATGCCTCTTGTGCTTATTATTTTTCTGGCCGGAGTAATTGGTGTTCTGTTCGGAATTGGAACTTCAGTATTTAAAAAAAGCACCAACGGTATCTGGTTTACCGGGGTAGGTACAATTCTTGCCGTGTTTTCATTGTTTCTTATTGCCGGTTTCAATGGAACATCTTTTTATCCATCGACATTCGATATGCAAAGTTCCCTTACTATTTACAATGCATCTTCCAGCCCATTTACATTAAAAACCATGATGTATGTTTCATTTATTATCCCATTGGTTTTAGCGTATATCTGGTATGCATGGGCTGCAATAAATAATACTAAAATCACTGATGAAGAGTTGAAATCGGATGAACATAAATACTAACAGGATTAGTCTTTACAGGTAAAGGTTAAATTGAAAAAAAGTAAAAAACAACCTGTTGCCTGATATTATTACAAGCAAGATTAATAAAGACAAAAGACAAAAAGAAATGTATATAAGCGAAATTATTCAATACCTGATCTGGCCCGGCTTTATAGTGTTAAGCTGGTATGCAGTAAGATTTGCCCTTTCTTTATACGAGAAAAACTTCCCGGAGGAGAAATAACTTTTAGTCAAAATACGGTGACAGCAGGGATACAGCTATATATAGCGGTATAACCAGGGAAGCTCCTGCAATACCAAGTATTATAATTGAGAGCAGGACTGATACAATAAGAATGTATCTGCTCTCATTACCCTTAAATTTCAGGTCAGAGAACTTGAGGGAAATTAATGGTATTCTGCTTACCATCATAAGAGATAAGATAACGGTAAAAAATATCAGGATTACAGGCGATCCGGTAATTGAGGAGAAAATTGCTGAATCGGAAAAGTGATTTGCTAATATGACCGATATTACTGCCAGTGCATTTGCCGGAGTAGGCAATCCCCTGAATGTTGTTGTCTGGGTTTCATCCAGATTAAAAATTGCAAGTCGCAAAGCAGCGCAGACGGGCATTAAGGCTGTAATTATCAGTATAATAACTGAAAGAGCGGTGATTGGATTAAGAGGATAACCTGAAGTCATCGGAACAGAATCAATAACCATCTTATAGATGATAAATGCAGGGGCAACACCGAAGCTAACAACATCAGCAAGGCTGTCAAGTTCCTTACCAACAGTGGAATAAGCTTTCAGTAATCTGGCTGAAAAGCCATCCATAAAATCAAAGATCATTGCAGCAAGGATAAGCCAGCATCCGGTCACTATATCTCCGCTGGCGATAAATATTATTGAAATAAATCCTGAAACGAGGTTCAGGGAAGTAATAAAATTCGGGATATGTTTAGTCATAATACTAAAATATGGTATATTCAGAAGGGAAGTAAATTTAAGATAAAATTTGCTATTTGTGAAAGTATATATGTTTCCATTTATAAATGATTTTGATCTTATCAGGGCTTTTAGCAAATCTTCATCATAATTATTAGATTTGCATCAATTATTGATAAAAGATGATTGATCTTAGAAATGTAAAGATTGCTGTCGATTTTGATGGGACTATTGTTGAACACATGTATCCTGAAATCGGTAAGGAGAACCTTTTTGCATTCCGCACATTGAAGGAGCTCGAAAAAAAAGGTGCAAGATTAATACTTTGGACATTCCGTGCAGGTAAGGAACTTGATGAGGCAGTGGAATTTTGCAGGAAGAACGGGATCGAGTTTTATGCCGTTAATAGAAGTTATCCCGAAGAGATATTTGATGAAACCATAAGCCGTAAAATAGATGCAGATATCTTCATTGATGACAGAAATATCGGAGGATTTCCAGGTTGGAGCGGTATATGGCAGATTCTTAATCCATACGAACTTCAGCAGATGGAAGCTGAAAAGAAAATATCATCGGCAAAAAGGAGTTTGATAAAACGAATATTTAATAAGAAGTCCGGAGAAGATGAAAGTTAATTTTACCAGATATTTTGTTTCACTTTTTGTGATTATTCTGATTGTCTGGACCATATCGTGTTCAGGCAAGCCGGAAAAGAATGGTGAATCTACGGTTAGTGTATCTCCAGGATCCTCCGGTGAACTTGCAGTTAAACTGATAAAGATGATCTCTCCCGAGGAGAACACTGCTTTCAAACTCAGGGATCAGGTAAAAGTGGTGCTTGCTGTTGCCGGCAGAAATAATCTTCCTGATTCGGTTCTTATTAATTTCAATGGCCATCATGTAACTACTATTAAATCAGAGCCATGGGAGTTTTCAGTTCCATCTTCTTATACTGTTACAACAGGAAGAAAATCGCTTAAAGCAACTGCCTATAAAGCAGGAAAAGCCCACACTACTGTTACACGTTTTATGATCATCTATTCAGATATTGTTCCAAAAAAATTAGGGTATAAAGTGGTTAAAACTTACCCTCATAGCAGGGATGCTTTCACGCAGGGGTTGGTATATGACAATGGAGTGTTATATGAAGGAACAGGACAGGAGACAGGGTCGAGTCTGAGAGAGGTTGAACTGGAAACAGGAAACATAAGAAGGCAGATAAATCTCGATGCTTCATTGTTCGGAGAAGGAATTGCGCTCTATCGCGACCGTATTTATCAGGTTACATGGAGAAATAAGGTTGGTTTCATTTATGAAAAACAAACTTTTAAGGTATTGAATAAAACCTATTATTCCACAGAGGGTTGGGGTCTTACTACCATGAATGATAAAATTGTAATGAGCGATGGCACGAATACTCTTTATTTTTATGAACCTGAGATGTTTACAGTTACTTCACAAATAGAGGTTTATGATAATGAACAGAAGATTGATTCGCTGAATGAGCTTGAATATATTGATGGTGAGATCTGGGCAAATATCTGGATGAGCGACCTAATTGCAAGGATAGATCCTGTTAGCGGGAAGGTGCTGTCGTACATTAATTTGAAAGGGATCCTGCCTGAAGCAGATAAACAATATGACACTGATGTCCTGAATGGGATTGCCTACGATAAAGCAGGAAAAAGAATCTTTATAACAGGAAAAAGATGGCCTAAGCTGTTTGAGATCAGGCCTGTTGATTGATCCTGGTTCCAAAGATTATATTAATACCGGCAGGAATTATGCTGAATTCCACCGGAGTATGACCAAGTGATTCTCCGTCAGCCTCACTGTATATATCACTATCGGAGCTGACTTTAATTCTTTTACATTTATACCCGTTTATTTTTGGATGTTTTAAGATGGTTCCGTCGTAAAGAATTTTAAGGTTCCGGATTATCTCTAGTTTTCCCATCCCGTTTATAACTGTCATATCAAGCAAGCCATCATCTGGCAGGGCATCAGGAGTTTGTCTCATACCTCCGCCGCAATAAATGCCGTTTCCGACATTTAATGAGAAAATATCCGCATATGTTTTTTGCCCGTCAATTTCTATTTCAGCCCTGGTGTTTTTATATGAAAGCAAACTTATCAGAAGGTTATAAAAATAGATCAGTTTTCCACCGCGCCCCAGATCCTTCTGTTTGTTAGTTCTCATAACAACTGCCGACTCAAAGCCTAATCCTGCTATATTAATGAAATACCTTTCTTTTTTTTCTGTTCCGTTATAAAAGCTTATCAATCCCACATCATGTAACATCTGCCTGTTCTCCCTTATTATTTCAATTGCCCTGTTATAGTCGAGTGGAATTCCGAACATTCTTCCCCAGTCATTACCTGTTCCGACAGGAATCAGTCCGAGAGAGATATCAGTTGTCGGGCAGGTTTTGTTTAAAAAAGCCCCGTTTACAACTTCATTAAGGGTTCCGTCGCCACCTACTGTTATTATTCTTCTGTGACCTGCCTTAATTCCCTCAACTGTATAGGCAATTGCGTGCCCTTTCCTTTCTGTGAAGTTCACCCTGAATGTTATGTTCTCTTTTTTTAAAATAGCAGCTATGGTCTCCCAGTCCTTTTTCCCTTTTCCATTACCGGCATTAGGATTTACAATAACCAGCCATTCATTACTTACAGAATTTGGATACATTTTACAAATCGTTAGGTGGCAGACAAAGATGTAAATAATAAACAAATATTTAATATGCAGATTTGTTTCACTTCTGATTATTTGCATAAGAATAGTGATTGAAATATGATAACACAAATACTTTAGTGTTGATTATCATTTTGTTAGTCCGGAAAGACGATTGTTTTATAATAGATTGGAACGCGCTGTTTAGTTATAATAAGATCAGCAGCTATTATGAATAATAAATAAAAATCAATGTTAATAAAGTGTTGAAAACCACAAAAAAAATGTTTACAATTACATGTTTTACTTCCGGCAGCAGTGGCTCATAAGTAGTAAATTTGAAACTCAAAATATAACTCAATAACTTAGGAAATAATGGGAAGGATAATAGCAATTGCGAATCAGAAAGGCGGCGTTGGGAAAACAACAACAGCAATTAATCTGGCAGCAAGTCTGGCTGCTCTTGAGAAGAAGGTGCTGATAGTTGATGGGGATCCACAGGCAAATGCTACATCAGGAATAGGTATTGATACCAGGCAGATAAGAAGCACAATTTATGATTGCCTGATTGATGGTAAAGAACCTGCAGAGGCATTGATTAATTGTGAAATTGAAAATCTGTCGGTAATGCCCTCTAATATTGACCTGGTAGGTGCTGAAATTGAGATGCTTGAGCGACCTGAGAGAGAGAAGATACTTAAAGTAGTTCTGCAGAAAATTGTGAACAACTATGATTATATTCTTATAGATTGTTCTCCTTCGCTTGGTTTGCTGACAGTAAATGCACTTACGGCGGCTGATTCAGTTATTATTCCAGTACAGTGTGAGTATTTTGCACTGGAAGGTCTTGGCAAACTGCTGAACACAATAAAGATCATTCAGAACAATCTTAACCCGGAGCTTGAGATCGAGGGATTTCTTCTGACTATGTTTGATAGTCGTTTAAGACTCTCGAACCAGGTATCTGATGAGGTTAACAAGCATTTTCAGCAAATGGTTTTTAAAACTGTTATTCAGAGGAATGTGAAACTATCTGAAGCACCGAGTTTTGGTCAGCCGGCAATACTTTATGATGCAGATTCGAGAGGGACAATTAATTATCTGGATCTGGCGAAAGAGTTGATCGAGAAGACAGAAGTACGGGTAAACTGATAAAAACTATTCTTACACCGGTAAACAGGATCGAATATGATAAAAAAGAATGCTTTGGGAAGAGGTTTGGGGGCACTTATCGATGGAGTGGAAAAAGAGGTTCTTGAAAAAAAGGTTGAGGCAAATCAGGATATAGCAATAGATTCTATAGAGGCCAATCCTTATCAGCCGAGGACAACCTTTGATGAGCAGTCTCTTGAAGAACTTGCTGCTTCAATCAGGAAACTTGGAATTGTACAGCCTCTTACTGTACGCGAAGTAGGAAGTGGCAGATATCAGTTAATTGCCGGGGAGAGACGACTAAGAGCAGCCCGCCGTGCCGGATTAACTCATGTTCCTGCATATATCAGAACCGCCGACGATCAGGCGATGCTGGAGCTTGCACTTGTTGAAAATATTCAACGTGAAGACCTTGATGCTGTTGAGGTTGCAATTAGTTTTCAACGTCTGATTGAAGAGTGTAAACTTACACAGGAACAATTGAGCGAAAGAGTTGGAAAACAACGATCAACAGTAGCAAATTACCTGAGATTGCTTAAACTGCCTGCTGAAATCCAGCTTGGTATAAAGAATAAGCATCTGATGATGGGTCATGCCCGGACATTAGTAAATATTGAGGATCCCAAGCGACAAATCAATATATTTTATAAAATAATTGATGGCGAACTTTCTGTACGGCAGGCTGAAGAGCTTGTACGGCAACTTCAATCTGAAAAGGTCAAGGATCCCGGAAAAATTGAAAAGAAGAAAAGACTCTCCAGCGACTTTAATCAGCTATCAGACCATTTGAATAAAATATTTTCAACAAAGATTAACTTCAGAATAAATGAAAACGGCAAGGGGAAAATTGTAATCCCTTTTGAGACACAGGAAGAGATGGAGCGCATTTTAGGAGTATTTGACCGACTGAACTCCTGAAAATAATTATCTTTACCCGCCGTTATCTGTATTCTGGCAGTAAATGCCGGCATTTTTATTTTGAAGATATTTATTAAAATACTGATATCCATTGTATTGCAACTTTTTTGCATTCCGCAAAATGGTTTTGCACAGGATTCAATTGCTGTTCCTAAACAGGAAAAACCTGCTTTTCAGGCTGTGCCAATGACAGCTACCATGCTTGCTGTTGCTTTTCCGGGACTGGGCCAGGTCTATAACAGAAAATATGTGAAAGTTCCATTTGTATATGCGGGTTTTGGAACTCTTATTTACTTTGTTGGATTTAATTCATCGAATTACAATAAGTATATGAAAGCTTACCAGGACTTTACTGATGACATAAAAGAGACAACCAGTTATCTTGATGTAATACCTGATAATATAGATCAGTCAACTTACGATCCTGTATGGTATCCATCTACTTATAACCCTGCAACTGCCTCTAACCTCGAGGATGCAATGTTAAGACAAATAGATTATTACAGAAAATATCGCGATCTTTCGTATATTGGCATCGCTGCTTGGTATTTGATAACAATTCTTGATGCAAATGTCGATGCCAGCCTTTATAATTTTGACATTAGTGATAACCTCGATATTGCCCTGTTTCCCGGGCCGGTGCCACTGCCCGGTGGATATATAGGAGCAGGTGTGAATATGAGTCTGACAATTAATTTTTAATACTTTTACTAAAATTATGAGATTTTCTGCCTTTTTTATAACACTGCTTCTGATTACTCTGAACTTAAATGCTCTTTCGGTATCCGATACCATAATAATCCGGTCAGATAACAGTTCAGAACTAATTTCCCGAGATCTTGACAGCCTCGTCAATACATGGTATGTGAAAATGGCTTTACAGAATACTCCCGCCAGCCCTTCATCTGATAGTGTGAGGTTTCAGTATCCTGATTCAATATACAGGAGCAGGTTAAGCCGCATTAATTCGATTATAAGCCTGCCATACAATTCTATTATCAGAAATCATATTCATGTTTATACAATCAGGCAGAGAGAAAAATTCGAAGCTGTTCTGGGACTTAAAGATTACTACTTCCCGATGATCGAAAATGTATTTGATTCTTATGGACTCCCTGATGAGCTTAAATACATGGCAGTTATCGAATCAGCCCTTAATCCCGATGTGGTTTCCAGGATGGGTGCCACCGGTTTATGGCAGTTCATGTACAGTACCGGAAGAATGTACGGACTAACAATAAATTCTGTGGTGGATGAACGCAGGGACCCGTTAAAGGCAACTCATGCAGCCGCTCGTTACATGAAAGATCTTTATAGCATTTATAATGACTGGGTGCTTGTTATTGCTGCTTACAATTGCGGACCGGGGAATGTCAACAAAGCTATAAGACGATCGGGTAATAAGAAGGATTACTGGGAGATCTATTACAGGCTTCCACGGGAAACAAGAGGTTATATCCCGATGTATATTGCTGCTGCATATGCTGTAACATACAGTGAAGAACATGACCTTTATCCGCTTCCGATTAATATACCTGTTTCAACAGATACGATAATGTTTAATAAGGATATTCACCTGAAACAGATCTCGGAAGTAATGGGCATCCCTCTTGGTGAACTTCATGCATTAAATCCTCAGTATCGGACCGGTCTGGTTCCCGGTTCAGCAAAACCTCAGGTTCTTACTCTTCCAATGAACCATTTGGGTGATTTTATCGATTTAAATGATACAATAAGGAGTCACAAGGCAGATCTGTACCTTAACAAAACAACACAGATTGCCGATCCTTCGCGTTCTTCCTATATTCCTGCAGACATTAAAGGTAAGACAAAATTAATTTATGTTGTTCAGGACGGAGATAATCTGGGATTCATCTCTTCATGGTACAATGTCGGATTAAGCGACCTCCGAAACTGGAATAATATTTACAGGAATACTATACGCGTAGGTCAGAAACTGGCAGTATATATTGATCCTTCAAGATCCGAATACTTTTCAAAGATAAATTCGATGACATTTGCAGAGAAACAGGCCATGGTGGGAAAAACTGTTCCCGTTAATACTCAGCCGGTAGCTTATAATGTCACGGATGAATCGGATGGAGAATATATTATTTATACAGTCCGTAATGGTGATAATATTTGGAATATTGTAAAAATGTATGATGACGTTTCTGCGAGTCAGGTCCTTAATCTTAATAATATTTCTGATGCATCGAGGATCCAGGTTGGGCAGAAGCTGAAGATCAAGAAAAAGATTTGATTCTTTCATAATATATGCGTCCCCTAAGGTCGTTTTGGCTGCTACTGATCTTACTGGTCTGTTTAACAGGTCTTCATTATATTTTTCCGGCTCCTCAACTTTTTCCCAGTATTAATGACTTTTTCCCTTCAAGTCTGATAAATGCGCTATTTCCCTTAAACGATGATATTAAAGAGATAAATGATTTTCATCCGGCTGATTCAATTGCTGCATTACCTGAAAAGATTTTTATCAGACCAGATTCTGTCCCTGTCGTTAAAGACACTATTACTGATAGTGTTACTGATAATGCACTGAGGGTTCTGGTTGATTCCATGCAACACTCGGATAAACAAATCCGGATTCTGTATTATGGTGATTCTCAGATAGAAGGCGATCGTGTAACTTCATTTTTACGTTCGACTCTCAGAAAACAGGGGGGAGGAACCGGACCAGGACTTTTCCTCCCGCTTATGCCTGTGATGTATACAAAGTCGATATGGATAAGGTCTTCCTCAAACTGGAAAAGATATAATTATCTTTCATACACTGGCGGCGAAATATCACACAGGGATTTTGGTCCGTTTATGACCTTGTGCAGATATTTGCCAGAAGGAGAAAACTCCCCTGCACCTGTTAAGGCTTCTGTAAATATCAGGCCCTCTAAATTTGCTGACAGCACTTCATCAGAATATGATTTGCTGAGAATTTTTTATGAAAACAGGGAGGGTGTTGTTAAAGTAGAAGTCAGAGGTGATGAAAAAAAGTTATTTGCAGATACTCTGAGGAGGGGCGAGGGAATAAATGAGATTTCCTGTAAGTTAATGGGGGCAAAACAGATTCTGATTGAGTTTGAAGGAAGAGTTAGTCCGGATATTTTTGGGATCAGTATTGAAAGCAGCAAAGGTGTTATAGTTGACAATATCCCGCAACGAGGAAGTGCAGGTCTTGAGTTTACAATGGTTGACAGGGAGAATCTTGCTGAATCTTACAGGAGACTCTCTCCTGACTTGTTCGTGCTGCATTACGGTCTAAACATTGTCAGGAATGTCCGGTCCGATTATTCTTACTACAGAAAAGGACTGGTACGGCAACTTTCATTGTTGAAGGAGATCTCCCCATCTACACCTGTTCTGCTGGTTGGTGTTACGGATATGGCTTATACTAATGGTGACAGTATAGTCTCGTACAGCAATATCTCCTCAATAATTGAGGCACAGAAGAGTGCATCGGATGAGGCTGGTGCAATATTCTGGGATTCGTATAATGCAATGGGAGGAGAGTCGTCGATCATAAAATGGGCGGGAAAGTTACCTCCTTTAGCACAGAAAGATTATGTCCATTTTACCAATCAGGGGGCTGATACTCTTTCAAGGATACTTACAGATGCTTTGTTTAATTATGAAGAATCAGACTCTGTTTGTTTGACAATGGTCAGTTACAGACAGGATAGTGTTATCCTTAAACAGCAGGATAATTCAATCAGTCCTGTTGAAACTCCGGAAAATGAGAGCTTCCTCAGGATACTTATCTCATTAATATTCAGCTATGATCCATTAAAGCCATTGATCTTTTCAGTACCTGCTTTCTGGATATTCTTCCTGATCGTTCTTGCAGGATATAGCCTAGTATACAGGAAGCTATATCTGCGAAATGTTTATCTCTTCATTTTCAGCCTCTTTTTTTATTATAAATCCGGGGGCCTTTTCTTATTTCTTCTGATTTTAGTCTCGGTAATTGATTATACATGCGGTTTACTGATCTATAATTCAAAGTCCAGGTTTTTCAGAAGAATTATGATTGTTTTTAGTCTATTCTCAAACCTGGGAATACTTGCTTATTTTAAATATTCGGCTTTCATTGTGGAATCTTTAAATAATCTGCTGGGAACAGATTTTATTGTGTACGATTATTTTGCACAATTTTCAAATTCTGTTCTCGGGACTTCGTTTGGAATAAGTACTATTATCCTCCCTGTCGGAATATCATTTTTTACATTTCAGTCTTTAAGCTATACAATAGATGTTTACAGGAGGAAAATGGAGCCGGTAAGGAATATCCTGGATTTCGGATTTTATGTTTCCTTTTTTCCCCAACTGGTTGCCGGCCCAATCGTAAGAGCTTCTGAATTCATTCCCCAGCTATATAGCGAATTTCACCTTGGGAAGAGAGAGTTTAGTCATGCATTATTTTTAATATCCAAAGGGTTGATTAAAAAAATCATAATATCTGATTTTATTGCTGTTAATTTTATTGACAGGGTCTTCGATACTCCTGCCTTCTATTCAGGTTTTGAAAACCTGATGGCGGTTTATGGATATGGTCTTCAGATCTATTGTGATTTTTCAGGTTACACTGATATTGCTATCGGGATAGCATTGATACTTGGATTCCGCTTACCGGTTAACTTTAATTCACCCTATAAGGCATCCAGCATTGAAGATTTCTGGAAGCGATGGCATATTTCCCTTTCACGCTGGTTAAAGGATTATCTGTATATACCATTAGGCGGAAACAGAAAAGGGAAGATCAGAGCCTATATCAATCTTATAATCACCATGTTGCTGGGTGGTCTTTGGCATGGAGCTTCTCTCAGGTTTATAATTTGGGGTGCGTTTCATGGTATAGCCCTGGTTATTAGTCGTACCTGGCGATCAGTTATTGGCGTAAAACTTTTTTCAAATCGCATAAGCCGGATCTTAGGAGTTTTTATTACATTCCATTTTGTGACCTTCTGCTGGATTTTTTTCAGGGCACCGGATGTGGATAGTGTCAGAATCATGATTACCCAGATTATAGAAAATTTTTCGCCCGGATCATACAGTACAGTATTGCCAGTATATGGAAATGTATTCTTATTGATAATTGCAGGGTATATGATCCATCTTCTTCCCGAGGTAACCAAAGAAGTCTACAGGGGATATTTTATCAGAATACCACTGGTGGGTCAGATGATTGTTTTAATGGTAGTGGCTGTTCTGCTTTACCAGATGAGGACAACAGATATACAGCCATTTATATATTTCAGGTTTTAGAAAAAGTTATTCATTCCATGGTATCAGGGTTAATGGATCCTGACTTTTTTATGCACCACCGATTATTTAAACTTTAAAGGTAAATATTATTATTTTCACCTTTAATAAATGGGGCCACGGCTCTGTTATATATTCCCTGAACATATGCTATTGCCATGCCATAGTTTGTTACAGGTATGCCTGCTTTAATTGCAGGCTGAAGCCTGTTATGAAGTTGTCTTCTGGTTATCATGCATCCGCCACACTGAATAACAAGTGAATAGTCTGTAATTGCCCTCGGCAGAACATCGAGACCAGCCACAACATCATATTCAATTTTTTTTCCTGTGAAACCGGTCAGCCACCTTGGTATCTTGGTTCGCCCGATATCATCGCAGGCAACATGGTGTGTACAAGATTCAAGAAGAAGTACTCTGTCGCCGTCTTTTAATTCAGATATTTTTGGTGTCCCTTTAATATAGCTGTCAAAATCACCTTTAAACCTGGCAAGCATTATGCTGAAGCTGGTTAGTGGAATATCGTGAGGTATTGACGCATCAGCTTTTACAAAAACCTGGGAATCTGTTATAGCAAGTGCCGGCTTTATTTTTGTCTTTTTCAGGAAACTGTCAACCTCCCTCTCTTTTAATACAATAGCAACTGCATCATTGTCAAGGATATCCCTGATCGCCTGAACCTGTGGAAGAATAAGTCTTCCAGCAGGGGCTTCCACATCTATCGGAGTTATAAGAATTACAATATCTCCATAATTGATAAGATCTCCCAGAAGGGTTGTTGTTTTATATGAGTGTTCAGGAATTGTATTGCGGATCAGATTAATGAGATCTTCATAATTTCGTTTGTCAGCCGAGGAGAACTCAAAAAGGGTAGAACCGGTAATCTCTGACACCTTCCTGCTGAATTCTGCGGTTGGCAATTCAAGGTCAGACTTACTATGTATTATTATGTAGGGAAGGTCTTGTGTTTTGAACTGTCTTATCAGATTGTCTTCATACTCTCCCCATGAGTTACCGGTGACAATAATTAGAGCAAGATCAATAATTTCCAGAGTCCTTAATGTTCTCTCAATTCTTTTTTTTCCCAGATCACCTGTGTCATCAATACCTGCTGTATCTATAAGGATAACCGGTCCGAAACCAGTTATCTCGAATGATTTCTTAACCGGATCTGTTGTGGTTCCGGCATGATCAGAAACTATCGCAATATCCTGACCTGCCAGGCAGTTGATCAGGCTGCTCTTCCCGTTATTACGTCGACCATAAATTCCTATATGTGGTTTAGACTCTCTTCCTTTGGACATTTTCAGATAATGTTTTGCGAAATTAAGGTACAGTAAAAACAATTAAGTTATAAAAAGCAGAAAGAAATGAAAGCTATAGGTCATCAAGTGAAAAGCCTTGTTTCAGGAGGTTTCCCGGCTGTAAAACAGTATTAAGTTTTGTTTCATCCAGAATCTTAAGGATCTTATTCGCTTCAAAGATGTTTATCTTTTTTTCTTTCATTAATATGGCCAGCTCAGCAGCTTTATGATAACCAATATATGGACTTAGTGCCGTTGTTACAGAAGGGCTGTTGATAAGAGCATTATAACCGGATGCTTTATTTATTACCAGACCGTCAAAAACGTTATGGAGTAAGGAATTGTTACATGAGATCAGTAAGTTGATGCTCTCAATAACTGCACAGCCTATTACCGGCAGATATGCATTAAGCTCAAGGGTTCCCTGTCCACTGAGAGAACTGATAAGCACATCGTTGGCATATATTTTATGTGCTGAAGAAATAACAAATTCCGGTATCACAGGGTTTATTTTCCCCGGCATTATTGAGCTTCCAACCTGAACCGCAGGGATGGTAATACTCTTTTCACCTGTCAGATCCGAAGAGAGAAGGCGCAAATCTGAAGAGATCTTTTCGAGGTTGACAGCATGCGCTTTCAGAGTAGCATGTATCTCAACCCACTTATCCAAATTTGATGTGGCATCTGCTAAATTCTCACTATGGGCGAGGGGTAATCCGGTTATATTTCTCAGTTCAGGAACAACCTCCTTTATGAAGTAACGGGGAAGAGATAATCCTGTGCCAATGGCTCCTCCTCCGAGGTTTATCTGCTTGATCCTCTCCGAGCATTTAGATACTCTCCACCAGTCACGGGAAAGTGCATCGTTATACGTACTGAATAATATTCCGAACGATGTCGGCACTGCTTCCTGCATCTGGGTATAACCCGGACGAAGCATTTCCCTGGTTCCGGATTCAAGTTTTTCAACAGTCTGCCGAAGTGTATTTATTTGTTCTTCAAGAGATTGAAGTAATTTCATTACTGCAACTGTCAGGGCAGATGGAATTACATCATTTGTTGACTGAAAGATATTTGCATCTTCAGTAGGGTCAATATAATCATACTCTCCGCATTTAAGCAGGTTTTTTATAAGAGCGGTGTTTGTAATAATCTCATTAACATTCATATTAATGCTGGTACCGGCGCCACCCTGGACGGCAGGAACAATGAAGTTCTCAAAATGTCTTCCCTCAGCCACCTCACCAGCCGCATATATCAGAGCATTAAGTATCTGATCATCAATGAATCTGAATGGAAGTTCTTTTCCGATTTTAGCAATTGCAGCCTCCCGGAATTTGCGATATGTCCTGTAACAGGCCAGTTTAGTGATACCGACAGACATATACCATTCAACAGGGAATTGAGTATTGCCGGGAAAATTCTCTTTCGCCCTTAAAGCGTGTATTCCATATAAAGCATCGGCCGGAATCTGTTTCTGCCCGATAGTATCCTTTTCAGTACGGTACATTGATAAGGCAATTATGTAAATAATACAGGTTAAAGAGGTCTATACATTTGTGCCTGAAACGGGTTTGGCATATGCTATAACATCCTTTCCGGTAATTTCATTCGGGCAGAGAATAATGAGTCTTTCAAGTACATTTCTGAACTCCCTGATGTTACCTGTCCACTCTATTCTCTGAAGTTCTTTAATGGCATCTTTTTTAATAACTTTTTTACTCATCCCGTACTCATTGCATATTAAGGAATTGAAGTGTTCAGCAAGCAGAGGGATGTCTTCTTCTCTTTCGTTAAGGGTAGGGACATGGATCAAAATAACACTGAGTCTGTGGTACAGGTCTTCCCGGAATCCATTATTGTCAATCTCTTTTTTAATATTCTTATTTGTTGCTGTAATCACCCTTACATTAACATTAATATCCTTATCTGAACCAACCCTGGTTATTTTGTTTTCCTGCAGCGCCCTCAGCACTTTAGCCTGTGCGGAGAGACTCATATCACCAATCTCATCCAGAAAAAGTGTACCTCCGTTTGCCTGTTCGAACTTGCCTATTCTCTGCTTTATGGCTGATGTGAATGAACCTTTTTCATGCCCGAAAAGTTCACTTTCAATAAGTTCAGAAGGGATTGCAGCACAGTTTACCTCTACGAACGGACCCCTGGACCGGTTGCTTTTTTCATGGATCTGGTGTGCAACAAGCTCTTTCCCTGTGCCATTAGATCCGGTTATAAGCACTCTGGCCTCTGTAGTGGCAACCCTGTCGATCATGTTTTTTACCCGCATAATTGCCTCCGATTCACCAACAATCTCATACATTTTGCTGACCTTGGTTTTCAGGACCTGGGTCTGAGAGATAAGAGAAGACTTATCCATTGCATTTCGTATAGTAATGAGAAGTCTGTTGAGGTCAAGAGGTTTTTCAAGGAAATCATATGCTCCTTTTTTTATCGCTTCAACTGCTGTATCAATATTGCCATGTCCCGAAATCATGACTACAGGAATATCTGTACTTATTTCAATGATTTTAGCGAGAACCTCAATTCCATCCATCTTGGCCATCTTAATATCGCAAAGGATAATATCGTAGCTGTTTGCTGAAAACATCTCAAGCCCGGCAGGTCCATCTTCTGCAAGATCCACTTCATGCTTTTCGTATTCCAGAACCTCCTTCAGCGTATTCCTTATGGAACGTTCATCATCAATAACCAGTATCCTTGACATATTAATTATTTTTGTCTTTTATCTTTTATCTTTTATCTTTTACCCACTATATCTCAACCACTTCCACATCTCTTTCCATGAGGTTTTTTTCCCATACATAAGTATTCCTGTTCTGTAAACTTTTGCAGCCATCCATACAAATCCCATAAATGTAACAAGCATTAGTACCATCGAAATGGCTATCTGCCAGTAAGGTACCCCAAAAGGTATCCGTGCCATCATAACTATCGGGGAGGTCAGAGGTATCATCGAACACCAGAATGAGAGTGAGCTTTCAGGATTTTGCATTGTTCCCATTGCAACCATAAGAGCGAGTATTATGGGCATTGCCACCGGGAGCATAAATTGTTGAGTTTCGGTTTCATTATCGACTGCTGATCCTATAGCCGCGAAAACTGATGCATAAAGAAGGTAACCTGTAATAAAGTAGAAGATAAAACAGATTATAATCAGACCCCATGGCTGATTCATAGCATTATCAAACATTTTGGAAAACTCGGCAAGTTGCGGAGAGGCCGCTGAAGTTTCAGTAATTGCCGTTAACTGCTGCTGATCTGTTGACATGAGATTTTGGGGAATTGACTGACTCATCTCGGTTATATCTTTCTCTTTTAAAATTGTACCTTTAATTACTGTTGCAATAGCAATTGTAAGGATAATCCATATCATGAATTGGGTAAGCCCAACCAGTGCAATTCCAATGATTTTACCCAGCATTAATTGTATAGGTTTTACTGAAGAGATTATCACTTCAACAACTCTGCTGGTTTTTTCCTCAATAACTCCCCTCATCACCTGCGATCCAAAAATGAATACCAGCATATACATCAGAAATCCAAGGATATAAGCCAGAGCCATAGCTATCCCTGTACTGGTCTCTTTCACCATACCTGAATCATCGATCTTAATTGTCTGAATTGAGACTTTGGTTTCGACATTTTTCATTATTTCATCGAGGTTATCAATCTTGTAAGCCATTAGTTTTTGCTTTTCAATCTCTTTTTCCATAGAGTTCTCGATATGTTGAAGAAGTCCGATTGGTGGCTGTTGCTTTGAGATAAGCTGAATTGCATTGGGTGTATTTACAAGTTCGGGTGAGATAAACAGAATGCCATAATAACCCGCCTTAACAAATGAGGATTTCATCTCTTCCAGTCCCACATTTTCAAGGTATACGAATTCAGCATCCTTGGTGTTTTTGAGAACACCCTTGAACAAATCTGATTTGTCTTCAATTACAGCAATCTTTTTATAATCACCATCCTGATTCATCATCAAAACTGTAGGTAAAACAAGTATGGCAGCCATTATAACAGGGGCAAGGATAGTCATAATAATAAATGATTTCTTTCTTACCCTGGTAACGTATTCTCTCTTGATTATCACAGATATCTTATTCATATTGTCGTAGTTGCAAGATTAATTAGGTTGTTTGATTACGGGTTTCGATAACTCTTAAAAAGATCTCATTCATCGAAGGGAGGGCCGGATTAAAAGAGATTACATTCCCTGATTTCATAACATTTTTAAGTATATCATTAGTATTGATATCATCAGATGTTTTCAACCTGAACATACTTTTGTTATTATCTGTCTGCTTCTTTAGAATATTGTATTGACCGTTACTTTCGATTACCACGTTTCCTGAAAACACCAGATCGTATTCATTTGCAGCCCATTTACTCCTTATTTCATTTACACTTCCCTCCAGCAGGGTCTTTGATTTATCTATCAGAGTAATATTATCACAAAGTTCCTCAACGGATTCCATGTTATGCGTTGAAAAGATAATTGTTGCACCTTTTTCACGGAGAAAGAGGATCTCCTTTTTAATGATATTTGTATTTACCGGATCAAATCCGGAGAATGGCTCATCAAAAATAAGAAGCCTTGGTTCATGAAGTACTGTTGTTACAAACTGAACCTTCTGTGCCATTCCTTTCGATAATTCTTCGATTTTCTTACCCCACCATTCGGTAATTTCAAGTTTTTTGAACCAGTATTTAAGCCGGCGCATTGCCTCCTCTTTGGAAAGTCCTTTCAATTGGGCAAAGTAAAGGGCCTGTTCTCCCACTTTCATCTTTTTATATAATCCTCTCTCCTCAGGCAGGTATCCTATTTTCTGGACATCTGAAGGGATAAGTTTTTTTCCATCTAGATACAGCTCGCCTGAATCAGGACCTGTGATCTGGTTGATTATCCTTATTAGTGTGGTTTTACCTGCACCGTTCGGTCCAAGCAAGCCGTAAATGCATTGTTCTGGTACTGAAATGCTTACATTATCAAGGGCTAGTTGGGTCCCATATTGTTTGGTAATGTTCTTCGCTTCAAAAAGAGCCATGAGAAGGAATTTAATTATTTCACATTGAGATGTAAATATAAAAAAACTCAATGAAACTCTTTACTTCTCACTGCAACTCTTTATTAGTTATTTTATTATGCGGAGATTTCCAAATGGAGTTAAGATAATAGCAGAGATATGCTTAATGTGAGATTCCGGATTTTTATTCGAAATATGATCTCATTCTTTCAAAAAATCCCTTATCGTTTTTATCAGGATTCGGTACAAAGGAAGCTGAATCTTTAAGTTTTTCGATTTGCTTAAGTTCCTCTCTGTTCAATTCTTTTGGTATCCAGACATTTACATTCACCAACAGATCTCCCCTGCCATAGCCATTAACTTCAGGAAGTCCTTTTCCTCTGAGTCGGAGTATCTTACCCGGCTGGCAACCCGGTTCGATCTTTATTTTTACATTATTGTCCACTGTAGGCACTTCAACCTGGGTTCCCAGGATTGCATCAGGGATACTGATAAAGAGGTTATAAATAAGATCGTTACCTTCCCTTAAAAGGTCCGGGTGTTCTTCTTCATCAATTACTACAAGCAGATCGCCGTTTACCCCACCTCTTCTTGGAGCATTACCTTTACCGCCAACAGTCATCTGCATGCCTTTTCCAACACCTGCCGGAATATTGATTTTAATGATTTCTTCCTTTTGTATAATACCTTCACCGTAACATACAGCACATTTTTTTGTAATTGTCTTACCATCACCGCCACAGGAAGGGCATGCAGATGTTGTTTGCATCTGTCCCAGCATGGTATTTGTGAGCCTAGTTACATGTCCGGAGCCATGGCATGTTGTACAGTCCGATATGCCTGATGAATTTGCAGCTCCTGTTCCTCCGCATGAGTCGCAGGTACAGTATTTATTGACTTTAATTTTTTTCTCGGTACCAGCAGCTATTTCCTGGAGTGTCAGTTTAACTTTTACTCTGAGATTGCTTCCTTTATTTACTCTTCTTCCGCGTCTGCCTCCTCCGAATGCACCGAATCCTCCAAATGCATCGCCGAAAATATCACCGAACGATGAAAAAATATCGTCCATTGTCATTCCCTGGCCCTGAAATCCATTTCCAGCTCCTCCCATTCCGGCATGGCCAAACCTGTCGTACCGGGCTTTTTTCTCATCGTTACTCAAAACTTCATAAGCTTCTGCAGCCTCCTTGAAATTTTCTTCAGATTTTTTATCCCCGGGGTTTTTATCCGGGTGATACTTCAATGCCTGCTTCCTGTAAGCTTTTTTAATCTCATCTTTGGTGGCCTCTTTCGACACTCCAAGCACTTCATAATAATCTCTTTTTCCCATTCCGGTCTTTTTTAGTATGCCACTATCAAGGATTAATATTATAGCCTTTTACTCACCTACAGCAACTTTTGAGAATCTCAGTACTTTATCCTGCAGATAATATCCTTTTTGCAGAACATCAACAACTTTTCCCTTTTTGTCCTCATCCGCAACACCGATCTTTGCAACGGCTTCGTGGAGATCAACATTGAAAACTGTATTAAGGGATTCTATTTCCTTTATCCCGTTTTGTTTAAGAAATTCCTGAAACTTACCATATATAAGGTCAATCCCGCTTTTCATTGCAATACAGTCTGTTGCTGTATCCATATGCGATAAGGCTCTGTCAAAATCATCCATTAGTGGTATGATTTTAAGAAGCAGGTTCTCTTCAGCGTATTTGGATAATTCCATTTTCTCACGAAGTGTTCTTCTTCTGTAATTGTCGAATTCGGCTGAAAGGCGAATATATTTATCCTGCATTTCTGCCAGTTTTTCTTCGGCTATTCTTACTTCAGTTACAAGTTTGTCAGTATCGCTGACCTGACTAAAATCATTTTCTGATGACGTTACAGAAGAATCAACGGAATTAGTAATATCCTGATTTTCGATATATTCTTTGTTATCAGTAGGTTTATCATTAGATCTTTCTGCTGCTTCCTCTTTTACATTTGTTTTTTTCTTCATCATCAATAGCTCATTTTCAGTTCAGTACTTTTGTTTATCAAAATACCTGCCAACCATTGTTGTTTGACATTTTGGCAGAAGGCTGTAAAAGCTATAAAAACTTTAAGGGCTTTAAAGACTTTTGATGCATTATGTCTTTACAGCCTCTACAGCCTCTATAGCTTTTACAGCCTCTACAGCTTCTTAAGGTATTCTTGTAATATCAGCCCCCAAGGCATTAAGCCTGGTATCTATGTTCTGATAGCCTCTGTCGATCTGTTCAATATTGTGAATTGTACTCTTACCATCTGCCGATAATGCAGCTATAAGTAGTGCGACTCCAGCTCTTATATCAGGTGAAGACATTACAGTGCCTTTGAGTTTTATCATTTTATCCATTCCGATCACTGTTGCTCTATGAGGATCACATAGAATTATCTGGGCTCCCATGTCAATGAGTTTATCCACGAAGAACAGGCGGCTTTCAAACATTTTCTGATGAATAAGAACAGCTCCCTTAGCCTGGGTTGCAGTTACCAGCAAAACACTGAGAAGGTCAGGGGTAAGACCGGGCCATATTGCATCAGCTATTGTCATTATGGAACCATCGATAAATGTTTCTATTTCATAATGTTTCTGATGCGGGATAAAGATATCATCACCTTTTCGTTCCAGGCTAATTCCAAGTCTACGGAATGAATCTGGTATAATACCGAGATTATCGTAGGATGTGTTTTTAATTGTTATTTCAGACTCGGTCATTGCTGCCATACCAATGAATGAACCTATTTCGATCATATCAGGCAGAATAGTGTGTACACAACCATTCAGATAATCAACTCCGTCAATGAAAAGCAGGTTAGACCCGATACCCTCGATTTTTGCCCCCATTGATACCAGCATCCGGCACAGTTGCTGAATATAAGGTTCGCAGGCAGCATTGTAAATTGTTGTTCGTCCTTTTGCCAGCACGGCAGCCATAATTATATTGGCGGTACCGGTTACCGAAGCTTCATCGAGATGCATATAGGTTCCGGTTAATGATGAGGCTTCAACCTTAAAGAAAGGATCGGAAGTGTCAAATTCAAATATTGCGCCAAGTTTTTGAAAACCAATGAAATGGGTGTCAACTCTCCGCCGGCCAATTTTATCTCCACCTGGTTTTGGGATGAATGCCTTTCCAAACCTGGCAAGAAGGGGGCCAACAATCATAATAGAGCCTCTCAGGCTTGCACTCTGAACCCTGAATTCATGAGTTTGCAGGTAATCGAGATTTACATTTGATGCTTCGAAGGTTGTTGCCGAATCAGATTCCCTCGTTATTGTAACGCCCATACATCCAATCAATTCGATTAGTTTGTTTACGTCACTGATATCAGGAATATTTTTTATTGTAACCTTTTCCGGGGTGAGGAGTATTGCACATATAACCTGCAAGGCTTCATTTTTTGCTCCCTGCGGAGTAATTTCTCCACTAAGTGATTTTCCGCCATTTACAATAAAAGTACTCATCAATGTCTGCTAAAACCTTTTTTCTTACTGAATTGTTTATTCTGCTGTTTCCCATGAGGTTTTCCTGCAGGTTTTCTCTTAACCTGGGGTATCAGATCTCTTACTTCAAGTATTTTAACTCCATCTGTCATCTTCAATTTACCACCAGACAGAATTTTCATATCTTTTATTATCACCTCATCAGCTACCTGTCCTCTGTTCCAGGTGATATAGGATTTTTTCATCTGATTGACAATAAGAGTAGTAAGATATTCTTTTTCATCTCCATCCTCCATTTCGGCTGCGGCACTTATCATAAGTTCAATTATACGTCCGTAATGGAGATATCTGATTTCTCCCTGTCTGTAAGGCACCTGTTTTGGTTTCTCGATGAATTTTGATGGTTCAGGAACGGGGTATGGTGAATCGATATCGAGTTCAAAACTTGCTATGAGCGCCAGGTGGTCCCATAATTTATGCTTAAAGTCTCCAACATCACGCAGATGTGTATTCAGATTACCCATAATCTGGATAATTGTTTTTGCAGCGCGGTTTCTTTCATCTCTGTCTTCAATGGTCTTAATATGATCGACCATCTTCTGGACATTCCTTCCGTATTCAGGCAAAGCCATCTTTTTCCGCTGAGTATTATAATCGTAATTCATTATCTGATTATTATTTTATGCAAAGCTAATAGATTAAAGCGATTTCCGGAAAAGCTTTTAAAGCCCCAGGAATTGAATTGCCAGACCTGAAAAGAAGATCATTGCACCTGCAATAAGATGGCTGTATCTTTCAACAGGTTTAAGGTTTATCTTACTTAATCCAAGTTTAAAAACCAATACAATAGACATCATGGTTCCAATTGTAACCACCGAAAAAAGTATTGATACAAGAATTGATCCTGAAATATTATTCTCTGCAGCAGGATACATCAATATCGGAATAAGTGGTTCACAAGGTCCGAAGAAGAATATAAGAAATAAGACCCATGGTGTTGTATTTTTCATATCTTCCTCGTGAATATGAGTATGTTCTTCTTGATGATTGTGATGGTGATGATGCTTTACGCCACCAAAGTGATAGTGAGAGTGACTGTGTTTCTTTTTCTTTAACAGGTTTCTTAAACTGATAATCATATAAACAAGGCCGAAAGCGATAAACAACCAGGCAGCAATGTTTCCGCGAAATGATTCCACTGAAACAAGTTTGGTGACAGATACCCCTACCAGAATACCAATAAGCCCCAGAATAACCGAACTCAAAACATGTCCAAGTCCGCAAAGGAAAGTTATAATCATAGTTTTTCTGATCGACCATTTTCTTGCCTGGCTGAGGACAATAAATGGAAGATAATGATCAGGCCCAAGGAGAGTATGAAAAAATCCGATTGAGATTGCGGTTATTGAGAGGAGTGTTATTGAATCATTCATCTGTTTTCTCTGTTATTCAGGGATCTGCTCAAATGCACTGCAATTATATTCATAAAAATTGGAATTTCTTAATGTTCTCATATGATATTATAGTATAACCATTAAAAATATTAAGGAACCAACTCATTGGAAATTAATAATTATTAACTTTGGCCGTTTTTGTTCAATTTTATTTGGAAGAGGATTTAACTGGTGGATTATGAACGGAACGGACAGGCAAATGGATATTAAGAAGCTCTCTTTTGCCGGAGTATTGGTTACTCTTGGTATTGTTTTCGGTGACCTGGGAACAAGTCCCCTTTATGTTATGAAGGCTATTTTAAGGGGAGGAACTGAATTCAATGAACTACTGATATTCGGATCATTATCCTGTATTTTCTGGACGCTTACTCTGCAAACAACAACAAAGTATATCATTATAGCTCTTCGCGCTGATAATAAGGGCGAGGGAGGAATTCTGGCACTTTTTGCATTAATCAGAAAGAAATCATCTTGGGTAGCCTTGTTGACAATGGTGGGGGCAGCAGCTTTGCTGGCCGATGGAGTAATAACTCCGGCCATCACAGTGACTTCTTCAATTGAGGGTTTAAGATTAATCAATTCTTCAATACCTGTGATACCGATAGTTTTGTTTATTCTTGCAGTGCTCTTTTTTATTCAGCAATTCGGGTCCCACTCGATTGGCAGCTATTTCGGTCCGATTATGGTAATCTGGTTTTCAATGCTGGGATTATTAGGGTTATCACAGTTAATTTATTCCCCGGAAATATTAAAAGCTATCAGTCCAGGTTATGCAATAAGTTTTTTAAGTGAGTACCCCGGTGCATTCATTCTCCTGGGAGCAGTATTTCTCTGCACAACCGGAGCTGAGGCTCTTTATGCTGATCTGGGTCATTGCGGACGAAGAAATATTCAGGTTTCATGGATCTTTGTTAAGATAACACTTCTCATAAATTATTTTGGACAGGGAGCCTGGCTGATGGCTAACAGAACAACAGAAGCAGGCATTAATCCTTTTTATTCAATTATGCCTAAATGGTTCCTTTTACCGGGTATTCTTATAGCATTAGCCGCGTCTGTCATAGCCAGTCAGGCTATCATAAGCGGATCATTTACAATAATAAAAGAGGCAGTTTCACTCAATTTCTGGCCTAAAGTGAGAGTCCTTAATCCAAGTTTGGTTCGTGGCCAGGTTTATCTGCCTTTCGTTAACTGGTATCTCTGGATAGCAACCAGCCTTGTAGTTATCTTTTTCAAAGCTTCTGAAAATATGACTGCTGCATATGGATTGGCTATTACAATTACAGAGTTGATGACCACATTCCTACTGACATATTATTTATTTCAGAAGCGTGTAAACCACAGAATCGTATTGTTGATTTTTATTACATTTCTGGTGATTGAAGGAAGTTTCCTGGTAGCTAACCTCCATAAATTTAATGACGGTGGATGGGTTACACTTCTTTTGGCTTCTCTGTTTATAATTATAATGTATGGATGGTTTTTTGGCAGAAAATTGAAGAACAGATATGTAACCTTTACTGATCTTAGGAAGTATTCTGAAATGTTTAAAGATCTCTCACAGGATGAATCTGTTCCTAAAACAGCTACTAATCTTGTTTATATAATTAAAGCCAACAGGCAGGATCAGGTAGAGTCAAAAGTGATATTTTCTATATTTCAGAAACAACCCAAGAGGGCAGATACTTACTGGCTACTGCATGTTAACGGCGTGGATGAACCATACAGATTTGAATACCAGGTAACAGAAATAATTCCAAGAGTATTAATAAGGGTCGATTTTCACCTGGGATTTAAAGTGGAACCCAAAATCAACCTTTACTTCAGGGAGATTTTAGCTGATCTTATTGAAACGGAGCAAATTTCAATTGATAGTAATTATCCCTCCTTAAGAAAACATTCTATGCCGGCTGATTTTAAATATGTGCTTATTGACAGGGTGATGCCTCAGGATTATAAGCTTTCAAGTATCGAAAATCTAACTCTTTCACTTCATAGTATTTCAAGGCTTTTCTGCATATCTGATATTAAGGCTTTACAGTTAGACAGTTGTAATACTGTTGAAGAACAGGTTCCTATTATTATTAGTCAGCCGGAGGGGGTGAGAATAAAACGAATGCAATAATTTTTTCCGAATGATTGGTCACTCAGGATTTAACTCCCGGAAAGTGATAATTATGCGTCTTATATGGTTGAAATGAAGGGAACTGATAATCATCTGGAAATAAAAAAAGTCACTTTTACAGGTCTTCTGGTAACACTTGGAATTGTTTTTGGTGACATCGGTACCAGTCCGCTTTATACTGTAAAGGCAATTGTAAACAGCAGCACCGGGAGTTTCGGTGAACTTTTGATCTACGGATCACTCTCTTGTGTCTTCTGGACCCTGACCCTTCAGACAACAATAAAATATATTCTTATTACACTACGTGCTGATAATAAAGGTGAAGGAGGCATTTTTGCCCTTTTCGCCCTCATCAGAAGGAAGTCTATATGGGTAGCCATTCTGACCATGATTGGTGGAGCGACCCTTCTTGCAGATGGGGTAATAACCCCTGCCATTACTGTTACATCTTCAATTGAGGGATTAAGGCTTATCAATCCTGATATTCCTGTTATACCTATAGTACTGCTTATTTTTGCTGCTCTTTTTTTCATTCAGCAATTCGGAACAAAAATTGTTGGAGCGGCATTTGGCCCAATAATGGTTATCTGGTTCATGATGATAGGGATGCTTGGTTTTTTACAGATAATTCAACATCCCGAAATTCTAAGAGCTCTTAATCCAGTGCTGGCAGTTCGTTTTCTTACAGAATACCCCGGAGGATTTCTCTTACTGGGCGCTGTCTTTCTTTGTACAACCGGAGCCGAGGCTCTTTATTCTGACCTTGGACATTGCGGCAGATCTAATATCCGGATCTCATGGATCTTTGTTAAAACTACACTCCTTCTCAACTATTTTGGACAGGGTGCCTGGCTTATGATGAATTATACACCAGGTGCAGAAGTAAATCCTTTCTTTTCATTAATGCCGGGATGGTTCCTTCTGGCAGGAATTGCAATTTCAACAGCTGCCTCTATTATTGCCAGCCAGGCCCTTATTACAGGATCATTTACTCTTGTGAGTGAAGCTGTTTCTCTCAATCTGTGGCCAAAAGTAAAAATACTTTATCCCACTTTTGTAAAAGGACAGGTATATCTCCCTTTTGTAAACTGGTCTTTATGGATAATGTGCAGCCTGGTGGTGCTGTTTTTTAAGGAATCCTCAGGAATGGAGGCTGCCTATGGCCTGGCTATAACCATGACAATGATAATGACAACAATATTATTGTCATACTACCTTAATAAAGCTGGAACGGACTACCGGTTGATCATTTTGTTTTTATTTGTTTTTCTCTGCATTGAAGCTAGTTTCCTGTTAGCCAACCTTGATAAATTCAAACATGGTGGTTGGTTTACAATTATGCTTGCATCTCTTTATTTTCTCATTATGTTCGGATGGTATTTCGGAAGAAAAATAAAAAACAGACATATTACATTTTCCAACCTTAACGATTATATTGAATTATTTAAAGACTTAAGGAACGATAAGACTGTTTCTAAATATGCAACTAACCTGGTTTATTTAATCAAAGCAAACCGTCAGGATCAGGTTGAATCAAAAGTAATCCATTCAATATTCACCAAACAACCAAAACGAGCTGAAACATACTGGTTCCTTCATATCAACCGGGTTGATGAACCCAATCGCTTTGAGTATGAGATCAATCAGATAATTCCGGGTGTACTTATCCGTGTTGACTTTCACCTGGGATTTAAGGTTGATACGAAAATTAATCGCTACTTCAGGGAAGTATTGGACGATATGGCAAAAGCAGGTGAATTAAAGTTGGAGAGTAGTTATGATTCTCTAAGGAAACATGGTTTTCCGGGGGACTTCAGATTTATTCTTATTGAGAGAATAATGCTGCGCGATTTCGAACTTACCAATACCGAGAATTTTATTCTGGCACTTCAGCGACTGACCAGGTTTATAAGTATTCCGGATGTGAATGCTTTGCAACTCGATATTTCAAATACTCTGGTAGAAAAGGTCCCAATAATCATTAAACAAACTATTCAAAAAAGAATTATACCCACCAACTCATAGCAGATCACCCGTCACAATATAAAAAAGAAACAGATTATTTTATTATCTTTTTTTTCGGAGGATATTATAAGCGCAGAGGAATCCACTATATATAGCCCCGGAAAATCCTCCGCCTGTTTTTCCCCAGGCAGAAGCAAAATGGAGATTCTCTATAATATCTGAAGTATTTATGACCTTTTTCCCGGGTATCTGGGCAAACCCGTAAACAGCACCTTCCGGATTAAGGGTATACCTGTTAATTGTAAGTGAAGTTCCGACTTCATAATATTCTATCTGCTCTGATATTCCCGGAATCAACTTTTCCAGTCTCTTCATAAAAACTTGAGCTACCTCTTCCTTTTTAGCTTTGTATTGAACTTTATTGAGATCTTTCCAGTCATCCGGATAATCTATACAACAAAGTGCACCAACACTTTTGCCTTCGGGAGCCAATCCTGAATCGATCTGACCATAGTCAATAAAGGTGAAACTCCTGTTCAGAAAATCTCCCCTATTGTTTTTAAGGATATCTTTCTGCGTTTTTACAGAGCTGTCAAATACAAATGTAGAATAGTTGTTATAACCTGTTTTATTTAGTAAGCTCCTGAATCCAAAGTAAATGGTAAGCAGAGAGGCTCCCGGTTTCTGGTTTCCGATTTCCTTATTCAGCTTTTCTCCCATTTCTGCCGGTAATAATTTAACTATATTCAGCATGGCATTATTAGCGACTATCTCATCTGCAAAAGCAGTTTCCGGTTTTTCTGACTGATCTTTCAGGTTTTTAAATTCAACTCCGGTAAGTTTGTTTTTATCTGAAAGTAATGAGGTAACAAGATGGTTAAGTAAGACTTTTCCTCCGTGTTGAGTTATAAAATCAGCCAGATGATCAGACAGTTTTTGTGAACCACCTTTGATAAAGCTGGCACCGCTGTTAAAGTAACTTCCCTGTGCAACAGAATAGTAACCCAATGAGAGGGTATAGGGATCATCATGAAAATACCCAAGGTTCCCGAGAAGGATAAGTTTTAGGTCTTCATTGTTAATAATGCTATCTAAAAATTCGCCAACACTGTAATCCCTGATTATTTCATTTTCAGCAGGTTTTCTTTTCGGATAGAGAATCTGGTTGAAGAAAGCATCTATACCTTCTGTCTCTGCCGGGAAAACATCTTTGAGTTTTCTTTTAGTTTCAACCGGATCGTGAGAGATTATAAAATCGTAACGGTCATTGTAAAACCGGTAAAATTCGGGGACTTTGATAAATTCTATTTTTCCTGTGACATCAAGTTCGTTGAATATCCTTGTCTTCATGTCACGCGGAGAAGGTCCGTCCATCTCGTGCAATCCGACTTCAAGTGTGAAGCGGCCACGTTTAAAAGTTGTTGCGCATCCTCCGGGTTTACTGTGCTGTTCGATGAGTAATACTTTTTTACCCTCTTTAGCCAGTTTGGCACCCGCAGTAAGTCCTCCAAGTCCGGCACCTATTATAATAATGTCATATTTCATTCTTTAAGTTAGAATTATTTAATTTCCGGAATTGGGTATCTTTTAAACTTCTTTGTCCTGTCAAAAAGATACCTGTAAGTTATATAGTTTTTTACGGGTACACTACCGACCGATATAAATATTTTTCTCATTCTTGGATTAAAGTCAGCCACCCAGGAGAATTCAATCTCCTGATAGTGAGGTTTCTTTTTTAATACTTCCTGTATGTTTAAAATAAAAGCTGATTCTATTCCCATTCCCTGATATTTTGGAATAACACCCATTAATAACCCTTTGGCTCTGGTCATGGTATTCTGTTTTTTCAGATATAGGAACTTAATCATACTGAATATGTTCAGCTTACCATTCAACTTTTTAAGTATTTGATTGAGATCAGGAAACATAAGGTAAATTGCAATCGGTTTCCCTTCAAAATAAGCTATCCATATAAACTCTTCATCAATTATTGCTTTAGCTTTTTTAAGTACAGTGTTTATATATTCAGCTTTCAGCGGTTCAAAATGGACCTTAAAAGAGACCCATGCCTCGTTAAACACTGCAGCAAAATCGGTGGTGAACTTTTCCTGATCTTCCCAACTGAAATGCCGGAATTCATATCCTGGCTTCCTGGCAACCCACTCTGCTATTTTCCGGAATCTCTCTGAGAGCGGTTTTGTTATATCAAGATGAAATCCTTCCATTTTATAGTAAGTCTTAAACCCGTACGATTCGAAGAGGTCCTTATAATAAGGCGGATTATATGGAACCTCAAATGACGGATGTGTAAAACCACCAACCAGCAAGCCCCAGTATTTATCTGTCTCTCCGAAATTAATTGGCCCGTCCATAGCCTCCATCCCTCTTGATGTCAGCCACTCTCTGGCAGTATCAAAGAGAAGATATGCAGCAGCTTTATCATTAATACACTCAAAGAATCCGATGCCTCCAGTAGGCTGTTCGTATGAATGTGAAAGGTTTCTGTCAATTAAAGCAGCTATTCTTCCGATCAGGTTATTTTTACCATCTTCCAGTATCCATCGTTCAGCTTCACCATGTTTATAGTATGGATTTTTTGAAGGGTCGAATATTGCGTTGATTTCATTATCAAAAGGACATACCCATACATCATCATCTTTGTAAACAATTCTTGCAGTATCAAGAAATTTTTTCTGTGTTTTTCTGTCATTAACCCTGATAATTTTCATGGCTGAAGTTTAAAATTGAGACTCTAACAGGATTATTTCAAATAGATCTGGTCGAGAAGTTTCCTGTATTTATCAGCTATGAACTGGCGTCTTAGTTTCAGGGTTGGGGATAACTCTCCTGTGGCAGGACTCCACTCATCAGGTACCAGCTGAAACCGGCTGATCCTTTCGGAGGGATTAAGCTTTTTGTTTATTTTATTTACCTCTGAGCTGAAATAAGACTTAATTTCCGGAAGTCCTGTTAGTTCTTCAGAATCAGAAAAAGATATTTTGTTGGCCGATCTCAACTCATCAAAGTATTTTAAGTTAGGCGAAATAAGTGCACTGACGAATTTTTCATGTTCACCTACTACCATAATCTGATCAATTCCGGCTGATTCTTTAAATACATTTTCAATGAGCTGAGGTGCAATGAATTTGCCATTCGAAAGCTTGAATATCTCTTTTTTCCTGTCTGTAACCATAAGAAACCTGTTTTCATCGATCGACCCGATATCGCCAGTCATGAAAAATCCTTCTTCGTTAAATACTGATCTGGTCAGATCAGGATCTTTAAAGTATCCTGTCATAACATTTGGCCCTTTGCAAAGGATCTCTCCATCTTCAGCAATTTTAACCTCAACGCCTTCAATTGGTAATCCCACTGATCCAAGTTTTACTCCGCCTTTATACGTCCTGTTTATAGTAATTATTGGTGAAGTCTCGGTTAGTCCGTACATGTTTATTATTTTAATACCTGCAGCCCAGAAGACCTTTTCAAGCCGGGGCTGCAGACTGGCTCCACCGCATCCGACTATTCTGACATTCCCGCCCAGTGCTGTTCTCCATTTACTGAAGATAAGTTTATCGGCAATCTTAAGTTTTTTCTCATTAATAAATCCATTCTCACCGAATGGTTTGAATCTCAATCCCAGATTTACTGCCCAGAAGAATAATATCTTTTTTACCCCGGTAAGTTTCTTACCTTTAGATATAATGACATCATAGAATTTTTCAAGGACACGTGGTACTGCATCAAAACCATCAGGTTTTATCTCCTGCATATTTGAAGCAATTGTACTCATACTCTCTGCATAGTAAATACTTGCTCCGCTGTATTGAGTCTGGTAATTCCCCATCCGGCCACCAACATGGCACAAAGGCAGTATACTAAGATACTTGTCAGTTGGCTTTAAGTTGAAAACCGAGGCAGCTGAAATAAAATTACTTACCAGGTTCTTATGAGACAGCATCACACCTTTAGGTAAACCGGTTGTTCCTGAAGTGTAAATTAATGATGCAAAAGTTTCAGGGTCTATCGTCGATTTCAATTTCTCAACATCCTTCCTGGTTTTTTCAGAACAAGTCCTTCCTTTATCAATTATTTCCATCCAGTTTTGGACTCCGGAAACCTCGTCAAAAGTGTAAACAATATTAAGCGAATTGGTAATTTTAATAGCAGGAGAAATACAATTATATATTTTAGAATCCGAAATGAAGATCAGTTTTGCGCCTGAGTTATGAATGATATACTCATATTCATTTGTGTTCAGGGAAGTAAAAACCGGTACATGAACGATTCCGATCATTGACATGCCCATATCAACAAAATTCCATTCAGGGCGATTGGTAGATACCGTAATAATCATATCCCCTTTTCTCAGTCCAAGTTCGTAGAGACCATAAGCAGCATTAAAAGCATTTTCGATATACTCCTTTGAGCTGTATTTTATCCAGGTTCCTTTATGTTTAAAGCATAAAGCATCGTCCTTGACCGGATTTCCGGCATACTTATCAAGCAGGTCAAAAGTTCTTTTAATATCCATTCCGTAAGAATTATTATTAATTCAACTCTAAGACTTTATATCTGCAATTTAATAAATTATAACTATCTGGAATGAATAATAAAGTTAATAATACTCTTTTATTTGTATTCTAAATCCCACCCTGAGGGGGTGTCTAAAAAGTCAAAGTTTCGACCTTATCGTTCTCTGTGTAACAATAAGTTAAGAACTTACACAGAGGACACAGAGTCCCGATAGCTATCGGGAGCACAAAGTTCCACAGAGGACTTTTACAACACCCCCACAAATCCGCTATTTCCGTAATGTTTCGCCCCTTCCCTTACTGTTTAAAAGGGAAGGGGTTGGGGGAAGGGTTAAGTGTAAAAGATGCCTGACGATATAACATGTTTATTATTGATTACCGATACTCATATAATAAATTTTTAATGAAAATATTAGTTTGGCCATTCTATTGATTAACAATATAATCAGGGAGGAAAAAGGAGAGGATAATTTGGAATTGAAAATTCTGGTTATCTTTACCCCCTTATTTTAACTATTGATTATGGAGTTTTTTCAGTCACTTTTCGATTGGTATATGGCCAATCTTAATTATTTTACAGTTGCCCTGCTAATGGCTATTGAAAGTACTTTTTTACCATTACCATCAGAAATTGTTGTCCCATTTGCGGCATACAAGGCAGGGCAGGGTGAACTTAATGTTTTTCTTGTAATATTTTTTGGAACAGTCGGAGCTTTATGTGGTTCACTGATCAACTATGCACTTGCCTATTATCTCGGACGACCTATAGTATATAAATTTGCAGACTCAAAAATCGGAAGGATGTTTCTGTTATCAAAAGATAAAGTAGTTCATGCTGAGGAGTACTTTATCAGGAACGGGAAGACATCAACTTTTATAGGGCGGCTTGTTCCCGGAGTCAGGCACCTTATATCTATACCTGCAGGATTAGCAAGAATGAATCTTCGCGATTTCATCCTCTATACTTTTGTAGGAGCAGGTATCTGGAATGTTATCCTGGCAATTATAGGTTATTATTTGTATGAGATGAGAGAACAGATCTTCCCATATATAGGTCATATTCTCCTCGGATTAGGTGCGCTGTTTATT
This sequence comes from uncultured Bacteroidales bacterium, assembly GCA_963732435.1. Classification (GTDB taxonomy): domain Bacteria; phylum Bacteroidota; class Bacteroidia; order Bacteroidales; family VadinHA17; genus LD21. The sequence goes on along the minus strand of CAVSZL010000006.1, from coordinate 403,869 downwards.
GTTTATCTTGTTTGGAAGGCACGCAAAAACGGTAAGAAATCCCGATAATCTTTTGCATCTGATTCAAATGCAAATAAAGTTTTGAAGGTTTTTCAGAAACGTAGCGACAGGCAACTTAAACCTCCGTCTATTTTGCGAAACTCCGAGACATCTATAAGAATAGTTTCATAACCTGCCAATTCTATCTTTCGCCTGGTTTTAGGAAATCCATTAGGTATTAGTACTTTCCCGTTTATCCATAATGAATTGGCTGCATATAATTCATCATCATCAACAACAATTTTGTTGTATTCTGCAAATTCACTCATGTTTTTGAGTTCCCTGCAAACAAGAATTGTATTGTTCTCGAGGTAGGAGATTCCCGATTTAAGATGGAGTAGTTTTTTAAGTGGTACTTTTATAGCTTTCATTCCATATTTCGCAAGAATTCCTGTTAATTGTTCTGCCCCGGATTCATTTGTACGGGCTGAAATACCTATGAAAAACTTGTCTCCCGCCATCATCACATCTCCGGCTTCAAGGGTGCCGGGATAAATAATCTCCTCAATTATTGTGTAATACTCCCGTAGTACTTCTCTGATACCTGTGGTTTCCCCTCTTCTGGTAGTTGCACCTGGTCGGGTAATTACAGCACATGATCGTGTACACAGGGCGATATCCTCAATGAATGCAGAATCGGGGAAAAGCTCATTTTTCGGAAGCACTTTTACTTTCAACCCTATGTTTATGAGTGTTTTTGTATATATCGAGTGCTGTTCAGAAGCAAGATAATAATCAGGTTTTCCAAGGTTGGATGAGGTTAATCCGTCTTTCAGCGAGAATGCGGGTTCCAGGACAATTGCATTTCTGAACATGTTTTACAGTTAAATTTGTTAAGTCATCTTTCCCGCAGATTTTCTGCAGTATTATAAAGCATTCTGTCTTCCTCAGTATGAGGCTCTATCACAATTAAATGTGGTGCGGGTCTGGTTTGTTCATCGACGTGGATAAAAGTTACAAATCCATCCACAAGTGGTTTGTCAGTTTCCTTTTTATTAACCTGAACGTAGACTGTAAGACTTGTTTTTCCGGTATAGACAATTTTTGATGAGAATTTCAGAACATCGCCTGATTTTGCAGGTTTTGTGAAGAGCATGCCATGAATATTAAGACAGACAACATTCTGAGGGTTTAAAAGAGAGGTTGCGGCAATAAAGCCTGATTCAACAAACCATTCAGCAGTTCTTCCTGCAAACAGGGTTCCGTGATGATTGAGATCTTCGCTTTTCACAAGTCTCATTGTTACAGAAGTAACCGGATTTATTTTTTCCATGTCCATTTCAGTTTTTAACAAAAATACTTAATCGTAAAGGACAGAAAAGATGATTTGTATCAGCCTGTAATAAAACTTCTCATAGAAATGCTTCCATTCTGAATAGACTCATGCACAAATGTTATATTTTCATTTTCTCCGGTCATACCAAGAATATAAAGCATTGGCAGATAATGATCGGGATATGGTATAGCCCTCCGTGAAGAGCTTCCCAGGTCCCTGTAGTTTATAAGGCTGTCAAATTCTCTTTGCAGGACGGCTGATTTTATCTGTGAATCAAATGCTTCTGCCCATTCGAATGGAGTTGCATTCTCATCGAAATCAATATCAGAAAGATTATGAATAATATTCCCGCTTCCGATTACCAGGATATTCTCTTCACGAAGTGTTGCAAGTTTTTGACCAAGCCGGAAATGCCAGGAAGGTTCTTTTTCAATATCCAGACTTAATTCAAGAACAGGGATTTTTTGCTCAGGGAATAAATGTTTCAATACGGCCCAGGCAGCATGATCAATACCTCTGTCCTGATCGGGAAGGATTACACTGTTTCCAACAGTATCAGTTATGATTTTTGCAATGTCTGGTGAACCTGGTGCATTGTATCTGTATTTATAGAGATTATCAGGAAATCCGTAAAAATCATAGATCTGTTGCGGATTTGCGCTGGCTGTAATATGTGTACCCCTTGTCAGCCAGTGTGCCGAGATAACAAGTATTGCAACAGGTTCGGGAAGTTGATCCCTGAGCTTTATAAGATCACTGGTAAAAAGATTATCAGCAAGAATATTCATGGGCGATCCATGGCCAATAAACAAAACGGGTTGTCTTTTGACAATTTCCATAATTAGGGTTAGCTATCTCTTTTTACTGTATCGGGAGAGAACGATGGCAGGCATACTGCTATATATTCAGCTCCTCCCTGAAAAGGAGTACTGTACTGAACCCATTCATCCTTTTCTGTCATAATTCCCTGACCTTCCGAAATTATATATTCTGTTTTTTTTGTTGTGATCTTAAGTGTTCCTTTCAAAACAACTGTATACTCGTTGAATTGGGGTGACTGGCCTGGTTCAATCCATCCTTCCGGACTTTCCATTTTTGCAATACTTACTTCAGTTGTATCGCTGTTTACAAGTCCAAAGAATTCTTTGATTATTTTTTCCTTATTACCTGCTGCTTTAATAACCGATGGTGATTTGATATAATTTGCCATTGTTGGTAGAGTTTATAATTCAGTCTTCAAGATACCCGAATTTACCACTGTAATAATCATCGTACGCCTGTTTGATTTCAGCATCTGTATTCATCACAAACGGGCCATAGGCTGCAATACTCTCGTTAAGAGGTTCTCCGTTGAGGATGAGTACAATACTGTCTTTTACAGCTTCAATTATAATATCTTCACCTTCATGATCAAAGAGGACAAAATTATCAGCGGGAGCAATTTTATTATCGTTGATTTTAATTTCCCCTTCAATAACCAGCATACCTGTATTGAAATTATTATTGAACCGGAATTCCGCTTTTGAACCGGTTTTCAGTTTAGCATTAAACAGGTCTGTTGGTGAAAAGGTAAATGCGGGCCCTTTCATTCCGTTATACTCCCCTGCAATCAGTTCAACACAACTTTTTCCATCCTCCAGCATGAACCTGGACATATCTTTGTTTTCTATCGACTGGTATTTCGGGGGCGTCATTTTCGATTTGGAAGGCAGGTTAATCCAAAGCTGAACCATATGAAACACACCCCCTTTTTTACTGAACTCTTTCTCGTGATATTCTTTATGAAGGATCCCATTCCCGGCAGTCATCCACTGAACATCACCTTCTCCTATCACACCGCTGTTACCTGCGCTGTCGTGATGAGCGACCTTCCCCTTGTAAGCAATAGTAACTGTCTCAATTCCGCGGTGTGGATGAACACCTACTCCTTTCGGTTTATCTGAAGGGGGGACATTCCATTTAGCACCATAATCCATAAGAAAGAAAGGGCTCATTCCATCGAGACCTATTGCAGGCTGTGACGGAAAAAAATTATGAACTCTGAAACCATCACCAACCATATGATAATGAGGAGGTGATAAAATGCTTTTAACGTTTTTATATTTCTTTGACATAGCTGATTAATTTTATAAATATTCAAATATTTTGTCTATTACTTCAAGACCGGCTCTTTTGCTGGAATCAGTATATACAAGTTCATTTTTTCGGTTATAAAGGCTTAGAGTCACTTCAGAATCGATACTCTCTTTTATTCTTCTTGACATATCGCCTGAGACAGGAGCCATCAACTCACCGAATGTGCTTTTTACAGCCCTTATCTTCAGACTCATTTCACGCTTCTTCATTAACAGGTCAAGTGAATTGGATGATTGTTCGATATATTCAATTGTTGAATTATTATATGTGCTGAAAATGATGAACTTGTTATTATAGTATAGAAATGCTATAAAGCCAATAAAAAATTTTCCTCTCCAGGGAATTTTTGCAACGGAGAAGGTAAATGAACTGTTTCTGTTATTGAAATTGTTTGCCTGAATCCATATCCAGGCTTCAGGGAATGACGTACCCCAGTCTTTCTCAATATATCCCTTACCTCCTGAAAAATCAACAGAGCCGCCATTGGCATTAATTGTTCCCTCAAGATCGTGATTTACAGAAACTATACCATGCTTGCATTCCATCAGCGGTACAAAAGAATACCAACCCATTATGCCGGGAGAAAGCAGACTCTTAGGATACTTTACAGTGTTTTTGAAGTCAATATGACCTTCAACTTTAATGTTGCCATTATCTATTTTCAGATCAATATAACTATCCGTAAAAACAGATTCTCCGATTTTCAGGTAAACTTTTTTCGGTTCCCAGGAGAACTGGTCAAGCGGATAAGTAACATAATCAGTTTTACCTGTAATCCCGTTTATTACCTGAATGAAAGCATGCTGATCATTTTCAGTCAATGCAATACCAGGGATAAAAGAATATACGTGTTGCAGGTCAGAAGAGACATTTTTAAAGTACCAGCCTTCGAAATAATTTTTCTTCTTTAGATTACCCTGAAAGATTTCCGGATTGTAGACTCTTAGATGCATATCTTATCAAATTAGAGTTAAAACAACGCTTTCCAATGAAAGTTCATCTCTTCTTTTTCTCCTACTCATTCAGGAGAGAGCTTGCCCCGACCGCAAACGTAGGTGGAAAAGAGGGGGAGAGGCCTGTAAATTTAAGATAAACAAAACCTTAGGTTAATAGCTAATCCCCTTTGGGTCCGTATAAACGAATTTTAAATGTTATCCGGATTACCCATTAGAGTTCTGTTCAATTCTTCCATTTCCTTTTGTGCCTCTTCAAAGTTGTTATAAACGTTCACAACAACACTCTTATTCCCCTCCTTTTTCAGAAGAATCAGTCTTAGATCGCAGTTATTCATATCGAGTCTTACACCACCCCGGCTGTAGGATGTATAGGTTCTGTTTGACTTTATTATTTTGAATCGCGAAAATTGATTTGCTTCAATCCATTTCCCTGATTTGAAAATCCCGAAATATGCTGTATAGGGTTTTAATCTTTTATTGGCTGTATCGATCAGAGTTCCTGTATAGGTAAATGCAAGGAATCCCCCCGGAATAAGCAGAAAGAGTGTATTAAGTGAATAGTAACAGGTAAAGATACCGCATGCGATGAAAATATATCCCGCAAAGGTTTGTTGCGGGCTGAAGAACTTACCATGGTTATTATTGATTAATGCCATTTTACCATGCTGAACTTATAAATTAATATGTTGAATATCATTTAATTATCATTAAGTGTCCGGCCCAACCACTCCTCAGCAAGAATCGGCCAGGTCTCGGCGGCAATATTTCCTTTTCTCAATCCATAGCCATGTCCGCCATAAGGGAGAAAATGCAATTCAACCGGGAGCTTCTCAGCCCTCAATGCACTGGTCATAACAAGAGCACTGTTTCCATAGGTATCATCTGATGTCTGGAAGATATACATTGGAGGGACATCTTTTGTCAGTTTCAACTCGGGAGTAAGGGTAAGATCAGGACCCTGATCGAGATATGCAGGATAAATAAGGATTGTAAATGAGGGTCTGCATGAAAGGCTGTCAGCTTTATCAACAGGTTTATAGGTTTTATTATTGAAAAGAGTACTCGCCCTTGCACTGAGGCTTCCGCCGGCTGAAAAGCCCATAACACCGGTCTTGTCCGGATTAATTCCCCATTCACTGGCTTTATTTCTTACAATTCTGATTGCACGCTGGACATCCTGTAGTGCACCCTCCCTTTTATTCGGAACCCTGTATTGCAGTACCAGGGCTGTGAATCCAAGTTTATTAAGCCATGCAGCAACTTCGGTTCCTTCAAGGTCGTAGGCAAGTATACCATATCCGCCTCCGGGACAAACAATTACTGCGGCCCTGTTATTTAAGGAAGGATCTGGTCTGTAAATTTCGATAGCCGGATTGGTAACTTCAGTAAATCTGAATATATTATCTTTTTTACTATTGTCAATTACCGGAGGCATTTTTTCTTTTAGCTCGCCAGGCACCTTACCGGGCCATAAATAAATGATTTCATTTTTTTGTGAGAATGTCTCAGAGAATGCAAGAGTCATTAGCAGAATTGAAATAAATGTTTTCATTTTACAGGATCGGAATTATTTTATTTTTCCATGATGCTTCCTGTAAAGTTAGCAATTATATCCTCATATTTACCACCTTTATCAAGAGTCTTTATGAATGCACTGCCAATAATTGCACCGTTTGAATAACGGCATGCTTTTGTAAATGTGTTTTTATCAGATATACCGAATCCAATCATCTTTGGCGACTTCAGATTAAGCTCATTCAGCTTCTTGAAATATGTTATCTGGGAATCACTGAAACTATTTGCTGTTCCTGTAGTTGAAGATGTTGAAAGTATATAAAGAAATCCCCTGGAGATACTATCAAGATATTTGATTCTTGCGACAGGTGTTTGAGGTGAAATAAGAAATATGTTTAGTATATTATGTTTTATGAATTCTTCTTCAAATGATTGCAGGTATTCTTCAACAGGAAGATCGGGGATTATTGTTCCATCAATGCCTGTTTCCTCACATTTTTGAAGAAACTTTTCCACCCCGTACCTGAACACCGGATTTATGTATCCCATTAAAATCAAAGGGATATTTGTAATTTTCCGTACCTGTTTAAGTTGCTCAAAAAGAATGTTTAGTGACATCCCGTTAGTAAGAGCTTTTTCGCTGCTTCTTTGTATTACCGGGCCGTCTGCCACCGGATCAGAAAAGGGCATCCCGATTTCAATCATATCCACGCCGGATTTATCCAGCTCCCTGATAATGGATAGTGTGTCATTAAGTTGCGGGTATCCTGCCGTAAAAAATATTGAAAGTATATTTCCTTTTTTATTTTTAAACAAATTCTCTATACGGTTCATTATTAGAAATATATGTTAGTAATATAATTTTGGATTTATGATATCGGTAATCAGTAATAAGAAAACTGAAATATCTTGAAAATACATGAACTCAATCCCCCGGCCCCATTCTTAAAATTTCACCTCACCCCCTCTGATCCCCCTCTCCCGAGTGAGAGGGGGAAGATAAACAATTCATTTTCAAGTCCCTCTCCCCTGGGAGAGGGATTTAGGGTGAGGCTGATTTCAGTGGTCGCTGTGAGTTCTTGAGACCTCTATGAGGAAATAACTGATTATCAAGTTCCATAAAAAATATTATTACTCTTTCCTGATACTTATATCTTATTTTATTGTATTCAACCCTCATTGAGCTCTGTTTTATAGTCAATATAGGTCTGCATATCTTTGTCACCTCTGCCTGAAATATTTACAACAACTATATCGTTTTTCCTGAAATTCAGACCTGACAAAGCTGCAAGTGCATGAGCCGATTCCAGGGCAGGAATTATACCTTCGAGGCGTGTAAGTTCGTAAGCTGCCCTAAGGGCTTCTGTATCTGTTACATTCAGATAGGTGGCCCTGCCTGATTCAGCAAGCCATGCATGAATGGGGCCTACACCCGGATAATCAAGACCTGCTGAGATGGAATATGGCTCGGTAATCTGTCCATCTTCATTCTGAATAAGAAGAGTCTTGCTTCCATGAATTATACCTGGTCTCCCCAACTGCTATTGTAGCTGCTGTCTTCCCCGAACTGACACCTTCACCGGCGGCTTCTACTCCAATAAGTTTTACTTTCTGCCTGTCGATATAATGGTAAAATATACCGGCTGCATTACTTCCACCACCAATACAGGCAATAATATAGTCAGGATCTTCTGTACCTTCTTTTTCCTTTAACTGAGTAAGTAATTCCTGGCTGATAACCGACTGAAATCTGGAAACCATATCGGGATAAGGATGTGGTCCGACAACCGAACCGATTATATAAAAAGTATTTTCAGGATTACATATCCAGTCGCGCAAAGCTTCATTGGTAGCATCTTTCAGGGTTTTATTTCCGCAAGTTGCAGGAATTACTCTGGCCCCCAGCATTTCCATCCTTTTCACATTTGGCTCCTGCCTTATCATATCTGTCTCACCCATATAAACAACACACTCCAGTCCCATCAGGGCACATACGGTTGCTGTTGCCACCCCGTGCTGACCAGCACCTGTTTCAGCAATTACCCTGGTTTTCTTCATTTTCTGAGCCAGGAGAATTTGTCCGATGGTATTATTTATCTTATGAGATCCTGTATGATTTAAATCTTCCCGTTTCAGATAGATTTTGGCACCATATTTATTGCTTAACCTTTTGGCAAAGAATAGGGGAGATGGTCTTCCTGCATAGTCGTTGAGTAGCATGCTGAATTCTTTACGGAACTCTTCAGTTTCCATAATTTCCTGATATACAGCTTTTAAAGATTCAACATTTTGTCTGAGCATTTCAGGTACAAAAGCTCCCCCGAATTCACCGTAATATCCATTCTTGTCTGCAAATGATTTCATCTTCATAAAGATTTAAAATGTAAGCGAAAGTCAGAAATAAATTTTTTAAGTGCCTGAATATCTTTCAATCCGGGTTTAATCTCGAACCTGCTGTTAAGATCAACTCCTGCGAATGAATCATTTGTTATTTCCATAATATTGCCAATATCGTCCGGTGAAATGCCTCCGCTTAAAAAGAATGGTATATCAAGGTTATAATCATCAAGCAATCTCCAGTCAAATTTAAGGCCTGATCCTCCATATTTTTCACTTAAGGTATCAAACAGCAAATAATCAGTTGAATCAACATAATTGTTGCATAAACTGAAATCTTTACTCTCCTTAATGCTGAATGCCTTGATAATACTGATCCCTTTTTCTTTTAGCCGAAAACATTCATCAGGAGTCTCGCTTCCATGAAGTTGCAGAGTGTCAAGAGAGTATTTACCTGCAATTGATATAATCTCCTGAAAATCTGAATTTACGAAAACTCCGGTTTTTTTTATGTGTTCCGGTATTGCGGAAAGAACTCCGGGATCTAATAATTCACCTGCATAGCGATGCGATCCACGATAAAAGATAAAACCGAGAAGATCAGGTTTCAGCTCTGATGCTTCACGAATATTATCAGGTTCGCGCATGCCGCATATTTTGATCATTTTTTTCATGGCAATACCGACCTTAGATCTTTCATGAACTTTGAAGCTGTTAATCCGGGATCATCTGACCTCATGAAGTTCTCACCTATCAGAAACGCGTCAAATCCGACTTTAAATAACTGATTTACATCATTATGAGATCTCAGTCCGCTTTCAGCAACTTTAATACAATTTTGAGGAAGATATTCAATCAGTTTTATCGAATTATCCATGCTTACCTCGAAATTATTAAGGTTACGGTTATTAATTCCGACAATATTAATAGCAGGGACAATTTTTTCCAGCTCCTCTTCATCATGGATCTCAAATAGGATATCCAATCCCAGATTATGAGCCAATGCTGCAAGATGTTTTATAGCATTTTTACTTAACACGCTTGCAATTAGCAGTATTGCACTGGCTCCAATGGATTTTGACTCAATTACCTGGTATTCATCAATTATAAAATCTTTTCTTAAAAGCGGGATATGAATAAACTCTGCAACCATTTCCAGATCAGTTTTTTGTCCGCCAAAAAATTCATAATCGGTCAGTACAGATATTGCCGAAATTCCTGCATCCTCATAGCCCTTTGCTACCCTAACAATATCTGATGAATCATTAATAATTCCTTTTGAAGGAGATTTTCTCTTGAATTCTCCTATTATTGATGGCTCAGATTTTGCGAGAGCATTATAGAAAGAAGGCATTTTACGTTTAAAGAAAACGGACCCTTCAAGTTTGCTTACAGGAACCAGCTCTTTACTGACTTTCACTTCATCCCTTTTGGAATAGATTATTTTATCAAGTATATTCATATTTCTACAATTCGAGAAGTTTAGTCAGGATACTCATAGCTTTGCCTCCTTTTAATGAATCTTTTGCAATCTCAAAGCATTCGTTCAGACTCTTGCCGGGGAGAAGCTTTTTCAGTGCGACACCAGAATTAGCAATAACAACTGCTTCCTGCGCTTCAGTACCCTTACCGTTTAAAACATCCATGAATATTTTTACAGACTCTTCAACTGTTGATCCTCCTTTTAATTCGTCAGATGTAAGTCTTGGGAAACCAATTTTTTCAGGTGAGAGAAGCTCCTCCTCAAGGTTAGATATCATTTTAAACTCGCTGGTTAGCGAAATTTCATCATAACCATCCAATGAATAGAGTATGGTAAAATTCTTATCTGTCTGTTGATAGATATAGTTATATAATCTTGCTGTTTCCAGACTCCAGACACCAACGAGCTGGTTTTTCGGGAAGGAGGGATTGACCATTGGTCCCAGCACATTAAAGAATGTTTTTACACTAAGTTCCCTTCTTATCGGACCGACAGCCTTCATTGCCGGGTGAAACAACGGAGCATGCATGAAACAAATATCTGCCTTGTCCAGTTGATTCCTGAGTATATCTCTGTTATTGGTGAATTTATATCCGAGTGATTCCAGTACATTGCTTGAACCGCATGATGATGATACTCCGTAATTTCCATGCTTTGCAACCTTGCATCCGGCACCGGCAACTACAAACGACGACAATGTGGAAATATTAAAAGTGTTTTTGCCATCGCCGCCGGTACCGCAAAGATCAATTGTATCAAATTCAGAAAGGTCAATTGGCAGGCACAGATCAAGAAGTGCATCGCGGAACCCGGCCAGTTCATGAACAGTTATCATCCTCATCATGAATACTGTAAGGAAAGATGCAACCTGTGAATTGTTATAATCACCATTTGCGATCTTTTTTAAAATATTTCTCGCTTCTTCTCTTTCAAGAGTAAGGTGCGATGTTAATCTCTGAAGAATGTCTTTCATATATTAAAGGATATAGATCTTATAATTAAATTATAGGTTCAGCCAGTTCAGAAGTATTTGTTTTCCATCTTTGGTAAGAACTGATTCAGGATGGAACTGGACTCCTTTCACATCATACTTTATGTGACTGACAGACATAATCATACCTTCATCATCTTTTGAGGTTATTTTAAGTTCAGAGGGCAGATCCTTTGCATTTACTATCCATGAGTGATACCTGCCGGCAGTAAATTGGGAAGGAATTTTTCTGAATAATCTCTCATCTGAAGCAGATACATTAATATTTGATTCCACACCATGGTAAACTTTGTCAAGGTTGATGAGACTGCCACCGTATACCTCAGCAATTGCCTGGCATCCAAGGCAAACCCCAAGTATGCTCTTTGTTGGACCATATTGTCTTATTAGTTCCTTTGTGATACCTGCCTGATCAGGTACTCCGGGTCCTGGTGAGATTACTATTTTTTCATATTCATTTACCTTTTCAATGGGAATTGCATCATTTCTGTGTACATCAACCGGCCCTCCTGTCAGTTCCTTTAGAATGTGGACAAGGTTGTAAGTAAATGAGTCGTAATTGTCTAATATCATTATTTTCATTGCATTGACTTTTTTATTGTTAGATGCCCGAAGCAGCAGCAACAGCCGCTTTCAGTGCTCCCAGTTTATTATTTACCTCATTGAGTTCATTTTCTTCAACTGATGCAGCTACAATACCGGCACCCGCCTGGTAATAAAGGGTGTTGTTTCTGCTCAGAAATGACCGGATCATTATTGCATGGTTGATATCTCCATTAAATCCGATAAATCCTATTGCCCCGCCATAAAATCCCCTGTTCCTGTTTTCCAGGTTATCAATGATCTCCATGGCTCTGTACTTTGGTGCTCCGGAGAGAGTTCCTGCAGGGAATGAATCCCCGAAGATTTTTACCGGATTAAACCCTTTTTCAAGTTCCCCAGTCACTTCCGAAACAAGGTGTATTACATGAGAATAGAACTGAACCTCGCGAAAAGTTTTAACAGCAACATTTTCTGAATTACGGCTCAGGTCATTTCTTGCAAGGTCGACAAGCATTACATGCTCTGCATTCTCCTTTTTATCGTTGGTAAGATCAATTGCAAGCTGCCTGTCAACCTCATCATTGCCTGAACGTTTAAAGGTTCCGGCTATCGGATTGATTCGCGCCGTACCCTTGTCTATTACCAGCTGTGCTTCAGGAGATGAACCGAAGAGTTTGAATCCTCCGTAATCGAAATAAAACAGGTATGGTGATGGGTTGATATTCCTTAGTGCCCTGTAAACATTGAACTCGTCACCTTGAAACTGCTGGCTGAATTTTCTTGAAAGCACAACCTGAAAGACATCACCGAGAAAGCAATGTTTCTTACCATTTCTGACTATTGCTTTATACTCCTCGTCAGTAATATTTGATTTCTCGTTGTTAAGAGGCATGAACTGGAACTCTCCCAGGCTGCGATTCCTCAGGAGACTTTTCACTTCATCAATTCTGCTGGTATCACCTTCTGCAAGATTTTCAGTTAGTACAATCCGGTTATTAAAGTGATTTATTGCTATTATATACCGGTAAAGTGAATAAAATGTATCAGGGATCTGATATTGTTCATCATCATTTTTCTTCAGCTGAATGTCTTCGAAATACTTAACAGCATCGTATGTGGTATAACCAAACAACCCGTTTGCAGTGAGCGTGGATATATCCTTGTCCGTTTTTACTATGAATGAGTTTAAAAATTCATTAAACACATCCGGAAGTGTATTCTTGTCCTGGATTTTTATATGTTCCTGATTGCCATCAGGGAAACTTATATCTATTTTATAATCCTCGGCTTTAAACTGTGCCATTACATCAAAGCAAATATAGCTCATGCTATTGCTATTACCATGATAGTCAGAACTTTCCAGGAGTATTGTGTTTGGGAACTTGTCTCTGATCTTAAGGTATATGGTTACAGGTGTGATAATATCAGCCAGTCCCGGAGGAAATGGATGGGAGGATGTTATTAGTTTTGTTTTTCTCATAGTTCAGAAATTATATTTTAGTAATGAAACAAAAAGACCTGCCGGGAGTCCCGACAGGTCTTTGATATATTTAAAATATAGCAGTACTATCTCACCTCCAGGCTGTTGCCGGTAAGAGACGCCACCACCAATTGTTAAATCTGATCATCATTGTTTATTTTTCAGGTACAAAGGAAAGGAATATTTTATAAAATTACAAATGTTGATTTAAGAAAGGTCAACTGTTCCGGTTTTTCAGTTAGTATGTATAAACTGAAGCTTTATATATCATACTTTTTCCTGCCGGAAGGCTTATGTTAAACTCATCGCCGTTGAGTCTCCGGCCTGGAACCCATTCCCCATCAATTAATTTCCCCTCCTCAAGAAGAAGAAAACTTACATGTTTTTCATTCTGTGGAGGGTCGGTATAGAAATTAATTCTCATGTTACGTCCGGCAATATAGTATTCTCCCGGAGCCGTGCTGATAATTATTGCACCGCCTGCCTGTTTTGTATTTTCCGGTATTGTTACCGGTTTTCCAAATATGTCGACACCTGCCAGTTCGGAACCTCCGGATCTTTTTCCAAGAGTCCCTTTTATTTTATAACCTCCGATAACCACAGAATCACTCCTGTAATTATTATCTGCAAGAAGACCACTTATGCTTTCGGTGCCTGAATATTCAAAAATCAGCGGAGTAAGCTGCTGTAAGGTTGAATATGCATCCTTTAAATGACTCAGGTCATCAACATTGGCCCACGAGTCACCTCCATCAACACCAAAAGGAGCATAACCAATGGTGTTGAATCTGCCGAAAACATAGAACGCTCTTGAAGCACCGGCAGCATCTCCGAAAGTCTCAGGAATAAAGAGAGGATTTCCTGACCTTGTGTATTCTTCGCAGATATATCTGAACTCATCAACTATATATATGTCGGGTGCTATAAAATCTATGGCCGGGGCAGCTGCTCTCCAGATATCAATTACCTGTGGCGTAGGACCTCCGCTTGGATAGTTTCCCGGTGCATGTCCATTGGGTCCGGGTTGTTTAAGCCATGCATTCACATACATTGGGAGGTTATACACTGCTTTCCCTTCAGATGCAATTTTTCCCACATAGCTGGCATAATTCCAGGCCATGAAGAGCTCCTCGGTCAGGTATGAAAGATCTTTCCAGTTTTCAAGAAGTTCTCCTTTCCCAAAAACCTCTTCCCATTTTCCGTTCTTTCTGAAACCTGTTTTTTCCCATGCTTTAAATACACCGGGATGAATGGATTCTTTGTTGTTTTCAAGGTAGGATATAAGTTCAGCAGGTACAGGCTCATTGAATCTGGAATTTGCAATATCGCTGAAATCGCGTTTTGTGCGTAAAGTTCCTATTTCATTTTGCACCTGGATCATTACTACAGTTTGTTCTTCCTTGTCAATATCACGAATATGGCCCATTAATGCAGCAAATGCTTTTGAATCAGATGAACAGGACTCTTTCCCGAAAGTTGACAGGATGTTCCGTTTGTTACCTTTTTCATCTATTACAAGGGGAAACCGTTCCTGATTTTTTTTGACCCAGGCAGGCGCATAAGTTGACTCACCATTCTTCCAGCTGGCAAACCAGATGATAACTAGCCTGAGATCTTCTTCCCTTGCACCAAGAATCATACTGTCAACCAGATCAAAATTATAAACCCCTTCAGCTGGTTCAACAAGCTCCCACGAAGCTGCGCCGATTACAGTGTTAAAATTGGCATCTGCCATCTTTTTCCATAATGGTATCATATATTCGAAGCCGGCAGTGCTTGAATTATGTAATTCTCCACCCATCATAAGGAAAGGTTTACCATCAACGATCAGTTGAGTTGAGTTACCATCTTTTTTAAGGTAGGGTATTTCTGAGGTTACCTCTTCCTGTTTTTTGGAAGATTGGTCAACTGAGCATCCGGTAACTGAAAGGAATATCAGGAGACAAATCAGAAGATAAGATTGCTTATTTTCTTTTATCATGCTTATTTACGGTTATTCCACTATTTCTGCATTATCAAATTTCTGTGACTGGAAATTAACACGTCTTCTACTGACTCTTGTTGCTCCTTTACTTCCGAAGAATCCCCATCCTCCGCTACCCAGCAGGAAACCAAGAGCGTATAAACCACCATTATTGTTCTGAGCATACATTGTGATCTTTTCGTTGAAAAGCATTCCGATGAAGTCGAACGGGGCAATGAATCCGTGCCATAGTCCGCCAAAAAAACCATAAGTGTGTCCTGTCAGGCACTGGTCAATGATTTCTCTGTTGGCACATCCTGTAAATATGATTACAGAAAGAATAGTTATTACAAGAATAATCCTCTTTTTTGGAAAGTAAGGTTTCATAATTGGTAGAGTGTATTAGTAAATATTATCAATTAAAACAGTGAAATATCAACTGGTTGCCCCGAGTATTTTTTCTCGTGATCAATAAGCCACCTCTTCCTTTTCAGACCACCACCATAACCCGTAAGGCTCCCGTCTGAACCTATGACCCTGTGGCAGGGGATTATAATTGCTATGCGATTCATCCCGTTCGCATTAGCCACAGCTCTGATTGATTCCTTTTTACCAACGGCAATAGCCTGTTCGAGATATGAACGTGTACTCCCATAAGGTATATTCATAAGCTCTTTCCAGACTCTCTTTTGAAAATCGGAACCCGGATATACAATAGGAACGGTGAATTCTTTAAGATTGCCTGCAAAGTATTCCTTCAACTCCTGCTTCAGAAGTGTAAAATGTCTGTTATGGCCTTCCTCAATAGAAGTATTAAAATATCTGACAAGGTACTTATATTCAGAATTTAACATTCTCCTGTCATGGAACTCCAGAAGGCAAATACCATCTTCAACTGCACCTGCAATCATTATGCCGAGTTCCGTTTCAACCCTGGTTGTTACAATCATATTTGTAACAGGCTTAAATATTTATTTCTTTTTCCCAAGTAAAAAGCTGGCAATAATTCCTGCCAGGAAAACCGACGTGCCGCTGGCTATTAATATTTTTTTCCTTTTTTGCTCCTTGTCTGTCATTTCACTCCATGGTTTCTGCAATTTGCTGAAAAGAAGAAATAATACAAAACCCAGAGCACCGGCTGAAATTATTATCAATAATATTCTTGACATTTTAATAAGTAGTAAATAATTTAATATCAATTTATTACGACAATCGCTTTTGCATCGATTTAATATATTTTATATTTCTGAACCTTAGTGCGGACCAGTCATTGTCGATTGAGACAATTCTTATGCCATGGAGGCCACTGTCATTTAACATTTTCCAGCCATGGTCGCGGTTGAGATCAGAACGGTAATTTTTTGAACTCTTTTTAGGGTAGCAAAACCATAATACCCCGTCAGCATAAAGATTGTGAAGCGCAAATGGTGCATAGTGCTCAACCTCCGAAACACTCTTTACGAATATTATCATAAAACCATATGGATAACGGGGATCTGTTAAAGTATCGATAACCACATTTTTAAGTTCTTCAGCCAGAGATGTGAGAAATGACTCTTTCGCATTTAATACTGCAATTCTACCATCTCCTTTAAAGTTCAGTTTGCTCAATAAATTCATATTGTTCTTACACTTAAAGATCGTAAAATTAGTAAAAAATCAAAGCGCTGCTGTTATACGGATAAACATTTAAATATTCCGATCCAGTAAATTAGGTATAGATATATTGTTAAAAACATATTTTGCATAAAAATCTGTTTTTTATTCTTATCTTTGTCAGATCAAGAAATGGGGTGCCTTATAACTACGGGCTGAGATCATACCCTGAAACCTGATCCGGATAATGCCGGCGGAGGGAATAAAGAGTATTTTGCAAATCAGCTATTTTTATCTGCCTCATTTTCCTGATGTAAATTAATTATTTATGTTTTTGCAAATGAGGAGAATATTGAGTTTACTTCTTTTTACATTAATTCAAATTAATGCATATCCCAAAGATATTCAGGATAATGTTTATACCATAAAAGGAAGGGTTACTGATGAAAACGGTTCCGGGCTTGCAGGGGCAGCAATAGTCATAGAAAATACTCAGCATGGCATGAATACAAATTCTTCAGGATCATATTCTTTCTCCGGTTTAAGAAGTGGAGTATATACACTGAGGTTTTCATTTATTGGTTATGAGTCAGAGGTTAGAACAACAGATGTGACAGGAGATATATTACTTGATATAATCCTTAGGGAAAAATCTTTTATTACAGGGGAGGTTACGATAAATGCAACCAGGGCCGGAGAAAATTCACCTTTAGCTTACTCAACTGTCGATAAACAAGTATTGAAGGATCTGAACTCGGGACCAGACCTGCCATACCTTTTGAGTCTTACACCATCGCTTGTTGAAACTTCGGAATCGGGAAACGGTATCGGGTATACCAGCCTTAGGATACGTGGTACTGATGGGAACAGGATAAATGTTACAATAGACGGAATACCCCTTAATGATCCTGAATCACAGCAGGTTTTCTGGGTCGATCTTCCTGACCTGGCCTCATCCATTGACAATATACAGGTTCAGCGTGGCGCCGGCACTTCAACAAACGGGGCCGGTGCTTTTGGTGCAACAATAAATATCCAGACTATTACTCTTGATAATGAGCCATTTGCTGAAGTAAATTCCTCAGCAGGTTCATTCAATACATTTAAAAATTCAGTTTCGGCAGGGACGGGTCTTATCGCAGATAAATTTGCATTGCAGATGAGATATTCTGATATCAGAAGCGATGGATATATTGACCGTACAGGCTCAAATCACGGATCTGCTTACATAGGTGGGCTTTTTAAAAGTGGTAAATCACAACTTAAGGCAAATGTTTTTCTGGGGAAAGAGCAAACAGGTATAGGATGGTGGGGTGTCCCAAAGGATTCGCTTGAAACTAACAGGAAGTACAATCCGGCAGGTGAATATACAGATGAGGATGGGAATCTGCAATATTATGGAAATGAAAGTGATAACTATACCCAGAATCATTATCAGCTTATCTACAGTTTTGTTCCCGGAAAGTATATCTCCCTTAATACCGCACTCCATTATACAAAAGGTAATGGTTATTATGAAGAATACAGGGAAGACCAGAAGTTATCCGATTACGGACTGCCATCTTATGATATTGGGAATGTTGAGATTTCAGAAACTGATTTGATAAGACAGAAATGGATTTCAAATGATTTTTTCGGAATGGTCTATTCACTTAAATATAACAAAGGCAGAATTGAAGCAGTAGCAGGAGGAGGGATTAATATGTATCTGGGTGATCACTATGGCAACATAATCTGGATGAGGAATGCAGGGAACACGGAGAAAGATTACAGGTGGTATCTGAATAATTCGGAAAAAGGGGAGATAACAATTTATGGTAAAGTTAACTATGCCCTTTCAGAAAGAACATCAGTATTTGGTGATCTTCAGTACAGATATGTAAGTTATGATATGTCAGGTTATGATGATGATCTCAGGGATATAACCCAGTTACACAGGTTCGGATTTATAAATCCCAAAGGCGGCCTCTTTTTCCGGGTTTCTTCAGACCAGAGTGCATATATTTCATTTTCTGTTGCAAACAGGGAGCCTACCCGGACCGACTTTAAGGAAGCGTCAGGTGATAACGGGGCAACTCCGAGACCTGAAACTCTTTATGATACTGAACTTGGATATAAAATTGTAACAGGTAAGAATACTCTTGCAGTAAATTTATATGGGATGTTTTATAAGGACCAGCTTGTACCAACGGGTGAATTAAGTAATGTAGGATACTCAATAATGACAAACGTTGATAAGAGTTACCGGGTTGGACTGGAATTAGTTGCGGGGATAAAACCTGCAGATTTTATTGACTGGAATATGAATCTGACCCTCAGCCGTAATAAAATTAATGGATTTGTGGAATACTATACAGATTACAATACAGAAGACTGGTCCTCACAATATTTAAGTAAAGATTTAGGTGATGTAGATATAGCTTATTCACCTTCTGTTACCGGAGCCAGTGACCTTTCTTTCAATATTCATCCTAAAATTAACCTTCATCTTATAAGTAAATATGTTGGAAAACAGTATTTCGATAATACTATGAGCGAGGATAGAAAAATAGATAGTTACCTGGTAAATAATCTGAGACTTGATTATGAACCTGTAATTAAAAGCATGAAAGGAGTTGTCCTTCAGCTACAGGTAAATAATATTTTAAACGAGCGTTATGAGAGCAACGGATATGGAGGAAACTGGTATGAAAATGGTATCGAGAAAACATGGTCATACTATTTTCCTCAGGCGGGAATAAATTATATGTTACGAATAGGGCTGAAATTCTGATAAATAGTGTGTTTGATGAATATATTAAGCTGGATATCTGATAATTACATAGAGGTTTTTGGTGCTGTCACAGGGATTATATTTGTGATTCTTGAGGTACGTCAGACAATATGGCTCTGGCCTGTCGGGATAATTACATCGGCATTTTACATATTTATTTTTTTTACAGGTAAACTTTATGCTGATATGACTCTTCAGGGATATTATCTGATAATAAGCATTGTCGGGTGGTACTGGTGGTTAAATGGTTCAGGGTCCGGAATTCAGGGATCAGGAAGTCAGGAAGATGCCGGACAATTGAGAGGGAATATGGATAACAGGGAAAAGAATGAATTGCAGGTGACAAGGTTAAAACGAAGCACAGGCCTGATACTTTCTGTTGTTTTCGTAATTTTATACAGTTTAATGTGGATGATCCTCTCCAGGTTCACTGATTCACCCGTACCAGGGTGGGATTCATTTATTACATCCCTGTCTATTATTGCAACTTGGATGCTGGCACGTAAAATTTACGAGCACTGGTTTATCTGGATAATTGTAAATAGTGTTTCGGTAATTCTATTTATCAACAGGGGTCTCTATCCGACAGTAATTTTATATCTGGTTTTTACAATTATGTCATTTGCAGGTCTTATTGTATGGAAAAAAGCAATAAAAACAGTTGCAGATTAAATATGACATAGCTTATTGATAATTTAATAATCAACATCATTGAATTTCTTTAATAAATTGCTAATTGTTTAGTTTTAACTTAGATTATTCATAACCTTAGTGGATCCTTTGTGGAATACTTTGAGTTCCTTTGTGGTTATGGTTTTCTAACAGGAAGTATCACTAGGGGAAATTCAAAGTAACACAAAGATAAACAGTGAATTAAGAATAAAGATTTAAGAATTTAGATTAATCAGGAATAGAACAGGTTAATTAAAGATTTATGAATTCAAAGGAGAGATTTCTTAATGTTTTATCGGGGAAAAAAACCGACAGGTTGCCGGTGACAACCCATCATATTATGCCTTCATTTCTGAAAAACTTCATGAATGGCATAACAGACCAGGAGTTCTTTGATTATTTTGAACTCGATCCTGTAAATTGGGTCATTGCCCATTCTCCTGATACTTCAAAGGGAGAATACTATGATCCGACACAAACTGAAATTGGTTTTCTGGAGGCTCAAAGAATTTGCACCGACAACTGGAGATTCACGTCAGAAGATATTAATGGTAAAGAGTATCCCACAAAACGGATAAGTATTGTTACACCAGATAAAACATTATCAATGGTTTTGCAGATTAATGAACACACTTCATGGATTTGCGAACATATAATTAAGGAAAAATCTGATATAGATATTCTTGCTAAATATATGCCTGCTCCGAAATGCGATGTTGAGGCAATCAACAAAGCGGCAGCTGCTTATGGAGACAGGGGGCTTATCAGGGGGCATATTCCCTGCTTCGATGTATTCGGACAGCCCGGATGCTGGCAGGATGCTGCATGTATGTTTGGGGTACAGGACCTTATAATGTCAGCATTTATGGATCCGGAGTGGGTACACACCTTCCTTAAGATCCTGCAGCAAAGGAAGATGGCTTTTATTGAGTCGCTCAGGGGAGTTAACTATGATATACTTGAACTTGGCGGTGGGGATGCCTCAACTACAGTAATATCACCCGCCATATTTAATGATTTTGTGGCCCGGTATGATGCATCTCTAATTGAAGCTGCTCATAATGCAGGGCAGAGGATTGTTTATCATACCTGCGGTGGCATGATGCCGATACTTGAAGATATTGCTGCTATGAAACCCGACGCCATGGAAACATTTACTCCTGATAGTATGGGAGGAGATGCACTTCTCCCTGAAGCTAAGAGGAGGATTGGTGACAAGGTATGTATGATCGGTGGCTTTGATCAGTTTCATTTCTTCACCGGATGTACAGAAGATGACACCAGAAGAGAAGTTCGTCGTTGTTTTGAGGCAGCAGGTGAAGGGGGCGGATTTATTCTCAGTCCTTCCGACCATTTTTTTGAAGCAGATCTTAAACTTATAAAAGCATTTTCAGAAGAGGCAAGATCTTGTAAATATGATTTATAGAACAGTGATAATATTTTTATTTAGGACTATCGGTAACCAGTAATAAGAAAACTGAAATATCTTGAAAATGCATAAACTCAATCCCCTGGCCCCGTTCTTGAATTTTTACCTCACCCCCTCTGATCCCCCTCTCCCGAATGAGAGGGGGAAGATAACCAATTCATTTTCAAGTCCCTCTCCCCCGGGAGAGGGATTTAGGGTGAGGTGGATTTCATTGGTCGGTGTGAGTTCATGTGACCTAAACGAGGAAATAACTGGTTATCAAGTTCCATAAAAACTATTATTACTATTTCCCGATACTCATATTTTTATTAATAATGGTTTTCAGTAAGCCGTCATAAAAAATGATTTCAGGTACAATTATACTTGCGGATGGAAAATTTCCGGAACATGAAATTCCGTTGAATTATTTAAAAAATGCAGAAAGAATCGTCTGCTGCGATGGAAGTGTAAGCAATCTGATTAACGCAGGTTACCTTCCGGATTTTATTGTTGGTGATCTTGATTCAATTAATAATGAACTGGCTGACAGATTCTATGACCGTCTTTTTTACGATGACAACCAGGATACAAATGACCTGACAAAGGCTGTCGAATGGTGCAGGATGAGTGGTTATACCAATATTGTTATCCTTGGTGCAACAGGTAAGCGGGAAGACCATACAATTGGTAACATTTCACTTCTGGCAGAATATGCCAGGGAGATGGAGGTCATAATGGTAACTGATACCGGGATCCTTCGTCCTTATCTGGAAAGTTGTGAAATTATATCATTTACAGGCCAGCAGGTTTCAATCTTCTCCCTCGACCCGCAGAGTGAAATTTCTTCCTCCGGATTAAAATATGGTTTAGTGAATAAGAAGATTGGCAACTGGTGGGTTGCAACTCTGAATGAGTCACTTGGAGAGAAATTTACACTTGAATTTAAGGGAGGTGCGGTAATAGTCTACCTTAAGTTTCAGAGATAACTTATTATTTAAATGCCCGTATTTACTGTTTTGTTGTCTCCTTTACAAGATTAATCAACTGCACCCGGCTCCTGACGTTTGTTTTAATATAGATCCTGTGGGTATGATCCTTAACTGTCTGAAGGCTGATAAATAGCTTTTCTGATATCTCTTTATTGCTCAGCCCATTACAGATCTCTCGCACGATATCTGTTTCACGGGGAGAGACCTCAAATTTTTTACAGAACTCTTCCAGCGATAATATTTTTACCGGTTCAACAGTAAACTCTGAAAGTAATGTGCCATAGCTAAGATAAACCGGAAGAAAAGTGTTGCCTGTAAAAAATGCTAAAATAAACAGGAAAGCAATAAGTAGTTGTGAAGCATAGAAGTAAAGCAATACGCATTGTATTACAGCTACAATTAATATGACAGGTGCTATTCTTTTCCTGTCGTATTCATGGATCATTGCGCCTTTTTTCTTCGGGAAATAGATCAGGATGGAGGAAAAAAGGGTATATAAAAAGTTCATCAGAATGAAGTAATGTTTTATCAGAAATGCAGGTTCAGGATCTTCTGTTTCAGAAATGAAATATCCGACTCCTATAACAACAGTGAAATTGAATAACAGAAACCAGAATACATACCATCTGTTTATTTTTCTGCCTGAAAAGCTCATTGATAATTGAAGCAGCATTAGCCATGCAAAAACAAGGAATGGTAATCCCAACAGAATGCTGATATCTGTGAATCTTGCAATTAGTTCTTCTGAAATGTAGGTTGAGAGAAACGCTCTTATTACTACCTGTCCCCAGATCCCATAAAATCCGAATGTAAAAATGAAAACCTGAAAATATAGCAAATAAGAGAAGATCTCATGGTTATGAATTTTTCGCAACTTCGATGACAGTACAACTCCTCCCGCAGCCAGAGCCACTGATATTATGAATAGTAAATAAGTGAAATACTGAAACATTATATAAAGGTATAAAAATCACCCGAAAGAGAATGGATAAAAATAACCACAACCAAAGTAGTGTAATACATACTAAAGTAGGAAAGTTTAAAATTACTACTAAAGTATGCAATCTGTAAGAAGAACCCTGCTTAGATTTGCTTCACAAACGATTAATAAAAATGTACTTAAAATTCGATCATTATGGAAACAACTAATGAATACACATTTAAACCTGGTGTCAGAAGCAGTTTTGGTACAGGATGGAACGTTATGATGGATAACTTTTTAAGACTGTTCCTGGTAATAATTGTACTTGCTGTTGTAACAGCTCCTTTTAAAGTGTTTAACTGGAATATGGATGCTTCTGATTTCCATGGCGGCCCATGGAACTGGGATGGGGACTGGGAACATAATCTCTTAAATATCGGCGCATTGGGGGTATTTGCAGCCTTTTTTGGTTTTCTGGCAGTACTGTATATGTTCCTGGTAGCGCCTGTATTTAAATTTGGGGGTGATATGATTTTTGTTCAGGCTGTAAGAAAAATCAAACCTGATTTTGAATACCTGATAAAAGGATTTATGGAGAATTACCTTCATATTGTCCTCGCAAACCTGCTGGTTGCTGCATTGGTTATCCTTGGATTATTTGCACTTATAATTCCCGGAATAATTATCGGATGCCGGCTTGTATTTGTATCCTTTATTGTGATGGACAAAAAACTTGATGCAATTGAAGCAGTCGAACTTAGCTGGAAACTTACCAGGGGACACGGGTGGAAGATATTCTTAATGGGTTTAGCATCATTTTTTATTATAATATTCGGCTTAATATTGTTAATTGTCGGGATATTTCCTGCTGTTATATGGATTGGCAGCTCATTTGCAACTCTTTACGAATCTGTGCTGAGGGAGAAGGATAAGGCTGCTGCAGCTGTTGTTGCATAACAGTATTCAGCTGTATTTATTTTTTATCATTTTCAATAAGCAATATTGCCTTTGTTTTGTATCTTTATTGTTTAATTACTTAATTTTTTAAACATGAAAACAAGGGCAATATTTTTGTTTCTATTTCTCGCAACATTATTTACTAATATCTCGAATGCACAGATAGGTGTATTGAGAAGGGCCATTAACAGAGAGATGGACCGAAAAATTGATTCTGCAATTATTAATGGTCAGCAGGAAAATGCTAAAGAGAATCAGCAGAGCGGAAGTACCACCTCAAAGGATAACAGTACCAAAGCAACCGGCAAGGGAGTATTCGGGGCAAAAATTGACAATAAATTCCTGGATGAATATAAATTCACAGGAAGGCTATTTACCCAGATGGAAACTTACGATAAAAAAGAGGTTAGAAAGGCTGACTTTTATACATATTTCAATAACACTACAATGAATGCAGGGATCGATGTACAGCCAGTCGATTATAAGGAAGGTGATAAGACCCAGCCCATGGTAATCCTTTTTGATAATGACAACAGGACTTTGATGATGCTTATAGCAAATTCCAAAACAGGATTTATATCAGCTATACCATCCGATTCAGCACTTGCTGCTCAGGCAAAGAATCAGAAAGGAGCCACCGCTCAAAATCCTACAATCACCAAAACAGGCAATTCCAAAGTTATTGCCGGGTACAAATGTGATGAATATAAAGTTACAGAAGCAGGAAAAGATGGCTACGCAAATGTATGGATGACAAAAGATATCAAACTGAAAGCTGACAAAAAGTACTGGAGTCAGTCTGGGATGCCATCGTATTATAATAATCCTGAATTTGCAGATGGTATATTACTTGCCATGGATGAGTATGATAAAAATAATAATCTTACCATGAAAATGGAAACTAAAGAGATCAATGAAAACTTTAATCATTCCATTTCCACAGTGGGTTACACCTTTATGAAAATGAATTTAGGACAGGGTGGCAAAAAATAGGAAGTTATAATTTTTTCAGTTTTGCAAATCTCAGAAGGAGCTTTTTGCTTCCTTCTTTTACAAATTCCACAGTTGCTGTTGTGTTAGGTGGTTTTCCTTCAATGGATATTATAATTCCGTTGCCAAACCTTTCATGCAGCACTGCATCTCCCTCTGAAAAAGATGAAGAATCGCTTGCGATGAAGGATGTGCCCGTAACATTAGTCTGTTCTGTTTTTACAAATCTCTTTAGCCTTTCATCTCTTGCATATTCTCCCGGTTTATCTGTGAAAGCTGAAGGTTTTATACTTTGCTGGCTGTTATTCTGTAATGGTTTTCCTCCGGTCTGGGGAAACTCAAGGAATTTACTGTCAACCTCCTTTAAAAACCTGCTGGGACTGCATCTCTCAAGGTTTCCCCATTTATATCTGTTTAAAGCGTAACTTAACGTGGCCTGCTTTTCTGCGCGTGTTACGGCTACATAAAACAGTCGTCTCTCTTCCTCCAGTTCACGCGGGCTCCCCGATGACATTGGTGAAGGAAAAAGAGTATCTTCCATACCAACAATATATACATTTTTGAATTCCAGTCCCTTGGCAGAATGCATTGTCATAAGGGTTACCTTATCTCTGTCCTCTTCATTATCCGAATCCTGGTCAGTAAGTAATGCAACATTTGCCATATAAGCCTCAAGAACAGAAGGTTCTCCATTAGTTTCGGCAGCCTCTGTAAAGACCTTTATTGCATTCAGCAGCTCTTCTAAGTTCTCATACCGGCTTACCTCCTCTGGAGTTCTTCCCTCTTTCAGCTCCCTCATAATGCCTGAACCCATTGCAATTTCCCTTGCTTTGGTAAAAGCATCTGTTGTATCGGAATTAGCCGGAGGTTATTTATTACATCAACATATAATAAAAGCTTTTTAACTGTTCCTGAATTGAAATGTTCCGGATATTTTCCTGCTTCACATGTAATATTCCAGGCAGTAACATTATAAGCTGCAGCAAGTTCAAATATTTTTTGAATTGTGGTATCACCTATACCACGTTTAGGATAGTTGACTGATCTTTTGAAAGCCTCTTCATCTTCAGGATTTATAACCATCCTGAAATATGCCAGGATATCCTTTATCTCTTTTCGTTCATAAAATGAAAGCCCTCCGTATATTTTATAAGGAATATTCTTTCTGCGAAGTGTCTCTTCAAATATCCTTGACTGGGCATTTGTACGGTAAAGAATAGCAAAGTCAGACCAGTTAAGTCGTTGTGCAAATCTCCTATCAAAAATATCTGATGCTACATTAAATCCTTCTTCTGAGTCAGTTACAGCCTGAAAAACCCTGATCTTTTCCCCGGTTTCATTCATGGAAAAGACCTTTTTTTGTATCTGTCCCTCATTATTTGATATAATGGCATTAGCTGCATTTACAATGGTCTGAGTCGATCTGTAATTCTGCTCAAGTTTAAATAGCTGGTAGTCGGAATAGTCATTTTTAAATTCAAGCATGTTTTCAATACGAGCCCCCCGGAATGAATAGATACTCTGTGCATCATCGCCTACAACGCACAGATTATGATGTGCTGCAGCCAGTTTTTTTACAATCAGGTACTGGGAATAATTGGTGTCCTGGTACTCATCAACAAGTACATAGTTGAATTTAGTCTGGTATGAAGCAAGAATATCGGGAAAATCCCTGAAAAGAATATTTGTATTCAGCAGCAGATCATCAAAATCCATTGCATTAGCTTTAAAACACCGTGATGCGTAAGCTTTATAAATATCTGAAAGCAATGGCATTCTGCTTGCTTTGTCATATTCCTGCATGGATGGATCTGCAGAATACATTGTTGCGGTAACAAGACTGTTTTTTGCAGAAGAGATCCTTGAGGCAATAACTCCTGGTTTATAAATATTGTCGTCGAGGTTGAACTCTTTAATTATAGTACGAATGAGGCTTTTAGAGTCCGATGTATCATAAATTGTAAAATTTGATTTGTAACCTAACCTGTTTCCTTCAATCCTCAGTATTTTGGCAAATATTGAATGAAAGGTGCCCATCCAGAGATAACGGGCGACTTCCGGACTGACAATTTTTGTTATCCTTTCCTTCATCTCCCTTGCAGCCTTATTTGTAAAAGTAAGTGCCAGGATTTTTCCGGCAGGAACACCCTTGGCAAGCAGATGAACGATACGATAAGTCAGAACCCTGGTTTTGCCTGCTCCTGCACCTGCAATAACAAGCGATGGACCTTCGGTATTTATAACTGCTTGTTTCTGAGAATCATTAAGGTCGTTCAGGTAATTATTTGTCATATTATAGTTTGATTATAAGCCATAGAGCCCGGCAAAATTAGCAATTACAAAATGTTGAACACAGTTTGTCGTATGATAAAACAGTATTATTTATTAACATCCGGTAAATTAAATTTGTATATCTAATTCTCCTTAAAAAGCTAATTATTTTATATGAGTATCGGGAATGAATATTAATCCTGACTTCTGACGCTTTCGAGATTTAGTGTCTGTAATTTTCTCTTGAAATAACATATTTAATTGATTTTAGCATGAAGCTCTCAAATTTATTTCTCCAACCTCTAAAATATAGAACAGCCTTTTAAATCCTTTAACTTTAAAAAATGGGGTTTTCCACCGCACTAATCGTCAGAAGTCAGGATTTTGTATATCTCATACTCCTTAAAGAGCTAATTATTTTATTATAATTGTATTGGAATAAAGATATTGATGTTAACTTATGCCTGAATTAGGAAGAAATTATTCTGGCCTTATTAAAGCTCCTGTATATGATTTATGAGAATATTTTTACCGGTCTGTTTCTCATTGCTGTCGGGGCTTTCTCTTCAGGCAGTTTTGCGATTCCGTTTGGTAGGATAAGCGGATGGAAGTGGGAAACATACTGGCTTATTTACAGCATTGCCGCTTATATTTTATTCCCTTTGATTGCCTGCCTTATATTTGCTCCCGGGTTTTTCAGTATTTATAAAGAAGTACCTTCCGGGATAATTATCAAAGTCTTCCTGCTGGGTGTTGTCTATGGCATTGGTAACCTGTCGTTTGGTTTGTCTCTTCGTTATCTTGGCATTTCTCTGGGATACGCTTTATCATTAGGTCTGATGCTTGCCATAGGTACTCTTATCCCGCCTCTTCTTGATGGCCGTCTCAGTGAGATGGTTAAGAGTTCAGGAGGGAACTTACTGATTGCAGGAGTCCTGGTCTCCTGCATTGGTATTGCTCTTTCAGGTTGGGCAGGAGTATTGAAGGATAGAATTATTTCTGAAATTGAGAAGAAGAAAGGTGTTACAGAGTTTAATTTAATTAAAGGAATTCTTGCTGCTTTGCTTGTTGGAGTTACAGGATCAGCAATGGCTCTCGGTTTTGAACAGGGAATTCCTGTTGCAAAGTTTGCGGAAGTTAAAGGTACAGATCCTCTCTTTTCCACGATGCCTGTTATGCTTCTTCTTCTTTCCGGAACACTCATTACAACAATTGTATGGTGTATTTGGCTTGGAATAAAGAACAAATCTCTGAGAGATTATATTATGGTTGATAAATCCGCAAAGTTGTCATTTAATTACTTCTTTGCATCACTTGCCGGGCTGCTATGGTTCAGCCAGTTTATACTTTACGGCATGGGAAAAAGTAAAATGGGGAAATATACTTTTACATCATGGGGAATTCTAATGGCCCTTACTATTGTTTTTGCCTCAGTATGGGGCTTATACAGAAAGGAATGGAAAGGTGCTCCTTTAAAGATTTATATTCTAATGATTATATCACTTTTGATTATAATCGGATCTTCTTTTATGATTGGAATAAGTGGTTCATTATAAACGCATAAACAAGCAAAAATGACTTCACGTGAGAGAATACAGGCAGCTATCTTGCATAAGAAACCTGACAGGGTGCCGGTTGATATGAGTGCAACACCCAGCTCAGGTATTTCCGCTATTGCTTACAGTAACCTTGTTCGTCATATCGGAAAACCTGATTTACCGGTTCTGATATATGATGTAGTACAGCAGCTTGCCCAGCCGGATGATTTCCTGCTTGATATGTTCGGTGTAGATGTAATTGATATTGGCAGGGCTTTTAATGATACACCTGCAGACTGGAAGCCAACTATACTTGCCAATGGTAATCCGGCATATTACCCTAAGTGGTACTCTCCTGTAAAACAGCCAGATGGCTCATATCTTACCTTTGATGATGATGGTAAACGGGTACTGTCGAAAATGCCGGTTGGGGCTACATTCTTCGATCAGACTTTTTTCCCTTATGTAAGCGGATATCCTTCTGATTTCAGTAATCTGGATGCCGAGATGCATCGTATTATGTGGGCCCGCGACGCACACTCTCCATGGGATCATGCCGGGGAGAGTGATTTCTGGAAGAATCTCCGTACCAAAACCTTACATCTCAGGCAAACGACCGATAAGGCATTATTGATTGTATGCGGATGTAACCTTTTTGAATGGGGAACCTTTCTGCGACGCCTGGATAACTTTCTGATGGATCTGATGTGTGATCCATATAATGTTGAGCTATTGCTCGATGAACTGCTTAAAAGACACCTTGCCACCCTCGAGAAAGTATGCAACGCTGTTGGTGATATTGTAGATATTATAAGGTTTGGTGATGATCTGGGTATGACTTCCGGACCTTTTATGTCCCCGGAAATTTACAGGCAGTTTTTTAAACCAAGGCATAAAATCCTGTGCGACTATGTGAAAACGCACAGCAGTATGCATACATTCATCCATTCATGTGGATCAATTTCACTGCTGATGCCTGATCTTATTGAAGCAGGCATAGAAATTTTCAACCCTGTGCAGACTAATTCTTTTATGATGGAGCCGGAATTCCTGAAAAGAGAGTTCGGGAAGGATTGCACTTTCTGGGGTGGGGGAATCGAAAATGTCGGAACACTAAACGGAGATAGTACTGAGAAAATTCGTGAAGAAGTTCTGAGAAGGCTTGAGATTTTCTCTGGAGGAGGAGGATTTGTGTTTAATACTGTTCACAATATTCTGCCCGATGTTCCGCCTCAGAATATTATCACCATGTTTGATGCAGTGAAGGAGTTCAATAAATCTAAATAAATTAATTTAATATGAAAAGATTTGGACAGGTGATAGGTGTAAGACCTGAACACTTTGAACGATACAAAAAGTATCATGCTGTTGTATGGCCTGAAATACTTGATATGATCAAAAAGTGCAATATCAGTAATTACTCGATATTTCATAAGGATGGAATGCTATATGCATATTTTGAATATACAGGAAATGACTTTAAAGCTGATATGGACAGGATGGCTGCAGATCCAAAAACCCGGGAATGGTGGGCCATCATGGAACCGATGCAGGATCCGGTAAAGACCCGGGGAAAAGGGGAGTGGTGGGCAACAATGGAAGAGGTTTTTCATCTTGATTGATTATTTTTTTGATCAGTATTGATTATACTTGCAGAAGAAAATACCAAATGATTTAGGAATACGTTTCTAATATTAAGATTTCTTTGCCTGTGCGTTATTTTTTTCTGTTCATAGCCCTGATTTTCTCTTCGGTTTCTGAGGCTCAGCTTTCAGCTCCGGGAATGAGTGCTGTAAGGTATACGGCATATCCGGGCTCTCCTTCTGTAAAGGACCCGATATTTGTTTTTTGCAACACATCCGGCACTCAGCTTGGGAACCTTACAGCTAATAGTCCCGGAGGAACAGGCCCTTTTAATTATTCATGGTATAAGTGGAATAATGTTACAAAGAGCTTCAGTGATTTTATTAAAACCGAAACCGGTGTAACAACCTCATCGTTAACAAGCCTTACGGAAGGCGGATATAAAGTAGTTATCAGCGGTGGCTTTAATACCAGCCTGACAGGATGGATCTTTATTGATAAACCATATTCTTCTGCAGAGCTCCGGAACAGGACATGTGATTATGTAGCTTTAAAGGGAGGAGCCGCAATTGACACCTTTTATTACAGTAACCCGTCAACAGGGCTTCCTGTAAAACTGCCAAACGCTGTAAAATTTTTATGGTCATCTGATCCTGCTTCATCAATTCCGTTTCCTGATTTGAGGCTAAATCCGCAAACATTTGATCCTCCACTGGTAGATGTTACCTACAAGTTAAGAGTCACAGACAGTCTTGGATGTTTCAGTGAATCATCTTTCTTCTATAAATCGATACATGTAAAGGCTGACTTTACAGTAGAACCGGAAAAAGGAGAGGCTCCTCTTGAAGTGACATTTACCAATAAATCAGTAAGAGGATCTAAATATTTATGGGAATTTGGGGACGGTAAGGACAGTATTTCTGACCTCAGTGATCCGAAGCCTCATATATATTATAAACCAGGTGAGTACTCTGTTAAACTAACAATTGAAAGTGAACTGTATTGTATTGATTCAATGAGGTTTGACAAGATAGTAGTTGACCCTTCAAAACTTGACATACCTAATGTCTTTACCCCTAATGGCGATGGTCTCAATGATTACTTTATCGTGGATTCAAAGTCACTGAGAAATATAAGTGTTGAGATTTTCAGCAGGAGCGGTGTCAAAGTCTACTCATTTGTAGCAGATGGTGAGAGGTTAAGAGACTGGACAGGATGGGATGGTAAAGTAAATTCATCATCTGCCGAGGCAACCCCTGGTGTATACTATTATATCATCAGGGCTTACGGCTGGGACGACGTCAAATACGACAGTGAGGCTTTCAGGGGGTTTGTGTATTTGTACAGATAGCATTCGTTGTGTTAGAAGTTTAACTACACTAAATGATTAAGGACCTCCTTAACTCCACACAAATTACTGCCACACCCCGATAATAAACCCCATAACCGACAGGCTAATAACACTGTAAAGTGAGTTAATTAGAAAGTGGGCGAGGGTTCTTGCCTCGAACAGGTAGGAGATTCCCATAAAGGTGAATACCCACCCAAGTCCTGCCATAAATCCTGCCAGGGCACCGAATCCACCACCTGCATCTGGTCCGATAAACATTGCAAGAAAAAATGCCGCAATTATTGAAAGAATGAATGCAAACCCGAAGACTTTTACCATATTGGTATTCTTTGTCGACTCTTCTGTAATACCTGTTTCTTTCATCCACCTCCTGGCAAACATGACCGGTGAATACCAGAGGCCGCCAAGAATAAAAGCACTCACGGCTGCAACAATTATTGCAAGCCAGTTTAAATTCTGAAAAGCATTTTGCATATCCATAAGCAGTAATTTTGTATTAAACAGTTGAATACAGAATTTGTTTAATGTTATATCACTTGCATAAACGAAAAAGCATGCATGTGATTCAAACATGGCCTTTTGTCCAGGTACCTGAGTTATGAATGGATTAAGCTATGTAAGGCCTACGGCCTTTTTAATATCCATTGTACCAGCATAATTAAAAATCGCAGGAAACCCAAATTATATAAATAACATCAGATCTTCACTTAGTTACCAGGATATTCCGAAAAAAGTACGGGAAAAATGTAGGCCGTAGGCCTTGAATAGGCTAATGCAGGGCAGCGCCCTGCTTCTGAGCACCTTGCTTTTAAGCCCCATAGCGGGCGAAATATCTTTTATCAGTCCCTCAGCTCATATGCGAAAGTGTATAAGAAACTTTATGGTAAATCAAATTTTTTGTTTCCGTTCAGGTAAACCGAGACTTTTTTCAGACACTTTTCTTTTTAAATCAGTTCTATTTCGTCATTCACCGGTATCTTTTCGTCACTTAACTGATATTAACAGTAATTTAACTAAAAAAACTATGAAAACCAAAATAGTTTTATCATTTTTGTAAAAAATTGGTAAATAATTATGGATATCAGAACCAGGATAATCGAAGGTGCAGCAGATTTATTCAGGACTTATGGTTTGAAAACCGTTACAATGGATTCACTTGCAGGTCATCTCGGTATGTCAAAGAGAACTATTTACGAGGTTTTTGAGGATAAGGACGAATTGCTGTTTGAGGTTCTAAAACAAATGGCCAGAAAGCAGCAGGATCTGATGGAAAAAATCCTGAAAGAGTCTGGTAATGCATTAATTGCAATATTCAGGCTGATGGAAATAAACATAGATTTTTTTCAGAATACTAGTCCGGTTTTTCAGGCTGAACTTAAAAAGTATCATTACGAAGTTCTGATTAAGAAGTATGATAAGCACGATATGCCTGATTTCCGTAACAATCAGCAAATAATAGACAGAGGTATTAAGGAAAAACTCTTCAGAAAAGGTATAAATTCTGATCTGGCTAACAGGTGCCTTTATTCCCTGGTCAGATCAGTACTGGATTTTGAATTATACCCATCTGAGATCTTTACCCGAAAAGAGGTTATTAAACATTCAGTAATAAATTATCTCAGAGGTATATCTACTCCGGAAGGTTTGGAGCTGATAAATAACCTTGAAAGAAAATTTTGAAAAGTTGTTAGAAAAATAATATAAACTAAAAATAAATTTCTGAAAATGAAAAAGAGAAAAATCCTTGCAGTATTGCTGCTGTGCCTATTCAGCGGGAGAGTTATCTCTGCACAGGAAAGTACAAGTGAGTTAAAACTTTCCTTAAAAGAGGCCCACTATTATGCCATTCAAAATAATAAAATGGTCCTTACGGCAAGAAAAGATGTTGAAGCCTCAAGGATTGCTGTTTGGGAAACAATTTCAAACACCTTGCCACAGGTAAGTGCTTCCGGTTCTTTTACAGATAATCTTAAGCTGATGACCACTCTTCTTCCCGGCGACTTCTTTGGGCAACCTGGTGTAAAGGTCCCGGTGACTTTTGGATCTCAATACAATTCAGGAGCCAGTATTCAGGCAAGCCTTCTTCTGTTTAACGCACCTGTATATATCGGAATTGAAACAACAAAGCTTGCGACAAGACTAAATGAGGAGAATCTTACAAAATCGGAACTGGATACAAAAGAATCGGTCAGTACAGCCTACTATCTGATACTTATCTCGGAAAAATCACTCCAGATAATTGAAGGAAACATTAAAGATCTCAATGAAACTCTCAAGTCAACAAAAGCAATGTTTTCAGCCGGAATGGCAGAAGCAACTGATGTTGACCAGATTGTATCCAATTTAACAATGGTGGAAAACTCAAGAAGCTCTCTTCAGCGTACAATTGAGTTGAACTATAACCTTTTGAGATTTCAGCTGGGAGTAAACATAGGAACGAATATCATTCTTACTCAGACACTTGAACAGCTGACTGCTGAGATAAATGTTGAAGCCCTTATGGAGCAGCAGTTTGACTATAAGCAGAATGTAAGTTTCAGGTTAATTGAAGGACAGGAGAAGATGTCTGCACTAGCCCTGAAATCCCAGAAAGCATCGGTGCTTCCGACTCTTGCAGGATATTATACTTATGGAACGAACGGTATGGGTGATGAAATAGGAGATCAGCAATGGTTCCCTAATTCAAGTGTGGGTTTGCAGCTATCGATACCTATATTTGCCAGTAGTCAGAGGTATCATAGCATTAAAAAGGCACAGATAAACCTGGAAAAAGCGAGAACTACAAAAGATATGGTTACCGATCAGCTTCTTCTCCAGGAAAAGCAGCTCAGATATAATCTTGTTAATGCAAATATGCAATATAAGAGCCAGAGAGATAACACGGAAGTGGCTAAAAGGATCTATTCCAGTATGGAGAATAAGTTTAAGCAGGGAATGGCCTCAAGCCTCGAACTTACCCAGTCCAATTCCCTGTACCTTCAGGCCGAGAACAATTATATTACTGCTCTTATGAACCTGCTTCAAACCAAACTTGCCTTAGATAAGTTATTGAACAATATTTAATTAAAAAACAATCAAAACAAATAATAATGAAATACTTAAGAACAATTCCGGTAATACTGATAAGCGGACTTATCCTGTATAGCTGCTCAAGCACAACCAATAAGGCAGATGCGAAAGCTCAGGAAGCTGCAACTGAAATGACAGCGATTCCTGTAAGAATTGCACCTCTGGCCAAAACAAAAATAGCCAGGACAATAGATTATACTGCATCAGTGCTCCCGTTTGAAGAGGTAAATCTTGCGCCGTCATCTCCGGGCAGGATTGAAAAAATTTATGTTGAGACAGGAGATCAGATAAATAAGGGAGATGAGCTTTTTCAGATGGACCGTACACAGCTTCTGCAAATGAAACTGCAACTGGCCAGTCTCGAAAAGGATCTCGCACGACTTGATACCCTTCTTAAAACAGGAAGCACAAGGCAGCAACAATATGATCAGGCGAAAACCCAGTATGATGTAACTAAAACCAATGTTGAATTTATGGAGCAGAACACTCTTCTAAAAGCTCCGTTTAATGGAATTGTTACAGGAAAATATTTCGAAGATGGAGAAATGTACTCTGGTGCGCCAAACACGCAGATCGGAAAACCGGCAGTAGTAACTTTAATGCAGGTTAATCCTCTCAAGGTAAATGTAAGTCTTTCAGAACAGTATTATCCTCTTATAAAAAGAGGAATGAAAGCAACAGTGGTTGCTGATGTTTACCGGAATGATGTTTTTACAGGATCAGTTTTCCGGATTTCTCCTACTGTAAATGCAGTAACAAGATCATTTAATGTTGAAATTGAACTTCCAAATAAGAATGGGAAACTGAAACCGGGAATGTTCGTAAGGGTCTCTATGGATTTGGGTGAAGTAGAAACATTCGTTGTTCCTGCAAATACTGTATTGATTCAGGAGGGTACAAATGTAAGATATGTATTTACTGCTGAAAATGGTGAAGCGAAACGCCATGTTGTTGTGATAGGTAAAAGATTTGACGACAAATTGGAAATAGTCTCTGATGAACTCAGGGAGGGAGATCAGATCATAACTGACGGACAGGCAAGGCTGATTGCAGGCAATAAGATTGAAATAGTGAATTAGTATTTATTAAAATAATATAGAAAATGAGTATTTACAGCTCTTCAGTAAAACGTCCGGTTACCACTATCCTCATATTTGTAGCTTTGATGGTCATCGGACTATACTCACTGATGCGACTGCCGGTTGATCTCTATCCTGAGATTGAACTGCCTTTCGTTACAGTTATGACTACTTATCCGGGTGCAAGTGCTTCCGATATAGAAAGTAATGTCACCAGGCCAATAGAGGATGCTCTGAATTCAGTAAGCAATCTTAAGGATCTCACTTCAACGTCAAGTGACGGACTCTCTGTTATATTCCTGAATTTCGAGTATGGCTCAAACCTCGATGAGGCTATTAATGATATAAGAAGCAACCTGAATTTTGTAACCAGGATATTACCTGAGGATGCTGAAGATCCGACAATCATCAAGTTCAATTCCAGCATGATGCCGATCATTTTCTATGCAGTAACAGCAAATGAAAGTTATGCGGGCCTTGAGAAAATACTGGACGAGAAAATAGTTAACCCTTTAAACAGGATAGAAGGAATCGGAAATGTATCTCTTTCAGGTGTTCCCGGCAGAAGGATCTATATTGATATTGATCCCAGGAAAATGGAAGCATACAACACAACTATTGAACAGATAGGTGCGGTTCTGAGAGCTGAGAATCTGAATATGCCTGCAGGTTACATTGAAATGGGTCAGACCGATTATCCGCTTAGAATTCAGGGTGAATTTCCTGAAAGTGACATACTTAAGAATATAGTTATCAGCAATTTTAACGGGAATACAATTTACCTTAAAGACATAGCAGAAGTCCGTGATACAATTCGTGAATCAAAGCTTGATACAAAGATAAACGGCACCAGGGGTATGGGTCTTTATGTTCAGAAACAGTCAGGGGGTAATACAGTTAAAGTTACAAGAGAGGTAGAAAAGGCACTGGAAGAATTAAAGAAAGATCTTCCTCCTGATGTAAAGATCGAGTTGCTTTTCTCAAGCGCCAAATTTATTAAGGACTCAATAAATAACCTGACGGAGACACTGATGTATGCAGCAATATTTGTAATACTTGTTGTTTTATTTTTTCTCGGAAGGTGGAGGGCAACTTTTATTGTAATCCTGACGATTCCGGTCTCATTGATCGTAGCTTTTATCTATCTGTTTATCTCTGATGCTTCAATCAATATAATCTCGTTGGTGTCGCTTTCTATCGCCATAGGAATGGTAGTTGATGATGCCATTGTTGTTCTTGAGAACATTACCAGGCATATCGAGCGTGGAAGCAGGCCCAGGGAAGCCTCAATTTATGCAACAAACGAGGTATGGTTAGCCGTAATAGTAACAACATTAACTGTTGTGGCCGTTTTCTTCCCGCTTACTTTTGTGGAAGGTCTTACCGGCGTTCTTTTCAAGCAACTGGGATTAAGTGTTACAGTTACAATTATTACATCAACAGTTGCTGCTCTCACTCTAACTCCGACGCTTAGCGCACTTATGCTCAAATACAGGCCGGTAAAAGAGAATGCCCCATTCTTTACCTATGACGGAAGTATAAGAAAAGGGCTCGACTGGTTTGATGAGTTTTACGAGATAACTCTCAGATGGGCACTGAGGCATAAGACCTTCGTTTCAATTATGGCAATTGTTGTGTTTGTATTTTCTATGGGGTTGTTCTCTGCAATTGATACGGAATTTTTTCCTCAGGCTGATGAATCTACTGTTTATGCTACAGTAGAGCTTCAGACTGGTTCCCGGGTGGATAATACAATCCGGACAGCTGATATGCTCGATAGTCTTCTCGAGGCAAAATATCCTGAAATCAATATAATATCCACAACTTCAGGATATGATGATCAGGGTGGCTGGGCTTCAATGTTTAATTCAGGCGGAACTCATACCATACAATATACAATAAGTCTTCTGCCAATTGAGGAAAGAGAAAGAAGTGTATGGATTCTGGCCGATGAAATGAGAAAAGATTTTGCAAAATTTCCCCAGATAATCAGCTACCAGGTTACAACAACAGAGAATATGGGTTCTTTCGGCGGAAATGTTGTTGATGTTGAGGTATATGGTTATGATATTGCTGCAACAAATACAGTTGCCAGGCAGCTGGAGGAGAAGATTAAAAAAATTCCGGGAACCAAAGATGTCTCTGTAAGCCGCGATAAATCAAAACCTGAACTACAGATAATTTTTGATCAGGAGAAAATGAGCTCCAATGGGCTTAATACAGCAATGGTAGCCAATGTTGTTAAGAACAGGGTAGATGGAATGATCGCAACACGCCTTCGCCAATCCGGTGATGAATATGATGTTGTTGTCAGATTCAATAAGGGTTCAAGGAGTAATCTTACTGATATTGAAAACTTTGCGGTGACTAACATGCAGGGACAGGTAATAAGGCTCGGAGAGATTGCACAAATACGTGAGTACTGGGCACCTCCGAATATTGAAAGAAAACGTAAGGAGAGGATGGTAAGGGTTTCATTTACCCCCTCCGGAAGATCTCTTACAGATATCCAGACTGATGTGCAGAGGGCAATTGATGAAACAGAAAAACCATCAGGTGTTATGGTACAGATCTCTGGTGCAATAAAGGAACAGATGGAAGCATTTATGGATCTTGCTTTACTGCTGGCTGTAAGTCTGGTACTGGTATATCTGGTGATGGCTTCGCAGTTTGAATCACTTAAGATGCCATTTATAATAATGTTCTCAATACCTTTCGCTTTTTCGGGTGTTGCGATTGCCCTGTTCATTACCGGGACTACACTTAGTGTTATATCCGGGATAGGAGCAGTTCTTCTGATTGGAATTGTGGTGAAAAATGCAATTGTTCTTGTCGACTACATAAACCTTATGCGCGACAGAGGAAATGAGCTGTATGATGCAATTGCCATGTCGGGAAAGTCAAGGTTAAGACCGGTTTTAATGACATCCATTACAACAATTCTCGGTATGTTGCCATTGGCTCTTAGTGCCGGATCAGGTTCTGAACTTTGGCGACCTATGGGGATTGCGGTTATCGGCGGTCTTATTTTTTCATCCATTGTAACACTTGTTCTTGTACCTGTTGTATATGCGATTTTTGTTAAAAGAGGTGAAAGGAAGAAAAGCATTTCCTCATATAGTGATATGAATTTTATGAATGGGAACTGGAACAAGACAGAATAGAAATAATTAAAATCTTAAACAATGAAGGCAATTATGATAATATATAATCAGGCACATTCTGAGAAAGTGGAATATATGCTTGAAAAGCTGGGAATCAAAGGTTATTCTCTCTGGGAAAATGTTCAGGGAAGCGGCACAAATACAGGTGTACCTCACCTTGGTACACATACCTGGCCGGAAATTAATAAGAGTCTCCTTTCAGTTATTGATGATGAAATGGTTGATACAGTCCTTGAAACCGTAAAAAAGATTGATAATATCAATCAGGAAGTTGGAATCAGGGCATTTGTCTGGGATATTCTGAAGATGGTTTGATAATATCCTTATGTTTTAAAAGGCTGTCGCAAAAGGGCAGCCTTGTCATTCCATCTCTTTGCTAGATCCCCTTAGCAACCCAATCCATGGGATTGTGCCGGCCAAGTTTCAACTGTAGTTCCACCGGTTTATTCTCTGGCAAATGCATTTCACAATCGGCATTCCCCTTCCTGAATCTTCCAATAATTCCCGGAGGAGCTGAAATTTCATCAATTCCATAACGACTAATCAAGGTTATATCCTGGTTTTTAAAGGATAAAACTGTTATGTCAATCGTTCTTTCCTGCATATCCCAGATCAGTTTGGATATCCTGGCGCAGGTGCGGGTAAGCATACCGTTGATTGATCCTTTAACCAATGATTGGGGAAGGGCTGGTAACACCTCGATCACACCAGGGCGCGAGTATATAAGCATTTCCATTATTATGGCAGGAATTCCACCCTGAGCATCCGGTACGGGCATGCCATAAGTCTCGCGCGAGCACCTCAGCGCGGTACTGACATAGCCCTGTTCCATCAATTGCCTCAGTTGGGTGTCCACGATGATGTTGTCCTTAAGCCGGGCTCCGACCAAAGCCCTATGGCAACGGGCATAGGCAGCCAAAGTTTCTCCGGCAACAGCAGTGGGCATCGTATCAAAAGTACGCCGACGGTTGGCTAATACTGCGGAGAGAGCTAGTTGTGGCGTTCGATCGGGATCGATTTCATCCCCCGGCCAGACACCGTAGAGATGCGAGATATGGCGATGACTATAACGTTCTTGCACTGAGGGCCAGGCCCATTCCTTGAGTGTTAAGTCTGTTTCCAGCAGATAGGGCGGCAGTTTGGCCAGCATTGCCTTCCATTTTGTAACACCATCGTTTTCAATATCCAAAGTCTCACACGCAATAATCAAATTGGTCAGTACTTCCCGGCATACTGCGATATCCATTGTGGCATTAATCATAGTGGGTCCAGGTGAAACCGTTCTGACGGGAGTGTTCTCCGGTGAGATGGATGGGACAAAGATATAATTCCCGTCGTTGTCGGTGACAGTCAGGAAATCTTCATAGAACTGCGCCAGTTCCTTATATGCCGGGACTATGCGATTTTTTAGAAATTTCATATCTCCTGTGACCAGATAATGGTCCCAGAACATGTGCATAAACCAACCGCCGGCAGAAATCCAATAAGGCCAGATTCCGATTTCGGAACTGTCTGTATAATAGAAATTGACTCCAAATCCCTTATCTGGAAACAGGGGAAACGAAGTACCCCGAAAACCGAAAATGTTCTTTGCATTGTTCCTGCAATCCGGTGCGATTTCTTCCATCCATTTAAAGTAGGCCTCCATGCCTTCATGCAGATCGCCCTGCACAGCGCCTGCCATTTGCAGGTTAATGGTGGAGTTGATCTTTGCTGCAATACTCGGATACTTACCACTGTTAAGAATAAACCAGTGGCGTCCCATTTCGAAAATCTTCTCCAATAATGCTGGTGAATAGTCTGGCCTGGCTCTCTGATCTGAGAGAAGCTCCTCTGCAGACATTCCATATTGGGAAGTGCCACCAAAATCTACAGTTACACGGTTGAGAGCTTTTGATTGAACCTCATTGTGACGCTTGATCATTGATGGATAGTCAGGAGTGAGTTCCTCTAACGCTTTCCGCAAAGTTTCCACTTTGTCCTCACTGTATTCGGGAAAATATTCAATCCGTGTAAGCAACATTACCGAGGATGCATTCTCAATCACCAGGGAGCTTCCTTCTATTCTGGAAAAGCCACCATCCTGAACCACGCGGGTTATTCCTGCATAACCGCTATTGTCCACTGAAGGATCTAAACGGCACTTGTATATCAGCCGTTTCTCATTGAAATCCATCCGAACGTCACCGGCTTCGATACCCTTTGGAGTGAGTTCTTTATGGACTGATGCCAGCTGAACGAATGCTACCATGTCCGGATCCGTTGTGCCAATTCCCCGACGGGCGCCCCAATTCATTCCCGTAACCATACTCCAATCCGCTGACTTCTGCATCGATATTCGCATATTTAT
Organism: uncultured Bacteroidales bacterium; assembly: GCA_963732435.1. Lineage (GTDB taxonomy): Bacteria > Bacteroidota > Bacteroidia > Bacteroidales > VadinHA17 > LD21. The sequence continues at coordinate 362,437 of CAVSZL010000006.1, read as the reverse complement.
CATCTTACCCTGAGGAGCAGTGAGCAACTGTACTACGACATTATCAGGCCTGGAAGTGAAGGATTGACGAATCCACTCACCATGTTCATCAGTCCAGATTACCCCTATCTCACTGTTTTCAAAATTGACCGTCCGCAGATAGTTACTGACCGATTTGGTTGCTGGAAGACTGAGCTTCATCAGAAAAGCCGGAATAGTAAGATGTGGCTCAGTATCCTGCCTGATCGGACTTTTATTCATGTGATAAAGAGCCAGAGTGACAGCTTCACTGTTATTTCCTTCCAAAGCCATTTGCCGCACCTGCGGAAAAATATTCGCGACGTTGGGGGCCTCAATGGGCTTTTTCCAGGGCATAAGCAAACTTTCGTGGTGGAATAGGATTTGTTCTGAATAGGGATCGCCCATCATCTCTATACTCATTGTACCATTGCCAGAAGTGAGAGCCTCACTTACCTGTTCCCCAGGGGCAATGCTGCAAAAGCCCCTTTGTGGAACAATCTTCCTCCTGATCCGTTCTGTTAGTGGCATTGGTCTGATCGGATACGATCTGCCGATTTCAGGTGACTTGGGCAAGAATGGATCTCCCTGTACACGATCAAGATATTCAGTCGGACGGTTGTCCTTAGGTTGCACCCCAGTTGTTAGTGATTTTTTTTCATCTGCTTCGAACATAGGCGATATCTCCAGAGGACTCACCAATCCGACAGCCGCCACACTTGTCTTAACAAAATTTCTGCGTTTCATATATTTTCTTGATTTTTGCTTGTTGATTACACCCAATTAATCCAATCAATAGGGTTACGCTGGCCTATTTTCAAATGAATTTCAACCTGTTTTCCTTCAGGCAAGTGCAAATCACAGGTAGCCTGATCGGGTAGTACTTTAGCCTCTAAAACTCCTGAAGAGGCTGAAATTTCTTCAATACCATACCGGACAATTAAAGTCACATCCTGTTTTTTGACGGAGGATATGGTTAAGTCCACTATTCTGGTATCCATGTTCCAGCTCAGTTTGTCCAGTCTTGCAAATGTGCGTAGCAACACTCCATTAATAGATCCCTTGATCAGCGAGGAAGGAAGAGCCGGAAGCACCTCAATAACACCTGGACGTGCATAGACCAGCATTTCCATCATGATAGCAGGAATCCCTCCCTGTGCATCAGCAATTCGAATGCCAGCATATGGATCGTGAGGACACAGAAAAGTAGTGTTCACAAAGCCTTGTTCAAGCAGATGCCTCAGTTCGCTGTCCACTATATAGTTATCTTTAAGTCTTGCTCCAATCAAGCCTCGCTGACAAAGACTATGGGCAGCCAGTCGTTCGGGCACACGCTTCCTGTTTGCTAACACCGCAGCCCTGGCAAGTTGTGGTGTACGATCCGGATCAAATTCGTCACCTGGCCAGGCACCATAGCACTGAGAGACATGCCTATGGTTATAACGTTCTTCCAGTTCAGGCCATGCCCATTCCTTAAGTGTACCATCCGGTTCGACCAGGTAGGGCGGTAGTTTGGTCAGCATCGCCTTCCATTTAGGCACGTTGTCAACCTCAATGCCCAGCAGCTCGCAAGACTCAACCAGATTGGACAGAACTTCCCTGCACACCGAAATATCCATAGTGGCGTTGATCACTGCCATACACCCTGGGTTGAGGTTACCGGGATTGTTCTCCGGGGAGAAGGATGGAACAAAAATGTAATTCCCATTTTTATCAGTAACAGTCAGGTAGTCCTCGTAAAATAACGCCAGATCCTTATAAATCGGTATCATGCGCTTTTGAAGAAAATCCAGGTCGCCAGTTACAAGATAGTGGTCCCAAAATGGGCGAACAACCCAGCCGCCTGCACTAATCCAATATGGATGCGCCCATGTCTCTCCAGTGTTATCAGCATAGTCGAACATGTTAAAAACACCAGAGTCTTTGGACGGTGCAATAGGATAATGGGCGCCACGCATGCCGTAAATGTTCTTTGCATTGGTATGATAGTCCGGGACCAGGCTTTCAACCCAGTCGAAGTAAGCCATCTCTCCCTCGCGGTAGTTGCCTATGTTTATAGGTGCTATCTGCAGGTTGGTATTGACATTTGTAAGGGCTGACACGCTACGATACTTACCTGTTGTGATTATGAACCAGTAGCGGCACATTTCAAAAAAAGTCTTGAGAAAAGCACCAGAATAACCTGCACTGGAACGTTGATCAGATAGAAGCTCCTCTGATGAAAAGCCATATCTGGAGGTATCTCCAAAATTCACAGTAACACGGTTAAGCATCTCTGACTGAACCTTGCGGGCCCTCTCCAGCAAGACCGGATAATCCGTGGAAAGTTCTTCCAGTGACTTCCGTACAGCATCCACCTTGTCCTCACTATAGTCGGGTAAATATTCAATGCGTGTAAGAAGCATCACTGATGATGCATTCTCGATCACCAGTTTGTCTCCATCCATGTGGGCAGAACCGTCTTCACGGACCACTCGGGTTACATTGACAAAGCCTCTGTTATCCACTGAAGGGTCCAAATGGCCCTTAATAATCAGCCGCTGCTCATTGAAGTCTGTCTGGGTGTTGCCAGATACTCCGCTTCCTCCCGGCGTTACTGCGCGACTACGTATTCCTGCAAAATCCTGACCTCCTCCAGAACTTCGCACTCCACTCCCTTCCGACATCTTGATACGTACATTTAAAGTCTTTCCGCTGGGGGCGGTGAGCCATTGAACAACAACATTGTCAGGCCGCGATGTGAAGGTACGGCGAACCCAGTCGCCATTTTCGTCACTCCAGTGAATCTTCACCTCAGTACTTTCGAAATCAACTGTACGTAGATAGTTCCTGACCGATGAGCTTTCCGGAAACTCCAGAAGCATGGAGAATCTCCCGCCACCAAACCCACCCATCCCCCGGCTGACCGGGTTTTTCTGCCATTCATTGTAAGCTAACATTACCGCTTCGTGGTATTTTCCCTCAATCATCATTTGTCGAACCTTTGGGAAAACATTAGCGATCCTGGACGTTTCTAAGGACTTCTTACGAGGTGTGAACAGACTTTCGTGGTTGAAAGGAATCAGTTCTGTGTAGGGATTGCACGTCAGCTCAATGTTTATAGCTCCATTGCCTGAAATGAGAACATCACCACCTGGTGACAGGCTGCAAAATCCACGGAGTGGTACGATCTTTTGCCTGATCCGTTCCTCCAGAGACATTGGGGAAATTTGAACGTCGGGTGTAAGCTTTGATTTTGCAAATACCGGCAATGGAGGTAAAAACTCATCAGCCCGAACTCTGTTAAGATATTCGGGGGAAAGGATCTCCTCCCCTGCTTCTTTCATTGATCCCGAGGATTGATTTTGGGATTTACAAGACGTCATTTGCAGAAAAGTAGTCGGGATACTCAACATGCCCGCAACGACAGCACCTTTCTTAAAAAAAAATCTGCGTTTCATAATTCTTATCTTTAATTCGGAGTTGATATAATATTTTTTGCAACAAATATATCCAGGGCCTGAAAGGGTATATAACTAAATGTAAAAACAAACCAATAAGAATACATATTAAAGTTAGATTATATTTTGAGAAGCAAGGTAAAGATTTGAAAAACCAATAGGTTATTTAATCCTTTTTTTGTTATTTCAATTCTTTATAAATAGTTATTCACAATTGTTCCTATTTGTCCTTAATATTAACATTATGTAAATTTGACTAGGAGGATATATAGCTAATCTGATTGCGGAATAAAATAATTCAAAAATATCATTGCCATTTGTTAGAACCACTTAATTTAAATAAAATGAAAAATAAGATTGCCAGGATTCTTTGTATAAATTTTACCTGCATTGCCATAATGGCATTTATCCCTGGAAGTGAAACAATAAAAAAGCCTGTTTACCTTGACACAGCTTATTCTTTCCGTGAAAGGGCAGCAGACCTTGTTTCAAGGATGACACCCGAGGAGAAACAAAGCCAGTTGGGTAACACTATGTCTCCAATTCCCAGTCTGGAAATTAATAAATATGATGTATGGGGTGAAGCCCTTCACGGAATTATGGGAAGGAATAACAATAGCGGGATGACAGCAACCTCTTTCCCCAACAGTGTTGCTGTTGGCTCGACCTGGGATCCGGATCTTATTAAACGTGAGGCTTCAGTTATCGCTGATGAAGCCCGAGGATTTAACCACGAACTTATTTTTACACTTACCTACTGGTCGCCTGTTGTAGAACCGGCAAGGGATCCCAGGTGGGGAAGGACAGCTGAATCCTATGGAGAAGATCCTTTCCTTGTTTCACAGATAAGTAGTGGTTTTATTCAGGGATTAATGGGCTCTGATCCTGTTTATTTAAAAGCAGTTCCATGTGGGAAACATTATTTCGCCAACAATTCAGAATTTAATCGTCATACAGGAAGTGCAAATATGGATGACAGGGATATGAGAGAATATTATCTCCTTCCGTACAAGAGACTGATTGAAAAAGATAAGCTTCCGGCAATCATGACTGCTTACAGTGCTGTAAATGGTGTTCCGATGTCGGCCAGCAAATTTTATGTTGACACTATTGCTAAAAAAACCTATGGCTTAAATGGATATGTAACAGGGGACTGTGATGCAATTTCTGATATACTTTCAGGTCATAAATATGCTAAAAGTAGAACTGAGGCTACAGCGATGGGTCTTAAATCAGGTGTTGATACTGATTGTGGCGGTATTTTCCAGACAAGTGCTCTTGATGCTATTAAAGAGGGATTAATTACTGAAGCTGACATGGATTTAGCCCTTGTGAATATTTATGCAATTAGAATGAGACTGGGTGAATTTGACCCCAAAAATACTGTTCCTTATGCAGGAATTAAACCAGGTATAATTAATGATCCATCTCACAATGACCTTGCAGTCGAAGTCGCAACAAAAACTCCTGTTCTGCTGAAAAATAATGTGGTTTCAAAGACCGGGAATAAAGCATTACCAATCAATACAAGCATAATCAAGAAAATAGCTGTGTTAGGCCCTCAGGCGGAAAGAGTTGAACTTGGCGATTATTCAGGAGAAGCTGAACCTAAGTTTAAAATTACTCCCCTTGCAGGTATAAAGAATTACGTCGCTGAGAATAATCTTAAAGTAGAAGTAGTCTCAAAGTCAAGTGGAAATACCACAAGAAGGACCGACTTCTTTAATATGATCGGTTTTACAACAGTAACAAAAAGTGGCGCAGTTAAGGAATATGATGCAACAAAATTCGAAGCCTCTGCAGCAGGTTTAGTTACTATGGTAACAGGTTACAGATCAGGACAGAATGCTGTTAAAGGAATAAAGGATGGAGACTGGACATTGTATAATAATGTTGATATTACTGATATAGATTCAATACGATTCAATATGACTGTATCTGGTGTAGGTGGTTTATTAGAAGTAAGGGTTGGCTCTAATACAGGTAATATAATTGCATCACAAAAAGTAGCCGGTGCTGCCCAGGGTGGAGGATTTGCAGGTTTCGGCAGATCAAGAATCGTACCTGTTAAAATAAATTCACTGGGTATCTCAGGACCACAAACAATTGTCATAGTATATCGTGAAGGGGAAGTCCCATCAACCGATAAAGAAACACTTGATATTGCAGCTTCTGCAGACGTTGCAATTATCTTCGTCGGTACTGATCAGACTACAGGAAGAGAAGAATCAGACAGGTACTCATTAGGATTGCCGGGTAATCAGTATGACCTTATTAATTCTGTTGCATCAGTAAATTCAAATACCGTAGTTGTAATACAGGGAATGGGAATGGTTGAAGTTGAGCAATTTAAGAATAATCCAAATGTTTCGGGGATCATCTTTACCGGGTACAATGGACAGGCACAGGGAACCGCAATGGCTAAAATATTATTTGGTGAAGTTAATCCGGGCGGAAAAACAAGTCTTACATGGTATAAATCAGTTAATGATCTTCCTGATTTCTCAGACTATTCATTAAGGGGTGGTGCCGCAAAGAACGGAAGAACCTATTGGTATTTCAATAAAGACGTCTCCTATGAATTCGGATACGGTCTTTCTTATACCACTTTCGGGTATAGTAATTTCTCTATCAGCAAGAGTGCCATTACTCCAAATGATAAGATAACTGTTTCTGTTGATGTTAAAAATACAGGGGCAGTCAACGGAGATGAAGTTGTTCAGGTTTATGTCAGAACCCCGGACAGTCCTGCTTCGCTCGAGAGACCTATTAAAAGGCTTAAGGGATTCCGGCGGGTTATGATACCGGCAGGTCAGACAAAAACAGTATCGATTGACATCGACTGTGCAGATCTTTGGTTCTGGGATACAAAAAATAAAAGAATAATGTTCGATCAGGGCAAATATATATTCGAGATCGGTTCATCATCAAAAGACATAAAAGGCACAGTTGAGACCACAATGAATGGTACATATTTCCCTGTATTGAAAACTGTAGTTGCGGAATGCGGGAAGGTGTTGCTGCAACCAGGTGAAACTGCTAAGACCAGTGTATCAGCAGCAATGTCTGATGACAGTTTCTTTAATATCAAAAATGCACAGATAACATTTAAGAGCAATAATCCCGATGTAGTAACTGTTGATAATACGGGAATGGTAACTGCAATTGGGGTAGGAACAGCATCAATATTTGCCTATGTAACAGTTAACGGGAAAACCCTGTATAGCAGTTATCCGCTAAAGGTAATGCCCGATCTTAAACCGGCAGTTATTACTGTGAACGGTAAGGATATAGCTGGCTTTAATCCTTCAGTTGAAGCTTATAGCTATCTTCTGGCCTGTGACACAACTGCTCCTGTTGTTGCATCGACACCAGCCGCAAAGAATGTCTCAGTAAATGTTATTCAGGCTAAAGGGATCCCAGGAACTGCAATAGTAACTCTAACTGATAATACCACAGTTGATAAGAATTCTTTTATGGTTAATTTCGGTGCAAAGTCCGTCAGCGATGAGTTCAATAACGGTACTCTGGCTAAACAATGGAGTTGGGTAAGGGAAAACTCTTCAGGCTGGAGTCTTTCAAAGAAAAAGGGGTCCATGCTCATTACAGGTGAAAAAGGTGATATTGTTTTGTTAACTAATAATGCAGTGAACATTCTTATGCAGAGTGCAAATACAGACTGGACTATTGATTCAAGAATGGTATGCTCAAGGAAACCATCAGGATCAACAGAGAATGCCGGGATCCTTGCATACCAGGATGATGATAATTTTGTTAAACTTGTTTATAAGGCAAGTGCTGCCAGAAGAGGTTTTGGAGGTCCGGCAGTATCGGCAGCAGTTCAACCGGGCACTTTAGACATTATAACTGAGTGTTGCGGGTTCCAGAAATCTGTTGTATCACTTAGTATGACCAATATAATTAAGGATGACAATACACTGTTTCTGAGGCTTGAGAAAAAGGGGAGTTTATACGTTGCATCATGTTCATCGAATGGTAAAAGTTACAGGGAAGTGGGTAGATCTGATATTCTGCTAACCGATTTGAAAGCCGGTATTATAGTATGCAATGGCGTACCACCTGCCGGAAGAGGCAATTATCCGGGGTTACAGCAGCAAACCACTCAGGCTGAAACCCCATTTGAGGTTGCTTACGATTATTTCCGCATTGTAAATAAAGGCTCTAAATAGATAGATATTCGACCATCTATTGATTAAAATGAACTGATTACATATTATTACCTGAATTGAAGGCTGTCTCAAAAGGGCAGCCTTTTTTATTTGGCCGAAACCTGAAAAGCCTGTTAATAGCCTCTTATACAGGTTGTTTATAATCACTGATCATAATTAAATACCTGTGACGAGTAAAATATATATTCTGATTATCAGTGTTATACCGTAAAATATAGGAATTGAACACGGGTAAGTTCAATAAAAAAGGGGGGTGGAAGGTGAAAAAGAGCATATAAATTGAATAAACAGTTGAAAAAAAGGGGGTATAAATGCGTAAAAAGCATAAAAAAACCATAAGACCCCTAATTTAAATAGGGTCTAAATAAAAATGTATTATATTTGCATCGTTATTCTATTATTAATTTAAAAAAAACAGTTATGAAGAAGTCAGGATTATTTTTTGCAGGATTTGTTGTTTTAATGTTGTTAACAACAATTGGTGCTCAGGCACAGGAGGAAGAATCAGTATCTAAATTTAGTGTTGGTACCGATTTTTACACCAATTATATATGGAGGGGATCCAAATTAGGACAAGGTCCTGCACTTCAACCAACTGTAAAATTAGTTGCAGGAGGACTTACTGTAGGTGTATGGGGCTCTTTTGATGCAAGCGGCTATGCAGAGGTGGATCCATATATCGCTTATGCTTTACCTTTTGGTCTGAGCCTGGGAATTACTGATTATTATTATCCGGGTTTACCTCTTTTCGAAACCTCAGATACAGCCGGAAGTCATGCACTTGAACTGAACGCAAATTTTTCCAAAGGAGGACTTTCATTAAGTGCCAACTATATTGTAAATGAGGCCGGTGGAGCAGCATCAGCCGGTGGTGACATGTACTTCCAGGCAGGTTATGCCTTCAAACACTTCAGCTTATTTGCTGGTGCAGGCGACGGCTGGCATACATCCGACGGGGAGTTTGCATTTTGTAATCTGGGATTAGGTACTACAAAAGTAATAACCCTTTTTGAAAAATTTTCAATACCGGTTAACGGCCAGGTAATCCTTAATCCTGAGAAAGAGCAGCTTTATCTGGTTGTTGGATTCTCTTTCTGAGATAAGGATTGAATAATTTAAAAATATAAAATAATTAAAATGAAAAAGATAGAAGTAGTTATCAGAAAATCCAAGTTCGATGAGGTAAGAGAAGCATTGAACAAGGCCAGTATTGAATTCTTCACATTCTGGGAAGTACGTGGAGTAGGAAAAGCCACTGAAGAACGTGTTTACAGGGGTATTGCTTATGATACAAGTACAATTGAACGCATTCTTATTACATTTTACTGTCGTGAGAAATTTATGGACGGTGCAATAAAGGCCATACTTGAATCTGCGAGGACAGGTGAGGTAGGGGATGGGAAAATATTTATCTCTGAAATAACCGACGCCTACCGGATACGCACCGGTGATCGGGGAGAGAAGGCAATGTACCTTGAAGGATTTGAGTAAAAACAGACTAAAAATTTAAAATCATGACAGACACTATATTAATATCAAAAATGTTTTCCGATATGGGAACCGAACTGGCAGAATATGCTTTCTCATTAAACACTGTTTGGGTTTTACTCGCAGCAGCTCTGGTTTTCTTTATGCAGGCAGGATTTGCACTTGTTGAGGCGGGGTTTACCCGTTCAAAAAATACAACAAATATTCTTTTTAAGAACCTTATGGATTTTGTTCTGGGGACTATTGCTTTCTGGGTATTGGGTTTCGGCATTATGTTTGGCAGTAAAAACGGATTCTGGGGAGGAATCGATCTGTTTACAAAAAATACCTACAGAACTGATATGCCCGATATGGCATTTCTTATATTTCAGACAGTTTTTGCTGCCACAGCAGCGACTATTGTATCAGGAGCTATGGCTGAGCGAACAAAATTTAATGCATACCTGATCTACAGTGCTGTAATCTCACTGGTTATTTACCCTATATCGGGTCATTGGGCATGGGGCGGAGGATGGCTGAGCCAGATGAGCACTCCATTTCATGATTTTGCCGGCTCCTCGGTTGTTCACATGGTTGGTGGTACAGCTGCTTTGGTTGGAGCATCATTTTTAGGTGCAAGAATAGGGAAATATGATAAAAACGGAAAGGCTAAGGCTATACCCGGTCATAGTATTACCCTTGCTACTCTTGGGGTATTCGTCCTTTGGATCGGATGGTTTGGATTCAATCCCGGTTCACAGCTGGCTGCAGCCGGCAAGGTGAATGCAACTGCAATATCATTGATATTTGTCACAACAAACATAGCTGCAGCAGGTGGTGCACTAACAACAATGACTTATATCTGGTTGCAGTATAAAAAGCCTACTCTCAGTATGACTCTGAACGGCGCGTTGGCAGGACTGGTAGCAGTAACTGCCGGTTGTGATGCTGTTTCTCCCGGAGGTGCTCTTATTATTGGTGTACTCGCCGGTATACTTGTTGTTTTATCAGTTGAATTCTTTGACAAGGTTGCAAAGATTGACGATCCCGTAGGTGCTATATCAGTTCATGGTGTATGCGGAGCATTCGGCACACTGATGGTTGGATTCTTCTCAACGAGTCAGGGATTGTTATATGGACATGGAGGAGCGCTTTTAAAGAGCCAGTTGATCGGGGTAGGAGCAATTGCCGGCTGGGCTCTGGCTGCATCAACAATCCTCTTTGTTGCACTTAAATACTTTAACGGACTGCGGGTTGAAAAAAGGATTGAGGAAGAGGGATTGGATATATATGAGCACGGAGAATCTGCATATAATATTTAAACAATTTTTTTGATATTTCCCAGACCTGAAATATTAATTGAATAGAGGCTACCTGTTATAGGTGGCCTTTTTTATAATGAGAAATTAATACTTTTTATACCTTGCTGCTTATGATTATTTTCTACTTTACCCCCGGGTGGCATACGCTGCAGTATTATTACTAAGGCATACATATTTTTACATCAGGAGAAAGTCGGGTAATAAAACTCTCCCATCCTTTTCAAGGAGGGGTGGCCGCATCGCAATGATAATAATGTAGCAGATCTTAATTTGCGGCCGGGTGGTTGATTATTCTATCACATCGCTAATTTTTTTCTTATTCAAAATTTTACTGATCTCACCTGTTAAATATTCAGGTTCCTGGAATACAAATCTGTTTTCAAACCTTAATAGTGTGAATCCTAAACTCTCCAGATATTTATCCCTGATTTCATCTTTATATACTCTATGATATTCCCCATTAGGATTTCCGTCAAGTTCAATTATCAGTTTCTCTGAAGGACAAAAGAAGTCAACTATGTAATTACCAATACTGTATTGTCTTCTGAATTTTCTTCCTTCAAGTCTTTTTGATTTTAACATAAGCCATAATGCTACCTCAGCCGAAGTGGAACTGTTCCTGAGAGTTGATCTGAATGATTTCAGTCCTTTTCTGTTGAAGATGTTTTTGTTTTTCATAGTTATAAAGATAAAAAGAAACCTAAAAAATCAACCACCCCGGCCGGGAAATAAAACCTTGTAAATGTCAGATGATCAATTATCCCGGCCACCCCTCCTTAAAAAGTAGGGGAAATTTTGCACTTACCTCTGTTCTTAAATTACAGTCTTAAAGTTTACACGTATACTCTGGTGGGCTTGTTATCTCAGGTATAGTAATTAGTATGAAATTTAATTATCTTTGATTGTAAACAAAAACAGGCTGATACGTGTTTATTTTTTAAAGTCTTATGTTCCGGATTTAAACTGCAGATTGTTTTGTTTATTGAAACAGGTTATCATATACATACGCTAAATATGCTATTATGAAAAAAATTTTATTAATTCTTTATCTCTTTATTTTGTCTTTTGTCAATTCTTTGTCACAGTCAATTGACGTTAATGTTGATAAAACTACCGGATACAATGATGGACCATACATTTTTTATAAGGGTACCGATGTCCATATCTACTCTGCCCTGAAAACTGACACAGGTGTAAAACATGATATAAAATCACTTCAGGATCTGAAGGATATGGAGTTTACAGTAAACACCAATACTGTATTACCTCCTTTCAAAGTAAAACTTTTCAAATACAAAGACTCTCCGTCAACATACAAACAAAGGGCGAAAACAGTTGTTATTTCCGATATTCACGGCGATTTTTTCAATTTTGTAACACTGCTTAAAAATGCTGATGTAATTTCTGATAACTATACCTGGAAGTTTGGCAAGAACAACCTTGTTATTAACGGTGATATTTTTGACAGGGGAATAGATGTAACTGCTGTATTGTGGTTGACTTATAAGCTCGATGCAGAGTCGCGGAAGGCTGGTGGAAGCGTTATTTTCAACTTTGGAAACCACGAGGATATGTTTCTCACCGGAGATCACAGATACGTGGATGAAAAGTATGATCTGTTTTCTAAACGGATCGGTATCGGCCTCACAGAGCTTTTCAGCAGAGATACTGAACTTGGAAGATGGCTCAGGACAAAAAATGTCATGACTACTATCGGGGACATATTGTTTGTACATGGAGGTATAAGTACTGAGGTTGTCAAATCCGGGCTGAAACCACAAAAAATAAACGAATTCATGAGAATAGGCATTGGTATGGCTTTGAATCCTGCTGATTCACTTGGCATTATGCTTTTTAGTGATCGCGGGCCTATGTGGTACAGGGGATTGGTTGTTCCCGCGGAATCAGAACAGATAAATGCAGATACTATTGATTTGTATCTGGCTCATTATAAGGTTTCCAGGATTATAGTCGGGCACACTACCTTATCCCGGGTATCTGCCCTGCACGGAGGAAGGGTTATAGGAGTTGATGCAGCAGTAAGGGAGGCTCTTATTATTGAAAAGAAAACCATTGAAGTCCTGACAATTGATGGTGAATATAAAGAGCTACCGGTAAGTGAGGGATTTTATAAAAAACAACGTTAAAAAAGTTTGTATTATTCACTTCCAGCCGGAATTGGAAATATAAAATAAAAAAGGGTCCTTTTCTGAACCCTTTTTTTATTTCTGAATTTACCTATTCTTCTTCTTCCTCATCGGCGTATGCCTTGATTACAGCTTCCTGAACATCTCCCGGAACCTGTGCGTATTCAGCAAATTTCATCGAATACATCGCGCGGCCTCCTGTGATGGAACTCAGTGCAGTTGAATACTTGTTCATCTCTGCAAGCGGAACTTTAGCTTTTATTACTTCAAATCGTTTTTCACTTGACATACCAAGCACCATTCCCCGTCTGCCCTGAAGGTCGCTTATTACATCACCCATACGATCTGACGGAACAAATATTTCAACATCGTAAACAGGTTCCAGAATTTTTGGTCCTGCATTTTTAAACGCCTGACTGAATGCGTTTCTTCCGGCGAGGCGGAAAGAAATTTCATTGGAGTCAACAGGGTGCATTTTGCCATCATATACATATACTCTTATATCACGGGCATATGAACCTGTCAGAGGGCCAACCTCCATTTTTTCCATTATTCCTTTAAGTATTGCAGGCATAAAACGGGCATCAATTGATCCTCCTACAATACTGTTAACATATACCAGTTTGCCTCCCCATGGCAGAGCAATCTCCTCTTTGTCCCTGACAGATATCTTAATCTCTTTGCCTCCGATTTTCTGCATTGCTGCCTCTTTTGAACCCTCTTCAAATGGTTCAATAATCATATGAACCTCTCCGAATTGTCCTGCTCCTCCTGATTGCTTCCTGTGGCGGTAATCTGCCTGAGCTGTTTTGGTTATTGTTTCGCGGTAAGGTATTTTGGGCGGATTATAGTTTGTGGGAATCTTATAAATATTATCCAGATGCCATTTCATTATATTAAGATGGTATTCCCCCTGTCCGTGAACGATGATTTGTTTGAGTTCTTTGGAATACTCTATAATTATTGTAGGATCCTCAAGGTGAATTTTATTCAGAGCTTCTCCAAGTTTTTCATCATCACTTTCGCTTTGGGCTTTGATAGCTGTCCGGTATTTGGGTTCCGGGTACTTCACTCCCTCATATTTCCAGTCATTTCCTGCTACATTGAGTGTATGCCCTGTTTTTGTGTTTTTCAGTTTTACAAATGCTCCGATATCGCCTGTATGAAGTTCCGGCACCCTGGTTCTGTTCTTTCCGGCACTTACATAAAGCTGAGAAAGACGTTCTTTTGTACCATTACTGTTATTTACTATATCAAGGTTTTCTGTAATTTTTCCTGAATAGACCCTGAAATAGTTAATCTCCCCTATGTGTTCCTCAATGGATGATTTAAATACATATACAGAAGCTGGTCCCGATGGATTTGCTTTAATCTCCTCACCCTTGTTATTTTTAGGAGCGGGCATATCAGCAATTGATGGTGCTTCATTTACAATGAATTCCATTAGTCTGTCAACACCTGTATTGTGTTTTGACGAGACACATAAAACCGGGAATATTCCCCTGGTAGTTATTCCCCTCGCTATTCCTTTTTTAATTTCCTCTTCAGTAAGGGTATCATTGGCAAAGAATAATTCCATGAGACTTTCATCACTTTCAGCAGCTTTTTCAACAAGAACGCCATGTAACTCAGCTGCCTTATCTGCATGATCAGCAGGTATTTCCAATACTTCGGCTTTTCCTCCTTCTTTCGGGTAACGAAGCATCTTCATCTTAAGTACATCAATTATTGAGTTGAATCCTGATCCTTCATTAGCCGGATACTGGATCAATAAAATATTTGTACTTAATCGCTCCTTAAGCATCTCAATAGATTTCTCGAAGTTGGCTTTTTCATGATCAAGGCCATTCACGACAAGGATCAGAGGCTTATTGTTTTTCTCAGCATGTCTGAAATGGATTTCTGTACCAACCTCAACGCCATTCTGAACATTAATTGTCATTACTGCAGAATCGGATGCAAACAACGATGAAATTACTCCGCCACTGAAATCATCCAGGCCAGGTGTGTCAAGAATATTTATTTTACAATTCTGAAAGTCAGTGTAAAGTACTGTGGAAAAGATTGAGTTTCCGTTTTCATGTTCAATAGGCCGGTAGTCTGAAACAGTATTTTTCCCTTCAACAGTTCCCCTCCGTTCGATTATGCCTCCATTATAGAGCATTGCTTCAGCAAGGGTAGTCTTACCTGACCCTGAATTACCCAGTAAGGCAATATTCTTTATCTGGTCCGCCTGGTATGTTTTCATATTAGTGAATTTTATGTTATACTATGTTTATTTATAGAAGAGAAGGGGACAAAAATAATAATTTTTTAAAAACAGCATAGGAAAGATGTGATAATTCCAAATTTTTTATTTCCTTTGCAGCAGTTTTTTGAAAATCAGGAGTACCGTTTTTTCCTTCAGGGTAAGTTTATAAAATGTTTTTTCATTGGGAAAGATCGGGAAGGAACCTGTTGATAACTTACGTTTTTAGTAAGATATTTTTTTTAAGAGATGATCAGAAGACCTGATTATTAGTACTATTCAGGTATGTGGATCGTGTTTGTTTAATTGTTTTAAAAAAAGTTCATTCTTGATTTTGAATTAAAAAATAAATACAATACCTTTGCAAACCATTTTTTTGAGTAAAAATTAATGCTAAAATAATTGGAATTATGCCGACGATTCAGCAGTTAGTAAGAAAAGGCAGGAAGAAACTGGTAGATAAAAGTAAAGCACCTGCTCTGGATTCATGTCCTCAGAGAAGGGGTGTATGTGTTCGTGTATACACTACAACACCAAAGAAACCTAATTCAGCTATGAGAAAGGTGGCCAGGGTAAGGCTTACCAATCAGAAAGAAGTAAACGCTTATATTCCCGGTGAGGGTCATAACCTTCAGGAGCACTCTATTGTTTTGATTAGAGGTGGCAGGGTTAAGGACCTTCCAGGCGTTCGTTATCACCTTGTTCGTGGTGCACTCGATACATCGGGAGTTGACGGCCGTACTCAGAGAAGATCAAAATATGGTGCAAAGAAGCCTAAGAAGTAACAGTTAAAGGAATAAGATAATGAGAAAGTCAAGACCAAAGAAGAGGATTCTGTTACCGGATCCAAAATATAAAGATCCTTATGTAACAAGGTTTGTGAATAATCTTATGTATAGTGGTAAAAAAAATCTGGCTTTTAAAATTTTCTACGACTCACTTGAAATAGTCGGAGACAAATTTAAAAGCGAAGGCAAAACTCCGCTGGAAATTTTCAAGCAGGCACTTGATAATGTTACCCCTCAGGTTGAAGTAAAAGCCCGCAGGGTTGGTGGTGCAACATTTCAGGTACCTATGGAAATCAGGTCCGACAGGAAAGTAGCCATCAGCATGAAGAATATGATCTCATTTGCCAGAAAAAGGACAGGTCATTCTATGGCTGAGAGGCTTGCTGCTGAACTTATGGCAGCTTATAAACTGGAAGGTGGAGCATATAAAAAGAAAGAAGATACACACAGAATGGCTGAAGCAAACAAGGCTTTTGCTCATTTCAGGTTTTAATAAAATACAATAGCAGCAGGAACTCTAACCAGATGGATAAAAACCTGAAATATACAAGAAACATCGGAATCATGGCTCACATCGATGCCGGTAAGACCACTACTACAGAAAGGGTTCTGTTCTATACTGGTCGTACTCATCGAATGGGAGAGGTGCATGATGGAAATGCAACGATGGACTGGATGGTTCAGGAGCAGGAGAGAGGAATTACAATCACTTCAGCTGCTACTACAACATACTGGAAATACAGGGGTGAAGATTATAAAATAAATATTATTGACACACCCGGGCATGTCGATTTTACAGTGGAGGTTGAAAGGTCTCTGAGAGTTCTCGACGGTGCTGTCGCTGTTTTCTGTGCAGTAGGTGGTGTTGAACCACAATCGGAAACTGTATGGAGACAGGCGAACAAATACGGTGTTCCCCGTATCGCCTTTATTAATAAGATGGACCGGGCAGGTGCAGATTTTTACAGTGTGGTTCAGCAGATTGAGGAAAAACTCGGAGCCAATCCTGTACCGGTTCAGATACCAATAGGTGCTGAGGAGAATTTCAAAGGGTTTATCGACCTGGTTTCAATGAAAGCAGTAGTATTCTATAATGATGAAGCTACCGTTACCCGTTTTGAAATTGAGGAGATACCTCAGAATATGATTGAGGAGGCTGAGGAATGGAGGGGAAAACTGGTTGAAGTTATTGCAGGTGTTGATGATACTCTTCTGGAAAGATTTCTGGATGACCATGAATCAATAACCGAAGAAGAAATTATGGTAGCTCTCAGAAAAACAGCGATCAGCGGTGTAGCGATACCTGTTATCTGTGGTGCTGCTTTTAAAAATAAAGGAGTTCAGAGTCTTCTCGATGCTGTTATTTCCTATTTGCCATCACCGGTTGATAAGGGCGCAGTAACAGGAATAGACCCAAGAAACGATGAAGAATTAACAAGAGAACCTGATGACGAAGCTCCTCTGGCTGCTCTTGCTTTTAAAATAGCTACCGATCCGTTTGTAGGACGTCTGGCTTTCCTTCGTGTATATTCAGGGGTTCTTCATGCGGGAGATACAGTATTGAATGTAAGAACTGGTAAAAGGGAGCGTATAAACCGTCTTTTCCAGATGCATGCCAATAAACAGAACCCTAAAGAGATAATTTCGGCTGGTGATATTTGCGCAGGTGTTGGATTTAAAGATCTCAAAACCGGAGATACTTTATGTGCAATAAATAAGCCGATATTGCTTGAAACAATGGATTTTCCGGAACCGGTTATTGGTGTTGCAATTGAACCCAAAACCCAGGCCGATATAGATAAATTATCAATTGCCCTCAATAAGCTTGCAGAAGAAGACCCGACATTCCAGGTGAGAACTGATCCCGACAGCGGACAGACAATCATCAATGGTATGGGGGAACTTCATCTGGAAATACTTATCGACCGTCTGAAGAGAGAGTTTAAAGTTGAGTGTAATCAGGGTACACCCCAGGTTGCATACAAAGAGGCTATTACAACAACCGCTGAATTCCGTGAAGTATTTAAAAAACAGACTGGTGGAAGAGGTAAGTTTGCCGATATGACTTTTGATCTCTGTCCGGCAGATGCTGACGTAAGGGGGCTTCAATTTATAAATGAAGTTAAGGGCGGACATATACCCAAGGAGTATATTCCGGCAATAGAAAAAGGATTCCGCGAAGCAATGGTTAACGGACCAATTGCAGGGTTTCCTCTGGATAGCCTTAAAGTTGTACTCAAGGACGGTTCATATCATCCGGTTGATTCTGATGCTCTGGCATTTGAAATTGCTGCCAAACAGGCTTTCAGGAAGTTTGCAGGAAAATGTAATCCTGTAATTCTTGAGCCTATTATGTCTACAGAAGTTGTAACTCCTGAAGAATATGTTGGCGATGTAATTGGCGATTTTAACAGGAGAAGAGGAAAAGTGGAGGGAATGGAATCGAAAGCAGGCGCAAGAGTTGTTAAAGCAAAAGTACCTCTGGCCGAAAAATTCGGTTATGTTACAGTACTTCGGACTCTTACCTCAGGACGGGCAACTTCTACCATGGAGTTCTCTCATTACGAAAAGGTACCTGCAGAAATATCAAACAGAATTGTAGAAATTACAAAAGGAAAAATTCTTTAAGAGATGAGTCAAAAAATTCGTATCAAACTGAAATCTTACGATCACAATCTCGTAGATAAATCTGCTGAGAAGATCGTTAAAACAGTAAAATCTACTGGTGCAGTAGTAAGTGGTCCAATTCCTCTTCCTACCCACAAAAAGATTTATACAGTGCTTCGTTCACCGTTTGTAAACAAGAAAGCAAGAGAGCAGTTTCAGCTTTCATCTTATAAAAGATTGCTCGACATTTACAGTTCAACGCCAAAAACGATCGATGCTCTGATGAAACTTGAGCTTCCAAGCGGAGTTGAGGTAGAAATTAAAGTATGAAACCAGTAAAGTTATAAAGAAATGCAGGGATTAATTGGTAAAAAGGTAGGAATGACTTCCATTTTTGATGAAAATGGCAAGAATGTTCCATGTACGGTTCTGCAGGCCGGTCCATGTGTTGTTACTCAGATAAAAACAGTGGAAAAAGATGGCTACTTTGCTGTACAGCTTGGATTTGAAGATAAAAAAGAAAAGCATACAACCAAAGCCGAAATGGGCCATTTCAAAAAAGTCAGTACAACTCCGAAAAGAAAACTCGTTGAGTTTACAGGTTTTGAGGAAGGTCAGGTTAAAGAGGGAGAAGTACTTACAGCATCTCTTTTTGAAACTGATTCTATTATTGACGTAAGAGGGTGGTCAAAAGGAAAAGGTTTCCAGGGTGTTGTTAAACGTCACGGTTTTAGCGGTGTCGGAGGACAAACTCACGGACAGCATAACAGGGGCAGGGCACCAGGGTCGCTTGGAGCATCATCCTTTCCTTCAAGAGTATTGCCTGGCATGAGAATGGCCGGACGTACAGGAGGAACCAAAGTGATGTCAATGGACCTGAAGGTTGTGAAACTTATGGCTGAGAATGATATAATTATTGTTAAAGGATCTGTACCGGGTCCAAAAGGTGGTTACGTAATAATTACAAAATAATGGAATTAGCGATTTTTAATACTAGTGGTAAAGAAACCGGAAGAAGTGTGAATCTTGACGATTCGATTTTCGGTGTTGAACCTAACGACCATGCCATTTATCTGGATACAAAGCAGTACCTTGCCAATCAGAGGCAGGGAACACATAAATCCAAAGATCGTGGCGAAGTAGCAGGAAGTACCAGAAAGATTAAAAGGCAGAAGGGAACCGGAACCGCAAGAGCCGGTAATATAAGGAATCCTCTTTATCGCGGAGGAGGTCGTGTATTTGGTCCCCAGCCAAGGTACTATGGCTTTAAACTTAATAAAAAAGTTAAGCAATTAGCCAGAAAATCAGCACTTTCATATAAAGCTTCAACAAATAATATTATTGTACTGGAAGACTTCTCTCTTGAGACTCCTAAAACAAAGGAAATCATCAAAATGGGAAATAACCTGAATATTGCAAATAAAAAATCAATATTTGTTTTACCAGAACAAAATAATAATATATATTTGTCAACCCGAAATGTATATGGGGTTGAAACTGTAATTGCAAATGAATTAAGCACTTACATGATTATGAAAGCCTCGACCTTGATACTGATGGAGAGCGCAGTTGACGTTTTGCAGGCAACATTTGAAAACTAGAAAACTTTGAGTGATGAATATTTTACTTAAACCTATTGTAACGGAAAAGATGACAAGCCAGGGCGATAAATTTAATCGTTATGGTTTTCTCGTTGCCAGAAACGCTAATAAATTACAGATTAAGAAAGCTGTTGAAGATTTGTACAGTGTTACAGTTGAATCTGTTAACACTATGCGTTATGGCGGAAAAATTAAGACCCGTAATACTAAATCGGGACTTTTGACAGGTAAAACATCGGCAACCAAGAAGGCTGTGATAACACTTGCAGAAGGAAGTAAAATTGATTTCTATAGCAACATTTAAAAACCGATATGGCAGTCAGAAAAATTAAGCCTGTAACACCAGGTCAGCGACACAAAATCGCAGGTACTTTTGAGACAATCACAAGTGCCACGCCGGAGAAATCCTTGCTTCGACCACATCGAAAATCAGGAGGAAGGAACGTTAACGGCAAACGGACTATGAGATACATCGGAGGTGGTCATAAAAAGATGTACAGGGTTGTGGATTTCCTTAGAGAAAAAGATGGAATGCCAGCAACAGTTAAGACAATTGAGTACGATCCTAATCGTTCTTCGAGGATTGCACTTGTTGTTTACAGTGATGGTGAAAAGAGATATATCCTGGCACCAACAGGTCTTCAGGTTGGTCAGGTTTTATCGTCCGGAAAAGATGCTGCACCTGATCTTGGCAATACTCTTTTCCTTTCTGATATACCTTTAGGTACCATAATTCATAATATTGAACTTAAACCGGGCAAAGGTGGTGCTATAGCACGAAGTGCAGGTACATACGCTCAGCTTTCTGCACGTGAAGGTAAATTTGCAACCATAAAGCTTCCTTCGGGAGAAACAAGGATGATCCTCATAACATGCAGGGCTACAATAGGTACAGTATCAAATGCCGACCATAACCTCGAGAGATCGGGCAAGGCAGGCCGTTCTCGCTGGCAGGGTCGTCGTCCACGTGTAAGAGGTGTTGTAATGAATCCTGTTGATCACCCAATGGGTGGTGGAGAAGGAAGAGCTTCCGGCGGTCATCCCCGTTCAAGAAGAGGTATTCCTGCAAAAGGATTTAAGACTCGCGATAAGAAGAAATACTCTGCAAAATTTATTGTTGAAAGAAGGAAAAAATAACTGATATATTATGAGCAGATCAATTAAAAAAGGCCCTTTCATTGACTTCAAACTTGAAAAAAGGGTAGTTGAAATGAATGAAGGACAGAAAAAATCAGTTCTCAAGACATGGTCGAGAAGATCAGTGATCTCACCTGATTTTGTCGGACATACTATAGCAGTTCATAACGGGAACAAGTTTATCCCCGTTTACATTACCGAGAATATGGTAGGCCATAAGTTAGGAGAGTTTTCACCTACCCGTACTTTCAGGGGTCACTCTGGTAATAAATAAGTAATGTAAACAGTAAAACATTTAGAAATGGGTGCAAGAAAAAGAAATACAGCTGAACAGAAGAAAGAGGCCGCCAAAAACAGATATCAGGCGATCCTCAAAAACTGTCCTACTTCACCGCGGAAGATGAGATTGGTAACTGATCTGATCAGCGGAATGGAAGTAAACAAAGCTCTTGATGTCCTCAAATTTAGCTCTCAGGAAGCGTCACGCAGGATGGAAAAACTGCTCCTTTCCGCAATTGCCAACTGGCAGTCGAAGAATGAAGGTGTAAGAGTCGAAGAGAGTAGTCTCTATGTTAAACTTATTCATGTTGATAGTGGCCGTTCTTTGAAAAGATTGCAGACAGCACCTCAGGGAAGAGCTTACAGACTAAGAAAAAGGTCGAACCATGTAACTCTCGTGCTTGATAGTATGGTTAAGGAAGTAGAAAATACATCAAAATAGAACAGATGGGACAAAAAGTAAATCCGATTAGCAACAGACTAGGTATAATTAAAGGTTGGGATTCGAACTGGTTCGGCGGAAAAGATTTTTCCGGTAAGCTTGTTGAAGATGCCAAGATCAGGGAATATCTGAGTGCCAGGTTGGCCAAAGCCAGTATCTCAAAGATTATTATTGAAAGAACTCTTAAGCTTATTACTGTTACTGTTAATACTGCCCGTCCGGGAATTATTATAGGTAAAGGGGGGCAGGAAGTTGACAAACTAAAGGAAGAGCTCAAGAAAATTACGAAGAAAGAGGTTCAGATAAATATCTTTGAAGTTAAGCGTCCTGAACTTGATGCCAATATAGTTGCAAACAATATTGCCCGTCAGCTCGAAGGAAAGATTTCTTACAGGCGTGCTATTAAGATGTCAATAGCTTCTACAATCAGAATGGGAGCAGAAGGAATTAAAGTTATGATCTCGGGTCGCCTCGGCGGAGCAGAGATGGCCAGAAGTGAATCATATAAGGAGGGTCGTATTCCTCTTCATACTCTCAGAGCTGACATTGATTATGCTCTTGCAGAGGCACAGACTAAAGTAGGATTACTTGGTGTTAAAGTATGGATTTGCAATGGTGAAGTTTTCGGGAAGAGAGATCTCAGTCCTAACATTGGCGCAAGAAATGCCAAAACAAAGAGCCTGAAGAGAAAAGCAAAGAAATAGAAGATTTTAGTATATAATTTTTTAACAATATTGAACGATGTTACAACCGAAAAGGACCAAATTCAGGAGAGCCCAGAAGGGAAGAATGAAAGGTAATGCACAAAGAGGCAACCAGCTGGCATTCGGGTCATTTGGTATCAAGGCACTTGAAGAGCATTGGATCACAGGAAGGCAGATCGAGGCAGCTCGTCAGGCTGTTACACGTCATATGAAACGTGAAGGTCAGCTGTGGATCCGTGTTTTTCCCGATAAACCCATAACTAAGAAACCTGCAGAGGTGCGTATGGGTAAAGGAAAAGGAGCACCTGAAGGATTTGTTGTTCCTGTTACCCCCGGAAGAATTCTTCTTGAAGCAGAAGGTGTGCCTTATGAAGTTGCTAAGGAAGCATTACGTCTTGGAGCTCAGAAACTTCCGATAACAACAAAATTTATTGTTAGACGCGATTACATTCAGGAATAAAATTTTAGAGAGAAATGAAAACTTCAGAAATAAGGGAATTAAGCACCTCAGATCTCATAGAGAGAATAGATACAGAGAGGACCATGCTCGTTCGCATGAAGCTTAACCATGCAATTACTCCACTTGACAATCCGCAGAAGGTTAAAGAAGTGAAGATTACTATTGCACGCCTGCTAACCGAATTGCGTACAAGAGAGTTGAATAAGAAATCTAATAGCTAGATCAGCAATGGAAGAAAGGAATCTTAGAAAAGAACGTATTGGTGTGGTTGTCAGCACAAAAATGGACAAATCCATCGTCGTTGCCGTCAAAAGGAAGGTGAAGCATCCTATTTATGGCAAGTTTATTAACAAAACAAAAAGGCTGATGGCGCACGATGAAGAAAATTCATGCAATATTGGCGATACAGTTCGTATATCGGAGACCAGGCCTCTGAGTAAAAATAAAACCTGGAGATTAATTGAAATAATCGAAAGAGCTAAGTAATCATGGTACAACAGGAAAGCAGATTGACCGTAGCCGATAACTCGGGCGCCAAAGAAGTATTATGTATAAGAGTACTGGGTGGTAGCAAAAAAAGATATGCTACAGTCGGTGATAAAATAGTTGTGAGTGTAAAATCCGCACTTCCTTCCGGTGAAGCAAAAAAAGGTACAGTTAGCAAAGCAGTTGTGGTAAGAACAAAAAAAGAGATTCGTCGTCCTGATGGTTCATATATCAGATTTGATGATAACGCTGTTGTTCTTCTCAATAATGTTAACGAAGTACGTGGAACCCGCATCTTCGGGCCGGTTGCAAGGGAACTTCGCGACAAATACATGAAGATTGTTTCACTGGCACCTGAAGTGTTGTAAATATTTAAACAGGCAACAATGCAGAAGAAAATACATATTAAAAAGGGAGATTCGGTTATGGTTATAACCGGTGAATCAAAGGGCCAGAAAGGCCGTGTTCTGGAAGTAGACAGGGAAAAAAGCAGAGCTCTTGTGGAAGGTGTAAACATGGTATCAAAGCATACTAAACCGAATGCAAAAGCTCCACAGGGAGGAATAGTGAAGAAGGAGGCTCCGGTTCATATTTCAAATCTGATGCTTATCGATCCTGCATCCGGTAACCCGACCCGTATTGGGAAAAGACTTAACAGTAAAGAAAAATTAGTGCGTTATTCAAAAAAATCAGGAGAGGAGATCAAGTAATGTACACACCTGCACTTAAAAATAAGTATAAAGACGAGATCGTCCCTGCATTAATGAAAGAATTCGGATATAAATCAATTATGCAGGTCCCCAGGTTACAGAAAATCGTTATAAACCAGGGTGTTGGTCAGGCTATAGCCGATAAAAAACTTCTTGAATATGGTGTTAAGGAGTTATCAGATATTGCCGGTCAGAAAGCAGTTCAGACGATGTCAACAAAAGATATCTCAAATTTCAAATTGAGAAAAAACATGCCGATAGGTATTATGGTAACACTGCGTACCGAGCGGATGTATGAGTTTCTTGAGAGGCTGATATGTGTTGCACTTCCCCGTATCCGTGATTTTAAAGGAATAAATTCCAAACTTGACGGAAGAGGCAACTATACCCTGGGAATTACAGAACAAATCATATTTCCTGAAATAGACCTTGATAAGATTGCCAAAATTATGGGTCTTCAGGTAACATTCGTAACATCTGCAAAGACAGATGAGGAGGCATTGGCTCTTCTGAAACACTTTGGATTACCTTTTAAAAATATTAAAAACTAGTAATATGGCTAAAGAATCGATGATAGCCCGCGAAGTAAAACGCGCAAAAATGGCGCAGAAATATGCTGCCAAAAGAGCAAAGCTGAAAGCCGATGGTGACTATGTAGGACTAAGTCGTCTGCCTAAAAATTCTAATCCGAACAGGATGCATAACCGTTGCAAACTAACCGGAAGATCAAGAGGTTACATGAGACAGTTTGGTATAAGCAGGATTACTTTCAGGGAAATGGCATCATCAGGTCTGATACCTGGGGTTAAGAAAGCCAGCTGGTAAATAGAAGAATAAATATAAACTATATTAAATTATAAAAGATGACTGATCCAATTGCAGATTTACTGACCAGAATAAGGAACGCTATAATGGCTGGTCATAAGGTTGTTGAGGCACCAGCATCCAATCTTAAGAAAGAGATTACCAGGATTCTGTTTGAAAAAGGGTATATTCTCGGCTATAAGGTTATTGATGGTGATGGACCGCAGGGGATTTTAAAAATTGCTTTAAAATATAATGCGAAAAGTAAAAAACCTGCTATAAAAGCTTTACATAGAATTAGCAGGCCAGGTCTTCGTCAGTATATTGGAGTTGATGAAATGCCACGGGTTCTTAATGGACTGGGTATTGCAATTATTTCAACCTCTAAAGGATTAATGACTGATAAAGAGGCGAAAAAGGAGAAAATTGGTGGTGAAGTGTTATGTTATGTATACTAATTAGGAGGATAGCTTAATGTCACGAATAGGAAAATTACCTGTAAACCTGCCTAAAGGCGTCACTGTTGAGATCAGTGATACCAATATGGTAAGTGTGAAAGGCCCCTTGGGAGTTTTGACTCAGGAGGTCGATAACGACCTGAAGGTGGAAGTGGTGGGGAACGAAATTATTTTATCGAGACCATCAGAAACAAAAAATCATAAATCATTACACGGCCTTTACAGGGCCTTGATCCACAATATGGTTGTTGGTGTTTCGGAAGGTTACAAGAAAGAACTTGAAATGGTTGGAGTTGGATACCGGGCTGAAGCTAAAGGTCAGAATCTTGAAATGAGCCTTGGTTTTTCACATGAGGTTATACTTGAACTACCAAAGGAGGTAAAAGTTGAAACCAAAACTGAGAGAAGGGCTAATCCCATTATTACTCTTACATGTATCGATAAACAGCTTATCGGCCATGTTGCCGCTAAGATCAGATCGCTCCGTCCGCCTGAACCTTATAAAGGAAAAGGAATTAAGTTTGTCGGAGAACAGCTGAGAAGAAAGGCTGGAAAATCTGCCGGTGCTTAATTGGTGTAATATGCATGAAAAGATAGTTGAAAAATTTTATATTAAGAGTAAGCAGATTTATAAAACTGTTCCCTTAATCTGGTAAAAGAAAAAATCATGGCCTTAACAAAGTTGGAAAGAAGAGCACGGATCAAAATGCGGATCCGTAAGAAAATAAGCGGAACTGCAGAAGCTCCAAGGCTTGCAGTTTACCGTAGCAATAAACAGATTTATGTTCAGGTTGTTGATGATCTGAACGGAGTAACTCTACTGTCGGCCTGTTCTAAGGAAAAGGAAATTGCAGCCCAGACAGGTATTAAAAAAGTTGAACAGGCTAAACTTGTTGGAAAACTCCTTGCTACTAAATGTAAAGAGAAGGGTATCGAAAAAGTTGTTTTTGACAGGAGCGGTTATAAATATCATGGCAGAGTAAAATCATTGGCTGATGCAGCACGCGAAGGCGGATTAAAATTCTAATGAATTATGGGAAACGGAATAAGAAAAGTTAAAACCAGCGATCTCGAGCTTAAAGATAAACTTGTAAGCATCCAGAGAGTAACCAAAGTTACAAAAGGTGGACGTACATTCAGTTTTTCAGCCATTGTTGTGGTTGGAAATGAGGACGGAATAGTCGGACACGGTCTTGGTAAGGCAAGTGAAGTTACAACTGCGATTGCAAAAGGTATTGAAGACGCAAAAAAGAACCTTATAAAAGTGCCGGTAATCAACGGTACAATTCCTCACGAACAGGTTGCTAAATTCGGAGGTGCAAAAGTCTTTATAAAGCCGGCATCGGAAGGAACAGGTGTTAAAGCTGGTGGCGCTATGCGTGCAGTGCTTGAGAGTGTAGGGGTGAAAAATGTCCTTGCAAAGTCAAAAGGATCATCAAACCCTCACAACCTTGTTAAAGCAACTTTTGCTGCTCTTCTTGAAATGAGAGATGCATTCTCAGTTGCAGAACAAAGAGGTGTGGCAATGGAAAAAGTTTTTAACGGTTAGTAAAGGAGATTACCATGGCAAAAATTCGTATCACCCAGGTGAAAAGCAAGAACGGAAAACCTGAAAGGCAAAAGAGGACTCTCGAAGCTCTTGGTATCCGCAAATTAAATCATAGTGTTGAACATGAGGCTACACCCCAGATTTTGGGAATGGTGGTTAAAGTACAACATCTGGTTAAAGTAGAAAATATTTAAGATATTAAACATATTTATAATACAAAGTTATGGATTTGAGTAACTTAAGACCTGCTAAAGGATCTGTTAAAAAAGGTAAGCGTCTCGGTCGTGGACAAGGTTCAGGAAGAGGGGGCACATCAACCAGAGGACATAAAGGTGCAAAGGCAAGATCAGGTTATAGTAAAAAGGTTGGATTTGAAGGTGGTCAGATGCCTCTTCAGAGACGTCTGCCTAAATTCGGGTTTAAAAACATTAACCGCAAGGAATATAAGGGAATAAACATAAGTACTCTTCAATCCCTTGCAGAACAACATAATGTTGAGAAGATAGATTTTCAATTCCTTGTAACTGCAGGGATGGTTTCTAAAAATGCTCAGGTAAAAATCCTCGGAAAAGGAACTCTTGAAAGAAAAATTGAAGTTCATGCCCATGCATTCAGCAAATCTGCTGTTGAAGCCATAGAAGCAAAAAAAGGAACCGCTGTAATATTGTAATTCAATGAGACTGATTCAGACTATAAAAAATATCTATAAGATAGAAGATCTTCGCGCAAGGCTTATCTATACTTTTGGAATAATTTTATTATACAGGCTGGGTAAATATGTAACCTTGCCGGGAATAGATCCCTCCCAGTTAGCAGGACTTAAGAGTCAGACATCGTCTGGTCTGATGGGGTTGCTCGATATGTTTTCTGGCGGGGCTTTTTCGCAGGCTTCAGTTTTTGCATTGGGAATAATGCCCTATATCTCCGCTTCAATTGTTGTTCAGCTGCTGGGAATAGTTTTTCCTTATTTTCAGAAGTTGCAGAAGGAGGGAGAGAGTGGCCGACGGAAAATGAATCAGTATACAAGGTATCTTACTGTTGGAATTCTTATTCTGCAGGCACCTACTTACCTTGTCAATCTTCATGCACAATTACCGGCATCAGCATTCATTCTTACCGGGACATTTTTCACTGTATCATCAGTAATTATTCTTACAGCCGGTACCATGTTTGTTATGTGGCTGGGCGAGAAAATTACGGATAAAGGTATCGGTAATGGTATATCACTCATAATAATGATTGGAATTGTTGCACGTCTGCCGGCAAACTTCATTTTTGAAGCAGGAACCAGAATGAACGGGGCAGGAGGTGCTGTAGCTCTTATTGTTGAAATTTTGTTTTTGTTTGTTGTTGTGCTTGGTACTATTCTTCTCGTTCAGGGAACACGCAGAGTTCCGGTTCAGTATGCAAGAAGGATAGTTGGAAATAAGCAGTACGGTGGTGTGCGTCAGTATATACCGCTTAAGGTAAATGCTGCAGGTGTTATGCCAATAATTTTTGCCCAGGCTATTATGATGCTGCCTATTATAATTGCAGGTTATTCCGATTCCGGGTCAGGTTTTGTTGTTGCATTTTCGAATATGTATGGATTCTGGTATAACCTTGTAACTGCAATTTTGATTATTGTATTTACATATTTCTATACGGCAATTACTATTAACCCGGTTCAGATGGCTGAGGATATGAAGAAAAACGGAGGGTTTATTCCGGGCATTAAACCAGGAAGGAAAACTGTGGAATTTTTTGATACTGTTATGTCAAGGATTACTCTGCCTGGGTCAGTATTTCTGGCAATTGTTGCGATTCTGCCAGCTGTAGCCGTGCAGGCAGGTGTCACCTCCCAGTTTGCCCAGTTTTACGGCGGGACATCGCTTCTGATTCTTGTGGGAGTAATTCTGGATACGTTGCAGCAGATTGAAAGTCATTTGCTTATGCGTCATTACGATGGCCTGATGAAATCGGGTCGTATTAAAGGAAGATCTGGCTCAGTTACATCTGCATAATAAGTTTAGCGTTCTTTGATGTTGTATTTAAAAACTGATGAAGAGATAGGGTTGTTAAAGCAAAGCAATATTCTGGTGTCTAGAACACTTGCAGAACTTGCTTCACTTATAAAACCCGGTATCAGCACTCTTTATCTCGACAAGGTAGCCGAAACGTTTATCCGTGATAACGGGGCAACACCGGCTTTCAAGGGATATGGAGGATTTCCTGCTACACTCTGTACATCTGTTAACGATGAAGTTGTTCATGGTATACCTTCAGATTATGTTCTAAAGGAAGGAGACATTATTTCCGTTGATTGCGGTGTTATACTCAACGGATGGTATGGCGACAGTGCGTATACATTTCCGGTTGGAAGGATCAGTGAAAAGGTAAAACGTCTGCTTGAATTCACCAGGGCTTCACTTGAGGAAGGGGTCAAACAGGCTGTAGCAGGTAACAGAGTAGGAGATATCTCTTTTGCAGTTCAGACTAAAGCAGAAAGCGGAGGATATTCTGTTGTCAGGGAGCTTGTTGGGCATGGTTTGGGAAAAAAACTTCATGAACAACCTGAAGTACCAAACTGGGGAAAAAAAGGTACAGGTCCTAAGATGGAAAAAGGCCTGGTAATCTGCATAGAACCGATGATAAATACCGGAAAGAAAGAGACAGTGCAGATGAAAGACGGATGGACTATCAAAACGGCTGATGGAATGCCATCGGCACATTTTGAATACGCAGTTGCAGTTGATAAAGGGAAAGCAGAGCTATTAACAACTTTTGAATTAATAGAAAAAGTTTTAAATAATATGTAATCGTATGGCTAAACAACCATCAATTGAGCAGGACGGCACTATCATCGAAGCCCTTTCTAATGCAATGTTCAGGGTGGAACTTGAAAACGGACATGTGATAACAGCACATATCTCGGGAAAGATGAGAATGCATTATATAAAAATTCTGCCCGGTGATAAAGTAAAAGTGGAAATGTCTCCGTATGATTTAACAAAAGGAAGAATAACATTCAGGTATAAATAAGAAATATTAAGGTAATGAAAGTAAGAGCATCTGTAAAAAAGCGCAGTTCTGACTGTAAGATAGTCAGAAGAAAAGGTCGCATTTACGTTATTAATAAGAAAAATCCCAAGTTCAAACAGAGACAGGGATAATTTTAACTAATTTTGCAACTCATTTAAGAAAAGTTTATATGGCACGTATTGTTGGTGTGGATTTACCAAGAAATAAAAGAGGTGTAGTTGGCCTGACTTACATTTACGGAGTAGGCAGGAGTATTGCACAAAGAGTACTCGATGAGGCTGGTGTTGACAGAAACGCTAAGGTTCAGGACTGGAATGATGAACAGATCAACTCTATCCGAAGGATTCTGAATGATAATTATAAGCTCGAGGGTGAACTCCGCTCAGAGACTCAGATGAACATAAAAAGGCTTATGGATATTGGCTGTTACCGTGGTGTCCGCCATAGAGTAGGGCTCCCTGTCAGAGGTCAGAGCACAAAAAATAACGCCAGAACAAGAAAAGGAAGAAAGAAAACTGTTGCAAACAAGAAAAAAGCTACTAAATAATTAGATTATGGCAAAGAAGACTGGAGCATTGAAAAAGCGGGTCGTAAAGGTAGAACCTTCAGGCCAGGCACATGTTCATTCATCATTTAATAATATTATTATCACACTGACAAATAATTCAGGTCAGGTGATTTCATGGGCGTCTGCCGGCAAAATGGGTTTCAGGGGTTCCAAGAAAAACACACCTTATGCAGCTCAGATGGCATCGGAGGAGTGTGGTAAGGTAGCTTATGACCTTGGTTTGAGAAAAGTAAAAGTATTCGTTAAGGGTCCTGGTTCCGGTCGCGAATCAGCAATCAGATCCATTAGCAATGTTGGTATCGAGGTTACTGAAATAGTCGATGTAACTCCAATGCCGCACAACGGTTGCCGTGCTCCCGGAAGAAGAAGAGTATAGGTAGTTATAGGATTGATTATATATAAGTTATAAATTTATAGCACGATGGCAAGATATACAGGCCCAAAAACAAGAATAGCAAGAAAATTCGGTGAACCTATTTATGGTCCCGACAAGAACCTGGACAGGAAGAATTTTCCCCCCGGACAGCATGGAATGAACAAAAAAAGGAAGAAAACTTCAGAATATGGTGTTCAGCTGAGAGAAAAACAAAAGGCAAAATATACTTATGGAATGCTCGAGCGTCAGTTCAGGAATACCTTCGAGAAGGCTTCAAAAAGCAAAGGAGTAACAGGGGAAGTCCTGCTTCAACTGCTTGAAGCCCGTCTTGATAACGTGGTTTATCGCCTTGGTATTGCTCCGACAAGAGCCGGTGCTCGTCAGCTTGTATCACACAGACATATTACAGTAAACGGAACAGTAGTAAATGTACCTTCATGCCAGCTTAAACCAGGAGATATCGTTGGTGTCCGCGAAAAATCCAAATCTCTTGAAGCGATCGTTGATTCACTTACATCAAGAAAATATACAAAGCTTTCATGGCTTGAGTGGGATGATACACAAATGGCAGGTAAATTCATGAGTGTACCTGAACGTACTGATATTCCTGAAAACATTAAGGAACAATTGATAGTTGAATTGTATTCAAAATAATTATTTAAGATAAATTTTATGGCCATTTTATCATTCCAGAAGCCTGATAAAGTAATAATGCTGGAAGCGGACCACAAACACGGGAAATTTGAATTCCGTCCGCTTGAACCTGGCTATGGTATTACTGTCGGCAATTCATTGAGAAGGATTCTTCTCTCTTCGCTTGAGGGTTATGCCATTACTACTGTTAAAATAGAGGGCATAGACCACGAGTTCTCCACCATAACAGGTGTAATGGAAGATGTAACTGAAATTATTCTTAACCTGAAGCAGGTGCGTTTCAGAAGAATAGTTGAGGATTTTGATCATGAAAAAATTTCAATAAAAGTCTCTGGTCAGGATGTATTTAAAGCCGGCAACCTCAGTAGTGCTCTTTCTAACTTCGAGGTATTGAATCCCGAACTGGTATTATTCAGAATGGAACCCGATGTAAAATTACAGATGGAGATTTCCATAAATAAAGGCCGTGGTTATGTGCCTGCTGAAGAAAATGAACCTATTGACAGCGAATTCGGACTGATTGCAATTGATGCTATTTTCACTCCTATCAGGAATGTAAAATATTCAGTTGAAAATTACCGTGTTGAGCAAAAAACAGACTACGAGAAACTACTGTTTGAGATAGAGACAGATGGTTCAATTCATCCTAAAGATGCCCTTAAAGAAGCTGCAAAAATCCTTATATATCACTTTATGCTGTTCTCCGATGAGAAAATAACTCTCGACTCGGATGATAAAATGGCTAACGAGGAGTTTGATGAGGAAATACTGCACATGAGACAATTGCTGAAGACAAAACTGGTCGATCTCGACCTGTCTGTCAGAGCTCTTAATTGCCTTAAAGCAGCAGAAGTTGATACACTCGGAGATCTTGTCAGATTTAATAAGAATGACCTTCTGAAATTCAGGAATTTTGGCAAGAAATCACTTACTGAACTTGATGAGTTGCTCGAGAATATGAGCCTTTCATTCGGTATGGATGTAATTAAATATAAGTTAGATAAAGATTAATTTAAAAACTGGTTAAGGAAATATAGAAATGCGACATTCAAGAGTTATTAACCATTTAGGAAGAACAAGTTCACACAGGAAGTCCATGCTTTCAAATATGGCTGCATCACTTATCCTGCATAAGAGGATTACCACTACTACAGCTAAAGCTAAGGCACTCCGTACTTTTGTTGAACCTCTGATTACTAAATCAAAGGAAGATTCAACACACTCAAGAAGAGTTGTGTTCAGTTATCTTAAAGATAAAACTGCCGTAGCTGAATTATTCAGGGAAGTATCTCCGAAAGTGGCTGCAAGGCCGGGCGGATATACAAGAATTCTGAAGACCGGACACAGAATTGGCGACAATGCAGATATGTGTATTTTAGAACTAGTTGATTATAACGAGGCTATGCTTGGCGGTGAGGCTGCAAAAACCAAAACCACCAGGAGAAGAAGAAGTTCCAGGAAAAAGGATGAGGCTGTTGCTGAGGTTAAAGCACCAAAAACAGCTAAAGTAAAATCCGAAAAAACCGAAACCAAGACTGACAACTCCAAGGAAAAACCAGTTGCGGAAGAATAATAAAATGACTGGAATTTAGTTAAAAAGTAAAAGGGAAAAGTCAGTTAAGACTTAGTCCCTTTTTTTCTTTAGTTTATAATTGTTAAATATAAATCAAAAACTTATGGGTCAAATAGTTAGTGTTCATGCCCGCGAAATTCTTGATTCACGTGGCAATCCAACAATTGAAGTTGATGTAATGACTGCAAGCGGTTACTTTGGAAGGGCAGCGGTTCCTTCAGGTGCATCAACAGGTGAAAATGAAGCTCTTGAACTAAGAGATGGTGACAAAAACCGTTATCTTGGAAAAGGAGTTCTGAAAGCAGTTCATAATGTAAATAACGTTATTGCAGAAGAGGTTATCGGAATGGATGTTACAGACCAGGCCGGAATTGATAAGAAAATGATCGATCTTGATGGTACCAAAACGAAAAGTAACCTTGGCGCGAATGCAATTCTAGGAGTATCACTTGCAGTAGCCAAAGCAGCTGCTTCATATCATGGTTTGCCCCTGTTCCGTTATATTGGCGGTGCAAATGCAGTTACCCTTCCTGTTCCTATGATGAATATCGTGAACGGAGGTTCTCATTCCGATGCAC
This sequence comes from uncultured Bacteroidales bacterium, assembly GCA_963732435.1. Taxonomy (GTDB): domain Bacteria; phylum Bacteroidota; class Bacteroidia; order Bacteroidales; family VadinHA17; genus LD21. The sequence goes on along the minus strand of CAVSZL010000006.1, from coordinate 328,831 downwards.
CTATTGCCTTCCAGGAATTCATGATTCGTCCTGTTGGCGCTTCTTCCTTCAGGGAAGGTCTCCGCATGGGTACTGAAGTATTTCATGCTCTTAAGAAAGTGCTTAAAGAACGTGGTCTGAGCACAGCTGTTGGCGATGAGGGTGGATTTGCACCTAAATTCGATAGTACCGAAGATTGTCTCGAAACTATTCTTAAAGCTATAGCTGCTGCCGGATACAAGGTTGGAAGTGACATAACAATAGGACTCGACTGTGCTGCATCAGAATTCTATAAGGATGGCATGTACAATTATTCCAAGTTTGAAGGACCCAAGGGTGCAAGAAGGACTTCAAAAGAACAGGTTGATTACCTTGAGCTGCTTGCAAACAAATATCCTATCGATTCAATAGAGGATGGTATGGCTGAAAGTGACTGGGATGGATGGAAAATGCTTACTGACAGAATAGGAAAGAAAATCCAGATCGTTGGTGATGACCTGTTCGTAACAAATGTTGAATACCTCAAAAAAGGTATCGATATGGGTTGTGCAAACTCAATACTTATAAAAGTAAACCAGATTGGTTCACTTACTGAGACCCTACAGGCAATTGAAATGGCTCACAGGGCAGGTTATACATCTGTTACATCACATCGTTCAGGTGAGACTGAAGACACAACAATAGCTGATATAGCTGTTGCTACCAATTCAGGACAGATAAAAACCGGATCTGCAAGCAGAACCGACAGGATTGCAAAATACAACCAGCTTCTCAGAATCGAAGAGACTCTTGGGGCACTGGCTGTCTATGGATATAAGAAATAATTCATGGTAATCTTATAATTAAAGGGTTGTCAGTGTTGACAACCTTTTTTTTTCCTCACCCCGACCCCCCCAACGTTTATGATCGGGGCAGGCTCTCCCCCAAAGTGGGAGGGGCTATTTTTTCTCCCCATCTGATCTGGTAGAGTGGCTTTAATTCAAATGTTTTTTCTCCCTTCTCCCCCGGGAGAAGGGGCCGGGGGATGAGGTAGCTACTCACTTTCCGACGTTATTAACAATTGTTAATATCTCCTGTTTATATCAGGTTTATAACAACGGCTCTCTTTCCTTTGTTTTTAGTAATTCCTGATGTAAATTTGATTCATCAGATGAGCGATAAAAGACTGCTCAAAAGATGTGGAAACGGAAAAGGTTACTTAATTGAAACACGATCTGTTTCGGTCAGACCCTCGGGACTGCACATCATGAGAGCCGAAGTCTGAACTACAGAAACCTCGTGTTGATGATGTTCAGAAGATCGACGAAAACGGAAACGTTCTTTCAGAGATTGAGTCACAGGGCTTCAGACGATCAAATGCTTCGGCAGGAGATCAACTGAAACTGATGCCACCTCCTTCGGGAAGTGAGCAAAAGTGCCTGAAAGACACTTCGTCCCGGAATGCCGCTTAGGCGGGAGAAGGGACAGCAGGAAGGACTTACTGTAACAGGTAAAACCCGAAAGCCTGGGGTTGCAGAAAATGGGTTTCGTACCCGGTTTGCAGCCGGTCAGAATAACAGTAATCTGGCATCATAATCAACTTCGGTTGAGAAAGATGGATGGGAACTATTCGCAAGAACTAGTTCCCATTATTGTTTTATACTATTCCACTTTATTCCATAATTAAAATTTAATGTTACTCATGTTGGCTTATTCAATATCTTTGCCTTATATCTTATTTTAAAGAATGGCTTACTCAGGACTATCAGATTTTATCAGTGATCTGGAAAACAGAAATGAACTTAACAGAATAAAATCGTTTACGGATCCTGTTCTGGAGATCGCTGAAATAACAGACCGGATAACAAAATCCGGAGGGAAAGCTTTATTATTCGAAAATACAGGAACCGGTTTTCCGGTCCTGATAAATGCTTATGGATCGGATCTGCGAATGTCAATGGCTACCGGAAGGGAGAACCTTGATGATGCCGGTGCCGAAATTGAGAAGCTCTTTAATGATCTGGCAGATAACAGAAATTCACTATTTGAAAAGTTATCAGCACTTCCATTTCTCTTCAGACTTTCAGGATTGCTCCCAAAAGCTCTGAAACAACGGGGGAAATGTCAGAGGGTGATTCATAAAAATCCTGATCTTGGTATACTTCCGGTACTTAAGTGCTGGCCATACGACGGGGGACGTTTTATTACTCTCCCAATGGTTCACACTGTCCACCCTGAAACAGGAAAAACAAATGTTGGAATGTACAGGATGCAGGTTCTTGACAAAAACACCACAGCAATGCATTGGCAGCGCCATAAAACAGGGGCAAACCATTTTGAAGCATGGAAAAAGAGTGGAAAAAAAATGCCAGTATCGGTAGCCCTGGGCGGTGATCCTGTTTACGCTTATTCTGCAACAGCTCCGCTTCCTGAAAATATAAATGAGTATATTCTTGCAGGATTTCTCAGAAAGAAGAAGGTGAAAATGGTGAAGTGCATTACAAATGAGTTGTATGTGCCATCTGATGCAGATATTATTCTTGAGGGTTATGTTGATCCGGGTGAAGAACTTGTATGGGAAGGCCCTTTTGGAGATCATACAGGGTTCTATTCACTGGCAGACTGGTATCCAAAATTCCATGTAACCTGTATTACTCATTCAGATAACGCTGTATACCCGGCCACAATTGTAGGGATCCCTCCCCACGAAGATGTCTGGCTGGCAAAAGCAACAGAAAAAATATTCCTGGTACCAATAAAAATAGCTTTCCAGCCCGAAATAGTGGATTTTCACATGCCTGTGGAAGGGGTTGCCCATAACCTTATGATTGTGAAGATAAAAAAAAGCTTCCCGGGCCAGGGTATGAAAGTATTAAGTTCATTATTTGGTACGGGACAGATGATGTTTACAAAGTATCTGGTGGTTGTAAGCGGTGATATTAATATCAGAAACTATTCTGAACTTCTGGTCCACGTTTTTTCAAATATTGATATTTCCAGGGATCTTCTGTTCAGTCATGGTCCTCTTGATATCCTTGATCATTCAGCCGAGGCCTTCTCTTTTGGAGGAAAACTTGGTGTGGACGCTACCATAAAACAGAATGAGGAACGAAAAGGTAAAGGTGATCAGAAGCATACCGGATCAATGATGGAATTGATTAAGTCAAACATACTTGCTGACAGAGATCTTATTAATGATTACAATTCTGATCTTCTGAATACTGTCATTCCATTAATTATAATTTCAGTTAACAGGTATGATGATCCTGAAGTGATTGATAAGGTAATAAATGGTTTAAAGAGAACAGATCATGGAGATTTTCAATACATGGCAATTGTAGTTGACGACACAGTAGATCCTTCAGATTATTCAACTGTTGCCTGGCAGGTACTTGGCAACTCAGATCCTGAGAGAGACCACGAATACTTGTCACCTTGTTCACTACTTATTGACGGGACAATAAAAGCATACCGCAAAGGAGGATTTCCAAGAAAATGGCCTAATGTAGTCTCCTCAGATATGAAAACCATTATAAAAATTGATGAACAATGGAATTCATTAGGCTTAGGAAAGTTTATTCCGTCTCCTTCATTAAAATTCAAAAAGTTATGCCGGCCCGGAACCGATGAAATCATAGTTAAAACCAGCTGAATTATATATTTTAGGTGGTGAAATTATCATTTCCGGTTAAATAGTCTACTTTTGTATTGTCTGATGCCTATTTTGATTATTAAATATAGTCATGTCATTCTATTGATGAGTGGTAGTCTGTCAATTGATTTATTAACTGGCAGTTTACCTGATTTTAGCTCCTCTTATCTCAGCCTGATACTGTATTCTCTGCTAATAATTGTATTTATATTCCTGCTTGGCATTTCACAACGACAGCGGCTTATAAAAACCAGGAAGTTACTTAATGATAAGGAACAGGCACTTAGAATAATTGAATCACAAAAACTCGAACTCGAACTGAAAAACAAGAGTATTACTGATAGTCTTATTTATGCTCAGAGAATCCAGGAGGCACGGTTACCATCGGAGGCATATTTCAGGGAACATTTTAAAGACTCCTTCATTTTTTTCAAACCAAAAGATATAGTTAGTGGAGATTTCTTCTGGATAGGGGAAAAGAATGATTCTGTATATATAGTTGCAGCAGATTGCACTGGTCATGGCGTTCCGGGGGCACTTATGTCAATGATCGGTCTTGAGATCATCGAGAAAACTATTAATGAGGGAAATATAGAAATGCCATCAGATATTCTGGCTGTTCTGGACAAAGGTCTTGAAAAAACCTTTAGCAGGGAAAAGAATATAGGTAATATTATAAGAGACGGTATGGATATTGGCTTATGTATGATTAATAAGAAACAGAGAAAGATTATATATGCCGGGGCTTACTTTCCCTTATATCTGATACGAGATAACACTCTGATTGAGATAAAAGGTGATAAGATTATAATTGGTATGAATAAGGAGGGGTTGGCATATAAAAATCACGAGCTTGATTTGATGAAAGATGATATTTTATACATATTCTCCGATGGATATGCCGACCAGTTTGGCGGTCCTGCAAATAAAAAGTTCATGTACAGAAGATTCAGATATCTTCTGCTGACAATACATAATTTTCCGTTAAGCGACCAGAAATTTATTCTTGATGAAAATATCAAAACCTGGATGGGAAATAATATACAGGTTGATGATATAATGGTAATAGGATTCAGGCCTCTGAGTAAGAACAATTAAATATTCTTCTTTATCTTTTCGATAAGTGCTGCGGGCTGGAATGGTTTGCTGATATAATCATCTATACCTGCTGATATGCATTTCTCCTTATCTCCAATCATTGCATTGGCTGTAATAGCGATAATGGGGACGTGAGAATTTGTTGTTGATTCAAGGGCCCGGATTTTTTCTGCAGCCAGTAAACCACTCATTACCGGCATCTGAATATCCATCAGAATAAGATCGTAGTTTGCAGTTCCGAATCTGTCAAGAGCTTCCTTCCCGTTTGAAGCAGTATCAATGCTGTTAACCAGTGGCTTAAGAGTAAGGAGAGTTATTTTCTGGTTGATAAAATTATCTTCAACAAGCAGGATCTTGAGGTCCTTTAGTTCTTTATGAACCTTAACTTTCTGTTTAAGTTCTTCTATTTTTGCTGATGCTGTAGTTGGCCTGGTTTCAGAAACCTGGTTGAAAAACGGAAGAAGTATATTCAGAATTGTGTAATTATCTCCGAATTCCTGATTGAATGAACCTTTCCCGGCTGAAATCAGTTTGGCAGAAAGACTCTTGTCAATTTTGTGGTCATCAATCAGGACAATTTTTTTATCTGTTTGAATACGCAGGGCAATAATGCTTTCATTTCCGGTGTCTTTAGCTTTGGAGAGATTAATTGTGACCTTTGTTTCGCTTTCTGAAGAATTATTTTCAATGGTATTGAACAGGTCAAGAAATATCTGCTTGAGTATAATTGGATCTCCGTATGATTCGAATTCAGCGAATTCCTTCTTTTTCAGGATGAAATCAATATTGGCTCTGTCTTTCAGACTATATAGTTCAATTGTGTTTTGAATCGTCGACAGAAGGTTAAACCTGATTGGCTGTCTTGGTACATAACTCATATTACCAGCCGATTGCATAGTTAACTCATTTACGCTGGTAACCATATTATTTGTTGATGCAATAAATGTCTCAAGTAACTCTTTCTGCTTTTTATTAAGATTTGACTCCAGAAGCAGATCTCCAATGATGACCAGGTTGTTTAATGGTTCTCTTATCCTGTGGGAGAAGTCAGTTATAACATCATCTTTTTTCTCATTCAGTGAAGTATATGATAATAGTGATTCCCTGTTTATTCTGATAGCTTCATTTGTTTTCCTGACAATTACCACTCCCATGCTCGTGCCTGCAATTATAAGAAATCCTGCAACCAGTTTCTGGTTGAAAGTGATTAATATTATTGCAGCAATGAGACAGAGCAGAGTAATTATTGAGTATTTATTAATACTCTTCCTGTTCTTGTCGGAAATCTCTTCTGATGAGTTATTTAAAGCAGATATTCCGTAACTCTTTTCAGTTTCATTAACCATTAGATTAATATTTTGAGTTTCGTAAAATTAGAATAAAATAGTGACAAATAAACATTAATTGAAATTAACATCCTTCACAGGAATTTACTAAATTTGTGCAATTGGTACAGAATTTGATCTGATAAGATATAAGATTAACATTATGGTCAGACCCTATTGGATAATGTCTTTTGTAAGTTTAATTATATCAATAACTTCTGTTTTAAATTTGTACGGACAGGAAAAAGAAGGGATGGTTAAATTCACACCTGATTTCAGGTTCAGGGATGGTATTTATCTCAATTTTGACCAGGTAAAACTTAATAATCCCATTCCTAAAGCAAAATTACTGACCTCGGTTGAACACAATGACAGAGAATTTTTTAAAAAGGTTTTTGAACTTGATAAAATCTACTTCTACGACAATATGGGTATAAGACAGGAGGTAGCAAAAGAAGATATATGGGGCTATTCCCGTAACGGGATACTTCATATCCAGGTTCAAAGTAACTTCAACAGGATTACTTATGTCGGAAATATTTCCCATTTTGTTGCAGATATAACATCATACGATAATAGTTATTATAATTCACCATACGGATATTATGATCCCTATTACTCACCCTATGGTTATGGATATGGAAATTATTATAGTCCTTATAATTCATATTATTCTCCTTATGGTTCATATTATCCATACAATCAGCCTAACTATTCCCGTACAGAATTAAAGCAATACATGCTCGATTTTGAAAGCGGAAAGATAGTTGAATTTGATGAAGAGAATACGGAACTGCTACTGATGAAGGATCCTCAGCTATATGAGGAATTTGTACAGCTTTCCAGAAAGAAGAAAAAAGAACTTAAATTTGTATATATCCGCAAATTCAACGAAAAAAATCCTCTGTACATACCTCAGGAATAAAAAATCATATATGAAGAAATTCTCGTTAGCACTCCTATTTCTTTTTACTGTCGTTTTATTAAATTGTCAGTCCCCTTTTCCTAAAAAAGATGAAATCAAACAATTTACAGAATCAAAAACATGCGTGGTTCTTGAAGATGAATCGTTTTCTCCTTATAATACTTATATTAAGGAGGCTGTCAAGGCCTACTGGAAGATAACTCCATACGAGTTTATAAGTGTGGAAGATTTTAACAAAAGGCGCATTGATCCGACTTACTCGTTCATCGTACTTACCCAGACAGATTTCGAAAAAGACAAGTCAAATTCACAATTTAACTTCATTAATCTTCTTCAGGGTAAGAAAGTTACGAAACTTGGAGAAATGCCGGAAATCTGTGCTATTCCACTTTCTTTTGCAGAGGAAGAGGACATTGAATATAACTATAAACTGGGAGGTATTCTTATGTTTATGCAGAAACATGCTCAAATGATCTCAGATGACCCTTCACTGACAGGAAGAAAGTATCTGAAGTATTATAATAAGAATATTCCTCAGATTCAGGACAAATTATTATTGGTTAAACAGGAAGATCTTGTGCCTGAAATATCATCAATAGAGGCTATTAACTCTATTTATTCAGGTAAGGTGAAAATTGTATCAGAAGATGAAATTGTCGATGCAATTGAAAGTAAAGCACCTAACACACTTATTCTGCATAAGGTGGGTCCTGTTGGTGATGTAAATTCAGGATTTTGTTTTAAGATGTTTATTGGCGCTGATGATTCAGATATGTATTATTATAACCAGCATACAATAAGCAATACTAATCCAAATGGTTTTCTGCCCGCCGACCTGAAAAGAATTGCCAGGTGATCGATGCAGCAAAACGCAACCTGATCCGTCTTTTCAATAAATACTAAAGACATGGAAGAGAATAGAGTTTTAACAGAATCAGAAAGGAACTGGGCAATGCTATGTCATTTGTCAGCTTTTGCAGGTTTCTTTTTTCCCTTCGGCGGAATAATCGGACCTCTTATTTGCTGGCTTTCAAAAAGAGATGATTCTGAATGGGTAAATATTAATGGCAGAGCGGCACTTAATTTTCAGTTATCTATTCTTCTATATATGATTCTAACTATCCCTTTATTATTTATACTAATAGGAATTCCAATAATGGCCGTACTCGGAACACTCAAGGTTATATGTATAATTATTGCAAGTATTAAAGCTTCAAAGGGGGAGCCATTCAAATATCCACTTGTTATACCGTTCATTCAGTAGATAAACTCGAAAAACCCTGCCAATGGCGGGGTTTTTTTGTTTATTGCGGATTTATTCTTCTATCCATATGTTTTGGATGAATATAAGTTATTAACCTGCAAGTTTGATTTTAGTGTATTTGTTTCTGAATTTCATTTTTTTTTGTTAATTTTCAATTATAGACTAATCTGATAAACTATGCCATCCAGTGATAAATTAGTTAAATCCAAACCAAAAAGAGCGGGTAAGGCCGGTATGTACAAGGATATCGAGCCGGAGAAGAAAACAAAGCTGAAACGCAAGGAGTACGAAAAAAAGCTCCTGAAACTTGAAATTGAGCTGGTTAAGCTTCAGGAATGGATAAAGGCCAATAAGCTGAAAGTCGTGGTTGTTTTTGAAGGAAGAGATGCTGCCGGAAAGGGAGGAATGATTAAAACAATCGCAGGGTGTCTAAATCCTAGGGTATGCAGAATTGTGGCACTTGGGATACCCACAGATAAGGAAAAAAGCCAGTGGTATTTTCAGCGATATGTATCAGAACTGCCGGCTGGCGGTGAAATAGTCCTGTTCGATAGAAGCTGGTATAACAGGGCCGGTGTGGAGAGAGTTATGGGCTATTGCACAAGTGATGAATATGAGGAATTTCTCAGGGCATGCCCTGAATTCGAGAAAATGTTAATCAGGTCTGGCATTATGCTTTTTAAATACTGGTTTTCAGTCAGTGATTATGAACAGGAAACCCGTTTCCAGGATAGAATAAAAGAACCCACAAAAAGATGGAAGATCAGTCCGATAGATATTGTCTCACGTGACAAATGGATCGAGTATTCCATGGCAAAAGACAAGATGTTCTCATTTACTGATACTAAACAATCACCCTGGTATGTTGTGCATGCCGATGATAAAAAAAGAGCCCGTTTAAACTGTATCGACCATCTGCTGTCGCTAATACCCTATGAAGATCTTACTCCGAAACCAATTAAGCTGCCTCCGCTCAAAAACGAAGTTGCATATGTCAGAACCCCACTGACGGATCAAACCTTCGTGCCTGAAAAATATTGATTATCAAGACAAAAGATAAAAGTAAAAAGATAAAGGGCAGCCAGTGTAAGTTTTAGTTTCAAACCTTTTGTTTATCCTTTTGTCTTTATACTTTTGTCTTTTATCTTATATTTTCATCATTTACTGCAAAACTATGTCCTCCAAACCATCAATACCTAAAGGAACAAGGGATTTTTCCACCGACGAGATGCTGAAAAGGGAATATATATTTGAAACTATAAAAAAAGTTTTCAGATTATATGGTTATCAGCCAATTGAAACTCCGGCAATGGAAAACCTCTCAACCCTGCTCGGTAAATATGGAGAGGAAGGAGATAAACTTTTGTTCAGGATACTGAATTCCGGTGACTTTTTGTCATCAGTAGGAGATGAGGAACTTACAAAAAGAGAGTTAGCTAAACTATCCTCCCGGATCTGCGAAAAAGGCTTAAGGTATGACCTTACGGTTCCATTCGCCCGTTATGTTGTTCAGCATCGTGATGAAATTGTCTTTCCGTTTAAAAGATATCAGATCCAAGCTGTCTGGAGGGCTGACAGGCCTCAGAAGGGACGATACAGGGAGTTTTTTCAGTGTGACGTTGATGTAATTGGAAGTGATTCTCTTCTGAATGAATATGAACTTATCAGGATCATTGATGATGTATTCGGGAGACTCAAAATAGCCAGTGTTATCAAAATAAATAACCGGAAGGTTCTTTCAGGGATCGCCGAATATATTGGTGAAGGCAACAGGATTACAGATATTACTGTTGCCATTGATAAACTTGATAAAATTGGTTTAGATGCTGTTAATGCCGAATTAAAAGAGAAGGGATTATCATCAGAATCAATAAATAATCTGCAACCGGTTTTACAGCTTTCAGGTAATACCGAAACCAAACTCGGGAACCTGGAGATGTTGCTGAAACATTCCGGGACTGGCCTGAACGGAATATCTGAATTAAAAACATTATTCTCATTAATAGGGAATTGCTCATTAAAGTGTGATGTGGAACTAGATTTGACACTTGCCCGTGGATTAAACTATTATACCGGGGCAATAATAGAAGTAAAATCAAAAGATGTAAATATCGGAAGCATTTGTGGTGGTGGCCGTTATGATAATCTGACAGGGGTTTTTGGAATGGATGGAATATCAGGTGTTGGAATCTCTTTTGGTGCTGACAGAATATTTGATGTGCTAAATCAACTTGATCTTTTTACTGATATTAAGGTATCTTCTACAGAAGTCCTTCTTGTTAATTTTGGAAATGCTGAACTGAATTATAATCTTAAGATAATTGACAAACTTCGGGCACTTGATGTACGGTCAGAATTATATCCCGATGCTGTCAAATTGAAAAAGCAGATGTCATACGCTGATCTTAAAAAGATCCCATATATTATTATTGCTGGTGAAGATGAGATAAAGAATAGTAGCTTATTAGTTAAGATAATGGCCACCGGAGAACAGAAAAAAATCAATATGAAGGATGTTGATTCATTTGTAAATGAGGTTATTAAGAAATAGTTAGAATGATATTTCACGAATCAGATCAGGAGGTAAGCGAACAATGACATATGATATATCATCTCAAAAACTGACAATTGAAAAGATTGTTGAAATTCTTAAAAAAGGTATTAAACTCACCCTTTCGAAAGAGTCAATAGGTCTGATAAGAAGCTGCAGGAGCTATCTCGATCAAAAGCTTGAGAGAAGTTCTATCCCTATATATGGTATTACTACCGGCTTTGGTTCGCTTCATAATAAATCAATAAGTCACGATCAGCTGAGTAAACTGCAGAAAAACCTTGTTATGTCGCATGCATGCGGGTTGGGATCTGTAGTTCCTGAAGATATTGTCAGAATTATGCTTATCCTTAAAATCCATGGGCTGAGTCAGGGAAAATCCGGTGTACAGGAGGAGACAGTACAACGATTAATTGATTTATTTAACGCCGATATTCTTCCTGTAGTTTATGACCAGGGATCGCTGGGCGCTTCAGGAGATCTTGCTCCTCTTGCACATCTTGTTCTGCCTCTTCTTGGAATGGGAGAAGTGACATATAAGGGGAAAAGATATGAATCTGCCACTATTCAAAAAAAATTCAAATGGTCTCCTGTTGAGTTAAAGTCTAAGGAAGGGCTTGCCCTGCTCAACGGGACTCAGTTCATGAGTGCTTATGGAGTTTATATAATCGAAATGGCTGAAAGACTTTCTGTTGCTGCTGACATTGCCTCAGCCATTTCTCTCGATGCATATGATGGCCGGCCTGATCCTTTTTTTGAAAGTATCCAGACTATCCGGCCACATAAGGGACAGGTAGCTACAGCAAAAGCATTCAGAAAAATATTAAAAGGCAGTCAGCTCATATCGAGGACCAAATCACATATACAGGATCCTTACTCTTTCCGGTGTATTCCCCAGGTTCACGGAGCATCAAAGGACACAATTTCTTATGCACGGTCAGTAATACTTACAGAGATTAATTCTATAACTGACAATCCGATAATATTTCCTGATGAAGATCTTATTATATCGGGTGGCAATTTTCACGGACAACCTCTTGCCCTGATATTTGATTACCTTGCCATTGCCCTTGCCGAGCTGGGAAGTATTTCAGAGAGAAGAGTCTACAGATTAATTGCCGGACAGCGCGATCTGCCTGAGTTTCTTGTTGCAAATCCCGGATTGAACAGCGGTTTTATGATACCGCAATATACTGCTGCTTCAATAGTAAGTCAGAATAAACAGCTATGTACCCCTTCTTCGGTAGATTCTATTCCTTCTTCAAATGAGCAGGAAGATCATGTTAGTATGGGAGCCAATGGTGCTACCAGACTATTGAAAGTTGCAGAAAATCTTGAAAAGATAATAGCTATTGAACTTCTGACTGCTGTTCAGGCGCTTGAGTTCAGGAGGCCATTGAAATCATCGCCTTTCATTGAAGATGTTGTAAAATCCTTCCGGACGAATATTTCTTTTATAAAAAATGATAAGGTTATGTATGAAGAAATACTGAAATCTATTGACTTCATCAAAAACTCAAACCTGCTTAGATATAAGTGATCATATTAAAAATCACGGGCAGGATTTATTCTCCTTTGGTCCCTGTTGTTTTGCAGCTCATTAAGCAATTGAGCTCTGTATTGGGTTTCAGCCTGGTAAAACCTTAGTACTTTAGCCGGGGCAAGTATTTCCTTTAACCTGTTGTGGAATTTGACAGCTAGTGACGTTTCCTGTTCGATTAAGCCTATTAATTTATCACCTGATTCTGTAATCTGTTTATCGGTCAGGATACTTTCATTCTGATTAAAATTCTTTATGATTAAAACCTTCTCTAACTGGAGCCGGCTCTTCTGATCCTGGTATTCATTATACACGGGCCAGAAAATCTCAGCTTCAGATGGTGTCAGGTTAAGTCTTTTAGTAAAAAATCCAATTTTGTAGGAATTAAGATTTTCACGATTTGGATTCTGAGCATTAACTCTTAATCCTGTTAATATTAATAATGTAAGTAAAAGCCAAAGTATATTTTTCATATTCCGGATTCTATAGTTGTTCATAAATTTCTTCAATTTCAATATTTTCAAGCATAAGATAGTCAATAATATCTGATTTACTGACCATGGGTCCCTCTTCAAACTCAATAAGTGAAGCTGTTTTTTCCTCAAGATCAGCAATGTCAATTTCATTCAGATATTCCTGATACTCTTCATCATAATAAGATTCTGAAAGGTTTGTATTATTCCTGCTATGGGTTACAACAGTTCTGACAGAATAAGTAATAAGGATCAGGCCTGTTACTGAAGCAGCAATTAGCAGGTATGGTCTGAACCTGTTATACATACTTATCTTCTTCGTTTCCCGTTCAATTCCTACGGTAGCAGAAATTATTTTTCTGTTTACCTCCTCAAAGTAATTTTCCGGTACTTTGAATGGGTTTTTCTCAGGTATGTTTTTAATCTTTTTCATTATCATTTAGATTGTAAAGTGTTGTAAAGGTTTAATCACCTGATAACAATTTTTCAATTTTAGTTACTGCATGATGATAAGATGCTTTTAATGCACCTTCTGATGTATCGAGAACTTTACTCATTTCCTGGTATGTCATCTCATCAAAATATTTAAGGTTAAACACAATGCGTTGTTTTTCAGGCAGTTTAAGTATTGCATTCTGCAGTTTTACCATTGCTTCGTCGCCATCGAACCATGTACTACCCTCTTTTGAATTCTCGAAATAGCTTCCAAGATCATCTATTGAAACAGCTGCAGTTCTTTTTCTTTTATTGATCAGAGTCAGAGCCTCATTCGTAGCTATTGTATAAAGCCAGGTATATAATGAGCTTTCACTCCTGAATTCCCCTATGCTCCTCCATGCATTTATAAAAGTGTTCTGCAGGGCGTCATCTGCATCCTCGTGAATGATAACAAGCCGGCGTATATGCCAGTATAATCTGGAACTATATTTTTCTACAACAACCCGGAATCCTGCATTTGGATCTTTTTTTAGCAGTTCGGGAATGTTATCGTCTGATTTCTTATCACTCAACTTTTAACAGATTTTACTCTTTGATGTAAAAAGTATTAAAAGGTTTAAAGATAAATAAAAAGTTCTTAAAGCGCCTAGAGTGCCTGAAGTGAGCTAAAGTGCCTGGAGTACTTAAGGTTGAATCAGATTTTGGGTTATGATACAAACTTTAGGCACTCTAGTCACTCTGTACTTGAATTATCACCGGAATAATGATAAATTTGCAGCCAAACGAATCAATCCTTATAACTGATGGCTCTTCAATGTGGAATAATTGGAATAACAAACGTCGGCAAAACGACAATATTTAATTGTATCTCAAATACTAAAGGAGAAACAAATGCATTTGCCTTCAGTGCAACAAAATCAAATATGGGAGTTGTCCAGGTTCCTGACCCCCGGTTATACGAGCTTGAAAAACACCAGACAACAGACAGGATCGTTCATACCACAGTTGAGATTGTTGATATTCCTGGTCTGGCTAAAGGTTCGAACAAAGGAGAAGGTGTTGGTAATAAATTTCTGGCTGATATAAGAAATACCGATGCTCTGATTCATGTTCTCAGATGCTTTGATAATGATGCCCTGCCTCATATTGACGGATCGGTTGACCCTGTACGAGACCTTGAAACTGTTGACCTCGAACTGCAGGTAAAAGACCTTGAATCTGTTGAAAAGAAGATTGAGCGTCTTGAAAGAGCATCAAGAGCTGGCGATAAGGATGCGAAAAGAGGAGTAGAGGTACTTAACCAATACAGGGAACATTTTGAAAATTTCAATAATGCCCGGACTCTCGGAGTAAAAGATGAGGATAAAAAGTTTGTTGATGATCTCTTTCTTCTTACAATGAAACCGGTTATTTATGTATGTAATGTTGACGAGAAGTCTGCCATTAACGGTAATAGATATGTTGATAGCGTAAAAGACTTTTTTAAAGGGAAAAATGTTGAAATTCTGGTTATTGCAGGCGCTCTTGAAGCAGAAATAGCTGATCTTGAAAGTACCGAAGACCGTTTGGCATTTCTTAAAGATGCAGGTCTTTCTGAACCAGGAGTAGATAAACTTGTAAGGTCTGCTTACAGGATGTTAAACCTGCAGACATTCTTTACTGTCGGACAGATGGAGATCAGAGCATGGACAATCAAAACCGGAATGAAAGCTCCTCAGGCAGCAGGTGTTATTCATAGTGATCTCGAAAGAGGTTTTATAAGGGCAGAGGTAATGAAGTACAATGATTTCGTTACGCTTGGATCGGAACATGCATGTAAAGAAGCCGGAAAATTCAATGTTGAAGGGAAGAATTACGTAGTTGAGGATGGAGATATATTGCATATAAGGTTTAACGTATAACAAACTGATGATAAGTCGTCTGGTAATCTTAATTAGCCTGTTGTCTGTATTTGGTCTAAATGGTATTTCACAGAACACGGACTATGATAACAGGTTACGGGAATTAATCAGACAAGATGGACAGGCTGAGGTGTCAATACCTTATACAAACAGGGCCTCAGTTGATCAGCTTACCAGAAATGTTTCAATTTTATCTGTTAAAGACAATCTCATAAGCATAATTCTATCACCACTAACGTGCGAGTGGTTCATCAGCCAGAAATTTAATTATAAGATATCAGAAAGGATTGATCCTAAGGGACTTGTTTCAGCATTGACGATTGATCAGGCAATGGAGTGGAATAGCTACCCTACTTACACCCAGTACGATTCAATAATGATAAGCTTTAGAACTAATTACCCAGACTTGTGCCAACTTGTGACAATCGGAACAAGCATAAATGGGAAAAAAATTCTGGCATTGAAAATTTCTGATAATGTTTCTGTATCTGACGAGGAACCTGCAGTTTTTTATACAGCAACTATTCATGGTGATGAAACAGGAGGTTTTATCCTGATGCTTCGGCTTGCAGATTACCTGTTAAAAAATTATAAGTCAAACAGCAGGGTGAAAAATCTGGTTGATAATCTTGAAATCTGGATTAATCCCATGTCAAATCCTGACGGGACATACAGGACAGGTAATATCATAGCTTCCCCGACACGTTTTAATGCAAACGGAATTGATCTTAACCGGAATTTTCCTGATCCGCAAACACCGGGAACGGTGCTTCAGAAAGAGACTATTGATATGATCAGATTTATGCGAGAGCACAAATCAATTATTTCAGCAAATTTTCATGCTGGAGTGGAAGTAGTAAACTTCCCGTGGGACAGGTGGGAAACAAGGTACCATGCTGACCATAACTGGTTTAATCAGATCAGCAGGGCTTATGCCGACACTGTCCATATCTATTCCGGACCATTTTATATGAATGACTTTGAAAATGGTGTAACCAGAGGAAGCGACTGGTATGTAATCTATGGAGGAAGGCAGGATTTTGTGACATGGGAACTACAGGGACGGGAAGTTACTATTGAGCTTGATGCTACAAAACTGACACCGGTTTCAAAACTTGAACAACTCTGGCAAAATAACTGGAGATCATTACTAGGATATGCCGAAAACGGATTATTCGGTATTCATGGTGTTGTTCTGGATTCCATATCAAATTCACCTGTACCTGCAAGGATATTTATTAAAGGTCATGATAAGGACAGTTCACATGTATACTCCGATAATATAACCGGAAGGTTTGTGCGACTGCTTGCACCTGGCACATGGAATATTACTTTCTCAGCCCGTGGTTACAATGATCTGACTCTTAATAATATTACTGTAGCCTCATATCAGAAAGTTGATTTGACTGTTTATATGGTTCCTGCCGGCAGAACAGATAATGGTCTATATCCTGAATCCCCTGTCCTCTATCCTAATCCGGCACGAAACCTGATTGAAGCAGCTTTACCTGAAACGATATCCGGTCATGTGAATATCAGGATAATCAACACTTCAGGGAAACTGATATCTGATTATGATGAAGATGTAAGTCCGGGGATACCACTTTTAATTGATCTAACCGGGTTTTCACCGGGCGTATATTCAATTATTTTTCAAAACAAGTTTGACGGGACAACATGCCGTGCAAGATTCATTGTGATTAAATAGCTGGCCTCATTTGCTACTCTCATTAAAACAAGTATTTTTGCACCTTACAATTATTTAAGCAGGAACCTTTTATTCTGTTTTAGAACTGGTGTTTAGCATTATGGATAGTCTGGATTTATTAAAAAAAATGATAGCAGTAACCGTTTTCATGGTTATTGTCTCTGAAAAGGTAATGGCTCAGGGAGCTTATCTTCCTCCTGATAAACCAAGTCTTGTTATCGGGATAGTGGTTGAGCAGCTTAAGTATGATCAGCTCGAGAAATTCCGGGATAAGTTCGGAGAGGAAGGTATCAGGAGACTTATAAATGAAGGAACATATTTCAAAAATGCTTCTTATCAATATATGCTTACACAATCTGCTCCTGCCCATGCTACAATTTCCACCGGAGCAGAACCTTCGTCTCATGGTATAACATCCGATTACTGGTTCCTTCCACTTCGCGATGAACTTATTTACTGTACGAAGGACATCGGGGTTAATCCGGTAGGAGGAAGTTATGAATCTGGCCTGCATTCGCCAGTAAACCTTCAGTCATCCACTTTCTCTGATGAACTGGAAATGTCAACAAATAAAAAAGCTAAAGTATTTGGCGTTGGTTTAAAGGAGAATTCGGCTATTTTATCCGCTGGTCATGCAGCAGATGGTGCTTACTGGTTTGATAATACCAGTGGTACATGGATGTCAAGTACGCATTATATTGATACTCTTCCTGATTGGGTAAAAGATTTTAATTCTATGAGGTATTCTGATTCCTATCTTGAAAACACCTGGTCACTTTACAGGAGCCCCGATTATTATTCTGAATGTTTGCCCGATACTAATAGTGCTGAAGCAGGATTTAATGGTATCAACTATTTTCCTTACGATCTCAAAAAGCTTAGGTCAAAAGAGATTCTCAATCTTAAAAATGATTATTCTTTGCTTAAAGAGACCCCATTTGGCAACTCATTGACAACAACTTTTGCCATAAAACTAATCGAAAAGGAAGGACTTGGAGTTGATGATGTAACGGATTATATTTCAATATGTTATTCCTCAACTGATAATATAGGGCACAGATTCGGACCCTCATCTGTGGAGATGGGTGATGCAATTCTGAGACTCGATGATGAAATAAAAAACCTTCTGTCGTACGTTAATGAAAAGATCGGGAAAAAGAATATTCTGATCTATTTTACAGCGGCGCACGGAGTATCAGAAATACCTGCAGTTCTGAAGAATAACCGTATACCATCTGGCTATTTTAACCAGAACCAGGCTCTGCAACTTCTGCGTAGTTATCTGAATGTTGTATACGGGGAAGGCAATTGGGTGAAGGGCTATTCTGAAAGACAGATTTATCTTAACAGGGTACTTATTGAGGATGCCAGACTTTCGCTGGATGAAGTACAAAAAAAAGTGGCAAGATTTCTTGTACAGTTTACAGGAGTAGCTTCAGCCTATCCGTTTTCTGCATTTGAAACAAATGATTTCGGGTCAGGTAATCTTAAAAGAATTCTGAATAGTTTCAGTCCGCAGAGATCAGGAGATGTGATTGTTACACTTAATCCGGGCTGGGTTGAGAGAGATAATGATTATGTTACAAATCATAATTCACCTTATGAGTTTGATGCACATGTGCCTTTAATCTGGTATGGATGGACAACAAACAGGTCAACAGTTAACCGTCGGGTTAATATGACTGACATAGCTGTTACCTTATCAACACTTTGCAAGGTTCCAACTCCTAATGCCAGTACTGGCGAACCATTGGTTGAATTATTCAGGTAGGGGGAAACACTTACGGGATTATTTCCGGGTCTTTTTAAAATCGTCCCTGACAGCACAGGCATCAATAAGCAAACCAGGATTTTTTTCGCATCCGTTTCCAAGTATTATCAGGTTGGCACCTGCACTGAAGATATCATTTACCTGTTTTTCGTCTCTTATTCCTCCTCCAACAGCGAGCGGGATTGAAATATTATCCCTTACTGATTTTACAATATCTATCGGGACACTATTTACAGCACCGCTGCCAGCTTCAAGATAAATCATTTTTAGCCCCAGCATTTCGCCGGCAAGAGCTGTTGCCACAACTATATCAGTTTTGTCGGATGGTATTGCCTCAGTCTGGCTGATATACTCAACCGATGTTCTGTTTCCGCAACTGATGAGTATATAACCAACAGATACAAGTTTTTCCCTGACATTTCTCAGGAAAGGGGCGGCTATAACATGATTCCCTATCAGTAATTCGGGATTACGTCCGGATATTAGAGATAGGAGCAGAATAATGTCTGCTTTTTGAGTTAACTGCAGAAGGTTACCCGGAAAGAGAACAACAGGAATAGAGCAATGTTCTTTAATGGTATTGATAAGATTGTCTATTTCATTGAAGGTAATACTACCTCCTGTCATTATAAAATCTGGTTTACCCTTTTCTGCCGCTTCAAGGATCCTGAGAAGTGAGGTTCCTGAGGCTTTGTCAGGATCGAGCAGTAATGCAATGCTTTTGTCTCCGGGGAATAAATTTGTCTTCATTAATATTTTCCTGTATTCCTGAGTGTTTTTTATTACCAGATATAAATAGTTTTATTTGAGATCGGTTATCAATAATAATCCTGAACAGTTGATTGTGGGATTCCTCGCTAGCGCTCAGAATCTCCCTTTCCTGTTTTGATATTTTTATTCACTTCCAACTTAATTATTATTCATTCCTGATACTCATATAATTTTAAAATCAGTCTTTAAACTTTCAATTTATTGTTTGGATCAACAAGCCCGGATTCCCAGTTTTTTTTGGTCCAGACTATTGCATAGTTATCATATCTGGAGTAGTACAGGTCAAATGATTCGTTGATTTTATCAGTGTGAACACGCCCTTTAATTTCTCCTGATTCCATAAGGTTAAAAGGTTCAATTGTAATGTTTTTACGTATACTGATACCCTCTTTGTCACATATTTTATAGAGGGCTTCTTTTGCACACCAGTGTATATAAAGATGATATTTATGATCGTCACGTTTCTTGGTAATCTTTTCTTTTCTGTTCAGAAATTTAAAAGCAATGGCTGCTATGTTAGAGCTCATATATTCAAGATCAATTCCTACCTTTTCATTAGTACTTACCAGGATTGAAGAGAGTTTATGGGAGTGTGAAATACTTATAAACCTTGAGCCATCTTTTAGAAATGGCTTGTTATTCTTGTTATAAACAATCCTTGCATCCTTGCCTAGCAGCTCGGCTAACAGAGCCCTGGTACTAAGAAATTCAAGTTTACGTGAATTGCTGCTGAATCCTTTGTATTTTTTATAGTCATCTTCGTCAAGGACAACCATGTTGAGAAGAGATTCCAGATCCTCTTCGATCTTCCATACGCCTAGAATAGAGAACTCATTAAGATAATGTTTTGTGATACAACCCATTAATTGGCGTTATTTGTTAATATTTCCATTCAAGTGTCTCTATAATATGTATTATATCCTCTCTGAAAAATTCAATAACAGGTGAGAGGGAATCAGCATCAGGTTCTGATGTGAAATATAATGAGCCTCTCAGAAAATGGCGAACTGTGTCTGATACATAAAACTGAACAGCCGATGCTGTGTTTCCCTTAAGATCATAAAGTATTCCATAAACATTATTCTTCTGATTATTAATAACATGTTCATTTATTGCATCAGCTTTTGTTATATGATTTTTAACATTCATCTTATAGGATTGTTCCATAAGACTTTCAAAATCATGATTGATATTTTTATAGGTGAAATAAATTTTAGCCCTGTATTCAGGAAATTCCAGATTGAACCAACCTGGTTCTTGTTTGCTTTCCTTGTTAAAAGAGAGTTTCCCGTAGACCGGGTATTCAAATGTAAAGGGCATCGCATCGCTTTTGGTTAATATTGTATCAATAGCTACATATTTCTTATCCGGAAGATCGATCCTGAAATGTCCTTTGGGTTTTGGTGTATATATCTCCCTGCAGCCAATTAAAGAGGCAATAATTACCAATGAAATAAAAAGATTATTCTTTTTCAGTATCGCCATCATTTTTGTTATTTTCAACCCTTATCTCCTTAATCCTTCGCCTGTCAGACGATTCTATACTGAAAGTAAAGGTTCCTGATTTTATTATTTGACCTTTTTCCGGTATTTCTCCTGTAAGTTCCAGGATCAGTCCGGCCAGAGTTTCAGATTCCCCTCTTGCTCCCTGAAAGATATCTTCTTCTATTTCAAATACTTTATAAAAGTCATTCAATAGTATCTTACCTTCAAAAAGATAGGTTTTTTCATTAATTTTCCGGAATAAAGGTTGTTCTTCATCTCCTTCATCAGAAATCTCTCCCACAATTTCCTCCAGGATATCTTCAAGTGTAACGATCCCTGAAGTTCCTCCATATTCATCAATAACAATAGCCATATGGATCTTCTTGGTTTGAAATTCTTTAAGCAGATCATTTATCTTTTTTGTCTCAGGGACAAAATAGGGTGGTCTTAGTAACGCCTGCCATTTGAATCCAACAGGATTATTTGTGTACGGAAGGACATCTTTTGCATAAAGAATTCCTTTAACTGAATCAAAAGTGCCGGCATAAACGGGAATTCTTGAAAATCCGGAATTTATTATTTCGGAGATTATCTTATCAAATCCTGTTTTGATATCGAAAGCAGTTACATCAATCCTTGGGCACATTATTGCACTCACATTTTTATTGCCGAAACTGACAATGCCCTTAAGTATTTTTTCATCATCATTAAAATCTGCTGTTGTAAGTTCAAGAGCATCAGACAGATCATCCATGCTGATATTTGTACTTCGGTTGCCGGTTCTTCTTTTTATGAATGAGGTAGAGAAGATTAGTATTGATGTAACAGGGGAAAATATTTTTTCCAGCAGGTTAAGTGGGTAAGCCATGAAAGAAGCCATTTTAACCTGATTTCTTGAACCATAAACTTTTGGCATTATCTCTCCGAAAAAGAGCAGAAGGAAAGTTATAACAACTGTATTAATTATGAATCCCCAGACAGGTACAGCGCTGAAGTCAAACATTTTTGAACTCAGATAAGCTGCAAGCAGTACAATAGCGATATTTATTGTATTATTCGCAACAAGAATAGTGCTTAGAAGTTTTTCAGGCTTATTGTATAATTTAATTACTGCAAGTGATTTTTTTCTTTTATCATTTTTAAGTTTCTGAAGGTCTTCGGGACTGAAAGAAAAAAAAGCAACCTCTGATCCAGATATCATAGCTGATCCGAACAACAAAAAAAGAAGCAGAATAAATCCTAGAATAATTTTTGCATCAGGATAGTTAAAAGCAATTCCTGAAAATATATATAAATAAGAAAGTGGATTTCCAGATTCCAATTGATATTCAATTAATTAAATACTTCAAAATGGCAGGTCATCATCATTTTGAGAAATCGCCGATCCATTTTTCAGGATGTCATCATCACCAAAATTATCCCTTCCCGGAGCACTACTGTCAAATGAGTCTTTTGAGTTATTGAGCGATGATGCATTATATGAAGAAGTTGGCTCATTTAATCCGGAAGATGATTTTCCCTGTTCATGAGCCTCATTTGACTGAGGTGCTGTATATCCGGTACCCTGTTTCTTTTCGAGCAGAAGGAATGTATCTGCTAGAATTTCGGTTATATACTTGTTAACTCCATCTTTATCCACGTACGACCGCGTTTTAATTTTCCCAACTATATATACCTGTGATCCTTTTTTTACAGTTTTTTCAGCTACTTCTGCTAGGGACCGCCATAAAACTATATTATGCCATTCGGTTGATGTTATTGTTTCGCCCTGCTGATTTGTATAGGTTTCGCTCGTGGCAAGAGGAAAGTTTGCTTTAGCAACGCCCTTGTCGAAATACCTTATTGTCGGGTCTTTTCCAACATTTCCGACAAGTATAACTTTATTGATTGACATGTAGTTATCTTTTAAGTTCTGGTAATGATACCTGAATGTAAAGTTAAGAAAAAATAGATTTTTTACAACGATCATCTGCACAAATTGTCTAAATTCCAGATTTACAATATCTTATGTAATGAATAAATGAATGTTTTTTTAAGACTGATAACCGGGTTACATTTGTATTGATTATCTATTTCATTGTATTTAAGGCATTAATAAAAATATTTTTTTTATTTATTTCCAGAGTGTTTCATTTTAAACAAATAATATTTTTATATTTGCACAGTTGAAAAAACGAACACTCAAAATAATTTGTTGAATTTTAAACTTCACGAAAAATGACTAAAGCAGACATTGTTAATGAAATTGCCAAGAACACTGGTATTGAAAAGGTTACAGTTCAGAAAGCTGTAGAAGCCTTAATGGAAACTGTTAAAGATTCCATGGTAAAAGGGAATAACGTATATCTTAGAGGTTTTGGAAGCTTCATAGTAAAAAAGAGAGCTAAAAAAACAGCCAGGAATATTTCCAAGAATACCACTATTATTATTCCAGCTCATAACATTCCAGCATTTAAGCCGGCAAAATCATTCATTACAAAAGTTAAATCACACGCAAAGAAGTAATCCTCCATGCCAAGCGGTAAAAAAAGAAAAAGACATAAAATGGCCACTCATAAACGCAAAAAGCGTTTGAGGAAGAATAGACACAAGAAGAAGTAGCAGATCAGCACGTGGTCATTCACTGATTTATATAAACCTAAAGATCTGGTGGTCTTTAGGTTTATTGTATCAGTATGTCTGATGATTCTGAAACTTATTTCTCAGATTAAAATAGTGAAGTGGTAAACAAGGATTTAATCATTGATGTTGGTGATTCCGATGTTTCTTTAGCCTTGTTGGAAGACAAGCAGTTAATTGAACTAAATAAGGAAAAGCGAAATATTCAGTTTTCAGTCGGGGATATTTATCTTGGAAAGGTAAAAAAGATAATGCCAGGACTGAATGCTGCTTTTGTTAATGTTGGTTATGAGCGTGATGCTTTCCTTCATTACCTGGACCTTGGAGCACAGTTCAGGACACAACATAAATATTATCTTTCTGCAATTCAGAAGCAGGGTAAGGTTTTGCCTCTGCATAAAAATAAGCCCGAGCAGGACATAGACAAAGATGGCAAGATAACTGATGTACTGACTACTGGTCAGACAGTTATTGTGCAGATAACAAAGGAACCCATTTCAACCAAAGGCCCAAGGCTTTCTTCTGAGATTTCTATTGCCGGACGGAACCTCGTACTGATGCCTTATTGTGATAAAGTTTCTGTCTCTTCAAAAATAGAAAGCAGCGAAGAGAAGAGCCGATTAAAAGCTCTTGTACAGAGTATTAAGCCTCGTAATTATGGTGTTATTATAAGGACGGTTGCAGAAGGGAAAAAGGTAGCTGTCCTTGATGCCGAACTGAGAGAACTTATAAGAAAATGGGAGTCAGCATTTACTACAATAAAGAAAGAGACAAAAAATCCCCGGTTATTTATTGGTGAAATGAACAGGACTTCAACTATCCTCAGAGATATGTTGAATGTAACTTTCAATAGTATACATATTAATGATCCGGTTCTGGCCGATGATATTCGTTTGTATATCAGTGGTATTGCTCCTGAAAAAGAAAAAATTGTAAAGGTCTATAAGAGTTCCCTTCCTATATTTGATCATTTTGGTATTAATAAGCAGATTAAGGCTCTTTTTGGTAAAACTATTTCATTTAAGCATGGGGCATATCTTATTATCGAACATACTGAAGCTCTTCATGTTATTGATGTCAACAGCGGAAACAGATCACGATCTGGTAATGATCAGGAATCGAATGCTCTTGAAGTAAATATGGAGGCTGCCTTTGAAATTGCCCGGCAGTTAAGGCTCAGGGATATGGGCGGGATTATAGTTGTGGATTTTATCGATATGCAATCGGCAGAAAACAAACAATTGCTGTATGATAGAATGAAGGAGGTGATGGCTAATGACAGGACCAAACATAATATTCTTCCATTAACAAAATTTGGTTTGATGCAGATTACAAGACAGCGTGTCAGACCGGAAATGACAATCGTAACTGATGAGAAATGTCCCTCCTGCCAGGGTACCGGTGAAATAAAGCCAACCATTCTGTTTGCTGATGAACTGGAGAGAGGGCTCGCATTCATAGTAGATAAAATAAAAACCAGGAAGATAATTCTCAATGTTCACCCATTTGTGGCATCATTCCTTACAAAAGGTATATTTTCCATATCACGTAAATGGAACTTTAAATACAGAATAAATCTGAAGGTACAATCTGTTACCTCTTATCATATGCTTGAGTATCATTTCTATGACCACTATGATAATGAGATCGATCTGGCTTAATTAAACTTTTTCCTGTTTGTATTTAATGCATCAGGATCATTGGAAAAAATGATTCATTACCTTTGTACAATTAAAAATTAAGACCATGTTAAAAAAAATAGCATTCTTATTGCCATTAATTCTTGTTGTCTCATATTCTGCAGCACAGATCTATGACCCTGTTACCTGGGATTTTAAATATGAGAAGACCGGAGAAAATAAGTACGATATTATTCTTACTGCCACTATTGAGGAGAACTCTCATATCTATGCAATGGATATTCCTGAAGGAGGTCCAATTCCGACATCATTTCAGTTTGACACAATAGGAAGTTATGTTCTTGAAGGGAAAGCATATGAAGTTACAGAGCCGGTTGAGAAGTTAGATGAGGCATTCGGATTTAAGATAAAAACACTAAGTAATAAGGCTGAATTTCGTCAGAAAATATCCTCACCGGAACCTTCGTTTACTGTTACAGGGGTTGTAAATTTTATGGCATGCAATAATGCAACCTGTTCTCCTCCCAAAGATGTGGAATTCTCAATTGCTGTTGGTGACGGAGGTACAGTCAAAGCAAGTTCGGCCGGAAAAAGTAAGGATATTGATTCAGGAGTATCTGATACAGGAAGAGGATTGTTAAAGTTCTTTCTTATCTCATTACTAGCCGGTTTTGCAGGGGTATTAACCCCGTGTGTTTTCCCGATGATTCCAATGACAGTCGCATTCTTTTCACGGGGATCAGAGAACAGAAGTAAGTCGGTTTTTAAGGCACTGATCTTCGGGATCTCAATAGTACTTATTTATTCATCCCTTGGAATTCTGGTATCAGTAACAAGTGCAGGTGCCGGAATTGCTAATGCGTTAAGCACTCACTGGATACCTAACATCCTCTTCTTTCTGCTGTTTATAGTTTTTGCTACCTCTTTCTTTGGTGCGTTTGAAATTGTTTTACCAGGTAGCTGGGCCACAGGTGCTGACTCAAAAGTTGATAAAGGTGGAATACTTGCTTCCTTTTTCATGGGACTCACCACCGTAATTGTTTCATTTTCATGTACCGGTCCTATAGTAGGTGCTCTTCTTGTTGAAGCTGCCAGCGGAGATGTATTAAGACCAACAATAGGAATGGTTGGATTTGGTATTGCTTTTGCCCTGCCATTTACAATTTTTGCACTCTTCCCGTCAGTTATGAATCGTATACCAAAATCCGGTGGCTGGCTTAACTCAATTAAAGTTGTTCTTGGATTTATAATGCTGGCATTCAGCATGAAATTTCTAAGTACCGTCGATAGCGTCTACTCACTGGGTATATTATCAAGGGATCTTTTTATTGCTATATGGATTGTATTGTTTTCACTTCTGGGATTATATCTCATGGGAAAGATAAAGTTCTCTCATGACAGCGATCTGCCATTTCTTGGTACTTTCAGATTGTTTCTAGTCATTGTTGTCTTTTCGTTTGTCGTGTACCTTATACCTGGACTTTTTGGTTCTCCATTAAAAGGACTCTCCACTTTCCTTCCACCATCTTCCAAAACTGAGTTAAACATTCCCAAACTGTTAAACGAAAACAGGGCTTATACCAGCACATCAGAAGGGCTTGCAAAGAAAAGCATTTTGTGCTCAGAAGTAAAATATAGTGACTTGTTTGAGTTGCCATATGGATTAAATGGGTACTTCGATTATAAACAGGGTCTTGCCTGCGCAAAAGAGCAGGGAAAACCGGTTCTGATCGATTTCAAGGGACATGCCTGTGCCAACTGTAAACTTATGGAAGCTAAAGTTTGGTCTGATCCGGAAGTTCTCAGAAGACTAAGAGCAAACTTTGTTATTGTTGCATTATACGTCGACGACAGAACTCAATTGCCTGAAAATGAATGGGTATTGTCTAAAATAGATGGCAAGATGAAGAAAACTATTGGCAAAATAAATGAGGAAATAGAAATATCCGGATTTAAAACCAATGCCCTTCCATTGTACGTAATCGCAGATCATGAAGGTAATCCTTTGATTAAACCCACACCAACAAATCTCAATGTTGAGGAGTATAAAAAATGGCTTGATGAGGGTTTTGCAGCTTACGAAAAATCTAAATGATTTAATTGGAATAGATTATCTAGAATCTTCCGAATTTGAATGTAACCATATAGCTGAAACCCTTTAGTGCTTCTGCACTCACTGTTGGTGGTGAATTAGTACCCACTTCAAATTCTGTTGTAAATCTGTATGTAGCTCCAATAGCAAATCGAAAATACCGGGTAAGGTTCAATTCAAGTTCAGCACCAGGCTCTGCTATCAGAAATGCTTCTGAATCCTCAATGATATTATGGTTATATTCTGCCTCTTTTGAAATATACGAAATTCCACCAGCTCCGAAAAGGCATGGAAATGAGAGATGTACAGGAAACTTTGGCATCAGGATTGGTTCGATATAAAGACCTCCATAACCACCTGTTAGGAATACTTCCCTTTCCAGGGCTGGCTCATAATGGTACTCATTGATAAAACCACTTCCGCCAAAACCAAATCCGACAGAGTGGTTAACTATCCATACGAATCTTCCCCCAAAGATTATTGACTGATCATCATCAATAACAGAGTATCCCATATTAAAGGCACCATAGAAACCACCTGGTCTGTTGTCTCCGAATAATGTCTTGTATTCTCTTTCTTTCTGAATAGAATCATTTTTTTGTGAAAATGCTGACACACAGAGCATGACAAGTAAAGCTGATAAAAGAAACTGTTTTTTCATTATTTTTTATTTAGTAGTAATATTTAAAAAGCGTAAGAAACGGATAATCCAACATCAAATGGAATGACTCTCACAAAAGAGGGTATAGTCAGTTCAATAAACGGTTTAAAATTAAGGCTGACATTGAGGGGGATATCACTTAACCTGTATTCAAAAGCAGCCCATCCGTCAATTCCGATTAGAGGAGAGAACCTGTCATGTGAATAGTAATAATCTTCTCCCATGAATCTAACGTGATCAGAATAGATAAATCCAACATGACCTCCGTATCCCCAGGCGAAGAACAGATTATGTGATATATCATCCAGTGATGTTTCATATACTATTCTCAATCCTGTAAACTGAAGTCCGTTATTATTGAAGCTTAAAAGTCCGTTATACGCAACTTCGGCACTGCCTGCTTCATGGCTGATCTGATAAAAAATCCCGCTTCTGTATCCAAGCCTCAAACCGGCTTGCCTTGTAGATATTTGTCCTGACAGATACTCTGCAGGGATAAGAATAATAAATAAAATGATAAAAGAGAGTTTTTTCATGAATTGTATTTTCTTATTTAAAAATTCTTTTAATTATTGATACCTTTTGAAGTTTGAAAAATAAGTACCAGATGGAATCAAAGCATATTTAATACCTTTTCTGTAACTGTATTTAGTGTATTACATTTTTTTTGTAAAAGACAACATATTTATTTCAAGGTTGCACTGAACTCTAAATTCATTTTAAATAAATATTACCCCGTGTTGCATCGATTTTTACTTTGGCGGTTGCACTTTCCGGACCATAAGTACCAAATGTTATATATTCCTTTTTATCTGCACTAATGATTTTCTCTTCAGTTTTAATATTCTTGTCAGGTAATACAAGATATGCATTTAATCGCCTGATGTCCAGATTATATGATGAGCTATTGTCAAATCTTAGAGTAACATCGGTATATGATGAATTAATATCGATTGTTTTGAACTCCTTCCCGATAAGATCAGTATTGAGATTACCATACCGGGTTGTCAGAGATAGTTCAACTTTAATATTTGCCAGATTGAAATCGGTGAAATATGAGTTACCTGTGAGTGTTCCGATATCGTCAATGAACAATTTGTCCCTTCGCGATTCCAGTAAAATTTTTTCTGCCTTCTTAATATCATACCTTGATGATGTTGAGTTAAGTTTCAGATAACCTGTACTATTTACCGATATTTCTGAAAAGGTAGCATCAATCTCTCCTGATTCTATTGAATTGATCTTTGCGTTACAAAAGGCAAGGGTCAGATTGCTGCCTTTTCCAATGGAATTAGCTCTGAATGAGCCGTTTGAAACATTTACCGACAAATTTTCCTTAGTATTCTCCATGTAAACATCCCCGTATTTGTTTTCAATCTTCAGATTCAGATATTCGGGGACACTTATATAGTAATTGATCTCTATGTGCGAACTGTAGGTGATCAAGTTTCCTGTCATCCCTTTAAAGTTCTCGAAAAACATACCAACATTCTGTGAAAAGTTAGTCTGTGCCCTGATCAGGTAATCTGTTTCAGTGATAGTTACTGAAACCCCGTCAAACATCTTCTTTAGTTTAGCCTGATTTGTAGCAACCCCTTTAACTTCAGCTCTTACATAGGCTGAATCTTTGTTCCATGTCGTTATATGAATTGTACCATATTTATTAGTGATCTCGAGTGATGACTCTTTTCTAACAGGAACAGACTTTATAAAGTTCCTTGTTTCTTTTTCGCCCTGAGCTGATAAAGATGATGGAAAAGCGAGAATGATGTTTATGAATATTATTGCTCTATAGTTCATAATCCGGGTTTTTATCAGAATTTTCTTCATTTTCCCTGAGAATTACCAGCATCTCTTCAAGGAGTTCGATCTTAATTCTGTAATTCTGTATCAATGCATCGATAACCTCCTGATTAGAAATGTTATCTTTCAGATCTTTTCTGATTTCCACATATATACTGTCAAGATGTGAAATATCCGTAAACAACTCCTTTCTTATATCCGGGTTTGCGGCAAGTAATGGATTAACCTTATTAAATAGTGAAAAAACAAGGTTGTTATAATATATTTCTGTCTCAGTTAACTGCGGATTTTGATCCGATAATGAATTTCTACCGGTTATCCAGTTTCCTGAGAGAAAATTATCTTGTTTCAGGAATAGTATTGCTGAAGCAAGTATGATTGCAAGCATTGCTGCGATTGAAACCACCAGACGAAGAGGATTTGGCTTCTTAATAATTATTCGTTTTCTGATTCCTCGCCAGGCTCCTGATGGAGGATTGTATCTGTCCAGAGCCTCCCGGTTTTTTCTTATGTGTTCTTCAAGTTTATCCATCTTTTTATTTCATTGAAAGAATACTTCTTAATTTTTCTTTTGCTCTTGAGTATTGGGATTTTGAAGTCGATTCAGATATTCCCAGAATTTCTGAGATTTCTGAGTGATCGTAACCTTCCAGAAGATAAAGAGTTAAAATTATCCTGTAGCCATCAGGAAGAATCTTGATTCCGTTAAAGATTTTTGTTGTATCATATGTAATTTCCTCATCTTCTTCGGAAATATTTTCTGGGAGTGACTCAAAGTATGTCAGATCAACTTTTTTCTTATTCAATTGATTTATACACTTATTAATAAGTATTTTTTTTAACCATGCACCGAATGTAGATTCAAACCTGAAAGAACTTATATTCCTGAAACATTCAACAAATGTTTCCTGGAGAATATCCTCAGCATCTTCACGATTATTCAACATTCTGTATGCCAGGTTATACATAGCTTTTGAATATTGGTTATAGAGCTTGAAATGAGCTTTTCTATTTCCCTTTCTGCACTCCTCAATGAGAGGAGCATGTATGTACAAGTTCAAATTATCCACCTGATAAGCTTACCTGGTTATAAAAGACAATAGGATGTTATTATGGTTGCACGGAATTTTCAGTTTTGGCATTATTTCTTCGAAAAGGAATAAAAATAAATGTATTGATAAGAATTATAATGCTGACAAAAACTGAGAAGTGCAATATATAATCTCCATATCTGACATAGGGAGTAACCCTGGTTTCCTTAATGATTTCTCCTTTCATAACTGTCTGAGTCCACCATTTTGTTTCTTTGGTTCTTAACCCTTTAATGTTAATTATACATGAAACCCCCGTATTGCCTGCCCGAACGACAGGTCGCCTGTTTTCAATTGCCCTGATTGAAGCAAATGAGAGATGTTGTTTATACCCGTTTGTGTTCTTCCACCACCCATCATTTGTGATTATGAAAAGAGCCTCTGCACCCTCTTTTACATATTCTGTTACAAATCTGCCAAAAACTGACTCATAACAGATTATGGGAGCTATTTTCTGTGAAATAGCTGAATGTTCGAAGCTGACTCTGTTTTTTTGAATTCCATATCCCCATTTTGTTCCTCCCAGAGATGGTAAAATCTTTGTGAGAATTCTTCCCGGACCATTTGTGAATTGCATTTCTATACCCGGGACCAGTTTTGATTTATGATATGTTTCAGTATTTTTTCCTGTATCTATTTTAAAGGCGGAGTTATAATGATCAGAATATAAACCTGATGAATCTGTTATTCTTGCACTCCTGGTCGGTGCTGATTCAGATTCGGGATAAATTCTGTAACTTACCAGTCCGGATAGGAATGAAACCCCGGGATGATCTATCAGAAAGACTCTGATCATGTTCAGGTATTTATTATTATCAAGGTCATTAAGGTTAACCGGGTCGTCAACAGTTGTTTCAGGTGTAATGATCCACGCTGTCTTTTCAGAAACCTCACCTTCAGCCATGGTGATTACTTTTTTTAACTGATCATCAAACGGAATCCTGAATTTTTCAGTATATGGATCAATGTTAGGCTGGATAACCAGTACCTCAGTAGGATTAAGCTTATTCTCCCTTATAGTAAGGTACCTGTAGATTGAAGAACCGGACGGAACTATAATTATTGATAACCAGATAATTAGAATGAGCTTTGAGTTGGTTTTCCCTGACATGTTATTTATTATATACAGAGTAAGAATAACATTTGATGTTAATATCCACAGGGAACCACCGGAAGTACCCGTTATTTCATACCACTGTATAAACATAAGATCTTTTGAAAGACCGTTTCCCAGGTTTAACCATGGGGAAACAATGCTGATATTCAGGCTTATAAATTCATAAATAAGCCAGAATGATATAAGAGAAATAATTCCTGAGATATTACCAGCCCTTAATCTGACAATATGTGCCAGCCACAACGTGAATGACATTAAAAAAGACAAACCCATTATCACACATATTGCTCCTGCAATGCTTGCTATTCTCATCCATGCAAGTGAGATTATACTGAAGATCATAAAGCCAGGGAGAATGAGAATAAAAAACCCATTCTTTCCAAATCTGTTTTGGTTTTCGTATACGTAGTTCTCGATCAGGAAAAAGGGGATAAATGCAAAAAGAAGTACCAGACCTGAACACCAGTCTGTCCAGGCAAGCCCTGAGAGAAAGCCTCCGGCAACCGAGAGTGCAAAAAGGGCGTACTTATTCATCCGACATTTTTCATTTTATTCATGTCTGTATCATCCTCACCGGGAGGGTTATTGCTTTGTTAAAATAGGTTAAATAATTGATATTGTAAAATCACCTATATCATTTTAATTATCTTGCACGTGAATAACTACTTAAACAGTATGAAAAATCTTATTATTATTTCGCTGACAGCAATGTTAATTACAGGTTGCAGCACCAGCGAGGAACAACTGATTAAGAGAGCTGACAAGATACATGAATCAATTCTAACGGTTGATACCCATTGTGATACCCCTATGAACTTTCTTGAAGGAGATTTTGATCTTGGTAGCAGGCATGAAGAGGGTTGCGTTGATTTTCCAAGAATGAAAGAAGGTGGTCTTCATGCAGAATTTTTTGCAGTATTTATTGGTCAGGGGCCACGGAATGACTCAGCTTATAATATTGCTCATCAAACTTCTCTCAGAATATTTGATGCATTACATAAAAATATTATTAAAAATTCCGGTGTTGCTGAACTGGCAGTTTCATCAGATGATGGTTACAGGATCTGGAAGGGAGGAAAGATTGCTGCATTTATCGGTCTTGAAAATGGCTATCCTGTCGGTAAGGATATATCAAGAATTAAGCAATATTATGATCTGGGTACCAGATATATAACTCTTTCCCACAGCAAAAACAATGATATATGCGATTCCTCAAGTGACCCGGCAGGACCAGAAAATAACGGGCTGTCTGAATTTGGGATAAAAGTTGTTAAGGAAATGAACCGGCTGGGTATTATGATTGATATTTCTCATATTTCAGACAAATCTTTTTATGACGTACTAAAAGAAACGAATTCTCCGGTAATAGCATCTCATTCCTCATGCAGGGCTTTATGCGGAAGTCACAGAAATCTTACTGACGACATGTTGATTGCCTTAAAGGAAAATGGAGGTGTAATACAAATATGTATTCTCAGCAATTACATAAAAACACCTGATCCGAATCCGGAGAGAGATGAAAAAATAGCAGCTGTTAAATTAAAATATGGGGATTATAATTCTCTTCCTGATTCAGTTAAGAAAGTTTATCGCTATGAGTACAATGAGGTTAAGAAGAAATATGAAAATCTTGCTACC
Organism: uncultured Bacteroidales bacterium; assembly: GCA_963732435.1. GTDB lineage: Bacteria > Bacteroidota > Bacteroidia > Bacteroidales > VadinHA17 > LD21. The sequence continues at coordinate 295,310 of CAVSZL010000006.1, read as the reverse complement.
GTTAAAGATGTGGTTGATCATATTGACCATGTTGTCCAGGTAATTGGCATTGATTATGTTGGTATTGGTACTGATTTTGATGGCGGTGGAGGAGTGGAGGGATGCAGAACAGTTGCAGAACTTAAGAATATTACGATTGAGATGCTCCGGAGAGGATATTCAAAATCCGACATCACTAAAATATGGGGTGGAAATATTATGAGAGTTATGCGTAAAGTGGAAGAGACCTCAGCCAGTCTGGTATAACCACTCCTCTTCTTACCAGTCGCCCTGATGGATGTCTGGATAAAATTAATTCTTTACCCTTGAAAATTTCATAGTTTTCAGAATCCAGTCAGGTAAGGACTTTCTTGGATCTCTTTTCCTGAGATCGAGATACCATCCAAGTTTTTTAAGAATTGGAACTTTTTGAGTTTCAACAAACTCAAGAAGAGTCCCGTCAGGATCTTCAATGTATGAGAAATGACCCGCTGCTTCACCCATATCAAAGCTGCTACCCTCATGACTCTTTTTACTGTCGACAGTGAAAGGGAACCCTTTTTCCGAGCAGAATACTCTGAGTTCATCCATTCCTCTCATATCATAACAGAGGTGAATAAAACCAGGATCGCCCCATAATCTGTTTTCATATATCTTTTTTCCGGGACCACTGGTTGTGCTGATCAATTCTATTTCACTATTCCCTAGCAATTTACTGAAAGGACCTGCAAATGATTCAGATCTTCCAAGAAGTACACGTCTGCAATTATCACTACCTCCGGGGAGATGAGCCAGGTCGGGGAAGATGCCTGTTTTATCATAGATTACTTCGTCATAACCCAGAATTTCAGAGTATACTACTCTTGATTTTTCAATGTCTGAGACACCGATTACTGCCCCATACGAGCCGCCAGTAGGTTTGTTTTCATTTCTGAACCAGTCAGTTGCTTCAACAAGCTGAAAAATGTTTCCGAATGGGTCTTTCATAAAAAATGTTTTTTTCCCTGAAGGATCATTATACAAATTAGCCGGAACTGAAATCCCCTTCTTTTGGTAGGTATCTAATGTCACCTGTAAATTTTTTGATTTTATCTTACAGGCAATGATTCCCAGATCTCCGATCCTTATTTCATCTTTAATAACAACCGGCTCTCTGCCTTTATGTTGCCAGATCTCAAATCCCCCTCCGCTTTGAAGGTTCAGAGCTAATACAGCATGCCGTTTTCTGGGCTCTCCTCCTGTGTATGGAAGCATCAGCTTTGCCTGGGCTTCATCCTCAAAAATACGGCAATCCATTCCAAACTGGTCGATATACCACTTCCATGCCTCATTAATATTTATTACTCCGATCCCCATCTGCTGAATTCCGCTGATTACATACCCCTTCATAAAATAGTTATTAAGATTATTTTGATTCTAAGAATAGTTTTATGTCTTAATTTGTCAGGTTTATTAGATTATCTCAGACTTTATTACAATAAAATTCATCTGCTTTAAGTACTTTTTATTTTATCGGCAATTCTGAAAAACAACCAGGGAAAGTACCTTCTTATATGCAATAATAACATTTCACCTTTGCCTACAAGGATCTCGCGTTTATTTCGTAAAATACCCTTAATAATTATCCTTGCTGCTTTTTCAGGTAATATACCTTTTGCCAGTCCGTCGTCAAGTTTTCCATGCGCCTTACCATCTGAAGTTAACGCGTGAAATGAGATTGATGTCCTGACCCTCCCGGGAATTATTACTGAAGTTCTGATATTTGACATCTTGTTCTCGAGGTAAAGTGTTTCAAAAAAGCCATGAAGTGCTTGTTTCGATGCCGAATATGCTGAGCGGAGCGGGAAGCCAAACCTTCCTGAGATACTGCTTGTTGCAAGTATATGACCTGACTTTTTTCTGATCATATGGGGCAGTACAGCTTTTGTAAGAGCTATTGTTCCGAAATAATTGATCTCAAAAATTTTCCTGTCGAGCCACAGAGGAGTTTCATCAATTCTTGCACGCTGACTTATCCCTCCGATATTCAGTAAAAAATCTATTGTGCCTGTTATTTTTATCTGTTCATCAACAATATTCACTATTTCTGAAGTTTCAGCAAGGTCAAACGGAACGCAATGTACCAAATGTGATCTCTCACCACATGCTGCTTTAACTCTTTCAAGTCCTTTCAAATCATTTGAGGAGGCTATTACAACAGATCCCCGTTTTATAAATTCGTAAACAAGTGCTTCACCTATTCCCGAGGATGCTCCTGTTATCCAGGCTACTTTCCCATTAAACATATTTGTTTTTTTCATTCTACAATGCTGCAACCAGATCAATCAATTCCTTATAGTTCCTTTTGAGAATATCTAGATTTTTATTTTTCTCCTTTGCTAATTTCCGAATCCTGAAACCACCGGTTATTCTGTAATAAAGAAGTGAATAATTCCAGGCAAACAATCCTGATAATGGAAGAGAAATAAAAACCAGTATACCCAGCCACCACGGCGAAAAGATGATCATGGAAAGGATCAGGAATAATGGAATGAACACCAATGCAAGTACCAGGGATAAGCCATATCTGACAGATGAATGAAATTGCGGATCTCGAATTTTTCGCAACTGAAGATTCGGGATTTTAAGAAAGGTTAAGATGAATATATTTCCAAGAATATATAACGGGAATGTCAGAATAAGCCCTGCAATCCCTGCAATAAGCCATCCCAGAGGATGTTTCTTTTTCTCGAGCAATCTGTAATTGATATTCAGTTCATTGGCTTTTTTCTTTACATCAAGGCTGAGGGAACATATTTTATCATAAATAGCTGAATTGGTCTCTTTTATGCGGTTGATCTTTTCAATAAGAGATCTGTCTCTTAAAATCTTAGGGAACTTAACGTCATCACAATACCTGCCATTTAATATATCTCTGAGTTCGTCTATTGCTTCATAATCTGTTTCAGATTCGATATGCACCATAACCTTCTTTATCTCATCAGAAAGCCTGGATCTGAGCTCATTGAGTGCTCTCTCCGGGCTCTCTTTATAATATTCGTTGTAATCCGAAACCTCGATGGGCTTGCCATAAGCAACTGTAAGCACCTGTCTGAATCTGCTGTAATGTGAAAATTCCAGGCCAACCGGAATGATTTTATTCTTCAGTTCAAAATTTGTCGCTTCGTCTGATTGAAAAGCTACTCTGCAGATACCTTTTTTTAACTGTCTGAGTCTCCTGAAACCTGAATGATCACCCTCCGGAAGTATTACCAGACCATTCTTATGTTTTAATACATCGATTGTTTTGGTAAAGATTTCATCATTTCCTTTTAAGCTGCTGAATCCGTCCCGAATCCGGTAAACAGGCAGTATTTTAAGGAAATACAGAATGGAAGCAATAAACTTCTTTTTAAAGATATCGGCTCTTGCAAGAAAGACCATCTGGGTGCTGTTTGTAAAAAGGACTGCCAGTGCGTCCATAAGTGCATTCTGATGGTTTGGCGCAAAAATCAAATGGTGATCGGGATTAATATTCTCGCGACCAAGAATTATTACTTTCCTGTAATATACATTATTATGCCAGAAACCTGCTACCATTTTAAGTAGTGCATAACCCGGTGAATATTTTTCGATATTGGCCTTGCCCATTTTGTGAAAATTATGCTTTTGCCATTACCAGAAATAATTTATGACTAAAAGCTGAACCTATGCAATTTAAGAAAAATGAATTTCCGGCGCCAGAATCAGAAATACTTTATTATATTTTTTAAGAATATTAAGTCTTTATACCACCATTCTAAAGGTTGTTGAAGTCGCTTTTCAGTCTGTCAATATCTCTTCTCTCCTTTTTAGTGGGGCGGCCGGAACCTTTTTCTCTGAAGATTATACCAGACGACATACGGATATTAAGCTTTTCCTTTTCCTCTTCAGGTGTAAGATCTTCAATAAATGAATCAACAAGTTTTGCAGAAACACGGTTTTCAATAGGTTCCAGTACTCTGAATGAATGTACTACCGGAGGCTTTTTTACAACTATAATTTCATCTTTCAGAACATTACGTGAAGGCTTGACCTGGACATTATTTATCAGCACTCTTCCTTTCCTGCATTCTTCAGAGGCAATGCTCCTGGTTTTAAAAAGCCTGACGGACCACAGGAACTTATCAATTCTGATGGATTTTTGATCAGCCATTCGGTAATACTATTTGGCAACCTGGTTTCCGGTCTTTGGTTCAATTAAAGGCGGAGGTAACTTTGCAATCTTATTAAAGGCTGTCATGGTCAGATCCAGGCCGGCAAATGCAAAGGATTTGATCATTTCGATAACAATGGATGCCCTTTCATCAATAAGCTTTTTTTCTGCCGGGTCCCAGCTCCCGAGTACAAAATCTTTCTGTGCACCTCTTCTGAAGGTATTCCCGATACCAATCCTGATCCTGGGGTATTCAGTTGTTCCAAGTATTGCGCTGATATGCGCAAGTCCGTTATGCCCTCCGTCGCTACCTTTGGGTCTCATTCTTATACTGCCGGGAGGGAGTGCCAGATCATCAACTATAACAAGCAAATTTTCTAATGGTATATTCTCTTTCTTCAGCCAATAGCTAACCGCATTACCACTCAGGTTTACGTATGTTGATGGTTTGAGAAGAACTAATGTACGGCCTTTATGTTTGAACTCACAAACAGCACCATATCGCTTATCATTAAACGAAATATTGGATGCTGAGGCCATAGCATCCAATATTGTAAATCCTATATTATGCCGGGTATCCCTGTACTCTTCACCTATATTTCCCAGGCCAACAATAAGATACTTCATCAAGCCTGATTAATGTTGTAAATTTTGGTAGAATCTATTCTGCAACAGGTGCCTCAGGAGCTGCTGCAGCGGCTTCAGCTGCAATTTCAGCATCAGATTTCTGAGCAACACGTGATGTAGCAATTGTAAGAACCATTGCTTTTTTCATATCCAGCAATTCAATCTTATCATACGACAGATCAGCCACTTTTACTCCATCATGAATCTTAAGATCAGTAATGTCAATAGGAAGAGACTGGGGAAGATCTTTCGCCAAACCTTTAACTTTAAGGCTCCTTTTTTTAATGCTCAACTTACCTCCTGCAATAACACCAACAGAGTCACCGAAAACCTTAATAGGAATTGTAATTGTAATTGGTTTATCGTCAAAGATTTCAATAAAATCTGCATGAATGATATTATCCTTCACAGGATGAAACTGTATATCCTTAAGAACAGCATTGAATTCTTTATCCTCAATGTTAAGTTTTACCAGGTGTGCGTCAGGAGTATAAACCAGGTTTTTAAAACTGATCTCGTGGGTATGAAAGTGAATGTTTTTCTCCTTGCTATAAATAACACATGGAACATTACCTGATTTTCTGATCTGCTTGGAACTTTTTTTTCCTAATTCTGTGCGGAATGTTCCCTTAATCTCAATTGTATTCATTTGGCTGTAAGTTATTGTGCTACTAAGAGTTATCACCATGATGACTCCCCATTACACGTTTGACATTTTAAATTTTGGATTGCAAAGATAGATAAAAGTAATCAGAATACAAAACTTGTGCTTATTGATTGATTTGTAGTAACAGCCAGAATCGTTTTGGCAAAAATATCCGCTATTGAGAGTACTTTAATCTTTTTTGAGGTATTAATAAATGGAACGGAATCACTTACTACGAGCTCCTCCAATGCTGAATTTTCTATTCTTTCAACAGCATTTCCTGACAGAATCGGATGTGTTGCAAATGCCCTGATACTCAGGGCCCCTCTTTCTTTCATCATCTCTGCTGCAAGAACCAGAGTACCGGCAGTATCGATCATATCATCGATAATTACAACATTCCTGTCCTCAACGTCACCTATTATCGACATCTCCTCAATAATATTTGGTTTTTTGCGAAGTTTATAACAGAGAACCATTTCTGACTGAAGATGCCTTGAGTAGGCATTTGCCCGTTTTGATCCGCCCATGTCGGGAGCTGATACTGTAAGATTATTAAGCTTAAGGTTCTCGATGTAAGGAGCAAATATTGCTGAACCAAAGAGATGGTCTACAGGTACATTAAAAAATCCCTGGATCTGATCAGCATGAAGATCCATTGTAATTATTCTGTCAACACCTGCAGTACTAAGCAGATCAGCTGAAAGTTTTGATCCTATTGATACTCTTGGCCTGTCCTTTCTGTCCTGCCGGGCAAATCCATAATAGGGAATAACAGCAATAACTTTGTAAGCCGAGGCTCTTTTTGCAGCATCTATCATCAGCAGCAATTCGAATAAATTGTCAGCAGGAGGATTAGTTGACTGGACAATAAAAACCATGCACCCTCTAACCGATTCATCATAGCATGGTTGAAATTCTCCATCGCTGAACTTTGTAACGGAGCTTTTTCCAAGTTCTATCCCCAGTTTGTCTGCAATCATCTGAGCCAGATGTTGAGAAGATCTGCATGAAAAAAGTTTCATCGGTGCTGTTCCAAACATTTTCCTTGATATTAGCAATTAATTAAACGGGAAAAATCTGAGTACAAAAATAGGAATTCTCACTTATAAAATTCGTCATTTTAAAAATTGTTAATAGAATCTTCAATATAGTTTAATATATCATCTCTTCCATCACCATTAATAGCTGATGTTATGAAGGAAACCGGAAGTGATTCCCATTTTTCAAGCATTACAGAATTATACTGATTAATTGAATCAGAAAGGGCATTTCGTGTCAGTTTATCAGTTTTAGTAAAAACCCTTGTAAAAGGAATCTGGTTATTACCAAGAAATTCCATGAATTCAAGGTCGGAACGCTGAGGTTTAAGCCTTGAATCGAGCAATACAAACAGGGATACAAGGTTTTCTCTTTTCAGAATATAATTTTCTGTTGCCTTAACCCATTTCTCTCTCAGACTTACAGGTACTTTTGCATAGCCATATCCTGGAAGATCAACAAGATACCAGCTTTCATTTATGCAGAAATGATTTATTGTTCTTGTTTTACCAGGTTGAACTGATGTTTTTGCCAGCTTCGACCAGCCGGTAAGCATATTTATAAGTGAGGATTTGCCAACATTTGACCGGCCGATGAATCCGAATTCAGGTTTTGCAGAGGGAGGGCATTCCTTCAGGGATGGACTGCTTTTTACAAAGTTGGCTGAACGAATAATCATTAAGTAAATTATTTAAGATCATTGTAAGGCAATTCAATCTTTTTATATACCAGGTGATTATTCCCGAAATCCGTTAAGATCTGCGCTATTATTCCTACATAACCTGATGCAGGTGATCCTGTTTTTTTCAGATTAATGTATGCTGTTCCTTTAATTGTATTTATTTTCCTGCATTGAATAGTATCAAAAACTCCATTTGTAAATTCACCTCTGTAAAACTTAACTTTTTCAGATTTATCAGTTAGTTGTAAGGTAATCTTGTATGTTCCATTGGTACTGTATTCGTCATTAATTCTGACTTCGATCCCCGGATATCCGCTCACAATTTTTCCATCTGGTAAATATTCGACCAATTCAGGTGTCCTGAATCCTTTTTTATAACCCAAACGTGCCTTAATCTTTCCATTTTTGTAATACTGGATCTGAATGCCATCTATGGTGTCATTTTTATATGGAGTAGAACGAAAAAGTCGTCCGTCGGGGTGATACCATTTAGCTGAATCTTCCCTTAATCCATTCACATACCAGAAAGTCTGCCGTAACCTTCCATCCATGTAATAGGACTTTGTTAAACCATCCTTAACCCCGTTTTTAAATGTAACCTCCTGTACGAGCCTTTTCTCGCTCATTAACTGTTTGATACCTGTAAAACCGGTATCCGGAACTGTAATAGAGTCAGCGCTGATGGCTTTGTCTTCTTTTCCTGATTTTCTACCGGTACAGCTAATAATAAGGACTCCGGAAATTATGATAATTATCAAAAGGGAGAGTTTTTTCATATAATTCATGGTTTGGTATTAATACTTCTCTATTCCAGATTTATGTAAGTTTCAAGTAATCGGGCTTCTCCGACAGGTTCAAGAATAACTTCCCTGATCATAGCAGGAAGGAGAACAGTCTCTCCCTTTATTATCCTTTCATGTTTGTCATCCCATCTGATAAGTAAATCTCCATCAATGCAAATGTACACAACAAATGAGTCAATATTGTAATATTCTTTTTTTATTGGCTGGTTCAATGCTATTAAATTTGTATTAAAAAATTCGCAGTTAACCAGGTTAATGGTAGAATTAAGTAAAGATGTTCTCCTGATCTTACTCTCAGTTGTTGCACTGAAATCTATCGCCTCCAGAGCAAGATCTGTATGCAATTCTCTTTTTTCTGTAGAGGTATTCTTCCTGTTCCAGTCAAAAATTCTGTATGTTATATCCGATGTCTGTTGTATTTCGATGAGAATTATACCTGCTCCGATGGCATGTACGCGTCCTGCCGGCGTGAAAAAGGTATCCCCTGGTTCAACATGCTCTGTATTTAACAGATCAACAATATTGCCGTTAGCAATAGCTTCTTCATATATCTCTTTTGTAACACCCTCCCTGAAGCCGGTGTAAATCTTTGCCTCTTTCTCACATTCAAGTATATACCACATTTCTGTCTTTCCATAGGCATTATGTCTCTTTCTGGCCAGATCATTTCCCGGATGTACCTGGATGGAAAGATCCTGATTGGCTTCAATCAGCTTTATTAAAAGGGGAAACTCATTTCCGAATTTTTCATAAACCGAATCCCCTGTAATATCACCCATATATACTTCTATCAACTCCTCAATACTATTGCCGGCCAGGAATCCGTTGCTTATAACGGATTGGTTACCAGAGACTGCAGAAATCTCCCAGCTTTCTCCAATTTTATCAGGTGAAGAAGATCCTTTATTGTACCGTGATGTAAGGGCATTTCCACCCCAGACTTTTTCTTTCAGATCGGTTTCAAATTTCAATGGATAGAGTTCTGACATATTATGTTTATTGATTCATAATAAATTACAAGTCTGTGCTTTAATTATATGACCTGGCAATAAATTTAGATTTTTGATTAAAAGGATATGTTATTTCTTAAATATTTAACCAAATTTTATTCAATTACCATCACAGGTTACACCATTTTAAAATAGTCAAATGTATTCAACAAATTATTAACTTTGTGACTACAATTCATCCAACACTGATCACTTACTTAACTTTGAATATTAATTTGTGTAAAATTATATATTTATGTTGATAGTAGGAATAGCGGGAGGAACAGGTTCCGGAAAAACTACAGTTGTAAAAAAAGTTATTGAAGCTTTTACAGATAAAGATGTTATTGTTATTCCGCAGGATTCCTACTACAGGGATAATAGTGGCATATCCCTTGAGGAGAGGCAGAAAATAAATTTTGATCATCCCGATTCGGTTGAGTTTGAATTGCTTATAGATCATCTTAATAATCTGAAAAACGGGCAACCAATTGAGATGCCAGTATATTCATACCTGACATGTATCCGGGCAAAGGAGACTATACCGATAAAACCAACTAAAGTGGTGCTGGTTGAAGGGATTCTTATACTTACAGATCCGGGTTTGAGGAATATGATGGATATAAAGGTATTTGTGGACGCTGATGCCGACGACCGGTTAGGGCGGGTGATTCAGAGAGACATTATTGAAAGGGGACGTTCAGTTCTTACTGTCCTCGAGCGTTATCATCAAACAGTAAAACCTTCGCATCTGCAGTTTATTGAACCTTCAAAGCGATATGCTGATATTATAATACCGGGCGGAGGGGAGAATCAGGTTGGCATTGAAGTTCTTATATCAATAATTGAAAAGCATTTAATAACAGTAAAAACATAAGTTATGCTTGACAATATTAAAGCTGAGGATGTGTTATTCCTTGATATTGAAACAGTGCCGGCCGTACCATCATATGATATGCTGGGACCGGCTATGCAAATGCTATGGGATAAAAAATCAAGGCAGTTTAAAACTCCTGAACAGACCCCGGAAGAGGTATATGAAAGGGCTGGTATTTACTCTGAATTCGGAAAGATAATCTGTATATCGGTAGGACTGATTAAAGAAAAGAACCCCTTTAGTTTCAGGTTGAAGTCTTTTTATGGTGATGATGAGAAAAAAGTGCTGACAGATTTTTCAGGGATGCTTGAAAAATTTTCAAAAAATGGCAAAGAGGTATTACTGTGTGCTCATAATGGAAAAGAATTTGATTTTCCGTATATAGCAAGAAGGATGATCATTAATGGAATAATTATTCCTGAAATACTTGATAATGCCGGTAAGAAACCATGGGAGATTAAATTGCTCGACACCATGGATCTTTGGAAATTCGGGGATTATAAAAATTACGTTTCGCTTGATCTTCTTACTACAATACTAGGAATACCTACCCCGAAAGATGATATTGATGGCAGTATGGTTGCAGGCATTTATTACAATGAAAAAGATTTAATAAGGATTGTAAAATACTGTGAAAAGGATGTTTTGGCAATTGCTCAGATCCTTTTGAGATATATGAACCTTCCGGGTATCAGCAGCGACAGAATTGAATCTGTAACATTTCCGTGATTAACTGTAGTTCAGTAGTTTAAGTATACTACTTATAACATCATCGGGTTTGTCGGCATGTAACCAGTGGCCAGCCTTTGAAATTTCAATGAATTCTGCAGCAGGAAATATTTTATTGATATTCCTGTAATCCTCTGCAGGCAGGTGGTCGGACTCTGAGCCTTTAAGAAAGATTACGGGAAATCCTGAAATATACTGATCAAGTAACTCCTGTTGATCAACACCCTCCATTATACTGTTAAGATTATTCAATAATGAAGAAGCATTTAATTTCCAGCTGAACTTTTTTTCTGGTGTACGCTGAAGGTTTTTAAGAATAAAGCTTCTTACTTTACCTGAGTGAATTGATTCTGATAAACGTGATTCTGCATCCTCACGGGAGGATATGGTAGTAAGATCAATGGAAAGAATTGCCTTAAGTATTGAAAAATGCTCGTTATATGCTGATATTTTGAAATTCTCATTTGTAAATGGAGAGATATCAGCTATAAGTAAACCATTTATCATCCCGGGCCACCTGAGTGTAAATGAAATTGCAGTTTTTCCTCCCATGCTATGCCCGGCAAGGAAAAATTTCTTCAGTTTTAAATCAACGGCAAGTTCATAAAGATCATCACTCATTGAATTATAATCATGAATATTATGGTGTGGAGATTGTCCATGATTTCTCTGATCGGGAAGGTAAACAGTAAAAGTCTTACCGAGCTCTTTTGCAATTGTTACCCAATTGTCAGACGAACCATATAGTCCATGAAGTATTATCAAAGGAGGTCCGTTGCCATATTTCCTGTAAAACAGTTTCATTTAAGTATAAAATTCATCTTTCAGGTATTATTGAATCCGGATATTTATCAGATAACACTTTCAAATGTTCAATTTCCCTGAATACGCACCCCCGGTTGTTGTTTAGTGATATGATGGTTATTGAAGGAGTATTACAATAATTGTCTTTTGTACATCTGTATCGTATTCTCTAGTCCGAGGTAAAGAGCATCGGCTATCAATGCGTGGCCTATTGACACCTCCTCAAGCCATGGTATGTTTTGATGAAAATATCTCAGATTATCGAGGTTCAGATCATGGCCGGCATTTAACCCCAGACCTGCTTCACGTGCAATTTCCGCTGCAATAACAAATGGTCTGACTGCTTTAGCAGCATTTTCACTGAAAGCTGTTGCATAAGGCTCTGTATAGAGCTCTACACGATCTGTGCCGGTAAGAAATGCATTCTCAATATTAACCGGATCTGTATCAACAAAAAGGGATGTTCTTATTCCGCTATTTTTGAAAACCGATACGATGTCAGTAAGCAGGGTTCTGTGTTTTTTTGTATCCCAACCGGCATTTGATGTTATCGCATCATGAGCATCAGGTACCAGGGTAACCTGATCAGGCTTAACTGATAGAACTAAGCTCATAAATTCTTTTGAAGGATATCCTTCAATATTAAATTCTGTTTTTATTATAGGTTTGATTTCCAGGACATCTTTATATCTAATGTGTCTTTCATCAGGCCTTGGATGTACCGTGATACCATCAGCTCCAAAAAACTGACAGTTAATAGCCGCTGTCAGAACATTTGGTACATTTCCGCCCCTTGCATTTCGAAGAGTTGCTATCTTGTTAATATTTACACTTAACTTTGTCATTATAGAATTGTAATAATTTTCCCTTTTGTAATTTCGGGTAAAATTACAATAACTGGCTTTTTTTTTACTATATTGGTTGAAAATAAAGTTTATATGGTCGCCAGAGAGTTAATTTCGGAAGCAATACCATCACTGAAGACTTCAGATCTTGGGCAGACAGCCCTTAACTGGATGGAGATATTCAGGGTGTCGCACCTTCCTATTGTAAATAATCAGGATTTTTTGGGCCTGATATCTGACGCTGATATCTTTGATATGAATCAGCCGGACGAACCTATTGGTAATCATTCTCTTACATTATTAAAGCCATTTGTGGACACTGAACAGCATATATTTGAAGTTATAGGTCTGGCGTCCCGTCTTAAGCTGTCAGTTGTACCTGTCCTTGATAAGAATAACCATTATAAAGGAGTAATAACCGTTGGTGATCTTATCAGACATATTGCAGGGATCTCATCGATGGATCAGCCAGGCGGAATTATAGTAATTGAGCTTGTTGAGAGGGATTATTCACTTTCACAGATTGCCCAGATTGTGGAAAGCAATAATGTAAAAGTCCTAAGTATGTATATAACTTCGCCTGCTGAATCAACAAAACTGGAAGTTACGCTGAAAGTTAATACCGGAGATCTTCTGTCAGTAATAAGGACATTTGAACGATATAATTACGAGGTTAAAACCTGGGTTACTACCAATGATTCTATGGATCGTTTCTATTCTGAAAGGTTTGATATGTTAATGAAATACATGAATATCTGAAAAGCAGCGATTTAATACATTTAATATCTAAATAAAGATATGCTTAAAAGAGTTGCTATTTACAGCAAAGACACAAATGCCAGGACCAGGGAAGGAGTTGCCCGACTGGTTGCTGAATTCTGCAGGAGGAAAATTGTAATTCAGATATATCAGAAGTCGGATGATCCTGTACTTTGTCCGGCAGGTGAATTAATTGAAAGGTTCAGTGATTTGTCAGCAATATCCGGAATGCCTGATCTGGTTTTGAGTGTGGGAGGAGACGGGACATTTCTTGAGACAGTTCTGAAAGTAAAGGATCTGGGCATCCCGGTAGCAGGAGTCAATACTGGAAGAATGGGATTTCTGGCAAATATCCCTGTTGAAGATATTGGTAATTCAATTGATCAGTTATGTAATGGGGATTATGAAATAGCTGAAAGATGTATGCTTGAGATCATGAAACCTGATAATATGTTTGAAGGAGTAAGTTCATCTGCTTTGAATGAAATTACAGTGCAGAAGGCTGATCTCAGTATGATAACAATAAACGTATACGTTGATGAAACCTACCTGAATACTTATTGGTCTGACGGATTGATACTTTCTACAGCAACTGGTTCCACTGCCTATAATCTCAGTGTCGGAGGTCCGATTTTATCACCTGCAGATGAAAGTATAATAATTTCACCCATTTCACCTCATAACCTGACAATCAGGCCAATACTTCTATCGGGGGATAACAGGATAAGACTGGTTATGGAAGGACGGAGCAAAGAATACCTGGCAACTTGTGATTTCAGATATAAAAGATTACCTTTCAGTCAGGAGATTTTGATTCAGAAAGCTCCTGTCAAACTTAAGACAGTAATGATGAAAGACAGGGACTTTTACAGCACCCTCAGAAATAAACTTATGTGGGGTGCTGATAAAAGAAATTGAATAAAAAATATACGTGACGGAATTGTTAAACAGGAGTTTGTGTTTATTTAAATATTTTACTTATTTTAATAATTGATTATTATATTTGTAACCGTAATAAATTGACATACATATGAGACGGTCCATATTATTCATCCTGCTCTTCTCCCTGTTTTTTTCTTTGTCTGAAGTTCAGTCTTCAGCTCAATTATGGAAAATGAGGAGGTATGAATTGGTTGCAGGTATCGGACCTTCATTTTTTTTCGGCGATGTAGGAGGCTTTTCACAGTCTGAAAACTGGCTTGGATTAAAGGATATAACTTTTAAACAGACAAGGATTGATCTTAACTTGAGTTTTAAATACCGGGTTTCACAGCGTTTTAATGCAAGGGCAAGTTTTACCTATGGACTATTCCACGCTACAGACATACGCGGGTCAAATGAAAACAGGGACTTTGAAGCTTCTATTTCAGGTTTTGAACCTGCTTTGATAGGTGAATACTACTTTCTAAAGAATAAATCTGAAACAAGTTATCTGTTTACAAGGGGTAAAGGGACCAGATCAAGATCTCTATTTAAATCTCTTGATTTTTATGCATTTACAGGAATTGGAGGGTTTGTTTATAGCATCAAGCCAAATGAGAACCTTGAAATGACAGGATTAGATACAAAAGGATTTGCTACAATTATTCCTGTTGGAATAGGTACTACTCTGATATATTCGCCCGACATTAATTTTGGTCTTGAATTGGGTGGACGATATGCATTCTCTGACTTTATTGATGGCTATACTTCACAATATTCCAGCTCAAATGACGTTTATTATTTTTTTAACTTCACATTCACTTATAAGCTGAAGACAGGACCAAGGGGCTTCCCTTCCTTCAGATGATAATGAGCCGGATAAGTTTTAATGAAAAGATTTCATTGTTTTTTATTGTTTGTTTTTCTGACTGTCTATGCATCAGGACAGAGGAGTGCTGACTATGGTGTATTTGCAGGAGTGTCATCGTATATTGGAGATATAAACCATGGTAAATTGCTTTACGCTCCACTTCCGGCTGTTGGGGTAATGTACCGGTATAACCTGCATCCCAGGCAGGCTCTGCGAACTAATATTTTTTATGGTGGTTTGAGAGGAGACGATCTTGATTTTGATAATGACTATCAAAATACGAGAGCTGCTTCGTTCTCAGGCTCAGTTTTAGAATTGGCCCTGCAGTTTGAATTTAATTTTTTCCCCTATACAACGGAAGGCAAGTCATGGGATTACACTCCCTATTTTGCAGCAGGAGCAGGGATTGCTTTAGTAAATACTGTTGATATGGCTTATACTCCTGTAATTCCTTTTTCAATCGGGTTCAAGGTCAATATTCATAAAAATTTGGGATTGGAAGCAGAATATGGTTTTCGTAAAACTTTTTATGATAACTTTGACGGCTTAAAAGATTTGGTAGCTCCGACTGATGTTGCATGGCTTCATAATAATGACTGGTATACATTCACCGGAGTGACTTTTACGTGGAAATTTTATAACAAATTAGCCGGATGCCCGGCTTACAACGATGTTGATTCAGGAAGAAAGCGATAGAATATGTCATTGAAAGAAATGATAATTACTACCAGGTTACCATCCCATATTGCCATTATTATGGATGGAAATGGTCGTTGGGCTCAGCAACGGGGATTGGATAGGATATTTGGGCATCAGCAGGGCGTAAATTCATTAAGAAATATTATCGAGGCTTCAGCTGAACTTCGAATTAAATATCTTACAGTATACGCGTTTTCAACTGAAAACTGGGACAGACCCGATGATGAAGTCTCAGCTCTGATGGGCATAATGGTAGAGTCACTAAATAAGGAGACCGGAACTCTGCTTGAGAACAATATATGCCTGAAGGTTATTGGTGATATAAACAGGCTCTCTGCTGATGTGAAGGAGAGGCTTTTTGAAACGATAAATCTTACTTCAGGCAATACAGGATTGAATTTAATAGTTGCTTTAAGCTATAGTTCCCGTTGGGAAATTATTGAGGCTGTCAGGAAATTGGCTTCGGAAGTTAAGAATGGAAAACTTATTCCTGAGTTAATTGATGAAGATATTTTTGAAAACTTTTTGTCAACATCCGGGATTCCTGACCCTGAATTGATGATCAGGACAAGTGGCGAATTGCGTATCAGTAATTTTCTGTTATGGCAGCTTGCATATACTGAATTATGTTTCACAGATATACTTTGGCCTGATTTTGGCAAGGAGGATTTTTATAGAGCTATTATTGATTACCAGAAAAGAGAACGCAGATTCGGAAAGACAAGTGAACAGGTATTGGAAAAATAATAAACGAATGGTGATTAAGAGAATCAAGTGGGCATTTGCAATAATATTTCTGATTTTTATAAGTCAATCAATTAATGCACAGGAAAAGCAGGAAATTGTTGATTTTATGAATGCCGATGATTATATTGTTGGTGGTGTTACAGTTACAGGAGTAAGATTTCTTGATGCAAATGCCCTCATCGGGATTTCAGGGATCCGGGTAGGACAGGAAATTACAATTCCGGGGGATGTCGTTACAACAGCTGTACAGAAACTGTGGCAGCAGGGACTTTTTTCTGATGTAAGGATATCTGTTTCAAAAGTTATAATGGACTCTGTGTTTCTTGATATATATCTTCAGGAAAGACCAAGAATATCTACCTTAAATATAAATGGAGTTAAAAAATCTGAAAAGGAAGATATTCTTAAAAAAATCAATCTCCCTATCGGATCACAAATCACAGCATATTTGCTCAATACAACAAATAAAATTATAAGAGAACATTTCATTGAAAAGGGTTTTCTTAATACTAAAGTCGATTTTGTTCAGAAAGATGATCCTGATCAGCCAAATAATTTTATTCTGAATATCAATGTAAATAAAAATGAAAAAGTTAAGATCGGGGAGATAACATTTACCGGGAATGAATTTTTTGAAGCATCCAAGCTGAGGAGGCAGATGAAAGGCACAAAAGTAAAGAATATCAATTTCTTCAGAGCCTCAAAATATATTGGTGAAAAATTCGAGGAGGACAAAGAAAAACTTACAACTTTTTATAATGATAACGGATTTAAGGATTTTACAATACTTGCTGATTCACTTTACCCGATATCTGAGGACCGCGTAGGGTTAAACATAAGGATAGATGAGGGTACTCAGTACTTCCTCAGAGATATTGACTGGGTTGGTAACAGCGTTTATAAAAAGGAATATCTTGAAAGAGTTTTCAATGTTGAGAAGGGATCGGTTTATAACCAGACTCTTATCAATGACAGGCTAAATGGCTCGGCAGGGGCTCAGGATGCTGTGAGTTCTTTGTATCAGGATTATGGGTATCTTTTTTCACGATTAACTCCTGTTGAAGCTAAAATCGAACAGGATTCGATTGATCTTGAAATAAGGATCTATGAGGGTGATCAGGCCTACCTTAATAATGTAGTAATAGCAGGAAATACAAGAACGAATGAACGAATTCCCCGTCGCGAACTCTATACACTGCCGGGTGATCTTTTCAGCAAGGATAAAATAATGAGGTCTATCCGGCAGCTTGGTGTGCTTGGCCACTTCGATCCTGAAAAGATTAATCCTTCACCGATTCCGGATATGATTAACGGAACTGTAGATCTTCTCTATAAGCTTGAAGAGAGGGCAAATGACCAGTTTGAAATTTCCGGAGGCTGGGGTGCAGGAATGCTTGTTGGTACTGTCGGAGTGAGATTTAATAATTTTGCGATGCGTAACTTCTTCAAGCTGAAGGAATGGAGACCTTATCCTTCCGGTGATGGTCAGTCACTAAATATCCGACTTCAGTCAAATGGCCGTGTATATTCATCGTTCAATATTTCATTTATGGAACCATGGCTGGGAGGTAAGAATCCCAATAGCTTTTCTGTATCTCTTTTCAGATCAATTATGAGTAATGGAAAGAAAAGAAGTGAGGATGGCTATCAGTCAATGATAATTGACGGTGCTACAATGGGTCTGGGAAAAAGACTTACATGGCCTGATGACTATTTCTCAATTTATGGTGAAGTAGGTTACCAGCGATATTACCTTAAAGATTATAATGTTTATAGTTTCCTTTTCGATAATGGAACTTCAAACCTTTTTAGTGTTACCACAAGGCTTACAAGGTTCTCCACAACACCAAACCTTATCTATCCAAGAAGCGGCTCCTCATTTACAGTATCGCTTCAGGTCACTCCTCCCTATTCGCTCATAAGCGGGAAGGATATGTCAAATGCTACCGATCAGGAGAAATACAAATGGATTGAATTTCATAAATGGACCTTCAAATCAGATTACTTCTTCCCGATTACAAAAAATGATAAGATGGTACTTAATGCCCGATTTGCCTTTGGATACCTTGGGCATTATAATGATGATATAGGGCCTTCTCCATTTGAGAACTATTATGTCGGTGGTGATGGGATGACAGGTTATAGCTTCTATGGTCGTGAAGTAATTGCATTAAGAGGTTATACAAATGGATCACTAACACCTTACAGCCCTTTCAGGAATTCTGCTTCAGGTAATGTTTATTCGAAAATTACTTTTGAACTGAGATATCCTGTATCACTTAATCCCCAGGCTACTATTTACGGGCTTGCTTTTCTTGAATCGGGAAGGGCATGGTATGCTCTTAAAGAATATAATCCGTTCAAAATGAACCGTTCAGCAGGTATAGGACTTAGGGCTAATTTACCAATGTTTGGATTACTCGGAATTGACTGGGGATATGGTTTCGACCAGGTTCCCAATCCTTTGGTATACCCAAATGCCAATGGATCTCAGTTCCATTTTGTTATAGGTCAGCAGTTTTAGATTATTAAATTTTAAATTTTACATTATGAAAAAAGTAGGGATTTTAATAGGATTATTCATTCTGACTTCGGCAATATCCGTTGCACAGAAATATGCTTTTGTTGATTCTGAATATATAAGGAAAAACATTCCTGCCTTTACAACTGCACAGGAGCAACTTGATAAACTTTCGAAACAATGGGAGAAAGAGGTTGCTGATGGTTATGCAGTAGTAGAGCAGATGTACAAGTCTTACCAAAGTGAGGCAGTTCTTCTCTCTCAGGAGATGAAAACCAAAAGAGAAGAAGCAATTATTGCAAAGGAAAGAGAGATGAAAGAGCTTCAGAATAAGTATTTTGGTATGGAAGGTGAACTTTTTAAGAAAAGAGAAGAATTGGTTAAGCCAATTCAGGACGAGATTCTGAAGGCTATAAAAGAGATCTCAGTGGAAGGATCGTATGCTGTTATTTTTGATACTGCAGCAGGAGGTAATATTCTTTTTGCCAATCCAAAATTTGATATCAGCGATCAGGTTCTGGAAAAATTAGGTTATAAAAATTAATTAACTACTTTTGCGATAATTATTTAAAAAAAAGATTAAAATGAAAAGAACACTGGTAATAGCAACATTAATTATTGTTGTTGCATTAGGGGGAGTAAATTTAAAAGCCCAGAGCCTTAAATTCGGACATATAAACAGTGATGAACTGATTCAGGCTTTGCCGGAATTTTCCTTAGCAAACGATTCTCTGGAAAGTTTCAGGAAGGAACTTATTAATGCCCTTGAATTAATGACAGTTGAATTGAATAATAAGAGTGATGCTTATAATAAGGAGAGTAAAAACCTCTCTGAACTTGTCAGACAAAGCAAAGAACAGGAACTTGTCGATATGAACAGAAGAATTCAGGAATTTCAGACAAATGCACAACAGCAATTGCAGGAAAAACAGGCTTCATTATTTCAGCCGATAATGGCAAAGGTTGACAAGGCTATAAAAGATGTTGGCAAGGAGAATGGATTTATTTACATTTTATCAGTTGGTCAGGGGAGTCCACTTGTTTATTTTGATGAGACCAAAAGTACTAATGTTATGGTCCTGGCTAAGGCAAAACTCGGGATAAAGTAATTTTATTTTTTCAATCAAGTGACCATCCGCCTGCTTGCGGGTGGTCATTTTTTTAATATACTATAAAAGTGAAGACACAGCCTATTGGGATTTTCGATTCAGGTGTAGGAGGACTCACTGTTGCACAGGCGATTAAGCAGATCTTACCATCAGAGAGCCTTATTTACTTTGGTGATACTGCTCATCTCCCATATGGCGATAAATCAGCAGAATCAATCAGATATTATTCAAAACGAATTACCGAATTTCTTTTAGAACATAATGCCAAAGTAGTGCTGGTAGCCTGCAACACTGCCTCCGCATCGGCTTTTGAATCCCTGAAGACTGAATTCGGGAATCAAACCATCCTTATCGATGTTATTAATCCTGTAGTTGACTATATAAGTGGCAAAGGCTTTAATAAAGTAGGTGTAATAGGAACAAAAGGTACAATCAGTTCCGGCACCTATGAAAAGAAGATCAGGGAAAACTCACCACTGACTAATGTTGTTTCAATGGCTACTCCTTTGCTGGTTCCAATGATTGAGGAAGGCTTTATTTTCGATGATATAAGTAACGCAATAATCCGAACCTATCTTTCGAATGAAATGCTTGAAGGTATTCAGGCTCTGATACTTGGTTGCACTCATTATCCGATAATTAAGAACCAGATAAGTAAGATATACAATTTTAATGTGGAGATAATCGATTCAGCCCGGCTGGTATCAAAAATATTAAGAGACGCCCTCGATAAATATAATCTCCTTAATGACTCAGGAACTGTTGAAGACCGGTTTTTTGTATCAGACTATACTCCTTATTTTGAAAAGATAGCCAGGATGTTTTTTGAAGGTGAAATAAACCTTTGTAAAGCAGATATCTGGAACTGATAATCAATTTCTGTTTTTCAGAAAATCGGTGTTAAGGTTAATCTGAAATTTTTAATTTTCAGATTATTAATTCTATAAACAATATTTGATTTTTATTGTTTTAAATGAGTATCTCATAATTGTTTTGGGATAATTAAATATAACAGATACTTAATTTATTTTAATACCAGGGAAATAAAAACTCAAAACTTCAATATCCGTTAATATTAGTCAATCCATCAATTTAAATCTGAAATATGATCAAAATCATTCCGCATAAAAATATTTTATCAGATTTTGCATCTTTTAATTAATTAATTTTATGCATTATATGTTGCTGACAATTTTTGTTATATAAATTCGTATAAAAATTTTAACACAGTAAAAGTTTCCAATTTCTGTTCTTCATCATTGTTTTTTGCATGCTATGATTTACAGTTAGAATAAAAAGCCGGAGTAGTATAATTGGGAATAAGAATCAGGATGTAAATATTGAATTGTTTGAAAAAGACATACTTAAAGTAAATAGAACTCATTATATAAATTCTAAACAGCATGGGTAAAAAGTCAAAGTCGATTGAAAGAGATGAAGTTGTTATCCGCTTTTCAGGCGATTCAGGAGATGGTATGCAGCTTACAGGGATGCTCTTTTCTGATTCTGCCGCATATTTCGGAAATGACTTATCAACATTTCCGGATTATCCGGCAGAGATTCGTGCCCCTCAGGGAACAGTAGGAGGTGTATCCGGTTTCCAGGTGCACCTGGGTCATTCAGAAATAAATACTCCCGGGGATTTTTCTGATGTTCTCGTAGCAATGAATCCTGCTGCAGTTAAGGCTAATGCAAAATGGATCAAAAAAGGGGGTACCGTAATTTATGATAAGGATAATTTTACAGATAAAAATATAGAAAAAGCCGGATATCTGAAAGATCCTATCAGTGAGGAGAAGATTGATCATTACAACATAATTGCTGCACCTATTACAACGATGGTGAAAGAGGCCCTGAAGGACTTTGGCCTTGATCCTAAGTCAGTTATAAAGACCAAGAATATGTTTGCTCTGGGTATGGTGTACTGGCTCTTCGACAGGGAACTAAAGTATACTGAGGATTTTTTTGAAAAGAAATTCCAAAGTAAACCTGAGATCGGAGAGGCTAATAAAGTAGTGCTTAGGGCTGGATATTACTATGCTGAAACGATAGAAGCTCTTAATCCAGTTTATAAGATCCTGCCTGCACAAATTGCAAGTGGGACATATCGCAATATTAATGGAAATACAGGTACTGCCTGGGGGTTTTTGGCAGCTGCGGAAAAAGCCGGGTTGGACCTGTTTATCGGATCATATCCAATTACACCTGCAACAGGTATCCTCGAGGAATTGGCTGCCAGAAAGGACCTCGGTGTTAAAAGTTTTCAGGCAGAAGATGAGATTGCCGGAATATGCACATCTCTTGGTGCAAGCTTTGCAGGCAGACTTGCAGTTACATCTACTTCCGGACCTGGACTGGCACTTAAATCAGAAGCTATTGGTCTTGCTGTTATGGCTGAATTACCAATAGTAGTTGTTAATGTTCAGAGGGGAGGCCCTTCAACTGGCCTTCCGACCAAAACTGAACAGGCCGACCTTATGCAGGCATTATATGGACGGAACGGTGAGTGCCCTGTTGTAGTAATAGCTTCAAGTTCTCCTTCTGATTGCTTTTATTATGCCTTCGAGGCAGCAAAAATAGCTCTCGAGCATATGACTCCTGTTTTACTACTTACAGATAGTTATCTGGCAAATGGTACTGAGCCATGGCGCATTCCGGAGATGAAAGATATGCCAGAGATTAAACCCCCTTATGCAGATAAAGATGACAAACCTTATTTGCCCTATAAGCGTAACCCGGAAAGCCTTGCCCGAAGTTGGGCAATACCTGGAACAGCAGGATTAGAACACAGGATTGGAGGACTCGAGAAGACGGAAAAAGGTACAGTATCATATGATCCTGAAAATCATGAGCAAATGGTCAGGCTCAGGGCAGAAAAGGTTGCAAGGGTGGTAAAAGTTATTCCCGATTTAGTTGTACGCGGAGAAGATTCCGGTGATTTGTTGCTTGTTGGCTGGGGTGGAAAATACGGTTACCTGATTACTGCTCTAAGAGAGCTTCAGGAAGAGGGGTTTCAGGTAAGCCTTGTTAATTTCAATTACATAAATCCATTGCCTGGAAATGTTAAGGATGTTTTTAAGCGTTTCAAAAGGATTGTAGTATGTGAATTGAATCTTGGACAATTTGCCGATTATCTGCGTATAAAACATCAGGAGTTCAGTTATGAACAGGTTAATAAAGTTCAGGGAATACCCTTTACTATAAATGATATAAAGGAAAAATGTATTAAAATTCTGGAGGAGATCAAAAATGGCTGATACAATTACAGGTAAATATACTGCCAAAGATTTTAAAAGCGATCAGGAAGTAAGATGGTGCCCCGGCTGTGGCGATCATGCAATTCTGAGTTCCGTTCAACGGGCTTTGGCTGAATTGGATATTCCCAAAGAAAAGTATGCCTTTATTTCAGGTATAGGTTGCTCCTCAAGGTTTCCTTATTATATGGATACATTTGGCTTTCATGGTATACATGGGCGTGCATCGGCAATTGCATCAGGTGTAAAGACGGCAAATCCTGATCTGTCGGTTTGGCAGATAACAGGCGATGGCGATGCTCTTGCTATTGGCGGAAACCACTTTATTCATGCCATCAGACGGAATGTTGATATTAATATTATTCTGTTTAACAATGAAATTTATGGGCTCACTAAGGGCCAGTTCTCACCTACTTCCACCAAAGGCCTTGTAACAAAAACATCACCTTTTGGAACTGTAGAAGAACCTTTTTCTGTAGGTGAACTGGTAATTGGAGCAAAAGGCAAGTTTTTTGCCAGGACAATCGACACAAATATTGCCCTTTCCACACAGATATATATTGAGGCGGCTAAACATACTGGTACTTCTGTTGTTGAAGTGCTTCAGAACTGTGTCATATTTAATGATGGAATTCATGATGAGGTTACTGAAAAGGAAGTTCGTGATGACAGAACAGTAATACTTAAACATGGACAACCAATGATATTCGGTAAAGGAAATAACAAGGGACTGATACTTGACGGGCTGAAACTAAAAGTTGTAACTCTTGGTGAAAATGGTATAAATGAGAAGAATCTTCTTGTCCATGATGCAACTGAAGCAAATCCGGGAATACATTACATGCTTGCCAATATGAGATATCCGGAATATCCTGTTGCACTGGGCGTTATAAGGTCTGTAGCCTGGCCAGCATACGATAATTCAGTTCAGGAACAGATCAGAGATATCCGCAAGAGTTCAAAAATAAAATGTATGGACGATCTTCTTGTCAGCGGATCTACCTGGAAGGTTGAATAAGCTTTTCTTCTTTTTTGGTGGTCTTGAATAAACTTTATAAGGTGGCACAGAAACTTGATCTGTGCCATCTGTCATTTTGCAGCTGTTGTTACAGGTTATAAATCCGGACTACAACTTTGGTTACAGTAAATTTTGTAACTTTAAATTCTGGTACAACCGATTACCCGCTAATGGTTGAATTTAAAAATAAAACTCCTGAATACAACCGGTTACTCCACGATCAGCAGGAACGGTTGAAGGAATTATCATGCATCAACCGAACCACTGCAATTCTGAAAGAAGGAAAACCCATTGAGGAGTCGCTTCAACAGATAGTTCTTATGCTGCCGGCTGCCTGGCAATACCCTGAGTATACTGCAGCACGTATTACTTACATGGATAAGACTTTTGAATCAGCCTTGTTCAGGGAAACAAACTGGAGAATGGCTCAGGAGTTTTTTACAATAGATAACCAAAAGGGGATTATTGAAATCTTTTATACAACAGAGTTTAAAGATGAAAGTGAAGGTCCTTTCCTTAAGGAGGAAAGAGATCTTATTATAAATATTGGCAGTCTGTTAACCGGATATATAAACAGTTACAAGGCACGTGATTTCCTAAGGCTGGCCAATATAACTCAGAAAGATGATGAGGATATCAAAGATGTATCAAGCCGAAAACTACTGCAGAAGTTTCTTGACCGACACAATGCTGAAAGGGATGTTTTTCATGACTTAATGCCATTTAAAGTAAAGGAGATACTTCTCGTTGCCAATCTGTATGACGCATATTCCATAGAAGGGGAAGGAAGGTTTTCTGACCATATATTAGGAGAATATTACCAGATGAGTCTTACCTCAATTCCAAGAGTTACTGGTGTTTCAGGAGAAGAAGAGGCTTTTAACCGGCTTAAAGCAAGACATTATGATATGATAATCATTATGGTTGGCGTGGATAAAGAGAGCCCGTTAATACTGTGCAAAAAGATAAAAGAAACCTATCCCTACATTCAGACTTTCCTTTTGCTTAATAACCCTGGTGATGTCTCATTTGTAAAAAAGCAACAATCCCTTGGGATCCCATTTGATAATTTCTTTGTATGGACCGGCGAATCAAAGGTCTTTTTTGCAATGGTAAAGCTCCTGGAGGATCGTGTAAATGTTGATAATGATACCACTAAAGGTCTGACCAGGGTAATCCTTATTGTTGAAGATTCGGCAGAGTATTACTCCAGTTTTCTTCCAATGCTTTATACACTTGTAATGCAGCAAACAAAAAATCTTATAGAGGATGTTTCTACGGATGAGCTTTACAAGGTGCTTAAACTGCGTGCAAGACCAAAAATCCTCCTAGCCTCTAATTACGAAGATGCCATCTCCATTTATAATAAATATAAGGATAGTCTGTTATGCGTAATCTCTGATATGAGATTTCCACGTAACGGCGAACTTAACGAAACAGCGGGTTTTGAATTGATTAAGCATATAAAGCATGATCTGACAAATCTCCCGACAGTACTTCAGTCATCAGATCCGGAAACTGCAAGTTTTGCTTTCAAAATCAAATCAAATTTCATAAATAAAAATTCTGAAACTCTTCTTCATGATTTAAAATCATTCATAAATTATTACCTGGGATTTGGCCATTTTATTTACAGGGATACTATGGGTAGACAGATTGCTGTAGCAAAATCTATGAAAGAATTTGAAGCATACCTCCAGACAGTTCCTGAGGATTCACTGGTTTATCATTCAATGAAAAATCATTTTTCACTTTGGCTTATGGCAAGAGGGGAGGTGAAGATTGCTAAGATGATAAATCCTATTAAAGTATCGGACTTCAACAGCCTGAAAGAACTGAGAGAATACCTTATTGACATTATTCGTAAAAGACGTCACGAGATGAACAAGGGGAAGGTTGTCAACTTTGAAGAGTCAGCGGTTATCGATGAAGCCAATGTGGTTAGTTTATCGGGAGGATCTCTTGGTGGCAAAGGAAGAGGACTGGCATTTATAAATACTTTAATTTATAGTTTTGAACTCGGACGTTTGTTGCCAGGGATAAATATTAAAACTCCTGTTACTGCAATAATTGGAACAGATGAATTTGATCTCTTCATGGAGAAAAATCACCTCTGGGATAAAGTTAATGAGGAGAAAGATTTCAGGAATCTTCAGAATTATTTTCTCCAGGGTAGACTCAGTTATACACTTGAAAAAGAACTCAGAATATTTATCAGACTTATTAATAAACCTATAGCAGTAAGATCCTCAAGTCTGTTTGAAGACTCAATGAGCCATCCTTTCTCAGGGATATTCGGAACCTACCTTCTTCCAAATAATAACGATGATCCTGAGATTCGTCTTAAGCAGTTGTCTGAAGCAATAAAACTGGTGTTCTCCTCTATCTATTCCAAAAATGCCCGTACTTATTTCGAAGCAATTAATTATAAAGTTGAACAGGAGAAAATGGCTGTGATCATACAGGAAGTAGTAGGGAACAGGTTTGAAAATACTTTTTATCCGCATATAAGTGGCACAGCTCAGTCATATAATTACTATCCGGTAGCCCATATGACTCCTCAGGATGGGTTCGCTGTTATTGCTGTGGGTTTAGGCCAGTATGTTATGGAAGGAGAAAGATCATTCAGATTCTCCCCTTCCTACCCGGGGCTTGAATTAATATCTCATATCGACCTCTATAAAAATTCACAGGTCAGATTCTATGCAGTCAATATGGAGAAAAAAGAACTGAACCTTCTCGAGGGAGAAAATGCAGGCTTGGTTATACTGGATATAAGTGAAGCGGAGAAGCATGGAGCTCTGAACCATTCGGCATCAGTATTAAGCACTGATGATGATACTATAATTCCGGGGCTTGATGCTGTTGGCCCGCGGGTGATAAATTTTGCCGACGTATTGAAATATGATTACATCCCACTGGCAAATACACTGAAAGTAGTACTTGAAGTGGTAACTGAAGCTTTCGGGACACCTGTTGAAATAGAATTTGCAATTGATCTGAATAAAGACATTAACGGCAATGCATCCTTTTACCTCCTCCAGATAAAACCATTGGTCGGAACAGGTGCCGGTTATAATATCGACCTGAAAAGCATTGTATCTGATGATCTTTTGCTTCTTGCGAAGAAGAGCATGGGCAACGGAATCGTTAACTTTATTACTGATCTGGTTTTTATTGAACCTGAAAAATTCAATAACCTTGTAACAAACGATATTGCCAGGGAGATTGAATCATTTAACGAGAAGATGATGAGAGAAAACAGAAGCTATATCCTTCTGGGTCCGGGAAGGTGGGGTACAAAAGACAGATTCCTTGGAATTCCTGTAGTGTGGCCTCAGATTTCTAATGCAAAAATTATTGTTGAAGTCAGTCTCCCGAATTTTCAGCTCGATGCTTCACTTGGCTCTCATTTTTTTCATAATGTTACCTCAATGAATGTCGGATATTTTTCAGTTAATCAGGATATTGATAATGGAATAATTAACTGGAAAATGCTTAAGGAACAGCAAATAATTGAGGCAGGAAAATACTCAACACATATACGGTTTGCCAGGCCTCTTTTAGTTCAGATGGATGGTAAAAAAGGGATGGCTGCAATTACACTTAATTACTAAAAATCAGAATTTTATGACCATAATTGATGGGAACCTGGATCTTCACAAGTACGACTTTACAGATACATCCTTCGACCTGCTTATGCAGAAACGCATACACCGCGTGCTTATTATATGCAGTAATTATGATAATTATATGCTCGAGGAAGATGGCAGGATTGATGAGCAGATATTTAACGAATATGCATCACTAAACCTTCGTTATCCTCCAACATTTGTTCAGACTGATAATGCTGAGGATGCCTTTGAAATTCTTAAGGACGGGAATATTGATCTTGTAATCTCAATGCTGAGTATTAAAGGGACCGATATATTTGCTCTTGCCAATAAAATAAAAGCAAAGTATGAAAACATCCCAATTGTGGTACTTACATACTTCTCGCGAGAGGTTTCATTGAGATTGCAGGGCGAAGATCTGTCTGCCATAGATTACGTGTTTTGTTGGCTTGGCGATGCCTCTCTTATACTGGCAATCATCAAACTTATTGAGGATAAGATGAATGCAGATAATGACATAGAGAATATAGGCGTTCAGGCAATCATTCTGGTGGAAAATTCAATAAGGTATATTTCTTCCTATCTGCCGAATATTTACCGGATAATTCTAATGCAGTCTCTTGATTTTCAACGGGAAGCTCTCAATGAGCATCAACGGATGCTTAAATTGAGGGGACGACCCAAAATCCTACTTGCAAATAATTTCAACAATGCCCTCGACCTGTACAAGAAGTATAAATACAATGTGTTGGGTGTTATTTCCGACATAAGTTACAAAAGAGACGGAGTTACTGATGAGAATGCCGGTATAGAGTTGTGTAAGGCTGTAATGGCTGATGATGACAAAGTACCTTTTCTGATACAGTCATCAAGTATTACTCATAAAAAGATTGCAGAAGAACTTGGCGCCGGTTTTATCTATAAATACTCAAAATCATTGTCGCTTGAGTTAAGGAATTTTATTATTCAAAATCTTGCTTTTGGACCATTTGTTTTCAGGAACGCCAAAACTCTGGAACCAATTGCCATAGCAACTGATCTTCAGAGTCTTCAACAAAAATTGCTGACAATACCTGATAGCACACTTGAGTATCATGCCACTCGCAACCACTTCTCCAAATGGTTAAATGCCAGGGCTCTTTTTCCTGTTGCCCAGATGTTCAAGTATATCAGAAAGGAAGACTTTGAAACAACAGATGATATCAGGAAATTTCTTTATGTCGCTATTTCCAGTTTTCGTTTAGGTAAGGGTAGAGGAGTCATTGCTAAATTTGATAAAGCCAGTTTTGATGAATACCAGATCTTTTCAAGAATCGGTGAAGGATCAATAGGAGGAAAGGCAAGGGGATTAGCGTTTATAAATAAAATAATAAAAACTTATAAACTCTTCAGTAAATTCCCGGGAGTGACTATTGCAATACCCCGAACAGTTGTTTTAAGTACCGATATCTTTGATGAGTTCATGGATCAGAATAACCTCTATTCGGTTGTACAATCTGACATTTCAGATGCTGAGATCCTGAACAGATTTATAAATGCCGAACTGCCGGGACATGTTTACCAGGATTTTTATGCCTTTCTTGCAGTTTCTAAAGACATTCCGATTGCCATACGTTCTTCAAGCAAGCTTGAAGATTCACATTATCAGCCTTTTGCCGGTATTTATTCAACATATATGATTCCAAGGCTGCCTGATAATAAGCAGATGGTTAAATTGTTGTCTGATGCAATCAAGGAGGTATATGCTTCAGTTTACTATAAAGCAAGTAAGGCATATATGACTGCTACATCAAATGTTATTGATGAGGAGAAAATGGGAATTATTCTTCAGGAAGTCTGTGGGAATCGACATGGGGAGATATATTATCCAACATTATCAGGTGTAGGCAGGTCAATAAATTACTACCCTATCGGATCAGAGAAGGCTGAAGACGGAATTGTTAATATCGCTTTCGGACTTGGGAAACTGATTGTTGAAGGGGGATTATCGCTGCGATTTTCACCAAAATACCCCAAGAAAATACTTCAGTTATCCTCGCCTGAGGCTGCTTTAAGGGATACACAGAAAGAATTCAGGGCTCTTGACCTTAATATTAATAGTTTCGTACCGTCAACTGATGACGGGGTAAATATTCTAAGGATTGATATCAAGGATGTTAAGAATGACCAGGCAATGAAATATGTTGCATCAACCTATGACCGGAATAATAATATTTTACGCGACGGAATTAAATATCCTGGAAAGAAAATAATCTCCTTCTCAAATATTTTGCAGCACAAAACATTTCCTCTTGCCGACATACTTGGCACATTGCTGGAAATTGGACAGAAGGAGATGAATAATCCGATTGAAATAGAATTTGCTGCCAATCTCGAAACACCTCCGGGTACCCCGATGATCTTTAATTTTTTACAGATAAGACCTATAGTCCATACAGAGGAAACTCATACAATCAACATTGATCACATAAAACAAAATGATACAATAATATATTCAGAATCAGCCCTTGGTAATGGTTTGTTCAAGGGGATTTACGACCTGATCTATGTCAAACCTGAATCATTTAATGCAGCTAATAATAAAAATGTAGCAATTGAAATTGAAAAGATTAACTCATTATTTGTCAAAAGAGGTGAAGGATATGTATTGATTGGTCCCGGCAGATGGGGATCAACTGATCCATGGCTGGGGATCCCCGTAAAATGGCCGCAGATCTCCTCTGCACGGATAATTATAGAGTCGGGATTGAAGAATTACAGGATTGATCCAAGTCAGGGAACTCATTTTTTCCAGAACCTCACTTCTTTCAGGGTAGGATATTTTACTATTAATCCGTATATAAATGAAGGATATTATGATGTCGGATTTCTTAATAAACGTGATGTAATATATGAAGATGGTTATATCAGACACGTAAGATTCGAAAAACCTCTTGAAATAATGATCGATGGCAAAAAACACAAAGGTGTGATTTTAAAGCCTCAGGAAAAGTTATAATATTATATTTGCTGTTAATATCAGCAGAAGTACTTAACTTAAAAGGGAATAGATTTTAATATAAGCTAACATTAATGGAAACAGCTAAGACAAAATACATTGGCGATCTGAGAACTGAGATCACCCATATCAGGTCAGGTAGTGTTATAATAACTGATGCACCAGTAGATAATAAAGGTAAAGGTGAATATTTTTCCCCAACCGATATGGTCGCTTCCGCACTTGCAAGCTGCGCATTAACCATTATGGGCATCGCAGCACGGGAACATGGTTTTTCGATCGACGGAAGCTCGTGCACCATTACGAAAATAATGACTGACAGTCCACGTAAGATAGGCGAGATAAAAATTGAATTTGACTTTACCGGTAATAGTTTTACCGCTAAGGAGAAGAAAATACTGGAATACTGCTCAAAAACCTGTCCTGTTGCTCTCTCACTTAATGACTCAGTTACTCAGAGCATATCACTGTTATTTAAATAACAGTAACGCAAAGCAATTATAATTACATTGATGCCCCTTCAGTTGGCATATCTTTGTTTACCTTTTTTATCAGACCCTGTAAAACATTTCCGGGGCCAACCTCAACAAATGATGTTGCACCTCCTGCAATCATGTTAATAACACATTGTGTCCATCTGACAGGTGAAGTAAGTTGTAAAACAAGGTTAGACTTTATAACCTCAGGATCAGTGGAAGCAAAAGCATTAACATTCTGATAAACAGGACATATGGGCGATTTAAAAGAAGTGTTTCTGATTGCCTCTTCAAGCTCAATCCGTGCCGGTTCCATTAAAGGAGAGTGAAAAGCACCTCCTACAGCAAGCTTTAGTGCTCTTTTGGCACCTTTTTCCTTAAGCAATTCAATAGCTTTATCAATGCCTTCATTTGAACCTGAAATGACTATCTGCCCCGGACTGTTATAATTTGCAGGAACAACAACTTCATTTACAGATGCACAGACTTCTTCAACTAATTTATCATCAAGTCCCAGAATTGCAGCCATTGTTGAAGGTGTTTTTTCACAGGCTTTCTGCATAGCCATGGCTCTTTTTGAAACCAGTAACAGGCCATCTTCAAACGATAGAGTTTTATTGGCTACAAGTGATGAGAATTCTCCAAGTGAATGACCTGCTACCATATCAGGTCTGAAGGAGTTACCAAGTACTGATGCCAGGATAGTTGAGTGTAAAAAAATTGCAGGCTGGGTCACCTTTGTTTGTTTAAGATCATCGTCAGTGCCTGCAAACATAAGATCTGTTATCCTGAAATTAAGAATTGCATTGGCCTTTTCGAACATCTCTTTGGCAACAGGTGATTTGTCATAAAGATCTTTACCCATTCCAACAAACTGTGCTCCCTGTCCGGGAAATACATATGCCTTCATAATAATGTTATTTATTAAAGAGTCCTCCTCCCAATGAGGAGTGCAAAAATATATATTTTAATGTAATCTGGTCCCGATTAAGTGGATAAACTCTTCACGGGTATTCATTTTTTCGAGAAAAATGCCAGTAAAAGCAGAGGTTGTGGTTACCGAGTTCTGTTTCTGTACACCTCTGATCTGCATACACATATGCTGAGCTTCGATAACAACAGCTACTCCTAATGGATTGAGGCAGTCCTGCAGACAGTCTCTTATTTGAGTAGTCAGTCTTTCCTGTACCTGAAGTCTTCTGCTGAATGCCTCAACTACTCTGGCAATTTTGCTGAGGCCGGTAATGTAACCATTCGGGATATAGGCTATATGAGCTTTCCCAAAGAAAGGGAGCATGTGATGTTCACACATTGAGTAAAGATCAATATCTTTCACCAGAACCATCTGTTTGTAATCTTCTTTAAACTTAGCGGAATTTATTATCTCACAGGCATCCTGGTTATATCCCATTGTTAAAAAATTAAGAGCTTTTGCTACTCTTACCGGAGTTTTCTCAAGTCCTTCCCTGTCTGGATTTTCACCTATAAGCTTCAATACTCTTTTATAAATTGCAGCTAACTCATCAATATTTTCTGCATTCCATGTTTCGACCTTATTATATCCGTTTGTCAGTTTCCCTGATCCATCATTTATTTTTTCTACTTTTTTAGCCATAGTATTCTATCGAATTATTTTCTGTTTCTTCAATTCTTACACAATGCAGTAAAGCACCCTCTTTTTCAATAAAGGGTTTAAGTTCATTCCAGATGGATACTGCCAGGTTTTCTGTTGTTGCAATTTTTTCATTCATGAAATCAACCTCAAGATTTATATTCTTATGATCCAGCTTGGTGATAATTTTTTCGTTTATTATCTGTTTGAGAATATTCATATTTATAACGAATCCGTTGTCCTCAGAAGGACTGCCTTTAACTGTAATCCATAATATATAATTATGTCCGTGCCAGTTGGGATTCGAACATTTTCCGAATACTTTTTGATTTTCCTCATCAGACCAGTCCTTCCTGTACATTCTGTGAGCGGCACTGAACCTCTCTCTGCGTGTAAGATATATCATACTTACATGTTTTATTATTACAATATTAACCAATATTTATCATCTTTATAAATTTAAATTGCAATATATTTGCATGCTTAGCTTGTTAAAACAGCTTTTAACCTAACCATGTCATTTAATATCCTATATGTAACCTCAACATCTGCTGAGGCCGAATCACTTAAAAACTTAACCGGTATTATTTCTGATAAAGGCTATTACCACATAGATAGTAATGTTATTTATCCGCTGGTAACTGGCATCGGGGCAATTGCTACTGCTTGGTCATTGAAAACATGGCTCTCATTAAATTTCAGGCCCGATCTTGTAATTAATGCCGGGATCGCCGGTAGTTTTAAAGAAAATATTAGGATTGGTGATGTGGTTATGCCGGTAACCGATTGTTTTGCAGATTCAGGTATTGAAGATGGAGATAAATTTTTAACATTATCAGAAGCAAAACTGGCAGATCCATACGAGTTTCCTTACATTGACGGGATTCTTTATGCAGATTCAGAATTTACTGCCATGATGGATGGTATACTGAAGCCAGTAAGAGCGATAACAATTAATTCTGCTACAGGTTCAGAAGGCACCAGGCGAAAGCTGGTAAATAAATTTAATCCTGATATTGAGACTATGGAAGGAGCAACTTTTTTCTATATTTGTATCCGGGAAAAAATACCTTTTCTGGCTGTCAGGGCAATCTCGAACATGGTAGAACCACGCGATAAATCAAAGTGGGATATTCCATTTGCTATGAAAAGTCTGTCGGAAAAGATTTGTGAAGTTTTTATAACACTTTAGAGAATAATGAGATTAAAGCTGGGTTTCTCGCCATGTCCTAATGATACATTTATTTTCGATGCAATGGTGCACGGCAGAATCGATACGGAGGGGCTGAAATTCGATTATTATCTTGCAGATGTTGAGGAACTTAACAGAAGAGCTCTGGCTGCAGATTCTGATATCACAAAAATTAGTTACCATGTTTATCCTTATATTGCTGATAACTTTTTGATCCTTGATGCTGGCAGTGCCCTGGGCTATGGAAATGGTCCGCTTCTGATAAGTAAAAAGCTCAGGACAACCACCTCCATGTCGATAGCAACTATTGCAATTCCTGGTAAATACACAACAGCCAATTTGCTCTTTAGTATCGCATTTCCTGAAGCGGAGAATAAAAAGGAGTATCTGTTCTCAGATATTGAAGAAGCACTTATTAATAATGAAGTCGATGCAGGACTGGTAATCCATGAAAGCAGGTTTACTTATATGAAGAGGAATCTTCATAAACTGGCTGATATGGGTGAATACTGGGCCAGCCTTACCGGCCTTCCAATACCATTAGGTGCGGTTGTTATTAATAGAAAAATACCGGAAGATATATCCTTAAAAGTAAATCGTATTGTACGAAGAAGCCTTGAATATGCCTATAAAGATTCATTTTCTTCTTATTTTTTTGTCTCTTCAAATGCCAGGGAACTGGATAGTTCGGCAATGAATAATCATATTAAATTATATGTGAATGATTTTACCATGAACCTTGGAAAGAAAGGCAGAGAGGCTGTTAATGAGCTTTTCAGGATTGCGGGTGATAAGGGTGTTATTCCTTCACTTCCCGAACGGATTTTTCTGACCCGGATATAATCAGACCAGATTTTATTTTCGTAACTTTGAACATAGGTTCTAGTACGTTGTTAAAGTAATTGTAATATTAACTTAATACTTTTCAATTATGGCATTTGAATTACCAAAACTACCTTATAAGCTGAATTCACTTGTACCCTATATAAGTGAAGAAACGCTTGATTACCATTATGGTAAACATCATCAGGCTTACTTGAATAATCTTAATGGATTGATTCCGGGAACAGAATTTGAAAAGAGTGATCTGGAAACTATTATTAAGAAAGCTGAGGGTGGTATTTATAATAACGCTGCACAGGTATGGAATCATACTTTCTATTTTGAATCATTTTCCAATGGAGGAAGAAAAATTCCTGTAGGAGTTTTAGCAGATGCTATAAATTCCTCTTTTGGCTCGTTTGACCTCTTTAAAGAACAATTTAATAAAGCTGCCGCAACTCTTTTTGGAGCCGGATGGGCATGGCTTGCAAAAAAAGATGACGGAACACTGCAGATTGTACAGGAATCAAATGCAGGAAATCCATTAAAAAAGGGGCTTAAACCGCTGGTTACTTGTGATGTGTGGGAACATGCTTATTATATTGATTACAGAAACAAAAGACCTGATTACATTAAGTCATTTTGGGAGATAGTTGACTGGGATATAGTGGCAAACAGATATTGATATCTTATATAAGCTATTCATTTTTAATTTTTAGCAACATATTACTAGACATTAGGTTATATGGATCTGAAAAACCTGATATTTAAAAACCGCAGTTTCAGACGATTCAAAGAGTCTTCTAGCATTAGTATGGAGACCCTCGAATCACTCGTCAACCTGGCAAGATTATCACCAACTACCGCAAACAGACAACCTCTGAAATATTTGTTGTTTAATACTCCCGACTTGTGCAACAAGGTTTTTCCATCACTTCTGTGGGCAGGTTATCTTAAAGATTGGCCAGGCCCTGAAGAAGGTGAACGACCATCTGCCTATATAATGATTCTTGGTGATAAAACCATAACTGATTCATTTGGAGTCGATCATGGTATTGCAGCTCAGAGCATTATGCTGGGGGCAACAGAAAGTGGTCTGGGCGGTTGTATAATTGCCTCCATCAAACGTGAAGATATCAGGACTGAGTTGAGTATTCCGGATAATTATGAAATTCTTCTCGTCCTTGCCCTGGGCAAACCTGTTGAGAATGTTGTAATAGAGCAGATTAAAGATGGTGATGTTAAATATTGGAGAGATAGTGAAGGCAATCACCATGTTCCAAAGAGAAGTTTAAGAGATTTGATATTAAAAACCTAGTCTTGTTTCCTGCAATGAAACGGATCTTATTAATAGTGCTTTTTATAACTATTATGATCAGGTCAGTTTACTGTCAGGAAAAAGAATTTGAAGATAACAGGTTCCTTTTTCATGGGTTGGTAATGGATGCGAACAGCTTCACACCGATTCCTAATTCACAAATAATTAAAAACAGAAGTTCAATTTCGGTAAGCGGAAGCGATGGAACATTTGTATTTTATGTGAATCTCAATGATTCTGTTGTATTTCAGAGCCTGGGATATAAATCAGTTACCATGGTTATAACCGATACCTTAAAAGGTAAGGAATATGTTGCCGGTATATATTTGAATTCTGATACGTTGTCAATAGGTGAGGTTGTGATTGTTCCCAGGTATATCAATCTGAAATCGGAAATACTTAATTCCCCTGTAAGTTCTCAGGTTCCAATGGACAACGCCCGGTATAATGTTGCAATATCCGCATATCAGGGCAGGTACAGTATGTCAAAATTAGATGATCCTTCAAGCAACTATGAATACATACGTCAGAAACAAAAGACAGAAGCCTTCGAGAAAGGGGGTATTCCATCTGATAAAATACTTGGTTTAAGTTCGTTGATGATTATTCCTGCGGCTTACCTACTTATATTTGGTATGCCGGAGAAACCTCCTTTGATGAAACCTGAAATATCTGATTATGAGCTTGATCAATTGCAGAAGAAATATTTTGCAACTCTAAAGCATAAAAATTAAGAGGGGTTAGTTCATAGCCGTCAACTTAAGGATTTGATCATCTTTGATTTACCGGCCTCACCCCCTCTCCCGATAGCTATCGGGACCCCTCTCCCGAGTGAGAGGGGGAAGATCATTCAGGATGTTGATCCTGAAATAAAGCCCCTCCCACTTCGGGGGAGAGCCTGCCCCGCCTTCAAGCGGGGGGTTTGGGGAGAGGCCGGCTGAGACAAAGTACCTCTTGAGTGTACTGAATAAACACTTAAAACTAATTTTCATCATATTTAAAATTAAGTAACTACTAGATTGACGGCGATGGGTTAGCCATGGATACTTGTAGTAGGTACCTTTAGCCTTTATAGAATATTGCCTTAATTATATGACTCGCCATCTTGGGATTTTCTTTCAGACGTCGGGTTGAATAACCAAACCATTCTTTCCCGAATGGCAGATAAACCCGCATTATATGGTCTGCATTTACAATGCTCTCACGAAGTTTGGGAGTTACTCCATAAAGCATCTGAAATTCATACATATTTTTCGGGATATTATATTTCCTTATCAATTCATAAGCTCCGTTAATAAGAGGTTTGTCATGGGTTGCAATTCCTGCATAAATTTTATTCCTGAACATAAATTCAAGATTATCAAGAAAATGCAAATTGATATCCTCATATTTTTTATATGCAATGGCTTCAGATTCCACATAAATGCCTTTACATAACCTGATATTTAAAGGAACGTCGGAACTGTTAAGATCCAGCATATTCTTAATATCATCAGAGGTCCGTTTCAGGTATGCCTGCAGAACCAGTCCGACATTGGCAGGAAACTCTTTTTTTAATTTTCGGAAAAGTTCAATTTCAAGGTCTGTGCATGGAGAATCTTCCATGTCTATCCTTATAAAACCATTAAATGGTGCAACTTTGGCAACAATTTCACGGATATGATTGAAACATATGTTTTTATCGATAAGTAAACCGAAGCTTGTAGGTTTAAGTGAGAAGTTGCCATCTATTTTGTTTTTATAGGATTTATCTATCAGGTCCAGATACTCCTTTTTATTAACTTCGGCTTCCTCCAGCGTCTTAATGAATTCTCCAAGAACATCAAGAGTAACCTTTATATTTTTATTATTCAGTGCTTTAGATACTGATATAGCATCTTCAATTGTTTCCCCTGATATATAAGCTTTTGAAAATATCCAAATAATTTTTTTTGGAAAATATGGCAATAAAGTGGCGATAAATCTGTTGAACATAATAACTTATTTACTCTGAATATTTGATTATTATACTTAAACTTAAAAATGCTAATTAAACTTAAATCAATTAAATTTTTAATGACCTTTGTCATTCATGCATATATGATTATCTCATTAATTTGATTATTCGTAAGAAATTTATCAGGTAATGCAACCATCTTACTCATTGTTTTGTCTTAGAATTGTCCTCAGTATATGATGAGCGACCAGCAAATAATAGAGGGGTGTGCTAAGCATGAACGTAAAGCACAACAGTTACTTTATAACAAGTATTCCCGTTTTTTACTTGGAGTTTGCCTGAGGTATGCATCGGATAAAGCTGAGGCTGAGGATATTTTGCAGGATAGTTTTTTAAAAATATTTTTTAATATGAAAGACTATTCGGGTAGTGGTTCTTTTAAAGGCTGGCTAAGAAAGATTGCTGTCAATACTGCTATTACTCATTATCATAAAAACCTTAAGTACAGGTATCATGTTGAAATAGAGGAATATGTTACAGTTGAAACAGGAGTCTCAGGTTTTGAGCAGGACTTTTATACATCTGATGAGTTGTATAAGGTACTTAATGAATTGCCAGCAGGTTACAGGATGGTTTTTAACCTCTATGCTGTTGAGGGGTATAAACACAAAGAAATTGCCGATATTCTGGGAATCGACACAAATACATCAAAGTCACAGTATAGCAGAGCAAAATCTGTTCTACGTGATAAGCTTGAGAAACTTGGAAGAATTAAAATCAAAAACAGTGAAGTTGGCTGAATTGAGCTAAGACCATAAGAAGGATAAATTGAAAAAAGAGAAACAAAATATTAGTGTCAGAGAATTATTCCTGAAAAACCTTGGAAACGCAGAGATCATGCCTGATCCTCTGTTAAGTGCAAAGCTTATGAAACGGGTGGCCAGGCGTGAGTTTTTCCGTTTTAATCCTTCAAGAATTAATATTTTCTATGTAGGAGGGCTTGTTGCAGCTGGTATTGCAACAGCAATTGTTCTTCTTACCGGGGAGCCTGATACTGATAAGTCATCTGTTTCTGTTCCGGTAACAGGATCAGGTTCTGAAACAGTATTAGAAATAAAAATCAGAGAGACAGAATCAGTAATTAAACAACCGGATATCAGCCCTGCAATATCGTCTGATGCTGTTAATAATGGCGTAATAGCTACTGTTGGTAAAGAAATCTCAGCAAATGTTACTGAGTCTGCTGAAACAAAGCCGGAGAGAGTGCCGGCCATTCAAAAGATAGGAAATACCCCTTTCCGGAACAAAAATGTGACTTCAGTTACTTCTTCAGGAATGAATATACTTCATGTGAGCCACATATATGATGGGACACTGATTGAGCAATCTGCAATGCAAGGCTGTATACCCTTGAAAATCCGTTTTGAAATCAAATCCGATACATATGAATCATGCAGGTGGACTTTTGGTGACGGAGGTTATTCAGGTGAAAAAAACCCTGAATGGATTTTTGATGATGAAGGTGAATATAAGGTTATACTTGAACTATTTGGTAAAGATGGCTCAATTAGAACTTGCTACTCCTCAGTGACAGTCTATCCAAAACCTGTTGCCAGGTTTGAGATTCTTTCAGAAGAAGCTGTTGTTCCTGATAAGGAGATAAACTTCGTGAACTATTCATTAAATGCTGTTAATTATTTTTGGGATTTCGGAGATGGTACCAGATCGCAATTATTTGAACCCGGCCATACTTATGCCAGAAGTGGTAATTATAATATACGGTTATTAGTTAACTCTGAATATGGCTGTTCTGATTCACTCATTGTTACAAATATATTTTCAGATTTAAAAGAAAGAATCGTTTTCCCGAATGCTTTCATCCCTAATTCTCAGGGACCATCAGGCGGTTACTATTCATCGAAGAGTGATGAAGCAGCACAGGTATTCCATCCGGGGTTTGTCGATGTATCTTCATACAATTTAAGGATTTATAGTAAAGTGGGAATCCTGATCTTCGAAAGTAACGATATTCATATTGGTTGGGATGGATACTATAAAGGAGTATTATGCGATCCTGGTGTCTATATCTGGAAAGTGAGAGGAAACTTTCGTAACGGAGAGTCATTCATCAGAATGGGAGATGTAACTCTCCTCAAAGAATGACACAATTTTTATACTTGATTTTGAGTGTGTTAAAGGCAATACAGAATACTGTTGATATTTGGAATAATGCTAATATTTGCTATTTATCCTGACATGAAGGATAATTAACAGGAAGAATTTAATGTGAATTGTAATTGTTTTTCATTTCAATTCACTATTTTCGTAATTATTACTAAGTTGAACTATTTTGGTGAAGCGCATTCTATATTTGTTTTTACTGTCATTCATCATTTTTCAAGATAGTTTTGGTCAGGATCCTACATTCTCCCAGTTTTATGCAAATAAATTATATCTGGCCCCTTCTTTTGCGGGGGCAACAGAAGAATACAGGTTTGCAATGAACTACAGGAATCAGTGGCCTGCAGTCCCCGGTGTATTCCACACATATAGTATTTCATTTGAAAAAGCTATGCCTAATTTCAATTCTGGGATAGGGGTTCTGGCAACTTATGATGTTGCCGGATCCGGTGATCTGAGCACAACAAATATAGGCCTGCTTTATTCCTACGATTTTAATATAAACAAAGAATGGCATATTAGACCAGGGGTTAACTTCAAATTTTACTACCTTGGACTCGATATTAACAAACTTATTTTTAACAGTCAGATAACTGGAAGCGGAACTTCTCCTTCTGTAACACCTCCTCCTTTTGATAATATTGCAGATGTTGACTTTTCAACCTCCGCATTAGTATATAATCAAAGTATATGGGCTGGTTTTACACTTGATCACCTGCTTGCGCCAAAGACCTCTTTTTATGGCGATGATGCAACGATTCCTGTAAAGCTTAATTTGTTCGGAGGTGTTCAGCTTCTGAAGAAAACCAGATTAAGGTTAAAAACACAGGAGGTTCTTTCGGTAGCAATGAATTTTCAGAAACAGGGGAAATTTTATCAGTCAGACCTGGGCATCTATTATTATAAAGACCCTCTTATTTTCGGATTATGGTACAGAGGTATTCCATTAGCAACCTCACAGGCGGGCGATGCATTAATTGGTCTTATTGGAATAAAGACCAGCGCATTTCATATTGGCTATAGCTACGATTTTACAGTTTCCAATCTGATTGGCTCAACAGGCGGGGCTCATGAAGTCTCTCTTATATATGAATTTAATACTCTTTCGGTAGGTGCCCAGAGAAAAAGGTTTAAAGCAATTCCATGCCCGGAATTTTAAAACAGACCTGAAATCTTACTTCATATCAAAATCTTTAAATTTAACCTCCTTCCATAGGCACTTTTATTAATTTGTTTATATTTGCGACTTATAAATGTTTAACAAATATTCAATTAACGATGAAGAATCTATCTATAGCTCTGTTTGTTGTTCTGTTTTTGGCAATTGCAGGACTTTATATTTTGCACTTTTCAGGTCATAAGAAAAGTGTTGAACCAGGTACGATTGCCACAAGCACTGCTCAGGGTATGGCATATGTTAATATCGACTCGGTTATTTTCAGATTTGATATGTTCGCTGACAGAAGGGAAGAACTCATGGCTAAGCAGAAAACTGCAGAAGCAGAACTGAATTCAAAGGGAACCCAGTATGAAAGGGGTGCCCGCGACTTCCAGGATAAAGTATCAAAAGGGCTTGTAACAAGGGCAACAGCCGGACAAATGGAGCAGGCACTTATTCAGCAACAGCAGGAACTGGTTGCTCTGCGCGATAAGTTGCAGTCAGATCTTATGGAAGAGGAGCAGGTAATGAATCGTCAGATAGTTGAATATATTACCAGGTATTTAGATGAGCATAAATCAGAATTTAACTACCAGTACATTTTAGGCAAGAGCTTCGGAAGTGTAATTCTGTATGGTGATAGTGCAATGGACATTACAGAGAAAGTTCTTTCGGCGATAAATACCAAATACAGGGAAGAAAAGAAATAATATCAAATGGGGTTTGCCTCAACCTATCTTGAAGAGAGGGTATTATTCCCTGCCTTTATAAAGGAGGCACCTGATAAACATACAGGCATAATTGTCGTTGTTCCTGCTTATAATGAGCCGCAAATAACTGCTCTTCTTGATTCCCTTGCATTATGCATTAAGCCGGATTGCTCAGTTGAAATAATTGTTGTAGTAAATGCCCCTGCCGGTTCAGATAAAAGCATTTCAGAGAACAACAAACTTACAATTAAAAATATTGAAGAGTGGAAGAGGAACAATACAAATTGTTTCTTCAGACTTTATAGCTTTATTGCAGATACTGAGCCTTTTAAGGACTGGGGTGTCGGAATGGCCCGAAAGACAGGAATGGATGAGGCTGTTCTCCGTTTTGACATCATAAATAATCCGGAAGGAGTGATTCTAAGCCTTGATGCCGACTGCACTGTTGAACAAAACTATTTAGTAAGTATCTGCGACGGGTTACTTAAAGTCAAGGAGAGGTCAGCATGCTCAATATATTTTGAACATCCATTATTAGATGGAGACTCCACTTATAACATTTCAAAATATATAACCTTTTATGAGTTACATCTAAGGTACTATCTTCAGGGAATTATACATTCAGGTTTTCCATATTCTTTCCACACTGTTGGGTCTTGTGTTGCGGTTAAAGCACTTCCTTATATAAGAGCTGGCGGAATGAACCGGCGACAAGCTGGTGAGGATTTTTACTTCATACAGAAACTTGTTCCTTCAGGTGGGTATTTCAGTCTTAATTCAACAACTGTGTATCCTTCTTCCAGGATTTCTTCAAGGGTTCCTTTTGGTACCGGAGCTTCAATTGGAAAGCTGAATAATGAAAAGAGTAACACACTGCTTACATATAATTTACAGGCATTTGAAGAACTACGGATTTTCTTCGGCATCCTGGAAAAGTCATATAACTGCTCTCCTGCCGGTTTAATTGAAAGATACAACTTATTTCCCGGGGCAGTAAAACTTTATATTGCTGAAGAAGTGTTTATGGATAAATTGCTTGAAATTAAGAGTAATACATCGGGTAAGGAGTCTTTCATAAAAAGATTTTATGGATGGTTCAACATGTTCAGGATCGTTAAATACCTGAATTATACCCATCTGAATTATTTCGAAAAAACACCTGTAGAGCTTTCTGCAGCAGAGCTTCTTCAGATGAAGGGAATAAATTTCAAATCGAAAGATCCGGTTGATCTTCTTTTGCAATACAGATTATTGGAGAAGAAACAATGATATGAGAATTACATTTTGCAACCTATTACTCAGAATAATATGAGCTTAACGTATAAATATACTTATACCTTCAGCCCTCAGCCATCAGCCATCAGCCATAAGCCTTCAGCCTTCAGCCCTCCAATTCATTCATTACTATTGGTTACGAAAACACTACTTGTTTCTTCTGTTAATCTTTCTGTCTTCCTGTGGAGTCATAATAATATAAAGATCCTCATCAGCTT
Organism: uncultured Bacteroidales bacterium; assembly: GCA_963732435.1. Classification (GTDB taxonomy): domain Bacteria; phylum Bacteroidota; class Bacteroidia; order Bacteroidales; family VadinHA17; genus LD21. The sequence continues at coordinate 251,704 of CAVSZL010000006.1, read as the reverse complement.
TTTTCATCCGGTACTGTTCCCTTGCAAATTTTTCAAGGTTTTTATTATCTGTCTTTAGCTCATGTAGTTTCTTTTTGTCAGCTTCAATACGTTTCAGATAATATTCCCTGTCTGATTTAAGTTTTCGCAACTCTTTCATCTCCCGGTACCTTGAAATAAGATTGTTTGAATCAAAAAGGATAAGCCAGACAAGAAAAATAATTATTGTCAGAATATATTTGTTACGGAATCCCGGCGGGATTTTATCAATGAATTTAAACCTTAAGTTCATTTTGCAAACCTACAATTTTTTTTAACCACCACTCATGAGATATAGCATCTGTACATTGTCTCCATCATTAATAATAGTGGAGTCATACTCCTCTTTTGGTATCAACGCCCCATTTAACTTGATTATTTTCATTTTAAATGAAAACTTTTTCAGAATAAGCATTTCACTTATGGTAAAACTTTCCATTTCGAATTCTTCAGTCCTGTTATTTAAAAAAATCTTCATTATGTTTCAGTTTAGTGCATCATGAGATCTTCATAAGTATTTCAATTACAACATTTGCCTGCATATTTGCCACTATTCCGACCCTTGGAGCCAATGGAGGCAAATTATCTGATACTTCTGAGGATTCATCTCCGCATGCATATAGTGTTTCATCTATTTTTCTGCATCTGATTGATTCATTCTGACCCCATCCGGCCATACCAGATCCGACAATAACAGGTATAGCCGGCATTTTTTGCTGTAAAGTCTCAATCAGCATTTCCTTCATTTCAGAATTATCTAATGCCTCGATAATTACATTACATCCTGAAAATATTTCTGGTATATTTTTGCGGTTAAGTCTGGTCTGATGCACAATCAGTGATACATTGGGATTAATACGTGTGATATTCTCTTTCAGGGCAATGGTTTTCATCATCCCGATCTGATCTGCAAAGTAATATTGTCTGTAAAGGTTTTGTTCCTCAACAACATCAAAATCTGACAGCACAAGAGTGCCAATACCACTTCTTGCCAGGGCAACAGCACTATTTGAACCAAGACCACCGGCACCTGCAATTCCGACACGGAATTTCGCCAGGTGATCTCTTATCTCGGCTAAAGTCATACTTCATATTTTTCAGATCATAAAGATACTCACAAAATGAAATCAATGCAATCTCTTTTTTCCCCTGACTCATTAACCCTTTGTGACTTCCGGCTATAACTCATTCAATACTTATTAGTTAAATTCCTTTTAATCTTATCACGTATAATACTGATTAATATCATATTGCATTTAGTATAAATGAAATATCTTTGATACATGGTTTAATGTAATTGTTTATCCCTAAAAATCAGGTATATGAATATCTCATCAATGAAAGCCCAGCATAAACTTCTAAAAATCTGGGACTACCACTGGACTCCCCTTGATAAGGGTTACACTGATAAAATCCTTTACATTAATGTTGGCACTCATATTATAAAAGAGAAGGATGTTCCTTTGGTAATGAAGGAAAAATTCATTGGAGGAAAGGGATATGGACTGAGACTTCTCTGGGATGCTACAAAGCCAGATACTAAATGGGACGACCCTGAGAATGAGATTGTAATATCCTCGGGACCCATTGGAGGGATTACTCAGTACTCAGGTACAGGTAAATCGCTTGTGGTAAGTATCTCTCCACAAACCAACCTTGTTATTGACAGTAATGTGGGTGGCTTTTTCGGCCCCTTCCTTAAATTTTCAGGGTTTGATGCTATTGAATTACAGGGGAAGTCAGATAAAGATGTGATTATTTTTATTGACGGTATAAATCACAAGGTGGAGATCCTTGAAGCACCGGCAGAAGATAATGACAGTCATCTTCTTGCAGAGCAGCTCACTGAAATTTTTGCTGATAACGATAATGAGAAGAAATCGATAGGAGTAGTATCAACCGGATCTGCTGCCGAACACTCCCTAATTGGAATGCTTAACTTCAGTTTTTACGATCCTAAGCGCAAGAAAGTGAGATTAAAGCAGGCGGGCAGGGGAGGTATAGGCAGTGTATTCCGGAACAAAAAAATAAAAGCCCTGGTATGCAAAATACCCGGTGTAAAGGGTAATCTCAATAATGTCGTTGATCTCGATGCTATTATGGAACGGGGCAGAAGGTTTAACCGCGAAATGCGTGACCTCGATGATAAGCAATGCCAGATGAGGCAAACAGGTACAGCTCACCTTATGGAGATTATGAACGATCACGACCTGCTTCCGGTTATGAATTATAAATATGGTAGTCATCGTGATGCTTTCAAAATCGACTCTTCAGTATGGAAAAGACACTTTACCCAGAATGTTCCGGACGGCTGCTGGATCGGATGTAATATGTCGTGTACCAAGGGAATAGATGATTATATAGTAAAAACAGGACCTTATAAGGGAAAAACTGTCATTGTCGACGGACCTGAATATGAAAACGCTGCAGGCCTGGGCGCTAACTGCGGAATATTTGATCCGGGACATGTTATTGAGACAAATTTCTATTGTGATACTTACGGAATTTGTACAATTACCTGGAGTACACTTACAGCTTTCATAATGGAGTGTTTCGAGAATGGTATTCTCAATAAAGAGAGGACCGGAGGACTTGATCTTCATTTTGGAAACGCAGAGAGTGCTCTGGAGATGCTCCATCAGCTTGCACGGGGGGAGGGATTTGGCAAAATTGCCGGTACCGGTGTAAGAAAAATGAAAGAACTTTTTATTAAAAATAACTGGGGTGATGAATCCTTTCTCAACGATATCGGTATGGAGAATAAGGGACTCGAATATTCTCAGTATATGCCAAAGGAATCCCTTGCCCAGCAGGGAGGTTTTGCTTTAACAAATAAGGGACCTCAGCATGATGAAGCATGGCTGATTTTTATGGACATGGTTAATAACCAGATTCCTACATTTGAAAATAAAGCAGAAGCTCTTCATTATTTTCCGATGTTCCGTACCTGGTTTGGACTTGTTGGATTATGCAAGTTGCCATGGAATGATGTTGAACCTGAAAGCAATGCCCAATCTGACGAACCAGCTAAAGTTCCGGAGCATGTTGATAACTATGTAACAATTTATAAGGCTGTAACAGGCCGTGAGTTTGATAAATTCCGGATGATCGAGGATTCAGAACGGGTATATAATTTTCAAAGGGTATTCAATATTCGCCGCGGATATGGTTTACGGATTCACGATAATCAACCCTACCGGGCTGCCGGTCCGGTCACAAAGGAGGAGTATGAATCACGTTCAGAACGTTATGACAAACAACTGAAAGAAATAATAGGATATGATCCGGTAGGAAAAACAACTGAGGAGAAAATGAAGGTTGTCCGGAAATACCGCGAAAATCAGTACGAATTACTTAGAGATGCAGTTTATAAGAGACGCGGATGGAATAATAACGGCGTTCCGAAAATTGAATTCCTGAAAAAAATAGGTATTGATTTTCCTGAAGTTATTGAAGTTGTAAAGGATTACCAGTAGAACTTCTATGTATCAATATATATCTTTTCTTCGGGGGATTAATATGACAGGGCATAATTCATTAAAAATGAATGACCTGTCTTTATTGTATGAGGAAATGGGGTTTGAAAATGTAAAGACCTACATTCAGAGCGGAAACGTTATTTTTTCATGTAAAAACAGTGATAAAGTTACTGATATTGCCACCAGAATTGAGTTAAAGATCAATGAAAAATTCGGCTATAGTACTTCTGTCTTTGTAAGGAATATACCTGAACTGAAAAGTATTTTAGTTAAGAATCCTTTCAATAATGAGGATAACTTTGATCCTGCTAAACTATTGGTAATCCTTCTTTCTTATGAAGCTACTATTGAACAGATTAACAAAGTAATCAATATCTCTTACCCGCCCGACAAATTCAAAGTTAGCGGAAGAGAAATATATGTCTATTGTCCCAATGGTTTTGGCACCTCCAAACTTTACACAAATTTCTTCGAAAAGAAAATGGGAGTAACAGCTACAGCCAGAAACTGGAGAACAATAAATGCCATATTGCAAATGGCAGAAAACCAGTTATAAATATCGTCGCACCTGGCATTCTACTTATTTTATTCCCTGATTTTGCAAAACCGATATGCAAATGTTTTACATTTGCTTAAAAATATTAAGAATTATAACTGGTATTAACCCGACATGCAATGGCATGTCACTGCTTTAAACTTCAATCTTCAATCTTCAATCTTCAATGATAATCAAATGGCTGGTCCCAAAGGTTCGAAATATTATGATGTCTTCCTCAAGCAACAGTTACAACTGGTTACAAAAGAGGATGATGCAATTATAAATGAAGAAGGGTTTACACTTCTGACTGAGATTCAGAAGGAACAATCGATAGTTGCGGCAGCCCGCAATATGGGAATAAGTTACAGGAAGGCATGGGGGCTGCTCCGTGAAATTGAGTCTGTTCTGGGATTTCATCTCGTTGGAAAACACCGTGGAGGAAAGGCCGGAGGGAAAACAGATCTTACTGAGGAAGGAATTGAGCTTACAAATGCCTATCTCGACCTCAGAAATGAGCTTGAAGAGAAAGTACATGATACGGTAAAGTCATTTTTCAGAAGAATTAATAAAATATCTGAAATGAAATGAAGCACTCTTTTCACTTATTAGTAGTTGCTGTTATTTTATTTACTGCATGTGGAAATTCACCTGAAGGAAAATCAGATGAGATTATTGTCTTTCATGCAGGCAGCCTTTCTGTTCCTTTTAAACAGCTTAAGGATGAATATGAAAAGAAAAATCCAAACGTAAAGATTCTTCTTGAACCTGCAGGCAGCCTTGTGTGTGCACGTAAAATCACCGAGCTAAAGAAACCTTGCGATATCCTCGCTTCTGCTGACTATTTTGTTATAGATGAGCTTCTTATTCCTGAGTATGCAAGTTGGGGCATAAGGTTTGCTACAAATGAGATGGTTATAGCTTATCAGGAGAAATCAAAGTACTCCTCAGAGATAAATGAAGATAACTGGATTGAAGTTCTTTCAAGTGAGGATGTAATCTATGCCCGTTCTGATCCGGATTCAGATCCATGCGGTTACAGAACTGTACTTACATTAATGCTTGCCGAAAGATTCTATGATCTTCCCGGTTTATCCGAAAGAATGGTAATTAAAAATAAAGAATTCGTACGGCCGAAAGAGGTTGACCTGATTGCTCTGATGGAATCGAATGCCATTGATTATATGTTTCAATACAAATCTGTTGCAATACAGCATGGATTAAAATATATACAATTGCCCGATGAAATTAACCTGTCTGAACCATCAAAAAATAACTTGTACAATACTGTTTCACTGGAGGTAACAGGAAGTAAGCCAGGGACAAAGATGATTGTAACAGGTGAATACATTAATTATAGTATAACCATACCAGAGACTGCTGTTCATAAGGAAGACGCTACAGGATTTTTAAACTTTATTCTTAGCAAGGAAGGTTTGGAAATTTTCAGGAAGAATGGACAGGATCCGATAATCCCCTTAACTTCTGACCAGGCAGAAAAGCTGCCTCCTCAGATAAAGCGTTATTTAATAAATAATGAAATCAATCAGTGATATATGAACAGATATGGACCATTCAACTGGATTCTCCTGATATTATCATCGCTGGTTTTACTCTTTCTTGTGGCTCCCCTACTGGGTATGTTTATCCATACAGGGGTAGGAGAGTTTTTTGAAACCGCAGGCGATAAAGATGTACAGGCAAGTATCTGGCTTACAGTATGGGTATCATTTGCTGCAACATTTTTCTTCGCTGCAGGTGCGATTCCATTTGCATGGCTGCTTGCCCGTAAATCATTTCCGCTGAAAAGCATTGTTCAGGGTATAATTGACCTGCCGGTTGTACTGCCACATACTGCGGCTGGTATTGCCCTGCTTGGTTTTATATCGCGGGATGGATTCATGGGAAAAGTTGCTTCCTTCTTCGGTTTCAGTCTGGTCAATAATCCTGTGGGAATTGCACTTGCAATGGCATTTGTAAGCCTGCCTTTCCTTATAAATGCCGCACGTGATGGTTTCATTGCAGTTCCTGAGCGACTGGAAAAGGCTGCACTTACCCTTGGTGCAAGCATGCCAAGAGTATTCTTTACAATCTCACTTCCGCTGGCGTGGAGAAGTATTGTTACCGGATTTGTAATGATGTTTGCCCGTGGCATGAGTGAGTTCGGGGCAGTGGTTATAATAGCCTATCACCCGATGATAGCACCCGTTCTGATTTACGACAGGTTCAGTTCATTCGGATTGTCTTATGCCCGTCCGGCAGCAGTATTATTTATTTGTGTGGCACTTGCAGTGTTTACTGTTTTAAGGTTAATGTCAGACTGGCGAAAACCGGTTATCTCCAAAGGAGAGTATGCTGAATCTTAAAAAGATATCAAAAAAGCTGGGTCATTTCCATCTGACTGATATTGACCTTGATATATCAGAAGGCACTTACTATGTTTTGCTCGGAAGGTCAGGTTCAGGTAAAACACAATTGCTGGAGCTTATAGCCGGACTGAATATGCCTGATTCCGGAGAGATCTGGCTCGATGGCGAAAATATAACCAATAAGAAACTGCAAAACAGAGGCACAGGTATGGTATTTCAGGACTATGCCATCTTCCCGAACATGACAGTCTCGGGAAACATTGCCTATCCTTTGATTCATGGGAGGTTTTCATGCGATAATGTGAATGCAAAGGTAAAAAACGTAGCCGAAGAGCTGAATATTTCACATCTTCTTTCCAGAACTACGCATAATCTTTCAGGAGGAGAGCTTCAGCGTGTTGCATTGGCACGTACCCTTATCACCTCTCCAAGGCTTCTTCTTCTGGATGAACCAATGGCCTCAATAGATGCCAGCCTTAAAGATGATGTCAAAAGATTGTTGAGAAGACTTAACAAACAGGGACTCACAATTATTCATGTTACTCACGATTACAGGGAAGCTGTGAGTCTTGCCTTAAAGGTGGGAGTTATACATAATGGTCGAATTATCCAGGAAGGTACTCCTGATGATGTTTTCAGAAAACCTGTAAATAAATTTGTTGCCAGGTATTCAGGTATCAGAAATTTTTTCAGAGTTGAGTTTAAAAATGAAAATGAGGCATGGACAGCAATATCTGAGAATAAAACACTATTTTGCCTGAAAGAATGTCACTACCCCGGTAAGGGATTGTTGTTATTAAGAAGTGATGAAATCTGGTTATCAACTTACCTGCCTTCCCAAAAGTCAGATAACTGCCTTAAGGGAATCGTCAGGGAAATATTTCCATCGGAGTATGGCATGGAGGTGACTGTTGATGCAGGAGACATATTTTTCGTCGATGTGTCTAAGGAAAGTTACAGGCGACATCCTGTATATGAGTTGTCGGATGTGTGGTTGACCTTTCCTGCTGAGGCAGGAATTGCGTTACAAGGTTCATTATAAGGTAAATGACAAAAGTAAGAAGTAAGAAGTAAGATGTAAGAAGTAAAATGGAAGTAATAACATTCGATGAAGCTTATAAAACTGTTATGAGTTACATCCCGGAAATGGGTGCTGAATCAGTTGATTTTATCGGTTCACTAAACCGTATTCTGGCTCAGGATATTGCAAGCGATATGGACATGCCACCTTTCAATAAATCAACTGTTGACGGATTTGCATGCAGGAAAGCTGATCTGGATTCTGAGATGGAGATTGTTGAAACAATTGCGGCAGGCATGCAATCAATGAAGCCAGTTAGCGGAAAGCAATGCTCCAGGATAATGACAGGCGCAGTTATTCCTGAAGGAGCAGATATGGTATTTATGGTTGAAGATTCAACTATCCTTACTTCAGGAAAAGTGAAATTTGTCGGATCATTTACAAAAGAGAATATTGCTTTTAAAGGGGAGGATATCAGAAGTGGAGAGATGGTTGTTAAAAAGGGAAAGCTTATACGACCTCAGGAAATCGCTGTTATGGCTTCAGTGGGCTGTACATCTGTTCTTGTAAGCAGGAAACCTGTGGTTGCCGTAATCAGCTCCGGCGACGAACTGGTTGAACCGTTCAGTAAGCCCGGGCTCAGCCAGATAAGGAATTCAAATGCTTACCAGTTACTTGCCCAACTGCTGAGTGCAGGTGCCCTTGGAAAATATTATGGGATAGCCAGGGATGACAAAGAGGAAACATATAAACTTGTAAAACAGGCGATTTCAGAATGTGATATTGTTCTTCTCACTGGTGGAGTTTCAATGGGTGATTTTGACTTCATCCCTGCCGTTTTAGAACAGGCAGGTGTAAAAATTCTTTTTTCAAGGATTAATATACAACCTGGTAAACCTACAACTTTTGGAAAGCATCCTGATGCATTGGTTTTTGGTCTTCCCGGTAATCCTGTTTCATCATTTACACTATTCGAATTGCTTGTCAGACCTGTTATTTGCATGATGATGGGATATAACCTGAATCCGGTGAACATACCACTTCCTATGAAGGAATCTTTTTCGAGGAGAATGTCTGAACGTCAGGCATTTATACCGGTGATTATTAATCCCGATGGCACTGTTTCAACAGTCGAGTATCATGGATCAGCCCACATATCAGCATTATCAAACGCAAACGGAGTGATTACACTGCAGCCAGGAATAAAAACTATTGAGAAAGGAGAGATTGTAGGTGTACGACAGATTTAACAGAAATATCAGCTATCTTAGAATTTCAGTCACAGACAGGTGTAACCTGAGATGTATCTACTGTATGCCTGAAGATGGAATACAATTGCTAAAACACTCTGATATATTATCCTTCGATGAAATAACTGACTTTACAAGGGTAGCTGTGAATAACGGTGTTACAAAAGTAAGACTTACAGGAGGAGAACCTCTTGTAAGAAAGGGTATTACAGCACTGGTAAGAATGATTTCAGATATCAGTGGCATTTTGGACCTTTCACTCACCACAAACGGAACACTTCTTAGTCAATTCGCCGGTGAACTCAAAGCATCAGGTTTGCACAGAGTAAATGTTAGTCTTGATACTATCGATCCTGAAAAATTTAAAGAGATAACAAGGGGAGGAAATATTGAGGATGTTTTTAAGGGAATTGATGCTGCGCAACAAGCAGGACTTAACCCGGTAAAAATCAATTGTGTTATCATGGAATCGAAGGATGAGGAAGATGCAAAAATGGTAACAGAATATTGTATTTCTAATCAGCTTGAGATCAGATATATCCGTCAGATGGACCTTGTTCGCGGCCACTTTTCAACGGTCGAAGGTGGCACTGGTGGAGATTGTGCAATATGTAACAGGCTCAGGCTTACTGCCAGTGGAAAACTTAAGCCCTGCCTCTTTGATAACATTGAACTGGATATCAGAAAACTTGGTTACGATGAAGCTTTCCGGCTCGCTTTGCAACTGAAACCCGGATGTGGTTCTGTAAATGATACCGGAAGTTTTTATAACATAGGAGGGTAGTAACAAATTAATTCACATGAAAAAACTTACACATACCGACAATAAAGGAAAAGCTGTTATGGTGGATATTGGTGAAAAAGAGCCACAGCAAAGAATTGCAAAGGCCAGCGGGCATATATCGCTTGCACCACAGACAATAAGCCTTATAAAAGATAACCTCCTGAAGAAGGGTGATGTCCTGACTGTTTCTCAGATTGCAGGCATAAATGCAGCTAAGCAGACCTCATCCCTTATCCCTCTTTGTCATAACATTGTACTTGAAAATGTTAAAGTTGATGCTGAAATTGACTCAACGGGCGTTCTTGTAAAGAGTGAAGTCCGATGTTCCGGAAAAACCGGTGTTGAGATGGAAGCATTATCAGCTGTCAGCATTGCATTGCTTACTGTTTATGATATGTGCAAAGCTGTTGATAAGCAGATGGTTATTGATAATATCTGTCTAACAGAAAAATTAAAATTATGAATCTTCCCGACAAAATAGATGTTCTGGTTGTTACTCTCAGCGACAGAGCATACAGAGGAGAGTATGAGGATCTGAGCGGCCCTAAAATAGTTGATATTATTTCAGAATACCTATCTTCAGTATCATGGAAATATAGTGTAAAATTAACACTTATTCCCGATGATCCACATATCTTTAAAGATCTTTTGATCAGCGCATCCGACAGTTATAACATTATTTTCACCACCGGAGGAACAGGAATTGGTCCCAGAGATATTACAGTTGATACCGTTACCCCACTTCTTACGAAGGAGATTCCTGGAATAATGGAGTATATCAGGATAAGGTACGGAACCGAGAAACCAAATGCTTTATTAAGCAGGGGTATTGCCGGAATAATAGGGAAATCATTGATTTATACGCTTCCCGGATCAGTAAAAGCTGTTGATGAATATATGAAAGAGATCCTCAGAACTCTGAAGCATGCTGTTTATATGCAGTATGGGATTGATAAGCATGAGAAACATTAACTGAACCGTCAATACAGGATTATTTTTGTAATCATATTATAGTATTTAGAATAATAGAGATTTAATGAAGCACGAATCAAAATCAGCTGCTTATTCCGTTATTCCATGGACCATAGTTGCATTACTTTTTGTTGCCACCGCTCTCAGTTTTCTTGACAGGCAGGTATTGTCTTTTGCTATTATAAGAATCAAGGATGACATTCCTTTAACTGATATTGATTACAGCAGGATCAATGCTGCTTTTATTATCGGTTACGCTGTTATGTTTACAGGCAGTGGTATTCTCATTGATAAATTCGGAACGCGATATGGCCTTGGTTTCTCAGTACTTGTCTGGTCAGTTGCTTCAGCTTTGCATTCACTTGCAACAAGGGCTGTTCATATTGGTGCGTTTCGTTTTCTTCTGGGTGTTGGAGAAGGAGCAGCTTTCCCGGGAGCCATTAAATCAGTAATCGAATGGATCCCCCTGAAAAAAAGAGCTTTTGCCACAGGTATTGCGATAGGAGGTGCAGCTATTGGTGCGGTTATTGCCCCGTTGTTGTGCCTGTGGTTGCTGAACTCAGCAGGGTGGAGAATTGTATTTCTTATAACAGGAGGTATCGGTATATTGTGGACAATAATCTGGTTTATTATTTCAGGGAAAAGAAATGACAAATACAAAATTCAGGAAACAAATACCGGCAATATTCAATACGCTCATAAAGAAAATGAAAAGTCCTTCAGACTCTCTTCAGTAGTAAGAAATAAAACTGTCTGGATCTTCATCTGTATGAGGGTACTCTTCGACCCGATTCTCTATTTTCTGATGTTCTGGACTCCGAAGTTTCTAAATGAATACCGGAATATGTCGCTCGATTCAATAAACAGATATTTATGGATCCCTTATCTCGCACTTGGCGTTTCAAATATTGCCGGAGGATTTTTCTCCGATATAGTTTTTACCAGAACATCAAGTCTGAATTTCGCCAGAAAATCAATTATGGGATTAGCTGCAATCTTAACATTATCAGTATTGTCTGTTCCATACATCTCTTCTGTAGCTCTTATCATTACTGTCATTTCAATATTCTTTTTTGCCCATGGTTTATGGATAACAAATTACGTTACGGCAATAGGTGATATTTTCGGGAAGGAGAGTGTTTCAACCGTTGTTGGACTTTCAGGTACCGCCGGAGCTCTGTCGGGGACCTTAAGTAGCATCGCTATCGGATACATAGTTACATCTTTATCATATGATCCGTTATGGATATGGGCCGGAATTATATATCCGTTAACTTTCATTTTTATGCTTATTTTTATTCCTGTTATTAAAAGGGAACTATTCAATAATCAATAAGTGATCTGTTAAAATATCTGAAAATATGAAATCGATTGAGAAAGTTGATTATCAGGCAAGAAAGCTTAGCTTAAAACCACGAATCGGAGTTATTGGAGTGGGTCATTATACATATTGGGGGCAATTCCCCGGATTGCTTGAAGAGATGCATAAGAAACAGGATGCTTTAATTGATAAAATACCTGATTTTGTTGATGTTGTTGATTTTGGTTTAATTGACAATGCGGAAAAAGCTTACCTGGCGGTAAAGTCACTTGAATCGTCAGGATTAGATATGCTTTTCTGCGATATGGTTACTTATGCAACCTCCGGCACCATTGGTATAATTTTCAGAACACTCAACATACCTGTAGTCTTGATAGCGCTGCAACCTTTGCCGGGAATGGATTATTCAAAAGCTTCTACATATATTCAGCTGATGAACGATGATATTTGTTCTTTGCCTGAATTTACAGGAGTGGCACTCCGTATGGGGAAACCGGTACCTGATACAATTATAGGGACTTTATATAATGATCAGTATGCAGAGGAAAAAATAGAGGAATATTGCAGGATTGCCAGGGTATTGCATGGTTTGAAGAACGCACAATTTGGTCATATTGGACACTCATTGAATTCCATGCTTGATATGAATTTTGATCCGACCATGGTTACTGCCTGGTTTGGCTGTCATATTAAACATTGTGAAGCTAACCAGATAGTTACAAGTTACAATAAAGTGACAGATGAGGAAATTGAAAATGCAAAATCAATAATTCTTAATTTTTTTGACACACCTGACCCGGTGTCTGACCCGATATCTGTTAGATTGAAGGATGATGATTTATACACGGCAGCAAGAGTGTCTGTTGCATTGGAAAATTTTATATCGGAATCCGGCCTAACTGGTCTTGCTTATTATTATGAAGGACCTGAAGATAGCCAGGAAAGGCATGTGATGACTAATCTCACTGTAGGCAACTCACTTTTAACTGCGAAGAATATCCCTATGTGCGGCGAATCGGATATAAAGACCCTTTTAGCCCTGTTTATTATGGACCGCTTCGGGATGGGTGGTAGTTTTGCGGAACTGCACCCGGTTGATTTTAATAGTGATTTCGTATTGGTCGGACATGATGGTCCTCATAATATTTCTATAGCTGAAGGAAAACCTGTGATCAGAAGTTTAAAAAAGTATCATGGAAAACCCGGATCAGGTGCAGGAGTTGAATTCAAAATTAAAACAGGGCCGGTAACAATCCTAAGTATTAATTCTACTTATGATGGCCGGTTCAGATTTGTAATAGCTGAAGGAGAGTCATGTGAGGGTCCGATACCTCCGACAGGTAATACAAATACAAGGTGCCGGTTTAATCCGGATGTAAGAACCTTTCTTACGAAATGGGTTAAGGAGTGCCCGACTCACCATTTCGCACTTGGTGTCGGACATCATGCATCATCGCTGGCAAGGATTGCTGAATATCTTGGAATTAAAGCAGTTGTAGTTACAGATTAAGATCTTTATTTGACTTTTGATTTCTGACTTCGGTCTTCTGACTTCCGACTTATCAAGCGCACGCGCTCATCAGTTTACACTCTTATTGAGCGTATTGGTGGTAACTGATCCTATAACCCTGTCATAACGGCTTGCAGGATTCCTGTAATATATAAACACCTGATAATCGTTCTCAGTTTGATAATGGCTTCCTTCGATGACTGATGATGTGGCTTCTTTGCTCTTATCATTGAGAAGAACGTATTCATAATTATACCAACCCTGTTTTAGGAGCATGGTGCACTCATATTCACCTCTTGCCTGATTGTATGTCATAAGGTTGTTCTTATCCAGGACCCAGTTATTAAGGCCTCCTGATACGTAGATATTCCCTCCCGGAATCATTTGTTTTGAAACCAGAGTAAAATATACATATAAATAATCTGCATCGGTGTCAAATCTTTTTCCTTCCTGGATGGCAATATAATACTTCCCGTTAAAATCCTTCCAAAAGAAGTAAGGTTTGAATTCCCTGCTCTCCGAAGGAGTTAAAAAAACATTATAGTTAGGTGAAGTATACTCTATTTTTCTTATAAACTCAGACTGGTAATGTATGCTTTTCATGTCAAAATACCGGAATTCATTGCCTCCGTCAAAAATGTTGGCATCAGATAAAGAGTTGTATTTAAGTTCGTTATTTCCAATGAAATCTGCTTTAAGATTCGTTTTGGCATTATCCCATCTGCCATTCTGAAGAATGGTGGCGTAAACATTTTTCTGTGGATCAATGAGGCTTAAACCAGGGTAGGATACATTAAAATCAATCTGCTGATAAGCATCATTTTCCTTCGTCATTAATGGCCTGTGTGCTGATATGTTTATCCTTACAACATCTTCACTTATAACGAACCTTTGTGTTAAAACAGGCTCCTCGGGTTGCCCTGCCGGATATACAATTACGATATAATTACCTGATAAATTGAAGTTTATTCTGTCATTAGGAAAACTTACCCGGTAATGATAATATCCAACTGTTGTATTGAAAGATCTTTCATAATCCTCAACGGGATTCTCGGGATAGCCATCTAAATAATCATTAATGAATATGTCTGATTTTTTCCAGTCTTTATCGCAATGGATAAAAGTGTAATAATATGTTTCAGCCTGATCATCAAGAAGATCGAAATCCAGGACAAGCTTTTCTCTTTCTTTCAGCTTAATTACCGGGTTCGAAAGATTCCATCCCTCTTTATAAAGCTGGACAGTTTTTATCTTATCATTATAAATATTGTTGTAATAAACGGTTGACTCAGCAAAACTATTTTGCCCGTAAAATGTAAAGAACCTGAAAAGTATTATTGTAAAAAATATATATCTCATAGTATTATTCTCTTCCCGCTGATTAGTCACTATTCTCTCAATAAAACTTTAAAATTATATAAATGTTGTATCATTTTTAAAAGGATTGCCTTAAAATGATTTACTATTTATATTTTTGTACTCTTGTTTGAGAAAAACAGTTCAATCTGGTTTAGATTTTTAATTATATTTTTTCGCAATGTCATTATCAGTAAAACTTAAAAAGGGGCTGGATATAAGATTAAAAGGGACAGCAGAAAAAATTCTGTCTGGCGAGGTTTTTCCGAATCTTTATGGCGTTAAACCTGTTGACTTTCCGGGTCTTACTCCTAAGCTTAATATTAAAGCAGGCGATAAAGTATCAGCAGGTACTCCTCTCTTTCATGATAAGTTACGCACCGAAATAGTATTCACATCACCTGTTAGCGGAAAGGTTATAAATATTCTACGGGGAGATCGCCGTAAACTGCTTGAAGTAGTAATTGAAAAAGACGGGGATGAATCTATTGATTTTGGTAAAGCAGATCCGTCAGGCTTAGGCAGAGCAGAAGTTAAAGGAAAATTATTACGGTCAGGTTTGTGGCCAGCAGTCAGACAGCGGCCATATAACATAGTTGCGCATCCCAATGATGTTCCCAAGGCTGTTTTTATTTCAGGATTTGATACTTCTCCCCTGGCACCCGACAGTAATTTCATAGTTGAAAACTTGTCCCTTGCTAATTTCAGAAGCGGGATAAAAGCTCTTAAAAAACTGACAGATGGCAAGATCCATCTGGTTTTAAATGGAAAAGGTAATCCTCCGGAGTTGTTAAAAAGTGCTTCTGATGTTGAAATATCATATTTTTCGGGACCGCATCCTGCTGGTAATGTTGGTATCCATATACATCATATCAGCCCTGTAAATAAAGGTGAGGTTGTCTGGACAGTTAATCTTCAGGATGTTTTTGCAATAGGAAGGCTCTTTGATGAGGGTATTTACAGGAATGAAAGAATTGTAGCTCTTACCGGTTCTGAAGTATTGCAACCAAAGTATTTTAAGCTTCTTTCAGGGGCTTCAGTTTTACCATTGGTGGATAATAATGTTAAATCAGGTAACCTGAGATATATAAGCGGAAATGTTCTTACCGGGGCCACTATTGAAAGTGCTGGTTTCCTTGGGTATTATGATTCACAGGTCACGGTAATACCTGAAGGAAATTATTTTGAATTTTTCGGGTGGATGATGCCGGGTCTGGATAAGTTCAGTTTTTCAAAAACATTTGCATCAACTCTTTTTCCGCGTAAAAGCTACAAACTGGATACGAATTATCATGGAGGTGAGCGTGCTTTTGTGATGACCGGATTGTACGAAAAAGTTGTTCCCATGGATATTTACCCGATGCAACTTCTGAAGGCAATACTTGCTGAGGATATAGATTTGATGGAGAACCTGGGGATTTATGAAATTGCCGAAGAGGATTTTGCTCTTTGCGAGTATATTTGTCCCTCAAAGATTGAAATACAATCTATTGTCAGAAAAGGACTCGATATGATGGTTAAGGAGATGAATTAGTAAAATGAGATATTAATATATAATGGATTCATTACGTAAAAGGATTGATAAGATCAAACCACAATTTTCAGAAGGTGGCAGGTTTGAAAAGTTTCGTTCTGTATTTGAAGGATTCGAATCTTTTCTCTTCGTACCTGACAAGGTTACATTTAAAGGATCACATATCCGCGACAGCATAGATCTGAAAAGAACAATGACTGTCGTTATACTAGCACTTATTCCGGCCCTGCTTTTTGGTTCATATAATATTGGCCTGCAGCATTTCAGGTCAGTCGGACTTGAATCAGGTGTTTTTCAGAATTTCTGGTTTGGTTTTCTCAGAATTCTGCCGCTGATAATTGTCAGCTATGGTGTTGGATTAGGCATAGAGTTTATCGCAGCCCAGATAAGGGGACATGAAATAAATGAGGGATTTCTTGTTTCGGGACTGCTTATTCCGCTTATAATGCCGATAGATGTCCCCCTTTGGATGCTTGCCCTCTCAACGGCATTTGCAGTTATTCTTGGTAAGGAGGTTTTTGGCGGTACAGGGATGAATGTTTTTAATCCGGCTCTTATTGCCAGAGCTTTTCTTTTCTTCAGTTACCCCGGCTGGATGACCGGAGATAAAGTCTGGATCGCCGGTCTGACAAAAGGACAGAATGTCGTGGATGGATTTTCAGGAGCTACCCCTCTGGCTTTGTGTGCTGCCGGCGAAACAAGCAAGATCCCGTCATTTATGGAGATGTTTATCGGAACAATTCCGGGTTCAGTAGGCGAAACCTCAACTCTGGCAATACTCATAGGTGCTTTTGTACTCATTATTACCGGTATTGGAAGCTGGAAAATTATTGTTAGTGTTTTTGCAGGTGGTCTTGGAATGGGATTGCTTCTAAATGCATTTGCAGTCAATCCTTATATGGAACTTCCGTCATATTATCACTTTGTTATGGGTGGATTTGCATTTGGAGCTGTATTCATGGCAACAGACCCGGTTTCAGGCGCACAGACAGAAAGAGGTAAATGGTATTATGGCTTTCTTATAGGTGTATTATCAATTCTGATCAGGGTGTTGAATCCGGCATATCCTGAGGGTGTTATGCTCGCAATATTGATTATGAATATATTCGCGCCTCTTATTGACCATTTTGTTATTCAATCAAGTATAAATAAAAGGCTTAAAAGGGCTAAAGTAGCAACAAATAATCTGGTAAAATGAAAGAGTTCAGTAACAGATATATATTTATTTTCTCATCATTGATGGTAATTGCAGTTGCAACACTTCTTTCATTGGCCGCCACGCTTCTTCAGCCGCGACAGATGAAAAATCTTGAAATAGAGAAAAAGAAAAGCATGCTTGAATCAATAAACATACCTTCTACCCGCGAAACAACTGAAGCTTTATATGAAAAGTACATAAAAGGATCATACGTTCTTAACTCCAAAGGTGAAAAGGTTGATGGTGTAGATGCTTTTGAGGTTGATATGAAGGTGGAATTGAAAAAGCCTGTTGAACAACAATATCTGCCGGTCTTCGATGCGAATTCTGATGATGGTGAAAAATTAATCATTCTGCCTGTTGAAGGGAAAGGATTATGGGGGCCGATCTACGGTTATATATCAATAAAGTCGGACATGAACACAATATATGGTGTAACGTTTGATCATAAAGGGGAAACACCCGGACTGGGGGCAGAAATCAACACTACAGATTTTGAGAGTATGTTCAAAGGTAAAAAACTTTATGAAGGTGATAATTTTGTTTCAGTACTGGTTCTCAAAGGAGGAGCTAAAACGGATGATCCTCATGGGGTTGATGCGATATCTGGTGGCACTATTACAAGTAAAGGTCTCGAAAAAATGCTTCAGGATTGTTTGGTAAAGTACAATGACTTTCTTATTAAAAACAGAAATTAATATATGAGTAATCATGAAAAGGAGCCGATGTTTTCGGCTAAGAATCTTAAGCTATTTACTGCTCCTCTGGACAGAGACAATCCAATCACCATTCAGGTACTTGGTATTTGTTCAGCACTGGCTGTTACAGTAAAGATTAAACCGGCTCTGGTTATGGCTTTGTCGGTAACTATTGTTGTTGCTGTTTCAAATGTTGTAATTGCTGCAATGAGAAAATATATTCCTGACAGGATCAGAATTATCGTGCAGCTTGTTGTTATAGCAACGATGGTGATTCTGGTTGACCAGTTTCTTAAGGCATATGCATTTGATGTAAGTAAACAGCTTTCTGTTTTTGTAGGACTGATCATTACAAACTGCATATTAATGGGACGTCTTGAAGCTTTCGCAATGGCAAATAAACCATGGCCCTCGTTTATTGATGGACTGGGCAACGGGGCCGGATACGGTATAATTCTGATAATAGTGGCCTTTTTACGCGAACTGTTCGGATCCGGAACCATGTTTGGTTATCCCGTATTTGAAAAGCTTGGGCTCTTTTCGATCGGATATGAAAATAACGGGATGATGATTCTTCCTCCAATGGCGCTTATTGTTGTAGGATTTATTATATGGTTTCAGAGAAGCAGGGATAAAAGTCTTATTGAGAAAAAATAGAGATACTGAATATGGAGAACTTACTGAATATTTTTATAAAGTCAATATTTGTTGATAATATGATATTTGCATTCTTTCTTGGAATGTGTTCATACCTTGCTGTTTCAAAAACTGTCAAGACTTCAATAGGATTAGGTATAGCAGTGATCTTTGTTTTATTTATTACCGTACCTGTAAACTACCTTCTTGAAAACTATATTTTTAAGAAGGGTGCTTTATCATGGATGGGAGAAGGTTTTGCTGATGTAGATCTGAGCTTTCTTACCTTCATGGTTTTTATTGCAGTAATAGCAGCTATGGTACAGCTTGTTGAGATGGTAATTGAAAAATACAGCCCTTCATTATATAATTCCCTTGGAATATTTCTTCCGCTGATCGCGGTAAACTGTGCAATACTTGGTGCTGCACTTTTCATGCAGGAACGTGAATATCAGACATTAGCTGAAGCTACTGTTTTCGGGGTAGGATCCGGAATAGGCTGGATGCTGGCGATCGTCGGGATAGCAGCAATAAGGGAAAAGCTCAGATACAGTAATGTTCCGGATCCGCTTAAGGGATTGGGCATTACCTTTATTCTGACGGGTCTGATGGCAATTGCTTTTATGGGATTTATGGGAATTAAACTCTAACCGAAACTATTGAATTATGATTTTAGCTCTTACTGTCGGTAGTACAATATTATATAGTATTATAGTTTTTTTGCTTGTTATTCTTTCTCTGATAAGCATTCTTCTTTATGCCAGGGATAAGCTCTCGCCAAAGGGCCATGTTAATCTGCATATAAATGACCGCGAGCTTACTGTATCTCCGGGTTCCAATCTTCTGTCGACCCTTTCATCAAGTGGCATTTTTCTGCCTTCAGCCTGTGGAGGTGGAGGAACATGTGGTATGTGTAAATGCCAGATAACTGAAGGTGGCGGGTCCATACTACCTACTGAAACAGGATTCTTTACCCGCAGGGAACAACACGATCACTGGCGCCTGGGATGTCAGGTCAAGATCAGGGAGAACCTTACAATAAAAGTTCCTGAAGCTGTTATGGGAATTAAGAAATGGGAATGTGAGGTTATTTCAAACAGAAATGTGGCTACTTTTATTAAAGAATTTGTTGTAAAGCTCCCTGATGGGGAATCGTTGGATTTCCCTCCGGGTGGTTATATTCAGATTGACGTTCCCAGGTATGAGGCAAGTTTCAAAGATTTCATTATAGAGGAGCAATTTAAGGATGACTGGGGTCTGTACAAAATGTGGGATCTGAAAATAAAAAATAATGAAGAAACTTACAGAGCCTATTCTATGGCCAACTATCCTGCTGAGAAAAACCTCATTAAACTAAATATCAGGATTGCAACTCCACCCTGGGATAATGTAAAAAAACAATACCTGGGAGTGCCTCCCGGTCTCTGTTCAACTTATATCTTCTCCAGGAAACCGGGAGATAAAGTTATGATATCCGGACCATATGGTGAGTTCCACATAAAAGACACACAAAGTGAAATGATATATATAGGTGGTGGTGCAGGAATGGCACCTCTCAGATCTCATATATTCCATCTTTTCAATACTTTGCAAACAAAAAGAAAAGTATCATACTGGTATGGCGCACGTTCTCTCAGGGAGGTATTCTATGAGGATGAATTCAGGGATATTGAAAAAAGATTCCCGAATTTCACATTCAATCTTGCTCTTTCAGAACCTCTTCCTGAAGATAATTGGAAGGGTTACACAGGATTTATACACAGGGTACTTCTCGATAATTATTTATGTACGCACGAAGAGCCGGAGGATATTGAATACTATTTCTGCGGACCTCCACAGATGAATAGCGCAGTTCTGAAAACACTCGATGTTATGGGAGTACCTAAAGAAAATATCGCATTTGATGATTTCGGAATATAGTATAATCATTATTGGAAAGAATTATATACATTTAATGTAATGATTATAAGACTGTTATCTTATGTTTTTTTCATTTCTCTGATGCTTCCAGCATGTAAGGAGAAAAAGCTGGTAATAGCCAGTTTCACAGGCTTCACACAGGGAACAACTTATAGCATAGTCTTCGACAACAATAAGAATATTGATCCTGAAATTCTCAAAAGCAATACAGAGAAAATTCTTGATGATTTTGATATGTCACTCTCTCTTTATCAGGATTCATCTGTTCTTTCAAAGGTAAACCGCAACGAGAATGTTGTTGTTGACCCTTACTTTGAGGAGGTTTTTAGAAAATCAGTAGAAATATCTGAACTTACAAAAGGAGCATTTGATGTAACTGTGGGACCATTGGTAAAAGCCTGGGGATTTGGTCCGGATTCACATAAAAACTTTGAGACAGAAAAACTTGACAGTCTCCTGAAGCTGGTAGGTATGAGTAAAATATCACTTGTTAATGGGAATCTTGTTAAATCTGACCCGGGTATAATGCTGGATTTTAATGCTATAGCCCAGGGTTTTGCAGTGGATATTATTTGCAGATACTTCGACAGCCAGGGAATAAAAAATTATCTGATTGAAATTGGTGGAGAGGTCAGAGGAAAGGGCACCAAGGGAGGTGCTCTGTGGCGGATTGGTATTGACAGACCGGAAGATGGTAATAATATTCCGGGTATGAAACTTCAGGCTATTATCAAAATAGGCGATAAAGCTCTTGCCACATCAGGAAACTACAGAAAATTCTACATTGAAGATGGGTTAAAGTATTCACATACTATTGATCCCAGAACAGGTTACCCTGCAAAAAACAGATTGCTCAGCGCTACTATAATCGCTGATGAGTGTTCAGTAGCCGATGGTGTTGCAACTGCATGTATGGTAATGGGGTTGGAAAATGCCATCGACTTTATTACTAACCATAGCGAATACCGTGGTTACCTTGTCTTTTCTGATGATGATGGCAATTTTAAAACATGGATTTCAGAAAACCTGAAAGATTTTATCTCTGAAACAGGAGATGAGTAATTTAATTGGTCTTATAAATCTAAAGCCCTTTATCACTGCATGTTGAACAACCCGGAAATCCTTCAATGGAATGGCATCCGGTATCCGTTTGCTGGGCACATTTAATGCCCCGTTTCCTCATTTCTGCATTTCTGCTTATATGTGTTTCAGGAAATCTTCCGTGAGATTTGATAATTATCCTTATCCCCATACCCAGGGCAGCTATCGATAAAAATATTGCACTTAAGATCAGTAGTTTTAAAAACATTTTAGATGATAATTCTAATATTTCGTAACTTTGGTAAAACTGGTATTATTAAAATACCCTGTATCCATCAAAGATAAGGATCATTTCTACAATGTTAATTAAACAACAATCATTATATTTTGTTTGATAACTAAAGATTCTATTTTATTTTCTAAATATTTGAAATGAAACAAATTGAAAAACCATCAACAGTCAAAATAAGCAAGGAGAGTGTTCTTGAAGATTTCAGGATAGCTACTCTTAGCAGAAGCCTTAGTATAATCGGACGTCGTGAAGTGCTTACTGGGAAAGCCAAGTTTGGAATTTTTGGCGACGGGAAGGAGATAGTTCAGATTGCA
Source organism: uncultured Bacteroidales bacterium (assembly GCA_963732435.1). GTDB lineage: Bacteria > Bacteroidota > Bacteroidia > Bacteroidales > VadinHA17 > LD21. The sequence goes on along the minus strand of CAVSZL010000006.1, from coordinate 229,456 downwards.
ATGGCCAAGCAATTCAAAAATGGTGACTGGCGTTCAGGATATTACAGGGATCAGACCTGGATGATGGCTATGGGTTTATACGACTCAGTACAGTTTTTTCACCAGCTTTACGGAAATACTGACAGAATGGTCAGTTTCGGCAGCGGGGGCAGGGTATTCAATAACCATTTTTCCGTTCCGAACATTAATCCTGATGGTTCATGGCTGGATCTGACAAAACAAAAAAACTCCTCATCTGACATTTCACCAACAGCTGGTCAGATGCCCCGGCTTCTCGGACTGGCATATGCTTCCAAACTTTTCAGACAAAATAAAGAACTTCACAGGTATACAACTCTGACTAATAAAGGAAATGAAGTTGGGTTTGGATCAATCGGGGATGCAAGTACATCTGAAGGTCACTTTTGGGAAACCATGAATGCAGCCGGAGTTCTTCAGGTACCCATGGCAATTACAGTTTATGATGATGGTTATGGCATTTCTGTTCCTAAAAAGTATCAGACTACAAAAGGATCTATATCAGAAATCCTTAAAGGATTTGAGAGCGAAAAGGATAAGCCGGGTATAAGGATTTTAAAAGGAAAAGGATGGGAGTATTATGAACTGTTAAATCTGTACGAGACAGGAATAAAAATTTGCAGGGAAGAGCATACACCTGTTCTGTTTCATATTGAAGAGGTTACACAACCTCTGGGGCATTCTACTTCTGGTTCACATGAACGTTACAAAAGTGAAGAACGTCTGAAATGGGAAGAGGAATTCGATCCGATCAGAAAAATGAGAGAGTGGATTATCAGTTCAGATCTGGCAACATCTGAAGAACTTGATAAGATTGCCTCTGAATCAGAAGAGGAGGCAAAAGCTTCGAGGAAGAAGGGATGGGAGTTGTTTCAGAATCCGATCAGGATAGAGCGGGACGCACTTATCAGGATAATTGAAAAACGCACCTGCCGTTGTACTGAAGAGGCTAAGGAGGATACCATTGATAATTATATGGAGGATCTGAAAAAGGTAATTTCACCAATCAGAAAGGATAACTTTCAGACTGCCAGGAAAATCCTGAGAAATATTTGTGACTCTTGTGATAAATCTGATAATCTGAAGGAAGAACTGAACGGCTGGCTGAAACGAAATTATGAAGATGCACGGATAAGTTATGATTCTTACCTTTATAATACTACAGAGACATCGGTTCTGAATGTAAAACCTGTTCCTCCTGTCTATTCTGAAGACTCACCAGAAGTTCCGGGTCGTCAGGTTTTAAAAGAGAATTATGAGAAGCTCTTTGAGAAATACCCTCTACTGGTAACATTTGGTGAAGACGTTGGGGGTATTGGTGGTGTAAATCAGTCGCTTGAGGGGCTCCAAAAAAAATTCGGGGAACTACGTATTACCGATACAGGTATCAGAGAGGCAACAATTCTTGGTCAGGGAATTGGACTGGCCCTGAGAGGAATGAGACCGATTGCTGAGATTCAGTACCTCGACTATCTTATGTATGCTCTCCAGTTGCTTAGTGATGATCTGGCGACGACACATTACAGAACAGCCGGTAAAATGGTTGCTCCGCTGATTATAAGTACCAGGGGACACAGACTGGAAGGGATATGGCATTCAGGATCACCAATAAGTATGCTTATTAATTCAGTAAGAGGTGTATATGTCTGTTCCCCGAGAGACATGACAAGAGCGGCAGGTTTTTATAATACTCTTCTTGAGGGAAACGATCCGGCAATAGTTATTGAGCCACTTAACGGCTACAGACTGAAGGAAAAATTGCCTTCAAATCTTGGGGAACTCCGCCTGCAGCTTGGAATTCCTGAGATAATAACTAAAGGAACAGATCTTACTGTGGTAACTTATGGTGCAACAGTTAAAGTTGCTCAGGATGCTGTAACCCAGCTAGCTCATCATGATATTTCAGTGGAACTTATCGATGTTCAGACATTAGTGCCATTCGATAAGAACAAAATGATACTGGAATCTGTTAAAAAGACAAACAGGATCCTGTTTCTTGATGAAGATCTTCCCGGGGGTGCAACAGCTTATATGATGCAGGAGGTTCTTGAAAAGCAGGGTGGATGGAATTATCTCGACAGCCCGCCGAAAACACTTACCGGAAAAGAACACCGGCCAGCCTATACAACCGATGGGGATTATTTTTCCAAACCCAGTGCAGAAGACATTTTCGACATTATTTATGGTATGATGAAAGAGGCAGCTCCGGACAAGTATTAAGATTATTAATTATGCCGGAAAATGTTTTATCGGTCAACCCCGATTATCCTTAATAATTCCGTGGCTGCATCTCTTGGTCCATTTGATTCATATCCCTTTATACCCAGTTTGGTACGCATCTGACCAACATAGATATTGTTTTTAAAGAAAGCATCAAAATATTTTATTGCTATTGCTTCATGAACACATTTATATTCAGGAGGGCCAAATATATTTGCAAAGTATGAGTGCACCAGTCCACTTGTTGTTGTGGTTCCTTTACTCATAACTGCGCCTTCCCTGAAAATTGCCAGAGCCTTCTCTGCTGACTCAAATCTCTGTATAACAGGGTGTTCGTCGTCTATCTCCTCAAAGTTATTGGCATAAAGAATATAATCGATCTTATGTCCGCGTACAACAGTTTCAAATTTGGTTACAGGAATAACAATCCGGGCATTTACCTGGCTCGGATTCATAATGATTGAACGGTCGAGGTGACCATAGGCATAACCCGGCTGCAAATCATCAAGCCTTAAAAAGGCTCCTATCTCAGTACCATACCCAATTATATTTCCCTCATTATCAATCTCAATTGATCCCATATCATCAGCAATGATTGTCAGTTCACGGATATGTTTTTCTCCGAGTACCCGGAAAGCCTCAAGTGTCTCTGATTTACCGGCACCGGTATCCCCGATCATAAGTATAGTTGCCTCTTTATCTCCCTGAAGGATGATTTTAACCATTGCACCATGAAAAGGCATATTCCCGTTTTTCATGATGATGGAATTATGAAGAGTTAATACCATTTTCTTAAGATAGCCGAAATATCCGAATTCCAGTCTGTTTGGAACAGCACCAACGAATATGTTATTCTCTTCATCATCGTAAAATACTGTAGGATAGCTTGATAGTCCGTCCAGAACATTTCCGGGTGCCCCGTAAATATATAGTGCATCAGGTTTCTTCTTGAGATCTGCATCATCAGCCAACTGGAAAAGATTACACATCGACAAACCCAACTCAAAGAATTCCAGATGAAAATAGACCATGATAAGCAGTTTCCCTACTTTAGCAGGATAGCACATCCATTCTCCGGGAGTAAGTTCTATCAGATCCAGAGGATTCTTGGTTATTTTTTTAAAATGGCCTGTCCTCTTATTCATTGGCTGCTGTATTACCAGAGGGGGGTAAATAAGCATCTGACGAATAACCGGGATATTGTTAAGCCTTTTATACTTTGATCCGGTATAGGGAATTTCTTTTGGCAGGGAAATAACGGCCATCTCTCCTCCGGCAGGAACCTGTCTGTAAACGGTAGGATGACTCCCTGTTATATTTTCCTGAATATGTCTGTAAACTGTGCGTATCAGGTGGGTAAGTTGCTCAATTGTTTCGTTAAAAGTACGATATGGTCTTTTATCGAGGCGATCACCTTCCGAATCATTAATAATAAACCGGTCGAAATGACGCCAATAATCGTACATATACTCCACAAAATTATTAAGCTTGTCAAGATCCTTCAGAAAGGTCAGAGAGTTAGCGAATATGTGTGGTACAACACTGTTTTCATACTTAACCAGGTGTGTTAAAGTCTTGATCAGATCATTTATCGATTCTTTATTAATCTCTCTTTCACCAAATATTCCTATCAAAGGTGAATTCTTAGATTTCAAATGATTAATGCCATGGCTAAGGACCAGATTAAACTTATCACTTGCCAAAAGCTCCTCAGGTGTTTCACACATCCTTTCACGGATATTTAGGATTACCTTGTTCCCAATAATTCGTAAACTACTTTTTTGCATACAGATATTTAATAATTGCGTCAAAAATATGATATTATTTAATTGAATTTAAGGTTTTACTTAATTATTTTTGCATATTGGTGCTGTCAATTCATAAATGAATTTTTATGGAACCTGAACTCGATTTGTTTGCTATACTTCCGGAGGATAAAATTCCAGGGAAAGGTAAGATTCTCATTTCAGAGCCTTTTCTTCCGGATACCTTTTTCAACAGGAGTATTGTTTACCTGACAGATCATTCACCAAAAGGTTCAGTAGGATTCATATTAAATAAAAAGCTCGACCTGAAAATAAGCGGAGCTATTGAAGGATTTGAAGGTCTGGACGAAACCCTGAATATGGGAGGCCCGGTAGCTCCTGATACTCTGCATTACCTTCATAATCTGGGTCATATGATACCGGATAGTGTACATATTGAAGGTAACATTTTCTGGGGAGGGGATATTGATACTATCAGGGAACTCATCAGGAACAGAAAAATAAATCAATCACAGATCAGATTTTTTCTTGGTTATTCCGGCTGGTCGGCAGGTCAGCTTGAGCATGAATTAAAAGAAGATTCATGGATGATAGCTCAGGTAAATCCTGAAATTGTTATGAATAGCAGAGGGGAAGACACCTGGAAAAGAATCTTAAGAGGATTCACAAACAAATACAGGATGTGGGCAGAATTTCCTGAATCTCCGGAAATGAATTGATATCAGCCTGGCTAAAGATGAAGGATCTTAAAGACCAATTCCTTCAGCAGGTCCCCCGGATCAGTACCCGGATCTCCATAACCTTTCGATCTCAGATCATATGTTCTTAACAGACTGATGATCTGTACAGTCTTTGTCACATTGTATTTCATTGCAGAGTTTTCATATTCCTTTACAAAGAAAGGATTAACTCTGAGCACGGCTGCCACATTGTTCTTCGATTTGTCTGTAAGGTAATGATATGTCAGCAGTTTACTGAAGTATCCAAACAGTGATGCAATTGTAAGTGTAATCGGGTTATCTTTAGAATTATTGGCAAAATAGTGAACTATCATATTGGCTTTTAGTATATTTTTCTCACCTATTGCCTTTTGGAGTTCAAAATTGTTATAATCCTTGCTTATCCCGATGTTTTTTTCAATAAGGGAAGTGGTAATAACAGGTTTATCCTTTGGGAGTGTAATTATAAGTTTATCGAGTTCATTTACAATCTTATGCAGATCAGTGCCAAGGTATTCAGTTAGCATGGCGCTTGCACTGGGATCAGTTTTAATTCCTTTCGACATAAGGTATTTTTCTATCCATCCAGGTATCAGATAATCTCTTATTCTCGAAGATTCAAAGTAAGATCCGCTGTTTTCAAGTGACTTATACAGTTTTGTTCTTTTATCAAGTGTTTTGTATTTGTAGCACAGGACAAGAATTGTTGAAAGAAGAGGTTTTTCAAGATATTTTTCAAGATCTTCTATCTTTTTTAAGTTTTGTGCCTCTTTAACGATAATAACCTGATGACTTGCCATCATCGGAAAGCGGCGGGCAGTATCAATTACTGAATGGATATTGGTATCGTCACCATAGAGTATCATCTGGTTAAAAGCTTTCTCTTCCCCGGATAAAACTTTTTCTTCAATGAAGTCGCTGATCAGATCAATATAATATGGTTCTTCACCGGCAAGAAAATATAAAGGTTTAAAGATCCGTTTCTTAAGGTCAGATATAATCTCCTCATAAGTGACTGCCATGATCAGAATCTTAGATGTTTAACAGAAACGCCATTTTCCTTTATCTCTCTCAGAGATTCAATCCCGATCTTAAGATGCATCTCCACAAACGAATTAGTAACCTTTACATCGCTGGCTTCTGTTTTTATTCCTGTTGAGATCATTGGCTGATCTGATACAAGGAGGATGGCCCCGGTAGGTATTTCATTCGCAAAGCCAACTGTAAAAATTGTTGCTGTCTCCATATCTATTGCCATGGCACGTGTCTTAACAAGGTATTTCTTGAATCTGTCATCATATTCCCACACTCTTCTGTTCGTTGTATATACGGTACCTGTCCAGTATTCTTTATTGAACCTGGTTATTGTTGCAGAAATAGCACTTTGTAATTTGAAAGCAGGAAGTGCAGGAACCTCATTTGGCAGATAGTCGTTTGAAGTACCATCACTTCTTATTGCTGCAATTGGCAGTATAAGATCCCCCAATGTATTCTTCTTTTTCAATCCTCCGCATTTTCCGAGAAACAAAACAGCAGCCGGGGTTACTGCACTCAGCAGATCCATTATGGTTGCAGCATTCGGACTACCCATCCCAAAGTTAATAATGGTTATTCCGTTGGCTGAAGCACTGGGCATGTTCTTATCTTTACCTTCCACCTCTACATTGTGCCACTTTGCAAAGAGTTCAACATAATATAGATAATTGGTAAGCAGAAAGTATTTTCCAAAGCTCTCAATGGATCTTCCTGTATACCTCGGCAGCCAGTTATTAACAATTTCCTCTTTGGTCTTCATAGATTATTCTCAGTTAATGAATATCTCAATATATTTGTAAAAGTACAAAACTAAGTTGAAACAGCTAAATCTGCCTGACTATTCATTTAGAATTACCGGAACTGAAGGTAAAGAAATGATCTTCGATCCGGTGAGGAAAAAATATGTCAAACTGACTCCTGAAGAGTGGGTACGTCAGAATTTCATTCAATACCTTAAAAATGAAGGTGGATATCCTACCGGTCTTATGGGTGTGGAAGTTATGTTTAAAATGAACAAACTGAAAAGAAGAGTTGACATATTAATACATAAAAGGAGCGGGGAACCTGTGATGATAGTTGAATGCAAAGCACCTGACGTAAAAATTGATGATAAAGTATTTGACCAGATAGTTTGCTATAACATGAGATATAAAGTACCTTATATTGTGGTGACTAACGGGTTGGATCATTATGCCTGCAAGATCGATTTTATTGAGAACAAATACGAATTTCTTCTTGTAATCCCTTTGTATGCTGACCTGTTAACCTGATACTTATATGATAAGAGTTACCTGTGCTGTTATACGGAATGAGGACGACGAAGTACTGGTTGTCCAGCGGGGAGAGTTTACTGATCATCCTTTTAAATGGGAGTTTCCCGGTGGTAAACAAACTGGAGAGGAGAGTGATGAAGAGTGTATTATCAGGGAAATCAGGGAAGAATTGTCAATGGATGTTGTCATTTGCGGGAGGTTATCAGAGGTTAAACATGATTATGGCAATAAGAAGATAATGCTGATTCCGTTTATTTGTGATACACTCGATGAATTGCCATTTCTGTCGGAACATGTTGCCTATAAATGGGTTGAAGCCAGTGGACTTAGATCAGTTGACTTTTGTGAAGCAGATGTATTTGTTGCTGAAAATTATCTTTCAGGTATTAAGACCGATAATGAGATGAGGATCGGGCAAACGTATCAACCTGACTTTTCAGTTGATACCGAACTCCAGGAAATGATAAGCAGGATGATGAGCACCAAAGAAGCAGAATGGATAGCCACCTCAGCCATTGATAACCCTTCAATATTCAGGAAGCTCCTTGAATACTCATATTCATCAGATAAAAGACTTGCTTTTCATGCTTCATGGACTCTCACAAAGGTTTGTGACAGGTTTCCGGAGCTGATCTATCCATACTTGCCCAAAATAATCGATACATTTTATAAACTTGACAATGAAAGTGCGCAGAGATCATTCCTGAGGATAATCTCCCTTACTGATATGGAAAGATTAAGTGATAAACAGCACGGGATACTTACAGAACAATGCTTTAAAGCGCTAAGATCAGGATTCTCAGCTATTGCAATAAAAGCTTATTCAATGGAGATCTTATACAAGCTCGTTCTTAAATACCCTGAATTGCTGAATGAATTTTCGGAAACCGTTAAAATGATTGAAGGCGAAGGTTCTGCCGGAATAATGGCCCGTGGGCGTATAATTATGAAAAAACTGGGGAATACTCCACTTAAACCATCCGGTTAGCTGCACGATTCACTATCATGTAAAGTATTTTACGTAAAATAAGTTACTTTGTCTCAGCAGGCCTCTCCCCAAACCCCCCGCTTGAAGGCGGGGCAGGCTCTCCCCCGAAGTGGGAGGGGCTTTAATTCAGAATTAACATCCTGAATGATCTTCCCCCTCTCTCTCGGGAGAGGGGGATCGAGGGGGAGAGGCCAAATCCATAGGTTGACGGCTATACCTTTCTCCCCTTCATATTTATTACTTTCATTCTTTCATACTTCTTTAGTACTTTTGCAATTCATTTCTTTAAACTGATGAAAATTGTAAATACAAAGGGCCAGTTATGTCCCGCACCAATTATTGCAACCAGGAGAGCCCTTAAAGAGGCGTCTTCAGGAGAATCTTTTATGGTTCAGACTGATAATCAGGTATCGTTTAATAACCTGAGCCGTTTCCTTAAAGATAATAACACAGAATTCAGTACAAATGAATCAGGGGGAGTATGGAACATTGTTATCACTAAGGGTGCAGGAGGATTAATAAGTCCTGATGCTGAGAAGTACTGTGCACCGGAAATAGCTCATTTTCAAAAGGGTAATTTTATTATTGCACTAACATCAGATAAAATGGGAGAAGGCGATGAGGTACTTGGTAAACTGCTTATTACTAATTTTATCAAGGCACTAAAGGACCTTGATGAGTTGCCTCAGAAAATGGTATTTTACAATAAAGGTGTAATGCTTGCTTCAGACAACTCACCTGTTATTGACCATCTCAGGGATCTCGAGAAAATGGGAGTTGAATTGCTTCTTTGCGCAACATGTGTTGACCATTACTCTCTCGGATCCAGAATCAGTTCAGGAACTTTAAGTAATATGTATTCTATTGCACAAACCATGGCTTCAGCAGGTAACATAGTCAAACCCTGATAAACCAGAAAACAAAAGTATGAAGGTCGACCTTTTAGAGATGGTTGAATATGGTGGCTGTTCAGCCAAAATTTCACCAAAACAACTTGAGGAGATACTTAAACATCTGCCACTTCCGAAGGATGCAAATATCCTTGTTGATATTGATACACACGATGATGCAGGTGTTTACAGGGTGAATGATGACCTGGCACTTGTTCTTACAACTGACTTCTTCCCTCCGGTATGCAGCGATCCTTATGAATTCGGGCAGATTGCTGCTGCAAATTCTATTAGCGATGTATATGCAATGGGAGGGGATCCTGTGCTTGCACTAAATATTATGATGTTTCCTGCAGCTAAACTGCCAATGGAGGCTTATGCGGAAATACTTAAAGGAGGATTTGACAAAGCAACTGAAGCAGGAGTGAGGATTATCGGAGGTCATACCATTGATGATTTTCCTCCGAAGTATGGGCTTGCGGTTGTCGGATATATTCATCCAGAAAAGGTTATTACAAATTCCGGGGCGAGACAGGGAGATTCCTTAATACTTACAAAGCCGGTCGGGACTGGAATTATAATGGCCGGTCAGCGGCTGGGACTGACAAATGAGGATGATGTATCTTCAGCTTTATTACTTATGAAGCAGCTTAACAAATCAGGGGCTGATGTGATGAAGAAGTATAATATCAGGGGGGCAACAGATATAACAGGATTCGGACTTGCAGGCCATGCACTAAAAATGGCAAAGGCAAGTAATGTTTCTGTTGAGATCAATATGGAGAAAGTCCCATTGATAGGACAGGCTTACAATCTTGTAAATGACGGATGTATTCCGGGTGCCTCATTCCGGAATCTCGAATTTGCGGAAGATGAGTTATTAAATGATCCCCGGCTCGACTATAACCTGAAAATGATTGCTTTCGATGCACAAACCTCCGGAGGATTGCTAATGAGTGTTCCATCAGGAGAGGCAGCTTCTGTTCTGAAAGAGTTGCATCTGAAAGGACTCCCGTTAGCAGAAATAATCGGAACTGTTACCGGTAAAAAAAATAAATACCTTAATCTGGTGCCCTGATAATCAAATCAGGAATTTTACGGATTATTAACATTAATAACCCATGCACCCGATTGCAATCCTGATAAAATATACCTTATTTTAAAATATATTTAAAATATATAGCGATGAAAAAGCTTCTTTTTCTTGTGTTTATCTCATTCTCTCTTGAGATTACAGCACAGAACGTATCAGTCTTGCCTGGTAAATATCAGCCGGTTGTTGAGTTTACAGCCGAACAGGATCATCAGAACATGATGGATCAGCTTGGGATTAAAAGTGTCCGGCCGGGGCCAAAAAGTGATCCAAATGTACCCGGACACGCCAATTATGATGAATCTCAGGCAAATCCCTATCCTGATCTGCCGGACTTATTAACCCTAAAAAACGGGAAGAAGGTTACAACTCCGGAGGTATGGTGGAATCAGCGTCGCCCTGAAATTGTTGAAGATATGGAAAGGGAAATATATGGTCGTCTTCCGAAAAAAATACCTTCAGTAAAATGGACGGTAGCCATTACAGAAAGAGAGATGGTTGGACGTATTCCGGTTATTGCAAAACAATTGGTCGGACATGTCGATAATACCGAATATCCTCTGATTGATGTAAATATCTCGATGACTCTTGTCACACCTGCAACTGCCACAGGTCCGGTACCGGTACTAATGATGTTTGGACGAGCTGCTTTGCCTGCTCCGAATCAACCATCTCCGTCGGAATTGAATCAGATAAATGCAGCATTAAGGAAGTTGCTTTCAGAAAGTGATCCTTCGGTAAAAGCAATACTTGATAAGTATCTTGCTTATAATCCGATTGTTCCTGCCTCGGGTGCATTCCCTTTTGGCATGCCTGCACAAAATAATCCGAATGCTGACCCGCCGTCAAATCAGCAATTACTTGCAGCCGGATGGGGTTATGCTACAATTGATCCGTCCAGTATTCAGGCTGATAACGGAGCAGGATTGACAAAAGGAATAATCGGACTTGTTAATAAAGGCCAGCCACGTAAGCCTGATGATTGGGGTTCTCTCAGGGCCTGGGCCTGGGGTGCGGCACGGGGACTGGATTACCTTGAAACAGATCCTTCCGTAGATGCAAAACATATTGGAATTGAGGGAGTTTCCCGATACGGAAAAGCAGCCCTTGTTACCCTGGCTTTTGAAGAAAGATTTGCTTTAGCTCTTGTTGGTTCATCAGGAAAAGGTGGTGCTGCTCTCCATCGACGTAACTTTGGCGAAGCAGTGGAAAGTCTGACTGCAACGGGAGAATATCATTGGATGGCTGGAAACTATATAAAATATGGGGCCTCAGAATCAGGTTCCGGATCCGGTAACGCAAGCCAGATGCCAGTGGATTCTCATAGTCTTATAGCAATGTGTGCGCCAAGACTTACTTTTATCAGCTATGGGATTCCTGAAAAAGGCGATGCTCTCTGGCTCGATCAACAGGGAAGTTATATGGCTACAGTTGCGGCAGGTACCGTATTTAAACTATTGGGCGTGAAAGATATCGGAGTGTCAAATGATTACAAAACTGAAAAGATGCCTCCATATAATACAAGCATGCTTGATGGCAAGTTGGCCTGGCGACAGCACGATGGAGGACATACAGATGCACCTAATATGAAATACTTTATCCAGTGGGCAAACACGAATATCGGACATAAATAAACAATAAGAATAACTAAACCAATCTATTGTAACAATCAATCGATTGGCAAGCTATTCTATTGTTGAATCATCATCATACCGGCGCTTTCTTAATTTGTCTTTCTCGTTTACAGGATTTGCATCCATAACCCAGACGCCTCTTCCATGTGTGGCAATGATAATCATATTATCACGCGGATGTATAGCGAGATCGTGAACATATGCAAAGGGCAAGTTACCCAGTATATCCCATTTATTACCGTTATCCTTGCTGACAAATACGCCACCATCGGTTCCTGCGTACAGAATATTCTTATTTACAGGATCTTCACGGATTACATTAACGGGCCCAACACTTATGTTCCCGGAAATATCCTGCCAGGAGTCTCCAAAATCTGTTGATTTCCATATATATACCTGAAAGTCATCATCTCTTCTGCCGCTCTGTGTCATGTATACCGTTCCAATATCGTAAGCTGACGCAATAATTCGTGAAACAAATTTCTGAGGAACTGCACCATTCCTTATCTCAGTCCAGTTTTTCCCCCCATCTTTTGTTCTCCATATCCTGCCATCATCAGTTCCTGCATAAAGAAGGCCAAACCTGAGAGGTGATTCATCGAGTACTGAAATAGTCTGATAGTTTATATCACCGGTTTTTGCAGGATCATTATAAGAAAGGTCGTCACTTATAAATTCCCAGGTATCACCTCGGTCTCTCGACATCATAACACATTGCATTCCATGGTATAAAATAGCAGGATTATGTTTTGAAATAATTGAAGGAGCAACCCATTCCCCTCTTAATTGCACCTCGCCGGGCAGTCTTTTTGGAAGCAGGTTCTTTACACTTTCGGGATAGTTATTTATTTCGGCTCTGGCAAGAGCTCCATAGAATGTACTTGAGTAAATTGTATTATTGTCAAACGGGTCAACAGCATGAGTGCTACCTTCAGCTCCAAGAGTATGTTTGAATTCAGTTGAAGGTACCTTATCACGTCCCCCCGACAGATCTACATGACCATAAAAACTATGATGATCCTGTATTGAGCCGAATACTCTGAAGGGAGTGCTCATATCAAACGCTATATTATAAAATTGTGCAAGTGGTAGTTCTTCTATTGGAAACTTCCATGACTTCCCCCTGTCATAAGATATTGTCAGTCCACCGTCCTGAACATTAAGAAGATAGTTTGTATTTACCGGATCGATCCATAAACCGTGATGATCAACATGTGGACCCCGGAGTGAAACAAATGTTTTTCCTCCGTCAGTTGACCGGTTAAACTGAATTCCCATAGTGTAGATAGTGTTTTCATCTTTCGGATCGACTCTTATCTGTCCAAATACCCATCCGTATGTGGCAGAGTGATTTTCCATGAAGGTTTTTTGTTCCGGAGTCAGTCCGCTTACCTGTTTCCAGGAGGTTCCGGAGTTATCAGAACGGTATATAACTGCACCTTTAATGACGTCTTTTCTCTGACGGCCATAAGAATCCAGTTCGACGGGTTTTGCTTTCCTTGTAACTTCATAGTTGTCAACATATGCATAGATAATTTTTGGATTTGAGACAGCTATGTCAATTCCAATACGGCCCATCATATTGGGAGCTGGCAACCCCTCATTGATCTTTTTCCAGTTTTTACCAGCGTCTGTGGATTTCCATACACCATTATTCATGGTCGATTCAAGGGTCCTCGGATCATTCCATTTGAGTCTTATCCGTTCCCATGAAGTACAATAAACTATATCAGGATCTTTCGGATCAAGAACAAGATCGGATATCCCTGTTTTTTCATTAATATAAAGTGATTTTGTCCATGTCTTTCCTCCATCAGTTGTCTTATACAGCCCCCTGTCTTCATTTGGCGTCCATTCATTTCCTGAAGCTGCAACATAAACAATATCCGGATTTTTCGGATTTATTTGTATCCGGCTAATGGTGAAACTGTTTTCAAGTCCGGTATTATTCCATGTTTTCCCACCATCAGTAGTTTTAAAAACTCCGCATCCGGCATTTGAGCTCCTGAAAATATTTGCCTCCCCGGTACCAACCCATACAATGTCCGGATTCAGAGGATCAATTGCAATATCTCCAATTGATGCTGTTGGCATCTCATCAAAAACAGGTTCAAATGTGGTTCCTTCATTTGTTGACTTCCATACTCCACCTGTCGCAGAACCTACCCAGATGGTATAGTTATTTCCTCTTGGTGATACAGCTTCAACATCGGTGCAGCGTCCGCTTATATTAGTCGGACCTATATACTGCCATTTCAGATCTTTGAATGGAGAGGATGCTTTAATCCCTGTCTGTTTTGAATATAGGGCTGTTTTTTCTTTCCCGCTCAGAATAGGATTCTTTACCTGGGCATTCAGTATGCTCCCAAAGATAATAGCCGCAATAACGAAGATTTGTTTCATCTTGATCTTTATTGAATTATGTTACCTGTCTTGTACAATCAATGAATTGTAATAAAAGTCATGGGAATATGAAAGTACAGTTATTAATCAAAGACTGTTTCGAAAAATTCGCTTTTTTTTGCCTTAAAACATAAATTGATCTGGTTGAGGTTATTTCTCTCAACAGACAGTTCCGGAAGTGTTTCAAGTGTGAAGAAGCCTGATTCGAGTGTTTCAGTGTTATTTTTAAAGTTATAATCTATCAGGTCACATTCAACAAGTATTTTATAAATAGTAAAAGGATAAATGAAATTATTTTGTTTATTGGCCAGGTGTATAGCTATTATCCTCCTGGGCTTTACAGTTGCTCCTGCTTCTTCAATGCATTCTCTTACAGCAGATTCACTCACTGAAGTATTGACATCGGCCCATCCTCCGGGAAGTGACCATCTGCCATCAACTCTTTCCTTTACCATTAAAATCTTTTCATCTTTAAATACTGCTGCCCTTATGTCAACTTTTGGCGTCTGATAACCTGTTTCGGAAGCAAATAGCTCTCTTATCTTTTTATGGTCGAGATCAGTATACTCGTGCAGAATGTCAACAGCAATGCTTCTGATCTGCTCATACCTGTCAAGATCATAACTATCGGCACCGAATGTTAAACCAGCCTGAGCTATGGACTGAAGTTTTGTGGCCCATTGTAACCATTTTTCGTTCATATTTATGAAATTGGATTTATTTTAACATTTATCAGGCTAAGTATTATTCAATACTATTTGGATCCTTTTTTCGGAAGAGAAAAAAGGAATTCGGTGCCACCTCCTGTCTTGTTCCTAACTATGATATCCCCTTTATGAAGCAATATTGCATTTTTTACTATGGAAAGGCCAAGACCAGTTCCTCCGCTTTTCCTGGACCGACCTGAGTCTATTCTGTAAAAACGTTCGAAGACCCTGCTTATATGTTCCTCAGGTATTCCTATCCCATTATCGGATAAGCTAAAATGGTAGAAATTTTTATCTTCATTATATACGATAACTTTAACTGTTGTACCATCACCCGCATAATTGACAGCATTCTCGATAAGATTCTGGAATATTGATAAGACGAGGGATTTGTTCCCGGTAACAACCACATCAGTATCTATATCTATATCTATTTTCATCTCTCTGGTATCAATCGATGATTTGAAATTATCGCAAACTTCACGAATTATTTTCCTGATCTTAACCTTCTCAAGTAAATAAGTTGTACCGGCTTCCTCTATCTTATTAAGTACTACAATATCGTTTATCAAACCGGTTAGTCTGTCTGTCTGTGCGAGGGCTTTTTCCAGGAAATATTTCTGTTTTTGTTTTTCCATCTCCGGCTCGTTAATAAGAGTCTCAATATACCCTTTAACAGATGATACGGGTGTTTTAAGCTCATGGGCAATATTTGATGTCATCTGCTGTTTTATGAGCTTGTTTTTACCTATTTTGGTAACATCACTTAGTATAACTTCATAGCTCTTATCGTTGAAGATCACGCATTGAACACGGAAGAACCTGCCGTCCTTGGCAATCTGATACTCTGTTTTAGGCATCTCGGTACTGTTTATTTCAGACCCGGAATTTTTTTGGACAAAATCCACAATTTCATTGAATTCCGGAATCTCGAAAAAATTGGATGTGAATATTTTCAAGTCACCTGATATCATATTCATAAGTTGTATGAAATGATCATTATTAAGAAGAATTGAATTGTCCTTTGAAAAAAATGCTACACCTTCATTCAATGCATCAAGGTGACTGAATAGTTTCTCCCTCTCATTTGCAAGTTCATTTTTTGCATGAAGGAGGTTATTATAAATCTCAAGGATCTCTCCCCCGATAAAACCAATTTCATTCTTTGGGAATTTTGAATCAAAATTATAAGGTTCATTTTTGCTCACACTCAGTGCAAAATCTTTCAGTTTAGTTATCGATTCGCTGAACCTGCTTGTTATAACTAACATAACTAACCATATACCTATGAATGCTACAAATACAATAAGCAGGAACAGTTTCTTGGATTTAAGGAACTCGATCGTTTTCAGATCATATACTACGGCAGCTCTTATGAAATACCTGGAATAAAACTTTGAAAAATAGTAGTATGCCTGGCCGGTAGTTCCTGAATACCTGATAGAAGTTCCAAAATCAGCATTAAGAGATTTATTTATTTCCGGTCTGTTTAAGTGGTTCTCCATCAGATTCCAATCGGGTACTGAGCTATCATAAAGTACTGCCCCATCAGGACTTATTATTGAAAGACGAAGGTTTATTTGTGGTAATAACCTGATCAGGGAATCGAGAATCAGATAATTATTATTTTCATAAATGGAATTTGCTCTTATATAGTTATCAGTTATGCCTGTTATTGTTAAGAGCTCATCGTTAAGAGTTCCTGTCCGGTAGTCTTTTTCCCTCTTATTCAGGTAAGTCAGAATAAGGATTGTGAATATTACGAATATCAGTGTATAGTAAAGGAACAGGTTATTCCGGAATGAATTTCGGATTGTATTCTTGAAGAACATTTTATTATTGCGTATAAATTATATCTCGAAGAAGTATCCGTATCCTGTTTTGTTTTTGATGTTATGCCCTGATTTTCCCAGTTTTGTTCTTAACCTGGTAATATTTACATCCACAGTGCGGTCGGTTACTATTACGTCTCCTCCCCAAACTCTTGCCAGGATATCTTCCCTTGAGAAAACTTTACTTTGATTCTCGATCAGAAGCTTCAGGATCTCGTACTCTTTCTTTGTAAGTTCAATTTTTTCTCCGTTAATTATCAGCCTTTTCCTGACTGAGTCGAGTTCTATATCGCCAAATCTGGTTACTGCCGCATTAGTGGCTTTGGCAGAATTGGTACGTTTAAGCACTGCCTTTACTCTTGCTGTTAATTCATTAACAGAAAATGGTTTGGTTATATAGTCATCAGCACCGATACTGAATCCCGTAAGGAGGTCATTTTCTGTATCCTTTGCAGTTAGGAATATTACAGGGACATTATTTCCCATCTCCTTACGTAATTTATCAGCCAGTTTAAAGCCAGACATTTGTCCCATCATAACATCGAGCATCAGCAAATCATATTCATGTACAGGCTTTTTTAAGGCTTCTTCAGCAGAATGTGCAATATCGGTCTTATAACCTTCATTGCTAAGGTTATACTGAAGGATCTCACAAAGATCCTCTTCATCATCAACAATCAGAATTCTTTTTCCTCTAAGGTCCATAACCACTTATTATTAATGAATAACAAAACAGGTATTTTCTTAGTATGTATTCTGCAAAGGTAACTTCATTTATTAATTATAGAATTACCATTTGTGATAAAAATGCCCGAAGATCCGGAGTTTTGGTTCAACGGGCATCGCGTCCAAGCAAATTTAACTGCAAGTATATTATCAGAATATTGTGCGACTTAATTTAATCTGGAATGTAATACCAGGTTCAAGTTTTGTAAAGAACTGATCAGTAGGATTAAAAGATCTGAATACCGATTCTTTTTTATCATCGAGAAGATTATCGATCTTAAATCCAATCTGGGTACGGTTATCTTTTCCGATGCTTTTGCTGGCATTAAAGTTTACGCTATGGAATGGAAGAGTATAGATATCTGGCCGGTCGGCAATTCCAACATACTGTAGTGTAATTCCCTGTACATTATAGTATATTCCTGCTTCTAGACCTTTCCAGAATCTGTTTTCACCTCCGTTATATGATAAACCGGCATTTATTATATATGGTGCCTGTCCGGCCATAACTCTGGATTTTTCAATTGTTTGTCCTGTACGAGCGTTTTCAACCCTTGAATTGTATTCTGTCGGGCTTAATTCAATAGTTGACTTGGTTACAGAAATATTGGCAGTAAGACTGAAATTTTTGAAGGTCTCACTTATTAAACCGAGACTTTGGCGAAATTCTGTCTCCAGTCCCAAAATCTTTCCATCCCCTACGTTTCTTGGTTGGAAGGATCCCTTTTGAGTGGTTGCATACTGGACTATTTCAATAGGGTTTTGGAACATTTTATAGAAACCGCTCAATGAAATCATCTGACCGTTGGATTGGAATAATTCCCAGCGAACATCAAAGTTATGTATATCAGTGGAAACCAGATTCCCGTCCCAGTATTCAACACCTAAAGCATCATCAACATCGCGAAACATCCCACCGATAAATGTTCTGTTACTTATTGGATCTGCGATCTCTGCATAAGACATTTCCTTAAATGATGGGCGGGCAATAGTCTTTGCATAAGACAAACGTACATTCTGTTTTTCCGATAAACTGTATACCAGGTTTACAGTAGGGAAGAAATCAATGTTATCAAGTACCTTATCATTATTCAGAACATTTGTTCCTAGCTGATCCTGACCGGTATACCTTTGCACAAACTCTTCAACCCGTAAGCCTAAAACAGCCCTTAATCCTTTGAGCAAACTAAACTCAGTTGATATGTATCCGGCTATATTCCTTGAGTTGGCATTAAATTTATTCGGATTTGTCGGAACAAAGTTGGCTTCATAAGTGGTCCCTCTGGTTGTGTTTGTACCCTCAAAAGGCCATAAGTTTTCTTTAAGGAAGAGTTCGTCAGGATTACCTGTAAGAGGAATATTGCGGATGTTAAGTGCATATTTATCAATCATAAAATCACGTTCCTTATATGTGTATGCTCCTCCGAAATTCAGCTTTGCAACTTCTCCATTTAACCTGAATTCTTTAGTTGCATGAACTACTCCGGCCAGGTTAACCTCTGATAAATCCCTCCATATTCTTTCAGGGAATCCTGATTCAGTGCTTATTACATATCTGCCGCCTGAATAAATATACCTGGTGAACCTGGCATCAGGATCATCTATCTTTGAAAGGGTGGGAGAGAGTTTCCATGACACATCCCATTTTGAGTTAGTAAAAGAGTGTTTCCCATCAATAAAAAGATTTGTAAGTGAGCGCTGGCTGTATTCAAGATTATGCTGGAAGCCAGCAAAAATAGTTCCCAGATCATTACTCACATAGTCAAATATACCAGCCTTAGATTCGCCATTTTGAAGGTGCAAAAAGTTAATACGGTATTTTGATTTCTGGGTCTTTACAGCAAATCCGGCAAGTCCGCTCAGCAGAACACTGCTGATTCCATAATCGCCTTTTTGAAATTCACGGACTTCCAATTCAGTAATATCAGGGTCCCCTGAAAGACCGTATCTGCCATACTCAGCATCCTTATAAAACTCCGTATTGCTTTTATAGGAGAATCCAAAATTATAACCAAGGGTTACCTTTTTAAGGGGGAACTGATTCCCAAATGAAGTACCAAGACTGTAATCCATAAAACTCATCTGTTTCATTGCAGCCATCGTTGGATTAAAGCCTTCCAGTATTTCCCTGTATCGCTGACTCTGTTCACTGTCAAGAGGTTTACCGACAACATCTGAGAAAAATGGTATATCAGCAGTCGCTGGAATTGATCTCGTTCCGTCATCAAAACCCAGAAAATCAGTTTGACCTCCTTCATACGTCAGATAATCACTGCGAAAATGATAATCAGGATTATAACCGGCAGAAACACTTAAATTTGCCTTCCTTTGCTCAGGAAAATCTTTTATTCCGATATCAACAACTCCCCCTGTAAAATCGGCTGGTAATTCTGCACTGAATGATTTATGAACAATAATATTATCTATAATGCTTGTTGGGAATATGTCCATCTGCAGGGTATTACGATCCGGATCAAGGCCGGGAATATCCATTCCATTCACAATTGTTTTAGTATACCGGTCTCCAAGCCCGCGGACATAAATATATTTCCCGCCTTCAACCGATACTCCGGGAATCCTCTTCATTGATGAAGCAGCATCAGAGTCTCCTATTTTTCTGAAGTTTGCTGCTGAGATTCCATCAAGCACATTAGGTGATTTCATTTTAATTGTCATAATTGCACCCTCAGTGTTACGGACTGCATTTGCCGTAACAGTCACCTCAGAAAGTCCAAATGTAGCAGACTTCATTTTAAGATTTTCCAGAAGGGTAACTTCATTTGCAACAACTTTCACATCGTTTATAATGAGAGATTCATATGAAACAAAAGAAAGCTTAAGATTATAAGTACCCGGCGCAATTGACAGGTTGAATTTTCCATCCAGATCGGATATGGTTCCTGCTGTTGTACCTTCAGCAACAATCGTAACACTCATCATGGCTTCACCAAGAGATTCATCAAAAACTGACCCCCTGATTATTCCTTTCTGGGAATAAGCTCTGGTAACAAACAATACAAGAATGATAGTAAAAAGAACTTTAATTGGACGCATAATTGATAAAAAGTTATTATTTTATTTATATTAAAACCCGCAGGATTATTACACCTGCGAGTTTTTACTTTACTTTTAGGATACTGTAAAAGCTATTTACTAGTAAGCTCCTGCAGCAGCTGCCCATGACCAGGTTGCAGCAAACTTAGTTTTATCAGCACCTTTTGTATTTGCATTTAATGCAACTGCAGTAGCATAAACATCTGAACCCCCTTTAAAGAAATCTGTGATAACTGTACCTGAAGGCAGAGTTATTTGAAAGTCAGAAAAGGTGAAAGGATAAGATGCATACTTAGGTAGTCCGTCAAATGTTTGAGGTAATTTAACAGAGTAGAAGTAAATATTCATGAAGTCAAGATATGAATCAGCAGTATTGTTTGCATTATCAATGTCAACCAGTCCGATTGCATTGCCTGCTTTGACATTCCCGTTTTTGATAATATGTTTGGTTGCCATAGATCCCTCAGGACCGTCAAGTTCGAAACACTTGTCAAATGGATTGACAACAATGAAATTGTCTAATGTACCGGCCCATGACTGGTCTGTGTCAATAGCATCATCACCAGCATTCCATACTATTGCATTCTTTACTGATACAGTACCACCAAACCACTCTATACCATCATCCTGGTTTGCAATAACTTCTATATTTTCAATAACAGTTGCTGAACCAACACCACCGAGGGTTAATCCATTGATCTCGTTGCCTTCACCAATATTTGCGCCACCATGACGAATTGAAACATATTTAATAGTACCGGAATTGTCAGCGGCCGTTGTTCCGCCATAAAGACCATTCTGATCTGAAGGAGGAATACCTTCAATTTGTTTAGGACTTGCACTTGCTGAGATAGGAGCATTACCAAGAATGATAAGACCGCCCCATAGTCCATCAAGGTCCGGACTCAGATTAGGACTTGTTATCTGTCCAGGTAAAATATCATCGGAAATTGACGTGAAAATTATAGGCGATGTTGCTGTTCCCTGAGCATCAAGTTTGCCACCACGTGCAATTAAAAGGGCAGTTGCATTTGAACCTGTACCTGCTTCTCCTTTTACTACGACACCTGGTTGAATAGTGAGGGTAACACCTGAAGTCACTGCAATACGGCTTTCGAGTATGTAGACTTTCCCGGTTAACCATGTAGTATTAGCAGTGATGTTTCCTGTTACTGAGATCCCCTTTTTAACATCGACTACAGCGGTTGCAGTTCCAACCTGGTTTTCATTGTCAGTAACTGTAAGTACAACTGATCCGGCTCCTGATTCTGTACCTGCCTTGAAGGTAACAACTATATCTCCGGAATTAGCACCGATGGTGCCGTTAGTTTTTATAGTTCCGGTACCTTTGGTAGCTGTAACTTCAGCTGTTTTAAAGCCAGCTTCTGCGCCAAATCCAAATGTAATGTCAACCTGATCGCTGATTGCTACATAATTGTCAGTTGGTGCAGTCAAAGTAGGGACCGTAAAGGTTTCCTCTTTACAGCCATTAAGAATTGCAAGTGATGCAATAATTGCAAAAAATAAGATTTTCTTCATAATTTTTGTAAATTTGTTTATAGTTTTTATACACATGTTTTTCCGAATTTTAAACCTGCTGCAAAGGTAGATCATTAATTATCCTGACCTGGTTAAGGAAGGGTTAAGCTTTGTTTACAAATCTGTTACATTATTGTTTCAAAACCAGTATATAATTGTATATGAGTAAATTAATTAGTATGATGCTTTTACAATTATTTGTAGATAAATAATCAGAGTACTACTCAAATGTTTGAGAATAAATTTATAAAATAGCACATTGGAATTCTTTAATTACTTATTAAAGCAATCATGATCCTGATAAAAAGAGCAGGTATGCTCATCAATTTTATGTTTGTTGGAACTTTCGCTTTTTCCCAAACAATCCTTCAACCAAACTATGGTCTGAAAAGTCATGAAACACTCGAGATATCGAAGATTGAAGTTTCTGCAGAAAGAACACTGGTGTATCTTACCATTGAAAACCGGATTGAAAAAGGAAGTTTCTGTGCGGACAGGAATATTTATATCACCGACCCTTCCGGATCAGTGATTAAGCTCATAAAATCATCAGGCATTCCAGTTTGCCCTGAGGTGCATAATTTCAAAGTGCCTGGTGAAAAACTTGACTTCATACTCACTTTTCCACCTTTGAAACCAGCCACCGTTTGTATTGATCTTAAAGAAGATTGTTCAGAGAATTGTTTCTCATTCTATGGGATTATACTTGACAACCAGCTGAATAGAGATCTGGATCAGGCTTTTAACCTTGCCGCGAGCGGACAATCACTTAAAGCACTCGATAAGTTCATAAGTATAGCTTCAGGAGATATGAAAAAGGGATCAGAAGCAGTTCTTTACTATAATATAATAAAGCTTGCATCAGAAACAGGCAACACTTTAAAGGCAACTGAATTCTATAAAATCCTCGAATCATCACAAATTGTATCGAAAAATAAATATTTAACAGACCTTAATTCTCAGGGAATCAGATATTAGCATATTGATTGTCGGAAAAAGGAATAAAACCAAAGCTTACTTGAAAAGAATATTATTTAGTGAAATAAGAGATGAATTTCCGATTTCATAATTCGTTGATCTTAAATCAAATATTTTTATCCTAAAATAGCATATCCTTTTTTTATGAATACATTTGGGTAAATTCATTGAAAAAAAGAGGCTGTACTCTTTCGGGTCAGCCTCTTCTCTATTTTTAAGACTGAATTTTCCTTATTTTTTTCCGAAAAAGAAATCAAGTCCTGCAGCAATAATCCATGTGCTCTTGTCATATGTCCATACTGTAAGCTCCCAGTGTTCCAGTCATGTCCTCCGAACCTTGGTCATATACGGTATATGATCCGCCAAGATTCAGGTCGATCAATGGAGAAATACGGAAACCAAGCCCTCCTCCAAATGAATTGGTATTGGTGCTATATCTCATGTCGCTGTTATATTTGTCGTTAACTCCTGTATTGGTAGCAACCCAACCAGCGCTGAGCCGGAGTTTTTCCGATAATCCGTACTCCACACCAAGGCCATACTCAAGGAAATTATTGTCAATCATATCGATATCATCTGTTTCACTTCCATCATAATCAACGTTCTGATCAAAATAAGTATTGAACGAACCAGCAACTTTTAAGTTTCTCCATCGGACTGAATTCAACTCCGACTGCAAGCAAAGCCGGCATGTCGGCAATAACTTTTTCACCGTCAACAAAGATTCCACCGCCCTTACCATTGTTTACCTTTGTTGTAAGCTCGAGTTTTGTCTGGAATTCATATCTTAAAGAGATATTCAGTTTCTCTGAAGGTGAATAATTAGCGCTAAGGATGGGTGTATAGCCTGTTCCTGTTTCCTCAGCATCTACTTCCTGGTTCTGAGTGGCAGCTGCATTGGCTGCAAGAGCTGTTGACTTTGCAGCATACTGGGGAGCAACAGCAGTTAAAGTTGCAGCAGCAGTACCAACGTTCATTCCTGATGTACTTATACCTGCTGCACCAAGCAAGACTGCGATCTGTGCCTGTTGTTGAGCTGGCAGTGAAGTAAGAGGAGTTGCAGGTGATAGTCCTCCTGTCATAGCTGTATTCAACGATGTTGCGGCAGAGGTTGAACCAACAGATAACTGAGTCATTACATTACTTCCGTCAGTAAAGAAACCCGGAGCTGAATTCATTGCTCCGTTATATTTTGAACCGAAAGCCGGATAATTTGGATTTATCTGAATATTCCTGATATAACCGTTGTATGTATTTTTTGCAGTTACCAGTCTGAATCCTACTCCAAGTGAGAGCTGGTCTGTAATCTTGTAAGCCACGTTAGCCTGATAGCCAAAATAGACAGATGATCCTTCAAAAAAGATCTCTGCTGCGTATGCACTTGTAGGAATACCTTGAGCAGTCAGACCTAAAGGAATTTCGGAAATTGGCTGTTCAAATGATGGGAGACCCTTTTCATAGGTTGCCCCACCACCACCTCCAACTGGATTAAACCCGGCAGAGATTGAGAGTTTTCCGGTGTTATAGGCAACGTACGCACTGGGAAAAACAGGTGCACTTACAGATCCATCAAAATCTTTAGGTTGGCCCGCGATAGAAGGATAGGTAGTTCCGATAGTCCTTGACTGGCTAATAGTCTGGTTGCTTACAGAAGCATAAAACCCGTCTCCAAGTTTTGTCAGACCTGCAGGGTTGTAATAAACTGCGTCTATTCCGGTTGAGGCGTTCCGGTTCTGAAGGCGGGTATACATCGCACTCTGGTTAGAGTTAGTAACCAGTCCACCGGCAAACACAGATCCGGTGATCATCAGAGCAAGTGCAAAAGTAAATAGTTTTCTCATAGAGTTAAGTTTAAGTTTAAATTTCAGTTGCACTCAATTTATCTTTGAGTACACACTGGTACAATTAATAATAAATATAGGTTTCTAACATAAAGATGATAAGTTGAATCAAAAGTAGAAAAATATTTGAATCAAACAATAGGTCTGAAATATGATATTGATATTTAGCTGGTTGGGAAGAAGGTGAAGAAACGGGTCGAAAAAGCCCAGATTTATGTTTTGGATATCAGTTTGAAAGATAGCTTATTAGGGATGCCCGACAAGAATGCAAATTCAGATCTGAAGTGTCACGATCCCTCTAATCATGACAATAAGTAAATCAAAGGATTAAAAATTTTTTCCGGGTTGAAATATTTTATATTACTCAGAAATCAATATTTTCGAAGTCAGTTGAATCAACCCACCCGGCACTTTTCCGGAATAGTTCACCTTTAATAAATCTGTTATAAAAATCCTTTATTTCTGTATTGGCATAGGGATAATTATCAAAGATATCACCTTTACTATATACCCTGGGGTCATCCTGGTTCAGAAGTTCAATATATAATTGTTCATTCATACTTCGTTTAAGTGTATTGTATCCGGCATCGTTGGCAAGGTTTATCATACATTCCGGATCGTTACCAACATTATAAAGTTCTTCTTCTTCCCTCATTCCAAAGTTTAGTTTCCAGAATTCAATTGATTTTCCTTCCCTTCTCATGTTAATAATCAGACTCTTGGTTGGGCTTCCATCAACGTTAAGGTATCCTGTTTCAGGATTACCGGCTGGCCAGCGTTCCGGTTTATAGTTCTTAAGGTAAAGAAATGCTCCCTTGACAATTCCTCTTATCGGATATCCTGCATCATCTGGTCTGCCAACATCATGTCGTTCTTTCCCAATGAGTACATGATCACGGTCTTTATTTACAATCCCTTTCTTTTTAGAGTAAAATATTTCTGTTAAGCTTTTTCCTTCGATTTTTTGCATTCCTGATTCGGTCTGAGCAATTCCTGCAACTTCAAGCAGGGTGGGAGCAATGTCAATAAAACTGATATAATCAAATACTGTGCGTCCCGGATTTTTAATTTTTGCCCCCCACATTATAGCAAGAGGTAAGTGGTTAGAATATTCATATGCCTGTCCTTTTACTCTCGGGAAAGGCATCCCATTATCAGCAGTAACAATAATTATTGTGTTTTCCAGCTCTCCCTTCTCTTTAAGCAGATCAATCATTTTAACCAGATGACTGTCAAAGTGCTCTATTTCAAAGGCATAATCTAATACGTCATTTCTCACAATATTATCGTCAGGCCAGAATTTAAAAACTTCGCTTATGCTGGTTATTTCCTTACCTCCTTTTTTTACCCCTGATCCGTATTCATAATCCCTGTGAGGCTCATTTGAGCCGTACCAGAAACAGAATGGCTTTGTATCAGTTCGTGAATTAAGGAAGTCTTCAAAATTTCCGGCATAGTCAATTTCGGAAATGGATTTTGTCGGGGGGACAATTCTTTTTGTATTAAAAGCTTTACCGGTTAGTTCACGTTTAACCCCCAGGCTATCAAGAGCAACACCCGGTGCCCAACCTTTTGCTGTATGCCCTGTGTAATATCCTTTATTATACAGCGCCTCCATAAAAGTTGTAAATTTAGGAGGGAAGTATGGAATATGATTGGCTGCCTCTTCCAGTTGCCAGCTGTTACGTCCTGTCAGAAAGCAGGCTCTTGAAGGCGACGATTTTGCGTTAGGGGTGTAAGCATTGTTGAAGAGTATCCCGTTTTCAGCAACCATATCAAAGCCTGGTGTCTTTACCCAGCTGGTTCCGTAAGCACTCATATGTGGAAATGATATATCATCACCCATTACAATGAGAATGTTCGGACGTTCCTTGTCATCAACACTTTTCGGAGCCCTGTTGCATTTTAAAAAGAGGCACGGGGAACATACTATCAATGCTTTAATGTAAAATGGTTTCATGTTACTTTAGGTTGATTAAAATATCATGTAAATTTAAAATTTTCCCGACAATCTGACACTAAAATTCCTGTGGGGTTGTATATCACCAGGGCGTCCCATATATTCTGTATTTGTGAAGTTCTTAACAGCCATTGATATGGTTAGGGTTTTATTGATCTTATATCCGATGTTTCCGTCAAATAGAATATAACCCGTATTATTTTCAAGCCAGTAATCATAAAATCCGGGAAGAATTTCTTCTCTTGTAAGTTCATTCAGAAAAACATCATCGATGTTAAGTATTTTGGATTTGGCATAGAAATTTAATCCGATATCGAGTTTTTTATATAGAGTGCCTAAACTTATTTTCAGGGAATGCTTCCTTCTGTACTTAAGGTAAATATCTGTATTACTGTGTGTTGTTGGGTTGTATTCAACAGGATAGATAAATGTATATCCACCAGTCAGACTAGTGTTGAATTCCCCCATGATCCTGTTGAGCATAAACTCAAATTCATATCCGTATACCCTTGATTGTTCGACATTTGTAGCCTGGAATCCAAAATCAAAAAGGCCGGTAACAGGATCAGGATAATTACTGAACACATATTCAATAAGATCTGAATTCTGAGAGAAAAATAACGAAAAATCTGCCTGTCCGTTGGTTTTACCAAATAACACTCCCTGTTTGATACCTATTTCAGAACTCCATCCTGATTCGGGTTCGACAAAAGGATTTGGAAAAATTTTAACTGATCCAAGTGTTGTAGAGGCATGTTTTTCTGCTATTGACGGGTAGCGGTAGCCCTGACCGAATGATGCCCTCAGGAAAGTATAATCTGCTGCCTGCCAGTTTATCCCGGTTCTGAAGATCGGAACGACCTTATCCTTTATCTTATCGAGTGAATTCTGCTCAACACGCATGCCGCCAACCATTTTCAATCGTGGCACAGGATTAACCTCCAATTGCGTGAATCCTGCAAGATTAATTCCTTCATGATTTCCATAGAAATTTGAAAGTACTTTACTGTAATTTTCTGCTATTCCTCCTGTAATGCTCATAATATCAGATATTCTGTAATGAAGCTGATATTCAGTATAGAATGAAAACGCATCAGAGTTGTTTTCATTCCTTACCGGGAATCTGTTATTTGCTGATTGTATGCGCATCTTAAGATCATGCTTAAACCTTCCGGTTTTGTTCAGGGTAACATAAGGATCAATAGCCAGAAAGCTGCCATAAAGTGCTGAAACCGAAGAAGTATCCTGCTTGAGTGCTCCATACTCAGCATCCTCCCAGAGCAGAAAGTCTGTTTTTGGTGTATAACCTGAGTTTATATTTAATCCATAGACCAATCCCTTAATTTTTTCACTATGGTGTTTTATCCTGAGACTTAATCTGCCAAGTTTCTCATCGTTATATTTTCTGTAACCATTATCTATAAGGAGATTAATTCCAATTCCAAGATCAGTCTTGCCAAATTTCTGAAGATGCGAAAATGAGATGGAAGAAAAAACTCTCGGAGAGTCCCACCATTTCCAGTTTGTGTTTTGAGGTTTTCCGAAAATGCCTGTCTCGGCAAAGAACTCAGTGCTTGGTATGTTGGTTGCATCGGCAGTCCGGAAATTAATTATCCCGTTTAATGCTGATGAACCATAGAGAACAGATGAGGCGCCTTTGATTATCTCAACCTGTGAAATGTTTTCAAGTGGTAAATACTGCCATTTTATATTTCCTGCATCAGGCGATAAAACCGGCAATCCGTCAATGAGGGCAAGCACCCTGCTTCCCACTCCATAGCTGAATCCGCTGCCACCCCTAATTGAGGCCTGTCCGTCCAAAACTTCAATACCTGAAGTTTTATTAATCAATTCCTGGGCATCAGTGATGTGGGTTTTAAGAAAATCTCCCGATTTTATTAAATCCATGGATACAGTCAGTTCTGCAATACGTTGTTCTGTTTTATTGGCACTTACAACTATCTGCCCGATCTGCTGAATTTCCATATCCAGCCCGATATTTATTTCCGTAGTATCATTCAGATTAACCCTTATTGACCTGGTAATAGATTTATATCCAACACACTGGAATCTTATATTCAGATGGGAAGAATCAGATTCCAGGTAAAACATACCGTTCACATCAGAGGTTGTTCCCTGATTTTTCATAAAGATCACATATACCCCGGCAAGCGGCTCAAGGGTATTATTATCAGTTATTTTCCCTTTAACTATACCCTGGGCAATAACAAAACTGAAAACAGAACTCAGAGATAATGTTATGACTAAAAGGGTATATCGCATTACTTTGCCTTAAATGTCATTCGAATCTTTACCGGTGTTGTAGGTTTTAGGGGATCGGGATAACTTGTGGTGATTTTCAATGATGTTTTAGTTAACTCGGCTATAATTGTAGTTAAAGGAATTGGCAACGAGGCCGTTGTTATAACTATCTGGGTTTCGTCAAAAGCAAATCTCCATGTTCCGGTGTAAGTACCAAAATAGCCAGTCATATCTTCATTGAATTTCGCCTCACCTTTGAAGTTTTCAAGCATCTGGCCTGGTCCGCTTGCATCAACATTATTTGCCAGGAGGCTGTCGCTTACCCATATAGGTGTCGTTAAAAGTTTAAAGGACTCAGATTGTTCATCTTCTTTGCATGAAGCAATTAAAAGACATACTGTCAATACCATTAAAACTGCAATGTTTTTCATAGCGGAAATATTTAAAAGTTAGTTAAGTATTGTTCTTTTAATAACAATTACAACTATAATCAGTTCATCATCCAATCTTAAATCAAAGATACAAAAGATAATTGATCACGATAAATGGGATGCTTGCCTAAAATCTTTATCAATTATTTTTATCCTTAATCTTAAATCTTATATCTGCCAGCCAGTTCTCTGCAGATAATCTTATTAGTATTAAATTTATAAATAGTATCTTTAAATGTAACCTGGGGGATATTTTTTACATTCCTCAAATCTCTGAATATTAATAATGCTGAATTAAAGGGTAAAACTATGAATAAATCCAGTAAATGTCTGATACAGAATTCTTTTCGCTCCATTTCTTCGTCAGGTATCGGATTGCAGGGTAAGATAGCACAGGGAAGTATAATAATTTCAGCGTCGGTTCTCTTGAACGGGTGTGTTGCAAATAAGGGTGATGAAACGCAACCGAATATCATATTGATACTTGCTGATGATATGGGTTATTCAGATATTGGATGCTTCGGCAGCGAGATTAAAACACCTAATCTCGATAAACTGGCTGCAGAAGGACTTCGTATGACGAACATGCACAATGCCACACGCTCCTGCCCGTCGAGGGCAGCTCTACTCACAGGTCTTTATCCTCATCAAACCGGTGTAGGAGATATGCTTCAGGATGATGGACTTCCGGGTTACCAGACGAAACTTAACAATAATTGTGTCACTCTGGCTGAAGTGCTGTCTCAGGCTGGTTATCATTGCATGATTTCCGGGAAATGGCATTTAGGTAATTCCGAAGATGGCTGGCCAATGAAACGGGGTTTTCACAAACAATACCCAAGTAATGGCACAACTGGCCATTATTTTGGTATAGCAAAGGGACGCGATCTGGTGATTGAAGATACATTGAGAATGCCTCCGGGCGAATGGATAAAAGCAGGGAAGACTGAGTATAAGCTGTTTAAAAATGAGGACGGGTCCCAATGGTATCTTACAGATGCAATTACAGACCGGGCAATTGGCTATATTGATGAATTAAGAAAAACAGAAAAGCAAAAGCCATTCTTTTTATACCTGGCTTATACCGCACCTCACTGGCCATTACACGCCTTTGAAGATGATATTAAGAAATACCAGGGCAAATACATTGGGGGATGGGACACTCTAAGGCAGCAGAGATATGAACGGATGCTGAAAATGGGCATTATCAGTCCGGAATGGAAGCTCTCTGAACGAAACATCAACTCTAAAAACTGGGAATTACTTAGTGACAGCACCAGGCAGTACTATGACAGATTAATGGCTGTTTATGCTGCCATGATTGATCGTATGGATCAGAATATCGGGAAATTATTATTGCATCTGGAACGCAGCGGAGATAAAGATAACACACTGATCATCTTTTTATCAGACAATGGGGGCTGTCACGAAATCGTTCATAATGGGCTCCCTGAAGCAGTGCCGGGAACACCTGACTCATTCGATAGTTACGAATATAGCTGGGCAAATGCAAGTAATACTCCATTTAGCTGGTTTAAACACTGGACACACGAAGGTGGAAGCAGTACACCGTTTATTGCATGGTATCCGGCAATGATTGAACCAGGGAGTACAGATGATCATCTTGCGCATATTATCGATCTGATGCCGACTTTCACCGAATTAGCTGGCGGGGAATATCCAAAAAGCTATAAAAATAACTCCATCCATCCGGCAGAGGGAAAAAGTCTTGTCCCGTTATTTCGTGGATCCGCTTTGGATCTGCATGACTCTCTGTGCTGGGAACATGAGGGCAACCGGGCCGCACGGAGAGGAGAATGGAAAATAGTTTCCAGATTCGATTATGAAAATAATATTGAACTTCCATGGGAATTGTATAATATGCAAAATGATCGTTCAGAGACTGATGACCTTTCATATACGCATAATGAAAAAGTAAAGGAACTGGAAACTTTATATATAAACTGGGCAGACAGGGTGAATGTCATTCCATTCGGATTGTTACAGGAAAACAGAAAGCAAAAGAAACCTTAATTGGTGACATGAGTTAATATTAATGCACAGATTGATCATCTAAAGAATTTCAATGGTACATCAATAATGTTTTGTATTTTTGAGTTAGATAAACCTTTAGAAGTTATGGATAAAAAGGAAACACTTATTATGAGCTTAATAATATTAGTATTGACTTTATCTGGTCTTATTTCTCAAAATGCTATATCACAGCCAGTTGTCGGACTGGATAACTGGTATAATCGTGAAACAAATGTTAAAACAGGAAAACCCTTTCATTACCTGTGGACAGATACAGAGGATAGTGGCTATTCCCGATGGGGTGAGATCTTTACAGCTAGGGGAGCAAAACTAACAACAGTTGGCAAACCGGATTCAGAAGCTATGGGAAAAATTGATATATACATAATTGTTGATCCCGATACCACAAAAGAAACACCAAACCCGAATTATATTACAGCAGAAGATATTAAAACTATTAAATCGTGGGTAAAGCGGGGCGGCGTTCTTGCTGTTCTGGCAAATGATGCACCTAATTGCGAGTTCACCCATCTTAACAGGCTTATGTCTGAATTTGGAATGACCTTTAACCATGTTACATTACATCCGGTTACAGGTACTAATTTTGAAATGGGAGCATGTATAAATCTTCCTGACCACCCTCTTTTTAAAGGAGTATCAAAAATATACATAAAGGAGGTTGCAGACATAAATCTTTCAGGAACTGCAAAGGCAATTCTTACAGAAAACAATAAAGTATTGATTGCAGAAAACAAATATGGAAAAGGATATGTTTTTGCTATTGGTGATCCATGGATCTATAATGAATATATCGATCATGACCGTCTTCCTGCAAGTTTTGAAAACAGAAAAGCAGCAGAAAACCTTACGGACCTTCTATTGGGGTATACATTAAAAAAATAATCATCATGTTTTAAAAATTCACATAATTAACAACTTACCTATGAAAAAAACAACTCCTTATTACAGGACAGTGACAGCACTATTGCTGTTTATTACACTTTTTATAAATATTAACGTTAAGGCTGCAGCAAAACAGGAATACTATGAAGTCAAAATCTATCGCATCAACGGTACAGTTCAGGAGGGGATGATGGATGCTTATCTTAAGGATGCATATCTCCCTGCTCTTCATCGTGCAGGCATCATAAATGTTGGCGTTTTTAAACCTGTGGAGGCGGATACGGCTTTTGGGAAGATGGTCTATGTGTTCATTCCTTACAAAACACTTGAGCAATATGAAAAACTCGAGGGTAAACTGGCCGGGGATGCGGTTTATGCAGAAGCAGGAAAAGCCTTTCTTGATGCCCCTTACAACAATCCTCCATTTGTAAGGTATGAAAGCATTCTGTCGATAGCTTTTACTCATATGCCTGAATTCAGGGCTCCGAAATTTGATACTCCAAGGTCAGAAAGGATTTATGAATATCGCAGTTATGAAAGTGCAACTGAAGCCAAAGCAGCAAAGAAAATTGAGATGTTCAATACAGGCGGAGAAATAGGAATATTTGAAGCAATAGGTGCCAATGCTGCATTCTATGCCAAGGTTATTTCGGGAAGCCTGATGCCGAGACTTATATATATGACCACTTATGCAAATATGAAAACGCATGATGAGTGCTGGGCCAAATTCAGGAATCATCCCGACTGGAAAAGAATCTCCGGTCTTGAAGAGTATAAAAATACTACCTCAAAAGTTAAGGCGTTCCTTCTCCATCCAACGTCTTATTCAGATTTTTGAAATTAATTATCTGTGCTCCTTTGTGTCATCTCAGTGAACCCTCAGTGTAATATTTTCTTAAGAACTTACACGGAGTTACACAGAGAAGACACAGAGTATCACAGAGTTATAAATCACTGCACTAAACAGTGATGTTTATTTTGGAAATAGCATCCTCAATCTCCGCAACGGTAAGTTCATGATCGGGGAGGTTATTCTCGAAATACTTCTCATAGGCAGAAATGTCGAAATGGCCATGACCGCTGAGGTTAAAAAGTATTGTTCTTGATACTCCCTCCAGGTCGGCTTTTCTTGCCTCATCAAGAGCACCTGCAATTGCATATGTTGATTCCGGTGCAGGAAGAATACCTTCATTCCTGGCGAAGAGCACTCCGGCTTCGAAACATTCTCTTTGCAGTTTCGCTTTTGCCTCGATAAATTTGTCTTTAAGAAGCTGGCTGACAATTACACCTGCGCCATGGTAGCGTAAGCCTCCGGCATGGATCTTTTCCGGTATGTAATTATGACCAAGAGTGTACATTGGCAGGAGTGGGGTCATCCCGGCAGAGTCGCCGAAATCGTACATGAATTTTCCTTTGGTAAGTTTAGGACATGAAGCAGGTTCAACTGCCACAAGTCTGATATCCTTGTTGTTAAGGAATTTTTCACGAAGAAACGGGAATGCAATTCCTGAGAAATTTGAACCTCCTCCGAAACATCCGATTACAACATCAGGATAATCACCTGCTTTTTCCATTTGAAGAAGTGCCTCCTGACCTATTATAGTCTGATGAAGGCTTACATGATTGAGCACACTTCCCAACGAGTATTTTGTATATGCATCCTGTGCCGCAACTTCCATAGCTTCAGAAATTGCTATGCCCAGACTACCCGGTGAGTTAGGATCCAATTCAAGAACTTTCCTGCCATAAACAGTCATTGTACTCGGAGAAGCAAGTACCTTGGCATTATAAACGTTCATTAAAAGTTTCCTGCCCGGTTTATTATCAAAACTTACTCTTACCATAAATACCAGCAATTCAAGTCCAAAATAATTGCAGGCAAAACTCATTGCAGAACCCCACTGACCAGCTCCTGTTTCTGTAGTCATTCTCCTTACTCCCTCCATTTTATTGTAATAAGCCTGGGGAATTGCGGTATTTGCTTTATGAGAACCTGAGTAATTACCACCTTCGTACTTGTAATAGATTTTACTTTTTGTACCTAAGGCTTTTTCCAGACCAAATGCTCTGAAAAGCGGAGATGGACGATACGTTCTGTAAAGATCCAGGACTTCATCCGGTATATCAATATACCTCTCTGAAGAAACTTCTTGCTTAATCAGCTCCATTGGAAATACTGCTGCAAGGTCCTCAGGACCTATTGGCTGCTTTGTTCCCGGATGAAGAGGGGGCATTGGTTTATTGGGTAAATCTGCAAGGATGTTATACCATTGCCTGGGCATTTCATTTTCACTTAAAATAATCTTACGGGTCTTTTCCATTTTTATTAATATTATTAGGTTAAAAATTTCAAAAAAAAACACGCTGTGAACAGCGTGCCTATATAAATATTTTATTCTTGTTATATAATGGCTTGTTTCACAGCATCAAATTATGAGCTGCGCCAAGACCAGATATTAAACATTTTTGTTTCCATCGAGCAAAAATAACTAATTATTTAAAATATCAATATTAAATCACTTTTTTTTTAATATTTAATATCTTTTATCTGCTATTGCGTGTCAATTTATATTCAGTTAGCCTCTAATACTATTTTTCATGCACAATAGCACCAAGGTGTCTGATGTCATCAAAAAAACCAGGATAGGATTTTGCTATACATTGAGAATCATGTATATAGGTGTTGCCGGTTGCAGCCATTCCGGCGACTGCAACTGCCATAGCAATGCGATGGTCTTCATGTGAATCAGTTCTGGCCCCTGTTGGTTTGCCACCGGTAACAGACATCACATCATCTTTGATCCCGATCAATATATTCATTTTACCGAATTCTTCCTTAAGAGCCAGTGCCCTGTCACTCTCCTTATAGACTAACCTGGATACTCCTTTTATTGTTGATACACCTTTACAGTATGAGGCAAGCGCAACCAGAGGAGGAAACAGATCAGGTGATTCTGTGGCATCAAAATCAAAAGCTTTAAGGGTAGATCTGGATATCTCAATAGATGATTCACCTATTTTCATTTGAGCTCCTGCACTTTTAAGAGCTTCAATCACTGCCCTGTCACTCTGTTTGCTATCAGTACGCAATCCTTCAACTGTAAGATTTCCGTTAATTGCACCTGCAACAAGAAGAAATGCACCTCCGCTCCAATCACCTTCAATTGTGTATTTATTAGGGATATACTTCTGATTTCCGGGTATCCGGAAAAGGTTATATTCTAAATTCTCGACAGTAATACCAAACGACTTAAGAATCTGAATTGTCATATCGATATATGGTTTGCTCTTCAGATTATTTACTTTTATTTCCGAGTCTTTTTCTGCCAGAGGTAAAGCCATAAGAAGTCCGGTTAATAACTGGCTGCTTACAGAACCGTCTATTTCACATTTCCCGCCAACGATTGGTCCTTTAATTGTGAGGGGAAGAAATCCTCCGGTACTTACACAATTTACTCCAAGTTGATTCAAAGCCTCTTCAATCATGATCATTGGTCTCTTTCGGAGAGAGTTAGCTCCTGACAAGACAATTTCAACCGGGTATAAAGCGGCTATTGGAGAGAACATACGGATTGCAAGTCCCGATTCTCCGCAATTAAGTTTTGGTTCCTTTAAAATTCCTGTTCCGACTATTCTCAGTTCATGAGCCTGAGGTTCAACTCTTGCACCAAGACCGATGGCAATGCTCATAGCAGCCAGTGAATCGTCACAGTATGAAGGGTTATGGATTATGCTTTCGCCATTTGAAAGTATTGCGGCTGCAATAGCCCGTTGGGTCATACTTTTCGATGCAGGAGCTTTTACTTTTCCTTCCAGTAATGATGGTTCAACATATCTTTCCATAGGATCCCGGCTTTATTATTATTTTTTAGAAGTATTATCAACTTCTTCATTCATTATTTTCATCTGATGATTAATAGATTCCTGATGGATTGCTTTGAAAATTGAATCAACCAATTCTGCCGAAAGTCCTTTTGTCAGTCCTTTGGCAATAACTTTTTTCATAATTTCATCCCATCGTGTGCTCTGCAAGATAGTGATATTATTTTCCTTTTTATAACGTCCTATTGTTTCTGCAACTTTCATTCTTTGTTCCATAAGGTCCAGTAAATGTTCATCATAAATGTCAATTTGCTGTCTTAATTCCCCCAGGACATCGAGTAATTTAGGATCATTAGGGTTTGGATTACGCAGAATTAACCTGCTTAAGAGCTCTTTAAGATCATTCGGGGTTAATTGCTGTGCAGCATCACTTAAAGCTTTTGCAGGATTTATATGAGATTCAATCATTAATCCATCAAAATTCAGATCCATTGCTTTTTGTGAAATCTCATGAAGAAATTGTCTTGCACCTCCAATATGACTCGGATCGCAGATTATTGGCAGGTCGGGTATCCTTCTCCGCAATTCAATTGGCAGCTGCCAGTTGGGAAGATTTCGGTATAATGTCTTCTCGTAAGAAGAGAATCCACGGTGAATGGCACCAATCCTGGTAATTCCGGCTCTTGCAATGCGTTCAATGGCCCCAATCCATAATTCTATGTCAGGATTTATAGGATTTTTAACCAGAACAATAACGTCAACGCCATTAAGCGCATCGGAAATTTCCTGTACTGTGAAAGGATTAACAGATGTTCTTGCACCGATCCACAACACATCAATTCCATATTTCAGGGCTTCGTAAACATGTTTTTCGTTGGCAACTTCTGTACCAACAAGTAACCCTGTCTCTTGTTTTACTCTCCGGAGCCACTTCAGTCCTTCTGACCCGACTCCTTCAAATGAATTAGGCCTTGTTCTTGGTTTCCAGATACCCGCACGATACACGCTAACTTCATTTAATCCGGCAAGCTGAGTAGCAGTTTCCATTACCTGTTCTTCAGTTTCAGCGCTGCAGGGTCCGGCAATTAGAAATGGTCTTCCTTTGTAACCTTTCCAGTCTTTTATCTGTGAATTCTCTAGTTTTAGTACCATTTTTCCAGTAATTAAGTTCTGTTAGTCTTTTCTTCTGAAGAGGTTATCAGAAGTTTTTAGTTTAAAATTTTTCTGATCTTGTTTGCCTCCTCCATCAGAGCTTTTAATCCGTTCATATCCTTCTCATCAATCATCTTCCTGAATGCATTCATTTTTTCAATGTAGGTATCCATAACTTCAATAATATAACCGGCATTTTCAAGAAAAATAGGAGCCCATGTTTCTGCACTGCTTTTTGCCAGTCGTACTGTACTTTCAAAACCACCGCCAGCAAGTGTTAATATATTATGCTCCTCATGTTCCTTATCAAGTACGCTTAATGCCAGTGAAAATGATGTAATATGCGATATATGAGAGATATAGGCAACGTGCATATCATGGTCTACTGAATTCATATACACTTTATGCATGTTAAGCAGATCCAGCATACTTTCAACTTTTTCAAGAGCATCATTATCGCTAAGCTCTCTGTCGCAGATAATTGCTGTCTTATAGTCGAACAGTTTTCCGATTGCGGCAAGCGGACCCGAATACTCGGTACCTGCCATCGGATGAACTGCTACGTAACGTCCTCTTGCCGGATGGTTTTTTGAAATCTCAGCAATACTTCCTTTTGTTGATCCCATATCGGTCACCACTTTGGAAGTTCCTGCAATCATATCCAGAATTGATGGCAGCATGGTGCAATTTGTGTTTACCGGGGTTGATAGTATTATCAGATCGCTTTTATCAATTGCACTCTCAAGTGTCTCATTCTCGTCCACCAATCCGCAGAGTTGGGCAATATTTTTGTGATGCATATTTGAATCAACCCCTATGATTTTATTTGTAAAACCACGTCGGCGGAGATCCACAGCAAGTGATCCTCCGATTAACCCGATTCCTATTACAGCAACTGTCATTGTGTATTTGTTAATTAAATTTCTTTTAATCTCTCCCTTGCTTCAGTAAGTCTTTTTTCATTTGCGCATAATGATATACGTATATATCTTGCTCCGTTTTTTCCAAAAATGAAACCAGGTGTGATAAATACATGCTTCTTCTGAAGAATATTTTCCACATACATTTCGCAATCAGAAATATCTTCAGGGATCCGTCCCCATACAAATAAGCCTGACTGTGATTTGTCAAACCGGCAATTCAGAATTTCCATGATCTCTTCAACGATAGCACGTCTTTTTAAATAAACTTCATTTACTGTATCGTACCATGATGCCGGGTTGTTGATAGCTTCAACAGCAGCCATCTGCAGTGGCAGGAACATCCCTGAATCCATGTTACTCTTAACCTTCAGGATATTCTTTATATTTTCGCTATTTCCTGCGACCATTCCTATCCGCCATCCTGCCATGTTTTGCGACTTGCTCAGTGAATTGAGTTCAAGAGAAATCTCTTTTGCCCCGTCAACTGCAAGAACGCTGATATATTCTTTATTAAGTATGAAACTATATGGATTATCGTTGCAAAGAAGAATTCCATGCTTATCGGAAAATCTTACCAGTTTTTCGAAAAGTTTCATTGAACCTTTTGTTCCTGTCGGCATATGAGGATAGTTAATCCACATAAGTTTAACCTTGCTCAAATTGCTGTCTTCCAGAGAGTCAAGATCAGGGATCCAGCCATTTTTTGATTCAAGGTCATATTTTCTTACTATTCCTCCTGTCAGGTTTGTTACAGATGAGTATGTAGGGTATCCCGGGTCAGGTATGAGTACTTCATCTCCCGGATTTACATAAGCCATACTGATATGCATAATTCCCTCCTTGCTCCCCATAAGTGGCAGGATCTCATTATCGGGATTGAGATCTACCCTGAAATATTTTTTATACCAGCCGGCAAATGCCTTTCTCAATGCCGGCGATCCGGTATAGCTCTGATATCCGTGGGAAGTAGGTTTTTGGGATTCTGTTATCAGAGCAGCAATTGTATTTTCAGATGGGGCCTGATCTGGACTGCCAATACCAAGGTTAATGATATCAGCACCATCCATTCGCATTTTATCTATCTGTGCAAGTTTTTGTGAAAAATAATATTCCTGCACATCCCCTGTACGGTCAGCTGGTTTAACTTTCATAAAGCATATCTCCTTTATAATATACACCAAGTATTTCAAGATCGGTTGTGTGTTCTCTCAAAATCCTTTTTATTACATCCGATTTGGTATCTTTTGGCAGTTCAAGATCACAGTAGAACATATACTGCCATTCTCCATTGAATCGGGGCACAGACTGAATTTTAGAAAGGTTGATCTCCATTTCGGCAAGTTTAACGAGTACTTTTGCCAGCGATCCTGGTTTGTGACCGGTTGAGAAACAGATAGATACCTTATTTCCTTTTGTATTTCCCCGCTCTTCAGGACCAATAACAAGAAACCTGGTGTAGTTTTGTTTGTAAGTCTCGATCCCGGGAGCTATAATATCAAGTCCATAGATCCGTGCAGCTTCCGATGATGCGATTGCTGCAATACCCTTAAGTTTGTTTTCGCTTACCTGTTTGGCGCTACCTGCTGTATCATCGCTTTCTATAAGAGTCCAGGATGGGAACAGTTTCAGAAAGTCCATGCATTGAGCAAGTGCGATAGGATGGGAGCGAACCTCATGTATGTCATCAATAGTCTGTCCGGGCAATGCCATCAGATTCTGTATAATCCGCAGGTTATGTTCTCCCAGCATTTTCATTCCCGACTCGCGTACCAGAGTATAATTCTGCAGAATTGATCCTGACCTGGCATTTTCAATAGCCATCACTGCATATTCAGATTCGCCTGTCAGAACAGAACTAAGTGTATGGTCAAAAGTCGCACAGGGTACAATTTCTATTGTATCATAATTAAAGTACTGTCTTGCAGCTACTTCGTGAAAACAACCTGTCTCGCCCTGTATCGATACTTTCATATATGTGATTATTATAAAAAACCAAGGGTCCTTTTCGGGGACCCTTGTTATCATATAAATATTTTATCTGTATACAAAAATCCCCTTATTTCTTTTTAAAATAAAAAAAGAAGTAAAAATAGGTGATAAAATAATTGTAAACAGTTTTCATTTCTGAACCAGTATTGGCTTACAAAAGTAATGCTTTTTTTAAAAATACAATTAAAAAGTTATAAAAAGATTATATTCAGTTAAATATTTATAATGGAAGAACACTACTGATGCGTTTGATTTCTATTGTAAATTATGCCACGAAGTGGCACAATCTGAATAACCGTGGGTGAAACCCACGGTCAACAACAATCTGAATATCACAGCCCTGAAGGGGCTGAATATTAAACTGGTAAATTGAGTCTATTATTCAACCCCTTTGGGGTTATCAGAGATTTTTTTGTGTTACCGTGGGTTGCACCCACGGTTATTAAAATTTAACCCCTTCGGGGTAAACACATCAATTTAAATCAAAAGATTAAAGAACCCTTATATAAGTTTTGTTATCAGTGTTTTATACAATTTTTGAAAAAATTCAACCCATCATAACTAATGGAAGAACACCAAATTAGATAATCATCTGCTCAAAGTCCTCTATTTTTTCATATGCCGGCTTTTTAATATTTCTTCAATATCCGTAAATTTCAGTTCTTTTGCCTTCAGTAAGATCAGAAAATGATAAAGCAGATCAGCAGCTTCATTCCTGAAAAGTTCAATATTATCATCTTTGGCTTCAATTATTAACTCTACAGCCTCTTCACCTACTTTTTGTGCAACTTTGTTTATTC
Source organism: uncultured Bacteroidales bacterium (assembly GCA_963732435.1). GTDB lineage: Bacteria > Bacteroidota > Bacteroidia > Bacteroidales > VadinHA17 > LD21. Next base: position 188,463 of record CAVSZL010000006.1, on the reverse strand, counting down.
CTTTTTTATAAAGCTTGTTGGTATACGATTCATTAGCATCATTCTCTATCCTTTGGTTAATTATCTGCTCCAGTTCATAAACAAATCCTTTTGAGGTTATTTCATCAAAACATGCAGTGGTCCCTGTATGACAGACTGGTCCTGCCGGGTTAACTTTTATGAGAACAGAATCATTATCACAATCAGTAAGTATTTCCTTTACATTCAGAAAGTTTCCAGAAGTTTCACCCTTGGTCCATAGCCGGTTTTTACTCCTGCTGAAAAAAGTGACTCTTCTCTCTTTCTCTGTTTTTTCGAATGCCTCCTGATTCATATATCCTACCATCAGAACCTGAAGTGTGTTATTATCCTGAATAACGACAGGTACTAATCCGTTTGCTTTGCTGAAATCAATATTCATAACCTTACATATATGCTCTCATTCATTAAATAATTCTTAAGATCAGGGATCTTAATCTCCCCGAAATGAAATATGCTTGCTGCCAGCGCTGCACTGCAGCCTGTATTATAAAATACTTCCCTGAAGTGTTCCATTTTACCGGCTCCTCCTGAAGCAATTACAGGAATATTGACATTTCCGCTAACATCCCCTGTAATATCTAATGAAAATCCTGATTTGGTACCATCATTATTCATCGAGGTCAGAAGTATTTCACCTGCTCCGAGTTCCTCTACTTTTTTTGCCCAGTTTAAAGTTCTGTGCGGAGTAGGTGTGCGGCCTCCGTCCACAACAACAATCCACTCATTATCGATAAGTTTGGTATCAATAGCAACCACAACACACTGACTTCCGAATTGTGCTGCAATTTCAGTAATCAGCTCAGGTCTTCTTACTGCCGAGGAGTTGACAGTAACCTTATCTGCACCCGCCTTAATCAGAAGCGACACATCGTCAACAGTATCAATACCACCTCCGACTGTAAAAGGGATATTTATTTCAGCAGCTATTCTTTCAACCAGTCCGGCCAGAGCTTTCCTTTTCTCGATAGTTGCGGTAATATCCAGAAAAACAAGTTCATCTGCTCCCTGAATTACATATTCTTTAGCAAGTTCAACCGGATCTCCGGCATCAACCAGATTAATGAAATTTATCCCTTTGACTGTTCGCCCGTCTTTTATATCAAGGCATGGAATTATTCTTCTTTTTAACATAGCATTCCTAATTCATTTAATGTAAGCTTTCCTTCATATACAGCTTTTCCGATAATTGCCCCTTCACAACCTGCATCCCTGACATCTTCAATATCTTTTAAGGAGGAGATGCCTCCGCTTGCGATAAGGTTGATCTTAACAGAGTCCAGTATCTCCTTATAAAGATCTGTAGAAGGTCCCTGAAGCATTCCATCTTTCTTTATATCAGTACAAATAGTATATTTTACTCCCTTTCTTCTGTAATCGGTTATAAAACTTATTATATCCCTGTCTGAATTTTCCATCCAACCGCCGGTCGAAACTTTCCTGTCTATACAATCTGCACCAAGTATTAATTTTTCCTGTCCGAGCTTTGCAAGCCATTCCATAAACAGAGCCGGATCGGTGATTGCAATGCTACCGGCAGTAACCTGTCGGGCTCCGGCATTTATTACAGTTAAAATGTCTTCATATGATCTTAGACCTCCTCCAAAGTCAATCTTCAGATTGGTCTTAGCTGCAATTTTTTCGAGCACTTTAATATTCTCAATTTTTTTATTTTTCGCCCCGTCAAGATCAACCAGATGAATATACTTCAATCCATTATCTTCGATCTCCATCGCAACTTCAAGAGGATCCACATTATAAACCTTTTTGGTGCTGAAGTCTCCGCGGGTCAGACGAACGCACTTTCCTTCAATAATATCAATAGCAATAATTATTCTCATAGGTTAAGGAAGTTTTTTAAGATTTTTTCTCCGACACCTGCAGATTTTTCAGGATGAAACTGGGTTGCATAAAAGTTGTCATGCTCCATTGCAGCACTGAATGGAAGAATGTAATCGCACGTAGCTGATGTATATGCAGAGATTTCAGGATAATAGCTGTGCACAAAATAAACATCATCTTCAGATGATACTCCCTTGAACAGCTCACCTTTCAACGTTAAAAAATTATTCCAACCCATATGGGGGATCTTATCTACCGGAGGAAAAAGCCTTACCTCAGTTTCAAAAATGCCAAGGCATCTGGTGTCCGCTTCTTCAGAGTGCCTGCACATAAGTTGCATACCCAGGCAGATGCCCAGTACCGGCTGTTTCAGTGAGATAATGGTTTTGTCCAGACCTCTCTCTTTAAGATATTTCATTGCTGAACTTGCCTCCCCGACACCAGGAAATATTACTTTATCAGCACTTTTTAATTCATCCGGATTATCAGTAATGATACTTTCATAACCTAACCGGTTAAGAGCATTCATGACTGACATTATGTTTCCGGCATTATATTTCAGAATAGCTATCATAAACTGCCTTTTGTTGTTGGTAAATTATAATTATCGGTTTGTCTGACAGACATTTTCAATGCTTTTGCAAAAGCTTTGAAGATTGCCTCAATCTTGTGATGTTCATTTTGTCCCTCCGCTTTGATATTCAGGTTACATCTGGCATTATCGCTGAAAGATTTGAAAAAATGCGGGAACATCTCGGCAGGTACTTCCCCGATTTTTTCGCGAAGAAACCCGGCTTCCCAAACAAACCATGGCCTGCCTCCAAAATCAAGGGCTACCTGAGCAAGGCAATCGTCCATTGGCAAAACGAAACTGTACCTTTCAATACCCTTTTTACTTCCGATTGCTTTTAAAATTGCTTCCCCTAATGTAATTGCCACATCTTCAATTGTATGATGTTCATCAACATTAAGATCGCCATTTACTTTAATACTCATGTCAATACTTCCATGTCTGGCAATCTGTTCAAGCATATGGTCGAAAAATCCTATGCCTGTATTTATACTGTTTATTCCGGTTCCATCAAGGTTAAGTTCAACTGTAATGTCAGTTTCCGAGGTTTTTCTTTCAACTTTGGCTGTTCGGGGGATCTTCTTCAGAAATTTGTAAATCTCATTCCAATCGGTGGTGCATAATTCCGCCTCAGGTGAGATGCTTTTGTTAATGTAAATAGCCTTACATCCCAGATTCTTTGCCAGTTCAACATCTGTAAGCCTGTCCCCGATAACAAATGATGAGTCAAGATCTATTCCCCGGGCAAGATATTTTACCAGCATGGCAGTGCCTGGTTTACGGGTTGGTGCATTTTGTGAAGGAAAAGTCTTGTCAATAAATATTTCTTTAAATACGATCCCTTCACCTTTAAGGATCTGCAAAATTTTATTCTGAACCGGCCAGAAAGTATCCTCAGGATATGTTTCCGTACCTAGTCCATCCTGGTTAGTAACCATAACAAGCTCATAATCAGTTTCTTTAGCGATTCTGGAAAGGGCTGTAATTGCACCAGGCAGGAAAACCATCTTTTCAAAACTATCTACCTGTTCATCTTCGGGTTCGGCAACGATTGTTCCATCCCTGTCAATAAAAAGTACCTTCTTCATATCGAAATTGAATTAAGAGCAGCAATAAGTTTATTATTTTCAGTTCGCTTTCCAATGGTTATCCGAAGGCAATTTTCAATTACACTACTGCGATTCCTTACAATTATACACTTATTTATCAGTATATTATAGATTTCTGTTGCATTTTTCACCTTTACAAGCAGGAAGTTAGCATCTGATGGATATACTTTTTCCGTTATCTTCATTTTTTCCAGAACTGGAATTAGTCTCCGTTTTTCTTTCTTTATCAGCTCTATTTTTCTTTTGCTGTCATCACTTTTTGCTAGTTTCATCAGAGCTGCCTTCTGATTTATGGTGCTTATATTGTAAGGCGGTTTCATCTTATTGAAATACTTTATAATATCATGATTTGCAAATGCCATTCCTACTCTGACCGCTGCCAGTCCGAAAGCTTTACTGAATGTCTGCATAACAATAAGATTCGGATATCTGTTAACCATATTGCTGAAAGAAGGTTTATCAGTGAAATCTATGTAAGCTTCATCAATTATTACTATTCCTCTGAATTTTTTAATTAAATATTCGATATCGGCATGATCCATGCAATTACCAGTCGGATTATTCGGTGAACAGATAAAAATCATTTTAAGATTACTGTCCGAAAACAACGTATCTGCTTTTTCTGTATCGATCTGGAAATTGCTGTTTAAAGGTATCCTGATAATTTCAGTATCATTAACAGAAGCAGAAACCTCGTACATTCCATAAGTGGGTGTGAAGGTAAGTACTTTATCTGTACCGGGATTACAAAATATCCTGAAACAAAGATCAATTATTTCGTCACTTCCGTTTCCAAGGAAAATATTTTCAGCAGGTATTGATTTGAATTTTGAAATAGCTGATTTCAAATCACTCTGATAAGGATCAGGATACCTGTTCAATGTTCCGAATGGATTTTCGTTTGCATCCAGAAACACACCTGTCTTGCCCTTAAATTCATCCCTGGCACAGGAATATGGAGTGAGCTTTAAAACGTTTTTTCTTACTAATTCATCAATATTAATCATTCTCTATTTTTTTTATTCTGATACTTACTGCGTTTTTATGACCATGCAATAACTCGGCTTCAGCCATAAGCTCAATTGCTGGTCCGATGTTTCTAAGACCTTCATTACTTACCTGTTGAAATGAAATTTTCTTTAAAAAACTTTCAGTTGATACCCCGCTGTAATTTTTGGCAAATCCGTTTGTGGGCAGAGTATGATTTGTCCCTGTTGCATAATCCCCTGCACTTTCGCAGCTATAACTTCCGATGAAAACAGAACCGGCATTAATTACCCTTTCTGCCAGTATACTGGCCTCCGAAGCATTAATAATTAAGTGTTCAGGTGCATAATAGTTACTGAAGTCTATACATTTGGCAAGCGATTCGAGAAGAATCAGTCTGCTGTTTGCCAATGATTTTGAGGCTGTTTCTTTTCTCGGAAGCAGCTCCAGCTGCTCTTCAATTTTCAGCCTGACGTTTTTTATAGTATCCCGATTATCAGTCAGCATAATTACCTGACTATCAGGTCCGTGTTCGGCCTGGGAGATCAGGTCGGAAGCAACGAAATCCGGATCGGCAGATTTATCGGCAATTACCAGAACTTCGCTTGGTCCTGCAGGCATGTCAATTGCAACACCATCCTGCTGGACGAGTTCCTTGGCTTTGGTAACATACTGGTTACCCGGCCCGAATATTTTGTAAACTTTTGGTATAGTTTCGGTGCCATAAGCCATTGCCGCAATGGCCTGGGCTCCTCCTGTCTTAAAAATATCACTTATTCCTATCAGACCGGCTGTATAAAGAATCAGTGGATTTATTTTTCCATCTTTTCCGGGAGGTGTGCAGATAATAATTTCTCTGCATCCAGCAAGCTTTGCGGGTATTCCGAGCATGAGAACCGTTGAAAACAGGGGGGCGGTTCCTCCGGGGATATAAAGACCTGTTTTTTCTATTGCCACACTTTTCCTCCAGCATTTTACACCTTTGATAGTTTCAACAGCCTCTTCAGTATACAGTTGTGCTGAATGAAATTTTTCAATATTGTTTTTTGCTGTATTTATTGCAGATTTCAGATTATCAGGAATTTGTGCTGATGCTTCCCGGACTTCAGAAGCAGTAACTTTCAGACTTTGCAGCCTGACACCTTCAAATTTCTCTGAGAAATCATGTATTGCATTATCCTTTTCTGCTCTCACCCTGTTTATAATACTCCTGACGGAATCTTCAAGGTCTGTTTTATCAATACCAGGACGAATGCAAAGTGTTTCCCACTTTTCTTTTTCAGGAAGATAGATAGTTTCCATTATAGTATCATTTTCTCGATTGGAATAACCAGAATGCCTTCAGCACCTGCTTCCCTGAGCTGGTCTATTCTTTCCCAGAATTCATCTTCCTTTACCACCGAGTGCATACTGCACCATCCTTTTTCAACCAGAGGAACAATTGACGGACTTTTCATCCCGGGAAGGATATCACATATTTTCTGTATGGCTGAATCCGGAGCGTTAAGCAGGATATATTTATTCTCTTTACCATTTTTTACTGCCCTGATCCTGAAAATAAGACTTTTAAGAATTTTTGTCTTTTCTGAATCAAGGTTTTTATTGCTTATGATAACTGCCTGGCTCCTGAGGATTATTTCAACTTCATTTAAGCCGTTGCTTAGTAGTGTACTTCCTGAGCTTACAATATCGCATATTCCGTCTGCCAGTCCTATTCCGGGCGCGATTTCAACACTACCGCTAATCTCCTCTATTTCAGCAGTAATTTTATTTTTCTTAAGAAAGTCAGAAAGAATTTTCGGGTAACTTGTAGCAATTTTTTTATTCATGAAATATCCGGGTCCGGTATATTTCTCATCTTTTGGAATTGCCAGACTAAGGCGACAGCCTGCAAATCCAAGTTGCTCAATTATCTTGATATCTTTATTCTTTTCAAAAACCACATTCTCACCAAGGATTCCGATATCGGCGACCTGTTGTTCAACATACTGTGGTATGTCATCATCTCTTAGGAAAAGAATTTCGACAGGAAAGTTTTTAGCTGCTGTTTTCAAAACACCTGCGCCACTGGAGAATTTTATACCGCACTCTTCAAGCAGGTTTATTGAATTGTCGCTGAGTCGTCCGCTTTTTTGAATTGCAATTTTAAGTATACTCATATCTGTTTTATATATGTCTGGCAAAGCTTACGGGAAATAAAAAACCCGGCTGATCTGCTCAGACGGGTTTATGATATTTTAATTATGGCACATATCACTATCTCCTCGCCTGAAAGCAAGTATGAGAATGATGATGATGTGAAGTTGTATAAGTCATTTCTTTAAAATTTAAGTGCAAAGATAGTGATATTTTAATATCCAATACAAGGATGCCTGAAAAAGTTTATAAATGAAATAAAAGTCTATTTAATAATGAAATTTATATTTCGTCTCGTTAGCGTCGATTTGAGGGAGTGAAATGCTATACCCTTTCAGCAACCAGGTCACCTACTTCAGTCGTTGAATAACCCATCTTACCCGCTCCCATATCTTTTAACTTATTGGCTGTCACATCCATAACGGCGTTGTCTATTGCTTTTGCCGCCTTTGTTTCACCAAGATGTTCTAGCATCATTGCACCACAGGAGATTGAAGCCAGGGGATTTATAATATTTTTACCTGTATATTTTGGAGCAGATCCGCCAATAGGTTCAAACATTGAAACTCCTTCAGGATTTATATTTCCGCCGGCTGCTATGCCCATGCCACCCTGTGTAATTGCTCCAAGATCTGTGATGATATCTCCGAACATGTTGGTTGTTACGATAACATCAAACCATTCAGGATTTTTAACCATCCACATGCAGGTAGCATCCACATGATAATATTCACGTGTGATATCAGGATATTCGGCTTTGCCAATTTCGTGAAACGCTCTTTCCCAAAGATCAAATACAAAAGTTAATACATTTGTTTTCCCGCAAAGGGCAAGTGTTTTTTTCTTGTTTCTTTTTCTTGTATAATCAAAAGCATACCTGAGACAGCGGTCAACCTGCATCCTTGAATAGATCATATTCTGTATTGCAACTTCATGAGGAGTGCCTTTCATTGTAACACCTCCGGAACCAGTATATACATCACCGGAATTTTCCCTGACTACAACATAATCAATATCCTCAGGTCCCTTGTCTTTTAATGGTGTGGCAACACCAGGATAGAGTTTAATAGGACGAAGATTAATGTACTGGTCAAGTTCAAAACGCAGTTTAAGAAGAATTCCTTTTTCAAGTATACCGGGTTTTACATCAGGATGGCCGATAGCTCCAAGAAATATTGAATCAAACTTCTTCAGGGTTTCTGCTGCTGAATCAGGAAGTACTTCACCGGTTCTGAGATAACGCTCACCTCCAAAATCGAATTCTTCGTAATCAAGTTTAAATCCAAATTTTGCAGCAGCTGCACTTAATACTTTCTTACCTTCTCTTACAACTTCGGGTCCGGTACCATCGCCCCCAATAACTGCAATCTTATATGCTTTACTCATAAGTTTATTATGTTTGAAATTATTACTCTTTTTTTTTATACTATTTTTTTCTGACTGATAAAACCATCGTAGGGCTTTTCATCTAATTTAATCCCTCAATAATATTAAGCATTCTTTCAGTAGCTTTTATTGCCGCTTCTGTCTGGTCAGCATCGAGGCCTTTAGTTTTAAACTCCTTTCCATTGAAGTCCCAGGAGATTATGGTTTCAACAAGTGCATCTGTTTTACCACCCGGGGGGATTGACACCTGGTAGTCAGTCAGAACCGGGTATTGTTTTCCGAGTTTGTCGTAAATAATCCGTAACGCCTTCATAAAAGCATCATATTGTCCGTCTCCCGAGGAGGTCTCCTGGTAAAGGTTCCCGTCAATTTCAACCTGAACATTAGCTGAAGGTTTCAGCCCTGATGAAAGTGAGAGGGCGAAGTTTTTAATGAAGATCTTAAAATTAATCTGTTCGCTGCCAAGCACATCTGCAATAATATATGGAAGATCCTCAGTAGTTACATTTTCTTTCTTGTCACCCAGCTCAATTACTCTCTGTGTAACTTTTGAAAGAGATTCTGGACTAAGGAAAAGTCCGAACTCCTCAAGATTTTTCTTAATGGTTGCTTTTCCAGACTGTTTACCAAGAGCATATTTACGTACCCTTCCAAATCTCTCAGGAAGAAGGTTATTATAATAGAGATTGTCTTTCGTGTCTCCATCTGCATGAATACCGGAACATTGTGTAAATACGTTCTCACCGATAACCGGTTTGTTTACCGGGATACGAATGCCACTGAATGTTTCAACAATTTTACTCACATTGGTTATTTCAGATTCATTGACCCCGGTTTCAATTCCGAGATGATCCTTTAATACTCCGATAACACTTGACAAAGGTGCATTACCTGCTCTTTCTCCGAGCCCGTTGATAGTTGTATGAATTCCATGGACACCTGCCCTGACAGCTGCATAAACATTTGCCACAGCAAGGTCGTAGTCGTTATGTGCATGAAAATCAATGTGAAGAGAAGGGAATTCTTTAATTGTTTTTTTACAGAATTCGAAGGTCTGATCAGGATTCAGGACACCGAGAGTATCGGGAAGCATGAACCGTTTTATGTTTTCATTCTTCAGCGAGTCGATCATATAAAAAACATACTCTTCTGAATTGATCATACCATTAGACCAGTCTTCGAGATAAATATTTATCGTCATGCCCATGGAGTTAGCTTTGCTGATAATATTCTTAATATCAGAGACATGCTGTTCAGGTGTCTTACGTAACTGCTTTTCAAGATGACGAAGCGATCCTTTACAAAGGAGGTTGTTTACTTTTCCACCGGCATTTCTTATCCAGTTGAGCGATATATCATCATCAATAAAACCAAGTACCTCTACTTTATCGATCATATTATTCTGAAGAGCCCATTCCGTAATTTTACCGAGACCTTCATATTCTCCTTGTGAGACTCTGGCCGAAGCAACCTCTATACGGTCGACTTTCAGATCTCTTAACAGAAGTCTGGCAATATGGAGTTTCTCTAGTGGAGGGTATGAGACCCCCTGAGTCTGTTCTCCATCTCTTAATGTGGTATCCATTATTTCGATTCTCATCTCACTATGATTTATTTGTTTCGTAAGCGATAATCTGGTTTTTCATACTAAGTAAAAAATCTATATCATCAAGACCTTTTAGCATACACTCTTTCTTATAAGGATTTATTGCAAATCTGACGCTATCCCCGGTTGAAAGAATTGTAAAGGTTTGTTTTTCAAGATTTATATTGATTTTGGTCAGGGGATCTTTCTGAATCATTCCGAGCAGCTTATTCAGAAACTCATCTGAAACTACAATTGGCAGAAGACCGTTATTAAGAGCATTTCCCATAAAGATATCAGCAAAGAAGCTTGACACTACTGCTCTGAATCCATAGTCAAAGATAGCCCATACGGCATGTTCACGGCTTGATCCGCATCCAAAATTTTTCCCGGCAACCAGTATGTCACCATTATATTTTGGATTATTAAGCACGAATTCATTGTTTTTTTCACCTGTTTTTTTATACCTCCAGTCACGAAAAAGATTATCTCCAAAACCTTCCCTTGATGTAGCACTCAGGAACCTGGCAGGGATTATCTGATCAGTATCAACATTTTCAAATGGTAACGGAACACAGGTAGACTCAAGAATATCAAATTTTACTTTTGACATATCCAATTAGATTATATTTTTTATTCAGTTAAGAATTCACGCGGATCTGAAATCCTGCCAGTAATTGCTGCAGCTGCCGCTGTTAGCGGACTGGCTAGTAATGTTCTCGCCCCGGGTCCCTGTCTTCCTTCAAAGTTTCTGTTGGAAGTTGATACAGCATATTTCCCCGGAGGTATCTTATCTTCGTTCATTGCAAGACATGATGAACAACCAGGTTGTCTTACCTCGAATCCGGCTTTAACATAAATGTCGGTCAGGCCTTCTGCTGCCATCTGTTCCTCAACTCTTTTCGATCCGGGAACAATCAGGGCTGTTATATTTGCTGCCTTCTTTCTTCCCTTAATAACCTGGGCGAATGCCCTGAAGTCTTCAATTCTCCCATTGGTGCAGCTTCCTATAAATACATAGTCAACAGGATGTCCAAGGAGTTTCAGCCCTGGTTTAAAGCCCATATAATCAAGCGATTTTAGGTACGACTGGGTTGGTTCTTTTCCACTATCTTCAGAAAGAGGAATTGTCGAGTCGACAGCCATTCCCATACCAGGATTTGTTCCATATGTGATCATAGGTCTTATCTCGGCTGCATCATATACAAGTTCACGGTCGAAGGAGGCATTAATGTCACTTTTAAGATTTTTCCAATTCGAGATAGCTGATTCGAGGTTATCGATCCCTTCGATAACAGGAAGCTTTCTTAAATAATTAAAGGTGGTTTCATCCGGCGCTATTAAACCTCCGCGGGCACCCATTTCAATACTCATATTGCAAATTGTCATTCTTGCCTCCATGCTCAGATTTGTTATCGCGGAGCCACTGTATTCTACAAAAAATCCTGTTGCCCCTCCTGTTGAAATCTTTGAAATGACATACATGATAATATCTTTGGAAGTCACTCCTTTCTGAAGAGCGCCATTAACAGTGATCCTCATCTTTTTTGGCTTTGGTTGAAGAATACACTGTGTTGCAAGTACCATTTCAACTTCGCTTGTGCCAATTCCGAATGCTATTGTCCCGAAGGCGCCATGTGTTGAAGTATGGCTGTCTCCACACACAATTGTCATTCCGGGAAGAGTGTAGCCTAACTCAGGACCTATTACGTGAACTATCCCGTTTTTCGAATGGTTAAGGCCAAAAAATTCAATCCCGTGCTCTTTGCAATTCTCATTTAATCTCTCCACCTGGTTCCTCGATAACTCATCTTTTATCTGAAGATGCTGGTTCTCAGTCGGGATATTATGATCGGCGGTTGCAATTGTTTTTCCGGGTCTTAATACAGAAATGCCACGTTGCTTTAAACCGTTAAATGCCTGCGGGCTGGTTACTTCGTGTATATAATGGCGATCAATGTAGAGGACATCAGGACCATCCTCAATAGATCGGACAACATGTCCGTCCCAGATTTTGTCAAAAAGTGTTTTTGCTTCCAAGTTTTTAAGTTTATCTCTGAATCTCTTTTGTCTCAGGCTTTCATTATCCTGATGTTTAACATTTTGTATCTGCAGAATTCTATGTTATTGATATCGGATTAACAGAGAAATGGTCTGATACTACAAAAAGCTATTCAGATGTTGTATTAATTACTATTCTACTATTGTACTTTACCTATTGCATCGATGAATGCTTCAACAGATGCTGTAATTATATCGGTATTAGCTGAAAAACCATAATATGTTTTTCCCTGGTGTTCAATCTGGATGTGAACTTTTCCAAGATCATCACTTCCTTTGGTTATTGCCTGTATAAGGAACTCCTCAAGATGTACTGTTTTACTCAAAAGGTGTTTTACAGCAGTAAATGCAGCATCAATGGGGCCATTCCCCGATGCTGTAGAGAAATGCACCTCACCGTTGATCTTCAATCCTACGGTTGCGACCGGTATCAGTGATTTGCCACATGAGACCTGAAGAAGATCAAGCTTAAGGGATTTTTCGCCCTGTGACACATCTCCTGCCAATATTCTGATATCTTCATCTGAGATCTCTTTCTTCTTATCTGCAAGCAGAAGGAAACGATGATAAACATCGTCGAGTTCTTCTTTTCCCAATTTGTATCCAAGTAATTCCAGATGATGATTCAGAGCAGCCCTTCCACTGCGTGCGGTAAGAATTATAGAAGACTCTTTGACACCTACATCAACAGGATCAATTATTTCGTAGTTTTCCCTGTGTTTCAGTACACCATCCTGGTGAATGCCGGATGAATGGGCAAATGCATTTCTTCCCACAATAGCTTTATTTGCCTGAACAGGCATGCTCATGAGGGTTGAAACAAGACGGCTTGTGTTAAAGATCAGTTTTGTGTTGATGTCAGTTTTCAGATTCAGGGAGTGATGACTCTTTATGATCATTGCAATTTCCTCAAGTGAGGTGTTGCCGGCTCTCTCGCCGATGCCGTTCATTGTAACCTCGACCTGTCTTGCACCGTTTATCACACCCATCATTGTATTTGCTGTAGCCATGCCAAGATCGTTATGGCAATGAGTTGATATAATAGCCTTATGGATATTGGGTACATTTTCCATCAGGTATTTTATTTTCCTGCCATATTCTTCAGGCAGGCAATAACCGGTGGTATCGGGGATGTTAACTACAGTGGCACCGGCCTTTATAACAGCTTCAATAACTCTGGCAAGATATTCGTTTTCACTTCTGCCTGCATCTTCGGCATAGAACTCCACATCCTCAACAAATTTTTTGGCATATTTAACAGCGTCGGCGGCTCTTTTTAAGATCTCCTCAGGTGTTGTTTTAATCTTATACTTTATGTGGAAAGGGGAAGTGCCAATTCCTGTATGGATCCTTTTCCTTTTTGCATATTGAAGCGATTCTGCGGCTACTTCAATATCTTTTTTGATGGCTCGGGTAAGGCCGCAGATCACTGGTTTGGAGATAGCTTTCGATATTTCCACCACCGACTGGAAGTCCCCGGGACTTGAAATTGGGAATCCGGCTTCTATAACATCGACACCAAGGGCTTCAAGAGCCTGAGCTACTTCAATTTTTTCAATAGTATTTAACTGGCAACCCGGTACCTGTTCACCATCCCTGAGGGTGGTATCGAAAATAATGACCTTATCTTCCATGTTCAACAATTATTTTTTAAATGTATATTATTTTATTGGTCTGAGTTTTCTTACAGCAGCCCCTGCTCTCCACATTTCAGATCCGCCAAGCTCTTTCAGTTCTGCGTCAAGCATTTCTTTATAGTTTGGAGCTCCTGTAGAAGTAAGAACTCTAACACATTCTTCACCTGATTTTACTTTATTATAGAGTTCAATGAAAACCGGTAATGTTGCCTCCTTGAATTTTGGACGCCAGTCAAGAGCCCCTCTCTGTGCTGTGGCACTGCAATTGGCGTACATCCAGTCCATTCCGTTCTCATCTACCAGCCTGATAAGACTCTGTGTCAATTCTTCAACTGTCTCATTAAATGCTTCAGAAGGACTGTGACCATTTTCACGAAGTACCTGGTATTGTGCATCCATTATACCGGCCAGGGCGCCCATCAGAACACCACGTTCTCCTGTAAGGTCGCTGTATACTTCCTGTTCAAAAGTTGTTGGGAAGAGATAACCTGAGCCGATGGCAATACCAAGAGCAATTGTTCTCTCCTCAGCTTTTCCGGTATAGTTCTGAAATACTGAATAGCTAGAATTGATTCCGGCACCTGCAAGGAAATTACGTCTGACACTTGTGCCTGAACCTTTTGGAGCACAAAGAATTACATCAACATAATCAGGAGGTATCACACCTGTATGTTCCTTATAGGTTATAGAGAATCCATGAGAGAAATAGAGGGCATCACCCTTTTTCAGGCATGGTTTAATTTTTGGCCAGAGTATTCTCTGAGCAGCATCCGAAACCAGATATTGAATTACTGTACCCTTTGTAACAGCCTCTTCTACCGGAAATAGTGTTTTCCCCGGCACGAAACCGTCTCTTATAGCTTTATCCCAGTCAGCTTTAAATTCAGGAGCCTGTCCAACAATAACATTAATTCCATTATCCCTCATGTTCAATGCCTGGGCAGGTCCCTGCACTCCATAACCGATAATTGCAATAACTTCATTTTTAAGAACTTCGCGAGCCTTTGAAAGTGGAAACTCTTCTCTTGTTACAACATTTTCGTATACTCCGCCAAAATCAATTTTTGCCATGATCTTCGATTTTAATTTATGATTATTAGATATAGTTATTATTTTTTAAGAAATTTATTAATATAAAGTTGAGATAGATCATCTCAGTTTACCACTTCTGCTTCCTGGGGTTTACTCCGGTGAGCTTCATCCATCTCCTTCAGATATGAATTTAATTCCCTTACCTGTTTTGTTATTGCCACTCTTCCCGATTTTACAAACTGAAGGACACCATAAGGTTCAAGGTAATTCAGCAGGACATCAATTTCATCCTTATGACCTGTTTTCTCAATTACGATGTATTCAGGAGATACTTCAAGAATCCTTCCATGATGATTGCGAACAACAGTATCAATGATATTACCTGACATCAGCCCCTTTGTTGTAACTTTAAAAAGAGCCATTTCCTGGCATATTATCTGGTCGGAAGTATGTACAAAAACTTTAATTACATCTACAAGTTTTTCCATCTGCCTTGCCACTTTTTGTATCATCTCGCTGGTTGTCTTCACTACAATTGTCAGTAGATAAACACCTTTAACTGCTGATTCTGAGGCAGTAAAACTATCAATATTAATTTGCCTGCGGGTCAGTATTATTGTTATCTGACCGAGTATACCTATATGATCCTCAGTAAACAATGATATTGTATATTCCTGTTGCATATTTGAATTTGTTGACATTGATTTTAAAAATAATCATTATAAAATTTCATTTAGTATTCGAGTCTTACCTCAGCTACTGATTTTCCCTGTTCAACCATCGGGAATACATTACCTTCCTTTTCAACTACTACTTCAAGAAGATAGGCCCCTTCTGTATTGAGCATCTCCTCAATTGCACCTTTTAAATCATTTCTCTTGGTTACTTTCTTAGCATTCATACCAAAAGCTTTTGCAATCATGATAAAGTCGGGATTAACCAATTCTGTTGAGGCATAATTTTTTTCGTAAAACATATCCTGCCACTGACGAACCATCCCCAGGTAATTATTATTAAGTATAACAACTTTAACCGGTATTTTATACTGAAGCATCGTACCCAGCTCCTGCATTGTCATCTGAAATCCTCCATCTCCAAGGAAAGTGATAACGGGCTTGTCAGGTGTCCCCAACTGGGCCCCGATAGCAGCCGGAAGACCAAATCCCATTGTACCCATACCCCCGGAAGTAACCCAGCTGTTTGGATGTATGAATTTATAATACCGTGCTGCATACATCTGATTCTGACCAACGTCTGTTACAATAATTGCTTCACCCTGAGTAATATCTGATATCAATTTAACAACCTCAGCCATCCTTAGCTCACCCTTTTCAGGTTTGGTTTCTCCCTTAATTACCTTATCAAATTCAATTTTATCACAAATTCTGAATTCTCTGATCCACTTCTCAAATGAGTTTTTCTTTACCAGGGGAATAAGTGCTTTCAGTGCGTCCTTTGCATCATTGTTAATCTCAACATCAACAAGGACATTTTTATTAATTTCAGCTTCATCAATCTCAATATGTATTACTGTTGCCTGTTTAATATATGTATTGAGAGTACCTGTAACCCTGTCATCAAAACGCATTCCTATTGCAATTATCACGTCAGCCTGGTTGGTAAGCAGGTTTGGTCCGTAGTTGCCATGCATGCCCAGCATACCGGTATATAACCTGTGATCAGAAGGAAACGCTGATAACCCGAGTAATGTTAATGCAACTGGTATGCCTGTTTTCTCGACAAACTCTAAAAGCTCTTTTTCTGCGTTTGAAAGAAGTACCCCATGACCGGCAAGTATAAGAGGTCTCTCTGCATGATTGATCATAATTGCCGCTGATTCAATTGCTTTGGTGCGCAATGGAATGTGTGGATTATAACTTCTTATATAAGTGCATTTTCTATATTTGAAATTAAGCTTTTCAATCTGGGCATCCTTTGTAATATCAATAAGAACTGGTCCGGGCCGGCCGGATGTTGCTATGTAAAATGCTTTAGCTATTGCTTCAGGAATATCCTGTGATTTTTTTACCTGGCAGTTCCATTTCGTCACAGGCATTGAAACTCCTATAATGTCGGTCTCCTGAAAAGCATCGGTACCAATAAGCTTTGAATATACCTGTGCCGTTATAAATACAACAGGTACTGAATCAAGGAATGCGTTTGCTATTCCTGTAACCAGATTGGTAGCACCAGGTCCTGATGTGGCAAAACAGATCCCGGGTTTTCCTGTCACCATCGCATACCCCTGTGCTGCATGGGCAGCACCCTGTTCATGTCTGGTAAGATAATGTGTAATCCTGCCTTCATAGTTAATGAGCTTATCATAAATTGGCATTATTGCACCGCCAGGATATCCAAACACTGTATCCACACCTTCCGCAACAAGACAGTTCAATAAGGCTTCTGCCCCTGTAATCTGTTCATAACCATTGATTTGTTCTGTCGATACTTCTTTCTCCTTTGCATTTGCAGTTTTCATGAAAATCTAGTCTTTATGTCTGATTGTATTTATGTTTTTATCTCTTTTTATCTTCTTTCCTGAGCTCTGGGCACTGCGCCCTGAGCCTAAATAAGCCTTATGGCTCCGAGATCAGCTGAACTTACATGTTCAGCATAAATTTTCAGCGATACCGGTATATCCCGGACACGGGTTTCAGGTTTATAGGCCTTACTTCCTTTCTTTTTTTCTTCATTTTCTCTTTTCTGAAGTTCCTCACCAGATAATAAAACATTTATTTTTCTGGCGGATATATCTATCTGAATTTTATCTCCTGTTCTGATCAGCGCCAGTTCGCCTCCTGCAGCTGCCTCTGGAGATACATGTCCTATTGATAAACCTGAAGTTCCGCCTGAAAACCGGCCGTCTGTTATCAGGGCACATTCTTTTCCTAATCCTTTTGATTTAAGATACGAAGTCGGATAAAGCATCTCCTGCATTCCTGGTCCTCCTTTCGGTCCCTCATATCTGATTACAACAACATCCCCTGCCTTAATTGTACCATTAAGAATGCCATCAACTGAATCCTCCTGAGATTCAAATACGACTGCATTTCCGGTAAAATTAAAAATAGAAGGATCAATACCGGCAGTTTTTACAATGCATCCCTTGCGGGCTATGTTCCCGTAAAGAACTACCAGGCCCCCGTCTTCACTATATGGGTGCTTTGTACTTCTGATGCATCCGTTTTCCCTGTCCGTATCAAGTTCCTTGTAAAGAGAGCTGTGAGAACCCATGACCAGACTATTTCCGTTTGAAGGGGCGCTCCTGAATAAATCATAGGCCTCTGGTAATGCTTTACCCCCCATAATATCCCAGTCAGATATGGCATCTCCTAAAGTAGGATAATCAACTCGTCCCACTTTGCTGTTTATTAAACCTTTACGGTCAAGCTCTCCCATTATTGCAAGTATCCCTCCTGCACGGTTCACATCCTGTACATGATACTGTGAACTTGGAGCAACTTTGCAGATATTTGGTATTTTGCGGGATAGTTCATCTATGTCTTTCATTGTAAAATCGACACCTGCCTCATGAGCAATTGCGAGGAGATGTAAAACAGTATTTGTAGAACCTCCCATAGCAATATCAAGCGACATTGCATTCATGAACGCTTCACGTGTTGCAATAGACCTTGGCAAAACAGAAGTGTCGCCTTCATTATAGTATCTGTTTGCCAGATCAACTATCAGATCAGCTGCCTTCATGAAAAGTTTTACCCTGTTCCCATGTGTGGCCACTATAGTTCCATTTCCCGGAAGAGCCAGTCCTAGTGCTTCATTAAGACAGTTCATGGAATTTGCAGTGAACATTCCTGAGCATGAGCCACATGTTGGGCAGGCAGATTTTTCTATTTCACTAAGTTCTTCATCGCTGATGGAATCATTTGCTCCAGCTACCATTGCATCAACAAGATCAAGGTATTTGTCCTTATGAATTCCTGCCTCCATTGGTCCTCCTGATACAAATACAACAGGGATATTCAACCTCATGGCAGCCATCATCATACCCGGAGTTATCTTATCACAATTGGAGATGCAGATCATAGCATCTGCCAGGTGAGCATTACAAACATATTCAACACTGTCCGCAATCAGATCTCTTGAAGGAAGTGAATAGAGCATTCCTGAATGACCCATTGCAATACCATCGTCAATTGCAATCGTATTAAACTCTGCAGCAAAGAATCCCTTTTTTTCAATCTCCTTCTTCACAACCTGTCCGATCTCGTGCAGGTGAACATGCCCCGGAACAAACTGAGTAAAGGAATTGACAATTGCAATTAAAGGTTTGCCAAAATGTGACTGCTTCATTCCATTGGCACGCCAAAGGCTCCTGGCTCCCGCCATATTTCTTCCTGTTGTCGTCTTTGAACTCCTGAGTGGTATTTTCATACTATTTAATCATTTTAATAAAGCAAAAAAGCCTTCTGGTCCCCCGGAAAGCTTCTGTATATTTATATTAATACATATTATTCCCGGTCATTTACGATGGACTAAAATGAGGACTAGGAGAATAATATGGATTATAGATATTTTCATTTTTTTTTATTAAATTGAAGCACAAATGTATTTATTTTTTTAATATATCAA
This sequence comes from uncultured Bacteroidales bacterium, assembly GCA_963732435.1. GTDB lineage: Bacteria > Bacteroidota > Bacteroidia > Bacteroidales > VadinHA17 > LD21. The sequence continues at coordinate 169,509 of CAVSZL010000006.1, read as the reverse complement.
ACAAAAAGTGCTTTTTATTATCTTTTTTATTAATCATTTAAAAATAATATTTATAGTTATATTTTGATATATAATTGACAATTAGCATATTAACTTCTGAATTCTACAAATTGTTAATAATACGGTCATTGACATAAAACTGATATTACTTTTCCATTTTCCTATCTCGATATAATTTATTATATTGTACATATAAATGTGTTTTTGTTTAAAGAATTGACAATGAGAAATATCGCTTTGTTTTTCTGTATGTTTTTTTGCTTCACTTTCCTGAATGCTCAACAAAAATCAAACAACATTATTAAATATCCAAGAGTCAGTAAAATAATTAATTCTGACTGGACATTTAATTACTTTCCGAAAGAAACTTCAAACAAAGGGTATGAATCTGCAGCGCTGGATGATTCAAGATGGTCTGCAATAAGCATACCACATACATGGAATACTTTTGAGACTACAGGGGAGTTTGAACCTTATTATGAAAATACGGATGAAAACGACAATACATACTGGTGGACAGGCTGGGGTTGGTACAGGAAGTATTTTTCGCTGAACAATATGTATTCAGGCAGAAAGGTGTTCATTAAGTTTGAAGGGGTTCAGAATTATTGCAAGGTTTGGATTAACGGAAACTACCTCGGCGAACATAAGGGTGGAAATAATGTGTTTTGTTTTGATATTTCAGGTCAGGTAAAATATGGGGAAGATAATGTTGTTGCAGTGGCAGTAAACAACCCGCCCTCAGGTGAGGTCACCTTGCCTCTTACCTTTAGTGATAAACAGACTTTCTATGGTGGTATATTCCGCGATGTATCCCTGATAATTCAAAATAAACTCTATATCCCGGTTCAGGGATTATCAGATCAGGAGGGTGGCACATTTATAACAACGCCAAAAGCATCAGAAAAGGATGGTATTGTAAGGATTCAGACCTGGGTTAAAAATGATAATCCTGAAAAGAAAAACTGTACTCTACGGAGCACAATATTCGATTCCTCAGGCAATGTTGTCCAGGTTATTAAAACAGATGCTGTCATAAATGCAGGACAGCTATTCAGGTTTGATCAGACAGGAAAGCCTGTTATGAATCCTCATCTCTGGTCGCCTGAGAATCCTTACCTCTATAAAGTATTATCAGAGGTAATTGATGGTAAACAGGTGCAGGATGAGTTTATCAGCATGTTTGGATTTCGGAAATTCAAATGGGACAGTAAAGAAAATTTACTCGATTTAAACAGTAAGAAAATTGCATTGCAGGGAAGTGTATTTCAAGTTGAATATCCCTGGCTTGGGAATGCAATTTCGGGATGGATCTCGGAAAAAGATATCAGGGAACAAAAGGAAATCCGACAGAATAGCTATGTAAAAATCAGCAATTATTCCTCAGAAAATATAATAGTTGAACGGGCATCCGGATCGGGAATGATAATTGAGATGGAGTCTTCCGGTAAGGGATCAACTGTGGAAAATCAGCAGAATCTTATTCAGATGGTTCGCCGTTTTCGCAATAATCCTGCAATAATATTCTGGAAATCAGGGAGTAATTCTGATGTGATTGCTGATTCCAGGACTATTCTTGCTGAGGATACCACCAGGATAGTTAATGCTGTTCTTACTCCATCTCTTTCAAATTCCGGTAATGTAGAAACCGGAGCGAATAAGTTTACCGGAAATGAAATTATTGGAGGAGATGCTTCAAAAATTATTCTTACGGTTTCACATAATATTGCTGAAGCAGATCGGGGAACTGTAGTTGTAGTTTCTGCTCATGTTGTTGATTCAAAGGGTAATCAGGTAAGAGGAGTAAACAAAAGTTTAAAATGGTTTGTTTCCGGCCCGGCAAAACTGATCGGACCTGATATCTATGAATCAGCAGACATTAAGCCGGAAAGCAGAGAAATAGTCCGGTATAAAGAGCTGCCTGTTTCTAATATGATAAGGTCAACCGGAAAGCCCGGAAAAATAACTGTAAGAGTATCAGCAAGCGGATTAGAATCCGGTGTAGCAGATATTGAGACAAAGAGTTCTGAGCGCGATAATTCAGTAATACAGGAAACAGCTCTTAATAATGAAAACAGAATGGCTGTTGCGAGAAAACAACTGGGATTTACAAGACTTGAAGAAGTTCCCGCCGAGATAATGATGACTAAAGATGATATCAGCTTTTCTGCCGGAAGTAAAGCGGCTTATAAGAAGTTGATAAAAGATCATATATATTCAAAAAATAAAACTGTTGATACCACTTCTGTTGAATTTAGAACTCTTGTTGATGTTCTGGCAAATCAATTGTTCAATAACTCAGGACGACTTTCATCTGATGACTATAATTTCAATACTGACCATTATAATAATTGCAGGTTAATAGCCGGATATATTACAGCCACAAAGCTTCCACCTCTCTTTAAAGAAACACTCAGCGAGTACTATGCAAATTCCCTAATTAAACAGGGAAATGTGAAGGATGCCGGCGACGAGATGAACTGGCTCAACTGGATCCCTTCCGGGGGAACTGTTGTTATTAATAATGATGGCGGTCGTATGCCTGCTGTAAAAGGAGCTGTTATGACGGATAAAACTGAACTTTCTGATCTGATTTCAGTTGTTCATCCTACCTTTTCAAAATTCAGTGATGAAGCTAAAGACCGGGCCCTGACTTTCATAAGCAATATGAATCCTTACATTCATGCAAAATCAGCCGGAAACGGTATAGATGAAACCACCCCTCTTGTTTATGAAGCTGAAAAGGGAAGGCCTGTCCTTATCCCGTTATTGAAATTTATAGCGGAATAGCCGTTCTCTTCTTTTTTTACTAAACACTTAGCAACTGGTGTTTTGCAATATAATCAGGATCAATATCAATCCCCAGACCCGGTCCGGTTGGAACAGTAACAACACCATCGTCACTTGAGAGCGGAGAGGTTTTACACTCAAACGGCAGCTCATAATTAAAACCCTTGAACTCATGGTAAGGGCCTGCATTAGGTATGGCTGAAACAAAATGCATCATATAAAGGTATCCAAGTCCTGAGCCGGAAATATGCGGAGTACACTCTTTGCCAAATGCGGCAGCCATTCTGGCTACTTTCATAGATCTTACCATTCCTCCGAAATAAAACATATCTGGTTGGACAATCTGAAGAGCATCGTTGGCAATCAGCCAGCGGAAAACATGAATGCTTGGCTCCTGTTCACCTCCTGCTACGGGAATCTGTATGGAATCTGCTACCTCTTTTGTCTCTTCATACCAGTCGAAAGGTACAGGTTCCTCGTAGAAATCAAATTTGTATTCTTCCATAATTTTACCAATTCTGATTGCCTCATCTGTTGTATATGAGCCATTTGAATCAGCATAAATTACCATTTCATCCCCAAATGTTTTTCTGACAAGCGGAATAAGTTTTTCTGATCTGCCGGCCGGTTCTTCAAAGTTATTGCTCATTCTTCCTCCCACTTTGAACTTTAGTGCTTTGGCCTTTGTTTCTCCAACTTCACTGATGAGATGCTCAATTGTTAACTCGGCAGTAATACCACGTTCGCTGTTAGCCTGGTATACAGCAATTTTTTTATTATGAATATCGCCAATTAGTAAACCTATTGACTTATCTGCAATTTTACCGAGCATGTCAAGGATAGCAAATTCAATGGTTGCCAGCGGTACCCATAATGCCAGATTCTGCATTTTATAGTTGCTCTGATAAACATATACTTCATCCAGTAAAAGTTCAAGTTTACGTGCATCTTTGCCAATGAAGAATGGCTGAAGACGATTAAGGAAAACAGGATAAAGCGATATCATCTGGTCATTATTTGAAACGGAGTAACCCTCGGCCCCGTCTTTCGATCTTACACGGCATAAAAAATTATTATTGAATCTGAGAAGTTCAAGCGATTCAATGATAACAGGTGAGGTAAAGAGATCACTTTTAAGTACAGGTTCCTTAAGTATCTCATCCAGAACAGCATACTTATTTTTTGGATCTTCAGTACTGCAACCGGAGAATGGTAATGTTGCAGCGAATCCCCCTGCAAGTGTTGTGGAAATAAATTTTCTGCGGTTTGTTTTCATTTCTTGTACTGGTTTTTAATAGCCTCACCCTAAATCCCTCTCCCGGGGGAGAGGGACTTGGACTGGAGAGGGTGTATAAACAATTTTCTGTAAATAATTATCAGATTTACTATGCTTTATTAAAACGAATCAATATTTTTACATATCTAAAAATAGATAATTAAAATTTAAATAACCTCTAAAATCTGATCGAAATGAAAAAAAGTAATTTTTTTACAATTACAATGTTAACTGTTCTTGTTCTGAGTATTTTTTCCACATTCTACTCCTGTAAGCCTAAGCCTGCCGGAAAAAATATTGGCCTGCAGTTGTATTCACTGCGTGATACTATAAGAAAAGATGTTCCTGCAACAATTGCAAAAGTAGCTGATATCGGCTATACATTTGTTGAACCTGCAGGTTATGCAGATGGAAAATTTTATGGTATGGAACCTGCCGATTTTAAAGCTCTTTGCGAGAAAAATAAAATGACAGTTCTGAGTTCACACACCGGCCGTCCTGTGCCTGATTCAGCTAATATGGCAGAAACAATGGCATGGTGGGATGCATGTATTGATGCTCATGTTGCCGTTGGGGCGAAATTCCTGGTTCAGCCATCTATGGGAAAAACAGCCTACGAAAGTCTTGAAGGCCTGAAAGCATATTGCGACTATTTCAATGCTGTCGGTGAAAAGTGCAATGCAAAAGGAATTCGTTTTGGCTATCATAATCACGATAAGGAATTCTCAACAAAACTTGACAGTACTATAATAATGTATGAATATATGTTAGAGAATACCGACCCTGCAAAAGTAATGTACGAAATAGATCTTTACTGGGCTGTTGTAGGTGGAGCAAATCCGGTTGATTATTTCATCAAATACCCGGGACGTTTTGAATTATGGCACATTAAAGATAAAGAAGAGGTTGGTGCAAGCGGTATGATGGATTTTGCTGCAATTTTTGCAGGATCAGCAAATTCCGGAATGCAGTACGGTATTGTTGAGGTGGAGCAATATAATTACGATCCCTATGTAAGTGTAAAGATGAGTCTTGATTATCTGAATGCTGCTGATTATGTTGTAATGCCTAAATAATATTTAGCTTATTAATAGGCTGTTTCAATGTTATAAAAGGAAGATCACAAGAAATATTGTTTTGTGATTTTCTTTTTTTTATCTATTTTTAATTGTAGTCAACAAATCTTTAAACAGATGAGTATAAGAATTGTTATATTTACTCTTATGGCAATTATTTTTACCGGATGCCAATCAGATTATTATGTTTCTGATGATTTCCTATCGGTACTAAAGATTGATTCTCACGTACATATCAACAGTAATAACGGGATCTTTGAATATCAGGCAGCCGCCGATAATTTTCTTCTTATCACTTTAAATGTTGATCATTCAGATTCAAACGCCATCAGGAAACAGTTTGATTATGCCTATGCCTCAGCACAGAAACACCCGGGAAGGGTTTTCTACGGACCAACATTTTATTTCGATACAACAGGATGGGAGACAGAGGGCTGGAGCAATAAAATAATAAAACAGCTCGATAATGATCTCTCTTCAGGAGCTGTTGCAGTTAAGATCTGGAAAAACATCGGGATGACCGTACGCGACAGAAACGGTAAATTCATTATGGCAGACAATCCGGGACTTGACAAAGTTATTGAGTTTATAAAAGGTAAAAACATTCCGATAGCCGGCCATCTCGGAGAACCCCGCAATTGCTGGCTTCCACTTGAGGAAATGACAGTCAGCAGTGATAGCAGTTATTTTGCCGGGAATCCTCAGTATCATATGTTTTTGCATCCGGAATATCCTTCATATCAGGATCAGATCAATGCAAGGGATAACCTTCTTATCAGACATCCTGATCTTGTATTTATCGGATGCCACCTTGCCAGCCTGGAATGGAATGTGGATTCCCTTGGTGCCAGACTTGACAGATATCCGAATCTGGCTGTAGATATGTCGGCCAGAATATGCCATCTTCAGGTACAATCGGCAGTAGACCGTAAGAAAGTACGTGATTTTTGCATCAAATACCAGGACAGGCTTCTTTATGGAACTGATATAGGCTACAACGGAGGAGGCGACCCTGAGCGATTTAAATCACAATTACATAATACATGGATTGACGATTGGAATTATTTTGCCACCGACGCTGAAATGACATCGGATAAGTTCAGATCAGGATTCAGAGGATTACAGCTACCGAAAGAGGTGGTCCGGAAAATTTTCAGTGAAAATGCTGTAAAATGGTATAAACTTAAAACAGACTGATTTATAAAATTATCTTAAAACAAATGAAACATCTGTCATATTTTCTATTCATCTGCATCATTCTTATTTCGTGTAATAATGGCACATATCAGGATGCAAATATCCGTTATTCTCCTGTCAAATTATCAGTTAAAGAGAAAGGGATAATTGAAAAATCCCTCGAATCATATAGAGAGAATTATGATCCTTCAGGAATGATGGTAACGAAACGGATTGCAGGATATAATTATCATACAGATGCTGATACCGGCCTGTTTCATGAAGTAAGAGGTTCATTTTACTACGCTGTAGGACTCCTGGATGCCGGAGGTAGAAAAAACAGAAAACGTGCATTTGACATAATAAAGAAGACTATTAACCTGCAGGATACAATAAGATCTTCAGCCACTTGCGGAGTATGGCCATATTATCTCGAAGAACCTCTTGCCACAAAGAAATCTCCTGTCGACTATAACTGGGCCGATTTTAATGCTGTAAGCCTTCTCGACATTTACATGGGACACAAAGATAAGATCCCGGTTGAGCTTCAGACTGCAATTAAGAATTCACTTGTACTTGCTGCCCGTTCAGTTCAGAAACGTAATATGGGTCCGGGCTATACCAATATTGCAATTATGGGTACATATGTAACCTATCTTACATCGCATCTGTTCGATATACCTGACATGAAGGAATATTCGAAAAACAGGCTAAAAAGATTTTATGAATATACATTGGAGAAGGGTGGCTTTTCGGAGTACAATAGTCCGACGTATACAATTATTTCAATTGATGAACTCCTGAGGATGAAACAACATATTACTGATCCTGAGTCAAAAGAAATTATTGATTACCTGTATTATGTTGGGTGGGAAATAATTGCCCGTCATTATCATATTCCGACAGGTCAATGGGTTGGACCTCATAGCCGGTCGTACAGTTCGATTATGGGAGATTCCTTTTATGGATTGCTTAACCAGGCCTCAAATGGACAGGTTGTAATAAAAAAAGATGCTCAGCCGTCTAATGTGAAAACAAAACATGAGATACCTGCCTCGCTTCTTTCCTTCTTTCTCACTCTCCATTACCCCCGCATTGAATCAGAAGTATTCGAAACAGAGGAACCCGAGATTACAGGAACAACTTATATTACTGATAAATACTCTGTTTCGTCTGCAAACAGATCGAGTCTCTGGAACCAACGGCGACCGTTCCTTGTTTATTGGGGAAGTGTTGAGAAACCATATTACCTTCAGGTCCGTTTTCTGCACGATATGTATGATTTCAGTTCTGCATGCTTTTACAGTATGCAAACAGATAATTCTCTGCTCGCAGCGATTAATTTTATTACCAACGGAGGCGATAAGCATATAAATATTGATATAATTAAAAATGGCAAAATAACTGCCGGAGATCTGAGACTCAGGTTTGAATTTGGTAACTGCAGCTTACCCGAAAATTTTAATTTGCCGGCCTTAAAAGATGACAGTTTTTCTCTTATAGTTAACGACCTTAAGTTTGATTTTCAGCTATTTACTTCTGTTTTTGATAAGTTTGACGGCTATTGGGTTAATGGAAAAGATGAAAAGAATTCATGGATCGATTTTGTAATTTACAGCGGTGACAACAGAGAGATTGATCTTACAAAAATTGATGAGGCAGTACTTGGATTTACCTTTTCAGCAGGTTCGGAAGCAGGAGATATTGTAGCTGATAAGCCAACATTTGTAAAAGATGATGCCATAATGGAAATACTTTGGAATGGGATGAACCTGAGTATTCCTTTCAAACCGGGATTACAACCGCGTCATCTTTAAGAATAGATTTTCAAAGAGTAATTTATAAAAGTACTTATAAGTGTATACGAAATTAAAGACCATGAAAAGAATTATTTATGTGATCATTATGTTCTTTTTGATAAAAGACATATTATGTATTGGGCAGGTAACTCAATTTCCGGCAGATTCAAAACCGGCAACTTCAAACGTGAGGGGTGTCGAATATCCCAGGGTTACATCTGATCTGAGGGGAATTTTCAGAATTCAGGCACCTGAGGCAGATAAGGTTCAGATCAAACTTGATAAAATTTATGATATGGTTAAGGATGATAAGGGGATCTGGACCGTTACAACAGAGCCTCTCGTACCCGGATTTCACTACTATTTTCTGCTGATTGACGGGGTGCAGGTTTCAGATCCGGCAAGTGAATCATATTTCGGATGGGCGAGAATGTCAAGCGGGATTGAAATACCTGAAGCTGGTGTTGATTATTATAGTTTGAAGAATGTACCTCATGGCGATGTCCGGTCAAAATGGTATTACTCGAAGGTAACAGAGTCGTGGAGGCGCTGTTATATTTACTGCCCTCCGGATTATAATGAAAACCTGACAAAGAAATATCCGGTTCTTTATCTTCAGCATGGTTCAGGTGAGGATGAAAGAGGCTGGACCAATCAGGGTAAAGCTGATATTATTATGGATAACCTGATTGCAGAAGGAAAAGCAGTTCCAATGCTTATCGTAATGGACAAGGGTTATGCAACAAAAGCAGGTCAGACTGCTGCGACAACCGCACCTGGTCAGCCAGTTCAGGGGCCTTCGCCGTTTGAAGAAGTTGTTATTAAAGACCTTATCCCGTTCATAGATGCAACTTTCCGTACTTACTCCGACCGCGACCACAGGGCGATGGCGGGACTGTCAATGGGGGGAGGGCAGACCTTTCAGATCACCACCCGGAATCTTGATAAGTTCTCTTATATTGGTGGCTTCAGCGGCTCCGGAAGGATCTCAGCGGATGCTGATATTAAAAGTGTTTACAATGGAGTATTTGCAGAATGCTGATGCATTTAATAAAAAGGTTAAGCTGGTCTGGATAGGTATTGGAACTTCCGAACCTGAAAATATGTATAAGAATGTCAATGGATTTCATGAAACTCTCCTAAAACTGGGCATAAAGACATGTATATTATGAATCACCAGGAACTGATCATGAATGGCTGACATGGCGCAGATCACTCTATCAGTTTGCACCACTGTTGTTTAAATAATCCACTGTTAAACTGTTTTCGTGTTTGAATAGTTAAAATGTTTACAGCGGTGATAAGGGTATTTGTTTAAGGCTTCTGACAATTAGTGCGGTGGAAAACCCCAATTTTTGAAGTTAAAGGATTTATACGGGGCTGATCTATATTTTAAAGGTTGGAGAGAAAAATGAAAGCTTCATTCTGAAAATCAATTAAATATTTTATTTCAGCATGCAACCTCTCCCCCTCGATCCCCCTCTCCCGAGTGAGAGGGGGAAGATCATTCAGGATGTTTTAAATACTTTTTGCACTGATAAACATGCTCATTTATATTCCTTTCGTTATTGTTATTTTAAGTTGATCCAAAACAAATAATTATATAAAGTGACATCCCCCTCTCACCCCCGGGAGAGGGGGACTGAGGGGGAGAGGCCGGTAAATTTAAGATAACCAAATACTTAACTCTTTATGATTCATGTTCTAAGTACCGGACCTTAATTACCCTTAACAAAAGGGAAAATTGGGTGTTAGTTCGAGAAGGATCAAAAATAATGTTCCTATATTGCTCATATTTAATTAATTGAAAAATACTACTATGCTAAAACTCAAAAGCGTCAGATGTTAGTATATGCTTCCATTGAGTCACCCGTTACTGATCATGAATGGCTTACATGGCGCAGATCACTCTATCAGTTTGCACCACTGTTGTTTAAATAATCCACTGTTAAACTGTTTTCGGGTTTGAATAGTTAAAATGTTTACAACAGTGTGTGAAGCGTAATTATATAAGATTCGCGAAGAATCCGGAAATTAGATATTCCCAGCCAATTTATACCTACCTTTGCAGACTTTATAACAAGCAAGGAAATATCTGATTCAATATTCTATCACAAATCGTCATAAATGATCACAGTATCAAATCTTAGTATCCAGTTTGGGAAACGTGTTTTATTTCAGGATGTTAACATGGTTTTTACGCCTGGTAACTGCTATGGGATAATAGGAGCCAACGGAGCCGGAAAATCGACATTTCTGAAAATGCTTTACGGTGAGGTGGAAGGCCGCACCGGATCAGTCTCATTTGGTCAGGGAGAAAGATTATCAGTTCTTAAACAGGATCATTTTGAATTCGATGAGTGTATTGTCCTCGATACTGTCATGATGGGTCATACTCATTTATGGAGTGTAATGAAGGAAAAGGAGAAGTTATATGCAAAGTCCGATTTTTCAGACAAAGACGGACTAAAGGCCTCTGAACTTGAGGAGAAATTCACAGAGATGGATGGATGGAATGCTGAAAGCAATGCTGCTATTCTGCTGAGTGGTCTCGGAATTAAGGAGGAGAATCATTACAGGATGCTGAAGGAACTTACCGGTAAGGAAAAGGTTAAAGTGTTGTTAGCCCAGGCTTTATTTGGAAAACCTGATAATCTTCTGCTTGATGAGCCTACAAATGATCTTGACCTTGATACTGTAGCCTGGCTGGAGAATTACCTTTCGGAATTTGAGAATACGGTACTGGTTGTATCGCATGACCGACATTTCCTTGATTCAATTTGTACACAAATAATAGACATCGATTTCAGCCGGGTGCAGCAATTCTCCGGTAATTACAGTTTTTGGTACGAATCGAGTCAACTGGCATTAAGGCAGCAACTTACGCAAAATAAAAAAGCAGAGGAGAAGAAGAAAGAGTTACTGGAATTCATTGCACGGTTCAGGGCCAATGTAAAAAAGTCAAAACAGACTACCAGCAGGAAAAAGATGATTGAGAAGCTTAATATTGAAGAGATAAAACCTTCAACAAGAAAATATCCTGGTATCATTTTTACACCCGGTCGTGAACCTGGAAACAGTATTCTCACAGTTAAAGGACTTAGTACGACTTTTGAGGGAAAGACATTATTCAGGGACCTTAATTTCACTGTAAATAAAAATGATAAGATAGTTTTTCTTTCAAGGGATTCAAGAGCTATGACAGCTCTGTTTGAGATCATTAAAGGTCATGATAAACCGGAGCATGGATCTTTTGAATGGGGACAGACAATTGTAAAAGCATATCTTCCACTTGATAATGATAAATTCTTTCAGAAGGATGTCACATTAATTGACTGGCTGGCCGGTTTCTCCGATGATACCAGCGAATTATATCTGCGGGGATTTCTTGGAAAAATGCTTTTTTCCGGTGAGGATATCTATAAAAAGGTGAATGTTCTTTCAGGCGGTGAAAAAGTAAGGTGTATGATTGCCCGTATGATGATCCGCAATGCAAATGTAATGTTGCTCGACACTCCTACCAACCATCTTGATCTTGAGTCAATTCAGGCCTTCAATAATACTCTTATTAAATTTAAAGGTAATATTCTGATGTCATCTCACGACCACGAGTTTATTCAGACAGTCTGTAACCGTGTAATAGAAATTGGCCCTAAAGGGATGATTGACAAGGAGATGTTGTATGATGACTATATCTCTGATGAAAATCTGATGATTAAAAGAAATTCACTTTATTAGAACCAGGTTGAACTAAAATATTCAGGGAAAGGATTTCTGAAAATTAACTTTAAGACATGAGGGTTTTCGGATTTTCTGATTATTTTGTAATTTAGTGTCCGCTCATAATATTATAAAATGACAATTGAAAATCAATTTACTCCCCTAGGGACTGGGGTAAATAAATTTATTTTCAAGTAACTTAAGAACCTTTATAACTGATTCCCGATACTAATATATTATAAATCACAAATTTAAATTAATGTACAATAAACCCAAAACAACCTTTGCTGCCATTATTCTGGCAGCATTAATCGTTATTTCAATAAATGTGCAGGCCAGGGAGAAGACAACATTGCAATCAGGATGGAAGTTTACAAAAGGAAATTTTGAGAATGCCTCTCAGCCTGGTTTTGATGATTCGAAATGGCAAAGTGTTACTATCCCCCATGACTGGGCCATCTCAGGTCCTGTTATTCAGGATGGGGATGGAAATACCGGAAAATTGCCATGGAAAGGAGAGGGGTGGTACAGAAGAAAACTGGATATTCCTTCTTCTTATAGCGGGAAAAAAGTTTACCTGGTTTTCGATGGGATAATGTCGAATCCTGAAGTATTCGTTAATGGCAAACTTGCAGGCAAATGGGACTATGGTTACAACTCATTTTACCTGGAAATAACTAAATATCTTCAATATAATGGAGATAACATCCTTGCCATTTATGTCGATAACAGAAATCACGACAGCAGATGGTATCCCGGGGCTGGTATTTACAGGAAGATCGAGATGATTGCAGTAGAGCCTGTTCATGTCGGTATCTGGGGCACACAGGTGCAGACGCCGGTTGTTAAATCTAATTATGCAGAAGTCAGGATTATGACAACTGTGAATAATAAGTCAGGGAAGCCGGAACCTGCAGTAAGGATTCAAAATATAATTGTAAACCAAAAGGGGATTGAAATTTCACGCAAAGAGGTTGTAACTGAATTACAGGCTGGAAAGTTCAGAGATTTAGAAATGACACTGGGGTTAACTGACCCACAGCGCTGGGAATTAGCCAATCCGGTAATGTATAAAGTCCTGACAAATATATTTGCAGGTGAAAAACTCGTTGATACGTATGCTACTCCGTTTGGTGTCAGAACTATCAGGTTTACTGCTGACAATGGTTTCTACCTTAACGATAAAAGGGTACAGTTAAAAGGTGTAAACCTGCATCATGATCATGGACCCCTGGGAGCTGCTTTCAATACACGGGCGATGGAAAGACAACTAGAAATAATGAAATCAATGGGGTGTAACGCTATCCGTACGAGCCATAATATTCCTGCACCTGAGTTGCTTGATCTGAGCGACAGGATGGGATTACTTGTATATAATGAAGCTTTTGATAAATATGACGGGAAAGCTGATATCAATGACACCACCGATTTCGAGGAATTTGCACAGAGGAATATTAAGAATTTCGTTATACGCGACAGGAACCACCCAAGCATTTTTATCTGGAGTGTGGGAAACGAGATGCGTGATGTACAGAATAACATTGATAACGGGCTGGCTAAATTGCAGACCATGGTAAATTATGTCAGGAAATATGATCCCACAAGACCAGTTACAATGGCCTGTGATCTTCTGAACGCTTCAACCAACCGGCATTTTGATTATTACGATATACATAGCTGGAATTATAACCGCCGGTATAGTCTGGCCCGTCAGATGGAACCGGGTAAATCCGTAATCGTGAGTGAATCGGCCTCTACCGTGAGTACCCGGGGATTCTATGAATTCCCCCTTCCGTCTGAAAAGTCTGTTTTCACAAAATCTCTCCAGGTAAGTTCTTATGATCTGAATGCACCGGAATGGGCTAATCTGCCTGATGACGATTTCAAATGGCAGCAGGATGAGGATTATGTCGCAGGAGAATTTGTTTGGACCGGTTTTGATTACCTGGGAGAGCCGACACCCTACAATAACAGATGGACAAAGGATAATGGAATGACTGATAATGAGGCATCAAGGAGTTCTTATTTCGGGATTGTTGATCTATGTGGAATTCCAAAAGACAGGTTTTATCTTTATAAAAGCTACTGGAAGAATGATGAGAACACTGTCCATATTCTTCCTCACTGGAACTGGGAGGGTGGTCAGGTTGATAAGATTCCTGTTTATGTTTACACCAACGGAGATTGTGCAGAACTTTTTCTAAATGGTAAGTCATTGGGGATGAAGTGTAAAGAACCAGCTTCAGGTAAATCTGTTGAACGATTCCGATTAATGTGGACAGAGGTAACGTACCAGCCGGGAGAACTGAAAGTAATTGCTTATAAGGAAGGCACAAATATAGGAGAGGCAGTAATCAGGACTGCCGGTGAACCATCAAAGATCCGTTTAACACCCGATCGTTCGGTTATCAAAGCGGATGGCACTGATTTGTCATATTTGCTGGTTGAGGTTTATGACAAAAACGGGAACCTGTGTCCTCTGGCAGGCAATAAAATTGAAATTACTTTAACGGGTCCGGGAAAAATTGCCGGAGTAGGGAACGGAAACCCTCAATCATTTGATCCTTTCATTGCAAATTATGTAAACCTCTTTTACGGGAAGGCAATGATAATTGTTGGTAATGATTTCAAAAAGGGCGAGGTGACTGTCACGGCAGAATCAGTAGGTTTGTTAAAAGATGTGAAGCTAATAAAGATTGAATAAAGCAGTAATCATTTAGATATAAAGAGCGCAAGTGTCAGGATATTAAGTGATTTGTACTTAGTAACGATTTTATATTTAATTACTTATGAAAGCTATTTGTAGAATATTTTTCTTTATTTACTGCAGTGCAGTTTCTGCTGAGATCTCGTTTGCCCAGAGCAATCCGTTATTTGTCCAGCTTGGTTTGGCCAAGGGTGCCTTATACAAGCCCGATAGTGGCCCTGCCCCTCATGTGGCAGTTCTCATCGCCCACCGTTCCGGCAACTTCATGTCGCACATCGCCACCAGAGAACTGGCCGGACGCGGATTCATGGTGCTAGGGCTGAATACACGATTTGAGAACAACGAACCCAATGTCATTTTTGAGGATGTTGCACTGGATGTGAGGGCAGGTGTCGAATTCCTCAGAAAACAACCGGGTATTTCAAAGATCATCCTTTTTGGCCACAGCGGTGGTGGCTCGACGATGACATTTTATCAGGCAGTTGCCGAAAAGGGACCAGTGGCGAGTCAGGGCAGGGAAAAGATAGTTCAGGGTGACAGCCAGAAACTCAGCGGCTTCCCGCCGGCTGATGGAGTTATCCTTGCCGATGCACATCCTGGTACATCAGTCAATTTCCTACGGGCGCTAGATGCGATGCTTATAAATGAGGACAATCCTCTTAAACTTAACCCGGCGCTGGACCCCTTCAGTGCAGCCAGCGGATTTAATACCAATGGACCTTTCGCTTATACCCAGGAGTTCAAACAGAAGTATCACGAAGCTCAGTCTGAAAGGATGAACAGGTTGATCGATAAAGCAATGGACTTAAGCAGGAAGATAACCGCAGGTGAACACACATATCGCGACGATGATATTTTTTTGGTATTCCGTGGCAGCGGGGGAGGTCTCAAGGGTCGTGACCTCAGCATCCATGATGTAACTCTCAAGCCCAGCCGTCTGCTTAAAAACGATGGCACAATTGTGACACAGATCATTAAAAGTGTACGTGAACCGGATAATCAAAGGAGTTCAGGAATGAATAGCGATGGACTTTCATTCAACAGCACAAGGATATTCACCGTAAGATCGTTCCTGAGCACAATAGCAATTCGCTCTACGAACTCAATTGACGGTATAAACTGGGCATCAGCCAACAATTCTGTACCTAATAACGTCCAAAGCATCTCAGTACCATTGCTGGTCACTGCTATGGGAGCCTACTCTTTCATCCGCGATAATGAGATCCACTATGAAATGGCTGCAAGCGCAGACAAGGAGTTCATCGTTATTGAGGGTGCCACACACAACATCGAGCCGTATAGTCCGCGAACCGGAAATCCCGATCTGTATTCCAATGTTACCCGGAATTATTTCGATTATGTTGCCCGGTGGATTAATAAGCGCTATTAGATTATTAATAGAAGTATCCAAAATAGTAATTTTGTACTGATGAAAACAGAACGATTCACAATTTTTGTGTTTTTGATCGAGGCAAGCTCCTCCCTGAGTGTTAAAGCACAGAAACCGATGCCAGTTATTGTAGATGCGGACAAACCCGTAACTGAAAATTTATCAGATTTTTAATAGTTAGTTGTTTAGGGATGTATAAAACATAAATGAATAATTATGTATATAGTTAATTCTTATTTAGTTGCAGTCATCCTCTGCGTAATCACAATGTTATGCTGGGGATCATGGGCCAATACCATGAAACTAAAACCTCAGTCATGGCCAAATCCTTTGTTTTACTGGGATTATTGTCTTGGTATAGTTCTGTTTACTCTGCTGCTGGCTTTAACGCTTGGCAGTTTTGGTGAGGGAGGCAGAAGTTTTTTTCAGGATCTGGGACAAGCGAGTGGTCGTTCACTGGGTTCTGCTTTTCTTGGTGGCGTTGTATTTAATCTGTCGAACCTGTTATGGGTAGCTGCTGCTGCTGTGGCAGGTATGGCAGTAGCTTTCCCTGTAGCCGTGGGACTCGCTTTAGTCATTGGAGTGATACTGAACTATATCGCTGAATCGAAAGGCGATCCTGTTCTGCTTTTTGCCGGGGTTGGTCTTGTGGTAGTAGCTATTGTGGTTAATGCAATTGCTTACCAGACTGTGCCTGTTAAACGGAAGGGAGATACCAGCAAAGGAATCATACTGTCTGTTCTTGCAGGCATTATAATGGGATTCTTTTACCGGTTCGTTGCTGCAGGTGTTTCGATGAATTTCACTACCCCCGAACCTGGCCTATTAACTCCATATACTGCAGTATTTATCTTTTCAATTGGTTGTTACCTTTCAGGATTCCTGTGGAATACCTATTTTATGTATAAGCCTGTTGAGGGAATACCTTCGACATACAAAGAGTATTTGACAAAAGCATCAATTAAAGTACATCTGACCGGAGTACTGGGAGGAGCCATCTGGGCATTGGGATTATCGTTAAGCATACTCTCCGCAGAGCAGGCCGGCCCTGCCATATCTTACAGTCTGGGTCAGGGTGCAACTATGGTTGGAGCAGCCTGGGGTGTATTTGTATGGAAAGAGTTTAAAGATGCGCCTAAGAGTACCAACTGGCTGCTAACCGTTATGTTTATATGCTTTATTGCAGGACTGATCATGATAACAATGGCAAAAAATGGCTAAGTAGTGATTTAATCCTGGCACTGTAACGATTTTATTACCAGATAATTTTTTACCTTCCAAAATAACTTGCAATGAGAGTTACCATAAAATGTAATGTTTTTCATCTTGCCTTTTGTCTGGTGTTGGGAGCTTCTGCAATAAATGGTCAGGTTCCTCCCGGAGGACAATCACCCCTGCAACAACAATATCAGCCTGAGCCAACAAAAAATGAAATTGCTACAATGGAGGCTGCTTTGAGCTATAATCAGGATCCTAAGGCAGCATTGCGGCCGGTCCATGATCCGGTTATGATAAAACAGGACAGTGTTTACTACCTGTTTGCAACCGGTGGTGGTGTATCTGCAAGTACCGATCTTATAAACTGGAAAACTGAAAAGCCTGTTTTTGAGAAAGTTCCTGAATGGATAACTCCTGATTTGATCCCAGGTTTCCGGGGAGGAGGATACTGGGCTCCTGATATTCAATTTGTGAACGGCACCTATTATTTATTCTATTCATATTCAGCTTTCGGAAAGAACACTTCTGTGATTGGAGTGGCTACGAACAAGACTCTTAATACCGGTTCTTCGGATTTCAAATGGACTGACCATGGGATGGTTGTTCAGTCTGTTCCTGACAGAGATATGTGGAATGCAATTGATGCTAACCTTGTGATGGATCAAAATCAGGGTTGGCTTGTATTCGGCTCTTTCTGGGAGGGAATTAAGATGGTCAAACTTACTCCGGATCTCCTTTCCGTTGCAAAACCTGAAGTATGGTACACACTTGCACGTCAGCCACGGACTTTCGAAATTGACGATAATGATCCCGGTGACGGTACAATCGAAGCTCCCTTCATTATGAAAAGATTGGAGTATTTCTATCTCTTTGTTTCGCTTGATCACTGCTGCCGAGGTGTAAACAGCGATTATAATGTTGTGGTTGGCCGTTCAACAAATGTAGAAGGACCTTATGTGGACAGAGACGGGCAGTTGCTGAACAGAGGAGCAGGTACATCTGTCGCAAAAGGAAATGAACGGTGGGCCGGAGTCGGTCATAGCGCTCATTATGATATGAGTGGTAAAACAATTATAATTATGCATGGTTATGATAAACTTGACAATGGCCGGCCCAAGCTCATTATCAGAGAAATGAAATGGGACAGTGCCGGATGGCCATTTATTGATCTGTAATTTTACAATTTATAATACTTACAGGAATAATTATTATGGAGGATAAATCTGCAATATTCTAAAATATTATTATTTTTGTAAAATAAAGTTATCGCGAAAGTTACCGTGTAAGTAAACTGCCATCATAATGAAAAAAAAACAGGTAACACAATTGGAAATTGCAAAGAAGCTCAAAGTTTCAAGGGTCACTGTATCCAAAGCCCTGAGAGATCATCCTGATATTTCTGAGGAGATGAAAAAGAGGGTAAACGACCTTGTGAAAAGAATGGGGTATGTTCCAAATCTGATAGCCAGGCAACTTAACTCAAGAAAGACTAACACTATCGGAATAGTTGTTCCAGATCTGGAGAACAGCTTTTTTGCCTATGTTGTTGATAGTATGATCGACATTGCCACGGAGAATGATTACAGAGCAATTCTTACTGTATCACGTGAAAACGAAGAAGTTGAAAAACGTAATATAGAGAATCTTATCGGGATGAGAGTTGATGGATTGCTGGTTTGTATCTCTCAGAACACAAACGATACGACGATTTTCTCCCAGATAAAGCGGATGAATATCCCTCTGGTTTTTTTCGACAGAGTGATTTATGACAAAGGGTTTTCAGGGGTTGTGTTTGATGACATGAAAGGGGCCGTTTCAGCTCTTGACAAGGTTATTGAAGAGGGTTATAAAAAGATCGCACATTTTGCCGGATATTCAGGTATTAATATAGGTAAGGAAAGGCTTAAAGGATATAGGGTTTCTCTTGAAAATCACGGGATTCCATTAAAAAATGAATGGATCATTGAAGGTGGGTATGAACTGAAGGATGGTTATGAATCGTTTAAGAAGCTTATGACACAGGCTCGTTTACCTGAAATTATTTTTACTGTTAACGACAGGGTTGCTCTCGGAGCATATCTGGCTGCCAGGGAGGCAGGACTGAAAATTCCTGCTGATATTGGGATTATGGGTTTTGGATTCAGAGAAACAACAGATATATTCAGTCCCCCTCTGGCCGTTATTAACCAGGACCCCAGAAGAATGGGACGCATATCTGCTGAAAAACTTTTTAAAGATATTGGAAAAGCAGGAAAACAAAAACCTTCTACTATTTTCCTGGAAGAGGATTTTATCTGGAACAAATCATTGAAAAGACTTAATATAAAAAAACATTAATCATTAATTAATCATTTATCATGAAAAAGATCGTTGTTGCAGGTGCAGGTGGTTTTATCGGAGGACACCTGGTTCAGGACCTGGTAAAGTCAGGATACAAAGTAAGGGCGGTTGATATAAAACCTCTGAATGAGTGGTATCAGGTCTCGTCAGAGTGTGATAATCTTGTTCTTGACCTTCGCCTCAAGGAAAAATGCTTTCAGGCAGTTAACGGATATAATGAGGTATTTAACCTTGCTGCAGACATGGGGGGTATGGGGTTTATTGAAAATAATAAAGCAGCCTGTATGATCAGTGTCCTTATAAATACACACCTGCTCATTGCATCAAAAGAGTGTGGGATAGACAGGTTCTTCTACGCCTCTTCGGCATGCGTGTATAATGGAGAAAAACAGACAGATCCTGCTAATCCCGGATTAAAGGAAGCTGATGCTTATCCTGCTCTTGCTGAGGATGGATATGGCTGGGAGAAATTGTTCAGCGAGCGTATGTGCCGTCACTTTTCGGAAGATTTCGGCCTGGTAACCAGGGTAGCAAGATTCCATAATGTTTATGGTCCGTTCGGAACATTTGATGGTGGAAGGGAAAAGGCCCCGGCTGCCATATGCCGGAAAGTGATTGAATCAGGCATAACGGGTAACAAGGAGATAGTGATATGGGGAGATGGTCACCAGACCCGGAGTTTTATGTATATTGATGATTGCATAAAGGGTATCAAAGATATAATGTATAGTAATATTGAAGAGCCTATTAACCTCGGCAGCAGCGAAATGGTTTCGATAAATGAACTTGTTGATATTGCTGAAGATATTGCCGGTCATAAGCTTGACAGGAAATATGATCTTAATGCTCCGAAAGGTGTCAGGGGGCGAAATTCAGACAATACCCTCATCAAAAAGTACCTTGGATGGGAACCTTCGATACCGCTCAGAACCGGATTGAAAAAAACATATGACTGGATATATTCTCAGATTGCTGATGATGCAGGAAATAAGAAAAGGAAAAACCGGTTTAACAATTAATCTCTGATCATTTATGAAGAGCAGGAAGGTGCTTGTCAGCGGTTGCTATGATCTTCTTCATGGAGGTCATGTCGCTTTCTTTAAAACTGCTGCTGCCTATGGGGATCTTTATGTTAGTTTGGGCAGGGATGAAAACGTATTGATGCTGAAAGGCAAAAAGCCGGTTTTCTCGGAAGAAGAAAGGCTTTATATTGTAAAATCTGTCCGGTATGTATATGAAGCCTTCCTTGCCTCCGGAAGCGGAATGCTCGATTTTGAACCTGATATGAAAAGACTCAATCCTGATATATTTATCGTAAACTATGATGGTCACACCACAGATAAAGAGAATCTGTGCAGGAAGTTAGGTGTTGAATATGTTGTCCTTGACAGGATCCCCGAGCCTGGGTTGCCTGCCAGATCCAGTTCCGGTACCAAAAGGGATATGAGATTTCCATACAGGTTGTGCCTGGCAGGTGGCTGGATTGACCAGCCATGGGTATCTGAGATCCATCCGGGATCAGTTGTAGTTGCCCAGATTAAACCAACCATTGAGTTTAACGACAGATCAGGGATGGCTACAAGTTCAAGAAAACTTGGTATCAGGATTTGGGGCGACAATTATCCTGCCGGAGACTATGAAGAAAATGCAAAGTTTCTATTCGGTGCTGAGAATCCTCCGGGTACAAAATATGTTTCAGGATCACAGGATCATATCGGACTTCTTTACCCCGGAATTAACAGGCTCTGTTATAACGGAGGCTACTGGCCTGAGAAAATTGAATCTACAACTGAAAAAGAGTTATGCGACTGGCTTTCAGAAGTGATTCACCTTGTTCCTTTGGAACCTCGTCCTGAAGGATATGACCCCCTGAAGATTAAAAACCTAGAAAAATCCCTTGTCAGGGAGCTCGGTGAGGCAGGAGATCTTTGCTGGTATTCCATAATTAATAAGGATATAAATGGATTGGGGAAAGCACTTACGGATACGTTCATTTCATGGAAAAAAATCCTGCCACTTACCATACCTGACTGGGTTATGAAGGAGATGGAGACAAAATACTTTCCTTATTATCCGGGAGCAATAACATCAGGTTGCGGGGGAGGTTATGTATTTGTTGTTTCAGAAAAAGCGGTCGAAGGAGCAATTAAGATTAAGGTGAGATGTTGAAAAAGTCTGAAGTCCGAAGCTGGCAACCGCAAGCCGGTAACCGCAAACCGCAAGCCGCAAGCCGCAAACCGCATACCGCAAGTCGGTAACCAAAATATCAACGTAACAGACTTAATAATAATAGATTAATGTTTTTAGTAAATAATAAAATCCACTCAAAATGAAAAAGATCTTCCGGAATCAGATTATTATTTGTGGTATCTTCTTCATGGCATTGTCCATGACGATAACCGCACAACAGGGGAAACTGCCTGTGGCAAATGGTCCTTATAAGGCTACGGATGAGTCGCTTAAACAGTATAAGTATCCTGAATGGTTTCGTGATGCCAAGTTCGGAATATGGTCGCACTGGGGTCCTCAGGCTGTTCCCCGGCAGGGTGACTGGTATGCAAGAAGGATGTATCAGGAGAAAGATCCTGCATATAAATATCACATTGAACATTACGGACACCCGTCAGAATTTGGATTTAAGGACATTATTCCTCTATGGAAAGCTGAGCGATGGGACCCGGATAAGCTGATGGAGCTTTATAAAAAAGCAGGGGCAAAATATTTTGTAAGTATGGGTACACATCATGATAATTTCTTTTTGTGGAACTCAAAAATCAACAGGTGGAATTCTGTTAATATGGGGCCGAAGAAAGATGTGGTCGGGCTCTGGCAGCAGGCTGCAAAAAAACAGGGGCTGAAATTTGGTGTATCTGAGCATCTCGGTGCAAGTTATACATGGTACCAGGCTGCCCATGGTTCAGATAGTCAGGGTGCTAAGGCCGGTGTTCCTTATGATGGTGCGAATCTTGATAATCAGGATCTCTACCATGCTGCTGCCATACTTGGTGATAAGGATTGGTTAACAAATAACCCTGCATTTCAACTCGAGTGGTACAGGAGTATTAAAGAGCTTTTAGATAATTATCAGCCCGATCTTCTATATTCTGACAGTAAGATGCCATTTGAGAATGTAGGAAGGACCCTTATTTCTTATTATTATAATCAGGATATAACAAAAAATGGTGGCATTCTTGAAGCGGTTTATACATGTAAACAACCATCCGGAGGCTTATGGGTGCAGGATGTTGAGCGCGGGGTTCTTGATACAGTCAGTGCTTATCCATGGCAAACAGATACCTCTATCGGGGACTGGTATTACCGCACAGGACAGAAATATAAAACTTCCACAGAAGTGATCCAGATGCTAGTGGATATTGTCAGCAAAAATGGGAATCTGCTTATAAATGTTGTGCAGACACCGGAAGGTGATCTTGAACCAGATATGTTAAAGATTCTTGAGGAGATTGGTGAATGGACTGCTGTAAACGGTGAAGGTATTTATGGTTCGCGTCCATGGAAAATATATGGTGAAAAGCCTGCAGATAAGCCTGTTAAGAAACTGGGCCGGTTCGACGAAAACTTCGGATTCTCTTCAAAGGATATCCGTTTCACCACTAAGGGGAGCACCATATATGCATATTGTCTTGGCAAACCGGAAACAGATATATCAATAAATACACTTGGTAAAAAATCAAAATATGCCGATAAAGCAGTGGCTTCAGTATCTATGGTAGGCAGTAGTGAAAGAATCAGATGGAAACAGACAGCAGATGCTCTTATTATTACAAAACCTTCAAAAATGCCTGTATGGCAGGTTATTGGCTTTAAAATTGAACTTAAGAAGTAAGTATTTATAACTCTATTCCGGTGTTTCGACCGGAATAGAGTTATTTTCAGAAAATTTAAAAAATGTATTTAGCAATACTCTGCTAAATTTTCATCGAAAGGAGTATAAATTCTCTAACTTTCAAAATAGACTTTATTCTGTTCCAGGGCACTCCTGAGATCAGAGTATGCCAGTTGGCGTATATTAATATTTTTTGTGACACAAATAGCAGCAGCAGTACCGGCAGCCTGTCCCTGTCCCATGCAGCAGACTGTGTTTCTTGTTGACATATGTGCATGAAAATCAGATGTAATAAGCATTCCGGCTGCCAGAAGATTATCAATCCCTTTTACTCTGAGTGCTTTAAACGGGATTCCATACGTGCCTCCGTTTTTAACCTGTAACCTCGGCGCTTCATCATGAAAACCATAAGCCATTATATCGTCTTCGAAATGCCTTCCCTGGAGAACATCTTCTGAAGTAATATCATAATCACAGGTAATCGTTCTGCCACGACGGATATTTAATGACGGGCTTGTACGGGCAATAAATGCATTCTCACATCCGGGAAGATATTTCTTATATAATTCAAGCGTTTTCAGTTGATTTTGCCTGATAATCAGTTCAGCTTTAGATACCTCATCTCTGTTGGTCGGACTAACCTTCATCCTGTAATTGACCTTTACAAACATAAGATAATTATCATGAACTGTGGTAGTAATAAGACCAGACCCCAGCTTTGAAATTCCATCAACAAATTCTTTTGGTAATTTATCTTTAATCAGGTAACCACCCTCACTTCCCATTCTGACTATTGCGTCATTCCTTCCACCCCGTTGTCCAAACGCCAGATCGCCTACAGCATTATTCTTAACAAGATAAGCATATAGTTTTTCTATATTCACATTTCCCATCCCCATGCTGTTACATACCGCATGATCATTCAGTTCAACAAACGAAGCCCCGGCAAAAGCAGAGAGGTCACCATAAGCAGTGCAGTCAACAAAGCATTTTGCTTTGAAGAATTCTCTGCCCATCCTGCTTTCAGTAATTATCCCTTCAATTGCGGTCCCTTTTTTAACTGCACCTGTTACAAGGGTATTAACACAAATGAATACCCCTGCTTCTGAAAGCATTTCAAATGTTATTAATTTATAAAGTTCTGTATCAATGGATGTGCAGACAGAATCATATTCATACCTATTTACCATTTCTGCATGTCCTGATGTTCCTCCTACAAGCAGTAACCTGTCAATTATTTCCTGGGCAATACCTTTTACTACCTGACGTTTCTCAACTCCGGGAAATGCTTTCCACAGGTTGAAATAGCTATGAAGAGCTGTGCCTCCTTCAACAACTGTACCTCCGGGATATCCTTTAGATTCGATAAGAGCTGTTTTTGCTCCCTGCCTGGCTGCTGCTATGGCTGCAACAACTCCTGCAGTTCCTCCACCGGCAACAACCACATCAAATTCCCTTACTGGCAGTTTCCTGGACGCTTCTTTAAATTGTTCAGATTCTTCATTTTTTAAAGAAAAATCACTGTTAATTGCTGGTATTGCCAGACCAGACAAAAGCATATTTTTTGAAAATTTTCTGCGATCCATTTTTTACCTCTTTTAAATAATTATTTAATTGAATAAAGATATCAATTTCAATAATAAAAGGTAAAAAAGTAAGAAATATATTCTTCACTTCACTGAAAAGCTTCTAACTTCCTGTCTCTGAATTATTTTTTACTCTTTATCGACTGACCATTGCCACTCTATTTCGTCAAAGCTTTAAGTGACATGTACGCTCTACGCTTTACGTTCTACGCTGCTGAGCCTGCCGAAGCACACTCACCGCTCACCACTCCACTCTACACTCTACACTCTCCGCTCTCCGCTCTCCGCTCTCCGCTCTCCGCTCTCCGCTCTCTCACTCTATCCCCCCTTCAGCCTCTGTATCTCCTTGAAATGATCCATTGAAGCTTTTTCCCTGGCTTCTCTGGCAGTTTTGCGATAGTTTTCAAACTCATTTTTCAGTTCAGAAAACTCAGTTTTAGTATTTATCGTGATTGAAAGATTATGTTTAAATGTAAGGAATCCTATGATAAATACTGCCAGTAATCCTGCTATAACTGTCCACATTACAGAATTATAGATTGTCTTGTTGACTTCCATCCCTAAAACACTTATGCTGTTCTTTGTCCGGGTGCTTTCCTCAAGATTGGTTTTAGTTGCTTCAAGAGATACTCTCAGTGAATCAATTGTTTCATTCAACTGAGATACTGAAATATTTAAACCTGAAATTTTCCTGTATACAGTTGAAATAGTATCTGAGATATTTGTCTTTAGCTGCTGAAACATATCCTCCCTTATAGCACGATAGTTTTCATATATCCTGGTTTTTTCCTCAAGATAATTCATCTGTTCTTTCAGGGAGTTTTTCTTAAGTACGTCGGGGATGCCTGTCTGTCCGTTTACAGAGGTAATCACAGTAATCATGAACAATGCGATAATGATAGTTCCGGATAATAGCTTTTTCATACTTCAGAAGGATTATTTAAGAAAAGTACTCAATTGATAATAAACGTTAAGAGCGAATGAAAATTATATTACAAAAAGCATTAAATTTATCATATTGGAATATATAATGCAGATTCATCATCAAATTTAAAGAATTATATCTTATCAAAATTTTCATGACCTCAAAATCTTTGATCGCTGGAGTACATTGCAAAAGGTATTCCTAAAATTGCCAGTTTAATTATTGGCTGCATGGGCTTTTGTAGTATTTTTAAATGCTTTTAAAGACGTGAATAATTGTTTTATTCAACAAATAAAGATAACTATGCAAATTATGAAGTTAAGATCACTCTTATTGGGAACAATTACCTGCATCCTATGTGTTTCATGTACCAACAGGTCAGGAAATGAAAAACCTTCAAGTGTTACTTTTGTAAGTCGTGATGTTGATAAAGCAATAGATGTGCTGATCGACGGAAAACTTTTTACATCATTTATCTGGCCGGAAAATGTTTATAAACCGGTGCTATATCCTGTCTATACCTCAGCAGGCACAGAAATTACCCGTGGATTTCCGCTCAATCCAAGAATGGGGGAAAGAAATGACCATATGCATCATATCGGTATCTGGTTCAACTATGGAAATGTGAATGGTTTTGATTTCTGGAATAATGGAAACGGAGGAAAGAGAATACCCGAAGGAGGTGAAATAAAACATCTCATGATTGAAAGATTAAGCAGCAAAAAAGGTGAAGGATCTTTTGTCTCCGCTGAAAGCTGGCTTGATACCAAAGGAAGGGAACTTCTGAAAGAAAGAACAGAATATCACTTTTCTGTAATTGGAGAAACGAGGATCATTGATCGTATTACTACTTTAACAGCAGGAGATTCAGCAGTACTTTTTAAGGATATCAAGGAGGGAATGTTTGCAATAAGGGTTGCACGTCAACTTGAATTGCCGGCAAAAGAGGCTGTTGTACTTACTGATTCGCTTGGCAATGAACAGCCTGAAAGGGACAGTTTAAACACAGGTGTATCCGGTAATTACTTAAGCAGTGAAGGTATTACCGGCGATGCTGTATGGGGAACACGTGCTAAATGGATGGAATTGACAGGAACCATTGGTACTGAGAAAATCTCCATAGTAATCTGTGATCATCCCAGGAATCAGGGTTATCCTACATACTGGCATGCAAGAGGATACGGATTGTTTGCAGCCAATCCGCTCGGATGGAGTGATTTTACAAAGGGGAAAGAAACATTCAATTTTTCACTTCCAGCAAATGAATCAGTTACCTTCGGGTACAGGTTACTGGTTCATTCTGGATCGCAACTGTCGGATTCTGAGATTAATGGTTATTCAGAAGATTTCGGGAAGAAGTATAAAAGAAATTTTTAACCGCAAAGTAATCCCCAGCCCAATTACCCTTTTTGGATGGGGGAATAAAGGCAATAAATTGCTATCTGAAAAAGTTAAGAGTTAATTGCAAAATATTTTAATATGAAACCCACATGATTGATCTAAATCACAAACACTTATGAATATATTTCACTCTCAACCGAGCGAAGCGAGCTCGACGAAGTCAATCATGTGTGGTTCCATCTGACCTTTAAAAATAAATTATATACAGATGAAAGATCAAAACAACAGCCGGCGCAGTTTTATAAAAAAAGCTGCCATGGGAAGCCTGATGGCAACAGCTATACCTGATATTCTTTCGGCTTCCATGCCTGCCGTGAAATCGAAAAGTATTACCCTTGCCATGGGTGATGTCATTCTTTTCCAGGGGGATTCAATAACAGATTCAGGGAGAAACAGGGATGATACTACTTACAATAATGCAAAGGTACTTGGTACAGGGTATCCGTTGATTGCAGGGGCTTCGTTGCTTGAGAAATATGCTTCGCTGAAGTTAAAAATATTTAACAAGGGGATATCCGGTAATAAGGTATTTCAGCTGGCTGAACGCTGGGATAAGGATTGTTTTGAAATAAAACCGAATGTTCTTAGTATTCTGATAGGGGTCAATGATATTTGGCATAAGCTTAATGGTCAGTATAATGGCACAGCCGAGGTCTACCGCAACGATTATATTTCCCTTCTTGAGAGGACAAAAAATGCTCTTCCGGATGTTCGTCTGATCATCTGTGAACCATTTGCAGTTAAAGGAGTAAAAGCTGTTGATGATAAATGGTATCCTGAGTTTTACGAATATCAGAAGGCTTCAAAAGATATTGCCGAGCAGTTCGGAGCAGTATTTATCCCGTTTCAGAAAGTATTCGATGAGGCACAGAAATATGCACCCGGTATTTACTGGACCGGTGATGGTGTTCATCCGTCACTTGCAGGGGCACAGCTCATTGCTCAGGCATGGCTCAAAGCGGTGAAGGCTTAGAGGTAAAGTGGTGCAAAGGTTCAGTGGTTCGAAGGCAAAACAGGTTAATTAAATATTTTTTCCAGTGGGATAGTTCATAAATTAATATAATGTATCAAATAAATAAATTACCAGAATGAAAGCTAACAGACGTGGTTTTATTAAGACAATAGGTGCCGGTGCAACCGGCCTGACTATCGGAACTTCAGTAATGGCTATGACATCCTGCACCTCTCAATCTGTAAAAAAAGAGGAAGATGACGGTCAGGTATTATTTATCGGTGATGAAATTGCAATTGCTGATACTCAATACGGTAAAGTAAAAGGATATATTCTGAGAGGGATAAATTGCTTTCTGGGAATACCCTACGGAGCTGATACCTCAGGTGCAAACAGGTTTATGCCCCCTCAGAAGCCTGAACCATGGAATGATGTCTTTCCTGCTGTTTGGTGGGGAAATTCTGCCCCTCAGAATATGGAAAAGAAGTATGCCAATGTTTATTCTGCATTTGTCGACAGATGGAATTATGATGATGTAAGTGAGGATTGTCTCCGGTTGAATGTTTTTACAAAAGGATTAAATGATGGCATAAAAAGACCAGTAATTGTCTGGCTCCATGGAGGTGGTTTCACTTTCGGGAATGCTATTGAACAGGATGGGTATGGTGGAGAAAATTTGTGCAGGTTTGGTGATGTTGTATATGTTTCTGTAAATCACCGGCTTGGGTCATTTGGTTTTTCTAATTTTTCAGGTGTGGGAGGAGAAAAGTATGCTGCATCAGGGAATGTGGGGATGCTTGATCTTGTTGCAGCTCTGGAATGGGTAAGAGATAATATTGAAGCATTTGGAGGAGATCCCGGAAATGTAACAATAATTGGTCAGTCAGGCGGAGGATCTAAGGTAACTACACTCACAGCAATGCCTTCTGCAAAAGGATTATTTCATAAGGCAGTTGTTCTTAGTGGTGCAGGAATAAAATCCGGGGAAAAGGAATATTCAGAAAAGTTGGGAGAATTTATCCTGAAAGAAGCCGGATTAAAAGCAGATCAAATAAATAAGCTACAGGACATGCCATGGCAGGAATATCTGGTTCTTGCTGATCGTGCTGCTGCAAAATTAGCAGAAGAAATGGGGCCATCGACAACAGGTATGCGCCGAGGTTTTAATCCTGTTGTCGACGGATTTTATCTTCCTCAGCATCCTTATTATCCTGAAGCTGCCCCAACAGCAGCTGAGATCCCTATGATAATCTGCTCAACATTGAATGAGAGTTCACCAAGCAGAACCGATGCCTCTCTGGAGAATATCACCTTAGCTGAAGTAAAAGAAAAAGTCAGACAGCGATCAGGTTTCAGTACCGGGATGGGGGACAAAGCAGGCGAGGTTGTTGACGCCTATGCCAGAGTATTCCCAGACAAAAAGCCAATTGAAATATGGTCCATGATAAGCAGTAACCGGAAGAATTTAATTGCCCTTGCAGATGCAAAATCAAAACAGAATTCAAATGTATACGTCGCATGGTTCTGCTGGCAACCGCCTCTGTTTGATAACCGTATGCGGGCTTTTCATTGTTCAGATATCTGCTTCTGGTTTCACAATACTGATCTGATGATAACCCATACAGGAGGAGGATCGAGGCCCAGAAAACTCTCTGATAAAATGGCGGGTGCCCTGGTTCAGTTCATGAAAACCGGAAATCCTAATGGCGCAGGACTGCCTGAATGGCCAGTCTATAGTTCAGAAAACGGAGAAACTATGGTCCTTAATGATGCAAGTGAGGTACAGAATGACCCTGACAGGGAAGCAAGAATATCACTTCCGGTGTAATAGTGACATTTTTAATAAAAATATACTTACATTTCAGCAGTTAATATCAAATAATTCAATATAAAAATGAAAAGATTATCTTTATTTCTAATCCTGATCGTTGTTGCTCTTTTCTCATCACAAGCACTTTATGGTGAGATAAAACTTCCGTCAATTTTTGGTGACAATATGGTATTGCAGCAACAGACCGATGCTGCAATATGGGGAACGGCAGCAAAAAATTCTACTGTGAAGATCACTACTTCCTGGAATAGGAAAAGCTATTCCACCCGTACCGGAAGTGATGGAAAGTGGAAACAGAAAGTTTCGACACCGGTAGCAGGAGGACCTTATGAAATAACTATCAGCGATGGGAAAATCCTGAACCTGAAAAATGTGATGATAGGAGAAGTATGGGTATGCTCAGGCCAGTCAAATATGGAGATGCCAATGAAGGGTTTTATGAACCAGCCGATCTTGGGATCGAACGAAATTATAGCAACCTCATCAAACAATGCCATCCGTATATTCACAGTAAAAAGAGCAACCAGTCTTCAGCCTCTTGAAGATTTTACAGGAAGCTGGAATAGCTCTGAACCTCAGAGTGTAAGTGAATTCAGTGCCACAGCGTATTTCTTCGGACTAATGCTGAACAGGGTATTAAACGTACCTGTCGGGTTGATAAATACTAGCTGGGGAGGTACACGTATTGAACCATGGATAAGTGAGGAAGGAATTAAAAAATTCGACTTTGTGAAACTTCCTGACAAAAACCAACAGGGTACACTTTCGCAACAGACACCGACTGTACTCTTTAATGCAATGATCAATCCAATGGTTGGTTATTCAATAAAAGGGGCAATATGGTACCAGGGAGAAGCAAACCGCAATGAAGCTGATCAATATGTGAAGCTTTTGCCCGGTATGATAGAAAACTGGCGGTCTGAATGGGGAGTCGGAGAGTTTCCGTTTTATTATGTTCAGATTGCCCCGTTTGATTATGGTCCGGCCGGAATAAATTCTGCATATCTGAGAGAGGCTCAGCTGAAAGCATCAACAGCAATTCCTAATATAGGGATGGCTTCAATTATGGATGTTGGTGAAAAGGATTGTATTCATCCGGCAAATAAAAAAGCTGCCGGTGACCGACTTGCTTTTCTTGCTCTGTCAAATACATATGGTAAATCAGGATTTGCAAGCTCAGGTCCGGTTCTTAAAGAAATGGTTATAACCGGGTCACAGATCAAACTCACATTCAATAATGCTGTAAATGGTTTAACCTCATTCGGAAAGGGATTATATTGTTTCGAGGTAGCAGGGGCCAATAAAAGATTTTACCCTGCAGAAGCATTTATTCAGGGTGGTGGTATAACATTGTTTTGCCCAGCCGTATTAGAACCTGTTGCTGTGAGGTATGCGTTTAAAGACTTTATAATTGGCGATATGTTCAATACTGAAGGATTACCGGCATCATCATTCAGGACAGATACCTGGTAGTTATACTTTAATATCAAAATAAAATGATAACTTTTTTTCTGTCAGTTTTTGTATTGCTGCTTGGATATTTATTTTATTCAAAATTCATTGAAAAGGTTGAAGGCATTGATCCTGAACGCCAGACTCCTGCTTATAAATTTAAGGATGGCGTGGATTATGTGCCAATGCCCTGGTGGAGGATCTTCCTGATCCAGTTTCTTAATATAGCTGGTCTGGGTCCGATTTTTGGTGCAATAGCCGGAGCTATGTGGGGACCTGTAGCTTTTCTCTGGATAATCCTTGGTTCTGTTTTTGCCGGTGCCGTTCATGATTATTTTTCGGGAATGCTGTCAATAAGACATAATGGCCTCAGTATAACAGAGATTGTGGGTATATATCTGGGCAACTGGACCAAGCAATTTATGCGTGGTTTCACAGTTGTTCTACTTGTTATTGTCGGTGCAGTTTTTATAATGGGCCCTGCCAGGATTATTGCCGGACTTACTCCGGAGCACCTTACTATGACATTCTGGGTATGGGTGGTATTTATATATTATGTACTGGCTACAATGCTTCCTATCGATAAAATCATAGGAAAGATTTACCCGGTTTTTGGTTTTGCACTTTTTTTCATGGCTTTTGGATTGATCATAGCTCTTTTTGTGCGGGGTTACCATATTCCTGAACTGAATATCAGTAGTTTACAGAATTTACATGTAGATGCAGGCAGCTTTCCGATTTTTCCGATGATGTTTATCACAATAGCCTGTGGCGCAATATCAGGATTTCATGCTACTCAGTCACCACTGATGGCAAGGTGCATAACAAACGAGAACCTTGCCCGAAGGGTTTTTTATGGTGCTATGATAACTGAAGGTATTGTGGCACTCATATGGGCAGCTATTGGAATGAGTTTCTACGGAGGTGTCAGGGAGCTTAATGATGTTATGACAGCTAACCAGGGTAATGCAGCTTTTGTTGTAAATGAGATCTCAAATTCCCTTCTTGGAAAGGTTGGAGGAGCTCTGGCTTTACTGGGTGTTGTTGCGGCACCCATTACTTCAGGTGATACTGCATTCAGGAGTGCCAGATTGATTATAGCTGATTTTCTGAATTTTAAACAGGGACCAATCAGAAACAGGCTTATGATTAGCATTCCGCTTTTTGCTGTTGGATTTCTTCTTACAAGGATAGATTTCAGTGTTATATGGAGATACTTTGCATGGTCCAATCAGACTGTTGCTATGATAGTGCTCTGGACAATAACAGTTTACCTCGCCAGGGCAAAGAAACTTTATTGGGTAACATTGATACCGGCAGTATTTATGACTGCGGTCACCTCAACCTACTTGCTTTTGGCCCCGGAGGGTTTCTCCCTTTCCATGGCAATTTCCTATTCAATTGGCATCGGGATATCAATTATTTCATTAATTGTTTTTCTTGTATATCAAAGAAGAAATAACAATAAGATTTTATCAGGTAATTAAAATCCGGTATTATGGATAAACTGTTCAAGTTGAAAGTGTTGTTTTGCCTGGTCCTTGGGACGATAGTTTCATTCCAGCCACTGCAAGCTCAGAAACTTATTATTAATCAATCTGTTTACCCGCTTAAACCAAATGATCCAGGGGCTGTATATTTTACAAAAGATAAGTTTATAGTCTCAGGTGATGGCATTGGTGACGATGCCCCGGCCCTTCAGGCTGCAATTGATCAGGTATTAAAGCAATCCGGCAATGGAATTATATTCATTCCTGAAGGTACTTACAGATTGGGAAAAACTGTCCGTTTATGGTCAGGAATCCGCCTTATAGGTTATGGAACCAGGAGACCAACTTTCAAGCTGGGCGAAAATACTCCCGGTTTTCAGGAAGGTGATTATAAGTATATGGTACATTTCTGTCAGAGCCCAGGCGGAAGTCAGAATCCGCAACCAGGAACCTGGCAGACACCAGAATTTGTTGATGGAACATGGGTCACTTTTTATTCAGGAATCAATAATATAAATTTTGAAATAGGAAACGGTAATCAGGCAGCTATTGCTGTAAGGTACCATGTGGCTCAGGTTTGCGCACTTGAAAACATCGATTTTAATATCGGAAATGCGAGAGGTGCAGTTGAAGAAATGGGAAATATTATAGAGAATTGTACATTCCGGGGTGGAGAGTGGGGCATTAAAACCAACTCATCACCACCCGACTGGCAATGTATGGTGTTGGATTGTAGTTTCGAAGGACAACGAAAGGCATCCATGATAACCAACGGTGCCAGGATGCTGGTCATTCGAGGCAGGTTTAAAAATGCTCCGGTCGGAATTCTGGTGCCTGATCGTGAAAAATTATATGTTAAGGATTCATGGTTTGAGAATATTTCAAATTCAGCTATGGTAATAAATAATTTTGTTCCGCCTGATTTACAGGTTAACCTTGATAATATTAAGTTGTCAGATGTTCCATTTACTGTCAGATTTTCAGGAAGAACACAGGGATGGTCAAGAAATGAAGTCAAAATGGACTATGAATCGCCAGCACCAGTTTATTTAGTGAAAAATTTTTCCCATGGATTACATATTGAAGTACCTCACGGCGATGAAGGTGCTGTTGATTTTACTACTAAAATAGAACAGTCGCCTATAGAAACTTTAGGAGATTTTACACCACGGGATATGCCCTCATTACCCCTGCAGTCAATCTGGGTTAATATTTCAGATCTGGGTGCAAAAGGAGATGGTACAACAGACTGTACTGATATTTTTGAAAAAGCAATCGCCAGATACAGTGCAATATATGTACCAACCGGGAAGTATGTTATTTCAAGGACCTTAATCCTTCGCGATCAGACCACATTAATTGGTTTTCATCCTTCAGTGACCCAGTTAATTCTTAAAGACGGAACTCCAGGTTTTACTGATACCGGAAATTGTAAACCATTACTTGTTGCTCCGAAAAATGGAGAAAACGGAATAACGGGTATAGGCTTTAATTTTGGAAATAATCCCGGAGTTATTGGGGTAAAGTGGATGGCTGGCATAAATTCATATATCAATGACGGGCTTTTCAATGGAGGAGGAGGTGCTGATTTATTCGGAAAGGGTCAGATGCACACAATCTGGATAACAGATGGAGGAGCAGGTATATTTAAAAATTTCTGGATCAATGACAGACGAACGAAATTAGCTTTTTACGTTAGTGAAACAGAAGCTCCCGGCAGGATTTATGAGATTTCGATTGAGCATCATAAGGATGTTGAAGTAAAACTGGAAAATGTGAAAAACTGGTCGTTTTATGCTCTCCAGCTTGAAGAAGACAGAGGAAGTGAGAAGACTCTGGGTATCTATATTAAGGATTCCGGTAATCTGCTTTTTGCTAATCTGATCTGTCACCGAACTTCCGGGGTATGGGAGCCTTATCACACCGGAATACAGATAAGAAACTCTCACCAGTTATCTTTTCAAGGTATGGAAATGCGTGGAGGAGTTTTTCCTTTCGAAAATGCTCTTTATGACGAAATTACAGGAAATGCTGTTCCTCAGCGGATCTTTACAAGATTAATTATTAAATAGATCAACCTGACATTTAAAATAAACAATATATGCATAAAAGAGAATTTCTTAAAAATGCAGGTTTATTATCTGCTTCGGTGATGATGCCTTCTGTTACAGGAATTGGAAGTGATGCCTCAGATACAGTATCAGAAGTTATAAAGGAAAATGAACCTGTTGTTCCTTTAAAACTTGTTATCGGTAGTGACCATGCCGGCTTTCCGTTGAAAGGTCCGCTTATGAAATTTTTAAAGTCTTTGAATTACAGCATCAAAGACGTCGGGTCATTTAATCCTGATCCTGTTGATTTTCCTGATATAGCATTGCTTCTGGCCGACGAAATAAAAAACGGTCGCGCTGACCGTGGAATAATGGTTTGCGGAACAGGAGTCGGAGCAGCTATTGCATGCAATAAAATTCCAGGAATACGGGCATCTGTATGTCATGATACCTATTCTGCGCATCAGTGTGTTGAACACGACAATGTGAATGTGGTTTGTATGGGTGCCCAGATAATTGGCCAGAGTATTGCTGAAGAGGTCTTAATGAATTATCTGAATGCGAAGTTCAGCACCGAGGAGCAGTTTCGACGCCGTGTTCAGAAACTGGATGAGTTTGACAAGCTTTAACAATATTAGTTTCTGAATCAATCAGTGTTTTAGTATTACCACGTAAATTTTAAGTAGAGGAAGATGAAAAGAAAATCAATTCTGAGTATAGCTTTATTAATGTTTGTTTTCAGTATATCTGCGACATCACCTGAGGGTGAAAAAGTTACAGCCAGGGTTTTTAAACAGATATTCCCTACCTATGAGATGGGACCTCATGATCCCAATACACTATTTATTGACTATAAAGTTGAAGGACTAAGCTTCTTCCGCGGATCAAGATCTACATATCCTTACTCCTTCATGAATGATTACAGACCTGGTAAGAAAGATGTTGAATATGAAATTATACGTCTTGAAAATGAATTTATCTATTTAGACATTATCCCCCAGCTCAGGGGAAGGATCCAGGGAGCAGTAGACAAACGGAACGGCTGGGATTTTCTATATTATAACCATGTAATTAAACCTGCAGAGATTGCAGTGCGTTCTGCATGGATTTCAGGTGGTCTTGAATACAACCACCCGCAGGGTCACGGTTATACACAGTTCAACAAGATCAGTCATGATATTAAAGAGAACAAGGATGGAAGCGTTACTGTTGTTATTGCAGAGATAGAACCGGTTCGTATGATGAAATGGGAATATGAGATAACCTTGCGGCCGGATCAGCTTTATTTCGAGACAAAAGGCAGAATAATGAGCACGTCACCATTTAAAGTTCCTTTCCTTAGTTCAAATAATGCTGCTATGCATGTTACAGAAGAAACTGAACTGATATATCCGCAGGATACATATGCAGCAGGACATGGATTTACAGAAGTGAAAAAGTGGTCAGAATATGACTCTCAGGGAGCTGACCTGAACTGGCTCAAAGAAACTAAGCATACCGTTTCGGTTTTTGCTGATGGCATTACAGGACTTACGCATGATTATTATGGCTGTTATTCACACGATAAGGGTATTGATGCCGGATCTGTAATTGTACAGGACCACAGAGTCGCCCCCGGCAAAAAGTATTTTTCCTGGGGAACACATCCGGGTGGTAAGATCTGGGACCACTACCTGAGCGACAATGACGGTGGTTATCTGGAACTTCAGACTCAGGCCTATTATACAAACCTAGGCTATGGTTATGCCGTGCTGGAACCATTTGAAGTAAAAGAATTTTCGATTTTCTGGTATCCGATTAAAAATACCGGCGGTTTTGTTCAGGCTTCCAAAGAGGTTGCCATCAATTATAAAAGATTGAATGATAAAGAAATAAAAATTGATTTACAACCTACAGTTACATTGCCTGCCACGAATATGACTGTATATAAAAACAACAAGCTTCAACAGGAAATAAAAATGGATATGGTAGTAGGGGAGGTATATAGTAAAGTGCTTGATCTAAATTCAACCCCTGATGATACTATAAGAATCCTGATAACCAGTAACGACAACAGAAAACTTATTGATTACGCCAGCAAGATTTTTAATGAGGGACCGGTAATCAACATAATTCCAAATAAAGCTATTAAGGATTATACGATTTCTGAACTCTATTCCAAGGCAATAACAGGCTACCACGATCCATTTAACCCTGAAGCGGAAAAGTTTCTCGATGAGATCTTTTCGCGTGATCCATTGGAACCAAGGGCTAACAGGCTTAAAGGAACAATAATGACCAAAAGGGGCAGGTTTGATGAAGCCATTAAATATTTTAAGAATTCGCTTGCTGTAGACCACTTCGAAGGATGCTACGAAGCATGGTTTGGTATTGGTTATGCATATCTTCAGTCAGGTAACCTGGACAAGGCACATGAATACCTTGTACAATCCAGCAGAACAAGCTCAGAACTGGTAAAATCACTTTTCTATCTTGCCCAGATTGAAATAATTAAAAAGAATTACCACGAGGCACTTCGTGTCCTTGAGCAGGTACCTGTTTCCACTGCAATCCATCCTGAAGTTTTTAACCTTCTTTCATACACGTGCAGGAAACTTGGAGATAAAGAAAAGGCTGAATATTATCTGGCGAAATCTTTTGAGATTGATCCTCTTAATTTTACAGGATATATCGAGAAGCTGGAACTGGAAGGGGAGACAAAGGCAGCCATCGATAAGATCAACTTCCTGTTCGACCGCAAGGATGTCCTGTTCCTGGGTTCACAGAATTATATTGAGTCGGCATTATTCTATATGGATATAAAAGATTATGAAGAGGCACTGAAAGTCCTGAATATTGCTGAAAACAATTATTCTTCGCAAACCATAATGTATCCATTTGTTTCCTATTTCAAAGGTTATTGCCTGATGCAATCCGGAAAGAAGGAGGAAGCTCTTGCATACTATAAAAAAGGCTCAGATACGGATTTCAATTACGTATTTCCTTATCATGTAAAAAGTATACCTGTGCTAAAGGATGTTATTTCTAATAATCCTGGTGATGCAATTGCTCAAATGTATTATGGCGACCTGATGTATTATCTGAGACGTCACGACGAAGGCATTGCATCATGGGAGGAATCATACAGGATAAGACCTGCAAACTTCAGGGTTACCAGGAACCTTGCAATAAGCAAGTATATGAAAGACAGTAACCTGGCTAATGCCATCAAACTTCTTGAAGATTCGTATGCTAACAATCAAAGCCTGAGATCATTCACAGAATTGGAGCAGTTTTATAAACTGGCTAAAGACTATAAAAAGCTTGAGAGTTTCTATAACAACAATGAAAAGATGCTCCGGTTGAAAGGCGAATATGCCATTGAAGCAGCCAAATTATATACCACTATTGGAAGGTATAAAGATGCTCAGAAAGTGCTTGCTAACACATACTACAATGCAATAGAAAGAGGTATGGGAACACCTGTAAGACACAGCGTTTATTCAGAGACAAGAACACGTGAGGCAGAGTCACTTATATCACAGAAGAATTATTCAGAGGCAATTAAAGTTCTGTCAGAATCATATGAATATCCTGCATATCTCGACGAGGCAGTACCAAACTATCCTGTCACTGTTAAAGCCGACTACCTTACAGGATTGGCATATAAAGGCCTTGGGCAGAAGAGTAAAGCAAAACAGAGCTTCCAGAAAGCTGCGACCCAGACTGTAAATGGAAAGAGTGCCGCTGTTGTTTATAAGGCGATGGCAATGAAAGAAACTGGCAGGGTTAAAGAAGCTGAGGATATGGTAAATACACTTATTTCTGATCTTAAAAAGGTTAATCCGCCATCCGGAAATGCTCAGCAGGGAACTCAGCAGGTAATAAACGCAAAGAACAGTTACATCCTGTCACTGGCCTTTGATTTCCTGGGTGACAAAGAAAACTCTTCAAAATACCTTGAAACCGCTATGGATAAAAAGTACACTGTTGCATTTGATGCTATGTATGATGCTTCATTTATACCACAAGAAAGATAACATCACTAAAATACATTGCAGGGCTCTTCTCCTGAAGGCAGATTGGCTCCAGACAGATGGCTGGTGGTAGCTTCTATTATGCTGATGATCAGCAATAATGTGTCATATATAACAATTCGAGTCAGAAGAAACATATACTCTTTCTGATTACCAATGATGCGTTAATCTTAGAGCTGAAGTTTTAAATTGTTGATAATAACCAAAATTTAAGTGTTCATTGATTTTATGATTTGAATTGATACTTAACCCCGGAGAGCCTGCCCCGCTCTGCGGGGGGTTGAATAAGGGACTCTGCACACCAGCCTGATATTCAGCCCCTTCAGGGCTGAGATATTCAGTTTGCAGTTTTCCGTGGGTTTACACCCACGGTTATTCATATTATGCCACTCCGTGGCAAGCTTAATATTGAAATCAAACGCATCAGTAGTACTTTATGATAAATGATGACTTAAAGGGAAAGGACCCTGGAAATTGATTAAAAAATGTTTTTAAATGCAACAACCGGATATAAGACCCGTCTTTGTTTTGCATTTAAAAGTTATGTCATGATTCAGAACTTCTTCCGCATTTCCATCAGGAACATCTCCCGAAACAAATTCTTCACTTTTATAAATGTATCAGGTCTCGCAGTCGGTTTGGCAGCTTCCCTCCTGATACTCCTGTGGGTACAGGATGAGCTTAGCTTTGAAAAATTCAATACGAATGCTGAAAATATCTATAGAGTTGAGGAAGATCAGTTTTATTCAGGTGACAGATACCATGTTACCGTTACGCCACATCCAAGCGGTCCTGTCTGGAAAGAAAAAATACCTGAAATAAAGGAGCAGACCAGGATAAACAGGCTGCCCAGGGTCTTGTTCAGGCAGGATGACAGGGTATTCTTCGAACCAGCCGTTATTGCCGCAGACTCAGGTCTTTTCCTGATGTTCACGTTGCCGTTTGTTAAGGGTGATCCTTTAACAGCGCTGAGTTCTCCACATTCAATTGTTCTGACTGAGAAGCTTGCCAATAAATATTTCGGTGAGTCTGATCCGCTGGGTAAGACTTTAACACTCGAAAATAAGTACCAGTTTATGGTTACTGGAGTAATGAAAGACCTTCCCAAAAACTCACTGTTCGTTTTTGAAGGAGTTCTGCCTTATTCTTTCCTGAAAGAGATCGGGGTTATAAACAACTCGTGGGGAAGCAATTCAATTTTTACTTTTGTTCTTCTTGAAAAAGGAGCCGATATACTAGCTGTCAATAAGAAACTTACAGATATAGTCGTTGAAAACAGTCCCCAGACAACCACCAAATTCGTATTATTCCCACTCCTTGATATCCATCTGCATACTCAGTTTGGTTTTGACCAGACGAAGGGCCCGGTGATAGTTGTTTATATCTTTACTCTTATTGCTGTATTTGTTCTTCTGATTGCATGTATAAATTTCATTAATCTTTCCACTGCGAAAGCAGCTTCAAGAGGAAAGGAGATCGGAATTAAAAAGGTATCCGGGGCGGACCAGAAATCTTTGATTGTGCAGTTTATGCTCGAATCACTTTTTCTGGTATCTGTTGCCCTGTTATTATCACTTATCCTGGTGGGATTGTCTCTGAACCTGTTTAACAGTATTACCGGGAAGCAATTTATAATTGCCGATCTGTTTCGCGGGGGATTTATTTTAAGTTTTATTGTTGTCGGATTGCTTGCAGGGTTTATTTCCGGAATATATCCTGCCTTTTACCTCTCATCAATTAAGCCTGTTGCTGTTCTCAAGGGTGAATCAATATCCGGAAAAGGTAACGGAAGGATAAGGCAGGTACTGGTTGTAATTCAGTTCACCATGTCAATCCTGATTTCCATTGTTGCGATTTTCATGTTCCTGCAGCTAAAATATCTCCAGGAAAAGGAACTTGGATTTGATAAGGATAATCTTATCTGTATTCCATTATCTGACGGGATGAAACCGAAGTATTATTCCTTAAAAGATGAGTTGCTTAAGGATGTTCATATTGAGGGAGTTACTGCTGCCCGCAGCAATCCTGTAAGGATCGGCAGTAATTCCGGTTCTGCCTGGTGGGAAGGTAAAGATCCCGACAAAGAAGTACTTATTGGCACAAATACTGTCGATTATGATTATCTGAAAACCATGAAGATGGAGCTTGTCTCAGGTCGTGATTTCTCAAAAGAATTTACCGGAGACCTTGCAAAAGACACAATAGGGAATTTTCTCATTAACGAGGAAGCTGTCAGAACAATGGGCATTACGGAACCTGTTGGTAAAAGTTTCCGGTTCATGGGGATAAACGGGAGAATAGTAGGTGTTTTGAAGAATTTTCATTTCAAATCTACCGATCAGCCTGTTGAACCAATAGCTTTTGCCCTTACAGAACCTGAATATCTGAGCGTTATACTCATACGGATCGCAGGCGGAAGTATTATGGAATCCATTAAAGTGGTTGAAAAAAAGTGGAAGGAGATAATTCCTGAATACCCTCTTGATTATACGTTCATTGACCAGGACTTTAACAATCTGTTCAGAGCACAGTTGCGACTGACAACATTACTGAAGTACTTTACAATACTGGCATTAATAATAGCTTGTCTTGGTTTATACGGATTATCATCATACTCCTCAGAGCGCCGGACCAATGAAGTAGGAATCAGGAAAGCTATGGGTGCCGGTTCACTGATGATAATGTATACAATGTCGAAAGAGTTCCTCTATCTCGTTATTAGTTCCATTGTTATTGCCATCCCATTGGGATTAGTAATAGTGAACAATCTGCTTAAGGAATTTGCCTACAGGATCGATATAAGCTTTGCAGTAATTGTGGTAATAGCTGTCGGAGCCGTCATAATTTCAATATTAACTATTAGTTTTCAGGCATATAAATCTTCAACTATTAATCCTGCTGAGGCACTGAAGATTGAATAAAATATTGTGGTAGAAAAGTATAAATAGAATTTGTCTCCTATAACATAAGCTGAAAACAATAAACGATAAAGTTGTGACTTGTTCCTGCAACATTAATTTTTTTTTCATGTCTTTTAAACAATAAATGAAGCCTTAACAGGATTCATTTTTGACACATAAAAACAAATAATACTTACCAAATTATTCTGAACCACAATGTTAAACAATCTGATTAAATACAGTATCAGGTCTTTTAAGAGACAACGCGCATATATTATAATCAATGTTCTGGGCCTTTCAATTGGAATTGCATGCAGCCTTTTGATTACGCTTTTTATAATTAATGAGGCTGGTTATGATAAATATAATATTAAGAAGGACAGGATTTTCCGATTAGTTTTAAATGGAAAAATAGGGGGGCAGGAAATTACTGCAGCCTCAACAGCAGCGATAATTGGTCCGACAATGGCAACAGATTTTCCCGAGATTGAAGATTTTCTGAGAATGAACGGAAGAGGCCCGACAGTAATTGAGTACAACAGTCAGACTTTTACGGAAGAGCATATTATTGAGGCTGATTCATCTTTTTTCAATTTCTTCACAATTCCGGTTATAAAGGGTGACATGGCGAATCTTCTGAATGCTCCTCGGAAAGTTGTACTTACGGAGTCTTCAGCAAAAAGGATTTTTGGGCAGGAAAATCCCATCGACCGTCAGATAAAGATAGGGACCGATACAATCAGGTATACGGTTTCAGGTGTGATTGGTGACATACCAGGGAAGACTCATTTTGAGGCGAACATGATAATCTCTTTTATGACAAACCAGAGATCCAAAGACCGAACCTGGCTGAATAACAGTTTCAGTACCTACCTGTTACTTAAACCCAATACAGATTATACTACTGTTGATTCCAAAATACCGGATATGGTGCTTAAATATGTCGGACCTGAAGTTCAGCAATATCTTGGGATATCTCTGGATGAGTTTGTTGCACAGGGAAACAAATATAGATTTTATTTACAGAATCTCACTGATATCCATCTGGATACTTCTGTTCAACAGCAGTTTAAGGAGTCGAGCGATCCAAAGTATCTGACGATCTTTGGAAGTATTGCCATCCTGATAGTTCTGATTGCAGCTATAAATTTCATGAACTTGTCGACAGCACAGGCTTCAAGGAGGGCAAAAGAGGTCGGTA
This sequence comes from uncultured Bacteroidales bacterium, assembly GCA_963732435.1. Taxonomy (GTDB): domain Bacteria; phylum Bacteroidota; class Bacteroidia; order Bacteroidales; family VadinHA17; genus LD21. Next base: position 126,365 of record CAVSZL010000006.1, on the reverse strand, counting down.
TAAAGAAAGTAGGAGGGTCGACTCGGGGAATGCTTGTTACACAATTCCTTTCAGAATCTTTCATACTCTCCTTCATATCTTTAATAATTGCCCTGATTGTTGTCAAAGTCACTCTGCCATATTTCAATAATCTTTTACAGGCAAACCTGACAATTGAACTCTTATCTGCCTGGTATACAATTCCTTTATTGATCCTTTTTTCTTTATTTGTCGGATTCCTTTCAGGAAGTTATCCTGCCCTGTTCCTTTCATCGTTCAATCCATATGAAGTACTTAAGGGAAGTGTTAAATCCAGCATGAATAACGGAAGATTAAGGAGGGTTTTGGTAGTATTCCAGTTTGCTGTTTCAATTCTCCTGATAATTGGTACAATGATAATGTACAGGCAGATAAATTATATGTTGAATAAAGATGTGGGATTCGATAAGGAACAGCTGATTGTTATTAACAGAGCAGCCGCTCTTGGTACAAAGATGAAGGCATTTAAAGATGCAGTAAAAGAGATCCCTGGAGTAGTTAATATTGCCAGCTCAACAGCTGTTCCGGGAAGAAACAACAATAATAATGGTTACATGATGGAAGGTAGAAGGGACCAGACATTCCTTATGGTGACTAACTGGATTGATTATAATTATCTTGCTACATACGGGATGACTCTGGCATCAGGAAGAACATTTGATGAGTCATATACTTCAGATAAAGAGGCATGTATGATTAATGAAACTGCACAGAAAGACTTTGAAATTTCCAATATTGATGAAGTGCGATTCATTCAACCCGGTGATTCAGGAAGGATGCAATACCTGCCGGTAATCGGAGTCGTAAAGAATTTCAATTTTGAGTCACTTCGTAATCCTATTGGCCCATATATCTTTAAGTTCCAGAACGAAAACAATCTCTGGGGATACCTGACTGTCAGGCTTACAGCTCAGAACTACTCCACCACAATAAGTGCAATTGAAAACAAATGGAAGGAGTTTATTCCAAATAATCCATTGCAATATTACTTCCTTGATGAAGATTTTGAGAAAATGTACATCCAGGAAAAGCAGAATGCGCAGATGGCAGTTATCTTTTCAATTCTTGCAATATTTATAGCAGCTCTTGGATTGTTCGGTCTTACATCGTTTACGGTTGAGCAGAGAACCAAGGAGATCGGTGTCAGAAAAGCAATGGGTTCATCAATCACGGGGATTTATATTGTTATTTCAAGGGAGGTAGTAATGCTCGTATCAATCTCAGCCCTTATAGCATGGCCAGTGGTTTATTACTGGGCTGGTAAATGGCTTGAAAATTTTTATTATAAAATCAATCTCGGATTGTTTACATTTGTTATTGGATTAACAGTTGCGCTGGGAATTGCATTAATTACAATAAGCTATCGTATTCTAAAAGCGGCAAGAGTGAATCCGGCTCAATCGCTAAAGTATGAATAAGTAAGCAAAAGCAAATGTTAAAGAATTATCTTCTTGTCACTTTCCGGAATCTGGTAAAAAACAGAGTCTTTACCCTTATTAATATTCTTGGTCTTGGCATTGGACTATCTTTGTGCATTGTTGCATTTTTTAACCACATGTTCAGCCATGAGTTCGACAGAACTCATGAAAATTTTGAGCAGATCTACAGGGTCACCTCCTTCCGGGATATGAAAGGAAGAGAGCAGGAATATGGGATTACTCCTGCAACGCTTGGTCTTGAAGCGAAGAAGGATATTCCTGGGATAGGGAAATCGGCAAGATTGATGAGATCATCCTCGCCTGTTAAAAAGGGTGATGATATTTTCCAGGCACAAATCTCGTATGTTGATCCTGATTTTCTTGATATTTTCACCTTTCCCATTATACTTGGAGACAAAAAATCTATTGAGAGCCAGAATAATGTGCTGATAAGCAGAAAGATGGCTTCAACTCTTTTTGGAGATGAGTATCCGATAGGAAAGAAATTCTCAATTGTCAATGATAAAAACAGGGAATTCTCATATAATGTAGCTGCTGTGTATGAGGATCTGCCTGATAATTCGAGTTTCAGAATAGATGTAATGTCGCATTTTGATAATTTTCTTTTGATGTGGGAGGTGAAGGATTCTGACTGGAAGTTGTGGACTAATGCATTTTTTATACAGGTGCAGGATAAATCAAATCTTTCTTCAATTAATCAGTCGTTAAAAAATTATATTCCTGTTCAGAACAGGGCACGGGAGGATTTTATAATTAACAGGTTTGCACTTGTGCCATTAGATGATGTAGGAGAAAATACCAGGAATATCTGGTCATCAGGACTCTTTCCCGGACTGCATCCGGCAGCAATTATTTCACCACCGATAATGGCAATTTTTATCCTCCTGATAGCATGTTTTAATTTTGCGAATACCTCAATTGCCACATTCAGTAAAAGATTAAAGGAGATCGGACTCAGGAAAACATTTGGAGGGCAAAGGAAACAACTGGTAACACAATTTATGTTAGAGACTTTAATTATTTGTTTCCTTGCATTGCTGACCGGAATTATTATTGCAGCATTTCTTGTTCCTGCCTACAGTAGTCTATGGGCCTATATGTCTATTGAACTGGCCTTTACAAAGTATGCCTTTTTCTGGGTATTTCTTTTTTTGCTGCTTTTAATTACCGGATTTATTGCAGGTGTTTACCCTGCAATTTATGTCAGTTCTTTCAGTCCTGTTTTTGTTTTGAAAGGAACCACCATTTTCAAAGGATCGGGAAAATTATCTTCGGTACTGCTTGCTTTGCAGTTTTCAATATCAGTTATGGCGCTGGTTATGGGTATTGTATTTGCAAGAAATGCTGAATATCAAAGGGCTCTTGATCGCGGTTATGATGGAGATAATATAATTGTGGTTCCGATGGTAAATGAATATTTCACCTCTTTTCGCAATGATATCCTTTCAAATCCCAAAATTTTAGCAGCTGAAGGTACCCAGAATCATATCGGATTCGGCAATTACAGGCGGCCAATCAAAGATGAAGAAAAACAACTGGAAGTGGATGTTATGGATATTGGTCCTGAATATGCAAAAACGATGGGTCTCCGACTTGTTGAGGGAAGGTTGTTTGATGAGTTGCGGGAAGATGCTGACCGGACCAACGGATCAATTATTGTAAACCGGAAATGGGTCAGTAATTTTGGATGGAATGAGGCGGTTGGTCGTACAGTTTCTTTGTATGATACTACTAAACTGACAGTTATTGGAGTTGTTGAGGATTTTTATTTAAGTGGGCTCTGGGAAGAAATTGAACCTACAATGCTCAGGCTGATGCCAAACGATAAGTATACCGTTTTGGCTGTAAGGGCTAACTCTGCTGACCTGCCCGAAGTCCTCGAATACTTAAGCCAGAAATGGAAAAGTCTTGGTTCAAACTACGTTTTTGGCGGGATGCTTCAGGAAGATACCATGCAGGAGGAACAGGACATTAACGGAAGTATCATGAAGATAAACGTATTTCTTGCTATTGCAGCAACTATTCTTTCCCTGATTGGAATGTATAACCTTGTTTCTCTCGATATCATCCGCAGAACTAAAGAGATGGGTATAAGAAAGATACAGGGAGCTCCTCTTGCCGTATTAATGTTTCTTGTAAGTAAAAAGTTTCTTATTGTACTGCTTATTGCTTCGATACTGGGTTGTGCAGGCGGATATTATATGTCATTAATGCTGCTTGACAGCATATGGGATTATTTTGTTAAAATCGGAGTGGGTATGCTGCTTACATCTGCCCTGATAATGTTTGCGGCCACTCTGTTAACAATAAGCTATAAGGTTATTATGGCAGCCAGAAGGAATCCGGTTGATTCACTCCGGTATGAGTAATAAATAAAGAAAACCTGCTGTCTGGCAGGTTTTCTTTAAAATATAATAAGCGGCTGTTATATAGTGATTGATAGAGTGCTCTAGTACATTTTGTTTATTAATTGTCCTATCTCATCGCGCTGTTTAAGCGGGAATGCATGATTTTTTCCATCCTTTGTTACAACATTCAAACCCTTTACTGAGAATAATCCTTTGCTGTAAAAAATAACTTCCAGAATGTTCTCGAAAAGAATTTCAAGATTGAATTTTTCTGTCTCTTCCTTCAGAGTCTTGAAATAGATCCTCTGATTGGTTACTATAAGTTTTCCGTCAATCTTGTTGTCGTTTATAACCTGATTTGTATCTCCGGCCTTCAGAACAACTTCGTTAGCATTTAATTTTACTGTCATGGCTTTTTCTTTTTCTCTTTCTGTTATAAAGACGAACAAAAAAAATAAATGTTGCATATTAAAGTAGGAAATTTTAACCACGGAGTCGCACGGAGTTTTCACGGAGTATCACTGTTTAATATTGTATATTATTCTATTTTTTCCTGATAATAGAATTCATTCAGCATCTAACTCCGTGTATTCCTCCGTGCAACTCAGTGCAACTCCGTGGTTAATGGATTTTAAATGTTTATCCAAAGTTTATAGTTAAAAAATGAGTGCATAAATTTAGAAACAGATAGTTGAATGTTTTAAAAAATGTAAAAATAATTGTCTATTTATTTGACACATTTAGTAAATTGTACCGTCTTTCCTTAAAACCTGAATAATGATTAAAGGAACACTTCTTATAGTAGATGATAACAGAGCTATCCTGAGCTCTCTCGAACAGGTAATGAAAAGCGAATTCGATAAGGTAATCTCACTCACCGATCCCAACAGAATAAATGAGATACTTCGCACAAATGATGTTGACATTGTCATGCTCGATATGAACTTTAAGTCGGGTGTCCATAATGGTAATGAAGGGCTTTTCTGGATGAGAGAGATTTTTAACTTCGATGCCAATATCAGTGTGATTATCGTTACAGCATCGGGTGATATTGAGCTGGCAGTAAAGGCAATAAAAGAGGGAGCTACTGATTTTATACTTAAGCCATGGGATAATTCCAAACTCCTTGCTACGATAAATGTGGCATGGCAGTTGAGGTTGTCAAGACTTGAAGCATCGACACTTAAAAAAGATAATCAACAGCTTAAGAAAGAGATTAATATGGTAGGAGAGAAGATTGTTACAGGTGCTTCACCTACCATGATTAATGTAATGAATATTGTCAGAAAGGTAGCCGGAACTGATGTAAATGTATTGATAACAGGCGAAAACGGGACAGGTAAGGAACTGGTGGCCCGTGAAATACACAACCTGTCAAAAAGAGCAGGAGAGCTAATGGTTACAGTCGATATGGGATCAATAACCGAATCACTTTTCGAAAGTGAATTGTTCGGGCACGTAAAAGGAGCTTTTACCGATGCCAGGGATGATCGTAAAGGAAAGTTTGAGGCAGCTCATAAAGGAACTCTCTTTCTTGATGAGATAGGTAATCTTTCATTACAGTCGCAGGCAAAGTTGCTTAGGGTACTGCAGAACCGATATATCGTCAGGGTAGGTTCAAATAAACCGATTCCTGTTGATATCAGGTTAATATGTGCCACCAATTGTGATCTTATGCAGATGGTAGCTGACGGAAGATTCAGGGAAGATCTTTTATACAGGATCAACACCATTCTTATTGAGGTTCCTCCTTTACGTGACAGGGTTGATGATATTCCAATCCTCGCAAATTATTTTCTGAGAGTACAGAGTGAACGATACGGAAAATCCGGCATGAAGATGAGTACTCATGCTCTTGAAAAACTGGCTAACCACGACTGGCCGGGTAATGTCAGGGAGCTTCAGCATGCAATTGAGAAAGCGGTTATTATGAGTGATTCTCCGGTACTTAAACCTTCAGATTTCAGTTTTAAATCTGCATCTCCTACTGGGATAAGTGTAGAAATGACACTTAATGAAATGGAGAAGAAGCTAATAGTTGATACAATTAAACGATACAATAATAATCTTAGTACAGTAGCAGCAAAACTTGATATTACCCGGCAGACCCTATATAACAAAATCAAAAAATACGACCTGTAAAGAGCTTCCCCCTCTCACCTGGGAGAGGGGGAATAAGGGGGAGAGGTCGAAAATTTAGCGATCCTACGCTTAAAGGATTATATTCTTTAGCTTACAACCTGGCCGTCAAACAGGTTCACGATCCTGTGAGCATAGCTTGCATCCCTGTCAGAGTGGGTTACCATTATGATTGTGGTTCCTTCTTTATTCAGTTCTGTAAGCAGATTGATAACCTCAATACCATTCTTTGAGTCGAGGTTTCCTGTAGGCTCATCAGCCAGTATCAGTTTAGGATTTGCAACAACTGCACGTGCTATTGCCACCCTTTGCTGCTGTCCGCCTGACAACTGCTGTGGAAAATGTTTTGCACGGTGACCTATCTTCATTCTTTCGAGTACATCCTCAACTCTCTTTTTCCTTTCGCTGGTCTTCATTTTCAGATAGATAAGAGGCAACTCCACATTTTCAAATACGTTAAGTTCATCAATCAGGTTAAAACTCTGGAAAACGAAACCGATATTTCCTTTACGGAAAATGGTTCTGTCGCGTTCTTTAAGATTTGCAACCTCTGTGCCATTAAAAATGTAGCTGCCTGAAGAGGGATTGTCAAGCAGTCCAAGGATATTCAGGAGTGTCGACTTGCCACATCCGGAAGGACCCATTACAGCCACATATTCTCCCTCTTTTACATTCATATTCACTTTGTTGAGAGCTGTTGTCTCAACCTCTTCAGTTCTGAAGATTTTGGTTAGTTCATTAGTTTTAATCATGACCTTTGTTATTAATAGTTATTTAATTTTTTTTAAGAATCAGTTTTTCATTTTTACCAAATGTTTCATAACCCGATACTATTACTTTTTCTCCGGGTTGGAGGCCCTCCAGTACTTCATAGTACTTTGGATTTTTCCGGCCAATAGAGATATTACGTTTTATAGCAAATGACTCTGAGGGATCAAGGACAAAAATCCACTGTCCTCCGGTCTCCTGGAAGAATCCCCCAATAGGAACCAGAACAGATACCTTTGGCTGACCCAGCTGAAGACTTGTGTAGTAAGTCTGACCTGTCCGTATATTTTCGGGCATAGTATCCCTGAATATCATGTCAATTTCAAATGTGCCGTTTCTGACTTCTGGATATACTCTCTTAACCACCAGGTTGAATTCGCTGCCCTGTCTGTCAAGTGTTGCATCAAGTTGTGTCCTCACTCTGTCAATATAGTGCTCATCTATCTGGGCAACAACCTTGTATGATGTTAAAACGTTTATTTGTCCCATATTGGCTCCGCGCTGAATTGACTGTCCTATTTCAGGGGTTAAAAGGCCAAGCTGGCCATCAACCGGGGCCCTGACATTCAGGTTTTCAGCCCTGTTTCTTACAAGATGAAGATTTTTGCGCATATTTTCAAGGTTGGTTACCATATTGTTTATGTTTATCGAATAGAAGATTGAATCCTGTCTCTGACGTTCCAGAAATAATTCTTTTGATTGCCTGGCCATATCAACATCCTCTTTGGAGCGGATAAATTCTTCCTTTGATATAAGGTTATCTTTAATCAGGATCTGATTCTGCTGGTAATTCCTTTCCTTTCTCTCAATTTCATATTTAAGGTTTACAAGTTCTCTTTTTATCTGAAGTCTCTGCTGTTCCATGTTTATCTGGGTATTTCTCAGGAAATTCTCCTTCTCGGCAAGCTGTGCTTCACTGTCAAGAATATTCAGGTGCAGGTCAGGGTTTGATAGCTTAAGTATAATATCTCCCTTTTTAACCATTGCACCTTCTTCAACCACTTTTTCTTCAACTCTTCCACCTTCCTGGGCATCGAGAAAGATTATGGTAATAGGTTCAACTGTTCCGGGAACAGTTATATAGTCATTGAACTGGTCTTCAGTAACTGTTTCAATTATAAGTTTATCCTTTTCAACTTTATATGTTGAGGTGCGATCAGCAAAAAAAGCCATGTATATCAGCATTATCATTGCGATTCCGAAACCTGTATAAATGAGATGTTTTTTCTGAATGCCCTTTTTCTTTTCAATTGGTCTGTCCATGTCAAATGTTGTTTATTTTGTTAATTATAATATTCGTAAAATTCTAGTAATTGATAATATTTTCATATTCTCCGGTAGAGTACAGATCTATTGTAAGTTTTCTTATCAAAAGCTGCAGTTTTGTTCTGAGTGCTTCTGTTTCAGCGGTAAATAGAGTGGTTTTTGCAGCAGAGTAGTCGGTTACATCAACCAGACCCGATTCAAATTTTTTCTCTACTGCACTGAATGACTTCCTGTTGAAATCAAGGTTTGAATTAGCTGCAAAAAATTCATCTTTTCCGCGGTTATAATCGAGGCAGGCATTCTCAATTTCTGTATACAGGTTATTCTTCTCAAGTTCAAGACGAAGAGCTGTATCATCCATCTTTAACCTGGCAAGTTTGATATTCCTGCCTGTCGTATAGTTGTTAAACAGAGGGATGTTCAGAGAAAGGTAGACAGCCTGGCTGAAATTGTTATCCAATTGGGTCTTGTAAGAAGCCTGGTCAACGTCTGTCTCATTCATGACCTTATAATATCCGGTGTAAATTGCAGCCCCTGCAGAAAGTCTTGGTGCTATATACCCCTTTGTTGCCGAATACTGCTTTTTATTTGCATTCAGTTCGAATTCAATTTCCCTTAAACGGGGAAGTACCTGTGATGCAATTGCATAAATACTATCGGACTTATATTCTAAATCGGTAATAAGAAGATTATTAAGATCAGGCAGAAGGACATCAAACTCAGTACCGGGATCGAGCTGGAGCATTTGCTTCAGTGTGGTTACTGCCTGATCGGCATTGTTCTGTGCAACTGTGTAGGCTAACTTGTCACCCGAAAACCTGCTTTCCATCTCATATTGTTTTGAGATTGCCTCTTTACCTGTCTCAACCATTTTCAATATTCTGAACAACTGCCTTTCTGAGAGGTCAGCCTGCATCTTTGAAGCTTCTTCAAGGCCTTTTCTATATAAAACCATATAGTACTGACCGAGAATGTCGATAATAAGGGTGTTTCTTGCAATCTTTTCTGATTCAACACCGGCCTTCAGGAGGAATTTGTTTGCAGCAATAGTATTTATTGTGGAGAATCCATTGAAGAGATCGAGATTTGTGTTCAGCGAAAAAGAGTTACTCAGGTTCTGTTTAAAAGTTATCAGGTTTGTAACCGGGTTTATCGACCGGCCAAATCCAACATTAGCGTCAGATCCCAAGTTAAGGGAAGGAAGTACATTAAGTTTTGATTTCAGAAGATTCACTTCAGCTGACTCAGACAGGAGCTTTTTTCTCTGTAGTTCAATATTGTTCGCAACAGCATAATTAATGCAATCTTCAAGAGTCCATTTTTTTGACTGGGCCGCTATTGCCTGAGATATAATCAGCCCCAGTACTATTATCCATATAGTTCTTTTCATCTTTGATTTTCAATTTGTATCATTAAGATTCAAAGAGCATGCCATATTAGAAATCATCACATTATCAGCAATATATATTATTGATCATTTTATGCAGTGTCTATATATTAGACACTATTGTGTATGAAAATATTACATTGATAATAAAATAAACACTATCAGGTCAGGTGTTCAGTTCAATGCAATTTAAACACGGTGTTACACGGAATGATTACGGAGTTTCACTGGTTTATTCTTTTAGTTCAGATTGATTATAAAAGCAGATGTTGAATCACTCCGTGCACTACTCTGTGTTACGCCGAGTTACACCGTGGTAAATAGCAATGATTCACTCAGGTCTTAATTTTTTTATGCATATTATTATCCTTATTACTTTTTTTGTATGTTTGTCATAATTAAAACCTATCTGCAATGACAACATTCAACCGCCGTAATTTTCTGAGAACCTCCATTATGGGAGGTGTTGCTGCAACTTTTATCAATCCATTAGATACTTTTGCAGTCAGAGTTTCAGAGGAAAAATTTCCATCACGTGTTGGCCTTACCACAGGAACTAACAGAGCCGATATGACATTTCGTGCACTTCAGCCATTTTCAAAAGAGATATCACAGGCAGTAGGAAACAAGCGTATTGTGCTTAAACCCAATTTTGTAAGTACCAATACTCCTCTTGCTGCTACTCACGCTGAAACCATGGAGGGCGCACTGGAATTTTTTAAGTCAATTGGTAAACTGGGGAATGTTTTAATTGCTGAATCCGCCGGAAGCGGACCTGCCAATGAAGGGTTTGATAATTACGGGTATTTTAATTTAATTAACAAGTATCCGGTTAAACTTGTCGATCTTGATCAGGAAAAATCTGAATTGCTTTATGTATTTGATGAAAAGGATTTCAGACCTCATGCAATCAGAATGTCAAGTTTGCTTTTGGATTCCGATACATATGTAGTTTCAGTTGCAAAATTGAAAACCCACGACCGGGCTGTTGCAACTTTATCACTAAAGAACATTGTTTTTGGAGCACCTGTTAAGGATGTAGGATTTTCCTGGAGTGCCTCCAGAAAACCGGGTGCCAAAAGTGATAAACCGATAGCACACGGGAGCGGATTCAGGGGTATACATTATAATCTTTATAGTTTATCGAAACAATTATCTCCCGACCTGGCAATTATTGATGGTTTTGAGGGGATGGAAGGTAATGGCCCGGTAGGTGGTACACCTGTCGACCACAGAGTATGTGTGGTAAGTACTGACTGGCTGGCTGCTGACAGAGTAGGTGTCGAACTTATGGGAATCGATTTTGCCAATGTTGGATACCTGAATTTCTGTGCCCAGACAGGAGCCGGAGTTGCAGATCTGAATAAAATTGAAGTCATCGGAGAAAAAATCACAGATCATATAAAATCATATAAGATGAATGCCAACATTAAGGATCAGCTTGTATGGATGAATCCTGTTTCCTGATGAATTGTAGTCACGAAATTTAAATTCCGGTTAAATGAATAAACTATTACTCCCGACAGCAGTTGCTCTTTTGGCCAATAGCTGCACTTCTCCAAAGAATGAACAGCCCAATATCCTCTTTGTTATGATGGATGATCTTGGCTATGGTCATTTCGCACCAAATAATGATACTCTTAAACTTAGTAACCTTGACCCTTACTTTGTGAGCGTGGTAAATGCGGATAAGTATGAGCCGGGCCCCCCGAGGCATAAACCACTGGAAAGAATTGAGAAATATTCACCTGAAGAGTCAATAGAATTTTCCAGGAGGGCAACACCTACCCTGACGATGATGGCAAGAGATGGCATCATTTTTTCTTCTGCCTTTGCCTGTAATAATTTATCTGCACCTTCACGCGCAGGTCTTGCAACAGGAATGTATCCATCAAAACTTGGCATGTATAATAACGGGGATCCCGAAAATTTGGGTATAAAGCCAGGCATGCTGCTTGCAGAAAAATTTCATGATCTGGGATATGCTACAGCTCAAATTGGCAAATGGCATATAGGGCGGCAAGATGATCAGATTGTGTTAGATGCGCTAAAAAGACATGGTATTAAAGACACACTCGGTTTTAATCAGGTAGCAGGTAAGTATCCTGAAATATACAAGGAAATATCAGATAGCGGATATCTTGGTTCGGTAATAGATAAAGATAATCCTCTGCAGAACGGATTTGATTACTACTTTGGATATAATTACTGGGGAAGCCAGTTTTATAATTCTACAATTGTCTGGGAGAACTATAAACATGCAAAAAAGCAGAAAAATTATAATACAGATGTCTTTACTGACACGGCAATGTCATTTATCAGCAAGCAGGTAAAATTGAAAAAACCATTTTATGTACAGTTGTTTTATCATGCAGTTCATGATTCATTAAAACCAAAGGCTCCGGATAAATATTTTAACCGCTTCAATTCGGAATCTTATGACCTGAACAATTTCTACGCTCATTTATTCGCTGTAGACGAAAATATTAAGAAAATTATCGAATATCTTGATTCTAATGGTGTATTAAAGAATACGATCATTGTATTTACATCTGATAATGGTGCACAAAGCGGAGGCCCTTCAGTTTTACCAGGGAATTCTCCTTTTCCCGGCCATAAGGGAACATATTACCAGGGTGGAGTAAGGATACCATTGTTTTTCTACTGGCCCGAAAAGATTAAGCCAGGATTAAAATCTAACGTGCTGGTATCAAACGTGGATATTATACCAACCTTAATCGATGCTGCAGGTGGTAAAATAACAGATCCAATTGATGGGAAAAGTCTTCTTCCTATATTAACTCAGCAATCCACTGAGCCGGTTCACGAATACTTGTATTGGGCAGGTTTGCATTCACGATACTTTGGTTTTTTGCTGAACAAAACGTTCAAAAATGATCCAGGTGTTGCTCCATATGCCTGGGCTGTTGTAAAGGATGATTATTTGCTCAGGTTTGTTGGAACAATGGTACCAGGTGTTTATACAGATTTTCCTGATGGCCGGCAACCGGTATATGAACTCTTACAATATCAAAAATGATCCATCAGAGAAACATAACATTATTGAAAACATGCCTGATAAAGTTGAGGAGCTTAAATTACTCTATTATAGTAAAGCGAAAAATTTTCCTCCACCACCTTCTACCCGGAACAAAAGATGGGAAGAGATATTGCCGCCAAAGAATTGATAATTTGCTCCAATGTCCCACAAAATAACCTGTCATCCCGATCCCGCTTCAGCGGATGAGGGATCTCCTTCTCACGGCAGGTACTTAATAAAAAAGATGTGATTAAAGATTAGGGTACAACCGGGGGTAACAGGCTGTAATACGTTTTCTGCTCCGAAGGAGCGTGACAAGGATCACGTAAAAAACAATGTTATAGAAACTTCTTTTCTATTCAAAGAATATTATTCCTGTTACAAGGCTGTCAAAAACTCAGAAATAATTAATATTAAGTTAATTGTAATAAAGTTGATGTGCAAAAATGACAAAGAATTTAAGACATCATACGACATAATACCATTCTGAAAGGAAATAAAACTTCTGCAGGAATAAAAGGGTTGGCTATTTTGAGTACTTTTGGAACCTGCTGATATCTTATTTGTTTAATACTCAATTATGGTTGGTTCAGCTCAGAGAATAAAAAGGGATATAATAACGCACTCTTATTTCAGGAATATTATAGTATTTTTAGGATTTCTGATGTCACTTAATCAGGTAGTTGCCCAGGGTAAGTTCACTCTCAGTGGTAAAATATCTGACTCGGCAACAGGTGAGGATTTAATCGGCGCATCAATTTTCATCGAAGGTACAGGTACAGGCACAGTCACAAACAACTATGGTTTTTATTCACTGACATTACCGGCAGGGAAACATCTGATCTCAATAAGGTATATAGGTTATTCTGCGAAAGTTCAGGATATAACACTCAATAAAGATCTTCTGTATGATGTTAAACTCGATCCTGCACAGAAAATGCTCGAAGAGGTTGTTGTATCTACGGAGCGAAGCAACAGAAACCTTACTTCACCTGCAATGAGTGTCGAAAAGCTTGATGTGAAACAGATAAGCAATATTCCAGTCCTTTTTGGGGAGAAAGATGTACTGAAAACTATACAGCTTTTACCAGGTATTAACTCTATATCTGAAGGGAGCAGCGGAATAAGCGTCCGGGGCGGTTCTATTGACCAGAACCTGATACTGCTTGATGAGGCACCCGTTTATAGTGCAGCTCACCTGCTGGGTTTCTTTTCCGTGTTCAATTCTGATGCTTTGAAGAACATTTCTGTATATAAGGGTGGAATCCCGGCGCAATATGGTGGGAGGGCCTCATCAGTTCTTGACATTACCATGCGGGATGGTAACAATCAGGCATTTTCAGCGTCTGGTGGCATTGGGCTTATATCTTCAAGGCTGACCCTCGAAGGACCGGTCATAAAGGATAAAATGGCCTTTATTGTTTCCGGGCGCCGAAGCTATGCAGATGTAATCGGAAAAATGACCGGCCTTGTGGAAAATGATATAACACTTTATTTCTATGATCTGAATGCCAAGCTTAATTATAAGATTAATGATAAGAATCGCATCTATCTCTCTGGATATTTCGGGAAGGATGATTTTGGTTTAGGTGAAATCGGTATGGAATGGGGCAATTCAACAGGCACCCTGCGGTGGAATCACCTTTTCAGTAACCGTCTCTTCTCCAACACTTCAATTATTTACAGCAATTACGATTACGGCTTTAATATAGGGAGTGATGCCTCCTTAAGTTCTGGAATAGAAGATGCCGGTTTAAAACAGGATTTCACCTGGTACCTGAATCCCTCCAATACTTTTCGTTTCGGGGTAATATCCACTTATCATACCTTTAATCCGGGTAAACTTCTAATTACAGGCACCAATAGTACTGAAATTGTTCTTGATAAAAAACAGGCATTAGAGAGTGCCGTTTATTTATCTGATAATCATAAGCCCTTTACAAATCTGTCTGCGGAATATGGTCTCCGCGTTTCCATGTTTAACCAGATGGGCGAAGGATGGAATAATGTTTACAACGAGAATAATATTAAGACCGATTCTGTTTACTATCCCGGTGGAAGTATTATGCAGACATATTTTGAGTTTGAACCCCGTATCTCTCTGAATTATATGTTATCAGATAAAAGTTCAATAAAAGTGTCATATAACCGCATGGCACAATATCTTCATCTGCTTACTAACAGTACTGCGGGACAACCAACCGATACATGGATCCCGAGTACTTCAAATATAAAGCCTACAATCGTAACACAATATGCACTGGGATATTTCAGAAACTTTGGATCAGACGATTATGAATTTTCAATTGAATCTTATTATAAGGATCTTAAAGACATAATAGATTATGAGGATGGAACTGATGTCATTCTAAATGAAAATATTGAAGCTAACATTCTGCCGGGGAAGGGAAGAAGTTATGGTGCCGAGTTTTTCCTGAAGAAGAAATCAGGCATTCTTAACGGATGGTTAAGCTATACTCTGACGAAGACGGAGAACAAAATTGAGGGGATCAATAATGCCCAATGGTATCCTTCCAAATACGATAAGGCACATAATTTTTCTGTTGTGGTTAACTATCAGATGAAAAAGAGGCTGACACTATCGGCTGTGTGGATCTATTATTCAGGTAATGCTGTAACCTTTCCCAGTGGTAAATATGAATTCAATAACCGGCAATTGCCATATTATACAGAAAGAAATGGTTACAGAATGCCTGTTTATCACAGATTAGACCTGAATCTCCATTTGGATGGAAAGCAAAGAAAACGGTTCGAATCAGCCTGGGATTTCTCAATATATAATGTTTATAACCGGCATAATGCTTATACTATTACATTCAGGGAAAGTGAAACGGTATCAGGTGCTACTGAAGCAGTCCGGCTGAGCCTTTTTGGAATAGTTCCTTCAGTAACATGGAACTTCAGATTTTAAAATATAGTAATGTTCAGGATTTTATATTTATGATTTTTATAAGTAAATATTTCAAAAGGTTCTGTTATCTGGTTTTTATCATTATGGCACAGATAACTGTATCGTGTGAAGAAGTTATTGATATTGAACTGAACAGCGCTAAGCCGGCACTGGTAGCTGAAGGGATTATAGAAAAAGACTCTTTATCGTGGTTAAGGCTAAGCTATACGACAGACTATTTTAATTCTTCAGAATCGACCTGGGTGGCTGATGCCCGGGTTGTTTTACACGATGATGCAGGCAATTCTGAGACATTAAAATATTCCGGCAATGGCCTTTATAAAGGTACCAGGTTAAAAGGTAAGCCAAACAGAGAATATGAAATGTCTTTTATATTGAAGGAAACAACTTACAGTGCCAGTTCAATCCTTTATCCTCCTTCTCTGTTTTATGAAATGAAATTTGAAAAGTCTGCATTTAAACAACCCGGTGAAGATAAGCAATTATATACAATCAGCCTGAAATTCAGCGATGATCCGGATACCGATAACTTTTACAATATAGAATTCCTGGTAAACGGTGAACCTGACAGTGAAGGTTATACATTAATAACAGATAAATACTTTGCCACCGGAGATATTATTCTCTTTTCACCCAGGTGGAAATTTTTTGAAAAGGATGATGTTGTAAAGGTTATAATCAATTCAATTGATGAAAAGGAATATACCTTTCTTAGTCAGCTTAATGATCTTTCAGGTACAGGGATGGGAGGTTCTTCAACCCCGTATAATCCGGTTTCAAATTTCGGATCATCGGTACTTGGTTATTTCAGGGCGGGAAGCAGTGTTTCACATGTGAAGGTAGTAAAGGCGGAATAAGGGTATTGTATGTATTTTTAAGGTTATTGGAAATTGAATTGGAGAATGGATTGGGGGATCCCTCACTGCTTTCGGGATGACATTGTTTGGTCTGGTCTGGTTTTGGGGAGGGAAGCAGGAGCGTTACGAATAAGAGTTTTCTTCGGGTAAAAATATTCAACCGAAACGCCCCTGCTTCCCTCCCCCCCCTTAGATAAAGGTACTTGTCATCCTGAGGGTTTATTCAAAATATTTTTTGCACTCCTGCCATTATGACAACTGGCTCTGAAAGAGCCAAATATGAATAACCCCCAGCCAGCTGGGGGTTATTCATATTAAGCCACATCGTGGCTTGAAAAATAAAACATAATCGTTTGATATTTTTACAGAATCTGTAAATACCTACTAATCTGTGAGATGTGAAATATTGTCATTAGTATTAGCTGAAACCCAGAGCAAAGTGAAGGGGCAGCGAGGAATCTCATGCATCTTATATATTGTTTATATATTATTGTTTTTCAGTGCATTATGTTGTAAGTTTTATTACATTAAATAGATGTGTACAAAGAGTAGCGCACCCCGGGAGAGGGGGTCCCGATAGCTATCAGGAGAGGGGGAGAGGCCGATAACCTTAAGATAACCAAATCTTTAACTCTTTCTGCTTCATGTTCGAAGGAACTGACCTTACATAACCTTAACACATGGCAAAACTAGGAGTTAGTGCTGTAATGATAAAAAATAGCATTCTTATATTACTCATTTTTAATTAATTGAAAATTACAAGTACGCTAAGTCTAGAAAGCGTCAAAACTCAGGAGGATGTTCTTCATAAATAGTCAGTAACCTCGATTTTGTTCGTAATCAGGATCTTTTATCTGGCTGCCTGTGTTTTGAAGGAATTAAAGACTTTATCTGTTAAAATCTTCAAATCTATTGAGTAAAGTTTTTCATACCTGGTACTGTTTCGTACCTCACCTGGTAACATTTATGACATGATTTTGTAATATTATCACTTAGCATGGCAACAAAACTTGTAAGAATTGATTTGTAATGATGATCTGTAAAGCTAAAAATATGGAATTTAATAATATATTGATGAAGTTAATATGTGGTTACGAATAGGAAGAAAAAGATAATATTAAATTAATAAAAATAAGTTAAAGATCTAAAATAATATAAAACATTAAACACATAATAAATGTTGTTTTACACTTATTGAGTAATTATGATTTTGAGAGACAATGGAATAGATACAACATATTCATTATATCCCCATCTGGTGGCCTTTTCCGATACATGTCAAAAAAAAATAAAAAAAAAGTTAAAAAAAGTTAATGTGTTTCATAAATTTATATATTTACCATCATTAAAATACTTTATTACTAACTTTATAAATTGAAACCTTATTAAACCCAGCCTATGAAACAAATTCACTCTCCTTAAAACCTTAGAAATTGGAATTGATCAAAACGATTAAATTATTAATTGTCATTTCATCTTTTTTAACTTAACCTTAAATTATTTATGAAAAAAATTCTGTTAATTATGCGTGTTGCAATGCTCCTTATGTCAATAGGGATATTGCAGGTGAACGCTGCGCCTGCTGGCGATCTCCAGCAGAAACAAATTACCGGTAAGATTTCCGATGAAAGCGGTAATCCTCTGCCAGGTGTGAACATACAGGTGGAAGGTACCACTGTTGGTACCATCTCCGATGGAAACGGACAATATACATTAAGTGTCCCTGGTGCGAATGCCGTACTTGTTTTTACATTTATTGGTTATAATCCTCAGAAAATAACTGTCGGAGGACAATCTACAATAAATGTTGCCCTGGCTCCATCCGTAACTGCCATGCAGGAGGTTGTTGTTGTTGGATACGGTACTGCAAGAAAAGCTGATTTAACAGGCTCAATTGCTGCCGTGAAACAGGATGCTTATATCAATCAGCCTGTGAACAGGGTGGATCAGATCCTCCAGGGACGTACTTCAGGGGTGAACGTAATGAATGCCTCAGGTGCACCCGGTGGAGCTTCCGTCATCAGGATCCGTGGTTCGAATTCAATAACCGGTAACAACGATCCTCTTTATGTTATTGACGGTTTTGTTGGTGGAAGTTTTCAGGATGTTAACCCAACAGACATTGCTTCAATCCAGGTACTTAAAGATGCATCATCGACTGCTATTTATGGTAGCCGTGGTGCTAACGGGGTTGTACTCATCACTACCAAAAGTGGTGTTGTAGGTAAACCAAAAGTTTCTTTGACAACAAGATTTATGGCAAGCCAGGTTGATAAATTATGGCCTGTTTTGGATGCAGGAACATTTGCCGAAACTGCAAATATAAGAGCTGATGCTCTTGGTGCTGCACGTATATTCACTGATCAGCAGGTAGCCGATTATAAAGCAAATGGCGGAACTGACTGGCAGGATCAGGTTATGAGGAAAGCATACGGCCAGGAATACCAGCTTGATTATTCGGGAGGAAGCGACAGGGTTACCTATTTTATATCAGGTAACTACCTCGATCAGGATGGTATTGTTATAAATTCATACTTCAAGAGATTATCTCTGAGGACCAACCTGGATGCCAAACTGACAGAAAAACTGAAAGCAACCCTGAAGGTAAACTTCGCAAGAAGGACAAATAACAATACTTCTGGTAACTACACCACTTCAGGACCTCTCGGAGGTGCAGCTGCATGGGCTCCGACAACACCTCTCTATGATGCTAACGGCGTACTTACAGTCAGGGATCCTGTCAGTTCCATCAAGGATAATCCTGTTAATCTTGCGTTGGATGATAAAATTCAGGAACAGAGTACTTTTAGTACCAATGGTGGATTTAACTATACAATTATTGAAGGTCTGACACTTGATATTGGATTTGGTGCAAGTTATTCCAATGGGCAGTATAAAGCTTTTACCAAGAATGCCCTTAGCAATGCTCCGGCAGCTCAGCGTCAGTCAAGTACTAACCTGTTTCTTCAGAGCACAAACACTTTAACATATGTAAAGACATTTGCAGATATTCATAAATTAACTGCTACAGCTGTTGCAGAATATCAGATTGTTACAACAGATCGGTACAATGCTTATGCTAATAACCTGGTTATCCCGGCTTTGAGTTATGATAACCTGACACTTGCAGCTTCAGCTTCTGCTGACGCCTATTATGAGAAAGCAACAATAGGATCCTATATTGGAAGAGTAAACTATACTCTTAAAGACAGGTACCTTGTAACAGCATCTGTTCGTAGTGACCGTTCATCGAAATTCAGAGGCGACAATCAGACATCTGTATTCCCGTCAATAGGTATTGGATGGAGAGTTTCTGAGGAAGATTTTATGCAAGGTTTGGGTCTTGATAATTTAAAACTGAGAGGAAGCTGGGGACAGACAGGTAGCCAGGCTATCGGAGTGTACGGAACAGTTACATCTTATAATAGCTCTCTTGGTGCTGCAGGAGCATCCTTCGTTAATGGTACAATAACTTCGGGTATCAATATCGGTAACCCGGGTAATGAGGATCTGAAATGGGAAACAACTACCCAGTCAAACATTGGTGTGGATCTTGGAGTATTTAAGAACAGACTCAGTGTTGAAGCCGATTATTTTTATAAATATACAACAGACCTTCTCCTGAGCGAACCATTGCCCGGTTATGTAGGTGGCGGAAATATTTACAGGAATCTTGGTGAGATCTCAAACAGAGGATTTGAATTCAATTTAAGTGCAGTGATCATTGATAAAAGCAATTTCACATGGAATGCAAACCTTACAATGACATTCATGAAGAATGCAGTTGAGGCTTTGGGTGCAAGAGATAATATTCAGCAGAAAAGTCCTGCCGGTGCCGGTATGGTGAATGCCCCGGATATGATATTAAAACCAGGTTATCCGATATCAAGCTATTACGGTTATAAATCTCTTGGTATATGGCAACAGGATCAGGCTGCGGAGGCAGCTATTTATGGCAACGCTCCCGGTGATTATCATTACGAAGATACTAACGGTGATAATGTTGTTAACTCAAGTGACTTTCAGGTCATCGGATCAGGGATCCCAACTCAGATGATTGGATTTAATAATACCCTGACATATAAGATGTTTACTCTTAATGCTTTCTTCCAGTCAATGCTGGGTTACGAAAAATGGAACTATGCCTATGCCCAGATGATGATCGCAGCTGCGGATGCCCGTGAATATACACATGTTGATATTCTCGACAGGTGGTCTCCTACCAATACAGGTAGTGTGGTAGCAGCATTCAGCAAGACAAACAAGCAACAGATTCAATCATCTGCCTATGTTGAAAGCGGAAACTTCCTAAGACTTAAGAACCTGAGCCTTATGTTTAATTTTCCCAAGCAGTGGATGAAGACTATTGATGGTTCTCTAAGTATAAGCGGACAGAACATCTGGACACTTACCAACTATAAAGGTCTCGATCCTGAATCATACACACAGACCGACTCAAGCCAGGAAACTATAGCCGGTGGTGACGGAGGATCCTATCCAAACGCCAAGATCTGGACATTCGGGCTTAATTTAAACTTTTAATTTTAAACAGGAATTGCTATGAAAAAAATATCATTTATTTTAATGTTAGTATTGATAGTGACTTCGTGTGAGGATTTTTACGAAGAAGATCTGTCAACCCTGATAACCGCGGAAAGTGGTGCACTGACCAGTGAACAGGGTCTTTTTGCTGCACTTTCAGGCGCATACAAGCCAATGGCCCATGTCTGGAGCAGGGGTTTTGGAAATGCATCCACTGCTGCCATCCTTATGGGTGGCGATGACCTTACTACCCACAAAGCTAGTAACAAAGCTGACTTTCGTGAATTTGACCAGTACTTCGTAGTGAATACCAACCAGCGTTTGGGTTTTGTGTGGAACGGATCTTATAAAGCCATTCAGGGTGCAAATAATATTATTGCAAACTATGAGAAGGCAACCGGAAACAAAACCAATATCAACCAGATTGCAGGGGAAGCATTCTTTATAAGGGGTTACAACTATTTCTGGATTGTACGACTTTGGGGGAAGGCTCCGCTTATGTTGACCTCACAGAATTACAGTGATGAGTTTCTGAAGGTAAAGTCCAGCACTGAAGCAGAACTTTATGCTCAGATAATAAGTGACCTGAATAAGTCTTACGAACTAATGGGAGATAAAAAACCACAACCCGGAAGGGTAGGTAAAGGAACTGCTAAAGCTGTTCTTGCACAGGTATATCTTCAGATGACAGGGTGGCCGCTTAAGGATGCATCAAAATATGCACTTGCTGCAGCTGCTGCTAAAGATGTTATTGATAACAGGGCTACATACGGATTTGATCTTATGCCCAATTATATCGACTTATGGGAGAGCCCGACTGTAAAAGCCAGCGGTAACAAGGAAGAGGTATACGCAATTAATTTCCTCGGCCCTGGTACCGGATCAAGTGGTAACGGATGGGTAGGTATAGCCGCTACACCCAGTGACAGAGGCGGATGGGATGATTATTTCTCAGAAATTACATTCTTTAATAATTTTCCTGCAGGAGTAAGAAAAGATATAACTTTCGATATTGGATTTACAAATTCAAATGGTGTTTATGTTCCATGGCAGAACTACCAGGTAAGACGTCCATATTACAAAAAACTACAGGGTAATAAACTCGACTGGAACAATCCCATATCCATGCCTATGCTCAGGCTTGCAGAAATTTATATGATCTATGCTGAAGCTCAGATCAGGGCAACCGGTAATGCTTCCGATCCATTAGCACTGGAAGCATTTAACAAAATTAAGCGCCGTGGCGCCGGTAAACCTTTAAATACTCCCGATGCAACAGTTGATGCAACCTCTCTTACATGGAGACAGATTGTTACCGAAAAATCCTATGAATTTGCAGGTGAATTCAGTCGCTGGTTCGACCTTGTTCGTAATGAGATGGTGAAGGAAATAGTTGATGCTAAAAACACTGATGAACTTCCTCCTAACACAGCAATTACTGATAAAGTATACTACGTTCCAAAGCCATTTGTTGATACATCTGGCAACCCAGGCTTACTTGAGTAACCATAAGTATCATTTATTGATGTAAATATTAAGGGGAGCATTTTTAAAAATGCTCCCCTTTTTTCTTTATGTAGTTTTAAACAATTGGTATAATTATGATTTTAAATTGTCAATACTTAATGTCCTGAATTCTGATGATTCATGAGGTATATTATACCTCCACTATGTATGTGAGTTTAAGAAACCCATCCCCTGCCCCCCGCTTTGCGGGGCAGGCTCTTCCCTTTAAAGAAAAAGGGAAGGGGTAAATCAGCTGATTATAAATAGATTAAAGCTACAATCTTAACTTTTCGCTCCAAATAGTATTGAATGTTATTTGATATGTGATATTTTTACTATTATAAATGCACGAAAGTGACAAAGAGCTGATAATATGCAGGACGCCACCCTTCCCGTTTTCTTTAAAGGGAAGGGGTAAATCAGCTGATTATAAATAGATTAAAACTACAACCTGAACTTTTCGCTCCAAATAGTATTGAAAGTTATTTGATATCTGATACTTTTATTATTATAAATGCACGAAAGTGACAAAGAGCTGATAATATGCAGGATGCCCACTTCCCTTTTTGCTAAAGGGAAGAGCCTGCCCCGCAAATCGGGGGACAGGGGAAGGGTTAAGATATAAATAGAAAGAGCTGGGTACGGGCTGTTTCTTAACATATACATAGGCCTGAAATTGGGGTTAATGCAGTAAAAATTTAAAATTAAATCTATATATTATTCAATTTCAATTACTTGAAGATCAAGGCAGTACTAAAATTTGAAAACGTCAGAAGTCAGGAATTTTGTATGATTATGATTTTCAATTGTCAATACTACGTGTGAAAAATTCTTTGTATTTTTCAGGTTATTATAAAATTTTATTGCCTTGCGGGTATTTTTTAATTTACCTATAATGACTATCGGGAATCAAGCATAAAGGTTCTTAAATAGCTTGAAAATCAATGATTTTTCGTGACTGATTCCCGATACTCATATTACTTATTATTAATTTGTTATATTCTGGTTTTTATTATTATTGTAATCGAACTTTGGCTTACAGTAGTATGCGGAACAGGTTTTCAGGGAATATAATTTATAAAATTCAATATCAATGAAAAAGCAATTGTTTTTAATTAATCTTTCAGGAGCCTCATCCAGGGGAAATATGCCTTCAAAAACAGTAAAATCCTTAATGTTTTGTTTTTCAGTACTGCTCTTTATTACCTTTTCTATTCTGATCAATGCAAATGATCCCGGACAAACTTCGCCAGATCGCTGGTTTGCAACTTTTGTATCCGGCTCCATTGAAAATACATCCGGGGTATTGCCAGAGGACGGGGCAAAATATGTAGGCAGCGGTGTTTGTTTAGACTGCCACAGTGGAATGAAGGGTGATAATAATATTAATCTACCTGAAAAGTCCCGGTTATCTTCTGATCTGTTTAACAGTACAGCTCATGTCTCAACTTCAATTGATGCCATCAAATCTCCGTCAAAGATAGTTGCACAATTTACGTCGGATAGTCCTTTGCAGAAATCTCAGATCATTTACGCAATTGGTGCAGGCCGAAGCGGGCAGCGCTATTGCGACGGTTACTTCAGAATGCTGCCATTCAGATGGAACGTTAGCACTCAGAAGTGGGCCCCGGAACCAGTAGTTGATGCAGCTAAAGAATGTATGGCCTGTCATACAACCGGATACAGTGTTAATACAATGAAATGGAAAGAACCGGGTGTTACATGTGAGGCGTGCCATGGGCAGGGTAGTCTTCATGCCGTTAACGGAGACAAGGACAAAATCATTAATCCCGGAAATTTGTCATTTGAGAGGAAGGCTATGGTCTGTGGTCAGTGTCATTCCGATGGAACAGATATGTCAGGAGATCATCCTTTCCCTACAGAATTTCATCCGGGAGATGATCTAAACAAAGTGTACAACATCGAGAAACTGGACATAGGTGCCAGGTACTCTGAACTTATAAGCAGTAAACACATAGAGAATGAGGTCGGATGTACTGTTTGTCATGCTCCTCATGGTTCTGCCGGTGGAATACAACATCAACTCATAAAACCTGTAAACGAATTATGTTTGGAATGCCATAGTGACAAGCCTCTTTCGGAACATGCACCGGAAGCTGAACCAGGAGCAACGTGTGCCACTTGTCATATGCCGGGAGGGTCGCATCGGTTTGCACTACCCTGATTAACTTCAATTGACTGTAATAATATACCTGGTTATATAAAATTCCTTAATTTTAATAAATTTGTAACTGATGAGTGTTGGATGAATTGTAGTCACATAAATTTAAATCTTCAAAAGGAATAACTAAAAAAAACAGGCACTTATGTCCGCATCAAAAAACTTCTCAAAAAAAAAACAGCTCTAAATAATTACTCCGGTCAGACCAGGTGTGATAATATGACTATAATCAAAAGGTTTTAATTTATACAAATAATTAACTATGAAAAGCGAAGAAAATAAAGAAGGCATCAGCCGCAGGGATGCTGCCAAAATGATCATGACGGGTTCAGCTGCAGGTATGTTCGGATTAAACAATGGAATCTTACCAGGTGTTTCAGGCGCAGAGAGCCAGCAAACTGTTGAAGCAACATTACTTAGTAAGTTTAAAGCTAAACTGAAGGCAGGCAAACCTGTTTACGGACCATTCATTGAAACGATAGATCCTGCATTTATCGAAATATCAGGACATGCCGGGTTTGATTTTGTTATCATTGATATGGAACACGGACCTGCAGGTTTATCACAGGTTCAGAATCTTATCAGTGCCGCACTTCTGACAAATATTATTCCGATTGTCAGGACTTCAAATGCAACAGATACAGCTATTCATCAGCCACTTGATCTGGGAGCTCTCGGAGTTCAGATACCGCAGGTTTCTACCAGCCAGATGGTGAAAGATTGTGTAAAATCAGCAAGGTTTTTTCCGGAAGGAGAAAGGGGATTATGCAGGTTTGTAAGATCTGCAAATTATTCTGCATTACCGCGCGATGAATATTTCAAAAAATCAAATGAAG
Organism: uncultured Bacteroidales bacterium; assembly: GCA_963732435.1. GTDB lineage: Bacteria > Bacteroidota > Bacteroidia > Bacteroidales > VadinHA17 > LD21. The sequence continues at coordinate 101,105 of CAVSZL010000006.1, read as the reverse complement.
GACTTGTTATAATTCAACTGGAAGGTAAAGAAGTACTTGACGATCTCGATAATATACTTAAGGTAGAAGGAGTGGATATTTTCTTTATCGGTCCCTATGATTTATCACAGTCACTTGGAGTACCCGGTCAGGTAACACACCCGAAGGTGATTGAGACTATTAATAGTATTGTTAAACGGGCACTGGCTTTGGGTGTTGTAGTCGGAAGCTTTGCCGATACACTCCAGGCTGCTGCAATGTGGAAAAAAACAGGTATTCAGTATATCTCTTATTCTCATGATGTGGGGATTTACACAGATGCCTGTACCCGATTGCTTAAAGACCTGAATGCACAGTAGTTAATCTATTCATTCATTATTCTTATACCTGATTGTTAACAAACAATTGTAACAAATATGTATCATCCGAAATAGATAAAGGTAATTGAGGAACTGGGAGACTGTATCAAAAGTCATCTGTGTGGCTATGTGAATTCCCGGTGTAACTATGTTTTAGTTCTTAAATATTTCCTGACTTCTGACAATTAGTGCGGTAGATTATACCTCCACTATGTATATGAATTTACGAAACCCATCCCCAACCCCTTCCCTTTAAAGAAAAAGGGAAGGGGCAAATCAGCTGATTATAAATAGATTAAAACTACAATATAAACTTTTCGCTCCAAATAGTATTGAATGTTATTTGGTATGTGATACTTTTATTATCGCATTATTTGATACATGTCTCGCATACCATATAGTAATTACAGGCAAATTATTTTACTAGCCAGGAATTTAAGGAAGAATCTGACTCCTTCTGAAAAATTGCTTTGGGATATGTTGAGGAGGAAAAATCTTTCAGGATACCGATTTCTCAGACAACATCCCATTGTCTATAGAATTGACCGACAATGGATAGATTTCTATATTGCGGATTTTTACTCTCGGGAGTTGTCACTTGTCATAGAGGTGGATGGTCCAATTCATTTAAAACAAAAAGAGTATGACATTGACAGGGATTCAAAATTATCTGATAAAGGAATATTTGTCTTGAGAATAAAGAATGAAGAATTGGAAGATAAAGACTCTCTGATAATGAAAATAAATGAAACCATAAATGCACGAAAGTGACAAAGAGCTGATAATATGCTGGATGCCCCCTTCCCTTTTTTGCTAAAGGGAAGGGGCAGGGGAAGGGTTAAGATATAAATAGAAGGAGATGGGTAAGGGCTCTTTCTTAACATATACATAGGCCTAAAATTGGGGTTACTGCGGTAAAAATAAAAGATTAAATGTGTACATTATTCATTTTCAATTATTTGAAGATCAAGACGGCACTAAAATTTAAAAACGTCAGAAGTCAGGACTGTATCAAAAGTCATCTGTGTGGCTATGTGAATTCCCGGTGTAACTATGTTTTAGTTCTTAAATATTTGTTACACAGAGGATCACAGAGTCCCGATAGCTATCGGGAGCACAGAGGGACACAGAGAATGCAAAACTGCGATTTTAACTTTTGATACAGCCTTCTTAAATAATTGATGAATCGGATTTGTTTAGTTAGTGATTAATACTAAATTTATGCCTTCTAAAATTTACTTAATTAATCAAAGATTTTTATACACGTTTTGAATAATAAAATAAGGGAAAACTATGAAAACAAGATTTACCGGAAAAACTCTTCTAATGTCGCTTTTACTGGCAATAACAGTAATGATTCTTGTGCAATGCACCGGAGGTTCGGGCTGGGAGAAAAAGAATAAAGAGGTGATAAAGCAATACTCAATAGCAGGACGCGAACGTACTGACATCCCTAAGACTAAGATTGTCTCCAATCTTGAACCTGGAAAAGTTACATGTCTGGATAGTCTGCCGGTAACAGCATTGCATCCGGGTGTAAGTGCAAAACTTTACTGGTCCAATGGTAAGCTTATTGCTGTTATTCATCTTGATCCGAATGCACAGATCCCTGAAGAGACCATTGAAGTTGACCGTTTTGTTTTCGTAATGGAAGGGGAAGTAGATCAGCTTGTTGAAGGTAATTTTGTGAATCTGAAGTCAAGGAAGCGTGAAGCAGCGGATGGAACTCACAGTGCAACTCCCAGGATAGATTTTGTTTACCTTGAAAAAGGGAGCAAAAATGCCCTTAAGGCAGGTCCTGCAGGTGCAAAAATAATTGAGGTTTACAGTCCGGTTCGGCTTGATTATCTGCAAAAAGCAGGAGTGGCAGACTTACCTTCTGAGAATGTAGATATTGAGGTACCAATGAATCCAAATGTAAAACCAAACACAGTTTATGATGTATATGATCTTCAATATACAGAACTTGTTCCTGGTGCAAGTTCAAGGGTAATAACCGGTAAAAACGTGCAGGTTAGTTTTCTTGCCATGGAGCCGGGATCAGTATTCGCCCGTCATAACCATCCTGAAGATCAGCTTATGCTGGTTCTCAGAGGAGGTTGCAGCGAGATTATTGTTGATGGCGAGCAGGAGATGAAAGCTAATGATGCCCTGTTTCTTCCGGCTGATATGGTTCATGGAGCCAACATAGGTTCGCTGGGATGTGATGCAATTGATGTTTTCTGGCCGGCACGTCCCGACTATGATCAAAAAGCCAGTGCAAGAAATGAGGCATATCATTCAATTATACCCGAAGGTACAAAACCAGAACTTATTATTGATGGTTCTGTTACTACTCCCACTTTATATTTTACAGAAGGTCCGAAATGGATGAATGGAAAGCTATATTTCTCAAACATGTTCTTTGATCAGGCATGGAACGGAAGTCCGGCAAAAAGCTCGCTTGTGGAAATGGATCCGGATGGCAAATACAGAAATATCAGCAGCGGTAAAATGCAGACCAACGGTTTATATCCGTATAAAAATGGTAATCTTCTTGCTTGTGATATGATGGGCCACAGGGTGGTTGAGATGACTACCAAAGGGGAGGTTGTAAAAGTTATTGCAGATAAGTATGATGGGAAAAAACTTGATGGTCCTAATGATATTGTTGTTGATGCAAAAGGTGGTATCTATTTTACTGATCCTCAGTTTACAGCTGATGCGGTAAAGAACCAGCCCGGAAGATGTGTTTATTATTTATCAGCCGAAGGTAAACTAACAAGGGTTATTGAACCAAACGAGTTTGCAATGCCTAACGGTTGCATATTAACCCCCGATGGAAAAACATTCCTTGTAAACAATACCTATGATGATGAAACATGGTATCCTGTGAACAGCGATAAGGAGAACTTTATATGGGCTTATGATGTAAATGAAGATGGTACACTGAGTAATCTGAGAAAGTTCGCAACATTGTTCCTTACAGAAGATGTACTTGACAGAAAAGGCAAGTCAACAAGTGCTGATGGTATGGCCATTGATAAGAATGGTAATCTCTATGTAGCTACCTATGCAGGTTTACAGATTTTTAATTCGAAGGGAGAATTTGTTGGTATGATAAACCTTCCTTCATTTCCTGTAAGTGTCTGTTTTGGCGATGATGATATGAAAACACTCTATATGGTGAGTTATTCAAAAGTATATAAGATCCGCACCAATATGGAAGGTTTTACACAGGCTATAAATTAACAGATAATATTTATATTAAATAATAATCCTAAATTTTCAATTTAATGAAATCAAGATCTAACTTACTACTTACCTTAAAATCAAAGTTTTTTAAACTTTTGATTCTTTTAACTATTCTCTCAGGGGGAATTATTAACTCCCAGGTAAAGATGTCTGAAGAACCCTGGGTACTGCCAACTTATCCGGTTTTAGCTCCGGAGAAAGCCCCGATGTTTTTCACCAATGGAAATTATCAGGGGGCTTCACAATTTATATATCCTCTTGCTAAAAATGATGTAATTTCAGCTACTAAAGCTGATAAGGCATGGAAAGCGCTCATCCTTGAAAATGAATACATAAAATTAGCCATTACTCCAGAGATTGGAGGAAAACTTTACTATGCAACCGACAAAACTACCAATTATAACTTTATTTATAAGAATAATGAGGTAAAACCAGGGAACCTTGGTATGACAGGTGCCTGGGTATCAGGAGGTATTGAATGGTGTGTACTGCATCACCACAGGGCATCCACAATGCTGCCGGTTGATTATTCGCTTAAAGAGAATGAAAACGGGAGCAAGACCATAATTGTCGGTGAAACAGAACCGCGTCACAGGATGAGATGGACGATCGGAATTACCATGACACCGGGGAAATCCTATTTCGAGGCTGAAGTGAAAGTTGCCAACCCGACTCAATACACTCATACCTTTTTATATTGGGCCAATGTAGCTACTCATACAAATCAGGATTACCAGGTTTTCTTCCCGCCAAGTGTGCAATTTGCAACATTTCACTCAAAAACCAGCTTTACCCGTTGGCCATTTTCAACAGAAATTTATAACGTCACCCACGATTTTACAAAAGGTGTTGATATCAGCTGGTGGAAAAATGTCGAAAACAGTTCTTCATTCTTTTCATGGGATCTGAAAGAAGATTTCATGGGTGGATACGACCACGGTAAAAACACCGGTACTGTTCATATCGCTGATCATAACATTGTTAAAGGAGCCAAACTCTGGGAATGGGGATCAGGAAAACGCGGACAGGCAACAGAAGGAAAACTAACTGAAACCAGCGGACCTTATGTTGAAATTATGGTCGGCGCCTATTCAGATAACCAGCCGGACTACAGCTGGATCAGGCCAGGGGAAGTTAAGACCTGGAAACAATACTGGTATCCTATAAAAGATATTAAGGGTTTTCGTTATGCTAACCTGAACGGAGCAGTAAACCTTGAACCACGAGACCAGAGTAGTGTATTTCTTGGATATTATTCGACACAGAAAGTTAATAAAGCCAGGATCACTCTTAAGAATGGTTCAAAAGTAGTTCTTCAGAAGGAGGTATTAATTTCACCAGAGAAGGCATACACAGAAACGATTAAGGTGGATGGAGCCTATAAATTCACAGATCTTTATACAGAGATGGTAAATGCCGAGACTAATGAAGTCCTTGTATCATATCAGCCTGTCGAACTTAAAAAACAGGAAAATCTACCTGAGACAGTTAAACCTCCTGCTCTTCCGAAAGATATTGCATCAGTTGAAGAGTTGTACGTTACAGGTAACAGGATAGAATTGTTTTACAATCCACGGTATAATCCGATGGATTACTATACAGAAGCACTTAAGCGTGATCCGAAAGATATCCGGACAAATACAGCAGTGGGTAACTATTACCTTAAGAACGGCGATTACATATCTGCAAGGAAACATCTTGCCACAGCAATAAAAAGAATAACAAGGGATTATACCAGACCATCAACATGCGAGGCACTTTACCTTCAGGGACTGACACTAAAAGCACTTGGTCTTTATGATGAAGCTATAGATACTCTCTATCGTGCTACCTGGGATTATGCTTACCATTCGGCAGCATATTTTGAACTTGCCCAGATCTCTGTTATGAGAGGAGACTTATCAAAGGCACTTCACCAGATAAATGAGTCAATATCGACTAACACAAAGAACAACCGTGCAGTTGCCCTTAAAGCAGCGATTCAGAGAAAGATGGGTGATTTTAAAGGAGCAACAATGACACTTGGATCTGTTCCGGTAGCAGATCCGCTTGATTTCAGGATAGGCAATGAAGTATATCTTATATCAAAGGAGTCGGGAGATACTCAGAAATCCGGCCAGGATCTGACCTTATTAACAAAAAGGATGAGGGATTTCGATCAGAGCTATCTTGAGCTTGCAGTTGGCTATCTTAACGATGGCCTGGTAAATGATGCTGAAGATGTACTGATGCGGTTTAAAGGGAAAGATCCTGAGGTATCATATTATCTTGGTTATATACAGGACAAAAAAGGAAACAAAACAGAGGCAGCGAAGTATTTCAAAGATGCCAATTCACAATCGGAGGACTATTGCTTCCCGTTCCGCCTGGAAACATTGAATGTACTGAAGAAGGCATTGGAATATAACCCCGGTGATGGTAAGGCTTACTATTATGCAGGTAACATTTTATACGACAAGCAACCAGGCAAAGCCATAGCGAGCTGGGAGAATGCTATAAAGAATGAGCCTTCGCTTGCCCTTGCTTACAGGAATCTGGGATGGGGCTATAACCGTCATGCACATGATGTTAAAAAGGCAATTCCATATTATGAAAAGGCCCTGTCACTGAATAAGACGGATGCAGTATACTACGATGAACTGGACATTCTATATGAGGCCAACAATTCCCCGATCGATGTAAGATTGAAATTATTTGAAGGGAACAATGCAGTATTACAGAACCGTGACGATGCTTTTATTCGTCAGATCGGAGTTCTGACTCTGGCTGGAAAGCCTGAGAAAGCAGTTGAATATTTGCAGGGTAAGAATTTTAGTTATCGCGAGGGAAGTTCAGTGGTGAGAGAAGTAATTATGGATGCCCAGTTATCAATGGGTCTGAAATATTATGAAGCTAAAAACTACCAGAAAGCCCTTGAGCATTTTCTTCTGGCACAGATACCGGATGAAGAGGCAGGCAGTGCAAGATCAGGTAACAGGGACATCCAGGTTAATTATTTCATAGGACTTGCCTACGAGGCACTCCGTAATAAGAGCAATGCAAAGGTTTACTATAATAAAGCAGTAGTACAGGCACCGGGGAGAACAGGATATATGAGTTACTACCAGGGTCTGAGTTATGTTAAACTGGGTGACAAGGCCAAAGCAGCAGAGATCTTCAATAAATTGATAAGTGACGGAGAGAAGCAGATAAATCAGACTGAAACCAGTACCGATTTCTTTGCCATATTTGGTGAACGTGAGTCAGAGAGTACCCGGAAATCAAGGGCATATACCCTTAGAGGATTGGGATATAAAGGGGCCGGCAAGGCCGATATGGCAAAAGAAGACCTTAAGAAGGCTGTTGAATTGTCGGTTAGTAACTTATGGGCAAATACTGAACTGAAAAGTATATAGTCTCTTTGGTATAATTCCTTTGTGATTCTTAGTGCATCCCGATAGCTATCGGGACTTTGGGTTCCTTTGTGGTAAAGAGTTTTTCGCCACGAAGGAACTCTAAGGGTTACGCTAAGTAACATGAAGGGATTTATTAAATTAAGATGTGTTACCAGGGTATACAAAGGTTGTATCCTTCAATTTTTTTACTAATGCATCTTTAATATCTGCTGGTTTCTGGTCAGTTTATTGTAGTGTTTCCTCAACTAACTAAATATAAACCTAATAAGAATCAACAGAAATGAAGAAGATATTAATTGGTTTCCTGCTGTTTCTTTCATTAGTATCACAGGGGCAGACTAAATCTGTTAAAAAGTCGCTTCCCCTTTCTGATGGTACTCCTGAAAGTGTTGGAATGTCGAACGAAAGGTTATCAAGAATTGACTCGATGATAACCAGATCAATCTCAAATGGGGAGATCCCCGGTGCAGTGGCACTGGTTGCCAGAAATGGGAAAATAATTTATTATAAAGCTTTCGGCAAGGCAGATAACCAGGCCGGCAGGTTACAAAAACGGGATGATATTTTCCGGATAGCATCCCAGAGCAAGGCAATTACTGCTACCGCAGTTATGATGCTTTGGGAGCAGGGAAAATTCAGGATGGACGATCCTGTTTCACTGTATATCCCGGAATTCAAAAATCCCGGGGTTTTGAAGAGTTTCAGGTACAGCGATACAAGCTATGTAACTGTGCCCGCAAGTCAGGAGATTACTATCAGACAACTCCTTACCCACACTTCAGGAATCGGTTACGGCGTTATTGATGCGGATGAAAGGTTCAAAATGATTTATGCTAAAGCCGGGATTACAGATCTTTTTACAACCGATCGTGTAACTATAGGGGAAAGCGTTAAAAAACTTGCCAAACTACCGCTTCATTTTAATCCGGGAGAAGACTATTTGTATAGTGAAGGACTTGATGTTCTCGGATATTTTATTGAAGTGGTATCAGGAATGCCTTTTGATGTATATCTCAGGAAATATCTTTTTGAGCCACTTGGCATGAATGATACATGGTTCTATCTGCCTGATGATAAAAGCAAAAGACTAGTGCCTGTTCAGTGGAAAGAAAACGGTGAATGGCATCATTATCCTGTTACGTTTTATGATCCTGATTATCCTGTTAAAGGTTCGAGGACATTTTTCTCAGGAGGTGCCGGTTTAAGCAGCACTGCAAGAGATTATGCAACATTTCTTCAGATGTATTTAAATGGTGGTGAGCTTAACGGAATAAGAATTCTTAGCCGGACTACGGTTAAGACAATAATGGAAAACCAGACTGGCGATCTCTGGGAAGATAATGCAGGTCGTTCTTACGGACTTGTATTTGGATTGCAAAGCCAGAAGGGTGTAACAAAAGGAGGATACTTAAGCAAGGGTACATTTGAATGGGGAGGATATTTCAACACAACTTATTTTGCTGATCCTGAGGAAAAGGTAATTGGAGTATTGATGAAGCAGACCCAGGGATCGAATGGAGATACATCACCGTGGAAATTTCAATTGCTTGTAGGACAGGCTATTGATGATTGATTTTATTGTTGAGTTTGTTTGAAGATATATTTTGCAGAATTGCTTCTTAAGATGCTTTTTGGATATTTATATGATTCACAGATGAATACACTGAAAAATATAGTTTATGGAAAAAAATCAGGGTTTTTAAAGCTTCTGATTTTTTTTATTTTTATACCCGGAGAAACGCTCTTTTGCCAGGTAAAGATGTCAGAACAACCCTGGGTACTGCCAACTTATCCGGTTTTAGCTCCGGAGAAAGCCCCCATGTTTTTTACCAATGAATCTTACGCCGGTGCCTCAAAATATATTTATCCGCTGGCTAAGAATGATGTAATTTCAGATAAGAAAACTGAACAGGCATGGAAGGCGCTCACACTTGAAAATGAATACATAAAGTTATGTGTAACCCCAGAGATTGGTGGAAAGCTTTATTATGCAACTGACAAAACCAACAACTATAATTTTATATATAAGAATGATGTGGTAAAACCAGGAAACCTTGGTATGACAGGAGCCTGGGTATCAGGAGGTATCGAATGGAGTGTTTTACATATTCACAGGGCATCTACAATGCTGCCGGTTGATTATTCGCTTAAAGAGAATGAAAACGGGAGCAAGACCATAATTGTCGGTGAAACAGAACCTCGTCACAGGATGAGATGGACAATCGGAGTTACAGTGACCCCCGGGAAATCCTATTTTGAGGCTGAAGTGAAGATTTTTAATCCTACTCAATACACACATAGCTTTATATACTGGGCTAACCTGGCTACGCACACAAATGATAACTATCAGGTCATTTTCCCTTCAGGTGTACAGTTTGTTACATTCCATGGTAAAAATAGTTTTTCACGCTGGCCATTTTCAACAGAAATCTTTAACGTCACCCACGATTTTACAAAAGGAGTTGATATAAGCTGGTGGAAAAATGTCGAAAACAGTACATCATTTTTTGCTCATAATCTTAATGAGGATTTTATGGGCGGATATGATCATGGTAAAAACACCGGCACTGTTCATATCGGCGATCATAATATTGTTAATGGCGCCAAACTCTGGGAATGGGGATCAGGTAAACGAGGGCAGGCTACTGAAGCAAGGCTTACTGAGGGTTCAGGACCATATGTTGAGATAATGGCAGGTGCCTATTCAGATAACCAACCGGACTACAGCTGGATCCGTCCGGGCGAGGTAAAGACCTGGAAACAATACTGGTATCCTATAAAAGATATTAAGGGTTTTCGTTATGCTAACCTGAACGGAGCAGTAAACCTTGAACCACGAGACCAGAGTAGTGTATTTCTTGGATATTATTCTACACAGAAAGTTAATAAAGCCAGGATTACGCTTAAGAATGGTTCAAAAGTAGTCCTTCAGAAGGAGGTATTAATTTCACCAGAGAAGGCATACACAGAAACGATTAAGGTGGATGGAGCATATAAATTCACAGATCTTTATACAGAGATGGTAAATGCCGAGACTAATGAAGTCCTTGTATCATATCAGCCTGTCGAACTTAAGAAAGCAGGAAAATCTTCCTGAGACAGTTAAACCTCCTGCTCTTCCGAAAGATATTGCATCAGTTGAAGAGTTGTACGTTACAGGTAACAGGATAGAATTGTTTTACAATCCACGGTATAATCCGATGGATTACTATACAGAAGCACTTAAGCGTGATCCGAAAGATATCCGGACAAATACAGCAGTGGGTAACTATTACCTTAAGAACGGCGATTACCTATCTGCAAGGAAATATCTTGCCACAGCAATAAAAAGAATAACAAGGGATTATACCAGACCCTCAACATGCGAGGCACTATACCTTCAGGGTCTGACACTGAAAGCACTTGGTCTTTATGATGAAGCTATCGATACTCTCTATCGCGCCACCTGGGATTATGCTTACCATTCAGCGGCATATTTTGAACTTGCCCAGATCTCTGTTATGAGAGGAGACTTATCAAAGGCACTTCACCAGATAAATGAGTCAATATCGACTAACACAAAGAACAACCGTGCAGTTGCTCTTAAAGCAGCGATTCAGAGAAAGATGGGTGACTATAAAGGAGCAACCCAGACTCTTGGAACTATTCCTGTGTCAGATCCTCTTGATTTCAGGATAGGCAATGAAGTATATCTTATATCAAAGGCGTCGGGAAATGTACAGAAAGCAGAACAGGACCTGGCATCATTAACCAGAAAGATGAGGGATTTCGATCAGAATTATCTCGAGCTTGCTGTTGATTATCTGAATGATGGTCTGGTAACTGATGCTGAGGATGTACTGATGAGATTTAAAGGTAAAGATCCTGAGGTATCATATTATCTTGGCTTTATCCAGGACAAAAAAGGAAACAAAACAGAGGCAGCGAAGTATTTCAAAGATGCCAATTCACAATCGGAGGATTATTGCTTCCCGTTCCGTCTGGAAACATTGAATGTACTGAAGAAGGCATTGGAATATAACCCGGGAGATGGTAAGGCTTATTATTATGCAGGTAACATTTTGTACGACAAGCAACCAGGCAAAGCAATAGCGAGCTGGGAGAATGCTATAAAGAATGAGCCTTCTCTTGCCCTTGCTTACAGGAATCTGGGATGGGGCTATTACCGTCATGCACATGATGTTAAAAAGGCAATTCCATATTATGAAAAGGCCCTGTCACTGAATAAGACGGATGCAGTATACTACGATGAACTGGACATTCTATATGAGGCCAACAATTCTCCGATCGATGTAAGATTGAAATTATTTGAAGGGAACAATGCAGTATTACAGAACCGTGACGATGCTTTTATTCGTCAGATCGGAGTTCTGACTCTGGCTGGAAAGCCTGAGAAAGCAGTTGAATATTTGCAGGGTAAGAATTTTAGTTATCGCGAGGGAAGTTCAGTGGTGAGAGAAGTAATTATGGATGCCCAGTTATCAATGGGTCTGAAATATTATGAAGCTAAAAACTACCAGAAAGCCCTTGAGCATTTTCTTCTGGCACAGATACCGGATGAAGAGGCAGGCAGTGCCAGATCAGGAAACAGGGATATCCAGGTTAATTATTTCATAGGACTTGCCTACGAGGCACTCCGTAATAAGACCAATGCAAAGCTTTACTATAATAAGGCAGTAGCACAGGCACCGGGGAGAACAGGATATATGAGTTACTACCAGGGTCTGAGTTATGCGAAACTGGGCGACAAGGCCAAAGCAACAGAGATCTTCAATAAATTGATAAGTGACGGAGAGAAGCAGATAAATCAGACTGAAACCAGTACCGATTTCTTTGCCATATTCGGGGAACGCGAGGCAGAGAGTACCCGGAAATCAAGGGCATATACCCTTAGAGGATTGGGATATAAAGGTGCCGGCAAGGCCGATATGGCAAAAGAAGATCTTAAGAAGGCTGTTGAATTGTCGGTTAGTAACTTATGGGCTTTTAATGAGCTCAATGGTCTGTGATCAGATTATAATGAACCATGATTACATAATAATACTTATTGTTATCTTAGGGTTTTAATTTTAAATCTTGCTATTTTCTGACAGTAATTAATACAATTCCGTGATGAAGAAAAGAATTTCGATTTTTTCGGGTTTAATAGTTATTTGCTGCATTTTAAATTATGGATGCAAATCTGAGACCGAAGATAAAATCAACAACCTGAATTTTTCAAAGGAAGGTCGTTCTGAGATCCTTTTTGATAACGGATGGAGATTTTTCAGGGGTGATTCTCCGGGTGCCGATGGACCGAAATTCAACGATTCAGCCTGGCGTTTACTCGATCTTCCGCATGACTGGAGCATTGAGGATATGCCAGGTACTGTTTCTCCATTTGATCCTGAAGCAGTAAGCCAGGTAAGCGGGGGATTTACTACCGGAGGCACAGGATGGTATCGTAAATCGTTCGTTTTACCTTATGAGGCAAGCGGAAAAAGGATCCTGATTCAGTTTGATGGAGTTTATATGAATCCCGAAATATGGATTAATGGCGTTTCCCTGGGAAACCATCCTTATGGTTACACATCATTCTGGTTCGATATTACAGATCAGGTAGTTTATGGCAAATCCAATATTCTGGCCGTTAAGGTCAGGAACGAAGGGGCTAACAGCCGCTGGTATTCAGGTTCAGGCATATACAGGCACGTCTGGCTTAAACTTATTGATCCTGTTAATGTTGCACAGTACGGTACCTGTATCACTACTCCGGTAGTAGAAAAAGACTCCGCTGTTGTTCAGGTCAGGACTAAAGTTAATAATCAATCGGCTGATGAGCTAAAAGTATTGGTGATTACCCGGATATTAAGTGCAGGGGAAAAGGAACTGACAACCAACACAACGGAACAGACACTTGGAAAAAACAGTTCTTATGAATTTGAACAAAATCTTACAATAAATTCTCCTGAGCTCTGGTCAACAGATACCCCCACGCTGTATAAAGCAATAAGTGAGATCTATAGCAAAGATATTCTGGTAGATAAAGTTGAAACAAATTTTGGTATCAGGACAATTCAGTTTGATGCTGTAGATGGATTCCGTCTGAATGGTATAGGTATGAAATTAAAAGGAGGATGTTATCATCATGATAACGGGCCTCTGGGAGCAAAATCATACGATCGTGCAGAGGAACGCCGTGTTGAATTACTGAAGGCCAGCGGTTATAATGCAATACGCTGTTCTCATAATCCTCCGTCACCGGCGTTTCTTGATGCATGTGACAGGCTGGGTATGCTGGTAATTGATGAGTCTTTTGATATGTGGAAAGAAAAGAAAAATCCTTACGATTACCATTTATATTTTAATGACTGGTGGGAGAGAGATCTTGAGAATATGGTGCTTCGCGATCGCAACCATCCTTCTGTCATTATCTGGAGTATTGGCAACGAGATACCAAACAGGCACACACCGGAGGTAGTTGAAATAGCAAAGATGTTGGGTGACAGGGTCAGGGTTCTTGATCCGACAAGGCCTGTAACATCAGCTGTAAACGACCTCAAGCCCGATAAAGATCCATATTTTGCCACATTGGATATTGCAGGATATAATTATGCCTCGGGAGGAGACCATAATAAGAAAACCATATACAGCGACGATCATAAAAGGGTCCCGGACCGCATCATGGCCGGGTTGGAATCATATCCTCTGGAAGCATTCGGAGCATGGATGGATGTGGTTGATAATCCGTATGTTATAGGCGATTTTGTTTGGACCGCCTGGGATTATATTGGTGAAGCCAGCATAGGATGGCGGGGTTATATGCAGGAAAAGAATTTTTTCCCATGGAATCTGGCCTTTTGCGGCGACATAGATATTTGTGGTTGGAAACGTCCCCAGTCATATTATCGTGATGCTCTCTGGATGACAAACCAGATTTCCCTGTTTGTTACGCCACCTGTGCCTTCGTTCGAGCCAAATCCAAAACGAATGTCATGGAGTAAATGGCATTGGTTTGATGCCGTTGCTGACTGGAACTGGAAAGGATATGAAAACAAGCCTTTTGAGGTGGTTGTTTATTCTTCATGCGAAGAAGCGGAGTTGTTTCTTAATGGAAAATCACTTGGCAAAAAACCAACCAACAGATCAACCAGGTACATGGCAACCTGGAACGTACCTTATCAGGAAGGTGAACTCAGTGCAATTGGCTATTATAATGGTAAGCAGGTAAATAATGCTACCTTACGCACAGCAGGTGAACCGGCACAAATAAAAATCACAACCGACAGAGATTCAATTATTGCTGATGGACAGGATCTTACATATGTCACTGTACAGCTTGTTGATGCGAACGGAATAATGAATCCCAAAGCTGAAAACCTGGTTAAGTTCGAAATCGAGGGCCCCGGTTCCATTGTTGGAGTGGGTAACACCAATCCGGTAAGTCTGGAAAGTTATGTACTTCCACAGCGAAAAGCCTGGCAGGGGCGTTGTATGGTAATTGTAAAATCAAATGATCAGAAAGGGAAAATCATACTTAAGGCTACGGCCGAAGGCTTAATATCATCTTTACCCGGTCTTGTTGAAATAACCACTAATTAAAAATAATATCATGGAAAAGAGTTCAAAAAATTCAAGGAGATCATTTATCAGGACTGCGGCAACCGGGGCACTGGCTGTTGCCGTTACTCCATCATCCCTCGCAGATGAGAAATTTATTGCTCCTGAAATTATTCAGGCAAAAGCAAAAGGCGCAAACGATCGCATTCGTGTAGCTGTTCTGGGTATTAATGGTCGGGGTAAGAATCATATTGAGGAGATCATGGGACTTGCTGAGAAAGCCAATGTAGAGGTTGCTGTACTGTGCGACCCGGATATGACTATCCTCCAGGAAACTGCAAATAATTTTGAAAAAAAGTATGGCCGGAAAGTTCTGATCGAACAGGATTTCAGAAAAACCTATGAAGATAAAACCATTCATGCTGTATCGCTTGCGACACCGAACCATTGGCATGCTTTGCAAACTATCTGGGCCTGCCAGGCAGGAAAAGATGTATATGTTGAAAAACCCGCAACCCATAACATCTATGAGGGTAAAAAGATGATTGAAGCCGCCTACAAATACAACCGTATTGTTCAGCATGGGGTGCAACTGCGTAGTTCTGTTGCAATTAAAGAAGCCATAAAGCATATAAATGACGGACTGATAGGACGGGTGTATATGTCGCGTGGATTGGTATATCGCTGGCGTCCGGATATTGGAAACAAAGGCATTTCACAAACTCCTGCCGGATTGAATTATGATTTATGGTGCGGACCGGCTCCTATGCGTCCGTTCAGTAAAAACCTGGTTCACTACAACTGGCACTGGCACTGGAATTACGGCAATGGTGATGTTGGTAATCAGGGTATTCACGAAACCGATCTGTGCATGTGGGGTTTAGGCGTTGATCATTTACCGGAACGTATTACTTCCATGGGTGGAAAATTTCTGTGGGACGACTGTAAGGAAGTTCCTGAGGTACAGACATCGATCTATCATTATCCCAAAGAAAAGAAAATTATCCAGTTTGAAGTACGCCACTGGTGTACCAACCTTGAGGATGGAGCAGGAGTTGGTAATATATTCTATGGGGATAAAGGATATATAGTTGTTAAAGGATACGATACCTATGAATCATATTTGGGTGAAAAACGCGAAAAGGGACCGAGCCGTTCTGAGAAAGGGGAGCTAACACTACATTTCCAGAACTGGTTTGATGCAATCCGCGCCCGTGATATGAGTATTCAGAACGGACCGGTTCAGACCGGACATTTATCATCATCACTGGCACATCTGGGAAATATATCGTATCGTCTGGGTCGTCAGCTGGAGTTTGACCCTGTAGCTGAACGATTTATCGGTGATGGAGAGAATGAGGCAAATTCAATGCTCAGTCGCGATTATCGTGCCCCTTATCTACTTCCTGAAATTGTGTAATATATACCCCTGTATATGGTAAGAAAGAGCCCGTACCCAGCCCTTTCTATTTATATCTTAACCCATCCCCTGCCCCGCACAAAGCGGGGGGCAGGGGATGGGTTTCGTAAATTCATATACATAGTGGAGGTATCCTTTACCGCACTAATTGTCAGAAGTCAGGAATGAGGCAAATTCAATGCTAAGTCGCGATTATCGTGCCCCTTATTTACTTCCTGAAATTGTGTAATATATACCCCTGTATATGGTAAGAAAGAGCCCGTACCCAGCCCTTTCTATTTATATCTTAACCCATCCCCGCTTTGTGCGGGCAGGCTCTTCCCTTTAGCAAAAAGGGAAGGGAGCATCCTGCATATTATCAGCTCTTTTTCACTTTCGTGCAATTATAATAATAAAAGTATCAGATATCAAATAAGATTCAATACTATTTGAAGCAAAAAGTTTATATTTTAGTTTTAATCTATTTATAATCAGCTGATTTACCCCTTCCCTTTTTCTTTAAAGGGAAGGGGCAGGGGATGGGTTTCGTAAATTCATATACATAGTGGAGGTATCCTCTACCTCACTAATCGTCAGAAGTCAGGAATGAGGCTAATTCAATGCTAAGCAGAGATTATCGTGCCCCTTATTTGTTGCCGGAAATTGTATAATCTAAACTCCGTCAGCTCCAATGTTTGGTTTTGACTCTGATGAGACTTTTCTGCCCCAGAAATCCATTCCTCCATTTGATGGAATAAGGTTGCCGTTTTCTGAGCAAACAGAGCCTTCCTTCAGTTTAAAATACGGATAAGACTTAAAATCATACAGGTCAAAGTTCAATACATATTCCAAAGGTAGCAGTTCAAGTTCAGGATCGGCAGTAATTCCTTGTTTATCTGACAGAATTTTAGGTTGCAGCAGACCCTGCTTTACATTTCCATCGGACCAGTATACATTTCGTTTAAAAGATACCAGAGTAAATTTACCATCAACAAATTTCTCGGTTGCCGTAGTTATCATGAAGATATTATTTTCAAAAATGAAATCTTTATAAGATCCCGGTTCGAAATTCACTCCTAATCCCTGATTGGTAACAATCGTATTGTTATATGCATGAAATTTCTCCATTGGAATAGCCTCGGGATCAGACCATACCAGTATTCCAGCATTGCTGTTTTTACAACCGTCATTAAAACTTATGTTGTAGCGCATGATGTTGTTTTTCCAGACTGCAGCACCTTTATATTGAAAAATTCCATAACCGGTACCTTCGTTGAAGGCCGACAGGTTATATTGCATGATGGAGTTTGTTATGCCACCATCAAAATCAAATCCTCCTCCATCTTTTCCGTAAAGCGAAGTCTTGTTATGATGCGAGTAGCAGCGCTGGATTATCAGGCTGTCGCACATATAGCCCCAGATCCCTACAGGTCCGTTTCCGTCGCGGGGCATGTCCCAGCCATTGTTCATTGCCTCACAATATTCAATAACTCCGTTTATCACTCCTCCGAGCAAAATCCCATTTCCGCTATGGTTATTCTTTATGGCCGGGCATCCCGGATTGTTCTCTGCCACGCAATATCCGACATATATGTTTCGGGGTCTTACCAGCATAGTATCAACATCATCTCCTCTGCCTGAAGCAATACTTACATTAATGCCACATGAACCATTTTCACTGGCACGGACATTTGTGATTCGTATTTTTTTTCCTCCTGAGATCTGTATTCCACTATACAGATATCCTGAGGTTTCAACGCTGTCAATGATACCATTACGGACTTTGAAAAATTCCACTCCGCTGGTATTGCTGCCTTTTAAGCGTCCTGAACCCTTTGTGTTGATATTCTTAAATATTATATTTTCACATTCTGATGCAACAAAAGCCGAGGAATCTCCGGATAAAATGGTTGCCCGGCCTGCCCCGTATGAACTGAAAATAACAGGAGCAGCAAGGGTTCCTGCAACAAATTTGATTTTTATGTTTCCGGAAAAAGTCTGGCCTGATCTCAGTAGTATTTTTTCGCCAGGACCGATCACCATATTGTTAATCATGGCAATAGATTTCCATGCTTTTTTCGGTGAGGTGCCTGTATTAGCATCATTTCCTGTTTCTGAATTTAAATAGTAAACGGAAGGTGAATTTTTGTCCTCATTTTTACAGCCCGCGAAGAGTGAACAAATGAAAATAATAAATATGATCACATTCAATTTCATAACTCAAGTTTTTATAAGAACAATATACAAAAAATTCCCGGTTAATTTGGTGATTTGAGATTTTCATATATCAGTCAGATATATTATCGGTTTATTGCGGGAAAATATTAAAAAGCTGTTAGTGTCATTATTGATTTTACAGGAGATTGTACAGAATTTTATTAAGTTTGTTACAAATATCTGATTTGCTTGAATGATCTGTTTATTATAGGTGAGCTTAAGCGGGGGAACAAAGTGGTGTTTGACTTTATTTTCAACTATTACTATTCATCTCTTTGTGCATTCGCAATGCAGTACATCAATGATCATGACGAGGTTGAAGATCTGGTTCAGGATCTGTTTGTCAATCTCTGGTCGGAAGCTCCAAACCTGAATATCAGATCATCACTGAAGTCGTATCTCTTTGCCAGTGTAAGGAATAGTTGTCTGGACTTTCTGAAACACAGGAAGGTAAGTGAAAAATACAGGACATATATTCTTTACGCGGCGGATAGTAACCATAATTCCACAGATCACAACTTTTCAGAATCAGAACTCCGGCAGACCGTTCAAAAAAGCATGGAAAAACTCTCCCCACGTTGTCGCGAAATTTTCGAATTAAGCCGGATGCATGGTTTATCCAATAAGGATATATCAGAAAGACTTGAAATCTCCAAAAGGACTGTTGAGCTTCAGATAAGTAATGCACTGAAAATACTCAGAAAAGAGCTGGTTGAATTCCTTCCGTTGTGGCTTATCACTTTTTTACTTTGGTGATTAAAGTATCTGACTACTTCTTTAATCTCCTGACTTCTGAAGATTAGTGCGGTAGAAAACTCAATTTTAAATTGAATTATTCAAAGGATTTTTCATAATTTCAGTACGCATATTGTAAATCAACAATATTAATAAACTGCGAATAGGCCGTAGGGCTTTAGGTATTGTAGAAACATTTATACAACGGGCAATATACCTCGTAGAGGTTATAGGCAATCATTCCAGAAATCAAATAGAAATTGTTGGTCAAATTCTATCTCATTTTTAGTAAGAATGTCCATATATTCTTCCCTGAATGTTCTCTTTTTATGATGGGATGGCTGGTTTTCAATGTAATAATAAACATCTGATATTTGTGAACGGCTATATGTAAAACCTCCATAACCATCCTGCCATGAGAATCTGCAAGTGCAGAGTTTTTCATTATTGATAAAAAGGGAAGAACTTCTCTTTATATCATGAACAGTATCTGAAACTGAAACTGATGGATTCAATCCGAATAGGATATGAACATGGTTTGATGTTCCATTGATGATCATGGATTTATGTTTCATGTTGGTAATTATTCCGCTCATGTATTCGAATACACGTTCACGGAAATCTTCCTTCAATACAGCATCTCTGTTTTTCACAGCAAAAACAAGCTGAACATACATTTGCGTAAAGGTTCCAGGTTTCATGTTAATTCAGATTAATTATGCAGCAAAACAAAATTAAAAAATTCAATAGATTTTTCACATGTAAAACCTCTACGAGGTAAATATACATTGGTGGACTTATTTTCTACAAAACCATATCGCCTACGGCGAATCGAGAATTGATTAAAACAAAATACTAAATATCAAATTGTAAAACTCAATGTCATCTTTGGCACTGCAAATATGTTTAGCGAGCTTTCAATGATGCCAAATATTCTGAACCATCTGAATTGAAGTCGACCACGATTTAGTCCTGACCTCTCTTACCCTATACATAAGGCAAGAATAAGCGTTAGTGTGGTAAAAATCAAATATTAAAATTTTATATTATTCATTTTCAAACAATTGAAAATTGCAACCGTAATAAATCTTGAATACGTCAGAAGTCAGGAAGTATCTGATAACTTCTTTAATCTGTTTTATTCATAAATAATTATAACTCATTGTTTGCCTTTGTGTTACTCCGGTTTGCCTTTTGTGGTACTTAGTGGTAAATTAATTTTTAACCACTATGGAACTCAAAGGTTTTCACAAAGGGGACACAAAGTTTTAGAATTATATATGTTTAATAGATATCCAAAGAAAATATATTTTGTATATGTGTTATATTGGCTATTGTCGTCTTAATACCTGGAAAACCTGAATAGACAATTATATTACTAGAATAAAATAGAATCAGAAAGATGAAGTATACTCTGAGTGAAATTGAAGAGTTACTGCCCTCGTATTTGTCAGGTGATATGGCTGATAATGAGAAGGCTATGATAGATGAATGGAGAAAAGAATCGCCTGAGAATGAGTCGGTTTTTCAGGAAACCTGCAGGGCATGGGAAGTCATCCCCTTATTGAATGAGATGGAAAAGTTCAACTCGTTTGAAGCGCTTAAAAAAGTCAATAAAAGATTAATTAAGTCTGAAAACTCAAACTGGCTGACCATTATTCAGCGTATAGCTGCAATTTTATTGCTCCCTGTGCTTGTTTATTCCGGTTATCAGACCATACAAAATTTCTCCCTGAAAAATCAGCAGGTAGAAAAAAGTGTTGTAATGCAAACTGTATCATCCAGACAGGGGATGGTTGCAGAATTCTCTCTGCCCGACGGTACTAAGGTCTGGCTTAATTCAGGTTCCGAATTGGAATTCCCGGTGCTTTTTCCATCCGATAGAAGAGAGGTTAAGTTGAAAGGAGAAGCATTTTTTGAGGTGGCAAAAAATTCAAGGCAACCTTTCAGGGTAAATACCAGGGACCTTAATATTAATGTTTCAGGAACTTCATTCAATGTCATAAGTTATGAAGGAGAAGTACAATCTGAAGTAATACTTATTGAAGGAAAGGTTACTTTATCATCAGATGGTGATAAAATAAATAAAGAACTCGGAGAATTGGAACCAGGGCACCGTGCAGTATACACAACAGAATCTCAGACTATTAATATAAGCAAAGTTGACCCTGAAAAATATATAGCATGGCTCGATGGGAATCTTGTTTTTCAGGATGATTCCATGACGGATGTGGTTAAGAGACTGGGTCGTTGGTTCAACGTTGATATAGTTATTGAGGATGCTGAGATTAATGAATATATCTATAAAGCAACTTTCAGAAATGAAAACCTGAAACAGGTATTGGATTTGCTAAAGCTCTCTGCACCTATCGATTACAGGATTGTCGAGAGTAAGGCAATGCCTGACGGGGAGTTTACCAAAAGAAAGGTTTACCTTATGAATAAAGAAAGATAAAAAAAACCGGGGTCGATTTTATTAAAATCTCTCCCGGCATAAAATCCGGTTCTCCTTCCTGGCAGAATGTAAACCGGAGAAATTAGTAACTAACTAAAATCCTAACAAATTTATGAAAAAAAACCTATGTTTAATTCGGAAATGTCAGGAAAATGACCATCTCCGAAAAATCTGGATGACTATGAAACTAACTATTGTTTTGTTCTTTGTCAGCCTTGCACAGATGATGGCAACTGAAACCTATGCACAGTTAACGAAGCTGACGTTGCAGGTTAAAGATGCAACAGTAAAAGAAGTGCTCAATCAGATAGAAGACAACAGTGATTTCTTCTTTCTGTACAACAGCAAGCTGATTGATGTCGACCGTAAGGTAAGTATCGAAGCAGAAAATGAGAATATTGATGCGATTCTCAAAAATGTTTTTGATCAGACCAATGTTGTCTTTACAGTAATCGACAAGCAGATTGTCCTGACCGGTAAAACTGATCTGATGGAGACTAAAGTAGCAGAAAATCAACAAACAAAGGCTGTTACCGGGAAAGTTACTGATGATTCAGGAAATCCTATGACAGGTGTTACTATATTGGTAAAAGGAACCACTGTTGGGACATTAACAGATATGGATGGAAATTATTCCCTCAATTTACCAAATCAGCAGAACATTGTATTGGTTTTTTCATTTATTGGATTTAAGGCACAGGAAGTTCCTGTTGATGGTAAATCTGTTGTCAATCTGACGCTTGAAGCTGAATTAACCGGACTCGATGAAGTTATTGTAATCGGATATGGAACTGCAAAAAGAAGCGATCTTGTAGGGTCAACAGCGCCTGTCTCGATAAAAGCTATAAAAAGGGTGCCTTCAGGCAGGGTTGATCAGGTGCTGCAGGGAACATCTCCTGGTATGATGGTACAAAATACCACCGCTGCGCCTAATGGATCCTATAGTATCCGAATTCGTGGGAATAACTCTCTTACGGGGTCAAATGATCCTCTGGTGGTAATCGATGGTTTTCTTGGTGGTACTCTTTCTTCAATAAATCCAAATGACATTGCCAGTGTGGAGATCTTAAAGGATGCTTCTGCAACAGCCATTTACGGTTCAAGAGGTGCTAACGGTGTAATTATGGTTACAACCAAACAGGGAGAAAAAGGTCGCACAGTAGTAAATTATAACGGATTTGTAAGTTTCCAGCAGATAACAAAAAAAATGGATCTTCTTAATGCTGCTGATTATGCTGAAACAACAAATGCAAACCGGGCTGAACTGGGTGTTGCCAAACCATTTACCGACCAGCAGATAGCTGATTTCAGAGCTAACGGTGGAGGAACTGACTGGCAGGACGAAATATACAGAACAGCAGTACAGCAAAATCACCAGGTAAATGTATCAGGTGGCAATGACAATTTATCAGGTTATTTATCCGGTGATTATGTTAATAATCAGGGTGTTATGAAAGGGTCAGGATTTGAGAAATATACTGTAAGAGGAAATGTACTCTCAAGTTTAGGTAAGAAGTTTAATATGGGACTTAATCTAAGCGTATCAAAATCAAAAGATGATCCTGTAATTACAGGAGGATACCAGGGGTCAGCCAATCAGGATGTATCTCCAAGTAATGTCGCATTGATATTTGCTCCGACACAGGATGTGTATAATGCAGACGGATCCTATACTCAGCCCTCACCTTATTATGGTTCCCCGGCTCTGCTCAATCCTTTGGCTTTAGCTGTTGAACCAATCGATGACAATTTAGAGGATATCATCGGGTTGACTTCATTTATAGAGTATAAAATTATAGAAGGTCTGACAGCCAAAGTTTTATTTGGAGTCGATTCACGTTATCGTGAAAACAGTTACTATTATAATTCTGTACCTTCAAATGGTAAGGGCCAGGAGCAGGCAGGGATAAGGAATAGCAGGTTGTTGGTTTTACAGGCTACAGGGCAGCTTAATTATTCAAAAACAATTGCTGCCAATCATCAGATTGATGCCACCCTGGTAGCTGAAAAACAAGGTGAAACTGTTAATGCATCTTTTGCAGGAACGAAAGGATTTTCATCAGATATTCTGACTTATAATAATTTAGCTCTTGGAGAAACACCTGAAATTCCTACCTCATCTCATACAAAAAAAGTCATTATATCATTTCTTGGCCGTGTCAATTATGCATATAAACAGAAATACCTGTTAAGCATTTCAACCAGGTATGATGGTGCATCAGTTTTCGGTATAAATGAAAAATGGGGCTTTTTCCCATCCGGAGCCCTTGCATGGCGATTAGATAAAGAAGAGTTTATGCAGAATATTTCTCAGATCGATAATCTGAAACTCAGGCTAAGCTACGGAGTTACGGGTAGCCAGGCAGTTCCTCCATATCGTTCATTGGATCAGCTAAGCTCAGCTTTTGCTTATCCGGTTGATGGCAGTAACATGAGTTCCGGTGTAGGATTAGGGATATTGGGAAACCCGGATTTAAAATGGGAAAAAACAGGACAGTTTAATGTTGGTATCGATTTGGGAGTACTTAAAAACAGAATGCGTATTACTGCAGATTACTATAATAAAAGAACTCAGGATTTATTATTGAATGTGCCTATTCCCAGGGCATCAGGCTTTACATCGGTCCTGAAAAATCTGGGCGAAGTTGAGAATAAAGGATTTGAATTCAGTCTGGATGGGGACCCCATTGTTGGAGATTTTACATGGAACACCAACCTGAATTTTTCAACAAACAAGAATAAAGTCATTTCTCTCGGAGGCCAGGATAATGTGCCAATTGGTACAACAGGTTTCCCGAATTTCGGAAATACTATTTTCCTGATCGTTGGTCAGCCAATAGGTGTTTTAAAAGGTTATATACAGGATGGAACATGGGGAAGCGAAGAAGTTGATGATGCTGCCATATATAAAACCATACCTGGTGCCCCCAAATATGTAGATCAGAACGGGGACCAGAAAATATCAGGTGATGATATAGCTATTATGGCTTCCACTCTGCCGGATTATATTTATGGATGGACCAATAACTTATCATATAAAAACTTTGACTTTAGTCTGTTTTTACAGGGAGTTGCAAAAAAAACCAACTATAATCTCTCAAGAGTAAGGAGCGAGCGCTCATCATCTGACGGGGATGCAACAGACAGCAGGATACTGAACAGATGGACTCCTGAAAATCAAAATACAAGTGTTCCAACATTCACAGGTTCCAATAAGTATGAGCAATTACAATCAAGCAGATGGATTGAAAACGGTGCCTATATGAGAATAAAGGTTATCTCTTTGGGATATAGTTTAACTGAACCGGTCCTGGCTAAATTGGGAATAAGTGCAGCAAGGTTCTATATAAGCGGAGTTAATCTCTTTACCTTCACTGAATACACAGGTTATGATCCCGAATCCAGCACAGCCGGAGTAGATGCACTTGGTGGTGTGGATTATGGAGGCTATCCGGCTCAGAGATCATATACTTTAGGATTAAACCTTACCTTTTAATTAAGATTAAAATATTCTGTTAAAAAAAATAAATATGAAAAAGTTAATATTATTTTCATTTGTCCTTCTGATGGCACTTTTATTCACAGGGTGCGAAGAACAATTAGAAGAAAACCCGTTAAGTCTTATAAGCCCAGATAACTTCTACAAATATGAAGGAGATTTTAATCAGGCAATTAATGGAGCTCTCCGTATCGTCTGGACCTACCATGACAGGGCTCTACAATATGTAATGGTTCTAGGAGGAGATGATATATCCAGTAAATCAGATGCACCGCTACAAAAAGCTTACGATATTCTCCAGGTAACTTCAACTGATAGTAATTTGCGAACAACTTGGAGTTCATACTATCAGTGTATTAATGCTTGCAACCCGATTATCAATACTATCAGGACAGCCACAGCTGTGAGTGATAATAGTAAAAAGGAGATTGAGGGGCAGGCCAGGTTTTTAAGAGCATTCAGTTATTATATGCTTGTTCGTTTTTTTGGTGAAATTCCTATCATCCTCACACGTGAAGATCAGCTTAACGCTGCAAAAATTGGCCAATCACCGGTTGCCGATGTTTACAAAGTTATAACTGAGGACTTGACTATCGCTAAAGATTACCTTCCTGTATCATTTCCACAGATAGGAAAGCCCACAAAAGGGGCAGCCGGAAGTTTATTAGCCTCGGTTTATCTTACAATGGCAGGCTGGCCGCTGAAAGATGCATCAAAATATGCTCTGGCCAGAGATGCAGCCAAAGAAGTTATGGATCTTGGAAAATATAGTCTTGAGCCAAACTACATTGATTTATGGGTGGTTTCAAAAGCAAAAACGAGTAAAGAGATTATCTTTGCCCTTTGGGGTAATACCCTTGGTGCAAGCAGTGGAAGGCATATGGCTACCCGTCCTGGTGAAGAGGGTGGTTATCAGAGTTACTTTTCGGAAGCCCGCTTCTTTAACGTTTTTCCTGCCGGACCCCGGAAGGATGGCACTTTCCATACAGTATTTACAGATGCTGCTAAAACTACATGGCAAAAATCACGTATTGGTCAGCCTTTTATTTTAAAATACCGGGATGGTGGTGATGCAGCAACAATGTTCGGACCTGTACTCATTATTGCTGGTGGAAGCGGTAACTGGGTGTCTATCAGATATGCAGAAGTGCTGTTAACTTATGCAGAAGCGGCGAATATGGCTGAAGGTGGTCCTTCAACAGCTGCAACTGATGCAATAAACCTTGTACGCAGAAGAGCCGGAGGCAATAACCAGTCAGTATATGCAGATCTTCCATATGGAATGTCAAAAACAGATTTTGATAATGCTGTGTTTGATGAACGTGCCTGGGAAACTGCTTGTGAAGGAATACGCTGGTTTGATTTAGTTCGTAAAGAAAAAGTAGTTTCAGCCAATATAGCTCTTTACCCATATGTTACTATAAATAATCAGCTCATACCTAAACCACAGACTGAATTAGATATTACTCCGGGTCTTAAACAAAACCCCGGTTATTGATTACTAAATATTTTTTGCTTAATATAACAGGGAGAGAGTTAAAAGTGTAAAGAACTCTCTCCCTTTTTAAAGAAATCAGCAGGGTTTTAATTCTGGGCAAATTCAGTTTTTGTACTTCAACTTATAAATATTATGGGCATTAAAAAAATTATCCCACTGCTTGGTATTATTATACTAGTATCAGGTATAACCTCAGCACAAACAGGTCGTTGGGAAAAGGAGATCTCAGGTAAGAACTGGAGCCTCTGGCTTGATAAGGCTGCCACCTTTTACAATGATGATATCTATCTTCCACCGGTCAATATATCGGCATTGCCGGTAAATCCACCCACTTGTGGGTGGGATAAGCTACGTAATAACAGCTTCTTAAAAACTGTTGCAGTGCCGGGTACTGTTGAAGAGCATTACTGGGGAGAAATTGGAGGGGCAGTTCAGGACACTAACGGTAATTATATTGGGGTGTCCTGGTGGAGTAAAAAATTCCCTCTTGATGCAAGTCTGAAAGGTAAACGGATCACCCTGGCATTCCAGTCAGTTAACATGCGTGCAGAAGTTTTCGTGAATGGCAAGCTTGTCGGCTATGACGTAATAGGCAATACACCCTTTGAGGTAAATGCAACTGATGCAGTATTGTTCGGACAGGATAACCAGCTTGATGTTCGTATTACAGATGCTGTCGGTAATTTCACATGGGATGACAATATCCTGATGCGCTGGGGCAAGAACCTTATACCCGCGGTGCACGGTTTCGGTGGAATCACAGGCAAAGTTATCGTCCGTGCGACAGATGCTGTCATTGTTAGCGATATATATGTACAAAACCAGCCCGATCCTAAAAAAGTAAATATAATTATAACCCTTGATAACTACACAGGGAGTGCACAAAACGGAGATCTCGCAGTTGCCATTCACGAAAAGGGCAATCCAAACAGTATTATATGGAGCAAAACAGTTCCTGCTGCTGTAACGGGATCTTCAAAGGTAGTAACTGTCCCGGCTACAGTACCGCAGGCAAAGCTATGGGAGCTGACAGTAAACAAAGATGTCAGGGCAACAAATCTGTATGAGGCTGCAGTTAAGTTTACCAGCAGCGATAAAAAGATAGTCGATAACAGCACTCAGCGTTTTGGATTCCGCTGGTTTGATGTAGGTGTGAAGGATGGTGATAAGCGATTTTATCTCAATGGGAAGAGGGTGTTTATTATTTCCGCTATGACAAGAGGGTTCTGGCCAACGAATGGCATTTTCCCGACACCTGAAATGGCGAAACGGGAAATGAATGTTCTGTTTGACCTGGGTTTCAATACTATGAACCTTCACAGGGCAATTGGTCCTCCACTGGTATTTAACTATCTTGATTCTGCAGGAATATTTGCTTATGAGGAGCCCGGTGGTTACCGTGTTACAGCAAACAGAAGAGATAATATAGATGGCCCTGATGTGCAGGCTCTTAAGATACGTAAAGAAAAGCTCAGACGAATGATTATCCGTGACCGTTCATTTCCGTCGCTTATAATAGTTAATCTTAAAAATGCCGAGACTGTTCCACCTTCAGATGATGACAAAAAAAACATGATGATGGTTCATGAACTTGACCCTTCGCGCATAGTTACATATAATAGTGGTAACGGGAAGAAAAATTCGCTTGTTGATTACTATAATGACAAACCTGGTGATCCTTTTGAGCTACATATGCTGCCCTATAATCCTTCATTGATCTATGGCGGATGGTGGGATAATCATCATTCATATGCATACTCCGGCTACACTGATGAAATGTACCGTAATCCTAAATTTTACCACAGGGGGGTAATTGATGCTGAAAGGTTTACACTGCCAACAGATTCTTTGCATCCACTTAATAAAACTAAAGTATTGTATTTTGGAGAGGATGGCGCCTTTGGAACTATGCTCCGACTTCAAAAGATTAAGGAGGAGCTTGACAAAACCGGGGCTAACGGTTTCAGGGAGATGGAACACATTGACTGGTTTGAAGCTTATGACAGATTTCTGGACGAAACTGGCTTCAGAAAGGCATATCCGGATGTTGATAATTTAACTATGAGCCTTGGGAGAAATATGCATTACTTCCATGCCAGAACCATTGAAAACCTGCGTATGGGCAATATTGCTGAGGCTTATACCATAAATGGCTGGGCTTCTGGCGCTACCCGTACCGATCTGGTTGATCAGTACCGTTATCCAACCGCCGACCCATCAATAATAAGACATTATACACAACCGCTTTATATCGCGGTTAAATTGCGTAATAAGGTTGTTCCTACAGGAGCAACTTCTATTGTTGATTTCTATATAATTAATGAAACTAATCTTAAGGGAAAGCATACCCTGAATGTTACATTCTCAGATTCTCAGGGCAACAGCTTATTCAGCAAGTCATTTGAAGTAACAATAAAAGGAGGTGAGGAGTTCGGACAATTACTGGTTGAGAATGTTAAATTGCCTTCTATAGAGAAACAAGGTTATTACAAGGTGAAAGCAACCCTTGATGCAGGTGAAGTTAAGAAAGCAGATGGCTTTGATGATATTTACGCAGTTGATCTGAATGACCATGCTTACTCAGCAACATGTGCAGTACTTGAAAATGATGATGCAATAAAAAATTTCCTTGGTAAGATAAAAGGAGTAACAGTAAGTACTTTTACCATTGGTTCTCCTGAAACGAAAACCATTGTTATCGGAAATTACGATTTAGTATCACTTGATCAGGCAACAATTGAAAACATATTCAACAGAGTTCAGAAAGGAACAAAACTTATTGTCCTGTCAGGTGCCGACAGATTTGCCCGGGAGATAAACATGGTCCTTAAGAACCGTCCTATGGTATATTTGGGTGGCGGTGTGCAAAACCTGAATGTCGGAAGATTATTTGTAGGGATTCACCCATTTCTTAACGGATTGCCTCAGGGACAGGGAATGAGCTGGGAGTACCAGTGTTTTTATAAGGGTACAAAAATGGGGGAACAAGCACGTGTGTCAGGAATAAGATTAAATACCTGGGGCTCGGAGCTTGTAGTAGCTCTGAATAATCCGGGCTCAAAAGAAATAATATCTGCACTCTCCATAGTCCCGGTAGGAAAAGGAAGTGTAGTCCTGTCAACGCTCAATATCATTCCACACCTTGGAAACAGGGAGTCTAGTGCTGTTGTAGCTAAGAAATTATTTCTTAACCTTTTGTAATATTAATTTAAAATTTAAACAATGATTTTTAGATATAGGTTTGAAATAGAGAGACTTAAAGGGAAGTTAGGTGAGATAAGAGACTGGATGAAAAGCCATCATGTACCTCCACGGTTATTATTTTTCGTTTTGGGAATAGTTTCAACAATCTGGTTTCTGATACGTGTGATACCAAAACCAACCAGGGCAAATTATCCCTGCATGAGAGTTGCAGCCCCGTTTATGTCGGGATTGATAATATACCTGCTGGCTGTAGCAGGTATAACTTTTGCTTCAAGGAGGACCAGGAGAAAGATACTAAATGTCAGGTATGCATCTGCTTTCTTATTGGTTTTTGGTGTCATTGTTGCATTGGCCATAACTCCTTCAACGAACACAAATACTGTCCAGAATATTGCTGTGAAGACCGGCCCTGATGACGGACCAAATCAGCCAATGGGAAAAGGAATAGGGATAAATCCCGGTCGGGTTATATGGGCATGGGATCCAATGGCAACAAATGAGAATTGTACAGATTTTCATTTCAAACCGGAAAACAACGACCAGAAGGTAATAAGCAATATGTTCAGCTCATCGGTGAAGAAACTAACCGGGAAAAAAACCGTCTCCAGGTCATGGGATGCATTGTTCCGGGATTTCAACAAGAATAAGAATAATGTTAACAAAGGATATACCCGCGGGGAGAAGATATTTATAAAAATAAATCAGACATCCGGCAGGGGAAAACTTAATAATGCAAAGAGAAGTGCCGGGGATTACAATTACACTTTATCTGCAAATGCTAAACCGGGAGTTCCGGTTTTAGGAACATGTGAAACGACTCCTTTCCTGGTGGTGGAACTATTAAGAGAATTGGTTAACGAATATGGAGTAGACCAATCTGATATTGCCATAGGAGATCCACAGAACCCTACTTATGCTCACAATTATGAAACATGGTCAGCTGAGTTTCCTGATGTTGTTTATACCGATAAATTATTTGGAACCCATGGCAGAACTCTTATTAAGGCAACAGAAAATGATCTTATATTCTATTCGGATAAATATCAGACTGACAAGCTTTATGATGTAATTGAGAATGCTGATTACCTGATCAATGTGGCTAATCTGAAACCTCATTCTTTTGCCGGAATTACCCTTACAGCAAAAAACCATTTTGGTTCTCAGTCAAGGGAAATGGCCCGTCATTTGCATTATTCTCATGTTATGCCATTGGTCAGGGGTAATGCCACTAATGCCGGATACCATAAATATCGGGTCTTTGTGGATATTATGGGCAGCAAATATCTTGGACAAAACACTGTTCTGCATGTTGTTGACGGATTGTTTGGTGGCGGTTCAAGTGAAGGAGGTCCTCCTGTAAGATATTTCAGTGCTCCGTTTAATAACGACTGGAGCAATTCTATCTTTATTTCGCAGGATCAGGTTGCATTGGAATCAGTTTGTTTTGATGTTCTAAGAAATGAATGGAACGGTACAAATAAACATGATGCATCAAATAACAGAGATGAAGCTGCTCCAAATATAAATGGAGTGGATGATTATCTTCATCAGGCAGCTGAGTCATCAAATTGGCCAAAAGGGATTATTTATGATCCTGATAACAGTGGAAAACCAATACCCAGCCTGGGTGTTCATGAACATTGGAATAATCCGGTAAGTAAACAGTATTCACGTAATCTTGGCAAACAATCTGGTATCGAATTAATCTCAATTCCTGAAAATATTGTGGGATCAGCTGTATCAAATAAAACTTCAGCAAACTCAGGTAATGTTGATGCAGTTGGGGCAGTGGCTCTTGTTGGAGGTGTAGTAGCCACGGAATCAGGTTCGGTTACTGACAATACCGGTGGCAAATTCAAATCTGTTGTAAACAAGTCTTTTAATAATGATATTAAAGCTAAAAAGTTTTATAAAGCTGTTGCGGATGATAACGGGGTATGGTTTCTGACAGATATCGGAATTGTCAGTGAAAGAGGCAGCGACAGTTTTACCACGGCTCCTGAGAATAAAAAAATGCCCGGGGAATATCTGAATGATTTTGCCTATGAATTATCAAATGATTTACGTGGACTGATCATAGCATCATCAAAGGGTGCCTCAATTGCATCTCTTCCTTTGAGTGACAATTCTGCTGTAAAAACTTTTAATACTAAAAACTCTGCCATACTCAGCGATACTGTATTATCGGTTTTAATGGTAAGAAACAATCTGAGATGGTTTGGAACAAGTAAAGGAATTTCGGCAACTTTTGATAATAAATGGCTTACTCCTTCATATAGTAAGCAATATCCGGAAAGTTTGTTTAAAAAGAATCCAATAACCGATTTAGCAACAACTCTGAGTGGCGACACACTCTACGTGGCTACTGAAGGAGCAGGTGTAGCAAGAGTGTACATAGATAAAGTGGATGCCATTTCCGGTGCTTCAGAATATGCAATTTGGGGACCTATTGAAATGCCTTCAGATAAGGTATATAGTCTTTGCATTACTAATGATGGCACACAGTGGTTAGGAACAGATCTTGGAGCTGCCAGGCATACCGGTTACAACACACTTGAGAACTGGACTATTTTTAATACTGATAATGGGCTGATAAATAACTTTGTACAGGATATTGCAGCTGATAATTATGGTAAATTATGGTTCGGTACCAAAGGTGGTTTGTCTGTGTTTAACGGTACCGATTGGACCTCATACACCATGGAAGACGGACTTATAAGTAATAATATAATGTGTATCTTTACTAAAGCTGACGGAACAGTCTATCTGGGTACTGATGTTGGCCTTATGATCTACAAAAACGGACACTTAACCTGCTATAAGTCTTCCATAAATTGAAACAGCCTCAATGATTTTCATTTTAAAAAATGGATTTATTCATGAAGAGGTAACACTAATAATCCGGGAAATAGAGGTTCAAAACCATTTTTGAGAACTAATGGGGACTTCTATAATTTAAATTATTGATATTAACTAGTTATTCGGATATTTAACAACAGGAGAGCAAAAATATATATAAAATCAGGCAATATAGGGTTATTTGATGTCCGAGATAGATATCAGAAATTATCAGCCATAGTAAACCCGTTGGAGATGACAAGTAAAGTAGTTGATTTTGAGATGCTCAGGAAAGTATTGGAAAGTTACATGATGAATCAGAATGAAAAAAATGATTTTTTTGAACGCCTCTAAAATATTTGAACATTTTATAACTAAACTAAAACTCTATGAAAAGATTTAATCAAATTCAATTTCGCAAGTTGAGTCTGTTAATAGTAGGCATTTTTATGGCATCTACTGTTTGGGCTCAGCAAGCTATTAAGGGTAAAGTGGTCGACACTGATGGTCAACCGTTAGCCGGAGTTATCGTAATGGTTGTGGAAACTAACAACGGAACTGCTACAGATGCCGAAGGTCAATACACAATTTCAGCCAAAGCCGACGGGGTGCTTAAATTTTCATTTGTAGGAATGCTAACTAAAACAGAACCTATAAATGGACGATCTGAAATCAACGTTACAATGGAGATGGATATGATCGGTATGGAGGAGGTTGTTGTTGTTGGTTATGGCACTATGAAAAAATCAGATTTAACAGGCTCGGTTATGTCGGTTGGGTCGAAACAGTTTGAATATCAACCGATTGTTAAAATGGATCAGGCACTGCAGGGACGTGCCGCAGGTGTTTCGGTTACTCAAATCAGTGGACAGCCAGGAAGTGATATGAAAATTCGTATTCGGGGTGCAAACTCAATTTCCGGTAACAACAATCCATTATATGTTATAGATGGTATGGTAGCAACAGATATTGGCTCCCTTAATGTTGATGATATTCAATCGATGGAAATATTAAAAGATGCTTCTGCAACAGCTATTTATGGTTCACGTGGTGCAAATGGTGTAATCCTTATTACCACCAAGAAGGGTGTCAAAGGAAAACCCACCATCAATTTGGAAACCTTTCATGGGTTATCTACGATTATCCAAAAACTTCCTATGTTAACTCCTTCACAATATGCTGAAGGTGTCAATTTTATGGAAAAAGCGGAAATTTTTACAGCGGCAGAGATTGAAGCTTTAAAAGAACCTGGCGCTGGTGTTGATGCACAGGACGAATTCTTTCAAACTGCAGCTTCTCATACCTATAAGATGTCACTTGGCGGAGGTACCGATGTTTATGACTATTTTGTTTCTGGAAGTATTTACAACGCCGATGGTACAATTGTCGATCAGAACTACAAAAGGTATACTTTGCGTGCAAATATCAACGCAAAAGTGTCTGACAAAATAACATTTGGATTAAATATTTCCGGATCACGTGAAGAAAATACAGGTGTTCGGGCCAATTTATCCAATGGTTTAACCTGGGACATGACAACACCATTTTACAATGCCAATGGCGGGTACAATTATACTACGTTAAAACCAGGTGTGGGAAATGGAAATCCAAATCCGATAATGGCTCCTATGGAAAATATTGTCGATAATTTCCAGAATCAGGTAAATGCCAGCAGCTATTTTAATATGGAACTACTGAAGGGACTGGTTTTAAATATTTCAGGAGGTGTAAATTGGTTGAACTCAATCAATTCAGCATATCAACCTCTATTAATTTCTCAGATTGGAGAAGCACAGGTATATAATAATAATGTTGCTTTATTGCAAAATGTGAACCGGTTGACTTATACTTTTGAAAGTGGTAATCACAGATTACAGGCGGATGCAATTAACGAACAACAACTCTCACAAGTTACTTTTCTTGATGCTGACGCATCCGGATTCTTCACTGATGCAACGACTTATAAAAATCTGGCATTAGCTGAACTCCAGTTGATTGACAATGGTATAATTAAATCAACGTTACTATCTTTTTTAGGAAGAATAAACTACTCGTTTGCAAATAAGTATTTGTTAACAGCTTCATTAAGGGCCGATGGTTCGAGCAAATTCCAGGAAGGAAATAAGTGGGGATATTTTCCATCAGGTTCTATAGCATGGAGAATTTCAGAAGAAGGTTTTCTTCAGGATGTTAAAGATATAAGTGATTTGAAAATACGGGTTAGCTATGGAGTAACAGGCAGTCAGGCAATTGATGCTTTGGCAACTCGTTCACGCGCATTAATCGGTCCGGAAAATAACTACCCATATACAAGTGGTACCGGAACAATTGGCGCTGCCCCATCCGAACGTTTGGCAAATCCCTATCTTACCTGGGAGTCTACAGCGCAGGCAGATATTGGGTTAGACCTTGGACTGTGGGAAAATAAAGTCACAATGTCCTTTGATTTGTATAAAAAGAATACAACAAACCTTTTGCTAGATGTGATTCTTCCAGGGTTTGTAGGGCCAACAGTAGTAACGCAAAATGTTGGAGAGATGGAGAACAAGGGTTTTGAATTTGTTTTGGGTTGGAAGGCTTTTACAAAAGGAGATTGGTCGGTAAGTAATACATTTACATTTAACCGTAATGTTAACAAGGTAATTGCTTTGGTTAATGATAAACCTATAGAAAAAGGAGAGAGCTACATAGGTCAATATGCTCCTGTTAACCCAACAAGATTAGAAGTGGGCTTATCCATGGGGGCTTTCAGAGGCTATGAGTTCCTGGGAGTTTGGCAATTAGGCGAAGAAGCTGAGGCTGCTAAATATGGTCGTGCTCCGGGAGATGCAAAATATTTAGACTTAAATGGCGATTTTAATTACACCACCGAAGATATTACCATAGTAGGAAATGGAAATCCGGATTTCACATTTGGTTTGAATGGAAATGTAAGTTGGAAAAATCTAGGTTTAGATTACTTATTCACAGGCTCAGTTGGAAACGATATTTACAACTTCCAGAGAGGTAGAATGATGTCATTGGCAGCAAGTACTTTCCATGCTTCTCATGCAGATTATCTTGATCGTTGGACACCTGATAATCCAAGTAATATTCCTTCAACCCGTGATAATACAGAGGTTGTATCCAGTCAATTTGTTGAAGATGGTTCTTATTTCTCATTAAAAAACATTAGCTTAAGCTATACTTTTAAAAATATTGCAGCTTTTAAGACTATTGGTTTAGATGCACTCAGGATTTATGGAAGTGTTGAGAATCTTTTTATTCTGACTGGTTATAGTGGCTATGATCCTGAATCTACTGCAACAGGAAATAGTGATGTCGATTTAGGCATTGACTTAAATACTTATCCTTTAGCGAGAACTTTTATCGCAGGTGTTAAGTTTACTTTCTAATAAAACATTAAATTGAATAAATTATGAAAAAGTTAAATAGTGTCTTATTAAAAATAGTTTTGGTGACCGTTATTATATTTAGCGGACACGCTTGTGTTAAGCTCGAAGAGGATACTTCAAGCATCCTGCAGATTGAAAACTTACCAGATGAAGGTGCAATTAATGCCAGCATAACACCAATTTACAGAGCATTCATGGAGTACGGAAGATATCAACACGAAAAACAAATGACTGGTTATGGCTCTGACGACGAAACTACATGGTCGGCTGGGAATAAAGCACCTTTTCGTGTCTTTGATAGATTCGATTATGGAGATGGTCAAAACTCAGATATTCAATGGCTTCCAAATACATGGGATAAATTATGGAAAGTTATTTATTACTCAAACGCCTTAATTGAGGGATTAAAAACCTCAAAAGCAGACCCTGAAATTATTAAAGTTGCCGATGCGGAAGCAAGGTTTTTCCGTGCCTATTCATATTTGTATTTAGTAAAAGCATGGGGTAACATGCCCATTATATTGGATGGAATGACACCAACAGGGAAGGAAGTAAGAGCAACAGTTTTGAAAAACTACGAACATATTGAAGCGGATTTGAAAATTGCAGAAGTCAATTTGCCAGATCCGGGGCAAACTGCAAATTTTGGCAAAGCTTCAAAATCAGCCGCAAAAACTCTTTATGCCGACCTATGCATGACCTGGGCAGGATGGCCGATTAAAGATGCAACAAAATACGCTGTTGCCGCTCAAAAGGCAAAAGATGTTATTAATATGGGTTACCATAAATTGTTAAAGGGGGATCAGCTATGGCTTTTTGAAAACCAAAACAGTCTGGAATCTGTTTATTCCATACAGTTTTCAGAAGCTGAAAATATTATAAATACAATTCCCTCCAACACAATTTTTCATGAATCCAGGGGTTGGTCAGACCTTATTCCTGAATTAACATTCTTCTATGATTTTCCTGCCGGACCTAGAAAAGATTGGACATTTTACGTGGATATTCCTCAACGCGGTGTTGTAGACGGTAAAATTGTTGATTTAGTTCCACCTACAAAACCATGGCTAAGTTCACAAAGGAAACATCCAATGTATAAAAAATTTGATATTAGTGGCAGGCCGGATATCGCTGATCGGTGGGATAGTTTTAGGGCATATGAAATATACAGATACGCAGAAGTACTGCTTATTTATGCTGAAGCTTCTGCACGTGCAAATGGGGGAACAGCAACCGGTGATGCCATTGAAGCTTTAAATCAGATAAAAAGACGTGCGGCCGGATTACCATACGATGTAGCCAATCCTTCTGTAGATGTTACAACAGCAACAGCAGATGAGATCATGAAGGAAAAGGGATGGGAATTGGCTGGTGAGGCTAAACGCTGGTGGGATTTGGTTCGCACAGAAACCGTTGCTGCAGTTAATGCAAGAAGAGATCCGAAAGAAGATGTGAAATTGGCAATTCCAGTTAGTCAAATTAGCTGGAAGCATTATATTGCCCCAATACCATATTCTGCACTTACAAATAGCGATTTGGTCCAGAATCCGGAAGGATTTAAAGCACAATAGTTTTAGCTGAATCGTTAGTTTATGATGAAGTAAATGATAAAGGAGAGCTCATTAATCTGGCCAAAAATCCAGAATATGCAGAAATCGTTAAAGAACTTTCGCTTTTGTTGCGAAAGAGTTATAGTCAGAATTAATTTTAAAATATTATTAT
The DNA here is from genome assembly GCA_963732435.1 of uncultured Bacteroidales bacterium. Taxonomy (GTDB): domain Bacteria; phylum Bacteroidota; class Bacteroidia; order Bacteroidales; family VadinHA17; genus LD21. Next base: position 63,637 of record CAVSZL010000006.1, on the reverse strand, counting down.
GAATGAGTATTTTGATTTTACCACTCCAGATTTTATTGTGAGTGATCCACACAGTCTGATCAGTAAATACAAGTATCCGTTAGCCAATATTATGGTTCTTCTGAGTGCCGGTGCCATTAACCTTGGTGCTCAGGAAAAACCCAAACCCAATGTAATATTTATAGTTTCTGACGACCTGAATACGCATCTTAACACTTATGGCGATATTCAGGTTATTAGTCCTAATATTGATGCTCTTGCGGAACAGGGTATAAGATTTGATCGCGCCTATTGTAATTATCCGTTAAGCCTTCCCTCAAGGAGTTCTTTTCTGACTGGCATACGCCCTGAGAGAACAAAAGTTATGGGGAACAGAGGTAATTTCCGGAATGCACTTCCTGATGCTGTTACTCTTCCGCGATTTTTCCATGATAATGGCTATTTATCAGCCTCATGCGGAAAAGTTCTCTACCCTCCGGGACAGGATGATACTATGTCGTGGGATATGAAGCTTGCCGATTTTAAAGATATTAATCCTCAAAGTCCTACAGGAAGCTGGGGAGATCTTTATATTCTTCAACCCGATGGATCAAAACGACTCTTTACTTTTAATGATGTTGACAGGTTAATGGATCCTCAGCGTGAGGCAATCAGAATGCTGCCATCGCATCAGCCGGGAGAAAAGATCCATTTTTGGGGACCATCTGAATTATCTGAGGAAGAAATGCCGGATGGACAGATTGCAGCTGCAGCCTGCAGTTTCCTTGAACAGCATGGAAAAAAGCCTTTTTTCCTTGCTGTCGGTTTTATGAAGCCACATGTCCATTTTGTAGCTCCAAAGAAATACTTTGACCTCTATGATCTTGAATCTTTACCAAAACCGGATTTTTTCTCATACCCGGAATTTGTTAATTTAGATATTGGCTTGCAAAATGCATCAAAAGGTTTAGGAGCTGCCCGTCGTCTCCCTTCAGATATGGCACAGCGTGCCATTCATTCCTATTATGCATGCATATCTTTTATGGATGCACAGGTTGGGAAGATTACTAACAAGTTAAAAGAACTCAACCTGGATAAAAATACCATTATAGTATTTATTGGTGATAATGGATTCCTTTTAGGAAATCATGGCTGGGGTAAACCAACGCTCTATGAGGGTGATGTGCGGATTCCTCTTATTGTATCAGCTCCCGGAATTAAGACCCAGGGATCAGCATCCGGACAATTGGTTGAGTTAGTTGATATTTATCCATCACTTGCTGATTTGTGTGGTCTTCCAGCACCTTCCGGCGTTGATGGAGTCAGTTTTGTTCCGGTAATGAAGGATGCAAAACGCCAGGGGAAAGAAGCTGTTTTCAGTTGCATTCAAAATCAGAGAATGGTTCGTACTCAGAAGTATAAATATACAGTGGTAAACGGAGATGCATCGAAGGAGCAATTATTCGATGTATCGACAGATCCGTTGGAGATGACAAACCTGGCTAAGGACGTTGCAATGAAAGATGTTTTGGAATCACACCGAGCAATTCTGAGAAAGCAGGTGGTTATGGAACAGACGACTATTAAAAGTGATTCGTTAGCTTTATCTCAAAAGATGAATTAGTGATTATAAAGGCATAAATAAAACTGACATGATGAAAATGAAATTGGTTCTTTTTTTTTCGGGATTGTTGTTATTTGCCAAATCTTTTGCGCAGCAGGCAGAACCCCCGAAACTTCTGTTCAGAGAAGACTGGAATGAGTTGCCGCCATATGATGTGATGACTCCTTATAGCCTGACTCAGAAGGATGTAATGAATCCGGATCTGATTCAGACACTTTATGGCCCTGCACAGGATAGTATTAAGAAACGACACCACGGCACTGCCACGGACGCTTTCTATGTTTTTACAGGCTTTTGCCGGTCGACATGGGCATTGGCACTCTCCAGCAAAATTACTTATGCTGACCTTAGCGGAGATGCAGTGGTTCGTTGCCGTTTAAGGAATTCCGGATTTCGCGCTTTGCACTTAATTATACAGACAGCCAGCGGAAATTGGTTTGTCAGCGACCTGTCAGCAGAACCTTCATCTGTTTGGAGAGTGCATGATTTTGTTATTAAGGATATCAAATGGAGTCTTCTTAATATTAGTACGGTTACACCTGGCAATATTGTTGATGATCCGGTGCTCCATTACGGAACACACTGGCTTAACATGATAGACAAGATCGGTTTTACTGATCTCATGAATGGCGGTCTTAGTGCTGCCTGTTCACGGGTGGATTGGATTGAAGTATATGCAAATCCTGTTAAAAAGTAGTTCTATTTACCTGAAAATGAATTAAATTCTTATTAAAATGGATAGACGTAGATTTATGGGAACAATGGCAACAATGACAGTTGCCGGTGCTGCAGGTCTGCAAATTGATTTTGCAAATGGTGCAGAAAGCATATCTGAGATGCAGAAAAAAGGAATTCCTAAGCGAATCCTTGGAAAAACAGGCGTTGAAGTAAGCTGTTTAATCATTGGAGGTGTTTCAGGAATGATGGTTTTACCAACCAAAGAATTTGATCCTGCTGAGCTTGCAAATGCAGCACTTGATGCCGGAATAAACTACTTTGATACTGCTGCTTCTTATAACGGAGGACAATCGGAGATCAATTACGGAAAAGTTGTAGCCAAAAGGAGGAAAGAGATTTTCCTTTCTTCAAAAACCGGTAACCGGACATACGATGGCGCCATGAAAGAAATTGAGCAAAGTCTTAAGAGGCTGCAGACTGATCATCTCGACCTTTGGAACATTCATAGCGTTAGCCCCGACGAGGACATTATGTTATGGGGAAAACCCGATGGATGTCTGAAAGCTTTTCACAAAATGCGCGAAGAGAAAGTAGTACGTTTCATCGGCGTGACATGTCATACAGATGCTGATGCTATTAACCGGGCAATTGATCTTTACGAATTTGATACGATCTTAACTACTTTCAACCCCAGCCCAAGGAGGAAGCCTTTTATAGATCTGGTACTTCCTAACGCGCTCCAAAAAAATATGGGCATAGTATGCATGAAAGTTATGGGTGGCGGTGGCGGTGCCCTGGCTCTAGGTAACCCTCCTGTAACTGAAGTGGGAAAAGAATTTGCCAGAAAAAACTGGTACTGGGATGAAACACCTCATCAGGTTGAAGCTTCAACCCTGATACGTTATTGTCTTGGCTTACCAATATCCTGTTGTGTTGTAGGGATGAAGTCGCTTAAGCAATTGGAGATAAACGTTGCTGCAGCAAAAATGAAACCATTAACCAGGGAAGAGCAAATAAACGTTGAGAAAATTATGATTAATGCATCATGATAAATATTGAACGTCGTAAATTCATAGGCTCAGCTTTAAGTGTTTCTGGTCTTGTGGCCCTGGAACTTACAGGAATAAATCAATCTGTTATTAAAACGATTGATTCGGATCAGACTGCCAAAAGAATAAGGTTAAAAGGTAAACCAGATTCCAAAGTTATCCACTGGGATTTAATCACAATAGGTAATCTTTCCCGCAACAGGTACTGGGGCGAAAGTGATGAAAAGGCCCTTCACAGTGTGATTTGTACCTGCAGCGTCATATCAGGGGAAGATTTCCATATAATTGTTGATCCTTCCTTAGCGGATGAGACTGCAATGACAACAGAACTTGCCAGGCGAACGGGACTGACTCCGGATAATATTGATGCAGTATTTATCACACATCAGCATGGAGATCACGTTGCAGGCTTAAAGCATTTTCAAAATGCCAGGTGGCTTGCCGGAACAGAGGTAGCTTTGGAACTTAATAAATCAGCTCGCTATTCTAAACAATTTGAACCTGCCGGAAACATTCTCTTTGATTCTATTGATGTTATTCCTACTCCCGGACATACTCCGGATCATCAGTGTTTACGTTTCGATTACAGAGGCTTGTCCATTGTTATAACAGGTGATGCAGTAGCCACAAAGGACTTCTGGGACGAGAAGCGGGCATATTACAATGTCATGGATGCAGCAGAGTCAAAACGGAGCATGGATAAAATTGATTCAATTGCCGACATAATTGTCCCTGGACATGACAATTGTTTTTTCAACTTATAATAATTAATACTTGTTTAAAAAATATTATGTCTATCGGCAATCATGAATAAGAGATAACAAATCCTAAAACACTAGTCATCATTATGAAAAAACATGATTTATTCAGACTAAAACCGGGGCTGCGGGCTCAGCGCGATAATTATTCGTGTGCAGGCAAACACAAGGTCAGCTTATTAAATTTTACGCCGATAATAGCAACGGCCTTAGTTTCGATAATTTTTTCGAAGATGGGAAATTACATTTATTTTAAATAACAGCTCCAAAATAAGACATGATTCTTGATAGATATTAATTTATAAGAAAATGAGAAAGAGTAATTTAAAAAATTTATTTGTTGACTTGATTTTATTAACCGGCCTCCCGTATGCATGCATTTCAGGCAGAGATAGTGAAAGTAAACCGAATATACTGCTCTTCATTATTGATGATGCCGGGTATAATGATGTGGGATACAATGGTTCTGAAATTAAAACACCTGTCATTGACAGTCTGGCAAATCAAGGTGTAAGACTCAATAGCTACTATGTATATCCTGTATCTTCACCTACGAGGGCTGCATTATTAACCGGCAGGCCACCTTCGCGGATTGGTATTCTGGCACCCCTTCAAACAAACTCTCCTCAAAAATTAAGTAAAAATGCGATCTTGCTTTCAACTGTTCTAAAAAAGGCAGGTTATGAAACCTGCCTCGATGGCAAATGGCATATGGGTATGAGACCCGAGGAAACTCCCAATATGTTTGGATTCGATCACTCTTATGGTTATCTGGGTCCATGGTTGGATTCTTATACACATTTTTCAACTGATTGGATGTTAAACGGTTCAATATTAAGACAATGGCACCGTAATGGAAAGCTGTTTGATGAATTTGGACACGTAACCGACCTTATTACTGATGAGGCAGTCAGTTTCATAAAGGAAAAACGCAATAAGGCAAAACCATTTTATTTACATGTGGCATATAGTGCTCCTCATACACCAATTCAGGAGCCGGCAAAATATACTGATTTATATGAAGGCTCAATTGAGAACAATTCGCGCCGTTACTTTGCAGCTGCCATGACACATCTGGATGAAGGAATGGGAGAAATAGTCAAAGCATTAATTGAGGAGGGGATTAATGAGAATACAATTATCATTTTTATGAGTGATAATGGCGGCGCGAAAGGTAGTGACTATAGTAACAAAGGTAAAGGTTGGCTGGTGCCGCCAAAGGAATTCAATATGTCGTACGGTTTAACAGACCAGCTGGGAAACAATTCTCCTTTTCGCGACTGGAAAGGTTCGCTTTATGAAGGAGGCATCAGAGTACCGGCTTTCATCACCTGGCCGAAACATTTAAAATCAGCAGTATGTAACCAAACTATACACGTTTGTGACTGGGTGCCTACATTAGCAAATCTGGCAGGAATTGAGGTGCCCTCAGAAATGAATGCGGAAGGGATTGATGTACTTCCTCTTTTGAAAGGTGAAAAAATCAAAAATGAACGGTTCCTTTACTGGAGATCTAATTCACAGCAAGCCGTCAGGCAGGGTCCCTGGAAATTGATCCATAGCGGAAAAATCATTGGTGAAGGAAAGTATGAACTCTTCAATTTAGAGGAAGATCCTCTAGAAAAAGTGAACCTTGCAGAAAAGTATTCCGACATGGTAAAATTATTTGCTAGGGAGATTGAACGTAATATGGAAATGGATCTTAATAATGTGGAATAATAAATATTCAATTAATTACCAGCTAATTTGTTTAAATTATCTGAGTTGAATATTAGTATTTCCTGACTTCTGACGTTTTCAAATTTTAGTGCTGTCGTGATCTTTAAGTAATTGAAATTGAATAATATATAGATTTAATTTTTACGCGCTAATCCCAATTTCAGGCCTATGTATATGTTAAGAAAGAGCCCGTACCCGGATCCTTCTATTTATATCTTAACCCTTCCCCAGCCCCCCGCAAAGAGGAGGGCAGGGGATGGGTTTCGTAAATTCATATACATAGTGGAGGTATCCTCTACCTCACTAATCGTCAGAAGTCAGTAAAAAATGCGATAACCTTGATGCATTCAGGATTTCAAAGAATGATATTTAATTTTTAGTGGACACAAGTGATCTTCTTAACTGATTCCGGATATATTCTTAGAATTTGGTATTTTTGTTTGAATAATACATCCTAGTTTTATGAAAACAAAAACCTACCTTATCATTCTCATTTCTTTTTTAACAATAAGTACACTATATTCCCAACCAGGGAAAAAGAGTACAATAGTAGATCAGCCTGTTTACAAAGTGTTAAAAACCGGTGGAACAATTTCCGTAGATGGTAAAATGGATGAGCCATCATGGCAAAAGGCAGAGACCAGATCACTTGATCATTACTACAGATGGGATAGGGTCCCAGTTCCGGACAAGCAAAAAACTGTTTTCAGGATGCTGTGGGATGAAGAGAACCTTTACCTTTTTTATGACTGTAATGATTCGTGTCTTACAGCCCGTGAGAAGAATCACGACTCGGAACCATATTATGACGATTGTGCTGAATTCTTCTGTATACCAGTTGCTGACAGCCTGAAAATCCATTTTGCATTTGAACTGAACCTGTATAAAGTAGCCTACGATTTTATACAGTTTGAAAATTTCTATAATGGCAAACCAGCTGTCATAAAATCTTATAATCCTGCCTATAAAGTCGGAGTTACTTATGAGGGAACTCTGAACAATGATAGTGATAAGGACAAAGGTTGGAAGATGGAAATTGCAATTCCTTTCTCAGTGTTTGCTAATACAAATTCTTTTTTCCCTTCAAAAGCCGGAACAAGGTGGACATTTCAGGCAGCCAGGCAGGACAGGAATATTTTAAGCGATAAAAGCCGCACAGGGTCTGTTATTTTTCCTCTGAATGAAATCACGAAGAATATTCATCAGTCATCGCGCTTTGGCTTAATGGAGTTTGTAGAAGAATAAATAACTAACTTAAGTTGCTAGTTTTTTTAGATGATATGGTGAATTCAATTCATTGGCCTGTTTTTAGATCTGCCTCTCCCCAAACCCCCTGCTTGAAGGCGGGGCAGGCTCTCCCCCGAGTGGGAGGGGCTTAACATAGGATAATTGTATATTCTTAGGATTAAAGTTGGGAATAAAAAAAGAAGGTAACTACAACATCCTGAATGACTTCCCCCTCTCACTCGGGAGAGGGGGTCCCGATAGCTATCGGGAGAGGGGGAGAGGCCGGTAAATACCAGATAATAAATCCTTAAGTTGACGGCTATGGGCCAGGGGGATGAGGTGAATAATAAGAGAATGGAAGAAGGATCTACCTGTCGGTAAGCAGGGATGAGTACGGAAATTAAATGAAAATATAAATTGAAAAATAAAATTTAATTTTGTAGTAAATGGGTTACAGTTGATTTACAGCTGTTTAAATACTTTCATTACAAACTATAACTAGCAACTTGAGTTAACTAATAAAGTCAAAACTAAATTCTGATGAAAATCAATAGCCTTTTAACTATTTTATTTCTTATTCTTTTAAGTGGAATTTCCTGTAAAAATCAATCTGAAGATAAGAAATTTATTCCGGGGGAAGTATGGAATGATACTGATGGCAATCCGATCAATGCCCACAGTGCCGGCATTTTATTTCATGAAGGAAAATACTATTGGTTTGGCGAATATAAAAAAGGCAAAACATGGCGTGTTGAATATATTACTTCATGGGAATGTTATCGCTGCAATGCAGGAGGAATTTCATGCTATTCATCAGTTAACCTTACAGACTGGAAGTTTGAAGGGATAGCTCTTGAACCAGATAAATCTGACTCAACAAATGACCTTCATATTTCGAAAGTACTGGAACGTCCAAAAGTAATTTATAATGATAAAACCGGGAAATTCGTGATGTGGCTGCACATTGATTCCGAAGACTATAGTTATGCACGGGCAGGAGTGGCAATAAGTGATTCTCCGACAGGTCCTTATGTCTATATCGAAAGTATGCGCCCCAATAATCAGATGAGTCGTGATATGACACTCTTTAAGGATGATGATGGAAAAGCTTACCATATATTTTCATCAGAAAACAATGCAGTTATGCATATAAGTCTATTGACGGATGATTACCTTAAACCTTCGGGTATCGAAAAACGCATCTTCATCGATAAAAGCCGCGAAGCCCCTGCAATGTTTAAAAATAAAGGGAAATATTATCTTATCACTTCCGGATGCACCGGATGGTTACCAAACGCAGCAATGCTTGCTTCATCTGATACCATATTGGGTGACTGGGAAGAAATGTATAATCCATGTGTCGGACCAAAAAGTGATAGCACATTTATAGCACAGAGTACCTTTGTTTTGCCCGTACCAGGGAAACCTGACAGTTACATTTTTATGGCTGACCGGTGGAAAAAATCTGATCTTGAAGATTCAAGATATGTATGGCTTCCTTTAAAGATCAATGTTGATTCCGTTTCAATCCAATGGCTTGATTCCTGGACAATGAGTGATTTATAGGTTAACATATACTCTTATATTCAATATTATTCGCTGATGTATTAATTAAGTGTGAAATAAACACTTATTGTGGATTTTTGAAATTCTGAATAGTCTGAAATCGTAAAAATCAACTATAATATATAGAAAGATGGATAAATCTGAACTGCTGAAATATATCGGAAACCTGTCACAAATAGGAGGTTGCCGTCATTACACCCTTAGTGAAGGATGGGCACGCGGAATGAGGGCAACAGACATTAACACAGGCAGTGGGCTTCATTACACTGTTTTGCCTGATCGTGGAATGGATATTTCCCTTGCACGATATAAAGATATCAACCTTGTCTATCAGACATGTAACGGAGAGACTCACCCTGCATTTTACGAACAGGAGGGATTGGGATGGCTGCGGACATTTGCAGGAGGGCTGCTTACAACTTGCGGACTTACCTACTTTGGCGGCCCATGTAATGATGAAGGCGAAGAACTCGGTCTTCATGGAAGAGTTTCAACCATACCTGTTAAACAATTTGCCGATCTATCTGACTGGGATGGTAATGACTATTGTTACAGGGTCAGAGGAATTGTTGAAGAAGGATCTTTATTTGGTAATAAAATCCGGATGGAACGGGAGATCTCCTCAATTCAGGGAAAGAATGTAATCCGTTTAACAGATAAGATTTCAAACTTCGGGAATAAGCCATCACCTTATACTATTCTTTACCACATGAATTTTGGTTACCCGCTGTTGTCAGAGGATGCTGAACTTGTTATAGATCCGGTTGAAACCCTGCCACGTGATGCAGCTGCAATTGCCGGTATTAAGGAATTCAGGAATTTTATCAAGCCTGTACCGAAATACAATGAACAGGTATTTTTTCATACCTTAAAAGGGAACAGGCAAGGAGAAACCAGTGTTATCCTGAAAAATAAAAAGCTTGGGATTGAGGTCTGCATTAAATTAAATATAAGGCAATTGCCATATCTTACCCAGTGGAAAATGATGGGTTACGGTGAATATGTTCTTGGCATTGAGCCATGCAATGTTTTCTGCAAACCACGCAAGGTGCTCAGGGAAGAGAATACACTTCCCTGGTTACAGCCGGGTGAATGTAAGACAAATGTTCTGGAGGTTACTAGTAAATAGTATTAGTAGTTAGAAGAGTTATGAATATTCCGTTATGTGAAAACAGACTTACAATTTGGAATAGTAATATTTTGAATACATTTATAGCCTCATAAAAGGAAGAAATGATTCTCTCAGATGAAAAAACAGTGACATTTGAATTAAAGAAGGGTGATATTAAAGCCTTCGGCAAAATCTTTTCTTTTTACCATAAACGTATTTATAGTTTTTGTCTTAATCTTCACCAATCCCCGGATGATGCAGAGGAAACTGTACAAAAGGTATTTGTAGCTCTCTGGGAACAACGTAGCCAGGTGGATGAAAATAAGCCACTTGCCTCATATCTCTTTACAATTGCCAGGTATATAGTTTATCACGAATTCAGGCACCATGTTTATAAAAAGGCCGCTTTCGACAACTTTGTTCTTAATTCACTGGAATTAAGTGAGACAACAAAAGATGATGTATTATACAATGAATTGGTTTCTTTTTTAGAAAAGGTCATTGAAAAACTGCCGGCCAGACAGAGGGAGATATTTAAACTTAGCCGTTTTTCAGGTCTAACCTACCGGCAGATCGCTGATCAGTTAGAAATATCTGAGAATACAGTCGACACACAGATCAGGAGAGCCCTTGAATTTATCCGTAATGGTTATAAGAATTATTATAAGGAGTAGTGCCAATTTATTGTTTGAACGTCCTATTTTATGGTGTATGTGTATAGCTGCAAATTCTGACTTCTGACTTCCTCCGTCAGCCGGCGGATCCGACTTCAGTTTAATTTTAAAAATATTTTTTAATCTTTTGTCACGGAACCTTCCGGGCTCAATACAAATAGATATGTTATGGATAATAATATGCAAATAGAAACGCTAATCAGAAAGTTCTATCTGGGTACACTCACAAATGAGGAGCTGACTTACCTACTCAGTTATATGAAGAAGAGTGAGCCACATAATGAGATTCTGGAATTATATCAGAAAATTTGGGATAAGGCAGATAGCTCAAAGAGTGAAATAGATTCCAGAAGATATTTATAATAAAGTGGTTAGTAAGATTGAGGTTAATGAGGTTGAGGTTAGGTTGGAGCCAGTCAAAGGAGAGCCGGAGAATGTTGAATACAGAAATTATTTTAGGTTAGTTTTAAGGTATGCTGCTGTATTTATATTTGCATTCGGGCTTTCCTGGCTGGTTCATTCTCTCTTGACTGATAAAGTTATCCCACAGTTAATTGCTGACCAGATTCAGACCATTGAAGTACCTTATGGATCTAAGACAAGAATAGTACTCCCCGACAGTTCAGTTGTAACCCTTAATTCTGGTTCAAGTTTAAAGTATTCAGCATCAGGATTCAACTCAGATAACCGTTCTGTATCCCTTTCTGGGGAGGGATTCTTCAGTGTAAACACAGATTCTACAAGACCCTTCTATGTGACCACCCCCGGAATAAAAGTAAAAGTACTTGGTACAACTTTTAATTTAAAGGCCTATCCTGATGAATTTATTGAAGAGGCTACACTCATTGAAGGTAAAGTTGAAATCTATGCCAGCAATGACTTAAATGAAGAGGGTAAACCAGTTATTCTTAATCCAAACCAAAACGCAATATTTAGTAAATCAGCTGAGATTGTCAAGCCGGTTGATGCTTCCATAAACGATAAACCGGAAATTGCTCCTGTAAAACTCAGAACAATTGAATTGCAGCTAACTTCAGAGATTGAGCAGACAATTGCATGGAAGGATAACACCCTTATTTTTGATAATGAGCCATTCAGCAGCCTGTCTGTTAAACTGGAGCGTTGGTATGATGTTAAAGTTCCTGATTGATTATCACGATCTGAATTCAATAAGGTTTTCCGGAAAGTTTGACAAGGAGACATTGGAGCAGGTGATGAAAGCACTCGTTACAATTACACCGTTCAATTATACTATTAAGCAAAATAGTGTTACCATATCCAAAAACTGAATTAACTAACTGATTAGCCTCATTGCCTATGGTAAAAGAAACAGAATAAAAAAGACGAAAGATGTTTGCGGCATCTTTCGTCAGAATAAATGATCGGTCTACTTAAAATTTAAACAAACCATTTAATTTGACAAATCTATGAAAAAAAATCGATTTTCATTATCAGGTTTCAAGTCTTTATACCTGAACAAATTACTACTCGTTATGAAACTAACCACTTTTTTTCTGCTAATCAGCCTTGCAAGCATTGCCTCGACAGGCTATTCACAGTCTGAGAAAGTTACTGTACAAATGCAGAATGCGCGCATAAAAGATTTTTTTAAGACAATAGAACAACAAACATCCTATAAGTTTCTTTATCGTGATGATGCTGTTGAAAATATCCAGGTTAATATCAATGAGGAAGATAAGCAACTTGACGATGTCCTTACCCAGGTTCTTGACGGATCTGATTTTTCATTTAAAGTTATGCCTAATAATCTTATTGTGATAGCTCCAGAGAGTATTTTACAACAATTGATTATTACCGGAACAATTACTGATGAAAACCAGAAACCGATGCCCGGGGTTAATATTTTAATTGAAGGTACAACAATAGGTGCCATTTCTGATATGAACGGGAAGTATTCAATTAACATCCCAAGTGGTGATGCTGTGCTTGTTTTTTCCTTTATTGGGTATGAGTCTCAGAATGTTAAAGTTGACAACAAAGCAGTAATAAATATTAAATTAAATCCAATTCTTTCTGCCTTGGATGAGGTTGTTGTTATTGGATACGGCACTGTAAGAAAAGCAGATGCAGCAGGTTCAATATCAGTATTAGGTGATAAGACTTATCGTGATCAACCAGTAATTAAGATTTCTGATGCATTTCAGGGACGCGTTACAGGGATGCAGATTTCCAATAGTGGTGTTCCTGGTGGTGATATTAAAATTCGTGTTCGTGGTGCCAGCTCCATAAATAGGAGTAATGACCCTCTTTATGTAGTAGACGGGATGGTCAGGGAGAGCGGATTGTTAGGCATCAACCCTGATGATATTGAATCCATACAAGTATTGAAGGATGCTTCTTCTACTGCAATTTATGGGTCAAGAGGATCAAATGGTGTTGTATTAATAACTAGTAAATCTGGTATTGCTAATCAGCGTGTTATAACATTTGATTCACAGGTTATCTCTACAGATGTTTATAAAGAATATGACATGTTAAATGCAAATGAATTTGCACAGCTTATATTGCTGTAAAGGGATTTAATCCTTTTACCCCTGAAGAATTGACCGGATATCAAAATGGAACTAAGGGACTTAATTGGCAAGACATAGTGTTTCGCCCGGGATTGACACAAAACTACAAATTGGCCATGTCGGACGGGAATAATAAACTACAATATTATTTTTCAGGAAATTATGTTTCTGACAAAGGAATTGTGGAATCATCAGATTATGATCGTTATCAATTACGCGCTAATGTTACTTCAACTTTGTCAGAAAGGTTTAAAGTAACAAGTGATTTAAACCTCTCTCATAATATTAGAAATGGGAACCTATATAAAGATAAAAATTTAATGTTTAATGCATTGAACTATTCACCTACCATGGAGCTGATTAATAGTAATGGTTATTATAATCAGGACCCATATTGCAGTATTGCAGAAAACCCGTATGGTGTATTGGTAGAAAACGAATATAAAAGAGTTCAAAACCTGGTAACCGGAATGGTGGAATTTAAATTCACTATTATACCTTCTTTGACATTCGTTTCAACAAATGGTTTTGATTATAATGACAGCAAGGATTATACTTTTATATCCAAGAAAGTAGCTACTGATTTAACCAGTCGGGCATCAAACAGTGATAATAGTAGTACTTTGCTGCAATCTTCAAATAACCTTACTTTTAGTGAAAAATGGGGAGATCATTCAATAACTGCTACAGGGGTATTTGAGGTATCTAAATCTAAGACTACCTATTTGAATTTAAGTGGTTCAAATTTATTGACAGAAAGTGTTGGGTATTGGAACATGAATCTAGCAACCGCAATAACCGGAAGTAATTCTATTTCAGAGTGGGCCTTAGTTTCCGGAGTTGGTCGTTTGATGTATAATTTCCAAGACAGGTTTAATCTTGTCGGAACCTTCCGGGCAGATGGTTCTTCTAAATTTACAAATAATAAGTGGGGTTACTTCCCTTCTGTTGCCTTAGCCTGGAATTTGGGTAATGAAGAATTTATGAGAGGCCAAAGTTTATTTCAGAATTTAAAGATTCGTTCAAGTTATGGTACCGTTGGAAACCAGGCTATTGGTGCTTATGAAACGCTTGGGTTATTGGCACAGACACTTTTTAATTATGGCGCAGATACCCAGTATACTGGTTATTTTGCCCAATCATTACCCACACCCGATTTATCATGGGAAAAGACAAAGCAGTTTGATATTGGTTTGGATTTCTCCATGATCAATAAAAGGATTGATTTTTCATTAGATTATTTTAATAAACAAACTGTGGATGGTTTGTTAAAAAAATCAATTCCTTCTTACCTGGGTGGTGGAAGTTATTGGGTAAATAGTGGTGAAATTAGTAATATAGGTTTCGAACTTGCATTAACAGGACGAGTTATTCAACAAAAAGATCTATCATTTACCACTATATTAAATGCTACAGCAATAAAGAACGAAGTTATTTCTTTAGCCGGAGATGCCTTCTTGTATGGATCAGGAATTATGGGTAACATAATTCCTGAAGCAACAATTATCAAACCAGGATATCCAATAGGCTCTTTTTATGGATATGAATGGTCTGGTATAGATGATCAAGGTAAAAATACCTATTCTGACCTGAACGGCAATGGAATTTTCGATTCAGGTGACCGCAGGGTTATTGGGGATTCAAATCCAAAATTTATTTTGGGTTGGAATAATATGGTAACCTGGAAAAACTGGGATTTCAATATCTTTTTGAATGGAGTATTTGGTCAGGATATTTTAAACATTAATAAATTTTCTATGTGCAGTTTACACGGGGAGTCTCGTTTTGTAACTCTTAGAGAAGGATACTATGATAGTTTCGATGTCAATCCGACGAATCCTAAATATGCTTCTTTGAAAATATGGTGCAGTTAATCCGCAGGGAGCATCTACCAAGTGGATTGAAGAGGGAGGATATCTCCGGATGGAAAACATCAGTATATCATATACAATTCCTAAATCGATGGCAAGGTTTGCTAATATCCGTATTACTGCAGGTGCACAGAACCTGTTTACTCTAACAAATTATTCAGGAATGGATCCTTCCGTTTTCACATTTACTGATAATGTCGATGTAAATAACGGATTTGACAATGGTGTTGTTCCAACTCCTCGTTCATATTCTCTTGGAATAAAATTGGATTTTTAATTTTTTAATATTGTGCAAATATGAAAGCAAAAATATATATACTAAGTTTTGTAATATTCTTTTTATCTTCCTGCAGTGATCTGCTTGAGGAAAATCCTCAAGGTAGATTAACTGCCGAGACCTTTTTTTCTACTCAGGAAGAATTAACTATGAGCGTAAATGCTCTTTATTCTAAAGTCTGGCCTTTTATTCAGGGTGGAGGAATTCACT
This sequence comes from uncultured Bacteroidales bacterium, assembly GCA_963732435.1. Lineage (GTDB taxonomy): Bacteria > Bacteroidota > Bacteroidia > Bacteroidales > VadinHA17 > LD21. Next base: position 48,381 of record CAVSZL010000006.1, on the reverse strand, counting down.
GTCCTAATGGTTGGGGAGATGATTTAACAACAGACCCTGCAAGTAATAAGCAGAGAATTCGCGAATTTGATCAATTTGGAATACTTGACAATAATCCTGGTTTGCTGATGTACTGGCAGCAACTTTATCTTATAATAAACATAGCGAATTATATTGTTATAAATGCTGACAAATGCCCAACCTCAGCTGAAGAGATTAACATTGCAAAAGGGCAGGCAAAGTTTTGGAGGGCATACAGTTATTTAAAATTAGTACGAGTCTTTGGACCTGTTCCTTTAAATCTAACTAACAAAATTGATTATGCAATGCCACTGACATCAGAAGAAGGTATTTATGCACAAATTGTACAAGATTTAAAAGACTGCGAAACCTTACCCGTAAATTATACAACTGCCCCTGGTAAATTAAATGGCAGAAATGCTTGGATTACTCAGCAAGCCGCTAAATCTGTTCTGGCTTCTGTATATCTGGATATGGCAGGATGGCCGCTGAAGAATACATCAAGCTATTCTTTGGCCGCACAAAAGGCAAAAGAAGTTATTGATGGTGTGAAAAGTGGAACTTATCCTTCCGGACTTCAACCTAGCTGGGTTAATATGTATCATATCAGCAATAATACGTCAAGTGAATTTATCGTTACCTTTCAGGTTAAACTAACTTATTCGAACACTCGTAACTATTCAGGATTGTTTCAATCGATAAACGGATGGGGTGATATTTTTGGAGAACTTGATTTTTGGAAACGAATGCCAGAAGGCCCCAGAAAAGATGCGATTTATGCCAAGAAGATTTTATTAAAAGACAATAAGACTTTAGTCGATTTTTGGCAGCAAAATGCAGCAGGTGCATATATCGTACCGGAGAAGCATCCTATGTTTATTTTGCAAGCTGCTGGTCCGGGTGATTCAGATTATAGCTATGATAAGCCATTTTATTTATCAACAGCAAATAGTAAATGGCCACGAATTGTAAGGTATGCTGAAGTATTATTATGGTATGCTGAAGCCCAAGCACGGGCAGAAGGTACTCCAAACGCTCTGGCTTATGAATGTGTGAATGCTGTTCGTAACCGTGCTGGTTTGCAGAATCTTCCTTCCGGAATGACTGGAGCCGATTTCGCTAATGCTGTTTTGGCAGAACATGGTTGGGAAGTTGCTGGAAATTTTCATGCATTGACTTCTCGTACAGATGATCAGCGTCGAATGGAATTATTACGTGCAACATTTGAGAAACGTTTAATAAACGCTCCTGTAGAGGTTGCTCCTGGTGTATTTCTTAATGAGCTTGTTCCAATAATACCTACTTCTTGGAATTCTGATTTATTATATGCCCCTTACCCTTCAACAGAAAAATCATTGAATCCAAACCTTGTTAGGTGAGTATAATTCGAAAACTTTGCTGGATTGGTTTGATAATCAGGTATTGTTTTGGTATTGCCTTTGTAAATATATGATAAACAATAAAAAAATGAGAAAAAGATTAATTCTAAGTATATCTGTATTAATGGTTGTTTTCAACCTTTATGGTATATCCCCTGAGGGTGATGAAGTTACAGCCAGGGTTTTTAAACAGGTATTCCCTACCTATGAGATGGGGCCTCATGATCCCAATACACTATTTATTGACTATAAAGTTGAAGGACTGAGCTTCTTCCGCGGATCAAGATCTACATATCCGTACTCCTTCATGAATGATTACAGACCTGGTAAGAAAGATGTTGAATATGAAATTATACGTCTTGAAAATGAATTTATCTATTTAGACATTATCCCCCAGCTCAGAGGAAGGATACAGGGAGCAGTAGACAAACGTAACGGCTGGGATTTTCTATATTATAACCATGTAATTAAACCTGCAGAGATTGCAGTGCGTTCTGCATGGATTTCAGGTGGTCTTGAATATAACCACCCGCAGGGACACGGTTATACACAGTTCAACAAGATCAGTCATGATATTAAAGAGAACAAGGATGGAAGCGTTACTGTTGTTATTGCAGAGATAGAACCGGTTCGTATGATGAAATGGGAATATGAGATAACCTTGCGGCCGGATCAGCTTTATTTCGAGACAAAAGGCAGAATAATGAGCACGTCACCATTTAAAGTCCCTTTCCTTAGTTCAAATAATGCTGCTATGCATGTTACAGAAGAAACTGAACTGATATATCCGCAGGATACATATGCAACAGGTCATGGGTTAACAAAACTGAAAAAATGGTCGGAATATGACTCTCAGGGAGCTGACCTGAACTGGCTCAAAGAGACTAAGCATAGTGTTTCAGTTTTTGCTGATGGTATTACAGGTCTGACGCATGATTATTATGGTTGTTATTCACACGATAAGGGTATTGATGCCGGATCTGTAATTGTACAGGACCACAGAGTCGCTCCCGGAAAAAAATACTTCTCCTGGGGAACACATCCGGGTGGTAAGATCTGGGACCACTACCTGAGTGACAATGACGGTGGTTATCTGGAACTTCAGACTCAGGCCTATTATACAAACCTAGGCTATGGTTATGCCGTGCTGGAACCATTTGAAGTAAAAGAATTTTCAATTTTCTGGTATCCGATTAAAAATACAGGTGGTTTTGTTCAGGCTTCCAAAGAGGTTGCCATCAATTATAAAAGATTGAGCGATAAAGAAATAAAAATTGATTTACAACCTACAGTTACACTGCCTGCTACGAATGTGACTGTTTATAAAAACAACAAGCTTCAACAGGAACTAAAAATGGATATGGTAGTAGGGGAGGTTTATAGTAAAGTGCTTGATATTGTTTCAACACCTGATGATACTATAAGAATCCTTATAGCCGCTAACGACAACAGAAAACTTATCGATTATGCCAGCAAGATTTTTAATGAGGAACCTGTAATCAACATAATTCCAAATAAAGCTATTAAGGATTATACGATTTCTGAACTCTATTCCAAGGCGATAACCGATTTCCACGATCCATTTAATCCTGAAGCCGAAAAGTATCTCGATGAGATCTTTTCGCGTGATCCATTGGAACCAAGGGCTAACAGGCTTAAAGGAACTATCATGACCAAACGGGGCAGGTTTGATGAAGCCATTAAATATTTTAAGAATTCGCTTGTTGTAGACCACTTCGAAGGATGCTATGAAGCATGGTTTGGTATTGGTTATGCATATCTCCAGTCAGGTAACCTGGACAAGGCACATGAATACCTTGTACAATCCAGCAGAACAAGCTCAGAACTGGTAAAATCACTTTTCTATCTTGCCCAGATTGAAATAATTAAAAAGAATTACCACGAGGCACTTCGTGTCCTTGAGCAGGTACCTTTTTCCACTGCTATCCATCCTGATATTTATAATCTGCTTTCATACACCAGCAGGAAACTTGGAGATAAAGAAAAGGCTGAATATTATCTGGCGAAATCCTTTGAGATTGATCCTCTTAATTTTACAGGATATATCGAGAAGCTGGAACTGGAAGGGGAGACAAAGGCAGCCATCGATAAGATCAACTTCCTGTTCGACCGCAAGGATGTCCTGTTCCTGGGTTCACAGAACTATATTGAGTCGGCAATATACTATATGGATATAAAAGATTATGAAGAGGCACTAAAAGTCCTGAATATTGCTGAAAACAATTATTCTTCGCAAACCATAATGTATCCATTTGTTTCCTATTTCAAAGGTTATTGCCTGATGCAATCCGGAAAGAAGGAGGAAGCTCTTGCTTACTATAAAAAAGGCTCAGATACGGATTTCAATTACGTATTTCCTTATCATGTAAAAAGTATACCTGTGCTAAAGGATGTTATTTCTAATAATCCTGGTGATGCAATTGCTCATATGTATTATGGCGACCTGATGTATTATCTGAGACGTCACGACGAAGGCATTGCATCATGGGAGGAATCATATAGGATAAGACCTGCAAACTTCAGGGTTACCAGGAACCTTGCAATAAGCAAGTATATGAAAGACAGTAACCTGGCTAATGCCATCAAACTTCTTGAAGATTCGTATGCCAACAATCAAAGCCTGAGGTTATTCACAGAATTGGAGCAGTTTTATAAACTGGCTAAGGACTACAAAAAGCTTGAGAGTTTCTATGACAACAATGAAAAGATGCTCCGGTTGAAAGGCGAGTATGCCCTTGAAGCAGCCAAATTATATACCACTATTGGAAGGTATAAAGATGCTCAGAAAGTACTTGCGAACACTTACTACAATGCAATAGAAAGAGGTATGGGTACACCAATAAGACACACCGTTTATTCAGAGACAAGAACACGTGAGGCAGAATCACTTATATTACAGAAGAATTATTCAGAGGCAATAAAAGTTCTGTCAGAGTCATATGAATATCCTGCATATCTAGACGAGGCAGTACCAAACTATCCTGTCACTGTTAAAGCCGACTACCTTACAGGATTGGCATATAAAGGCCTAGGTGAGAAGAGTAAAGCAAAACAGAGCTTCCAGAAAGCTGCGACCCAGACTGTAAATGGAAAGAGTGCTGCTGTTGTTTATAAGGCGATGGCAATGAAAGAGACAGGCAAGGTTAAAGAAGCTGAGGCTATGGTAAATACACTTATTTCTGATCTTAAAAAGGTTAGTCTGTCATCCGGAAATGCTCAGCCGGGTACTCAGCAGGAAATAAATGCAGAGAACAGTTACATCCTGTCTTTGGCCTATGATTTCTTAGGTGACAAAGAAAACTCTTCAAAATATCTTGAAACATCTATGGATAAAAATCTCACTGTTGCATTTGATGCTATGTATGATGCTTCATATATACCGCAGGAAAGATAGAACTCATTTTTTTAAATATTAAAAAGCAATTAGGGTTGACCTTAAAATTCAGCCCTAAATTTTATATATTTAATTGGAAAGTAAAAATTGACTTTTGATCATGACCTATATTAAGTTAGTATTAGTTCCAGGTTTAATGTCATCGGTACTTGTGGGATGTATCAGGGATAAAAAAGAAATAAATACCCAACACCCAAATATTATCTTGTTTGTTGCCGATGACCATGGAACTGATGCACTCGGCTGTTACGGTAATAGTATTATTAAAACACCTAATCTTGACGCTCTGGCATCCGAGGGAGTAATATTTTCAAAAGCCTTTTGCACTAGTGCCAGTAGCGCAGCCAGCCGTTCAGTAATACTTACAGGTAAATATGGTCATGCTACCGGTTCCTATGGTCATGTCCATGATTATCATCATTTTAGTACATACGATAGTGTGAAGTCTTTACCTGTATTATTGAGTGATGGAAGGTTATTATACGGCAAGGATAGGTAAATATCATGTGGCTCCTGAACAGGTCTTTCATTTCGATGAGGTTCTGATGGCTGACCCGAGAAATACAGTTGAGATGGCAAACCAATGTAAAGGGTTAATGGAGTCAGATAAACCATTTTTTCTTTATTTCTGTACAGATGATCCACACCGTGGGGAGCCATATGAAATGGAAGAGTGGAACATACCAAATAATTTCGGCAATAAATCTGAAGGTTATCCAGGAGTCGAGACAGTTGTATATGACCCCAAAGATGTTATTGTCCCTGATTTCCTGCCCGACACCAAAGAGTGCAGGGAGGAGCTTGCCGAGTACTATCAATCAGTCTCACGTATTGACCAGGGATTTGGTAAGCTTATGGAATATCTTGAAGATTCCGGTAAAAAGGATAATACTATTGTAATTTATATCTCGGACAACGGGATTGCATTTCCGGGAGCTAAAACAACTCTATACGAACCAGGAATTAGACTCCCTTGTATTATCAGTAGTCCGTATGTTGAGAAGAAGAATTTTGTGAATGATGCTATGATCTCCTGGGTTGATATTACTCCAACTATTTTGGATATGGCAGGAGTAAATATTGACGGGATAAGATTTCATGGCAGATCCTTTAAAAGTATATTGGAAGATGAGGATCCGGAAGGGTGGGACGAAGTTTTTGCCTCTCACACATTCCATGAAATAACTATGTATTATCCAATGAGGGTCCTAAGGCAAAATAAATATAAACTCATTTGGAATATCGCATATGGGCTCGAGTACCCTTTTGCTTCAGACCTGTGGGCATCATCTACATGGCAGAGTATATACAGAACAGATTCTGAATTTTTCGGTCATAGAACAGTTAAGGCTTATTTAAATCGCGAGGAATTCGAATTGTATGACCTTGATAAAGATCCGGGTGAACTTAAAAACCTGGCTTATGACAAAGTTTATAAGAGTTTGTTGGCTAAAATGCAGCAGAAATTAAAAGGTAAACAGAAGAGCGACATCAGATCCCTGGTTGATAATGTGGAATCATGATGCTTCCTTGCAAGGCTCCGGAGTAAATCTTTAGTTTTTTTTGCCTGATCGGTATCTTGGGTGAATTATTCATATAAAAGAGGATTTTATTATTTAATTTTAACTTAAATAGTTATACTTAAAGTCGTTACAACCAAAAACTCCCTTTTAACAATGATGATCAATGAGCTATTAACAAAGAGAGTTTTTTGAATTGCAGGAAGTTACGAGGATTGAAACATTGCAATATATTTAAATGGACAGAAGTAATTATAAATTGTTTTGTATTAATTCTGCCTGATTCTAATTTTTCATATGTAAAGTATAGGAAGGGGTTAATAACTATAGCCTTTGATAATAACTACTTAAAACATCCATATTGGAAGCGAATTGGTATGGTCAGAAACAAAAGAATCCGCATAAAGATCCAGTATCGGAATGCATTTAACTTAATCAAGAGAAACTATAAAAAAGTTGTACCATGAAATTAGCCTGCAGTCAAACTGCTTCAATCATTCTATTACCTGTTATTACACTTACATCCGGATGCAGTAAAAAGAATACAAATCCTCCGAACATTCTTATCCTTATGTCAGATAATCATTCATGGAATCATCTTGGATGTTATGGTGATCTGGTAGTCAGAACACCAAATATTGACAGGATGGCAGGGCAGGGTATTCGTTTTACGAATGCATACTGTGCAGCACCCTCAAGTTCTCCGGCAAGGGCAGGAATGCTGACCGGTCAGGATATATACAGACTTGAAGAGGGGGGGAATCTTTGGGGAAATTTCCCGAGAGGATTTGAAGTTTATACCGACAGGTTAGTTCAAAAAGGGTATAACACGGGGTTCCAGGGTAAAGGGTGGGGACCCGGCAGTTTTAAAGAATCAGGGCGTGAATCAAATCCCGCTGGCAAACCATATAATTCTTTTGATGAGTTTATATCAGAGCAGAACACAGGTGAGCCATGGTATTTCTGGCTTAGTACTGTGGATCCTCACCGCCCTTATGATGTAGGTTCAGGTGCTGCTTCGGGACTTGATATCAGTAAAGTAGTTGTACCGCCATACCTTCCGAACAATGATATCGTTAGGGGTGACATATGCGATTATTACCATGAGGTAGAAAATTTTGATAAAATTGTTGGGCAGACAATTAATAAACTTAAATCAAGCGGCCAGTATCAAAATACTGTTATTATAATTTGCAGCGACAATGGCTGGCAGATGCCGCGCGGACTCGCCAGTAATTATGATTTTGGTACAAGAGTGCCTCTTATTATCTGTTGGGCTGATAAAATAAAGGGATCTTATGTAACGGACGATTTTGTAAGCCTGAATGACCTGGCACCCACGTTCCTAGAACTTGCTGGTATTGAGATTCCTTCATACATGACGGCTAGGAGTCTTCTTAATATTTTAACAGCAGGAAAATCAGGAAGAATAGAATCTGAAAGAGACTTCATTGTTACAGCACGTGAAAGACATGCATTTTGCCGTCAGTACGGACTGGGTTATCCGTGCAGGGCGTTAAGAACAGATGATTTTCTGTATATAAAAAATTTTGAGCCCGACCGCTGGCCGGCAGGCGATCCGCCACTCTTCGGCGATATTGATGCGCACATGCTGAATTATCCGTCACCGACAAAGCTTTATATGATGATAAACAAAGACAGAGAAGATATAAAACCATTATATGCTCAAGCATTCATGAAAAGGCCAGCTGAGGAATTATATGATCTCGGGAAAGATCCGTGGCAGCTGAATAATGTTGCTGATATCCCAGATTATAAAGAGGTTAAAGCAACGATGTTAAAGAGACTTATTACTTACCTGGAGAAAACATCTGATCCGAGGGTAACCGGTAATGAGATCATATGGGATAAAACTGAGTACTTTGAGGTGTCGGATTTTAAGCCCCGACCTTCAAAAGAGTCTGTTGATGCCCTGGGATTGCAGATTGAATATGACTATTTGAAATGATTAAATCCGAATTACCCAGAAACCGTCGGTTAAAGAGGTTGTGTGATAATTAACTTTCTTACTTTAAAATATTCTTCTTGCACATTTTGATCAGTGATTAAGGAGATCTATGCGATCTTCAAGCTGTATTTTTCTACTTTCTGGAGTAAAAACTCCATATTTTCTGAGTTAATGAGCCGTTTTAGGAGGCTGATTTTAAGCATATTGAATTGATAGAATTAACCGAGTAGAGAACTAGATTACCAATTTGAAGCAGGCTTGATTGATCCGTTGTTAGCTGTTAATTAATAAATAAAAGTCCAACAAATGTGGTTACGAAGATGTTACCCTTTTGACAACCTCTTAATATTATATAATAGTTTCCTGAAAAAACTTAACTTAGATTTTTAAAAACTCATAAATTATGATTTTGAAGCGTTTATTCTTTTTAATAGCAGCATTGTGCATGTCTCACAGCACTTTATCCGCCCAGACAGGACGGACAGAAATAGTACTATCCGGAGATGGCTGGTGACTGTGGCGCGACCACGCTGCCCTGTGGTATAATGATAAGATCTTCCTGCCACCGGTAGATGTCTCAAAGCTTCCTGTTAATCCTCCAACATGCAGATGGGAAAAACTGGCAAAAAACTATGATAAAATAGTTACCGTTCCGGGAACGGTGGAAGAGCATTACTGGGGAGAAATAGGCGGAGCTGTGCCTGATACTGCCGGGTTAACCTCCTACGAGTCTGATACGACTGATTTAATCTAATAAGTATTGAAACTGTAGCCATATTTCAGGACTAGACAAAAACACAGCTTCGAGTCTCTGATGATTTTTATTTATTCCCAATTAAGCAACCTTTGCATATCGTATATCAACTCTTTGTTTATTTTTAGGGTTTAATTATATATTCCAGGATCAATCAAACAATACTTTGAACATAACTGTTTATTTTAACTAAATGTAATTGTAACCCTACACAATGGACAGACTGAACTTTTTAAGTAATATTTCAGGCGAAGCTTTAGATGAGCTCTATGCCAAATATATATTAGATGCTGAGAGCGTTGATGAGCAATGGAGAAACTTTTTTAAAGGGTTTGAATTTGCCCGTACTCATTTTAATACAAATGGAGGTGATGCCGATGCATTATCTAAAAAGGAGTTTCAGGTAATTAATTTAATTCATGCCTACAGGCAGCGCGGGCATTTGTTTACAAAAACCAATCCGGTACGCGAACGGCGTAAATATTACCCCCCTCTGACTCTTGAGGAGTTTGGGTTAACCACCCCTGATTTAAATACTGAGTTTAATGCCGGTGAACAGGTAGGATTAGGTAAAATTACCTTGCAAAATATAATTAGCCATTTGGAAAAAACCTATTGTCAGTCCATTGGTGTCGAATACTTGTATATCAGAGTTCCTGAAGAGATAGAGTGGTTAAAGTATAAAATGGAAAAGGCACAAAACACACCCGTGTTTAATGTGGCCGAAAAAATTGATATTTATCAGCATCTGGTTGCTGCAGTTGGATTCGAGAATTTCGTACATACCCGGTTTACAGGACAAAAACGGTTTTCGCTTGAAGGGGCCGAAACACTTATTCCTTCGTTGGATGCTGTGATTGAGCATGGTTCAGAATTGGGTATCGAAGAGTTTATTATTGGAATGTCGCATCGCGGAAGATTAAATGTCCTTACCAATATTTTAATGAAACCTTACGAGTTGGTTTTTCGCGAATTTACCGGCAAATCATATATTGATACTATTTCACTGGGTGATGTAAAGTACCATTTGGGCTACGGAAATACCATTACTACCCATTCAGGTAAAAAGGTGCGATTGAATTTGGCTCCCAATCCCTCGCATTTAGAAGCGGTTGGACCTATAGTTCAGGGAATTGCTCATAGCAAAATACAGCATAAATTTCAAAGTAACAGCAATAAGCTTGCTTCAATTATTATACATGGAGATGCTGCTATTGCAGGACAAGGTGTTGTTTATGAGGTTATTCAAATGTCGGAGCTAAATGGATATCAGACAGGTGGAACCATACATCTGGTTATTAATAATCAGGTCGGCTTTACCACAAATTACCTCGAAGCACGGTCAAGTACTTATTGTACCGATGTGGCAAAAGTTACCCGTAGCCCGGTATTTCATGTTAACGGCGACGATGTTGAGGCTCTGGTTTATACCATTAAATTGGCCATGGAATACCGCCAAAAATTCCATAAAGATGTGTTTGTTGATATTTTATCGTATCGCAAGTATGGACATAATGAAGGGGATGAGCCACGTTTTACCCAACCGGTATTGTATAAGGCAATAGCCAGTCATCCTAACCCTCGCGATATATATGCTAAAAAACTAATCGATGAACAGGTAGTTACCCGAGAGCAACTTAAAAAAGTTGAAGATGAATTTGAAAAACTATTAGACAAAAAGCTTGAAATTGCCCAACGCGATTCCAGGGTTTCAATTAAACAGTTTCTGGTAGAAGACTGGCAAGGATACAGATATTCAACCAGCGAGGATTTTTATAAAAATATTGAAACCAGCATTGCCCCTGAAAGATTTAATTATTTACTTGAACGCATAAACAATGTGCCTGATCAGAATTCATTCTTTAAAAAGGTACTTAAGCTGTTAGACGACCGAAAGAAAATGGTATTAACCAACCAATTGGATTGGGCATTGGGCGAGTTGTTGGCCTATGCTTCATTGGTAGATGAAGGAATTCCAGTCAGGCTTAGCGGACAGGACTCGCAGCGTGGTACATTTTCACACAGGCATGCGGTTTTAGTGCAAGAGGGAACAGCTGAAAAATATATTCCGTTAAAACATATTGTTGCCGGGCAAGCCGTTTTCGATGTGTATAACTCTCCTTTAAATGAATATGGAGTACTTGGTTTTGAGTATGGTTTTTCCTTAGCTTTGCCAAAAGGATTAACCATTTGGGAAGCCCAATTTGGCGATTTCCACAACGTGGCTCAGGTAATTATTGACCAATATTTGAGTTCAGCTGAAGAAAAATGGGGAATTATGAATGGTTTGGTGCTTATGCTGCCTCACGGATACGAAGGGCAAGGTCCCGAGCATTCCAGTGCGCGCATGGAACGTTTCATTGCCCTGTGTGCAAATAATAATATGCAGGTTATGAATATAACTACCCCTGCAAACCTGTTTCATGCCTTGCGTATGCAGGTAAAACGCGAATTTAGAACACCTATGGCTATTTTTACCCCCAAAAGTTTACTTCGCCATCCTTTGGCAGTTTCGGCACAGAATGATTTTACACTGGGTAGTTTTAAACGCATAATTGATGATAATGATACCATTCCTGAAAAGGTAACCCGCCTTGTGTTTTGCACAGGTAAACTATACTACGATTTATCAAAGCGAAAAAACGAGCTTGGTGTAAAAGATATTGCCCTGGTCAGGATAGAGCAAATATATCCGTTGCCCATAAACGAAATGAATCAGCTCATTCAAAAGTACAGTAACTCATTAAAAATCATATGGGCACAGGAAGAGCCAATGAATATGGGCGCCTGGTATTTTATTCGAAACGAGATGGCAAATATTCCTTTCGAAGGAATTTTCAGGTTACCTAGTGGAAGCCCTGCAGTTGGATTACATGAATTACACCATAAGGAGCAGGATGAAATTGTACAGAAAGTTTTCAAAAAATGTACCTGTCATTTGAAAAACCCATATTGTGGACTACAATGCGAAACGGGTCGCGAGAGAATCTCAATATTACAACAACATAAATATTTTAAATAAGAAACATAATGAGTAACATTGATATAAAAGTACCCAGTCCGGGCGAGTCGATAGCAGAAGTTGTAATAGCTACATGGTTTGTTAACAACGGCGATTATGTACAGAAAAATCAGGAGATTGGCGAGCTGGAATCTGACAAAGCTACACTAACCTTAACAGCCGATGATGCTGGAGAAATACAAATTTTAAAACAAGAGGGCGAAACGGTTGAGGTAGGATCGATAATATGCACTATTAATACCACCGTTTCGGTACCAAAAAAATTAAAAACTGAAACTTCCAAACCTGAACTCAAATCTAAGCAACAAAAAGGAGCTATTGACGAAATAAAAAATGCAGAGATTCAGGATGGGGATATTAAAATTACCCCGATAGCAAAAAAAATGCTTGAGGAAAAGGGAGTCACAGCCAACCAGTTTTTGAATAAATTACATCGTATAACTTCAAAGGATATTGATGCGGTACTGAGCTTTAAGTCTGATAGCGAATCGCTTCATACTGAAACGCGTAATGAAGAGCGGAAAAAACTTAGCCCACTGCGCAAAAAATTGAGCGAGCGGCTGGTTCAGGTGAAAAACCAAACTGCTATGTTAACTACCTTTAACGAGGTAAACATGCAGGTTGTTATGGATATCCGAAATCAATACAAAGATAAATTTTTTGAAAAATATGACACTAAACTCGGTTTTATGTCATTTTTTACAAAAGCTGCTTCAATTGCATTGCAATACTATCCAGGCATAAATTCAATGATTGATGGAGACGAGATTATTAGCTTTAATTACAATGATATCGGAATAGCTGTACAGACCACTAAAGGTCTAATGGTTCCGGTGGTGCGTGATGTAAATAATCTTACCCTGGCTCAAACCGAGGTTGAAATTGCTAAAATAACTAAAAAGGCTCGCGATGCAAAAATCTCACTCGACGAAATGAGTGGAGGGACCTTTACCATTACCAATGGCGGGGTTTTTGGATCACTGTTGTCGACACCTATTTTAAACCCGCCCCAATCTGGAATTTTGGGTATGCACAATATTGTTGACCGACCCATTGCTGAAAATGGTCTGGTGGTTATTCGCCCCATGATGTACATTGCGCTCTCATATGATCACAGGATAGTTGATGGGAAAGATTCGGTTGGATTTCTTGTTAAGCTTAAAGAACTGATTGAGCATCCCGAACGCATGTTATTGAATGGAACCGATATAGCTGAGAAACTTATATTAGGTTAAGTTTTTCTTATGTCAACCTCTTTTTTTAGATAGAGTTTCATGAAAAAACTTAACTTAGATTTTTATAAACTCATAAATTATGATTTTGAAGCGTATATTCTTTTTTATTGTAGTGTTGTGCTTGTTTCACAGCACTTTATCCGCCCAAACCGGACGAACCGAAATAGTTCTATCCGGCGATGGCTGGCGCCTGTGGCGAGACCATGCTGCCTTATGGTATAATGATAAGATCTTCCTGCCACCGGTAGATATCTCAAAGCTTCCTGTTAATCCTCCAACATGCGGATGGGAAAAACTGGCAAAAAACTACGATAAAACCGTTACCGTTCCGGGTACGGTGGAAGAACATTATTGGGGCGAAATCGGTGGTGCGGTTCCTGATACTGCCGGGGATTATATAGGTGTTTCGTGGTGGAGCCGAACATTTACAGTCGATCCTTCTCTTAAAGGGAAACGAATTGTACTTCATTTTGAATCAGCAAATCTTCGGAGCGAAGTTTTTATTAACAATAAACTTGTCGGCTATGATGTAATAGGGAATACACAATTTGATGTTAACATAACTAATGCAGTTCTGTTCGGATCAGAAAACAGGCTGGATGTGAGGATAACTGATCCTGTTGGCAACTTCTCGTGGAATGACAACATCCTGATGCGCTGGGGAGAAAACCTTATTCCTGCTGTTCATGGTTTCGGAGGGATAACAGGTCCGGTCACACTGATTGCAACAGATGATGTTGTTGTTGAGGATGTTTATGTACAGAATCAACCCGATCCATTTACTGTAAAAGTCTTTGTAACAGTCAATAACTATACAGGTAGTACTCAGAAGGGTAATCTGTCACTCTCATTCGATGACTTCTGGAATCCGGGTCAGATAGTATGGAACAAAACTATGGCAGTAACAATACCAGCCGGAGAGCAGACCGTAAGTTTTAAGGCCACTGTACCTAAGGCAAAACTCTGGGAACTCTCAGGTCATACTAATCTGAAGAAAGCCAATCTGTATAATGCAAAAGCCATATTTACAGGCAGCGACAATAAAATTACTGATTCAAAATCGCAGAGATTCGGGTTCAGGTATTTTAATATAGATGAAAAGAATGATGACCAGAGGTTTTATCTAAATGGGAAGCGGGTATTCATTATGGCAGCCATGACCCGGGGATTCTGGCCGAAGAACGGGATGTTTGCCACACCGGAAATGGCCAACCGTGAACTTGAGATCCTGGTTAAGCTTGGATACAACATGATGCTCCTGCACCGTGCCATAGGACAGCCTCCTGTAATGGAATATGCTGATAAATATGGTCTTATGACCTATGAAGAACCGGGAGGTTACATGGTTACTCCGAACGAAGAGGATAAAATTGACGGACCAGATGCACAGGCCTTAGATCTGAGAAGGGAAAAACTCAGAAGAATGATCCTCCGTGACAGGTCATATCCATCAATGGTCATCTATAACCTTAAAAATGAATCGCAAATCAAACCGACCGAAGATGATTACAATAATATGAAGATGGTGTACAGTCTTGATCCAAGTCGTATACTAACCTATAACAGTGATCGCAACAGGGAGATACAGTACTTTGAGAGGATTGAGAATGATCCCTACAAGGTTCATATGAAGCCATTCGATGATAAGTTGTATTACAACTGGTGGGATCAGCATCACTGGATGTCCTATCCGGGTTATGTTGATCTTATGTACAGAAACCCGCAGTTTTACCTGAGGGGGGTTGTAAATGCGCCTACCACTCCATTGCTTGTGGATTCACTATACAGACTGGATAAAAAGGAGCTGATATTCTGGGGAGAAGAGGGAAACTGGGGAACAATGGTGAGGCTTCAGAAAATAGTTGAGGAGCTTGAAAAGACAGGAGGTCCGACAGGCTTCCGTGAGATGGAACATGTTGACTGGTTTAATACATACAATAAGTTTCTTGATGAGAGCGGTTTCAGGTCTTCCTATCCTGATGTGGATGCTCTTACAATGAGCATGGGACGCAACCTGCATTATTATCATGCCAGGGCCATTGAGAATGTTCGGATGAGTAACATAGCAGATGGTTATAATCTAAATGGCTGGGCATCGGAGATTAACCGTACCGACATAGCAGATGTGTACAGGTATCCAACGGCAGATCCGGCAATCATGGCGTATTACACTCAACCCCTTTATATTGCAGTAAAGCTGAGAAATAAAGTAGTGCCGGTGGGAACATCTCCAATTGTGGATTTCTATATAATAAATGAAAAAGATCTCAAAGGTAAATGCACCCTATTGGTTGAACTGAAAGATGATGCCGGGAAGTTTTATCTTACAAAATCGGTAGATGTAAATGTGACAGGGGGAGAGGAATTCGGACAACTTCTTCTTGAAGGATTACAGCTTCCTGCAATCGATAAGCCAGGCTACTTTAAAGTAAATGCCACACTAACAAAGAATGGTGTAAAGAGTGCGAGCGGGTTTGATGAGATCTTTGCAGCAGACTATACTAAAGGTAGTAGTTACGAATTCGAAGATCACTGTATATGAGAAGGATGATGTTGTTAAGAATTTCCTTAAAAAGGCACGGGGGATCTCAGCAACTCCGTATCAGAAAGGCGGATCTCAGCCGGATGTTATTATAGTAGGAAACTTTGATATTGCAGCTGGTGATCAGGATTACAGAGATGATATTTTCGAAAAAGTAAAAAAGGGTGCAAAACTAATTGTACTCTCCGGTGCTGACTATTTTGCAGGTAAAATCAATGAACTTCAACAGCGGAGACCTGCTTATTACAAGTCCGGTGGGATAAAAGCTCTGGGAACAAATGGCAGATATTTTATAAGTAAAAGTCCATATTTCGAGGGTCTTCCGCAGGCTCAGGCTATGCAATGGGAATACCAGTGTCTTTACAGCGATTTCTTTGCTTTCAACAGGGGAATTGTAGCAGGTCTTCCTCTGGATGTGAAGGGTTCAGAATGGATTGTGGCCCTTGGTGATTGTAAGACCAGCGGTATTTATTGTGCTCTGAACAAAGTACAGGTTGGAGAGGGAGTAGTACTGCTTTCCACATTAAACATTCTGCAGAACCTTGCTTCAAATCAGCCAAACACTGCAGTTGCAAAAAAGCTGTTTATGAATCTGATAGAGTATTAGTGCAAAATCTACCTGGCTGAAAACCTGTAACAGTGGGGGTTCCCCTCCTCGGAGGACCTGCCCCTTAGAGCGCATAGCCGTCAAGCTAAGACTATTGTTTATTAAAGGAATGTGTAAAAAAAGTTTCCCCTCCTTTTGAAGGAGGGGTGGACGCAACACGCATATAATTAATATATTACAATGATAGTTTGCGGCCGGGGTGGTTGACTTATTCGTTTCTTTTATCTTTAGATCTATGAAAAACAAAAACATCTTCAACAGAAAAGGTCTTAAATCTTACAGATCGTCCCTCAGGAACAGGTCAACTTCGGCTGAGGCAGAATTATGGAACATTTTAAAATCAAAAAATCTTGATGGAAGAAAATTCAGAAGACAACACAGTATTGGTAATTACATCGTTGACTTCTGTTGTCCTTCAGAAAAACTAGTAATTGAACTTGACGGAGATCCCCATGGTGAATATCATAAAATAGAGGAAGATGAGAACAGGGATAAATACATGAAGAGCCTTGGATTCACTGTATTAAGGTTTGAAAACAGATTCGTATTTCAGGAACCTGAATATTTAAAAAATGAGATAAGGAAAGTTTTCAATGAGAAAGAAGAATAGATATGATAAGCTAATCAACCACCCCGGCCGCAACAAGTCATTCAATACATTTATAATCAATGTGTTGCGGCCACCCCTCCTTCAAAAGGAGAGCCTGCCCCGCACTAGCGGGGGGAAAGTAATATTTACTTACTGAATTTCAACACTAAAATCCTTTTGTATTTACTTATCCCTTTTTAAAGACTCCAAAAGTTGACAGCTATGCCCCTAACCCCAAGGAGGGGAACCCCAAATGTCCGTTAGCATATATAAAGTGCAGGAGTACTAGTACCAAAGCCTACCTTGCTGAAAACCTCCAGATAGTTGTACCATTAAACGTTTCTCCCGGCCTGAGAATTGTACTTGGGAAGTTTGGATGATTTGGGCCGTCAGGAAAATGAGCTGCTTCCAGGCAAAAGGCTGATCTTCTCTGGTAAGTTTTACCACCATAACCTTTTCTTTTTCCACTCTGATAATTTGCAGTGTACAGCTGAACTCCGGGCTGGTCTGTAATAACTTCAAGAGTACGGCCACTGACAGGATCATAGACTGTTATATCAATCTCTTCTTTATTGTCAAGCACGAAGTTATGATCGTAACCATTTCCAATTTTAATCTGATCATTATTGTCATCAATTCTTTCACCAATAGTATGAGGGGAAGTAAAGTCAAAAGGAGTACCGGTAACTGATCTAATTTCACCTGTTGGTATCATTATTGAATCCACGGGTGTAAAAGCAGAAGCTTTTATAGTAAGGAAATGGTCAAGGATATCTCCGTTTCCTGCCCCATGCAGGTTAAAATACGCGTGGTTGGTTATATTAAGGACAGTAGTCTTGTCTGTAGTACATTTATAAACCATAATAATCTCATTTCTTTCAGTCCAGGTATAAGTAACTTCAACATTCATCGTTCCGGGAAATCCTGCCTCCATGTCAGGGCTTACATAGCTGAATTTAACTGAAGGCTCTTTCGTGCTTGAAAGAACTTCAGTATCCCAGACGACAAAATGCCATCCCACACGGCCACCGTGTCCAACAGTATTCTCACTACCGGGTACGAGATCGACCTCTTTTCCATCAATCGGAAATTTCCCTTTTGCTATTCTGTTTGCATATCTTCCTATTGTTGAGCCATATGTTTTGTCACCCTGAATCATCTCATCAAAAGTGTCATAACCAAGAGTGATATTATCCTTATTCCCGTTTTTATCAGGTACTTCAATCCAGGTTATTCTTGCTCCATAATTGGAAAGTTTGACTACATTTCCATTTTTGTTTGTAAGTGTTAAAAGATGCACCTCTTTATTATTATGCGTACCTATCACTTCTTTTGTAACCCTGCTACTCCTGGTTTGTGATTGAGCACTACTAATAAAAACATTGCAAAATAGAAATAATGGTAAAATCAGATTTTTAATCATATGCAGGCGGATTATTTAAATTTAATGATAGTTATCAGATTATTCAGATATTAATTGATTTTATATAACAGTAAGCCATAAATCTAATTAAAAAATCTTAGTAAATGACTCTCCGGTTTTACTAACAAACGCATCCGCTTGTTTTATTTTCAAAGTAATTAAAAAACCAGTCTAATATTTGACTTAAGGGCACCTGAAAAAACAGTTGCCAATTATAATCATTATAATTGACAACTGTCTGTTAAAAAAACATGATATTAAGTAAACAAAGAATTTAAGATTATCCAATATTGGATAAAATTCATCACAATCGCTTCTAAATGTAAACTAATTGAAAATAAAGATTTTAGAAAGAATCATTGCAGTAATTACAGCAATCCAGATCATAAAAACAATAAATCCATTTGAAATTCTTGGGATTTTCATTATGAAAAATATTAATGACATGTATTCTACTGGCAAAGTTATGAACGAATCATTGAGGATGAGATTAAAAAATGATTAGAAGATTATTAGAAACTTCTTAAGAAACAGTTTTTGGAAAATATAATCAAATTAAATTCTCACTTCCTGCAACTTTTTAAGTGAACTATGATCAATCAAACAGAGATTAAGAGATTGAGATATTTAAAAAAATGCCCGTAGATTTACGGGCATTTTCATCAAAGTATATAAAAGCAAAAAAAAGGTTCATTTCAGCATTATGCGGCAATTGCCGATGCTATTTCCATTACTTAGTATCTGTATCTTGTATTCTCCTTTTAGAAGTTTTTCTCGTGGGACGTAATTTAAGACAACCTGACGTGATTGTTCAAATTCACCGGTAAGAGATGATAAACTTGCAGTATAGTTTCTCGAAACCAGAGGAAAATACCATGAGATTGCTTTATCCTCCTGATTTATTGTTGTTCCGGTGGGAGTTATTATTTTAAAAGTGATCGTTTCAGTGAGATTTTGGGGTACTTCAAAAGTCATATTCAATTTTTTTGTGCGGGAAGCGCGAATGACATACTTTTCAGTTTTTTTCCCACGGGTAGCAGTGACAAGAAAATTATCAGTATTATATAGCTTCTCTTTCTCAAGTTGTGTTGAAAGATTATTTTTTTCTGCCTCTAATGAATTTATCGTATTCTGAAGGTTTTTGCCCTGGGTCAGTAACCTGTCATTTTCAGTTTTCAATTGTGAATATTCCTTCTCAAGCAGATCTTTTGAATCTTTTAATTCTTCCAGTTCTTTTTTGTTCGCACGCAGTGCCCTGTTTTCAACATTAAGTACATTTAACTTTTTCTCATTTTCTTTAATTTTACTTTCAGATTCGGAGAGCAACTTCTCATTGGCATCGCTTTGTTGCTTAAGTACAGATAAATCAGATTTTATTTTTGTTAATTCATCTTCAACCTTCGTTTTTTCTGAAAATAGCTTCTCATAATTTATTTTCTCAGTATTTAATTTTTTCTTGTTTTTCATTGTTGATCCTACAGCAAAAATTAATCCGAGTAATAAAATGGCAATAATTGCACCAATTATATAAGTTAAAGATTTCCTGTTTTCCATTTTAGTTTCTTATTATTAATTTTCAAAATAATACTGTTCTAAACCGGCTGCCGTATAAGGAATAATAATCTGATCTTTCTGTATTATGAGGATTCGTTCCATTAATTCCATTGTATATTACTGTTAATATTATATTTACATTGACAATAGAATAATTTCACAAGCCGTGTTTGCTACATATTATTACTCTAATAATAAATAGTGACATGCTTATTAAAGATGGAACAAAATTATTAATGAATCTCTGAGTTCATGATTAAAAACTAATTAGAATTTCATTAGAAACTTCTTAAAATGTAGATATATGTCTTTCATAAAGTAACTTTGCAGAAAAGGGAAAATCTAAATGGAAATCATTACTATTTTAATCGTTGAGGATGAACAGAGACTGGCTGAACTATTAAAGAAGCAACTTGAAGAATCAGGTTTCGTAGCAGAGATAGCTTCTGATGGATATATCGGAAAACAGTTAATTGAAAATAAAATATATAATCTTATCATTTTAGACATTAATTTGCCATTAATAAATGGATATGATTTATGTAAGGAGATTCGGAAAACTAACAGTATGATTCCGATAATTATGCTAACAGCTTTTGGAACTCCGGAGAACAAACTAACAGGATTCGATGTGGGAGCCGATGATTATGTTGTAAAACCTTTTGATTTCAGAGAATTATTGGCACGTATAAACGTTTTTTTAAGGCGTACTGATTCAGATGTCATTAAACATAATAAATTAACTATTTCAGATCTTGAAATGGATCTGAGTACCAAAACAGTTATGAGATCACAAAAAAAAATCGATCTGACGGCAAAGGAGTCTTTATTATTAGAAACGTTCCTGAAGAACAAGGAAAAATTATTAACCCGTGAATTCATTATTGAACAGGTCTGGGGTATCGATTTTGATCCAAGTACTAATATTATAGATGTTTATGTTAATTATTTAAGAAAGAAAATTGATAAGGAATTTGAACCAAAGTTGATACATACCAAGTTTGGTTTTGGATTTTATTGTAGTGAAAAAGAAATCTGAACAATGAATATTAAGATAAGATTATCATTTCAATTCACTCTGATAGTATCAGTAATATTATTGTTCTTTTCAGTTCTGGTTTATTACTTTTCCTATTCAAGTCAGCTGAATAAATTCAGGGAAGATCTTCTGGATAGTGCTAAAAATACAGCCATATTATTAATTAATGTAACCGAAATTGATTCATCCTTGTTAAAAAAAATTCACCAGTCTACTATTTCCTGGGAAAGAGAAGAGATTGTCTTAACAGACTCAGCTCTTAATCTGCTGTATAGTAACAACATAGATTATCTTTCAGAAACAGAGATCCAACTTAATTCAGATCATGACGGTATAAAGTATTTTTCTGTTGCAGATAAAGACGGAGTTTGTTACAGGCATATATTTAATAATAATGCATATAATGTGTTTGTCCTGGCATATGATAAATCCCGTCCTCAGAATTTAAAAGAACTACGTGAAATTCTCTTATGGAGTATTCTTTTCAGTATATGGTTATCTGTGCTTATATCTTATTTATTCTCAATGAAGGCAATCAAACCAATTTCCCGGATAATTAAGAGCGTCAAAGAAATAAATTCATTAAGACTTAGTACACGGCTTTACGAGGGTGATAAAAGAGATGAAATAGCACAGCTTTCAATAACATTCAATGAAATGCTTTCTAACCTTGAAATTGCATTTAAAAACCAGGAAGACTTTGTATCGAATGCATCTCATGAATTTCGTACTCCCATTTCAGTTATGATTGGAGAAAGTGATTATTTATTAAGGTACGAGCGAAACAAGGAAGAATATATAAACCATATTTCAGGATTAGTCAATGACCTTAAAAAGCTCAATACCCTGCTTAATAGTTTATTGGAATTGGCACAAATCAACCGTGATAACACAGTTCTTTTATCAAAAGTCCGTATTGATGAAATAGTATTCAATGCCATTCATCAGGTTAAGGGTAAATATCCTAATCAGAAGATCATAACAAAAATCCAATATCCCGAGGATGGGAACGATTTAATAATAGAAGGTAATGCCGGTTTGCTTACTATTGCTTTTAATAATCTGATTGATAATGCATGCAAATTTTCACAGGATGATGTAACAATTGAATTCACTCTCCTTGATAAATTCCTAAGAATCAATATTTCAGACAAGGGTATTGGCATTCCTTCAATTGAATTAAATAGTATATTTAAACCATTTAAAAGAGCATCTAATGTGAAATTCAAGAGTGGTTTTGGAATTGGTCTTTCACTGGTAAATAAAATATTTGAATTACATGATACCGGCTTAAGTGTTAAGAGTACTGAGAATGAAGGAACCCGGTTTGATTTGCTTTTCAAAAGGGTAAGTGTTTAGGTTTAAATGACACCGTAACCATTATGGACAGGTTATTCCACTTGATTTGAAAATTTATTACATTTAGAGTTTTAAAATAAATAACTATTAAGGATAATAATATGGAAAAATTTCAATTAAAAGTATCAGGCTCCCGCCGGCTTCTTCAGTTAACTGTCACATTGATAGTGCTTACCGGTATTTTGACCTCCTTCATTTCTGATAAAAATGACTACATTAACAGTGAACAGGACAAATCAAAGGTGGTCCCTCTTTCCCAGCGAATCGGGCATCTTGACCAGTCAAAGGCTATGGCAGGAAAGCTGGTTCATCAGGGGGCCGGGACATTATACATACAGACCATATTGGGAAGAGGTGCCATTACTGGTCTGAACTTCATGCATATAGGACCACTTATGCCAAAAAGTTCAATAGGCAGCCATTTCCATAACAATACAGATGAGATGTTCCTGATTCTGGATGCTGATTGTGAGTTTACTGTAAATGGAAAGACCGCCATGCTTCCGGGTCCGGTTGGTGTTCCCTGCCCTGCTGGTAATTCCCACGCAGTCTATAATCCATCGGATAAGCCTGCCATGTGGGTTAATTTTCAGGTCGGTGATCCTAATTCATCATACGGAGGGCCATCTGCCCGTGGTGCTTATAACTATAGCGCCGATCCAAACGGTTCCTTCGATTTGTATGATGATCGGGTCGGAGTAACACTTGAGAAACCAACTTTTAATCATACACGGCAACTGTCAAAGGAGTCCCTGCGGGCTGTTGCAAATATGCATGGTGGAAAAGAAACAGTAATGTACAGGAGAGCCCTTGGTCCCTCAGTTTTCAATACAAACTGGGCTTTTGTAGATCATCTTATTATACCACCTAAAGCATCTGTTGGCAGTCATTATCATACCGGTGTTGAAGAGATCTATCTTGTTATCAAAGGAAAGGGAATTGTAAAAGTAAACGATGAGCAGGCAGATATCATCTATGGTGATGCAATACCGGTTCGCGCAAAAGAGATCCATTCTCTGGAAAATAATTCAGATGAGCCTCTTGAATTTGTAATTTATGGAGTAGCGCTTGAAAAAGGCAAGCTCGATGTTGCTGATGTGAATCAGACATTGAAATTGCCTATGATGAAATTGCAGATGTATTTTGAGGTAGCTCCTGAGAAAGGTGAAGCTTTCGAACGTGACTATATAGATTCGTATGTTCCTGCTCTCAGAAAACAGACAGGGTACATCAGCTCTAAGCTTTTGCGGTTGTTTCCCGATGATATTGCAACTAAAATTGGTGCAGCCAAAACAAAATATAACTACCAGATGGAGCTGATATTTGATACAGAGGAAAACCGGCAGATCTGGACGAAGACTAAGGAACACGACAAAGCCTGGCCTCAGGCAATTTCTTTTGTAAAGAGTTATGCCTGGACCGGCTTCGACATTACTGGTATAGATCAGGTGAAATATCCTTTACCTGAAGCTAAGCAGATCCCAAATTCAGGTACAATGAAACTGCAGATGTTCTTTGAGGTTGATCCGGCTAAAGGAAAAGCATTTGAACAAAATTATACTGAAGTTTATATTCCAGCTCTCAGGAAACAGGTTGGATATCTGGGATCCAGATTATTACGGGTGTACCCGGCTGAGGCAGCGAAAAAGATTTCTGCTGCTGAAACAAAATTCAATTACCAGATGGAGCTGATATTTGACTCTGAAGAGCACAGGCAGATATGGACTAAGACAAAGGAACATGATATTGCATGGCCTAAGACAACTTCATATGTTAAAAGTTTTGAGTGGAAGGGATTTAATATAGTCGGAATTGACCAGGTAACAAATCGGTTACCGGCACAGATAGATTGGTTTCCATCAGGTATAATCTGAATTTCGTCTTGAAATCGAATAATAGGTTTGCAGACCTGCACATCGCTATTGGGGATGATGAAAAAGTCCTCTGGGGAACTCTGTGCTCCCGATAGCTATCGGGACTCTGTGCCCTCTCCCGCTAAGGCGGGACAAGTTGTGTGAGTTCTTAACTTATTGTTACACAGAGATCCACAGAGAATTCAAAGAGTTACACTGAGAAAGAAGAAGTAGAAGAATTTACTTTTTCTACAGCCTCTTCAATTTTGATTATGCATAAGGTTTTTGCTAAGATAGCCTTGATAAAATAATGGTAAAAAGTTTATTACTCCGGCAAATCAGGAAATATTCCTTCTTTTCTGTTGTGAAATTTATAAGTTTCTTAATAGGATTTACTACTCTGATTGTAATTTTGGAATGGGTAAGGAACGAATACAGCTATGACAATTTCTGGACAAATAAAAACCGTATCTACCGGGTTGCCATTGAACAATCACAAAACAATGAGCTCCAGTTCCGGATGGCGCCTAATTACAGAGGCGTATCCGACCTGTTGCTTCTTGAGTTTCCTGAAGTTCTGAACCGGGTCAGGCTTCATCGCGACAGGGTAACTGTATTCACTCCTGATGTACAGATCCAGGATGTGGATATGTTTTATACTGATACATGTATATTTGATATCCTTG
The DNA here is from genome assembly GCA_963732435.1 of uncultured Bacteroidales bacterium. Lineage (GTDB taxonomy): Bacteria > Bacteroidota > Bacteroidia > Bacteroidales > VadinHA17 > LD21. Next base: position 23,435 of record CAVSZL010000006.1, on the reverse strand, counting down.
ACAGGAAAATTCTCTTTTTTTCCTCATCATCTCTCTTCCCTGACCTGCAATCCATATTAATATCTGAATCCCTTTCAATTAAACTATTTGGAAAAGATAATCCGATAGGGAAGACCCTGAAGCTGAATGAAGGCTGGCAGTTTTATGTCAGCGGAGTTTTCGAGGATGTACCTGAAAACAGTCATATACATTTTGATGTACTTATGACAGTCCCGTCGCTTTATTATTATATGAGCCATTTCAACAATCAGAAAGGAGAACTTGAATTAAATGAGATTGGAACTTTTAAGCATAATGAACCCGGCCCTTATGATAAAGAATCCTGGATAAAATGGTACGGGTACAGCTACATTCTTGTAAAGGAAGGTACCAGAATTGAAGAACTCCGGAAAAAAGCAGAATTACTGCTGACACCTGAAAAACTACCTTCATTTAATCCAAACACCAGCATTAAACTAATCTTTCAGCCTGTAACAAGTATTCATCTGCACTCCCAGCTGAAAGAGGAGTTTAAAATAAACGGCAGCCAGTTCAAGGTATATACTCTGATTCTGGTTGCAATTGTTGTAATGCTGATAAGTATTATAAACTGTGTTAATCTTTCTATTATTGATTTCTATGATCAGGTTTCTGCTTCTGCTATCCGGTTGATACATGGCTCAGGCACTTTACGGTTGTTTAAATATATATTCATAAAGGAATTCATAATCAGCCTTTCAGCCGGGTTATTTTCTTATGCAGCGGGGTATGCCATCCTTAACCGGATAATGCAGGGAGCCGTTCCTGGTTTTGATTTGATGATTCTAATACTTATTCTGGCAATCTTAAGTGCCATTCTGACTTTAATATTTCCAATCTACCAGATAAAATCGCGCACAATTCTCGATCTTCTTAAAAAGAGGATTATCACGGATTCTGGAGGAAAAACTTCAAGGGTATTACTCGTTTCACTACAGTTTGGGATCTCATTATTTCTTATTGCCTCAACAATTGTAATATTTTCACAACTTCGTTATATTCAGAAAAAGGATCCGGGATTTATACCTGAGTCAATTATTTTTTCCTACTCGCCCATGACCATGAACCAGCGGCCTGATATTCAGGAAAAGTTACTGGCATTCAGGAATAAACTGAAACAGATACCTGGTGTAAGCGAGTTTTGCACCTCCTCCTCAATTCCTGGTAAGGATTTTTTGATGCAGTCAGAGAATGTTTCAAGGATAAAGGATGAGCCCGACAGACTTACTTATTATCAAATACTTAATGCTGACTATGGTTATATTAAAACCATGGGTTTATCTCTTGTCGCCGGAAGAGATTTTATTGAAAGCGATATTTTCCCCGGGGAAGAGGTAATACTCAATCAGCTTGCAACAAAGAAACTGGGTTTTGACGATCCTTCAAATGCTCCCGGAGAAGTCATCAGGGTAGACGGAAAGGAATATATTATATGCGGAGTTGTAAGTGACTTTCACCATCTCTCATTCAAACAGGCTCTCTCTCCGGTGATCATTTTTAAAAGCCTCAGATGGCCTTATGCTGTAGGGTACTATTCTTATAAGATTTCTGGTTCTGATCTGCAGTCTACCTTCTCGTTGATTGAAAAAGCGTGGATTGATACATACCCCAATGAAAAGTTTATATTTCACTTTCTCGAAGGAAACTACCAGAAACAGTATGAAACAGAACAGAACTTCAGTAAATCAGTCACCTCAGGTTCATTTCTGGCAATACTTATTTCATGCCTTGGGCTGCTGGGGTATGCAAGGTATAATGCAGTAAAAGGTATAAAAGAGATAGGAGTACGAAAGGCATTCGGTGCAAACCAGTTGGATATCCTGATATTTTTCAATTACGAGATAGTAAAAATCATAGTGGTTTCCGCACTCATAACACTTCCTCTTGCCTGGATCCTCGTAAATAAATGGTTAATGAACTTTGCATACAGGATCGATATCTCGGTTTGGATGTTCTTTCTGGCTCTTGGAATTACAACCTTTATTGCGATTTCTTCAACTTTCTACATTTCCTGGAGATCATCCCTCATTAATCCTCATGATGCTCTGAGGACAGAGTAAATCGTATTTTATCATTTAAATAATCTCAATCAGAGGTAGATAAATAATTTTAAAGAATTATATTTAGTTGTTGTTTGATACTGATGATAACAAGACTATTTTACCTGTTTTGTATATGTTAAATTATTATAAAGAATAAGCCATGTCAACTGAAAAAATGCTTAAAAAGAATACCGCACAGACTCAAAAATGTCCCACAAGAAGGCAGTTTATGGGCTCTCTCGCAGCCCTTGGTCTTGGTGGACTCGCAATGCCTTCATTCAGTAATGCTGTTTCCACAACTCCCCTCGCAGAGAAAGCTAATGACATCATCAGGGATCTTAAAATTACCAGGATCAGGTGGTATAAGGCCCCATCCTCGCCGATGACCAACCAAAGTATGCATGTTGTAACAGTTGAGACTGACAAAGGAATCACTGGTATAGGTGAAGGTGGTACGGCTTCGCTGGTAAGTGAGCTGGCGCAACTGCTTATTGGAGAAAATCCTCTTCGCATTGAGCATCTCTGGCAACTGATGTACAGAAGTTATTTTTATCCTCCCGGACGCGAAAAGATACATGCCCTGGGAGCTCTTGACCTGGCATTATGGGATATAAAAGGCAAGGTCCTGGGATTGCCTCTTTATGAGCTTTTTGGCAGCAAGGTCCGTAATTATCTCGAGTGTTATCCGACAGGTTTCAGAGGAGCTCAGGGAGCAAGTATTAAGGATAATGCCAAAGCTTGTATGGATCAGGGCTTCAGGGCATTCAGGACAGATGCGTCCGGCCCGAGGGGCGATGCACCTTTCACTCCCAAAGAATCTATTCTTGATACAGTTAAGAAATGCGAACAGATAAGGGAAGGTGTCGGTCCGAATGGTGACTGGTGCATTGATTTCCATACCAGGCTTGATCTTATGGATGCTGTCACCCTGGCCAACCTGCTGGAACCTCTCAGACCAATGTATATAGAAGATCCTATCAGAAGTGAAAACAAAGCACAATACGAGATGGTGAGAGAAAAGATCAATGTTCCGCTTGCTGTCGGAGAGCATTATGGTGACAAATGGGATTTCAATGATCTGATTGAAGCTGACCTGTTTGATCATTCAAGGGTAACTATACCAAATTGCGGTGGAGTTACAGAATTTATGAAGATCTCTGCATTGGCCGAAATTCATTATGTAGGACTTATTCCTCATTTTACGGGTCCTATTGCAACTTCTGCTCTTGTGCATGTTTGCAGCACATACCCCGGGCCTGTATTGATGGAGGCACAATCTTCTGTAAAACGGGATATTCCCCATTTACCCCTGAATTTTGATTTCAGGGAAGGAAAGATGTGGACAAATGAAAGACCGGGAATAGGAGTGGAGGTTGATATCAGTAAGATTGAACTGATCACAGAAGTAACTGAAAAAGCTACCGGATTACCATTATACAGACGCCCTGACGGATCTATTACAAACTGGTAATATCAAACATTACATTTGCTTGAAGCAAAGGTTTTTGAATTTTTTTTTTGAGATACCTGGGTAAAGCTAAAAGTATTACTGAACTGGTTAATCTCAAAAAAGTTCTATATTTGGAATCATAAGTACTCACATACCCACCAGACACTTGCTGGTGCAATGTGAATATTTCTGCCGGGAAATAGATAATTAAAATTTTTAAATGCATAAAGCACAGTAACTTATATATTTTTTAACAATAATAAATATTTTAAATAGAGGAAGTAAATTATGCCAGTTATTAATACGCTTGACGTAAAATCAGTAAAAATAGAAGGACCTTATGAAAGAGTTCTCCGTGTCCTGGTAGCACCAGATACTCAGGATTTAGTAAAAGATATGAGTCTCAGTCATTGTGTTATTTCTCCGCATTGCTCAACTGATCTGAGGCATACCCACCCCGGAGTCGAGATGATGTACATTATGACAGGCTACGGCGAGTGCACAATTGGAGATGACACACATAAAATAGGACCAGGGGTCTTGATGGTCTGCCCTCCAAATTCACCACACGACATCAGGAATTACAGTGATGAAACAATGAGTCTGATTGCTGTGTTTGTTCCGGCCGAAACATCAAAACAGATTTATGAAAGGGCTGAAAAAGCCTCGAAAGTGAATAAATAAAATTGTATTTGGATTTGAATTTACAGCCACGGGTTTCTGTTAACTAATATTATTCATAAACTTAATGGATCCTTTGTGAAATACTATGAGTTCCTTCGTGGTTATGGTTTTTTTACCTCGAAGTATCACTAAGGGAAACTTTAAGTAATACAAAGGCAAACATTGAATTAAAAGAGTATTCCTGAATAGGTCAGGTTAAAAAAAAGACATTATTTTCATTACTATTCATCAAATTCTGCTCCCGGTATTAACAGGTTCTGGTTTCTAATTTATTATTTATATGAAAAAAGCGGAGTATGAAGCTGCGCAGAAAAAAGCGGCTGAGATGATCCTGGAGTCAGGAATTCAGATCTCACAAAAAGAAACATTTAGTATTGATGTTGTCGATTTTGGATTGAATGATCTGGAGAAAGAAGGTGCTCAGATTCTGACACTTGTCCAGACAGATCGGATAGCCATTAAAGTTATTGCACTTTTTCCCTTTCAGACTCTTCCGGAGCATTGGCATCCGCGGGTTGGAGATGATCCGGGTAAGGAAGAAACAATAAGGATTGTTAAAGGTGTTTTGTATTTATATCAACCCGGAGCTGACACTTTAAAGCTTGGACAATTACCTGAAAATAAAAGTAAGGTATATACCTGCAGGAATGAATCAGTTATGAAAGTAAACGATCAGGTCACCTTAACACCCGGGGTAAAACACTGGTTCAGGGCAGGAAGCGAAGGCGTTGTGGTTTATAGTTATTCAACAGTTGCCCGCGACATTTTAGATAAATTCACTGACCCTTCGGTAATACGAATTACAAAGCTTGAAGACTGAAAAATATTTAAGGTATTAATATTCAAAGATAATTATGTGGTTAATCATTTTATTGTTTCTTTCAATAGCCTTCATAATTTTCACCACATCGAAGCTTAAATGGCATCCTTTATTTTCACTTCTTTCGGCTGCCATTGGTTATGGGGCATTTTCCGGTACAATGTCACTGGAAGAAGTTGTCATATCAATCAATACAGGTTTTGGGAATACAATAGGATTTATTGGAATTGTGATCCTTGCAGGTTCAATAATAGGAAAATTTCTGGAAAAATCCGGAGGTGCAGTTACACTTGCCGGAAGCACTCTTAAAGTTGTCGGTAAAAAGAACGTACCGTTAGCATTAATTATAATAGGATATATTATAAGTATACCAGTTTTCTGTGATTCCGGATTTATAATAATAGCACCCCTGGCAAAAGCATTAACAAAAACGGTAAAAATTTCGTTTGCAATTGGAGCAATTGCTTTAAGTTTGGGACTGATTATAACTCATTCAATTATTCCACCTACACCAGGGCCTGTTGGAGCAGCAGGGATAATTAATGCTGATCTTGGCCTTGTAATTATTCTGGGGCTGCCGGTTAGTATCGCAGGGCTAATTGCCGGTTGGCTTTTTGCTATAAAGATTGCACCGAAAATTAAGTACGAATCATTGCCTGATTCAGAAATATCAGAAATATCAGAAATAAAATCATCCTACAAACCATCTCTGACTATGTCTCTTCTGCCCATATTTGCCCCTATTATACTTATTGTTCTAAGGTCAACAGGTTCCCTGCCATCTGCTCCATTCGGCTCAGGCAATTTTTTTCATATTATCAGCTTTCTCGGCCAGCCTGTTATTGCACTTATGATTGGTGTTCTTCTCTCATTTCTTCTTCCGGAGAGATTAACACGAGAAATGGTCTCTCCGGGAGGTTGGGTTGGCGAAGCGATACTGGCAGCCGCAACAATTATCATTATAACAGGATGTGGGGGCGCTTTTGGTCAGGTTCTGCAGAATTCAGGAATTGGTGACTTTATAAAGAATAACCTGTCCGGAGCTAAAAGTCTTGCTATTTTCCTGCCAGTAATTATTGCAGCATCACTTAAAACAGCTCAGGGTTCCGGTACAGTGGCTATTATTGCAGGTGCTGGCTTAATGACTCCTTTGCTGGGTCCGTTGGGAATGGATTCACCAATGGCTAGAGCGCTTGTTGTTGTAGCTCTGGGTTCTGGAGGAATGATTGCCAGTCATGCAAATGACAGTTATTTCTGGGTAGTAACACAAATGTCGGATATGAGTGTTAACCAGGGGTATAAATTACAAACTATGGGGACACTTACTGTCGGAATAATCTCTTCACTGGTTGTCTGGTTTTTAAGCCTTTTTATTTTATAAATATATTAATGTATATATCATTATATCAACCTGATAAAGAAATATAAATCTCATTTATGGATAGTATCAGTTTCATTAAAATAAAGCAACATTTCAACAATAATTCTCTGGATAGCATTAAAGATGAATTGTCAGAAGAATTGTTGAGATTAGGCCCATTAATCAGGCCCGGAGCAAATGTTGCTATTGCTGTTGGAAGTCGTGGAATAAAGAATCTGGCACTTGTAGTCAGGGAAATCGCAGAATTTATAAGGGCAAATAATGCTCATCCGTTTATTGTCCCGGCTATGGGAAGTCATGGCAACGCTACTGCTGAAGGCCAATCAGAAGTATTGGCAAGTTATGGTATATCTGAAGATAATATCGGAGTACCGGTCAGGTCATCAATGGAGGTGGTTGAATTACCAAGGGGAAGTTCTCCTCTGCCTGTTTATATTGATAAAAATGTTTTTCATTCCGATGGAGTAATTTTGGTAAACAGGATTAAACCTCATACAGATTTTCATGCTAAATATGAAAGCGGATTGGTAAAAATGTCTGTCATTGGACTTGGAAAAGAAAAACAGGCATTAGCTGTTCATCAGTATGGAGTTTACGGGCTTTCTTCTTTAATACCTTTAGTTGCACAACAAATTTATTCTTCGGGCAAGATTCTTGGGGGAATAGCCCTGGTTGAGAATGCATACGATGAAACCATGATTATTAAAGCATTAAAAACTGATGACTTTTTCGAACAGGAACCAATTTTACTTGATATTGCAGTAAAGAATATGCCTTCTCTTCCTGTCAGGGACCTTGATGTATTGATTATCGATAAGATAGGAAAAGATATCAGCGGAGTAGGCATTGACTCAAATATAACAGGCAGAATAAAAATAGTTGGACAGGAAGAACCTGAGGAACCAATTATCAAGGCAATTGCACTTCTCGACCTTACAGAAGCTTCGCACGGGAATGCATACGGAATAGGTTTATCAAATGTAATTACAAAAAGATTATTTGATAAAATTGATTTTGAATCTACTTATAAAAATGCTGTAACAAGCAGTTTTCTCGAAAGGGCGAAAGTACCGGTAGTGGCAAGGAACGATAAGGAGGCTTTTGAATTCGCCTTAAGAAGTTGCGCTTATATAAAGAAGGGTGAAGAGAAAATTATCCGCATAAAGGATACACTGCACCTTGATGAAATATATGTTTCACAGGCAGTTTTTAATTTGATTAAGGATTCCAAAGGAATTAAAGTTATAAAAGAAGATGAACTGCAGTTTAGCAGTGCAAATGAAATTAAGCCCTTCTGATAATTATAAATAGTATTTCACTGATCTTTCACCTGACAGATTTCATCTACATAGAATCTGTCATTCTGTTTGGTATAAAGAAGTTTTTTCATGACGGACTTCTTTTATGTTATAGTTAATTTTCCTCCGTTTGATTGTAATAACCTCGACAAAATGCAAGTTATGGATCGCCATGCATGCGAAGGCATGCTTTTAAACAAAACCTGATGCCAGCAGGCGATAAGTGCTTTCCCAAATAGAAGTGAACTTCCCGGTTTTCCTCATCAATAATTCGCTATATTTGTTGCCCTTATGGAGACTGAGTTATCCAACAGACTGACAAACAGGAAAATTTTTCTTTTCTGGGGACCTCTTGCACTAACATGGCTGATGATGGCCATTGAACATCCTTTTCTGATTGCCTTCATTGCCAGACTTGGGGATGCTAAATTCAATCTGGCGGCATTCGGTATTGCCGGATCGTTCGCAATGTTGATTGAAGCCCCTATAATAATGCTTCTGAGCGCTTCTACAGCTCTGGTCTCGGGAGTTAATTCCTACAGGAAACTGAAAAAATTTACAGACATCCTTAATGCAGCAATCACTGGCATACACCTGATAGTTCTTATTCCGCCCTTCTTCAGATTTATTACTATTGACATGATGGAGATTCCTGAGAATGTTGCAGATCTTGTCTATACAGCACTTTTTATTCTCACTCCATGGTCAGCATCGATAGGGTACAGAAGATTTTACCAGGGACTTCTGATAAGAAAGGGTCTTACAAAAATGGTCACTTATGGTACTCTTATAAGGTTTTCGGTTATTTCAATAGTTGGGTTGGGTCTCTATTCTGCCGGTATCCCCGGGGCATATGTAGGGGCGGCTGCTCTTTCGTCGGCTGTTCTGCTCGAAGCCATTGCTACACGTATTATGGTTTCGGCAACTCTCAATGAAGTTCTCGGTACTGAAGATACTGAAAACATGAGCTTGAGCATGAATGATATAAGAAAGTTTTATACTCCTCTTGCAATGACTTCGGTTTTGTCGATGGGTATTCACCCGATAGTTACCTTTTTCCTCAGCAAGAGTTACCTCGCTGTTGAATCACTGGCAGTAATGCCTGTAGTGGGTTCCCTGGTCTTTATCTTCAGAAGTGTTGGATTATCATTTCAGGAGGTAAATATTGCCCTTATGGGAAGGGGAAAACATAACTTCGACATTCTGAGAAGCTTTGCTATAAGTCTGGGAATAATGGTAACACTTCTTGTCTCTTTAATGGCATTTACTCCGCTTGCCAACCTGTGGTTCATAAATGTCTCAGGGCTGACTAAGGAACTTGCTGATTTGTCATATCTGCCTTTTAAGATTATGATACTGTTGCCGGCCCTGACATTGATTATGAGTTTTCAGAGATCGACTCTGGTGCTCGGAGGAAAAACCGGACCAATATCTGTTTCAACAGCAATGGAACTGGGTGTGATAATAGTAGTGCTCTTTATCTTTATAAGTTTCTTTAATATGATAGGAGTGGTGGCAGCAGCAATCTCCTTTGTGGCAGGGAGATTGGTCTCCACACTATATCTTGTACCCGTAAATGCTTCTGTTGTAAGAAGCTGGGGTTTAGGAAGATGATTTGTCGTATGCTAGACTTATTACAAATTTATAAATAAGTGGCGGGAGTCGAACCCGCGTCCAAACACGGAAGTCATACGCTTTCTACATACTTATTCCTGCTTGATTTTTGTGACATGCTATTAACAGTAATAATGGGTATGCTGTAAAAGGATTTTCTAATGGTAACAGAAGTTATACTCTATGTAAAGAAAAAAATTGTGACGTTTTTGCCGGTAAAAACGTCACAATTTATATATTTGTATAAAATCTGTTCGATAATGAAAATATCTGATATAGTTATAAATAGAATAAACAGGTTTAAGGCAGGATATATTTTCACCTATGAGGATTTTGAAGTACCGGTGGGAAATATAAGTGCCCTGAAGATGGCTTTGAACAGACTTGTTGATTCAGGTAAAATAATCCGTCTGTCAAAAGGTCGTTATTATAAACCGGAAATATCCGAATTCGGATCTCTCAGACCACAGGAATACCAGGTGGTTAAAGATCTGCTGGAGTCTGATAATAAGATAATCGGATACCTGACCGGGATAAGCATATATAACCAAATTGGACTTAGTACTCAAGTGTCAAATACTATTCAGATTGGGACAAATATCAGCCGTAAACCGAGAAAGCGGGGAAAATATTCGATACGGTTTATTCTTCAGAAGAACAATATTACAAAGGATAATATTTACTTTCTTCAGATTCTTGATTCAATACGGTTTATTAAAAGAATACCCGATACAGGTGTTTCAGATTCATGCCGTAGATTAATAGGCCTTGTCAGAAAAATGGATGATTCTGAGAAGCAAAAGTTAGTAAAACTTGCGTTGAAATATAATCCGGGAACAAGGGCGCTTGCTGGTGCTATTATTGATCAGGTTTCAATTTCAGATCTGACTGATCCCCTGTACAATTCATTGAACTTTGTCTCTGAATTTTCCTGCAACATTAGCGTTGATGTTCTCAGAAACAAATCAAAATGGAGAATATTATGAAGCTACACAATAATAGACAAGGATTTGAGGCTGCAATCAGGGCAGCCAGTGATCACTTTAGTATCAGGGAAACATTTGTTGAGAAAGATTACTGGGTGACATTTATCCTGAAAAGACTATCTCAATCGGAAAACCGTGACAAAGTTGTATTTAAAGGAGGAACTTCTCTGTTTAAAGTCTTCAAACTCATTCGAAGGTTTTCTGAAGATATAGACCTGGCAATTATTAAAGAAACAGGGCAAACTGATAACAGTATTGGCAGACTTATAAAATCTGTTCAAAGTTAATTGATTGCTGGATTTTCAGAAGTTGTCACAACTAATACAACAAAGCATAAGAATTTCAGAAGGATTGAATATAATTATGAACACCTTTTTGATTCTGGATCTTCAGCTATTTCAGGAATCAACAGAAACCTGGTACTCGAAATTAATTCACTGGCTGATCCGGTTCCAAATGAAAGACATCAGATTAGGTCCATTATTGCAGAATATCTGGAAGAAACCGATAATAAGGAAGCAGTGGAAACTTATGATCTGGGATCCTATGAGCTAAATGTTCTTTTACCGCAGCCAACATTAATTGAGAAGATCCTTTCCATTGTAAGGTTATCTTATTTCGATAATAGTATTGAACGCATACGGCCAAAGGTCAGGCATTTTTACGATATATATTATTTGGCAAACTCTGTTTACTGCAAGGAGTACATCACAACAGGAGTTTTCCTTCGGGATTTTGTGGTTATGTATCTGCAGGATAAATCAAAATTCAATGACCCTGAAGAATGGTTAAATACTTACTATAAAGAATCCCCGGCATTTAATACCTTTGATGATATATGGAGTCAGGTAAGGACTTCATATGAATCTGATTTAAGATTACTTGTTTATGGTGAGTTTCCATCAGAACAACAGGTGGCCGATAAATTCAGGGAGTTGATTAAAATATTGATGAAGTAGAACAACTTAATATACCCCTGGTTCCTGTTTGTATCAAAGTCTTTCCGAAATATAATTCAATCCAGCTATGGGTACCCGATATACATTATTAAAGACATCATCCTGCATTTAAATATAAAAACACGGGTGTAATCGTAAAATATTATAATAATTTTGGATTATAGTCTAAAAATATCATAAAGTGTTGTTCATGAGGTATAACTACCCTGATTTTATTGGAGGGTAGAATTATAAGTGTGAGTGTGAGAAAAAGAGATAGAATCTTCGCTCTCGCTCTCACACTCGCTCTTTTTTGTGGAGCTGGCGGGAGTTTTTAGTTATCTCTCATTATTTTCCATAATTTCTAAATTACACATATAGAATAGATTATCTGTTTTTCTTGCCTCCATTTTTTCTGGATTTTGTTTTTTTCTTGATGAAGATGAAGATTATTTCAGCTTCGATTCAACTTAATCACGAAAGAGGGATATAAATTAAAAAAGGTAGTGAAAAAATGGATAAACAGGGATTATTTAGTCTTAAAAAAAATAAAAATGGTTCATACATTATTTTAATCCAGTATTGTAAGGATGGTACTTTTCTGAAATCAACAGGAGTATCATTACCAAAATTAAACACAACACAGGTAGAATTCTTTAAAAGAAAACAGAAGTTACCTTCTAATGTTCCTAATTATGAAATATTTAATGATCATATTGTTGGTGAACTTGGTAAGTTTGACAATCTGATCAACAGGTTTTTTTCTGCCTTTAAAAAATACCCAACCAAATCAGAATTGGAATCATATCTGAAATTTAGTTCCGGGACACTTCAGGATCAATCTCAGGATTTCATTCATTGTCTGTCAATTTTTATAGAGAGGAAGTCGCAATCGAAGGATACAAAGCAGTATAAAACTCTTGATCATCATCTTAGAATGTTCATGAAATATAAAAATATGGGAGAGAAGAAGATCTATTTTACATCCCTAAGTGTTGAATTTTTTAAGGAGTTCTTTACTTTCCTTTCTATGCCACTTGAATTCAGGTTCAATGGTAAAATTGAAAGAAAGCTAGCTTTATGTGACAATGGACTTAAAAAGCTATCTTATTCTATTGCTTCATCAATCAGACAGATAAAAAAATATCAGATCTCCGATTACGATAGAGACGGCATTATTGATAATATCCATGTTGCATCAGAAGAGCTTAATATTTCAACCTATGTAAACAAGGAGATTGTCCTTTCGCATCACGAAATTGAAATTTTGACCAATTTCAGATTATCTGATGGCCATATTACCAATAAAAAGGGAGAAGTAGTTAAAACTATCAATTCCAAGTCACTTGAACGGGTAAAAAATCTATTTCTTCTTCAAACAATAAAAGGAACACGACATTCGGATCTTCATAAACTTAATGTCAATAATATTTTTGATGGTCAGGTATTTGTAAGACAGCAAAAAACCAGACACCAGTACAATATTAAAATTGATGATACTACGATTGATCTTATGAAAAGATCAGACTCTGGAAGGTCCATATCAAACCAGAAATATAACGAATACCTTAAGCTAGTCTTTAAACAGTTCTTCCCATACTATAAAAAAACCTTCAAAAGTGACGATATAGGATACAAACTTGAAGGATTTCCGGTCATCAAATACTACCTGGGAGTTGAAAAGAAGGAGTTCAAGTGCAGGTACGAACTTGTCAAAACACATACTGCAAGAAGATCATATGTTTCGGTAGCTAAGATTAAACATGGTTTAACCGATATGGAGATCCAACATGACATTGGACAAACAGATCCCAAGTCGATTGAACCATATGAAATATATTATGAAGAAGGAGAAAGATCTAGTGTCTTTAATATTAAAATAGAGGAAAAGAATACTCCGGTGGAGTCAAAAAGCAATCAATTATTAAATGATCAACAATGATGAATTATTCAGGTTCTTTAGTTTTCCAAACATTGAAATGTATTTGGATTCCATTTCCACAGATGAGGAGCTTTCAATAGGGCAGGCTGAATCGGTTTTATTGGAGGTTAAAAGTATAATTATGAAGAGAGAATATGAGTTGTACTTTAAAAAAATGGAAAAGAAATATTCGGTTCAACAGCAATTGAAAAGTACTCATCCACTTCATGATCTATCAACTCCTGAGGTTGGTGAAATCTTAGGCAGAACGCCTGCCACAGTACGTAACTACATCAAATCAGGGAGACTGGTAGCTTACAAAACTGATAATGGGGATATTCGAGTCTCCCAAAAGGAATTAGAAAGGTTTGTAAATACTTTAAGGGAAGATCATTGAGAATAAATTGTGGTGTCTGGAATATAGATTATTGATCTCCATTTTGACTTATCAACACATGTAATGATGATATAATAGATGTCTTAAGATTTAGTAAAAGAGTGAGATAAGAGATATTTATATATAACTAAAAAACTTCAAAAATGGATTTCCGAATAACTGCAGATTGGATTTTTTCAGAATTCACCAACACAATCAGTTCATCATTTGAAGGAATCTATGGTGATATATTATTTTCTTATGTTTCAATAGAAGATCGCAGATGGATTGAACTAGTATTTGATTCTTACGACATAAATTACGTGCTTGCCGAAGATAATAATGGTGAACTTGGTGAAAATTTTAAATGTTGGTTCTATTATTCATTTAAATTTATAGACATCCTGAAAAATGCTGATGATTTTCCTCTTCTGATCAACCAGTTAAAAGACCTTAATGATCATACAAAGGAAGTATATAGGAATTGGGAAAGATTAGTAATGGATAATCAGGTTTCTTGAAGTATTATGGAAGAATTCCTTGAATCTTTATAGTAAATAGAGTGAATTTACTGCAATTTTTACAACCTTTGATGTTATCTAATTAGATGCAATATAAAAGCTTCAAATAGTTATTATGAAAAAAATATTACCAATTACCGGCGACTGGATTCTTACAAATTTTCCACGTGATCTTAGCTCATCAATTGATGAAGATTTTGGAGATTTATCCTATTCCTATATCGCACCGGATAGTATTAAATGGTATGAACTTGTATTTGACACTTATAAAATACCTTATAAGTACTCTGAATTTGTAGATAAGGAATGCAGTGACGAATTCTTTGGCTGTTTCAGTATTTATTTCATAGATATGCTGAAATACGAAGATGAATTTTCTGAGTCTATTAAAGATATATTAGGTCTGCATAAGAATTATGAAGCAATTTATGATGATCATCTTAGGAGAAAAAAACTGCATAAGGTAAATAAGGTAATAAAAAAGAAAATAAAAGGGGAATAAAAGTATTTAGATCAAAGTCTATGCGATTTACTGGAAGACGAATACTTGTAGGTCCTACCCATTTGAACTTGATGCGTATTTGGTTTTTCTACCTCTTCCCATATAAATTAATTCATACAGGGCAGACCTTCTTTCAAGATATCCATACTAAAACCCATGGAAATCTGTTTAAATTTAAACAAATCTGTTGTAATTAATTCAGGCTCTCATGTTTTAGGAAGTAAAAGGTTATTTTCAATAACAGTAAGTGATCGATCATCATTTATTTTATATAAGTCATATAACATGATACCAGTTTTCATATTACGGTTATAGACCCATATCATTTCGTTTTCAATGTTCGTTTTATTATTTATGACTTTATAATACTTTATCCAAGAAACCAGTTCATTTTTTCTATTTTCGAAATATAAATCAATATCCTTAGTTGAAGTTTTGTAATCCAACATAGAAGAGAACAATTTATTCGACTTTTTTTTCTTGTATAATACAAAAGATAGTTCGAGATCCTTTTCGGTTACCAGGGTAACATTTTTAACCATATTAAGAATATCAGTCTTGTAATCAGTTATGGTGATATCTTTACTAATGAGTTTTTCAACATTATGTTTATTGAAAACGTAGTCAGTCTTAAAGAAGTTTTGGAAACGCAATACCGGACTATCTGATATATTTGTAATATTTTCGTATTCTTCAATTATATTCCTCTCTTTATCAAGGATATAAAAAATCTTTTTACAAGTTATACCATCTTCAATTGTCAAAATCATTGTATCCGGACATCCATCAGCACCTGTAACTGTCCCTTCAATTATTACACCAATGATACAGTTTTTCAAACTCCTGATTAATGTCCTAATCTGTACAGATAAATTGTCCAACTTATCTTTATGATTACCCCAATTGTTATAGGCAAGCGCTCCAATGCTATTATCTTTGTAAAAAAATACTAGCGGTTGTCCTAATTCACCTTTTCTAATTTCCTCTTTTGTAATTTCAATTAAAGTCTGTGTAAAATCAATTTCTTTCTTTCTCATAATATACATTTTTTAGTTAATACTATTTATTGTATATCATATGCAAGGAAAAGTTTAAGAAAAGTGGTTGAAAGGCGAAAATATTTTTCAATATGAGCATTATGAACTCACAGTCAGAAAGTTACTTAAATAAATATTTTTTGGGGAGATATTAATGACCACTAAGACATTGCAACCACCGGATGACTTTGCAAAAAAAATACTAAACAACAAACGCTTAGAAGGGTTTTTTATAGTCAATTTTCCCCGGCTAACAATGGGCTAGTGTGATTAAGGAATAATAACACTTTTCTAATCAAGATCAAATCTCTAAGCTTGCATAGTCATTTGGGATTGTTTAAATTTAAACAGAATAAAATCTGTTGTAAAATTGACTACTCATTCCTAAATGAACATATTCTATGAAAGCGTATCTTTTTTGTTCACCTGAGTTTTCTTTGGACACCGTTAAGGACGTTATAGACTTATTAAATAGTATTTCAGGAGAGCTTAAGTTTGAAGCCAAAAAATCATTGTCGCCAGATTTTTTTAAACAGCTTAATGCAGAATTTGAGTTTATTGATGAAAATTCTGAATTGACATTTGAGGAGCTATTTCATATAACAAAATTATATAGAAGTTCACAAAGTATAAATCCTGATGACTTTGTTGTCTTTATAACATCTATTAGAAACGATAAACAATGGTTTAGTGCCTTTGATAAAAGAGACATATTTATACATGGTGCAGAATGGGACTTAATTTCAAACATTGATTCAAAATTTGAGCTTGCCTACCAATGTGTCGAAAATATTTTTCAGTCATTAATTGACTTAAAGCAACATGAGTACCATGAACCACCTAAAGGATGTATTAATGACCTTTGCTCCCATAAGCCAGATATTTTATTGAAACTTCAAACCGGCAATATATGTCAGGCTTGTTTTCAGAAGTCAAAAGAAATGGGGATTGAGAATTCAATAATGAAACAAATTCTTACGACTATTATCAGAATCAGAGATGAATTTGTCCTTTCTTCAGATTATTTTAATAATGTTCTGCTAGAACCGGTTATAGTTGATGAAAAAGGAAAAATTAGAATTGGAGATAAACAAATTAAATTGGACTTTCTTCCCAGAGTGATGTACATTACTTTTCTAAAGAATCTTGATGGAATCCTTTCATCTGAAAAATGTGAAAAGTATAATCTTTTCTTAGAAGTATCAGAATTACTTAAGACTACCAAGGATGAAGACGAAAAAAAGGCACGTGAACTATCAATAAGAAAAATGTGTTGTCGAAGGTTCGTTTTAAATAATGTTCGTTATCAGGCTCATCCAACATTTGAAACATATAGATCGAAGATCAAAACGGCTTTAAAAAAGGCCATAGGTGAGAATAATTCAAAATTGTACTGCATTTCTATTATGGAAGATAAAGAGATTCCAGCCATTTTCAAGATAAATCTCAATAATGAGTTGGTGAGACTTCCATAAGAAATTAATAATCAATGATTTAAAAAATCGAAATATTAAGGTAAATAAAATCGAAATATTTCATAGCCCTGATTGTCAGTAGGTTGTGTGTAATTTTGTAAAAAAAACAAAAACACATGCCTATGAAGAAAAGACAAACAAATCAAAAACTAAATCTGAAAATCAACATCTCAGATGTTGAAGTATCAAACCTGACAAGGATCTTATATGATTATTGTAACAGGGAGAATGAAATCAATGCTCTTGTAGAAAGTATTTCTACAATCGGACAACAACAACCAATCACAGTTGTAAGAAATGGTTCTAAGTACACAATTATTGATGGTGTACTTAGATTATTCGCTATGATTCGTTTAAATTTAAACGATATCGAAGCTATTGTATGTGATATTGTCCTTACAAATGAGTTTTCGCTTTCTGATCTGATTATACATCACCAGCTCAGAAAACAGAAAACTGCCATAGAGAAACTAAATGAGGTAAGGACATTACTTCGGATTGACACTGACTTGAAGAACCCCATACGTGATAAGGAGAGGAGGGTTTCTCTGATTACTTCAATGTTAGGAGGCAAGGGATGGGCCAGGAACAATGTATTTTCATTGGAGAGTATCCTTCTTTGGGAAAAGAAGACTAATTCTGACCTTCGCCTTGCTGAAAAGGTTATATCAAACGAAATTTCCATCAACAAGGCAGTTTCAGCTCTGAAATTAATTAATAACCCGTTATTTGATACCAAGAAAGAAGAGGAATCTAAGGTTGTTGACGGATTTTTAAAAGGTAATTACACTGCTGAAACGGCAGTGAAATTAATGGAAGTGTATGATAGGAAGAAATCCGAAGGTCCTACAGTTGTTAAGCTCCATTCCAGGAAAGAAACTAACTATTCTATTATTCAGGGAAATATTGAAGAAATCAAACTCCCTACAGATCTTGAAATCGATACAATTTTCACCTCGCCACCATATTACCGGCTAATTAAGTATGGTGAGGATCCCAACGAACTGGGGTGGGAAAAAACTCCGGATGAATATGTCAAGAGACTTTCTGATATTTTATTGAAGTGTTACGGTAAGCTTAAAAGTACCGGCTCAATGTTCATCAACCTTGGGGAAACCTATCAGGAAAGTGAATGCTTGGGGATTACCGAGAGGTTGACTGTTGAGTTAATTAAAAGGGGCGCAATATTTGTGGACAGACTTGTCTGGAAAAAGGATGCCAATAAACCCTACCCAAACCAAATTAAACGACTCAATCCTGGATATGAAACAATTCTTCATTTCGCTAAAACGAAACAGTATCATTTTGAAAAGTTCAAAATTGCCCGTGAGAAAAATCTAAGAGTTGCTCGTGGATGTAAGGAAAAAGGGACTAAGAAAAGTCATTTCCACATTCAAAACAATTATGATCAGTTTCGCAGTGTTCTGTCTGACAATGAAGTTTCGAATGTTTTGACAGTTCAAATAAATAAGAATAGAACAAAACACGTTGAAGGTGAAGAAGTACATCCTGCTACTTTCTCATCGAACCTCCCGGTTATCCCTCTGCTGATTTCAACGCCAAAAAACAGGGATTCGGTGGTTTTCGATCCCTTCATGGGATCTGCATCCTGTGGTGTTACAGCCGTTTTATTAGGATTTAAGTTTGTCGGGGTAGAACTGTATGAAAAGAATATCGAGACATCACGTAGAATCTTATATGGAAGTCAGGAAGGGTTTGACGAAGATTCTTTATTCTCGTTTTTTGATGGTATCGGTTTCTCCGATGAGTCTGATGGCCTTATTGAAAGGAATCAAGCCGCATAAAATCTTTAAACTATAGAAGTGGTCTCTTACCAGCGTGGATCAGGAGCTTTACATCTCCCCACACTGGACAGAAACACACATTGTTAAGAAGTTTTTGAAATGAATTGAAAAAATTAACTTAATAGAAAGGAAACCAATTATGATACACGATTTATATGACAAAATGAGCAGGACGATTAATTATAATTTAATCAATTATAGATATGGTTTCAATTCAAATCTTCTGGAATACTTTGAAATAATTTCGCCTGTTGATGAGACAAAACCATTTTCATTTTTTATAGGAAAAAAACTTACACTAAGAGAAATCTATGGTTTGATTGGGGTATTACAATTGGTCGACAGAAATTATAACATGTTGGAAATGAGAATGATACCAGATATAGATGGAATCTTAAGATGTCAGAAACTTGGACATATCAAGAAGAAAATAAACTCTTGATCTTCCTTGTCTTTAGCTCTGCAATTAAATAACCTATTGTAGTAAGTTCTGTCATCTTCTGGATATTGATGTACATAACATCATTCCCATTAACCATCCGAACAGCAAGGTTGTATTTGCCCTCCTTCAGCTTACTTCTCTAACATCTTTATAAAAAATGACTGCTTAAATGATTTAACAAAGAAATGAAATAAACTTTATTCTAAAACTATACTATAACCGATTATTGAACTTACATAAATACTTAAAATATGATAGAAAAACTTAATGAAAAAAGAATTGGAGTGGTCGAGAGCCTTTACAACGAATACAGCATCACCTGTAAAAATATGAGTTTCTGGGAAGACCATTATGAAATGGATATTGATGACTATTGCTGCATTCTTGTATTCAGTAAAAACAAGGATAGATTTACTATACAGATATCATTTAATGAAGATGATGAAGTGGAGTGTACACAGATGGTGTTTTTAAGGGATGAATACAAGAACCTTGATTTTGTTGTATTTGACCTGCAGAATGAGAAATGTGACATGGAAGTTGATGAATATGGTGTTTGGGTATATGGATTGTTTTGACAAACTCCATTGTACATCTTTCCTACTAGAAAAGAAGGAATCGTATTACAAAATTCCTGATAAAATAATAATAGAAAATGTCCAATAATATAAGTATTAGACAATTTGTATAATATGTTGATAACCATTTGAGATGCAAATCGTGAAATTTTGTATGTGCCTAAAATCTAATTGGTTAGCTTGTTATTGGATTGGTTTTGCTGTATCTTTGGCTTTATAAAACGCAACACGCTAAAGAATTAAATGAAAAAAGGCGAATTAGGTATTTACTTAAAAAGGATAATATAAATGGATAGAGAAAAAAGAAAGGAACAAAAAGGCAGTGGAAACTTTAAAACTTAGATAATGCTAGTAAAAATTTAATAACGCTCCGTCAAGATATTTTATCGAAAATCGTGATTTAAATAAAAATATCACTGATTACTGATAGTAATCGGTCTTAAAAACGACAAAAATCACCCTCATTTTTGCTAAAAGAATGAGGGTTTTTGTATATAAATTCAGAATGTTAATCGAGGAGTTCTGGTGAGTTCTGGTCAACGCTCAGGATTCAGTGGTGATTTTGCACATCCTCAATATAAAAACTCCTGAAACATGAGAAAATCAGGTCTGGTTGTAAAATTTCTTTTATTCCTAATTTGGCAGAAAATATTAATATCTTATTGTCAAAGGACACTTTCTATAATTACTCACCAGCCAATTATGATAGGCATAATTTGATTCATAACTCCAATTAATTATCCACTCTGAATGTAGAAAGTATGTAATATATTATATAAACGTCTCATAATGAGCGTAAATAGATCTTTTCAATTGCAAAATTCATTAACTTTGGCGTAATATTAAAATAAGCTATCATGAATTCACAAAGGCTAATCAGTTTAAAGGAATTTCAAAGACATCAACTCATGGAGAGTGAGTTAAATGATATTTTGGATAAACATGGGATCACTTTCTCAGAAGAGTTCAATTTAATTCTGCACAATGACAATATAAATGATATGATTCATGTAGTAGTATCGCTCTATCAGGTTTGTAAACTATCTAATGAAAGGTCATTATCTGTAATGTTGGAAGCACATACGAAGGGACGATCTGTTATCAGAAATGGCAATCTGGATGAACTCCACTATATGAGACTCGGGATGGAAAATAAAAATCTTTCTGTTACCATCGAACATGCCGATTGAAGATATTTAAGCTAGCTCCTTCAACGATCTATAATCCTTCCTATTCAGATGAAAAAGTGATATCTCCTTTCGGATATTCTTTATTATAATTTTTAATTTGGTCAATAAATGAAGAATAATTTCCTTTAGCCCATGGTGTAAATCCAATTCTTTCAATCTTTTTCTGAACACAAATATCAAGTATTTCAGTTACAGATAAATCTCTCAAGGATACCACTTTATTCGATCTGTTAAAAAAATCACCTTGTCCCTGTGGTGTAATAGAAATGGCGATAAGTCCTAGTTCATTTTTATAGTTCCATATACTATCATGTACTATTGATAGTTGAATGTTTGGATTGATATTTAAGTATTTCACTGAGCTATGCTTTTTCATCTTAAATACTTTTGCATAACCCTTGTGATACTCATCTTCAGAAAATAGAAAAGGATTCAGATAGTCCTGATCCCCTTCAAATATTTCAGTCTTTAGATAGGGCAAATCCATTGTAACATGATAATAATCCCTTCGATAGTAATTTTGATTCATAATGTGGATATACTCATCACTAAAAATTTTCATTGCATAGCCCAGGAACATATCACTATTTATAGGATATTGTGCCCCGCCCTCATAAATTCCCTCTGTGAGGGATACCATGCAATGAATTGGAATTTATTTTGTTCAGGTACTAGACGCATCTAACAGTCCATTCCTGAACAAATCACCTTACCTATTCTGAAACTCTCATATTACGGTCACTACTTCCCTTGCTAGATTGTTCCCTTTCCATAAAGCAATAATCACTAAATAGATTATTCAAAAGAAGGGATCGATAAATTTTCCTGCATCGACCACTGGCAAAATATACCAGGGTTTTAAGGTTGGTTCCTTTTATAACCGGTTTTGGGAGGTGCGTTCTGCGGCTAATGGATTAATATGAGATAAATACTGGCACAAAGTTAGAAAATAAAAAATGAATAATCCTCATCTGAAATTAATGGATCAAAAAGTTATCTGCTGTCCTGCTAACTTTTTCTTCGAACAAACCTGCAAAATCTACACATATAGGTAGAAAGGTATTCTCCATTAGGAATCAAGAAGGTGAATTGTTGAGTTCGAGAATGAGGGATATCATTGAAGTATCCCTTTCCCATTGAGAATACTTAAAAAAACAATCCACCTCAACTGACCGTATCATTATGTCAAAATATTAAAAAAAGTCAGATCACAGGGTACGATACAATCAATGGTAACCTTGAATAAGACACAGAACGGAGAAACGGAGAGACTACACAACTTGCCAAATTTAATGGGAAACAATCCCTAGAATATAATAAAATTAAGTTTTAGGTCCGAACCTTTACACCGAATGTCCGTTTCAGTAAAAAAAGAGACCTGAAGTATTTGGAGGAACCAAGTGGTTTCATTTATATTGATCTGGATGACTACCATGACATTAACTTTCTGAAACAGGATGAACATATTTATTCATGTTGGAAATCATTAAGTGGTATCGGTGTTGGAGCACTTGTAAAGGTTAATGGAATAACTGCCCAAAATTTCAAAGGTTGTTGGAGTTATATCTATAATTATTTTAGAGGTTATGGTATAATTATTGACAAACAAACCTGTGATATCACAAGACAAAATGTAATCAGTTTTGATCCTGATATCTATATTAACGAGAATGCAACTTCATTGTATGCTGATCAGATTGCATCCCAAACATCTACCAGTGTACAATATTTTCAGAATCACAAAGAATCTACATTGTCTAGCTTGTTTTATGGTTTAGAGGAAACTGTTTTTACCGACTCTTCAAGGATTAAATATCATACTACCCTGGATGATTATCAGGGGATGGACTATGTAGTAATTGAAGACGGCAAAGAATTCAGGACAGGTTTCCTACCAGAGGAAATCCGAAATGGTGAACGACATAAATGGATGGTTGGGCACACAGTATCTCTCCTCTTCAACAATCCAACTGTTACGATGGAAAAGTTATATAACAGCGTGTTTCATTCAAACTTAACCCATTGTTATCCCCCAATGATGAATTCCGAAATAATGAGTATCGTAAAATGGTACTGGGAGAAGCATTCCAAAGGTACATTGGACTATCATCCTAGATTAAAAAAGATATGGTTTGATCCCAGTGTTAATATTCACAGAACTGTAAAGAGAAAAATTATTGCTACTGAGACAGGAAGATTAAGGAGGAGAAAGACATTAAAAGAATTACAATCTATTTATCTGGAGCTATCATCTGCATCCGGTAAGGTCACCCAAAAGATGGTAGCAGAAAAATCAAAGCGTTCAATTATCACTATAAAAATTACTGGGAAGAAATAACCAAATAGCATGAAAAGGT
>CAVSZL010000005.1:0-438874 GCA_963732435.1 uncultured Bacteroidales bacterium | reverse complement strand
TCATATCCAGTAATCCTTTATCCTGATTTTAACACGTATTGAATTTGGAATTTCCTGTTCACTGATCAATATCAGATAACCTCCACCTCCGGCACCTGAGAGTTTCCATGCAAGGGCTTTATTTCTGTAACTGTCAATTACATGCGAAATTTTATCGTTCAGCATTTTCGGGAACATTGTTACCTGGGAACTAAAAGAGTCTCTGAATCCCTGAGAAAACGACTTAATATCCTTGCTGCAAAGTCCTTCCCATGCCATCTCAGCAGCAGAAGTCAGATTCTTAACATTTTCCGGTGTAATATTTGTATTTTCCAGAACGATAAAATCCGCAGGACGAGGCCAGAGAGTGACCATATACAATCTTTCCTCGAGCCATTCAATAATTGAAAGATCTGATATTGTTTCAAATTTTGATGGCCAGTATTCACCCTTCTCATAAAAAAACCTGTTGATTCCCGGCATCGTTATCCCTATTGAATCCTGTGAGCCACTTACATCTTTGGTACCAGGATTATTATCATACCTGAACAGGATTTTTGCCAGTTTTTCAGGATTCTCCATAGGAAGTTGGCTATTCCATAGCTCAATCGCCTTTTTTCTGGTTGATGTAGCCATCCCTGATCTTTCATTAAATTCAACAGTAGGTTCAATAGAAGCAGTTATAGCCCATCCGGGATTAAACTTTGATACATATGGCTGATCGATCCATGTGCCAGCCATATCAATCCTGTATGGTATCGGAGTTTCTTTTCTTAAGGAAGTTGTTGAACGGACAGGCAAATTAGCATGTGGTATTCTTCTGAGAACTTTATACTCAATACCGGAAGCTTTGCAAATCTGCTCTTTATCAGGGGTATGACCATCTTCATTAACTACAAAAATATCAGGCTTGAGTTCATGCATATCACTGAGAAAATCGAGTATGCCACTTCCCTTATTTATCTTTACATTGTGCACACATGACAATGCTTCAAGCATGTATAATCTTTCATCTTCTGAATTTATTGTACTCCGCCCCTTCAGATCAAAAATAGTTTTGTCTGATCCCAATCCGATATATAAATCACCAAACTGAGAGGCTTCTTTTAAGAAAGCGATATGACCTGAGTGAAGAATGTCAAAGCAACCGCTGACGAATACCTTTTTTCGACTTTTACCTGCCATGGTATATTAATAAATTCATTTAAGATAATTGGTGTTCTAAGGGAATAAAACTATATTACTTTCCCCCCGCTAGTGCGGGGCAGGCTCTCCTTTTGAAGGAGGGGATGGCCGCAGTACAATGATAATCAGAGTATTGTAAGACTTCTAGCGGCCGGGGTGGTTGATTGGTTTTTTGATTTTAAAATGTCCCATAATTCTCCCTCAGCCGAAGTGGACCTGTTTCTGAGAGACGATCTGTAAGATTTAAGGCCTTTTCTGTTGAAGAGGATTTTTTTCATAGAATAAACCACCCCGGCCGGGGAAAAAACTTTGTAAACATCAGATAATCAGTAGTCCCGGCCACCCCTCCTTCAAAAGGAGGGGAAAGTATAACTTATCAATTTGTTTACAATGCGTAGGTTAACGGGTATGCCCTACAGGTCTTAGGTATTTCAGAGAATAGAAAATTTTAATGATTGATCATCTCATACTTACTTATATATTCCGGAACTATCTCCTTCATTTCTTCAATTACCTCTGCATCAGTTCTTTTATAAAGTAAATCAAGGAGATTTTCAATTTTAGAATTTATAAGTTCAAAGTCTCTTTCAGCTACACGTGCAATGCTAATTTTCGGATTATGTGTTTGCATCATAGGCTCATCTTCTGAAAAAAGTTCCTCATACAGCTTTTCACCCGGACGTAATCCAATAAATTTAATTTTAATATCCTTATGGGGTTCAAGTCCTGATAGACGTATGAGATTAATTGCAACATCCATAACTTTTAGTGGCTCTCCCATATCAAAAACATATATTTCTGCTCCATTACCCATAAATCCTGCCTCAAGTACCAGCTGACAAGCTTCAGGTATTGTCATAAAGAACCGTGTAATATCAGGATGGGTAAGGGTTACAGGTCCTCCTTCCGCAATTTGTTTATTAAAAAGCGGAATTACCGATCCGTTTGATCCAAGCACGTTCCCGAAACGTGTAGTGATAAATTGTGTTTTAATACCTTTTCGGATCGATTGGGAATGAACAAGCAGTTCACATATTTTTTTGGTTGCCCCCATTACATTAGTGGGATTCACAGCTTTATCTGAAGAGATCATTACGAATTTCTCAACCTTATATTTTAGGGCAAGTTCTGAAACAATTTTAGTTCCGCCGACATTTACCCTGAATGCTTCATGAGGGTGGGATTCCATCAATGGAACGTGTTTGTAGGCTGCAGCATGAAATACCAGATCAGGTTTATAAGTCGAGAAAACATTCTCCATTATTTCCACTGAAGTTACATCACCGATAATTACTTCAAATTTACAACCTGAAATATTATTTCTCAGCTCCTCTCCAAGATAGAATGATGGTGTCTCAGCCTGATCCAAAAGAATTAACTTCCTTATTTTATATCTTAGTAATTGCCTTGCTATTTCAGATCCAATAGAACCTGCAGCACCGGTAACAAGAATGGTCTTTCCTTTCAAGCCTGCCTGTATCTTTTCAAGATCAAGTTTAATAGGATCGCGTCCCAACAGATCCTCAAATCTGACTTTTTTAAGATTTTTTATTTCAAACTGACCATTAAACCATGTATCAAAGGATGGGGTATCGAGAATTTCGCAACCAAGTTCAAGAACAGATTCAATGACCTCTTTTTTCTTAGCAGGAACAATATTATTGATAGAAATAATAAAAGCTTTTATATCCTCTTTCTCAATAAACTCTTTTGTTAATATCTGGCGCGAATATACCGGAAAACCATTGACTTTTTTCCCCTGCCTTTTTTTGTCATCATCAATATAACATTTTACACGGTACGGACTTTTATTATCTCCTTCAATAACACGTCTGACAATAATCCCCATTTCTCCTGAACCATAAATAATTACATTCTTTTTATCCTTCGAAGTTGAAGAGGCAAACTCATAAAATACCTTTACAGATACGCGGAAGAAAAAAAGCAGAACAATAACAGCTCCTGAATGGATCGTGAGAATTGAAAGAGGTATGTTATAAATTTGATTCCATTCGTAGTTCCTGCTTAACAGAGTAACAGGAAAAAGAATTCCAAGCGCTGCAAATGTTGATATTATGATTTTATAGGTATCCTTAATTGTTGTATGTCTGATCATACCAACATAGGATTTTGAAATCAGCATAAAAATTAAATAGGCAAACAGTACAATAAAAGCTTGCCTGAAAGCGGTAGAAATTTCGAAGGTATAGATCTCAAAATTGTACCTCAGCATATAAGCAATCAGAAACGAAAAATATACTACAGATAAGTCAATCAGCAGAACTAACCACCTAGGCAGAGAGTGGTTTCTGAAAAGATCAAATATTCTGCTTTTAAATTTGCTGATCATAAAAATAATTAATATGGCGAATTTAGTTAAAAAATGTTAACCTAACAAAACGCTATCGCATCGTCAGTTACATAGCAAAAAATTGTATGCAACTAACTATGTGTTATTTAGATATTATATGTAACAATTGTTACAAATTATTCCAATACCATTTCACAGCCTCTTTAAGACCTTTCTCAACATTTAGTGTTGGTAAATAGCCAAGGAGCCTGTTTGCTTTTTCAATTGAAGCTTGAGAATGAGGTATATCACCCTCTCGAACAGGTCCATAAACAGGTTCAATATTTAATATCTTCTTATCGTATTCACTTGCCAGATTACGGATCATACTGAAAAGCTGATTCAAAGTAGTCCGTTCTCCATGAGCCACATTATATACCTGGTTTAAAGCATCGCTGTTAATAGTAGCAGCAGCAAGTATGTTAGCCTGTATAACATTATCAATGTATGTAAAATCTCTGGAAACTGTTCCGTCACCATTTATTACAGGAGGCTCAAAATTCATTAACGATTTTGTGAATTTAGGAATCACAGCTGCATAGGCACCATCCGGATCCTGCCGCCGTCCAAAAACGTTAAAATAACGCAGCCCGATTACTTTAATGCCATAATTTTTATAAAAATTATCGGCAAAGAGTTCATCAACATACTTGGTAATTGCGTATGGCGAGAGCGGAGCACCTATATTGTTTTCAACCTTTGGAAGACCAGGATGGTCTCCGTAAGTAGATGAACTGGCTGCATAAATGAATCTGCTGACACCAGTTTCCCTGGCGGCAAAAAGCATCTTAACGAAACCACCAATATTTACATCAGTTGTTGAAACAGGATCCTTTATTGATCGCGGAACTGAACCCAGAGCAGCTTCATGGAAGACAATATCAGTATTCTCACACGACTTTAAGCAATCATCATAATTGCGGATATCACCTTCAATTAGCTTAAAATCAGGATTATCAATAAAATCAATGATATTTTCTCTTTTCCCTGTAGAAAAATTATCAAGGCAGGTTACAAAGTTACCTGCCTGCAATAAACTCTCAACAAGATTAGAACCAATAAACCCAGCACCACCAGTTACCAGTACTCTTTTATCCCTCAACATTAATTCTCAAGAAATTAAAAAACAATATTAGCAAAATTAACAGAATTTAACATCATAAAACTACTATTTATCAAACATCAGCAGGATTTCCAGAAGAATGAATTCCGCAGTTTTTCCATTACCATAAAAACCCGGATATTCGAGCTCCTCATGCTTTTCCATGAAATATAAAAACTCAGTTCTGAGCCTTACAGGGTCAGCATCAACAAGCCTGGCAGTACCATTTCTGACAAGTTCTATCCATTCTGTTTCCTTTCGAAGGACAATACATGGTTTTTTAAAAAAATGAGATTCTTTTTGAACTCCACCCGAATCTGTTATAATCATCCTGCTATTCTTCTCGAGAAGAATCATTTCAAGAAAAGAAACAGGAGGAATTATTCTAACATATTCAAGGTTGCATAGTTCTCCGTATAGTTCTGGCAGATTACTTTTTAATGAAATAACTGTTCTGGGATGAAAGGGCATTACAAGATTAATATTGTTGTGCTTTGCCAGTGATATAAGAGTTGTAAGAATATTACCAAGACGAATAACATCATCTGTATTTGTATCTCGGTGGATGGTAACGAGGGCATAACTATCCCTTTTCAGGTTCAGGTTTTCAAGAAATGATGATTTCTTTTTTTCTGCAAGTCCGGCATAAAAAAGAGTATTATCATACATTATATCGCCTGTAAGGTAAATCTTTGGATTATCAATTGTATATGGCGGGCTGTTTTCTGGTCTGAATCCCTCATTGATAAGGTTCTTGAAAGCGGCATTTGTAGGCGCAAACAGAAGTGTTGAAGCATGATCACTCATTATCCGGTTTAACTCTTCCGGCATACTTTTGTTAAATGACCTCAGGCCTGCTTCAATATGTATAACAGGATAATGAAGTTTAGATGCAGCCAGAGCACCTGCAAGAGTTGAATTAGTATCTCCATAAAGGATAACACAATCAGGCTTTTCCTTCAATAAAACTTCTTCAATACCGGTAATCATCATCGATGTCTGACGTCCGTGCCCGGCAGATCCAACTCCAAGATTGTAATGTGGCAGATGAATCTCAAGTTCATCAAAGAATACATCAGACAGCTCTTTATCGTAATGCTGCCCGGTATGAACAATTATTTCAGAAATTTCCTGAGAAAAATGATGTCTGATTGCTCTGCTTATTGCAGAGGCCTTTATTATCTGGGGTCGCGCACCGACAACATTTAAAATTTTTATTAATGACATGAATTAAAAGTCCATTCAGTAAATAATCAGAAAAAACATCAGATGATTAACTTTCTATTAAACGAGAAGGGCATCAATTTGCAAAGATGCCCTTTAAGTGTTTGTATACAAATTACTTAGCGTAATTAACCGCCCGGGTTTCCCTGATAACTGTAATTTTAATCTGTCCCGGATATGTCATCTCATTCTGAATCTTACGTGCTATCTCAAATGAAAGTCCTTCTGCCTCTTTATCATTAACTTTTTCAGCCCCAACTATTACCCTGAGCTCCCTGCCTGCCTGTATTGCATAAGTTTTTGTAACACCGGGATACTGAAGTGCAAGAGATTCAAGCTCTTTCAGCCTTTTTATATATGATTCAACAACTTCCCTCCTTGCGCCGGGACGAGCACCTGATATTGCATCGCAAACCTGAACAATCGGAGCCAGAAGGGTTGTCATTTCAGTTTCATCATGGTGTGAACCTATGGCATTACAAATCTCAGCTTTTTCCTTATACTTTTCAGCCATTTTCATCCCTAATATTGCATGTGGCAATTCAGGTTCATCATCCGGTACTTTACCGATATCATGAAGAAGTCCGGCACGTTTGGCAAGCTTCGGATTCAGGCCTAATTCAGCTGCCATTATAGAACAAAGATTAGCAACTTCCCTTGAATGCATAAGTAAATTCTGACCATATGAAGATCTGTATTTCATCTTTCCGATGAGTCTTATGAGTTCAGGGTGCAAGCCATGAATACCCAGGTCTATTGTCGTTCTCTTTCCGACTTCAAGAATTTCATCCTCCACCTGTTTACGGGTTTTTTCAACCATCTCCTCAATGCGTGCAGGATGAATCCTTCCATCAGTAACCAGTTGATGAAGAGCCAGCCTGGCAACTTCCCTTCTTACAGGATCAAATGCTGAAAGAACAATTGCTTCAGGAGTATCATCAACGATTATTTCCACTCCCGTAGCAGCTTCCAAAGCTCTTATATTACGGCCTTCGCGGCCAATAATACGTCCTTTCATCTCATCTGATTCAATATGAAACACAGTGACTGCATTCTCAATTGCATGTTCAGCTGCAACCCTCTGAATTGTCTGAACTACAATTCTTTTGGCTTCTTTGTTTGCAGTCATTTTAGCTTCATCCAGAATCTCGTTTATATACGACATAGCACCGGTTTTTGCTTCCTCTTTGAGAGATTCTATAAGATGATTTTTTGCCTCGTCTGCTGAAAATCCTGAAATAGCCTCAAGCTGATCAACCTGTTGTTTATGCAGCCTGGTCAGCTCTTCAGATTTTTTATCAACCAGTTCCAATTGTGCAGTAAGGTTCTCTCTTATTGCTTCAGACTCATTCTTTTTACGCTGTGCCTCTTCAATCTTCTGAGAAAGAACAAGTTCTTTTTGCTTTATCCTGTTTTCTGACTGTCCTATCCAGTTGTTTTTTTCATTTATTACCTTCTCATGCTCTGTCTTTAACTGGAGAAATTTTTCTTTTGCCTGAAGTATCTTTTCTTTCCTAGTCACTTCGGCTTCAGCTTCTGCCTCGCTTAATATTTTTTTGCTTTTTCCTTTAAGGGCGACCTGCCATACCAAATATGAGGCGCCAAAACCAATAGCAAGGATTGCAAAGCAGATAATGATAAACAGTCCGCTGCTGATTGTACCTATAATTAATGTCATTATTTATATTATTTAAGTATATATTAATAAAAAACCCGCAAAGTTCCTTCAGCTTTTATAAAACCCCATGTCTGAATGGCTGGAGCTACTAATTCAGTTCGAACGTCCACTGTCCCACCGGTTGATGGAAACCCGACGAATCGGGTTGAGGCCTGTCCTTGCTAAACTAAGAGTTGCTCCAAAGTTTTAACTGTTGAGTTTCAAAAATGAATGAAGAAACAATGCGGGCAATTTAAATCCTATTTTAAAGAACGCTGTTACTCTTTTATTTCAAGAACTGAGTCAATTTTTTGTATCAGTTCTTTTAAGGCTCCCGGTAAATAATCTTTTTCAAGCTTCTCCTCATCTTCTGTAAGTTTAATAACATACTGAAGAGCTGCCATCGCTAAAAAATCCTGCACATCTTTATCAGTGTACCTCTGTTTGTACTGCAGCACCTTTTCATTTATCATCCTTGCTGCTTTCCTGATCTTTTCCTCGTTTTCCCGTTCTACCTTCAATGGATAATACCTGTCCGCCACATTAACCCTGATTGAAAGCTTATCATCCATTACTATATTCTATCTGTTTAAAAGAGCAACACATTTGTCAATTTCCCGCACCAAATCTGTAATTTTCTTCTTTGCCTCCAGGGCGTTTTCACCTTCACCCAACAATGCTCCTGATAATCTAACCCGTTCGTATTTAATCTCTAATTTATTTATTACCTCTTCACTCTCCTGAAGTTTTACATTTAAAACTTCATTAACTTTTTTAAGATCTGTCAATTCAAGGTTTAAAGCATTATATCTATTCAACAATTCATCCAGTTTTCTGTTCAATATTAATAATTCCTCGTAACCCAGACCGGACATATCAAAATCTTTAGTACAAAATTAACAATGTTAATGATATTTTCAAAAATTTTGAGATAATAGTTTGGTTGTATGAGTCAGAACAATAGCTTTGCACATCTGAAAGTTAAATAAATATTTATAATGCTTCTCTCGAGTATAATTCTTGCCAGTATTCTGTTTTTCAATACTTTATATGAAAATCCAAAAGACAGTGCCATCTTCATAAGCCCGGTCAGGATACCACTTCAATTATCAGCAAATTTCGGGGAACTCAGACTTGATCATTTCCATACAGGAATAGATATTAAGACTCAGGGTGTTTCAGGGAAAGAGGTCGTTGCAGCTGCATCAGGGTACATATATAGAATAAGTGTTTCTCCCGGGGGGTTCGGCAAAGCAATATACATTAAACACCAATCGGGTTACTCAACAGTTTATGGCCATCTTTCCACATTTGCCCCCGAAATAGAAAAATGGGTCATATCCCATCAATATGAAAAAAAGAGTTTTCTTGTAAATTTGTTTCCCACGAAAGACAGATTCCCTGTAATTCAGGGAGATATAATTGCATTTTCAGGTAACTCCGGAAGCTCTGCAGGACCACACTTGCACTATGAGGTAAGAAAATCAGACATTGAAATCCCAATAAATCCGCTTGGATTTGAATTTGGCATTGAAGACAATATTAAACCTGTTATTGAAAAATTGGTTATCTACCCGGGTAACCAAAAGACATTAATAAATAATAATAACAATAATTTAAAGTTAAAAGTTTCCGGAGGACAAGGCAATTACTTTATTTCCGCTGAAAATGTAATTACAATAAACGGGATTGCAGGTTTTGGAGTTAAATCTTTTGACTTGCTGAATAACAGTAACAGCAAGTGCGGCCTCTATTCATTAGAACTTATTATTGATAGTGTACCAAGATTCAGTTATGTAATGGATAGCTTTTCCTTTAATGAAACGAGATACATTAACAGCCATATAGATTATGAACACTATTTGAAAGAAAAATCCTTCATAGAAAGAACATTTGTTCTGCCAAATGATAAACTTAGCATTTATAATGATATAGTAGACAGGGGATTATTTAATTTCAATGATGAAAGAGTTCATTTTATTGAGATTTACTTAACTGATTATCACAAAAACAAATCATCATTAAAGTTCAAAGTGAAGGGAACACAGAAAAAACCACCACATTTCAAAGAAAATGTTGACACAGGTCTCATTATAATGCCATACAACAAAACAAACAGATTCCGGTCTGAAAATGTTTCATTAATTATCCCGTCAGGTTCATTGTATGACACCCTCTATTTCAACTATAAGAAAACCAAAGGGGCAAAAGAAATGTTATCCGACCTCCATGCTATTCATAATAAATACACCCCGGTTCATAAACCTTATATGCTTTACATTAAACCTACAATAAACCTGCCTGATAAAAAATCGAAGATGCTTATAGTTCAGCTGGATGATGATGAGGTAAAAAAGCCATTACCTAGCTCCTGGTCAGAAGATTATATGAAAGCAGAAGCTCCTAACTTCGGCAACTTTTATATCGGAATAGATACTGTTCCACCATTAATCCAAGCCAACGGACTTTCCCCAGGCATAAATCTGACAGGAAAAAAAGAAATAAGAATAAAAATCACAGATGATCTGTCAGGGATCAAATCATATGAAGGAACAATAGATGAAAAATGGGCTCTTTTCGAGTATGATCAAAAAAACAATATTCTGGTCTACAGGTTTGATGAAAAACGGATCACTTCAGGAACCAAACACGCCCTTTCAATAAAAGTAATTGATAATAAAGACAATATTAGTTATTTCATCAGGGAATTCATATGGTGATACCTCACCCCCTCAGTCCCCCTCTCCCGAGTGAGAGGGGGAAGTCATTCAGGATGTTGTAGTTACCTTCCATTTATTCTCAACTTTAATCCGAAGTAGATACAATTATACTGTGTTAAAGCCCCTAAAACTTCAGGGCAGGCTCTACAGCTCTTAAAGCCCCTCCCACTTGGGGGAGAGCCTGCCCCGACCGTAAGCGTCGGGGGGTTTGGGGAGAGGCCGGCTTAATCAAGTTAAGCCTGAAGTAGGAAAGAACGATTATTATGACTACCTTTGAAATATTAATACAACAATTTTGACATTATACTGTTATACTATCATTGAAGTAATTAATTCTTGTACTATAAGTTAAGCCATTAAGTAAGACTTCCTTCTCTTTATTCTATAAGTTCTGAGATTATCAATACAGAACAGAAGAATTTCTCTTAATAAGCAAGGTCACTGAAAAATAATTATCGCTTAGTTTTAAGTGAATAATTTTTTATTGCAGCAAGATGTTTTCTATAATGAAAGTAACAATAAAATAAAAAGGAAATTAATAACTTATACTTAAAGAATCTGATAGCTGAATATCTGACATTAAATGAACTGAATAATATTATGCAAGAAAAGAAGACAACTATTTTTAAGACTCCTGATATAACCAGGCTACAGGAAGTTATAATTAATTCAAGAACAAAGATCTATATTGCAATCGGGGCAGATCCTGAAGAAGCCAGAAGCCGGTATATAGCCCGGCAGGAAGCAAAAGGAAAAATTCTTCTTCCGAATAAATAATATACCCCCAAATTCCGCTACCCGGAACTATTAAAATCCAGCAAGGTTATTAAGCCCGCATTTGGGGGTTTGGGGGTAATAATGCAAAACTTAATATATTTTCGAAGGATAAATACCTTTAGCGATCATGCTATTAACACTGTTGACAACAAATGGTTTATCCTCACGATAGGTAACTCCGAACCATCTTTCGTTGCTCATTAATATTTTAATGGTAATCTCACCGTTCTTAACAAACTTATCAAGCGATGTGGGAATATCAAGTTCAGATTTTAAATCCATCCCTTTCTTATCAATAAAACTTCTGAACTCCTTCCCGAGAAAATCAAAACATGTTGGTTTGAATCCAAACAGATTCATTGAAACAATCTCATTACCAGTGAATTTCTCAAATCCCCCATCTTTTCCCGGAGCTTTAGCACCCTCAGGTGTTTTCTCAATCTGACGGGTCTCAACGATATTTACCAGAAGGCCATCTGCACCTACCTTGCATACACCACGATTTACATGGCCATGATCTGATAATGTATTTCCCATTTTGTAACCTACAATGCAATAGCAGTTAGGATCTTTATCATTCACCAAAAAATCATGAAGAATTTTAAAAGATTCAACACCATAATAATCATCAGCGTTAATAACACCGAAAGGTTCTTTAATTTTTTGATCAGCAACAAGTATTGCATGACTTGTCCCCCATGGTTTCTGACGATCGGGAGCAACCTTTACATTTGCCGGGAGGTTTGTTACCTCCTGAAAAACATAATCAACATCTATTTTCCCGGCCAGTTTTTTTACGAATCTCTCTTTTACCTGCTCTTCAATATCACGTCTTATAACAAATACAATCTTTCCAAATCCAGCACGAATTGCATCATAAATAGAATAATCAATAATTGTTTCGCCTGAAGGACCAACTTCATCAAGTTGTTTATTTCCACCATATCGGGTGCCCATACCAGCGGCCAGAACTAAAAGTGTAGGTTTCATAATCTGATAAAATTTATTCATCGCAATTATACATAAAAAATATATCACTTTCTGTTTTAAGTATTAAAAAGACTGGATTGTATTAGCAGGCCTCTCCCCAAACCCCTCCCCCGAAGTGGGAGGGGCTTAACATCCATAATTGTATATAATTAGGATTAAAATTGGGAATAAAAATGATAGTAACTACAACATCCTGAATGACTTCCCCCTCTCACTCGGGAGAGGGGGATAGAGGGGGAGAGGCCAATAAATCTGTTACCGATATATAAAAAATCATATTCCTCGTAAGAATTTGAACTGAATAATTCTTTGAAAATTTCCCGGGGTTGTTACCTTTGTGATTCTTAAATTTAGATTCAATCTACAAAATCAAATAGTGACTATATGAAAAAGACCACAGCATTATTACTTGTTATATTCTTGGTAGGCCTCTTATCTGAGAAGACCTTAATTGCCTGCACAAACTTTTTAATAACCAAAGGAGCATCAAAGGATGGCTCGGTTATGATTACATATTCAGCTGATTCTCATACACTTTACGGTGAACTTTATTTCTGGCCTGCAAAAAAATGGCCTGCTGGTGCAATGGTAGATGTTTATGAATGGGATACAGGCAAATATCTTGGCAAAATTCCTCAGAAAAATCAAACCTATTCTGTAGTCGGTAACATGAACCAGTACCAATTGTCAATCGGGGAAACCACATTCGGGGGACGTCCTGAATTGATCGATACAACAGCAATTATTGATTACGGATCACTGATCTATCTTACATTGCAAAGGGCAAAAAACGCCAGGGAGGCCATCTCTGAATTTTCCCGGCTTGTTGCAGATTACGGTTATGCAAGTTCAGGAGAATCATTCTCAATAGCTGATGCAAATGAAGTCTGGATAATGGAGTTGATTGGTAAAGGACCTGGTAAAAAAGGAGCAGTATGGGTGGCACGTCGCATTCCTGATGGTTATATTTCAGGACATGCAAATCATCCCAGGATTACCACATTTCCGCTTGCCGATGGTATTAAATCAATCACATCAAAAGAATTGGAGAAGATAAATAATCCGGGGATTGAAACTGTATATGCATATGATGTTGTTGAAATTGCACGTAGTTTCGGCTGGTTTAAAGGAGAGGATAAGGATTTCAGTTTTAGTGATATTTATGCTCCTCTCGATTTTTCAGGTGCAAGGTTCTGCGAAGCAAGAGTATGGTCGGGTTTCAACATGGTAAATAGTCAGATGGGGAAATATCTTGATTATGCCATGGGAGAAAACCTCACGAACAGAATGCCATTATGGATAAAACCTGATAGCAAACTGGGACCAAAAGATGTTATGGGAATGATGCGTAACTATTACCAGGGTACTCCTATGGACATGACGAAAGATGTCGGGGCTGGTCCTTATGGAAGTACTGTCAGATGGAGACCTATGACATGGAAAGTTGATGATGTTACCTATGTGCATGAAAGAGCAATTGCAACTCAGCAAACAGGCTTTTCTTTTGTTGCACAGAGCAGATCATGGCTTCCTGATCCGGTAGGTGGAATTTTCTGGTTTGGTGTTGACGATACCTATTATACAGTATATTCACCAATGTACTGCGGTATAACCAGTGTTCCGGAAGCATACGCAGTCGGAAACGGCGATATGATGACATTCAGTGAAAATTCAGGATTCTGGGTCTTTAACCAGGTAACTAACTTTGCATATACCCGTACACGCCTCCTGATCGGGGATCTACAGAAAAAACAATCAGAACTTGAGGATGGATTTTTAAAAGAAACAGAAAGCATTGACAAAACTGCTGAATCACTTTACAAAAAAAGTCCATCAAAGGCAGTTAAGTATCTTACAGAATATTCTGTTAACGCAGGCAATAATACGGTAAATGAATGGAAAGATCTTTACAAGTTCCTGTTTACAAAATATGTTGACGGGAATGTGAAGGAGAGTAAACCTGTTCCACCGGGATATAAATATGTCGCTCCAAGCGTTTCACAACCAGGTTACGGCGATGAGTGGAACCGCGTTATTGTTAACGGCACGGGGGATAAGTTAAAGGCAAAGTAGGGAGTGAAGTGTGAGGTGGGAGGCACGTTCTTTAAATGTCATTCAATGGTCATTCAATTGTTTAAGGATCAAGCTCAGGGCTCAGGGCGCAGAGTCTTTGTCTACTACCTACTCCCCACTGCTCCAAAATATGGAACTTTATGTTAATCCTTAAATCTTTTTCAATGAGTATTCGGATTATCAAAATATTATTTGTAAGTTTGCGACCTGAATTTTTAAGACAAACTGAGAATACAAAATACTTTGCGAGATGAACTTAATGAATATTGTTGAGAAAGAATTTGCGGTAAAAAATGAATTTCCGAAATTCCTGGCAGGTGACACGATAACTGTCCACTATAAAATTAAAGAAGGTAATAAGGAGAGAAT
This sequence comes from uncultured Bacteroidales bacterium, assembly GCA_963732435.1. Taxonomy (GTDB): domain Bacteria; phylum Bacteroidota; class Bacteroidia; order Bacteroidales; family VadinHA17; genus LD21. The sequence goes on along the minus strand of CAVSZL010000005.1, from coordinate 424,448 downwards.
CCAGCAATACCGCGGGGTTGTAATTCAGAGAAGTGGTAGTTTGCATACCGAAACTTTCACTGTAAGAAAAATGTCAGGTAACATAGGCGTTGAAAGAATATTTCCGATAGCCTCACCTTTCATTGATAAAATTGAGGTTAATAAACATGGTAAAGTCCGCAGGGCCAGAATTTTCTACCTTCGCAGTCTTACCGGTAAAAAAGCCCGTATCCGCGAAAAGAAGTTTTAAGAGTAACTTTCAATATTTGAAAAGGCTGTTCGATGAGAATGGCCTTTTTTGTTCGGGGTCATAGCTGACAAACCAAGAGTAGAATTGTAAAATAGTTTCCCCTCCTTTTGAAGGAGGGGATGGCCGCAGTACATTGATTGTCAGAGTATTGTAAGACTTATAGCGGCCGGGGTGTTGATTAGCTTATCAGATCAATTCTTCTTTTTTATATATAACTTTTCTTATCTCGTTTTCAAATATTCAGCAAGCCGAAGTGGACATATTCCTGTGAGACAATCTGTAAGATTAAAGCTTTTTCTGTTGAAACAGGTGTTTTTCATAAAATTTAGAAGTAAAAAGAGACGAATTCATCAACCACCCCGGCCGGGAAAATAACTTTGTAACAATCAGATAATCAATTGTCCCGGCCACCCCTCCTTCAAAAGGAGGGGAAAGTTAAACTAATCACTTAAATTTCTTTTTACTCTTAGTTCTATGACTATGCCAACCGGGGAATGGAAAATAAAAGGATTGCAACTAAATCTTCTTTATCATCTCCTCCTTCTGAGCATTAGCCTCTTCAACCAGCCTGTTTGCCTGGATATCTGCTTCCTGTACCAGCTGATTTGCTTTCTTGTCAGCCGTAGCTTTAAGAGTTTCGGCTCCTTTCTGTGCCGCAATTTTTGAAAATGAGTTTTTATCAGCCGAATCATCAATCATCTTCTTAGCCTGGACATCAGCCTCTTTTCTGATCTGTTCAGCTGCCTTTGCTGCTTCGTCCCGTAACTGCCGGCCCTTTTCCTCTGCCTCCTTTACAAGTTTTGCCCCCTGGATCTCAGCTTCTGCCCTCGCTTTTTCTTTGGCATCATCAACACTCTTGTCGATTGCCTGCTGGACAACCTCTTTTACAGCCTCCTTCGATACTCCGGAATCTCCAGGTAAATTACTTCCAAACATCGGAGCTACAACCGGTTTCGAGAAAGTACCTGTGACTTTGAGATTTACCTTTAGTATTTCTGATGGTTTGTATGATATGCCAAATGCAGACGCCTGCGCAGCAAGATTATCTATAAAAGCATTTACAGAACCTCCCAGTTCAGATCTGGGTAATTCGGTTTTAACAACATAATTCAGAGACTGATCAATACCCTGGTCACCACTGATATTCATTTTCAGATTGCCCGTCTTAACATCAAAGGGACTAACCATTATCCTGCCTCCTGCAATCCTGAAACTGATATTTACATCCCTGAAAGTATTGTTGTACTTTTCGTCCAGTTTAAGTATATCTTTCATCTTGTCGAATGTCTCCGATTTAACAAGAGTTATCTCATCAGATTTCAACTTACCTTCTCCGGTTATTGTATTTATAACAGGTATCATATCGCTCCCAAGCATGCTGGAATAGGCCAGGGTTGCATTTATCTTACCATCAATTCCCATTGCAGCGGGAGCGAGTTTCTTTACTGCATTAAAAGTATTGAATGCATCTTTAACACCTACATTCTGCATGTCAAAGTCGGCTTTCATCACAGGTTTAAGAGAATCGCGGGTATCATAATCAGCATTCATCGAAATCGTACCTCCGAGTATATTCATCCCTGTTTCCCTGAAACTAAGTATCCCATCACGGACAATTATGTGTCCTTTTACTTTATCTGCTCTGATATTATCATAAATGAACTGTTCAATTAAAGCATTGAAATCAAAATCGATGTTTTTTGGAACCTGAATTACTGAAAGTGTTGCGGCATCTTCAACTATATCTGAATTATCAACAGCACTTGTATCTGCAATAATTAATGTATCGGTTGTCATCGAAGACATAATTTCGGAAGCATCAACAAGTTTTGACCTCAGTGATAAATTCCCCCTGATTGTTTTGTCACTGAACATATAGGGAATATAGTTTTCAAGCCTACCTGCAAGAAGAAAATCACTTTTCCCTGCAATATTCAGACTGGCTGCTGTCATGTTTGCATAAGCAGGAGAGAATTCAAATCCGGCTGAATTTATTTTCACTTCCGGATACCCGATCATCAAAACGAGCATGTTTATAATTTCCATTTTCCCCGATGCCTTAAAACTCTCATAATCTTCCTTTTCCAGCATCGACATTTTTCCCTCCATCTGAACCGACATATCTATAACCCCGGAAAGGCTTATGCTATCCATAGGAACAGCTTTCGAAAGAGCCGAAAGGTCAATTTTCCCAACCACTGAACCTTTAAAATCCGGGTCACTAATCGGTGTTTTCAGCGAAAATGTCATGTCAAAAGGACTTCCAGCCAATTCCAGGTGAAACTTATCAACTGCAACAGTTGTCTTGTCCACATCCCTCCCATCAACGAATATCTCTGACTTAATATTTATATTCCTGATCTGTTCAGGTAATGAAGGGTAACTGATAAGCCCATTACTTACTGTGATAGCCATTGAGACATCAGGTAAAGTGCTGTCTGCATCACTGTAAATACCCTTGGCAGAACCTGATAATGAAAATTCTCCTGATGTCTGAAGATCTTTATAATCATTCATATAGATAGCCGGAACCAAAGACAATAGTGTTTTGAAAGAAGTTTGGGCAGTTGAGAATTGAATATCAGTTTCAATATCATCACCAGGCATGGCAACCATACCTGTGAAGTTGAGTCTCATATCGTTAATTGTCAGGTAGTTTTCCCTGAATGTAAATTTCATATTATCAAGGTTTGCCAGCATATCAATTTTTGAATCAACAGTAGTCTTATTAAGGTACTTCATGCCATCCATTATATAAGTAAATTCACCGGCTGTGAAAGCGATCTGCAAATCGGTTTCACTCATTGTCATATCGCCTGTAAGATTAAAATTGAGGTCGTTCAGATAAGCTTTCATTGCCGATTCATCATCAATATAAGTTACTGAACCATTGATTAGTGTAACACTCTCAAGCAGGATTTTCATTTCTGATGAGGAGGCAGTTTCAACCTCCGACACTGTGCTGGTGGTATCAACTGAAATATCCCAGTTGGCAGTCCCATCGTTCAGAATGATCGCATTGACAACTGCATCATTCATCACGATTGATTTAACTTCATAACCACTCTTTTTAAAGAGGCTCGAAAGGTTGAATACAAGATCAAATGATTTGAATGCAGCAAGAGTATCTGTCTCAAATTTATCCTTGCCTGTAACAGAAAGGCCTGTTAGTGAAAAAGATAGATTTGGAAAGTTTCTGAAGAATCCCAGCTTATAATCTTCAAACGTAACAGTTGCATTTACAGATTCATTAATTGCCTGTTCAACTTTTGTCCTTATCTGTTCTTTAAATATTATAGGAACGGTGAAGAGCATTACAAGAATCAGCAGAACTATTCCAATTAAAATTTTTAATATAACTCCAAATGACTTTTTCATAATTAATATTTTTATTATTGATTGTCAGCAAGATAACCAACAACAGTATTTCTTAGAACGGGAATTAAAAGTAGTTATTATTCCTGAGGTTTAAAAGTTTGGAGTGCCTAGAGTGCCTAGAGTGCCTGAAGTGACTGGAGTTGTCCTGACTTCTGACAATTAGTGCGGTAGAGGATACCTCCACTATGCATATGAATTTACGAAACCCATCCCCTGCCCCCTTCCCTTTTTTTTGATAAAGGGAAGAGCCTGCCCCGCACAAAGCGGGGGGCAGGGGAAGGGTTAAGATATAAATATAAAGGGCTCAGGGCGTGCTTCGGCAAGCTCAGCATTAGTGCAGGGTAAAAATTGCAATAAGAACTCAAAACTATATGCACTCCAAACTTTAGGTACTTAAAGTACTTCTTTTTACAAATTTTGTTATATTTGCGCTCATTAAACTTGGACCTGTAGCTTAATTGGATAGAGCATCTGGCTACGGACCAGAAGGTTGGGGGTTCGAGTCCCTCCAGGTTCACTTAAATGAAACGCGATTAAGCTTATTATCAGCTGATTGCGTTTTTTGTTTAAATCAATTAATTCCAAAGTATAAATCCCGTAAATCATAAATTTTTAAGTTCTCATTTGCCAGTTATTATTTTTGATACCTTTGGATTTAATATTTGTAAAAACCAACTATGATAGAAAAGGTAAAGGAAATATTCAGGCATGAAGCATCAGCTATTGAAAAGATCCCTGTAACAAGGAGTTTTGAGGAAGCTATAAATATTATTCACCTTCATGTTCATAAAAATATTGGCAAGCTGGTTACCAGCGGGATGGGAAAAGCGGGACAGATAGCACATAATATTGCAACTACTTTCAGCTCAACAGGAACGCCGGCTGTTTTTCTCCACCCCAGTGAAGCCCAGCATGGAGATCTTGGAATACTTCAGGAGAATGATGTATTGCTGGTAGTGTCAAATTCAGGAAAAACACGCGAGATTATAGAACTCATACAACTTAAAAACAATCTTTTCCCAGGGATTCCTGTGATTGTTTTAACAGGAAACCAAAACAGTCCTCTTGTAGAAAAAGCTGATTGTTATATACTTACAGGTGCACCTGCAGAGGTTTGCATACTTGGCCTCACTCCTACTACATCCACTACCGTGATGACAGTTATAGGCGATGCACTTGTAGTACTAATGATGGAGAAAATAGGATTTAATGCCGCAGAATATGCAAAAAGGCACCATGGAGGATATCTTGGAGCGAAATCAAGGGAGGATTCAAATAACAGCAAACTGTCTGCTTCTTAATCTAAATAGTATTTAATTCATCACAATTATGATTTCAGATAACTCCGGGGCCAGTATCAGCAAAAGAGATTATATTTTTTCAATATCCATTATTGGTCTGTTTTTTTTCATTTTCGGGTTTGTAACCTGGTTGAACGGGATACTTATACCCTTTCTCAGAACAGCCTGTGAACTCAATGATTTTCAGGCATATTTTGTAACGTTTGCCTTCTACATCTCTTATCTGGTTATGGCTTTGCCCTCTTCAGCTGTTTTAAAGAAAACCGGTTTTAAAAATGGAATGTCGGTAGGGTTATGGATCATGGCAGTCGGGTCACTTATTTTTATTCCTGCAGCACTGACTAGAACCTTCAGCCTGTTCCTTGTAGGATTGTTTGTTGAGGGTACTGGATTAGCCCTGCTGCAGACGGCCTCTAATCCGTACATTACGATTATTGGTCCGCGTGAAAGTGCTGCAAAGCGTATAAGTATAATGGGCATTGCAAACAAATTTGCAGGTGCTATTGCTCCGATCATCCTTGCAAGTATAATTCTGAAAGATTCAAAATTACTTGAGGAGAAGCTATCAACAGCATCTGATGCTCTTACACGCGCAGCATTACTCGATGAACTTGCAGGACGTGTTATTGCACCATATATTGTAATGGCTGTCATTCTTGTTCTGCTTGGCCTTTTATTAAGATTTGCTCATCTGCCTGAGGTGGATACAGATGCCGAAGATAATTCTGGTACTGCAACTAATTCTAAAAAAACAACCATATGGCAGTTTCCACATCTCTTACTTGGCGTAGTTGCACTCTTCTTCTATGTTGGCGTTGAGGTGATTGCCGGAGATACTATTATAAGATACGGGCAATCTATTGGGATAGAAATGGAATCTGCAAAGTATTTCACTTCTCTTACCCTTCTGAGTATGATACTTGGCTACCTTCTCGGGATTGTATTTATCCCAAAGTACTTAAGTCAGGTTAATGCTCTAAGGATCTGCACAATACTCGGGGTAATATTTTCACTGGGGGCTATTTTTACACCGGCTCACCTTGTTTTTCAGCTGTCATTTATTGATATAATGACATTTAAATCCATTGAACTTGTTTTACCCGTTACGGTCTTGTTTGTTGCCCTGCTCGGACTGGCCAATGCACTGGTATGGCCTGCAATGTGGCCACTCGCCCTGGATGGATTGGGTAGATTCACGAAAACAGGATCCGCTTTTCTTATAATGGCAATTGCAGGAGGGGCAATATTGCCACTGATCTATGGTAAACTTGCCGATAGTTTCTCCACACAGGCAGCATACTGGGTTTGTGTGCCCGGATACCTTATTATAATGTATTATTCTTTCGCAGGATATAGGGCAGGGAAATAATATGAACGCTGATCTCAGGGAAATATTCGGATCTTTCGCCGCAGAAGGTACATTCGCAAACTGTGAACCATTCGGGAGCGGTCATATTCACGACACTTATCTTCTTAAGACAGTTGAGGCAGATAAGGACGACTATATACTTCAACGTTTGAACAACGGTGTGTTTAAAAATATCCCTGAACTTCAGAGTAATATTGAACGGGTCACAGTCCATTTAAAAAATAAACTTAGTGCAATTCCAGGTTCCGATATAAAAAGGGAGTGTCTGAACCTTATTTCCACCATTGATGGTAAAAGTTGGATCACCGATAAGTATGACAATTACTGGAGGATGTATATCTACATAACAGGTCACCGGTCGTATGATATTGTTGACAGCACCGATAAAGCCTATGAAGGAGGGAAGGCAGTGGGCCGGTTTCAGGCAATGCTTTCAGATTTACCGGGAGAAAATCTGTTTGAGACCATCAAATGGTTTCATAATATTGAAAAGCGAATTGAAACCCTTAACCACAAAATAAAAGAGAATCCTGCCAGCCGGATTGTAATTGTGAAGGAAGATATTAATCAGATACTTCAGAGAGCAGAGGAGATGAAGACAATAATAAGATTAGGAAATGAAGGCAGAATTCCTTTGAGGATCACACATAACGACACAAAATTCAACAACATACTGCTGGATGAAAATGATAAAGCATTATGCGTAATAGATCTAGATACTGTAATGCCGGGATATGTTCATTATGATTTCGGGGATGCAATCAGAACAGCAACCAACACTGCTAAGGAAGACGAGAAAGATCTTAGTAGGATAAACATGGATATAAACCTGTTCCGGGGATACTCTGAAGGTTATTTATCTGAAACATCCGGTATGCTGAATGAAGTGGAAAAAGAGTATCTGGCATTCGCTCCGAAACTGATCACCTATACTATGGCAGTTCGCTTCCTGACAGATTATATAGATGGCGATAAATATTATAAGATACATCATGAAGATCATAATTTGGAGAGAGCAAGAGCCCAGATAAGATTAATGATGAGTATGGAAGAGCAGTATGGGGAGATGAGGAGGATTATAAGGAGGTTAGGCGTGAGGCGTGAGGCGTGAGGCGTGGGGCTAAGGGCGCTTCATTCTACCTACTACCTGCCTACTGCCTTCCGCCTTCCCCTTTGCCTACTTCTTACTGTTCAAAGTTCAAAGATAAAAGTTCAAAGTTCAAGGTAAAGATTAATTTAAATTTTAGATATGAGTTGGACTGAAGATGAGATGAAGTTTCTTAAAACACTGAAAGAACCTGATAATATTCAGGGTTTTCTCGATACAATTGATTATAATCCGAACTATGAATGCCGATCACCGGGTTGGGTTATTAAAAAAAGATCAGCCCACTGTTTCGAAGGTGCACTGTTTGCAGCAGCTTCTCTGGAATTCATTGGATATAAACCATTAATAATTGACATGAAAGCATTTAATGATGATGATCATGTAATTGCTGTATATAAACATAATGGTCACTGGGGTTCAGTTGCAAAATCAAATTTCACAACACTGAGATCAAGGGAACCAGTGTATCGCTCTCTTAGAGAATTGGTTATGTCTTATTTTGATTTCTATTTCAATACTGACGGAGATAAATCCTTAAGATCCTATTCCCTCCCACTCGATCTTACTATATATAATTTCCGAAAATGGAGAACAACGGATGAGGACCTGGAGTATATAGGAGATAAACTTGAAAGTATGAAACACTTTCCTGTAATAAACGAAACTATGATCAAAAACCTTAAAAGAGCAAGTGAAATGATGCTAAAGGCCGGAATGCTGGGATCCAAAGCGGAGGGATTATTCAAGCCAAAAAAATATGAATGAATTAAAACACGTTAAATTTTACAGTCGAAAATTAATATTCGCTATAATTCTGTTTTTCAACTTAATATATCGATAACTTTCCAAACGGTCGAAAGATCTTTTTGGAAATGAACCAATATTGACTACTTTTGACGTCTTAAAATATGATGCTATGGATTTAACCGGAAAATATTTCAAAGCTTTCATTGAACGACAGGAAGCAATCAAAAAACAATATAGTCCTAAACAGGCTGAAAAGCAGCATTCAAAAGGAAAGCTGACAGCTCATGAGCGTATTAATCTGCTTTTTGACAGCGGCACTTTTGAAGAAATTGATGCTTTTGTAACTCCGGCTGATCAGCCAGTTGAATTCGGGAAAGTAGAACGATCATACGGAGATGGCGTTATCGTAGGCCATGGAAAAGTAAACGGACGTCTGATTTTCTCGTATGCTCAGGATTTCACGATTATGGGAGGCTCCTTAGGAATTGTTCATGCAAAAAAAATTGCCAAAATTCAGGAAATGGCCTTGAAAATGGGTGCACCTATAATTGCATTAATTGACTCCGGAGGTGCAAGAATTCAGGAAGGAGTTGCCAGCCTTAGTGGTTATGCAGGCATCTTTCATAATATTATTCACTCATCCGGTATAATTCCGCAGATCTCTGTAATAATGGGGCCGGCTGCAGGAGGTGCAGTTTATTCTCCTGCACTTACAGATTTTGTGTTTATGGTTAATCATACAAGCTATATGTTTGTAACCGGACCTAATGTCGTTAAGGAGGTATTGAATGAAGATGTAACATCAGATGGTCTTGGCGGCGCTGAAGTACATGCCCGTAAAAGCGGTGTTGCACAGATGATCTACGACGATGAGGAAAACACAATTCTCGCTTTAAAGAAGTTTCTCTCATATTTACCTTCAAATAATGTTGAAAATCCTCCTGTTGTATCAGATGATGGATCGGTACCTGACATTAATGAGAAGTTAAGAGATATAATCCCCGATGATCCAAACAAGGCATATGACGTCAAAGATGTTATAAATCAGATAGTTGACAGAAACAGCTTTTTCGAAACGGCTGAACTGTTCGGTGCCAGTCTGGTAACAGGTTTTGCACGGTTAAAAGGTAAAACACTTGGCATTGTTGCAAATCAGCCTAAAGTTCTTGCCGGTGTTCTGGATATTGATTCATCAGTAAAAGGTGCCAGGTTCATCAGATTTTGCGATGCTTTTAATATTCCGATTCTTACCCTTGAAGATGTACCCGGTTTCCTTCCGGGTGTAGACCAGGAGCATAATGGTATAATCAGACATGGGGCCAAGATGTTGTTTGCATACAGCGAAGCAACTGTTCCTAAGATAACTGTCATACTCCGTAAAGCTTACGGTGGTGCATTTATTGTAATGAACAGCAAGAATCTCGGAGGCGATTTCAGCTTTGCTTGGCCATCAGCAGAAATTGCTGTTATGGGTCCTGACGGAGCTGTAGCTATTTTATACAGGAGGGAACTGGCTGAATCAGGCGACCCGGTTTCACTTAAAAAGGAGCTGGTTAAAAAATACCGTGACAAGATAGCTAATCCGTTTATTGCCGATGAGAGCGGTTATATTGATGAGGTTATTGATCCGGCCATGACAAGGAAAAAAATAATTTCGGCCCTCGAAGCCCTCAATAACAAATGGGTAAAAGTACCTGCCAGAAAACATGGAAATATGCCATTGTAATAATTCAGTAAACCTTATTGAATGATATTACAGTGCCAAAAAATGATACTTTTGTATACATAGGATCATTAGAAATTATATAGAGCACTAATTAACTGATTGTCATTTTTTGATAATATACCAGCAACTCAGAATGGCTTCTGATTATTACCAAACAAGATATTCATATAATAAAGGCAGAAATAAGGTCTGGAAAGCTATCTGCCAGTATCTTAGTAAGCACATCCCGGAAGAATCCTGCATATTAGACTTAGGATCAGGGTATTGTGATTTTATTAACAGTGTTTCTGCTGCAAAAAAATTTGCACTGGATACTGATAATACTTCAAAACAATACTGCAATCCCAATGTCTCATTTCTGAATATGAATGCAACAGACATGGATTTTGATGAACAATCACTTGATGTTATTTTTGCAAGTAATTTACTGGAACATCTTGAGGATAGCGATTTGGATGAATTGATGAATAAAATATTTCTTTCACTCAAAAAGTCAGGTAAACTTATTCTCATCCAGCCAAACTATTACTATGCCTATAGGAATTACTGGGATGATTTTACTCACAAAAAAGCATTCAGCCATACAAGTTTATCTGATTTCTTAACAACCAAAGGATTTAAAATCATTGATGTTGAAAAAAAGTTTCTTCCGTTCAGCTTTAAATCTATATTTCCAAAATCGTATATCCTTACTGCCCTTTATCTGAACTTTCCATGGCATCCATTTGCAAAACAAATGCTAATTGTAGCTCAAAAGTAACACATGTATCAAAATGTATAATGGAAAGAAAATAAGCCTGATACTGCCTACATATAATGAAAAGGATTCCATTAAAAAGGTAATAATGGAATTTGAGGAGCTGGGAATAATAGACGAAATTATTGTTATAAATAATAATGCGGCGAGTGGTACATCAGATGAGATAAGAGATACTTCAGCAATAGAAATTAAACATGGCAGCAAGGATACGGAAGCTCAATAGTAAGAGGTTTTAAAGAAGCCAACGGCGACCTGCTGGTAGTCTGTGAACCTGATGATACATTTCTTGCTCATGATATATATAAACTTCTTGCTTATAGTGAAGATGTAGATATAGTATACGGATCCCGGACATATAAAGAACTAATCTGGTCGGGGGCAAATATGGGTTGGTTTCTCAGAGTTGGTAACTGGGCAGTTGCAAAACTACTTGAAGTTCTGTTTAATACTAATACTCTTACCGATGTTGGTTGCACATACAGGTTGGCTAAAAAACATGTAATAAAAGAACTTGTGCCTTCATTTATGGTAAAGTCAAATTTCTTTGGTCCGGAGATGATGGCCAGAGGCTATATGAAAAAGTATAAATGCATACAAATTCCGGTTGTATATAAGGAAAGAATCGGTGAGAGCTCCGTTACAGGCAATCTTTTTAAAGCTTTTATCCTTGGAATAAAAATGATTTTTTTAATATTCATTTTAAGATTTAAAATTGACAAACCACTTTTAAAGTATTTAAAATGAAGAAATCAGTTAACTATATTTTCTGGTCTGCTCTTCTGTCAGGATTACTTATAAGATATCTTTCATTGTTTTATAATGGCATTTTCGATATGGAAACATATCATCAATGGGGCTTAAGTGCATTGAAGGATGGATTACACCATGCTTATCAGGGAAGTTATCTGCCATTTCAATATCAGATATTTGAGTTCGGTGCCTACTTATCAATAAAACTAAACACTGATTATTTCATTGTCTATAAACTAATAAATCTGTTGTTTGATCTGGGAAATCTGATTATTCTCAGTTTGATATTCAAAAAAATTAATGTTTCAAAATTTTATTTGCTTCTTTACTGGCTTCACCCGTGGTTCCTGCTTCTATTTTCTCAGGGGTACTGCGATTTTCAGTTTACTTTTTTCATCCTGTGTTCAATACTCTTCTCTTTTAAAGCAACTTCAAGAAATTACCTCTTTACAGGAATATTTCTTGGCTTTGCATTTCTGATGAAACCTCAGGCACAAGTCATTATGCTTGCATTAATCATTTACTGTTCATACTTATTTATTAAAGAAAGGGATATAAAACCACTTCACCTGTTTATCTTCCCCGCAATTCTATTTATTGACTATAGCCTGTATTTCTTTGTTATGACAGGAAAATCATATCTGGTACTGAGAAGTTATATTGATATGGGAGGTGCTTTACCTTTAACTGCAAATTTTCTGAATGGGTGGTTTCCGGTTGCATATTTTCTTAAAGAACCAGCCGAGGCTATTTATAGTGTCACGGATGATTTAAATATCTTCTTTATAAGTGTCAGAACTGTCGCAATTTTATCTCTATTAATGCTTCTATGGTTTTTCATAAGAAAAGTTTACAGGAATAATATTCAGAGTGAATTCAATTATAATTACTTACTGATAGTTGGTTTCGCAACATTTATCTTTCCGTTTATAATGACTTCAGCTCATGAGAACCATCTCTTCCTGGCGTCTGTATTGCTCATACCGGTTCTCGGTATAACAAAGAACCTGTATTCAAAAATCAGCATTCACCTTCTTTTAGTGATGCAATGTATCAATCTATATGGATTTTATGGATATGGTGAAGGCAAGTACATAAAAATGATAAATATCAGTTATACATATGAAATCGCATTTATTCTATCTTTGATTGCAACTATTGCATTTATAATTTTGTTATTTGAGTTTTTAAGTCCAAAATCTGACTTCATTACCCAATGAAGAAAAAGGTTATTACTGAATAATTAATTTTGTTAAATAAATACGCATCATAATTAATTTAATATGAAAGTAAAACGAATCTTAATAGCTAACCGAGGCGAGATTGCAGTAAGGATCATGAAAACAGCGCGACTGATGAAAATTGAAACAGTTGCTGTTAAAACAGCTGTTGAGCCTAATGCAATGTACCTGGCATCTGCTGATATTGTTTTTGACAATACCGAAGATATGTCAGAGATACCTGTATTTCTGGATATTGATAAACTGATTGATATAGCCATTAAAACAGGGGCAAACGCAGTACATCCGGGTTATGGATTCCTTGCTGAAAATGCATATTTTGCACAGAAATGCATTGATAATAAGATCATATTTATAGGACCGTCACCAGATGCAATTTATAAAATGGGCAATAAAACTATTGCCAGAAAAATTGCATTAGCCGGAGGTATCCCAATGGCAATGGGAAGCGAGGGTAACATCTCAAATGAAGAAGAGGCAGTGGCTGTAGCAGAGAAAATTGGCTATCCTGTCATTATTAAAGCTGCATCGGGAGGCGGAGGACGTGGTATGAGGATTGTCAGGAAATCTGAAGAGATGGAAAAGATGTTCATTATTGCAAGTAAAGAAGCAGAAAAAGCCTTCAACGATCCTTCAGTATTTATCGAAAAATATATTGAGAACCCTAAACACATTGAGTTTCAAATACTTGGAGATACCAAAGGAAATGTAATTCATCTTGGAGAAAGAGAATGTTCGATCCAAAGAAAGCATCAGAAGCTTTTGGAAGAGGCACCATCAAGTGCTCTTGATGAAAATCTCAGGTCCAGGATGGGAACAATGGCTGTTCAGATAGCACAGGCAGTTAATTACTATTCAGCCGGAACAGTAGAGTTTCTGCTTGATTCAGATAAAAACTTCTACTTCATGGAGATGAACACACGTATACAGGTGGAACATCCTGTTACTGAAATCATAACCGGGATAGATCTGATTGAACAGCAAATACTCATAGCTAATGGAGAGGAACTGAAAATCAAACAAAATGATATCAAGCTTAAAGGTTGGGCTATTGAATGCAGGATAAATGCTGAGGATGTTCAGGCCGGGTTTGCACCTGACCCCGGTAAGATTGAAAAGTTAAATATGCCAACCGATGCATGTGTAAGAGTTGATACAGGGGTACAGGCAGGCTCATCAATAGTAGCGAGTTACGACTCAATGATTGTCAAACTGATTGTAAAAGGCAGGGATCGCAAGCAGGCAATTAAGCATTGTAAAATGGCTCTCGACAAAGTATGGATAAAAGGGACTAAAACAACTCTTCCATTCTTCAGAATGCTGATGCGTCATCCCAAATTTCAGGATGGAAGTTTCACAACAGCTTTTATTGAAAAAGATCTGGAGAAATACTATCTTAACAGTGAGTATGAAGAAACGCTTGCGGCATGGCTGGCCACAAAATTGTTTATTGAAGAAAACCTGAGTGAAGATAGCATCAGTATCGATTTTAAACATGGCAAAGATATGAGTCCATGGCTCCTGAACAAACGTATTAATCAATTCTAAATCATCCTATTTACTATGGCAAACGATAAACTTCAGATAAAAAGGCTTCATGCTCTTTCATCAGAAAACAGAAAATACAGTTTTTCACTTCCGCTGAAGCATAACATCAGAATAGGAAAAAGGGATTATGAGGTTAAACTTAAAGAAGATGAAAAATACGGCACATATATTTTGTGGAAAAACAGGAAATATCCGGTTGAAATAGTACGTTCCAGACAGAACAAGTATGAGATTCTTTTTAATGATATAAGCTATCATTTTACTGTGGAAACACCATTTTCTCTTCAGCGTCTGAAAGTGTTGAATTCTAAAAAAGGAAAGGTTGAAACAGAATATATTAAGGCTCCGATGCCAGGTAAGATTATTGATATTCTGGTAAGAGAAGGGTCTCCTGTTGTAAGAGGAGAAGCGATAGCGATTCTGGAGGCAATGAAGATGCAGAATGAGATATTGTCGCCTGTAAATGGAACAATTGTCAAGGTATCGGCCAAACCAAATACTAATGTTATGAAGGATGATCTCCTTGTTGAAATAAAACTATAGAGCAATTAATTAAGTATTAAAAAGGTCAACCTTATTCAGGCATTGACTTACTTTATCAGGGCTCAGGGCGCAGGGCTCAGAGGTTCCTTACTTATCCTCTTTACTTTCACTACTAATCACTCATCTTTTACCGCTCAGGATGTTTCCGACTTAATACATACTTCTTACTACTCAACGCTGCTGAGCCTGCCGAAGCCCACTCTACGCTGATTAGCCTGACGAAGCACGCTCTACGATCTACGCTTTATTCTAGTGTCTATTAATGAGAGTGCTTCCGACTTCGGACTTCTGACTACGGTCTTCTCCCCCATTTCTGTCAATTGTCAAGTCAAAACGACCATTTGTCAATTAAATCTCTCATTTTTAAGGAAAGCTTACTAAATTGCATTCAATAAAAGAGGAATTATTTTTTCAGCGATTCATTAATTTGAAATGTCTGCAGGTAATAAAAATCACAATTCTATGAGAAGTGATATTGACCATAGAGCCTTCAAACAAATAGCACTGGTTCTGTTATTCATCGCAGTCTTCTCAAAACTTTCATTTGCACTGACATCAGATAATGATGATTTCAAACTATTAAAAACTCCTGATATATCAGCTGATACTATAAGAATTAACAGATTCATCCATAACGCTCTAAAGGTTATATCCAAATCAGATAAAATTGATTACATAAAATCAAATATTGATTCTGCTGAATATATCTGTGTCGAGAAAAATATTGAGTTTCCTTCCCTGCTTCATCTGGCGAGAGCCGAGTATTTTTTGCTCATGAACGACTACAGAAGTGCTTCACAGGATGCTACAATTGCCCTGAAAAAATCAGAAGCCAACAATGAAGATGATACACATATCAGAACTCTGGCATTTTTTGGCAGATACAGTCTCTATTCAGGTTTTTTTCAGGAAAGTATCGATTATTTCACCAATAGCATTGTCCTGGCAAAAAAACTGAGACTAAAAGGGTTTGTACCTAAAAGTTATCAGGGTATTGCTAAGGTTTATGAAGCCCTCGGAAACATAAAAGAATTTCATAATTCCATGCGGCTCATGATAGAATCAGCTGATGATGAAAATGATACAGCGGCAATGTCGTCGGGATATTATCTGCTGGGAACTTCTCTTACTAACAGAGAACGTGATTTCAAAGCTGCAGATTCATTACTTAAAAAATGTCTTGAACTTGCCATGATTAAGAAAGACTCAAGCTTTATCTCTCTCTCATTAGCTAATATTGGGTGGAATTTGTATGTGGAAAAAAAATATAATGAGGCTATAAAATCTTATAATAAGTCATTAATGTACAGTATTCCTTCCAGGAGATTTGCTGATGCTGCAAATGCCCTTGGTAATCTCGGTACTATATATCGTGATTTAGAGGATACTGAAAAATCAATTTATTATTATAAAAAATCTATCGAACAAGCGGAGGTAGTTGACGATATCTACAACCTTGCATGGGTGCATGAGGATATGAGTGAAATGTATCTCAGAAAACGTGATACCTCTAATGCATATAAAACCTTTGTGCTCTTTAAGAAGTACAGTGATGCCCAGATAAAAAAAACCAATACCAAAGGTCTGACAGATGCCAGGATTAGATATGAAGCAGAGACACATAATAAGGAGGTTGAGCTGCTCTCATTAAAACTGAAGAATCAAAGACTAATGATTTACGGTTCTACCGGGCTATTACTTTTAACTCTTGCATTAGGAATACTTATCTTAAGCAGATCAAAAATTAATGCTAAACGGCGTATCAGTGAAATGAACCGGAAAATTTCAGAGGTAACCCAGGCAAATCTGCGCCAACAGATGAATCCACATTTTATTTTCAACACTTTGAATTCGATACAATATTATATGTATCAACACGATAAGCTGGCAACAAATAATTATCTCACTAAGTTTTCCAGTCTGATGCGAAAAGTACTGGAAAACTCCCAATACACTGCAGTGCCTTTACGCGATGAGCTTGATGCTTTAAAACTTTATCTGGAGTTGGAATCGATACGGTTTAAAGATAAATTTAAATACGAAATTTTTGTTGATGAGGAGATAGATACATTATTATACAAAGTTCCGACCATGCTTATCCAACCCTATGTAGAGAATTCAATATGCCATGGACTTATGCCACGGGAGAATAAAGGAACAGTTAAAATTGGTTTAAAGCTGGAAAAAGATTATATTTCATGCACAATTGAGGATAATGGTATCGGTCGTGATGCAGCAAGAGAGAAAAGCATGAATAAGGAAAAGAACCACAATTCATTAGGGACACAAATAGTATCATCAAGGCTGGATCTGGTAAATGCGCTCTACGGGACCAGTTTAAAGACAATTTATACAGATCTGAAAGATAAAGACGGGGAACCATCAGGAACACTTGTTGAAATTCAAATTCCGATATTATCATAATTAACTCATATGGTTATTGCATCATCAGTCAGGAGTGTGATCATTAAAGGGATGAGTTACTAATTATATTAATAACCAAAGGAATGAAACACAGGTTAATAACTGCAGTTATTGATGATGAACCAGATGCTGTAGACTTCATTTCATCAATTATTGGAGAATACTGTCCCGGCCTTGAAGTCAAAGGCAAAGCTAATAATATGAAAGCGGGAGTTCAACTTATAAAGGAGATCAGGCCTGAAGTTGTTTTCCTTGATGTTGAAATGCCTAACGGGACAGGTTTTGATCTGTTAACTCACTTCCCTGACAAGGATTTTGACGTAATTTTTATCACTGCTTTTAACCATTATGCAATAAAAGCAATAAAATTCAGTGCTGTTGATTACATTCTTAAACCCATAAATATTAATGAGTTCATTGAGGCAGTAAATAAGCTTATTCATAACCGGAAAACAAATAGATTTGCCATCAATGAAAACTACGAAGCACTTCTCGAAAATATAAGATCCGCACTTCCGACAAGGCTTGTTATACCTACTTCCGACGGCAGGGAATATCTGAATCCGAAAGAGATAATCCGGATCGAGGCTGACAGGAGTTATTCGTGGTTCTTTATTAGCGATAAACGTAAAATTCTGGTTTCCAAGCACCTGAAGGAGTTTCAGGATTTACTTAATGACAGGAATTTCTTCCGGCCCCATAATTCCCATCTTATCAACCTTGATTTTGTCAAGAAATTTATAAGACATGATGGTGGTTATATTGAAATGACAGACGGATCACAGATTCCTATATCAAGAAACCGAAAGGATCTTTTTCTGGCTCATATGTCAAGATATACCGGATAGAAAAAAGAACAAGAGATTATTGCTCCCGGTGCTTCTTTAAAAAATAGCTCAAAAACAAAAGAACAGAGAGAATGGTAATGGCCATTGATATTGCCCCAAAAAGGAGGCTCTCACCCTGGTATGATGTCACCCATGCCCAGCTGATCCAGTACAATGGAGAAAAAAATACGAAGTAATTCCAGGGATGATGAAGAATCAGTCCCAGAGGAACTGTAATCAGGAATACTCCATAAAGTTTTGAGAAAGCAAGTCCTTCGATTTTGTTTCCGGCAAAACTCACAATAAATAAAAATGTAAATGGTGCCTGCAATGCTAAAAGTGATGTAATAAACAGTGTTCTTAACCAACCTTCCGAAGGGACAGGTTGAGTAAGAATAATCGTAAGTAAAACCATTATAAAACTAAGAAATACAGGCAATAACATCCTCATATATAAAAAGGTCAACTGACCAGCAGGTGTTACAGAGATAACCTGTAATATCTTTGCATCATTCTCATCCAGAAGTATAAATGCATACACCATTCCAAAAAGCATAGGAATAACACAAACCATAGTAATAGCCACGATTGAATAAAAGTTGTACAGATCAAAAGCAAACTCTTTACAGATTAAATCTGAAATCAGAGGAAAAGCTAACTTTAAAAACAGGATAAGAAATAAAGGTGCAAGAGAAGCCATCAATAGCATGGGATCCCTGGAAATAAATTTCAGATCTGTCCTGAAAGAATTTATTAATAGTCTAATTATCATAATCTTTTGATTATGTGAAAAGATTGTGCTTTCTGAATTGCTTTTGTGCAAATTTATTCATTATAAAAATCCAGATGATCAATATAAC
The DNA here is from genome assembly GCA_963732435.1 of uncultured Bacteroidales bacterium. Classification (GTDB taxonomy): domain Bacteria; phylum Bacteroidota; class Bacteroidia; order Bacteroidales; family VadinHA17; genus LD21. The sequence goes on along the minus strand of CAVSZL010000005.1, from coordinate 405,637 downwards.
AATATCAAGGAGCTGAATAATCGAAAAAGGTCCATTTGATGTCCTTGCCAACAAGTCGAGCGCTGCATTTGTCGGTAGTATTATAAGCCACCCTGTATTTTGAAATAAAAGCATTGGGACTAATGGCAGTGAAAATATCAGTGAGCCCAGTAAGATCCTCGCCAGGAACTGGTTAAATGATTCAGCTCCTGCTGCAAATCCCAGTCCGAATAATGTAAACCCAATTGAGGAAAGTATTACTCCGGAAAGAATAAATTCATATCCTCTGAACGACCAAAGGGGTATAATCCAGAGCAGTGAACTTATACAAGCACTCAGAAGTGTTAGGGAGATCGCTTTTGAAAAAAGGTAATTGTTTAATTTAAGGGGAGTTACCGATAAGCTATGCAGGACCCCCTGTTGTTTCTCCAATAAGACCAGTGCTCCAACGAATATTAATCCAAGTACTGAAGTATCCATAAAAATTAGTCCGACAGATACTTCATCACGTATATTATAAGGCAGATTTACCATAATAAGGATATAGATCAGACCGATAATTCCATAGACTGTCCAATAGCCGCTTCGCAGCTGGAGGTTAAGATCATATCTTAATAACTTCAGCATGATTATAATTAGGTTGGTAAACCTGTAAGGTTATGTCCGGTTACTTTAATAAAAATATCTTCAAGAGATGCTTCACATGTATGTAGTGTTTCAATATCTCCTGATTTCAACAATTCGAGAAACGATTTATCAGCAGCGATTCCCTTTAATTCAAATTCCTTTTCAGTATGTATGCCGTTATATTTATGTGTTATCTTAACCTTTTTTTCGCCGTATAATTGTTTTAGATCGAAAGGACTTCCTGAAATCACTATTTTACCATTATCGATAAGTGCCAGTCTGTCGCATAACTGATCAGCATCATGCATATTATGCGTTGTAAGAAAAACTGTTGTACCCTCTTTTTTCATATCCATGATTATATCCTTAACCAACCTGGCATTTACCGGGTCAAGACCGGAGGTTGGCTCATCAAGAAAAAGAAGATCAGGGTTATGCATTATTGATCTGGCAAAATTCAAACGCATTTTCATTCCTTTTGAGTATGATCCGACGAGAGTGTTTCTGTCATCCCATAGATTAACCATTTTCAGCAAAACATCAGGAGTCGTTGGAGTCTTAGTGTAGAATGCCCCAAAAAGCTGCAGGTTCTCAGTTGCTGTAAGTTTGTCATATAAATTTGGAAATTCGAATGCAACGCCTATCCTGTTGTATAAAGAACGTTCTGAGGTTTTTATTTCGTTACCATCTATTTTTACGCTACCGGAATAACTCTTTAATTGACCAGTTATAATTTTCTGAGCAGTACTCTTGCCGGCACCTGACGGACCAAGAAAACCGAATATTTCTCCCTTATCTATCCTGAAGCTAATATTTTTAATAACATCCGGATTTATTTTGCCATAACCAAATAACAGATTTTCAACCGTAACCATTACATATACAGCATTTTATAATTCCTTTCTAATAATCTCCTATCCCGTTTGATTACATCTGTGATACGGAAGATATGAGTAAACAGGCAAATATCATTTCTCAGCTTTTTACAGGTGCATTCTTAAGGGTAGCAACCATAAAGTTCCAGAATTTTTCAACTGATTCTATATTTACCTTTTCATCAGGGGAGTGTGGAAACCTGATGGTTGGTCCGAAGGATATCATATCCAATTTAGGATATACACCTCCGATAAGACCACATTCGAGACCCGCATGAATTGCCTTTATCTCGGGTATTTTTCCGTATAATTCATTATAAACATTACTCATTGTCTTGAGTATAGGAGACTTCATATTTGGCTTCCAGCCCGGGTAACTACCTTCAAGTTTAACTTCAGCATTAATAAGATGAAAGACAGCTGCAATTTTCCAGGCAGTTGCCTCTTTAGCTGAATCAACAGAGCTTCTGGTAAGGTTATGAGCTTCGAATCTGCCTTCTTTGCATCTTACTATCGCAAGGTTGCTTGAAGTTTCCACGAGACCTTTCATTGCCTGACTCATTCTCACAACGCCATTGGGGCATACAAAAACTGCCCTGATGATCCTGTACTGATCACCCTGATTCATAACTTTCGAAGGAAGTGCTATTCTCTCGCATGTAAAGCTCAGATCCGGCTCAGTTTCAGCAAATTCTGCTTTGTATATATCATCGTAACCTTTAATAAATTCTTCAAACTCTGAGGCTTTTATTTCCGGAACAAGTATAACTGACTGTGCTTCACGGGGAATTGCATTACGAAGATCACCTCCTGAAGATTCAGCCAACCTTATGCCAAAGTCTGCTTCGGCCTGCATAAGGCAACGAAACATAAGCTTATTTGAATTGGCTCTCCCCAGCACAATATCAACTCCTGAATGTCCGCCTTTCAGACCTTTCATAATAATTTTGCAGGCGACCATTCCTTTAGGAGTTGGTTCCTCATGATATGATTTGACAGCGCTTACATCAATTCCACCGGCGCAACCGACATATAATTCACCTTCATCCTCTGAATCGAGATTCATAAGAATATCTCCATTAAGCAATCCTTTTTCAAGCCCGAAAACTCCCGTCATTCCAGTCTCTTCATCAATTGTAAAAAGAGCTTCTATCGGTCCGTGAACCAGTTCCCTGGATGCCAGAACAGCCATTGTAGCAGCTACCCCGATACCATTATCAGATCCGAGTGTTGTGCCATTTGCCCTTACCCACTCTCCATCGATAACTGTTTCTATCGGATCCTTTTCGAAATCATGTTTTTTGTCGCTGTTTTTCTGAGGAACCATATCGAGATGTGTCTGAAAAATCAGACCTTTTCTGTTTTCCATTCCTTTAGTAGCTGGTTTTCTTATAATTACGTTCCCAACTTTATCAACAATGGTTTCAAGATTATACTTTTTCCCAAAAGCAACCATGTATTCAACGATTTTCTTTTCCTTTTTTGAAGGTCGCGGTATCTGGGTTATTTCATAGAAATAGTTCCATAATTCTTTCGGTTCAAGATGTACGTATATCACTCATATTCAAATAATTTTAAGTAATAATAAATAATCAGATAAAATTAATACAATTTGGCAATATAAACAATGATAAATGTTTTCTAAGTAAACAATATTAAAGCATACACAGGATTTCCTGATCAAGCTTCAGGATGACATCTTAGGGTAAAACTAAAAGTGAAAATTGTAACAAAAACTTAACAGGACCGGACCTTAATTTATTAGATAATTTATTGTAATTTCACACTGTTTTTCTGCAGATTAGAAAAAATATACTAAAATTCTGATAACCATACTTATACAAATCAATTTCAACAATACTTAATCCCGATTTAAGTGAATATATATCTGATTTTTGTCATAATACTATTCCTTCTTGCCATATCTGATCTTATTGTTGGTGTAACGAACGATGCGGCCAATTTTCTTAATTCAGCTATTGGATCGAAGGTAGCGCCATTAAAGGTTATTCTTGCAATAGCCGGTCTGGGTGTTGTAGTGGGATCTACCTTTTCCAGTGGGATGATGGAGATAGCACGATCCGGAGTATTTCACCCCGGAGAGTTCTATTTTACAGAGATCATGATAATATTTCTTGCAGTGATGATAACAGATGTTGTGCTTCTTGATACCTTTAACACATTTGGATTGCCAACATCGACTACTGTTTCAATTATTTTCGAACTTCTTGGAGCTGCAGTAGCCATATCGCTGATTAAAGTCTTCAACTCGACCGATATTCTGGCTGACCTTAGCAAATATATAAACTCTGCGAAAGCACTGACAATCATTTCAGGTATATTACTCTCAGTAATTATTGCATTTTCTTTTGGCATGCTTGTTCAGTTCATAACCAGACTTATTTTTTCCTTTAACTATGAGCGTACCCTGAGGTACTATGGTGCTTTATGGGGGGGTATAGCAATAACAGCCATTGTCTATTTTATGCTGGTTAAAGGAGCAAAAGGGGCATCTTTTATGACCCCTGAGACTATCCGATGGTTACATACCAATACTATAAAACTTCTGCTAGCCTCATTCATAGGGTTTACAATTCTCCTGCAGTTTCTTGTTCTGGTTTTTAAAGTAAACATTCTCAGGATAATTGTGCTTGTAGGAACTTTCTCACTTGCAATGGCATTTGCAGGCAATGACCTCGTAAATTTCATAGGTGTTCCACTTGCAGGATTTGAATCTTTCAGAGAAGCGTTGAGTGATCCTTCGTTTAATCCAGCCACTTACACAATGGAATCACTAACTCAGCCGGTAAAGACACCAACACTCTTTTTATTAGTTGCAGGACTCATAATGGTAGTCACACTCTTCTTCTCGAAAAAAGCCAGAACAGTTTCTCAGACTGAGATTAACCTGGCAAGACAGGGATCGGGTGCTGAAAGGTTTTCATCATCGATGCTCTCCCGTTCAGTTGTACGTGGATCAGTCGGTATGTCAAAATTCATGAGCAATATCATCCCTGATAAAGTAACGGCATTCATTGATAAAAGGTTTGATACTAAAACACTTAAAAAGAAGTTCAAAAATAAAAAAGAGGCAACGTCATTCGATCAGTTGAGAGCTTCAGTTAATATGTTTGTAGCAAGTATACTTATTGCTTCTGCTACATCTCTTAAGCTGCCCCTTTCTACAACCTATGTAACATTTATGGTAGCAATGGGCACATCGCTGGCCGATCGTGCATGGGGCAGAGAAAGTGCTGTTTACAGGATAACCGGAGTGATAACGGTGATTGGTGGATGGTTCTTTACAGCATTTACAGCGTTCACCCTCTCATTCCTGACAGCTTTATTCTTACATTGGGGAGGCATAATAGCTACCTTTATTGCACTTACAATTGCCCTCCTTTTTGTTATTAAAACACATTTTATTCATAAAAATAGAGTTGAGAAACAAAATAAAAAGGATGAATTTGAGGATATAGAGACTCTTAGCGGGGAAAACATCCTTCAGAAATGCAATGCTTCAATAGTCACTGTTGTTGATTCAGTATCGAAACTATATTTCTCTTCTCTTCTCAATCTGATCCGTGAGGACAGGAAGAAGATGAAAAAAGTGACTCGCAATATTGAGGAATTAAACCTCCACTCAAAGGAGTTAAAATACAAATTATATCCTACCTTGAAGAAACTTGAGGAAGATTCAATAGAAACAGGCCATTATTATGTTCAGATCCTTGATTATATAAGAGAGATTGCTCATTGTCTTAAATATATAGCAGATCCAATTTATGAGCAGCTCGACAATAACCATCCGTCCCTCATACCTGAACAGGTAAAAGATCTGCATGAACTGAACGAATCAATAAATGCTTTTTTTGAAGAGGTAAAAAGAGTAATTAAAAAACAGAGTTTTGAAGGTATTGATAATCTTATAGCACATCAACAATCAATTCTTGGTTTAATAGAAAAGACCAAGAAGAAACAGGTCAGATACATTAAATCTGAACTGGTAGGAACAAGGAATACACTTATGTATCTCAATCTTCTGGCGGAAAGTAAGAACCTGGTATTATATATCATTAACATGGCTAAATCGCACAGGGATTTCATATTAAGCGAAGAAAAATTAAAAGAAACAGCCTATCAAACCTAAAAAAGCACACCTAAATATTTTTGACTTATAGTTTATATTGATCTTTGTATTTCTGATTACCTAAATTCATCACTATTTTTTTACTCATACAATTATTTTCTGCCAGGTAATTGAAAGAAATGATTTAATTAGTGTTATATTAAATGTTTTAATTTCTAAATAAATTCGTATGGTATATCTGTATATTGTAATCACACTGGTATTGATCTTTGATTTTGTTAATGGTTTCCATGATTCTGCAAACTCAATTGCAACAGTAGTATCAACAAAAGTCCTTTCTCCAATTGCCGCAGTTAGTATGGCTGCATTTTTTAATTTTGCAGCTTTCCTGATTTTCCCATTAAAAGTCGCAACCACTATCGGAAAAGGTGTTATAAATCCGGATATTGTAAATCTCACATTAATTGCTTCAGCAGTAACAGCTGCCATTATATGGAATCTGTTTACCTGGTGGTATGGACTCCCTTCAAGTTCTTCTCATACTCTGGTAGGAGGACTAGTTGGAGCCGCTGTTGCAAGTTCGGGCTGGAGTTCGGTAGTATATGCAGGAGTAATTAAAATAGTCATTTTCATTGTAATAGCTCCTGTACTTGGAATGATAATGTCATTTATTATATCTGCTATTGTAATTTTTCTGGCCAGAAATCATTCACCTTCCGGAGTTGATAAGCATTTCAGGAGGCTTCAGCTATTATCTGCTGCTGCTTTCAGTCTGGGACACGGAGGGAATGATGCTCAAAAATCCATGGGTATTATCTGGGTTGCCCTTATTGCTACTGGTTTGGCCACGAAAAATGATCCAATCGCTTTATGGATAGTCTTGTCGTGTCATGCTGCAATTGCACTAGGTACATTATTCGGTGGTTGGAGGATAGTAAAGACAATGGGGCAGAAAATAACAAAGCTCAAACCATTTGAAGGATTCTGTGCCGAATCAGCAGGAGCACTTACACTGTTTGGAGCAACACATTTTGGAATCCCTGTAAGTACTACACATACAATAACAGGGGCAATAATCGGAGCAGGAGCCAGAAAAGGAGTTTCCGCAGTTAAATGGGGTGTAACAACAAAAATATTCTGGGCGTGGATCTTAACTATTCCAGTATCTGCATTAATTGGCTCATCAATTTTCTTTCTGCTTAACCGGATTCTTACTTAAACTTAAAATAGTTAACTTTATAATAAATATATAATAATATGAACTTAGATAGTATTCTTAAGATCTTTGTACCGAAAGATCATTCATTTTTTCCTTTATTTGAAAGCGATGCACAGAATCTGGTCAAAGCAGCAATGCTTCTCAAGGAACTGGTAGCCAGCAATGATGCAGATAACCATGAAAGATTATATAAGGAGATTAAAGATGTTGAACATTTAGGTGATGAAATTACAGACAATACTTACAAACAGCTTAATAAGTCATTTATCACCCCTTTTGACAGGGAAGATATCCATCAATTAACTTCAAATATTGATAATGTTGTAGATTCCATAAATGGTATCAGCAGAAGAGTCTGTTTGTATAAACCTAAAAAACTAATACCTGCTTACAAAGAAATAGCAGACCTGATATACGAAGCGGCTATTGAAATTGAAAAGGCAATTCATTGTCTCAAAGATCCCGTAACCAATAAGGAGAAAATAACAAAAGCTTGTATAAGAGTTAAAGAAATTGAACACGACGCTGATGAACTCTACTTTATTGGTGTGTCGGAACTTTTTGAAAAAGAAGAAGATCCCAAAGAGTTACTTAAAAACAATAAGATTCTTGAAATCTTCGAAAGATGCGTTGATGAGGAGGAGGATGTTACAGACACCCTCAAAGCAATACTGATCAAGATGGCTTAAGGCAGTAAGCAGTAGGCAGTAGGCAGTAGGCAGTAGGCAGTAGGCAGTAGGCAGTAGGCAGTAGGCAGAAGGCAGAAGGCAGAAGGCAGAATGCAGTTGGCAGAAGGCTTAAGGCAGCAGGCAGTAAGCAGTAGGTAGTAAGAGGAGCCCTGAGCTTAGAGTGTTGGGAAATGACCAACAGGCATTTAGGAGATGGAAGAATGTGATAAAAAATCCATCGCATTAGCACAAATTAGTTTTGTTAACTTTCAGAGACTTGTCATTAAACAAATTAGCCATGGCAATTTGTTTTTCACTCAGGATAAAAAAAATCAAAGCAACCGTTCTGTATCTGATAATGGTATTTTTTTTAATACAGCCAATGGTTGATGCACAGATCCTTAAAGATACTGTTTCACTAAAATTGATCCAACAAAGTATTGACGACATTTACAATCTCAATTTTAATGAACCCAGTGAAATCATTACAAAACTCAATCAGAAATACCAGGATCATCCGGTTATTTTTTTATTAAAAGGATTGATAACCTACTGGAAGGATTATCCACTGCTGCCATCTTCGCCTCCATACTATTCCGTAGAAAATGATCTACGCAAATGTATTCAACTTTGCGAAGCAAATGATAATCCCGGAAACGAAGCAGAGCATCTGCTGGCAAATTTATCAGCCCGTGGAATGTTGCTGATGGTCTATTCAGAGCGCGATCTGACAATTGATGTTATTCCACTGGCAGCAAGTACATACAAGTATATCAGAGAATCCTTTGACTATACCTCCAGCTATTCTGATTTTTTATTTTTTACCGGACTATATAATTATACAAGGAATGCATATCCTGAAGCCTATCCTGTTTACAAACCAGTTGCGCTGCTTTTTCCTAAAGGAGACAAACAATTGGGGATAAAAGAACTTCAGGCAGCTTCAAGAGAATCAATCCTCTATAAGGCAGAAGCTTTATCAACTCTTTCAGGAATTTATTTAAGTTTTGAAAACAATTATATGCAGGCATACACTTACAGCAAAACGCTTCATGAGGCATATCCTGCTAATATACAATACTTTGCATTACATATCAGAAATACTCTGCTGCTAAAACGATACGATGAAGCAGAAAAACTATTAGCATCTTCCGGGGCAAACATCAAGAACTCGTATTTTCTGGCCCAGCAATCAATTTTTAACGGCATTTTAAATGAAAAAAAATATCATAATGATATGCTAGCAGAAGCGAATTATCTGAAAGGTGTTCATGATATATCACTTTTTGGGAATTATGGCAATGAATATGCGGCCTATGGATATTTCGGTCTGAGTCGAATTAAGGAACGGTCAGGAGAGAACAATTACAGCAAAACATATTTGAAAAAAGCAAATGAACTTGCTGATTTCAAGAATGTAAATTTTGATCATTAAAGGAATTCAGCTTCAAGTTTTCCAAAAAAATTCAACTGCTCCTGATCATAGTCAGAACCATTTTGAATTTTTCCACTGCTTTAACAGCATGCCGGATATTAGCAGGCATTATAATTGTATCGCCTGTTTCAAGGAAATAAGATTCCCCGTCAATCAGTATTTCACCTTTTCCATCCACAACCTGTATCATTGCATCAAATGGGGCGGTATGTTCACTTAAAGCTTCTCCCTTATCGAAAGAAAACAGCGAAATATTACCGGTTTGTTTTTTCAAAACTGTTTTACTGACAATACCTCCGTCAGAATATTCAACTGATTCTTTAAAGCTAAAAACTTTAGCTTTTTCAAATTCATTTCCGGCCATAATATTAATTTTTGATAGTCCCCTTTTCAATCTGATTATCCTAACAAAAATTTATTATGAATTGTTCACTGTTTTAATATTAGGCAGCTCCAGCCCATATCCCTTCTTCTTGTCTTCAGCTTTCAGAAGAAGTGCGAACACAAGTGCCAGAACTCCAAATCCGGCAAATATTAACATTGGAAGTGTATAGTTATAGTTTGATACTTCAACTCCGTCTACAAGATGTGTACCTGTAATACAATATTTATTAAGAACCCAGCCAATTAATGCAGGAACTCCCATTAATCCCCAGTTCTGAACCCAGAAAATCATTGCATAAGCAGACCCAAGCTGCTTTTCAGGTATTATTTTAGGAACAGATGGCCACATTGCAGATGGTACAAGCGAGAATCCAATTCCCAGAATAACAATAAGTAATATTGCTACTGGAGTTTGTTTCAGAAAAGGTATTGAAAATAACACATGAACTAAAATGAGCAATAAAGAACCAAGAATCATAATGCTTGCCCCTTTACCCTTTCGATCATAAATATTACCAAATAAAGGAGTCAAGAGCATAGTTCCAAACGGTAATAATGCTGGTATTGAACCTGCAAATTCAGGATCGACACCAAATTTATTTACCATCAAATCGGATGCATACTTTAAAAAAGGAAAGACTGACGAATAGAATAAAACACACAAAATTGCAATATACCACCATCCCTTATTAGTAATTATGTACCAGATATCAGCCAACCTGAATGATTCTTCGCTTTCAGCAACACCACTTCTGTCAGCTTCAGCAGATATTGAGCTATCGAGCTTCTTATCCATAAATGTATAGATAAAAAATGCTATCATACCTATACAAAGCATGATGAGACATACCAATATCGGAGCAGAAACGTTTCCGAATGCATTAGCGATAGGGACAGAAGTTGCAAGAGCAAGGGCTGTACCCATTCTGGCAGTAGCCATTTCGAGCCCCATAGCAAGTGCAAGTTCTTTTCCTTTGAACCACTTTACAATAATCTTTGAAACAGTAATACCTGCCACCTCAACACCTACCCCGAATATTGCAAAACCCAGAGCGGCAATCAAGACCTGTCCGTTTATCCCAATTATCTCTACATTATCCAGGGAATCAGTTGAAACAGCCCAGTATTTAATTGCAGTACCGACAACCATTACAATAGTTGCCATCTTTCCGGTAAACCTCACCCCCATTTTGTCAAGAATAATACCACCCAGAATCAGCATTAAAAGAAATACATTGAACCATCCGTAAGCACTTGTAAAAAAGCCGTACTGAGCACTGTTCCAGAGCAGTTCTTTCTCAAGAAGTGGCTTCAAGGGCGCCATTACATCGGTCAGATAATATCCGCAAAGCATTGTGAAAGATACGACTGCCAGTGCAGACCAGCGTGCTACCTTGGAATCACGCAATGTATTTGTTACTGTTTCCATATTTAATCTTTTAGTAAATATTTGTGACCGGTAAATGTAGAAAATATATTGAAAGAAATTGTTTTGTTTAAATCGTTATCGTGAACCTAAGAGATTAAAATTTGTTTATGTTATTAAAATAAGGATAACAAATACAATAAATTGAAGTAAATTACCTTATTTTGAACAGATTTTATAACAAAAATTTTAATTTAGGCTATGAAAAAGTTCATAATACTTGCAATTCTGATTACTTTAAGTATCACTACTAATTCTCAGACTCAGAGCAGTTCAGATAAATCATCAGTCAAATGGCTATCACTCCAGGAAGCTGAAAGACTTAACAAACAGTCACCTCGTCCTTATTTTATCGATACGTATACCGACTGGTGCGGATGGTGTAAAAAAATGGATAAAGATACTTTCACAAATTCAGTAATATCTGAAATTCTGAATACAAAATTTTATCCTGTCAAGTTTAATGCAGAAGGAAAAGAAACAGTTACTTTTCTCGGACAGAGCTATATAAATGACGGCAAGGCAGGTAATGCTCACCAGCTGGCTGTTGCACTGCTTCAGGGACAATTATCCTATCCTACTGTTGTATTCCTTTATCCTCAAAAGGATGGAAAGTTAGCTGCAGCTCCGGTGCCTGGTTACAGGGAGCCAAAGGAAATGGAAATTCTTCTCAGCTTCTTCGCCGATGGGGCATATGAGACTCAGAAATGGGAAGATTTCCAGAAAAGCTTTAAAGGGAAAGTACAATAATACATAGAATAGGTTGAGGTTGAGGTTGAGGTTGAGGTTAAGGTGATTATTTACCAATGATATAGTTTGAAGGAAGTTGAACCACCTGTCCAAATTGGTATATAAGTCGTCTTGATGTTAATAATGTTTCGGTACCAAAGTTTACTTTAATATTTACAACATCAGGGACCCTGTAAAATAACTTATCATATTTTGGGGCATCCGGTTTAGGCTTATTGATTATAGTCAGATCTTTAGTTTTCTGTTCAGGAATAAATTTAACCGATAAAGGTTCACCTGTCTTTGAACTTGCACTTTCAGGACCATTCATCTCAGAAAGTTTGAATAAAGTAACCTCTTTACCTGACATTTCCTGGTCTGGAATTACTATTGAAGAAAACCTTCTGGTTTCAGTAATTACTTTACCCACAAACAATTCAGTATATTCCTGTTCCATTCTTCTCATTTCATTCAGAACCGATTCATTTTGCGGAAAAACATTTGCTTCTCCTGTAAGGATTAAATGTTTACCGTCTCTCATTTCCATGAGGCGTTTAGCAGCTTTTTCAGCAAGCTGATCAACCGAAAGAACTCTCTTTTTTTCAACAACATAAGGGATTCTTATAAATATTGAATCGATATTTACCCGTTTGTATGCCGTATCACGCTGAATCTGAAAATACTCATCAGAACCCAGATCGAAAGACAAGAAACTTTTTGTATCAGTCTGGGTCTCCTGTGTCTGTTTTTCAACAGCATTGAAAATCTCAGGATTAAGGTCCATTATAAGTCCCTGTTTTTTTAGTGATAAGGCATTTGTAAGTAAAAGTGTATTACTCTCAATAACATAGAATTCCGACGGATCCAATTCCTCATTTGTTTTAACGGCAACACTCTTTACTGACCAGTATTCGCTTTCAGCTTTGATGACGTTATCAAGTCCAAGCAGATCACCTGCATATTTTGCATATGGACCCGGGATCTCAATAGTTCTTTCCAATTCGACAACAACATTCACAACAGTTCGCGGAAGTCCATATACAATACTGCCGTCTCTGAGAGATACCGTATCAGAATATGGGATGATAACAACATCTGATACTGCAGTTTTTCTGCCTGTAGAACAGGAAATTGCAACAAAAACAATTAATAAAAACAGTGGTGCTTTAAGTATTGGTTTCATATTCTTTAAAGTTCAGATAAAAAAATTAAAAATCTCTTATTTTGTTAAACGCTTTTCCAATGTTGTTAATTATGTCAGAAGCAATTATTGATTCATAACATGATTCTTCAGCAGCCAGGTCACCTGCAACACCATGAATAAAAACTCCCAGCAGGGCAGCATTTTCAGGTGCATAACCTTGCGAAAGCAAAGATAATATAATCCCTGTAAGTACATCACCACTACCAGCGGTAGCCATGCCCGGGTTTCCGTTGCTGTTAAAAGCCACTTTTCCGTCAGGAAATGATACAGAAGTATGGGCACCCTTAAGTACAACAAAACAATTATGTTCTCGTGAAAATTCGCTCTGCCTCAGAAGTCTGCCATATCCGTTAATTGTTTTACCGGCCAGCCTTTCAAATTCTTTTGGATGAGGAGTAAGAATCGTACCTGCAGGTATAAGATGAAAATAATCCTTATGCGTTGAAAGAATATTAAGTGCATCAGCATCAATTACAAGCGGCTTTTTGCACTCCGACAGAAAGCTTTTCAAAGCTATACCGGATTGCGGCAACATTCCTAATCCTGGTCCTATTCCCACTGCGTTGAATATTTCTGTACTCCCAATATCTGAAACATAATTTTCCGATTTGTCAATTTGAACCATCGCTTCTGGAATGGCACTTTGAACTATTTGATTTCCAATTGCAGGAATATGGCATGTGATCAAGCCAATTCCTGTCCTCAAGGAGGCAGAGGCAGCTAAAATTGTTGCTCCCATTTTTCCTGCTGAACCGGAGACAAGTAGTCCATGCCCATAGGTTCCTTTGTGATCAAACTTATTTCTTTTCTTTAACAGAGGATAAATGTCACTATTCTGAAGAAATGTATAAGGTGTATCAATACTCCTAAGTGCATTTTTGTCTAATCCTATTGGCAGAATAAACCACTCACCTAGGTATTGAGCATTCTCAGCGAACATAAAGGATAGTTTCGGAAATTGAAATGTCAGTGTAAAATCAGCTTTAATTACAGATGAATGATTGTTAATGCTGTTATCTTCTCCAAACAATCCTGATGGTAGATCAATAGAAATTATTCTGGATTCTGCCTTGTTAATCAATTGAATTATCTCTGCAGCCAAACCCTCAGCAGGTTTATTTAGTCCGGCACCAAATATTGCATCAATAATAATATCATTTGCTGCAATAAAAGGAAAGTCGCCATTATCTGTAATGTTATTAATTGTAACATTTGTTACATCTTTAAGCCGATTAAGGTTTATTTCGCAGTCAGCTGATATTTTACCGGTAAACCTAATATAATAAACATCAACAGAATACCCATTAAGAAAAAGCATCCTGGCAAGGGCAAGTCCGTCTCCCCCATTATTTCCTGGTCCGGCAAAAACTACAAAGTGCTCAGAAACACCATACTTTGAGGTTACCCATTTTAACAATTGTCCGGCTGCTCTTTCCATAAGATCAACTGAAGCAATCGGTTCGTGCCTAACTGTATATTCATCAATCTCTTTAATCTGATCGCAGCGAAAAATCTTCATGTTTTTAAAGTAATTATCGTACAAATTTACAATCTTCCCTATTTAATAAAAAGGTTTAACCCGATTTTGACCGAAAAGAATGGTGCGCGAAGATATCTTTCATTCAAAAAGATTGATATATTTGTTTTTAATCAAAATGAAATTTACTCATTTAATTAGTTTCAGATTTCAGGGAATATTTTAAACCGTGTTTTTGATCCTTAACCAATTAATAACCTATAATTTTTCAATTATGTTAAAAAATCATCCGAAAGGACTACTGGTAGCATTCTTCTCCAATATGGGTGAGAGGTTTGGATTCTACACAATGATGGCAATACTTGTTTTGTTTCTCCAGGCTAAATTTGGCCTTTCTGCAGAAAAAGCAGGTAGTATATACAGCTGGTTCTATTTCAGCATTTATGCATTGGCACTCATTGGCGGTATACTTGCAGATTCAACAAAAAAATACAAACTGGTAATTCTTTCAGGAATTATAATAATGTTTGCAGGATACATAATCATGGCTATGCCAGGTATGACCCTGACTATAACTATTATAGGACTTTTCACAATTGCTCTTGGAAACGGTTTGTTTAAAGGTAACCTTCAGGCAGTTGTCGGCCAGATGTATGATGATCCGAAGTATTCCAAACTTAGGGATTCAGCATTTATGATATTCTACATGGGGATAAATGTCGGAGCCTTCTTTGCACCCTTTGCTGCTACAGCTATGCGCAACTGGTGGTTGAAGGCTAACGGATTTGCCCACGATGGAAGTCTCCCCTCATTATGCCATCAGTACATCAACGGAACCCTTACTGACACATCAACACTTCAGCAACTTGCAAATAATGTTAATCTTAGCGGACCGGTAACCGATCTTGCAGCATTTACCGGCAGATATCTTGAAGTATTTTCAAAAGGATACAATTATGCCTTCGGTATAGCGGCAGGTGCGATGGTTATATCTCTTCTGGTTTATATCTTCTTTAACAGATTGCTTCCCAATAAGGAAAAATCATCTAAAGAGACAACTTCGAAAATCCAATTCAAACCATCAGTTCTTCTTTATGCACTGGCCGCCATGGGAGTAACTGCATTCGGACTAAGCTATCTGGTTGGACTTGCTGATGGCTTTGCATTTGGCCTCTTTGCAGGGTTTGTGACCTGGATCATACTTAGTTCGCATAAAGATGAAAGAGCAAGAATTACAGCCCTTGTCCTGGTGTTTGTCGTGGTGGTATTCTTCTGGATGTCATTCCATCAGAACGGACTGACACTCACTCTTTATGCAAGAGATTACACGGTAAAACAGGTTGATGCATTTACCAATCTGTTTTTCACCCTTCCGTCAATGCTTTCTGTTGTGGGTTCAATAGCAGGTCTTGTTCTCTTAGTACGTCAGAATCTTAAAGCCAATGCAAAAATTGCCGGTGGTATTTTACTGGTACTCTCCTTTCTCTATGCCACATATGTTTTAACCGGTTTTGATCCGACAGGATTACTAAGAAACTGGGTAACACCATTCGGTATTCAAAACTCAATTTCCCCCGAAGTCTTCCAGTCATTTAATCCATTGTTTATTGTTGCTCTTACCTTTCCTGTCATGGGGATATTTGCCTGGTTATCCAAAAAAGAGATAGAACCATCAACTCCCAAGAAAATAGGGATCGGAATGATAATAGCTGCAATAGGATTTGTTGTTGTACTGGTTTCTTCCATAGGATTGGCTTCTCCATTTTCACTTGCAGGATCACCTGTAAATGAACTGGATCGTGTTTCTCCATACTGGCTTATAAGCAGTTACCTTATACTTACCATTGCAGAACTCTTTCTGAGTCCTATGGGACTTTCCTTTGTTTCGAAAGTAGCACCATCAAGGTTTCAGGGACTTATGCAGGGAGGATGGCTTCTTGCTACTGCCGTCGGGAATAAACTTCTGGTTGTTGGAACGATCCTCTGGGACAGAGTACCACTCACAACTCTCTGGCTGGTATTTATTGTATGTTGCCTTGTATCTGCAGGATTTATCTTTTCAATACTTAAGAGGCTCGAAAAAGTCGGAAATAACTAGAACATTAATATTATTTGGCCAGCAGTCTTGTTTACTTCACACAGTTTAATAATAGAAATTTCCCCTCCTTTTGAAGGAGGGGTGGCCGCAATACAATGATAGTCAACGTATTTAAAAGACTAGTAGCGGCCGGGGTGGTTGATTACGAATCCTCGTTAAAATACATTAAGTCAATTATATAAGAAATCAACCACCTCCCCCCTTCGCCTTCGCTTCGGGGTACTCCCCGCGAGCGGCTTCCTTCAAAAGGAGGAGAAACTTCGAAGCTGACCTCTGTTCTTCGCTCTCTTCTAGCTGGCGGACATGGAATAAACGAACTCAATTAGTATTTTTTGACAAAAGTTATAAAATCAATTATTTTAGTTAATTTTTTAATGTCGATAATGATTTTTATCTAATAATTTCAATTTATTATAAGCATTTCTCAAATCTTTGTTATTTTTGCAGTTAATATATATGCATCCGTTGAGATGCATTTTTATTTATATAGATTTTAACTATGAAAGTCCTTAAGTTTGGCGGCTCTTCTGTAGGAACTCCTGAGCGTTTAAAGGGAGTCAAAAAGATAATTCAATCTCAAAGCTCTCCCTGCATTGTTGTTGTTTCAGCATTCCAGGGGGTTACTGATAGTCTGAAGCACATTTGCGAATTCGCATCAGTCAGAAATGATGAATATAAAATCCTTGTCGAGAAACTGATTCAACAGCATATGGATTTTACCACGCAAATAATAAAAGAAACAAAAAGAGATTCGGTTATCAGGTCTATTGAAGAAATAGCTGTTAACCTGAGGGAGACACTGAATGGAATTTATCTTCTGCGCGAGCTCAGCAACCATTCTCTGGATCAGGCCCTCAGTACAGGAGAAATATTATCATCACTAATACTGACTAACTTAATAGATAACAGCAGTTTACTTGATTCCCGTAATTTTATAAAGACTGACAGTAACTTTGGATCAGCCACTGTTGATTTTGAAAAAACTGATGCACTGATAAGGAATCATTTCGGAAAATCTGAAAATCACATAATTGTACCTGGATTCATTGCCAGCAATGAAAACAATATAACTACCACGCTCGGTCGGGGCGGTTCTGATTATACTGCCGCAATTATTGCTGCCGCCATTAATTCAGAGATTCTTGAGATATGGACTGATGTTGACGGATTTATGACAGCAGATCCTAAAAAGGTTGAAAAAGCTTATGCCATTGAAAGTCTGACATATTCAGAAGCAATTGAACTATCTCATTTTGGTGCTAAAGTTATATACACACCAACACTCAGGCCTGTTTACAAAAAAAACATACCAATACTTGTACTTAACTCATTTAATCCGGGTGCAAAAGGAACTATAATAAGTAATAAGTCTTCAGATAATAACAAAAGTCCGATAAAGGGGACATCATCTATCGATCATATCGATCTCATAACACTGCTGGGAACAGGGATGGTTGGTGTAACAGGAACATCTATGAGGTTATTCGGCGCCCTGGCAAGAGCAAATATTAATATAATCCTGATCACTCAGGCGTCATCGGAATATTCAATAACCTTTGCTGTAAGTCCTTCTGATTCTGCCCGTGCAACTATTGCTATCAATGAAGAGTTTAAAAAGGAGATTGATATAAATAACGAATTAAAAATTCTTATTGAAAAAAATCTGTCCATCATCGCTATTGTCGGGGAAAGGATGAAAAACACACCCGGAATTTCAGCCACTCTTTTTAATGCTCTGGGGCGAAATGGAATAAATGTTATTGCCACAGCTCAGGGCTCCTCAGAATTAAATATATCTGTCGTAATAAAAAATGAGAGTCTGAAAAAAGCTCTTAATGTTATACATGATGGATTTTTTCTTTCCCGATATAAGGAAATGTACCTTTTTGTTGCAGGAACAGGACTTGTCGGATCGAGCCTTTTAAAACAACTCCAGAAACAGTCGGCAGCTCTTCTCAGTGAGCATAACCTGCAGATTAATTTAATTGGAGTTACCAACTCAAGAAAAATGTTCATCAACAAGAAGTGCATTTCTCTTGATAATTACAAAGAAGCTTTAAAGACATCAGGAGATAAAGGGGATATTTCGGCATTTATACAACAGATGACAAAGCTAAACCTGCGTAATACTGTATTTATTGATTGTACTGCAGATGAATCTGTAGCTGCCAGTTATTATGAAATCCTTTCGAATTACGTTTCTGTTGTAGCAGCAAATAAGATCGCGTGTTCATCAGAATATAAATACTACCAGCTGCTTAAAACAACTGCGGGGGAACGGGGAGTAAGGTTTATGTATGAAACAACTGTCGGAGCCGGGTTACCTATTATCAAAACAATAAATGATCTGCTGGTAAGTGGCGATAAGATCCTTAAGATTGAAGCTGTACTTTCGGGCACTATGAATTTTATATTTAATGAATTAGGTCCGGATATGCCATTAAGTGAGGCAATAAAAAAAGCTAAAGAAAAGGGCTATTCAGAACCTGATCCCCGTGTGGATCTGAGTGGTACTGATGTCGTAAGAAAAATACTTATCCTGGCGCGTGAAGCAGGATATATTCTTGAAAAGGAAGATGTTATAGTATCCAAATTTCTTCCTGATGATTGTTTTAAAGGCGACATCAGTGATTTTTTTGCTAAGGTAAAAGAGTACGATGGTATCTTCGAAGAGAAAAGAAAAGAGCTTGTTAAGCAGAATAAAAAATGGAGGTTCTTTGCAACACTCGACCATGGAAAAGCAAGAGTTGAGTTATTGACTATCGGAGCTGATCATCCCTCATATAACCTTGAGGGCAGTAATAATATTATTCTGCTTACTACAACAAGGTATAATGAGTTGCCAATGGTCATCAAGGGATACGGCGCAGGTGCAGAAGTTACAGCTGCAGGGGTATTTTCTGATCTGATGAGAGTTGTTAATGTTTAAGTAAATTTAATTAAGGAAAATCCGGACCAAAAGCTAAGAAGAGTTTCGGGAACCGGAATTCCCAAAAAACGATTATCAATTGGAAAATAAGAGATATAAGTATTATTCTACAAATCATAAGGCACCTGAAGTATCTTTCAGCGAAGCACTGTTAAACGGTCTGGCGCCTGATGGTGGATTATACATGCCATATTCCATACCAACCTTAACCAGCGAAGAACTGAAGAGTTTTCCGTCGATGGAGTACAGCGAAATTGCTTTTACTATACTCAATAAATATATTGGAAATGTTATAAACCAGACAGACCTCCGGAATCTATGTAACGAATCATATAACTTTGAAGTACCACTTGAGAAAGTATATGACCGGAAGTACATAATGCGGCTCGACCATGGCCCGACGGCATCATTTAAAGATTTTGCTGCCCGAATGATGAGCAGGCTGATGCAATATTTCCTGTCAATCAATAATCAACATCTTACAATCCTTACCGCAACATCAGGAGATACAGGAAGTGCAGTTGCCAATGCTTTTTTCGGGTTAAATAATATTAATGTTATTATTTTATACCCTGCTGCGGAAGTCACCCTGATGCAGAGGAAACAAATGACTACTCTCCAGAAGAATATCAGAGTTGTAGCAATAAACGGAAAATTTGATGATTGCCAAAGGCTCGTAAAAGAAGCCTTTGTTGATCCGTCACTTTCTCATATAAACCTTTCGTCAGCAAATTCAATTAATATCGGACGGCTGCTTCCTCAATCTGTTTACTATTTTTATGCATGGTCAAGATTATCCCTTGGAATTACTGACAAAGCTATATTCAGTGTACCGTCGGGCAATTTCGGCAACCTGATGGGAGGACTTATTGCAAAGAATATGGGTCTGCCGGTAAAGAAGTTTATTATTGCCACAAATGAAAATGATGAGGTCCCTGAATTTATCAGGACAGGAAAATACAAATCCATTAGTCCTTCAATAAATTGTATATCAAGCGCTATGAATGTAGGGCATCCAAGCAATCTCCCGCGAATTATTGAACTTTATGGCGGAATAATGGATGAAACGGGAGTTATCAGCAAGATGCCTGATCATAAAAAAATACAGGATGATTTCTATTCAGTAAGTGTCACTGATGAAGATACAAGAATGATAATTGCCGGTATCTACAAACAGTACGGGATTATCCTTGAGCCACATGGGGCAATTTCATGGAAAGGAATAAATGATTTCTGTAATTCAAACAAAACTACTGATTCTGAAAAACAACTTTTTATATCACTCGAAACAGCTCACCCTGCAAAATTCCCCGAAGAGATTCTAGGGAGTATTAAAATTGATCCTTCTCTCCCATCCTCACTGAAGGGAATATCAGACATGGAGGAGAAATTTACTTTGTTAGATAATAACTACGAATTACTTAAGGTATTTATTGAAAACAATTATTAACCATTATAACAATTAAGAAATGTACATAATATGCTCCGATCTCGAAGGTGTATTTGTTCCCGAAATATGGATCAATGTTTCAAAACACACCGGGATCGAGGAACTGAAGCTGACTACCCGCGATATAAACGACTATGATGTTCTGATGAAAGGAAGATTAAATATATTGCATCAGCACAAGCTTACATTACCTGACATTCAACGGGTTATTTCGCAGCTTAAACCACTCCCGGGGGCTCAGGAATTTGTAAGCTGGATCCGGTCAGTAGCACAGCTTATTATTGTATCTGACACGTTTATAGAATTTGCAGATCCGCTTCTTGCTCAACTGGGAAGACCCACTCTCCTTTGTCACCATCTTACCACAGATAGATCCGGAAACATCACTGATTACAATCTCAGACAGAAAGATGCTAAAAGAAAAGTTGTTGAAGCATTACAGGGGCTTAAATACAAGGTTATAGGCATAGGAGACTCGTATAACGATTTGGCCATGCTTCGAAAAGCTGATCTGGGAATATTATTCAATGCCCCGCAGAATGTTATAGATGAAAACAAAGATCTAAAGCTTGTGACCTCCTATGATGATCTTAAAGCTATAATTACTCATCTAATTGAAACCGAACTATAATTAAGCATCGAGTTCCTCTCCTTGGAGGAACCCCTCCGGAGGGGAATTTTTTCTGCTTCATCATTTGCATGGTCATTCTCATCTCATTTCATATGAGAAGCGATTGATTGTCCTGTTAAAAAATTATATCTTTAACAATCCGTAATGGAATAAAGAGACAATTAGGCAGTTGTTGATATTATTATAAATTACGCAGATGACCAGTAAAACGAATTTCTAAATATAATATCATGATTACTTTCACATCAAAAAGCAAACTTATCCCTGTTTTTATTGCTGTGCTGAGAATAGCTATAGGCTGGCATTTTCTCTATGAAGGAATAGTGAAAATATTGAACCCTGAGTGGACTGCCAGGTCATTTCTGGAAAACTCCAGATGGATTTTCGGAGATTTTTTCAGGTGGATGATATCGGGAGATACAGGCATGTGGATTATTGATACATTAAATGCATACGGACTGGTGTTAATTGGTCTTGCCCTGATTTTAGGAATATTTACCACTCTGGCAACATGGAGCGGCGTTGCACTTCTCTTTATGTATTATCTGGCCTATCCTCAGTTCGGAGGTTACAGTTACGGTGCTCCATCAGAAGGGAGTTATCTCATAATAAATAAAAATATTATTGAACTCCTGACACTGATTTTCCTCTCATTGACCAGTTCCGGAAACTATTACGGACTGGACATGTTCCGTAAAAAGAACCAGAAAGTTATTGCAGAAGATGCACCCGATAAGGTTGTGGCCGATAACCAGTCAAAAAGATCAAGAAGGGAATTAATAAAGGGGCTTGCCGGACTACCTCTTCTGGGAGTTTTTTCAGGAGCATTTTTTAAAAATATGGCCGAAGTTGGACCTGATATTGTTTCAGGGGCAACAATTAAAGTTG
This sequence comes from uncultured Bacteroidales bacterium, assembly GCA_963732435.1. Taxonomy (GTDB): domain Bacteria; phylum Bacteroidota; class Bacteroidia; order Bacteroidales; family VadinHA17; genus LD21. The sequence continues at coordinate 383,528 of CAVSZL010000005.1, read as the reverse complement.
ATTATAAAGAGATTAATGAGCTCAAGGGAAAATTGCCAACTGGAAAACTAGGCGATATTAACATGAGCAGAATGATAATGGGATGTAATATGATAATTGGCTGGGCACATGCCAGAGATCTCATTTATACAAATAGTCTGGTCAGAGCGTACAATACAGAAAAGAAAATAATTCAAACCCTGTATCTGGGAGAACAGGCAGGAATAAATACGCTGATAATGGTACCAGATGCATATAAAGCTCTCAATAAATACAAAGACCTGTATAATAGCAACATACAATCTATTTGCATGGCAACTCTACCCAAAGATGACTTTTTCTCCAATATAAATCTTTCGATAGATAGCGGGGCTAATGCCCTGTATATTCATGGAAGAGTGTGTGATGCTTACATAAAGGAAGGAAAAATATCTGAGCTTACGAAGGCAATAGAGTACATTAAGAAAAGAGGATACCAGGCCGGAGTAGGCGCACATTGTCTTGAAACAATTGAGGGATGTGAAAGAGCAAATATTCCTTCCGATTTTTATGTTAAAACGTTCCACCATGATAAATACTGGTCAGCCCTGCCTGTAGAGAACAGGGAACCATATATAGAGATCGGGCCCTCATTTGTAGAACACAATAAATATTGCGACAACATGTGGGATCTTTACCCCGACCGTACCATTGAGTTCATGAAAGGGGTTACCAAACCATTTATTGCTTTTAAAGTATTGGCAGCAGGTGCCATACCACCAAAAGTAGGATTCCGTTACGCCTTTGAGAACGGTGCGGACTTTATTTGTGTAGGCATGTTCGATTTTCAGGTTATCGATAATGTCAACATAGCCAATGAGATACTCGGAGACCTTGAAAACAGGGAAAGAAAATGGTTTTCCTGATATTATTTAAGTATTTCCGAGGTATATTGGTCTGCTACTTCTGACTGATCCTTTGAAAGGCCCGAAATTACAACTATCATATTGTCTTTCCATGCCAGGAATACAGTACCATTGTAGCCATCTTTAAGAACATATTTACCCGCACCCTCCGACTCTTCAGAATCGATACCTGCAGCTGACAGATAACTGTTAACCTGCTTTATAACATCATCAGAAGAGTTTTTCTCAATTATATATACTGCAAAAACATCAGGCCCAACCTCGTAAGTTGATTTAAATGCTTTATTTAAGAATTTGTGTCCCAGAACACTTTCATTAATAAATGTTTCTTCATTAATCTTCTTACCGGTTTCAGGAAACATTGATAATACTGAAGGCATTTTGGAATCTCCCTCAAGCATATCTGAAATTCTGACAGCTAATGATTCAGCAGTTTGAATAGTCTTTTCGCTTTTGGAAAAGGTCTTTATTTTAACATAAAACTTTCCTTTAAAGAAATTTATAGACGCATCAGCTATATATCCCTGAGCTCCAAGATTAATGAACCGAAATGAAGGAGAACGTTCTGTTGAGTATATACCAAATGCTGTTGTATTATCCGTATGCCGGTATATTTCAACCTTTATAACATTTTTACCTTTTTTATATTCAGCAACATGCAGATCAATGAAGCCATAAGAGAGATATGTATCAGCAGCCCCGTTTATAAAATCCCACAGGTTTTCAGGCACAAACACAGGATAGTTGGATATTTTTTTATATCCTGAAAGTTCCGGAAAAGTAATCTCCTGTGCTGATACAAATAATGAAAGAAATGTAAAAAACAGAGCGGGGTATATATATTTCATATTCCGGAGTAATCTGTTAAAAGTCATATAAATTCAATTTATTGTAAAAAGCTTACGTTAAAAAATCCGCAGGGACATTTACCAGCCGTGAAATATCTGCAATTTTCTCTTTGATATTGAATGCTTTTGTACATTCAATCGCACAAGATGAGCAGCCTGAGCAAGGATTTTCTCCGGATCTGATTTCATTCAGAAGCGAATAGGCCATCCTCGTGTCGGAATAACCATAAGCATACATATAAGCCCTCATCAATTCAGGAACGGGTAAGTTCTTCGGACAGGCAGGAATACATTTACTGCAAGCTGTACAATACAGACCGGTTTCTGCACTGGCAATTATAAGGTCTTTCTTCTCCTCCTCTGTTAATGTAATATCAGTCAATATTTTAACATTTTTCTCGACCTGATCAAAGTCAGTCATGCCGGGAATTGTAGTGGTAATATCAGGATTTGATAAAACCCATTTTAATGCTGCAGTTGAATTAATAGGCCTTGTTTTATCCTTGTCAAGAAATCCACCGCCGGCCATTGTCTTCATTGCAACAATTCCAATTCCTGCTCCACTTGCTTTTCTTATAGCACTCTGCAATTCAGTTATATAGGTCTGTTTAAAATTATATGCAGTCAGTATAACATCCCAGAGATCCTGTTCTGCTGCAGCATTTATCAGAGCAGCCTCATTTGAATGTGTTGAGAATCCTATAAACTTAACCCTTCCTTCTTTCTTCAGCTTTTTAACTGCATTAATAATTGGCTTATGCTCAAGCATTTCAGGGTTTGTGAGATTATGAACATATAGAATATCCACATAGGATGTCTTCAGTTTTGAAATGCTGTCATCAAAAGTTTTAAGAAAAGCTTCTGTTGTGGTTTCGGATGTTGGCTTACCATTTTTGTCTGCACCATCAGGCTTTACTTTTGTAGCAAGATATAATGAATCCCTGGGATAATCTTTGAAAAGATTTCCAAGCATAGTTTCACTATTGCCATTCAGATAAACATTCGCGGTATCAAAAAGCTTCATTCCTTTTTCATAAGCAGCTTTACACAGGTTGGGATTATCAGATCTCATGACTCCAAAGCTTATTACAGGAATTTTCATCCCTGTTTTGCCAAGAGTTCTGCAGATAATGTTTTCTTCCTGCTTTGCTGAAAGTGGAGAAGCCAGAGAGGATGAAAATGCTACCATTCCGGCTGCACCGGTCATTCCACTTCTTAGAAATACTCTTCTGTCCATATTTTAAGAATATAAGTTATTTTAAATCCCTGATCCTGACATCAATACCTGTACCCTTCAGAAGATTAACGATTTCTTCGGTATTTGTATCACCATAATGGTAAGGGTATAATATCCTGGGCTTAAAAGCCTTAGCTGCATCTGCAACCATTGTGGGGGTCATAGTATACGGAAGATTCATTGGAAGGAAGGCTACTTCAATATTTTTTAGTTCCTTCATTTCCGGTATGTTTTCTGTATCACCTGCTATATAGAACCTCTTACTGCCAATAGTAAGTATAAATCCTATTCCTGATCCTTTAGGATGGAAAGGCTGACCGGGTGCTCTTTCATGAACAATATTATAAGCAGGAACCGCTTCCACAACAATATTGTTGAATTCCTGCCTGTCACCTGCTTTCATAGTCATGGCCCATGGAAGTTTCCCCGAGGAGTTTTGGTTTATAAGAACAAGAGTTCCTGTCTTTTTTAATTCATTAATCAGCTTTTCATCAAGATGATCACCGTGCTCATGGGTAACCAGTATCAAGTCAGCTTTGGGAAAGAACTCGTAACTCACCGGACCTGATACCGGATCGATATAAATTACATAACTGTTCACTTTAAACATCAGGGATCCATGCGAGATAAAATGCATTTCAACAATTCCTGCATTGGTTGATATTTTATCATAAGCAGGAGGAATCTGAGCAAATGATGGAATTGTCATAGAAATCACTATTAAGATTAATGTAATTCTCAAGGAATGTAAAAATTTAGTTCTGATCATAACTGTTGATTTTAATATTTTGGAACAGATTTTGTACATAAATAATTATTTGGAAACGTTTTAAATAATAAACCAGAGAAGTATTGTTTTATAATAGAACTTTGATCATAATACTATTTTAAACATACAAATCATTAACATGCGATAATTGACTATAAAAGTACAAATTTTATGCTTTAATCAAATTTATCCGCATTACAATAATAAATATAGAACTTTTATTTAACTTGCGGTTGAATTTAGGTTGAGTGTTAATCTATTAACATTGATGCGATTAGGGAAAGGTAAAGAGGTAATATTATCATCAATAATTCTACTTGTATCAGCATCATTACTCGGGCAGGTAGAAAACAATATCAAATACCAGTTCAATGGAGATTTGCGGGAAATATATGTAACTACCGGAGACCAATCAATTACTATAAACTACTCAATATCAGAGGTTAACATTGGAAGCATCACTAATGAGCATGGTTCATTTTATCGCATATCAATACCAGGGCATACCAATACAACTCTTCCCGGAAAACCTGAGCTGCCGGTTTTCAGCCGACTCATTGCCATTCCTGAAGGTGTAAAATATGTAGTTAAAATTTCAGATGTTATCTCAACCAAGATAAATCCATCTGGTAAAAAGATAAAGGGGATTCTATATCCGGCTCAGGAGGGACAAACTAAGGGAATACAGCAGGATCAGACCCGTTTCAAAATGGATAAAGCAGACTACTCGTCGAGGGATCTGATTTCCTCAGATACAGTAAAGATTGAGAATCTGGGTAAAGTCAGAAAAAGCAATCTGGCCAATTTGATGATATCTCCTGTCAGGTATAATCCCAGATCCAATGTGGTTGAAGTTATAACTTCCATGAAGGTTGAAATAACATTTTCATCCTCCAATGAATTTGAATCAAAATCTTTACTTTCCTCATCATCCTCTTTTGTCAGTACTCTTGATAAGGGAATACTTAATTATAATCCGGGAAATGTAGTTCCGGGGTACTCAGAACAACCTCTCAGGATGATAATAGTAACTGATTCATCTTTCAAGAGACAGCTTGAACCATTTATAAAATGGAAGACCCAAAAGGGATTTAAACTGGATATCCTGTACAAAGGGACTAATCTTACCGGAAATACATATACAGAGATAAAGGATGCCATTACAAAAATCTATACCTCCACTTCAGAAGCTAGTCCCCCGCCTGAATACCTTCTTATAATAGGAGATGTAACACGCATTCCATATTTTGGCACAGGGGGTACAGGAAATATTACTGATATGTACTATGGTGAATTTGATGGTGGTGGTGATTATATTCCCGAGATGTATATTGGCAGACTACCTGTATCAGACACTGTTGAGCTGCGAACAGTTGTAAATAAAATAATTCAATACGAGAGATTTGAATTTGCCGATACAAATAAATTTTACACAAGAGCATTAGCTACTGCCGGTTACGATGCCAGTTATGCAAATACCATGAACGGGCAGCTAAAATACCTGGTGAACAATTATCTTACCACAACAAACAGAATAAATGAATATCACTTTTATTATCCTCAATCGTATACGGCCAAAGACTCGATAATTAACTTAATAAGCAAAGGAACTTCATTCATAAATTACACTGGTCATGGAGATGCAAGTGGCTGGCTGCACATAAATAACGGAAAGCCAAATCCTGTATATGGAATCAGAGCCTCTGATTTCCCTTTAAGCAAGAACATGTATCCATTTATCATCAGTAATGCCTGTAAAACATCACAATATAACCTCTCATCCTCATTTGGAAACAAACTGGTTGTCGGATCGGATAAGGGAGCTATCGGTTTTATAGGATGTTCAAATGATTCGTACTGGGATGAGGATTTTTACTGGGCAGTAGGTGTCGGACCAATTTCATCCAATCCTACATATCTATCTACCGGACTCGGGGTTTTTGACCGTTTATTTCACACAAACGGTGAATCTCCTTCAGAAAGATATTATACCATGGGGCAGATCAATTATGCAGGTAATCTTTCTGTAAGTGCAAGTACATCACAAAGAAAGAAGTACTATTGGGAAACTTATAATCTGGTAGGTGATCCGACAATGATACCTGTCATAGGAAATCCTTATCATTTTGATGTTACATTGCCTGACACCCTCCCGAACGGAATTAAATCATTTACCTTTAATATTGATCCATTTTCATATGTAGCTGTTTCACATTTCGATACACTATGGGATGCATCATTCTCAAGTGTAACAGGCTCAGTAACTCTCCAAATGCCAGGGTTAAGAAATGATTCATGTCTGATTGTAATTACAGGTCAGAATAAATATCCGGTAATTAAAACAGTCTATTTCTCAGATATTAATGGTGAGTACATAAATCTTACATCATCAAGTATTATCGACGTTGCAGGAAATAACAACGGTAAAGCCGATTATGGTGAATCGGTCTTTTTAAATCTTAACATTTCCAACCTTGGATTAGCCGATGCCAATGATCTTTATGTTAAAATATCTTCAACATCAGATTGGGTAACAATAACCAAAGACTCAGCCTATATTGGATCAATGCTTTCTTTGTCGGAGATAGCACTGTTAAATAATCTCAGTATGACTATTTCGGCCAATGTACCCGACCTGGAATTAATTCCAATGGTACTTACAATTAAAGATAAGAAGATTGAAAAGAGATATTCAATTGACATTGTTGCTCATTCCCCTGAATTACAGATATTAAGTATCATAATTGACGATAAGGAGTCTGGCAATGGAGACTTCATAGCAGACCCCGGTGAGACTATTAAGCTAATATTCAAGGTCAGGAACCAGGGAACAAGTAATGTCTTATCAGGCGACTTAATCATTACAAAAGCAGGTGATGGTATTACTGTTTTATCATCAAGTGTAAAGTCGGGTGTTCTTAAATACGGCCAGATTACGGATATACCTGTTGAGGTAAAAATATCCGACGCCATCTCTTCAGGTAGTATCATTACTTTATCTTCACAACTTATAAGCGATCCATTTCTAGTGAATAAGGATTTTTCTTTCAGAGTAGGAAAGGTAAGAGAGAGTTTTGAATCATCGTCATTTTCTGTTTTCCCATGGATAAATGTAAGCTCAAGTCCTTGGACTGTTTCAAGTAATAATTTTTATGAGGGCTCTGTTTCTGCAAGATCGGGGATTATTTCAAATAATGGCACCTCCTCTCTCATTATAAGAGCCGTTTATGCTGCCAAAGACTCTGTTAAATTTTCATATAAAGTTTCTTCTGAAGCTGATTATGATTTCTTCTCGTTCAGGTTAAACAATGTAGAAGTATTAAAGAAATCAGGAGAAATTCCATGGACCAAAGTAGCTATTGCGGTACCTGCAGGTCTAAATAAAATGGAATGGATATACAAAAAAGATCAATCCAAATTTGCCGGATCAGATTGTGCATGGATAGACCTTATTGATTTTACGGGATCCGGCTCAGTAAATTATATCAAAAGAGACTTACAGGTGACAAGAATAGAAACTCCGGAACTGAAAGATAAGTATGGAAAGGAGACTATCTCTGTTAAAGTCAAAAATCCGGGGAAGGATGTTTTCAATGGATTTACTCTTGCATACAGTCTTAAATCAGATATACCTGTTGTTCAATTCTTTGACAATATTATCACTTCAAATGATTCAACTACTGTAACTTTTACAGAAAAAGCTGATATGTCGAAAAACGGAATATATAGTTTGGTCATATATGGAACAAATAATAAGGACGAATACACAGCAAACGACACATTGAAGTTCAGTTATGACAATATGAGATTCAATGAAGCAATTACAGTATTTCCAAATCCATTTAATGAAAACCTGAGCGTATTTATAAATTCACAGGTATCTGAAAAAGTAAGGATAACGATAATCAGTTTGGCAGGTTCGAAATTTTATGATGCAGAGAGAGATGTAATAAGCGGTAAAAACATTTTTCAAATCAATGTTCCTGGTCTGTCACCTGCACTTTATTATCTTAATATTAAAGGATCCTTAACAGATAAAACTATTCCTATTCTTAAAGTCAATAAGTAACTTTCATTCCATACATTTTTAAACTCTTCTATTATGTCATCATCAACACCAACACGTGATAATGCCCTTGAATTATTCAAAAAGTACAACAATTCTGAAAGTCTTCTTAAACATGCATTGGCAGTTGAGGGAGTAATGCGTTATATGGCAGTGAAATCAGGTGAGGATCAGGAAAAATGGGGTATCATAGGACTTATCCATGATATTGATTATGAAATGTATCCTGAGGAGCACTGCAAAATGGCAGAAAAGATTTTAAGAGAGAATAACTGGCCGGAAGAATATATCAATGCTGTTTTAAGTCACGGATGGGGTTTGGTCACTGATGTTAAACCAAATACATTGCTTGAAAAAACCATATATGCAGTAGATGAGCTGACCGGACTTGTTGCGACAAGTGCACTTGTAAGGCCGTCAAAAAGTGTTATGGATATGGAAGCAAGATCAGTTAAGAAAAAATGGAACGATAAGAAATTTGCTGCAGGTGTTGACCGCTCTGTTATTGAAAAGGGGGCTGAAATGCTGGGAATGAGTATAGATGATCTGATTACTGACTGCATAATGGGAATGCGAACAGTTGCCGTGGAGATCGGGCTCAAAGGTACTTTTTAATCAACACAACTTTATACTGCAACAAAAAAGGCCGGAAAATATTTCCCAGCCCTTTTCTATCTTAATATTAAAATACTAAACCGGCATTTCAGGAAGTTTCCATCCCTCGCGGTAATTATGCTTAACCATTTCAGCTGCAAACTGTTTTGCATTCATCTGAATATTTGGTCTGTCAAATTTAGGATCACCATCAACAATTGTAAAATTATCAGAGATAGTCAGTCTTACAGTGTCAGTATCACCGATATTCGTAAACTCCATTTTTTCTCCATTCCAGTCAAGTGGTTTATTTAGTCCCTGGAGTCTGACAGCAAGTACGCCCATAACAACCATTTCGTTGAAAGGACCTGCTTCTGAAAAGTCAGATTTGGTTTTAACTCTGCTTTCCGGAGATTCTTTACAAGCACGTACCCAATCCATTTCATGACCACCATTCATTGCATTTTCTATTCTTCTTTCAGTTTTCGGGACAACCGGAACTCTACCTGATAATAACCATGGTTCTCTTCCATAGCAACCACAAACAAGAGTGTCTTTTGTTCCGTGAAAGAGAACACCACCACCATTATTATTCATATTCTTCCCGGCAGGCCACCCGGCTGGTTTGGCTGGCTGTAATCCCCCATCATACCATATAACTTCAACCTGCGGTAATTTCATTTTAGCATTTTTCGGAGTTGCTCTCTCAGGGTAAACAAGTGTTACCATCTGCGCATTCGGGGCACAATCAGTTAGTAATAATGTTGAACTTCCCTGAGCCTGAATAGGATACTGAAGTTTGAGCCCTTTAAAGACCGGATGAAGAATATGGCAGGCCATATCACCAAGGGCGCCGGTACCAAAATCCCACCATCCTCTCCAGTTCCACGGAGTATAAATAGCATTATAAGGACGCATTGGAGCCGGTCCTATAAAAAGATCCCAGTTAAGGGTATCAGGAACCCATTCTCCTTTTGGACGGTTCAGACCTTGTGGCCAGATTGGGCGATCAGTAAAAGACTCTACTTTCTTTACATCCCCGATCTCACCATTATTTAACCACTCAATTGTCAGGTTGACTCCTTCATCTGATGAGCCCTGGTTACCCATCTGTGTGGCAACTTTATGTTTGGCTGCCAGTTTCGTCAATAATCTTGATTCATAAACTGTGTGAGTCAAAGGTTTTTGAACATAAACATGCTTCCCCATGGTCATTGCAGTTGCAGCCACTATTGCATGAGTATGATCTGCAGTTGCAACAATAACCGCATCAATTGATTTACCCATTTCATCATACATTTTCCTCCAATCCCAGTATGCTTTTGCATTAGGATTCGCTTCAAATACTTCTTTTGAATATCCCCAGTCAACATCACAAAGTGCAACAATATTCTCTGTAGGAGCTACTTTTTTAAGGTTCGAGTTACCCATTCCGCCAATACCAACAACAGCTATATTGAGCTTGTCGCTAGGCGCTCTATGACCAAATCCACTCATAACTGAGCCAGGAATTATGGTCAGTCCAGCAGCCACAACTCCGGTCTTTTCAATAAATGACCGGCGAGTAATGTTTTTAGAATTTTCTTTCATTGTCAGGTAGATTAAAATTTAAAATTGAGATATAAAATACTTTTAATTTAATACAATTCAACTAATACCTGTAACATGCTGCCTGATATTACAGCTCTCTGATCCAGATATTTCTGAATGCAACAGGATTTCCATGATCCTGGAGAACAAGACTTCCAGGTCCATGAGGTTTAACAAAATATTCAGGAATACCTATATATTCAGTTGGTCCTCTTAAACTTACATTATTCTGAATCAATACCCCATTATGAAGAACTGTAACCCTTGGAGGTGTAAAATAGGTGGTAGTATCGCTATTAAATGTCGGGGCAGTGTAGATAATATCGTATGATTGCCATTCTCCTGGTTTTCTGGAGGCATTCACAAGCGGAGCATGTTGCTTATACAGACTTCCGGCCTGTCCGTGCCTGTAAGTACGGTTATTATAACTATCAAGTACCTGTACTTCATAACGTTCCTGTAAGAAGACACCACTGTTTCCTCTACCCTGGCTTTCCCCCACAACATCCGAAGGAGTTTTCCATTCAATATGCAACTGAAAATTCGAAAATTTACGTTTCGTTTTAATCACACCTGATCCTTTTACACAAACCAGGGCTCCATCACTAAGGATCCATTTCGACGGGTTTCCTTTACTGTCTTCCCATTCTTTATTAATATCAGATCCATCAAAAAGAACAATAGCATCAGACGGGGAATTACTCTCTGTTATTCCGGGTTGAATAATTTTCACCTCAGGTTCCCATTTCTCTGTCATTCCAGGGGTCATTTTATCCTTATCCTCAGGTTTGGGAACAGGAGGTTTAACAGTCGGTTGTGCCTGGCCCAGAATATTTAAACTGATAAACATAATACAGGCGATAATAAACAGGTTCTTCATAATTTTTTTAAATAAAGATTAATAAAAATTTCCATCGATAAGTAAACTCTAAAAAGCACTCACTGAAAAGTACCAGAAAAAAAAATTCAATAATTCTATAAAAATATAAAAAAAGCTGCTGCTGCTAATATATTTAATGAAAAATAATGTCTCATTTGGATGAATTAGGAAAAAGCGATAAATTGCCGGAAACAATTTTAGATGGATAACAAGTATTTCCTGCTTGGCACAAGTGAACCAAATAAGTTAATCAGGATTTTCCAGGTAATACTTGGTCTTGCCTGCATTTCAATTGCAGTTTTCTGGTTGATATTCAACTTAAAAGCAATAGCTACTGACAGAACTCTCTGGATTACAATAGTTTTTCTTACCGGATTTGGTGCATATCAGATTTGGTCAGGTATCGGACATGCAACAAGATTCATTAATATAGGTGATAATTTCATAATTCTCAAAAAAAACGCCATCCTTCCACGCGTTAATGTCGCAGGCAATGAAATTGAAAAAGTAGAATTATTTCCACTGAGTGTTATATTTTTTCTAAAATCGAAACGAAAGATAGTACTCAGATTCGGAACAACGTTTTATGAAATTAATGAAAAGATAAAGGATGAGGTTCTTAATTTTGCCGAGAGGAACAATATGCCGGTTGAAATTATTGAAGAAAAACTATAGTTCCCTGATTTCGTTTATCTAGTTGTTTCTAATAAATCCATCTGATATTTCCTTCTTCAAACGGTAATCACTTTTTGAAAACCGTATCTGAAAAATTCATAAACATTATCCAATCTGAAAGCAGCATATTATGGCCTCCTTCTCTGATATGATAGCCTGCTTTTCCATTTATTACCTGCTTGTTCAGGGAAGGCATACTTTCGGGAATACCCGAATCTGCCCCTAAAAGTTTATAAACAGGCATAGCGTGATATACTGAAAGATATGATCCCCGTGGATCTGCCCAAAGATCGTCAGATGCGTTGGCAACATATAAGGGTCTTGGAGCAATAAGTGCCGCAAGCATATGGAAATCAACAGGAAGTGAATCTATTAATTTATTGAATTTCTTAAAGTTATTACAAAACCAGTGTGGAAATACCGAATTTATCCTTTCAACAGTCTCACCATAACGACGTCTTGCCAGTGAAGAACCACCGCAGCCTGATTCGTTTGATACCACCATTGCAAACCGTGTATCCTGAGCCCCTGCCCATAATGCTGCCTTTCCTCCCCTGGAATGACCGATCACTGTAACTTTTCCGGCATCAATTTCTTTATCTGTAACCATATAATCCATACAACGACTGGCACCCCATGCCCAAGCAGCAAGAGCGCCCCATGCATCATCAGGACGTGGCTTTTTATCGAGCAGTTCATAAATTCCGCTTTTGAAGTCATCAAATTTATCAGGAGCTACATCACTATTGTTAAAAACCGCCATTCCATATCCCCTTGCAATTGCTTCCTCAACAGGCCAGAATTCACTTTTTTCCTTTCGGGTGGGATCTGAATTAGCCGGACCACGGTTATTTATCAGAAGAAATGCCGGGACAGGATTATCTGAACTGTTTGGAGTGAAAATGGTAAGATGTATAATCAATTGTTTCCCTCCTGATCTAATCGTAATATCTACCTGCTTAAGAGTGGCAGTTCCGTTTATGGCATTCTTATCCAGATTGACAACTTTAAAACTTTTCTCATAAGGAGTATAGGGAACTCTCCCGTAAACATTTTCCCTGAACAGCTCAAGAATCTCATTCCTTCTGATCCTGTTCCAGGTGTCAGCATTTGTAACCTTTGTACCATCAAGAGAAGTCAGGATATCAGGTAAAGTATAATAAGGTACTTTTTCCTCATAGTAGTTTATCTCTGAGTTTTGTCTAGACAGACTTTCAATTATCCTCTTTGAAGCTTTCCATTCGTCGCTGTTTTGTGCTGACAAACCGGTATCTAAACAGTTAATTATCAGAATATATACGATATATACGAATGATCCTCTTCCCAATTTATTCATTTTCTAAATCTTAATTATATATTACCGCAACCTTCATCATTTACTTCATGAGCATTTGTTGTGAACACAATCAGTATATCTTTTAATCCGCAGTTTACAGGTAAAGTTATTAAAAATATCAGATCACATTATACATACAGCATGATTATATTGTAATTTAGCCTGAGTAATTTTCAGTGAATGTTCACATTGAGTAAAAAATCAGAGAATAAACTTGAATGTTTGCTATGTCCTCATTTTTGCAAGCTTACAATCGGCCAGACAGGGATTTGTGGTATAAGAAAAAACACAGGAAGGGAAATCGAATTATTGACATATGGTACTATTTCCGGTTATTCATTAGATCCTGTTGAGAAAAAGCCACTTTATCATTTTTTTCCGGGTTATAATATCCTTTCTATCGGATCATTTGGTTGTAATATGAGATGTGATTTTTGTCAGAATCATTCAATATCTCAGAGAGTACCAGAAAACCCTGCCGGAAAAATCGGTGTCAACGAGATTGTAAAAGCGGCACTTGAAGCAGAAAAAAATATTGGGATTGCATTTACGTACAATGAACCAATAATCTGGTTTGAATTTGTCAGAGATACCTCCATGGCAGTAAAAGAGGCAGGTTTGTCAACTGTAATGGTCAGTAATGGTTATGTAAATAGAGAGCCATTAGAGCAGATAATTCAATTTACCGATGCTTTTAATATCGATCTTAAAGCTTTTAATAATGATTTTTACAGAAAACTTACAGGAGCCGGAATTGAGCCTGTAAAGAACTGTATGAAACAGATTTCAAGGGCAGGAAAACATCTTGAAATCACAACTCTGATAATTTCAGAAAAAAATGAAGATGCGAATGAAATGGAGTTACAGTGTGAATGGATAGCAGGGGAGCTTGGAAAAGATGTGCCTCTTCACCTGAGTAAATATTTCCCAAATTATAAAAGAAATGATCCTGCCACATCTGAAAATACCTTAAGAACTTTGTATGAAGTAGCCTCCAGACATCTTAACAATGTATATCTGGGTAATATAACATCGCTGTCAGGACAAACTACAAAATGTCCTCAATGCGGAGAGGTTGTAACAATAAGATCAGGTTATCAGACCAGGTTGCAAAATCTTGACAGTAGCGGAAAGTGTACAAGTTGCGGTACACCTGTTTACAGATATTATGCTATTTCTTAGCAGTTAATTCGCTTAGCCTGGTGAAGAGTTTGTCGACACCTACCAGCAGATCTTTTTGCACGGCTTTATAATACGCTTTGATGATTTTTGGATTATCCTTGCCATCAGGATTATTAACTCTTGCAATAAGATCGTTTCTGAAATTAACAGCATCTGAGATTAATACTGTCAATTCTTCTGACTTATTATCAGGATTTACTCCTGAAAAGACAAAACAATCAGAAATCACTTCAAAAACCAGGTAATCAATATCTTTTTTCAGTTCTCTTACACTTGCCATATGATACAGGATTGAATTATTTTGCTGCAAATATAATAAATTATCTGTCAGTCAGACCAAAGAGTGCTCCTTATTCTGGACGGAAGGCATGGATGCTCTCTTCTACTTTTAACATATAGAGCTTCCTCAATTTTTCCATCAAAGGCAGTTTTACATTGAAATATTTATCATCAATACAACAGAAAGGCAGCACCATTGGTGATGTCCCTGTCATGAATACGGCATCATATTCCAACAGATCTTCAACTCTGACACAGGCGTATCTGACCTCTATTTTATTTATCCTGCAAATCTCCAGAATATACTTTCTGGTGATTCCACTGAGAATAACTTCATCCGGAGCAGTAACAAGAATGTCATCCTTAAGAAAAAAGATATTCGACCTGCTTCCTTCTGTAATTTCATTTTTCCCATTTACCAGCAAAGCCTCATAACTAACATCACGAATTAGTTTCTGATAAATGGAGGACCTGAGTTTATGATTAATAACTTTTGATTCGGGATTTTTTCTTTCGCCAAAAAAAAGTGTACCCTTTACTCCTTTTTTATACTGTTCAGCAGAAGGATATATTGGTTCGATAAAATATACCAGGTAATTTGATGATCCTTTATTGTAGTTAAATACTATTTTAAGATTGGTCTCCTTTTTTTTATCAGATCTTGACAGATTTATGATATCCTTTCGTAATGCAGCAATATCAGCAAGAATTTCTTTTTGCTGCAATCGAACACTGGAAGCCAGTCGCTCCATATGGTCCCGGAAAAATACCGGTAATCCTTTAACCATTCGAATTACCTCGTATACTGAGTCACCTTCATACACCAGGGTATTATCGAATAAATCGGCTGAATTAAGTTCACCGTTAAGTATAAATTTCTTTCCGAAACATTCAGTCATATCAGGTTGTATTATCGGCACAAAAATACAAACAATCAGAGAATCTGCCATCAATTGTTATTATATTCGCATTGACCTTGTCAGGTAATTTACAGAAAATGTATGCTATTGTTGATATAGAGACTACCGGTGGTAGTGCTGTTATTGAAAAAATTACTGAAATAGCTATCTACCTGCATGATGGACAGGAGATAACAGGTGAATTTGTTTCGCTGATCAACCCTGAAAGAAATATTCCGTATTTTATAACCAATCTTACAGGAATTACCAATGAAATGGTAGAAGACGCTCCACGCTTCTTTGAGATTGCAAAAACCATTGTCGAAATGACTGAAGGAAGAACTTTTATTGCACATAATGCCCGATTCGACTATTCATTTATCAGACAGGAGTTTAAATCCCTCGGTTTTAATTTTAAGAGAAATATTCTTGATACAGTTGCTCTCAGCAGAAAACTTTTTCCCGGTCATCGATCATACAGCCTTGGCAATATTTGCAAAGATCTGGACATTAATATAAATGGGCGACACAGGGCTGCAGGCGATGCACTGGCAACAGTCAGGCTCTTTGAGATGCTTTTAAAAAAGGACCTCGAACTCAACAGTAACAATTCTGCTCTTATTAAAAATACGAGGGTATCAAAATTGCACCCAGGGCTCGATATTGCCAAACTGGAATTAATACCTGAAGAGCCCGGTATCTACTATTTTTATAATGAGTCAGGAGATCTTATCTATATTGGTAAAAGTCGCAATCTTCAGCAAAGAATAAGTACTCATCTTTCGAATAACAGTACCAACCGGTCAATGGAGATGCGCGATCTTATTGCAGATATAGACTGGGAAACAACTGGTAGTGAGCTTATTGCACTCTTAAAAGAATCGTCTGAAATAAAGAAAAGCAAGCCCATTTATAACAGAGCTCAACGACGAACAGGTTTTCAATGGGGCATTTTCAGTTTTACTGATAAGAAAGGATATATCAACTATCGCTACGGCCAGGTCGATAATGATGACAATCCGGTTTCAGTTTTTACATCAAAAGAAAAAGCCAAATCAAAGCTTGCCTCTCTTGTGGAAAAATATTATCTATGCCAGAAGTTAACCGGTTTATACGAAACTACCGGCTCCTGCTTCCATTATCAGGTCGGAATTTGTAAAGGTGCATGCTGTGATAAAGAATCGACAGAAGAGTATAATGAACGGGCACTGAAAGCCTCTGAAGAGTTCATTTTTACCAAAAGGAATTTTTTCATAATAGATAAGGGGCGGGATACCGAGGAAAGATGTGCCGTCAGGATTGTAAACGGTAAATATTCAGGTTATGGTTACTTTTCAATAAACGACATGGGATTTGGACTTACAGCTGTTCATGAATGCATAAAACCATCGACTGATAACCGGGATATTCAGGTAATACTAAAACAATATCTGAAGAGCAACCGTGTCGAGAAAATAATTGAATTCTGAATGTTATTTATAACTTCAGAATGAACAATTAATTGACATATTTTTATTATATATTTGTTATAAGAACCTAACAATCATAAAGAGATGCCGGTATTTACAAGAACAACAAAGAACCTTATCCTTAAAATTGATGAATTTTTTGATAACATCGAACTTGGATTACTGGTATTCAGGGAGGCGATAAAAGCTTACCTGAATAAAGATAACGAAGACTTTATAAGGCACTTACATAAAATTGATTCCCTCGAAAGCAATGCTGACAAGCTTCAGCGCTCAATAGAGAATGAAATGATCACCAATTCTATTTTACCTCAACACAGGGCAGAAGTAAGTAATTTGATCGATGTGCTCGATGAGATAATTGATTCTATTAAAAGGTCATTAAATGAAATAAATATAGAATTACCTCAGATTCCGGAATCACTGAATAAAAACTTTGTCAGTCTTACTGAAACATCTGTAAGCGCAGCCGAGGAACTTATTCCTGCAGTAAGAGCCTACTTCAAAGCTCCATATACTGTCAGAGAAAAATTGCTGAAAGTATATTATTTCGAAAGTGAGACAGATAAAATATCAACGAATACAAAAAGAATCATTTTTCAGGAGATGAATGAACTGGATCTTGCACATAAATCGCATTTAAGATATATAATCCATCATATTGAAAACATTTCTGATCTTGCTCAGAAAGCAGCCGATCTATTGTCGGGAATGGCCATAAAAATTGTTATGTAATGATATTATTCTTCCTGACAAGCGGACTTTTCCTTGGATGGTCACTTGGGGCAAATGATGCTTCAAATATCTTTGGATCCGCAGTTGGCTCAAAAATGGTGACATTCAAAAAAGCAGCTGCTATCGCATCTGTTTTTGTCATTCTGGGAGCTGTTATACAGGGTGCAGGTGCATCACATACTCTTGGAAAACTTGGTTCTGTAAATGCACTTGGAGGATCATTCACAGTCGCACTTGCTGCTGCGATAACAATCTTTGTGATGACTAAATTCGCACTTCCGGTTTCAACAACTCAGGCAATTGTAGGGTCAATAATCGGATGGAATTTATTCACCGGAAATTCAACCGATGGCAAGACTTTATCACAGATTGTTGTAACCTGGATCTCAGGTCCTGTTATCGGCGCTATGTTTGCCATACTCTTTTATATACTTCTGAAAAAAATCAAACGATCGTTAAGGATTCACCTTATCAGATTTGAATCATTTATTAAAACCGGTTTAATTATTGTTGGTGCTTTTGGAGCTTACAGCTTAGGTGCTAATAATATAGCAAATGTTATGGGAGTATTCATACCAGCCTTTAGCCTTCAGGTGATTGATCTTGGGATCTTTACCCTTAACTCCAGTCAGCAACTGTTTCTTTTGGGAGGACTTGCAATTGCAGTTGGCATCATCACGTATTCAAAAAGGGTGATGGAGACAATCGGAGGCAACATTATAGAATTGTCCTCTGAGGCTGCGCTGGTTGTAGTACTGGCTCAATCTATTGTTCTCTTTATTTTTTCATCAACAGGTCTCTCATCGTTGTTTATTAAGATTGGCCTTCCTCCTATCCCCATGGTTCCTGTTTCCAGCTCACAGGTAATTGTTGGTTGTGTCCTTGGTATTGGTTTATACAAGGGGGCCAGGAATGTCAATTTCAGGATTCTCGGCGGGATAGCAGCAGGATGGCTTGCAACACCTGTCGCTTCAGGCTTTCTGGCATTCTTCTCTCTCTTCTTTATGAAGAATATTTTCGGTATTAATGTCGGAACAAGAATAAATCCTGATAAGAATTCTAATGCTCAGATTATAAATACAGTAGCAGGTGGTCAGGATTTATCTGGTATCATAAAATATCTTCTTCTTGGTCTCATGATATTCGGAACATTAGGAATACTATATTTTCTTATGATGGAAAGAAAGAAAAAAAGAGATCTCCGGATGTCAGAAGAAAAATTCTGGAAGAATCTAAAATAATCTGAATTATTGATTATTAATCCCTGTTAATAATTAATTTCCAGGATCCAGATAAGAATAATCTTTTCCGTAATATAGCATCTGACCCATGTAGTCATCTGTATACTCTACTACTACATCAGTAATCCTTCCATTTGAATCATAAACAGGAAAGAGTCCGGGATTAACAAACCCTGTATAAGGAGCCAGATTAAGTTTTGCATAACGTTCAAGAATTTCGGAATGAAGCTGAGGATCAATTTTAACTCCAAAATCTTCAATCAGCCTCTTCCCTGATTCGAAATCCCCCTCTGATTTGATCCGCTGAATTTCTTTCAACAGTTCGCCGAAAAGTACCCTGAGCCTTTTATAATCATTGATCTTTACAAAGGATTTTCCATCCTGTTTTAATATTTCAACAACATTCTCATTTTTTCCCTTTTCATATACCCAGTGAGAGATAGCTGATCTGCAACGCATGTGAGCCTGTTCAATTTCTTTTCCGGGTTTGATTCTGACAATCTGGGTTATTAAACCATTACGAAGATAGGCGTCATAAGCTGCTTTTGCTGCATCAGCATCCGGTAAAAGACTAAGGTCTATTAACTTCTTATCCATCAGATAATAAAGAGCAAAAAGGTCAGCACGTGCCTCCTCAAGAGGTGATGCATAATTTTTAAGGGCATTCGGATCAGTTCCATCAGCAAGTTTTCCGCTTGCATGACCAATACACTCATGAAGATCAGTATGCAAGGCATCAGAAATGCTTCCATATTTCTTTTTCCTTTCGATTTCGGCCTGATCAAATGCAAATTCCTCCAGAAAGCCATTGCCCATTGAGGCAATGTCATAAGCAGTTGAAATGTTTGCAAGTGTGACAGATTTCGAACCTACTTCTTTCCTTATCCAATCTGCATTCGGAAGGTTTATACCAAGAGGTGAAGCCGGATAGCAATCACCACCAAGCATCGCAATATTAATAACTTTTGCAGCTACACCTGTTACTTTTTCTTTCCTGTACTGAGGATCAACCGGAGAATTATCCTCAAACCACTGCGCATTTGCAGTTATAGTTTTTGTTCGCTTTGTAGCTTCGATATCAGTATAATTAACAATTGCCTCCCATGTTGCTTTCATATTCATGGGATCTTCATAGTTTTCGATAAACCCATTGATATAATCAATCATCTGATCGCTGTTTTTCGCCCATGCAACATTGTATTCATCCCATTTTTTAAGATCTCCAGTTCTGTAATACTCAACCAAAAGAGCTAGTTCCTTTTTCTGCAAATCGGTTTCTGCCACAACGATTGCCTTTTCAAGCCAGCTGATAATATTATCTATTGCTGCACCATATTTGCCACCTGATCGGTATACCTCTTCTGTTACCTTGCCATTTACTTTAATAACTCTTGAATTAAGACCAATTGAAACCGGTTGTTTAATATCAGGATCAGTCATGCCGGAATAGAATTCTTCCACTTCCTTCTGAGTTACACCCTCGTAGAAGTTTGATGCAGACTCAGCAACCATATCAGCATCTGCTCTTTGTACTACTTTGCGGGCATACAGATTATCATCAAATATAACCGGTGTAAGGAGAGCGATCAGTTCATCAGAAGTCTGCCCGTTAAGCAGAGGAAGATTTTCAGGATCTGTTTCTTTTATAAGCTTTCCAAAAAACTCTTCCGAAAAGCCGGGTTTAAACTTATCACTTGAATAGTGATGATGAATCCCGTTAGCGAAAAAGATCTTTTTTGCATAAAGTATGAATGCCTTAAAATCATCGGTTTCCTTATCTCCTGAATAGCCATCAATAATCGCTTCAACACTTTTTCTGATCAGAAGGTTGTATCTGAAGTTCTGATCCCAGAGAATATCTCTGCCGGCCAGGGCGGCCTGACTCAGGTAATATATATACTCTTTTTGGTTTAATGAGAGCGACTCAAATCCTGGCAGTTTGTATTTAAGTATTCTTATATCATCGAATTGTTCAACCTGATAATTAAAATCATCGGATGTTTCATTAGAATTCAGGTTGGTCCTGTTGCAGGAACTACAGCTCAATATAATCATAATCAGCAGAATAAAGTTTTTTAGAGAAATTTTCATTGTTGTATAATTTAAATGAAAGAAGGATGCAAATTTATTGAAATGAAATTTCATTTACCAGTGTGACCGGAAAAGATTTTATAGAAAGGTCGCAAAGAGCTGAAAAATTGGGTTTAACTTTGTACTACCTGATATTTTTGAGATCAGATTTAAAACCATATGCTATGACCGATATTATTGAATCATTAAGATCAGAACTTATTAGAAATGCTGATGAAAAAACAAAACAATCAGGTGAACGGTTTTTTAAGGAAGAGGTAAAAATTTATGGAATAAAATCAGCAATGGTAAGCAATATTGGCAAAGAATATTACAAAAAGATCAAGGACAGAGATAAATCTTTCGTTTTCTCATTATGTGATGAACTTTGGAGATCCGGAATGATGGAAGAATCCTTTATTGCCTGCAACTGGTCATATTATATCAGAAAGCAATACAAACCATCCGATTTTGAGATTTTTGAAAGATGGGTTACCAACTATGTCAATAACTGGGCATCATGCGATACCTTCTGCAACCATACTATCGGAAGCTTTATTGAGATGTATCCCGATTATTTAACCGGATTGAAGAAATGGGCAATATCAGAAAACCGTTGGGTCAAGCGTGCTTCAGCTGTTTCACTTATTGTTCCGGCACGTAATGGCAAATTCCTGAATGAAATTTTCGAAATTGCTGATATTCTGCACTATGACAAAGATGACATGGTGCAAAAAGGTTATGGATGGATGCTAAAATCAGCAAGTCAGGCACATCAGGAAGAGGTTTTTAAATATGTCATGAGCAGAAAAGCAACAATGCCCAGGACTTCGCTCAGATACGCAATAGAAAAAATGCCTGTTGATCTAAAAACTATTGCAATGGCACGATAATATAAGTTGTTTTGTACCTTTACCACAAAATAGATACAATAAATGAGAAGAATTATTTCAACAATATTTGCAGCCCAGATTTTCTCCTGCACATTTGGACAGGACAGGATTACAGGATTTGATTTTGCAACAAGATCAGAAGTGATTGCCACAAACGGTATGGCTGCCACAAGCCAGCCACTTGCAACACAGGTTGCCCTCGACATTCTTAAGAAAGGAGGCAATGCAATTGATGCTGCAATAGCTGCAAATGCAGTATTAGGATTGGTAGAACCTACAGGGTGTGGTATTGGCGGCGATTTATTTGCTATAATCTGGAGTGCCGACAGAGAGCGACTATATGGTCTAAATGCAAGTGGCAGATCGCCCCGTTCACTAAAACTCGAATATTTTAAGGAGAAAGGGTTGGAGTACATTCCATCATATGGACCCCTGCCTGTTTCAGTTCCGGGTTGTGTTGACGGCTGGTTTGAAATGCATGAGATGTTTGGCCGTCTTTCCATAAAAGATATTCTTCAACCTGCCATCAAGTATGCCAGGGAGGGATTTCCTGTTACCGAAGTTATTGCATACTCCCTTGCCAGAAATACTGAATCCCTTAAAGATTATCCAAACATAAAAGAGGTTTATATGCCCACGGGGAAAGCACCTGCAAAAGGTGAGATATTCAAGAATCCACTTCTGGCCAATACACTCGAAAAGATAGTAAAAGGAGGGCGTAATGAGTTTTACAGGGGGAGTATAGCCAGGGATATAGCAGCATTTATGAAAGCCCAGGGAGGATTCCTGTCCTATGATGACCTTTCCCGGCACCATTCCGAGTGGGTTGAACCTGTAAATACCACTTACCGGGGTTATGAGGTTTGGGAGTTACCACCTAATGGTCAGGGTATTGCAGCCCTTCAGATGCTTAATATTCTTGAAGGTTATAATATTTCTTCAATGGGTTTCGGTTCTTCAGAGTATATTCATGTTTTCACTGAAGCTAAAAAGCTTGCCTTTGAAGATCGTGCAAAGTATTATGCTGATCCCCTCTTCAGTGAGATTCCGGTCGACCAGCTAATCTCAAAGAAATATGCCGCAGAAAGGCGTAAATTAATTGATCCGTTGAAAGCAGCCAGGATTTATGATGCAGGCAAGATTGAAGCCGGAAATACTATCTATATGACAGTAGCTGACAAATTCGGCAATATGGTCTCACTTATCCAGAGCAACTACAGGGGAATGGGATCAGGAATGTGTCCCACCGGATTAGGGTTTGTTCTTCAGGACAGAGGTGAAATGTTCAGCCTTGAGGAAGGACATAAGAATGTGTACGAACCTGGCAAGAGACCTTTTCATACCATAATACCTGCCTTCATAACCAAAAAAGGAAAACCATGGATCAGTTTTGGTGTCATGGGAGGTGATATGCAACCACAGGGTCATACCCAGATTGTGGTAAACCTCATTGACTTTAAAATGAATCTTCAGGAGGCAGGTGATGCACCAAGAATTTACCATACCGGTTCATCAGAACCAACGGGAGAGAGTATGACTAATGGAGGAACTCTCCATCTTGAAAGCGGGATAAGAACAGATGTGATCCAGAAATTATTGAGTATGGGTCACCGGATCCAATGGAATTTGGGCGGTTACGGAGGTTATCAGGCCATAATGTGGGACGATAAGAATAAAGTATATTTCGGTGCATCAGAATCAAGGAAGGACGGACAGGCAGCAGGGTATTGACCCCCCAACCCCAAATTCTAAGACCCCCCACCCCCCCAAATGGGGGGCTAAATAAGTCCCCCACATAGGATTTAGGGAGTAACAAGAGGTTTTTTTGGATTTCTGAAGTCCCCCATTTGGGTGATTTAGGGGGTAACCAAAATGTGGGATTTAGGGTTTAATCCCCAGTAAATCAGCAATTCCGTTAATAAATGCCAGAGGATGGACAGGATTACCCGGAATATAGAGATCTATATGATTATTTTCTAAGAAGCTTCTGTCAATAGCCGGACTATCTGCAAATATTCCTCCACTGATAGCATCTGTTCCGGCAAGTATTATAATTTTCGGAGATGGTGTAGCATCGTAGGTCATCTGTAAGGGCAGAGCCATATTTTTTGAAATAGGTCCGCTTATAACTATTCCATCAGCATGCCTGGGCGATGCAACAAACTCAATTCCATATCGACCCATATCAAAATTCACATTCCCTGCTGCGTTCATCTCCCATTCACAACTATTATCACCTCCAGCAGATACCTGACGAAGTTTCAGCGAACCCCCGAACAATTTCCTGATCTCTCCTCTGATGCTATCAGGATTGAGTTCTATTGGACTCTTAGCTCCTTCATAAATAATCAGTCTCTCTCTTTCGTTTGTCGACATCTTATAATCAGTAGTAAAACTCACCTTCCCCGGAAAAAGTCTTACGCATTCCCTGCAAAAAGTGCATTTGCCCAGATCAATACCAACAGGGTCGTCAGAAATAGCTCCTGTAGGACAGCACTCGATGAATGCTTTAACATCAACTTGGTCATTGCTTATCTCAGGTCTGCCGGTAAAAATACCCGGTACTACTGCTTTCCTCAGATCGGGAATGAATTGCTTACCCTGGTGATATAATATTTTAAGTGTCCTAAACATGGTTGTTTTTGTTAAATAGGTTATTACAGATCATGTCCGCAATATGACAAGTCAAAACTCTTATTGCTTAAAGGAAAATCAGATATTTCATTATTTCTGACAGCAAGCGCAAGAGCAAGCCAGTTGTGAAAAGATGGATCCTTTACCTTATATATTACCAGATCGCCCTTACTATCAGTCACTGCCGCATGACAAATCTCGCCCCGCCATCCTTCGGTAAGAGATATTGCAAACGAGTTGCTGTTAAGCGATACAGGCTGAATTTCAGAATTTTCAGCATCAGGTATTTTTGTAATCAGATTCCGGATATATGAAATTGACTGAAGTACCTCCTCCTTCCTGATCTGAACTCTCGAATAAACATCTCCATGATGTTTAATTACAGGTGAATGGTCAATCTCAGGATAAACACCATATGGATGAGAAATTCGTATATCCCTGATAAGTGCATTCATTCTTGCTGACATTCCAACAGTTCCTATTGACAATAGCTGATTGTAACTTAACATTCCGGTTCTTTCAAACCGCGATAAAGTACTTGGTAATGTTGAAAGTTCCCTGTTCATTTCAATAAAATCCGGTTCAAATGCGTTGAGAACATCATTTAGTTTGTCTGCAAGATACTTTGTAAACGGATAAGGATTATATCCGGTCCTTATCAATCCTTTCGATAGGCGGTTACCGCACCATTCCTGAAAAAAGTTAATAACAGGAGTCCTGAGCCTTCCGAAAACCGAATTACCCAGCTGGTATGCAACATCACCGCAGATAGCACTCAAGTCTCCGGTATGTATTGCAATTCGTTCTATCTCCTGGGCCAGTGTTCTCGAAAAAAGCATATCTCTTCCGGGAGCCATACCGCCCAGACTTTCAAAGAGATAAGCAAATGCAGAGGTATGTCCGATAACACTGTCTCCCGCTATTGACTCAGCCAGGGTAGTTCTCTGAATAAGTTTCTTCTTTTTCAGAAATAATTGCTCAACACCCCGATGCTGATAACCAAGTTGTATTTCGAGGTGCAATATCTGTTCTCCATTACAGATAAACCTGAAATGGCCTGGCTCTATAATACCTGCATGAACTGGCCCTACTCCCACTTCATGAAGTTCTTCACTGTCAATTGTAAAGAAAGGGTATGCAGCAATTAAGCCTGATTTATCTGCTCTGTTTTCAGAATATCTGACAGGCTTAAGCCATGGATGATCCCTGTATACAACTCCAAAATTTTCGTGTATTTCACGTTCAAATTTTTCAAAAGAGAAATTTCTCGCAGTAAATGAATCCAGAGATTCATTATTTTTTAATACTGATGATGAAACAAATATGTTATGGTTTAAGTCATCTGCAATGCAACAAATCAAACGAATCAAATTTTTTTCGCGATAGCCAAAGTATAGTACGCAGTGTCGTTCAGGATGGTTATCAAATAATGCAATATTAGTATCCAGAAACGAATGGTAATCCAGTTCCGGTATTGTATTCAACGGAATAGTCTGGTGGTTAAATAAGGTAATGAGGTTCATTCTAATTGGGTAATAATTTAACTGCATCCCGAATTAATTCAATAAATTGTGCCGGAGGATTAATTCCAAGCCAGATAGCTGCAAACAATAATATATACTGTGTAAGAGATTCCCACGGATTTATCTTTGGCACATTTATTTCATCAAATCCTGCTACAGGGAGGAAGAGTATCTTCAGTATATTTTTTCCAAAGGCCCAGATAACAATTGTAAGTAAAACCAGTACGACGATAAGAAGAATTATATATTTTCCTTCGAAAAGAGAACGGAATATCAGGAATTCGCTTACAAATAAGCCTGATGGAGGCATAGCAGTGGCACTTATAAAACCAAGCAGTAAAACAATCGCTCCGGCAGGATTATATTTGAAATAGTTTCCTGTGTGATTGATACTCTTACTCTGAAAGGTTCTGTATAATTGATTGAACTGAAAAAACAATGAGGATTTAACAAAGGCATGAAGAACAATGTGAAGAACAGCCGCATAATATCCGACTCCGCCAGCTGCTATTCCTAACATTACAATACCCATGTGTTCAATTCCTGAATAGGCAAACATTCTTTTAATATTTGTGACTCTGGTCATATAGACAGTGGCAACAAATATTGAAAGGAAAGCAGCAATAAATATTACAAGATTAGCCCAATGGAAAATAGAGGTTTGAGCTACAACAGTATAAAACCTGAATATCCCGACAAATCCAAGATTCATTAATACACTGGCAAGCAAAGCTCCGGTTGGTGCCGGGGCTTTATCTTTTGCGTCAATCCCTGCCGTGTACATAGGAACTAATCCCAATTTTGCAGTGAATCCTGTAAAAATAAAGAGGAAGGCAAGCCTGAGCCAGAAAGGGTTAAGCTTATCCTTATAAGTCATCAGGTTTGCAAATGAAAGGTCATTTGAACCGGCGTGTTGTAGCGACAGACTAAGAAAAAGAATGCCGATAAACACGAATGTTATGCTTATGGCACAGATAAACACATATTTCCATGTTCCCTCAAGGGCAAGCTTGTTCCTGTGATGATAAATTAACATTGAGGCAGAAAGTGTAGTTAACTCGGTAAAAATCCATATCACAGCAATATGGTTTGCCAGATAAGCTGCAGTAATTGAAGTAATAAGAAAGATGAAAGCTGAAAAATAAATGGCTCGTGACTGTGGGGTTTCATCGTGTCGTTTGATATACATATAGCTGTGAAAAAGGGCTGGAATTGTTATAACACCTAATGTCATCAAAAGAAGCAATCCAAGAGAATCAAATGTAAAATATTCATTATCAATATTTCTATAATGATAACATGCATATATGGTAAAACCTGACTGAAGAAGGCCAAAGATGATAACAAGAAGGTAGTTAAACAGGGTATTTCGGTTTATAAAAAGTAGTCCTGCAATTAAAAAAGCGGTAATAAGGTAAATCCAAATCATCATTTATATTTTTAATAATCTTTTAAGTTGCTGAGCTGATCAACATCCACATCTTTAAAAACATCACCTATCTTGTTCAAAAATATTCCCAGAATTAAAACACTGGCGAATACATCAAGCATTATACCCAGATTAACCAGGTTTGGCATCTCATTACCTACAGCCAGGGAAAGAACAAAAACTCCGTTTTCAATCATCAGATAGCCCATCACATGAGTAATGATTTTTTTTCTTGATGCTATGAAATATAATCCGGTAAATAGTGTAGAAAGTGAGACAATAAAGAATATCTTATCCAGATGGGTATCCTGTATGGAGCTTGCCAGCAGAACAGTAATAACTACTATCATTGTAATAATTATTAAAGAGATAAAATGAGGCAGATAGGGTTCGGTCTCGCGTGTAATCTTGTTTCTTTTAATAAGATAACCAAGAAAAATTGGAACAGCCAGGGCTTTAAATACTATTGTTTCAAGCATAATAAGGACAAGGTTCCATTTCTGAATATCCTGAAGTTGCAGAAAAGTTACCCCGAAGAGAATAAACCCCTGGAGAGCTAATACCCTGACATAAGTAATAATCCGGTTTGCAATTGAAACATATAAAAGGCTTATAATGAATATAATCAATAAAACATTTGTCATATTAAAAAGTATTAAACAAATTTACCTAACACCAGTAGTGTACCAAGAAAGATTAAAAAGCTGACAGATGAAAGAGCTAATATAAACTGAGGATTATGACTCATTCTGAATCTTGCCATAAATGATTCTATTAATCCCACTGTTAAAGCAAATAATGCCTGAATCAGAAGGAACAAGGGAAGAGCCCATTCAATTGACAATCCACCAATAAAAAAATTAACAATAATCGCCCCATACATAGCAAACTTAAGGTAACCTGCCGAGAGTATTAATCCAAGATCAAATCCGCTGTTATCGAGTATCATAACTTCGTGGATCATAGTAAGTTCGAGATGGGTCTTCGGGTCATCAACAGGCATTCTGCTATTTTCAATCATCGCAATCATTATAACTACAAATGTTGCAAGACCACCCAGCAAGTATGTAATTGAGGACCCCAGATGTAATGCAGAAAAGATCGCATAGAAAGAAGTATTTCCGGTTAGTAAGGCAAATGAACCTATGAGAATAAAAAATGCAGGTTCCGCAAACATAGAGTACAATGCTTCACGGCTTGCGCCCATTCCTTCAAAACTGCTACCGGTATCCATGGCTGAAATTATATTGAAAAATTTCCCCAGAGCCAGAATATATGCAAAAAAGATAAAGTCACCATCAAAACTGATAATTCCTCTGTATGAGCCAAACGGAACTACAAGGCAGGCCATAAATACAGATGAAAAGTATATTACCGGCGCAACTCTGAAGATTATACTAGTTGTATCGCTGTAAACAGATCCTTTTTTGAATAACCTTAATACATCCTTTACCGGTTGTAAAATACCCGGACCTTTTCTTCCGGAAGCGATACTTTTAGTACGTATAACTATCCCGTTAAAAAAGAAAGAAATGAACAGTATTAATAATATGCTAAGCATGTTATAAATTATTTAAAAAATGGATAATCGACATTAATTTTTCAATTATAAGTGGCACACAAATTACAGCAGTTATGAAAATTATTCCATACAGAATATATCTCTGAAGATGGCCATTCTGAAGAAAGAGAAACTGATCTGTTATTCTGTTTATCAGTCTTAAAGGTTTATCGATAAAAATACGCTCAATTTTATCGTAAGGCTCTGTTTCATAATGCTTTTCTACAGGGAATACTTCAGAAATCTCAACATCCTGCTTTTCAATGTCCAGCAAAGGTTTCGCAAGCTTTGAATAACTACGAACAAAAGAACCGGCAGTATACTGGCACTTTATTACAGATGGAGAATATCCGCATCCCCAGGTGGTACCTGTTTCAATAACTCTGTTTCTGCTTACATACCTTCTCAAAGTTATCAGGACGAGAATAAGCAAAATGAATCCAAAGGATAGCCAGCTAATCAACTGGAGTGAATCAATTGCACCTACTTTTATAAGATTGAGGTTAAATATTATATGATGAGTGAAAAGATTGACAGGAAGTTGCAAAACTTCAATAAAAAATGAGGGAAACAACCCGATAACTATCATCAGAGATGCTGTAAAATACATTGGTATTAGCTGCCAAACAGCTGTCTCACAAATTTCTTCCTGCATTAAAGTGCGTGGATTTCCGAGAAAAACGATGCTGAATGCTTTTGTAAAACAGAGTATCGCCAACCCTCCAATAAGTACCATACCAAGCAAAGCAAATACCAAAGCAATTAGTGATATAAAATCTGCACTGTAAAGCCAGTTATACAGACCCCCATAAATCAGAAATTCAGAAATAAAACCGTTTAACGGAGGAAGTCCGCATATTGCTAGAGCTGCAAGCAGGAACAATATAGCAGTTACCGGCATCTTTTTTATAATTCCACCAAGACGGTCAATACTGACAGTATGGGTAGATTGTAATACATTTCCTGCACTATAAAACAGCAATGATTTAAATAATGAATGGTTCAGAGTATGAAGCAATGCACCTGAGAATCCCAGAACCGCCATCCATTTATTCACTGATCCTAATCCAATACACCCTATTCCAATACCAATACCTATGATGCCGATGTTTTCAATGCTGTGATATGCAAGCAGCTTTT
The DNA here is from genome assembly GCA_963732435.1 of uncultured Bacteroidales bacterium. GTDB lineage: Bacteria > Bacteroidota > Bacteroidia > Bacteroidales > VadinHA17 > LD21. The sequence goes on along the minus strand of CAVSZL010000005.1, from coordinate 353,594 downwards.
TAAGATTGTGCTGAATAGTGGCAAGCATAACACCATAAATTCCGGTTAAAATAGAAATGAAAAGAATAATATAACCAATTGTCGTATAATCAGTCTTTATCAGGAGTAACATTCTAAGCATCCCGAATATCCCGATTTTTATAACCACTCCCGACATTATTGCTGACACATGCGAGGGAGCAGCCGGATGAGCATAGGGCAGCCAGGTATGAAAAGGTACAAACCCGGCTTTTATTGCAAATCCAATAAAAAAACAGAAGAAAAGGGCTGTTCCGGCAAGGGTTGATTGCTGGTTTGTAAAATCAACAATTGCATCAAAACTATAATTTCCGGTTTTGTAAGCAACATAAATAAATCCCAGCATTATAAAAACAATGCTAATATGAGACTGGACCAGATAATTCAGCCCGGCTTTTATTGTCTCATCTTTATGATGATCAAATATTACAAGAATAAACACCGAAATGGCCATCAATTCCCATAAAAGCAAAAATGTGAACCCGTTTTGAACTGAACATATACCCAATAATGCAAAATGGGCAAGAATAAAAGCAATGCAATGAAGAGAAATGTCACTTCTCCTATTACTATACATCTTCATATAATTGAAACCATAAATTGCTCCTGTTATTATTGTAAAATTTATTGTCAGGATGAACCAGGCAGACAAAGCATCTACTCTTACAGGAACTTTTCCAAAAATATCTGTTCCACTTAGAATAACTTCATAATTGTTTCCGGTGAGTGCCCTGATTGCAATGAAGCCGGATAAAAAACCAACAACAATAACAGTAGCAACTGTTATTATCCCTTTAGCCCTGGTGTTTAATCCAAGAATCCCTAAAAAGGCTGATATCACTATTACAATCAATATATTTACCACTACCAGAAATTAAGAAGTGTTCCAATAAAAATTGTAAGAATAAATATAATTCCATATAACACGTAGGCCTGAATTTTCCCGTTCTGAATAAATTGAAACAGATTAATAAACCGGGTTATCATTAGCATCAATGGATTTATTATCTTAGACTCAATAACATCCAAATAGAATGAACGGTATTTTCTTGAATCGGGAAATGTCTCATTAGCTAAAATCTCTTTATAACCTTTTTTTTCAATCAGCATAAAACTAAAAATCTTTCCAAATGATTTGGAAAATGATTTTCCGGTGTATTGCATCCGAGTGTTTGGGGCAGGATAGCCACATCCCCAGGTTGTTGAAAACTTAACTTCTCCTGAACTCGTTATTATATATCTGATAATCAATACTATACCTAAAACGGCCAAAAAACATAAAGATGATATACTTATATTTTTAAATATTGAAGTATATCTGTTCAACTCAATAATATTGAAATTAAAATTTGAAAAGAGAGTTTTGTTAAGTATGTTCCCAGTGAGGTTTATGAAAAAGCCCGGGAAAAAAGCTATTGATATCATGAAAACAATAATAATATACTGAGGCCAGAGCATCAATGCAGATACTTCTGAAGGTTCATGTTTAAGCTTCTGGCGTGAAGAACCCAGAAAGACAGTACCGAATGTTTTGGTAAATGTAACTATAGAAATTCCTCCGATCAAACACATACCGGCAAAGCTTAATATCATTAAGGTTATCCGTGCAATTCCTGCAGAATTAAATCCATTCAGGATTCCGGAATAGATGAGGAATTCTGAAATAAAACCGTTCAGTGGGGGAATACCAACTATAGCAGCAGAACCTGTCAGGAATAACAAACTTGTTTTAGGCATAGTCTTAATAAGACCACCCAGTTTATCCATATCACGGGTATGGGTCTGTATGTAAACTGAACCTGCTGAGAAAAAAAGTAAAGACTTATACAATGAATGGTTCAGAACATGTAATAGGGCTCCTGCGAAACCAAGAAAACTCATTATACTTAATCCCTTTGCCATACCGATCAATCCTACTCCGATACCTATACCGATGATTCCGATATTTTCAATTGTACAATAAGCAAGCATTTTCTTAAAATCCCTGTGAACAGCTGCATTCATAATTCCAAACAGTCCTGTTAAAAGAGATAAAATCAGGACAGATACCCCAAAAATCAGATAATCGGTTTTAAGATAAGTGATTATACGAAAAATTCCATATATACCCATCTTCACTATAACACCTGACATTACTCCCGAAATATGTGACGGAGCAGCAGGATGAGCTTGGGGCAACCAGGTATGCATTCCCAGAAAACCTGCCTTAATTCCAAAACCCGCAAAGAAAATAAAGAACAACCAGATGTTTACATTTGTATTAAAAAACATACTGATACCCTTAAAATCAAAGGTCCCGGTTTTAAAATATATCCAGATAAATGCAACTGTTAACAGAACTACGCTCAGATGCATCTGTACCATGTAGTTTATGCCTGCCTTAAGAACTTTTGGATTTGTATAATCGAATAAAACAAGAATAAGTGAAGTCAGCGACATTATTTCCCATGCTACAATAAATGCAATGCTGTGCTGAATAACTGTAACAAGCAGCATGGATGACTGAAAAGTTATATACATAATCCAGTGGAATGTTATAAGTTGTGACCGGGCAACTGAAGATTTAAGATAGCCGGCACCATATAATGCACCGGTTATTGAGGTAATGTTTATAATTAAAATAAACCAGGCGGATAATGAATCAATTCTGATTGGAATTTCTCCAAAGAATGAACCTCCATTAATAAGATATTCAATGCCTTCCTGATCAAACCCTACAATGGCCAGTGTACTGGTTACTAATGCAACCAGAAAAACAGTAAATACACCGATAACTGGTTTATACCTTAAAGAAATAAATGGAAGTGATAATATCCCTATAAATAAAACTATTCCATATGCATTAAAAAGAAAGCTAATAAACTCCCTACCCTCATAAATCATATTCTTTGATTAGTTCAACTCACTTTTTGAAACAGGATGCAAAGTAAAGAAAAAAACGATTATCACATTTATCGATTACAATATTATAAAAATTTCTGCTTTACATAAATGTTTAAGGTACCTCAACCAGCTCTAACACTTTTGTGGTACCCCCGGTTTCAAGGTTGATTCCATGAGGAACATTTGTTTTCCATGATCCGTTCGTAAAATCCGGAATGTCAATTGACTGAGACCTGTTGGCAACTGACCACTCACTCAGTGGAGCAACAGAACTCCATGCTGCAGCATCATAAACATCCTGATCAAGTGGCAATCCATTTCTAAGGCAGTCAATCATCCGCCAATCCATCAGAAAATCCATTCCACCATGACCACCAACCTGTTTAGCCATCTCTCCTACTCTTTTAATGATTTCAGGTGAATACTTATCATAAAATTCAATCATTTTAGCCTCATCAGCCCATTCTTCCCCAAGCGCAATAAGTTCATCGGGATATTTGCGTACCATTCCCTTTGTTCCTTTTATCTGATGGATCCTGGAATAAGGTTGTTCAGATGATACATCATGCTGGATCATAATAGTCTTTCCAAGTGAAGTCTTTATAATTGTTGTGTTCATATTACCTCTGAACATGGAATCTTTCCATTGATCATAAAACATATCCTGAGATGCTAATTCTTTAGCCCTGGGACCCATTGAAAAGTCAGCTGTTGAAACTGATGTCAGGTAATCCATTTTATCTCCGCGGTTTATATTCATTGCCTGACATACCGGACCAAGTCCGTGCGTCGGATATAAGCTACCGTTCCTGGTAGCATTTTCAACAAGTCTCCACATACCTGTGTATCCTGCATCATTCTGTTTATCATCCTCAGGTTTCGTGAAGTTCAATCCCATAAGATTGTGAATATATGCCCCTTCTCCATGAATAATTTCACCAAACATTCCCTGGCGTGACATATTTAAAGTCAATAGTTCAAAAAAGTCATAACAGCAGTTTTCCAGCATCATACAGTGCTTTTTTGTCTTTTCCGATGACTCAACCAGCTGCCATGCCTCTTTAATTGTGCGCACGGCAGGTACCTCACAGGCCACATGCTTACCTGATTCCATTGAATAAACAGCCATTGAGGCATGCCAGACCCAGGGAGTGCATATATAAATAAGATCAAGATCTTCCATTTCGACAAGTTTCTTCCACGAAAAATCATCACCAAAGAATAGCTGAGCAGGATCCCTTCCGATACTTTTCAGATAATTCTGTGAACCAGTTACAGCAGCTTCTCTAAGGTCTGCGAGTGCTTTGATCTCAACGCCCTCTATCCTGGACAAACGTTTCACAGCACCACTTCCCCTGTTTCCTAAACCGATTACACCTATCCTTACAACGTCCAAAGCCGGGGCAGCATATCCCGACATATTGAACTTCTGTGAATGTGGTGTCTTAACCGATTCAAGTATTTCTTCAAGGTTTGAAGGAGTCCGCTTCTTAGTACAACCGGTTAATAAACCACCTGCTATTGCACCTGCTCCTGCAACTGTTGCTGATTTCAGGAAATTCCTGCGATTAGTTGGCATAAGTAAATTTTTTTCAGGTTAAATCGATACAGTTAATACAATGCAAATTACAATTTTATTTAAATAACCAAACTCATATTTACTGTAATTTGAATTACCTGATTATAATCTTGATTTATTTACCATTGCTGTTCCAAACTAAAAGATCATATAATGGAACAGAAAAGAGGAACCTCTAAAAAGAAAAGAGGCTGTCACAATTATGACAGCCTTTCACTATAAAAAGAAATCTAAATAAATAATATTTTTAATCCAACAGTTTTTCTTACAAAGTCTTCTCGTTTCTAAGCTTTTTCTTTTCCGCGATTTTTCTGATAACATCGGTAAAAATACTTCCGGTAAGGTAACCAAGTCCCAACCCCCATAAGGTACTTAAATACCATACAGATTTAATAGGACATGTACCAGAAAGACACCCAATATATTTCCAGTATAAAAATCCACCTGCAGCTCCAGCTGCTGAGAATATTAGAATTAAGTAATGTCTCTTTAAGAATTCATTCATAACCTTGATTTTCTGCAAAAATAGTGACTAATCAGTAAAATATATGTGACTTTAGTCACAGAAGTAATTATTTTATTACCAGACCTGAGTAGTCAATTAAATTTCTGCTGGTAAAAACCAGTTGTCTTTTCTCCATGTTACTTAGAAGTCTCGAAATAACTTCACGTGATGTATTCAATTGATTTGCAATATCCTCTTGTGTCCCTGTAAAGTTCGTTTTACCGGTTGATTTATACCTCTCTTTAAAAAACCGTATAAGCCTATTCTCCATATTCATAAAAGCAAGAGAGTCGATTGTTTCAAGCAGACCATCAAAACGGTTATGATATGAGTTCATCATAAGCACTTTCCATGATTTATATGCTGACATCCATTTTTCAGGTTTTTCAACAGGGATAGTCAATATTAAAGAGTCCTCTTCAGCAATAATTTTGATTTTGCTTTTCTGAGGAACAAGACAACATGTAAGTGACATACTGCAAATCTCACCACCTTTAAGATAATAGAGTAATAACTCACTTCCATCCTCTGACAATCTGACAACTTTTATGCAGCCTGACAGAACCATAGGAAAGGTTTTAATGTAATCACCTTCATCTAAAAAACCTGCTCCTGCATTTATCTTGTGTAATACAGATACTTCCTTTATTTCTGCAATCAACTCCTTTTCTGAATCAGGAAATGCCTTTTTAATTAATTCATCTATAGTCATAGTCTAATCCCTGTTTTAACCTGTCTTCCGTCTTCCGTCTTCGGTCCTCGGTCTTCCGTCTTCATAAAATTTCATGAATCAGCAAATTATTCTTTTATAAAACGCTTCAACTTTTTTGCTTTCTGTTTCCCAGTTAAGACTTCCTGCTGCCATTACTGAATTCCTGCTATATTCATCCAGGGTCTGTGGATTCATTTTTATTTCATTAAGGACTTTTGTTATACTGCTAACAGTTACATTATCAATAATTCTTCCACAATTATTATCTTTTACAATCTTTCTTGTTTCGGGAAGATCACTGGCTATAACAGATATGCCTGCTGCTATATAATCAAAGAGTTTGTTCGGAAGACTAAACCTGTAGTTTAAATTCGTATCTTTTTCAAGACACATTCCGATATCCGCTGTTTTGGTATATTTCATCAGAATTTCCCAGGTAACTGCCGGGATAAACTTAACCTTCCCGGTTAACTTCAGTTCAACAACCTTATTCTTTAAATCTGATAAAACATCACCTCTTCCAATAATGATAAGTGATATCCCTTCAGTCTGACTTATTGCAGATATAAGTTCCCCTGCTCCTTTATCAATATTAATTCCTGTTCCCTGTAATACCAGAAGAATATCATCTGAAGCAACTCCAATATCTGATCGTTGAAAAGAAGAAATATGACCTGCATTTTTACTTAAATTCCTTATGACAACTGGTCGGATTCCATATTCCTCTTCATAAAGTGAAGCAATTGATTCGCTTACAGTTATTACATTTTTTAAGCGGGGAAAAATGTTTTTTTCAATTGTAGTCCAAATCCATTTTACAAAATGCCTGTTCTGAACTTCGGGAAGGCCAGTAAAATATTCATGTGAATCATAAACAAGATGCAGTCTTTTCAGCCTTGAGACAATAAATCCGGGTAACAGAGTATCAAGATCATTAGCCACAATCAGATCAAATCTATGAAACAGAAGGTAAAAAAAGAGCCTCAGGTTAAATGATGAATAAAAAAGGAATCCTTTTTTAAAGAGTATTCTGAATCTTTTTGTTTTGCAGGGTACAGATCCGGAATTACAGCAATCACCCAGCCTCCTTCCGGCAATCGTGATCTCACAGTTAAGCCTGCTGAGGGTGTCTGCCATTTTTAATACCCGCTGGTCGTAGCAGATACAATTTGTTACTGTGAAGACAACCCTTGTCATGTTTTAAGGAAGATTCATAATTAAAGTTACTTAACCGTACTGTATCAGACTAGCATGATTTTAATTCTTTTACATCATTCCCGGACGAATATTTTTTCGCAATAATTCAACTATTTTTTCTATCCTGCGCAGCCTGGTTTCTGGTCTTTTTGCACTGGCAAGCCACTCTGCATATAGCCTTCGGCTTGAAACCGGAAAGTTGAGAAAATTATCAAAAGCAGATTTATTAACTGCAAGGGCATTCATTAAATCTTCAGGTATCTCCGGAATCCCATCATTCTTATTGTCATAAGCAAGTCCAGGATTCTCAAGAACTTTACTGTATGCATCAAGTCCGGCTTGTCTCATTTGTCCCAGTCTGTTCATCTTCTGAACCCTCTCAATATTATATTTCGACCACCTGCTTCCAGCTCTGCGCGGAGTAAAACGCTGGATATAGTATTCATCATTTATACGCTTTATCTTTCCATCTATCCACCCGAAACACAGGGCCTCCTCAACAGCATCAGAATATGGAATCCTTGGCTTACCCGAATGCTTCTTATAGTAAACAAGCCATACTTCCCCAATAGTGTCATAGTTCTTCTCTAACCATTTTCTCCATTCAACCCGGGTTTTTACATATAGCTCCATTAATACACTTTTATACAAAGAAATGAATAATTACTCAAAGGTTGAATTGACAAATTAAATTATTATAAAGGTTTAAAAGCTTCACAGGATTACATAACTTTGATGAAAAAACAGGAATGAAAATCTTCAGAAATGTCTCTCTGAAAAACTTCAACACATTCGGTCTTGAGTACAAGGCCAATTACATGATACAAGTAAATACCGATAAAGAATTAAAAATGCTTTTCAGGGAAGAAATTCATATTGAAAAGCCTGTTCTTATTCTGGGAGAGGGAAGTAATATATTGTTTACAGATGATTTCAGGGGAACAATACTCAAGCCTGTATATACCGGAATCAAAATTGAAAGTACTGAAAGAGAGAATGTTATAATTTCTGCAGGTGCAGGTGTTAAATGGGACAAACTTGTTGAATGGACGGTTAATAAGGATCTCGGTGGATTGGAGAATCTTTCGCTTATCCCCGGGAATGTCGGAGCAACTCCGGTGCAGAATATTGGTGCGTATGGGGTTGAGATTAAAGATAGTATTGAAAAGGTAAAAACAATTAGTGTAACAGATGGCACAGTAAGGTATTTTAATAACAGCGAATGCAGGTTTGATTACAGGAACAGCATTTTCAAAACGGAATACAAAGGTAAGTATCTGGTTACAAGAGTATATTTCCGACTGGCTACCAATTATGTTCTTAAACCAGATTATGGTTCTTTGAATGATGAAATAAGAAAACTGGGAAAATTAACCCTTAAAAATGTAAGGCAGGCTGTAATTAACATCAGGAGAGACAAATTACCGGATCCGGAACTTATAGGAAATGCCGGAAGTTTTTTTAAAAATCCGGTCGTAAGTAAAAATGATGCAGAAAAACTAATGAAGTATTATCCGCAAATGCCTGTTTATAACCATAATCCCCGGGAAAAAAAGCTGGCTGCAGGATGGCTTATAGATCAATGCGGATGGAAAGGGAAAAGGATAGGTAACGCAGGTGTGCATGATAAACAGGCTCTGGTAATCGTCAATTTCGGTAATGCAACCGGTAAAGAGATATTCTTATTATCAGAAGAGATTAAAGAATCTGTCAGGAAGAAATTTGGTCTTGAACTGGAACGGGAAGTTGAAGTTATCGGAACTATTTAAATATTTTACGTTTATCAAGTTCTTTCTGATAGATGGCTGCATAACGGTTGTGTTCAGAGAGTGTTCTTGAGAAGTTATGATATCCCGAAAAATCAGCTTTTGCAGCAAAAAAAAGATAATCGTGTTTTTCAGCATTCAGGACAGCCTCAATTCCCTCTACCGACGGGCAACCGATCGGGCCTGGAGGGAATCCATTGTACTTATAGGTATTATAAGGAGATTCGAACTCCAGGTGCTTGTATAAAACTCTTGTAATTGTAAAATCATTAAGGGCGAATTTTATTGTGGGACATGCCTGAAGCGGGATCCCCCGCTTTAATCTGTTAAGATAAACACCTGCAATCCGGGGCTTTTCATCAGCTTTCACAACTTCATCGTCGATAATTGAGGCTAGTATTGCAACCTCAATCGGATCCAGGCCCAGATCATTTGATTTTGACAATCGCTTATCATTCCAGAATCGTTTGTATTCTTTAAGCATCCTTGTATATAATTCCCTGGCATCACTATTCCAGTAAACCTCGTAAGTGTCCGGAATAAAAAGTGCGATAACAGTCTCACGTTTAAAACCATCAGAAATATAGTTTGATTCATCCGACAGAAAGGCAATGATCTGCGAAGAATCAGCTTCGATGTATTTGCCGATCTTTCCCGCAATCTGATTAAGTGTTCTGACATTATTAAATGTGATATTAACCGGAGCCTGACGACCTGACCTGAGAAGGTTAATCAAACCATTATAGCTGAGATCTCCGGGAATAAGATATCTTCCTGGTCTGATCAGATCAGGAAACTTCTTCTTCCTTGCGACCCAGTCAAGTAATCTCATATTTTCCACCGACAAATTTGCTTCTATAGTATCGACCACCTGATTATAAGTTGAACCGGTCGGAATAAAGAGAACCTGATTTTCAGTCTTTGGTTTTACAGTGGTACCAAATAGACTTTTATACAGAATTAATCCGGCAACCAATACAAGGATCGCGATAACTGACATATAGTAAAATATCCGATTTTTCTTCATCATCAATAAACAGTTGCGCAAATTTATGGATATTGTTGAAAGCTGCAAAAAAATAACCCGACCTTTGTTTACTTGCGGTTATGCTTTATGCTGCTTTTTCTAAATATCAAAACATAATAGGATAACTCAGGTTAAACTTCATTATTATTACAGGAATAATTTTAAATTTGTGATCATTGATCAACAAACTAAATCTAAATGAAAATGTCGACATCTATGTTACTGATTCTTATTGCAATAGGCATCATCACCGGAATAATGGCAGGAATGCTGGGTATAGGGGGTGCAATTATAATGATCCCTGCACTTGTGTTTTTTATGGGGTTCAGCCAGCAAATGGCTCAAGGGACGAGTCTTGCAGTAATGTTGCCTCCGATAGGAATTATTGCTACCTACAATTACTATAAGGCCGGGCATGTTGACATGAAGGTTGCCTTGATTCTGGCAGCATGCTTTCTTATCGGTTCATATTTTGGGTCGAAGTATGCTTTGACACTACCACAGGCAACTCTAAAAAAGATATTTGGAATCCTGTTGCTTCTTGTTGCTGCTAAAATGCTCTTTTCAAAATAAATATTAAAGAAGACCCCACATTGTAAGGAGAGTCTTCATCATAGTTTATAACATTAGTTAAAATATAATACCTATGCTAAGAAGGAAGGAAGATTGACCATAATCAAGATTAAATGACTGGTCACCAATTTCAACAGTATCACCAAATTCATCACTGAAAGGTCCTGCATATCTGGCATCAATTGTAAGTTTCTTAAACAGGTCTAAACCTATCCCTGCCTGGTAACCGTAAACAGCATTCTTATACATATTATTAAAATCAGGATCATCAATAAGAGCACCCGGAGAACCTATCTGGAAAGATGCTGCCGGACCCGCATTAAGTCGCAAAGGACCTAATTTAAATCCAAACAGGACCGGAACAGAAAGCCTGTTAAATTTCTGCTGCTCTAACTGTGTTCCGGAAACGGTTGTTACATTATAGTCAAAAGTATTTGATGCAAAGACTACTTCTGGCTGGATATAAAATGCAAGAATTGATACACGTAAAAATGCTCCTACATGATATCCCCACTCAGCATCTTTTAGTGCTTCAATGTTGTTTTCTCCTGTAGTAATATTATATGTAGGAACAGTTGTAGTTTCAGCTCCTGCCTTTATGCCTAATTGTAGCTGGGAAAAGGCAGTAAGAGAAAAGGAAACAATAAGTACAAATGCAAATAATTTTTTCATCACTTTGTGTATTAGTTATTATAAATTAAACAATAACACAAAGTTAAAGCCAATAATTCAATCATAACTTACAGAATTCCAAATCAGAATTACAACATTCACACTATTTCTATTCTAATCCTCAGAAAGTAATGGCTATTATTGCTTTTTACTTATTTTTACAGAATAAAATCAGGATTAATTTGCAGCAAGAGCAGAAAATATAACTTTCTTCATCTGGTCAAATTCTTCTCTTTCAAATAGCCTGGTAAGAAATATTATTTTACCTGTTCTGTCGATAATGACATTTCGCGTAACACCTGCTTCCTTTTCTGCAAAAAGTCCAAAAATATCAGCTCCCGGATCGAGGGCAAGCGGGTAGGTTATTGCTATGTCTTTTTTAAACTGTAGAACTTTTTCAACAGGTTCATCACGGTCAATGCCAATTACAACAAGGCCTTCCGACTTCTTTTCCTGCCATATCTCACTCTCAATAAAAGGCATCTCTTTCCTGCATACACTGCACCAGCTTGCAGTGAACTGCAGCATTACAACCTTTCCTTTAAGATCAGATAACCTGTAAGTTTTACCGCCGGCTTCTTTAATCAGGAAATCAGGAGCCATCTGCCCCACCCTGACAATATAACCTTCATTATCTGCTTTAGTACTCTGAGCAATTGACACTGATAAAGTTAAAAGCATTATTAAAACGACACTAAAGATCCTTTTCATTTGTATAAATGTTTTATTTTGAATTGGTTAAATGAACCAGATAAGAATTTTTATTTGCTTTTTTGTGACCCTAAAATGTCAGATCAGTGAAGCTGATTCAGCATTTAAATTCATGCCTGTTTCATAAATATTTTTCCCAAAGATAATATTCAGAAGATAATAAACTACTACAATAGTATTCATCTTACTGATATTCGAGATACTGACTATTCAGATTTAATTCAAGAAAATCCTTCTCAGTTTCACAGTAACCATATTCAAAGCAATAATGGTATTTACTCCCCTTCGATGTTTCTATAATATGGGTAAAAAAACTGAAATTATAGCCTAGAGCAAACAGTGCATCCTTATGAACTTTGGTTTTTCCTTCGGCATATAAATCCGCAAGTATTCTTCTGTTCTTTCTCAATAATCCGTGAACATTCCTGACAAAATTATTTGAATCACGGTTGAGCCTGTTGTTGTAATTATTCCGGCACTGATCAGAACAGAATTTTTTATCGGTACGGCCACGCAGTATGTCGCCGCAATCGAGACATTTCTTTTCCACAGCACTAATGTTTTGATAAAGATATAAAAAAACGTTTTCAAACGCTTACAACCGACTATAAATGTTTTCAAAACGAGTATAAGTATTTAAGAACCGGAACAGGTTTAAAAACAGGCTTAAGTTTGATACGAAATTAAGTTATTGTCAAATTAAAACTTTAAGTCATGAACACACTAAAAAACAGAGTCACACTGATCGGAAACTTAGGCCAGGATCCGGAGACAAAAACTACTGAAACAGGAAAAAAAGTAACTCATTTCACGCTTGCAACCGATGATGGTTATAAAAATTCGGAAGGCCAGAAAATAAGTGAAACAACTTGGCACAACATTGTTGCATGGAACGGGCTGGCTGATATTGCAGGTAAGTATCTGAAAAAAGGCAGACAAGTTGCTGTGGAAGGAAGGATTGTTTACCGTAGTTATGAGGACAAAAAAGGTATTACGAAAAGCATAACAGAAATAGTACTAAACGACCTCGTACTGCTCAGGAACGGCAAGGAAGATCAGAATAAGGATGAGTAGCCATATTTCGTGTGGAACAATCGCTGCTTTCGACGAAGGGAGACAAATTAAAACAGTCTCCCTTTTTTTTATTGCTGAAAGTACTCTGTAATACTATCTCAAATAATTGTTCAGAATTATTATTGATAACCGATATTCAAATTAAATTATATGATATCATGGGAAATTATACTCCTTGATGGATATTATTAAAAACAGATATATAAGTTATTCAGATTAGTTACCGGCAAATGGCAAACCGGCTGAAAAAAAAATACACTCATTAAACAATGTAACAGAGAGCCTGGCTTTCGGTTAAAACATTTTATAACTTTTTCAGAAAGCTTATGATTTGAAGACTCTTAATTGAATATTTTTTTATTATTTCGCAGATTAGTAAAAACTTTAATCAGATTGAAGTGAAACAAACAAACATTGCTGAGAGGATATAGAAGAATGAAGAAACCGGCATTTATAATTTTTATTGTTATCTGTATTTTATCCTCTTTTTTAAACCTTGAAGGGCAATATATCAACAATAATCTGCGAACTCTTGATAATAATACAGCAATTGCAGCAGACTCATCAGAAAAAAATCTTTACCGGAATTTAAAAGATATCTCATTAGCCAAAAGAACAAATTCACCTAAATTATCAGTAGGAGGCGAAATCCGCGAACAGTTAAGGTCATTCCACCCCTACAACTGGGGTGACGTGCCAGAGGGTTACAATGAGAATGACTTATTCTTAAACCAGAGATATATGGTACATGCCGACCTGAAATTGAATAATACATTTCGTTTTTTCGCACAAATGAATTCAAATCTGACTTTAGGAAAAGATATTGTTACAGGAATAGATAAAGATGCGCTTGGAATTATGCAGGGATTTCTTGAAGTAAACTTCCCATCAGCTCACATGAGTTTCAGAGCCGGACGGCAGGAAATGAGTTACGGGGCTGAGAGGATGATCAGTACCAGGGACGGACCAAATGTCAGGCAGCATTTTGACGGATTAAGATATTTAATTCAGTTAAAGAGAACAACAGTTGATTTTATGGTGATCAGTCCTGTAATAAATAATACCGGTGTATTTGATAATAGTACTAACACAAACAATTTAATTTATGGCACTTACTGGACTACCAGCCTGACAGACAACGATAAACTGGATTTGTATTACCTGAGGAATGACCTTAAAGAGATGTGTGTGTATACTGATACGGTTAATGAAAGCAGGAATTCGTTTGGTGCCAGATTAAGTAACACATCAGGTCCATTTATATATGATCTTGAAGCCACCTGGCAGACAGGAACTTATGACAATTCCAGACTCTCTGCGTTTCATATAACATCAATTCTGGGATATCGATGGCAAGGACCCATGAGACCACGGATTCATATCAGGGGAGCAATTTACAGTGGTAATAAGGACAGTACCGGCAAGGAGTATAACTACTTCCGGCCTGTTTCTGCCAGGCCTCCGGTAACTGTTATGGCGCCCATTGGACCTGCTAATATTATTCTGCTGGCTCCTGAGGGGGAGATAAGAGTTATGGATAATGTCGGATTGACAGTTCGCTATTTTGCGGTATGGCGATACTCAAAAAATGATGGTATGTACAATGTCGGTATGAATCTCATGATAAGAGAAGCTGATGAGCCAGGTGATCCAAAAGGCACCTTTATTACCAGCGGAGGCAATGCCCAGATTGATTACTATGTTAACAGGCATTTAATACTATCAGTATCGCCAGGATATTTTGCCGCGAAAGAATATATTTCGAATACAGGCACAGGTAAGGATAATAAGGTATTATTTGCAACAGTCTGGTACAGGTTCTGACATAAAACATACAGGTATTCCAGGATAAATATCAGCTAAGTTATACCATTAAAAACTCTCTCCGGTCCTATTTTATGCCTTCATAATAGCTTTTTCCTGCTTTAAACGCTTTCAGATTAGATTCCACAACATCCTCACCTTTTCGTTTAAATAACTGTCTTATTGCATTCTCAAGGCTTACGACTGGCATATCTATAAAACCTGATGCTGCTCCCAGGATGGCTATATTGCCGGAACGTGATGATCCTGAATTTTTCGCAATACTATCAGCATCAATTATAATATGATGCTTCACTTTTCGTATCTCAGTCATTATCTCCTCAATTGACGGGTAATCAGGGATATTAATAAAAGGAGTTGAATTTGTCACCAGCCAGCCATCTGCAGAAAGCCATGGAAGATACCTGAGTGCTTCCATTGGTTCAACAGAGATTATCAGATTAGCTTTACCATAAGGGATAAGATCAGAAGAAACCGACTGATCTGAAATTCTGAGGTGTGATTGTACATCTCCACCTCTCTGGCTCATGCCATGCACCTCTGACTGTTTAAGATAAAGGCCGTTTTCAACTGCTGCTAATCCAATTACCGCTGCAATTGATAAAATTCCCTGCCCTCCGACACCTGATAATATTATGTCATTCTTCATATTTGCTATTTTACTTTAGTTCAACTGATGATTCAGCTTTTTTCCTGCTTACAGCAGTCTGAATACATTCCCTCGAGGAGATAATTACTGAAACTCCTTTGTATTCAAGCTCTTCCCTGATTATCCTGACATTTTCCTCATGGTTTTTCCGGAATGGCAGTATAACTTTAAGATGCTCGCGGGATACACCCAGCCCAATGCAAATATCCTCTAACCTTCCGGTGGCATGCGATTTCTGACCTCCTGTCATACCGGTTGTTGAATTATCTGAAATTATTATTGTTACCGGGGATTTCTTAATAACTGCATCGAGTAAACCGGTCATTCCTGAATGAGTAAATGTTGAATCTCCGATAACAGCAACGGCAGGAAACAGACCACCATCAGATGCACCGACAGCCATAGTTACCGAAGCTCCCATGTCAACACAGGAGTTGATCGAGTTGTATGGAGGCAGCGCTCCAAGTGTATAACAACCTATATCAGAAAATACACGGCCATTGCTAAAATTCTTAAGCGACTCAATTATAGCATCAAATGTATCAGAATGTCCGCATCCCTTACAAAAAGAGGGTGGTCTCATCTTTACAACCTGGGGAACCGCTTTTCCATAGTTTACCTGTATACCAAGGGCCTTAGCTACTATAGAAGGATTAAGTTCACCATCCCTGGGTATTGTACCGTCAAGTCGGCCATGTATTTTAATGCCATTATCCAGTATGCCCCTTAAACCTTCCTCAACAACAGGAGCTCCCTCCTCAAGTATCATAACCTCTCTGCATCTGCTGGTAATGTCTTTAATGAGGTCTCTGGGAAAGGGATATGCTGAAATTTTAAGGATAGGATAATGAATATCACTCCCGGATATATTCTCCATCAGATAGTTATATGCAATCCCACACGCAATTATGCCCAGGTCCCTGTTCCTGCCATCTATAAATGAATTATATCTGGCAATCCTTGAGTCATAGGGTAACGAGTCAAATGTCCCAAGCAGAACTTTATATTTTCTTCTCGCAATAGAGGGCAGAAGAACAAACTGGAGAGGATCGGCAGGAGGATTAAATTTATTTTCAGGCTGCATCTGCCTAAGACTGACACTTGCTCTTGAATGAGCCAGTCGTGTAGTTATTCTTAAGAGAACCGGAAGCTTATATTTCTCAGATACATCAAATGCATCAAAAACCATTTCATATGCTTCCTGCTGGTTAGAAGGTTCAAAACATGGCACCATTGCAAATTTTGCATAAAACCTTGAATCCTGCTCATTTTGTGATGAATGCATTGATGGATCATCAGCTGAAACTACAATAAGCCCCCCGCTTACACCCGTAAGTGCTGAATTAATAAAAGCATCGGCTGCAACATTCAGACCTACATGTTTCATTGCCACCATTGCCCTTTTTCCGGCAAATGACATACCGAGTGCAGCCTCCATTGCAGTCTTTTCATTCGCTGACCACTGACGATGAATATCACGGTCAGCAGCATCCTTTGACGATTGAATATACTCCATTATCTCTGTTGATGGTGTACCGGGATACGCGTACATACCACTTAATCCGGCATCAATTGCAGCCTGGGCAATTGCTTCATCTCCCAATAATAACAGCTTCTTCATATATTGTGTGTAAAATAGGTTGTTTATCAGCTATTTATGATCAGTACTTAAACTAAAAAACCTCTTGAAATGTGAAATTAACCTTTTATAACATCCCGTCATATCAGTAAGGAGTTGTTAATAGCAAATATAAGGACTCTTGTGAAGATTTAATATTGCTGTTTACCATTACTGAGCTTCTTTATGTAAAATTATCACAAAAAGAACTCATATTAAAATCACAGAAAATTTACGACAGCACTATACCAGACTAATTCTACTCGTATATTTGATCAATCTTTAATCAAGTCAACATCGTTAAATAATAGTTAAATGTTTTACCATTACACTCATAATTACTTAATTTGCAGCTGCAACTCATTTTTATACATAAAATAAGGGTCTGGTTGAACAGATGCATATATATAATATTGCTGGCAATCTTTACTGTCTCTGCATTACGGAGCCAGTCAGTTGAATATAATAAGTATATTCAGTTGAGTGGATTTATAACAGATGAGTATTTCAGACCTGTACCCGGTGTAGTCGTTGTTTCAAAAAAACTTCACAGAGGAACCCTTAGCGAACGAACCGGAATTTATTCTATCACAAGTACTCCCGGAGATACTGTATTTTTCAGGGCTCTGGGATTTAAAAGATACCACACAATTATTCCTGAGGATTATAATGACAGACATTGCAAAGTTGACATTGTCCTTGAGAATGATACTATTCAGATTCCGGAAGTAACAATTCTCCCATGGAAAACATACAGTGAGTTTTTAACTGATATGACCAAGGAAAGAAAGATCGATCCCATTGTTGAAAATATGAATGAGAACATTGCCTCCATTTATGTAGCCGTAGCAAAACAAACAGGAGTAAGTATCTCACCTGAAGCTGGATACAGACAGGTAATGGAACAAAACTTTGTTACCAGCTCCACACGGAATCAGTATCCGGTAAACAATCTTCTGAATCCGTTAGCATGGGCAAAATTTGTAAAAGGAGTAAAAAATGGCCTCTTTAAGAACCAGAAGTTTGACAAGCCTGTTAATGCCAAGGTGCGGAAAAAAGTCAAAAATCCGGATAAGTAGTAATCGTATACCACATTCTAAATAAAAGCCGGATCCGTTAACTTGTTTTTGAAGACATACTCAGTTACAGATTTTCTCGGTCTTCTCTTTTCATCTCTTTTTAGCAGTTCCGGTGAAAGCAAATCGCCCTCTCCAAGATAACCGACTGCCATCATTGCAACCGGCTCGATTTCTCCGTCCAGATTAAAATACTTTTTAACTTTTTCAACTGAAAACCCTCCCATCTGATGGACATAAATATCCATTGCAAGAGCCTGTATTAAAAGATTAGAAACGGCCATCCCTGTATCATGAAAGGCATATCGGTTTGAATGGCCATTATGTGAGAACTTTGTACGTGCCATACTTATGAAAATTGCATAAGCATTTTTAGCCCACTCTTTATTAGAATCAGCCATAAAATCGAGATAATGATTAAAGACATCCTGATCCTGCCTGGTTGTATATACAAAAATCCATGGTTGTTCATTGAAGCATGATGGTGCGCAACCAGCTGCTTCAACCATTGCTTTCAGTTTATATTCTTCTACAATATTTGAAGAAAAAGAATAGGGGCTCCAACGCTCCTGTATAATCTCAAGAATTAATTCTTTCCTCATGATACTGAATAATAAGTTATATTCTCAAATCTTTTAAGTGCATATATCAGCAATATAAGAAATATTCCGGCAGAAATTATTAAATGCAATTTACTGAGTTATAAAAGTAATAATTTATAATTTCGCATCGTATGAAAAACTATCAAGGGAAATTGGTCGGGATACTTGGTACGGTAATAGTCCATCTTATTGCCGGAATAGTTTTCATGTCATTCCAGTTAAGATCTGTTCAAAGAGATACATCAGATGAATTTGTAGTTGAATTTGCTCCGGCTGAAGAGACGCCTGAAACTGAAAAACTGATAGAATTGCCGGTAACTAGAATTGAAAAAATACTCCAGGGTGATGAGGAGATGCTGAATATTGCGCGAAATTTATCGAATAAAGCTGATGTGAAGATTAATCCTGATGATTACATTGACATGGTCAAGGAGGAACTTATTAAAAGCGGAAAACTCAGTTCAGATAATTATATCGACGAAATGAAAAATCCTGATAAAGAAAATCTTGACGATAAAATTGCACTGGAAAGTCAGACAGATGTAAATAAAGATAATCAGCCCGACCAATCACAGGAAATGGCTGCAAATTTCAAAGGGCTCACCCGTATTTATTATGATCTGGAGGGAAGAACACATACCTATCTTCCGCTGCCTATTTACAAATGCCAGGGATCAGGCAAGGTTGTCCTCTCTATACATGTGAATCAAAGAGGTATTGTTGAAAAGGCTCTCGTTATTGAGAAGGAAAGCAGCACTTCAGATCCCTGTTTGATTGAAACAGCTGTAGCAACGGCTATGATTTCGAGATTCAACTCTGACAATAAGGCTCCAAAAACACAAACTGGTACTCTTTCGTATCATTTCGTTTCCCAATAATCAACTACATATTAAAGAACTAAAGACAAACCGGTTCACGTGATGTTTTTAAAAGTGAACAGTCAGTTAAAGGAATAAAATTATGTTCAGAAAGTAGTAGTGATGCGTTAACTTTTAGAAAATTTACATAAAACACTGATAATAAAATTAATATAAGCGTTCTTTGTTTTTTTGATTTGATCTGTTAACCCTGAAGGGGTTTAATTTGAATAACCGTGGGTGCAACCCACGGTAAAGGCAAATACCACTCTGTCAACCCCGGAGGGGTTGAACAATGGGCTCATATTAATAGTTTGATATTCAGCCCCTTCAGGGCTGAGGTATTTAGTTTACAGTTGTCCGTGGGTTTACACCCACGGTTATTCATATTGTGCCACTTCGCGGCACTAAAATAATGTGAAATCAAACGCATCAGTAAGGTTCAGAAAGGATCAAAACAACAGATTGTTGCTGGCATAATTAAAAGGCTGAATAACTTCAGGTCTGTTCCTGTCAGCTTTCTTATCATTAACCAGGGCACTTATTGTATGGGCTTTCAAGAATCCGGATGGGCATGGTTTCAGCATATTCATCAGATCGTTACCTGATGAAGACATGTTCAACCACTTTTCCTCTGACGGTTTTTCAAGAATAACAGGCATTCTCTTTCCTGAGTTATGAATTTCAGCCATCAGTTCATTTGCATCAGTCGTTATAACTGAGAATGTATTATAAACATCACCAGTTGTATTTTCAACCCATTCATCATACAAACCGGCTAATGAGATTATCTCATTATCAGGATTATATATGTACCATGGAATTTTCTCTTTCCCAACATGCTGCCATTCAAAAAATCCTATGACCGGAACAATGCATCTCTTCGATCTGAAGGATGATGAGAAGGAGGGTTTTTGTTCAATACTTTCACCTCTGGCGTTAAATGTTTTAAACCTTATTTCGTTTGCATTCTCAATCCCTTTTGTCCATGATGGAATCAATCCCCATTTCATAATCCGGATAGTGGCGGGTAATCCAGAAGGCAGAACAGGCAAATCAGGGAGTCCAAAAGCATGATAATAATAACTCGGACGGTATTTATCAGGGTCTATCAATGTTGCACCGTATCTGCTTTCAAGTTCCTCTTTAACAAGATTAACATTTACAGAAAAACACATTATCAGAAAGATGAAGATTCGCTTATTGAAGAATTAAGTGGTACCGGAATTGAGTAATTGAAAAGATCAAAATCAGGCGATGGCTGAATCTGTGAAACAACCCTGTACATCAGTTTGTTTACATAAGAATAGATATCAGGTCCGTTCCAGGAACTTGAATTAAACAAAACAACCCAGGAGATTCCGTCAGATTGTCTTTTCATAACACCGGCAGTACCGGGGAAAGATCCGGTCCTCCACCAGTTGCCATCAATAACTGTAGTTTTCCATCCTACAGGCGCATACCCGTTATTATTATCAGTCATGAACCTGATACTCTGATCTGAAAGAATGTCGGGTCTGTTTCTGAAACCATCAACAGCCAGCAGTAATCTCATCAGATCAGGAGCTGTTGCAAGCCATGCCCCTGCCGCTCCAAGAGTTGTTATATCATTACCCCCATATACTGGAGTGACCATTTCCCCGGTTCCATAAATAGATGGTTTAGGCTGAATATCCGGAGGAACGTAATAGGTTACTTCATGAGGTGCTTTTTCAGAAGGAAGGTTTCGTGCAATTGCCATATCATAAATCCCCAGAGGTTCAAGAACAGACTTTGAACAATACTCCTCATATGACACTCCTGTTACTTTTTCAATCACAAGTCCGAGTATACTATATCCCAGGTTAGAGTATGCCCTGGCTGTTCCGGGTGTAAAATGCAAATTTTTACTAAGGGCAAATCTCACAATTGTTTTTGTGTCTACCGGAGGCTTTACACCGAGTTTTTCAGCAATCAATATCGGCATAAACATCTGATCACCATACCTTTGCGTCCACCCTCCTTCATGACTTAACAAATGAGCTACTGTTATTCCGTATGCCCTCTTATCTTTTGGCATACTGAAATATGGGTCATTAAGTATTCCGTCAACTCCAAATACTTTGTCATCCAATGACAATCTGCCCGCTTCATGCAGTTTCATAATACCAATAGCAGTAACCAGTTTCGATATACTTGCAATACGGAATTTACTATATGGTTGAATGGATTCACCGGTTGTGGTATCAGCAAATCCAAACCCTCTGGAAAATATCAGTTTTTCATCTTTGGAAATGGCAATAGAAGCACCTGCAATTGACCACTTCCTCATAAAGGCATTTATTGTCTTTTCAGTTAATTGGTATTCGTTATCGTCGGAAATGGAATTTGTGATCCTGACATTGTGTGGTTTCAGTTTCTCCACAGAATCTATTGATGGTTCTTTTGCACCCGGGATTATACTAACCAGAGAGCCCAGAAAAGTGATGAATAATATTTTAAAAATCCTGTTCAATAAAATTAAATATCAGGACAAAAATAGAAAGTATTCTATTTTAATCAACATTATTGTAATAATATTTACACAAATATTTAATATTTTGGCAATTATAAAAAAAAATGATGGCTGCAAAAAATTCTGAAGCTAATAAGATACAAAAAATTAACTTTGCAGTCATGTATTCAGTCAAACGCATATTATCTGTACTTATACTATTCATCTCATTATTAATCTGCCCTGAATATATTAATGCCCAGGTAGAAATAACTGAAGTTGTTGATACGTCCGAGTATATTCCATATTTCTATTCACAATCCCTTGAATATAATCTAATGATTGCTGCATCAAAGGGATATGTTAATGAGATAGACCGGCTTATTAAAAAAGGCGCAGATATAAATGCAGCAACTTATGAAGGAGCAACTCCACTGATCTTTGCAATTTCCAATAAGAAGACTGATGCTGTAAAAAAACTATTAAGCTACAATCCTGAAGTGAATAATAAGACGTTAACGCATGAGTCGCCACTCCTGATATCAGTTAAAAACAGAAGTTTTGATATCTGCGAGTCGTTGCTTAGGGCTGGTGCAGACGTGGATATTGTTGACCACCACGGTGTTTCTGCTCTACTGCACTCTTCTGTAAATGGATATACCGATATTGTTGACCTTTTGTTATACTATGATGCATCAACAGATATTAAATCAGATGAGGGAATTACACCATTGCATGGAGCTATATGGTCAGGATTTGAAGATATAACAGACATTCTGATCCAGAATGGTGCCAATATGGAGGCAAGAGATAATGATGGTTATACTCCATTTCTGATGGCAGCTTATTATGGTGACACGCTTATAATGGATATATTGCATAATTATGGCGTTGATATTTATACCACCAATAAATCAGGACATAATGCTTTAACCCTTTCAATTTTAACAGGAAATACAATTGCAACACAGTATCTTCTAAGGATTGGCAATAAATGGTCCTTTTTTGCGGATGATTCTTCAATTGATCCTTATTATGTTGCATCTAAATACCACCGAAAAGAAATCATTAGTTTGCTTGAGGAAAATAACATCAATGGTAAACTAAAAAGGGAAATTGACCAGATAGCCATAACTGCCTCATCAAGATTCAATTTAAGTGATTTCTACACAGGATTTGCTCTATCTTTTAAAGAACCGCTCCTTAACGCAGGTTTTATTGCCGGTTGTGATGTAAAACTATGGTACACAAAAGTCTTGATAAAGGAATCTGAAAGTCTTATTTATCAGTATTACGATAAAGGAGCAGTAGCTTATGCAGGAATATTTAAAGACTTTAATTTAACAGACAGGCAGGACAAATTTAATTACGTGTTCTCAGCATCACTGGCGGGAGGCTATGCCTTTGGAAATAAACTGAAAGGCACGATGATCACTTCGGGAAATAATTTTCTGATCATTCCTTCTGCATCAATCAAAGCAACTAAGATGAATTTCACATTTAAGACAGGAATCGAATATGTGAAAACGGAATATTATCATAATGGTCCCATCTGGTTCAGGATTGGCTTATCTTATAATTACTTTTTTGATAATGTAAGGTTGAAATATAAAACTATCAAATGGTATTAATTTTGAAATGAGAAATATTACTAAAATAATCGTTCTCCTGCTTTTCTCAGTTGGCTTTTCATGTGAAAAAAATGGCTTTTTCGTGAACTGTGAGGATTGCATAAGAGATGAGCCTGTAGATACACGTCTTGAAATCACGCTTGATGCAGACATAACTTCAGGAGCAGTAATTACTGTTTACGAAGGCAATATCGAAGATAATATCATTTATACTACGTTCAAGGTTTCTACAGAAGAAACATCAGTTGTTGTATTTCTGAACAGAAAATACACTGTATCAGCAAAGTATTTAATTTCTGACACAAATTATATTGTTGTTGATTCTGCAACACCCAGAGTCACTTATGATGACATGAAATGTGACGAACCCTGCTATTATATCTATGACAATGACGTTAATCTCAAGTTAAAGAATAAGCTCTAGAACAGCGATTTACTGTATCCAACCTCCCCCCTACGTGTTCGCTCCGGGGTACTCCCCGCAAGAGCGAATAGCCGTCAAGCTATGAGTTACTTAATTTTAAAATATGCTGAAAATTAGTTTATTATGTAGATTCAATTCACTCATACCTTACTTTGTCTCAGCAGGCCTCTCCCCAAACCCCTCCCCCGAGTGGGAGGGGCTTTCCACAGAATAATTGTATATACTTAGGATTAAAGTTGGAAAAAAGGAAGGTAACTACAACATCCTGAATGACTTCCCCCTCTCACTCGGGAGAGGGGGATCGAGGGGGAGAGGCCGGTAAATACCAGATACCAAATCCTTAGGTTGACGGCTATACCGCAGAGCGGAGCAGGCTCTCCTTCAAAAGGAGGAGAAACTTCTCTTAATTATAAGTTAAATCAGAATTAATAAATCTGTTACCGACATACTGAATAATAACATGGCTGGCGGATCGGAGCTAGACGAATTATCGGCTGAAAATCGGTCTGGCAGTTAACTGAATTTCCTCTTTTTTATAGTAGACTTTTTCAAGAAACAATCCGCTTGGAGGAGCAGTAAGTTTTGCCGGGATATCTGTTTTGAGTCTGAAAAAGCTTGCAACATCAGAAGGTTTAAGATTACCACGTCCGGCTTCAACAAGAACACCGGTCATTCGCCTTACCTGTTTCTGGAGAAAATGGGAACCCACGACATGAAAAACAAGCAGATCATCATAATCATAAACTGCAGCATGCAGGATCTCAACCTTTGTTGACGTTGCTTCAGCATCCTCATCTGTAAAATACCTGTAATCCTTTAACCCGGGAAAGTTTTTGGCCACTACATTCATCATTTGAATATCGAGTTGATCCTTTATCCACCAGACATACTTTTTTCCAAATGCAGTTCTTCTTCTGCTGATCTGATAAATATAACTACGTGCATTAGCATCATGCCTCGCATGAAACTTCGGATGAGCCTCTTCAACATTAATTATACAGATATCAGGAGGAAGCCGATCATTGAGACCATATTTTATCTTTAATGGCAATATGTCAGTCTCAACTCCAAGATGCGCCACCTGGCCAAGAGCATGAACACCTGAATCAGTACGTCCGGCACCGAACAGATCAATCTCCTTATCCCTGAATAATTCCCTGCATGCATCAAGAATCTCTCCCTGAATAGTTTTCCCCCCTTTCTGCATCTGCCAGCCTGAATACCTTGTCCCGTCATACTCTATTGTTAATTTAAATCGGCTCATCTTATTTTCGCTTTAGAATTTCATAAAGGTAATGAAAAGAATAGTGCAGGAGACAGTATTAACTGATAATAGCAAACCTGAAAAGTTCTGTGAAAAAATTAACAATATTTCTTTGATTATAAATTCTAATTAATAATTTTGTATAATATGCTACATACCGGTATCATTTATGAATTTCAGTAAAACTGCTTCATATTCTCTTAATATTCTAAGCTTCATGGCAACCCACGAGGATGAAAGTATGTCTGCCACTTTCTTAAATGATGAACTTCATATCCCCTATCCATATCTTCGCCAGATTTTACTGAACCTCTCAAAAAGCGGATTTATTCACAGTGTAAGGGGTCGAAACGGAGGTTATGTATTCAGCAAATCGAAGGAAGAGATCTCCCTTGCCGATATAATAGATGCTACCGATGGTATTTACAGTCTAAATAAATGTATCCTTGGCTTTAGTCAATGCCCTTTTAATGAGGGGTGCAGCATGCATGGAGTCTGGGAAAAAACAAGAGGAAAAATAATTAAAGTATTGAAAGAGACATCATTAGCTGATATATCACGAATGAGATAATAGTTTTATAATAATATGTGACAAAATAGTATCAATTTATTTATTAATTAAAAAAGGAGGTTATATGATTGATTCTGAAGTGGTTCTGACAGGACAGACGCTGGCATATACATTTTATTGTATTGTCATTATACTGCTGGTTGCCTGGTTTAGCATTAAGGTTACCGGGAAAGGGAAAAATATTGCAGTAAAACCGGTCTGGTTTTACACTTTTGTAGGATTTCTTACAGTGCTGGGTGTATCTCTTCACCTGGTCACCTATAACACAATCCCATGGGCAGAGATGGATCTGAACAGGTCTGATTACAAGCCGGACAAAACCTTTGAAATAACTGTAAAAGATCACAATTTCATTCTTCCCTCGGAAAAGCTGGTGATAAATGTGAATGACAAAGTACTGTTCGATTTAAAATCGAAGGATCTTACATACGGTTTTGGACTTTTCAGAAGTGACAACACGATGATGTTTCAGATGCAGGTTGTTCCGGGGCATCGAAATGATCTCCTCTGGCATTTCGAGAAGGAAGGAGTATATTCGATTCGCTCAACAGAGTATTCCGGGCCAAAAGGAATCAATATGATATTACGCGACGTAGTTCATGTAATTCCTTAAATTACAACACATTAATATATTGTAATCCAAAACTTAACATTTAATACTTGCCAATATGAGTTTTATTAAAACCTTTATTAATGGTGAAGAAGGGCTTTTCAAGCCTGATACACTCACCCAGATGCAGAAACTGACTTTACGTTTTGTAGTGGTAGGACTTATCTATTATGGATTTGTAATAATTGAAGGAATGCTGATGAGGCTTTATGAAGTTACACCTCTCCCGTTTCTAAGTGAATCACAATTCTTTGCAATACTTACTGCACATCCTCTTGTCGGGATCTTCGGGTCAACATATTCTATAGTTTGCGGGGCATTTCTGTTCCTGGTTCCCTTCCTTATGAAGAAGCCTTTATGGAGCATCAGGCTCGGCAACTGGACCTTTATTCTTATTACAGCAGGAACATTTATTTTCTGGTTTGCAGGCTTTGTAAGCCATTACTCACCTCTATATACCCTTTACTGGCCTCTGCCTGCAGATTTTAGTCAGTTCAGTGTATGGGGCGGAACATTCTTCATTGTGGGAATTGCAATTGTCATGACGGGTACTGCTCTTTTCATCATAAATATCTTTAAAACAATAGCATATACACCGGATGGTTGGGATAAACAACCTTCAAAGGCACTGCTGGCATCAGCCCTGGGATTAACAGGATTCAGGAACCTGTTCTCAAAAAACAAAAAAGAACATCTTGTACCTCTTCCTGTGGCAGCAGTGGCCAGAGGCAGCGTGGATATGGCGCTCAATACTGCAACAATTCTCTTCACCGGTGTATTGATACTGGTTTATATGGTTGCCGCCATCCTTGGATTTGATCTTAAAGAAACAGCTATTGATGCTCTGTTGTATAAAAACTGGTTCTGGTGGGGTCTCGATCTTATTGCCGATGGACTTGTTCTGATATTTGTTGCCGGCACATGGTATCTTCTGGCTATGATGATAAGCGGAAAACCACTCTATATGCAGAATATTGCACGTGCGGCCCTTCTGGTTGAACTCGTTGTATCATGGACTGTCTGGTCGCACCACCTCCTTTCCGATCAGGCTCAGCCGGGAATTCTCAAAGTTTTGTCAGGTGAACTGGTAACAGCTTTCGAACTTATAACACAGGGACTGGCTTTCTTTATAACCCTTGCAACGTTATGGAGTGCGAGGCCGCTTAAGATGACCAATCCGCTTAAATTTCTTCTTGGCGGACTTCTTGGTTTTGCCCTTGCTGTTCCTGCAGGTATAATGCAGGCCGATGTGGGTCTTAACAGGATTCTCCATAATACACAATGGGTTGTTGGTCCTCACGTTCACGTTGCAATTCTTGTAGGATTGACAATGACATTATATTCAGCTATATATATTCTTTTCCCGATTCTTACCAATGGGGCAAAAGTTTATAGTCAGAAACTGGTTAATGTCCATTTCTGGACGCATCTGATCGGAGGAATAGGTATGGGTGCATTTATGGGCATGGCAGGATTGAATGGGATGCTCAGGCGTACTCTATATGTTGACGGAGAATTCAATACCTATATGATACTTGCAGCAATATGCGGCGCTCTTTTGTTTATTGGATTCCTTGCATTCTTCTACAACATTGTGATGAGTGTAGGATTAAAAGGGGTTATAGGTATATTCACCCCTGCCAAAACAAAAACACAAGACCTGGTTCCTTCAAATTAGTTGAGACATTTCGTATATTCAGTGGGTGACTAAAAAGGACAATTTACCTTTAAGTCACCCTTAGTATTTTCTTATATCCCTAATAAAAAGTAAATAAATTCACATATTCAATTTAGTAGTGATGCGTTAACTTTTAGAAAATTTACATAAAACACTGATAATAAAATTATTATAAGCGTTCTTTGTTTTTCTGATTTGATTTGATCTGTTAACCCTGAAAGGGTATTATTTGAATAACCGTGGGTGCAACCCACGGTAAAGGCAACAACCCCTCTGTCAACCCCTAAGGGGTTGAACAATGAGCTCATATTAATAGCTTGATATTCAGCCCCTTCAGGGCTGAGGTATTTAGTTTACAGTTGTCCGTGGGTTTACACCCACGGTTATTCATATTGTGCCACTTCGCGGCACTAAAATAATGTGAAGTAAAACGCATCGTAATATATTCAAATTGCAAATTATCAAGTCATCAAATGTCAAAATCATACTCTGTTCCTTATTATTTGAACTTTAATATTGAACAGATTGTTTGTCTTGTAAAGCAGATATGCTATTTTTGACAATATTTAATTAATTTCTGTAGAATGAAAAACAGATATATGAATCCATACATTGCAGGAACATTATTGGGCATTGTTCTGCTTGCTGCAATGTTCCTTTCAGGCCGGGGTTTAGGTGCAAGCGGAGGACTGAAATATTGTGTAGTTTCAATTGTCGGAGCAGTTGATAAGCCACATGCCGATAGCTCAATTTATTACAGCAAGTATTTTGAGAATGGTGAGAAACCATTAAAGAACTGGCTGGTACTTGAAATTGCGGGTGTGTTAGTCGGTGGATTCATATCAGGTGCACTATCAAACAGACTTAAATTCAAAATTGAGAAATCACCTTCAATCTCGAACACAAGAAGATTGATTTTTGCATTTCTTGGAGGTGTATTCTTTGTTTATGGAGCCCAGCTGGCGAGAGGATGCACAAGTGGTGCCGCCCTTTCAGGAATGGCAGTGTTGTCAGTTGCCGGCTTTGTTACTATGATGGCAATTTTCGGATCAGCATACCTGTTTGCATGGTTTTTCAGGAAGAACTGGATATGAGGAGGCTGAGGGCTATTTACTGGCCTCTCCCCCTCTCCCGATAGCTATCGGGACCCCCTCTCCCGAGTGAGAGGGGGAAGATCATTCAGGATGTGATTCTGAAACAAAGCCCCTCCCACTTCGGGGGAGAGCCTGCCCCGCATTCAAGCGGGGGGTTTGGGGAGAGGATGTCTGACGAAGGGTGCAGGGCAGAAGGAACGACAAAAGACAATAGACAAAAGACTATATAAAATGGGACCAATATCATCTTTAATAACAATGCCGGAATGGCTGGATTTGCTTATCGCTTTACTGATCGGTATCGGATTTGGGTTTGCTCTGGAACAGGCAGGTTTTTCGTCAAGCAGGAAGCTTGCAGGTATGTTTTACGGATATGATACAACGGTAATTAAAGTATTTTTCACTGCAGCAATTGTTGCCCTGGTTGGATCTCAGTTCCTTAGCTACTTCGGTTTGCTTAACCTGAACCAGGTTTTTGTAAATGAATTCTATGTGACTGCATCAATTGTTGGAGGAGTAATTATGGGAGCAGGTTTCATCATGGGCGGATTTTGTCCCGGCACGGGATTAAGTGCACTCTCAATCGGAAAGATCGATGCCATGGTCTTTTTTGCAGGAGGGTTGACTGGTGCTTTCCTTTTCGCTGAGACTTTCCCTTTGATTCAGGAACTTGCAAACAGCTCATATAAAGGTCCTGTTAAAATTAATGATGTAATGGGCATCTCTCCCGGACTTTTTTCATTTCTTTTAATTATTACTGCAGTGGGAATGTTCTGGGTGGCAGAAATTGCTGAGAAAAAATTTGCCCGACCTGATATAACGAGTGAACTCTAATAAATTAATATATGAATACCAGAGGAAAATATTCGGTTGCATTGGTTAGTCTGGGGCTGATCCTGGCCTTTATCCCTCTTTCTGGAAACAGATCACTAACAGTGAAACCAGAGAAATTACTTACTGAAGTAAATGATGAAAAACTGTCTTTTACAGCAGACCAGGTAGCCAGGTTTATTGTTACTGAAGACAGTACTGTTCAGATAATTGATTTGCGATCGCCGGAAGAATTTAATTCTTTTAATATTCCAGGATCAATAAATGTTCCCTACAAAACATTTCTCAGTAATGACCCGGGGTTATATCTGAATAATCCGGATATTACGACTATTTTATACTCAAATGGAGATATAAATTCAAATTATGCATTGGTGCTGGCAAGAGGTATGAACTACGGGAATGTATATACAATGAAAGGCGGACTTAATGAATGGTTTAATACTGTAATAAACAGTAGTTTTTCAGGAGAGAGGATTTCAGCAAGAGAGAATGCTCTTTTCGAAACCAGGACAAGAGCAAAAAAAATCTTTTTTGAAATAAACAGCTTACCCGATAGCCTTAAACAAAAATTTATGCTCGCGAAAAAAGCCGAGGTAAAGAAACTTGACGGAGGATGTGAGTAATTAGACAGTGCCTGAAGAAGAATTAATCCCAACAAATCAAAAAATGGAGATATTTAAAAAATATAAAGCAGTTATATTAATTGTTTTGCCCTTATTAATTCTGGTACTGATAAGATCTGCAGGCTCTTACCATTTTAAACCGGATGCTGAAAAACTTGCTGAACCTTCTTTTATAAATTCGAATCTGATCAGTAAGGATCAGCTTGGCTCCTTTCCGGGAGATAAACTCATAATAAGTCTTACAGACCTGCAGGATAATGAAAGAAACACCCTGGGAAATGTTATTGAAATTGCTCCTGTGGATATACTTCTGAAAGAAAATATTGAGAAAATAAAAAACAACAACGGACCTGTTTTGCTATATTCAGGTGATCCGGCAATATCATCAAGGATTTGGATGGTTCTAACACAGATTGGGATAAAGAACGTATTCATTCTGACAGTTGACCCTGACAATGAACTCTTAAAACATGAATTCCGGCCTGACTCACTTATCAAACCGGAATTCTGAGTATTAAAAAAATCAGATAAAAATTATTTCACTACCTCATAATCGTTAACATCCTCCTTTGTGAAGGGAAGCCACGATAGAGCAACTCTCTGGGTTATCATCTTATCATACATAAAACTATTGTTTCCATACTTAAGAGTTCTTGCATCATATCCAAACAAACGAAGGTAGGCTGATGCGAATCCGGAATTATGTCCGGTACCGCAGTAAACAACAACAGTTTTATCAAACGGTATTGAAGCCATCTCCTGGGTGAAACCAAGTGTTTCATCAGGTTTAAACCTTACAGCTCCCGGAATATGACCATCCTCATATTTATCTTTCCTGTCAAGATTAATGACAAAAAAGTTTTGGGGATTGGCAAATACCTCATCAGCGGTAATCAGAATATTTTTACTGCCTTCTTCAAAAAGTGCTTTGAATCTTTCGGCTCCGATCTCCTCACCTGTAGTCTTTCCGGTTTCAAGTTCCGGCATGGCTTTTGCCAGACGTTTCTCATTTGTGGTATTCTCAAGGTTTGCTTCAAACTTTCCTGAAACACCTTTAAACCAGCCATTTTCAGCATATTTATTATTCCAGGAGCTCATCCCCCATCTCATGGCAAATACATTTCCATAACCCATAAGCCTCAAAAGGGAAACTACATAACTTGAAATCTGACCACCTTCACAGACCACTATAATCTTGTCATATTCAAATGGTTTAATTCCAGTCTCAAAAAATGAAGGTAAATCTTCGATCTTTTTATTTACCGCTCCTTTAATATGCCCTTCAGCATACTGTACGGATGGTCTTATATCGATAACCAATTGATTTTTATCAATGTTTTCATTTACAATAGATGCCTTGATCAGGGAAGGAAATTGCTGGCTGTTAACATAATCACCATTTTCCTCAAGGTCCTTAAGAAGCAAGGTAGTTTCATTGCCGACAACAATATCAACAGGAACAGGAACACTGACCTGCTCTTCAACAATCGCTTCCTGCTTTACTTCCTTTTTATTTCCCGAGCAACCGGTAAATATTATTAATACAGCAGCAGAGAAAAGGACTGCAGGAAAGAATAATTTCTTCATATAAATATATTTAATGAACTGATCAGATTTTTACCGGAGTTCTGTCTTTATCGTATTTGAGTGTTTCGATCCGGTTACCGAGTTCATCATATTTGTACTCAGTTATTGCGACTCCTGTTTCCGGATGGTTAATAATAACCCTGTCCTTATTCATGTTCCTGACTTCAATCACAGCACCATGAGGATCATAAGTATTTTGAATTACCGGAATGCTTTTTCCACCTACATATTCATTATCCTGGTCATAGACAGCAGTTTCTAGAACATTACCATTCTCATCGTATTTCATAAGACGTTTTGACCATCCTGCATAAAGATTCGACATTTGTCCGAATACATTGAAAACAGAGAAGCTTTCAAGGTCACCGTTATCATTGGGGATAAAAGTAAAATATGAAACTCCGATATCGCCGCAATTTTCAGCAGTACAGTTATATAAAGTATCAGCCATATAATTTGCCATTCTTGTTACATAACCTTTTTCATTATAGGAAAACCGAAGTTCATAGAAAGGACAGAATGGATTCATTATAGTCTCTTCACCTGCCAGATTATATCTTTGCTCTCTTACCATTCCATCAGGAAGTACACTCCAAACCCATGAATGGATTTTATTCCTGTTTTCAATCATGGAACCGTCTTTTCCGAGGTACATCATACCAGTCCTGTTTCCGTTTTCATCGAGTGTATACTGTGCAGCAAAGATACCGCCAGACTCGATTGGTTCATTATCTTTATTGAAATAATGTTTCGTCTGCTTATTACCTTCGTAGGTATATGTAATTTTTGCAGCTCCTCCCATGGATGCATAATCCAGCAGAACATTATTTCTGACATATTCAACAGAAAGAAGTCTACCGGAATCGTCATACGTGAATTTATAACTGTTGATTGTCTTTGCATCCTCTTCAGTAATTGGATAAGTTCCCTGTTCTGTATCGTAAGGTGTCTCACTGAATTGCAGGTGTCTGTAGTATTCCACACCGGTATGCAGATTTGTCTTTGTAGTTTTACCTGTACATGATACAATAACAACACCAAGTACAAGTGTCAGCATTACTGACAAAATGGTTTTACTCAATTTCATAATCAGATCTTTTTTGTTTTAATTAATTTAATATGTTTATTTCTGTTCATCTTTGTCAGGTATATTCTGACGATAAAATTCGTTGTCAAATATAGCTGAACAATTTATAAACAAATAATAAAAGTAAATGTTTAGTTGCATTTCGGATTTGTTCATCTGATCGTTGAAATGTATCTCAAGACTATACAGTGGTCGGGATTTTGATGTGGAAATTCTTCCAAAAGAATACAGCAACTAATGAGTTAATAGTTAAATTTGGAAAAAAAACAACATGAATAATCTAACTAACCACCCTCTTTACCGGATACATAACCTTGACAGTGCAATGAATGGCATCTGGGATTTTTACAAGCAGAAATTTATTCCGTTGTTCTTCATTTCTCTGGCCATGTCACTTGTAATTCAGTATATTTCAACAAGTATTAATATTAAAGAGCTTCAGAATATAACAGATCCCATGATTATGCTTGAAGCCCTTAAAGGATATATGGTGCCGATATTGATTATATCACTAGTAAATCTTTTGTTTACGACCATAATGCAGTATTATATCCTGTTTAATCCGGTAAGCACAGAATATAATTTTTTAAACTCACTTCTGAAGTCGCTTAAATATTTTATTCCATATCTCATTATAATGGTTCTGTTGGCCTTTGCCGGATCCATTGCAATTTTGCTTGGACTTTTAGTTCTGGTCGTTGGAGTCTTCTTTTCCCTGCTTTATGTAATGACCATTTATCTATTCATTTTACCGGTAATGATGGCAGAGGAGACAAACATAGGAAATACAATAACAAGAACACTTTCACTGGCTCACAGGAACTTCTGGTCCAATATAGGGTGGGTTGCTGTATTCCTGATCATTCTGATTGTGGTATCAGTAATACTTTCCGGGATTATTCTCATCCCTTTTACCGGAGGCTTTATTAAAACACTTGTAAATCCTCAGGAAGCTACTGAACTGGTTGATTTTACGACAAAACCTCTGTTTATAATCTTATCCGCACTTGTAAGTGCCATTACAATGCCTTTGATGCCCATACTCTCCTGTGTTCTCTATTTCAACGGAAGGGCAAGGGAAGAAGAGAATAAAAATGTTCCACTGTATAATATTGAGGATGAAAAGGTTAAGGTTGAAGATCTATATGCAAAACCTTATGCAGATGATCATCCGGACAATCCTGAGAAGAATGCTTAATTACCTGATTATCTGATAGTAATATTTACGATTCTGTGTTTCCATTACATCCTTTCAAGAAATTCAGGACTTGCAAGACCGCACGACCTGCATGACCTGCAAGACAATCATATATCAAACGCCACTCATACTACCTGTATTGCCGACAATTTATCATTTGGTCAAACTAATTCCATTGTTTAAAATAATATAAAAGGGTTTCGTAAAAAAGCAATAAAAGATTGACTTTTTGATTTAAGATTCAGATATCTTTGTTATTGATTTATTGGAGATAGTCAGGTTGAGGTGCTTTTTTGTTTGATTAACATATAAACCTGCCCGTAAAATTCGTAAATTACATATTAACTCTTTTGTTAAAATTTTAAGTCTTTAAATTGAATATCTTTAAGTTGTAATTATGAAAGCTATTTTTAGAATCATAATTAGTCTCATCATATTTACAGGCTTTAGCTATTCAGGATATTCACAGACAACATTAACAATTGGAACTGTAAACAGTACTCCCGGAAGTACTGTAAGTGTACCTGTACAGGCTACGGGTATAGCAGAAATGACAAAATTTCAATTCACAATTGCTTACGATAAAACCAAATTAACATATACAGGCAGCAGTAACTGGAGCGGTGGAACAATTTCAGCTGAAGTTGATGATAACCAATAGATGGAGCAGTTGCATTTGTTTATAATAGCTCCGCTGATAAATATTACATCAGGTAAGTTTTTCGATCTGAACTTCACAGTTTTGAATGGTACTTCAGGAAGTGCAGCTATTACATGGAGTGATAATCCAACACCTCAAATTTAACTATTCGGTGCCTGAAATAATCAACTGTATCTATAACTCTGGAGTCAGTGAATATTGCAGATCCTCCACCACCTCCGACAGTTGGACAAATCACCCAACCGACTTGCTATTTACCTACCGGAAGTGTAGTTTTATCCGGATTACCTTCATCAGGAACATGGACACTGACAAGAAATCACCGGAAGCATAACCATAAATGGAACAGAAACAAACACAACTAATTTCGGACCTGTCGGAAGGAACATATACCTATACGGTTACAGATGCAGTTGGGGCTACCTCATTGCCTTCAGCGTAATGTAACAATCAATCCGTTACCTACTCTTACTATTACAAATCAGACCACAACAATTCTGACAGGAACGACATTTACAGTAATCACCAACCGGAGTTCCAGAGGGAACAACATATACATGGACTGACCCTGAATATACCGGCTTTGTAACCGGAGGTAGTGCTCAAACAACTCCTCAGACAAGCATAAGTGGCACACTAAGCATTCCTTCAGGATCAGGTACAGCAATTTATACAGTTACTCCAGTTGCCGGATCCTGTACAGGAAATACATTTACGATAACTGTTAGTGTTACTTTTGACTGTATTCCGGTTACTATCTCATCACAACCAACAAATCAGAACTTTTGTACAACAACAGGAAATACATCTTTCACGGTAGTTGCAATCGGTTTACAACCATTCACCTATCAATGGGAATACAATAATGGAGTTACCTGGTCAGCCGTAACAAATGGCACACCGGCAGGAGCAACCTATTCAACTGCAGGTACCAGCACTCTTGGAGTATCAGGAATTACATTACCCGGCACATATCAGTACCGATGTTTTATAACAAATTGTTCTGCTGCAAGCAATGCAACATCAAATGTTGTAACACTCACAGTAAATGCACCACCTAGCAGCTCCTATTACCGGGTACTCCAACACAACCAACATGTTCAGTCGCAACCGGAAGTGTTGTTTTATCAGGTTTGCCTGCATCAGGAAACTGGACTATAACAGGAATTCCGGGAGGCATTACCACCAGTGGCAGTGGTACCAGTACAACGATCTCAGGACTTACAGCGGGAACATATACCTTCACAGTGACTGATGTATCGGGATGTATTTCACCTGCATCAACTGATGTGATTATTAATGCTCAACCGGTAACTCCGGTTGTACCTGATCAGTTGGCATTAATTCAAACAGGCGGAACATTTACTGTAACTCCATCAGGAGTGCCTTCAGGAACAAACTACACGTGGGATACACCAACTTATACTGGTTTAGTAACAGGTGGAAGTGCACAAACTCTTCCTCAGAATAAGTATAAGCGGCACTTTGAGCATTCCTTCAGGAACAGGTACGGCAATATACACGGTTACTCCGCAAACCGGGTCCTGTGTTGGAACTCCGTTTTTAGTAACTGTTACTGTTTCATTTGACTGTGTTTCTGCTACAATCGGAACACAACCACTCGATAACAGCATGTGTGCTACCTCAGGAAATG
Organism: uncultured Bacteroidales bacterium; assembly: GCA_963732435.1. Lineage (GTDB taxonomy): Bacteria > Bacteroidota > Bacteroidia > Bacteroidales > VadinHA17 > LD21. The sequence goes on along the minus strand of CAVSZL010000005.1, from coordinate 316,862 downwards.
CATCATTCACAGTAAATCCTAACGGAACCCCTCCATTTACTTATCAATGGGAATATATTGATAGTGAAATCTGGTCAATACGTAACAAAGGCACTCCGGCAGGTGCATCCTATTCCAATTCAAATAAAACAAGTACCCTTGGTGTTTCAGGAATTACATCACCGGGCACTTATCAGTTCCGTTGTTCCATAACAAATTGTTCTCCTGCAAGCAATACGACATCAAATGCTGCCACACTTACGGTAAATGCATCACTGTCAGCTCCGGTACCTGAAATCCCGGAGCAACCAACATGTACAGAGGCAACAGGGAGTGTTGTATTAAACGGATTACCTTCATCAGGGACATGGACATTAACAAGAAATCCGGGAGGCATTATTACCACAGGGACAGGAACAAGTACCACAATTTCAGGACTGACTGAAGGAACATATTCCTTCACTGTCAATACTACAGGCGGATGCATATCAGATGCTTCAGCAGAAGTTATAATAAATAGCCAGCCACCCACACCTGTTGTCACAGATCAGACAGCATCTATAGAAACAGGTGAAACCTTCACTGTAACCCCGGCTGGAACACCTCCCGGAACCGAATATACATGGGGTGACCCGGTTTACACCGGTGAAGTAACAGGAGGCAGTGCTCAATCAATTCCACAGCCAAGTATAAGCGGATCATTAACTATTCCTTCAGGATCAGGCACTGCAGTTTATACAGTCACTCCTGTTACCGGAACATGTACAGGAAATACGTTTACTTTAACTGTTACTGTTACTTCTTCATGTGTTCCTGTAACAATAGGAACTCAGCCTTCTGATGCAAATATGTGTGCTAATAACGGAGATGCATCCTTCACAGTCATTTCAAACGGTACACCGCCATTTAACTATCAATGGCAATATTATGATGGTGCCGACTGGACAAATGTATCAAATGACCTGCCAATTGGAGCAACATATTCTAATACTGAAACCGGTACCCTGGGTGTTACAGGAATTACAACAGCCGGCTCATATCAGTATCGTTGTATCGTTACAAACTGTACATCGATCAGCATTATAACAAATGATGCCACTCTTACCGTAAATGAATCACAGACAGCACCTATACCGGGAACTACCTTACAACCAACATGTTCAGTGGCAACAGGAAGTGTTGAACTAAGTGGATTGCCTTCATCAGGGACATGGATTTTGACAAGAAATCCGGGAGGCATTACCATAAGCGGAACAGGAACAAGAACTACAGTTTCAGGACTACCTGAAGGAACCTATTCCTTCATTGCAGAAAATGCCAATGGATGCATATCACCTCCGTCATCTGATGTTACAATTAATGCCCAGCCACCCTCTCCCGTGGTTACAAATCAGACAGTAACTATTCAAACAGGCGAAACCTTCACAGTAATTCCGGAAGGAACCCCTCCGGGAACCACATATACATGGAGTGCTCCGGTCTATACCAGTGGCGTTACAGGAGGAAGTGCACAGACAATTCCACAGACGAGTATAAGTGGCGTATTGACAATTCCAACTGGAACAGGTACAGCGACTTATACGGTAACTCCTGTCTCAGAATCATGCGTTGGAGTTCAATTTACTGTAACTGTAAATGTTTCGTATGACTGTGTACCGGTTTCCATCCAAACCCAGCCATTGGGTACCAGCATATGTTCAGTATTTGATGAAGCATCATTCACCGTAGTGGCAAGGGGCACATCTCCTTCCTATCAATGGCAATATCTTAATGGCAGTACGTGGGTAAACGTTACAAACGAGACACCTGCCGGAGCGATTTACGTTAATTCATCAACAGCCACTCTCGGAGCATCAGGATTTATATCAGGCGGAACATATCAATACCGTTGTAACGTTAAAAACTGTACATCGAACAGTATAAATTCAAGTCCTGTAACTCTGATAATATACGAATCACCTGCATCTCCGGTTCCGGAAGCACCCGTGCAACCTACATGTACAGTGGCAACCGGAAGTGTTGTGGCAGGAGGTTTACCTTCCTCAGGAACATGGACATTAACGAGAAATCCAGGAAATATAAACATCACTGGAACAGGCACAACCACTTTGATTTCAGGACTTACTCCCGGAACCTATTATTTTACAGTAACCAATGCAAATGGCTGTGTTTCATCTGCCTCTGCTGATGTAATTATAAATGCACAACCACCAATTCCAAATGTACCAAACCAAACAGCAACAATTCAATCCGGCGAAACATTTAATGTAACTCCTGCAGGACAGCCGCAAGGAACAACATATACATGGACTGCCCCGGTTTATACCGGTGCAGTAAGCGGAGGAAGTGCACAATCTAATCCTCAGTCAAGTATCTTCGGAACATTGACAATAGCATCAGGATCAGGCACTGCAATTTATACAGTTACTCCTGTAGCAGGATCTTGTACCGGAGCACCATTTACTGTTACGGTCAATGTTACCACTGCCTGTATTCCCGCAACAATAAGCACACAGCCATCACCCAGGAGTTTCTGTGCAGTAACCGGTGGAGAATCATTTACGGTAGTTGCGACCGGAACAGCTCCGCATAACTATCAGTGGCAATATAATAATGGTGGTATCTGGACAAATGTATTAAATGGCATACCTGCCGGAGCCTCCTATACTGATCAGAATAGTCCGGTCATTGGGAGTATCAGGAATTTCAGCACCCGGAATTTATCAATACAGCTGTTATATAACTAATTGTACATCAGGCAGTGTCAGATCAAATGCTGCTACACTGACAGTAAATGGTGTTCCTACCGTTCCTGTTGCAGGAGTTATAACACAACCAACATGTTCATCACCAACAGGGAGCATTGTATTAAGCGGATTGCCTGCTTCCGGAACATGGACATTAACAAGAAATCCGGATGGTGTAATAACTACCGGAACAGGAACAAGTACAACAGTTTCAGGTCTGGTATCGGGATCATACTCATTTACTGTAACAAATGCATCCGGGTGTATTTCGAATACACTGTCTGGTGTGATAATTAATACCCAACCCCCAACGCCCGCGGTTACTGACCAGACAACAGGAATTCTGAGTGAAGGTACCTTCATAGTTACTCCTTTTGGTGTTCCACCAGGTACCACCTATACCTGGACTGCTCCGGTTTATTCCGGTGAAGTGACCGGAGGCACTGCACAAACTATTCCTCAGACAAGTATAACCGGGGTATTAACAATTCCTTTTGGCCGTGGCACAGCAACCTACATAGTTACTCCTGTGTCAGGATCATGTACAGGAACAACATTCACACTAACTGTAACTGTTACCTCTTCATGCGTTCCGGTAACCATTGGAATACAACCGACAGACAATAATATGTGTGCTTCCTCAGGGAATGCATCTTTTTCAATAAAGGCAAACGGGACATCTCCATTTATTATCCAATGGCAATACAACAATGGAGGTCTCTGGTCACTTGTATCTGATGGGACACCTGCCGGAGCCATATATTCTAATCCAACAACTCCGAATATGTCCGTAACCGGAATTTCGGTTGCAGGTAGTTATCAATACCGTTGTTACATAACTAATTGTACTTCAAACAGCGTAAGGTCAAATGTGGTAACTCTTACAGTTAATGCATCTCCACCTGCTCCTGCTGTTGGACAAATTACTCAACCTACCTGTGAAGTTCCAACCGGAAGTGCTATTCTGAACGGCTTACCTGGATCAGGAATCTGGACTATTCTCAGAAATCCGGGAGCCGTAATCATCAATGGCACAGGAACAAGTACCACAATCTCAGAACTTGCAGCGGGTACATATACCTTTTCAGTATCAACAGGTTCAGGATGCTATTCATCGGCATCAGCCAATGTTACCATCAATGCACCGCCACCACAGTTAATTGTTGCGAGCCAGACATCTTCAATTCAATCCGGAGGAACATTTTCAATAACTCCGGCCGGAGTCCCGGGCGGAACCACTTATACATGGAGTACACCGGTCTATACCGGAGGAGTCAGAGGAGGAACTGCTCAAACAATTCCACAAACCAGCATAACAGGAACACTGACAATTCTTTCAGGATCAGGTACTGCGGTTTATACTGTCACGCCTTACACCGGATCATGTCCGGGAAAACCATTTACTTCAACAGTTACGGTTACTTTTAACTGTATTCCGGTAACCATAGGAAACCATCCACTTAACAAAAATGTATGTCCTGTTACCGGCGAAGCATTTTTTACCGTTGTAACCGGAGGTACAACTCCTTACACATATCAATGGCAATATAATAATAATGGTACATGGTCAGCAGTCTCCAACGGAGTCCCTGCAGGAGCAACATACAGTAATCCAACATCTATGACCCTGCGTGTATCAGGTATTATTGCAGCCAGTAATTATCAATACCGGTGCTACATTACAAACTGTACTGCAAATACTGCAACATCAAATGCTGCTATTCTTACTGTTTATCCATCGCAGGCAGCTCCGGTGACAGGAACTCCGGTACAACCAACCTGCTCTGTATCAACAGGCAGTGTAGGACTCAGCGGATTGCCTTCATCCGGGACATGGACAATAACAAGAAATCCCGGAGGAATAACCAGCAACGGAACAGGATCAAATACAATTATTTCAGGATTACCGGTTGGAATATATACCTTCACTGTAACAAATTCATCAGGATGTATTTCAAATTCATCTGCTGAGGTAGTTATTAATCCTAATCCTGCAACGCCATCTGCTCCGGTTGCCGGAACAATTACACAACCAACATGTACTGTTCCAACCGGAAGTGTGATTCTGAATGGCTTAACATCTTCCGGTGTATGGACCTTAACACAAACTCCCGGTGGAATAACAACCACAGGAAACGGATCCAGTACAACTGTTTCCGGGCTTTCACCAGGAACCTACAACTACCGGGTTACAAATACATCAGGCTGCACTTCAGCAATTTCAGCCAATATTGTTATTAATCCTGCCCCGAAAGGAGTTGTTCCGAAAATTGCCATTAAATACGGAGATCTGCTTATCTGTTATAACGTGGGCGATTCTATTAAAAGTTACCAATGGTATGAAGGATTGAGCCCGATTTCGAATGCAAAATCACAGTACTATCAAACAAATAAACAACCAGGCGCTTACAGGGTTATGATTGTTGATAACGAAGGATGTTCTAACAGTTCAAATACGATCACTGTCTCTGGTATAAGATCAGTTACTGCTTATCCGAATCCTGCATCAGTGAGCTTTGCACTTAAACTAAATAATATTTCTGAAGGGAAAGCATTAATCAGAATACTTAACTCAGGAGGCATAAAGGTTATGGAATTCAGAGTTGAGGCCCTGAATGACGAATTGCTGAAAGAGATACCAGTTGATAATATGGATGAAGGGATATATTTCATACAAGTGCTGATAGACAATAAAGATGTGTATTCCACTAAAGTAGTGGTTGCAAAGTAAAAAAAATCAGGTGATGAAGTTAAAGATGTTATATATAAAACAAATCATACTTACTGCCATCTTTTTGTATTTTTCACTGTCGGATGTTCAGTCGCAGGATATCAGATCTAATAAATTTAAACAAAATGGTATGTTTTTCGGTGCCGGTATCGGAGAGTCTAAAAATCAGATTATTAATACAGGAGCTGATTATACATCCGATAATAAATACTCTTTGAACGGTTTTTTTGAGGCAGGATATTTTTTCACGAAATACTTTGGATTGATATCCGGAGTATCGTACTCTTCATACAAGACTCAATTTGAGATTGCAAGTTATCAGAACCAATTTAAAGCAATAGATATTGAAAACGAGTATTATGAAATGAGAGTATCAGGATCTGATATTACAGAAACACAACAGATCAATATAGTCAGCATACCTGTTTACATGACTTTTCGCTATCCATTAAATAAATCGACAGGTATTTACCTCCAGACCGGTTTGAGCTTTACGTTTCCTCTGGATAATTCTTATGAGAGTACCGGAACATTCACATACAAAGGTTATTTTCCTTCCTATAATGTGATTCTCGAAAATCTACCGGAGTACGGATTTGCTACCAACCAGTATATAGAGTCAGACGGGAATCTGGAATTAAAAACCGTTAGCACAAGTTTCGTTGCAGCTGCTGGCATTGACTATTTAATCAGTAAAAGAGTCCAGATCTCGGGTGCAGCTTTCTTTGACAGATCCCTGTCAAGCATCTCAGATAATGCACTTTACAATGAATTTCAGCTTTCAACCGGTTCAGAACAATTAAACACCATCATGGGTGGAAGCAGCAAAACATTACTTCAATCCATTGGAATGAAGATAGGTATAAGATACTATCTTAGTGACTACACCAAATTCAAATATCATTCTCGCCCTTCACGTAACCGAAATTTGCGAGAATACCGCCGTCTATATAAAGGATATGGCCGTTAACAAAATCACTGGCCTTTGAAGCAAGGAAAAGAGCCCCGCTTGCAACATCCTCAGGTTCTCCCCATCTTCCTGCAGGTGTACGTGTCATAACCAGATCATTGAAAGGATGACCGTTTTCTCGTATGGGAGCAGTTTGTGAGGTTGCTATATATCCCGGGCCAATCCCGTTTATCTGGATATTGTATTTTGCCCATTCACATGTCATATTCTGGGTAAGTAATTTAAGGCCACCCTTTGCAGAAGCATAGGCTGAAACTGTTTTACGCCCGTATACGCTCATCATTGAACACATGTTGATAATCTTGCCACTCCGCTTTTCAATCATTTTCGGAGCAACCCGTTTTGAAACTATCAACGGAGCTATCAGATCAACTTCAATAACCTGCTTAAAATCACTAATAGCCATATCAAGAATCGGGATCCTTTTTATGATTCCGGCATTATTTACGAGGATATCCACAGGACCAACAGTTTTTTCAATAAGAGTTATTCCTTCATCAACATCTTTTTCATCAGTGACATTGAATTTAAGTGTAAAAACATCAAGGCCCTCTTTTTTGAAGCTCTCCTTGCATATAACCAGCTTGTCATCCTGGATATCATTGACGCATACCTTTGCACCGGCTTTTGCAAGCAGTATTCCTATTGCTAACCCAATACCGTGAGTTCCTCCGGTTACCAGGGCTACTTTTCCCGTTAAATCAAATAAATCTTTCATGTCTTATAATTAATACAAAAATGTTAAAAAACTTTTAATGCTGATGGAAGGCGAAGGGCGCAGGGCGAAGGGCGCAGGGCTCAGTGTTTCAATGTTTAAGTGTTATGTTCAAGGTTCAAGGTTCAAAGTTTAAAAGAGTTATAATACTGCTTACTACTTACTACCTACTACCTACTACCTACTACCTACTACCTACTACCTACTACCTACTACCTACTCCTACTGATTACTGATTACTGATTACTGCTTACTACTTACCACTCACCACTCACCACTCATCACTCACCACTCTACTTAAGAGTATCCGGGTGCCGAACATCCATATCGCTGTAATCAAGGTTTTCCCCTGCCATACCCCAGATGAAAGTATAATTTGAGGTGCCGGCAGCGCTATGAATACTCCATGACGGTGATAGAACTGCCTGTTCATTAGTCATCCATACATGTCTTGTTTCATCAGGATCTCCCATGAAGTGACATATTGCCTGCTTTTCCGGAACCTGAAAATAGAAGTATGCCTCCATTCTGCGGTTATGGGTATGTACCGGCATGGTATTCCAGACACTACCGGGTTTTAATTCAGTCATTCCCATCTGCAGCTGGCAGGTGGGCAATACACTATTAACCAACAACTTATTTATCGTACGGTGATTTGAAGCCTCAGGACTTCCCAATACTACGATTTCAGCCTCTTTAACCGTTACCTTTTTAGACGGATAAATATGATGAGCAGGGGCAGAATTTATATAAAGTTTTGCAGGGTTCTTTGAATCAACTGATCTGAAAACAACATCTTTTGTCTCCTTTCCCAGGTAAAGAGCCTCTTTGAAACCAAGTTCATAATTCCCGGAACCGGTTTCAATAACCGCATTGCCTCCGATATTTATCATGCCCATCTCCCTTCTCTCAAGAAAATAGGTTGCTTTAAGATCATCAGCCGATTCAAGTTTGAGTGGTTTATTTACAGGCATGGCACCACCAACAACATACCTGTCGTACATTGTATAAACAAAAGATATTTCATCAGGAATAAAGATAGTTCCGATGTGAAATTCCTTTCTTATTCTTTCTGTATCATACTTCTTAAAATCCTCAGGATTTGAAGCATATCTGAGTTCAGTTTTCATAATATATTAATTAATTTATCATTCTTAATAATTCAGGCTTCTATTTTAATACTTGCTTTTCCAGCAGTCTGATAATCTCGGTTCCCGCCATCAGGAATCCTCCAACACCATACACCTCAGTCATTTCCCTGGTGACACTTTTGGGATCGGCACCTATCGGCTGTATAAATCCTACCTTACCATCCGGCCATACAGAAGAAACCATTGATTTCCATCCTTTATAAACTGAAGGAAGGTATTGTTCCCTGTCAAGATAACCATTATTAATACCCCAGGCAATACCAAATACATAAAATGCTGTTGCACTCATCTCAGGATTAGGATAGCTTGCCGGATCAAGAAGACTTGCATGCCAGAATCCGTCAGCAGATTGAAGTGAGAGAAGTTTTGCAGCCATCTCTTTATAAACTGTTACAAAATAATCTTTGTGTTCATAATTAGCCGGTAGTTCCCTGATTATTATTGGCAGACCGGCGAAGACCCATCCATTACCTCTTCCCCAGAACACCTTTTCACCATTAGCTTCTTTCCTTGTAAAGTAATTTGAATCCCTGAAATAGAGATCTTCATCTTTATCGTACAAATAATCTGTGGTAAATTTATACTCCTGATACATGAAATCAAGATATTTTTTCTTTCCTGTCACATTTGACATTTTAGCCCAGACAGTGGGTGCCATAAAAAGTGCATCACACCACGACCACCTCTGTTGAGATGAATATTCTTTGGTATTAACGAAGAGAAGATCCCCTTTTGCAGGATCTTTTAAAATCTGATCCAGATACTTTCGCATGGGCTGAATCATTTTTTTGTCCCTGTACTTCCGGTACAGTTCAATATAAGTCTGACCAACACAATAATCATCTGCATGGTACCTTCGGAGAGGATTATCATGGACATAATAATTCCATGAATTTTTCTCTGAGATATCTTTCAGCCAGGTATAATATGATTCATCATCTGAAACAGATGCCCATTCTACCATGCCTGCGTAAAGAGCTCCATTTGTCCAGTCAGCGAGGTGATGGGTAAGAGGTGTTCTGATCTGCCAGTCGGCAACTACCCTGAGTACGGTTTCAACAGCTGTTTTGTTCAGATCCGTTCTAAAGGCAGATTGGATCGGTTCCTGAGAATAAAAAGGATAAAAGATGAAGAGAAATATCAACATCAAAATGATTCTTTTTACTTGCATTGCATTATGTTTTAAAGATGGTTTAGAATTGTTGATTATAGAAAATACTTCTGGTTTAAACATAATCATTCTTCTTTAAAATTTCCCCTGGAAAGGTTGATGAAGAAATGAATTTTACTAAACACTTCACTTATTTTTTGGTTAATTGATTTGAAATTTCTATTTTCGTGATCGTTAACGATATTTGAATTTCCAAATTTATAAAATTTTCCAATTCAATTATAAATATGAAATCATTTATTAATGAAAATTTCCTTTTAAGCAATAAAACAGCTTTAAAGCTTTATTATGAATATGCTGATAATAAGCCAATAATGGATTTTCATTGCCATCTTTCTCCCTCAATGATATCTGATGACAGGCAGTTTGAAAACCTGTCCCGGGCATGGCTGGAAGGGGATCATTATAAATGGAGGGCCATGAGGATTAATGGTATCGATGAAAAGTATTGCACAGGAAACAGCAGTGATCCTGAAAAATTTCAAAAATGGGCTGAAACTGTACCTGCAGCTGTGGGAAATCCCTTATACCACTGGACTCACCTTGAACTTGCCAGATATTTCAACATCTTTGATCTTCTCTCTCCGTCTACTGCTGCAGGAATTTATGATAAAGCCTCAGGCATGCTTCGGACAAAGGAGTACTCTGTTAGGTCGCTAATCCTCAAAATGAATGTTGCCCTGATTTGCACCACTGATGATCCTTCCGACAACCTTGAATATCATCTTAAACTAAAAGAATCTTTTGAGATTCCCATAATGCCTACATTTCGTCCGGATAATATTTTAAAGACAGAAGAACCGGAAAAAACAGGTCTTTATATTCAAAAACTTGCTCAGGCCGCTAATATTGGGATCAGTAACTTTGAAACCCTTATTGCAGCTCTTGATGAAAGGCACAATTTCTTTCACCAGACCGGTGGAAGGCTTTCCGATCATGGTCTTGACAGGTTCTATTTTGCAGCATATACAATTTCAGAGGTTGACAGAATTTTCAAAAAATTACTTAAAGGAGAACTACTGTCTGCAGACGAAAGTGAAAAATACAAAACAGCTGTTATGGCTGAACTCTGTAAACTAAATCATAAGAGAGGCTGGACCCAGCAATTTCATGTCGGGGCGTTGCGCAACAATAATTTACGCAAGTTCAGACAACTTGGACCAGACACTGGCTGGGACTCAATCGGGGTTCCTCAGGATGCCTATAAAATGTCGAAATTTCTTGGTGCAATAGATGATTCTGACCAGCTTGCAAAGACCATCCTTTATAATCTCAATCCTTCAGATAATGAGATGATGATAACAATGGCCGGCAATTTCAATGATGGATCAGCAGCAGGAAAAGTACAATACGGAGCAGCATGGTGGTTTCTCGATCAGAAAAATGGTATGGAAAAACATCTGAAGGACCTTTCATCGCTGGGACTATTGAGGAGGTTTGTTGGAATGGTCACAGATTCGAGAAGCTTTCTCTCCTACCCCCGTCATGAATACTTCAGACGACTGTTGTGTAATTATATCGGAGAAGAGGTGGAAAAAGGACTTATCCCAAATGAAGAAGAGTTATTGAAACCATTAATAGAGGGTATCTCCTTTAAAAATGCAGAAGAGTATTTTGGCTTTAACAAGTGACCATTTAATCAGCAACAAATAATTATAATAAATGAACAATCTGAACTTAAAGGATAAAGTAGCTGTAATAACAGGAGGGGCAGGTATAATATGCTCCACTATGGCGAGGTCTCTGGCGGCACAAGGTGTTAAAACAGTAATACTTGATTTGAATAAAGAGGCGTCGGTGGATGTGGCAGGAGAGATTGAAAAAGAGTTTGGCACTCCATCAATAGGCATTTCGGCAAGTGTGCTTGACAAACCTTCTCTTGAAACAGCCAAAAAAGAGATTAATGATAAATTTGGTCTGATTGACATTCTTGTTAACGGTGCCGGAGGTAACTCTCCTGCTGCTACAACCAAAGTCGAAAAGATGGAAGGGACAGATCCTGAAAACCCTGCAGATACGTTCTTCGGACTTCAGATTGAGGGATTTGACAAAGTATTTGACCTCAATTTCAAAGGCACTCTGATACCAACGATGGTATTTGCAACTGATATGGTTAAGAAAAAATCAGGGGTTATAATTAACATATCATCGATGAATTCATACAGGCCTCTGACTAAGATTGCAGCCTATTCAGCAGCAAAAGCTGCTGTTAATAATTTCACACAATGGCTTGCAGTACATTTTTCAAAAACAGGTATCAGAGTAAATGCAATTGCACCAGGCTTCCTGCTCACAAATCAGAACAGGTTCCTGCTTATCGATGAAAAAACAGGAGGTCTGACACCCAGGGGAAAAAAAATTATTGCAGGTACTCCAATGGAACGTTATTGTGTCCCTGAAGAATTGACCGGTACTCTGATTTATCTGGCTTCAGATCTCTCAGAATTTGTAACCGGCATTGTTATTCCTGTCGATGGCGGTTTCAGTGCATATTCAGGAGTATAGTAACTTAAATGACTGTCGGGAATAAATAGTAAGAAGAATGAAATAACTTAAAAATCCATGAATTCAATTTCCCAACTCCATTCTTCAATTTTAACCTCACCCCCTCAAATCCCCCTCTCCCGAGTGAGAGGGGGAGGTAAAATACGTTTAAGTCCCTCTCCTGTGGGAGAGGGATTTAGGGAGAGGTTGATTTCAGAGGAAGGTGTAAGCTCAGGATACTCCAACGAGAAAGTAACTGATTATCAAGTACTAAAAGACTTTTATTACTCATTCCCGATAGTAATTATAACTTTATATTAAACATAATATACAAAACAATGGCAAAAAATGTTATTGTTGCCCAGTCCGGAGGCCCATCGCCTGTAATTAACAGTTCCCTGAGGGGAATTATCGAAACATGCAGAATGTTTCCAGGCAGTTTCGGAAAAGTTTATGCCGGCTGGCATGGTATTGAAGGTGTTTTAAAAGAAGAGCTTCTTGATTTGTCAATCCAGAATGAGGAAGAAATTGCACTTTTGAGAAATACCCCTGCAGCAGGCAGTATTGGCACTTGCCGTTACAAACTTAAGGACAGACAAACAAAAGATTTTCAGAGAATAATAGAGATCTTTAAGGCACATGATATAGGGTACTTTTTCTACATCGGAGGGAATGATTCTCAACATACAGCTTTCAGGGTCAGCGAACTGGCGAAAACAAAAGGTCTTGATCTCATTGCAGTAGGTGTTCCAAAAACCATCGACAATGATGTAGGCGACAATGAGTTCAAACTTATTGACCATACTCCGGGTTACGGAAGTGTGGCCAGATATTGGTCACATATAATTCAGAATGCCAATGAGGAGAACATGGGCTCTGCTCCTGCCGATCCGGTACTGGTTATTCAAGCTATGGGGCGTAAGATCGGATACATTCCGGCCGCTTCAAGATTAGCGGATCCACAACGAAAAATGCCCCTGCAGATTTATATGGCGGAATCTAATGTTTCTGTTGATACTCTTGCTGATAATGTAAATGATCAGCTAAAAAAGGATGGAAGATGCATTGTCGTTATCAGTGAAGGTTTTGACGTTGGCACTTTAGGAGAAGTAAAAGATGCATTTGGTCATACTTCATTTGGATCGAGCCAAAACTCAGTATTTCAGACAGTTGTTAATTATCTTAACAGCAAGGGATTAAAAGCAAGAGGGGCTGCACGGGGACAGGTAATGGGTACTGATCAACGCCATACAACAGCATATTCCTCAATTGTTGATCTTGATGAAGCATATAAAGTCGGACAGAAGGCTGTTGAAATTGCATTATACGATGGTAACGGATGGATGGCTACAATACTCAGGGAACCTGGTTTTATTTATAATGTTCGTTATGATAAGGTTCCCCTTGAAAAAGTAGCTCTCTCAGAAAGAACATTTCCTGAAAAATGGATTTCTTCAAGCCGTTATGATGTATCAGATGATTTTCTGTCATATGTCAGACCACTTATCGGAGAAGACTGGCCATCTGTACCGATGATAAACGGCAGGCAGAGATTTGCACGGCTTGAAATGAAATTCGCAGATAAGAAATTACCTTCATACCAGCTGGAAGCATATGAAAAATAATTCGTTTATAACCATTTGAATTTTGAATCTTGAATTTTGAATTTTAAATTTTGAATTTTAATTCTCATGAACCCACAGGAGCAGCTACTCGGACTTAAACCAACTAAAGATTTTTTTATCGGAATAGATTCTGACGGATGTGCATTTGATACTATGGAGATAAAGCAGAAAGAGTGCTTTTGCCCTAATTTCATTAAGCATTTCGGTCTTCAGCCTGTATCCAAATATGCCAGAGAGACGTGGGAATTTGTGAACCTATACTCTACCAACAGGGGATGCAACCGTTTTATTGCTGTATATGAAGCTCTTGCTCTTCTGGAAACCCGTCCGGAAATAAAAGCCAGGAATTTTTCAGTTCCTTCCGCCAATCCTCTTTTTGAATGGACAAAAACAGAGACCAAACTCGGTAATCCGACACTGAAAAAGTATTCAGACGAGGTAAATAATCCTTTTATTACCAGAACCCTGGAATGGTCGATGAAGGTTAATGAGGATATAGAAAAAATGGTATTCGGAATAACTCCATTTCCTTTTGTAAAGGAGTGTCTTGAAAAAATGAAACCTTTAGCCGATGCAATGGTTGTGTCTCAGACCCCGTTTGACGCTCTTAAACGTGAATGGGAAGAGAATAAAATAGATCACTATCTCAGAATGATCGCCGGTCAGGAGCATGGCACTAAAACTGAGCATCTTAAATTTGCAGCAAAAGGCAAGTATAATGATGAAAAGATCCTTATGATAGGTGATGCAAACGGTGACCTCAAGGCAGCAAAATCAAATGGAGTATTGTTCTTTCCTATAAATCCCGGAAAAGAAGAAATATCATGGGAAAGGCTTTTTAATGAAGGACTTGACAGATTCTTCAACGGAACATTCAAAGGTCAGTATGAGGATGATTTAATTAAAGAGTTTAAGACATTTCTGCCGGAACATCCGGCCTGGAGGTAGGCTGATAAACGCATCTGTAATACTTGAAATCTGATGCTATTTTAAAATATAAAATGCTTTATAATGATATATTTCAAATCGGGATCTGAAAATACAGTAATTGGACCAGAAGAACTTGAAAACGGATTATATTCCGCTCTTGAAAAGCTAGGATCGAAGAAGAAGGTACTTGTTGTACCACCTGATTTTACCCGTTCTCATTCAAGGGCAGGAGATCTTACCCGACTGATTTACAATTATTACAGGCATAATCTCAGGGATATTCTCCCGGCTCTGGGAACCCATGCACCAATGACAACCCTGGAACTCGACCGGATGTTCAAAGATGTTCCCTCAGATCTGTTTAGAGTTCATGACTGGAGAAATGATGTTGTTACAATCGGTACAGTTCCTGAAGAATTTATTTCAGGGATATCGGAAGGAGCTATCAACTATTCCTGGCCTGCACAGCTTAACAAACTTGTGTATAATGGCGGTCATGATCTGATCATTTCTGTCGGACAGGTAGTACCACACGAAGTAATCGGAATGGCTAATTATAACAAAAACCTTCTTGTTGGAACAGGTGGTCATGAGGGTATTAATAAGAGTCATTTCATTGGGGCTGTTTATGGAATGGAAAGGATAATGGGCAAAGCAGAAAATCCTGTAAGAAGTCTGCTGAATTATGCTTCAGCAAATTTCATGAGCCATTTACCGATTGTTTATGTACATACAGTAATCGGATGGGATGAATCAGGGAAACTGGTTATTCGTGGCTTGTACATAGGAGATGATGAAGAGGTATTCAGACTTGCAGCAGAATTATCTCTAAAAGTGAACTTTAACATTCTCGCGAAGCCTTTAAGAAAGGTAGTGGTTTACCTTGAACCATCAGAATTTAAATGTACCTGGGTAGGTAACAAAAGTATTTACCGTACTCGTATGGCCATGGCCGATAACAGTGAATTAATAGTGCTGGCACCAGGACTGAAGGACTTTGGTGAGGATAAAGAGATAGACAGGCTGATCAGGAAATACGGTTACAGGGGCACTCCGGAAACATTAAAATCCCTGGGTAAAAATGAAGATCTGGGGAATAACCTTAGTGCAGCTGCCCACCTTATTCATGGAAGCTCTGAGGGAAGGTTCTCAGTAACATACTGCCCTGGTTATCTGACAAAGGATGAGATTGAATCTGTAAATTTCAGATACCATGATCTTAATGATATGATTAAAAAATATGATCCGCAGAAATTAAAAGATGGCATAAATTACATGGATAATGGTGAAGAGATATTCTACATTTCAAATCCTGCACTAGGGTTATGGACGTCAAAAGAGAGGCTTACATAATAAAGGCGGAAGGCAGAAGGCAGAAGGCAAAAAAAATAACTTATCTTAAAACGTGATCAAAAGAAATTAATAAACAAGATACAGGATTAACATTATAACTATTTAATTATGAATAAACTATCAGACATCGGATTAATTGGCCTGGCAGTCATGGGCGAGAATCTTGTCCTGAATATGGAAAGCAAAGGATTTCAGGTATCTGTATATAACAGATCATCTCAGAAAGTAAATGATTTCATAGCAGGCAGAGGCAAAGGCAAAAAAATAGTTGGAACTACTACAATTGAAGAACTTGTTGGTTCTCTGGCTCAACCAAGAAAAGTGATGTTAATGATCAAAGCCGGAAGTGCTGTGGATGAGATGATTGAGACTCTCATCCCCCATCTTTCCGCCGGTGATATAATAATTGACGGAGGAAATACCCACTTCCCGGATACGAACAGGAGAACTGCCTATGTTGAGAGCAAAGGTTTACTTTACATAGGAACAGGGGTATCTGGCGGTGAAGAGGGAGCCTTACTTGGACCCTCGATAATGCCGGGAGGTTCGAAATCAGCATGGCCAATTGTAAAACCTATTTTTCAGGCTATTGCGGCAAAAGTTGATGATGGTACCCCATGTTGTGACTGGGTTGGTGAGAACGGGGCAGGTCATTTTGTAAAAATGGTTCATAATGGCATTGAATATGGCGATATGCAACTTATCACGGAAGCCTACCAGATAATGAGAGATCTTCTCCGCATGAGTGCCGATGAAATGCATTTGATCTTTAAAGAGTGGAATAAGGGAGAGCTCGACAGTTACCTGATTGAGATAACAAGGGATATACTGGCATATAAGGACACTGACGGCAAACCTCTGGTCGATAAAATTCTGGATACTGCAGGTCAAAAAGGAACAGGAAAATGGACAGGCGTTGCAGCTCTTGACCTGGGTATACCTTTGACACTTATCGGGGAAGCAGTATTTTCAAGATGTCTGTCAGCAGTTAAGGATGAACGGGTTATTGCCTCAAAAATTCTTCATGGTCCAACACCAGAATTTACCGGTGACAAAGCAAAATTTATCGATAATTTAAGGGATGCATTATATGCTTCCAAAATTGTTTCGTATGCCCAGGGTTATGCTTTAATGCAGGCAGCAGCTGTGGAATACAATTGGAAACTGAATTACGGGGGAATTGCTCTGATGTGGAGAGGCGGATGTATAATAAGGTCTGCTTTCCTGGGTAAAATAAAAGATGCTTTTGATAAGAATCCATCAATAACAAATCTTCTCCTTGATCCTTTCTTTAAGGAGAAAGTAGAGAAAGCGCAAACAGGATGGAGGAATGTAGTGGCAACAGCAGCTTTAAACGGGATCCCGGTTCCTGCAATATCATCCGCACTAGGATATTTTGATGGTTACCGCTGCGAAAAACTTCCCGCCAACCTTTTGCAGGCACAGCGTGATTATTTCGGTGCTCACACCTATGAACGGACCGATAAACCACGTGGTGAGTTTTTCCATACCAACTGGACAGGAAGGGGTGGTACCACTTCATCATCTACTTACAATGTATGATTAATTAATAATGAGAAACTATGCCAGACATTAAGAAAATTGGTAATTACAGATGGACCGTATGTGCATTGATATTCTTTGCAACTACCGTAAACTATCTTGACAGACAAGTAATTGGTATCTTAAAACCACTGCTAGAAAGTGATCTGAATATTGGGGAAAAAGAATACTCCTATATCGTAATGGCCTTCCAGTTGTTTTATGCATTCGGAATGGTTATAGCAGGCAGGCTAATTGACAAATTCGGCACAAAGCTGGGTTATGGTATTGCTGTAATTTTATGGAGCCTTGCTGCAATGGGTCATGCACTCGCAAAAGGGGCATTAGGATTTGGTTTCTGGAGGGCTCTGTTAGGAGGAAGTGAATCGGCAAACTTTCCTGCTGCAATTAAAGTGGTTGCAGAATGGTTTCCAAAAAAAGAGAGGGCACTGGCAACAGGAATATTTAATTCCGGAACCAATATCGGGGCAATTGTAGCTCCGATTGCAGTACCAGCCATCGCAATGGCATGGGGATGGCAGGCTGCTTTTATTATTACCGGGGCAATTGGTTTTATATGGATTATTTTCTGGTTTATTTTCTATGAGATACCTCAGAAACAAAAAAGGATTACGGCAGAAGAAATGGAGTACATTCACAGTGATATTGATGAACAGGAAGAGTCTGTCGAAAAAATTCCTTGGAAAAAACTTCTGAAGTATCGTCAGACATGGTTATTTTTTATTGGAAAGGCACTTACTGATCCCATATGGTGGTTTTACCTTTTCTGGATACCGGGATGGCTTGCTGACGTTAGGGGAACAGGTTTGGATCTCAAATCATTTGGTCTGCCTCTTGTAGTAATATATTCAGCGACCACTGTAGGGAGTATTTTTGGAGGATGGCTGTCATCCTTCATGATAAGGAAAGGAACCTCACCATTTACCGCAAGAAAATATACAATGCTTATTTTTGCAATCCTGGTCACCCCTATTGTTTTTGCACAATCACCAGGAATAAGCACATGGGGAGCTGTCGGATTAATAGCATTGGCAGCATCATCACATCAGGCATGGTCAGCAAATATTTTCACAACAGTTTCTGATGCATTTCCGAAAAGGGCAGTCAGTTCAGTAATAGGTATAGGCGGAATGGCCGGCGCACTCGGAGGTCTGGGTATTTCTTACCTTGCAGGTGCCGTTTTGAATTTCTACAAAAAAGCCGGACATGTTGAGACTGGCTATGTTATCATGTTCACTGTTGCTGGCTGTGCATATATCCTTGCATGGGCAATAATGAATATTTTTGCACCTAAAACTAAAAAGGCACTGATTGATTAAGAATAATTAAATGTTTCACTTAAAACAATTCACCAGGCTGTTTCAATAGTCCTCTGTGTAACTCTGTGAAACTTTGTGTCAGTTCTTAAAGACTTGTTACACAGAGGATCACAGAGAAGACACAGAGAGACACAAAGGAAGCATAACTGAAATATTAGACTTTTGATAAAGTTTGTAATTTAATTAGTTCGGTAATAATGACACCGAAAAAAGCAAGACTGAAAGATATTGCAATACTTTCCGGGGTATCAATTGGAACCGTTGACAGAGTTCTGCATAACAGAGGAGAGGTTGCTGAAAATACCAGGATCAAGGTTCAGAAAGCTCTGAAAGAGACTAACTATTCACCGAACATAATGGCCCGGGTGTTGAAATCAAAAAAGCGATTTCATCTTGTATCTCTTCTCCCGGATCCTGAAAAAGATAACTTATTCTGGAAGAAGCATTCCATAGGCATGTCACGAGCTGTTGAAGATCTGGATCCATTCCCTGTATCATTAACTCAGATAACATTTGATATGCAGAGTGAGGAGGATTTTCAACAAAAATCCAATAGTGTATTTGAGCTTAAGCCTGATGGAATTCTTCTGGCTCCGATTTTTAAATCAGAATCAATTGCATTCTGCTCAAGGCTTAAAAGAGAGGATATACCGTTCGTTTTTATTGATGGTTATACAGAAAATACAGAATTCCTTGCTTATGTAGGAGAAGATATTTTTCAAAGCGGAAGAGTTGCCGGACAACTTATCGATATAGTAACACCTGAAAATAAAGATATTCTAATTGCTTCAGTAGCACGAAACATTGTAAATGTACATCACCTTAATAACCGTAATAACGGATTTCTGAATTATTTTCAGACAACAGGAAAAAATAAGGGTGTAAAAATCAATATAAATATACCCGAGCCATCTTCTGAAACCATTAAGGTTGAGCTTGATAAAATCTTTGAAAAGAACCACAATATAGGTTCAATTTTCTTTACCGGATCAAGGGCATACCTGATAGCATCATATCTGAAGGAAAAAGGAATAACAGGCATTAATATAGTGGGATACGATCTTCTGGATTTAAATGTAGAATTCCTGAAATCAGGAATTATACGCTTTATTATAGGTCAGAGACCTGAAGAGCAGAGTTATAAGGGCATCAGAAAGCTTTTTGAATTTCTTTCATTTAATAAATTACCTGAGAGAATCGAATATCTGCCTGTAGATATTATAACATCAGAAAACGTCGATTACTTTTTATGATTTATGAATATTGATAATAATACATATAAGATTCTAAAATGAAAACTCTTGGAAAATATTCTATCGGACTTGGTGACAGATTTGGTCACCAGGGATCGGCACAGTTGAAAGCTATTATCGAAGCATCAGTTCGTGGAATTGAAATTACGCCAGTATGGAATAAATCAAACAGGGAACATAACACAATAGGGACCCATCCCCGTGATGTAAGGATTGAAGCTGATACAGTTACTGACATTGCAGGGTTCAGAAACCCTTATTATGTTGATGCTGATCATATTAATCTGGATACTGTTGACAGGTTCATTGAGTTTTCGGATTTTTTTACAATTGATGTAGCATCATACATCGGTAAAAAAGCTGAAAAAAAGGAAATAGAAGATTTCTTAACGGAAGCAGATAATTACATTGGTGATTTAAAAATACCGGGAATAGAATCAAGCTTTAAAATAACACAGGGGTTAATCACACAGATTGCTGAAAAATATCTTTTTGCAGCCATCAAGGCATGGGAGATCTACAGGAAAATTGAAAAAATAAAAGGAACAGGTAACTTCATAACTGAAGTATCAATGGATGAGGTAGCAGATCCTCAGACTCCGGTAGAGTTATTCTTCATCCTGAAAATGTTATCACTGGAAAACATACCGGTTCAAACTATTGCTCCCAGATTTTCGGGAAGATTCAACAAAGGAGTGGATTATGTTGGTGATCCTGAAATGTTTGCAACTGAATTTGAATCAGATTTATTAATTATTGATTTTGCAGTAAAGGAATTCGGACTACCCGGGAATCTGAAGATGAGTATCCACTCAGGGTCAGATAAGTTTGCTATTTATCCCCACATAGGCAAGATTATTAATAAATACAATAAAGGTGTACACTTAAAAACTGCAGGTACTACCTGGCTCGAGGAAGTTATTGGTTTAGCAAAATCAGGAGATCTCTCCCTGAATTTTGTAAAAGAGATCTATTTTGAGTCACTTGAGAAAATTGACGAACTATGTGCACCTTACTCTGATGTTATAGATATTAATGTTTCCTCACTGCCTTCTGCCGGAGAAGTTGCTACCTGGAATGGCAGAAAATTCGCAGACTCATTGAGCCATGTCCCGGGAAATAAGGATTATAATCCGAATATGAGGCAGTTGATCCATGTTGCCTATAAACTGGCAGCATTAAAAAAGGATGAGTATTATAAGCTACTGGAAGATAATGCTGAAATAATTTCCGGTTGTGTATATGAGAATATCTATAACAGGCACATCTGCAGGTTGTTTGGCATTAAATAATTCAAATTTACCTACCTGATAATTAATACAAATTAATATCACTCATACCATTGAAGCCGGAATAGGTAGTGCTACGCTTATTTTTTTCCTTTCGCAATATACCTTTTACCTTAATTCTCCCTGATAAAGAATACGCCCGATAGCTGGCCTGGTTTCAGTGTCAGGGTGAATGTGTTGCCTTGAACCGTTTTTGTGGTTTGTCCGTCAACATCTTCGAGGATGTATTGTTTCGACAGGTCGAGCTGGGTTTTCAGACTAATCCTGCTCGAACCGTTTCTCGGTAACATCTGATAGAGTATCACTCCGGCTTTCTTTAGGGTCGCATCGTAAAATGTAACAGGTACAAGGTTCGTATACTCACCGGGGAAATCGTATTCTACAATATTAGCAGTTTTTAATTCATTCAACCTGCGATAGTTCCGGGTTTCGGTTAAAATAATACTTTTTTGTGCCTGGCTGATTTTGTTCAGGTCAGCCGAAATTCCCCATGTGCCAATCATGCAACTGCGGCAATAAAACTTCAGCAACTCAGGATTGTCCATAGCGGTTTCGTCGATTCGGTTGGTCCAGCGCTGAACTTTTTGCAGGCCCAGAAAATCCGCTGCACCCAGCGCTTCGTAAATATTGTTTACAGCGTGGATGTACCCGGTACGTTCTCCATCGCGAATCCAGTGTATTTGTGAAATCTGATCGATAAACTCGTTTATCATCTTTCCACCCCCCTGGCACGCTTCAAAAATGAGTTTTGGGTAAGCCTTTCGTGCATCGCTGTATGCATTCTGAAAAGCGGTAACACTTTTAAGTTTGCCCGAACGCGGGTTTTCAGAAAAATATTCCTGGTCTGATTTCCACCACCCTGCGCCCAACTGATTTACAAGTGTATCAAGATGAAGGCTCAGGAAACGGCTGTAATCCATCGCATTGTAATCAATGAGCCATGCGTTCATAAACGGCACATATCGTCCGGGGTGGTCGATAAAGGAAGGGAGCGGCTCTTTTACCATAATCAGGTGCGGGCACGACCATAAGCCGGCAATCGCCCCGTATGATTTGATGGTATGTATGGAGCGCTGAAACTCTTCGGATGAAAATTTATTGGTATGGGGTGTCCACGAACCCACATTTTTATACCAGCCCGCATCCACCATAAAAACGTTGAATCCGTAATCGGAGAACCACTTCACCTGGTTTTTGATGAAGGATTCCGAGAGGTCGAATCTAGCGGCGTACCAATGGTTGTAAATCAAAGGGAAGCCCATATCCGGCTGCGGGTACAATGTTTCGGCCAGCTTGTTTCGGGCTGCCAGCCAATTTGTGCGGAACAGAACCGGGTTAGTATCTTCTGAACAATACACCATCAACCGTGGGCCTGCAATTTCTTCGCCTGGTTCCAGTGTAAGTTGAGTTTCAGAGGAAGGCAAATATACATCGGAGTGCAAAATACCATTGTTTTTGGATAGTTCAGTTGTCCAGCCGCCGCACCAGGCCAGAGAAAAGCCTACACTGCCGGTACTGCTTTGCAAGACCCAGTATGGCACATTGCCGGTCACTCCATCGGTATTGTCGGAACTGTGAATGCGCGATTGCAACACGAGGCGCAGATCATTGCCAACTATTTGTTTTTGGCGGGTAAAATCCACCGCCTTCCACCAGGTTAACATGGCTGTGCTATCAGCCAATTCAAGGTCTGACGAATAAATGGGGAAGGTTTTTACGACCGTTCCTTTTTCTGATTTTATACTGAACCAGGTTGTAAAAACCGGTGCTTTTTTTAGTAGTTCAACATGCAGAAAGAGAGTTGCGCTACCTACCTGAACGGGGGCCATGGCTTTGAAAAAGGACGAATCTTCGGCAATTTCCCAGCCTGATGATGTCCCTTTAACAACTCCCTGCTCCACCAGTTCGTTTTCAAGCCTGTCCTGTAGCCCTGCCCCGGCAGTGGCATCGCTCAAAAGTACCTTGTTTGTTTGGGCAGAAATCACTTTACTGATGTAAGGAATGCCTTCAGTGTTTATGGCCAGTTCTATCGATATATCTTTATTTCCGAGGGTTTTGGAGGGATATTGTTGGCTGCATCCCGGAACCACCACCATATATATATATAAAAGGCCCCATCCAGCCACACTTAGGCAAGATAACCTTCTTCCTGATTGAAGAGATTTAAAAAAATAAGAGCTCGATTTTAGTTTTGTACTCATCCTAACGTATAAATTCATTTAACGTAGTGCCTGAAACTGAAGACCGGGAATTCTGAATAATAACCTATATTTCTTTTCAGTTATTATTCAAGGGTTTTAGTTCCAAGTATCATTTTTCCCTCTTTTTGATGAAAATCGAAAAGAATTATCTCATTCATGCCTTCCCTTATCCATAAAGCCGGACAAAAGAGTTTTTTCTGTGGACCGATATTCCAATACCTTCCAATATTGTGGCCGTTAACCCAAATTACACCTTTTGTATAGTTAGAAAAATCTATAAAGGTGTCACCCGGCACTATCCCTGCAGCCTGAGAAATCATAAAATTACCCCTGAAAATAATTCCGGGTTTATTAACTACTCGTGCCGATGACCGAAGTTCATAATTGAATTTACGATTCAGGGGAAATTTATATATATTCCAGTTTATCAGTGAAATACCATCAAGAGTAACACTGTCAGTTATTCCCTTTCTGTCAAGCATATCAGGACCTGTACTTACTCGTCCCATTGCTTCAACAAGGATCTCAAGAACGGGACGTTCAGTTGTTACAGAAGGTAAATCAATTGTATTAATACCTTTAGATCTGTCAAGGTTACCAATAAAATTTCCATCAAAAAAGACAGTAGCATAATCATGAATTTCAGTTACAACAAGTTTACCATGTTTAGGATTGGTCAGTTCGGTTTTGTATAAAAGCAAACCGCTTTCCTGGCCTACCTCTTCAAATGTCATAGGATGAACCGATTGAACCGGTTGTGGCAGATTATCCCACAGGCTTGTAAACCTGTAAAGAGGAACCATAGAGAGATCAAGAGTGTGATATGGTAAAGGAACTGCCGGAAGTTTTTTTCCTTTAGGCTGATATGACTCCATGAGTGTTCTAAGTGATGTAAATATCGGAGTCACCCTTCCTTGTTCATTGAGTAAAGCATCTGACATATAGCTTGTTACTGAGGGTTTATAGCCATTAACTCCTATATTGGCTCCGGATGTAAAACCAAAACTGGTTCCTCCCTGCAAAACATGAAGATTAAAAGATTTCTTATTATCCATGAGGAACCTGACATTATTAATTAATTCAGTAGTATCCTGAACTTTCTTCTCATCTCCCCACCGGTAATAAGTTCCGGTATATACCTCACTGCAGAACACCGGCACTCCGGGATTTATTTTTGCAGCAAGCTCAAAGTCCGCTTGTGACGCTCCTGAGTTTAGACCAACCACGCTACCAGGTAAAGTTCCGGCCTGAAGCATTTTTTCATTAGGTTTATCTGCTGTGAATGTCGGGATATTTATCTTATTGGAATTCCAGACTTCCTTTAGCCTCATCAGATAATTGGGGTCATTTCCATAACTACCGTATTCATTTTCAATCTGTAACAAAATGATAGGGCCACCTTTTGTTACCTGGAAAGGTGCGATAACTTCAGCCAGTTTTGCAATGTATTTTTCAGCTGCAGCCATAAAACGGGGATCCAGAGATCTTAATTTAATGTCAGGAATACGAAGAAGATAAGGAGGAATCCCTCCCAGCTCCCACTCGGCACCGACATAAGGTCCTGGTCGCAAAATGAGAAACATCTCCTCTTCTTTTACCATTTCACAAAATAGGGCAAGATTGTGCCATCCCTCTGTAAAATCGTAAACACCCTCCTCCGACTCATGAAAACTCCAGAAAATGGAAGCTGTTATCGTATTGCAGCCAATAGCCTTAGCCATTTTCATCCTCTGACTCCAATATTCCGCAGGAATTCTTGCCGGATGGATCTCCGCGCTTATTATCTGAAAAGGTTGTCCGTCAAGCAAAAACTCATTTGTTCCCAGTTTAAATGTATGTCGTCCCTTTTGCGCATTGACTGAAGTGACCATTGAAAAAAGCACTATCAGTAAAACCGTTAAAGAAATTGTCCTTCTAATCATATCATTATACCTGTTAAATATTCTTTTTTCCAAATTCACTGTTATGTTTAACAATAATCAATTATCCGGTTATTTTTATAACAATTGCAAAAACAGTTGGTTGAATAATAACATATTATCCTGTTTTCCGGAACATCGATTATGTCATCAAATCGCCTGGTAACTATGGAGCTTAAGATAGAATCCATTCTTCTTCTCCATTAGTTCTGTATGGGTTCCGCATTCGACTATTCTTCCTTCATCCAATACCACGATTAAATCTGCATGTTGAATAGTCGAAAGCCTGTGTGCTATTATAATGGAAGTTCTGTTTTTCATAAGCTTAACCATTGCATCCTGCACAAGTCTTTCAGATTCAGTATCAAGAGCTGATGTAGCTTCGTCGAGAATGAGAATAGGAGGATTTGCCATTATAGCTCTGGCAATACTGATTCTTTGTTTCTGCCCACCGCTAAGCTTATTTCCGGACTCACCAACAAAACTTTCATAACCATTTTCCGTTTCTATTATAAAATCGTGTGCATTTGCAATTCTCGCAGCATATTCCACCTTTTCCATATCAGCCTCCTTAACTCCAAAAGCAATATTCTCCCTGAAAGAAGTATTAAACAGAATCGGGTGCTGACTGACAATACCCATAAGAAATCTGAGATCTCTTATTTTAAGATCTGAAACCGCCACACCATCTATCAGTATCTTTCCATTATCAGCATCCATAAATCTTGGAAGAAGATCCGCAAGAGTCGATTTGCCGGAACCAGATTTTCCCACAATGGCTACTGTCTGTCCTTTTTTGATGGTAAGGTTAATATCCCTTAATACCGGCTCACTGTTATAGGCATACCAGACACCCCTGAATTCAATAGAATCATGAAATCCGGTGACAGGAATGGCATCCTCTCTTTCCATAACTTTTTCTTCTGCATCAAGTATCTGATCAATTCGGTCAATAGAAGCCATCCCCTTCTGTATACTGAAATATGCTGTGGTAATATTTTTTGCCGGCTGAATAATCTGTGAAAATACTATGAGGAAGGCAATAAGCTTTTCGGGTGTCATATTAGCATCTCCATTAAGTGCAAGATTACCACCAACATACATCAGAATCATAACAACTATAGTTGCCAGAAACTCACTTATCGGAGAAGCCAGATATGCTTTACGGGTAACTCTTTTAAATACTTTTGAATATCTTTCATTTGATTCTGCAAACTGAGCCTTCATTTTGTCTTCAGCATTGAATCCCTTAATTATTCTCAAACCTGTAAGGGTCTCTTCCACAACCGAGAGAAGCCTTCCCAGATGCTGTTGCCCAAGCAGGGAGGAGGATCTTAATGTCCGGCTTGCCCTTCCGATAAGCCATCCGCTTACCGGCAGAAGAGCAAGTGCAAAGAGAGTTAACTGGAAACTGCTTATAAAAAGATATATTACAAAAATCATAATATACATCGGATCTCTGAATATCATTGTAAGTGAGGCCATTACAGATATTTCAATCTCCTGTACATCATTCGAGATACGGGTCATTACATCACCTTTACGGGCATCAGTGAAAAATGATAGTGGCAATCTCAGAACTTTGTAATACAGCTTTCTTCGTAGATCCCTTACTGTACTTGCCCTGATGAAGGCCATACTGTTATTGGCCAGGAATATGAAACCATTCTTAAAAAGACTTGCTCCTATTACAATAATAACGACCAGGAATAAAGCACCTCCCTGTCCGTTTTTTTGAATAAATTCATACAAATAATACCTGCTGAAAGCTCCCAGGTAATCAGCGCTGAATTCAAAACTTCCCGGATGAACCATTACTTCAAACTGGTTAAAGAGAATTTTCAGGAAAGGAACAGCCAATGTATAAGATACAAGTGCAAAAACTGCACTTAAAATATTATATAGTATGTTCTTAATTGCCGACCACCTGTAAGGAGCAAAATATTTAAGAAGCAACCTGACATTCTTCATCTAATAATAATTGAATTAAAATCCTGTGAAATTAAACGGGGTGATTGCTCTTATTTCGTCCTTAACATCTTCACTAAGATTCAGATTATCAATAAAATCCGTTAAAATATCCCTGGTGATCTTATGATTTGTCCGTGTAAGTTCAAGTAGTGCCTCATATGGCTTGGGATAACTCTCTCTCCTGAGTATTGTCTGGATAGCTTCAGAAATAACCACCCAGTTACTATCAAGATCGCTTTTTATTTTCTCAGTATTAACTATCAGTTTATTAAGACCTTTCAAGAGCGAATTAAATGCAATTAATGAATGCCCGATCGGAACACCTATGTTCCTTAGAACTGTTGAATCCGTAAGGTCGCGCTGAAGTCTCGATACAGGCAATTTCATCGACAGATGTTCAAAAATAGCATTTGCATAACCAAGATTTCCCTCTCCATTTTCAAAATCGATGGGATTCACTTTATGAGGCATTGCAGATGAACCAATTTCTCCTTTTTTTATTTTCTGCCTGAAATAATCCATTGATATGTATGACCAGAAATCACGTGCCATATCGATAAGTATTACGTTTATCCTTTTCATGTTATCAAACAATGCAGCAAGATTATCGTAATGTTCGATCTGTGTTGTAGGATGAGAACGCTCCAACCCCAGTTGTTCATTTACAAAATTATTGGCAAATGAGATCCAGTCAATATCAGGATAGGCAGCTTTATGAGCATTAAAATTACCGGTTGCTCCTCCGAACTTGGCTGAATAAGGGATCTGTCCGAAATACTTCATCTGCCCGTCAATCCTTGCAATGAAAACCTCAATTTCCTTGCCCAGTCTGGTCGGAGAGGCAGGTTGCCCATGAGTTCTTGCTAACATGGGAATGTCTTTATACTCATCAGCATAATTTGCGAGGGTCTCTCTCAATTCATAAAGAACTGGAAAATAAACATTGATCATCGCATCTTTCACTGAAAGTGGGATTGCGGTGTTGTTTATATCCTGTGATGTGAGCCCTAAATGAATAAACTCACTCCACTTACCCCATCCAGACTGAAAAAACTTCTCCTTTAGATAATACTCAATGGCTTTGACATCGTGGTTCGTAACTCTCTCCTTCTCCTTAATTTTCTCAGCTTCTGCTAAATTAAAATCTTCATACAATGAACGCAAAGTCTTATAATTATCCTTCGTGAAATCAACCAACTGAGGCAGAGGGATATCACAAAGGGCAATAAAATATTCTATCTCTACCAACAGACGGTATCTGATTAGTCCAAACTCCGAGAAATAGAGATCGAGTTCATCAATTTTTTGTCTGTATCTTCCATCAAGGGGAGATATGGCAGTAAGAAAATTTAATTCCATTATTGATCAGATTGGGTTTTCAGTTGTTATAATTATATATATATGCAAAAGTAGTACTTTAGATGTTGTAAAAAAATAGTATGACTAAAATCAGAATATCGGCAGTAAAATATGCTAATACGTATCCATTTATTTATGGACTTACTGAGAAAGGATTTGACAGAAGGGTAACTCTTGAAACCGACCATCCTGCAGATTGTGCTACCAAACTGATAAACGGGGATGTTGACATAGGCCTTATTCCTGCAGCCACACTACCTCTTCTTAAAGAATACCATATAATCAGCAACTATTGCATCGGAGCAAATGGCGCTGTAAAAACTGTAATGCTCCTCAGTAACTGTCTTATGAAGGATATTCAGAATGTTTATCTTGATTACAGGTCGCGTTCTTCAGTGATGCTGATGAAGATCCTTGCCAAAAACAGCTGGAATAAGGAGTTTATATGGATGGATACCACAGAGAAATTTAATTTCACTGATATTGGTTTGAATGAAGCTGTGGTTCTTATCGGGGATCAGTGTTTTGAATCTGAAAAGAACTTTACATATAAAATTGACCTGGCTCTTGAATGGAAAAAATTTTCCGGACTTCCTTTCGTATTTGCCTGTTGGACAGCCAATAAAAAACTCGATGATGACTTTATCAAAGAATTCAACAAATCATTGGAATCAGGGGTGAATAACATTGATGCTGTTGTTGAAAGATTTGGATCCACAGGTATTATTAAAGGAAACACCCTTAAAAAATATTTAACGGAAAACATTGATTATGATTTCAATGATGAAAAGAAAATGGCACTGAAATTATTTCTGAAACTGATGGCTGCATTATGATTGTAACAAAGAATTCCGGCAAATTCATTATAAGGGGATACAGAAAGGGTGATTATGAAGGAGTTGCTCACCTCTGGAAGATAACTGACCTTGGAAATCCGGCACGCGGTGATGACGAATCAATAATTGAGCAAAGTATCACTATCGGAGGATCACTTCTTGTTCTGGAAAATTTTTCTGACGGATCAGTCTGCGGTACATCCTGGATGACGTTTGATGGTCGCAGAATTCATCTTCATCATTTCGGAATACTGCCTGAATACCAGGGCAATGATCTGTCAAAGATGCTCTTAAAGCATTCTCTGGAATTCGTGAAAAAGAAGGGCTACCAGGTAAAATTAGAGGTTCACAGAAGCAACCGGATAGCCACCGAACTATACAAGAAAGCTGGTTTCACTTATTTAGGCGACTATGATATATATATTATAAGAGATATATCGAAAATATAGATAGAATTATCAAAATATACATTTTATGATTAACTTTGTATGTCGATATTATTAAACTATGGTTAAATTTTAATATTGTTAATTAATCCTTAAGATCATGGATAAAACAATCACTTTTAATGAACTTCGGAAGATCAAAGACCAGTTACCCTCCGGTAGTATGAGACAGATCGCAGACAAGCTGGATCTGAATGAAGAGACAGTCAGAAACTACTTCGGAGGGAGAAATTTTGAAAAGGGCCAAAGTGTTGGAATTCATTTTGAACAGGGACCTGACGGAGGCATTGTATCTTTTGATGATACAACCATTCTCGAATTGGCTAAGAAAATGATCAACTACTAATTTCTTATCTGACAGCCTGTTCAAAAAGCAAAAGGCTCTGTCTTTTGCTTTTTTTTTGTAATTATGAATCTGACCAATCAAATTGAGTCTGCGGAACTTCAGTTTCAACAGCTACTTGAAGAATTCTTCGTTTCAATCTATGATGAAAGGTTACTCCCCTCTCATGGTATTGATCATCACAGACGGGTATGGCGCCATGCCAAAAAACTTATAGAAATTTTTCCGTTCAGTAATAGTGATCTTGCACACAATTTACCATCAAAACTTATTATTGCCTCTTATTTGCACGACATTGGAATGTCAGTCGATCAGGGAATAAGACATGGTCAGTTCAGCAAAGATATATGCATTACTTTCCTGAAAAAAAATAAACTTGAGCTTGAAGATTTTAATGATGTCCTGGAAACTATCGAAAATCATGATTTAAAAGATTATTCAGAAAATTCAGCATTTAATGAGCTTCATACACTTCTTTCAGCTGCTGATGATCTTGATGCTTTTGGATTCACTGGCATATACAGGTATTCAGAAATATATCTGTTAAGAGGAGTTAAACCCGACGAAATAGGAAAATTAATAAAAGAAAATGCCGCTAAAAGATTCGGCCATTTTATTCAGACCTTCGGCAAGAGCAACTCACAGGCAAGACAGCAAAGAATCAGATACGAAATTCTTGATGATTTTTTCACAGTTTATAACAGACAGGTAGCAGCTGCCCAATTCGATTACCAGGATTCATCAGGGCATTGGGGGGTCATGAAATTAATTATGAATATGATAAAAGAGAGAAAGGAACTGAAAGAGACATTACTTGAATCCGAAAAATCTGATAATGATCATGTAATGAAATGGTTCCAGGAAGGGATAAAAACAGAATTAAACGAATAAGATCTTTTATACAAAGATCTTATAAATTTCAAATACCTTAAATATAAAATAAGGTATTCACCAAACTAAAGAAAACAATGAGTTTCACAGATTCAAAAATTCCTCCACCCTTCAGTCCTGATGAATTCCGGAAAGAGGGTCATAAACTGGTTGATATTTTGTCTGATTATCTTGAAAGTGCACTCTCCGGAAGCCAGTTTGCTGTTCTTCCCTGGAAGGAACCGGAAAACCTGGCTGAATACTTCTCATTCGAATCTGAAGGAGGCGAAAATGAGTCATTGGATTCGCTCTTTAAAAGGATAATTGATAACTCTATACATATCCACCATCCCAGGTATATCGGGCACCAGGTAACCTCTCCCCTGCCATTTACGATCCTTGCTCAATTTTGTACAAACCTGCTGAACAACGGAGCTGCAATTTACGAGATGGGGCCGGTTAATATGGCCATGGAAAGGAATGTGATTAAGAAATTCGGATCAATGATCGGGTATATAAATAATTTTGACGGTATTTTCACACATGGAGGAACAGCAGGAAATCTTACTGCCATGCTTGCTGCAAGACAGGCAAAGACCGAATACAACATTTGGGAAGAAGGGATTTATAATAATAATAAGCCCGGATTCATGATTTCCGAACAGGCTCATTACAGCATCGGAAGAAATGTCAAAATAATGGGACTGGGTTCAGATTCCATTATAAAAGTACCTGTTGATTCAGATTACAGGATGAGAACAGATCTCCTGGAAGATCTTAAAAACATCAATGAAGATAAAGGAATTAAAGTAATATCAGTAGTAGCAAGTGCCTGCTCGACAGCTACCGGATCATATGATAAACTTGAACCAATTGCTGATTTTTGCGAAAAACATGGTTTATGGCTCCATGTTGATGGTGCTCATGGAATGGGAGTTCTGTTCTCCAAAAAATACAAAAAACTGGTAAACTCCATCAACAGGGCCGATTCAGTTGTAATTGATTTCCATAAAATGCTTCTTGTTCCTGCTCTCAATACTCTTGTAATGTTCAGAGAAAGTGAAAAATCATTTGAGACCTTTGCCCAGAAAGCCTCTTATTTGTTTCAGAAATCAGAAAAAAATGTCTGGTATAATAGTGCAATCCGCACTATAGAATGTACCAAAAGCGCTCTTGGCATAATTGCATATACAGCAATGAAGTATTATGGAAAAGAGTACTATAAAGAGTATATTGACAGCAGATATGACCTTGCAGCAAAGTTTGCAGGAATGATTAAATCTGATGACCGCTTTGAACTTGCTGTTGATCCTGAGAGTAATATTGTTTGCTTCAGATATATCCCCAAAGGCCATGATGAAAATTCCACTAACCTGATAAACGCCTCTCTAAGAGAACAAATAATGAAGGATGGTTCATTTTACATTGTGCAGGCTGAACTTGTGGGAAAAATTTGGCTGCGGGTAACCATAATCAATCCCATGACTTCAGAGGACGACCTTGAATCGTTAATTAATAAAGTCATAGAGATCGGGGAACTTGAGGCCGTGAAATAATAAAAATCAAGCATTCCTGACACTGACCTGCCTTAACCAGAATAAGACCATCAAAACTCCATCTTGACATAATTGTTGAAGATATTTTTTTATGCGATCTGGATGAACCTTAAATAAATGGTAATAATTACGCATCTGTATATAGGTATTAATACCAATATGTTTAGCGCATAATTGCCAATGAATCATTTATTTCCAAGACCTATCTTTGATCCAAACTAATACTGTGCAATATGCTGGATGTATTAATTAATCAGAATGCTGAGGAATCGGGCCCAAGGAGGGAAAAAAGAATCAGCGACAGGGCAGATAAACCAATAAAAAGCTTCATGAAATCTATCTCATGGCGCATCGTTGGAACTGTTGATACAATGCTAATCAGTTATTTCATTACAGGTAAAGTTACAATGGCACTTTCAATTGGTTCCGTAGAGGTTCTAACCAAAACAGTACTATACTATTTTCATGAAAGGCTGTGGGCACATATCCACAAGATTAGATTAATTAACCTTGTGAATTTAAAAAGAAAACAATATGAAGTTAAACGAGTTGAAGAATCAGCTGTCAGGCAAAACTATTGATCAGATTCTGTTTGAACTTACCGTAATATTTCCTGAAGAGGTAATTTTTACTTCCAGCTTTGGAGTCGAGGATCAGGTTATTTCACATAAAATTTTATGTAACAACCTTAATATTAAGATCATAACCCTTGATACCGGCAGGTTATTCAGTGAAACTTACGATGTCTTCTCTAAAACAATTGAAAAATACGGAAATAAAATAAGTGTCTATTTTCCTGATTATATGTCTGTTGAGAAGCTGGTCACCGAAAAAGGTCCGTTTAGTTTTTATGAATCAGTTGAGAACAGGAAAGAGTGTTGCAGAATAAGGAAGGTTGTACCTCTTAACAGGGCTCTGGAAGGAATGAAATGCTGGATTTCTGGAATAAGGGCAGATCAGTCAGATAACAGGAGTGGTATGGATTGGATTGAATATGATAAAGATAAAAAACTGTTCAAGATATATCCTTTATTCGATTGGTCTTATAAAGATGTAACCAGTTTTGTTAAAGAGAACAATGTACCATATAATTTGTTACATGACAAAGGTTATGTGAGTATTGGTTGTCAGCCATGTACCAAAGCAATTGAACCTGGTGAAGATTTCCGTGCCGGAAGGTGGTGGTGGGAAAATGAGGGGCCTAAAGAATGCGGGTGTCATATTAAGTAGGCGGAAGGCGGAAGGCGGAAGGCAGAAGGCGGAAGGTGGAAGGCGGAAGGCGGAAGGCGGAAGGCAGAAGGCAGAAGGCAGAAGGCGGAAGGCGGAAGGCGGAAGGCGGAAGGCGGAAGACCATAGGCAAAAGTAGGTAAAAGTATGAAGTCAGATTTTGAATCAACAATACAGGATAAATGAAGAACCCGTTGCATATTAATGATGAGCATCTTAAGGAACTGGAGAGTGAGGCGATCTTTGTGATGAGGGAAGTGGCAGCGCAGTTCGAGAAAAAAGTACTGCTATTTTCAGGAGGAAAAGATTCCATTCTTCTGGTACATCTGGCAAGAAAAGCATTCTGGCCGGCAAAGATCCCATTCAGCCTTCTTCATATAGATACCGGTCATAATTTTGAAGAGACACTTAAGTTCCGTGATGACCTTGCCATTGAGTTCGGTGCGGAACTGCTTGTCAGAAAAGTTCAGGATTCAATTGATAATGGCCGTGTGGCTGAGGAACAGGGAGTTAATGCAAGCCGTAATAAAGCACAATCTGTTACCCTTCTGGATGCAGTTGAAGAGCTGAAGATTGATGTTGCAATCGGAGGTGGCCGGCGCGATGAAGAAAAGGCCAGGGCAAAAGAAAGGTTCTTTTCACACAGAAATGAATTCGGGCAATGGGATCCCAAAAATCAGAGACCGGAACTGTGGAACATATTTAATGGTCGTAAACATGTAGGTGAGCATTTCAGGGTATTCCCGATCAGCAACTGGACAGAACTTGATGTATGGCAGTATATTCTGCATGAGAACATTAAACTGCCAGAACTTTACTACACTCATAAAAGAAAAATATTTGACCGAAATGGAGTTTATCTCGCATGGGCACCTTTCATGCAGCTAAAACCATCTGAAAAAGTATTTGAGGCTGATGTGCGTTGCAGGACCATTGGTGATATTACATGTACTGGAGTGACTCTTTCAATAGCAGAATCCCTTGAAGAGATAATTACAGAAATAGCTGCAACAAGAGTCACTGAAAGAGGAGGCCGATATGATGACAAAAGATCTGAGGCAGCAATGGAAGACAGGAAAAAGGAGGGGTATTTTTAGGGGTGAATGATGAGTGGTGAGAAGAGCATAGAGCATAGAGCGTAGAGCAGAAGGCAGAAGGCAGAAGGCAGAGGGCAGAAGGCAGAAGGCGCAGAAGGCAGAAGGCAGAAGGCAGAAGGCAGAAGGCAGAAGGCAGAAGGCAGAAGGCAGAAGGAAGTAGGAAGTAGGTAGTAAGCAGGATTATAACTTTTTTAAACTTTGAACCTTGAACCTTGAACCTTAAACTTTGAACTTTGAACCTTGAACCTTGAACATAACACTTAAACATTGAAACACTGAGCTCTGAGCTCTGAGCCCTGAGCCATCGATATAAGAATTTAGAAAAAAATATAAAGTTGTTAGCACGATAAAAGATGGGCATTAACGGAAAGAGCATAAATAAGAGCCTTTTAAGATTTACAACAGCAGGCAGTGTGGATGATGGAAAAAGTACCCTGATAGGAAGACTGCTGTACGATAGTAAATCAATATTCGAGGACCAGATGGAGCATATAGTACAGTCAGGAAAAAGACTGGGAAGGGAAGAACTTGATCTCTCTTTACTGACCGACGGGCTCAGAGCAGAACGGGAACAGGGAATAACAATTGATGTTGCCTACAGGTATTTTGCTACTCCTGCCAGAAAATTTATAATTGCTGATACTCCGGGCCATATACAATACACCCGCAATATGGTGACTGGTGCGAGTACTGTTGACCTGGCTGTCATCCTTATCGATGCCCGGAAGGGAGTTCTCGAACAGACTATCAGACATTCATATATTGCATCATTACTTGATATCAGGCATATTATATTCTGTATTAACAAGATGGATATGATAAACTGGTCAGAAGCGTCATTCCATTCGATAGTATCCGAACTTGCAGGTCTTGTTAAAAAACTTGAAATCCCTGATGTTCATTATCTTCCCATAAGTGCTAAATATGGTGATAATGTCGTAGACAGCTCAGAGAATATGCCGTGGTACAAGGGGAAAACTTTCCTTAAACTAATTGAAACTATTGAAATCAGGAAGAATAAAAATCCTGAAAACAAACGCTTCCCTGTTCAGACAATCATTCGTCCGCATACCCAGGAGTTTCATGATTACAGGGGTTATGCAGGTAGAGTGGCTGGCGGGGTTTTCCGACCGGGCGATGAAGTAATTGCATTGCCATCAATGCTGAAATCAAAAATTAACAGCATCGATATGTTTGGCAAAACATTATCTGAAAGTATCGCAGGTGATTCGGTTGCAATATCACTTGATGATCAGATTGATATAAGCAGGGGAGATATGCTTGTAGCAGCAGACGATCTGCCGGTTATCAGCCAGGATATACAATTAATGATATGCTGGTTCAATGAAAAACCTTTGAAGGTTGGAGGCAGATACATGATACGGATCAATAGTAATGAAGCCGGGTGTATTGTCCGACGTGTCGATTACAGGATGAATATAAATAATCTTGAAAAAGATATTGAAAACACCACTATCCAGATGAATGACATTGCACAGATCACCATAAAAACATCAAAACCCATCTTCTTTGATTCATATAAGAAGAACAATATTACAGGCAGCCTGATCTTTGTGGACGAATGTACAAATGAGACAATGGCTGCAGGAATGATCATCTGAATACCTCAACCTTCCTATATTTTTTTTCAAAATAAAATTCCTGATCTCTGAAACAGATATTAAAGTGCTAAAATATTAAACTTAACTCTCTGAATAGCTGCTACTATCACAATTTATTCTAATTTTGAACTGATATCAGGAAAATCCTGAATAACCATAATTTGAAGTAATAAAAATAAGTTCCATGAAATTTGAAACCAAGGCAATCTGGGTTGGACAAGCCGCTGATGAAGCAACCGGGGCTACCATTGTGCCTATTTATCAGACATCAACATTTACACAGGAAGAAGTCAACAAACACAAAGGATATGAGTATTCGAGGGTAGGAAATCCTACACGAACAGCTCTGGACAGTTGTCTGGCCTCACTTGAGGAAGGCCAGTACGGATTATCATTTTCCTCAGGACTTGCTGCTGAACATTCAATATTATCACTATTGCGTCCCGGAGATCATGTAATTGTTCCGGAAGATATGTACGGCGGAACTTACAGGATAATAAAGGAGATCTTCGAACCGGTCAATATAAAATTTACATTTACAGATTTTACAGATTTGGACCTGATCAGTAACTCATTTCTTCCTTCCACAAAAATGGTCTGGATTGAGACGCCTACCAATCCCACTCTGAAGATATTTGATATTGAAGCAATTTCTGAAATAAGTCATTCACATAATGCCCTGGTTGTAGTCGACAATACCTTTCTATCACCATACTTCCAGAAACCATTGAATCTGGGTGCTGATATTGTTGTGCACAGTACCACCAAGTATATTAACGGTCACTCTGATATAATAGGAGGAGCAGTGATTCTGAACAGTACTGAATTATACAAAAAGATACAACTTGTTCAGAAATCGGTAGGTGCGATCCCTTCTCCTTTTGACTCATGGCTAACATTGCGTGGGGTCAAAACTCTTGCAATACGAATGAAACAACATGAAGAAAATGCATTAAAAGTTGCTCAATTCCTTGAACATCAAACTAATGTAGAGGCTGTATTTTTCCCCGGACTTAAAACCCATCCCGGGTATGATATTGCAAAAAAGCAGATGACCGGATTTGGTGGAGTAGTATCCTTCAGGATAAGAGGAGGACTTAATGAAGCAAATATCTTCTTCAGGAAACTGAAAATTTTTCAGCTCGCCGACAGCCTGGGAGGAGTGGAATCACTTGCAAACTACTCAGCCCTTATGACTCATGACTATTTTCCCAGAGAACTCAGGGAAAAAATAGGGGTTACTGACAATCTTATCCGCCTCTCAGTAGGACTTGAACACATTGATGATCTCCTGGCTGACTTGCAGAATGCACTTAATGCATGATCTTACCTGTTTTTATTAAATCATTTTGACTACCAGATGATCCCTCCTGAAAAGCCTGTCAGAGTACTGATTGCCGACAGTCAGTTCCTTATAACAGAATCACTTAAACATATTCTTAATTCCGAAGGCTTATTTTCTGCCGGAACAACAGTCACCGGGAAGAATGAGATCATTAAAGCACTGAAGCAGGAGGAGATATCAATTCTCATAATTGATCCTTCATTAATTGATCTTAACACTATTTCGGAGATAAAGGAAATAAAAAGCAGTTTTCCGCATCTGAAAATTTTAGTACTGACAAACAGTGTCAATAAACCTGACCTGCATGAACTTAATGCAATCGGGATAACAAATGTCATCTTAAAAACAGCAGAAAGGGAAGAAATATTTGAAGCAGTCAACGCAACACTTAAGGGGAAAAAATATTACTCAAATGAATTACTTGAAATTCTTCTGGAAGTGAATGAGAAGAAAAGTACAGGTGATGATGGAGGTCAGTTAACATATTCCGAAATGGAGATTGTCAGGTTAATCTCCGAGGGACTTACTACAAAAGAGATTGCCTCACGAAAATTTATAAGTTTTCATACTGTTATTACCCACAGGAAAAACATCTTCAGAAAGCTTGGTGTATCAAGTGTTTCCGAATTATTAATGTATGCAATAAAATCCGGTTGGATCAATATGGTAGAATATCATATTTGAAACACTGAGAACTCTTGCCGTGTGACTGGACAGGAGAGGTTTAACTGTATACCAACAACATGGTATATAAAATGCCATAAACAGGGGATTTCCCGGACCACACAACTGTGCCATCTTTGTATCCTAAAACAATTACAAATATGGCAACAGAAAAATTACATTTCGACACGCTTCAACTGCATGCAGGGCAGGTTGCAGATCCAACAACCAATTCAAGAGCTGTACCTATCTATCAGACAACATCTTATGTTTTTAACAACTCTGAACATGCAGCAAATCTGTTTGGATTAAAGGAATTTGGAAATATATATACAAGGCTGATGAATCCGACAACAGATGTGCTGGAGAAGAGAATTGCAGCACTTGAAGGAGGGGTTGCAGCTCTGGCTACATCATCAGGACAGGCAGCACAATTTATTGCTCTCACAAATATTCTTCAGAGTGGTGACAATATGGTTTCAACATCATATGTTTACGGAGGAACATATAACCAGTTTAAGGTTCAGTTCAAACGTCTCGGAATCGAAGTAAAGTTCGTTGACGGGGATAATCCTTCTGACTTCGAAAAACTCATCGACAATAAAACAAAAGCAATCTATATTGAAACCATTGGAAATCCAAAATTTAATATTCCTGATTTCGAAGCACTTGCGGATGTCGCAAAAAGAAACGGAGTACCTCTCGTGGTAGATAACACATTCGGAGCTGCAGGTTATTTATTCAAACCGCTGGAGCATGGTGCCAATATTGTTGTTGAATCAGCTACAAAATGGATTGGTGGACATGGTACCAGTATCGGAGGCCTTATTATTGACGGGGGTAATTTCAACTGGGCAAACGGTAAATTTCCCCAATTCACAGAACCGTCTGAAGGCTATCATGGATTGAAGTTCTGGGATGTATTCGGATCTCCCGGACCATTCGGGAATATTGCATTTATTATACGCGCCAGGGTTGAAGGATTACGCGATTACGGATCATCATTAAGCCCTTTTAATGCCTTCCTGCTTTTATTGGGGGTTGAAACCCTCTCTTTAAGGGTACAGAAACATGTGGATAATGCCCTGGAAATTGCACATTGGTTATCGGCTCATCCTAAAGTTGAATATGTTGATTACCCTGGTCTGCCTTCCAGTCAGTATCATCATCTTGCAAAAAAATATCTTAAAAACGGATTTGGAGGAGTTCTTACATTTAAGATCAGGGCAGGAAAAGAGGCCGCCGATAAACTTGTTAATAATCTCAAGCTTATAAGTCACCTGGCAAACGTAGGAGATGCAAAAACACTTATAATCCATCCTGCATCAACAACACATCAGCAACTTTCAGAAAAAGAACAGCTTATGTCAGGAGTAGTTCCCGGAGCTCTCAGATTATCAGTAGGCATTGAAAATATTACCGACATT
The DNA here is from genome assembly GCA_963732435.1 of uncultured Bacteroidales bacterium. Classification (GTDB taxonomy): domain Bacteria; phylum Bacteroidota; class Bacteroidia; order Bacteroidales; family VadinHA17; genus LD21. The sequence continues at coordinate 276,700 of CAVSZL010000005.1, read as the reverse complement.
AAAAACGATATTGAGCAAGCATTAAACACATTATAAATTACAGTAAGGACTTTTCATTAATATCTGATAACCAACAGAAAATGTACAACATAATTCCCGGTTAACTGTTGTATATTTACTATGATAAATTAAAATCAGAGACCATGTCAGAGTTAATAGTGCCCAATCAGAGAGCTGTTGAAAAAACAATCAAATCAATTTTTGAATTGCTTTTCCCTACAACCCATTCATTTACGGAATCAGAGATTGAATGTAACCGGAATGATCTTCAGAAGCAAATTACAGAAGTGTTGTCAGTCTTAACGGATAAAAATGAAGAGATTACACAATCATTATTTAAAAATCTTGAAAAAATTAAGAAAACACTTTTAAAAGATGCAAATTTCATTCTGGAATCAGATCCGGCAGCAACTCACCAGATTGAGGTAATATCAATATATCCCGGATTTTTCGCAATTTACTGCTATCGACTTGCTAATTTTCTGGCTGAGTTATCGCTACCGCTTTTTCCAAGGATGATAACCGAATATGCCCACAGGGTAACAGGTATTGATATTCATCCTCTCGCTACAATCGGAGTTCCGGTTGCAATTGATCATGGTACAGGCATCGTAATCGGGGCAACATCAGTTATCGGGAACAATGTGAAAATATACCAGGGAGTTACACTTGGGGCATTAAGCGTTGATAAAAGTAAAGCCTCAAAGAAGAGACACCCAACCATCGAAGACAATGTTGTATTGTATGCCGGATGTACTATTCTCGGAGGTAATACAGTAGTTGGAAGGAACAGCATAATCGGAGGTAATGTCTGGCTTACCGAGAGTATATTACCATATTCAGTGGTATATCACAAAAGCGAAATAATTATAAGGAACCAAAGCAATTTTAATGAACCGATAAATTTCATTATCTGACACAGATAAAAATAAAAATACTTAATAAGTAAACATTATGAAAGTCAATTCAATTCTTGAAACAATAGGAAATACGCCGCATGTTAAGATAAACCGTCTCTTTTCTCCTGAATATTCTGTATGGGTAAAACTTGAAAAGAGCAATCCGGGTGCGAGCATTAAGGACCGTATAGCATTATCGATGATAGCTGATGCGGAACAAAAAGGAGTGTTAAAACCCCACAGTGTAATTATTGAACCGACATCCGGAAATACAGGTATTGGCCTGGCAATAGTTGCTGCGGTAAAGAGATACAAACTTATTCTTGTCATGCCTGAGTCTATGTCGCTTGAAAGAAGAAAGATCATGAGTTCCTATGGTGCTGAGTTCGTTCTTACACCACGTGAAAAAGGGATGAAAGGGGCAATTGAAAAAGCCAGGGAGCTTATTCAGGAAACACCCGATTCATGGATGCCAATGCAGTTTGATAATCCTGCCAACACTGAAATTCATAAAAACACAACAGCTCAGGAAATTATCAGGGATTTTCCGGAAGGAATTGATTACCTGATAACTGGCGTAGGAACAGGAGGACACATAACCGGTTGTGCTGAGATACTTAAGAAAAAATTCCCGAATCTGAAGGTGTATGCCGTAGAGCCCGAACTATCCCCTGTGCTCAGCGGCGGGGCACCAGGACCTCATCCTCTTCAGGGAATCGGGGCAGGATTTATTCCTTCAATTATGAATATAAATCTTCTTGACGGGATTATAAAGGTAAGTAAGGATGATGCCTTCGAATTCACAAGAAGAGCAGCAAAAGAGGAGGGTTTATTTATCGGAATATCCTCAGGGGCCTCATTGGCTGCCATTAATCAAAAACTGAAAGAGATACCTGAAGGGTCAAAGATCCTTACATTCAATTATGATACAGGCGAAAGATATTTATCAATAGAGGGATTGTTCTGATCTACAGTCTATTCATCTTCAAAGAGATAAAGTTGCCTCTCTTCATAATCTTCAGTTTCAAGATTAGAGATTGTTATCCCCATCAGTCTGATCTTTGAACCTTCAAGTTTTAATGATTTTCGTAGTGAAGTAACCTCTTTATGAAGAGTATCAAAATCATGTATATAATGCTGAACTGTTTTACTACGGGTTATCTGCCTGAAATCTGAAAACTTGACTTTGAGTGTAACCGTTCGGCCTGAAGCTTCTGAATTTTCAAGACGCTCCATAAGTTCTTTCTCAAGTTTGTACAATTCTGCTATAATCTCAAAACGGGATGAAAGATCTTTCTCGTAGGTGAGTTCTGTTCCGACTGATTTTCGCTCCTGGTAAGGCTCAACAATGCGATCATCAATTCCTCTGGCAATATTATAAAAAAAGACTCCGGCTTTACCGAAGTTCCTTACCAGGGATACAAGATCCCATCTCTTCAGATCCTTTCCATTATGAATTCCGAGCTTATGCATCTTCAGGGCTGTTACCTTTCCGATACCATAAAATTTTTCAACTGGCAGCTCTTCAATAAATGCCTCAGCTTCTTCAGGCCGGATAAGAAACTGACCATCAGGCTTTTTAATATCAGAAGCTATTTTTGCCAGAAATTTATTTATTGAAATGCCGGCTGAAGCTGTTAGTCCTGTTTTACATCTGATGTCATTCCTGATCTGCCTGGCTATGATTGTTGCCGATCCGATTTTCTTTTTATCATCGGTGACATCCAGAAAGGCTTCATCAATGGAGAGCGGCTCAATAATATCAGTATACTCCCTGAAGATTTCGAACACCATTGATGAGACCTGGTTATATCTCCCGAAATTATGTTTAACAAAAATAAGCTCCGGACACAGTTTTTTCGCAATAACTGAAGGCATAGCAGATCTTACACCAAACTTTCTGGCTTCATAGCTTGCCGCAGCCACAACGCTCCTTTCGCCACTACCACCTACTGCAACCGGCTTACCTCGCAGTTCAGGGTTATCGAGCTGCTCAACAGATGCAAAGAATGCATCCATGTCGATATGTATTATTTTTCTCAATAATAAAGTTTGGAGTGCCTAAAGTACTTCTTTTTAATATCCTAAGTGCTCAATGCAGTTTAGGCACTCTTGGCACTCTAGGCACTTTAGGCACTAAATCATAACAAATCTAATAAGAAAATCCTTTGAAATTAGACAAACATTAACCAACATTGCAGGATATAAAAAAATGAAGCTTTTGAATTCAGAAAAAATTAATAAGAAGAAGCTCTTCATACTTCTGCTTACTCCTCACAGATTGTGGGGATTGGTATTGTTCCCCTACATTATTACCAAAGATCCGGGCAGAAGTTACTTCAGATTATCAGAATCTCTTTCACCATATCCTGATACAAATACTCTTGAAACACTTACATCTGATGAAAGGGAACTTGTAAAAATAATCAATGAATATTCCGACCGTACCATTTTCAAACTATTTTCAAAGGACAAAACGTTAAAGGATTTCCTAGAAAAGGTAACTCAGGAAAAGACAGAGCAATTTATAAGACCATATATTGAAAGAAGGATATATAAATGCATCTCAACTGCCAGAGACGAAAATATCCCGGTTTTTTACCAGAAATCCAAATCAGGAACGCTTCATGCTGAGGATCAGATAAACATTTGTGAAGGAGTTGCTTCGCCGGTTTTCAGATTCAACCGTAATTCAGAAATCAGTACATACAGTCTAAGTATTGAAACAGGTGGCAGGCTTCTTGAATTAAGAAAAAGTTCAATTGATATTCTCTGCATGTCGCCATGCCTGATCAGGGAAGACTTCAGGATATTATTTGTATCAGAAGTAGATGGATCAAAGCTTAAGCCATTCCTTACAAAAGAACATATACAAATACCAAAGAAGAGCGAACAGAAATATTATGCAAGTTTTGTACTGAATACTGTTAATAATTTCAAAGTCGAATCCTCAGGTTTTGATATATCATATATAAATCCTGCAAAAGAGGCAATACTTGAATTAGGAACAGGATTAAGAGGGTTCCCGATTCTCATTCTGATTTATAATTACCAGGGAAATAAGATTTTTGCAACCGAGCAGGCCACTTCATTCACAAACTTCGAATCAAGGGGAGAGAGTTTTTGTTTCAAAAAATACTACCGCGACTTTGAATGGGAACTGAATTGCCGGAAGTCTCTCAGCGATCTTGGATTTTATTCAGAGGATGATATAAATTTCATTCCGCTTACTACCGAGATTAAAAAGAAGGATGAATTATATTCAATGATTGAAACTGTAAGTAATAATTACCCTGAGCTTAGAGATACCGGGTTTACACTTATATCAAAACTCGATAAAAACTACAATTTCAGTCCTGTCAGTATTGAAATCAGCAGTCATATAGAAAATGACTGGTTTGATCTGAAGGCAATAGTAAAAATCGGAGAGTGGGAAATTCCTTTTAATCTTTTCAGAAAGAACATTCTCGGAGGAATAAAGGAATACATTTTGCCGGACGGGTCAATATCTATATTGCCGGATACATGGTTCACCATGTACAAAAATATCTTTGAATTCGGAAAAAATCATGACGATGCATTAAGAATTCACAAACAACATTTCTCATTGCTTACTGATTCAATCAATGATAAAGGTATGGAAGGTCTAAAAAAGCTTGAGAAACTTCTAATTCCCGATCAGTTACCGTCTGCCGGGTCTCCCCTCGGGCTCCAATGCAAAATGAGGCAATATCAGTCTGAAGGCCTTAACTGGCTGCTTTTCCTGCAACGGGCAGGGTTGGGTGGTTGTCTTGCTGATGACATGGGGCTGGGAAAAACCATACAAACACTTGCACTGTTGCAGCATAACAAGGAAAATATAACTCCTCCCCCGGTGAAAGATTCGCGTAATGAGATGACCTTATTCGACAGTCCTGATACCAGGGTTACCTCACTGCTCATTTTGCCGGCATCTCTTGTTTACAACTGGGAGAATGAAATAAAACGATTTGTTCCTGAGTTGAGAGTTTGCAGCTATATTGGAAATAACAGGAAAAAATCAATTTCATACTTTCCTGATTATGATATTATTCTCTCTAGCTATCACACTGTAAGACAGGATATTGAACTTTTAGTCGCATTCCCTTTTCACTATATAATTTTAGATGAGAGCCAGGTAATAAAAAACCCGGCATCAATGTTATATAAAACTGTAATAAGGCTGAAATCGGAATTCAAACTGGTTCTTACAGGAACTCCTGTTGAAAACTCGCTCACTGACCTCTGGACACAGTTGAATTTTGTCAATCCTGGTCTTCTCGGTGACCTCTCCTTCTTCCGCAGGGAATATGCAAAACCCATAGAAAAGTCAGGAGATGATGACAAAGAGATCAGCTTAAGAAAAATAATCAAACCATTTATCCTGAGAAGGACAAAAGAGATGGTGGCAAGCGATCTCCCCCCGGTTACAGAGCAAACTGTTTACTGCAATATGACTGAGGAACAAAATAAGGTGTACGATGAAGAAAAGTCATCTGTAAGAAATACTATTTTGAAAAACATTTCCGCAACGGGATCTGAAAAAGCAACGATTGTTATTTTGCAGGGCCTGATGAAATTAAGACAGATTGCCAACCATCCTGTAATGGCATATGATGATTATGTTTCCGGATCAGGCAAATTTGAAACCGTTCTTCAGAACATAGAAAGTGTTATTTCAGAAGGACACAAAATTTTACTGTTTTCATCATTTGTAAAACATCTCAATCTGTTTGCCGAAGAGCTAACGAAGAAACGGATCAGATATGCAATGCTGACAGGTGCCAGTACAAACAGGGAGAAGATTGTATCTGGCTTCCAGAATGACAGGGAGAATATGATCTTTCTTATATCTCTTAAGGCGGGTGGAGTTGGACTCAATCTTACGGCCGCTGATTATGTGTTCATTCTTGATCCTTGGTGGAACCCGGCTTCTGAGATGCAGGCCCTTAACCGCGCCCATAGGATTGGACAGACTAAAAGTGTTTTTGTATACCGGTATATTACAAGCAACAGTATTGAAGAGAAAATATCCAGACTACAGGAGAAAAAATCAAAACTTGCTGATACTTTTATTTCAAGCAATAACCCTTTAAAAGATATTGACATAGACCAGATACTAAATATTATCGGCTAGATATAAAATTCATATATTCATTTGATATTTAAATAATTATTATCATTTATAACTAACTCTTATTATCATGAAAGTAATAGGCATAAACTGCAGTCCCCGGAAAGGTGGGAATACTGAATTACTCCTCAGAGAGGTATTTAAACCGCTGGAAAAAGAGGGTATTAAAACTGAATTGTTCCAATTGGGAGGCCAGGAAGTAAGTGGCTGTATCGCATGCATGAAGTGTAAGAAAAAGGGTGACAGAAAATGTCATCAGAAAAATGACCTGATAAATAAGTGCATTGGAAAGATGCTTAAAGCTGATGGTATTATTATTGGTTCTCCTGTTTATTTTGCTGATATCACTGCGGATGCAAAAGCACTTCTTGAGGTGGCAGGATATGCGATCAGGTCATCAGGAACTCCCCTTAAACGAAAGGTAGGTGCCTCGGTTATTGCTGTAAGGCGCGCAGGTGCCGTACATTCATTTGACAGTATTAATCACTTTTTTCTGATAAATGAGATGATAATACCCGGATCGTCGTACTGGAATATTGGTGTTGGCAGGGAAAAGGGGGAAGTGCTCAAGGATGAGGAAGGAATGAACACCATGAAGGTTCTGGGCGAGAATATGGCATGGCTAATGAAAACGATAAAAGATAAAGGATAAAGGATAAAATGATTTTACCGATACGGTTCCCATCCGAGACCTGCATGAGATGACCTCTCCCCCTCTCCCGATAGCTATCGGGACCCCCTCTCCCGAGTGAGAGGGGGAAGTCATTCAGGATGTTGTAGTAACCTTCTTTTTATTCTCAACTTTAATCCTAAGTACATACAATTATCCTGAGCTTAAGCCCCTCCCGCTTCGGGGGAGAGCCTGTCCCGCTTTCGAGCGGGGGGGTTGGGGAGAGGCCGGCTGAGTTCAAGAAACGTTGAGCAGCCTCGTACAGGAGGGTAAATCTTCGTGCAAAACAAAAAAAAGACCGGCAAGAATCTGCCGGTCTTTATTGAAGGTTAGGTTAGTTCAGAATATTTCTAAAAATTGTCACGTTCCACATAATGTGTATGAAGAAGTTCGTGCGATTTGTGGCTGTTCGGTTTTTCAAGAAACTCCTTATATATAGCTACAACATCAGGATTCTCATGTGATTTCCGAAGAACCATTCCTTCATCTTCAGAATATATGGCTTTCATACGGCTTTTTCTGATTTCTATATTTGTAGGAATTGGTTGTCCTCCTCCACCAATACATCCACCCGGGCAGGCCATTATCTCTACAAAGTGATACGGGGCTTTTCCTTCACTTGTAAGTTTCATGATTGTATTCGCATTCACAAGTCCGTGTGCGATAGCTACTTTAAGTTCAGCACCTTCAAGGAATTTCCATGCATCGACGCATCCTTCAATCTTAATTGTTGCTTCTTTAACACCTTCCATCCCTCTGACAGGAGTTATATTCAGATTCCCAAAAGGAACTTCCCGTCCTGTAACGATCTCATAGGCTGTACGTAATGCGGCCTCCATAACACCTCCGGTGGCACCGAAAATAACAGCAGCACCAGTTGATTCGCCCATTATTGAATCATAACCTACCTCTTCAAGGTTTCTGAAATCGAGGCCTGCCTGCTTTATCATAACTGCAAGTTCCCTTGTAGTAAGCACATAATCAACATCCTTGAAACCACTTGACCTCATTTCAGGCCTGTCGGCTTCAAACTTTTTGGCTACGCATGGCATTATTGAGACAGATACCACATTTGAAGGATCTATATTACGTTTCTTTGCATAGAATGTTTTTGCAAGTGCTCCAAACATCTGCTGAGGGGATTTACATGTGGATAGATTTGGCAGGTACTCCGGATATTTATGTTCGATGAACTTTATCCATCCGGGTGAGCATGATGTAAACATTGGCAATGCGGTATTCTTGTCACCATCAACCAAAACTTTTTTCAGTCTGGTAAGAAGTTCTGTTCCTTCTTCCATAATAGTGAGGTCAGCACTGAAATCAGTATCAAGAACTGAATCAAATCCAAGCTGCTTAAGAGCATTAACCATTTTACCTGTTACCCTTTCACCCGGATCATAACCAAGATCTTCTCCAAGTGCGACTCTAACAGCAGGAGCAGTCTGAACCACAACATGTTTTGTCGGATCATAAATAGCATCCCACACCTGGTCGATATATGTCTTTTCAACAAGTGCTCCGGTAGGACAACGGTTAACACACTGACCGCAGTTGGTGCAAACAACATGGCTCATAGGCCTGTCGTGGAAAGATGAAATTTTCTGATGAGCACCTTTGTTTGATACTGCAATTGCAGATATGTACTGCAGTTCAGAGCAAGTTCGTACGCAGCGCTGACAACGGATACACTTACTGTCATCCTTCATAAATGACGGAGAAGACCTGTCAATAGCATAATTGTGATCTTCTACCAGATCAAGAAAAACTGTATCTCCAAAAGCAAATTCATTAGCAAGTGACTGAAGCTCACAATTCTGATTTTTATAACACTTTGTACAATCCGATCTGTGTTCAGAAAGCAAAAGTTCAACAATATGCTTGCGTGCATTACGAACTTTCAGAGTATTTGTCAGAATTTCCATTCCATCTGATACCGGTGTTGCACATGATGCTAACAGAGTCTTTGCTCCCTTCTGCTCAACAACACAAACACGGCAGTTGCCTGCAACGCAAAGGTCATCGTGATTACATAAAACGGGGATGTTAATATTTAAGGTTTTGGCAGCAGCCAGGACAGTTGTTCCTTCCTGCACTGAGACCTTCTGATTATTAATTAATAGATTTATCATGATTCGTTGTTTTTGAATTAAAGATTAATAGATGATCTCCTCCCTGAAGTTGCCCACTATCGATTTAAAAGCATTGCCTACTGATTGTCCGAGTCCGCATTTGGCTGCAACCTTCATTGAATCGGCCAGTTTCATCAATTCAGTCAGGTAGACTGATTTTGACTCACCTTTTTTGACTTTTTCAACACCTTTCAGCAACTGCTGGCACCCTACCCTGCAAGGAGTACACTGACCACATGATTCCTCTGCAAAAAAATCAAGATAATTATGAAGTACATTGTACATTGACCGGGAACTGTTAAATAATTTCATCGATCCCCCGGTAGGCATTCCTTCAAACCCGATTATAGTTTCAGAAAATTTCTTCCTTGGAACGCAGAATCCTGAAGCACCTCCTACCTGAACTGCCTTAGTATCTCCATCTCCAAATTCATCAACAAACTGCTGGACAGTCATACCAAGTTCAAGTTCAAATATCCCTGGTGTTGGAGTATCTCCTGACACTGAGAATACTTTTGATCCTCGTGAGTCTTTTGTACCGTACTGAGTGAAGTTTTTCGCACCATGGTTAATTATCATCATTGCTGAAACCAGAGTTTCCACATTATTTATTGAAGTTGGTTTCCCAAAAACACCTGATACAGTCGGGTAAGGTGGTTTATTTCTTGGTTCACCGCGTTTACCCTCGATAGATTCGAATAATGCGCTCTCTTCACCGCAGATATACGCTCCGCTACCCATCCTGTATTGAATATTAAAGTCGTATCCTAACTCTTTAATCATTTTATGAAAGGCATTGAGTTCAATTAATAGTTTGGGTAAGAGGTATCTGTATTCACCCCTAAGATATACTATCCCTTTTGTTGCACCAATCGCCATACCGGCAATAGCCATGCCTCCATGAACTTTATCAGATGCCCTGTCAAGTATTTCACGGTCCTTAAATGTACCCGGTTCTCCTTCATCAGCATTACACACAATGTATTTTTCAGGATTTTTTTCGGCAGCAGTATATTTCCATTTCAAACCAGTCGGAAAACCTGCACCACCCCGTCCTTTAAGCCCTGAATCCAGAATACTCTGAATTATCTCAGCACTGCTCATCTCAAAAGCTTTCTTAAGAACAGCTTTCTGATCTATTTTTTCGAATATAAGGTCAACCTTATTTAACCCAATTGTTTCCATTATTTTTTCTGATTTTTATTTCTGCATGTAATCTTTAATAATCTCACTAACCTTTTCGGGAGTAAGCTCTGTATATGGCATCTCATTAATAAGAATTGCCGGTGCTTTGTGACACCACCCGATACAATTGGTCTCAAGGAGGCTAAACTGCCTGTCAGGGGTGGTTTCTCCCACCTTAATCTTAAGCATATCCTCAAGAGTATGAATAATATCACTTTTCCCTTTCATTGAGCATGTTATGGTTTTGCATACTCTGATTACATACTTGCCTTTCGCCTTGGTGTCGAGAAAGGTGTAAAAGGATGCTGTACCGTAAACTTCAGCTGCTGAAATATCGAGTTCTTTTGCAACTTCAACCATAGCCTCATCAGTTAGATAATTATGTTTCTGTACGATCTCCTGAAGTATAGGCATAAGGCTCTCTCGCGCATTACCATGTTTGACGGACAACTCCTTAACTAGATTTCCTACTTGATACATTTTTAAATGGTTTTTAGGTAATTAATAATTAAACTTTATATATATTGAAATGACTTTCAAAAGTGCTGTGAAATTAATAACAATACTTTTTAAAAAAAATTTTCACAGCTTTTTTTGCTAATTTAGAATGAAAATAAAGAATGATTACTGGTTAATAGGATGTTGCATCAACCATATATAATTACCAATTGATAATTACATTTAAGTTTAGCAGGATGTAGCGTAAAATACTAAAGAATTCTTAACAGGGAGCTGTTTATTCCTTTACGGTAAGTATTGAACTCATCAGTGTTATGTTTTTAACATTGGAATAATTATACTGGTAAAGCCCGTTTTCTCCGATGAGAAACAATATATTACCAACAGGAATAACATCAAATGCCTTTATCCCAGGATATGTATAAACAAGATTTTGTATAATCTGCCTGGGATCATGTGAGTTATATACCTTTAGTCCGGCACTTCCGTCACAGATAAAGAGGAGGTCGCCATCCTTGCCTAAACCATGAGGATTTGACATTCCGTAAGATTTAACGAGAACCGGTTTTGCTAAATTCTTTATATTAACAACATCGAGAACATTAATATTACCTCCGCATCCTGTTCCTGTTCTGAGTGTTATATAGGCAAGCGTGTCATCAACAATAACAGGATCACAACTTCGGGCATGATTGAAGAATCCTGCTGAAACGGGCGATGTGGCATTTGAAATATTATAAATTACCATTCCTGTTGTTGTACCAAGGAACATTTCATCTTCGGTAAGGAACATAGTTTCAATATTCCAGCCTGGGTATATCTCATTGATTTTCACAGGGGATGTTTTATTTGTAATATCAAATACCCTTAAAGTGTTCTGATCTACTATATAAAGTACTTTTTCTTTAATTCCAAAACGGGCCATAGATCCTCCTACTCCCACTCCACTGCCACTTATCCCTGAAGAGGCTGCTGAAAAGTTTTTATCCATGGTAGCAAATCCTCCCTCCCTGAACATAGGATACGGGTACACATCTGGTCTTGGGTTATATCTCTCCTTTATGGTCCTGAGTTCCCACGCTGTTACAACTCCCTTATCCTTATCCAGAGTAGCAACAGGATATTTATTATCGTAGGGTGGAATTGTATAAGGAAGAATATCTTTTATCCGGCCTGTTTCACGGATATTATTTATATCACTCAAATCCAGCACAACCAGATCTACAAAACTATCTGCATAAAGGATGTTTCCGGATATTGAAATATCAACTACTCCCGGCAATTTAACAAAGCAAACCTTTAAAGGCTGTGAGGGATTATTATTATCAAACACATGTAACCCTTTTAACTCCTCAACAATAAATATATAGTTATCCTTGAAATATATCTTACCCGGATTTTTTATATCGACATCTTTCTCAATAACTACTGATTTACGCAGATCATCATAGGAAAGATAGACAGGTGCGTTCCCTGTATATTGCCTGTAAGTGGAATCTTCACATGATACAGCTAAAACTAGTATTAAACAGAGGAGGCTAATTATTGGAATGATTTTTGCTTTCATAAAGTTCAGGTTTAGGATGTAATATCCTGAACAAAAATCATGCTAAACTTAAAAATTTAACCTTTAACCTCATGACAAAATACCTTTTAGCAAGTATTGTATTGATTTTAAGCATCTCATCATTATTTGCCCAAAAAACGAAGGATGTTCTTTACCTGAAGAACGGAAGTATAATATACGGGAACCTGATTGAAATAGTTTCAGATCAGTATAAAATTAAAACCTCCGATGGGAGTATTTTTAACTTCAGTACAGATGAGGTAGAAAAATTTATAAAAGAGGCTCCTTCACAGGATAACAGGAAAATCAGCGGAGGAGTTTTTGCACTTGAGGCAGGTTTACTGATCGGGGCCCAGGAAACAGAATATGTTTCACCATTTAGTTTCAATATTCTCGGAGGGTATACGATTAATCAAAAAAACACAATAAGTATCGGCTCAGGTGTTGAATTTATCGGAAAACCATACACCCCTTTATTTATTGAGTACAAGAGACTTATATCGACAAAAAGGATTGCCCCATTTGTTTTTGTGAGAGGAGGAGGTCTGATGCAAATAGGTGGAGATGACTCGGATACCTATGATGTATATAACCAATATGATCCTTACAACTATAAAGGAGGTGTATCAATCGGAATCGGGACAGGTATTTCATGGCTTAAGGAAAATTATGAAACATATCTTACATTTGCTTACAGGTACGCAGAAACCAGCTATGAAAAAAAGGAGTATAACTCATCGGCTGTTACTTATAAGTCATATTTGAACCGGCTCGAAATCAAATTTGGTTTCCGCTTCTGAACTTACTTATTATCAAAACATTTAAAACAATGGAGTATCAGGATGAATTAAGAAAACTGAAACCTGATCATGAATTCTTTATTGGAATTGACTCTGATGGTTGTGTTTTTGATTCCATGGAGGTAAAACAGAAGGAGTTCTTTATTCCTAATGCACTTAAATACTTTAACCTATTTCCGGTGTCAAAAATTCTTAGGGAGACATGGGAATTTGTTAATCTTTACTCGGTTCACAGAGGAGGAAACAGGTTTCTTTCAGTTATAAAAGTATTCGAACTTCTTGCAGAAAGAACAGAGATAAAGGAGATGGGATTTAAACTGCCAGACCTTGCTCCCCTTAAGGAATGGATTAAGTCGGAAACAAAGCTCAGTAACGCAACCCTGAGAAGATATTATAATGAGAATACTGATAAAAGGCTTGAAACGGTTCTGACCTGGAGTGAAACTATCAACATGGAAATCAGTGAGTGGTTGCACGACATACCTCCTTTTTTTCATGCGGTTAAGTCGATGGAAAAAGTCTGTTCCATTGCCGATATAATAGTTGTTTCTCAAACACCATTTGAGGCTCTTGACCGTGAATGGCTCGAAAATGATCTGAAAAGATATGTAAAAATAATTGCAGCCCAGGAACATGGAACAAAGACAGAGCATATTGCCCTGGCAGCCAAATCAAAGTATCCTGACGAAAATATCCTGATGATTGGCGATGCCATCGGGGACCTCGAAGCAGCTAAAAACAATGGAGTACTATTCTATCCCATTATTCCCGGAAACGAGGACGAATCCTGGAAAAGATTTCTTGATGAAGGCCTGGAAAAGTTCAGAACAGGTAATTTCAGAGGTAGCTATGAAACATCCCTTCTCAGGGAGTTTAAAAGATCATTACCTGAAAATCCACCATGGGAAAAATATAAGAGGGTGCCTAAATAAGTATCTGGTAAAAACATTTAAATTAACACTCAACGGGATCTTTTAAAGACATTTATCTCGTCAGATATCCAATCGTACCATTTCTTAAGGCCATCCCCGCGTGTACATGATATTTCCATAACAGGAATTACAGGATTGAGTTTCCTCATGTCAGTTTTGAAATTTTCAGTATTAAAATTTGTATAAGGAATAAGATCAATCTTATTCATAAGAACAGCTTTGGCCTCTCTGAACAGCATCGGGTACTTGGCAGGTTTGTCATCACCTTCAGTAGTACTTACAATTGCTAGTTTGAATGTTTCTCCCAGATCAAATTGTGACGGACATATAAGGTTGCCAACATTTTCCACAAACAAAACGTCAATATTATCAAGATCGAAGCTTCCAAGAGTTTTTGAGATGCTGTGAGAATCAAGATGACACCCACCCTCCGTATTTATTACTACAATAGGTATATCATACTTTTTAAGCCGTTGTGCATCCCTGTCTGTAGTAATATCACCTTCGATTATTCCTATTCGGTAGTCAGCCGACAATTCCTGGCATGTTCGTTCAAGCAGGGTAGTTTTACCTGCTCCCGGGGAGCTGATAATGTTAACCATTAATACCTTTTTTTCTCTCATAATATTCCTTACCTCATCAGCCTTATTCTGATTACGGTCAAGAATATTTTTCATTATTTTTATTTCCATAGCTATTCCCCTTCTATACTTTTAACAAACAACTCCTTACCACTTAATATTTCAAGGTCAACTGATCCGCATTTATTACAAAAAAAGTCAATTTCATTTAATGTAAATTCATTATCACAACCTTTGCATTTCATTAGTACCGGCAAGATATCAATATTAATTGCGGCATCACTTGCTATAGTATCTCTAACAATCTCGTTAAATGAGAACCTGAAGATCTCAGGAACAATCTGGATCATCTGGCCAAAGCAGATATTAACAAGTGTTACTTTCGATAATTTCTCCCTGTTTGCTACCTCAAGAACAATATCAGAGAGATCCTTTGCAATTTTTATCTCATGCATGTTACTTAATTAACAAATCCTTGGAAGTTGAGTTCCGGATGGAAGATCAAGCAACCGGGTGCCACCTATTGAAGTATTTAAAACCAACAGTGCCTTTCTGTCTTCAACAACTTCACCAATTATCTCTGCATATCTTCCAAGCGGGTCTGACCGGAGTAAACCAAGAACTTTTTTATGTTCTTTCTCATCAACAACAAAAAGCGCCTTCCCCTCATTAGCCATATACAACGGATCGAAACCCAGAATTTCGCACAGACCCCGAACCTCCTCCTGTACAGGTATTGAAGATTCATTGATAACAATTCCTAACCGGGTCAAATGAGTCATCTCATTCAAAACAGCAACAAGACCTCCCCGGGTGAGATCCCTCATAAAGTGAACTTCATTACAATTACTCAATACACTATTTATCAAATAATTAAGAGAAGCACAATCTGATTCAACAGCTGAAATAAATCCAAGCTCTTTGCGGGCACCCAAAACCGCAATAGAATGGCTTCCAACATGACCGTTAATAATCAGCTTATCGCCTGGTTTAATGCTTCTCCCGGACGAGATATGACTACGATCCTTTGACAGTATGCCAATCCCTGAAGTATTGATAAATATCTTATCGCACTTTCCTTTCTCCACAACTTTTGTATCCCCTGTAACTATTTTCACTCCTGCTTTTTTTGCTTCGGCCGACATCGAATCAATAATTGTTTTCAGATCCTCTATCGGAAAACCCTCCTCAAGGATAAATGATGCTGAAATATAACGGGGGATAGCACCTGAAACTGAAAGGTCATTTATAGTACCACATACTGCAAGTTTTCCGATATCCCCACCGGGAAAAAAAATCGGATCAACAACATATGAATCAGTTGTAAAGGAGAGTATAAAACCTTTCTCAACAAGTACAGCAGAGTCAGTCAAGGGATCCTCCATACCGAATCTGCTGACAATAACATCCCTTATCAGAGTACTTGTAAGACGACCTCCGCTCCCATGATTAATTGAAATATACTCAGTCATTCAAACTGTATTTAAAAAATGTATTGCATGCACCTTCAGACGACACCATGCACGCCCCTATCGGATTATCAGGAACACAAACCTCTCTGAAAAGATGACATTCATCTGGTGTTTTCAATCCTCTTAGAATATCACCACATATGCATAACTTACTTTCTTCCTGATCATTAACAGTCACATTCAATACTTCTCCGGCGTCATGTTTACTGAAGTATTCCCGTAGTTTTAAACCGCTTAATGGTATTTTTCCAAATCCTCTCCAATTCTCATCTGATCTTTCAAAAACTTCTTCCAGAATCTTTTGTGCAATATGGTTTCCTGATTCTGTTACTGCCCTGATATATTGTATTTCAGTATCAGGATGATTATTATTAACTTGATTAACAAGCATATATATAGCCTGAAGAATGTCAGCTGGTTCAAAACCTGTTACGACACAACCCAGTCCGTATTTTTCAGGAATAAAGCTGAAGGCTTTTGATCCGGTTATGGCAGCAACATGACCAGGGCATATGAATCCATTAAGAGCTGCACCCTCTCTGATTATTGCTTCCATAGCCGGAGGCATTATCTTATGAGCGCTTAACAGGTAAAAATTATTAACTCCTGAATTACAGGCACTCTTTACTGCTACAGCAGATCCTGGTGCAGTAGTTTCAAATCCGATTCCCAGATAAACAACCTTTTTGTTAATATTATTCTTTGCCAGTTCAAGGGCGTCCAGAGCCGAAAATACCACTCGTATATCAGCCCCCTTTGCCTTTTCCTTCTCCAATGTGGAAGATGACCCGGGCACTCTTAACATATCTCCGAAAGTTGCTACAATAATTTCTTGATAATTCGAATATGCAATTGCTTTATCAATAAAACCTGTGCCGGTAACACAAACAGGGCAGCCAGGACCTGAAACAAGCCTGATGCCTGGTGGAAGCAAAGCAGGTATGCCAAACCTGTGTATTGAAGCAGTATGGCCTCCACAAACCTCCATAAAAGTATATTTGCCCCTGGCTGCTCTTTCAATACTCCTGACCAGCTTCATTATCAAATCTTTATCACGATATTCGTCCAGGTGTTTCATCTCGGGCCTATGGTAATTGAGCGGCATTAATTTCATCCAACAGCTTCAGTGTAACAAGAGCCTCCTCCTCACTTATTTTCTGAATACCAAATCCGGCATGAAGCAGAATATAATCCCCGGGTTCAATATTCTCAAGAAGTTGAAGACCAGCTTTAAATATCGATCCTCCTACAGAAACATCTGCCATTTGCCCTGTAATTGAAACAACTTTTGCAGGAATGCTCAGACACATGATTCTCTGGTTTTAGATGCGATAACTAACTGTCCTAATGAAATTCCTCCGTCATTTGAAGGAACCATGCTTTGGGTAAAAACTTCAAAATGTCTTTCAGTCAATAACAAACAGAGTTTTTCAAGAAGATACTTGTTTTGAAAAACACCTCCCGACAGAATCACCTTGTTAACAGAAGTATTTCGTCTTATATCTTCTGAAACACTGGTAATTGCCATTGCAAGGGTGTTGTGAAATTTTGCTGATATAATACCAATATCTGTATTATGGAGATCATTTACCATAGCCAGAATCGTTTTTGCAAAAATTACTTTTGATCCTGTTTCAAACGGATAATGATCTTCTATACCAGGTGCTATAACTGATTCTAGTAGCATGGGAGCCTCTGAATCAAACCGGGAATAAGAGGATAATCCCAGAATAGCCGCAGCAGCATCAAAAAGACGGCCTGCCCCTGATGTCAAAGGTGTATTTATCTTCTTATCAATCATCTCTTTGATGATGTCTAAGTGTTTATTATCAATCAACTTAAAAGCAGGTATTGATTTAAAATCAAAACTGCTGCCAAAGTAATGATAGAGGTATGAAAATGCCATCCTCCATGGTTCTTCAATTGCTTTATCACCTCCGGGCATGGGGATGTAATCGAAATGAGTGTAACGTTCAAAACTTTCAAGATCTGCTACAAGAAATTCTCCTCCCCAGATATTTCCATCTGATCCATACCCGGTACCATCCATACTTATGCCTATCACCTTTTCATCGATATGATTTTCAGCCATGCATGAAGCAATATGTGCATGATGATGTTGCACCCTTACAAGCGGAACTTTCAATTCAGCAGCCAACTTAACGGCATAAGTTGTAGATAGATAATCAAGATGAAGGTCACAGACAATCATTTCCGGTTTAAGAATAAAAAGCCCCCTGAATCTTGCCACCGATTCAGTAAAGAACTCATAAGTGGGCAGATTCTTGATATCGCCGATATACTGACTTAAAATAGCCTGGCAGGCTTTTCCGATACAAAATGTGTTTTTCTGCTCGGCCCCCACGGCAATAATTCCTTCAACATTACAGTTAAGATCAACAGGTGCCGGTGCATATCCCCTGGAACGGCGGATAATATTTACTTTATCTCCTATTATTCTTATAACACTATCATCGCACCTGTTAATAATTTCACGATTGTAACTCAGAATAGCACCAGTTATTGGCATCAGATATTTTTTAGCTGTGATATCATTGGTTATAATTGGTTCATCAGAAATATTACCACTTGTAAGCACGACTACAGGGGATTGAAGTTTTCTGAAAAGTAAATAGTGCACAGGCATATATGGAAGCATTGCTCCAATAGTACCAAGACCATTGCTTACAGAAAAAGCCAGGCTTTTTTTCTGTTTCAGGAGCATGATAGGTCTTCGCCAGGATATTAACTCCTTCTGTTCAATCAGATCTGAATAACAATATTCATTCAGCGTTTTTAAATCCCTGAACATTACAGCAAAAGGCTTTGCATCGCGCAGCTTGTTTTTCCTTAATTCACTTACAGCTTTGTCATCCAGCGCATTGCACAGAAGATTGTATCCACCTGTTCCTTTTATAGCAACTGACTTTCCGTTATCAATCCTTTCCGAAACCGCTGATAATATTTCTTCAAAATTATTGATTGTACCACTGGAATCTTCATAAATATATAAAGGTCCGCAATTGTTACAGGCAACAGGCTGTGCATGAAACCTGCGGTTTAAAATATCACTGTAATCACAGGCACAGTTGCTGCACATCTTAAAACTTTTCATTGAGGTATTGTGCCTGTCGTACGGAAGAGCTTCAATTATTGTAAACCGGGGACCACAATCAGTACAGTTAATAAAGGGATAGTTAATCCGCTCTGTGTCATTTTGAAGATCTTCAAGACATCCTGAGCATACGGCTATATCCGGGCTGATTTCTGTAACCAGATTATTTCCATTCTTGCTCTCAGCAATAGTGAATTTTGCATACCCTTTCAGATCTGTGAGCCGCATTTCAACAGATTTTATCTGCGACGCGGAAGGAGGTGATTTAAGAATATGATCCCTGAACTTTTTCACTACATCATCTTCACCCTCAATATTTATTAAAACACAATCAGTCCTGTTATCAACCTCCCCATTCAGACTGTATAATGAGGCAAGCCGGTAGATAAAAGGCCGGAACCCTACTCCCTGTACAAGTCCCCCGATTTTTATTTCATATCCTTGTATAATATCTCAATATTTTTTGACCCATCCTCTTTAATCTGGTTGTGAACATAATATATCACACTCTCAAGCTCATCACACAGGTTGACACTATTGACTACCACATTCTGAGGAACCCGAAGAAGTACGGGAGCAAAATTTATTATCCCTTTTATTTTCAACCTGACAAGCTCATCTGTAACCTCCTGGGCAGAGATTTCAGGAACAGCAACAATGGCAACTCTTACCTTAAATCTGTCAATTACTTCCTTAAGTCTGTTCATACTGTAAACCGGCGTTTCAGATTTACTCTTTTGTTTAAAAGGATCCAAATCGAAAGTTGCAACAATATTCATATTTCGTTGCATAAACCTGCTGTACTTTGAAAGAGCCTGTCCCAGATTTCCCATTCCGACCAGAATGATATTATTCTCTTTATTCCTGTGAAAAATATATTCCATCTTTTCAAGCAGTTCGTCAATATCATATCCTCCCCGCTTATTGCCACGTATGCTGAACTCAGAGAAGTCCTTGCGTACCTGGTCAGACGATACTCCTGTTTCGCTGGCAAGTGTATATGAAAAGACTTTTTGTACCCCCATCAGCTTCAGTCTGTGAAGACAGGAACGATATAGAAATATTCTTCTGAGACTGTTTTTAATTACATGTTTTGTGAATTGTTTCACATTTAATATTATTTTATTGTTAACTCTTGCAAGATATAAATATTTTTTAATATAATAAAATATTTTTTATATGCTTGTTTATCAATATATTATAATTTTTGTTACATTTTTCACAATAATTTGTTATATTTTTTATCAGTATTATATTCCTATAATATAATTTTATATGTGAATCCTATCACATTTATGAATTACTTCATTATTGATAAGGAAAACTGGGATAAGACACTTGAGAAAATGTTGTCATCCTATAATATCTATGCTTCTTTGAGCAATGAGTATAGTCAGGACTATGAATTACTGACTCCCCGAAAAATACCTGATGTTTCATACAATAAGCCAAAACCGGTGACTCCTCTTAAGAGTTTTTTCCTCCCGGTAAAGGAGAATGTAACATCTCCCAGAAATTCTGAAAAAGCCAGAATTATTATCGGAGCTCCGAATTGTGATATTGTGGCGCTGGATATCCTTGATGAGATATACCTTGATGAAAATTTTGATGATATTTATTACAGACAGCGTCGCAATGATACTATTCTGATCTCTTCAGATTGTTTTGGCAAACAGGAACACTGTCATTGTTTATCCTATGGCATCAGGCCGTACTCTGATGAAAAAGCAGATCTGGCAATTATTTACTATGAAGGTTCAATAATTCTTAGAGTAATATCTGCAAAAGGAGAGTCTTTGCTTACCGGTATAAATGAAATAAAACCACTTAAAACTGATGATATAATCACCTATATAAACAATAAACACGAAGAGACTGAGGTGATGCTTTTGCAATCTAACAAAGCACTGCCCGATTATAAAACCACTGGCACCCTTGTGAATTCTTCAGAATCAGATATCTGGGTAAAATACGCATCTACTTGTGTTTCCTGCGGAGCATGTGCAACTATTTGCCCTACATGCAGTTGTTTCCTTCTTATTGATAAACCTGGGTTTCATAAGGTAAAACAGATGGATGCCTGTCAGTATCCCGGGTTTGAGAGGGTTGCAGGAGGTGAAGATGCGCTTCACCAGCTTCATAACAGATTCAAAAACAGATATATGTGCAAATATGTATGGAAACCTGCTAAATTTAATAGTCTGGCCTGTACAGGCTGCGGAAGATGTATAGAAGCGTGTATCGGAAAGATCAATAAGAATGAAATCTTTATGGAACTGGCAAAATAAGCCATTATGCTGAATAACAAGAATATATATAAACCTTTAAAGGCAAAGCTGACGGAAGTTATAGATGAATCTCCACTGATCAAGACTTTTGTGCTTGTTCCTGAGGAAGAGTTCTCGTTTGATACCGGTCAGTTTATTGAACTTTCAGTTGATGGTATTGGAGAGGCTCCGTTTACTCCCTCCTCCTCCCCTCTTGTAAAAGATACCCTTGAAGTAACTGTGATGAAAACAGGATATGTTACTGAATACATGCATAATCTTAAACCAGGAGCATATATGGGCATCAGAGGTCCTTACGGTCGTGGCTACCCTGTCGAGAAGTTCTATGGAAAGGAAGTCCTGATTCTTGGGGGAGGATGTGGTCTGGCTCCCATAAGATCATTGCTTTATACTCTGGAAGATGTAAAGGATAATCTTGAAAAAGTGATACTGTATTATGGTTCCAAAACTCCAACTGATTGCATTTACAAACCCCTTTTTAACAGGCTGAATAAAATTGAAAAGTTTGAAACGCACAGAACTGTTGATATTCCTGACGATGACTGGAAGGAATCTGTCGGAGTGGTAACCGGATTACTTAACAAAGTAACAATGAACATCGAAAGATCCGTCGCAGTTGTTTGTGGTCCTCCGATAATGATGAAATTCGGAACAATACGGTTGCTGGAAATGGGGTATAAAGATGAGCAGATCTACCTTTCAATGGAAAAAAACATGTCGTGTGGTCTTGGAAAATGCGGCCATTGCATGATGGGAGAATTTTTTGTATGCAAGGATGGACCTGTATTTACCTATAATGAGTTGAAAGAGACCCCTGACATCTGGAAATAGTAAAAATAATATTCCGGTTAAGTTTATAGCTATTAATAAAGTTTGTAAAAATCCATATCATGAAACTTAAAGCAGATGATTTTAAAAAAATCAGGTTTTTTGATAACTACACAGATAAACAACTTGAAACAATCGCTGAAATGAGTACCATCAGGGAATTCAGGGTGAAGGAGATAATATTTGAACAATATGATGAACTGAAGGATGTATTTGTGCTGCTAAAAGGATCACTATCTCTTGGAATTAGTTTACCAAACAGCAAAAGGATTCATCTTGGAACTATTGAAGAGGGTCAGCTTTTTTCATGGTCAGCTGTGTTCACCCCTTACATATCAACAGCGTGGGTAATGGCTGTAAAACCTGCAGAAGTTATTGCTATTGATGCCAAAAAACTGAATGCCGAGATTGAAAAAGATTGCGACTTTGGTTTCAAAACAATGTCAAAAATTGCACAAACGATATCTAACAGACTTAGCGACACCAGGTTTCAACTTATGAACCAGCTCATAATATAGCATGGAATTCATAGTTAAAGACTATTTTAAAATAAATACAAAACGGATATGGCTCAAAAGATACTTATAGATATGATTAAACTTAGAGCTGCCATGGTTGAAGACTCAACGCTGACGCTGCCTGAAGGTTTATTCTATACCTCTGTAAATTCAAACGGGCTAAAGACTATCCGTGAATTGGCAATATTTAAATTTACCTGCAGGAAATGTGAAGATGCTCCCTGTATTGCTGTTTGTCCGGCTGATGCCCTTGAAAAGGACAAAGAAGGAGTAATTTCAAGATATACAAATCTTTGCATCTCGTGTAAGTCATGTGTAACAATCTGTCCATTCGGGACCTTGATGACTGATTTCTTCAGCTATCACCTGAAAAAAGATCTGTTCTATGACCTTACCACACAAAAAGATATTGAAAAATTCATTAAAGCTTGTCCCCCGGGAACTGTTATTATTACAGATCTTGCAGAATCACCATCTGATAATATATTCAGATTGAATGAGCGTGTTCTTATCAGAGATCATATTTATACATCAGAGAAACAGTAATTTAACACTATATGGCAATTAATTTTCTTTATTTTCTTGTCTTTCCCGGATTATTGTTTCTGGCAATAACCGGTGGATTTCTTACATGGTTTGACAGGAAGATAACAGCAAGAGTACAGTTCAGAAAAGGGCCACCTCTCCTGCAGCCATTCTACGATTTTTTTAAGTTACTGCTTGTGAAGGAAACAATACTCCCAAAACACGGATCTCCATTAATATTCCTTATGGCTCCGGTATTTGCGGTCTTTGGTGCAACGATGGCCGGGGTATTTATACTGCTGCCCCTGTTGAATATTACAACAGGATTCAAAGGCGATCTTCTGGTAATCTTCTATCTACTGACCATCCCCTCTTTTTCATACATAACAGGCGCTCTTGCTTCCGGTAATCCTCTTGCTGCAGTAGGAGGATCAAGAGAAATGAAACTGATATTAAGTTATGAAATGACTTTTCTCCTGGTGATTGCAGGCATAATTTTAAAAAGTGGCCAGAAGATCGATCTGAACAGTGTTATTCAGATACAACAGGCAAGTGGTGCATTCATTGGAAGTATTTCAGGTATATTACTCTTTATTGTCGGAATATTCTGCATACAGGCAAAGCTTGCTCTTGTACCATTTGATATGCCTGAGGCCGAAGCAGAGTTGACTGAAGGAATTTTCATTGAATATTCAGGAGTTCCCTATGCTATGGTGAAACTAGCTAAATACATAATGTTTTTCATATTACCTGCTTTGCTGATTGCTCTGTTAATGAACGGTTTCAGGCTCGAAGGCATTAATATTGCCTGGGCCGTGGTAAAAGTATTGGTTGTTGTGCTTCTGCTCACGCTCATAAGGAATACCAATCCCAGGGTCAGGATCAAACAGGCTGTAAGTTTCTTCCTCATATGGATGAATCTGCTTGCAATTATTGCAATCGTATTGATATTTTTTGGATATTAAATATTTAATAACGTGGGTTTTAAAAGTCTCTGTTTCAAAAAGTCTCTGTGGGTCTTCCACTTCGGTGGAGCATCCTGTAATAATTGTGATATTGAGATCCTCGATTGTCTGACACCAAGACATGACCTTGAACAATTCGGCATACTCCTGGTAGGAAGCATACGTCATGCTGATGTACTCCTGGTAAACGGATCAATAAATATGCGTGATAAAGAGAGACTTATTGAAGTTTACAACCAGGCTCCAAAGCCTGTACTTGTTGTTGCCATAGGGGCATGCGGATGTACCGGTGGAATATTTGCTGAAGGAATCACATTCGCCGGACCTGTTGATAAAATAATTCCTGTAAATGCATATATACCCGGATGTCCTCCAAAACCTGAAGCGATAATCGCAGGTATTATGAAGCTGGTGGAGAGCTCGTAGTAATAATTGTGATGGGGTGATGGGGAGATGGGGTGATGGGGAGATGGGGTGATGGGGAGATGGGGTGAAGGGGTGAAGAGGTGAAGAAGGAGAAGTAAGAAGTAAGAAGTAAGAAGTAAGAAGTAAGAAGTAAGAAGAAAAGAAGAAGGTTAGAATCGAATAGTCAGATATGGACAGAGAGATTATCATAGAAAAGTTCAGGAAAAAATTCAGTTCCGAAATTCTAGAGATTGAATCGAAGAATGAGAAACGAACTATTATTACAATAAATCCGGATGCACTTTTGAAAATAGCTGACTATCTGTATAAAACAGCGCTGTTCAGGTTTATTATTGCCTCAGCACTTCATACAAAAAGGGGATTTGAAATTCATTATCATTTCAGTAAGGATGAAATCGGACTTATATTGAATATCCATGTAATATTGAGTCAGAATAATCCCCGTATCGAATCGCTCTCAAACATGTTCAATGCATCAAACTGGATCGAGCGGGAGATGCATGAGCTTTTTGGCATTGACTTTATAAACCATCCCAACCAGGAAAAACTGATATCGGAAGGCAACTGGGCAGAAGGTGTTTACCCGTACAGAAAAGATTTCAAATGAGATAAATAATGAGCAAACAGACACTCATACCAATAGGTCCTTATCATCCGCTCCAGGAAGAACCGGAACTTTTTAAGCTTTACTGCGACGGGGAAATCGTAAAGGATATAAAGTGGGAAACAGGTTACAACCACAGGGGTATTGAAAAACTTGCCGAGTCTAAAACTTATGATCAGATATTTTTTCTGGTTGAAAGAATTTGCGGAATATGCTCCACATCTCATCCTTTTGCTTTTGCAAATGCTGTTGAAGAGATTGTACAGGCAGAGATAACCAACAGAACCAAATATATCAGGAGTATTATTGGAGAACTGGAACGTATTCACAGTCACCTTTTATGGGTGGGACTTGCAGGACATTTTCTGGGCTATAATACAGTATTCATGTGGGCATGGAAATACCGTGAACCTGTACTTGATCTGTTTGAAATGATAACAGGAAACCGGAACAGCTATGCTATGTTTAAAGTCGGAGGTGTAAGACGTGATATTGAAGAGGCAAAGATTCCGGCTATAAAAAAAGTCCTTGATGATGTTAAGAAGAAAACAGATCTGCTGACCGGTGCAATTATGGATGATCCGGTTATTCATGCAAGAACAAAGGGAGTTGGTATTCTTACAAAACAGGATATAATTGATTATGCCGCAGTTGGTCCTACAGCACGTGCCTCTGGTGTCGCCATCGATGTCAGAAAAGATGATCCCTATGCTGCATATCCCCTGGTCAACTGGAAAGTAATAACGGCTGAATCAGGTGATGTATTTGCAAAAGCTGAAGTGCGGCTGCTCGAAATGTATGAATCAATATCCATTATTGAACAATGTCTTGAAGGACTTAAAAAAGAAAAAGAGGGAGAAATATCAGTTAAAGTAAAGGAGATACCTGAAGGCATTGGCACAGGCCGGGCAGAAGCACCAAGAGGAGAAGTATTTCATTGTGTCTTTTCCGATGGCTCAAACTCTCCGGCTCGACATAAGATAAGGGCTCCGAGTTATGTCAATATTGCTACTTTTAAGAAATCGTGCATTGGCCAGACAATTTCCGATGCTACAATATCCCTTGCTGCTGTTGATCCATGTTATTGCTGTACTGAGAGAATGGCAGTTGTGTACGACAACATTACCGGAAAAAGGATAATGA
This sequence comes from uncultured Bacteroidales bacterium, assembly GCA_963732435.1. Classification (GTDB taxonomy): domain Bacteria; phylum Bacteroidota; class Bacteroidia; order Bacteroidales; family VadinHA17; genus LD21. Next base: position 250,439 of record CAVSZL010000005.1, on the reverse strand, counting down.
ACGCCGCCGAAATTATAAGCATGTCGGCAGCCAGAACCACTGAACTTATGAAGAACCTAAAGACCTGACATGAACCAATATGTATATATTATAATTCTGCCGATAATTACCGGTCTGATCCTCTTCCTCCTTCCGGAAAAGGTAAGAACCATCAAGGGTATTATTGCTCTGGCAATGAGTATTTTCACATTTTATTTTTCCTTCCTGATATTTAAATCAGATAATATATTATTTAGTCTCAATGATATCATCGTCTCATCAGGCTTTGCATCAGTAGGCCCGGCAGTAATTGGTGATCTGACAAGATATATCACTTTTAAATGTGATGAACTTGGAGGACTGATTCTGATATTTACCAGTCTGTTTGCGTTTCTGATCTCACTCTATTCGATAGTTTATCTGAAAAACGATAAGACAGATAATTACTTTTCATATTTTCTTATTACGCTAGGTTGTTCTTATGGTGCTGTCTTATCAGATAATCTTCTTCTGTTTCTTTTTTTCTGGGGCATCCTTGGCATAACTCTCTATAAACTTATACCGGGTAATAATGAAGAAAGTTCTGCAACTGCCAAAAAAACTCTTATCCTGATTGGTGCTTCCGACAGTATAATGATTATTGGGATTGCAATTCTCTGGAAAATATCCGGAACACTGAATATGAGTGAGATACGCTTACCTGTAAATGATGCTGTATCGGGAATTGCCTTTTTTGCGTTGCTGATAGGAGCTTTTACAAAAGCAGGGGCATTTCCATTTCATACCTGGATACCTGATTATGCAAAGGATGCTCCTGCATCTTCGTCAGCATATCTCCCGGCATCCCTCGACAAACTTCTCGGGATATATTTTCTGGCCAGGATAGTTACAGGTATGTTCATCCCAGGAGAATGGCTGACACTTATCCTGCTTATCTTAGGAGTGACAACAATAATCGCAGCCGTTATGATGGCTCTGATACAGCACAACTACAAACAACTTCTTGGTTATCATGCTGTTTCTCAGGTTGGATATATGATAGTTGGACTTAGTCTCGGATCATTTATCGGTGTGGCAGCTGGTTTGTTCCACATGATAAATAATGCTCTTTACAAAAGCGGATTATTTCTGTCAGCCGGTAGCATTGAGTTCAGAACAGGAAAAGACAATATTGATGATCTCGGAGGTCTCTCAAAAACAATGCCCATAACTTTCTTTGCTGCACTTATTTTTGCAATGTCGATTTCAGGTATTCCTCCACTCAATGGGTTTGCGTCAAAATGGATGATTTACCAGGGAATAATAGAATTCGGCAGCGGTCAGGGATTACCAAATAAACTCTGGATAATATGGCTCGCTCTGGCTGTATTGGGATCTGCCCTTACACTTGCAAGCTTTATTAAATTCATCGGAGGAATATTTTTAAGTCGTCGCAGGAGCGAACTTGTTCACATTAAAGAGGTTCCTCCCATGATGTGGATCCCTCTTGTTATTTTAGCATTCTTATGCATTATTTTCGGGATTTTTGCCACTAAAATAGTTGTCCCTGAACTATTTATGCCAATCAGCGGTGAGTTCCTTTTTACAGGTTTCTGGGATTCAGGTTTTGTTTCGATACTTGTTCTTGTCTCTTTCCTGATCGGACTAATAATCTACCTGGCATTCAATCTTAAAAGATTCAGAACTGAGGAGAATTTCATCGGGGGGGAGAAGTTCCATGATCAGACAGGTTATCCCACTCCGGAGTTCTATAAAACATTCAATGAATTTGGTTTTTTCTCAATGATGTATAAAAAAGCCCGGGATAAATGGTTTGATATTTATGATCTGTCAAAAAAGTTTGTTCTATGGCTAAGTCATAAATTCAGTGAAACTCATACCGGTGTTTTGCCGGAATATGTAATCTGGGTTTTTGCCGGACTTATTGTTATGTTGTTAATTATGATATAAATAAAGACAGGCTCTATGGAACTGGCTATTTCTGTTATTATTGTTCTTATGATTATCGGAGCGATCTATGCAATCCATGCAAAGGATCTTCTTTCTGCAGTGATAACCGGTGGAATCGTGGGTTACGGGCTGGTGATCTGTTTCCTGCTCTTAAAGGCACCCGATCTGGCTATTGTACAGATTGTAGTTGAAACGATCACCCTTGTTATAATGGTCGCTGTGGTACTTGACAGTTCACGTGATGAACCATTCTCAAAACCTGATATGCAGGGATATATTACTGCTGCAACAGCCATTCTTATTGCGATTGGATTATTCTATTTTCTGAAGATATCTGTAACATCTCTTGATGAATTTGGTAATGGCACACTCAGGATGGCACAGGCATATGTTGAAGGGGCAACAGAAAAAACAGGAAGTGCCAACCTTGTTACTGGTGTTGTATTTGACTTCAGAGGGTATGACACACTTGGTGAGGCAACAGTTCTTGTAACAGCAGTGCTTGGAGTTTTGACTATACTGAGAATAAAAGGGAAGAAGTAGAAGACGTGAGACGAAAGTAGGAAGTTGAAAGTAAAAAGTAAAAAGTAAGAAGTAAGAAGTAAGAAGAAGTAAAGAAGAAGTAAAGAAGAAAAAGTAAAAAGGCAAAATGCAAATTGCACAGAGATAAGGGATAAAGGACTGACAAAATAAGAGATCCAGACATTAAAACATCAGGACAAAATGAAAGGAATGACAGTTATTGTTAAGAAGACAACCCAGCTGATAGCAGGGATGGTTTTTCTGTACGGTATTTATGTTATGATCCATGGTCATCTTACTCCCGGAGGAGGGTTTGCAGGAGGTGTCATTCTTGCCGGTTCTTTTATATTACTGATACTGGCTAATGGCAGCGACTTTGTTAAGTTGGTGCATGATGAATCGGGATCAACTCTGATAGAAAATCTGGCAATACTGACAGTACTTTTTCTTGCTGTCTCTGGTATGCTATTTGGCACCAGGATCTTCTTTTTAAACTGGTTACCGAAAGGGATAACAGGAGAACTGATAAGTGCAGGTCTTCTGCCATTATATAACATTTTTATCGGGATTGAAGTAGCAGCATCAATACTTACAATATTTCTGGCTCTTGTAATTTTTAAAGAAGAAGTAACAAAATGATAGTTTACCTATTGTGTTTCATATTATTTCTGGTGGGATTGTATGGCGTGATAACCAGACGAAATCTTGTTAAGATTGTTATTTCCCTGTCAATCATGGAATTCAGCACTTTTCTCTTCCTGTCACTAATCGGGTATATTGATGGAGGAGTTGCTCCGATTGTTGATCCTTCGGAACCTGCAAAAATCTATGTCGATCCCCTGCCCCAGGCTCTGGTGCTAACTGCAATTGTAATAGGACTTGCCACAACTGCAATGCTGATGGCGGTCATAATAAGGATATTCCGGAAGTATAAAACATTTGATATCAGAGAGATTAAAAATTTAAGAGGATAAAATATGAATCAGCTGATTCCAATATTTGTTGTTATACCACTTGCAGGAGCCTTCCTTATAATGGTACTTGGAAAGTTTTTTAAAGATATTAACAAGTATCTGACTTCCCTGATACTCCTGTTCCTTTTAATTTTAAGTATTATATCCTTGATGAATACAGGAACAAACGTTTCTGTTTATAAGGTGGGGGGCTGGGAACCTGTAAATATGATTCCCATAGGAATTTATATGGTCATGGATAGTCTCTCTTCAATTGTTTTGTGTATAATAAATCTTATTGGTTTTCTGTCAGTTGTTTACTCAATAACATATATCAGCAAATACACCTCTGAAAACTATTTCTACTCATTATTTTGTCTGATGATTGCGGGGATGAATGGATTAGTACTTAGTGGTGACCTCTTCAATATTTTCGTTTTTCTTGAGATTTCATCTATAGCATCTTATGCCCTGGTTGCCTTCGGTGTTGAGAAGAATGAACTTGAAGCTACTTTCAAATACCAGGTTCTTGGTGGCCTTGCATCGTTTCTGATTCTGTTCGGAATTGGTTTCATTTACTGGAAAACAAAGACACTTAATATTGCTGATATCCGGGAGGTATTCTTATCCGGATATGACAAGACCTATTATCTTCTTATACAAATACTTCTGCTGAGCGGGTTTGGTCTGAAAGCAGCCATAATACCTTTTCATGCCTGGTTACCTGATGCACACTCCTCCGCCCCCTCGCCCATATCTGCGATGCTCTCGGGAGTACTTATCAAAGCAGCAGGTATTTATGTCATCATCAGGATCTTTTTTAACATGTTTGTTATAAGCGAGGGAATGGCAGTGCTGATAACAGTTCTTGGAACAGTATCAATGGTAGTCGGTGTAGTTCTGGCAATCGGCCAATGGGATTTAAAGAGACTGCTTGCATATCACAGTATAAGTCAGATGGGATATGTAATCCTCTCCGTGGGTATTGGAATGATCCTTATTTCGCGTGGATCGAAACATGAGATAGCTGTTATGGCTATTGGCGGCGGGCTTTATCACCTGATTAATCATGCTGCATTTAAGAGTTTATTATTCCTTAATGCAGGGGCTATTGAATACAGGACAGGAACAAGGAACCTTAAAGAGATGGGAGGTCTTGCAAGGCAGATGCCTGTAACCTCTTCAACATCCTTTATCGCCTCGATGTCTATCTCCGGAATACCTCCGTTCAACGGATTCTTCAGCAAACTTATAATTATTATTGCTGCTGTCATGGCGGGATTTTATCTGCTGGCCGGAATCGCAGTGCTGGTAAGCATTATTACTCTGGCTTCTTTCCTTAAATTCCAGAGGTACGCTTTTTATAATAAGAGAGAAGCAACTGATCAAACTCTGGTAAAGGAGGTGCCGTTCCCCATGGTTTTCAGCATGGCAATACTTGCCGCAATATGTATTTTACTCAGCGTTCTTGCAATACCGCAGGTAAGGGATGCCATAATTACGCCTGCAATTGATATACTTATTGACTCAGCCAGGTACTCATCACCAATATTAGGAAGGTAATATGAGACATTTAGTGTTTTTTGTTTTAGGTTTGATATTCTGGTTACTGCTGACATTTTCACTGACAGTACCCAATATCATTGTTGGTTCCTCAGCATCACTTATATGTACTTTTATTTTTGCCAGATTCTATTTCACCGGAGTATCTAAATTTCTGCAACCGGTGCGTTACTTCTGGTTTCTTATATATCTTATAGTATTTATCTGGGCATGCATTAAGGCTAACTTTGATGTTGCCTACAGGGTTTTACATCCGGCTATGCCAATAAAACCCGGGATAGTTAAAGTTAAAACTACACTTAAATCGGAGTTTGCAAGGACTCTTCTTGCCAATTCAATTACCATGACTCCGGGAACACTTACTGTTGATATTATTGGTGATTATTTCTATATACATTGGATATATATCCGTTCTGAAGATCCTGAGGTTTATACAGGAATCATAATGGGGGCTTTCGAAAAATATATTAAAAGAATAATAGAATGAATGATTTTCTTACTGTTCTGCTTTACATTCAAATCGCACTGAGCGGGCTTTGCCTTTTCAGAATAATAATAGGACCTACTATACCTGACAGGATGGTAGGTATCGATATCTTCGGGATACTGGTTGTTGGTATCTGTGCAATAATTTCCATACAAACTGAAAAATCATTCATTCTCGATATAGGGATCGCCTGGATAATTCTGAGTTTTATCGGAACACTTACCCTTGCAAAATATCTCAGTGGAAAAAAATTAAATGAATAATATGGTTGCACTAATATTTATAAGTACAGGTGTCGTTTTTAATCTTCTTGGATGCATCGGATTATTACGGTTACCGGATGTATACAACAGACTTCAGGCGGCAACCAAATGTGTAACACTTGGATGTTGCAGTATCCTGGCAGGGGCTCTTATTCATTTCGGAGTAAGTGACGGTGGAGCCAAAGCTTTAATTGCTATTCCAATATTGTTTTTTAGTTCAACTGTAGCTGCTCATGCTCTTATAAGGGGAACATACCATTTTGGAGTAAAGCTGAGCGATAAAAGTGTTAAGGACGATTATAAAAAAGCAGCAAAATGAAGTACCCAAAAATCAGAGAAATAAAAGAGGCCCTTGTTTCGCTGGTTACTCCGGCTTACACATCAAAGTTTCCGAAGGAGCCTCATATCCCCTTTGAAAATTTCAGAGGCAAACCGGTTGTTGACGATGAAAAATGTGTAGGTTGCGAGACCTGTGCAAATGTGTGTCCTCCATCAGCAATAACCTTTACCGATGATGTTGAAAAAGGTATAAGGACAATAACCAGGGACTATGGCAAATGTATTTTTTGCGGTATGTGCCAGGAGCATTGCATAACAAAAAAAGGTGTGATATTGTCCGACAAAATATATGATATTGCAGTATTTGACCGCTCAAAGAATGTGGAATATCAGAATAAGGAACTTCTTATATGCGAATCATGCAAAGCAGTTATAACTACAAAAGAACATATGCAGTTTATGCATCGTAAACTCGGACCAAAAGCATTCTCCTCGCTTCTTAACCTTAATATACTTAATGATAAACTAAAACTTGCGGAAGACCAGGATATTAAGGTTGAAATAATGGATGATCTAAAAAGGAAGGATATGTTCAATATTATCTGCCCTAACTGCCTGAGAAATGTTCTGATAAAATATATCTGAAAGTGTCATCCGGTCTCGAAAATCTTCTTTCACAAAATGGCAAAAGGATCCTTTTTGTCGGAATAGGCAATGTTCTTAAACAGGACGACGGTGTTGGTGTTTATATAAGTCAGAATATAAAACCTGCAAAATCAATACTCGCTCTGACTGTTGAAGTCAGTATTGAAAACTATATCGGTAAGATCAACTCATTAAATCCTGATATAATTGTACTTATCGACTGTACCGACCTCGATTCCCCGCCAGGTTCGTGGAGAATTATACCTGTTGGAGAAGTAATGGATCTCACATTCAATACTCATAATATTTCCCTGAAACGCTTATCTGAATTTTTCAGTGTCCCTGTTTTTGTACTCGGAATTCAACCTGCAAGTATTGATTTTGGTGAAAATATTTCGTACCTTGTAAAGCATATTGCAGATCGGATCATATTACAAATTAATAACCAGGAGGTGCGTTATGGCTAATCAATATCTATGTAAAGTTTGCAGGGGCCATCTTAATGTTAAAACATCCATTGTCCTTGCAGCCTCAAAACTCAGTAACAGGTCACAGAGAGGACTGATTTTTCTTAATCCTGAGCTAGGCAATTATACTACAACCACACATCCTACATTTCAGATTAATGAAGGGGAGGAATATATTTATACCTGCCCTATCTGTTCCGCGCAGATGAACAGTATGAAATACCTTCATATGGTCAGGCTAATATTGATCGATGAAAAAGGTAAGGAGTATAATATATATTTTTCGGGCATAGCCGGTGAAAAGTGCACTTTTAAGATCAGGGGAAACAAAATTGAAGAAGAGCAGGGCTCCGATGTTAAGATCTATAGCAGATATTTCGAAGTGCCGGAGGAGGACAGGAAGTATTTATAGAACTTTATTAACCTGATTGCAAAGCCAATACATCCGGAGTTTTAAATAAGTCCTTAGGATAGAAGGAAGTATTTATAGCTTTTTTGGTAATGGACTGATTTAATTCTTTAATTGCAATATCACCTTTCTGCTGATTCTGAGCTATAAGTTTTTACATTCCTCATTTTGTTTAAACAATAAAAAACTCACGTTTTTTATTTTGTTTAATAATACTATTTTTGTCTGCATAAAATAAAACACTAATTTATTATAAAATGAACACTAATGTAAATCTAAGAGCAGCAGATAATATCCGCATCCTTTCAATGGCAATGGTTGAGAAATCCAAATCAGGTCATCCGGGGGGTGCAATGGGAGGAGCCGATTTTATTCATATCCTTTTTTCTGAATTTCTTAAATTTGATCCTAAAGACCCTTCATGGATAAACCGTGACAGGTTCTTTCTCGATCCCGGACATATGTCGCCGATGCTCTATTCGATTCTTACACTGACAGGACACTTCACAACTGAGGAATTGAAAAACTTCCGTCAGTGGGGCAGTCCGACACCAGGTCATCCTGAACTCGATATCATGAGAGGTGTTGAGAATACTTCAGGACCTCTTGGTCAGGGCCATACCATGGCAGTCGGAGCTGCTATTGCAGAAAGATTCCTGGTTGCAAGGTTCGGTGAGTTATTTGCTCACAAGATCTTCACATTCATATCTGACGGAGGCATACAGGAGGAGATATCACAGGGTGCAGGACGATTGGCAGGTTTTCTGGGACTGAATAACCTCATTATGTTCTACGACTCAAATGACATTCAGCTTTCCACTGAAACAAAAGCAGTTACGATTGAAGATACCTCCATGAAATACAAAGCATGGGGATGGAATGTAATTAATATTGACGGAAACAACCATGATCAGATAAGAACAGCGCTCTCATCAGCAGTAGCGGAAAAAGATAAACCCACAATTATTATCGGGAAAACGATAATGGGAAAAGGGCTACTCGATAAAGACGGTAACAATTTTGAAAGAAAAACTTCAACACATGGTATGCCTGTAGGTGAAGCAGGGGGATCATTTGAGAAATCACTTGTCAACCTTGGTGGCAATCCTGTTGATCCTTTCCTGATATTTGATGAAGTGAAAAAGCTCTATTCAATGGTTCTTGCAGGAAAAAGTGCTGCAGCTGATGAGTGGAAAAAAAGAAAATCGGAATGGGCTTCAGCGAATCCGGAACTTGACAGGAAACTTAATTCCTATTTCAAAGGAATTCTCCCGGAAATTGACTATAAAGCAATACAGCAAAAAGAGGGTCAGGCAACCAGGGCAGCATCTGCAGCAATGTTAAGTATTTATGCCACAAAGGTTGAAAACATGATCGTTGCATCAGCCGACCTGGCAAATTCTGACAAAACAGACGGTTTCCTGAAAAACACAAAACCATTCGTTAAGGGAGATTTCACCGGGGCTTTCCTTCATGCAGGCGTTTCAGAGCTTACTATGGCATCAATAATGAACGGGATGGCTCTTCATGGTGGTGTTATTCCTGCCTGCGGAACCTTTTTTGTGTTCTCCGATTATATGAAACCGGCATTAAGGCTTGCATGCCTCATGGGTTTACCTGTAAAATATATCTGGACACATGATGCTTTCCGCGTAGGCGAAGACGGACCTACGCATCAGCCAGTAGAACAGGAAGCCCAGTTACGTCTTATGGAACATCTTAAGAATCACCACGGTGATAACAGTATGGTAGTTCTGAGACCGGCTGATTCCACAGAAACAACTGTTGCATGGAAAATGGCCCTGGAAAACAGGAAGACCCCTACGGCACTTATTCTGTCAAGACAGAATATTAAAGATCTTCCATCAGATAATAACGACAGGTATTCAGATGCACTCAAGTCTGATAAGGGTGCATATATTGTCCAGGATTGCGCCGGTACACCAGATGTTATACTTATTGCAAGCGGATCAGAGGTTTCCACTCTTATTGAAGGAGCTCCTCTTCTCAGGAAAGACAACCTTAAAGTCAGAATCGTATCAGCACCTTCAGAAGGATTGCTCCGCAACCAGTCTGAAAGTTACAGAAAATCAATAATACCAGACAATGTTCCGGTGTTTGGCCTTACAGCCGGTCTTTCAGTTACTTTACAGGGACTTGTTGGCCCGAAAGGACATGTTTGGGGGATGAACAGCTTTGGATATTCTGCTCCATATAAGGTACTTGATGAGAAGTTTGGTTTTACAGCTGAGAATGTATACAAACAGGTAACTGAATATTTGAAAAAATATATTAGGTAATTCTAGCTTTAATTAAAAGGAGCTGATCAAAAGTCTAATATTGCAGCTTTGCTTTCTCTGTGTCGCTCTGTGTTTTCTCTGTGGCACTCTGTGTAATAGTTACATAAGAACTGACACTGAGTTACACAGAGTATTCACTGAGTTGCACAGAGTATTTTTAATACCGCAACTTTTTTATTGTTAATATAATAACAGAACAAAAATTAATATTTTAAGATTGTTCTTATACCTTTGCGCACAAAATTTTAAGAATGCTATACGATATTAAACCGAATATAAAAGGACTGATTTTTGATCTGGATGGAACACTTGCAGATACAATGCCTTATCATTTTAAAGGATGGAAAATAGCCTGTAAGAAATTTGGAGCGGATATAGATAAAGACTTTCTCAAAAGGCTCACAGGGACACCGGGATGGGTTATTGCAAGGGAGATTATTAAAAATTGTAATCTCAACGGGAGTGTATCTGTTGAAGAGATTGTAGAAGAGAAACTATACCATTTTTCCAAGGAACAGCATAATATAAAACCTATACTTCCGGTGGTTGACATTGCAAAAAGATATCATAAAATATTACCAATGGCTGTCGGAACCGGAGGGCAGAGAAAAGTTATTGAACGTACTCTTGAAGTAACTGGTTTGCGTCAATACTTTGATATTACCGTTACTGCCGATGATGTAAGCAACTATAAACCACACCCCGAGACTTTTCTCAAATGCGCGGAGCTGATGAAAATAGCCCCGGCTGATATTGAGGTTTTTGAAGATGGTGAACTGGGTCTGGAGGCTGCCAGAAGCGCCGGAATGATTGCAACAGATGTCAGGTCGTGGTATGATTCCAACTGGTAATTTATATAGTTTCAGGGTTTCAGGGTTTCAGGGTTTCAGGGTTTCAGGGTTTCAATGTTATGTTCAAGGTTCAAGGTTCAAAGTTCAAGGTTCAAAATTCAAAGTTCAAAGTTCAAAGTTTAAAGTTCAGACTTGCCTAGTTTACTGCCTTCTGCCTTCTGCCTTCTGCCTTCTGCCTTCTGCCTTCTGCCTCCTGCCTTCCGCTCTACGCTGCTGAGCCTGCCGAAGCGCGCTCTACGCTCAAAACTCACAACTCACCACTCATCTTCCACCACTCCCTAAATAATATTCTCAACGGGAATTCCTTCCGAGTCACTAATACCAATCATGGCATTAATCAGCCTTACTTCAGAGTACTTTTCAATATCCTTATAACTAATATTGACCTCAGAAATCAGCCCTTGTCTTAAAAGAGAAGACCTCATGGTACCAGGAAGCAGATATGCTGCAGGGGTTACCCAATTTCCTCTGATATCCCTGAAAACTACATTTGCATAAGAGGAATCTGTAACCATCCCATTTTTGATAATCAGTATGTCGTCACAATCTCCTTTAAGTTCTGTCAGCTTATCTATATCTGACCTGTCAGTGTACTTGTATGGATAATGTATATTATTATCAAATACCACCTTAAGGGAGTTCACCTTTCTGATTTTATAAGGTACAAACTCAACTTCTGAAGATTTATCATCATAAACAACCCTGCATTTAAATAATCCCTGCGAAGCAAATGAAGGAACTGTGATGATTTTTTCAAGATCAGCTTCAGTTTTAAGCCCGTAGAGTTCAAACAGCGATCTGATCATCCTTTCATTATGATTACTGATATTCAGTAGTTTGCCATTTTCTGACCGGATTGTTTCAACCAACAGGGACATAGATTTTGGATATTAGTTCTTCATACTCTTTTACAGGGTCGCTCATAGAGGTGATCCCTCCCCCGCTCCTGAATAATAATTTATCATCAGTTCTTTCAATAAATCGTATCATAACACCACTGTCGAGAGATTCTCCGTCAAATACACCGAATACCCCTGTATACCATCCCCTACCACCCTCTTCGCTCTCCCTGATAATTCTGATTGTTTCTTTTTTAGGAGCACCGGTTACCGAACCTGCCGGCAGCATTGCTGCTATAATATCACCAAGTTTACTCTCATACCCGGAGTGCAATTTTCCTCTTATTTCAGAACTTACCTGGATCAGTTCACTGTTTCCTGTCCTTATCCTGTCGAGATACCGGTATCTTACTACTCTGACATCATCAGCAACTTTACTGATATCATTCCTTATAAGGTCAACTATTGTACTGTGTTCAGCCATCTCTTTGTAGTCAGTCAGAATAGTTTTTTCCGCATCAGGAACTTTCGCATCAATTGTTCCTTTCATCGGGTAAGAACTTATCTGACCTTTACTTATTCTGACGAAGATCTCAGGAGAGAATACAACAAAACTGTCATTATAAAGAAGTTTGTATTTTGCAATACTCGATTGAAAAATCTGTTTCAGGGCAAGAGCAGTTTCGATCCGACTCGGAAATGTCAGGTTAACAAGATAGCTGTTACCTGCAATTATATTCTTCCTGACATTTTTAAAAGCAGACAGATACCGATCATAGGGGACCGGAAACTTCATTAATAAAATTTCTTTACTGTATATTTGCTCCTGAGTTACATTAGATGCTAATGGTACAGAAAACATAATTCCGGAGGGAAGTGAATTCAATTTATGAATCTCAGGACAATTCATTTCAAAATCAATAATAAACAGGAATGGTTCTTTATCAGCACCATATTGATTCATAAGATCAATAAAATTATTCATGACTGCTCCGGGAACCAAGGAATTGATTTTTAATCTTTATGAGTTCTGCAAAATAATAAGAAATTCTGATCAGATAGGATAACAAGGGTTAAACATACAGAATATTTATGATAAATATGGATGGCGAAAGGAAGAGGAATGAGGAATGAGGAATGAGGAATGAGGAATGAGGATTGAGGAATAAAGAATGAATGAAATTATTACAACCGGAGATGGGTCTCATACTATTTTTGTACCTGAACTAAATGAGCACTATCATTCCATACATGGTGCGATTCAGGAATCAACATTTATTTTCATAAACAGTGGTTTTGAGTTTTGCAAAGCTGACCCTGTGAATATTTTCGAGGTTGGATTCGGGACAGGATTAAATGCATTTTTAACTGCTGTACATTGCAGGAATGGCAACAGGTCAGTCAATTATACAACTATCGAAAAATATCCTCTTGATATGGAACTCATTAATAAACTAAATTATAAGATTCTTACAGGAGATTCCGGAAATGATTTATTTAATTCAATTCATACAGCTCCATGGAATGATTTTACTGATATCTGTAAGAACTTCAATCTGAGCAAGATTAAAGGTGATTTAATCACAGATTCAATACGAGGAAACTTTGACCTTATATATTTCGATGCTTTTGGTCCCGATAAACAACCTGAAATATGGACACTTAAAATATTTGACCGCATAGCTGCCATTACAAACAAAGGGGGAATCCTTGTGACCTATTCCGCAAAAGGGGAGGTTAAAAGAAACCTCAGAGCGTGCGGGTTTGAAGTAACTCTTCTTCCCGGTCCTCCCGGAAAAAGAGAGATTATCAGGGCAATTAAGCTTTAAATATTTGTATAGGATTTTTTTACTTTCACTAAAGTATTATCTTAGCGCAAATTTTAAAATCTAAAAAATTACGTATGAAAATCAAGGGATTAATTTTATTGACTGGTGTAATTGCCTTAATATTAGGCTCATGCTCGAACAGTTCTCTTAAAAGTGCAAAACTAAAAAGTAAAGAAGACTCACTATCCTATGCTTTCGGTATTGTAAATTATAACGCTCTGTTAGCTGACAGCCTTTTTCTTGATCCGGTAATCGTTGCAAAAGCTATGCTCGACGGTAAAGAGGAAAAAGCATTAATGACTGATGATATTGCAAGATCATATATCATGGTTTTTATCAATGAGCGTGAAGCAGCTAAAGCAGAAAAACAAGCTGAACTTAATAAAGAAATGTACCAGTCAGCCATTGCTGACAACCAAGCTTTTCTTGCAACCAATAAAGATAAAGCCGGAGTTACAGTTACTGCCAGTGGTTTGCAGTATGAAGTAATAAAAATGGGCACAGGTCCGAAACCAACTGCGGAGAATACAGTTAAGGTACATTATGTAGGAACACTAATTGATGGTACAGAATTTGACTCATCAGTAAAAAGAAATGAACCTGCTCAGTTTCCTGTAACCGGAGTAATACCAGGATGGACTGAAGCTCTTCAGCTTATGCCTGTAGGTTCAAAATGGAAACTATATCTGCCTGAGTCAATAGCATATGGCGCAAACGGAGCCGGAGATGTTATTAAACCATATTCAACACTTATTTTCGAAGTAGAGCTTCTTGAAATAGTTCAATAATATGGCCACAGCAGAAATTCAGACTCCTAAAGGCACAATGAAAGTCAGCTTCTATGAAGATGATGCCCCTCTTACTGTTTCAAATTTCATAACACTGGCAAAGAAAGGATATTACGATGGTCTTGCTTTCCACAGGGTTATTCCTGATTTTGTAATTCAGGGAGGATGTCCTCTTTCAAAAGACATGACAGATCCGAGAGTAGGTACCGGCGGGCCCGGGTATAAGATCAACTGCGAACTTACAGGAGCCAATCAATATCATGATAAAGGAGTTCTTTCGATGGCACATGCCGGAAGAAATACCGGAGGCTCACAGTTTTTTATCTGCCATGGTCGTACAAATACCAAACACCTCGACAGGCAGCATACATGCTTTGGAAAAGTATTTGAAGGACTGGATGTAATAGATAAAATCCGCCAGGGCGACAAGATAGAGAAAATAGTAATTCACGAAGAATAGACTAATATGGCTTTTGAAATTACCGGTAAAGTTATTGACATCTCTCCTGTTAACCAGGTAAGTGATAAATTCAAAAAACGCGAATTTGTCATAGAAAAGAAAGAAACCGGCGGTGCTGCTGTGTTTATCGATTATATTAAATTCCAGCTGGTCCAGGACAAATGTGAATTAATAAATGAATCATATTTAAACGAGGAGGTAAAGATCTGGTTTAACCTGAAGGGAAACAAATGGGAACGTGACGGGAAAATCAATTACTTTACCAATCTCGATGCCTGGAAAATTGAAAAAAGCTCAGCAACAGCAAGAGACCAGAATATTCAGGCTCATACAACCCTGGAGGATCTACCACCGGAAAATGATGAGTTAAGCGATTTGCCTTTCTAAAAAAATAGATTAAAAAGCTGTCATTTCACTGACAGCTTTTTTTATAAAAATTAACAATGAGTAACCCACTTCTTAAGGATTGGAATACACCCTATAGTACTCCTCCTTTCAACCTTTTCGAATCAATCCATTTTAAACATGCTGTTGAAGAATCTATAAAAACAGCAGAAAAAGAAATAAATTATATCACAGAAAATCCTGAGCCACCCGGGTTTGAAAATACAATCGCAGCTCTTGATCAGGCAGGAGAAAAACTGGGAAGAATATCATCCATACTTTATAATCTTAACAGCGCTGAAACAAATAAAGAGTTGCAGGAAGTTGCGCAGGAAGTCTCTCCTCTTTTGACACGGTTCTCTAATGACATTACACTGAACTTCAAGCTTTTCGAACGAATAAAAAAAGTGTTCGAAAACAGGGAAAAATCAGGATTGACTGCTGAACAAAAAATACTTACTGAGAGGAAACACAGGAACTTCCTCCTTGGAGGAGCAGGCTTGCCGGAAAAGGAAAGAAAAAGGTTCAGGGAAATCTCTGAAGAACTTTCATTACTTGCACTGAAATTTGATGAGAATGTACTTGAAGAAACAAACTCATTTGAACTTCATCTGACTGATTTTACTGATCTTGAAGGCCTTCCTGAAAGCCTGATTGAAATGGCATCAATGGAGGCTAAAAAACGGGACAAGGAAGGATGGGTTTTTACACTCCATTCCCCGAGTTTTGTTCCATTTATGAGGTACTCTGAGAAACGGGAACTTCGCAGAAAATTATTCATGGCATACTCCTCGCGTTCCTTCAGGGGCAATGAATTTGACAACAGCGGGTACGTTATTAAAATTGTCAGGCTGCGATCAGAGATTTCCGGAATGCTCGGTTTCAGAAATTTTGCAGAACTGACGCTAGGCGACCATATGGCCGATAGCCCTGAAAAAGTTAATAAATTCCTTGAGGAACTCTTCATGGCTTCTGTAAATGCAGGTAAAAGAGATTTTGAAACTTTAAAGAATTTTGCCGGGAGCTGCGGCCACACCGGTCCTCTTGAACGCTGGGACTGGGCTTTCTATTCCGAAAAACTCAGAAAGAAAGCTTTTGATATTGATGATGAAATTCTTAAACCATATTTCAGACTTGAAAATGTTGAAAGTGCTGTCTTTGAACTGGCAACAACATTATATGGAATTAAGTTCCATATAAATAATGAAATACCTGTTTATCACCCTGAAGTTAAGAGTTATGAAGTATATGATTCTGATGGCACCTTTCTATCAATACTTTATGTGGATTATCATCCACGCAAGGGCAAGAACGGTGGAGCCTGGATGACAAGTTACAGGGATCAAAAAATAGAAAATGGTATTGATACGCGGCCTCTGATTTCGATTGTTGCTAACTTTTCCAGGTCAACAGAAACAAGACCTTCGCTCCTCACCTTTAATGAAGTAACCACCTTTCTTCATGAATTCGGACATGCACTTCATGGAATTCTCTCAAAATGCACCTATGAAAGCCTGTCAGGAACAAATGTAGCACGTGATTTTGTTGAGCTGCCTTCCCAATTCATGGAGAATTATGCTTACGAAAAAGAGTGGTTGGATTCATGGGCCAGACACTACATTACCGGGAAAAAAATACCTGATAAAATAATCAGAAAGATCAAGGAAGCTAAAACTTTCAATGAGGGATATGCATGTTTAAGACAGTTAGGTTTTGGATTTCTGGATATGGCGTGGCACACCATTTCTAATACTCCCGATGTATATATTTCTGATTTTGAGGCGAAAGCTATGGCAAAAACAGAACTTTTACCAAAAGCTGAAGGCACAAATATGAGTACTTCATTCGGACATATTTTTGCAGGAGGTTATGCTGCAGGATACTATGGATATAAGTGGGCTGAAGTACTTGATGCAGATGCTTTCAGCTATTTCACGGAAACAGGTATTTTTAATAAGACAACTGCAGCGGCGTTCAGAAAGAATATTCTTGAAAAAGGAGGCACTGAAAAACCTTCCGATCTGTACATCAGATTCAGGGGAAAGGAAGCTTCAATGGAAGCCCTGTTAAAGAGAAGCGGACTATTATAAAATTATTTTGATTTTCAGGTTAATCGCCTTTCAATATTGATTGAGTATCCGGATAGTGGATATAAAATGCTTTTCATTTTATCCCATAATACAGTATTTCTTAACTGGAAACTCCTCACTTCCCGGCCTGATGTGTTATACTAAAAAATTCATGTAACAGTCTATATTAGAAATTTCCCCTCCTTTTGAAGGAGGAGTGGCCGCAATCCAATGATATTCAGAGCATTAAAAAATTTGTAGCGGCCGGGGTGGTTGATTGATTCTTTGTTTTTAAAATGTTCCATTATTCTGCCTAAGCCGAAGTGGACCTGTTCCTGAGAGACGATCTGTAAGATTTAAGGCCTTTTCTGTTGAAGTGGTTTTTATTTCCATAGATATAACGGTAACAAGAAACGGATACATCAACCACCCCGGCCGGGGAATGAACTATGTAACAATCAGAAAATCAATTGTCCCGGCCACCCCTCCTTCAAAAGGAGGGGAAAGTATATCGAATCGCTTTACTTACAAGTCTACTCTTAAGTTGATGGCTATGGCTGCATGGCGAAGAATAGTGAGTTCATAAATACAGGTTTAAGCTTCTCTGAGAAAACTGAGTAGGATATTCTTAAAACTTGAATTATATTTACATCGTACTTTTCTTCTGCCAAATAAGGTACAACATATTATTATTCATCATATTAACTATAATAGCATGATCCTCTTTTTTGAATGCATTTCCAAAAACATAATAGCAGTCGGAACTTCAGAAAAACTTCCCGAAACAGAAATCGAAAAACTTTGCTGGCTTTTTGGAGAAGCTGAATTTACAGGAAAAGAGAGTATTGGTGAAACTTATATTGGCCCCAGAAAAGAGATGGTAACTCCATGGAGCACCAATGCATTGGAGATATGTCAGAATATGGGTATAAATGGCATAATAAGAATAGAAGAATATCATGCCACAACATTAAAGAAGCCTCATTTCGACCCAATGTTGCAGTCATTGTATAAAGGGCTTGATCAGGGACTCTTTACTATCGACAAACAACCTGAACCGGTATTCTATATTAATGATATCAAAGATTATAACCTCAAAGAAGGATTAGCACTCAGTGATGATGAGATAAGCTACCTTGATGAATTAAGTAATTCTATCGGACGAAAACTTACCGACAGCGAAGTTTTCGGATTCTCTCAGGTAAATTCAGAACATTGCAGACATAAAATATTCAATGGCACTTTCATTCTTTCGGGAGAGGAGCAAAAAGAGACTCTTTTTCAGATGATCAAAAAGACCACAAAAACTCATCCCAATAAGGTTGTTTCAGCATACAAGGACAACTGTGCTTTTGTACAGGGGCCTGTAGTGGAACAGTTCGCACCGGCCACACAGGATAAGTCTGATTATTTCAATCTGAAAAATTTTGAATCAGTTCTTTCAATAAAAGCTGAAACACACAATTTTCCTACCACTGTTGAACCTTTTAACGGTGCGGCAACAGGTACGGGAGGTGAAATAAGGGATCGTATTGCCGGCGGAAAAGGTGCATTACCAATTGCAGGGACAGCAGTTTACATGACATCCTATCCCCGACCCGACGGTAATCGTCCGTGGGAGAAAGCTACAAAAGAAAGACCATGGCTCTATCAGACACCAGAAGATATCCTGATAAAAGCATCCAACGGAGCCAGTGATTTTGGCAATAAATTTGGTCAGCCTCTGATATGCGGATCAGTTTTTACTTTTGAACATTTTGAGAACTTAAAAAAGTTTGGCTACGACAAGGTAATAATGCTGGCCGGGGGTATAGGAATCGGCAAAAAAAAGGATAGTGAAAAAAGCATTCCCGAGAAAGGTGATCTGATTGTTTTACTGGGTGGTGACAATTACAGGATCGGGATGGGAGGCGGAGCTGTATCGTCGGTGGATACAGGTAAGTTCGAGAGTTCGATTGAACTTAATGCTGTCCAGAGAGCAAATCCCGAGATGCAAAAAAGAGTTTACAATGCACTCAGGGCATTATGTGAATCTGAAAATAATCCGGTTATCTCCATTCATGATCATGGCGCAGGAGGTCATCTCAACTGTCTTTCAGAACTCGTTGAAGCTACAGGAGGGAAAATAGATATAAGCAAACTGCCAATAGGCGATCCTACTCTTTCAGCCAGGGAGATAATAGGAAATGAATCCCAGGAAAGAATGGGCCTGGTCATGAAAAAAAGAGATGTGGATACTCTCCGGAGAATTGCCGAAAGGGAAAGAGCTCCATTCTACATCATTGGCGAAATAACTGGTGATAATCTGTTCACCCTGGAGAATCCCGTCACCGGAGAAAAACCAATTGATCTGGCTCTGACTTCTCTGTTTGGAAATCCTCCTAAAACTGTTCTTAATGATTCAGCAGAAAATCCCGGATTCAGTAACCCTGCCTATTCCATTGAAAGAATTCATGAATATGCCGAACAGGTTCTTCAGATTGAGGAAGTTGCCTGTAAGGACTGGTTAACCAATAAAGTAGACAGGTCGGTAACAGGACGTATAGCCAAACAGCAGTGTGCAGGGCAGTTGCAGTTACCTCTGAATAATCTTGGTGCAATTGCGCTTGACTATCGCGGACAAAAAGGAATGGCGACATCAATCGGGCATGCACCTGCAGCAGCTCTTACCGATCCGGCAGCTGGCTCTGTACTATCTATTGCAGAGGCACTTACAAACATAATATGGGCACCAATGGCTGACAGGCTAAAGAGTGTTTCGCTTTCTGCCAACTGGATGTGGCCATGCAAAAATAATGGTGAAGATGCCAGACTTTACACTGCAGTTGAGGCAGCCAGCAATTTTTCAATTGCACTGGGAATAAACATTCCTACAGGAAAGGACAGCCTTTCAATGACTCAGAAATACAATGAAGAAGTTGTTTTTTCGCCGGGAACTGTAATTATTTCAGCATCCGGAGAAATTAGCAACATCAGAAAAATAATTGAACCAGTAATAGTTAACGATCCATATACAAGTCTGTTGTATATTGACATGAGTCGTGATCATTTCAAATTGGGAGGCAGCAGTTTCGCACAGATTCTCAACAAGGTGGGAAATGAGATCCCCACGATTCATGATCCCGAGTATTTTAAAAATGTTTTTAACACAGTTCAGGATCTTATTTCGAAAGGCATGATCCTGTCAGGTCATGATATCTCAGCAGGAGGAATGTTTACCACCCTTCTGGAGATGTGTTTTTCAAACACCATCGGAGGAATAACTGTAAACCTGACGGCAATCAGTGAAAATGATACTATTAAAATGCTTTTCAGCCAGAATCCAGGTTTAATTATTCAGGTGAAGGACGAGGATGAGATCGCAGAGATCCTGCTTGAAAACGGAATTTCTTATTACTCTGTTGGTCATCCCGTTGATGAAAGATCATTGCTGGTAACAAATAATGACGAAACATACACATTCAATATCGATAAGTTGCGCGATAAGTGGTTCAGAACCTCATATCTTCTTGACAGGCGTCAGTCAGGAACTGAACTCGCAATGAAAAGATTTGAAAACTACAAAAAGAATAAGCTAAATTTTAATATTATTGATTTCAACGGATCCCTCAAATCATTGGGGATATCTCCTGAGAGGAGAAAAAAGTCAGGCACAAGGGCGGCGATTATAAGGGAGAAAGGAGTTAACGGCGACAGGGAGATGGCATATGCTCTTTTCCTTGCGGGATTTGATGTTAAGGATGTTCATATGACAGACCTGATTAGCGGAAGAGAGACCCTTGAAGATATAAGCATGATCGTTTTTGTAGGGGGGTTTTCAAATTCTGATGTTCTTGGTTCAGCCAAAGGATGGGCAGGAGCATTCAGATATAACGATAAGGCGAGGATAAGCCTTGAAAGGTTCTATATGCGATCCGACACACTATCGCTTGGTGTCTGCAATGGCTGCCAGCTAATGGTTGAACTTGGACTTGTTTATCCTGATCATAATGACAAACCAGGTCTCAGACTCAACAGCTCTCATAAATTCGAGTCAGGCTTTATTGGACTTAAGATCTTAAAAAGCAATTCAGTAATGCTTGAAAATATGGGAGGCATGGAACTGGGGATCTGGGTTGCTCATGGGGAAGGCAGATTTACACTGCCATATGATGAAAGCATGTACCGGATACCTCTTAAATACTCCAGCCACAATTATCCTGCAAATCCTAATGGTTCTGATTTGGATGTTGCAGGCTTATGTTCAGAAGATGGCCGTCATCTTGTAATGATGCCACATCTTGAGAGAGCGTATTTTCCATGGCAGTGCGGATATTACCCGTCTGAGAGAAGAGAAGATGAAGTTACCCCCTGGATAAAAGCTTTTGTCAATGCCAGGGAATGGATTGAAACAAAAAACCGTTAACTTTTCAGAAAACGGCTTAACCTGCATCGTTCACAAGGAAGATAAAAAATAAAAGTTTATTAATCAAACAGGTTAAATATACTTTAACGAGGCACTTTTATCTTATATTCCTGATCAACGGTTCTCAGGAGTTAAAAGTACTGAAAGAATCTTGGAACTCTCAGACAATGAAGATTCATTACCAGTTTCATCATCAGGGATGATTTTATCGCTGATAATCTGAATGTTGTAATGCCCTGTATCCTGAATATAAAGCGACCCCATGAAAGAATCTGCTCTGAAATAAGGGTATCTTACATCGGTTGAATTCTGAACAATTTTATCACACTCAGGATGCATTTCAAGTCTGTTATCATGAATACTCAATAATACAGGGTTCTTATATCCCAGTTTCGTAGTGTCTTTAGTAGCACTTGAAAGCCAGACATTAAAACGACCTGATTTTGTTATTAAAACATCCCATTCTGCAGTATTGGTTGCGGGATTGGAAACATCGCTGTAACAATCTGCTTTATCAACTTTCAGTGATATTGAACCATCTGCCTGCTGTGAAACATAATTATCTGATATTAATTGATTATTGCCTTTACTTCCCTCATTATTACATGAATAGAAAAACACAACCCCAATTAATGCCACCCCTGTCAAAATTTTTCTTTTCATTTTTCTATATTATTCATTTATCCGTACAGATGTAGTAACGTAAAAAAAACAATTATAATATGCAGTTTGTTTAAAAAAATGCAAATTAAACTCAAAATAACCAATAATAAAAATCTTGTGTCTTTTAAGTCGGAAGACCGAATCAATTAAGATAAGCCACTTACCAGCTCTTTTAACTGGATAACCTTTTTCCGGATATCAATTTTTCCTGACTTCTGACTTTTTTAAAATTTTAGTGCTGTCTTGATCTTCAAGTAATTGAAATTAAATAATATATAGATTTAATTTCTATTTTTTACCGCACTAACCCCAATTTCAGGCCTATGTATATGTTAAGAAAGAACCCGTACCCAGCCCCTTCTATTTATATCTTAACCCTTCCCCAGCCCCTTCCCTTTAGCAAAAAAAGGGAAGGGGGCATCCTGCATATTATCAGCTCTTTGTCACTTTCGTGCATTTATAATAATAAAAGTATCAGATATCAAATAACATTCAATACTATTTGGGAAAAGTTTATATTGTAGTTTTAATCTATTTATAATCAGCTGATTTACCCCTTCCCTTTTTCTTTAAAGGGAAGAGCCTGTCCCGCAAAAGCGGGAGGCAGGGGATGGGTTTCGTTAATTCATATACATAGTGGAGGCATCCTCTACCGCACTAATCGTAAGAAGTCAGGACAAGCCACTTACCAGCTCTTTTAGCTGGATAACCTTTTTCCGGATATTAATTTTTGAAGGTGTCTCAATAATCGCTTCTGCAACAATCTCTGAAATATCGGCCACCTTTGTCTCTGTGACAGCAGAAAATGTTTTTTTACATAAAGGGCATGCAGTAGCCAGTATTTCGGGTTCACCTCTGGTTAGCTCAGCTACAGCATTACGGGCAATTTGTTTCTTTTTCTGACTGCTTATTTTCATGTTTCCAAGGCTTCCTCCACAGCACAGAGAGTCAGCGTCTTCAAATTTACTCGTCTGAAGCATAGCCACATGTGTGAGTATTTCCTTAGGTTCATCATAAACTCCGGAGCCTCTTCCCAGATCGCATGGACTATGATATACCACCTCTTTTCTCGTGAATCTGAGTTTCAGAGCCCTTTCTGCAATTAGGTGTTTAATGAATTGGGTATGATGAAGCACCTCAACATCGAGATGATAGCTTTCTTTGAATACTTTATAACATATAGGACAAGATGTAACCAGGGTACTAGCACCAGATTTCCATATCATCTGTGAAGTATAATTGATTAGCTCTCTCGCCTCCTTATCCTTTCCGGCGAGCATCAACGGCCGCCCGCAACACGCACCCCCTTTTTTATCAATAAACTCATAATTTACTCCTGAGGCATTAAGGATCTTTACCATTGAGTTTTTAATTGCCGGAGTAAGGTGAGTCATACATCCTGCAAAGTATAAAACATCAGTTTTAACAGGATCACTTTCATTCAAAAAGTCAAAAACCCGAGTCCCTGGAATATTGTTTGTCCGTGGCATCTCCCTTTTACGAAGATACCCTTTATAAATATTTCTGAAATAGTTATCAGGCTCACTCTCCCTTCGCTGAATCATTCTGATCGGAGAGAGCTCTATGCCTACCGGACATTTCGCATCACACCTTCCGCACATAAGACAGTTACCGGCAATATAAGAAACGTCCTCATTATTTCTGATCCCTTTTAAAAGATAGGCTGACTGAATATTGGTAATACCTGCTGAAAAACTTAGCTGACAGGCATCGATACAAATTCCGCATGATGAGCAGGAATGAACTTCTACTTCTGAAAATGCTCCTGTTTTATCACCTGTTCGTATCCCGGAATTTCTCATAAATATCAGAAACAATTCTGTCGGAATATGCATATATCTGGTAATTGGCAGAAGAACAAAAAAAGTTCCTAAAGAGATTGAATAAAGCCACCAGAAAGGATATGCCAATTGTTGTACCGGAAGAAATGATGCGAAGAAAGAACCAAGAGAACCGGTAAGAAAACTGCCGGTATTGTAGGCTCCGCTGGTAAGACTTTCAGCCAACAGTCTGCTGGGGAAAATCAGCCATAATGCAATAAGTGCTATTCTGTCTGTCGCTTTAAGTTTTGTAGTTCTCTTCATTCCAACTACTCCTGAATATATTCTCTTTGCAACAGCCAGAAACAACCCGGAAAGAATAAACGCAAGAATAAGATCCATCAGAAATCCATATACAGCCTCAAATCCCATCCGGCCATGCTCCGGATTAAAGAACCTGAAAAAAATCGCTTTATAAGGAGCATTAAGGTGTTTCTCTCCAAAAATATCTGCTTCGATAGTTCCAAAGAGAATAAGCAGGAACCATCCAAAAGCCAGACTCATATGCATGTATCCGAGCCTGAAATTAGTTTTGAGTATTTTTCTGTGAATCAGACTTTCCATAAAAATCTCCTTAAGGCTCTGAGCAAAGGCTGTTCCGAAGAAGCCGCGCTGGAGCCTTAATTTATCAGGACGTGAGAGTTCCCTGAACCATATGACACTTCTGAATACTACATAAATAAGTATGAAGTATAATCCAATATTGAAAGGAATAACAAACGGATCAAATT
This sequence comes from uncultured Bacteroidales bacterium, assembly GCA_963732435.1. Lineage (GTDB taxonomy): Bacteria > Bacteroidota > Bacteroidia > Bacteroidales > VadinHA17 > LD21. The sequence goes on along the minus strand of CAVSZL010000005.1, from coordinate 225,762 downwards.
GTATATTCATTTGATTTTTGAAATGAATGTGTTACAAGTGAAACAATATTTCTTGTATTGACACCACGAGGGCAAACCAGGATACATTTCCCGCACAACATGCATTTCTGCATTTTATTTATCACATTTTCATTTTCCCCCCGTTTGATCAAAATAAATAGTTCCCTCAGACTAAAATTTGTAAAACTACCTGTAGTACATGTTGCTGAGCATCCACCACATTCAATACATAACCTGAAACTTGGTTCTTTCTCAAAAATATAATCCGCCAGTTTCCTGCTATTTGATTCATAGTCTATCTGACGGCCTTTAGTCAGTGCATATCCGAATTTCTTCATTTTATTCACTGCTGGATTTAAGATAATCAACCACATCTGCTACAGCTGACCGGGCATGAGATATTGTATCTGTTACATTCATAGGTGCTGTACATGTACCTGCGTAAAATACTCCTTTTATATTACTGACATTACTTGCGAAATGATTATCAATGCTGCTGAAAAAACGATTTTCACCTGTTTTCAGTCCCAATGATTTCCCGAGAAGGATACTCCCTGTTGATATCTCCATGCCTGCCATTAAAACAAGCATATCCAGTTCCATTTTAAGAGGCCTTCCAACGAGCGTGTCTTCGGCTTTGATAATAAGTGAATTATTAAATGAGACGCCCACCTCTGATACTTTTCCCCTTATGAAAGTAACTCCATACTTTTCCTGTGATTCCAGATAGAGTTCCTCATAATGAGCTCCTCCCATTCTCATATCCATATAAAAACAATATACTTTCGAATCAGGCAGGTATTCCTTAACTTCAATTGCCTGCTTTACTGCTGTAACACAGCATAATTTTGAGCAATAGAAATTGCCTACCTTTTCATCGCGCGATCCTACACAATGAATAAAGCCGATCCTGCCAGGAGTCTCACCATTGCTCATCGTCAGAACACCACTACGGAATTTTGCTTCAAGGTCGGCTGAGGTAATTACATTATCATAGATACCATATCCGTATTCTTCTTTACGCTCACTTTTGAACAGATCGAAACCGGTTGCAACAACAATAGCATCAGCTGCAATACTGGAGCCATTGTCTGTTTTAATTGTGAATTTCTTCTTATCTCTCCCAACATTATCAATCAAGGTGCCTTTAATGAATGTAATGTTACTATTATTTACTTTTTCATTAAGGTACTTAATTACATCTCCGGCATCGCGCCTGTCAGGAAACAGATGATACCAGTTTTTAATATTTCCGCCGGCGTCATCATCCTTCTCAACAAGAGTAACTTTATAACCTGCTTTGGCAAGTTGCCCTGCAGCTTCCATACCTGCAATTCCGCCTCCGATTACAATAACATCACTGTTCATCATCAGGTATTAATAAGATTTTCAGGAACCGGCATCTGTCTACCATCACGTGTTTTATATTTATCGCCTTTATCAAATTCAATTCCCATCTTCCTGAGCAAAGGTTCAGACTGAACCATATGATATTGTAATCCCAGATCCCACGGATTAGATCCAAGAACAAGTCCCGCCAGTTCTTCATACGTAAGAATCGGAACAGACGCTCCATTTTCACCATAAACAGCCCCCTCCATCTCTTTAATGGTGTACTGCCATTTATCAAGGAACATAGTACATCCGGGACAGTTTGTCAGGACCATATCAGGCTTAAAAGGTTTCATTGATTCAAATTTCTTTGCTGTATTGGAAACTGAATATCCCCTGTTTGCCTGAACGAGGTACTGTCTGAATCCAAATCCGCAACAATGTCTTCTCTCGGGGTAATCAACAACCTTCCCTCCCCAGGCTTCGGCCATTCCGCTGAGCACATTCGGGAATTCAGCCCCTCCTACTCCTGATTTAGGAAACATTTTTGCATAATGACAACCAATATGCTCGACTATCCGGAGAGGTTCTCCCGTCTCTTTATTTACCAGCAGGTTTTTAGCTTTACCGGCAATTTCATCTCTGAACTTATAGACAATATCACTGGTATGTGCAACATTTTCAGGAATATCAAACTCCCTACCTGTGGCTTTATAAAGATACTCACGTGTTTTCTCGAGTTCTGCCGGAAAATGTTTCCAGGTTTCAAGAATCTCAGTATACAGGCCAAATGATGTCACACATGAAATTGCAATGTTCTTATATCCCGACTCTTTCATGAGTGCAAAATGCCTGGCTATAACAGTCATTATAGTAGCCGATGGTACAATATCGCTGTGATAACCTATCCCTGTACATGTAGTATGAGAAGGATTCTCGTAAATATCTTTTCCAAGAACATTTCTCATCAGGTTAAGAAAAAACTGCTCTGAACCAGGGAAAAAGCTCTGCCTTATACAAGACCTCACATAAAAAAAATGATCATCTGCAATCTCTTTCTGATACTCTGACCAGATTCTTTTCTTACCGTCTGTATTCATATTCCTTTATGCTAACACTCCTGGGCATTATGGGTCCCGTTATTTGCTGTAAATATTTCCACAAAATACTCATTATCGGTACCATGGCTACTAAACTGCATACCCATTTCAGAAGCTTTTTTCTTCGAATGCTCCTCAATCAGCTCAAAAAAATCAGTACCGCCAGTAACATCAAATATCTTCTTCAACTCGTCGAGAGCATCCTGGGGAATCTTACGCAGGGGGCCGGTCCCGATTCCATTTATCTGACCTCCGAGACGTTCAAAAACATCATCGGTATTATCCAGAATATATTCCCATATAGGACCCTGCTCAGGATGTAACTCAGGATTAACAGCATATGTAGCGGCACAATATCCGTATTTAAAAATATTCTCCCCAACTGTTCTTTTAATTGCCAATTGCTGCCGTCCCTTTTCAGATTCGGTAAAATAACCAAGTTTCTGGGAAAGGGTTCTCAGGGCCATAATAATAAATCCGGGAGTATTTCCTCTGGGGCAACGGGTCTTACAGGACATGCATTCACCACAATACCAGATTGTTTCTGATTTAAGCAGACGAGTAATCTCTGTATCTTCTCTGGACTGGACAGCATCTACAACTTTCCTGGGATCGTAATCATAAAACTCAGCAGCGGGACAAATGGCAGTGCAGACGCCACAGTTCATACAGGCCTTCAGACCCTCTTCAAACCGGACATCTGTCATTAGCTCTTTGTAAAGCTCTTCCATCTATAGATTAAGCCTTAATGTTAAATAATTAACACAAAATTAAGTCATTATATAAAAACTGAAAAGAAGCTTAAAACCTATTTATGAGGGGGTATTTATACGTAGGGGATGAGGTTGAATGGATAACCTCATCCCCCAACCCCATAGCCGTCAACCCCTTCTCCCGCGGGAGAAGGGGAGTCGTCTAAAGAACTGAAATTGAAGAAAATGATAAGTCCCTCTCCCCCGGGAGAGAGCCTGCCCCGAGCGAAGCCTCGGGGGATTTAGGGTGAGGTAAAACATAATGAAAAGGATATTGAAAGAAGAGGTGATATTATCACCATTTTATCATATCGTTTCTTCTGGTTATCTGTTTTGTCTTTCTTTCAGGGTCAACCTGAACAGTTCCGCTTCTCAGGTCAGTACCTTCAGAAACTGTGAGATTAATATCTGCCCAGCGTGGTTTGAGATCCAGAGGCGCTTCAAGAGAAGGCACAACTGTAGTTGCGACAACATTTCCTTTTGCATCCTTTAGTTCCAGGGTTGTTGCCGGGGCATCAACAGCACCCAGACTATGTACCCTGACTGTAACCGTGTTTCCTGAAATTTTGATATCACCTGTACCAATTCCTATATCCGAAAGTTCCCAGTATCCGTATTCTGCCTGTTCTATTAATTCAAGTGATACAATTGTATAATTACGAGGAGAAAAAACCAGGTTAAGATGCTCACCACGAGCCAGATCAACAAATGATTCTGTTGCATTTTCATCTATCATCTGATCATCATTATTATCGACACCCTGCCGGACACGCCATTTACCCGGTTTGATATCCCATAAAGTCATTTCTGAACTTACCAGATTATTCCCAAGGTTATAAGCAATAATATCAATTCGGGTCTGGCTGGATTGAGGCAGAAATATTGCCACACTTTCCCATGATGCTGGTGAGATGAACTTCCAGCTTACAAAATTCCCGGGATAAAGAACACTTGTACGGGTAAGGGCAATACCCCCGAGACGATCTTCCTGTATCATCGGGTTGAAAGGAGACAAACGGTCAATCCAGATACTGCCTTCTGTATTGATATATTCCCTTACACCAAGGTTGGTAATCTCTTCTTTATACCTTTTCACGATGTTTTCCTTATTGAATTCTCTTTTTCCATCGTTCCTGGCAGGCATTGGTTCCAGATACTTTTTATTACCGGAAAGACTATAAGCCGCGTTGAACAGGGACCATGGCTTGCCGGCTTGCCAGGTATCATCTCTGGCTTCATCAGTTGAAAAGTTTATTTCGGTATATAATTTTCCATCATGCTGATGTGCCAGAAGCCCGTCAGCGAGATCTGTAATCATCTGACGTACTTCAGGATTGCCGTTATAGCGGGCGATGAGATATGATGGCTGCAAAACATGATAGGAATGATTAACTGACCATTGCCACGGATCCTCTAGAGCAATCCGGGTTGCGCCGTAATATCTTGAACGGAAATGACGATGACCGGCAGAATTTACCTGTGTTACATCATTCAGTATCCGTAAAGTTGTCTCCATGCCACGTTCGATGTGTAAAGGATTGCCATAATCAAGAAGCATTGCCTGTGCCACTACCTGGATACCATCTTCAAGAGCATGCAATTCATCGGTGAATATGGTTGCCAATCCGTTGGTGAAAAGCGGCAGGCTACTTTGCCTCAGACCAGTATTGAAGGAAGTTCTGTCCTGATCATAATATGACTCCATGTGCAATAACAAACTACCAAGAATCTTTTCAGGTTCAATTCCGAGGAAAGATATTCCGGGCCACATATTCGTCAGGTCTCCATCATCAGACAATCCTCCTCCAAATTCACCGTTGGCAATCTGCCGGTTGTCAGTATAATAAGAGATCATCCTCTCAAGATGACGAAGGTATTCAATCTGCAGGAACGCCCATTCCGGTGTTCCGGCAGGAGATTCTGCAATTTTATAAACCGGTTTTTTCTTCCCTGTTACAGCATAATAGTATGTCTGAGCCAGCCAGTGATCAGGATTTACTGACAACAGATCATTACAGTCTGCCATAAAACGGTTGTAGAGATTTAGCCGGGGAGTATTCGGGCGTTCTTCAACAATCATAGCATATAAATCCCGTATCTGGGTAAACCGGTCAATCTCATGCTCAATACGGGCCTGGTCTTTCGGTTTATAAACCAACCGGATTTGTGTTCCTTGTAACAGTTCAGCTGTCAGATCTTTTCCGGCTCCTGCGATAGTTAAGTACAAAGCCCTGCCTTCAGGGAGGATACGATCACGTAAATCCATCCATAGTCTTGGAGATTCTCCGGGTATAACAGAAAAACTAAAGTCAGCCATGTCACGCATCTGCCATAAAGGGTCCTTAATCCTTATGTTTAATGGGAAAAAACCATTGTGTGTTGGCCTGACTTTCATTTCCGGAAACCGGATTTCTATACCATCCAGGCCGGACTCAGTGTGAGTTGTATAAGGAATAATTATATTTATGAAAGGCCAGGAATACTCCCCAGGAGTATCCCCGGAGATTTTACTAGTGCTTTCCCGGGGAAGTCCAAGCATTATGTTACGTTCATCATCAGGGTATCGACCGTAAATAAATGAAACTACTTCATTAACTGCCTTATTTTCTGAACTTTTCATGAATGAGGTAAGGGTAAATATTTCATTAAAACTCCCCTCAGGAGCATTTCCCTTATCAACATAATAAGCTTCAAATGAACCAATTGGCTCCTCAATTAATGCATTGTCAAAACGAATATTTCCTCCCTGTTGTGTTACAGGTGTCCGATGCCACGATTTAACCTGATTCCGGGAACGCACTCCGAAGGTATAATCCTGATTTTTGGAGGATTCCAATGTCAGTTGCCCCCATGCTTTTCCCCAGATCTCAATGTGATTCCATGGTTCGTCAGGAAGAGTGAATTTTACTGATTGTCCCGATCCGGAATAGCAATCCCAGTCAGGCAGAACAAAATAGTCATACCTGCCAGGAAGCCTCGACATGTTATATACACCCGGCCAGGTTGTTTCTCTGATGCCATCATTTGCTTTCCAATACCATCTTTTAATATCAAAGGCATCATGTATTTCTACTTTGCGCACACTTGTGCCTGAAGCCGGAAGCGAAGGAGGTGGCTGATTAGGCAGATTCCATCCGTTCCGTATCCACCATGCATCACGCCAGCGCCGTTCATCAAGATCACGTTTCAGGGGTGAAAGAATTTTTATCTCCTTTGCTGAATAGAGATCTGCTATATTTTCATCAGTCAGCATACGATCGTAAATACGAAGTTCATCAATATCTCCTCCTCTTGTAAAGCTGTAAGCACTCTGAACCTGGTACGGACTTATAATGCGCGAATGCGGACCGAACTGGTCAAGTCCGGTATCGTAAACATTTCCGGATTCAGTTTTTTCAGCAACAGGTTTTCCGTTTACATAAAGCTTTATTCCAGTTGTTTCATCCCATGAAAGTGCCAAATGGATCCATTCATCTGGTCCCGGAAATTTATCCATAAACCATGAGACCCGGGTTCGTGACAGACCTATATCTGTTACAAAAGCATCGAAACCGGAACCGTTATAGTCTATCCTGAGCCAGACCATATCCCAGCTGGAATGGTCGGCATATGCAACACGAAAAATTGGAAAAGGCGATGGTCCGACTGGATACCGTGAACGCCAGAAAAAAGAAAGAGTTCCGCGCTGTGCATAAATATTTCCCGGAGCCCAGTATGTCATAAGCTGGCTGTCCTCTGCCCTGAATCCGGAGCCCACAGCTCCACCCGGAATTACAGATACATCCCTCAGGTAGTTAGGAGAAAACTGGCCGCCGGCGGAAATATCAGCTTCAAAACCTTTATCACCTGACAGGTAAAACAACAGTCCTGTATTCTTAACTCCTTGTTTCAACACAGCCTGACCTGCCATTTTTCCGACTACAGGTTCAGATGGTTGTTGGGCATTAGTGTACTGGCAGGCGCATTCAGCAATCAGCAGAAAAGCTAAGGGAAGAAGTGAGTTTCTATGCATATGTCTGTTTTTATGTAAATAGATTACAATAAAAGTAATAATTTTTAATGCAGGAAATGGCAGGGTGTGGATTTATGTGATAAATTAATTATAGAGTAAAAGTTAAAAGTGGATAACCTCATCCCCCTCCCTGGACTTCACCTCTCCCGAGTGAGAGGGGGAAGATTTAAGGATGTTGATTCTGATTAAAGCCCCTCCCACTACGGGGGAGAGCCTGCCCCGCCTTCAAGCGGGGGGTTTGGGGAGAGGTGAAACCCAGAAGAGTAGTTGAGGAGGTATTCGGCTTGCGGCATGTGAAGAGCAGCTTCTGTCTTCAGACTCCCCTGATCATCAGCATAGTTGTTAATAAATATTAAATCGACAAAAAAACAGACCGGATATTAGGATTTTTTTAAAACAAGTATTAACATTGCTTCAAAATTTTTTTACCTAAATTGGGAGTAATATTTCTGGGTCGTTATGAAATATTTGTTTCAAAATCAGTATTATACTACTTAAAATAAATACATACTAATCAATAAAATCAAATTATGAACGAAATTAAATTATCATTAAAAGCACTTGTATCAGCTCAAACATCAAAGGAGACCGTAGCTTCAATAATCAGCAGTGACACCGGATATGTTAACAGGGTTTTGGATGCTCCTCTTTGCATGGGGCAGTATAATAATCTGAAAAGCATCGTCAAATATGTAGGGGTAACAAAAAATTTCCGTGAGATTATAGATTACTTTAAAGTACCCGCAAATGAGACACCTGCCGGCTTTAGAATTGAATATGTGATTGAGGAAGCCAGTGTATTGAGGGTTGATCTGGTTCGCGATATTTCTTATGATAAAAACGGTAAAAAGAGACCTACCAAACTTTTATATTCTGCCGACAGCGCAAATCCATATGAGGTTGAACCGGTGAAAAATATCCTGGCAAACCTTACATGCAACCCGGGGATAATTTATGACCTTTTCATTAATAACCCGAAAGCAAACGTTGGGAATAAGTATAAAACCCGTGATGAGGTAATGCAGGAGATTGGTAATATCCTGGGACCTGGTTGTGATATCTCAGTTGAGCTCAACAATCCTTTTTCCGATTCAATGAGTGAACTTCTCGAAGAAGCAGCAAAATTCAGAGAGATGCTTTCACCCTACCGTGTTGTAATTAAAGTGCCTCATACAGGACCAGTTAATAATGAAAATGTACAGGAACTGCTTCAGGGAGATAAGAAATTTCAGAGAGCTTATGATTCAGGACTTACAAAAGATAAATTAAGGGGACATAACCTTACTCTGCTTCTGCATGAAAACGGATACAGAATAAATTTCACTCTGATGTTCGAGCCTTACCAGACAGCGCTTGCTCTGCAGGCAAGACCATATTTTATAAATACATTTGTAAGGCATCGTGGTATTATTAGCAAGTCAATTAAAAAATATCTCGATCTGTTCAATGTATCTCAGGATCCCAAATTCCTTGAAGATATGAGGACATTCTTTATCGACAAAGATATTCTTCCACCGTCAGGTGCAAATACCAATTTGTTTGAAATTAAGAAAACTGGTGAAAGAATGCTGAAATACAGAAACTGGGACAATTCTGATGGAAGTGATGAACTGGATGCAGTAAGACACTCATTAAGGTGGCTCAAGGCTACACATATGGATGATACCCGTCTGATCATCTGCAGTATGGAGGGTGAGGAAAATTACCCTGCAATTGACAAGCTTCTTGTTGAACCTGAATTTATTGATATGACCGACAGGGTTGTTATTACAGCAGAACCTGAATATCTTGCAAAATTCACAACTACTCCTCAGGTTATATCATACCAGAGAAGGTTTATGAATGCTGCCAACGGTCAGAAATAATATGTAACTTTATTTTCAATAACAAATTTTAGTATAACTTTTAAATACAAAATCATGGATAAAAATTTAAGTGGAATTTTTGCACCAATAACAACTCCTTTCGATGCTCAGGGAGAGGTTGCCTATGATAAGCTCACAGAGAATATGAAATTCTATGCAAAATCCAGTCTGAAAGGATACCTTGCACTAGGCTCTAATGGTGAGAATAAGAGCCTTACCACTTCAGAAAAAGAAAAAGTTCTTGCAACGATTGTGAAGAATAAGGGAGCCGGACAGGTTGTTATGGCCGGTTGTATCTTTGAATCCACAAAGGAAACAATAGAGTTCGCAAAAATTGCAGAAAGCAACGGAGCTGATTATATAACATTATTGCCACCCTCCTATTTTAAAAAGGAGATGACTGATCCTGTTCTTCTGAAGTATTTTTCTGATATAGCAGACAGCGTAAAAAAACCATGTCTTGTTTACAATGCTCCTCAATTCTGCGGAGGCACTGTTTTATCAACCGGTCTGATTAAAGACCTGGCTAAGCATCCTAATATTGTTGGAGTTAAAGATTCATCTAATGCTGCCAACATAGAGGGCTACCTTTTTGCTGTAAGAGATACTTTCAATGTTATGCCGGGATCAGCTAATTTCATGCTTAGCGCTCTTGTTATGGGTGCCAACGGAGGTGTTATATCTCTGGCAAATATTTTTCCGGAAATAACCTGCGATCTCTACAACCTGATTGTAAATAAGAAATATGAAGAGGCCTTTAAATTAAATGAAAAGATTCTTCTTATAAACAAAAATGTTTCAGGCAGTGGTGGTGTCGCAGCAGTTAAGTATGCTATGGATCTTGCTGGTCTGTATGGCGGAAATCCAAGACTTCCTCTTTTACCTATTGGCGACGATCTGAAGAAAAAAATATCTGATTACCTTAAAAAAGAAGGGCTGATAAAATAAAACCACATTAGACCCACATGTTGAAAAATAAAACTAAAGTTTTTCAATATGTGGGTTTTTTTTGATCATTAACATATAAATTTTATAAGGATGAAAAAAGTTCTAGTAAATGAAAAGGTGAGCAGTGATGCTCTCGATATTTTAAGAAAAGCCGGCGAGGTTGTCTACATGCCATCAGGCGACCATGATGAATTTAAGCGACTTGTTAAAGATGTTACTGCAGTTATGCTTGACACAACTATCAAATTCACTCCTGAACTTATGGATATGGCACCTAACCTGAAAGTTATAAGCAGGACCGGAACAGGTGTGGACAATGTTAACATTGAAGCTGCAACAGAAAGAGGTATAATGGTTTTGCATACACCTGATGCAAATACAGGGACCGTAGCAGAACACACTGTTGCGCTTATTGGTGCTGTTTCCAAGCATTTGTTATTCCTTGATGAAGAAACCAGAAAAGGACAATTCAAGACAGCAAGAAGACTTTATCTGCCTGTTGATCTCGATGGAAAAACACTTGGAATTATTGGTTACGGAAGGATAGGTAAGCAGGTTGCCAAAAAATGCATGGGTGCATATAATATGAAGGTGATTATTTATGACCCGTATATTGACGACAGTGTAGTAGCACCAGGTGTAACAAGGTATGCCTCTGAGGAAAAGGTTTACATGGAAGCTGATGTTCTTTCATTACATGTTCCAATGAGCCCGGAGACAAAAATGCACGTTGGTGAAAAACTTCTTTCATTGCTTAAACCTACAGCATATATCATAAATACAGCCAGAGGAAATATTGTTGATGAAAAATTCCTTGTTAAAATGCTGAAAGAGAACAAACTTAAGGGTGCTGCATTTGATGTACTGGCAAATGAGCCACCAATTGAAAATGAGGAATTCCTCAGTTGTCCTAATACAATTATAAGCCCTCACACAGCTGCTTTGACTGAAGAGTGTACAGTAAGAGTCGCATGTGAAGCCGCTTCAGGAATTGTTGACTACCTTGAAGGAAGAAAACCAAAATCAATATTTAACAGAAAAGGATTGAATTTGTAATTTTAATAAGAATATTTAACACAGAACAATAATGAGCACAGAAAAAAAATATGATGTAATAGGTTTTGGTGAAGCAATGGTAAGATTGACCGCACCCGACCACGCACGTCTTGAACAGGCCAGTCACCTGCATATTGCCATTGCAGCTGCTGAGCTAAACTGCGCAGTAAATATATCAAGGCTGGGACTCAAAACTGCATGGGTATCAAAGCTGGTTGACATCTGGTCAGGACAATATATTATCAACAAAGGAAGAGAGCATGGTGTTGATATGTCAGGTGTAAAACTTTTACCATTTGATGGAAAAGGTACAGTAAGAAATGGTTTATGTTATCTTGAGGTCGGAATAGGCCCGAGAGCAAGCAAGCAGATTTATGACAGGGCCCACTCAGCGATCAGCCAGATCAAGCCCGGTGATATTGATTGGGAAAAACTGCTTCCGCAGACGAAGTGGTTCCATACAACCGGAATTACAACAGCTATTTCCGAGAACGCTGCCAACGAAGCTGTAACCTCACTGAAAATAGCCAAAAAATTAGGTGTTACTACAAGTTTTGACCTTAACTTCAGATCTACTCTATGGACATCAGAAAGAGCAAAAGAGGTTATGAAGAATGTTATGCCTTATGTTGATGTAATAATCGGAAACGAGGAGGACTTTGAGAAAATGTTAGGTATTAAAGCAGAAGGCGGAACTGAAGCTTATTCTGATCTTGATCCCGAAAACTACAGAACAGTTGCAGAGAAAGTCGTAAAGGCATATCCTAATGTTCAGGCAGTGGGAACTACTTTAAGGCATGTAAAAACTGCTTTGCTTAATGACTGGCAGACAGTAATGCTATATAAAGGAAAATACTATGCATCAAGAAAATACGAAAACCTTGAAGTACTCGACAGAACAGGTGGAGGTGACAGTTTTGCATCTGCCCTTATCTGCGGAATGATCGAAGGTCAGGATCCTAAAGATATGATAGAATTTTCTGCTGCCTATTCAGCAATGTGCCACGGATTTATGGGTGACTGGAACTGGGCAACCAGGGCAGAAGCTGAAAGAGTAATGAAAGGCGGAAGTGCCAGGGTAATCCGTTAATTTTGAATAATATCATTTATAGAGGTGGCGATGAGCCACCTTTTTTTATTCTTTTTTACATCCTGACTTCTGACGATTAGTGCGGTAGAGGATACCTCCACTATGTATATGAATTTACGAAACCCATCCCCTGCCTCCCGATTTGCGGGACAGGCTCTTCCCTTTAAAGAAAAACTACCCTTTATACACATCTTATCTTTTTACCGATTTTCAACAGTACAGATTATATTTAGCGAAAATGTGAATGCTCCATGGGATTCCTCGCTGCGCTCGGAATGACAGACTATCTTATTGATAGAGAGGGAGAAGTGGCGATTCGTATAGGATTTTTCTTTTTTACTGATTATTCATCGAATCGCCACTTCTCCCTCTTTCTTCCAAAAACCAGGTGTCATTCCGAGGGTTTATTCAAAATATTTTTTGCACTCCTGCAATTATGACAACTGGCTCTGAAAGAGCCAAATATGAATAACCCCCAGCGCCAGGCGCTGGGGGTTATTCATATTAAGCCACATCGTGGCTTGAAAAATAAAACATAATCGTTTGATATTTTTACAGAATCTGTAAATACCTACTAATCTGTGAGATGTGAAATATTGTCATTAGCAACGAAGTGAGGAATCTCCAACTCACATATTATGAGGCGATTAAAATTTGTTTTCAAAAATGTGTATAAAGGGTAGTTTTTGCTAAAGGGAAGGGAAAGGGTTAAGATATAAATAGAAAGGGCAGGATACGGGCTCTTTCGTACCATATACAAAGGACTAAAATTGAGGTTAGTGCGGTAAAAATTAAAAATCAAATCAATATGCTATTCAATTTAAATTACTTGAAGATCAAGACAGCACTAAAATTTGAAAACGTCAATAGTCAGGCTGAGCAACCTTTTTTATCCTTATATACTTGGAATATTCGTTTGCATCAGATATATTTGTTTAATCGTTTAATCATTATGGCAGAAAGCGGAGTTTGTAACAAACGGTGATAATAAAAACTTATAATTAGTAAATAGTAGTGATGCGTTGAATTTTCCCAAATATTGCATAATACACTGATAATAAAACCTATATAGCGTTCTTTAATTTTTTGATTTGAATTGATGTGTTTACCCCGAAGGGGTTTAATTTGAATAACCGAGGGTGCAACCCACGGTAACACAAAATAAATCTCTGGTAACCCCAAAGGGGTTGAATAATAGACTCAATTTACCAGTTTAATATTCAGCCCCTTCAGGGCTGTGATATTCAGATTGTAGTTGACCGTGGGTTTCACCCACGGTTATTCAGATTGTGCCACTTCGTGGCAAAATTTACAATAGAAATCCAACGCATTAGTAGTTAATAGTAATTTATAAATTTTTAACAGAATTTAGAATCAAATAAACATATATTTATACAAAATTTTAAATCTAAGAATATGCGTAAAAAAATCATTTTTGTTTTAACATTTGCCCTGGTCAGTTTCCTTACCTATGCGCAACATGTAGGTTCATCACCTGAATATATTAAGGCTATAACAGCACAATGGAAAGGCGAACGTTTTGCCGATGGAAGACCAAAGGTGTCAGATGAAATGCTTGAAAGACTTAAGGTTCTGCCCCTCGAGGCTGCATGGGCAGTGCTTCGCAACAGAGGATATCAGAACCAGTTCGAAGGTGAATTCACAGTTCTCTTCCCCGATAAAGTTATGACCGGCCGTGCTGTTACAGCACAGTACATGCCTCTCCGACCCGATCTTGACGAATGGGTTAAAGAACAGGGTAAACTTGAAAAAAGAGCAAACCCTCCTACCAACTCATGGCCTATAGATATCCTGGTAAACGGTGACGTCTATGTTTCAGATTCATATGGCAAAGTTGCTGACGGACCAATTTTAGGAGATAATCTGGCAAATGCAATTTATGCTAAATCAAAAAGAGGTATAGTAGTTTACGGAACTGCAAGGGATCCTGAAGGGATGAAAATGATTGATGGATTTAACAGCTGGACCAAAGGACTCGATCCTTCATTTTTACAGCAGATGATGCTTACATCTATCAATGCCCCGATACGTATCGGTCGGGCAACAGTGTTACCCGGCGATGTTGTTATGGCAAAGAGCCATGGAGTACTGTTTATTCCGGCTCAACTTGTTGAAGAGGTTGTTATTACCGCTGAAGTTACCCAGATACGTGACGAATTTGGCTGGGCACGGCTTAAATCAGGTACTTATACACCAGGACAGATAGACAGCCAGTGGTCGGAAGAGATCAGAAAAGACTTTATGAATTTCGTGAATACCTATAAAGGTAATTTACCAATGACTAAAGAGCAGCTGGATAAATATATGAAAGAAAGAAACTGGTAAGTTAGAAGTCGGAAGACCGAAGTAAGCTCCGGACTTCGGACTCATAAAACATTAGAACAATTCTAAATTACTAAGAAATATTTAAAAAAAATATGTTTTTCACCTAATATTTTTATATTGCAATTCCAAAATTTGAACCAGGTCGTATAAACATTGAATTTATTAACAGCTTTTTGTAACTTGTAATAGTAGCAATAACCCTGAAAGTGAACAATTTCAACAATCAAAATAAATCAGTTTAACACTACATTTTACTTAACCTAAAATTTTTAAATTATGAAAAAAATCTCGATGTTGCTTGTATTTCTGCTGTTTGCAGGTCTACAGGTTGTGCTCGCACAAAAAACCATCACTGGGACTGTTATCGGATCTTCTGATAACCAGCCGCTCATTGGGGTTACTGTACTGGTAAAGGGGACGACCCAGGGTGCAGTTACCGGTATCGATGGTAAATACTCTATTTCGGTTCCTGACAATCAGGCTGCCCTGCAGTTCTCATTCATCGGCTTTACCACCCAGGAGGTGAATGTCGGAACACAGACGGTAGTGAACATTACTCTTGCCGAAGCCGTAACTGTGATGAATGAAGTTGTAGTAACTGCTCTTGGTATAAAAAGAGAATCAAAAAGCCTTGGGTATGCAGCTACTTCTGTTAACCAGGCACAAATAGCAGCTTCCGGAGCCAGTACTAACGTAGGTGATGCCCTGATAGGAAAAATTGCCGGTGTGAATATCATGTCACCACCAACCGGACCAGGAGGATCGTCTAAAATACGTATACGAGGACAGTCCTCTTTTGGAGGAAACAACGCACCTTTAATGGTAGTTAACGGTGTACCGATCAGTAACTCTGCTCGTATTCTGGATAGTGATGGCGACTATGGTGATGGAATGCAATCAATAAATCCTGACGACATTGAATCGATGACAGTTCTTAAGGGAGCTTCAGCAGCAGCTCTTTATGGTTACCGTGCAAAAGACGGAGTTATAATTATAACAACAAAATCAGGTGCCAGGAGAAGCGGTCTAGGAATTGAAATCACTTCAAGTTTCATAGCCGATCAGGCTCTTGAATACACTGACCTTCAGTATGAATACGGACAGGGTGAATACGGAGTAAGGCCCGGTTCTGAAATCAATGCCTCTAATCTTGCCTATGCAAGATCATCAGGTATCTGGAGTTTTGGCGGGAAAATTGACGACCAGCCATTCCTGGCCTATGATAACCAGTTACATCCCTATTCAGCTTTTACCATGAAAGAGAGATTTAAGGCATTCTATAACACCGGAACAAACCTTACAAACTCAGTTGCTCTTTCATCAGGGGGTGAAAACGGAAGCATGCGTGTTTCTTTCTCCAATACCAATGCAAAAGGAATTATTGAAGGAAATGATTTCAAAAAGAAAATCGTTGACTTAAATATGAATTACAACCTGACAAAGAATCTTACTGCCACAGTCAGTGTAAACTATTCAAATGAGTTTGGTCAGAATGCGCCTCTCAGCACACAGGATATGAGTATTTCATGCGCATTATGGACAATGTCTACCACCACTGATCCGAGATGGATGAACAACCCATATAAAGACCCTGTAACGGGTAACGAAATACCTTTTGCACGCTTTACAAACCGTACCAATCCATACTGGGTTATTAATGAACGGCAGGAGCAGGTATATAAAGACCGTATTTTTGGTAACACTGCAATAAGATGGCAAATCACTCCATGGTTATTTGCCCAGGGAAGAGCAGGTATGGACTGGAACGCCCAGAAACATAACAGGAACCTCCCGACAGGAACTGCCTCCACACCAGCTGCCGCCTCAGGATTTAACGGGAATTATGTATACGATCAGCAGCAAGGCCGCGAGACTAACCTCGACTTCCTTATAGGAGCCAAGCATAAAATTGGTAAATTCGGAGTAGATGCAACTGTTGGAGGAAACCAGATGTATCAACAGTATGAAAGCACCGGTACTACAGTTACTAACTTCTATATCAGGGATTTATATACGATTGGTAATGGTCAGACCAAATCTCCAACCCAGGGTTGGTCTGAAAAAAAGGTTAACTCATTTTACGGTACTCTAGACCTATCATATAATGATTACCTTTTTGTGAATGCCACTGCACGTAACGACTGGTTCTCGACCCTTAATCCTGAATCAAACAGTTATCTTTATCCTTCTGTAAGTACAAGCTTCCTCTTCTCCGAGGCATTAAAAGGTATAATGCCTGCATTTTTTGATTATGGCAAAATACGTGTTGCCTATGCTGAAGTGGGCGGTGATACCAGTCCTTATACAAATACCCTCTATTACTCAATGAATACCAACCAGTTTGATGGCTCATTCCCCTATGGCAGTATTAGTGGTACAACAAATCCCAATCCTAACCTCAGACCATTAAAAGTGAAGGAATCTGAAATCGGACTTGAAATGATCTTCCTTGACCGCAGGATAAGCTTAGACGTAGCAGTTTATCAGAAGAACACAGTAGATGAGATCCTTAATGTTGATATTTCCAATACATCGGGTTTCCTCACAGATAAGGTTAATGTAGGCAAACTCAGGAACCAGGGTATTGAAACTTTACTTACTCTTGTTCCTGTACGTACACAGGATTTCACCTGGGATCTCGGTTTTAACTATACCTATAATGAAAGTGAAGTATTACAGCTTGCCGGCGGTCAGACAAGACTTGATGTCGGTGCCTCAAACACACCATGGATCGGACAGATGGCACATGAAGTTGGTATGCCTCTCGGTTCAATAAGGGGAAACGACTACCTGCGTGATGACCAGGGCAGAATTGTTACGGTTAACGGACGTTTCTCAACCGGGAAACAGATTACCTACGGTAGTGCTCTTCCGAAACACTGGGGTGGTATGCTTAACACATTTACTTATAAAGCATTCCGTCTTTTCACCCAGATTGACTTCAAGGCAGGACATAAAATCATATCAAACTCTGAGTATAATTTCCTCCGTGCCGGACATTCAGTAGAATCATTATATGGCCGCGAAGGTGGTGTTATATTCCCTGGTTATAATACTGACGGAACACCTAACACCACCGCGGTAGAGGCTGAACTGTTCTATACCGATTACTCTGGTAAAAGAGTTCACACTCCTATGGTAACTGATGCAAGTTTTGTTCGTTTCCGTACTATATCACTTGGAGTTGACCTTACCAAATTTGTAAGCAGCACCTTCATCAAAGGTCTTGGTTTAAATGCAAACATTGGAAATGTTGCCTTGCTCTATGATAAAATGAAAAACCTTGATCCCGAGTGCGTAAGTAACATTTCAGACACCGATATGGGAATTGAAAGATGCGGTATACCTACCACCCGGACATACGGATTTACAGTAAATATTAAATTCTAACCTCCTAAATGAAATAATATTATGAAAAATATATTTTTAAGAATCATGAAAACCAAATATGCTCTCGCAACTCTGCTGGTGCTGTTTTTCAGTGTCAGCAGCTGCGACGAAGGCTTTGAGGAGCTTAACATAAATCCGATTGCTCCGGCTACACTCGATCCTGTTTATATGCTCGTGGATGCTCAACGCTTCGGTACCGATTCATGGCATTATGAAGCTGAAATTGTTCAACACTTACAATTACTCATTGGCGGTCAGGAGGAAGGCGGTGGGCGTGGCACTGTGAACCATAACAATATGCAGGGCAGATGGAATTCTTTATACGAAAATCAGGTAAAGAATACTGTTGCAGTTTTGGAAAATCTGAAAAACAAACCTGAGAGAAGTAATCTCTACAATATGGCCAGGATAGTCAAAGTTATGGCTTTTCAATGGATCGTTGACACTTATGGCGATGCCCCATATTTTGATGCCGGTAAAGCTTATTTTGCCAATATACCACTTCCGAAATACGATAACCAGGAGGCAATTTATGATGATTTCGTTAAGGAGTTAACAGAAGCTGTTGATGCATTGGATGCTTCAAAAGATAATGTGACTGGGGAGATGTTCTATAAGGGCAACATTGCCTCGTGGAAAAAACTCGGGAACTCTTTACTGCTTCGCGTTGGTATGCGTTATACAAAGGTTGATCTGGCCAAGGCAGAGACAATTGTTAAGAAAGCTACTGATCCTGCCAGAGGGGGAGTAATGGCTGTAAATGCCGACAATGTGATAATAAAGTATAATGCCACTCAGACAAATCCGATGAACGGATTTTGTACAAATTCAACCATGTATAACTGGCACATCGGGAAACCTCTTGTTGATCACTTTAAAGCTAATTCAGATCCGCGTTCGCAATATTTTGTTATCAGATATAGCAATCCTAACATAGCAAGTGGTGGAACTTCTGATACAACTCTGGCTAACCAGATTGGCTGCCCATACGGCTATGATGACGCTACTGTTCTTACAGATCCCCAGGGACACCCTGGTAAAAATGGAGGTGCACACCTTTACTCTATGGTTAACAGATCCAGGGCAGGGAGAGTTGATGCCTGGGTGCATTATATTACAGCAGCTCAGACAAACCTTCTCATGGCTGAAGCACGTCAGAGAGGTTGGATTACAACCAGTACTGCCAAGGCTTATTATGATGCTGGCATCACTCAGCATATGCTACAGGCCGATACATGGAGCGATATAAGGGGATCAGCATCTCCGATAACCGCTTCCAAAATAAACAGGTATCTTGCAAGACCAAATATTGCATATAATGGTGCAACTCTAGAAACCGCACTTAAGCAGATCAACGAACAATACTGGATCGCATCATTTTTAAACTGGGGAGAAGCCTGGGCCAACTTCAGAAGAAGTGGTTATCCGGCACTTGCTCCAATAGCTTTCCCCGGCGAAGATCAGTATGTTATGGTGTCAAGAGGATATGACGGGTTCATTCACAGGTTGCAATACACTCAAAGGGAATTATCTGCAAATCAGGCTAATGCCGAAGCTGCAATTGCCAGAATGGGTGGTGATAATTTCTCAATCCGTTTGTTCTGGGATAAGAGACTATAATTACAGGAGAGTTTTTTATATCTCAACATGAATAATAAAAGGAGTCAGAAAAAATCTGACTCCTTTTTAGTATAAAAGTAGTACTTTGTGTCAGACAGCCTCTCCCCAAACCCCCCGCTTGAAGGCGGGGCAGGCTCTCCCCCGTAGTGGGAGGGGCTTCAAATCAGAATTAACATCCTGAATGATCTTCCCCCTCTCACTCGGGAGAGGGGGTCCCGATAGCTATCGGGAGAGGGGGAGAGGCCAGTAAATAAAAGTTAACCAAATTCTTAGGTTGACGGTTATATCCCTTGGAGGTTGGGGTAAAAGATTGATTTTCAAGTTATAGATGAATAACAGTATAATTAATATCTGAATTTGCCATGAAAGATAAAAGTATGTTTAGAAGAGATTTTATCAGGACAGCAGGATTAGGCTCCCTTGGATCACTTGCCGCAGCGGGTATGCTGCCTGAACCTGCTACTGCCGCAGTTAACACTGTACCCGATATGAAGATAACAAAGGTAGATGTCGTCCGCGATATGAAATACAAAGGACAACGTCTTCAACAAATGTGGGTACGGCTTTACACCGATAATGGCATTGTAGGCGTCGGTGAAACTTACTGGAATACAAACGCCCAGGTTGGTGTGCTCAAAGACAAGATGCACATGGGTAACATAAATGTCAATAACAACATTTTAGGGAAGAATCTTATTCTTGGCCGCGATGCTCTTGACATGACGACACCCATGGATGAATTCAGGTACGAAAGCTGGGGCGGTTCAAGCGGTGCCGATATGAAAATTATTTCAGCCATTAACATGGCACAATGGGACATCCTCGGTAAAGCAGCCAACATGCCCATCTACAAACTGCTTGGCGGAAAATACCGTGCAAAACAAAGACTTTACAATACAAGCAATGCCGTTGCAGGCATGAACATGAACGACGATGCCGAAAAAATGACCAAATGGCTGATGGATAAAGGTATAAAGGGTGTTAAAATCTGGCCTTATGACGAAACAGCAAATAAGAATCAGGGAAGCTATATTTCACCATCCGAGCGTGATAAATGCCTCGACTGGATAAAAAGGATCCGCAATACCGCCGGAAAAGACTTTGAAATCGGTATTGAATTCCATACACGCTGGAACTTGCCATCTGCGTTAAAAATAGCTAAAGATCTTGAACCTTATGATGTTATGTGGCTTGAGGATATCCTTGGCGAGGATAATATGGACACCTATTCAATCTTATGCCGCGACACATCATGTTCTGTTGCAGTAAGTGAACGTCTTGCCACAAAATTCAGGTTCCGGGAAGTTCTGGAGCGCAAAGCAGCAGATATTATTATCCTTGATATTGCCTGGTGCGGAGGAATTTCCGAAGCCAAAAAGATTGTGGATATGGCAGATACATATTATGTTCCGTTTGCCACCCATAATTTCGGAGGTCCTCTCCTATGGGTATCATCTATTCACCTGGGAACAGCAGCAAAAAACTGCTTCATTACTGAAAGCAGCTGGGAGATGTACAATAACGTATTCCCCTACTTTATCAAGAATGTGCCAAAGGTAGTTGACGGATATGTCACACCTCTGGAAGGTCCCGGCCTGGGGGTGGAATTTAATGACGAGCCATTTAAAAATGGTGATGCAATTGTAGAGGTGATCGGGGAATTGTAGAATAATTAACCTGAATTTACGAAACCCATCCCCTGCCACCATAACCGCCAACTTAAGAGTAGAATTGTAAGTGAAGTGATTCGATATACTTTCCCCTCCTTTTGAAGGAGGGGTGGCCGGGGGATTTGATTATCTGATACTTACAATGTAATTCCCGGCCGGGGTGGTTGATTTATTAGTGTAGTCTTACCTTTTATTTATGAAAAACAAATCAACAGAAAAGCCCTAAATTTTACAGATGTTCTCTCAGAAACAGGTCAACTCCGGCTGAGTACCAGTCGAGTAGGTAAGGGGAGTTACACCCCGAACCTCTCACAGAACCGTACGTGATACTCTCGCATCATACGGCTCTTGTTATACAAAAGATCAGGTGTATTGAAAACCATATTGCCAATGGACAAATAGACCCGGAAAACAAACAGCAAGATTCCTGAGCCACCTGCCAGCTTTAGCAAAACTATACCCAAAACGCCTGAACTTATTTACCGCCCACCTGACTAACCGTTCATTTAGGAGCATGAAGATTCTCGATAATTTGTGCATCTTGAACTTCCCAAAGTAATTAATCCATCCCCGAATTTTAGGATTTAATACCTGCGCAATTCGAGATAGATCAAAAGAAGTCCATTGATGGAACTTTAATTTTCTAAAGACCTCCACTATCTTATTTTCACTCTTACGGCTAATCGCACAATCATAACTTAAAAACAACTCTCCGCCATGATTGGATGCAGACCTTGGTTGGAAACTAAATCCAAGAAAATCAAACTGTACTGTCTTAAACTTATCCCTTCTGTGATCTTTCTTACAGTAAACAATACTGGTCTTCTTTTCATTTAATTCTAATTTGCACTCCCCCAGCCTCAGCTTTATGGCTATCAATACTTCCTCTGCTTCTGTCTGACTATTGCAATGAACAATGATGTCATCTGCATAACGTACAAAGCACAAGTCTGGATAAGTTATTTCAAGCCACTTGTCAAAAGCATAGTGGAGAAACAGATTAGCAAGCAGGGGGCTGATTACCCCTCCCTGTGGCGTCCCTTTTCCATCTCTGGTGCGTTTGGTCCCTTTCCTGTCTTCTATGGGCGCCTGAAGCCATCTTGTGATGTACATCTTTGCCCATTTCTCCTGTACATGTCGTTCTATCGCTCTTTGTAGGAGGTCATGCGACATATTGTCAAAGAAGCCGGATATATCCATGTCAATCACCCAATGGTAGTGTCGTACATTTTTACGTACCTGTTCCACTGCCTGATGAGCGCTCTTTAATGGACGATAACCGCAAGACTGCGGTAGGAACTCCGCTTCAAATCTCTGTTCAAGGTAGTTCTTTATTACTTGTTGTGCTACCCTGTCATTGACTGTTGGAATGCCTAATTTTCGTTTTCTTCCATCACCTTTGGGGATCTCCACTTCAAGTACCGAAGGTGGAAAGTAGCTTCCGGAACTCATCCGATTCCACAGCATATAGAGGTTGTCTTCAAGACGCTGCTCATACATGTCTATGGTCTCTTCATCTATCCCTGCGGCCCCTTTGTTCTTCCTCACTTTCTTGTAGGATTCCCAAATCATCCTTTTGGTTATTGGTATACTTTTCGTCTCAGCTCCACTATCCCTCCCCCCTTTTGGGGTTGTTAGCGGTAACCTCAACTGTGTAACCCCAGCCCTTCGCTCCACTCCCATTACAGGAGATTCTTCACTACTATGACTGAGTCCGGTTTCATACAAAGCATCGGTATTCAGCCTCACAGGTGTTTGCCCTGCTTGCGCCTTTCCCTTTGCATCTTTGTATGACTTCCCTTGTTCCATAACTATGCCTGAATAGAACTCATGCCTTCTTTATGCCGTCAGCCATGTAGCCGGTAAACAGGTAACCGCTACACTCTTCCCCCAGCGTTAATGAACCGGTGGTTTTGACTGAAAGTACAGTTTCACGACACCTCATCGAAGGTTCACTTTCGTTCATCTTTTCTATTCTTACCTGATCCTTCCAACAGGACTTTTTCCCTATTCCGTTCAATACCTCCCAGTCACCCGGAAAGCACCGTAGGGCGGTTTGCTGGTCTCGCCTGTACGATACCAGCGGGGGACCTTCCCCCATCATAATTACAGCATTGATCCCGATATTTGGTCGGTCTCATTCAAGGCACACATCAACCACCCCGGCCGCAAATGACCCTTCAATATCATGAATATCAATGTAATGCGGCCACCCCTCCTTCAAAAGGAGGGGAAATTTATAACACATTTTTCTTTTATATACCCTTAGCTTGATGGCTATGCGTTTGGGCGGGAATCAAATTTTCATCCCAATCCAATATAATTTAAGAATTATTAACCACTCAATCTAAAAGTAAACCGGTATATTTAGAAAATGTTTCTGTCAGATGTTGATATTTAGTATTTTAAATCAACATCGGATAATGATTAATTACTTTATAATACTTTACAAACAATCAATTCTATCAATTAATCTTAAACTAATTCAAGTATGAAAAGTGTTTTACAGCAAATTGCTGAAAAGAACAAATTAGCGGAAAACAAGGATGCACAAGCCATACAGGCAGAGATCGCAAATCCCGCTACAACAAACGACCGTCGTAATTTCCTTAAGAAAGCAGCTTTTGGTGGTATTGCACTCGGAGGTTTGATGCACCTGTCTATTGAGGATACAATAGCTCAGACTACCTCCAAAGTATCGCGGGCGTCAAGTCCCTCTGATCTTAAGATCACTGATTTACGCGTTGCAGAAAAAGGGAACAGAGGTTCACTGGCAAATCGTATTATCCGTATCGATACCAACCAGGGCATTTATGGTTTGGGGGATATCAGAGATGGTACTGATCAGCGTTTTGCCCTGTTTCTTAAAAGCAAGATCGTTGGATTGAATCCTTGTAATGTGGAGATGATCTTTAAAGTGATCAAACAGTTTGGAGGTCATGGCAGACAGGGTGGCGGTGTTAGTGCAGTTGAGATGGCAGTATGGGATATTTGCGGTAAAGCCCTGGGTGTACCTGTATGGCAGCTTCTTGGCGGAAGGTACCGCGATAAAGTGAGACTTTATGCCGACACCCCTGAGTCAAAGGATCCTGCATTACAACTCGAAAAACTGAAAAACAGGGTTACTATTGAAGGATTTACATGGCTGAAAATGGACCTTGGGATACATCAGATCAATGGATCTCCGGGAAGCCTGGTCAACAATAAGTTCTGGAACGAAAATGGTGGTGGTGTAAACAATTATTACATGGGTCCGAGAAAAAATGATTACTGGGATCAGGATCATCCATTTACTCAGATACAGATTACAGATAAGGGTATAGAAGAGATGGCTCAGATTATCGGGAATGTAAGGGATGCTATTGGCCCTGAAGTACCCCTCAGCAGCGATCATTACGGACATATTGATATGAACCAGATAATAAGGCTCGGAAGGGCAGTTGAAAAGTATAGGTTGGCATGGCTTGAGGATTGCGTTGCATGGTACTATACCGATCAGTTGAAAACTCTCAAAGACACACTTGAAACTCCTATTTGTACCGGTGAGGATATTTATATGCTTGGTGGACATTTAGGTGGATTTAAGAAACTGATAGATGCAGAAGCAGTTGATATTATTCACCCTGACCTTGTCAGTGCAGGAGGTATACTTGAGACAAAGAGAATATGTGATTATGCAGAAGAGGCTGGTATTCCGGCTGCATTCCATGCAAACAGTACACCGGTTGCTTTTATGGCAAATGTTCATTGTGCAGCAGCCACAGAAAACTTTCTTGCTCTTGAACATCACAATGTTGACTATCCATGGTGGACTGACCTGGTTAAGATGACCGGTTCTCAACCAATGGTTACAAAGGGATTTGCAAATGTTCCTCTTGATTCTCCTGGTCTCGGTATAGAACTGATTGATGAAAATCTGAAGGCAAGGATGAGAGATAAAACATCTGAGTACTTCGCTCCTACTCCTGAATGGGATAGCACAGGTATGGTTTATGATAAATTGTGGATTTAAATATCCTTTATTCCAAAAACTTAATTACTTTAAAAAAGGTTGCCAGACGGCAGCCTTTTTTTATAAAATAATAATGTGTATTCTGAATCATGCATATATTATGTATTTAAATGTGTTAACCCCGAAGGGGTTTAATTTGAATAACCGTGGGTGCAACCCACGGTAAAGACATGAAAATCCTCTGACAACCCTGCAGAGCCTGCCCCGCTCTGCGGGGGGTTGAATAACTAACTCACTATAACAGTCTAATATTCAGCCCCTTCAGGGCTATGACATTCAGTTTATAGCTGACCGTGGATTCACACCCACGGTTATTCAGATTGTACCGCTTCGCGTTACTATATATTGTAATCAAACGCAACAATATAAAAACACTATATCATGAACAGCAGAAATAATGACAGGCAGATGAATGCCACCTTAAAAAAAAATGATAAATTGTGCAATTGTATTTTAATCAAAATTTCAACCTATAAACTACATTTATTATGAAGAGTATATTGCAGCAGATTGCAGAAAAAAACAGGCAGCAGGAAAATAAAGATGCATTAGCCATGCAGGCTGAAATCGCTAATCCTGCCACAACCAACGATCGTCGTAATTTCCTGAAGAAAGCAGCTCTCGGAGGTATTGCTCTGGGAGGCCTGATGCATTTGTCAATTGAAGACACAATTGCCCAGACCACTTCGAAAGTATCACGTGCTTCAAGTCCGGCTGATCTGAAGATAACAGATCTTCGTTTTGCAGAAAAAGGAGAGAAGAGTTTTATTCCAACCAGAATATTACGTATTGAAACTAACCAGGGTATTTATGGACTCGGGGATATCCGTGACGGTACTGACCAGCGTTTTGCAGGTATGCTGAAGAGTAAAATTGTCGGGCTTAATCCATGTAATCCTGAGATGATATTCAAGGTAATCAAGCAGTTCGGAGGCCATGGCCGGCAAGGTGGCGGGGTTAGTGGTGTCGAGATGGCTGTATGGGACATATGTGGTAAGGCACTTGGTGTTCCTGTATGGCAACTTCTGGGTGGAAGATACCGTGAAAAAGTCAGATTATATGCTGATACTCCTGAGTCAAATGATCCTGCAGAACAGCTTCAGAGGCTTAAGAACAGAATTACTATTGAGGGATTCACATGGCTGAAAATGGATCTTGGAGTTCATCTTGTTGCAGGACAGCCTGGCACTCTTGTCAACAATAAATACTGGGAGTCACATGGATTCGAAAGTGCTTATATGGCAAGGAATTATACTGATTATGGAAATCAGGAACATCCGTTTACACAGATCCAGGTAACCGATAAAGGACTTGATTACATGGCAAAGATAGTAGAGGATGTCAGGAATGTAGTTGGTCCCGAAGTACCGCTTTGTGTAGACCATTTTGGTCATATTGACATGAACCAGGCAATACGTATTGGCAAAAGACTTGAACAATACAGGCTGGCATGGCTTGAGGATTGTATTGCATGGTTCTATACTGATCAGTGGAGAACAATCACTGATGCTCTTGAAACACCTACTCTCACAGGAGAAGATATTTATATGCTTGGAGGTCACTTAGGCGGTTTTAAGAAACTGATCGATGCTCATGCTGTAGACATTATCCATCCTGATCTGGTAAGTGCCGGAGGTATTTTAGAGACCAAAAAAATAGCCGATTATGCTGAAGAGGCTGGCGTTCCCTGCGCTTTCCATGCAAATAGTACTCCGGTTGCTTTTATGGCCAATGTACATTGTGCCGCAGCTACTGAAAACTTCCTGGCATTAGAGCATCATAATGCTGATAATGCATGGTGGCCGGAACTTGTTAAAATGACAGGGTCTCAGCCAATGATAACAAAAGGCTATGCAAATGTCCCTCTTGATTCTCCAGGATTAGGTATCGAGCTTATTGATGATAATGTCAAGGCACGCATGACAAAAGGTGCGAAGTATTTTGACGCAACACCTGAATGGGACAGTACCGGTTTCGTTTATGACAAATTATGGATATAGGAAATTCTTTTTTAACCTCTCCCCCTCCAGTCCCATAGCCGTCAAGCTAACAGTTAATTAATTTTTAAAATGCTGAAATTTAGATTAATATGATTATTCAATTCACACATGCGTTGCTTTGTTTCAGCAGACCTCTCCCCAAACCCCCCGCTTGAATGCGGGGCAGGCTCTCCCCCGAAGTGGGAGGGGCTTAACATAGGATAATTGTATATTCTTAGGATTAAAGTTGAGAATAAAAAAGAAGGTAACTACAACATCCTGAATGACTTCCCCCTCTCACTCGGGAGAGGGGGTCCCGATAGCTATCGGGAGAGGGGGAGAGGCCAGTAAATACCAGATAATTAATCCACAGGTTGACGGCTATGCCTCTAGGATGGCTTTATAATTTGTTACATTTTAATAGTTCCTTTTAGTGTAATTTAGGCTAAATTGAGTAAACAGACTTATTAGACTCACTTTGTTATTTAAGTATTTTTAACACATAGATATGAGAACAGGCTGGCATAATTATAAATATTTAATAACTTACACTTTTTTGGAAGAGAAAGCAAACCTATCTTTAAAAACCAGTTTATTAGCGTATTATCAATATATTAAGAACTTTTATTCAGAATATTTGTTTAATCCTGTAGATACAATCTTCATATACCAATCACACTTTTATACCTAAAATTATCAATTATGAAAAGCACTTTACAAAAAATTTCTGAAGAAACCAGGAAAAAGGAGAGAGCTGAAGCGGATGCTATAAGGGCAGAAATCGCCAACCCGGCTACTCCCAAAGATCGTCGCAATTTCCTGAAGAAAGCCGCCCTTGGAGGTATTGCCCTTGGAGGTTTAATGCACCTGTCAATAGAAGATACTATTGCACAAACTACTCAGAAGGTCTCACGTGCATCGAGTCCGGCAGATCTTAAGATAACTGATCTTCGTGTCGCACAGAAGGGTAACGTGGGTGGATTTGCACCACGTCTTATTAAAATTTATACCAATCAGGGTATTACAGGTATTGGTGATATAAGAGATGGTACAGATCAGCGCTTTGCTTTGTTTCTTAAAAGTAAAATTGTGGGTCTGAATCCATGTAATGTGGAAATGATATTCAAAGTTATCAAGCAGTTTGGTGGCCATGGACGTCAGGGTGGCGGTGTGAGTGCTGTCGAAATGGCCTGCTGGGATCTTGCAGGTAAAGCTTTAAATGTTCCTGTCTGGCAGTTGCTGGGAGGAAGGTATCGTGATAAGATGAGACTATATGCCGATACTCCGGACGGCAGCAGTAGGGAAGATCAACAAGCCAGAATTAAGAACAGGATTGAAGTTGAAGGTTTTACATGGTTAAAAATGGATCTTGGCGTTGCTTCACATAATGCAGAAACTCCGGGAATGATGGTCAATAACAAATTCTGGGGAATAGGTGAACCAAGACCAACACCTCCGGCTGGAGGCGGTCAAAGGCCAACAGGTCCAAGACCGGTCCCACAGGCAAGTATGGAATCTTATATGAACTATCGGAATACTGAACATCCGTTTACACAGATCCAGATAACAGATATGGGACTAGAGCATCTTGCTGAGTATGTTGGTACTATACGCGAAATGGTTGGTCCTGAGATACCAATTTCTACAGATCATTATGGATATATGGATGAGAACCAGATGGTCCGTCTTGGCAGGGCTGTTGAAAAATACAGGCTCGCATGGCTTGAGGATACTGTACCATGGTTTTATCATGACAAACTGAGGGCTCTTAAAGAAGCTATTGAGACACCCGTCTGTACTGGTGAAGATATCTATATGCTCGCAGGACACCTTGGAGGTTTTAAAGCGCTGATTGATGCACAATGTGTCGATATTATTCATCCTGACCTTGTAAGTGCAGGCGGAATCCTGGAAACCAAGAAAATCGGAGACTATGCTGAAGAAGCTGGTATTCCGATGGCAATGCACCATAACAGCAGTCCGGTTGCTTTCATGGCAAACGTTCATTGTGCAGCCGCAACCGAAAATGCACTTGTTCTCGAGTTCCATGGCGGAGATATGATAAAGGAATGGGAAGATATGGTGATCAAGACTGATGGCCAGCCGCTGATGACCAAAGGTTATGGAAATGTTCCTCTTGAAGCACCAGGCCTGGGAATTGAACTCAATGATGAGGCAATTAAATCACGCATGCCCAAAGATGCAAAATACTTCGATGCAACCCCGGAATGGGATAGTACCGGCAATGTATATGATAAACTCTGGATTTAATAAATCCTGAATTACAAAATTATTCCCAAAGTAAAGAGGCTGCCAGAAAGCGGCCTCTTTTTTTTTGTAAGTTTTATGTTTATCGTGAAAACATACGCCTCAATTTATTACATTGCCATTGGATTTTTTTTCATATAACAGAACCAGGAACAATTTATGGAAGAGCTCTTTGCATTGAATATTAACACTTTAGGTTTGCTGGTTGTTCTTTTTTGCGGAATGCTGGTTGGCATGTCAAAGGTCGGAGTCCCTGGTGTTTCGATGATTGTTGTACCGGCAATGGCATTTGTATTCGGGGCAAAACAGTCAACCGGAGTAGTGCTTCCGATGCTTATGATGGCAGATATATTCGGTGTGGCATACTATCACCGGCATGCAAGCTGGTCTCACCTTGTCAAAGTCTTGCCATGGGCAGCTGCCGGCCTGCTTATTGCCCTCTGGATAGGTGAAAAGGTTAATGATGAACAGTTCAAGAACCTGATTGCTATTCTTGTATTTTTCAGTATCGCATTAATGATCTGGCAGGACAAACGAAAAGGTACTCAACTTTTCCCCGATAAATGGTGGTTTGCAGCATCTATGGGTATACTTGGGGGATTTGCAACAATGATAGGTAATGTTGCAGGCCCCGTATTTGCAATTTACCTGCTTGCAATGCACCTCCCTAAAAATAATTTCATCGGTACAAGTGCCTGGTTTTTTTTGATCATAAACTTTTCGAAGTTCCCGTTACAGATGTTCGTGTGGAACAATATTAATGCTGAATCCCTGTTAATTGACCTTGTAACCCTGCCTTCCATTGCCCTGGGTGCATTCCTTGGATTTAAGTTAGTTAAAATAATTCCTGAAAAGACATTCCGGGGAGTAGTTATTGTGATAACTTTCATATCTGCATTCTTACTATTACTCTGAAATATAATAACCTCAGGAATTCCTTATCAAATTCTACAAATAAAGATTTCACGAAATCAAATATCAATAAAAATTAATAAATTTCGAAAATCGTATTCAATCACTCTAACTATCAATCTTATGAAAAGTATCCTGCAGCAGATTGCACAACAAAACAAAGAAATAGAAAGTAAAGAAGCTGAAGCCATAAAGGCAGAATTAGCCAATCCGGCAACAACCAATGATCGCCGTAATTTCCTGAAAAAGGCCGCACTTGGGGGTATTGCCCTGGGAGGCTTAATGCACCTGTCAATAGAAGATACTATTGCACAAACCACTCAGAAAGTTTCACGTGCTTCCAGCCCGGCTGATCTGAAGATCACCGACCTCAGGGTTGCAGAGAAAGGAAATGTTGGCGGATTCACCCCAAGGATACTTAAAATTTATACAAACCAGGGTATAACAGGTATCGGAGATATCAGAGATGGTACAGATCAGCGTTTTGCTTTGTTTCTGAAAAGCAAAATTGTTGGTCTTAATCCATGTAATGCAGAGATGATCTTCAAAGTCATCAAACAGTTTGGTGGTCACGGACGCCAGGGTGGTGGTGTAAGTGGTGTTGAAATGGCCGTCTGGGACCTCGCCGGAAAAGCCCTGAATGTTCCGGTATGGCAACTCTTGGGCGGCAGATACAGGGATAAAGTAAGACTGTATGCTGATACCCCGACAGGTGATAATGCTGAAGACCAGCTTGCAAAAATAAAGAACAGAATTGAGGTAGAAGGATTTACATGGTTAAAGATGGATCTTGGAATTCATATGCTGGATGGGAAGGAAGGCATGCTTAATAATAAAAAATTCTGGGATGATCACGGTACAATACAGAGAAATGTAAATAGGCAAGACTACATGGGCTATTACAGGACAGAACATCCTTTTACACAGATCCAGATAACAGATAAGGGAATTGAACACCTGGCAGCAATGGTTGAAAGTGTAAGAAATATGTGTGGCCCGGAACTCCCAATCTCATCTGATCATTATGGCTATATTGATGAAAATCAGATCATAAGACTTGGAAGAAGTGTTGAGAAATACAGACTTGCCTGGCTTGAGGATTGTGTTCCCTGGTTCTACCATGACAGGTTAAAGGTACTGAAAGAAACTCTTGAAACACCTATCTGCACCGGTGAAGATATATATATGCTTTCCGGACATCTCGGGGGATTTAAAGCACTTATTGATTCTCAGTGTGTTGATATAATTCATCCCGATCTGGTAAGTGCCGGAGGAATTCTTGAAACAAAAAAGATAGGCGATTATGCCGAAGAGGCAGGCATCCCTATGGCTATGCACCATAACAGCAGTCCTGTGGCATTCATGGCGAATGTACATTGTGCTGCAGCTACCGAAAATGCACTGGTTCTTGAGTTCCATGGAGGCGATATGGTTAAAGAGTGGGAAGAAATGGTCATAAAAACTGATGGTCAGCCACTTATGACCAAAGGTTATGGGAATGTACCCCTTACTGCTCCGGGATTAGGAATTGAACTGAATGATGAAGTTCTGAAGTCAAGGATGGTAAACAAAGGGGCGAAATATTTTGATGCAACACCGGAATGGGATAGTACCGGAACAGTATATGACAAATTGTGGATATAAAAATTACAGTAAATTAAATAAAGCATTATGATTTAAGAGGTTGCCGCAAAGCAGCCTCTTTTTATTCCCCGATGCACAAATTAATTATAATTACCCTGTCACCAAATATTATTATTTTAATGGCGGCGAAATTAGATTAATTTGATAATTTTAAAATATAAACTTAAAACGGAGGATGCATTATGAATAACAGATTTATCGGGCTTATAATAATGGTAATGATTGTTTTATTGTCATCAGGATTTACTGAATTGTCGAAAACTGATATTGACAAAGCAATCAACAAAGCAAAACTTAAGCACCCTTATCTCTACTTTAGTGATGAGGAAAAACCTGCCATGCTTAACCGTATTAAAAATGATCCGGAAAGCCGCAATATAATGAATCAGTTACTGGTTAAGGCAAATATGCTCATTCATATGCCTGTTGAGCGTACTATTCCCATTCAGGGCAGGAACACCCGTGCCGGCTGGACAGAATATGATACTGACGGTAAGTATGAAAAATTCTATACCTCTAACCAGGAAAATGCTTTCACTCTGGCATTTGTTTATCAGATGACTGGTGATCAAAAATATGCAGACAAGGCCTTTGAATTTGCAGATGTTTTTTGCGATCTTCCTTCATGGACAAGGAGAGCACATGAATTTCCAATAATTTATAGCCGTATTATGCCGTGGAACGTACCTGATGACCAGGTAAATTTCAGTTTTGATCATTACAATGGTGATGCTGGACGAATTATGGCTGCAGTATACGACTGGCTCTACCCTGCCCTGTCAATTGCTCAACGCGACCGTATCCGTGGTGCACTGTTGGAAAAGGTTATTACGCGTGTGCGTGGAAACTATGAATACCACTGGTGGGCGACTGCTTACAGATGCAACTGGTGCGGAGTATGCAACTCAGGTATCGGGCTTGCAGGATTAGCATTGCTCACAGAAGATCCCCAGCTGACCGATGTAGTAAGTGAATCTTATAACCGGATTAATAACATGCTTAATGAGCTTGGAATTGATGGAGGCTGGCAGGAAGGAGGAGGTTACTGGGTATATGGAGTTTCCACCTCTGCATATTTTGGTGATGCATTGAACCGGCTCACTAACAATAAGTACAACCTTTTTGATAATGAACGTCTAAAAAACAACCCAGTAAATTTTCCGATATACATTTCAGTTCCCGGAAAAGGTTCTCTTAATTTCGAAGACTCAGGCGGGGGAAGAATGGGGACAGCTCATTTTATAAACAAGCTGGCCACCGAAACAAAAAGCGGATTGGCTGCCTGGTACCGGAATGAGTTTTATAAAGAGGGTACAGATATGTTCGACATTATCTGGCCACGATCTTCAGTTGCACCCGTGCCTCCCCTGAGCCCGTCACTTCATTTCCGTACCATTGACTGGTGGGTAATGCGAAGTGACTTTAAAAACACTGAGAATGTTCTGGTGGCAGGAAAAGCCGGACTGAATGACGATCCACATCATGGTCATCTTGATATCGGTCATTTTGTTGTTAACTGGAGAGGAGATTATTTTATAACTGATATCGGAAGCGGATCGTACGATGAGAAATACTTTGATGATGCCCGCTGGGATTACCCACAGGCCTCAAGTATCGGACATAACGTTGTATTTGTCAACGGGGAAAAACAACTACCGGGCAAAATGCGTAAGCAGCCTTATAATTATAATATTGGAGGGAAAGTACTTAAATTCAGTACATCTGCAAAATCTGATTATGTCCTGATGGACCCTGCAAATGCCTATCCTGGTGTTGAAATGAAGGGCTGGCGGAGACATGTTACCCTTGAAAAACCGGTTATCAGTGTTGTGGTGGATGAAGTTAAGTCAGCCCCCGGTTCAGAAATAGAAGTTAGATTTCATCCAGGTGTGGAGGCAGTGACAAAAGGAAATTATGTGTTACTTACAGGTAAATCGGGTAAAATGGCAGTGATACCCGTTGTAAGCCAGCAATTTACAATAAGGGAGGGGAAACATGCCACCAATCCTGTAAATGCAACCAGACCATTTGCCTGGATAAACTATTTCGGAACAATAGTAAAGGCTGATAAGGATAAAACTCTGATTGCCACTATAATTCTGCCGGTAAATGATGATAATGAGGCTCAGCAGATAGTAAAGTCAATAAGTAAAACTATCGATGCCAAAGGAAGTTACACATTGTCGTTTGCCAAAGGAGGTAAAAAGTATAAATACCTGTACAGTAATAGTGAGAATGGCCTGATGCTGGAGATATAAAATAAAAAGATTACCTGCTCCTAACCTTTTACTATGCATATTGAATTTTGAATATTGAATATTGAATTTTGAATTTTAAATTTCGCTATTTACACTAATACTCCAGAACAATTCCGGTATGCATTGTGAAGGTTGGAACTTTGATAATCAATTTATTTCCATTTCTTATTAAATTCACTTTCTTACCATTGGGAATCTGGTAAGCCTTTTTCACTTTTTCAGGTACAATTATTTCGATTTCAACTCCGGGAACAGGTAAAAAGTCCTCAATTACTTTTACCTCACCCCTTTGCAAAGCCGGGCTGTATAGCATGTGAACCACATACCGGTCCTGCGCTTCCTGTTTTAATAAACTCACCCTTCCGCAACTTGGCAGGTTGTTCACTTTAAGGTTAGGAGACTGATAGAGAAGATCAATTGCATTATTAACCAGCTGCCTGTGCAGCCTGACTGCGTGTGTATAATACAACTGGTCCGTTTTATGGGCAAAATAAATTACATTTCCATTCCGGACAATCGCAGGATAATCAGAATCCTCAAGCTGATACGGAGTTGCCCGGTGACCTGAATATTTTTCGTATGTCCTGTTAAAATAAGGTTCCCTAATAGCTGCAAGCACTTCACATTTAACTGGTTTAATATGCAGGGCCGATTCATAATTTAAAAATGGTGTACTTACTACATCGTTACCCAATAATGGTTTTACAACTGTATAATCGAATTTATACCCGGAACTTCCAATAAAGTCTGCACCAATATCAAGTATAAATCGCTTTTTCTCTATATCCAAAGCACCTTCTCCGAAAACTATCATCTTGCCACCTTTTCTCACCCAATCGTTTATTTTACGAGCCTGATCATCACTCAGACATGACTGACTTGGAATGATCAACAATTCTAATCCGCTGATATTTTGCTCATTGGCTACAATAAAATCTTTATGTGTTTCAAGCAGAATGTTTACAATGCCCTGATCTGCATTTGTATTCAGAGTCAGCCATATTCCCAGTTTTGAAACAGGAACACCGCCCAATCCGTATTTTTCAATTTTCTCAACATATTCATATGCCCTTCCTATATTCCTGTATGTCTCAACATCCATTTCACCTGATGGATGTAGCTGGTCCCCAAAATTACAGGCGGCACCATTTGATATCATTGCTGCTGCTTCATACTTAATTGCATCAGAATGTTTAAATCCGCCAAATTCGCCCCATGATTTGTGAAATTTACCACTCATCGCCACGATGGGATTTCCATTCTGCAGATGATATTTGGCTTCCAGAGGAAGTTTATCATATCCACCCCATGTTGTTGGCAAATCTTCCAGTTCCTGATGTGTATTCATATCATACAACCTGTTATTGAAATTACCAAGGTTAGTCAGGTGAGTTGTATTATTGAAAAACACTGTTGCTTCGGGATGCGACCCGGCAACCAGCTCGCGAAGTGCTTTCATATGGGCTTTGACAGCCAGGGCTGCGCTTTTAACAACGGCCTCCCTGTTATTAATATCGACACCCTCCTTCTTCATACGTTCCTGACAAAAAGAACAATAGCATCCATTGTTGCCAACGTGATAGATATCGAACCAGAAACCATCAACAGGATATTTCTCACATATTTCAGCCACCTGACTTATAATATGTTCGTGATAAGGGCCACCAAAAGCAGGACAAAGCCATTTCCAGCTGGTCTCAGGTTTTACATCTGAACCTTTGGCATTCAAATCATAGTTTATCGCCTGATATCTACCGTCTTTTTCACGGGCA
This sequence comes from uncultured Bacteroidales bacterium, assembly GCA_963732435.1. Classification (GTDB taxonomy): domain Bacteria; phylum Bacteroidota; class Bacteroidia; order Bacteroidales; family VadinHA17; genus LD21. Next base: position 189,736 of record CAVSZL010000005.1, on the reverse strand, counting down.
ACCCATTCCGGATGGTTCTCGGCATCGGATGCTGACCATCCTACCGTAAAATAGATAGGACACTTCACTCCTATTTCGTGACAAGCTTCGATTTGAGCTCCAAGCAGATCAATTTTCAGGTTTGGGTGAATATGACCAATCTTGGTAGGATAATAACTCCAGCTTTGATGACATTTTGCAAAGATGTTTATCTGATTGATATGACCAGTTTTTAAAGCTTCCTGGAACTGAGTCTTTTCGAACTTTTCACCAATTTCGGGTACCATTTCTGACGTGTGAAAATCGAGATGAACCTGCCGTGAAGGAAGATATTCATTAACATTCCGTTGCTTCTGACCAAAACCAGTAAGGCTAAATAGCATAAAAGCAATAAGAATTGCAGTCGTCAATTTAATAGTTTGTTTCATCATAATACAATTTTGATTTTATAGGTATTATTGATTCTGCATATTGATGAGAATTAATTCAACGTTATTTAGCTTCGCTGAGTTTACAATCCAGTTTGTGTTTGAATAGCATTTGAACTTCAAATGATAAATCTTATGTCTTGATAAATATAATATGATTTTCAGGCTACATCTACTACATTACTATCCGCTTGATTTTCTGACATTCAGGGTATGATTAAGATCAATCTGAAGTATCTCCGTTTTCCCTTCAATTAATCCTATTAAGGCCCTAACTGATTCTGTTCCGATCTGGGTCAGAGGCTGTTCAACATAAGTTAATGGGGCATAAAAAAAATCGAAAGCTTCATTTCCGTCAAAACCTACAATTTTAAGTACTTCAGGAATTTTTACCGGCATCCTGTTCAATGCATATAAACCAGCAAGGGATAGTGAGTTGGTTGCAAAAACTATTGCATCAATATTTTCAATCTCTTTGATACTTTTTTCAATATAATTCTGGGTCTCAAACTTTGAAGTAAAATAAGGAACTTCAATAACCCTTGTAAAATCATTCAAATAACACAACTTCATCGCTTCGGTATACCCTCTTATTCGTTCCTTCATATGGATTAAGGGAGTATTATAAGCAACCATTGTCACGCTTTTACAGCCATTTTTAATTAAATGATTAGTAGCTTCGAAAGTAGCCTTATAATTATTCAGGCCTACATGGCAGACATTAAGGTCAGGAAAATAACGATCCATTAAAACCAGAGGAATCCCATTATTGATCAGTTCAGATATTTTTCCATGGTCCCCTTCAGAGGGAACAATTATTAACCCATCAACCTGCCTATGCAATAAGATATCAATCAATGATGAAGATTTAACCATATTCTCATCAGAACTACCGAAAATAACCGTATAGCCGCTTTTAGCAGCTTCATCTTCAATAATCCGGACTAATTGTCCGAAGAAAGGGTTGGCAATATCAGCAACAATGAGTCCTACTGTTTTAGTTGACCCACTTCTTAAGCTTCTGGCAATCTGATTTGGATTATAGTTGAGCTCTTTGGCGGCCTTCCTGATTTTATCAGCAATCTCCTTTCCTACGCGCTTCTCCTTCTCCTTACCACTAATAACATATGATACGAGAGCTGTTGAAACCCCGACCTTCTTAGCAACATCTTTTATGGAAACACTCTTACTCATTTTAATAGTATAATTGCAAATTCATTTAACCTTTTTCATTTTTAAACTATAATAAAACAAAAGGATAAAGACAAAAGGTTCAATACCTTATAAAATAAGTTATTATTATCTTTTTGATGAAGAAACATATATAACCACTATAAATTCTTTCACTTTACTTTTTACTTTTATCTATTGTGTTCTTCCGGTAGTGAAGGTTGTTCTGATCAGATTTAATTTGTATTTTTAATGTTTAAACGTTTAAGCAAATGTATTTCATACAAATGAATATTCCAAAAAATAGTTCCTATTTTCCAACAAATGCTGAATAAATTAATTAGTAGTATCCGTTGTCAGTTATATTAATTCATATATTGCTAACTCAATAAAGACTCAATTTATTTCAAAATAAAAGTTTAAAACTATGCGCACAAAACTACTATTAACTACATCTTTCATCCTTGGCATTTTCTCACTGTTCATTGTAACAACACAAGGTCAGTACAAACCTACATGGGAGTCTCTCGACAGTCATAAAATGCCTGAATGGTACGATGATGCGAAAATAGGTCTCAGCATGCACTGGGGCGTTTATTCAGTACCTGCCTGGGCTCCCCGTGAAAAGGGAATATCATACGCTGAATGGTATGGCTTCAGAATGAAACAAAATGGAAATCCGACAGTTGATTACCATCTCGAGAATTACGGGCCGGATTTTACTTATGACAATTTTATTCCGTCATGGAAAGCTGAAAAATATAATGCTGATGAGTGGGCAGTTTTTGCTAAAAAGATGGGTGCAAAATACATGTTCATAACCTCAAAGCATCACGATGGTTTTTGTTTGTGGCCTACTAAATATACCGACAGGAACGCAATGATGATGGGTCCCAAAAAAGACATACTGGGACAGTTCTTCGCTGCCGGAAGAAAGGAAGGGTTAAAGGTAGGGCTCTATTACTCCCTATATGAATGGTTTAATCCGATGTATACTGGTATAGAAATACCTTATGCCGGGTTGAAAAGAGTGAATAACTATGTTGATGATTTCATGATACCTCAGATCAAAGAACTGATTGATCTGTACCATCCCGATTTTTTCTTTTTTGACGGAGAGTGGGACCACCCTGAAACCTTCTGGAAAATGAAGGAGGTTGTTGCATATTATTATAATGAGGCTGCAAAAAGAAACCAGGAGGTATTTGTCAACGACAGATTCGGAAAAGAGGAAAGAGGTAAACATGGTGACTTATATAATGTTGAATATGAATATGATAAAGGAAGCGAAGGTCTGCTGACACATAAATGGTCGTTCTGGCAGGGAATAGCCAAAACTTTTGGTTATAACCAGGATACTGATCAGGAAGACTGCCTTTCTCCGAAGGAGTTCATCGACAAAGTTATTAAAGGTGTAAGCAGTAATGGCAATTTCGACATTAATGTCGGACCAACCGCAGCCGGTTTAATTCCTGAGTATGAGCAATATCCTCTTCTGCAACTTGGTGGATGGCTCAAAACAAACGGAGAGGCGGTATATAGTACAACATACTGGAAAGTACAGAATGAAGGTGATGCATATTATACGACAAATGGTAAGAATGTTTATGCTATCTTCCTGAAATGGCAGGGCGAAGAATTTAAACTGAAATCTGTAAAACCAGTTGAAGGATCAAAAATTACTATGCTCGGCGTACCAGGGGACCTGAAATGGAAGTGGGATGAAACCAATGGCCTGACTATTTATTATCCAAGACAGAAAGCCCGGCCGACTGAATGCAGCTATGCCTGGTCATTTAAAATTGAAGTGAAGTAAAGGTTAAAGATTTTCCATATATAATGACAATTATAAACAATGATTATTATTAGAAAATATTCAACCTAAGAAGTTAACAGGCTCCTTATTATGAAGATTTTGGTAAGGTTGATTATTAGAACCGATCATTTCCGGGCAATATTTTTTATCATCCCTTTAAAAATAAGCCCATGAAAAGGGAGAACACAATACCAGTACAATCTGCCCCATAGTCCCAAAGGTCTGAATGTTGCAGTCTGATGCAATACATCTTTATCATCAATCCTGAACTCCAGCCATGCTTCTCCGGGGAGTTTCATCTCAGCAAAAAGTAACAACCTTTTCTCAGTTTTGTCAGCTATAAGAACCCGCCAGAAATCGAGTGCATCACCAGGTGAAATTTCAGTCTGGTTTTTTCGTCCCCTTCTGAGACCGACACCGCCAAACAGCTTGTCAGTAAAACCTCTTATACCCCAAAGCCAGTCACCGTAATACCAACCTGTAGTGCCACCAATCGCCCATATTTTCTGAAGCGCTGTTTCACTGTCAACGACACTGATTCTTCTGCGATCAATGAAGCATCCATGTACCGGAACTTCGGCATATTTTGATATTCCCTCGTTTAACACTTTGGAAGTAAGTGCATCTTTCCAGCTCGAAGGAACCTGATTGAGTTCGATCTTTCTGAATGCTTCTCTTATTGCGTCTTCGTAACTGACAGGGACAATACCTAGAATATCTTTCAGATTATTTTCCTTGCAGACTACCTCTACTTTCATACTGTCGACCAGGTTTTGTGCCAGTGAATATGAAGTGGAAGTAATAAAATATAGCCAGTATGATGACAGTTTCGGAGTCATAACAGGAACAATTCCTATCCGGCGTCTTAGCCCTCTGACTTTGGCAAAACTTAAGAGCATCTGCTTATAAGTCAGCACATCAGGGCCTCCAATATCGTAACTTTTATTATAAGTGTCGGTTTTTAGTAACACACTTGAAAGAAATTCAATAACATTTCTTATTGCAATGGGTTGCGAAACCGTATTAAGCCATTTTGGAGCAATCATTACAGGCAATTTCTCGACCAGGTCGCGGATAATTTCAAATGATGCACTTCCCGAACCAATTATAATACCTGCTCTTAATGTTGTTAATGCGAATGAACCTGATGATAAAATGGTTTCAACATTCTTTCTGCTCGTCAGGTGTTTTGACAGCTTCTCATCGTTCACTATTCCACTAAGATAGATTACCTGTCTGCACTTTGTATGCTGAATTTGGTCCGTAAAATTTCTGGCAGATATTTCCTCCATTTTTTCAAAATCGCCAGAAGAAGTTGACATTGAATGAATAAGATAATATGCTGCATCTATATCATCAGGAATTAAATGAAGAGTCTGCTCCTTCAAAAAATCCACCTCTATTACTGATAGCGAAGATGATTGGTATTTTTTAACATCGAATCTATTCCTATCACGAACACAACATATTACTTCGTGCCCGATGTTTAATAAATCCGGAAGTAATCTTTGGGCAATATAACCGGTTGCCCCTGTGAGAAGAATTTTCATCAGCAGGTTATTTTAAAAGCTTTTCAATATCATTGATAAGCATCTCAGGAGTGGTTGTCGGTGCAAATCTTTTATAAGGAATACCGTTTCTGTCAATCAGAAATTTTGCAAAATTCCATTTGATTTTTTTACTCAGGAAACCGGGAAGCTTGTTTTTAAGATATTTAAATATTGGATGAGCATTATCACCATTAACATCAATTTTAGAAAACATCTGGAAGGAAACCCCGTAATTGATCAGGCAACCTTCAGAAATCTCCTTTTCAGTCCCTGGTTCCTGTCCTGCAAACTGATTACATGGAAATCCCAGTATGCACAGACCTCTTTCTTTATACTTCTTATTAAGATCTTCAAGACCTTCATATTGTGGTGTAAGACCGCACTTACTTGCTGTATTTACCACAAGGATAACTTTACCCCTGTAGGTCTCCATGCTTATATCTTTTCCCTGAAGGGACCGGGCGGTAAACTGATAAAAGTTGTTTTCCACTTTATACGTTCTTTTTAATTACTTTAGTTTGCTTTTTATCTCTGCCAGTTTAAAAACAATATCAAGATCTTCATCGTTCATTATCTTCAAGGATACAGGCCTTATTGCCCCATAGCGTTTTGCTGTTTTAAAGTTATCCTTAATCAGCCCCGGAAGGTCACTTTCATTGATAACTGACTCAGCTTTATCACCGAAATAAAATGTTATTCTGAATGTATCAGAGTGTATAGCAGCCCAGAAGATCGTTTTCTTTTTCTGCACCATCTTATACAGCCATTGCTTTCCATCGTTATAATAATTCCAGTCACCAGAAGAATTTGCATGTCTCACAGATAATTCACTGTTGAGTCTTTTCCAGAGGCTCATCTTTTCACCCAGATGCGAAGAAAGAAGATTGTCATCAGGTTTCACATCTTTGTCAGACAGAACCAATTTTTCAATTTCATCCATAGTTGTAATCCTCCATTAAAATAATTCATGAGTCATCAGTTTTGTAATTCCTTTAAATTCACAATACATTCCGGCACATATTTATGAACTGCCGAAACAATATTACATGTGTTCATTATTTCGCATTCACCACATGTTGCATACCCCTTTGCCTTTACACAATTTCTGATGTCACAAACATTACAATGGCTGAATTTCACACCAGGTTCCCTGCAACCGGTACATTTAATCATTTCAGGAGTTATATCCGCAGCATTATAAGAGATCTTCCATTTCTTAGCAGTTTTAATACGGAGCTGATCATCATTATTTATTGTAGCAATCATGGCATCGCAGGTTGAACAATTCAAACCGCAACAGGAGATAAGTTTTTTCATATTTTTTATATTAAACATTATTTGATTGTATATGAATTTATTACCTTTCCCTCAACATCCCTGACAACAGCCTTTATACCATTCAAGTCAGCAACAACCTCAACAAATGAATTATTTGAATTAACCAGCAGGGGATATCCGAAACCCGACTTATCTGCTTCATAAAAAACGTTCCGGTGAATATGCGCTGATATCATCAGATCAACATCTGCTGTTTGCAGAACCGGACCAAAGTTTTCAGCCAGAAATTTCATTGCATGGTTCATGTTTTGCTCCTTTAAAATTGGCATATGAATGATAACAATTCTTCTCTCTGCATTCCTGTATGCATCGCTTCGTACTTCATCCTTAAGCCATTCCAGTTCCTCTGACCGGTAAGAATCAAAATCAGCAAAACCATAGTAATTCCTGTTATTATCAGGTTTATCCTCACCACAATCAAGCACAATAAAATGAACAGGTCCATTATTGAAACTATAATAGAATCGGTCATCCTTAAAATCGAAATACTCCTTTAGTTCTCTGGCACGATATCCTCTTGCTTCGTGGTTACCCCTGACATAGTAAAATGGTTTTCGGGAAGCAAAATAAGACACAGCAGTATCAATGAAGCCTGGAAACAACTGGTTCTCAGACTGCAAATAATCAACCATATCGCCATTAAAGAAATAAAGATCCTTGTCGGTCTCGTTTCCATTTTTTATGTAGGCGGCCAGCTTACCTGAATTTTCATGGACATCATTGATAACACAAAAGCTCACCCTATCAGATCCCTTAATAGGGGTTATAAAGCTTTCCTCCTTCCGTCTGAGAGTATCTCCATAATAGACCTTATATGCCTGGTATTTCAATATCTGGACTGAAACAATAATATACTTATATTTAATTCCGGGATCCAGTCCCTCAATTCTTACTTTATGCAACATACCTCCCCCATCGACAATACCATCGTGGCTATTCCGTATAAGTTTAGTACTTCCGTCAGGAAATGAAATAGTTACTCCCGGTATGGAAGGCTTATTTGTGGTCCATACAATAGTGACACCAGTAGAACTCAGATTTTGTATATAAGGACCATGGCTAACAACAAAATTCTCATTATCAATACCCTGTGAATAAACACCATGGGTAAATATCATAAGAAAAATGGAAACAGGAACGAGTTTATACATAAAGAAAATTATTTAGCGAATTGAAGAAAGAACCTGCCAGAGGGGTAAAGACAAAACAAATTACCAGGAAACCGTATTAAAAGAAACTTCAAAAACAGTTTCCCGGAAACCTGATAACAATAAAATTAATACTTTTTAATGAATCCTCAATGAAAAAGGAGGTAAACTACTAACATCCACCGGCTGCTTTTTTCTTTTTTCCAGAAGCTTTGATAACTGGTTTAGCTGCTCCAGGACCCTGATTCGGGGTTGTCTGCACAACAGCACCACCTCCAAGAGCTGATCCGGCACTTTTACGAAAGTCGTATTTCGCAAAATCTTCATCAGGACTTGTAGACGCTGGTATCTGAGGATTTAAAATTGTATCAAACCAGTAATTAAGACCACCCTCAAGTACGAAGTTGTTATTATAGCCAAGTTGTCTTGTAATCATCCATGCTTCATTAGCGGCAAGTGTACCATTAGAATAGAAGACATTCATTTTCACATCCTGGTTAAGGATATCTGTATATTGGTCTGAAAGAAGGTCTGTTGATGGTATATTAATTGCCCCCGGAAGGCTGAATTTCTCAAATTCATCCTGACTCCTGACGTCAATAAGACGAAGCAAAGGATCCTTTTTTATTATCATATCAGCCACAGCATCTGACGTAATAAACTGAGTACGTGTATTCACTTCACTCAGCAATTCGTCGGCTGTAAGTTTATATGGTTTTGTCTTATTCTGTGGTACAGCAGCTATAATAAGTCCCATCGGAATAATGAATAACGCCAGTAAATTACGTGGTTTCATATTATTTTGTTTTTAAGTTTTAAAAAAATCAAAATTTTTATACTTCAAATTTAATACCAATTTAGTATTCTTCCCTGGGAAAATTCTTTTCAGCCCATTCAGCAACCCAGAACATTGCCAGGGCAACTATTATTAAAATAAATCCAAATACTCCATCGGTAAGTCCGAGTGTTGTACTTACTTTAGGGAAGCCCAGAAAATTAGCAAGGTACATTCCATCCCAAAGGTCATACCCTATTCCAAAAATAAATACCCCCAGGAAAAGTCCTCCGATAAATACAAAAGCATCAATCTTCCCTATGGAAGCTCCGCAGAAGCTTGTACCGGGGCAATAACCTCCCATAATAAATCCTGCACCCATAATTATTCCACCTACTATTGCTGATGTCAGGTAAGTAGGATTAACATATACAAGGTCAAGGTCGATCCAGCCAAAGAGGCTAAAGAAAAGCAACCCAAGCATAGCTGTAATTGCTGCTGTAAAGAAAACCTTCAACACAACTGTATCATAACCATAAAATACACCTGCAAGTTTCCGGCTTGAGGAAAATCCGCTCTGCTCAAGAACAAAACCAAATCCGATTCCTATTATAAAAGCCAGGAAGAGATTTGTGTTCTCTGATATTATTTCGTTGATTGCCAGTGGTCCCATATTATTTAATATTTATCTGTTTGTCTGATTATCTTTTTGTCATAGAAGTTATTCATTATCAGTTATAAGCCCTTTTAAATCCAGTTTTTCCTAAAAAAATAGGCCAATGCAAATGCGGTTCCGAATATTGCCATCATTGTAACAAAACCGCCAAGTGATAAGACAGCCATACCACTAAGAGCTGATCCGCTTGTACATCCTCTGCCTAACTGGGACCCGAAACCGAATAGGACACCACCACCCAATGCCAGAAGAAGTCTTTTCCCCGATGTAATACTTGGTATATGTTCAACCTTGAATTTCAATCTGCCGGCGATAGCTCCCGATAAAAATCCACCTACAATTACACCCATCATTTCAAAAACAAGCCATGTTTTCATGGGATTACCCTGATGTGACTCCTGGAATTCTTTAACAAATCCCGAGGTTTCAACAGTTGAAGGAGCAACAGTTGTAACTACAGAAACAACAGTACTTTTCAGAGCTCCGCTTGCTCCAAGCCCTCTTCCTGAAACAAAATTTGCGGCAAGAAGTACCAATCCGAGCAAAAACCCTCCAAGATATGGATTAAGGTATTTCCTCTCTCTATTTTCTTTTGATTTTGCCATATTTATCTTTTAAACTATGTTATAAATTATACTCTTCTAATGTAAATATATACTGCACTTTTAGGTTAATAAAGCCATCTGCTGGCTTGTCCTGCATATACTATTATGAACCGAAGCATAAGGCTGCCAAAAATAACCATTATGGCAGGAACAAGTACCGGTATGTGATATTTACCCAGCTCCATTATCTCCAGAAGTGCAGGAATAAGCATTCCAAGAATCACCACAAATATCCAGAATGACATTGTATAAGGCCCGCCAAGAAAAAGATTGGCTGCTTCAATCTGCACCTGCGTACTGGCCAGAAATCCCATGAACATATGAATAATAAGGAATAATTCAATGCCTATAAGCACAAGATCAATTCTGGCAAATTGCTTTCTTTCAGCTTTATTCTTTGATAGCAATAGTGTAGCAGCAGCACCTGCTGACAAACCGGAAGCCAGGAATAACGGACCCAGTATGGAGGTATTCCAGAGTGGCCGGGCATTGAAAGCTGAAAGCAATATCCCGGTATAAATGCCCAGTATAATGCCATAGATAAGCATAACCCAGGCAAGGGTTTTTTTATGTTTATTAAAAAATGCTTCAACGTCATAAAGAAACTTGAATTTCCAGTCCCAATTCGGGAAGAGATCCTTAATGTGCAATGCACACCAAATGAATGAAACCGGTGTTATAACCATAAGAGTCCAGGCTCCCCATGACATTGGTGACTGAAGTTTAATATTCGTATAAAGTTGCCAGAAGAAAAGCTTATGACGCAGGTCAATAAATAGTGCAATAAGTCCCAATAAAAGCAAAAAAGGTGTAAGAAATGGAGTTATCCTGACAGCCGTCCTGTAATCTTTTTCCCTGCCCCTGATGAAGTAAAGAGCAGCAATAACAAGTATACCGGCAGCCATGCCGCCAAGAAAAAGATATAGAGGTATCTGCCAGTGCCATATATGCAGTTGAGGATCAATCATCGCATTCATCCTCCCGCTGACAATTATTTCTTCTTTCATATATTATTGATAATTAACATTCTAAATTAAAAAGTATAACCTTGGATCAGTTCCTGCTTCAGGGATAAGGGTTTTTGATTTTCTTTTCCTCAGAACGACAGAGACTTCACTGTTAGCATCATCCATATCTCCAAAATATAAACATTTGGTCGGACATACGGCAACACAGGCAGGCGATAAACCATTCTTCAGCCTGTGATCACAAAAGGTGCATTTATCAACATACCCGTCAGGGTGAGGGTATCTGGCATCATAAGGACAGGAAGCTATACATGCACCGCAACCTATACATTCATTTTTGGTTACAAGAACGATACCCCCTTCAACAATATGACTTGCACCGGTTGGGCAGCATCTTACACAGGGTGAATTTTCACAATGGTTGCATCTCTCCGACCTGAGTTCCATTTCAAGCTGCGGATAAGTTCCATCAATAACTTCTACGATCCAGTCGCGACAATAACCAATTGGTACATTATTCTCTGTCTGGCAGGCAACAACGCAATCGCTGCACCCGACACATTTCCTGGTATCAACAGCCATTGCGTATCTCATGATCTCACCTCCGTTTCCTCATTATTCAGAATAAATGTTACAAAATTGCCACGCATACCTGTTCCTCCCATTATTGGATCAAGCATAACATTAGTAATCAACTTTGTATCACTGGCTCCTCTGCCATAGGTACGAGTGAGCCTTTTTTCCGCATGACCAAAACCGTGAACCATGAATACTGAATCCCAGTTTATTCTTTCAGTTATTCTTACTTTAATCGGGAACTCACTTTTAACACCATCCTGATTCATAAGAAATATTTTTTGCTCATTTTTAAGATCCCACTCTTTAGCTACCCTTGGATTTACCCAGAGAGTATTTTCATCCATCAGATCATGTAGATTTGGATTATTGGAGGTCCTGCTGAAAGTATGCATAGGAGCCCTACCATAATTTAAGCGATAATAGCCTTCCGGTGGTTCAGGATGCGGAGTATAAACCGGAATGGCATCGAAGCCCTCATTGGCAAAAGAGGTTGAATAAAGTTCAATTTTACCTGTATTTGTAAAAAATTCAACATCTTCATTATCAGCAAAATATAGATTATCAGCCTCTTTTTCAAAAGTTTTGACTCCAATCCTTTTCATCTCGTCAAGGGATGAGCCTACCTGCTTCAGCTGCCAGTCGAGCATCTCTTCAAGGGTCTCATGAGGAAAATATGCTTCAAGTCCCATTTTTATTGCCAGTTGCCTGGCCATCCAGTATGCTGGCCGGGAGTTGTACATAGGCTCAGCTGCCGGCATTCTTAGAGCGATCTGAGGCTTGCGGTGAGGACCTGTTCTTATAGAATCATAACGTTCAAGATAGGTACATTCCGGTAAAATTACATCTGCCCATCCTGTAATTTCCATTGGCATTGTATCAATTACCACCATTAGCTCAAGACTCTTGATTGCTTCCAGGGTTTGTTTCTGGTTAGGAAGTGTTTCAATAAGATTTGTCCCGTTTATTATCCAGGCTTTGAAAGCGCAATCGCGTGTTGTTACAGGTATGGTGGCTTCACATATCCCGTTTGCAAGCGCCAGGTCGGCTAAAACAAACTTACCAGGGAATGCATCCCTCCAGGATCTTCTCTCCGGGGGGTAGTCGGGATGGGGGAAAACAGGCAACTCAAACGTTTCTGATCTGTAGAATCCTCCGCGTCTGCCCCAGCTGCCAAGAAGGGCATTCAGAATAGCAACAGCGCGAAGGCGTTGTGTATCATCGCCATACCAGGTTACATGCCTGCCTGGATGGATAATTACTGCCGGAGAGGCATTAGCCATCTCTTTGGCTGTCTTCCTTATAATGTCAGGTTTAATGGTTGTCAGGCCATAAGCCCATTCAGGAGTATAATTTTTTACAGCAGCTGCCAGTTCCTCAAACCCGTATGTATATTTCTCAACATATTTTTTATCATAAAGCTCATCGCTTATAATAACATGAATCCATGAAAGAAGAAGTGCCAGATCAGTTGCCGGCTTGATTGGAAGCCAGAATTTTGATTTAGCTGCAGCAGTGGAATAACGGGGATCTACAGTAATAATTGTAGCCCCTTTATCGATAGCATCAGACATCTCCTGAACCTGTCCGTTGTGCATGTTCTCACCGATATGTGATCCGATGAGAACCATGCATTTTGTATCGCGGATATCAGTAGGTTCAGGTGAGTCAAGCCCTTCTCCAAATGTGGCGATGAAAGCAACTTCACGGGGTCCGCGGCATTGAGCATAGGAAGGAGCAGCTATATTATTTGAACCAAAAGCCTTCAGAAGGTCGCCAAAATATTTACCACCTGAACCGTGTGTGAACAATGCAACACATTCCGGGCCATGTTCTTTTTCAATCGCTTTCAGCTTTTCAGCGATATAAGTAAAAGCTTCATCCCAGGTAACCTCACGGAAGACTTGTTTCCCGCGCTCTTCAACACGCATTAGTGGCGTCTTAAGCCGGTCTTCATCATAATACATTCCGATCCCTCCGGTTCCACGGGGGCAAAACCGGCCATTGCAGTTCAGGTCTTCATCATTACCAATTATCTTCCATATTTTTCCTTCTGATGTTTTATAAACCCATCCTGCACATTTCCAGAAACACACCTCACAATATGTAGGGGTTCTTTTAAGATCAACAACCAGTTTTTTGACCTCGTCAGGCGAAGATAGAACTTTAAGAACACCAAGGGCTCCGGTTCCAACAGCCAGAACTCCTGCCCCTATTGCTGAAATCTTAATAAAATCTCTTCTGTTAGCCATTTATCAAGTATAAAAACAAACCAAAACTATATAAAAAAAACTCCACCTGTATCTACATATTTACATAAATAGATGTATTGATCTTTCCTGCAAAACCAAAGCTCTGTTAATAAATTAACAATCAGATAAATAGTGATTGTTTAGAATTTATATAAATTACAGTTAAATCTTGGATTAACCGTCAATTATAAATTTGACGAGTCACTCTGATCAATATTATACAAGCAATAATTTGAATCCGAGAACATTAATAAAACTCTTTCCCGGACAAAATAATTCATAAGTAACGGGCCATACCTTTTCAAGAAATTTATCCTGCTTCTCCCTCACGATTATCATCAGCTCGTCCATTTCCGGGGGATTAGCCTTATATTCATACTTATAGCCAAGATCCCTGATGAGCTGTGTCAGGTCATTGTACTTTCCCAGATTCTGGGTCATTGAATCAAGTTTTTTCTCGAATAGTTTAATAACCTTTGGATTAATCGGGCGAAAAATGCTTAGTTGATACAGAAAATCTTTCGAGCTTTTTCTAAGCTCATGCATTTTTTCAGGTTTTGGATTGTAACGGCAATCAAGATAGTTCCTGGTAACACGGTTGTAAGTTGTTTCAAGTTCTTTAATAAGCAACATTGGATTAAAAGTATTCATTGGTTCAAAACGGATCCTATAACCTGATTTATATAATATCTGTCCGATCTCCTCAACTTTCTTCTTTTCTGAATCATTAAGTTCAATCCCGGGTTCAGGTTTTCTCAGAAGATTCATTAATTTTTCATTAGTCTCAAGTTTTAAAAAGAGTTCCTGATTCTTCTTTTTAAGTTCTTTAACTGATTTCCTTAGTACCGATGTTTCACGCCATGCCCTCATGAGTCGTCCGACTTCTCGCAGCGACATGTACTCCCTTTCCACAAATTCAGTATTCAGTTGTGGTGAGATAATATTAAGTGTAGCTCTTGCCTTCTTCATTAAAACCCTGATATCGTGTACTGAACTTTCATCAGGAAAATCAACCGAATTCGATATTGACCATGCTTCAGATATAAAACTTGAAAGAGCTGGTTTTATCTCGTTAAGTTTCACATAGTTGAGCTCCATGATTTTAGTAAATAATTAACACTCGATGAATTCTTAAAGTTACAAAATATTAATAATCTTTTTATGACTATCCGTAATCATAAACAGGAGATCGTAAAACGCTTAAAAACAGATGAATTTTTAAGTATGCTTTCTGACTCTCACTTTATTAATAATAGTCAGGCTGAAATGGAAGCCTGATATGAAAGAAAAAGTTAAATTTGCGGATAGGAAAAACTAATGCAAAAATAATGGGTAAAATAACAAGAGGACAGAGAATTGGTATTTTAACTGCAGGTGGTGATTGTCCGGGTATAAATGCTGCTATCCGCGGAATTGGTAAAACTGCAATTGTAAAATATGGAATGAAGCTGATAGGTATAAGCGATGGATTTACCGGTATGATCAATAAAGATTATCATGATCTGACTGAACATGATCTATCGGGAATACTGACACTCGGAGGTACCATTTTAGGTACTTCAAGGGAGAAGCCATTCAAAGCCACAGGAAAGGGAAAAAACGAAATAAGCAAACCTGTACTCATTAAAGAGCATTATGAACAAATGGGTCTTGACTGTCTGGTATGTATCGGAGGAAACGGAACAATAAAGACGGCTAATCTTCTTTCACAGGAAGGTTTAAATGTTATTGGAATACCAAAAACCATTGATAATGATGTCTGGGGCACTGATGTCACATTTGGTTTTGATTCTGCAGTAAACATTGCTACTGAAGCAATTGACAGGCTGCACTCAACGGCCAACTCACATAAAAGAATAATGATAATAGAAGTAATGGGACACAATGCCGGATGGATCGCTCTCTACTCCGGAATTGCAGGAGGTGGTGATGTTATTCTTATTCCTGAAATAGAATATAAGGAAGAAGTAATTGCAGAATACCTGATCCGCAGGGTTGAAGAGAACAAACCCTATTCAATAGTTGTTGTAGCAGAGGGGATTAAGAATCTTATTAAAGATAGTTGTTCTTCTGCACAATCGTTAAGCAAAAGAATTAATGCTCTTACAGGTCTTGAAACCAGAGAAACGGTACTTGGGTATATTCAGAGAGGAGGCACACCATCCCCAATGGACAGAGTACTGGCAACCAGATATGGTTCAGCAGCAGCCGATCTGATAGCTGAACGTGATTTTGGCAAAATGGTAGCACTCAGAAACAACAAAATAGTCTCGGTCAACCTCGCAGAAGTATCCGGGAAACTGAAACTGGTTGAGCCTGATAATCCGCTGGTTAATAAGGCTAAAAGTATGGGCACAAGTTTTGGGAATTAAGAATCTGTTAATTCTGTTTTTCATAATTTATAATATCATGAAGAAACTAATTTTTATCAGGCACGGAAGAGCAGAAGATCCATCATATGAATTTTCAGATTTTGAGAGATCCCTCACAGGCAAAGGGAAAGCTATCTGCAAGATAATGGCTCAAAAACTTAAAGAATTTGAGGCTTCACCCGGATTAATGATTACCAGCCCTGCTTTCAGAGCTCTTGAAACAGCATATATTTTTGGTAAGGAGTTCAAGGTTGACCCTGAGAAAATAGTAATAGCCAGTAACCTGTATTACAAAATGAGTTATCTCTTTCTGCAGGAATTGTTATCATCTGTTAAAGAAAATATTGACACTGTTACATTATTCGGGCATAATCCTAATTTTAGCGAGATCGCCAATAGTCTGAGCAAAACAGGGTGCGACTTCATCCCAAAAACAGGAATCGTGGGTTTGATCTTCGATGTTACCTCCTGGTCTGAAATCAGGAAAAACAGCGGCAAAATTGAATACTTCATAAAACCTGATAAAGTATTATAATGAAAAAAACGCATATACCCAAGGAGATAAGCTGGTTGTCCTTCAATGAACGTGTTCTGCAGGAGGCAGAAAACAAAGATATTCCGCTTATTGAACGATTTAAATTTATGGGTATTTATTCGAATAACCTGGATGAATACTTCAGGGTGCGGGTAGCTACGCTGAGAAGAATTTCAATGTTTGGTGCCAACTCTAAAAATATTCTCGGGTATAGTCCTAAAGCAACACTTAAAAAAATTCATGAAACGGTACTGACACAGAATACAAGGTTTGAAAAAAATTACTCAAAACTTCTGAAAGAGCTGGAAAGCCATAGAATTCATATAATAAATGAAAAACAACTAATTGAAGACCAGATTGAATACGTCCGGAATTATTTTCACAAAGAAGTGAGAACCAGGCTGATGCCTTATCTCATTGAAAAAGATTCAGAATTACCGAATCTCACAGATGATGCAATATATCTTGCAGTTTATCTTTTGAAAAAGGATACTCAGAAAAAAAGCTATGCACTTCTTGAAGTACCTTCCGATATTCTTCCCAGATTTATAGTTCTGCCCGATAAAGGTGAAGATAAGTACATTATTTTTCTGGATGATATAATCAGATTTGGCCTTAAAGATATTTTTTTCATATTTGATTTTGATGAAATCTCTGCATATACAATCAAGCTGACAAAAGATGCTGAACTCGAAATAGCTGATGATATATCGGAAAGCTATATTGACAAACTATCAAGGAGTCTTCAGCAACGAAAAAAAGGATCACCTGTCCGATTTATTTATGACAGGTGCATGCCTGAAGACCTGCTGAAAATTATAACTAAAAAACTCAATTTTGAACCTGATGATGTAGTAATTCCAAGTAACAGATATCATAACTTTAAAGATTTCATGAAATTCCCCAACCTGGGGAAAAAGCAATTTTACTTCGAGGAGCTTACACCTATCCATAATCGGGATATTCAGCAAGGTAAAAGCATATTATCAGCTGTCAAGAAAAAGGATATTATGCTATTTTTCCCTTTCCATCCGTTCGACCAGTTCATTGATCTGCTCAGGGAAGCTTCTATTGACCCATTCGTAACATCAGTCCAGATTACACTATACAGGCTTGCCAGAAATTCAAGCGTTATAAATGCCCTTCTGAATGCCGTCCGAAATGGCAAAAGTGTAACAACTGTAGTTGAGCTTCAGGCCAGATTCGATGAAGAAGCAAATATACTGTGGGGAAATAAGCTTTTAGATGAAGGTGTTAAGGTTATATATGGAGTGCCGGGGTTGAAAGTACATTCGAAACTATGTCTGATAACCAGGATAAAAAACGATATAACAGAAAGATATGCCGCAGTAGGAACCGGAAATTTTAATGAGGATACCGCAAGAGTATATACAGATCACCTCCTGTTAACAACAAATAAAAAGATCACTAATGAAGTTTTCAAAGCTTTCAATTTTTTCAGTGTAAACTATAAAAAAGACAACTTCTATCATCTGGTTCTCTCTCCATTTTTCCTGAGGAATAAAATCATATCTCTTATTGAAAACGAGATAAAAAATGCAAAGGAGGGTAAAAAAGCGTATATCAACCTAAAATTGAATAACCTCACCGACAATGAAATTATAAAGTACTTATATGAAGCCAGTTGTACCGGTGTAAAGATCAGACTTATTATAAGGGGAATGCTTTCCCTTATTCCCGGGATACCAAAAGTCAGCGAAAATATAAAGGCTATCGGAATTGTTGACCGTTTTCTTGAACACTCAAGAGTCCTGATATTTTGCAATGGAGGCGATGAACAGATCTATATCAGTTCTGCCGACCTGATGCCAAGGAACCTGGATCACAGGATTGAAGTAACCTGCCCTGTTTTCGATAAAAATATCAAATCCGAAATAAGAAAGATCTTTGATATACAATGGAATGATAATGTTAAAGCCAGGGTGTTTGACGAAACGCAATCGAATGTTTTTGTAAAACCGGGAAAAACAATAATTCAGTCGCAGATAGAGGTTTATAAATATATTAAGGGAACAAACGAGAAAGTACAGGATAAATAGGAGCATCCTTTTCTTTCAATGTGTTATGATATTTGTCGGAAGAGATATTGTAAAAAAGACTTGTCAATAACTTTTAAAACGGTATATGAATTATTATGCATTTTTTGCCGGAACATTGCTTATTCTCCTGATATCATGGTTTCTCTCCATAAAACATAAGAGATATCATGGTATTGCCAGATTCTTCTCATTTGAAAGCATTTTAATACTTTTTTTACTGAATTACAGGGTATGGGTCAAAGATCCATTTTCATTTTCACAACTCATATCATGGTTACTCCTTATTGTATCGGCTTATGTTGCATTTACAGGATTTCTACTGTTAAAACGAAAAGGCAAACCTGATACCAATTTTGAAAACACCTCTGTCCTGGTGAAATCAGGAATTTATAAATATATCAGGCATCCACTTTATTTATCGCTTTTTTGTCTAGGCACAGGCATAATGCTCAAGGATCCGCAGTTGTTTCAGATAATCCTTGGAACTATTAACCTTATCGCTGTATCGATAACTTCCGTAATGGAGGAAAAGGAGATGATATCAAAGTTTGGGAATGAATACAATAACTATATCAGGGAGACAAAGATGTTTATCCCATTTATTTTATAAGGGCTTAATAGTACAAACCAGAATATACAAATAAACTATTGATTTTATCTACTTTATTGCATCAATATTATATGGAGTCTTCTGATATACAAAATAGCCCTGACTTCTAACGATTAGTGAGGTAGAGGATACCTCCACTATGTATATGAATTTACGAAACCCATCCCCTGCCCCTTCCCTTTAAAGAAAAACTACCCTTTATACACATCTTACCTCCCGGATAAGTTGTAACCAGGTTGATAAGATGCAACAGAAATTGTGAATAGTCCAGGGGATTCCTCGCTGCGCTACTAATGATAACATATTGTAATATACACATATTGTGACACTTCTGAGTTTTATAAGCCCCGTCAGGGGCAGAATATTTAAGGCAGGGCAACGCCCTGCTTGACCAGGCTCTACTGCTTAATGAGCCCCGTAGAGGGCGTAAGATTATCCAACCTAGACCTTAATCAACCAACAAAATTATACTCATTAAGCAAGATTTCGTAAATTTGGTTAAAAGGAGTATTTATGTCACAATCATTTGTTCAAATCTATGTGCACATTGTTTTTCATACTAAAGATAATGTGAAGGTAATAAGAGAAGATATTGAGAATGAATTATTTGCTTATCTGGGAGGAATTCTTAGGAACTATAAATCAACCCCACTGCAGATTGGAGGAACCTCCGATCATATCCACATTCTTTGCAGTCTACCTAAGACCATGGCTCCGGCTGATCTTGTTGAGGAGATCAAGAAGAGTTCTTCGAAGTGGATAAAAACAAAGGGAGTTCATTACAAAAACTTCTATTGGCAAGATGGTTATGGAGGATTCTCGGTAAGTAATTCGGGTGTCGAAACAGTTAAGAGGTATATCTTAAACCAGAAGAATCATCATGAAAAAGTTTCGTTCATTGATGAATATAAAACCCTTTTGGAAGCATATGGTATCCATTTTGAAGATCGGTATCTCTAATGTTTTTATTTCGCCCGCTACGGGGCTTGATTTTATTGACACGATTCTAACGTCGGGCTTCGCCCCGACGTTAATATATATAAGGCCTACGGCCTTTTTCATCATCTGAATTTTCTCAACTTCCTGGTCAATTTGCCTTTGACAACAGTTTTTAAGTCAAACATTATTTGATATTTAATTAGTTGTCATAAAAACTTGGTGTGCAAATTTGTATGGGGATTCGGAATGACATGCTATTATATTGTTATAGAGGGAGAAGCGGCGATTCGAAAGATAATTTATTTTTTGAAAACGCTTTCTGACGAATCGCCGCTTCTCCCTTCCTCACTGTAAAAATCAACTGTCATTCCTAGCGTAGCCTGTATCTTATACATTGTTTGTATATTATTGCTTTTCAGTGTATTATGTTGCAAGTTTTTATTATGTTATATAGATGTGTATAAAGGGTAGTTTTTGCTAAAGGGAAGGGGCTGGGGAAGGGTTAAGATATAGATAGAAGGGGCAGGGTACGGGCTGTTTCTTAACATATACATAGGCCTGAAATTGGGGTTAGTGCGGTAAATATTTAATCTATATATTATTCAATTTTCAATTACTTGAAGATCAAGACAGCACTAAAATTTGAAAGCGTAAGAAGTCAGGAGATATTTATCCCATTTATTTTATAAGGGCTTAATAGTACAAACCAGAATATACAAATAAACTATTGATTTTATCTACTTTATTGCATCAATATTATATGGAGTCTTCTGATAAACAAAATAGTTCAGCCAGTTAACAAACAACATGTTAGCCTGTGACCTCCAACGGACAAGCGGGGGATTATCCGGATTATTATCCAGATAGTAATTTTTGGGCATTTCAATCGGCAGATTTTTACTCAGATCCCTTTTATATTCATTATCAAGTGTTTCAGGAGAATATTCAGAATGCCCGGTAAGAAAAAATTCGCGTCCGTTAGTAGATGCGACCATATAGACACCTGATTCATCCGATTCTGAAAGAATTGTCAGTTCAGGTACCTTTATGATATCCTCCCTTTTTACTTCAGTATGACGGCTGTGCGGAACATAGAAGACATCATCAAATCCTCTCAGAATTGGGTTCATTGAATTATTCCTGGTATGAAGAAATACTCCGAACATTTTTTTCTCAAGCGGATATTTAGGTATGCCATAATAATGGTAAAGAGCAGCCTGTGCACCCCAGCAGATAAATATCGAAGAAGTCACATTGGTTTTTGCCCATGTCATGATCTCTGTAAGTTCTTTCCAGTACTTTACCTCTTCAAAAGGCATTTGCTCGACAGGAGCTCCGGTAATGATCAATCCGTCATACTTATGGTTGACAACCAGACTAAAATCTTTATAGAAAGCCTTCATGTGCTCTTTCGAAGTATTCTTGGATGTATGAGTGCTTAGCTTAATAAATTCAAGTTCAACCTGTAATGGTGAATTTGACAATAACCTTATCAGATCAGTTTCGGTGGTTATCTTAACAGGCATAAGATTAAGCACAACAATTTTCAATGGCCTAATATCCTGCTTAGATGCCCTGGAAGCATCCATCACAAAAATATTCTCTTTTTCAAGAACCTTTATTGCAGGCAGTTTATCAGGTATATTAAGTGGCATAAGTAAGTCTTGTTAACTATTTCAAAATGATATTATCTGAGGAAATAAAAATATTACAAAAAGAACTATTTCAAAGAATGTCTTTAATAATATCCCTTACTGGAAGTGCTGTATTTTATAAAACTTTTAGGATGAGATCCAGGCCAGAACCTTGTCTGATGTTGGCTTTTCCTTTGGAGGAATTACATCAACAAGTTTACCTGTCTCATCAATAAGGTATTTCTGGAAGTTCCACTTTACCTCTGAATCCATAACTCCATTCTTTTCCTTTGAAGTAAGCCATTTGTAAAGCGGGTGAATATCCTTTCCCTTAACAGAGATTTTCTCCATCATCGGAAATGTGACACCATACTTTTCAGTACAGAATGTACGTATCTCAGATTCCGAGCCTGGTTCCTGATTCATGAAGTTATTTGCCGGAAAGCCAATTATTACAAGATCATCCTGATACTTTTCGTATAACTCTTCAAGATCTTTATACTGAGGAGTATAGCCACATTTCGAAGCAGTATTAACGACCATAACCTTCTTACCTTTCAGTGAGCTGAAATCAAAATCGTCTCCTT
The DNA here is from genome assembly GCA_963732435.1 of uncultured Bacteroidales bacterium. GTDB lineage: Bacteria > Bacteroidota > Bacteroidia > Bacteroidales > VadinHA17 > LD21. The sequence goes on along the minus strand of CAVSZL010000005.1, from coordinate 167,718 downwards.
CAAGTGTTTTGACTTTAAAATCATAAAAGTCTGAAACCTGTGCAAATCCTCCTAATGAGAACGCAGATAATAAAAATAATAAGCCGTGTTTAATTTTATTCATATCTATTAAATTACTTTTGCAAAATTAAACAATGAAGTCAGATATATGTTCAGAAAACTCTGGAAAACCATAAAGTTCTTTTTAATATTAGCTGCTGTTATTATAGCATTTCCAAAATCTATTCTACCTAATAAGACCCCGGAGAGGTCAGAGGATAACATAAAGAATTATTTGATTCTGAATGACAATGAAGAACGATTACTGGAATATAAAGATAATGAGGATCATCTGAAACTAAAGCTCGCCCAGCTTGAAATAATTAACAAAAGCCGAAAAAAGTACGGAGCTGCTCCTGTTGATCTGGATATACTTGCTTCAAGAGTTGCAAACAAGATCAGCAAAGAAGCCGCTGAAAATAATTTCATAGGGCACTGGAACCTGTCAGGGGAAAAGCCTTATCACAGGTATGCTTTCGCAGGAGGAAATGACCATATAACTGAAAATGCTTATGGTGAATGGTCGTCAGAATATTATGATTCTTCACCTTTAAATATAGCTGCTCTTATGAAGAAGGGTCACGACAAATTTATGGCAGAGAGATCGCCAAATGACGGGCATAAACAGGCAATTATCGACAAATCTCACAACTTCGTTGGAATAGGATTTAATATCTCTGGAAAACAATTCAGATATTATGAAGAATTCATCGACAGGTATTTCGAATACAGAGATATACCTGACAAGGTATTACCTGGTGAATCTTTCAGCATTACACTTGATAATAAAAATAAAAACTTTTTGTACTACCTTATTGTCTACTGGGAAGAATTCCCGGTACTACTTACATCTGACCAAATCAAAAGAAAAGGCAGTTACGATGATTTCACAAATGAGCAATATCTTAAAATGACTGCATGGGAACTTGCCACTTACAGAACCGGAACAAAATATAAAATACCATTAAGCTTCTCAAAAGAGGGGCTTTATTATGTTCATATCTACTATGATAAGAATGAAATTAAGAACCCTGCATCAATTAATACAAAAGGAAAAACTCCTGTCAGTGGCATTGTTATCAAAGTGAAAAGATGAAGTATTGAATTAACAATATTGCATTATTCAAGTCAGATCTTCAGTTTACATCTTTCAGAATACTTATCAGATATCCTAAATTAATGTTTTATTCAGGGAGATTTGAATTTTATTTCCTGAAATATTCAAATATTTTTGCATCTTCGGTATTTATCATGTAAAATTGCATTGCTTTTTTGTGTCTGCAGGGAAGCAATGGAATGTGAAGGGCAACAGGAAAACCTTATTTATTAATGAAAGAAAGAGAAGAAAGCTCTGATGCTTTATCCTTTCACCGGATGGCTGAAAACTATTTGAAGAATGAAAACTCTTCAGAAAGTTCTGCAAATTCCGGTGCAGGAATTCAATCTCTTTTACACGAAATGGAATCACGTATATTTGAACTTGAACTTCAGAACAAAGAGCTGATAAACAGAAAATCGCATGATGACGATCGGCACATTCTTTCGGAAGAAGCGCTCAGGGAAAGTGAAGCCAATCTGAAAGCAATAATTGAAAACACATTTGAGAGTATATGGTCGGTTAATACAGATTACCAGATTCAATATGTGAATGAGGTATTCGCTGATGCATTTTATAGGACATTTGGTGTTAAATTATCAAAAGGTACTAATGTCCTGGATTCATTGCCAGAACCCATAAGGAGCATTTGGAAAGAGCATTATGACAGGGTTTTCAGAAATGAACGCTTTGTTTTTAATGACAGGATTGATACTGGAACCAGCCCGATTTATATTGAGGTGTCGATGAATCCCATTGTTGTCGATGGTAAAGTGGTAGGTGGTTCATTCTATGGAAAGGACATCACTGAACAAAAGAAAGCGGAGGAGGCTCTGAAGGACAGAGAAGAAAAACTACGAAACATTTTTGACAACAGTACAAATATTGTTTACTATTCTCATACTCCGGATAATAATATAACTTATATCAGTCCTCAGGTAAAAGATATTCTCGGATATACCCAGGAGGAAGCATTGGTCAACTGGACAACTCTGGTTTCTGATAATATTGCAAATAAGGCAGGATACCAATTTACCTCGATGGCAATTGAGACGGGGTTACAGCAATCTCCCTATGAATTGGAGCTGGTGAAAAAAAATGGTGAAAAAATATGGGTTGAAGTTCATGAATCACCACGGGTTGCAGATGGCAAAACAATAGGAATCGTAGGATCACTTTCTGACATCACCCAGCGAAAACGCGATGAAGAGGTGCATCAGGTTCTATATGATATTTCAAGAGCCTCTTCAGGTATCACAGCATTGGAAGATCTTTTTATTATTGTTCGCCTCGACCTGGCCAGAGTAATTGATACTACAAATTTTTTTGTTGCACTTTACAATCATGAAACAGATACACTGAGACGTGTAATATTTGTTGATGAGAAGGATGATTTTATCGAATGGAAAGCGGATAACTCACTTTCAGGCCAGGTTATTAAGCAACGTAAAACCATGCTCATGAACACCGAGCAGCAAAATCGTTTTGCCGGTGAACATCACCTTGAGCTTCTTGGAACAGTTCCGGAGTGCTGGCTGGGGGTTCCGTTAATGATCTCTAACATACCTGTAGGAGTTATTGTTGTTCAGAGTTATACAGATGCCAATGCTTTTGACCAGCGTAGTGTCAGATTAATGGAGATTATAGCCCATGAACTGGAAACGGTCATCGAACGAACAAATATGATTAATGATCTTATAGCAGCTAAAGAAAAGGCCGAAGAAAGCGAAAGGCTTAAATCGGCATTTCTGGCTAATATGAGCCATGAAATCCGTACTCCGATGAATGGGATTCTGGGATTTCTGGCACTTCTCAATGAACCTGATCTGAACGAAGAGACAAAAAAGGAATACATAGATGTTGTAAGCAAAAGCGGAGAACGCTTACTTGAGACTATCAACTCTATTATTGAAATGTCGAAAATTGAATCAGGAGAATCAAAAATTCTTCTTGAAGAGGTAAATATCTCACAACTAATACAAAACAATTATAATTTCTTCAGATTACAGACTGATAAAAAAGGAATTAAACTAATTGTATCAGAACATGTTACTGGTTTTGCAGCTATTATTAAAACAGATAAACATAAAGTTGAAAGTATACTGATCAACCTCCTTAAAAATGCAATTAAATTCACCACTCAAGGCACAATAGAACTTGGAACATATATTGAAAATAACTCGCTGGTAATTTATGTGAAGGACAGCGGAGGAGGGATCCCTGCTGACAGAATTGATGCTGTTTTTGACCGTTTTGTCCAGGCAGATATGAATCTAACCCGATTGTATGAAGGATCCGGACTGGGCCTTGCGATTGCAAAAGCTTATGTTGAATCGCTTGAAGGTAAGATATGGGTAGAGTCAGAACCAGGAAAAGGCAGTACGTTTTCATTTTCGGTTCCATACAAAATAGCCGCAAAACCGTCGGAACCAAAACCAATTGATATACTTCAGGCTGATAAACCATTAAAAGGATTAACAATATTAATAGCAGAGGATGATGAATCAAGCTATCAGTATCTTGAAATAGTTCTATCAAGGGAAGGTGTTCAGCTTATACATTCTGTTAACGGACAGGATACTGTAAATAAGGTTAAAGATAATCCTGAGATATCACTTATCCTTATGGATCTCAGAATGCCGGGAATGGATGGCTATGAAGCAACTTCCATCATAAAGAAAATGAAACCGCGATTACCCGTTATAGCCCAGTCTGCCTTTGCTTTCGATTCCGACAGGGAGAAAGCACTGAATGCAGGTTGCGACAATTTCATCTCAAAACCGGTTAAAAAGGATGTTTTGATTGAGCTGATTAAGAAATGCATACAGATTAACAGCTTATAGAAAATTATTTTGCTTTTAAGATTATATAGGCAGATGCGGAAAATCTTATTTAATTTATAATTTTCAATCCAATAAATATTTAACTTCTAAAAAATTTACTCCTTCATTCAAGTCTATACTATAGAAACTGAATAGTATATATATTTGCATCAAGCTTTAAAATTTCATTTTCATTTTGCACTATAAACACAACGTACCTGAAATTTGGTTTTATCCCACTGGTCAATATTATTCCATGCTCCATTGGAAATAACAACATACCATTTATAAAAAGCATAACCAGGATAATAGAATCTTGAAGATGTAAAAATTGCTCCGGATGTCCCCTGGTAACCCAGATCGATTAAAGTTGGCAATGCAGGACTATAAGAATTTGTAGTGTGACCAATTTCAAGATCTGTTGGTAACCTCCAACCCTGCCCATAAGTTGATACACAATAGCTTTTATTTGTTGTAAGAGCCATTTGTTGCTGTGAGGAGTACTCATCCCTGTTGCCTCCAAATGAAGATGCTGAATTTTTTAAAATTCCGGCATACACCAAATCTTCTCCATTCCAGAGGTTAAAATTTCCTGTTGATGGGTTTTTTTCAGGATATAAAAGAGTTTGTGGATTGCCATCAATAGATATATTGCTATTCAGTATAGAGGTACATGCTCCGCCGTTATCAATATTAATTGCCTGTGCATATGTCATGGTTCCTGAGGAAAGGGGACTAACAAACATTTTAGTCTGATCAAACTCAGATTCAATACTTCCCAAAGCACTATTTTTCTGGTTATCCCACTGATATTTTAAATTATCTTTATTACCTCCACCAAATCCATAAAAATCTGTTTTATCATATACCTCACCATTCGGATTTCCAGATTTATCAGGTATAAGTATAAAATTTCCTGAAATATACTGGCCGTTTGTTGCATCATACCTGAAAACCAAATCACCATTCCCGATTCTTACAGGCCTGAATCCATTAGTTCTTTCATTCCAGTATGCATCGTTACCATTTGAATAAGAAATTGCTTCAGAAATTGTTGTGAAGCTTATTTCATCGCCATAATTTACACCCGCACTGTTAATTGCATAAGATCTTACATAATAAAGAGTCTCTTCCAACAATTCGGTAATTGAACTTATAAAGAGTCCTGTGCCCTGACCATCGTCACTCTTACTATCCACAACAGTTGGATTTCCTGTTGTATTCCAGCATACTCCACGGTGTGTTACCAAAGAACCACCATCGCTGATTATATTACCCCCACCTCTTGCTGAAGAAGACGTTATTGCTGAAATTGTTGAAGTTGTAACTGTTGGTATAACAACCAGAGTTGTAAAACTAATATCAGAACCGTATGACGTTCCTATATTATTAGTAGAATAGGATCTTACATGATATGATGTGCCGGCTGTTAAACCTGTAATGTCTGCTGTAAAGCCTCCGGTTCCTGTGCCTGCTGTTGTTTTAAAGTCGTCTGTTGTCGGATTGGCAGATGTACTCCAGCAAATTCCACGGGCTGTTACAGGAGATCCGCCATCGCTGGTAACATCTCCTCCCCCAACAGCAGATAATGAAGTAATTTGTGTGACAGGGGAAGTTGTAATAGTAGGTAAAATCGCTAATGTTGAAAAGGTAATATCAGAACCGTAAGATGTTCCAAGTGAGTTAGTGGCATAAGATCTCACATGGTAAATTACTCCCGGAGTTAATCCTGTTATATTGCTTGTAAAACTTCCGGTGCCTGTTCCATCATTCGTTTTTAAACCGGATATAGTAGGATTGGCAGATGGACCCCAGCAAACTCCCCTCGCGGTAATGCCTCCTCCTCCATCATAGGTAATATTTCCTCCACCTGCAGCGCTTGTACCTGATATGGAAATAACAGGTGAAGTGGTTATAACAGGCAGTACTGCTTTTGTTGAAAAAGTAATACCGGCGCTGTATGATGTACCTGCAGGATTTGTTGCATATCCCCTTGCATAATATGTTGTACCTGCTGTCAGACCAGTAATTGTACTTATATAAGTGCCAGTTTCCTTACCATCGTTAGTTTTAGAATCAAGAATTGTTGGATTCTCCTTCAAACCCCAACACACTCCGCATTCAATTATATCTCCACCCCCATCAGAAGTAATTTTACATTTTGTTTTTGCATAATTCTCAGCCAGAGCCTCCATGGTTATAGCTGAAAGAACAGGTGCAGTAACAATCTTTTCCTCTTTCTTACAATAGGTTGTTAGTACTATTATAAGTATAACAGAAACAGATATATAAACCGTTTTTATCAAAATATTCTTTTTCATTTCTTATTGTATTTATTATCATAACATTGATTCATATATACTTTAATATATACTTATTAAACATGTTGAATTAGTGACACTTAAGCTTAAATAGATATCCTAGATTCAGTTATTAATGATATTATGTCCAATATTGTATAACTTCCTGGTTAGAATTCATATATCATCAATATTAGGAAAAACGGGAATTGTTTGTTTAATATTTTATCAACAACGCAATTGTTTTATTAACAGAACTCTCATCATAATAATCATTTCTACAAGAACATAGCACTTATTATCCCCAAAAAACACCCGACAGGCCCTTACCAAATTAATCTTACTATTGCATGGAGGTTTTCAGCCATTTCTGATAGATTAAAAATCTGATTATAGTAGTGATGCGTTGTAATTGTCTAAAATTTGCATAAAACACTAATAATAAAACTCTTATAAGCGTTCTTTAGTTTTTTAAATTGACGTATATACCCCGAAGGGGTTTAATTTGAATAACCGTGGGTGCAACCCACGGTAACACATGAAAAATCTCTGGTAACCCCGAAGGGGTTGAATATTAGACTCAATTTACCAGTTTAATATTCAGCCCTTTCAGGGCTGTGATATTCAGATTGTTTTTGACCGTGGGTTGCACCCACGGTTATTCAGATTGTGCCACTTCGTGGCAAAATTAATAATAGAAATTAAAAGCATCAGTAGTAATCCGAATATACTTATACCATCTGCCAATAAAAGTTTTGAAAAACAACAGACCGGTTAATGATAACAAAAATGTATAAAATTTTCTACATTTATCAATACGTTTAACTACTAAAAAAGGTTTATATTAGTACAGAAAAAGGTTGTTACCTAAACTTTGTTAATCATTGTTTCATGAAGAAAACTATTTGTTTCCAGATATTCTTTGCAATTTTTTTTATTATGCCTGCATTTGGCCAGGAAGATTCTGAAAATGCTGGTGTAAATTCTGCAGTTGACACTCTGCATAACGACTTTGGTCTTTTCACCAGCGATGAAATTCTGAAATTATCCCTCAGATTTGATATAACAAATTTCAAAAAAAAGAAACCGAAAGATGAATACATGAAAGCGGTTTTAACCTATCATATAAATGATAAAGATTCTGTAAATAAAGATATAAGGTTAAAATCACGTGGGGTGATGCGTAATGAGTTCTGTTCCTTTCCTCCTTTAAGCCTGAATTTCAAAAAATCAAACATGGTAAAGGATGATCTCAAAAAAGTTGAAAAAATTAAAATGGTAACTCATTGTCAGGGCGGAAATGAAGAGAATGTATTAAAAGAATATCTGGTTTATAAGCTTTATAACATACTTACTGACAATAGTTTTAGGGTAAGACTGGTCGAAATCAGCTACATAAATACTTATAAAAAAAGTAAACCTGTTAATTCATTTGCATTTCTGATTGAGCCGGAAAATATCCTTGCTGAGAGAACAAATGTAACCCCTTTAGACCTGAATAATCTGAATCAGCAAAGCATTGTTCCGGAGATAATGGACCGTGTGGCAATATTTAATTATATGATCGGGAATACAGACTGGTCTATTCCAAACCAGCATAATTGCAAGATTATGAGGCAGAAAAATATATCAGAGGCAGATCTGGGAGTTTTAGTTCCGTATGATTTCGATTATTCGGGGCTGGTGGATGCCAGTTATGCAGTACCTACCGCAGGTCTTGGCACAGAATCGGTTCGCGAACGGGTCTATGTGGGGATATGCAGAAGTGAGGATGTGTATATTAATGCCCTGAGAGAGTTCTCTGATAAAAAGGATGAGTTCTACAAGGTGATAAATGATTTTCCATTAATTGGGGCAAAAACTAAAAAAGAGATGGTCAAATACCTTGACAGCTTTTATAAAGGGTTTGACAATCAATATAGTATCGTAAAAGATATAATTTCAAGTTGCAAAAAATATTAGCGAATATTATATAAAACTAAAAAATCATGGATTCAGAAACAGTTATTAACACTAATGCTATTTTGCTGGGAGTACTTATCAGACTATTTGTAAACATTGGTGCTCTTTTAATAATAATACGTCTTCTTTATCATAATTACCAAAGAAAAGGTGAGCATAAATTTTCCTTTTTTCTGATGGGAATAATGATTTTTACAATATGCATTTTGCTGAAAAATGTCGAGATCCAGATGGGAATGGCCCTTGGTTTATTTGCCATATTTTCTATAGTCCGTTTCAGAACGCTGAACATGACAACCAAGGATATGGCATACCTTTTTGCAGTAATCGGAGTCTCCGCAATAAATGCCTTGTTTGATTTCCCTAATCCTGTCAGAGGAACAATAATGGTTAATGCTATAGTTATTCTGGCAATATTCATACTCGAATTTACATATCAGGGTGGCAAAGAGGTCAGCGATGGAGATACCGATAAGAAGGGTAAAAAGAAAGGTAAGAAAAAGGATAAAAAGAAGAGTAAAAGGGAAAAATCAGGAGACTCCTATCAGATACTTTACGACAAACTTAAACTGCTAAGCCCTGATAAAAGTGAGGAACTTATAAAAGATATCTCAGGAAGAACAGGTATCAGGATAGATAAAATCGAAATCCGGAAAATAGATCTGGTTAAGGGTAATGCAATACTGAAGGTATTTTTACAAAAAGAAGATACGGAACCTGATAAGGATGATGAGAGCACTCTTTTATAGCTCACTGACATGAACCTCAGGAAAATTTTACTGAAATATTTTTTACTACTATTTGCTATATATTATAATTTAATCCGGGTCACAGCTCAGGATAATCATTACTGGTCGCAGCAATACGGGGCTGAGAGCACACTAATGGGCGGGGCGATGACCGGAGGAGTTAGTGATAATTCAGCTGTCTACTATAATCCGGGTGCAATTACATTTATAACAAATCCAAGTCTCTCTATTGATGCTAATGTCTACCGGATAGATAAGATATTAATTAAAGATGGGGGCGGAAATGGCATAAACCTTAATTCAGCCCAGATAAGTATCTATCCCCAGATAATCTCGGGAATGTTGAAGCTCTCCAAAAGCAATAAATTAAAGTTTTCGTATGCTCTTCTGACCCGTAACCATAATAATGTACTCATGAATGCGCGTTACACAAACAAAGCTTCTGACAGTAATCCGGATGATCCGTCATCATCAGCAAATTCATTTGTAGGTGCATATGATTATGTGAACCAGATGGATGAACAATGGTTGGGATTTGGCACCGGCTACTCTCTTTCAGACAAGCTGGGAATCGGGGCAACCCTGTTCGGAAGCTACAGGGGACAAAGTTATCAGCAAACAAATTATGTGAGGGAGGTTAATTATAAGAACCAGGGATCTACCTATATTACAAAAAACAATGATGAAGCTGTTAAATACTACAATATCAGACTGCTTGCAAAGTTTGGGCTTTCATATGTTACAGGCAACTGGAGAACAGGATTTACTATTACAACACCTTCCCTGAGCATATATGGTAATGGATCTGCACAGCGTGAAGTATCATATATAGCAGTTTCAGAAGATCCGGATGATATGGAAAAAAATTTCATCATCATGGATCGAAACAGCAATGTTAAGGTTGGTTATAAACATCCTCTTTCAATCAGCATAGGAATTGAATATCACACTTCAAAAACCAGTCTGGCTTTTACTGCTGAATATTTCTCCCCTGTTGATAACTATTATCTTATGAAACCAACAGCAGATCCATTCGTCTATCCCCCGGGGCTTCTTGATTCTGCAAACCTGAAACCTGTTATTGATGGATTTTTACTGGTAGAAAATTCAGCAAAATCAGTAATAAATTTTGCAGTGGGACTTAACCAGGTCATTTATAAACAATTTAATCTTTTAGCCGGTATATCAACTGATTTCAGCAGTTATGACCACTCTTCCACTACTAATGAATTCTCTAGTTCAAAAGGAGTATGGGATATATATCACTTATCGACCGGATTATCATACCATAAGCAGAAAAATACAATTACGTTTGGCCTCTCATATGCATTTACTCCATCCCAAAACATTCCGCCTTACGCTATCATAAACCAATCACCTGAAATAACCGATACTGCCTTATTATCTTCCAGGTCATATTCGGTGATCCTGGGTTACACATATTATTTTGCCAGATATGAATGAGATTTTCACGATAAATTTGATTTTTAAAAAAACAAATTGAACCAAATTTCCATCATATTTTAAATTAATAGCCAATAAAATAAGTTGTACCTTTGACTCTATACGATACACAGATTTTATGAAAAAGAAAAAACTATTACAAAGACTCCTGGTGACGATTTTCATATCAACTTCTGCTATTTCCTTTTGTCATGGCCAGGCAGCAATAATTGTTCTAATTCTCGGAGACAAAGTAGCTACCGAAGAGTTTCACCTGAGCATCGATGGCGCAATAAATCTTTCTACTTTCAATGGACTGAAAGAAGGAAAATTAGGAGGAGGAGTGAATTTTGGTCTGGGTACTCATATTAAACTGGGAGAAAAATGGCATCTTAAACCGGAATTCAAACCGCTCTCCAGGAAGAAAGCTAAATCTGTGATACCAATTACTGAAGTACCGGATGAACTCCTTAACACCGAATCACTTCTAAACCTTAATTACATTGACATTCCTGTTTTTCTACAGTACAATGTCACTCCTAAATTTTTTGTATCAGCAGGGCCACAGGTAAGTTTCCTGACAAGCGCAAGTCAGATGACACAAGGGAATCTCGAAAATGGTTTTGAATCATCTGTTAAAATTGATACGGAATCTTTTTTTAACAACATAAGTTTTAGTTTTCCTGTTGAAGTCGGATATTCTCTGAATCTGGCAAATAAAAGATCAACTTCCACACTCGATATAAATATTTTTGCCCGGTATGATTATGGATTTACAGAAATATTTAAAGACCCTGCATCCGGATCCTCAAAAATTTCATTATTTCAGATAGGATTAAGCATGCCATTCATCAAGACACCCGAAGAACTGGCAAATTCAAAATAATAAAACAGAGTCTATTAATCCACATTGTAGCTATAATAAAAGTCAAAAATCAAATGCAGATTAGTCCTTGTTATTCAATTGTTTCAGTTTTACAGCCATCAGGATATTGAATGATCCGGCCATTAGAAGAAGAATACCAAGCCAGATAACTATTGTTAAACCAAGGAACAAAGGTTTAAAAATAAGCACATAAGCCAGCAAAAGGATAATTATTCCCGAGATAAGCTTTATGGCAACGTTACCAGTGCCTTTAATCGCATCGATAATTATCAGAAAGCTGTAAAATGCTGCCCAGATACCTATCAGAAAAGGTATTATGGCTGCAATTGCCAATGGTGCTACGACCAGTAGAAAACCAAGGACCAGAATGGCAATTCCTTCAATTAAATTATAGCTCCATATTTTATCCCCTTTTCTTTCTGTAATACCGCTTATAACCAGGGCAATACCTGCAATAAAAAATCCTATTCCAAGGTAGAATGCAACTGTCTTTAATGTACCTTCCGGATTAAAAAACACAAATATTGACAAAACTACCATAATGATCCCCTTTATCAGGAACATATACCATTTATTAGTGATTTGTTTGTCCATTTATTCATTATTAGGAATTATATAAACATATCCATATTTATTTCTAAGCCAAAACTTGCCGGAGAACTAAATCTGGAAAAAAGATAGCCTTCAATGAATAAAGATATACAATTTTTAATTATCTCCACTTTGCATTCCCTGATGCGATAAATAACTTACTCTTTTTCAATCGTTACCCAGAACCTGAACTGACAAATAGCCATATCTGAAGTGTATTATCATGATGGGAAGAAAGATAATAAACTATCAGACTGATATTCCTGAAGTCTAACTCCAAGACATCTTACCTGGAATTTAACTGCTGCTGCAACGTTAACATCGGTTTCTGGTTGAGTTTGGCTAATCCAACTTCAGGACGGTCGAGAGCTAAAATCAGAAACATCACCAGGGCAAAAACAATAGCAAGAAGAACGTTAATTCTGAAACTCCCTTTCCCGGAAATTCCGAACTGATAACCAAGAGCAAGCATACTAAGGAATGTAATAATAAATAATACCCCGAGTATTGCAGAGGGAATGCGATACTCAAGAGTCATTGTTACACGGTGATTATAGTTATCAACAAGGTCATTTACTGAGGTCGTGTATAGTGAATACATTTCAGAACTCTTGTCAAGTTCAGCAAGTTGTTCGACTGATTCCCATAATACATCCAGTATCTGCTGGGAGCGAAACATCATCGAATTAATTATTGAAGGGTTGCTGGCAACTTCAACCCGAAGTTCAACATATTCCAGGAGCAGTTTTCTGGTATCAGACCGGATCGGTTCCGGCACAACTCCTGCCCTGAGCCAGGTAGTCCGGATATTGGTAACCTCTTCCAGCAGCAACTCTTTGCGTGCTTCATAACGACCGGCAGCAATCTGAAATGTGAAAGCCAGCATAAAAGCTAAAAGACCAAATGCTGCACCAACCACCGAGCCAACCGGTGCATTCTGCAAATCAGGAGTATTCTTAATACGCCAAATACCATACCGTTGGCCCAATAATATCGGGACCAGTACAATTAGAAATGGGACCATAAACAATCCCACCACCTCTGCAATTAATTTAAAATTCATAACTGTAATTGTTAGTTAAGACTTGCCCCGGGAATAATTATATAAATGTCCGAAAAATATATGAAATATTTTGATAGTTTGTAGCTATACTAATACTCATAAGGATTAACTCCCGTAAAGTCATTTAAATTAAACTATTGTTACTTAGCAGTAAGAATTCAGAAGACCGAAGACCGAAGTCCGAAGTCAGAGCACATCGATTCAATACTGATCAATTACTTTCTATTTTACTTAGCACACTCCAAATACTCTAGGCACTCTAGGCACTTATTACTTACAACCAATTAAGAAAAAAACAAGAGCCGGCAAAATAAATATTTCCGGCTCTTATGTTCCTATTAAACAATTTAAATTTACATCTTGGGAGGATATTTATAAAATATACTCTTCACTGCATAATTAATATTATCTTCTCTCTTCTTCTGTGATGCATCAGGATCCAGAGTGCCTACACCCCTGCCCTGCCAGACAAGCTGAAGTTTTTTAAGATCGATCATATCTACAAACAGGGTCCCTTCCTGGTATGAATCATAATTGATGGTTGTTGTTGAAAAACCACCACCCCAGCCATATCTGTATCCATATCCATATCCACCTGAAGTATTGGCTGTTGCTGTTTGTTTCGTTTGTGCTGTCAGTTTAAGATCGATAAGTACATCAGGATTTTCAGATTTCGTAAAACCCTTCTTTCCTAATTCAGTTTCCACAGCACTGATTATCCTGCTTCTGTTGATATCATCGACAGGCAATGCAAGGGCATCTTCAGTAAACTTATATGTTTTATAATCAGCAAAATTTACTGTTTTATCAAAATCAGATGTGACTTTAATTGAAGCACAGGAAGTTAATATAACAAGTAAAAAAGCCGCGATTAATATTTTTCTCATTGCAGGAATTAATTAATAAATGCAAAACCAATATTAATTGTAAAATAACTCTGAGCAGGAAGGTCACCAGCCTTAAATCCGTAGTAGTATTTTCCGGAAAGTGAGACACCTGCACCACCTGTATCAAAAATAACACCTAATTCAGGCTTAAGTGCGAACTCCCATGCATCGCTGGTGAAAGCCCATTGACCCATATCGGTTCTTCTTTCAGCATAAATTGTACCAACACCCATACCTACAAAGGGGAAAAAATCACTGTCAGGATTGAAATAGTAATTCATTGTAAAAAGCAAAGGAACATGGTTACTGTATCTCCACTGTTTACCTGAATAGTCAAATTTACCTTTTGAATATGTATCAAAATCCTTTTTCTCATAAAAAGTGCTCCAGGCAATTTCAAGACCCAGACCAACATTATCTGTAATTAACTTGTTGAAGTTATAAGTAACACCCCGGAAACTAACCGGTTCGATATATTCCTTCAGATCTCCTGCTCCAAATCCCATGGAGTATGACCATGTATTGAAACTTCTCTGAGCAATTGCAGAAGAAGCAACGAATGTAAACAATAATATATATAATAATTTTTTCATAACTGATCAGTTTATTTGGTTTTGAGATAAGGTGATTGTTCGAATGCCTGGTCGATTAATGGATTAACACGTGCAGGATTATATTTACTGTCTAAAATCCCATTAAGAATTCCTGTCCATTGCTTTACCGGATAGCCATTACCACTAAGTTCTTTCGGATCCATCATAGACATAATCAAAGTACCTGCAGTATATGAGCCGGCATATACCGGAGGATAATATGGATAATAAGGATAATAACCTCCATACCACCAGTACCAGTAGTCATAATAGTAAAAAACCTGAGTAGTCTCCATTGATGCGACACCTAACAGAACATCCGGGTTCGCAGAAACAGCTACTTCTGCCCATCCAAGAGCCTGCATATTATTTCTAATCTGTGTAAGGATCTGAGTGGCAGTAACATCAGGAATGAACTCAGGAGAATCGCCCTCCTGAAGATTACCGGTAACCTTTACGATCCTGCCAGGCATAGCATAAGTTGCTTTCGCCATAAAATCATACTCATCATTATGCTGAGTAATGACAATGTCTAAATCACTTGTATAATCTGGTCCGTCAGGGTAACAACCCCAGAGAAACAATCCCAATAAAATTGAAATGTATAAAACTGTTCTTTTTTTCATATTTATTTAAATTAGTGAGTGTTTAAATTATTTCTGTTCAATTTCAAATTTTATATTTTATTGAAGCCACAAATTTAAAAATAAATCGTCATAATCCTCAATACTTAATCATAAGTATTTTATAACAAAGTTAGAGACTCATTTGTTTTGCTTAAAAACTCTCAATCAAACATTTTATTGTATAATATATTAAAATGCAAAAAAATCTGAATTTAGAAAGGATACCCTATTGCCAGGTGAAAGAGTGTACCCGATAAAATGTCCTCCCCTGCAGATAACCAGTATCGGCCATTTGTCGGATATGGATTCCTTATTGGAAATCCTGCATCTGTTCTCAGTACAAAGAAGGTAAAATCAAACCTCAGGCCAATTCCTGCGCTCACTGCCACCTGCTCATAAAATGTGTTGAAATTAAATTTTGCACCCGGTCTGCTTGGATCTTCATTAACCAGCCAGATATTTCCCGCATCAATAAAAACTGCACCTTTCAGTACTTTTGACATACCGAACCTGAACTCCAGGTTTGTCTCCAGCTTTACATCCCCCGATTGATCGATATAACCACTCTGATCTTCACTATAATATGAACCAGGACCCAGATATCGGGCAGTAAATCCCCTGATACTGTATGCGCCACCGCTGAAAAACTGTTCTACATAAGGCAGTGCTGTTGAATTGCCGTAAGGTAATCCGATCCCTGCATAAAGCCTT
Organism: uncultured Bacteroidales bacterium; assembly: GCA_963732435.1. GTDB lineage: Bacteria > Bacteroidota > Bacteroidia > Bacteroidales > VadinHA17 > LD21. Next base: position 151,950 of record CAVSZL010000005.1, on the reverse strand, counting down.
AATGCAAGTGATTTGTTATAACCATTTCGATAATACCTGAAATCGGTAGTTAATTTAACAAATTGTGAATATATGTTATCCAAAAAGTAGTAAGGTCGTTCCTCATCTGTCTTTCCAATCCCGGCGAACAGGTCAATTACATTTCCTGAGGTATTGATACCTCCCTGAAACAGGAAGTTGTTAGGTCTGATAATTAATGTATTGTTGTATATAAACTCATATCTGGGTCCAATTATATATTGTTCCTCAAAACTCTTCCGGATATATATATTTTCATTTACAACTGAATCAAACTCAGGAGTTGTGGCCAGAAGGTTGACTGAGTTCACATAAACCGGAGTAAATGAATGCTGAATATTACTTGTTTTACTCCATTGATACTGCAGGTTTGTTTTTGATGAAGCCATTTTGTAGTATGCCACACGGTTCAGGATACTAAAATCAAAGGCTATGGATGTGCGTTGCATCAGAAGCTGATTTCTTACTGAAGAAACAAATGGTATCGTAATCCTTGGAAATGTCAGACCTGAATTAATACCAAACTGATATGAGTATGTTCCCAATTGTGATTCTGATTTCGTTCCCCATTGCCATTCGAATCCTCCTGTTAAGCCTACTCTTAATCGTTCAGCTCCATGAAACACATTGCCGTGAGAAATACCAACAGCCAGTTGGGGACCTGCATAGCCTGAGGATTTATTAACCAGATCAGCCTCAAAATCAGCTATAATATTATCTGCTTTTAACAGGTCAATATTTGCATCAAGAAGATACTGAAGGCTGTCTTCCTTATTCCGTTGAAAAGAGATATTCGCATATTTGAAAACTCCAAGATTGCTTAGCTGGTTCATGCTTCTCTGATAGGAGGAATGAGAATAGGTATCTCCTGGTCTGAAAACAATTGAATTTAAAAGCACCTCGTTTTTTAAATATTCCCCTGATGATAAAATTTTGATTCCTGCATAAATGGTAGTGTCGGTTTTTGAGTCAGATGAATCACTTTTCTGGAGACTGGAAATAGTAATATTGTTTATTTTATATTTCGAGATTACAGTTTCAGGGAGGCCCTTTCTCTTACCGACAAGAAGATTAAGTTTGTTATTTGCTGTCAATGTATCTGCCTTCAGGTCAATATATTCCGGGCTAAAATAAAAATAACCACTGTCCTGTATCGTTCGGGACATACCAACACGCATATTCTTAATCTTTTCCAGGTTGAACTGTTCACCTGCTTTTACTTCTGAAATGAACCTGTTCGTACTGATTAGAGTATCAATATGATCTGTAACGGAATCGATAATTATCTGTTTATATTGAAATGGAGGGGAAAGCTCAATAAAATAAGTCACTTTGACTTTATGAGGATTACGTCTGTTTGTATCTACAACCGACCAGGCATTTGATTTAAAATAACCTCTGTCAAACAGGTCATTTTCAATCTTGGATGAACGTAATTCAGGATTTACATCGGACAAAAGCACCGGATCTGATGAGAACGTTTTGTACAACCAGTTTTTTAACTTTTTCTGCTCGTTTACCTTCACATAATTATGTACCCATAAACCAACAGGAGGAAGAACCCGATAGCCAAACAAAGAATTATTAACTTTATGGTTTGTGATTGATTCAACATAATTACGGACAGGTAATACTTTTATATTATCATCTGATTTTATTATCTCAACCTTCCTTCTTCCGGTGTACAAAAACTGGTCATCAGCCAGAAAACGAGTGTTGGAACAACCTGCTAAAACTACAAGAAGCCAGAAAAGAGTTATGTATAAGCATCTTTTCATTGTACTTTTTGTTTTGATTTTTTCTTTTTGTCATCCCTCTTCCAGATATCTACGATTGATCTGTAACTTTTCCTGTAAATAAACCCAATACCGGTTTTTATAACTTCTCCTTCAAATACATCTTCATAAGTATGCTCATTGTAAACTTTAACAAATTTTGTTGCTGCAGAATCAAGCCGGTATTCAAATGAAAAATTGTTCAGAGATATATTTGAACTACTCTGTTGATTGGCATAATCATTAACACGTCCTGAGATCTCTAACTTTGCCCTGTCATTAAGAAGTGATTTTTTCACATCGTATGAAAGACTTGTTTTGGTCTGTTCTCCTCCGGATTGTGATGCGGAGGTATATGTATCAATACCAAACGAAATATCCACCCCTTTAATGGTTGTCTTTGTAATGGCATTTAATTGTGAAGCCACCATCTGGTTAACCTGTTCAGTCACATAATCAGTAGAAGTTGAAATCCCGGGCAGATCAATCTTTTCAAACAAGAGTACAGTAATTGCCTGTCTCATCTGTTCTTCCGGACTGAGAGTGTTAATAATGCTCATTAGATACTGATCAGGAGTATTTACTGTAAATACAAGGTTTAATTCTGACAGTCGGTCGGAGATCTTAAATATTACGTTAAAATCGACATCCCTTACCTTACCATCAACCGGATTTGTGTACGAAGTTCTTACTTTGTTCAAAGCTTCGAACTGCAGGACAGGATCCTCTACATTTCCGTCCCATCTGACAGATCCGCCGGAAGCGATCTGGAATAGTTTATTTGGCCATCCTATCATTTTAACGTTTGCCGTACCTTCACCAATTTCATATTTTCCTGTTAGATTCATCTGATTGTTATCAAGCATATTATAGTTCAGGGCCCCACCTCCCTTGACCATCAGATTAATCAGATACAATTTTTGAGCTAAATTAAAATGAATAATGGTCTCCGGATCAATCTCTACAAGGGACTCAACGGAGATCCCTTTGCGGGTAACAGACCCTCCTTTAATCTGAAGTATATTTTGCTCATTCAGAGACGTTCTGCTAATAAAACTTATAACCTTTTCACTTTCAGAGAGACTAAGATCCTCCTTTTTTGAATAGAATATCTCTGTACCTTTTGTAAGTCGCAAATTCCCCTTTATTTCTGGGGTAGGGATCAAACCTTTAACAGATACCCTTGAATCAATAAAAATCTTTCCGTAAAATGAAGAGTTGTCCTTTTCTCCTCTGTTCATAATCTGTAAGTCGGAAGAAGTTGCCTCCATATTAGTGAGTATTGACCCGGGTATGCTTAGATCGAGCGAGCCATTTATAGACAACTTATTATCAAGCGAATCTAAAACAGTGAAGTTATCAAAAACAACCTTCTTCCCGGAAAACATGATTTTTTCATCAGGAATCCTGTATCCGGATTTCAAAGATGTTATCCTCATACCGCCGTCTGATATGTTTATTTCACCATCAAAGTTTTCATTGCCTCCCTCTGATGTAATATTGAAGTATCCTGAAATAACACCTTTTAGGTTCGTAATAAAATTTTTCACAAAAGGCTCCATAGTTCTGGCCGGAAAATTCTTAATCCCGGCCTTTACAGACCTGCTGTCACCATCAGGTTTTTCAGCATTGAGAACTATTTCAGTGGAATCAAACCGGGAAGACATCCCAATAGTCCAGCTTTCCTTATTCTCAGATATATAGTTACCCTCTAATTCAATTTTATTAAAGTTCAAATCATTCCACCTCACATCATTCAGATTCAGGCTGGTACTTAATTCAGACCTCTTGTCTCTATCGAGTTTTAATAGTGCTGAACCTGAAATAACAGCACCTGGATTACCATCTATAATCTTTTCAGGAAAGAGTAAATTCGTATTTACGTTTTTCAGATCAAATTTAATCACCCTGTTATTATCAGTCAAATCTGTTATAATGTTTAAATATGAGTCATTGAAGTACATACGAAGTGCTGGTGTCAAATTCTTCTCCCGGAAATCATAAGTCAGTATATCCTCTGAATTCAACTGCCACTTTATACCATTCATTATCAATTGTTTTGAGGGCACCTTTAAGTGCACAGCAGAACTATCAAATTCCGGACTTAGTTCAAATCCATACAGAATTTTGTTTTGGGGTCCCAGTAATGAAAGACTTGTAATACCCTTCCAGGCACTCAACCTGCTGGTAAGTAGCAGTTTGTTTATCGGGTAGGAAGCAAACATACAGGTATCCCCTTGAAAATAAACATTTAGATATCCTGCCGAGTCTGTTATATGAGAATTTAACTTCCCAACTGCCAGATTGTTGTATTTAATATCTTTTCCAAGGATGATATACTCAAGTTTGCCTTCTGAAGGATTATTATTTAAACTGATATCTATACTTTTATATTGAAAATTCTTTATAAAAACTTCAACAGCTTCATGATAAACGAAATTAATTTTTGAATCTGTATTTGGTAAAAATGACACTCTGGTTTCAGCCTCACTATGATCAGTATCTGTGAAAGAGTTAACATAATTCCTGTACTCCTCCGGAACGGTATTAAGTTCACTGACAGGTTTCTGCAGGTTAATTGTAAAATCAAAAAAATCAGATTCTCCTGAAAGCGATGTTTTTACTGTATCTGAAATGAAAGAGGCAAATACATTTTTAACCGCAATATTTTTCTGTGGAGTTGATAATACAATATCAGAAAGATCTAAATCAGATTCCAGCAATATTTTACTCTTTTTAAAATCAGCTCTCATTGCACCTGAAGCAGTGAGTGTATCCTTAAAAAGATTAAGTTCGCGAAGATTTGCCTTAAATTTAGTGTTACTTTTTACAACGAGCAATGAATCTGAAGTATTGATATCAGCTGTAAGATCAAGATTCAATAATTGATCATCAATAAAAAGTCTGAGTTTAACATCAGGAAGCAGTAAGGTAAAATCAATTTTAGCATTAGTATAATTATATCCTTTAAACATGAGAGAATCAACTGAAATAAGACCGCCTGCTGAAATGGATTTTTTTCGGATACCATTTCCGCTTATCTCTCCTGATCCGGTAAATGATCCAATTAAATCATTACTGATTATCCTGCCAATATGAATACTTCTAAAATGGGAATTCAGCTTAAAACTGTCATTGTTGTAATCCAACGATCCTGAAAGATCAATATTGCCAATATTACTTATTACATTTAGTGTGAAATGAGGTGACTTAAATGTATCAGAGACTGTACCTTCTACAGAAAGGCTTGTAAAATCTGTAATCTCATTATCAAAACCAACTTCCTTAAGAATCCCTGTTAACCACAATGTGTTAATATCCGGTACTCTGAATTTAAGATTGACTCTGGCTTTCCGGGGATTTATTCCTCCGATTATCTGACCCTGCATTGATACTCCAATATTCGAAGCCTGGTATACCGAAAAATCAGGCATTCTGATAACAGAGTCAAGAAGAATCAGATCTCCTTTTATTGTAAACGGATCTTTTTTCAGGAAGTTTATTGCAGGGAGCTTACCAAGTCCGGGGTTAAAAAATAAAAGGTCAACAATAGAAATCCTTGTTTTACTTAATGAAATACTCAAGGATTTTATCTTTCCAGGTTCTGAAATTATATCAAATAAATTCTCTTCCGACGCACCGGAAAGATTAATCTGGCTGTTTCCGGTTTCAACTGAAAGGTCAAGAGTAGTTTTGCCATCCCTGGAATCGAGATCACCTTTAAATTTTTTTAAAGAAAATCCATTATTTAAGTGAAAATTCAGACTGTTTGCCTTAAAACCAGCTGAACTATCAGAAAGCACTAAATCTGATAAGGTTAAATTAAGATCTGAAATAACAAACTCATCTGATGTCTGCATGTGTGATTCATCAGGATACCCTCCGTAACCCACTGTAAAGGTTTCAAGTTTAAGATCCGAACATTTGATATTCCATGGGAAAGCAAATGCATCATCAGTCTTTTTAGAGTTTTCCACTTCAGGAGCCCTATTCATTCTTAAGCTGACGCTGATTCCTGAAAGAAAAAGCCTTGATAAATCAATGGTTTTGTTATTAATATCTGAATTCCTTGTCTTTATTTTACACTCTTCAATGGAAATCCCTGCCATTATCTTTTTTCCGGAGTCATCAAATGATTCATTAATATTTATCAGTGAAATATTTGCAGCACCAAAGTTCCATGGAGAGCTGGTGCTGCTGTTATCAGTTTCAGGTCTTTCACTGATCCTTATACTGCCATCTGCTCCGCTTATATCAAGAGACTGGATATGAATTACCTTATCAATAAGTGACATCTTATTGGTTTTCACCTTTATGTTATCAACTTTCTGATCAATATAAATTCCGGAAACTGAGTCCTTCATCCGGAAATTAATTCCTGAAATCTCTGCACTTCCTATAGCAACTTCCCATGGTTTTTTCTTACTGATCTCATCCCCCGGTATTTTACTTTTCTTACTGGAAAAAGCCTCTGCTATATTGATTTCCAAATCTCTTTCGGTTCGTGACAAATTTATACCGGAGTTGCTAAGTACAACCGATGATATTATTACTCTCTTCTTTAATAAAGCAAGGGTGGCAAAAGAGGCACCCAGTTTTTCTGAATGAATGATAGTATCGCCATTAACTCCGAATAAAGTAACTCCATTTACAACAACAGAATTTGGCAAGATTGTCCCGATTGAATTTATATATACCGGGATATGGGCATTTGATAAAATATTATTAACTTTTTTAGTAATGAACCGATGTGCAAAAGGAAAGTTTATCAATACGACAGCCAGGAATAACAGCCCGATTATGGCAATCAGGAAATAGAGGAATACTTTTTTAATTTTCCGGAGCCTCATTTATAATGATAAATCACCAAACAATACAAACATAATACTAAAATAGCTATTCATTGGCAAACGATTTAAAACTTTATACCTTAATGCGATAAGATATAATGTCAGATAACTAATACATCCTTCTTCTGACACTTTCGTGACTTATTATGACTGAAGCTTTCAACTAATTAAATATGAGACATATAGAATTCCATTTTTGATCTAAAAACCACTAATCCCTGATTTTGCCTTGCATTTTAGGGTTGGTTAGGTCTGAAGGTAAAAAACAAAGAGCACAAAGTAAATGCTTATAAAACAAATCTTTGCGCCCTTCAAGTATAAATTTTACGACCTTGTCACCTGCCTGCCAATAGCAAGGATAGACAAGGTTAATGTATTTTGACTTAATCTGGTTCCCGGTCTCTCGTCCAGGTAAAACTCTTTCTAAAAGAATCTTATCTGCAAGCAGATTAAAATTTAAATCCTAATCCGCCACTTATTGTATTCATCCAACCATCCTTATAATAGCTGTTTGAGAGCCAGGCTATTTCATATTCACCGTTAATGAAAATATTTTCCTTTAAAAATATCATAATTCCTGCTCCCCCTCCTCCGTAAAATCCAAAATCATTGTCCTCGAGCGAAACAAGTCCCTCTCTTTTAAGACTTGAGAATTGCATACCCAGGGCACCCTTAACAAATCCTTTGAACTTTTCACTTCCAAACATCACTTTAGGTGCATAATATACCGGAATAGATCCAATTGTGCTTGTGACACCAGTTTCTGTTGCTGAAATGTTTATATAACCTAATGAAAATCCGTGAGCAATTTTACCGCCCATGGGATTCATCTCGTATAAACCATTGATTCTCCAGCCTGTCCCTTTTGTGTCGGAATCTTCAATAGTAGCAAAAGAGTAACCGCCGCCAATAGTAATTGCATTTTCCTGAGAAAATGCTTTCACTGATAACAAAACCAAAAAGAATAATATTACATGTTTTTTCATGACCTCTTTTTTTAAAATTTTAAAAAATTAATACTATTTAAATAATCAAAATGTAAATACCCATAATCTCTAAAAATCTTAACAATCAGCAATAACAGCTACCTTCATAACTTTTCAATTGTTACAGCTGATTTTTAATTAAATTGATGATCCTCAGAATCAGCAGCATAAGTACCATCAACAACTCAGAAGACATTACTCTAAGTCTGATTTATCCTCTTTTGAATTAATTGTATGCACTGCAAACATATAGTTACTACTCCTTCTTACCTGTACCACCTGTTACGTGGTTAAATTAGTTTAACAGCAACAACTGCTAAGATAATTCATTTTGTAAAGCTACATATTATTAAAAAGTATCTATAATGAATATTACAATTAAGTATCAAAATTAGTTAAATTTGGTGCAATTAAAATACTTATCAATAAGTAATGAATAGATTATTTAACAGTAATAATTGTTAAGTTATAAATGACAAATACCGGGTAATTTATTTTGCCGAAATATGGAATTTATTCAGATTCCCTGAAAAGTAACGTGGCTGTAAAAAACAAATGCATTGAAAAACATGCTTATCACAATATGAAAAATGAATTTTTGAGTATATATTCAAATAAAAATTAATACACATAACATTATCATACAGCCTGTTAAATACGATTTTAAAAGTGTAAAAGTACAGGTAGTATTTTTAATAATCTTACTTGGTACAATTCGTATTAACGCTCAGAATACAAGTTATACTCAATTAGGTAATGAGCTACAGTTTGCACGTGCTATAAACGACAGGTGGGCCGGTGAGCTTTATCTGGGTGGTACTTTCAGCAACACACCTTATGAAAATAAAGTACTTAAAACAAATATCCAGAGATACTTTTTTGTATGGGGTCACTATTATTATTCACCGAGATGGAAATTCTCCTCGTCTTTTGCCTATTATTATAATAAAGATGTGCCTGATATCGGACAGTATTTTTCACCTGAATACAGGTTGACACTTCAGGGGACATACTATATTCATAAAACAGGATACACCTTATTTACAAGAATTCGTGGTGAGTTTCGGTATATGATGAATTCTGACGGTGTTTTCGAAGATAAATACCGGTATCGGCAGATGATTAAATATATGAAACCACTAAACAGCAACGTATTAAGACAGGGTGTACTTTATTTCCTAAGTACTGAAGAACTCTTATTCAAACCTGATGCGAAAACCAGCGGAATAACCTTTTTTGACCGTAACAGGTTTGAAATTGGAGGGGGCTATTTATTAACAGACGATCTTCAGATCGAATTAACTTATGTGAATGAATTTATGCCAAGGGACAATGGCAATGAAATTTATAATATAGTTGCCTTTACTGTCACTGTAAATAATCTTATGACAAAGCTAAAAAAGAAATTAATTTCGAAACCGTTAAAAACCGATAAAGAAGATTAACTACTTCTTTTTACTTTTTTCTTTCTCGCTTAAAAAACATGCCAACTGTTCCTTTAACGCTGATTTATGAAGTTTAAAAACATAAGCTCTGATTCCTTCGTTTCCCATCATATCGATCTTTACTTCTGAAACTTCCAAATTAAGTAATCGTTCCATATCTTCCTTATTGATGAGATAAAGCATTTCCATTACAGTATCGTTAGCCAGATATCTGGTATCGAAATGTTCAAGCTCATAGGTTGCTCCATCAGATAATGTAATCACGAGGTTCTTCTTCAGTTTTCTGCCTTCAGATTTTTCAGGAAAAGGCAAAGGTTGCAATTCAAGGAAAAAGCTTTCTTTATCAGTTACAATACACCCTTTTAAGGATTTCGCACTTGTCCAGTAAAAATTTACAGGCTCCATGTAATATTGCATGGAACCATCAGAAGCAACACGGTTAAGCACTGTGCATTGAGAGTGGGAAGAATTTGAAAAGGATAAGAATCCCAACAAAATAACGGCGTTTTTTAGTATCTGGTTCATAGTTATAAAATTAGCAATAAATTCCTCTTTATCAAAGGCTGGCAGGAAATTAATAATAAGACCTGCCTCCCGGAAAGACTTTCATGTGACGGATTATTATCATAAACAGGAATAATCAAACATTTACATCTGAATAAAAATTACTACAATATAGCACAGCGGTGAATTTTTATACTAATTTTAATGTTTTATGTTTATAAGCAAAATAAATACATTAATAACCATAAAACTATGAAAAACAAGGTTGCAAAAGGAGTGTTATTTTTATTTTTTATGATGTTTATTATTGCCTGTAATTCAAAAAAATCAGAACCAACGGCAGTGATTGACAAAGAACAGATAAAAAAAGAAATTCAGGCAAAGGAAGATGAATTTGCCGAATTGTATAATAAGGGAGAAATCAGGAATATTGGCTATTATGCAGAAGATGCGGTTACCTTTGCTCAGAATCGAAAACCCCTGGTTGGCAGAGACTCAATTATTGATTATTTAAAAGTCGATGCATTTTCCGAGTCTAACCAGATTTCTTTTAAAACCAACGAGGTTTTTGTATCAAATGACGGGAATCTTGTGGTTGAAATTGGCTATTATACCGTAGTTGACTCAACTAAAACTGCATTCAATACCGGGAATTATATGGTTCTGTTTGAAAAGAGAAACGGTAAATATTACAGTGTAAGAGAAATGAGTACATCTGATATGCCCGTTGAATAAAAAGATTCCGGAAATAATTTGGTTGAAGAGTGTCTGAAGATTAGTATTTGGACACTTTTTTCATTTTCAAGAATGCATTTGAAAATCCCTTCACATATGCAGGGCAACTAATATTAAATTACCTTCTCCTGCCTCCACCTCCGCCCATAGAACGTGAAGATCCGGCAGATCCAGATCTTGACGCAGATGAAGAGGAATTTGATCTGGAAGCAGATGATGAATTTGATCTGGAAGCAGATGATGAAGAAGTTGCCTTTGACTGACTGGCAGATGAGGATGTGGATGGGCGTGTTGATCCGGAAGTTCCTTTTGCCTGACTGGTTGACGGACTTGCCGACCCGGAAGATCCTCTTGCCTGATTAGTCGATGGAGATGCAGACTGACGGGTCGATGCTGAAGATCCTGCAGATGCATTATTACGGTTATAGTTGCCGTTGGCTTTATTATTGTTCACAGTATTGGAACTGTTTCGTGAATTATTGTAATTGTTATAATTGTTTTCATTATGTATAACTACTGTATTTCCATGACCTCCATAATATCCACCATGATGATAATAATTATTATGATGATAAGCACTAACAGCTATAACAGTAAAAGCCATAAAATATGGTGGCGGAGCAGGTGGCGGATAATAAGGTACATATACTGGAGAATACACATATTGTACTACTGGTGCTGATTCAACTACAACTACAGTGGTTGATGCAGGAACATTTACAGTAACAGGATCTGTTCCAACATAAGCAGGATTAGCAGTAACAGCAGCAGTTGTTTTGGTATTTGGTTCAACAACATATCCATCACCGTACAAATCCTTATCTCCCACTATCTGCATGGTAACTTTTGCATCTTTATCCTTTGATATTAAAATCACTGCAACATCCTGTATCTCCTTTTCACTTACATTAATCTGAAGAATAAAAGTAAAATCATCTCCATCCTGCTTTGTCTCGACTTTTATAAAATCAACTTTATTATCAAGATTAAGATCCATATTATTGATTCCTGTTGCTTCAAGATTCAGCGATTTTTCAAACTCTTCGATGGTCTTTGATTTCTGAAAAAGATCCAATACAGCAAACAGATCCAGATTATCTCCCGGCAAGCCGAGCAGCGCAGTATCATTTCCCGTTTGAGAATATAAAGGCATACTCAACATGCTCATCGTAAGGAATATAACTGAGAATATAATTTTTTTCATTCTATTAACTATTTGCAAAATTTCATATATAAATCAGCGTCTTCTTCCACCGCCACCACCGCCACCTCTGCTCATTCCGCTGCTACTACCACGACTGTATCCTGAGGAAGAAGCAGAAGATCTTGACCTGGATGCAGACGATGAAGAATAATTTGATCTTGATGAAGAAGACCTGTTTGAAGTTGAGGCTGACGTACGGGAGTTTGAGGAAGTTCCTGTTGAGGGACGGGTTGATGCAGATGCACCTGTTGAGGGACGGGCTGATCCGGAAGTACCTGTTGAAGGCCGGGTCGATGCAGAAGCACCAGTTGAGGGACGGGCTGATCCGGAAGCACCTGTTGATGGTCGGGTTGAGGCAGATGCACCTGTTGAGGGACGAGATGATGCATTATTACGATTATAATTACCATTAGACATATTATTGTTAACGGTATTGGATCTGTTCCTGGAATTATTATAATTATTAAAATTATTTGTATTATGAATTACAGTTGTATTACCATGATAACCATCCAAACCACCATGGTAATGAGCAACATGACCCCAGTACATACCAACAGCCATTACTGTAAATGCTGCATAATATGGTGGATAATATCCATAATAATAAGGTGGATAATAAGGCACATAAGCAGGAGAATATACATATTGAACTACAGGTGCCGTCTCGACCACAACAATAGTGGTTGATGCCGGAACACTGACAACAACAGGGTCGTCTCCGGTATAGGCCGGATTTGAAGTAACTGCAGGTGTAACAGTGGTCTTTGGTTCAACAATATAATCCTTACCATACAGATCCGGATCACCAACTATCTGCATAGTAACTTTTTTATCTTTATCTCTTGAGACAAGAATAACGGCAACATCCTGTGTCTCTTTATCATTCACTGCTATCTGGAGTATAAACGTAAAATCCTCCTTATCCTGTTTTGTAACAACCTTTATGAAATCAACTTTATTATCAAGATCCAAATCCATATTGTTGATACCGGTTGATTCAAGATTTAAGGACTTTTCAAAGTCTTCAATAGTCTTTGATTTCTGAAACAGATCAATAACAGCATACAGATTCAGGTTATCGCCTGGTAATCCCAATAATGCTGAATCACTTACTGCCTGACCATCTGTCTGAGAATAGAGAGGAAAACTAATCAAGTTCAGATACAGTATAAAAATTGATAAAAGAATGTATCTCATAATTTTATTGAATAGATGAATGATTCAAGCTCAAAATTACATAAAAAATGATTATAAAATACGATAGTGATTAACTTAACAATGCTTAACCATCACTTTGACAGCTGTAATGTTTCAACAATTTATCTGTGATCCCCGTTGCCATCAGATTGAGGACAAATGAAGAATTTTGAGCATTTTTCATTATTACTTTTTCAATACTGTCCGGATATCCAAAATCCTCAATTTCGGGCTTGAGGATTTTTTCCTTTTGGTATTCCACCACCCCACCTGTATTGCCAGACAGCCCCGATCAAATCAAAATCAGTTCCTGTACGAGTTGAAACACCTGTGCTAAAATAAAGTTTTATTGAATGGTGGAGATTTACAGGTATTGCCAGTGTGCAACCTAACCGCGTATTCTTCTGCAGATCATCTCCCTCAACCCCGTCAAGAGTTGTACTGCCACCCCAATAGTATGTACCATCAATTGCAGCCCAGATACCACCTTTGAAAGTGTAATTAACATGTCCCTGCAGGGACCCGATAAAGTCCTGTGATCGCGTTTTTCCCTGATAAAAATCGTTATTAACTGTATAGAAGGTAGCTCCTCCTGTCAGTTCAAACTGAAATTTACCCAAAGCTTTTGAAATACCCAGTTCAGGTTTGAAAGAAAAACGGTTAGTCCCGATATTGACAAGTTTATCAGGATCGTATTGACCCGTAGGCAAATATATTTGAAGGCTTGCCCCCACCACAAGGTCCTGCTTGTAATCCTTAAACCCGGATAGTGGCAGAGCAGGTGCCCCTATAAAATTCACACTCATGCGAATCCTTGTATCACCAAGGCCGGAAACCTCTCTGGAAACAGTTTCTCCCTGGAAATCGGCGGTTCCTGAAAGCCATGCATATGGCTGGATCAGGTCAATTTTACCCGACATTGGTCCGACTTTAATGGAACGGGCATAGGCTAAAACAGTTCCATGGATCTTAATATTTGCATTATCAAGCGGAACAGCCGGATCAAACAATACCCCTCCGGACGAATAGGCATAACCAGACACAATGAAATTTACTCCGACAGGAATATTTGTATATGCCCTTGGTTCAAGATCCTGTGCAGTAGCAGTTTGCAAATATGATAGAACAATCAGTACAATGAATACCAGAATACTTTTAACCTTAAAATCTTTTATACGCATAAAATACTGATAATATGAAATATAGAATCAAACAAAGGTCAGTAACATTTCGGAATACAAAATTATCAAGACCGGAAACAATTTATTGCCGGAGAATTTCTTCTTCGGTCTTCCGTCTTCCCTCTTCCGTCTTTCATCCACTATAGGTTACATCTGAGGATCAAATTTACAGAATTTGGATTATATAAACAGTACTCAGGAATGAGTATTTCAAAACCATAATAAAAAATACCATTTCATAAATACCGGGTATGAAAGTATAGAGATTATCCTCAAGAGTTAAATAGCAGATCTTTCAGATACCGGAAAAATTTCATTCATACCGTCTTTTCCACATAATTTTGCAATTCTTTATTTCGAACCAGGGGGCCTGTCATAAAAATCAGAATTAATACACCGGTAAGAGCCAACAATCCATAACCCATAAACACAGCATTATAAGCTAATGAATAATTGAATTTTGCTGAAAGGCTTTTTACAGTTATACCTGAGAGCGACTGAAATAATGCTCCCCCGATACCTGATCCTACACTGGCAATACCCCACACAGAAGCTGTTGCGTTCAATGGAACAACATCGGCAGGGAAAGCAAGCATATTGGCAGAACAGGAGGCATAACCGAAACCTGCCAAAGCAAGAACCACAAGAGCTGAATATGGACCAGAAATGAGGAATGGTCCCAGCAATAATGAAAATGCCATAATTGAACCAAAAAAACCAGCAGAAATCTTCCTGGCTTTAGGAATTGGAATACCCTTCTTAATAATCCATTGGGTGGTCAATCCTCCAACAATATTCCCAAAATCTGCAATTATAAACGGGAACATGGCAAACCATCCTATTTTGGCCAGATCCCATCCATAAGTATCGGCAAGGTATCTTCCAATCCAGAAAGTTATAAAATACCACACCGGATCAATGAATACCTTTGATAAGGTCAGATTTAATACAAATTTGTTCTTTAAGAGTTTTAAAGGTGGAAGAAGCCGTGCTTTTGACTCTTTCAAGGATTGTTCAGGAGTATAATAAGTAAACCAGAACAAGGTTAACCACAAATAGCCCAGCAAACCAATTACAACAAATGTAATCTGCCATCCGAAGGTAGTACCGAGCCATGCGATAAGCAAAGGAGCAATTACTGCTCCTGCTGCAGCCCCGCTATTGAATATCCCTGAGGCAGTCGATCTTTCCTCAGGCGGGAACCATTCACTGGTCAGTTTAATGGCTGCCGGCCAGTTTCCGGCTTCACCGATTCCCAGCAGAAAACGGAATATCCCAAACTGAAAAGGAGACCTGGCCAATGCATGCAATATCCCTGCTGTTGTCCAGAATGCCATGCATAACGAATAACCTAAACGCGTCCCTAATTTGTCAATAATAAATCCTGAAACAGCATTTGAAATAAGGTAAGCTATAAAGAAAGATGTTGCAATATATCCGAATGCATCATCCGGGATCAGATCTCTCAAATAATCATTTGCTGCAAGATAATTGAATGATAACCGATGCAAATAATTGAGTACTGTTGCAACAAATGCAAAACTTATCATTACCCAACGCATTTTTAGCGGTTTGGGCTTGCCAGAGAGATCTTCTTGAAGTGGATTTTTTTTAATCACTTTTGCAGATTCTCAGATATAACTTATAATCAGAATCATTGATCAATTGTTTCATTTTAACCACAGTAAACTCCTCCGTTTATATCGAGTGTTTCTCCTGTAATAAACCCATCATATTCAGATGCAAGAAACACAACTGCCCTTGCAACATCCTCAGGACGTCCTGCCCGTCCAAGAGGGATACCTTTAATAGTATTTAATGCAGATTCCCTGGTGGTATGTGTCTCATGAAAGGTTGTTCCTTCAATAAATCCGGGAGCTACCACATTCACGCGGATACCATGAGGAGCTATTTCACGTGCAAGAGATCTGCTCCAGGTTAAGATAGCACCTTTTGCAGCTGAATAGACAAGTGAACCCGGGTGACCTCCCATTCTCCCGGCCAATGAAGCCATATTAATAATGCTGGAACCCTCCGACTTGTTTAAGAATTTATACGCTTCCTTTGTTACCATCATCATGGTTTTCAGATTAATATCAATTACTGTCTGCCAGTAGTCGAGATCAATTTCAGGAAGAAACCTGCGTTGCACCAGACTTCCTGAATTGTTTACAAGCACATCAATCGAGCCAAGAAAAGCTGCACCCATTTCAACACACTTCATCACGTCTGTTTCCTTTGTCAAGTCTCCCCGGATACATATTGCTTTTTGTTTTTTTGATTCAGCCACAAGTTTAAGACTTTCCGGCATTTCTTCAGAACGGAAATAATGCATGCAGATATTACAACCTGCATCAATCAGAGCTTTTGATATGGCAGCACCAATACCCTGAGAAGTGCCGGTTACAAAAGCATTTTTACCTTTAAGTGATCCCATATTTATACTCTTTTTAAATTTCATTTTTCTGTTGAATCATTCAATAAGCTTTGATCCATCAAGATACAAATTATTCAATATCACATAACAAACGATAGAAACTATTAATTATAACTCTGTTTTTGCAAAGCAGGCAATTTAAGGACAGGTGCAAGGGTCGGACACCTATTTGGATTTTCAGAATACAATATTCATGGCTCGTTTAAAGGTGTGTATGACATTAAATATCTGGAATTGCATATCGTTGATATATAAGTATATATAGAAGATGAAGGAGAATTATTATTTAGGTTGTTAGAAAATAAATAAATATATTTGTTTCAAACAACATCCCCGGGATTGTAATTTTTCAGGGTGGCCTTAATAGTATTTTCATTGATTAAGCAATAAACTATGTCAGGTCAAAGGGTTAACTTTATTCTGTTCAAAAAGAGAGAATAAAGTTTTGAACAACAGAGAAAATCATCACAAATATCAACGGGTTTGTCAGGTAATGCTTTCAAGAAATAGAGAACTACGGCTGATTAAAACTTTCAGTCAATCAGAAAATTTAACAAAAACAGTAAATGGCTTAAATTTATAGCATGAATAAATCTACTCACAAACATAAAATCAGAAAGATGAGTAAAATAGCTGCTGGCATTGCCTCTTTAGCAGGCTTACTAGGTTTTGCACCACAACTTAATGCCCAAGGGAAAACACCAAACATCCTGTATATTTTTACCGATCAGCAAACGGCAACAGCTATGAGCTGCGCAGGAAACACCGACCTTAACACACCAAATATGGACAAGTTGGCTTCCCAGGGTGTACGATTTACAAATGCTTATTGTGCGGCTCCTCTTTCCACCCCATCGCGAGGGGCAATGTTTACAGGGTATTGGCCGCATCAGTCAGGAATTGACAAAAACGGCTTGCCTGTTCCTGAAAACATGAAACAAAAAACACTCGGACAACTACTTTCCGGAAAAGGGTACGAATGTGTTTATGCAGGGAAATGGCACATACCAGCCAGTACAATTGATCCTGCCCACGGATTCAGGAAGATACACGATTTTGGCGATATTGGTCTTTCAGAAAGTTGCGTCAACTTTCTGAAACAAAAGCGCGATAGTCCATTCTTTCTGGTCGCCTCGTTCGACAATCCTCATAATATATGTGAGTACGCCCGAAAACAGCCGCTTCCATGGGCTGTAGTCAATGAACCTGCATCAATAACAGATTGTCCAAACCTGCCTTTCAATTATCAGATTCCTGCCTATGAACCCGATATAATCAGGATTGAAAAGAATAAGAACTT
This sequence comes from uncultured Bacteroidales bacterium, assembly GCA_963732435.1. Classification (GTDB taxonomy): domain Bacteria; phylum Bacteroidota; class Bacteroidia; order Bacteroidales; family VadinHA17; genus LD21. The sequence goes on along the minus strand of CAVSZL010000005.1, from coordinate 134,315 downwards.
TAAAGTCTACCCTACCGTCCTTTACGACCAGGACGATTGGAGGAGATACCGTAATGCCTACTACCGTTTAGTAGAAGAAGTTGACATGCAGATCGGGAAAATTCTGAAAGCACTTGCTTTGTACGGATTGGACAAAAATACAATCATCATCTTTTCGAGCGACCATGGTGATGGAAACGGAGCCCATCAATGGAACCAGAAATCGGTTTTATACGAAGAGGTGGTCAATATTCCCCTGATTGTAAAGCTTCCTGACAATAAAAATGCGGAAACTATTTCGGAAGAACTGGTTTCCAACGGACCAGACTTTTTTGCCTCAGTATGTGACTGGGCAGGCATTCCTGTGCCCAATGATTGTCAGGGTAAAAGTTTCCGTGAAATTGTGGAAGGAAAAAGCAAAACCAATCACCGCGATTATGTGGTAACTCAAACCATTTTTGATGGCAGCGATACGCATGGCTGGATGATACGAACCGAAAAATACAAATATATTCTTTATCAACTTGGGCGTAATCGTGAACAGCTATTCGATATGCAAACAGATCGGGGTGAAATGGTTAACCTGGCTGTAGAAGAGAAGCATGCAGGAATACTTGATAATCACAGGATTTTACTGAAAGAATGGGCAATTCAGACAAACAACACCAACGCATTAAAAGCAATTCCGGAAATAGAAAAACTACATACAAAATTAGAATAACCCTATCTGTAATATTTGTTCTTCTTTTCCGGATTTTTTTCTATTACAGGTCAGTGTAAAAGGTGGCAGTATTATTTCATGATCCTTATGGGGGTTGATTCAAAAGAAAAACCCTTCATTCGCTGCGCTCATACCATAATAAAGTGTGAGTGTGAGAGCGGGTGTGGGTGAAAAAAGAGTGAGAGTGTTCGCTCCCGCTCACACTCTCACTCTTTTTTAGTCGGGGTGGCAGGATTCGAACCTGCGACCCTCTGGTCCCAAACCAGATGCGCTAACCGGGCTGCGCTACACCCCGCTTTGTCCGCCGAAGCTTTAGCGAAGGCGGATAAAGGAAGCGCAAAAGTATCATTTATTTTCTAATTTCATAATATATCCGGATAAATTTGTTTTTATTTATTATTCTGATATCGATCGAAAAAAATAAAATCTTTTTGATTATTAATTCATCCAAAAATAGTTATCCATTTTCAATATGAAGATCAATACTTCATCATTAATGTGTTATCCATTTGCAATTAAAATGCTATTTTTACTATGACAACATAATATAACCTGTTATCCTTACAAAGCATAAATAACATTTTTATTTAATGCTAATATACCTGGCAATATAAAAATCAATAACCAATGAAAAAGATCAGATTTACAGTTCATTACGTTGCACTTGTAACAATAAGCATCTTGTTACCTCTGAATTTATCAGGACAAACAACAATAACTGTTTCCTCTCCGATGGCACCCCCGGAATGGGCTTTGCTTGAACGGCAGGTTCTCGATGCCAACAGCTCTGCAATAAATGAGTTTTATAACTACTTCTTCGATGCACGTGGCTACCACCTGCATGTTCCCCGCTGGGGTGCACTTGATGGTACTGATGATGTTATAGAAATTACAAAATACTGGACGCTTTTGCATAGCATGGGTGCATCTGACAATGTTCTTGAACTTTACAAAAAAGCTCTTGAAGGTACGTACAGGCAATATTCTGAACTTAAAACAACATCAACAGAAGTTGGCCGGCTGGGTTGTTTTTATAAAGAATTCATGCCCCAGTCTGACTTTATGCACCAGGCAGAAGGCTACCAGGGATTAATGTTTCAGAGTCTGTCAGAACCCAACAACACATTAATGCGCAACAGGTACAAGCGATTTGCAGGATTTTACATGAATGAGGATCCCGATGCTCTGAACTATGATCCTGCAAACAAAATCATCAAAAGCTTCTGGACCGGTAGTCGTGGCCCCATGCTCAGGGAATCAACTCCCTATGATTGGGCAGGAGACCTTACAATAGGTAAGTTTAATATGCTTCACCACAGGAACGGAAGGACAACCAGGCTGGATTACGAACTGGAATACCCCGGAATCATTGACCATTATTCAAATCATTGGGCGATGAGCTCAACAGGTGACCACACTCTGAATTTATGCGCAACACAACTTGCTCTGAACTCCTATATGCTCGACCATGAAAAAAAATACAGCGACTGGCTGTTGGAATATGCAGGAGCATGGAAACAAAGAGCTGAATTAAACGGGGGTAACTTCCCGACCAATGTTGGTCTTGATGGCAAAACCGGAACCGGCATTGCTGATAAATGGTATTATGACAGGAAATCTGAAAAGGGCAAATGGTTCATGGGTACATACGGTTGGAATTTTTCCTATTTCCACTGGACGGACAGGATAAACCATGAAAATCATGTACTTGTCGGAATATTCAACGGAATGGGAAATGCTTATATGCTTACTGGCGATAAGAGCTATGTCGATGCCCTGCGAAAACAGATGGATAATATCTATATTAACAAAAAAACCATCGATGGTGTTGATATGATACCCACAAATTACGGATATCATATCGACAGGGATCTGCCCCGTAAAATCAATGTCTTCGATGTAACAGGAGAAAAAGTCTTTATCCCCGATGGAAAAGGTATTGAAGGGTGGTATAACTGGACCCCTAACATGATGACATCCAACCTTATAGATCTTTACCTGATGTCGATGGACAGGAATGATCTGTCAAGGATCCAGAAAGATGAGTGGATCTCTTTCCTGGAAGGCAATAATTCTGATTATCCGGTTAAATCGTTCCAAAACCAGCTGGAATTTATACGGAACAGGATGGATGTAATGAGAAATGACCCGACAACTCCTGATACACGGCTTGCAGACTGGGGTCTGGATATTTGTAATCCCGTAAATGCCAATGAGCTAGTAAGACTGATAATGGGAGGAAATCTGACATTCAGGATTTGGTCGCTTCATGCCAGGGTAAGATATTTTGATCCGGAAAAAGGAAGGGCAGGCCTACCTGATGATGTAGCTGCAATTGTAACAAAGATGGAAGAGGGTAAAACTTATATTACACTTGTTAATATCAATCCTGTTGAGTCAAGGTCTTTATATGTACAGACAGGAGCATACGGAGAACATGAATGCTTGTCTGTCAAAACAGGAGAAAAGGAATTTCCCGTAAATAACCGGTATTTTAAAGTAGAACTTAAACCTGGTTCAGGAGCCGATTTTGTCATTTCTGTTAAAAGATATGCAAATCAGCCTACATTAGATTTTCCCTGGTAGAGGTGATTATTTTAAAGAGTCCGGATTATATAAGCAATCATCAGGCCGAATATTCACGACGATACTTATTCAGCCCGACTGTTTCTTCAAATGCCCTGACAAACCGCATTAATAATGTTAAATAATCGGCCTGTTCAAAATATTTATTGGTTTCATCACGTGTGGAAGGAATATCTTCGAAATGAGTATCGGCTGTACATTCTTGTTTTTCAGATGGTATTAAGTCTATCCTTTCACCATCGATCTTGTTATAAAAATGCCACCCTCTCTTTTCATGAGTTTTTAATATTTCACCACCAAAAATATCATGAATCAGCAAAGATATTTCTCTGTCCAGATCATTTCTGAACTTTTTAGAATTCAATTCCTTTTCACCTTCTTCCAGAATTCTGCTTTTCCTTAGTGCTTCCTGTACAAATAACCTGTTAAACATTTTAAAATTATTATTTTTGAATTACCAAAACTTCTTTTATCTGATGTTTACCCTATTTTTTTTGATTCAGACTGAGAATTTATTACTGTAATTTAAACATTTTTTAATAACCAGATGTTACATAACTTTTTCAAAATGTTACATTATTTACAGTTTTACCCTGTCTAAGATATCTCGTTACAATTTAAAGTCTGAGTAATTTAGTTTTTTGTGTTTTATTAAAGATTTGTCATAGAAATATCTCATTACTAAGGCAAGACTCGCTATTAGTAGAATTATATGAATAAATCCCCCCATATTGAATCCGAAAAATCCAATAGCCCAAACTTTAATTAAAACTGAACCATCGATTAAAAGAAGGTTTGACATAAAATCAATATTTATTGAAGAAAAGACAAAGGTAGACCGAAACTAATCCAGAATGATTACACTATTCTGAAATATAGTTATATGATTCGCACTTATAATGATTTTGATAGTTCAATCTTTCTGGCAGATACCTGTTTTATGAATTAAGTTGAGCTGTCAACATAATTCATTTGTTTTCATGTATAACGTTTTGTTAATGAAGCATTTTGCTCAAAAGAACCTGTGTGGAGATAATATATGACCCATATTCAATTTAATCTTAAAGAACATTACTTTTTTTTGAAGAAACCAATAATATTACTCCTCCAAATCCCATTACAGCTATACCAATCAAAGGTGACCACTTAAGGTTATGAGGCTTGTTTCTGGAGATCTGAACTTTACCAATATCTACAACTTTTTCTTTTGTAAAAAAGGTAAAGGCTGTAATAATAGTTAATAATAACCCGAGGATTAATATTGCAATACCAGTGTTTTTCATGGCTTTTTAATTTAATAGTTGTGGAAAAATATTAAGTGATTTTAGTATAACTTATTACAATTACTGTTAAATGTTGCCTTATTCATAGATTTCTAACATTGTCTCATTAAGTCAGAAACAATGAATACCAAACACTTCAACTAACTTAAACAGACATTAACTAAATATTAAAATCCTTCAGGTAATTAAAGAGGCCAAAAACCTTTAATAGCCAAATGATTAATACAATCACGACTACAATGTTTAAGATTTTTTTGATTTTACCATCCATTGGAATGTAATTGTTGATAAGCCAGAGAAGAACTCCTACAACAATGAGTACGACTAAAATAGTTAATAGTGACATAAATTTGTTATTAATTATAATCAAAGATAAACCGGATATTTTCAGAATGTGTTATATAACTTTTTCAAATACTTACATAATTCACATCTTCTATAATATATTCCAATAAATAGTGCCAATAGAAAAGAAAATCTTAGTTAAAAATAGAATTTGACCTTCTCCCAATAATCCAGGGTTGCTTCCCCTGATCCATTCCAATTCCTTGCAATTAATTCATAATGAGGAATACCTAAAAGATTTGCATAATAGAGGAATATTTCTTTTGAAATATCAAAATTGTAACAATCTTCTATTTTATATTCATTTCCTGTTCTCAGGTTATAATCCTGAAGTCTTATAGGTCTTATCTGAAACGCACCAGTTGCCTCTTCAATAAGATTGTAGGCCAGAGTATCTCCCCCACTTTCTACCTGAACAACTGCTTTAATAAGTCGTTCATATGCATCTACAGGCTCAGCTCTTATTATATAGGCAACCTTACGATCCGGAGCAGTTACTTTAAGAGTAAACAGCAAAAAAAGAATGGTACATAAATATTTCAGGTACCTGAGTTTTATTAGTTCCATCAAATTTCCCTCTCTGTTAATTAATTACTCCCAGATTTATACAACTAACCAGTTAAGGTTTTTTAAGAACTGGTATAAACCACTTTCCAGAGGACAAAAATATGAATGATGCTTATATTATATATTACAACATTCTCAATATAAATTATATAATTCACACATTACAAGCACTTTCAAAGTTCATTCGGATCAATGTAGTGAGATTCTATAACATGAGCAGTGTGGGAAATATGCAACTTATTCTTAAAATTATGTAACAGGTAAAAACCAAAAAGTGAGCAACTTTGTATATAAGGTTTGATAACTCTGGTTAAACTAAGAAATTTTAAAAGGCAACTGATAACAAAAAATACCTGATTATTATAAACAGTCAACAGAAAAGTATCAGCAGCAATGTCTGTTGATGAGTAAAACTGTCATTTTAAAGCAGAATCAATAACTAATCTGGGAAAAAACTTACTAAAAAAAGAATGAAAATGGAAAACAATACATATACAATAGTAAATCAAAGGAACAGTACGAACCTTAGCTTTTTCAACAGGTCAGTCAATGTAGATTTAACCAGCGAAGCAATTGATACGCTGCTTGCAGAGGGAGGAGAAAAATTCTATAATTATGTCGATTGGCTTGGCCTGGTAGATGAACCTGATTTGATTGTCCTTTCAGCACAACATCATTATTATTATGATCCTGAAGAACTGAATAATTGTAATACTGTTATTAATCTGAAAGAACTGAATCAAATTAAGAATATCAGGGAATTTCTCCATTCCTGCTTGTACTTTCTACCAAACAAAAGTCATTTTATCGGGTGTTTCATTGATACTGAAAAGGTTAACGGATACGAATTAAGGGAGAAACAGTTATATGACAACAAGAAAAATATTGATGACATTGAAAATGGAATAGTCTCAAAATTCCCTTTTATAAATATGTTGTATAGCATTTTAGATTCAAAGACCTTCAGATATATATCAAAAATGGATGTTTCACTATTGCTTGAAGATAATAGCTTTAAAATAATCAACATGTCTGAACTTAATGGTCTTACCTTTTTCCACTCAGAAAAAGATATTTCTGCTTATAATTAAATCATAAGTAGACAATCCTTTCTTAAATCGATACACCCGGCCATATTGTAAGATCGGAGGATTAACATCATATCTTCCTTATTACATTATTACATTGATTAAAGATATAAAAAACAAATTTCAGGTTTTAAATAATTATTACAAAAATTAAATTATTTACACCGTCATTAAGAATCAGTTACCGGATCGTAAAATTCATTGAATGAACTTTTCCATTATCATTCATTTAATTCATAAATCCGAAGTCTGTTTTTCAGAGTAATATTTTCGGTCTTCAAGTGGAATTTTTAATCCAGTTCGGCTTTGCATTTTTGTTAATCCCCAATAATTTATAATAGTCTACAAAATTCATTTTCTTATCGGATAGTGTTGATCTTATTTAAAATAGGACAATCTATTTGTTTAATTGCTTTATAAAAACAGGATATTTCTTTAAATCAATATTGTCAGGAATTTAATCAGGTAATATGAAAAGTCCGGAGAAATAGTTTTAAAAATTCGTTTAATATTAATGGGACCAATCCTAATAGGAACGCAAGCATTCAGTCGCGGAAATAAAGCATTTGCAAACCTAATGCACGCTGCATAAATGGAACAAATATCACAAACAGTTGCAGAAACACACCTAGAATGATTTATGTAGTCAGGTATTTATTTGTAGAAATTACTGTATAAAGTACCACATTCTTCAATCATTTCTGACCTAAATCATTTTGATTTTATATAATATAACAGCACTTAAGAAAGGTTATTTGTGTTTTCTGGTTGGAATGATAAAAAGTGGGATGGATGTATGACGCAAAACTTTTTCTGTAACACTTCCCATCACAATATTTTCAAGCCATTTCCTGCTGTGAGAGCCCATCACAATGAGATCTGCATGTATCTTTTTGGCAGATTTTAATATGGAATCAGAAAAATCACCTTCAGCAATTATGGTCTTAATAGTTTTATCACCCAGATGATTTTTTAATTTATCAAGATACTGTATAGAAGCTTCTTTTAATCCCTCAACACTATCTAATTGATAATTAGCCATATCCATAGTACCTGCAAATCCTGTAATAGGGGAATACTCAAGTGCACTGTAATACACAGGATCTGCAATTACATGAAGTAATGTAACTTCGGCTTTCATAGTTCCCGCAAGTGAAAAACCTGCCTCTGCTACTTTTTGAGCTGTTGGATCATAATCCAAAGCAATAAGTACTTTTTTCTTATTATCTGTTTTCATTTCTATGAGAATTTAAATATTGTAATAAATCATTATCATACAAAAGAAGAAACTTAAGGTAGCGGAACTACTGTATAGAATTTATACGAAATGAAAATAAATCACTTACAGGCTAATAATAATCTGAAGAAGCTCCAATTTTGTTTTCCCCATCTTATACCCTAATATTTCCAACATTTCTCTTTCTTTTCCCAAAGGAAAATTCAGATCATTATCATTAATAAGCGGATATTTGCTTTTTAATTTTTCTTTTTTCTTGTTCCAGTATCCTAATAATTCTGTATTCATAGCGCCTGAATGTTAAGTGAATCAATTTTTTCACATTATAAAAGTACATTCTATGTTATATAAGAAAATTACATAATTATTATTAAATGTTACATAATTAACACATTAACAATAAAATGTATAAATATTTAAGCTCGTCAATGCTCATGCCAGGCGGATGAGTACAGGACGGAGTCAGTAATAGAATTATGAATTCATATTATCGATATGTAACTATTGCGGGTTTTCCAATTTCAAAATCACGGAATCCGAAATCTGTAGTCCTGTATGAGTTCATTTTAAATATATTCTGACCGATACCAGGAATAAGAGGGAAAAAAGAAATGGAGATCTGAAATGTATTAATGACCAGATTCTCATTTTTGATCAGAACTCCAAAACCTATTTGTGAGTACACTTTACTGGTTCTGAATCCGGTTTCTCTATCAGCCAGCATACCCATTGATAAGTTTACAAAAGGACCTAAACGGAAGCCAATCAGATTCCATGGGGCATATGATTGAGTCTGAAGCGTAAAAAGTAAACGACTGCTTCCTGACAATGCTACGCTGTTAAATCCACTTAGACCATAGCCTTCTTTAAGAGTTAAACTATCATAAGGAAACCTGTTTATACCGATAGTAACCTGCGGTTTTACAAATTGCCTGAATTTCCATTTACCTAACTCAAATAATCCGGTAAAATAATTTATTCCTGCTGTTATCCCCCCCTGTTCATTATTTGATTTATTTAAGAATGTACCATATTCAAAGTTGGAACTCATGTAGCCCCATTCATAATAGTTACCAAACGAAAACCTCAATCCTAAATAGAGCCGTCTTGAATCAGGTTTTATCTGATACCCCCCGGTTATTCCATATACTATACCAATTGGCACATCCTCAACAACGCCAAATTTAAATATATATTTATCCTGGACATATTTTCTGGCAGAAACGCCAATTTCGCCTAAAATAAAATCCTCATTGGAATATACATGCAATGAGTCCCAGATTTCAGATGGCTTTTCAGTATATCTGATCCTCAGATAGCGTGCCGCAAGTATAAGGTTGCTAATTAGTCCATCTTCTGTATTGTCTTTAAAGATCTGATGTGCTTTCCCGACCCATAAATCCTGAGTATTAAATTTTAAATTCAGGGGAATATACGATGGGTTTATATAATTCAGTGAATCTTTTCTGTATTGTGAAACCAGAGATATTCCTGCCGCCCACTTTGCAAGAGGTGAAAAAAATGGCCGGTCAATAACCAGGCCTCTGTTAAAGTATCCGTAATTATCTAATCCATAGTGCAGTCTCGCACTGACGAAGCTATTTCGGATATTAGGAATGTAATAATTTGTATTGAAAGAATTAAATCGGGTGGTGGAATTACTTCTGAAAACATTCTGAAACTCATGGCCGGTTCCCATAAAATTATTATCGGTCAAATCAATACGGGTACTTGAAGAACTAAAGGAGCCTTTTGGAATGATACTCCATTTATCCAGTTCACGAATAAAAATATCTACCGAATCTGATTTTTCGGCAGCAGCTTTTACATAAAAAGAGACCTCATGTACATATTTCTGCAACCGGATCAATCTCTCTGATTCCTTAACAAGCAAAGAGTTGAAAGGATCATTTATATGGATAAGCATAAGGTTACGGATAGTAATGCCTTGCGTTTTAATATGCAAATTATTTCCTGCTCTAGGAAAAAATCTTTGTTCACGGACAGTGGTATCGCTTACAGAGTAACCAAAAGGATCCAGGGTAACAATGTCGATATTTCGGATAATTTTCCCTTCAAAAGTATTATATGGCTGTTGTACCAGCTTATAAGATCTTTTCTTAGTGCTTTCTTTTTTCTTTGATTCAGAAGCTACAGGTTTAAAAACTAACCGATAAACAAAGGTCTTAAACCTGCTGCCTTTCGAATAAGATTCAATATTTCTGTACAATGTGCTTGAATCCTTTATGACAGCAGGTTGTTGCGCAAGAGTAAATCCACTTAATATAAATAAAAGACAAACAAGTGTAACTATATTTTTGAACCCCATTTGCTATTTTCATTTTGAAAATCTTACATCACGGTAATAATTCTTCCTTCAGATCAGTCTCTTTTTGTTTTTCAATTCTTGCTTCTGCAGAATCAACCTTTAATTTTTCGGCTGCTTTTTCCTTTCTTCTATAATATCCTCTGAAGAGGAAATTTTCCTTTGCCGCATTCATATTTTCATCTAGCCCCTTACTGCTTTTTCGAAGATTCATAACAGTCCGATCAAGATTTTCTGCAATAGCTGAATCCTGAATTAATCTCCCCAGAGTTCCTTTTCCACCATTAATATTTATCATAATCTCGGCTAACTGGTCAGAAATGATAGCGGCATTATCTGCTGTTACCTGAAGGCTAAACAAGATGGCATCCATTTCAACAGGCTCTTCAGAATAAAGTTGTTGTCCCTCTTTGACTTCAGGAGAATCATAGCTTCCCTGAGTTATAATCAATAACTTGTCTCCAATAAGTCCCTCTGAACCTATTGCTACCATACAGTCTGATTTAATAAATTGTCTGACATTTTTCTTAATCAACATTTCAACCATAACAGTTGAATCGTTAATTATGCTGATGTTGTTAACTGTACCAACATTAATTCCTGAGAAGCGGATATTATTTCCAACCTGTAATCCACTCACATTATAGAAAGTCGAAGTAAGTTTAAAAACAGGATTAAATAGATTTTTTTGTTTACCTATAATAAATATACCAAGGACAAAAAGGGTTAGTCCACCTGCAACAAACAGTCCTAATCGTACTTTAAATTTGTGTGTGTATGTGTCCATTTTACTTGTTTTTAAAGAGTTCTGATTTAATAAATTAGGTATATTAACTGTTCTATGTAAAGAAAGACTTAATAGTCGGATCGGCTGAGTCTTCAAAGTCCCTTACCTTACCCTCCTTATAAACTGCCCCATCCTTTAACATAATAATTCTATCTCCTGTTTTAAGAGCACATTTAATATCGTGCGTGATTATTATTGAAGAAGTTTTATATTTTTTCTGAACATCATTAATGAGCAAGCTTATTTCATCGGAAGTAACAGGGTCAAGTCCGGTTGTGGGTTCGTCATAAAGCATTATCATAGGGTCGACAATAATGGAGCGTGCCAGACTTATTCTTTTTCGCATGCCACCTGATAATTGTGATGGCATTTTATTCAGAGCTTCAGTCAAACCGACATTTTCCAGAACCTCATTTACTTTTTCTTTAATTTCATTTTCAGTCAGATTTTTTCTTATTCTCCGCAAGGGAAACTCAAGATTCTGCTTCACAGTCATAGAATCATATAATGCTCCACTCTGAAAAAGAAATCCAATTTTCTGTCTCATATCACCAAATTCTTTTCTTGTTAATTCAGCCAGATTTCTATTAAACACATTTATTGTTCCGCCATCAGAATTTAATAACCCTACGATACATTTTATCAAAACAGATTTACCTGTACCTGATTTACCAACCACAACTAAATTTTCACCATTTAACAGACTCAACGAAACATCTGTCAATACCTCTTGTATACCAAATGATTTTCTGAGATTAGATATTTCGATAACCGGATCACTGCTAATCATTTCAAATGAACTATTCAATAATGCATTTGTCTTTATTTGGTTCATTATATCAGCATATCTGTTATTTGTACTGCAATCAAATCAACAATTATCACCAGCAGTGATGCCAACACAACTGCAGAATTTGCAGCTACTCCAACGCTTTCTGTACCCCGCCCGGCATTATATCCTTTGTAGCAGCCGACTACTCCTATTACGGCTCCAAAGAAAAATGATTTAACGACTGCAGGCAGAAAATCAATAAAACCGACACTTCCAAATGCCTGGGAGAAAAATAAAACCAGGGGAACATCACCTTTAATGTTAGCTCCCGCCCAGCTTCCGATTATGCCAAGTCCATCAGCATATAGTACCAGTAAAGGTATCATGAGCGTTGCTGCCAATACTCTGGTGACAACCAGAAATTTGACAGGATTGGTAGAGGATACTTCCATGGCATCTATTTGTTCACTAACTTTCATCGAGCCCAATTCGGCTCCCATGCCTGAACCTATTTTGCCAGCACAAATCAGTGCTGTAATAACCGGACCCATTTCTCTGATTAGAGATACAGCAACCATTCCGGGAAGTGCATTTACTGCCCCGAAATCAACAAGCACAGGGCGCGATTGGATTGTTAGCACCAACCCCATAATAACTCCGGTAATGGAAATCAGAGGTAAGGATTTATATCCAACCTGAAAACACTGCCGAAGAAACTCCTTAAATTCAAATTCGGGTGAAAATGTTTCCCTGATGATACGTTTTATGAACAGAAAAACATCCGCAACATCGGTTAAAAAGTTGTTTGCACTTGCAGTTTTTGCCACAACTTTTTCACCGAGCCTTATGGAGTGCTCAGTTAGAATACTCTTTATCTTAATTACCGGTATTATTTTATTCATTAGTATAAGGGTAATTTCATCTGTGTCAATAGCCATCTTCAAACTGTATGTTTTATCACAGCTAACAAATTGATATGATGCTGAAATTATCTGCCCGGAGTATAATATTTAAGAGCTTCAGGCATAAATTGTTTCAGCTTTCTTATTCTTGTTTCATCTGATGGATGTGTACTCAGAAATTCCGGCGGTTTTGATCCTCCTGCTGCTGCCATTCTTTCCCAGAAAGGAATTGCTTCCTGCGGATCATAACCTGCCATAGCTGAAAATATCAAACCATACTGATCAGCTTCTGTTTCCTGTTGTCGCGACCAGGGTAACATTGCTCCCACCTGACTTCCAATTCCATAAGAGGTTAAAAATATATCCTGCGTCTCCTGAGGTTTTTGTGACAATGCAACTTCAAGTGCCATACCACCTAATTGCTGAACCATAGCCTGACTCATCCTTTCATTACCATGTTTGCCAACGGAATGTGCAATCTCATGTCCCATAACAATCGCCAATGCTGTTTCGCTTTGAGTAACAGGCAATATACCCGTATACACAACCACTTTTCCCCCGGGCATACACCATGCATTTACCTCTTTACTATCAACAGTATTGAATTCCCATACATAACCTTCAAGTACCGATCCTTTTCCCTCACTTTCAAAATACTTTGTAATTGCAGATGCAATTCGCTCCCCGATGCGGTTTACCATTGCAGCATCTTTATTATTTCCTGAGTTTAACACTTTGTTTTCTGTTAAAAATGTGTTGTACTGGCTCGTGGCCATTAATTGTAAATCGGATTCTTTTACCAGACTCAGCTGCTTGCGGCCTGTTATCAGGTTTAACACACACCCTTCTAAAAGAGTTACGATAATTAATAATGACAGAATTGTTTTCATTTTGAAGCTAAGATTAATCTATAAACAAAAATACTCTCAGATTCAGGCTTTTATGTTACACAACTATAAGTAAAAATTACATCATTCACACATATATACCATAAGGTCAACAAGCGTCAATAATGTGTGAATAATGCAACTATTAACATTTTTTTTGTAATACATCTCTGATCAAAGGAGCCTACATTTGCTGATTACGTTGATGTTAAATTCTGGCAGTCAGATATAAATTAAATTGTCAGCATTTATCGTAATAAAATAAATATTCAATAAAACATATCTGTTATGAAAAAGTTAAGAATGAGTTTGGTGGTGGTTGTAAGCGCAGTTTTGATACTGTCAGGTTGCGCATCATGGAACAAAACACAAAAGGGAGCAGTTATCGGAACTGCAGCCGGGGGTACAATGGGTGCTGTAATTGGCAGGGCTTCAGGGAATACTGCCCTGGGTGCCATTATCGGGGCTACAGTAGGTGGAGCAACAGGCGCAGTAATTGGAAATCAGATGGATAAGCAGGCTGAGGAAATAAAGAAAACTGTTCCGGATGCTAAGGTTGAACGTGTTGGTGAGGGGATTATCGTAGAATTTAACAGTAAAGTTTTATTTGGATTTGACAAATCACTTATATCGTTTGATGCTAAATCGAGTCTTGATAAACTGGTTACGGTTCTGAATAGTTATCCTGATACAGACATTGAATTGCAGGGACATACAGACAGTAAAGGGAGTGAATCTTACAACCAGAACTTATCAGAAGAACGTGCAGGCTCAGTTTCGGGATATCTTTCAAGTAAGGGAATAGCGTCCAGCCGTCTTACAATAAAAGGATTTGGTGAAACAGCTCCTAAATACGAAAATGATTCAGATGATGGACGTTCTGAGAACCGCAGGGTTGAGTTCCTTATAACCGCTAATGAAAAGATGAAGGCTGATGCCGAAAAAGTTGCAGTAAAATAATTAAATGTCACTATCTAATAATTACATATAATGAAAACAAAACTATTTATTTTTACAATGTTTATGATTCTTTCAGCACCACTGATAGCCCAGAACGCTGAAAAAGCCAAACCTTCTTTCGCAATACTTGGTGGCATTAATTTCCAGAACCTTAATGGGAAAAACATTTCAGGCGACAAACTTGAAAATGATCTTATCCTTGGTTATCATGCCGGATTCAATATTCAGATTCCGGTTGCGCCGACTTTCTATTTCCAGCCGGGATTACTTTTCTCAACCAAAGGAGCAAAAAACACCAGCAGCATATCAACAAGTACAACAAAGCTTTCTTATGTTGAATTGCCCCTTAATTTTGTTTATAAAGGTCAGTTGGGAAATGGATTCATAATGCTCGGATTCGGACCATATATTGCCTATGGAATCGGAGGTAAGGTTATTACTGAAGTTGGCGATGCTGAAGTAGAAACCGATGTTGAATTCCAAAATACAGTAGCATTGACGGATCCTCTTCTGACAACATATTTTAAAGGATTGGATGCAGGTGGTAATATCTTTGCCGGGTATGAAACAGCAGGAGGATTATTTTTCCAGTTAAATACACAGTTTGGAATGCTTAATCTAAGACCTGAAAATGATTGGATAAGTGACGATAAATCGATTATTAAAAATACGGGGTTTGGTGTTTCACTGGGATACCGGTTTTAAAAATTCATAACATAATTTCTTAAAGATAATCTGATGAACATGTAACTTCTTTATACCTTATATATCTTATGTCGAAAAAATTGAGGCTGGGAATAATCCATGAAAAATCAATTCAAAATCGCTTGAAAATCAACTTATTTACCCCAGCCCCATGGGGAGTAAATTGATTTTGGCTGTGCCGAGCTCGCCCGCAAAAGCGGACTCGGTTCTTCGCTCCCACCTCGCCTTCGCGAAGCCGCTTCGGCGGAGCAAGGTTGGGGTCGGGGTAAACGAAGAACCGACGACACAAAGTGGAGGAGCTCGACGAAGTCAAAATCAATAAATCCTTATTCCCATTCAGGGTTGGTCAGTATATCAGGAAAATATGGTTAGTATCTTGGTCCTGGGTATTACTCATAAATAGATTTAATTTATATGAAGATAAGTCCTCAAATAATCAATAAGTCGTTGCTCCAGTTGAAGTCGCATCTCTGGGAAAATGGCTTTTCGCAAAAATACAGAGACAGGGCACCTCCTCTCCGGTCTGAATTATTTAGTTCTGAACAGATGGAGCAATATGGCAAAACCCTGGCTGGTTTACATATTTTGGGTCCGAAAGTTGATCCTGACCAGCAACTTCTTTCACGCCTGGCAGAAAATGAGGAGTTATTGCTTGAAGTGCATGGCATTGTTACAGAAGCAGTGAAGAACAATCGTCAGATTACACCCGCTGCTGAATGGCTTCTTGATAATTTTTATTTAATTGAAGAACAGATCAGGACCGGAAGAAGACATCTCCCAAAGGGTTACAGCAAGCAATTACCCCGTTTACTAAATGGTCCTTCTGAAGGGCTTCCCCGTGTTTACGATATTGCAAAAGAGATTATATCCCACGGAGAGGGACATCTCGATCCGGATAATCTTAGTCGCTTTGTAACGGCATATCAAACTATAACTATTTTAAAACTGGGTGAATTGTGGGCCATTCCGATAATGTTGCGGTTGGCCCTTATTGAGAACCTGCGACATGTTGCTTTCAGGGTGGCAGAAGGCAGATTCGACAGGGATCTTGCTGACTCCTGGGCCGACAAGATGATAGAAATTGCAGAAAAGGACCCAAATAATCTGATCCTTGTAATAGCTGACATGGCAAGATCAAATCCTCCTATGTCATCACCTTTTGTTTCAGAATTTGCCAGACGTTTGCAGGGGCAAAGTCCGGCTTTGGCATTTCCACTGACCTGGATCGAACAACGACTTTCTGAATCAAATCAGACAACAGTTCAGCTTATTCAGCACGGAAACCAGCAACAAGCTGCTGATCAGGTTTCTATAAGTAACAGTATTGGCAGCCTTCGTTTACTGGGCGCTATGGATTGGCGTGAATTTGTTGAATCGATGAGTCATGTGCAACAGGTACTGAACAAGGACCCGGCAGAAGCATTCATTAAAATGGACTTCAGTACCCGCGACCACTATCGTCATGTCATAGAAAAGATTGCAAAAAAATCCAGGTTTTCAGAAATTGAAATAGCTCATAAATCAATAGAACTTGCAAAAAAAGGAGCACAACTTAATGGACCTGATCACCGGACCGCCCATGTTGGATATTACCTGATCGGAAAAGGACTGCCTCAGCTTGAATACCTTGCAACAGTAAAACATACTATACCGGAAATTTTCAGAAAAATAATTTTCCGGTTTCCTCTGTTTTTCTACCTGGGTTCAATTATCTTATTAATTTCAGTCTTTAGCTGGGGTCTGCTTCAAAAAGCTCAAAGTGCCGGAATTGAAGGCTGGCATATCTGGGCATTAGGTTTTCTCCTGACATTGTGTACCAGCTATCTGTCAATCTCTCTTGTCAACTGGCTGGCCACGCTGATTATCAATCCGGATCCATTGCCACGTCTTGATTACTCAAAGGGTATCCCGCCTGAATCACGCTCACTGGTTGTTGTTCCGGCAATGATTATAAATAATCAGAATATAGAAGATCTGGTTGAAGCTCTTGAGGTAAGGTATCTGGCAAACCAGGATCAAAATCTGCATTTTGGGTTATTGACAGATTTTAAAGATTCTACACAGGAAATATCAGACGACGACGACCAGCTTATTCAACTGGTCAGTAAAAGAATAACGGAACTGAATGAAAAATATCCTGGAGAGAATAATGATACTTTCTTTCTTTTTCATCGTCCGCGAATATGGAATCCAATAGATAAGTTGTGGATGGGTTATGAACGAAAGAGGGGTAAATTATCAGATCTTAATTCACTTCTTCGCGGAGGTTCTGAAAATTTGTTTTCGGCGATTATTGGCAATAAAGAAGTTTTACAAAAAATCAGGTATGTCATTACACTTGATACCGACACACGGTTACCCCGCGATTCAGCACGACAATTTGCAGGGGCTATGTCGCATCCGCTTAACAGACCTGAATACAATATAATAAAGCGCCGTGTTACAGACGGATACTCAATTCTTCAACCGAGGGTTGCGGTGAGTTTACCCGGTACTAACCGTTCGAGGTACGCAAAATTGTTTGGCAGTGAACCGGGAATAGATCCATATACCCGCGCTATATCTGACGTATACCAGGATCTTTTCGGAGAAGGATCCTTTATAGGCAAAGGAATATATGATGTCGATGTATTTGAACAAACGCTTAAGGGACGGTTTCCGGAAAACAGAATTCTGAGCCATGATCTCCTGGAAGGTTGTTATGCCCGGTCGGGATTGTTAAGCGATGTTCTGTTATTTGAAGAGTATCCTGCGAGTTACAGTTCAGATGTAATCCGGCGATCGCGCTGGATAAGAGGTGACTGGCAATTGATCCCATGGTTGATGCCGGTTTTACCTAAGTTAAATGGCTCATCAAGGAAAAACCCTTTATCTCTTTTATCCTGGTGGAAAATTCTTGATAACCTCCGGCGCAGTCTTATTCCGTTTGCTCTGACTTTGCTTCTGTTATTGGGATGGACAATTTTATCATCGGCATGGTTCTGGACCCTGGTAGTAATCGGAATTATATCGATTCCTTCAATAATTACTTCTGTTGTTTTCATATTTAAAAAGCCTGAGGATGTTCTTATCCGGCAACATCTTAATGAGGTCAGGCAATCAGCTGTCAGGCAATTTTCCCAGGTTTTGTTCCTGTTTATCAGCCTCCCGTACGAAGCATTCTATAGCATGGATGCTCTATTACGGACATGCTGGAGATTGATATTCTCAAAAAAACGACTACTTGAATGGAATACTGCAAAAAGTGATGATAACGCCGGCAGTTTTAATTTTCTTGAATCCTTTCGGACAATGTGGATATCTCCAATTATTGCAGTCATTGCTGTAACCTCTATTTTGTTATATTTCCCTATAATCCTTATTATGGTGTGGCCAATTCCTGGACTTTGGTTTCTGTTTCCGTTTATTGCCTGGTGGATAAGCAGACCTATCATTCCCGATAAAGCTAAACTGACTGATAGACAATTTAATTTTCTATTTACTTTATCGCGTAAAACATGGTCATTTTTTGAAACTTTTGTTGGGGAGGATGATAATTGGCTACCACCTGACAACTACCAGGAACATCCGGTTTCAGTGATAGCCCACCGAACCTCTCCCACCAATATTGGTCTTTCACTTCTTGCAAATCTGTCGGCATATGATTTTTGTTACATATATACCGGTGCACTTCTTGAACGTACATCGAATACCTTCAATACAATAGACCGGCTTGAAAAATTCCAGGGCCATTTCTTTAACTGGTACGATACTCAATCTCTGCAACCACTTAGACCACTTTATGTATCATCAGTTGACAGTGGAAACCTTGCCGGTCATCTGTTGACTCTGCAACAAGGGTTGATTACCCTGCCTGATCAGTTAATACTCGGGCAAAGGACTTTTGAGGGAATCAATGATACATTACAAATTCTTATAAAGCTGGCTGATAAATCAATACCTGTACAAATTGTTCAGTTCAGGAAATACCTTAATGCAACTTTAGAAAATAAACCAGATACACTTGATTATTTGTATAAATGTCTCCACAGGCTTTCAGTATCTTCCGTTGAGATCAAAGAGGCAGTAACTTCTGAAACTGATGAGCAATACAGAATATGGGCAAATAGTCTTTCACATCAATGTGCCAGCGCCATTAAAGAATTAGAATTTCTCACTCCATGGATTTTCCATCCTCTATTTCCTGAAATATTTAACAAATACCCGGAACTTAATGCTATTCCTGCATTACGCGAAATAGTTGATACTTATGTGGTCAAATATGCCTCCGACAGCTATCTACTTTCAGCAGACACAAATTCAGCGAAGAGTGAAGAAATTTATGAATTTAAAAAACTGTTAAGAAATGCCATTTATAGTGCATCAGAAAGGATTAAACTTATAGATGAACTTGGCAGGCGATCAGGAGAATTTGCGAACCTTGAATACGGCTTTCTTTATGATACTTCCCGTCATTTGCATACTGTTGGTTACAATGTTGAAGACCATAGACGCGATTCAAGCTACTATGATTTGCTGGCTTCAGAAGCAAGATTATCGAGTTTTGTTGCCATTTCACAGGACAAGGTTCCACAGGAAAGCTGGTTTGCGTTTGGGCGACTTCTTACTGATCTCAATGGAGAATTAATTCTTCTTTCATGGAGCGGTTCAATGTTCGAATATCTCATGCCTCTTATTGTTATGCCATCATATGAAAACAGCTTACTTCACCAGACCTGTAAAGCAGCTGTCATCAAACAAATTGAATATGGAAAACTCAGGGGAGTACCATGGGGTATTTCGGAATCGGGATACAATAGTGTTGATGTTAATCAGAACTATCAGTATCGTGCATTTGGGGTCCCGGGACTTGGATTTAAAAGAGGCCTGTCTGAAGATTTGGTAATAGCCCCATATGCAACTGCTCTTGCCCTGATGGTTATGCCTGAGGAGGCATGTATTAACCTTGAACGTCTTGCTAATGAAGGCTTTATGGGTAAATATGGTTTCTATGAAGCGATTGATTATACGACAGTACGTTTACAGAGAGGTCAGTCAAAAGCAGTTGTAAGATCTTTCATGGCTCATCATGAGGGAATGAGTTTACTCTCTTTGGCTCATGTATTATTAGATCGTCCGATGCAAAAGAGGTTTGAGTCAGTTCCATTATTCCAGGCAACTTTATTGTTGCTTCAGGAAAGGATCCCAAGGGCTACAACATACTTTTCGCATACTTCCGGTATTACAAATGTTCGGTCTGCAAATAATAACCAGGAGATGCCTATGCGGGTATTTAATACACCCGATACTCCATTTCCGGAAGTCAATTTATTATCAAACGGAGACAGGTACAGGGTGATAATTACTAATGCCGGTGGTGGATACAGTAACTGGAAGGATCTTGCTGTGACCCGTTGGCGGGAAGACAGCACCCTTGACAATTGGGGAACTTTTTGCTATATAAGAGACGCAGAAAATGGAACTTTCTGGTCAGCTACATACCAGCCTACCCTTAAGCAGCCGGAAAAATATGAGGCGATATTTTCAAAAGGACGTGCAGAATTCCGTCGTCGGGATTTCGACATTGATACACATTTGGAAATTGTAGTCTCACCGGAAGATGATATTGAATTGCGAAGGGTACAGCTGACAAACCGCACCAGATCAAACAGGATAATTGATATTACCAGTTACGCGGAGGTTGTTATTGCTCCGGTCGGAGCTGATTTATCACATCCTGCGTTCAGTAATCTTTTTGTACAGACAGAAATTATCTACCAGCGCCAGGCAATTCTGTGCACCCGGCGACCAAGGTCTGTTGGTGAAAAATCAATATGGATGTTTCACCTGATGGCGGCTCATGGTGCTGAAATAAGGAATATTACCTATGAAACAGACCGACTCCGGTTTATTGGGCGTGGAAACACTCTTGTATCGCCCCAGGCGATGACAAATTCCAAAGCCCTCTCCGGAAGCCAGGGATCAGTACTCGATCCGATTGTAGCCATTCAATACCAAATAGTGCTGGAACGCGAAGGGTCAGCTACAATTGATATTGTTACAGGGATTAGTGAGTCCCGTGAAGGAGCATTAAATCTTATAGAAAAGTACCAGGATAAGCAGATGGCAAACCGTGTTTTTGAACTGGCATGGACACACAGCCAAGTACTATTGCAACAGATCAATGCAACCGAATCAGATGCCCAGCTATATGGACGTCTTGCCAGCAATATAATTTTTGCCAATTCATCGCTTAGGGCAGAACCTGGAATCATTATAAAGAATCGTCGTGGACAGTCTGGTTTATGGGGCTATTCTATTTCAGGAGATTTACCGATTGTTCTATTACAGATTGAAGATCCGGCTAATATTAACCTTGTACGTCAACTCGTTCAGGCACACGCATACTGGAGATTAAAAGGTTTAGCTGTAGACCTTGTAATATGGAATGAAGACCGTGCAGGTTACCGGCAATTACTTCATGATCAGATTATTGGATTGATTGCCGCAGGAATTGAAGCAAATATTATTGATCGTCCGGGCGGAATTTTTGTCCGTTCAGCTGACCAGATATCTAATGAAGACCGGATTCTTTTCCAAACAGTTGCCCGTGCAATCATCATCGATACCCGAGGATCTTTAACAGATCAGATAAACCGCCGTGGTTTTGGTGAATTGAAAACTTCACAATTCAAACCTACCCGTACATACAAATCCAATCCTCAATCAGATGAGGTTTTACCCAGACAGGACCTGATCTTCTATAACGGGATCGGAGGATTTACAGCAG
This sequence comes from uncultured Bacteroidales bacterium, assembly GCA_963732435.1. Lineage (GTDB taxonomy): Bacteria > Bacteroidota > Bacteroidia > Bacteroidales > VadinHA17 > LD21. The sequence goes on along the minus strand of CAVSZL010000005.1, from coordinate 112,401 downwards.
ACGGAAGAGAATATGTAATTACAACTTCAAAAGACAAAGTTACACCGGCACCATGGGCAAATGTGCTGGCAAACAAGGGATTCGGTACAGTAATTTCAGAAAATGGGATGGCATACACCTGGGCTGAAAATGCTCATGAATATCGTCTCACACCATGGTATAATGACCCTGTAACCGATCTAAGCGGTGAAGCTATTTATATCAGAGATGAAGAGACAGGTCATTTTTGGTCACCTACATCCCTGACTGACAGCGATTCAAAATTATACCTTAGCAGACACGGATTCGGCTATAGTGTATTCGAACACAATGAAGGTGGAATAGTTACCGAACTTTGGGTCTATGTTGCAATAGATGCCCCGGTAAAATTTTCGGTATTAAAAGTGAGGAACGAATCGGGACGATCATGTAAATTATCAGCGATAAGCTATGTGGAATGGGTATTAGGTGATTTAAGGCATAAATCTGCAATGTATGTGAATACAAGTGTTGATTTATCAGGAAGCGTGATCTATGCAACAAATCCATTCAGTCCTGAATTTGCTGATAAGGTTGCTTTTCTGCAGACTGATGACCCGACAACCAGTATAACATGTGACCGTAAAGAATTTTTAGGACGAAATGGTACTTTAAAAAATCCTGCTGCCATGAAACGTTCCAGGCTTTCAGGGAAAAAGGGAGTCGCTCTTGATCCCTGTGGTGCTATTCAGGTTTATTTTGAAATTGCTGCAGGACAAGGACACGAAATAGTATTCAGACTTGGTACAGGACGAAATATGGAGGATGCAAAAGACCTTATACACCGTTTTCGTGGATCAGGTGCTGCATATATTGCATTAGAAGAAGTCTGGAAATACTGGAACCACACCCTGAGCGCTGTGCAGATTGAAACGCCTGACCTTTCTCTGAATGTGCTTGTTAATGGCTGGCTCTTATATCAGACTCTGGCATGCCGGGTCTGGGCACGCACCGGATATTATCAATCAAGCGGAGCCTACGGATTTCGTGATCAGCTTCAGGATGTTATGTCATTAATTCATGCAACTCCAAATCTGATGCGTGAGCATCTTCTTCTTTCTGCTAGCCGGCAATATGAGGAAGGAGATGTCCAGCACTGGTGGCATCCACCTTTCGGAAGAGGCGTTCGTACACATTGCTCTGACGATTACCTCTGGTTACCTTTAGCTACTTGTCGTTATTTAACAGGTACAGGTGATAATAAAATACTGGATGAATCAATTCATTTCCTTGAAGGCCGGCCTGTTAACCCGGAAGATGATTCCTATTATGATCTGCCAAACCGTTCAGACAAAAAAAGTACCTTATACGAACATTGCAAACTCTCTATCCTTAACGGGCTAAGATTCGGGAAACACGGTCTTCCGCTAATTGGTACCTGTGACTGGAATGATGGGATGAATATGGTCGGAAATAATGGTAAAGGAGAGAGCATCTGGCTTGGATTCTTTCTCTTTGAGGTTTTGAATCAGTTTATTCCTGTTGCACTGGCGCGAGGTGATTCCGAATTTGCTGAATTATGCATGAATAATGCAAAAAAAATTCAAAAGAATATTGAAAGAAACGGATGGGATGGTGAATGGTACCTGCGCGCCTATTTCGACAATGGATTACCTCTCGGATCCTCTAATAATGAAGAGTGCCAGATTGATTCTATATCACAGAGCTGGTCAGTAATTTCAGGGGCGGGCAGCATTGTCCGTTCACAGACAGCCATGGAATCGGTAGATAAAAGACTTGTCCATCGTGAGAATTTATTAGTTCAATTACTGGATCCTCCTTTTGACAAATCAGATTTGAATCCAGGTTATATTAAGGGATATGTTCCTGGTGTACGGGAAAATGGAGGTCAGTATACACATGCAGCTATCTGGACAGCAATGGCATTCTCAAAATTAGGAGATAGTAAAAAAGCATGGGAAATTGCAAGGCTGATCAACCCGATAAATCATGCTCTGTCGTATGAAGATGTTTTAAGGTACAAGGTTGAACCCTATATCATTGCAGCCGATGTATATGCCATGGAACCTCATATCGGCCGGGGTGGATGGACATGGTATACCGGATCATCAGGCTGGATGTATCGTCTTATCGCGGAATCGTTACTCGGCTTAAGACTTGAAAAAGACAGATTATATATTGAACCATGTATTCCTTCAGATTGGGTTTTTTATAAAATTCATTACAGATTCAGGGAAACATTATACCATATTACTGTTATTCAACTATTTGATGGTGATAAAAAACTATCTATAGCAGTTGATGCGGTTGAATCAAAGGATAAGTTTATACATCTTGTAAACGATAGCAAGGAGCATTATGCAGAGGTAAAAATATAATTATCCGCCTTCACCTGGCCACTTTTTCCTGAATGATCTTCCCCCTCTCACTCGGGAGAGGGGGTCCCGATAGCTATCGGGAGAGGGGGAGAGGCCGGTAAATATAATTGTATAAAAGATAATTTAATGAAAACAAATAACCTCCAAAAACATACAAAAGTTCTTATTCTAATAGTAAGTTCAATTATAGTAATTGTATTGTTATTGACTATATTCAATTCAACTATTGCCAAATATATAGTCAGAAAGTACGATGAGAAATTAACCGGACGGAAAATAACCATAGATTGGGCACATGTGAATCCATTAACGGGTAACATTCTTTTCAGCAATCTTAAAATTTATGAACTAAATAGTGATAGCATTTTCTTTTCAGCCGATGGTTTAGGCTTAAAAATCTCCATTCGCAAACTATTCTTCAGAACATTTGAAATAAGCAGTTTAACTATTAACCATCCTCTCGGTGTAATTATTCAAAACAAGAAGAATCTAAATATTAATGACCTTGCTGAAAAATTTTCTTCAAGGGATAATTCCGGGACGGGCAAAGGAAAGGTTCATTTTAATATTCTTAATATAACTATTAATGAAGGTGAATTTTACTATCACGAAAAACTGATTCCAATAAACTATTATATCAGAAAAGTTAATATTGAGAGTAAAGGTAAGCGTTGGGATTCAGATACAATTGCTACACATTTTTCTTTTTTGCCAGGAACAGGAAGCGGTTCAATAAAAGGTGATTTCACAGTCAATTTAGTAAATAAGGATTACCGGGTGGCCATAGTCGCCGACAAATACAATTTAAGTATTATCGAACAATATCTAAATGAATTAACGAATTACGGAAGCTTCTCTGCCAATATTGATGCCAATATAAAATCAGAAGGCAATTTACATGATGTAGAAGCTGTTACCACCTCCGGTTTCCTTGCAATTAATGATCTTCATTTTGGAAAAAACCCGGAAGATGATTATGTCTCTTTTGACAAACTGGTTTTGGCAATAAGGAAGATCAGCTCCGGGAATAAAATATATATGTACGATTCGATCTCAATTAATCATCCCTATATAAAATTTGATCGGTATGATAATCTTGATAATGTGCAAACCATCTTCGGAAAAAACATAACCAACATAACTACAATTAAATCTGATCCTGCAAGATTTAATCTTGTAATTGAAATAGCCAATTATATAAAAGCTATGTCAAAGAATTTTTTAAAAAGCGATTATAAAATTGATCATCTGAGAATTTACAATGCAAATTTTGAATTCAATGACTTTTCTACAAGTGAAAAATTCGCTCTGGAATTAAATCCATTAACTATTATTTCTGATTCGATTGACAGGGATCATGACCGGGTAAATGTTTCTCTAAAATCAGTTTTTAAACCGTATGGCAACTTATCTGTAGACCTGAGTATTAACCCCAAAGACAGCTCAGATTTTGATTTACAGTATAAGTTTGAAAAGTTGCCGGTCTCAATGTTTAATCCATACATTATTTCGGCCACATCTTTTACTTTAGACAAGGGGACCCTTGATTTTATTGGAGTATGGAATGTTAGAAACGGATTAATTAAAAGCACTAATCATTTAGTTATTCTTGATCCCCGTTTAACCAAACGAATAAGAAATAAAGACACAAAATGGTTACCTGCACCGTTGATAATGGCTTTTATTCGCGAGCGGGGAAACGTTATTGATTATGAGATCCCGATAACAGGCAATTTAAAGGATCCGGACTTCCACCTGAGTGATGTAATCTTCGATATGCTGGAAAATATTTTCATAAAACCCCCGGCAACACCTTATGTAATGGAAGTAAAAAATGTTGAAACTGAAATAGAAAAAACTCTTGCATTAAAATGGATGATGCGTCAGAATACCTTATTGCCTGCTCAGGAAAAGTTTCTTGAAAAAATGGCTGATTTTCTGATTAAGAATAAGGATGCTTCTATTACTTTTAATCCATATCATTATGCTATAAAAGAAAAAGAATATATATTGTTTTATGAAGCTAAGAAAAAGTATTTCCTTGTGATCAATAATAAAAATTCCAGGTCCTTCAATGCGGAAGATTCAGTTGTTGTTAATAATATGTCAGTTAAGGATTCATTGTTTGTTACCTATTTAAACAGGCAAATAAAAGATTCTCTGCTATTTACAATTCAGGAAAAATGCGCCACAATTATTGATTCATCTTTTATTAATACGAAATTCAATCAGTTAATAAAAGAAAGGGAAACCGTTGTTAAGTCATATTTTAAGAAAAGAGAGTTGGATAAACGAATCACAATTTCTAAAAGCGAATATGTGATTCCTTACAACGGATTTTCACACTATAAAATTGAGTATCATGGAGATATTCCTGAATCCTTAATTAAGGCGTACCAGGATATGAATGACTTAAACAATGAGGCACCCAGAAAAAAATATATACAGGACCGCATGAAAAACGAAAAAATGCTTTAACAAATGATGTTATGGATTCAAACCCGGGGTATAGATTTTCCCTTTATTTTTTTTAAAATAGTATCAATTATAATTAATGGTGGCATTGTATCACCTAATAGAAACCCCCAAGGCTTCAAAGTTTCAACATGGTCACAAATGAGCTTTATAATGGCAAGAACCGGTATGGATAGAAACATACCCGGGATGCCCCATAAAGCATTGCCTGCAAATACTACAATAATGGAAAAAAGTGCATTAATTTTAACTTTAGAAGCTACTATTTTGGGAACTATATAGTTATTATCAACTAATTGTATGAAATAATAAGCTGCCATAACGTAGAGGGCATACATAGGAGATGATTTGGTAGCAAGTGCAACTATTACAGGCAAAGCCACTGCAACAAGTCCTCCAATGTATGGAATGATATTGATCAAAGCACCAAAAAATCCTATAATGAGAGCGTATTCTATTCCAAGTATCAGAAGGACGGCAGTATTAAGGATTGTCATTATCCCGGCTTCAATTATAAGTCCGACGAGATAGCGTTGTATAACACTCTTAATCTGGACTACTATTTCAGTTACCCGGTTCTGATTGTCTTCACTGAAGAGTCTGTGAATAAACTCAATCAGCAAGGGCTCGTAAAATAATATTAAAAAAATATAGACCGGAAGCAAAAACAATATGACTAATCCGCTGCCAAGTATGACAAGAGTTTGTCCAATTGCTCCTGTGCTGATATTGACGATCTCCTCAAGGGTTTTTGATATCCAATCATGAATTTTTTGAGGGTCTTTTTCAAAATATTCTGAAGCATCGGTAATAGTCTGGTTAAGTAATATCGAAAATCTCTCAATAAGTGTTGGCCAGGAGTCAAGAAACCGGCTTACCTGGGAAATTATCAGAAAGCCAAAGAAAGCAATTACTAAAAAAGTAAGGAACATGGTAATTGCAATTGCCACCACCCTGTTTATCCTTAAATGAACAAAAAATAATACCAGCGGGTGAAGAACAATGGCAATTATAGTTGCAAATACGAGTGGAACAATAATACTCTGGCAAATATACAATACTATAACCAAAGCAATAAAACCCAATATAATGATTGTTGCCTTTAAATAAAATGGTAGCTTAACTTCTTCAAGTGCCACTTTCTTCTGGTTTTGTATCCTTTCTCCTGAGGAATAAATTCAGGATAGCCTGACCAACCGATTTTAAAGTGTCAGGATTTTTTGCAACAACATTTGTAACACCAAACTGAAGAACAGTTCCCAGGATCTTCCTTATAATATTTCCTGAAGCTCCGATAAAAATCTTTCTTGTAAGAAATCCTGAGGCTATTCCGGTAGCAACACCAAGAATATTATCAACCAGATCGGGGGATGAAGAAATATCATGAAGTGATTTCCTGATCAGGTTGACTGGTTTTAAACTTTCATAAGTAATTCGCAATTGATTTTTAAATAGCTGCGCTTTAACACCTTGCTCAACTTCTAACAATAGAATTGCATTTTTAAGGCTTGAATATGAGGATATGTTTTGCATATTATACTATTTAAGAACGTGCTTAATAAAATAATCACCTGTAAGCCTTTTGAACCATTTATGCATTAAGAAATGAATAATGATCCCTGTAATAATATAAAAACCTGATACTACAAAGAATCCATAAAAGATTTTTCCGAGAATTTCTCCTAACCAGAAAGCCAATCCAAGGTTAAGAAACAGCATGAATGACGCAATCAAGACAAAGACTATAGTATGAGGAATGAAAGTAGATACAACATCTGTAGTTTTGTAGATTGTCTTAAGTTTCACTAACTCAAGGCTGGTTTTACCATATTCGCCAGCACTTTCCAGCAAAGAATCAAGCAAATTAGTATTATCTTCCATCTTTTTGGTCTTGATAATTATTTGAATATTCAAAAACTCAATTAGTTTTTTGCCGTTTTTGTGATGTCTTTTGTAATTGTCAGAAGGAAGATAGTTTCTTCCCGGGTTGTGAGACGGTACTTTATATGCTCATTAAGTGTCATCACCTGATCTTTAACAAGGGTAACAGAGTCCTTCCGTGAATGAAACCTGAGTTTACCCTCAATAACCTGGAAGGAAATTGAGTCATCTGATTGAAAGGATTCTATTTCAGTTCCATCATGGATAGCAGTAAGAATGATCTGCTTCCGGGGACTTTTTAAGAGTATCAAAGAATTTAATTCTCCATTGGCCCACTTATAATCCTGCCTCATTGTTGAAATTAAGGATGGCAGATTAAAAGCCAGTAATTTGCATCTATCTGATATGACATCCTTATTCCGGAGAAGGCTTGTTCTAAGTAATTCTATTTCCATGATCTTTTTCTTTTCCTGTTTGTAATATTCTAACTAAAACGGAATCACCTTATCCGGTTGCTGGTTTTGCCTCTTTTTTCTCCCTGGGTTCTTTGGTGATATTTTTTTCAGTGAAATCTGAAACATCTTCTTTCACATCATCAATTTTTTCGGATATGGTATCCAGAAATTCATCAAATTTATCCCGTAATCCATCCATATAATCATCAGCCTTTTTAGATATTTTTTTCCTGGTGTTCCACCCTTTATCGGGTGCAAATAAAACACCTAACAATGCACCGGCAGCAACTCCGGCCAGAACGCCTAATAATACTTTTCCTGAGCTCATAATCTTAATTTTTAAATTTTCATAAATAACTGTATACTCATAAGACTTTCCGTCCCTGAATTACCCTGAGAAGTATTGCAACAATTGCAATAACCAGGAGAACATGTATAATACCTCCGGCACTGTACCCGATAAATCCTACTGCCCATGCAATTATCAGGATTACTGCGACAACATAAAGTAGATTTCCCATGATTTTTGATTTTTAATTGTTTATAATAAAACTATAAGTAAAATTGCAATTAAAATAAGTGCACCTACTGAAAGATAAACACCCTCTCCCATTTCTTTAAGTTTGTGATTAATTGACTTTACCTCCTTTTTCAGATCTTTCTTTTCGGAAGACTTCAGTTCGGACCTGTCCATCGCCTTAATTTCAGCTAATCGTAATTCCAGTAATTTAACTTCTGCAGATTCAGAGGATACAGGATCAACCAGAGAGGTAGCCGGCTCTGATGTTGAAGCATTTGTCTGAAGAGGAAGAAATGTCATGGAAAGGATTGCTGCCATTACACAAAAAACGATCTTTTTCATTTTAATTGGTATTTATTTTGGTTTATAAGCTAATTTGATCTTCTTGTCCAAAGATTCTTTTTTCAGAAAGTTGAATATTGTTTGATACTTGCCCAGCGGCCCATTTTTCGTCACACATGTTTTCAATAGATCTTCATATTTTTGTATCATAATTTTTCGTTCTGTGTCCCATTTTGTATAGTTATTATTACCTTCAGATCCTGTTTTATAGATCATAAAATACTGATTTAATTATCTATACAAAATTGCTTCTCTTTTAGTTTAAAACTGTTACATTATTAAGAGAATAAGTTACATCATTCACATATTTGAATCTCAGGGAAACTCTGTGATACCACTGTTCCCAAGGGCTGTTGAAAAAGGCCCCAATAGTTTTTTCATTTTTTTCTTTTTAATGTGAATAATAAGTTAAGTAATTAAACTATTTAATTACTCCACAAAGATCCGGATCTCTGACTTGAGAACCATTACAGAATTCATTAAATAACTTGTATAATTCACACATTCAGGAGAATACAGCTTTTCTGGCTGTAATGCTGGTTATCTGTTTTCCAGGAAGAAGGTCTTTATTTTAGATCCGGTATTTATGATACAGTCTAAAACCTGTCAGTTGATAATACAATAAGAGGACCGGGATATTGAGTACTGGCATCATCCTCGGCTGTGATAAAAACCTTGGTTGGTTTTGTCGGAGATATTGTTGTTAAAGTTGCCTTAAGTTGCTTCGACATAAAGCTTTTTGAACTGTTTAACTGTCCGACATTTTTAGCAATTTCTTCGTTTGCAATCATCCAGACTATATAGGTCAGTTTTGAGGGTTGTAGTCTTGAGGATTCAGCCAGATCTGACAGAGAAACTTTAATAATCCAATTATCATTCTTATCTTTTTTATATTCGACTTCACCGCGTGCTGCCGGAACAACTGATGAAGTTAAAAAGCTGATATTCTTGGCACATGAATTAAACGAAAATAGAATAATTACTATAAAAATACCTGTGAAGAAATTTCCTGGCAGGCTGGTTGATCTTTTTGGTTTCATTTTGCTTTTGTTTTAGTATTTCATTTATAAAGTCGTAAGGCATAACGCTAAACATCTTTACCTGATACAAAGTTGGTTCCGGTAATTCTAAAATGTGTTACATAATTAACCAAAAGAGTTACAACATTCACACCTCTTGCAATTACATCTTCTCCATATACCAGCTCAATGCCTTTTCTAGTTTCTGGTAATGAAAAACAGAGGTTATTGCTTTCTGTAATCGCAGGAAAGCAGTTTCACTTTTTACAATATAATCAAATGCCTGGTGCTTCATACAATTAACTGCCACCTCAATTTTATCCTGCGAGGATAGCATAATGACAGGGATCTCAGGATCGAACGCTTTAATTCTTTTAAGTGTTTCCAATCCATTAATAGCATTTTTATCAATGCTATTCAGATGATAATCTAAAATTATCACATCAGGATTTTGTGAAATATTCTCCATACAAAGCTCGCCTGATACAAAAGTCTGAATTTCAGATTCAGTGTTTTGTATAAAGTCAATCTCTAAAGACTTTAAAAACAGTATATCATCATCAACCAGAAAAAGCTTTATTCTATTTTCATTGATCATTTTTTCATTTTTTTGATCCTGTTCAATTCGCTTTTTAATTCTTTACAAGCCTGCACACAAACGTTTTCAATCTTTAATACAATATCGTACATTCCATCTGACTGTTGCTGTATGCCGGCATATTCCTGAACCTTTCTTGCCATATTCTCAAAATCCTGACTAATTCCCATGATAGCAAATGAGGGAATTATTTTATGTGCAGCTGATTGCAATGAAATCCAGTCATTATCCAAAAAACTACTTTTCATTGTATTAACTAAAAGCGGAATTTGTTCCAGATAAAGTGAAATCATTTCCATTATCAATACCGGATTGGATTTTGTACGGGCATTTAAATATTTCAGATCAGTGCATTTTAGATTTTTACTTTCAACGATCATTTTATCATTATTTTCGATCACATCAGAAACTACAGGTTTTTTAACAAGTCCGACTATTTTAACGTACAAAACTCTTTCATCAACTGGTTTTGAGATGTAATCATTCATTCCAACAGCTTTGCATTTTGCCAGGTCGACAGTAGTTACATCTGCAGTTAATGCTATGATGGGGATTTTTGAATTTAACTGGTTACGAATATAGTCTGTAGCTTCAAATCCATTCATTTCAGGCATTTGCAAATCCATCAGAATAATGTCGTAAGAATTAGTTTTCATTTTTTCGATAGCTATTTTTCCATTGGTGGCAATATCGCATTCAAAGCCGAATTCATCCAACAGAGTTTTCATAAGTAACTGATTAAGGGCAATATCTTCAACAACCAAAACTTTAAAGTTTTTTATTCTTTTGTCTAATTCGATAGTGTCGTTTACAAATTCAGTTTCAGCATTTGTTTTCAGAAAATTTAAAACGAAACTAAATTCAGAGCCCTTGTCTACTTCACTTTTTACCCTGACTCTTCCACCCTGCGCTTCAACAAGCTGTTTGACGATTGCAAGTCCTAATCCTGTACCGCCATATAATCTTGCAGTGCCGCTTGATGCCTGCTGGAAGTTTTCAAATATTCTTTCCAGCTTATTTTCTGCAATTCCAATCCCTGTATCGATAACTGCAAACTCTATAGTTGCACTATCTTTATCTTCTTCCAGCAGACTGACACTTAATGTAATATTCCCTTTGCTGGTAAATTTAACTGCATTGCTTAGCAGATTCATAATAATCTGGTGCAGTCGTACAGGGTCTCCAACAAGAACTTTGGGAATATTACTATCAAAATTACCTAACAATTCCACATTCTTTTCCAGGAGTTTTGCCTCAAACAAATGAAGCATTGCTGATACTGATAAGGCTATCCTGAAAGGGATTTTCTCAAACATCATCTTGCCTGAATCGACTTTTGCCAGATCGAGTATGTCGTTAATGAGTACTATTAATGAATCGCCACTTAATTTTATTGCTGTTAAATATTCTTTTTGTTTTACTGACATATCTGTAGTAAGCAACACTTTTGTAAAACCGATAATCGCATTCATCGGAGTGCGGATTTCATGACTCATATTCGAAAGGAACTGCTGTTTCGCCTTAACAGCATTTTCTGCAATAAGGGTTGCACTTTCGGCTTTGGTTTTGGCTTCTTCAGCTGTTTCAACAGCCATCTCTGCAAAAACGATTGCCTCTCTTAATTCTGAAGCAATTTTTTTCTGGTATGTTATATCCCGTGCCACAACTACTACTCCACGGACAGTTCCGCTCTCATCTTTATATACTGACCCGTTAAATAAAACATCTGTGAGCTTACCATCCAGTATAGTAAGCGGATAATCAGTCACAAAACCGTTTTTAAAAACTTCCTTATATACTTTACGGGCTTTTTTTGGTTCAGTGAAATAATTGAAAAAATCTGTGCCAACTAAATTTTCGCGTGAAACGCCTGTTATATTAACCGACGCATTATTCATATCAGTTATTTTTCCTTTGAGATTTATCGTAAACAATGGATCAAGACTTGCCTCAATAAGACTGCGGGCATATGAAACAAGCCTTAACTCTTCGGCTCTTTTTTCTTTCTCAGAGTTTTGAAAAGCAAGTTCTTTGTTGGCAATGATTAACTCATAAGCTCGTTTTTCTTTCTCAGAGTTTTGAAAAGCAAGTTCTTTGTTGGCAATGATTAACTCATAAGCTCGTTTTTCTTTCTCAGAGTTTTGAAAAGCAAGTTCTTTGTTGGCAATGATTAACTCATAAGCTCGTTTTTCTTTCTCAGAGTTTTGAAAAGCAAGTTCTTTGTTGGCAATAATTAACTCGTCTTCACGCTTTTCTTTCTCAGAGTTTTGAAATGCAAGTTCTTTGTTGGCAACCCGTAACTCAGTTGCCCACTTTTCCCCGGAAATGTCTCTGGCCATAACAACGGCACCTAAAACTTTTCCAATATTATTTTTATAAACCGAGCCGTTAAACAATACATTTGTAAGCTTACCGGATTTATGTCGAAAAGTTAGTGGAGAATTAGCAACCGACCCTTTTGCAAATACCTCCCTGTAAAGATCACGTGCCTTAAGAGGTTCGGTGAAATAATCGATGAAATTTGACCCGATAAGCTTCTCTCGTTCAACACCGGTAACGTCCACCTTTGCCTGATTAAGATCGGTGATCTTACCTTTCAGGCTGATAGCAATCAGTGGATCAAGACTGGCTTCTATTAAACTGCTTGCATAATAAGATTCATGCGTTTCTGTTCTTTTCATTTTGCTTATTTAATGCCAACCACAATTAAAAATATTAATTAATGTTTCCAATTTCTTCAATAGGACTGCGTCTCCTGTCTTTTAAATTTTTGAAATGAGAAGGTGTAAGGCCGGTAATTTTCTTAAACTGATTGCTTAAATGGGCAACACTGCTGTAGTGCATCTTCCAGGCAATTTCCGTGAGGTTCAGCTCATCATATATTATCAGCTCTTTAACTCTCTCTATTTTATGATTTATAATAAATCTCTCAATAGTGGTTCCCTGTACTTCAGAGAATAAATTAGCCAGATAGGTATAATCATATTTTAATTTTTCGCTTATAAAGTCAGAAAAATTTACCTTTATCAGATCATCCGAATAGTGTATCATTTCAATAATTACATTCTTTATCTTCTCGATAAGCATTGCTTTCCTGTCATCCATGAGTTCCAGCCCCGATCTGTGCAACGCAACTCTGATGTGTTCCCGCTGCTCCTCAGATATATTTTCCATAATATCAACAACCCCCAGGTCAACAAGAATGAAGTGAAGTCCGAGTTTTTTCAACTCTTCTTTAACCACCATCTTGCAACGATTGCTCACCATGTATTTGATATATAGCTTCAAAAGGGATAGTCTTTAAGTGAGACTGAAATAAATTAATTCTATAACTAATTCGCACAAATTTGATTGTTAAAGATCAAATGAGATCTTTCGCAGGCAGAAGATTTTATTGATTATTCATATCCGCTTTTAATTATTGTTGAGATCATTTTGAACCGCTCATTTGCTTTTACAATATTTGACGCATGAGCGGGTATTATTATTGATTGTCCGGTATTTAAAAAACTGGAAATTCCATTGATTACAATTTCAGCTTTGCCATCAATTATCTGAACAAAAGTATCGAATGGTATAATCTTTTCTGCCAACCCTTCACCTGTATCAAACGATGATACACTGATGCTTCCGGTCGTTTTATTCAAAATTGTTTTGGTAACAACAGAATCATCAACATATTCAATTATTTCGACCATAATATGTGCCCTTGCTTTTTCAACATCCTTGTGTGCCATCTTAGATTTATTTTATTAGGTTATAAAATCAGAAATAAGGATAAAAGGCTTTTTCTCTGAAATAATCTTTCACAGGAAGAGTATATAAGTATAAAATTAGTATTGCAAAGATGCAAACCTTAACATGGAGAAGCATTACACAACTTTGGCAATATGTTACATAATTCACATATTGTTAATAGTTTTGCGCCTCATTAATCTAAGATTTTTAAAATGAGTTGGGGTAAGCCCTGTCATTTTTTTGAACTGGTTTGACAGATGGGCTACACTACTGTAATTCATTTTATAAGCTATTTCAGTAAGATTAAGCTCATCATAAACAAGCAGTTCCTTGACTTTTTCAATTTTATGTGCCAGGTAGAACTTCTCAATAGTGATTCCTTTTACTTCTGTGAACAGATTAGAAAGATATGAATAATTATGATTGAGTTTTTTGCTTATATGATCAGATAGGTTTATTTTGATCAGGTCATCTTTATAATGTACCACTTCAATCACAATAGCTTTAATTTTCTCAACCAGGATACTTTTCTTATCATCCATAAGATCAAGCCCTGTCTTTTCAAGGGCATCGCTCAGATTGGAAAGCTGTTCAGCAGAAAGATCCTCTTTAATTTCAACTTCTCCTAATTCCAGGTTAGCATAATGCAACCCCAATTTATCCAACTCAGATTTAACTACCATCTTACACCTTATGCAAACCATATTTTTGATGTAAAGTTTCATCTGTTTAAAGTAGGATTAGCCTAATTCCTGAAGTGTAAAAATAAAAAATATTTTAATGTATGTCAAGCTGTTAAGCTATTTAACAAAAAAAATCATCATTGAAAAGATATTAAACCAGTTTATTCTGGAGAAGAAGGACTTTTAATATCAGTCAGAAGCCAGAATCTCCGGCATTTAAAATGGGATTCAAACAAATCGATATGTCAACTGTTGGCATAATGAAGACAGATGGAAAATAATATTAGTTTGATTTATCAATTTTGACTAATAAACATCTATAAAGACAAAAGACAAAAGACAAAAGACGTAGCGAAGCTTGTGCATTGAAAGTTAGGATTTCGAAAATGTTCTGTCTATAATATTTTGTTTATTAAAAATATTCTGTTTAATTTAGGTACATGAATTACTATTCTTAATCATAAGTATTTATGCATAATCTTAATTGTTTTATTATTATTCAATTCTGGTATACAAAGAATTGAATTATTTTCTGAAATGAAACATACTTTGAGATCGATAGCTAAATTTTGGATATGAAAACATGCTTCTACTTTATAAGAACTTTAAGAACAGGCCTTCTTACAGTATACATTCTTCATTCTTCATTGATTTTAAACGCTATAGGTTTTTTTCTGACTAACCAACCAGTTCTATATTCAACTAAAAACCTTACCGGAACAGATATCTCATATGGATTGAATTCAACTGATGGTCTGTCTGTTAATTCCAAAAATATTGTTCTCGACGACGTAACTTTCACTGAAATGACCGAAATTTCTTTGAAAGGTGTATATCAGAGTTCTTCTGTATGGGGTGACTATGATAATGATGGAGATTTGGATATTTTAATTACTGGTACTATTGATTATAAAACTCCCATTTGCACAATTTACAGAAACAATGGGGATAATACTTTTACTGAACAGACAAGTATCTCTTTTACAGGTGTTGGAGAAAGTTGTGTCACCTGGGGAGATTACGATAATGACGGGGATCTGGATATTCTAATATCAGGCAAAGATAAGACAGGACCTATCTGCAAAATTTACAGGAATGACAAGAATAATATCTTCACAGAGCAAACCAGCATATTACTGCCGGGAATTTCTGACGGTACTGCAGCTTGGGGCGATTCCGATAACGATGGTGATCTGGACATTTTTCTTTCGGGTTATAGTAGTACAGGTTACATCACCAAAATTTTCAGGAACAACGGAAATAATAATTTCACAGATCTCAGTAACTCATTGAAAGCTTTATTTGGCAGTTCACTAAAATTGGGTGATTATGATAATGATGGAGACCTGGATGTTTTGCTTACTGGTAATAGCAATTCAGGAAACATTTCGAAAATATACCGGAATGAAGGAAACAATGATTTTAGTGAACAAATCAGCATTTCATTGTTGGGTGTCGCTGACGGAGCTGTTGACTGGGGAGATTATGATAATGATGGAGATCTGGATATATTCTTATCAGGCTACAGTGGAGGTATTCCATCCACTGTATCAAAAATATACCGCAATGATGGTAATAATATCTTCACTGAACAGAGCAACATACCACTACAAGCACTCAGTTCAGGGTCAGCACAATGGGGTGATTACGATAATGACGGAGATATGGATATTTTATTGACAGGACGAACAGGTGGTATTCCATACTCTGCATCAAAAATATACCGGAATGACGGGAATAGTATCTTCATAGATCAGAGCAACATATCATTGGAAGGAGTCGGTGACGGATCAGCGCAATGGGGCGATTTCGATAATGATGGGGATCTGGATATCTTGTTAACAGGTAATGGCAATAGGTCTATAATCTATCGCAATGACTGTACAAAACCTAACACGTCTCCAAAAGTGCCAACCGGGTTAACAAATATACTAAATGGTATTAATGTAACTCTTTCGTGGAAGAATAATGGCGATACCGAAACACCTTCATCTGCCTTAACTTATAATGTTCGGGTGGGTACGAGCCCTGGTGGTTCAGATGTTGTAAGTCCACATGCTCTTAGTAACGGTAAACTTATAGTACCAGCCATGGGAAATGCCCAGCTCGGCAGTAACTTTATTATGAAGAATCTCCCTATGAATACTTATTATTGGAGTGTTCAGGCTGTGGACAATGGATATAATGGCAGCCTTTTTGCTGTTGAGTCTTCATTTACACTGTTTAATGCGCCCCCGACAGTTATAGTAAACTCTGCAAAGGAAATATCTGTATTCGGGGCTGCCATTAGTGGTTCAGTCAATCCCAATAATGCCATTACTACGATTACCTTCGAGTATGGTACAACACCTGGTGATTACAGTAATTGGAAAAGCATTACTGCCACACCATCTACATTAACTGGCAAAATTAGCACCCCTGTTGAAACGAGACTTACAGGTTTGAGTAGTGGTACTAACTACTACTTCAGAGTAAAAGCTGTAAATTCCATTGGAACTACATATAGTTCAGATGTGAGCTTTATCACTCCACCAATGTTCACTGAAAAGACTGAGATTTCATTGATAAGTGTTTCTTCGAGTTCATCTATCTGGGGCGACTATAACAATGATGGCTATCTGGATATTTTAATCACTGGAGTTAATAATAATTCTGCTATAACCAAAATATACCGTAACAATGGTAATGATACTTTTACTGAGCAAACAAGTATATCTCTTACAGGTGTTGGAGAACAGTTGTGCTACCTGGGGAGATTATGATAATGATGGCGATCTGGATATCCTTATATCAGGCTTGGATAAGGTAGGACCTATTTGCAAAATTTACAGGAACGACAGAAATAATATTTTTACAGAGATGAGCACTATCTTATTGACTGGTGTCAGTTCTGGTTCTTCACTATGGGGTGATTATGATAATGATGGGGATCTGGATATATTACTTTCTGGTAGAATAGCATCAGGTAATGTTTCAAAAATTTATAGAAACGACAGTAATAATATCTTTACAGAGCAAACCAGCATATCATTGCCGGGAATTTCTGATGGTGCTGCAGTATGGGCCGATTCTGATAACGATGGTGATCTGGATATCTTTCTTTCTGGTTATAGCATTTCAAGTTATATCACCAAAATTTATATAAACGACGGAAATAATAAGTTTACGGAGCGAAGTAACTCATTGGTGGCTGTGGGTGGAAGTTCACTCAAATTGGGTGATTATGACAATGACGGAGATCTTGATATATTACTCACTGGTTTAAGCAATTCAGGATACATTTCAAAAATATACCGAAATGACGGTAATAATATATTCATAGAGCAGATTAACATACCATTACAAGGAGTCAATGACGGATCAGCAAATTGGGGCGATTACGATAATGACGGGGATCTTGATATCTTATTAACAGGCTACACCGGAGGTATTCCATACTCTATATCAAAAATATACCGGAATGACGGGAATAATATCTTTACGGAACAGATCAATATATCATTGGAAGGAATCAGTAACGGATCAGCGCAATGGGGCGATTATGATAATGACGGGGATCTGGATATCCTTCTATCAGGTCATAGTAGATCTATTATCTATCGTAATAATAACAATGTCAGCAACTCGGCTCCGATTGCTCCAACAGGATTGACTGACACTAAAAGTGGTAAAAATGTAACTCTGACCTGGAACTCACAGGGTGATGCTGAAACATCATCATCCGCCTTGACATATAATGTACGAGTGGGAACAACCCCTGGTGGTTCAGATATTGTAAGTCCTCATGTTCTTGGTAACGGTAAACTTACAGTACCAGCAATGGGAAATGCCCAGCTTGGGACTACTTTTAATCTGAAGAACCTTCCTTTTAATACGTACTACTGGAGCGTTCAGGCAGTTGATAATGGGTATAGGGGTAGCACATTTTCCAAGGAAGAGAGCTTCAAAGTAGGACCGGATGTTATCACCGGACAAGTTGAGATTTCCTCAGCCAGTACAATAACTCTTATTGGTGCTATTGACCCAAAAGGACTTATTTTAACTGCTAGTTTTATATACGGTTTATCGGAAACTACTATGACTAATAAAGTAGGTATTTCACAGCAACTCTCTAATGAAGGTGGTCTCCAGAATGTTAGTGTAACAGTTACCGGGCTTAATCCGGTAACCTACTACTACAGATTAGATGCAACTGATGGAACCACAATGACATCGGGTTCTGTCAAATCCTTTAATACAAATGCTCCATGGATAGTATCATCCAATGCCAATAATATTACAACGAATAGTGCTTCACTTACTGCAATTGTTAATCCTAAAGGTAATGCCTCAGAGGTTGTTTTTGAATATGGCAACACACCAGCCTTAGGTCAGACTGCTATAACATTGCCAAATCCAATTTCTGGATCTGCTGATCAACAGACTACGGCAAAAATTTTATCTCTCAGCAAAAACACCATATACTATTACAGAGTCAAAGCTACTAATAGTAGTGGATCTAATTACTCCTCTACCAAACAATTTATAACACTGTGTGACGATAATATTTTAACCACCAAACCGACAGGTACTACCACTGTCTGCCAGGGAACGCAGAAAACAACATACACTACCAGTTCATTAACTGCACTTTCCTATGTTTGGGAGTTATTTCCTTGGGATGCCGGTACTATAACTGGCACCAGCCCCACTGTTACAGTTGAATGGAATCCTGCCTTTCATGGGAATGCTAAGTTAAGGGTACGGGGAGAGAATGGAACCTGCCAGAGCACCTGGACCAACTGGTTAGAAATTAATTCAATACAATCACCTATTCCTGCAAATATTAAGGGGTTGCAATATGTATGTCGGGGACAAGATTACATCAATTATAGTATAATTCCAGTCAACGGGATCACGTATAAGTGGGAAGTTATTGGAGGAACTATACTTAAGGGTGCGGGAACATCAGAGATTTCCGTAAACTGGTTACCTGCATGTGACACAGGAAAAGTTATTTTAACTCAAAAACTGTTATCCACAGGATGTACATTTACAGAAAGGAAGCAAATAACTTTTAAAGATAATAAGCTTCCCGCTTCACCAAATATTAAGAAAAAGGGTGCCATTAACATTCTGATATGCTTGACGCCCGATATGGCTGGATATCAGTGGTACTTGAATAATGAGCCAATCCCCGGAGCAATCGGACAATATTACGAAGCTCGTAAAACTACCGGGATTTATAGTGTAGTAATTACAGACAAGAATGGATGTTTCAACAGATCAAATACTATTTCTTTAGGCGCAACAACAGGAATGCTGGTATATCCAAATCCAACCAACGGTGAAATAAGCATAAAACTTTCATGCGAACAATCGGGTGATGTGGTAATAAGAGCAATTGATTTATTTGGTGGGATAAAATATATGGACAGATTTGAAAAAACCGAGGAGGTGCTTTTCAAACGTATTATATTAAATAACCTGACTAAAGGATTATATTTCATAGATATTGAAATAGCAGGCGAAAAATTTGGAAGCGAAAAAATACTAATTTATTAACTTAATTTGAAAGCACAAACCTTAATCGTTAGGCACAGGATTGGAATTGCGTTAATTATGTTCTCTATAATTAGCTGTACAAGTTTGACAGCACAGGAGAGCATCAGAAGTAAGAAAACTTTACTTTTAACTAATGTTACTGAATTGTTGGGTAAGTATCAGCAATATGGGCAATTTACAAAAGATGGTGTTCAGTTGGATGAACAATACATTTACGAATTCAGCCTTCTCTTCGACAAGTATAGATTTAGAGGTATATATGATGATCTTTCCATTGATGGTGAGATAAAATTTAACCTCCCGGATGACTATATTGAATATATCAGATTTTTTTATCCACAAGGAGTAGACCAGACTATCGATCTTGAAAACATCAGTATACTTGATTCGACCCTTAAAGATGGGATTTACAACATTATTGTAAAGGCCAGGAAGCATTTAACCGGAATACATGGAGCGAGAGAAATACATCGTTTAGATGAAGAACTTTACTTTTTCATAAAAGTGTCAGTGACTGATCTTGAAAATACTTCCCGGTACAAGATATCAGGGATTATGTCAAGGGAGAAATATTCAAAGTATATTGCTTCAAACAACTCTAAAGGGATATATTTAGGAATTACAGGAGGGTATAACTTCACAAGAATTTATAATTCCCAGGTTTACTCCAGTGAGATATGGTCGGAATCCATGGTCAATACATTTAAATACACAATTGATCTGACATTTCAGTTTACAAACAGTTTTGGATTAGGAGTGGGATACAGTAATTCCGAGTATGGAACCCTATTTACCATTAATGACTACAGTCAGACCTCTGATGCCATATTAACTGATATTGACGGAGATTTCTATAATCCGGTTTTTCAAGATCTGAATTTGAAAGAAGACAATACTATTAAGTGCCAAGAAATTCCTTTTCTGATCAAAACCCGGGCTGGTACTGGGATTGTAAAATTCAACTTCAATTTTGGAGCAGTATACTCGATAGTAAAGGAATCATACTATACTCTTGATGGATCATCTTCGATTGCAGGGTATTATCAACAACATTATGTTACCCTGAGAAATATACCTGAATATGGTTTTGGTGATTTTAATTATAGTCCAGATGAGATTAAGACTATGACTCTCACAGAGCAACTTATATCAGCATATGCTTCATTGGGTCTTTCATTTAATATCGGCAGATCCATTCTGCTTAAAGTTGGAGGACAGATGAACTATGGTCTGACAGATATTGGATTCAGCTCAATACGGCACTCTAATGATTTCAACAATACATTGGGAGATCCACTTGGTTCTTCTTTTTTACAGTCAGCAGGGATAGAAATTGGATTATCTTACAGAATATTAGCATTTTAATTCTAAGTAACATGATTTTAAAAAGGAAGAAGAGTTTATTGACAATACTGACAATTGCTTTATCGATTAATTATTGTTATTCCCAACAACTCTTACTATCAACATCTCATGGGAAAAATTGCAGGATTGACATAAGTTCAGGCCCAATCCACAATAATTTTTTTGAAGTAAGCATTAGTTCTAACTGGTTGACAGCTCAACTAACCCCAATATTTGATTCATCGGCTGTTTGTATAGACAGGGATCAGTTAATTAAAAACCTTCCCAAATCAATACGCTTGATTAGTCCAACCAGTTCAAATATTATTTCGTTTAACTCTATGGTTATTATTACATTTGAAGTTGATGAAATGTTTAAGGGAGAGAATATCAGCATCAATTTTCCATTTAAATATGCTCCCAGTATAGCAGCTTCAACTGATCCAAATGCATTGCAGGAGTTTCCCTTTAAACGGCCTAAGAATTTTATATTTTCATTGATTGTTCCAGATAGTATTATAGTTCATAAAATACCCCCTCGAATAATAGTTACTTCTCCCGATGGAATAGAAGAAGGTATGAAACCAATTGTAGATACACCAAATATAAAAATTGAGGTATATGCGCTTGATGCAATTGGTATCGAAAGAGTTACAATAAATGGTATCCTAGCGATTCAGATCAATGACACTACATTTATTTCAGATATAAATCTTAAAGTAGGCTATGAGAATCCTATAACAATAATTGCTTTTGACAACAAAGGCTTATCAACAATAAAGCAATTTGCTGTTGAGTGTAAAAAACCTGAAGTTACGATGATAATATCAGGCTTGGAGATTTTACCATCCAGAAAAAGGAAGCCGTCGGATATAGATATTGAAATTCCTGAAATACCTTCTTCAAACCCAAATAGGTTTGCTCTGATAATTGGCAATGAGGATTATTCTTCATTCCAAACATCATTAAATACTGAATCGAATGTTGAATATGCCTTACATGATGCTGAGATATTCAAGGAATATGCAATAAAAATAATAGGCATTCCAAACGACAACATCATAATGGTTTTAAATGCTAAGGCTATTGAAATGCATCAGGCCATCGATCAGGTTACTAATATAATCAAGAATATGCAGGGAAAAGCAGAACTCTATGTATATTATGCCGGCCACGGCTTCCCTGATGAACAAACCAGGGAACCCTATTTAATTCCCGTAGATGTAACAGGTACAGGATTGCAATTTGCAATTAAACAGACCGAGTTCTTCAAAAAAATTACTGAGTATCCAACAAAACGTGTTGTGGTTTTTATGGATGCATGCTTCAGCGGTGGTGGCCGAAATCAAGGACTTTTGGCCTCTCGAGGGGTGAAGATTAAACCAAAAGAGAACCTTTTAAAAGGGAATATGGTTGTTTTTAGTGCAAGTTCAGGAGAACAGTCTTCACTACCATATAAAGATAAACAGCATGGGTTGTTTACTTATTTCCTGCTGAAAAAATTAAAAGAGACTCAGGGATATCTAAACTTTAAAGATCTTTCTGATTATCTGACATCTGAAGTTGCAATACGCTCAGTTATGATTAACAACAAAGAACAAAATCCACAGACGCGAGTCAGCTATGAGTTAGGAGATTCCTGGGAAAGTTGGACATTCAGGTGAAGGATATAAATTTTAAATGAAACACACATATTTTATTAATTGATAATAGAATACAAGAGGAAACATTGAATTTAAAATCTGACATTCAGTATCAAACAGGATATTTATATTCTATAACCTAGTATAAGTACATCGTCGGTTTGCTGTTCATTCCCTTTCCATTTATGAAACTCTATTTCAAGCCTCTTCTTCTGTTCTTCAAGTGGGTTTTTATGAATTTCAATTAAGAGAGATTTAAAGGCTGAGTACTTGAATTTTTTTCTGTTTGGACCACCGAACTGGTCAGGATATCCATCTGAATACATGTATAAAACATCGCCAGGATGTGTATTTATAGGTTGACTTGTAAAACTATTAACTATGTCATCATAATATCCGATCGGTATTCTGTCAGCCTTATATTCAATTAATATACTATTTCTAACAATATACAGGTTATTATTTGCACCGGCGTATTGTACTGAATTATATATTTTATCAATTATACAAATTGAAATATCCATTCCATCCTTAGCCTCATTTATTTCGCCTTTCTGATGAAGAGCACGTTTTACTTCTATGCTCAGAGCATCAAGTATTAAACCCGCATCTATTATCTCTCTTTTATTCACTATCTCTTCAAGAAATGATATTCCAAGCATGCTCATAAGCGCTCCGGGTACACCATGCCCTGTACAATCACCA
Source organism: uncultured Bacteroidales bacterium (assembly GCA_963732435.1). Taxonomy (GTDB): domain Bacteria; phylum Bacteroidota; class Bacteroidia; order Bacteroidales; family VadinHA17; genus LD21. The sequence continues at coordinate 89,097 of CAVSZL010000005.1, read as the reverse complement.
GCCACAATTACAATTTTTCCAAATGATTCTGTAAACCAGTAGAAATCTCCACTTATAATATCTTTTGGATGATAAAGAATAAAGAGATTTTTATTGAGACCAATAATATCAGCAGGCTTGGGAAGCATTGCATTCTGGATTCGGCAAGCATAATTTATACCTGATGTAATATCTTTATTCTTTTCTTCAATAATGTCAAAGGCTTCCTTAAGTTCCACGTGACGTAGACGAAATATCTCTTTTTGCTGTTCGGACTTCTCAATAGCATGTGTGATCTCTATATTATTAAGCTTGCTATGAATTTCGTAGCTATGATATGAATCTCTAGCTTTTATGAATAGCTTGTAACTTCTAATCGCCTTTTTGTATTCTTTAAATAATTCATAATGAGTTGCAAGCGATGAATAAGCATCAGCTATTAGCAGAAGTGACTTGAGTTCCTGAGCCATACGGAGAGACACTTTAAGTCTATCTTCAGCTTTTTTTGATTCTCCCATTTGGCTGTTAACTCTTCCTGCGCCCATCATACACTGTAATATGCAACGACTATCGCCTCCCTTAGCTCCAAGCTCATAATAGTGCAATGATTCCTGATACCTCTTCATATCCTCAAGTGTGCTGGCTATACCGAGTAAAGTCCATGGTATAGCAGTTCTAAGTTTGTTGTTCCTACGAATTTCTAGGCTCCGAAAATAATACCCTAACGACTCATCATATTTTTTTGTTTGACGCAAAACCATTCCGATCCTGTTTAAAGAAGAAGCAACAGCATTTTCATCATTCAAATCTTCCCTAATTTTAAGACCTTTATTTAAATATTCCAGCGCTTTCTGAAAATTACAAAGCCTCGAATAAATAAGTCCAAGTTGACTGCATGCTTCTCCCTCTGATTCAATGTCACTTACTTCCAAAGATGCTTTGTAAGCATCAAGCCAGAGTTTAAGAGTCATTTCATAATCTCCAAAGCTCTCGAAGATATTGCCTTTCAGTATTAGTGCCCTAACATAACCTTTTTCCAGCTTATTGCTTTCAAACCAGTGATATGCTTCCATAAGATATTCTAAGGATATATCATTTTTTGACTGATAGAAATTTGCTGCTGCCAGGTTGAGCTTAGAGTATGCTGATCCTCTCTGATATTTTATTTTATCAGCTTTTGCGAGTATTTTGGATGATTTATCTATAATCTTGGTAGAATTACCAAACCGGGTTTGCCAGATTGATTCGTTGGAACTGTCTATCCTATTTATTATAGCACTAGTCATAATAAGTATCTGTTAACTAGTTTTTTAATAACTCTTTTACTTTTTTAAACCCCGGGTGTGATATACCTTTTCCTTCGAGATCGTTTATATCACTTAAAAAAGCTTCCCTGAATGTTTTATAACTTTCATCAGTTGTATATGGTTTATCTTTCCACTTCAAATAAACTTCCAAGGCTTCATTATATTTATTATTAAAAATATATGCCAGAGGAAGATTTGAATATGAAATTTCATAGCTGCTGTCCAGCTTTAAGGAGAGTTGTATAGCTTTCAGAGAGGTTGCAAATTCTTTGTTTTCAATGAGGATATATGAAAAATCAGAACACCATTCACATAAAATTCCTTTGTCAGATTCCTGAAAATTCTCCGATTTACTTAGGTTTTCACATATAGTTATGCAATTCTCTGGAATTTTTAATTTAATTTTTAATGAATCTAGTTGATCACAAAGATCAAGATAAAAACTTGCTGATAAAGACATATCATCAACAGTTGAAAATCTCAATACTCTATCATGTATTTTCTCAACTTCGTTTAGTATTTTATTTGAAGGACTCAACTCAAATAAATCGCAGGATACTTTTAACAAGTTTAAGAAGTAGCTTGCATTATTGGGATCTATATATGTTAACTTTCTGAGCAATTCAATAGCCATACCCAAATACTGTTTTTCATCATTATGGCTCATATGTTTAGACTCCTGAACAAAGAAATCGGAAGCTTCAATCAGTTCTGATTCGGTATCAAATTCAAGACATTGATAGAAAGATAAAATATCATACTTTAACTTTTCTGCTATTTCCAATTCCTCATAAATGTTATTTCGTACAAAATCAGCATACGAAATTTTAATAGATCGATGCTGGATAGTATAATCATCAGAGCCAGTCATTATCTCTCTTCCATCTGGTGAAAATGCCACTGAACGGATAGCATTTGTATGTCCTTGAAAGACCTGAATCAAATTTCCGTTAAGATCCCAAAGCCTTGCAGATTGATCCTCTGATCCGGTAAGTACTTTTAGGCCATCAGGTGAAAAAGCTATCGATGTGATCCCATTTGTGTGTCCTTTATATATCTGCAATAGGTTACCCTTCAGATCCCAGAGCCTTGCTGTATTGTCATTAGACCCGCTGAGAATTTCCTGGCCGTCAGGCGAGAATGCTACTGATGACAAATAACTTTTGTGTCCTTTAAAAATCTTTACCTTACCTCCGTGTATGTCCCAGAGCCGGGCTGTTTTATCATCTGAACCAGTAAGTATTCTTAGGCCATCAGGTGAAAATGCCACTGAACGAATTGATTTCTTGTGGCCTTTAAATATCTGCAACAAATTTCCTTTCAAATCCCAAAGACGAGCACTATAATCATCTGATCCAGTTAATATTTGCTTTCCATCAGGTGAAAATGCAACTGATGTAACTGGATAAATGTGTCCTTTAAAAACTTGAATTATATTGCCATTTATATCCCAAAGTCTGGCTGAGTTATCCTGCGATCCGCTTAGTACATTTTGTCCATCAGGAGAGAAAGCTACTGAGGTAATAATATCAGAATGTCCTTTAAAATACCGTATCAGATTTCCGTGTATTCCCCAAAGTTGGATTGTATTATTGTTTGACCCGGTAAGTATTTTCTGTCCATCAGGATTAAAAACAACTGATGTAATTGATTTATTCTGCCCAGTTATGATCTGTTTTAAGTTTCCCTGGAGATACCAGATCCTAATTGTCATGTCCGATGATCCTGATATCATTTTCTGTCCATCAGGTGAGAATGCTACTGAGTTAATGGAACCTTTTTGACCTTTAAATACCTGTAATAATTTTCCATTCAGATCCCAAAGCCTTGATGTTTGATCCTCTGATGCGGTAAGTAAATTTTGTCCATCCGGAGAGAAAGCCACATAACGAATTCCACTTAAGTGCCCCTTGAAAATTGATATTAGATTTCCATGCAGATCCCAAAGACTTGCTGTTCCGTCATAATTCCCAGCTACTATCTGGTTTCCATCAGGAGAAAATGAAACTGACCATATCCCTTCAAACTGAATACCTTTCTGTTGATATTTAAAGATTCTAATAAGATGCCCCTGAAGATTCCAAAGCCGGGCAGTATTATCTAGAGATCCGGAAACGATATGGTGGCCATCTGGAGAGAATGCAACTGAAGTAATAGCATTTGTATGCCCTGTAAAAATATGAATTATTTTACCGTGTAGATCCCATAGTCTTATAGTATTGTCAGCAGATCCGGATATTATGTATTGACCATCAGGTGAAAACGCTACGGATAAAATTGCGCTTGTGTGTCCAGAAAAAATTTGTATCAGATTTCCTTTCAAGTCCCACAGCCTGAAAGTAAAATCAGATGATCCGGTCAGAACGTTCTGACCATCTGGGGAATAAGCTACAGAAAATATTTTGCCTTTATGTCCTTTGAAAACCTGTACCAGATTCCCTTTTATATCCCATAATTTGGTAGTCTGATCAGATGATCCGGTTAATACATACTTCCCATCTGGAGAAAATACAACAGAATTTATACCGTCATTATGCTTTCCAATAGTAAAGTGGATAGGATTATCGTAATAAATTCTTTCTAAATCCCTTAAAATATTAATATTGTTGCTATCCAACGAAAAAGCATACTCGGCAATGCGTAATGCTTTGGTGGGATTATTTACCTCAAGTTCCTTTGACAGGAAAATATATTTTAATGCTAAAGCATTATTCCTTTGCTCACGTGCTTTATCACGCTCTTTTAATGCCCATATGGTAAATACTAAAAGAACAACAATTAGGATTATTGTAGTTGTACTAAGGAAGAGCCTTCTTCTTCTTTTTGCAAGTGATAAGCTTTCTTTGCTTTTTTCAATTAACCAACCGATCTCCTTTGAAAGGTAAAGCCTACTTTCGTATGGTGCTATATATTTTAGATCAGCGATAGAAAGTAATACACCTCTTTTTTGCCAGTTATGCCATGCATTGTCAATAAATTGTCGAATTTCAAGTATCTCTTTTTCAACCAGAGTTACCTTTTCATAGATTTTGATTGCAAGTGCGTCATGACGTAATTCATACTTTCCATTTTGATCTTTATCTCGCAGGATACGCATTTTGATAAAAGAATGAATCATCGTATGTAATAAAGATTCATTCATTAAAACACCCATCGTCTGGACATATTCTATTACGTCTCCGGTACTCATTTGTTTCTTCGTTCCTTTTATAGAGACAAAAGATTTTAGTACTGCCAGGCTGGTTTCATAGTCATCAAGAAGAGCTATTTGTTCATCAAGGAAGCTTCCCATAAGATCTGATACATTCCCTGTCTTATTTAGCAAATCAATTGTAAATGATATCTTTTCATACTCTGTCTTTTGTTCTGATTGGCCAAGCCTGAAGATCTTGTCGAGAAACACCTGCAGGTAAGTGAGTTCTACATCAGCGCTTTCAGGACATAGTCGTTCCAGAAGAGATTCTGCAAATCCCTCTTCTACGTTTATATCAGATTCTTTACAGGGACCAAATATGACTTCAAGAGCATTAAGATGGGATATTTTTTCAATTCTCATCCGGTTAGTAAAAAATGTGGGGATATCCTTCTCAAACTCAGTTATTCCAGCCATATATTCCTCACGCATAACGAATATAAACCTGCATAGTATTTCTGAATCAATTAAGGCTTTAATTACCTGAACAAAAGCTTTTTTTTCGTCCTTGTTACCGAATATAAAAAGCTCCTCAAACTGATCAAAGATGAAATAGATAGGTTTATAGTAGTCAAGGTAAAGAGATTTGACAGACTTTTTAAATTGAACAGGACTTAGTATATCATCTGTTTGAGGAGTGATTGAAGAGGATTTGATCGATGAAGCCAAACTTTTAACAACATTCTGGTTCCTTCGTATAACTAGAGGTAACCAATCTGTCTCATTAAACTTATTTGCAAGTCCACAGTGAATAAGAGAAGATTTACCAGTTCCGGAAACACCATAAACCAGGAGTACATTACTCTCAAATACTTTTTGATATAATTCTTCTATCTCCTTTGTCCGGCCGAAAAATAGTTTGTGATCTTCTCTTGTGTAGCTGTCGAGAAATTTGAAGGGAGATTTCATATGATGAAATAGATGAACCTGATTTGTATTAAGTATTCATAGAGTTACAGTTAATCAAATAGAAAATCCTGAAATTGCCGAAATCATATCCCTGAACTGTGAAACCAGGATTCCATAATTATGGAGACTCCTCAAATCGCATTTCTCAGTTACTTCGGTCCCAATATACATCAGCTGATCGCCTCTGAATTTTGTGTACATAAAAATATCTTTCTTGATATCAAATTTTTCCTTGTTATCAATAACTTCCGAATTTGTATCTATTATCAGAGGAGAAATGTTCAGGTATTCATCAAATGTTTTAATAGATTTCATAAGGAGTACAGAACTACTATCAGCATACCTTGATTCTTCAATCTCCTGCGTTTTAAAACCTGAATCGGAACTGCTAAGTAGGTCAAGATAGTGATTGAACCTAGCTTCCTGATTCTTAGGATGTATTACCTTAATTTCTCGTACCGATACAAGCTTGTATTTACTTAAAAACGCTATCTTTTCAAGAATGAAAGTAAGTTTCTCTTCATATTCCACACAACGTTTCTCAATTTCCTCTTTCGTGAGGTTAATTTGATAGTGACCTATTTCATTACGTTCTGGAACCCAAAAATCAAGCGCATTAAAGAATTTTTTATCAAAGTTTATACCCATCTCCGGCATAAACCATGTAACAGCTTTATCCTGCATTATATTCCCGATAGCCCTGATAATCCAGGTAAAGTCACCCATACTAAGCACTAAAATACGATCGCTGTACTCCTTCCTGAAGCTTTCAGGTAGGGTAAGATTTCTAAATTTGACTTCATTCCATAGTTGACTTATCATTACGAAGCTAACAAACTGCATACTCCTTTCAATGGTCTTAAAGATCTGATCAAGACGCATTCTGTCAAGTTGTCGAGTAGATGCAGAAAACAATCTTCGAAGCTCCACTCCTATAGGCCATGGGAAATTTCTTATTATAAGATCTCCTAGTAGACGGGGGTCTAAAATTTCCTCCTCCTCCTCAGCTAAAAGCATTTTTTGTATAGATGGTTTGTATTTTAGTATCTCCTGAAATACTTTCTGTATGAGAAGTTCATTGGTTGTAGTCATTGCTCAGAGAATAGTATGTCTATTTTTACATTTTTGAGATAAGAAATTTACGAAATTAAATTAAGCCTAGAAAATTTGAAAACAGGGTTTTTGCAGAATTATTTGCAGAATTTCTTGATAAGAATACTATATTCTTATTGAAATATCAGCATTGTGTCAGGTTATGAGCTACTTAATCAGATTTAGATTCTATAAGTTTTACAATTATTACTATCATTATGTTTACGGTACGGTAGTTTTAGTAAAATGTCAAACCAATATTATCTCCTGGGAAAAATAATGAGTCAGAAAGTCAGATTATGGGAGGAAAAATAATAAAGGTTTGTCTTGATCGGATCAACTTCGATAAAGTGTTTAATAGTTTAGACATATATACAACTGATTATGGATTAACATTTCACAATCTATTCAAGTTTGAGATACCTATTGATATTATTCAATAATCGTTTTAATAATAATTGCAATAGATTTGAGTAAATTCAAAAATGGTTACCTCACCAACAATGGCTACTATTCCCACAAAAAAAATATTGCAACCAAAATTGACCTTGATCTGGCATACGGGGAAGAGCTTATTTATATATTGTAATAATCTTGTTCCTGTCAGAAGTTTGATATTTGTCGCAGGGTCAAGCCTCATGCCAGTTTATGATTAGGATTTCACAGAAAGCTGTCTACTTCTTTATTCATCAGTCAATCGCTATCAATAACAGGTTTGTTGAAAATGTATCCCCTCTACTTGGACCGAAATGAACAGGTAAGACCATGGAATATGTATCCCAGGAGATAAAAAAATATCAAGTTACTCTTATTATTGATCATCGTAAAGAAGGTCAACTGCTGTTATTTCTGAACAGTGGTACTCTATATGTCCATTCTTATTTTGAAGTCGGAGGTCTCATGAAAAGTGATAGAAGGAAAATTCTCCCTGGCAATTTTCAGCATCCATTCGCTTTCAGCAAAAAACACAGGGTTATTCTCTTTATCATAAGCTATAGCTCCTGATTTTCTTTTTATGAATGCTTCAAGCTCAGTCTTATTATCGGTTGTCAGCCAGCAGGCTTTTACATATGGAAGATTAGAAAAGTTACATTTTGCTCCATACTCATTCTCAAGCCTGAACTTAATCACCTCGTATTGGAGCTCACCAACTGTTCCTATTATTTTCCTGTTACCAGGTTGCTGCAAAAAAAGCTGAGCCACTCCCTCGTCGGTCATCTGCCATACACCTTTATCAAGCTGCTTGGTTTTCATCGGATCAAGATTAACCACTTCGCGAAGAATCTCAGGAGAGAAGCTGGGAACGCCCTTAAAGCGAAGCAGTTCTCCCTCTGTGAGAGTATCACCTATTTTGAAGTTACCACTATCGTACAGACCTACAACATCACCAGGAAATGCTTCTTCGACTATGCTTTTATTATTTGCCATAAAGCTAGTCGGCGAAGAAAATCTCATCTTTTTTCCAAGCCGTGCATGGAAGTAGAATTTATTCCTTTCAAATCTGCCTGAACATATTCGCAGGAAGGCAATCCTGTCACGGTGGTTGGGATCAAGATTAGCATGTATTTTAAAGATAAACCCGGTCAGTTTATCCTCATCCGGTTCAATTACACGCTCAGATGTATGCACATTTCCGGGGCATGGGGCTATCTCAAGAAAAGTCTCAAGTAATTCGAGAACTCCGAAGTTATTTAATGCACTCCCAAAAAACAATGGAGCTAGATATCCCTCGCGATATAATGACATATTAAACGGTTCGAACATATCACGCATGAAGTCAATCTCTTCCCATAACTTGTTGATACTTTCAATCCCGACATAATCCCTTAATTTCGGATCTTTAATATCCTTTGTGCTGATAAGTGTCTCGGAAACACTTGTTTTTTCAGCAGAATATAACTGTACCTCTTCTTTATGAAGGTTATATACACCCTTAAACTGTTTCCCATTCCCGATCGGCCAGGTATATGGACAAACAGCTATTTTCAGTTCTTTTTCAAGTTCATCCAGTATATCGAAGGGATAAATACCTTCCCTATCCATTTTATTTATAAATATCATTACAGGTGTGTGACGCATCCGGCATACTTCCATAAGTTTACGTGTCTGTTCCTCAACCCCTTTAACACTGTCAACAACAAGGATTACACTATCAACTGCCGAGAGCGTACGGTATGTATCTTCTGCAAAGTCCTTATGGCCCGGGGTATCCAGAATATTCACACGGATATTATTATAATCAAAAGCCATCACAGAGGTTGAGACTGAGATCCCCCTCTGCTTTTCAATTTCCATAAAATCGGATGTGGTGGTTTTCCTTATCTTATTGCTCCTCACCGCCCCTGCTGTCTGTATAGCGCCTCCAAACAGCAGTAATTTTTCGGTTAAGGTAGTTTTACCTGCATCAGGGTGGCTGATGATGGCAAATGTCCTTCTTTTTTTTATTTCACTTTTTAAATCCATAAGTACACTCCTGACAGATACTTCGCATCTTTTCAATTGAAGGCACAAAAGTAGTAAAAAATGAGTTACCTGATAATGTAACTGATGCTTAAATTAAATCAGGTAAAGCAGTAGTCATAAGCTTCCCTGGGTAATAGTCGACAACTTAATTCTCCATACAATTTTTTTGCACACCTGAATAAAATTGTATATATACTTTCCCCTCCTTTTGAAGGAGGGGTGGCCGGGACAATTGATTTTCTGATTGTTACAAATTTAATTTCCCGGCCGGGGTGGTTGATTTTTTTATTTCTTTTTATCCTTAGATCTATGAAAAACAAAAACCTCTTCAACAGAAAAGGCTTTAAATCTTACAGATTATCTCTCATGAACTGGGACATTTTAACATCAAAAAATCCATCAACCACCCCGGCCGCTACAAGTCGTTCAATACTCTGACTATCATTGTACTGCGGCCACCCCTCCTTCAAAAGGCTAATCTTTAATCACATCTTTTTTATTAAGTACCTGCCGTGAGAAGGAGATCCCTCTCCCGCTGAAGCGGGATCGGGATGACAGGTTATTTTGTGGGACATTGGAGATGTGATATAAGATTAGCTTCAAAAGGAGGGGAAAGTAGTAAATTTCAATTCATCTGCCTATACTAAATCCTCCCAATTAAAACTCTATTCAGACTCCTACGGTTGACTACTATGCTTCGGGGTTTTTTTGAATTACTTATTCAGATATTCCTCTTTTGTTATATTTGCAGAAGAAAATATTTTATACACATGAAAAAGATTTTAATCATATCAATTGTAACATTATCCCTGACCTTTTGCAAGGGACCCGGCTCCGGACCTCTTGTAAAAGAATCATTTAACACTGATGAAGTTAGGGATCCAATGGAAGGCATGAAATCTCCCGGTCCGGCAAAAACTGAAAAAATCAATATCAAAATCGATCCTTGCGATGGATGTATCAAAATTGGAGATCTTATGGCCAGCAAAAAATCTTATGCCGGAAAAGTGATAAAAACAAGGGGACAGGTTGTAAGATATAATCCGGGAATTATGGGAAAAAACTGGGTCCACATTCAGGATGGTTCAGAATTCAACGGCGAGTTTGACCTCACAGTTACCACCTCTCAGAATGTTTCTGTAGGAGATGTTGTAACTTTTGAGGGAACAATTGCACTGGACAAGGATTTCGGGCATGGATATTTTTACAATATTCTTCTTGAAGAGGCCAAATCAGTGCAACAATAATTTCAGAATCCTTTCTTTGTTATCTTTTTATGTATTTCGAGGTATTCACTGATGGCCGCTGAACCATACCAATTGTATAGATCAGCCCCCAATACATTTTCTTTTATCACAGGATCGGTTTTTAACAACTCTTTCGCTTCACTTATAGAAACAACATTAAAAATAAAGATCCCCCTGTATAAATTCTCATTCTGACCAAGGGGACCGGCAATTATCAGTTTACCCTCATCTGCCAGCCGATTGATATTTTTCAAATGACCTGTAAAAAGCTATCCCGTTGTGTTCCCGGTCCAATATTATTTGTTCCTGTTTTCAGGATAACGAGAACATAAGATTTCATTCCATATTCATCTGCACCCAGCTTCCTGGCAAGAACTGAATCATAAACAGGAGTTTCTGTCTGCGCAACAACACTCAGATAAAGTATTATGGAACTGAGAAACAATAAAAACTTTTTCATATTTATAGAGTTTTTTTTATTTGTCGTATTCATAAACATTATTAATTCAATGGTTGCCTTTGTGAGACTCGCGTATATTGAAAATTACATATTTAAGAGAGTATTATACTTCCAATCTGGTAAACTGCAAATGATAACAACCATGCAATACCAGTTGTATATACAACAACAAAAGTGGCCCACTTCCAGCTCCCTGATTCCCTTCTTATTGCAGCTACTACGCCAATGCAGGGAAAATAAGTAAGAATAAACAACATGAATGAAAAGGCTATCAGAGGAGTAAAAATATTCTTTCCGTCTGAATCTTTCTGTGTCTGGATCTTCTCAACCAATGATGCTGATTCATTATTGCTGTCTGCCTGGAAAATAACTCCCAATGTACTAACCACTACCTCTTTAGCAGCTAGTCCCGACAATATGCTTACACTGAGTCTCCAGTCAAAACCAAGCGGTTTCATAACCGGTTCGATAGTATGTCCGAGAATTCCCATAAAAGATCTGCTCTGCTTTTCCATCTTTTGTTCCATCTCCAGTTTTCTTAAGGATTCATCCTTTTCTATACTGCCCAGAGAGGAACTTTCAACTTTGCTGATTTCCTCTGAATAATCTTTTGAGTAGGTAACTGATTGAGGAAAATTGCTCAGTATCCACACTATAACTGAGGCAATTAAAATTACTCCTCCGATTTTTCGAAGGTACAATCCTGTGCGGAATATAACATGTTTTACGACGCTTCTGACTGTTGGTACTCTGTAAGGAGGAAGCTCCATTACAAAAGGTATCTCTTCTGATTTAAAAAACAACTTCTTTAAAAGCAGTGCTGAGAGTATGGCAAAAATGACTCCCAGAATATACAGAAGGAATAGTACTGATGCCTGATTTTTAGCAAAAAATGCGCTGATAAAAAGGATATAAACCGGCAATCTGGCACTGCATGACATGAACGGAGTTATCAGCATTGTGATAAGACGATCGCGTCGGCTCTCTATTATACGTGTAGCGATTATAGCAGGCACATTGCATCCGAAACCCATAAAAAGCGGGATAAATGATTTCCCGTGCAATCCCATTTTATGCATCACCTTATCCATTATAAACACAGCCCTTGCCATGTAACCTGTATCTTCCATAAATGAAATGAACAGAAAGAGGATAATAATATTAGGCAGAAATACTATAACACCACCAACCCCACCTATAATTCCATCAATAATGAAATCCCTGAACACTCCTGATGGTATGATACCGGATAAAAACTCAGCAAGGTATGCAGTTCCCGTTTCCAGCCAATACTTTGGATATCCTCCCAGTTTAAAGGTTGTATAAAACGTAAGCCACATAAAAAAGATAAAAATCGGTATTCCCAGATACTTATTTGTCAGATAGTTATCTATAACTTTTGTCTTTCTTAACCTTTCAACCTTATTTAGCTTAAGAGTCTCTTTTAAGGCACCGGAAATGAAACCATAACGCAAATCGGTAATCACTGACTCCACCGGATCTGAAAACAACTTTTCAAGCCGGCTGTATTCTTTTTTGGCAGAACTGATTATCTCCTCCGAATTGACACAACGTGTAATGCTTCTGGAATACTCTTTATCATTTTCAAGCAACTCGATGGCCAGGTAACGTGCAGATATGATATTTGTAAATGCTCTGTTCTGCTCAATCTTTATTTTCGATTGCAGAGCACAAATTGAATTTTCAATTTCAGTTCCGTAATTAATATGAATATGCCTGACAATAGGCTCTCTGTCCTCATATACCTCAATTATTTTATCAAAAAGCTTCTTGATTCCTTTACCTTTCGAACCTATAGTTGGTACTACAGGTACCCCAAGCAGTTTTCCAAGCGATAAATGATCTAGATTATCCCCTTTCTTCACCAGTTCATCAAACATATTAAGGGCTATTACAATCTGAACCCCCATATCTATCAACTGAGTGGTCAGATAAAGATTCCTCTCAATATTTGATGCATCGACAATGTTAACAACTATATCCGGTTTATTTTCAAGTATATAATTCCTCAGATAAATTTCCTCGGGCGAGTAACTTTTTATTGAGTATGTTCCGGGAAGATCAACTAATGAAAAAGTGTAACCTGCCTGTTTAAATCGGGCCTCTTTGGAGTCTACAGTAACACCTGCATAATTTCCTACTTTTTCTCTTAAACCAGATGCAAAATTAAAGATTGTGGTTTTGCCTGAATTTGGATTTCCAACAAGAGCAACCTGAATATGTTTGGATTTTTCAAGCCAGCTGGTTGCTTCATCTTCACTGATGAGGGTACCTTTTGATGAATTAATGTCTTTTAAATTACCGCCACGGGTGACCTCAATAAGTTGTGCCTCACTGTTTCGCAGTGAAATATGGGAACCCATTATCTTATACTCAACAGGGTCGCGAAGAGGAGCTTTTTTAATTACTGATACCTTTTTGCCGACAACAAATCCCATCTCTGAAAGTCGTTGCCTGAACTGACCTCTTCCTTTTATCTTTAGAATTATCCCCTCTTCCCCCTCATTGAGATCATATAGTGTTATCATCAGAGCATTTCAATACTAATGCATAACCAAAAAATTGAGAGATTGTTCAACCATGGCAAGTGGCATGTGGCATGCGGTATGTGGCTTTTTAATCAATCTTCACCTTTACAACAATTTTTTTGACCTGAGAGCTGTCACTAACTGATAAACTGGGACGATGTATATCAGAAGGAAAAAACAGGAAGAAATTCTGAGGCGTGGCTTTATATTCAACACCCTCATTAACATTCATAAATTCAAGATCTCTTGATTCATCATAGGGTTGAAGTATCTCACCTTTGGATGCAACCGGAGCAACACCAATCATCTCTTCTCCACTAATAACATACTGAATATCAATGTATTTTCTGTGTGCTTCAAATCTTGCCACATCCCTGCTTTTTGTATAATACCCGGTGACTGTAGCAAATAACTTATCCTCATCAATCACATGCTTTTTTATTTCAAGAGCTGCAAGATCAGTGGTTTTCAAATAATTAAAAGCTTTATCCCACCTCTCTTTGTTGGCGAAATAAGCTATTGCAAACTCTTTCCGGTTAATTGAAGCATCAGGAGTAACAGTCCATCCATTTTGCCATTCGCCCTTTTCAAACCATTTATTAATTTTTTCATCACTCCAGGTTGACGGGTCATTAGAACTTTTGCAATTGACAAGGAGAAGTAATACTCCAAATAGAAAACTTTTCAGGATCAGGCTTTTCATAATAAAGAGATTTAGTTATTTAGACTATTTATATCATCATCGACAATGTTAATTAAATAGTTACAATTATTCAAATACATTTTTGTAATTTTACTTGTCAGGATCACATTATTCAGAAAGTTAATTATGATAAAAAGACTTTATTTTACTCTTATATCAACACTGCTGTTAAGCACGCTTTATTCACAGGTAACTAATCCTTACAGAATCGGACTGACAGCAGAACAGAACCTAAACGCAATCGGAAACCTTTCACCTACTGCGCCCGGGGGTATTGGATTTGATACAAGATATGAGGGTGTGGTTGGCAGCAGCAGGTTATTTGACACGCTTCTTCCATCACTGCTTAACATAAAAGGAGAGGATTATTATCTTAAACTCGAATCCGATCTTGATCTGATCAGGAATATAGTAATATTCATGAATCCCAAAACCAGAAAGATTAACACTATCAAAACAGACATTGTAAATGAGCTGGTAATAACTGAAAATGGCAAAGAGATGGTATTCAGAACAACTGAAGGGAAAAACTTTGAGAAAGCGATGAAAGAAGTCAGATTTTTCCAGGTTTTGAAAGATGGTCCATATCAGTTCATCAAAATGCCATTAAAAGATTTTATTGAAGCCGATTATAAAGGGGTTTATACCTCCGACAGAAGGTATGATGAATATAAGACAGAATATAAATACTACATTCTTAAACCGGATAACATCTTCTACCAGACTCGTCTCAATAAAAAATCACTGATTAAGCTGTTTCCCGATAAAAAACAACTTATTAATTCCGCAGATATTCCCTCTGATTCAGATGATGAAATGATGATTGTGTCGATTCTTGAGAAATTCTGATGTAGCATTTTACCCCCAACCCCTATATGGGTGCTTACTAACTTACTGGATTTCAACAATTCCCATATCGCCTGCACGTAGCCGCTACCGAGGATCAAGACTTGGAGATTTAGGGGTACGATATAGAAAAAGTCCGAATCCATTAATCGCAAAGGGGTCGTAAAGGACTCATCAGTTAAATATTATATTTGTGTTTCAGATAGATATTCTATAAATTTGATCAACCTGAAACTATTGTATAAGTAACAGAATAATTCTATAAAAAATATACAGATGAAAAAAGCAAGCCTTACAATCAGCTTAATATCGGTATTTTTAACTTTTTCCATAACTGCCTCATATTCTCAGGATTGGCCACAATTCAGAGGAGTTAACCGTGACTCAAAAGTCATTGGCTTTAAGGCTCCGGCAGTATGGGTTGATGAACTGAAACAGGAATGGAAAGTAACAGTTGGTTCCGGAGATGCAACACCTTTACTCATAGGAGATAAGATATTCCTGAATACCAGGCAGGGTAATAATGAAGTTGTCATGTGTATTGACGCTAATTCAGGAAAAGAGTTATGGAAGTATCAATATCCTTCAGAACCTGTTATGGGTCCTGCAAGTTCACATCCGGGCCCCAGAAGTACGCCTGCATTTGCAGAGAATAAAATAATAACATTTGGTGCAACGGCAATCCTCTCCTGCCTTGATGCTAAAACAGGGAAACTGCTCTGGAAAAGAGATAATCCCTTAAATGCTTTTCCTCAATTCTACACGGGAATGTCACCTATTATTGTTGATAACGTATGTATTGTTCATGTAGGCGCAAAGGATAATGGAGAGGTTCTTGCACTTGATATTAAAACAGGTAGCGAAAAATGGAAATGGACAGGCGATGGACCAGCTTACGCATCACCTTCAATAATGGAAATTGATGGAAAAAAACATCTGATTGTGCAAACTGAGAAAAGACTTATTGCCCTCAACATGCCGGATGGTAAACTAATATGGCAAATAGCAACTCCTGTTCAACAGAGGTTTTATAATTGTGTCAGCCCCTATATTGACGGCCAGACAATCTATTTAACAGGTCAGGGAGATGGAATGAAGGCATTCAAAGTAGAAAAATCGGGTAATGAATATGTCGCAAAGGAGATCTGGAGTAATCCTGGAGTAGGAGCTAAATGGAATACGCCTGTACTTAAGGATGGTTTCCTTTACGGATTTACTGATCAGAAAAGAGTTTATTGCCTTAATGCTGCATCAGGACAGACTGCGTGGGTTGATAATACTGTAAACAGTGACTTTGCTACATTAACAGATTGTGGTTCAGTATTAATAGGATTACCAAGCACAGCTAACCTGTTAATTATAAAACCAGATCCATCGACATACACTGAAGTCGCAAAATATAAAGTCTCTGACACACCTGTTTATACCTTTCCGGTAATAAAAGGAAATCTGATATACATTAAAGATGCTGAGAATCTGATAAAATACACTATCAATTGAAATCATTCCTGACTTCTGACGTTTTCAAATTTTAGTGCTGTCTTGATCTTCAAGTAATTGAAATTGAATAATATATAGATTTAATTTTTACCGTACTAATCCCAATTTTAGGTCTATGTATATGGTAAGAAAGAGTCCGTACCCGGCCCCTTCTATTTATACCTTAACCCATCCCCTGCCCCCAACTTTTGCGCATTGCAGTCAAGCTAAGGATTTATTA
Organism: uncultured Bacteroidales bacterium; assembly: GCA_963732435.1. Lineage (GTDB taxonomy): Bacteria > Bacteroidota > Bacteroidia > Bacteroidales > VadinHA17 > LD21. Next base: position 72,629 of record CAVSZL010000005.1, on the reverse strand, counting down.
TTTGATCTGTCTCGACCTCTCCCCCTCTCCCGATAGCTATCGGGACCCCCTCTCCCGAGTGAGAGGGGGAAGTCACTAAGGATGTTGTAGTTATCTTCTTTTTTATTATCACTTTGATACTAAGTATATACAATAATCCCATGTTAAAGCCCCTCCCACTTCGGGGGAGAGCCTGCCCCGCCTTCAAGCGGGGGGTTTGGGGAGAGGCTGGCTTAGACAAAGTACCGCAAGAGTGAATTGAATAAACATTATAATCTAATTTTCAGCATTTAAAAAATTAATTAACTGTTAGCGTGACGGCTATGCCGCAATCGGGGGGATGGGGATGGGTTTCGTAAATTCATTAACATAGTGGAGGTATCCTCTACCGCACTAATCGTCAGAAGTCAGGAAATCATTTTATAACAGTTTATTCGGCAGGCGCATAAAACGAAGAGAAAACCAATAACAACAATACTTTATAGCCAATTTTCTACCCGAACAGAAATCTCTCAGGATTAATACTACATATTAATTCTTTCTGACGTTCATCCAGATGCGGACTTTCGATGAAGTTATTCAGATAAGCATTATATGATTCAGACCAGATCAGATTTATAATAAAGTCAGTCCCGAAAAGGATGTTTGATTCTGTATCAGAATTCATTATCGCCTTTAATACTTTGTAATCATTAATTTCAGGAGTCATACAGGAACAGTCAGTATATACATTTCCAGACTGTCTTATGCTTTTGATAATTGCTGTCTGCCAATCCGTCTTCCCATTTTTCTGACTACCCAGATGAGCGAAATTTATCCTCAGGTTTTTATATTCCGGTTTTGACAGTACAATATGCCATTTGAGCGACGGGTCAGTAAATTGCTCAGAATAGGTTGTAGTTTTGAAACCTCCATCGCTGCAGTGTACAGCTATCGGGAGTTTACGCCTGATGCACTCACTATAAAGAAATTTAACTTTTTCCAGTTCTTTCTGATCGTCTGATGGCCATGGATCAAATCCGAGAGGTGGATATAATTTAATACCTGCAAAGAGATATGAGTAATAATCACTATCTGTTTCTTCTTTTCTTCTGAAGATCATATCCTCAAGATCAGCCTTTGCAGTACCAAGTTTATCATAAAGCTTCTTCTGCCGTTCGCCTGGCTCTGAATCGCTTTCATATCCTCTGAAATACTTATCGAATAACTCGGCAATCTCTGTAAGATCATAGTTCTTCGTATTAATTCCAAGGAAAGGGTAAATCTCAAAGAGTTTATCCGCCTTGGTTCCTGAAGCAGGAATCAACTTGAATTTATATGGCTTATCAGGATGAATTATGAGATCATATTTATAATAAAAATATATTGCGTTCAACAGATCAAGTACCTGATTAACTATTGGTTTTGCAGGAGGAAAATTATAGAAGTAACTTGGCTTCTCCATACCCTTATATCCAAAATCTATAATCTGCGGGCACAAGACAACTTTATCGAACCGGCAGTTTTCAGAATTCCCAAAGTAAAGATTCTGCTTCAGAAGAAAATATTCAGTATAAAGGAAGTGGTATTCTATTGCTCCTTCCATTATAGATAATAAATTAAGTACCTTCCCGGCATCATGTTTCAGGGCTAGTTTTAATTTAGCTGAAATATCGGCTGAGAAGAGACTTGAAATCCACACCGGAAAAATTTTCAGCAGAAAAGGAAGTCTCCCCAATAGTTTGCGGAGCGCTTGACTGGTAATAAGGTCTTCACGAAGTAAAAACGCCAATAGATTAGGATGACTTAAGTCGAAAATGTGATAATGAATATCATAAAATTTTCTTTTCATTTCATTTTCAGAATGCTTTCATTCGCTTTGCATAAAATCACCTTTTGAGTTGGTTAGCAGGTTTTTAGTCAGGTATGATATTGCCGAACCTATTGCGGCAATAACTACAGGCTTTATTGTTAACCAGTTAACAGCTCCACCGTTTGCAATAAGCTGATAAAGACCTGTTAAAAATGTACAGATCACAGCCACAATCAGCCCTTTAATAAAATCACGCCTGTTAAGCCGAAGGAATTCAGATCTCATGGTATAAAAATTACAGACAGTTATAATTTCATACCAAATTTAAAATAAATCAGGATAATAATCAAGCTGACAAAAGCCAAAAATCTTGTGACTTCAGAGGTTTCTGATTAACTATCGGCTACCAGATCTTTTCCATCAGAAGTATATTCCGAAGTTCACTTACGGTTATGTTTTCCCTTATCTTACCTGCATCAACAACTGAAATAAAACCTGACTCTTCAGAAAGTGCAACAATAATGGCATCAGAATGCTCTGACATTCCTATGGCGGCCCGGTGACGCATTCCATAACGCGGAGGTAAGTCCACCTGCTCGGTAATTGGCAGAGGGCATCTGGCTGCAAGTATCAAACCGCGCTCAATTAGTACCGCACCATCATGCAATGGATTATTTTTGAAAAAAATTGATTCCAGTAAATCAGAGCTTATAATTGCCTTTAGTTTTTTTCCACCCTCAGAATAGATATCAAGAGAACTCTTTCTTCCGATTACAATCAGAGCGCCGGTTTTATTTGCCACCATTTTTTCACAAGCTCTCACAATCTCTTCAATCTCCCCGGGTCCGTCTTCGCCGTGTCGTGCAGATGAAAAAAGACCTCCAAGGGGTAACCTTCTTCCCGAGACGTAACGGTTTCCAATAACAAGTAAAAACCGCCTTATCTCCTGCTGAAACAGAACAATCAAAGCAATTGCCCCCACACCTATTACATGACCCAGCAACGTACTTATCATCTCCATGTTAAGAGCTCTTACCACCAGCCAGAAAAGATAGATAAGGAAGATAGCTATAAAAATGCTGAAAGCAGCTGTTCCTCTGATCAGCTTGTTTAGCTGAAACAACAGTATTGCAACCAGAAGAATATCAAGAATATCAAGAATTGTAATATGAAAAGGCATTTTTCCTGAAAATATTGGTCAAAAATAATGAAACTTTATTAATAATGTTTACTAAAAGTCGGAACTCGGAAGAAGGTAAACGGTAATCGGTAAAAGAACTGAGCGTAAAGCATAAAGCGTAGAGCGATGAGTAGTTAAAAAAATGTTCAGTATTACTGACTCACAGATTACCGATTACCGATTACGATTACTGAATACTGATTACCGATCACTGATTACCGAAGTTTCACAGGATTTAATTTTACAGAATAACTTTACTGCCTGTACTGCCTCTTTAACATCATGTACACGTAAAATATCTGCTCCATTTGACAGTGCAATAGCATTTAATACTGTTGTTCCGTTAAGGGCCTCATTGGCAGTTATATCAAGAGTTTTCCAGATCATCGATTTCCTTGATACTCCTATTAGTAATGGTAAACCCGCAATTGAGAATTCATTCAGCCGTCTTAACAATTCATAATTATGATCAACCGTTTTCCCAAAACCGAATCCGGGATCGATAATAATGTCCTTAACACCTTTTGACCGGAGTCTGTAAATCCTGTCACCGAACCATTTAAGAATATCTGCAACAATATCATCATAAACAGGTTTAATCTGCATATTCCGCGGATTTCCCTGCATATGCATAATAATATAAGGCACATTGAGTTTTTCAACTAAAGAGAACATTCTTTCATCAGCATCACCTCCTGAAATATCATTTATCATATCAGCGCCTGAATCCATTATTGCTTTTTCAGCTAAATCAGCCCTGAATGTATCTACTGATAACACTGAATCAGGCAATTCTCTTCTGATCATATTAATTGCCTTTAAAACGCGGCTTTTCTCTTCATCCGCTGGCACATCAGCCGCTCCCGGTCTGGATGAATATCCTCCCACATCAATTATGTCGGCTCCTTCCTCAGTCATTCTTACCGCTGCCCCAATAATCTCTGTATCTGTATTAAACCTGCTTCCCTTATAAAACGAGTCAGGTGTAACATTAAGGATGCCCATAACCTTTGGTTGCTCAAGGTCGAGAAGTTTGCCACCAACATTTATATACCGAGGTTTATCAATCAAGGAAAACAATTTTTAATCAGCCTAAATTAGTGATTTTATTAAAACAGGCAATCCATTTTTATCTTTGCAATGTGCTTATTACATTTGTACAGATAGAAATCTAGCGAAAAATGAAGCTTCTTGTTATTGAAGGGGTTGATGGAGCGGGAAAATCAACACAGATAAAATTACTCCGGGACTTTTTCACAGGAAAGGGATATAACTGTGAATATATGCACTTTCCAAGAACAGATACTCCATATTTTGGGCAGCTCATTGCCAGATTTTTAAGAGGCGAATTCGGCACATTGAATGAAGTTGACCCATACCTTGTTGCCATGCTATATGCAGGCGACAGAAAAGATGCATCAGAGATTATCAGAACCTGGCTTAAAGAGGGAAGCATCGTTCTGCTTGACAGGTATACCTATTCCAATATTGCCTACCAGTGTGCTAAACTATCTGATCCAAAATTGCAGGTTGAGCTAATGAAATGGATTCTGGCTCTTGAATTCAGCCATTTTTCAATTCCAAAGCCTGATCTCAATATTTTCCTTGATGTTCCGTTTTCCTTTACGGAGAAAAAACTATTAAATACAAGAACAGGTTCAGACAGGAGCTACCTAAACGGTTCAGCTGATATTCACGAGGAGAGTCTGACATTTCAGAAAGATGTCAGGGACATTTATCTCAGGATTGCCAAGAATGACAGCAGACTTGCAATGATAGATTGCAGTGATAAGAACGGAGCAATGCTTCCTGCTCCTGAAATATACAATCTGATTATCAATATTTTAAAGTCACAAAAGATCATTTAGGATGAAGGTATTAAGAATTTTAAGCAGAATAATTGTAGGTCTTGTATTCATCTTTTCGGGTACAGTAAAGGCTATTGATCCCTGGGGTTCAGCTTACAAGTTTCACGACTATTTTCAGGCTTTCAACCTTGCTTTTCTCAATAGTCTGAGTCTACCGATGGCAATATTATTATGTACCCTTGAGTTTATTGCCGGTTTCTCTGTACTTACCGGACTCAGGCAAAAAGCAGGGATATGGACTGTTATCATACTGATGATAATATTCACCCCTCTTACTTTCATTCTGGCATTGACAAATCCGGTTTCTGACTGTGGCTGTTTCGGCGATGCAATCCATTTAACAAACTGGCAGACATTTGGAAAGAATATTATTCTGCTCTCATTAACCCTGATCTTATTCAGCAAAATTAAAGATGTCAGAACCATATTTGGCTCAATAAAAGAATGGGTTATAATTTTCATAACAATAGTAGTTTTTATCCTTTTCAATTTTGTTAATCTCAGGTACCTGCCTGCTATTGATTTCCTCCCCTACAAAAAAGGAGTCAGGATAGCAGATAAGATGATTATACCTGAGAACATGCCTGTTGATCAATATTATACTACCTTTATCTACGAAAAGGAAGGAGTCAGGAAAGAGTTCACGCTTGAGAATTATCCTGCAGATGACACAAGCTGGATTTTTATTGACCAGAAATCAGTGCTGGTAAAAAAAGGTTATCAACCGCCTATCCATGACTTCAGCATAATTACAGCCTCTGGAAATGACATAACACAGGATGTTCTTTCTGACACCTCACTATCTGTATTGATGATAGTTAAAAAACTTGAAGATGCTGATAGTGTATCACTTACAAAGGGATTTGAACTTGGAAATTATTGCGTCAATAATGGTATCAGGTACTACATTCTGACAGCTTCCGGAACAGATGAGGTAAATAAGTACGATAACGGTCTTATATTTTGTTTCACAGATGAGACCACCTTAAAAACAATTGTCAGATCTAACCCCGGATATTTATTACTGGACAACGGGACTATTATTGAAAAATGGTCATGGGCAAACCTTCCACCGAAGGAATGGTTCAGTGAGCAGCTTAATAGTTCCGGTTATTGAATTATTTTATACCTTTAAATTAATTTTTTATTAAATATATCGATTAATATGAGAAAGAAAATTGTGGCAGGTAACTGGAAAATGAATATGGACCTTACCGAAGGATTAAAATATGCCGGATCAATTGATAAATTCTTTAAAGAAAATCCATCAGGAAGAGTAATGGTAATTCTTTGTACCCCGTTTATACATCTAGCAGGAGCAAATGAAATATTAAAGCATGGTAAGGTAGCCCTGGGGGCACAGAACTGTGCTTCTGAATCTTCCGGAGCATATACCGGTGAGGTCTCTGCCTGGATGGTAAAAAGCACCGGAGCTGAATATATTATTCTCGGACATTCAGAAAGAAGAAGCTATTATAATGAAGACGATAAGATAATCGGTAAAAAGACCTTACTTGCGCTTAACAGCGGACTAAAAGTAATATTCTGTTGCGGTGAGGTTTTAAGCGAAAGAGAAGCAGGTAAACATTTTCTGATTGTACGCAGACAACTTGAAGAGGGATTATTCTCACTTACCAAAGAGCAGATGGATATGATAGTAATCGCTTACGAGCCTGTTTGGGCAATAGGTACAGGATTGACAGCAACTCCGGAAGAGGCTCAGGAAATGCACAAATATATTCGTGAACTGGTTAAGGAGAAATACGGTAATGATTGTGCGAAGAAACTTCCGATCCTTTACGGAGGAAGCTGCAAGCCATCCAATGCAGCTGAGATTTTCGCAAAACCTGATGTTGACGGAGGTCTTATTGGCGGAGCCGCTCTTAAGAAAGAGGATTTCACTGCAATTGTTGAAGCTTTGAAATAGTTGCATATGAGCAACTTAATTGCACCATCTGCACCTTTGATCCTTTTTGAGCAAAGCATGAATATTTAAAAATTGCATCCTCATAAACAACCCTGAATTGTGATTGTCTGCAGGTTAATGACATGTGAAAAATTGTTTTAACTGGAATTTATATGCAAAAAAAGCTGTTAATTCTGAATCTGATATTCCTGTTTGCACTGCCTGCTGTATTGTTTCCACAGGGCAGAACAACATTTTCAGGGGATCCTTCAAAATTCAGTTCTGAACTTACAGCCTTCATGGGCCCAAACCTGAATACGGAACAACTATCAAACCTTGGTCTTTTTACATCAAGATGGGATAGCTCGGCTTACAGTAAAGAGAACATGATTAAAATAATTGACATTTCAAGTCAGTTAGTTGCACGACTAATGCGCCCTGTACCACACTTTAATAATTATATCACCACTCTCAATTATTTCATTGATTATAAACGTGATGCTCCATCTTTTAAAAACTGGCTGACCGGTTTGACAGACTTAACATTTAACAAACGGTTCACAAACGAAAATATTGACAGGTTTTTCAGAAATACAGGATTGATGATAAAAAATAATGTATTGTTTGAATCACAAAGCGTAAGATGGAAAGTAAAAAATCAGAACCTGAAATTTCTTCACGATACAGTATTTTATGTAGCAATATCTGATGCAACTCTTACATGCTATTCACAGAAAGACAGTACAGAAATATACAATGTTACCGGTACATATTATCCTGAATTACAAAATCTTATTGGAACAAGAGGAAAGGTGACTTTTGAAAAAGCCGGGTATGCTGCTAAAGATGTGTTTGTTGATCTGAATAAATATTCAATCAATTTAGGTAAAGCCAGTTTTACAATAGACTCTGTGTTGCTGACTCATTCAACATACTTTAAAAAACCAGTCCTGGGAAGACTTACTGATCAGCCAACCAGCGTCACCAATAAGGACAAGGTAAATTATCCACGGTTTGATACTTATACAAAAGAGTTTCAGATAAAGAATATTTATAATGGAGTAGATTATGAAGGCGGATTATCATTCGAAGGGGCTAATGTAAAAGGTACAGGTGAAAATTTTGCTCCTGCTAAAATAAATCTGCTAAGAAACGATACACTCTATATCAAGATCAGTTCCAAAGAATATGTGTTCTCAAAAACAGGTATAAACAGCCAGGAGACAATGATTTCGCTTTACATGGGCAAGGACTCGATCTTTCATACTAACCTAGGTTTCTCCTATTTTGCTGATACCAGGCAGGTAAACCTTTTCCGTACAAATAACCCTATCTCAAAAAGCCCGTATTTCAATTCGTTCCACAACCTCGATATGTATTTTGAGTATCTGTCATGGAATATGAATGAATCGAAAGTGGTTATGTCAAGAGGGCGGGGAGCATCACTTGGTCAGGCTCAGTTTGAATCAATTTCATTCTTTAACTCTGATTACTTTTTTAGCCTCATGGGAATTGATGATTATCATCCTCTTAATCGCCTTACCAAATTTGCCGAATATTATTATTCCCAGACTTTTCCTGTTACAGAATTTGCCAGATGGCTGAACAAACCGGTGGAATCCGTTACTGGTATGTGTATTGATCTTGCCAACAGAGGCTTCATATTTTATGACCGGACTAACAATGAGATCACAATAAAGAAAAAAACAAAGGATTTCCTTGATTCATACGCCAAAAGGAAGGATTATGACATCATAAATATAGTTAGTCAGACAAAAGCTCCGAATGATAATGCGATTCTGGATCTCAAAACATTTGATATTACTGTTAATGGAGTGCAGGGGGTTTTTCTCAGCGATTCTCAAAGAGTCGCTATATATCCATATAAACAACAACTTGTAATCGGAAAAAACAGGAATATTGAATTCGATGGTGTAGTTTCAGCAGGTCTTTTTACTGTATTTGGACATGATTTCAATTTCAGTTATGATACTTTTAAAATAAGACTGCAAAAAATTGACTCTATAAAGATTTCTGTCGAAACTGAGGATAGAGACCAACTGGGCAAAGCACTAATTAAGGAAGTCGACAATATAATTCAGTTAGGAACAGCCGAGCTGTATATCGATAATCCGAATAATAAATCAGGATTAAAATCGCTGAAACAATATCCTATCATAAATGCAATAACTTATTCGTATATTTTCTATGATAAGATAGAAGGATTGGAGGGTATTTATAAGCCTGATGACTTCTACTTTAAAATTGATCCGTTCACGTATGAAAATATTGACCATTACACCTCCCAGGAGATGAATCTTTCAGGCGAATTTTTTGGTGGCAACATACTCCAGCCCATGCGCCAGTTTCTGTCAATTCAGGAGAATAATTCCCTTGGATTCAAAATGGTTATCCCGGAAGAGGGCATCGACCTATACGCAGGTAAAGGCAGGTTATACGACTCTATAAATATGAGTAACAATGGATTAATCGGGAGCGGTACATTGAAACACCTTACTTCAACCACGAGATCGGCAGAATATAAATTCTTCCCCGATTCAATGATCACACAGGCCCTGACTTTTAATATTACTAAAGATGAGGAGGGGGTTTTCCCAAGTTTAACCAGCGAGAATGTATCTGTTAAATGGTTAACTAAAAATGATGAATGGCTTTCAACCAATGCTACCGGGAAATACTTTAACATGTTTGAGAATGGCACAACACTTGATGGGTCAATAAAACTCACACCATCAATTCTTTATGGCTCAGGAGCCATTAACATGTCAGACTCCAGAATTAATTCAGATCTATTCAGTTTCGCATCTAATTCAATCAGGGCAGATACGGCGGATTATAATCTTAAATCGCTTAAGACATCAGGATATTCATTTATTGCCGAAAACGCAAAAACAATAATCGACTTTAATCTGAAAAATGCCAGATTCAGTCTGAATACCGATTCGTCGGTTGTTAAGTTCCCTGAAATTCAATATATCTGTAAAATGACAGATTTTGACTATAACATGGATACAAGGATCCTGGATATGGAACAGAAAGGTAAAACAAATATTCCACTGCTTTCAGCTGAAAACCTTTTGAAACTGAACTTTGGAAACCTTGATCAGCCTACTTTTTTTGCAACGAACAGCCTTACTGATACAGTTTCATTTTCAGCATGGAAGGGCAGCTATCACCTTGATCAGGAATACATTAAGGCTGAAAACATAAATTACATCCCTATTGCGGATGCATTGATTCAGCCCGACAGCGGGAAAATCATAATAAACAGAAGAGCACAGATACAAACTCTTCAGAATGCAACTCTAGCAATCAATAACAAACATATTTTACACTCTGCCAAAGTTGATATTGAATCAACCAAAAGGTACACAGGCAGTGCTGTATATGATTATGTTGATGATAATAAAGCTGTTCAGTTTATAAATTTCCCCGAATTAAGAGTGGATACACTCACATCATTTGCCAGAGGCTATATTCCGGTCGGTCAGAATTTCATGCTGAATTCCGGCTTCACATTTACAGGAGACGTAACACTTTCTGCAAACGATGACATACTCACTTTTACCGGTGCAGCAGGCATAGTTCAAAATTGCAGCAATATAAAAAGTTACTCATTAAAATTCAAGTCTAAAATAGATCCTAAGAATACAATGATACCGATAAGTGAGAAACCGAGAGACATGAATGACAATCCGATATTTTCAGGTTCTCACCTTCATACTGACTCAACTCATATTTATCCGGCCTTCCTTTCAGCTCAAAAAGCATGGAGTGATGTAGCCCTCATAAATTCAAATGGTTTCCTTTACTTTGACAGGGCAAAAGGCAGATATGTAATAACCTCCCTTCAAAAAATTGTCGATCCGACACTTTCAGGTAATATGATCGCTTTCGATAAGAACTATTGCACATTAACAAGTGAAGGCAACATAAACCTGGGTGGAAGATTTGATCTTGTCAAATTATCAAGTGCAGGAAAAATTGTTCAGTCAATTGATTCCGGTAAGGTTAATATTGAATCATTACTTGGTCTGGATTTCCATTTCTCTCCCGAAGCTATTAAATCTATGGCAGATGAATTCAGAATGATACCTTCACTCAAACCTGTAAATCTTAACTCCGACATAATCAGGAAAGGGATGAATGATCTTCTTGGTGTAAGTGCCGCTGCACAGATTAAAGAAGAAATAGACTTGTTCGGAACATCAAGAATTCTTCCCAAAGAATTCACCTATGAATTACTGCTGAATGATGTTAAGCTCAAATGGGATGACAATACTTCATCATACAGATCTTCAGGCAAAATAGGTATTGGATTTATTGGTTCACAGCCTGTTAATGTTTATGTCGATGGTTATATTGAGATACAAAGAAGGAGATCAGGTGATTTAATTGATATCTATCTTAAGGCTGATGAATCAACATGGTACTATTTTTCGTATATCAGGGGGGTGATGATGAGTAAATCAAGTAACAGCTATTTTAACAATGTTGTCACAAACACTAAAGAGAGTAACAGGAAACATCCTGAAGCAACCGGCAGAGTTCCATATACTTATGTTATTGCTGCCGATGACCGGCTAAAACGCTTCCTCAGACGTATGACAGGTGAAGAAGAGGAAGTCAATACAAATAGCCTTGACGGACTTATCAGGTAATCTTACCCCTCTCTCCAAGTTCAATCAGCTCAAGATCGTGAATATCCTTTCCATCAATCTCGAACCTGATGGCAGTCATGTATTTATGAAATCCGTAATATCCGGCTGCACCCGGATTTACAAATAGAAAGCGGCCTTTGGTATCATACATAACCCTGGCTATATGTGAATGTCCGCAAATAAAAAGATCAGGATGATCTGTAAATAATCCTTGTCTCACCCTTCTGTCGTAATGTCCGGGATAACCTCCTACATGAGTAAGCCAGACTTTAATTTCTTCTGCATTAAATAGCTCATGTTCTTTATAGGACAATCTGACAACAGCATCATCAACATTTCCGTAAACTGCACGCAGAGGTTTGAATGACAACAGCTTATCAGCAGTTTCAATATTACCGATATCACCGGCATGCCAAATCTCATCACATGCTTCAAAATGGTTGAAGAGTCTGGGATGGATCCACCCGTGGGTATCTGATATCAGTCCTATTTTCATATCATTAACTCTTGAGCTCCGTATTCTTACAGTCTTATGGTTTAAAAATAGCTTAAAGAATCCGGATAGGGATAATATAGTTTGTCATATTTCTCTAATTTTGCAGAAACTATTTGATATGCAGATATTTTATGCGCCTGGTATAAGTGGCAACACCTATATCCTGGATGAGAAGGAATCAAAGCATTGCATCAGGGTATTAAGGATGACGAAAGGAACACCGGTAAGGCTTATTGATGGAAAAGGTATCCTGTATGAAGGTTTTATAAATGATCCGGATTCCAAAAGATGTCAGATTTCGATATCGGAAATCAAGCCAGAGTATGAAAAAAGGGATTACAGGATTCACATTGCAATCTCTCCTTTGAAAAATCCTGAAAGGTTTGAATGGTTCATAGAAAAGAGTGTTGAAATCGGAGTTGATGAAATTACTCCTCTGATCTGTAAAAACACTGAAAAACAAACTGTTAAACAGGAAAGAATTAATAACATAATTATCTCGGCAATGAAGCAGTCGGTAAAGGCATACAAAACTATTATTAATGACCCGGTTACCTTCAGTGATTTTATTTCTCAAACCGGAAAAGGCATCAGGCTGATTGCACATTGCAGAACTTTAACTGACCGGAATAAGATATCTGATGTATATAAAAAGAATGAAAATGTTACAATTATGATCGGTCCTGAAGGAGATTTCAGCGAGGAGGAGATATCCTCAGCTATTCCGAACAATTTCATTCCGGTACATCTCGGTTCGAGCCGGCTAAGAACGGAAACAGCAGGCGTTGCTGCCTGCCATTCCATATACTTTATCAATCAATAGAGACTCTTCTTTCTTTCCGGGAGGTCAAGATCATCTCCTATCCGTCGCACAGGGACATTATATAACTCAGTATATTTGCAATTGCTGCAGATTACTGCATCGAACCGCTTATTCTGAATATTGAAAATACTGCTCAGCAAGTTACCGGAAGTCCTTATCTGACTAGTGAAAGATGACCTCGATCCACATTTAGGACATGTATATTTCTCTTGTTTTCTCATTGTTCTTCTGGTTTTGTTTCATTTGGCTTTACTTTCCATCTGCCTGATTTCCTTAAGGCCTGATCAAGTATATACTCAATCTGCCCGTTGGTGCTTCGGAATTCATCAGCAGCCCATTTTTCGAGAGCATTAAGCTTCTCGGGGGCAATGCGTAAAACAAATGCTTTTTTTTCGCTCATATCAGGAATGTAATGTACCTGTATTTACAACAGGTGAGGCATCCTTATCACTAACCAGAACTACCATCAGATTGCTTACCATGGCAGCTTTTCTCTCGTCATCAAGATCAACAATCTTCTTGTCTGAAAGTTGTTCAAGAGCCATCTGAACCATCGAAACAGCGCCTTCAACTATTTTAAACCTTGCAGATACTATTGCTGTTGCCTGCTGACGTCTTAACATTGCATTGGCAATCTCCTCTGCATAGGCAATATAGTTTATTCTGGCTTCAATTACTTCTATGCCTGCTATTGTAAGTCTTTCCCTGATCTCTCTCTCCAGCTCATTATTAACCTCTTCTCCCCCGCTTCTAAGAGCAACGACAGCCTCATGATCCTCAAAATTATCGTATGGGTATAAACCGGCAAGTTTCCTGAGAGCTGCATCACTCTGAACTAAAACGAAATGCTGATAATCGTCTACTTCAAAAGCTGCCTGATAGGTATTTGCTACCTTCCAAACAAGCACAAAACCAATTTTGATCGGGTTTCCGATTTTGTCATTTACCTTAATAGGTTCACTGTCAAAATTTCGTGCCCTGAGTGAGATATTCCGCTTGTGGAAAAACGGATTTACCCAGAAAAAACCATTTTCCTTGATAGTCCCTTTGTAGGCTCCGAAAAGCACCAGAACGCACGATTCGTTAGGATTGACAACAGTGTAGCCAATGGTAAGGAAAACGAATAACAATGCAGCTAAAGCACCTGCCCAGATCATCTGAAAAACAAATCCTGCAATAGATCCGCCAAGTACCAAAAAGGTTATCAGCAGGATCACATACCCTGAAATGGGTTTGAAAGTCAATTCCTGTTTCATAGTTTATGATATTAGTTTAATATCACAAAGATACTATTTTAAATCGGTATTTGCAAAAAAAAGTTGTATTAAAAGTCTGAAATTGCAATTTTGAATTCTCTGTGCCTTCTGTGTGGTTAACAATCAATAACTTACACAAAGATTACAGAAATTCAACAGATTACACGGAGGACTTTTAATACAACCCTTCTAACAATTTTCAATCCCTGTCACGGATCTTTTCAATCAGATTATTTATCAACTTTCTCTCAGGTACGACTTTTAGTTGCCGGAGAAGAGATATCACATCGCAGAAATCTGAGTTAAAACCCCATGCATCTTCGATAAGGTCGATGCCTTCAACTTTGATATCGCGATAAGAAATAAAAGGAGTAGAATTTAAACCCATAGGCTTCATGATTTCATTTTATCAGAAAACGGTAGTACGTTAATTATTATTGTATAATCGTAATAATTTTGTAACTATCCTTTGTTCTTTTCTGAAATCCCCTGCCTTGTCAAACTATGTAATTAAGGGATTAAATAATGAAAGAAAACCCTTACAATGCATTAATCTATTGTTAAGCTGATCTTATTTTCTTCCATGATCTTCCTCATATTGATAAGGGCATATCTCATCCGGCCGAGGGCTGTATTAATGCTTACATCAGTAATTTCAGCAATTTCCTTGAAGCTCAGACCTGAATAATGTCGAAGGATTATAACCTCCCGCTGGTCTTCAGGCAGGTTGTTAATTATATTCCTTACATCTTTATGAATCTGCTTCTTTATCATATTATCTTCAACATTATCTTCAGCGAGGCTTTTCATATTGAACAGATCAGATTCATAGTTATCGTTTGAAATTGTATTGACCTGCTTTAACCTCCTAAAATGATCAATTATCAGATTATGGGCTATACGCATTACCCATGAAAGAAATTTTCCATTATCGGAATATCTTCCGGCTTTTACAGATTGAATTACCTTCAGGAAAGTATCCTGGAATATGTCTTCCACAAGAGCTTTATCCCGAATATAAAGACTTATATAAGAGAAAACCTTATTCTTATGTCTGTGGATTAGTTGTTCAAAGCACGACTGCTCACCTTTTATGAACCGTGTAATCAGCTCATAATCAGAAATTAATTTATTCATAATTCACCCCGTTAATTAATAAGAGTAGAATTATTCTATAGGCAGTCCTCCTTTTTTAGTTTGTCAATGAATTACAAAGAAAACAATTTATTTTAATATTGAAAACATTACTTTTGAATTTTAACAGAATTTTAATAAACCTGATTGTTGGAATTATGGAGGGAAGTATAGAAATCAAGGGGGCCAGAGTAAATAATCTGAAAAATGTAAGTCTGACAATTCCAAGGAATAAGCTTGTTGTAATTACAGGGGTATCAGGGTCAGGGAAATCATCTCTTGCTTTTGATACATTATATGCCGAGGGGCAAAGAAGATATGTAGAGAGCCTCTCATCGTATGCGCGTCAGTTCCTTGGAAGGATGAATAAACCGGAAGTTGATTTCATAAGCGGTATTCCTCCCGCTATCGCCATTGAACAGAAAGTCAACTCCCGAAATCCAAGGTCGACAGTAGGTACATCAACGGAAATATATGAATATCTGCGGCTTCTGTTTGCCAGGGTCGGTCGGACATATTCACCTGTATCAGGCAGGGAAGTTAAAAAACACAGTGTTGATGACATTATAGATTTTTTAGCCTCACTACCTGAAGGAACAAAAGTTATTATTACTTCCTCGGGTGAGATCCCTGAAAATATTAAAGCATCAGAGTATTTTTCATTCCTGAGCAAGCAGGGATTCAACCGGATTGAGGCAGAAGGTGAGATTATAAAAATAGATGAATTAAAATCATTTGAAGGTTTCAATCCCGGAGATCTGATAAACATTGTAATTGACAGGATCATTATAAGCCATTCTGCAGATAACTTCAGCAGGGCTGCCGATTCAGCTCAAACAGCTTTCCAGACAGGCAAAGGTTTTTGTCAGGTTGTTATACTTGATGGCAAGGATATAATTAGAGAGAATTTCTCCAATAAGTTTGAAGAAGATGGAATTCAGTTTGAAGAACCTACAGAATATCTTTTCAGTTTTAATAATCCCATAGGAGCGTGCCCTGTTTGTGAGGGTTACAGCAAAGTAATAGGTATTGATGAAAATCTTGTTATACCCAACCAGAATCTTTCCGTATATGAAGATGCGATAGTATGCTGGAAAGGAGAAACAATGAAAAAATGGAAGGAGAGACTGATATCAAATGCCGGCTTATTTGATTTTCCTGTCCATAAGCCGGTTTATCAGCTATCGGAGGAGCAGAAACAACTTCTATGGAAAGGAAATAAATATTTTTACGGTATTGACAGGTTCTTTCAACATCTCGAAGAAAAAAAATTCAAGATCCAATACAGGGTTCTTTTAAGTCGTTACAGGGGTAAAACAGTTTGTCCGGAATGCAGAGGCTCAAGATTAAGAAAAGAGGCCGGTTATGTTAAAGTTGACGGTCATAAAATACAGGACCTTGTTTCAATACCAGTAAGAAAACTGTATGATCTGGTGAGTGGAATAAAATTAAATCCTGATGACGCTAAAATAGCTGAAAGACCAATAAAGGAAGTATTAATACGACTGAAGTTTCTGATTGATGTTGGTCTGCCATATATTACCCTTGACAGGTTGTCAGCATCACTTTCAGGTGGTGAATCGCAGAGAATTAATCTGTCAACCTCACTTGGCAGTAACCTTGTGGGATCGATGTATATTCTCGATGAGCCCAGCATTGGCCTTCATCCACGCGACACTAATCTTCTAATAAGAGTATTAACTGAATTGAGGGACCTTGGCAATACAGTTCTTGTTGTTGAACATGAGGAAGAGATCATGAGGGCAGCAGATGAAATCATTGATTTAGGGCCCGAAGCCGGAAGGTTGGGAGGTGAAATAGTCTACCAGGGAGCTCTTGATGTAAGTGCGGCAAACAGGTCTCTTACAGCTGGTTACCTTAGCGGCAGGCTGACTGTTCCTGTGCCAAAAACAAGAAGAAAGTGGAACAGCTATATAGAGATTCAAGGGGCAAGGGAAAACAATCTGAAAAATATTGACATAAAATTTCCGCTTCATACAATAACTGCTGTCACGGGAGTAAGCGGATCAGGCAAATCAAGCCTTGTATCAGATATATTATTTAAGGTGCTAGCAAACAGAATTACAGGAAGCAATTTAAAACCCGGGCAATTCAGAGATATAACCGGAGATATATCTGTATTGTCGGGAATTGAACTTGTGGATCAGAATCCTATTGGAAAATCGAGCAGATCAAATCCTGTAACATATATTAAAGCGTATGACGAGATTCGCAAATTATATTCAGAGCAACAGGCTTCTGTCCAGAATAACTATAAACCATCTCATTTTTCTTTTAATGTTGAAGGCGGACGATGTGAGGAGTGCCAGGGAGAGGGAATAATCAGAGTTGAAATGCAGTTTATGGCTGATGTTGAACTTACTTGCGAAAACTGTAAGGGAATGAGGTTCCGTAAGGCAATTCTTGATGTTAAGTACAATGGGAAAAACATTTATGATATGCTTGATATGACTATTGACGATGCTATTGACTTCTTTAATTCACACCCGGGCAAAAGTGAAAAGAAAATTATTGAAAAACTCAAACCCCTTTCAGATGTCGGACTGGGTTATATAAAAATGGGACAATCATCAAGTACACTCTCAGGAGGAGAAAGCCAAAGGGTAAAACTGGCGTATTTTCTTAGTCAGGAACGGGTAAACGGGCATATCTTGTTCATTTTTGACGAACCCACAACAGGTCTACATTTTCACGATATAAACAAGCTTTTAAAATCAATCAATGCGCTTGTTGATCATGGACATTCAGTAATTCTGATTGAACATAATCAGGAAGTTATAAAGAGTTCTGACTGGATAATTGACCTGGGTCCTGAAGGGGGCGAAGAAGGAGGGTATGTTGTATTCCAGGGAAAACCGGAAGATATTGTGAATTGTAAAGAATCATATACAGGAAAGTTCCTGTCGTCCAAGCTAAAATAAAAAATGAGATATGCTTAAATCATATCTCATTCAGTTATTACTTAAATATACTCTTTACTTTTTTACCTTAAACCCAAACATTATTGCAACGCAGCCACTTGCAGGTGTTTCTCCGGCCTTTTCAAATGAATTTACCTTAACAATCAGCTTAAGCTGCTGACTTGCCTGCAACTTAAAGTCCCAGGTCCTGGCATATTTGGCATCCTTATTTGAGTAAAGAACATTTTTATTGGCATCCAGGATCTTAAACTCAATATCTGGCAGTTTATCTTCTCCACAAACAGCCACCCTGTAATCCATGTCGGAATAAAATGTTTTGTACAATTCAGCCTCCTCTCCTTCTACAAGTACAGCTGCATGATAATTTCCATCATGAATATATGATCCTAATTCAGGAAGACAAATCTTTTTCGCGAAAGCTTTACACTGTGCCTCAGAGTTGAAAGTAGTTCCTATCAACAAAAAAGCAAGAAGCGATAGTATTTTAAATATTCTCATAGCTTTAGTTAATTTACGAATGTACTTCTAATTTCTGCAACTACAACTGCAAGCTCTTTAAATACTGCAGGTGTCATGTCTGTTTTAACTTCTGATTTAAGAACAGTTGTATTGGATGATTGGTCAAACTCAGGTCTTACAGGTGATGTGGTAATTGAAATCTTATCAAAAACTGCCTTGAGTTTAAATACCTGGAGCAATATCTCATCAACAGCCGGATTGCCCTTGTTGGATTCAAGAAGGTTTATAAGTATTCCGATCGAAAGTTTCTGGTCAATAATTCTTCCAACTAATTTATTCCCGTTAAAATCGTCCATATCAACAAGCTGGGTGGAAATATACAAACCCTCAAACCATCCTCCTACAAGTACCATAGAAGCTATTGCAGGCTGATCATTATCTTCCAGATATGAGTTGGAATTCATAAATGTCTCACTTACTATTTCCATAATAACCTCACTGTTATTGATATTCTCTTCAAGCCTGTCGATTGTAGACTGTTCAATTGCCTTAAGGATACCAAGGCCATCAGCCATTTTCTTGGCTGCATTCATATAATCAATAATCAGTTGTGTCTGTTCATATAGGCTGGCAAAACTCAGATCGCAGGTATAAATTCCAAGATTCAGAGCCATCATTTTATTTGTTACATACTTATCACCATTCTGTATCGGGTTTAACAGTCCATCATCAAATCTTGCACCTGCTGATTTAATAAGCATGGCAGATTCAAGCGGAGAAGGCAGGGCATTGAAAATTTTTTCTGCCTGCTTAATGTCCTCATAAACACCAGGGTTATCTTTAGGCACTTCCACTGTTGTCTCTTCAGCTGGAGCTTTTTGTCCTCCGGAATTGCATGCTGCAATTATACCTGCACATAGAAAAACAACAAAAAGGATTTCTGAACTGATTCTGAATTTTTTATTCATGATTTACATATTTAATTGGATATCATAATTCCCGACTAAATTAGTATAATATTTTTATTTTTCAAAAACAGCTTCAAGTAATTAACGCTATTTATAACTTTGTTGAAAATAATCAATATGATAATATCAGAGAAAAAGTTTAAAGAGTTATCAGAGATACTTCATAAAGGTGATTCTGTTTTAATTTCCGGCGTTGTGGAATTATTGCGTGACGAACAACCATTTAGCGGAGCAATTGGATTACTTACAGAGTGTTATGATAACAGCAAAAACATACCTCTGAGAAAATCAATAGAAAGATTTATGAATGATCTTAAAGATCAGGCAGCTGCAGAGGAAATAATTAATGAGGTACGAAAACAATGGAAAGATGATACAATCAGCATGCTGATTTCTTCTTGCTGGCAATCAGGTCTGAATTATTCTGAGCACTTGATGGATTTCGTTGATGTCTTTATGAAAGGAGATTATGTAACTGCAATTGAATGCCTTACAGTTATTGAGGAATTCGCTCATGAGCTGACTATGGAGAAACTTAATAATATAATAAAATATATAGAAGAGAGTAAGCACTCATTTCAGGATGAAAAGAAAGCACTCAAACTTGAAATGATTGCAATACTCAACCGGCAGCAATAACTATCCGAAATAAATACTTTCTAGTCTTCAGATGCAAAGTACTTCATGAACTGTGTTCTTTCCAGAATCTCAGGCTTATCATAGTTACGCCAGTTCAGTTTTCCTCTGAATTCATCAACACTTTTGAAATTTTTCTTAGTCATCCACTCCTCAATCTTATTATTCATCTCTTTAAGATATGGGAGACCTTTTTTATACAAAACAGAGCAAACCTGAACCGTATGAGCACCTGCGAGAAGGTACCGGATAGCATCATCACCTGTATGAACACCGGTAGAAGCTGAAATATCTATTTTAATATCCTGTGCACTGGCCATTGCTATTGATCTCAGAACATATCGTCGTTCTTCGCCATTACTGAAAACAGCTGCCGGAACAATTTCAAGTTTATTAACATCAATATCAGGTTCATAAAACCGGTTAAACATAACAACACCTGCTACTCCCCTGTTATAGAACTGGTCTATCATAAAAAGAACATTCGAAAACCTGAAACCGATCTTCAGAACAATTGGTATTTTAATAATGGCTTTCAACTTCTCGATCAATTCAAAATAGATCTTCTCACAATCAGCAGATGATTTTTTTCTGTCGAGGGGCATATAGAATATATTGATTTCCAGAGCATCTGCCCCTGAATCTGCAATATTCCTGGCAAAATCTGTCCATCCTTTCGATGTATAGCAATTAATGCTTGGTATAACCGGGATCTTCAGGTTTTTCTTTGCATTTGAGATAAGGCTTAAATACTCATCAACTGAATGGGACTTTGTATAGTAGGATACATAATCGTCTGCTTCAGGATAAGAAGATGAAGAAGATAATGTACTCACATAATGATTTATCTGTTCCTCAAAAATTGATTTAAGCACAACAGCACCAGCTCCGTTTGCTTCTGCTTCTTTAAGACCTTCAAGAGTCGATGTAAGTCTGCTGCTGCTGACAATCAGAGGGCTTTTCAACTTAAATCCAAGATAATTTGTACTTAGTTTTTCCATATTATTGTTTCATTTATTTTTAACATCATATCATCGTTCTCCAAAAATCAGACTACCGATTCTTAAAATAGTGCTTCCTTCATTCAGAGCGATCTTATAATCACCTGACATCCCCATTGAGATCTCCCTGAAGAACGGGTTGGATGAAAAGTATAACCTTTTAAGATTATTAAAACATTCTTTAAGATATCTGAATTCTTTTTGAACCTGATTAATATCTGAAGTATACGTCGCCATACCCATTACACCACAGATTCTTATGCTATTAAGACCTGAGAACTCAGATGATACAACCATCTCTTCAATCTCCTTCATGTTGAATCCAAATTTTGTCTCTTCCCTGGCAATATGAATCTGAAGAAGACAATCTATAACCCTTTTTATATCAGATGCTCCGGAATTGATGCTGCTTAGAAGTTTAAAGGAATCAACTGAGTGAATAAGACTGATAAATGGAACCACAAACTTTACTTTATTGCTTTGCAGATGTCCTATAAGATGCCATTCAATATCTGACGGAAGTAAGTCTTTTTTTAGGAGAATTTCCTGTACCCTGTTCTCACCAAAACATTTCTGTCCGGCATAATACGCCTCAAGTATCTGATTTACAGGCTTGGTTTTTGATACAGCAACCAGCTTAACAGATTCAGGGATCTGTGATCGCAGGTTACTAATATTGGCAACGATATCGGACATTTACGGTTATAAACAAAGCATAAAAATAATGAAAAGAGTGGAAAATCAGCTTAAAAGGTTATAAAGAAAATTTCAGCAGTTATTATCCTTCATTAAATTTCTTATGCACAGAAGAATTAATAATCCACAAAATTTACTTTTAAGCAAAAGCCGCATTACGCTGCTGAGGAATCATGCAGGTTCCGATAACCTCCTTAAGAATGATAAAAACCGCTGTTTAATGCAAAAGGTGAATAACCAGACCACTCCTTAGTTTTGGCTCAAACCATGTAGACTTAGGGGGCATTATATTACCTGAATCAGCAATTGCAATAAGCTGTTGCATCGATACGGGAAAAAGTGCGAATGCCACTTTCATCTCTCCGCTATCTACTCTCTTCTTTAGTTCTCCAAGTCCGCGGATTCCACCTACAAAGTCGATCCGTTTAGACCGTCGGAGATCCTGAATATCAAGTACAGGACTTAGTATCTGCTCTGTTAGAATAGTAACATCAAGAACACCAATAGGATCATCATCATTAAAGGTTCCTTCTTTTGCTGTAAGGCTGTACCATTTACCTTCAAGGTACATTGAAAAGTTATGAAGCTTCTTTGGTCGGTATGTTCTTGTTCCCTTTTCTGCAATTACAAATCCCTTTTCAAGCCTTTTCAAAAATTCAGGGGTTGTCAGTCCGTTCAGATCTTTGATAGTTCTGTTATAATCAATAATTTGTAATTGGTTATCAGGAAAATGAACTGCCAGAAAATAATTATAATCTTCAGTCCCTTTATGAGCCGGATTCTTTTCCTTTTTCTCATTTCCGACCAGGGCAGCTGCTGCAGTTCTGTGATGTCCGTCAGCCACATAAGTGCATGGAACTTTATCTGCAAATAACTTTTCTATATGCTTTACAATTTCTGGTTTTTTGATAACCCAGAAATGGTGACCAAATCCATCTTCAGCTACAAAATCATATTCAGGTTTTTCATTCTGAACGATCTTTTCTACTATTTCATCAATCTCTTTAACAGCCTTGTATGCAAAAAAAACCGGTTCAATGTTCGCATCATTTGCCCTTATATGAACCATACGGTCATTTTCTTTATCCGGGCGTGTCAGTTCATGCTTTTTTATTATCCCATTAAGATAATCCTCAACAGACGCACACCCTACAATACCATACTGGGTCCGTCCCCTCATTGTCTGGGCGTATATATAAAAACATGGTTTATCATCCTGTTTCAACCACCCATTTTTAATCCATAAGTTGAAATTTTCAACAGATCTGGAATATACCTCATCAGAATGGATATCTATACCTTCAGGAAGATCAATTTCTGAACGGGTTATATGAAGTAAAGAACACTTTTTACCTTTTGCCAGCTTAACGGCTTCTGCTGTGTTCATAACATCATACGGAAGGCATGCCAGTTCACTTGCCAGCACATGAGGGGGCCTTAACCCCCTGAAAGGTTTTACAATAGCCATCTGTTTTCTTAAGATTAATTCTACTTATTTACTTTAAACTTCTGATTTCCCGTCTTGAAGAAGTCAACAATCTGGGCTGCAGCTGCAACACCAGCATTAATGTTTGCCTCTTCTGTCTGAGCCCCCATTTTCTTTGCTGTAAAAATAAATTTACCTTTATATTTTTCCTCAAAAACAGCTTTACATTCAGGCTCGACATCAGAAAGGTACCTGAAATCAGGACGGGCTTCAAAAACTTTCAAAAGACCATCTTCGTCTATCACTTCTTTTCTTGCTGTATTTACGAGAACGGCATCCTTTGGCATTTTCATAAGCAGGTCATAACCAATTGATTTTTTGGTCTTATCATTTGCCGGAATATGTAATGATATATACTGGCAGGTTGAATATAATTCTTCAGCACTTTTGCATAAAGAAACACCGGCTTTCTTAATATCATCCTCACTTACAAACGGATCAAAAGCTGATACACTCATTCCAAAACCCTTAGCTATCTCAGCAACATATTTTCCTACATTACCGAAAGCGTGAATGCCTATTGTTTTGTTCCTGAGTTCAGTGCCTGATTTTCCGCTAAAGCCTCCGCGGGCCTGGAATAGCATCATTTCGAATGCCAGTTCAGCAACAGCATTGGAATTTTGTCCCGGCGTGTTCATTGCTACAACATTGTGAGCAGTACATGCAGCGAGATCCAGATTATCATAACCTGCTCCGGCACGGACAACAATTTTGAGTTTCTTTGCAGCATCAAGTACCTCTGCAGTGACAAGATCGCTTCTGACTATCATTGCATCAGCGTCAGATACAGCAGAAAGTAATTCTGAAACTTCTTTATAATTTTCCAGTAGGGCGAGGGTGAAACCTGCAGTTTCAACCACCTCACGGATTTTCTTAACTGCAACAGGTGCAAAAGCTTTATCGGTAGCGACAAGGATTTTCATATATATACGTTTATAAGTTTAATAATTCCTGGTATCAGTGAATTTAAAAAATCTAATTTTTTGATTCGAATTCTTTCATGGCACTAACAAGGACCTCAACACTTTCTTTCGGAAGTGCATTGTATGTTGAGGCACGGAAGCCACCTACAGACCTGTGACCTTCAATTCCGAGAATTCCCTTTGTTTTGGCAAAATCTGAAAATGCCTTCTCAAGCTCCTTGTATTCCGGCTTCATTATAAAGCATATATTCATCACCGATCTGTCTTCAGGATCAGCAATGGTAGGGATGAACATCTTGTTTCTATCTATCTCATCATAAAGGATTTTTGCTTTATCTAAATTCTTCTTCTGTATAGCTTTTACTCCACCAAGCTGTTTCAACCATGTTAACGTTTGCTGTGCTGCATAAACTGCAAATACCGGAGGAGTATTATACATAGATTCTCCTTTTATATGAACCCTGTAGTCGAGCATTGATGGTAACGGACGGGTCACTTTTCCAAGCGCTTCTTCCTTCACAATTACAAATGTTACACCTGCAGGTGCAAGATTTTTCTGTGCACCGCCATAGATAACCGAATACTTAGAAACATCAACCGGCCTGCTGAAAATATCTGAAGACATATCTGCAACCAATGGTACATTAACATCAGGATCCTTCTTTAACTGGGTTCCAAAAATTGTATTATTTGTTGTAATATGAAAATAATCTGCATCTGAAGGTACAGTGTAATTCTTTGGAATAAAATTATAAAGGCTATCTTTAGAAGAGGCTACTTCCACCATTTCACCGAATAACTTTGCCTCTTTTATAGCTTTATTCGCCCATTCACCGGTATTAAGATAGGCTGCCTTCTTTTCCATAAGATTCATTGGTACCATTGCGAACTGCAAGCTTGCCCCTCCTCCCAGAAACAACACATGATATCCTGCAGGAATTTCAAGCAATTCCTTAAAAAGTGCGACTGTATCGTTCATACAGGCAATGAATTCTTTACTTCTGTGAGATATCTCAAGAACTGATAAACCTGATCCTGCAAAATCTTTTATTCCTTCAATAGTTTTATCAATAGTATACTGAGGAAGTATTGAAGGACCTGCATAAAAATTGTGTTTTTTCATCTTAAGGGTTTTAATAATATGAATAATCTGTTTCTTACTTCGATATTACAAATTTATAAAAAAAAGCTCAGGTATTGTTAATTAATTAACAGAAGATGTCTGATTTTATAACAAATTATCAACAAGAACACCATTTTTTATACATGGAATTTTATCTGTTATGTTAAAAGTAAGACAGAACTCAATGCAATCATCCAGTTTTTTATCCCTGAGACGCGATCGCTGGGCAGCCTTGTTTATATATCCGGGCAGATCAGTTTTCGCAATAGACCAAAGATCAACAGCGGCTTTTGTTGAATCACATATTGTTGAAAACACGTTACTTGCCAGAAGGATCCCGGCAATTGCCCCTGCACATACCGTATCTTCAATATTAAACCTGTTTTTCCATCCTGCACAGAACAGCAATACATCCTTTTCCTCTTTAATAAGCCAATCAGTCAAAGCTCCTATATTAATGAATGATCCTATTACTGTCTTGTAAGAAGTGGAGGCTTGTTTAATAATCCCGGTACCATTTGTTGTACTGTAGACAATTGTTTTACCATTAACCCGTTCCCTGGTAAAATTGAAAGGAGAATTTCCAAAATCAGCAAAATCAAGTACATAACCATCTCTTTCGGCAGCCACAAGATACCCTTGTGCTTTATATGCTTTTGCTTCAGAAACTTCGGCAACAGGTATTATTTCTGAAGCACCGTTGGCAATAGCCATGCATATTGATGATGAAGCCCGAAGAACATCGATAATTACAACTATCGAATCTGAGTATTCGGAAGGTTCAAATAATGCTGGAGAAAAACATGTAACAATATTTCTCTTTCCCATATCCGGATTTAATAAGACAGATAACTCAATTTCGCAAATTATTCAGGAGATTCAGTCAGGTTTCGTGTATATCGGCATTTTTACAACTTTCGCCTTAAGATCTTTGTTCCTTATTCTGATAAATATCTCTGCATCCTGTTTCCAATAACCATCATTAAGATAAGCCATTCCTATTCCCTGTTTCATCATAGGTGACATAGTACCGGAAGTTACCTCCCCAATAACCTCACCCGTTTTGTTTACTACTTCATAGTGTTGTCTGGGAATTCCTCGTTCAAGCATAATAAATCCTTTGAGTCTTCTCCTAACTCCCTCATTTTTTTGCTTTAACAATAAAGCCTTATCAATGAAATCTCTCCCATCAGTGAATTTGGTGATCCAACCCAAACCTGCTTCAATAGGTGATGTTTCATCATTTATATCATTCCCGTATAAACAATAACCCATTTCAAGTCTTAAAGTATCCCTCGCACCAAGACCGATTGGTTTAATATCATACTCACTGCCTGCTGTAAAAACAGCTTTCCACAAGGCAGGTCCAAATTCATTTTTTACATAGATCTCACATCCACCTGCTCCGGTATAACCTGTTGTAGAGAATATTACATTATTTATTCCAGCAAATTCTATCTCACTGAAAGTATAATTCTCCATTTCGAGAACAGGAAATTTTGTTAGTTTCTGCATTGCTTTCAGGGCCATTGGACCCTGTACTGAAAGTTGTGCTATTTCGTCAGAGTCATTTATAAGATCAATCCCTTCAGCCAAACCAAAGTCAGAAGCGTGCTTAACGCACCAGAGCCAGTCTTTTTCGATATTTGCTGCATTTACTACAAGCAAATATTTCTCCCTGTTGTATTTGTAAACAAGAATATCATCAACAATACCTCCCTTACCATTGGGGAAACATGAATACTGTACTTTTCCATCAGATATATCTGAAACATCGTTCGAAGTTATATACTGTATAAACTTCTCAGCTGAAGGACCTGTTACCCAAAACTCACCCATGTGAGAAACATCAAAAACACCAACCTTCTCTCTTACTGTTATATGCTCTTCTGTAATCCCGAAATACTCAATAGGCATATTATAACCTGCATACGGAACCATTTTAGCCCCGGTCTCGAGATGAAATTTTGTAAATGGAGTATTTTTCATTAATCTGAATTATTTAAATACTAAATTCTAAAGAATCTGAAATCAATCTTATTCCGATATAACCTATATTTGAGATAAGATCTCCTGATCAGTGATCATATAGTTCATTCATAATTTTATTGCTTTAAGATAACTGTCAAAGCACCGGAAATTTTGCACATAAAAATAGTACTTATTTCCGTTACATAAAAAATTCTACTGCATTACTAAAGGAAAATCAAACTTCATCAGAAGAAAAATATATTATATTTGTTTTGCATTATTAACAACCTGGATTAACCTGAGTCAGGAAAAAACGGATCAAAGACAAGAGTCAGACGAAAACACAATGCGAAGTGTGGTTTATATAATTCATTATACCTCTTGTCTTTAATCTTTTAAAGTATGTTTTTATTAAAGTTTATTGATCAATAAGATTAAATAAATACTGAATATGGATTATAAGTATATAAACACTGAATATCTCGATTCGGTAGCAGCCGGAGATCCGGAAATCATTCGCGATATAGTAGACCTGTTTAAGGAACAGGTTGTTGAGATCAATAGTGAAATGAACGCCCTTTTTATGGCAAAGGATTTTAGAGCATTGGGCTTACTTGCCCATAAAGCGAAATCTTCAGTATCAATAATGGGAATGAATGATCTTGCAATTATGCTTAAAACATTTGAGCTTCAGGCTAAAGAAAATAAGGAAACCGGATTATATGAATCATATATAATAAGGTATAAGAGTGAAACTGCAGAGGCAATAAAAGAACTCGATTACTTAATCAAAAACCTGTAATACGGGAGTTAATGATAAATATTGAAAAAAAAGATAAAATAGATATTATATCCTTCTCAGTAAGTAAGATCAATGCACTTATTACTGATGAAATAAGAGAAACCCTCAGTAAGTTTTTTGACAACTCCAATATAAAAATGATAATTGATCTGAAAGGGGTTGAGTATATTGACAGTTCAGGTTTTGGCTGCTTTTTGTCTGTAATGAAAACAGCCCGGAGTAATTACGGCTATCTTAAATTTGCAAATCCCGAGCCCGGGGTAATGGAGTTGTTCCGGACTCTTCATCTGCATACTATTTTCCAGATCTACGATGATATGGACAACTGCATGAGATCATTCTGAGAATGAACCTTATTTATGCTGATTTTCTGAAAGTTAGTCTGCCATCTTCAACATCAATAATGATTGTATCCTCCCTGGTAACTTTTCCACCAATAATCTCTTTCGAAAGTTCATTTATAATCTCCTTCTGGATAAGCCTCTTAACAGGTCTTGCTCCCATTTGCGGATCATAACCACGTTCTGTAAGCCAGGTAATAGCATCTTCAGAGAGAGACAATTTAAGGTTAAACTCTTTAAGCGTCTTATCCAGCCTTCCTATCTGCATTTTTACTATTTCTTTTATCTGCTCAAAACTTAGAGGTTTAAACATTACTATTTCATCTACCCTGTTCAGAAATTCCGGTCTCATGAATCGCCTGAGCAAATGCATTATGTCATTTCTTAGCTGTTTCTCCTCTTTATCAGGAAGCATGTTCTTCCAATTTTCCATCCTTTCCTGTATAATTTCAGATCCGAGATTTGATGTCATGATAATAATAACATTTCTGAAATTTACAGTCCTTCCCTTATTGTCAGTAAGCCGCCCCTCATCCAGAACCTGAAGGAGAAGATTAAACAGATCAGGGTGAGCTTTCTCTATCTCATCGAGAAGAACCACTGAATATGGTTTATGTCTCACCGCTTCAGTGAGCTGGCCCCCCTCATCGTAACCAATATATCCCGGAGGAGCACCTATCAGTCTCGATACTGAATGCCGTTCCTGGTATTCCGACATATCGATCCTGGTCATCATATTTTCATCATTAAACAGGAAAGCAGCAAGAGCTCTTGCAAGTTCAGTTTTTCCAACTCCGGTTGTGCCTATAAAAATAAATGAACCCAGGGGTTTTTTCTGATCCTGTAAACCGGCCCGGGATCTTCTTACCGCATCGGCAACTGCTCCGATAGCCTCATCCTGTCCAACTACACTTTTATGTAATTCTTCTTCAAGCCGAAGAAGTTTTTCCTTCTCACTCTCAAGCATCCTGGAAACAGGAATTCCTGTCCATTTTGACACAATTGCCGCAATATCCTCCGAGCGAACCTCCTCCTGAATAAGAGACCCCTTGCTTCTTTTCTGTTCAATTATTTGTTTTAATGCGGCTATTTCATTTTCAAGTTCAATTATTTTCCCATACCTGATTTCAGCAACTTTGCCATAGTCTCCTGCCCTTTCAGCATGATCTGATTCAATCCTTAATGATTCAACAGCTTCCTTCTTCATCTGTAACTTCTCGATTATCTCTTTTTCAGAACTCCAGTCAGCCTTCAACTCATCTCTTCTGGATTGCAATTCAGCAAGATCACGTGATATTTTGTTAACCTTCACGGTATCCCCGTCTCTTTTTACTGCTTCTTTTTCTATCTCAAGCCGTGCGATAGTTCTTTCAGCTTCATCTATCTCTTCAGGAACAGAATTCATTTCAAGCCGTAATCTCGATGCTGCTTCATCAATAAGGTCGATAGCCTTATCAGGTAAAAACCTGTCTGTGATATACCTGGTCGAAAGGTCTACTGCAGAAATTATAGCTTCATCCCTTATTATTACTTTATGATGAGTTTCATATTTCTCGCGAATTCCCCGCAAAATAGAAATTGAATCACCTCTGTCCGGTTCATCTACCATAACCACCTGAAAACGTCTCTCAAGAGCTTTATCCTTTTCAAAGTATTTCTGATATTCATTTAATGTTGTAGCTCCAATAGCCCGCAGGTCTCCCCTCGCAAGTGCAGGTTTAAGGATATTTGCAGCATCCATTGCACCTTCAGATTTACCTGCTCCAACAAGAGTATGGATTTCATCAATAAACAACACTATATCACCATTTGAACCAATAACCTCATTTACAACAGATTTCAACCTCTCTTCAAATTCACCTTTATATTTTGCACCGGCTATCAAAGCTCCTAAATCGAGAGAGTATACAACCTTTGATTTAATATCCTCCGGAACATCTCCTCTTATTATCCTGTGTGCAAGGCCCTCTGCAATAGCAGTCTTGCCAACACCAGGCTCACCTATCAGCAATGGATTATTCTTTGTTCTGCGAGTCAGTATTTGAAGTATCCTTCTAATTTCATCATCTCTGCCTATAACAGGGTCGAGCTTTCCGGTTCTTGCACGTTCGTTCAGATTAATTGCATACCTGTCAAGAGAATTGAATGTATCGTCAGATGTCTGGCTTGTTACCTTTCCTCCTCTTCTCAATTCATTTACAGCTGCTTTAAGATCCTTCATACTGACTCCGTTATCCTTTAATATCTGTGATGTTTTATCATTTGTATCAAGGATACCTATAAGCAAATGTTCAGATGAAACATATTTATCATTCATTGAGGATGCATGATCACTTGCTTTTCTCAAGGCCTCCGATGCGGATGATGACAGGTAATAGTCAGCACCTGAGACCTTTGGAAATGAATCAATCAGGTTATCAATTGCGAAAGATATAGTTGTGACATTTACACCCATTTTGCCAAAAAGAAAACCTGTAATGCTTTCCGCCTCTGTAATCAGGCCTTTTAGCAGATGAGCACATTCAACAGCCTGTTGTCCCCTGGCATTTGCAATATTAATCGCCTGCTGAACTGATTCCTGAGCCTTAAGTGTAAAATTATTTAAATTCATTTTTTAATATTTGTAATATATCCTGCAAAAGAGTTGCCAGATGAATTACAAAAGCAATAATTGTCTATTTGACATAAATAATATCATACTATATGTCATTATGACAAGATTGCTACCTGAAAGGATAGAATTATATTTGCTGTTTTGTGAATTGAACCGTTTGATAAAAATAATTTCACTTATACAATAAAATAATGAGTAAGGTTTTATGGAAACCCGGTAACATGATCTATCCTCTGCCTGCCGTAATGGTAAGTTGCGGATCAGATCCTGAGGAATATAATATTATAACCATTGCCTGGACGGGCACAATATGTACCGACCCTGCAATGTGCTACATTTCAGTTCGTCCGGGACGCCATTCATACAATATTATAAAGCGTAACGGTGATTTTGTTATAAATCTTACTACAAAATCGCTTTCATATGCAACCGACTGGTGTGGGGTAAAATCGGGAAATAAACACAATAAGTTTTCTGAGATGAATCTAACTCCCCTTCCGGGATTAAAAGTGAAGGCTCCTCTTATAAAAGAATCTCCTGTAAATATTGAATGTATTGTAAAAGAGATAAAAGAGCTTGGGTCTCATCATATGTTTATCTCAGAAGTATTAGCTGTGCATGCTGACGAAGAATATATTGATAAAGAAAGCGGATTATTCAGTCTGAATAATGCTGCTCCTATATGTTATTCTCATGGAAAATACTACGAAACAGGTCCGTTAATAGGCAAACATGGATATTCTGTTGAGAAGAAAAAAAAGGGACAGAGAAAGAAGCATTGAAAAGGGGCAGGTCAAGTTGAAATTAACATTAGGAAAATTTGAAGCAATTAATTACTTTCATACCATCATAGAATAACTATTCAAGCTTTTAATTAATGAGTGAGAAGATACTGGTAACCCTGATGCAGTTGTTTGCTATCATTGCCAAACCACAGAGCAATGATAGTGAAAGAAGACGGGTAGTTGAGGCTTTCCTCAAGCGACTTCTCAATCTGGAACTGGTTCAGAAGTATCTCACAATCTATGATAATGAATTTGAAGAAGCCAGAAAAAAACTTGAGAAGAGCAGCACTGAGAGACGAGAAGGGGCAATTGCCATCAGAATCAGGAAGCTTTGCAAAGAGATTAATGAACAGGGCCAGCTTGATCAGGAACAAAGGATTATAGTTGTAATCCAGGTGCTTGAATTCTGTAAATCAGGAGGTCAGAATGTGAGTCAGCTTGAGCTTGGTTTTATTAAAACCCTTGCCGAAGGCTTAAATATTACCATCGAGGAATATGAGATAATAGAAAAATTTGTTCTGAATCCATTCTCAGAAATCCCTTCCACACCTGATCTTCTTATAATTAACGGGATAAAAGATTTTGATTCAAAAGGTGCAAAACATTTAACAAAAGATCTTCTTAAGGGTCAGATATGGATCCTTTTCGTTCCGTCTGTTAAAATCTATTTTACCAGATTCAAAGGTACAGGTGAACTTTCGATGAACGGGCAGCTTTTATTAGAAGATAAAGTATATCCATTTAGTCAGGGCTCGTCAATAAAGGGATATAAGATATCACCTGTTTATTACTGGGATGTTACCATGCAATTTCTTAAAGAGGAATACAAGGCATCGCGGGTAGTATACGAGGTAAATAATCTGGAATACGTTTTCAGAAGCGGGAAGGTCGGGATTCACCATATGAGTTTTAAGGAAGAATCAGGAAGAATGGTAGGTATTATGGGCGCCAGCGGAGCAGGAAAATCAACTCTCCTTGGTGTTTTAAATGGAACGAACAATCCTGATGATGGTGAAGTGCTGATTAATGGTATAAGTATCCATAAAGAAAAAGAGAGAATAAAAGGTCTTATCGGATTTGTATCACAGGATGACCTTCTTATTGAGGAACTTACAGTTTTCCAAAACCTCTATTTTAATGCCAGACTTTGTTTTGAAAATTTAACGGAGGAGGAGATAATCCTTAAGGTAGATGATGTACTCAGACATCTGGGCCTTTTTGAGATAAGGAATATTCAGGTAGGAACACCCTTAAATAAAAAAATAAGCGGTGGTCAGAGAAAGAGGCTAAATATCTCCCTGGAACTTATCCGGGAGCCGGCAATTATGTTCCTGGATGAACCTACTTCAGGATTGTCATCCCGCGACTCAGAAAACATCCTTGACTTGCTTAAGGAATTAGCAAGGAAAGGTAAACTTCTTTTCATTGTTATTCATCAGCCATCGTCTGAGATCTTCAAAATGTTCGATAAGCTTATCATCCTTGATACCGGAGGATACCTTATATATAACGGGAACCCTGTTGATTCAATTGAGTACTTCAAAAGAAAAATTGAACAGGCGAATTATAACGAGAGCGAGTGTTATGTATGTGGCAATGTCAATCCTGAACAGATTTTCAATATAGTTGAAACCCGTGTATTTACAGAAAGCGGTCAACCCACAGATATAAGAAGGATATCTCCGGAAGACTGGAGTGATCTTTATAAAGAAGAAAATAAGTCAGATATCCGTGAACCCGGAAGCGGTATTCCTGAAATAAACTTCAGAACACCCGGCCGGCTCAAACAATTATTAATATTCACGAAAAGAGATTTGCTCTCAAAGCTATCTGATAAACAATACCTTACAGTCACACTGCTTGAAGCGCCAATACTAGCGTTTTTCCTGGCTTTTCTTATCAGATATTTTGATGAAAGCGTTAAAGATTCCACATATACCTTATTTGAAAACAGTAATCTCCCAGTTTATCTTTTCATGTCGGTCATTGTTGCGATCTTTATGGGACTTACAGTCAGCGCTGAAGAGATTATAAAGGACAGAAAAATTCTGAAAAGGGAGTCGTTTTTAAATCTCAGCTGGAACAGTTACCTGTTGTCAAAGGTTACAGTTCAGTTTGCAATATCCGCTATTCAGGCATTCACATTTGTTCTTGTAGGTAATGGTATTACCGGAATCAAAGGGATGATGTTTGAATACTGGCTTGTCCTATTCTCATGCTGGGCCGGTGCAAATATGCTTGGGCTGGTGATATCTGACAGCTTTAAAACTGTGGTTACAATTTATATTCTGATTCCTTTTCTCGTAATCCCCCAGATTATACTCAGCGGAGTAATGGTTAAGTTTGAAAAGCTTAATCCAAACATATCCTCTCCGGTATCGATTCCTTTTTATGGTGAAATGATAACTGCCAGATGGGGTTATGAGGCACTTGCAGTAAAGCAGTTTATGAACAACAAATTTGAGAAACAGTTTTATGAATATGAAAAGATGAAGAGTAAAGGAAATTATAAGAGAAATTTCTGGTGCTCTGATCTTAAATTAAAGCTGGAGACTATATCAAATGATTTGAGCAAAAATGAAAAAAGTGAAGATTTTAATGAAAATCTGCTTTTGGTCTCGAATGAGATTAATAAAGAACTTGCACAGTTACCAAAACTTAAATTCGAGCATGCCGGCATACTTACTCCTGAAACAATAACTCCGGAAATAGCGGCAGCTGCTCTTAAATACATTGAATCAGTAAGAAGGTATTATGTTGATTACTATAATTTTGCCGACAGCAAAAGAAATGAGCTGGTAGAGAAAATGCAAAAAGATGTAAGTAATAATTATATCAAACTAAGGAATAAATATCATAATGAGGCACTCGAAGAGTTTGTCATAAACAAAAATGAGACAGTTTCAAAAGTTGAGTATAAAGGTAAGCTAGTTCAGAAGATGGATCCTGTTTTTATGGATCCGGAGAATAAATTTATAAGGGCTCATTTTTACTCACCAACAAAGCAGGTGTTTGGAAACAAGGTTGATACTTATATAGTTAATATTATGGTGCTGTGGGCCATAACTCTTATAATCTACTTTATACTATACTCCAGACTTCTCAAAAAAATTCTGGATTCAGGAGAGTATCTATTAGGGAAAAAAACCAAATTGCCAGACTGATACAGGATGAACTGAAAAAAAACAGGCTGCATGTAACCAGGCAGCCTGTTATTATGGAAAACCGATCTGAATCTAAAACCCTTTAATAAAGCAAACTATTCAACAATCTCGATCATTTTAAAAGGTACTCTGATAATAGATTCATAATCTTCACCTGCTTCGAGCATATCCTCATCATCTTCCTCGTAATACCAGTTTACTTCAACCTCATTTTTAGCCTTATGTATTGCTTCGAGCTTTTTAAATACATCAAGAATACATTTTGATGAACTGGTATTAAAATATTCGAGGCGAATATTAACAACTGTTTTTGACAGAGGAGCGTCTTTATAATTATCTAGCCAGTCTACAAGGGGTTTGTAGAATTCAACCGAGTTTTCCGGAATTGAACGTCCTTTGATTTCGAAAACACCATCTTTGGTGTCAAATTTAACTGTAGGAGTTTTTGGGGTTCCTTCAATGATGATCGGTTCCATATTTTTCTGTTTTAATAGTTGTTTTAATTTTCTTCGTTAACCAGAATATCAAGATAGAAAAAAGAGTATCTATCGTTGTATTTCTTAAAAGCATATTCAAGTTTATTTCCTGTTTTCCTTGCTATATCAACAAGTCCCAGACCTCCACCGCCTTTTGCTGAAATCCTCTGATGATTGAGAATAAACTTATATAGTTCCTTAATTTCCTCATGGCTGGATTTGTTAATGCGTTTAATCTTATCCTCAAGTTTCTCAACATTATCAGCCTGAACAAAATTCCCTGTGACTATTCTATATCCATCTGCCACTTTCTTTACAACAACCAATCCATACCTTTCAGATGTCTGATCTTCAAAATCTTCCGGTACCCTGTCAACATGATGATAAAGGTTCTGGAGGCTTTCTACAAGTACATTATACACTTTCTTCCTGAGCTTGGATTGCTCATTTACCTTGACCATTTTTTCCTCAACTGCATCAAGAACATGATTGATTACATCAGAATCCACGTTACCCTTATAGAAGAGTAAAATGTCACCTTTTAAATGATCTGAAAAATAATTCTCCGTATTAAAGCTCATCTAAGCTTCATTTTAGATATGGTCAAGTTAATTCGAATAACAAATATAATAAAAATATGAAGTTACCAAATTTAAACTTATTCACTTTCAGGTTTTATAAAATTTGATATACTTTTTGATAAAAGTAATGAATTCATATGATTAATGGTGCATTAGATATGATATCATCCTCTATCAGGTTTTCTCGTTCCCTGATACATCTCATATTTTAATAGTAAACATTCGAGGGCACCATTAAAAAGAGTCCTTTTTTCCTTAGGTTTAAGACCAACCATTTTAAGTGCCTCCTTATTGGAAGTTATTAACCATGCAGTTGTATCCTGAAAGTTGTGTTTCAGTGTTGTACCGATCATACTGTATAACTGGTTTGTATCTTCAGGAAGTATTCTTTGTCCGTATGGTGGATTTAAAAAAACGTATCCTTTATCGCCTGACGATCTAACATCTTTGAAATCAGCCACTTTAATCGATACAATTTCATTCAGACCGGCTTTTGAAACATTAGCCTCTGTCTGCCTGATAGCTTCCTCTGATATATCACTTCCATAAATTTTAACCTGAGATGATACAATTTTTTTGTCGCATTCGGATTTTATTTCTGCGAATAAATCATCATCAAAATCTTTCCATCTCTGGAATCCATATGCTTTTCTGAATTTCCCGGCAGGAATATTGCAGGCAATCAGTCCCGCTTCAATCGGAAAAGTACCGGACCCGCACATAGGATCAGTAAGGGTATCAGCAGCATTCCATCCTGAAATCATAAGTATCCCTGCTGCAAGTACTTCGTTGAGAGGGGCAACTGTCTGTTCCTGCCTGTAACCTCGTTTGAACAACGGAATCACGGACGAATCAATTGAAACGGTTACCTGTTCATTGCTTATATGAAGATTGACCATTATATCAGGATCTTCAGTATTAACAGACGGCCTTCGTCCTGTTTTTTTTCTGAAATAATCCGCTATTGAATCCTTCAGAATAAGTGCTGCATAACCTGTATGTACAAACAATGGAGAGTTGATAACAGGTACAACTGAAAATGTTTTATCAGGATCCATAAATCTGTCCCATTCAATTCGGGCACCACCGTTATAAAGGTCATCTTTCGACCTGATCCTGAATTCTGTAACAGATACCAGTATTGATAATGCTGATCTTAAACAGTAATTGGCCCTGTATAAAAGATCTCTTTCTCCCCTGAATTTTACTGCACGGTTAAATACCCGGATATCAGAGGCCCCAATCAGCATTAACTCTTTCTCAAGAACCTCCTCCAGTCCGTAAAGAGTTTTAGCAATAAAATTCATCCCAGGTTTATAATTTGCCGTTATTGATAACCAAGTATCTTATTATAGTAGTCTTTATCTGAAATTACTTTCAAAGCTTTTTCAATATCTGAATCATTTTGATTTATGATCTGATAATATTCATTTGTATTCCAGAGATTGGTGGCTACAAGTCCCTTTAATATCAGGAGCATTTCTTCTTTTGAGATATTATACTGATTCTCATTGTATTTAACCCCTTCCGCTTCACCTTTTGCAATAAAAGACTTTATATCTTCAGGGCTAAACTCAAATTTTTCCTTAAAGTCACTAAAAGATTTGTATTTTGAATTAAGGGAGGTCCTGTTTTTATCAAAATACTCAAGTGTAAAAGTATTAAATACATTTTTGCCAGCCAGTCTTCTAAAATATGGAGAATTAAAAGATGTATCCACAGGAAGAAATACATCAGGCATAATTCCGCCACCGCCATAAACCACCCGTTTATTAATCAATGTTTTCGATCTCAGAGAATCAGGAAAATGAATACTATCAACTGTCATCATCTCTCCACCGGAATATCTTTTAATAAAATTTTCAATGTATTTATCATACCCTTCATTATACGGACTCTGTATAGATCTGCCTGCCGGTGTGTAGTACCTTGCAATTGTAAGTCTGATCATTGAGCCGTCAGTAAGTGAAAAGCCATTCTGAACCAATCCTTTACCAAAAGTGCGTCGTCCCATAATAACTCCTCTGTCCCAATCCTGTACGGCACCAGCTAAAATTTCACTGGCAGAGGCAGATTGCTCATCAGCAAGAACTACAAGCCGGGAACCTGATAAGCTTCCGGAGCCATTAGATCTGTAATCCTGTCTGGGACTTTTTCTGCCGGATAAATAAACGAGGAGGCGTTTATCAGAAAAAAACTTATCGGCTAAAGCTGTAGCTGCCATCATGTATCCACCACCGTTTCCACGCAGATCGAGGATTATATTTTTCATGTTTTGCTTTTTCAGGAGATCCAATGCAGCGGAAAACTCCTTCTCAGTGGTTGCTGCAAATTTATTCAGCTTTATATATCCTGTTTCATTATCAAGCATATATGCTGCATCAAGACTATTTATAGGAATCTTATCTCGAATTATAGTGAAATCAAGAATTTCTTTTTCACCCCTTCTGAAAATCGTAACACCTACTTTTGTTCCTTTGGCACCCATCAGCCTCGACCTTACACCGGCAGTTGTAAGACCAATACCTGTTACCTTCTCCTGATCGATAGTCAATATACGGTCACCTGCCCTGATTCCTACCTTCTCCGATGGTCCGCCTGATATAGGTTCAATGATTATTATGGAATCACGTAATAAATTAAACTGAACTCCGATTCCCTCAAAATTGCCATTGAGAGGCTCATTCATCTCTTTTACATCTTTAGCTGATATATATGTAGAATGCGGATCGAGGTTCTTAAGGATTTCAATTATTGCTTTCTCAGTCAGTATATTAAGATTTGCAGTATCAACATAAAATGCATCAATCAAACCCAGTGTTTTGGCAAATTTAAAAGTTCCTTCATTCAATATCTGGGATGAAACTGATAAAGAGCTCGCTATAAATAAAATCAGCGGGAAGATTATTTTTGATATTTTTCTTTTCATTTTCTATTAATCATATTATTTAAATATAAACAAATTATATGCCTAAAAGATCTCAAACAGTTAAATCCACAACCTCTCTCTTCAGGTCTCTAACACGGCAGCTATATACATTCCTTCTGCCTTCTGCCTTCTGCCTTCTGCCTTTTACCACCTATTCCCACTCAATTGTCGATGGTGGTTTTGAGCTGATATCATAAACTACCCGGTTAATTCCCTTAACTTTATTAATAATTTCATTTGAGACTGCACCAAGGAATTCATACGGAAGATGTGACCAGTCAGCTGTCATACCGTCTGTTGAAGATACCGCTCTCAGAACCACAGCATTTTCATATGTCCGTTCATCACCCATTACACCAACTGACTGAACCGGAAGCAATATAACACCTGC
The DNA here is from genome assembly GCA_963732435.1 of uncultured Bacteroidales bacterium. GTDB lineage: Bacteria > Bacteroidota > Bacteroidia > Bacteroidales > VadinHA17 > LD21. Next base: position 33,225 of record CAVSZL010000005.1, on the reverse strand, counting down.
CTGCCAAACAGAGTCATACAATCCATTCTTCCTTAGTCCTTCTATAAAAATATCATCAGCATCTTTGAGAATATCAAGTTTTTCACGTGTCATAGCACCAAGGATCCTTATTGCCAGGCCAGGCCCGGGAAAAGGATGTCTTTTAAGTATATAATCAGGAAGACCAATAGCATGACCAACCTTTCTTACTTCATCTTTAAACAGAAGACGAAGAGGTTCAACAACCCTGAGGTGCATTTTTTCCGGTAAACCGCCGACATTATGATGCGATTTGATAGTTGCTGAAGGACCATTAACGGAAACAGATTCAATTACATCAGGATATATAGTACCCTGTGCAAGCCATTTTACATCTTTAACTTTTCTTGCCTCTTCATCAAATACTTCAATAAAAACACGACCTATGATTTTTCTTTTTGTTTCCGGATCGCTGACACCTTCAAGCTGGTCAAGGAACCTGTCGGTGGCATCGACTCCGATCACATTCAAACCAAGCCCGAGGTATGACTCAAGTACCTTTGAAAATTCATTTTTCCTCAGTAATCCGTTATCAACGAAAATGCATGTAAGGTTTTTTCCGATTGCCCTGTTAAGCAATGTCGCAGCAACAGATGAATCGACACCGCCTGACAGGCCAAGTATTACTTTGTCGCTGCCTAATTTTTGTCTGAGATCACTGATTGCTGCTTCAGCAAAAGAGTCAGGGGTCCAGTTTTGCATGCATCCGCAAATCCCAACAACAAAATTTTTCAGCATAAGTGATCCTTCTGTAGTGTGATAAACCTCGGGATGAAACTGAATCCCCCATGTATTTTCACCTTTGATATGATATGCTCCTGCTTTTACATCAGCTGTTGAACCTGTAATAATATAGTTTTCCGGCAGAGTTGAGATTGTATCTGCATGTGACATCCAGACCTGTGTTCCCGGATTCACATCTTTAAACAAAGGATCACTGTTGTTTACAAAGACCAGGTTTGCTCTGCCATATTCCCTGGAATTGGAGGGTAAAACTTCCCCACCATAATTATGAACCAGATGCTGAGCTCCATAACAAACACCTAATATTGGTATTACACCCTTGATTCCTGAAAGATCCGGAACCGGGGCATTTTTGTCTCTTACAGAAGCGGGACTACCAGACAATACAACACCTTTTACACTCTTGTCAGGAGCAGGAAAATGGTTAAAAGGGTATATTTCACAATAGACATTCAGCTCTCTTATTCTTCTGGCAATCAATTGAGTATACTGAGAGCCAAAGTCCAGTATTAGAATTTTATCCTGCAAAGTATCTTAATTTTTGTTATAACGGGCACAAAGATAGAAATTCTTTATCAGAGATCATCTATATTCCTGATATCAAAAATCATTCCTTCCATGGCTGCATATGTTCTGGGAAATATTGAACGTGCCTCTTCAAGGAGGAATGAATTATTCCTGTATCTCGATGAAAAATGGCCTATCAGTAGAGCTCCTGCGCGGGCATCCAGAGCAGTGGTTGCTGCATCCTGAGTAGTTGAGTGACCTGTAGTGGCTGCAAGTTCTTTTTTACTCTTATCAAAAGTTGCTTCATGATACAGAAGTGTTACATCTCTGACATAAGAAGCAAGTTTCTTAAAGTAGCTGGTATCGCTGCAATAAGCATAAGATAATGGTTTTGCAGGAGGAAGAGTAAGCTCCTCATTTCTAATAATGACACCTTCGGTAGTAACGAAATCCTCTCCTTTCTTAATTGCAGGAATACGTACAACAGGGATATTATACTTTTCAATCATTTCTTTAACAATTGTCCGTTCAGACGATTTTTCCGTGAACATGAAACCAAATGCAGGCACTCTGTGTTTTAAAGGGAAGGCAGTTGCTGTTAAGTATTTATCATTAAGAATCTGAATCGGATCTTTTCCGGAAAGAGCTATAAAATCAATTTCAAAACTAAGATGAATATCAAAGTCATTAAGTTGTGAGTGAAGTATCTGCCGGTAGTTTTCAGGTGCATAAAGGTGAAGAACATCCTTTCTCCCCATCAGGTTTAATGATGATAATAGACCCAGTAGCCCGAATACATGATCACCGTGAAGGTGGCTGATAAAAATATGGTTGATTTTACTGAATCTGATCTTATTCCTCCGGAGCTGCATCTGGGTACCCTCACCGCAGTCAATTAAAAATAACCGCTCACGCGCATTAAGCACGTGAGCGGATGGATATCTTTCTGATGTAGGCAATGCAGAACTGGTACCAAGAATGGTCAGTTTCATCTGATTCTGCAAAGCCTCTTTTAAGAAATCATCTTTTCAGCGTCCGAGACCGTACTTGTTATAGTAAGTACTGTATCGAGCTGAGAAATGGTGATAAGCCGCTCCACAGCTTCATTAAGTCCGCACAGAACGAATGTACCACCTGAATTCTTACACAGTCTGTTGGCAACAAGAATTGCACTCAGCCCGGAGGAGTCACAATATTGGCATTTAGCAAGATCAAGAATGATATTTTTTTCACCCTTGCCTGAAACAAGCACAAGCTCCGACTTCAGTGCCGGAGCAATGTGTGTATCAAGTTTCTCAGACTGTATCTGAATTACAGTACTGTTATTTCGGCTCTCAATATTAAAATCCATAATTTTATTATTTTGATAGCCTAAATTTAATTAATTTTTCTGTTTCTTGAAAGCTTTATTCTCTTTTTCTTCCATTTCTTCTTTTAAAGCTGCAAGCTGTGTGATATCGCCAAGAGTTGTTTTTTCAGAATTTGACTTTGGTTTTTTGCTTGTTGTTTTCTTATTTGATGTTGTCTCTGACTTAACAACCGGTGCCTCAGCAGCTTTCTTTTCATCTTCAAAAACCCTGCTATGAGAAACGATAATTTTCTTAGCTGACTTATTAAATTCAATCACTTTGAACATCAGTTTTTCATCAACTTTCGCCATCATACCGTCTTCTTTTACAAGATGTTTTGGAGTAACGAATCCTTCAACTCCGTATGGAAGAGCAACAACAGCACCTTTGTCAAACACTTCTACAACTGTTCCTTCGTGAACAGAGTCCATTATGAAGAGATTTTCGAACACATCCCATGGATTCTCTTCAAGTTGCTTATGACCAAGGCTTAGTCTTCTGTTTTCTTTATCAATTTCAAGTACTACTACGTCAATTTCAGCATCAATAGCTGTAAATTCCGCAGGATGCTTTATTTTTCTTGTCCACGACAAATCAGAAATATGTATCAATCCGTCAACGCCCTCTTCAATTTCAACAAATACACCGAAGTTTGTAAAGTTCCTGACCTTGGCCACATGCTTTGCACCAACTGCATATTTTTCATCAATGTTCTGCCATGGATCAGCTTTCAGCTGTTTGATACCGAGTGACATTTTTCTTTCATTCCTATCGAGGGTAAGGATTACAGCCTCAATTTCGTCGCCCACTTTAAGAAACTCCTGGGCACTGCGAAGATGCTGTGACCATGACATTTCTGATACATGTATTAATCCTTCCACACCAGGGGCGATCTCAACAAACGCTCCATAATCAGCCATTACAACAACTTTTCCTTTTACTTTATCACCAACATTCATATTTGGGTCAACAGAATCCCATGGATGAGAAGTAAGCTGCTTCATACCCAGTGCTATTCTCTTTTTGTCATCATCAAAATCGAGAATAACAACATTAAGTTTCTGATCGAGCTGTACAATCTCTTCAGGGTGATTTACTCTTCCCCATGAAAGGTCGGTAATATGAATAAGTCCGTCAACTCCGCCAAGATCTATGAATACACCATAGGAGGTAATATTTTTAACGGTTCCTTCAAGAACCTGTCCTTTTTCAAGTTTAGCGATTATTTCTTTCTTCTGTTGCTCAAGTTCGGCTTCGATCAGAGCTTTATGTGATACAACAACGTTTTTGAATTCCTGATTGATCTTAACAACTTTAAATTCCATTGTCTTTCCAACGAAGACGTCGTAGTCACGGATTGGTTTAACATCAATCTGTGAACCGGGAAGAAATGCTTCAATACCAAATACATCTACAATCATACCACCTTTAGTGCGACACTTGATGTAACCGGTTATGATCTCATCTTTTTCAAGAGATGCATTTACCCTGTCCCATGAATTAATTGCACGGGCTTTCTTATGAGAAAGTAAAAGTTGTCCTTTTTTGTCTTCCTGACTTTCAACATAGACTTCTACCTTATCACCGATTTTAAGGTTAGGGTTATACCTGAATTCATTCAAACTAACAACACCTTCCGATTTGTAACCTATATTTATAACAACCTCACGTGAGGTCATCTGGTTTACGGTACCCATAACAACCTCATCTACTGCTATAGTAGAAAGTGTTTCATCGTATAAGTTTTCGTATTCTTTATATTTTGGTGAATTTCTCAATTCTTCACTCTCAAACGCATCCCAGTCAAATTCTTCATTTGTTGCAGATGTCTTTGATACAGCCTTTACAATAATTTCTTCTTCAGCTTCAGTTTCCTGTACTGCCTGTACTTTTTTAGGTCTCTTCTCTTTTTTTACTTCCGGATCAAATCCGTAATCTTCTGCTTTTGGATGTTCAACAACTTCCTCAACTTTTTCAGCAACCACTTCATTAGTCAGAGATTCAGCCGGAATCTCTTCAACTTCTGTTTTTACTTTAGTTTTTCTCACCGGTTTAACTACGGCTTCATTCTCTTCTGCAACCACCTTTTTGGTTGTTTTTTTTGTGTTTTCAGTCATGATGTTAAATTAAAAGAACTAATAATTAATAAGTTAGACATTATTTTGGAAAAAAATTGGTTGCAAATATACGCTATTTTTTAAAATCCCCATAATAAATGGTAGATTTTCATACGGTTAAAGAAGGATGGATATCAAATAGCAGGCTTCATGTTCAGATGAGTTTATGTCTGCAGCCGGTTACTGCCTGATTAAACAGCCAAACTGCTTGATATTCCAACATCAGCCAGTACAATAATTTCGGAATTTAACTTGTTCTGTTATCTTTGCATATGGAAAATAAAAAGTCATTTAAAGTTGAGTATTTATGAGAATAAGTGTGATAGGGACGGGATATGTAGGTTTAGTTACCGGAGCCTGTTTTGCTGAAACCGGAGTAAATGTGACCTGCATTGATGTTGATAATAATAAAATACAGCAACTTAAGAATGGTACTATCCCGATTTATGAACCGGGACTTGAAAGTATAATCAAGCGTAATTCCGATAAAAAGAGAATTGAGTTTACAACTGATTTAAAAAAGGGTATTGAGGAGTCGGAGGTTATCTTTATCGCAGTAGGAACTCCCCCTGGTGAAGATGGTTCTGCCGACCTGAGCCATGTACTTGGTGTGGGAAAAGAGATTGGGCAGATTATAACATCTCATAAGGTGGTTGTAATCAAAAGCACGGTTCCTGTGGGTACTTCTGGAAAAGTCAGGAAAGTAATTCAGAATGAACTTGATAAACGAAATATCTCAGTTCCGTTTGACATGGCCTCAAATCCGGAATTTCTGAAAGAGGGCGCCGCAGTTGAGGATTTTCTTAAACCTGAGAGAATTGTAATTGGTATCGATAATGAAAAAACAGGTGAGATAATGAAGAGGCTATATATGCCTTTTGTACTTAACAACCACCCGATAATATATATGGATATTGCTTCAGCAGAAATAACCAAATATGCTGCAAATGCAATGCTGGCAACACGTATAAGCTTTATTAACGAAATCGCAAATCTGTGCGATATACTGGGGGCTGATATAAATCAGGTAAGAAAAGGGATCGGAAGTGACTCAAGAATCGGGAGTAAGTTCATCTATGCAGGGACCGGTTACGGGGGATCATGTTTCCCGAAAGATGTCAAGGCTATAATTAAAACGGCCGATGACCTTGGTTATGAGCTCAATGTAATCAAAGCTGTAGAGAAAGCAAATGAGTACCAGAAAAATGTAATCTTTAACAAGATATCAAAGTTTTTTGATAATAACCTGAATAACAAGATTATAGGAATATGGGGATTATCATTCAAACCTAAGACTGATGATATCAGGGAATCTTCTGCCATAAATCTGATTGAAAAACTCCTGAAAGCCGGTGCAAGAATAAAAGCCTATGATCCGGCAGCAATGGATGAAACAAAAAAGCTGCTCGGCAACAGTATTGAATATGTTTCAGACCCATACACGGCAATTGCGGATGCAGATGCACTTGCACTTATGACAGAATGGTCTGAATTCCATCTTCCTGATTTTTCTCATATGAATGAATTGATGAAAGTTAAAGCAATATTTGATGGAAGAAATATCTACGATCCTGAAGAAATTAAGAGACAGGGTTTTCAATATTTCGGCATTGGGAGAAGGTGAGAGGGAAATGGGAGAAAGGGAGAATGGGAGAAAGGAGAAAGGGAGAATGGGAGAAAAGGAGAATGGGAGAAAAGGAGAATGGGAGAAAAGGAGAATGGGAGAAAAGGAGAATGGGAGAAAAGGAGAAAGGAGGAAATCTAATGCCAATAGTTATTGAATAGTAAACTTGAATATTGAACATGGAACTTTGAACTTTGAAAAATAATCCATAAATAATATAAATATGAAAGGTATAATACTTGCAGGAGGGTCAGGAACAAGGCTTTATCCGATTACAAGTGCAATATCCAAACAGATGTTGCCTATATATGATAAACCAATGATTTATTATCCTCTGTCTGTTCTCATGCTGTCAGGAATAAGGGAAATTCTTATAATATCTACACCACGGGATCTTCCGGGATTCAGGAATCTGCTGGGCGATGGGAAATCACTGGGTATGGATTTTCAGTACATTGAACAACCTTCACCTGACGGGCTAGCGCAGGCATTTATTCTTGGTGAGGAATTTATTGGAAACGATTCTGTTTGCATGATACTTGGCGATAATATTTTTTATGGGCACGGATTTGGCGAGGCCCTGCTTAAAACAGCTGAATTAAAAAAGGGAGCATGCGTATTCGGATACTATGTAAACGACCCTGAAAGGTACGGAGTTGTTGAATTTGACAATAACAGAAAGGCAGTAAGCTTAGAGGAGAAGCCATTGAAGCCTAAATCAAATTATGCTGTAACAGGTCTCTATTTCTATGATAATTCTGTTGTGAAAAAAGCCAAATCACTCAAACCCTCTCCAAGGGGAGAACTTGAAATTACTGATCTGAACAGGATATATCTTGAGGAGGGTACTCTTGAGGTAAAACTTATCGGCAGAGGAATGGCATGGCTGGATACCGGAACATATGAAAGTCTGCTGCAGGCAGCTAATTTCATTGCAACACTTGAACAGAGACAAGGACTTAAAGCTTCATGTATAGAGGAGATTGCATATAAAAGAGGATTTATTACCAAAAATCAGCTTTTAGCATTAGCAGAACCTGTCAAAAACAGTCAATATGGCAAATACCTGTTAGGAATTGCTTCGGAAGAAATAATTGCTTTCGATGGTTTAAAGTAAAAGTGAATAAATATGAAAATTATTGAAACAGGATTTAAGGGGCTTATTGTAATTAAACCAACTGTTTATGCTGATAGCAGAGGATATTTTTTTGAAAGTTTTAATAAGAACTCTTTTCAGAATGCAGGTATAGATTTTTCTCCGATTCAGGATAATGAATCAAAATCCTCCAGGGGAGTTATCAGAGGTTTGCATTACCAGCTCAATCCTTTCGGTCAGTCAAAACTCATAAGAGTAGTTGAAGGTAAGATTTTTGATGTGGTTCTCGATTTGCGAAAAGGCTCACTCACTTTCGGAAAATGGTATGGGATAGAACTGGACTCAGAAACAAAAGATCAGTTTTTAGTACCATGCGGTTTTGCTCACGGGTTTTCAGTTCTGAGTGAGATTGCCATTATACAGTATAAATGTGATAATGTATATAATCCTCAGCATGAAAGAGGTATAGCTGCAAATGATCCTGATCTGGACATAAACTGGAAACTGGGTCAGACGTTACCTGTTATAAGTGAAAAAGACAGGAAACTTCCTCTGTTTAAAGATGCTGAGTACAATTTTAAAAATATTTTAAAGAAATAATGGCTACAATTCTGATTACAGGAGCTAACGGACAACTCGGAAATGAGTTAAATTCTGCTTCAAAAAGCTTTTACGGGTATGATTTTATTTTTACCGATGTTGACAGTCTTGATCTTACCAATCCTAACCAAACTGAAAAATCAATTAAAACCTACAGACCGGACTGGATAGTCAACTGTGCTGCCTATAACCTTGTTGATAAGGCTGAAACAGATCCTGAAATGGCTATTCTTATAAACTCAACTGCTGTTAAGAATATAACAGATGTCATAAAGGGATCTGAATGCAAATTCATCCATGTCTCAACTGATTATGTTTATGAAGGGAATTCAAATGTTCCATATGATGAAAATTCAGTAACAAATCCATTGTCTGCATACGGCAGGTCTAAACTGGCAGGTGAAAAACATGCATTAATTCATCCCGGTTCTATGGTAATCAGAACATCATGGCTTTATTCGACTTTCGGAAATAATTTTGTGAAGACAATTCTTAAACATGGTAAAGAGAAAGAGTCTTTAAGAGTTGTTTTCGACCAGACTGGAACACCAACATATGCTGCCGATCTTGCAGGTGCTATAATGACAATTATTTCAGGTGTAATCAGGAACCAGTTTGCCTTTAATGCCGGAATTTATAATTATTCGAATGAAGGTGTATGCACATGGTATGACTTTGCTGCAGAGATAATTATAGAAGCAGAATTAAAATGCATTGTTAATCCTGTGCTTACCAAAGATTATCAGCTGCCTGCATCAAGACCGGTCTATTCTGTAATGAATAAGAGTAAAATAAAGGAAAGTTACGGATTGTCAATCCCTCACTGGAGAAGTAGCTTAATAAGTTGTATGAATAAAATGAAATTATAATAATATGTCGGACATTGATGAAATAAGGAAAAAAGCAAAAAGCTGGCTGGGTGAAGAGTTCAATGAAGAAACCCGCAATGAGGTCAGGGAAATGCTCTCAAATGATGAAAAGAAACTTGTAGACGCATTCTACCAGGATCTTGAATTCGGAACAGGTGGCCTGAGAGGTATCATGGGTGCCGGTACAAACAGAATGAATATTTACACTCTGGGTATGGCTACACAAGGCTTATCAAATTACATAATTAAGCAGTGTGGAAATATCGGGATAAAGGTTGCGATTGCACACGATTGCCGTAACAACAGCCGCTACTTTGCAGAAACAACTGCAAATATTTTTTCTGCTAACGGATTTGAAGTATTTCTATTTGAGGCTCTTCGTCCGACTCCGGAACTCTCTTTCGCAATCCGCCATTTTAAATGTCAGAGCGGAGTTGTAATAACTGCTTCGCATAACCCGCCTGAATATAACGGGTATAAGGCCTATTGGGATGATGGTGGACAGGTAGTTGCACCCCACGACGAAGCTATAATTGAAGAAGTAAGGAAGATTAAATCAGTAAATGAGATCCGCTTTAACAGTAAGAAGGAGAATATAAAAATTATAGGTAAAGAGATAGATGATCTTTTCCTCAGGGAAGTTTATAAAATGAGCATCAATCCTGAAGTAATTATTAAACACAGCGATATTGGAATAGTATATACTCCGATCCATGGTACAGGGAAAACTCTGGTGCCACAGGCTCTGAAGATGTATGGTTTTACTAATATTATAAGCGTACCTGAACAGGATGTTATTGATGGTAATTTTCCAACAGTTAAATCGCCCAACCCGGAAGAACCTGATGCACTGAAAATGGCAATTAAAAAAGCAGTGGAATGCAATGCTGAACTTGTTATGGCAACAGATCCGGATGCCGACAGGCTTGGACTTGCAGTCAGGAATAAAAAAGGCGAGTTTATCCTGCTCAATGGCAATCAGACAGGAGTAATACTTATCTGGTATATCCTTTCCCAGTACAAACAAAAAAATAAGTACACTGGTAATGAATACATTATCAAAACCATCGTAACCTCAGATCTTCTGGAAGATATCGCAAAAGCTTATAATGTTGAGTATTTCAATGTTTTAACCGGTTTCAAATATTTCGCTGAACTTATCAGGGAAAATGAAGGCAAAAAGGTATATATAGGCGGAGGTGAAGAGAGTTATGGATTTTTGCCCGGAGAATATGTCAGGGATAAGGATGCGGTTGCATCCTGTGCGCTTGCTGCTGAGGCTACTGCCTGGGCAAAAAGCAGGGGAAAATCACTTTTTGAACTCCTGATTGATATTTATATAGAGTATGGATTTTACAAGGAAAAGCTGATTAATATTGTCCGCAAAGGAAAAGAGGGAGCAGATGAAATTAAGGCAATGATGAGAGATTACAGGAACAATCCGCCGAAAGAAATAAACAAAAGCAGAGTTATAAAGATTCAGGATTATGAAAAGCAGATTTCCCATGATATTGTGGGTGGAACAAAAACAAAGATAAATCTGACAAAATCTGATGTGCTTCAATTCTTTCTTGAGGATGGATCGAAAATATCTGTTCGGCCTTCAGGTACTGAACCAAAGATCAAATTTTATTTCAGTGTCAATACTCAACTTGAATCGGATGATAAATTTGAAGCTACCGAGATTTTGCTCGACAAACGAATCCAGGATATTATTAATGACATGAAACTTCAATAGAATATCAGACTCACTTGATTGAATTATGTAACACCAAGAATTACAATTAAATACAATTAAACACCTGTAAGATTTCAGTATCAGTAATTTATCTTAACATATATCATAATGAACGTCAGGGTATTTTTATTTTCAATTCTGCTTTTTCTGCCTCTTATTCTTTCCGGTCAGGTAAAAAAGAATATCTGGAATAACCAGGGTAGGAATAACCATGCTATAAGGGTATCTTCAAATGGCAGGTTCCTGGAATACTCTGACGGGACTCCTTTTTTCTGGCTGGGTGATACAGCATGGGAACTATTTCACAGGTTAAACCGCGAAGATGCTGATCTTTATCTTAAAGACCGTGCTGATAAAGGATTTACAGTAATTCAGGCTGTTGCTCTTTCTGAAATTGAAGGTGAAACCCGGCCAAACGCGTATGGCGATTTTCCTCTTCTTGACAAGGATCCTTCTAAACCAAATGATGCTTACTTTAAACATGTCGATTATATTGTGGAGAAAGCATCTTCATTAGGACTTCATATTGGATTCCTTCCAACCTGGGGTATTTACTGGAAAACCAATCCTGAAAATAAAAGGAGGTTGTTTACTCCTGATAATGCCTGGAAATATGGCGAATTTCTTGGTAAGCGCTACAAAGACAAACCAGTGATATGGATACTGGGAGGCGACCATAATCCTGAAAACGATCTCGAGAAATCCATCATTGTTGCTATGGCTGAAGGACTTCGCTCAGGTGATAATGGTAGTAACCTGGTCACTTTTCACCCAAGGGGACCAGGCCGCTCATCAGATTATTTCCGGAATTCCTCCCTGCTCGATTTTTATATGAACCAGTCTTCACATGCTGCACATGGGTTCGATAATGGAATTTTTGCCGAGATGGATTATAAACTTGCTCCTGCCAAACCGACAATAGACGGAGAGCCAAGGTATGAGAACCTCATGGCAGGTTTCTATTTTCAGGGAAACCATCCGGCAGATAAATTTACAAATTATGATGCCCGTACTGCGGCGTGGTGGTCAATACTTGCCGGAGCATGCGGACATACATATGGAAACAGTAATATCTGGCAGATGTGGAAAGAAGGAGAAAAAAACATATTAGGTGCCAATATTCCATGGTATGAAGCTATAAATCACCCGGGTTCATTTGATATGATGCACATGCGCAGATTTCTTGAATCCTTGTCATGGCAGAAACTTCGACCTTCCCAGGAGTTGGTATCTGATGGCCCAAAAACAGGGCCGGCAAAGATCAGGGCTGCAATTGCTGCAGATGGCACTTTTCTTTTAGCCTATTCTCCTATGGGTGAGCCATTTTCAATAAACCTTGATTCACTGGCTTCAAACCATATAAAAGTAAAATGGTTTGATCCCAGATATGGAACCACGTATACTATCCAGCAGGCTGATGTTCTGTCAGTTCAAACCTTTACACCTCCGAATTCAGGGAAGGGGAATGACTGGGTGTTGGTGGTTACTGTTGAGGAATGAGGAATGAGGAATGAGGAATGAGGTAATGAGGAGCAAGGAATGAGGAGCGAGGAATGAGGCAATATTATTCTCCGATTATCTTTACAAGCACTCTTTTCCTTCGTTTACCATCAAATTCACCATAAAAGATCTGCTCCCATGGACCGAAATCCAGGCGCCCGCCTGTAACTGCTACAACCACTTCGCGACCCATTAATGTACGCTTGATATGAGCATCAGCATTATCTTCAAATCCATTGTGTTTGTATTGGCTGTAAGGTTTCTCAGGTGCAAGTTTTTCGAGCCAGACTTCAAAATCGTGATGCAAACCTGATTCATCATCATTTATAAATACAGAAGCACTGATGTGCATTGCATTAACAAGCACCAGACCTTCCTTAATTCCGCTTTCTGAAAGGCATCTTTCAACCTCTCCGGTAATATTGATGAAAGCCCTGCGGGTTGAAACTTGAAACCAGAGTTCTTTACGATATGATTTCATACTAATTGAATTAATCTTTGGCGGAAAGTTAAATAATTCTCTGAAAAGAGTTACCTGTAAAACCAGAAATACAATCCATATAATAAAAATATATTATTGATCAGATGTTTCTTAACTTGTATAAGATTTCGGATAATCAATAATATTTCAACCAAAAAGCCATGAAAACAAGAGGAAAAATAATACTGGCAATATTAATCGGAGTAGTCTGCAGCACTTGCAGAACTTCCTTAAATGAGAATGTTTCAATCGACACAGAAAAAGAAATGATTGAAAAAGTCATCCACTCATGTATCGGATGGGCAGGTAAGAAAGATCTTGCCCTTTTGCACAGTGTCATTGCAAATGACTCTGAATACCTGGAGGTGGATCCGGGAAACATTATTGTAAGGGGTTTTAACGAATTCAGGAAAGCAGAAAAAACATGGATGAGTCCAGATTTCCAGGCAGTAAGGTATGAGATCCGCGACCTTGATATCAATATCTCCCGGTCAGGAGATGTAGCATGGTGGTTCTGTATGCTTGATGATATTAACACATGGAAAGGAGAACCTGCAAGCTGGATTAGCACCAGGTGGACCGGGGTGATGGAGAAACGGTCAGGGAACTGGGTGATTGTGCAGATGCATTTTTCGTTTGCAAGGGAGTAAAAAGTCAACTTTTTATCAGACTGGCCAAGCTATTTTGGTTGCTTCTGATAAAAACCTGGTTGCAGTCGTTACATCCTGGCCCAATGACCAGGATAATGAAAGATGGAAGGATAAGTTCGAGTACTACCTGTATAAACTGGGAATTTAAAGTTGTAATTGAATGAGAGAAATGAGAAATGAAAATCCTGAATATCGGCTGGTTTTTTTGCTAGTATCAGTACTGCTTTTAATATCATGTAACAAAGAACCCGAAAACCGATTCCCTCTTGCGGAAGAGTATGATATTGACGGAGAACTGCTTACATTGGCTTTCGATGAGTTTAAAACTGTAGAGGGAGCGCTAAGCCTGATTGTATGCCGTAACGGAACCATCGTGGCAGAGGAATATACAAATTATAAAACCTATGGAGCCGACAGCATAAAAAGTATTATGTCGGTCACCAAAACAATTACTGGTGTCCTGGTAGGACTGGCTATTGAAAAAGGATTCATCGAAAATGTGAACGTTCCGATAAGCAGATACCTTTCAGGAATAGTAACCTTCCCCGATAATACAAAAGCAAATATCACAATCGACCAGCTTCTTAAAATGTCGTTCGGGCATTCATGGAACGGTACTTCCCCTTCAAGCCTGTATAATACATGGGCAAGTAGTCCCGATCAACTTCAATTCATTATTGATCTTCCGCTTGTTGCCGTACCTGGGACACTATTTAATTACAGTGACGGAGCTTCACATTTACTTTCTGCTATAATTACAGAGGCAACCGGTATCAATACTCTTGATTTTGCAAAAACTTATCTCTTTGATCCAATCGGTATTACTCAACTCAAGTGGCCAAAAGATGATAAGGGTTATCCAAATGGTGCATCAAGCTTACGGATCATTCCTGCCGATATGGTAAAATTCGGAAATCTTATACTTAATAAGGGAAAATACTATGATCAGCAGGTGATCCCGGAATCATGGATCACTACAATGACCACCACTAAGATCTCAACAAATAACGATGTCCCCTACGGTCCTGAATACGGTTACCAGATCTGGCTCGGGAATAAATCGGGCCACAGATATTACATGGCAATGGGCTGGGGCGGACAATTTATAATCATAGTACCTGATCTCCAACTTGTTATTACTGCCACCTGCTGGACCAGCGATTTAACAAACCAGCAGGCCGGTGAACACTGGATGAGCATAATCGGGATACTTTTTGAGAAGATACTTCCCTGCGTAAAATAAATATAATGTATGTTGAAAAAACTTTTTTCTTTATTCTTCCTGGCATTTTTAAGCCTTGCTATAGCAGGGCAGGATTTAATAACACCAAATCCGGATCTTTCTTACATGGGACAGAAACCTCCCGGCTTAACACCGGAATTATTCGCTCCTGACGTTATTGCTACAGGTTATTACGAACGCGACATTACCATTTCCCCCCAAGGAACTGAGATATTTTATGGAATTCTCACGGATCGTCATGTAACTATCTTATACACAAAACTGGCAGATGGTAAATGGACAGAGCCTGAAATTGCACCTGATTATATGGATATTATTGCATAACAACTAGTTACACTGAGTACATATTGAGCTTTGCTATGTAAAATATCTCAGAAGAAAAGCCGGTTATCAGACTTTAAAGAATTCATCACTGAAATTTACCAGGTATAGTCTTTCCGTGGCCCTGGTTAAGGCTGTATATAGCCATCTGAGATAGTCAATTGTTATCTCGTTCCTGTTGAACATTCCCTGATCGATGAAGACCCTCTCCCACTGTCCGCCCTGTGCTTTATGACATGTAACAGCGTAGGCAAACTTGATCTGAAGTGCATTGAAATACGGGTCATTTTTAACTGCTTCAGACTGCTTTCTTCTTGTTTTAAGATGAAGATAATCAGAAAGAATATTCTGATACAGCTCCTTACTCTTATCGGAGGGCAATGCGGGTGTATCAAGATGCAAAACATCCATGAGTACCTTTGATTCTATTTCAAGGTTATAATCAGGAAATTTCAGAACCATGTCTGCAAACCGGAAACCATATCTCTCTTCATATCTCCTTATTCTTCTGACTTCAGCAATATCGCCATTTGCAATAAATCCGGTTCCATCCTCCTCTTCATCCAGAATAAAGTAATTGTTTTTCACAACCATCACCATATCACCGGTACTTATTTCCTCCTCCCTGAAAAAGATCCGGTTCCTTATTCCCTGGTTATAACGGTTTGCCTGCTTATTGGAATTTACAACAATTATTGTTCCTTCCATGCCACATTTACCATATGCTGATGAGATCTCCTCAATCAGTTCTTCACTCGATAGCCTTACGATATCTTTGAAATTAACACAATCGATTGAAGGATGAATAAGATCAGTGTCAGCAACCTGCAATCGTAATCTGGTGGCATTCATAAGAATACCTGAAGATTCACTTTGCCTCATTACCTGATGAAGTTCACTGGAAATAAGTCCGAAACCATACTCGCCAAGAATTCTCCTGTCCAGTGCCGGACTAACTGCTGATCCGACCGGAGGAAGCTGGGCCGTATCGCCTACCAGGATAAGCTTACAGTCAATACCAGAGTACACATACTCAATAAGGTCATCAAGTACTCTTCCGCTGCCGAATATGCTTGAATCATTGGAGCTGTTTGAAACCATTGATGCTTCATCGACAATAAAAAAAGTATCCTTATGAAGGTTTCTGTCGAGAGAAAAACTTCCAATGCCATCTTTTGATGATTTCTGCCTGTATATTTTTTTATGGATAGTGTATGCAGGACGGTCGGAATAAGATGCCAGCACCTTGGCAGCTCTTCCTGTAGGAGCCAGGAGTACTGATCTCATCCTCAGTGAATCGAGAGTTTTAACAACTGAACTTATAATACTTGTCTTTCCGGTTCCTGCATACCCGGTCATAAGGAAAATTACATCGTTATTGTTATCACAGATATAACCGGCGATTTTCTTAAGTGCCTCTGACTGATCTGATGTAGGATTATTCCCAAGATTCTTACATAACTGATTATAGATAATTGTATCGCGCATCACTATTTAACAGCAACATAAATTGCTACTTGGATAATTTTTATAATTTTGTTTGTAAACTTAATCAATCTTCCGGTTAATCAGAAACACCTTTAAACAAGGATAAAATTAACAGGCAAATATTTACACTAAATTCAGCAGGATGCCATTTCTGGAACTTTTTGATGAGACACTCGATATCAACTCTACTGAGAATTACGAGTTATCAATCCAGGTAAGCTTTGAAGGATTGTCATTTTGCCTGCTTGATGCAATCAGAAATAAATATGTTTTAATAAGGGCTTTTGAACCTGAAGAAAATAAGTATTATACCTCAGATAACATAAAAGAGTTATTCAAAAAAGATGATTTTTTGTTAAAACATTACAAAAATGTCAGACTTATAATGCCATCGCCCAAGTTTACACTGATACCTGCACCTCTTTATGATCCGGCAAAAAAAGATGAGTACTTTTCATTCAATCACATCAGAGAAGACGATAAGGCAATAATCACAAATAAAATACATGATCCCGACACCTTTCTTATATTCTCAGTTTCAAAATCACTTACTGACTTGTTAAACAGCTTATACCCTGGTATTTATCCATGGCACCATATCAAACCATTGTTTAATCATGTTTCCCATAGCAGAAAAAGCAGGACCGAGAACTATATTCATATTCATGTTGAGAGGGATTTTTTCAATATTATAGTATATAGTGGTGAAATATTAAAACTCTGCAATTCATTTAATTACAGAAACATTTCCGATATTCTGTATTATGCACTCAATGTATTTAAAAAGCTTGATCTCAACCAGGAAGAGACAATAAATTTCAGCGGACTTACAGAGAAATATGATGACCTTTCCTCAAACTTCTCAATATATGTAAGGAATATCAGGTTTTCTGCACCTGCAGGTAATTTTACATTCAGTTACGTCTTTAATGATACAGAACTTCATCATTTCTTAAACCTTTTCACTGCTGCAAATTGCGAATAATAGGTGGTAAATACAAAGGCAGAAGGATTGTCCCTCCGGGTAATTTTCATGCAAGACCCACAACAGACTTTGCCCGTGAAGGACTGTTTAATGTGCTTAATAACAGGATAGATTTCGAATCAGTTTCGATTCTCGACCTGTTTTCAGGTACGGGAAGCATAAGTTTTGAATTTGCCTCCAGAGGCGCATCGTTTGTACATCTTGTTGAAAAAGATTTTAAACATATTTCAGGGATAAGACGAATTATTAAGGATCTGGATATGAGCAATATTAAAGCTATTCATATTGATGTGAAAGCCTATTTAAAAACATGCTCAATTAAATATGATCTAGTTTTTGCTGATCCGCCATATGAACTTTCCTGGCTAAAGGAACTGCCTGATCTGGTATCAGCTTCAGGGGTAATCAAAGAAGATGGATTCTTCATTCTTGAGCATCCCAAAAACATCAGTTTTAAAGGTCATAAACTCTTTTCAGAGAATCGTAATTATGGTAACGTTAATTTCAGTTTTTTCAGACCGGCACAATTACCTTCAGATTGACATCCCTTTTACTTATTATCTACATTTTGCCAGAACCTGAAAAAATCCACATCTCATCAGATGCGGATTTTCATCAGGCAATCAAGGATTTACAACATTTACCGGCTCACCTTTAAGGAATAACCTCAGATTATCAACTGCAATATTCATCAGTCGTGAACGGGACTCTTTCGGAGCCCAGGCAATATGAGGCGTAATTATACAGTTTTTGGCTTTCAGTAATGGATTTTCCTTTAAAATCGGTTCAACAGTTACTACATCAACTGCAGCAGCACCTACCTTACCACGGTTAAGCGCCTCAGCCAGATCCTCCTCAACAATAAGTGGTCCCCTGGCAGTATTAATAATCATTACACCATCTTTCATCTTTCCGATATTTGATTTATTGATAATACCTTTTGTACTATCGAAAAGCGGACAATGTAAACTTATGATATCAGATTTACTTAATAATTCATCAAGGGTCACATATTTACAGTTTTCATTCTCAAGGGCTGGATTTGTGCTATTGTCGTATGCCAGAATTTTCAGTCCGAATGACTGTGCTATTTTTGCTGTTTCCTGCCCGATACGTCCAAAACCGATCAAACCCATTGTTTTCCCAGTTAATTCAATAAGCGGATATTTCCAGAAACAAAAATCAGATGAGGAGGTCCATTCACCGTTTTTCACACTACGGCTGTGCTCTCCGGCATGATGGCACAATTCGAGCAGGAGGGCTATCGTAAACTGAGCTACAGCAGTTGTACCGTAAGAAGGAATATTTGTTACTTTAATATTCAGATCCCTGGCAGCATTAACATCAACAACGTTATAACCTGTTGCCAGTACTCCAATGTACTTAACTGATGGTGCTTTTTCAAGTACTGCCTTAGGTAATGGTGTTTTGTTGGTAAATACAATTTCAGCATCACCAATCGTCTTAATTACAATATCCGGGTTAAAATCAGTACGATCATGAACCTGGAGATCACCAAATTGCTTTATTCCGTCCCAGCTTAAATCGCCTGGATTCAGAGTATATCCATCCAATACAACTATTTTCATTTTAAATAAATTAATTTATTAAAATTTATACCAGGGTCCAGGCAAGGTTTAATACCCGTTTGGCATTAGCAACCACAATATCGGGATCTTCATCACCAACCGGTTTTACTTCGAAGCTTAAGATACGTCTGTTTGCCGGATCTAGATAGCCAATCTCCAGTAAGACTTTCAGATATTCAACAAGCTCATTAACATCATTTTCGCCGCCAGGGTAACCAAACCGTGGATGAGCATCACCATAAGCCGGGTCGCTTTTATCCTTAACCATGCAATTGCCCATGTGAGTATGAATGATGTACTTTTTAATCGGGATCAGGGATTCCCGTGCTGATTCCCTGATAATAGGGAGATGGCTCAGATCCACCAGAAGACCGAAATTATCGAACTCCTTACAGACATCTTCTGCATATCGTTTTGCAAGATCAACAGGACCGACTAAAGAACACTTATCTATGTCATAATCAAACACTTCATGAGCAATTTTCATTTTGCCTTTTGATTTGGCATAAGAACAAATCTCCCTGGTAGATTTCAACAGTGCCTGGTAGGCCTCTTCCTTCTTATCTTCAGTATATTTGCCACTCAGAAATGCAAAACCAACGGCTCCCATTTCATATGCCTCATTAATTCCTTCTTTCAGATTGGAAACTGCCAGCTGCCTTTTTTCCTCATCCAGGTCGTTGATATTCTGACCGGTAGTTAATAACCTTGGCTGTCCTCCATAAGCAATTGTAAGATGTGATGAATCAAGCATTTTCTTAACCCTCTTCCTCACATCACTCTCCTTAATCCAGGTAATCTCAATAGCATCGAAATAATCGTCAACTGCTATTTTGCGAATTGTTTCCTCGATCGGACCGGCTCCTTTTATTGTTGAAGGGTAGGCCATAAAGTGTATCAGGCCAATCTTTGCATATTTGTGAATTGATTCTGTCATTTTTTTGAAAGTTTTTTTGAAATTTAATTAATTCAGCTTTATCTAGATAATTCAGTCTCTTTACAACAATTTTTTACTCAGAAATGTTCTCATAATATTTTCAGTTACTGATTCAATAAGGCCAGGTGCGTTTTCCATTGCAAATTCCAGTGTCATTGGCTTATTGACAATAGAAAAAATTGCATCAAACCCTTTGCTATACAGTTCCTGGTAGTTTTTGCCCAGGCCTCCTGCTATTGCAATAACAGGTATATTAAACTGTTTCGCTGTCTGTGCCACTCCGAATGGAGTTTTTCCGAAGGCTGTCTGAAAATCGATCATCCCCTCCCCTGTTATTACCAGATCGGCATCTTTAACTCTCTCTGAAAGGTTTGTTATTTTTGTAACAATATTTATTCCCCTCTCCAATTTAGCATTAAGAAATACCCTGACGCCAGCGCCCAGTCCACCGGCAGCACCGGAGCCGGGCGAATCAAGAATATCCCTACTCATCTGCATTTTTACAACATCAGCAAATCTCTTCAGGTTCTGATCAAGAGTTTTAATCATTTCAGGAGTTGCTCCTTTCTGAGGGCCATATACTGCAGAAGCACCTTTCTCACCACATAAAGGATTGTCTACATCGCATGCTGCTATAACGGTACAATCCTTAATCCGATTATCCAAGTTAGAAATATCGATTTTGTTCAAGCGTGACAAAGCTTCACCCCCATTCCCGATTTCTATTCCTTCTGAATCAAGAAGCCGGGCACCAAGCGCTTTGGCCATACCGGCACCTCCGTCATTTGTTGCACTGCCACCCAGTCCGATTATGATCTTCCTGCAACCTCTGTCAAGTGCATCCTTAATCAGCTCACCTGTGCCAAAAGTGGTAGTTATCATTGGATTACGTTCATGAGGACTGAGAAGGGGAAGTCCTGATGCAGCTGCCATTTCGATCACAGCTGTTTCGCCATCTCCGAGAATACCATAAAAAGATTTAATTTTTCTTAAAAGCGGGTCAAGGACTTCAATATTAACAATTTTCCCGTTTGTTGCATCAACCATCGACTGTACAGTACCCTCTCCACCGTCAGCCATCGGAATCAGAACAGATTCAATTGAAGGATCTGTATTCGAAATACCACGCTGTATTGCAAGAGCAACCTCCATTGCAGTAAGGCTGCCTTTAAATGAATCAGGAGCAATTATGATTTTCATATAATTAAAATTAACAATTGAATAATCTGTATCATAGTATTTCAAATTTTTATATGCTGCCTGTTCATCTTAAGAGATTAATGTCAACAGCAGCTATAATGAACCATCAACCTAAATAATGAATATCAGGTTGACAAATTAAATCAATTAGATAAAACAAACCAAAATTAGGAGTAACAAAGTAGGTGTTTTAGCAACATTATTTTACATAAAAATTTTGCGAAGTAAAAAAATAGCGTAATTTTGCAGCTCGAATTACAATTGGTGCGGTAGTTCAGTTGGTTAGAATAACGGCCTGTCACGCCGTGGGTCGCGGGTTCGAGTCCCGTCCGCACCGCAAACAAAAACAAAAAGCCATGCGAAAGCGTGGCTTTAGTATTTTAAACCGGAGCGTTGATCCCGCCTTAGCGGGAGCATAAGCGATTGGTTTAAAATACGTCAAATGCTGCGTCAGCGGCATTTTTGTTTTTGTTTGGCCAGGTAACCTCAGGATGAAAGGGTCCGGCTAAGCCAGTCCCGTCCGCACCGCCCTAAAGACATCATAACCACTTGATTTTCAAGGGTTTTTTTAGTGTCTGCCACAAAATCTGCCACAAAATCCGCCACAATCTGCCACAAATAATTACCTCTAAAATTGTTTTGAAACCCATCTCGATGTATGTCTTATGAAGAGGCTGAGACCTAAAGAAATAGATTATTCTTTTCAGTTAAACAGAGTCACCGTTTGAACTAAGTTGATCTCAGATGCTATTTTATAGATAATACTTATTTTATATAAAAAAAGAGTTAAAAATTCAAAATCCTCCCCAAAATATTTTTAGTAATACTTTTTGTTATAAAAATGCTTGACCCTCCCCTGTATTTAAGATATCAAATAACCGTTCCAATATTTGGGTTGAGGTACTGCCTGAATAAAATTTAAACTCTTAGAGAAGCCCTTGCTCCTTGAGGAAATAAATCAAGTTTGAGATATGTGCATGACCAGTCTTATCCAGGATATTTTTTCTATGTGTATTAATTGTATGTTTACTAAGGAATAATTTTTCAGCAATTTGTTCACTATCATGTCCTTCCTCAATCAATTTTACGATCTCAAATTCCCGATCGGTTAGGAGATTACCCATTCTCAACAAAAGTTCCTCATCAGGATATCTAAAATATGAGAGATCATTCCCAACATAAAAATAGGAATTATACTTTTTCTTTTTAAACCAGCTTATATCAGTGTTAATATTAAATAAAAAGACTGTATTACACGGGGCAGGGCAATAAAACAGATAGCACTGTATAAGTTGATTAGTAAATAGACCTGTGGGATTCCGAAGCCTGAAATCTGATGATATTACCATTTCACCCTTTTTTGCGGCAAAAAGCTCATTTGCAATTTTAAATAATTTAACTAACGCTAATCCATGCCTTTTAAAGTCTTCAGGATGTGTTGCTTCTTTAAAATGGTAAGATGTTAAATCATCTGGTTTAACACCGAGCATATGAATGCATGCCATAGTGGTAAACTTATTTTTCATGTTAAGCATGTCGAAAATCGTGAGAAACTGATTATTGTTTTTCAGCATCTCCTCAAGTGACATAATTAAATGATCTTTCCGGTCAATACCATTGAAACCAACTGAAGAATAGGTCTTAATTACTTCAAAAAACAAGTTGTATTGTCCGCAATCCCTGATCATTTATCTTTTTTCATTTGACAAATATAATAAAATACACCTTGTTAGGTATTTTCCAATGGCGATTAAAGGCATAATTTTACTCTCATAAAATGAAAAGAAAGATTAAGGCTACTATATAAAACCAAATTTGTGGCAGCTCTATTCTTAAATATAATGGATGAGGAGTTGCAACATATAATATCTTACGACTCTGAAGGGCATATGTTGGAAGGGGGGAAAAAATACAAATTATATCTGCCACCAGATATCCCTGCATCAGATTTCTGGTCAATAATTGTTTATGATCCCCTTAGCCATTTAATGATCCATACCGATCAGCTTTGGCCTTCTGTTTTTAGTAGTGACAAAAATCTTGTTTTCAATAATGATGGTTCAGTTGATGTCTGGTTTGGTCCTGAACTAATTAAAGGGAAAGAGGGTAATTTCGTGAAGAGTATCCCCGGCAAACAGTGGTATATGATTTTTCGCCTTTATTATCCTATTGAATCGTGGTTTGATAAAAGATGGCGGCCTGGAGAAATTGAAGAATTAACAGAATAAATTCAGACAATTTAATAAAACAATGTGTATGAAAAAAAATCTCTTATTTGAGTCCTCCCTGTGTATATTGGCGCTGCAGACAGTGTATAGTCCTTATGCCTGGGCACAGGCGGAGGTTAAACGCCCGAATATTGTTATCATCCTTGCCGATGATATGGGTTATTCGGATATGGGTATGTTTGGCAGCGAGATAAAGACGCCCAACCTGGATGCATTGTCTGCAAATGGTGTACGTTTCACAAATTTCTACACTCATGCGAGCTGTTCCCCTTCACGGTCGATGCTTCTTACAGGAGTCGATACCCATGTTAACGGGCTCGGCAATATGGATGAATGGACAGCTCCTAACCAGGTTGGAAAAGCCGGGTATGAAGGAAATCTGAATGACAAAGTGGCGACAATTCCCCAATTGCTGAAAGAAGCTGGCTATCATACCTATATGGTCGGGAAATGGCACATGGGAAAATCGCCTGATAAGATTCCTGCAGCCAGGGGCTTCGAACGCGATTTCAGTCTGCTTGAAGGGGCGGGAAGTTACTGGGACATGACAAATTTTACCGCTCTGAATCCTAACTCACTGTTTACTGAGGATGGCAAATATCTCACCAAACTTCCCAAACATTATTATGCAACAGAAACTTACACGGATAAAATGATAAGTTTTATCGATGCCAATCATGCCGACGGCAAGCCTTTCTTTGCCTATGTTGCACACCAGGCACCTCATGACCCCTACCACTTGCCACGAGATTGGCGCGACAGGCATGTAGGGCAATATGATTTCGGATGGGATATGATAAGAGCCGCACGCCTCAAGCGCCAAAAAGAGCTTGGTCTAATTTCAGACTCTGCTCAATTGGCTGAGCGTATGTGGTTTGTGCCGGAATATGCCCTGCTGGCACCTGGTGCCCGGGCGCTGATTGGCAGAAAAATGGAGCTCTATGCAGGACTAGTTGAGAATCTGGATTATCATGTAGGCCGACTGATTGACCATTTGAAAGAGATCGGAGAGTATGAAAACACAATTTTCATTGTATTTGGTGATAATGGCGCAGAAGGTACAGATCTGGCTGCCATGATTGCCGGAACTCCAGGGAGCCGCGATAATCTCTATTTTGCAATGAAGTGGTCGCAAACCGATCCGAATGCATGGGGCGATCCCGGATCTTATGTAGGTTATGGTGCAGGCTGGGCACAGGTTTCAATGACTCCATTCAGCCAGTACAAAGGATGGCTGGCCGAAGGGGGAATTAGGAATGCGCTCATTGTATCAGGGCCTGTTGTCAAGAGACAGAAAGGGAGCATAAACAACGGACTTATGTCTATAGCCGACATTACGCCAACACTGCTTGAAGTTGCAGGTACCACATACCCTAAGACCTTAAACGGACATGAATTACCTCCCCTTATCGGTAAATCGTGGAAAAAAGTATTAGCAGGCGAATCTGAGTCACCCCGCACACCGGAAGATTATATTTCATGGGAGCTTTTTGGTAATCGGGCTTTGCGACAGGGCGACTGGAAAGTGCGCTGGGAAATAAATCCCATAGGCAAATCTGAATGGGAATTGTTTAATCTGGCCACCGATCCTTCAGAAAAGCACGACCTTGCTGCAGTTTATCCCGACAAAGTAAAAAGTATGTTGATATTATGGGACGATTACGTTGCAAAAAACAATGTAATATTACCCAGCCGCTCGCCTTTTGAAGGGCTTTACGACCAGTTACCGGCGCGCTTCCCTGTTGAAGCCGGATACCCGCCTCTGGTAAACAAGCGGCAGTTTACACCTCCAAAAGAATTAATGGCAAATCCTAAGCAATAAAGTAGTATGACTATGAAAAAAGATCTATCATCAGGAATCTCCTTGTATCCGGGGACACTTTTTATAATCGCAATAGTTCTGACTTTAATCTGTTCTGATAAACTGCAGGCACAAGGTGACGGCGCCCGGTTTTACTGGAAAGGATTGATGGGGACGAACGCCTTCCCTGTGATAGCAAATTCAATGGGAGGAAATGCAAATCCTTTTGATCCCTCACATAATGTAACTCCGGGATCTGATTTTACTGCATCTATGAGTATGGCCGGCTATGCAAAAATGCTGCCACTGTTCAAGCGGTCAGCAATGGTTTCAATACTTGAACCCATGGGCAGAATATCGGGCGACATTTCACTTAACGGGTTAGATTACAGCACAATTGCCAGGGGATTCGGAGATCCTATGCTGCAATTCAGCATTAATGTTATCGGACCTAAGCCTATCATGAACATTCCCGACATTATGAGGTATAAACCAAAATTTTCTGTCGATATTATTGGCACCCTGGCTATTCCGATCGGTGAATATGACAATGCCAGTCCCGTTAATATTGGACAGAACCGCTGGTACGGGCGTATTGGTATACCAGTCGTCTGGCAAATCGGACCATGGGTCCCCGGTAAGCGTACAACATTGGAATTGCTTCCCGCAGTTTGGTTATTCGGCGATAACAACGATTTTGTAGGTATGAAAATGGAAACCGGTCCAATGTATCAGCTCGAAGGACATCTTACCCGCGATTTTATGGACGGATTCTGGGGTTCCTATGATGTCATATCATATTCAGGAGGTAAAGCTACCATCGATGGTGTTGAAGGGAATAGTATGAATAACCTTGGTATGGGGGGTACACTTGGCTACCATATAAATGAAAACCTGCAGCTCACAGTTTCTTACAACACAACAATTAATGATAAAGATGCTGAAGATCTGAAAATGGACGGTTTCCGTATTACGCTTATTTATGGATGGCATTCCATTATAGAAGGTATGAAAAGGTTGAATGGTGCGGAATAATAATGAATCCCAGTTAAAATGAATAATGTAAAGGATAGTAATTAATCAGATTAATAATTAATAATAAAGTAAAAAAAAAATGAAACTTACCGGATTGTTTAAGCAAGTTGAATTGATAATTATAATGATTATCACTCTGGGATTTGGTCAGACAGTTTTTGCTCAGACTGTACCAACAACCCAACTATTGCCGGATACGGCTAAAATGACGTACAATCAGATCTCCCAGCAGATGCAGCTTTTTATCTATCCTTCCAAGGGGCAAACCAAACAGCAGCAGAAGAAAGATGAATTTGAATGCTACAAATGGGCTGTGGAGCAATCAGGCATTGATCCGTTGAATCTTCCTAAGGTTGAGGCAGCACCGGTTCAGTCAGGCCCTGATGGATCTGCTGTTAAAGGTGCAGCAAAGGGAGCCGCCGCAGGTGTTGCTATTGGCGCTATCGCAGGCGATGCGGGTAAAGGTGCTGCAATTGGAGCTGCAGCGGGAGCTATGGCTGGAAAAAGCAAGGGGAGACAGGCTCAGTCTCAGCAAAACCAGCAGGCACAGGCGAATGTAGCAGCCTCAGAACAGGCAATGAAAGACAGTTTTATAAAAGCCTTTTCTGTTTGCATTGAAGGA
This sequence comes from uncultured Bacteroidales bacterium, assembly GCA_963732435.1. Lineage (GTDB taxonomy): Bacteria > Bacteroidota > Bacteroidia > Bacteroidales > VadinHA17 > LD21. Next base: position 6,483 of record CAVSZL010000005.1, on the reverse strand, counting down.
AAAGGATATACCATCAAATAACAATTTTACAAATGCATAATTCCTGAACTTTTGTATAAGAATTATGAAAAAATGAACATAAACAGTAATAATTAAAAAATATACAATCATGAAACAACTGATCGTGTTAGCGTTAATTAGTCTCAACCTTTTTGCATGCACTTCTTCTGCCGACAAAAAAGAAAAAGCAAACCTGGCCATTGCACAAAAATATATGAATGCTGTGGAAACCAGGAATGTAGCAACAATGGATTCTCTGCTTGCAGATAATTACATTGGTTACGGTCCGTCTGTTGGTGATTCCACCAATAAGGAAGAGGCGATTTCGAGCTGGAAATATAATAGTGAAAACCTTTATGAATCTATTGAATATACCCGTCATAAAGAGTTAGCAGTAACTGTTAAGGAGGGAGAAGCTATCGGTGACTGGGTTTTAAACTGGGCTTATCTTACAATAAAATACAAGGTCGGAGGAGACCCGGTACATATCTGGGTAAATGTTGTTTACAGAATAGAAAACGGAAAAATCGCACAAAGCAGAACTTTTTATAATGAAGCCGATGTACTCCGTCAGCTGCGTTATACTTTTGACCTACCTCAAGAAATTATAAACTAAACTTACTTAAAAAGCTACCTGAGAGGATCTGTATCATCCAAACTGAAGCATATATTTTTTATTTGCAAAACTAACCTGCTGATAATTAACCATCTTGGTCATGCTACTAAACCATGAGGCTCACACAAACATTTAATTATTAATCAAAAACTACAACTAAAATGAAAAAGCACATTTTTATCATTGTTTTGGTAATGCTTTCATTGAAAGCCTTTTCCCAGCAAAATATAATAACCCTTAGCGGTGGTTACTCATTTGCAAATATCGAAGATACCGATATAAAAGGGACCGGCTACAGAATTAACGGGCTTTTTGAATTTAATCCCATGGAAGGTAAGTTTGCACATGGAATTTCATTCGGATACATAGGACTCAAGGCTGAAGAATCTATCGGACAGGCTACACAGTCATACACAGTTAATTCCTTCCCGATTTATTATGCCCCTAAAGTGATGTTCGGAAGTGATAAAGCCAAGGCATTTGTAAAAGGTGCCCTGGGAATGCAGTTCGCCGGACTTAAAAAGGAAGGATTTGTCAGTTTAAGCGACAACGATTTCGGCTTTTATGGCGGTGGAGGTGCAGGTGTAATGCTTTTCATAAAGAGCAATATTTTCATTAATGCTGAGTATGAAATTGCATGGGCTTCAAACAGCTGGTATAAAGATGGCTGGATGAATACTGCCGGTGGCGGTATCGGTTTTAAATTTTAATAATAGTAGAGACGCAAAATTTTGCGCCTCTACTATAAATAAATATAAATATTTGAATGAAAAACATATTAAGAATCTCAGTCTTCATAGTTCTGAGCATATTACCTGCTTCACTTAAGGGCCAGGTACTGATAACTATTTTACTTGGTGATGCATTAAACACAGAAAAGATAGAATTCGGGCTTGTCGGAGGATGGAACCATTCGAATATATATACTATTGAGGATTCAAAAGGACTCAATAGTTTAGACCTTGGATTTTATTTTCATTTCCTTATAAAGAATAACTCCTATTTCAGTACCGGAGTTCTTGTAAAATCAAGTGTTGGCGCTACCGGGATGCCTGTATATTCCATGGGTGATCCCAATTTTGATGCCATTTATCAGGATGGAACACTGACAAAAAAAATACCTGTCTTTTATGTCCCGATTCTTTTTCATCAACGGTTTGATAACAGATGGTATATCGAAGCCGGACCTCAATTGGGATTGATACACCAATGTGTTGATATTTTTGAGGCTTCCAAGCTTGGCGGCGATCTTAAGTTTACACTCGATGTTAAGGATCAGTATAAACATATTGATGCCGGTTTTCTTGGAGGCGTTGGGTATAAGTTCAAGAAAGAAATAAAAAGTATGGCAGTTGGAATAAATTACTACTACGGATTGGTGGATGTAAGCGCCGTTCCTGATCAGAAAATAAAAAACTCAGCTCTCTATTTTTATATTAAAATTCCAATCGGAGTTGGGAAACCCAGTGAATAAATGCCTAAATTAATTTGACAAGTTCTTATAAGCTATTAATTACTAACATAAAAACATATGAAAAAATTAGCTGCGATATTGGTTCTTACATTGGCTATTTCAGGTCTGATGTTTGGTCAGGTTTACTCAGACAAAGTTGTTGGTAAAAAGAACGCTTCCCTGAGCGATAGTATTAAGGTCAAACCATATCCGTATGCCTTGCCAATATGGGGTCAAAAAGTCACCGCTATGGGATATGATCTCCCTTACTCTGCCGGATTGGGTATAAATTATTTCTGGCAACAGTCAGATCTTATCATAAGTGATCTTATGGTAGGATTCAACAATGGGCCGATGTACAATCTGGACGAGATTATCAGATTTAACGATGCTGTATCATCGTCTTATGCAATAAATTTCAGACCGGATATCTGGGTTTTTCCTTTTCTGAATGTTTATGCAATACTTGCAAAAGCAAAGACATCGACTGAGATCAATGCCGGGGTATGGATCCCTGATACGGCTAATGTATGGCGCGAAGTGACTTCATTCTCCTCCAAAGCTGATTTTGATGCAACAGGATTAGGGTTTGGAATTACACCTACTATTGGAGTAGGAGGAGGATTTCTTGCGCTCGATATGAATATGACATGGACAGATGTAAGTGCACTTAACAAACCTGTTTTTTCATTTGTCTTCGGACCCAGATTTGGCAAATCCTTTAAATTTAAGAAACCGGAAAGAAACATGTCATTCTGGGTAGGCGGTTTCAGGTTGCATCTTTCATCTCAGACTGAAGGTTCATTACTTCTTTCCGAGGTTCTCCCGGTTGATGATCTTCAGCCAAAAGTAGATGAGGGACTTACAAAGGTTGCCGATGCTCAGGTTCAGGTTGACGAGTGGTGGTCGGGATTGACACCACAGGAGCAGGAGAATCCGGTTAATGTTGCCAAGTATGAAACTGCTGACAGGGTACTTCAGACTGCAGGGAATGCTCTTAACTCTATTGACGGGGCTTTGAATGACGATCAGTATGCTTCAGTTCAATACTCACTCACTAAGAAGCCGAAAGATATGTGGAACTTTGTTGTGGGATCGCAATTTCAGATTAATAAGCATTTCATGATAAGGGCTGAATATGGGTTTTTAGGAAGTCGTCAGCAATTAATTACCGGATTACAATACCGTTTTGGTCTGTAGGGTAAAAAGTCATAATTTCGAAATAGCTCATTGAGATTATTCATTCCAGAGTATGAAAAAAGGGGCCATTGGATCTCCAAAAATTGTGAAAAAGCAAGTATCCGGAGGCGACAAATTTTCGTTTTATCATGTAACCCGCAGCGAACGGTATGAGATTGGGAAGCAGTTGAGGAAAAATTGCCCCAGATCGTCACATGCACAATGGAAGTCAGCAACCAATAGGCCTGACCCTGTCGATCTGGTTGTCTCAGGCAATAAAGGGCGTATCCCCAAATTAGTACCGCTTCGTCATGGACGGATGGGAAGATCTCCATTTACATTCTACCGTGGTGCAGCGCTAATCATGGCTTCAGATCTGTCTGTAACTCCGGTTAGCGGAATTAATGTACAAGCCTGCGGTGATGCTCATCTTTGTAATTTCGGCGGATTTGCAACCCCTGAAAGGAATATTATTTTTTCAATAAATGACCTTGATGAAACTCTGCCCGCTCCATGGGAATGGGACATTAAACGCTTGGCAGCCAGCTTCATAGTTGCCTGCAGGAATAATAATCTGAATGACAGTTCAGGCAGGGATGTTGTACTTGCCTGTGTAAGATCTTATCGTGAAAACATGATGATTTTCAGTGAGATGAAAACTATGGAGCTCTGGCATTATTCGCTGGGCCCTGATCAGCTGATATCAAGATTAAAAGATCCCGAACTGCGGCGCCGCGGGTTAAAACGTCTTGAAAAAGAACGTTCGAGGAGTATAGCAGAGGAGATCTTTCCGCAGATTGTTAAAGGAAAAGGAAATTCAACAGTTATTAAAGATCAGCTGCCATCCATTTTTCATTGGGAAGGGCATGCCCCGGGGGAAGTTGTACAGGAAACACAAGATACTTTTGAACTTTATAAAACCAGTCTGCCTCCTGGCTTCAGTCAGCTTCTTAACCGATATAAAATTAAAGATGTTGTAATTAAGGTTGTCGGAGTAGGGAGTGTAGGAACAGCCTGCTGGGTTGTTCTGCTCCAGACAGGTGATGGCGATCCTCTGTTCATTCAGGCAAAAGAAGCCCGAAAATCTGTACTTGAGGCTTATACTGGAAAAAGTATTCATCCAAACAACGGTCAGCGGGTTGTTTACGGATACCGGCTCATGCAACCATTCAGCGATCCATTTCTTGGCTGGGCTGTCGGTCAGGAGGGAAGGCATTTGTTTTTTCGTCAGCTTCGCGACATCAAAATTTCAATAAAAGTTGAAACATTCGGAAGACAGGAGATGTTAAGTTATGCAGACTGGTGCGGACAGGCACTGGCTTTGTCGCATGCCCGCTCAGGCGATTCAGCATTGCTATCTGGTTATATGGGAAGCAGTGATACATTCGATGAGGCTATTGCCGGATTTTCGCTGGCTTATGCAGACCAGAATGAGAAGGATCATACTAATTTTAAAAAGGCAATCAAATCAGGAAGGATTGTGGCAGAATATGAAGAATAATTTTATCCAACATGTCTCCTTTTATTTTTTAAATTTCGGATACCCTTGATTTTAATCCAGTTTACTAAATAAGATTTTTCTGTGAAATACCTATACGCTTTCCTTTTAACGGTTTCTTTATTATATATGACAGAAAGATCAAACGGTCAGGACCTTGATCCAAGAGCTTATGCAAGGATCCCTGTCAATGTGACTGTTGTTGTTGCTGGATTCAGTTATTCAACAGGAGGGATTGTGACCGATGCTACTTTACCTCTCGAGGACCTGAATGCTAAGATAGGAGCTCCGTCACTTGGAGTTGTCCGTTCCTTCAGTCTGTTTGGAAAGACAGCCCAGGTATCTGCCGCACTGCCTTATGCCTGGGGAGATGCGTCGGCAACTATATCTGGTGTTCCGCAAAGCACAACCCGCTCAGGTTTCAGCGACATGAGACTCAGGTTCTCATGGTTATTAGCAGGGGCGCCAGCTGCTACAATTGGAGAGATCGCACAAGCACCACGAAAGACAATATTTGGTGCCAGTCTCAGTGTTGTAACACCTACAGGACAGTATTTCCCTGAAAAGCTAATTAATCTGGGCACATCCCGATGGGCTTTCAAACCAGAATTAGCACTTTCCCAACCTGTTGGGAAAAGATGGCTCATCGACTTCTATACCGGCCTCTGGCTATTCACAAAAAATGATTCATACTATCCCGGGAGTTCTGTCCGTACACAGGATCCTATGGGTTCTTTTCAGGGGCATATTAGTTATAATATTCAGCCCCTTATGTGGGTGGCTTTTGATTTAACCTATTATACGGGAGGCAGGTCATCAATTGATGGAATTGAAATGAATGACCGGCAATCCAACTCTCGTATTGGTGGTACACTGGTACTACCTGTCGGGAAGCGGCATTCCGTTAAATTTGCTTGCAGCACAGGTGCAATTATCCGAAGCGGAGCAGATTTCTCAACTTTCTCAGTCGGATGGCAAACCTCGTTTTTCCGGAAACACGGAAAAAATGTTCCTCAATCCAATTAAAAACTAGTTGCAACTTTTGTCCGTTCGGGGTACCGAACGGGACTGTTGTCATTTTCATTCATCAAAGATTTGTGTTAAGACACACCTTGATAAGTGGTTGATAATATGGCCTCTCCATTAGGACTTGAGCCGGAACGTATCTGATCCAAATCAGAATCGTTGAATACGCAAAATCAAAACATCCTGTAATCTGAAAGGAAGTTAATCTATAATAAAAACAACATAATTTTATCCAAAACCTGGCATAGACCTGCAGCATTAAAAAAGAGTTACAACATCAATAATTGTAACTTTTTTTTAATGAGCCAGATGCTAGTAGATAATTATTTTATATAAAATAGTTATTTTCTATAATATAGTCGAGCATCCTTTATAGTATTTGAGGTATTATTTATAAATATACAGGTATAATCTATAATATACCTGAATTGAAAAACTGTCGGGAACATACTGAATTGGATTTAAGTATAAATTTTAAAAATTTTGGAAAAATTTTTCAGATAGACATTCTGGCCATTAAAATTTCTTTTCCGGAATATTTTTTTGATTCAATTATTGAATACATTTCAACTTCACCAGGTATTTATAATTGTAACCGGGATAAAGCATATTTTGCTTTAAGAATTCTTCTCTGTAGCACCTCTGGCCCTGGAGTCCGGGGGTATACTGGGGGGAGGGATCCCCTGGGATACATTAAAACACCAGATTATG
>CAVSZL010000004.1:0-46862 GCA_963732435.1 uncultured Bacteroidales bacterium | reverse complement strand
CATTTTTCTGACTACAATTTCAATCTCATGTGTACCTGTCAAAAATTTAAGTTATTTCAATGATATTAATGATCTTACAGAGCCTGGAATCAATCCAAGGACACAAAAGGTGATCCAGTCATTCGATAAGCTTTATATCAGGGTCTATAGTATAGATCCTCAGACCAGTGCGATATTCAGTGATATTGAAGAAATGAGATATGGTGTCGAGAATAGTGTCATCGGTTATCTTGTTGACGAAAAAGGTGAAATTAATTTTCCGTTTGTCGGCAATATCAATGTAGTTTCGCTTACAACAGAGCAGGCATCAAAAAAAATACATGAAGCGCTGAATGATTATGTTTCAAACACCTCTGTCATTGTTAAATATGTAGACAACCAGGTTACCGTTATGGGGGAAGTGCTGAATCAGGGGGTATACACATTTACCAAAGATAAACTGAACATTTATGAAGCTTTAAGCCTCGGAGGAGGGCTTACCCGATATGGTAACAGGAATAATATCATTCTGGTCAGGAACAACGGTGATAAGATAATGCATTACCGGCTTAAAATCTCTGATTCACAGATTACAAGCAAAGATACTTATTATATTTTACCAAATGATGTTTTGGTCGTTGAGCCATTGAAAGCTATATCATCAAGTTATCAGAATATAACTTATACTACAATCCTCGCTTCTATTACAACTCTTATTGCAGTATTGCTATTTACAGGTTTTTAAAATAATATATTACATGTCAAATCAAACAGAATCCACATCCGAAGCTTATATTTTTAAGGAATTCCTCCTATCAGCTTTATCTTACAAGTACTTGTATATTGTAAGTTTTATTCTTTTCATGGCTATGGCTTTTATGATAAATAAATTCAGCCAGCCTGTATATTCGGTAAATTCCATCATCGGACCAGTAGAGGACAAAGCCTCATCTTTATTGGGATCAAACAATTTATTTACCGGGATGGACGCTTTATCCCAGGTCAGGAACCTGGAAAATGACATTACGAGTCTGAATTCATTTAATCTTATTTCCAACACTATAAAAGGGATGAATCTTGAAGTTGGATATTATTCTGAAAAGAAGAATTTTATTACCCACTCCCGGCAGGTTTACCCAAAATCAGCATATACTATAAACATTGACAAATCGCATATCCAGCCTATTAATTCAAAGTTTTTTATTCAGATTCTTGATGACAGATCCTTCAGATTAACATCTTCTGAAGATGATGCAACGCTGTACAATTATGTTGACAATATAATTGTCAGTAAACATAATGTGATAAAGATTGATACAATATGCAAGTTTAATGAAACTGCAAGCAATAAGTATTTCAAATTCTCAGTTTCATATAATAAAGAATATCATATAACCGATCCAAAGGATAAAAGTCGTATGTATTTCGAATTTTATCATCAGGACTTACTTTCAAAAGCATATCTTAAAAGGCTGAAGGTTGAGCCTGTCAGTATTAAATCGTCATTAATAAATGTTTCTTTCAATGGACAGAATATGGAGCTGACAATTGACTTTTTGAATAGATACCTCCAGGCATATTTGGATGATAATCTTTCAAAAAAGAATAAAATCGCCTCTAGCACCATTAAATTCATCGATTCTCAGATATCAAACATTTCGGATTCCCTTTTGAAATCAGAGTCCAAATTAAAAGATTTTCGCTCTGCAAACCAGGTAACCGATCTTAGCTATCAGGGCCAGCAAGCCTTGGAGCAGATGACAAAGATTGATGTTGAAAGATCTTCTTTACAATTACAGGAGCGTTATTATAATTATATTCTTGACTACCTGAACAAGAATCAGGATGTGGCTGGCATTGCCCTGCCATCATCAGCAAATGTTGTTGATCCTATAATGAACTCGCTGATTCTTGATCTATTGTCACTTAATAGTCAAAAATCAAATTTATTAAGCAATAATGCAGAGAAGAACCTGTTCCTCGGACAGATAGAAAACAAGATCAAATTACAGAAGCAGGCCATCATTGAGAATGTTACAAATAGTCTGAATACTCTTAATCTTGCTCAGAATGAACTAAATTACCGGGCAGATAAACTTTCAAGAGATATTTCAAGACTGCCAAGAACTGAACTTAATATGGTAAGTATGCAGCGTAAGTTCAATCTTACAGATGCCATCTATACCTTCCTTCTTCAAAAGCGATCAGAATCAGCAATAACCATGGCTTCAAATATCCCTGATTATGAAATCCTTGAACCAGCCCGTGAAACATCCAGCAAGATTCTCTCTCCGAAAAAAGTCGTAAACTGGGGCATTGCTATATTTCTTACATTCCTGCTTCCTACCCTCTTTATCATATTAAAGAATTTCTTCAACGAAAATATTACCGGAGTTCGTGATGTGGAGAATCTATTAGGCAGACCAGTCTTAAGTATAATTTTCAGTAATCCATTTCAGAATGAGGCTGTTGTATATGAATCACCCGGATCATCTATTTCTGAGTCTTTCAGAAATTTACGAAGCAGTTTATTCCTAAGGTTGAAATCGGAACAGGTAAAAGTTATTTTGATCACTTCATCTCAGCCGCAGGATGGAAAGAGCTTTATTTCGTTTAATCTTGCTGCCTCAATTGCATCTGTCGGGTATAAAACAATAATTCTTGATTGCGATTTACGCAGACCGACATTACATATGAAATTTAAAGAGGATAATTCAGCCGGTCTTTCTAATTATATGACAAGTAACACCCAATTGGAAAGCATAATTCATAAAACTTTCATAAAAAACCTGTCATTTATTCCAGCAGGACCAGTACTACCTAATTCCTCTGAACTAATTGAATCGGGGGCTCTTGATCAGGTCTTTACTGATCTCAAAAAGAATTTTGAATATATAATTATCGATACCACTCCTTCCGGAATAGTTGCCGATGCTGCTCTTATGACCAAATATGCCAGCATAAATCTGGTGGTGTGCAGAAATAACTTTACCAGGAAAGATTTTTTCAATGATGTTCTGACTCTCCTAAAATCAAACAGGGTTGAGAATTATGATGTTGTTTTCAATGATCAGGACATTAAAGAAAGCAGATACGGCCGTTACAAAAGTTACTATACCAAGGGTTGAAGACAAACCTCGACATAAAAGACATTTTAAATTAATTATAACCATATGAAAGAAGAACAAGTAAAGATTAAGGAAAAAGTAAAATCCTATATTTATCAAACAGCTTATGTTGAGAGTGAGAAAATTCACGATGATACGATGGTATTCAAAGAGGGTTATTTTGATTCGATGGCATTCATGGTATTGATAACCTTTATTGAGGAAGAATTCGGGATTAAGACAATTGATGAAGATCTTACTGAAGAGAACTTTGAATCAATCAATGCCATCACTGATTTTATTAGCCGGAAAACACAAAACTGAATATGTGCGGAGTAGCTGGGATAGTTGATTACAACTGCAAGGAAAACAGTCCTCTTACTGTTGAATCAATGCTTCGCTCCATACAATATCGCGGACCGGATGAGAGTGGAATCTATCACTCTCAGTTCGCAACCTTAGGAAATGTAAGGCTCAGCATCATTGATATTGAAGGAGGGCAGCAGCCGCTGTCAGATCATTCAGGCAGATTCTGGATCGTATTTAATGGCGAGATATTTAATTACAAGGAGCTTCGTAAAAACCTTGAAAACAAGGGACATACCTTCAAAACTAAATCAGATACAGAGGTTCTGGTTCAGCTGTTCTCCATTCACGGAAAGAAATGTTTAGAATTGTTAAACGGACAATTTGTTTTTGCAATCTGGGACAAACTCACGGAAGAACTATTCATTGCCAGAGACAGAGTAGGCATACGTCCGCTTTTTTATAATATAAATAAAGGAGTATTCTCTCTCGCCTCAGAGATAAAAGCACTTTTCAGACAAATAAATCTCGAAAGGGAGTTTTGTATTGAAAGCCTGGCTCAGGTTTATACCTACTGGACAACAATTACACCGGATACTCCATTTAAAGGCATTTATGAATTACCCCCCGGTCACTTTGCAACTTATTCCCGCGAGGGATTAAAAGTTGAAAAATACTGGGAATTGAATTTCGAAAGGCTTTCCTCTTCGCTGACCCTACAGGATGCAATAGACCACTTCCACGAATTGTTTTCAGATGCTGTCAGGATACGTTTAAGAGCCGATGTTGAAGTTGCTGCCTATCTCAGCGGAGGCATCGATTCAAGTGCTACTGTTGCATATATTAAAGATATTGAACCGGGAGTGCTCAATACATTTTCTATTGGTTTTGATGAAAAAGATTTCGATGAGAGTGAATATCAGAATGAAGCTGCAAAATACTTTAATACCACTCATAAATCACTGACCTGCTCATCAAAAGATATTGCCGAGGCTTTTCCAAGGGTCATATGGCATTCTGAATTCCCGATCCTCAGAACAGCCCCTGCTCCCATGCTTCTTCTCTCTGAATATGTCAGAGATAATAAAATCAAAGTGGTTATTACAGGTGAGGGATCGGATGAAATTCTGGGCGGTTATGATATTTTCAAGGAAGCTAAAATAAAAAGATTCTGGGCTTCTCAACCCAATTCAACAATCAGACCTCTTCTTCTTAAGAAGTTATACCCTTACCTTTCACAGATGAAGGATGCAAATCCTAAAATGCTCAGGATGTTTTACGGGTTCAAGCTCGAGGATGTCGATAATCCGTTCTATTCACATCTGCTAAGGTTTAATAATTCCAATCATATCAAGAGGCACTTTTCAGAAAATATAAATAAGACCCTTAACGACTATTCAGTTTTGGATGTTCTTGAAAAAAGACTTCCCGAAAACTTCAACACTTGGGATCAGCTATCAAAATCACAATGGCTTGAAACAACTGTCTTTATGTCAGGTTACCTTCTTTCTTCCCAGGGAGACAGGATGGGAATGGCAAACTCCATCGAGGGCAGATACCCGTTTCTTGATTACCGTGTAATTGAGTTTTGTTCATCATTACCCCCTGATTATAAGCTTAATGGCCTCAATGAAAAATACTTATTAAAAAAACTTCTTACAAACAGGATCCCTGATAAAATCCTTAAAAGATCAAAACAAGCTTACAGGGCTCCTATAAAAAGTGTCTTTCTGGCCAAAGATGCTCCAGAATATGTAAAATATATGCTTTCGGATTCATATTTCAAGAAAGCCGGAATATTCAATTTTAAAACAGTTTCAGCTGTAATTGAAAAAATCGAAAAAACCGGGGTGGCATCAGAAATGGATAATATGTTGCTGACTTCTGTTATCTCCACGCATCTCATCAATTATCAGTTCATTGACAATAATAACCTTGAATTTCAGAATGGATCTTTAACTAATCACAAGCTTATTAATGAGTCATAGCCAAATGCACCTGATGTCGTATACCCGGTTTGAATATATAAAACAACGAACAAACAGCCGTTCAGGGTGTAATACATTTGCTATAAGATGAACTCAATGCAAAATGAATTCAAATTTATGATTATAAAGTTTCCGATATTAAACCTAATCTATTTATAAAGAATTAAACTACCATGAATACAAGAAGACCTTTTTCAAAAGATATTATACTACTCGACAATATTGAATCGGTGGTTGATGCTATTACAAAGAAGCTCAGAGAGGATGTTTTTCATAATTTAAAACGGCTCGGTGCCATAGTAGGAACCAGTGGCGGTATTGATTCTTCTGTATGCCTTGCACTTTCTGCAAAAGCCTTTGGTCCTGAAAAGGTTCTTGGAATCATGATGCCTGAAAAGGATTCAAGTCCCGAAAGCGAGGAGTTGGCAAGGGAGCTGACAGCCAGGTTCAAAGTAAAGGTGATTAAAGAGGATATTACTCCGGCCCTTGCAGGATTCAGATGCTATGAGAGACGTGATGATGCAGTAAGGAATGTATTTCCTGAGTATGATCCAAAAACTCACAAAATGAAGATTGGAATAAAGCAAAGTGGCAGTTCCAGTAACCTTCCTCCTGTTTTCTCCCTTACAATAATCGATCACAGCGGGAAACAGCAAGATAAGATACTCCCGGTTAAAGAATACCTCACAATTGTAGCTGCTTCAAATTTCAAGCAAAGATCCAGAATGTCCACACTCTATTTTCATGCAGAAGCACTGCACTATGCGGTTATAGGGACGCCAAATAAACATGAGCAGGAACAGGGATTTTTCGTCAAGTATGGAGATGGCGGAGCTGATGTTATGCCAATAGGAAATTTATACAAAACACAGGTTTATCAGCTTGCCAGTTACCTCGGTGTACCTAAAAGCATTCTTGAAAGAACACCCACAACTGATACATATTCTGCCGAGCAGACACAGGAGGAATTTTTCTTCCAGCTTCCGTTCGGATTGATGGACCGGTTCTGGTATGGTTTTGAGAATAGCTATTCTCCTGAAGAAGTTGCAGAGGTGATGGGCGAAGATGTTGAAAAGGTGAAAAATCTGTTCAGTAATTTTGAAAGGAAGAGAAAAACTACTGAATATCTGCGAATGTCGCCGGTCAGGGATTACTATGGAGGATAGGGTATACTGGGAACTGGGTGCTGGGTGCTGGGTGTATGTTGAGTCCAAAGTCAAAAACGAACAACGATAAACAAAAACGATAATTACCTAACAATGAACGCCTTCGATTACTTTTTCGAAAAGACATCGGCCCTTGAAAAACCTTTTCTTGCAGGGAAGGAAGAAATCTCATTCAGCCAGCTTTACAGATCCTCACAGGCTATGGCAACCTGGTTAACTCAGGAGGTAGGCCAGGACAAGCACATTATTCTGATGTCGGTAAACAACATTTTTTTCCTGACATCATACCTGGCAATAATTAAATCGGGAAATATATGTATCCCACTTGACCCGGGTATAGAAAAGGAAAATTTCCTTTACATAAAGGAACTGACAAATCCTTCTCTTATCTTTCTTACAATGGATATTGAAAGAAGATTAGGACTTCCTTCTGACAAATATATTTTCCCTGACATTTTATCAAATTCCCTGCCGGAGGAAAAACATCCCGTTCAAAATAACTTTGACAGAGAGAGATGCGCCGAGATAATATTCACTTCAGGTTCAACTGGAAAACCTAAAGGCGTTATGATCTCCCACAAAAATCTGATGGCAAATACAGAATCGATCATCAGCTACCTGAAGCTATCAGCGGATGATCGAATGCTCGTGGTATTACCTTTCTATTACTGTTATGGGCTTTCCCTTTTGCATACTCATCTGAGAGCAGGAGGTTCTATTGCATTTAATAATTCATTTATCTTCCTGGGAGGTGTTATCAGGGACCTTAGGGAACTTAAATGTACCGGTTTTGCAGGAGTGCCAAGTCATTTTCAGATCCTGCTCAGGAAATCAGATTCCTTCAGGAAATCCGTTTTCCCTGATTTAAAATATGTTACACAGGCAGGAGGCAAACTCGCTCCTATCTTTATTGATGAATTCCGCGAAAGTTTCCCCGATGTTAAGTTCTTTGTAATGTATGGCCAGACCGAAGCAACAGCAAGACTATCTTACCTTCCCCCGGAATTGTATGAAGTTAAGAAAGGGTCAATGGGCAAGGGAATTCCTGATGTTGAACTTAAGGTGGTTGATGAAACTGGCAAAAGCATTAAACCAGGAGAAACCGGAGAAGTGATAGCCAGGGGTGATAATATTATGTCAGGCTATTTTGCTGACATTGAAGGTACCAATCATGCACTTAAAAACGGCTGGCTCTATACAGGAGATCTTGGAACAGTTGATGAGGATGGTTATATCTACTTAACGGCCAGGAAAAAGGAAATCATTAAAGTCAGAGGAAAGCGTATCAGTCCAAAGGAGATAGAAGCAGTGATCCTTGAAATTCCTGAAGTAATTGATTGTTCAATTGAAGGAATAGAGGATGAAATAGAAGGAGAAATGCTTAAAGCTACAGTAGTTATAAGAAAGGATGCTAAAGATCGGATAACCAGAGATTCTATCAGGAAGCATTGTTCAAAACATCTTGTACAATACAAGATTCCTCAGGCTTATGAAATCCAGGAAGAATTAACTATCAGTCCTACAGGCAAGAAGATAAAAAAATAATCTCACAATATTAAATGGTTAAAACCAGAATATCAAAATATTCTAATAGATCAGTTAATCATCACTTTTAAGCAGTTTATCAAAATTCAATTGTAAATACTTTAAAAATAGCTTTAATTTGTTTCGGTATGTGATAGTTTTCATCTTGAAATAAATTGTTTGCCAAAAAAAAACCATCATTAAATTAGAAGGAAATATGAAAAGAATAACCGTTCCGATACTTTTATCCTGCCTGATCTTAGGCACTGCTTTGTTTAACAGTTGCAAAGAAGACCCTGAACTTCCAATCCTGGAAACAAACAACACAACTAATATCACAATTAATTCTGTGACAAGCGGAGGGAAGATTACAGATGGTGGTGGCGCAGACATTACAGGCAGAGGAGTGTGTTGGAGTACCTCCAGCAATCCGGTTGTAACCGGATCGCACACGTCTGATGGCAAAGGGTCAGGAAGCTTTACAAGCAATATAACCGGACTCACACCAAATACCACTTACTATATCAAGGCATACGCCACGAACGTGGTGGGTACGGGTTATGGTAAAGAGGTAACAGTTACCACAACTGCAATCGTTGTTCCTTCCATTACTACAACTGCTGTTTCAGCCATTACTGTCAGGACAGCCATTACCGGAGGAAATATCACAGCTGATGGCGGAGCATCAGTCACGGAAAGGGGTGTATGCTGGTCAACATCTGCGAGCCCTACTATTGAAGGAGATAAAACATCAGATGGTACCGGAACAGGAACTTTCACCAGCGATCTTACCGGATTACAGCCATCAACTACATACTATGTGCGTTCATTCGCAACCAACAGTGCAGGAACTGGCTATGGACCTGAGCTTACATTTACAACAAGCCAGATAGTTATTCCTTCTATTACAACAGTTGAAGTCAGTTCAATATCTCTTACATCTGCTGTTTCAGGCGGAAATATTACTACAGATGGCGGAGCAGATATAACTGCAAAAGGTGTCTGCTGGGCTGCAACTGCAAATCCGACAATTGCAAATCCGAAGACATCAAATGGCACAGGAACGGCCAATTTCACAAGCAACATTACAGGTTTGACTCCTGGTACAATTTATCATGTTCGCGCATATGCAACCAATAGTGTTGGCACTGCATACGGTAACGACATTACATTTACTACAAACCCGGTTGTAGTTCCAACTATTACGACCACAGGCGTTACTGCAATTACTGCGACTACAGCAGCCTCAGGGGGAAATATCAGTTCAGATGGCGGCGGCAATATCACCGAGAAGGGTGTATGCTGGGCAACCACTGCTGATCCGACAATTGCAAATGCAAAAACTACCAATGGCCCCGGAACGGGCATCTTCGCAAGCAACCTTACGGGCTTACTCCCGGCTACAACATACCATGTACGTGCATATGCGACCAATAGTGCCGGCACGGCTTACGGTCTTGATCTTACATTCACAACGAACCCGGTGGTTATTCCTACGCTCACTACGGTTGCAGCCACTTCAATAACCCGTACAACAGCGACATCCGGAGGCAATATTACCGCCGATGGAGGCGGAAATATCACCGATCGGGGTGTTTGTTGGGCTGTTACAGCCAATCCTACGATTGCAAGCCCAAAAACATCAAATGGTACCGGAACAGGTGGTTATGTAAGCAACCTTACCGGATTATTGCCTGGTACGATGTACCATGTTCGTGCCTTTGCAACAAATAGTGCAGGTACTGCATACGGTACTGAAATTACTTTCACAACCGACCCTGTAGTAGTTCCTTCGCTTACAACCGCAGCTGCTACCTCAATTACACTTACAACGGCTGTTTCCGGCGGAGGTATAACAAGTGATGGAGGAGCTGCTATTTCTGAGAAAGGTGTTTGCTGGTCAACTACTGCAAATCCGACAATAGCGAATCCAAGAACATCAAACGGTACAGGCACCGCAGCTTTCACGAGTAATCTGACGGGATTAACCGCATCAACTACCTACCATGTACGTTCATATGCAACCAACAGTGCAGGAACCGGATATGGTCCTGATATCACTTTTACAACCACCATGGTTGTAGTGCCTACTCTTACAACCACAGTACCTTCATCCATCACTCTGGTTGCTGCTGCATCCGGCGGAAATATCACAGCTGACGGTGGAGGAACTGTCACTGCCAGAGGAGTATGCTGGGCTCTTACTCCAAACCCCACCACAAGCAGTTCAATAACTACAAATGGCACCGGTACAGGATCTTTCACAAGCAGTATCACAGGATTACAGCAGGGAACGACGTACTATGTCCGGGCATATGCAACAAACAGTGCAGGAACAGCATATGGCAGCCAGGCTATTTTCAGTACAAATTTATCTGATGTGGATGGGAATATTTATAAAACTGTCACAATAGGATCACAGGTATGGTTAGCTGAAAACCTTAAAACCACCCGTTTAAATAATAATACCGTTATCCCTGAAGTAACCGATAATACTGTATGGAGCAATACTTCTACTCTTGCTTACTGCTGGATTAATAATGATGAAGCCACATACAAACCATTATATGGGGCATTGTACAACTGGTATGCAATAAATACCGGGAACTTGTGTCCTTCAGGATGGCATGTCCCTTCAGATTCTGAATATGGTGATCTGGAACTGGAACTAGGTATACCACCGGCTGAAATTAACACGCTGGGCTGGCGCGGTACCAATCAGGGAACCGAGATGAAAACAACAACAGGTTGGTCAGCTGGAGAAAATGGAACCAATACCAGTGGATTCTCTGCCCTTCCCGGAGGTTATCGCTTCGCATTGGACGGCTCTTTCCAGGCGCTAGGCTCCTTCACATACTGGTGGACATCCGATTTTGGAGATGCAGTTACAACCTGGTATCGGAGATTGGATGGTTCTCAAACACAGGTACACAGGGGAGCTACGAATAAAGAAGGAGGAAAATATGTAAGGTGTTTAAAGAATTAGAATCCATTAACATCAAAAATATTAGATATTTTATATCTTTATCAATCTTTAATTAAAAAATTGAATATGAAAAAAATTACAAATCTATTAATCTTAGTATGCCTGCTATCTGGTATCCTGCTAACCGACAGCTGCAAGAAGGACACTTCCCTGGCGGTACTTACCACAACAAATGCAACAGGTATTACGATTAACTCTGTTACAACTGGTGGCAATATCACTAGTAGCGGTGGAGCTGATATTACAGCTCGTGGAGTATGCTGGAGCACTTCGCAGAATCCTGTAATTGCCGGTTCTCATACAACCGATGGAAAAGGTTCCGGGAGTTTTGCTAGCAGCATTACCGGATTGACTCCAAATACTATGTATTATATCAGAGCTTATGCAACCAATAGTGTTGGTACTGCCTACGGAAATGAGATTTCATTCACTACAATGGAGATTGTTGTACCTACCCTTACAACAACTGCTGTTACTTCAATAGCATTAACAACAGCAGTTTCCGGGGGTAATATTACATCCGACGGCGGAGCAACTGTCTCAGAAAGAGGCGTTTGCTGGGCAACTACTGCAAGTCCGACAACTGCCGGGAGTAAAACATCAGATGGTACCGGAACCGGAACCTTCACCAGTAATCTAACCGGATTACTTCCTTCAACAACCTATTATGTCCGTTCTTATGCTACCAACACCGCAGGAACAGCATATGGCACTGAGGTAACATTTACAACAAATGCCATTGTCATTCCTACTGTTACAACAGATGAAGCATCCTTAATTACTCTTACTACTGCTGTTTCAGGTGGTAATGTTACCAGTGATGGCGGTGCAACCGTTTCAGAACGTGGTGTCGTTTGGGCAACAACAGTGAATCCTACAACAGCCAGTTCCAAGATCGCTTCAGGTACAGGAACAGGTGTTTTCACAGGCAATCTCACAGGCCTGACGGCTGGTACAACTTACTATATACGTGCATATGCCATCAACAGCGTTGGTACAGCATACGGGAATCAGGTAACTTTCACAACCTCACCTGTGGCTGTTCCAACTCTTACCACAACAGCCGTTACAGCAGTTTTGATAACAACAGCAACTTCAGGCGGAAATATTACAGCTGACGGTGGTGGAGCTGTTACTGCAAGAGGTGTATGCTGGGCAACAACTGCAGATCCTACTATTGCAAACTCTAAAACAACTAATGGCACAGGAACAGGCAGCTTCGTAAGCAACCTTACCGGCTTGCTTCCAGCCACAACCTATCACCTGCGTGCATATGCTACCAACAGCGCCGGAACAGCATACGGTCTTGATGTTACATTTACAACAAACGCTGTAGGTCTTGCTACACTCACTACAGTAGCTGCTACTTCAGTAACACTGTCAACAGCAATTTCCGGAGGTAACATTACCTCTGATGGCGGCGGAAGTATCACAGAAAGAGGTGTTTGCTGGGCTGTCACAGCCAATCCTACAATTGCAAACCCAAAAACATCCAATGGTACAGGAACGGGTGGTTTTGTAAGCAACATTACCGGATTATTGCCCGGGACGATGTATCATGTTCGCGCCTTTGCAACTAACAGTGCCGGTACTGCATACGGCACTGAAATTACATTCACAACAAGCGCCATTGTGGTTCCTACCCTTACAACCGCTGCAGCTACTTCAATTACACTTACTACAGCTGTTTCAGGTGGTAGTGTGACGAGTGATGGTGGAGCTTCTGTTACCGAGAAAGGCGTTTGCTGGTCGACTGCCGCAAATCCGACAATAAGTGACCCGAATACATCAAATGGTACGGGAACAGCCGCGTTCACAAGCAATATTACCGGATTAACCGCAGCAACTACCTACCATGTACGTGCATACGCCACCAACAGTGCAGGAACAGGATATGGCCCTGATATAACCTTTACAACATCCCTGGTTGTAGTACCTACTCTTACAACCACAGTACCTTCAGCTATCACTCTGGTTGCTGCTGCTTCTGGCGGAAATATCACTGCTGACGGCGGCGGAAGTATAACTGCCAGGGGAGTATGCTGGTCTCTCTCTCCAAACCCCACTACAAGCAATTCAATAACAACAAACGGTAGTGGTACAGGATCCTTTACAAGCAGTATAACTGGATTAGCAGAGGGAACAACATACTATGTACGGGCATATGCAACAAACAGTACAGGAACAGGTTATGGTAACGAGCTTATCTTCAGCACAAATCTATCTGATATTGAAAATAATATTTATAAAACAGTTACAATCGGCACACAGCTATGGATGGCTGAAAACCTGAAAACCAACCGTTTAAATGATAACACGGCTATACCCGAAGTCACTCTGGATGCTTCCTGGATAGGCCTCTCTACAATGGCATTATTGCTGGTATAATAATGATGATGCCGCTAATAAGGATTTATATGGTGCAATGTACAACTGGTTTGCAGTTAATACCGGAACATTATGCCCGACCGGCTGGCATGTCCCAACCGATTATGAATATGGTGTAATGGAAGCCACTTTGGGTGTACCCGATATTGAGCTTAATACAATAGGATGGCGCGGGACTACCCAGGGATCACAGATGAAGAGCACCACTGGATGGGATGCAGGTGAAAACGGAACAAACACATCCGGATTTACAGCACTGCCGGGAGGTTACCGCTATGCTGTTGACGGCACCTTCCAGGGCCTTGGGGCAATTGCATACTGGTGGACTTCAAGTTTGGGTGACCCGGTCACAACCTGGTATCGCAGACTCAACGGAAATAACACTGCGGTTTACAGAGGTGCAGTAGACAAGATCGCTGGAAAATCTGTCAGATGCATTAAGGATTAACTAACATCAGATTTTATAATACAGATTGTAGGGACACAAAATTTTGTGTCCCTACTTTTTTTTGCAGCTGTACTATCCAAAGGTTGTTAAATCCGGGAATTTCCGGCTGTATACATTTTCAAAATGCAATTCTTTATATTACAATCAGAGTTTCTTCTATAATTATACCGAATAATGAGTATCTTTATTATATTTGGTTAAAATTCTTATGAAATATCTATATTTATTATTTATCATATTGCTCTCTGTCAGCTGTGATTCAAATCCTACTGAAATGAAAAAAATTGTGTTTCTGCATCATAGTACAGGGAATAGGATCTGGCTTGGAAAGACAAATCCATATATCTATAAATTAACCCGAAAAGGAGACATACAAAAATATTTTAATGATTTCAACAAAAAGAACAATACTGATTATAATATAACCGATCTCTACTTTCCCAAAGAAAAACCATACGGGTGGAACAATTATCCATTTGATTATTATAATATATGGGTTAAAAATGCAGGTGCAGATCCTTATATGGAGGAACCTACACTGGAGATCCTTACAAAGAAATTTGATGTAATTATTTTCAAACACTGCTTTCCCGGTTCCAGAATAAATGAAGATACCGGCTCTCCGGATATAAATTCAAGCGAGAAAAAAATCGAAAATTACAGATTACAATACGATGCCCTGAAGAATAAAATGCATGAATTTCCTGATAATAAATTCATAGTATGGACTCCAGCCGTCTGTACAAGTAATGAAATTAGTGAAGATGAGGCTAAACGGACCAAGCAGTTTTACAGATGGATGCTGGATGAATGGGATGAAAAAGGAGATAATATCTTTATCTGGGATTTTTATAATCTTGAAACAGAGGGAAGCTTGTACTTACTTGAAAAGAATGCACATAGCCCAAATGATTCCCATCCGGGAAGAGAATTTGCTGCAAAAGCCGCTCCTCTGTTCAGTAAGTTTATTGCAGATGTAATTGAATCAAAAATTGAGTAACAGTTACTTTAATTTATTCTTAAAAGCACAATGGAAGTATTAAGTGTTCTTCGCCAACTCTATGTATTTATTCTCAGGAGGGCAAGTAATAAAAGAAAAATTAAATATTTACGAAAACAGGGGATGAAGATAGGTGAAGGCTGCCGGCTTGACACTATGTCATTCTCCTCAGAACCCTATTTAATAGAAATTGGCAATCATGTAGCTGTAGCCGCCGGAACTGAAATTATCACTCATGACGGAGCAATCTGGTGCTTTCGCGATGAAATTGAATATGCCGACATCTTTGGAAAAATAAAAATCGGGAATAATGTCTTTATCGGGAACAATTGTACAATCCTGCCCAATACAATCATAGGTGATAATTGTATTATAGGAGCCGGCAGTGTTGTAAGGGGAAAGTTTCCAGAGAATTCAGTTATAGTGGGAAATCCTGCTAAAATAGTTCTGAAAATGAGTTTTCAGAAATTTCTGTACCTCCAGAACCCCGGATTGCTTCGAACACAAAACCTGACTGACTTTCAAAAGAGTAAAATTATTAAGAAGCATTTTGGGATTTAGTTCAGGAATTCTTGCCGGTAACCATATGACAACCTAAATCAGTTCGGCTTTTTCATCCGTATCAATTAATTCAATATTGAGCGCATACTTTGCCAGTAAAAATGCAATTTTATTATTATTAAAAGCTTCCCCCTCCTGCGGTGGAACCAGCGTCAGAAGACCTTTTTTATTCAAGTCTGCCAACTGATCGTCAATATCATCACATTTAAAACAGAGGTGATGAAAACCACCACCCCTGTTAACAAAATTACACAGAGAAGTATTGCTTTCAAGCGGCTCTATCAGCTTAATGGTTATACTATCCTCCTTGCATAAAAAAGTAACCTTTACCTTTTGACGGGTGTTGGTGACTATCGCTGTCATTTGTTTATAACCAAAAACATTATCCCAATAAAGGATCCCTTCCTGCAGATTTTTTACGGCAAAACAGATATGATCTATTTTCATTATTAATAATAAATTATCCCAGTTAATTATATTTGATTTGTATACTCACTGAATTTGATATTTTTACTTCCATCGTATAGGATTATTGGAGAATACCCTGTTCTTAATTAGTCCTTTATCACCCCGGTATTAATTATCTGCTCATAAACCGATTGGGTCTGGCTGGCTATCCTGTCCCAGTCATAAGGATCCATATCATAAAGTATGGGTTCAAAATCAAACATTAATTGCTGGTTAAGTTTCTCAACAAGAGATTCCTCGCTGCCAGTCTTGAAAAACTGATTTTCCCTCAATGCAATTTGCTTATTAGCCGGTATATCACTAACCAGTACCGGTAACCTGTAACTCATTGCTTCAAGAATTGAAATGGGTAATCCTTCGTTATAAGATGGCAATACAAATAACCTTGCATTCGTAAAAAGTTCCTGCAGGTTTGTACCCTTAACATATCCTGGCAATAAGACACCGTTTGCTGTTGCCAGCTCTTTAATCCGCCTTGAATACTCAGTTTCATGATCTGCATCGCCGGCAATCACAAGCTGAAAATTCTTTTGAGCCAGTTTACTGTATGCATTTATTAGAAGATCAAATCCCTTTTCTTCAACGAGACGACCGACAGCCAGAACATAACCCTGCTTCCGTAACCCAAGACTCCTGATATAATTAT
Source organism: uncultured Bacteroidales bacterium (assembly GCA_963732435.1). GTDB lineage: Bacteria > Bacteroidota > Bacteroidia > Bacteroidales > VadinHA17 > LD21. The sequence goes on along the minus strand of CAVSZL010000004.1, from coordinate 30,295 downwards.
CACTCTTTACCGGTGGCGGAAATTGCACCCCATTATTTATATGAATAAATTTTATATTCTCACCCGATTTTTCTTTCTGATAAAAACTGACGAATATAACTCTGTCAGAAAACCTTAGTGACAGGTACTCGGCAAATTTCAAGAATATCCTGGAAAATAGTGACCATTTTTTATGCTCATAATTTGGACTGTGATAAGTCATAACAACTTTTAACCCTGCCAATTTTAAGATGGGAATAAACATACCTGGTCCGATGTTATGAATATGTACAATATCAGGCCTGTGAATCAGACATTTAACTACACATAAAAAAGTATGATAAAGTGCTTCAAAACCCTGAATCCGGGTTGATGGCAGATCAATAAATCTGATATTACTGAAGATTTTGTCCTTACTAATTATATAAGGCTTCCTTCTGAAAACAGTAATGTTAACTTTTTCTGATGCAATAAGCGGGTACAAAATCTCACAATGCTTCTCCACTCCCCCCTGAATATCAGGGAAACCACGGGTACCTGCAACGAATATCTCCAATCCGGCATGTTCGACATTTTTCAATATGTTCTGCTCTTTATTCACTTTAGAAACAATTCTTACCCCTTTTTCTGAAAATGATGTTTTTATTGTAAACCTATGCATTTTATAAAATAAATGGAAAAAATCAGGGGAATAATTTCACTTTACCAATGTTCAATTATCATAATATAATTCTTTCATACTTCAAATAGATTCACCGATAAATTATATTTATGTATTTTTACCCATGCTGAATCCTTTATGGCAAAATCTGACTACAACAAAGGTGACAAAACAATGTGGATGCATTAACCTTTCGATTTCGGAATATGGTGTAAAAACTGGATTTTATTATTAAAGAATTAAAGAATGGGAAAGTATTACCAAAAACTGTTAACAAAGAATCTTTCTCCTGCCGTGAAATTACTAGGTCTGGATAACCTGACCAAACCATTCTATTCCGGCCAGGGACAGATTCTAATGTTTCACAGGGTAATACCTCAGACAGGCAGGGAACGTATTCATAACCATCTGAGCCTTGAAATATCCCCTGATCATCTTGAAGAGATAATCACATATTTTAAGCGTTTTGATTATGACATTATTAGTCTTGATATTCTCCCATCATGGTTAGAAGATCTCAATAATCAAAAAAAGAAATTTGTGGTTTTCACTTTTGATGACGGATACAAGGATAATCTCGATTTTGCCTATCCTGTCTTTAATAAACATAAGACTCCATTTACAATTTATGTTACAAATTCCTTCCCCGATAAAAAAGCCATATTATGGTGGTATATCATTGAAGATCTGGTTCTGAAAAATAATGAGATAAACTATGCATTCTCAGATTTCCGGGTAGATCTAAGCTGTTCAAACTATTTAAAGAAAGAGATGGCTTTCGCTTATCTCAGAAGGCTTATTACAAAATTCAATGAAGAGAATTTGGATAGCGAATTAAGTGGTTTTTTTGCAAGGTATGGATATAGTCCAGGGGATTTTAACATAGAAATGACCCTAAACTGGAATGAGATATCTGAGCTTTCAAATGATCCTCTGGTTACAATAGGTGCCCATACATTAAACCACTACAACTTATGTAATCTGACAGATGCACAATCATTTCACGAAATTGCAGAATCAAAAAGAATAATCGAGGAAAAAACAGGTTCGACAGTAGATCATTTCAGCTACCCGCTGGGTCAATATGGTGTAAGGGAGACAGAGTCAGTCCGAAAGATAAATTTTTTAACAGCCACCACCACCAGAACAGCCAATATCTTTCAGAGCCATATCAACCATCTTTTTACCCTGCCCCGGATTTCAATTAATTCATTAACAACGGAAAAAGTCCTGACGCTGCAGGTAAATGGGTTCTTCCCGGCAATCCTCAATAAATTCAAAAGAAAAGTTTTCTGAATCTAAAACCATAGCATTCAAATAGATTGATGCTCGTGAATTTTTTATGTAAGGGTCACCTGAGCCCGAGAAAGATTCTTCTTGTTACTTTAGATTTTTCAAGGATAAGTTCGATAATAACAGGAACGCCTAATCCGGCCAGCAGTCCAAAGGCAAATATACTTGCATCATGATCAAATCCCAATTTCATGAGAAGAATCCGTGAACCGGCTGTTCCAAAAACATGATACAGGTAAATACCATATGCATAATAGCCCACTTTTGACATTATCGGGATATTCTTTCTTATATAAAATAAGACTATAATTCCCGGGCAGGCTACAAAAAGACTCAGGATATTTGCATTATAAACATTAAGATTGACTCCGGCAAACCATGTATACTGTTGTATCGCAACGAAAATAATAAAGACCGTCAGTGGTATTAAAATAATTTTTCGTCCGGCATAAAGATGTTCAAATCTTTGAATTCCACATCCGAGTATAAAGAATGGCAAGAGATTCAAATACCCTCCAATACTGAAAACATCAATCTCAGGGTGAAGGAAAAATCTCATCAGAACTGCGCCAAGAAAAATAATGGTCCAGTTTCTGACTGTTCCCATTAGTTTGAAGTGATCAATTATTGATATTGAGACGAAAATCAGGAAAATTGATTGCAGAAACCAGAAGTGTTCATAAGGGAAAAAATAGATTTTCCATATGTCTGATAATGGAAATTTCGCATTTGTACCCGGGATGAAATGCTGAAGTAAAAAATGAGCCGTTCCAACTGATATTAAGGGCAGAAGGATTCTACGGGCTTTACCTTTTAAGAATTTTAATATTCTGGAATCACCTATCGGATATAATGAATAAACAAAACCGGATATAACTGAGAATAATGGCATTCTCAGGTATTCGAATGAAAAATAGAAATATCTCCAACCGGAAGTATCCGAAACCTTCATACCGCTTTCCGCGCTTCCCCCGATAATATGTCCTGCCACCATAAAAATAATTGCAAACCCTCTCAGAGTTTCAATTGCCAGTTCTTTGCTCTTAATTTTCATGCCGGGAGATTCAGATTATTTTCTTTGTAAATGAGACATATTCATCCCTGTACTTACTTTCTGAAAAGTCTTTTATTAACAGGTTATGTCCAAGACGGCCATATTCATCTCTCTTTTTCGAATCAGAAACCAATAAAAAAAGCTTTTCTGCCAGCATGTCAGAATCACCAATGGGAACAAGAAAACCATTATGCCCATCCTTTACCAGGTAATTTGCATCGCCAACATCCGTTGTGACTACCGGTAACGAATAATTAAGTGCTTCCATTATACTGTTTGGCATTCCTTCAAAAATTGAACTAAGAAAATAAATATCCGAGCCAATGTAGTAATCATCAATTCTGTCGGGATTCCTGATAATTGAAACATCAGTAATTTTCAGTTCTTTAATCCAGGTTTGAATCTGCTGGTCAAGCTCACCTTCACCAACTATAATATATTCTATTTCTTTCGGAAGAACTCTGTTCTTTAATAAAGATATGGCCTTTAATGCCGTTAAATAATCTTTTTGAGCAGTAAACCGTCCAACTGATAAGATTTTGAGGGTATCTCTTTCCTGTCTGACTATTTCCTTATGGATATTGTCTATACAGTTCTGTATCACAATAGATTTTGCAGGGGAAAATCCTCTCTTTATAAATAATTCTCTTCCATAGTGATTATTGAAGATAACATAGTCAAGAAAAAACTTCTGTAAAAGCCAGTTAGCATGGAATTTAATAAAAGGCAAATGAGAGTTCCGTATTCCACCGGCAATTTTTATCTTCAGGAATACTGATACTATTGAACCAAGCAAATTATCCAGGGGAAGGAATGTAAAAAGAACTTTTATCTGATATTTTCTTATTAGTCTTATGAGTTGTACTGTTCTCGATACAATATTTCCGGTTAACTGAATATAATTGATTTTTTCCTGTTCAATAAAATCCAGGTGGCGCTTTATCTGATGTCTCTTTTTTTGAACAAAATAATATACATCGAATTCATCTCTCATCAGCTTTGCCTGCATCAGGCTTTGCTTTTCAGCCCCTCCCATAACCAGTGCCCGCATAAGTATCCCTATTGCCGGTTTTTCTTTCATCAGAATTATTATTTAATTAGAATTAATTGCTTAAATAACTTCATCCTGTTATCTCTTTATGCCTGTATACAGAATACCCCCTATTCGCAATGAGTTCAGCAATGGATCTATTATCTTTCCTACCAGGCCCAGGAGGCCAGAGTATTTGTATTGCCAGCGGCCTGTAGTAATATTCAGTTTCTTAAATCCGCACCCTTCGGTTAACGTTGTCATTGAAGCAGGAGAATAGTAGCCACAATGTGAAAATATAACCCCGGTAGGCGGTTTTACAAATTTCTTGATGCCTGTCCACTCATATGCCAGAAAGTGCGGAGCATGTACTGAAGGTACTTCAATGATCAATATGCCATTTTCACGAAGATGGTACTTAGCAGTCTCGAGGGCTTTAGCCGGATCAGGAATATGTTCAAGAACCTGAATGAAAGTTATGATGTCAAAACTACCCTGAGGAAACATCTCCCTTGAATAGACTCCCTTAATGATCTTTGCACCTGTTTTGGAAGCAGCATAAGATGAAAGATCCTTACTGTCCTCTACCCCATGACAGTCAAAACCCTTCAAACTGCACAAATAGAGAAAATGGCCATCGCCACAACCAATATCCAAAATCTTTTTCCCCGTATTGAGTTTTATAATCCGGTTTACTAGATCCTGGAAGGTAGCACGCCTGTGGGGATACATAAACTCATTCCCCTGATCAACAAAATCAAGTGAATAAGCGTCTTCATAATCAGTAACTATTGTAGAAACCCCGGGGCCTGGATATTGTGCTATAAACCCGCATTGCAGGCATCTGTAAAGTTTCAGATATCCATCGAACCAGATCCTGAACATCTCGGGTTTATTCTGCCCGCAAACAGCACAAGGGTTAGCAGTGTCTTCATGTTTCATGATTACTAACTATTTTTAGTTTGCAAATACCAACCAATAAATTTATTCACTCCTTCCTCAAAAGTGTATTTCGGATCATAACCTATTTCTGCCTTTGCTTTGGATATATCAGCATAAGTGATTTTCACATCACCCTGCTGCAACGGCAACTGATTCAGAACAGCCTTTTTTCCAAGGGATTTTTCAATAGTTTTGACCAGCCTGTCAAGTGTGATTACCTGTGATTCACCCAGGTTAAATATCCTGAATCCATTCAGGTTATTCAGAGCACAGCTTATTCCATTAACAATATCGTCAATGTAGGTATAGTCACGGGCGGTGGTTCCGTCGCCGTAGAATGGAATGGGATGACCCTCATCGATCAGCCTGGTAAATTTGTGAATAGCAAGATCAGGACGCTGTCTGGGGCCATATACAGTGAAAAAACGCAAACAGGTGATATCAAATCCATATAAATGGCTGTAAACATGATTTAACAATTCACCGCTTTTTTTTGTAGATGCATAGGGGGATATAGGATTATCTACGGGATCAGATTCTGAAAAAGGAACTTTTATATTATTTCCATACACTGATGAGGAAGAAGCAAATACCATTTTTTTCACATTGCCGGCTTTCATCTCTTCCAGTAAAGCGACAGTTCCGTTAACATTAACATCATAATATTCTGTAATAGACTCTATTGAAGGTCTGACTCCTGCTTTTGCTGCCAGATGGATTACTGCATCAATCCTGTCTGAAGAAAAGATGTATTTCAGAAGGTCTCTGTCTCGTATATCAGCTCTATGAAACCGGAACTGACTATTACTTTTAAGGTCAGAAATATTTAACAGCTTAATTCTTTCCGGATAGAAATTATCAAAATTATCAATGCCGACAACATGATTTCCCAGCCGTGCATAATATTCACAAACATGAGATCCGATGAAACCAGCTGCTCCCGTTACCAATATTTTCATAATTTTTTTTAAATACAATAATATGTGAAGCCATTCTCATTAACTTCAGAACGGGTATAAATATTTCTCCCGTCAAATATCACCGGCTCCTTCATAATGCGTTTTAAGGTCGCCCAGGATGGAATTCTGAATTCTTTCCATTCTGTAACAAGTAACAATGCCATAGCGTCAAAACAGGCTTCATACATATCTTTTGCATAGATGACATCAATATTACGTTTCTGGCACTCTATCATAGAAACCGGATCATAGACCGATACAATACCTCCGGCTTTTTTTATCAGATCAATAATAACAAGTGCAGGTGATTCTCTGATATCGTCTGTTTCCGGCTTAAAAGATAGTCCCCAGACTGCAAACTTCATCCCTTTGAGATTATTATTATAATGTTTTAAAAGTTTTTCCACCAGTACCTCTTTCTGAAGATTATTGACTTCTTCAACTGCTTCCAGAACCCGGAGTCTTTTACCATTATTTTTTGCCGTATGTATCAAGGCTTTAACATCTTTAGGGAAACATGAACCTCCATAGCCTACTCCGGGGTAAAGAAATTTATTCCCTATTCTGTTGTCTGAACCAATGCCCTTCCTGACCATATTTACATCAGCGCCAACAACTTCACAAAGATTTGCTATATCATTCATGAAGCTAATACGGGTTGCAAGCATGGCATTTGCAGTATATTTAGTCATTTCTGCAGAAGGGATATCCATATAGATGACCCTGTAATTATTCAGCATGAATGGCTTGTAGATCCTATCGAGAATTTCATGAGCTTTTTTGGAATTAGTTCCAACTATAATACGGTCAGGGCCCATAAAGTCCTTAATTGCAGAACCTTCCTTGAGAAATTCAGGATTTGATGCAACATCAAATTCGATATTCAAACCTCTCGATTCAAGTTCTTTTCTGATAACCTCCTCAACCTTCACAGCTGTACCTACCGGGACAGTGCTTTTATTTACTACGAGAAGGTAATTATTCATATTCCTCCCAATTTCTTTGGCAACCTCCAGCACATGGTACAGGTCAGCGCCGCCATCTTCATTAGGAGGAGTCCCTACTGCAAGAAAAACCGCATCAACATCACTGATACAATCTTTAAGAGATGTTGTAAAATGCAGCCTTCCAACTTCTCCATTCTTTTTAATAAGATTATCAAGACCGGGTTCATATATAGGTACAATACCCTTCTTAAGATTCTCTATCTTTTCAATATCAATATCAACGCAGGTGACATCGATTCCCACTTCAGCGAAACAAACTCCCGTAACCAAACCAACATATCCGGTTCCTATAATAGTTATTTTCATAAATCAGGCATTTAATTTATAATAAAGGTTAATATATTTTCTTACCATTGCATCGATAGAAAATTCATCAATTATCCGCTCTTTTCCGGCCAATCCCATCCTCCCGCACTCATCAGCATCATTTAAGAGCACTTCCAGTTTCAAGGCAAGTTCTTCAGGGTCTGAGGGGCTTATAAGATGTCCTGTAACTTTGTCTCTCACGATTTCATTTGTTCCCCCTCCTGAAGTAGCAACAACGGGTTTTCCCAATGCCATATACTCAAGAATAGAATTAGAGACACCCTCGGTGAAGGTAGATAATACACAAATATCCATACAATTTACAAACGATTCAATGCCTGAAAGTTCTCCGAGCAACCTGAAATGTTCAATGTACTTATTATCAATGAGATCTATCGATTCCTGTGAATCAGTTCTCTTACCAATAGCCAAAAATGTAATATCTTTTCTTTTGGCCAGCAGGATCTGTGCTGCTTTATAATACGTTTTATAGTCTTTGGAAGCTGAGAAAGAGGCAACCATGCCAATTACAAAACCTGATTCTGCATTTATCTCTCTCCTGACAATTTCCCTGGCTCTGAGGTTTTGTGTCCGGTCAAAATTAAATCCGTTATAAATAACTGTGCTTTTGCTTTTCGGAGCTTTGTAGGCATCCAGACCAGCATTGGAGTTGCCAACAATAACATCTGAAAATGGGAAGGTCAATTTGCCGCGTAACCAGTCTTTATTCAGAATATTCTGTTTAACAGGCGAATTAACCACCATTCCATTCACTAATTTTATATTGAGCAGAATGCATGCCGGAACCAGATATACTGCGGTCATACTATCCCAGCAATGGATAATGTCAGGCCTGTAATTTTTGCAGAGTTTATAAAACCTGGAAAAAACTGAAATATCTTTTTTCGTTTTCCTTATAATGAAGTGAATATTAATCCCAAGATTTAACACCTCCTGGTAATGAATATTCTTGTTCATAACAACGAGCTCAAATTCAATGTCCGGCTGAGTTTTGAGTGTTCTGACAAGTTCAGTCAATCTTCTCTCTTTTCCTCCCGAGACTAAACTATCTATAAAAAACAGAATTCTCATACTCAGAATTTCCCTTTTGAAAATAATGTATGGTTCCCTGGAACCTGCAGAATGCATAAATTGTTATTACCCGAATGACGATGGATTCCACTTGCAACTTACAGCTTTTTCTATTTGTTTAATGCATTCAAATCATATTGATATAATTCAGGGTATTATTGACCTTATTTTAATTTCCTATTTTTATAAAGCTCATTAAACAGGTTGTCTATCTCTTTAATTTTTTCTTCATTTACAACATGATTCTTTTCAACATAGGATTTAGCCCTTTTTGCAAACTCTTCAGTGTTTTGTACTGATTTCATGTAACTTACGAGTTTATCCAGGTTCCCGTCCGCAACTTCTCCAAGCCTCTCCTTCTTCATAACTCCTCCCGGGTCGAATGACAGCGATAATACAGGTATTCCGCAAGCCCAGGCTTCGACGAATATATTGGGAAAACCTTCCATCGGGGAAGTTGAAATCAAGGCTTTAGAGTTCATTATATGATTCAATGTATCAGGATGGCTTAGATTGCCAAACAGTTTCACATTATCATAAGATTTTAATTTTTCATAATATTTGTATCCGGTTCTGTCGCGAGGCTGGCCTATTACCTTGAAAGTAGCAAAAGGAGCTTTCTCGACAAGCTGAAAGAATTCTGCAAAACCTTTGCGCTTATCAAGTGCCCCGACATAACAAAAATCCTCTCGTACCGGGTCTGACACCTGAGGTATCTCGTTTAATTCAATTAAGTTATTGAAAATTACTGATTTAATCCCCTTCCTTGCTAAAGTATCTTTTTGTCCGACGTGCTGTACCAGGACAGCATTGGCATTACGAACCAGTTTTGGAAATATCAGCTCTGTAAAAACAACTTTTAAGAACCAGTATAGACCTTCAAAGTGAGTGAGGTAGTCATGTTTGACCCTCATCTTAAAATTCATACTATCGAGATCTGATGCCAGCTGTATCATGAAAATACCATTTGTCTTCCTGGCAGCCTTGAAAGCAAGCATGTGTTTGAAATCGCGTATCTGGCAATAGTAAAAATCAGCATTCTGAGCTTTCAGGCTTTCGTAGAGTTTAGGTATGAGATGAGTAATTAGCCTGAAGATCCTTAATGTATCGTGATAACCTTCAATTGGAATAACTTTAATACCATCTTTAGTGACATAACTTTCGGTTGCCATCAGGTCGATAATAACAACTTCGTGACCCAATTTTGCAAGGACTTTTGTCAGCAAAGCTATCTGCAATTCACCACCTCCGCTGGTTTTACCTTCAAGTGCACTGGCGACATCGCCCCATGTACAAATTTTCATATCTTATAATTTTTTGCAGCTTCCGTTAAAGTTACTGAATCTATTTTTCTATTTTTTAATAAATTGAAAAAACTTTCCAGAACATCATAAAGTTTCTCTATCGAGTCATTATCGGGCCGGTATATTGAACAACCAGGCATCAATTCGCTGGAATGGAACATCATTACTATATAAGGCAACTTAAGATCTTCCGATTCAATCAATAACTCTTCAAACAGTTCTGTGGTCATCCATGGATTTGGTCTGAACCATAAAGGCTGATTATTAAAAAACAATTTTCTGAAAACTCTTAAAAAAATGCTGTTTTCAACATTCCTGAAATAATGCCTTGCTATGGTGGGGTTTCTGTTTAAGGGAAACCTTGTTGGCAAAATCGTAATTGGGATTTCTATCAGCTTTCCTTCCATGAAACTATATTCATAGGGAAACGGACCTTTATCAACGAAATCAGGACCTCCTGCCCCTCCGGGAATACCATGATGACGGGCCCAGGTAGAATAAGGAGATACTGATGAATCAACAAGGTAGCCGTTCTGTAAAAGAATTCTGGCCAGATTTTCATTAAATCCATATCTTCCGGAACGAAACGAAGATGGACGCACTCCAAAAGACGATTCAATCTGATCTGTGAGATTTTTCAATTTCAAAGTTACGAGATCATCAGGCAATTCGTTCGCAAAGGCATGGTGTGGGTCATTATATCTGTAACCATCTTTATCATGAAAAGGGGGGGTTGTCCAGGCATGTAAATGTGCGCCTACCTCAGCTTTGTCCTTCAAAGAATATTCAGTGAATATTTCTTTGGCAAAAGCATCATCGCATACTTCAGAGGTAACAAGGTAGGTAGGCTTAATAAAATATTTTTCACACAATTCCTGAAATCGCGGAACGAACTTAATGTTCTCGGCTGCGAGTTCTCTGCCATGGTCCCACTGGTTATCGCCTTCTGTGTCAATTGTTAAGAGAAAATCCATTTTTATTTTTTTCGATCAGTTTTATTTATCCTTTTTCAACTATCTGCCACATATCTCAGCTTCCAAATTTCAGAATTGATACCACAGACTAATACCGCATAGTTATTTCAGCCACCTTTAAGTTTTCTTAGCCACGGCATCAATTTAGCATAAACTTTATAAACAGTAAGGGGAAAATCGAACTTATAGATAAAATAATACATTAAACTGATTTTTGACGATCTCAATAATTCATAATATCTGGATGCAAGTTCCGTGTTTTTGTTTAAACGCATAATAAGCATTCCATGCTTACAAATATTCAGATATTCATCAGGATCACTCTTCTGTGTGATCTTTAAATAAAGCTCTTCATTAATAATATTCTCATAGTGCAAAATCTTCTTATCCATACTGACTTTTGAAGTGGTAATTCTGTCATTTCCCTCTATGTGTATTATGCTTAATGCTTTATGCACATAATATCCATTTGCACGTTCTCCCAGTTTATACCATAATGTACTTTCACAACCAATAAGTTTTTCATTAAAACTCTCATTATGCAAAAGATCGGTTTTAACAATACCCCAAAAATCTCCTGTACACTTCAGCATAATCTCATTACCATGCAGATAACAATCTTTATCTAACCCCTTGCCTGTGAATTTATTTGAAATTGGTTCCAACCCGTTAGCCGTTACTGAGGTAACTTCAGGATCAAAATATAAAGGAATATTCATCAATGTCTCAACAGCCTCTGGGACCATCTCATCATCTGAATCATAAAATGTAAACCACTCCCCTTTAACTTGTTTTAATCCCGTATTTTTTGCAGCAGTGGCTCCTCTGTTCACTTCATGTTTGAAGACTCTTATTCTTGGGTCAGTATATTTCTTGAGGACTTCTGATGTGTCATCAGCTGATCCATCATCTACTACAATTAATTCAATATTTTTATAGCTCTGGTTCAAAACACTGTCAACAGCTCTTACAAGCAGGTTTGACCTGTTATATGTCGCCATTATAATGCTGACCAAAGGCAGATTTGATCCCACCGTCTTATTCATAGAGTATCTATATATCCAATTATCCTTTTAGCCTGAAAGTTGTAATTAAAAACAGTATCTGTTAATTGTTTCCCCTGTTTGGCAATATCCAGAGCCAATTCGTAATTATCGAGAACATAATCCAGTTTTGCAGCGAGCTTATCAGAGTTACCAGGTTCAACAAGGAAAGCATTGACCCCATCAGTTAAAAAATGAGAAATCTCTCCAACATCAACTGTTACAACCGGTTTAGATGTTACAAGGTACTCGGTCAGTTTCGAAGGGAAAGATGCTGTGGTCTCCAAATCCCTGGCTCTGACCATTACCAGTATATCAGAGTGAACAATATACCGTACTATTTCAGATCTCGGCAGATATTTCAATAAGTTGATCCTTGCTGACAATTTAAGATCGAGAATCAATTTCTCAATCATTTCACGCTCTTTTTCTGAGCAAAATCCTCCCACCACCAGGTTGACAGACGGATGTTTACCACACATTAATGCAAAGGCTTTAATTAAGACATCAATGTTGTCTCTCGAAAAAGTCAGTCCCCCAAAATAACCGATATATGAATACGGAAGAGGCTTCTCTCCATTCTGCCTAAACCTTTCAGGATCAACGGTACTAGGGACAAGAAAAAGCTTTCGTTCCGGAAGCCCGTATTCTTTGTAATAATCAATCAGGTACTTCGAAATACATAATAATCCATCACATAAAAAGGATTCAATCCTGAGTTTTACCAATCCCTGAATTTTCCTGATAAAATTCTGCTGATGTAATCTTAAAGGATGTTCGCTTTTTTCAACGACTAATTTAGTGCCGATTCGCTTAGCCAGATAATATGAAAACAGATGAGTGACAATGTCGTGTGTATCAGTCAGAACAGCTGATACTTTTTCCTTTTTGTTAATCTCTCCGACCAATTTTAAGGTATTAAAGTATTTCGCGATCTTATACCAGTTGCGGATAAGAAAGGAGTCACTTCTTTCAGATTGGTTAAGAGGATTATAATAGCTGAATGCTGTCAAGTGTCCCATTACCGTTGGTTACGTAATCGTTCCTGTTACAGATTATAAAGACATCTATACCATTTTCAACAAATCCCTTTGCATAAGTATAAATCCGATTTGTAGCCGCATTCCCTTCTGGAAAAGAAAAGTTATCTCCAAAAATCACAATGGACATGAAAGTAATGTTTTAATTTTGATCATAGATTAAACAATCAGATTCAGACCTCTTTTCTTTTTAATTGTAATTCAAGTACCATGCGGGAAAGCTATTTTTTCAACTCAAATATAAAAATATTAAATTAATTCTGAAAGTAGCGGGTTGCCTATGTCATAACGGTCATTTCTCCCTTTTAGTTTTATGATCAGATAGATTTTTTCAACATTACTTTAAAACTAAATTAACTTTCTCCTCCACTGCCACAGGAGTAGCTTTATCACTATAGTATTTCAAATAAACGATAGCAAGTACCATCCCTACTTCACCAAAGGTAAAATAGACAAAAGTCATATTTGCAAAACAGAAAGTCAAAATTCCATACAGGCTTGCCCAGAAGTCATGCTTTTGTCCGATTGACCATGCCCGTTTCAATATAAAAAACAGAACAAGAAATAATAATAAAGAACCAAATATTCCATAGTAATAAAGATAGGAAAGATATCCAACGTGAATCAGTGGTGCCACACCTTCCAGCAATCGAACCACATCAGCTTTTGTTTCAGGGCCTACGCCAAACCATGGATTTTCAGGAAATTTCATCTTGAAAACCTCATAAGAAATGATCCTGGCCTTGGCAGATCCCATACCAGTCTCTTTTTCCAGGATCCTGTTATCAATAACCTGCTGAATATCAAAACCATACACGCCAGCTGCTGCTATCAGTATAATAAAAATGCATGCAAGAAGTATCAGTGTATTTATCTTCTTTCTCAATGCGATCTTAGAATCGAAGAACAATTGTGATAAAACCATGATTGTTGATATCATGACATATCTCGCCTTAGATAAAAATGATACTACAATTCCAATAACTATAGTAATCGGAATAATTTTCTTTTTTGAATTAAATACACTCAGGAGTATCCCTATCAATATTGGGAAGGAGATACCAAGCGAATTTAAATTTATCCAGCTCCAGACCGAGAAACACCGTCGTTCCTCCAGAAACATCATACCTCCTAAGTTACCTGAAAGAGCGGGGGATATAAAAAAGTAGGGAAATCTGATCTGAATTACACTGACTATGAATGTAATTATGACTAAAACAAAGATCATCCGGTTCAATTTATGAATAAAACTATCATCAAATTTCACACTCTCAACAACTAAAAAAATAAGACATGCATAGACATTTGCATCTGAGAGAAAGAAGAAAACTAAATTTGTTTTAGGCGGTAATGCCCCGGTTATGAAAGTAGAACTCAAATGATAAATTGTGAACAGGATCAGAAATACAAGATACTTTGGAAGTTTAATTCTTTGAATTACAGTCAAATAAATAACTATTGGAATCAATATAAGCGCAACAACAAAGCCTATTGGCTTATGCACATAAGTATATGACAGTGCTGCCCAGAAAGGGTAAAGAGGAAAAAGCCCAAGTAAAAAGTATTGAATGACTCTATTCATATTTATTTAAAGAATTTTTTTACAGAATCTATTATCCTCTCAACATCCTGCAAAGTTAATTCATAGAAAAAAGGAAGTCTTAATAATTGATCGGTATATCTGTCGCTATTAGCCAGGCTCCTGCCATCATGCTTATCCTGATAATATGGACTTTTATGCAGGCTTAAATAGTGAAATACTGAATGGATACCATCGTTTTTCAGGTGGTCAATCAAAGATGTCCTCTGATCAAGAGACGAACAGACAAGATAAAACATATGCCCATTGTTTGTTGCATAGGGAGGTATTAATGGCAACTGGATCTTATTATCCCGACAAACTGCCTCCAATCCTTTATAGTAAAGCTGCCAGATTTCTTTCCTTTTTGTCTGTATCATGTCAATATTTTCTAACTGAGCATAGAGATATGCCGCAATTATTTCAGATGGAAGGAAGGAGGAACCAGTATCAACCCAACCGTATTTATCAACTTCGCCTCTGAAGAACTCAGATCGGTTTGTCCCTTTTTCCCAGATTATTTCTGCTCTTTTGATAAATCTTTCATCATTTATTGTGAGCATTCCTCCCTCTCCTGCATTCAGGTTTTTTGTTTCATGGAAAGAGAAGGCAGCCAGATTGCCGATCGAACCCAGGGCTTTGCCTTTGTAATAAGAATCTATAGCCTGAGCAGCATCTTCTATTACGAGCAGATTATGCTTTTTCGCAATATCCATGATAATATCCATATCGCATGAGATACCTGCATAATGTACTGGGACAATTGCTCTTGTGCGTGGAGTAATAAGGCTCTCAAGCAGACTTGCGTCAATGTTCGGATTTTGAGAATTGCTGTCAGCAAATATTATTTTTGCTCCTTGTCTTACAAATGCTACGGCTGTTGAAACGAAAGTAAAAGAGGGAATAATTACTTCGTCTCCCGGCTTTATATCCGCAAGCATAGCGCACATTTCCAGCGCATCTGTACAGGATGTGGTTAGCAATACCTTTTTAAAACCGTACTTATCTTCAAAATATTTATGGCATTTCTGTGTATACATTCCATTTCCGGATATTTTACCTGAGTAAATGGCCTGGTACATATAATGCATCTCCTTGCCTGTAAGAAAAGGCTTATTAAATGGAATTTTCATTGTATCCAGATATGATAAACATTTGTAATGTTTTTAACTTTAAAACCCTGTGATTCATAAAACGCACAGGCAGTCCCGTTGGCTTTTTGTGTTACAACTTCTATTTCACTGACTGCTTTATTAATAAAATAGGCAAAAGTCGCATTTATCAATTTTTTACCAATCGATTTCCCTCTTTCTCTTTCATCGACTGCCAGCAGGCCAATCGATCCGATATTATTTTTAGTGCTCAGACTTATAAAACCTTTTTCGTTATTGTCGTCAAAATATACAAGTATTTCATCTGCAAAACTCTTGTCAATCGATTTTACTATCCATTCTGTATAAAGGTTTTCATACTCATTATTACGAAAGCCCGGATCGACTTTAAAACGTGAATAAATCCCGCTCTGCAGGGCTAAATCTTTAATCCTGTCTGTTGGATAGGTTAAAGTATAAGGTTGGATATGCCCGGAAGCAAAAGATTTGTTTTCATCAAATCCTTGTATGGAAAAAGTAACTTTTTCATCAGCCAGCATACCTGATAACTTAAGTATTGAATTATTTGTGACCTCATCAGCGGGATCAACAAAACAATATACAAGTTTACAACTTTCTTTCTTAAGGTCACTCAATATTTTACTCAACTTATCCGGCTTAAGATCAGAAGCTTGAACAGAGGCAATTTTATACCCGAAAAAACGGGAATCCCAATCCAGTATTTTGAAATACCTATTCATTCAATGAGCCACTGTATTTTCTATTATCTTTTCAATACTTTCGATCTGCACTTCAGGAGAACAAAGTTTTAAACCAAGCTCCCTGCAATTGTCAGAAAGTTTTTGATATTCATCGCTATTGGCGGATATAACAGAATACAGGCCCTGGGCAAGATCAGCGCTGTCTTCCAATTTTGCCATATATCCGGTTTGTCCTGTAATTACCAGATCTGGTGAGACTCCCATTTCAAATGAGACCACCGGGGTCCCGCACATTATTGATTGATTTATCATTTGCGGTCCGGAATCTTCAATAGACGGGCATAAAAAGAGGTCAGAAACCTGAAAGGCAGAAGCTATTCCGTAGGTATTATCCAACAATCCAATGTATTTAGATGGGAATGGCAATAATTCAGCTAATCCTTTAATTTCCAGCCCTGCGACCAACAGCAAAACCTTGTTACCAAGATCAGTTCCGGCCAGCCTTTCCTTAAGCATCTTTAAGCTCTCCATTAAATAACTCATTCCCTTTCTTTTGATATGGAGATAAATGGCACCAAAAAAGATCACTTTCCTGTCAGAATCTATTCCTAATTTCAACCGCAGCGCTGCCTTATCTGCAGGTTTAAAGATTTCCGGGTTTACTGAAAGGAGGATTTTATGAATGGGTTTATTTTTGAACAATGTACTAACCTTTGCCTGTCTGTACTGCCATTCTGATGCAGCTATCAGATGAATGTCCGTAAGGTCGACATATTTCTTTTTAAACATGAGATTTTCATATGATATGTCAAATGGAGCCTTGGAATAAATCCCCGGACAATTTCCGCAATTATTCTGATATCCTTTGCAATCCCATGCATAATGACAGCCTCCGGTTAAAGGTGCCATATCATACATAAGCCAGAAGATCTTAGCATGAGTTATTTTAAATAATTCATACATATCTTTTGAATTAATGAAATCTTTGGCAAACAACACAAAAATTACATCAGGCTTTATTCCGGAACATTTTAATATACGTTTAACGCTGTAATAAGATATCTTCTCCCGTATTTCGTGAAAGTGGTAGTTAATGTCAGTGGGTCTTCTGTTCTCAATTTTCAGCCTCCTGGTGATCTTCTCCATCAGGTCTTTTTTCATTGCCAGCCAGAAGGTTTCCATACTGATTATGTCTTCCGGATAATTACTATCATATTTATTGACCATCATTTTGACATGATGCCCCTTATTTCGAAATCCATTAAATAAATCCAGAGCTACGATACCGGATGCGCGCAGAGGAGTATTGCAGTTAAGAATTAATATTTCCATATGACCTATTTATTCCAAATCCCTTTGGCCGTATTATTTATTAATTTGTAGTATTGTATGGGAGACCAGACAGCGCTGATTACTGCCAGTATGCACGTTGAGAGGAATACGCCTGCAATTCCAAAATGCTTGCCCAGGAATATCGCTAAAGGCACATTAATCACAGCTCCGAGAATACCGCTATAGATTTGCAGTTTAATTTTTCCAACCCCGTTTAAAAAATTGGAAAAGATAACACACCATGAATTAAGAATGACATAAGCCGCCATAACTATTGATATGCTCCATGGAACCACGACTTCTTTGCCTACCCATAAACTGTAAATGAAATTTGAGCAGAGAAGCATAATAAGTGCCCCGATACTTACAATTACCCAAATAATAATCAGGTTCCTGATGACATTCTTTATCCAGTCAATATCTTTTTTATACCAGGCCTCAGTAAAAGCACTCCAGAATGGTAACATTACAATACCGAACCCCATAGAAATAATACTGAAGTATTTGTAAGCTATATTAAAAGGAGTTACCTGGGCAGGCCCAAAGAGCTGAGCAATTATGATATTGCTCGTTTGATATATGACAAGGGCAGCAATCTGAAGGACAAAGAATTTGATTCCAAGAGTCATTAAATCACGGGCATATTTAAAATTCACAAATTTAAAAGAAGGGGCATACATTTTATAATTCCTGTTAAAGAACCAGAAGCTGGAGATCAGTAAAACCAGGACAGGAGCAAAACTTAAGGATACTCCCAGATATATCAGATTTCCTGCTGTTGTTTTGGTAAGTATAAAGATCACCAATAATGAGACTATGCTTCCCAACAAACCGAAAACGGAAGCTTTGGCAGGTTCCTGGTTTGCGGTAAGTATTGTAGTAAGTAGCTGTAAAACAAATTGAATACAAAAGAAAACGAAAACCAGCATTGCAAGCAGACTAAGTTCTGACGCCATACTGGAAGGGGTATTTAGTATCTTTGACCAGTCCAGAAAAGGGTTGATAAAGAAGAAGATTATTAGGACTACTAAAACAATTATGCCCAAGACAGCATAGGTAGTACTAACATATGTCCGGGCCAGATCGTGCTCTCCCTTCGCAGTTGCCTCTGCAAATTTATTTCTCAACCCGCTGCCAAAACCTATATCAAAAAAATAAAACCAGCCGATAATAGAACTTAAAGTAAGCCAGATCCCGTATTCAGTCTGGTTTACATAATGAAGAGTCAGCGGAACCAGTACCAGGCTTATGGCAATACCTATCCCTTTAACAAAAATGGCCAAAATAATATTTTCCTTTGCTTTATTACTCCTTTCATGACCTTTTCTGAACGGACTCAGGAGCATTGGAATAAATGATGACTTAAGATAACTCATAGGAATGGGATTAAGGAATCAGGTCGATATTGCACTGACTTTTATCCTTTTTTTATTTTTGCAGACATAAGATTTCATAGTGCTTCGCCTTGTCAGTCATTATTCACTACACCACACTCTCTGTAATGGAGTTTGCAAATATAGGCTTTTCTTTTAAACCTGATAATTTCAAAATCCTAAAATAAATCCTAAAACCGGTTATGATACCTTCCTGTTTATGATCAGCAATCCCAACTCCGGAATAAAAAAATGTACCTGCGACCTGTTTGCCAGACTGAGTGTATTCTGCCTGACTAATTTTTTTCCAAAACTGATAGAATATAGCCTTCGGTAGGATTCTCTTTTTTAATAATCTTGGCGGGATTCCCGATTACCATTGAATGATCAGGAACGTCAAAATTTACAAATGAGTTGGGTGCAATCAATACATTTGATCCTATCGTTACATTCCCTACGATCACGACACCTGTACCAAGCCAGACATTATCTCCTATTGTGGGATAACCTTTCAATCTTCCCCTGTTTGCCTGACCAATTGTAATGCCATAAGTAATTGTGAAGTTCCTGCCAATTCTTGCTTTTTCATGAATGACCAGTGTCCCAAAATGACTTATATACATACCCTCACCAATTTCTGTATTAAATGGAATCTGAAATCCGTACCTATATTTATATCTTGTAAAAAGAATGTGTAAAAGCTTTTTCTTAATTGTATGACTTCGGCACTTTGATAGTTTCCTTAATAAATAGGTATACCGGAATCCCGGAAAAGAAAGTCCTTTCAGGAAACCCTTCGTCCCTGTCAATCCTCCATAACGATATAAATCTGCTTCAATTACCTTGTCCATTAGCGAAAATCTTTTAATTATATGTTGATATGCGATTCAATGGTGTACAACAAATGTAAAAAAAATTATCTTTGCAGTAGACATCATTGTAAAATTGTGAATCCAGGATGGATTTTTGTCAACTTTTTACGAAAACATTATTACATAAAATACAACAGCTGAATAAATTAATATTCATATTGATATTTATTCCAATTTCCGCATCCCTCCTCGGAGCCACCTATTATTTGTCCCCAGGTGGAAATGATTCTAATCCAGGTACTCTGAGTCAGCCATTTTTCTCATTAAACAAGGCGTGGACTGTTGTTTCTGCAGGTGATATAATCTATTTGCGGGGTGGCACATATTCCTACACATCTCAGCAGCGTCTTCTTGGAAAAAACGGAACTGCAGGGAACCTGATTAAGGTTTGGGCATACCCAGGAGAAACTCCCTTAATAACAAGAGCCGTATCATGGAGCTGGTCAGAATTCAGGGCAGGAGTATATTTCTCTGGTAACTACTGCCATTTTAAAGGTATTCATATCAGTGGCTTTGACCAGAGAAATGATTTTATATGGACGGCTCTGAGGTGTGAGGATTTTAACAATTGCATCCTTGAGTTCCTCGATTTATCATGGTGCGGTTTAGGCTCATATATGACAGGAAGCTGCAACAATAACTTATTCCTGAACTGTGACTGGCATGATAACTGGGATCCATATACCAGGTATGAACATGCTGATGGCCTGAATTTTGAAGTTGTGAATCCCGGTGGATCCAATACATTCAGAGGTTGCCGGTTCTGGAATAATTCAGATGATGGCCTTGATCTGTTTAATTATGACAGTTATGTATTGATCGAGAGTTGCTGGGCATGGAATAATGGTTACAGGGAAGATGGAGTTACTGTGGGAGGAGATGGCAACGGCTATAAACTTGGTCCGACATCTATTTCAGCATCCTCAACAATCTTAAGAAGAATAGTTAACTGCATATCTTATAAAAATCAGGCATGGGGATATAATGAAAATGGTTCTGCAGTCTGTAATATGGAACTCTACAATAATATTTCCTACAACAATAGTTTTGGGAGTAACTGGGGGGGCGGATATAATTTCAATGTCAGCGGTATATCATATTATATTAAAAACAATATTTCTTATAAAGATGTACCTGATGCTGCCAATATAGGGACAAGAACAAATGTCACACATAACTCATGGGATGGATCATATTCGGTCACAAATGCTGATTTTGTAAGTCTTGATGGCTCAGACCTGATACTGTCCCGAAAGACTGACGGAAGTTTACCGGATATAGATTTTCTGCGCCTTGCTGAAGGATCTGATCTGATAGATGCCGGTGTAAAAGTAGGACTGACCTATATAGGAGATAATCCGGATCTTGGTCCTTTTGAGTTTCAGAATGGTTCTACGGTATTTCCTGTCC
Organism: uncultured Bacteroidales bacterium; assembly: GCA_963732435.1. Classification (GTDB taxonomy): domain Bacteria; phylum Bacteroidota; class Bacteroidia; order Bacteroidales; family VadinHA17; genus LD21. The sequence continues at coordinate 9,232 of CAVSZL010000004.1, read as the reverse complement.
CAATAATTAGGTCTGCCCTGGTAGAAAACTCTACCCCCTATTATCTCGTATTGACTTATGATCTGACTCTCAATAATCTTATTATTCCGGCTATTACTGACTTCAATGTCAATGTCAATTCTCAGAAAAGAACTATAAATTCCATTTCAATATCAGGAACAAGGGTGCAATTAACATTATCGAGTGCTATTAAATTTGGTGACGTTATAACTCTATCCTATACAAAACCTGCAATTAATCCAATGCAAACCGCTGCCGGCGGGGAGGCAGCAAGTATAGCTTCCCGAGCCGTATCCAATAATTGCAAGGACCCAAAAGGGCCTAATAATTCCCCTAAGATCATTATCAAAAATCCCGGATTAAGTTATTCCGGATTTGTTTTTGAAATTGATGCATCAGGAAGTTATGATCCTGACAATGATGCTATTACCTATTCATGGTCCGCTCCTGATGAAATTTTAATAGTACCAGATGGAAACCGTATGCAATTCCTTGCTCCGATAACAAAATCATCCAGAGTCATTAATTTTAATCTGGTGGTATCTGATGGTATTACTCAAGTCTCGGCAGTTATCCCTGTAAATATTGAACCATACAAACCGGAATACGCCGCAGCAAGTATTTCCGGTTTAGAAGCCAGTGATTACCAGGGATCTGACTATCCTGTGAAAAGTTCAGATCAGAATCTTAATACAAGATGGTCTGCCATAGGCGATAATCAATGGCTTAAGATGAAGCTATCAAGTTTTTATAAAATCAGCCATCTGGAAATAGCTTTTTTGCCGGGCGAGAGCTCCTCCTACACATTTGATATCCTGGCCTCCCCCGATAGTATCACCTGGGAACCAATATTAATAAATTCTAAATCTTGGAGATACTCAGGAGATCCCCAGGTTTTTGATTTTCCTCTTACGTTCTCAACTACAGAGTATTCATATCTTAAGCTTGTAGGACACGGCAACACATTAAACGATCTTGTAAGCATCTCAGAACTTAAGATATTCGGTGAATCCCAATACAATCCTCCTCAGGATGACGTTAAAAATAAAAATGTAATAATCTATCCTAATCCTGCACAATATTCGTTTAGTGTTTCGATTGGAGAAACTACCATATTTCCCGATCTGATCAGACTCCTTGATTTTTCAGGCAAAATAGTTTTTGAGAAAGCATTTGATACGATAAATAATAAGATTGATCTTCCATCGAACCTGTTTCCCGGTATCTATATTGTCGAATTAAAATCCGGCAATACTATCCTTTATACTCAAAATCTTCTTGTTATGAGATAAAATATAGTCTTACTTACTACTTATGGGATGAACATACAGGTATTAGTAAGAAATGAATTCTCTCAGATATAATTTATGAGAAAAAAAAGAATTTACCTTCTATTGATTATTCTCGTTGTCCTTCTTTCTGCAGGTTATTTCGTCATTAAACCAGCTTACAACTATATCGCAGCGTATCTGTCAAAAAATGAGCCTGTTAAGGCAAACATCCTTATAGTTGAAGGCTGGCTGCCTGAGTATGGCCTCAAAATAGCCTGTAATGAATTTCAAAGTAACGGATATGATTATCTTATTACTACCGGATTGAAATCTACAGTTGAATACTTTATGCTTTCTGAGGATGGATATCTTATCTTCTATACAAAAGACAAGCTCATCTCCAGCGGAATGTCAGAAAATCATACTATCGGTATCAATGCCTATAGTGAGCTTGACGGTGAACATTCAGCACATTTCAGCATCTTCGTAAACGACTCCCTGATATCTGAGTATTCTGCAGATAAGAATAAACGAATATATTCAATTGCATGGACCGGTAACCTGAAAGATATTGATTCCATTTCCGTACGGTTCATCAATGACGGAGTCGGAGATTTTGGCGATCGGAATTTATATGTTAATGAAATTATCATTGACAACCAAACCATAATCCCTTATCAGAATAATACGGAGTATGACATAAGAGAGTGGGATGGGATAGACAGAGTTAAGAATAATTATGATTCCTATGCTGGTTCTGCAAGGGAGAGATTATGCTTAATGGGAATCGATTCTTCAAGAGTATTAGCTGTTACCAGCAAGAAAGTCAGAATAAACAGAACATTGACAAGTGCTTTAGCTTTCCGCAGCTGGCTCCAGGAAACCAACATGCATATTGATGGTATAAATATTATGAGTTTGGGAACTCATGGTAGAAGAACATGGATGACTTATAACAGGATATTGGAGAAGAAATATGATATTGGTATCATCTCAATTGATGACATGAAAAATCATGCCGGCAGAAAGAGCAAAGCGCTTATGACACTGCGAGAGACTCTTGGTATAATTTATTATTGGTTTATTCTGCTCCCCTACTAGGAGAGATATCCTTAAATAATTATGATATTATCCTGACAATCTCAAGGCTGGGAATTTTTAATCAATAATGGTAAAATCAATTCTCCTGTTTAATTTCCTGCCCTTTTCAACCAGATTGCTCGCAATCGGTTTTGATGAACCATATCCTTTTGAAACAAGCCTCTTCGCCTTTACACCCCTGTTAATAAGATAATCGACTAATAATTGTGCGCGTTTTTGTGTCAGTGAAATGCTACTTTCAGGGGAAGCTGCATTATCTGTATGGACAGAAACTTCAAGCCTTATTAATGGGTATTTATTCATTAACCTGGTAATCTGATCAAGCATAATAAATGCATTTGATGTGAGTCTGTCTGAAGAATCGAAATATATATCTGATAAGGTCCCATTCACCCGTAAGAAATTATGCAGCTCCTTTTCATATGGCCGGGTAAGAGGCAGCATTTTTACCTGAACATCCTTAAAGCCAAGCGAAGCCATTTTCCTGAAGACAGGATATGTAGCCATAAGGCTCATCTGCTGTTCAACAGTATAACTATACTCACCTTTGATGGAATCGATTCTCTCTTTCACCACATATATACCAGGAACAGTCCTGAATACCCCATCCCTGAGATCAATCTTACTCTTTGAACTCATTAACTCAATACAAAATTCAGCATCAGCACTAAATTCTTCTTCAGCTGAGAATTGTGATTTAAGAACTAAATTTGCGCTTTTCCTTGCATCAGGATATACATTTTTCATTTGGGTGACACCTGCCTGGAAAGAATTGCTTTCCTGCTTATCATTAAAAACAATTATTTTCCTGGAGACACCGGTTTTCTTAAAGCTGCCGGTTGACTCAGATTTCAATGCCAGTTCAAGATTCACAATATATTCTCCCTTTTTTAAGTAGGAATGAGTAACCTTTGCTCCCCCTGCCTTAATTTTATCTCCAAAGTCCCACGAAAAATCCACTATACTGTAACCCGGGATATATGATTTATATCCGTCAAAAGAGACATTATCTCCCTTTACTGAATAATCAGGAGCATTTATATAGGGTTGCTCAATATCCTTTAACTCCAGATTGTCGATCAGTTTTGTAAAAAACAGCCTTCCTGTCTCTCTTTCAACAATATCCAGTCTGACAGTATATTTTCCGGGTCCGGGGAAGCAATGCCTTACAACTGACCCGTTATCGGATGTGCCGTCCCCAAAGGACCACTTGTGTTGAAGGGTTACAGTATCAATTACAATTGATCCGCTATCACGAAATACAAAACAATAGTTATTTTCCCTTTGAGGTGAACTGTAAAATATCTGCGGATTTATTGTCCTGAAATGGAAAATATCTATTGATTTATCCCTGTTTGATGAAAAATAACCTTCAGACATGAGAGTGTCGGTAGAAATGCCGAAATCATCACGTTGAGAATTAATCGGAGCGTCCAGGGCAACAGGTGCTATCCATGAAGTATCAGAGTATCGTGAAAAGAAAATATCCTTCCCTCCCATTCCCGGATGGCCATCTGAGGAAAAAAAGAATTCACCTGCAACATTTATAAAAGGATACGACTCATTTCCTTTTGTATTGATAACAGCTCCTAAATTCACAGGGTCATCCCAGTAATCATTTTTCCACTGACAATAATAAAGATCTGAGCCGCCATACCCCCCTGGTTTATCGGATGCAAAATACAATCTTTTGCCATCGGGAGAAAGCCATGGAGTAGTCACATTGTACCATTCATTGTTTATTCTTAATTCCCGGATTTTTGTCCATTCATTTCCATCATGCACTGCATAAAAAATACCAAGCTTATTTCTTACTGTTGAAAGTTCTGACATCTTTCCATCAACAAGAATATTTCTGGAATAATAGATGGTATCACCCTTGCTGCTGAAAGTAACAGGTCCGTCATTGAATTTAGAATTCAGCTCTTTTGAGAAGAATTTTAAACTTTGCGACTGATTTTCAGCAAGGTTTTCCAGGAAGGTAATCTTTATCAGCCCTTTGTTATCTTCAGTAGAATAGTTAAGTACTTTTGTAGTAGCACGGTTGGAACAAAATACTATACCATTCTTATATCTGACAGGACTGAATTCATCATATTTATCAGTGCTGAAGGTTGCTTTTTTCACGGAGTAGGTTTCCGATTGCCCCTCTCCCTCTACTTTTGTTTGAAGGAAATAAGTTTCTGACTGTCCCAATAAGTATGAGTTTATGAATACAGTCAAAAGAACGACCACGGCAAGTTTAAAATTCATAATCAATTTTGTTCTACTAAAAAATCTTGAAGCAGGTATTGCTTAATTTCACTAAAGTACTATTTTTTGTCTCCTTCTCCAAAAGATAGGGAAGGAGTAAATTTATTACAATAATTTTTCGCTGGTCAAAAGATCAGCGGATCCACAACGTTAACCTTATAACGAAATTCATATCTGAGCATTATTTCATGAGAGCCACCACTATAGCCACCCAGATTGCCTGTATCGAAATCGTAGGTATAGGCTACTTTCAGCTGGTTATTTACCGAGAATTGGACCAGAGCTCCTACCGACCGGTTATTCCTGAAAGAAGCTCCTGCCCAGAAACGATTATTAAAGTTAAAATTAGCATTTAAGTCAAAGAGCATCTTTTGTCCCGGGGTAAAAGTTAAAAGTGTTGAAGGAATAAAATCAATTTTTGATGCCAGGTTAAATGCATATCCTGTGTAAAACATATAGTTATACTGACCCGGATCGACTGTCAGACTGTATTTATTTTTATCATAGTTGAATTTATACCCTATGAATTTTGGAATTGAAAATCCAAGGAAGTAGTTCTTATTCGCATAATAAGTTCCAAAACTTACACTGGGTACAATAAAACGACGTGAATCAACCAGATAAAGTTCGTCTCCCGGGTCGAGAACCACAAGATCCGACCATGCAGTATTTGTCGAAATTATCCCTGCACCCAGGCCAAAAGACAAGGACCCTTCTCCAAGATCCATTATGTAAGCGTAGTTTGTAATAAAATAATTCTCCTTCGTTACGCCAACCCTGTCATTTATCACAATAAGACCCAACCCGATCTTGTTATCAAGAACCGGAGCATCAGCTGTCAACGTAAAAGTTTCAGGCGCCCCCGCGATACCAACCCACTGCTTGCGGTAAAATGCCGCAACATTGAGATTTCCTCTGTTACCGGCGAAGGCCGGATTAATTGTTAGAGGATTCAGGACATACTGATTTGTGACAGGGGCCAACTGGCCTGCCATATTTATCGGGATCAGTATCAGAAAAAATGCTTTTATTATCCTTTTCATTATTGAAAAATTTATTTTCAGCTTAACATTCCAATTTCAGGTTCTTTGATAATTCTGAATTCAAATCACCGTCGTACAACAATATAACCACTTAACGATCGTCCTGTGGAAGTGTTAATGTGATAAAAATAGGTATCATTCGGCAGCGGGTTTTCATTATAGTCAACTCCGTTCCATTTATTGTCATATTCAATGTTTTTATAAACCTGAGATCCTCTCCTGTCAAAGATAACTATCTCCGTTTTACCGAGAGTCTCGAGCCCCAGAATGACAAAATACTCATTCTTGGCATCGCCGTTAGGTGTTATTAATGTGGGTATAATGATATCGCCAACTTTAATTGTTATTTTATCTGAATCGGCAGGACATACGCCATTGGATACTTTCCATGACAGAATGTTATCTCCAGATGACAGCTTGTTTACTTCACTTCTGGGATCCAAAGTATCGCTGACTACTCCGGTACCTGAAACAACTGACCAGACGCCTGTTTCACCATCTCCCAGTTGAGCATCGAGGAAGGTTGCATACTCATTTGCCAGAACCTGATCGGGACCGGCATTGGCAACGGCCATCATGATAGTCGTGGCAATTACAGGTTTTGTGGTGGAAAATCCTGACACAGTTGTTCCTTTGATAAAATACTTACCCGCGACTGCAGCAGCAGGAGTAGGATATGCAGTTGTCGCCAGAGTATCAGTCCAGTAGGTATATACCAGACCGCCTGTGGATCCCTCAATGATTGCGGAATCTTTAAGGTTAACAGTACCCGGAAAACATACTGCAGGAGGATCGGTTATTATCAGAGTTGGCGGGCCCGGTGTGGATATCCTAATTTCAGCTGATGGAACTGAAGTACATAATGAGGCGTTTCTGACAGTGAAGGTATATGCTCCCCCCGGAAGTCCGGAAACTGTATAACTTGTTGTTGTACCGGGCGTAGTAACGTTCTCAGGCAGGCGGTTGAGAACCCATGATCCTGAGGGTAACCCGTTCAGTACCACACTTCCTGTTGGCACTGAAGCAGTTGGTTGAGTAATAGTCCCAATTACAGGCGCTGAGGGTACAGGTGGGGGTGCAGGAATCACAACTTCAGGCGAATTAGGAGACACACATTTGTCAGCGTTTTCCACCTGATAAACATAACTCCCGCTAGGAATTCCGGATATTGTATCAGTTACACCACTTCCGGAAGTTTTAACAGTGCCAGGGTATCTGGTCACGGTCCATGTTCCGGTCGCAGGTAAATCAGTAAAAATCACACTACCAGTTGCCAGAGTACACGTAGGTGCTGTTATTTTGCCTATTTTGGGTGCAGTGGGGGTAACCGGCTGATCATTAATAGCAACATCGCCGGAAGGGAGTGAGGCGCATCCAGTTGCACTTGAAACAGAAAAAGTGTAAGTGTTGCTGTTAGGCAATCCCGTGATAGTAATGCTTGTACCTGAGCTGGTTCGTTGCACACCATCAGGTGTCCTTGTTAAGGTCCATGTTCCTGTTGATGGCAGGCCGCTTAAAGTCACACTTCCCGTTGACACTGCACAGGAAGGTTGTACTATCAACCCGACGACCGGAGCCGCCAGACCTGCAGGTTGTGCTGGTATTACTACATCATCTGACAGAGGCGAAGCACAATTAGAAGCATTTCTGACAGAGAAGTTAAAAGTTCCGGAAGGGATACCTGAAATTGTTGCAGTTGTAGTTGTACCAGGTGTATCCACATTTCCGGGAGTTCTCCTGACAGTCCAGCTTCCTGCCGGAAGCCCTGAAAGCACGACACTACCTGTAGCAACCAGACAGCTTGGTGCAGTAATTGCGCCAATCACTGGTGCAGCAGGGAAAAGGGGTTGGGGCTGCATTATTACATTAGCTGATGGAGGTGACAGACATAAATCAGAATTCGAAACCCTGAAGGTATATGTTGTTCCCGCCAAAAGGCCACCTATTGTTGCAGTTGCTGCAGTTCCCGACAATGTTATCCCGGTCGGATTGCTTGTTATTATCCAGCCTCCCGGTGTTGGCAATCCGCTCAACTCAACAGAGCCGATTGAGGTAGTACAGGTAGGCTGTGTAATAGTCCCGATAGTGGGTGCCGCAGGGGTATTGGGTTGTACAAGGATCACAACAGGGGTGGACTGTGGGGATGAACATCCCTGGGCTGTAACAATGAATGTATAGGTGGTTCCGGGTAAAAGACCGGTTATGGTTGCAGTATTCGTATTATTACCAGGTATTACAATGCCTGCAGGATTACTGGTTACGGTCCAGCTTCCGGGTGAAGGTAATCCGTTTAATACAACGCTTCCTGTGGGTGCAGTGCAGGTAGGCTGGGTAATTAAACCTATTAGCGGTGCACCTGGGGTCGCAGGTTGTGCCAGAATCGCCACATTGCCGGATGCAACCGAAGTACATCCCTGGGAATTTGTCACAGTGAATGTATATGTTGTTGCAGCTGCAAGGCCTGTTACTGTTAAGCTCGCTCCGGTGCCTGCCACCGTTATACCTGCAGGATTACTGTTTACCGTCCAGCTTCCGGGTGAGGGTAATCCGTTTAATACAACACTTCCGGTAGGTAAAATGCAGGTAGGCTGAGTAATTGTTCCTATCAGAGGTGCTGAAGGTACAGCGAGAATAGTAACTGAAGTAGTGACCGGGATAGTCGGACAACCTCCGGATGCAGGTATGGTATAAGTTACAGTATATGTGCCGGCAGAACTCGTGCTTGGAGTGATAGATCCGTTACCGGAATTGATTGATAATCCCGCAGTCGATGAATAGGTACCGCCTGTATATGCCCCTGTACCAGTGATTGTAACCGGCTGATTTCCAATTACTGATCTGCAAAACGGGGTTCCGGCATAACTTATAGAAGCAGTTGGAGGAATTGTTACAGTAACAACCACTGGTTTGACCTGGGTACATCCGAGTCCATTATCTCCCTTGATATAATAAGTACCTGCTGTAGCTGTGGTATATGGTAAATATGCAATAGTAGCCAGGGCATCAGTCCAGTAAGTAAAGACAAGGTTTGCTGGTACACTTCCGGCAGTTATTGCGGCATCGGTAAGATTAACAGTTGCAGGAAAGCATACGGGATCAGGATCAGTGATCTTTAAATTACATTGAGCCGAAGCCCTGCCAGCAAATATTGTAAAAGCAAATATCAGTATTAAAGTGTTTCTCATCCTGCTCTGAATTTATTTATCCGATCGGTAATTTAACAATAATAAACAGTTTTTGTTATTACATTCACGCATGAAAGGTCATTCTCAGGCTCTTCCCTGTGAATAATTGAAGTATATAAGTTTTTGTTTTTCAACAGTAATAACATACAATAATTCAACTTACAATTTAAGGAATATTTTTAAAATAATCTATTCTGAAGTTATGAAATAATGTCAGGTAATTTGTTATAAACCTGTTTCTCCTCATTTCTTTCAAACCATTATTCACATTGCACAGACTTTAAAGAAAAATATTATTAAACATAGTTTCAGGCCACTAATTTAAGTGTTTTTGGGCTGTTTTAATTTTTTATTTGACCAACGGACTGAATTCGTCCAT
>CAVSZL010000003.1:0-10199 GCA_963732435.1 uncultured Bacteroidales bacterium | reverse complement strand
CAAATCGGACATTCGTCTTTGTCGCAACCAGAAATGGCTATTGAAAAAAATAATACCATAATTAAAATATAGATTTTTTTCATATTTTATTTTTTAATATACATTACATACCTGTCAATTATCTTTTTCAGATTCATGGAACAGATAAGCAGCTAAATGAACTGCTGCAATCTAAAGAAATTCAGAACGACGGGCTGTCAGAATTCAGGAGGTTGCCAGACTTGGTTCAAATATTCATTACAAAAACTTTCATTTGAAAAGTGAACTCTATCGTTCATTTCATCAAATATGCCTGGTTTTAACCTGGAATCATTCAGGAAGGCATCGTCATCGCAGCAAATTGAAATATTGCTTTTTAAAGGACCTGATGAATTCTGACATTCATTGCAGTCACAGATCTGATTTTGCAAAAGAGCCGGGTCATTAAAACTCTGGTTCGCCAACATGAGATTAAGTGCGATGGCAAAAATCAGAAATGATATTTCTTTTATCTCCTTGCTCATTTTTTAAAAGCCGACCATAATAGTCGGATTATCAGAACTACATCAAAAAGGGCGTAGTGTGGTTAATGTAAAGTAAAGAGGGAAAATTAGAAGTATTAATCTTCACAATCCACATCATCAAGGTCAAAGCATCCGGTAATGGCTTTGAGAATTGCTCCTGCCCAAATCTGATTTCCGTCGGTATCATTATTCCCGATCTCGATGTAACCATTATTATTACCATCGGCTGCAGCACCGAGGTTTATTACTCCCAGGCTGGCCATGATCTTCTCTAAACTTATATCTATATAGAGCTTTATCGTTTCACCGGTAAGATTTACTGCACTCTGGTCGTGAAATTCAATCTCGATTTCCTTCGACATATTGGTCCATAATTTAAAACGGTTTCCATTAATTGTACCGGCAAGATAAATTGAACGGCCTAGCATTTTCGTATTATCAGAAAACTCATATACGGCAAGATCAAATTCAATCTCATCATAAACGGCATTTGGCAGGGAGAAATTATCAATCACCTTACCGTTTAATACATCGGGCGAAAGTACATTTATAAGATATGGGCCTTTGGATTGAATGTCAGTATAGGTGCTGTCATTACAATCCTCATTGCACGGGCAGTCACCTGATTTATCATCACATTCGGCATCATCAGTGCAATCATCACTACAACTGTCAGGTCTGATTCCTGCATTGCTTTCATCAAATTCAAATTTTATGTCTCTGATATTAATGAGGAAAGTATCTAGAACAACAATATCGGTACCTGCTAAAGCAGACTTTGTGTCTGTTGTAATGCTGTCAGAAACCGATTTCTGCACTGCTGAAGTAGTTGCTTTTATGATAAGCTGTGCCTCGGAATTGGGATTGCTACTTTCCTTCTTGCATGAAGACAGGAAAATTGATGCCATTCCTATTATACATACTAAAACTGTAATCCTTTTCATAATTTTTGAGTTGGTTAATATTATTTAAAATTTGTCTTTGCGTTTTAACCGCAAAGAATCTAGTTTTTATTATTTTCAGATTCATCCACACTTGTGACGGACAGGACATTCGACTCTGTAGCAACCGGTAATGGTTATTGAAAACAATACTACCTTTACTACCATCTATAATAAATGTAGTTTTTTCATGATAAAATGAAGATTTAAATTATTAATATCCTGGTCACAGATATCCAACCTAAAGCTGAATTATTTCTGAAAATGCCAGGAAATATTAATAGGTGGATCAGGAAAATTTTGGAGGCTGCCAGATATTGTTCAGATAACTGTCATCAAAATTGCCGGTAAAGACAGAAACCTTTTCCTTTTCTGTAGTATATATATTTGACTGAACTTTTGAATCATACATAAAGACATCATCTTCGATACAGAATGCATGGAAATATTCAAAAAAATCTGAAGAATCCTGGCATTCGCCTGTTTTACATATATAATTTTTAAAAAAAGCAATTTCGGAAAAACTGCTGTTAACCCAACCCAGGTTAAGGCTGAGGACAAGAGCCAGTACTGATATTTGTTTTATTGCTTTTCCCATGGCTACAAGTTAACAAATATAACTTGGATAACCGGGAATAAGCAAATTTATTAACAATAATTTAACTATTAGCCTTTTGCAGCTATTATAATAAACACGACTTTTGCTCTCATGAAGAATAGAAGGGACATATTTCTTAAATTTTTTTTATTGATAGTTCTGTTTCTCTTCCATGGGATTAATGCGTATTCTAATTTAGATCCACAGCGATATTATATACAAATTTCACACGATACTGACAAAGCTGAGGATAGGTTAACTCCGGATAATGATTCATCAGATGAAGACCAGATTGACCAGTATAATAATCCGGATTTATCAGACCAACATGGATCTCAAAAAATTAGTGTAAGTACTCTGCCTCTTCTAAATATTCTATTTGTTTCTGTCTGGCAACCGCCAGAAATATTCTAGAATAAGTTTTAAGCGCATAAAAGTTTAGCAGGAGTTTTTTTACCTGCTAATGAAATTATTGTGTTCTTCTTAATTTAATCTAAATGATTTTTATTAATACTATTATATATGGGCTTTGAAGAGTTTTTCGAAAACGACCGCAGGGATTACCGTAATAACAGGGGAAACAGATTCCCTGATGACAGTGACTTTTCGTACAATTCGGGATATCCTTTAAATAGGAATGGAGACAGTATGAACTGGCAAAATATTTTTGAGAAGATCAGAAATAATAAAAAGTTGAAATTATTTGTCGCATTGGCAGTTATATTGATTTTAACTATTGTAATTGTTCTGATAATCGTTCTGTTTCCATTGATTGGAAAGCTTATTAATTATATAATTCAGAATGGTTTGCAAAGTGTACTGGATGGAATTACTGGTTTTCTCGACAAAATCCTAAAGGGTACAGCTAAATAATTAATACAGATTAAAGCAAAAAGTATTTTCACTAATAAAAAATAAAAACAACATGAAATCATATTTTCCAAAATTACTTTTATCAGTATTATTATTTACTGGGTATATAAATTTTGTTTATTGTCAGCTTAATGAATGGCGAGGCCCAGACCGAAGCGGTATCTATAATGAAACAGGATTGCTGAAAAATTGGCCTGTGAGCGGACCAGTACTTTTATGGGAAGCAGGGAAAATGGGAGATGGTTATTCTTCACCAACTGTCACTGATAATGCTGTTTATGTAACCGGAAGAAAAGACAGTTCCGATGTTCTGACAGCTCTTACTCCAGATGGAAAAATGAAATGGGAGACAGTGTATGGCAAAGCCTGGATGACTAACCATACGGGATCCAGATGTACCCCCACATATTATAACGGAAATATATTCCTTGTCAGTGGAAGTGGGGATATTGTCTGTATCGGATCTGATGGAAAAATTAAGTGGTCAAAAAATCATTACAAGTTATATGAAAGCAAACCAATTAAGTTTGGAATATCGGAATCTCCAGTGGTTGTTGATAATATGGTTATTGTTTCACCAGGAGGGAAAAAGGCTTCGATGGTTGCTTTCAATATTGCTGATGGCAAGGTAGTTTGGGAAGCAGAACCTCTTAATCAGGAACCTCAATATGTTAATCCTAAACTTATTGAGTATGCCGGTAAAAAGATGATAGTAACTGTAATGGGGATAGATATAGTTGCAGTTAATGTAAAAGATGGAAAAATACTATGGAAAGTAAATTATGCTGCTGTTAATGCTGCCACTGGCGATGTCAGGATGAATCATGCCATAACTCCTGTTTACAGGGATGGGTTTATTCTGATTGCAAATGGATACAAATGGGTTGCTCTTAAACTTAAGCTTTCTGCGGATGGAAATTCGGTTGAGGTAGTGTGGGAAAACAGGAATTTTGATCCCCAACTTGGTGGTGTAGTCCTGCTTGGGAATAATATTTATGGTACAAACCATAATGCGAACCCACCCGACACATGGGTTTGTGTAGACTGGACAACTGGCAAAACCCTATGGACAACAAAATGGAACTCAAGAGGATCTATAATTTCTGCCGATGGAATGCTTTATCTTTTTGAAGAAAAGTCAGGCCATGTTGCCCTGGTAAAACCTGATGCTTCAAAACTTGACATAGTGAGTGAATTTCAGATCACAAAAGGAGAAGGACCCTTCTGGGCACACCCTGTAATAAATAAAGGGAAGTTATATATCAGGCATGGTGATGCATTAATGGTATACAAAATAAAATAACGATTATGATAATTGCTGAAAAGCCTTCTATCCAGGTTTCAATCAAAGAATTACCACCGATGAAGGTGGCAGCATACAGAATTGTGAGTTCCACTCCTGAGAGTGATGCTGCAACTTATATGATGGAATTGATGCAAACCAAAAAAATAAATTTTGATAGTTTAAGAAAATTTGGCGTTGACATTCCTGTATCTGAGGCTTATCACAGCAAAGGATTACGTGGGTATGAATACTGGGTTTGCCTGCCGGATAAAATTAAAAATGTAGTAGGAGCAACACTCAAGTTTATACCAAAGCGTAAGTACGCAGTTCTGAGAATTGAAATTCCTGATGATAAGCCATTTAATGCCATTTCGAAAGGCTGGTTAGAATTACATGACTGGATAGAGTCCAGTGAATATGAGCCGGCATTACAAGATCCTAACAAGTATATGCTGGAAGAACAAATAGAAATTGATGATATAACTTATATGGATCTCTATTATCCTGTGTGTTTTTATGATTATGCAAATTAATATAAAACGTAAATTTTAAAACAATGATAACATATTTATTGATTTTTGGAGTATTCATGCTGGCCAGCTGGCTAGTCAGCCACCAGCTGAAATCGAGGTTTAAGAAATACTCGCTGTTGCCAATGAATAATGGTTATACAGGCCGGGATGTAGCCGAGAAAATGCTAAGAGAGAATGGAATTATTGATGTAAAGATCATGTCGGTGACCGGTGAGTTAACTGACCATTATAATCCTGTTAATAAAACGGTTAACCTGAGCCGCGATGTCTACTTTGGAAATCATATAGCCGCAGGAGCGGTTTCGGCACATGAATGCGGTCATGCTATTCAACATGCACACGCATATTCATGGTTACACATGCGCTCAAACTTAGTACCTGTAGTCAGTTTTGCTTCAAACTGGATTCAGTGGATATTACTCGGAGGGGTATTGCTAATAAACACTTTCCCTCAACTTCTTCTGGCTGGAATAGTATTATTTGCATTAACTACAGCTTTCAGCTTTATAACATTGCCTGTTGAGATCAATGCCAGTAAGAGAGCGTTGGCATGGTTACAAACGGCCAATGTAACAAGCTATTCAACACATCTTAAAGCACAGGATGCACTGAAGTGGGCTGCATATACTTATGTAGTCGCTGCATTAGGTTCTTTAGCTACTTTACTTTACTACATTATGATATACTTAGGGAGAAGATAATAATCCTGTTCGTAAATAGGATCATCTAAAATAGTATTTAGGTTCTGGTTTTCTTTCCTATTTAAAATACAAATATTTTTTAATATTTAGTTATAAAAGATATAATATGAGCCACTTAGAAAATTTCGATCACCCGTTAAAAAAACAGAATAAAGGATTTTTTGTTCATCTGGTCAAAATTGCAATGGCAGATGGAATTATCTGGCATACTGAACTTGAATTGTTGCACCAGATGGGCAGAAAACTGGGTTTTACTGAACCTGAGATAAAAAATTTGATTGATACAGCATCCAAACAGGACTATGACCCTCCATATGAGTTAGCCAAACGGTTTGAACAGCTTTATGATATTGTAAAAATGACTCTGTCTGATGGGCAAATTGACAATCACGAAATGCGTCTTGCAAGTGCTTTTGCAGAAAAATCAGGTTTTAAAGAAAGTGAAATCCAGGCTATACTGGTTATGATAATGCGCGGTATCAGAGAAGGCAAGGATGAAGAAGATCTCTTTGAAGTCTATAAGAAAACCAGGAAATCCTTATAATAACTAATTTGTTAAATAAGAAGAAAGAAAGCGTTAAATGAATAATTGGCTTAAGAAATTTCACGTCTGGAGCTTGCAATGGGCAGACACAAAATGGGGTACGTGGTCATTGTTTATTTGCGCTTTTGCTGATGCATCTTTTTTACCACTACCTACACCAATGTTTTTTCTGGCATTAGCATTACTGAATATTACAAAAACATATAAATACGCCTTATTTGCGACTCTGGGAACATTATCAGGGGCTGTTGCAGGTTATTCAATCGGCCATTTTGCATGGATTAGTACAAATGGAGAATTTACAGGACTTGCACAATTTCTTTTTAATAATATTCCAGGGTTTTCAGAAAGTATTTACAATAAGATACATATACTATATACAAAATGGGATTTCTGGATTTTGTTTATAGCATCAGTTCTTCCGCTTCCTTATAAGATATTTTCCATTTCATCGGGTGTGTTTGACATTAATATATTCATCTTTTGCATAGCCACACTTATTAGCCAGGGAATAAAATTCTTTTTATTGGCTTTATTAATAATAAAATTAGGTCCGGAAGTTAAAAAACTACTTGAATTTAATTTAAAACCTATCGCAATTATTGCAACAGCTTGTATTGCAATTGTAATCATTGCAGTTAAACTTTTTTAAAATGTTTTTATGAATTTGTTGAAAAAAAAATACGATTGGGTGTTGAAGTGGGCAGAAACACCTTATGGCCCGATAGCTCTTTTTATACTTGCTTTTATTGAATCTGTCTTCTTTCCTATACCTCCTGACATATTACTCATAGCGTTGGCACTGGGGAGTATAAGGAAATCGTTCCGGTTTGCATTGATTTGTACAATTGGTTCTGTGGCTGGTGCATTTGCAGGTTATGCCGTAGGTCATTTTGCATGGATTTCTCCCAACGGAGAATTTACAGGGTTTGCCAGTTTCTTTTTTAACAATATTCCAGGCTTTTCAGTTAACCTTTTCGATAGTATTAAAGCCTTATTTAACGAGTGGAATTTCTGGGTCATTTTTACAGCCGGATTCACTCCTATTCCTTATAAAGTGTTCACTGTTACTGCCGGTGTTTTCAACATAAATCTTATGATGTTTTTTATAGCATCAGTGATCAGCCGTGGAGCAAGATTTTTTTTAGTTGCCTGGCTGATCTGGAAATTCGGGCCTGGTATTAAACTATTCTTGGAGAGATATTTCAATATACTCGCATTAGGTTTTACTGCCTGTTTAATAGGGGCTTTTGTTGCGATAAAATATTTTTTTTAGGGAAATCATACTATCAGTTTTTGAGATGCTCTTAAAACAATAACTATGAAGATTAAATAAGGGATGTGTAATCAAAGTGATTAAAAAGTTCAGTAAATGTTTCGCTCTTTATTTAATATTTTTATTTCAGACAACACACGTCTAATGGGATACAATGAGACGTTTTCTGCTGAATACTTTTCATTATAAGCAAATGGGTTATCGAGGTCATGGATTAATAAAATCAGAAATATCATTAAGAAAGATATAACTCCAACGAAAAACAAAGATTCGTAAAACGGATCTATTTCGGAGAATACGAGGCCAAAGCACATAAAGGCAGTAATAGAAATAGCAATTTGATATCCTGATGTAATAAAGTCGGTGTCCCTTATTGTGTCAACCCTGATAATAGCCTTGCTCAAATTGGACATTTCGGTTTTTAGACGAACTATATAATTAGCCTGTGTGTCATTTTCGATTTTGGCAAACAGAGAATTTAAGTATCTGGTTTTTACTATTAAATTTGTAGTCTTTTCTTTTCTGTGAAACCAATCCAGAATGGACATTGTAAGTTCCTGGCAGAATAACAAACACTCTTTACTTTTCGATATATTCTTATCATCGTGCAGGTATATTAATTCGGAATAGATATTGTTAACTGAAGAGGCAATTTCACCGGGAATTTTTTCACTTTCCTTATAATCAGAAAGAACTCCGCTAAGTAAAAATCCCATTAAGAAAACATTTGCCGCTATTATTCCGGAAAAAAGATTATTTATTGCCAGGAACTCAAGACCATAAGCATGAGCAAGAAATTTTATACCAATTATCAGTACAACCAGGACTAGTGCTTTAACAAAAATCCAAATGTTTTTTCTATTTATTTTTTCCATGAGTTTTATTTCTCTGTATTACCAGCATTTCAAAATTCTCTGTTGTCAGCTTATCATATTGTAAGGTTGGAACTGAAGTTTGTGTCCAGCATATATTCATATCCGGATGATCTGCCATAACCTTTTCCGCATGAACTTTACCTATATATATCAACTATTATAGATACAATCTATATACCGGCTCTCTTAATTAATCTTCATCTGCTGATTCTATTCATAAGCCTAAGAATTATTTAGGTTTAAGCAATACATACACATTAACATTCGATACATTTAAAATATTAATTTCGCCACTGTCAATCAAAAAGTTCTGATAAAAAATTTCTTTTTTTACCATATTTAGATCCTCGGGAATCGTCGTGATCAGTTTCCTGCGACCTGTTATAATTTTGGTAGTCTTCATTTGAGAGTTGACCTGATCTGTTTTCAGAATAAATTGTTTTCTCAACTATTTTCTCCAATTCTCCCCTGTCTAACCATACTCCCCTGCAAGTAGGGCAATAGTCAATTTCAATCCCCTGTTTTTCAGACATCAGTAAAGCAACGTTGCATATTGGACATTTCATAATTTTGATTTTAAGAGTTTATAATATCAATTATCATAATAACAAAAAGTGGTTCAGAATAACCCTATTTTCAACCCGGTAGTAAATGTGAATCCTTTCAGATCCTTTTCAGATATATTCCTGAAGGTTACGTCACTTACAAATCTATATCCTGCAGAAAGATTCAACTTTATAAACTTCTGAAGATTTATTTCAACGGCCACTCCTGGCTCAAGATAAGCAAACCAGGCATCCCCAGATGGAATAAAGACTTGATCATTTTCATAAGAATCTTTCAGATCAAGTTCAATTTCTCCGGCACCAATTTCAAGAGGAAAATTCAAATGAACCATACCTTCAGGCTTTAATGAATACTCTGCTTTGAATCCAAACCACTGTCCGTGAAGGTATAGCTGATTTGCTTCGCCAGCAGGGGTGCTTTCTGTAACCGTAAGTTTGTATAAGATATTCAGAGAATACTTTTTATTGAGAATAACGCCGGCACCAATTCCTGGTATGACAGCATTTGTCCCGGCAAAGTTACCAAACTGGCAGGAGGGATTTATGAAATAGCCAATATGTGGTTTCCCGTTTCCGAATAGCGTCTTTGCCTCTTCATTGGTTTGGGCTGTAATATTTATTACAACAGCACTCAATATTATTATTAGTTTAATTTTCATATATCCGTATTTTTTTGTTACAGGTATTGCAGGTTAGAATATATTATCTGGTTACTGGTTTATAGTATGCCTGTAACTAACTTCTAAAAATCTAAATACCTGCAACCACCGTTTATAATAATCATAAAGAATATCACTAAAAATTATTATAGCAATTTGACTGAAATTATTCAGTCAACTGATAAAAGAATAAATAATTAAGGTTAGACGCTCTTAGGCGGTTGCCAAATTGAATCTAGAAATTCCTGGGTGGAAGAAATCAATGTATATATGAACTTTACAGAATTCAAATGGAAAGAGGAAAAATCGAATTTGAATGATCCAAGCCATTTTTCATCATCGGTGAAATTTACAAAATGTTGTTGATGGGGTATTTCGGTATCGTTTACAAGATCATGGGTAAATAGTATTTGTTCGTTACTGCTGATTAGCATTAACGATCTGCCCCCATCTATACAAAATAAAGACATAAGGACAATCAATAATTTAATTACAGTTCGTTTACCTTTTCCCATAATTCCCATAAAGATAAATAAAGTTTTTAGGTAAGTCTTTGGTTAATCAGGTTTTAAGTTTGTTTTAACATATTTGGTTAAAATATTATTTGAAACAAATAATAAATCATTGCTCCAATAAATGCAGATACGGGTATTGTCAAAATCCATGCCCAGAATATTTTAGTTGTAACCCCCCATTTAACTGCGGAAAGTCTTTTGGTTGCTCCTGCAGAATATATCTAACCTCCAATGTTAATTCATTGTTTCTCGCAAAGTCCCAATTTATAAGAAGTTCAGAGGGTATAAAAGAAAAACTCCCCATCAAAAATGATGAGGAGTCGTCTTTAG
>CAVSZL010000002.1:0-92500 GCA_963732435.1 uncultured Bacteroidales bacterium | reverse complement strand
AAGGCCGAGGCCCGGTTGCTCTATGAGGACGTGACGCCCCCGCCGACGCCCGAGGAGCTGGCCCTGCGCGAACTCGAGCGGCACTTCTGGAAAGCCCGGCGCATGCCCGCGCCGGTCGCGCCCGACCGGCGGGAGCGACGGAGGATCCGCCGGGAGAAGGAAGGGCCGGAGTAGGGGCTAGGGGCTAGGGGCTAGGGGCTAGGGGCTAGGGACTAGGGGCTAGGGGCTACGGAAGAGATTAGAGCGAGGCGGTAGACATGCGCAACACCATCACGGCGCTCACTTTCACCCTGATTGCGTCGCTCGCATTCGCCCAGACACCCGCGCCGCCGGTGGCCGGCGCGTGGGAGGGGGCCATCGCCGCCGGGGCGGTGAAGCTCCGCATCGGCGTGGCCATCACCGCGCAGCCGGACGGCACGCTCGCGGCGACGATGGACAGCCCCGACCAGGGGGCCTACGGTCTGCGGCTCAGCGACGTCCGGTTCACGGACGGCGTCCTCACGTTTGCGCTTCGACAGGCAAACGGGACGTTCGAGGGCAGACTGAACAGCGCCGGCACCGAGATCGCCGGCACCTGGACACAGGGCGGTGCGCTGCCCCTCGTCCTGAAGAAGGTCGAGAAGCTCGCGCGGCCAGCCCGTCCCCAGGAGCCGAAGCCTCCTTTCCCCTATCGATCGGAACACGTCACCATCGCCAACGCGGCGGGAAAGGCCGTCCTCGACGGCACGCTGACTCTGCCGGAAGGGAAGGGTCCGTTTCCAGCGGTCGTCCTGATCACGGGCAGCGGAGCGCAGAATCGCGACGAGGAGATCTTCGGGCACAAGCCGTTCCTCGTCCTCGCCGACCACCTCACGCGCCACGGCATCGCGGTGATGCGCTACGACGACCGCGGCGTTGGCAAGTCGACCGGAGATTTCGTGTCGGCGACGAGCGAGGATTTCGCCGGCGACGCGTGGGCCGCCTGGCAGGCGCTCGCCGCGAGGCCGGACATCGACCCGACGCGCGTCGGGCTCGTCGGCCACAGCGAAGGCGGGGTCATTGCGCCGATGCTGGCTGCCGCGCACCCGGAGATCGCCTTCGTGGTCATGCTCGCAGGGACGGGCGTCACCGGCGACGACGTCCTGCTCGCGCAGGCCGCGGCCATCATGAAGGCGAGCGGCGCGCCCGACGATGCGATCGCCGCCAACGCGGCCATCCAGCGTCAGGTCTTCGCGATCCTGCGCGAGGAAAAGGCGACGGCGCGCATCGTCGAGCGCCTGCAGGCGATCCAAGCGCCCGGCCCGAAGGAAGCCCTGGCGGCGCTCGTGAAGCAGTCCTCGTCGCCCTGGATGCGGTACTTCGTGCTCCACGACCCGGCGCCCGCGCTGGCGAAGGTGCGCTGCCCGGTCCTCGCGATCGCGGGCGAACGCGACCTGCAGGTACTGCCCGACCAGAACGCGCCCGCCATCGAAAGGGCGTTGAAGCAGGGCGGGAACACGGACGCCACCGTGGTGCGCCTGCCGGGGCTGAATCACCTGCTTCAGCCCGCCACAACGGGTCTGCCCGCCGAGTACGCGCAGATCGAAACCACTATCGCACCGGCCGCCCTCGACGCCATCACCTCCTGGATCAGAGCGAGGACGGGCTTGGCTAAGTGACCCGGCGCCTCCTGCTTCGCGAGGCTGGCGGGCTGACGGCTACCAGTGCTGGATCTCGTCGACCTCGGCCGGCGTGGGCGGGCTCATCTGGTCCTGGACCCAGCGCCCCACGAGATCGCGGCTCCCGAGTCCCACGGCCAGCGCCAGCGCGAAGGTCACGCCGGCCAGCAGGATGAGCATCGCGGAGGGGACAATCGTGCGCCCGATGCCGAGGTGTTCCAGCGCCACCGCGCTCGACAGCAGCACGATTCCGCCGCGCGCGGCGGAGGCCAGCAGCCGGGCGGCCGGGAAGCCGCGATTGACGGCGCCAATCAGCACGCTGCGCGACACGACGCGGGCCGCCACGATGCCGGCGAAGAAGATCGTGACGCCAATCACGAGGTTCGGAAGATAAAAGAAGAACCGCTTGGTCAGGTCGGATGCGAGCGCGGCATCCAAGGAGTACATGACCAGCGCGGCGGTCATGATGGCGAAGGCGACCTGCACCAGCCTGACGAGGACGGCGGTGGCACTCAGGATCCCCGCGCGCTCGAGCCACGACGACAATCCGATCTTGTTGGCCCGGCGCTCGACGGCCGACCTCCGCAGCAGGAGCTTCGCGACCCGTCCGGCGAGCAAGGCCAGGGCCGTGCCGATGGCCAGGAACAGCAGGCCCACGAGCACGTTCGGGAGCAACGCGAGGGACTGGGCCGTGAACTGCTGCCAGGCCTGAGCGAATACGTGTTGTACGACTTCCCACATGTCATCCTCCCCTGTTCGTGCTCGTGGCGCTGCGGGCGTCGGCCCGGCGTGCCGGAACCTCAGCTCCTGTCGCTCCAGCGCGCGCGCAGGTAATCCTTCTCCTGCTCGAAGATCTCGCAGAGGCGTTCGAGCCTGGCCTCGACCTGCCCGGCGTCGGCGTCGGCCATTTCCGTGACGAACGACGCCACGCGCCCCATGTAAAGCGGCAGCGTGGAGCGCACCAGCGCGTCGCGCTCGCTGACGCGGCGGTGATAGGCGGCCGCCAGCGCGTAGACAAGGCGCACCCACATCCGGTCGTCGATCGCGAACGCACTGCCGGTCGTTGCAGCGGCCGCTTTCAGGCGGTCCATGTCGGCCCGGTCGAACATCGTCCGCCAGATGCCCTCCAGGTCGTGGACGCCCCGCCTGAAGTGATCGATCATCCGCCCCGGGTTCACCTTGATCGGGTCCAGCCCGACGTCATAGCGGAAGCCGACGATGGGCACCGGCTCGGAACCCCGGACCGCATGCCAGCGCTCCGCGTGGGTCTCCATCAGGCGGAACACCGTGCCCAGCACCTGGACCAGCATGGCGCTCAGATCGGCCCCGGGGTCTTTCGGGTCATGAAGCTTCGCCCCGAGAAAGGCCTGGCACAGCGAGTAGCCGCCGCACACCGCCTCGGTGGTCATCCAGATGTCGATGCCGTACCGCGCCACGTCGGTTTCCCACACCGGCAGGCCGAGGTAGTGCTGAACCAGCGCCCGCGACACTCCGAAATCGCCGCCGATCGGCTGGCGGATCTGCTTCCCGTACAGCGCCCGCGTCACCGGGTACACCACGTTGTTCGTGATCGTGCCGTCGAACTTGTGCCGGTGGTAGTACGGCGCCACGTAGTCGAACCCCTGGTCGACGACCGGGGCGACGAGCAGGTGGATCCACTCGGGCGTGATGCTGCGCAGGTCGGCGTCGACCACGGCGCACGCCTTCGCCCCGAGCAGGTCGGCGGCCCGGAAGATGGTCCGGAACGCGCTGCCTTTCCCGGGCAGTCCGTGGTACGGGACGCTGAGGCGCTGGATGGGGCGCACCGGGTGCGACACCAGCAGCACGGCGGCATCGGGCCCTCTCGTGTTCGCGACCACATCGGGGGTGCCGTCGGTCGAACCGCCGTCGGAGTTCAGGACGACGGACTGCGCGCCCGGGAAGTACTTCGCCAGCCCGGACTGCGCGGCGTGGACGACGTGACCGATCGTCGCGGCGTTCTGGTAGCTCGGGATGCCGACGACGATGTCCGCATGGCCGACATCGCGGAGCTCGGCGAGCACCTCGGGCCGGAGGATCTCGGGTGCGCTCATGCCCGCCCCGGCCAATACCGCGCCCACCCCGACGCCTGTGGCTCGCGCCGGCTGTCGAGCAGGGACGTGACCGCTTCGGCCCAGCCCGCAGGCCCGCAGGAGTCGGTCACGTGCGCGGTGGGCACCTTGCGGAGCATCCGCCCGGTGGCGCCGTTGAGGTCGCTGCGGACGATGATGGGCAGGTCGACCTCCCGCAGCATCGAGACGTCGTTGAGGCCGTCGCCCAGGCCCGCCATCACGATGGGGCCGAGCCTCTCCGGCATGAGCCCGCGCAGTTCCGCCACGGCCCGGCCCTTGTCCGTGTCGCCGGTCACGTGGTCGAAGCGCCCCCCGGAGACGGACTTCAGGCCGCGGCGGTGCAGGGCCTTGAGGAACCGGCTCCGCGCGGCCGGGTCGGCATCGAGGAGCCGGAACGGCTCGTCGAATTCTCGGAGCTTGGCCAGTTGCGCGTCGAGCACCGGGAGCCCGCACTCCTCCGCCACGTCGCCGACCGTCATGTCCGAAAACCCGACGACGCTGACGCGTTCGGCGGCGGCGACTTCGCGCAGCCCGTTGACCACCTCGGCGTACGGCCGTCCCAGCGCGAGCACGAACCGGCCGCCGTCGACGACCGCGCCGTGCGGGACGTGGTCGAAGTAACCGAGCGGCGCGACAATCGCCCCGCCGTTCTCGGCGATAAACGGGTGGTGCAGATCGAGGCGCTGCTGCAGCGCCTCGATTTCCGCGCGGGTCTTGCTCGAGCACAGCACGAGCGGGATGCCGGCCTGCGCGACCCGTTCCAGCACGTCCCTGGCCGGCCCGAGGTCGTACGTGTGGTGGTCGAGCAGCGTCCCGTCGAGATCCGTCACGATGAGCAGCGGCATCGGTGCACCCTCGCCGCTCACGACGCGGCGTGTTCCAGGCAGTCCTCGTCGACGGCCGCGCGCAAGTGGTCGAGAAAGTCGGGAATCGCGGCCGCAATGCGGTTCCAATTGGGAATCAGCGGCGCGCCCAGCGGATCCTCGAGGAAGCGCTGGTACGCCGTGCGCAGCGCCTCGGAGAAGACCGCCACCATCGATTCCTCTTCGTGGCGGTCGAAGGCCAGGCCGTTGAACGCGGCGTCCGCGTGATAGCGGGTAATCGTGTCCTGGGCCATGCGGATGTACTGCACGAGCAGGGTCTGGAAGACGCCTTCCGTGAAGACGACGCCCTCGCCCGCAAGCGTGCGGATCACGTTTTGCGCGATGTCCGTGCACATCCGCGACAGGCCCTTGGTCTTGTCCTCCGCCGAGACGGCCTGGTGCTTGTGATCGTAGTTGCCGCAGATCTCGGCCTGGCAGATCCGCTTCAGCGCGCAGTTCCGGTACGTTTCCGCCAGCATCCCTACCTCGAGCCCCCAGTCCGACGGGATCCGGTTGACTCTGGCGAGATCGGCCTTCATCGCGAACTCGCCCGCCAGCGTGTACCGGAAACTGTCGAGGTAGACCAGCAGCGGCTGGCGGCCCGCGACGGCCAGCAGCGACCGCAGCAGCGGCGTCATGAACAAGCGCGTGACGCGGCCGTTCATGCGGTCGGTCACCCGCGCGTAGTAGCCCTTCGCGAACTCGAACCCCAGCGACGGATGCACGACCGGGTAGCACAGCCTGGCCAGCAGTTCGCGGTCGTAAGTCGTGATGTCGCAGTCGTGCACGGCCAGCACGTTGCACCGCGCCTCGGCGAGGACCAGGCCGTAGGCGATCCAGCAGGCGAAGCCCTTCCCCGCGACAGTGGGCAGGAGCCCGGCGTCGCGCAGGCGGTCGAGCACCTTGATGACGCGAGGCCCGTCGAGCCAGATGATACGGACGCGCTGGCGGGACCGGCCGAACAAGTCTCTAGCGCGGGCCAGGCCCTCCGGCGTCGCCCTCCCGAGGCTGACCACCACCGTGTCGAGGTACCGAACCCGGCGCAGGTGATCGACGATGTGCCCGAGGGCCGGCCGGTCCAGTTCGTCGATCAGGCACGGCAGCACCAGCGCCACCGGTTCGGCCACGGTGAACCGCTCGAGATCCCGCTCCAACTGGTCCACTCTGGCGTGCCCGAGCCGGTGGAGGGTCGTCACCACCCCGGTCTGATAGAAATCCGCCATCGACGCCCTCCCCGACCCGAATAGTAGGTCGCTGCCCTTCGAATCGGCCATCAGGGGAACGCACCATTTCGAGGGCAAAAGCCCTGTAGGCGACGGTCCGTGTCCTCAGGGCGTAGAATCGCGGGTATGTCCGAAGACGATCGTCGGCCGGCCGCTTCGGTGGCCGCGGGCCAGGCTGGCCCCGCGCGCGGGAGGCGGGTGGGGCCGATCCTGTTCGCCGGCTTCGGCCTCACGATCGTGTTGTGGCTGGCGGCCGGCGTGGATCTGGCCTTCCGGTATCAGGCCCTCAATCGGGAAGTCGGCGCGATGACCGAGAAGTTCCTCGCGTCGGAACAGGCGCTCGCCGACCTGAGAACCAGCGTCCTGCTCGGCGCGATCGACTGGCGCGACGCGCTGCTCGATAGCGGGGGCCCCGAACGCGCGGACTTCTATCTCGAGCAGTTGAACCGCTACCAGCAGGTATGCGCCGCCAGCCTCGAAGAGCTGGAGCGCAGCGGCGGCTCGCTGGGCGGGTCCGAATCGCTCGGGGCGCTCTCCAGCGAGGTGAACGACTACTGGGCGTCGGTCCTTCCCCTCGTCACGCTGCCCCCGGCGTTGCGGGCCACCGACCTGCGGCGCCTGCTGGGGGAACGGATCAGCCCGCGCCGCGAGAGCGTGTTCCGGATCGTGGCCCACGTGCAGTCGCTCAACCGGTCGCACCTGCAGCAGCAGCAGCGCCGGGTGGCCGACGTGTACGGGCGATCGCGCAACAGGTTCCTGGCGACCGGCGGTGCCGCCCTGCTGCTCAGCCTCGCTGTCGGGGCGTTTGTCTCGGCGCACGTGAGCCGGCTGGAGCGACGCCTCAGGGCCCAGCTGACGGCCAATGCGAAGAGCGCCGCCCAGTTGCATCGCCTGTCTGCCCGTCTCGTGCGCGCGCAGGAAGACGAACGGCGCCTGATCGCGCGTGAACTGCACGACGAGGTCGGCCAGGCGCTGACCGCCGTCAAGATGCAGCTGGCACTCGCTCGCCGGTCCGTGCCGGATGCGGAGGCGCGCGCGATAGACGAGGCGCGCGCGATTACGGACTCCGCCCTGCAGTCCGCGCGGCAGATCTCGCGGCTGCTGCACCCGCCGATGCTCGAGGACACGGGCCTGGCCGCGACGCTCGACTGGTTCCTGAAGGGCTTCTCCGAGCGAACGGGCATCCCCGTCGAGTTCGTGCACTCCGGGATGGAGGAGCGGCCGGCGCCGGAGGTCGAGACGTGCCTGTTCCGGGTGCTCCAGGAGGCCACGACCAACATCGCCCGCCACGCCGAGGCGACATCCTGCCGCGTCTACCTGCAGCGCCTGCCGGCAAGCGCCTTGCTGACGGTCGAAGACAACGGCGCGGGATTTGACCCCGGAAACGCCCGGAGGAGCGCGCTCGAGGGGGTTGGTCTGCTGGGCATTGAAGAACGGGTCAACGACGCCCGCGGAACGTTTCGCATCGAGAGTGCGCCGGGCCGAGGCACCCGCATCACCGTCGAGTTGCCGGCCGGCGCGGCAGACCCGGGAAGCCACCCATGACCCGGATCCTGCTGGCCGACGACCACACCCTGGTCCGCCAGGGTCTCCGGCGGATCCTCGAAGAGCAGCCGGACTGGCAGGTCGTGGCCGAGACGGGGAACGGGCTCGAGGCCGTCAGGCTCACGGCGGAGCTGCAGCCGGACATCGTCATTCTCGACATCGGAATGCCGCAGCTGAACGGGCTGGAAGCCGCGAGGCAGATCACGAAGCGGGTGCCGTCGGCCCGCGTGCTGATGCTCTCGATGCATTCCGACGAGGTGCATATCACGAAGGCGGTCGAAGCGGGGGCCAGCGGCTACCTCGTCAAGGACTCGGCCGACAGCGAACTCGTGAACGCCGTCACGGCCACGGTCCAGGGCAAGTCGTACTTCAGCCCGGCGGCCGCCGCGGTGCTGCTCGACGAGTACCGCCGATCGCTCGCGCGGCGTGGGGTCACCGACCGCCACGACACGCTGTCGGACCGCGAGCGCGAGGTGCTGCAGCTGATGGCGGAAGGCCACAGCACGAAGTCGATCGCCGCCGTGCTGGGAGTCTCTCCGGCCACCGTCGATACGCACCGATCGCACGTGTTCGAGAAGCTCGACCTGCACTCGGTCGCTGAAGTCGTCCTCTACGCCGTCCGCCGCGGCCTCATCAGCTGATTCCAGGGGTCAGGTCGTGTATCCTGAGCGTCAAGGGAGACTGCCATGGACCGCCAGGTGCTCGAAGCCGTCCGCGACATGATGTCCGCACACCGGGTGCTGAGCCTCGCCGTCATCGTCGACGGCGAGCCGGAGGCGAGCCTGCTGCCCTACGCGGTGCGGCCCGACTACGGGGCCGTCTACGTCCAGGCGTCGGGCCTCGCCAAGCACTCGCGCGGCCTCCAGCCCGGAGCCCGGGTCGGCGTGCTGATTCACGAGAGCGAAGCGCCGGATGCTGACCCGATGCAGACGACGCGAATGACCGTGCAGGCGACAGTGACCGTCTTCGACCGCGAGAGCGACGCGTTCGCGGCCGCACGCGAGGTGTTCGTCGCGCGATTTCCGGGCGCCGAACTGACGTCAAGCCTTGGCGACTTCAATTTGTACAAGAGCCCGCAACTCGGCCGCGGCCGCTTCATCGGCGGTTCGAACCCGTCAACCCCCACAAAATATAAACCGGCCTTGCATTGCAAGGTCGGTTTATATTTTGTAAATCACCCAAATCGGCTCGCCAAAGGCAACCCGTCAACCACATAACACAAAACCGGATGAGATAACGACCGGTTTTAATTTTAGTGACACCCCTGACTGCTTATATCTTCATAACAGGTTCAAAAGAACTAGGATATTTATGCTAAAGTAAATGCGGAATAAGAGCTTTCCTCTCTTTGGGGTAATCAGGAAATTCTTTTATATACCATTTGTGATGGTCCCGGGCCCTGGTTGAAAGATTAACTATGGTCCAGACTATAAAAGAGAGAGCAGGCAGATTAAAGGCAACAATCGCAAATCCTGCCCACGAAATAATCTCACCAAGAAAATTGGGACAGGAAACATACTTAAAGAGCCCGCCATACGGAATTTTGTAGCCATTACCTGATGATGACCGGAGCTTGATCAAAATATTGTCGTGGTATTTGTTTATGACGAAACCTGCCATGAACAATACTACACCTGCTGCCAGACGTAAATCAATCAATAAACCCGGTCTGTATTCAGGAGCGAAATGCAACAGCCAATACCCATTCAAAAATCCATTTACTATATTAAAAAACAATGCAAATACAACAATTACTAACGGCATCATTTTCCTGGCTGTCCTTATCTGAAAAGGGAAAATAAGTACCCGGTGGATGTAATGGATTCCCCATAGTAAGACAGGAATAAGTATTAGTACATTGAACCAGTTTTCTATAAAAAGAAGAAAGTATCCGAATACTCCCAGCGCAGGTAGCTCCATTACAAACCATCCTGACCTGTTGCTTATCATCGGCCCCCAGTTGTTCTTTGAATGTCTTCCATATGGCTGGGTAACATTCAACAGTACTGGAAACAGGATAACTGCAATAGCAATCCAGATCCAGCAGATAATGTTAAAAGTCAGGTGCGAAATCATATCAGTTTATAAAATTGTATTGCCTATACCAGTTATAAGTGTCCCTAAGTGACTCTGTTAGGGGACGTGGTGAATATCCAAGTTCTTTCCTGGCTTTTTCATTTGAAATATTAACCGGTGAATTTATTAGAATATCAAGAGACTGCGTTGTATATAAAGGGGTTGTTTTAGTAATTGATGAGTATAGCTTAAAAAAAGGACATGCCAGACGGGCAACGGAAGCAGGAACGACATAAGGAATCTTACAACCTGATATTTCTCTCATCATTACGGAAAGCTCATGGAGGCTTCTAAATTCCCCTGACAGGATATACTTTTCTCCTCTATGTCCAAGATCAATTGCCCTTATTGCTGCTGCTGCTACATCGCGCACATCAACCCAGTTGTATCCCCCTGAAATCAGAAAAGGCAATTTATTCTGATAAATCTGAAGCAAAGCCCGGCCAAGCAGAGACCCAATATAATCGAACGGACCTATTACCGCTGTTGGATTTAAAATTACTGCATCAAGTCCATCTTTTACTGCTTTCATCACCTCCCTTTCGCCTTCCGCTTTTGTAAACTCATATATAGTTTTAGTAGTTTCAACCAAAGATCTGCTTTCATCCAGCAACAGATATGAAGGATCAGTTTGAAAAGCATGAATGCTGCTGAAGTGAATGAACTTTTTGGCTCCTGCCCGGAGAGCACCTGAAACTACGTTTTTTGTCCCGGTAACATTGGTCTCAAAAACCTGTGCTGAGTTTCTGTTATCAATAACAATCTGAGCAGCAAGATGAAAAACTACAGCTGCACGATCGCACAGAGGTATCAGCGATTCAGGATCAAGTATATCTCCATGAATGAACTCAACATCCAATCCTTCCAGATCGCTCCTGAAATTATGAACCAGGACCTTTACCTGTGCTCCCTGCTTTATAAGTTCCCTGACCAGGCAATTTCCGATATGTCCGCTTGCTCCGGTAACAGCAATTTTCATTACTAATTTTTTAAAACGCACTCTCATAAAGCTAATTCTTTTAAACTAATAAGCAAAGGAGTTGACCTGATGGCAAATCTTTACTTATGAGACCTGAAATTTACCATTCAATGCATTTTATATGCAAGCCTCCCCGATGAACAGAGCTTCAGATAAATCAGATATAATATTGCCATAACTGTTAATCCGATATTTGCATTTGTGAAAGAAAATGCAATATGAAAAAAGAAGGGAAGAAAAGGAGAAAGGGAGAATGGGAGAAAGGGAGGGAGAAAGGGAGAAAGGGAGAAAGGGAGAAAGGGAGAAAGGGAGGGAGAAAGGGAGAAAGGGAGAAAGGGAGAAAGGGAGAATGGGAGAAGGGGAGAATGAGAGAATGGGAGAAAGGGAGAATGGGAGAAAGGGAGGGAGAAATGGAGAAAGAAAGATAGAATAAAATCTTGGATATGAATTTTTCTAAAACCAGCTTCCTATGAAGACTTTTTTATCATATTGCAGGTCGGTTAACCTGTAATATACAGAGGAATCATTTTCGATCTGGTAGATCCATCTTCCGGAAATTCCGCCGGGTGTATATATTAATCTTTTAATATAGAGGTTATCACCGACAGAAAACTTACAACTTCTGCCATATGCTGATATTTTGCCGAATACTGATTCCATCGATGTCTTTATCCAGATAATGTTAGGACCTTCATCGGCAAAGGGGCCCGTATGCCGGTAATCCATGAATTTTCCAACAAACTTTCTCATTATTACCAGTTCATCCTCCTCCACCAGCGAAGAAGCTTTTTCGTCGGTGTATTGTGGTATAGTCTCTGCTACAATCAGAAGTTGTATTGTGCCCATATCTGCAAAATTATCACCACCGGCCGGATCTACCTCAACTTTCACAAAATAACTGTCTGAAGTCCAGTTAATTGATATAAAATCACCGCTTTTTTCCGTTCCTGTACCAATTGAAAGTGAAACCAATCCGGAATTGCTGGTTATTGTTCTGTGCTTTTCACTGTATACAGTTTCTCCTTCTATACTTCCCCGGAGTATATTGAAACGGATTGATACATATTGCGACGAAACTATCTCTCCTTCAGTATTACGCACCAAAGCCTGATAATCAATGGAATCAGGTACCTGGCCGGATGCCATAATGTATAAGAGAGGCCATATTATAACTGGCAGAAGTCCTTTCATTATAAGAGAATTATTTAAAATTATGAAAATTATTAATATCAAACAAATGGAAATCAATCAACATCGGGATTTACTCATATGTTTTAAAACACTGACCATAACATCATAGTAATTTTCGCTGTAGGATCTGTTCTACCCGAAAATCCGGAACTCCTGAAAGTATAATTTAAACAGAGTTTGAGTATCTTAAATCATGGATAAACAATTCAAAATCGATTGAAAATCAATAAATATACGCCAGCAGCAAGATGGCAGAGTGTAGAATAAATATGGATTCTATAATTATTCTGACATCAACTAATAGTAAATGTCAGGAAAATTGCTGAACTTTACACTAAAGAACAAATTATTTGACAATCATACGTTCATCATTGACAAAGCTCGGTTAATTAAAAAAAATAAGCTGTAGATTTGATATACCCATTGATAGTACTATATAGTCGAAAAAAAGTCTCTTATAAATTATGAAGGAATTGATTATTGAACAAACTCCTAAAACTCCTCAGATTGATCTGAATCAGATTACCGGGAATCTTTTATTCTATGGGAGATCAATTCCGGAAAATGCCACAAAATTATATGAACCTGTATTGAATTGGTTAACAGAATATACATCAAAAGCCAATCCAAATACCAATTTAAGACTGGATCTGGAGTATTTCAATACTGCATCATCAATATGGCTTGCAAAAATGCTTAAAATCCTTACCCGGATAAAGGAACCTGAATATGTGTTAATAATACATTTATTTTTCCCGGTTGAAGAATTTGATGAAATGAATGAACTGGAGGATATCTACGATGCATTTTCTCCAATAACAGATATATTCCGCGATGCAATAACAAAACTTGGCATAAAACTATATGCAAAGGACGAAAATGGAGCGATAACTAAAACCAGACTGGTATTTATTGAATCTTAGTAAATCACCCATTACAATTTTATCTAATAATATCCGTAAATATTCCGCTGTTTGGATTTTGTGTTATCTGACAGAATTTCTGTGTTTATTCTCTTGTTTTAAATTCTATCAACTCCTTACCACTATTCCTGATTAACTCAATTGCCCATTTGGTAATAACAAATGAACTTATTATTCCACTTATTGAATCAAGCCAGAATAAATTATAAAACAAACCTACTGAAAGGGCAATTATTGCTGTCACACTTGTCAGTCCATCGGCAAGAACATGTAAGTAAGCTGACCTGATATTATGGTCGCTGTGTTCCTTTTTGTGATGTAAGGCATAAGCACTTATCACATTAACTATAAGTCCTATTACGGCAATAAGTATTGCCTCATTAAATAAAATTTTTACAGGATTTAACAGTCTTTCAATTGATTGAAAACCCATTACAACTGCTACAATTTGTAGAATAATTGCACTTGTAAAACCTGCAAGTGCCAGAAGTTTTTCTTTCCTGAAAGAGATTTTTCCTGTATTTGCATATTTACGGGAAACAATATAGGCAATCCACGATAACCCAAGGGCAAAAGCATGCGATGACATATGATAACCATCAGCAAGCAAAGCCATTGAATTTGTAAGGTAGCCTGATATAATCTCGACCACCATAGTCAATGTTGTAAGGATTACAACAAAGCGTGTCTTCCTTTCGTGATCCAAAAGTTCAATTATAAGAATATAAACCTATTTATAAGCTACAACAGTCTGCTTCTGGGTTCCGATATTTTCAACAGCAAGTTCAACAACATCCCCGGCCTTTAAAAAAACAGGTGGCTTCTGTCCGCTTCCGACTCCTGACGGAGTACCGGTGGAAATTACATCTCCGGGTAACAGGGTCATATGCTGGCTGATATAGCTGATAAGTGTGGGTATCTTAAATAGCATATCACGGGTATTTGCCTGCTGCATCGTTTTACCATTTATTTTCAACCACAGGTCCAGTGCCTGAGGTTCTTTAATATTCTGAGCCAAAATCATGTATGGTCCCAGAGGGGCAAAACTATCGGCGCTTTTTCCTTTATCCCATTGTGCACCATCTTTTTCTAACTGCCATTCACGTTCGCTGTAATCATTCATAACTGCATATCCTGCAACATAACTCATCGCCTCAGCCTCACTAACATAAGAAGCTTTCTTGCCAATTATCACAGCTAATTCCACCTCCCAATCCATCTTTTTGGAATTCTTTGGGATAATTGCATTATCAAATGGTCCACATAATGCAGTTGTTGCTTTCATAAAAATAACAGGTTCTTTAGGAAGTGTAACCGGAGTACCCTGTTTTGTTCCCTCTTTCACATGTTCAACATAATTCAGACCAATGGCAATAATTTTTGAAGGACGTGCAACACATGAACCATATCTTTCACCTGATGCAACTTTAGGACAATCTTTTGCATTTTTCGCCAACCATGTCTGTAATCTGGCAACACCACCAGTAGCAAAAAACTTTTCATTAAAGTCTTCACCAAATTTTGATACATCCAGTCGTGTTCCATCAGGATATTCTACAGCAGGTCGTTCATTTTCAAAAGCCCCGAACCTGAATAATTTGATTTTTGAATGATCAGAAGGTTGTGCCAGGATAAAGAGGCAAAAAATCTGCGTAATTAGTAAGAGTGATAGTTTTTTCATCATTTATTTTTTAAATTAAATTTCCGAGTATATTGTTCGATCATTTATGAATTAACCTGATATTTCAGTTCAATTCATTCACCGGTAAAGATAAAACTAATATTTAAACAGGAGTTGCCGTCACAATAAACTGTGACTAATAAATGATTTTTAAAACATCCTTTTCCCTGAAATAAGTATTTGGCCCAGGGAAATCTGCAATTTTTTACTCTTCCACCTGGCTCAATACCTGACCTGCTTCTGTCAATTTAGCTTTGATCCGGTCATAATTCAGGTCGTGAATCTGTGATTTCTCCTCTATTGCCATTGCTGCAATTATTGCTGCGCTTTGACCTAAAATCATAAATACGGGTTCCATCCTTATCGAACCAAATGCTATATGGGAGCATGAAACAGCTACCGGAACTATCAGATTACTGCATTCTGCCTTTTTGGGAAGTATTGAACCCATATCAATCTGGTATGGCTTTTCAGCCTCGATGCCAATATCCCCTTCATTCTGTACAGTTCCATCATCCGTGATATACCTCTGAGCATTATGAGAATCAAGGGTATATGAACCCATTCCTATTGGATTAAGAACCTTCTTCTTACCCAGAACTTCATTCTCAGTCATTACAAAATCACCTGTCATTCTTCTTGCCTCACGAACATAGATCTGATGTGGCCAGTTCCCATTGTCCTTAAACTCATCTTTAGAAAGTCCCCACCTGTTCATTTCAGTCTGGATGTCGGTTGGTATCCTCGGGTCATGGGTATAAAAATAAAGGAGTCCTTTCTGATAGGTCTCATGTTCTTTAATAATCTCTGCTCTCCTTTCATAAGAAGCTTCAGGATAATCATAATTCATCCCGATATAATCAAAACTGAAAGGTCCATGATTATTTACATCTGTTTTATGATTTGGTATGGGATCGAATTTATCGAAAGTTTCTCTCCATCCTTTATCAAGCACCCTGATCAACAGCTCATATTGAGTTGAATCATAATTATCCGGACGCTCAAACGGGATCCGGTTTTCTTCAATTGTAGTAAGACATGTTCTGAAACAATATGCTTGTAAACGTTTGTCACCCTCCCCCTTTTTTCCGGGGTCGTCAGGTGAAATGAGAGGTAAGATACCGCTTGATGGATCGCCCGGGATAACATAGGGGCTGATCTTCATCTCGGCAAAATGATGACGATGATGCAGCACTCCAACCTGAACGCCATTCCATTCTTCATTATAAACACTGTTAGCTTCCCGGCCCACGTGATAGCTTATTCCTGCAGCAGCCATCAGATCTCCTTCATAGGTTGCATCAATAAATAATTTACCTTTGTAGTTTGTACCGTCTGACATTGTTACAGATACAATCCTTCCATCTGTCATTTCCACGCCTCCAGTCCTGTCGAGCCACTTATCACGATGCACTACTATATTGTTTTCGCTTATGAAATCTTCAAAGATCTGTTCAGCTATGTGTGGCTCAAAAATCCACATAGTTCTGTTGCTTCCGTCAATTGCAGGGGTGCCCTGACCCTTGTTGCCATACTCAGCCCGTGTCTGCCATTGCCATGCTTCGTCTTTTTGATAGTGATTATAAACACGCTGATAGAATTCCCTTGATAATCCGCCAATTACACTTTTATTCCCGGTGTCTGTAAATCCTAATCCACTGGAGGACATACCTCCCAGGTGCTTATCAGGACAAACAATAATCACTGTTTTGTCCATTCTTGCAAGTTGAACAGCAGCAGTAACCGCAGCAGCCGTACCTCCATAAATTACTACATCAGTAGAATTTGAATTGTTTGTACCGGATGATTGACAACCCTGCATTATAAGCAGAATAGACCCGGCAATAAATGATATCGAATAAAGTTTTATTTTCATATACAAGTATTAATTGATAATTAATGATATTCAGAACTGTTCCTTCAAAAAGACAAGTTAATTTTTGAGTATTATATTAATCTGATTTTGTCAGATAATCAGGTATATTATCTTTTATTCGTACAATTTTTCAATATCTGTATTACATAAATCGTAAATCAAATTTCCAATTTTTACCGTTAAGTCCTTAAAATAGACTTCGCCTTTTTTAGCTGAAGCCATTTTCGGGGATCCGATTCCGGTATCATCAGTTACTTTCGACCATTTTCTCTCAGTCCATACCCATCCCTCTGAGAATGCTTCGATTTTATTCTTCTTCCACTTCCCATCTCCCCATTTTTCATATGGTAAAACCAAATCTGGTTTCAGATACAACATCAGGCTTGTTTCCATTTCATCAGCATGATCTCCGGAGTTTTCAAAATACCTGGTCTTATCAAGGGCCAGATA
This sequence comes from uncultured Bacteroidales bacterium, assembly GCA_963732435.1. Lineage (GTDB taxonomy): Bacteria > Bacteroidota > Bacteroidia > Bacteroidales > VadinHA17 > LD21. Next base: position 75,966 of record CAVSZL010000002.1, on the reverse strand, counting down.
CCAGTTTGAAATACAGAAAAACATTTGAGGGAATTTTAAGCCAAGTTCTCTTACCATGGGTTTAAACTCATTGCCGCCATGACTGTTTAAGATCATCAGCTTGAATATTTTCTGAAAGTTTAAGACTTCAATTATGTCTGATAGAATCGCAAACTGGGTGGAAGGATTTATATTGATATCAAGATATATATCCCGTTGTCCGGTATTTACACCAAAAGGGATTGTTGGCAATACAATTACTTTTGCGCCCTTTTCCCACGCCAGCTTCGCCGATCCGGCAGCAATCCGGTCCGACTCAGTATTATCTGTTGAATAGGGCAAATGATAGTTATGAGCCTCTGTTGCACCCCAGGGAAGAACGGCCAGATCAAAATGTGCATCTTTTAAAGAATCCCAGTTTGTCTCTGCAAGAATATAAGGTCTCATGAATAAAGTATGTTAGCAGTTATCAGGATTCAGCATTAAGGAAAACGATATGCAATATTAACATTATTGATTTCTTACACTTGAAAGTATAAGAATATAAAGTTAAGAAATAGTGCTGAGATGACAAAATATGCTGGATAACTGAATAGAACCTGAATATCGGGAGAACTCCCTGATCGGGAAGATAAAAGCTTCCCGTATAAAATTAACAAGAAGGAAGAAAATTTAAAAAAATGATTGGGGCTGTTGAAAAAGTCCTCTGTGGAACTTTGTGCTCCCAATAGCTATAGGGACTCTGTGTCCTCTCCCGCTGCAGCGGAACAAGTTGTGTAAGTTCTTAACTTACTGTTACACAGAGATCCACAGGACACACAGAGTCAAACAGAGAACGATAAGGCCGAAGCTTTGACTTTTTAGATACCCCCCAGATTAACCCGGTTATTTTTTTTCTTTTACAGGGCAGGAACTAATACCGAAAATTGCATAAAGAGGACAGAAGCTGATCAGGCTGGTGAGAACAAATACTCCGGCTAAAACAGCTAAAACAAGTCCTAATGTTCCACTGATTGTGTTAGTGAAATAAAGTACTGCAAAAACAACAGCGATTATAATCCTTATAATCTTATCAACATTACCCATGTTCTTTTTCATAATCTTATATTTTTAATTTAATTATTCAACAAAATTAAGGTACAAATATTTTACAATCTGTAACTTTGATCACCAATCTGAAATTAAATTGCATTTTATGTTCGTTCCCTCTGCAACCTGGATTATCAACAAAAGAATTAACTGAGAATTAGAGGGATATTTCTGAAGGTTTGTATCAATCCATTTTAACTTCTATTCTGGTTTCAGGCTTTATTTCATCTGTTCCCCTGCTAAGTATAATATCACCTTCCATAAATTCACCAAAAATTTCTGCTTCGGTATCAAGTGTTATTCCCTGGCGGACATCAACCCATTCAGCAAGTCCTTTGGCAATCCTGATGACAAATCTTTTTTCAAGAGATGTAACTATTGCTGACTTAGGAACCACAAATGTCACTTCTCTGCGGATCAGTTCAAGTGCAGCATTTGCATACATTCCGGGTTTAAGTTCGTCCACTGAATTTTTGTACTCATATTCCCATAATTCTGTACGTGTATCTGAATCTATACTCCCGGATTTCCTTGCAAGAATAGCTGTAAAAGTTTTATTTTCAATGGCATCAACCGTAAAAGATAATGAATCACTGACAGGCAGATTATTTACATAAGATTCTGGTACATGTATCCGTAAACGTAAAATATCAGGACGTTCAATAACCATCAAAGCTTTATTTCCTGAGTTACCAACATAATCACCGACATCTGCCATCCTTTTGGTTATAACTCCACTGAAAGGGGCACGAATAGCCAGGTAATTCTGCAACTGCCTGAATGACTGTTCAGTAGATTTTGCCGAAACCAGTGATGCACTATCTGCTATCATCTGGTTTTTAACCATACTTAATTCTGCTTCAGACACAGATCCAGGCTGCCGGGCAGCCATAACTGTTCGTTTATAGCGATCGAGACTTGCATTATAATGTGCTTCTGCTTCACGAACCATGGCATTAGATTGAGCTGACTGTGAAACTAATTCCGGGGCATCAAGTAATACCAATACCTGATCTTTAATGACTTTGTCACCTATATCGACCAATACATTTTTGACATAGGCATTTACTTTGGAATTTAGTTCAGCACGCTCATATGCCTGGAGTTCTGATGGGAGCTTAATTGCTTTAATAACACTTTTCTTCCGGAGAAAGAAGGCATTTTTTACCTCAGATACATTCTTAACTTCCTGCTTATCATTTGAACAGGAAAACATAAGTAAACAACAAATGAATATTGAAATAACTAATTTTTTTGCCATTTTAATCATGTATTTATTTTTTCATAGTAATTACTATGGATATCTTCCGGATCAAGAGAAACATTTTTGAAAGCATATTTACCAACAAATGTTTTATATAAAATTGGTAAGAACAGAAGAGTGCTTATCATTGAGAATAGTAATCCTCCAATCACTGCAATTCCCAGGGGTGCAATCTGGTCCCCGCCTTCGCCAATTCCTAAAGAAATGGGTATCATGCCGGCAATCATCGCAAGGGTTGTCATCAAAATAGGCCGTAATCTGTTGGATGCTGCCTCAAAAAATGCCTCCTTACTGCCATTTTTTCTCAAATCTTCAGCATGTGTAACATATAATATTGAATTTGCGACGGCTACTCCAACAGCCATAATTACTCCCATATATGATTGAATGTTCAATGACTGTCCCGTCATAAGCAGTAACAATATTGATCCTGAAACAACACCCGGAAGTATTGATATCGTAGCCAAGGAGATTCTGAATGATTGAAAGCTCGCTGCCAGCATAAGGAAAACGACAAATATAGCAACTAATAACCCAAGTTGAAGTTCGCTAATAGTCTGGTTGAGCAAGTCGACCTGGCCTCTCTTTAAAATTCTTATTCCCTCAGGCAAATTCCCAATACTGGCAATGCTTTTATTAAGCTCCTTAACTGCTGTTCCCAGGTCTTTATTATGTATGTTTGCTGTTACAGTTACGAAACGCTGCTGATTTAGCCTGTCGTATTCCGCAGGAGTGATAATACTCTCCAATTTGGCTACATCTCTCAGGTAAATTTTTCGATCAACCTCATTAACAACTGGCACCATTTCCATATCTTCAGGCTTATTTACAAGATATTGCGGATATTCCACCTGAACCTGATATGCCACACCAGAGACAGGATCACGCCAGTAATTTGGTTGGGTAAACCTGCTCGATGACAAAGCGGTAACTATTGATCTGGATATGTCATTGACTGTAAGTCCAAACTGACCAGCCTTTATCCGGTCTAAATCAATCCTCAAACCCGGGTAATCAAGAGGTGTGGTAATCTGGACATCCCTGAATATTTTTTTCTCCTCAAGTTTCTTTTGCAATTGCCTGGCAATCTTATCTGAAGCAACCAGATCTTTTCCAAGTACTGCAAGTTCGATAGGATTTGTTGAACCCAGGTTAAGAATCTGATCAACCAGGTCACCGGGTTCAAATGAAATCATGGCATCAGCATTCCTTTCCCTGAAGCGTTTTCTCAATTCTTCCTTAAATTCTTCAATTTGATAACCTGATTCCCTTGAAAGATTAATCCTGATAACGGCTTCATGCGGGCCACTTGTCCAGAGATGGATAAGGTTAACAGGGAAACTTGATGGCTGAGTTCCCACAAAAGCAGAACTTATCTCAATATTCCCTTCACCAACTATTTGTTCAGCAACTTCAAGAAGCTCTAAAGTAGCCTCCTCTGTCCGTTCAAGACGTGTTCCCGTCTCCAAACGGAGCCTTACCTGTGTTTGCCCTGCATCAACCTTAGGGAAAATATCAAGTCCGATAGAATAGAAACCTGCAAAAAACAGGATACCTACCACAAGAAAATAAAATGGAAGAGCAAATCCGCTTTTTGGTGCTGTCTTGTTCAGATATACAAGATATTTTGATTTAAATCTTAAGAATACTGATTCTTTCTTCTCTTCAACTGGTATGTTTTTCATAATCCAGACAGCCATAACAGGGACAAATGTCATGGATAAAAGAAATGATGCAATCATTGCAAATCCTACGGCAAGGGACATGGGTAAAAACATACCCCTGGGAACTCCGGACATAAAAAGTGAAGGGACAAATACAGAAAGAATGCTGAGAAGTATAAGCAGTTTAGGTGTTACAATCTCTCTGCAACCGTCGAGAATAGCTTTAGCCTTCTTTTTACCTCTTTCAAGATGACGATGTATGTTTTCGATTGTTACAGTAGCTTCATCAACCAGAATGCCAACTGCCAGTGCCAGACCACCGAGGGTCATGATGTTGATTGTCTGACCTGTGATATCAAGAAGGATAACAGCAGATAAAAGAGCGATCGGGATAGTAATAATGACTATCAGTGCACCCCTCCGGTCACCAAGGAAAAGCATAACCATGAGACCTGTGAGTATTGCTCCAAGACCACCCTCAAACAGCAAATTCCATAATGAACGAATGACATAACCGGATTGATCAAATTCATATGAAACCTTAATATCGGAAGGAACAGCAGCCTGCATATCCGGCAATGCCTTTTTGACATTTTTTACAACTTCCCAGGTTGAGGCATCAGCACGCTTGGTTACAGGAATATAAACTGATCGCGCACCATTTACCAGAGCATAACTTGTTGTAATGTCCGAACCTATTTCAACATTAGCAATATCCCTGAGATATACAGTAGCTCCTTTCCCCATCTTCAATGGTATGTCTCCAAACTCATTAACATCCTCAACAACAGTATTCTGTGGTGTAATGAGCATTTTATCCCCTATTCTTATGTTGCCTGCGGGAGAAATTACATTATACTCAGCGATTGCCTTTACTATATCATCAGGAGTATAATTATAGCTTTTTATCTTTTCAGGATTAATTTTTATAATAACTGTTTTTGCGCTTCCTCCGAATGGAGGCGGTGCAGAAACACCCGGAAGTGTAGAGAACATAGGCCTGACCTTAAACAGGGCAAGGTCTGAAATCTCACCGAGAGTTCGTGTCTCTGATGAAAATACAAGCTGTCCGACAGGCACACTACCGGCATCAAAACGGGTAATAAAGGGAGGAACTGTTCCGGGAGGCATAAATGCCCGGGACCGGTTCACATAGCCAACGATTTCAGCAGATGCCTGGCTCATATCAGTCCCCTCATGGAAAATTATCTTGATAAGTGAACTTCCCTGTACCGACTTCGATTCAACAGCTTTTACTCCTGTTACATATAAAAAATGATACTCATAGTAGTTAGTTACAAAAGATTCCATCTGCTCAGGTGAAAGACCGCCGTAAGGCTGAGCAACATAAATAGTTGGTAAACCGAATGTAGGAAATATATCAAGTTTCATCCTTTTAATAGCCAAAACGGAAAAGAAAATAATAGCTAATACTACAACCATTACACTTATTGGCTTCCTTAAAGCTCCTTCAATTAACTTCATTCTATTCCTTGATTTGGTTTAAAATAAAATTCATATCACCTCTTAAAACTGAAAGCATTAAGAGCGATTTCCATGAATTGATGAAAGCAATTTTCAGGTTGGCTTCTGCATTCAAAAGATCATACTGTGCTTTAATCAGCTCCGAAAAATCAATAAGACCTGAATTGTACCTTGCTTGCATAGCTTTATAAGCCAATTCATTATACTCATATTCAACCGGGGCTTCATTTGCTATTTTAATTGAAGTTGCAAGTTCATTCATAGCGACATTTTCCTGCCGGGATAATGATTTGCTTATCAGTTCAAGTGAACTTTCTGACGATCTTAAAATTGCCTCCTGCTGGCGGCTTTTCACCCTGACATTTGATATTTCTATGATAGGCATAACTATCTGAATGCCAAGCCCGTAATTATACCGGCTGAATGACCATCCATCTTCTTTGTTTATGGTTCCATCGTAACTAATACCAGAACCACGGGCATAGGTAGTTCCCCAGATATCAATCCGGGGTGCCCATGAACGACTTAGTTGCTTAAGCAAAGATTTGTTGGCTTCGACATCGAGCTGAGCCATTGTAAGTAAAGGGTTACCTTCCTCAGTATTATCGAGTAGCAATCTGGGTAAATTGGTAAAGAGCGAATCACTTCCCTTTATTTCAATTCTGTTTTCCGAAGCAATAAGTTCCTGAAGTTCAAGTTTACGGGTCTCCAGAATATTCTCGATCTTGTAGAGTTCTGACCGGGCTTTCGAAACTTCTCCCTTGAATTGAAGACTATCAACCGATGGTCGTATTCCTGAAATAACCAGTGTACTTATTTGTTTCAGGTTAGATTCACCTCTTTCAATATTCTTTTTATATACAAGTGTAAGTTCATTTAATGAAGCAATGTCAAAGTACAGGAATGCTACTCTGTATTTTACTTTCAGTACCTCATCATCAACTTCAGATAACTGCTTCTCATACATTTTCTGAAAATAATCAACTGAGGAGGAACGTTGCCCAAAGGTTAAAGGTGACCATTTAAAAATTAATGCTGCGGCTGTTCCAGGAACAGGATCATAAAAATTATCAGTGGATGGAGGACCGCTGATAGGAAGCAGATTTCCCGGATAGCTCATTCCGGTTATATTGTTGTAAGTAGCATAATTTAGCTGATATGAGGCGTCCAGTGAAGGTATAGCCGTATTCTTTTCAAGCCTAACTCTCTCATTAAATGAAACAGCTTTTGACTGTTTTGCCGCAATACCCGGATAATTTAATTCTGCCAGGTCAAGCAAGCTCTTCAGAGTCATCTGACCAAATGAATAATGAATACAAAACATTAAAATAATAACAATTAAAATCACTGATTTTTTCATTTTCTGCTTATTCCCTATGATGCTATAACCGGTTGTCAGTAAACGAAACACTTCAGAAAACAAAATGTTCGAAATGAATTAAACAGGGAAATAATGAATATTTGAAAATTTTGATTGGCTATACCGAATTATCAAAAAGAAATCAGGATAAATATGTCAAACCTGAAGTTTTAACGGTCCTGTGGCCATGGGTAACCATTTGACCCTGCATTCTTATCGATCGGGCCTTTAGGAAGCGTTGCCTGCCATCCCAGTAACTGACCTGATAATTTTTTTACAATCTTTGGATTATGATCAGCCAGATTATTCAGTTCGGTAGGGTCATTTGGTATATCATAAAGCTCAATTCTGGAAAGATCGGGATTCATAAGCAGTTTCCATTTCTCAGTTCTTATTGCCAGAATCGGACTCTGATGAATTACATGTCCGTATACAGGAAATCTGTTTTCCCACATTAAGGGTTTAGTTCTCTTCACTTGTTTCCCATTCAATGCCTGAGACATATTTTCGCCATCCATAATAATGTCCCCGGGAAGTTTAGTGCCTGTGATACAGCATATTGTCGGCAGAATATCAACTCCACTGAGAACAGAGGCATTATTGACTTTCCCGGCAGGAGTATTACCAGGCCACCTGACAATAAAAGGCTCACGAATGCCTCCTTCATAAAGGCTCCGTTTAATTCCCCTGAAAGGACCGGTATCAGTACTGGAGGCACCCCCATAATGCGAAATAAAAGGTATAAGACCAGATTCCGGCCCATTGTCGCTGGTAAATATTACAATAGTGTTTTTACTGAGTCCCAGTTCATCAAGCTTATTCAGAATCCGTCCAATGTGCCGGTCAATATCTGTCAGCACTCCATACCATACTTCGAGGGCACCTCTGTTCTCACCCCAACCCGGAGACAAATTCTTATAAGGTTCCATCATAGCATCTGTCGGATGAAGAGGAGAATGAGGATCGTATAACCACACATTAATATAAAATGGGGTATCTTTTTTGTTCTCAATATACTTTATAGTTTCATCGGCAATCATCTCAGTCGAACCAACACGTTTCATGGGTCCGTCGAGACATGTTTTATATTCATCAATACCATATTCCTGAGGTACCGGAGACTGGCTTCCGCTTCCAAGATGCCACTTGCCAAAGTGAGCCGTATTGTAACCTTCTGATTTAAGAAGTTTTGTAATCGTAGGAACAGAAGTCTCAAGGAAATCAGGCATTCCACGCTCCCTGTTAAGTTCAGGGGTAGCTAAATAATCATGAATGGCAAGCCTGCCGGGAAACTGACCTGTCATTATTCCGGTTCTGCTTGGTGATGACACTCCGGAGTTAACATAATATTGGGTAAATATCGTACCCTCCTCAGCCATCCTTTCTATATTCGGCATTTTCAGTTCACCCCGTACTATCCATCCACCATGGGCCAGAACAGAATTGTGGCCATAGGCAGGTAGGTCAGCCCAGCCCAGGTCATCAGCAAGGATGAATATTACATTTGGTTTCTGTGCAACCGCCTGTTGATTAAATGCTAATGATATTGCAGTAATACCAATAATACTTTTAATTGATTCCATTTTGTAATGTCTGTTATGAAGGTAAATACGGTATTGTAAATGTGAACAGAGACCCTTTTCCCTGTTCTGACTTTACGCTGATCTCCCCCCCAAGAAGTTCAACGTAAGCTTTACATATCGACAGACCCAGTCCGGTTCCTCCATATTGCCGGGAAACGGCTCCTTCAACCTGGTAAAATCTTTTAAATATCTTCTCAATATGGATTGAAGGTATTCCAATTCCGGTGTCCCTGACAGAAAACTCGAGAAATCTGTTATTCAGAATATAGCTAACTACAATTTCTCCACTTCTTGTAAATTTAAGTGCATTGTTCACAAGATTTGAAATTATCTGAATCAGTTTTACATCATCAGTTCTGATTTGTGAGTCATCATCTGACAAACCTGTTTTAATCTGAATGGGAATATTATTGTCTTTAGTTCTGATGTACTGGTATTGCTCAATAAGATTTCTCAAAGTCAGGTTAAGGTTAAAAACCTTCAGATTTACTTTCACCTGACCGCTTTCCACATTTGCAATATCAACAATATCGTTAATTATTGAAAGCAGCTGGTTACTGCTCTGAGATATAATATCACAATACTGATTACGCTCATCTTCGGAGACATCCGATTCACTGAGAAGGGAAGCAAAGCCTATAATAGCATTCATTGGAGTTCTGATCTCATGTGACACATTGTGAAGAAACGATGTTTTCAGCCTGTCACTCTCCTCTGCCTTTTCCTTGGCAATCAATAATTCTTCAGCAACTCTTTTTCTATCAGTTATATCCTCAATCATCACCAGAAAATGCTGGATCTCTCCACGGAGATTCGTTATGGTACTCACAGTGGTTGATCCCCATATTTCTCTTTTATCCTTACAAATATACTTCTTTTCAATATGGTAACTCGGGATCTCCCTTGAGATAAGTCTGAGAAGAGAGACTTCGCTATCCTTAATAAAATCAGGATGTGTCAAATCTCTGAATGTAAATGATTTAAGCTCATTTTCTTCATACCCTATCATTTTACAGAAGGATGAGTTAGCACTTACAATCACTAGATCCTTTCCTGTCATAGCCATACTGAACGGACTCTCTTCAAATATCTTTCTGAACTTATCCTCGCTTTCTCTGAGAGTATCTTGTGCACGTTTTCTATCGGTAATATCCCTTGCAATAGTCTGGTAGTAAAAAGCTCCTTCAATAATAACTCCTCTTGAACTTACTTCAACAGGAAATGTTGAACGATCTTTCCGCATATGTATTGTTTCGAAAGTTGCAGATTCATTCGTTCTGACATCATTCAACTGTTGCTGAATCTGAGAAATGGTTTCAGGTGCCCTTATCCGTAGCAGACTTAATCCAATAAATTCTTCGCGGGAATATTGATAAGATTCCAGTGCTTTGTCATTTGCCTCAACAATTCTGAGTTGGTCGTCTATTAAAAGAATAATATCATTGGCAAACTTTAAAATATATTCGAAATGCTTAATTAAGGTAAGACGTGCAAGTTCCAATTCATACTTTTCCCGGAAGAACCTTGCCCGCTGATTTCTCCAGATAAACCCAAGAAAAAGGCCGATTGCAAGAATAAAAAGCAGAATTACAGCTACGATCATCCTCATCTGTTTATTCAGCTCAGATGTGATCTCATCCCTATCGATCTTCGCAACCATAAACCAGTCAGTCCCGGGTATTTTACTCATTGCTGCAATTACAGGAACACCCCGGTAATCAAACCCATTAACTGAACCTTTCATTCCAAGAACTGCCATGGCAGCAGGGAGATTTTTTGTTGAAACAGGTTTACGCAGGATAAGCTCTGTATTTTTCAGGTGCCGGAGTTCATTAAGATAGATTATCTCACCGCCTTCCCTTCGCAATAAAAGGGTTTCAGCACTTTTACTCGAAGTTGGCCATGATTGTATCAATGGATAAAGAACTTTATCCGGATCAATCCGCAGGGCCAGAATTCCTATTACAAGAGAATCATTAAAAGAATGATTGATTAACGGAATTAAAAGATCAAGACATACCAGACCATCTTTACCAGTTCTGTATAAATCCGATAACAGCACCTTTCTTTGCTGAATGATCTCAGGCAATTTTAATTTTACGTTTACTGACACTGATGTATCCTGATCAGGATATGCCATTACTAATTTACCCTTTTGATCCAGAATGAGAGCAGTAGTATAATCAAAATTACTTGTAAGAGATTCCATGAACTGAAGAATATCAGACTGATTTACATATTTTTCAGGATTCTTTATGTATTCAGAGATTTTTCTGACCATCAGGAAATTATCTCTGAAGAACTGACCATCACTTAATCTTTCAAGGCGCCATTGTGTTACCTGCCTTATTTTCAGATATGTTATGGTAGCCAGTTCTTCCTGTTTTTCAGCAAGAGATGATTTCCTGGTAAAATTGTAGTAAAACCCGCCTACAATAAGCACACTTATTGAAATGATAATGAAGAGGATTATCAGTGGCCAGGGTCCAGGAGGTTTTTGTTGATTTAAATTCATCAATGAATCTATTACATCTACAATCTGACAGAAAGAAACCAATTATATTGCGAAATCAAAAATAATACATTATGATGAAACCCATATGAAATCCATACAAACAAATAGAAATAATATTTATGTTGGTTGAATTAAATATCACCTGTAAAAGAAATATAAAATGATCAGTAATATTATAAGAAAAAATACCCTAAGTCCTCAGTAATAATAAACGGAGTTACCTAATTTCAAGTGACTTGGCTTTTATGAAAACTGACGCAAGGATTGAGATTACCAGAATAGAAATAATAACAAGAAGGGACAGGAGTATTGGTATTTCAAAATGGATATATGCCAGAAGCATTTTAACTCCCACAAAGGTCAGCACAAATGCCAATCCTGTTTTGAGGTACCGGAAGAAACCCATTACACCCGATATTGCAAAATAGAGTGAACGCAGCCCCAGTATCGCAAAAATATTGGATGTATAAACAATTAATCTATCCTGACTGATTGCAAGTATAGCCGGTATGCTGTCTACTGCAAAAATAAGATCAGAAGATTCAATTATCAGGAGAACAATGAATAAGGGGGTAGCCAGCAATTTACCATTTTCTTTGATAAAAAGTTTCTGCCCATGATAAGACTGTGAAACAGGGAAATATGCCCTGAAGAACCTGACAATAGAATTTTTCTCAGGTTCTATTTCAGCCTCCTTGGTGAATAACATCTTTATCCCGGTAAAGACGAGAAAACCACCGAAAACAATAACAATCCAGTGAAACCTGGTTATAAGTGCAACCCCTGCAAAAATAAAGATCCCCCTCATTATCAGAGCACCCATAATACCCCAGAAAAGAACTTTGTGCTGATATTCACTCTTAACACCAAAAGATGTGAAGATCAGTATTATTACAAAGATATTGTCAATGCTAAGTGAATATTCAACAACATAGCCGGTAAGGAACTCAAGTGCTTTAACACTGCCAAACTTAAAGAATATAAGAAGATTAAAAATCAAAGCCAGGGAAATCCAGACTATTGTCCAGATAACAGCTTCCCTGACTGGTATTGTATGAGCTTTTTTATGAAATACGCCAAGGTCGAGGGCGAGCATTGTGAAAATAAACAGATGAAATCCGATCCAGAAAATAATATTTGTTTCCAAATTATTTGATTTTTAGGCTGCAAATTTATGAAATATATTTCTTATATCTTTTGTACCTTTGAATTAATGCAATGCTATGCACCTGATATAATTAACTGTTTATGAATAAAAGACATATATTCCTGATTATAATCACATTACTCTTACTGTTAATCCAACCGTCTATTTCTCAGGATTTAAGTAATCCAATAGATAAAATATCCGCATCTGACCTTAAAAGCCATGTTTCATTTCTTGCATCTCCACTCCTTAAGGGCAGAAAAAATGGAGAAGAGGGACTTGAGATTGCCGGGAAATATATTGCAACCCAGGCAAAATTGCTCGGTCTGTTGCCGGCTAACGGGGGAACTTATTATCAGCCTTATAGTGTAATTAAAAGAACAATTGATACCAAAAATACCAGGGTCCAGGTCATCTCCGGCAAAAAGGACACTATGACAATAAAAAGTTCTATTTTTCAATTAGTTCCTCCCGGACCCGATGATTATATTCTTGAGGGAGATGTAGTTTTCGCAGGCTATGGCATTAAATCAGAAATATATAAGTATAATGATTTCGCGAATGTCAATACACAGGATAAAATTCTATTAGTGATGACCAGAGCTCCGACTTCTGAAGATGGGCAAACCTATCTCTTTGATGGAACTCAGTGGTCTTCTTTTATCAGTCTTCAATTCAAATTATCTTCCTTGCTTTTCACCCGTGCCAGGGCTGTACTGGTTGTAATGGATCCAAAATCAGGATTTTCGTCATTTGAAGAACAATATCCTGATTATGCTGATGAAGTTAATGCCAGTATAAATCTTAAAGGAGAAAAGAGCAGTGTTTTTGAATTCCCCGGGATGCCTAAAATAATATTCGTTCACAGGGAAGTAGCTGATGCTCTGCTTAAAGATTCAGGATATTCGCTTGAAAAACTACAGGGAAAGATAGATAAAACACTTAAACCATCATCCTTTTTAATTAAAGGCAAGCGCATAAAAATCAACGTAGCCTCATTAGCTGAAGAGAGGGTACTTAACAATATTGCCGGATATATTGAGGGAAGTGATTCTCTCCTTAAAAAGGAGATTATTGTTTACTCTGCCCATTATGATCATATCGGAACTTCCGGTAACAAGGTAAACACAGGTGCTGATGACAATGCATCAGGCTGTGCAGCACTTCTTTCGCTTGCTAAAGCATTTAATTCATCTGAAAAGAAACCGCTAAGGTCACTTTTATTCCTGTGGGTATCAGGCGAAGAGATAGGATTGTATGGTTCTAAAATATATGTTAACAATCCCCTGTTCCCTATCGAAAATACAATTGCCAACATAAACATGGATATGATTGGAAGAGTTAAAGAATTTGCTGATTCTACTGAAGCAACACCGATGAGTGGTCCAAAAAGCATTTTTGTAATTACCGACAATCAGAGTAAAGAGCTTTTGTCCATCGCTGATGAGATTGACAGAAAGTACCCTATGGATTTTGATTATAGCTTAAGCGGTAAAGATCATTCATTACAGTTATTTGCCCGTAGTGATCATTATAACTTTGTAAGGAAAGATATCCCGGTGCTCTTCTTTTCAACGGGTCTGCATGCGGATTATCATACCTCCCGTGATGTAATTGAAAAACTGGATTTCGACAAGATGGAAATGGCAACAAAAATTATGTATGAGATAGGGTTGAACATAACCGGCAGAAAAAACAGGTTGTCTGTTGATAATCCTTTCAGCACATGGGGAAATAACAGGTAGACAAGCTACTTTTTAACTTCGAAAAAACTCTTCACAGAACCTGAATACTTTTTATCAATATCAGGGATCTGGTTTCCGTCAGTATCTTTCATTGTACTTAGAAATGATATAAGAGCTAACCACTCTTTTCCCTCCTGGACTCCATCTTTGTCCTCAGCCATATCAATCACTGCATTTTTCATATTTTCAACCCTCTTTCCGTTATAATCCTTCGGCACAACATTTATAAGCCCGAAACTCATCTTTTTTATAATCCCGAAAAATTCAAGCATATATGAATTGGCAGTTATTGAGTAAAGTTTTTTGTTCTTTTTTGAGATATCTACCGGAGAAGTCGTACCATCCTTGTTGAAAATCTCAATCTTCTGTATTTTTCTGAGCATTCCCTTACCTGGATCATAATCAACTTTTAATCCGGAATAATAACAGAAGTTTTCCGGTGCTGATTTATAAGCCACCTGCAAGATCTCAAGTATGCTTTTCAATTCCTTACCTGTTACATACAATCTTGCCAGAGGGTATCCGGGTATGTTGTCTTTCCCTGTACCCATTGACATCACCCGGAAAATATCAGGTGCTGTCTGAAATCCGGGAACAATGTCATCCCTGATAACACCTACTGCAACCATGCTGATGTCAGTCCCCAACCTATTATACTTATTAACATAACTGTGGATAGCATCTGCAACCATAGGACCCAGATTACTCTCCCTGAAGTCGCCGTTTTCATCACATTCAAGAAGAAATTTTGTTTCAGCGACTGGTGAATTATAATTCATACCTAAAGGTTCCAGGATCTCTGAAGCAACAATCCTTTTCTGCTCCTCAATAAGCTGATGAACCGGGGGGTCACCCGGGATCTTATCATCAACCGGTATTAACGTATATTCATCAATACTGATAGTCCCATTTACAATCTCTACTGACATTTTTCCTACATTCTGACCATACTCCCCGGTCTGAACGATTGGAATATTGTTTACTATTAAAGGTTTACCCATAAGGGAATGAGAATGAGCACTTATTATAATATCAATGCCTTTTACATTTTCAGCAAGTTTAACATCTTCACCTTTCCACCCGCCTTTGCCATCAGCTTCAAGACCTGAATGGGAAAGACAGATAATGATCTCACACTTCTCCTCGAGAAGCTCTTTAACTATTTTCCTGGCAGTCTTAATGGGTTTTGAAAAAGTTACAGGAGGTGCATAAGCAGCATTATCCTCCGCTTCCTCACCCAGGAGAGAGAAGACACCTATTTTTATACCGGCCCTGCTCAGAATAACCTTTCGTTCAACAGTACCATCAATAAAACACTTTTCCAATGAATCGTCCTCACCTTCTTTTTCACTAAAAACTGCATTACTAAGAAGCAGGTCTGGTATTTCTCCATTCCCTGATGTTTGTGAAATAATTGCAGCCAGTTTATCAGGTCCGAAATCGAATTCATGATTTCCTATACCCACCACATCATACCCCATAGATTTCATCAAACGAAGCTGAAAACCTGTTTTTGATTCCAGTCCGTGAAAAAGGGTTCCCATTAAAAAATCTCCTCCATCAACCACAAGAACAGCTTCAGCGTATTTCTCTTTTTCTGTTTTTATGATAGTGGATATTCTGGCAAATCCGCCTTTAGTCAGATCATCATTCAGAGTAAGAGGAGAATATGCTGATTCGGGTGAATAACCGGTTAACCGTGAATGAAGATCATTTGTATGAAGGATTGTGATTCTTTTAGTATTCTGACCGTTCAATGACAAAATGGAAAGCAGAAATAGAAAAAACAGGAATACCTTTTTCATGTATAAGATATAATTATATAAACAAATCTAGTAATTAAAATAGACTCCTGAGGTGTTGCTGTTGGATAATTTGAGTCTTTTAAAATCTTCTCAGATCACATCCCCAACGATGAAAGTGCTGCCTCCGATGAAGATCAGATCAGTCTTGGCAGCATTACTTCCGGCATATTTAAGGGCTGTTTTGACATCAGGATAGCTCTCACCTTTGAGATCAAATTTTGCTGCTTCTGACCTTAGGACCAATTCATTAAGAGCTCGTGGAACTGATGCTTTTGTGAAATAATAAACTGCATCTTTCGGAAATAGGGGAAGCAAAGAACCGATATCCTTATCACTCACAAAACCCAAAATAATATGTAATCCAGTCCGCGGAATTCTGCCTATTTGTGCAAGCACATACTCCAGTCCTTCTTTGTTATGGCCTGTATCACATATAGTTAATGGTTTCTTTGCCAAAACCTGCCATCGGCCCAGAAAAGAAGTATTTACAACTACATTTTTGATCCCGTCTTTAAGATTCTTATCTGAAATTACGAGGTTGGATAAAAGTGCATCGCGGACAGCAAAAACAGCCTGCAAGTTTTTTGACTGGTAATCGCCTCCCAGAATGGTTTCACCTTTAAATTTTTTCCCTTTATCGAGGTCAGTTATAAAATATCTTCTAAAGCCATTATTGTTATAATCCTCAAGTTTACAGATAAATCTCTCATCAGCAAAGGAGATTGGAGCTGTTAAATCTTTAGCCCTGGCAACAAATACATCTTTAGTCATGCCATGTGATTCGCTTATTACAACAGCTACATTTTTCTTTATAATACCTGCCTTCTCAAGGGCTACCTTTTTCAGAGTGTCTCCCAGCAGGTCCATATGGTCATGTCCAATATTTGTAATTACAGATAAAACAGGACTAATAATATTGGTTGAGTCAAGTCTTCCCCCCAGTCCGACTTCAATAACAGCAATATCGACCTTACATTTCGCAAAATATTCAAACGCCATTGCAACTGTAAGCTCAAAAAAAGATGGTGACAATTTTACAATTATATCTTCATTAAGTTTTACAAAACTGACAACTGCTTTTTTACTTATCATTTCACCATTCACTCTTATCCTCTCCCTGAAGTCTTTCAGGTGGGGTGATGTATACAGACCGGTCTTATATCCTGCCTCCTGTAATACCGATGCTATCATATGTGATACAGATCCTTTTCCGTTGGTCCCTGCAACATGGATAGTCTTGTATTTTAAGTGGGGGTGCTTAAAGTATTCATCAAGTGCAGTAGTATTATTCAGATCATTTTTATAGGCTGCCTTTCCGATCCTGTGATAAGCCGGAAGCTTACTGTACAGAAAATCAAGAGTTTCTTTATATGTCATTTTTTGAATTGGTCTTATTTAAAATAGCTAAATCCTCATTCCGTAATTAAACATCGTAATCAGCTTGAATGAATTGAAGCCGGAAGTCACAAAACATTTAGTACATTCAAATAAGGTTTAAACATGTTGTATTACCACTTATTTTTCCTGATTTTCTTTTCATCAAATCTGTCAGGGATACTCTCCGGAATTGTCACCGGCACTCCGATGGAAATTAGAGAAACCGGAAGTACATTCTCCGGCAGTTCCAATATTTTACTTATAGCTTTAATTCTATCTTCCCTGGGCTCAACTCCCAGCCATACTGCTCCCAAATCCATTGAATGAGCAGCCAGAAGTATATTCTGGGTAGCTGCGGAACAATCAAGTTTGTAATAACCGGGTCCATTCTCTAGCTTTTCATCTCCGCATACCACAATGGCATGACTTGCTTCAGCAAGCATTGCTGAATGCGGGTGTACCTCCATTATTTTTTGCAATATCTCCCTGTCATCAATAATTAAAAAGTGCCAGGGCTGCTTATTCCTTGCTGACGGGGCATACATACCTGCCTTAATTATAGTTCTGATTCTCCCTTCATCAATTATTTCTCCTGTATACTTTCTGATACTGCGTCTGGTAATTAATCCTTTATAAAGATCCATAATAATTCCTTTAAGCTTTTTATTACAAAATAACATACTTTAAGTTATCATAACAATTAATATAAGATTTTTGGTTATTTTTGAAAGTCTGATTAACTGGCATACATAACATATAATTGTTTGATTATAAATATTTTACCAATGATAAGAAAACGCAATAAAAAACTTTTTATAATTGACACCAACGTTTTGCTTCATGATTATAAGTGCATATACAATTTTGAAGAAAATGATATTATTATTCCAATAGTTGTTTTAGAGGAACTTGATAAGCTCAAGAGAGGAAATGATCTGATCAATTTTCATGCCCGCGAGTTTACCAGGGAACTAGACAAACTCTCGGGAGATTTATTGCTCACGGCAAATATTCCGCTGGGAGAAAACCTTGGTAATCTGCATATTGAAACCGGGAAAGATTTTTCTGAGAAAGTAAGCCAGTCATTTCCTGAGAGAACTGCAGATCACCGGATCCTTGCAATTGCTGACTATGTATTTACGACAAATAAGGATAAAACAGTTGTACTCATTACGAAGGATATAAACCTTCGTATGAAAGCCAAATCTCTTGGCATTACTGCTCAGGACTACGAAAACGACAAGGTTGCAAATATTGATGATTTATACAAAGGGATCAGGATTCTCGAAGGTGTTAATCCTGAACTGATAAGTAAGCTTTATGAAGTGCCTGATGGTGTGAATGCCGCGGAATTCAACCTGGAAGCGAACCTGAAAGGACACCAGTTCTTTATACTTAAGAACAACGGATCTAGTGCCCTTGCTCACTATAATCCTGTAAATAAAATGCTTACCAGGGTTATAAAGCAAACAACTTACGGAATAGATCCCAGGAATGCCGAGCAGACATTTGCCATTGAGGCTCTTTCCAATCCGGATGTTCAACTCGTATCGTTAACAGGAAAGGCTGGTACGGGAAAAACACTTCTTGCTCTTGCTGCTGCCCTCCAGCAACATAAAAGGTACAAACAGATTTTTCTTGCAAGGCCAATAGTTCCGCTGGCAAACCGCGATCTTGGTTTTCTGCCTGGTGATGTTAAAGAAAAGATGGATCCCTACATGCAGCCATTGTACGACAACCTGACAGTTATAAAACATAAGTTCAGCCACCAGAGTCCTGAGTTTCTGAGAATAAATGATATGATGAAGGAAGAAAAACTTGTTATAACTCCTCTTGCATATATCCGGGGCAGAAGTCTTTCAAGCATTTTCTTTATAGTTGATGAAGCTCAAAACCTCACTCCGCATGAAATAAAGACTATAATTACCAGGGCAGGTGAAGGTACCAAGATGATCTTTACAGGTGATATAGAACAGATCGACTCGCCATATCTTGATACTGCATCCAATGGTTTAAGTTACTTGTCGGATAAAATGAAAGACCAGGATATCTTTGCTCATGTGAACCTTGTAAAGGGTGAGAGGAGTTTCCTTGCAGAACTGGCAAGCAAACTTCTTTAATATCATAATCGTTACCTGTTTATTATCTATTTTTGACCAAATTTATACCAAAATTATGAAAACAAAAACAGTCATTCTCGCTACAACGCTGATAATTTCTATATTAGCTGCAACAGTTGTAAGTTATGCTCAAACAAAGGATGCTAAGAGTCAGGAAAAAACCATCCAGCTTTTTAACGGTAAAAATCTTAAAAACTGGGCATTTCACCTCAAGGATGCCTCAGCTGATCCGGCAACCACATTTACTGTACAAAACGGGGTAATTCATATCACAGGTAGTCCGTTTGGCTATATGCGTACAAAAAAAACTTATTCAGATTACAAACTCCATCTTGAATGGCGCTGGCCACTGGAAGCAACAAACAGTGGCGTTTTTATACACACACATCTACCAGATACTATCTGGCCCAAATGTATAGAAGCACAGTTATTCAACGGAAATGCAGGTGATTTTATCTGTAATGCAATCGACATGGATGAGCGGACAAATAAAACAAGTAAGGTGGTTAAGAAAATGGTACCTTCAAATGAAAAGCCAACAGGAGAGTGGAATACAATGGAGGTTATCTGCAGGGGCAACACAATTGAAGTATCTGTTAACGGAGTTTTGCAGAACAAAGGCACCAATCTGACAGCAACAGAGGGTTATATTTGTCTTCAGAGCGAAGGAAAGGATATAGAATTTAAGAATGTATTTATTACGAAATTAAAAAAATAAGTAAGGTAGCTTACTTCTGATTAACATCATCCTGCTGCTTAGTTCCTTGGGGCCATGTGGCAAAAATAATATGGATATAACAAAGAAAAAGGTAGCATTCCATACATTAGGATGTAAACTTAATTTTGCAGAGACCTCCTCAATTTCCAGGTCGTTTCCGGAGGATCATTTTGAGAGAGTTCCTGCAAACTTGAAGGCTGATATCTATATAATTAATACCTGCTCGGTTACTGATGCTGCAGATAAAAAATGCAGGCAGGCAATAAAGAAGTTTATTAATCTGTCGCCAGATGCTTACATAGTAGTTGTTGGTTGTTATGCTCAGCTGAAACCTCAGGAGATTGCTTTAATTCCCGGAGTAGACCTGATACTTGGATCGAATGAAAAATTTGAGATAACAAAATATCTGTCAGATTATAATAAGAGATCAGAAGTTGAAGTACACTCAT
This sequence comes from uncultured Bacteroidales bacterium, assembly GCA_963732435.1. Lineage (GTDB taxonomy): Bacteria > Bacteroidota > Bacteroidia > Bacteroidales > VadinHA17 > LD21. The sequence continues at coordinate 55,666 of CAVSZL010000002.1, read as the reverse complement.
GCAATCTCTCAGACTCCGATAATTTCAATCCCTCCTATTCAATCGGAGACAGAACACGATCTTTTCTTAAAATACAGGATGGATGTGATTATGGATGTTCCTATTGCACTATTCCTCTTGCACGCGGGAACAGCAGAAATCCTGAAATCAGATCAATAATCGATGAAGCTGAAAAGATCTCCGGGAGGGGAGTTAAAGAGATTGTTTTAACAGGTGTAAATATTGGTGATTTTGGAAAATCTACAGGAGAATCCTTTGCATCACTTTTAAGAGAACTGGTCAGAGTGAATGGGATTGAAAGATTCAGGATATCTTCCATTGAACCGAACCTTCTCACCGATGAATTGATTGAATTAATTGCGACGAATGACAAAATCCTTCCTCATTTGCATATTCCTCTTCAGAGTGGTTGTGACAGGATACTTGGTCTTATGAGAAGAAGATATACCACAGGTCACTTTGAAGAAAAGATAAATAAAGTAATTAAGAGATTACCATATACTGGTATCGGTGCGGATGTTATTGTCGGATTTCCGGGTGAGACAGTTGGGGATTTTGAGATTACCTATTCTTTTCTCAGGAAGCTGCCTTTATCATACCTACATGTTTTCAGTTATTCTGAAAGACCAGGAACTGTTGCAGTAAATTTACCTTTAAAAGTATCTCATGGTGAAACAGAGGAGAGAAGAAAAAAACTTGTATCCCTGTCAGAATATAAAAGCCAGGAGTTCATTAAAATGAATTCTGGTCAAATTACAAAAGTATTGTTCGAGAGAAACAGGATTGAAGGAATTATTTCCGGTTTTACGTCAAATTACATAAAGGTAGAACACCCGTGGCAATCGAAGCTGTCAGGCCAGGTCAGAAAAGTTAAATTGTTAAATATATCCCCAACAGGAAGAATGGCTGTTGAATTAATCGAGTGAATTATGATTGATCTTGAATTTATTTGCAAGGAAGTTGAAAAAGCAGCTCTTGAAACAGGTGCCTTTATTTTGAAGGAGTCAAAGGGATATGATAATTCCCGCACAGAAACCAAAGGATTGAATGATTTCGTAAGTTACGTGGACAAAGGATCAGAAAGGATGCTAGTTGAAAGGTTAATCAAAATTCTCCCTGAAGCCGGATTTAAAACAGAAGAGGCAACTATTGAAAAAACCGGATTAAAGTACTGCTGGGTAATAGATCCGCTTGACGGGACAACTAATTTCCTGCACGGACTTTCACCCTATGCTGTCAGTATAGCCCTTATGGATCATGAAGAAGTTGTGGCAGGAGTTGTTTATGAGGTATGTGCTGATGAACTTTTTTCTGCCTGGAAAAACGGTGGTGCATGGCTTAATGGAAAAAAGATAAATGTTTCAAAGGCATCAAAATTGTCTGACAGTCTGATAGCTACCGGATTTCCTTACTATGATTTCTCCCGGGTTGACCAGTATATGGCATGTCTTACCTATTTCTTTGAACACACCCACGGGATCAGAAGGTTGGGTTCTGCTGCAACTGATCTTGCCTACATCGCATGCGGCAGGTTTGAGGTCTTCTATGAATACGGACTTCATCCATGGGATATTGCTGCAGGAATTATCATATTACGAGAAGCAGGTGGAAGAATAAGCGATTTCGGAGGTAATGAACAAAATCTTAACGGTGATGAAATTATTGCTTCCAATAACCTGGTATATCCGGAAGTTCTGGAAATTGTAAGTAAATTTATGAAAAAATAGTAATACTGGTAATGAAAGCAATCGGAGCTATAGGTTTCTACATTTTTTACTGCATAAACTGGATCTTTACACTTCTTCCACTACCTGTATTGTACATCTTTTCAGATTTTCTGTATCTTTTATTATACTACTTTCCATCCTATCGCAGAAAGGTAGTTGCCTCCAATCTGCTTAACTCATTTCCTGAGAAGACACCTGAAGAACTTAAAATAATTGAGAAGAAATTCTACAGACACATGGCAGACCTGTTTATTGAGACGTTCAAGCTCAGTCACATGTCTAAGTCAGAACTTAGCAGAAGGTTTACAGTAAGCAACGTTGAATTATTAGAAAGGCTTTTTGATGAGAAACGTGATATAATAGCTGTTCTCGGACATTATAACAACTGGGAATGGCTTGCCATATTCCCCACCTGTACAAGATATAAGGCAGTATCAATATATAAACCGCTTCAGAATAAGTACTTCGACAAGTTCCTTAATCATCTCAGATCCAAGCATGGTATGGTTCTGACCCCGATGTCTGCGATAATACGGGAAATCATTAATGACAAAAAGTCAAATATTAATACAATCTCAGCGTTTCTTTCAGACCAGACTCCTGTTAGATCTGAAATAAAGTACTGGACTACTTTTTTAAACCAGGATACACCAGTTTACCTTGGCACGGAAAAAATCTCCTCCAAATATGACATGGCTGTTGTCTTCTTCAATATTCAAAAGATTAAAAGAGGCTATTACAACCTTGATATTGAACTCTTGTTTGAACATACAACCGGGCTTCCGGAATACCAGGTAACCGATACACATATCAGAAGACTTGAGGAAATTATAAGAAAAACACCCGAATACTGGATCTGGAGTCATCGTCGATGGAAACACAAAAGGCCTATTGGAAATGATTAAGACTGCTATAGTAATACTTAACTGGAATGGACTGGATCATTTGAAAGAATTCCTTGGCACAGTATTGCATTATTCTTTAAGTGAAAGTGTTTCGGTATGCCTTGCAGACAATGGATCGACTGACGGTTCTCCTGAATGGGTGGAAGAAAATTTTAAGAGTGTAAAACTTATCAGACTTGAAGAAAACTATGGTTTTGCTGAGGGGTATAATCTTGCATTAAACCAGATTGATGCAGAGTATTTCATTTTGCTGAATTCGGATGTTGAAGTTACTGAGGGTTGGCTTCAGCCATTGATCAGTTTTATGGATAACAATCCTGAAGTTGCTTCGTGCCAGCCTAAAATTAGGTCTTGTTATAAAAGAGATCATTTTGAGTATGCTGGTGCAGCCGGAAGTTTTATTGATAAGTATGGTTACACCTTTTGTCGCGGAAGAATTTTTGGGGATGTAGAAGAAGATAACGGGCAATATGATACACAAATTGACATCTTCTGGTCGAGTGGGGCCTGTATGATCATCAGGACAGAAGCCTGGCATAAATGCGGAGGTTTTGATTCAGGTTTTTTTGCACATATGGAGGAAATCGATCTGTGCTGGCGACTGAATAAAGCCGGTTACCGTATAAGTTATATCCCGGAATCGGTGGTTTATCATGTGGGAGGAGGATCACTTCCGTATGTATCACCTTTTAAAACATACCTTAATTTCAGAAACAGCCTGTACCTTCTGTACAAGAACCTGCCTGACAATAAATTACACTTCGTTCTTTTCATCAGAAAGATTCTAGATGCACTGGCAGCAGTCAGATTCCTGTTCCTGGGAAATTTCCGGAATATTCTTTCTATTGTAAGAGCCCATATTGACTATTATAAGAATTTACCAGAACTAAAGATTAAAAGAGAAACTGCAAAAAAGACTGAAATCATAAATTATCCTTCATTGATTTTGAACAAGAGTGTTGTTTTTGAGTTTTATGCTAAGGGTCACAAAACATATAAAGACCTCAACAGAGGAACATGATTTTTAATTATGAAGAGATACTATATGATTGTTTTTTTTATTATCGTACTTACTATTTACTCACTTGTAAATATTTACATTTTTTCTAAAGGTTACAACTCGATACCTGCTTTTAAAGAAAACAGGTTGGTTTATGCTGTTACTTTTTTCCTTATAACATCAATATTTATCGCAGCCAAATTCCTTGAGTCAAGGCATTCTTCAGTCATTAGCGATGTTCTCAATATTATAGGAGGTTTCTGGCTGGCATTTATGTTATATGGATTCCTGTTATTTATAATATCTGACATTATAATACTGATATTAAGGATCCCGGGAATAATAAAGCCTGATAATATATTAATATTCCGGAAGTGGTCATTCCTGTTAACTATTTCTCTTTCATTTCTTTTTATTGCCGGAGGTTTTATCAATGCCCTGATACCGACAATAAAAGAATATGACATTACAATAAATAAGCCGGCTGGAGAAATTAAATCGATGAGGATAGCTGCCGTATCAGATATCCATCTCGGAAGTACAATAAGAAAAAGAAGCATCATAAAATTATCAGGGATGCTCAAAGAGATTAAGCCGGATATGGTACTTTTATTGGGAGATATTGTTGATGGAGAAATAGGACCTGTCCTCCGTGGTGATCTTCTTAAATATTTCAGTTGTCCCATGTGTAACAGTGGCCTGTATGCTATAACCGGGAATCATGAATATATTGGTGGTGGTGGTAAAACAATTCCATATATTGAAAGCAAGGGTATACGCGTTTTGAAAGATGAAATGGTTACAATAAAAGGAGGGATTCAGATCGTAGGAAGAATTGACAGGGATTCTTACAGATTTTATGGAAAGGAACGGCTGGCCCTGAATGAGTTAATGAAACAGGCCGATACTTCAAAACCTGTTATTCTTCTTGATCATCAGCCATATCATCTTGATGAATCTGTAAAAAATGGAGTTGATCTGCAACTATCAGGACATACCCATAACGGACAGATGTGGCCTCTTAATTTTATTACTTCAAAAATTTTTGAACTAAGTTACGGGCATCTGAAGAAAGGAAATACTCATTTTATTGTCTCATCAGGATATGGCTTATGGGGACCTCGGGTCAGGTCCGGAAGCAGATCTGAAATCCTCCTGATCAATCTAAAATTTTCAGGAACTGAAGTGACAGTTAATTAAGAATTTACAGGAAATCATAAATCTTTTCCAGACCTATTCCCCTCGATCCTTTAATGAGGATACTAAATCCGGAATATTTGTTTTTATCAAGATAATCAGCCAATTCTTTGGTATCTGAGAATGATCTGAACCCAAATTTTTCAGCGTTCTTCTGAAACATATTCCCTACCAATATAACACCTTTGGTTTTTTTGGAATGAAGGTCATTTATAATTTTTAAATGCTCTTCTTCACTCTTTTCACCGAGTTCAAGCATATCTCCAAGTATTAACATCTTTTTATCAGCCTTCAATAATCTGAAGGAATCAATAGCGGATTTCATACTGGTGGGATTTGCATTATATGAATCACAAATCAGAGTATTCCTATTATTTGTGGTTGTGATCTGTGATCTGTTGTTAGCAGGCTGATAATTCTGAATAGCATCAACAATATCATTCATATCAATTTCAAAAAACAGACCTGCCGCAATAGCAGCTTTAACATTTTCAAGGTTATATCTCCCGAAGAGATTTGTATTAATTGTATATGTTTGATGATGATAGGTTGCTTTTACTTTAAGGGTCATCTCAGACTTGACCTCTTCAGTCAGAAGCTCTATGCCTGTAGGATCAGAATATGGGACAGCCCTGTTAATTAATTTAAATATCTTCTCAGTAAGTAGTGGATTTTTATCATTATAGATTGCTATTCCATTAACCTTGCGCAGATATTCATATAGTTCAGTTTTTGCTTTTAACACTCCTTCAACTGAACCAAAACCCTCAAGATGGGCTGCACCAATGTTTGTGATAATTCCATAGTCGGGTTTCGCTATATTGCATAGAGACCTTATTTCGCCTTCATGGTTTGCTCCCATTTCAATTATCATTATTTCAGTCCCTTCAGGAGCCGAGAGAATAGTCAGAGGGACTCCTATATGGTTATTTAGGTTCCCCTTTGTAAAATGCACCTTCTTTTTCTTTTCAAGTATTGCTGCAAGGAGTTCTTTGGTTGTTGTCTTACCATTTGTCCCGGTTATTGCAATCACCGGAATATTAAGCGTTTCCCGATGATGTGTTGCAAGTGCCTGAAGCTCTAAAAGGCAATCATCCACAAGAAAAGTCATGCAGGATTCAAATACAGGGTCATCGATAACAGCTCTTGATGCACCCTTTTTAAGGGCTTCTGCTGCAAATTTATTCCCGTTATACTTTTCACCCCAAAGTGCAAAAAAGATTTCGCCTTTTTTGACTAACCGTGAATCTGTAGCTACTCCGGCAGATTGCTTAAAAAACTTGTAAAGTTGTTCAGTTCTCATATTTTCAAAAAAATGCCTCATTATGCTTTCATAATGAGGCTTATACTATCAATCACATATTTTTTTAAAGGCCCTCCGGGCTTCCAACCCTTATCATTGCACACCTGAAACCAATATCATCACGGCAACTTTCCTGGTCGAGGAATCTTCGTGTTGATGGATTAAGCCAGTATGCCCTGTCTTTCCATGAACCACCCTTATAAACACGAGCTTCATCATTTATAAGTGTAACAAAATCCTGATTTGTCTGAGAGCTTTCCTGAGCATACATTCTTAATGATCCCTTTTTACCATCTTCAGTATTCCAGTCTGCCGCACTTGGTATTGCTGACCTTAGATCACCATCGTTGTAATTTCTGTAATCACCTTTCTGATAATTATATCTGTCTGCAACATCGATATCTTTAACTGTATCAATATATAGTCGTCCAAGCCTGTCCTTTCCTACAACAGCTCCGTTAGCATCTCTTCTTACATCGGTATATACATTACCTCTGAAAGGATTAAAACCATCGACATCTTCTGCACTCAGAGGACGGTAAACATCCTGAACCCATTCATTTACGTTACCTGCCATACAATAAAGACCATAATCATTTGGCCAGTAAGATTTAACACCCACTGTTATACTTCCGTTGTCGTTGAGACTTCCGGCAACACCCATCAGGTCGCCTCTGCCACGAACAAAGTTAGCCATCATATCTCCCCGGTACTTATTGTCAGCATTTCTTACATTATGACCATCCCATGGATATATTCTTCTTTCATAAACTCTCTCCTCATAGGTATTTCCTCTCAGAGCATAAGCTGCAAATTCCCATTCAGCTTCTGTTGGAAGTCTGTAAGCAGGAAGAAGAAGACCATCTTCAAAATTTGTCCTGCGTTCTGTCTGATTCGGATTAAGGCTTTCACGCAGCTGATTTGTAACACCTTCATACAAACCTGCAAGATATGCTTCAGTATTGAAGTTCTTCTCATTAAGCTGGTTTGGATCTGGGCTCAGTTCACCTTCAGATATTAGTAACTGCTCATTAACCCTGTCAGTTCTCCACAGGCAGAAATCATTTGCTTTTACCCAGCTAACACCAACAACAGGATAGTTATTATATGCAGGATGCCTGAAATAATACTGAACATACGGATCGTTGAAACCCATCGGACTTCTCCACACAAGTGTATCAGGCAAAGCTCTTCTGTAAACCTCAGGATAGTCTTTATACACCCTTCTGAGCCAGAAAAGGTATTCCCTGTAATCGATATTCTTAACTTCAGTTTCATCCATGTAGAATGATGATAAAGTGACAGTTCTTGGCTTATTGTTCCAGTCAAACATCACATCCTGCTGAACCTGTCCCATAGTAAAACGGCCTCCTTCAATCAGAACCAGACCAGGACCGGTCATCTGCTCTGCACCAAGAGCAACTTCGAATCCTCCGTTGTCAGGATTATTATACTCCCAACCTGTTGCAGAGGAAACCTTATCATCTCCACCTTTTTTCTTAAATAGACATGAAGAAAAAAGTAATACGGAAATTAATATTACCGGTAAGGCTTTCAATTTATACATAACTCCTTTATTTTTATGGCTTTTGAACATCCAAATATAGTAAAATTTATAAAAACAAACTTTTCATTCACCAAATATAACTACATTTTAGTATAATTTATTGTTTTGATTACTTTTCTTTTATCAACATTATTTAAACCGATTGCAATACCTGTCTGATGAATAAGCGATAATGGAAGGGATAAACTGGCTGAATTTAGATTAAATCTGTAGTTGTAATTGAAGCATATTTTCCCGGTCCTGACTGAAAATCCAGTCTGTAAATTAACATCCCTGTTATTGCTTCCAAGAACCAAAGCATTGATTGATATATGCTTGTTCCCGGCAGATGCTCCGGCACCTGCAAAAAAATAGTTACCCTGTAATCGCATATAAATCAAAGGACTGATAGTTATATCTTTCTCTTCACCCAGGTTAAAATCTCCATGAATATGAAAAAGTAACTCCCTTTTCAAATTGTCATCGGAAGAACTATTTACAGAAAGATCAGGTTCAGTAAGATGGTTAACAGCAATTCCTCCGAAAAATTTTCCTGCAATAAAAAGAATTCCGGTTCCAATATCAAAAACTGTCTTTCCCTCGGCTGATAGTATTTCAGATGAAGGATATACAACTCCTCTTAATGGATCGATCTGATCAGGGAAAACAGCTTTATCAAAATTATACCCTCTGTGATAAACAGAAGCCGAGAGTCCTGCATTTATAAAAAGATCTTCTCCCGCCTGAAGGTGATATGAGTAAGATACCCCCCCGTAAGTATCGTTCATAATTCCTCCAAGGTAATCGTTAATCAGATAGAATCCTGCTCCTCCGTGCAAGACGGGAAAATATGAATCATATGACAAATAAACAGAATGAAGGTTATAATTATTGCCCGGGTATAGGTTCAGATATGATAATCGTAATGCTCCGTCGCCCTCACTTCCTGCAAGAGATGGATTATTTATCATCATAAACTGGTAGCCGGGTCCGACATCAATCTTCTGGGCATAAGCTTCACCATGTACCAGAAGAAGGAATATCAATAACCTGTAAAAGTGTTTTAACATACCTTTATTACTGCAATATCAACGCAATGATAACGTTATTATTATAACCATTTCAGAATACAAAAAAACAAAATCAGCTAACAAACAAAAAGTACATTCCTATCTTTGCCCATCAGAATGATTAGGTTAATTCAAATATCAATAATATCCCTGCTGGTTTTTTCAATAAACCTCAATGCCCAGAAAGCCAAAGATAGTTATTCTTCCTCTTCACTCCTGTCATCAGGTAAATGGTTTAAAATTTCAATTACTGAAGATGGTATTTACAGGATAGATTATTCCAGGCTCAGAGAACTGGGATTGGCAGATCCCTCCAATCCGAAAATCTTTGGTAATAATTTCGGACAATTATCATATTACAACAATGATCCTAAACCTGATGATCTTAAGGAGATATCTATTTTCACATCAACAGGAACCGACGGAGTTTTCAATGAAGGAGATTACCTGCTGTTTTATGGAAAGGGGACAGGAAGGTGGAACTATAATTCCGATAAAAGATTCTCTTATTTAAGGCACAACTATTCAGACACTGCTCATTATTTCATAACGTCAGGATCAGGCAACGGTAAAAGAGTTAAGGCAGCTGTTGAACCAGAGCAGACAGCAGATTACTTATCATCTTCATCCGATGCTTTATTTATTCATGAGCTTGAATCTGAAAATCTTATCAAATCAGGGAGGGAATGGTTTCAACAGATATCATCTATTGCCATTAATCCCGGCTTCTCCGATATTCTGGTGTCTGAAGATATAAAATACAATCTTCGGGTAGCATCGCGGGCATCTGTTCCTACAATTTTCAGGCTTTATGAAGGATCATCTCTCCGAAAAAGTGCTCAGGTTCAGGGAATTAACCTGTTTAACACAACTGGTACTTATGCTCAGATCACTGACTCCTCAGGTTATTTCAAACCATTATCGGCTACCCCTGTTTTTGAAATTAAATTCTTCAATAATGGAGAATTATCAGCAAAAGGCTGGCTCGATTATATTACCCTGCATGCAAGAAAAACCAGCATTTTTGCAGGTTCACCGAACCTATTTACTGACTCAAAATCTGTTGCTCCAGGCAGACTAACACAATTTTCAATAAGGAGCCTGGTTAGTGAAGCTGTAATCTGGGATATTTCAGATCCTTTTAATAATAAGCTTATTGATTATAAAAAATCCGGAGATAATATGATCTTCAAATCAGCAACGGATTCTCTAAAAACATTTTTTGTTTTTACAACTCAGAAAGCAAAAATACCCTTTATAAAACCAGTACTGTTGGCAAACCAGAATCTCCATGCCTCCCCTCCTGCTGATATGATAATATTAACACACCCTCTGTTCAGGTCTTATGCCGATAAACTGGCCAATATTCACCTCGAGAACAGCGGGCTGGTTTCTCTTGTTGTAACGGTTGATCAGGTATATAATGAATTTTCCGGGGGAATTCCGGATATAGCCGGAATAAGAAACTTTGTAAGGATGAAATATATGACTCAATCAGCTTCCGGTCGTCCTTTGAAGTATCTGCTACTCTTTGGTGACGGATCGTATGAAAATAAAACCCTTCCACCGAATAACCCGAATTTCATTCCTACTTACCAGTCACAAAATTCAAATGTAGTGGTATCATCTTTTACCTCAGATGATTTCTATGGATTACTTGAAGATGGCGAAGGTGAGGCAGATGGCACAGAAGATATTGGTATTGGCAGGTTACCGGTTTCAGATACTGCACAGGCAGGTATAATAATTTCCAAAATTGTAAGTTATCTCGACCCTGCAAATATGGGTGACTGGAGAAATATTATCTCAATGGTAGCAGATGATGAGGATGGAAATACTCATATGTCTGATGCTGAGCGGCTCTCAAAGATACTGGAAGATAGTGTTCCTTCTTTTAATATTGAAAAGATATACCTTGATGCTTATAAACAAACCACAAATGTAAGCGGACAATCCTATCCTGATGTTAATAAGGCAATCAATAACAGAATCAATTCTGGTTGCCTGATTTTCAACTACACCGGACATGGAAACGAGCGAGGTCTCGCCCATGAACAGATTCTTAAGATTGAGGATATCCAATCATGGAATAATAAAAATATGCTACCCCTCTTTATAACAGCAACCTGCGAATTCAGCAGGTTTGATGATGTTGATATTAATATTGTAACCAAAGAGATGACACCGAAAAATTCCGCCGGTGAAATAGCCCTGATAAATAAAGATGGAGGAGCCATATCACTTATGTCTACAACCAGATTGGTATATTCTGCTCCTAATTATTTTCTTAACAGGAACATTTTCAACTATGCCTTTGACCGTGATGAATCTGGAAATCCCCTGCGTTTAGGAGATATTATAAGACTTGCCAAAAACAATTCAGGAACCGGTATGAATAAAAGGAACTTTTCTTTACTCGGTGATCCTGCATTAAGGCTCTTATATCCTTATCACGGGACTATAATTACAGATTCTGTTAACAGCATCGCTGTCACAGAACAAACAGATAGCATTAAAGCACTCTCTTACATTACTATTGCAGGTCATATTGAAGATATCAATGGAAATCTTATGGATGATTTTAACGGAACAGTCTCTCCGTTGCTGTATGATAAAGCACTTAAAGTCCAAACACTTGCCAATGATGGTGGAGTGACTATGGAATTTCTTTTCAGGAACAATATCCTGTTCAGTGGAAAAACAATGGCTAAAAACGGAGAATTCAGATTTTCATTTATAGTGCCAAGGGATATAGATTATACTTTCGGTAACGGCAAAATCAGCTATTATGCCAGCGACCAGATAAAAGATATGCAGGGGTACTACTCGGATATTATTGTTGGCGGATTTACTAACTCCGCGATTAATGATAATACTGGTCCTGAAATTCAGTTATATATGAATGATACTCTCTTCAGAAACGGGGGGATAACAGATTCTAATCCAAGACTTCTGGCAATAATAGAGGATAACGGCGGGATTAATACAACAGGATCAGGCATAGGACATGATCTTACTGGTTTTCTTGACGATGACCCTAACAGTTCTTTTGTTCTGAATAATTATTTTGAAAATGACATCGACAACTATACAAGGGGTAAAATAATCTATGATCTTTCAGGACTTGCAAAAGGCAGTCATAAACTTACACTGAAAGCCTGGGATAATTACAATAACTCATCTGAAAACTCAATACTGTTTGTAGTTGAAACTGACGGGAAATTTATTATTAAGAACCTGATGAATTATCCGAATCCTTTCATAAATGAGACAACAATAAGTGCCGGTCATAACAGACCCGATAATGACATGGAAATCATTATCAGAATCTTTAGTCTGAACGGAGGATTGATAAAAACTCTCAGGGGCACTGCTAATTCCGGAGGTTATGCAATTCCTCCTATAGTTTGGGATGGATTAAATGATGGCGGTGAAAGAGTCAGTAGTGGTGTATTTATATATACCCTTTCCCTGACATCAGATAAAGGTGAATCAGCAATTGCATCGGGCCGTATGATCATTTTGTAACAGTTACACAATATATTGGCGAAAAAAAAGTTATACATTTGTAAAATCGTGGTGATAATAAAAAACGAGAATGAAGAATAAATTGGTTGTAGTACTGCTATTGCTGGTAGGTTTGCCGGCTAATACAGTACTTTTTGCACAGCAAAATAATGGAGAACTGAATGTAATACACACAGTTGTTCCCTTCCTTATAATAGCACCGGATTCAAGAGCAGGAGGTATGGGTGATGCCGGAGTAGCAACCTCACCTGATGTTAACAGTATGCACTGGAATCCGGCTAAATATGCATTTATTGATGGAAAGGGAGGAGCAGGTTTATCATATGCCCCATGGCTCAGAAACCTTGTTCCTGATATTAATATTGCTTACCTTACCGGATATAAAAGGATTGACAGAAAGCAGGTTATAAGTGGTGGTTTGCTTTACTCTTCATTGGGCGACATTGAATTCAGGGATGAATACAGCCCGGATCCTACAATGATTTTCAAAGCTAATGAATTTGCTTTCGAACTCGGATATTCAAGATTATTAACTGATAATTTTTCAGGGGGAATAGCGTTTCGTTATATAAATTCCAATCTTACAGGTGGAGTTCCACTTTCCGGAGGAGCTGAAACTAAACCGGGAAGATCATTTGCAGCTGATATTTCAGGATATTACCAGAAGGATATTTCAATTTTTGACAAGGATGGACTGATGGCTTTTGGACTTAACTTTTCCAATCTCGGATCAAAAATGAGCTACTCCGATGATCAGACATCTGACTTTATTCCGATGAACATGAGGCTTGGAGGTGCAGGTACGATCCAGCTTGATTCTTACAACTCCATAACCCTTACTCTGGATTTAAACAAGCTGCTGGTTCCCACACCACCGATATATTATAATAAGGCAACCAGTGATAGTATTGTTGCCGGTAAGGATCCGAATGTTTCAGTTCCGGTAGCAATATTTCAATCATTTTATGATGCACCGGGAGGTTTTAAGGAGGAGATGCACGAAATTTCCTATGCCTTAGGTTTAGAATATTGGTACAATAACCAGTTCGCTATCAGAGGTGGATATTTCCACGAACATGAAACAAAAGGAAACCGTAAATATTTTACAGCAGGAGCAGGATTCAGAATGAAATCTTTTTCTCTTGATTTCTCGTATCTGATGCCACTCGTTCAAAACCATCCTCTGGCAAGGACTTTAAGGTTTTCACTTGCATTCGATTTTAATGCTTTGAGAAACGCCGGCAAATAAAGCCAATGAATATCAGAATAGGCCAGGGAATTGACTTTCACCAGCTTCAGGAAGGTTTGGATCTATGGCTTGGAGGTGTAAAAATACCTTCAAATAAGGGGTGCGTGGCCCATTCAGATGGTGATGTTCTGCTTCATGCAGTTTGTGATGCTCTTCTCGGAGCTGCCGGACAGAAGGATATTGGATTTTTCTTTCCTGACACAAACAATGAATTCAGGAATATTGACAGTAAAATATTGCTTGAAAGGAGCTATGAAATTGTGAAAGGTCTTGGTTTCAGAATAATTAATCTGGATAGTACCATTTGTCTTGAAAAACCAAAAATATCACCGTTTATTGATGAAATGCGAAAAGTTATTGCAGCTATACTGGAAACGGAAACGGAAAATGTTTCAATCAAGGCTACCACAACTGAAAAACTTGGGTTTGCAGGAAAAGAGGAGGGTCTTTTTGCAATAGCTGTGGTTCTTCTTGATAAAAAGATACATTAACAATATCTCTATACCTGGTCAATGGAAAAAACTACTTTGGTTATCGGTGCCAGTTCTAATCCTGAGAGATTTTCATTCAAGGCAATACAGAGACTTCAGAAAAGAAATATCACTGTTGTTGCAATTGGCAGCAAAGATGATAATATAGGCGACCTAATTATAAGAAAAGGGATGCCTGAAGATATCGGGCCGATTCATACTATCACAATGTATATAAGTGCAAAATACCAGATTGAGTATTATGATTATATCTTATCTCTTAACCCGAAAAGGATAATATTCAATCCGGGAACTACGAACAAAGAATTTGCACAAATATTAAAAAAAGAAGGTATTGAGGTTGTAGATGATTGCATGCTTTCCATGCTGAGAGATGGAAAATTCTGACACTTTATTCTGATTTACCGGCCTCTCCCCCAAAGTCAATAACCATCAACCCAAGATTTGGGTATCATGTATTTAACGGCCGCTCCCCCTCAATCCCATAGCCATCAACCTAACAGTTGATTAATTTTGAAAATTGGATTAATATGTTTTTTCAATTCACACATGCGGTACTTTGTCTCAGCCGGCCTCTCCCCAAACCCCTCCCCCGAGTGGGAGGGGCTTAACATGATAATTGCATATTCTTAGGATTAAAGTTGGGAATAAAAAAGAAGGTAACTACAACATCCTGAATGACTTCCCCCTCTCACTCCGGGAGAGGGGGACTGAGGGGGAGAGGTCGTCTTAAAAAAGCCTCCTCAATTAACTCATCATCAGCAATAAAAGGGATTGTTACTTTCATTCCCGGTGTTCTCTCCATCTCTCTCTTCAGAGTGAATAAAGCTTCCTTATTTCGTGCCCAGCTTCTTCGTGCGATGCCATTATTCACATCCCAGTGCAACATCATTTTCAGTTTGGTTTCAGTTTCGTCACTCCCATCAAGTAACAGTCCAAAACCTCCATTAATTACTTCGCCCCATCCTACTCCGCCTCCATTATGTAATGAGACCCAGGTTGCCCCGCGGAATGAATCCCCGATAACATTCTGCACTGCCATATCTGCTGTATATTTTGAACCATCATAAATATTTGACGTCTCTCTGTAAGGGGAGTCCGTGCCGGAAACATCATGATGATCCCGCCCGATGACAACAGGTGCAGATATTTCATTGTCCCTTATTGCCTTATTAAATGCCAAGGCTATTGCAATCCTGCCCTCAGAGTCTGCATATAGTATTCTTGCCTGAGACCCAACCACCAGCTTATTATTTGATGCCTCTCTGATCCAGTGAATATTATCAGCCATCTGCTGCCTGATCTGTAACGGCGATTTGTCATACAACTTTGTAAGTGTCTCAACAGCAATAGTGTCTGTCACATTAAGATCAGCAGGATCGTTGGAACAACAAACCCACCTGAAAGGACCAAAACCGAAATCAAAACATAAAGGTCCCATTATATCCTGAACATAAGACTGATATCTGAATTCCCCATCCGGTTTGAATATATCAGCACCTGCGCGTGAAGCTTCAAGAAGAAACGCATTACCATAATCAAAAAAATATGTGCCTCGTTCTGTATGCCTGTTAATCGCTTTAACCTGCCGTCTCAGAGACAGGCGGACTAACTCACTAAACTTCTCAGGATCAGCTGACATCATAAGGTTTGATTCTTCAAAACTTAATCCGGCAGGATAATATCCCCCGGCCCAGGGATTATGAAGGGAGGTCTGATCTGAACCAATATCCACGTAAATATTTTCGTCAGCGAATCTCTCCCATAAATCAACTATATTTCCTTTATATGAAATTGATCTTACATCATTGTCTTTTAATGCCGACTTAACCCTTGTAACAAGTTTATCAATATCGGAATATACCTCATCTACCCACCCCTGAGAATATCTGATATCGATAGCCTTTGGGTTGACTTCAGCAATAACAGAGATAATACCGGCAATAGATGCTGCCCGGGGTTGAGCACCTGACATTCCTCCAAGACCTGATGACAGAAATAATTTAGCTCTTTCTGAATCAGCTTTACCCGTCATCCTGATTGCATTCATAAGGGTGATAGTTGTTCCATGCACAATACCCTGCGGCCCGATATACATATATGATCCTGCTGTCATCTGTCCATACTGGGATACACCCATGGCATTAAATTTCTCCAGATGATCCTGTGTTGAATAATTGGGAATAACCATTCCATTTGTTACAACCAGTCTCGGAGCACCTCTTTCGGAAGGAAAAAGTCCAAGCGGATGACCAGAATAGATAACCAGTGTTTGCTCATCTGTCATCTCCGAAAGATATTTCATTGTAAGCCTGTACTGTGCCCAGTTTTGGAAAACAGCACCGTTGCCACCATATGTTATTAACTCATGAGGGTGCTGGGCAACCGTATTATCAAGATTATTCGATATCATCAGCATAATGGCTGCAGCACTTCTTGATATGTGCGGAAAATCATCAAGATGACGGGCTCTTATCTCATAATCAGGCCTGAACCTGTACATATATATTCTTCCAAATTCATTCAATTCATTAATAAACTCAGAAGCCAGCACAGAATGAAATTTTTCAGGAAAATAACGGAGAGCATTCTTAATCGCGAGTTTTTTCTCATTATAAGTCAGAATATTTTTTCGTTTCGGCGCATGATTCATTTTAGCATCATAATATTTCACAGATGGGAGATCATCAGGGATCCCCTCTGCAACCTTTTTTTTGAATTCCATAATGGTCATGGCTGAATTTTCTGAGTTATTATGTAAAGTTAAATCATTTTTTAATCCTTTGCCAGAACTTATCTCAAGTGTCAAAAACACTCAGTTATAATGTAACCGGTTAAGAATTACCTTTCTGTAAAAAAATATCTGCAATACTGGAAAAGAGGTGCTGAAAGAATACATGACATAATAAATTGAATATTAAGGTTAATTCATTTCTCAGCCTGAGTGTAAAAAAAAAGCTGACTCTCAACAAGTCAGCTCTTTATGTTCTGGTCAGAAGTCTAAATATGTCCTTCTTTTATTATTTCATCATCAACAAGAATTCTTCCGCAGTATTCACATACAATGATCTTCTTCCTCGATTGAATATCCAGTTGGCGCTGAGGTGGGATCTGGTTAAAGCAACCGCCGCAGGCATCTCTCTGAACTGGCACCACAGCCAGTCCATTTCTTGCATTTGAACGAATCCTCTTATAAGCTGTGAGGAGCCTCTCTTCAATTATTGCTTCAACCTTCTCAGATTTTTTGTATAATCCCTCTTCTTCTTTCTGGGTATCTGAGATAATTTCATCAAGTTCCGACTTCTTATTCTCAAGATCGGTTTTACGCTCAGAAAGAATTAATTCTGAATCAGCAATAACAACTTTCTTTTCTTCAATAAGAAAATTAAATTCTTTAATCTTTTTATTATATAATTCTATTTCCAGATTTTGATATTCAATCTCCTTTGAAAGAGAATCAAATTCCCTGTTATTTCTTACGTTTTTTTGCTGCTCCTCGTATTTTTTAATGAGATTTTCGGCTTCAGTTATCTCATTAATCTTCTTGGAAACCGATTTTTCAAGGTTAACCACCTCTTCTTTCAGGTTCCCTAACCTGGTTTCAAGTCCGACAATTTCATCTTCGAGATCCTGTACTTCAAGAGGTAGTTCCCCCCTGAGAGTTTTAATCTTATCTATCTCTGAATCAACCAATTGCAAATTATACAACGCTCTTAATCTCTCCTCTACAGAAATTTCAGACTCATGTGATTTTACTTTTTCCATTTTTAAAAATAATTTATCGGATTCGTATTCGTTTCTGAAAACCGGACTGCAAATTTAGGGAATTTTTTATTAATTAATCCGTATAAAATTTCAGCAGAAAATTTTTCACTTTCGAAATGTCCTGGATCTACAAGAAGAATCTTATTATCAGCATCAAAAAAATTATGATACTTAAGGTCTGCAGTTATAAAAGCATCTGCTCTTAGTGCTAAAGCTTCAGATAACAAAAAAGCTCCAGAGCCTCCGCAAAGGGCGACTTTTTTAATTAATTTACCAGTCAGTTTAGAGTACCTTACTCCTTTTGCATCAAAAACGGAAGAAATGAGATTTAAGAAATCAATTTCGTTCATTGGATTCTCAAATTCTCCTCTACATCCTGAACCGGTTTCAATATTGGAATTCTCAAGTGAAAAAATATCATAAGCCACTTCCTCATAGGGATGAGAATCAAGAAGCGTTTTTATAATTGTGTCTTTAAGATGAGAATAGAGAACTGTCTCGAACCTGACTTCACTTTCATAACTGGTAATACCTTTTTCCCCTGAAAAAGGATTGGTTTTTTCATTTCCCCTGAAACTGCCTGTTCCATTCACCGAGAATCCGCAATTATCATAATTACCTACAACACCCGCTCCGGCTTCGAATAGCTTACTACTTACTTTTTCCAGGTGAGATTCTGGTATATATGTAACAAGTTTCAATAGCTTGCTTTTCAAAGGCGACAATACTCTTATCTCCTTCAGATTCAGCTTATCCGCCATCATTCTGCTTACTCCGTTGCTGAAGTTATCGAGGTTGGTATGAGATGAATATACAGCAATATCGTGTTTGATGGCTTTATATAAAACCCTTTCAGTAAGAGTTCTGCCAGTAATTTTTTTAATTCCGTTAAATATTAATGGATGGTGCGAAATAACAATATCACATTTACATGAGATCGCCTCTTCAATCACTTCTTCAGTTACATCAAGCGATAAAAGCGCCTGATTAATCTCCCTGTCAGGTATTCCAACCTGTAATCCTGAGTTATCATAACTCTCCTGGAATGATAATGGAACTATTGAATCGAGATAAGAGCAAAGATCTTTTAATTTCATTTACAAAAAAATTTTACCCATTTTAACAGTTTACCCCACAGCTATTTTGTGAAATAAAACTGATACACAAGATATGTAATCGGAAACGGAGTATGAAATTCTACATATTATCTCTTATATCAATAAGGATTGATCTGATATTCAGCAGTGATTTATTGATCTCATACTTATAATCCGTCTCATCCCACTTTGAAGAAAGCCTCTTTTTCACACCGGCAAGTGTCATTCCCTCCTCTTTTAACAAATGATGTATAATCCTGAGGTTTTTGATATCGGCAGGAGTAAAAAGTCTGTTCCCTTTCTTATTCTTCATGGGTTTAAGAATATCAAATTCATTTTCCCAGAAGCGAACAGTTGAGACAGGGACATCCAGCATCTCTGAAACTTCCCCTATAGAATAATACAGTTTTTCAACTTTTATTTCCTTGTATGGCATAGTAATAAAATAAAAAAAATAATTTTAGTCAAAAGACTGACCTGTTTTAGACGCGATCTCAATCAATCTTACATACTCATCGGGTGTAAGATCTTCAAAATAATAATTAACCGGATCAACATTAACTCCGTTTAGTTTCACCTCGTAATGAAGGTGATTTGCAATTGAGGTTCCTGTATTTCCTACAAATCCGATCACATCTCCTCTCTGCACCTTCTGTCCGTTCCTGACATTAAAATTGCTCAGATGTGCGTAAATGGTTGAATAACCAAAGCCATGATCAATTATTATGTGTTTACCTAATCCGCGCTGAGATGACTGAATCTCTTTAACTACTCCGTTTCCGGTTGCATAAACATCAGTTCCTGCAGGGGCAGTGAAGTCCATTCCGAAATGAAACTTTGAAATTTTATAAATAGGATGGATCCTCAGACCATAACCTGAGGCTGTCCTGGTAAGATCTTTGTTGGATACTGGAAGAATTGCAGGTAACGACTTAAGCATCTCCTCTTTACTTTTCGCAAGAACAATCAGATCATCAAATGATTTTGACTGCAGATAGATCTTCTTTCTTATCGCATCAAGTCTGCTCGTTGTTTCAATAACCAGGTCAGAGTTTGAATATCCTTCAAGTGAGTTATAACGGTTAACACCTCCTACTCCGCCATCTCTTAAAGTAGCTGGGATCGGTTCGGCTTCAAAAATCGTTCTGTACAGGTTATCATCTGTTTTTCTCAGGTCTTCAAGTACAATTTCCACATTCCTCATCTCTCTGTTTATCAACTCATATTGAATTGTAAGTTGCTGTACTTCCCTGATAAGTGCTTTCTCCTTGGGCGAATCAAAGAATGCGGCAAAAATGACCCAATAGAAAAGAGCCACAATCAAAGAGCCTACAAAGTAAGCTAAAAATCTGAATAACAACGTTCTGACACCAAGGCTTACCCTGTCATAACTAAGTGATTCGGGATTGAACTTATAATGTATTCGTGACATAATAAGGCAAAGATAATCAATTATTAAAAATCAGGAAATCAACCTTACGATATGAATGTTGCATAGAACAGAAAAATGAGTAAGTTGGAAGATTATCTGAATTTTGATTTTGACCCGTATGCCTGGATCATCTCATTAAATTCTTCAACAGATATATCATTGTTAAAAAAGTTCACAGGATTCTTGTGAGCACCATATTGTTCAATCTGATAATGAAGATGAGGGCCGGAAGATACTCCGGTATTTCCGCTCAGACCTATCAGATCACCACGTTTGATCCGGATTCCTTCTGCAACTTTTATATTGCTTAAATGGCCATATATTGAATGAATTCCATACCCATGATCAATTACAATACAATTGCCTAATCCTCCTGAATTCCAATCAGATTGGATAACTGTTCCATTTCCGGTTGCATAAACGCTGGTGCCATAAGGAACCGAAAAGTCCTGTCCGTAATGCATACGGGGAACTCCCAGGACAGGGTGCACTTCCCTGAATCTCAAACCGTCTCCCAGTCTGTATTCAACACTAACAGGACTGATCCATGGCATATGATCCATCAGGGTTTTCCAATCCTTTGTACTTTCGGCAACAGAGGTGAATGACTCTTTCTGAATATTGGCGATATTCTTAATTTCCTCCAGTTTAGTCCGGTACATTATCAGCATATCAGAGTACATGTACCCCTTCAGGTCGACGAACCTGTCAGTACCTCCGTAACCAGCTTTTCTGTAAGATTCAGGTATACTATCCATATTCAAAATAGGACGATACCTGATCTCATCTGCCAGTCTGAAACTATTGAGCATTTTCTGGGAATTATCAATTTGCCGTCCGACAAGCGAATACCGGAATTTAAGCTCATCAATCTGCTGCAAAAGACGTTTCTCTTTAGGAGAACCAAAGGTATTCTCAAAAACATTAATGTAAAAAATTGACACAAATAATGAAGCAGCAAACCAGAAAATAATACGTAAAAGTTTTTGTTTCCACAGCAACCTTACCTGCTTAAACTGCAGGTCTGATAAGTCGAGAACATATTTCCTATTTCGTAACAAAGGCCGCTGTATTTCGAATTTTTCTTATGGTAACTGACAAATCTAAAGCAAATAAATTAATTTTACAAGCCCAAACTTGGTTTATTTTTTATAACTCAATGATATTTAATATGAAGGCTGAAGAACTTAGGCAAGTGTTTTTAGAATTCTTCCGGACAAAAGGTCATAATATTATTCCCTCTGCTCCGATGGTGGTTAAAAATGACCCTACTTTAATGTTTACAAATGCCGGAATGAATCCATTCAAAGACATCTTCCTTGGAAATCAACAGCCTGTTAACAGAAGAGTTGCCAACTCCCAGAAATGTCTTCGCGTTTCAGGCAAACATAATGATCTTGAGGAAGTTGGACACGACACTTATCATCATACAATGTTTGAAATGCTCGGTAACTGGTCATTCGGTGACTACTTCAAAAAGGAGGCTATCGACTGGGCATGGGAATTGCTCACTGAGAAGCTGAAGATTGATAAAGACCGTTTATATGTTACAGTTTTTGAGGGAGACAGTTCTGAATTACTTGATTTTGATCAGGAATCATTCAGTCACTGGGAATTTAATATTGATAAAAGCCGTATCCTGAAAGGATCAAAAAAGGACAACTTCTGGGAGATGGGAGAAACAGGTCCGTGCGGACCATGTTCAGAAATACATGTTGATATCAGGGATGATAATGAAAGAAATATGATTCCTGGCTGGAAGCTTGTAAATAAAGGACATCCTCATGTTATTGAAATCTGGAATCTGGTTTTCATTCAGTATAATCGTAAATCAGATGGGAAATTAGAGTATCTGCCTTCAAAACATGTAGATACCGGGATGGGATTTGAAAGATTATGCATGGTTGTCCAGGGCAAAAAATCAAATTATGATACCGACATTTTCCAATCAGTCATAGCGGAGGTTTCAGGTATTACAGGAAAGAAATACGGAACAGATGAGAAATGGGATATCGCCCTGCGTGTAATTGCAGATCATATCAGAGCAGTATCTTTTTCAATTGCTGACGGGCAGCTCCCATCAAATAATAAAGCAGGGTATGTAATCAGAAGAATCCTCAGGAGAGCAGTGAGGTACGGCTATAATAGTCTGACTATCGAGGAGCCATTTATGTATAAACTTGTTCCTGTTCTGGTTAAGAATATGGGTAAACAGTATCCTGAACTTGAGGCAGGAAAGGAACATATTGCAAAAATAATTTTTGAAGAGGAGACCTCTTTTCTTAAGACACTTGGAAAAGGTTTGAAGATGATTGAAAAAGTGATTTCAGATCTTAGGAAAGAAAATAAAAATATTCTTTCCGGTGTGGTAGCTTTTGAACTGTACGATACGTTTGGATTCCCTGTTGATCTCACGCAACTTATTCTTAAAGAGAATGATATGCATCTCGACCTGAAAGGATTTGAAGATGAGATGAAGAATCAGAAAAACCGGTCTCGCGAAGATGCTTCATCAGAAACTTCCGACTGGGTAATAGTAAGAGAAGAGGAAGGAACTGTTTTCACCGGATATGAAAAGACTGAAGATCAGATAACAATTACGAAATATCGTATAGTAAAAATAAAAGGTAAAGAGAATTGTCAGCTTGTATTTAATAAATCACCGTTTTATGCCGAGTCAGGAGGGCAGGTAGGCGATACTGGTTATATCAAGGCTGAGAATGAAATTATAAAAATTATGAATACTGTTAAAGAGAATAACCTGATAATTCATGTTGCAAATAAAATCCCATCGGATACCAAAGCAGTTTTTACTGCTGCTGTTGATAAGGAAAGCAGGTTATTGACTGCCAATAATCATTCAGCTACTCACCTGATTCATTTTGCTTTAAGGTCAGTTCTGGGAAAGCATGTTGAACAGAAAGGTTCACTTGTAAATCCTGAACGTCTGCGTTTCGACTTCAGCCACTTCAGTAAACTTACAGATAATGAAATTGCAAAAATTGAAGAGATAACAAACCGGATGATAAGGGAAAATCACATTTGCAAAGTTACAAATGATACTCCGATAAGTGTAGCTCAATCTATGGGAGCCATGGCCCTTTTTGGTGAAAAATACGGTGATACTGTCAGAGTGGTGGAATTTGGCAATTCGGTTGAACTATGCGGCGGCACTCATGTTGAGTCAACAGGGACCATCGGAATTTTAAAAATCATATCAGAAGGAGCAATTGCTGCCGGAGTCAGAAGAATTGAAGCTGTTACAGCTTCCAGGGCAGAAGAGTACATTAATGAGAAATTAAATACACTTAATGAAATTGCCGGTCTTCTTAAAAGTACAGGAAATATAGCTGAAAGCGTGGAAAAAATATTATCTGAGAACTCATCACTTAAAAAGATTATCGGGAAGTATCAGATGCAATCAGCAAAATTAATAGTTAAAGACCTGACTGAAAAGTCCGTTTCCATTAATGGGATTATTTTTATGTCCGGCAAACTGGAAGCTGATTCGGCTGATATTCTTAAAAATATTGCTTACCAGATGCAGGACTCATTTGAGAACTCAGTACTGGTGATCGGATCTGAAAACGCCGGAAAAGCTAATATTCTGGTACGAGTCAGTGATGATCTTGTACAAAACAGAAATATCAATGCAATATCTATCATAAAGGAAATCGCAGGAGACATAAATGGTGGTGGTGGCGGACAACCTTTTCTTGCCACAGCAGGAGGTAAAAACCCGGCCGGAATCGTAAAAGCCATTAAAAAAGCTGAAGAGTATCTGAAAAACCTGTAAAATTTATCCTTGTATTTAAAATATTGAAACCGGTTGGATTAAATTTCAAAAAGTAATTCCCATCTGTAATTGTAATTTTAAGTATTCGAAATAAATCGAATGAAACAGCCATACCATATTATTCATTTTAAGGCTTTTACAAATTAATTATTATCAGCATGTTTATTTGTTCGAAATTTTTTATTAGACTTGTTCAATAATTAACTCAAAACCATTATGGAAGTTACCAGGACTTTTGACATTGTTCAATGGAATCTCGAGAAATACCCCAGAAAAGATATGTACGGGGGGAAAAAGGATAATAACTGGATTACATACTCGACTGAAGATGTAAGAGACAATGTTAACTGGGTAAGTTACGGATTGCTTTCCATGGGCTATAAGAAAGGTGACAAAATAGCCACTATCAGCGGGAATAAACCTGAGTGGAACTTTGTCGATATGGGTCTGGCGCAGGCTGGAATTGTTCATGTTCCGATCTATCCGACAATAGGTACAGAAGAGTATGAGTACATTCTTGAACACTCTGATGTTAAAGCAATTATACTCGGAAACAAAACAATATTCAATAAAGTAAGTCCAATAGCCGGGAAAATTCACGGGCTTAAGGAAATATTCTCCTTTGACCCGGTTGACGGAGAAGGCGTCAGATCTTTTGATGAAATCCTGGAGGCAGGTAAAAAGAATTCTGACATACTGCATGATGAGCTTCTTAATATAAAAAACAGTATTGCCCCTGAAGAACTTGTAACAATTATATATACATCAGGAACTACAGGAAATTCCAAGGGAGTTATGCTTTCCCATAACAACCTTGTTAAAAACGCAATTACAACATCAAAAGCCCATCATTTGGGATATGGCCACAGGGCTATTAGTTTTCTTCCGCTTTGCCACGTTTACGAACGAATGGTTAATTACCATTTTCAGTATAAAGGGATAAGCATCTATTATGTCGAGAATATGGGTACAGTATCCGAGACAGTAAAGGAGATTAAACCACATATATTCAATACTGTACCACGGTTGCTTGAGAAAATTTATGATAATATTATTGCAAAAGGGAGAAATCTGTCACTGGTTAAGAAAGGTATCTTTTTCTGGGCTGTTAATCTCGGATTAAAGTTTAAACTGAAGGGAAACTCATCCTTTTACAAGTTCAGGTTAAAGATTGCAAGAAAGCTTATATTCAGTAAATGGCAGGAAGCTCTTGGTGGCGAGATCCAGGTCCTGGTCTCTGGAGGCGCAGCTCTTCAGTCGAGACTTGAAAAAATCTTCTGGGCAGCCGGAATACCCGTAATACAAGGTTACGGACTCACTGAAACATCGCCTGTTATAGCCGTAAATCCGTTCAGAGTTGATGAAATAGGGTTTGGAACATGCGGACCAGTGATTGATGGATGTGAAGTTAAGATCGCTGACGACGGTGAGATTTTATGCCGAGGAGTAAATATTATGTTGGGTTATTATAAAGCGCCTGATCTTACTGCAGATATGATTGATAAGGATGGCTGGCTTCATACAGGTGACATTGGTGTGATCGAAGGGGGAAAGTTTCTTAAGATAACAGACAGAAAGAAAGAAATATTTAAATTATCTGCCGGGAAATATATTGCTCCGCAGGTAATAGAAAATAAGCTTAAAGAATCATTTTTTATTGAACAGGTCATGGTGATTGGGGAAAATGAGAAATTTGCAAGTGCTATAATATCGCCTAACTTTTCTTATCTGCACGACTGGTGTTCAATTCATAAAATACAGTTCAGGGATAATAATGAACTCATTGAACTGCCGGAAGTCATTGACAGATTCAATAAAGAAGTCAGGGAGGTAAACAAAACCCTCGGAGAGCATGAACAGATAAAGAGATACAGGATGGTTACTGAGGAGTGGACACCCCAGACAGGGGCATTATCTCCCACCCTCAAACTGAAAAGAAGCTTCCTGGCCAATCAGTATAAAGAGATCATTTCTGAGATCTATTTTAGCGGAGACAAAGAGCCTAATGTGCTTGATAAGATAAAAACAGGTATAAACGGAGTACTTAAAAACCTTCCGAAATTTTAGGATAAGAAGCCGGCAAAATCACATTCTCCTGAATGTCAATTAGCTTTACTATAAGAGCATTGACTGCTAAATTCTTTTATTTTATAAGACAAATCTGCTCCATTGAGTCGGGAAAGTGCCCGGGCAAATAGTATCATATTTATGGTGCTATCCCGGTCAGCAAATGAAAATTGATAACCAAAGTCTGAGTTTATTGCAGATCATGCCTATTTTTGTACTTTTACGATTTCAAATTAAAATGAGTACAAAAGGTCTCACATTTTCAGGATTAGTATTCTTGCTCACTTTCATGAAGCTTGCAATTTCATGTTCTTCCGATACCTGTCTTGAGAATACCGTTGCCACAGTAAAAGCCTCATTTTACAAAACCGGTACGGATACTCCTTCTCCAATTGATTCCCTGACAATTTATGGAGCCGGGAATGATTCAACCAAAATTTATGATAATGCAAAAAATATCTCCAAGATATCCCTGCCTTTAAACACATCTTCCGGCTCATCAAAATTTGTTCTGAAAATAAATAATGTAACTGATACAATGATATTATATTATACAAATTACCCATATTTAATATCAAGTGAGTGCGGGATCTCTTTTTTCTCCACACTTGACCCATTAAAATATTACGTTTACGGAAACAGGGTTGATACAATTATCTTTAAAACCAATAATGTCACAACATTTGATGAGGAGAATATTCGTATATTTTATTAGTCTCCTTTTGGTGATTACAATTCTTCCTGAGAGGGCAAAATCACAGGATACAATCCAGTTTCCTCTCAAGATTAAAGCAGGAATTGAAGTTGCCGGACCAATCTACTATCTGATTGAAAAGAAGAATTTCATCGTTGAAGGATATATTTCATTTGATTTAAGTGAAAAGATTGCACCAGCTTTGAATTTAGGTTATTCCGATTATAGTTATTCCCAGTACAATTACGACTTTAAAAGCAATGGATTATTCGTGCGAGCCGGTGCTGATTTTAACCTGTTGGCTCCGGATAAAGCGAAAGGCAGATATTATATGGGTCTTGGATTGAGGTATGGACTTTCATTTTTCAATTCAGAATATCCGGAATTCCACCAGGAAAATTACTGGGGAAATACCTCATCATTAATTCCATCAGAAACCGCTTTGGGACATTTTGTTGAACTTTCACCGGGAGTAAGGACTCAGGTTTTTAAGCACATAACCATAGGATGGAATATAAGCTTAAGATTTCTGTTGAGTGCCGGAACAAACATAAAACCAGTTTACATGCCCGGCTTTGGCGATGCAACAAAAATTTTCAGTCCCGGATTAGGTTACTTTATTTCATGGAACATACCATACAGAACGAAAAATGTGATCCTTAAAAAAGAAGAACCAGAAGAAGAGGAGGAACCAGTAAATACGGGGGGTACACAGCCAGCTATCCGGCAATAAACATCATTGCCGGCAAACATAATCAGTTACCAGAGGATTCCTTTCCGGGGGAACTGAACAGGTATAACCCGATAAATGTAAGCAAACCATTTACCAGCAGTAATTCAAAACCAAATTTGTATCCGTTAAGCAACACTTCTGAATAACTGCTGAGAAAATAGCAGGTCAATGGTGATACCAGGGCAATGATCGGAGTGAGCCTGTCTCTTACTTTTCGCCTGGTAAATAATCCGAAAGAGTATAATCCCAATAATGGTCCGTAGGTGTAGCCGGCAATCGTGAATAACTTATCTATTACCGCTTTGTCATTCAATGTCCGGAATATCAGTATGCTGAAAAAAAATACCACAGCAATAATTATATGTACAGTGTACCTGATCCTTCTCTTCGATTTTTCAGTAACTCCGGCCTTTTTTTCAAGTCCCAGAAAATCGATACTTACTGATGTGGTGAGAGAAGTCAGAGCGCCATCAGCGCTTGGAAATGCAGCAGAAATAAGACCTACCAGAAAAACTACTCCTGCAACTGGTCCCAGGTAATTGAGGGCAACTGTCGGAAAGATCTCATCGCTCGATTCAACTATTATGCCCCTGTTCTGTATAAAAATGAGTAATAGTGCTCCCAGAAACAGGAACAGAAGATTCACAAACATGAGTATTCCGCTGAATGTAAACATATTCTTCTGCGCTTCCTTTATATTACGGCAACTCAGGTTCTTCTGCATCATCTCCTGATCAAGTCCGGTCATAACAATAGTTATAAACATGCCACTCAGGAACTGCTTGACAAAAAAACGCTGATGATGCCAGTCTGTAATAAACATTTTCGAAACTGAGCTGGTCTTTACCTGAGAAATAAGTCTGGAAATCGAAATATCCAGATCGTTGCTTATATAAATCACAGAGAGTATAACAGCAATTAACATGAAACTTGTCTGGAGAGTGTCAGTCCAGATTATTGTTTTTATTCCGCCTTTAACTGTATAAAGGATGATAAGAACTATAAATATAAACACGTTAACCCAGAAAGGAATATGCCAGGCATCAAAAACAAAAACCTGCAACACATTAATAACCAAAAACATACGCAATGAAGCTCCAAGAGTTCTTGAGATTATAAAAAAACCTGCTCCTGTTTTGTACGACCAGAAACCAAATCGTTGGTCCAGATAAGTATAGATCGAAGTAAGCTTAAGTTTATAATATAGAGGAAGCAAAACCAGGGCAATAACGGCATAGCCAAACAGGTAACCCAATACCACAACCATATAACTGAACTGCGTATCCTGAACCCATCCCGGGACTGACATAAAGGTAACTCCTGACAGAGATGCACCAATCATTCCATAAGCAACGACAAACCAAGGTGACACTCTGTTTCCAATAAAAAACGACTGATTATCGGCCTTCCTTGATGTAAACCAGGTAACAGCAAAAAGAGTTATTGTATAAAGAAGGAAAATAACAAGTATAAGAATTGGTGACATATAATGGATTAATAATGAATACAAGAATAACAAAAAGAATGGAGTAGAAAAAATCTCGTAACAAATAAATATCCACCGAAAATTGGACTAATTTTGTATAAAAGGAATATATAATGAGTTTTACTGAATTTCCATCGAGATTACTTGAAAACGCTGTAAATGAGTTTGCATCTCTTCCGGGAGTTGGGAGAAAGACAGCCTTCAGGCTTGTAATGAATCTTTTGCGAAGGAATTCTGAAGATGTCTTAAGGTTCGGCGAGAGTATAATTAAACTCCATAAGGAGATCCATTATTGTAAAATATGCAATAACATTTCCGATACTGAAATCTGCAATATATGTAACGATGAGAATAGAGACAAAACAGTTATTTGTGTTGTGGAAAACATACAGGATGTAATGGCTATCGAGAATACCCGTCAATTCAAAGGCCTTTATCATGTTCTTGGGGGAATAATCTCTCCCATAGATGGCATTGGCCCGTCAAACCTTAAAATAGACACTCTTGAAGAAAAAGTGAGGGGTGGTGGTATAAGGGAGATTATCTTTGCACTAAGTGCCACAATGGAAGGGGATACAACCAATTATTATCTTTACAGGAGACTTAATAAATATAATTCAATCCTCACAACCCTTGCCCGGGGTGTTGCTATCGGGGATGAACTGGAATACATCGATGAGATAACTCTGGGAAGAGCAATTAACAACAGAAATCCATATCAGCAATGAGTAAATCAGTAATTCACTGTATGTCTGATTCGATCTTCTATTGCAACGGTTCCGGACAAAATACCATTAGCTTCAGTTCACGCTATTCATTTTATAATAAGATAATTTATGGGATTAACAGACTGGCACAGGTTATAGCTGAAAAATTTAAAAATATTTAACCGCGAAATGGATCTATCTGTAATTATTGTCAGCTATAACGTCCGGGAATATCTGAAAAACTGTTTGCTGTCAGTAAGAAAAGCCTCAACAAAAATAAAATGTGAGATCTTTGTGGTTGATAATAATTCAGCTGACGATACCTGCAGTATGGTTCAACTGGAGTATCCTGAAACTATAATTATAAGGAACATTGAAAATATTGGCTTCTCTTCAGCAAATAATAAAGCAATAAGGCTTGCAAAAGGAAGATTTATACTGCTTCTTAATCCTGATACAATTATAGCGGAGGACACTCTTTCGAAGTGCATAAGTTTTATGAATAACCATCAGGATGCCGGGGCAATGGGGGTGAGAATGGTTGACGGGGAAGGCCGGTTTCTCCCGGAATCAAAAAGAGCCCTTCCATCAATTGATACTGCCTTATATAAAATATCAGGATTATCTTCAGTTTTTCCGAAATCCAGAGTAATTAACAAGTATTACCTGTCACATATCGATAGCAATGAAACCTCTGTAACCGAAGTAATTTCAGGAGCATTCATGCTGATAAAGAGTGAGGTATTATGCAAAACCGGTCTCCTGGATGAGAATTTTTTTATGTATGGTGAAGATATTGATCTTAGTAAGAGGATATTAGAAGCCGGTTATCAAAACTATTATTACCCCGAGGTGCAAATAACTCACTATAAAGGGAAAAGCACATCCAGAGAAAATTACACTGATATCATCCACTTCTACGGAGCAATGAGGATTTATGTCAGAAAGAATTATAAAAGCAGTTCAGGCTTTTTCTGTTGTTTCATTATTTCAGCAATATATATCAGGGAATCTGTAGCTATTCTTATCAGGTTTCTGAGGAAAGCTAAAATCTTTAACTGACGGGATTTTTGTTGATAGGGCTTGCATTCTTCTATAGATGCTCTTAAAACCAGAACATTTCTACTATCTGGTTGTTTATTATGTAAGAATTATTCGTAAATTTAATCACTACCGTAATATTGTTACCGTCCAAAGGGAACATTACCGTGGTATAATATTAATCAATAAACAGAGTAATTATGGCTCGGATGAATATAGTTTTACCTGCTATGGGAGAGGGAGTTATTGAGGCAATAATAAATAAATGGCTGGTAACTGAAGGGGCTAACATTAAGGAAGATGATCCTCTTGTTGAAGTTGCGACAGACAAGGTTGATTCTGAAATACCGGCTCCCTCAGCAGGCACTATTGTTTCAATAATCGCAAAAGAGGGAGATGTTTATAAAGTTGGAGATGTTCTGGCAATATTTGAGACCAATGAGACTCAGACTGAAAAACAGTCACAGGAAGTTGATAAAGAGGTTGAAAGGATTCGAGAGACAATAGAAACTATAAAAAATGAGAAAAGGGAAATTGAGACAGTTTCTCATGAAATGAAAAGTCGCACACCTTCTGGCAAGTTTCTGTCCCCTCTTGTGCGAAACATAGTAGCAAAGGAAGAAATCAGCTATTCTGACCTTGATAAGATAACAGGGACTGGAATGGATGGCAGGATAACCAGAGATGATATTCTGAAAATCATTACTGACAGAAAGGTTTCTTCAGTTCCCGAAATGGACTCGAAAACTGAAAAAAGTGCGACAGCTACAAATAAAAGTATCTCTTCGGATTCTAAAAGCAATAGTGGCGACGAAGTGATTCCTATGGGTAGAATGCGTAAACTCATTGCTGACCATATGGTTATGTCAAAAAAGACATCGCCGCATGTTACCTCATTTATTGACGCAGATGTTACCCGCATGGTTAACTGGAGAAATGCAAACAAAGAAAAATTTTATGTCGCTGAAGGTCAAAAACTTACCCTCACCCCTATTTTCATTGATGTTACTGCAAGGGCCCTGAACGAATTTCCAATGATCAATATCTCGGTTGAAGGGAATAATATTATAAAGAAGAAAAATATTAACATAGGCATGGCCACTGCACTTCCGGATGGTAATCTTATCGTACCGGTAATAAAAAATGCCAATGAGAAAAACATTACAGGCATTGCTAAAGCAGTTAATGATCTGGCAGAGAGAGCAAGATCCAATAAATTAAAACCTGAAGAAATTACAGGTGGAACATTTACAATTACAAATTTTGGTAGTTATAACAACCTTGCAGGCACACCAATAATAAATCAGCCTCAGGCAGCAATCCTTGGAACCGGGGTGGTAAGGAAAACCCCTGCTGTTATTGAAACCAATGATGGTGATATGATAGGTATCCGGCACATAATAATTCTTTCCCTGAGTTACGATCATCGTGTTATTGACGGTGCTCTTGCAGGGAGATTTCTTAATAAAATAAAACAGCTGCTTGAAAATTATTCTCCTGACATTTAATCTGATCATAATTGTTAATAACAATTGAAGAATAACTACAAGTGTGAATCCTTGTGAGTTAGTTTTATTGTATTTTTGTAAAAAAGGAAAGTTATTTCTTATCCTTTTTTCTAATATTTCTCATATATTAGTAGCTTTGATAAGAAACAGAATAAAATTAATTCTTCAATTCAGAACATAAGTATGAAGGATTACATAGAACCATTAATAAAAAAGGTACCAACTTTCCAAATAGAACATTTACTATTATGATCAGAAGGATAGTTTTCTTAACATGGCTGATTGCTGTGCTAGTTAATTCAGATTTGTTTTCCCAATCAAGAAGTGAGCTGAAAAATAATTTTTATGATGCTGAAAGCTGGATATTGTTTGAAGCTTATAACGATGCTTTACCATTATATCTGGGTTTATTAAAAGTCTATCCGGAAAATAATAATTTCAAATACAGAATCGGGCAATGCTATATAAATCTCCCTGGTGAAAAAGGAAAAGCTGTCAGTTACCTTGAGGATGCAGTAAAAAACATTAATCCAAAGTATAAGGAGGGTAAATTCAGAGAAACAAAGGCTCCCTATGATGCCCTCTACTATCTCGCCAACGCCTACAGGATTACTAATCAGCTCGATAAGGCACTTGCTACTTACAAACAGTTTAAACAAAACTTAGATACTGAGATTTATGATTCTGTAATTGTAAATCTTCAGATTCAATCCTGTATTAATGCCAGGGAGCTCATGAAAAAACCTCTGTATATTAAAGAGAAAAATCTTGGTAAGGTTATAAATGAATCAAACTCAGAATTTAATCCTGTAATATCAGTTGATGAAAAGATGCTTGTTTTTTCGAAAAGTGAGGCATTTTACGATGCTATACTTTTTTCAGTGAAGGAAAAAGAGCAATGGACAGGACCTGTAAACATGAATGAAATGCTAAGGGTTGACAGGGACCTTTTCCCTACATCCATTTCCAGTGACGGAAAGACTCTCTATTTATATAGTTCGGCTGATTACGACGGCATAATTTACAGTTCCCAGCTGGTTAACAATGTTTGGTCACCCATAGTAAAACTAAATGATAATATAAATACGAAATACTGGGAGTCGCATGCTACTGTTTCACACGACAACAAATTACTTTATTTTACAAGTAACAGAAAAGGATCATTAGGAGGACTTGACATATACGTTGCAAAACGAGACAGTAGTGGCGACTGGGGCCCGGCAGAAAACCTCGGACCAACAATTAACACACCATATAATGAGGAATCTCCGTTTTTAAGTGAGGATGACAAAACTCTTTTTTTCAGCTCCAGAGGACATTTCAACATGGGAGGATATGATATTTACTATTCTACCCTGCTTCCTGACAATAAATGGTCTGTCCCTTTAAATGCCGGTTATCCGTTCAACTCCACCGACGATGATGTGTTTTTCAATCCTCTTAAGGAGGGTTACGAAGGATATTATGCAAAGGAAAGTCCCGGTGGTTATGGGAAACAGGACATTTACCGGATCGAGATTTTTTCAGATAATCATCCCAGAAAGTTTTTTATCAAAGGAATGGCTGCAGTTGCTGACCTTAAAGAAAACATTAATGATAGTATTAAGGTCAGTGCTACAAGCACATTCAATGCAAGTAATAGTGTCGTTGTTTATACAGATCCCCAGTCAGGAGAATATAAATTAGAACTGCCCCATGGTGATTATCAGGTTACATATGAAGCCGACGGAGGAGAGAAAATAACAAAATCATTATTCCTTCCCCTAACCAATCCATCCGACAGTTTTGTACTTCCCGGTACAATTCTGCCGAAGAGTGACTTTGTATCAGATCTGAATGTCGGAACCGATCAGACTATTTATGTTACTAAAGGCGACTCCATCCTGTTCCCTTTAAGTGTAGAGCCAAATTCAACACTTAAAATTGAACATTGGGTGGGAGACTCTCTGATTTCCAGTGAAGAGTATTTTATGACAGGCTCTTCATTCAACTATAAAGTTGCACCAAAAGAAGGTGATAACAAAATCGTTTTTACACTCACCGATAAATTTAATAATACAACAACTACAGAAGTTTTCATCAAGAGAGAAAAAGGTGTTTCAAGACAACCTGTTATCAGACCTGAATATAGCCGGGTAATAGCTGAAAGACAGATCGCTGCTCTTATTGCACTGATAAAGAGCCGTTCGGATGATAAAATAATCAAAGTAATTGAAGAATCTGATATTGAAAGTCATAAATATGCGAGAGTAGATGATGTATTCTCCTTTATTAAGGAAGAAGCTGCAAAGAAAAGTATCAGCCCCGAAGAAATTGACAGAGTTGCTCTTAAAGTAGCAGTGATGGATAATATTCTTAGTCAGGCTGCTGTCGATTATATGGCTAAGTATACCGAAGGGGAGTTGAAAAATATTCTTTCCGGTCTCGACATCTACAAAGAGAATCTCAAGACATGGACAGATCTTCAGAAATATATTGCATCTAAAACAGGCGGAGCAATCACTCCTGAGGATCTTAACAGAATTGCTGCAGAAATCCTTATGGATATAGATCCGGCAATTGCATTAACCAGAGAAAAAATCCTTGCTTATAGTGAAGTTTCAGAATCAGAAACTCTGATTCGTCAATCGGTTAATCAGGTTGATATTCTTAACTTTAAGACTTTAGACAAATGGCTTATTGCATTTTGTAATGAATCAGTTAAACAGGGACTAACCAAAAACCAGTTAGCTGACCTTCTTGCCGCCATTAGTTCTATGCCGGGTACAACTGCTGAACAATACCTGCAAGAACTTATTAAATACTCTGAAGAACCACTTAAGTCATCTTTGAAATCTTTAGATCTCAGGAAAGAAAAAATCAGAACACCGGCTGACCTGATTGCATATCTGTTAATGAATGATAATAAGAGTTTATATCCTGAGGAGGAAGTAATAAAGAGTATTGGAAAGCTGATAGTAGCAAATGATATCCCGACAGATACCATTAAATCCCATGCTAAAAGTCATGGTGGCAATTTATGGCCCCTATGGATAATTATCGGCGCGGGGCTCTTTTTATTATTTTTTATATACAAAAGAAGAAAAAAGGAAAACAGAAAATAAGTACTTTTAGAATGACCGATAAAACCCGGTCATTCTTTGCAAAAAGAATGGTATAAATAAGAGAACTGCCATTATTTTTAATAAATTTGTTTATCAAATAATTCTGACATGATCAAAAGAGCTGTATTCCTGTCTGTTGCGTTAGTAATATCTATAACTGTTTATGGACAGGAGAATAGAAATCTCCAGGAATCGTTTCTTGAAGCTGAATATTTTCTGATGAATGAAGATTATTCCGATGCTCTGAATTACTATTTGTCTCTTTATGAGAAATTACCGGAAAATGCTAATCTGGCATACTCTATCGGACTTTGCTATCTCAATATCCCCGGGAAAAAGAATCTTTCAGTCGATTATCTGGAAACCGCCACAAGAAATATGTCAGCAAAACATAAAGAAGGTACTATCAACCAGATTTCTGCACCATATTACGCTTTATATGCTCTTGGCAAATCCTACAGGATTAATTTTATGTTTGACAAAGCAAAAGAAGCATTTAACAGATATGCAGGCACACTTCTACCGGATGACAGAGAGAATCAGGATTTCATTAAACACGAAATATCCGTATGCGATATTGCAAAGGAATTTATTGCTAAACCGGTTGCATTTACTTCTCAGAATATCGGAGAACTCTTCAATGATGAAAAGTCAAATTTCAATCCGTTAATATCAGCAGACAGCAAATCATTTGCCTATATGGTTTCTCTGAAATTTTATGATGCAATAATGTTTACACGACTCGTTGACGGTAAATGGCTGGCTCCTGTTAACATAACACCAGAACTTCAGGCTGATGGTGACATTTACATATCTTGTCTTTCAGCGGATGGCAAAACACTTTTACTCTCAAAAGACGATAATTATAACAGTGACATTTATATAAGTACCAATAATGGAATAGTTTGGAGCCCGATTACAAAATTAAATAAAAACATCAACACGAAACACTGGGAATCGCATGGTTTCATTTCAGATGGTGGCGATAAACTTATTTTCGCTTCAGACAGGCCCGGAGGTTTCGGTGGACTAGACCTTTATATATCCAGCAAGGTAAAAGGAGACTGGGGGCCTCCGGTTAATCTGGGACCTGAAATAAATACACAGTTTAATGAAGACCGTCCGTTTCTGGTCAATTCAGGGCAAAAACTCTTCTTCAGCTCACAAGGACATAAAAACATAGGGGGGTATGATATTTTTATATCAGAACTTCAGTCTAATAAATTATGGAGCACACCAAAAAACATTGGATATCCTATAAATACTCCTGATGATGATTTCTTTTTTATGCCAACAGATAAAGGCAAATCAGGTTATTATTCAATTTACAATGAGGCTGACAGTTTCGGGAAAGAAGATATTTTTAAAATCACTTTTAAGTAAAATTTGGACTATCAAATAACTAATAGATAAGAAAAACTACTATATTTGTTATGATGGTGAAATTCAATGTAATAAATTTCAGGCTTTTATTGCTACCAATAGCATTGGTTATCTTTCAGGCTAATACTTCTTCAGCTCAATCACCAAAGGAGATGAAAAGTATTTTTGCACAGGCTGAATCACATTACCTTTATGAGGAGTATGAACTTGCAAATCAGCTCTACCTTCTTCTTGAAACACCCGATAATATGAATATTAAGTACAAAATTGGTATTTGTTATCTTAATATTCCGGGAGAAAAGGAAAAATCAATTCCTTACCTTGAAGATGCAATAAAAACAGCAAGTTATGATTCAAAAACTGAATCATTCAAGGAAACCAGGGCTCCTCTTGATGCCTATTTCTCTCTGGCAAAAGCATATATGATCAATAATGATCTGGAAAAAGGATTATTAACACTCCAGAAATTCAGCAAACTCGCCGGAGAAACGACAAGCAAAGGCGGAATGAAAAACGTTGATTATATTGATCAGCAGATTCAGGCCTGTAATAATGCAATTCAGTTTAAAGAGAATCCTGTCATTGTAAGCAGGAAATCATTGGGAAGCGATTTTAACCAGGGATCGATAAATGAAAATGCGACAGTAAGCTATGACGGAAATACGATAGTATATACAGAACGCCGGGGGATTGTAAATGTTATCTTTTTCTCAAAAAAAGAGAAAGGGATATGGCAATCTCCAGTTGAGATAACTACTGACCTTAAGGCCGGGGAAGATTGCTCATCATGTTCACTAAATGGTGATGGTACTGAACTGTTTCTTTATAAAACAGATAATTATGATGGTGCATTATACTCTTCAAACTATATCGACGGAATCTGGACTCCGATAAAAAAGCTTAACAAGAATATAAATACAAAATTCTACGAATCTCATGCCTCTGTTTCTTACGATGGAAAAAGGCTATATTTTACCAGTAACCGTGACAATGAAGACGGAAACCTTGATATTTATGTTTCTGAAAAAGACGGAACAGGAGACTGGGGGACTGCTGTTAAGCTAGGTAAGGCAATCAATACTCCGTTTAACGAAGACACACCATTTATTACACAGGATGATTCAGTTCTGTTCTTCTCCTCTGAGGGTCATAAATCAATGGGAGGATATGATATATTCAAGAGTATCAGAAGCGATTCAGTCTGGCAGACACCTTTAAACCTTGGCTATCCTGTTAATTCATCAGACGACGATAAATTCTTCCATCCTTTCAATAATGAGTTAAATGCATACTATACTTTGACAACCGGTTACAAAAAAAGAGACATCTTTTACCTGGGAATAGGTTATGATATGAATAAGGAGTTTGAAATTAGCGGAAAAGTAACTCTTGAGGATACTACAATATTATTTGACAAGAAATTTGCTATACACCTGATTGATAAATTAAAAGGGGACACACTGAACGTTGGTTATCCTGACTCAAAAACCGGCCTTTACAGTTTCTATGTTGATAATGGTCAATACAGCCTGGTTTATACCGGCCCCGGATATGCTCCAAAATCAATTGATACAACTTTGGTACTAAATACTACTTCCAAGGTTTTAATTTTTGACGTATTACTTAAAAAAGACAGAAGTAGTGATTCTGCTGTATTTGACAGGATCAGCCTGCTTGACATTCCAACTGTTTCAGATGTCGATACCAGTACCCTTATCAGAAACCTGAACGTGAATGATCTCGGCGACACTAATATTAATGACTCCGACATTCTATATTACACAGTGCAGGTTATAGCTCTTTTAAAACCGGTTGATATAAAATACTTTAAACATATCCCGGATATCGAGGTGATGTACAACGACATTGACAAGTTCTACAGATATACAACAGGAAGATTTTCTAACAGGGAGGAGGCTTTCGCTTTAAGACTGAAGTTGCTTGAGAAAGGATATCCTGATGATATCTTTATTAAAAAAGTCTCAAAGCAATGAAAACAATTATCAGAAAGTCGTTATTAATCTCTTTTTTCAGTATCGCATTTTTATCAGTTTTCTCGCAGGAAATTCCTAAAAGAGAATTCATTAAGGCAGTAGAGGATGCTGACCTTTTCTATTACTATTTTGATGAAAATGATGATAATTATGAATCAGCAGCAAAGAGATATGAATCTATCCTGAAAGATTATCCGGAGAACGCCAACGTTGCTGCTAAACTGGGTATTTGTTACCTGAATATGGACGGCAAGAAAGCCGAGGCATTAAAGCTTTTGAAGGCTGCTTCCAAAAACATGGTCAGCACTGAAGAGGAGTATAAAGATACCGGGGAAAAAGCTCCTTTTGATACTGAACTCTATCTGGCTACAGCGTATCATCAGAATGACAGTCTTGAAACCGCACTTGCAATGTTT
Organism: uncultured Bacteroidales bacterium; assembly: GCA_963732435.1. Taxonomy (GTDB): domain Bacteria; phylum Bacteroidota; class Bacteroidia; order Bacteroidales; family VadinHA17; genus LD21. The sequence continues at coordinate 16,427 of CAVSZL010000002.1, read as the reverse complement.
TATGAAGTACGGAAAAAACTTGGTAATACCGATACCTACAGGGAGGAATACGTAGATATTCAGATAAGAAACTGCAGATACGGAATGGAGATGAAGAAAAAACCGCTTACTATTATATCTGAATACTTTACTCCATGGCTGAAAGATTATCCGGGTGCAAGTAATCCGGTTATTTCAAAGAATGATTCGGTATTTGTTTTTACACAGAAACAGGAAGGTAAAACAAAAATTTTATGTTCATATAAATCGGGAGGCACCTGGCAGCAGCCTGAAGATATTACCCAACAAATCGGAGGTTATGACAGGTTCTATTCCAATTCGATTACAGGTGATGGAAAAACGCTGATAATTTACATGGATGATGGCGGTGACGGAAATCTATATTACTGTCAAAGGGAAGGTGCTGAATGGAGCAAGATTAAGAATATGGGAAGACCAGTGAATTCGATATACTGGCAATCGCATGGTTTCATCACAAATGATGGAAAATCTTTTTACTTTTCCAGCAACCGTCCGGGAGGCAAAGGGGAGCTGGATATATGGGTATCAGAAAGAACTGAAGATGGAAAATGGAGTGAACCTATAAATTGCGGTGACATAATCAATACACCTTTCAATGAGGATACTCCCTATTTTGACCCTGAGACAGGAGCCTTATTGTTTAGCTCAACCGGGCATATGAGTATGGGAGGATATGACTTATTCAGGTCTGTCTTTAGAAATGGGGCATGGACCTATCCGACACCTATCCCATTCGCTTTCAACACAACACTTGAGAATACTTTCTTTGTACTCAATAACAATGCTCCCGGATTTATAACCAGCTACTATAATGATAAAACTGAATCCAGGAATATTTTCGCAATTGTAGCAGAGGATCCTGCACTAAAGATTACAACAGCAAATGGAACAATTCATCTCATAGATGGGATGAGTGTGGATCCATCTGAGATTCTGATACAACTCGCAGATATCAGCAAGGGAATACAAAAAAGAAATATCCCTCTGTCAGATTCCACATCATTTAAATTTGATGTCACTCCTGGTGATTACCAGCTGTTAATATCACATAAAGGCTATAAAACAGATACGATTAACATCAATATTCCTTTGTATTACCCGGGAAGCTATATTGCAGTTAACTCTGCTCTGGCTCCTGACAAAGTTGTTTCAGGAGAATTCCTTGCAATAAATAATATCCTGTTTGAGTTTGACAGCTATGCACTTAATGATGAGGCAATATCAACCCTGAATATTATTAAATCAACTCTGGCTGCATATCCTGATTTAAAGATTGAAGTAGCAGGGTATACTGATTCAAAAGGCAGCTCTGAATACAACAAAAAACTTGCCGACAAAAGGGCACAGGCTGTTATTGATTATCTTTCAGGCTCAGGCTCACAGTCAAGATTTATCAAAAAAGCTTACGGGAAGTCCAATTTTGCTACAGTAAACAGTAACCTTGATGGCTCAGATAATCCGGAAGGAAGAAAATATAACAGAAGAGTTACGTTAGGCGTAGTAGATCCGCAAACCGGGATCACTTTAACCCAGGAGACTTATACCCCGGAACACTTAAGATCCCGCTCCTCGATGAAGTATAGCATTGTGCTAATAAAAACCCGTGAGAAACTATCCACATCTTATTTCGATAACCTTAAAACAAACGAATTAAAGTTTATAAAGACAGTTGAATCTGACCAATTGACTATGTATGTACTTGGCATATTTTACAATAAAACCGATGCATCAAAATACCTTGATTTTGTTAAAGAAAAAGGATTCAAGGAAGCATTTATAGTAAATCAATATGAGCTTAAAAATGCAGCGATATCAGGGGAAGTGCCGGATACAGAGAACAGAAGTCCACAACAAGATAAAAAAGTAGCTTATACAGTACAACTTAAAGCGGCAGTCGGGCAAATCGACCTTAAAGATTTTAAAGGGATATATGGTGTAAGGGAGATGGTTTGTGAAGATGGATATTTCAGATATATTTTCGGTGAATATAATACCTTTAAAAAGGCTCAGGAGGCACTGGAGCCATTCCTTAAAGAATACCCCGATGCCTTTATCAGAGACATGAATCTGCTTATTCAAACTTGTGAAACAGGCAATGACCAAAGACCATGAATAACAAGGTAATAAAACTCAGGGCAATGGAACCTGAAGATCTTGAGCTTCTGTATGAATGGGAAAATAACGATACCAACTGGGTGATAAGCAATACGGTTACTCCATTTTCGAAATATACTCTAAGGAGATACATGGAGAATTCCCATAAAACTATTTATGAAACCGGGCAACTCAGACTTATGATTGATCATATTGTTGATAAAATTACAATAGGCACAATTGATGTCTTTGACTTTGATCCATTTCACAAAAGAGCCGGACTCGGGATACTCATTGCAAATGAAGATTACCGCAGGAAAGGTTATGCATCGATGTCTCTTACTATTTTAATCGGATATTGTTTTAAGACTCTCCAGTTGCACCAGTTATACTGCAATATCCTCTCTCCTAATTGTGAGAGCATGGATCTTTTTAAGAAGCAGGGATTTGTTCAGGCAGGAATTAAAAAAGAATGGATAAAAACAGCAGATGGTTATCTGGATGAACATATGTTTCAATTAATTAATCCACTGAATACCTGATTATTATCCGATTTAACAAGATTAAATAACTGATCAGCCTATTTATCCTCATCATTATTCAGTCCGGTAGCAAGAAGACCACATGCGGCAGAGATATCACTTCCTCTGGATTTTCTGATCGAAGCGGAAATTCCCGACGTAACCAGAGTATGTTTGAAATAGTGCATCCTTTCATGGGAAGAACAAGTGTTATGATCATTTGTTATCTGATGATATGGAAGCAGATTAACACGAATCCCCGAACCTTTAACCAGTTTTATCAATTCTTCCAGATGGCGGGGAGTATCATTAATCCCATTAATCATGAGATAAGCAAGACTCATCCTTCTTTTCTTTTTACCCGGAAAATCTTTAATAATATCTATTATCCCCTTTACCGGATATAGCTTTTCAGCAGGCACTAACTCCTTTCTTTCGTGTGGGAAAGGAGAAATAAGACTTAATGCCAGGTTACACTCAGATTCACTAAGAAACTTTTCTACTACCTGGAGTTATACCTACTGAAGAAACAGTTACATTTCTTTTGCTGATCGCTAATCCCCATTCAGAAGTTATTATCGAACATGCTTTTAAAACACTGTCACAATTATCCAGTGGCTCTCCCATGCCCATAAAAACAACATGAGTTATACCTCCTGCTTCAGGAATACTGATTATCTGATTTACTATCTCACCGGCTGTCAGATTGCCTTTGAAACCATATCGTGCCGTTACACAGAAAGAACAACCCATCCTGCAGCCGGACTGGGTGGAAACACATACTGTATTCCTTTTATTATCAGGAATATAAACAGTTTCGAATTCTTTGCCTGATTCAGTTCTGAACAGATACTTTATAGTTTTATCATCTGAAACTTCAGATCTTACCGGCTTAAATGTTCCAATAGTACTTGTAAGAGCTAACTTTTTTTTTAGTTCGCCGGAAATCTTTGAAATCTCTGAAATGGAAGAGACTCTTTTTTTGTAAACACCATTCGAGACTAAAACAGCATGGCTGTAATTATAACCGGAAAGAGAAATAAGTAGAAATATTTCATCAGCCGATAAACCGCAGAGACTGTTTTTAATCATTTCTGAAAGATATATGCAAAAATATAACGATAATTGTAATCCAGAGTTTTAAAGGTGCAAATAAGGAAAAATTAAGGCATTTTGTATTACCTGAATGGATATTTGTAATTCGATATAAATCTGTTACATTTAGTGAACAGATTGTAAATGATCTTATATTAATACAGAACAACGGCATAAATTTAAAATCAAATAATATGATAATGAACAAATTAACTGTAATTATCATTGTATTTATAATGATTATCTGCTCAGGATGTGATAATAAGAGAATTAACAGACTAAATGAATCAATTATGGTATCAGACAGCACTAAACAGTATGGGTACAATACAAATTTCTTGAAAAAACACACAGAAATTGTTGAAATAAAGAACGGGAATGCTGCTATTGCTTTGGCGCCTGCATGGCAGGGTCGGGTAATGACTAGTACCGCTGAAGGAGAGAGTGGTTTTAGTTTCGGATGGATCAATCACGAATTAATCTCTTCCGGGAAATTACTTCCTCATATAAATGCTTTTGGAGGAGAAGAGAGGTTTTGGCTTGGCCCTGAAGGAGGTCAGTATTCCATCTTCTTCAGTAAAGGAGCATCCTTTGTTTTTGAAAACTGGCAAACGCCTGCATTCATCGACACTACTCCTTATAATCTTCAATCGAGAACAGACTCATCAGCATTATTTACCTGCGATGCAACTGCAGTGAATTACAGCGGTACATCATTTGATTTAAAAGTGGAACGGGAGGTTATTCTTCTTTCTGATGAAGAGATAACAAAACAAACAGGCATTGACTTAAATGGATTAAACCGTGTTGCATATAGTTCTGATAACAAAATCATTAACACAGGCAAGAATAAATGGTCAAGAAATTCCGGTCTGCTTTCGATATGGATGTTGGGTATGTTTAATCCATCCCCCTCTGTGGTTGTAGTTATTCCTGTTAAAGATGGGGATGAGAAAATTATTGGTCCAAAAGTAAATGATAACTATTTTGGCAAGATTTCCGAAGAGAGGCTAAAGGTTTCAGGTAATCAGATATTTTTTCGGGCTGACGGGAAAAGCAGAGGAAAAATCGGCATTCCACCTATGAGGTCCACAGGTAAAATGGGAAGCTGGGATGCAGAAAATAAAATCCTTACCCTCTTGTTATGCACTCAGCCTGAAGGGAAAAACGAATATGTCAATTCATCATGGCAGATCCAGGAAGATCCCTATTCCGGAGATGCACTGAATTCATACAATGACGGACCCCTTGAAGATGGTTCCCAGATGGGTCCATTTTATGAACTTGAGACTTCCTCCCCTGCAATTGAACTCAACCCGGGAGAAAGCCTCAATCACAAACAGTTAACTATTCATTTAACAGGCAACCCGGATGATTTAGACAGGGTTTCCCGACAAGTGCTTGGTGCAGGTTTAACTGAGATAAGCACCATTTTTTAGTTCGATACTGAAGTTTCCTGTAAAAGCCCCCGGTTCTTAAGTAAAGGGGTAATGTCAGCTTCACGCCCCCTGAAGTTCAGATACATCTGCATTGCATCCATTGTACCATTTCTTTCGAGGATATTTTTACGGTAAGACTCTGAAATGGCCTTATCAAATATCCCCTTTTCCAGAAAGGCTTCATAAGCGTCGTTATCATATACTGCCGCCCATATATAGCTGTAATATCCGGAATCATATCCTCCTGCTATATGGAGGAAATGGGTGCTGCCATAGCGTGATTTGATCTCAGGAATAAGTCCGATAGAAGTAAGGTACTCTTTTTCAAATGATTGGACATCTACTGTAACAGGTGCTTCAAGTGTATGATATTTTATATCCAACAGTGATGAAGCGAGATATTCCACAGTTTCAAAACCCTGATTAAAATACCCGCTGTTTTTAATCTTTTGCACCAGTTCTGCCGGAATTGTTTCGTTTGTAACATAGTGTTTCGCATACATGTTTAATACTTCAGGTTCCATTGCCCAATGTTCCATAAGCTGAGAAGGGAGCTCAACAAAATCCCAGGCAATATTGTTTTGGGCCTGGTTATAGGTGCTCTTATTGAAAAGTCCGTCAAGTGCATGTCCAAACTCATGATAAAGTGTACTTGTCTCTTCAAGGCTTAAAAGGGCCGGCGTATCACCACTTGGAGAGGTAAAATTAAAGGCTGTTGTAACAACCGGGGTAACAGCTTTTCCGTTATCAATATGATATGTTCGATATCCTCCGCACCAGGCTCCCTGCTGCTTACTTTCTCTTGGGAAAAAGTCCATATATAAGATCCCGATATGAGACCCATCAGCCTCTTTTACTTCAAATGCCTGGGCATCAGGATGAGGACGGGGAATATCTTTCAGAGGGGTAAATGATACTCCGAACAATTTATTGGCGACTGAAAAAACTCCATCACGTACATTGTCCAGTTTAAAATAAGGTCTTAACTCACTATCATTCAAATCGTATTTTTCTTTTCTCAGTTTTTCAGCATAATACCACCAGTCAGAGGGTTCGAGTTTGAATTTGCCTCCTTCCCTTCCAATAATTCTCTGCATTTCCATAACCTCATTCCTGGCTACCGGAATTGACTTTTCCCACAGGTTTTCAAGTAGTTTTAATACATTCTGAGGTTCTTTTGCCATCCGGGGTTCAAGGACAATATGGGAGTGTGTTTTGTATCCAAGAAGTTTAGCCCTCTCAGCTCTCAGGCTGACAATATCAGCCAGGATTTTATTGTTATCATATTCATTTCCATTATTGCCTCTGCTTGTGTAGGCATTATAAATCTGTTTACGAAGTGTCCTGTTTTCAGAATATTGAAGAAACGGGAAAATACTGGGCCGTTGTGTTGTGAATGCCCATTTACCTTCCTGTCCGGCTGCTTTTGCAGTCTCGGCTGCAGTCATTATCAGGGATTCTGGAAAACCTTTGAGGTCTTCCTTATTTACATATAAAAGGTAATTATTGGTTTCAGCCAAAACATTCTGACTGAATTTTACAGTAAGAACTGATAACTTTTGATTTATAATTTTCAGTGTATCCTGATCAGGTTTTGACAGGTTTGCCCCATTTCTCACAAATCCTTTATACAGGTTCTCAAGTAAGAATTTCTGCTCAGCTGTAAGGTTGAATTCTTCCTGGTTATCATAGACAGACTTTATTTTTCCAAAAAGGTCAGGGTTAAGGAGTATCTCGTCACGGTATGCAGATAACAAGGGAGAGATTTCGATTTCAATATTTTGGAGTGAATCATTAGTGTTAGCTGATGCCTGGGCAAAGAAAACCAAGGATACTCTTGTTAAAAGCTCTCCGGCTCTGTCAAACGGTTCAACAGTATTGGCAAATGTTGGTTTCTTTTTACTTGCAGCAATATTTTCAATATCAGCTCTTCCTTCTTCCATACCTTTATTAAAAGCAGGCATATAATGCTTTGCCATAATTCTATCAAAAGGTGGAACATCGAATGGAGTATTGTATTCAGAAAAGAAAGGATTGGTTTTGTCAGCTTCAGCAGACTTTTTACATCCCTGCAATAGAATTATCAACATTACGCAAGTTATCAGCGTATTGAAAATTTTCTTCATGGTTGTCAATTTTAGGTTAAGATTATTCTGTTTATTATCATTTGATTACAAAATAAGGGTATTCTAAAATGGTATCAAAAGATTAGATAATTTTTTTAGAGTGTTATTGAAAAAAATTAATATTTCAATCCATCTAATTACCTGATAAAAACAATAAGGAGACATTTATTTATTATTTTTGTCAACCTCTGAAAAGTATGAAAGATTAAATTCTTCTTCATGTTTGTGTCTAAAAAGGGATATAAAGAATGGAGTATTCTGATCAGGGATAAGGAGAGATGGCAGAGTGGTCGAATGCGGCGGTCTCGAAAACCGTTTTTCGCCTTACGGCGGAACGGGGGTTCGAATCCCCCTCTCTCCGCAACAACAAATTAAGCCCGTCCGCCAGCCGGCGGACGGGCTTTTTATTTTACAGTTGTACGAGCCATGTTTACATGAGCGAGGACAGCTGTAAAATAAAAAGGCCTTACGAGTGAAACGAGTAAGGAATAAATTTGGTGTTGTAAGGATCTCCCCAAAGGGATCACGACCGAACGAAGTGAGGGCGTAATCCCTTTTAAAATATGACAAAGTCAGACTTTTTTATTTATAAAGCTGCTGGAAATGATTTAAATGGTTTGTAACTGATTTGTTCTTTGTATTACTTCTTTCTGCAGGACATAATAATCTTCATATTTCCGTCAGGGCTGGTTCGTGTCAGAAAAAGAGTATTATCTTTCAACTCATAAGTATAATCCACGTCCATTTTTCGTTCACCCAGTTGCAGAGTCATTATCAATTTATTTTCAAGGATTTTCCAAGTCCCCTCTTGTGTTGACACGTTTTCTTGACCTGACAAATTACCATACTGCTTGAATTTGCCTTCATTCATGAAAAAATAATCTTCGTAAACCTTATTAGCTTTTAACTGATCCTCAGTCATTTTTTCAGAGTTCTGACCTGATATCTGGGTCATTTCATATACAGTCCAGGTTCCAATCAAAGCATCAACTTGTGCCTGAGAAGAAGAAACAGCCAAAAAGAATAACAAAACAAAAACTGTTGGTTTCATAAGTGAAAGATTTTAATTTTTAATTAAGAAGTAAAAAATGTTGGGTAAATCTTCGAGATCCTGATTAACCAAATCGTAAACAAAGTTAGACCACCAGAAACCCGAAGTCAAATTTATTTTATAAGGCCCCCCGGCAATGTGTGCACAATCGGCTGTGTCTCACATAACTATAGGATTCTGGATACAATAAGAGATTAAAACAATATCGTCATCTTTTATTAGTTTTAATAAGCCGTTTTGAATGCCATGCAACAAGAAAACACAGAATACCGGCAACCAGGTTACATCCGGTGCAACTAAACATTAATATTGAGGCTCTTTTCATAATAGGATCGGTATGATCTGAATATGCCGATGCACCATCTAATACCATGAGGCCTAATAAAAGCAATACTATACCGAGACCAATAAGCAGACCTTTTTCAATACTACCTCCTCGATTATTAATAATAATTGTCCGCAACAAGGCTGCTACAATTCCAAGGTGGATAAGAATAATGAACATAATTCCAGGTACTGCCCTTCCAGTATCAGCCTGAGGAGAACGGTCTTTTAGAACAGCCGGAATAACCAGAAAGGTCAGAATAAGGATAACGATGATGACCAGCCCGATACCTGCATACAGAATCCGTTGTAAAACAGTGTCATTTTTCATAACAGGTCCTCCATAACACAGAATTAATTATTCAACAGAAGTTTTATCATCATAATCTTATCCGGATTTAAACAAGAGATGATTTTTAATATAGAATAATCCCTGTAGCAGAATGGGAATGCCAAACATGATCCATGGACCCGAATCACGGAATTCAAAATAGCCAACGGAGCCAGCAAACAATATTAAGTACCAAAACACAAATATACAACCGGCCTGAAGCTCCCGTTTCCATGAAAAAATAAAACCAACGATAAATACTAACAATAGTATTGGGAAAAGAACAAAAGTTATAAAAGCAAGGGCATTGCGTAAAACCAGATAATCACTCATCACTTAACTATAAAAAGGTAATGCCATGAAGCTAAAAATTATGTTATGGTTCTCCCCCGGATACTTGCAATCGTTGCTATTCTTTTCATTATGATGTTCTCTCTCGACTCATTCGGAGGTGGAGATGAATTGACAAAGCAAATACTGGCATTTATTATACATAATATTCCGGCATTTGCATTAATTATTGCATTGGTAGTTTCATGGAGATTTGAGATAGCCGGGGGGGCAATATTTATATTGTTGTTTATTGCTCTTGGTTTCTTCTGGGGAAGGTTTAAGGGTAACAGTGGTTCCCTGATTTTAATATCCCCTTTTTTATTGGTTGGAATGCTATTAATTCTTCACCGTATTTTAATTGTCCGGAAGGAAAATAAACAATAACTTAAGCTGATTTTACCTGCCTGCAGATTTATTCCGGGAAATTTGCCTCTTGCTCTTTATATACTTTTAGGTTTGATCTTAAAATGGTAAACTATATACAGGATTCTCTATCTTACAGGCTCCTGGCAACTGGTTACCGGATTATCTGCTTGTTTTATTGTATATCTCTTCCATAAGTCTTTTCAGGTTCTGAAGGGATCTGTCAATTATTTTTTCCCAGGTAGTCTGCAGGAACAATTTGTCAATCAGTTTACCCCCCATGTAAAAAGGAATTGCATATTTCTGTACATAAGTAAACTCCGTACTGCCATTGGCATCTTTAAAAATCCACTGAGTCTGGTGTTCCAGACCTTTAAATGATTTTCCAATCCAGCCATCATTCTCCCTGAATTGTCGGAACTCAGTTCCTACTGTTACTTTCATCCCCATCATTTTTACCTTGTAGATGAATTTTGCTCCATTAGCATATGTTTCCTTTGTTAAAGGTCTAACACCTGAAAGTCCTTCAAAAAATTCTGGCCATTTTTTAAAATCAGATGCATAATCAAAGACTTTTGTTACTGGAGCATTGATTAAAATAGTTTGCTTAATTTCAGTCATTTAAACCTCCTTTATTTTCTCTTTTTTATTTCCTGATCATTACCAATGTTAACCTTTCCCGGGTTAAATTTTTCTTTAGGGGTAAGTTTTATCCAATTTATTACCTCATGTGCTAATTCTGATCGGGACTTTTGAAAATAGTGATCATCCTGAAAAGCCATTAATCGTATGCTTTTTGATCCTGCACTTTGTAAAGCTCTGTACAATGGCAATATAAATACCTCCATAGTGGTCTGCCTGTCATCCCACCCGCCAATAAGTAAAATATCTTTTGTCGCCAGCAATGGGGCACATTTTTTTAAATCATAAATCTGATTTATCTGGTTAATCCCGGTTTCTGCAACTTCCATAGGAGAAGCACCTTGATCGAATCTTAAATGTCCTTTTGGATAAGTAATATCACCAAAGCTTTTATCTGTATTTTTTTTGATTTCGGGATTGCTTAAATATAATTTCATGAATTCAGTCTGATCTGAAGGCGCAATAGAAAAAACAACTTTTATATCCGGATGATAAGCAGCATATGTCAAAGCCATTCCACCTCCGTTACACCAGCCTCCCAGATAAATTCTGTTTGTATCAATATTATACAGCTTTATATTTGCTATCTGTTTAAGGAACTTTAAGGCTGAATGTATATCTGATTGCATATTATCCCAACTGATTTTACCTTGGCTCTTGTAGGTTCCGCTGTAATTAAATGTTAATGCGTTTATCCCGGATTGAGCAAGTTTGAGGCCGATCCCCAGAACATCCGACTCATTCCCCGGGAATCCATGCAATAATACAACTGTCGGGAAATTGCCTTGTCCCTCAGCAAGGTAAAATTTACCTTTAAGTAAAACTGATTCTCTAGTGATATCTATATCTGCGGGTATTAACACCTGTCCACAAGTAAAAACAGGATAAGTAATTAACCTGAAAAGCAATAAGAATGATACCGGATTTATTTTCATAGGTGGTGTACTACTTATTTAAAGAATTCGCTTTTTTTACCTCCTCCAGATGGAGAAATGCTGAGTGATTATACACAGATTTCTCAATTCTTTTATCCCAGCTTTTTTGTAGAATATCCAAAGCTTCTTTGTGTCTCCCTTGTTTATATAATCCCCAACCTTTGGTATCCAAATACCTGTAATTATCTGGATCTGGCTTCAAAGCCCTGTCAATTAGCTCCAAACCCTTAATAATGTCCAGGTTATTATCTATTAATAAAACAGCATATGAATTTAGCCACTTGTGATTTTCTGGTTCGGAAGAAATGGCATCATGATAATATCCAACGGCCAAATCATATAATCCTGCTTCAGAATGAATAGCTGCAATATCTACAGACAATTCTGCTTCAGACGCCATTATATTTCTACTTGCTGTTTTGTACTTCTCAATGTATTTATTTGCTGCTTTAGTTCTTCCTATTGATAGAGATAAAACAGACTGCCTGTAAAATAATTCGCGATCCTCAGGGAAATCCAACATTGCTTTTTCATAAAGTTTTTTCTCTTTCCTGAATCTCCCTACTTCATGATATGCTTCCCCTAATAAAGTATAATCATATATCCAGTCTGGTTTCATCTTCCACGTATTCCGGATCTCCAAGGCCTTTAAATATTCCGGTATAGACTTTTCGTATTGTCCTATGCTGCTGTAAGCCAAACCCAGGAGAAAGTATGGCCTGGGAACCTGGTCATCAACATCAATGAGTCTTCTTAATATATTTATCTCCTCAAATGGAGTTTCAAAATAATTTGCATATAACCATTCTGTATAAAGTTTCTGCCTGACCGACATTAAATCTCTTTTATTATAGGCCGTCAGACACCAATTCTTTGCTTGTTCAAATAATCCCTGGTTCCCGTAAGAAAGGGAAGTGTATAAGACTGCTACAACAAAATTTGAATCCAGAGCAAGTGCCTGGGAGAATAGTTTTATTGCTGATGTATAATCCAGCCTGTTAAAAAAACTAGCTCCCTGCATAAAGTATCTATAGGCCTCAGGTGAATTAGTTGCAATCATTACCTTACTTTCGTGCGATCTTCCTCTTTTTAACTCAGTAACTATAAGAAAATCTGTTATTTCATGTGAAAGTGAATCTATTATTTGAAAAACCTTCGCTTCTTCATTTTCAGATTCTATATGGAAGGATTTAAATACTTCTTCATTTCCTGAGTTAACCAACTGTGCATAAATGCGCAATGTATTCCCGGCACGCTTGATATTACCTGAAATATAAACATCGGCTTTCAGTTTCTTTGAGACTGCACTTGCAACAGATGGTGTAATGGACTCGTAACCAGCAAAATCTTTGCCCTGTAATACACTTTTTACAGATTCCGGCTGCCTTACTCTTAACTCTTCAGAATTTGCAAGAAAAGTTATCAGGATATCCTGAATTCCTTCCTGCCATACATTCCAGGTCGTGTCACTGGTCAAATTATGAAAGGGCATTACAGCAACAGAGATCCTCTCTCCTGATGACCTGAGAGATTCAATAGTTTTCCTTTTAAAGAAATAAGGCCAGGCAAAAATGACAGCAAATATTAAACCAGCAATTATTAAAACTCCCGTTAAGACCTTTACCGGAGTCTTTGTTTTATATCTCAGCAATTCCTGTCCGGAATTGGCCATCTTATGCGACATTATTAACGGTTTTGCCTTTGAATTCATATTTTCAGGAATACCAGAATCATTGCTCAGTCCAGAAAATATCTCTTTTATTGCAAGGGCAACTTTGTTAACCTGGTTACGGTATTTGGTTTTATTCAGACTTTTTGTAGTATCATCATCAGGTCTCAAGGGTCTGTTAACGCCAGCCTCCCTGTAAATAAATTCTATTCCCCTGAGAACTCCTCCAATTATTGACTCACAGAGTTCTTTATCATTTCTATCCAGATCATGAATTAAAACAGGTAGTAACCTGCTGACAACATTCCCATTGGCCAGCTTTATCTTCAATCCAAACTTATCCATTGATGCCTGCTCAATAAAACTCTTAAATTCATGCTCCCAAGCAAAGGAATTAGGATCGCAATAAGTTCTTGATAAAACTGGTATTAAAACCAGACATTTCAGTTTCTCCCTTAGCGTGGCATCCACATCATGTGTTTCCATAAGACCATCATGTGGATTTATGTCAAAGTAAACGCTGATATCTTCCTTAAATGTAGATTCAAGCTCCCTATTCAGATTCTCAACAAATTCAGTTACCCAACTATCGTACCTGTTGTCTTTCTGACGGTAGCTTATGAAAATGTCATATTCATATCCGGGAAGGAGGCTCCCCATGGAAATGGTTTATTTTGATAAAGTTATGAAAGAGTTGGATGCAAGTCAAATAAAAATCTGTAAAATCTTATGACAATCGCTCTATATAAAACTGGTTAGCTTATTAAAAAGATAGTTGACAAGTCTCCTTTATATGGAAAATCTCAATTTTATGGTTTACAGATACTTTTAATAAATAGTTCCCTTTCAACCAATCTCAAGGCGCAATTCAATTTCTTTGGCTATTTTCAGGTCTATTATCTTTTTTCAATATTCCAAAAAAAACTGCAAATGCAATCAGAAGACAAATAAGTCCAATGCCACACAACTTCAGGCACACCTCTGTATTACGGGTAAGATAAGCCTCAGGAACATCTGGATTTATAAGGTTAGCGATTCCAAAAAGAAGCATTAATCCACCAATAGACAATCCTGCAAGAAATATGATTTTCCCAATAATTTTAAAGGCCTGTGATTTATAGATGTCCATATTTCAAAACATTATCCCTGTTCAAAATTACATTATTGTCATATAGAAGTCAAATAAAATTAATTCACTACATAATAACGTAAGGCTTTTTCTGACGAAAACTAACATAGCAAACTGTTAATTGGTTTAGGGATTATCAGAAAAGGCTTTCCTTTTCCCAACTCGAGCTCCTATTATTGATGTAATTATTGATAGTATCAATCCACCACACATAGGAATCCACATCGATGTGCTTATCCAAAAGTTCGGTGCTGTAATAGAGGCAAAGATTCCAGTCACATTGCAAATGATTGGAACATACCAAATGCTGTTGGGATTTTCTTTAACTATGAAAAAGCAACAAACGGTAACTATTATACCATATAAAATATAGGGTATTGCATCTCCTTTGTTTCCCTTGATTATGTGCGGAACTACTTCTTCACCAATACGAAACATTATAACGGTTGTTATAATCAGCGTTAGCAATGCTAATACCCAACTTGGGATTCCTGCTAAAATTGACTTTTTTACTTTGGGTTTCATTGTTTAGATATTTGATGCTTTTATTGAATTTCAATAGAATTATTATTCATTGCCGATACTCATATAATATTATATTCTTTTCTGACATATTCCAGAGAATCCCATTAACTCCTTGGCATGCAAGCGGGATCTTTGAAGAATGGGGTTAAATAGTTTGAGGAGCAGGGGTTTATTTGAAGTAAAAAATAATTGTGTTTCAATAAACCTGTTCATCATCCTTTTTTTTGTTTCGTTAAGTGTTGGTCCGAAGTAAATAGTCTGAATTCTTTTCTCAATTGCATATTCCACTACTTTATAAATCATGTTTTCATATGAATGATAAGTGGTGGGCAGATTTCTGTTAAATGCACCATTTAAACATCTTATCTGATTCTTGAATACTATAAATGAATGATAGCCATAAAATTCTACATCAGAACGACAAAGAAAATGGATTACATTCCGGTTATCGATATTAGCTGAAGCTGTACACATATCGGGGTAATCATTCTGGTAAGGGAGTTTGAAAATGCTTTTTTCTGCAGTTGAAATAATGCATTCTTTAATCTTCTTTACTAAGTCTTCATTAAGCTTTCCTTCAGTAATCTCTACCATCCCACCAACCTTTTGATACTCTTTTAACTTCTTTTTGAGATTATGGTGATCCGCAAGGTAATCATGAATAGTAGTGTATCTTTTGGTATCAATTATGCCCTCATCAGGGTATGGCAAAACTACAGATGAAGGATACAAAGAATCATTAATAGTTAAATCATGAATAATCAGTAACAGGAACCTTTTCCTTAATAGATCGAGTATTACACCTATTTCGTGATCGCTCCCGATTTTCTTATTAATAAAGACCGGATTGGCACATATTTCAGCCGCAATACCTGCTTTCATCCAGATATACACAGGTATTGATAATTTTCTTACTAAGTATTTCACAATATTTAAACCTGACAAAGTTGGACCATAGTCCTTACATTCAATAAGAAAAATACATGCGAATGTTTCATCATCTTTTTTTACTCTAACTATCAGCGGTCTCGAAAATACTGAACTCGATTGAAGGAATTTCTCATATATCATCCAGATACTATCATCCAATCCCAACTCAAGCAAATGGTAACTAAAGACGGCTTTTTCGGTAGGTGCTAGCGGGATTGAGCTTAAATGAAGTGTAAACATAGAGAAGGGCTACTTGTTTGATATATCCAAAATTACACCATGAATAAACAAAAGTCAATTTTATTTACCACATCCAAAATCCCTGACTACACTATCTGAATTAATATGTTGATATAGAATGTGTTAATACGTAATGCAATTAACATTACTGAGTGCGTAAAGAAATTTCCGTTTTAGTTCTGTTATTACTATTGATTTAGTGGCTGAGTTATGATTGCTAACAGCATTTCAATATAGGTAGAAAATGCTGCTCAACTCAAGAACCCTTCTCTCCGCAAGTCATAAAAGAATTCCGGCCAGGGAAGCAGAAATATATGAAGCCATTGTACCACACAACATAGCCTTAAAGCCAAGTTTAGCAAGGTCGGCCTTTCGGTTAGGGACCAGAACACCTATTCCTCCAAGTTGTATAGCAATTGAGCTGAAATTGGCAAACCCGCAGAGAGCAAAACTTGCTATAACAACTGACTTCGCACTTAAAATGCCCTGCTGGATCATAGGTGTCAGATCAGAATATGCTACAAACTCATTTATCACCATTTTTGTGCCCATCAGTGAGCCTACAGAGATTGATTCTGAAGGTGGTACACCCATCACAATTGCAAAGAGACTGAAAAATGCTCCAACGACATCCTTAAGGCGAAGATTATCAACATTCA
>CAVSZL010000001.1:0-376705 GCA_963732435.1 uncultured Bacteroidales bacterium | reverse complement strand
CAAAAGGAGGGGAAAGTGATCACACCGTATTTACTCTGTGTTACCCCGTGTTAAAAATTGTACTGGCAGAAACAAACTTGTTATTATAAAGTCTCGTTTTTCCCCGTTATATTCTGACTTCAATTAACTTGAAATGGTTTTATTTGAATGCAGTTAACAGGGCATACAACTTCACAGGCACCACACCCGACACATTTATCGATATAAACTAACGGATTAAGATTAAAAATACTGGTTCCACGGACAAATTCAATTGCATTGAATTTGCATGATTCCCTGCATTTTACACATTCCTTATTGTTTACCAGCAGGCAATTCTCCATAGTGACCTCAGCCGTACCCATAAACAACTGGTCCTTGGCATTCACATTAAACAAGGGTAATTGCACCACTCGGACAAACCCTGCTGCAAAGATTACATGTTTCAAGGCAATAACCCGGACCGAAACTTATTTCAGGTGTCATCCAACCAGTAATGTTGACAGGGTCAGTCTGCGGAACAATTATACCTGTCGGACAAACTTTACTGCAATTTCCGCACCGGCAGCATAAACTGTTAAATAATTCAGGAGATACAGCTGCCGGGGGACGTATATACTTTAGGGTTGATGGTCTCAATATCTTTGGTACCAAAGCTCCTGCAAACAATCCAATACCAGCCATAACCAGATAACGTCTTCCCGGATCAGAAACAACAGTCTCATATCTATCCTTGCTGAATAACTTTATCAACCGGGCTTTTACATCTGCAATTATCAACTGCAGTCCACCCAGAGGACATAATTTTGAGCACCATATTCCGGGGAAATAAAGATGGATCAGCAGCAGAAGAGGAAAACCTGAAAGAGAAATAATCTCAACCGGACTTAACCTACCGGTGAAAATTGTGAAGAATCCGTTGAATATGGCTAACGGATCAAGAATTATGAAAAGAGGTATCCCTACAATTGCAGAAGCCAGTGAAATAACAGTAAGCCATCTGCTGATATCAGGTAAACGTCTATGTACATATGGATTATTTTTGCTTAAAACAGATACTTTGTCGCAACTCCATCCAACAGGACAAAGATTATTGCAAAACCATCGTTTTCGGTAAGCAGCTAAAAGAATAACACCTGCTGAAATTATATTCAGCCAGACAAATGTTTTAACAGCAAAGACGGAATTTAACATAATGAACGGACTAAACCATGTATAGAATCCGGTAAGTCCTTTCCATGGCAGATGGATCGCCAATACCACAGCTAATAAAAAGGATATTGTCCGTATGTTAAAATAACCAGGAAATTTTCTCATCCCAGCCAGGCTCCCTGCTGTTTAAGAAGTGTTTTAAGTTTTTCTATATCAATATTTCTTACAGTCTCCCTTTGCTTAACAGCCAGTCCGGCAGCTGCTCCGGCGCCATGTCCGTTGATCAGGCAGGTTCCAATTATTCTGGCATCTTCAACAAGTTCCCGTTCAAAACAGAAACAACGGCCAGCCACTAACAAATTATCAGTTTTTTTAGGTACAAGTGACCTGTAAGGAATTTGCCATAATGGTCTCTCTTCGACAGGTATTTTTCGCCCTTTGTAGAGCATGGTGGTCCATGCTCCGCTGATTCCTATTACATCCTTAAATGATTTGTAAGTCATTGTATCTTCCAGGGTCAGCCTGTATTCACCATCGAGAATACGCGACATCCTGACTCCAAGCTGGGATGCGGTATCCAGAAGGAACACCTCTTCATATCCCGGTGTTTTTTTCAATTTCTCCACTATTCTCCCAGATCTCTTTTCTGTAGTCCATCTGAAGCTGAGAAAGATTAGATACATTCAGAGCATCCTGGTTTTCCTTTCCCCACATATTAAACCAGTTAACGCTCGGGATAGGCGTTGGCTTGCCAACATTCATCTTCACATATCCCGGTTTCCCTGTATTTATACGGTCAACATTTCCTAACCTGTGAACCAATCCTATGGCATAATTCATAACATCATAGTTATCGCCTGCCATATGAAAAATATCCCCATCGCCGGTACAATCAATCACAACTTTGGCAAGAATTGCCATCCTGCCTGACTTACTTTCCACAAATACACCTTTAATAGTATTTCCCTCCATTATTACATTAGAGCCCCAGGTGTGATAAAGCATTTTAACACCGGCTTCCCTTATCATCTCATCAAGCACATATTTAGCCGCCTCAGGATCAACAACCGGATTAATTTCCTCTATTGACATCCCCATATCCTGCAACCGCTTCGACATCTCACCCCCGATGCCGAATATCACCTGCCTCCTCTTTTTGTCCTTATCAACGGCATGGGTTGAAAGAAGTGGTAAGACCAGTCCTCCGGTCCAGAGCCCTCCCAGATGGTTATAACGTTCAACAAGATACGTTTCTGCACCTGTTCTGCTGGCCGCTATTGCTGCAGCTACTCCGCCTGGTCCGCCTCCGATCACCAGGACATCAGTTTGCGCAAGAACTGAGATCTGCCTTTCAGGCTCCTTAATGGTTCTTCCGGATGCATTATCAGAAATAACAACAAGTGGTTCCTTATTATCAGCAGTTTTTTCGATCTTCCTCTGACAACCAATCCCGAGGCTAAGTGCGCTTCCGGAAATAAGAACCTTTGAAACAAAATCTCTGCGTTTCATAATTTATATACAATTGATATTTATAACTATCTGGAATGAATAATAAAGTTAATAATACTCTTTTATTTGTATTCTAATCCCCACCCTAAGGGGCTGTTGAATAACTCCTCAGTGGAACTCTGTGCCACCTCTGTGCCCTCTGTGTAAGTTCTTAACTTATTGTTACACAGAGATCCACAGAGAAGATACAGAGTCACACAGAGAACGATAAGGTAGAAGCTTTGACTTTTTCTACACCCCCGGTTGGGGGAAGGGTTAAGTGTAAAAGATGCCTGACGATATAACATGTTTATTATTGATTACCGATACTCATATTAACATTAATACCTTAAAGGTCAGAATACTATCTTAATCTCAGTTCAAAAACGGAACCTCTTTGCCGGTAAGCCTGATTTTTCCAGTCAGAACCTGGGTAAATCCCGGATCAAGGTAACCATTGAATCCGGGCTGTTTGCCACCAACAGAGACAGTGAAATACCCTGGTTCAATTACGCGCTTATCTTTATTATTGATTATTGAGAACTGCCGTGGATTAAGAGAGAATTCAACCTCTTTACTCTCACCAGGTTTCAATGAGATCCTCATAAAGCCCTCAAGCTGACGTACAGGTCGCATAGTAGAAGCCTTATCATCTGTAAGATATAGCTGAACTACCTCCTCCCCCTGTAATTTTCCTGAATTAGTTACAGTTACCTTAACCTTAATACTCTCTCCTGCCACTGCTTTTTCCGGTAACAACAAGTTACTGTAAGTGAAACTGGTATAACTTAATCCGTATCCAAAAGGATAAAGAGGTTCCTGTGTAAAAAACCTGTAGGTTCTTCCTGCCATGTCATAGTTTTCAAATGCAGGTATCTGATCAACTGATTTATAATATGTTACAGGAAGTCTGCCGGCAGGATTATAATCCCCGAAGAGAACATCTGCAACAGCATTTCCTCCCTGCTGTCCTCCATAACCTGCAAGCATAATAGCAGCAGCTTTTTCCTGCGCCTGATTAACAGATAATGCACCTCCGTTAGTGAGTACAACAATCACAGGTTTCCCGGTAGCAGTAACAGCTTCAAGAAGCTTCTCCTGCACTGCAGGTAAATTAAGATTTGTCCTGTCTCCTCCAAGGAATCCATCAATTTTAATAGGCATCTCCTCTCCTTCCAGCCGCTGTGAAAGTCCTAGCACCAGAACTACAGCATCTGCTTCTTTTGCAGCTTTAACTGCCTGTTCAGTCATGTCGGGACGTGGTGGAGCCCATAATAATTTCATATCGGCATCGCCGGCATAGTTTTTATAAAGTACCTCTACCTTGTATTTTTTCCCTGCTTCAAGATTTACAGAATATTCCTTATGGAATGCATGATGTTCATTTCTTTCAGATATGATTTTAGTCCCATCGAGATGTACTTCATAATAGGAAGATCCCCAGCTGCCAATAGCATATTTACCTGAAACAGGTGGTAAGAGGTATGTAGTCCACTTAACACCAAAATCATCATCAGGAAGATCCTGTCGTGGCGACATGTGCTCCCAGTAAAAATTGATCTGGTCATCAAGTCTCTTGAATGATGGTTCACCTTTCATATCCCTGTTATTGAAATACTCACCCATTGCACCCTGTCGCCCATCAGCAGCCTGCAGATATCGGGAAGGGATAACTATCAGATTACTAACGCCGTCTGCAAGATCACTTCCTTCAGCATATATGATCTTAGTCTGTGGTGCAACCTTTGATTTAATTCCCTTAAGGACTGTAACCGGATTTTTTGCTATTCCATTATAGTTGCCAACAAGAGATTCAAAATTATCCGCATTCGGACCAATTACTGCAATTGTTTTAATATCCTTTCTAAGAGGAAGGATATTCCCGCTATTCTTCAGCAGGACAATTGACTTCTGTGCAGCCTCTCTTGAAAGTCCATTATGATAATCTGAACCGTTAACAAAGAATGGGATCTGTGCATAAGGAACAATATTATCCGGATCGAACATACCAAGCTTAAACCTGGCTGTAAATATTCTTTTAACAGCTACATCAATATCAGCTTCGGTGAGAAGACCTCTTTCCAGGGAGGTCATCAGGCTTCTGTAATCATCTCCGCATTCGAGATCTGTACCTGCCTTCACAGCAGCAGCAGCAGCCTCAGCTGCATCTTTTGAGAATTTTGTATATTTCCAGAAGTCGGAAATAGCCCAGCAATCGGATACGATATAACCTTTAAATCCCCACTCATTCCGAAGTATTCCATATAATACAGGATTGGCACAACAGGGGAAATCCCTGAACATGTTATATGCGCCCATTACTGAGTATGCTCCCGCCTCTGTGATCAGGGTGCGAAAAGCAGGAAGATATGTCTCCCTGAGATCAACCTCACTTACTTTTGCATTAAATTCGTGTCGTAAGGGTTCAGGCCCGGAATGAACTGCATAGTGTTTTGCTGTAGCAACGGTTTTCAGGTATTTAGGATCATCTCCCTGTAACCCTTTAACAAATTCATAGCCCATCTTTCCCGTAAGAAAAGGATCTTCACCATAGGTTTCATGGCCTCTTCCCCAGCGAGGATCGCGGAAAATGTTAATATTTGGCGACCAGAAAGTAAGTCCCTGATAGATACCGGTTTTACCTCTTCTCTGAAATTCGTGGTACTTTGCCCTGGCTTCATCCGATATAGCATTTGCAACCTGGAACATAAGTTTATCATCCCATGAATTTGCAATTGTTATCGATTGTGGAAAAACAGTTGCATAACCGGCTCTTGCGACTCCATGCAATGCTTCATTCCACCAGTTATATGATGGGATGCCAAGACGAGGAATTGCCGGGGCTGTATAAACCAATTGGTCGGCTTTCTCCTTTAAAGTCATCCTTGAAACAAGGTCATTCACTCTCTCCTCAATTGAAAGGGAAGGATTCCGGAAAGGAAAAGAGTTAACACTCTGCTGAGCCCTGGTAATTAATGTTCCTGATGAAAGGATTAATAATAAAATTAAGAAGAATGATTTTTTCATGATTACAGGAGTTTTATCTTTTAATACAAAGTAAAAAGCAGTTCAAATTTAATACTTTTGAAAAAAATTAACCGGATTGTTTCAATTTTTTCATTTAACAATTTTAAGAGCCAGATCCTCTGTCACAGGAGGAGTAATAAGGCCGATATTTCCTCCATTATGATCCATTATTTTGAAAGGAGAACGCAAGCCTGTTATGGGATCGATCCATTCGCATTTGTAATCCCCTTGAGGAAGTTCAATAGTTAAATCAAAGGTTACACTTCCTTGTTCTTCAGGTTTATCGATCCATTTTGATTTATCATCTTCAGAATCTGATTCATTTGCTTCAGGCTTTTTAACAACTGAATTATTCAGGTATAGCAGATACTGATCTCCTTCCTTTGCAAGAACCCTGGCAGTTGTGGTTCCTTCAAAAGTACTCTTAATAACATCATTTAAAGGTTTCATATGTATAATGTCAAGCTCATCAAAAACCTGTTTCAATAATTTTAACTGTTTGCGAAGTGCAGCACCTCCGCCACCAGGCTGACCCGGAGCAACAATAAAAGTTCCATTTTCGTTATCAGCAGTAAATGAGTAGTCGAGATTATTATAGAGTGCACCACCAGCTACCAGGAAATCCCACGCTTCTGAGCGGTAACGGACATCTTCTATTCCATTAAATCCGGTTTCATTATCGCCAATAGGTTTATTAAGATGATAGTTCATATCGACTGCCAGAGGAGGTTTGCAGTAATGAAAATTAAAAACAGAAACACCATCATTTGGCTTTTCAATCTTATGCGAACCATTACCTATATTATTGGATATAAGATGCTTATTTTCAAACTCCTTCTCTGATTCAACAACAATCCCTGTCATATATTTCTCCCAGCTTTTAAGGGCTTCGAGATCCCCGAAATAAGGTTCATTACAGATCTCATAATAGAGATTGTCAAAACCTTCAAGTTCAGCAATGATCTTTTTTACCATCTTTTCCTGGATATCTATAATTTCGGGATGTTTTAGCGATAATACCTCCTTATGATCAGCAATATGCTGAACATTATTGATATTATTTCCGGAATACAGAGGACTTAGTTTCCACTGAATTGTATCATAGAAATTTGAGAAAAGATCCAGTTCAACAATAATATTTCGTTTACCGGCCTCAGATATAAAATCCCTGAGTCGTTCAAAATAGGCATCATCCCATTTTGTCAGATCAAACTTATTTCCACCACCCGGATATCCGGGTTCAATACTGCGAGCCCACGGACAAATAAATTTTCCGCTATCAGGGGCAAGTGTATTTTTTGCAATCCCGAACGCTCCCATCGGTTCGAGATAAATGCCGGAAAATGTTCGTGTTACATTCAATCCGCAGGATGAAAGCTCATCAAAATATTTTACATAATCAAAGTCAAGGTTCAAAACCGCACCATAGTGTTCAGTAGAACCAATAAGAACCACCGGGTTTCCACGGAAGATAAAATAGTGAGGATTATCGGGATGCAGGGCTATTGGAGGATGAGATTTATTACAGGATGAAAACATAATGATTGGGATTAGAAGTACTGAGATAAATGATTTCATTTTCATATTTAATAACAATTAATTTGTTAATACTTCACTTTTTAACACTGAAAACAACCTCACCCTAAATCCCATATCAGTCAACTTAAGAGTTACTTAATTTATAATATGCTATAAATTAGCTTATTATATTTATTCAATTCACTCATGCGTTACTTTGTCTCAGCAGGCCTCTCCCCAAACCCCCCGCTTGAAGGCGGGGCAGGCTCTCCCCCGAAGTGGGAGGGGCTTTAATTCAGAATTAACATCCTGAATGATCTTCCCCCTCTCACTCGGGAGAGGGGGATCAGAGGGGGTGAGGTTAATAGACCATTTCTATATAAGTAAGAATAACAAGTATTCATTTTGCTATTTTCCCGAAAAGATCACCGAAAATTGCATCCCTGTTAAGTGAAGTGGCCATCCTTATGAAATGCCGCGACATATCGGTACTGTAAGTAACCTGGTCGGTAAGTATGGGGCTGTGCACCAGGTTAGTGGGTATCCATGCTGGATTTACAAGCCATGCTACTGCCGTTACATCCCAGATAACTTTCGACCAGGTCTTACGACCATCACTGTATTCAATAGTTGAACTCAGCAGGTAATCAGACACCTGGTTTTTACCTTTCAGATAATATTCAAGCTCCGGTATTGTCGTATGAAAATGTGAGACAACAGGGTTACAAGGCATTATCACTACGGGTACACCGGAATTAAGCACAACCTGGGCCGCTTTTACATCCTGCATCAGATTGAACTCTTTCTGGCCAGGCCAATCAAGTCCGTTTCCTCCCAGCCAAACAATTATGATCTTTTCTATTATTTTAGGTTCTATCAAAATAGCTGAAGCAATATTTGTAATACATCCGACAGTAACAACATAAAGCGGATCATTTTCTGATGAAGAAAGTGCTTTACTTATAAGGTCGCGGACAGCATCACTCTGAACAGGACGTGACTTATCTTCAAGATATCTGTCAGAGCCGCGATAAGCAAAACCTTCAGGAGATTTTCCAACCATCTTAAGAAGTCGGAGTATCTCGTTATAGCTCTTCTCCATTCCATCCCCTGCACTTTTTGAACGGTTGTTAAAATAAGGGGCAGCATATACTGCTTCGAGTTTCAATTTATCAGTTGACAGTAAGGCATACACTAATGCAAACTGATCATCTATTTCATTGTAGGTATCAGTATCAAGTACCATCCTTACCTTGCCTGTAGGAGGCTCCAGTCTCTTTAAACGGAAAGTTTCGTCCAGTTTTGGAAAATTCTGAGCACTGGCAATAGTGGAAATAAACAGTATGGTCAGAAATAATAGCTTAGTTTTCATATCTAATTAATTTAATTAAAATTGTTTAACATTATTCTTTAACTTCATATTCGATCACATCACTGTTCCTGTACCCTACTCTGACACCAATAATCTTAACTCTATCTCCATTTTTTACAGGAATATGATCAGTATATAAGTCCCAGTGATTTTCATCGTTTCCATTTTCTGTTATCTGGTAAGCAAATGATGCTCCCTTTGTCTCTGATTTTAAAATCAATCCATCATCCTTTCTTATTACTTCCGGTTGTGCAACAACAGGCTGAATCCCTCCCGGCCAGAACAATTCCCTGGAATCAGCTTCAGATAACTTCCATAATTTATTGTACTTATTATCCCATGAATCGTATGCAGTTCTTAACCTGTCAATATGTTCCCTGTAATCAACATCATTTATAAGGTTATTTACCTCAAAAGGATCCGCATCGACATCATAGAATTCTTCTGCAGAACGTGGAGCGCTGAACCATAGTTTTTGAACTGCATTAAGGCTGTCATGGTCAAGAAGCTCAACCATCCGTTTCATAGTTGCCATCTGAAGACGGTAGGCATTTGGCATGTAATTTGGTTTTTCAGGCATGTAATTCCGGATGTACCTGTACTTTGAATCACGTACATAGCCCATTTTATCAATTACTTCATCCATCCTGTTACGCCCGCCAAAAACATATTGCCGTGGTTCTGCCTGGTATTTCCCTAAGAATGCCTCACCCTGCATAAAATCAGGTTGTTCAATTTCCAGAATTGAAAGAATTGTGGCTGGGATATCAACAAATGAACAGAGCCGGTTTTCGGTTTCTCCTTTACGGTAGCCATCCGGAAATCTGATCATAAAGGGAACCAGCGTTCCGCTTTCGTACAAAGCTCTTTTGCCCCTGGGCAATGGGCCACCGTTGTCGGAATAGAAGATAATTATAGTATTATCGAGCAGACCCGCTTCCTTAACCTCGTCGATCAATTTCTGTGCTTGCTGGTCCATTTCATGAATATTGCTGTAAAGCACGGCCATATCATGTCTTATTACCGGGTCTTCAGGAAAATATGGAGGCAGCTTAACTTCATCAGGATCAACCACTAATGGCTCATTGGTCCGGGTCCATATTTGTGATTCATGAGTAACAAAGAGATTGAATATTGCAAAAAACGGCTTTCCGTCAGGCCGGTTTTTCCAGTGCGCTTTTGAACTGCTTTCGTCCCACGCGGTAAGAGGCGGCGCAAACTGATAATCTGTTTTATCATTATTCGTACAATAATAACCTGCAGCACGCAAATATTCGGTATAACATTTTGCCCCATCAGGCAGAACAACTTCGTAGGTTGAAATTCCATCAGGAAGCCATGAGTAACCTGGATCCGGAGAATAGTTGCGCATATGATTCGCCCCGATTGAAGTCGGATACATGCCAGTTATAAGAGCAGCCCTGCTGGGTGCACTTACACCGACAGGTGTGAACATCCTTGTAAAACGAATTGCTTCTGTGGCGAACCTGTCAAGATTCGGTGTTTTGGCGACAGGGTCTCCATAGCAACCTAAATAGGGTGAAATATCTTCGCATACAATACAAAGAACATTGGGTTTTTGCACCTTTGTATCAGGATTCTTGCCGGTATTACAACCCGGAAAAAGTATGCTTACTGCGAGCGATGAAAAGAAAATACCTTTGATGTCTCTAGGTTTCATTTTCGTATATATGTTATTATCAGAAATTTATCCATTAAACTTTGCAACACTCTACTTAACAGATACTTGTCTTTTAATAATTACCTGCACAACTCAATAGCCATCAACCAAAAGATTTGGTCATCTTTGATTTACCGGCCTCTCCCCCTCTCCCGATAGCTATCGGGACCCCCTCTCCCGAGTGAGAGGGGGAAGATCATTCAGGATGTTGATCCAGAATTAAAGCCCCTCCCACCTGGGGGAGAGCCTGCCCCGCTTTCGAGCGGGGGGTTTGGGGAGAGGGGCTATGCCGTACAACCCCCAATATAAAAATCTTGTTACCTGCTATAATACAGGCAATTTCCAGGGCGCCCTGTAGTCAGGTACAAGGTAATTATTGGCTTCCGTATCATTTGTAAATTTTGTTCCGTCCCAGATTAGCTTTTTGCCGGTACGATATGCAATATTACCCACTGCAGAAAATTTTGCTATATGACCGGCAATATTTACATCTGCATTGGTTTTCGGATTACCACTTGCAATACAATCAAGATGATTTTTAACATGATTTTTCAATCCCTGACCCGTACCTTTTACCCATGGAACAGCTTCCATTCTTGTTACTCCGTTAACAACCTCAGGTATCACTTCCCAGCCTTCACGGTCAACAACCAGGGTTCCGTTTTCACCAACGAAACCGAGCACTGCATTACGACGGTAGCCTCCGTCATTAATCCCGATAGCATGATCCCACATAACATTGAAACCATCGAATTCATAAATAGTCTGGAGGCTGTCCGGAGTTTCGCAGGCATCATCAGGATAACCATATTTTCCACCCATTGACATAACAGACTTAGGAGCTGTTACATCCATTCCGAACAGTGCAAAATCAAGAAGATGAACTCCCCAGTCGGTCATTAAACCGCCGGCATAGTCCCAGAACCATCTGAAGGTGAAGTGGTAGCGGTTAATGTTGAATGGACGGATGGGTGCTGGTCCCAGCCACATATCATAATCAATTCCGGCAGGAGTTTCAATATCGGGTTGTACCGGGATGGAAGTATTCCAGCCCTGATATGAATATACTCTTACAAGTCTTATTTTTCCGAGTTTGCCGGAACGGATAAAACCGACTGCATCAAGCCAGTGCGGATCGCTTCTCTGCCATTGACCAACCTGAACAATGCTCTTGTATTTCTTTGCTGCCTTAATCATGATGTTACACTCTTCTATTGTTCTTCCGATTGGTTTTTCACAATAGACATCTTTCCCTGCTTCGCATGCAGCAACCATCTGAAGACAATGCCAATGGTCAGGCGTTCCAACAATCACAAGGTTAATATCTTTGTTTTCTATAAGTTTTCTCCAGTCTTTGTACAGATTAGCCGGTTTCTTTCCACGTTTCTTTTCAACATCAGCTGCCCTTTTGTTCAGAACATTTTCGTCTATATCGCACAACCCGACACATTCAACCTGAGGATGGTCAAGAAATGCATTAAGATCAGCGTAGCCCATACCATTGCAACCAATGAGTCCTACATTTATCCGGTCTGATGGACCACAGCCAGTTAAAGCACTTGAAAATGCAGGTACCAGGCCCATTGCAGCAGTTGTAATTGCTGTGTTTTTAAGAAATTCTCGTCGTGATGTCATGATTAATAAAAATTATTGTTTTAATATTTTAATAAGAACATGTTTTCAAATTTGGAAAGAATGGAATAATATACAGTATTTTAGCGAATAGATTGATGTAATTATTTATTTCCTTTAATATTAATAAAAGTACGAAATTATTCCTGACTTCTGACGTTTTCAAATTTTAGTGCTGCCTTGATCTTCAAGTAATTGAAATTGAACAATATACAGATTTTATTTTTTATTTTTACCACAATAATCCCAATTTTAGGCCTTAGTATATTTTAAGAAAGAGCCCGTACCCATCTCCTTCTATTTATATCTTAACCCTTCCCCTGCCCCCCGCTTTGTGCGGGGCAGGCTCTTCCCTTTAGCAAAAAAGGGAAGGGGGCATCCAGCATATTATCAGCTCTTTGTCACTTTCGTGCATTTATGGTTTCATTTATTTTCATTATCAGAGAGCCTTTATCTTCCAATTCTTCATTCTTTATTCTCAAGACAAATATTCCTTTATCAGATAATTTTGAATCCCTCTCAATGTCATACTCTTTTTGTTTTAAATGAACCGGACCATCCACCTCTATGATAAGTGACAACTCCCGGGAGTAAAAATCAGCAATATAGAAATCTATCCATTGTCGGTCAATTCTATAGACAATGGGATGTTGTCTGAGAAATCGGTATCCTGAAAGATTTTTCCTCCTCAATATATCCCAAAGTGATTTTTCAGAAAGAGTCAGATTCTTCCTCAAATTCCTGGCTAATAATATAATTTGCCTGTAATTACTATATGGTATGCGAGACATGTATCAAATAATGCGATAATAAAAGTATCACATATCAAATAACATTCAATACTATTTGGAGCGAAAAGTTTATATTGTAGTTTTAATCTATTTATAATCAGCTGATTTACCCCTTCCCTTTTTCTTTAAAGGGAAGAGCCTGCCCCGCAAAAAGCGGGGGGCAGGGGATGGGTTTCGTTAATTCATATACATAATGGAGATATCCTCTACCGCACTAATCATCAGAAGTCAGGAAATTATTCGTTCGATTCATCTTGCTATAGGCAGGAAATAAAAAGCCGGAAATGAAAACTTCTGTTTCATTTCCGGCTCATAAAGGAATTATTTCTAAATAAAGCTAAATAATCTTAATTACTAAATCTTTACTTTCAGCACAACTTTCTTAACTTTTGCGGGTTTATCTCCGGGGGCTACTTTTGGCATATGAGCATCCTGCGGGAAGAATACTCCATATGATCCTTTGGAAAGAGTTACAAAATCTCCATCCCCTGATAAAAACGCGATATCTTTTTCCGGATTGTATTCTGTTGTTACTTTTAAAAAATCGATATTCTGAACTCCTATCTGTTCAACACCTTCAACAACATACTGAATATCAATGTAATCCCTGTGACATTCCCATTTTCCCTGATCTTTGGTAATAGAATCATACTCCTGTACCAGTGCAAACAGGTTACTTCCGTCTATCTCATACTTGCCTGCTTCAATTTTTGAAAAATCGGTATTTGCAAGGTAATCGAATCCTGCCTTTATCCTTGGAGATATTGAGGCATATTGACTTCTGTTTTTTATAGTATCTGCTATCATATGTTTCTTTTAAGTTGTTATATTTATTTTACTTTTACCTGGAGAAGTCAGATTTTTATTGGATACTGCTCCCTTAATCTTTTTACCAGATCTATAGCAACTTTTATGTCCTCTTCAATCTGTTTGAAATTTCCTGCTTTTATTAGATCCGACTTAATAAGCTGAGATCCCAATCCGCAGCATACAACTCCTGCCTTGAACCATTCAGTTAAATTTGCCTCGGTAGGCTCAACACCACCTGTTGGCATTATCTGTGTCCATGGCATTGGCCCTTTTACTGCTGCAACAAATTTGGGTCCGCCAACCTGAGCGCCTGGGAATATCTTAACTATCTCTGCACCAAGAGATTCAGCACGTGAAATCTCGCTTGCTGATCCGCAACCCGGCGACCAGAGCACCTTCCGTCTGTTACAGGCATAAGCCATCTCCTCATTAAGTATGGGGGATACTATAAAATTCGATCCAAGCTGCATATAAAGAACAGCTGATGGTGCATCCATAACTGAACCTGTTCCCACTATCATCTCAGGGAACTCTTTCTCAGCAAATTTATTGAGCTGTTCAAATACAACATGAGCATAATCGCCCCTGTTTGTAAATTCAAACAACCTTATACCTCCTTTAAATGAAGCTTCAAGAACCTTTTTACATATCTCAACATCCTTATGAAAAAAGACTGGGATCATTCCTGATTCTGCCATTTTAAGGGCAACCTGTATTCTAGTAAATCTTGCCATATTATGTTTTTTTATTGTTTACAATTTACGATTTTGTCAGAAATATTCATAGTTAAATCCTACAAAAAATACTTTTTGTTTATTTATTATCAACTGGGACCGATATAATTGTTAGAATGGAATCTGTCTCAGGTCAACAACCAAACAACTATATCCTGTAGGCTTGCCTGGCTAATAATTTCCATTTTCCTTTCTGCTTCTGCCAAATCAGCATATTCCCGATCTTAAGGCTTCCGGGTGTTCCATTACTTATTGTTTCAGCAGAATAGATATGACGTACAACAGCAGTATTTCCGGCAATTGTTATTGTCTGATCAGCCGTTTCAACTTTCACATAATCATTAGGTTGCTTAGTAACAATTTCAGCAACAAATTCAGCCTTATTC
The DNA here is from genome assembly GCA_963732435.1 of uncultured Bacteroidales bacterium. Classification (GTDB taxonomy): domain Bacteria; phylum Bacteroidota; class Bacteroidia; order Bacteroidales; family VadinHA17; genus LD21. The sequence goes on along the minus strand of CAVSZL010000001.1, from coordinate 362,135 downwards.
TGAACCCTTCCGTTTGAATGTCCATAAACAAGCTCGTCTGCTGCAATATTCTGAAGGGCAGACTGGTTAGCATCAACAATTGCTTTTTTCAGGGTTTCCACAGCAGCAGCCACCTCTTTTTCCGGTCCTGACTGCTGACTATTTACCCATCCTGTAAGTCCAAATACAATTACCGCAATTAATAATAGTTTTTTCATTGGTAGATTATTTTTCAGATTTAGTTTCAGAAACCTTTACATCTTTCGGAGGTCTCACCTGCCAGAAATTTGCAAGAATTGATCCCACTATGTTCATTAATGTACCCCAAATTAGTGGCCCTAGACCAACAGTTGCTATTTTACCCATCTGCATTGCCAGGCCTGAACCTAATCCGCCATTTGGCATACCTGTTTCAAATGCAAGCACCCTGCGATCCTGTTCCGGTAACTTGAACAGCCATCCTATGGTGTATCCGAATAAAAATCCGGTTGAAATATGGAAAATTGCTAATACAATCATTAACAGACCGATATTCAGAAGAGAATCTCTTCCCGGAGCAGCGGTAACAGCAAGAATCAAAACAATTCCTAATTTCGAAAGCAAAGCAAGAAACTCACTCATCGCCTTTTTATCACCCTTAAGGTAATACCTGAAAAACTGTGCAACAATTATTGGGAGGATATAGAATATACCAAGTGATTTTGCCAAAACTGTAAAGAATTTAGTTAAATTGTAATCACGATATAACATCGTTAATATACCGGCAATCAGTATTACAAGGAAGAATCCGGTCATCTGCATTATTTTAACACGTTTTGTCTCCTTATTTTCATTGAACAGATTGAATATAAAACCTGCAATGATTGGTAAGATCATCATATCGAAAATATCTACCATCATTTTCAGAAGGTCAACTTTTATATACTGACCACCCAGGAGCTTCATAAGCATCGGTGTGACAAAGGGGGAGATTATTGTTGTAGTTGCCCCGATTGTTACTGCAAGTGCCAGATTGGCTTTTGCAATAAATGCCATTACATTGGATGCAAGACCACTTGGGGTACAACCAATTAGAATAATACCTGCTGCTATCTCTGGTGGAAATTTGAAAACCACTGTGATTAACAAAGCCATCAGTGGCATAAAGACAAAGTGAGATGTTACTCCAAGAATTACACCCTTTGGCATTTTCAGAACTCCGGTAAAGTCATTGAGACTCATCTGGGAGCCCATGCCGAACATGATAATCTGAAGAAGGGGAACAACAAGGGATGTTACTTTGAATCCTCCGATTGAAATAAAGGGTTGGGGAAAAAACATTGCTGTAGTAACACCGGCAAAAACCCATACAGTGTAAGTATAACCTTTTACTGCATCATATCCTTTTACACCAAAAGATAAGAGGAGAAAAAATGCTATAAGGGCTGGTCCGCCTTTAGCTACATTCCCGGTTATTGCCATAACCAGAAAAACTATCAGAAATATGACGGCTATACCCATCACTACTCTGTAAACATTGGTCTTTTTCATATCACTTTTTAATAGAACTATTAGTTAATACTGTATTAAATTGAATTTCAAATCAGATTTTTATTTTACAATTGTTATAAAAGGTTACAAGCATATATCTCCCTGAGTTCTTAAGATGAATCGTAAAAATTCAGATTACCGGAATTTTACCTAAAATGTAGCTAAATCCAAATAACTCTTAGTTTTGTTTTGGCGGGAATAATGGTTCCTTCCATTTCATTTGAGTAGCAATACTTTCGTTAAGTTTATATGTTATAATATGCCCGCCTGGATCTTTACCCCCTATGATATCTATTTTTTCACGGTCGACTATCCCCAAACCGTCGGCAGCTGCAAAATTAAGGTAACCAACATCCTCAAGAGGAATTCCCATAAGCTTGCAGCAGACGCTGTCTACAGCAAGAACGTCTTCTCCGGCAAGGGCAATTTTATGATCAACCGGAATTCCGTTAACAGGACCATTTCCCTGCATACCTTCAACTCCGTCTATAATAGTCAGATTCGGGCGTACCTGACGTGCAACCAGGAACATGTTATAGTGCAACCATCTGGGACCACCGGAGTGCATGCTACGTTTATAATTTACCTGCGGTTTTCCATCAGCCTCAGGAATATTGAGAGGAGCCGCCATAACCATATTTTTTGTACCCGCTGTCATAATAACACTGTTGTGTGTTTTAAGCCTGGAGACTGATATGATATAGTTATTCGGATTGACGAACATATCTGTAATCTGTATTTTATCAGGATAAAGGTCTTTATTTAAAACCCAGATAGGGGTTCCGGTTGCAGTGTTCAGATCAACAAATTTAAGATCGAAATCTTTCTGTAGCTGCAGATAACCATAGTTTTCAAAACCTGGAGAGGATACACCTTTTCCTGCAGTAGCTTCAGCAATGATTATCTGCCCGTTATACATGGGTTTAATGAATTCAAGAACCCCTCTGAGCGCATCAACATGAGTGGCACAAAGAGGAACTGTTGTTGATACCATGTTTGGCTTAATTACCAGTTGCTTACCCTTTATACCTTCCCGTATTTGTTTCTCATAAGGTTTCATAACTTCGAACATCATCGCACGACGATCAGTTCCAGTTGCAAATGCAACATTGCTACGGCCAGATGGGATAACAGCTTTCTTTGTTTTTACCATTTCAGCAGCCTGAGCATCAGTAATGTTTCCGAAAACTCCTGTAAAAAGTGCTGCTGAGCTGAATCCAAGCATTTTTAAAGCGTTACGCCTGTCGGTAACAAATTTACTCTCTGTATTTTTCATAATCTAAATTACTTCAATTAATATCATGTAAATAAGTAAGTTAACATTAAGTCACAAAATTTAGTCAAAAGCATTTAATAAAATCATTAAAACCAAATTTTCTGTTTAATTCTATACCTTAAAAGGGAGCATCCATTCCAGCTGTCTTTCAATGCTATCGTGCAGCTTATATGGAATGACGAATTTATCAGGATCCTTACCTCCAATAATATCTATTTTTTCACGGTCAACTATCCCCAGCCCGTCAGCAGCACAGTAATTCAGGTATCCTACATTCTCAAGCGGGATGCCCATAAGCTTGCAGCAAAGAGTGTCTATAGCAACTGCATCATCGCCGGCCAGAGCAATTTTATGATCAACTGCGAAGCCGCTGGATGGGCCATTACCCTGCATACCTTCCACACCATCGATAATTGCAAAATCGGAACGTACATGTTTAGCTACTAAAAACATATTGTAATGCAGCCAGCGCGATCCACCAGAATGCATTTTGGATTTATTGTTTACTTGTGGATTTCCATTGGCAGCACTGATATTAAGAGGCGCAGCCATTACCATGTTCTTTGTAGCTGCAGTCATTACAACAGCATTATGAGTCTTCAGTCTTGAGATTGAAATGATATAATTATTAGGATCGAGAAACATATCTGTTATCGGGATTCTTTCAGGATAAAGATTCCTGTCGAGGATCCATACAGGACTGCCTGTACTTTGGTTTATATCAACAAATTTAATATTAAAGTCTTTTTGAAGATCAAGATATCCATAATTTTGGAATCCAGGCATGGTGTCGCCATTTCCGGCGGTAGCTTCGGCAATAAGTATCTGCCCGCTGTAAAAAGGCTTCACAAATTCAAGCAAGCCACGTAATGCATCTACATGTGTTGCACAAAGTGGTTTGGAGGTTGACACCATATTAGGCTTTATTATAAGTTGCTTCCCTTTCACCCCGGCGCGGATCTGCTTCTCAAATGGTTCCAGCACCTCAAACATCATAGCTCGACGATCAGCCCCTGTTGCGAAAGCAACACTGGTGCGACCGGTTGAAACTACAGGCTTCCTGGGTTTAACTATTTCAGCAGCCTGTGCTTCAGAGATATTACCAAATGCTCCCGTAAGAAGCGCTGCAGAACTTAGTCCCATTATTTTCAGAGCATTACGTCTGTCTGTAAACAACGGATTATTTATTGTTTTCATAGTCTGTCTGTTTAAAATTTAGTCTTTGATATTCTGCATTTATTTTTTAATTCTATACATGGGCCTAAAAGTATTTATTAGTTCATTAATAAGCAAATTAAACTCCACCTCTTAAACTTTTTTATACTTTTTTAACCATCAGCACATTGCAATAAATCAATTCATAATTTAATCAGAGGTGCTTTTATTAAATAAGTCGGAAGTCGGAAGTCCGAAGTAGACAGAAGGCAGAAGGCATCTTCAACCCTCATAATAGCAAGCCTCACTCCTCAAACCAAACTCCGGTCTTCTTACTTCCGACTCCGGACTCCGGACTTCCGACTTCACTCTACCAGTCAATTACTGAGCCATCATCAGCATCGAAGCTTGGCAGGTAAGGTCTCGGTTCACCAACCTGTGCCATGAGTTTATCTTCATCAATTGTAATACCAAGTCCCGGGTCGGTAAGCAAGGGGCGGTAACCATCCTTAATAGCAGGCAATGGTTTTGCCAGCAGATCGGTGTATTCATTATCTCCTCTTTCCTGAATAAGAAAGTTTGGTATGGAAGCTGCAATCTGATAACTTGCTGCCAGAGAGCATGGCCCCTGCGGGTTGTGCGGGGCAATAGGGGAATAATAGGCTTCTGCCATACCGGCTATGATCCTTAGTTCCGTTATGCCTCCTGCATAACAAACATCGGGTTGAAGGATGGTGGCTGCACGTTTCTCAAGAATCTCCCTGAATCCCCATTTTGTAAAGATGCGTTCACCTGTAGCCAAAGGGATATGTGTTTTTTTAGCCAATTCTGCCATTACATCTATATTGAGAGCCTGAACAACCTCCTCATAAAACCAGGGATTAAAGGGTTCGAGAGCTTTTATAAGAAGCATGGCTGTAGGAGGTTGTACTGCTCCATGAAAATCAACACCGATATCCACTCCAGTACCTACCTTCTCCCTGAGAGCTTTGAATCTCTCCACAACCTCATCTACAAACTTCTGTCCTTCAACATACTTTGTAGCTTTCCTCTGTCCGCCGGAGGGTCCGACTTTTATAGCGTTAACTCCTGTTTTCGGATCAAGAGTTCCGTACACCCTTATCCTGTCACGTGTAGGACCTCCGAATAGTTTATAAACCGGTACACCATAAGCCTTGCCGGTTATATCCCATAGTGCCTGGTCGATTCCACTCGATATTGCAGTCTTAATCGGACCTCCACGATAAAATGCTCCGCGATGAATTGCCTGCCAGTGATGAACGACCCTGAGAGGATCCTGTCCGATAAGATAATCGCCAACCTCAAGCGCACCAGCGGCGCAAGCTTTAGCATCATCTTTAAGCATTTCTCCCCAACCGACAATTCCGGCATCGGTTGAGATTTTCACAAAGACCCAAGTATTCTTTAAAACAAAGGTTTCAATCTTGGAAACCTTGATATTGTCTTTGGGTCCGATCTGGGCAGCATCACTTCTTTCAACAGTTGAGGAATCAAGGTGGTTCTTCCTGTCAGAATAGAATTCTTTAGGAATAACACTGCCAGTCAATGCTGTAGCAGCGGCAACCTGTCCGGTAGTTTTAAAAAATTCCCTGCGTGATTTCAAATTGCCTGATGTTTCGTTATTGTTATTTTCCATAGTTTAATAAATAAGTTTAACGTTATAAATATCATAATAAAAGAGATTATCACCAACTCTGAGGCTTAAAAAATCAAAGAGGGTGTCTGAAAAGTATGTTTCCGTAATTTTATCCCTAGATCCATTAGCCTTGCTTCGCCGAAGTAGCTACACGAAGTCGAAGACGAAGGAAGGGGGTGAGTTCCTAAAAGACAATGACTTAAAAAGACCCAATTGGGCGACCTTGGGCATAGCCATCAACCTAAGTATTTGGTTATCTTTGATTTACCGGCCTCTCCCCCTCGGTCCCCCCCGCTTGAAGGCGGGGCAGGCTCTCTCCCGAGTGAGAGGGGGAAGGTCATTCAGGTTGTTGTAGCTAATTCTTTTATAATAGTATTTATCTTTTCAACTACCAGATTGTTATCATGCAAAATCTGGTTATTTGTAAACCGGAACACTTTTATTCCGAATCTCTCAAGTTCACCAGAACGACCTTCATCATGATTTTGAATATCCTTTTCTGAATGAATTTCTCCATCTACTTCAATAACAAGTCTCGAATTATGACAATAAAAGTCAGCAATGTAGAATTCAATTGGATGCTGTCGGCGAAATGGAAATCCTGAATGTCGGAACTTTCTGAGAATATTCCACATAGCTCTTTCTGCTTCAGTCGGATTCTTTCTCATCTGCAAAGCAAGTGTAAACAATTCAGCTTTTTCACCGAAGAATATGTTCTTTTCTATTACCTTCTTATTTATTCCCATATTTCAATCCAAAAGATACACATTTTTCCTGAATGAAAGCCCCTCCCACTTCGGGGGAGAGCCTGCCCCGCCTTCAAGCGGGGGGTTTGGGGAGAGGTCGTCAGATCACCATGCACACACAGAACCATCGTCAGCGAATACCCGAGCCATAGGTACTGTACCGGCAAATGGATATTTCTTGAGTGCCTCTTCATTAAGATCAAACCCAAGACCCGGCTTATCAGAAAGCGGATATTTTCCGTTTACCATACGCTGTGCGGGAAATCCGAGCCATTCTTCCCAGACTTTTTCATTAAGTCCCGGTTGCACACCGCTGCATACTTCCTGTACAAGGAAATTGGGCATAGCGGCATCGGTATTTATTGCAGCCAGCCCGCCGATAGGACCGGTACAATTGTGAGGTGCCATTGATATTCCAGATGCTGCAGCCAATGCCCCTGTCTTCCATACAGCTGTTATGCCTCCAACATGGGCACAGTCAACCTGCAGTATATCTACAATACCCTGCTCGACCAACTCCCTGCATCCATGATGTGCAATAAGCCTTTCTCCCGTTGCAATTGGTGTTGTCGAACGGCTTGCAATTCTGGCCATAGCTTTAACATTCTCCGGTGGACATAATTCCTCTACAAATAACAGGTTTAACGATTCTATTTCCCTGAGAATAATTGAAGCAACTGTCGGACTGGTTTTTGCATGAAAATCGCATGCAATATCAATTTTCGGGCCCAACACTTCGCGCATCATCTGTAACCTCTTTATTGCCTGATCTATTTTTGCATGTGTATCGATCCACTCATATGTTTGTGCAGCCAGTCCTGTCTTGAAAGCTGTAACACCATCCTTCTCTGCTGATTCTCGTAACTTGATGAGCTCTTCTCTGCTCCCTGCCCTTGCATGATAGTAACCACGTACTCCTTCAGGGTCAACAGGTCCTCCGAGAAGCTTATAAACAGGTAACCCAAGTAATTTCCCCCTGAGATCCCACAAAGCATGGTCGATACCTGAAATAGCAGATCCAAGGATAGGACCACCCCTGAAAAATGCATGCACCCACATTGATTGCCAGTGGTGCTCGACCTGCATAGGATCGCTGCCAATAATAGAGTCCTTTAAATCATGTACTGCGGCCATAGCAGAACCTGCCTTACCTTCCAGTGTAGCTTCACCCCATCCGACAACTCCCACATTAGTTTCAAGTTTAACAAATACATAAGGCCTGTCAGATGTGGGTGTTACTGAAACAGGAATAGTCTTCATGTTGGTAATTCTTACTTTCGACAATACATGGTCGAACTTTCCCTCCTGCCAGGGTGTTTTGGGAACGTGGGGAATCTCATATGCTATTTTATCCTGTTGCCCAAGCGGGGAAGCATCACATCCACAATCGCTTAAATCAACCGGCATTCTCTTCCCGGTAATGGCATTACCGGTAAAAAGAGCACCTGCGGCGCCTACTCCATATATAAAATTTCTTCTTTTCATAATGCAACCTCCTTATATTTTTCAAGACTTTTTTCATTTACTGTGATACCCAGACCAGGTCCGACAGGCAGGTCTGCATAGCCATCTTTTACAACTTCAACCGGAACCAATGTTAACTCTGACCGCATACGGCGGTCTTCTTCTGCTTCCGGATATGGGATCTGCTGAATGAAAAAGTTAGGAATCGATGCTGCAAGATGCAGGGCTGCTGCGGTACCAATTGGTCCGCCATCGTGGGTTGGACCGGCAGCTACATAGTAAACCTCGGCGACAACTGCCATGCGCCTTATCTGAGATATTCCATTTAACCCGATAGCCGGCCTGATAATGTCAACAGCGTTATCACGGAGAAGATCCATTATCCCACTGCACTCGGTTGTACTGCTTCCAAGTCCGACAGGAGTAACATTTTCTGCTGATATTTTCTTTAAAGCGCCGAGACCTACACTTATACATGGTTCATTGAACCACAGAACATGAAATTTCTCAATTGCTTCGCTGATCATCTGGGCATCACCTGGAGTAAGCTTATTGCCTCCGTCAAGGACAAAATCCACACCTTCGCCACCTGCTGCACGTAAAGAATCAAGCCTTTTCCTTGTTGCCAGAACATTTTCCTGTCCCTGATTCCGGTGAACAAAAGCAGGTACCGGGACAATGAATGCCAGGTATCCTGCCGCCTTTAACCTGTTCATTGAATTTATAAGTTCCTGATCGGTATTACCTTTAAGTTGAGCCAGTGCTCTTGCCTTATAACGGGTAGGACCCCCAAGGAATTGAAATATTGGTGCTTTTGCTACCTTGCCTGCTACATCAAGCATCGCAATATTAAGCGCTGCCCTGGCTGTAGTTACATGTGATAGCTTTGGAGCTATTACTTCAAAGGAATTTACAGGAACGCCTGTAATTATCCTCTTCGCTGTGGCAAATTCTTCCATGGTTAGCGGAGCGCATTCTCCAAATCCAACAAGGCCTGAGCCTGTCTGGATCTTAATGACGGTGTAGGCTCGTTTAGATACCGGTTCCCTGAGGGTCCAGCCTTTAACTTCTTTTATTGCAAGGTCACCTTCAGCTTTGCCAGGACTATTTTCAGGCAATGTTGTAGCTGTGTGCAACCTCTCACGCCGAAGTTGAATCACATCAGCAAGGGATCCTGATTGATTTGGTTTTTTCATCATAATATAGTTTTGATTTTAATGGTACGTTGGAACCACACATGTATGATCAGATTAAATAGAAGTGTTTGTATTTGCAAAACATGTGGGTTTCATATTTATTTTTCTTATTTAGTAACTGGTTACGAATTTCAGAGCATAATTAACTGATTTATAAATTTAAGGGTATAAAACTGATTCATACCCCTAAATTCAAAATCATTTTCGTTAAGTTATGTTAAAACTACTTTTTATCCCACCAAACACGGGTTAGCATTACATCAGCTCCCTGCCGGGCGTTAGCTTCAGCCACATTAGCCCCGTTAACAACATACTCATTTGTCAGATAAGGCAACCTGTGAATAAAGTCTCCCGGGGTTTCCGAACTTGGATAAGGATTTGGTACCAGAGCCGGAAGGTCGCTCCTCCGGAAGTTAGCCCATAACTCAGGACCATTCAGGAAAGATGCCACCCAGTATTCAGTGTTTATCTGTGCCAATTCCTTACCTGCCGTCAATGGATTTGCAAGTACGTAAGCATCTATTTTAGCCTGATCAATAACTGCAGCAGATCCATAATCTGCCAGTTGTTTTAAATTGGCTGTAATGGCATTTGCAAAAATTGCTGTAGCATTTCCAGTAACCCAACCCCTGTGAACAGCCTCTGCCAGAAGAAGTTGTGTCTGACCATAAGTTACGAAATATTCGGGTGATGAGGCCTGCAATACTGTATTAATATTTGCAAGAGAATAATCAAATCGGCTTACTACACCATCAATGGCATACTGCGATGCAATTGTTACATCATTATATCCCAGTGGCATACCAATCATTTTAGCAGGATCTGATGTTAATCTGTCTTTGGTAAACTGCGCTCCACTCAGGGCACCTACATATCTCATTGCATAAACGGGAAGGCGCGGATCATTTGTTGTTTTCAGATGATTAATAAAATTCCTGGTCATATAGAATGTTGCATATTCACGCCCCGAGAACATATAACCATTAAAATTTATATACAATGAAGAATGTTTGAGAACGGCATTATCTGAATTTGATTGCATCAAACCTCCTGCAACTGCCTTTACTACATAAGTCTGAGCCAGTGCAGGATCTCTTTTTGTCAGACGCATTGCAGCCCTTAACATCAAAGAATAACCAAACCTTTTCCATTTTGCAATGTCCCCGGCATACATAATATCCTCTTTTGAAGTGTATTGCGAACTGCTCAAAGCAGCTGAAGCCTCATCAAGTTCTTTTAATATGTCTTTGTAAATGTCCTCCTGTTTATCATACTTAGGGAAGACTACTTTCTCCAGATAGCCCTTGCCTGCTTCAAAATACGGAACGTCACCATAAGTATCTGTAATTACCATAAAAATATAAGCTTTCCATATCCTGGAGGCATTAAACAGGTTTTGCCGATTTGCAACATCCTTTGTTTTAGTATAAACATCAACTATTTGTTTTATCGGATTGGTATAATATTGATTCCAGATAACATCATAATTGAATCCGTAGCTGATCTGGTTGTAATTAGCACCCTGCACTGAACTGCCGGTGGGCGTAAAGATCTGCTGAACAATTGCATAATGATATACCGGCCATAGCTGGGTATCAGGCCAGGCACCTATGATTGAACGATTCATAACCAGGTATGGGTTAAGCGCTGTCGGATCAACTTTATTTGTGTTCATCTCGTCAAAATCTTTCTCACAGCTTGAAATCAAACCAGTTATGAGGATCACAACAATCGTTACTATAAAATTCTTAATATTTTTCATAATCAAATATTTTTTAATTGAATTAAATGATAAACGGACAGGTTTAAAACTTAACATTAAGGTTAAATCCCATACTTCTTGTCAGAGGTAAACTTGACCAGCCTCTGCCATTTTCGTTATCGGAAAATCCATAAGTTTCTTCCGGATCGAAGTTTTCTGTCCATTTCTTTAGCGTAGCGATATTATTTGAGACAACACTTAACCTGAGACCTTTAATAAAAAATGATGCTGGCAGGATTTTAGTGAAATCATAGCTTAAACTGAGCTGGCGGAATTTCCAGTATCCGGCGTTGAAAATAAACAATTCATCGATAACGTTACCGGTAATTGATTCATAATATGGCTGAACTGCTGCCTGTTTGGTATTAGGAGTACCATCAGCATAAACACCATCACCAATAACATATCCTACATCCCTGCCTGGCAATGTTCCTTTATGCAGGCCATGCCGCCAGTAATTATAGTTTGGACCCCCGTTTATGATATAGTCTTTACCCAGTTTAAAGTCAATAAGTGCAGATAAAGTTATTCCCTTAAATGTAAATGAATTGGTAATACCACCATACCAGTTCGGCTGGTTAGAGCCTACATTTACAGGAGTGGGAGTACGAAGAGGATAACCACTTGACGGATTGAAAACTACCCTGCCCTGATCATCCCTTAGAAACTTGTATACAAAAATCTGACCTAAAGGTCTGCCAACAATCTCTCTGACCCCACCGACAGATATCATTGTATCAGCCTCATTTACACCTAATTTGAGTACTTCTGAAATATTATATGTAACATTCGCATTTATACTCCAGGTAAAGGAATTTGAACTTACGGGTGTTATAGTAGCAGATGATTCAAAACCTCTGTTAACACTCTCGCCTATGTTTATCAGAATTGTATTATAGCTTGAGCCATTGGAAATCTGTCTCGAAATAATCTGATCACTGCTAAGCTTTTTATAAACTGCAAAATCGAATGCGAGGGCATTTTCAAATAATCTCAGATCCAATCCAAACTCAGTCTCTGAAATCCTTAACGGACGAAGATCTCCATTTGGAATCTGGTTGGTGGTTATTCCCCCTACAGGAACAAGGCCACCTTCAGGATTCGGATATGAATCATTGTTTACCTGGTAATACAAAGCATCAGAGTAAGGAGCAACATTATCATCTCCAACCTGTGCATAAGCTGCTCTTAATTTACCAAATGACAACCACCCGGGCATTGCACTTTTAAATGCATCAGAAAATACGAAACTGGTTGTGATTGAAGGATATAGTATGCTCCTGTTTTCCGGTGAAAGAGTTGAGAACCAGTCATTACGCAAAGTACCAGACACGTATACGTAATTTTTATAAGAAAATCCCACAGCTCCGTATAAGGAATTAACTGCTCTTTCAGACAAACTGTAAACAGGATCTTTAACACGTCCGTTCATAATGGTATAAAGTCCCCTCTGAACAAAATCCTGAACAGCAACACTTATATATTCCATCCGACGATACATCTGGTTACCTCCAAAGGTTACATCAATACCTATATCGCCAAATGTCTTTTCCGCTCCAACCAAAAAGTCATAATTGCTTTCTCTGAATCGTCGTGATTCCTGTATGTAAGATCCTTTTACATAACCAAGAGGTGCAGCAGCAATAGCAGCGTAACCGTTGGGGATATTATAGTCCTGGGCTCTGCTGTAAAAATCCTGGGCAATACGTCCCTGAATATATATCCAGTCGGTTAACTGATATCTGAGTGATATGTTTCCGAAAATCCTGTCCCTTTGTATGTTTTCAAAATGTTCATAAACAGAAAACCATGGATTTGTGCGGGGTAAAAACCTTGAATAAACAAACTCGTCACCGTTAGCATCCAACATTTTCTCTCTAAGCAGATCCCATGGCATTGAATTAGACATTGTAAAAACTGCACTTGGAGAAGAAAACTCCTGTCCTCCTACCTGAGCCGGATTTGTATTTTCTTCCTTGGAGTAATTTATTACCCCCTGTGCCCGTAGTTTACTTGTAACTGCCTGATCAAAACCAAGGTTTATAGTATTCCTTTTGAAATTTGAATTGGGTACAATACTCTTATTCTGTGTATTAGCATATGAAAGATTAAATCCTCCCTTTTCACTATTATTTGATAGTGCCAGAGTATTTGAAAGGTTTGTACCTACTTCATAAAATTTTCTTACACGATCATATACCGGTTCATAGGGAACCTCAACTCCATCAAAAAGGATCTGGGTCATTCCCGGTTGAAATTTCTCACCAAAACTCCATACCCCGGAGGTTGGATTTGGGGCTGTAGGCCTCTTTCCCCCTTCTCCCTGACCATATTCATATTGAAAGTCAGTAAAATCAAGGGGGGTATCAGTGGTGAAATTAACATTATAGTCAACACCAAATCCCTTATTATCACCTTTTTGCTTGGTAGTGATCATAATTACCCCATCTTTTGCCCTTGATCCATACAAAGCCGCAGCAGCAGCTCCTTTAAGTACAGTCATGCTTTCAACATCATCCATATTAATACTGGAGAGACCATCACCTCCATCTGAATTGGTAACAGAAGCTCCTCTCATACCAACATTTCCACCTGAGACAAAGCTTGTATTATCAAGAGGCATCCCGTTCAATACAATAAGAGGAGTATTGGTTCCACTGAATGCAGATTGACCTCTGATCCTGATTTTATTAGATCCCTGCGGACCTCTTGTTATTGTGGAGATATTAACACCGCTTATCTTTCCCTGAAGAGAACCTAATGCAGTAGTAGTACGATTCTCTGTTATCTCAGCCTTGTTTAAATCGCTGGTGGCATAACCAAGAGTTCTGGCTTCCCTCTTAATACCCAGGGCTGTTACAACTACTTCACTTAATGCCTGTAGTTCTTCAGCCATGGTCACATCAACTGTTCTGCGGTTGTTTATCGCAACCTCCTGAGAGGTGTACCCGATAAAGCTGAAGACCAAAGTACCTGTCAGATCAGGAACAGTTATTGAATAATTTCCTGCAATATCTGAAGTTGCCCCTATCATGGTTCCTTTTAAGACAACGTTTACACCGGTAAGAGCCTCTCCTTTGGCATCAATAATTTTCCCTGTAATTATCTGTTGTTGTTCTGAAAATGATCCTGAAGCAGCGGCAATGAAAACCATTAGAAAGAGTGCCGTGATTTTAATTTTCAGGATTAGTTTCTTTAGAATAGGGTGTGAACTCACCCCGGAATCAATAATTTTTTCCATAACTTTGCAAAGTTTTAACATAGGTTAGTATTTGTGAATAGTAACTTAACAAAACATGCAGGAAGGCGCTCCAACGCTTTCCTGTCTTTGTCTAATAAGGTTGTTTCATAGGCTGCAGGTTTTTAAATTTATACTCATTTAATTATTCATATAAATATTATATTGAATTAAATGGGAAAAGTCCAGCAGAAATGGTAGAATAATTATAAAAACAGAATAGAAGTCAATTTACAGAAGTAATAAGCATCGCAACCCAATCCAGGAAAAGCTCCTTGATTATCAAAGCGGGCAGGAATAACAACATGGATATCTGACAGGAAATAATCAGATAATATTTGGAATTTGTAATCGGGTTTAATCATAAAAAATATGTTAACAACCAACTCCAAAGTTTACTGACAGCAAGATAAATATTTATTTCTTTTCTCCAATTATTTTGCAGAAAAAATAGAACTCTTTTTAAATTTATTAACCATTCACAACAGGCTACTAAAAATACTTAAGAAATGTATCAATTTTCAATCATTTTATATAAAATGGAATATTTGCTGTACCAACCTTGTTTTTGCCATCGAACACATATGAAAAAAGTCTGTAATCACCTGTTTCCGATGGTGCTATGAACTTTATTTGCCCGTTGCTATCATCAAGAATTTTAACAGGAACACTGTCAGGTTCAATCTCTCTGGCCCCTCCCTGGCTGCGTTCAACTACCTCTTTTAAAATTATCCATTTATAATTTAAAGGGTCATTATTCGGATCAGATACATAAACTTGTGCAGAGCATTGTGTAGCAGGCTTCAGATATATATTATCAACAGCATTTTTATCCTCAAGCTTTAATGAATCTACCTTAGGCGCCCTGTTCGCCGGATAATTGCCGGTCCAGTACCTTGTAAGTTCATCTGTAATGGCTGTTGCCTCACCTGATTTAATGAACATTCCATACCAGGTGGGAGTTCTTTCCTGCTTCTGACCCCAGAGAAAAGCATAACCTCCCAGATTCAATCCTGAATTGTCTGTAACAATCCCCTTCTGTATCCGATCCCATAAACCAGATGCTTTTACTGCACTTGTTTCCTCTATTTCTCTTCCCCATTCAGTATGAGGCATTTCCCAATGTCCAACCGGTCCGTATTCAGTTATTGCATAAGGCCTGGTAATGCCAGCTTCTTCAGCCTGTTCAGGTATCCTTCCCAGCCCGCCATAAACCTGTAATGAAATAAAATCGAGGTCAGGGCAACGTTCCAGAGCTACCATTATATGCTCCTTTGTAACACCGGCAAATGCCGTAGTTACCGGATGGTTCGGATCAGTTTTATGTATGTAGTCAACAACATCCGTTAAGGCATCATATACTTTAGGATTTACCGGAACATCCCTGTTTGGCCTCAGATTCAATTCATTACCTGCCACCCAGCAAAGAAGGTTCGGATGATTCTTATACATGTCAACCGAACTTTTTATTGTCCTGAACTGCTTACCGACTACAGCTGTATCATTATAATCGAATCCATGGAGCTCCTGCCCCATGCCTAATCCCATGGCGATCATCAGATTGTATTTATATGCCGAATCAAGTATCTGCTTAGCGTTATTTGTACCCCAGGTACGGATTGAGTTACCTCCGGCTTCATGTAATTTTGCAATACTTCCTCCCCCTCCTACTCCTTTTACCTTGAAAATGGCTCCGTTCACATAGAAATCATATTTACCATCAACTGCCTTTACTTCAACATGCGATGGGGTATTTAAAGCATCTGATTTCTTTCTTCCCCCGCTGCATGATGCCATTACAAATATCAGGAGTACTGTGATTGCCAGAATTGTCAAATTCGTCTTCATAATATTATTCTTAATAATTAGTAAAATGGAACTCATGTATTATTAATTTTTAGAATGGTTAATAAACCCGTTAGAGCTTTGCGTATATCTGTTAGCTATAAGCCCTGATTAATCTTAATACCATACAGAGATGTATTTGTAGTAATAAAAAGAGTGTTTCCATCTATACCTCCAAATACAATTGAAATTGGACGCTCCCCGACATTTATCCTGCTTATCTCTTTTCCGCTTTTATCAAATACAAAAATCTGACCATCTGCTACATAAAGATTGCCTTTCTTATCGAGAGCATAACTATACTCACCTCTGGGAATTATTTCTTTGAGGTTAGAAAGCTTACCGTTAGATGCCACATCCATACTGAAGAACTTTTTAGGCAACTCAGCAGATGAATAAAATGGTTGCCCTGGAACTGCAGCTGACAGGGAGGCACAACGTCCTATATCATAGGTTTCCGGAATAATTGTCACTCCATCCGGAGCAATGAAGGCTGAATCAGGAAAATAAATCATGGCTGTACTGAAATCACCTCTGTACCTGCTTGAAGGATAGTAAGCTTTCTTAACATTTTTTATTTCGCTGCTTGCCACCCTGGGCAGAGGCATAAATGTTTCA
Organism: uncultured Bacteroidales bacterium; assembly: GCA_963732435.1. Lineage (GTDB taxonomy): Bacteria > Bacteroidota > Bacteroidia > Bacteroidales > VadinHA17 > LD21. The sequence goes on along the minus strand of CAVSZL010000001.1, from coordinate 345,669 downwards.
TCAGGGTTATCCGGGTCAATGGAATATGCCAGAGCAGACCATCCGCTGTTACCCCATGAGCTATAACCCGGATTATCATCAGGAAGTCTTTTAACTGTTTCCTGTTTTCCTCCAACCATATATCCTGGTTGCGGATCATACCTGAAAACTACTAAAAGATTGTCTTTTGTGTCGGTAGCAAGAACAAAAGGTTGCAGAGGGTAATCAGCAAGTATCGAAACAGTATTTGTTTCTGCCGACCACTTATAGATCCTTTTCTTCAGTGTCTCACAAAAATAAATATTACCCTTGCTGTCGCTTGTGGCACCGGTAATAAAATCAAATCCGGAGGCCAGTCTCTCTACCTTTCCAGGTTGACCGGTAATTAGCTTATTTCCCTTTTCTGTACCTGTAATAGTCAATCTGGCGAATTCCCACGGATAAACAGGGAGCTCTTTATTTACATCATATATTGGGAATTCAGTAACTACAAGCTTTTGAGTATAATTGCGCAAATTACGGAATTCAATCTTCTCACTATTCCATATCCTTACACCATAACGTTTAGGAGTTGTAACCCTTATAACCCTGTAAATCCAGAAGTTGGCAAAAAGAATATCTCTACAGTTTGATAATTCAACCATCTGGCACTCTTTTCCCTCCCGGCTTTCTTCCTCAAGCTGGAAAGCATATAATTTCCAGTTAGATACATTCTCAAACCTCGCCTCATTACGAACATGATGTTCCAGCGATATTGCATAAACACGGCTGGGTGTTGATGTACGGCTAACATAAAGACCGGTTGTGGAATATGTGTTAGCTGTCCATAAATCCTTAAAGGTACCACCCCCGTTATTTGTGATCCAAAGACTCCAGTATTGATTATCCCATGCAAGGTCCAGGCCCTGAACTGCCACAGGGCTGGATGGTGAACTGACTTGTCTTTGTTGTCTTCCGAATGCACCGGAACCTGGCTGTGTATTTGAAGATGAGATTTGCGGGGCAGGTCTTCGTACTGCCCCATGACCACCAACAAACTTAACATCATTCATGTATGAATTCTTCCCGGCCATCCATTTACAGGCAACTGCACGATAATTATATCCACCTGTTGACAATCCTATACCATTCAGTATATCGTCACCGCCTGCTGACGACTCCAGAAGTGGTTTTGGTCCTCCGAAACCGCTGAAAGCAGTTTCACTCTCCTTTAGAATAAATTGGGTACCCCATGGATGCAATCCTATGAGTCTCGTTCCAGGTGCCATTTTTACGGTTTCAGTGAACCTATACCAACCCTGTGGCACATAAATACTCTTGTATTTTGCAATTGCATCCCGGAAGACCCTGGTATCATCAGTCTCGCCATCACCTTTAGCACCGAGGTCTCTGATATTCACCCATGTATCAACTGAAGGAAGATCAGGAATGCCCTTTTCGAGTTTTAATGGAAACAGCTGAAGAGGTTCTATTTTGCTTATTTCCCTGAATTCTGAATTGTCAGCCATGTCATCCAAAACCAGTCCATAAGTAAAATCTTTAACTTCATATACCTTATCCATGACTTCTATTTTCTTCCCACTTTCACGGTAATATACCAGAACAGGGACATTTCTGCATTTTATATTAAGCAGGTTCACCTGAGTAAGGGCATGTTCTTCCCTGCTTATTATTATTCCAGCATATTTCACATTATCGAAAAGACAGTCTTCCATAAAGAGCCGGTCATAATCTCCATCTCTTATCTCTACAACAACAGGAACATTCTTCACATGCATGTTTACTATCGCGAGACCGGCATCATGTGCAAATATTGCAGCTTTTCGTTGCCCTTCAAAATATGTATCAATAATCATCATCGGCCAGCTTGGAGAAGTGGGTCCACTCATTATTCCATAATCACCACCCAAGAATTTAACATTTTCCATCTCGTTTCCAACCTCTGATATTCCAGCCTTTCCTTTACCAATATTAATAGTCATATGACTAACAAATCCGTGCTGCGCGTAATGGGTTCTCATAGCTATTGCAGCAGGATTACCATCTTCTATCTTTAGATTGATATTGGAGATAGCGCTATAGAAAGTTCCTGCACCAGCATCACCTGGCTCTGCACTCTCAGCGACCATCCCTCCTGTAAAAAAGATCATATACCTTTCCCTGTATCTGCTTATTGTATCCTCATTTTGGTATCCCGACGAATTCTTGCCCAGGATAATTTCCGGTCGGTTCTTACCATAACCGATAAGACGTATTGCTCCCGGAATAAAGATTGTTTTGCTAATCAGGTACTTGCCCTCGGGTATGAACAAAATACCATAACTTTTTTCGGTTTTTAACTTATTGATAGCCGCCTGAAGGGCTTCAGAAACATCCATCCTGCCATCTGGAATGATGTTAAAATTCTCCTGAGTAAAATAGTATGCCTCCGGATCATCGGGTTTACTCTGGTATACAGATTCGCTTTTATCAATGCTGGCGTTGATGAATTGTGAGCCAGCATAAAAAAGAAAGAGACAGGCAAAAAATTTGACTTTTTGATACTTCATATTAAAGTATTTTATAATTATGGAAATCAACTTAATTAATTCTATTTATCAGAGATTACTTAATGCAGTTAATCAGATTTTAACAATTGAATGACAGATAGTTATTGCCAGGTTGAAGATTAAAGATACTGACAGAAAGACAACCTGATAATAATAAAAGACAGACTATTAAGGCCTTATGATAGTCCCATCTCGTTTCCTTACAGTCCAGCCAGGGGCTTTATTATTAATCGGATATTTTGCAGCCTCTTTTTCATTAATATCCACACCTATGCCCGGTGCCTCATTAACAAACATATAACCATTTTTCATAGTAGGGCTTCCCGGAAATATCTCAATCATTTTTTCTGAAAAAAACACTGCCTCCTGTATACCGAAATTCCACGTAGCAAGATCCATATGGGCCTGAGCAGAGTGACCGACAGGGGATACATCTCCGGGCCCGTGCCATGCTGTTTTTACATTGAACCATTCACCAAGCCTGGCAATTTTCATTGCGGGAGTTATACCACCGATCTGTGAAACATGGACCCTTATAAAATCAAAATAATGATTGACCATAGGCTGCAGAAATTCATTTATATTATTGAACAACTCACCCATTGCAAAAGGGACTGTTGTACTTTCACGCATCTGCTTCCACCAGTGAGTATTCTCAGGTGAGAGAGGATCCTCAATGAAATAAGGATTATACTCTTCCAGCCGCCTGCACAGATTAATAACATCCATTGGTTGACAGCGTTCATGAATATCGTGTACCAGCTGAATTTCCGTACCGCATTTTTTTCTGACAGCATCAAACATTACGGGAACAGATCTTAAATAAGCCTGATCATCCATAAAAGTATCATCAGCCCGCCCAAATCCTGCATTAACAAAATCAGGCTGGCTGCCCACTGTACCTGCTCCACCGTAGCCTCCATGCTGAAAATTCATTAATGAAGCTCCTCCCTGCTGGATCCTGATATGCCGAAATCCCTGATCCATAAATTTCTGAACACTTTCCACCACTGCTTCCTGTGTCGGACCGCTTGCATGTCCATAGCAGTCAACGGCAAAACGGCACTTGCCTCCCAATAACTGGTATAATGGCATATTTGCCCGCTTTCCTTTTATATCCCATAAAGCCTGATCCAGACCGCTTAAAGCATTATTCAGGACCGGTCCGTTTCTCCAGTAGGAACTTACATAGAAGGATTGCCACAGATCTTCGATATTGTCAGCATCCCTTCCGACACAAAAGTCGTTCATATACCTGTTAATTGCAGTAACAACAACTTCAGCACGTTGCGTGAATGTTGAACAACCCAGGCCATATAAGCCAGGCTCGGAGGTTTCCACTTTTACTACAACAAGATTCAATCCATCAGGTGCTGTACTAATGGCTTTTACACTTTTAATCTTCAACGGTGGCAAACCTGCCGGAGCAGGTTGCAAGTTCTCCCTGGCTATTTTCTTCATTTTTGCATTTTAATTTGATTACAATAAATCTTAAACTTATTTAAGTGTAGCATATACACTTATTTAAAGCAGTGTTTCATTAAGCCATCCATGGACGTTGCCGGTCTTTGGCCAGGGGGAGAGTTTCTAGAGCAATATTGACATCTTCAACTACCTGGAAATCGTACATGCCCATACATACAAAGTCAGCGCCATTGGTAAATGCATATTTCAATCCCTCTTTAGGGTGAATTGATCCGGCTGCCAGCACTTTAAAAGCGATCCATGGCTCTTTAAGAGTTTCCATAAACCTTACAGTTTCTTCCGGATTATAATCAAAGCGGTTATCTTTCCATTGTGAATCCGGATGAGCCGACCAGTAGTTATAATTATGACATGTTTTTACCCAGAAATCGGGTTTCAAGCCATATTCAACACAAACTTTTATAGCTTCAATTTTGTGAGCTCCTATTCCAGCCGGTTTACCATGACTTCGTATCTCTTCCAGTCCCTTGCGGATCAATTCCATGTACTCAGGGACACTCTTTCCCTTGCTCCTTGCATATTCCTCATCCGCCCATCGATCCGTGATTTCTCCCTGGCAATAAAGAGCGTCGAAGTCAGAGGCCAGCGACATTGCTATTCCTTTCTGAAAATCAAGCTGAATACCACAATCAGAAATAAATTTCATATTGCTGCGATACTCATGTTTATATTTCTGAAAGATCCTTCCATGGGCAGGATTGGATATTATGGCGTTGATGCCGCATTTTTCCCCCAATGCTAAAGTCTGAATAACCTTTTCATCTGTATGATAGGTCTTTACAAGTTTGGAAATATAGATCAGATCTCGTGCATGTGTAAATCCCCCGATAAGATTACCTCCCATAATCAACCGGCTGAGCTGGAACTGAGCCTGGTTACCGTTTTTATCTGTATAATTGATATTACCCGAAGGTACCGTACCTTTCAGATCACTTAAAGTAGAATAGTTGAAGGTTAGTAGTGTCTCGCTTGAATTGGCATCAATCCCCTCCACTTTAAGCAATCGTTCTTCCATACTCTCCCACTTGTTTTTTTTGTATAAGGCATAAGCAAATGCACCGATTACAGGAACAGATATCAAATCGCGAATCGCCTCACGGCGCTTAATACCCTTACCTCCTTCTGCAAGTATATCAGGTATTGGCTGACGTGCTTTTTCTTCCTTCCACCGGGCAAAGAGCCTGTCGATACCAAAAAGATAATCTGAAGAGATAAAAGCAAATGCTACCAGAACAAAAAATGTAATCAGGTTTTTATTTACCCACAGATAACTACCCTCTGCAGGAACCCCCATCATGTATCCGGGAACAGGCGGATAGGCAAGAAAATAAAAAAGAAGCATAATTGCTCCGCCGGCGCTTGCCAGACGGGTAAGCAATCCAAGAATAAGTCCAATCCCAACAAGGATCATGCCCCACATGTTGATAAAATCAATAATTGCAACGACACCTGCATTTCCTGCCATCGTCTGGAACATAGGTGCGAATATCCATCTGGAATTTGTAAGATAAGCAGCCGAAGTCCAGTTATCTGCAAGAATTTTCACCAAACCTTCATACAGGAACAGCCATCCTATAGCTACTCTTACAAAAACCAGTAAATAAATATGAACAGAGTTTGAATTGTTATTGGTTTTTTTCATCGCAGTTAAATATTAGTTTATTATTCTGAAAATTCATTGTCTTTGAAATATTTACCCGTCTGCAATAACTATCGATTATCCCCACCATGGCTCATCTTTCGGAAGGTGACTTTTTAAGTATGAGTCATCGGGTGTAATTCCAATACCGGGTCTGTCAGATACCTGAAGTATACTGTTTCTTACTACGGGAGGACCCTCGATTGCCATTTTTTCAAGAACAGCGCCGCTACGTTCTCCGAGACTGCTCTCCGATCTGTAAAAGTTCTGTATTGCCATTGAAAGATGTGCGGAAGCATAGGTTCTGATGAGTGTTCCAACATTATGAAGTGCAACAGGAGTTCGTGTTAAGGAAGCATAATCGGCGATCTTCATGCATCCGGTAAAACCTCCGGCATATGAAATATCGGGATGAATAAAATCTATTGCCTGTGAATCAAGAAATGGTTTGAACTGATATAGAGTCTCAAGTTTTTCTCCGGTCATTACTGGAACTCTGGTTCCGCGTTTTAAAGCAGACCAGGCCTCAGAATAGTAGGAGTTCAACGGATCTTCAATGAAAACCACATTTAATGGTTCTACTGCATTTGCCATTGCGATAGCGCTGGGTGTATTGAATTCTCCATGACAATGGAGCCCGATCTCAATTGAATTTCCTACTGCTTCACGAATATTTGTAAATCCCTGTTTAAGCAGTTTAATCTCAGCAGATGTGACTGTAGGATAAAAGGGTCCCTGAACCTGCTCGCCACCTGTATTATATGACTGGTTTTTTCCAGAGTCAGCGCTATTCTGAACCGGAAAACCCGGCCCGATTTTGAAGGAGTTGAATCCCTCCGGTTGTTGCCTGATAAATTCTGCCCATTTTTTGCAGGCGGCCGGATCGTGCATATTTCCGAGGGCACTTCCATGTGAATACATTGGACACCCGTCACGGAAAGGGCCTCCTAAGAGTTTATAGACAGGCTGATTCAGAATTTTACCTGCAAGGTCCCATAAGGCAATATCAATCCCCGAAATAGTACCTATGGGAGCCGGTAACGGATAGTTCATCTGAGTCATCCGGTAATAATGACGTTCGATTGAGAGCGGATCTCCTCCTATAAGTCTTTCCGATCCGCCTCTCGCTCTTTGCAAAGCCCAGTCAAGATGTTCAATATGATCCCTGGCAATTTTCGAATTAACCCCGGCTTCACCATAACCAACTAATCCGGCATCAGTTTCAATTTTTATCAGGCAACCATCAAACTGAAAATCAAGCTGCATTGCTTTAATTGCTGTAATCTTAACCTGTCTCCCCGCCGATGCTGACAAAGTATTAAACTTACTCAACCACAATCCTGCAGGTAGTGCTATCAGTTTACCAAGAAAGTTACGTCGGGAATAATTTTCCATAGCAACATATATTAATGAAAAAAGAGCGGAATAAATTACATGTCAGTCGAAGAATTTCTTGTCTTCTTCTGAAAGGTAAGCTTTTGCAGCCTTAACATTAAAATCAACGCCCAGTCCGGGTCTGTCCCAAACATCTATGAGCCCGTTTTTAACAATAGGATCTGGTAATCCATCAATAATATCATACCACCATGCAGGATCTGCCAGAGGATATTCAAATGCAATAAAGTTCTCAGGCATTGCAGCTCCTGCCTGCACATGGGCGGCCAGGCCAATAAGTCCGTCGAAAATTCCATGAGGTGCCATTTGAATTGAGTGCAGGTCGGCATATTCTGCGATCCACTTCAGTTCAGCAATACCTCCAACATCCTCAGGATCAGGCCCGATTATCCTTACAGCATGTTTTTCGATAAGTTCGCGGAAGTTCTGCCTGAGGTAGATCTGTTCTCCTGTATGAATAGGTGTTGTTGTGGACTGGGTAAGTTCCTTGTAGTCATCAGCCATTACATATGGAGTATAGTCACCTGTAAGCAGATCCTCCAGCCACATAAGATTATATGGTTCAAGGGCTTTTGCCAGGCGTATCGCATCTGACAACAGATATCCCGGACCACAATCCAAAGCGAGTCCGACCTCATCTCCCAGGACTTTCTTCATTGCCTCAACTGCTGCAACAATTCGCTTAAATCCCTTCTCTGTCAGTGGTCCGCGATTAGCATGCGGGGGGTTGGTAGGAGAGTATGAAGCCGCGGGTTGTCCATAGAAAAACTCTGGAGCTTCAGATCCCATTCTGCTGTGAAACCCAATACCCTGTTTTATTATAGTAAAGCCTTCGGCTGCAGCCTTCATTCTTCCGATTGACTGAGCGTAATCTTCCGGTTCTATGCCATGTCTTGGGAACCTGTTAACTCCACCATTATAAACACGTACCTTATCACGAATTTTACCTCCGAGAAGCTTGTATACAGGCAACCCCGCTGCTTTGCCTGCAATGTCCCATAAGGCCATCTCAATTGCACTTACAGCACTTCCCCAGGGTTTGAAACTTCCCATCCGGCGGATTTTCATCATCACTCTTTCGACATTGGTCGGGTCCTCACCTACGATGTAGTCTTTGTAAAAGAGCACAAACGGTTTTAAATAGGGTTTGGATGTTTCTCCCTGTCCGTAACCAGTGATTCCCTGATCAGTGGTTATGCTGACTACAGCGCTTTTTGCAATGATGGCACATCTCAGATCTGTGATCTTAATATTCGCTTTTACAGCAGGTTTGGATTGCAAACTATTCTGGGAAGAAATAATCTCTCCTGTTACATTTGCACCTATAAGTCCTGCGCCCAATCCACCGATCGATGCTTTTTTTATAAAGTCCCTGCGGTTTGAGTGACTCTCCTTATCTCTGTTTTTCATTGAATAAAAATTTTAAATTGTTACGATTTGTTTAAATTATCCCCACCATGGTTCATCCTTACCAAGATGTTCTTTAAGAAATCCTTCATCTATTGTCAGCCCAAGTCCGGGTTTATCTGTTACCTGGAGAGTACCATTCCTGACAACAGGTGCTTCGCCAACTGCCATTTTTTCAATCATACGACCCGGGCGACCCAGCCTGCTTTCAGATCTGTAAAAGTTTTGTATTGCCATGGAAAGATGGGCTGAAGCATATGTTCTGACAAGGGAGCCAACATTATGTAGCGCAATTGGTGTACGTGTAATAGCCGCGTAATCAGCAAGTTTCATAATTCCTGTAAATCCTCCGGCATAAGAAATATCCGGATGGATAATATCTACTGCCTGTTCATCAAGAAATGGTTTGAACTGTCTGAGTGTCTCAAGTTTTTCACCTGTCATTAATGGCACTCCTGTTCCTCTCTTTAATGCAACCCAACCTTCTGAGAAAGGCACACTTATAAGATCCTCATAAAATATTATGTTCAAAGATTTAATAATATTCACCATTGCAATTGCACTGGGGGTATCGAATTCCCCATGACAATGAAGACCTAAATCAATTGAATCTCCAACTGCTTCGCGTAAATTGGTAAAACCCTGTTGAAGTTTCCTGAGCTCCTCAGAGGTTACAGTAGGATGGAATGGCATTTTGATCGGGAAGCTTGGTCCGATTTTGAAAGTGGTGAATCCTTCCGGTTGTTGCTTTATGTATTCTGCCCATTCGCGGCAGGAGGCCGGATCAAGCATATTCTTAAGTGCATCTCCGTGCGAATACATCGGGCACCCGTCACGGAACGGACCACCCAGTAGTTTATAAACCGGCTGGTCAAGTATCTTACCTGCAAGATCCCAGAGAGCAATATCAATACCTGAAATTGTACCAAAAGGAGCCATCAGAGGGTGCTGCATTGAGGACATGCGATAGTAGTGGCGCTCAATGGAAAGGGGATCCTGTCCAATTAGCCCAGCAGACTGATTGATGTGCAACAGGTGTCCCCGGGCAATTGTACTGTTGACGCCTGCTTCACCATAACCTGTCAGGCCTGCATCGGTCTCTATCTTTATAAGGCATCCATCGCCCTGAAAATCAAGCTGCATAGCCTTTATTGCCGTAATCTTTACCTGCTTTGCTGCAGGAGCAGCATTCAAGCTATAATTGGTCAGCCACAGCCCGGCAGGGACAGCAATCAGTTTCCCTAAAAAATTTCTTCTTGAATAGTTTTCCATAGTATAAACTGTTAATGAAAAAAGTGCAGAATAATTGATATATCAATCGAAGAATTTTTTGTCTTCTTCTGAGAGGTAAGCTTTAGCTGCCTTAACATTAAAATCCACGCCAAGTCCGGGTCGGTCCCAAACATCGACAAGACCATTCTTTACTATTGTATCAGGCAGGCCATCAACAATATCGTACCACCATTCAGGCGACGCTGAGGGATACTCAAAAGCAATAAGGTTCTCCGGCATTGTGGCACCAACCTGGACATGAGCAGCGAGTCCGAAAAGTCCGTTGAAGATCCCGTGGGGGGCGATTTGAATACTATGAAGGTCAGCATACTGCGCTATCCATTTCAATTCGGCTATGCCTCCCACATCAGCCGGATCAGGACCAATAATCCTAACAGCATGCTGCTCAATCAGTTCCCGGAAATTTTGCCGCAGGTAGATCTGCTCACCTGTGTGTGTCGGAGTTGTTGTGGCCATTGTAACTTCACGTATCAGGTCAGCCATTACATAGGGATTATAATCACCGGTAACAAGATCTTCCAGCCACATAAGATTATATGGTTCAAGAGCTTTGGCGATCCTGATGGCGTCCGAAACCATATACCCCGGACCACAATCCAGTGCAAGCCCTACTTCATCGCCCAATACTTTTTTCATTGCCTCAACAACAGCGATGATCTGCTTCAGACCCTTTTCTGTCAGAGGGCCACGATCAGGATGAGGAACATTCTTAGGACTATTTGACTTGAAAGGGGTTCCGTAAAAAAAGTCCGGATCTGTTCTCATGTTACTGTGAAAACCTATCCCATGTTTAATAATTGTAAATCCTTCAGCTGATGCCATGTTGGCAGCAACTGACTCAGCATAGTGCTCAGGCTTAATGCCCTTTACCGGGAATTTATGAACTGCAGTATTATACACCCGCACCTTATCGCGGATCTTTCCCCCCAACAGCTTATGTATCGGCAAATTGGCTACCTTCCCTGCAATGTCCCAGAGAGCAATTTCAATTATGCTCACCGCTGTTCCCCAGGGCTTAAATCCACCCATGCGGCGGATTTTCATCATGCAACGCTCAACGTTCGTGGGATCCTCTCCGATCAGGTAGTCTTTGTAAAAGAGTACAAATGGTTTCAGATATGGTTTTGAAGTCTCCCCCTGGGCGTACCCTGTTATACCCTGATCTGTTGTAATACGAACAACTGCGCTGTTGGCTATTATGGCACACTTTATATCTGTTATCTTAATCTTTGCAACTGAAGGTTCTTTTGTTTGAACAGTTTCAGGAGCAGCAATTATTTCTGCTGAGTTATTAACTCCTAAAAGGCCGGCACCTAATCCGCCAATTGTTGCTTTTTTCAGAAAATCCCTGCGGTTGTCGTGATTACTATTATCCGTTTCAGGCATTCCGGTTTGCTTTTTCATATTATTCAGGTTGGTTAATATTGACTGGTATTTAATAGTTAAAAAAAACTAAGATTCTCTCAGAAATAATGAATAAAAAAGGGGCTGTATCAAAAGTTTATAATAGCAGTTTTGCTTCTCTGTGGCGCTCTGTGAATTCTTTGTGGCCCTCTGTGTAATAGTTATTTAAGAACTGACACGGAGTTACACAGAGAATTCACAGAGTCACACAGAGGACTTCTGATACAGCCCCTAATGTATTAAGATTTTTCGGATTTATCTAATAATTTAAAATATCACATATTTAAAATTACGGGCGAATAATTGTACCATCTTTTTTACGTACTGTCCATCCGGGAGCCTGATTATTGATCGGATATTTGGCTGCCTCTTTCTCATTTATATCAACACCAAGTCCGGGAGCTTCATTAACATAGGCATAACCATCCTTGTATGTCGGACATCCCGGGAATACTTCCTGTTCCTTTTCTCCGAAACTATAAGCTCCCTCCTGAATTCCAAAGTTCCAGACAGCAAGGTCAATATGAAGGTTGGCTGCATGTCCGACAGGTGCAACATCACCGGGCCCGTGCCATGCTGTTCTTACATTGAACCATTCACCAAGTCGTGCTACTTTCATTGCAGGTGTAATACCACCTATCTGTGAAATGTGAATGCGGATGTAATCGAAATAATGATTAACCATTGGTTGTACAAATTCGTTTACATTATTGAATAGTTCTCCCATTGCAAAAGGAACTGTAGTACTTTCCCTAAGCTGTTTCCACCAGTGTGTATTCTCGGGTGATAAAGGATCTTCAATGAAGTAAGGCCGGTATTGCTCAAGCTTTTTGCACATATGTATAACATCCATTGGCTGATTTCTTTCATGAATATCATGCAGCAGTTCTATCTCGTCTCCGCATGCTTTCCGGACTGCCTCGAACATCTTGGGCACATTGGAAAGGTATTCATACTCATCCATGAAACCATCTTTTTCACCGCCAAAGCCGGCAGCTTTGAAATCAGGCACTTTTGCATCCCTTCCGACGCCGCCATACCCCCCAAGTTGAATCCTGATATATTTGAATCCTCTCTCCTGGAATTTCTTAACACTATCCACAACTTCTTCTATTGATCTTCCTCCTGCATGTCCGTAAACCGGTACAGCAAAACGACTTTTTCCTCCCAGTAGTTGATATACAGGCATTCCTGCCCTCTTACCCTTAATGTCCCATAAAGCCTCGTCAAGTCCGCTAAGGGCATTATTAAGCACCGGCCCGTTACGCCAGTATGAGCTGACATAAAATGCCTGCCACATGTCTTCGATATTGTCCACATCTCTGCCAATACAAAACTCACCCATATACTTCTCAATTGCAGTGACAACAGGAAAAGCCCGCTGAGTAAAAGTTGCACATCCCAGTCCGTAAAGACCAGGTTCTGTTGTTTCAACCTTAACCACAATGAGGTTTGATCCCCCCGGCCGGGTTGCAATTGCTTTTACACTCTTAATCTTTACAGGAGCCATCGCTTTTGCATATGAAGGTGTCTCATAGGGAGTTGCATTTGCATCGATCCCATTCAGTCCTAATAATCCGGCAGCTGATCCCAAAGCTGCTGTTTTCATAAAATTGCGACGGTCAGTTGTAAATTGATCTTTTTCTTTTTTCATAATTGATTTCATATTTTTTACATGTTTAAATTTTTCTGTATATTACAAATCTACACTTTTAATCGAAGAAATTTTTGTCACCTTCAACCAAATATTGTTATGCTACCTTAAGGTCTGATTACAGTCCCGTCTCTTTTACGGATTGCATTTCTTGCTCCACCGGTAATCGGATATTTTGCAGCTAACTTTTCATTAATTTCAACACCCAGACCAGGTGATTCATTCAAATACAAATAACCATTTTTCAGGGTGGGCATGCCCGGGAAAACTTCCCTCAATAAATCAGAATCTGAGGTACCAAAAGTTTCAAAGACTTCCTGAATTCCAAAATTCCAGATGGCAAAATCCATATGAATATTGGCTGCATGTCCTACAGGAGAGACATCACCCGGGCCATGCCAGGCTGTCCTTACATTGAACCATTCACCCAGTCTGGCAACCTTCATTGCAGGTGTTATTCCCCCTATCTGTGAAACATGGATCCTTATGTAATCAAAATAATGGTTATACATAGGTTCCAGGAATTCATTTATATTATTAAATAGCTCTCCCATCGCAAACGGAACCGTTGTACTTTCACGCAACTGCCTCCACCAGTGGGTGTTCTCAGGAGACAGCGGATCTTCAATGAAGAAAGGACGATACTGCTCCAGTTTTCTGCACATATTAATTACATCCATTGGCTGGCAGCGTTCATGAATATCATGACATAGTTCAACTTCTTCTCCGCATCTTTTTCTGACAGTTTCAAACACTTTGGGTATCGCCTTCAAATATGCCTGGTCGTCCATATAACTATCATTGGCCATACCGAAACCGACATCTTTAAAGTCAGGATTACTACCCACAGTTCCAACACCTCCATACCCACCCAACTGAATTCTGACATGCCGAAGGCCCTGTTCCATCAATTTCAGGCACATATCAGCAGTTTCTTCAGGAGTTTTACCACTTACTGACTGGTAGACAGGAACTGCAAAACGACATTTTCCGCCTAGAAGCTGGTAAACGGGCATATTGGCTCTTTTGCCTTTTATATCCCATAATGCCTGATCCAATCCGCTCAAAGCATTATTTAAAACAGGTCCATTGCGCCAGTATGAACTAACATAAGCAGATTGCCACATGTCCTCAATATTATCGGCATCTCTGCCAACACAAAAGTCAGACAGATAGCTTTCTATTGCGGTAACAACTGGAAGTGCTCTCTGGGTAAAGGTTGCGCATCCTAATCCATAGAGTCCGGGTTCAGTGGTCTCCACCTTTACGATCACAAGATTTGAGCCTCTGCCGGCTTTAGTTCCTATTGCCTTTACACTTTTGATTTTAACAGGAGCCTGTGCTTTTGCATAAGCCGGAGCTTCATATTCAGCTTCATGTGTCACTATTTCCGGAAATCCAATGACTCCTGCTGCTGATCCAATAGCCATTTTTCTGATAAAATCCCTCCGTGTTGCTGCAAATTTGTTTGTTTCTTTCTTCATTGTATCCAGATTAAGTGTTTAAATCCTTAATTTAATCAATAAAATATCAGGATATTATTACCCCCACCACGGTTCATCTTTAATAAGATGTTTCTTAAGAAAATCATCATCTATTATAAGACCAAGCCCTGGTCTGTCAGGTACCTGCAAGATCCCGTTTCTTACAACAGGAGGTTCTGCCGGAGTCATTTCCTGTAGCACAGGCCGTTCTCCCAGATGGCTTTCTGATTTATAAAAATTCTGAATAGCCATTGAAAGATGAGCGCTGGCATATGTTCTGATGAGTGTTCCGACATTATGAAGAGCAATCGGAGTCCTGGATAATGCAGCATACTCAGCTATCTTCATAACACCTGTAAATCCTCCGGCAAATGAGATATCCGGATGGATAATATCAACAGCCTTTGCATCAAGAAAAGTTTTAAATTCAAGAAGAGTCAATAACTTTTCGCCCATCATAACCGGAACATCTGTACCTTGTTTTAGTCTTACCCAGCCGTCAGAAAAAGGTACATTCAGAGGATCTTCAATATAAACAACATTAAAAGGTTTGCACGTATTCGCTATAGCAATAGCGCTGTAAGCATCAAATTCATTGTGGTTATGAACTCCTATATCTAAGTAATCCCCTGCAGCTTCGCGCACATTGCCAAAACCCTGGCTTAGTTTCCTGAGTTCATCCGAACTAATTGAAGGATGCCACGGGCTCTTTACCGGGAAACACTGGCTTACACCGATCTTGAAAGATGTGAAACCTTCGGGTTGCTGTTTCATCTCAGCAACCCAGTCGCGACATGAACCCGGATCCAATATATTCTTTAGTGCACCCCCATGTGAATATAATGGGCATCCCTGACGGTATGCTCCACCTAACAGCTTATATACAGGCTGATCAAGAATTTTTCCGGCCAGATCCCAAAGAGCAATATCAATACCCGAAATAAGAGCCATAGGAGCAATCAATGGATGAACCGGGGTTGTCATATTAAAGAAATGGGTTCCTATTGAAAGTGGATCCTGGCCTATAAGTATTTTTCTGTCCTGCAGATAAGCTCTTGCTACCCTGCTGGTTACTCCGGTTTCGCCATAACCTGTCAAACCGGCATCTGTTTCGATTTTAAGAAGACAACCATCATGCTCAAAATCAAGTTGAATTACTTTAATTGCCGTGATCTTCACCTGTTTGCTGGCAGATGATGTTGAGCTGAATGCATTATAATTGGATAACCAAAGCCCGGCAGGCAAGGTCATCAGGCTGCCTAAAAAACTTCTTCTTGAATAATTCTTCATTTTTACATTTGTTTTTAATTACAGAGGACATAAGTAATCATAACTCCTTCTGATTCTTAACTAAAAGATTCTTATTAGGAATCATATATAATTGTAAGTAAGAAAGATATATCGGCTTCAATGAAACCGATATATCATTTAATTATCAATCTTAACTTCTAATCGAAGAACTTCTTATCTTCTTCAGCAAGATATTGCCTGGCACCTTTTTTATCTATTTCAATACCTAATCCGGGTCTATCCCAAACATCAATCAGACCTCCCTTAACAATCGGATTCGGTAGTCCGGATATTATATCATGCCACCATGCCGGATTAGCATTACAATATTCAAAAGCAATATAATTCTCTGGCATGGCTGCACCAGCCATAACCTGGGCAGCGATACCGATTAAACCATCCAAAGTACCATGAGGTGCAAACTGAATACTATGAAGATCAGCATATTCTGCCACCCACTTCATCTCAGCAATACCTCCCATATCTTCGGGATCGGGACCAAGGATTCTTACTGCATGTTTCTCAATAAGTTCACGGAAATTCTGACGAAGGTAGATCTGTTCACCGGTATGTATAGGGGTGGTTGTACTCATTGTAAGCTCACGGTAGTCATCAGCCATCACATAAGGAGTGTAATCACCAGTCAGCATGTCTTCAAGCCACATCAGGTTGAAAGGTTCCAGTACATTGGCCATACGAATTGCATCCGACAGCATCATTCCCGGTCCGCAATCAAGGGCAAGACCAATACCCTCACCCAGTCCTTCCTTCATGGCAGCAATACGTTCAACCATGTATTTAAGTCCGGTTTCTGAAATAGGACCACGACCCGGATGAGCAACATTTTTCGGACTGACTGATGGCGAAGTGGTACCATAATAGAAGTTGGGAACAGTATTATAGGGACTGCCATGAAATGCTATTCCCGATTTGACTATTGTGAATCCCTGCTCCAGTTCCTTTACTCTTTGGCCCCAGTCGAAAAAATCTTTCGGTTCGGTACCTTTTCGCGGTACAGGTACACTACCGTTGTAACAGCGAACCTGATCGCGGATTTTCCCTCCTAAAAGTTTATAAACCGGCAAACCGGCAGCCTTACCTGCAATGTCCCAGAGAGCGATCTCAATAGCACTCACAGCAGCTCCCCATGGTTTGAAACTCCCCATACGGCGGATTTTCATCATACAGCGTTCGACATTTGTCGGATCCTCACCAATAAGGTAGTCTTTGTAGAAGAGTACAAAAGGTTTCAGATAGGGTTTTGAAGTTTCTGCCTGTCCATAACCCTCAATTCCCTGATCGGTGGTTATCCTGACCACAGGACTGTTACCCATAATTGCACATCGGAGATCAGTTATTTTAAGGGCAGGCTTTACAGTTGTTTTCTGAAATGCCGGAGCAATCATTACGGGTGCGGCTACTACTCCTGCAGAAGCAACCATAGATTGTTTCATGAAAGAGCGGCGGCTTAAAGAGTTACGTGAATCATTCTGTACAGAGTTTTCATCTCCTTCAGAATGAAAACTTATTGTTTGTTTTTTAGTTTTCATTGGCAAATAATGTAAAAGAATAAATTTTGATCAGTCAAAAAAATTCTTGTCTTCTTCTGCGAGGTATTGCTTTGCAGCCTTTTTATCAATCTCAAATCCAAGGCCCGGAGCATCCCATACATCAATAAGTCCATTTTTCACAAAAGGATTAGGAAGTCCGGATATAATTTCATTCCACCATGAAGGATTTGGATTACAATATTCGAAGGCTATATAATTCTCCGGCATTGCAGCTCCTGCCATAACCTGTGCGGCATTTCCTATCAATCCATCAAATGTACCATGAGGAGCAAACTGAATGCTGTGCAGATCAGCGTATTCTGCCACCCATTTCATCTCAGCTATACCTCCCATGTCTTCGGGGTCGGGGCCCAGTATTCTTACAGCATGTTTCTCTATCAGTTCACGGAAATTCTGACGAAGGTAAATCTGTTCACCAGTATGTATAGGAGTTGTTGTACTCATTGTCAGTTCACGGTAGTCATCAGCCATAACGTATGGGGTATAATCGCCGGTAAGCATATCCTCACACCACATAAGGTTATATGGTTCAAGGGCTTTGGCAAGCCTGATTGCATCGGATAGGAACATTCCGGGGCCGCAGTCGAGGGCAAGACCTATACCATCACCCAATCCTTCCTTCATATAAGCAACACGCTCAATAATTACTTTCAAGCCCTTTTCCGTTATTGGTCCGCGACGACCAACATCTTTTTTACTGACTGACGGGGAAGTATTTCCATAAGTAAAGTCGGGAACAGTTCTGTTATAACCACCATGGAACCCGACAGCCTGTTTGACGATTGTAAATCCCTGAGGCAAAGCCTTGATTTTTTCTCCCCATTCTATATAGTCTTTACGCTCATTACCTGTTCTCTCAACACGGACGCTTCCGTTGTAAGCCCTGACCTGGTCGCGGATCTTCCCTCCTAAAAGTTTATAAACAGGCAAACCGGCAGCCTTTCCTGCAATATCCCACAGAGCGATCTCAATTGCACTCACAGCGCTTCCCCAGGGTTTAAAGCTTCCCATCCGGCGGATTTTCATCATAACACGTTCAACATTTGTCGGATCTTCACCTATCAGGTAGTCCTTATAAAACATTACAAAAGGTTTCAGATAGGGTTTTGCTGTTTCAGCCTGTCCGTACCCCTCAATTCCCTGGTCGGTGGTTATACGAACTACCGGACTGTTACCCATTATTGCACATCGGAGATCAGTTATTTTAAGTGCAGGTTTTACATTTGTTTTCTGAAATGCCGGTGCGATCATTACAGGTGCTGCAACAACACCTGCTGAAGCTACAAGGGATTGTTTCATAAATGAACGGCGACTGAGAGAAGTCTGATTTTCACCCTGTTCATTCTTATCCTTCTCACTGAAGGAATTACTGATTGTTTGTTTTTTGTTTTTCATTGAATATTAAGAGTTAAAAGATTTAGGTATGATAAAATTATTAATATAAATCCGGTACTGTTAAAAATAGAGAACGCATAACTAAGATAGTCATGCGTTCCCAGATTCAGATTTTAAAAACTGATTCCATAATACAATTAGTTGTCAGGTAAAATATACTATGGCCGTATTATTGTACCATCTCTTTTACGAACAGTCCAGTTGCCTGCACTATTTGTTATCGGATATTTTGCAGCCATTTTTTCATTGATGTCAATTCCCAATCCCGGGTTCTCATTTACATAGACATAACCATTCTTCTTGGTCAGGCATCCGGGAAAAAGTTCCCGTAAATAATCCGAGAATACACCTCCACCCTCCTGAAGTCCGAAGTTCCAGGTAGCCAGGTCCATGTGAGCCTGTGCTGAATGGCCAACAGGAGATACATCACCCGGACCATGCCATACAGTTCTTACATTGAACCATTCACCGAGTCTTGCAACTTTCATACAGGGAGTAATGCCTCCCATCTGTGAAACGTGAATCCTTATATAGTCAAAATAATGATTAACCATGGGTTGCACAAATTCATTGACATTATTAAAAAGTTCTCCCATTGCGAATGGAACAATAGTGCTTTCACGCAACTGTTTCCACCAATGGGTATTTTCCGGCGATAGTGGATCTTCAATGAAAAATGGACGATACTCTTCAAGCTTCCTGCAGAGATGAATTACATCTATTGGCTGGCACCGTTCATGGATATCATGTAAAAGTTCAATTTCTTCGCCACATCTTTTTCTCACTCCTTCAAATATTTTCGGGACAGCCCTTAAGTATGCCTGGTCATCCATAAAACTATCATTAGGCATGCCAAATCCTGCCTCTTTGAAATCGGGTTTTGTACCAATTGTCCCTACCCCACCATATCCACCTAACTGTATCCTGACATGGCGCTGACCAGATTCCATCTCTTTAAGAACACGGTCAGCAACTTCCTCCGGAGTGGCTGCACCTACTGAAGTATATGTATCAACAGCAAACCGGCACTTACCGCCTAATAGCTGATATACAGGCATGTTAGCACGTTTTCCTTTAATGTCCCATAAAGCCTGGTCCAGGCCACTTATTGCATTATTAAGAACAGGACCGTTCCTCCAGTATGAACTCACATAAAACGATTGCCACATATCCTCAATATTATCGGCATCACGGCCAACACAGAATTCCGGCATATAGCTATTAATGGCTGTGACCACAGCTTCTGCCCTTTGTGTAAATGTAGCACATCCTAATCCATATAACCCGGGTTCGGTTGTTTCAACTTTAACAACAATCAGATTAGAGCCTCTGCCTTCAGGATTTGATTTAACACCTATCGCTTTTACACTTTTAATCTTTAATGGAGGCAGACCTGCCGGAGGCTTCATTAATGGTGACTGAGAATCACCTGGTGCAGCGGAAATATTTCCCAGACCACCCGTTAATAGGGCTGCTGAGCCAATACCAAGTGTTTTCAGAGCATTGCGACGTCCTCTGTTAATATTATCTTCTTTTGATTTCATGAATTAATCAGGATTAGTTAGTTATTTTTAAAATTGAATATCAGAGTATGCATAATTACAGCATACTCTGATTTTAAAAAGGTTTATAGCTGGATACTATGAGTATCAGTTACAGTTTATCCCACCATACTCTGCCATTCATCTTTGTGTTAGCTGCTCCACCCTGTCGTGCAACAGCAGCATCCAGATTTGCCTTATTTGCGACAGACTCTCTGTCAGGATATACATGACGGCGTATAAACTCTCCCGGGATTTCTGAAGCAGGATAAGGATTAGGAGCCAGGACAGGATAACCAGTGCGCCGCCAATTTGCCCAGCCCTCGAATCCATTAGGGATAGAGACCACCCAGTACTGTTCACCGATCATTTTAAGTTCATTTCCGGCAACCAGAGGATTAGCTGCTACATAAGAGGTTATAGTTGCCGGAGGTATTGCTGCCGCAGTTCCAAAATCAGCCATTCTCACGAGATCAGCTTGTATGGCATTCGAATAGGAGGTGGCGGCATTTCCGGTTGCCCAGCCTTTCATAATTGCTTCGGCCAGTAACAGTTGAGTCTGTGAGTAGGTGCAAAACCACTGGGGAGAGGTGTTTGTAAACACAACCTGCCAGTCAAACTGAGAATAGTCGTAAAAACTCACAACACCCTCTGCTGCATAAGTCGATGTTATTGTGATATCATTATATCCAAGAGGCATTCCTTTTACTTTTGTAGGATCTTTAGTTCTATTGCTACTGGTCTGCTCTGAGCCATTCTTTGCTCCCACGAAACGATGTAACCAGCTTCCTATCCGTGGATCATTTGTGGCTTTCCACAAGGTTACCAATTCTTTCTGGGCATAATAATTTGCCTTTTCATTTCCTGAAACCTCAGCTCCAATCGGATTTACATACTCCGGAGTACGAAGCAGTTTTGCATTATCAGCATTCGACTGCATTAATCCGCCTGCTACAGCTTTTGCCACATAGGTCTGAGCTTTCGCAGGATCGATCTTCGAGAGTCTCATAGCACCTCTCAGAAGAAGAGAATAACCCAGACGCTTCCACTTGGTGACATCACCTGCGTAAAGAATTTCGCCAGAAATTTTAGCACCTGCAGGATCCAGAGCTGCCGAGGCTTCATCTAATTCTTTCAGGATATCGGTATAAACGGCTTCCTGAGTTTCATATACCGGTTTGGTAATCTGATCCGAAAAACCTTTTCCTGCTTCTGAATAGGGCACATCACCATAAGTATCAGTAAGAATCATAAAAGTATAAGCCTTCCATATTCTTGCTGCATTATACAGATTAGTTTTGGTGGCATCATTTTTAGTCTGATTTAGTATGTCTACCGTCGTTACAACAGAAGATGGATAAAAACTACTCCAGGGAAACTCCTGAAAAGCTGGTACAAACTGATTATAATTTGCGCCTGCGAGGCTGGACCCAAGCGGAGTTGTAAGGTAATTTGCTATCTGGAGCTGCTGTATACGGGATGAGCCCATCTCCATTAAATTAATTATAGCCTTGTTCAGTTTAAATGCAGGATCAAGAGATATGAAATCGGTCTTGCTGGTATTTATCTCATCGAAATCCTTATCACAACTTGCAAAAAGGAGCATAACAGTCAGCAATCCTGTCAAATATTTTTTAATGCTTTTCATATTTTTACTTTTTAAAATTATTAAATAATCCATACTGCTAGAATTTAACATTAAGGTTAAATCCCAGGGTTCGTGTGGAAGGATAAGCTGATACATTACCTGTCAGACTTGTATCATCGAAGGTAAAGATATTTTCAGGATCCATGTTTGGCACCCATTTTTTAAGAATGGCAACATTATTGGATACTATGCTGAGTTTAAGTCCCTTTATAAATTGGATCTGTGGAAGGAACTTAACAAAATCATAACCCAGTGAGATCTGACGTAATTTCCAGAAACCTGCTTTTTTAACAAATGGATTTTCAATACCTTGTCCGGTATAGTTTTCATAGAAAGGCTGAACCTTAGCCTGAGTTGCGTTAACTGATCCATCAGGATTCATACCATCTCCGATAACATATCCCACATCACGGCCGGGAAGAGTACCTTTATGCTTTCCATGCCGCCAGTAATCATGATTAGCCCCGAAATTACTCACATAATCCTCGCCCAGTTTGAAGTCTATTAATACCGACAGTATTACTCCATAGACATCAAAAGTATTGGTAATACCACCAAACCATGTGGGAAGATTGGATCCTACGTTTATACGGGTGTCGCTGCGCATGGCATAACCGCTGTTCTTATCAAATAATAGATTGCCATTTGCATCTGTCTTTTGCATGTAGTAATAAAGCTGACCTAAAGGCCTGCCAACAATCTGATAAACATTATTCACTGTTATCACTGTATCCTGATCACTTAATCCCAGTTTTAAAACTTCTGAAGTATTATATGATACGTTTGCATTTATACTCCATGTAAAAGATTTAGTCTCAATAGGTGAAATCTGGATGGAAGATTCAAATCCTTTGCTTAAACTTTCACCGGCATTTATTAATTGGGAAGAAAAACCGGAAGCATGTGAGGTTGTTGCTGATACGATCTGATCTGTGGTTTTCTTTGAATATAAAGCAAAATCGAATCCAAGTTTATTGTTAAATAATCTCAGGTCAATTCCTCCTTCAATTTCACCGACCCTCAACGGACGAAGATTCGGATTTGCGATTGTACCTGAAGCATAACCTCCAACTGGTACAGATCCACCGGGTCCTGCGAACAGATTGGCGTTAAGAGAATAAAATTGGATATTGGAGTAAGCACTGACATTGTCATCACCCACCTCTGCATATGACAATCTTAATTTTCCGAAAGAAATCCAGTCAGGCATGAACTCCAGAGCATCTGAAAAGATATAGCTACCGGTTATTGATGGGTAAAGGATGCTACGGTTATCAGGCGCAAGAGTAGAGAACCAGTCATTACGCGCTGTAGCATTCAGAAATAAATAGTTTTTATATGATATTTCGGCTGCACCATATATTGAATTTACAGCTCTTTCGGTTAAACTATGTGATGCAGTTTTCTGACGTCCGTTCATAATTGTATACAATCCCTTCTGAACAAAATCCTGTGCACCCTGATTTTCTGTTTCCATTGACCTGAACATCTGGTTACCTCCAAGGGTAAGATTCAGGCCAACATCACCTAATGTTTTCTGTGCCCCAATAAGGATATCAAAGTTCCTTTCCGAGAATGTATTACTAACCCTGTTATAACTGCCATCAACATAACCTGCCGGCGGAGTTGCTGCATCCATCCTGCCTGTAGGGCTATTATAATCATGCCGTCTGGAATAGAAGTCCTGTGCTATACGTCCCTGGATATAGATATCTTTGGTCACATTTAACTTTATAGCGATATTACCAAGAATCCTGTCCCTGTAATTATTATCGAACCTGTTATCCTGCATAAAGTAGGGGTTTACTCGTGGAAAGAACCTGCTCCAGATAATTTCTTTCCCGGTTATCGGATCCTGAGAATATTGCCTCATTAGCGACAAGGGCATTGTATTAGACATGGTTGCAATAGTATTGACCTCGGCACTCTGGTTGCCGACGCCATATGGTGCGTTCTTGTAATATTCATTGGAATAATTGACATTACCTGACACATTGATCCATTTGGAGATATTCTGAGTAAATCCTAATGTGATATTCCTCCTCGTGAAATCGGAATTTCTGAGAAGTGCGGTATTATTGGTATTAGCTAACGAAAGATCAAAGCCACCATTCTCCCCGCTGTTTGAAAAGCTGATTGTATTGGTCAGGTTGGCTGCCGTCCTGTAGAATTCTTCATAACGATCTTTTGTTGATTGCACAACATAGGGAACTTCTACATTATCAAACAGTATCTGGGTCATTCCCGGTTGTATCCTTTCACCGAAGCTCCATACTCCTGATGTCGGGAAGGCAGTAGTGGGTCTTATTCCGCTTTCTCCCTGTCCATACTCTTCCTGGAAATCTGTGTAATCCACTGCTTTTTCAGTTGTGTAATTCACATTATAAGTTACGCCAAAACCCTTTGTTTCCATTCCCGATCTTGTGGTGATCATTATTACTCCGTCCTTGGCTCTTGATCCATAAAGAGCAGCTGCTGCAGCTCCTTTAAGTACGGTCATAGTCTGAATGTCGTCGGGATTAATACTGTTCAAACCATCCCCAAGGTCAGCATTACCTTCCTGAAACCTTGTATTGTCGATGGGAACACCGTTGACTACCAGTAAAGGCAGGTTTGCTCCCTGAAATGCAGAGTTTCCACGGATCCTGATCCTTGTTGAACCGGCAGGACCGGTTCCAATTTGTGTGATGTTGACTCCACTCACTTTACCCTGAAGAGTACCAAATGCGTTTGAAGTACGGTTCTCTGTAAGTTGTACCTGGTTTACAGTCGCAGTTGCATATCCAAGAGTTTTGGTTTCTCTTTTAATACCTAAAGCAGTTACCACTACCTCATTTAACGCCTGTAGTTCCTCTGCCAATACAATATCAAAAGTCCGCCTGTTATTAATTGCTGCTTCCTGAGGTGTATAACCAATGAAGGTAAACACCAGAGTACCAGTCAGATCAGGGACAGAGATTGAAAAATTTCCAGCCATATCAGAAATCGTTCCGATCATTGTACCCTTTAAAACAACGTTTACTCCTGTAAGAGGCTCTCCTGCTGAATCCTTAATCTTGCCTGTAATTGTTTGCTGTTGTGCAAATGTTCCGGATGCTGTGGAAACGAAAACCACAATCAGGAGGATTGCAATTTTTATTTCGCGTGTTAGATTTTTCAGAGTGGGATGCATCCACATCCATTTGTCGAGATTTTTTTTCATAATTTTTTTAGTTTTAATTGAGGTTAGAATTTCAAGAGTATTAAATAAGCATAATAATCAGGAAAGCATTTAATCATGCACCTTTTTTATGCTTATAAAGTGTTTCATAGGCAATAGTTTTAAATTAATAATCTGATTCTGGTTTAGGATAATATTATGATGTTAATATTGATGTATTTGTATACAATATTCCTAAAATCCAATAAACACCCAAGCAATATAATATTTTTAAACATTAATTGCTAATATTTTAACCACAATTTGCTCAATTAATGTATCAATCTGCATAAATATTTAAACATAAAACATTTTAAAAAGTTCATCAATCAAAGAAATTTTTGTCTTCTTCTGACAAGTATTTACGGGCTGCCTCAACTATAAAATCCACTCCTATTCCCGGCTTGTCCCAGACTTCTATGACTCCGTTCTTCACAATCGGATTTGGGAGTCCTTCAGTAATCTCAAACCACCACTGTGGATTTATCATTGGGTACTCAAATGCAATATAATTCTCAGGCATAGCCGCTCCCGCCTGCACCTGGGCAGCAAGACCAAACACACCATCAAAGATACCATGAGGGGCCATTTGTATGCTATGAAGATCGGCATATTCGGCTACCCATTTCATTTCGGCAATACCACCCATATCAGCAGGGTCAGGTCCAACAACACTGACAGCACGTGTTTCGATCAGCTCACGGAAATTCTGTCGCAAGTATATCTGCTCACCGGTATGAATAGGCGTTGAAGTAGCTTGCGTAACCTCCCTGTAGAGGTCTGCCATCACATACGGGTGATAATCACCTGTCAGAAGATCTTCCAGCCATAGCAGGTTAAAAGGCTCACATGCCTTTGCAAAGCGAATGGCATCCGATACGGCAAATCCGGGGCCACAATCCAGTGCGAGACCTATCTCATCACCTAAGCCAATCTTCCATTGTTCAACCTGTTTAATCATTGCAGTCATACCTTTCTCAGTGATCACACCACGGTTAGGATAAGGGCCACTCTTAGACCTGGTTGGCTGCACATTTCCATCATAAGCAGATGGATTCACCGGTGCATTTGGAGGTCTGGTTCCAGGTCTGTTTGCCTGAATAGTTGCCGGATCTACGTCCCCGTAAAAGAAATTTGGAAACGTCCTGTCCATATTTGCGTGAAATCCGATCGATTGCTTTATAATTGTAAAACCTTCTTTACCTGCCTTAACTGTTTTAGCATAACCACCTGGCTCTGTCCCGGTCATGCGGGTCCGCCCGTAACACCGTACATGATCACGTATTTTTCCACCGAGAAGTTTATATACCGGAAGACCAGCTGCTTTACCTGCGACGTCCCACAGGGCCATCTCAATAGTACTTACCGCTGCTCCCCATGGTTTGAAACTTCCCAGCCTGCGGATTTTCATCATAACACGTTCAACGTCAGTCGGATCTTCACCTATCAGGTAGTCTTTATAAAAGAGAATAAAAGGTTTCAGGAAGTTTTTGGCGGTTTCCGCCTGACCATAACCACTGATACCTGCATTTGTTACGATTCTGACAACAGGGCTTCCACCAATAATTGCACACTTTAGATCGGTTATTAATACTTTTGCAGCCATTATATACTGTTTTTTTGTTAATTACTATTTTTTTAATCAAAGAAAGTTTTGTCTTCCTCTGGTAGGTATTTACGGGCTTCCTTAACAATGAAATCCACCCCTATCCCTGGTCTGTCCCAAACTTCAATCAGACCATTTTTAACAATCGGATCAGGCAGTCCCTCAACAATATCGTACCACCAGCCAGGGTTTCCAATTGAGTACTCAAATGCAATATAATTCTCAGGCATTGCAGCGCCTGCCTGCACCTGGGCAGCCAGACCTATCAGTCCGTCGAAAATACCGTGGGGTGCCATCTGTATTCCATGCAGGTCAGCATATTCCGCTACCCACTTCATTTCAGCTATCCCGCCCATATCTTCAGGATCAGGGCCAATTACACGTACTGCATGCTTTTCTATAAGCTCCCGGAAGTTCTGCCGGAGATAGATCTGTTCGCCTGTATGTATAGGAGTAGTAGTGGCAACCGTGACTTCGCGGTAGAGATCTGCCATGACATAGGGAGTATAATCACCTGTGATCAGGTCTTCCAGCCACATCAGATTAAATGGTTCCAAAGCTTTTGCCAGACGGATGGAATCCGAAACAGTATGCCCCGGTCCACAATCCAGAGCCAGTCCGATCTCATCACCCAATTCCTCCTTCATAGCTGCTACACAGGCTATTATGTGTTTTAGTCCCTTTTCTGTTAACAGTCCCTTATTCGGGTGGGGAGCACTTTTTGATGTGAGTATAACTTCTTTTGGATCTGCCTGGGTCGCTTTTGCCGGGCTACTGGATAATTGAGGATTCCCATAAAAGAAATTTGGTACCGTAGAAGCCATTCTGCTGTGAAATCCAACCCCCATTTTAATAATAGTGAACCCTTCTTTGGCTTCCCTGATTTTGGCAACCTGATCAGCGTAGTCTTTAGGATCCTGGCCGTTCATCGGGAATCTGACAGCTCCGTCATAGATTCTGACATTATCTCGGATTTTACCACCAAGCAGTTTATAAACCGGAACTCCTGCTGCTTTACCAGCAATATCCCATAAAGCTATCTCAATAGCACTGACAGCACTTCCCCATGGCTTAAAACTGCCAAGCCTGCGAATTTTCATCATGCAGCGTTCGACATTTGTGGGATCCTCACCAATAAGGTAGTCTTTGTAAAAAAGAACATACGGTTTCAGGTAGTTTTTGGCCGTTTCTGCCTGACCATAACCACTGATACCGGCATTTGTGACAATTCTGACAACCGGGCTGTTACCAATAATGGCGCACCGGAGATCGGTGATAATTATCTTTGCAGGAGGCTTTGCCAGCGAAAAACCTGAACTCCCAAACTCGGAATCCGTAACTTTTTTAGCATCAAAAGGGTTATTACTTTCTGATAATAATCCCATTCCTAATCCGGCCATTGATACTTTTTTAACAAAATCGCGACGGCTATCATGATTCTTCTGATTAAAAGTTTCTTCTGATTTAATTTTTTTTGTTGCCATAGTTTTATTAATTATCATATTATTAAGAGTGTGGATAAACAATCACAGTATTTTTAAATTTAACTTTACTACTGATGCGTTTGATTTATATATAAATCGTGCCGCGAAGTGGCAAAATCTGAATAACCGTGGGTGCAACCCACGGTCAGATATGAACTGAATATCCCAGCCCTGAAGGGGCTGAATATTAGATCGGTATGTTGAGTTCATTATTCAACCCCTCCGGGGTTGCTAGAGAGGTTTCTTGTCTGTACCGTGGGTTGCACCCACGGTTATTCAAATTAAACCCCTTCGGGGTAAACACATCAAATCATATCAAAAAATCAAAGAACGGTGATATTGTATTTAATATCAAATATTTATAATCTACTATTTAAAATTAGCGTATCACTAGTAATTTAACTTATAAAATTCAGACTAATATTCAGATTAAAAGGTCAAATCAGGGGTTTCAGGTCCGTAATGCTTAAGCATGACAATCGGATCGGTCTATGAGTTATTTGTTATCTTAACCCCATTATTTAAAATTGCCGGGTCTTTCCTTCAGGATAATATTCGCTATATTCTGAAAGCGGAATGTAAAAGTCGGAATGAGCTTTTTTAATTATTTCCTTCATTCTGCTTTCAATCTCAGGATGCTCCGGAGCGATATTATTTTTTTCAGATTCATCTACATTTAAATCATAAAGCTCAAAAACAGGTTTCTGACGCAGGTTCAGCAATATTCCTTTATAATTATCAATCAAAACAGCCTGTTTCCCATTATCTTCATAAAACTCCCAATAGAGGTATTCATGCTTCTTCTGATCATGGGTTTTACCAAGCAGAAGAGGTAAAAAAGATTTACCATCAATATCTGCCGGTATATCATGACCGGCAATATCACAAAAAGTCGGAAGCACATCCCAAAAGGAGGATATATGGGTGGTTATGCTGCCGGGTTTTATCTTATCCGGCCAATATGCGATCATTGGTACTCTTATGCCACCTTCGTAAAGGTCGCGCTTATTTCCCCTCAGGTTCCCATTGCTGTCGAAAAAATCAACTTTATGACCTCCTTCCATGTGAGGTCCGTTATCTGATGTGAAAATCAAAAGTGTATTCTTTGCTATTCCCAACTTTTGAAGTTTATCCTGAATTAATCCAACTGTTGAATCTAACCTGTTTATCATAGCAGCAAATCCCTTTTCAGTGTCAGGCCAATCTTTCCCGGCAAACTTACCATAAGAAGGTATTTCCATTCCGTTATCTGCTTCATTATTAGCATGCGGAATTGTGAAAGGGAGGAAAAGGAAGAATGTTGTATCTTTATGATCTTCAATAAATTTCAATGCCTCATTCTCTAAGAGATCATGTGAATAGTGAGTCTTTTTAACAGAATAACCTACACCTGCAGGTTTTGGCTCATCCCAGGTAACCATAGCTACATAATCACCAATAACATTCCCTTCTATTTTTTCTTCAGAACCGTTACGGACAAGAAAATCGGGGAAGTAATTATGTGCATGCCACATATTGATATATCCATAAGCTTCATCAAAACCTTTTCTTTTGGGATCATCATCAGGAGGGGGATTGCCGATACCCCACTTACCGATCAGGCCGGTGTAATAACCGCTTTCTTTTAAAACAGCAGCAATAGTAGTTTCAGAATCAGCCACCAGATTATTAAGGTTTACCCTTACTGAAGTATGCCCGGTATGTTTACCGGTCAGAAGGCTTGCTCGGGAAGGAGCGCTAACTGTGCAACCGGCATAATGCCTGGAAAACATCAATCCACCTGCTGCCAGGCTGTCAATATTAGGGGTTGTAAATGAACTTTGTCCATAACAGCTTAAATCGCCATATCCCAGATCATCAGCAAGAATGAATATAATATTTGGGTTGGAATCTTCTGTACTTTCATTAACAGTGTTGCATCCGGACTGAATGAAACAGGTAGAACCAATGCCTAATAAACCAGTTATTAATTGTCTTGTCATAATAAAAAAGAATAACTAAAATTATACAACAGCCTTCTTTATATACATCTAATTATCAGATGATTAAATATTTAGATACTTAATTCAATCCTTTGTATAATGTGATCCTGGTATAACTCATCAAGTTCCACGAAATAGCCGCTCCAACCCCATACACGCACAATCAGGTTTTTATATTTTTCAGGGTGCTTTTTTGCTTCAATTAACTTTTCACGATTAACAGCATTGATCTGGAGCTGCTGTCCTCCCATATCCATATAAGCCTTCACCAGGGTTGAAACTTTCCGTATACTCTCAGGATTACGGAAAACAGTGTTGTGTAACTCAAGTGTTAATGGGCCTCCGTTCATTATTTTTTTCATATCTGGTTTAGAAAAAGATCTGATAATAGATAGTGGTCCTTTTAATTTTATGTTCAGGCCCGGGGAAAAATTTGCAGAAAGTGGTTCTCCTCTTTTTCTGCCATCGGCTGATGCTCCGATATCCTTAACGTGCCACAGATAATACATCGCTGATCCTGTACCTGGCCTGTAACAACCGCCTCTTTCATTTACCAGACCAGCAGATAATTCCGAAAAGCAATCCAGCAGGCTGACTGCAATATTGTCAGCTGTATCATCATCGTTACCCATCTTGGGAGCATGATACTTTAACTTGATCCACAGGTCGTAATGCCCTTCAAAATTATCCTCAACAGCCCTTATAAGATCCCTGGCAGTTACCGATTTTTCATCGAAAACATACTTTTTTATCGCAGCAAGGGAATCAACAGCAGTTGAGATTCCTGTACCATGAATACCATAATTATTATATCTGTTACCTAACGAAATATCCGTTGCATTTTCAACACAGTCATTCATTAACAAAGACTGAAAAGGTGCCGGTTCTGAATAAATATTATAAAGAACAGGTGTTAAAGACAATAATTCGTTTCCAATTTCCTTCTTAACATTTCCCATAAATGAATCAAAATCCTTACTCTGTTCAAGATGCTTACTGACACAGCTATTAATTACTTTGGTAAAAGATAATGCTGTTATATTCGGGATATCCATCCCATATCCCGGGATAATAAACTCCCAGCAGGCGGCTACAACATAATCCCTGGCATCCTCAAGACTATATCCTTTAGATAATAGTCCCGGAATTACTATCTCATCATTTGAATATTGTGGAAATCCCAATCCCTCTTTGGTAAGTTCGGTCCCGATATCATATTTTTCAATCGGAGTATTTTTATTAACACGAAGGTTAATTTTCGGGTCAATAACCTTTAATTCCAGACTGGCTTTGAGGCACAATTCTGAAAGCAGGTTAAATACATCATCACCATACTTATCAACTCCGCCCAGAACCATGCTTTGACCGTTGTCGCCCTGTTGCATTCCGGTATAAAGATCACTGTCCTTATTGAAGGAGATAAAAAATTCTTCCAGTAATTCAAGCGCACTATCGTAATCCAGCAGACCAGAATCAATATCATTTTTCAGGTACTTAAGCATATACTGATCGAACCGCCCAACGGTATTATGATAATTCCCTGAAGCCCAGAGAGTAAAATGAAGTATCCTGAAAAACTGAAGAGCCTCATAAAATGTTTTAGCCCCGTTATTCGGAATATTCTGAAGCAGAAGAAAGATATCCTCTCGTCCAGTCTCAAGGGCTTTTTGGGCATATCTGTCAGTGAGTTTTTCAACATCTTTCACAGATTGAAGTACTGCCTCCAGAAACTCTATCCCCTTTAAGTTCTTCTCAGAAGTTTGAATCTCTATTGCCGCCAGAATCTCTCTTTTTCTTTGTTCAAGCCCGACTTCAATTGTATAGGCATAGTTTGAACTTATATTACAAATCCTGCCCATTTCATGAATATAATGGTCTCTTTTGATCCTGAGCCATTCATCATCTGTAAAAATTTCCGGAATTTTTGCAACAGTTTTTGTAAACACAATCCTTTCATCAGGAAGGATTACAGGTTTTTCGTGAGCTAAAACCCATGATAATCTGCTTTTTGCCCGCTGAACATCAGATAATCCCTGCTCTTTCAGGGTGGCCGTAAATTCCTGCATAATTTCCTTATCAATATCCTGCCTGAACTGATGATGTTTCTTTTGGAGAACATTATCCAATAAAATTCTGATTCTTTGCTTCATAATAAAGAAACTTTAATGTTATAATTTCTAAAAATATCCAGCCATATATTCACCTTTTTCTCCGTATCAAAACCCGGAGTAAATTTTTTATTTAACATTTGGTATTTTGCGGGAGCTGTCTGATGATAAGGCAATAACTCAACTCTCTCCAGAGAGCTGGCATCCTTTATTAACAATGCAGTTTGTTCCATATTTGAGAGAGTATCATTTACCCCTGGTATTAGTGGAATACGAATAATAAAAGGAGTGTATGAAGAACATAGATAATCCAGATTTTTGAGTATCTGTGCATTACCTACCCCTGTAAATTGTTTGTGTGCCTCAGAATTGGTATGTTTTACATCCATCATAATAAGATCAGTGTCTGAAACCATTTTTCTGAATAAATCAGATTTAGCATAACCGGATGTTTCAATTGCAACATTAACAGGCTTTAAAAATCTTATTAATTCGAATAAAAATTCCGGCTGAGCCAGTGGTTCACCACCCGATATTGTAATGCCTCCGCCACTATTTATCAGGACCTCTTTTCCCCTCAGGAGAATTTCAGCCAATTCACGAGCTTCATATTCCTGACCGGCAATTTTACGTAATCTCAACGGACATACTTCAACACAATTGCCACAAATGATGCACTCATTGTTTGTACAGATTTCCTTACATCTTCTGCAATTTATACATGCCGCATGACTGACCATTAATTCCTTTTCAAACGACAATCCTTCCGGATTATGACACCAGGTGCAACGTAAGGGGCATCCTTTGAAGAACACCAGTTTACGTATTCCCGGTCCGTCATGCACGGCAAATTCTTCGATATTGAAAATGGTCCCTTTTGACATTTATATATCTATAACCTGATACTTACTTATTGGTTCGTAATACTAGTTTTTCAATCTCCTCAAGTGATTTTCCTCTTGTTTCGATAAGGGCATATTTATAGAAAACCAGACTAAGCATTGTGGCAATGGTAAAGAATAAAAATGCATATCCGCCACCAATTGTAGATAGCGCAATCGGGAATACAAATGTGATAATTGTATTAAAGAACCAGTGTGAAAAAGAACCGATAGCTGATCCTCTCGCACGGATATCAGTTGGAAACATCTCGGAGAGAAGAACCCAAATTACCGTTCCCTGAGATAAGGCAAAAAGTGCAATAAAGCCCAGTACTGATATCAAAATAAGAGTAATGCTTGCATTACCTGAGATGTCGGCCCATGCAAATAATCCAAGAAATACAGGCATTCCAGCTCCTCCTATGTAAAGTAGAAACTTTCTTCCGAATTTATCGATCAATGACATGCCGACAATTGTAAATATGAGGTTGGTGATCCCTACCAGAACTGTAAGATAAAAAGCAGTCTCTCTGGTTAATCCGGCATCCTTGAAAATTTCTGTAGAGTAATAGTTTACGATATTTATCCCGGACATCTGGTTGAACATTCCTACTCCGATGCCTATCAAAACCAGTCGCAGGTATGGTTTCTTAAACAAGGCAGAATAACTGCTTTTTACCTCACTATCCAATGAATCCTGAATTTCTTTTATTAATTCATCCGGATCAGCCACATTATTTACTCTTAAAAGAGCTTCTCTTGCTTCTTCGACTTTACCTTTTTTAACAAGCCATCTGGGACTTCGCTGTATGAAAAATAGCAGAATAAAGAAAACCGTTGAAGGGATCACTCCAAACAGGAACATCCATCTCCATTTCCATTCTCCTTCTCCCCCCAGAGTGTCTATTATGTAATTGGAAAAGAAGGATACGAGAATACCCAATACTATTGCAAACTGAGCAGTGGCAACCAGTCTGCCACGTAACTTTGGCGGAGCTACCTCGGAAATATACATTGGGGTAACCACGGAGGCGCCACCCACTGCAAGGCCTCCAATAAATCTTCCAATGATAAACATCCATAAGTGGGTAGCAAGTCCTGTTAGGAGCATTGAAAGCAGAAAAAAGAGAGCCATGTATCTCAGGATATATCGGCGTCCCCATATATCTGCAGGTTTGCCGACAAACAATGCACCAATCACACATCCGATCAGTGCAACGCTTACCGCAAATCCTTCCCAGGCAGGTGTAAGGTTAAAATAATCAGAAACGTCGGAGATTGCGCCGTTAATCACTCCGGTTTCAAATCCAAACAACAAACTACCGAGTGCAGCCACAAAAGTTACGAAGTAGAGGTATCTTTTCATAAAATATTATATTGTATTTATTTTAAATTTCATTTTTCAAACAGGTCATCAGTCTTCTATACCTTTTATATTTAGCTCCATAGTATTCTTTCTTCGACTGATCAGGGAAAATTGTTAAATCCTTATGTACCATCGAATCTATAGCCTCATCGAAAGAAGAAAATACATTACTGCCTACTCCTGCAATAATGGATGCACCAAGAGAACTTGCTTCAGATATCTTATTCCTTACAATAGGTTTGCCAAGGATATCCGAAGTGATCTGTAACCATTTATCCGATACAGATCCCCCTCCTGTGGCAGTAAGAAAATCAATATCTGTAAAGGCTCCTTTCCTGTCTTCAAAAAAATCTCTTATGTAAAAGCTGACACCTTCAAGCATGGCACGCAAAATATCGCCACGGGTATGACTTAACGAAAGCCCATATATACATCCCTGATTTCCGGTAAGAAAATCGGGGGGACCTGTAGCCCCAAACTTTGCTATCACTATAATATCATTTGGACTATCGGGCAATTCCGCGAACATTGCATCATAGATGTTCTGCTGACCTGCAATACTTAGTTGTTCTCTTGAGAATAAGGTCTTTTTAAACCATTTTACCATTCCTCCACCTGACTGGTTGTAAATATAAGTTATGAATGAACCGGGAATTGCATGATGTTCAATACACAATTTACTTGCATACATAGAATCTACATTGGGCATTTGTGAGAAAACAGGTACAACAACTATATAAGTCCCCATACCATACATAGCTGATTTTGAACCACTTTTAATTCCACACCCTAAAGCAGCACAGCCCTGATCATGACTTCCGCTTATTATAGCAACATTGTTTCCGAGGTTAAGTTCCTTAGCAAAAAAGTCATTTACCTTACCCAAATAATTACACGATGACTGAGGAGCAGGAAATTTTGACTGATCCAGGTTAAATAGAGAGAATATTTCATCAGACCATTTACAACTATTTATATCAAATAGTAATGTACGTTCTGCAAGGCTATAATTTGTTATGGGTATGCCCCCCAGAATGAAGGTAACAAAATCTGCCCATGTCATAAAGTATTTTGTGTTATCATATAACCCGGGAAGATTTTTCCTGATCCAGACAACTTTTGGAAGACTTAAAAATGTAGATGGCAGATTTCCGGTAATCCTGAAAATTTCATTTGTACTGTATTTGCTCTGCAGCATATCTGCAAATTCACTACCCCGCATATCAAAACCCAGAATGGAATTTCCAAGTATTTGATTGTTTTTGGAAACAGGGACCAATGCTTCTCCCAATGAACTGACCGAAAGTGCCTGTATCGGGTCACCTCCGGTCCTCATTGAAACATCCCGAATGGTTTCCTGCACTTTGTTCCATACTTCAACAGAATCCAGCTCAGCATAACCCTCTTTTTTGATTATTACTTCATAATCGCGGTATGATAATGCTAACTGCTCGCCCTTGAGGGAAAAAACTGCAGCTTTACATCCGATTGTTCCTATATCTATACCGAGTAAACTCATAAAAATTATTTAATTGATATCTATTTCAGGTTACCGTATCCTAATGATTCCATAATAGTTACCATAACAGATGCAGCTTTTTCAATTGAATCCATAAGGTATTGGTGTGATTCAATAGCATTGAAATTGTTTTTCTTTATTTCATCTTCCCTGCTTTTTAATCTTTCAATTGCATATAATCCGGCATCCCTGGCTATTCTGGTCCACATGTTTACCCGTAAGATTCCGTCATCGGGTAAAGACTCTATTTCTTCATTTGACAGGCAGGACGTTCCATGCAGAACTAATATGCGATCAGCGAAAAGTTTCTGAATGCTCAGGGCTCTTGCTTTCAGGTAAACACTGTTCCCGACACCCTGAGATTGTTGTTCCGTACCTAAATCAGCTACCAGATAATCAACTCCAGTTTTTTTAATATATTCAAAAGCCCTTTCAGGGTAATCATCAATTGATGTATCTGCCTGCTTTTCATGCGATTGAAAAACTCTTAATTCATCCATTATACCTTCAACCAGGACTTTCTGTCCGTAAGTCTTTACATATTCAGTGGTCAATTCCACATTTTCACTGATTGAATATTTTTGGGCATCAAACATTACGGATGCCAGATAATCTGTTCCCTGCGTTAATGCCCAGTGGTCCCTTACCGGATCTGCATGATCGAGATGGGGTAATACTGTTACGCCATAATAGGGTGAATCTTTATCGTCAGCAAGCACTTTCAAATGTTGAATATTTGATAAAAACCCAAGCCTGGCATCTTTTGAATAGGTCATCCTTTGGGCCTGTGGCATGTATTCATAATTGAAAGTCATGGCGATGGCAACAGGTACATTTTGTATGTTGAATTTTTCTCCTATCCTTTTTGCAGCCAACAGAATAGCCTCTGTATTCCAGTGACTTGCAGTGCAAAAGATCGGCAGACTGGTTTTACATACCCTGATCCTTTCAGTGACTTTCTCTGCATTGTTTCTTCCTGTAATTACCATATCAGTATCTTTCCTTAATTTGAACGTAGATTTTTCTTAATATGCTCAATATCAGGCTCAGCAGGGTCAAATTTAATACCATCGAGATATCTGACAGCCTCATATAATACGGTAGAGTATTTTCCATATATACAGGAAGTGTGGTGGATGTAGGGTCCGTAAATTATTTTTTCCTCCCATAGAGGCCAGTCATTTACTTCAATGTAAACATATGTACCCAGTGTGTAAGGCCCGTCAATTGCTTTTCCTTCGCCGCAGAACAAGCTGTATTCACCATTAATCCCATCGAAACGGATAACTGTCAGATCCCCTTTTTTCAGTTGCCAGTTGCATGTTCCCGGGGCTTGTGAAGGAAGTACAAAATGGTCGCCGATAACCGATTCTTTCTTATTGATGCTGAGGGAAGGAGGGAATGCGCCGCAATGCCATAGTAATTCTGCATTATCATTTCCGGGGTGTCGTATCGTGAGATCGGCAAAGAAAGTAGGTTCGTTAAACATACTTGCTGCCTGCAACATCAGACTGCTAATTGCACCATGAATATCTGACTCACATGCGAAAGGGGTACCCTCGTCAGTAATAAGGGCATGAACAAAACAGGAGCATATACCCAGTTGATATTGCAATTCATCCCAACACTGAAAAGCAACTGCCTGCAAATCAAATTCTTTTATATTATTGTTCATCACATACTTCAGGGCTGCGATCTTCCTTACAGATTCCTCACTCACTTTAGTAAAATCTACTATTCCTTTTATAACACCAACTATTTCTTCAATCGCAGGTTCATTATCTTCCAATGCTTTATTTATCTGCCTTACAACTGATCCTAAAGTAATCGGGATTATTTCTATACCAAACTTTTCCAATAATTCATTTTCATTAACAATAATTGAATAAAAGGACTGGGGACGGGATGCAACCTGACCAATTCTTGTGTTTTTTGTGAACTTAACCACATTGGCTGCCCTGATAAAATTCAGGAATCCTTTCCTGAATACATTGTCGGTAACATGTGAATTCACTATATAAGTGAACGGGACACTATATCTCTGCAGCACTTTTGATGTGGCAAACAGACCGCATTGTGAATCACGGAGTCGTTCACCTGTTGGCAAGGGGGCTTCATCTCTCGGACCCCATATCAACAATGGTTTTT
Source organism: uncultured Bacteroidales bacterium (assembly GCA_963732435.1). Lineage (GTDB taxonomy): Bacteria > Bacteroidota > Bacteroidia > Bacteroidales > VadinHA17 > LD21. The sequence continues at coordinate 307,642 of CAVSZL010000001.1, read as the reverse complement.
GCACTCTTCTGGCAACCTGGGCAACGGCATTTTCAGTTCCAAAATTGCAGTGGGGTGCAAACAAGGCATCTACCTCATTATTTATAAAATACAGTGCAACTTTGGAAGCATCTTTATCATCGTGTAACAAACCTTCGTCATTAAGCCATTCCAAATCAACAACTTCAACATTCTCAGGTAACAGTCCGGATATTTCCTCGAAGATTATTTTTTTGTATTTCTGTGCATCTTCCTTTGAGAAGAAACTTCTGCGGGTCGGCATATAACCCAGTTTGAAAGTTTTATTCATTTTATCAGGTTTAAAATTATTACTTAATCATTTCTTTTTGTATTTGCTCAAGCGTTTTACCCTTCGTCTCAGGGAAAAACTTAAGAACAATAATAAACTGTAAAACCATTGCAGCTGAGAAGAATATAAAGACCCAGCCTCCTCCGCTGTTTTCAGAAATAGCAGGAAATAACCATGAAATAATTACGGCTGCTGTCCAGTGAGTAAAACTTCCCAGAGTCTGTCCTTTTGCTCTTACCGAATTTGGAAATATCTCAGAGATGAATACCCAGATAACAGTCCCCTGAGAAAATGAAAAAAATGCAATAAAGCCTGACAGGTAGATCAGCATCCAGATACTTCCCTCTGAAGAAGTGTTAAAAACGGTTTTGGCTACCAAAGCCAGGAACAGGACCATCCCAACTGAACCGACAAGCAGTAGTTTTTTCCTGCCTACCCTGTCTACCAGGAACATTCCCAATACAGTAAATACAAAGAGAGTGACACCTACAGACACTGACTGAAGAAGAGCAGAACTCTGAGCATAACCTACCATTTCAAAAATACGCGGTGCATAATACATTATGGCATTTATGCCAGACAACTGATTAAAAAGGGCTACCAGTATAGCCAGGATTATTGGTATCCTGTACATTGAAGAAAAAAGAACATTACGTGTCACTCCATGCTTATTTTCGATGGAAGCTTCAATTTCCTGTACTTCTCTTACTGGATTTTCAGATCCAATTCTTTGTAAAACAGATTTGGCTTCTTCAATCCTGCCTTTTAATACCAGCCATCTGGGGGAATCAGGTATTAAGAATATTAAAAAGAAGAAAAGTATGGAAGGGATGCTTATTACACCCAGCATCCACCGCCAGGCATCATTCTCAATTATCCGGGCAATCCAGTAATTAGAAAAATAAGAGAGTAAAATTCCGGCAACAATGTTGAGTTGGAAAGCTGTCACAAGCCTGCCCCGAAGGTGTGCCGGTGCAATTTCTGCTATATACATTGGTCCGATAACTGATGAAGCACCAACTCCAATACCACCTAAAAACCGATAGAACAGAAAACCTGTCCAGCTTTGAGTAAGAGCACATCCGAGAGCAGATGCAGTGTAAATTACAGCAATAATCAATAAAGCTTTTTTCCTGCCAAAAAAATCAGCAGGTTTTCCTGAAACAAGTGCACCAACCAATGTTCCAATCAAAGCAATAGCTACAGTAAAACCGTGCCAGAAACCATCAAGGTTAAAAAGTTGCTGAATAGTTTTTTCAGCACCTGAAATTACGGCAGTATCGAATCCGAAAAGCAATCCGCCCAATGATGCGATAAATGCACTGAGAACTACATAATTGTTACCTTTCATTATTATTAGCTGTATTTTTAATTAATAACTGAAAAAGATTAATATCTGCCTACAAACTGATATCTTTTAATATTTTTCAAAAGGAAAATCAGACATTACCTTTACATTTAATAATTACATTCTATATTTGTGAAAATGAATATCTATCAAATGTAAATTTATATTTAACATTATAAACTTTTACTCATTAAATGGCATAACTACTGTACAAAATGACTTTAAGAAAATCAAGATTTTATAAATATATCTCGGTTGATGAAGAAGTAAAGCGATGGGGAATTTATATTACAGGTGCAGGGCATATTAATGTAGACAAAAACACAATATATCCATTTAAAGACAATCCATCGCATCACTATTTCCATTGGTCAACAGGAAGAAGATTATCTGATTACCAGTTTCTATACATTACTAAGGGTAAAGGGATTTTTGAATCGGAGATCTCCGGCTTAAAAAAAATAAATACCGGTGACATATTCATTTTATTCCCAGGTATATGGCACAGGTTTACTCCTGACGTTGACACCGGCTGGGAAGAATACTGGGTTGAATTTAATGGCGACCTGATTAAACATTACCGTTCAAAGAAATATCTTGACCCGGAAAATCCGATCCTGAAAGTGGGAATAAACGAAGGAATCGCAGAAAATTTCCTTAATATTTTAAAATTGATTCGTGATGAGAATCCTGGTTTTCAATATATTGCCTCAGGAAACCTTATTCATATATTAGGACAGGCACTTACCTCAATAAAATATCAACCTTTTGAAGGCAGACTCATTGAGAACCAGATCAGACAGGCTAAATTAATACTGCATGAGTTCATGCACACTTCTATGTTACAGGAGGAGATAGCAATGTCTGTTGGGCTTGGCTACTCTGTCTTCCGGAAGAAGTTCAAAGAATATACAGGTGTATCTCCTGCACAGTACCAGATCAACCTGAGGATCAACAAGGCAAAAGATTTATTAGTTACATCAAAACAGTCACTAAAGGAAATAGCACATGACCTTGGATTTGAATCACCTGACTACTTTTACAGGCTGTTCAAAAAGAAAACCGGATATACCCCTTCTGATTACAGAGAGAAAAATGATCGTTATACCCACTACAGGAAGCAGGAATAACGATCGTGGAAATTGATTACTGATAACAGATCAATTGTCCGTTATTATAAGTCATTATCCCTTTATCAGTACCTAAATAGACCATCCCGTTTTTGTCAACAAGAATAGTCATTATGTTATTACTGATCAGTCCGTCTGCCATGGTATATGATATCCAGTCGGTTCCGTTAAATACAGATACACCCCCCTGGGTACCAAACCACATCTTGCCTTCAGGATCAGCAGCAATAGCCTGTACAACATTATTTACCAGACCGTTCTCTGTATTATATACTGTCCAGTTCTCCATAGTTACATATCCTGTATGTTTTCCTACTCCCAGCTCCGTTCCGAACCATTGAGTTCCATCGCGTGTTATGCAAATGCTGTAAACTTTATCTGAAGGTATCTCTATTGGTCCCCACTGGGCATACTCTGAAGCACCTGATATAGCATCCACCTGGTTTCTGTATACCCTCGATACACCTGCTCCTTCTGTGGCCACGTATAAAGAGTCACCATCGGGTGTGGTAGCCATGGCTGTAACTTTAAAATCCCTGAACATTGCTTTCGGATATTTTCTTTCATAATCAGGCTTAAGCCATTTGTTTTCATACAATGCAGATATTCCTTTATCGGTTCCGAACCATCGCAGATTATTTCTCCCGACAGCAATTGAAAATATACTATCGCTCAATATACCTGAATTTTGTTTATTATAAACTTTTGCTTCAGATTCCGGCTCAACCGGCATGGAGGCATTAATTGCTCCGGAAGCTGTTGCAAGCCATAATCCGGGGCCCTGATCAGTTAATTCATATACAAAATTTCTGACCTCGCCGGAAGGAATATTTTTATTTGCCGGAACAGGGCTGAACATCCTTCCATTTACGATTCCTGCATCAGTTAAAAACCATACTCCGTTATTATCATCAACAACACCTGCATAAAATTTCCTTCCTTTAAAACCTTCATTAAAAGGACGATTAACCACCGACGTGAATTTAGATGATTTATTAGCAGCACCTGGAGCTTTTTCAGGTTGTGTTGTAACAGCAACAAGAGGAATAACCGCTGTTGCTGCAGGAGCAGTGGTAACTGCAGTATTTTGTGAATTTTTTGCAGCATATTTTTCTGCTGCCGGTCCGACAATTTTAGAAGGAATAGAAACTAATTCTATCCCATTTGCTTTGCTAAGATTTCGGGAATACTGCTTGCTGACAGGATTATTCCAGTGTTCGTGTATACCCAGGCTTGGCAGTGGTTTTCCGCTATTATCAGGATCGTAAGTTATACCTTCAGGCCAGTTGGCTTTATCAGCAGCCTGATGAAGATAATCATCCACACCGTTAACAAAAGGCATTATTTCACTCCTGTTATTGCGGGAGTGATGAGTATATGTACCGTTCCATTCTGTTCTGAGAAAGTCATAACAAACTGATTCAAGGGCAACCTGATCCTGAGATATAAAAATCGAACTGCTCCAGTCATCGTTAAACGGAGGCATGAAATATTTAACAGGAGGACCACCCTCACCTGCACCTCCTCCATATAATCCGTCAATAACAAAAAGAAGGGTGTTCTGACCCAGGTATTTGCTTCCCATAAGATCGACCAATACCCTGTATTTTCGATATCCTGCATTGGTAGGTCTGGCCTCTGTAATAGGCGATACAAGTGAATAATGCAGATGGTATGCTCCTAATCTGGAATGAGAACCGAAATGGTTTTTTGCAGTAAGTGTAATTCCCGCCCTCAGGTGAGGCTTGAAATTAGCAACATTGATCATATAATCAGCATTCTCAACTATATCATAAATCCTGTCAGTCTGGGATTTATCTGAATAGAACAGCAACTCTTTTTTTGTGGCATGGATAGGTGTTCGTCCATGCTTGGAATCCACTCTGTCAATATAAACAACATCAGGAAATTCGGCTGACCATGCATCATAAAGATGGCCATACAGGGGATTCATAGGATCACCAACTGCAATATCCGACTGGTTTATCCCGCAAACATTGACCAACTGTCTGAGAATCTCCAAAACAACTGCTGGAGTAGTTTCAACAGTCCCAAGGTTTGGCTGTCTGGGGGCTTCACCCGGTTTCTGAACCGGCAGTGCAGGAATATAGTATCCATTATCTTTGTCAACCTGCTTTAACCTTCCCCTTGAGGATGTCATATTGATTTTGATGAATATCTTTTCACCCGGAGTATATCCTTTATCTGTCAGATGTCTCCTGCTGTTGAAATTTCTGAATATTGCATCCCACGATTCTGCGGATTTGCTTTTCCCTGAAAGCTTTTTAACCGATTCGCTTACCATTTTACTTACAACCTTCTGATTTGTATTTTCAGGCTTGAAATGATAATCGTTACAGTTTTCATTTGTGGCTTTTGGATCCCATACCCAGACTACCCTGCCCGGATTTACTCCTATTGCTGTCCCCATGGGCTGATTTGGCCCGTCATCAGGTCCGGTCTTTGTCGGGAGCTGCTGAGATGAGGTATTTACATTGTTTGAAGGGGTTATTGCCATAGTAACAATGACAGCAAAAATCAGTAATGCAGCAGACGCATATCTGACATTGACAATTTTTTGTTTTAACCTTCTTGAAGCTACAGTTATCCCGGCAACAGCGAGAAAATAAACGATCAAACCCGACATAAACGGAGCAGCAACCCTCATGCATGGATACGTTGCCCTGGTTGGCTTGGGTATCACCCTGATCAGAAACCAGATTGTGGAAATAATTCCCAATATAAAAAACAACATTCGAGGTGGTATATGATGACTTTTCATCCAATCCCTGATTTCACCTAATTTCCCTTTCAGTTTATTTATGTCGAAACGATTTTTATTAAACATGTTTATATGGTATATGGTTTTTAATAATATTTATTGGCAAGACGGAAGTCCGAAGTCAGAAGTCCGGAGTAAAAATGAATCTGATTTTATTAAATTTTTACTCATTTTATTTTCTCTTTGAATGCTACAAGCATGTTCATCAGATTAAATGCAAAGTCATAATGCTCGTTAAATTCTTCTTCTGTTATGTAATTTCTTCTGTAAGCTTTATGTAAACAAGTAACAACCTCAGCCAGAGAACGGATAGAGAAACCGATAAATTTTTTAAATTCCGGATGTGATTGCCCTATGGATCCTTCTGAAATATTTAGTGCGATAGAATCTACAGCTCTCCGGATTTGCGATGAAAGATTATACAATTCCTCCTTAGGGAATTTATAAGATAACTGATAAATTCTTTCTCCATATTCCATCGATTTTTCCCAAACAATCAGCTTTTCAAATTTAAATCTCATTTTTGCTTTGTATTCAAATGATCTTTTTTCCGTTCTTCGGACTTCGGACTTCGGACTTCGGTCTTCATCCCTCACTTCATCTCCACAAACGTAATATCCTGCTTAAGGAAATAATCGGGATAAGTAAGATTACCTATATTACTACGCCTTATGACAAGCTCATCTCCGTTTTTGTCTTTATAAGCATAACCATGGGTATCGAAAACAATTGGTTCCCCTTTGTATTCTCCCAGATATAACTGACCATGCCCACTGCTGCAGATCTGAATGGTTACAAAAGGATCGTTAGCTTTAATTGCTTTATACTGACCATCTTTACCTGCTTTAGGAGACACTGTTTCCGGATTTGGATAAAAGGCTGTCTGCATAACTCCGTTGGCAGGCAATTTAAATCCAAAGCAGCTGAAAATATCTCTCATTGATGTTGCATGGTCTCGTCCAAACCACCCTCCTGTCCAGTCATATAGTAAATCTAAGAGTTTAAATGTCTGAATAACAACATTCTTAGTAGTATAAGGAAGATAGCCTTTACTTACATCTGCATCGGTTTTCAACCAGGCATCCTGAATCAGCAAATTCCCGTTAAGCTGACGGGAAGGTACCTGAATAACTCTTTTATTATTTGATTTTGAAGGCAGACGGTCACCCATCCTTAACCATCCTGAAGCCATCGTACAATTTGAATCAGTATAATAAGGTACAGTCTCTCCAGTGCAAACAATAAAATCGCCTGAATTACAGTATTTTGCAATTATTTCTGCTGAACTCAGGGCTGCCTCTTCAGATCTGATCCATCCATAACCCTTCTCCGAAAGAACAAAAAGGAATCCTCCCGTTTTCGAAATATGAAGGATCTGAACAGGACTCCCGACAGGAACAACATCATAATTCCACATATCCCACCGGGAGAGAGTATTGTTACCCACATATTCAGGTCTGATTGCCGGAATAATACGCAGGAGGCAATTCTTAACAGTAATGGCCGGCTGAATCTTTACCTGGTTACTGATAGAAGGGAATGCCATTTCATCCTCCATTGCACTTATTTCCTGAGCTGAATATTCAATACCAAGTATATTTCCATAAACACGCCTCTTCAAAAATTTCACCTCTTTATCAATCATGTTCCGGGTTATAACAGATAACTCTGCCGGTGATTTGGAAATAAGATCAGTGGCGGAAGGCATAATTCCGGGCCTTCCTTCCATCTCTCTGGTAATCTGTTTGCGCAGATTGCTATCAAGCAACATGAGATTATCCATTCTCATCGAAAAATCTTTATTCTTTTTTTCGATTTCTGCCAAAGTCATAACGATCCTATCTGGATCCTTCATCCTGGCAATCCAGAATGATGGCTGACGCATTTCCGGTAAAGTTCCCGGAATAGTATCAGGAGCCCTCAGGTAAAGACTGTTGGGAGGGCGTGGTTTACTTGTGGATTGACCATAAAGATCAGCCTGATTAGTTAAGGAGATCAATAGAAAGAAACCGGTTAAACATAATATCCAATTTGTGATCGCCCTCATGGTCCTAATTGATTTCATTTATTTAATTTTAAAATTACTCAGACTAGTATTCCAGAAGATTCAGAAATAGTTTTTTTGCCACAACAGCACTCTGACCGTTATTCTGCAGGTTAGGTATCATATTAAGCGTTGAAAGCGTAATGCTTCCGGAACCTACAGGAACACGTGAAAGGGCTGAGAGTATCTCTTTTGACCCCTGATTGCCCAGAGCCACAATAAGTTCAGTCCCCCATGTGTCTAATCTGATACCTGATACTCTTGCTCCTTCATCCATTTTTGATCCCTTGTAAAAACACTGGTATTCCCAACTCATTCCCTGTGCCTGTGGCAACCCGGTAAGTAACGGACTGACACCAACAAAGAATCTGCCGGATCCTCCCCAGTTACTAATGCCACCTCCCATATAAACCATTGGACGGTTTTTAAGGGCCATGTTGATCTCACGGGCAAATCTGTCGGCACCTGACAGGACAATAAGTTTTGTTCCTTTCTGAACTCTGTTGAATATGTTTTCAATTGTTGCCTGATCAAGTGATACTAAATCGTAATTTCCGATAACAATGGTTTTCGTTTCAGGAGAACCAATGGTAAACGTATTTACCGTTATCCCCTTTACCTTACCAAGGAAATTTTTTATTGCATCATCATTTTCAAGTACTGCACATGTTGCTGAGTAAGCATGGTCATTTAAGATCAACTGCGTAAATATCATCAAAGCCATCTGCTTTCTTAACTTCACCTGCATCAAGGGTTGCTTTCACCTTGTAATAACCCTGTTTTCCTATTGAAGGTAATTTAACATTCTCAACCAGTAATTGTCCGAACTCCTCACCTCCTTTTATAGTTACTTCCAATGACTTGCTGAATAAGTTGTTGCCCTGTGAATCCGATAATGTAACATTCAGAGTATGCTTACCCTTAAGATTTGTTTCATTAATTATATAAAAATCAACAATAGGTGAAGTACCTGTTGAAACAACTTTGTTACGTAATTTTACAGCTATATAAAGCGGTTGAGTGTAATGTTTAATTATTGATGCATCGGCGGTAGGATTACGGTACATATCCACTACATCTGTGCGTGTAGCAGCCGATCCCCAGCCATTCATATTATAAGCATCTGCAATATTACTCATCCTCACATTTTCTATATTACGTCCATGGAAGTAATGAAGATTCCTGCCCAGGCTCTTTGTTAAACTATCCACATTCGGATAGGCCTTTCGAAAACCTGTTTCATCCAGAAATTTATCATAATGATTAAACCAGTCAATATGTTCCATCTCCCTGAATCCGGTAGCCCCTTTTTTGTCAAGCTCCTCTTTTATTTTCTGGAGACGAACAATAGTACCAAACGCACCCTCTTCACCAAAAAAGATGATTTTGGATTTATTACTTGACATAGGATGGAGAGAATCTGATGCAAGAGGTATCCTTGCAGCACCAATAACCCCTCTGAGGTAAAAGGAAGGATTACGGTACATCTCGTCTGTATAACCGGAATATGAATACCAGTGATGCTGATCCCACCAGCCACCATCCATAAGTTCCCGTTTAAAAGGAAGAATGTGCAACTCCATCGGATCTTCAGGCCTGAAAGCATAGTATTCAGGTCCGGACTTGCCAATATCATTTCCGCTGTTGTAAGTTACAATTCTCGAAGGATCAAGGTCATGAACCATTAACATATCCTGTTTTTCAAGGTCTGAAGGTAATTCCCTTGCCTCATTTTTAAGATTATATATTACCATAGAAGGAAATGAACGATCACGAATAACCATCCTTCTCAGCTTTTCGGTACGCAATTTAAAGGCCTGCTCATCAGGGCCATCAATATTATCCCTTCTGATTGGCTGTTACCCGATAACCTCCCGGTTCCTCATATGTAAATAACCCGGCAGAATCAGCATAATTGAAAACCCCCGGCTGACCAATTGCTCTGTGCAGCAACATCATATTCATTCCCAGGTCGTACATCGCGTTCATATCGCGCCTCGCCATTTCCGGAGTTGGAAAAATGCCATTCTTTGGCCAGAAACCTCTTGTCATCCCTGCAATAATGAATACCCTCTTCCCATTGAGATAAAAACGTTTATCACCATCCTTCACACCTACATCAAACCAGCGGAATCCAAATCGTTGAGAACTGTTATCAACTAATTTTTTTATCGCTGCTGGTAAATTTTACAGCAGCCTCATATAAATTAGTTGATCTGATATCTTTATTAACTGTTATCTCCCACAGTTTAGCCTGCGACACTGTTGCCGGTACCGTAATTATTTTTGAAGATCCTGTTACAGCTGCAGGAACCGTCTTATTCCAGACAATAGCGTTTGGATTGCCCTTCTCATGAATAGTAACTGCAAGCTCTCCGTTTTGTACACTCCCGGTATAGTTATCAAGAGTTATAATAATATTGACTTTCTTAGGATCAGGCTGATTTTGTACATATATATCACTTACACTAACTGCATCTGTTGCACGTACAATAACACTCCCAGTGATACCTCCAAAACCATGTACAGCAGGTATCAGGTTCTTTCCCCATCGCATCAGAATATTGTCATCCCAGGTAAAGTTTCCAACAGGATCGGTAATACGTACGTCAAGCTGGTTATCCTGTCCGAACACTACTGCATCTGTTACATTTACCTCGAAGGGTGTGTTGCCTATTACATCATAGCCAACAAACTTGCCATTCACGAAAACTTCTGCACGCATGTTAACTGACTGGAATGCCATGGTGATCCGTTTACCTTTCAGACTGGCATCAAGAGGGAATTTTTTGCTCCACCATGATACTCCTATGTAATTACCATTGGTATCCTGAACTGCTCCTCCTATTTCTCCCCAGTAATGCTCTTCAACAGTACCCGGCACTGAAACAGTTTTTAAGGAGCTGTTATTATGTAGCTTATCCCACCCACAGGTGGGCGGATTTACCGGCAATGCCGATACATTTACCGGAGGAAGATAGATATCATCATAGTAAAAGGTGGCAGCCTTATCAAGCCAGAGGCTCCAGTTCTTACCAGAAATCTCTTTTTCCCAACGACCGGTTTGTGCTGAGGTTATTACTGACAGAATCATCAGAACAGTCAGTGTCATAAATAGTTTTCTGTAACTCATTATAATAAATATTAATTGTATTTAACAAATCGGATAACCAATCAAATATTAACTCTCTCAACATATTACAGTGAAGGAGTGACGCCTTTTATGTTTGTACGGATGCTGTAAATCATGTTAAAGCTTGTAATATACAGAGTTTTCATATCAGGGCCGCCAAAAGAGCAGTTCACAGGGTGTGTTGGCATTTTTACTATACCGACAAAATTACCATCCTTATTAAAGATCTGCAATCCTGCGTTTGTACACACATATATATTTCCCATTTCATCAACCTTCATTCCGTCGGCCCCTGTTGATTTACTCTCCCGGTCAAGTGCACTGGCTGTCAGGTACAATTCAGCAAATTTACGACCATTGGCAATTGTGCCATCCTCCTGCACGTCATAAGCCCATACAAAATTATCTTTATCGCTGTTATTTGCAGGTTCTTTTTCATTATCAAGTGAATTGTTTATATAGAGCGTCTTACTATCGGGGCTCAGAGCTATACCATTGGGCCTGGCAAAAGAGTTGGGCTCCAGAAGCCTTATCAGTTTACCTTCCGGAGAAAGATAATATACTGCACGGCCTGGCTGATTCATTTGAGGTCCTGCTGTATACTGAGGGTCAGTAAAATACAAGCCTCCCTTCGGATCCATTACAAGATCATTCGGACCATCCAGTGGTTTCCCTTCATAGCTGTCGGCTAATACTTTCAAAATTTTACCGTTAGTATCCATTTCGAGGACTCTGTTCCCATACATATTGCATACTATAAGGTTATTATTTTTGTTTGCAATTATCCCGTTGGTCTGCATTTTATTCTGCAGAATATTCCTGTGGGTTCCGTCAGGTTTCAGCTCTATAAGTGAGCTGTTTAAATAGCTTTTATCTCCTTTACTGTCCAAATACATATTCGAGAAATAGAGATTGCCGTTAAGCCAGAGAGGACCTTCAGTAAAATTGAGAAGGGGATTGCTTTTAGTTCCGTCTAAAACGATATTAACAGTGGCATCTTCAGGGATGATTGCATTATAGCCTGCATTCCTGGCCTGTCGGAAAGATTCATAGTCGGCACGCGGAGGGTAGAAGACATCTATTGCATCACATCCGAATGGACCAAGTGTTCCGCCATGTACCATATCTGCAGGAATTCTTAGGATATCTCCCTCAGACATACGAACAACCTTGTCCATAATTATCTCATCTATCCAACCCCGAAGACCAATCATTAATTGCTCCTCCGGATGCATATGATGGGCAAATGATATGCCCGGATTCATGCGAAGAAAACTTATCTGTGCCCCATAGCCTGAAACGATCTTTGAATTTGCACCTGGCACCAGTTCAGAATACTGCAACTCATCCAGATCATATACCTTATTTGGTTCAACTGTCGGCTTAACAGGCAGATCCATAAATGAAACAGCCTCAGGAACCTCAGTTACACCTGCCAGTTTCAAAAGATCAGCAGGGACCGGACTATACACCTCGAGAATCTTCGCACCTTCTGCACCTGCTTTAACTGCAGTTTTTGCTCCATCCTGCAGATATAGGAACTCCCTTTTTGCCATTGTGCTGGCTTGAGGTGAACCTGCCTGAACAGCCTGCAGTGTGACATAATTTTCATTTATCAGTTCCTCGATATTACCAGAGAGTACAAATAAAAAACGCTCACCTTTAATTGTTTTTTCAGGCATGGAAGCGTTAGGTTCAATAGATACAAAACTTAATAAAACTCCACTCCCCCAGTAAGCTTTGGCTGTAACTCCCTCTGCAAGTTTAAGTTCCGGAAGATTCTTAATATTATCCACCTGTCCGCCTTTGAGATTGGAGGTTACTTTGGTATCAGGTATATCAGTCCTGGTGCGACCAACAACCTTATACTCTTTGATAACCTTGTCGTTGGTATCAGCCCATTCAGGCCTGCTTTTACAGTTATGAAACAAAGATGTTGCACTTAATAACATAATGCATACTGCTAATGTTCTATTAAAAATTTTATTCATGTCTTTAGTATTAAGTGGTTCATATGTAACTGCCTCATCATTAAAAATATCCATTTTGACCCTGTTTGGAGTAACAATCAATCGTCGGACATACTTAGTGAGTTCAACTGCATCTTTGACAATATTTTTATTTTACAGATATTATATACTACCTGATTCTGTTGCAAACAGATCAAAAGAAGCAATTTAGCAAATATGGAATTATTGCTTGCTAAAAATAATAATTTTAGTAATAATTAACATTGTTTTAATCCCTAAAAACTTTCTGACTTGTTAAAAAAAGAACTTAATAAATATAGAGAGAGGGAGAATCAGAGTTCATCCTCCCTCTCTCAAAAATGAGTTTAGCAGAACTAGTTATACCCTGCGTTCTGTTTGAGTCCGGGGATAAGATCAACTTCAATTTGTGGTTTAGGCAGCAACTTATTATGCTCAGCCACATATGGATAAACAGCTATATTAGCAGACACCACCATTTCTCTGCGAACCAGATCGAACCATCGTTTACATTCAAATGCGAGTTCCCAGTTCCGTTCTGCAATCACAGCATCATCAAATGCCTGTTTTGACATCCCTGAAGGCAGATCGGGATATACTGCAGGATTATTGCCTCCTGCCCTTCTTCTTACCTTGTTAATAGCCTCAAGAGCTGCTGCTGAGGGACCATTCTCAGCCATATTTGCAGCCTCAGCATACATCAGCAATACATCAGAATATCGTGTTACCGGCCAGAATCCGTCGCCACCACCCGTATTATTCACTGTACCCTGTTCAAATGTTGCAGCAGCTCCGGCATCACGCCATTTAGCGATAAAAGGTTTGCCAACTGATGAATTTTGCCAGGTCGTTTTTTTAGCATCTGCGAATACCGTCCAGAAAGATGCATCTTTACGTGGGCCGGCAGGAAAAGCATTAAAAAACCTGACTTCAGACATAAAATCATTCCATCCGCCTTCCTCACTGGGACGTGAACGCTGGTGCAAACTACTACCAGTTGCAGTAACAGAAGAGGATCCGTTAAACATGAAGATAAACTCTTTGGTTGTGAGTTTATTTTTAACTCTCCACAGGTCGGCAAAGTTTGGTTCAAGTGCATAAAGGTTAAGATCAATAACCTCTTTTGCCTTATCTCTTGCCAGTGCATACTTTGTTGCATCTTTAACAGGCCAGCCGGTCATATTTAGATATACTTCGGCAAGCAATGCTTTGGCAGCGCCCTTTGTTGGTCTCCCTTTCTGAGAAAATGTTAATGGAAGATTTGTCTCAGCCACCATCAGATCCGCAATAATAACGTCATATACAGCAGGAATGGGCGATTGCACAAGGCTAATAGAATTCGCTACGTTTTCTGTTGTCACAATCGGGATTTCACCAAACAAACGAACCAAATAGAAATAGCTTAATGCCCTTATATATCTGGCCTGACCTTCATACAAAAGCTTATTACTTTCACTTACTTTTGCTTTAGGAAGGTTTGCAATAAGATCATTGCAGGCATTAATAGCCTGGTAATAATTAGTCCAGAAATTAAGTACAAATGAATAGTTCGTAGTTGGCTTAAATACATCAAACATTAACAATTCAGGTGCAGTGGGTCTTGAGGATACATCTTCAGATCCGGCACACATTAAAGATGTTACGTACATATGAGTAGAGCCACTATATAGTGGTCTGATGGCACCATTTATAGCAGCATCAAAATCAGCGTCATTAGCATAAAAGGTAGTAGGTGCAATAATGCTTTTCGGGACCTCTTCGAGATTTTTTGTACATCCAAAAGATAATAAAATTATCAAAAGGAGTATTGTATATAAATTGTTTATCGCAAATTTTTTCATATTTTTCTATTGTTAAGTAATAAAATAATTAGAACCTGATATTCACCCCGACAGTATACATTTTCTGAGATGGGTAGGGAGCCTGGTCTATACCACCCAGGGTACCAACAGCTGTACTCGCCTCAGGGTCATAACCTGTGTAATCTGTAATTGTTATAAGGTTAACACCACCAACAAAGATTCTTGCATAACTTAAATTAATCTTTGACAACACTGTTTGAGGAATAGAGTAACCAAGTGTAATGTTCTTAAACCTCAGATAGGATCCATCTTCAAGCCATCTGCTCGACTGTAACTGCTCATACTGATTTGATCCTGCAAATGAAGGAACACTTGTATTCTGATTATCAGGAGTCCATCTGTTTAATATCCGGCGGTCAGTAGCATCGGCATCTGATGATGTGCGTTCCGATCTGATCCGAGTCTGGTTATATACATTATTACCCTGTGAACCCTGAATCAAAATATTCAGATCAAAGTTTTTATAGCTTAAATTATTGTTCCATCCGTAGGTAAAAACAGGTAATGTTGTACCCATCTTCACTACATCTGCACTTGTAATTTTACCATCCCCATTCTGATCAATATATTTAGGTGCTCCCGGAATTGAACCAAAAGAGGCAGCTTCTGCCTGCTCTGAAGTTCCCCAGCATCCATCCTGGATATACCCTTTAAGTACTCCAATAGGTTCACCGACAATCAGAAAAATTGTATTGCCAAAGTTAGGAAACCCTGTGGTACCCATCGCAATCTCATTTGGTCCGGAAAGGGCCAATACTTTATTCTTATTTATTGCAATGTTAATACTGGTGTTCCACTGTAACTCTCCGCTTAAAGGATCTCCACCCAGGTTAAACTCAAATCCTCTGTTTTGAACTTCCCCTATGTTCTGAAGAATATTTGTATAACCAGAGATCCTTGGTAAAGGAACTGACATTAACAGGTCGCTGGTTTGCTTATCATAATAATCTGCATTGAATACTAATCTCCCATCAAATAATCCAAGGTCCACACCTATGTTAAACTGTGCTGTCCGCTCCCATCTCAGATCAGGATTGCCGAGAGAACCAAGACCTACTCCGATCCCGGCTATTGTACCATTAATCGGATAGGGTGAGTTAGTATTTAATTTAGATAATGATGTGTAAGGACTAATTGCCTGACTACCTGTAATACCATAACTGGTCCTCAGCTTCAGATTACTTATTGTGGAAATGTTTTCCATGAAACTTTCACTGTTAACCCGCCATGCTAAAGCTGCTGATGGGAAGAAACCCCATTTATCACTGCCAAAAACAGAAGCGCCATCATACCTGCTGGTAAAACTGAATAAATACTTTTCTCTGTAAGAGTAGTTGAACCTGCCAACAAACGATATGATATCTTTCCGGCTATATGATGATGAAGGTGTTTGAATCTTGGCTCCCAGACCAAGGTTGTTATAGGTAACTGCATCAGATGAATAATCGTTCGATGCGGCCATAGAACTGTTTATAGTTTCACGTTGTTGCTCATAAGCCACAGTAGCATTAATATTATGTATTCCACCAATGGATGTCTGATAGTTTAGCTGATTGGTGTTTTGTAATACTAAAGTCCTGTTGGCAGTAATACTTGCAACTTCTTCAGACAAACCACCACTTGGTTTATTATTAAGATATACATTATATTCCCCGTCGATTAAACTTGCTCCAACGATAACCCTGGCGGATAATCCTTTCATTATCTCCCAATTAATAAAAGAATTCAGATCACCTCTCATAAATATATTCTCACGTATCGGCTCAATTGCCATTGCTAATGGATTATAAACAGCAGGTGGGCCATAACCACCTCCGGGTTGTGAATATGAAACTCCATCATCTAAATAAACTGGTTTTGTAGGGCCCCAGATTAAAGCACCCTGTGTAGGACTCTGATCCTGACTACCACCAGTTATTGATGGTTGATCCTCTGATTGCGACAAAAACAGATTCATACCAACTTTAAACTTTTTACTAATATCAACATCCAGATTTGATCTTACTGAATACTGACTGAATGAAGATCCTTTGATTATACCATCATTGCTAAGGTAATTACCTGAAAGATAATAAGTACTATTATCAGAACCACCTGAGACACTTATCTGATGACTTTGCTGCAATGTGTTCCGGAATACCTGGTCCTGCCAGTCAGTTCCTCCATTTGCTTTGAAATCATCTATCTGTTGTTGGGTAAATACTACAGGCCTGCCAATATCAATCCTGTTTGCGTTTACAGTTTCTGCATACTCTGAAGCAGAAAGCTGATCCATACTTTTGCTTATTGACTGGAAGTTAAAATAGTTATTATATTCAACAACGGTTCTATTTGAGCTACCTCTTTTAGTTGTGACGAGAATAACTCCGTTTGCACCCCGTGAACCATAAATAGCTGTTGAAGAAGCATCCTTAAGGATTTCAATGTTGGATATGTCATTAGGATTAATTGATGAAAGGTCTCCACCGATAAAACCGTCAACAACAACAAGTGGATCATTTGAACCGCTGAGGGAGTTACTACCTCTGATACGTATTGTGAATTTTCCATTAGGAGATGCAGAGTTATTCTGAACAGCGATCCCTGCAGATCTGCCCTGAAGAACCTGATCTACCCTTGCTGCCGGCTGCAATACTACATCTTTGGTTGAAACAGAGGATGTTGCACCTACCAGGTCACTTCTTCTTGCTGTTCCATATCCAATAACAACAACTTCATCCAGACCGGTAAGTTCAGCTGCGAGTACCATATCAATAACGGATTTGCCATCTACAGCCATTTCTTTAATACCATATCCCACAAATGAGAATACCAAAGCAGAATTATTTGGAAGATCACCGGTAATTGAATAATTACCACTTACATCTGTTACGGTACCTATAGTTGTTCCCTTTACAAGTACGGTAACACCAATCATAGGGTTTCCGTCTTCATCAATAACTTTCCCTGTAATCTGTTTCTGCTGTAATTCCAAAGCATCCCGGGATTCTTTATTTACCAGTAGAATTTGCCTGTCCTTTACGGTATATTTTATATCTGTATCCTCAAGAAGTTCATCCAGAACCTCCGTAATATTTTTTTCAGATACATCTATATTAACCTTTTGATCAACATCGATCATCTTGGAACTGTAGAGGAAAAAGAATTCGCTCTGCCCTTCAATTGCTTTGAAGACAGACTGCATTGTTACATCCTTCATATCAAGACTCAGTCGTGTATTCTGTGAGTATGTACTACCTGCAAATACATTAAAAAATGTCGCTAATAAAAGAAAGGAAGAAATTTTCATAATACGAAAGGTTTTTTTCGGATATGCTCTAAATAGTGCTATCCGTTGTAGCATGTTAGTTTTTTTCATAAATTTGAAAGATTTAGACGGTTAATAACTAAATCGCATTACACCTCATACATTTGGGGGTATAATGCTTTTAAAACAGTGCAGGAGGGCCGGTCAGGGCTTTCCTGCTTCTTTTTTTAAGCCTTAGCAAGGCTGGTTTTTCATAGGCAAAAGGATTTTAGGTTTCAGGGTTAATAATATCATGATTTCTTTTTCCCCACAACAATAACCGGTTTAATATATTGCTTATCATTAATGGAAGTACGGTATTTTATCCTGTAGGTAATCGGACTTACTGTCATTAACATCTGCATAACATCTTCAATCGATTCGTCAATAAATGTTGCAGTATATTTTAAATTAAGAAGATCACGGCTTGTTATCTCGAACTTGACATTATATTTCCTGCCTATTCTCCTCAATACCTCTTCAAAAGGGGTGTCATTAAACCTCAGTTTATTTTCCATCCATGAAGTGTACGTGTCAACAACCACTTCATTGACCTGGACTTTATTACTTTTTACAAAATAAATGACCTGCTGGCCAGATTTCACATTTATCGTTTCTTTTCCTTTTATTGAAACATTTATGGCACCCTCTTCAAGGGTTGTTTCCACCCTGTCTTCATTATTAAAAGCAAAAACATTGAAACGTGTTCCGGTAGCAGCCACCTTTATAAGTTCAGTTTGTACCAGAAAAGGTTTTTGAAGATTTGTTCGTACATTAAAATATGCCTCTCCTTCAAGTACCACAATCCTGTCCTTAGTGTTATAATTCATATCATATTGAACAGAACTACCTGAATTCAAAATTATTTCGGTAGAATCAGGAAGAAATACATGAGCTTTCTCTCCTTCATTTGTTGAGATCTTAGTATAAGCAGACAGAGTTTCCTTATCTGAAATCCTACCTGATATCCAGAGACTTAACCCGCCAACAGCCAATAAACAAGCGACTGATGCCGCAGTCACCAGCATACGGAAGTTATTCCTGCTCAGTATTTTATAGGATTTGGAATTGCTTCTACCAAGACCAAGTCTGGAAGACATTTTATCCCATCCGGTATCGGTTTTATAATAATCTTGTTTTACCTTTGTGTCTGCCTCCTGCCAGAGTTCATTTTCCTCATTAAACAAACGTCTGTTTTCAGGATCACTTTTAATCCAAGATTCTAAAATGGCTATCTCATCATCTGAGATCTCCCCGGCAAAGAACTTAATCAGCAAGTTCTGGTATTCAATGTTTTCTTCTTCTTTCACTATTTATTCAAAATGCTAAAAACAAATTCATACTCATCTTTATATACAACTTTTTTTGGATAACATGAAGTGCTATAACTTGTATAGCACTTCACTCACAAACCAATCTTACCTAAACTACAACCAACCTCAATAATCAAATTACATATCTAATACAATTAAGTTGTATTATACCCTTACTGCAAACCTGATTATTTTTAAAAAACTTACCTGATTAATATAAAAGGCAGATCTAACCTACAGATTATGAAGGATTGAAACAATGATTAGAAATCTCAGGTATTCACCTAATTCAATCCGGAGGCATCGAAGTGCTTTCGACATATGGGCTTCGACTGTTTTAACTGAAATATTGAGATTATCTGCAATTTCCCGGTATTTAAGACCCTCTGTCCGGCTCAATTCGTAGACTTTCCGGCATTCGGCGGGGAGTTTCCCGACAGCGCGGACGATATTATCCTCCAGCTCTCTTGCTAAAAGTGATTCATGGGCTGAATAATCGAACTGCCCGAGGTAAATCAGCTTATATATTTCAGTATATCTTGATTCAACCTTTATTTTTCTCAGTCTGTTAATACTTTGATTCTGAGCAATTTTAAACAGGTATGATTTAAGGGAGTCTTCCGGATCAATTAAATCACGACCCTCCCAGATTTTAGCAAAGACATCCTGCACAATTTCCTTTGCCTCTTCAGGGTCATTCAAAAATTTATTTGAAAAAGCACATAGCCTTACATAGAACTTCCGGAAGAGCAGCTCAAAGGCCTGTTCATCTCCCAGTTTAATTCTCATTGCAAGTTGATCCCTCATTTCAGACTTCTCGGAATTGCAAATATATGTTAAAAAAAAGACAAGTCCTCAGTATTCAAAAGAAAAGGAGTCAGGAAAAGACAACCCACCCCTTTGTGTCCACCTGCAACTCAAGGTCATAATTGGGCCACTAAAAAGGTTGAGGTTCACACCTTTTCCGTTCTGACTTCTGACGATTAGTGCGGCAGAAGATTCACCCTTTTCAAACCAGAGCGAATTCTTTCGCTTAACTCGTATCAAACTAAGGGGACTCCTCATCCTGCCTTCTGACGATTAGTGAGGTATAAGACTCAATTTTTTAATTGAATTGTTCAAAGGATTTTTCATAATTTCAGTAGGCAGATTGTAAATCAACAATATTGATATACTGCGAATAGCCCGTAGGGCTTTAGGTATTGTAGAAACATTTATATAATCGGCAATATACCTCGTAGAGGTTATAGGCAATCATTCCAGAAATCAAATAGAAATTGTTGGTCAAATTTTATCTCATTTTTAGTTAGAATGTCGATATATTCTTCACGGAAAGAACTCTTTTTATGATGGGATTCCTGATTTTCAATGTAATAATAAACATCTGATATTTGTGAACGGCTATATGTAAAACCTCTACGAGGTAAATATACCATGGTAGACTCATTTTCTACAATACCATATCTCCTACGGCGAATGGAGAATTAATTAAACCAAAATACTAAATATCAAATTGTTAAAACTCAACGTCATCTTTAGCACTACAAATATGTTTAGCGACCTTTCAATGATGCCATATAAATTGAACTATCTGAATTGAAGTCGACCCTGATTTAGTCCTGACATTTCTTACCCAATACATAGGGCAAGAATTAGTGCTAGTGCGGTAAAATCAAAAATTAAAACTTTATATTATTAATTTTCAAACAATTGAAAATTATAACCGGATTAATTCTTGATTGAGTCAGAAGTCAGGACAAGGTCATAATTGAGCCACCAAAAGGTTTAGGTTCACACCTTTTCAATATTGCCGACGCAAATTCAAAGTTTTTAATTATTGATAAAGAGTTATTTCGCTCCGGAATGCTTTATCTGACTTAAATAGTTAATCAGCAAGTTCATATTTCTTAAATATTCCGATGTTGAGATGTATTTCTGATCAGTTCTGTCAATAAACGGAGATGTATCCGTTTCATCCCCGGTATTGGTTGAAGCATATTTGTCAGTCAATTCCCTGTTTTGCCCGTCTCCGATATATGGATTACTTGAATACTGGTTCCCGGCTAGCCACCGGCCCTGTTCATCGAGTGAATTAATAATCTCTCCTACTTTAGCTTCATCAGGTATATCACTACGGGAATAACGGCTAAGGTTATGATAAGATTGTGGCATATCACTGCTTCCGGATTTCCCCACTTTCAGGGGGGAATTCTTCGTAACTATTTCAGGGGACAAAGAACTGACTCTCATGTATTCTTTTTTAAGTGCTTCAGTGTCAACTTTACCTTTGCCGCCATAATGCAGCAATAACATACCATCGTTATAATCATAATAATAATACCCGTAAGCCAGATTGGAACCTTTACGGTGTACGAAAACAGGTTTATTACTCCCGATCTCAACAAAAGTAGGATGGGTATATTTGCCGCCATCGGTCATATTTTCAGGTAAACGGACACTCTCAAGCCACTGAATGGCATCCGGAATCCTGGAAAGGAATCTTCTGTCGCCGGTATACTCATAAAATTTCAATAGCAACATTGCATTGTCAAAAGTTGTCCCTGGCAATAAAGCCGGGGGCTCATAGGTACGGGCACCTGTCGGTTCAAGTTCCATATTATACTGTTGCCCCCAGCCTCCCTGAGGGTTGCCTTGTTGTGTTATCAGGTAGAAGTTCATACCTCGCCTGATCGGATCAAGAAAACGTTCTTCCCCTAATGTGATATAGCATTGAATCAGAAAGTTAACATTTTCCCATATCACATCGTCATTGAAAGTATAGAAGGATGAATAGTCAGGCAATCCTTTTTTAACAAAATCGTATTTCAGTGGATAACGCTGTGGCCAGCCACCTAAGGGATATTGACTTTCAATTATGAAATTTATTGCATTTTCAAGGGCAGGTTTGTATTTAACATCCAGTTTTACAAGATAGATCCTGAGCAGGAAACGGGCAGCGTCGGAAGATACATCGTCGTCGAATGTGGCATTTCCGTAATAGTGCTGAAATTCCTCGAGTCGCCAGCCGTTTTTACCAATTGTATTGTACCATTGTTTCAGAGAACGGTCGCCTGCAAAATCGATAATATAATTCCATCCTCCGCAATCCAGTTGACCCCAGATCAATGCCGAAGCTGCTTTTTCAGCTGCCTGGTAGTAATACTCATTACCTGTGGCCTTATATGCATCGAGAAACGAATGCCCCATACTTACGGTACCGGGATGCTGCACCCATATCATTGTCTCATAGGCTTCCATCTCACCCCAGCGACGTGAAAAATCCGGCAGATAATTCCACAGATATCCGCCATTTGTGCTGACTCTCTCAACCATGAACCGGGTAGCTTTTAGCATTGCCTGTTCAATTTCTGTAATCAAGGAAGGTTTCTGCATTAGCTTATTTGCTATATTATCTTCATTGATACCAGACTCAATTGAACTGATATCAGACTTAATTTCATGAGATTTTCCATTATCAGCAAACAACCGGGTAACTTCCTTTTTTTGACTCCATCCATAAATTGGGATAAGCAATAGAAATATTAAAAAAATAGTCGCTTTCATATTTGGTTGATCAATTATATCAGACTTCCCTGATAAGGCAAATATATGTTTTTTATAAAGATAAGTCCTACATAAAAAAAACAGCGTGGAAAATTATCCTTCCACGCTGCCTAGATTGTTTAATACGAAATATTGAATCCAGATTATAAAATTATATTCAACCAAATGCAAATCAGTTGTTACCCTGCTTTTGTCTGGCTGCTCTCCGTTCTGCCATTTCAGCATCACGTTTTTTCATATAATCATCAAGTTCCTGTCTGGGCATAGGCAGGTCTTTTTTAGCATCAAGCCATTCCCTGAACGCCTTTTCGATCACAGCAGGTTCTGCAGTAAATCTCTCATTTATATACTCAAACTTTTTTGTCTGAATACAGAAAAAGTTGAATTCGTCACGCAATGCTGTATATTCACCTGATATAACGCATTCTGCAACAAGGTGAGCAGGAATAAATACAATTCCATACTTTTTACACAGAGCAGCATCGCCAGGTAATATAGTAACCCTTCCGATACGTATAGGGGCATTAATCCACGATACCATCATTTGTTGAATGGCCGAAGGATCTGATCCTCTTATCCAGCCATTATAACCTTCAATTTCAGAATTGCCTTCAACATCTCTGATCGAACCATTGAAGATAATCCCTCTTTTACCAGCCCTGTAGATTGCGTTTGCCAGATTGTCGCCGATAAGTGTTCCGTTCTCCATTTTACCATAAGCATCAGCTACATAGATGTCACCATCCTGCAACTTGATAATCGGTGCATAATTTGTTACCGGGGTGAATGTACCCTCTTTTTTTGCCTGCGCCTGGACATAATTGTCAAAATCAGGTCTTAATGGCATGAATTGTGCTGTAACCACTCGTCCGGTCATAACTTTTTCAGGGTGAAGTATCTCCCATCCGTTTTCATAAAGACTTGCAAAGTTTTCAAACTGATTTTTATAACCTTTCTGGCTGAGAAATCCCCATGCTTCCTCCATGGATATACTCTTTAATCTTTCCAGCAGATCATCGGAAACTTTTGGCCTTCCGTCAGAAAGACGTTCACCTGTCCATTCAGATGTCAGCGCTTTAATGGCTTCAGGTTGCCATACAACATTTTGTGCATTTGCCAAAAAAGCAATAAATGCGAATGTTAAAATAAATAGTACTCTTTTTTTCATAATAATTGATAGTTTAAAAAAAATTAAATTTTCAAGGGCTGTATTATATTTATAGAGAAGTCAGTCCTATTTAACTGCTCTGATTTTGATAACTACTTTCTTAACAATGTCACTCCCTTCAATCTTAATACCAGGGCGATGAACATCAGCAGGAGTAAAGATATAAAATGTTCCGGGTTCACCAACATAATATTTTCCCTTAGTTTCATAAAATGTAGCATCCATCTTACTGTTGTAGGCTTCTGTTACATAAGCCTCGGAAACAGGTGAAACTCCCATATTAGCCTTACCTTTAATAATATACTGAAGATCGTTGAAATTATTATGTGTCTCCCATTTAACTTTTTCCATTTCCGGTGCAGGAGCCTCACTTATTGTGGCAGTTACATTTCCCTCATCAATAACATATCTGCCTGAAGCAAGAGTATTTAAATCATTCACCTTTAACCAGGCAAATGTCTTATCCCACAATATCTTATTCCCGAAATACTCTTTTGCAAATACCTGCTGGTTAGTTGATTTGTGCGGTTTAAGCTGACATCCACCCAACCACTCATTGCTCTTGTACCATTTGGAAATTTCCTTTTTTGTCATTGTCCCGGTTTGTGATTGTGCAAAACAACAAATCCCTGTTAATAATACTGAAACGAATAACAATGTCCGGAAGAACTTGTATATCAATTTTTTCATTTTTGGATATTTTATAGAAAGAATTTATTTTATATGAGTATCTGGAAAGAGTAATAATATTTATTATGGAATTTGATTGCCAGTTATTTCCTCATTTAAGTCTCATGAACTCACACCGACCTCTGAAATCAGCCTCACCCTAAATCCCTCTCCCAGGGGAGAGGGACTTGAAAATGAGTTGGTTATCATCCCCCTCTCACTCGGGAGAGGGGGATCAGAGGGGGTGAGGTAAAAATTTAACACACAAAATCTAGTAACCTGGATTTTGTGGAAAATCAGCCTTGTTAGTAAGACGGTCTGTAAAATTGCTGGGAATAGGCCTCAATAAAAACTTTTCTGAAACGCGGGCCCGACCTGCAGGATTATAAAGTTTAACCCTTTCTATGAGTTTTCCTGTACGTTTTAAATCAATCCACCTATACCTTTCAGCTCCTAATTCCAGCGCACGTTCATTAAGGATGAAATCAATACTCAGATCACTTACTGTAGCAAGCATATCATTTATACGACCAGGTTTAGCTGCACGTTTTCTGACTTCATTAATGAAAGGCAGTGCTTCTGCAGCTCTTCCAGGTTGCATAAAGATTGCTTCACAGGCAATAAGGTACATTTCTGCCAGACGGATTTCATATACATCCCTGGTACCTGTTCCTGAATTTATAGCATCTCTGTACTTATCATGATATTTTGTTGTTGTAGGATAAATTTGAAGTGCCCCGTAAGTATTTTCACCGTTATAGTAAGCAGTGATATCTATAATATTATATGGTTTGGAGGCTCTCAAAGCAGGAGAAGCTACATAAGGAACGACGATATATGCAGTGTCGCCAAGTTTCATTCCGGCAGGTAAAGTTTTAGCATAATTGGCTTTATAAGCCTCTATCCATACTGCATCATAACGGGAATCTCGCCAACGGTTAGATTGCAGCAATTCCAGATACCATCTTGTACCAAGAAAACGGGGATATGGCCTGCTGTATTCCAATGCTCTTTGCATCCCTGGTTGAAGATCGTACCGGGGTGTAAAATATAAGCACAATAGATTAGCCGGATCGTTTATTCTCAGGTTCCTTGAAAACTGAATAGCCCATATTATCTCGCTGTTAACCTGATTATCCTGGTCCCACAGTTGTGCATAAGTTGGTTGAAGGGCATAAGTGTAACCACCTCCGCTAATAACTGTTTTAGCATAAGACTCAGCTTTTGGGTAATCTTTCAGCCACAGGTAAATCCTTGCCAACATAGCCTGTGCAGTTGCTTTGTTTGCTCGTCCTACATCGGCCTGGGTTTTGGGAAGTAAAGTCTCAGCCTTTAACAGGTCGGATAGAATAAGGTCATAAACCTGTGCTTCAGTAGCACGTGTTGCTGTAGTCTGCACAGTAGTAACTTCTTCTGTTATAAGCGGTACGCCGCCGAAGTTCATCACCAGGATACTGTAATACCAGGCACGTAAAAAGTGTGCTTCAGCAACCTTAACATCGACCTCAGCCTGAGTCATACCGGTAATAGGCTTCGTTGCTCTTGTAACTGCTGTATTACAGGCTCCGATTCCCAGATAATATGTGGACCATAAACTATAAACTTTAGCATTTGATGCCTGGAGTTCGGGTAAGTAGGCATTAAATTCATTCCCCTCAGCGTCTGAAGCATTTGTCCAGAGATCTGTTCCATATTCCATTAAACAAAAGCCTCCACCCGTAATCTGGGACCGGGTATTCGTATAACATGAATTAATCAGGTCGAGATAACCTTGCTTATTATTATAATAATTATCAGCAACAGGTTCACGTAAATTTACCTCCTCAAGTTCTTTGGAACATCCCTGAAACAGTAATGAACCAAATACAATGAGTGGTAACAGTAATAATATTAATATCTTTTTCATATATTTAGTTTTAAAGATTAGAAAACAAGATTAATACCCAAAGCAATCTTTCTGGTTGCCGGATATGTAGAGACTGTGGTACCGGACCAATCTGGTTTCATATTAAACTCAGCCACCTCTGATTTAGTCCAGTAGAAAGGATTCTCAAGTGATATAAATACCCGTGCTTTGGAAATTTTGACTTTACTTGTTAGCGTAGTAGGCAAAGTATAACCTCCTGAAAGCATCGAAATATTAATATAACTGGCATCACGATAAGCCAGAGTACTTCCATAGAGACCACTACCCTCATATAGCTGGTTGGGACGTGGATAGGCATTAGTCGGGTTATTTGGGGTCCAGTAATCAAAAATTACTTTGTTATACCTCTTTTTAGAGAATGGTTGAAATAAACTCACAGAAGTCATACCACCCATCCGAAAATATGCAGTAAAGGCAAAATCAAAATTTTTATAGGTAAACTGGTTACTGAGGTTAAGTACAAAGTCTGGTTCATTGTCACCAAGAATCTGGAGATCATCAGCATTATATTTAAAATCGCCATTTACATCCCTGAGCTTTATCATTCCGGGTTTTTCTCCATAAATTGCAGCCTCAGCCTCTTCACCCAGCTGCCATATCCCAATCTTTTCGTAATCATAATAGACATTTATGGGTTGTCCGATAAACCAACGGTTACCTACATCATCTACTTTACCATTGTACAATTCAGTAATCTTAGTGTTGTTTGTGTAGAATGATACATCAGTACTCCAATAAAAATTGCCTTTATCAATATTTACTGTACGCAAACCCATTTCAACACCTTTATTATTGGTACTTCCGACATTTTCCAATACCTGGTCGAATCCTGTAGTTATCGGAAGTTTACGATACATCAATAAATCATATGTATCAGTATTATATAACTCAATATTACCTGAGATCCTTCCTGCAAACAGACTAAAATCAAGACCAAAGTTTAATACTGCCGTGCTTTCCCATTTCAGGTCCTTATTTGCAAGGTTCGCCGGACGATATCCAAAACCGAAAGCTTCATTCCATGCATATGTAGTTCTGGCCAGACCTCCCTGTGTCTGGTATGGAGCAATAGCCTGGTTTCCTGTTACCCCGTAACCTACTCTGATCTTCAGATCAGATAACCATGATTTGGTCCCGGACATAAAGCTTTCTTCAGAAATCCTGTATGCAGTTGATATGGAAGGGAAATATCCCCACTTATGTCCCTCAGCAAACACAGAAGCACCATCGGCACGTAAAGACATACTTATAAGATATTTACTCTTATATCCATAATTCAGACGACCAACATATGAGAGTAGATCCCATTCAGAATAACCTGAACTTACTGATGAAACTGTATTGGCTGTTCCAATGTTATAATAACGTGAGGGTTCGTAAGGAATATCCATTACATTCGCACCGCTGGATTCAGACAATAATTGCTGCCATCCCTGAACAACAGTGAAAGTTACATTATGAGCATCATTAAAGGTTTTATTATAGGTAAGTGTATTTTCAACCAATGCAAAACTTTCAACGCCATCAAGAACACTTGCAGTTGGTAATCCTTTATTACGCGCCATAGAATAATATCCGGCTGACTCACCGGTTCTTGACAATTTGAAATTGTAGCCACCACTGAGCCTATAGGTCAATGCCGGTAAAATTTTTGCTTCAACAAATGCATTCATGTTAGCATTATATGCTTGTGAATTATACCTGTATGAGTCATACCAATAGTCAACCATAGGGTTTACTTCAAAACTATCAGACATGAGCTGAAACATGATTTCACCATTAGCATCTTTAACCTGGCCAAGAGGATTACCATTTATGGCATAACCAATTTCTGGTCCATATAGTCCATTATTAGATGCAGTAGCACTGCTTATCCTGCTATTCTCAGTTCTTGACAACTGAATACTTACTCCTGTAGATACTTTTTCTGAAAGCTTAATATCGAGATTGGTACTTAAAGTAAAACGATCGAAAATATCCTCAGGCGAGAGACCCTCCTGTTGGAAATAGTTTCCTGCAAAATTATATTTTATGGCTTCAGAACCACCATTAACTGTTAACTGGTGTTTCTGCTGAAATCCACTTTCCAGTAGCATGTCCAGATAATCATTACCTAATCCTCCTGACTGGACCGTTGGCAGTTCAATCGCATCAAATATTTGTGCATCGTAGATTGGATTGGTTTCGGAATCGGGGTAGCCACCCTGCGCCCGATAGGCTTCTCTTCCCCATTCTGCATATTGCTGCCCGTTTGCCAGAGGTATTCTACCATACATAAGTTCAGGTCCTGCAGAGCTTTCCAGTGTGAATGTAGGCTTACTGACCTGTCCCCTTTTTGTTGTTAATATAATAACACCATTTGCACCCCTGGAACCGTAGATAGCAGTTGAAGATGCATCCTTAAGAACGTCTATTGATTTTACATCAGACGGGTTGATGTCATTAAGACTGCCATAGAATGGCATACCATCGACAATCAGAAGAGGATCATTGGAAGCAGTAAATGAACGTTTTCCGCGAAGAAGTATTGTCGAACCGGCGCCAGGTCTTGATCCTGAGGATACTATATCCAATCCCGGAATAGCGCCAACCAGAGCCTGGTCTATTCGTGATACCGGTCTGTCAGCAAATTTTTGATCCGAAACAGATGAAACGGAACCAGTTAAATCTTTTCTTTTTACTGTTCCATATCCAATAACTACAACCTCTTCCAAACCGATAGCATCTTCTGAAAGAATTACATTAATAACAGACTGGTTACTAATAGCGATCTCTTGTGAAGTCATTCCGACAAAAGAAAAGGAGAGAGTTGTTCCATCCTGTGGTATCGCAAGTGAATAATTTCCTTCAAGGTCAGTTATTATCCCCGTAGTGGTTCCTTTAACTACCACCGAGACTCCAATCAGAGCATTCCCTGAATTATCAGTCACTTTTCCGGTAACCTTTCTTTCCTGGTCTTCTATTGCACCGGAAACTGAGGTAACACAAACCACAACAAGGATCACTGCAATTTTGACCTCCCTGAGCAGTTTTTTAATGTTTGGGTAATAGTGTACCCACAAATCGATTTTTTCTTTCATAAATTAATAGGGTTAGTGTAAATAATAAAACTTAATATAAAGAGGTTAAATCCTTTAACAGAGATTAAAGTCAATGAGAGACAGACATATTAAACTCCATTCCGATATTCAAACAATAATAACAAAGCGCTCCAAAAATAATCTTTAACAATTTCTAGTGCGACTCAGCAGGAGAATCTGACTTATTTTTTTTAACTTCAAACTGATAAGGGAGGTTCTTAAGATAAACATCGATCTGAGCTATGGTAATAGCTGTTTTCTTTGAATACTTAGTGAACCAGGTCCTGAATTCACCTTTGATTTTATCGCTCCAGGTACCATGAATATCTCCGGTAACGTATTTACCACTCTGAAGCATTTCCCTTTCAAATTCGTCACGCAGGGCGGTAATCTCTGATTCAATTACCAGTCCCTCACAAAGTTGTGCCGGGATAAAAGCAACTCCATAATCATTTGCAAAGGCAATGTCGCCAGGGAATACGGTAACCGAACCAATCCTTATCGGAGTATTTATTGATACGGGTGTCATATCTCTGATAAATGCCGGATCGTGTCCTCTTATCCATGCATTGAAACCTTCGGTCTCCTTAAGTTCCTGCATATCTCTGATCGATCCGTAAAATATTACACCATTACCTGATTTACCATAAATAGCATTTCCGAGACTGGATCCAATCAATGTGCCGTCTTTAACTTTCAGATAACCATCGGCAACATAAATATCACCCTTAGTTAAAATATCGATAGGCCAGAGGTTTGTCCCCCCTGTCTGGGAACGGCCCTCGGCTTTACCCAATGCTTTTACAAGGCTGTCAAGGTCAGGCCTGGCAGGTGTAAACTGGGCAGTAACAACACGTCCCACCATTACATCACCGGGTTTCAGTACTATCCAACCGGTTTCTACCTGGTTACGGTAGCCTTTGGTATTCATATACCCCCATACCTGTTCAAGAGTACATTTTTCCAGACGGGCAAGGAAAGAATCGGATACTTTAGGCCGGCCATCCGATGTGCGTTCTCCTTTCCATTGTGAGGTTAATGCTTTAATGTATTCGGGTGGTGAACCCACATGCTGTGAATTTGCAATAAAACATCCTGAAATAAACAGGATAATAAAGAATAATGATTTTTTCATGTTTAAAAAAGATTAAGTTAGTATATAATATTTGTAAAAGAACAGATCTGAAGAATTAGTTTTACTCCTGCTTCATTCCAAACAATCCTTTCCTGACGTGTCTATATTCATAGTATGAGGGATTTACAGCTGTAGCACCCGGACTATCCACTGATATAATTACAGAGGTAAAAGGTTCATAAGCTGCTCTCGGTGCTATAGCTCCTTTAACAACAATTATCTTCTGCCTTTCAACATACACCCCGTTCGAGATCAGCTGATGTACGCTGTTCGGGATGGATGCCTGAGTGGTCAGTAGAAGAAGGTTTGGCTCGTCTAATGTTGATCCCTCAACCATTATTACAGCTGTGTGGCCCATGTCCCAGTAACGGTCTCCCCCATGACGAATTTCTGTCTCCAGATAACGTCCCACATTTAATGAGCGGACTTCACCTTTAATGTGAACAGGCTTTCCATGCATCGAATCTTTCTTACCACCAACAGAGTATTCAAAGTCGTTGCCAATTCCGGCTTTCTCTGCCACCTTATATCCTTCAGGATCAGCTATCACGACGACCCATCCCTTAGCTTTTTGATTTAATAATTCCTGCAGAAGTATAGTACCGTCACCGGTAGATCCGCCACCGATATTGTCCCCCATATCAATCAACACAACGGGCCGGCCATCATGCTCCATTGCCATTTTAACCGCCTCAGCCGGTTTGGGGATATTAAGCAAGGTTTCATTTCTGGTATTCCACAGCATGTCTGAAAGCCGGTTGGCCTCTTTTTTTGCAAGATCCATATCATTGTCTGTAACAACCACAACAGAAGGTCCCATCCAGTATACATCTCCAAACTGGTAGCCACCGGCAACACTGGCGGAAAGAATTTTATCTTTTTTTTCAACTTCCTTACTTTCTGTTGTGACTGTAAGAAACGGTTTGGCATATGTATTTAAAAAAACCTGGTTATATAACATTGGAGGTTTTACGAGATACTGGGTAGGTATAATTTCGCCCTTTACAATTCCTGATATTATTTTAGCAGCCTTTAAACCACAATCGAAGGAATCGAGGTGCGGGTTTTCCTTGTAAGTGATAAGCACATCGGAATACTCTATAGTTTTCGGGGTGATATTTGCATGAAAATCATGTGTTACAACTATCGGCATGTCTGGTCCGAATTCCTCCCTTATTCTCCTCACAAGCTCTTCATCTCCGCTTGGATAACTTTCTATTATCATTGCCCCGTGCAGATTTAACAATATTCCGTCAAGTTTGGGTCCTGCCTTTAACTGCAAGAGCATCTCCTTCATCAATGTATTAAAAGCCTGATCAGTAAGCGGACCTTTGGGAAGTGTATATGCCAGAACACATGGATAAAGCTCCAGTCCAAACTGTCTGGCTCCCTCAATATATCCGGAGCTTGTTGTTTTTGCATTAGCCTGCGCGAAAAACCTCTGTGCTCTCTCCTCAGGATCCTCCCCAAGGCGAATCCCAAAATCTTCAAAAACGGTCTTGTGTTTACTAAAGGAGTTGGATTCGTGGGAAATACCTGCCACTCCGATAACAGGTTTCTTTTGGGCGATAACTCCCGACATAGAAAAAAGCATTATCCATAATACAATGATCCCAATTAATAACCTTGCCTTTTTCATTATCTATGGTATTTATTTAGGTGGTTTCAGCAGTTCAGTCCCCCCAGTAGTTCTGCCGCTCCAGAGGTAGTCATTTGAATTCGATGAATCCCACTCAGGGGTCGGGATAAAGTAAGTCTTGTTGGTAGGACTAAGATATTTTTTTACCACCTCATCATTTAACTCGATTCCAAATCCCGGAGCATCAAGCGGAACATTGGCAAAACCATTTTCATAGATTTTCCTTCCGTCTGTGGTTATAACCAGTTCTTCCCACCAGGGATTATCAAGAGACCCGTTATTGGGCATCTCCAATGCAAGCATGTTGTTTGTGGCAGCAGCGCAATGAACATTAGCCATAAATGAAACAGGTGTACCTGCAAAGTGCAGTATCATCGGAACACCTTTTGATTCGGCATAATCGCCAATTATCTTTGTTTCTAAAAGTCCACCGGATGTAGCCAGATCAGGCTGCACAATATCAACTGCATGATTATCAATAAGTTTAAAGAACTGTTCTTTAAGGTAAATATCTTCACCAGTAAGGGTTGGTGTGTTAACAGCATCAGTTACCGCTTTCCATTGTTCAATATAATCCATGGGGAAGAAGTCTTCCAGCCAGGCCAGCCTGTATGGATCAAGGGCATGACCAACACGTATCGCTGTATTCACATCATAATTACCGAACCCATCGGCACCCAGCGGGAGGTCCCATCCTACAACACTGCGGATCATGTCTACATACTTTGCCAGCTCATCGAGTCCCTTATCTGTAATCTGGATCTGGGTGAAAGGTTGCTTGGTTCTCAATTCACCTGTAAGTACCGGTGAATAGCTGTTCCTGTACTCTGGTGTATTCCAGAATTTATCATTGACAGTTGTACCGGGTATGTTGCTGACCCATGAAAGGGATGGATACATCTTAAACCAGGTTATCCCCAGTTCTTCAATCCTGAATTTCATTTCAGCCTTAAACTTATCGACATCCATTCTTGGTCCGTCATGTCTTGGAATATAGGCATACATCCTGACCCTGTCCCTGTATCTGCCTCCCAAGAGCTGCCAGCATGGGACACCATACGCTTTACCGGTCAGATCCCAGAGGGCCATTTCAACTGCACATACTCCTCCCCCCTGACGTGCATGCCCACCGAATTGTTTGATGAGCCTGAACAGCATCTCAACATTGCATGGATTCTTACCCAGTATCCGGCCTTTAAGGATCATGGCATACCTCCAGTCTGCTCCATCCCTTACCTCCCCTAAACCATAGATTCCCTGATTTGTGTCAATTCTGATTATTGGCCTCCGCCCTGTAACCTCGCAATAACGCATATCTGTAATCTTTAAGTCTGAGGGCTTTGAGGAGCGCTGAACTTTCTGGGTTGTTTCAGCAATAGTATCTTCAATAGGTAAATGGGTCATACCCCCGAGAGTTATGCCACCAATAGCCGCCTTTTTAAGAAAATTGCGACGACTGTCGATTGTGGAAGGGTTCGTGATCTCTGCCTTAATAGCATCAGCCTGCTCTTTTTCTGATTGCCTGTCTGCATCACCTAATTTCTGAAGATCTTTTTTCATGATTTATGAATTTTTTAAGAATAAATATTCAAAATATAGAATGAGTACTTCTCATACTTTTATCTGGGCTATAACTTCAAAATATCTAAATCATAGCCCATTTTATAATAGTCTCCTTCGTACTATTTAGAAATCCCTTTTCCACCGTAAAGTTCACAAAGTTTTTGGAAAGATTGCAGAGTTAAACCTGTGAATAATAACCCTTTGCGATCTCGTATGCACCTTTCACCCCCCAACCCCATAGCCGTCAACCTAAGGATTTGGTTATCTTAAATTTACCGGCCTCTCCCCCTTGATCCCCTCTCCCGAGTGAGAGGGGGAAGTCCACCATTTGGGGGTCCCGATAGCTATCGGGATAGGGGGTAGATTTTAATCAGCTATTTCTTATGCTTCTACTGCCTTCTTTGGCGATTGACTCTGCAAGTCCCCGCATGTAACCGATGGCATAAAGCATTCCAAGTGTTGTGTAACCACCTCTCATACCTGCTTCTATCTCGGTTGCCAGAACCGGAACGTGATCAGGTCTCATTGGTCCGGTATAACCAATATCGTAATATGCTCTCATGCATTCATACATATCAAGGTCGCCTTCATCATGGAAGGTTTCGGTGAAATGAGTACTTGGTCGGGCTCCCCCGCTCAGATCCCTGAGGTTCCTGAAATGTACAAAACTGATAACATCACTTCCCCATTTTCTGATCTGTTCAGGGATTCCCGGAAGATCAGGCATAGTGGAAAAGTTAGCCTGACAGAATGTTAAAGTATTACATGGTTTAGGATACATAGCCAGCAAACGGTCATACCCTGCAACAGTGTTCATTATACGTGAGATCCCCTGGATCGAATCTACCTGTGGATCGTCAGCGTGCATAGACAGCTTCATTCCAATCTTCTCTGCTTCAGGCATTACTGCTTTTACAAAATATTCAAGATTGGTCCATAAAGTCTCCTTCGATACCTCACCATACTCTGTTAATGGTGCATCTTTCTTTGCAGCATAATCAAATTCCAGCATCAGAGCGCCTCCTCTTCCCACATATTCCATGTTTGTCCTTGCCCAGCTGATCACCGGCATCCAGTTATAACAGATAGTATCAACATCACCATACTGTTTCAGATTCTTCATAAATGTTATGAAATTTGAGATCTCCTCATCCCTTCCATCAAGACCAAGTTTTGTCTTTGTTCCAAGTGATGGAGGGCCTTCAACAACATACCATTTAATACCCACTTTATCCCATGCTTCCTTTGTTGCTTTTATTACTTCAGGGTCCCATGGTTCTTTTCCCTCCACTCTAATTACACCTGAAACAGAATAATTTACATCAAGTTGTTTGCAGAAAGGGACCCTTGGTGAATTAATACCCATTAACTCTGTAAACTTAATTCCTGCATCTCTTACAAATGGCCGTGATTTTGCTGATTGAACTGATGTGCCTGAGTTAGTACATGAACCCAGACCTGCTACAGACACAGCTGCAGCTACTGAAGCGCTCTTCTTAATAAAACTTCTTCTACTATCTTTCATAAATTTTTGAATATTATTAAATATTATGACATTACGGTATTATGTTAAACTATATCGACAAGGCTGCCTGCATCATTGCACGTGCATAAGCAACGTTAAATACCTCACCTGTTGTTCCTCCGCCACCAGGATACCCTCTTCCTGCCTCGTATCCGGGGAATTCTGCATCACGGGTAAAGAAACGGGCATGCTCGGGATAAATATATCTTTTGTAACCTACCTTAATAAATTCCTGCATAACAGCAAACATATTTACCTCGCCCACATCAAAGAAAACTTCTTCATACTTGTCGTAAGGTATTTGTGTAGTGACGTTCCGGTAGTGTGCATGATTAATCTGATCGCGCGATCCAATATAACGGAGAACTTCTACCGGATCTTCGCCCATCTCTTTACATACACCCGGATCAAAGGTCATACCGTTAGCCGGACTCTTAACAATATCAAGAAGCCGTTTCCATCCTGCAAAGCTTCCCATAATCTGCGGTGAACCGTGACTGATTGCAGCAGGTGGGTCATTGGGATGCAATGCCATACGCACTCCGGCTTTTTCTGCTACCGGAATAATTTCCTTCAGGAAGTATGTGATATTATCCCACACCTGTTCTGCAGTGTATGTACCTATTTCCGGTTTGGCTGGAAGATCTTTTACCGGGGCATAATCATAAGCTGTAACTCCTGAACCTCCTCTCCCTTCTTTATAATAATAGCCTTCCATTAACCTGTCGATGTACCAGTTGTACTCAACAACCGGAAGACCAACTTTACCTGCCACAACAATTGATTCTTTTATTTTCGCGATCTCCTCGTCTCTTCCTTCTCTTCCATAGATGCAATTAGGATGGCCTCCGATCATTATATTAATAATGGTCAACCCATTTGCTTTAGCCTTATCCATTTGGGCACGAAGAGTCTCCTCTTTCCATGGAATCGGCATGCCGCCTCCGAGTATGTAGTCAACACCCATCTGCTTGATATCCTTCATTCGCTTCTCGTCTGCGCCACCTCCGCCAACGCACAACTTGGGTGTATCCGGACCTTCAAAAACCGGCCATATAACATTTTTTGGTGCCGTGACTTCAGCAGTTTTATTTCCAGCCCCTGTACAGCCGGCTAATCCGGCAACAGATATAGCTGCTGCAACAGAAGTACTTTTCTTTATAAAATCTCTGCGGTTGTTTTTCATGATTATAGATTTAATTGGTTATTACTTTGAATATTGTCTGGCCCTGATATCCCGGGCCAGACAATTTAAGGATTTAATTTTAATATTATGGTTTATCCCACCAGACTCTTGTCATAAAAGTATCCGGACCCTGCCTTGCAACAGCTTCATCATAATTGGCTGTATTCAGGGCCTTCTCCTCGTATGAGTACAAAAGACGTCTTATTGTTGCACCTCCGGTTGAATTCAAAACATAATTTATCGGTGTCAGAATATCAGGATAACCTGTACGACGCCAGTTAGACCATGCTTCAAAGAAATCCATATACATATAGTGTGCTAAATAAAATTGCGTATGTATCTGTTTAAATTTTTCCGCATTAGTTCCGGTCAAAGGTTGGGCAGCCAGGTAATCGGTGATTTCTGCCGATGTAATCGTCATCGGGGCAAGAGTGCTATTGGGGAATAACAGAGAGGATTCCATATTTGCCCTTATTGCTTTCTGATAATGTACTTCAGGTGTTAACTGGGTTTCCCATCCAAGGAGTGCAGCTTCTGCCAGAAGAAACTCAACTTCCGAATAGCTGAATACTATTGAAGGAGCTGAATAATTTGCCACAGTTGCAGTGTTCATTTCAGAATACGATGTAAGCATGGAATTACTCCATCCGGGAATAACTGTACCTATTGTTCCTGCATCATATCCATTTGGAAGACCTTTCTGCAATTCCGGAAGAGTCGTCTGTGATATGACCTGGAGCTGTTTTGAGTTGATATTTCCCTCCCAGAGAGTAGCATAAATTGGCAATCTTGGATCGTTGTAGGCTTTTAACAGATCAATAAATGGTTTACCCATTTTTACCAGCCCCAATCCTTTTGATGATTCAGGTAAGCTTTCTCTCTTCAGCTCGTATGAATCCCAGTTCCATGTATTACCGGCTGTTGAAGTATGAACAAGTTTAGCAAGGTCATCATTACTTTTCATTACGCCTCCTGCAATGGCTTTTTGGACATAGGTCTTAGACATCACAGGATCCACCTTGGTAAGGCGCATACCCAAACGTAACATTAATGAGTATCCAAAAGTCTTCCATTTTGCAACACTTCCTCCATAAATAACATCCTGGGCTCCAAAACCTGGCTTAGCAGCATCCAACTGATTAATAGCTGCTTCAAGGTCCTGAAGCATCCATGGGTAAATATCTGACTGCTTATCGTACTTTGGTTTATAGATCCCTTTAATACTGCCCTGAACAGCATCTTTATAAGGTATATCTCCATATGCATCAGTACACCTGTGTATTGCGTATATCCACCAGATCTTTGCCATAGCATTCTGGTTAATCAGGTCAGGCTTGCCATTTGTTTCATCAATGACTACAGCAAGGTTTCTAAGATGTGTATTATACACTGTCTCAAAGAAGTTACCGGCCTGGGAATTAACAATACCCTTTTCGCCATACCAGAAATTCTGCAATGTGGCATGATATTGCATCGCACCTGAGACATGCTTTATATTCACTCTGTTCCTGTCAGATGTACCGGTACCCACGGTCCGGATCAGACTAGTTGTAAATAATGGGCCAATAGAAGGTTCAGTATATGCATTTGGGTTTACATTCATTTCCTCAAACCCTTCATCGCATGAAGTCAAAAATATTGTGGAAATAAGCCCTGCAATGAGAGCCATTCCTGAAAGTTTATGTCTTATATTATTCATGATGAATAGAATTTATAGCGTGAATAAATTAATGGTTTTAAAAAGTGATATTAAGATTAAAACCATAGCTTCGCGAAGTCGGAAGTCCGAAGTTCTCTAATCCCTGTGCATTTGAATTGTTATAATTTGATTCAGGATCGATATTTTCCGCCGCGTTGTATAATATCAGCAGATTCCGGCCAACAAACGAAATATTTGCAGCCTGAATAGGTGTCTTGGATAAAAATGATGCAGGAAGGTTATATCCGAAAGTAAATGTCCGGACTTTAATAAAATCAGCCTTTTCGACAAAGTGATCAGTTAAAGTATAGGCAATTCCTCTATAGTATTTTTCTGCACTTATAGTTGCATTATAAGGATTCCCGCTTTGATCTACACCGGATAAAGCAATCCCGGATTCTCTCACACCATTTTCGACTGTATTCTTATGAACACCAAAATCTGTTCCATAAGCATTTGTAGCCGAATAGATGCTGCCACCCCATCTGCTATCAATTAAAAAGCTTAAATTAAACTGTTTATAATTAAAACTATTATTAAATCCGATAGCCAACGGTGCCACACCTTTTCCAAGCGGGATAAGTGGTCCGGCAACAGGTAATCCGCTTGTACTGTTGAATACAAGGTTGCCACTTTCATCTTTCAGTTGTTCATATCCGGCAATCATTCCGAAAGGCTCTCCTTCAAAGTGATAGATCCATCCGTTAAGAGTTCTGGTTGTCGCACCCGGAAGTTGAAGTGCTGTCAAGCCTTCAGAAATTTTAATTACCTTGTTATTGTTATATGCCATATTTAGTGTGACATCCCATGAAAAGCTGTTTGCTGATCTTACAGGTGTTCCGGAAAGCATTAACTCAACACCCCGGTTTTTCATCTCACCAACATTCAACCCAACCGAAGAGTAGCCACTTGAAGGTGGAATTGTTGCATTAACTATATCATCTGTGGTAGTCCTGTCATAAATTGTTAAATCAACCGACAACCGGTTTTTAAACATCCTGAATTCGATACCACCTTCTATAGTTGTTGAAGTATATGGTGTTAACGATGAAGGTATTGTGCCACTTGATACATACATTAAAGTCTGGCCAAGGTGGGTAATTGCATCAGCAGTAAAAGTCTGAGTAATTGCATATGGGTTTGGAGCTCCTCCTCCAACCTGTGCCCATGATGTTCTTACTTTAGCATAATCCATCCAGGCTGGCTTTGACTCCCATACTTCAGAAGCCAGGAAGCTTAACCCTACTGAAGGATAAAAAAGGCTGTTATTCTCGGTATCCAGAGTAGAGAACCAGTCATTACGACCTGACAGAGACAGGTACAGATAGTTGTTAAAATCTATATCAGCAGAGGCAAAAAGAGAATTGATCCCAAGTTCACTGAAATTCTTGGAAAATGTCTGGCTGCTTCCATTACCGATAAAATACTGAAACGGGAGATTCAGAAGACCACTTGACAGATTTTTTCCTGAAAATTTGTTTTTCATCTGGTTTCCACCAGCAAATACATTTATAGACAGAGGGCCGAAATCTTTGTTAAATCCTATGGTTCCTTCAACATTGATCTCTGATCTTACGCTTTGGTCTTCAGACATCTGCCCCCTGTTATTAAAGGCAGTTCCGGTTGGTATAATTGTATATCCCTCGGTATTAAG
Source organism: uncultured Bacteroidales bacterium (assembly GCA_963732435.1). Classification (GTDB taxonomy): domain Bacteria; phylum Bacteroidota; class Bacteroidia; order Bacteroidales; family VadinHA17; genus LD21. The sequence continues at coordinate 267,658 of CAVSZL010000001.1, read as the reverse complement.
CTGATCAAGCCCCATACGGAAACTTGCATAAATGGATTTTGTTACATTGTAACGAGCTTTAAATGACCCGATAAACCTGTTTGTGACATCACCGTTCTGTACTTTGTTTATGGCAAAATAGGGATTTGTTGCATATATATAGTCGCTCCAGAGTGTTTCAAACTGATCAGCCCCATAACCAGGATCAAGAGTACGAACATCAATATTGGTAGCTATCAATTGTGTTCCTGCATTAGGATTTAACTGGAAATCTGCCAGATATGTTCTGTTCTCAACATCCTCCACTGTATACTGGGCATTCCCCTCAAATACCACCTTATCCTTCAGGTTTGCATTTATACCGAGATTGAAAGTTTTCCGGTTAAGATTATTATTAGGTACAATAGCCTTATTATCAGTATTTGAGGCTGAAAAGTGAAACCTTGCAGATTCATTGCCGCCATTAAATGATATTGTATTGGCAAATGTTCCCCCTCCCTGATAGAAATTTTTCACATTGTCTTTCTGAGCGGAATAGGGTCTGAGCTGGCCGTCAATCTGCACTACCTGGGAACCGTCTAATTTAGCTCCCCATGAAGTTCTGCCATAAGATATTGCATTAGCCTGAGAGGTTGGTGCAATACCACCTCCTCCGGCGCCATATTCATATTGCCAGTCAAGTAAATTGATAGCCTGGTCATATATATAGCTTGAATTAATCTGAACCCCGATACCTTTCTGTGCTCTTCCTGATTTGGTAGTTATCAGGATCACACCATTGGCTGCCCTAGATCCATATAGTGCTGCAGCAGTACCTCCTTTAAGTACAGATATGGATTCAATATCATCAGGATTTATACTTGAGAGACCATCTCCGCGGTCAATTCCTCCGTATGTTCCTGCAGATGCCGGGTTAACGTTAGTTATCGGAATACCATTTACCACATACAAAGGCTGATTATCACCATTAAGAGAACCGTTTCCCCTTATGATTACCCTGCTTGATGCATCAGGTCCTCCTGAGGTTCCTGAAGCAGTTACACCAGCCACTTTTCCTGAAAGGGCATTTCCCAGGTTTATCTCCATTGTTTTTGCAAAGGATTCTCCTCCGATTTCAGAAACTGCGTATGTTAATGCCTTCTTTTCTCTTTTTATACCTAAAGCGGTAACCACAACCTCACTCAATGCCGTCAATTCCTCTGATAAAATCACATCAATAGTAGTCCGGCCGTTAATTGGTACCTCCTGTTGGGTGTACCCTATGAAGCTGAATACTAAAATCCCGTTTCTGTCTGGGACATTCAGTATAAATTTTCCGTTTATATCAGATGTTATTCCTGTAAGAGATCCCTTAAGTATCACATTTACACCGGGAAGTGGTTCTCCGTTAACACCTGTAATTGTGCCTGAGACTGTTTGCTGCTGAACGTTGGAAGAAACGACTGTTTCTTTCGACAGATAGTCAGGGGCAAGAATGATTTTTCGATCAATGATTGTAAATTTTACATCGGTACCTGAAAAAAGATCATCCAATAATGCATCAATTAACTGATCTTTTACGTTGATTGTAACTTTACGTTCTGTGTCAAGCAGTTTTTCGTTGTACATAAAGAAAAACTCGCTTTCGTCTTCAATTTTATCAAGAACACTGACTAAAGCAGCATCTGAAAAATTGAGGGAAAGCCTTGTTTTCTGCGAATAGGCGTCGGTTGCACGTGCTTGCAGAATTCCGATAATCATAAGAATAATAGCAATACGCATGGTTAGTAAGGTTTTTTTCAGAGAACGATAAAACAATTCCCCGAAAGGTTTGTTTTTTTTCATAAATTTGTAAGTTTTTAAGTTAAAAATGCCGAATGGATGTTTTTAGGGAAATCGTTGCCGCGATTTCCTTTTTTTTTCAAAAATCTAAGGGCCGTGGATTCTTTTCATAATAAGTCAGTTAGTTAGTTGTTTTCTTAATAGGGTAAGGTTTAAAATTTTTTGAGATATATAGCTACTATCTCCTTTTCAAAAGTTCCGTCAGATTGAAGCTGACGAGGTGTAATTCTATATCTTATCGGTGATGTCAGACTTAAGAACCTGAGTACATCCTCGAGTTTATCATCCTCGAAAGTAGCCCTGAAAGAATATTTTTCCAACTCCTTGTCAGCCAGTACAACCTTAACATTATACCACCGCTCAATCCTTCTTGCCACTTCTGCCATTGGATCTCCCCTGAACACAAGCTTGCCTTCTGTCCATGCATTATACTTTTCCGGATCTGAAACCGACTTACTGATATTACCATCCTGAAAAACCAATCTTTCAGAGGGGAAAACCATCATCTTTTCATCTCCTTCATTATTCATAAACTCAACCTTGCCGTGCTGAAGTACCAATTCTAAATAGTTTTCAGAAGGGTAAGCACTCAGATTGAAACTTGTACCAAGCACCCTGACTGTAGAACCACCAGCATTTATTTCAAAAGGATGGTTTTCATCACTTTTAACTTCAAACCAGCCTTCACCTTCCATTATAATATTCCGGTTATTGTTAAATGGTAAAGAATATGTGAGTTTAGATCCACTATTCAGCATACCTGTTGTGCTGTCAGGTAATGTGAAAGCAACCCGAGCACCTAGTGGGGCATAAATGGTTGAAAAGACTGTCTGTTCGGCCCGGGCAATATCACTCTTATCATTGTAAATGTAAAGAAGGGTTCCCGTCAGGACTAATGGCAATAATAAAATAGCGGCAGCCTTAATGTAAATTCTGAAAATTTTTTGCAAAGGTTTTTGCCTTTTCAGATTCTCCTTTTTTTGGATTAAATGATGAACATGGTCGAGAAGGTGATCAAGCTTTACTTCAGATCGGGCAGAGTCCCGTAGAAAGATATCCCAGTCTTTTTCAAGAAATTTTTTTAGATATTGATTATCCTCACCATTTATAAAAAGAGATTCAACCTGATCTACCTCACTTTTATCTGCCAATCCCAGGATATAGCGATCAATTATTTCTAAATCGTTATTTTTCAAAACTCAAAATTTAAATTTGTATAATGGAAGAGAATCTTCCGGTTGCTTACTAATTTTTTTTGTAAAAAACTGACAGGCACTACAGTAAAGGAACTACTTACCTATCTGTAAATACCTGTCAGCACAATCTACCACCAATCAAACCTAACCTAACCTCTTTATATTTAAACATCTTCATTTCTATCTGAATATAACATGCATTATTATTGCAAAAAACAAAAGTCGAAGCGAAGCGAAGACCCAGAGCGAAGCGTGGGGTAAAAAGTTGAGGAATTAAACTGGATAGTTCTCATTCTGTAATAGCTTAATTTCAATCTCTCTTTTACCTATATAATATCCACAACTCATATTGATCTCATATAAAAAATGATAATATTTTAGGGAAAGTTCAATTTTCTGCTAACAAAAGATGCAAATACCTTTAAAACAGAACTTTATGATCCCATAAAATATCACGACAAGGTATTTCAAATAAGTTCTGTTTTTGTTTTATTCGAAAAGACGGATAAAAACAAAAGAACTATATGCTAACTTTCGTTCTGTAACTGACAACGAATATATTTCAGGGATTCGGATAAATAATTATCGACAGTTCCCGGCGACAGGCCTACTTCTTCTGCGATTTCTTTGGATGATTTAAATTCCTTTCTGCTTTTCAGAAAAATGGTCTTTTGCCTTTCAGGGAGTTTTTCAATTATAGTATATACCCTATCAAGCAAAGATCTTAAATCAATACTATCTTCAGGTTCGGATGAAGTCTGAGAGTTTTCATAAATTGTTTCTTCGATGAATTTCTGCCTGTAGCTTCTTCGTCTGAAGATTTTACAGATATCGTTATATGCAATTGTAAAAATAAACGATTTGAATGATGATTCTTTATCAAGTGCCTTATGGCTTTCCCATATCTTCAGAAAAACCAATTGAACCAGTTCTTCGGCCTCCTCAGCCGAACGAAGGTACTTTAAACCAAAGGCATAGAGCTTGCAGGAATATTTATCATACAACAAGTCAAAGGCCTCAACATCGCCTTTCTGAAGCCTTTCCACCAATTCATAATCTGTATGAACTACTTTCAAAAACGTCCTTTTAGATATGCACTAAATTAAGCGTTTTTATGACAATTCTCAAATTTTCTTTGAAAAGGCTATTAAATATTACATCTTCTGATCGGGGATCACATCAAAAGAGTCTGTTATTAGTAGTCTTTTACTAGTTTTTTGCCTTCAGATAAGTTTCTAACTCCTCATACGACATTGGCAATTTACCGGGATAGTTCTTCAACCATTCTGAAAAATCTTTTTTTATCTCCTCAGACCATCCGCTATCAATCTCACCCGGGAGATATTTTTTTTCACGCAGACGCTGATGCCCGAATTCATCCCTGAGTTGAGTAATCTCCCCTGTTATAACTACGAGTTCCAGGAGATGAGGCGGGATAAATACCACTCCATATTTTTTTGCCAGGACAACATCTCCCGGCAAAACAGTAACTTCTGAAATACGTATAGGGCCATTGATTGCTGTAACAACCCTCTGTTGAGGGATACTGCTTATAAAAGTACTGCTTGAAGGGTGACTTCCCCTGATCCATGCATTAAAACCTTTGATTTCAGATAGTCCTTCTGCATCTCTGACATATCCGTTGAAAATCACACCTCTTTTTGAGTTTGAATAAATCGCATTACCAAGATTATCGCCGATCACAGCTGCATTGACCTTTTTATCATAATGATCTGCAACATAAACATCTCCGTTTGTAAGAACATCAATAGGCCATGAATTCATTCCTCCTTTCTGTGCAAGGTTTTCTTTTTTGCCTTGTAAACGGATATGTTTATCAAAATCTGGTCTGCCTGGCATGAACTGAGCGGTTACAACCCTGCCTGTCATTACGCTGTCAGGATGTAAAATAATCCATCCGTCTTCAAACTGATGATAATAACCATTGTTAACCAATACACTATATGCCTCCTCGACGGTTAAAGTCTTGAGTCTTTCAAGAAGATTATCCGGAACTTTTGGTCTTCCATCAGCAGAACGTTCACCTTTCCATTCAGAAGTTAACGATTTAATGTATTCAGGTGAAGATTTAATGTTTTGCGACCAGGCAAGTGAGCTAGCCAGAAAAAAGATACAAATAGTTAAAAGTGTGTATGCTCTCATTATATAATTGAATTTAACATCCAGTAGCTAGAGGTTTCTTACTGCAACACCCGAAAGCTTTTCATAAAACTGAACAACAGTGCAGTGGTCATCATTTTGTTTTCCATCCACCTTCAATGCCTGCATCATCTCTAAAACCTGGCTTGTAAGAAGTAAAGGAGTACCTACCTCATGGGCAGTATCCATAGCATTCATCAGATCTTTGATGTGCAACTCAATTTTAAATCCCGGTTTGAAGTTTCCGTTCAGGACCATAGGCATTTTCGCATTCAGAACAGTACTGCCGGCCAATCCTCCTTTTATAGCATTGAAAACCTTTTCCGGTTCAACCCCTGCTTTTGTTGCAAGTACCATTGCTTCAGACATTGCTGCAATATTAAGTGCAACAATAATCTGGTTGGCAAGTTTGGTAACATTTCCGCTGCCAATCTCTCCCACAAAAACGGCAGATGCTCCCATTTTTAAAAGGATCTCTTTAACGGATTCGAATACTGTCTCTTCACCTCCAACCATAATAGCCAGAGTGCCTTCAATTGCTTTAGGTTCTCCCCCGCTTACAGGGGCATCAAGCATGGTAATCCCCTTTTCTTTCAGTTTACCATGGACTTCAATGGCTGCAGCCGGTGCTATTGAGCTCATATCTATTACTATTGAACCAGGCTTTGCTCCTTCAATGACACTTTCAACTCCCAGAATGACTTCTTTAACATGTGGTGAGTTTGGCAGCATGGTTATGATGATCTCACTCCTTGATGCTACATCTTTTGAAGATAAACCTTTCTCAGCACCTGACGCAACGATATCATCAACTGCTTCTTTGTTAATATCATAAACCACAGGCTTGAATCCTGCTTTGATAAGGTTTCTGACCATGGGTTTTCCCATTATACCCAAACCAATAAATCCGATTTTTTTCATATTCATTTTTGATTTAAAAAGAGGCTGAATCAACAGTCAAATTTTGAACTATTGGTACCTCTGTGATACTCTGTGCCTTCTCTGTGATCCTCTGTGTAACAAATTGTTAAGAACTGACACAAAGATACACAGAGAATTCACAAAGCTACACAGAGAATTTTTGATACTACTCTATAATATATTATCTGCTTATTAAAAATCCAATACAAATATAATCAATTATGCTTCTGAAGCCACTGCATGTAACAACGCTTTGGTATATCCATAAGCAAAAGCAAATGCCTGGTCACTGCTACAGGGATCAGGATGTTGCGGTGCATGGTCGGGACAGAGCATACCTGAATATCCGACATCCCTTAATTGCCTTATGATGTGTATAAAGTCCATATCACCATTATCAGGATATACTTCCTGGAAATTGTTCCATCCTCCCTTGATATTTCTAAGATGTATGTTGAAAATCTGGTTCCTCTCCCCAACCCATTTAATTATAGGAAGAATCTCGGTTTTAGGATCTTTAAGCCCTTCGGCCACAGAGCCAAGACACAACAGGAAACCATGATGAGAGGGATCGTAAAGCTGAGCAAACCGCTTTATTCCTTCAAAAACATCAGGACTGTTCCATCTTGTTATGCCCCGGTATCCGGCGGGAGTAGGCGGATCAGCAATATGGTTGGCCAGTTTAACATTATATTCCTTTGCGACAGGCATCAATCTGTCGAGCAGGTAAGTAATCCTTTCAAATATTTCATCTACAGAAACATCCCCGGCAATAGTCTTCGGTTCGTTCATTTTTAAAGCTTCTTCATAATTCCACGAACTGTAAGATGCATTCCCACGCTTAGGATCTACAACTCTTGAAGTTCTGAGAATGGGAAGTATTGTGGTATTATAAGTCACAAAGCCGACACCTGTCTTGCTTGCTACCCGTATGCAATTCTGAAGGATTTCAATCTCTTTGTCTCTTTCAGGGCTTTTACCGAGCATAACATTGGGCATCGATGTTCTGTCTATCCCTCCGGAATCCAATGGTAAATGATAAGCTTCCAGGGTTATACCATATTTCTCACAAGCCTCTTTTTTGGCCAGTGAGTCTTCGAGGTCCCATCCAACACCCTTTATCATTTTCGGAGCCCCTCCATCGATATTGAATACCCCGCAACGTGCTTTAAATTCAAGGTTTTTTACAGTAGTCCCTCCTGACTGACAGCCAACCTTCATAAGAACCGGCTTTTTTACTTCCTGAGCAACTACCGGTTGCTGTTCAGTCACTCCTGATTTACAGCCCATTGATCCTGAAAAGGCGGCAGTTCCCAGTGAACCTGCTCCAACTAATTTTATGAATTTTTTTCGTTCCATTTTTAGATAATTTTTAATTATTAAATTTTTTTACTTTGTTAAATTTTTAGTTTGAAGGTTTTTGTCATTGTTAGTCAGCTGGCGAATCTGTTTTCTTCTATACCAGCGGTAAAAATTTAGCCCCAAGCATAATTACGAAGAGACCCGTAAAACCCATAATGAAAAGCATTGGTGAATATGATTTCAAGGCCTCATTCTCTGTCAGATTACTCATTTTGGTCACAACCCAGAAACCGCTGTCATTCATCCAGGCAATCAGTTTTGATCCGCATCCGATAGCCAGGGCAAGGTATAAAGGATTATAGTCCAGCGGAACACCGGAAGTAACTAAACCTGCGAGTATCCCCGATGAAGTTATAAGGGCAACGGTAGCTGAACCCTGTGCAGTGCGTATGGCTGCAGTAATAAGGAAAGCCATTGGTATAAGAGCCATCTGGAAACCCTGTGTCAGTCCTGCGATTACTGTACTCACTCCGGTCTGTTGAAGCATTCCGCCAAAAGCACCTCCGGCACAAATAATAAGAATAATATTTCCTCCGCTGGTGAGTGCAGCTGATACAGATTTTCCAAGGTGGTCTCCCTTCATGCCTATTTGTCTGACAAGTACCAGTATGGCGGCAATACCACCACTTATTAATGCTACATTTTTATCACCAAAGAAGAGAACAATTTTCAGCAGACGGTGAGCTAATCCTTGTCTTGCATCACTATTGATCTCCGAAAAATTTTGAAGAAACGTGGCAGCTACTATAAATAGAATCGGTATCAAAACAGGCAATAGAGATGAAAAAAGGGAGGGAAGAAGTTTTTCGTCTTTTTCTGAGGCTTTCTTAATATCTTCAAGCCGTGCATCAAGCGAATCTCTTAAGGGAACCTGCCATTTTTTATTTGCCCATTTCGCCCATATATATCCCGGAACCAGTGTACATAAACCTATAATTGTTCCTCCAAGGATCATTACACCTATAGGAATCTGCAGTGCACCGGCCAGAAACACAGGTCCTGGATTTGGAGGAACAAGCGATGTTGCCATAGCAGTACCTGCGATGATGCAGAGGATAAAAAGCAAATAGTTTTTCCCGGTTCGTATTGTCAACGATTTGGCCAGAGGAAACATCATAAAAATGACAGTATCAAAGAAAACCGGTATTCCAATAAAAAAACTGGTTATTATCAGCGCAATTGGAGTATTGTTTATACCAAATAACCTGAGTATCGAGCGAACTATTTTTTCTGCTGCCCCGCTTTCCAGCATACATTTACCAATAACCGCCGCCATTGCAACGATAATACCTACTTTCCCGCAAGTATTTCCAAATTCTGTTGCTATTCTTGTACCAATACTTGCAGAGGCCATTTTATGAGCTGCAGCCTCAGAAGCACCCTGACTGATAGCATATTGTTCAATAGTAGAACCAGGGGTCAGTAAAGCAACAGCAAAAGCGCCAAGCAGCAGGGCAAAAAACGGATGCATTTTAAATCCGATAATTCCGCCAATAACAACAACCATTCCTATCAGAATAATCAACAGAGGATCCATAAATAATAATGTTTTAAATTAGTTTAATTAACTCTTAAAAGCTGTCCTGAGATTTTTCAGTTTATTTGCCATATCGTGTGCCCCGTTTACAACAAATGTGGCATCTGCCCCACATGCTATGAATCTTATTCCAATTTCACGGTATTTCGTAAAATCATCCGGATTAAAAAGAAGAATTCCTGTTGCCTTTCCAGCCTTCTCAGCTGCAGTTACAGTAGCCTTTACAGCATCTTTGAATGAAGGATGATCAAACTGGCCAAAAATCCCAAGTGCCATTGACAGATCAGCCGGACCAATGAAAAGAACATCAACATTATCCATAGCTGCAATCTCATCCAGGTGATTAAGAATGCCTGGTGTCTCAACCTGAACTATGCCTAGAATGTTATCCTTCAATCCATTAAAATAGCTGTCGAAGTTTTTGCTAAATCCTGTTGCCCTGACCATCTTTGCCACTCCACGTTGTCCCTCCGGAGGGTATGAAAGCCCGGCAACAAACTTCCTGGCCTCTTCAACAGTACTTATTCGGGGGCACATAATTCCTTCAGCTCCGAGATCAAGCATGCGATGGATCCTTTGTCTTTCAAAACTTTCAATCCTTATCATTGGAGCTATCGGGGTATGTTCAAGGGCCTGCAACTGGTGAAGTACATCAGCTTCCGTGCCGGCACCATGCTCCAGGTCTATCAGTCCCCAGTCGAAACCGGCTAATCCAACTATCTCTGCTGTTAAAGAGCTTCCAAGATTTAACCAGCAACCAAGTAATGTCTCTCCCTGTTTAAGTCTTTTTTTCAGATTTTTCATATATAATTTATTAGATGAAATTTTTTTAAATATTCCTTATTATTATGCTGTATAGCAGTCTAATCTGTAATTCTTCTATTACCATCCTCTGCACAATAGGCGTGCAGCGTTACCTCCCAGAACTTTATCCTGATCTTCTTTTGAAAACTTCGTAAGGTAACTTCTTGAATATTCACGTGTTGCACGATAGCTCTCAGGTGTAGCCTGTGCATTAAAGCCTCCCCCGTAAATCATTCTCTCAAGCCCATAAGCACTGATCATTCTATTTACAAATGGCTTAAGCTCCGGACTGGGTTTGTCATATACTGTTCCAAGTGAAGATAGTTTTATTATTGTGTTTGGAAGATCGCCCCAGCGTTCAACAATTTCATATTCCTCGGGGGTCCTGGCTTGCAATGGACGTCCCAGGTGATCGATGATCACAGGTGTATCATGAAATTCTTTTATAAGTGGCTCAAATCCAGGGGCCCAACGTGGTAAAAAATGCAGCTGGATAGCAAGACCATTATCTGAAGCCAACTTCCATAACTGGCGAAGTTCAGGTTTACCGAAAGGTGGAAGACGATCTGGTAACCAGGCATGTATCCTTAGCGCAATTATGTCTCCCCTCCTCGCGAGACGAGGTAACTGATCACTCGAACCAGGTTGATCAGCAAATACTAATATCGTTCCTTTAAGCCGGCCTTTTCCTAAATCAAGACAGTACTCAAGATAACGATGATCATCCTGGTAAGGTTCAGGACTTACAAAAACGGCATAATCAACACCTGCACCATTCATACAAACAAGAAGATGCTCCGGTGATGCAACTTCTTCAGGTCTGGAAGGAGCGTTTTTGTGGTATGGAAATCTCGAATCCGATATACCTGCGTAACAATGAAGATGCATATCTATGATAGGTGTTTTCAGAGCGGGTGTTTCAAAAGGTGCAGATGGCATTATAGAAGGCAAAAACACGCTACCAGCTCCAAGTGTACCTAATGTAGCTTTCTTAATGAAAGTGCGTCTGGTATCGGGAGGAAAAGTGTTAATAATTTTATTCATAACTTTTTTATAAGTTGAAATTCAAAAGAAAATTAAGGGCATTGTTAGCTGCCCTTAATTTCTACTTACTAAAATTTAAATTATTTCACATCCCACCATACACGGGTGTCCAAAATATCTGCCCCCTGGCGACTGATAGCCTCCTGAACATTTGCACTATTTACGTTAAGCTCTGCGTCGGGATAGGTTAACCGTCGTATAAAAGCTTCTGTTTTCAGATCACTTCCGGGATATGGATTTGGCACCAAAACCGGATAACCAGATCTGCGGAAGTTAGCAAATGCTTCAGGGCCATTTAAGAATGAGGCAATCCAATATTGAGTGTTAATAATCTCTAATGCTTTTGCCGGATTATAAGGATTTGCCTGGACATAAGCATCAATACTGGCTAAAGGAATTGCTGTACTTGCACCATATGTGGCGAGTTGGCTCATATGAGCTCTTATGCCATTTGAAAATAATACCGATGGATCGCCTTGAGCCCATCCCCTGAAAACAGCTTCTGCAAGAAGCAATTGTGTCTGAGCATAAGTTACGAAAAAAGAAGGAGCAGTGGAACCACCCATTCTTGTTCTGTCGAGCTGGCTATACTCATACATACTTACAAGATTATCAGCTGTTACTGCTTCAGAAATAGTTGTATTGTCATAACCAATTGGCATCCCAATCTGAGCCTGAGCAGTCCGGTTGGCGATTGACTCTTTCTGATCAGTTCCACTTTTGGCACCTACGTACCGAACGGATATAGAAGTAAGACGAGGATCATTTGTTGATTTCAGGTAAGTAATAAAATCCTTCGCAGCATAAAAGAAAAAGGATTGACCACCGTTTAACTGGATTCCTACAGGATTAGGGTAGTTTGCGTCATGTTGAATATATGCATTATCAGCAATAGATCTCATCAGGCCTCCTGCTACTGCTGAAGTAACATATTTAGTTGCCAGTGAGGTGTTTACTTTTGACAAGCGCATAGCTCCTCTTAATAAAAGAGAATTTGCAAATCGCCTCCAGCTCTCCACATTACCTGCATATAATATATCCCGGCTTTCAACTGGTTTCGAAACATCCAGACTTGCAGCAGCCGATTCCAGCTCCTTAAGTATCTCTGTATAAATAAACTCCTGCGTATCATATTTAGGCAGGACTGTTCCGTCAATATAGCCTTTCCCGGATTGAGTATATGGAATTTCACCGTAAGTGTCAGTAACTACCATAAATGAGTAGGCCTTCCATATTCTTGCCATATTATACAGATTAGACCGGCTGGTATTATCTTTCAGTTTAGCTGTAATCTCTATAAGATCCTTAATAACATTCCTGTAATACCGGGTCCAGTTCGCAGAGGTAACACTCCTGTTATCCTGATTATATTGTGCTGCAGCTCCAACTCCACTAAACGGATTAATCATCTGCTTTACAATTATTGTTTCATATTGGAGGTTACTATATGTGCTGGCACTCGATATTATAGAATAATTCAACTGGAATGCAGGATCTACTGAGGTTAAATCCACTGGATTTACGTTCATCTCATCAAATCCTTTGTCACAGGAAGTGATTGAACCTAAAACCAGAAATAATAATATAATATAATATTTATTGATCTTTTTCATCTTCGTATATTTTTAAAGTACCTTTAAAATTATTGGAATAAGTTTTAAAATTTAATGTTCAGGTTAAAGCCAACACTTCGGGTTATTGGGAGTCCTGTTGCCTCAAGACCAACAAGGTTGTCAGATGGAAATCCGAATTGCTCCGGATGAATGTTCGGAATCCATTTCTTTAACACAGCAACATTATTAGCAACAGCGTTCAATCTCAAGCCTTTGATAAATTTGACTCCTTTTACGAGATTAGTAAAATCATATCCAAGATTTATTTGTCTCAATTGCCATAACCCACCATTGTATACAAATTCTTCTGCAATATTTTGACTTCGTACTGTTTCATAAAACGACTGCACTCCGGATTTGGTTGTATTTTCCTGTCCATTAAGGTTTACACCATTCCCAATCACAAAACCTTCTTCTCTCCCTATTAATGTGCCTTTGTGCAATCCATGTCTCCATGCATTAAAGTTAGTACCGGATATTGTCTTATTACCCAGCTTAAAATCAATCAGAAAAGAAAAGATAACCTTTTTATAATTAAAAGTATTTGTAAATCCTCCAGTCCAGATTGGAACTGCACTACCAAATGCGATTTGTGATGAGGTTCTTAATGGTCTCCCGTTTCCTGCATCAAAAACCTGTCTGCCCTGTTCATCTCTGAGATAACCATAACCATATAGCTGTCCTATTGGTTTACCTACAACCTGTCGGAGTTCTCCTGTAAACTCTCCTGTCCCTACAGTGATCATGTTATCACTGGCGCTCTCACCCAAACTAAGTACTTCAGAAGTGTTATAGGCAGCATTGAAACTTAAATCCCACATAAAACTGTTTGTCTGAACGGGAGATACATTGATAAGCATTTCCAAACCTTTATTCATACTTTCACCCACATTGATTAACTGGGTTTGATAACTGGAAGCATCGGAGATTTGCGATCTCAGGATCTGATCTGAGGATATTTTATAGTAATAGCTGAACTCAAACGCGACCCTGTTATCAAAAAGTTTCATTTCCAGACCAACTTCAGTTTCATCAATTGTCATCGGACGTAAAGCAAGATTAGGTACTGTGGTTTGATTTATATATCCAACAGGTTGAGTTGCTCCGGTCCTGTTCGGAAACTGTGTGGTATTAATTGCATAAAAAAGATTATTGGAATAAGGAGCAACATCTGTATCACTTCCAACCTGAGCAAAAGCTAGTCTTATCTTTCCAAAATCTATCCAGTCTGGCATTCTTCCTTTAAATGCCTCAGAAAAAACAAAGCTTGTTGTAAAGGATGGATACAAAATGCTCCTGTTTTCGGGAGATAATGTAGAAAACCAATCATTTCGTATTGTGCTGTTCAGGTAGAGAAATCCTTTATAGGATAATTCCAATGAACCATAAATTGAGTTGACCTGCCTTTCTGATACCTGATTATCAGGACTCAGGAGTCTTCCATTTGGGAGGGTATAAAAGCCTCTCTGGTAAAAATCCTGTACTAAAACGCTATTCCTGTCCAACCTGCGGTGCATCTGGTTACCTCCCATTGTGGCGTCAATTCCAAAATCTCCGAACGAATGTTTTGCTCCAATCAGAAAGTCGGCATTGAACTCCCTGAAACGATAAACATCCTGAACATACTGACCATTTACAAAACCCGGAGGTGGCTGAGGCTGCCTCACACTACCGGTTGGAAGATTATAATCCTGTGCTCGGGTATAATAATCCTGCCCAATCCTTCCCTGAAGATAAAGCCAACTTGTTATATCATACTTTGCAGTCAGGTTTCCGAAAATACGGTCTCTAACAATATTATCAAATCGTGACAGTGCAAAATATGGATTTGTTCTGTTTGTAAATCTTGACCAGTAAGCTTCATCTCCGGCACTGGTAAATGCATATTTTTCCAATATGTCCATAGGCATTGAATTAGCCATACTATATAGCACAACAGGGCTGTAGTCCTGTTCTCCTATGTTTGGAGGGTTGGTATATTTTTCGTTGGAATAACTCATATTTCCGGTGACAGTTAATTTTTTAGCTATCGTTTGCGTAAATCCAACATTAATATTATTACGATCATATCCTGAACCAGGCAATATTGATTCTGCTGTCAGATTTGCCAGTGAAATATTTAAACCTCCATTTTCTCCACCGGATGAAAGCGTTAAAGTGTTAGTAAAGCTGCTTCCTTTTCTGTAATACTGAGTTATTTGATTTCTCTGAGGTTCATAAGGTACTTCAATATTATCAAATAAAATCTGAGTCATGCCCGGCTGGAACTTTTCTCCGAAACTCCATTGTCCGGTTCCTGTATTTGGTGTTGTAGGACGAACACCATTCTCGCCTTGACCATATTCATACTGGTAATCTGTAAAATCAAGCGGAGTATCACTTGTATAATTTGTATTCAATTCAACTGAAAGACCGGTACCACTTCCCCTGGTTTTTGTTGTTATCATAATAACCCCATCCTTGGCGCGGGAACCATATAAAGCAGATGCTGCAGCACCTTTTAAAACAGTCATAGATTCTATATTGTCGGGATTGATACTGCTAAGACCATCGCCACCATCAGAGGTTCGATTACTTCCGCGAGAAGAGACATCTCCCCTTGCACCAAAATTAGTATTATCTATCGGGACACCATTGACTACAATCAGAGGAGAATTATTTCCACCAAAAGATGATTGGCCCCTGATTCTAATTTTACTTGTACCTCCGGCTCCTGTACCAAGTGAGGTAATGTTCACACCAGCAACTTTACCTTCCAGAGAATTAATGAAGTTCGTTGTACGGTTTACTGTAGTTTGTTCAGGAGGTATCGAGGATGCAGCATAACCAAGGCTTTTTGTTGCTCTCTTAATCCCGAGGGCTGTTACAACAACCTCATCCAGCGATGTTAATTCTTCCTCCAGAATAACATCTAAGCTTCTGCGTCCGCTTAAAGCTATTTCCTGGGGCTTAAGACCAATGAAACTAAATACCAGGGTACTGTTTAAGTCAGTTACTCCAATTGTATATTTTCCATCAATATCAGTGTTTACCCCTGTGGTAGTACCTTTAATAAGAACATTAACACCCGGAAGTGGTGTTCCGTTATTATCAGATACTTTGCCGGAAACAACAACCTGTTGTTGTTCGTCTCCCGGTTTATTAAGAGGCAAATTCTCATCAAGGGGATCCTTGGTTAACAAAATTTTCCTGTCAAGAACAGCATAATGGACATCTGTACCCTTGAATAATTCAGGAAGAATATCAGAAATCAACTTATTGTCGACTTTAATATCAACAACTCTGCTGACATCTATCTGTTTCTGATTAAAAATGAAATAAAACTCACTCTGTTGTTCGATTTCATCCATAACCTGTTCAAGTGTTTTGTTCTCCATATCCAGTGACACCTTAGCCACCTGAGAATAGACAGAAGCAGCAAAGACATTTGAAACACTAATTACAGTAATAAAAAACACGATTTTCAATTGCATGATTAGTTTTTTTAGGGTAGGGTGTGCATACACCCATGAATCAAAATTTTTTTTCATAACTTTGAATAGTTTTTAGTTAGGTTATTTTAAGAAAGTAACTTAGCAATTATAACAGGGAGGCGCTTCCATCGTCTTCCTGTTTTTGCTATAAAAAAGATTATTTCATAGGCATTTTGTTAAATATATATTAATAATCATTAGTTCTTGGTAATAATATAACTTTCTTTTTATTGTGGATTTCATCAGGCCGCATATCTCCGTTCACTATTTTAAAATCTATAGGCAAACTGCGTTTCAGGAGTTCAAGAACCTCCTCAAGATTATCATCGATAAAAGTGGCCCGGAGTCGCAGATCCTCTTCCAACCTGACATTGACTTCAACATCAATATTATACCATCTTTCCATCCTGCGGACAATAACATCAAGGGGGTCATTCCTGAAAACCAGTTTTCCTTCTGTCCATGACAAATACTTGGCAGGTTGTACCTCTTCAGTTGAAAAAATCTTAAGCGCTTTATCGTAAATGACCAGGTCATTTGGTTTCATTATATATTCTCTGTCAAAATCCTTATCAGTAAATACCAGCTTACCTTCCTCAAGTACAACTTCAACTTGCCTCTCATTTTCATACGAGGCTATATTGAACCTTGTTCCCAGGACCTTCAGAATTACTTCACTTGTATTAACTATAAATGGTCTCTTTATATCTTTATGAACATCGAAAAGAGCTTCTCCGTAGAGTGTTACCTGCCTGTCACTACTAAAAGAACCATTATATTTTATACTTGAATTGCTGTTAAGCCACCCCGTGGTGCCATCAGGTAAACTAAAACTGGCACGTGTCCACGCCGGAGCTTTTATCTCAATCCAGGTCTCATTATTCAGGTTCGCAACTTTTTTTATAGTGATTACCCTGTTAGTCTGTATAGCAAAAAGTATTATAACAGGAAGTAATAAAATTACAGCGATACGTTGAGTCCATTTAATAATATTATCATATATTAATCCCCTTCCCCCCGCACGTTTCATATTCAACTCATAATGCACTTTGTATAAAATGTGATCCAGGTTCTTCTTTTCATTATCATCAGTGGATAATAATTCTTCAAATTGACTTGAAAGAAGGTGCTTTAAATTATTTTCATGATTGTTATCACAAATAACATCATATAAATATGATTCATCTTCATCAGAATACTTCCCTCTGAAATAATTATCTATTTTTTTCTTATCAAATCCTTTTACTGACATATAAAAGTTCTATTTTTCTGTTTTTTAAGCATTCTTTAAGATCTGAAAACACACATAATATCCTTTTCTCCAAAGTTACACCTATCGGAAAAGTAGAAAAAACAAAAAAAATTATAATTAACTGATTACGTGGAAAATATAATTACGAATAATATGAAGGGGATGTATTCGCTCCTGATGTTTGCTCTGATAAACTTGAGAGCATCTGTTAATTGATTTTCTACCGTTTTATGGCTGATATCTAAATCTTCTGATATCTCTTTAATAGTGAGTCCTTCAAATCTGCTTTTTATAAATATTTCCCTACGTCTCTGAGGTAAAAGATTTACCAGTCTGGAAATAAACTGGAAAAGCGAATCATGCGTAATTTTTTGTGAAGTTTGAATATCGAGATCAGAGTTTAAACCTGATTTCAGATAGTTTAATAAGCTTACCCTTTTTCTGAAATGTTTCCTGATAATATTAAAGGCAATTGTGAATATAAAAGATTTAAATGAGAGTTCTTCTTTCAGGGTTGCCCTCTTCTCCCAGATAATTGTAAATACCTCCTGTACCAACTCTTCAGCCTCTTCTTCAGATTTAAGATATGCAAATGCAAAACGATAGAGATGTCTGCTGTAGTAATGATACAATGTATTGAATGCAAGCAGATTACCTTTGGAAAGATTTCGAACAAGAATTGGCTCCTCTTTTATTGAATGATCGTGCATAAAAAATATTTTTAGCAGATGACATTCCTTTTTCAAACAATATTCCCGGCAAGTTAATAATTTTTCATTCCTACAATAAAATTTTCAGGAAAAATTTAAAAATGTTAAAGAAATTTGTCAAAAATTTAGTCTGCCACTTCTCTGATCAGAGAATATTATACAAATTGCCTCACTATAATCATTTGAAGCAAATCCATATCCTTAATGTCACAATAGACTTATATCGGGAAATAATTCTCTTATCCCAATATGCAATTGCTATCTGAATTGCACTCACCATGCCCTGCAAAGCAATCTTGAAGCATTACCTCCAAGAACATTTGCCTGGTCGGTTTCGGAAAATTTTGCAATAAAACTTCGTGTGTACTCAATGGTTGCACGGTAACTTTCAGGTGTTGCATTCTCATCAAAGCCTCCTCCGTAAATCATCTGCTCAAGTCCATATGCAGTAATCATTTGATTAACGTATGTCTTAAGCTTTGGGTCCGGTTTGTCATAAATGGCCCCGAGCGATGAGATTTTAATAATTGTATTCGGCAGATCACCCTGTAACTGGGTTTGCAAACGCAGAGAAAAACTTGCTGCAGGAGAAAATGCATAAAAAAGATTTTTAAGCAAATTATACTCCAAATTCATTTAATAATTAAAGCAAGATAGCAAACATTAAGTATAAAATAAACGTATATAAAATAAAAACTCATTGAACTTCGGAGAATAAAAAACCGGAAATGATCGAAAATCATTCAATCAGTTCCGGTTATATTATCTGTTATAGTTTTTACCTGACAGAAAACCTGTAGACAGTGGTTGATTTAAAGGTCTCACCCGGATTCAGAACAACAGACGGGAACGCCGGCTGGTTGGGAGAATCGGGGAAGTGCTGCGTTTCAAGGCATAACCCGGATCTGTAAGTATATGGTTTCCCACCATGACCAATAAATGTACCATCCAGAAAATTACCACAATAAAACTGCACCCCGGGCTGATCTGTAATGACTTCCATCAATCTTCCGGAAACTGGTTCGTAAACTGTAGCATCAACCTCTTCCTTATTATCAAGTACATAATTATGATCATATCCCCCTCCGAAGATAAGCTGATCATAGTTTTCATTTATCCTCTCACCAACTGTATGAGGTGATGTGAAATCAAAAGGAGTACCTGCTACAGGACGCAATTCACCGGTTGGTATAAGTGTTGAATCGACAGGAGTGATCGCAGATGATTTAATAGTAAGTATATGGTCGAGAATATCACCATTTCCTGCACCCTTCAGATTAAAATAGGCATGGTTTGTAATATTAATAACAGTTTTCTTATCGGTGGTGCATGTATAGTCAATTACTATTTCATTCTTATCAGTCCATTTGTAGACAACTTTAATATCCATGTTACCCGGATAGCCTTCCTCCATATCAGGACTTTTCAAAGTAAAAACAACGGTGGGTTCTGCTGCTTTTTCATCAACCAGAGTTTCCCATACGGTACTATGCCACCCCGATGGTCCACCATGAAGTGAGTTAGGGGGGTTGTTTATTGCAAGTGAATATGTTACGCCATCCAATGAAAAACTGCCTTTTGCAATCCTGTTAGCATATCTTCCAACCACGGCTCCGAAATATGGATCTCCGTTAAGTGTTGCTTCAAATGTGTCAAATCCGAAAGTAATATTAGCCTTTTTGCCTTCTTTATCCGGAACTTCAATCCATGTTATTCTGGCTCCGAAATTTGTAAGCCTTATCACGTTGCCAGCCTTATTTGTAAGGGTTAAAAGGTAAACCTCTTTGCCCATGTGTGTGCCGAAAACATCTTTTCTAACCATATCATTATTTTTTTTTGATGATTGACTGCATCCTGTGAAAAAAAATGCAACCAGAATTAGTGTTAATAGATTATTTCTTTTCATTTTAAAACAGTTTATTCTGTAAAAATATAAATAATTCACTGATGAGTGCGAAGATTGTGAAATGTTTGAAAATTATTCAATTATCCATTCGTAAAGACCACCGGAATAATCTCTGTTTAATTTTACTTTAATCTTTACTGAAGATGTCTTTACAGGTTTAAATGCAATTGAATTCCAGTCATCTTTTATCACTTTTTTTCCTGATCTTATGGCTACTGATTTCCAGATATTCTCATCAAGGTATAAAAACTCCCATTCGTCAGGTATTCTGAAATTGCCCTCATGACCATTATCCAGCCAGTACACTTTTGTTTTTGAAATAGTTACAGGTTTCTCAAAATCATATTCTATCCATTCCCATCTGTTTCTGGAATCTCCCCAGTTAAAATTCCGGACCGAGTGGTCGTCAGAATTCACTGGTTCAACCTGATCATTTAATGCTGAAAGGTCACTGTTCATTTTACTTGCCCTGATCTTACTCTTGAAGGCAATAGTAGGAGCAGGCAAGGGACGGGCAACCTCTATTACAGACGGGATCCAGACCCTCATCTCCCCGGCACCACGATTGTTCCATAAGGCATAGGGAATTAATGTAACAGGTTCTTCGGGTAACATCTCAATATTACCATCTAGTGTTCGTCTTGTCTGATAACCGGATGTTTTTAAAACCCGGGTTCCCCCGAGAAGGTCAGGCAGGAATTCACTCGAGAATGGCTCATCCTTTTTAATAACCAGAGCCAGAACATTACCACTATTGTTATCAGGCCATTCAGCACAATATAAAACAGGGCCTCTCTGATAAGCTACTCTTGAGATATTATCCTTTATCCTTTCGTCTGCAACCACTTTGCGTACAGGCATAGGAAAATCAGCCACAACTTTATCGTCTGCCTTCCATTTCCTTGATATTACAGCATACCCGTTTACAACAGCAAAATCTTTAATATCCTCCCCGTTAACTGAAATTCTTACCGGCTCAGTTGCCTGGTCAGTAAACGTGTACAGATCCCCGGGGATTGCTTCATTTGTAACCCAGCCCGGGATCCTTATCTTCATATCAAACTTTTTATTTTTATCAGGTATCACTGATATTTCAACTTTTCCGTCCCATGGAAAATCCGCCCTTTGTGAAATGGTTACTTTTCCTTTGCCCATTGCAATTTCGGCATCATTTGATACGAAGAGGTTAACAAATAGTTCATTCTCAGTAAAAGCATAAATATATCCCGGTATGTCAGGAACAAACCTGGCGATATTTGACGGACAACAGGCACAGCCAAACCAGGCACTTCGCTCATGCTGCCCATACGATTCAAGGGGATTGGGATAGAAAAACCTGTCAGCCGATAATGATACGCCTGACAACATTGCATTATAAAGTGTTTTTTCAAGAATATCAATATATTTCGACTGTCCGTGCAGGAGGAAGAGTCTGTGATTAAAAAAGATATCTCCTATTGAAGCACATGTTTCGCAATATGCTGTCATATTTGGCAAGAAATAAGGATCGGCAAATCCTTCATTTCCTCCGGTTGCCCCTATCCCTCCGGTAAGATACATTTTTCTGTATACCAGATCCTCCCATATCCTGGTTATTGCATTCAGATATGCCTCATCTTTCTGAATTGCAGCGATATCTGCCATCCCCGAATACATATATGTTGCCCTGACCGAGTGGCCCACAGCTTCAGTCTGGTCAACAACCCTCTTGTCTGCCTGATTATATGGTTGTCCGTTTGGACCACGGATATCGAGAAAGAAACGGGCCAGGTCGAGGTATTTTTTTTCACCCGTAGCTCGATATAGCTTAACCAGTCCCATCTCAATAACCTGGTGACCCGGATACACTTTTATCCGGTCATATCCAAAATCTTTGATTACCAGATCAGCCGATTTTAAAGCTATATCAAGCAATGTTCTCTTGCCTGTAGCCTGAAAATGCGCGACAGCAGCTTCATACAGATGTCCGAGATTATAAAGTTCGTGACTCCCGACGGAATCGAGTTCCCATCTGTTTGGACTAGCCCATTTATGCAATCCTTCGCCTCCATGCATCTCTGCAATAGTACGGTTTGAATAGAGATATCCGTCCTCTTCCTGGGCAAGTCCGATAATCACAATAAGAGAGTCCATATAGGCATCCAGCTCCGGATCAGGATAGGTCTGGAGTGAATAACTTGCACCCTCAATTATCTTGAAAATATCTGAATCATCAAATGGAAAGATAGTCTGAAACCTGCCGGTATCAAGTCCGCCGGCGATTTTCAGGTTTTTGACTCTTCCGGTTGACTCGCAATAACCGAAAGCAACAGGTATGGTAACCTCTGCATTCTTCTTTATCCTTGGTGCCCAGAAATTATCAGTAAGCTTAACTGAGGTGAAAGGTACCGGAGTAATAGGATAGTCTTCTCTTGAGGATGTATCAGTTGTGCATCCTGAAATAATTACAATCCACAACATGCTAATTAACAAGATATTATTCATCTTTTTCAGATAACATTTGTTTCTAATATTAATGCACTTCGACTTTTACTAAACCTGATTTCTTCAGTTTTTAAGTCCCTCTCCCCCTCTCCCGATAGCTATCGGGACCCCCTCTCCCGAGTGAGAGGGGGAAGATCATTCAGGATGATCCTGAATTAAAGCCCCTCCCACTTCGGGGGAGAGCCTGCCCCGCCTTCAAGCGGGGGGTTTGGGGAGAGGCTATTTTGTCAGTTCCAGAACAACCACCGATTTTGATGGCATTGTAACAGTCAGTATTCCATCTTTCAGTGAGAATCCGTTAAATGTAGCCGGTTTTACAATATCAGGAGTCTCGAAACTGTTAAATGAATTCATTGCAGCTGCTGTAAGTACCTCCCCTGATACTTTTAAATAGTTTTCACCTATAACAGGACAAGTTACTGTGACAGCTTTATTAGGATTCAGATTTGCAATGGAAATATGTACTTTCCCTTCTTTGTCAACAGATGCTGAAGCAGAGATTGCAGGAATCTTTTTATCTCCATTGGCATAATCTTCACTTCTGAGATCAATGTTAAGAAGCCTGGCCTCCTGATGCACCCTGAACATTCTGAAAACATGATATGTAGGAGTGAGAACCATTTTATCATCCTTTGTAAGAATTACTGATTGAAGAACATTCACAGTCTGTGCCAGATTCGCAACAGTAACTCTTTCGGCATGGGTATTGAATATATTAAGATGTATAGCTGCAGTTATTGCATCCCGCAAGGTATTTTGCTGATACAGGAATCCGGGATTTGTTCCTGGTTCAACAAGGAACCAGTTACCCCATTCATCAACCACAATACCTTTGGTTTTATCGGGATCGTACCGATCCATAATTGCACTGTGCTTTTTTAATATTTTGTCCATCTCATAGTTCAGCTGGAATGTCTCAAACCATGTAGCTTCATCAAAATTGGTAGCCGATGTTTTATTACGCATTCCCCCGGGGAAAGTATAATAGTGAAGAGATAATCCCTGGAACCTGCTGCGGGATTCAGGATCTTTCATAAGAGTTTCTGTCCAGGCGGAATTATAATCACCAGGTCCAAATGCTCCGGCACCAAGAATATTAGCAGTAGGCCCGCAAGCCACTTTATAAAGCCTGTTGCCGGAATAATTACCAAGATAGGTTGAATACTGCCTCATCACATCTGTATAAAATTGTGCTGTCATGTTCCCGCCACAACCCCAGTTTTCATTACCTATTGCCCAGAATTTCACTTTCCACGGATCCTCCCTGCCGTTCTGCTTCCTGAGGTTGGTCATGGGACTTACCGCATCGGATGTCAGGTATTCAACCCATTCTGACATTTCTCTTACAGTACCAGAACCAACGTTACCATTTATATAGGCGTCACAACCGAGTAGCTCAATCAATTTCATATATTCATGGGTTCCGAATGAGTTATCCTCAGTCACGCCACCCCAGTGAGTATTTACAATTGATGCTCTCTTATTCTGAGGTCCGATACCATCCATCCAGTGATAGGTATCTGCAAAGCATCCCCCCGGCCACCGGAGATTCGGCACCTTAATATCACGCAAAGCAACCAGAACATCGTTCCTTATCCCATCAGTATTAGGGATCTTTGAATCCTTGCCCACCCAGATTCCACCATAGATGCACGCTCCAAGGTGTTCTGCAAAATGGCCATAGATATCTTTGCTTATAACCACCCCCGGATTATTGGCGATGACTACCAGTTGATTACCGGTAACCAGATTCCCTTTCTGAGCTTCTGCATCGGGAATCAGAAAGAATAGTAATAAAAGAATAGTTAAGTTCCGCATAATGAATATTGTTAAAATTAATAAACTTTAATTATATGTTAGTACTACTGAAGCGTTTGAATTAAATAAATATAGTGCCGCGAAGTGGCACAATCTGAATAACCGTGGGTGTAAACCCACGGTCAACAATAAACTGAATGACACAGCTCTGGAGGGGCTGAATATCAGAGTGGTGTAATAAGTTCACTATTCAACCCCCCGCAGAGCGGGGCAGGCTCTCCGGGGTTACCAGAGGTTTTTCTGTATTTACCGTGGGTTACACCCACGGTTATTCAAATAAAACCCCTTCGGGGTTAATACATTAATTCAAATCAGAAAATCAATGAACACTTAAATTTTGTTTATTATCAATAATATAAAAACACGTTTTTCAGGTTAATGCATCATCTGTAATATAGTAGAATTACAATAATTTAAGCCAGGTTTTTATAGTCTGTTTTCTATAAAATCACCAAGATCTTTATATTTTTTAAATAGCACTTCGTATTTCTTTGCTCTGGAAGCATCGGGATGATACTCCTTTTCAAATCCTCCACCCATTGCTATCTGGGCAGACGGGATATCTTTGTAAACACCTGCAACAACTGCTGCTGCCATAGCAGATCCAAGAGCACAAGTCTGATCAGAACTGATAACCTTAATTGGCATATTTAGAATATCGGCAACTATCTGCATTACATAGGGATTCTTCTTAGCAACACCTCCGATTGCAATAACTCCGTCAATACGAATTCCTTCCGAGATAAAACGATCATTTATCATTTTCGAACCAAAAGCAGTGGCTTCCACCAGTGCCTTAAAAATTCTCGGAGCATCTGATCCTAATGAGATACCTGTTATGGCCCCTTTAAGCTCCTGGTTAGCATCAGGTGTACGTCTGCCATTCATCCAGTCGAGTGCTATAATAGCTGTTTCCTCAACCGGCAGTGATTCAGCCTGTTTACTTAATTCTGCAATTATCTTATCTGCAGTCTCTTCCATTATCCTCTTCTTTGTCTTCTCATCAAGCCATGTCATTTCAGAAATGATGTCAGTTACTGGCCACATCAGCAATTTACTGAACCAGGCATAAATATCTCCGAAAGCTGACTGGCCGGCTTCCAGGCCAAGCATTCCGGGAACAATTGACCCGTCGACCTGGCCGCAAATACCTGCTACCAGCTTGTCACCTACTTCATTTATCGGGGCAACAATCATATCGCAAGTTGATGTCCCCATTACCTTTACAAGCTGATATGGCTTAATTTCTCCACCAACAGCTCCAAGATGAGCATCAAAAGCACCAACACCAATTTTAACATTTGTTGAAAGACCCAGCTTTTTTGCCCATTCTCCTGAAAGGTTACCCACTTCAACATCAACTGTATATGTCTTTGTATATAGCCTTTCCCTGAGACCTGACAAAACAGGATCTAGCTTTTTAAGAAATTTTTCATCAGGTAAACCACCGAACTCATCGTGCCACATTGCTTTATGTCCGGAGGCACAACGGCTTCTTTTCATTTGAATGGGATCAGTATTACCAACCAGAAGGGCAGGTATCCAGTCGCAGTGTTCAACCCAAGACCATGCATTTTTTCTTACCTTTTCACTATTGCGTAAAACGTGAAGTATTTTAGCCCAGAACCACTCGGATGAATATATTCCTCCCTCAAATTTTGTAAAGTCAGTTCCTCCCCATGATCTTGCTATTTCATTTATCTCAGCAGCTTCCTTAACAGCAGTATGGTCTTTCCATAATACAAACATTGCATCAGGATCGCTTTCAAATTCTGGTTTCAAAGAGAGCGGAATACCCTCTTTATCAACAGCTACTGGTGTTGACCCTGTCGTATCTACTGAGATTCCGGCAATATTACTTATTATTTCAGTGGATAATCCCTTCAGAGCACCTTTTACTGATTGCTCAAGTCCTTCAATATAATCAAGAGGATGCTGTCTGAACTGGTTGATCGAAGGATTGCAAAATAGTCCCTTTTTCCATCTTGGGTATTCAAATACTGATGTTCCGACTATTTCACCATTACCCGCGTTTGTAACAACTGATCTTACTGAATCAGTTCCATAGTCTATTCCTATTACAAATTTTGTTTCCATATATCCCTCAAGTTACTTTATTCTAATTAAAAATCCAATAACGATTACTAATATACATCCTATTCTTCGATAATCAGCAAATCCCACGGCGCAACAGTTAATGTCTCTTTACCGGTAACTTTTCTAGCCGATGTCAATTCTATTCCTCCCTTATAAGGATAAACAAATTTAACTGGTCCTGATGAATAGTTGTAATAATAACGGATTGTTTTACCTTCATCATTAGTCCCTGATTTTGTAATTAAAGGCCAATGAACTAACTGGTCAGGGGTTCTCAAACCGGCACGTTCTATTGCTTGTTTAATTATTTCATTCTGTATCTCATCTGAAACCATTGTACCTTCGTACAGCAATGTTCCCTTTCCTGAATTATTAATTGTAATTGCAGGGTATTTCTGAAAATATTTGTGATCATACCATGCAAGTGGTTTGGCCGTTTCAAGGATAATGTACTCTGCCCATGTTTGTACTTTGTTATGCTCCTTTCCAACTTTAAAAGGATCGTCCCTTAAGGCCAATTCTTTAAAATTGGTAAATTCCTGATAATAAAAACCACAAGATTCACGAAGCGGACCAGGAGCCAGTACGGGGCGAATCATAGAATTTTCATCGCTAAATCCACTTTTGAACTGCATAATTACATGTCCTCCGTTTTTTACGTAATTATTAATTTTTTGAAGCAATTCATCACTGGCTATATAAAGTGAAGGAATGATCACCAGATTGTATTTTTCAAATTCCGGATTTTCGGGAAAAATAAAATCCACACCAACATTGTTCTGGTATAATACTTTATGGAATTGGGCAACAAGCTGATTCCTGTAAACATCACCCGAAGAACTTTCCCGGGAGTTCCCGGTAAGATCAAATGGCATAAAGTTCAGACCATAATTCGAATCGTGACTGAAGAGAATTGCCACCTTATTATCTTTCCTGAGATTTACCAGTTTTTTTCCAAACCTTTGAAGCTCATGTGCTGTTTTGGATACTTCGGCATAAGCTCTGTTTGGCTGAAGGTCGTGGGAAAGGACTCCTTTCCAGTAAGTTTCCTGTCCGTAGTGGATGGAATGCCAGTGCCAGTATTCCACCATATTGGCACCTGATCCCAGATGCGCATAGACATTCTGCCGCAGCTGCCCCGGATATGGTGGTTGTTGTACGCTTGAATTCCATCCGATTGTCTGTGCATTGGTCTCTGTAATCAGGTAGTTTTTGTGTTTTATTGAGTAGAAATAATCACCTGCAAAAGCAATTTCATTTCCTGTCAGGTCATCCTGCTGACCATGGTACACATTTACTGCCATCATGTCCATCAGCCTGGCACTTTCATGTTGATCTATTTCCTGAACCGGAGGCATAAAACAGTGTATAATAAATTGATCATCACGCTTGTACCCTGCTACAATCGATGACTGCCATTTCAAAAAATCAGCTACTGCCTGCCGGTTGTATCGTGCCCACTCAAGCTTATAACCTGTATTGGTTATGCCATTTCTTGGTGCCAGTTCTTCCCAGCTATCTATTGTCATCCCCCAGTAATTCAATCCCCATATTTTATTCAGGTTTTGCGGGGTATCAAATTTCTTTTTAAGGTAATTGACGAAACCTACCTGAAAATCATGATTATATACATTTCGCGACCTGGTTTCATTATCAACCTGATAACCTATTATACCCGGGTGCTTCGCGTAGTGCTCCATCATCTTCCTGATTATCCGTTCAGAGTAAAACAAAAAAGTCGGATTCGTAATGTTCATATTCTGGCGGATTCCGTAATACGCCTTTCCTCCCTCCTGATTGGTCAGCAAGATCTCAGGGTGTTTGTACCATAACCAGGCGGGTATAGAGTATGTTGGTGTTCCAAGAATTACCTTTATACCAGCTTCATGCATTTTGTCGATAATACGGTCCATCCATGCAAATTCAAATTCGCCTTCACGGGGTTCAAATAAACTCCAACTTGATTCACCTACACGGACAACTGAAATGCCGGCTTCTTTCATCAAACGTACATCCTCTTCGAGTCGTTCAGATGGCATATATTCATGATAGTATGCTGCTCCGTAGAGGATGTTGTCAAACTTTTCAGGCTGGCTATTTGTTGTTGAGGAAAAGGAGAAAAGTATGGCAACTAAACAAAGCATGTTGGTTTTCATATTTGCATCTTTTAAATAGAATAATTATTAACTTTTTATGATTACCTATCAGAGAAAATAAAATAAAATATGTTAACGAAAACTCCATAATAATTCCATTGTCATTCCTCCTGCATTTTCGAGTCCGATATATTCATATCTTCCCGAACCAGATTTACCATTTTCTCCCCAGGTGCCTCCCATAGTATTAATATAACCCATAGATTCATAATCCTTTAAAACGGCGTCCATATCAACAACTGAAAATGCCAGGTGATGGATCCCTTCGCCATGAAGGTTTATATGATCTGCATACACAATGGGACCTTTAACCGGAATACACCATTCATAAGCTATTTCACCATGACGCTGCCATCCTTGTATCAATTTATGATCAACCACTTTACCCTGATATTTTGTATTGGATAGTTCCGGATGATTAATCTGAAATACAGGAAATCCGATTTTTGACCAGTAAGCTGAAATATCCTCTGCTTTATTTATTGCAAATGCATATTGATTTAATTTCATCTGGTGACGGTTGTCGGAAGATAATCCTCTATAAAAATCAACTGAGGTTTCATTGTTGATATATCCCAACACATATTTTCCACTCTCCTGTGTATCCATAAAAATGTAATTCAGATTACCAGTTTTTGTAGTTATGGAAATATCATCAAGTACCTTAACTCCTATACCTGTAAGTCGCTTTAATTCATTTTGAAGTTGTTCAGATGTATTTAACTTATGCACCAGGCTCATTGCTCCGTTCCCTTTAGAAATCAAAAACTGAGAAAATACAGAATTTCCTGAAACTGGTTCAATCCAGTTAATGTTGGCGCCTCCCAGATTGGCTACAGCCATCTTAATGGTAAAATTCTGACCTGATTCTGACCTTGCATTGACATTCCCAATTAATCGTATCTGATTAAATCCCAAACTTTTCCACCTGGTTATCACGCTATCAATATCACTGACTACCCATATTGTCTGATCCACGCGTTTAAAATGGTCCGGTACTTCCTGTGATCTGGAAAGACCCGGAAACACAGATAGTACTATAAAAGTTATTATAGAATATTTCATGACAATTAAAGTTAAGAAACCATAAATATCAAATCTCATATTTTATTACCCTGTCCATAATAGGCATTGCTGCCATGTTTTCTGTTAAAATGCTTATCAAGAAGAGAGCTGTTAACGGGTTCATTTCTTCCTAGAAGTACAGTATAATATGCCATTTTAGCAATCTCTTCGAGGGCAACTGCATTGTAAACAGCATTATCTGCATCAGTTCCCCAGGCAAAAGGCCCATGACTGTTCACCAGCACCGAAGGAACAGAGAGTGGAGAAATACCCTTAAATGTTTCTACAATTACTTTACCTGTATTTATTTCATAATCTCCTTCTATCTCACTGTTTGTCAACAACCTGGTGCATGGCACTTCTCCATAATAATGGTCAGCATGAGTTGTTCCGAACGGCGGGATTGCTTTTCCTGCCTGTGACCATGATGTTGCAAACGTGGAATGGGTATGTACCACTCCCCCTACTTCAGACCATGTTTTGTACAGAAAAAGATGAGTCGGTGCATCAGTCGATGGTTTAAAGCTACCCTCAACTACATTTCCTTCGGGATCAAGAATTACCATGTCATCAGCCTTCATCGATGCATAACTCACACCCGAAGGTTTAATTGCGATTAGCCCGCTTTTGAAATCCCTCATACTCACATTACCCCACGTATGAATGACTAACCCGCTACTTACCAGGTCGAGGTTGGCTTTAAATACTTTATCTTTTAATTCGTCAAGCATAACTTAAAATATTAGCTAATTCATGTATTCATGATTCAAATCTCAGTACACATCAAAACGTACCGGTAAATCCACCTCTCCCTAAATCCCCCGACTCTTCGGTCGGGGCAGGCTCTCTCCTGGGGGAGAGGGACTTAACATACTGGAAACCTTGGCCTTAACACCCCTTCTCCCCTGGGATAAGGGGCAGGGGATGAGGTAAATAGTCAGTTCATATCCAGATTGA
This sequence comes from uncultured Bacteroidales bacterium, assembly GCA_963732435.1. GTDB lineage: Bacteria > Bacteroidota > Bacteroidia > Bacteroidales > VadinHA17 > LD21. The sequence continues at coordinate 237,303 of CAVSZL010000001.1, read as the reverse complement.
AATAGAATCCTTCCTTCTTTAACTTCTTATACCTCTCCTTATTAAACTTATAATAAAAAGCACCCTTTTTTGAGGTAGTTTTTTCCTTTTCTTCAAGCTTCTCTAGGATATCCATCGACAGTATCTTCTTCCTGAAATTTCTTTTATCTATATTTTTCTGATAAATAGCTTCATAAAGTTCCTGAAGCTGAACCAGGGTGAATTTTTCCGGTAGCAATTCAAATCCCACCGGTTTGATTTTAATCTGATCCTGAAGATCTTTCAACGCTTTTTTAACCATTGCTGAATGGTCAAATATAAGATCGGGCAGACGTGAAATTGACCGCCAGTGGGCTCCATTCTTTTCAACAACTTCCTTGTCGATATCCATAATAGTTATCAGAGCAAAATATGCCACCGATATAACTCTGGCTCCCGGATCCCTTTCAACATCTCCATAAACATAAGATTGTTTAAGGTATATGAGATCCAAACCTGTAAGTCTGCGAAGGATCCTGGCAGCTGCCTCGTCGAGGCTCTCATCATTTTCAACAAAACCTCCTTCCAGAGACCATTTCCCTTTAGCAGGATTAAAACTTCTCTTTACTAGTAGAAGTTTTATCTCCTTCTTCATGATATCATAACCAAATATTATACAATCGACAGCAACCAGATGCCTGGAATGCTTGGAGTAAAGCTTCATAATTTCAGGTCAATTCGCTTTATTAATCAGAATATCAGTGTTTTCTAAAATCAGTGTATCCCGTTTGAGATATGATAATAAATCTCATTCCACCGGAGTTCTTTACTGAATTCAGTCAGGTTACAATTATCACCGATAAGCACATATTCAACTCCCATCATTCCTGCAAAATCCTCAAGATATTCAGAATTAATAGCAGAGCTGAATCCTGTATGGTGCGCACCACCTGCCAGTATCCACGCAGCCGCACCTGTCTTAAGATCAGGTTTGGGTGTCCATAATACACTGGCTACAGGAAGGTTAGGCATGTCGGGACATTTTACGACATCCACCTCGTTTACTATCATTCTGAACCTGTTACCAAGATCAATAACAGATACATTAATTGCACTTCCGGTTGTTGTTTTAAATACAAGCCGCGCAGGATCTGCCTTACCACCTATTGATAACTGGTGGATCTCCACTGTAGGTTTTCCCTGAGCGATTGAAGGGCAGACCTCAAGCATGTGTGCTCCAAGAACTCTCATGCCTTTTGGATCCATGTGATATGTATAATCCTCCATAAAGGAGGTCCCTCCTTTCAGACCTGTTGCCATCACTTTCATTGAGCGGACCAGTGCAGCAGTCTTCCAGTCACCTTCAGCTCCGAAACCATAACCTTTTGCCATCAGCCGCTGGACAGCAAGACCAGGTAATTGCTTGAGACCGTGCAGATCCTCGAAAGTAGTGGTAAATGCCTTAAAATTCCCGTTTTTAAGGAACTTCTCCATCCCAAGTTCAATTCTTGCTGCCTCTTTCAAGGTATCTGATGTTGCCACAGCTTTGGTCAGTTTATATTCTGAACCGTACTCGTCGAGAAGTTTTTTAACAGCAGCAGGAGATACTTCGTTTACTACTTTAACCAGATCGCCAATTCCATACCCATAAACAGAATAGCCCATTTTTATCTGGGCGCTTACCTTATTTCCTTCGGTAACAGCAACATCGCGCATATTATCGCCAAAACGGGCTACTTTCATTTCAAGCGCATCGCTATAAGCCAATGAAGCCCTTACCCAGACTGATACCCTCTGAATTACATCCGGATCCTGATAATGGCCAACAACCACTTTCCTGTTCAATCTCATCCTGGCACCGATAAACCCGAACTCACGATCTCCATGTGCAGACTGGTTCAGGTTCATGAAATTCATATCAATAGTATCCCACGGAATATCCCTGTTAAGCTGAGTATGAAGGTGAAGAAATGGTTTATTAAGTATCGATAAACCCTGTATCCACATCTTGGCCGGAGAAAAGGTGTGCATCCATGTTATCAGGCCTATACAGTTCTTTGAATTATTTGCTTCAGTGCATAGTACAGTGATTGAATCAGGCGTTGTCAGAATCGGCTTAAATACCACCTTAACAGGAATCGCCTGTTCTTTATCAAAGGCAGCAGCTATTTTTTGTGAGTCTGCAGCAACCTGTTTAAGAGTATCAGCACCATAGAGATGCTGAGTACCAGTCACAAACCAGACTTCTTTTGATTTTAATTTATCCATAGTTATTTATTACTAATTTTTGAATATTTTCAGGATCCGTTACTACCAGAAATAGATATAAAATGCTATTATCACAGCTATTATCAGCCCTGAGAATAATAAATCCCAGTTATTGTAGCTCGCTCTTGTAACTGCCTTCTCCTCAGCACTTGCGGATCCGAAATACAATCCCTTAATTGCCAGCTGGTCAGCTTTTGGGGTAACCATGCTTGTAACTATCATAATTGCAATAACAATGAAGAAGAGAGCTATTTCATAATGAAGCCAGTTTGGTGCAAGGAATACCTTATATATAATACCATCAGGAGAAATACCACCTGAGAATATCTTAAGCCCAAGACGTGTCATTCCCAGAACAAATCCTGAGATAAGTCCTATTAAACCGGCCATCGGAGTTGTTCTTCTTGAAGAGATCCCAAGCAGGAACACGGCAGCAATGCCTGGAGCCAGCAATGACTGTACATCCTGAAGATACGCATATAATACCTTACCAAGGCCCCTCATGACAGGTATCCATAATATTCCAAGAATAACAACTACAACTGTGGCTATTCTTCCGACTTTTACAAGCTCTTTTTCCAGAGCCTGTGGTTTAAATTTCTGATAAAAATCGACAGTGAAAAGGGTAGCGGAAGAGTTAAATAATGAGGCAAGTGAACTCATAAGTGCGGCAAGAATACCTCCGACAACAAGTCCTTTAAATCCAAGGGGAAGCAATTCTTTTACCAGTATTGAGAAAGCAGCATCATTACTTGTAAGATTGATCATACCTTTTGCATTTAGAGAATAAGCTATCATACCGGGGATAAGAAAAATAAAGACCGGGGATAATTTGAAAGCAGCACCGAGGATAGCACCCCTGCGTGCCTCCAGCTGGTTACGTCCGCTGAGCACTCTTTGAACAATGAACTGATCTGTACACCAGTACCAGAAGCCTATAATCGCTGAACCAAGAATCACTCCTGTCCAGGGATATTCAGGGTCATTCGCCGACCGCATCAGGTTGGTCATGGTGTCGCCATCCGCGTTAACAGGAACAGCCCGGCATATTTCCATCATCTCCGACCAGCCACCCAGTTTAATAAGACCAATTACGAGTACAGCAAGTGAACCAACAAGAAGAATAGGTGTCTGCAAAACTGATGTCCATAAAATAGCTTTCATTCCTCCAAGAGTTGTATATATTCCTGTAAGTACAACCAGCCCGACAGCACTTATCCAGAAGAAATCAATCCCGAACATTGATTCAATTCCAAAAACCTGTTTAAAAACTATTCCACCTGCATAAACAGTTACAGCAACTTTTGTAAAAACATAGCTGACAAGTGAGATTATTGAGAGAACACTTCTTGATCCCTTGTTATACCGCTTTTCAAGAAATTCGGGCATTGTGAAAACGCCACTTCGCGCATAAAAAGGTACGAAAAACCAGCCCAGAATTAGTATCAGCCATCCGTGCATTTCCCAGTGAGCCATTGCCATTCCGCTTGATGCCCCTGCGCCGGCAAGGCCAACGAGATGTTCCGACCCTATATTCGAGGCAAATATAGATGATCCGATTGCCAGCCAGGTAGCATCCCTGCCGGCAAGAAAATAGTCAGTTGAAGTCTCATCTTTTTGCCTTACTACCCAGATAATTATTGCTACAAGCCCCAGGCAGAAGAGTCCTAATACGATCCAGTCTAATGTTCCCATAATGATTATTTTAATAATTTAAATTATGATAAAGTAATTAAATGATAATTTTCTACTCCGGAATTGAATTTCAGTTATTAATGAATCCTATCTTAATAAAGACAAATACTTTACTCCAAATATATAATATTTTATTAAATGTACAATTTACACTTAATAAATTTTTCTCCATCCCTTCTGTTTTTGTATCGTATTAAAAAACAGCACATTGTATCCACTGATTAAATTTACCTGCCAAATGGAATGTTTTTTTAAACGTGGGTTACACCTCAATAATAAAACTAAGCAATATGAGGACTGTTTTCTCTCAAAAGAATTGCCACCTGCAAAAGTCATTTCAACTCAGAATTCCATACTTCAAGGTTGGATTGTATAAAATCAATTATTCTCTGATTCTCTTCCTTCCCATTTCCTGAAATTCTGAAAGGTTCTCCAAACTTTATGTGAATTGGCTTTTTATGATCAAGCGGACCAAGTTCTTTTATCCACTTTCCACTCCCCCAGAAATCAGTCTTTATAGCTACAGGAACAACCTCCACACCTGCTTTTTTTGCAAGCTTAACTCCCAGTGAATTAAACTCTTCCGGTTTAAATTCAAGACTTCTGGTACTCTGAGGAAATATTACTATTGAGATGCCTTTTGATAACCGCTCCGCTCCCCCGTTCATTACGGCTTCAAGATCTTTTCTCGGATCAGTTCTACCAACAACAATAGGATCTCTCGATCTCATTACATCTCCGAAGAGAGGGTGCCGTACAAGACTTTCCTTTACAACAAATGTTAGCTCTTTCTGGGGAGCAATTATTGAAGGGAAGATCATTGTTTCAAGGGTGCTCATATGATTGCTGATAAACAGGACAGCTCCTTCCGGTTTGGTTATATTCTCCATCCCGGTTATATGAAATTTTCCACCAGTATCCTCAATAAACCTGAAGATCTCAAAAGATGAATCAGTCCATGCTTTGGTATCATAGACTTTCCTGATTGCCTCCTTCCGCGTACGGAAGACTGTCGCTGCATATTTCAGAGTGAAATAGATCCTGCTGTCCAAAAGCATTTTACTTTTAAGAGAAAGCGGTTCCTTCTCAGGTGTATGGTAAGTATTTGAATTAAAGTAACCTATCGTCATATGAACCTTCCTTTTATAATTGGTTTCAAATCCAAAGACAAATATAAATACTTTATTATGAGTATCGGCAATCAGGAATAGTCAATTCAAATTCGAAATTTCCCATCCTTTTTAATCTAATCTTTCATCACATCTCAATTTAAGTCAATTGCTAAAAGTGAAAGGAGATCCCTCGCTGACCCTTCGCTTCGCTCTGGGTTTTAGCTCGGGATGACAGGTATGTAGTTGATTATAAGGAGGAAGAAACGGCGATTCGCAACAACATTTTATTCATGAAGTATTGCACTTGCGAATCGCCGTTTCTTCCTCCAATGTCCCGCAAAATAACCTGTCATCCCGATCCCGCTTCAGCGGGAGAGGGATCTCCTTCTCACGGCAGGTACTTAATAAAAAAGATGTGATTAAAGATTAGCTTTTGAAGGAAAGGTGGCCGCAATACAATGATCGTCAAAGTATTGAATAGACTTGTTGCGGCCGGGGTGGTTGATTAAAAATCCTCTCTAAAATGTATAAATTTAATAATAAAAGTAATCAACCACCTCCCCCCTACGCCTTCGCTCCGGGGTACTCCCCGCTTGGGCGGGGCAGGCTCTCCTTCAAAAGGAGGAGTAACTGTGGAGAGCTCAAACAATAATTTATAATTTTTTTCTCCCAACAATAATATATTGATGAGTGATACCCGATTCAGTTCCCGTTTCAGATGTTATCCGTAAACTGTTAAGCAATTCAGCCTTCTTGGCAGGAGTGTCAAACTCTTTCAGCGTCCTGTCAGAGAAAAAAGAGGCCTCTCCTTCTATGTTGCGGATACGGATAATGTCAAAATTATTGCTTTTCATAATCTCTTTCGCGTTGCACGGCCAACATCTGAATTGCGGCACCTGAAAACCCTGAAATGTAGTGTGTGTTATGTTGCATTCATCTGAAAATATAAATTTATCTCTGTCAGCCAACACTGTTGTTTTGCAGTCAATAGATTGATTCAATATGGGAAAAGGGCTCAGAAAGAGTGTAAAAAGATAACCTCCGGGTTTTAATATGCGGTGACAATTGGCAAGTGCAGTATTCCTGTGTTCTTCTGTAATTAAATGATAAAGAGGTCCCATCATTAAAATTGCATCTGCTGAATTTTCTTCAATCCAGTTTAATTGAGTGGCACAGGATACTTTGTTAAACAGGATATTTCCTTTGCAACAAACCTTTTCCATCCGGTCCGAGAAAGCCTTAAGTGAGTTTGCAGAAAGGTCAACAACTCCAACCCTGCATTCTTTCAACATAAGATATTCGGCATATCTGCCCGGGCCCGAACCAATATCTATCACATCCGATCCTTGCGGTATATATTCATCGAGCAATTCAGTAATAAGGGAGTATTCAGCCTCTCTGAGGGCATTCACGGTTAAACGTTTATATTCTTCCTCAGCTCCGCAATCGTATGCTGCTGCTATTGTCTGTCGGTATGGCATATCTTAATTTGAAAATTTGAAAATCTGAAAATCTGATAATTATTAATAAATAATCCTACAAAGGAACAAGGAGGGCCCGTCCTTTATAGGGTATAGTAGTGATATTTCGATTATATATTGTTTCAAGAAAATCAGGATCCCATGGATTGGTCTGCTCCCCTGAACGAATAACCTTTTTTTCGGTCATAAACAGGAAATCATCGCCGAACATGAAGGCCAGATTAGGATCGTGGACCACTGCAATAATTGTTAATCCTTCCGCCACAAGTTGTTTGAGCATCTTAAGTAAATGTGACTGGTTAGTATAATCAAGATGAGTGGTCGGTTCATCCAGCAATAAGATCTGAGGATTTTGTGCCAGAAGTCGGGCTATCATCACCATTTGTTGTTCACCGCCTGACAGTTCAGTATAAATCCGGTTTTTTAAATGCATTATTCCCGCCCTCTCTAAAGCTGAGTGTGTAGCAGTTACATCAACCTGATGTGGAATGAAATTAACAAAACCTGCTCTCCCCGTGAGTACAACATCTTCTACGGAAAATGGGAAGATTGCTTTATGCTGCTGATTAAGGAATCCTGTCAGCCTGGATCTTTCCTGAAAGGTAAGCTTTTTTATGTCCCTTCCGGATATCTCAATTAATCCTTGATTGCCTTTAAGCAGTCCTGATAACAGTTTCAGGAGTGTAGATTTTCCACTTCCATTTTGCCCTAAAATGAATGTAAGTTTTCCTGCTTCGATGTCAAAATTAACATCTTCCAAAATCACCCGGTTATTATAAGCAAATGACAGATCAGATATCCGTAATGCTTTATTTAATTGTTCCATCCGATATTTGTTTTTTTCATTAACAGAATAAAAACAGGCGCACCAATTAACATGGTAAAAACACCTATTGGTATTTCAAAACCAGAAAAAGTACGTGAAAAATCGTCTATTATCAACAGGAATGTACCTCCGAATAAGAAGTTAAACGGGATCAGTTGTCTGTTATCAGGACCTGTTAACATACGTACCATATGAGGCACAACCAGTCCATACAATCCGATAATACCGGCTACTGCAACTGCTGATGACGAGGCAAGTGTTGCAGCAAAAAGAATTACCAGTTTATCTTTTCCAGGATTTACACCAACTGTTTTTGCTTCATCATCTCCCAATGCCAGAACATTCAAACGCCACCGTAAAATGAACATAATTATTAAACCTGTTGTCATTGGCACAATGGAGGATTTAAGTTTTCCCCAGCTTGCATTATGAAGATTTCCCATCGTCCAGTGTATTATCGACTGCAGCCTGAAAGGATCGCTTAGAAACTGGACAACGGTTAGTAATGCTGTAAATATCCCTGTAACTATTATCCCTGCCAGTATAAGTGATACTATTGTTACATTTTTGTTTTTCATTGCCATGAAGTAGCTTATTCCTACAGCCAGTAAACCGAAAACAAAAGCGGAAAGCTGAACCGGTATGATTGAGACTGCCAATGCAAGAGCTGCGCCAAAAGCAGCACCGGAGGAAAGCCCGAGTATATATGAATCAGTTAAAGGGTTACGGAATATTGCCTGTATGCTGCAACCCGATACAGCAAGAGAACCACCTACCAGGAACGTCAGTAAAATCCTTGGTAAACGCACATCCAGAATTATAGATTTAAGGAGAAGTTTATTGCCTTCATCGTTCAGCAACATATTAATTATAGCTCCCGGGGTGGTTGAGTCTGAAGGGCCAATTAGTAAAGATGCCAGAATAACAGGAATGGGTAACACCCATAATATTATTTTTATATTCAGCCTTTTCATACAGTAAGTTTTATCCCGTTCTGACCATATAACTCCAGGAGCATTTCTTTTTGTTCCTCATCCATATTCATATCCCCGAAAACATCAGGATAGATCCACTTTATCAGCAGTTTGACTGCAAAGGGAAATTTAAGGGTCCAGAGATCGCACATAAATACAGATGGTAATTCGTAAACCTGCTTATTCCTAACAGCATTTATATATTTCAGCTCGGGAAGGTTCATTATGTCAAACGGGTCAGTTAATTCATTGTGCCACATTACTATTGCATCAGGATTCCATTCCAACAGATTCTCCTTATTGATGACAACATGTTCCTGATCGATAGTACAGCTGTTTACTGCCCCTGCAAGTTCAATGAGTTCATTTACAGAACTTGAAGTTCCTGCAGTCTCGAGCAAACCCTGAGACCAGACAAAGTATATCTCTTTTTTTTCAAGATCAGATTCTCTTATTTCATTGCTTAATTTATCAATCTCATTTCTCGTATAATTTATAAGCGAATCGGCTCTCAGGCTTTTTCCTGTAAGCAATCCGAGATCATGAAACTCCTTGTAAACATCACTGAAACTTTTCAGAAATACAGCATATACAGGAATGCCGTGATTTTCAAGAGATTCTATTGCTTCTGACTGGGAAGCCCAGATAATTACCAGGTCGGGCTGCAGTGCAACAACTGATTCTATACTCACGAAATCCCAGTTGCCGGGTACAGGCATGGTCCTGGATCTTATCCTTTCATCCATATCTGCATAGTAACTTGAAACACTCTCATCGTACACCGCTGATGGAACACCGACAATCCTGTTTTCGGAATTTAACATATAAATACCCGATAAAGCGCTTTCAATAAGACAAATAATCCTCTCTGCAGGCTTCTTCAGAATAATTTCCTTTCCTCTGAAATCAGTAACTTTAATATAATCCGTAAGACTGACAGGTTGTTGTGTCTTTTGCCTGCAACTGTTTAAAATTGCAAAGCTTATGAATATCAGAAAATAAGTAACTATTCTGTAAATTTTCATTTAACAGATATTAGAATGAAGCTCTTAGTCCTGCCATGAAAGAAAAACCTGTATTTTGGAACTGCCATGGCATTTCATATTTATTATTGGTCAGATTGTAGAACTGTCCGAAACATTCCACCCGGTAACTTTCCCCTTCAGCTAATTCCTGTGATATGTTCAGATTTAACAGCACACCAGGTTCGAAGTAACTGCGGCTGGCTTCATCACTACTATCGTAAAAGCCACCATTGTAACTAATGTATGTGCTGATGTTCGTACCCATAAGTGTAGCAATATTAATACCGACATTCCCTATATTTGAGGGAGCAAATGGAACAGTACCCGCATCTTTAACTTCCGATCTCATATATGTATAGTTTGCAAACCACTGTATGGATGAAGAGAGATTCTGCTTAATCTCTGCTTCGAATCCTGCAGATGTAGTCTGACCGGCATTAACAGACTGAGTTTGCGAAGGATTCTGACTTACAACATTGTCAATGATGGCGTCGTTAACAGCCAGAGTAAATCCCCTGATGGATAAACTCAGATTCAAAGGAAAACTGACTTCTGCACCTGCATCGATTCCCAGACCGGATTCCGGCTTAAGGTCAGGATTTGGCAATTGTCCGTTACGGCCAATGACTCCTTTATCGGCAAGGCTTATTGTACCCCCTGTGGATTTCAGACCAGGTGTAAGAAAGCTATTTCCCGCATTTCCAAAAAATGAAATAGCGGTGTTGATTTTATATTTTACTCCAATACTCCAGATAAGACTGCTCCATGCTTTTGATTCATCACCAGGAGCACCGCCATCCACCAGTTCTATATTGTTCTCGATATAATTATACCTAAGCCCTGCTCTCCAGATGAAATCAGATATATGGAATTCTTCCTGTGCATATATCCCCGACTGCAAGGCGTAAGATTTATTGCCAAATGATCTGTAACCCTGAAGAGGATCTGACCATGTATAGTAATCAGCCCCCTGATAATCAGCACCTAGAATCAACCGGCTTCCATTTCCATGCTTAAAAGTTAATGCAATATCTGCAGGAACGATATTCTGGGAAACACCATTGTTTGATCTCAATGTATCAATAACCCCGAAATTGCTCTCCTGCCATGTTCTGTTATATTGTCGCAGTCCGATATTAGCCTGTAGATTCAGGTTTCGGGTCAGATCAATATGGTAACCTGCATTAATTGTCGTGTAATCATGATCAAAACCTCTGTAAACACGGCCTGCATCGCCTGAATGGTAAGTCTTGTTTATAAAAAGAGTGATTTTTTGTTTGTTTGTCCCAGCTGGGAATAATGTAGCTCCTCCGTAAATCTTGGATTTTTTGTATAGGGGATCCTTCTGCATATTCAGCCATGAATTATCTGTCCCGTAATTTGTATAATCGGAACTTTCATACGATGTACCAAAATAGTAATGCAGGTTTTCAGCTCTTCCCTGATGATACAACTGTCCGTTTAAGGTGTTATAAGAACCATATGAAGTTGAAAAACTGGTCAGAGGCTTGTCAATTTTCTCTTTTAATATAAGATTTACAGTACCTGCCAGAGGACTTTGGTTCCCCGCAAAATCCTGTGAGAGATAATTAGGATATAAAACGGAAGCCGGGCCTCTCTGCACTTCAATCCTCTCAATTGCTGACAAGTCCAGGCTCATTGGATCTACAAATGCATCAACCGGTAACCCTTGCAACATATATGTACTGTATTTTGGACCAATACCTCCGTAAGTACCCCAGTTTGCATCATTTCTCGAGAGAGTTGTGACTGAAGAGCCTGGTTTATACATAATAGCCTCGGCAACATTCCGATTACCTGTTACTAAACCTTTAAATTCACGGCTCTCGACTATATCAATCTTCTGAGTAACATTTCCGGCTGATTGGGGTGTTTTCGAACCAGTGATTGTAACCTCACCTATAGTAATGGTATCTTTTAAAATGGTCTGTGAGAAACCATGGAAAACAGAAAAAATAAACAAGAGTGATGGTATTAAAAGAGTTCTTTTCATGTTGTTTGATTTATTGTTACTAAATTCATATTTCGTGTTACTGATATTTCAAAAATAATACCTATCATGGTATATAGCCGTCAACCTAAGAATTTGGTTATCTTAAATTTACCGGCCTCTCCCCCTCTCCCGATAGCTATCGGGACCGCCCTCTCCCAAGTGAGAGGGGGAAGTCGAAGGCTATGCCCTGAGGGCTCGTTGGAAATGTTACTTTTTTATTAATTCGTGCTACATATAGGTTAAAAAAATATCTATTCAGCCCTGCTCATTACTAATTTACCATGAATTACACCTTTAATACCAATAAGCTTATTTGATAATTCCGTTAACCTGTTAGCTGTTCCTTTTACAGCAACAATCTCCAGGCAATTTTCATGACTGAGATGGAAATGCTGGGAAGAAAGTATAACATCGTGATATTCATGCTGAATATCATTTGCCTTATTTGTAACATCTCCTTTATGATGGTCGTAAAGTAATACAACTGCCCCGGCAACAATCTGATTGCAGTGCCATTTTTTTTCCACCAGATTTTTCTCAACCAGGTGGCGTATTGCCTGTGACCGGTTTGGCAGATTGTTTTCGATCACAAAGTCATCTAATGCTGTAAGCAGATCTTTATCGAGACTGACACCAAAACGGGCAAGCGACATCGTGTTATCTTTTATGTATTTCGTGACATAAAAGTAAATGATATTTTATTTGGAACAAAACTAAATTACGACTATTTACTGTACCTCTTGTTCTGATTTAAACATTGCATCACGATATTTATTCATGAGCTCTTTATTCAGATCGAGAGGTGGCTTTGCCCCTTCGGGAAGGAATGATTTATATGGATGGGTTTTTGAATATTCGGCAAATTCAGTTTTTATTGCTTCCAGTAACTCAGGTTTAGTTAAAAGGTCAATTGCCGTGGCAGCCATTACCTTTGCTCCTGAGTTAAGTCCTTTCCAGGCAGCTGTCCCATAGTTGGATGCTACTGACGACCAGTGATGTCCTATTGATCCCGGTACTCCTCCCGGAAAATTAAGTGTGGCAGTAGGTGCAATGAGGGTAACCTCCCCGACATCTGAGGAACCACCACCAACCTGTATATCTGATGGTTGTTTCAATGGAGTGACTTTTACAGGATAACCGGTTTCTTTCTCTGCAAGTTCTTTTTGCAGTGCTTTTGCATAGGTTTGTTCCTTCTCTGTCCACTCAGGCATACCAACCAATTCAATATTTCTCTGGATTGTTTCAGCCATTCCCTTATTTGAATGCCGCTGATGAATAGCTGTAAGCACAGTAACCGTATCCAGAACAGTACCTGAAGCAATTGCAGCACCTTTGGCACAATCGAGAACACGTTTATACATTTCCTCAAGTCTCTCATCTGTATTTCTTATGTAGTACCATACTGAGGATCTGTCCGGTACAACGTTCGGTGCTTCTCCTCCCTCAGTAATTACATAATGTAATCTGTAAGTATAGAAAAGATGTTCACGGAGATAATTTGAGGCTATATTCATTAATTCAACACCATCAAGTGCGCTTCTGGCGCTCCATGGTGCACCGGCAGCATGGGCTGTTTTGCCTTTAAATGAAAAAACTACCGACATAACGGCATTGCCATTTATCCCATAGCTTGTTGAAAGCTCAGAAGAAGTATGGTTATCAATAACGGCATCCACATCTTTAAAAACCCCTTCTCTGACCATATACGGCCTGCTGATAACGGTTTCTTCTGCGGGCGATCCGAAGAACTTAATTGTCCCCTGAAGTTTATTCTTTTCCATACTACGTTTAACTGCAATAACTGCAGCAATCCCGGCGGTCCCCATCATATTATGACCACAACCATGGCCGGGAGCTCCTTCAACCAGAGGAGACTGTACAAAATTCAAAGGTTTCTGGGATATCATAGGAAGAGCGTCATACTCCCCGAGAACACCGATCACCGGTTTTCCGCTTCCCCACGAGGCAACAAAACAGGTCGGCATTCCAGCAACACCTTTTTCAACACTGAAGCCCTCTTCCTCCAGAGTTTTTATAAGAAGTGCAGATGATTTATACTCCTGCATTCCAAGCTCAGCATAATTCCATATTGCATCTGAGATAGTACCGTATTTCTTCACAATGAGACTATCGCCCAGATATTCCAAAGCAGTTTTTTTTGATTTGTAAAGTTCAGCGGGTCCCAGCAAACTACCTTCACCTTTTTTCTGGGCATGCAGGGTATGAATTGAAAAAAACAGGATAATAATTGCAAGGAATCTGATTTTGTTAAAGAAATGATATTTCATAGAATCAGGAATAAAAAGTTCGTACTAAATTACATTCATACAAATCTATTATTAAAAATCAGAATATTATTAAATGAGGATCACGATTTGTTAATAAATGACTGTTCAAAAGCCCCAGAGCAACATAACTTGTCCCGCCTTAGCGGGAGCGAAAGCAAAACTACAATTTTAGATTTTCGGTACAGCGTCAATAAATTACAAGCGACTGATTAAAGGCAGTATAAGAAGCAGAAGTGAAAGGCCGGTAAGAATTACAACAGCCCCCCAGCCTATAATATTCTGATGAGGTTTATTAACATATTCCCCCATAATCTTTTTATTGTTTATAAGCAAAATCATGCTTACAAGAACCACAGGTAAAAGGATTCCGTTTAAAACCTGGGACCAGATAGAAATCCGGATAAGAGGAGCCCCGGGTATTAAAATGATCAGTGCTGAAATTACGAGAATACCGGTATAAAGGCTGTAAAACTCTTTTGCCTCATCCCATTTTTTATCAATCCCTGCTTCAAATCCGAAAGCCTCGGAGACATAAAAAGCTGTTGCAAGCGGTAAAATAGTAGCAGAAAAAACAGATGCCACAAACAGTCCAAATGCAAAAACATGCGATGCAAGTCTGCCTGCAAGAGGCTCAAGAGCTGAAGCAGCATCTTTGGCTTCATTGATCTGAATGCCGTTAGGGTATAAAGTTGAACCACAGGCCACCATAATAAAAAAGGCAACAACTATTGTAACAACACATCCAACTGCAATATCGATAAGTGTATATCTGTAATTCTTCATTTTCAGCCCTTTCTCAATAACGGAAGATTGCATGTAAAACTGCATCCACGGAGCGATAGTTGTACCAACCAGTGCTATTATCATTGTGAGGCTCTGTGTATTCATCTCTAACTGTGGGTTAATGATTGCAGATCCGATTTCGCCCCATTGAGGCTTGCTCATTAGTGCAGACACCACATATGTCAGTAAAGATGCGCTGAACACAAGAAATATACGTTCTGCTATCTGGTAAGTTCCTTTTACAACAAGGAACCATACAAGAACAGAGGCAACCGGTACCGAGATATATTTGTTAACTCCAAATATCTCCATACTCCCTGCCACACCGGCAAATTCTGTAGTGGTGTTACCGATGTTGGATAATAACAGTCCTATAAAAATGAAAAAAGTGATCTTCATCCCTGCATTTTCACGAATGAGATCGGAAAGACCCTTCCCTGTGACGATACCCATGCGTGCATTCATTTCCTGGATAACAAGGAGTACAATAAACGAAGGTATCAGAGTCCATATCAAACCATACCCGTAGATAGCGGCTGCAACAGAATAAGTTGTGATTCCGCCTGCATCATTATCGACACTTCCGGTTATAATACCAGGACCGAGAATGGCAAAAAAGATTGAGAGTTGTCTAAGACTTTTTTTTAAATTGAACCTCGAAAGTGGCATTCCTTTTCAGTTATCTTTTATTTGTTCTTCTTTTCCGGATAAGGTCCTCAATAACATCATCAATAACTACCATTCCCTGTAACTGGTAATTCTGATCAACAACAGGTACTGCCAGCATATTGTATTTTGAGACTATCCTTGCAATTGCACCAACTTTCTGTTCATCGAAGAGGTAAACAACTTCAGATTTCATAATCTCACTTATATTCACATGTGGTTCTGAAACAACCAGATCGCGTAAATTAAAGGACCCAATTAACTCCTCGTCTGACTGAACAACAAACATATTATAAAGCTCTTCTGACTGAGGTTTCTTAGCTCTCAGTTCAACAAGCACTTCTGCTACTGTCATAGTTGGATTGAAAGAAAGATAATCAGTAGTCATAATACTTCCAACCCGATCATCATCATATTCAAGCAGTTCCCTGACCTCCTGTGAAGATTCTGAATCCATCTCCTTGAGCAGAATTTCCGCCTTGTCATCCTCCAGTTCATCTATAATATCTGCTGCTTCATCAGCCGGCATTTTTTCAAGCACATCTGCAGCCTTACCCACAGGAAGGTTTTCGATAATATGAATCTGGGTCTGAGTTTCAAGCTCTTCAAGAACATCAGCAGCTTTTTCCTCATCAAGAGCAGAGAATACATTCATGCTTGATTTCTTACCAAGATCCTCAAGAATATCAGCAATATCAGAAGGGTGAAGTGTATGAAGCTTGGCATAGCTTTTAGAAAGCACAATATTCAGGTTTGAATGATCAATAGCCTGTACATCATCCCAAAGAATAAATTTTGCAGGAATATTAATTTTGAACAATGAAAGAAACCTTTTTATAGGTGCTGCAATTCCGATCCGCCTTAGAAGGCCCTCAATACCAATATCTACAGCTACAGCATAGGTGCCTGCAGGAAGAGTTGCAAGCCTTACATCATTCACCCTCACAAGCTTCCGACCGTTAAGATCGACAATCTGTTTGTCAAGGATTGTTTCAACAAGCAACTGTCCGTTATCAACCTCATCATTACTAAGTTCTGTCAATCCGGAACATGTTACATTAAGCAATTCCCTTGCCTTAACTACTCTGAAGGTATTAAATGAGTAAAATCTGGTTTCCTTATTTATCTTCAGCTTAATTCCGGTTACCAGTTGCTGGTTTGGATCATTCTGTGCTGAAAGTGTGGCATTAAGCAACAGATCCTTAATAATCCCTATTGCATCTCCATCGGCGCCATAAGCTTCCTTGCCGATAATACTGCTTAGATAAAATGTTGTAAGTGATGTCATTGTCACCTCCTTAAAATTTCTGATCTGAAGGAGATGACCAGTTGTGCCGGCTATCCTTCTATATCAGTGGTAAGATTAATAAATTCGCCGGGTCGTCGTCCATTGAAATAGCTAATTTGATTTCGGGCATAAAAGTAAATTTGAAATCAATACTTTCCAAGAAAATCAATGCAAATATTATCATAAAAATAAATTTGACCTGAAATCTGTGTGACTCTTAATATATTAAACTAACATAAACATCTGATCCATTGACTAATATATTGCCTGTAACACGTGTCCGGACTCCCAATTTCATTATAGGTATATGTACCTAATTATTGGAATAAAGTGAGCGTTATTTGTAACAATTATATATTTAATTCTTTTTTTTATAAATTTGGCACCATTATTAACAACCTTGAAATCATATTGTGGGAATATTAAAAGAGCGACTTAAAGGTTATGATGCACCTCAGAAGGTAATGCAGGCCGGCATCTATCCCTATTTCAGGGAAATTGAATCTGACCAGGATACCGTGGTCACAATAAATGGGAATAAGGTTCTGATGTTCGGATCGAACAGTTATCTTGGTTTGACCAACCACCCTAAAGTGAAAGAAGCAGCAAAAGCTGCAATTGATAAATATGGTACCGGATGTGCCGGTTCCCGGTTCCTTAACGGAACACTTGATATACACATACGACTTGAAGAGAAACTTGCATCCTTAGTTAAAAAGGATGCGGCTCTTTGTTATAGTACCGGATTTCAGGTTAATCTTGGGGTAGTCTCATTACTGGCAGGGCGACACGACTATCTCCTCCTTGACGAGCTAGATCATGCCTCAATTATCGAGGGTAGCAGACTTTCATTTTCTAAAGTTCTCAAGTTTGCCCACAACGATATGGATGCACTTGAGTGTAAGTTAAAGGTTTGCCAGAAAAATAGTATTAAGCTGATAGTGGTCGATGGCATTTTTTCAATGGAAGGTGATATCATAAATTTACCGGAATTGGTGAAACTTGCTAAAAAGTACGATGCCTCAGTAATGGTAGATGATGCTCATTCCCTGGGTGTTCTGGGTAAAAACGGATCAGGTACAGCTTCACATTTCGGGCTTACTGATGATGTTGATCTGATTATGGGTACCTTCTCAAAATCATTTGCGTCGCTTGGAGGATTTATAGCTGCAGATAAAGAGGTGATCAACTATATTAAACATAACTCCAGATCATTGATCTTCAGTGCCAGCATGACTCCCGCTTCCACAGCATCAGTACTTGCTTCGATTGAAATAATGGAATCTGAACCAGAAAGGATAAAACATCTTTGGGATATCACTGCGTATGCCCTTGAAGGTTTTAAAGCAGCCGGATTCGACACAGGTAAATCGGAAACACCGATTATTCCTCTTTTTATCAGAGATGCCATGAAGGCCCTGACTCTTACTAAAATGCTGCTTCAGGAAGGAGTATTTGTAAATCCTGTTGTATCACCCGCAGTTCCTGAGAATGATTGCCTCATCAGGTACTCCCTTATGGCCACACATACAAAAGAGCAGGTTGAAATTTCCATTGATAAAATATCGAGATCAGCAAAAGCACTTGGCATTTTAAAATAAGTGTAACTTTCAGATAAATAATTCACTATACGGGAATTGTATTCTACTCTTTCCTCATACCTTTAATTATTGTTATATTTCTGAAAACAATATTGGAAAGAAAACATAAGAGATGAAAAAAGTTATACTCATCACAGGTATCTCATCAGGTTTCGGAAGAGAGACAGCAAAACTTCTTGCCGATAAAGGTCATATTGTTTACGGAACAGTCAGAAAGGAAACAGTGAAAGAAAAAGATATCAATTATCTGATCCTGGACCTGACTGATCAAAAATCAATACAAAGGGCTGTTTCAGATGTTCTTGAAAAAGAGGGAAGAATTGATGTTCTTATAAACAATGCCGGAATGCATGCAGGAGGACCAATTGAAACCTCTCCCGTTGAAACAATAAAACTCCAGATGGATACCAATTTTATGGGAATGGTTTATATGACCAGGGAAGTATTACCGCCAATGAGGAGCCAGGGAGGAGGAATGATAATTAATTTCAGTTCAATAATGGGTTTGATGGGCCTCGCGTTCCAGGCTTTCTACTCTGCCAGTAAATTTGCCATAGAAGGATTCAGCGAAGCGCTAAGGATGGAAGTAAATAAATTCAATATCAAAATTGTACTGATCAATCCCGGTGACTTCAACACAAATAATACTGCAAACCGCAGGAATTTTCTGGCTCCCGAAGTATTGAATGATCCATACTATGAACAATTTAAGAAAACCCTTGCAATCGTTGAAAAAGAGGAGTCTGACGGATGGAATCCTCTCATCCTTGCTAAAAAAATAGTTAAGATTGTAGATTCTAAAAATCCGTCGCAGAGATACATCATTGCATCATTTGAACAAAGGCTTGCTGTAGTTCTGAAATACATTTTACCGGGAAAACTATTCAGGAAGATCCTTGAAGACCATTACAAACTCTAACTCATTTATAAATAACTAATAATCAATAATACTGCATATTCATATTAATATATCTAGATATGTCAATATTATTTTGCAGTTTTAATGACTTTTAATACTTTTGCATGCAAATTATAATACTTAAACAATTTCATGGCAGACGAAAAACGTAAATTCAATCTGAGAAGTTTTACCAGCTTCTCACTGGTTATCTCAACTATAATTATGTCATGGTCGGGATTTATCCTTTATGTCGCACCTCCCGGGAGAATAGCTAACTGGGGTACCTGGAAACTGATGCTTTTTACAAAAGCTGAATGGCAGGCCCTTCACACAATATTTTCATACCTCTTTTTTATACTGGTGATAATTCACCTGTTCTTTGTAAACTGGAGAGCATTTCTCACATATTTTAAGAGCAAATTAAAGGCTGGTTTAAACAAGAAGTGGGAACTAGGAGCAGCTGTAATTCTTTCAACGGTATTCTTCATCGGAACTCTCCGCAACTGGACACCTTTCGAACCTGTTATGACATTTGGTGAAAAGGCTAAAGAGAGCTGGGAAGGAGATTTTCAAACACCTCCGGCACTTCATATGGAGACTTATACCCTTGCACAACTCTCTCCCCTTATTGACAGCATCGCACCTTCCGAACTTCTAAAAACTCTTACTGAAAACGGTATAAAAATTTCGGCTGAAAGTGAAACACTTAAAGAGATTGCAAATAACAACAAAACAACACCATCTGCCATTTATACAATTCTGACCACAAAATATAAGAAACATACCGGGCCTTCTGCAGGTGAAGTACCCCAGGGAATCGGCAAATACACAATTAACTCAACAGCAGTCAGCTCAGGAATAGAAGCCAGTGTCCTGATTCAGAAACTCAAAGAAAAAGGAGTTGAAGCTGATGGAGAGACATCATTAAGAACAATAGCCGATAAGCTAGGTGTCACTCCCAGAGATGTATACACTATGCTCACCTCAAAGTAAATATATAATTACAAATTCTTATTACCCAGAGAGCCACAAGGATTCCAAAGAGAGAATCACTAAAACTAACTCTGTGTTTCTCAGAGTATTCTCAGTGCCCCTCTGTGTAAGTTTTTATATACAATAATGTGACTAGTCAGGAGGAAGGCGGAAGGCGGAAGGCTGAAGGAGGAAGGCGGAAGGCAGAAGGCGGAAGGTGGAAGGCTGAAGGCTGAAGGAGGAAGGCGGAAGGCAGAAGGCGGAAGGTGGAAGGCAGTGTCTTATCCTTTATGCTTCCGGCTTCGGACTCCCGACTTCAATTCATTCAACACTGATTAGTAATAAATTAATTGAAATAATATTGGTATTTTTGGACTGAAAAAAATTTATATGTCAGAGCTCGAAAAATACTTCAATCAATACAGGAAAAATATCATTGGCATTGATGCTGTATTAGAGACACCCTATGGTACCAAAAAACTGATCTATGCCGACTGGATAGCAAGCGGAAGACTCTACAGACCCATTGAGAGAAGACTGACTGACGATATTGGCCCCATGATCGGGAACACTCATTCAGAATCAACCTCAACCGGGAGGGCAATGACTGAGGCTTATCATATGGCTCAGAGAATCCTTAAGCAACATGTAAATGCCAATAATGATGATCTTCTTATATTTGCAGGTACCGGTATGACATCTGCAATAGCAAAGCTACAGAGGATACTGGGTCTCAAGGTTCCTGAACAGGCCGTTAAATATTGCGCCTTTACGAATGGGGAATACAGTAAATGCAGAGATATACCTAACGAAAACCGGCCCGTTGTATTTATAACTCATACTGAACATCATTCAAATCATACATCATGGTTTGAGACACTGGCTGATGTCGTGGTGCTTGAACCATCGTCTGATCTCACAGTCGATCCGGAATCATTAAGAAAGGAGATCCTCAAATATAAAAATCGTCCGTTGCTTATAGGATCGTTCACTGCATGTTCAAATGTTACCGGCTACATACCTCCCTATTATGAGCTTGCACGGATAATGCATGAACACAACGGATATGCCTTTATTGACTTTGCCGCTTCAGCCCCTTATGTTGATATCAACATGCATCCTGAGGACAAACTTGAACAGCTTGATGCAATATTTTTCTCGCCCCACAAGTTTCTGGGCGGACCGGGAAGTGCCGGTGTACTTATCTTCAATAAAGAACTTTACAGGAACGATATTCCTGACAGTCCCGGTGGCGGTACAGTAAAATGGACGAACAGATGGGGCGGATATAGCTATATAAGTGATATTGAGGTAAAAGAAGATGGAGGGACTCCCGGCTTCCTTCAGGGAATCAAGGCAGCACTTGCAGTCACCCTGAAAGAAAATATGGGTACACAGAAAATCCACCAGAGAGAGGAAGAACTTATTGATATAGCATTCCGCAGACTGTCGGATGTTAAAAATCTGCATATACTTGCAGATAATGTAAATGCAAGACTTGGGGTATTCTCTTTCTATATCGATAATGTTCATCATAACCTTGTTACAAGGTTGCTAAATGACAGGTTCGGGATCCAGGTGCGTGGAGGATGCTCATGTGCCGGCACTTATGGCCATTTTCTGCTAAATGTCGACTTCAGATTATCGAAGGAGATTACCGACATGATAGATTCAGGAGACCTTTCAATGAAACCAGGCTGGATAAGACTTTCCCTTCATCCAACTATGACCAATGAAGAACTGATATTTATCTGTAAAGCTATTGAGCAAACTGTTGAGAATTCTGAGGAGTGGAAAAAAGATTATTCCTATGACAGGCACACTAATGAGTTTAACCACATTTCATTCTCTGAGAAAAATGATCTAAGATGCTCAGAATGGTTTAAGATTAACTGATCAGTTACTAAAATCATCACGCTTAAATTCAGACAGGTCCATCGCTATTTTGCGATAATTCTTTCTCTTATTATCGGCATCATTTTCAGTTATACGGCTCAAACCAAAATATGCATAAGCTGCATATTCATTACCATAATCAGAAAAAGCTGAGATATCAATTATTCCTTTTTCATAATACTGCTTTGCCATTTTCAGATTATGATACTTTTTCTCCTGCAGAATTCCTCTGAAAATAGTTAACTGGGTTGCGTAATAAGTATTGTCAGATTCCTTTATTGATGAATTCATAAGCTTTTCAGCTTCATCATACTTCTTCAGAAGGAGCAAATTTTTAATATATACTGCCTTGTATTGAATATTCTCAGGATAAAGATCATGGAGAGTTTTACAATGATTGGTGGCCTGCTGGAGATCATTCTCAAAGTTTGCGAATATCCATGATAAGAAAGAGTAGGACTCAGCTTTCAGAAAAATCGCATATTGACCTGCCAGATTAAGCTCCTGCAATCCTTTTGCCATATCTCCCTTAGGAAATAAAAAAGCAAAAGCTTTGTAAATCGGATGAGCTTCGGGATATGCCTCACGATAATAATTATAAAGTCCTGTAAAAAAATAAAAATCAGAGTAAGAAGAAGTCACTTTAAAGGAATCTCTTATGTACGGGTAAGTACTCGTTGCTAACGGGAATACCTCAGAACTTAAATCGCTGTCAGAATAAAACAGCAGTAACAACCCTCTTGCACACAGATTAATAAGCAGGTATTCCGGGTCATCAGTCTGGTCATGGTTCTCCTCGCATAACGTGATACAACTTCGCAAATGCCCCTCATATTCAGCCCTCTCCGGTGATGAAGGAAGCAGAGGATAGTTTTCCCAATACTTAAACATTCCCTTTAGTATGTTATTAACAGGATGACCCGGAAAAGAAATACTGATCTCGTTACAGACAGTTTTTGCCTTTTCAAACTGAAAATCATAAATGAGGTCAACTGCTTTTTTTATAACCGATAAGGCATAAGGATCTTTAAGTATCTGTGCATTTCCTTCATTAATACCATAATATGATAATATATAAAAAAAAGCAAATATGAACCTTAGTTTCATGACTTTTCTCTTCAGCAGCTTAATATCTGAATAACATTAACTGCTCTAAACTGCATTGGCCATCTGATATGAATTTCTTAATGATTCTTTTGTCTCTTTAATTAATTCATATTTCAGCGTTTCTGTATCCAGTAATATACCCTGGAAACGTCCCATGGAACACGAACCGGAATTCAGGTAGCGCTTTTTCTTATTAAGGTAATATGTATGATGCGACTCGAGTTTATGGGTATGTGCCAGGATTACCACATCATGCTTCTGAAGAAGTTTAAGTGCATAAGTCAGATACTTTAAAGTATTATAATTCTTGGGGATATGATAAATCGGGTCGTTAAATGCGACTATTTTAAAATATATATCCATCAACCATTTTGACTTAGAGAGTTTTTTCAGGAGAGACATGCCAAATTTTGCAACAGAGCGTCCAATTCTGCTGCCGTTAAACCAATCGGCATTGTGGCCATGTTCGATATGAATTGATTGCCCGTGTGAATTTGTCATTTGAAAGTTATCAACACCTGAATCATTTACTATGTCGTGATTTCCTTTAATAAATATAAAATCATTGAAGTTGAAATATCTCATTAAAATGGGATTCGACTTTATGATATCTTCATATCTGTATTTCTGAAGCTCAAATATGTCACCATTAAAAACCACCTTGTCAATATTATAAATATCTCGTATATGCTCAATCTGAATTATGAGATCCATCTCATCCCACTTGAACGTACCGAAATTATCGCGAGTGTCTATATGCAAATCAGATAAAACAAGAATATTCATAATCTGTATTATTTATGAATTAAAGCTTAATATGTATTCCGAAACCTGACCAACTCCATTACTGATCGATGCCTTTTTTATATTATTTCTGATTGAATTGGAATACTCAATATCTGTAAGGAGCCGATGAAGAACATCCGGAATATTTTTGATGTTTCTTTCAAGGATACCCATTTCTCTCTTACATACAAATTCCATATTTCCCTTTTCCTGTTCCCATATATAATTATTGATTACAGGAATTTTACCCATTAGAAGAATCTCCATAAATGTCGATGCCCCGCACTTGGTGATTACTATGTCAGATATACTTAAAAGCGGGTGAACAAAATCAATAAATCCATAGATTTTCAGATTTACGAAACTATATTTAGTTTTTAATCCCGTAACATGATTAAACAGCTTTTTATTATTACCACAGACTATGGCAATCTCAGCATCAAGATTTCGGGAAATAATACGTTTCAATATTTTTTTCCCATGAGGCATACCATCACCACCACCGAGTAAAAGTATAACTTTGGAATCAGGCTCAAATCCCAGTTTTTTTCGGATAGCACTAATTTTGGAATCACTGCATTTCCTGGAGAATTTACGATCAAGAACAAAAGGAAATACTTTAAGTTTATTTTTGTCTATTCCCCGGGATATGCATTTTTCCCTTAGCATTTCACTGAATACTATGAAATTCTGTCCCTTCTGCAAAAACCAGATCGGGTGAGCTGTAAACGGATCAGTAACCACAGTAATTACTTGTATATCAAGTTTGTGTTCATTAATTATTTGAAAAACAGGTTTAATCAGAAAAAAATGAAACAGGACAATCTTTCCAGGTTGGGTCAGCAGAATGGATTTTTCCAGTCCGGGTTTTATAAAATATGAAACAAGGAATGCTGTAAGTCTGGAAACCAATTTAATCTTATGAATTGCATATAAAAGCTCATAGACCCATAATGCCTTATTTACAGAATTCCTATAACCGTCTTCAACAACTTTTTTAACAATGGTATTTGATTCAGAAAATCCATCAAACAGAATTATTTCAGCATTTCCCTGCTTTTTGGCGTTTATTTTCTCCGCGACAGCTTTAGCAGGAGCCAGATGTCCTCCTCCGGTTTTAAGATACAAGAAAAGATACTTTTCCAAAATTTACCATCTTAATTGGTTGTCGCCTCAAAACTAAGTATAGCTTGTTATCAGGATGTTACAAAACAGTGAAGATTATATTAATAATAAACGGTTACCTCTTTAATGGATCATTACTTGAAACAATTGTCCCTTTATCAAGAAAATCAAGTATATTATAGGTTCCGTATTTGCGGGCTTTAAGGAATCCAAGCCATGCAGCTTCTGCTAACCGGCCTTTATGCAGAAGATCAAAAAGCCACTGATCAGCAAATTCCGGATTTTTTTGTTTGATTCCTGCGCCAATCTCACGAAGCCATCGCCGGTTAAATTTTTCCTGTGGACCTATTGCCGGTGTCATTATAATTGGCATACCGAGGGCACAATAGAAAGACAGCTCACTCGGCTTAGTCCATAATATATCTGTAGTTTGCAAACATTGATTATATAAATCGAAATATGATTCTTTGTCTTCTGCCCATATTATCTGCACATTGTTATTGTTGCCGGCAATTTCTTCCTTTACTCTCGTAAAATAATCTCTTAGATCAGTTCGGATACCTGCAACCAGGTTTATTTTAACCTCTTCCTGGTCAATTTTTCTTGAAAGGCTTCGAACTATCTGTCTGCCAATCTCCTTCTGAGCTCCGGCACCACCAACAGTGTATGTTATGGTTATCGACTTTCTTTTACAAGCGTTACGAATAAAATTTCTTTCATCGTACTGAATAAATGCATTAACACTATGTTTATACAGGCTGTAGAACCTGCCATCCGGATCAAGATTCTGCAACCGGCAACTAAGGTTTGTCTTCAATACATCAAGGTTTCGGTTTCCCAGCAGTTCCAGAGGAAGCGGAAAACCTGTAATTATCACGTTCTTTTCCGGAACACCATACGAATAAAGTCTGTTTGCAGATTCGCAGCCAGGTGCCAGATATATTATATTACTTTTTGATGCGTTTTCAGCAACCCAGACCCTGCTTAGATCTGTGTCGCAAATAATACAATAGATTTGCTGATAGCCAGCAATATCAGCTGCTATTGCAGGCACATAAAATGAGGTGATAACAGGTCGAATAGGTCTCTTTATTTCCTCTATTATACCATTACAGAGTCCTCTTTTAATGCTAATTTTCAAATACTTAACCTGTAAAGTAGAATTCGACCTGTCCTTCTGTGGATAAATTTTTGGTATATAAAGTAAACTATCAAATACCTTTGAAAGCAGACCACCGATTATTGGGAAAGTCACTGCTTTTGACATAAATTCATACATTCCAAGAATTTCCCTCCAAAGCCTTTGTTCTTTTGGTGAGGAATAGGGAGAAATGTTGGCATTCAGAATTTTTCCATATGCTGATAAGTTTTTTAACGGATAAATAGCACGTTGATGTCCATATCCCATATCTGCAGAAACAAGCCAATATTTTTCCCTTAAATCCGATGGTATAAAGTCATTCAATATTTATGATTTTTAGATTTTACTTAAAAACATCCAGTCTTTTAATCCCATTAAACATCTGACAATCAGGATGTATACTGTTTATAATGAACCAGATATTATTTTCTAATGACTAAATAAAATTAAAAATGTTAATAAAATTATTCCCACAAAGAATACAGTCAGAAAAACCTCAACAAAGAAGTTCTCATTTACACTTTTCTTAAAGTTCTTGTTGATTTCCATCGGAGTATCAAATTCAAATTTAGTTTCGGTAAAAATACTTTTGGCATGTAACTAAATTGTTAAGAAACGAATAATGTTATGTTAAGTAAAGACAAACAGTTAGTTGCTTAATATGATAGAGAAATACGAAAGACCACTTCACGAAAAACCTTTAACTCTTATAATTCAGTACATTATGAGTTACACAAGATAATTTGGCAGAATTTTGGGTATTCTTCTGATTTCTTAATATCCGCATTATCTAATCTATTATTTGCTGATAGCACCTCTGTTTCAGGTTAATATAATATTAAATTACAATAACATAAAAATTAAGAAATTATTAAAATCATTGTACATGGCAAAGTGGTTTAGGTAAGTAATCCTATTATTTTTTTATTTGCATGTGAAGTGATTTATATATTTATTATGCCGGAAGAAGTTGTAAGTTTTATAATGCGGTATGGATATTTGGCAATTTTCGTTTTGGTTTTTCTTCAGGAAACTGGTATGCCAAATCCTTTTCCTAATGAACTTTTGCTAATCTTCTCCGGATATCTCTCCTCAATTGGAGTTTTACTCATCCCATTTGTTATAATAGCCGCAGTGTGCGCTGATTTTACAGGAACTAATATCCTATACTTTGTTTTTTATAAAACTGGATCATACATCATGATAAAAAAGCCTCGCTGGTTACCCCTTTCAACCGGAATGATAGAAAAACTCAAGTCTAAAATCAACAGTGGAGGAAAAATAAGCATTGTAGTCCTGCGTCTTACCCCATTTACAAGAGGATATGTTTCTGTCATAGCAGGTCTTCTGCAGATAAAGCATAAAGTATTCATACCTATTGCCTTAATTACAGCAATTACATGGGCCTCTGTATACGTTACCGTAGGATATTTCATAGGTCCTTTCTGGAAAACTATAAATCAAAATATTGAAGGTTTCAAATACTTTATGCTTGCGTTTCTTCTCGGAGGATTATTAATTCTGTTTTTTGTCTGTAAAAGTAAAAAGGATATAAAAAATATAACCGGGAACACTACCAATCCACCATCAGAATAATTATTTCTAAAATTTTAATATAAAATAAGATTATGAAGATCCATGTTGTATCTGAAACTCCTTTTGTAATGAAAGCTACTGGTGTACATACTGCTTTTGTGGATCATATTGAATTACTTAAGGAAAAAAATGATATTGAGGTTATTGTAAATGAGGAAGGTTTTGGAGATGTCTTTCATTGCCATACATATGGTCTCTATTATTTATGGAAGGGAAGAAAATACAGAGGCAGAAGAGTATTCACAGTACATGTAATACCTGACTCAATTAAAGGATCGTTACCTTTCTGGCGACTATTTATGCCTCTTGTCCGTTTTGGGTTACATATTGTATATTCATATGCAGATGTTTGTGTCGCTATATCTCCAATGGTAGAAAAGGCCATTATTGAATCAGGTGCTAAAACAAAGATTGTCAGGATTTTTAATCCGGTTCACATTGATCTATGGAAAAAAACTGAGGCTAACAGGCTTAAAGGAAGAAAAATGCTTGGTCTGAATAAAAAGGAATTCGTAGTGATAGGAGTCGGACAATTATTAGGGAGAAAGGGCGTTGATGATTTTTTAGATATAGCTGAAGCAATCCCCGAAGTGAAATTTATCTGGGTCGGAGGCAGACCATTCGGTGTACTAACAGAGGGGATTGCCAGGATCAATGAAAGAATAAAAAATACAGGAAAAAATTTCAAATACGCAGGTCAGATTGACCTTGAGAAAATGCCGGCTATTTACGCAGCTGCCGATCTGATGCTCTTTCCGTCATATCAGGAAAATTGTCCGCTTGCACCAATTGAGGCCGCTGCATGTGGTATGCCGGTAATATACAGGGATATAAAAGAATATCAGTCGCTTTATGAAAATCCATATTTGAAAGCTTCTGACAAAAATGAATTTATTGATCTTTCCAGGAGAATGATTTATGATAAGGAGTACTATAATGAGGGTCTTAACATATCAGAACGGTTGCTGACACAGTTTGATAAAAACAGGGTAAGAGAGAGGCTGATTACAGTTTACAGGAGTTTATTAAATGACTGGGAATCTTCATCGGTGTCGGATGAATTACTACCTGAATTAAAAGTATGATAATAAAACAATCCTAATTCTTAAAAGTATTTGAGAAAAAGGCAACTATCGCAATAAATGCTGAATTCAGGATTGCTGAAGCTCTTAAATTTAATGACTTCACTTTTGTGATATGTTTGTCTATATTTAAAGTAACTATAGCCAGTAAATAGAATTTAATTGACTGGCTAATAAAAGTTGTTATTAAGAATCCGAAAATATTTATTTTGAGAGATCCTGCAAACACCGAAAATACTCCGTAAGGTAATGGTGTAGTTACAGCTGCACATAATATCCAAATGTTCCACTTTGTAAACAGGATCTGAACTTTATTGTAGAGGTTTTCTGTAAAACCAGGTATATTATTAAAAATAAAGGTACTGAATCCGGTAAAATCACCAGTATCCTTTATCCATACCAGATCCCCGATAAAATAACCTGTTAATGCTCCCGTTAAAGTACCAAGAATTACAAACAAAACATAGTTAAAAATCATTTCTCGGTTCAAAATGACCAGTGTCAAAAAGTATGTTGTAACCGGAA
Organism: uncultured Bacteroidales bacterium; assembly: GCA_963732435.1. Lineage (GTDB taxonomy): Bacteria > Bacteroidota > Bacteroidia > Bacteroidales > VadinHA17 > LD21. Next base: position 208,193 of record CAVSZL010000001.1, on the reverse strand, counting down.
CCGGGAAAAAAGATGAATCAGCGAAAGCGAGAATAAACAATATTACTAACCCGGCCCTCGTTCCGGCGCTTGTGATTAACCAGGAATGGATCTTACTCAACCACACTTTCATCCCTCATCTCCATCAAAATCATTCGAAAGCAATTCTATTCTGAATACTCTCACACTTCTGAATCTCTTAAGTATGCTTCTGCGTCAAACCAGTCCTTTTCGGGAGTTCCGGCTTCGCCTCTTTCAATCCTTTGTTCATAAATATCCCTGGCTTTTTCACGGATCTCTTCCTCGCTTGGCATAGCCCTTTCAATTCTTACCATTCTGCTGTTTGAAAGATCTTTTCCTTTTGAAACTTTTCTTGATTTTTTACCTGATGTTAAAGTTTCCATTTCTGAAAGAATTAATAATTTAAAATATTGTGTCAAAATTAATTTACACTTTTCAATTCAGATAGTAAATTTTGATTCATTTTTATTAAGTTTTTGTTAAGCAATTAGTCTCAGATAAGCAAACTTACAGGATAATAGCAGCAGTTACGGCTTCAGTTTCCGGCCGTTTACAATTTTGCTTAACTAAAGAATCACGAAAAATTTTCGTCCTTACGGTTTTTGTTTCAACCTTTCGGGAGTACAGTGGCTTGACATCCTGTCTTTTACTATCAATGGAGTTACCGGAGCTTTCGATTTAGAATTAAAGATCATATCATGTCCAAGACATAAACCCATCATTACATTAAGTTCTGTTCCTTTTTCTTCAAGAAACTTAGCCTGACCGGCGGGGTTACAGGAATCTGATTATGATGCTATTATTCTTATCTCTGATGTGAGCTCCATTGTCTTTTTATAAACAGCACTCACACCGCAGTATCTTTCTTCTGAAAGCTCAACAGCTTTCTTCAGCTTATCCATTGGTAGATCATTTCCTTTAAATTCATAGATAACATGCATCTTATAAAAATGCTTTGGGAACTCATCTGTAAGATCACCTTCAACTCGTACATTAAAACTATCGACTTCCACTCGCATCTTATTAAGTATCGAGATTACATCCATCCCCGTACACCCACCTAAAGCTGCGAGCATTAAAGGCTTGGGACGCGGACCACGGTTTTCACCACCGACTTCAGGGACAGCATCAATAACTATTTTGTGACCGTCTATCTCAGTCTCAAAAGCCATGTTGCTGAGCCATTTTGTGTTAACAGTTTCTTTACTCATATCTTCATTTATTTTAACCATGCAAATTATAACTTTTAATCAAGCATTCTGCATTAAAACACTCTTAAGCTGGTTTTTACTGACAACTCCTGATTGTCGCCACACCTGCTTCCCTTTTTTAAACACTATAATGGTTGGAACACTCTGCACATTATACCGGCCTGCTATCTGATTATTAGTGTCAACATCAATTTTTATAACACGTACACTGTCGCCAAGTTCAGCTGCGACCTCTATTAATATCGGTGACTGCATTTTGCAAGGGCCGCACCAGAGTGCATGAAAATCAACAATTACAGGTCTTGCATCACTGATAATTGAATCGAAATTTCCTTTCATGTTTTTCTAAATTTTCAGAAGTAATATATGAACCTATTGTAAATAACCGGAAAAGCATAATTCTATTATCCAGGTCAAGAAAAAAGTGTAACCAGTACACTTAATATAATTCCAGATATTATCAGTGTATTCTGCATATCAGGCAGTTATCAGTTGTTTTTGTTTAACTTTCAAGTCGTTTAAATAATTGGAAGCGGCGAGAGCTGCTATAGTCCCATCACCAACAGCGGTTGTTACCTGCCGGTATTTTTTTGCAGTACTGTCACCTGCTGCGTAAACTCCTTCAATACTGGTTGACATATCGCTCTTAACAATTATTTCACCCCATTGATTAAGCTCAATCTTTTCCTTAAGAAATTCAGTATTTGGTACATAACCAATAAAAATAAAAGCACCATCTGTTTTAAATTTAGTTATAACTCCAGTTTTCAAATTTTTTATATCAACACTTTCGAGACTGTCATTTCCGTAGAAAGCTGTAATGGCTGACTCCATCATGAAATCAATCTTTTGATTATTCCTGGCCTCTTCAACAGCATGTTCAAAAGCCTGAAAATGGCCGAACTGATGCACAATTGTCACTTTTGATGCGTATTTCGTCAGAGACACTGCCTCTTCAAGAGCTGAATTCCCTCCACCAACTGCAATGATCTCTTTACCTGTAAAAAAATCCCCGTCGCAGGTAGCACAGTATGATATTCCTCTGCCCTTGAGCATATCTTCCCCTGTAACGCCAAGTGTACGCGACCGCCCTCCCGGAGTAAGAATTAATGCATCCGATGAATAACTTGTCCCGTCTGATAGCAATACTTTTTTAACCACACCGGTGAGATCCAGATCACTTACTGTAATATTTGCTTTAATATCGCATCCAAAGCTTTTTGCCTGTTTCTTCATTATATTGGAAAGCTGGAAACCACTTATGTTTTCAACACCGGGATAATTAGCAACTTCATGAGTAAGAACCATCTGTCCTCCAACCGTACCCTCATTAAGTATAAGAGTTTTAAGCTTTGCCCTTGAGAGATATATGCCGGCTGTAAGACCAGCCGGCCCTCCTCCCAGGATTATAGCGTCATAATGAATAGTCCCGTTCATGATCAGGCTTTAACTGTTGCAGAAAATTCCTTATTCAGAATAGAGGTAATCTGATCTCTGCTCTGAATGCTTGAAGTTGCTTTAACAACTTTACCATCCTTATAGTATATTGTAAAGGGAATACCCATAAAACCACGGACCTCAGGTAACGATCTGATTATGTGAGACTCAGGGTTGTCAAACTCCATATCAAAAAACTTCACATGCTTATATTCTTCTTCAAGTTCTTCAGCAATTCCATAAACCGGGATACACATCGGACCCATACGACCACAGATAACCATAACATTTTCGTTTTCACTGATTGCTTTATTCAGTTCAGCTGCTGATTCGAGGTGTTTTAAATTTGTGTACAACATTGTATTTATTTATTAAAAATTAATGATGCAAAAATAGCATCAGCATTTGCCTTTTAAAAGGGAATGAGTATGAAGTGCAATAACCCTTCGATTGAATCAGCACAACTTTTTTGTTGATTTAAATTAACTTTGTACTCTTTCATTTAAAAATAAATAATGAAACCGATACTTGAAACCGACACCGATTTTATTTGCGACATACAAGCTCCGTGTTTTCAGATGCTTTATCCTGAAGAAGTTGAACTGATACGCTCAAGCAAAACTCAGGTACTCTTCCGGAAAGATGACCATCTTTCCAAACAGGGAGCATTTGCTTCATACATTTTATTTGTTATCAACGGTTATGCGAAACAGTACCTTGAAGGGGAAGGAACAAAGAACTATAATCTGAGGATAATTAAACCCGGTGAATTTGTCGGACTATCATCAGTATTCGCAGGAAATACTTTTAATTACTCCTCAGTAGCCATAACAGATTGCCATGTTTTCCTCATCGAAAAAGAGACTGTTGTAAAAATTATAAAACAAAACGGCTTGTTCGGATTTAACATAATTAAAAGATATTGTGAACAAAACACCAGTTTACTCGGCACTATCCGGACTCTAATGTACAAACAAATGAATGGCAGGATGGCTGATACCTTATTATATATAGCGAATATACAAAAAGAAAAAGCTGAGATCTTTCAGCTTCTTTCAAGAAAGGATATTGCTGATTTTGCAGGGATCTCAACCGAAAGCGCAGTTAAACTTTTAAAAACGTTTGAAAAAGAGGGACTGATAGAACTTCATGAAAAGGATATAAAAATCCTTAAAGAAGATGCATTGCTTGAAATAAGCCGGAGAGGCTGATGCAAAACCAAATTATGACTATATTTGTTAAAGAACTTGATTTTTATTCTCAATTAATCCTGGAAATTTTATGGCAAAAATTGTCGTATTGGGAGCTGGTATATCAGGACATACAGCAGCTGCCCATATCCGCAGGAAATTAAACAAAAAACATGAAGTCGTTGTCGTAAGTCCTTCTGAATATTACCAGTGGATTCCGTCGAATATCTGGGTAGGTGTCGGAAGAATGACAATTGATCAGGTAAGGTTCAGGCTTGCACCTCTGTATAAACGATGGGGGATTAAGTTCGAACAGGCAAAAGCTATTGCAATACATCCTGAAGGCAATGAGTCTGGAAATAATCCCAAAGTATCAATTGAATACACTTCCCGGGAAAAAAAGGGTGAGAAGGCTGACCTGGATTACGACTTTCTCATAAATGCCACAGGACCTAAGCTGAACTTTGAGGCTACCGAAGGACTTGGCCCTGCAAAATTTACTCATTCAGTCTGCTCATACGACCACGCAGCTGAGACATGGGACGCAGTTAAGATGTGTATCACCCGGATGAAAAATGGCGAAAAACTTAAGTTTCTTATAGGAACAGGTCACCCCGGTGCCACCTGTCAGGGGGCAGCCTTTGAGTATGCCCTTAATCTCGCTAACGAGATTAAAAGAAATGGCCTTATGAACCAGGCTGAGTTAATCTGGATTACAAACGAGTACGAACTTGGCGATTTTGGCATGGGTGGTGCCTTTATTAAACGTGGGGGATATATTACTTCCACAAAGACTTTTTCCGAGTCGGTACTTGCGGAATACGGGATACGATGGATCAAGCGTGCCGGTATAACAAAAGTTGAAAAAGGGCTTGCCCATTATGAAACACTTGATGGAGAGAAGCATACCCAGGATTTTGACTTTGCTATGCTCATCCCGGCATTTGCCGGTTCGGGAATAAAAGCATTTAACAGGAAAGGTGATGATATAAGTAATATACTGTTCGCTCCCAACGGATTTATGAAAGTTGATGCTGACTATTCAGGAAAACCTTTTGAGGAATGGAACATAGAGGACTGGCCTTCCATATATCAGAACCCGGTTTATAAAAACATATTTGCCCCGGGTATCGCATTTGCTCCACCTCACCAGATCTCCAAACCAATGAAGAGTCCGAACGGGACTCTTATCACACCTGCTCCTCCCCGCACAGGAATGCCGTCGGGTGTTACAGGAAAAATTGTTGCACTGAATATCGTCGACATCATAAATAAAGGAAGAACAGATTTCAGGCATAGAGCCTCAATGGGTAAAATGGGAGCTGCCTGCATAGTATCTGCAGGTTTTGGTCTCTTTAAAGGACAGGCTGCTACAATGACAGTTTTTCCGATAGTACCTGACTGGGACAAATATCCGCAGTGGGGACGTGATCTAAGTTATACAGTCGGGGAAATAGGTCTTGCAGGTCACTGGATAAAACTTCTGCTTCACTACCTCTTTCTGCATAAAGCAAAAGGATATCCTTTCTGGTGGCTGCTTCCTGAATAAATAGTTAAAATATAATAAATCAACATAAATGTCAAAAAATATAGTCCGTGGTTATTACGAGGAGTCTTACCCTCCTCTGCCTACCAAAGCTACAATATTCTGGCGCCAGAATATTCTGAAACAGCTTATCAGGTTTGTTGTTCTGAACCTCAGAATTATGAGGATAATTGTTGGGGGTCATTCATAGAAGTTAATTAGCACGAATGGCTATTGTGGATACAATCTCTTCAGATCCTTTTTCATAGATCTGATTTTTTTCTAAGTTGATTAACACTAATGAACTTTTGAGATATAATAAAAGTGATTAATACAAAAATATCTGAAACAATCTGAAAAAATTTAAATATGGTTGTCTCAAAAAGTGAGAACAGCCTCTTTTCACTTGATTTTATTCCCCCCTACAAGAGCCCTTTCAAATATCAACTCTCCATAAAATAACTCTACTTTTGATGCAACCGCATGGTATATCCCCAAGACCATTAAGATTAAGAAATATTAATAATCCGACACTGATTTCAGGATTTAAACCATATGGTAACAAACAACATAGTGAAAAATCGTATTTATGATTGATTTATTGAAAACAATATTTCTTAAAAATCATATATATTCCCCGTTTTTATATATTTATTACCGAAACTTTCATAAAAGGCCGATAAAGCAGGCAGGTCAGTGCAATGCGAAGGCAAAACATGTTTCAGCTTAATCTCTTTCAGGTATCTGATGGTCTCCTTTGTCTGCTTATTAATCTCTTTCAGATGAAAGCCTCCCATTATACCATTTATAGTGTTCACCCCGGTAACGCTTTTTGCATACTCCAGAGTATTAACTATTCCGGCATGTCCACAACCTGTAACAATAAATAACCCATCAGATAGTATTATTGCAACAGCGCTGTCATCCAAAACATAATCAGGTGTCCCGTCCTCATAAACAAAAGAAGTTGTCTGTGATTCAAAATCGGTTAAACGGGGAATCTCCCCAAGAAAAAATACTTTTTCTGATATCTGATAAGGTTTCTTTGAAGTAATCAGCTCGAATTTCCCGGACAGTTCACTTTTTGAACTATTTAATCCGATATAGTGCCTGTCTGATTTTCTGTAACGACTCACAAAACAACCGGGGTGACAGAGCAAACTATAACCAGACAGAAAATTCAAACCATTACCATGGTCGAAATGACCATGACTCAAAATAATTATATCAAGTTTTTTAAGACTGATATTCATTTCCTCAGCATTCTTCATGAACATATTGCTTTGCCCGGTATCGAAAAGAATTCTTTTCCCATCATATTCAATCAGATACGACAATCCATGTTCTGCAGGAGTTTGCTCACCGGGACAATTATCCGTTAGCACTGAAATTTTCATATTTTGCATTTTAAAAAATCCATGTTCAAAGCAAATTCCATAGTAAAATCATCTACATCTGATAACTCAATATATTCAGTTTTGTTAATTATATTATCAATTTTCACTTCAAACTCATCTGTTTTTAAATATTGAAGCGCCCCTATAACCGAACTATTGCCTATCGGATAAATCTTTTCTCTCAGCTCAACGGGTAATAGTCCTATTTGTATTGCTGAATTTATAGTGATATAATTTCCAAAACCCCCGGCTAAATATAAAGCATCAATATCCTGATATGTTATACCTGCCTTCTTCAATAATATTTTTATTCCTGAATAAATTGCTGATTTGGCCAGCTGAATTTCTCTGATATCCTGCTGGGTTATCATGATTTTATTCCCTTCATGAATAATAAATGTCTCTTTTAATCGACCTGTTTCATCTATTATGTTGTTTATAAGCATATAAGCTACAATATCAACCAGACCTGAACCGCAGATTCCTAACGGCTCAATGTTTCCAATAACATGATAATCAACCGTATCGGAAAACTCAGATATAGCTCCACTTACTGCTCCCATACCGCAGGTAATATTTGCACCTTCAAATGCAGGACCCGCAGCCGTTGAACATGCAATAATTTTTCTGCCGGCAATAAGAGCCATTTCACCATTGGTTCCAATATCAAGAAAAAGACAATTGCCACTATTTACTTTCAATACAGCCAGTCCTGCCACAATATCAGAACCTACAAATGCTGATATACCGGGAAGTGTTATAACTATCGCATCTCTGTTGATATTTAATCCGGATGAATGCCCGCTTCTTATCTGCTCCTCAATAAAAACAGGTTTAAAAGGAGCCAGTGCAAGAGAAATCGGATCTGCTCCCAGCAACATATGCAACATTGTTGTATTCCCTGCAATTACAACTCTTTCAATATTATCTGAAACAAGTTGCTTTTCGTTTTTGAAATTGTCAAAATCACTATTAATCGCATCAATAATTGACTTTTGCAGTTCATCCAATCCATTCTTATGCTCCTGGCAATAGCTAATTCTTGTAATTACATCAGCTCCGAAAATCTTTTGGGGATTAAGAAAGTAAGAGATTTTTTCAATCTGACCGGTCAGCATGTTCATAAAATAAAGTACCACAGTTGTAGTTCCGATATCAATTGCAATACCATAAGGACTGGAACTTAAATTGGTCTGGGTACTTTTAAATGGATAATCCTCTAGAAATTCCGTCTGATGAACTAAAATATTTGACTCTTCCTCTCCGGGAAGAATTACCTCAATATTTTTCCCGGGAATATACTTACATGATAAAACCTCGCCCTCATCTTTAATCATTATCAGGCATTTCCCGCATGTTCCTTTCCCTCCGCAGGGAGCATAGATTTTAAATCCATTTTTCCTTAATATATCAATCAAAGAACAACCATTTTCAGATTCTATGGCTCTGCGAAGTTTCAGGAGTAATAATTTTGATGTGAATCATTCCTTAAGGTATTATCATTTATCATGAGATATTCTAACCCGTCCTATTCATGAATATTCTTAATTCATTGTTTACCTTTGTGTTACTTAGAGTTTCCCTTGGTGATACTTCGTGGTAGAAAAACCATAACCATAAAGGAACTCAAAGTATTTCACGAAGGATACACTAAGATTATGAATAATATAAGCTAAATACAGATTTTTATATTTAGAACAGCCCTTTTTAATTTTTCACACTAACCTCAATTTTGCCACCCAGACCCACTTTGTTATCCTTTATAACCACAACCGACAAAATATCTTTGATTTTTAAAGCCTGATCCGCTACTTTCCCTACCATCCTGCTGTTTTTTATCTTATTACAGAAAGAAGTTGCATAAGCATCAGCCACAGCACCTGATTCTGAGGCTATCATGCATGCATCAGCATTTCCGAAGCTAAAGGAATGTCCCACTGTACCCGATGAACAACATATTGAAACAGGAGTCTGTTCAGGTTTTACTACAAGACCAATTTTCCCGGAAAGCGGAGATTCTCCTGCATAAACAGATATTATCGCCGGAGATGTCAGCTTCATAAAAATATCACCTCCGTTCTCAATAATGACTTCGGAGAATCCATACTCATTAAGAAGATCCCTGCAGATATATTCTGCAACTGCACCGGCAACCGCGCTCATTGGTCCGGCCGATGCCTGGCGCGATGCTTCATACATCTCCCTCAGAAGAGGGTGAACACCCCCAGGTGTAACTAGCGGTGTTAAGGATGAAAGAAATTCAGGGAATGCCAGGATATGTGTCTCAAGGATATTGCGGTAAAAGAGGATACGGTTCAAAGAAAAACTCTTTACAGAATGGATGTCTCCAGTGCTAGTGACAGCAATCCAGAGGTCTGTCTCTTTTACTGATACACTGAAGCTTATCCACCTGTCATTACCCATCGCTTCACGGTAAAGACGGGGTTCATATTTTATTTTGTCAGCCAATATCAATTGAAAAAAGATTCAGCGGACATGACTTCAGGCAAAGCTCGCATATTACACATTCTTCAGCATCAAATGAGAGTTCTGCAGTCTTATAATCCATCGTAAGTGCACCGGCAAAACAGACTGCTGAACATGCTCCGCAATGGATACACAAATCTTTTTTGTAGGTGATCTTTTTATCAATAGGTTCACACTCTATATTTTGCTGCCTGATATAATTTATACCCTCTTTCAGCACTTTACCCGGAGCTGTCATCTCCATAACCAGATGGCCGATTTTGCCAGGTGAAACATCAGCCCTGACAATATTCACCATTATATCATATTTCCTGATAAGATTATACGTAATAGGTTCACCTGTAGAATCAGGGGAAAATGTCAATACATATCTTTTACTTGTCATATCCTGGTATTAATTATTAGATCATATTCTTATTTTAAGGCTGTTCAAGCCGGTTGTCTTAGGAAACAGGGCGACAGGTTCAGTAAGAAAAAACCGGCCTTCTGTAATCTCTTTTCCAAGAAGTTCTGCAATCTTTCTTGCGACTTTAACGCTTGATAACGGAGCACTCCTTATCTTCCTGCCATTCAGGATTATTTCTCCTGAAAACAGAGAATCATAGTCTGCCCGTCCCAGTATCTCAAAACTACCGCTGCCATAATCGATTATATTGGTCTCTATCTGATTGTTCCGAACAGACACTCTCCTTGCCATATCCTCATCGAGTACCGGAATTGGAATTCCTATACCCACGAACATAGTAACTCCATATTTTTCAAAATAGGCCGCTTTGATAAACTCAGTGCTCATCTGTTTTGCATCACCTATCAATGAAAGTGTGGCAGAATTACCTATTGGAATGCCGTGATCATTTAATGGTTTACCCGTATTGAACTGGGTCCCGTTCCACACAACATATCCGGTTGCTCCACCGAAGAAAATACGGGTTCCAATGCCAATCGTTCGCAGTTCAGGATCGTTAAGTAATGGGCTAAGCTCACCGGATGTAGAGAAGTTGGCATTTCCAAAAGCCGGCAGAAGAGTCCCCATATATGTGAATTTTAACTTCGAAGTACTGTTCACTGCCACATTGTAATTCTGGTAAGCATTCCGGGGATTGAACATTATGAACTCATTGATTGAGCTTTTGTTTATTAAAGTTTTAACCTCAGTACGCGGATAACAATCAGTACCTTTAGCTGAAGCCTGGAGCAACACATCCTTGCCGGCCAGCAGATCTTCAATAACATGAGCCCCACCGTAGGAATCATCAGGCATTGCAGTTTCAGTGGCACCTATATAAACATCGACGGCAGCAATTCCTCCGTATGCGGGAACATGGTTAAGGGTGATCTTTTCCATACGCATAGGCGGATTAGTATGACCAAAATTAATAAAAGCTCCCGATGAGCACATTGGGCCGAATGTTGCAGTTGTTACAATATCTACCCTGCGTGATATTTCTGCAGGTGTCAGTTCCTTCCCCATTGCCGAAACCTGTTCGGCTGTCAGCACAACTGCCTTCCCTTTACGGATCTTTTCATTGATCTCTTCAATGTTTTTTTTCATTAATTAACACTTTTTAAATAATCATACACAGCGTTATTGGCTGTTTATAAACCAAATCATCTTACACTTATGTAAGGATAGGGCAATAAATATAATGCTTTATTTTAAGTTAAATATGATTTAATGATTAACCTGATTAATTCATATTCATTAATCAATCACCCGAATGGCCGACGAAATAATTGAAAACCAATTATTTATCAGGTCGGATAACCCCTGGCGCCAATGGACCCCGCAAAATATGTAACAGGGAATAGCTCAAGTTACCGATGTATTTTTCAAATCATTAATCAAACCCATTGCTTATTTACCTCTTATTGATTAAATTAGTAGAATATGAGTTACCTTAACATGCATTGTTGGTAAGTAAGAGATTAATTCACCGCATAATACTTCTCATCCTGTTAATTATGCATACATGAAAAATATTCCAATATCATCGGCTTTAATAAAGAAACGGCACTTTATGCTGATTGTGGTATTTATTCTTCAGATTGTACTTAATAACACCTTCGAAAGGTTTGCATATTCGTGGGGATCCTTCATGGGTGTAGGCGGATATATGGCGGTAGACACTCATCAGGAAATAATAAAAACAGCCTACAAACTTCTGATGATGGATCCTGCCATGAAAAACAGTAAAAACCTCTGTTTCGCTGACGGAAGGAGAATCACTGTCGATGATATTCTTAAGTATGAGGGAGTTTATGGAGATATCTGGTCACTTTCGGTTGCCGGACCCGGGCCAGATGCTGATGGGGCATCTCCATTTTCCTCGCACTGGTTCAATCCTTTAACTAAATACGGCAAAGCACCTGAATCAGCTGGTAAATTCTATTATGAATTTGTCAGAGCAATGGAAGGCAGGTCAATGGATATTGAATCAGCCATCAAGGGTATGACCTGGTCAGCTCATTTCTTGGCCGACATGTTTGTCCCATATCACCTGAACGGAATCCCGGTTTTTCAGGCGACTTCAATGTTTCAAAACGGTAAATGGGCTCTGACTGAAACTGAATCAGGCCCTTTATATTTATTTAATAAAACTCTTTCGATCCAGCTTCCTTCAGAATCAATTACTGACCAGGTATTTCAAGTTGGGTATGGAATAAATTCTGATTTTAAATCAGCCATTACCAAGTTTTTACTGACAAGAGGTGATTTTAATTTGTTAAGCCTTAGTGATGATACAAATCCGCTTGATTGGTTCGATCCCTGGTACTGGAATGGCGATGTAGCAAAGGTTTTATTGTCGAGTCATGCTACATGGGAGGCTAATGCACATAAAGCCTGGATAGCCGCAGGAGGCTATTTTAATCTGGTTTACAACCTTGTTCCTCCATATGACAGGTCGTGGAAGAACCACTCTCCTGATTATGAATTTGAAGGATTATCAGGTATCGGGCAGTCATCTCAGGTTTATGAATTTACAGAAAATGCAGCGTTTCGTACAAGGAATGATATAATGAGAATCTTTTTGTCGCCTGTTGAGGGAGTTAAGCAAGCTGCAGAGGCTGTATATACGCTTTGGCGATCAGCATGCTCCGCTCTTTCCCCTGCTGTAATTGCTTACTACGATCCTGCATATCCGGGTTACCTGACAGTTAAATGCCATGTCGTTAATTATGCCGCGGAAAATTGTAATGATGTCTTCGTAAAGTTAACGGTCATGAAAGAATCTACTGCCGTAGTTAATGAAAAGATTCCTCTGGGCAAGAGCCTCTCTTCAGTTCAGCCCCTCGAGGTTACACGATTGATAAGGGTCGATCCGGGGCTGCAATGGAATGTCCTTGCTGAGGTTACGGGAGGTTTTAACCTAACTCCTGATCTGCAGTATGCAAACAGCTTTTTTCAATACCGCCCTTCTTCAGAAACCCAGACTCAGACTGAGAATGTTTTTGGCCAGAACAACTGGACCCCTAATTCACTCAAAGGGAGTATTTACTTCCTTCCTGAAGGGACTTCAGCCCTGCCTGACTTTTCAACTATTTATCCTGCAGGTTATATTTATACTAAAAGTCTGAACGTGCCTGAGAGGGCTTTCGATTCCGGATTCCCAGGCATCAGCAGCCGGTTTGAATGGTTTGCATTAAGTTATTCAGGACAGATCAATATTCCTCTTGCCAGGGCTGGAGAATATACATTCAAACTGACAAGTGATGACGGATCCAGACTAATCATCGACCGAAAGATTGTGGTGAATAACGACGGAACTCACAGGACAGCCTCCGCTGAGGGCTCTGTTTATCTTAATCCCGGCCAACACAGTATCACTATAGATTATTTCCAGGGCCCCCGCCTGCATGTGGCTCTTATCTTTGAAGTTAAGCCTCCGGGATGGCCTGATTTTTTTATTTTCAATATGGATAATTTCTGAAGACATTAATATCAGAATTGGAGCCCGCAATAAAAGTTCCATCTATAATTTTTCCTGTATTAACCAATTTTTGAGGAAACTCAGGATAGAGTTATATGCGTAAATTATATTTTTCTCTGTTCTTGAATTTGATATTTAAAATTCTTAACTTTGATTATTATTTATTGAGAATCATTCTTATTAAATAACTATTATTTATGAACAAAGAGAAAATCATTGCAACATTAAAGGATTGCGGGCTGAAAGTAACACCACAGCGGATAGCTGTATTCGATGCTGTTATAAATCTTAAAAACCACCCTGCTGCTGAAAATATTACAGAATTTATTAAGACCAATCATCCAAATATAGCAACGGGTACAGTTTACAAGACTCTTGAGACTCTTATAAAATGTGGAATAATAAAAAAGGTTAAAACTGACAGTGATGTGATGAGGTATGATGCAATAGCTGAAAAACATCATCACTTATATTGTGTTGAATCAGAGCGGATAGAAGATTTTTTTGATAAAGATCTGGATCGGATAATCGAAGAGTATCTGAAAAAGAAAAAAATCCCGAATTTCAAAATTGAAGATGTCAAACTTCAGATAATAGGAAAATTTACAGATGAAATTTATTAACTACAAATATCAAATCATAAAAGCACAAATGGAAAGATTGTCCACCACTATCCACAAATTGGACTTCGGTCTTCGGACTTCGGACTAATACATTACTTATAAAAAAATAAATTAAATTAAAATCATTATGGGACAAAAAGGAAGATCAATTGTTAAAATGGATGTTGATGAGTTAATCAACTTATTGAACAAAGCTTTATCTGATGAGTGGCTCGCCTATTATCAATACTGGATCGGAGCCAAAGTAGTTAAGGGTCCGATGAAAGATGCAGTAATCGCGGAACTGAATCTTCATGCAACTGAAGAGCTGGGACATGCTGAACTGCTTTCAACCAGAATAGTGCAGCTTGGAGGAATCCCTGTTCTTTCACCACAGGAGTGGATTAAACTTACTAATTGCGGTTATGATATTCCCGCTGATCCGTATGTAGGTGTTATTCTTGACCAGAATATCAAAGGTGAACAGTGTGCAATTAAAGTATACAGCGAACTTCTCGATATTACAAGGGTTGGCGATCCGGTAACCTACAACATTATACTTCAGATCTTATCAGATGAAGTTGAACACGAGGAAGACCTGTCATCATTAAAAGAAGATATGGAACTGATGCTCGAAAGAAGAAGTTAATGGGCAGGGGGTGAAGGATTGCTTCGCTGCGCTCGCAATGACTTGCCAATTAAACAGATCTCAGCAACCACCAACAAGCAATAAATAATCATTAACTAAATTATCAATAATATGGAAAACATTCAAGTAACACCTATGCCACGTATCGGCGACAAAGCACCTGAATTCAAAGCAGTAACAACACAGGGGCCAATAAACTTTCCTTCAGATTATACAGGGAACTGGGTAATTCTCTTCAGCCATCCGGCCGATTTTACTCCTGTTTGTACTTCAGAATTCATGACCTTTGCAAGTATGGAGAAACAGTTCGAAGAAGCCGGCTGCAAACTTGTAGGTCTTTCAGTAGATGGACTCTACAGCCATATAGCCTGGCTACGGACAATTAAAGAGAAAATTGAATACAAGGGGATGAAGAATGTGGAAGTTAACTTCCCTCTTATTGAAGACATCACCATGGAGGTTGCACACAAATACGGAATGCTACAACCCGGAGAAAGCTCAACAAAGGCGGTAAGGGCAGTATTCTTTATTGATCCAAAAGGCGTTATCAGAGCAGTAATATATTATCCATTGAGCATGGGACGTAATTTTGAGGAACTTTACAGAGCTCTTATTGCTATGAAGACTGCTGATGCATTTTCAGTTGCAACACCTGCTGACTGGGTACCAGGAGATGATGTAATTGTTCCACCGGCAGGATCATGTGGTGTTGCAAAAGACCGCATGGCAGGTAAAGAAGAAATGAAATGCTACGACTGGTTTTTCTGCACCAAAAAACTTGATAAAGAGAAGGTACTGAAAGCTGTTTTGAAGAAATAGACGGACTGGAGGCTGTATCATAAGGTGAGAACAGCCTCTTTTTTATTCGTTTTTAACTTTTATTAGGATTTAATATTTTCCCCCTTTGGATTCCAATCAATCTTATAGTATATTTGACCGAATTTAATTTCATAACAGTTGATTCTGAGATCAGATAAAAAGATTAACAGAATTTATGCATATAGCCTCCTGATACTTTTTCTGGGGTATTTTGCATGTATTACCTTATTTTATCATTCTCATATAGTTTTCGGAGAGACTATTTCCCATTCCCATCCCTACAAGACTGATAAAAGCGGGGCTCCACTGCATTCTCATAATAATAAAGGATATCTCACTATTCATTTATTATCATGTATCACCCTTATAATTACAATATTCAATTTTATTCCTAAACCGGAAGAACACGTTTTATCAAAAATTACTCCTGTATCATATGCTGGTCTGGCAGTATTACCGTTTTATTACGTTAATTCTCTCCGTGGTCCTCCTGTTTGTTGAATCTCCCTAAAACGAACCACCAGAGCAAACTCTCTTAAATACTTCTGGGGTAGTAATTTATGTTTGTCAACTATTTGTGACAATACAATTAATGTAGTTATTATTCTATAAAATATTATTCTATGTATAAATTTATTTTTGGCTTCGTATTTATGCTACTTATTGCAGCATGTGGTACTAACGAAGCATCAAAAGAGGCTGTGGAGCTGAGCCTGGCCGGCGATACCATAGTTGTAAATGAAAAGTCGCCAATTTTGGATCATATAATTACCCAGAAGACTCAGATTCAGGATTTTTCGGCGGAGTTTAGAACTATTGGAACCGTTCGCCCTGTTTCAGGCAAATTGGCGGAAATTGCCCCACCGTTCGCTGGACAAATATTAAAATCGTATATCAGATTGGGGCAAAAAGTAGGTGCAGGTTCGCCTGTTTTTGAGCTCGGTTCTTCAGAGTTTTATGAGGCTACACAGGCTTACTTTGCAGCTCAATCAGCAAACGAGCTTGCCCAAAGAAGATATAAACGTCAAAAAGAGTTGGCAGCTAATGGAGTTACGGCTCAAAGGGATCTGGAACAGGCTCAAAGTGAAGCAAGTATCTCGGGTCAGCAGCTTGAACAGGCGAAAGCAACACTTAATATATTTAATATAGACATGGCTTCGTTACAAATGGGACAACCTTTGAAAGTTGTTTCTCCCATTTCAGGCGAGGTAGTGAAAATCAATATAACAATTGGAAGCTATGCTAAGGAGGACTCGGAACCGCTGGCTGTTGTTGCCGATTTATCGCGTGTTTGGGTTGCTGCACTTGTCAAGGAAAAATATTTTGGGGCAATCAAACCTGGCGACCGTGTGGAGGTGAGTACAAACTCCAATCCCAACAAAGTCATCAGTGGTTCAATCTATTACATAGGCGAGATGCTTGAAGATGAAACCCGTTCGCTCGAAGTGATTGTTGAGTGCAGCAACTCTGACAGAGAGTTAAAACTCGGAATGTTCTGCGAAGTTAATTTTTTAAGTTCCCCTGAAAAATCGATTATTCTTCCTTCGACTGCTATAATGCAGGACCAGGATAATGATTATGTATTGATTGAAGAAACAAGGGGTAAATATGTTCGCCGTAAAGTGGAATCCGAATCCATTAATCTGGATAAAGTACTTATTACCAGTGGTATAGACGAAGGCGAGAATGTAGTAATCAAGGGTGGTATTTATCTAAATATGTAATTTTATGGAAAAATTGATAAACACCCTGATTCATCGCCGATGGTTGATGTTGACGATATTTGTAGTGATTTCGGGGATTGGAATTTATGCCTGGCAACAACTTGCCATTGACGCCTATCCTGATATTGCTGATGTAACGGTCGGCGTTGCAACACAAGTGCCGGGGCTTGCAGTATCGGAAATAGAGCAACAGATAACCATTCCCATTGAACGGGAACTCAACGGGATACCGCATTTGAAGATAATGCGGAGCAAGAATTTTTTCGGGATCTCTAAGATTACACTTGTTTTTGACGACGGAACAGACGATTATTGGGCTCGTCAGCAGGTGCTTGAACGCATTAATGATATCGATTTACCTTTCGATGCGAGTCCGGGACTTGACCCACTGACTTCTCCAACAGGTGAAATATACCGGTATGTCGTGACAGGAAATAAGAGTGTGCGGGAACTTACAGAACTCAATCACTGGGTTATCATTCCTCGTCTGAGACAGATTCATGGCATTGCCGATGTATCGAATTTCGGTGGTCTCACAAGTCAGTTTCAAATAGAAATTGACCCCAACAAATTGGCCAAATATAATCTCTCGCTCGGCGAAGTTACCGAATCCATAGAGCGAAACAACTCCAATGTGGGAGGCAGCACGATTATACGCGGAGATTTGAGCTATGTAATACGTGGTGTGGGACTTGTGCGCGATTTGGAGGACCTGGGCAGTCTCGTGGTGAAGAACGTTGGCGGAGGACCTGTCTATATAAAGGATTTGGGTGAATTAAAATACGGTAACCCTGAACGCAAAGGAATTATGGGCTATGTAGATGACAAAATAGACTATGAAGACGGGGTTCAGGGTATGGTGCAGTTGTTACGTTATGAGAACCCATCACAGGTACTCGAGATAATAAACCAGACAGTCGATGAATTGAATAACAATATCTTACCGAAGGGAATAAAGATTCACACCTTTTATGACAGAACTGAATTGGTAGATGCTACGCTGACACAATTTCACATACACTATTATTCGGTATTCTGCTTGTTATCGGGGTATTGATTATATTCCTCGGAAGTCCGAAAGGGGCGCTCCTTGCCACAATTACCATTCCCATATCACTGCTGATAGCTTTTATCCTGATGTTTGTGTCCGATATTCCTGCAAATCTGCTCTCTTTGGGGGCTATCGATTTCGGTATTATTGTGGACGGCACGATTGTAATGATGGAGACTATTCTCAAAAAACGGGAAGAAAATCCCAATGAGCGTTTGGACAAATCAACTATAGCAAAACGTGTCGCCGAGGTTGCAAAACCCATCTTCTTTGCAACCCTTATTATCATTATCGCCTATCTGCCTCTGTTTGCTTTCGACAGGGTTGAGCGAAAACTCTTTACTCCACTGGCTTTTACATTGAGTTTCGCACTGTTGGGAGCTTTGGCGACAGCGTTGATTCTGATTCCCGGACTGGCTTTTTCGGTATATAAAAAGCCTCAAAAGGTATATCAAAATAGATGGCTTGGACGCCTGACAGAAATGTATAAAAGTCAGACTGCAAAGAATTATCTCTGCACCAAAAAAGTTAATTGCTCCTATTTTTGTAATTATGGTTGCGGTCATCGGACTTTCGGTAGTAGTAGGAAAAGACTATTTACCTGATCTTGACGAAGGAAGTATCTGGCTTCAGGTACAGCTTCCCCCTGGTGTGTCGCTTGAAAAGTCAGCCGAAATGGCAACAGTGCTCAGGAATAAGCTTAAAAATTATGATGAGGTAAGCTATGTGATGACTCAGGCGGGTCGAGACGACGAAGGTGTATGCCCTTTCTCATTTTCACATATTGAGGTGATGGTCGGGCTGGAACCTTATAATACATGGCCAAAGGGCCGCAGAAAGAAAGACCTGATTGCCGATATGGCGGCAATGATCGAAACGATGCCCGGATACAGTGTCGGCTTTTCGCAACCCATTATTGATATGGTTATGGACCAGATTGCAGGGTCGCACAGCGATTTGGCTATAAAAATTTATGGCGAAGATATGATAGAAAGCCGCAATATAGCAGAGCAGGTGAAAAAGATTGTCGGGAGTGTACCAGGTTCTGCCGATCTCAGTATTGCGGAAGAGCCTTTTCTGCCACAACTCCAAATTGTTCCCGACCGCGACAAAATTGCTCAATACGGGCTGATTGGTGCCGATGTCGCCGAGCTGATAGAGGTTGCAATCGGCGGAAAAACTATTTCGCAGGTATTTATTGGCAGCAGGGTTTATGATGTGATTTGCCGTTACAACGATGTGTCGCGCGATACCCCACAAAAAATCGGGGCTTTGATGCTTACTTCTGGTTCAGGAACGATGATCCCCCTCTCGACTGTGACGCAGATCAGAACAACAACAGGACCAAGTATGATTTCCCGTGAGATGAACCAACGATTTGTTACAGTAAGCTTGAATCTGCGTGGACAGGATCTGACCACATTCGTCAACGAGGCCAAGTCTAAAATAGAAGAGCAGATAAATTACGACCACACCAAATTCCAAATTCACTGGCACGGGCAGTTGGAAAACCAGCAGAGGGCATTCAGCCGTCTTACTGTGGTTATACCTATAACGCTGACTGTGATGTTCCTGCTGCTGTTCTTTACTTTTGGAAAATTCCGTCAGGCGGGATTGGTTATGGGAATGTTACCACTTGCAGTTTTCGGAGGTATGCTGGCATTGGTAGTGACCGGTATGACCTTTAATGTATCATCAGCGGTAGGATTTATAGCCCTTTTCGGACTTTCGATTCAGACCGCAGTAATCATGTTGTCTCATATAAATGTATTGAGGCAGAGAGGTAAGGAATTGAAGCAGGCTGTTATTGAGGGGGCGTCGAATCGATTAAGACCGATGATGATGACCGCCACTGTAGCGATTCTCGGATTACTGCCTGCCTCACTCGCAACGGGCATAGGTTCAGATGTACAACGTCCGCTGGCAACGGTTATAGTTTACGGATTGTTATTTTCCACCATATTTACGCTATTTATCCTTCCTACTCTCTATTATCTGATGGAGAGATATTATGAAAGAAAAGAAACTTTATCACCACAAGAAGATTAAAAAACTACCTGGTGAAAAAAATATCAGTTAAATGCAAATGCTTTAAAACCCTGATGGTAAAATGCAAAAAATTAAAGTTATAATATACGTATGCTTAAGTCTCTTTTTTCAAAATGATATTCTGGCTCAGGATAAAAATGCTCACAGCCAAATTCCTATATCATTGAGTACTTATCTTTCGAATGTTACAAAAGGAAATCTTGAGTTCATTTCTAACCAGTTCAATGTCAGCATTGCCGAAGCGGAACTGGAAGCTGCCAGGGTTTTTGCCGATCCTGAAGTTGCAGTTGAATACTCAAACAATGAGGACTGGAAGGTGCAATTGGGACAATCCATCTCAACAGGCATAAGTTACCCGTTCAGCCTGGGTAATAAGAGGGGGGCTTCAATAGGTGTTGCCAGAACCCAAATGGAACTTGAACAATTTGTAATTGAGGCCTGGCTCCAGAATCTTAAAGCTGATGCCTCGCTCACCTATTATGCTGGTCTGAGAGATCTTCAGATTTATCAGTTACAGGAAGATACATACAAGAGGTTATTGCAGCTTGCCAGGGCTGACAGTCTAAGGTTCGTAACAGGAGAAATAAATGAAATTGATGCTATCCGGTCTGGACTTGAAGCCCGCGCTCAGCAGTATGAAATAAAACGAATCGAATCGGCTCTGACCAATTCTTTGCTAAACCTGTCGCGGCTTCAGGGTAAACAGCCCGGGGATACTCTTTATATCCCTTCGGATGATTACCCTCTGTTTAGGCAAGAGCTGGTTTTAAGCGGGCTAATTGAGAGATCACTTATGAACAGGGCCGATCTGAATGTCGCCATTAAATCAAACGAGCTTTCGGAGAGACAACTCCGGTTAGTTAAGGCAGAAAGAGCGCTTGAATTCAATCTTGAGGCAGGTTATGCTCATAACTCGCAAGTAAGAAGTGAAATATCGCCGGCAGTCGAACATAACTCTTACTCAGCTGGTATTGTTATACCCTTCAAGTTCTCAAACCTGAATAAAGGTCAGATCCTCGCTGCCAGGCTGGCTGCAGAGCAGAGCACCATAATCAGACAGGATGTCGAAAACCGGATCATAACCGAGGTCATGCAGGCTTACAATGTATATATTGCAATGGATAAACAGATTGAAAACTACAGCCGCGATCTGATTGAAACCGCTGAAAAGATACTTGAAGGCCGGACATACCTATACACCAGAGGGGAAACAAGCCTGATTGACGTACTGGAGGCACAAAGAACTTATAATGAAATGAAAATACAGTATTATCAGATAATGTACGATTATGCATCGGCTATCATTGAGCTCAGGCGTTCACAGGCCATTGAATAAAAGAATAATTTACAAAACAAATTTTTATGAGTGAATTTGACAATAAAGCTGCAGAATGGGATAAGAATCCTATGCACTGGGACCGGTCAGAGGCAATCGCTAATGAAATAAAGGCTCTGCTACCTTTGAATAAGGAGATGAGAGCACTTGAATACGGTGCAGGTACCGGTATCACTAGCTTTCTCCTGAAAGATCTGTTGAAAGAGATTACCCTGATGGATAACTCAACTGAAATGGTAAAAGTGATGAACGGTAAAATCAGTGCCTCGCAGGTAAAAAACATGAGAGCCATGAACTTTGACCTGGAGAATACTGATTTCAATGATGGCACATTCGATCTTATTTTCACCCAGATGGTACTCCACCATGTAATCAACATCAATAACATCTTTAAAAGGTTCTACAGACTGCTAAATAAAGATGGTTATCTGGCAATAGCAGATCTCTATACTGAAGACGGTTCCTTCCACGGGGATGGTTTTAATGGTCATCTTGGATTTGATATCGGAGACCTTACATCCATTTTGATAAAAAATAACTTCCATACTATTTCACATAAAGAGTGCTTCGTTATTGACCGCAAAATATCTGAAACTGAATCAAGACAATTTCCTGTTTTTCTGTTAATTGCAAAAAAATAACCGGGTCATGAATAACAGAAATTCTTTACAGGAAATTTACTTGTAAAAATTCAGAAAGATAATTGCATTATGAACGTAAGTTCATTATCTTTGTGCCGTTCCAACTAAGAATAATGGCACGTCCGGAGAAATGCAGAAAGATTTGTAATCCACCTAAAATGAAGGGATTCAGACCTTTTGGTATGCCTGCCTGTTCAACCGGTTCTGTTTTCCTGAAATTTGAAGAATACGAAAGCATCAGACTCATGAATTATGAAATTCTTTCTCAGGATGCTGCAGCTCTTATGATGAATATATCCCGTCCTACATTTACAAGAATTTACAACAGGGCTTTGAAGCAAGTGGCAAAGTCATTTGTGGAATGCAAGGCCATTGTAATTGATGGAGGAAGCTATGAATTTGACAGGGATTGGTACCGGTGCAGAAAATGCAATAAGCTGATAGAAGGTCTTGAAAATCATTTTAAGTGTGAGAATTGCTCCTTTTTTGGGAAAGATGAGCTTATAAAGCTTAATAAAACGCATGAAATAAATCAGTAATTAATAGAAACAATTTAATTATCAACACAATGGAAATTACATTTGAAGGAGGTAAAGTGGTTACAGCTCACACCCATGGTCATAGCATCAGAACTGATCAGCCTTTAGACAATGGTGGAGGAAACAGCGCACCATCTCCTTTTGACCTTTACCTGGCATCAATAGGAACATGTGCCGGGATATATGTTAAATCATTCTGTGACAATCGCAAGATTCCCACAGATAAAATAAAAATCATTCAGAAAACTGAATTCAGCAAAGAAACAGGTTTGCCGGTGAATATTACAATAGACATCCAGCTACCGGATGATTTCCCGGAAAAATACAGAGCTTCTGCAATTAGTGTTGCAGAGTTATGCAAAGTAAAAAAATCAATAGCCGATCCACCAGTATTTCAAATAATATCATCTAATATATAAAATTATGAAAATTGCAGTTCCAGTAACAAGTGAAAATCAGATAGACAGCCATTTCGGCCATTGTGATTCTTATGGAGTTTTTACAATAACAGAAAAAAAAGAGATTGCCGAAGTTAAAAGTGTGAAATCTCCCCAGGGATGCGGGTGCAAGTCAGATATAGCATCTGTTCTAGCATCAGATGGAGTAACAGTGATGCTTGCCGGAGGTATCGGTGGCGGGGCCATTAACGTGCTTAATAGCAGCGGCATAGAAGTTATCCGGGGTTGTGCGGGTGATGCCACAGAGGTGGTAAAACTATATCTGTCAGGATTAGTGGAAGACAGCGGCAGCAGTTGCCAACAGCATGAAGCACATCATGAACATGGCCATGATCATGGTCATCAGTGCAGTCATAACTAAAAACCTCCCTTTCCCTTAAGGGGGTCTGAGGGGCATAGCTGTCAGCCTAAGGATTTATTATCTGGTATTTACCGGCCTCTCCCCCTCTCCCGATAGCTATCGGGACCCCCTCTCCCGGGTGAGAGGGGGATGTCATTCAGGATGTTGTAGTTACCTTCTTTTTTATTGTCAACTTTGATCCTAAGAATATACAATTATCATATGTTAAGCCCCTCCCACTTCGGGGGAGAGCCTGCCCCGCCTTCAAGCGGGGGGTTTGGGGAGAGGCCAAACCAGACCAAATCCTTAAGTTGAATACTAAGGGGTTTGGTGGCAGGATTTTCTAATCCAGTTCCTTTGCAATAGCCATTGCTGCTATTGTTCCGTCGGCAACAGCAGTTGTTATCTGACGGTATTTTTTGCTTATCACATCACCTACTGCATATATTCCAGGGATACTTGTTCTCATATCCTCATCGGTTTTAATATATCCCCACTGGTCAACTGTTAACCTATCTTTAAACAATTCAGTATTGGGTTTCATTCCGATAAAAATAAATACTCCATCGCTGGTAAGCTTTTTACGTTCTTTAGTCTTAACATTTTCAACCTCGGTTACAATTTTATCACCTTCCTTTATAAATGCCCTTGGCTCATTTTCAAACAGTATATTTATCTTTGGGTTACTAAATACCTTATCCTGAGCCTGTTTGTTGGCAGTAAACTTATCGAATTGATGTACTATGGTAAGCTTGCTTGCAAAGCGTGTAATATATTCCGATTCCTCAATGGCAGAATTACCTCCGCCTATCACGACCACCTCTTTATCATCCATATATTTGGCATCGCAGGTTGCACAGTAAGATATCCCTTTACCCTTAAGCTCCTTTTCACCCGGAGCACCTGTAAGGTTTGGAGTTGTACCAGTTGCAATTATGATTTTCTTCGCTTTGACAGTCTCGTATTCATCAATTATAACCTCTTTCTTTTCCAGATCAACTCTGGTTATATCAACAGCTACCTTGTAAACAGTGCCACACAACTTGGTCTGTTCACTCATGTTATGAGAAAGCATATATCCTGCCTGTGGTTCGATAAAACCGGGATAATTTGAAACCTCGTGGGTTGTTGAAACATGTCCTCCGGGAAGAGCAATATCTATCAATACTGTGTTAACTTTTGACTGACAGAGATATAAACCTGCTGTTAATCCACCAGGACCTGCTCCTAGAATAATAACATCAAATTCAGTAATAGTTGGTTTGATAAGGCTTTTAATCTCTTTAACCCTTTCTGCAGTCAGCATACTATCAAGATTTTTAATAATATCAATCCGTTTTATTCCTCCGCTGAGTCTGCCCGTAACCTCCTTTCCATTATCAAAAAAAAGTAAAGTCGGAGATGATTTAACACCAAGCTTATCAGCCAATTCCCGGCTCTGCTGACGGAATATCTTAAGAAATTTTATATCACGTCCATACAGACCTGAAAGATCCTCAAACTTCGATGCAAGAGCTTCACAAGGCGGACATTCTGTTGAATAAAAATCAAGAATTACCTTGCCAGACTGTAATACTTCCACTTCAAATTCTGATGAATTTATAGTTTTCATTTTCAATAGTATAAATATATTTTGTTATTATTTGCCTCTCTCTTCATTTTCAATATAGGCAGAAAAACCTAATTCCAGCAATTCCTTAACAGGCCGGCAGTCAGTTGAACATATGCTGCCTGTTCTGTTCTTGGCAACAGACCCGCAACCTCCTCCGCAGGCAAGCTGCACCGGGCAATCCTTGCAATCCGGTATTGAAGTAATATCACGCATCTCCCACTGATCAATAATGTCGCTGTTACGAGTCACTGACGGGTAATATGTACCGAGTGATTCATCCGATTTTCCGACAGTGGCTGTACAGGAATAAATATTTCCCGTATAATCAAATGCCCATTCTGTTTTGCATGCGGGACACGCATCAAACAATGGGTCAGGAAGTTCACCATTCTCAGATAAAAATTTTGCTACTGAATATGCAGGTTTGTAAAATTCAAGGATCTGAGGATGTTTCTTTGTAAGTTCAAAAATACTCTCATATAGAGATACCCTGTCGAAGAGCTTATCAGGCGATGACTGGCAGTGATGCAACTCATAATTCCGCCCTATCTGTGTTTTAAAGTAAGGGCTCTTTGTCCAGCCTTTATCTATAGCAAATTGAGCCAGATCAGGAAGATTATCAATATTTTCCTTGTCAACCACCATACGGAGATTGATATCAACACCATTCTCCAGACAGCTATCTATACCCTTTACGATCCTGCTGAATGTTCCTTCTCCTCCTTTAAGAAAACGCCGGTAATTATGTACTGATTCAGTCCCGTCAAGTGTTACCTGGACTTCCCTTATCCTTCCTTTTTTGAAGATCTCAGAATATTCTGTAAGGTAATATCCATTTGTCACAAAACTGACATCAAGATCTGATTCTACAGACCTGATAATAATCTGTCGGATGAGGTCTTTTTGCCTGGAGCTTCCTAATAACGGCTCACCGCCGAATATTGTAATGTATTTCTTCCGTCCGGCAAATTCCTTGTTAACATAATTAAAGAAGGCATCAATTATTTCAGAATTAAGTTCAATATTCGGATTAATATACTGATCCTGATAACAATAGGTACAGGCAAAATTACAACTATAGTTTGTTACAAAAAAAATCTGTATCTCATCCTTATCGCGGGAATCAATAAAATCAAGATATCGTTTAAGATAAAGTTTCCTTTCCTCTGATTCATCTATTAAATAACCTTTTTCGGTCAACTCAACTGAAAATATGCTATCACTAATTGATTCTCCTCTGTTTATTGCCTCTAATTTCTTTACATCATCACCAGAAAGTATATCAGCATTGCCAGAGAGCAGGTTGATAATGAAATAATTTTCAGAGTCTCTGATCTTTGAAAAAATATTATATTTTGAATAGTGCATATTTCTTAATAATCCCGTTCTTAAATAATTTAACCGCAAAGAAAGCCAGTGGAATATACAGTCTTCCGTGAATAATACAATTATTTATATTATACAGGATCTGATTGGCTGCCCGGCTGTCTCAGCGGTTAAAAAACTCAAATAAATTTACTTTTACCAGTTAATCGTGACAACCGACTACATTTTTTGAGGTTTTCGCACAACACTGGGCAACCTTGGCTTTTACTCTGCTTTCTTTCTTTTTAATTACACTTTTCATGATTAAAATAATTATTTAATTAGTAATACCTCATTAACTGCTCTTATTAATTCTTCCTTAGGCAATAAACCCATTAACACCTGAGGAGTTCCATTGGCCGGAATAAACAGTAGAGTAGGTAATCCTGTAATACCTAATTTGCTTGCCAGGACTTTTTCTTTCTCCGTATCTACCTTATAAACAACCAGTTTACCATCATATTCTTTTGCAATCTCGTCAATCAGAGGAGACAATTGCCTACAGGGTGCACACCAATCTGCGTAGAAATCAATAATAGCGGGTTCTTTTCCTTCATACTTCCACTCCTTATTATCCTCATAATTGAAAACCTTTGCCTTAAAAGATTCATTATTTAATACAATAACATTCTGGTTATCAATACCTTTTGTTAATCCGGCCGATGGTTTTTCAGAATTACAATTTACAAAAAATACTGATAAAATAATTGTTGTTATCAAAACACTTTTTCCCATTTTTTTCATTTTTTATTCCTTATTAATTTCACATTTAATACTACCTCAGGGTTTTTCACCATAAATTGTCCAGCTTGAGACCCTGATTTTCCCCTTATCATAAGGAGCTGACTCTTCAATTATTTTTATTGAGACAAATCCTGCAATATTCAAATGATCCAGATATTCATCTCTTGTAACAGATCCTGCCCAGCATTCTGATATTGCTACCGGATCATTCCTGTATTCTTCGGGTACCGGATCGAAAGCATATATATCGCTTATCACAATCCTGCCACCCTTCTTCAGTATCCTGAATATTTCATTCCACACAAGTTGTTTATTACCGGCATGGTTAATTGTACAGTTTGATATTACCAGGTCGGCCCTGCAATCAGAAATTTTAAGGTTTTCGAGCGGGCTCTGCAAAAATTCAACATTTTTTATTCCCAGCTGAGCAGCAGTAAAAGTCGCTTTTTTTATCATCCCGTCGGATATGTCGATGCCATAGACAAAACCATTTTCACCAACTGTTTCCGCAAGTCTGATTGCATCGGTACCCCTACCGCTTCCAAGATCAACACAGACCTCACCTGATCTGGCACCGGAATAATTAATTGCTCCACCGCATGAAAGACAACAGGCTGAATCTGCCAGTCCACTGTATCTTTTATTTATCTCTTTATATTCGATTGTTTCCATATATCAATTTCAAATTAACTATTTGCCACTGTGTCAGCGGCATCTGGAACAGGGACTACCTGTAACAAAATATCCCAGGAATCCTCCAAAAATTATTGAACTGTATGCGTTGCTGTTAATAACACAAGGAACGGTTTGGCATTCAACAAAATAAAAATATACAAATCCGGCTAAAAGTCCTGCCATAATACCTAAAAATGGCTTCCAGAAATTCCATGATCTGAATAATTCCTTTACACTTTTTGGCTTTTCCGTCACATTACAATTGCTTTGCATCAGGGTAAACTTTTTAATTACGGGACAAATATAGAGACAAATTTCATAAATCGCAATAATATCACTTAAATCTTTTTAATATCACCTATATTTTTATAACTTTGCAGGATTATTACTTTACCTATGGGTACAATTTTCAGGAATGAAATGAGCAGTGAACAACTCAATGAGTTATTCACAAGCGATGAAAAATGTTTAGAATTTCTGGCAGAACTGAAATGGAAAGAAGGATTTACATGCAGGAAATGCGGTAACACAAATTACTGCCAGGGAAAGACACCTCATTCTCACCGATGTACCAGGTGCAAAACAGAAGAGTCTCCAACGAACGGTACCATCTTCCATAACTGTAAATTTCCGATAAGCAAAGCCTTTTATATTGCTTACAATGTTTGTAAAGGCGAAGAAGAATTATCTACTTATGAGTTTGCGCGAAGATTATCTTTAAGGCAGATGACATGCTGGAACTTTAAGACTAAAATACAACAGGCGCTTCAGAAGATTGATTCTCTCACCCCAAATGAAAAATCTTCAATTGAGAAAATACTCTCACAATAATCCAGGGGTATTGAGGTTATTGAAAAAGTAATTTCTAACCCTGTCTACCGCCTTCCTGCCGGAAGTCAGCGTTAATGGATTTTGACTTTTTCAACAGCCCTGATTTTTATCAGCCACCTATTTTTTTTACTATTTCGAAAGTCTCATCAGAGGCTTCCTTCATAACACCGGCAATATTGGATGGTAAACCGGCAGCCAGATCTCCGGCATTTATCAGACTCACATAAGTTAATCCGTCATCCTTTTCATAGACAGATATTCTGCATGGCATCATTACAGAAATTATCCGCTCATGGTTTAATTCCAGCATTTTACCGGAATACTGAGGTTTGCAAATCTCAATAACCTTAACCGGTCTTACGCTCTTTCCGGATTTGGCCAGAGATTGCTGGAGGTCATGAACAGCAGGGACTTTCCAATCCCTGCTTTCTGCCTCTGCAACCAGCAATTCAACTGTTTTCCCGAAATCAAACTTACTGGGATGTTCAATTACCAATTTATTTGTCATGATATGATTAATATTAAGTCAGATACATATTTATAAGTTGCTCATAAAGCTCCTGCTTTCCACTTCTTGTTTCAGGTTCTCCGATCTCCTTAGCTATTTCTCTGAGTTTTTCAAGAGTCAGTTTTCCTTTTGAATAATCTTTACCTGCACCTTTATCAAAAGATTCATATCTTTTCTTTCTTAATTTAAGGTAGTCGCTCTCCTTCAGAATTTTGTCAGCAATAACAAGAGCCCTTGCAAAAGTATCCATACCACTGATATGTGCAATAAAGATATCCTCCACATCGGTTGAATTACGACGAATCTTTGCATCGAAATTAATTCCTCCAGTTGAAAATCCTCCGGCCTGGAGAATTACCATCATAGCTTCTGTAATCTCATAAACATTTGTCGGAAACTCATCTGTATCCCATCCATTCTGATAATCACCCTTATTGGCATCAATACTTCCAAGCATTCCGGAATCAGCAGCTACCTGCAGTTCATGCTGGAAAGTATGTCCTGCAAGAGTTGCATGATTTACTTCAATATTTAATTTGAAATCCTTATCAAGGTTATGTTTACGTAAAAATCCAATTATTGTAGCAGCATCAAAATCATACTGATGCTTTGAAGGTTCCATCGGTTTTGGTTCAATAAGGAAAGTTCCTTTAAATCCAATTTTCCTGCCATAATCGCGGGCCATCGAAAGCATCATACCCATATGTTCGAGTTCCCTTTTCATATCAGTGTTATGAAGGCTCATATAACCTTCTCTTCCACCCCAAAAGACATAATTTTCTCCTCCAAGTGCAACTGTTGCAGCAATAGCATTCTTGAGCTGGACTGCAGCATTGGCAACAACTGCGAAATCGGGATTTGTAGCTGCCCCGTTCATATATCTTGGATTTGAAAAAAGATTTGCTGTACCCCATAGCAGGTTGACCCCGGTTTCTTCCTGCATTTTCTTCATAACGGGAAGTATCTTATCCAACCTTTTTTCAATCTCGAATACCGATCCGTCACCAACAATATCAGTATCATGAAAACAATAATAACCGGCACCGATTTTTGTTATAAACTCAAATGCAGCATCGAGTCTCTGTTTTGTTTTATCATCATTTTTGGCATCTTTCCATGGGTAGAATTTTGTGGCATTTCCAAACGGGTCAGAACCATCACCACAGAATGAATGCCAGTAAGCAATTGCAAAACGAAGATGATCTTTCATCTTCTTCCCTCCTACTTTCTCTTCTGGATTATACCATCTGAATGCCAGCGGGTTTTTAGATTTTTTACCCTCGTATTCAATTTTCCCTATTCCGGGATAAACCTCATTTTTACCTTTGTAGATCATGTTTAAACATTATTTAAATTAATTATACGCAAATTTACGTAAAGAAAAGCCAGCTTTTATAACGTTCTCAGAAGATTTTTCCATTTCAGATATGCCTCTTCATACACCAAAGCTTTCAAATTATCAGGGTCAGTAACTGAAACAGAAGCAAGCCCTGTAAAAGCCTCTTTTTCAGACTTGTAATAACCACATCCTATTCCAGCTCCCCGTGCTGCACCTATTGAGCCATCTGTATTATACAGGTGGATAACTGTATTTGTAATTGAGGATAAAGTTTCACGGAATATTTTACTGAGGAACATATTTGCCTCTCCGGCCCTGATCAGCTTTGGATCAATTCCTGTCTCCTTCATGATATCCAACCCATACCTGAATGAAAATGCAATTCCCTCCTGGGCTGCTCTTAACATATGTGCCCTAGTATGTGTATTAAAATTTAGACCTGCAATCTGAGCCCCGGTTTCTTTATTTCCCAGCATTCTTTCTGCTCCATTGCCAAAGGGAAGTATGCAAAGTCCATCAGATCCTGGTGCAACTGTTTGTGCAAGGTCATTCATTGAATTATATGACATTGTTTCGCTTGTGTTGCGTCTCAGCCATGAATTCAGAATTCCGGTTCCATTAATGCATAACAATACTCCCAACCGTGTTTGTGACTGAGTATGATTAACATGCAAAAAGGTATTAACCCTTGAAAACGGATCGTATTTTTTCTTATCTGTTACTCCATAAATCACACCGGAAGTACCTGCAGTTGCAGCTACCTCGCCCGGATCAAGAACATTCAGTGAGAGAGCGTTATTGGGCTGATCACCTGCTCTGTACGCAACAGGAATACCCTCAGGTAATCCCAGGTCTGATGCAACCGTTTTTAGAAGTCTACCGCTTACTGAGAATGATGAAGCAGCCGATGGTAGTATATCATTTCTGAAACCATAGTGCCTCATAAGCTCCTCAGATACCGTTTCCTTGCTGAAGTCCCAGAAAATTCCTTCCGACAGTCCGGAAAATGATGTACTTATTACTCCTGTCATTCTTAAAGCAAAATAATCACCGGGGAGCATTATCTTATGAATTTTGCTGAAAACAGCGGGCTCATTTTCTTTAACCCATGCAAGTTTTGATGCTGTAAAGTTTCCGGGAGAATTTAAAAGATGTGAAAGACAGAAATCTTTCCCCATTGAATTTAATGCATTTTCTCCATAACCTACAGCCCTGCTGTCGCACCAGATTATTGAAGGGCGCAACACCTTGAAATCTTTATCAACTACCACAAGTCCATGCATCTGGTAAGAGATCCCAATTGCCCCAATATCATTTTTATTCTTACCGATTTTAATCGTGCAATCTTTAATTGCAGATTTGAGATTTGTCCACCATATCTCGGTATCCTGCTCTGCCCAACCTGGTTTTTGGGCAATGATTTTCATCTCATCTGAAGGATAAAATGCCGTAGCCAGACAATTTCCTGATTCTCCGTCAATAACAGAAGCTTTCACCGAAGAACTTCCTAAATCTATTCCTAATAATAACATATTTAAAATTTATTGTTTTGTGGATAGTCTTTTCTGCATCCTCTAAAATTCCTGTATTCCAGCTTCCTGGTGCTTATATCAAACCACACTAATACCCAAAGAATAAACAGATCTTTACACTGGTCAAAAATAACAAAAAATACAGTTCAACACAATCATTTCTGATTTCCTGGTGACCAGTAAGAGATTGAATCTTTAATTTTCTTCTCCGATTTCAGAAAAGGGAGAGACTGGTAAACTTCTTTGTCAATCCTTGTCTTTGTACCGGATTCGACTGCACAATTAAAATCCTATTGAATTACCTCCATCAACCGGTAAAATAACTCCTGTTATAAATGTGGAGGAAGGTGAAACTAGAAAATATGCAGCTTCAGCAACCTCTTCAGGTTTACCAAGTCGTCCTAAAGGAGTTCGTGCAAGGACTTTCTTCTTACGTTCCGGATCTTTGTCAAGAGCTGTTGTTGACATGTTTGTTTTT
The DNA here is from genome assembly GCA_963732435.1 of uncultured Bacteroidales bacterium. Classification (GTDB taxonomy): domain Bacteria; phylum Bacteroidota; class Bacteroidia; order Bacteroidales; family VadinHA17; genus LD21. The sequence continues at coordinate 175,725 of CAVSZL010000001.1, read as the reverse complement.
ATAAAGCCCGGGGCCAGGCAATTAACCCGTATCCCATATTGTGCCAACTCAACAGCCATTCCTCTGGTCATTCCCTCAATTGCTGACTTTGATGCAGTATATGCAATTATGTTGGGTATTCCGTATTGTGATGCCATTGAACTTATGTTCAGCACAACTCCTTCAGATTGTTTCTGCATCACATGGGCCACCTCTCTTGTAAGACTGAACATGGCAGTCTGATTTGTTAGAATAAGTTTCTGATATTCATTATCAGTTACTTCCGCTATTGCTTTCTTGAAATGAATACCTGCATTATTGACCAGGATATCAATTCTACCGTACTTTTCTTTGATTCGGTCAACCACTCCCGGCAATTCTTCAAGAACAGACAGATCGCAAACTACATAATCACTAAGTTCTCCGAGCATCTCACATGCAAGTTTAAGTCTTGTTCCGTTACGTCCGACAATGATAGCTAAAATGCTATTTTTCACAAAAGCCCTTGCAATAGCAAATCCGATACCTGAGCCACCACCTGTAATAACAGCAATCCTGTTTTCAAATTTTTTCTTCATTTTTATTCCTCCCGATTATTTTACCATTGTGAAGAGAACTTTATGCTCTTGTAATACTCAAGGGTATTTTCCGGTTTTTCATAATTTCCGGGTATTGGTCTTTTGGAGAATGTCTGAAAATATAATAAACATGCATCCCTCCATACCCTTGCATTCTCTTCCTGCTGAACCAGCAACTTCTGAACTTTTTCAAACCTTTCATTATCAATCATCCCCTTTGTTTTATTCCACTCAGTCTGCATCCATCTCACCGAATCCACACCCATATTATACCTGTAACACAATTCCTCCCACACATTCCTTCCTGACTTCAGTTTGTAATCCCATGGAACATGATGAAACCAGAGTAATAAATTTTCAGGGCATGTTTCAAGCTTATCAAAAAGGTCCCTTACTGGAGGGAAATACTGTGCAACAGCATTGCTCCCTTTCGACGATCTGTCAAAACCAATACCTGCTGAGTCGGCCCTGTGATAATAGACCGGATTCCAGTCGCGTCGCAGGTCATCAACCCAAGGTCCGGGGCCATAGTGAATAGCAGTTGACATAATATGATGCAGTCCGATCGGAGTCATAAAATTAACAGCAATCTCACGTGAGGAGAGCATTATTCTTGTCGCCTTTTCAATAAATTCATCATTATTTGAAAAAGTCATCCTTATCCATTCGTTGGCAATATCACGGGAATTAAGATAAGGATTCCAGGCCTGCCTCCCGAAGGTATACCAGTTTGCCTGGCCAAAAGGATGTCCTGTCCAGTTTTTGCTTGTTCCGATATTCGAGACACCGGCCATTCCGGTAAGACTCTGGTTCATAAGTGTACCATCAATTACTTTCGCTACGAGCGATCCTTCTCCTTTAGCATAAGTGTCAGATTTCAGGCATTCTTCATAGAGGGGAGCCTGAAAAACCAGATAAACTGAAAAACCAAGATATTCCTGTGTAATCTGGAACTCCATCATCAGAGGGGTCTTCTGCATTGCCCCAAAAAGAGGACTGAATGGTTCGCGTGGTTGAAAATCAAGTGGACCATTCTTTACCTGTATTATTACATTTTTTCTGAATTTTCCATCAAAAGGAACAAACTCATTATATGCCTGTTTAACCCTGTCGTCAGGAACATTATTATCATAAACAAAAGCCCTCCACATTACAATTCCATTGAAAGGAGCTACAGCATCCGCAAGCAGATTTGCACCATCGGCATGAGTCTGGTTGTAATTCTGCGGACCCGGCTGACCTTCTGAGTTTGCCTTGACAATAAATCCGCCAAAATCAGGTATTAAGCCGTAAATCTCAGCCGCTTTCTTATTCCACCATTCAATAACCTGGGGATTGCGGGCATCAGCAGTTTTCAGACTACCTATTTCAATCGGGGCGCTGTACCTAGCAGACAGATATACTTTAATCCCATAAGGCCTGAAGACATTTGCCAGTGCTGCAACTTTCACAAGGTATTCTTTTGTCAGAATCAAAGCGTTGGCATTGACATTTGTAAGAACAGTTGCATTTATGCCTATTGAAGCATTGGCACGCGCATAATCAATATATCGTTGAGAAAGAGTATCCGGAAGAGCTTTCCAGTTCCAAATTGAATTGCCTGCATACCCTCGTTCAACACTGCTATTCAGATTATCCCAATGATTAAGAATCCTTATTTTTGTTTTAGGAAATTCTGCTATATCTGCTTTTGAAATATCCTGATGCATTTGCATCAGCCTTAAGAGATGGAACGTTCCATATAACACACCAATATCCTTATTTGCAGCAATAACGATCACCTTCTTTTTCTTATAAATTGCGTTTGTGATAATATACCCCTCATCCTTTACTTTTACAAGTTTTTCTTTAAGATTCAGTGAGGCAATAACTTCAGAACTTTCCGGTGTTCCTGCAATTACTATTCCATTGGTTTTAATTGCTGTAACCAATGGAATTTTCTTCCCCAGCAAGCCATTTAAACCCATCTGCAATTCAGTACTGGCTGCTTTTAGGGTGGGAGATGAACCTGTAAGCATATAACCTGAAATATCCTTACTGTATTGATTCAGAACCAGCTGATCCGTAATAATATCATATCTCAGCCATAGACGGGAACCATCGTCTGCCTCAAGTCCTGCGCAACTAAACAAAAAAAACATTACAACTAAAATCTCCTTTAAGCTTTTCATATTTCCTCAGGCTTATACTAAATATCCGTTAAGAATACTTCCCGGTGATAAAGATCTTACTACTAGACAATGATTTGATATTATTGAAGTTAAAAAATCCATATATGGATTTTTTAATTTTTTAATAAGTGGTTCTGCTGCAATTTCACCAATTTCCATTGCCGGGTAGTCTAATGTTGTCCGGATTTGTTTCATTAAGGTAAGGTGTCACATCTTGAATTGTGAAATCCTTTCAGATCTTTATCGTTAAAATGATATATAACAAATATAGCAAAAAAAGGGTTAATATGAAACAATAATCCAAAATACATTCTCTCAGTTCCTTAAATTTTGTCAGAGAGTTGATATCTTATTAAAAATTAGTAGTTTTATCTCACATTCTTAATATTGGCAGCAGAATACCAACATAATTATTGCATACATTTAATTTAAAACAGTAATCATGAAAAAAACCAGAATCATTCTAAAGACACTTTCAGCATTTTTCACTACGCTGACATTAACCACTTTAATAATATTTTTAACAGGTTGTGGTAACAAAAAAACGGGGGTAGAATTGGCTGGAAATGAGTCTGACACGCTAAAAGGACTGAAAGATTTTTACAGTGATTTCTTTCCTGTCGGTGCAGCTGTTACACCCGGGTCACTTGAAGGGGAAACATCTGCTCTTTTATTGAAACATTTTGGAAGCCTTACGGCAGAAAACGTTATGAAACCTGGCCCCATACATCCTGAGGAGAAAGTATATTTCTGGGATGATGCAGACAAGATTGTCAATTATGCTCAGGCTAACGGATTGCTTGTCAGGGGTCATACTCTCTGCTGGCATAATCAGAATCCGCCATGGATGTTTAAAGATGCAAATGGAAATCCGGTTTCGAAAGAGGTACTTCTGGCACGACTGAAAGAACACATAACCCAGGTGGTTACGAGATATAAGGGAAAAGTTTATGCATGGGATGTACTTAATGAGATAATAGTGGATGACAGTATAAAATTTTTCAGAGAAACCGAGTGGTATAAAATATGTGGAGAGGAGTATATTGCCAAAGCATTTCAATGGGCTCATGAAGCTGATCCCGATGCAAAACTTTTTTACAATGACTATAATACTGAAAATCCAGTCAAACGCGACAAGATCTATTCGATGGTCAAAAAACTTCTCGATGCAGGAGTACCCGTTCATGGCATAGGACTTCAGGGGCACTGGAACATAAATAATCCAACTGAAAAGAATCTCAGAGATGCTATTGAAAAGTATTCTTCACTCGGTTTAAAGCTTCAGATTACTGAGCTTGACATAAGTATTTATGCCTCAAATTCTGATACCCTAAACATAGGATTCACTCCTGAAAGAGAACAAAAGCAGATTGATCAGTATAGTATGGTTTTCAGGGTGTTCCGCGAATATAAGGATGTGATCAGTGGTGTGACATTCTGGAATGTTTCAGATAAAAGCTCCTGGCTTGATGGTCGTGCACCGAAAGTAGGAAAAAAGTATCCTCTTTTATTCGATGAGAATCTTAAACCCAAAAAAGCATATTGGGAAGTGGTGAAGTTCTGAGGTATTTTTTATCGGTGCTTTCATTCCGGTTTGAGAATAAACTCAGACCGGGATCTGTTTTTTCGAAATTCAAATTCATCAACAATGAAAAGAAGAAAATTCATCTCTGATTCAATGGCAGTTGCAGTCGGAACTATTGTCCTCCCGACAATTATCCCATCAACTGTTATTGGTAAAAATCCACCAAGCGATAAAATAAATATCGGGCAGATCGGATTTGGGCGAATTGCCATGACCCACGACCTTGCAGAGACATTAAATTATGATGTTGCAAGAATTGTGGCAGTTGCAGATTTCGATTCAAACAGGCTAGCAAAAGGCAAACAGTTCATTGAGAACTTTTATACAAAAAAAACCGGGAAGTCCGGTTACGTAGATGTAAAAACCTACGGAGACTATCTCGAAATAATTGCCGATAAAAACATTGATGCTGTAATCATCTCAACACCAGACCACTGGCATTCACAGCCTGCAATTGAGGCTGCACTCGCAGGAAAAGATATTTATGTTCAGAAACCTACATCCCTTACTATAAAAGAAGGCAGGCTACTTAGTGATATTGTCAGGAAGCAGAAGATCATTCTTCAGGTAGGAACCCAGCAACGGGCAATGCCTCAGTTCAGAATTGCTGCAGAACTGGTGAGAAACGGGAGAATAGGCAAGCTACATACAGTTAAAATAGGACTTCCCGGAGACCCTTCAGGACCGGAAACAAAAGAAATGCCTATACCTTCAAACCTTAATTATAATGCATGGCTCGGATCAACACCGGAAATATATTACACGGAAACAAGAGTACACCCTCAAAACAGTCTGACCGATCGTCCCGGGTGGTTGCGTTGTGAACAATTCGGTGCAGGCATGATTACCGGATGGGGACAACACCATTTTGATTCAGCTGCCTGGGGAATGGATACAGAATATACCGGTCCTGTTTCAATAGAGGCAGTAGCTGAATTTCCAAAATCGGGAATGTGGGATGTGCATGGAGATTTCATGTCGAAAGCAGAGTATAAAAACGGAATAACGATGTATACCAGCGGAGGATATCCTAATGGAGTACGTTACGAAGGAAGTGAAGGATGGATCTTTGTAACGCGCGGATCCTATACTGCTTCTCCAACTGATCCTGTAATTCCGGGGACAAATTTAAAAGCTCTTGATGCCAGTGATCCTAAAATTCTGACATCGGTAATAAAGGAAAACGAAACTCACCTATATAAAATAGATAATCAACACGGTAACTGGCTCGACTGCATAAAATCGCGTAAAGAGCCCATTTCACCAGTAGAAATAGGTCATCGGGCATGTACCGTCTGCCTGGTTACACACATTGCCATGAAGCTTGGAAGAAAACTCACCTGGAACCCTGACAAAGAGGTATTTTTGAATGACAATGAAGCTAACGGCATGCTCTCACGGCCACAGCGTGCACCTTACGGAACCGATTATATTAAAATATGATCACACTGTGTAAAAATGAAAAAACTCTGGTTTATAACTTTATTTCTTGCGGGTATTATGATAATAGTTCCGATTTCCGCTGCAAAGATCGAAGCGGCGAAAGTCGGATCAAAGATCAGTGTTACAATTGATAACAAATATTTCACCAGTTACATTTTCTCAGAAGATGAAAAGTATCCCTTTTTCTATCCGTTAAACGGACCGGTTTCAGGTGGTTCTGTTACTTCCATCCGAAACAGCGAGTATCCTCATCACAGTTCACTTTTCTTCGGATGCGATATGGTTAATGGCGGAAATTACTGGCAGGAAGGACTCGAACGGGGAAGGATCATCTCTGTGAATGCTGAAATAATTAAACAGGGAGGCGATACTGTGCTAATAAAAGATGAGTGCATCTGGAGCCGGCCAGGTGCAGTTTCTCCGGTTAAAGACACCAGGACTATTACAATCACTGCCCCTTCTGCAACAGTAAGTCAGATAGATGTTTTAATATCTATGGAGATGCTCACAGATGTAACTATAAAAAAAACGAACCACTCGCTTTTCAGTGCAAGATTGGCAGCTGACCTTTCTGTTAAAAATGGTGGAACAATGATCAACGCTGAAGGTATTAAAAACGAAAAGGATACCTTCGGAAAACCTTCATCATGGATGGATTTTTATGGTAAACGCGGTGAGATAACCGAAGGTCTGGCAATTCTGCAGCATCCCTCCAATCCCTGGTATCCATCGCCCTGGTTTACACGCGATTACGGATTCATGTCACCAACACCAATGTACTGGCCCGAGAACGGATCAGAAACTGTATTGAGAAAAGGAACTGTTTTAAATCTCCGCTATCGTGTCCTTATTCATTCCGGTGATCATAACAAGGCAAAGATTTCCGAAGCTTTTGAAAAGTATAAAAACGAAAAATAACAGGTTTTCTATTCTGTTAATTTTCTTTCCCTCACTTTCCTGTAAATACAATCCGGCATGTCACACATCCTGCAGGTATAAGGATTGTATTTTACATTTTCTCCAATTCCTATTATGCCACTCACAGATTTAACAGGGTCCATCAGAGCAGATTCTGTTAGTCTGATCCCGCAATAATTATCAGGAATGAGTTGAAATAATTTATGTTGCTCAACAACATGCCACCCGCAGTAACCAGGGCTATAACGATTGGTAATTGCTTTTCCCGAGATTGCCGCTGACTTTGACAGTTCATTTTGCATTATATCAGATGCTGTCTCAGCTATTATACTTCCCACAATATCATAAATATATCCCCTCAGAGGATCTCCTTCCAGCATAGCCTTCCTGCTGATAATCCCAATATCTTCTCCCGCTGTGCAGAGGAAAACTGCAATTAATTCTGATTTCTTTAACTGACCGAAGACGACCTTACCTATTTGAAAATTTATTTCATTTATGGTTATTGATTTTTCGGCATTATTAAACTTAATATTCTCATAAATAATGTATTGAGCTTTAATATTACTTATAACAGATGCCTCTTTGAGGATTTCTTTAATAAATTCTGCAACAAACTCACGTTCACTACCTTCATCATAACCCAGAATTTCTTCAATCTGAAGAACATTAAGTTTAAGATCCTTAAAATCGATAGAAATTTTTTCGCCTTCCATAATTAAAAAGTCAGCCCCGGACAGATATGTGAGTATGTCAGGATTATGAAAGAAGCCCTGCTTCTTTTACAATTCTTTCAACTATTGCCTCCCAGCCCAGGGTCATAATATGTATACCATTAATTCCCTTCTTCTGTTTTATTGCCTCTGTTAATTCAAGGGCAATTTGCACCCCCTCCTCCATTTCTGATTTACCTGCTTTTGCCATTCTGGTCATGATTTTCTCAGGAATTATTATCCCGGGAACTTCATTGTTCAGATATTGTGCAATTCTGTAACTTCTCAGGGGTGAAATCCCAATAAGAATATAGATCTTATCCACTATACCTCTCTTATCAAGCTGTTCAAGCCACAGATCAATCTTTTCTGGTTCAAAAATCAAATTTGTCTGAAAGAACTGTGCCCCTGCATTTACTTTCTTTTGATCTTTTATTGCCTGAAGTACAGGATCAGATGCAAAAGGTGAAGTGGCTGCCCCAAGAAATAATTTAGGTCTTTCTTTCATAATACGGCCATCCAGGTAGGTACCTTCATCTCTCATTTTTCTTAAGATCCAGAGCATCTGAACTGAATCAATATCAATAAAATTCAAGCTGCCTGCCGGAGAAGGGCCTATCTTAGGACTATCGCCTGAAATGCAGAGAACATTATAAATGCCCATGCTGTTCAGACCGATAATATCTGACTGTAGTCCGCAACGCGTTGTATCGCGTGCAGCTATCTGCAGAACAGGTTCAACGTTCTGGTTGAGTGCAACATTGCAGCATGCCAGACTTGACATTTTGGGATGGGCAGAAGATGAATCAGTGAAATTAACAGAGGTGACCCAGGGTTTAACCAGTTCAATATCCCTTTTAAGCTTTCCTGTATTAACCCCGATTGGAGGCGTTACCTCAGTTGCTACTACAAACTTCCCTGACTTTAACTCCTTCTCAAGATTTGATACAGACTCTGTGCTGACTGCAGGATGATAATCTGAATCTCCTTTCCACCAGTCTGGTTGTCTGACAGTCTTAAAAACACTATCCCACACTTCTTTCTTTTTTGTCTTATCCCCTGATAATATGCTTTTTATAAAAATTACTGTCCCGGTTTTTTTGATCTGACGGGCTACATCGCCCCATGTTTCTGTTCCAACTTTATTCCAGTCCAGCGGTGGTAAAATCTCAAGAAGAGTTTCTTCTCTTCCGGTTTTAAGTGCTCTTTTATAGATCCCATACCAGACACATTTCCGTGTTTCATCGATATAGCAGTTTTTCTCGGGGGTTACTCCACCGCAAGGTCCGTTACGCATTCCTTTCGGGCACTCCATTGGGCAAATGAATGCTGTCTCCTGAAGCAGGCAGTTCCCGCACATCCTGCAACCAAACAATGGGCCTTTAACTAAAAGTTCTGTTTTTGCCAGGAGCCTCCGACCAAATTTTTCCCTTTTAAAGGGATAAAACGCTGGTTGCCATCTACGGGCAGGCTTTATTGAAGACATATTAAATAATGAAGTAGTAAGTTGATTTTCAACTATTTTTCACTTGCCTGAAAATTCTCAACATATCTGATAGCAAAATCATCTCTCCCAAGAATCAGGTCTGTTGCCCTGACAATTGCTGTGATTTTTTCAGGATTTGCAATCGGACAGGTAAGTCCGTGCTGAATTGCCAGTGTCATAAAAGCAGAATTAAGAACCTCCCTGTCGGGTAATCCGAAAGATATGTTGCTTGCACCCAGAGTTATATTCAATCCTAGTTTTTGTCGAACAAGTCTGATCGTTTTAAGCGTAACAAGGCAAGCCTGGGGATCGGCACTGACAGCCATGGCAAGAGGATCAATAACAACATCTTCCTCCTTAATACCCGCACTGACAGCCCTGTTTAATATTTTTTCAGCTATAGCCAATCTCTTTTCAGGGTCAAGAGTAATACCATCATCATCCATTGTCAGACCGATAATTACAGCCCCATACTCTTTCGCAATCGGAATCAACGCTTTAAGGGATTTTTCCTCCCCGTTTACAGAATTGATCATACACTTTCCTGCTGCAACCTTCAGAGCCGCTTCAATAGCTTTTGGATTCGGTGAATCAAGGCAAAGGGGAATATCAAACTTTGCATTTATTGCCAGAACAGTTTCCGGAAGTAACTTAACATCATCAACCCCCGGATATCCCACATTTACATCCAGGATATCTGCCATCGCTTTAATCTGGCTTGCGGCAAGTTCGAGAACATATTCAAAGTTTCCATCCTGCAATGTTGAAACAAGCTTCTTCCTTCTTGTCGGATTTATGCATTCTCCGATTATGACAACAGGACCATTTGTATCAATTACTGCTTCCTTTGATTTTCCATGAAGTATTGTCCTCATATTAAAGAGATAACTATGACGCCAGTTGTTTTAGATAATTTACAGCTCCCTGTGGATCAGGGGAATAGAAGTCTGCTCCTATCTTCATACAATAATCCATTGTAACCGGTGCTCCTCCGATAAGTATTTTTGATTCTGCGTGTTTCTCCTTAATAGCCGTAACAGTTTTTTTCATGTTCTCCATAGTTGTAGTAAGCAAGGCAGACAAACCAACTACTGCTCCCGGGTTTTCATCAAGAGCCTTGAGAAATTTCTCAGATCCTACATCAACTCCCAGATCAATAACCTCCCAACCGCCACCTTCTATCATCATTGCCACCAGGTTTTTACCAATATCATGAAGATCACCTGCAACTGTTCCAACTATGAATTTACCTTTTCTTTTTGTCTCTCCGGACTGAAAGAATGGCTTCAAATGCGCCATTGCGCTATTCATAGCTTTTGCTGCCATAAGCATTTGTGGTACATAAATCTCTTTCCTTGTAAATTTATCCCCGACCCTCTCCATTGCCGGCACCAGTGCCTTCTCAAGAATCTGATCCGGTTTAACACCCTCTTCCAGGGCTCTTCTGGCAAGTTCATCTGCGCCATCCTGATCTTTCATATTCGGTGGATATGGAGAAGCTTTATTAATCTTTCCAAATTCAACACACTGTGCAAGCTTTTCAAGAATCTCGTTCATGTTATTTCAATTTTAATTATTACCAATGTAACCAGTGACATCAATGAAGGCCTCTTCAAGTACTGTCACATTAATATTCATATTATTAAAACAAAGTCAAAAATATAAAAATAATTAAACTATACAATCTGAATCTCAACTAAAAACCCAGTATCATATACAATGTATCCTGATGATTCCAGACAAATATTAAAGAAATGATACCTTATGGCAATTTATTTCATTTTCCTGTTTTCATGTAATTCATAAATTGTATCTTTAAATCATTCTCAGTATTTAGTAAATTAAGAACTATGAAAGAATTATTTATCCTTATATGCACTCTTTTCACTTATTCTTTATCGGCACAGAATGCAAACATTGGAGTGTTTCAGACAAATGCCGATATTGGTAATCCCAAAAAAGCCGGTTCTGCCTTTTATGATAAAACTGACCAGAGCTATACTTTAAAAGGTGCTGGTTATAATATATGGTTTGCGCGGGATGAATTTCATTTTGCTTATAATAAAATTAAGGGTGATTTCATGATGACAGCAAACTTCGAATTTATTGGGAAGGGCACAGAGCTGCACAGAAAAACAGGGTGGATGATAAGAGAGTCAACAGATGAAAATGCACCTCATATATCAGCTACTCTTCATGGCGACGGGTTGACAGTTCTTCAATGGAGGAGTTCTGCCGGAGCATCCATGAGAGACCCTCAGGATGAGATATTTGCTTCCGGATCCAGGTATAACATAATTCAGATTGAAAGGTCAGGGAAGAAAATTATTATGAGAGCAGCTCATACCGGTGAACCTTTTGAAATAATTGGTACCACAGAAATGAATATGCTTTCTGATGAAGTTCTTGCGGGTCTGTTCATTTGCTCTCACAATCCTGATATAATTGAAGAAGTTAAAATTTGGAATGTACGGATCGATAAGCCTGTCGGAGATGATTATAATGCGGGTAAATCAGGATTTTTGGGTTGTCGACTGGAAACAATAAATGTTGCAGATGGAAAGAGGATAGTCATTTTCGAAAAATCAGGAAGGTTTGAGGCGCCCAACTGGATGCCGGACGGCAAAAAACTTCTGTTCAATATGGATGGCTCTCTCTACAAAATACCTGTTGGAGGTGGTGAAACTGAGAAACTAAATACAGATTTTGCAAACCGTAACAATAATGATCACGGGATTTCATTCAACGGTAAACTACTTGCCATCAGCCATCAACGCGAAGGATTACCCGGAGGAGGCTCAACTGTATATGTTCTTCCGCTGACAGGAGGAATACCGAAATTAATTACTGAACACACCCCTTCTTACTGGCATGGCTGGTCTCCGGATAATAAAGAGGTTTTATATGTTGGGCAACGTGACGGAAAGAATATTTACAACATATATAAAAATTCAATCAAGGGAGGTAAAGAAGTTGCTTTAACCGATATTAAAGCCGGCGAACATGTTGATGGATGTGAATATTCGCCTGATGGGAAATATATTTATTTCAACGGTAACTTCACCGGTAAAATGCAGATATACAGAATGAAGCCTGATGGTTCCAGCAGGGAACAGCTTACATTTGACAACTACAACAACTGGTTTCCACATATCTCGCCTGATGGAAAAATGATCGTAATAATATCATTCCCCCCTGAAATTGAGCCAAACAGTCACCCTTCATATAAAAGGGTTACTCTCAGAATAATGCCAACATCCGGAGGAGAACCAAAAGTAATTGCATATTTATACGGCGGACAAGGGACTATTAATGTACCCTCCTGGTCACCTGATAGCAAACAGGTAGCTTTTGTGAGTAATTCCGGAAAATTTTAGGAGAAGAGTTTATATCAGGACAATTTACTATGAAATAAAAAAAATAAGTACTTTTCATCCCTGGAATTATTATTACTACACAATGCGTTCACGGCTTTATGCTGTTATTTCAGTGCCAGTATTTATTATACTTTATAGCTACACTGCTATTGGAGTATTAATAATATTGATATTTGCATGGCTTAATATCAAAAAACCAATCGCAATTCTATCACAGTTCTGGGCAAAATCAGTTTTTTTTATCATCGGTAAAAAGTTCCATCTCCATGGGAAAGAAAATATTGAAAAAACCAAAAGATATATACTTGTTGCCAACCATGCCAGTTTATTTGACATTGTTGCAATAATGTCTTTTTATCCGACTGTTTCATGGTTCGGACACGAACGTCTTCTTAAGATTCCGTTATTCGGGAAAATTCTGAAAATGACAGACTATATTCCATTTAAAGAACCTACTTTTAAAAATACAAAACAGATGCTCGAACAGCTTGTACAAAAATCTAAGAAACAAACTGTTGCAATATTCCCTGAAGGTACCAGAACTCTGGATGGCAAAATCAACGATTTCTATAAAGGATTCATCTACCTGTTCAGATCATCAGAAGTTGGAATACTTCCGGTCACTTTAAATGGTTTCTACAGACTTAAACCTAAAAACCGTTTTTATATAAACTTCAACTCAAAGCTTGAGGTTATTATACACAAACCGATAAAGCGTGAAGAGCTTATAGAAAAGAACGATTCCGAAATTATAGAAACTGTCAGAAATGTAATTAAATCTACTTATTTCTAAATGTATTGTTATCCGGGGAACTGTTTTAACTTTTTCAGAATTTAATTCAATTACTATGGAAAATCTAAAAGGTAAATGGGCATTCATTATTAATCCTGTAGCCGGTAATGGTTTTGCCGGAACGATGGCTCCCATACTTAAAGAGATGATAGCCAGATATAATCTTGATGCTGAAATTGTTCACACAAAGAGATGCGGTCATGCCACAGAATTGTCAGTCTCTTTTCTGAAAAGGGGATTCAGTTTTATAATCGGCGTTGGAGGGGACGGTACTTTCAATGAGATAGCAAGACCTTTAGTTAATATAGGGAATATTACAGCCGGACTGATTCCTGCAGGTACAGGCAATGACTTTATTCAGATATTAGGCTTTCCGAACCGGTTCGGAGAAAAGGAATGGGAACAGTTCTTTAAAACTAATACCACTTCAATGGATGCAGGAATGTGCAATGGTTTGATGTTTCTTAATGGTATGGGATTAGGTTTTGATGCTCAGGTTGCTTCGGAAAACTACACCGAGCCCGGTGAAGTAAAGAAAGGTGGTAAAAACAAATATATCTGGCATATTGTCAAGACACTTCTCTTTTTCAAAGAAAAAAAGATGACAGTTTTTACAGGAAAAGATAAACATGAAACAGATTGCTTTATAAATACAATAGCAATAGGCCGGAGGTTTGCAGGTGGATTTTTTCTGACGCCAAATGCAATCGCCAACGATGGATTGCTTGATGTTTGTATGATAAAAAAGCTTAATCTTTTTCAGAGGTTTAAAATCCTTCTTAAAGTCCCGAAAGGAAATCACATCCTTGATTCAAAAGTCAATTATTATCAAACTTCTTCAGTTAGCCTAGAGTTTCCTGAAAAGGTTCCATTTCATGTTGACGGTGAATTAAATTTCGCAACCCGGTTTGATGTCACTATATTGCCATCAGCACTAAATATAATATACAATCCTGATGGAAACCATTTCTTCAAAAGATAACAATCCCGGTAAAAAATACATTGCATTTTTTGATCTCGACCACACAATTATAAATACAAATAGTGGAAAGGCATTAATTAAGTATGCCTACAAAAAAGGCCTTATATCGCGTCGATTTATATTCTGGGGATTGTATTTTTCGATGCTGTACAAATTCGGATTAAAAGATCCTGTAAAGATAATAAGCTCACTGACCAGATGGCTTAAAGGTGTACCTGAAAAGGAGCTGAATGATCTGTCAGATGAAATGTTTAAAACATACCTGGTTAAATACATCCGGCCGGAAATAGAGGAAAAAATAGAATATCACAGACGTTTTGATGCTCATATAATTATTCTTTCATCATCAATATTTCCTGTTTGTAAGCTGGTAGCTGACTATCTGAAGATGGACGATATTATCTGCTCAACACTGAAGATCAGCAATGGATTATATACCGGCGATCCGGAAGGATTGTTTTGTTTTGGAGGTGAGAAAGTTAAGCGATTGAACGAACATTGTCATAATAATAACATCAACCCTGATACGTGCTGGTATTACGGTGATTCAATTGATGATCTTCCCGTTCTTAACGTTATAGGTAATCCAGTATGTGTTAATCCTGATAAAAAGCTTCTCAAGGAAGCAAAAAAAGAGGGCTGGGAAATTCTGACCTGCCAGTGATGGAGCTGTGTTCAGACTAATTAACTTCCATTTTCTGCCATTCAGGCAGTTTTGGAAATTTTGCATGAGGTTCATTCTGATACCAGAAACATGCAGAAGCAATATCTGACTGCTGTCTGAGATATCTGCCACCCTGCCGCCAGCCAAGATCCTGAATAGTGATTTTAATATCATTTTCAAACCTGACAGGATCCATAATATGCCAACGGTATAAACCAAATCTCTGCTGGGACTTGTAGGTACCGTCAGGCCTTATTACCTGATGAAGTCCGCTGTAAGGAGTACAAAACTCCGTATACTTTCCCTCCCGGTCGAAATTATATGACCCGCAAAAATAATCCTCTGTTCCGGTTCCGCATATTGTCGGGAATTTAGTGTCTCCATCAATAAAAAACTTAATCTCACCTTCTCCCCACCATCCATTATTATTAACTCCCCATGCCATGTAAACCCCGACAAAATGACCCTTACCTCTGATGCCATCAGTAATAGTGTATATGGAAGTCTCATTAGGATTTGTACGCCGGAACTGTGTATGAAAATAACCTGCATCCTGAGGCACTTCAGTCAGGGTATAATCGATCTGGTAATACAATGTCATGGGATCAGCATCATTAATGTTTTCCATTGTTATCCGGCATTTTTTCCGGAACGGCATTGTCCAGTAGCAATTAAATGCACTTCCGGGATTGACGCATATTGCCAGTGAAGAAAGAGGTGCATAAGTTCCCCAGCCCATTCCAAAGAAATCACCTACGGGACATTCCACAGAAGGTTCAGTTTCATCATCCCAGTAAATTCTGAGTATTGAAAAGCGCCAGTTCCCGGTTGGAGTCATCCAGATATGCTGTATAGCGCCAGGGCCATCAATAGCAGCCATGGTAAATGTCTCTCCGGGCTTAATTCTAACATATGGGTTTACTTTCCATCCCTGCCCCAGGTCACGTGCTGCATTAAAAGCATTTGCAGTATTGGGAGTATCCTTATCAGCAGGATCTGCCATACCGCCTTTCCCTTTTTCACCTGAAAAGTTTTCCGGACTGATAGATCGGGTTTTGGCATCAGATAACCTGAACAGATTACCCATACTCATATCGAGCCCGTTAAATTTATTCTGTGCCGAGATCAGACAATGAATAAATGTGAGAACTAAAATCAATAATTGTCTTCTTTTCATATCACTTATAATTAGTTAGCAATAGTTAATCTAAAATTACGAAATCCTCAGGAATTTATTCCTGAAATTATTGCATAATTACCAGGGTACCCGCTATTAATCTTTTGGAATAGTTTGATTGAAAATAAAACTATTCACGTTCGTGCCAGACAGAATTTGTTTTTCTTGTCACTTTAATTAATTTTGGAAAAGCTATTTATAAACAATACAATTCATTACTATCTCCAATTTAACTATTATTATGAAAAAATACCTTTCTCTGTTTATGGTAATTCCAATATTCGTAGCATGCAATGGACCGGTGAAAAACAAAATTGTATATCCTGAAACTAAAAAGGGAGAAGTTGCAGACACTTTTTTCGGGACAGTTGTCGAGGATCCCTACCGTTGGCTTGAGGATGACATGTCTGAAGAGACCGGAGCCTGGGTAAAGGAACAGAATAAAGTGACATTCGGGTACCTTGAAACAATTCCTTACAGAGAGGAGATCAGAAACCGGCTGATGGAGATCTGGAATTATGAGAAGTATACCATACCAACAAATGAGGGAGGATACTTATACTTTTCAAAGAATAACGGATTACAGAATCAATATGTTCTTTACCGACAAAAAGAAAATGAAGAACCTGAAGTTTTTCTTGATCCAAACACATTTTCATCTGATGGTACAACCTCTCTCGGGGAGATAGAATTTTCTGATGATGGAAGCCTGGTTGCCTATTCCATTTCTGAAGGTGGTTCTGACTGGCGCAAAGTAATTACTATGGATGCAGCTTCCAAAAATATTATTGGAGATACCCTTAAGGATATCAAATTCAGCGAACTCTCATGGCAGGGCAATGAAGGATTTTATTACTCGAGTTACGATAAACCGGAAGGAAGTGAGCTTTCTGCAAAGACTGATCATCACAAGTTATATTTTCACAAAACGGGTACCAGCCAGAGCGAGGATAAAATAGTATTCGGGGACGATATTGTCAGAAGGTATGTTTCTGGATATGTAACTGATGATGGAAGATTCCTGGTTATAACGGCATCTGTCTCAACAACCGGTAATGAACTTTATATTAAGGATCTAAAAAATGTAGGAGGTAAAATTAAAGTTGTTGTTAACAATTTCGACAATGATCACTTTGTAATTGATAATGATGACTCCAGGCTATTCATTGTAACAAATCTTAACGCCCCCAATAAAAAAATTATTACTGTAGATGCTGAAAATCCGGGTATTGAAAACTGGACCGATTTCGTTCCTGAAACTGAGTTTGCACTTGATGCTTCAGTTGGTTCTGATTACTTTTTTACACACTATATGGTTGATGCTATATCTAATGTAAAGCAGTTTGACAAAAAAGGTATTCTCATCAGGGAGATTACTCTGCCGGGATCAGGAACTACATCAGGCTTTAGTGCAAAAAGGGAAGATAAGTCAATCTTTTTTTCATTTACCAATTATATTACACCTGCTACCATTTACAAACTTGATCCTGTCACTGGTAATTCTGAAATTTACATAAAACCGGAAATTGCATTTAACGGAAGTGATTTCGAATCTGAACAGGTGTTCTACAACTCCAAAGACGGAACACGAATACCAATGATCATCACTTATAAGAAAGGAACCCCTTTGAATGGAAAAAATCCAACAATACTTTATGGTTACGGAGGATTCAGTATAAGTGAAACTCCCGAGTTCAGTACTTCTGTGGCATTATGGCTTGATATGGGCGGAATTTATGCTGTTCCTAATATCAGGGGTGGTGGTGAATACGGAGAGAAGTGGCATCTTGCAGGTACAAAAATGAATAAACAGAATGTCTTTGATGATTTTATTGCTGCCGGGGAATATCTGATTGCAAAAAAGTACACTTCATCTGAGTATCTTGCTGTAAGAGGTGGATCAAACGGTGGTCTTCTGGTTGGAGCTGTTATGACACAACGTCCTGATCTGATGAAAGTCGCACTGCCGGCAGTCGGAGTAATGGATATGCTTCGTTATCACAAATTCACAGCAGGAGCCGGTTGGGCATATGACTTTGGTACTTCTGAGGAAAGCAAAGAGATGTTTCAGTATATTCAAAGCTACTCCCCTGTTCATAATGTAAAAGAGGGTAAAAAGTATCCTGCCACACTGGTAACTACTGGTGATCACGATGACAGGGTTGTACCCGCTCATTCGTTTAAATTCGCAGCGCAGCTCCAGTCTAAACAATCCGGCCCGGCTCCGGTATTAATACGGATCGAGACAAATGCCGGACATGGCTCAGGAACCCCGGTAAGCAAGACAATTGAACAATATGCTGATATTTTCGGTTTTACACTCTACAATATGGGGATAAAGAATTTGAATTAACCAAATAATCTTACACATTGCTGAATATCATTAATATATACAAATATGTTTATTAAACTTTATTTCATAGCGCTACCAGTATTTTTTATCATCGATATGATATGGCTGGTTCTCATTGCAAAAAAATTCTATAGCCAACAGATCGGATTCTTAATGAGGCCTGATATTAACTGGACTGCTGCAATAATTTTTTATCTGTTGTTTATTGCCGGGTTGGTAACATTTGTCATTTCTCCCGCATTTGAAAAACACTCATGGATTCATGCAGTTGTATTTGGTGCCTTTTTCGGACTAATAACTTATGCTACTTATGACCTAACAAATCTGGCAACGCTTAAGGACTGGCCTGTACTAGTAACTGTTGTTGATTTAATATGGGGGGCATTTCTTGCAGCTTCAATTTCACTTATAACGTATTTCATCGCTGTAAAAATTCTATAATTATATTCTATCAGGGAGAGTATTAACTTACTTAACAACAATTTATGATTTCTTTTGATAAATGATAAACGATAGCATAAAAAACAGGTTGCATAAAAAATCATATAAATATAAAGTGAGCAGGATATTATTCCTTATTGTTGCCACAATTTCTTTTTCATTCTGTGAATCAGAAAATGTAAAGGAAAAAGGTGAAGGTAAACTATTTATAATTGGAGGAGGGGAGAAGTCAGATCAGATGATAAATGACATAATCTATCTGGCCAGGGTCATGAATGAAGGTTATATGTATGTTCTGCCAATGGCAAGCTCAGTTCCGGATAGCTCCATTCTTTGGGTAAAGGAAGATTTCAGCTTTACCGGTATAAAAAAGATATCGGGATATAATTTTCAACCCGGGCAACCGGTTCCTCAGGAAAAGTTGGATTCTTTGAGAAATGCCAGGTTAATTTATATCAGCGGTGGCGATCAGTCGCGATTTATGACTGCAGCACTTAACACTCCGGTAATGGAGGCCATTCACCAGGCATATAAAAATGGTTCTGTCATAGCCGGAACCAGTGCCGGGGCAGCTGTAATGAGCAGTAAGATGATTACCGGAAATCAGATGAAACACCCTGATTCAGAATCGGGATTCACAACTATTGAGGCAGATAATGTTGAATTATCCGGAGGACTTGGTCTTCTAACTGATGTTATTATAGATCAGCATTTTATAAAGAGGCAAAGACTCAACAGGCTGGTAGCGGCTGCTATTGAAAATCCCGATCAGCTCTGCATTGGAATTGATGAATCAACTGCAATAATCGTAGAAGGTGATAATGCCACAGTTACAGGCAAAAGCCAGGTAATCGTTATAAAGAACAGCAGCAGAGAGAAGATAGTTAAGAACGGATTACTTGGATCAGAAAATCTTCAGTTAAGTGTTTATCTACCGGGACAGAAATTCAAGCTCAGGTAAGTAAAAAGGATGATATAAAGAATAAAACTCTGCGATCAGTATAATATCATTACTCATAGGATCCCTTTTTCACCACTTCAGAATTTCTGACTACCCAGCTACCCATTGCAATGAGGTGAATCATATTCATACACTTGTCGAGAAAGAGCAGATCAGCATCCATTCCCTGTGAAATAAACCCTTTGCCCGGCAATTTAAGAATGGTTGCAGGGTTTGAGGTAAGTACCTTTAATGCAGTTTCAAGAGGAATATTTTCCTTAATAACCGCGTCAGAAAGTTCCAGGATATTGGATGAGGGAAGACCCATTTCAAGCTTTACAAGATTGCCCTTATCATCAAATCCCGGCAAGGAACCGCAAGCATCAGATGAGAAGGTGATATTTCCTGAAGGGACTCCCGCCTGAAGCAGAAGTTTAAGGGCAGTTGATGGTTTTATCTCCTCATCTTTAAAATATGGCCAGGCACTTGTTGTTATATCTACATAGCCGGTCTTTCCATAAATCTTTGAATCCTCAAAAATATAATCATTCCTGTTGCAATGAGTCGGAAGGAACTGAGTGTACTTCAGTTCACTCTTTTTTACTGCATCATGTATAGGTGAGAATGGATTATTTGCATCGCCAAGATGTATATTTACAATGCCTGCCTTTTTACCAAGCATCCCCCCCACTCTGGCATGTGCTGCAATGCGGATCAGTTCATCTGTTGTCGGGCATGAACTCCTGTGATCTGAAACTGCAACCTCTCCTACCCCTATAACTTCTTCAATAAGAGCAATATCTTTACCCAAATCACCTGTAATTGTTGGTGTTGGCACCTGGTATGCGCCTGTCCAAATCCATGCCGATGCTCCCTCATGTTTCAGTGATTTTGCCTTCATCAGAACAGATTCAACATTTCGGGTTAATCCGTCAGTACCCAGACAGCCAACAACTGTAGTCACTCCACCTTCAAACATCCGCGAGAGAGTTATTTCCGGCGTACGGGTCGAAGGGCCTCCCTCTCCTCCTGCTCCTGCAATATGCACATGATTATCAATAAGTCCGGGTACAACAATATGACCATCTGCATTAAAAACCTCAATATCCTGATCATCAGGAATATCAATCCTATCCGAGATTTTCAGAATTTTATTCCCGCCAATCAGCAAATCTTTCCGACCTAACAGATCAGGCGAATAAACAATAGCATTTTTTATAAGAAGCATAAACATTAATTAAAGATTTCCCAGAGTAAAAGTATGTAATATATGGCTAAAAAAGTATCACTGAAACTATTTTCACTATTTTTACTTTATCCTTATTATTGTTCGAAAAGTAACTGCTTATTGAATAATCTGTAATAAATAAATATATGCGCTTCAAATTCAGTATCCCTCACAACCTGGTGATTGTATTCAGTATTGTCATAATAGCTGCAGTACTGACATGGATAATTCCGGGTGGCAAGTATGACCGCCAGACAGTTACTGTTAACGGGGTTGACAGAAGTGTTATAGTCAACGATTCATTTCATTATGTTGACAGCCAACCGCAAACCTGGCAGATCTTCGCAGCCTTCTATAAGGGATTCATAAATATGTCGCATATTATTGTATTTATCCTGATGTTAGGTGGTGCATTCTGGATAATGAATGAAACAAAAGCAATTGATGTTGGAATCTTCTCATTCCTTGATTTTACAAAACGAATGGAAAGATATCGTTTTGTAAAATTGCTTGGCGTCAATAATATAATAATTACACTCTTTATGATTCTGTTCAGTCTGTTCGGTGCCATTTTTGGTATGGCTGAAGAGACAATTGCTTTTGCAGTAATTTTTGTTCCGCTGGCGATATCAATGGGTTACGATTCACTGGTTGGAGTTGCTCTGTGCTATTTTGCTGCACATATCGGGTTTGCAGGTGCTATTCTTAATCCGTTTACTGTTGGTATTGCCCAGGGTCTTGCCAGCGTGCCCCTCTTTACCGGAATTGAATACCGAACCTTTTCATGGGTAATCATAACATTTGCAGGAATTGCATTTGTACTATGGTATGCAGCAAGGATCAAAAAAAATCCTGCAAAAAGTATTATGCATGAAGCTGATGAATACTGGAGAAAAAAAGGTAATTCACATATTGATGATATAAAATATTATACTCCGCTTTCAGCCTGGATTGTAGGACTACTAACCAGCATTGTACTCATTATTTTTGCTGTTAAGTATCCGGTAACAGTTTTTACAGTTGGTCTCTCAACTTTTTCGGCCCCCCTGCTTCCAATATTTGCCGGTTTATTCGTGATCTTCAGCATTATAACTCTCAGACGATCAATCCATTTTTTTGTTCTTAACATACTTGGATTCACAATGCTGTATCTGGTTGTCGGGGTTCTGGGTTACCAGTGGTATATTATGGAAATAGCAGCGCTCTTTCTTGCAATGGGGATCATAACAGGATTTGCTTCCGGAAAGAAACCAGGTGAAGCCACAAAACTATTTGTTGAAGGGGTGAAGGATATTGTATCTGCCTCTCTGGTTGTTGGATTTGCCGGAGGTATAATAGCTATTTTGACCGATGGTCAGATAATTGACACTGTTTTACACTCTCTTGCAGGCTCATTACAGGGGGCTAATAAGATCTCTGCAATTACTATTATGTATGTGTTTCAATCGCTGCTGAACATTGTAATCACTTCAGGATCTGCAAAAGCAGCACTCACAATACCAATAATGGCTGAGTTCTCTGATATTGTGGGCCTGTCAAGACAAGCTACAATTGTTGCCTTTCAGTTTGGTGCAGGTTTCACCGACATGATCGCCCCAACATCTGGTGTATTGATAGGAGTACTTGGAATGGCAAGAATACCTTATGTGAAATGGCTGAAGTGGGTTATGCCTGTTCTCCTGATTCTTGTGGTTATAGGATTCCTTCTTCTTATCCCCACAGTAACTATGAAACTTAATGGGTTTTAGCCCGATCTCCAATGATCATTATCTTAATAAGTTCGTAAGAATCTTTTTTGCCTTCAGGCCAAACCTAAAAATGTGTTCGTTATTAGGAAAATCCTTATGACTGGCAGGAGGAAGATTGAGAATAGTCTTAAATTCCTCCGGAGACCAATCCAGTTTCTTTGCAACATATTCAAGGTCATAACTTATCTCATTTTCAGCATAAACTTTTTCATCCATCAATTTCAGGGCTTCATCCCGTGAAATCTGTCCTGAAACAATAAGACTTGAAAGGTGTGCTCTGCGTTTATCAAAATTGAATTTTACAGGAAGGTAATAGCTCTGGAAAAATTTGGTAAAGCGCGATTCATAATGCTTCCCGCCGTAATACTGCCATCCCAGCTCTTTTTTCAGGAGCTCAATAGCGTCATTTTTTTGATAATTAATATAATTCAAAGGATTAATAATGGTCATCCTCCTTATATAAGTATAGTATATATATCGTATAAAGAAATTGACATGCGGATAATCCTTTAAGGCTTTTTCTCCAAATTGCCTGTGAACGGATTTTAAGTGTTTCCAATCCATAGCCTGATATCCCCAACCCGATGGCATTATGCATTCTGTTGCGAAATTCAGGCCATTTAATACATATTTAATATTATTTTTCTTCCCGAAATTATATAATGCTGAGAATATTGCGTGATCCTGTGGAATATCCTGATCGGGAAGACTGGCTTTAAAGAACGACCGTTGCAGATCTTTCATCTCCTCCCAGTTAACAACAAAAGTATGCAATTCAATGTTAAGCTGTTTTACTACATTCTCCACGTTTTTTACAGCCTGTTCAGAATTCCATCCGCAGTCGACATGAACTACCAGTGGCCGTAATCCCTTCTTAACTGCCAGATAGGCCAGGTATGAACTATCGACACCACCACTCAGACCGATAATAGAGTCAAACTCTTTATCACGTCCTTCATGTTTTATCTTTTCGAAAATTTTATCCAGGTACCTTTCTCCTCTTTCATCGGGGAACCAAATCTCTTTGGCAAGTTCAATTGCTGAATTACAGTGACTGCAATTACCCAGATCATCAAACTGAATATCCGGATCTGTTGTATCCATTATGCACCTGTTGCAAAGCCTGTGATTCTCTTTAATCATAGTAATCAGTCAAACAACGATGAAATCTCTTTGTAGGAAGGATAAGTGATCAACACGGCCCTCCTTTTTCCGTGAAACACAAAGAAACTGCCTGCCGCTGCAGCTGAAGCACCCCCATCAACTACAGCAGATCTGAAATCACTCATTTTCCCTGCCCCGCCACAGGCAATTACCGGGATACTTATAGACCGGGAAACACTTTTTATAAGATCAATATCATATCCTGTCATCATTCCGTCCCTGTCAATAGAGTTTATCATGATTTCTCCTGCCCCCTGCGACTCCATCTCCTTTGCCCACTCTACCGGTGTTTTTCCGGTTCCTGTCATTCCACCTTTAATATATACTATGTTCCCCTTAAAAAACTCCTTCTTAACATCAATAGAAACTGCAATAGTTGAACTTCCGAAGTGTTTAACAGCTTCTTTAACAAAGTCTTTTATCAGGAAGGAAGAAGTGTTTACAAGTATCTTTTCGGCACCTGATTTAATAATCTTTTCAATCTGCTGCAACGAATTGATTCCTCCACCATAAGCAAAGGGCATAAAACATTCACTGGCTATATTCTGAATCATTCCGTATGGTGGTTCTTTTTTAGAATTTGTTGCATCAATATCAAGGAAAAAAATCTCATCCACCTCTTTCTCATTGAAAATTTTAACGGTATTTATCGGATCGCCAAGGTAGGTTGACTCCTTAAACTTAACTGTCTTCACCAACCCATTATTCCTCAACAACAAACAGGGAATTATTCTTTTAATCCTCATATCAGTAAAAGTCAACAAAGTTTTTCAAAAGCCTCATTCCGAATTTATGACTTTTTTCGGGATGAAACTGGACACCAGCTATATTTTCCCTTTCCACAGATGAAGTAAAGTCAATTTCATAGTTTGTTGAAGTTAAAATATCTGATGCATCATGGGCATTTAAATAATAGGAATGAACAAAATAAAATCGTGCATCAGGATACATACCGGTAAAAAGCCTGCTCTCCTTGCATTGGTGAACGAAATTCCAGCCCATGTGTGGAATTTTATAGCTAATGCTATCACTGAAATTGAACCTTACTGTATCAGCCTTTATCCATCCCAGACCTGGTAAGGAACCCTCTTCACTCCCATTGGATAATAACTGCATTCCGAGACAAATCCCTAATATAGGGGTCTTTTCATTAAGGACTTTCTTGTCAAGTATATCCCTTATATTCAACATATTCAGATTACTCATTCCGGTATCAAAAGCTCCGACACCCGGAAGTATTAATTTTGTTGCTCGTGCAATTACTTCACTATCTGATGTAATAACTGAATCCTCACCGATTCTTTTCAGAATATTTTGAATCGAACCAAGATTACCGGTTTTATAATCAATAATTGTTATCATTACAAAAGCTATATTACAATCAGGTCAATACTTTCTATAAGAATACATTCTTCCCTGTAGAGAGTACAAATCTGACTACCCTGAAGAGATTAATCTAATAAAAAAACTACTGAAATATTTGATTTGAATATATCGTGCCGCGAAGTGGCACAAGCTGAATAACCGTGGGTGTAAACCCACGGTCATATATAAGCTGAATTTCTCAGCCCTGAATGGGCTGAATATTAGACCTTTATAGTTGGTTCATTATTCAACCCCTCCAGGGCTGCCAGGAGGAGGTACTTGTCTTTTCCGTGGGTTGCACCCACGGTTATTCACATTAAACCCCTTCGGGGTTAACACATATATTCAAATCAAAAAATCAAAGAACATCTATATATTATTAATTAGCAATAATATAAAAACATATTTCTCAAGAGCATCACTAGTATATTCAAAACAAAAATAGCTCTTTTTTCATTTGGGACAATGCAACAATCAGCATTGGCTATCAGATATCTTTAGCCTATTTTTAAATACATGTTATTCTGAAGAAAAAATTTAATGCATTGCACATATGAATGTAAAAATTGAGATGTATATTTGACAACAGGTATAATATTATTAATCAAAAAAATCGAATCATGAAAAACAGTCTATTTATTTTCAGTCTCTTTATAATTCTTGCAGTTTCATGTAAATCCGGAAACAAAAAAACAGAGGATCAAACAACTCCTGAAGTATTTAAGCAGTTTGAATTAACAGAACTATGGAGAACTGATAGTGTTCTGCTAACTCCTGAATCGGTTATTTATGATAAAAAGAATAATGTTATTTATGTTTCAAATATGAATCTGGAACCAAGGAAGAAAGATGGCAACGGATTTATCTCAAAAATCAGCACAGACGGGAAAATACTGGATCTGCACTGGGCTGATGGGATTAGCTCCCCAAAAGGACTTGCAATAGCTGGCGATGTTCTCTATGCTGCAGATGTTGATGAGGTGGTTGCAATTGATCTTAAAGATGGTAAGATAATCAGCAAGTCAACTTTTCCCGGGATGAAGATGCTGAACGACATTACCTCTTCACCGGATGGAATACTCTATACTTCTGACACCGATGCAAATAAAATCTATAAGTTCAGCAATGGAGAGCTTTCTGAATGGTTTTCAGAAGGCCTTAAAGGACCAAACGGACTTCTTTTTGACGGGAATAGACTTCTTGTGGCTTCACAGGGAAGCAATGACTTTGCCACAATTGATCTTGAAACGAAAACCAGAACGGTGGTAACTGATACAGTAGGCCATGCCGATGGCATTGCTTATACAGGAATTCCGGGCTATTATCTTGTTTCTGACTGGGGAGGAGAGATATTTATGATTAATCCGGACTTCTCGAAAGTATCCCTCATAAATACCAAAGAACAAAAGTGGAATAGTGCTGATATTGATTATATTATAGAAACGAACATGGTCATTGTACCCACTTTCTTTAAGAATTGTGTCGTTGCATATAAACTATCTGAAAAATAGACTTAATACAAGCATCACTAATAGTACCTTCATAACTGAAAGAAGCAAATCAGGGATATCATTGCTGCACTGGATCTTAATAATATCGTGATAATTATACATTTATTATCATGGAAAAGAGAATTATAGGCTGTTAAAATTCGCCATCCATATTATTATTTAAACAATATCACAATGAAAAATCCGAAGCATTCAATGACAACTACATTAAAAATTGCCACAGGAATTATGTTTTTGTCACCTGGATTATTCTCTAAAGCCAGTGTTTTACCTGATGATTCTAAAACCAATATCCTTCTTATTCTCTCTGATGACCATTGTGTCCCATTTCTCGGATGTTATGGAAATCCCGATCTGAAAACACCGAATATAGACAGGCTTGCAAAGGAAGGGATATTGTTTGAAAAAGCTTATACCACAGCTCCTCAGAGTGTTCCTTCAAGATCTTCCATTTTGACAGGCAGAAATGTTCTGGATGTTCAGATGTTGCGATTTTCTGCCCCACTTGATAAAAATATTATCACCTTTCCGGAGTTACTGCGAAAATCGGGTTATTACACAGGTATATGCGGCCGAAGCTACCACCTTGACGGATCAGGCAATGCCCCTCCTGAAACAACCGAAACCCTTAAGGAATTCGGCATGCAAACATTTTCTCAAAGGGTCGATTATCTTAAATCAGGAAGTGATACTGAAGTTTTGTCGCTGGTAGAAGAATTCCTGGATCAAAAGAAAGATGGCAAGCCATTTTTTCTGTGGGTAAATTACAGTGATCCTCATCGTATTTACAATGCCAAAGAATTTGAACCAGACCCTCGCACAATAAACCTGCCGGAGCTTATGCCTGATACAAAACTGCTCAGGGAGGATCTTGCCGGCTATCTTGGGGAGATCCAACGGCTGGATCACAATATCGGATTGCTGCTTAAGGAACTTGAGCAAAGAGGTCAGCTGGAAAATACTCTGATTCTTTTTATGGGTGACAATGGAGGAGCATTGTTAAGGGGTAAAGGCACCCTCTATGATCTTGGAATCCATGTTCCCTTACTTGTCAGATGGCCGGGGAAAATAAAACCGGGAAAAACAACTGATATCCTGATTTCCGGTGAAGACATTGCCCCGACATTGCTTCAGGCTGCTGGTTTATCTCCTGAGGAAAAAATGACCGGAAAAAGCTTCCTCCAAACCCTCACAGGAGAGGAAAAAGATGTGCGAGAATATGTATTTGCTGTTCGCGGGGCACACGGTTCAGGACTTCCCTTAAGCACAGTACATTTTGATCTTTCAAGAGTCATCTTTAATAAAAAATTCAAACTGATTTATAATCCGCTTTTTCAGTTGCCTTATTGGCCTGTAGATTTTAGCGATAATGATTTCTGGAAGGAGCTTATTCAATTAAATACGGATAAAAAACTTGATAAACGGTTTGACAATACCGCTATTTTTACATCACAAAGACCTATTTTCGAACTTTTCGACCTCGAAAAGGATCCTGGTGAATTTATAAACCTCGCAGGGAAAGAAGAGTACCGCGAAATTGAACATACATTGAAAGCTGCTCTTCACCGTTGGATGATAATTTACAGAGATATTGTTCCACTACCAATACCTCCGCCATCTAAATAATTTAATATAAGCAAATTACTAGTATTTTCCATTTACAATGTATCCTTTCAGGCCTGACTTCAGGTAAATTTCTGTACTTTATAATATTCAGCAATTTCAGAACAAAATTCATTCAAATACTGAAATAAATGAAAAGAAGAAAATTTTTGGAGAACGTTGGTGGAGTGGCTGGCATGCTTGCTGCAACTCCCTTATTAATCGAGAATCTGAAGTTACAGGATCTCTTAGTTGACAAACCACTTAAAGTATTACCCTGGCCCGTACTTAAAAAGTATGACCAGGAACATACTTCCAAAATTGCACTTCCTGTCGGAGGTATTGGGACAGGAACGGTATCTCTTGGAGGAAGGGGTAATCTCCAGGATTGGGAAATAATGAACAGACCTGCAAAAGGATATAATCCGGGTTCCGGAAGGAATAACTCTGCCTTTTTTACACTTTTCACTGAAATTGATGGTAAAAAGGACCTTCGTCTGCTTGAAGGACCGGTTCCCCTATATCATTATGAAGGTGGCTCAGGTGCTGTCGAAACCAATCATGGTTTGCCAAGGTTTAAAGAGGTCTCTTTTGAGGCTGCATATCCTTTTGGTCAGGTAAACCTAAAAACTCCACAAATCCCTGTAAATATAAAAATCAAGTCATTCAATCCATTGATTCCCGGAGATATAGATAACAGCAGTATTCCAATAGCTATTCTTGATTTTGAACTGACAAGTATATCTGATAAGCCCATTTCGTTCTCCGTATGCGGATCGATGCAGAATTTTATTGGTGAAGATGGCAGCAACGGGAAAGCCAACGGGAACAGAAACACATTTTTTGAGGAAGAAGGATCACATGGTATTTTTTTCACCTCGGACGGAGTTGATAAAAAATCTGAACAGTGGGGAGATATGACACTGGCTTGTACTTCAAATAGCAATATATCATACCGTACAGCCTGGTTGCCTGAACGATGGGGTACCTCTTTGCTGGATTTCTGGGATGATCTGTCAACTGACGGAAAACTTGGAAACAGGAAAGATGAAGTATCAGCTAAACCTATGGCATCTCTGGCAGTTAATGATATTCTTCTTCCAAACGAAAAGAAGACAATCAGATTTCTTTTTACGTGGTATTTCCCAAATAGAACGGCATGGTCTTCGGCTCCATTGCAAAACTACTATACAACAAAATATGAAAATTCCAGGGATGTAGTTTTAAAAACCATACCGTTATTACATGATATCGAAAATAAGACAATTGAATTTGTTGATGCTTTCTGCAAAAGTGATATTCCTACAGATGTAAAAGAAGCAGCTCTGTTTAATATCAGCACACTAAGAACCCAGACTTGTTTCCGGCTATCAGATGGCAATTTTTATGCATGGGAAGGGTGTAACGACAAAAGCGGATGCTGTTTCGGCTCCTGTACTCATGTCTGGAATTATGAGACTGCCACGGCTTTCCTTTTCGGTGACCTTGCCAGGATTATGCGAAAGATCGAATTTGGCCCGGCAACAAAAGACAACGGGTTGATGAGCTTTCGTGTAAAACTTCCTCTTGAAAGCACAAATGCATTTGATAAAGTGGCAGCTGATGGTCAGATGGGCTGCATTATTAAACTATACAGAGAATGGAAGTTATCCGGCGATGAAGTATTCCTGAAAGAACTCTATCCTAAAGCAAAAAACTCATTAAGCTATGCATGGATTAAAGGTGGCTGGGATGGGGATCAGGATGGTGTAATGGAAGGTGTCCAGCATAATACCATGGATGTTGAATATTACGGGCCCAATCCTCAAATGACTATCTGGTATCTTGGGGCGTTGCGTGCCATGGAGGAGATGTCACTGTACCTGAAAGACAAGGAAATGGCCGCTAAGTGCAGGAGATTGTTTCTAAGTGGTAGTAAATGGACCGATGAGAACTTATTTAATGGGGAATATTATATACATAAAATAGTAATACCCGAAAAGAAAGATATCCCTCAGGAACAACTGGTAGGTATGGGATCAACTGATTATGGAAATCCTGATTATCAATTAGGGGAAGGTTGTCTTGTTGATCAGCTTGTTGGTCAGTACCTGGCACATGTGTGCGGACTGGGATACCTTGTAAGTAAAGAAAATGTTGCAAAAACACTCCAGAGCTTAATGAAATATAATTACAAGGATGATCTTTCTGATCATTTCAATTGCTTCAGGAGTTATGCTATTGGAGATGAAGCTGCTCTGCTTATGGCTTCATACCCTGGATCAAGACCGGCAAATCCATTCCCATATTTCACTGAAGTAATGACCGGATTTGAATATACTGCAGCGGTTGGAATGATTTATGAAGGCCAGATACAGGATGGACTTAAATGCATTAAAAATGTACGTGACCGTTACGACGGAAGAAAAAGGAGCCCATTCAATGAAGCAGAATGTGGCCATCATTACGGCAGAGCCATGGCAAGCTGGTCTGCTCTGCTTGCCCTTACCGGATTTCATTATTCGGGAGTAACGAAAGAGATTAAATTCGGAAACCTTAATGGGGAATATTTCTGGTCAAATGGATACTCTTATGGAACGGTGAGAATTTCACAAGTTGACGGAGCAAGATCGGCAGCTCTGAAAGTAATAAACGGGAGAATTGATATACTGAAAGTTACAATAGATGGAATAGGGTCAGCGACCTTTAAAAAGGCAATGTCAATCCAATCGGGGGAGACAGAAACAATTAAAGTAAAAACCACCTAACTGTAGTATGGTTTTATGCTTAGTGGGTGAGCCGTCAACTATATAACCTTACATAGAAATTCAGAGGTGACAATAACAGTGTTCTTCAGAGCCAGTTTGTATATTTCTGAGCAGTTATCCTCTATGGATTAAGAACATACCCATCTGAAAGGGTTTTAAGGAATTCAACAATTGCAGATTCCTCATCAGGGGTGAGTTGAAGGTTTCCTGATTCAAGTTTATTGATATTCCTTGAAACTTCAGGTTTCGGCCAGCAATTCTCCCCGGGCACAGGTGCTGAAACATCACCTTCAGCCGGCAAAACATCACGTGTATTATAAAAATGTACTATATCACCAAGACTTTTGAAATATCCATTATGTCCATATGCTTTAACAAATCCTTCAGATGGACGTTTGTCTACATTCCTTAGTGTAGGCACCTGGTGTTTGCCATAATTTTCATCGGCAAACATGGCATATTGAGGTACCACCTTCAAAAAATCAGCCAGACCCGGATCAATATAGTCTATTCCATCCTTATTAAAAGTTGTATCCATAGAATACCAAGGGTTCTGATGATTTTTGGGGATACCAATATTATCAAAAGTGAAATCGGTAAAAAGTGGCATGGAGCCATCGGGACCTTTTTGACCTGGATGACACAATGAACATTTGGCTTTACCTTCGAAAAGCTCAAGACCTTTAATTTCTTTTTCAGTAAGGTTTACTTCTCCTTTAAGATAAAGATCATATTTAGAAGAGAACTGGTTTACCTTATCTGAATTCTCAAAAGCAGCAATGGCAATTCCAACGATTCCATACTGGAGGTTCAGATCGTCGCTTTTAAGGATATCATCATGCTTCCATATATCCTTTCCGACTTTTACAAACAGTGAGGCATAATCTGACTTACTTATCTTTTCAACAATAATTCCAGCATTCGAAATATTTTGCTCAACAGGATTTAAGAATGGTCCCTGTGCCTGATCAGCTGCAGGATTGCCAAGAACAAATCCTGTTGCACGTCCGTCCCAGAAGTTTCCACCAACAAATATTACTTCTCCGTTTTCCATAACAGGGTGAAAAACAGGACTTAATGAGGCATAAGCAGAACTGTTTGGCTTTCTGTTTCCAAACCGCTGGTGTATTGCTCCCGGATATACACCACCAGTCTTGTTTACATTCTCATCCGGGCCTGTCCATCCAACTTCAGGACCATGACATGCAGCACACGACTGTCCTTCCGGATCTGAAAGAGTTTCATCAAAGAAGAGCTTTTCCCCAAGTAATTGCAAATCCTTGTTATTCAACAGGTAACCCATATCGAATGACTCATTTTCAATAGTTTTTGGGGATTCATTACAACTCATAAATAGCAAGAGTGAAATGAATAAAATAGTACCTGAAAGATAAAGTCCTGATTTTGTTTTCATATTTACCTCCTTTTTACTTGCAAGTGCATGTTTATTAGCTAATTTTAGGTATATCAATATTTTATACTAATTTAATCTAATTTTTATAGCCAAACTACGGTCTGTAGAAATAAAAAGAAAAGATTAGGATATCCGTAATTAATGAGCTATTAAATATCAATAATGACATTAAAATATCTTCAATTTTATTAAAGAATCCCGGATTATCTGTTGATCCTGTTACTTACGGAAGTCCAGGTTTCTGTGATCAGGAAACTCTCTTCCATAAAGCTGATCATTCTCTCAAATCTTTTCATCGGGACAGCAAATGTAAGAGTATTTTCAGGTACACACGGCCGTGCTGACGGGTCAAACATTCCTATAACAGCTCTTTGCCTGTCTGTAATACTTTCCAGATACGGATAGTGAATAATTGATCCGCAACCCGCGGCAAAAGGTGTTATTGTTCCGTTAGGATCTGTCTGGTCAAAATTTGCAAGTGTGAACAATCCTGATAAAACATCAGGTTTTGCAAAGAAGATAACAACATCCGGATTGTCATTCTCTGTAAGGTTATCCCATCTCTTGAAAACAATGTTTTTTCCTTCAACAGGAAGGGTCTTCTGATTTTCCATGAACACCTTCACCATTTCAGGTGTTTTTATATATCGCTCCCCTTCCATCTGATCATTTCCGCACGAAAGAAAATATTCAAATCCTGGTCTCATCTTATCAGTATAACCAAGATATCGTCTTGCTCCGCCACAGGCCAGTGAATCTGCATTATAAAATACCGATCTTCCACCCCGTACTTTTGCAAGTTCACATATCAGGCAACTTCGTCCTTTTGGCTTCTCAGCCTTTTCAGCTCCTCCGTCACCTTTTGAATAATAAAATATAACAGGTAGTTCTGCATCACTGAAATACTTCCTCCACAATACTATAAACTTATTTTTCAAGTCAGCTTTCATTATTATTCTATTTTGATTTTAAAGGCACTATTGAGCCAGAAAGAGATTTTTATCATAAGACTGATAATTAACTATTCAATAAATATACTTAAATTGTAGAGTTTATTGCCATAAATAATCTAAAAATCGCTCAAATGAAAACCATTAATCGCATAACAGGGAAATTTATTTTATACTTCCTTATCATTTCTTTTTATCAGTCTGCTGAAGCCCAATTACCAGGCATTAACGAATCGATAGCAAAGCACCGTCAGGGGGAGCTGATAATTAAGGCAAACCCAGGCGAGAAGATTACTGTTGAACAACTAAGTCATGAGTTCTGGTTTGGCTGTGCTATTAGCAATAGCATAGTTGGCAGGTCAATGTCAGAAAATGATATGAGGCAGTACAAGGAAAAGTTTCTTGAAAATTTTAATTCTGCCGTTACTGAAAATGCTGTTAAGTGGGCAAACATGGAACGGGTAAAGGGTGAAGTTGATTATACTGTTGTAGATGGAATATTAAAATGGACTGAGGAAAATAATATACCGTTAAGAGGCCATAATCTTTTCTGGGGAGTACCAAATTTTGTACAGCCCTGGGTAAAGGAACTGGACGACAATTCGCTAAGGCAGACATTACAGAACCGGGCCGAAATGATAACTAAAAAGTATAAAGGACGTTTTGCGGAATATGACCTGAATAATGAAATGATCCATGGTAATTACTATGAAGACCGGCTTGGATCGGCAATTACCAAACAAATGGCGCAATGGGCACATAACGGAGATCCTGATGCAAAACTGTATCTGAATGATTATGATATTTTAACCGGTAACAGGCTGGCTGATTATATGGCCCATATCAGAAAGTTGCTGAAACAGGGAATCCCGATAGCCGGAATTGGAGTTCAGGGGCACCTTCATGGTGAAACTTTCGATCGAGTCCAGCTTAAAAATGCCCTTGATTCTCTTGCTGTTTTCAAATTACCAATACGTGTAACAGAGTTCAACATGCCAGGTCAGCGCTCTAGGTTCTACAAAGACAGGACAATTAAACTGACACCAGATGAGGAAGAGTTAAAAGCAAGTGAACTCGTTGATTACTATAAAATATGCTTTGCCCATCCTGCGGTTGAAGGGATTCTGATGTGGGGATTCTGGGAAGGAGCCAACTGGATTCCTGTCTCATCGTTGTACAAACGCGACTGGTCGCCAACTCCGGCTGCAAAAGCTTATCATAACCTGGTATTTAATGAGTGGTGGACAAAAAAATCAGGGACAGCAGGGGATACCGGAATATTCTCAACAGTAGCATTCTATGGAAAATACAAAGTAACTGTAGCTGGTATTTCAAAAGAAACAGCACTTACAAAAACTTCAGGTAAAGTGATTGTGGATTTCAGAAAATAGAACAGTTATAACAATATTCAGTTTTATAAATATAAAACCAGTTCAAACTGGCTTAATCAAATAAAAAAAACAGGAGCCCTTGATGAGGCTCCTGTTTATTATATTCAATATAAATTTACTATATCAAAAGTTTAGTTTTTCTTAAAAGTCATGAACCAGGCAACATCATAATATCCTGCTGCCTCATTTTCCTGAGCTGTAGCCTTTTTATAAGGTACCAGTAATTCTTCACCCGGTTTCCAGTTTGCTGGTGTTGAATACGAGCCTGCAGTTGCAGTCTGAAGTGCTATTACCGATCTCTTAATTTCTTCTATATTTCTCCCTACATTCATAGGATAAAATGAGATCGACTGAATAATATTGTTTTCATCCAAAATAAATACTCCTCTAACATATTTGGTTGAATTTGATGCCGGGTGCAACATTCCATAAAGTTTGGCTACGGTCTTGCTTTCATCATCAACTATCGGGAAGTTGATTTTCTGAGTAGGTTTGCCCTTATAATTAAGCTCCTCAAGTGCTTTAACCCACTGAACATGTGTATCAAGCTTGTCTGTAGAAACAACAACTATTTTTGTATTTAATGCATCAAAGTCCTTTTGCATATTTGCCAGTTCAATAATTTCTGATGAACAAACAGGGGTATAGTCTGCCGGATGACTAAACAGGATCTTCCATTTTTTCCCTAAAGCTGAGGGAAAGTTCAATGTACCTGTTGTTGTCTGAGCAGTGAATGAGGGAGCCTCCTCACCTATCAGTGGGAGTTTGAAATTTCTATTTTCCTGAGCATACATTTGTGTTACAGAGAACACGACCAGAAGAACCAGTAAAATCTTTTTCATAGTGAAGCATTTTTTATGTTTATATTTATTTAGACTGATTAAACATAAAAGGAATTAAAATTGTTCACCAGAGAGAGAAGAAAAATGTATTTTTATTTCCTGTGAAGAATACCGGGAGTGTTGAAAAAGGATATATTCTCCATATTACCAATAAATTCCCCAATGCTGAACTATTGAAATCCAGTAGGTTAGTAAGCCCTCCATGGGGGTTTTCTAATCTTTAATCACATCTTTTTTATTGAGTACCTGCCGTGAGAAGGAGATCCCTCTCCCGCTAAAGCGGGATCGGGATGACAGGTTATTTTGTGGGACATTGGATATAAGTATATTTAATACCTTGTAACAAAGAAGTGTATCCCTGTTTATCATGACCTAATCTTACAAAAAAAGGAAGCAGAGAACAAACAAATATATTACATGCTTAATATTATGAACACCAGCATATTCCGGAGAAGAAATTTTTTATGATATTTGTAATAACTAATAATAGCATAAATCTGATGAAAGAAAAGCGCTGGTATGAAATCCTCTTTGAAGACTATGGAGAAAAATACGATAATGAGAACTTCACTATAGGTACAACGGGCGAATGTGACTTCATCGAAAAGGAGATCAATTACGTCAAATCATTAAATATACTTGATGTTGGTTGTGGTACCGGAAGACATTCAATTGAACTGGCAAAAAGGGCATATAAAATGACGGGGATCGATCTTTCAGAATCCCTTCTTGCTAAAGCACGGGAAAAAGCAGATAAACAAAATCTTAATATTGACTTCTTAAACCATGATGCAAGAAAATTACCTTTTAATAATGAATTTGAGGTGGCAATAATGCTCTGCGAAGGAGGCTTCCCTTTGATGGAAACTGATGAAATGAATTTTGAGATACTCAGAAATGTCGCAAAATCATTGAAAGAGAATGGGAAATTTATATTCACGACTTTAAACGGATTGTTCCCATTGTATCATTCTGTAGAAAAATTCTGTGCTGCAGATACTATTGAAGGAAATGCAACCTACAGGAGCAATACATTCGATTTAATGACCTTCCGTGACTACAATATCACTGAATCAACTGATGATCTTGGTAATAAAAAAATCCTTGAGTGCAATGAAAGATATTATGTTCCGTGTGAGATATCATGGCTGTTAAAGTCGCTTGGGTTCAATGAAATTGAAATATTCGGGGCCAGACTTGGTGAATTCTCAAGAGACCATAAGTTAAGCACTGAAGATTTTGAAATGCTGGTTATTGCGACAAAGAAGAATACATAAGTCTGATATAATCTGCAAGGAAAAGATACACCAGTAGAAATCCATAAAAAATAGTCTGTTAGACATTATTCTATAATTTTTACAGAAATGAAAAAAGAAGAAACAGCATTGGAATCCTTCCGTTCAGGTTTAAACTGCTCTCAGTCAGTATTAAAAGTTTATTGCGACAGACTGAATATTGATAAAGATCTGGCTATGAATATTTCATGTGGATTTGGAGGAGGAATGGGAAGACTACAGGAAACGTGCGGAGCAGTAACAGGATCTTATATGGTACTTGGCCTGTTCAATGGGAAAAAGTATCCCGACAACAAAGACAAAAAAGAGCGAACCTATTCTATGATACAAGTGTTCAGCAAAAGGTTTAAATCAATACATGGGACAACAGATTGTAAATCACTGTTAAATTGTGATTTAAATACAGAGGAAGGGCAGCTTTATGCGAAGGAAAACAAGCTTTTTGAGACTCTCTGTGAACAATGTATTTCAGATTCTATTAAAGTACTGGAAGATCTTTTACAAGATCAGAACCTGACATAAGCCTTTACAGTACAACATTTTTCCCCTTCGCTGATACCAAAAGGACGGATGGTATATGCGCCTGTTATTGCAGGAACAATAAACACTTCGGCATAATGCACTTCGAATGGTTCAAATAAATTCTCCGGACTTTCAACTACCACCTCATCTCCTTCTACCAGACAGATTACATTAACTCCACCATTTGTATTATGACTGGTTTTTTTATTAAACCAATGTCTCCTCGTTTCTATAAATTCTCTTTCGTGTAACCAGGTTCTTTCCTCAATCCAACCATCTCCTTCATCGACTTTTTCAATCCGGTTTACCAGGTTCTCCCTTGTCCATTCTGTCAATCGATCCCACTGAATAACCTTTTTGGCATGTTCTAAATTTATCGGGCGAGGTTTCCCATCCAGTCCCAAACGACCCCAATCCCACAATTTAAATGTAAAAATATAAGGTGTGGCACTTATTTCAAGAACCATACAATTCTTACCGGAACAATGAACCGTCCCTGCAGGTATTAGAAAATGATCATGCTTTTTAACAGGCCAGGTCTGGACATGCTTTTCTGCAACAAATGGCTTATCGCAGCTCAGGGCATCAGCCAGATCAGTCATCATGAGCGTTGGATCAACATCATTACGCAGCCCCAGATAAACAATGGCATCATCCTCTGCATCAATCATATAATAGCTCTCATCCTGAGTATATTGTAATCCGAATTTCTCCTTTATGTATTCAGTAAGAGGATGGACCTGCAAACTCAGGTTACCACCATCCATTGTATCAAGAAAGTCAAAACGAATCGGAAATTCATCACCAAAACGACCGTGAACCGGATCACCAAGTAATTCCCGTGGATGAAGAAAGACTAAATTGATTGAAGGAATTTCAATAAGATCATCACCAAACCTCAGCAACAGACTGTTCTCTTCCGGAACACAATTGAAACACCATGCATAATTATCATGTTCCTGACCGAGATCACAAACCTCTCTCATCCACTGACCTCCCCATGGCCCCGGATCAAAAAATGGCACAACACTGAACGGACGGCTGGCAGCAATTTTCAATCCTTCAAGCATGCCCGCTGCTTCAACAAGTTTTGGTTGATCCACCTTATTGGTATCGAGCAGGTAGTCCCATTTATTGAACAAAGTCTTTTTCAATTTGTCGCAAACACGCCAATCCACAAAATAACCCTGTTTATAAAGAAGCATCCAATCATCAGTACTCCGGTTATTAACACCCAGATTATCAACAAGTTTTTGACGCATTCTTAGC
Organism: uncultured Bacteroidales bacterium; assembly: GCA_963732435.1. Taxonomy (GTDB): domain Bacteria; phylum Bacteroidota; class Bacteroidia; order Bacteroidales; family VadinHA17; genus LD21. The sequence goes on along the minus strand of CAVSZL010000001.1, from coordinate 137,077 downwards.
TGAATTTCCCACCGTGCCATATCGGCATAAATTAATAAGTCGGGTTCAGGACATAGCAATGATGCACCACAGCCATAAATAATTACTGTTTCATCAATAATCGAATCCAGATGAGCGTGGAATGCGGCAACTTTTTTCGCATCGAAAAAGGCTTCAATTGTTAAACGTGTTAAAAATCCGAACAGACGATCATTGGTTACATCAGGAAATATCAATTCTCTTATCTCCTCTTCCTGCAGCATAAAATCACTTGCCAGAACAAACAGGTCATGGTTCAGTCCGTTTCGCAAATTGTAAATCAGATCTTCGTGAATGACACCCTGGTAAGTCTCAACTACAATAAACTTTTTTGTTCCTCCAGTTGATTCGATAGAACTATTCAATCTTGCAAATATCTCATTCCATCCTTTACTGACTTTATAGGATCTGTTTTTTACTTCAACAACCGGAAATTTATTGAATTTTGAAAAATTCTTCAGGTATCTTCTTATCACTGTCTTATAATTAAAATAGGAAATGCCGAATCGCAAATTTACTTAAGACAATCTTAAAAACAAGTATTATTGACATCAGGTTCTTTCAGGAAAGTACAATTGCTTAGTAAAACTGAATCTCACTTTTTTAACAGCATTGACAATCTCTTTTGAATATGAAATCATAAAAAATGGTCTCCCAAAATCCACTTTTATACAATTATCTTCATTTTTGTTGATGAACGGTCCAAATATTTGGTAACCGTCCAAATGTTTTTGATGAAGGTTTTTTAAGGGTATCTGTTTACTCATATATTTGATACATGTTTTTAATCCCTGAAGAGTACTTTCAACTAAGCAAAATGAGCGAATTAAAGAGATTGTTTATAGAACAGACAGCAAAGACACCGGAGATTGATCTTGGTAATGTATCGGGAGAACTTATTTTTTCCGGTAAATCAATTCCTGAGAATGCTGCTAATATTTATGAACCGGTTTTAAACTGGGTAAATAATTACATTCTGAATCCCAGGCCTGTAACCAATTTAAGGCTTAACTTCGAGTATTTCAATACTGTTTCAACAATCTGGCTCACAAGAATATTTAAGGTACTTGCTAGGATTAAGGAGCCTGACTGTACCCTGGTAATTCACCTTTACCTGCCGCTTGAAGATTATGAAGAACTTAAAGAATTTGATGATATAAGGGATGCTTTCCTACCAATTTCTGAAATAATAACTGAAGCATCAGCGAGCGTTGTAATCAAGCTTTATGGTACCGACAGCAAATGTGAGGTTGTTAAAGACTCAATGGTATTTGTATAACTGCGTATCTGCTCATTATTCAAATTCCGCCTCGTCAAAAATATTCAGCCATTTGTCAAATTTTAAAAATATATATTTTAGCGGGAATCACTTGCTTACAACAATAATAACGCATTGATATAAAACACATTACAGCAAAGTAAAAAATCTAATTCATGAATAGCATATAAAACATTAATAAAAAGTTATTCTTTTTTTACCAACAGACTGATATTTTACACCAATGTATAAATATTGTAGACAATATGAACATAGTATTAAGTAATCAGAAAGTATTTTCACTTTTTCCTTTTGTTTCCCTCAAAATAAAATTTGACACAGATTTAATTATTAACTAAATTTATTAATTGTTTACACAAGTTTTATGAATCCTATAAGCATATCAAACAAGGATAAGATCATTGAAGTCCAGGCATTTAAAACCCTGGACTATAATGCAGATCCCCAAATTGATGTCCCTGAAAGCAATCCTCTTAATGAAAAGCTTACCCAGGAGGGTTACGAAGGATTGTATGATTATCTTAATCGGTTGGGGCTTGCCAAAGATTCTGAAGTTTTAGTTTTGCCCTCTGCAAATCATTACTATTTCGAAGCTGAAGATCTCAAAAATGTGAAAACTGTAATTAATCTTAAACAACTGAATAACATAAAACAGATCAAGGATTTTCTTCATAATATATATCATATCTTACCTCAGAAAAGCGTTTTTGTCGGTAGCTTCACAGAAAGTAAAAATATAGGTAGTGCTTCATCTGCCAATAATAAAAATCATCAACATTCAACCGAACTCGTTGATTATGTTGAGAATGGCATTACCTCCAGAATTTCATTTTTAAATATTCTTTATAATTTTATCGATCTTAAAACCAACAGATTTATGACAAAAGGCACAGTAAAACTTTTGCTTGAGAACAGTGGTTTTAAAGTTTCTGATATGACTGAATTTAATGGCACAACTTTTTTTTGCTCCCAAAAGGTAAAATTGTCTGCATAATAATTATTACTTTCACAGTGTTAAATTGATTGTAAAAGTTAACACTGACCAACTAACATTGAGCATTCTTGTTTATGTATGTTTTTACTTTATGGTATAGGATGCATATCACACCGCTTCTGAAGAGGTTTAATCACATCAAATTTGTTTTGGGTTTTATTGATGCGTTGGCTATTCTGTTAGCATATCAATGCTCATATTATATCAACTATCTTGAAATCGGAGGCTTCTTTTTTTCGGAGACCAAGCTTCTGTTTCTATTTATCGGAATTCTACCTTTCTGGCTCCTGATTCTTTACCTGATTAAAATAACAGGAGTTCCGACCAGACGTTTCAAAGTTCTGTTTTTATTATATCTTCAATCAACTATTGCGATTTTTTTTCTTTTAATTCTGGTTTCATATATTTTTAAGGTATACCCTGTTCCCAGACTATTTCTTTTAGAATTTGCTATTCTAGGTTTCCTCTTTTTGTTTCTTGCGCGGATACTTACCTATAAATTGTTCAGGAATTATGGTGAGAGGTGGCATAATCATATTAATATAATAATAATAGCTGATGATTCTTCCTTAATGTTTATTGACAATCTCCTTTCGAAAACTGAATTGGGTTACAAGTTGGTTGTCATCTTTACTGAATCTAAATTGGTTAGAAAGAAATTTGAGAATATCACAATAATACTTCCTGAAAACTACCTGGGTATACTTAAAGATTTAATTGAGGTGGATTTCATCGATGAAGTCCTTTACCTGAAAGAAAAGATGGATGCAGCAGAAATCAGAGAAGCTGTTAACACATGTGAGGATCTGGGGGTGACATTCAGATTAAGGAATACCGACTCACGTATCAAACTCTCAAGCGGAGTCAAAACGGATATTGCAAACGGGAAATTCCTGAGTTTCATAAATATGCCAAACAATTCATTTGCACAGGCAATTAAGAAAACAATGGATATCAATATTGCCCTGCTGATGATCATTATTTTATCTCCTCTTCTTGTTCTGATAGGTATTGCCCTTAAGATAACAACAAAAGGACCTTTAATAACTAAAATCCCCAGAATGGGTTGGAGGGGTCATCAGATTGAACTCTATAGATTCAGAACCATAAGTTTAGAAGCAATCAGGAAAAACACTAAGATGAAATCTGAAACAGAAATTGAGGATATTTTCAGAGATATCAAAGAAGACTACCCCGCTACAAGGATCGGAAAATTCCTGTTATTATCAGGTCTGGATCAGTTGCCACAGCTTTTTAATGTTCTAAAGGGTGAGATTTCTATTATGGGGGCTCAGCATCCCCTGCAGGGTGATAATATTCAATAGTATCAGCTTATAATATAAAATTAAAACAAATCCGGTCTATTACAAAAGTCAAAACCCATTAACCCTGCCTACCGGCAGGCAGGGTTAAAAATTATTTTTACAACTACCCTGATCTGATATTTTCGTCAGATACTCTTCCCGAACACAATTCTACTCAAATCCTGTTTTTATACAGTCTGTTCGATTTACGTCTTTGTCTTCTGATATTCCTTGTATAAATCACAAAATACATTACCGGGATAAGAACCAGTGTAAGTATCGTAGCAAAGCTCAATCCAAAAATTATTGTCCATGACAATGGGCCAAAGAACATTACATTATCGCCTCCAAAATGAAGTTGTGGATTTAACTCGGAAAACAGAGTGCCGAAATTGATATTCATTCCAATTGCCAGCGGAATCAGACCAAGAATTGCTGCAGTTGCAGTAAGAATAACCGGAGTTATTCTGGTTTTTCCGGCTTCAATAATTGCTACTCGTGTTTTAGCCCCCCTCTCTTTCAGAACATCTGTAAACTCTACAAGCAATATCCCATTTCTGACAACAATTCCTGCCAAAGCAACTATTCCCATTCCGGTCATGATTATCGATATGGTCATTCCGAAAATCATATATCCAAGAAGTACCCCTATCAGGCTGAAAACAACCTCAGAGACGATTATCAATGCTTTTGACATTGAATTAAACTGGGTAATAAGAATAAACATAATCAGAAACAAAGCAAGTATCATTGCTTTAGATAGGAATTCCATTGATTCTTTCTGATCCTCCTGTTCACCTGTTATGCGTATTTCAATATCACTTGATTTTGTAAACTGAGGGATAGCTTTACGAAGCTGGGTATTAATCTGATTTGCATTAAACCCGTCAAGAACGTTTGATGACAGAGTTATCACCCGTTTCAAGTTAAGCCTGTTGATCTGTCCATAACTATTAACATAATCAATATCAGCCACTACAGAAAGCGGGATCTGCCTTAAGAGACCTGAATTCATGTCCCGGTAAGTAATAGTAAGGTTTAGCAATTGCTCAATATCTTTGCGCTGATTCTCCTCAAACCTTAGCATAATCGGGTACTGCTCTTCCCCCTCGCGATATTTGGATATCTCCTTACCAAGCTGGCCTGTACGAATAGCATCACCCACTATAGCGGCACTGATGCCTTCAAAATTGGCTCTTTCCCGGTCCAGACTGATTATCAGTTCAGGCTTGGATGATGCAAAGTCAGATTTAAGTTCCTCAATTCCTCCAATCTGCAGGGAGTCCACATACCTTTTGAATTGTTCAGAAACCTCTGCCAGTTTTAACAGATCTTCCCCTGAAATCTCAATATTTACAGGTTTCCCGGTTGGCGGCCCCATTGTGGTTTTACTAACAACTATCTCAGCACCCGGAATATCTTTTAATGCTTCACGCATTTCATTCATATACTTGCTGGTGCTCTGACCCTGCCTGTCTTTAAATTCAACAAAATTCACGGAAATTTTGGCCAGGTTAGATGATTTTGAAGAGTTGTCAAAATTATTATCTGATGCCAGGAAGGCAACATTAGTAACAACTGATTCCACTATAGGATTATTTTCCCCAAGTACCCTCATTATCCGTTGCTCAGAAATTCGTGAAACAGTATCTGTTACAAAAATCTCTGTACCTACCGGTAATTTAATAAAGGTGTTGATAGTATTTGGCTCATTATCAGGAAAGAACACCACTTCAGGTTTTACAATACTATTCAGGAACATAGTAAACACGAATAATCCGATCATACCCCATAGAATAAAGACCGGTCTTCTTCCTTTCAATACCCACACCAGTAAACTCTCATACTTTTTCATCATTGATGGGATAGCATGAGACTGGAATCGACGCAATACCTTATACCCGAATAAATTATGTGCTAAAAAAGATATAGCTATAAAGATGAGTAAATTAGCAATACCGGGCAGTTTGAAAAGATAGAAAGGAAGAGCGGCCAAGACTATTCCGGCTGTTACCTTGAAAATCATGGGGCGGGCAAAAGGATGATCCTCATCATCATGCTTCATGAAATCAACTGCAAAAACAGGATTGAAGATATATGCAACAATTAATGATGCAAAAAGTGTTATAATAAGTGTTATAGGAATAAAGATCATAAACTGGCCGACAACACCGGGCCAGAATGCAAGAGGAAAGAAAGGGGCAAGAGTGGTCAGTGTCCCGGAAAGTATAGGCATAAACACTTCTCCTGCGGCAAACTTTGCCGAACTGGTGATATTCATTTTTGTTTTCTGATGGATCCTGTGTGTATTCTCTATAACAACAATTGCATCATCAACAACAATCCCCAGTGCAAAAATGAACGCGAACATCACAAGCATGTTCATTGTAAAACCGATCCATGGCAAAACTATATATGCAATCAGCCATTGATAAAGGAACTGAGAACCCAACAAAAATTGCATTTACAAGCCCCATGAAGAACATAAGAACTATTGTAACAAGAATAAAACCTATTATAATTGTATTATTAAGCTCATTTACGGTATTCCTCGTATACCGCGACTGATCACCTGTTATCTCAACTGTAAGATTTGACGGTAGCGTTGTTTTCTGCATATCAGCAATAATTTCCTTAATCTGATCTGCTGCATCCAGAAGATTCTGCCCGCTTTTTTTAATAACATTAAGAGTAACCACATTTTTCCCGTTATACCTGGCAAAATTCTCAGGCTCCTGGAACCCATCGCGGACAATGGCAATATCTTTAAGTTTGATCTGGGCCCCACTGGAGGTATTTACAACAAGGTTTCTTATCTGATCAATATTACTTACTTCACCAACAACTCTTATAGAACGACTCATACCCTGCAAATCAATATTGCCACCGGATACAGTCATATTGTTATAACTGACAGCCTGTTCCACATCTCTGAATGTAAGACTTGCAGCCTTCATTTTATACATATCAATATCAATCTGAATCTCTCTGTTAAGTGCTCCTCCTATTTCAACACGGGTTATTTCTTTCAGAGTTTCTATTCTGTCCTGCATTTCATCTGCATATTTTTTCAGACGGTCTAATGGTATATCACCTGACAGATTAATATATTGAATAGGCATCTCTGAAAGATCAATTTCCATAACCGATGGTTCAATAAAGGATGGATCGTTGGGTAAATCCGTCTTGGTTTTATCAACAGCATCATTTACCTTTTGTTTTGCATCCTTTATTTCAATTCCGGTGTTAAACTCAACTATAATTGCCGAGAAATCCTGAACAGAACGTGATGTGATTTTCTTTACACCGCTTATCGATTTGAGATTTTTTTCCAATGGCCTTGTTACAAGATTTTCCATATCGGATGGTGAAGTGCCCGGATAAATTGTATTAACAGTTACCATAGGGATCACAATCTCAGGGATCTGTTCCTTGGGTAATGGTATAATAGTTCATTATTCCAAATACAGATAATTATGAATACGAGGATATATACACTGACCTTATTATCAATAGCCCAGCTTGTTGCAAAAAATTCTTTATACTTTGTTTCCATTAATTTATTTTTATTCTCTGATATAATCAATATCTGAATGAGACCTAAAACCTGATATATTCTCCATCAACAAGATCCTGGTAACCTACTGAAATAATCCTTGTCGCCGGCATTCAGGCCTTCAGTTATCTCTGCAATACCGTTATAGCTGTTACCAATAGTAACAGCCTGCTTGGCAGCAGTGTGATAATCATCCTTTTGTCGTACTACATATACATAACTGCCAGACAAATCGGTCTGAATTACATTCATCGGAACCTGAACAGCATTTTCAGAATGATAATCATTTATCTGAATTATTGCAATCATATTTGCCTTCAGATCCTTAATACCATCAGTAATCTTAGTTTCAATAATGAATGTCCGGTTTACAGGATTTATATACTTGCTGACAAAATCAACTTTCGCTTCAATCTCTTTGTTTATATCGGGAAAGAGTACAATTAGTCTGTCTCCCTCCTGTACATGTGAAGAATATGCTTCTGACACTTCAGCGGATACCTTCAGATTCTTGAAAGCAACAACCCTGTATGCAGCCAAACGAGGATCAGGTGTAACAACTCCTCCTACTTTAATATTACACTCTTCAATTGTTCCGTTGATAGGTGACTTAATTTTAAACTTTTCAATCTGTTGTTTCAGAGATGATATCTGCCTTTCCAGTGATTCCTTCGTAGTCTTCGACTGCAGATACTGTACCTCACTTCCAATTTTCTGATCCCAGAGACGTTTCTGTTTTTCATACATTTCAACTGCAAACTGATACTGAGTTTCCAGGCCTTCAAGCTGACTACGTACTGCTTATCGTCAATCTGAGCAAGCACCTGGCCTTTTACAACTCTCTGACCAACATCGGCATACTTCGAAAGAGATAGTACCCAGTGCTTCAGCAAAAACTGCAGCATTCTGATCACCATCAAGTTTTCCCTGAACCCTTATGTAATGATCAAATTTACTGGTCTTTAAGTCGGAAACACCAACAAATTTAAACTCCTCCGGATTTAATGAACCCGAATTTCCAGATTTCAGTTGATCTTCAAGCATTTTAATTTTTTCAGCTATTTCTGTTTGCTGATCTTTCAGTTTTCCCAATTGTGCCTGTTTATCAATGCTGCATGAGAACAGAGCAAACAGAAAAGCGATAGTAGTTATTTTTAAAGTAGTGGTTTTCATATCTGATTTCTATTTTTATATTTTCTTAAATCCTAAGTAGTTATCTAGTTTACTGTTAATATACGGTCGAGTTTTGCTTTGGCATTCAACAATGTAAGGATGGAATTATAATAAGCTGATTCTGAGTTTAAGAACTGAGTTTGATTTTGAGATAAATCAAAACTTGTGGAAATACCTTCCTGGTACTTAATAAGTGTCTTTTCATATACCTTTCTGGTCAGAACAATACTTTCACTGTTTGTGACAAAATTACTGAATGCTGTCTGGTAAGTTGTAAGTGCTGTCTCAAACTCCAGAATCAGACCCTCAGAGGCATTTTCTGTGTTTATCTGAGCTTTTTCCAGATCGAACTTTGCCTGGCTAACCTTTGAGCTTCTCATCCCACTTGTAAAAATCGGAATATTCAGGCCTACCCCAACCAGATCTTTCACCTGAAAATTAAAAGATGGCTGATTAGTCTGCTCATGCCTGCGGTAAAAAGCACTAATAGTAGGATGATACCTCGATTTTTCCCTTTTGAGATTCAATGCCGATGAACTTTCCAGATTACGGACAATTTTGTAATCAATGCTTTTTTCAAAATCAAATGACGGAGGAGAGAGGTACTGCATGTTTCCCTCCTGAATCAGAGGCGACAAACTATCAGTCAATACAAGATTCTGGTCAAGGTCCATTCCCATCTGGTACTTTAATAGTTTTATTGAAACATCGCGCTGCGCTACAACTGAAGCAAGAAGCCTCTGCAGATTTGATAAATTGATTTTTATCTGATCAACATCAGTTTCTTCATTAAATCCCTGCTGGTTCAATTTAACAACCTCATCATATGTCTTTTCCACCGATGCCAGACTTGCACTGAGCACCCTTTGACTTTCACCAAGAACAAGATAGAGAAAGTATGTACCTGCGATATTCTCCTTTGTAACAGACTCTGTTTTGGCAAGTGAGTTTACAGATATCTCCTTAAATACTTTGGTTGCCTGAAGGCCGACAATGTACTCGCCACTATAAATAAGCTGAGATAGTGTAAAATCGAATGTAGTGTTGTCCTTAACACCAAGAGGGACCGTAGGTGAAGCTACATAGGCATTCATAATATCCGTATTGGTGATATAACCGTTTGGCAATAAACTGGGATCAAGGTAGCTTCCAAAACTAACCTCCGGAACAACAAACTGATGCTGATAGTTTGCAGATAATCCCAGCTGAGGAAGACCCATAGAAATTGTTTCCCAGATACGCTTATCTGCACTCAGCAAATCGATTCTCGCATTCTTCATTGCCCGGTTATTCTGAAGCGCATATGACTGAGCTTCTTCAACGGAAAGTCTTATTGGCTCTTTAATATCCTGACTGAATCCATTGAGAAAGATTACCGGGGAAAAAAGGATCAAAAGATATTTCATTTTAAAATTCATACTACAACTTATTATAAATTATCTATTATTAATTTTTTCAATTTTCTTCTCCAATTCAATAATCCCATCCGGAGTAGCAATGCCCCTGACATGGTATATTAAAAGTTCAATAAATACTTCAAAAGAGGTTAACTCTTCTGTTGTAAAGATGTTACTTGCATCAATAATCTCTGATCTTGACAGAAACAGCTTGGCAATGATCTCCTCGTTCATTTCCTTTCTATATAATCCCTCTTCCTTACCCTTTCTGAGGTTCTGAAGGATATACTTGAAAATGCCCTCTCGCCGGACTTTTACAATTTTCTGGTGATGCCTGGGGTAATACTTTTTCAGATCGTGTTCAGTTGCAGGGTTTTGTTCCTTCATGAGTTTGTTCATAAAAAGAGAAATCTCAAAAAGTTCTTCAATAGCATTGTACCCTTCCTTGAAACACTTGCAGATATCCGTCTGACGAAGCTCAATCTCATTATCAACAAATTTCCCCACAAGATCCTCTTTGTCAACTACATATTGATAAAGAGTCTTTTTTGAGATAGCAAGCTCCCTGGCAATATCATCCATAGTTATGCTCTTGATACCTAATCTGGTATACAATTCACGAGCCTTGCTAAGAATACTATTCAGATCGTCATTCATGCTGCAAAAATAACACAAAAACTAAGGAAACAAAATTTATTTAAAACGTTTCCGTGGTTTTTTCTCTGATTATTCTGATTTTGCTTATATTTATAATATCTAAATCTCTCTCAACCATGCAGAAAAGAAATTTACTAATAACATTTTTGTTTCTTTCACAGATAATTTTAGGGCAAAAATCTTCTGTCTCAATTGAAACAAGGAAAATTCTTACCTACCCCTTCAGCGATCCAAGTCCGATGCCTATTCTTACCGAAAGGATGAATGAGATTTACCCTTATAACTCATTCAGCGGATTTTCACTCAAAGGAGAGATGAAAACATGGAACATTGTAAAACTTGAGAATGAATATATTGAGGTATATGTTCTCCCTTCAGACGGAGGTAAAGTATGGGGAGCTATTGAAAAATCAACTGGAAAAGAGTTTATCTACCGGAATGAAGTAATGAAATACAGGAATATATCGATGCGTGGACCCTGGACATCGGGTGGTATTGAATTCAATTTTGGATTTATAGGGCATCATCCTTCTACATGTGTTCCGGTTGATTTTAAAACAATTGAAAATACTGACGGAAGTGTTAGCTGCATTGTAGGGAGCCTTGATCTCCCTTCCCGTACGAAATGGCAAGTTGAAATAAGAGTTCCGAACGACAAAGCTTATTTTGAGACTTATGCCACCTGGATCAATCCTACTCCGCTGCCTCAGACCTATTATAACTGGATGACTGCAGCGGCTGTTGTTTCTGATGATCTTGAATTTGCTTATCCCGGGAATGCTGAAATAGGACATGGAGGTGAATTTGGCCTATGGCCGGTGAATGAAAATGGCCGAAATGTTTCATATTATAAACATAACAATTTTGAATCCAGCAAGTCATACCATGTAGTCGGCGAATTTAACGACTTCATGGGCGGATATTATCATGACTCAGATTTTGGATTTGGCCACTGGGCCCTGTATGATGAAATGCCCGGACATAAACTTTGGCTTTGGTCACTGGCAAGGGACGGTGGCATATGGGAAGACCTTCTTACTGATTCTGATGGTCAGTATATGGAATTTCAGGCAGGAAGGATGTTCAACCAGTATGGAGGTACATCAGCCTTTCAGACACCAATATCACAAACTCCGTTCAATCCCGGTCTAACCGATAAGTGGCATGAGATCTGGTTCCCGGTTAAGGAAATAGGAGGACTCACAGATGTATCACCAATTGGTATACTGAATGTAGAATCTGAAAATGACGGATTACATGTTGGCATTAATTCACTAGCCAATGTAAATGCCAGAATAATAGTTTATTCCGGAAATAATGAAATATTTAAAGAGGATAAGAGATTCAAACCAATGGATGTCTATAAAACAATTATTAATATAAATCCTGATGCCGATTTTAAAGTTGTTGTTGAAGGAATGGACCTCCGGTACTCACCAACTGAAAGAAAATTACTGAAAAGGCCATTTGTCTCGGACATGCCAAAGAACATCATAACAGCAGCATCACTTTATCAGGAAGGCATGGAGCTAAAGGAAGGGAGAGATTATTTAAAAGCAAAGACACTTTTCAAAAAGTGTCTGCTGAAAGATCCTCTTTATATTGATGCCTTTGCTGTTTTGACTGAGCTATATTACAGATCAGTACAGTATGATTCTGCCCTTTACTTTGCAAGTAAGGCTCTTCAGCTCGACACTTATCATCCTGCAGCCAACTACTTTGCAGGAATTACATACCTGGCAAAAGGAGATCTTACTGATGCCCTGGAATCTCTCGGATGGGCTGCCCGATCAACCGAATACCGCTCTGTTGCTTATGCACAGATGGCGTCCATTGAATTTCTCCTGAATAATAAAGAACTAGCTGAACATTATGCCATTCGTGCCCTTGATTTTAACAATTCTAATATTAACGCCATTCAGTTACTCTCAATACTCTGCAGGAAATCCGGTGAAATGTCAAAAGCAGAGAAATATCTTGAAATTCTGAAAAATATTGATCCGCTAAGTCATTTTGCCGGTTTTGAACATTATTTACTTAATCCCTCAGATGAGAACCTCAGACTTTTTACTTCTTCCATAACCAATGAGATACCTTATCAGACTTTCCTGGAACTTTGTATGCTGTATTATGGATTAGGTCTGAAGAATGAGGGTTTGTCAGTGCTTGGCATAGCCCCTGTCCATCCGCTTATAGCTCTATGGAAGGCATTCCTGAACGATGATAGCTCTATGCTTAAAGATGTGGCTGTGGCATCACCGGAGAATGTTTTTCCCTACAGAACAGAAACTATATCAGCTCTGGAATGGGCAGTCTCAAAAAATAATAACTGGAAATTCAAGTATTATCTTGCGCTGAACTATTATGCAGTCCGGCGTAGTGAAGATGCAACTGAAATATTCCTTGATTGCAGGCAGGAACCTGATTTTGCACCATTTTACCTTACCCGGGCATCTTTGCTGACTCCGGGAAATGACGGGCAGGAATTACAGGATCTTAATACTGCTCAGTCACTTGCTCCTGACGACTGGAGAACGATGAATATGCTTATCAGGTATTATAACGGGAAGAAGGATTACAAAATGGCAATATCCATTGCATCTTCAGCTTATAAGAAACATAAGGATAATTCGGTACTGGGCCTGCAGTATTCAATAGCCCTGATAAACAACAACCAATATGCAGCAGGTATTAAAGTACTTGAGGGGATGAATATTTTGCCATTTGAAGGAGCAAGCGAAGGAAAGATCGTTTATGAACAGGCATGTCTCTTCCTGTCGTTGGATCTGGTTTCTAAGAAGAGATACAACGAAGCGATTAAGATGATTGAAAAATCAAAACAATGGCCCGAGAACCTTGGAGTAGGAAAACCTTATATTGTTGATACACGTATCCAGGATTATCTGAATATAATTTGTCTCGAAAAGATGAATAAAAAAGAGGATACTGAAGTTTTAAAAAAATCAATACTGGATTATAGCAGTAAGCATACTGCACCTTCATTTAATACTCTTATTGCCCTTAAGATATTAAATGAAAATGGTGAAGCTGATGTTGCTGATAATATGGTCAGGAGACTTGAAGAATCGCCAAATCATGCGATGCAATGGGTGGCTGCAGTGTATAATAATGATGAATCAAAAATCAGAGATATCGGGAAAGAGTTTACATCAAATGCAAATTTCCAGATCATGAATAGATTACTTGAGGTTACAAACAAATAACACCAAACTGACATATGAAGTTTAAGCCTCTGTCTCAAAAACTTCAAAGAGATTAGCTTGCTGCACAATTTTTTTTAAACTAACTTTACTTATAAACAGATAATATATTCGTTTACAGTCTGAACTGTTAATATGAACTAATTATGAGGAATTCATTGTTAAAACTAATTGTTATCCCGATCGTGGCGACAACCACCGGCACTTCGGTACAATCAAAAGATATCAGAAAGAATGTTCTGTTCATATCTGTAGATGATATGAATAATGATTTAGGCTGCTTCGGCCATCCTCTGGTTAAATCTCCAAATATCAACAGGTTAGCTTCAAGGGGAGTTGCATTTGCCAACGCATATTGTCAATTTCCGCTCAGCAGTCCGAGTCGAAGTTCTGTTTTAACAGGTTTGCGTCCTGATAAAACAAGAGTTTTTGACCTGACATATCATTTCCGACAGGACCTGCCTGATGTTATTACTCTGCCACAAATGTTTATGAAAACCGGATATTTTGTTGCCCGCGTCGGGAAAATGTATCATTATGGTAATCCCGGTGATATCGGAACTAATGGGCTGGATGACAAAGCGTCATGGACACAACGTGTAAATCCTGCCGGCAGGGACAAAACATCCCTTGAACTTGATTTGATCAATTATACACCTACCAGGGGTATCGGATCATCAATGAGCTACCTGTCGGACAAAGAGGGAAAAGATAATGATCATACTGACGGGAAAGTGGCTACAGAGGTCATCAAACTTCTTGAAAAGCATAAGGATGAACCATTCTTTATTGGAGCAGGTTTTTATAAACCTCATTGTCCGTGGATTACCCCCTCAAAATATTTTGACATGTACAGGGCTGACGATATGAGCCTTCCGAAAATATCTGAAGAAACAAAGAACGATTACCCCCAATTAGCTTTAACATCCACCCAGCCATGGCCATATTTTGGCATTACATCAGACCAGGCTTTGGAATGTAAACTTGCATATTTTGCTGCTATATCTTTTGTAGATGCCCAGATAGGAAGGCTTCTTGATGCACTTGATTCATTAGGATTAAGTGAAAATACAATAGTTGTTTTCTGGAGTGACCATGGATACCATCTCGGCGAACATGGTTTATGGTTTAAACAGAGCTGTTTTGAAGAATCAGCAAAAAGTCCTTTAATACTATCAGTACCAGGTGTAAATACAGCAGGAAGATTATGTTACAAACCAGTTGAGCTGGTTGATATATATCCGACTCTTGCCGAATTAACAGGAGTAATGCCACCAGCAGGTCTGGAAGGATACAGTCTGGTTCCTCTGCTTCAAAATCCTGATGCTGCATGGTCCTATCCTGCCTATACACAGGTTCAGAGAGGAAATACTCCCGGTCATAGTGTTCGCACAGATGTATGGCGCTATACCGAATGGGGGCTCGGTAAAATGGGAGTAGAATTGTATAATGAAATAACTGATCCCCAGGAATTAAATAACCTTGCCGGTAATCCCAAATATGCTGACGTTATAAAGGAAATGAAAATTCTCCTGAAGAATATCCATCCTGTTACTGTTGACGGAGGGAAAGCAATAGCAGATACAAAAGCAAGGTTTGTTGACTAATTGAAAAAAGGTATAGATATTAACCTGATTTTGAGAAATATATCTTAACCTGATTATCATCTTTTTTATCCAGCCAGTGTTTGAATTCAAGGCTTAATGTTTTGTCAAGCAATGGTGCAGGGATAAACGGAGCAACAACCTCTAAGATCTCTTTTTCATTAAGCCTTCTTATTGCTGCCAGTACCTCATGCACCGGTTGTTCATCTTTGTTAAGCATTTCACCTATGTCAATGGAACCTACAACAGCCTCTTTTTTATACCACCCCGGACAAACTGTATTATACTTATCTCCCGCTTCATCTACCTGTTCAATTCCTGACTGTCCTACTTTCTTACGCAGTCCGTTTACCAGATTCTCCACGTTAAGTCTGCCAATAATTGCAGCCTGACTTATGTTGGTAATTCGTGCAATTGTTTTTCTTAATACAGGATTTTTAAGTTTTTTAAATTCAGGGGCATAGCTGATCAGAATATCTTCAAGTTCAGGATAGGCTTCCAGCAAATCATAAATCTTTGTTTTTGGTGTTATTATCAGTTTTTCCATATTTTATTCCTTTTTATCAGTATAGGATAAAATTCTTCTTTCGCCCTGAAGATTACGTGCATTAGTTAAATTCTGTGATACTTCCAGAGTTCCCAGGTATTCCCCGTTTTCATCCCTCAATGCATAGTATTCGATATAAATGAATTTCCCCTGCATCTGTATCCAGAAAGGAGCATGTGAAGCTCTGCCTGATTTGAAGTCATCAAGTATTTTTTCAATTATATGTACACTTCCCGGAGGATGGCAAAGTCTTACATCTCTGTTGATTATTGAACGGCTCCGCGCAAAAATCCGTTCACTTCCCTGGGTGAAGTATTTAACTTTATCTTCCTTGTCAACAAAAGTCATATCAACAGGTACAGTATTTAAAATTGCCATAATCTCTTTGGCAGTGAAACTGCCTGAAGGCAACTGAATAGTTCCGTTCTCATTTAAAATACCGGTATTTTCATAACTCTCAGCATGTAATCCTTCTGGTTTCCATTCAATTTCAGGATCATAAAGGGTGAATCCGAATTCAAGAGTCTGTTTATGTATTTGCCACCACTCTTCTACTGTCAGCAAATCCATTGACATTGGGAATAAGATATCTTCTTCCTTTTTGGTCATATCAATCAAGGTCTTCAGGACCGGGGCAAAAAGTATCTCCTCAGCATCCTCCAGATCAGATTTTTTAAGATCTTCATTCCTCAGGATTTCAATGCAGCCTTTCAGTTGTTCCCTTATCTCATCATGCTTACCCCACATAACTTTTGGAGGACCGGTAATTTCGTTTTTTTCTAAAAAAGGGAAAAGAAGGTACTCTTTCCTTTTATAATGCTTATCAACATCGAGCAGTTCGTTATAACACGATAAAAGCTGAAGGGTATACTGCCTGAAATTATCAGGATTTACGGCATAAAGGGTGCCAAGAAGTACCTGCGCTTTCTCAGCGACTTTAACAAGTTCCTTGTTTTCCTGTTTGAAAACATCTACAGGATGCCCCTCAGGAATGGATTTTGCAGCACTCTGGTCAATATGTCCATCCAGTACTTCGCCATGAACATCGCAAAGCTTTAATACCTCCGTTTCAGGCAATCCCTCCTTAATTAGCTCTTGTTCAACCTCTACCACTTCACCATAAGGAATCTGCCGGAGTGTATTTTTAAGTTCTTCACGCACTTTCTCAGGGTTTTCACCCTGGTGCAATTTCAGGATAAGCTCCTTTAGCTTTTCTTTCCTGAATTTTGAATTGTTTATTAACTCGCTCATAATATCAAAAATTGTTACAATAATTTTGCAGCCTTATCAGGTCTTGGTGCCTTTATTACAAGTATCCGTGCAATTTGTCCGTTGTTATTACTTATGCAATGAACTATATCTGCAGGGCTCTCAATAAGTGTGTCTTTTTCAAAAACCTGTGATTCCTCACCTACCAGGATTGTCGGGGTTCCTTCGAGTATATAGAAAACAACATTAACCGGTGTCCTGTGAGGTTTAAGACTTTCACCCGGTTTCAAAGTAATATGCATTATCTGGGCAGACGGGTCATTATACATCTGCCTGACATCTACATTGTGAGGATTTTCTCTTATAGCCTCTGTTTTAAATATTCGTGCAATCATTTTTCTGTAATTTATTAATTATTTAACAATATCCGAGTTTTACCTGTCCTTTGAAAAAATACTTTTCAGGATATCTGAAATCTCAGGGGACAAAGTTAAACAATTACTCAGACTATTAAAAGACTTTTTTGTCTTTTTATAAATTATTGCTACATCCACACATATCCATAATGAAAACAGAATATTAAAAAGTTGAACAAAGGTTCTGATTGAATATGTGATTAATGATGGCTGGTAGAGAATACCTGAACAAACAGTGTTTAGTTTAGCATTTAACATTTCATTGTAAAAAATTCACGCAAGGATGCTGCTTTTATTATTGAGACAGCATTTCTCCTGCCGGATATTTATATTCAAAATCTCTTTTATTTAAGATAATAGCTCTTATACTTCCCTTTTTCTTATTTTTGCATTCCTTAAATCATTTATCTATCTGAATATTAATGATGATATCTAACCGGTTATTGTACTGTCTCTCACTGTTTTGCATCACTGGTTACTTAAGTATTGAAAATTGCTATTCGCAGGGAACCAATAACACAATCATCAAAGGAAAGGTAATCGATGCATCAACAAAGGAACCAATGCCCTATGTTTCTGTTATCCTTGAAAATACAACATCCGGAACCCTTACAGATATAAAAGGAATCTATAACATTATTACTTCCGTCACCGCATATAAGATAAACTTTTCATTTATTGGTTATGAAACTGAATCTAGGATCATTTACCCCGGACAAACGCAGATACTAAATATTGAATTGAGTCCGGTTACATTCGAACTGAATGAGGTTGTAATAAAACCTGAAAAGAAAAATTACAGCAACAGGAATAATCCTGCAGTTGATCTTATCGGGCAGGTTATTGATAATAAAGACAGAAACAGGAAAGAGGGCCTTGACTTCTACAACTATAAAAAATATGAAAAGATAGTATTCTCATTGAGTAACATCAGTGATGATTTCACACAACCGAATGCATTCAGGGATTTTCAGTTCGTGCTTGATAATGTTGATACCTCGAGGCATGACGGGAAAAAGAATATACCATTATATATAAATGAGATCCATTCTGAGTATTATTCCAGGAAAAACCCAAAGGCAGATAAAGAAATAATTAAAGCTGAAAAAACCATCAATTTCGATGAGTATATTGATAATAAAGGCTTTCGCGCAAACGTAGATTACCTTTATCAGAATATAGATATTTATGATAATGAAATATTTTTTCTTTCAAACAAATTCCTGAGCCCGGTCTCAGGAACAGCTCCGCTACTTTACAGATATTATATTATTGATACATCCCTGGTGGATAATGACAAATGTTATAAAGTGTTTTTTGAACCTCGTAATCCTGCCGATTTTCTTTTCCATGGATTTCTTTTTATAACAATAGACAGCAGTTTTGCCATTCGGAAAATTGACATGAGTTTTAATAAAAAGATCAATATTGACTGGGTAAATGATGTTAGGATTGTTCAGGAATTTGAAAAAGTACATGAAAAGGCATGGATGATTACAAAAGATGAGGTATCGGTTGATTTTGGGCTTTCTCCTGAAATTATGGGAATGCGGGGACAAAAAGTTGCTTATTATAACAACTACTCAATAAATGAGCCCATTGCTGACAGTGTATTTAAAGGTATGGATGTAACAGTGGATCTGAATGAATATAATAATAATCCAAATTATTGGGAATCAGCACGCACCATTCCCCTTTCTGATTCTGAAAGACAGTTATACATTATTGTGGACAGTGCCAAACAGGTACCCTCCTTCAAACGAAAGATGGTTGTTGTAATGCTTCTTTCCACATCATATCTTAATCTTGGAAAAATCGAGATAGGACCGGTCGGAAACTTTTACTCATTCAATGAGACCGAAGGCTCGAGGGTACGGTTTGGAGGAAGAACAACAACCGAATTCAACAAATGGATATATCTCGACTCCTATGTAGCTTATGGATTCAAAGATGAACAATATAAGTACAATCTGGGGTTAACTTACTCATTAACAGGAAAATCAATTTATAAATTCCCGGTGAAATCAATCAGACTTAATTATCAGTATGAAACTGAAATCCCGGGACAGGTACTCAACTATGCTACAAAGGACAATATATTATTGTCATTTAAAAGAGGAATTGATGATAAACTGTTCTATAACAGATTATTCAAGGTAGAATATCTGAATGAATTTGAAAATCATTTTTCCTATGCTCTTGGATATACTTTTAATAAACAGGCACCCGGAGGTAATCTCTATTTTTCAACTGATGAAGGATCATTGACAACAAATAATGTCCCCTATATTAATATCTCTGAAATATCCCTTAAGCTGAGGTACGCTCCCAAGGAACAATTTTATGAGGGAAGAACCTACAGAAGTCCGATCCCGTCAAAATATCCCGTAATTAATCTGCAGGGCACCTTTGGATCAAAGGATCTGAATAGTGATTATGATTATCAGAAGATCAGGTTCAGCATCAGCCGACGGTTCTATTTTTCTATTGTCGGTTATACTGACATTGCCGCTGAAGCAGGTAAAATTTTCGGTCAGGTACCCTACCCTCTTTTGACCATACATAATGCAAACCAGACCTATGCATATCAGAAGAACTCATATAATATGATGAACTTTCTTGAATTTGTTAGCGACAGGTATATTTCAATGAATGTTGATCATTCGTTTAATGGATTTTTTCTTAACAAAGTGCCTCTTCTTAAAAAACTCAAATTCAGGGAAGTTGCTACATTCAAAATACTATATGGCGGGGTAAGCAGTAAAAATGACCCTGACCTTAACCCGGATCTGTTTAAATTCCCTACATCACAGGATGGTACTCCATTGACTTTTTCACTTGAAGAGAAACCTTATATCGAGGCCAGTATCGGCCTTTCAAATATTTTAAGGATACTCAGGGTTGATCTGATAAAAAGGTTCAGTTACCTCGATAATCCAAATGTATCTTCTGTTGGTGTGAGGGTTCAGTTCAGATTGGATATTTAATTTCAAAGAAGTACCCGTAAGTGCTATATACTGAATAGTTTTCACAAATAAATTGAAAAACCGGATTAAATTAAATAGATTTGTTTAGGTGTTTTTATGAATGAAAAGCCCCTTTTCTGAAATCATCATATTCTTTTTTACACTTGAATCAGCGTATTTATTTAAATATCAGAAAACTTTAATAATAACAAATACACCATGATGCACAAATACAGAACCGCAATATGGATTTTTACAATTCTCAGGATAGTAGTCGGATGGCATTTCCTTTACGAGGGAATAGTAAAAGTATTTAATTCTGAATGGTCTTCTGCTGCATACCTGAATGAGTCGAAGTGGTTATTGTCAGGTTTCTTTCACTGGCTGATCAGTAATTCTGCAACTCTTGAAATTGTAGATTTTATCAATACCTGGGGTTTGCTTCTTATTGGTTTTTCCCTGTTTGTAGGGCTGTTTATCAGGATTTCCAGCATTTCAGGAGCTCTCCTGCTTATCTTCTATTACATTGCCAGCCCTCCTTTTATTTCTTCCTCCATTCCGGTTACCAGCCATTTTTTTATTATTAATTATAATCTTATTGAAGCTGTTGTACTCATTGTAATAGCATCTTTTCCAAGGGAATACACACTGGGAATTCAAAGGCTTTTACTCTTTTCCCATTCCCGACGGAAAGATTTAAAATTTCCGAAATCTGACAATCATGAAAAACTGGAAGATTTCGATACCTCACGTCGCGAATTAATAAAAAACCTTACAGTAATTCCTCTTTTCGGGGCTGCCTTCTTTGGCATGGCTAAGAAAAGGGGATGGATCAGTTTCGAGGAGCAGAATCTTCGCGACAAAGTTGACAGCATATCGAGTGCATCGATGATTACAGCTAAAAACATTGATATCAGGGAGTTGAAGGGGAAGGTACCTGCCGGAAAAATTAAGGATGTGACAATAAGCAGGATGATCGCAGGTGGCAACCTGATAAGCGGATTTGCTCATGCCCGCGATCTGATATATGTATCATCGTGGCTTAAGACTTATTTTACAGATGAAAAAGTTATTGAAACATTATGGTTGTGTGAAGCATGCGGTATAAATACTACAATATTACGTACAGATGAAAATACGATCAGGATTCTGGATAAGTACTGGAAACGAGGAGGAAAAATACAGTGGCTTGCTCAGACTTATCCCAAGGGTCAGGATATTTCCAATATTGAAAGGGCGATTGATAATGGCGCGATTGGAGCTTTTGTAATGGGTAATTTATCCGATCAGATTGTTCAGGAAAAAAGGATTGACGACCTCATTAAACCTGTTGAGTATATCCAGAGACGTGGATTAATTGCCGGAGTTGCAGGTCACTCATTACTGGTGCCTATCTACTGTTCTGAAAACGGAGTTAAAGTTGATTTTTTCATGAAAACTTTTCATCACAATAATTACTGGTCTGCTACAGCTATAGATCCGTCAGATCCATGGTTGCCTAAAGACGGTGATCAGCATGAAAATGCTCATGATAATATCTGGTGTATGAACGATAAAGCTACAGCAGATTTTTTTAAAAGCAATAACACGCCATGGATAGCCTACAAAGTCCTTGCGGCAGGTGCAATAAAACCACAGGACGGACTGCAGTATGCATTTAACAATGGAGCTGATTTTGCCTGTGTCGGAATGTTTGATTTCCAGGTTATTGAAAATTCAAATACTGCATATGCAATACTGAATTCACCCCTGGAGCGAGAAAGAAAGTGGTGCGGTTGATTATTTAACTCAAGTTGCTAGTTATAGTTTGTAATGAAAGCATTTAAACAGCTGTAAATCAAGTGTAAACCATTTACTACAAAATTCAATTTTATTTTTCAATTTATATTTTCATTTAATTTCCGACTCATCCCTGCTTACCGACAGGTAGATCCTTGTTCCATTCTCTTATTATTCACCTCATTCCCCTGGCCCATAGCCGTCAACGTAAGAATTTATTATCTGATATTTACCGGCCTCTCCCCCTCTCCCGATAGTTATCGGGACCCCCTCTCCCGAGTGAGAGGGGGAAGTCATTCAGGATGTTGTAGTTACCTTCTTTTTTATTCCCAACTTTAATCCTAAGAATATACAATTATCCTATGTTAAGCCCCTCCCACTCGGGGGAGAGCCTGCCCCGCCTTCAAGCGGGGAGTTTGGGGAGAGGCGGATTTAAAAGCAGGCCAATGAATTGAATTCACCATATCACCTAAAAAAAACTAGCAACTTAAGTTATTTATGTGAATCTGATATACTGAATCCGTTACTGATCATAAGAAAAAAACGTTTCTGATATCAGCAGTCTACCATTACTTGTTTTGATATAATCTTTTTGCATTCTGAATGCTACACCTTCCCAGTGGAAAACAAGTGTATTAATGGCAATGAAATGGAAAGCTGAGAACATTCATTGAGGTGAAATTGTTATAGATGTATGTTCTTCAAAAGTAATTGAAGACTGTTTATTTTATTATTACATCATGGCAAAAATAAATATTACAGTAGCATCAACAATTAATGCTCCAATTGATAAGGTCTGGAGATTATGGACAGAACCCGCTCATATTATTCACTGGAATCATGCTTCAGACGACTGGCAAACTACATATGCTGAGAATGAACCTGTAACAGGAGGAAGATTCTTATCCCATATGGAAGCGAGAGATGGAAGTGTTGGTTTTGATTTTACAGGCAAATACGATAATGTTGAAAATAACAGGGTAATCGACTATTCATTAGATGACGACAGAAAAGTACAAATAACTTTTGTATCGGAAGGAGACAAAACGGTTATTACCGAAAGCTTTGAGGCTGAGCAGACAAATCCTGTTGAATTGCAGCAGTCCGGATGGCAGGCCATAATGAACAACTTCAAAAAATATACAGAGGCGTATGGAATGCTCGAGGTTTTACATTTTGAAATTAGTATAAACAGCAGTGCTGACAAAATCTACAAAACCATATTTCAGGAAGATACTTACATGGAGTGGACTTCAGTATTCAATCCCTCATCTTATTATATTGGGGAATGGAAAAAAGGATCAAAAATATTATTTCTGGGCACAGACAAAGATGGACGCACCGGGGGCATGGTAAGCAAAATTAAAGAGAATCTCACTGATAAGTTTATAAGCATAGAACATCTCGGCATCGTAAAAAACGGAAATGAGATTACCAGCGGTCCTGAAGTTGAAGGATGGGCAGGTTCATTAGAGAATTACACTATAAAATCAACAAATGGAAAATCGCTACTGTCGGTTGATATTGATTCGAACCAGGAATTCAGGTCTTACTTTCTTGAGACATGGCCAAAAGCACTTGAAAAACTGAAATCAATTTGCGAATAATTTCTTACAAATCAGAGTATTATGTCAAATGTAAGTACTTATTTAAATTTTGTCAGAAATACAGAGGAGGCATTCAATTTTTACAAATCAGTATTTGGTACTGATTTCATTGGAGATATCTTGAGATTCAAAGATATACCTCCAACAGAAAATATGCCGCCGTTACCTGATTCAGACAAAAACCTGGTAATGCATGTAACATTACCAATCCTTGGCGGGCACAAATTAATGGGGACAGACGCTCCCGATTCAATGGGATTTAAGGTTACTTTTGGAAATAATGTCTATATAAACCTTGAACCTGATACCAGGAAGGAGACAAAGCGTCTTTTCGATGCACTTTCCAAAGGAGGAACTATTGAGCAGGAACTTCAGGAGATGTTCTGGGGTGATTATTACGGAAGCTGCAAAGATAAATATGGAGTTCAATGGATGTTTAACTGTTCCGAAAAAAGCAAATAAGTACTTCAAACCTGAATTTTACCGGTTTTCAACTCTGGTAGTTCCAGATTAAGGTCATAAGGCCCAATTTTTCTTTTTACGAAAACTGATTTTACTCTATTCAAGAAAATGATAAAGAATAGAACAAAACATCGGACAGGTAAAAGCATAAATATTTTTGCATGAATTATTTATTCTTCTGAACTTTATTCATAATTAAATTCCAGTGTGCACGCAATTAAAAATTGGAGGGAATAATTATGATAAGTACAACTATTTTTCCCGGACGGTATGTTCAGGGTCCTGATACCCTGAAAAGGCTGGGGCAGGAAATTTCGAGATACGGGGAACACGGATTTCTTATTTGTGATTCCTTTGTTTTTCAGAATCTTTTACCTGAATTTCAGGCAGATCTGGAAAAAAATATCCGGGTAACTATTGAGAAGTTTGCAGGAGAATGTTCTGATGAGGAGATAGAGAGATTATCTGCCAGGGCTCACAAAGCAGGCTGTGAAATTATTGTCGGGATAGGTGGAGGAAAAACCCTTGATACAGCAAAAGCTGTTGCCTATAAATTAAAAATTCCGGTGGCTACATCACCAACAATAGCTTCAACAGATGCTCCCTGCAGTGCAATATCAGTAATTTATTCATCAACGGGAGAATTTAAACGTTACCTGATGCTTCCTAAAAATCCTGAGATTGTAATTATAGATACTAAAATAATTGTTCAGGCATCCTCCCGCTTCTTAGTCTCAGGTATGGGAGATGCTTTGGCTACATGGTTTGAAGCAGAATCGTGCAAAAAGAAATACGCGGCAAACATGACAGGAGATTTGGGTTCGATGACAGCCTATGCTCTGGCAGAACTCTGTTATAAAACACTAATAGAATATGGTTTACTGGCTAAGATAGCCTGTGAATCGCACATCGTAACTCCTGCATTGGAGCATGTTGTAGAGGCAAATACTTTATTAAGCGGACTCGGTTTTGAAAGCGGGGGTTTAGCCGCAGCCCATGCAATACATAATGGATTAACAGTTTTGAGCCAAACCCATAAATATTATCATGGTGAAAAGGTGGCAATCGGAACATTGGCATCTCTCATCCTTACTGATAAACCTAAAGCTGTTATTAATGAAGTATTTACCTTTTGTGAATCGGTAGGTTTACCAACCACACTATCTGAAATTGGCCTTATGGATGTCACTGACAGTGATTTAATTAAGGTCGCTGAAGTTGCCTGTGCCAAAGGAGAAACAATCCATAATGAAGCTGTTCCGATAGTGCCGGAAATGGTATTTTATGCCTTAAAAGCTATTGATATGATTGGCAAAAACCGAAAGGAGAAATAAACCGGAACTTCATTAAAACATAATCATAGAACGAGATTTTGATTATACTCTTTTAGGTTTAGTTAGACCATTTCTTATGCTGAAGAAAATTTTACGACTGACACTGATTATATCAATTAATCATTTATAGCTGCCATAGTTCTTAATAGATCTGAAGCCCAGAAATAAATATTGTTGGTGATAATTTTCTGCCTCATCTGCTTCATTCGCTGACTTTGTTCTTTTGCAGGCATTTCCAAAGCTGTTTTTATAGCGTCTGCCGATTCTTCAATGTCATAAGGATTAATAATAATTGCCCCGTGAAGCTCGTGAGAAGCTCCGGCAAAGCGACTCAGGATCAGAGAACCGTCATTCCCATTTCTTGAAGCAACAAATTCTTTCGCAACAAGATTCATCCCATCATGAAGTGAAGTTACCATGCAAAAATCTGCAGATGAATAGTATGGTGCTATTTCTGTATGGCTATGATGTCGCTTCAGAAGAAGGATCGCTTTCCAGTTTTTTGATTTAAAACGCCAGTTGATCCTGTTTGCTTCATTTTCAACTGAACTCACAGTGTCAGAATAACTTTTTAGCAACGTACGGCTTGGAGCTCCTATCTGAACAAAAGTAAATTTCCCTACATAAGCAGGATACTTCTCCAGAAACCTTTCGATAGAAAGAAATTTTTCTACTATCCCTTTTGTATAATCAATCCTGTCAACACCAATTCCCATATATTTTGAAGCAATTCCATGCTCATTTAACAGTTTTGATGAATGGATTCTCTCAGAAGCATAATCGTAATCTTTTAAAGTGAATGCAATACTGATAGGAAAAGGTTTTACCAAAGTTGTTCTCCCACCCATTTTTACTGAAAAATTATCCCATAAAACCCTTGACTCAAGTGCATTATTCACTGTTTCAAGAAAATGGTTGCAATGATATTGTGTATGAAATCCAATTAAATCAGCACCCAGCATCCCGAGAAGTATCTCTTTCTGCCATGGGCAAATGCCGAATGATTCAGGATTTGGCCAGGGAATATGCCAGAAGATTGCTACTTTAGCTCTGGGCTTTTCTTTTTTTATCAGCCCCGGAAGAAGAGCAAAATGAAAGTCCTGAATTAAAATAAAAGGTTGCTCCTCTCCTTTTGTTTCCTCCAGCACGGCTCTTGCGAAATCTTCATTTACCTTTTTATAATAATGCCAGTCATCATTCCTGAAAGTCGGACGTGTATGGGCAATATGACAAAGCGGCCACAATCCCTCATTCGAAAAACCATAGTAGAAATGAACTTCTTCTTCCTTTGTAAGCCATAACCTTTTTAATGTATATTTTGGTTCGTCAGGAGGAACTTCCACCTTGCCGTTTTTGTCAACCGTTTCTCTATCAGCATCCCCAGTTCCTGCAGCTATCCATAAACCGCTGCATGCTTTCAATATTGGCTCCATCGCAGTAATCATACCACTTGCCGGAACAATGCATTTAATCTCCTTACCTTCGTGAATATGCATATATGGTTCGCGATTGGAAACTACGATCATCTTCCGCTTCTTTAAAAGATTTCCCACTTCCACTTTAAGTCTTTCGGGTGTCCAGATGGCTTCTGCATTTGTCCTGAGTCGTGCCTCTTCTTCAGCTGTGGCTTTGGCTTCATACATTGCTTTTGCAATAGATTCAATCTCTCTGTGAAGGGGGGCAAGAAATTTTGTTCGGGATTGTGGTTTTAATTGTTCTGTGTTGCCGGTCCTTACTGCCTTTGCCCAATCAACAATTCTGTTTATCGGACTGAAGATCCCCCAGTTAATTACCAGTAAGGTAACCAGCGAGACTAAAAATGCCTGGATGAACCATCGTATGAAATTACGAAACCATATACTTCTGATAATATTATCAATATATCCGGCATCGGTGTAAAAAACTACAGCACTTTTTGATAAATCATTTAGGATTATTGGCTTTATTAATTGATAAATATCCTGTCCTTCTATTGTGAAGAGATTTGCCTGAGAAGTGTCTTCATTAACTGACCGGGAAATATAATAAGATGAATTGTCAGTTAAACTCGGTGGAAGATTACTGCCAATTAAACTATCTTTACTGAAGTAGACAGAAATGCCAAACAAATTGTACTGTTTACTTATACTGTCAGCAAATCGTTCAAAATTCTCCTGATTTATCCTAGCGAGAAATAAGGAATCATCCTTCAATATTTCTTCTGCAACCTTTTCTGAACGTACTCCAAGCTCACTCACCAGTTTGTTCCTCTCTGTTGTACTCTGGAAAAAAGTAAATCCAAATGCAACCAATCCAACAGCAAAAATGATCGAAAGTATTAATGCCAGTGTTAATCTCATGCTGATAAATTCTTTAATAGTGATACAACATCGTTAAATCCTGAAAGTTTATATTTTGCCAAAGTTTCTCCATTCCCGACCTTTACAGTAAAAGCGTTTGGATCAGAAATGAAAAACGCAAACATCTCCTCATCTGTTTTGTCATCTCCAACAGACAGGATAAAATCAAAGATATTTCGCTCCATCAGTTTTTTTACAGCCTGTCCTTTCCCAATATCATTATTCATTATTTCAACAATTTTATTGCCATCAAGAATTTTTAAATTAAACAATGAAGCTTTTCTTTTCAAAATATTGATTAACTCTCTTGAAGAGGTATATCCGGATTGGGATTCTGCATTTCTGTAATGCCATGTCAAAGAAAAAGGTTTTTCCTCAGTAAAAGTTTCAGGGCAGGAATGAGTTATCTGGTCAAGAACTGGCCTAATTGTTTCCTTCCAGGAACAATTATCACTTATCTGATTCTTCCATATCCCGTTTTCTCTTATCATTGCTCCATGCTCTGCAATAATATTTACCGGAAGATTATCAAGAATTATTTCAATATCATGGTAACTTCTGCCGGTAATAATAAATACTTCAGAGCGTTGAGAATCAATAATTTTGTTTAAAATATGAAATATCTTATCAGGCAGAGGATCTGTTCCTGGTATTGGAGTATAGTCAATAAGAGTACCATCATAGTCAAGCAGAAGCAATCTTCGATCAGCTTTTCTATACCTGTCTGTCAATTTTGAAATTAATAATTTATTCATTGAGCCCGGAATATTGATAATCCATCAAGTTTACTTTACCTGATGCAATCAGAATATCATACAATAACAAATATACCAAATGTTTTCCCATTAATGAGACTTTCTGCAAGAACAGTTATTACCTATCTCTCATTACAAATTAAATTCATTACTATCTTTGTTGCTAATTACGGACAATAAATGCCTTTATTGTCCATGAAGCATTATCAGGTAAAAGATATAAAATCATTATGAATAATCTGAATTACGGTGTAATAGGAAATTGCAGGAGCGCAGCACTTGTGTCGGAAAAAGGGAGTATTGACTGGTGTTGTCTTCCTGATTTTGATTCTCCATCTGTTTTTGCCAGGCTTCTTGATGAGCAGAAAGGAGGTTTCTTCAGTTTCCTGGTAAACGATAACTATAAAGTATCTCAAAAGTATATAAAACGAACAAATGTATTATGCACTGAGTATAGATCATCAGAGGGTACTTTTGAGGTAATTGATTTCATGCCCCGGTACAAACTAATTGATAATGACTATTTTGCCCCTGCTGAAATATATCGCTATATAAAGCATATTTCAGGTAAGCCGAAGTTCCGGGTCAAGTATTGTCCGATGTTTAACTATGCAAGGGAGGAGGTTTCAAGTATAACTGAGGATAATCATATCAGGTCCTATTCGAAGGTAAATCCTACAAATTGTATGTATCTGTATACCAGTTTAAATTTCTCTGACGTTTTAAATTCTGAAGAGATATCTCTGACAGAGAATAGATTTATTTTGGTATCATACAACCAGAAACTCATAAATATTGACATTGACAGGGTATACCTCGAATTTCAACGGACAAAAGTATACTGGTTAAACTGGACAAACAGGTCCAAAAAATTCAGATTATACACTGAAGAAATAATAAGAAGTCTGCTGATATTAAAAATAATGTCATCCCAGTCAACAGGGGCAGTATTGGCGGCACTTACAACCAGTGTCCCTGAAACAATTGGTGGAGTACGAAACTGGGATTATCGTTTTTGCTGGTTACGCGATGCATCAATGTCAATAGATACTCTTCTTAAAATGGGCCATTCCTCTTCTGCACAACGTTTTCTGGGTTATCTTAAGGGGATACTCAAATCGAAAAGTGATTCATTCCAGATAATGTATGGCATTAGGGGAGAGAGGGAACTGACTGAAATAACACTCCCCCATCTTTCAGGCTATGAGAACTCCAAACCTGTCAGAATAGGAAACGCAGCATTCTCTCAAAGACAAAATGATGTTTTTGGTTACTTACTCAATGTTATATTTAAGTACTACACTATTTTCCCAGGAACTCTTGATGAAATTGAAGATATATGGGAGATTGTCCGAAATATCTGCCGTACCATTTCTACTCACTGGGAAAAACCGGATAAGGGTATCTGGGAAATAAGGAATGATGAAAAGCATTTTGTTTTTTCAAAAATTATGAGCTGGGTTGCAATGGACAGGGCAACCGAAATTGCGATTCTGTTGAACAAACCATACTATGCTGCAACATGGAGAGGCATAGCCAATGATATTAAGGAAGATGTATTGAAGAAAGGCTGGAATGAGGATTTGCAAACTTTTACTCAAACATATTGTAATTCAGAACTTGATGCTTCTTTATTACTGATGGCTGAATATGGTTTTATTTCTGCAGAGGATGATAAGTATCAAAAAACAGTACTGGCAGTCAAGAAAAAACTTTATTATAACGGATTAGTATATCGCTACTTAGTTAAAGACGATTTTGGCAAACCAACTTCATCTTTTACAATTTGCACATTCTGGTTAATTCAGGCTCTTTTCAGGATAGGGAAGACAGAGGATGCTAAAATTATATTTGAAAACCTGTTAGCCTGTGGCAACCATTTAGGTCTTTTTAGCGAAGATATTGATTTCTCAACTAAAAGACTTCTGGGCAATTTTCCACAGGCTTACTCACATCTGGCATTAATTAATACAGCATCAATGTTTTCAGAAGAAAATATTATACCGAAATTTATTAAACCATAAAAAGATAACTAAAGAATTAAAAAGAATCATCACACTCATTTTCAGCCTTTGATACAGTCTACCATATCCTATATTACTCTGAATTAACAAATAATAAAGATGTATCTTCCATCTGAAAAATCAAGTGTACTTTAGGTTAATGAGAATAATACCTGTTTGAATTATCCGTGTTTGAAAACCATTAATATGGACAGATTTCTTAAAAAACTGATTTCAGAGGGAGAAAACCAAAAACTTGACTTTAAGTACTGTGTTTCTGACAGCAGAAAAATTGCCAGGACTCTTGCAGCCTTTTCAAATACCGATGGTGGTAAATTGCTGATTGGTGTAAGGGATAACGGAAGTATTGCCGGGATTAAATCTGATGAAGAGTATTATATGGTTGATACAGCTGCTCATCTTTTTTGCCGGCCCGAAATTACTTTTAAGACAAAACAACATATAATCGGAGGTAAAGCCATACTTGAGGTTGAGGTGATGAAAGGAAATAACAGACCATACCAGGCTAAAGATGAAAATGGTAAGTGGATATCGTACTTCAGGCACAATGATCAAAACTTTGCAGCAAACAGAGTTTTACTTAATATCTGGAGAAAAAAGGAAAAAAGCTCAGGGGTACTTATAAAATTTGGCAAAGCTGAGAATACACTTCTGGATTATCTCGGAAAAAACGGATCAATTACATTATCAGGATTCAGGAAAATTGCCCGGATTTCGTCATACAGGGCTGAGAATATCCTGGCTAATCTTATAATACTGAAGATTATAATACTGAATGTTTCAGATAAAGGATTCAGATATGATCTGAATCCTGCTGAGCCGGCATTAATAGTATAGACTCTTATTCAAAAAAGGGAATACCCGGGGTTGCATATTTTCGTATGCCCTCTTCAATTAGATCAAGACCGATTCCAGGCTTATCTGTAACTTTCAGAAAACTGTTTTCAACAACAGGTGTATCTTTCATAATTCCGGCCCACCCGGTCGTTAATGCCGGCTGATAGGTTTCCATCATATAAAAATTGGGAACAGCAGCACAGAGATGTGCAGAAGCCATCATACCAAAAGGTGATGAGACCATATGAGGGGCAAATGGAATATAATGAAGATTAGCTATGTTGGCTATTCTTTGTCCCTCACCTATTCCGCCACATTTCTGAATATCAGGCATTATGATATCAGCAGCTCTCTTCTCCAGAAGGGCCTGGAACTGATAACCAAGAAAGAGATTCTCGCCAACACAAATAGGTATATTGGTAGATTGTGTTATTTCGCGAAGCGCATCCATATTTTCTGCAGGAACTGGTTCTTCAATCCATGTGGGATTAAATTGTTCAAGCAAATTAACCAATCTTATGCTGGTGGGTACATCATACCTCGTATGCATCTCAACCATTAATGCCATATCCGGACCAACTGCCTCACGAACTGAAGCCACAATATTAACAATATGATCGATTTCTTTATTATTTGCAGTCGGGTTATAGACATCCTTTTTTATGCCGGTATTCCTGTATATAGAGTAATCTACTGTAAACTTAATTGCATCATATCCTTTATTTCTGGATTCCAGACAGGATGCCCCAATTGCTTCAGGTGGGCCATCATTCACCAGCGGATGTGTATAAACGTGTACAGAATCCCTGAATTTGCCTCCAAGAAGCCTGTAGACAGGGACCCCGAGAACCTTTCCTGTAATATCCCAGAGTGCAATATCTATAGCTGATAAAATCCCGACAAAGGTTCCGGCCTGAGCACCGGAAAAGGTATTGGCACCATTGTACTTACGAAGATCCTCAAATAACCTGTAGACATCAAGAGGATTTTTACCAATTATCTGTCTACCCAATTCTTTAGCTAAATAATATCCTCCAACCACGGCATCTGTTCCCTCACCATAACCTGTAACTCCCTGGTTAGTTTCAATCTTAAGAAACATCCGTCGTTGAGATTCCAGACAGTAAGCAGCCGAGACTTTAGTAATTTTCAGATCACTTGGAGCAGAATTTATTGTCTGAGCATCCACCGCTTTTTGCAGCCCTGTTCCGAAATTATTAAACATGGCTACGCAGGCTGTTCCTCCGATTCCCAGCCTTTTTAAAAAAGAACGTCTTGAATTTAACATAGTTATGCTTTTTGTGGTTAAATTTGTATCCTGGTTGTATATTTTTTGAAATACTTCTGTTAAGATATCCGGGAGATATGTTTATTAATAGTAAACGAATATACTTGTATTTAATCAATTTTAATGCTGACAAGCTAAAAATCAAACCAGATTTTCAATAAAAAATCGCAACGACAAGATTCCTTTTTCCCTGATAGAGAATTTGAAACTTTGTGATCCCGGAGAATTGAACTAAATATAAAAAACTTTACCATGAAACCTGAATATTCAAGAAGAAACTGGCTTAAGCAGACAACAGCTGGAATGGCCGGAATTTTAGCTGCTGAGCAGTTTTTTGATAAATCCGGAAACTCAACAGAATCCGGAAATAAACTCAATGTATCAAAAGCTCTAATAGATCCCAGGGATGAGATAAAAATAACCAGACTCGAGATCATTCCTGTTAACACTCTGCGCACGATATTCATAAAAATGTACACTGATGCAGGAATTGTCGGTATTGGGGAAGGAACCGTTGAAGGACGAATAACAACTACTATGGCAGCCATAAAGGAGCTGGAACAATATCTTATAGGAAAAGATCCAAGAAGACCGGCTCATCACTGGCAGGCGATATACCGTCATGCTTTCTATCGTGGCGATATTATTCTCACCAGTGCATTGTCTGCAGTAGACATAGCAATGTGGGATATCAAAGGAAAGGCACTTGGTGTACCTGTATATGAACTTCTGGGTGGACCGACTCGTGACAGAGTAAGGATTTACGGACAGGCCGGAACTCCCGAAGAGGCAATCAAGGTCATTGGTGAAGGATATAAATCATTGAAAGTAGGTGTTACCTACAGTCGTGGCAGATTATCACGGCTTGTTGAAAATCCGGATTTTGTACAGGGGGTAGTTGAGAATATTGCTGAAATAAGAAATGTTATTGGCCCCAAAGTAGATATGGGAATAGAATTGCATGGTGACCATTCACCTCAGACATCAATGCTACTTATTAAAGCACTGGAACCATTTAATCCATGGTTCTATGAAGAACCGATCCAGTTCCAGAACCTTCCGTTGATGGCAGAAATGGCAAAGAAAACCCATATACCTTTTGCCACAGGAGAACGTATGGTTACAAAATGGCAGTTCAGGGATTTACTTTCACTTGGCGCAGCTTCCATCTTACAACCCGATATTACTCATTGCGGAGGTATAACTGAACTGAAAGCTATCTCAATTCTTGCAGAGTCATATTATGCTGCTATGCTTCCACATGCCAAAGAAGGAATAGTTGGTGCCATAGCTTCAATGCATGTTGTTGCATCTATCCCAAACCTGCTTGCTCATGAAGTGCCCAACCTTCAGGCAGCACCAGACGACAAAGTAAAACGAAGTGCCCTTGGGCTAAGTTATATTAAAAAGCCCCTGGTTATGAATAATGACGGGCATATTGTCATTGAAGGAAATATAGATGGCCCGGGACTGGGAATAGAACTTGATGATAACCTTATAGAAAACGAACGTGGAGTTGCAGAATGGGAATTTCCGGAAATGTGGGATAGTTTTGATGGATCTGTGCTGGATCATTAATATCTGGCTGAGTGGCAAATAGCAAAAAACCCATTTATAAAAATATTCTAAATCCAGACCTTTTATATTAAATATTAACAATATATTTATTGATTATTACCTGAGGCATGAATGATATAACGAAGTTCTTTTTTTATAAATTTCCCGGCTTCAAGTATTATGTTGAGGATCAATTCGTCAGAAAGATTGGTTTACATGATAATTATTGTATAATACTTAGTAATTTTATTGCAGGATTATCTCTTCAAACCAATAATAAACGTAACCTGAAATTTATACTAACAGATTAAACCTACTTTAATTTTATATAATATGAGTTTAGATAACATTTTGCTTGAAAATTCATTATTGAATTTACTGATCAGATTTTTTATGAATCTAGGGGTTCTATTTATCCTCATTGGAATTATATACTATAAATTTTCACAGAAAGCAGAATACCTGTTCTCCTATATCCTCATGGGAGTTATGATTTTTCTGATCAGTTCAATTCTCGGTTCGATAGAGATTCAGATAGGAATGGCGCTGGGTTTGTTTGCCATATTCGCTATTCTTCGTTTCAGGACAGTTCAGTATACCGTAAAGGATATAACTTATATGTTTGTTATTATCGGGATTTCTGTAATAAATTCCCAGGCGAATATTCCACCACCTATTCTGGGAGCGGTTGCAGTAAATCTCAGTGTCATTTTGATCACTTACCTTCTGGAACTGTTTTTGTTAAAAAACTGTCTGGATAAACTCACAGTTAAATATAACAAACTTGAATTAATCAAACCTGAGTCCAGAAAAGAATTAATTAAAGATCTCTCCAAACAAACAGGGCAGGAGATAAGAAAAATCAGAATAAATAGTGTAAATATTAAAAGAGGGAATGCTGAAATTGATGTCTACTTTAAGGAAAAATCAATAGAATGAATCAGCAATAACAGAATCAGTACAATATCCCTTAAGTAAACATCCCTGAGCTATAAAGGATCCGGTCGCGCAATCTTGCAGATAAAGAGATAACGGAGTAATCAGGGTTACAATTTGATCCTTCTCCCATTTGATCTACCTTTGTATAGTATCCCATATTTAATAATAAGCATTTCTCCCGGCTTCATGTTACCTATACCTGAATCTGTTCCTATAACCTTGTGTTTATACATTGAACTTATTTCTGAACCCGGAGTATGGCCTACAATTATTCTTTTCTTACCATAATAGGTCAGAATCGAATCAAGTCTGCTCTCACAGAAAGTTCTATCATTAAAATAACCTCTGTACCACAAAGGACCAAGGTTACTGCAATAAAACAGAAGCTCTTCATCTTCACAAACGATCTCCATCTCTTTACCGATGATCTTATTGCAAAATGCCTGATTTATATCTGTGATTCCGATATTTCTTCTGATCAATTCAACTGAAATACCTCCATGAACAAACAATAAGTTGTTAATTGTTACCATAACCGGTTTTTTTCTTATCCAGTTACCGAGCACAGAACTATCTGAATATAAATCAAAATATTTAGTCCCGGTGATTCGTTCAACTTCCTTATATTTATCACTGATGAATCTCAGGTCTTTGCTAAGTACCATCAGTTCATGATTGCCAATCAATAAATGAACCAGGCCTCCCGCTGCTGCTGCCTGCTTTTCCAGTCCAAAAAGATGCCAGAATATTTCCGTCACCATTTCCCCCCTGTCGAATACATCTCCGGCAATCACCAGATGCCCTCCACCAAAACTCCAGTTCAGGTTCTTATCGATTATGCCCATGCCCTTTAACAGATTCAGATAAACTTTATATTCACCATGAACATCAGTTAGAACGCCTATACTGTCTACTTTTTTGTAAGTCTGACGGAAATCAGGTTTAAAGGAATAAGTATCATTAATATCATTAAAACTACATCTGAGATTAAATCTTTTCTTTATATCGGAAAAATTTTCCTCAGTAACAGTTTCTTCCTTTACTATGCTATTGCTGATCCACTTCATCTTAAATGTACCATCCACATTAAAGATATACGGGCCATCACTAACAGGAAAGGTACTCACAGATTCATACTGAACTGAGAATAAATCCGAACTCAGGAGAAAACCCAATAGAAATATTATTAGTAAGCTTTTCATATTAAGCTTTTTTCTATTCAACAACCATTTAAAAAAAATGTTATTTTTGGTTGACTTCTGAACTTTTATTATGTTTTGATTGTTTTTTTTCAATTACTTATTCTTAGTTTTCTGGATTTAACCATTTACAATTATTATATCTTAGCTGAAATATTAATAATTGCCGAAATATATAATTTTAACTTTATAATTATCAATTTTGAGAGCTCTCATTTATCATATCAGAAAAAAAATCCCAAGGATTGCACTTTTTTTGTTATCCATTATCTATGGAACAGGGTTATTATTGGCTGGCGAGATAGACTCTCTGTTTCAATCTGACGAAATTCTCAGTATAGAACTGAGGTCTGACTTTTCTTCCATATTGAAAAACAGAACTCAAAATCCTCAGTATTTCGACGGTGAGTTGATTTATAATACTTCGGCCAATGAATCAAAAAAGCTGACAGTCAGGGTCATGGTCAGAGGTAAATTCCGTCTTAAACCAAATAATTGCGATTTTCCTCCCTTATTTGTTGATTTTAAAAGAAATGAAGTAAAAAATACAATTTTTGATAACCAGAACAGATTGAAATTAGTTACTCCCTGTCAGGGTGAAGAAGATGTGATTGAGGAATACACCATTTATAAACTTTACAATAAGGTTACTGATCTGAGCATCAGGGCAAGACTTTCGAAAATACTCTATTTTGATACCGGTAGCAATAAAATTCTTTTTGAGAAACACTCTTTTTTTATTGAAGACGATGATCATGCTGCAGAAAGGAATAATTGCTATGTTAAGGATAAGTTTATGACCCCATTTGATATAGACAAAGAAAGCTACAGAAAACTTGCATTATTTGAATATCTGATCGGAAACAGAGATTGGTTTGTCACATCACGGCAAAATATAATTATATTTCAACCGAACGACACCACTAAGGCACCTCATGCAGTTCCATATGACTTTGACTTTTCAGGTTTTGTTAATGCCGAATATACAAAACCGCCAGGAGTATCTGATGAAAAACTAAAAGACAAAAGAGAATATAAGGGTTTATGTTATACTGATGAAGAGTTCAGAGAGGTTTTTGAATTTTATCAGAAACTGAGGCCTGAATTTGAATCAATCATTAATAATCAGAAACTGATTTCAAGGAGCGGCAGAACATACCTTAACTATTATGTAAAGTATTTCTATAATGTAATCAGCAGCAAAAGCCTGATTAAACAGGAATTACTGGATAAATGTGAAACCAAAAAAACCTACAATATCACTGAATAGCAATTTATTTCAATCATTAATAAACAAAAAACCCCGCAGATCAACGATCGCGGGGTTTTTGATTATTTAAATGCAAACATTGATAAATATTACTTTACAATTTCGACTACTGCATATTTAGAAATCTTCCAAAATTGTTCCGGATCTTTTATCTCGATATAGGCTATTTTCTTCTCACCTTCATTAACCATCTCATAAGAATTCAAAGGATGGTCGGTAATAAGTTTTGCACTTTTTGAGTTAACAGGAATGGTCTTCATTAAAGTTATATCAATTTGTGTAAATGAACTATCAGAGACATCTTTAACAAGATACTCGCTCCTGCCAAGTCCCAGAAATCCACCTTCTTTATTTAAGACCCCTTTGCTTTTCAGTTCTTTGTATGTGCCTGAAACAAAATAAGCAGTGTTCATCTTATTTGTCTGATCAATAATCTGTTCATTTTTCTTCCCGATCTCCTGATCAAGAGCAGTAACTTGAGTGTTGAGATCTCCTATCTCAAAATCCTTCTTAACCAAAACGGTTTTCAATTCAGCTATATCATTCTCATACTGCGTAATGGAAGCCTCAAGAGTGGCGATTCTGGCCTGCAGACCGGTGATTGTTGTACCCGAATTCTTCAATTGGGCGCTTAAGGATGCGATTTTTTTCTTATTACTTTCGAGGAGTGAATTAATTACCTTAATATCATCAAGTACCTGCTCCTTTCGGTTTTTTGATAATTCGGTATCAGATGATTTAACGGTAATAAGGTTTTCCTTCTCCTTGATAGCCACTAAATCTTTTTCGATCT
The DNA here is from genome assembly GCA_963732435.1 of uncultured Bacteroidales bacterium. Lineage (GTDB taxonomy): Bacteria > Bacteroidota > Bacteroidia > Bacteroidales > VadinHA17 > LD21. The sequence goes on along the minus strand of CAVSZL010000001.1, from coordinate 98,553 downwards.
GATCAAAAGTCAATAACCATTCATTGATCATAGAATCTCGTTCAGTTACCTGCCTCGAAAAAGAATATCTCTCGAGCTCCATCTGTGCCAACTGTGCTTCCTCTTTTTCTTTAAAATTTGAATAAGAGTATAACCCTGCAGCAATAATTACTACAAGACTTATCAAGGCTGCTATTAGAGCACCTTTGGTTATTCCTTCCTTCTTTGCTTTTTTCAGTTTGTTATTCACAACTGAACTATCATCAGCTGTAATACGGTTTTTGTTTTCAGAAATTTCCATAATTGTTACTCATTTTATTTATTAAACATTTTAAACATTACTCTGATTAAATAAAAACAGATATAAACCTGTTCTTTAACGCAATAAAATATACTTTTAATTACCTGACTGTCAGGTCAAATTTAGAACCAGTGTGGCACAATGCACATAATCGACTCACTATGTGTGCTTTATAATTTTTATAAATAATGCAGATATTCAAATTGAGAATTTATTTCTCATATTGAGAAAAGACGGAAGAGGTTTCAGGCTTCCTTTTCTTCCTTTAATAACCTGTACAGAGTCGAAATTCCGATATCAAGTTGCCTGGCAGTAAGTTTAATATCATTCCCGTACCTCATTAGAGTTGCTTTAATTATTTTCATCTCATACTCCTTCAGAGTGAGGTCCCTGTTTTCCCCAACAGACAATGTATCTGCTGTATCAAGAACCAGGTCGACAGGTTCTATTTCATCGCCCGAGGATAGTGTAACAGCCAGCTCAACAATTGATTTTAGTTCCCTCACGTTTCCCGGGTAATGGTAATTCAACAGTTTTACCTGTGATTGTGTGGTAAGTTTTCTTAAAGGCATACTATTTTCAACACAGAAATTATCCATAAAATGCCTGGCAAGTATAAGAATATCATTTCCTCTGTCACGCAGTGGAGGCAGCTCAATAGGCAATCCTAATAAGCGGTAATATAAATCCTCTCTGAAGTTCCCTTTTTTAACCTCTTCTTTAAGGTTTTTATTTGATGCCACTATAATCCTGCAATCAGTTTTAACTGGCTTATTGCTTCCGATCCTTGCAATTTCCTTTTCCTGCAAAACTCTTAATAATTTTGCCTGAAGACTTAGTTCCATCTCTCCGATCTCATCAAGGAAAAGAGTACCGCCATCTGCCTCCTCAAAACGACCTATCCGTCTTGATGATGCACCGGTAAAAGAACCTTTCTCATGACCAAACAACTCACTTTCAATCAATTCCCTTGGTATTGCTGTAATATTAACTGTGACAAATGAGTTGTCCTTGCGTGTTGAATTATAATGTATAGCCTTTGCCACTAACTCTTTTCCTGTACCGGTCTCTCCTGAGATAACTACGGTAATATTTGAATTAAGTGCCTTTTCTATAAGGTTATAAACCCCTTTGATAGCCGTACTTTCTCCAATGATACTTTGACTAAATGTGAATTTTTTCTGAATCTCTTTGCGCAGTGTTGAAATCTCCTGCTTAAGACCAATCCCCTTGCGGATATTCTGAACAGTGTTAAGCAATCGGTCTTTTATATCATCTGATTTTGTAATATAGTCATAAGCTCCTAATTTTAATAGTGTTACAACTGTGTTTATATCATCCTGCTCAGAAATAAGGATAATCTGTATATCACTGTTCTCCCGTTTAATGCTTTTTAGTATTTCAAGGCCCGACATATCAGGAAGACGATAATCAAGTGTAACAATGTCCGGTGCTTCATTAAGGCACTTAAGCATGTCTTTTCCGGTAAAAAAGCTCTTGATCTCATAATCCGGATTAAGAGAGAGAGTGTAAACCAGAAGCTTGTTATACCACTCATTGTCTTCAACTACAAAAATTTTAAATGGTCTTTCATTCATAAGTGAGAATTTACCTGTTCGGATTTCCCCGATATATTGCAAAATAACAAATTATGGCAGAGACTTCCATAGTATCAGACAATCTTAGCAATGTGTCTGTGAAGATGTTCACTGATATCCTTAAATTCTTTATTCGACTTTTCGATCAGCACTTCCATCTGACTGCCATCTTTCTCATTAGCAGCTCCTTTCTCAATAGCTGCAAGTAGTTTATAGAGATTCATTGCCCCTAATGAATGACACGGTGACATCAGCTTATGAGCAAGTTCAGAAACCTTATCCCACTGAGTTTCAATAATTGATTCCTTTAATTCTTCCAGTCCTATTTTAGTTGTATGAATGAACGAATCCAGCATCTGCTTGACAAACTGCTCATCTCCACCCGAAATATGATAAAGATTTTGCAGATTAATAATTCCGGAAGTGGCAGGTTCGTTCTTCAATTCACTTACAGGATTAATAATTCCAGCAGGGATATAATCCTTGATAACTGAAATAATTGTTGTAAGCAACATCTCTTCTGTAAAAGGTTTTGGCAGAAATGCATTCATTCCGGCTTTCTGATACTTTTGCAAATCTTCATTTAATCCGGCTGCTGAGATGCAAATCACTGGCATTTCAGATTCAGTGATATTCAAATCACTTCGGATTAATTCAGTTGTTTTTAATCCATCAATCCCAGGCATCCGGGCATCCATAAATACAAAATTGAAACGGTTTGTTTTTAATATCTCAAGAGCCTCATCTCCGCTTGAAGCTTCCATGTATTCTACATTCCATCTGGAAAGTATCATACTGAATAACTGCCGGTTATATTTCTCATCATCAACTATAAGTATTTTCAAACCGGTTATCTCTTCAGGTATAAACAGAGGTCTTACAACATCGTTTTTAACTTTGCTTTCATCACCTGTCAGATATGGAAGAAGGCATGTTATTCTGGTCCCATGATTCTTCCTGCTCTTACAAAGGATTTTTCCGTTATGAAGCTCTACAAGCTTTTTTACAATGGATAATCCCAATCCTGTACCACCGTATTTTCTGGTAGTACTCATCTCTTCCTGTGTGAAGTCTTCAAAAATGAAATCTAATTTGCTTTCATCAATTCCAATCCCGGTATCAACACACTCCAGCTCAAGCTCTATTTTTTCCGGTGTCTTTTCAACCCCTTTAACAGAAAAATGTATCTGTCCGTTATTTGTAAATTTTACTGAATTACTTACAAGATTTATCATTATTTGTTTAAGTCTGTAAGGGTCACCCAACAGTATCGGAGGAGTATCAGGACTCAGTAAATAGCTTAATTTTGTGTTGTTTCTCTGAGCTTGTCTCTCAAATAAAGCATAAACATCTTCAAGTATCTGCCTTATACTGAAATGAACTTTTTCCAGTTCCAGCTTACCATTCTGTAATCTTGAAAAATCAAGTATATCGTTAATAATGTTTACAAGATGGTCTGAGGAGGATTTTATGATCTTCAGGGTCTGTTTTGTGCTTTCATCAAATTTTTCATGTAAAAGCTGTTCTGTAAATCCTGAAATGGCGGTAACTGGAGTTCTTATCTCGTGACTCATATTAGTCATGAAAAGCTCCTTTGTTTTAGTAAGTTTTTCTGCCTCATCCTTTGAATTCTGAAGTGCAATCTGGTAGGCATGAGTTTTTTTGACAAACCTTACTACAAAAAACATAACCATAATTGCCAAAAGGGTTGCAGAAGCAGTGAACATTGCAAGCCAATAATAAGTTTCGTTGGCAAGCTTATCTGCAGCATCAGCTTTTTTCCTTATAAGAGCATAAATATCGCTTTCAATTTTACCAATAAGATCATAGAACTGTTCTTTGATTTCGCTTCCTGTACGTGCCAGTTCTGCTTCCCGGATCTTGATCTTTTCCTTTGTAACACGATCCTGTAATTCAATCTCCTGAAGATCGCTCATCAGCTCCTTTTCATTGATGCGACTGTTATCGTTTCGTACGTAAACACGCTTAAGATTGCCTTTGTCTGCCTGAAGACGCTCATCCGGGCCATTACTTAAACGGCCCGACAAGTCCCTCAGAAATTCTATCCCTTTCTGATTATTGTGAAGATATATAAGTTCATTCCAGATTACAATATTCTTTTCGATGAGGGTGTTGATTGTATCTGTCTGTTTCAACAGAAGACTGTCATTAATACATTCGGACCGCAACTTATCCATTTTATCATCCATCCTTGATATGATCCTCAAGTATGGTCTGAGGGCAATGGAGTCATTTGTAATAGTATAAATCCTGATGCTGTTCTGTGCTCTGTCCAGATCCATTGTTATATCTCTGATGCTTATCAATCTCAGTTCCGGATTTATATCAACATCAATGGAGGATACTATTGAAGAAAGGTTCCGGTAAGACAGATATCCTGCTGCTGATATAAGGATGACAGCCATCATCAGCAGTGATCCGACTTTTATATGAATGGAGTTTTTCTTCATTCGTCAACTACCAATTTAATAATCAATATATTATCGATATACAAATTAAAATGCTTCAGATTGGTTCTCCTTAAAAGATTTATGATATTTGCAAAGTTAACAATATTATTTTCACCAATAACTTAAGGATTCTGATATGCCATTATCTGCGACCTATAGCAAAAGTTGAAAATCACACATATTCCTCATTCCGAAAATGGAATAAGAGTGTAGCCACTTATTTGATTATCAGGTTCAGTTTCTTCCATATATCATCCAAAAACAGAAATGGAACAGGAACACTGGTCGGATCTTCTCCCATACGTATTAAAACCAACTTTTTTGAGGGAACAATACTTACATATTGTCCGTTTTTTCCTATTCCTGAGAACATATCCGGTGGTCCGCTGGGAGAAAAACTTCCGGGAAATATCAGCTGTGACTCAGGTACCAAAAATGATTCCTTCCCATTCAGCCAGAATAAGTATCCATAACTTTTATTAAGGTTCTGGGATGAAGATATCATTTCATTAAAATAGACTGAATTCTTCATAATCACTTCATTAGCCCATTTTCCGGAATTTAGCATCAACAATCCAAATCTTGCCATTGATCTGGCAGTACTGTAATATACATGATCACTATTTGTCCACAGCCAGACACCATCCATCCCAATCCTGTTACGGAGAACAGAATTAAAATAAAGATCAAATTCCATTTTCGAAGCATTCTTAACTACCTTCTCCAAAAGCGTATAAGGGCCATTGTGATAAGCCCATCGGGTTCCTGCATCACTTTTATAAATAAGATCCTGAGGCAGAAAACTGTGATTATCTTTAACACCATCATCAAGACCTGTTGTCATTGAAAGATGGTTCTTAACTGTTATAAGTGATTCTTTTTGAGTGGTTAAAGCGGACCAACCTGAACCGAGATAATCAGATGATTTGTTTGTTATCTTTAAAAACCCATCTTCCTGAGCTTTACCAACAGTAAAAGCTGTAAGAGTTTTTCCGGCAGATGCCCAGTACCATATTGAGTTGCGGTTGAAAGCCGAGGTCCCGGCAAGATTATTCCCAAAATACTCCTCAATAACAATTCTTCCATCCTTCAGCAGGATGAATGCCCTTGTCCCGTTGGTTTGCAACAGATCAAGCAATGCAGGAATTTCTGATACATTCCAGCCTAAAGAGGATGGTGAAGTTATCTCCCATGTTTCTGAATCATTTGGAGGAAAATAGATTTCAGGATCTGTAACATACACATCTTTAGTGCATGACTGCAGAGAGATTAAAAAGAGAGTTGCTACAATTATTCTTATCATAGATCAGATAGTGCTTTATAAAACTAAAAAATGATATAAAAACCTGAATACAAAACACTGATAATATTGACCTTTTACGAGAACAAAGATAGTGCTTTGATATTAATTACCTTCCCTTGTGATGATGGTTTTAAGGGGTTAAAATCCATTACCGGTTATTAAAAATGATAATAATCTCTGCTTATAAAATCTTCTAAATATCATGAATTTTTATATTTTTATTATACTGGTTTTCTTATATTTGCATACATCACTTAAACTTATTTAAACTCATTTTATTATGGCTGCAAATAAGACAATTTCCAAACTTTCGCGACGCGAATTTATGAGACTTTCAGCTGCAGCTGCAGCAGGTGTCTCAATAATACCTGCACTCTCATGTACCAGGACAACAATTCCTTCCCCTCTGAAAAGACATTTCGGCCGGATCAACTTTGATGTAACAACGATGGCTCTCGGAGGACAAAGTTCTCTGCAATGGACTCCACCTGGCATTGAACCTGTAGATATTATACAAAAAGCCTTTGACCTGGGAATAAATTATTATGATACCTCTAATGTTTATGGACCAAGTCAGCTAAATTATGGAAAAGCATTCAGGAAACTTAAACTGATACCTGGTGAAAAAGGGTATAATCAAGAACTCAGGGATTCTATATTTCTTACTACTAAAACAATGCTTCGCTGGGCGAAAGGTAATTATCCTGAAATTGACAATGTCAGGAACAGTACAGACGGGAAACATGGTGAAGGAGCTGTGGCTGACCTGAAACGCTCTCTTTCCCAGATGTTTGGCAATGACGATGGGAGCTATCCCGAAGGAGCTTATGTAAACATGATACTTATCCATAATCTTACAACCTTCGAAGAAGTGGATGTTGTATACAAAGGACTTGAAACTCCCCTTGACCAAAATGAAAATTTTGGTGCTCTTGTTGCACTTCGTGACTACAGGGATGGAACCAACATTACCGGTCTGAATCCAAAATATGAGAAACTTGTAAGACATCTGGGCTTCTCGGGCCATCACAATGCTCCTGCAATGATGGATATGATCCAGCGTGACAAATGGGATATACTTGATGGCATGCTGGTTGCAATCAATGTTAATGACCGCCGTTACCTTAATATGCAATACAATGTTATTCCTGTGGCACAAGCCAGGAACATTGGTGTAATAGGAATGAAAGTTTTTGCTGACGGGGCTATGTATACAAAAGAACCAGGATGGTCAAATAAGCCTGAACATGTTGTAAGAATAATAGGAACAGAGTCTGTTCCGAGTAAGCCATTGATAGAATATACGCTTACTACTCCTGGTTTACATACACTGATAATAGGTATCGGTGAAATAAATGATGACCCGCTTAAATGCCAGCTTGTCCAGAACTATTATGCAGCTCAGATCAAGCCCGATGCACTGGGTGAGAATGAAAGGCGTGCAGTCGAACAGATAGGATTGCGTGCACGCAATGGCGAGACAAACTATTTTCAGTTGGCTGACAATGGTTTAACACCACCAAGAAATGCTGCTTTAACCAAGGCTGATGGGATTAAACTATCATGGGATACCAGTTATGCAGGTAATGAGTCTATTTCACATTACGAAATAATAAGCGATGGTGCAGTTATTGGAACGGTTCCTCATCTTCCCCAGACTTCGAGGGATCCTTTTAAATACGAAACCAGTTCCGGCAAGGAATTCAAAATTGTGGCAGTAGATGCTATTGGCAGAAAATCTGAAACAGAAGTACTAAGAGTCTGAACTAAAGAAATATAGTGATTTTTGTATTGCAACAAAACTTTCTGGAAATAATCTGATATTATTCTCACAAAGATCATGCAGTGAAGAAGAGATGCTTTATTCTTATCCTCGCAATTTCTTTGATGGATTGTCATGCCCAATTGGGAAAAAGAGCATTCATCCTGGAATCAAGATTACATTCTGGAGTCAATATCCCGTTATATGAAGCTCTCGAATATCTCATTCAGGATGATATTTATGCTTTTGATCTCTCTGTCACTTTTCCGACTTATGGAAAAAGTTTTTGGGAAGAACTATATAATTACCCTGGGACAGGCCTTGGATATTCATACTGGACCCTGGGAAATGATGATATATTTGGCAGGGCTCATGTATTATATGGTTTTATAAATATCCCTGTAATTAAGAAAAATGAAAAGTTTTCATTAAATTATCAGTTCTCTTTAGGCGGAGCATACCTTACCCGGATATTTGATGTTGACGAAAACCACCTTAACCGTGCAATAGGCTCGCATACAAATATATATATGCGCCTGGGGATTGATGCAAAAATAAAGATTCTTCCGCATTGCAATCTGATAATTGAGGGGGGGTTAATGCATTTTTCCAACGGAAAGACCAGGTCGCCAAATTATGGAATAAATGGTGGTTCCGTTTCAATGGGTTTCAATTATCTCTTTAATGGGAACAACACCTCCATTCAAAAGACAACTATTCCAATGATTGATAAAAAATATGTTCAATCATTTTTGTTTTCTGCAGGATCAAAGGTCTATGATAACCTTCTGGGGGAAAAATATTTTGTCGCCTCAGGCTCATATAACATTGAACGCCTTTTTAATCAAAAAAGAAGAATAGGATTGGGTTTGGATCTTTTTTATGATGGCTCAATCCGGGAGGCTCTGGCCAGTGAAAATGGAACACCGGAAAAGGAATTAATTAAACTACTGCGATTTGGGATCCATGGTTCCTATTCTGTCCGTTATAAAAAACTCATAGCGGGTATTCAGATCGGACATTATCTGTATTCAAAATATACTGTTATGACAAATGTTTACAGCCGAATCTCGCTTCAATACCTGATAACTGATAATATTTCAGGTGGCTTATCGATAAGATCACACCTGGGAAAAGCTGATTGCCTGGAATGGGGAATAGGTTACTACTGGTAAGAATTATTAAAGAAAATATGAAGAAAGCGGTAATATATCTCATAATAACCTCACTATTCTCTGTTTCGTGTCAGAAACTGCTTTTTAATGATGATGAAAACAAACGCGAAATTCCTTTAAAAGATTTCAATGCAGTAAGGATATCAGGTATTTACGATATTGTTCTTATTCAGGACTCAACAAACCATCTTGTCATAACAGGAAGAAACGATATCAATTCAGTTGACGCAATTGTCGTTGACGATACCCTGATTATTAACAACAACAAGAAAATGTCCCTGAATCCAAACAGAAGTAAGATTACTGTTCATTTCAGTAACATGGAATTTTTACAGACAAATGATCCGGTAAATATCTCAAATACAGACACTTTAAGAGCAGAGAAATTCATATATGAAGCCATAGGGGAGATTGCTGAAGTCAGGCTGGTAATTGATTGCAACTATTTTCTCATTGTAAACTCTGCCAATACTCTCGGAAAATTTCATCTTAGTGGCAAAGCCAGTTTTTGTACTGTTTTCAACCGGTATGGAAGCATTGTTTTTGCTGACAACCTAAGCTGTAATAACGCTGAAATCGTAAATGAATCTGTAGGTGATGTATATATAAGTGCTTCTGAATATATAAAAGCATTTATATGGGGCCCCGGAAATATATATTATTCCGGAGATCCGGTTATTGAAATTGCAGAGAAAAAAGGCAATGGCAGATTAATCAGGTTATAACAAATTCAAAAACTTAAAGGCAGAAGGATGGATCATTTTCTGAATATTACAGCTAATTTCAAAGTTAATGAAAGTCCCTTTCCGTTATAACTAGATTTTTAATGGAATTGGCAAGTCGTTTTAAAATTCTTTCTCTAATTATCGGGATTCAGGGCGAACTTAACGGCTGCATCGAAAAGCTGTAATCCCTCCGCAGTCATAAAGTTTGATGTGCCTGTTCTGTTCTCTTCCTCAAGAAAGAAGCCTATACGCATTCCGGCAGCAACAGTTCCGTCAAACAGAATGGCGTCTTTATCATAGATATAGATGGCAGCGGCTTCACTCTTACCTGTCAACGATGCTACAACTTTTGCACTTTTCCCGACTTTTCCCCATGTTACTTCTTTTGATTCCTTATAAACCTCAACATGTCCCTTCAATCCTGCAGCAAGGGGATGACCGGCCATAACAATATCGATTCCCGTGTCTTTTTCCCTTACACCATAATTGAATTTATCAGGTTCACCAGGATCACCGGGAAGCTCTTTCGCTGTCAATCCCATCTCATCCTGAATAAAAGCTTCGTAACTGATTATTGGTGTTGTTACTGATTTCAGCTTGTCGCGCAATGCAACTGAAGTTGTTGATTCTGATACTATTACCAAATCTACTGACTCTGCTGCTGATTGGAGCACTCCGACTGATGCACTGTCAACACCAAGTATTACCTTGTGGCCCAACATCTTTTCGAGGCGATTACGGATGAAAAGGTCTCCGGTTCCCTGTCCCGGAACTGCAGTCCGGTTTTCATCGCCAACAATAAAAAGGATAGTTTTACCCTGATTTGACTCACCTCTACTTTTATAATGACCATATGGATGAGCGGATGCAATAATCGTAGTACTTGCAATAAGAAGAACAAATAGTAATTTTTGATTTTTCATTTTAATATATCTTACTTGTTTCAGATTAAAAGCCCATTTCTTTATTAACAACATTCAACATTGGAAATCCATTAACATAACGGTAAACATTTTCTACAAATACTTCCTGCAATCTTGGCAGGTTATGCTCTGATCGTGCAGAAATATGAGAGGTAATGACTACATTCGGCAATGTCCATAACTCATGATCAGCCGGCAATGGCTCAGGATCCACCACATCTAATCCTGCACCTGCAATTTTTCCTGACTTCAGGGCATCCAGAAGTGCAGGTGTTTTAACAAGTTTTCCACGGGAAACATTGATAAAATATGCACTCTTTTTCATCATGTCAAATTGTTCTGCCCCGATCATCCCTTCACTGACTTTTGTAAACGGAGCCGAAATAAGTATCACATCCGAACTTTTCAGTAACCATGACAGACCTTCACCATGTACATGCCTGACATCCTCGCAGATGTCACCGATCTGCTCCTTGTATTTTGGTACAATATCAACCGCGATAACACGCATATCCATTGCACGTGCCCTGCGTGCTACCTGGGAGCCGATGCCTCCAAGCCCCACTATACCCAAAGTTTTGCCTTTGAGCTCAAACATTTTATCCATTGGCACACCTTGCCACTTTCCCTGCGACATATTCCTGATCTGACCGGCAATATTTCTGGTTAGTGCAAAAAGTAATCCGAAGGTATGCTCTGCGATGGCAGGCGCAAAACAGCCTTTTGCACTTGTCATAATCACATTGCTCTGCATCATTTCAGGGAAAAGATATTCCTCCACTCCTGCAGAATAACTCTGAAACCACTGCAGGTTTACAGCACTGGTAAACTGTTTTATGTTAAGACCTCCAAACCATACATTTACTTCTCCGATAGCTTTATCGTCCTTTTCAATTTGAATTTGTGGTGAGATTTTCATAAGCTTTTCGAGCAAAGGATCTGACAATCCTGATTTCATCATTATCCTGAGAGGGAGCCTGGGGGCTTCTGCCACAATAGACGGGCCCTTAAATAACGAATCATCACCTAATACTCCGATAGGAATTGCCGACAAAGCAGCAGCATTTATTGCTGCCCCTTTAATGAAATTTCGTCTGGAAAAGGATTTATCTGTTTTTTTCATGATCACAATAATTAAACTGGTTATACATCATTGAAAAGATATTACAAGTTATGCATATTTTAAATACTAACTTATATTATTCTTAAACTTTGTGGATCCTTTGTGTCCCGAAAGCTATCGGGATCCTTTGAGTTCCTTTGTGGTTAAGGATTTTTTACACGAAGTATCTCAAAGGATAACTCTATCACAAAGGTAACCAATGAATTAATAATAATTTATGAATAAGACGGACTAAAAAAGTCCAAATGGTGGTTTTGAATTAATACATTGAATCCGTTCAAATTTAATTATTCTATTGGAATCAATCTTAAAATTTTCCCGGGATTTTCGATTGCTATATATATTAATCCATCGGGGCTCATCACTACATTGCGGACCCTCCCTATGCCTTCAAGCAGTTTTTCCCTGTGCATTACTGAATGGTTTTTAATAACCATCCGTTCGAGATACTGAAAACTCAGGGCTCCGACAAACAGGTTGTTTTGCCAGTTTTTGTAACGGTTACCGGTAACAAAAGTCATACCGCAAGGAGCAATTGAAGGAGTCCAATAGAAAACAGGTTGTTCCAATCCCTCCTTTTCTGAAATCGGAGTGAGTATGGTTCCATCATAATTGATTCCATATGATATTACAGGCCAGCCATAGTTTAATCCAGGTTTAATGAGATTTAATTCATCACCTCCTTTGGGACCATGTTCCGAAACCCAAAGCTCTCCTGTTACAGGGTGAATACAAGTCCCCTGGGGATTTCTGTGACCATAACTGTATATCGATTGTATTGCACCCGGAACACCTACAAACGGATTATCGGCAGGAACAGAACCATCGTCATTAAGGCGGTGGATTTTGCCATTAGAATTATCTAGTTTTTGCGGAAAATCGAAATGCTGACCTCTTTCACCATTTCCGAAAAAGATATGTCCTTTATTGTCAAATGCAATTTTACATCCATAATGATGACCACGGTCAGTATCCGGAGTGCCTTTATAGATAATTTGCTGATCAACCAGCTTGTCTCCCTGAAGTCTGGCTCTGAGTATTGCTGTATTACCTATACGGTTCTTACTTTTGGTATTCAGAGCTGAGTAGGCAATATAAATCCAACCGTTCTTTTCATAATCAGGGTGAAGGCTGAGATCAAGCAATCCTCCCTGACCAAAAGCCATAATAGGTGGCAAACCCTTAATCGGGGGAGAAAGTTTCCCATCTGAGAAAGTGTGTAATGTGCCGGCACGCTCTGAAATAAGTAAGTCACCGTTTGGGAGGAATGCCAGACCCCAGGGAACACTTAGTCCTGACAAAACGGTATCAATAACAAACCGTTGCACTTCGGACTCTACAACTCCCCCGGGGGTAATTGCAGGCTTCAGCTTACTTTTATCTTCGGGTATCCCTTTCTTTACATAAGCTGCCAGAGCTTCAATTTCAGAGTCTGTAAATGTTTTCTGAAAAGAAGGCATTCCTATGTTTTCTATTCCGGACTTGATGCTAATGAATGCGGAAGTTGTACCCACCTCATCCATCCATTTTTTCGCAGCAAATTTTTCGAGGTTCGCTCCATGACAACCAGCACAATATTTCTGGTAATTGATTGCTGCAGACTGTTGTCCTGAGGTCTTGTCTGAAGTGAGAAAAGGAGCGTTCAGATTAAGGTCCATCAGCCAAATTGCGATAAGTGCAATAAGGCTTACTGAAATTACAAATATGCTTTTCATACTTCTCAGTATTTGTAAAAATATATTCTAATCTTTAACGAAAGGTAAGACTTATTTGTTCAGAATTACAACAAACAAATAGTAACTGGCTGATTTTTATATAACACCTTATATTATATGTCTTCTTCCGATTCTCCCGGGAGATAACCAAATGTTTATTTTTTCATTTAATATAAAAATCATATGCTAATTTAGTCCATGTTTCCATTCCCTCATAAAATTCAGGCAGATCCGGTTTATCAATCCATTCTGCTGTCATTTTATCAGTTTCATTAACACATAACTCTTTATTTGATAAATGGATGTTATATAATAGTCCGATATGAAACCTGCCGACCTGAATTGTATCATCATTAATAAAGCCAATAAATTCAATATTCTCAATCAAACATCCGTTCAATAATCTGACTTCTTCAAATAATTCTCTCCTCAACTCATCAATTAAGTACTGTTCTTCGGACACAATTGAGTTGCCCGGATTCATATGACCTCCAACACCTAAAGAGAATAGATTCTGCAATCTTTTTTCTGTCTGTCCGGAGCTCCTTTTAAACAGATAAAATGAATTTTTATTTGAAATCAGACCGTACGGAATAATCTGTTTAAAAAGAAGATCTTCTTCTAGTTCATGTCTTCTGCGAAACAGACCTTTCTGAACAATAATTTTCAGTTCATCCCTGTTGCCATGAATAAAACCTTGTTCCTTATAGTTCAATAAGTTCCAGATCTCAGTTGCCGGTACGGCAAAAACTAATTCATCCAAAATATTTATAATAATTTCTTAGCCGCCCGATGATGACAGGAATAGAAATTAATAAGCAGGTTAAACAGCCATGCTCCTTCTTATAGCAGGGTGAGGATCATAACCTTCCACAACAAAATCATCAATAGTTAGCTGATCAAAGGGTTTTTTTGTTATGCGCAGTTTAGGTAATGGTTTGGGTTCTCTCGACATTTGTTCAAGAATTGCTGTTACATGATCATACTTTTCTTCATTGCCATCGCCCGGGGCATTTTTATTTATCCATTCAACAACTTCTAAATATTCTTCTTTTGCTGAAACGCTTCTTATTCTTTTCTGGAGTTCCCTGAAATTATCTTTGTGCCATTGAGTTCTCTTCCCGATAGATGCATAAAAATGCGAATCACCAAAAGTATGGATAAAGGTTTTTGGAACCATACCTGCTTCCTGCGCAATTACCTGGGTAAGAGCAGCATAGCTTGCTATATTAAAAGGAACACCCAGAAACTGGTCGCAACTTCTCTGGTAGAGCTGTAACTCCATCTCTCCTTCTTCATTGGCAGTTGCCTGATACAGAACATGACATGGAGGCAAAGACATTTTTGGAGTGTCGCCGGGATTCCATGAATCGACAATATGTTTCTTTCCAGTTGGTTTCTTTCTCAGGCCGTTTATCAATTCTGTAAGCTGATCAATTTCCACAAACCTCCCTTTCTCATGATCAAAATATTCCCATCTTCTCCATTGTTTCCCATAAATTGGGCCTGCATCTCCCCATCGTTCTGCAAATTCAGCATCTTCTCTAATTCTCTGACCATATTCTTCCATTGCTTTATCCCAATCAGGAGAATACTTGGCAATACTTTTAGGAAAAATTCCTTCCTTTTGCATACCCGGAAGATTACCCTGAAAAGCATCGGGTCTCCAGATAGGAGCATTATTGTCTTCAAGATATTTAATATTTGTATCCCCTCTCAGGAACCATATGGTTTCATGAAACATGGATCTTGTAGCCATCTTCTTAGTAGTTAATAACGGATAGCCTTCCCTGAGATTATATTCGTTCTGATACCCGAATAAAGAGATAATACCGGATTCTTTGCTTCCCCCTTTAAAATTTGAACGATTAGAAGTTAAAATTGCCTTTGAATGATCCAAATATTGTTGAGCCATTTTTTATTAAGTTTAAAATCAATACTATATTACAGAACAATTACAGTCTGGGAATTTTTTAAAATTAGTTATTATTCCTGTTTATTATCAGGCTCCTATGTTTTCAGAACAGAATTTTATTAACAAAATATGTTAATCATTGTTCTTAAATCGATCTCTGTCTCGGTAACTCTCTGAACCAATTCGGTCAAAATATGAGACGACTTGCAGAATTAGTTATTATAAATCTGATAACCTTCATACTGTAAAGCCTTCACTGAATTCCTGCCTGTCCCGCAGGCAGACGTCTCCCTTTTAAAAACAAAAGCCCGTAAGACGTTGATCTTACAGGCTTTTTGTTTAAAAAAGGTATTGTTCAATTCTAAATCAATTCTATTGTTTTACTAATTCCACCCTGCGGTTAAGGGAGCGACCCTCATCATTTTCATTAGTTGCAACAGGTGCTGTGGGACCGTCACCAAAAGCTTTTAAGCGTGCTGCTTCCACAGAATGCTGAGCTACCAGGGCATTAACAACTGCTGTTGCTCTTTCCATCGACAATTTGAGATTAGCATCAAATGTTCCGACATTATCTGTATGACCAACTACATATAACTTCAGAGTCTTATCAGCATTCAGCAGTTTAGCAATCTCCTGCAGAGTCGACGAAGACTCTGGTTTCAGTACAGACTTACCTGTATCAAAATATATTCCGTACAGGGCAATTTTGCCGGTTGCTTTTATACTGCTTGCCATACTGCTTGCATCAGCTGACACATCTTGTGCCATAGCCTCCTTCTCTATAACTGATATTGAATACTGATTATTTCCTGCTGCCATAATATGTGCCCATATTTCCATTTTATCCTTAACAAGACTGACTATGGTGTTTTGTATTCCTCCATCTTCATATTCATATATGATCTTTCCACCTATTTTCTTTATTGCGTTTGAATAATTTCTTACTACCTGCAATCCGCTTGGTGCCTGAGCATTTTCGTTCAGGTAATAAATAACCATCACATAATGCCCCTCTACTGCCTGCTTTTTCCCGTCACTCACCGGAAACTCATACCTGTCGAACTGCAAATCTTCACACCTGTAGATATGAAAACCCTGCATTCTTGTAAATAAAGCAGGATCCTTGCAGCCTTCAGCTTCTTCCTGGGCAATTAAAGGGATCATCCAAACCATAATCAGCAATACTGAAAATAAAGTCTTTCTCATACAATTAGTTTTTATAAATTAATACTTTTCCGGGGATTTATCCATTTTACTAAGCCCCGGGCTATTTAGTATAAATATAATTCATTTTATTTAAGAATCCATATTCGGAATCGGGAAGAATACACATATTATTAATTATGTAACAAATAGACTCCAACACGGAATCCCTGCCTGCCTGGCAGACAAACATCATCCATTTAAAACAAAAACCCGTAAGACATTTATAAGACATTTATTTATTGAGATAAAAGCGAGAGTGTGTGTGGGTGGTGAGAAAAAGAGAATACCTTCGATCAACCTCTGCATTTCTATTTGAATCCAGTATGTAAATTAAAATTAAATTTCGTATTTTTAAGCCATTCATACATTAAAACGAGAAAACGATGGCTACTATTAAATTAAGACCAAAAGAAGAATGTAAATATGATTGTGTATCACTTGGTGAGATTATGCTGCGCCTTGATCCAGGCAATATGCGTATTCGTACAACCCGGGAATTCACAGTGTGGGAAGGCGGAGGCGAATATAATGTAACCCGCGGACTTCGCAAGTGTTTCCGAATGAACACAGCAGTAGTAACTGCATTTGCCGATAATGACATTGGCCGGTTAGTCGAAGATTTCATTATGCAAGGGGGTGTTGATGTATCGCACATTAAGTGGGTGCCTTATGATGGAATTGGGCGCAATGTCCGCAACGGATTGAACTTTACTGAAAGAGGCTTTGGAATACGAGGTGCATTAGGTGTTTCAGACCGAGGCAACACTGCTGCATCTCAGCTTAAGAAAGGAGATATTGACTGGGAGCAGATATTTGGAAAGGAAGGTGCACGCTGGTTCCATACCGGTGGTATATTTGCCGGATTATCAGAAACCACACCAGATGTCATTTTAGAAGCTATGCAGGTGGCCAAGAAATATGGCACAATTATATCATACGATCTGAATTACAGGCCTTCATTATGGATGGCCATTGGAGGGCAGGCAAAAGCTCAGTCAGTAAATAAAGAACTAGCCAAATATGTAGATATAATGATAGGAAACGAAGAAGACTTCACGGCATCGCTGGGGTTTGAGGTGGAAGGTGTAGATAATAACTTGTCCAGTCTGGATACTGCAAACTTCAAAAAAATGATTACCAAAGTAGTGGAAGCATATCCGAATTTCAAGGCAACTGCAACTACTTTACGTACCGTTAAGTCAGCAACAATAAACTCTTGGGGTGCTATTTGCTGGGCTGATGGTAACTTTTACGAAGCTTCCCTCAGGGAGAATCTGGAAATATTCGATCGTGTAGGTGGTGGAGATAGTTTTGCTTCAGGCCTTATCTATGGCTTCCTCACCAAGAATGACCCACAATTCGCTGTTGAATGTGGTGCTGCACATGGGGCTCTGGCAATGACTACACCGGGTGACACTTCAATGGCCTCACTTAAAGAAGTGGAAAGCCTGATAAAAGGTGCCGGTGCAAGGGTAGTCAGATAGAATTTATAAATCTCTATTGACTTTTAATAACACATTAAAAGTTCAATATGTCATATAAGTTAGATTATTAACGACTACACTCCCGAAAAAGGGAAAGAGCGCATAAGCATTTGATTCCTGATCTAAACCGTCAGCTCAATAAAAACAAAAACCCGCAAGACGTTGATCTTACGGGTTTTTGTATTAAAAAAGAGTGCTGCTCAAGTTTAATTTTATATTATTGTTTTACTAATTCCACGCTGCGGTTCAGAAAGCGACCCTCTACATTTTCATAGTTACAAAAGGTAATGTACCCGGGGCGCCAAACCAGACTTTTTTATAAGTATGGGAAAGTTCTTCAGATCATTGAGTGGTGAAATTAACAAGTTAATACCTGACGGGGACACTATTGAGAAATGGATGGACAGATATTCCTCAGGACTTGATAGGTGTATCGTCGAACTTAGGAAATAAAACAAGGAGCGGACTATTAACCTGCTGATTGATAAAATTTATTCAGGTGAAATTAGTGATCAGTTATATTCCTTCACTGAAGGACTGTCATATAATGAAAAACATAAGATTGAAACAACGCATTAAAAAGTATCTATCCGGTGAATTGCTGTTTTTGAATATCATTTAATATGCGATGAAATGCCTTGAAAGAATAAAAATCTAACAGAGCCAATACAATCAGGAAGATGCTTTATTCAAAGCGCCGGTCATTAAGGATCCGGGAATCAGGATTCCAATTAATCATTTAGGTCCAATCCGTGGCTCCCTCCCATTGCGGTCAGTTGCCCCTGCCTTTTGTAAAGAAATCCTTCACTGAGGGATTATCAGATACCAGGGCTTGTTTGATAGTCCCGGTGAAAATTACTTTGCCTTTCTCCAGGAAAATAATCCTCCCGGCAATTCTCAAAATACTTGCCACTTCGTGCGTGACAATAACAATAGTCATACCCAGCAGTTTTTGCAGGTTAATAATAAGCTCATCTAGCGAAGCCAGGGAAACAGGATCCAGACCTGCCCCAGGCTCATCACAGAACAACAATTGAGGATCCATTACTATCGCTCTAGCAAGTGCAGCCCTTTTGAGCATGCCTCCGCTCAATTGATTAGGAAACAGGTGATAACTGCCGCCAAGATTTACAAGCTGCAGTTTTAGTCTAACAATTTTTTCAATAAAATCAGCAAGGAGGCTGGTATGTTGCTCAAGCGGAAGGGCAATGTTTTCACCTACAGTCAGTGAATTCAGTAATGCTCCCTCCTGATAAAACACTCCGAGATCACTGTAAAAGGCGGGCTCTTCTTTTTCATCGAGTTGGGAAGGATTCTTGCCAAGAACGGAAACAACATTCTCAGTCGAGGGATATAATCCCAGAAGATGCTTGAGCAGTGTTGTTTTTCCCGAACCGCTGCTACCAAGAATAACCACTATTTCTCCCCTGTTTACATGAAAACTGA
Source organism: uncultured Bacteroidales bacterium (assembly GCA_963732435.1). Lineage (GTDB taxonomy): Bacteria > Bacteroidota > Bacteroidia > Bacteroidales > VadinHA17 > LD21. The sequence continues at coordinate 79,427 of CAVSZL010000001.1, read as the reverse complement.
TGTCAGACAATACCTTTTTATTGTCAATAATCGCTGTAAGACCTTTTACTTCAATCAATTTGTCAGATAACACATTCGACATGTAAACAGTTTTTTCAGTAAAATATTAAACCCATAATACTATCAGTTATTATTACGAGTGAGATAGAAACAACTACTGCCAATGTAGTTACCTTTCCTACCCCACCGGTATCATGTTTAACCCTGAAACCATAGTAACTGCCAGTAATAACTATGACATATGCAAACACAATACTTTTGATAACTCCGGTAATTATATCCTTCATGTTTAATGACTCCTGCATCCGGTTTAAAAAAACAATTGGTGAAATATTGAGATAGGTAACAGCAATTACAAGCCCTCCCATAATCCCTAATATATCCGCAATAATTGTAAGGAAAGGCATTGTGATAATGCTGCCATACATTTTTGGGACGATAACAAATCTTACCGGATTTATTCCCATAGTTTTTAAGGCATCGATCTCTGAGGTTACTTTTAAAGTTGCAATCTCAGCTGCAATAGATGATCCACTTCGTCCGGCAACCATTATAGCTGTAATAAGCGGACCCATCTCACTCATCATTGCAATAACTGTTAAGTCAACAATGTAAATATTGGCTCCAAATGAACGCAGCTGAGCTTCTGATTGTAATGCAAGAACAAAGCCAATAATAAATGACATCACACCAACTATCAAAACAGCATTTACTCCTATGAGAACAGACTGCTTAACAAATTCCCCCTTCCGTCTCATCGGTTTGCGAATCAGATCAGCAACCGACCAGTAAGTAATGTCAGCTGCAATCTGCAAATAATCGCGGATATGGCCGTTAAATATACTTTTTGTTCGATTTCCAAGTATTTCAAAAAAACCGGTACTGGGTACGGGATCACTCTTTATTAATTTTTCCGGCCGGAATAAATCAATTTTATGCTGTATTCTTTCTTTCCCTCCTTCTATCTTAATTATTAGTCCCCTATCTGAATATTTATCTCTGAGATAATTTAGTGCTGTAATACCTGCACTATCAACGTAGTCAAGTTCATCGAGATTGATTATCAGAAATTGGTCATTGTAGGATTGCAGAATATTCTCTACCGCAATGAGTAACTGATTAACTCCTTTTAGTGATAATGTACCACTTATTATAAGTCTGTTATTCTCAAGTAAGAATGAAGCTGATGTCAATTCATTATCTAACACAATCAGGTGATTACTGAATTTTTGTAATTATCGTGAGTACCCCGGAAATAAGTTCCTCTTTTCCTTTATAATACCGGCAAATATATTGAGCTCTTCATAAATTATTGTACTGATCTCCAGTGCAAAGAGGTTAAGATCATTTTGTTTAAGCTCATTTACCCTGACCGCCTTATGGCTGATAATAACCTTTTTATTTGAGTTATCTATTAATCTGCACTCCATGCTCAGATGTGCTGAGGAGGACTTATTGTTTTCAACTAATTCAAGCCTGCTTACAGTGGTTTGAAACCGGTAGTCAGGTATCGACCTGCTGTATCTTCCTGATATATTCTCAAATATTCCGGCAGCATCCAGGTATTCCTGTATAATCAGTGTAATAGCCTCGGAGGGACGGATTGCCCATTGATTGTACAAATAATAACTTATCTCATTAGATTTGTCCCTGCAGACAATCTGATTTTTCTCATAAAGTTCGCTGACAGATGCCTGCTCAATCTCACAGTTCCCGGTTATCATCGAAATTGAATCAGTACCGGGAACAATATTCCCTGGAGGTATCTCTATGGTATAATATCTCCTCTCTATTTTTTTCTCGGAAATGCATCCTGTTAAAACAATCAGTGAAATTATGAGGATGTACAGGTTTGGCTTCATTTTTTCTTATATATAAAAACTCCTGATTTCTTTAATAGTATTTAATTACTACCTGTTCTTCAGCCTCTTATCCGGGATATTTGATTCCTTTGAACCCCTGATAAGTATTGAAGGATCTGTATTAATCCTGTATGAAACCTCCTCAAAGTTTGAAAGAGAAATTCTTAGAAGTCTGATACTCTCTGCCAGCTCCTGACTGTTGTTATCCAGGTTCTCATTCAGATTGTACAACAGCTTTCTGGTCTGGTCAGTTACTGCAGCCAGATTTTCAATAAAAAGTTTAAGATCGGTATCTTTCAGGTGTTGTGAAATGTCATGGGCATTATCCAGAATCCGCTGGATCGTATCACTTTTAATAATTCTGTTTATAGTGTATGTTGCCTCTTTAAATGCCTGACTCGATTCACTGAAGTTGCTTAATGTGAGCTTTGCCGACAATACAGTTTCATTTAACGCTGCCCTGTTTTCCTTTATAAGAGTATCTATCAGATTAACCGTTTTATTAAGCTGGCCGGCCAGCAAATTGATATTCTGCGCCGCATCAGAGAATTTATTAATGTTCTCCGGATTCGTGAACAGCTGCAGATTATTTATTACTTTTTCAGTCTTTTCGGCAATAATGCTGGCCTTTCCTGTTATCTCCTCTGTTACCGATGATCCTGCTTTTATATATTCCCCGGTGTTTAAAAATTCAGCCTGGTTACTGCCACCGCGTATCTCAATAGCTTTCAGTCCCGTAATACCCATTGAAATTAAATCGGCATAGGCATCTTTTTTTATTGGAGTCCCGGGCTTGAGTGCAAGTTCAACAATAATTACATTAACATCGTTAGGATCGATGAATATATTTGAAATAGATCCTATAGCTATTCCAAGGTAGTTAACAGGACTGCCGACTTCCAGTCCTCCGACTGACAGACCACGATATGAAACAAAATAGTTGTCTGATTTCTCAAATAATTTATTTGCTGCGAAAAAAAATATAAGTGAAAAAAGTAAAACAAAACTGATAAAAATAAATATCCCTAATCTGACTGTCTGTGTTTTGATTGTCATCTTTCACTTTTTTGTAGGTTCATTTAATGGGGGGCCATTTGTTTGTGAACTAATATTTATCTGATAATAATGAATATGCCTTTTCAGTTTCTTCTCTTATCCCTTCATGTCATTAATCCATCCTGATTGTCCTGATGTTAAAAATTTTAAATACCATACTACATAGAGCATAATTTGGGAATTATATGTAGTAGTTGAATGAAAACTGTTATTCTTCAGTTACGGTTTTCCGGTCTTTCCAATAATGATAGACCAATAGAGTAGTCAATCCACCCACAGCAGAATAAATTATTAGTCTTTTGAAAAGTTTCTTGTGCGGATTGTTTTTTAATTGCTCCAGTATATAATTAATCCCTAAAGGCAGGAAACTTCCAATTAGCTCCATATTTATGCCCTCTTTGTCAAAAATCTCGCCAAGCCCGGATTTGTTACTGAATAATAATTTGGTAACATCTGTTTTGGCAGAAATTTTTCTCTCAGCTTCTCTCATTTTTTTCTCAAGCCTGAGCTTTTGCTTCTGTATATCTTCGAGGGAACTTATGCCGTTAAATATCGTCGTCGTCGTCTTCATCTTCTTTCTCCTCCTTCATTTTCACAAGGTGCTTGATAAGTTTTTTACTGACTGGTCTTATTATAAGATTGTCTTTGAAAATTATGAATAGCAGCAATAACAGAATATCAATTCCTGCAACGACAAGCAAACCCAAACCCATATTATCCCAATAGTCACCCAGAATATTCGCCAGGGCAAATGAGAGAACTATCAGGATCACGGAGGAAAATATTACGATAATAATAACCTGAAGTACATGACATAGTACCAGAATTGTCTTCTCGGCAATATCCAACCGGACTATGTTATATCTGATTTCAAGATATTTTTTAATCCATTTAAATATTGAAAGCATACGCTCTTAATTAGATAAATTTTTGACCGTTCACATCCATCCTTTGCAGATGGTTATGTTTGATTTATTGAGCCGATGCCTTTTCTTTGACAGTTGGTTCCTTGCTGAAGGTTTTTTTAGCCTTATCAGTCAGATCGTTAATAGATTCTTTAGCCTTATCACTCAGTTTGTCAATAGAATCTACAATTTTTTTTCTGGTGTTTTTACCCTTGTCAGGCGCCAGCAGTATACCTGTAGCAGCACCGGCAAGTGCTCCTACCATAAAAGATAACAGTATTCTTGATGAATTTTTCATAATAATAAATTTTTAGTTATTTAATTGAAATTAGATACTACTGCAAATTACAAAAATTACGGATAAGAAACAAGTTTATCTGAACGAGTAATCATCATTCTAATAAAATTCTAATAAAATTCTAATAAATAGGCTTAGTTGCTTACATGTTTGAATATGAACAAAGAAAAATATCCTGGACGAATCCCGGGTCCCCGCGACTGAAACCCAGATCTTCCATGTACGCATAAAAGGTCATAAAAATCCCGTAATATGCAAAGCGTTCAAGGATTTCAATGCTGTTGGCTACCCAGAATACCTTGGGAAAAGAGGATCGTTTATTCATGTTACTAAGGTTTTCTTATAAGGTTAAAAATACGAATATTCAATTAATAATACGCCTGATTGTAAATACACTCCCTTTATAATTGTCCGGATTTTTAGGAGGAGGTCATATATAATCACTTGAATAACCGGAATCCTGAAAAATGAAATGGAATTTTAATTGCTGTATAAAATGAAATCACTTTTGGAATAAGGTTCATATTTGTAAATTTCCCAATGTATATGGCTAATTATATGCACTTTATAAATTCCGTCACCGATTCCGTCACCTCCTTAAAAACAAAAACCCGCAAGACGTTGATCTTACGGGTTTTGCGATTTAAAGAAGTGGTGCCGCCAGCACCACATGCATCTTTGTGAATTTTGCTGTTTTAATTATTTATCGTCTTTTTTCTTTCTGTCCAAAGGAATTATCCCTGCCATCTCTCCAATTATATTTACCAATTCGGTTCCAGTTGGAATAACAATTTTAGCATTACTCCCGAGTGATGCTTCAAGAGCCTCTAGCTTTCTTAATAATTGGGCATTACCAACAAAATATTTATCGGCTGCTTCATTTACCAGTCTGATGGCTTCAGCTTCTCCCTCAGCGTGCAATATTTTAGCCTGTTTATAACCTTCTGCTTCTTTTATCTTTCCCCTCTTTATCCCATCGGCAACTGTTTCGGCAGCAGTAGCGGAATCAATAGCTGCAATTTTTTCATTTTCAGCTTTTACTACTTTATTCATCGTTTCCTGAACATCCGAAGGGGGGTCAATTTGTTTTAATTCGGTACGGATAATTTCAATTCCCCAGCCTTTAGTTTCTTTATCAAGGGTTGCAAGAAGCTCAGTGTTAATTTTTCCCCGTTCGCTATTGGCAGATTTTAAAGTAAGTGTGCCAATTATATTACGAAGTGTTGTACGGGCAAGTTGAACAATCTGCCACTTATAGTTATTTACATCATACGTCGATCCTTTTACGCTCTCTTCATCTGATTTTACCCTGAAATAAACTTGCGCATCTACGCTGGCATTAAGATTATCGTTAGTGATTATTTCCTGTGGCTGGGCATCTACCATCTGTTCGGTTATATTTATCACAAATATTCTATCTATGATTGGAATAATCCAGTGAAATCCGGGATTGGCAAAATTATGGTATTTTCCAAGCCTCTCAATTAAACCTCGTTCAGTTGGCCGTACAATTTTGATTCCTGCAAAAAATATCAGTACAATTGGAATTATTACATACAAATAGTTCATTTCAATTTCCTTTCTTTTTATTAATAATTATGTTCTAAAATGAAAACAGCGAGCTTGAATGCTCAATTGTGTTTAAAATTTAATGACTTAACTCTTTAAAAAACCCAAAAATCTATATATATATTTCTCATAAAGATAACTAATAATTATCTGAAAATCAATAGGTATTTATTAGAATATAACCAGATCCACACCTTTGCGAACGGAGATATTATATATTTCATCCATTACTGGGAGGCTCAAACTATTACCCATCCTGATAATCAGATGCTTACAATTCAAAAGGATATTCTCATATGGTGAGAGTGGGGTATGCCCAAACATACTGCTGCATTTTTTCGATTCAGCTTTTTTCCTCTTTTAAATTGAGCCGTTATCTATAATCACATCTTTCCCGTAGGCTTCCCCATCAATGGTAATGGATACAAATGAAAGATTTTTTACTACCATAATGAATCTCCTTCTCTCTTTTCATTGTTGTATTGTAAATATACGAAAATGTGCCGGAAACATCTGGAAAAGGAAGTTGGTGTATAATATAATTGGAATTTGAAATAAATAAAATATTAATTTGATTATGTGCACATTGCAAGCCCCGTAAACACTACCATCACCAGGAAATTTAAAGACCCATGCAATGAAGAGTGAGAGAGAGTGTGAGTTTTGAGAACCGAACAATGCGAGCTTTGTGAGCTCGACGTACGCAGTGAGTCAAAAAAGAACGTTTATATAATTATTCACCACAGTCACAAATAATGTAATATCTATTTACTTTCATAATAAACATGGCAAAAACATTTCCAAAACAATTAAGAAAACACCCGAAAACTGTAACATGTTTGATAATTTAATGTCTTTATGATATGCGTTGAGAATCATAGATAAAATTAAACTTCAAACACCTCAATTATGATTTTCAGAAATTTAATAATCGTATGGAGAAACATCAGAAAAAACGCGATTCTCTCGATAATAAATATCGCCGGATTATCCATTGGTATTGTTGCTGCAACTCTTATCCTTTTCTGGGTGGTCGACGAACTGAATTATGATAAATTTCATAAAAGCATAGGTCAGATCTATTCGGTTTATGAACATCAGCAGTATTCGGATGGGCAGGAATTATATACATATTGTACAACTTTCCCGTTAGGTATAGAACTTCTTGAAAAATATAGTGAAATTAAAAATGCGACTACATTTTGTAATGTTGGAGACCAATTAATTCGTGTTTAAGACAAAGAATTTAAAGTTAGTTCCATTGTTTGTGCGGATAATGAATTTCTAAATGTTTTTCATTTGAAATTGTCGATGGAGATAAAAATACTCTTCTCTCTCCCGATAAAATTATTATTAATGAAAAAACAGCAAACCAGCTTTTTGGTGACCAATCTGCACTTGGTAAAAGTGTAATCATAAACGATGAATATGCATTTACAATTGGAGCGGTTGCGAGTACCGAAAGCAAAAATACCAATGTGGGATTTAATATTCTGGCTCCGATTATTTTAATAAAAAAGCATTCGGTTCCAACCTTGAAAGCTGGGGAAATAACTGGCCACGAACAAGCATTGTTCTTTATGAAAATCCAGATGTTAACAGTTTAAATGAAAAGATAGTAAATGTTATAAAAGAAAAGGGGCAGGAAAACACCACCATTTATTTATTTCCCTTTCAAAAGGAACGACTTTATTCCTATTCCGGTAAAAATAACCGGATTCAGTATGTTTATCAGTTTTTGGCAATTGCCTTCATTATTATTCTTATTGTATCCATCAATTTCACAAATTTATCAACTGCCAAGGCTGAACAGAGACGCCCTGAGGTTAGGATAAGAAAAGTGATGGGGGCCAGTAAATTTTCCATATTAAATCAGTTTTTACAGGAAAATGGGATTATTCACTTATTGCAATTATTATTTCATGTTTAGGACTGTTTGGACTAAGTTTTTATGGTATACAAAAAAGGATAAAAGAGATAGGAATCCGTAAGGTCAATGGTGCAGAGGTATCCGAAATATTAATCATGCTCAACAAAGACTTTGTAAAATGGGTTGCCATTTCTTTTGTAATAGCCACTCCAATTGCCTATTACTTAATGAATAGTTGGCTTAAACATTTCACCTATAAAACCGAACCTGACCTGGTGGATATTTGCCCTGGCAGGTGTACTTGCTCTGAGCATTGCTTTGCTGACAGTTAGTTGGCAAAGCAGGCGGGCAGCTACAAGAAATCCTATTGAAGCATTAAGATATGAGTAGAGCTGCAATAGAAGTGATTATGAGATAAATGTATAATTTGAAATATTTTATTATGAAAAGAAAAATTAAAGTTCAAACAATAAGATTCGTGCTATTTTTATTGCAGCAATTAGTTTTATTCCTTTGAGCTGCACTGTCAAAAAAGAAAACACAAACTATTCCGTGGGTTTTAGTTATTATAAAGTACAAGCATAGCAGTCGGCTTTATATTGTACAATCAGGATACAATTTTCCGTCCGATGCTTATTCATTTGTGGTATCCTTCCAATGATAATTTCAACCTAAATAAAATGCGATTTAAGCAGTACATAGATCTGATTTCTATTCGTGAATAATTACTCTAAAGCAAAAGAGGAAATCGATAACGAGAGCTTTAATTTTATCAGTTGCCTATGCCGGTTTTGCCAAAGAGAACTTCAAAATAGGATTACATACAAGCACAGAAGAAATCCTCGATTCACCTGTGGAAGCTTCCCTCAATAGTCCGCAGGCAAAGGGTAAATTTCCTTTGATTATTTATGCTCCTTCAAACAGCAAAACGCTCAATTCAGAATCATCGTATCTGCGAACAACTGGCAAAAAATGGCTTCTTTGTAATTTCAGTTGCTTCCGCCGGCGAAAATTCCATACAAAGGAGAGATCCTGAAAAAAGCATTCTGGCACAGGTGGAGGATTTGGAATTCATTCTCGATTATATAGAAAATACCGTCCCTGTTAAATATTCATCTATAGGCCTGTTTGGATATAGTACAGGAGGCCTGGCAACAGCCCTGTTTCAAATGAAACATCCAAATGTTAAAGCCGTTTGCTCCTTAGATGGCAGTCAGGAATATTCCTTCTACATCTTCCTTTTCAAATTAGAGGAGTTTGATTTTGAGAAAACTAAAGTCCCTTATTTCATGCTGGTCAATAAAGATATCAGTTCTGTATATCCATTTTATAATTCAATAGTATCCAGAAATAAACTCGCTGTGCGAATGTCAAACCTGGTCCATTTTGGTTTTGTTTCCTTTTGGAGCTATTTTAATAATTGCAAACCAGATTCAGTCCAGAATAATTATGCCAGGAGCTATGATTACATTGCTGACTATACCACAACCTTCTTTGATGCAACGCTGAAAGAAAATAAAAAGTCAAAAGAAAAATTATTAAGCCTTAGTTCACAAAAAAATGAATTTTCGATAGCAGATCTTTTGGATTATGCACAATCAACGGCTTTGCTAAATACTTATTTGCAATCTTCTATTGATACGGCAATTGCCATTTACAAATCACATAAAGCGGAAGCTTATAACAATTATAATTATACAGAAGAAGAGATTAGCATGGCCGGCAGAATGCTTTTGGATTATGATGGGAATGCTTCTGTGAAGCTGTTCAAATTTAATATAGAAGAATATCCCGATTCGTGGCATGCCTATTATGATTTAGGTTTTTCTCATAAAATAAATGGAGAGATGGATCAGGCAAAAGAAGCTATGCTGAAAGCGCAACAATTGAATCCTGAAAATATGGATATTTCAAAATTGCTTTCGGAACTATCAAATTAGAAATTTGTCTATATAAATTGTTAATTTTCAAGAGATTAGTTTTTCCCTTTCTTAATTTTTTAGACAAACTATCAACTATAGTGCGTGAGAAAAAAGAAGCGGAAGTGCTCGCTCTCGCTCTCACTCCCGCTCTTTTTTAAGTGGTGCCACCAGGAATCGAACCGGGGACACATGGATTTTCAGTCCATTGCTCTACCGACTGAGCTATGGCACCAACTTTTGATTCTCTCTATGAAAGTCCATTGCTTACCTCCCGATAGCTATCGGGATGAGCTATGGCACCTCCTTTTCGGACTGCAAATATATATTTCAAATCTGAGTAAGCAAAAAGTTTATTAAAAAAAATTCTATTTGGAATCATTTTACCTATATGGTACATTTGCATTCTCATTCAGAATTCAACATGGATCTCCTTTTTCACACCCTTGATAATGGTATCAGACTTGTTCATCAAAGGATACCAGGACTTGTAGCCCACTGTGGTATAATAATAAATACGGGGTCATGTGATGAAAAAGAGGAAGAGCATGGGATCGCCCATTTCATTGAACACATGCTCTTTAAAGGTACTAAAAAAAGGAAAGCATATTATATACTTAGCCGCCTCGAGGATGTTGGCGGCGAACTTAACGCGTATACTACCAAAGAGGAGACTGCGGTGCATGCCTCGTTTCTGAAGGATGATTATGAACGTGCTGTCGAACTGATAAGCGATATTACTTTTAATTCAGTTTTCCCTGAAAAGGAGATCGAAAAGGAGAAAGATGTCGTTTTAGAGGAGATAAATTCTTATCGGGATAATCCTGCAGAGCTAATTTTTGATGATTTTGAGGAGCTGATCTTCTTAAACCAGCCAATCGGACGCAATATTCTGGGTACATCTGAATCTGTTAAATCATTTTCACAGGAAGCAATTCACAGGTTTATCGGGAATAACTACAATACACGAAAAATGGTTTTCTGTTCAGTAGGAAATATCCCTGATGAGAAAATAATAAAGCTTTTTAAAACACATTTTTCTCATATAATTACAGAAAATACAGAACAAAACAAGGATAAGAAATGGATCTACAAGCCTGATTCAGTGATAAAGAAAATGGATACATTCCAAAACCATTGTATTATCGGGAACCTTGCATATGATCTGAAAGACAAAAGAAGGATGGGAATGTTCCTCCTAAATAATATTCTTGGAGGACAAGGTCTGAACTCACGACTTAATCTGACTCTTCGTGAAAAAAACGGACTGGCTTATAATGTTGAATCAAACTACAATCCATATAATAATACGGGAATATTCTCAATATATTTCGGAACAGACAGCCAGTACCTCAATAAAAGTATATCAATAGCTTTGGCTGAATTAAAGAAACTACGGACCTCAAAGCTGGGTACGGTACAGTTAAGCAAAGCCAAAAACCAGATAAAGGGCTATCTTGCAAGAGGTTATGAAAACCATGAGAGTCTTATGCTAAGCCTTGGAAAAAGCCTCCTGATATTTAATAAAATTGATACTATTGAGGAAATATGCAAGAAGATTGATAAAATCACTGCTTCTGAATTAATGGAAACTGCCAATGAGATTTTTGAACCCTCAAAACTATCAACACTGATATATAAATAGACAGATGAGCGAAGTCAGAAGTCAGGAGTACTTTTTGCTTCGGACTTCAGATTCCAGAATATATAATGCTTTAAAAATGAGCAAAACACTCGATCAATACCTTCTCTCCCACTCCACACCCGAGGATCCGTTATTGGAAGACCTTTACAGACAGACCCACATAAGGTTTGTAAATCCTAACAGAACATCAGGTCATCTGCAGGGAAAATTCCTGGAATTTATTTCAAATATGATCCATCCGGAGAACATCCTCGAGATCGGAACATTCACCGGCTATTCGGCAATTTGCCTGGCTAAAGGACTTAAACCCGGAGGGAAACTTATTACCATTGAAATTAATGATGAACTGACTGCCTTCTCGGATGAGTATTTCAAAAGAGCAGGTCTTGGGGAAAAGATTGTCCAGATTACAGGAAATGCTATAGATGTTATTTCAGATCTGGATCTGAATTTTGACCTAGTATTCATTGATGGGGATAAGAGAGAATACTCTGATTATTACCATCTTATTATAGACAAGCTGAATCCGGGAGGATTTATACTTGCTGATAATGTACTTTGGGGAGGAAAGGTAATTGAAAATGAAACCAGCGATGCACAGACAAGAGGAATTATTGAATTTAATGATATGATCAGCAGACAGAAAAACATTGACAATGTTATGCTGCCGGTAAGGGATGGATTGATGCTTATAAGGAAAAAAGTCTGATTGTCAATGGTTCAGGATTCAATGATCATTTTCAGGAGATTTCCCATTCCCTCAGAATAAGAAATCTGCTGTAAATAAATGCATTTACAACTGTTTGTATTTGGTACAATTTTTGATTATTTAAGAAAAACCGTGATATGAAGAAGATAATTATAATAGCTCTGATCTTTCTTTGCTTTGGAGCAACACAGGCCCAGTCAGATATTAAGAGCACAAGCATAACAGCCACCTTAAAGACCTCAACTCGTTTGTTCAAAGATCAGAACGACCTGACCTCTGTTATCAGGATAATCCCGACTGGTTCAGTTGTTGATGTTATTGATTCAGATAGCACTTACTATTTTGTGGCTTTCGAGGAGGATGAAGGATACATATATAAACATCATGCAATTCCTGATAAAAAAACAGTTGAAGAACCTCAGCCTGTTCAGCAAGCGCAAACCACACAGGTTCAGCAACCTGTACAACAGGAAATGAGCAGGTTCTCTTACCTGGAAAATAAGTATGGGACAAGTATGGCTGCAAGATTGGTAACCGGAAAGATTTGGAAGGGTATGAATTCGGATATGGTAAAAGACAGTTGGGGCAGAGCAGAAAAAATAAACAGGGTTGTCAACGGGAATTTGATTCAGGAAGAATGGATCTATAAAAATTCATGGCTCTATTTTGAGAATAATATACTTCTTGAATGGGGTCCGAAAAGATAAAATATATAAGGTAGATTCTATATATAAACGAGGTCATCTCATTATACTTATTGAAACGATCCCTTATCACTATAATTTTAAGCAATTAAAAACTTTAGGTTGTGGGCAGGCAAACCGGAAATGGTGCGAACTTCAGCCTTTTTTGGGAGCGTGAAGCCTAAGGCATTTTGCCAAAAAAAGGCTGAAGTTATCATTTCCGGCGCCCTTTTTCTTTGGTTCGTTTCTTTTTGGACGAACAAAAAGAAATGAATATATAAAAAAATAAGGTGTCCTTTTGAGACACCTTCCTTATATTTGAGCGGGAGACGGGACTCGAACCCGCGACCCCGACCTTGGCAAGGTCGTGCTCTACCAACTGAGCTACTCCCGCAATTTCATGCGCAAAAATAAGAATATTTTTTTATCTGCCAAAAACAGCCTCCCTAAAGTTTTTATTATTATTTTCGATAACTACTAATTCATGAAAGTTAATACCTAATTCATTCACTATGAAGAAATCTATTATTCCTCTCTTAATCATCTTAATAGCATCCCTTTACTCCTGCAAACCTCAATCCAAAGAGGCAGGAGTTTCAGTTGAACTTGAGAAATATTCTCTTTCAAACGGTCTCACAGTGATTCTACATGAAGACAAATCAGACCCGATTGCAGCAGTTGCGATCCTATATCATGTTGGTTCAGGCCGTGAAGTTCCGGGAAAAACAGGCTTTGCTCATCTTTTTGAACATATGATGTTCCAGAAATCAGAGAATGTAGGTGAAGACCAGCTCTTCAAACTCATACAGGGTGCCGGCGGTGACCTTAACGGAGGTACCGGCTTTGACAATACCGTATATTATGAAGTTATTCCGAAGAATGCTCTTGAAATGGTATTATGGCTTGAATCAGACAGAATGGGATTTCTTGAAAATACTGTAACAAAATCTGCTTTTGTCAACCAGCAGAATGTAGTTCAGAATGAAAAGAGGCAGAGTGTCGACAATGCACCTTACGGACATGAAGATGCTTTAATACTCAAGAACCTGTATCCGAAAGGACATCCTTACAGCTGGGATGTGATAGGTGAAATGGAAGATCTTGCAAATGCAACTGTTGATGATGTGAAAGCATTTCATAAAAAGTTTTATTCCCCGAACAATGCAACAATTGTTATTTCAGGTGATATTAATAAAGATGAAGTAAAAGCCCTTGTCGAAAAGTATTTTGGTGAGATCCCGGGAGGAGAGGTTGTTGAGAAGATGGAACCGACACCTGTAGCCCTATCCGGCACAGTAAAGCTATATCACGAAGATAATTTTGCAAAAGCGCCGCGGTACACTATGGTATTCCCATCCCCTGAACAGTTCACAAAAGAGGCGTATGCTCTCGACTACCTGGCAGAACTTCTTTCAAATGGCAAGAAAACACCTTTATATAAAGTACTTGTTAAAGACAAGAAACTAACCTCATCAGCAAGAGCGATGAACATGGCTATGGAACTTACCGGAAGTTTCAGGATAACTGTCACGGCAAATCCCGGTGTAAGCCTTAAAGATGTTGAAAGTGCAATCTTCGAAGCTTTTGACATGTTTGAAAAAGAGGGATTTACAGAGGAAGATCTTACAAGGATAAAAGCTAAAAACGAAACTACTTTCTATGGTAATTTTTCGGGTATTCTTATGAAATCATTCACCCTGGGAATGTACCAGATGTTTAAGGATGATCCTGAATTCTATACTGCTGATTTTGAAAATGCCCAGTCAGTTACAATGGAGGATGTAAAAATGGTATTTGAAAAGTACATCAAGGGTAAAAATTACATCGCAACAAGCTTTGTCCCCAAGGGAGAGGTTTCTTTAATTGCAGAAAATTCAGTTAATGCCGGAATTATTGAGGAAGATGTAGCCAATGCTGCCGAGGTAAAAAATGAACCAGTTGCGGAAGAGCCAATAGTTAAGACTCCGACCAAAACCGACCGTTCACAGCAACCACCTGTCGGACCAGATCCCGAAGTTACAATACCCCCGGTATGGACAGCTTCACTCACCAATGGAATGAAGATCTCAGGAATAACACATACAGAGCTGCCTCTTCTTCAGTATTCAATTATCATCGAGGGAGGCCGTCTTCTCGATGATACATCAAAAGCCGGACTGGCAAATCTCACCGCTTCAGTCATGAATGAAGGAACCAGGAATAAAACACCTGAGGAACTTGAAGATGCCATTAAATTACTTGGAGCCAGCATATCTGTATCTGCTGCAAATGAAAATATTACTTTCAGGGTAAGTACTCTTGCCAGAAATTTTGAAAAGACAATCGCACTCGTCGAAGAGATGCTGTTTGAGCCTCGCTGGGATGAAGAACAGTATAACCTCGCAAAGATCAGGATAATCAACAATATTAAGCGTAACCAGGCTAATCCAAGCTATCTCGCATCGGTGACTCTTAACAAATTAATCTATGGAGAAAAGAGCATTCTGGCTACCGAACTGGCAGGAACTGAATCAACTGTAGCCTCAATCACAATTGATGACATGAAGAGCTATTATGAGAAATACTTCTCTCCGGCTGTTGCTCAATTTCTGATTGTCGGAAACATAGATCAGTCAAGGGTAGAAACGGCACTTGCCGGTATAAACAGCAAATGGCAGAAAAAAGAGTTGGCTCTTCCTGAGTTTTCAATTCCTGAGCCACCTCTGAAATCACAAATCTACTTCGTTGATGTTCCGGGAGCAAAACAGTCAGTTATTAATATAGGTAGCCCATCAATAACCAGAACAAATCCTGACTACTATCCTGCATATGTCACAAACTACAAGCTGGGAGGATCATTCAATGGAGTATTTAACCTGATATTGCGTGAAGAAAAGGGCTTTACATATGGAGCCAGGTCGGGCTTTTCAGGTGCAAAAAACTATGGTACATTTACCGCATCCTCAATGGTCCGCACAAATGCTACTCTTGAATCTGTTACCATATTCAAAACAGAGATGGAAAAATATCGACAGAGTATACCTCAGGAGTATGTGGATTTTACAAAATCTGCACTTCTTAAAGGAAATGCTCTCAATTTTGAAACCCTTGGAGATCTGCTTTCTATGCTGAATACAATGGCTTTATATGGATTGCCGGCTGACTATATTAAACAGGAAGAGGCATTTATCAAAAGCCTGACTGTTGAAAAACAGCTTGAACTTGCAAATAAATATATTGATCCGGCAAGAATGTATTATGTTGTTGTTGGCGATGCCAAAACCCAGTTAAAAGAACTTGAAAAGGCTGGTCTTGGCAAACCAGTTCTTTACAAAGACTAGTTTAAGATCTCTGTGAACCTTTGTGATTCTCAGTGGACACTCCGTGTAAGTTCTTTTTTAGTTACACAAAGAGGCACAGAGAAGCACAGAGTTTCACAGAGTTTATCATCAACCTATAAATCTGTCAGCATGAAGAAAATTTTCATTGCAGGTGTATTGGTATTATCAAATCTGATTGGACATAGCCAGGGTAATGATCTTGACAAAGGTCAGGTCGGGTATGTTCCGTCAGTTGAAAACCTTCAAAACCGTGAATGGTTCAGTGATGCTCATTTCGGGATGTTTATTCACTGGGGCGTGTCAAGTGTTCTTGGGAAAGAGATTGGCTGGGCTTTATCAGGAGCAGATGTGAATGAATACAGGAAAAATATAAACAAATTCAATCCTGTTAAATTCGATGCTGCAGCAGTTGTAAAACTGGCTAAAGATGCCGGAATGAAATATATCACCTTTACAACCCGTCATCATGACAGTTTCAGTATGTTTAATACCAGTTATTCAGACTGGGGGATAATGAATACCCCATATGGTAAAGATGTTCTCAAAATGCTGGCTGAAGAATGCCATAAACAGGATATCAGGCTATTCTGTTATTATTCCCTTACCGATTTTTATCGTCCCGACTACTGTCAGGGTAATGTAAAGAAGGGAACCGGGATTCAGGGAGAGTGCAACTGGGATGACTATATCGTGTTTATGAAGAACCAGTTAACTGAAATACTTACCAATTATGGTCCAATCTATGGCATCTGGTTCGACGGGCACTGGGACCAGGTAAAACGACTTGAAAAAGGCAAGAACGGTAATCAATTGCGGGCATGGAGATACGATGAGATTTACAAGCTTATTCACGACCTTCAGCCCGGATGTATGATAGTGAATAATCATCATCTTGCTACTTTCCCCGGTGAAGATTACCAGACCTTTGAACGCGATCTGCCTGGCAGCAATACCGGTGGAGGATATTCGGCTGATGCAGAAATTGCAATGGATCTGCCCCTGGAATCAAGCGACATCATTGGTAAGAGCTGGGGCTATGTAACAAACGATACAATTGACCGCTCTGTTAAGGAACTTGTTCACCTTCTGATCGGTTCTGCCGGACGGGGTTCAAATTTGTTACTGAACATAGGTCCGACACCCGATGGAGAGGTCCGTCAGTCTCATAGAGAGAGATTGCTTGGAATTGGAGACTGGCTTAAAACCTACGGAGAAACTATATACGGAACCCGCAGGAGTTTTATGAAACCTGCTGAATGGGGAGTAGCTGTTGAGAAAGGAGATAAGGTATTTCTGCACATCACCCAACAGGAAAATCTTAATAAACAACTGATCTTTAGCAATTTTCCATATAAGGTTAACAAGGCTTACAGGTATGAATCCGGAAAGTCAGTTAAATTCAAAACAGAAACATCCGGGTCAGCAATAACCCTCCAGCTACCTGATCTTGATTCAGAAGCAATTGATAATGTTATTGTACTGCAGGTATCGAAAAGATGATACTCCGATTTAGTTCTTAGTTGCATCAATTGATTTTTTTTATAAATTTGCACTTCCATTACGGATTGTTTGACTGCAAGACTGCAAAACTGCAGGGCCTACTTTGCCCGGATGGTAGGGGCGAGCGTTAAGTCCCGACATGTTATGTCGGGATAGCGAAGCAGCCAGACTGCAGGGGTGGACATTCCACCATCCCCCGCAGTTTTAAAGAAATATACTGAAAAGCAGAATTATTATATTTGCAGTATATAAATAGAATGCCCGGATGGTGGAATGGTAGACACGCAGGACTTAAAATCCTGTGACCATAACGGTTGTGCGGGTTCAAGTCCCGCTCCGGGTACAGAAAAAGAGCGAGAGTGAGAGTGAGAGCGAGTGAGCTCGAACGAACACTCTCGTTCTTTTTCCTCAAGACTCACTCTCACACTCACACTTTTAAATTCTCCGTATATCTTCTTAATGTTAAAATTAGCTTATGTTTGGTCAATTTTAATGTCTGCTAAATATCTCTTACCAACCTCACATAATTATAGATGCGAACAGCATCATACTGAGGTCCTCGTCCATTTGGGAAGTTGGCTGGATCACCTACCATAACATCTGATTTTTGCGATCCTGCACCATGAACATCTTGCCAAACACCATCCAGTTTGGCCATTGCTCTCCCAAACGGAATATAACATCCTTCTCTGCCTGGACCATCAATTAAAACTGTTCCAGACCAAAAGTAGGGGTAGTCTACTTGATTAGCTTCATTAGTTATAGTACTGCATTTAAAATAATCTGTGTTTATTGCTGCTGAAGATGTTTTTGCAGGAGAACGAGTAAAATCTACTATACTTTGTAATTCCTTTATATTAGGAAGACGCCAGTCGTTATGACCTAGGAAATTTTCAGTATTTTTTACTTGCACCCAAGCGAGGGCTTCTTTCCAATCCATGCCTACTTTGCTGTCCTCTTCAGACCACATGAGTCCGGTTGCTAAATCAGAAATAGTTCCATTATTGTTATTTTGAAAATTGTTCTTGCCATATTCTGTATTGCCACGAACATATCGTACATAAAGCTCGTTCTTTTCAGTCCAAGTAGGAGGTAGCATTTTCTTATAACCTTTACAACGCCCGTCAGCAAAGTTTACACCAAATACGGTAGGCTGATTGGACTGTGTTGTACTCACGTATTCCGTTCCTGACCAGTCCTGACAATCTATAACTCTTTCGTCGCCAATGCCACTACCATATTTAAAATCAAAATAATCCGTATTAATAAATGGTATAAAGCCTGCGGTTGACATAACATCGGAGCCATTAACACCTCTGTGTAAAAATAGTGAATACAATTCTTTAATAGTTGGCATACGCCAATCTTTATGTCCACCTGTAATATTAGTAGATGCACCTGCTACAGCTTCGTCCCATGTCATTTTTGAGCCACGAGCTTTAACCCACATCAGACCTGTAATGTTATCGGTAATTGTTCCATCACCATTATCGGTATAGCTTGTTCCGTTATCGGGGTATGTTGCATCCTGGCCATAAAAAGCGTCATTGATGCCTGGAGTTGAAATTACCCCTGTATTGCTATAAAATGTTGTTTGATTTGTACCGACAATGGGATAACCTGTGATGTTAGGTAAATTATCAACTGTTGGTTCAGTTGAATCTTTACTGCAACTAGATAGGCTAATTAAACTAATAGCTAAAAGACCAATAGCTCTATTTGCGTGTATTTTACAGTGTTCTTTTTTCATAATATCTGCTTTTATTTAATGTCACAAATCTCCCTTTATATTTAAAAAAACGAAAATATTTTCAACAGTTTGGCGAAATTTCTCAACCAATAACTCAATAATACAAACGTATGTATGATTGTTTAATTCAAAGTTTGGGTTCCAAGAATAAGTCTTTCCAGAATAATAGTTAATTGATCCGGTTGCAACTTTTGTCCGTTCCGGGTACTAAAACAGAGCGAGTGTGAGAGCGGGAGCGAGCACACTCGCTTCTTTTTCCTCACTTCGTCCACCGAAGCCTTGGCGAAGGTGGAAACTCGCACTGACACTCACACTAATGTCTTGCAGTCTTATTGCCGTGCAGTCTGATAGTCATAATATTTTAATTCACTCTGAGCCAAAAGCGAGTTTTTGTAAGAGTTGCTTATAGGGGTCCTCTTTTGCACAATCCATTGTAATCCTATTTTTTAATCAGTTCCAGTATTTAATACTGGTTGCATATAACAATGGCCACCTTTTCGATGGCCACTGTCTCTTTAATTTAAGAATATTTGGATTTTTATCAGAGCAACTATTCTTCCTCCTTGTATCATTAATTCTTCATCAATGCCCGGCGTGCTTCCAGTTCAAGATCATCATATGCTGCTTTTTCAACAGTTACGCCAACGAATTGTATCTCCCCTCCCCTGAATGTTCCGGGAGTTTTATATTCCTTGCTCACTGCATCACCGCTGTCAAATCCCACACACAGACCATCGCCAGAAAGGGTGAATTTCCCGGGCTGTGTTTTCCAGGGGCCTTCTGCTACCACTTTGTCGTCAATATAAAGTTTGGCTTGCCCAAGTGATTCATGGTGTTCGCCATCTTTTTCCCTGATGAACTCAACGCCAACTGTATGTTTTCCGGGCGAAAGTATGCCTGAGACCAGCTTCTGCTCTGTAATTCCAAGGAAATTGTAGGAATAGTACAACTTCTTGTCCTTTATGAACAGTGAGTGTCCTCCAAATCTTGATCCATGTGCAAAGATCACACCCGAAACAGTAGGATCAGTTATGTTAATTCCCGCCAGTATTTTATAAGACCTGTTTCGAACATTGACTGCCACTCCTTCCGGGACAGGTGCAGTTTCGGGATAATAGACATATCTTTCCTTCGCCGGCTCTGAACTTGGCCTTTCAATGTTTAATTGCTCAAGAGCGCTTCGGTCATCAATAGGAAGTACCTTATTTTTCTCAGCCTCTGAGAACCATAAATCAATTAGATGTTTCAGTTTTTCAGGATTCTCCTTTGCCAGATCGTTTGATTCTGATCTATCCTCATTCACATTAAATAACTGCCACTGATCTTTATCGAAATCTCCTTTTCCGCTGATTGGTGAATGAACAGCAATAGCTTTCCAGCCATCTTCCCATACAGCACGTGTTCCAAGCATTGAATAATATTGAACTTTCTTCTGTGTTGGAGCATCAGGAGTCGCATCAAAGGTATATTTCATTGATACCCCAGATAACGGATACTGTTCAACTCCTCGATATACATTCGGCATTTCCAGGTTGCATATCTCAAGAATTGTGGGGACAATATCGACTGAGTGATGATATTGATTTCTGATTTCACCACGTGCTTTGATCCCTTTTGGCCAGGATATTACCAGGGGATCACAGGTCCCTCCCGCATAATTTGCATAACGCTTAAACATCTTGAAGGGGGTGGAAAATGCCGAAGCCCATCCGGTCGGGAAATGTTCGTAAGTATCAGGCCCTCCCATTTTGTCAAGATATTTAAGATTCTCGGCAAGATCATCGGGATAACCATTAAAGAATTTGTTTTCATTCACAGAACCATTAGGTGTACCCTCCCCTGATGCCCCATTATCGGCAGCATATATTACAACAGTATTTTCAAGCTGGCCTGTCTGTTCCAGGTAGTCAATGATCCGCCCAATCTGAACATCTGTGTACTCGGAGAAGGCAGCATATACCTCGGCCAGTCTGGAAAATAGTTTCTTTTCATCAGCATTAAGGGTCTCCCAGGGACGTACAAAGTCGGCTGGATTCGCCATATCTTCCGGCATTGGATTAAAGGGAGTCAACTTCGTTCCTTTTGGGATTACTCCCTTTTCAATCATTCTTGCAAGAACCCATTCACGGTAAGCATCATAACCATCATCAAATTTTCCTTTATATTTATCGATGTACTCCTGTGGAGCATGATGGGGAGCATGGTTAGCCCCGGGGCAATACCACATATACCATGGTCTTGAGGGGTTGGTAGCTTTCTGATCCCTTATCATTGTAATAGCCTGGTCTGCCAGGTCCTTCGACAGGTGATATCCCTCCTCAGGACCGTAGGGAGCTTCGATAAAACGGTTATCTTCAACCAGATCGGGATACCATTGATTGGTCTCACCTCCCAGGAACCCATAGAACCTGTCGAAGCCTTGTTGCAGCGGCCAATATTTACGACTGGCACCCGATGCAACATCCTGTTCAGGAACATTATGGTTTTTTCCCAGCCAGAAGGTACTCCATCCATTATCCTGAAGGATCTGGCCTATTGTTGCACACTCCGCCGGAAGATAACCGCTTGCTCCCGGAAATCCGTTGGCCGCCTCAGTGATTGCTGACATTGCATTCAGATGGTGATTACGCCCAGTCAACAGAGTAGATCGTGTTGGGGAAGACAGAGCTGTTGTGTGCCATTGTGTATAAGTTAATCCGTTTGCCGCCAGCCTGTCAAGTGTGGGCATGTTAATTCCGCCACCATAGGGTGACCAGGCGGCAAGACCTGTATCGTCGTACAGAACGAATAGAACATTCGGCGACCCTTCCGGCGCCCTTTTGGGTACATAGGGAGCCCAGTCAGCCAGTGATTCACGAACATCAAGCTTAATAGTTCCATTGAAAGGAATATCTGAGGTTGAGGGTTGTGGTTGTTTAACTGACTGTTGGGTACAACCTATAGCAACTGATGCTAAAGCAGGTATTAAAAGAGAATGTTTCATAGGTAAAAGATATCAGGATTCAAATATCAAATAGTCGATGACAATATATCGGGTACTAAAGTATACTATTTTTTTCGGCTAACCTTATTTATTTACTTGAATAAATGGAAAATGTCGCTGAACCGGTTGCAACTTTTGTCCGTTCGGGGTACAGAAAAAGAGCGAGAGTGAGAGTGAGAGCGAGTGAGCTCGAACGAACACTCTCGTTCTTTTTCCTCAAGACTCACTCTCACACTCACACTTTTAAATTCTCCGTATATTTCCCAAATAATTCATAAATTAGATCTTGCATCGCTGCATTTTTTTCAATAGTGCTAACTAAAAACTACAACACATGTTTGATTTTCAAAAACTTGATGTCTATCAGAAGTCAAAGAACTTTTGTAAAGAAATTTATTCTATCCTGGATGAAAAGAATTTCGACAGAGTAACAAACGATCAACTCAGAAGAGCATCATTCAGCATTATGTTGAATATTGCTGAAGGAACTTCACGATTTAGCAATAAAGACCGGAAAAACTTCTTTGTTGTTGCCAGGGGCAGTGCATTTGAATGTGTAGCTATTCTGGAATATCTTCATGAAACAGAAGAAATAACCCAGCAAGGTTTCTTGGAGAGTGAGCAAAGACTTGAAGAAATATCAAAAATGCTGTTTGGATTAATCAAGAATCTGGATTAATGTACCCAGAGGCACAAGAGGTCAAAATCGACCTCTTGTTTCTTTTTATGACATCCTGAAACCATCACTAATTCTAAGGATGAGATGTACTGTAATTATCAGGGAGAGGGTTGCAACTATTCTTTTGAAGAAAGTGAGTTTTTTGTGAGAGTTGCAACCAAAAATTTACTTAATTGTGGCACAGCTTGACTTCCTCTAATTTTCCAGGAGGTTTCTCAGCACTGGATTATTTTTAAGAGATAATTCAAAACTATGATTGTCCCAAAACACTCAATCAATTTGAACTTGCTTTGATAGCTTCTTATAGTAACGGTTCCTTTGTTTGAACATTTTTTCAAAATATTCAATTTTTGAATCCCGATAATCAAAAATTACCGGAGGATTATCTGAGTGTTGAATTCGTCCGATATATTGGGTTAATTTACCTTCAAATGCAAACGGATAAGCTATAACAAGGCACTCCAGGTTATTCAAATCGACTCCTTCACCAAAATATTGACCAGTTGAAATTACAATTTTATAATGCCCGTGCTTTAGTTGTTCCATCTTACTTTTCCGGTTACTTTCGGAATCCTCTCCATGAATTGCAATAGTTTCAAACTTATCTTTAAGATAAAGATTCAGGATTTCGACATGGGCTTTACGTTCAGTAAGAATCAGAAATTTGCTGAATCGATGGATATTCTTTATTGGCAAAATCCTTGAAGGTTTCCCCGCCTGATTTATACTTGTTATAATCATTCCAATCTACCTTATAAGCAGGCATATAACCTGTTTTGCCATCTTTATCCTATCTTATTTCATGTATATCTTGCCTTCCATAAAAGATGGACTTATATAAGCTTATAAAGTCTGAAGAGAATATCATTTATCTTTTACACATGAAAGTAATTCTCTAAAATAATGCAGTTGTGACGAATGTGACATTTTTACTGAAAAACTTTTAAAGTATTTCTAGTCAATTCGTGATTGCTGTGCAAAATCTATAATATCTAGCTTTATTATCTCCCAATATTTTCCCTTTAAGCAAATCGGATCGAAATCATCATCGGCATTTTCAAAATTAGAGAAATTTCTCCTGATCTGATCCCTGTCATGGGTGTATGGATTTCTTTGTTTATGCAGGGCAAGCATTTCTTCAATTGAATAATCATCTTTTAACTCGTGTATATCCCAAAATTCTTTTTTTCTTCCACCCCTGGAAATGACATCAATTTTCATGGCTATAATTTCTTCAACAGTCGCCAATTTAATACCATCTATTAGGACAATATCCTGAATAAATTTATCCGTATAGAATAAATCCAATTTAACACAATCTTCTTTGCTATTACCAATATAATATGAGTTACCCAGCCCAACTACTTTGTAATCATTTGTGTCAACATAAGAAAATGTATTACTTAAAAACGCATAGATTGCTCCAAAATCAATGGAGTCATGGGGAGCATCTGATAACAAATCAATATCAATTGATTCCCTATGTCCTCTATATAAACTTAGAGCAGTGCCTCCGACTAGCCTAAAAGCATTAAATTCCTTAGCTGCCATTAGGGTCTTTAATATAGATAATAACTGTTTACTAGTGGTGTTGAAATGAAGGTTACTTCGCATGCGTATTCAATATATTATTGACATTCTCTCGGCCATAAAATAGAACTATCTCTTTTTTCTCAATTTCATTACCCCTCTCAAATACCCTCTTAATAACTGCATTTTTTTGTTTTTCCCAGTCGATGTTTTCCATTTTTGTATCCCAAAACAGAACTCGCCTCAATTTAGTAAGATCAGGATGTAATCTATATTGTCTTCTTTTAATTTCTTTAATATCATAATATAACTGTAAAGTCATAAAATAACCCTCTTCAATTTCCAGAGCGTTCTCAATTTTTAGAGCAAGATTTGTGTTCATCCTTCTCTTTCCTTTAGTAATAGATACCAGAGTTTGAGGGTATTCCTCCAAAGAAAGAGCAAATGGTCCTTTAGACAAGTGACGTTGTTTAAGCTCACGCTCGAGAATTAATCCGGGATGAATCCCTTTTATTATCGATAACTTAGTTTTCATGGAACAAATATAAACATTTTTGTTTACATAATATTGTTGATAAACAAAAATTATTCAACTATTTCTCCTACATGTCGAAGTTGCAACTTTTGTAAATAAATTATTCTAATAGTTCCTGGATGCTGTCTCCGATAGTTTCCAGAATAATGCAGCATGATGCTGAACCTGCATCCAGCACACCTCTTGAGCGTTCACCCAGCCGGCTGGCGCGGCCAAGCTTGGCTACCATATCCTTTGTTGAATCGCGACCCTTACGGGCATTTATTTTCATATCTTCCAGTGCCTGTGAAAACGACTTACCCTCCAGGTAGGCTTTTTTATAGGCAGAATGAGCAGGTATAAGAGTGTCTATCAGAGTTTTGTCGCCAATTTTTGCAGGTGAAATAGAAGCAATAGCTTCAATTCCTGCATTTAATGCATCTCCCATCTCCTGTATCCCAATTTCTTCTTTACCATCAAGCGAATTGGCAATAGCCCTGAAAAATTTACCATAAAGAGGTCCCATCGAACCTCCTATTTTCATGATCAGTATTTTCGAAAGTACTTTTAGCCCGTGAGCAAGATCTCCAGGATTGTTAACAAGCTCATCGCGACACATTGTAAAACCTTTGTTCATATTAATTCCGTGGTCACCATCGCCAATCAAACCATCAATATCGCTCAGGTATTGTTTATTTTCATTAATGGCCAGAATAAGGTTATCAACGATAACAGAACCTGCCTTATTTGTGAATGTTTGCATTATTGAATTGTCTTAAATACGTTGAAACTGACGCATTCCCACAGAATCACATTCATAGTCAATACACTCTTTCAGTTCGTTGTCGAGTTTCATCAAAGTAAGTGTTGCCCCTGCCATTTCAAGCGAAGTGAAGTAATTTCCAATGTAAGTTACATGAATTTTAATACCTTTTTCCTTAAGGATACGTTTTACATCGTTAAAAAGAATGTAGAGTTCCATAACAGGTGTTGATCCAAGTCCTGAAATAAGTACAACCACTTCATCTCCCGAAGCAAATGGAAGATCAGGTATTATTACATTACACATTCGTTCAGCAACTTTAGCAGATGGTTCGAGATTGGCAATCTCGATGCCTGGTTCGCCATGATGACCTATACCTATTTCCATTTTCCCTTCAGGAATCGTGAAATTAGGATGTCCGACTTCAGGAATTGTGCAGGGGATGAGTCCAACTCCCATACTGCGGGTATTGCTGATTGCATTTTGCGCTGCTGATATTACCTCATCGAGCGAAGCGCCCATTGCAGCTTTTGCACCTCCAACCTTCCACATCAGTATTTCGCCGGCAACACCTCTGCGATGTGCTTCATCTCCTTTGGGAGCTGATGGAACATCGTCATTGGCAACTACTTTTTTCACAATAATACCATTATCAGCCGCTTCCTCCATGGCCATAGCAACGTTCATATTATCCCCGGCATAATTGCCATAAAGAATTGCAACTCCTTTGCCGCCATCGGCAGCTTTTACAGCATCGTAAAACATTTGTGCAGGAGGCGACGAGAAGATTTCACCACATGCCACGGCATCAACCATGTTACGGCCAACATATCCTATAAATGCCGGCTTGTGTCCGGAGCCTCCGCCTGTAACAATACCAACCTTTCCTTTTATTGGCGCATGTTTATATTTTATAACCCGTTCGTTCTCAGTTGCATCAACTAAATCGGAATGAGCGACAAGATATGCTTCGAGCATTTCATCAACTACCCTGGAGGGATCGTTTATAAACTTTTGCATAGAAATTAATTATTAAGTTTTACTTCTGATTTAATGACTTAATTCAATTCATCTTATAAGTAAGCTGAAATTTTACACCTAATACAGGATCATTTTGATTTTTGATGAAACGATTTGTGTTCCAGATCTCTCATTTGCTTCACTTTGGCTGCAGAGCCCCCCCCCTCAAATTCCGATACCAGCCAGGCATTAATTATTGTTTTAGCCAGCTCAGGGCCAATTACCCTTTCACCCATCGTGATTATTTGTGCATCATTGCTTTTGCGAAGTCGTTCAGCAGAAAATACATCATGGCAAACACCTGCAAATACGGTTTCCACTTTATTGGCTATCATGGACATCCCCAGACCTGTCCCGCATATAAGAATTCCGCGATCGTATTCTTTGTCTTTTACCTTAAGGGCAAGGTTGTACCCAATTTCAGGATACATTGCTCCTTCCTTACTCAGGCTGTATGCCAAATCGGTAATATCGATCCCTTTGCTTTTCAAATGTTCGTACAGTATCTTTTTCAGATTCACTGCCGCATCATCACAATCTATTGCTATTTTCATTTTTACTTTGCAAAATTTACTTCGACTAATTCCTTAATTTGAAGTACAGCGCGCAACGGACTTGATAAAACTATCTTACCCGTCTTCAAAACTAACTGTTCCTCCATTCTCGCCATTGAACCCTGAGCTAAGACTATCAGATCACATTTGTCTGAAATTTCAAAAGCTTTTTCCAATATAAGTCTATCGTGTTTCTCTTTATTGCCTTTAACAATTTCCTGGTAAGCACCATCGGCCAGGCCCTGAATAATTTTAATCGATTTCCCTTTTTCTGCGGCTTTAGATTCGAGAAACCTGCAAGTAGGTCCCAATGTAGTAGGAAGAGTGGCAAGAACGCCTATATTTTCTGCACTGCTGATTGCTTCATTAACCATTGCTTCATCAATCCTGACAATTGGTATTGGTATAAAGTTCCGGCTTAGTGATGCTATTTCTCCTACAGAAGAACAAGTGCTGAAAATCATATCAGCATTTGCATCCACTGCTGAATAATAATAGTTTATAAGTCTTTTTTTAACAGCGTCCGGAACTTTGCCGGCACTTATTACATCCTGGATCAAGCTTTCATCAACAATAGAAATCAACCGAATGTCTGGCAAATACTTTGAAAACAACTCTTTAGTTGGGTCAACCATTGCCATAGCTGTATGTACTGCTGCTACTATCATTAATTTGATTTTAATTTTGAACTAATTGTCGTTTAAATACTTCTTAAGAAATAATACACTTTCAGTTGCCATTAATTGTTCTGAATGAAGAGTATCTTCAATACTTTGCAAAAGAGGAGGCCATAGTTCTATGATGACTGAAACATATAACCCAAGAGATTTCAGGGATTTAATTGCATAATCGATTGGCATACCACCCTGACCTGATGCTGTACCTTCCACACTAAATCCCATTATTGAAGGGGATCTGATTACTCTTACATCCTTAAAGTGATAGTTGGCACAATATTTTCCCAGCTTATCCATAACATAATGGGGTCCCTCTAATTTACCAAGTGCATTTGCCAGGTCAATACACATCCTGAGGTTTTTATGATTCACTCTATCCATCAGGTCAGCATATTCTGCAGCAAAAAAAGCTTCAGTATTTTCAAGCACTATAGTTACTCCGGCCTTTTCAAATTTGGGCAATACCATTCTTATATTATGCTCTACTTCATGTATATCAGCTCTTTTCCCAAAAAGAGCTGGTAGAGTTCTTAATACAGGCGACTCAAGGAAAACTGCTATGTCGAGCATTTTACTCAGGTGATCAGGATCATGCCCTTTTGTACCAACTTCTATTTTAATATTGTTTTCTTCAGAGAAACATTTTAAATCTCTTAACTCTTGGTTGCTAAGCTTTTCTAATGGCAGATTATCAGCAATCTGTACTAATGATATGTTCAGTTCTCTGGCTTTACCAAGAAGTTGAATAGCTGTCATTTTTTCTTTGGGCTGAGGGCCACTTGCTGCACCAACAGCCCATGGGAAGGTCCATGAACTGATTCCTAATTTAAATTTATTTCCCGATTCCTCCATTGTTCCCATTATTATCATTTTGATCTATCGCTGAGTTAACTCAGGAAGAATTTTTTTCAAATATTTCAAACTTTCTTCCACCCACATATCAGGATTTTCGACAAACCCGCCACTTGCTTCGCTTCCCATTTCTATACCGGCCACACATGGTTCGCCATATCTCACACAGTTTTCTTCAATTCCGAGTTCGATAAGTTTATCAACATAAGCTTTAAAATCAACCGCTCCTGTACCTAATATGCTGTTTGTATGTGCAAACGATTCTGTTTCACTGAGATGCACGTGCAAAAGGCGGCTTTTCAGTTTTTCGAGCTGTTCGGGTTCTTCGCGGGTAATAACCAGATGGCCAACATCCACATTTGGATAAAGATTAGGTAAATTGATGTCTTCCATTGCCTTAGCAAGCTTGTAGGTACTATTACAGATGAAATAGACATGAGGATCAAGTTCAATACCAACAAGCATATTTTCCTTCAAACAGTATTCTGCAAATCGACCTACATTCTCAACCATGTAACCCCATGATTTTTCAGGAGATGTACCCAACTCATAAAGGCCTCCGCCCCAGCACACCAAAAGCTG
This sequence comes from uncultured Bacteroidales bacterium, assembly GCA_963732435.1. Classification (GTDB taxonomy): domain Bacteria; phylum Bacteroidota; class Bacteroidia; order Bacteroidales; family VadinHA17; genus LD21. The sequence goes on along the minus strand of CAVSZL010000001.1, from coordinate 50,187 downwards.
ACGTCCTCCAAGATCTTTTTGATATTCGGCACAGGCTTTCATGTATTCAAAAACAGCATCTCGTTTCTTAGGGTCGGGATGAGATGTCTCTTTGGTTGCAACCATCAGCATTTGTGTATTAAAAAGGCCCTCACCTCTGGAAATTCTAACCACCTCTTTCTTCTGCTCCGGGGTCATTGTAAGAGGATTCCCTTTACGGATACCAGCATATTCAATGTATTTGAACCCGAATTTTGCAGCACTCTTCAGTGATTCCTCCGGCCCCCTGTTTCCAACTTCGTATACCAAAGTGTTTAATGCTAATTTCATAATCGGGATTTTTATTAACTCATTTAAAGTTGAAGACGGTGTTTTTATTATAGCTATTTATATAAAAAAGAATGAAATGTGGTTACATATTTCACTAATTTCGTCAAACTCGTCCCGTTAAATGCGGGTCTGTTCTCAATACTCACACTCGCACTATTTTGCTTCTTTATCTATTATCGTTGGAGCGATCACTTTCACTTATTTTTTCCTCGCTCCCACTCTCACGCTCAGACTATTTGACAGGAGGGTTGCAACTTTTATCCATTTTGGCAACAAAAATAAGTGTGAGCATGAGCGAGTCAACTCGAACGAACACTTTCGTGGGCACAAACACTCAAACTCTGCCTGACTGGTTTAATAGGCTGCTATTTCCACCATGTTTCTCCCTCTACAATATATTTTTCCCTGATCAGCTTTTCATTTAACTCAAATCCAAATCCGGGCCTGTCACTCAACTGAATGTGCCCTTTTACTATCATTTCCTTATCGTAACCAAGAACATCCGGATCGCCGTTAATCCCTTTCCCTGCACGGTTCATAGGATTGTTTATAAAAGTTTCATGTGCTACAAATTCACGAACTGTTGCTGCAAAATTGGCTGATGCAATTGTGGCAATCGGGCTGGCAACATTATGGGTACAGACCGGAATGTAGTATGTCTCTGCAAGGTCTGCAATTTTCTTAGCCTCCAGAAGTCCACCTGCCATTGATACATCAATTTCGATCATGTTCACACCCTGATTTACAATAAAGGGACGGAAGTCATCCCTGGTATATAAATTCTCTCCGGTGAGTATAGGAACAGGTGATTTCTCTGTCAGTTTGACCCACTGCTCATTATAAGCGATTGGCAAGGGGTCTTCCAGCCAGATGGGACGCATGGGGGCAACAGCATTTGCAACACGCAATGCACTGTCAAAATCAAACTCCCAGTGGCAATGAACAGCTATATCAAATTCAGGCCCCAATGCTTCCCTCATATTAAAAAAGCCTTTTGCAATTTTGTCTACTTCAGTGTTGGAGAGTCTGCGGTTGTCAAGTCTGTTCCATCGCTGATCCCTGTCGATATCACTCTTACATGCTGTCCAGCCCTGACCTAACATCAATGCTGCAAATTCTTTGCATGAATCCATATCCAGCATATTTCGCGGACGGGAGGAGGCATAGGCCCGTACTTCGCTTACATGACTGCCACCTCCTAAAATCTTACGCACAGGTTGTTCGGTAATTTTTCCGATCAGATCCCACAAGGCCATTTCCACTCCTGTAATTGCATGTGTTGCTATCCCATGATTTCCCCCGTAATATGAAGTACGGGTGCTCATCTTGAAGACGAGAAAATCAAGATCCAAAGGGTCCTTATCCCATTAAAATGGGTTTACAAACATTTAGCACGATATCTTTTGCCCCAAGGCCATTTTCATCGTGATGACATTCTCCAATCCCAATTAATCCGGCATCGGTGGTTATTTTGACCAGTGGGCTAACCCGCATACCTATTCTGGTACGGACACATTGAACATCAGTAATCTTTACTCTTCCTTTCAGAGGATCTGCAAAAAGGTCGAGATAGGGAGTAAAGGCCATCAAAGGAACTGTGATTGCAGCATTTCTGATAAATTTTCTTCTATTCATTTTTACAGATTATTTATTAGATCGAGTGTTTGATAAATTGTTAAGATTCTGATAAAAATTAATACGATTTGATTTTTGTCCCCAGCCACTTTCCTCCTTCACCAAGATACATCTTTGTCACGTCATTGTTAATACACGTATGCAGAACGAAATGCCCCGTTACTAACTTCAAAGTGCAAATAATAGGATAAAATCAAAAAATAACTGTAAATAATAAAATCAATATATTCCCTGGCAATTTAATAAAAAACACTACTAAACGCATTTTCTTGCTCCCACACTCACACTTTATTCCGAAACTTCCGGAAACCTCATTCTCAATAATTTATTGTACGAGTATTGTTATAATGCACCCTATTCAAATGAAATCATCTTTTTCAAAGATTCTCCCCGTATTCCCATCCCTTACGAACAGGTTCCTTAATATAACTATCCAATTCAGGATGATTTCTGACTTTCATATTTACAGCATCATATTCTATCCGGGTATTGAATCTCTGAGCCAATACTCCTGTGATAGACATCTCAACCAATTTTGCAGAATAATCAAAATTAGAGCCCGGCAATGTATTGTTCTTTATGCCTTCAATCCATTCGCGCTGTGGATTTTCTTCAAAAACTCTTTGGATTGTTTGTGGTGGCAGATTCTTCTGAAATTCAGTCCACTCTTCACCTGGTAATAAAATCTTAGGATTATTTGGACGACCTCCTGTCATAAGACAATGCTTATCACCTACCATAATCATGCCGCTTCCAGGCAAATTTTCAAGATTCCACTCCGGTCGATTTTCTGGTTTCAATCCTCCTTCGTACCAACGCATGGTAACAGGAACCTTATTTCCACGTGCCGGAAAATCCCAGCGTATAATGGCCTGGTCTGAAACAAATCCATTATCAGGAACGGGGGTCTTGAACTCAGTTTCAACAACATCAGGCATTCCCAAATCCAACGACCAGAAAGGAGCATCGAGGGTGTGGCAACACCAGTCTCCCAACTCACCATTGCCGAAATCGAACCATCCGCGCCATGTTTTCGGGGCATAAATACTATTATATGGCCGGTAAGCAGCCGGGCCTAACCATAGATCCCAATCGAGGTATTCAGGAACAGGCTGTTCTGCCGGAGGAAAACTTTCCGGCTTGTCAAAATATTTTCCTTTACCAAAGGTTGGCCCATCAAACCAGGCTATTACTTCAGTTACATTCCCCAGCAAACCTGATTCATACCATTCTTTAACCAGGCGAATACCATTGGTTGCATGTCCCTGGTTAGCCATCTGAGTAATTACGTTATAGTGTTTAGCTGCCTTTTGGAGGGTTCTTAACTGCCAGATATTATGTGCCAGCGGTTTCTCAACAATAACATGTTTGCCCAGCTCCATTGCAGCCATTGCTGCCGGGTAATGAATATGATCAGGAGTACAGACCATCACTGCATCAATCTCTTTGTGCATCTTGTCAAACATCACCCTGAAATCTTTAAAACGTCTGGCATCCGGTATTGCTTCAAAACCTTCAGCAGCCCTGTTGATATCAACATCGCACAATGCAACAATATTTTCGTTCCATTTCGGATCTTCCTGATTAATCAGTCTGCTCCAGTTGGCTTTTCCCTGTCCGCCTACTCCAATAACTGCAACATTTAACCTGTTCGATGGTGAACAACTTACCAGGTTCGGAATAATAAATGCACCTGCAGTAAATGTTCCTGCTGATATAAGAAAATCTCTTCTTGTCTTTTTCATGGTTGAATACAGTCTTAATATTTTAATTTTTAAATATAGTATAAATATATCTTACCGGAATTAACTAATCTGCAAATATCATTTACCTTTTAGCAGTTTTATCCACCTGCCCCTCAACCAACGGATTTTCCTGACTTCCAATTTAGTTGAACTTATTTCTTATGAACTTTGTTAAAGAGAATATATGAGAAAAAAAATATTAATACTATTTAGCTTATCTCTTTTCATTTTTTATTCATGTGAAAAAGAGCCAGAGGAAGATCTAACAGGCGATCCCTGTATTGAATATTAAAACCATATTAACAGGTTATGAGGTCATCTGGGGTATGGATTTTCTTCCCAACGGGGATCTGATCTTCGGAGAGAAGAAAGGGAAACTATACAGAAAAAACAATGAGACAGTTACAGAGATTACAGGTTTTCCGCAAGTCCTTTCTGCAGGACAGGGTGGATTACTTGACATCAGAGTGCACCCTGATTATTCAAAAAATGGCTGGGTCTATGCATGCTATTCTGCATCAAATCCTGCCGGAGGTGGTCAGTTGAACCTTATTCGTTTTAAGATCACCAATGATAAGGTACAGAATATTGAAAATATCTTTACTACGATCGGATCAAGTACATGGTATGGTCATTACGGAAGCCGGATCGTATTCGACCTGTCAAAATATCTTTATCTGAGTGTTGGAGAAGGTGGAATTGGAAGTTATGGTGGACCGAATACTATAAATACTAATGCACAGGACAGTAAATCTTCATGGGGAAAGATCCACAGATTGAGAGATGATGGAAGTATACCGGCTGACAATCCGGTTATTCCCGGAAATTCAGGACCTACATCAATTTATACATATGGCCACAGGAATCCTCAGGGCCTGGCACTGCATCCTGTAACTGGTGAAATATGGGAGACCGAGCACGGTCCAAAAGGAGGCGATGAAGTAAATATAATTAGCAGGGGAGCAAATTATGGGTGGCCGAATTATTCCATAGGGGTCAATTACGATGGCACAATTATCTCAACTGGTCATATTGCAACAGGCATAAAAGCCCCTCTCTATACATGGACCCCGTCGATCGCAACCTGTGGAATAGCATTTATTACATCCGACAAATTCAAATCGTGGAAGGGTAACCTTCTTGTAAGTGGACTTGTATCACAAAAACTTATAAGATGTGTGGTGAATGGAGATAAAATAGTTGAAGAAGATGTATTATTAAGTAATTCAGGAAGAGTAAGAAATGTTATTCAGGCACCTGACGGGTCAATTTATGTATCAGTTGAAAATCCTGGCAGGATCATCCTTATCCAGCCGGGGTAAATTATATGAAATTGATATGACTGGTAAAACTCATTTTTGATGCATTGATTTTAAAGATTTGATTTCAAACATGATTGAATTTAATTTCTTTTTAATTATCGTAAAAGATCTGCCGAAACTTTGTTAAATCAGATAAAATAATAAACATTGCATAAAAAATATTTGGCTAATAAAAACAGAATTAAATCAATGTTAAAAAGACTAATATTTCTCTTGCTTGTTTTTCTTGCCGGGTGCGGTAATCCACCTGCTCCAAAGGAAAATGTTGTTAAAAAAGACACTAATGTCAAACGTAGGTCGACAACCGATAAGCCGGCTGTTAATCCCTGGACAACCAATGCTTTTCCTCCGAAAGAGGGAGAAACGGAGGGAAGGAAATATGTCAGGTTTGTTACTGAAGGAAATTTTTCGGACTCTACTCAAGCCACCAATTACCTGTATGCTGAAGTACTTGTAAGTAAGATTTCTGCCGGAATTTTTTTGCATGAGCTTAAAAAATCCAGCCCTTCTGAGATATTCCAGGATCCTGTCCGGATTAAGATGACAAATTCCTCAGGTCAGGAACTGTTGATGACTTCTACCAGGAGCTGGAACAAGTCAGGAGGAATACTGATTGAAAAAAACAATAATGATTACAGCCAGTTCAGGATCTTTCTGCTTCAAAATAAAGGTACAGTTACAGTTGAGATAAAGGAGTCGGGACCTAAAATTTACAATTTCAATATAAATGTCGATGGTTTCAGTGAATCTTTTACCATGTTAGGAGAATGATCCCAATAGTCGATCTACGCGTAATTCGTCCCGGCAGAATCGCGAGATATTTTTAGCAAGTAAGGAATCTGTTTGCAGTATTAATCCACCTGGTATAACCACCATCTCCCAACCAAATAATAAGAATTTTAACCGGTTAGAACCAATTTAGCTTTACAGAACCTGTTACACAGCATATCTGATTAACATTTCATAAGGATCCTGGCAATGATTGGGTCCCAAACTTTAATTCTTTAATGGAAATGTTAATACAATGGTTTCAGTGTGAATAACTAATGTCTTTTCCATCTGACAATTAACATATTTTTACTCGCCAAAATCGGAAACAATGCATATCAGAAGGATAAGATTCAGGAAAGAGTACCGCACAAAGGCAAGGCTATTTCTTCTGATAACATTATTATTATGCCTTATATTTATTCCGAAGCCACACAGGGATGCAATGGTATCTTTTTTCAGCAAGAAGTGCAGAAACTACCAGCAGGTTTTTAGTAAAAAGTTAAATGACAGGATAGTAGATTATATTGATCAGGCAAAATTGACCGGAATCAAAAAATGTCACAATACTGCCGATATACATAAAAGGGTATTAACCGGACAATTATCAAGAGTCAGAAGCAACAGGAGATATAGAATTGAAAACATGGAGTACAGCTATCCATATCTTACACATGAAAGTAAAAAGCTTCTGAATGAAGTATCAAGGCGGTTCAGAAAAAAAGTAAGAAAAGACGGTCTTATGGGATCGAAGTTTACAATAACATCGATGACCCGTACTTCAGAAAATATAAACAGACTGGGAAAATCAAACATAAATTCCTCAGAAAACAGTCCGCATTTGAATGGCAATGCATTTGATATCTCCTATGCAAGGTTCTTATTCAAAAAGCTATATGTTACTGAATGCGATAAATGGTATATGAAGGAAGCCCTTGCAGAAGTAATCTGGCAGCTTAAAGAAGAAAAGAAATGCTGGGCAACATATGAGAGAAAACAAGGATGTTTTCATGTAGTGACGAGATGATCATTCAGTTAATGAGATTTTAATTATTTGAGAAATACTCCGGGGCAGATGAAAACAGAAAAATAATCCCCCAGATCTGCATAGCTTCCTGATATTTTTAACCGGTTTTGTTGCGTTAATATTCCTCTTTAGTTTTGCTAAAGAGAGTAATTCGTCTATTTTTATAAAAATTTTAGGGGGATTAAATTATGATAGTATTAACAAAACTTAGTTTTATGAAACCCACATGTTTTGCAAACACAAACAATTATAAAATAATAATGTCAAACATGTGTGGTTCCATCATACCTTTAAAATAAAAATTATATTATGATGAAAATAAAAATAATGTCGGTCATTCTTTTCGTATTGCTATCTGGTTCCACCAAAGGGCAAAAAATAAGTGAATGGCGGCCGGAAAACCGTACAGGAGTCTCGGCCGAGACAGGCCTGATGAAGTCATGGCCCTCTGCCGGACCAACACTGCTCTGGTCAAATCTTGATCTTGGCAAGGGTCACTCGCAACCTTCATTTGGAGACAACATGATTTATATAACCGGAAATGTAGATAATGATGAAATACTCTATGCATTGAGCTTTAAAGGTGAAATTTTGTGGAAGACTATAATGGGTCGGGCATGGAAGAGCTCTAATCCTGAAAGCCGGGCTAATCCGGTAGTTGAAGGCAACAGAGTTTATACCTGCAGTGGATTTGGTGATCTTGCGTGCATAGATGGGACAACCGGAAAGGTTATCTGGTCTTACAAGGGAAGTGAGCTGAACAAGGGAACTTATGGAAGCTGGGGTATTGCGGAATCACTTTTGATCGATGGCAATAAGATATATTTTTCACCGGGAGGACCCGAAACAATGACAATAGCTGTTAACAAAGTAACCGGCGATGTTATCTGGAAATCTGCAAGTCTTAATGACAAACCGGGTTATGTTTCACCTATCCTTATTAATTATGCAGGCAGGAAGATAATTGTGAATGTTTCATTGGGACATGTTTTCGGAGTTGATGCTTCAAATGGTGATATTCTCTGGAAGGTTGCTCATTCGCCAAGAGCCGGTGGACGTGATCTTATCAAATGCGTTACTCCTTTATTCCATGAGGGACGGATCTATGTAACCGGAGGCTATGATACAGGGGGTATGATGGTTGAAATGACAAAAGATGGGAAGAACGCAAGTGTAGTCTGGACAGACAAAGTATTAGACGTTCACCATGGAGGTGTAGTTCTGATAAACGGATATATATATGGTTCAAACTGGCTAAGTAATAATGACGGTAACTGGTGCTGCATTGAATGGAAAACAGGTAAGAAAATATGGGAAGAGCATTGGAACTGTAAAGGTTCAATCATTGCTGCTGAAGGGATGCTCTATATCTATGATGAAAGAAATGGAAATGTGGGACTTGTAAGGGCAACTCCTGAAAAATTTGATCTGGTAAGTAACTTTAAGGTTAACCTTGGCGACTCAGGGCCATTTTGGGCTCACCCGGTAATTCATAAAGGAATTCTGTATTTAAGACACACTAATGCTTTAATGGCGTACAATATTAAAGCAAAATAACCTGGCAGCTCACAGTCTCAGTTCCATTACGTTTTTTTCTCATACAAGATCACGTATCAGTTTTCCTTTACCTTGAACGGATCTCTTTTTTCATAAAAGAGATATAAGAAAACACAAAACAAAGGATAGTAGAAGCAATAAGTCCTGTAATTTGCGGCCAGACCAGTAACAGGATCTGCCCAGGTGGCAGAGGACCGGGTATGGCACCCACTATCTGATCCATTGTCAAAGGACCAATGCTTCTTACTGAAGGCATCAACAAAGTAGTTGTTACATCACTGTAAAGCTGAATTAATTGAGAGTGCCGCCAAAAAACACTGTCAACAAACTTTTCAGTATAAATTGTCCGAAAAAGTTTCTCAAAACAGGTGATTAACATGCACTTATTACAGGAAAAAGTGTATCATTTCACTCTGGGTAATGGCTGTCATTGGCATTTTTTTTACCATTTATAATCATTTTATCAAAAAAATTAATAAATAATGTATAATATATTTGACATATTGTAAATTATATTTATCTTTGTGTCTAATTACTTTTACTTAGTGTATAATTTAACCGACAAAAGGAGGTAAAGATGGATCAAAAAGAAAAGCAGGTACTTGTTACATTAATCGCGACTATCCTCATCCTTGGGCTCTATTCCCTGTATGTATATAATAAGAATATAGTACCGGAGCCTGAAATAATTAACAGTCTTAGGTTCTGGGGTAAATCATTTATGATTTTAATCCCGGTGGCTATTGTGGCTCAAATAATCATTCATATTGTTTTTGCCATAATCAACAAGATGGTTACAAACGAGGATATCCCGACGAAAGATGATGAACGCGACAGGATCATAGAGCTTAAATCGATCAGGATATCGCACTGGATCTTCACCGTTGGCTTTATGCTGGCGATGGGATCTCAGGCGATAGGAATGCAACCATGGGTGATGTTTGTAACACTTTTTTCTTCGGGCTTTGTGTCTGCCATTGTTTCCGAGACAGCAAGGTTTATATATTACCGAAGAGGGTTCTGAAATGGTTAAATGTCATATAAATAATAATATAAGGGTGTTGCGTTTCCATAGCGGAGAAATGACGCAGCAGGAGCTTGCTGATAAAACAGGTGTAACCAGGCAGACAATTGTTGCAATCGAACAGGGCAAATACTCTCCTTCCCTTGAACTGGCATTCCGGATCGCAAAAGCGTTTAAAACTTCCCTGGGGGAAGTATTCTCATACAGTGATGAAGAAAATTCAAAGTAACAGCAAAATGGAAGAAGCCCTTTCAGAGCTTGAGAAAAGTGTTTACACTCTTCTTGAAACTTATTCCAATGTCCACAGGGGTAGTGGTCATAACTCAATTGTAACATCCAGGTTGTACGATCAGGCAAGGGAGATCGTACTCGATTATCTGCAATTGCCAAGGGAAAAATATGTTGCAATTTTTTGTTCTCCGCGGAGGGCAGAACTCCTTACTAAGGGAATTGATGCCAGAAATTACCGGATTTTATCAAGCAGAGATATTGGGTTGCCTCTTGGAGTGCGTGCAGTTGCAGTTGTTAAAAATGAACTGCCGGACAAAATACCATTTCTTAGCGGCGGGGGAACTGCACGTCTTGTTTCACCTGACTGGATCATCCATGCAAAGGCACCTGACAAGTTTGAACCTGGAACACCGGCAATTGTGAATATAATTATGTTCGTAAGGGCACTATTATTGCTAAAGCAATCAGGGCTAACCTCTTTCAGTACCGGAAGAAGTAAGGTGCTAACTGCTAATCAGATATTGAATAATGATGAATTGGTTTTATTTCAAGGCAGTGAATTACTTGACAAGCTCCGAAAAACACTGATTGGTTCAGGGCAAATAGTTGGCACGACAGAAGGAAATAAAAGCTTTATTAATCTCGATAATGCTGCCAGTACCCGCACATTCACACCGATATGGGATGCAGTACGCAAAACATTGTACCAGGAAAATGATGTCCACAAGGAGATTATAAAGAATGTAAGATCGGTAATTTCAGAATTTGTCGGGGCACCTCTTTCAGAGTACGATGTAATCTTCACATCAAATACTACGGAAGCGATTAATATTGCTGCAGAAAGCCTTGCAAATGATCAGGAGGAAGGCACAGTAGTACTGAATACAATCCTTGAGCATAACTCGAACGATCTCCCCTGGAGAAGTTCGGGCAAAATAAAGTTAATCAGGATAAAAGCTGATAAAAACGGTTTTATTGATCTCCCTGAACTTGAAGAGAGGTTGTCGGAATATAATGAAAAATCAAGGTACGGAAATAATAAAATAAAGCTTGTTACTATAACCGGTGCATCCAATGTCCTGGGGACCTTCAATAACCTCGGAGTCATTACCGGTATAGTTCATAAATACGGAGCCAGGATCCTTGTTGATGCCGCGCAGATGGTTGCACACAGAAAAATCGACATGAAAGGATGCGGGTTGGATTACCTGGCATTTTCGGCCCACAAAGTGTATGCACCCTTCGGCACCGGCGTTCTGGTTGTAAGGAAAGGCCTGCTCAAATTCAGTCAGCAGGAGTTTGAACAAATCTATTTATCGGGTGAAGAGAACGCATGCGGTATAGCCGGACTCGGAAAATCTCTTCTATTACTTCAACGAATAGGCATCGATGTTATCAGTGTGGAGGAAGGCAGGCTGACCATATATGCATTAGAAAGATTAACTGAAATAAAGGGAATAAATGTATATGGCATCAAAGATCCCCAATCCCCCCATTTAGCATACAGAGGAGGTGTAATATCATTTTCAATTGGTAATAAAATTGCACATAATGTCGCAAAAATTCTGGCAGTAAGAGGAGGAATCGGAGTACGGTCGGGTTGCCATTGTGCACATATGCTTGTAAAATATCTGCTTGGGGTGTCCCCGTTTCTTGAGAAGTTCCAGCGTATTCTTATCAGTCTTTTACCGAAGCTGAGTTTGCCGGGAATAGTGAGAATAAGCTTTGGTATTGAAAACAGTGAAAATGACATCAATGCTCTTTCTGCTGAACTTCAACGAATTGTCAATAAATAAAATCAGTAAATCTTCGAAATATAATATCACTTTGACCATAAAAAATAGCATATGAAACATTCAATACTTTTCAGAAACTTGCTTATCGCACTGCTCGGATTTCTTTCACTCGGCGCATTCTATGGTGGATTGGCCTTTATTATAAGACCTGATGGGTCATTGTTCCAGATGCCGGTCGAAAAGTTGTCAGGGTCGCCCTTTAGTAATTTCCTTATCCCTGGGATAATCCTGCTTCTGACATTCGGATTTTTACCTCTTATTGTTATCTGGTGCCTCATTAAAAAACCTGAAAGCAGATTCCTCAACTGGTTTAATCTGCTTTACGACTACCATTTTGCCTGGACATTTTCGGTGTATATTGGTGTGGGACAGGTTATCTGGATTAATATTCAGACCCTGATCCTAAATGAAGTAGGTCTGTTACACACAATATATTCTAGTCTTGGACTGCTTATAATATGTATTGCACTTTTACCTGATACAAGGAAACATTATAATCTTAAATAATCTATAAAATGATCAAACTAACAAAAAAGGCAATGAGTGCTGATCCCTCTCAGCAGAATACATTGAGATTATGGCCCGGTGTGGTAATTGTTGTATTACAGTGGTTGTTAAGATATCTTCTTCCTGTACTTGTTCCAAAAGCTGCCGCAGTGGGTTTTCTAGGGGGAGTAGTTGGCGGAATTGCAATAATTGTATGGTGGCTCTTCTTCAGCCGCGCCCCTAAAACAGAAAGATGGGGGGCTATTGTTCTGATAATAGTTGTAATGTATATAACCACTCTGTTTCTCGATAAAACGATAGCTACAGCTAATATGGGCCTGATGTTCATTTTCTTTTCGATACCTATTATATCCATTTCCTTCATTACCTGGGCAGTTGTGACCAGAAATTTTGCGACAATAAGCCGAAGGATTACATTGATCATTTTCATTATCCTGGCATCAGGTTCCTGGACATTGCTCAGAACAAATGGTATGACAGGAGACGGGCAACAAAAACTGGGCTGGAGATGGGCAGCCACTAATGAAGAGTTGTTACTTGCAATGGATGAAACTGAAGAGACATCGTCTAACCTGCCTGCAGTGAACGATTCCACTTCATGGTGGCCGGGTTTCAGGGGACCTGATCGTGATGGAATTGTCAATAACCTGATAATCAATAGTAATTGGTCATCTGAACCGCCTGAAGAGATCTGGCGAAGGGCTGTGGGACCGGGATGTTCATCCTTTGCGGTTAATGATAATATGCTGTATACTCAGGAGCAACTGGGGGAATATGAGGCTGTCTCATGTTACAATATTTTAAACGGCAAGCCTCTGTGGAAACACAAATACAAGGCACGATTTGAGGAATCTCATGCCGGCCCCGGACCACGCTCAACACCAGCACTGTCAGGAAATCATCTCTTCGCACTGGGAGCAACAGGCATTCTCAATGCGCTTGATGCAAGAACAGGTTCAGTTATCTGGTCGCGTCATGCTGCAGAAGACGCCAGGATAAATATCCCTGGATGGGGTTTTTCATCCTCTCCTCTTGTGGTTGGAAACCTGGTTATAGTTGCTCTTGCCGGTAAACTGGCTGCATACGATATCTCCACAGGTGGTCCGGTATGGTTTGGCCCTGATGGTGGTTCTGGTTACAGCTCACCCCAGCTTTTCACAATAAACGGAGTTCCACAGATAATTTTCATGAGTAAATCAGGTGCAGTCAGCGTCGAACCAGGATCTGGAAAGGAAATATGGAATTACCCATGGGAGATACAGGACAGGATCCTTCAACCATCATTCATCAGGGGCGGCGACCTGTTGCTCAGTGGTGAAAACAAGAGTATTCGACGTATATCTATAAAACAAGAAGATGGAACATTCAATGCAACCGATTTGTGGAACTCTTCAGATTATAAAGTCAACTTCAATGATTTCATTATTCATAAAGGCTACGCTTACGGATTTGATGGTCCAACACTTACCTGCATTGACCTGAATAATGGCAGACGAATGTGGAGAGGTGCCCGTTACAGAGGTTTCCAGGTTTTGCTTGAAGATCAGGAAATGATACTGATACTCACAGAGAAGGGTGAAGTTGCGCTTGTATCAGCAGATCCTCTGAAATTCAGGGAGATAGCAAAATTTCAGGCTTTAAAGGCAAAAACATGGAGCCATCCCGTTATCGCCGGAAATTTTCTGGTGGTACGAAACCACGAGGAGATGGCTGCCTACAGTATTAAATCAGATATGGAATAATTAAATTACTGCACCACGAATTTTTCCTTCTCGTCTCTGCAGATATACTGAATGGCCCACTTCCCCGACTGACCTGCCGGTGGCAGTCCTCCGCCGGGGAATAGCCATTGGCCTGCCATATAGAAATTCTTCAGGCCTGGTATGAAAGGATTTATATTGTCCATCATGTTCTTGCTTGAAGGCATAAAACCTTCGTAAGCGCCTTTCCATACTCCGGTATATTTTACATCCGTCAGGGGAGTGGCAACATCAACAACCTCAATATCGGCGGTGATGCCCGGATAGAATTTTTCTACAATCGTGATCGCATCAATCCGGATCTGTTCTTTCTCCTTCTTATATTCATCATTGTCCAGATCTTTCCAGGTATCCCAGGGCGATTCATAACGCATTACAAGAACTGATTTTCCTTCAGGAGCCATTGTGGGATCATAAGAATAATTCATAACAGAGTATCCTTGAAGTGTCTTTGTGCGGCCGATCATCTGATCTTTTACAAGCCAGGTCTGAACCGGAAATTCTGATGCGATTTTTCTGTTAATACCGAACGAAACCTGGACCAGAGGTGTAAAAAGTTCCCAGTTCTGATAAGCATGAGTGATTTTCTTTGTCAGGTATTTACCTTCAAGCATATCATAGATGGTTGAATGTCCATCGGCAGCACTTATAACATAATCAGCATCGATTTGGGTGTCGTCGGAAAGAATAACTCCTTTTGCAGTGTCGTTTTCCACAATGATCTTTTTCACCCGTGCCCTTGTTGTCAGCTTACCTCCCAGCCCGGTGAACCTTTTTGTCATTCTTTCAGTCATGGGCAGTGACCCGCCGATCAGATACCCGGCATTCTTCTGGTTGAACCATGCAAACATCATTATGAATGCCAGGGCGGAGAAATCGCGTGAACCGTAAATGCTCTCAAAGAAACCAAGAAGTGTTTTATTTGTAAAGCCCAATTTCCTGAAATAGTCGTTGCAATCCATTTTTCCGTATTTCGCAAATAGCAACATTACAGGCATCATTTTAAAGAGAGAAGTGAGTGATTTAAAAGGATTTCTTAATCCGGGCGGATCAGAATATGGCTGCAGGAAGGCTGATTTTCTCATCTCATTGCACATCTTCCTGATTTTTGCAGAATCTTCAGGGGCAAAATTGCATAGGTACTCCTCCCATCTGTTCAGATCGGTATAGATTATAAACTCACGCCCTTCCTTGTCATATAATTTTGTGTGAACATCATGATCAACGATCTTTACATTATCGTTCAGCACACCAGTCTCCCTCCAGATGTCGTTGAAAGCTCCGTTGCGGGTACCAACAAGCCAGTGGAGACAGTAATCGAACCTGTAACCTTTTCTGTCCCAGGCTGTGCATTGTCCGCCGGTTATTGTGTGCAGTTCCAATATTTCGGTATCGAAACCATTCAGCCTGGCATAAATACCTGCCGAGAGTCCGGCAACACCTCCACCAATAATCACGATTTTCTTTTTCATAATTCAATGAGTTTTTGCACTATAAGAATATCTCTTTAACTATGCCCAAAGTAACTTTCTCAATGGCCGATATCAAAATCACTTTCGGTCAATTGCGGGTGGATACCGGTAAATTGCTTATATTACCGAAGTTATTACATTATTGTCGGTATTCTTATATTAATAAAATAAAAAAGTATACACTAATGAAATACTATCTTCTATTCTTATTATTTATCAATGTGTTATGCATAACACAGGGGCAGACTAACAACCTGAATGATAATGTGATTATAACTTCCAAAGGCACTTATACTCAGGTAAGTACAAGTGAAAGAGGGGAATTGCTTGTGAATATATCAAATGAGGATTTCCAAAAGATTAAAGCCAACGGATTTGTCCGTTATAGTGATTTTGGTGCCAGGGCTGATGGCAAAACCGATGATATTGACGCCATCGCTGCAGCACATGCATTTGCCAATCAGCAGGGCCTACCTGTGAAAGCTGATGAAGGTGCTACATATTACATAGGGGGAAAAGCCCGAACAGCAGTCATCAGTACCGACACTGATTTCGGCGCGGCTGCATTTATCATTGACGACACCAATGTCCTGAATCGTAATGCAAATATTTTCATGGTTAGTTCAAGCATGCAATCGTTCAAACTTGATGGGATATCATCACTTAAGAGGAATCAGGAGAGAATAGATGTTTCCTTGCCCGGAACCTGTCTGGTCTCCGTCACAAATTCCAATGTTAAACGTTACATCCGCTTTGGCCCTAACCAAAACAGCGGATCACCACAGACGGATATCTTTATCGTGGATAAGAACGGCAATGTGGATATGAACGCACCTATCATCTGGGACTTCGACCAGATAACAGACATCAATGCTCTTCCAATTGACGGGACCACACTGACCATTACCGGAGGACGATTCACCACAATTGCCAACAGTGCTGAATCAAAGTACACCTACTACAACCGGGGGATAGCGATCAGGCGCTCAAATGTCCTGGTGAACGGCCTCGAGCACCGGATCACAGGCGAGGGCGACCATGGTGCCCCTTATGGAGGATTCATCAACGTCGGCGATTGCTCCTACGTGACGATCAGGAATACACTACTGACCGGACACAAAGTATATCAGACAATTGGTGCGGCAGGAGTTTCAGTGTCAATGGGATCATATGATCTCTCAATCAACCGTGCTCTCAATGTTTCTTTCATAAACTGCAGACAAACAAATGATATCAATGACACCAATTACTGGGGGATCCTGGGATCCAATTATTGCAAGAACCTTGTTTATGACAATTGCATCTTATCCCGGTTCGATGCACACATGGGGGTCGCCAATGCCACAATCCGCAACTCGACCCTGGGACACCAGGGGATAAACGCTATTGGCAGTGGTACCTTTATTGTAGAGAATTCTACTATTTATGGAAGGAATCTTATAAATCTCCGCACCGACTATGGAAGTACGTGGCAGGGAGAGATTCTTATACGCAACTGTGTTTTTGTTCCCTCACCAGGCAGAACAACCGGTGTCAGCCTTATCGGCGGATCCTATTCCGGGCAGCATGATTTCGGCTATACATGCTTTATGCCGGAACGTATCAACATTGAAACCCTTCATATCGACGACTCAAAATATCCTGCAGACTACAAAGGTCCTGCCATATTTGCCGATTTCAATCCGGAAATGACCAGTGATTCCTACAAGGAGAAATTTCCATATGTTATTACCAGGGAAGTCATTCTTAGCAACGTAACCATCACCAGCGGTAAGGCTTTGAGAATAAGCGACAACCCATTTATGTTCAGGAATGTGAAAGTAAGCAACGTTCAACAATAACAGCTATATCCTTTATTATTGAGTTGATTGTTATATTAAGAATAGTGGGAAGAAATAGTCAGGTTACTGCTTGACCAACTCCACCCTCCTGTTTTTAGCTTTGCCTTCATCTGTATCGTTTGATGCTACCGGTACCAGGGAAGCTACACCATAGGATTTCAGACGTGCTGACGGAATCCCGTACTTTGTTACCAGTGAATTAACTACAGCGTCTGCCCGGTCTTTCGACAATTTCATATTCGCATCAATTGTACCTACATTATCAGTATGACCTACAACATACAACTTCAGGGACTCATTGCTCTTGAGAAGAGTTGATATCTGGGCTATAGCCTCATCGGATTCAGGCTTTATCTCAGCCTTTCCTGTGTCGAAGAAAATTCCGTAAACTGAAACGTGTCCTGTATTATTAATGTCATTGCCCATTGCATTTGCGTCTGCAACAATCTCCTGCTTCATTATCTCCCTTTCCACTATACTCATCCTGTACATGATACCACTATAGCACCTGACCTCGATCCATGTCTCCTTCCCATCCTTCTGAACCAGTATGGTAGATAATTTATTGAAGGAATCATCATGGAGAACCTTTCCTCCAATCTTTTTCAAAGCATCCTGTACGTTTCTTACGATTTTCAATGCTCCGGGATCTGAAGCGCCAGTATTAATTTTATACAATATAGAGTACTTATGGCCTTCGATGATTAATGGCTTCTTGTCCGCACCGATGTATTTATAGCTGTCATATTCTGCTTCTTTATACTCTGATATCCAAAAGTCAGGCATTCTTGATATCAGAGGATGGTCCTTACTACCTTTGATATCCTGTTGAGTAGTCTGAGAAAGCACATTTTGTGCAAATAAAAAGGACAGAGTTAAGGTAACTAAAATCACATTTTTCATATTTTTCCTGTTTTGAATTAATAATATTCTCACAATATTTATTTCAAGTGTAAAATGCTTATTTGCATATCTTTACCAGCGCCCGGAAGACCCACCGCCTCCTGAAGATCCGCCTCCGCCTGAAAAGCCGCCACCTCCGCCGGAACTACTGCCTCCTGAGCTCCATGATCCGCCTGAACCTCCTGATGTGACAGTGAAACCTCCTATTGAGGCACGCCCTTTGGTGGCTATATCTTTTTTTGCAGTTTTATACCAGGGAGATTTTCTTAAAAATATTTTCGCCAATGGAAATATGATAAGGTAACTTATCAGACAAATAAAAGCTCCTTTGGTACCTAATATTATTATTGGAAACATGGCCCAGAAAGGGATAAGAAAAAGGTAAAGAAACCAGCCAACACCAGGGGTAATTACCCCTATTATTGTGAATAATCCTATAATCCCGAAGACAAATGCTCCAATAAGGATTCGTTCAATAATGCTAAGGTCAGCAGGTTGCATACCTGAAAGACCTTCGTCAGATGAAGAGTCATCCTCTGCCAAAACATATGATGGTTCCTGGAGATGCCCACCTTCCAGAATATCAATAACGGCAAGAGCACCAGCAGTGATTCCTCCATCATAGTCTCCGTCTTTGAATCTGGGAGTCATTAAATTTTGAATAATATCGTTTGCAGTCAGATCCGTGAGAATGCTTTCCAGACCATAGCCCACTTCAATGCGCATGCGTCTTTCATTCGGCACAACGATGATCAGGATACCATTATCTTTGCCTATCTGACCAAGTTTCCATTCATTGAATACTCTGTTCGAGTAATCTTCAATACTCTCTCCGCCAAGAGAATTAATGGTAAGTATGACGACTTGGTTTGTAGTGCGGATTTCATGCATTTTAAGGCTGTCGCTCAGTAAACTGCGTGTTTCCTGTGAAAGGATCTGTGCGTTGTCTGTAACACGACCAGTCAGAAATGGTACATCCTGAGAATGGACGATAACTCCTGACAGCAGCAAGGCACAAAGGATAACAGATATTGTTCTTGCTTTCATAATCCTTCTTCTTCTATAATTTTGTTTGAGAGTTCATCATTAACAGGTTCATCAGATGACAAGGGTTCAATGACCCTGATGAACTCATCCAGAGCAATCTCCATCGCTTTTTTTAACTCATTTTTTGCAAGTGGCTTTTTCATAAGTGAGATGATACTCTTAATTTCATCCTTAGTGAAATGTTTTGTGAGACCTTTGTCAGCCAGGATAACCACCACCCTTTCGAACCGGCTTATAAGCAAAAGAATCCCCCTTCGATGTGTTGTAGAAAAGAGTTCTCTTGAGAGGAACAGAGATTCAGCATACTGCCGTGATTCCATTTCCATGCGGCTGGCGGAAAGAAATAATCTTGCAAATCCCGGGAACAATAAGGTCATCAGGACAATAATAACACCTGCTGCAAGAGTAACAACTATTGATATCAGAACTGTTGTATTATCGTTCCATCTTATCAGAATGACATCAAGTAAGAAAACCAACAGTCCCGTTATTGAGGTTCCGAGAGCAAAGGCTTTCCATGGTATCTCCACAAAACTGTCACTACGGTTTACAGTTGCCAGTACAATCTGGGTTTTTGTAATCTTCTCGGCTTCTGAAATCCGTTTATCGAGTTGAATTTTGTCATTTTCAGATAAAACAGGTTTCATAGCTTAACTATATGAGAATTATACTAGGATATATCAAATATAATCAAATTATTGAATTGTTTTATGATTAGTTTGACTTTCCTTCTTTCAATATAAATCACCCTGCCTGATTAAACTTTTCAATCATAATCCTGAGCTGTGTCAGAAGTTCTCTGAGTGTCTGTCGTTAATTTTAATAAATGTGAGTTTTATTTACAATGATTTTACCACGGTGAAACCTTGAGTTATCACAGAGAAATCCAGGATGAGATTTTGCGCTTTAGATTAAGCCCTTGTATCCGGTTTGATCAAATAAGTTATTTTTGATTCAAACCTTTGCTTTTCAGATGATTCATCAGCATAACCGAGTAGTTTCTGAACCAGTCCTGAAGATCATTTGGATTTCTTGCCTCAGACTGTATTGACCAAACCAGCTTGTCTTTGGCTATATCAAACAGGTTAGTTTCCAGGTAAAAGGTTTTGTCAACTGAATAATAACCAGGTGAATAAACCTGGGGATAATAATGGTTGTAATAGCCATAAAAATTTCCATAATACCCATAATTCATAGGATAATATGAGGTACCCGGATTATATGACTCAACTACTTTGGAATCAAGCAGGGCAAGTATCAGAACTACATCACAACCTGTTTTCTTTATTGATTCCGCGAGCTGCTCCTTTGTAAAATCCATAAGAGGCGAAAATTTCGGAGGAAAAAGATCGTTACTTTTAACTACTTTGAAGCCCTTTGATATTAAAGTTTTTGCCATCTGCGATTCAATATAGTAATTGGCTTCACTGTTCTGTGACATAACCATTACGAATGCTTTGGTATAAGGACCGAAAGACTTGGCTTCAGGATCTGCCCACGAGCCTGTAATTTTCTGTGAAGGTCCGCATCCATTTACTGACAGAGCAAATAATAACAAGATGATTTTAATTTTCATTCCAAGGGTTAATTATAAAGGTTATTTTAAAGTTGATAACTTCTGAAGAATTCATAAAGGTACTTGTTTTTTGACAATCTCACATGCTCTTAACTGACTCTGGTGCCAAATTAAATATCGTCCGGATATGACATAATAAAATTTCTTGTAGTTTTGACTTCTTATCAAAGTCCGATTATCACAACTTCACGATCTTATAACTTAAAATAACTTACAATGAAAAGACTACTTTCAGCACTAATACTTGTAATCTCCTCTGTTCCGGTTTTTGCACAGGTAGATCCTCTGTGGATTCAGGATACATCATTTGTAAAAGAATTGTACATAATGAAGAATAAATACCAGAGCCTTTCATTTACAGGTTATTTGCAGGTACAGTATCAGAAAGCCGATTCAAGTGGAATCAGTAGTTTTAATGGTGGTGATTTCGCAAACTCTTCAGACGAAAGATATATGATAAGGAGGGGGCGCTTCCGGCTTGATTATGAGCGCAGAAACGAAAAAGGATTTTATAAATATAATTTTGCCCTTCAGTTTGACGGAACAGAAAAAGGGGTAAATATCCGTGACATGTTTGGCCGCATTTATGATAACAAATGGAACAATTTTGTGGCAACAGTAGGTGTTTTTAACCGGCCATTCGGATATGAACTCAACTATTCCTCATCGCTGCGCGAAAGTCCCGAACGCGGACGAATGTCTCAGATCCTTATGAAAACCGAAAGGGATATTGGTGCAATGATATCTTTTGAACCACAGGACAGGAATAAAAAAATATACCCGCTTAAGTTAGATATCGGACTGTTTAACGGTCAGGGGCTGACTGGTGTTGGCGAATATGATTCATATAAGGATTTTATAACTCGTGCTTCTTTTAAGAGGACAGAAATCAAAAAGAAACTTTTTCTGTCAGGTGGGATATCATACCTTAATGGAGGGTTCAGCAATGAATCAAAATATCTTTACAAAACCATAGAAAATCCAAATGGCGATTATGTTTTTATTGCTGACACATCAGTAAATAACATAGGAGGAAAGTCACCCAGGATATATTATGGAGCAGACCTACAATTAGCATGGGATAACACTATTGGAAGAACCGAACTGCGGGGAGAGTTTATAACCGGCACTCAATCTGCTACTTACAAAACATCCATAACTCCCGGAATTCCTCCCGTTACAAAATCTCTTGAGCCGGATTCTATCTTTATAAGGAATTTCAGCGGTGCCTATTTTTACCTCCTGCAAACCTTCCTGAAAAAACACCAGGTTTTTGTGAAATATGACTGGTACGATCCAAATACTAAAGTTAAAGGCAAAGAAATAACAGCTTCAAAAAATTTCGGTCCGGCAGATATCAGATATAATACTATCGGAGCAGGTTATGTTTTTTACATGAATGATAACCTGAAATTTGTTCTTTATTATGACCATCCCATAAATGAAGAGTCAGGAATAAAAGGTTATACCAAAGACCTCCGGGATGACACTTACACTTTCAGGATGCAATTCCGTTTCTGATCTTCCTAAGTATGAAATTAAACAAACCGCGGGCAATATCTGAGGATACTGCCCGCGTTTAACATATTATGGCTTCGTTACGACGAATTAGAAAATTCCTTAAGAGCAATATTACTTTGCCCCGAAAATAGTCCAGCCCACGTAAATCTGAAAAGTACGGTTTTTAATACTCTCGGTTGATACATCTGAGATGTCGGTAAAACCGAGTACATAACGTGCACCTGCATTGAATCCGAGAGGAAGATGTATACCTGCCCCAAACGCCAGGCCAAAATCATTCTTTTTGAGATCATCCATTATATCACCAAAGTCTTCAACTTCTGCTTTTGTAAGAAAGCTGAACTGCGGACCGGCTTCAAGACTTAGGAAATCAACCGGTTTGAAACGCAGCATTACAGGTATCGCTAAATAATCGAGATCAACCTTTACGTTATCCCACTCGCT
This sequence comes from uncultured Bacteroidales bacterium, assembly GCA_963732435.1. GTDB lineage: Bacteria > Bacteroidota > Bacteroidia > Bacteroidales > VadinHA17 > LD21. Next base: position 27,702 of record CAVSZL010000001.1, on the reverse strand, counting down.
TCCATAGGCAGTATATAAAACTTCGGGGGTTATACCGAACTTGTCTGACAGATTAATATTCAGATATGCACCAATATGATAATCAGTTACAGTTTCGATATCGATATCTTCAATATCCTGATTTGCAAAATTTGCGCCACCTTTAATGCCAATCCCAACCCCTTGTGCTTGGATCAACATCGGTGCAATTAGTATTACCAGACTGATAACAATTGCTTTTTTCATAATTAGACTATTTAGTTTCACATTAAATGTAAAACTAAAAAATAATTATCAAAATAATTGTGATACTCGTCAAAATATTAAGAACCTTCATGTAAAAAGGTTCAGTAAAGGTTCTGGGTAACGGAAAGGATCAGGAAATTGTCTAATCCCCCTTATGAACTAAATATCTGATACACTGATGTTTAATCTAAACTGCATTTCTAATCAATTGTTATAGAATATATGTACAATTATTATTCCTCCGGTTTACACTTGATTTATTTTTACTAAATTTGATACTTAATCTTAAAACTACGCACCATGAAAATCAGACTGATTATCCCGGTATTCATTGTTCTTTTATGCATTCCTCTTTCTTCATGCGATAAAATTAAAGAGCTTGCCGATGTTTCTTTTGAGACTACAATTCCACTGTCGTTTGTTATAAACGAAACTGCTGTGAATAACTCCGGAAAAACCTATACCGAATCAAAACTGCTCAATGCCGCCTCTGATCCGGAGATTGCAAAGTATGCAAGTAAGATCAAGGAAATTAAAGTGAGTAGAATAACCTATACGATTTCAAATGCCAATCCAAACACGGTAACGTTTACAAATGGAACAATTAAGATTGTTGCTACCTCAAAGCAAATTGCATCAGTTGCCTCTATAAATCTGACAAGTACCACTGAAACAGATCTGATAACAGACACTTCTGGACTTAATGAATTAGCAGCCAAGTTACTTGATGACAAACAGGAGATGGTCCAACTCCAGGGAAATCTCTCTAAAACTCCCGTTACATTTAATCTGACTTTTAAATTTTACGCTAAAGTTACTGCAAACCCTCTTTAATAAAAAGATTTTAGCCTTACAAATAATACAAGGCTTTCAATTAACAGTCAAACCCATCTCACAGGCAGATGGGTTTTTTTCGTCATCTCTTGCCGCTCCTTTCAGATCTGATTTTAAGAAGCAGTGGAGCCCGGCCAGGTCAAAATCAAAAAATCCTTAGTTATGATTCCAGATATAATTAAATACTATTTTCTGCTTAACTTTACTATCAGTTAAAGTCCACCTTAAATAAGAAATTTGGTAACTAGTTAAACCTGAAAACAAAGCCGAATAAGTCACTCATTAAAAAAATCATTACTTCTTAAATCCTTAAATACATAAACATGAAAGCAAAAACATTTTTTATTATTATTATCCTGATAATTTCAGCAGGTACATATTCAGCCAGTTCCCAGAAAGCAGATTTTTCAGGAGAATGGAAATTAAACAGGGAAAAAACTCTCCTCGCAGATAATCAGTTGTACTTATCTGAAATAAAAATACTTGTAAAGAAAGACAGCTTAATAACTACACGCACTTATGAAGATGGAAACGGACAGGTTTATCCATTTGATGAAAATCTTACTCTTGATGGAAAAGAGTGTAAAATTATTATCTATGATATGCCAAGAACATCAAAAGCATCAAAGGCTAACTCCGACGGGTCAATATTAGTTGAATCCAAAACCACTTTTTACGGAAATAACGGGGAAGATAATCTTAATTCAACAGAAACATGGAAAATTGACAAGGAAGGTCCTACACTAATAATCAGTTTTAAAAACACGATGTCAGCAGGAGAAGTATCAGGGATAAATTATTATACTAAGGCGAAATAAGCACTAACTAAACATCGGCAATAACAAAGAATTTATCTTACAAATCCGTTGTCCGATAATCACAAAACTCCCAAATAAACGGCCTTTCCTAAGGTTTGTGAATAACGATTATTGCAGGTTTTTCTGATTCAGAGTGTTTAACAAAATAAACTCCTGATGCAAATCTTGTTAGATCAAGAGTCAGAGTAACGGTTCCCGGCTGATTAATATTTTCTGAATAGACTTTTACTCCCTTCGTATCAAAAATATCAATCCGTCCCTGAGATACGCCAGCATCCGAGAATTGAATCTTAATAATGCCATCCGATGGATTTGGGTAGACAACAAATCGCTTCTTATCTGACACAAACTCCTCAACAGGAAGCAGTTTGTTCACGATTGTAATTGTCCAGGTTGATGAAGTAATCCCATCCTGGGCAATGACCTCATATTTAATGTTTTTAGTGAAGTCAACAAACCCGGTATTGCTGAACTGTTCAACATTACCGATCCATGCCCGCGCTCCGTCAGATAGTTTAAACTGAACCGGAAGATGGGATAATATTGATCCTTCTTCTAAATCCAGAATTATAGTTTTTGTCAGGGAATTAATGAGAACTGATTTGGTAAGACCTGGGATTTCGAAAGATAAGAATTCACAATCAGAACTTCTTGCACTGATGGTTTTAATTGTCCAATCCCTTTTGATATCCCTGTTTTCAGCATAGACCGTATAGATGACAGGATTTGTGAAGTCATTAACAGTAATCCCGCTTTCCTGGATTTTACCTGAGACTTTGGCATAGGCACCGGGTGATAATCTAAAAATCGGAAGAAGTGATTTCAGATTATAGTTTTCCGGCATCTCAATTGTTATTGTGGAATTAACAGCATCGATAGTTGAGGATTTCTGCCCGCCGATCAGGAATAATTCAATGTTTGCATCAACAGAAGCTTTGTGCCAGTGAACAGGATGAAGAAGAACTATAGCCCTGTCTCCTTTCTGAAGTTTATTAATATCAAGCATACCAATATTCCAGCGTACTCCGCCGGTTATGGATGCATCGGAGAAATATTTATTGTTATTGAGAAAATAGGCTTCATATTCAAGATTAAAATCGCTGAATCTGCCTTTCTTCATTGGGACTATTGACCCTGAAATTGGTAGTGATAAGTTATTAACAAACTGACCTACTGCAGGATATGTGCACTCTTCAAAGAAATAGTAATTAAGATATTTATGGGTGTAACAATAGGGCGAACCATGCGAAGCTGAACCATATATTTTAATTCCGTTTGCCCTTAGCCAGGCAAGTTCTCCCTGAAAAAATGTAAACGGATCAATATTATAGATGGCCTGCAGAGTAACCAGATCATTATGCCAAGCTATCTCCATTCGCTTTTCATCCTGCATTTTCTTAAGGAGAGGCAGAATCCCTGCATTATGTTTATTCATATTTCCGGGTTCAGCCAGATAATATGGAGCAGTATGCAATATATAATACGTTGAACGTACACCCAGATCTGATTCGGTAGAAGAAAATTGATACGCCTTAATAAGGTCATTATCAACATCATGCCTGAGACCAATCACTATCTTGTTGGGATCAAAAGTAGTTCTGAATTCGTTTATCGGCAGAACTATAAACTTGCTGGTATCAGAGACAATTTTAAGGAATGCAGCATATTTTTCATACGTGAAATTCGTATCAGGTTCTTCAGCGGTCATTATATTACGCTTACGGTACTCACGGGCAGTGTCTTGCCTGGATGTAATTTCTTCTGAAAATAAATTTAACGTGGAATTATCACTTTTCTGGCTGTAACCTGTTGCAGAACTGTAAAAGATAAAAAACAGGAACAGTCCGGGCAGAAAACTTATATTCCGATTCCTGTTAAATATCATACCTTTCACAATAAATTGCTGCAAATCAATTTTTTTGCTAAAATAAATATTTGAATGTCATTTTAACAATTTCTTTATGTTAAAGAGCTTATTTAAGGCCTGGACTGGTGTAAGATTATCGATGTCAATTTCAAGTAATTCGTCACGAATCTGCTTAAGAACAGGATCATCAAGCTGAAAAAAACTGAGTTGCATTCCTTCCCTGTGGCCCGCGATATCTGCTATTGGCTTTGCTAATTCTTTCTTTTCGTGCCCCTGTTCAAGTTCCTTCAGAATCTCATCTGCACGACTGACAACACTTCTGGGCATTCCGGCCATACGTGCCACATGTATCCCGAAGCTATGCTCACTCCCACCTCTTTTCAGCTTTCTGAGGAATATGATCTTATTGTTAAGTTCCTTAATAGCAACATTATAATTCTTCACCCTGGAAAAAGAATTTTCCATTTCATTAAGTTCATGATAATGAGTGGCAAATAATGTTTTGGCTCTTAACTTATTTTCGTGCAGATATTCAACCATCGCCCATGCTATTGATATGCCATCGTAGGTACTGGTACCCCTGCCGATCTCATCAAGAAGTACAAGGCTACGGTCGGAAAGGTTATTCAATATGCTTGCTGTTTCGTTCATTTCAACCATAAAAGTTGACTCCCCCAGACTAATATTATCAGAAGCTCCAACCCGTGTAAATATTTTGTCGACCATTCCGATATTTGCTGCTTTTGCCGGTATAAAACACCCGATCTGAGCCATAAGCACAATAAGAGCAGTTTGTCTTAGCAAAGCAGATTTTCCTGACATATTAGGTCCGGTAAGAATAATTATCTGCTGATCTTCAATATCTAAAAGAAGATCATTAGGCACATAAGATTCTCCGGCCGGAAGATGTTTTTCAATAACAGGATGGCGGCCTTCAGTTATTTCAAGGATCCTTGAATCATTAAGGGATGGTCTCACATATTTATTCTCTGCAGAAATTACTGCAAATGACTGAAGACAATCAAGCCTGGCAATAAGAGAGGAATTCAGCTGTATTGGAGGAATATATTCCAGAATTGCAAGAACCAGATCATTGAAAAGTTTTGCCTCGAGGGCTAATATTTTTTCTTCGGCACCAAGAATCTTGCTCTCGTATTCTTTAAGCTCTTCTGTAATATATCGTTCAGCACTTACAAGAGTCTGCTTCCTTATCCACTCCTGGGGAACTTTATCTTTATGAGTGTTTCTTACTTCAATATAATATCCGAAAACATTATTGAAACTTACTTTTAAGGATGATATTCCTGTCCGTTCACTCTCGCGGTTCTGTAACTGGATAAGGTAGTCCTTACCACTATAAAGTATAGTCCGCAATTCGTCAAGTTCTTCAGATAGTCCGGGTGCAATTGCATTTCCCCTGTTTATCTGGGCAGGAGGATCATTGTTAAGTTCTTTATCAATCTTATCTGCAATAAGTTTACATGGATTTAGCTGTTCAGCGAGTTGAACCAAAGGAAGACAACCACTGTTATTACAAATATCCCTGAGCGGTCCTATTGCAAAAAGTGCTCTTTTCAGTTGTACAACCTCCCGCGGATTAATCCTGCCAACAGCTACTTTTGAGATAAGCCGCTCGAGATCACCAACCTGACGTATAAGATCAGCAATATGATCTTTTACAGCAGTATTTTCAGTAAGGTATTGTACAATATCATGCCTCTCATTTACAGGCTGAATATCTTTCAGAGGCAGGGAGATCCATCTTTTAAGCAACCTTCCGCCCATTGGTGAGATGGTGCGGTCCATAACATCTATGAAAGTTCTTGCGCCTTCGTAGGGAGAATGGAACAGTTCCAGATTTTTAATAGTAAACTTATCGAGCCAGACATATCTGTTCTCCTCAATCCTTGACAGGCTTGTAATATGCCCTAGTTGTTCATGTTGTGTTATATCAAGGTAATAAAGTATAGCGCCGGCAGCAATGATTCCGAAGGTTAAATTATGAACTCCAAAACCTTTCAATGAGCTTGTTTCAAACTGCTTAAGGAGTCTGTCATTTGCTGCTTCAGGTGAAAATATCCAGTCATCAAGTTTAAAAGTATAATATTTAGGGCCGAAATTTTCAAGGAACAACTCCTTTTTCCCCTTTTCAAAAAGTACCTCCTTCGGCTGAAAGTTGCTGAGCATCTGATCTACATATTCAATAGTTCCCTCCGAAGTAAGGAACTCGCCTGTAGATATATCAAGAAATGCTACTCCGGCAATCTTTTTGTCGATATGCACGGCGGCAAGAAAATTATTTTCCTTATGATTCAGGACATTTTCATTCAGTGAAACACCGGGTGTTACAAGTTCAATTATCCCCCGTTTAACTATTTTCTTTGTCAGTTTTGGATCCTCCAGTTGTTCACATATTGCCACTCTCTGACCTGCCCTGACAAGACGGGGAAGGTATGTGTCGAGAGCATGGTAAGGGAAGCCGGCAAGTTCAACAAACTGAGCCGATCCATTAGCTCTGCGTGTGAGGGTAATACCCAGTATTTCAGAGGTTCTTACAGCATCTTCTCCGAACGTTTCATAAAAATCACCTACCCTGAATAAGAGTATTGCATCAGGATGCTTCGTCTTGATGTTATAATACTGCTTCATCAGCGGTGTTTCTACATACTTGTGGAGTTCAGACATTAATTAAAGTTCTATTTTGCTTAGTTTTTAATCAACCGGTAGTTAACAAAGATACACTCCCTGTGATATTAATAAAAGTCTTTTAGATTATTTTAAAGAGAATATCTAACTTGGGAGTAAAAATAAGTGCATGAAGAAGGTATTGATTCTGGGAGCCGGGTTGGTTGTTAAGCCAATGGTTGAATATCTGCTTTCCAACGGATTTGCAGTTAAGATTGCATCCCCGATGAAAGAGCGGGCAGATGAGATGATTAGCGGCAAACCGAACGGATCAGCAATCGATTGGTCTATGGATGATCCGGCGACTCTTGAAAGGCTTGTTGCAGGCCATGATATTACTGTCAGTCTTTTACCATATAAATACCACACCGATGTAGCAAGAATATGCCTGAAGCAGGAAAAACACCTTGTTACAACATCGTACGTTCAGAAAGAAATGGAACTTCTTGATCAGGCAGCAAAAGATGCCGGCATTCTTTTTCTTAATGAAATAGGTCTCGACCCTGGCATCGATCACATGTCTGCAATGAGTATCATTGATCATATTCACAATAAAGGAGGTGCCGTTGAGGAGTTTTATTCAATCTGCGGTGCTCTGCCTGCTCCTGAGGCTGCTGACAATCCTTTCAGGTATAAGTTTTCATGGAGCCCGAAGGGGGTAGTTCTCGCCAGTCGTAACAGTGCATTATATCTGAAAAAAGGGAAGAAGGTTTATATTGAACCGTCTGATCTTTTTAAGGACAGGTTTCCCTGTTCATTTCCGGGAATTCCCGGACTGGAAGTATATCCTAACAGGGATTCTCTGAGCTATTCAGCCATTTATGGTATTCCTGAAGCTATAACAGTTTACAGGGGAACATTCAGGTATATAGGCTGGGCTGAAGCCCTTGATGCAATGAATAGTCTTAAAATGCTCGATGATTCTGTAACGGATTATACAGGCATGACATATTCAGAATTCATGGCAGAAAGAGGCGGAGTTCCGGTTGATAGCATTAAGAAAAATATAGCATATAAACTTTCATTAAAAGAGAACTCAACCGTGATATCGGCTCTTGAATATCTTGGATTTTTCAGTAATGAAAATCTTCATTATCAGAAAACTACACCCTTTGAGATAACATCCGACAGAATGATACAACTGATGATGCTGAAAGACAATGAGCGTGATATGGTGATCCTTCAGCACATTTTCCTTGTCACGTGGCCTGACGGGAAAAAAGAGGTTATTAAATCTTCAATGATTGATTTCGGGTCTCCGGCAACAAACACCTCAATCGCCAGGACCGTTGCATTGCCTGCTGCAATTGCAGTAAAAATGATCCTTGATAATAAGATAAAACTAAAAGGTGTGTGCCGACCTGTGGTACCTCAGATTTATATCCCGGTTTTAAGTGAACTCAGAAATCTGGGGATTGAAATGAAAGAGGAATATGGATTACCATTAAGCGAAATGATCAAACATTGAGTTAAGTCCCCTCAGGCATTCCTGAAATTAAATTACCTTTGAATTAAATGATTAAACTGTCATGTTTATGAAGACAAAATTTATTATTACAGTCATTTTAAGTGCATTATGGCTTTGTTCATTTGCCCAGAAAGAGGAATATGATAACCGATATACAGGTAATCAGAATAAACCCGCACGTGAAGAGTGGTTAAGGGACCTTGGGTTTGGCATGTTCATTCATTTCAGTTTCGACACTCAGCTGGGAATTGTTCCGAGTCATTCAATGGTCGGAGCATCTGACGATTATATGCAGAGGTTTATATATGACTTGCCTGACACTTTCAATCCTGAAAAATTTGACCCATATAAGATCGGTATCATGGCAAAGCTTGCCGGGATGAAGTATGTTGTTTTTACAACAAAGCATCATTCGGGTTTTTGTATGTGGGATACTAAAACAACTGATTTCAAGATTACAAACACTCCCTACGGAAAAGATTTTCTTAAGTTGTTTGTTGAAGGAATGAGAAAAGCAGGATTAGCCATAGGCTTTTATTTTTCACCTGAAGACTTTAAATTTCTGTATGACCACAAAGCTGTAGTAAAACGTGGAGACGTAATCCTTGATGAGAAAACCCGGTCGGCTTATGATGATCTAATCAGGAAACAGACCCGTGAACTGTTTTCCGATTATGGTAAAATTGACATATTGTTTATTGACGGAGAACCAAAGGAACCATGCAAAGAGGAGGCCTGGAAATTACAACCTGATCTCATTATTACCCGTGGAGCAATTAACACGCCTGAGCAGCATATACCTGGCACACCTCTCGATATGCTGTGGGAATCATGCATAACAATGGGTACTGAGTGGACATATAAACCGACAAATGACATCTTAAAATCAGGAGGGAGATTAATTGAGTTACTTGTTGAAACCAGATCAAAAGGTGGAAATTTGCTGCTCAATATCGGTCCTCATCCGGAAGGATATGTCCCGGTTGAACAGGAATCACGCCTGCTTGAAATATCGGCCTGGCATTTTATTAATCACGAGGCAATTGAAAATGTGCGTCCATGGATAATCCCGAAAGAGGATAATGTCTGGTTTACTTCTTCAAAGGATAAAAAAACCTTATATGCAGTCATCGTTCCACAATCGGCCTGGAAACATGGTGAACGTAAAGATTTTATTCTTCATTCTGTTAAATCAACACCGGGTACAAAAATCAGTGTTTTAGGGCAAAATGACCTTGTGGTAGAATATCAGAACAGTGTGGATGCAAAATCATACTTTACCCAGAAAGAAGACGGATTACATATTTCAGTAGTTCGCGCCCAGCGGATTTATTCAAACTATGCATGGCCAAATCCAATTACTGTAAAACTTGAGAATATTGAACCAGCCCTTGACCCTCCTCTTGTTGAAACCATCAATTCGGTAGTTACTGAAAAGGGTGTAACTATCTCAGGGAAGGGCACAAATATTAAAGATAGAGAAAATCTGAAAGGCACATTCGAATATCATATCTACGGTGGCTTTTCAGATAATATAAACAATACAGAATGGATTAAAACAGAATCTCTGAACCTGGATAATAAAGGTGAATTCAGAATCCTTTTAAACAACCTGGATAAGGGGACGGAATATGAATACAGGGCAATTATTGTTCATCCTAAGATTACAATCAGAGGAGAAATAAAAAGATTCACATACTGAAAAAAGCCATCTGCGGATCAAAACTTCAGGTAAAATTCTTTTGTCAGATATTTATAGTCTTCCGTAAAATCATGTCTCGGTCCGTGTTCGATTGTCAGGAATTTTTCGATGGTCTCCTGACTTCTGACGATTAGTGCATTAGAGGATACCGCCACTATGTATATGAATTTACGAAACCCATCCCCTGCCCCTTCCCTTTAAAGAAAAAGGGAAGGGGTAAATCAGCTGATTATAAATAGATTAAAACTACAGTATATACTTTTAGCTCCAAATAGTATTGTATGTTATTTGATATCTGATACTTTTATTATTATAAATGAACTAAAGTGACAAAGAGCTGATAATATGCAGGATGCCCCCTGCCCTTTTTGCTAAAGGGAAGGGGCAGGGGAAGGGTTAAGATATAAATAGAAGGGGTTGGGTACAGGCTCTTTCTTCTCATATACATAGGACTAAAATTGGGGTTAGTGCGGTAAAAAACTAAATCTGTATATCATTCAATTTCAATTACTTGAAGATCAAGATAGCACTAAAACTTGAAAACCTCATAAGTCTGAAAACAGCCATCTGCGGATCAAAACTTCAGGTAAAATTCTTTTGTAAGATTTTTATAATCTTCCGTAAAATCATGTCTTGGTCCGTGTTCGATTGTCAGGAATTTTTCGATGGTCTTAATCCTGTGCCTGCTAAATGTTAATATAAGCCTCCTGATCTCTGCTGAAGGTAATGGTCTTATTTTTAATATATTATTGCAAAATAATCCATATGTATTTGCTTCAGCAATAAATATATTTCCCTCTACATATGGCAGTATTAATTGCAGAAGACCATCATCAGCCAGAAGAGTTGAAACACAATTTAAAATATCCGCTGAAGTTAATGAATCGGTGTGCCTGGCATATGACTTCCTGGGATCAGGATTTTTCAGAGAATCAGTAAAAAATGGCGGATTGCTGATAATCAAATCAAATCTTGTGTTGAGGGAATCATATTCCTGAAGAGTTGTATTTTCAACCTTAATACGATTGCTCCATTTGCAATGTTTTACATTATTGCAGGCTTCATGATACGATTCAGGGTCAGGTTCAATAGCAACAATCTCCGCATCACATCTTTGTGCAAGAATAATTGCAAGCAGGCCCGTACCGGTACCAATATCAAGGATTCTTTTCACTCCCGAAATATTGGCTGAGGCACCAAGAAGAACAGCATCAGTACCTACCTTGAATGTTGCCTTTTCCTGCTTAATAGTGAATTGTTTAAAGCTGAAGTAATTATTCGACATAAAAGCATTTTTCATTCACTATTAATCCAAACATTCCTGCTCTATTGCCACGGGAGATCAAATAAAACCTGAACTATAGAATAAAGGTATAAGTGTACTTCAGCAGAAGCGCCCTGCTGTTGTACAGAGGCAGTCTGGGATCATCCAGATCGCGGTAGGTGTTTCTTCCGCTATTATAAACAATATAGAAATCGTTCCCTTCACGCGGATTATATCTGAGCCTGAAATTTGTAACAAGCTCCTCCTCTGTATTGGCGTACTGCATCATTACAGATGCTGAAAGCTTTGTGCTGAACATGTATATAGCTTTCACGTTCACGAGATGCAGATCAGCCGAGTTGTCTTCTGTCCGGTCAGGAAACCTCAGTGCGTTAAACTGGTATGATAATGACATTCTGAAGCTTGAAGAAACATTCAGGTTGGGTTCTGCCTGTATACCGTATCTGTAGCCATCGTAAAACTGGCCAAAGTTGAGATTTGACCTTATTGAAAGCAACCTGGCGTCGGATGTGCTGAATCTGATATCAGAATTGTAGAATGAGTAAATCCCGGCAGGAATTGTTATGCTATCTGTAACACTGAAATCCTCAATCACCCCTTCCTTCATGAAATTCAAGTTAACTTCGGAACGTACTCTATTCTTGGTAGTTAACTCAAAACCAGGGGATATCTGCTGCGATTCCAGTCCGTTATCATCAATTCTGGTATACCTCTCACCGCGAACAACAACATTATAACTGAACAATTTCGATTCATTGCCCGGGAGCCAGCCATACGAAAGATTTCCCTGGAGTCCCTGCACACCGGCTCTCCTTATAAATCCGCTACCAGGATCAAAGCTATTACCCAGGTATGTATAATTGACTTTATAAGCTATTCCTTCCTCTGTCCTGCGCTCCCAGTCTGCCAGCATGAATGAGGGATCCAGTGAATTGAGTGTGGTTCCGGCCTCACTATCGTACGCCTGAGCCCACTTCAGATTCATGTAATCATCGCCGAATACCCTGTAAATCCAGTCGATACCATATGCAATATTCTGATGCCCGTCGTCACCGATCCTTGATGTAATTATACCTCCCACATATGTGTTAGGATTAATTACCTGCCGTCTCATTCTGAGCACTCCGAAGTTCTCGCTCGGGATCGTATCCTTTCCTGCTGTCTGCATATCAAGGAATCCAAGGTCCCACTTACCTACCCTTCCGGTCATCCTTGCACCTCCATATATCCGGATCGGCTCACCGTCGGCGATGCCGATATTTCTGCTGTAAAAAAGGTTATCAGCCCTTCCGCCGAGGCTAAAATCAAAAAGGCTTGATCTTTCCTGGAAGAAAACCCTTTTTTCAGGAAAGAAGAGAGAATACCTTGTCAGGTTCACCTGCTGGTCGTCGTCTTCCACCTGGGCAAAATCGGTGTTGGCAGTAAGATCAAGAGTAAGATTGCTATTGATATTGTATTTTACATCAAGCCCCACATTCAGTTCCGGATCATCATTTCTATTATAACCTGTTTCCGATTCGTTCATCACCCATTCCTGGCCCATCCCCCCGATAACATACGGAGTAATATAAACAGGTTTTGATGGTTTGGCATCTGCTATTGTTATTGTCTGAGCCTGTGAAGGCTTTAACGTGGCAAGAAACCCAAATTTGGGATCAATATCCGGGTAACTGTCAGTCTCATTATTTGCACTTATATTCCTGGTGACTATAATTCCCATTGTTGCAGTATCACCTTCGGGTTTGAACTTAAGGCTTGAAAAAGGAATTCTCATCTCTGCATACCAGCCCTTTTCGTCCCTTGTTGTCTTAACATCCCAGAATGTGTTCCAGTTGAAGTTCATCATACTTCCCATTGGACCGCCGCCGCCGGCCGCATCATTCGATATTGAATAATCTGTCCTCAGTCCGGAAGGAGTAGTAAAAAATGCCAGTCCGTTTTCATTGTCATTATATGTATCGAGCAAAATACCGATTGCATCGAAACTAAATAGCCGGTCATCCCGTTTTTTTGTAGCATCAAATATCTTAGTTGCATCCTTCATATACAGGCTTGCTCCGACCCATAGGTACTGATCATCATAACCAATCCTGATGTCACTGAGTTCAGAAGGCTCATTTCCGGAATTTGGTCTGTGCATTTTCATTGGGAACATTTGCAGTTCAGACCAGGCAGATTCTTCAGGGACCCCGTCAAATTCAACCGTTGATGTAATACGTTTAATACTAACTGCTTCCTGTCCATTTAAATTTTGTGCAATACCTGTCCATACAGCAAGCATCGATATTATTGCGATTTTTAGCTTCATGCGATAATCTGGTCCGGGTTTTAATTAATGTCTGATATTATTGACAAATTATATCATCATTTTATTCATTCAACTTGCAAAACTATAATAAATTGAATACTTACAGGCAATTTATTGCACCATGTATTTCCTCCTTTAAGTTAAAAGATGTTAAACAAAAGCTCCAGAATACTAAAACACCTGCTTTAAGCTCATAGCGATGATTATTTTGCCAATTTTCTTAATTTTGGGAGCTTTACATAACCGGAAATGAAATTAACAAAGGCAGAGCTTAAAGAGTTTCTTGATGAAAAGGTAGATCTGTATAACAGACCTGCATTCATTGAATCTGATCCTATCAGCATCCCGCACAGATTTTCGAAAAAAGAAGATATAGAAATTTCCGGGTTCCTTGCTTCGACAATTGCCTGGGGGAACCGTAAGATGATACTGAAAAGCTCGGCCAGAATGATGGAAATCCTCGAGGATTCTCCGTATGAATTCATAGTGAGCTCGAGCGATTGCGAACTCGATCAGGCCATTCGGTTTGTACACAGGACATTCAACTCGGTAGATCTTGCTTATTTTCTTCAGGCTCTCAGGTATATATACAGAAATAAAGGAGGTCTTGAGAAAATATTTGAGACTCATAAAACATCAGGTTCCCTTCAGCCTGCGATTCACGAACTGCACAGAATATTCTTTGAGCTTCCACACGAAAAAAGAACTGAAAGGCATGTTTCAGATCCTTTTAAAGGTTCGGCGGCAAAGAAACTAAACATGTTTTTAAGGTGGATGGTAAGAAAGGACAACAGAGGGGTTGATTTTGGATTATGGAATTCTGTTTCTCCATCGGTTTTATCGTGCCCGCTTGATGTTCATTCCGGCAATATAGCAAGAAAACTAGGGCTGTTAAAGCGTAAACAAAATGACTCAAAGGCGGTCATCGAACTTGACACATATCTACGCTCATTGGATAAGCAGGATCCTGTTAAGTACGACTTTGCCTTATTTGGACTGGGAGTATTCGAAAAATTCTGACACTTCCTTTCTAAATAAAAGAAGTAAAATAGCTGCTGAACAGAAATCAGGTGGTACTATAAATAATCAGGTTACCACACCACCAGGTATATTTAAAAACTGGTATACCTTTTCTGATATTCTTGATAAAGTTGCGTTTAACTATAAACTATCCGATTACTTCTTAGAAAATGTATTTGGGGTTAAACCTGTTGATTTTCTTGTGATTAATAATTATATAAATAACTGGACTCGTAATCCACATAAGTCATTTGGATATCTCCGGGCAAGCAAGTTTTCAGAAATATTAAACGAATTCATCCTTACTGAAAAGCTGACAATAAAGCAAAGAATGACTCGTAAGATTGTAAAACTAACAGATAACCTGAAATCAATTATTTCGATTAAAACTGAAAACTGAAAAGTTTAGGAATTTTATCAATTTGTTTTAATACCATTTTTGCTTTCTAAAGAAACTTTTGAGCTTACCGGTCCTGAATAAAGTAAGAGAAATTAACAGCTTTTTCACTAAATATCTAAATTGTACCATAACTTGGTTAAATAGTGTCATGCCTGATCATAAAGTAATACGTAAATTTATAGTATAACATACAGGGTAGTTAAGATATCTTTAAAAACTATGTGGGACATACCGGAATTTATGTGTATCTTTTAATTATTTAATAACTCTAACTTTAAAATTTATTGAGATGAAGTCACAAATTAAATCAATTTTGATACCAACTGATTTTTCGGAACTATCTGAAAATGCTTTAAAAGTTGGCATTTCCATTGCAAAGCGACAAAATGCTGAGATTAAACTCGTTCATGTTTTGGATCGATTTGCATATTTACCGCCTACTGAAGTATACATGCCTGGTGATTGGCTAACTCCTGATATAATGTTAATGCTTGAGGAAAGAATTAGAAAATTTTCTGATCAGTTCTTTATCGATTCAAACATTAAAGTTACTTGTAAAGTATTAGCAGGGCATCCCTCAGAAAGAATTTGCTGGGTTGCTTATACAGAAAATATTGACCTGATAGTAATGGGAACTCATGGTATATCAGGCCTGAGGGAATTTTTTATAGGTTCTGAGGCTTATAGTGTTGTAAAAAATGCTCCATGTCCTGTTCTTACTATACCCGGGGATTGGGAAAAAACTGATTTTGAGAAGGTATTATTCCCCATCAGGCTTATTCCAAAGGCTATTAAAAAGTACTTTTATGCTAGGCCAATAATTGAAAAAAATGATTCTGAATTATTTATCCTTGGGCTTTCTGAAATGAAAAGCAAGGGAGATAATGAAGTGCTCGCTTCAACAATTGGGAGACTTAAAATTCAATTGCGAAAAGACAAGGTCAGGTTTCAAACCGGTTATTGTCCCTACAAAGATTTTCCAGATATAGTTCTTAAGGAGGCGAAAGATGCCGGTATTGATTTATTAATCCTTACAGCAAATTTCGAAAACGATTTAAAATCATTTTTTATAGGTCCGTTCGTACAAAAAGTAATCCATCGTTCCCGAATGCCTGTTTTAAGCATAAAACCAGCATACAAGTAATCTGCACCGGTTTCATCATTTAAACTTATTGAAAGCTGGGGTAAATTAAACAAAACTTCCAGACTTAAAGAGCAGTCAGGAAAATGAGCATCATATAATAATGCAAAATGAATTCTATTTCTGAAGGTTATTAATTTTCCCTTCTGATAAATCCGCTTCAACCTTCATGCTATTATTTTCATGATTTTAGCCAAAGGTTTTGTGTAAAAGTCACTTTACCCAATGTTTCCATCGTTGATATCTATTTACATATCATAATTATAAGGTGGCCAAATTGACTGCAATAAAAATCTCTAATTTCAATATATAGTCAATTAAAAGTTGAATTATACCATTATCCGGAGAGATTTTAACACGTCTTAATGAAATTATTTAATTAAATTTATCGTGAAATGCAATTATTATTATATGACTGATAATAAATCTGATAAAGAGCTGGAAAAACTTCTGCAAGGTTTCATAATGATGGATCTTAAAGATTTAGATCCGGCAAAAATAGAGGGATCTATACAAGGCAAATGGAACTCCTTTGTGTATATAACCGGAGGTAACGGTGTTATTCAGATTGACTTTGATGAGTTTAGTGCACTGGAAAACAAGATATTCTTTATTGAAAAATACAAAGTATGGAACTTAAACAAGACTAATAATTTAAAAGGATATCTGGTACAATTCACTGATATTTTTTATAATCATATTTATACAGGCAACCCAAAATTAAAAAGCGATCAGACTCTGATTGGAAATATTCCTCCATTTATCAGGATACATCAACATGATAAAAATGAATGGAGATTAGTGCTTAATACTCTGTTATATGAATATTTATCAGCGAAGACAAACTCCAGAGAAATTATTTGCCTTGAATTGAAAATAATGATGTTGATGTACAGGAGAAATTCTATGTTCTCCGACAAGGTATTTGACTCACAAAGAAAAAAACAACTGCTAAATGAATTTCGCAAACTTGTTAATAGTCGTTTTGTAACATTACGATCTGCAAAAGACTATGCCCGGGAATTGAATATTACACCAAATTATTTAAATGCTCTTTGCCAGGAATTCTTTTTAAAGACCGCAAGTGAAATAATAGATGAACGAATAATTCTAGAGGCAAAACGAATGCTGATGCATTCCAGGTTTAGTATTTCAGAGGTCGCTTATAAATTAGGCTTCAAAGACAACTCCTATTTCGGAAGATATTTTAAGAAAGAAGCAGGAATGACACCACAAAACTTCAGAAATTCATGTTTTCAATCAACTAAGTTAAATATTAAATAGTTTTACAATGAAATCACAAATTAAATCCATTCTGATACCGACTGACTTCTCAGAATCATCGGAAAATGCTTTGGCTGTTGGAATTGCCATTGCGGAAAGACAAAAAGCAGACATTGTTTTATTACATGTAGTTGACAGGTTCGCAAACTTACAACCTACAGAAGTATTCCTTCCGGAAATACAGTTGATGCCTGACATAAACTTAATGATCGAAATCAGGTTAAAGGAATTCTCAGAAAGTGTAACTAAGAAAGCCGGAATAAAGGTGGATAGCAAAGTATTAAATGGTCAGCCCTTCGAGAGAATTTGCAGGTTAGCCTACGAAGAAAATATCAGTTTGATAGTCATTGGTACACATGGTACATCAGGCTTAAGGGGTTTATTTATGGGTTCAGAGGCATACAGGGTAGTAAAAAGTGCACCATGCCCCGTATTAACTGTCCCAGGTAATTGGAATAAGAAAGAATTTAAAAAGGTACTTTTTCCAATAAGACTTATCCCAGGTGCATTAGATAAATATTTCTATGCCAGACCCATAATAGAAAAAAATAATTCAGAACTTTTTCTTCTTGGCCTTACTGATATGAAAAATGCCAGAAATACTAAAGATCTTATGTTATTAATAAAGAACCTTAAACGCCAGCTCAATGATGATAATGTCAAATTTCAAACCGCCTATTGTCCCGGAGAAGACTTTCCCGCAGAAGTTTCTAAAACGACCAGGGAACTCAATATTGATTTAATAATCTTAACAGCAAATATCGACCCTGAGTGGAAATCATATTTTATAGGACCATTTGGACAACAGGTTATTAACCATGCACAGGTTCCGGTTTTGAGTATCAAACCATCAAACGACCAGACTGAAGCAGTTCCTGTTTTCAGACTAGCGGAGCAGTGGGGCAGATCTATTAATTTATCCGGTACTGAAAAAAGGAAAGGGAGGTAAAGTTGACTTTTAACTTATTTATTCAGGTGTGAATTGGAAATGTAATGAATAATTAATTTGATAAAACCAGAAAATATGAATAAAATAGTATTGCAATCAGTTCAATTTAAAGCTAGTGTACAACTCGAGGAGTTTGTAGAAGAAAAAGTCCAAAAGCTATTTGAGCAGGATAAATCAATTATCAGAGCAGATGTTACTCTGTTTGAAGGTGCATCAGGAAATCCAAAAAATCAATTCTGTGAAATAGAACTCTCGGTTGCCGGTCAAAATCATTTTGTAAAAAAGAATAGTGAAAGCTATGAGGAATCTGTTTTGGATGCAGTCAAAACCTTGCAAAAGGTGATCCGTAGACAAAAAACAAAAAAAATAATCAGAAGACGGTCATTCTGAAATTCTTAAAAAATAAGTCATAAACTAATTTATAAGATTCTGATTATGATTGAAAACGAAATACTCTATCAACCCAGGGATTTCAACTCGATTGAATTATGGAAACATATAACATCAGAACAATGGAACGATCCGCTCTGGCAAAAAACAAATTCAATACGTACGATAGATCAGCTCAAAAAGGTAATTAAAATAAACAATCATCAGGAAGCAGAGATCAGTAGAACTGTTGAAACCTTAAAAAGAGAGGGAAAAGAACCTATGCGAATCACTCCGTATTACGCTTCTCTCATCCAGGAGGACCCATTTAATCCAATATTATTTTCGCAAAGATCCAAAAAAAGAATTGATCCAGTATTCTGGCAATCTGTACCAACTCCGGCAAGCGTCCTATTCCCCGATGCCGGAACAGAAGCTGCGATGAAGGAGGGTTCAAGAAGTTTTGGAGCTGCCTATCAGCGATATCCCAACAGGGTGGCATTGTTTGTTGCAGAAAACACAAGTTGTGCCTCATATTGCGTGCATTGTCAGAGATCAAAATCTTTGGATAGCACTATGAATGTAAGTATGAAAGAGATCAATAGAGGCCTGTTTTACATTGGTTTTAACAGAAACATAAATGAAGTTCTTGTAACCGGTGGTGATGCCTTAATGATAAGTAAAAAAACATTAAAGTATGTTCTTGAGGAATTGAGTAAAATTGATAATGTAAGGGCTATCAGAATAGCTACAAGAGTACCGGTTGTATTGCCTATGGCTATAACAGAGGAACTTCTGGATCTGATCAAAGTATCGGCAAACAAATTCAATAAGGGATTGGAAAAATATGTTTATTTTATGACTCATATAAATCATTTTCATGAAATAACCTTTGATCTGTTCAGAGCAATAAAAAAAATCAGGGATTTTGGATTTACTGTGAGAAACCAAACTGTTCTATTAAACCATGTCAATGACAATTTCAGTACACTGGCAGAGACTTTCAGAAGAATGTTCTGGATAGGTGTGCATCCCTATTATTTATTACAATGCCATAAAGAAAAAGGAATTGTCCATTTCATTACCCCCGTCCAGGTAGGGAAAATATTTATAAAAAATCTTCAGGGTTGGATTTCAGGGATTACGGTCCCACGTTATGCATCAAACGTTGAAGGTGGGGGTGGCAAGGTTCTGCTGATGCCGTCAGGTCATGATACACTTAATCTTAATAGCGGAATTGAGAATAAGATTTCTGAGAGTCATGCTGTAGTTTATACATGGGACCATAAAGAGATAAATAAATATGAATCGCTTGGCAGGGCAACAGAGAAAGAATTTTCTGAGGCGGTAAAAATAATGGATGCATTCATAGGGAGAAAAGGGGTTTTTCTTCCGAGAATAATTATTGTGGATGAAAAAGGCAATCATATCCGGACAACTAACAGGTCTAAGTTACCTGTATATGAAACAAGAAAAAAGACTGAAGCATTAGGATATGAATTATTTACTAAAGATATGCCGCTTACCAATCCTGCACTGATTTATAAGGAACTTGAAAAAGAATATCTGAAAAGCAGGTATAATGTAAAATAATTGTAAACGCAAATAAAATAAAACAGATGTTCAGGATACGTAAAATAACAAATCCTTTCCTTGAAGGGAATATAAAATCAGTTGAGCGTATAAAAGAAATCATCAGGCTGCAGTTCCCTGCACTCCAAGCAAATGAAATAGAAAATATTTCACAACAGATGGTCAACCAGGTTAAAAAAAAATACCAGACATCCCTGGTTGTAGCTGATGATTTCAGTGGTAACATAAGAGGTTTCGCCATTCTTCTTTATATGTCCGATCTTAAATTCTGTTATCTCGACCTGATTGCAGTCACTCCCGGCAAACCTACTTCAGGCGTGGGGGGGGCAATTTATGAAAGGATACGGGAGGAAGCAGCTTCTCTGGGAACACTAGGATTATTCTTTGAATGCCTGCCCGATGATCCCATGTTATGCCGCGACACTTCCATCATTGACCAGAACATGAAAAGGCTTGCTTTCTATGAGAGATTCGGAGCATTTCCGATTATCAACACAAAATATGAAACACCTGTAAAACCGGAAAATGATTGTCCTCCTTACCTGGTCTATGACGATCTGGGATCCGGAAGATCCCTGAGAGCAGGAGAACTGAAAAGAATAATACGGGCAATACTGAAACGCAAATATTCTCTCTATTGTCCCCCGGAATATATTAAGAGGGTTGTTGACAGCATTAAGGATGATCCGGTTAAGTTAAGAGCTCCCCGGTATGTCAAAACCGATGAGGAAGAAAGCATAAGGCAAATAAAAAAAGGTGATAACAGGATCCGCCTGTTTGTAAACGGCAGACATCATATCCATCATGTTAAAGAAGTCGGATATGTTGAGTCCCCTGTCCGGGTGAAAACTATCTTCAGGGAAATCTCAAAACTGGGAATAATATCTGAAGGAAAGGTAAATGAGTATCCGGATAAGCTTATTTATGACGTACACGACCATGAGTATGTAAAATACTTCAAAACTGTCTGTACTGGATTAGAACCGGGGAAATCCGTTTATCCTTATGTTTTTCCTATCAGGAATGCAGCTAAGCCACCAAAGATGCTATCTGTCAGGGCTGGTTACTATTGTATTGACACTTTCACACCATTGAATTTAAATGCATATCAGGCGGCAAGATGGGGTGTTAATTGTACTTTGACAGCTGCTGATTCCATTCTTGAAGGGAACAGGATTGCATATGTACTGACCCGGCCTCCGGGGCATCACGCAGAACGATTTGTTTTCGGAGGTTTTTGTTATTTCAACAATGCTGCCATTGCGGCCAATTACCTGGGTAAATATGGTAATGTGGCAATACTTGATCTGGATTATCATCACGGTAATGGACAGCAGCAGATTTTCTACGAAAGACGCGATGTGCTTACAATTTCCATCCACGGACATCCTTCATTCGCTTATCCTTATTTTTCGGGTTTCAGGGAAGAAAAAGGCAAAAATGACGGATTGGGCTATAATTTTAACTTTCCACTTAAAGAGGTGATCAACGGAATTGAATACCGGGAGATACTGAAAAAAACATTGCGTATTATCAGAAAATTCAGACCGGAATTTCTGATTGTTGCACTGGGCCTCGACACAGCAAAGGGAGATCCAACAGGAACATGGATATTGTCACCAAGGGATTTCTACCTTAACGGGAAGATACTGGCCGGATTAAAGATACCTGTATTGTTTATCCAGGAAGGAGGATACAGGAACAGGTTTCTTGGTATCAATGCTAAAAATTTCTTCAGGGGATTTTATGAAGAGTATAATAATAATCATATAAGTTAATAACATGGTTGAACACTTAGAAGAGATATTGGACTATATAATTGTCCGGATGGGGCAACATGAAATAAAGATATATTCCGTGCTGACTATACTGGTGATTTTCTTCGTTACCAAATTAATAATCCTGCTGGTCAGAAAAGCCCTGTTCAGGAAACGAAAATCAAGAAAATTTGATCACAGTAACGCTTATTCTTTATACCAGATAATCAGATATGTTCTCTGGATAATTTCATTAAGTATAATCCTGGCTACACTGGGTATAAACCTTACAGTTTTACTGGCCGGTTCCGCTGCACTTCTTGTTGGTGTTGGACTTGGACTTCAACAGACATTCAATGATTTTGTTTCTGGAATCATCCTTCTTATCGAAGGATCTACAAAAATCGGTGATGTACTTCAGATAGACGGAGATGTAGTGATTATTCATAAAATAGGACTCCGTACATCCAAGGGATTAAACAGAGATGATATTATTGTTATTATCCCTAACTCATTAATAACCACCAACAAGGTTATCAATTGGAGTCACCAGTCAAAAAAGACCCGTTTTAAGATCAATATTGGGGTAGCCTATGGAAGTGATGTTGATCTGGTTACTCGATTATTAAAAGAAAGTGCAATTGAACATCCTGAAGTTACAGACAGAGATTCACTTGAAGTCAGGTTATTAGATTTTGGAAGTTCGGCTCTCGAATTTCAGATATTATTCTTTAGCGATAATGTTTTCAGAATTGAAAAAATTAAAAGTGATATTCGAAAAACTATTAATCATAAATTCATTGAAAATGGAATAACTATTCCATTTTCTCAGCTTGATTTGCATCTCAAAAATGACCATAACATCTGAAACAAAATTATGGCTAAAACATGAATGATAATGGTCATTTTTTATAAGATTCTACATAATCAACAGGAGGTAAAAAATGCACCATATTTTACATATTCCTGTCCCAGACCGCTCAGCTACCAGACATCAGTGCAACCTATCTCCGTATTTACTAAGGTGCTGATCGGTTCTTTCATCTCGCTATCAAGAATAATGATTACATCAGTAACACAATAATTTCCGACGCTTAAGAAAATATTTGCCTGACGCCAAACGGCTTCTTTTTTCCAACTAGGGATTAAAATGTAAAAAGATTCTGTAACTTTAGGACTTAAGCCCTGACCACCAAAAATTTTTCATTTGAAATGATAGAAATGCTTAGTACACCACCCTTAATATTACAGGAGCGGAGATATTAAAATAGCAATCAGGCATTTATGCACGTTCTTCCATGGAATGATTTTAAGAAGCTCAGGTTAAGTCCTATTATTTTAAAATATTTAAATAAATAGATCGCTAATGAAGATATTGTTTGTATCATTAAATCTGAAGGATATCTTTATGAGATTGAACGAATCTTTTAATAATAAACAAACTTATAAGGGATTTGAATATAGTGTCAAGTTTCCCCGAAGGCTAGGATGTGCTGAAATGTCCGGATTCGATTTTGGTAATGGCTTTTCTTTAATAATAATTCATGGTGATGTGTTCCGGTTACTCAGTTTTGGATTTCAGGAGAAAAACATGAATGTTTTACGTTGTTTTTTTATGTCAAATGGATATATGGTACACTCTATTTCATCAAGTTTCAGATATAGCCTTACTACACATACATCTTCAATAGTTGCCAGAAGAGATAACCAGTTTACACAGGAAATTATTTTTCCTGCGCAAAAAAGCCTGGAGATTTTAATTCTTCAGATTGATACCCAAAAGTATATCAGGAACATTGACCCTGAGTTTTTAAATATTCCCTCAGATTTGGCAAATATTTACATCAATAGGATGACTAAAGAGTATTTTCTGTACCAGAATTTTTATTCATTTAGTGTGTCGGAAACACTTACTGAATTAAAAAATATACCGACCGAAGGTTTAGTAAAAAGGTTTTATGTTGAATCCAAAGCCTTGGAATTGTTATGGATACAAACAAAGCATTACAAAGATGAGCAGTTATATGGTTTTGACAAAAATATAATAAAGGCTGCTGATTTAAAAATAATCAGAGAAGCGAAGAACTACATTGATGAAAATCTCGGAGAAAATATCACTTTAACAAAACTTGCACGCATCGTTGGAACAAACGAAACGAAATTACAAAACGGACTTAAAAAACTTTTCGGTAAAACTTTTGGCGAAATACTTAGAAACGAACGGCTAATAAGGGCAAAATCTCTGCTAGAAGATGGGGAGTTGAATATCAAAGAGATTTCTTATAATGTTGGCTATACCAGCTGCAGTATTTTCAGTAAAAGGTTTAAGGAAAAATATGGTAGTTTACCAAGCGATTACTTAAAAGGAAACTAAACCATAAGTTAATATTATGTTTTAAAATATATGATTCAAAACGGTTTATTGCTTGCTCAAAATGGATAAGTTCCATTTACTTATCTTTTGGATTTAAATTTTCATTTAACTTTACTTAATAATTCACAGAAAAGTTGTTTTAAGATTAGTTTAAAATAGTTTTCCGTCATAAATATTTGCTAACAGAAAATTTGTGAAATTTTATATTATGCAAAGAAATAATGAAATAATTGGCTCAAACGATGGGTCTGAAAAGAAGGGAGAGAAGACAATTGGAAACAAATTTCTTGCTTTCATAAGATTTATTAAAAAGTATGCTCTAATTTCAACAACTTTGATCGGATTAGCTGCTGTATTTGTTGTTTATGTCTGGAAAGATTCAGAGGGCAATAAACAAAAAGAGGAGGTTATTGAAATGGCAACCATAAGGTTACAGGAAAAAAATTATGAATTACTTACCTTGTTATGTAAACCATTAGTATGGAGTATTCGTTCGGAAATGCTGCGCGGGAATATTGAACAGGTCAATATTTTCACAACCGACCTGGTGAAGGAGAAGAATTTTCAGTTTATACATTTAATAGAGCCTTTCGGTACAATTCTTATCTCAACAAACAAAAGGCTGGAAGGACAACCGGCTGGAACTATGTTTAATACTGACATTCTAACGACCGACTCAACCATAGTACGCCCTGCTGAGGACGGAAAAACCCTTATTGTGGCTTCTCCCGTGATGGGTTACGATAAAAGGCTGGGTACATTAATTCTGAGCTATATGTCGGATGAATTTCATGCTGAACAAGCTTTAGTTCATTAGTATAAAGTAAAATCTAAATTAATGTTGACAAATTATTAAATTCTCGTATAGTTTTTTGATTTATAAATGTTTGAACTTAATAAATATTTACATGAAAACAGCAAGTAAAGTTTTAATTATGACGCTCGCAGTGGTTTTAATCTCGTGTACCACAACAGTAAAATTTCCCGTTTCTAAAATTGCCCCGGCAGCCGAGGGTGTGGTTAAAATAAAAAAGGATAAAAACGGCAATTATCAGATTGATTTAACAGTAAAGTATCTTTCCAATCCCGATCGATTGAACCCTCCGAGAAGCCAATACATTGTTTGGCTTCTGACCCAGGATAGTCTGACAAGAAACATGGGCCGACTGGTTAGCGACAATAAAAATAAGGCGCGATTTAAAAACGCTACATCTTTTAGACCAACCCAGATTTTTATTACAGCGGAGAATGATGGTGAAATTACATCACCAGGGACTCAGGAGTTATTTCGTTCAGAACAATTGAGTTTAAAATAGTATCTGGTGAATAAGTCCATTTTTTAACCCGTTTCATAATTAATGTGGGTAGCATATGGAAGAGATATCGAACTGGTTTCAAAAATTCTAAAAGAAAGTGCTAATGAGCATCCTGACGTGACAGATAGAGAATCTTTGGAAGTCTGCTTACAGGAGTTTGGATACTCTGCCCTTGAATTTCAGATATTATTCTACAGCGATAATGTATTCAGAATAGAAAAGGTAAAGAGCGTTATAAGAAAGATCATCAGTCGTAAATTCACTGAAAATAAAATCGTTATTCCTTCTACACAAATAGATTTACATACAGATAATTATAAAGATCTGAAATAAAAATATTGAAAACCATGCAACCGGCGATTTTATGATTGCTTTTGAAAAACAACATGCAGGAAAGGCACTTTATCCATGGCAATTTCAATAAGTCTGAGATGCTTCATTTTTACCGAGAATAATGTAATCTTAAAGAAGTATCCTTTCTCGTTTTCATTCACTAATCTGATTATTGGTTCCTCCTTTAGGCTGCTCCAGGGTGTGCTTAACAATGCAGATCTGACCAGCTCTTCAGCATTTGTCCTGCCCAGAGATAAATCGACCTGTAGTTGCAGGATATGCTCCCCTGGTTTACCGCGAAATCCCTTTTCGGTTATTACTTCATTGATCAACCTTGTATACGGGACGTTAAGAGTCAAACCTTCATTTGTTATTAATTGAATTGAAGTAAGCATCTGAGATTTAATCTGCCCGTTAAAATTTCCGGCATTGATATAAGTCCCGGTTTTAAGACTGTACTTAATTTTGAAAATTAATCCGGCAAATATATCCCTGATGAAAAACCATGTAAGCAAGCCCAGTACAACTAGGATAAGTCCGGTCACAAGATATCGGTAAAAGAATTCTTCAAGAAATAGGAAGTTTGTAGCTTGAAATACAAATATTAGCCAGACCAGTGACTCAGCGAAGATTAAAATCGTTCGGAGTATTTTCATCCGGGGATTACGATTCAACAGGTATTTTACACCTAGCCTGATCATCTTTATCACAAGGAATATCAGGGCAGCAGCGAGTATCACTATAATGATTTTCATCTCAGGAAAGTATTATTCGTTATCTTAAGTGCGCTACAGCAATTCTTCTCTTTTCAAAATCCTTATCAGGTGAGGTTCTAGGAAAGTATTTACAATGAAAAGATCTTCATTTCTTTCTTCGATCATACCTGTCCTTAATAAGGTGCTGATAATTCCATGAATTCTGGTATGGTCATGCAGAAAAATCTTTTCGAGATTTGCATACGTAAGTCTCTTATGCAGAATCAGCTGGATCAGAACGGTCTTCCAGTCATCGTCAAGTTCCGAAAGGATTTTAGTATCGGGAAGATGGGGATAGTTCATGATAATGTTGTTTCCCGAAACTTTAACAATGTTTACAAGCCACGCTTTAAGTGCTGTTCCCGGATTACCCTCCGATAAAGTAAAATATTTGTTGAATAAGTTTGCCATTCGGATATCAGATAATTCCTCCTCTTCGTTTTTATTCAGGACAAACTTTAAACCGCTGGAACGGTGTCTTCTCATTATCATCTTCTCTATGTCTTTCGAATCGAATGGGCTTAAATGGATTATACTAATGAACACTTCCTGCAGACTGACCATTTTATCTATCAGGTTATAAGCGAATGGATTCATATTTACAATAAAAACGATTTTTTTACTGTACTCCTTTATAAGGTTCATGAGCAGTTTTATGACCTCACAACCATCCAGTGAACGTTCCCACCAGAGCTCAAGATCATGTATTATAAAAACACTGCCGGGCTCCTGTTCATTCATTATTTCATGTAAATCTCCCTGAGTGCCGGTTAATTTGCTTAATTCAGCTATAAAATCCGAAATCTGTACAGATCCTGTATAAATCGGGAAAAGGTGATAAATTTTCTCCTTCCTGAATAGTTTACTGGCGGTATAGCGGCAAAATGCTGTTTTTCCCGAGTTCCTGTCGCCAATAATCATTATACCTCCTTTGTAGCCCGATTTAATCCGGTTTATTCCGGTTATGAACATATCTTCATCATTTTGCCTGCTTATCCAGAAATCCTCACTGATACTAGACCTGCCGCTGAATAATTTTTTATAGTACTGCGGAAGATTTTCAATAACTTTTTCCTTTGGACTTACCGATTCTATTAGGTCAATAATTTTGTGGCTTTCTCCTCCATAGTGTTCAGACTCTGTGATTTTTTTTGTCAGCAGAACCCATTCACTCCTTGAATAAAGCATTTTAACTGTAAGGTTTTTAAAGAAATGCCTG